>NZ_CP019510.1:0-4800000 GCF_002002885.1 Janthinobacterium sp. LM6 | reverse complement strand
GAAGGATGCACGCCGTTGGCCGTCCACGTGTAGTAGGTGGTGAAGGCGGCGGGGCTCAGGTTCAAGTCCTGCGCGGCCGCGCCTTTGGCGCTCTGGCCTTCCTGTTCCATCGGCAGCTCGGTTTCTTCCAGTGCCAGGTTGCTGCCGGTGCGATGTTCTACTTTCATTTCCATGATGTACTCCTGATCGATAGTTTGGACGCCGCGCCTGTCGTCGTGCGGCAAGACGCCCTATCTGTTGCCGTGACGGCCAGTGTCACGTCCTGGCTGATAAGGTAGCCGCCTGCTCCATGCTGTGGGAGTAAGCTATTCTAGGCAAACGCGCGGGCAAAAAGGGGGCGGCGCCACGGGAAAAACAGCGCTCGCTTGTGCTGGCGCAAACACCTTGCAGGCAGGCGGCAAGATCTTTTCCCGCAGGCTATTTTTGCGGGGCGCCACGCATGCTGCGCAGGACAATGGCACAATAGGCCCAGCCGATCTGTCGATGCGCAACCCGTTGCGAGCCTAGCCCATGCCGATACTGAACCTGAGTGCCGAAACCGATATCTACTACGAAGTGATCGAAGGCGACCCCGCCAAACCCTGCCTGGTATTCCTGCATGAGGGACTCGGTTGCTGTGCGATGTGGAAAGATTTTCCCGCGCAGCTATGCCAGGCGACGGGGTGCCGCGGCTTGCTGTACGACCGCCACGGCTATGGCCTGTCGTCGCCGCTGGCGGCGCGCCGGCAGCTCCATTATTTGCACGATTCCGCGCTGTGCGAGCTGCCGCAAGTGCTGGCGGCACTGCTGCCGGGACAGGATCATTTTCTCGTCGGCCACTCCGATGGCGGCAGCATCGCCCTGATCTATGCGGCGCAGCAGCCGCCGCGCTTGCGCGGCATCATCACCGAAGCGGCGCACGTGTTTGTCGAGGGCATCACGCTCGAGGGCATCCGCGTGGCGGACGCGGCGTTTGGCGCGGGCAAGCTGCGCGCGCTGGCGAAATACCATGGCGACAAGACGGAAAGCATCTTCAAGGCCTGGTCGGACACTTGGCTCAGCTATGGTTTCCAGTTCTGGAACATCGAGTACCTGCTGCCTTCCGTCGAATGCCCGGCGCTGGTGGTGCAGGGCAGCGAGGACCAGTACGGCAGCGCGGCCCAGGTCGACACGATCGTGGCGCAGGCGCTCAACGCCGTGCCCGCCATGGTCGAGCAGTGCGGCCATACGCCGCACCAGGAGCAGCCGCAGGCATTGCTGGCGCTGATGGAAGGCTTTTTGCAAGGCCGCATGGACGCGGCCACGCATCCGAGACACACATGAGTTCCTCAATGGCAGGCGGGATCGCTGTCCCAGCGGCCCGAGCAGATGCGCGAGCGGCACAGCATGCCTTCGATCAAGCCCAGCTGCTTGCAGCGCCGTAACAGTTCCGCCGTTTCCTGCTCTTGCTCCTGTTCCTGCCTGCGCAGCACCACGTCGCGCACGGGCGCTGCCGTGCCTTCTTGCCGATGCGCATGGGCCACCATCGCCGTCAGCAAGGCGACGTCGCTGTCGCCGGGCGCGGCAGCGGGCCTCGCCCCCTGCGGCCGCGCCGCCGCCTGGCGCACGGGCGGCGGCGTCTTGCGCGGCGCGCTCGCGGCCGCCGCCTCGGGCAAGGGCGGTGCCGCCGTATTGACGATGGTGGCCGCCTGCGCCGCCTGTGGCGGCACCGTTGGCGCCGGCACTGCGGGCGGCGCCATGGCCGTGGCGGGCGCCGCCGGCCGGGGCCGGGGCAGGACCTCCGTGTCATAGGCGAGCACGGCCGTGACCAGCACCGCCAGGCACAGCGCGCCAGCGGCCCCGTGCCGCCAGCCGGGGCGCCAGCGCAGGGCCGGCATGGCAGCGGGCGCGGCGACGCCGTGTTCGAGCTGCGACAGGATGCCCTTGCCTTCGATGCGCGCGCCAGCCGCGTCGGCCTTGCTCAGCAGGTCGGGACCGTGCGCCTGGCCATCCCCGGTTTTCAGTAAAGACAAAATATCACCTCCGCAGTGGATCAAATTCGACTGACCTTGATGTAAACCGCGCTCATGCGGGCCGCGGACGCCTACGATCTAGCGATACCGCCGGGAAATTGCTGTCCGGCCCAGACTACCCCTGTCACGGAGCGCCCCATGTTTGTCGCCCTGATCCTGATGTATTTCCTGCTCGCCTGTTTTGCCTGCTGGCTGCTGCTGTTTCCCGGCGGTCGCGCCATCGTGCTGCACACGCTCGTCAACCTGGGCTGGCGCATGCAGCGGCGCGCGCAGCACCTGAAGGGCGGCAGCGGCGCGCAGTGGCAGCGCGTGCAACGCTACACGGGCTCGGGCATGGCGCGCGCCTGGCAACTGCTGCGGCGGCACCGCTGGCTGAGCCTGGCGGGCAGCGTGCTGGTCATCGTGCCGCCGTTGCTGGCCTGGCTGTCCAGCGACCGCATCGCCCTGCGCGGTTATGCCGACCAGCAACACGTCATCAATGACCAGGTCAGCGACTTGCTGAAAGGCGAGCAGCTGGTGCCGCCGCCGGCCTTGCCGCCGCTGCTGTTTTCCACGGCGGAAGTGACGCAGCTGCGCCCGCTGCTGGGCGGCGCCAGCCGCAACTGGCAATTGCTCGACCACGATTACGCGCAGCGTTTGCTGCTGGTCTTCAAGATCATGAAGGACGTGCATGGCTACGACATGGTCTTGCTGGAAGGCTATCGCAGTCCCGCGCGCCAGGACCAGCTGGCGGCAGCCGGCCCGAACGTGACGAACGCCAGGGCGTTTCAAAGCTATCACCAGTACGGCCTGGCGGCCGATTGCGCATTCATGCATGAAGGAAAGCTCATCATTTCTGAAAAAAATGCCTGGGCCATGCGCGGCTACCGTCTATATGGCGTGACGGCCGAATCGGTGGGCCTGCGCTGGGGCGGGCGCTGGACCATGATGGATTTTGGCCATACGGAATTGCCGCAACCGCGCGTGCTGGGCAAGTAAGCCGCGCCAGCCATTCTAGCGCCGCGCGGCGGCCGGATTTTCATAGCTGCAAGCTTGCTTGCGCAGCGTCAATTGAACGCCGGCACCTGCCGCACGCTGGCGCCTGGTACTTGTCATATGTCAACAAAGGCGCGCCGCATTGCTGTCAGCATGGGCCGACTCCGCCTCGCTGCGCGGCGGCGTTCCTCCTGCTTTGCGACCTCACCCTGGGCTCATCATGCTGCGACGACTCTGGCATTTCCTCACCGACAGCCGCAATCTGACCATCCTCGGCTTCGTGGCGCTGGCCGTGTTCCTGTACCTGGGCGCCGAAGTGCTGGAAGTGGCGCTGATCTGGGCGCTGGCCTTGCTGTTGCTGGCCTTTGTCACCTGGCTGGGCCTGTGGCTGTGGCGCCGGCGCCGCGCGCGGCGCGATGCCCAGGCGCTGGGACAGGCCATCCTCAACGAGGCCGAGATCGCCGCCGCGCAAGCGGCCTCGGCGTCGACGGCCAGCAGCACGCAGCAGGGCGAACTCGGCGCCGTGCGCACGGGCATGCTGGCCGCCATCGAAACCATCAAGACGTCCAAGCTGGGCATTAAATCGGGCGCCGCCGCCCTGTATGAATTGCCGTGGTACATGATCATCGGCAATCCGGCCGCCGGCAAGAGCAGCGCCATCCTGCATTCGGGCCTGCAGTTTCCCTTCGCCGACGGCAAGATCGTGCAAGGCGTGGGCGGCACGCGCAACTGCGACTGGTTTTTCACCACGGACGGCATCGTGCTCGACACGGCGGGCCGCTACTCCGTCGTCGACGAGCACCGCGGCGAGTGGTTCGGTTTTCTCGACCTGCTGAAAAAATACCGGCGCAAGGCGCCCATCAACGGTATCCTCATCGCCGTCAGCATCGCCGAACTGCGCGGCGACCCCGATGTCGGCATGCAACTGGCGCGCAGCCTGCGCAAGCGCGTGCAGGACGTCATCGAACGCCTGGAAGTGTTCGCGCCCCTGTACATCGTGTTTACCAAGGCGGACCTGATCTCCGGTTTCACGGAGTTTTTCGCGGATGCCGAACGCAGCGAGCGCGAGCGCGTCTGGGGCGCCACCATGCCCTACCAGCGCAAGCTGCCGACGGCCGACTTGCTGGCGTTTTTCGACCAGGGTTTCGATGAATTGCACGATGGCTTGACGGAGCTGAGCCTGGCCAATATGGCGCACCGGCAACGCAAGACGATGGCGCCCGGCGTCTTCACCTTTCCGCTCGAATTCGCCGCCATCAAGCCGGCCCTGCGCGCCTTCATCGCCACGCTTTTCGAGGAAAATCCGTTCCAGTTCCAGCCCGTGTTCCGCGGCTTTTACTTTACCAGCGCGCTGCAGGAGGGCGAGCCCGTCAGTGCTTCCTCGCAGCAGGTGGCGCGCCGCTTCGACCTGGCCTTCGCGCCGGCCCCGGCCGCCGTGCCATCGGGCGCGCGCCAGCATGGCTATTTCCTGCTGGAGCTGTTCCGCAAGGTCATTTTTGCCGACAAGCACCTGGTGGCCAACTATGCCAACCGCGCCAGGCTGCGCTTCAAATATGCCGTGTTCTTTGCCGCCACCGTGTCGCTGGGCGCTTGCCTGGGCGGCTGGAGCTGGTCCTACCTGGGCAACCGGCAACTGGTGGCCAACGTCGAGGCCGATTTAAATAAAGTGGTGAAGCTGCAGGAGCGGCGCCTGGACTTGCAGTCGCGCCTGGAAGCGCTGGAGATCTTGCAGGACCGCATCGAACAGCTGGAAGCGTACCGCACGCAACGGCCCTGGTCCTTGCGCCTGGGCCTGTACCAGGGTGACTTACTGGAGCGCAAGCTGCGCGAGGAATATTTTGCCGGCGCGCGCCAGGTCATGCTCACCCCCGTGGCGGGCGCGCTGGAAGCCCTGCTGTTTGAAATGAACGCCAGCGCCGACCAGTTGCAGCCCACGGCGCGCACGCCGCAGACGCCGGCCGCCGCGTCCGCAGCACCTGCCGCCGCGCCGCGCAGCGTGCAGTACCAGGCGGCCAGCGCGACGAACGTGGAAGATGCCTACAATGCACTGAAAACCTATCTGATGCTGGCCGATAAGTCGCATGCGGAAAGCAGCCACCTGAACGACCAGCTGACGCGCTTCTGGCGCGGCTGGCTGGAGGGCAACCGGGGCGCCATGCCGCGCGAACAGATGATACGCAGCGCCGAACGGCTGCTGACGTTTTACCTGGCGCAGATCGGCGACCCGTCCTGGCCACGCATCGAGCAGAAGCTGGCGCTGGTCGACCAGGCGCGCGAAAACCTGCGCCGCGTGGTGCGCGGTATGCCGGCGCGCGAACGCGTGTATGCGGACGTCAAGGCGCGCGCCTCGACGCGCTTTCCCGGCATGACGGTGGCGCGCATCGTCGGCGAACAGGACCAGGCGCTGCTGGCGGGCAGTTACGCCGTCTCCGGCGCCTTTACGCGCCAGGCGTGGGAAAAGTTCGTCGAGGGCGCATTTCGCGACGCCGCCAACCGCGAGCTGCAAAGCGCCGACTGGGTGCTGAAAAGCGCCTCTACCGACGACCTGACCCTGGAAGGCAGTCCCGAACAGATCGAGAAAAACCTGGTGGCCATGTACAAGGCCGATTACGCGCGCGAGTGGCAGAAATTCGTGCAGGGCGTCGCCGTCGCCGACCTGAAAGGCTTCGACGGCGCCGTGCAGGCGATGAACCGCCTGGGCGACCCGCAGTCGTCGCCGGTCGCCAAACTGCTGACGACCATTTACGAGGAAACCTCCTGGGACAACCCGGCGCTGCAAAACGCCCAGTTGCGCAAGGCCGAGCGGGGCCTCGTCGCCTGGTTCAAGGAAACCGTGCTGCGCCGCGCGCCGTCGCCGCTGACATCGAATCCCGGCATGAATGCGCAGCTCGACCCGGCCCGCCTGGACAAGCCCATGGGCCCCGTGGGCCGCGAATTTGCCGGCGTGGGCAAGCTGGTGGCGGCCAGGGACAACAATGCGTCCTTGATGCGCGCCTACCTGGAAGCGCTGTCCAAACTGCGCAGCCGCTTGAACCAGTTGAAGAACCAGGGCGACGCAGGGCCGGGCGCGCGCCAGTTCATGCAGCAGACCCTGGAGGGCAGCGGTTCCGAACTGGCCGACGCCCTGAAACTGGTCGACGAGCAGCTGCTCACGGGGATGAGCGACGCGCAGAAGCAGGCCATACGCCCCATCCTCGTGCGCCCGCTGATGCAGACCTTCGCCGTCATCGTCGCGCCGGCCGAACTCGATATCAACAAGACCTGGGCGGCGCAGGTGTATGAGCCGTTCCAGAAATCGCTGGCGAACAAATATCCGTTCGCGCCCACGGCGCGCATCGAGGCGAGCAACCTGGAGATCGGCCAGTTCTTCGGCCCGGAAGGCCTGGTGGCGAAATTCGTCACGACGTCCATGGGACCGCTGGTGGTGCGGCGCGGCGACGTGCTGGCGCCGCGCACCTGGGCCGACATGGGCATCAGCCTGTCGCCGCAGGTGGTGGCGCGCTTCCCTGGCTGGATCGCGCCGCTGGGCGCGGGCGGCGTGGCGGCCACGTCGACGGCGGCGCAAACCGTCTTCCAGATCCAGCCGTCGCCCGCGCCGGGCACGCTGGAATACACGGTGGAGATCGACGGCCAGCAGCTACGCTACCGCAACACCCCGGCGCAATGGACGAACATGGTGCATCCGGGCCCGCAGGGCGCGGCGGGCGGGCAGGGGGCGCGCATCACGGCCGTCACCTTCGACGGGCGCACGGTGGAGCTGTTCAACGAGCCGGGCCAGTTCGGCCTGAAGCGCATGATCGATGCGGCGGCCAAGAAGCGCAAGGATGGCGGCGTGTTCGAACTGCGCTGGGCACGCGGCGAGGTGGCCGTGGCGGTCGACCTGAAAATCACCAGCAGCGCCGAGACGGCGGGCGCCGGCGCGGGCGGGACTGCGGCGGTGCAGGAGCAGGGCTTTCGCGGCATGCAGCTGCCCGAGACCATCGTCGGCACGCCGGGCGCTTCCGCCGCGCCCGCGCCGGCGATGGCCGTCGCCGCAGCCGCAGCGGGAGTGTCGCCATGATGCGCGCGCAACAGCAGGTGCGCCTCGGCTACTTCGGCAAGATCCCCGCGCGCGGCGATTTCATCAAGGCTTGCGACAATCACGCGCTGGTGCAGCTGCTCGACGACTGGCTGGCGCAGGTCATGACTGCACTGACGGTGGAGCCGCGCTGGAAGCTCAATTACGACGCCTTGCCGCCGCTGCGCTTTGCCTTCGTCGGCACGCGCAGCCGGCGCGCCATCGCCGGGCGCCTGGAAGCGAGCAATGACCAGTCGCACAGGCGCTTCCCCTTCATGGCCATGGGCGCGCTGGAAATCGATGACGCCGAAGCCTTTGTCGCCTGCAGCCCGCTGGTGCTGGCGCCCCTGTGGCAGCGCGTGGAGCAGCTGTCGCAAGGCATCGTGGCCAGCGCCGAACCGTTGCCGGCCCTGCTGGCGCTGGCCGGCAACGTGGTCGACATCGAACCGGCCGCGCCGTGTCACGCGGCGCGGCTGGCCGCCTTTTTGCAGGCGCAGACGCTGCATGGCCTGCAATCGATGCTGGCCTCGCCCGCGTTTCCCGTGACGGTGCGCGAATTGCTGCTGGGCCTGGGCCTGCTGCTGCGGCCCGTGCGCCGGAGCGGCTTGCCGCGCCTGGAGAAAAGCCTGGTGCTGCCGCTGCCGCAGGAGGCGCAGTTGCGCGAACTGGTGGCCAGCTTCTGGCTGCATTTGATTGCGCCCTTCCTGCGCCAGGCCGATTTCGAACTGGCGCTGTTCTTTTCCCGCCTCGACGAGGCGCCCGTGCTGGTGATCGGCTTTTGCGGCGCCGACCCGCACGGCTTGCGCGCGCTGATCGATCCGCAGGCAGGCTGCGAACGGCTGATCGTCTTCGACCAGCTCGACTGGGTCGAGGAGCAGCTGGGACACGATGCGGCGCTGCGCCGGTTTTCCGCCTGCCTGCAGCAGGAGCAGCTGTCGCTGCGTTCGGCCTGCGCCATGTTTGCCGATACCTTTGCCTGAAGGATTGCGATGAAATCTCCCGTCATTTTTTTGCTGCCGCTGCTGCTGCTTGCCGCCGCCTCTTGCCACGCCCAGGCGCAAGCGCCGCAGACGCCGATGCCGGGGCAGATCCTCGTCACGGGCACCCTGGCCGACGAGGCGGGCAAGGCGGCCGTGCTGGCCCGCTTGCGCGAACTGTACGGTGCCGAGCGGGTGGTCGACCAGATCGCCATCGGCAACGTGGCCGTGCCGGCCAACTGGAACGGCTACGTGCAAAAGCTGATCGCGCCGAACCTGAAGCTCATTTCACGGGGGCAGATCAGCATCGACGGCAACAACGTCAGCGTGCGCGGCGAAGTGGCGAACGAGGCGCAGCGCCAGCAGATCGCCAGCGACATCGCCACCAGCCTCAATCCCACCTACATCGTCAACAATGGCTTGCGGGTCAAGGCGGCCGAGGCCGAGCAAGGCTTGCTCGATGCGGCGCTGGACAAGCGCATCATCGAATTCGACAGCGGCAAGGCGTCCATCACGCCGGCCGGCCAGGCCATCCTCGACGAGATGGCGGCCGCCATGCTCAGGCTGCGGGGCCGCAAGGTGGAGGTGATCGGCCACACGGACGACACGGGCCTGCGCGCCAGCAATGTGGCCCTGAGCCAGGCGCGCGCCGAAGCCGTGCGCGCCTACCTGGCCGGCAAGGGTATCGTCGCCGATACCGTGCTGGTGTCGGGCCAGGGGCCGGACCGCCCCGTGGCCAGCAACGCCACGGCCGATGGCCGGGCGCGGAACCGGCGCATCGAGTTCAGAATCGCGCAATAGATTGGGTCGACACCTCACAAAACCGTAGCGAGCGGATGAGAGTTGTGGTCGAGAAGCGCAGATGTGCGAATGTACGGGGACGCCGAGTCATTGAGCATCGCAGGCCGCAAATCTCGACGCGCAGTAGGTTTTGTGAGGTGTTCAGGGCAAGGTGATGGTCAGGTGCGCAGGGCGTGGCGCCAGCTTGACCAGGTCCGCATACGCGGCCAGGGTCGTTTGCGTGCCGCGCGTCAGATGCGTTTTCAGGCCCAGGTAGGCGCAGATGGCCAGCAGGGCGAAAAAGCTCGACAGCGCCCACAGCGGCACATCGCTGCCGCGTTTGTTGACCACCTGGTCGGGGCGTTCCGCGCGCGGCGCGAAGCCGCGGCTCTTGCCCTTGATGTGGGCGATTTCATCGCCCAGGCGCGCCGTCAGGTAGCTGAGTTTTTCGCCGCCGTCGATCGCATACTTGCCCTGGAATCCCAGCAACAAACACATATGGAAGACCTGCAGCGCCTGCACGCGCATGGCGCCCTTGCCGCGCAGGGCGTCGAGGCGGTCGAAAAAGTGTTCGCCGGCCAGCTGGTCGCCGAAGATCAGCAGCTGCAGCGGGCGCCGCTCCCACTGCTTGCGCAGGGTGAAGGGCGAGGCCAGGATGATTTCATCGACGGCCGCGCAGAACGCATATTTGGCCGCCTCGATATCGTCGCCGTCGGCGCGGATCTTTTTCGCCTCGCGTTCGAAGTCGTCGAGGAAGGCCGTGATGCGGTCCATGAAGCCTTGCTCGTCGCCGGGCGCCGAACCGTGCTTCAGCATGAACAGCATGTAAAAGCCTTCATGCATCAGGTCCAGCAGGGCGCTGCCGGCATGCCGGGCGCCGGCAGGGGCGGGGCCGCGTGGTCCCAGCAGGGAAGGCGCCGCGCGCCGTTCGATGAGCTGGCTCATGCCGTCACCGCGATCAGTTCCAGCTGCAGGTCGCGTATGCCGGCCGGCACGTACACGGAAATCGACTGCGCCTTGAGCATCTGCTCGTACAGCGCGCCGCGGTTTTCAATCGCAAAATAATAGGTGTCGGGCCGCACGGGGATGGCCGCCGGCACTTGCGGCGCATGCGACAGTTTCAGGCCGGGCATGGCCGTGAGCACGCATTTTTCCACGTCGTCGGGCGCGCCCACTTTCACGCGCAGCGGCACCACGTCGACCAGTTCGATGGCCGGCATGGCGGCGCGGATCGCCAGATACAAGGTGGTGTGCTGGTCGATCTTGCCCGAATCGAGCTTGCCCAGGTAGTACGACGGCTGGTCTTCCAGCAGGGCGATGGAAAAATACTTCGACGAGATGACGGTGTCGAGCAGTTCGCGGATGATCGCATCGATGGCGTCGAAGCCGGCGCCCGGCTGCGCGTGGTCGTAGGCCGGCAGGCTGGCCAGGGTGTAATGCTTGGAGTAGCTGAGCAGGCCGCCCGCAAGGCCCAGCAGCGCCTCGTACAGGCGTTCCGGATGCAGGGCCGGATGGCGCACATAGTGCATCAGCGCGGCGGCGGCCGTGCTGACCGTGTGCAGCAGCCAGAATGAGGATACGTCGCCGGAGCGGAACTCGATCACGTTGCGGCTCGGTTCGCGGTGGTGGCCGTGCAGCGCGCTCACCTTCGCCTGCAAGGCGTCGAGCAGGTGTTCCAGCACGCCCCGCAGGCGCGGCGCGCCGGCGATCGCCAGGCTGGGCGCCATGAACGAGGGCACGGGCTCGAAGCCGCCCGACACCGTGCGCCGCAGGGCGATCAGCGGCAGGCAGTCGTAGGAGCCGCGCGCCTCGCTGTCGGGAATCAGGCGCACGCTCTTCTTCAGGTAAGCCACGTCGGCCACGGCGGACTCCGTGAACAGGTCGGGCGTGGCGCGCATGGCGTGCGCAAAGCGCGTGGCCGCCGGCGTGCCCGCCGTTGACGCCTGCGCCGTGTAGTTCATGCCTTCGCCGTTGAGGATGGGCAGCGCCGCGTAATACGTCACTTCCTGCACCGCCGGCGGCAGCGCTTCCAGGTCCACCGGCGGGGGCAGGGTATCGCTGCCTGGTGCGCCGTCGCCCAGCGCCTCGAACACTTCGCCGTCGCGGAAGATCGCCGACAGGGCCTGCAGGCGCAAGGTGCCCGTCTTCAGCGCCGCCAGATCCCATTCCATGTGTGCCACGCCCCACAGGTAGGGATGCAGCGCGCTGGCCGTGTGATGCAGGCGCGCTTCGTGATATTGATCCTGGCGCTGGAAATGCTGCGGCCGCAGGAACAGGCCCTCTCCCCACAAGACTTTCGCTGCCATGCCCATTGCGTTTCTCCTTGAATGTGTGGCGTGCCGCTGCCGCCGTTACGGCGTTACCGGCAGCGCAGGGTGGACAGCGGCGCCATGCCGCCGTCCATGCCGGCCACGCTGAGCGCGCAGGCGTGCAGGCCGACGGTGATGCCGCCGCGTTCCGCGTCGGCGGCGGCAAAGGTGGCGCGCCAGCGCTGTGCCGCAGGCGCGCGGAACAGGGCCACGACGCCGATGAAATACGCTTCCTTGCTGACTTTTTCCTGCACCTCGTAGCGCTGGCCCGGCACCAGCAGCACTTCCTTTACTTCCATCAGGTCGGCGCCCAGCGCCGTCTTTTCGCGCTGCGTATCGAGGAAGCTGTCGTACGGCGCCTGCTCGAAGGCGGCGCTCTGGCGCAGCTTGTAGATGCGCGCCACCAGCGCCAGCGGCCGGCCGTCGGCATCCGTGTTGAGGCGCTGCGCCGCGTGCAGGCGGATGCTGACGTTGCGCGGCGGCTTTTGCGCGTCGGGCAGTTCGGGCGGCGGCTTGGCCGCGCCGGCCATCTGCAGCGCCGCGTTGGCCAGGGTGCCGATGGCGCCGCCCGCGCAGCCGGCCAGCGGCAACGCCAGCAGCAGTAGCGCGGCGGTGCGGGCCAGGCGGCGGAGCGGGGCGTCAAATGGCATGGCTGCTCTTTGTAAAGTGAAGAATGGAAATAAATGTGCTGCAGTCATTTAAACGCATGCAGGGGCGGCCTGCTTGCGTTGGCGCAAAATCGGTCAGCGATCAAGACAATTACTGCGCCAGATCAGGTTTCATGTCGCTGAACGCGGCTGTGATATGGAACTTCTTCTTTGCTGATTAATCTCAATCTGGCAAAAAAATTGGCGATCAATAATGGCCTCCACCAAGGCGCCGCCCATCTTTCCCAGCGGTAGCGTCCTCCACGTGAAGGAATGCCCCGATGAAGCCAGCCACCCTGTTGCCCCGTATTGCCTGCCTCGCCAGCGCCTTGCTGCTGGCCGCCTGCGCCTCGCCGGACCAGCCGGCGCCCAAGAAACCTGCCGCGCCGACCCTGGCGCAAGTGATGAGCGACGCCGATGCGGCGGCGCGCGCCGGCCAGTACGAGCGGGCCATGACTTTGCTCAAAGGTGGCGGCACGAGCTACCCCGCCGACAAGGCGCCGTGGCTGCAAATGGCGCAGATGAAGTTCGACCGCGGCCAGTACGGCGACGCCATCGGCCATGCGCTCGAAGCGCTGGAGCGCGACCCGGACGACAAGGTCGCCAACAGCATCGTCGCCGTCAGCGGCTTGCGCCTGTCCGGCAAGGCGCTGGCCGACCTGTCGCGGCAAAACAATCTGAACGGCTCGCTGCGCTCGGAGGCGCAGGACCTGGCCAAGCTGCTGCGCGCGAGCATCGGCGAAGACGTGCTGGTGCCGCCGGCCAGGCGCCCGCCGGCGGCCGGCAAGCGCGCCGCCGGTTCCGGCACGCCGGCGGCGAAGGGCGCGGCGCAAGGCGGCGCGGCCGACCCGTTCAGCGGCCTGAAATAAGCCGGCATCCCCACCATCCCCTTGCAAAGGAAGCGACATGCCCAAGTCCGACAGCGTGCAAAAACGCCTGCAAAAGATACGCGCGCCGCGCGTGCAGATGACCTACGACGTCGAAATCGGCGACGCGATTGAAAACAAGGAGCTGCCCTTCGTGGTCGGCGTGCTGGGCGACTTTGGCGGCAATCCGGACAGTGAAAAAAAACGCCTGAAGGACCGCAAGTTCGTCGCCATCGACCGCGACAACTTCGACGAAGTGCTGGCCGGCGTCGAGCCGGTGGCCCGTTTCGCCGTGCCGAACCGCCTCGGCGAGGCGGGCGGCACGTTCGCCGTCGACCTGCACTTCCGCTCGATGGACGACTTCCGCCCGGAATCGGTGGTGCGCCAGGTCGACCCCTTGCGCAAGCTGCTCGAGGCGCGCACCAAGCTGGCCGACCTGCGCAACAAGCTGGCCGGCAACGACAAGCTGGAAGACTTGCTGACGGAAGTGCTGAACAACACGGACAGCCTGGCCACCCTGAAACCGCAGTTCCCAGCGCAGGAGGATTGAGATGAGCGCCCAGGCAGAAGCCCCAGAATCCCTCGCTGTATCCGCACCCGATGCGCCGGCCGCCACCGACTTGCTGGACCAGATCGTCGAGCAAAGCCGCGTCGCCAAGTCCGGCGCCGAACATGCGCGTGCGCGCGACCTGATCTCGGAACTGGTGGCGCAGGTGCTCGACGGCACGGTGCTGATGTCCAGCAGCCTGTCGGCCACGCTGGATGCGCGCGTGGCGGAAATCGACCGCCTGATCTCCGCCCAGCTCAGCGAAATCATGCACGCGGCGCCGTTCCAGCAGCTCGAACAAAGCTGGACCGGGCTGCGCTACCTGGTCGGTAATTCCGATACGGGCACGCGCCTGCAGATCCGCATGTTCAACGCCACCAAGCGCGAACTGGTGAAGGATTTCCAGGCCGCGCTGGAGTTCGACCAGAGCAGCATGTTCAAGAAGGTGTATGAAGAGGAATTCGGCACCTTCGGCGGCGCGCCGTTCGCCGCGCTGCTGGGCGACTTCGCCATCTCGCGCCAGCCGGAAGACATGTATTTCGTCGAACAGATGTCGCACATCGCCGCCGCCGCGCATGCGCCGTTCATCGCCTCGGCCGCGCCGGAACTGTTTGGCCTGGAAAGCTACGGCGACCTGGGCAAGCCGCGCGACCTGGCCAAGGTGTTCGACACCATCGAGTACGCGAAATGGAAAGCCTTCCGCGAATCCGAGGATGCGCGCTATGTCGGCCTGACCTTGCCCCGCTTCCTGGGCCGCCTGCCGTTCAATCCCGTCGACGGCACGACCGTCGAAGGTTTCAATTTTGTCGAGGAAGTCGACGGCAGCGACCATCACAAATACCTGTGGTGCAACGCCGCGTATGCGTTCGGCTGCAAGCTGACGCGCGCCTTTGCCGACTACGGCTGGTGCGCCGCCATCCGCGGCGTCGAGGGCGGCGGCCTGGTGGACGACCTGCCGACCCACACCTTCAAGACGGACGAGGGCGACGTGGCCCTGAAATGCCCGGCCGAAGTGGCGATCACCGACCGCCGCGAAAAGGAATTGAGCGACCTGGGTTTCATCTCGCTGGTGCACTGCAAGAACACGGCGTATGCGGCGTTCTTCGGCGCGCAATCGGCGCAGAAAAGCCGCAAGTACAACAGCGACGCCGCCAACGCGAACGCGGTGCTGTCGTCGCAGCTGCAGTACATCTTCGCCGTTTCGCGCATCGCCCATTACATGAAGGCCATGATGCGCGACAAGATCGGCAGCTTTGCCGCCGCCTCCAATGTGGAAGATTTTCTGAACCGCTGGCTGATGCAGTACGTGCTGCTCGACGATAACGCCAGCCAGGAACAGAAGGCGCAGTTCCCGCTGCGCGAAGCGTCCGTGCAGGTGCATGAAGTGCCGGGCCGGCCCGGCGTGTACCGCGCCGTGTCGTTCCTGCGTCCCCATTTTCAGCTCGATGAGCTGTCCGTTTCGCTCCGACTGGTCGCGGAGTTGCCGAAGTCGACCAATTCCTGATCCACCCCTCTTTCAACCACAGGAGCACACCATGGCAATCGATGTATATCTGCAGATAGACGGCATCAAGGGCGAGTCCACCGATGACAAGCACAAGGACTGGATCGAGTGCAAATCGGTCAGCTGGAGCGTCGAGCAGCCGAAGTCCGCCACCGCGTCGACGGGCGGCGGCCACACGGCCGAACGCTGCGAGCACAAGGACATCGTCATTTCCAAGCTGGCCGACCTGGCCTCGCCGGTGCTGCTGCAGACCTGCTCGGCCGGCAAGACCATCCCCAAGGCGCGCTTCGAATTCATGCGCGCCGACGGCCAGGGCGAACGCGTCAAGTATTTTGAGATCGAAATCGAGAATGTGCTGATCGGCGCCGTCACGCCGAACGTGGAAGAAGGCGACATCCTCGGTGAACACGTCGGCTTCAAGTTCTCGAAGGTGAAGTGGAAATACACGCAGCAAAAAGTGACGGGCGGCGCCGGCGGCAATACCTCGGGCGGCTGGGACCTGGCCGCGAACCGCGTGGCTTGATCCATCCTCGCGCGGCGCGCGGCGGCCACCTGCGCCTGCGCCGCGCCGACTTTTCAGGAGTGCGCATGGACAGTTATGTACCTGGCCTGTTCGACCGCCTGATGGGCGACGGCGGTGCGGCGGGCGGCGTGGCGCCGCGCCTGTCGCTGGAACAGTTGAAGGATGCGGTGGCGCGCGACCTGGAAGAACTGCTCAATACGCGCGTGGCCCTGCCGCCGGGCGCGCTCGACGCCTATCCGGAATGCGCGGCGTCCATCGTCAACTATGGCTTGATCGATTTCGCCGGCATGTGCCTGTCGAGCAGCGATGACCGCGCCCGCATCTGCGCCGCGCTGAAGGCCGCCATCGAACGCCACGAGCCGCGCCTGCGCAATGTGCGCGCCCGCCTGGAGCGCGAGGCCGGCGCCATCAACCGGGTCGGCTTCGTCATCAGCGGCACCCTGGCCGTGAGGTCCGGCGGCGAGACGGTCAATTTCGACGCCGTGCTGCAGCCGTCGTCGCTGCGCTATTCGATCAACCGCAAGGGAGCCGCCGCATGAGCAATAACTTGAAAACCCTGATCGCCAAACTGAATGACACGGCGCGCACGGCCGCCACCCGCGCCGCCGCCATCTGCGTCGGGCTGGGCCAGTACGAAGTCGATATCGAACACCTGTTTTTGGCGCTGCTGGAGCAGGAGCGCAGCGATTTCGTCACCATCGCGCGGCGCAGCGAAATCAGCCTGACGGCGCTGGAGGCGGACCTGCGCCGCGAGATCGGCGGCTTCCGCACGGGCAGCGCGCGCACGCCCGTCTTCTCTCCCCATTTGCCGCTGCTGTTCGAACACGCCTGGCTGATCGCCTCGCTGGATACGGCGCAGCCGGGCCCCATCCGCAGCCGCCATCTGCTGCTGGCGCTGCTGACGGAGCCGGAACTGTCGCAGCTCGCGTACCGCGGCTCGAAGCTGTTCGCCCGCTTCAGCGTGGAGCAATTGAAGCACCATCCGGACAAGCTCACGGCCGGCTCCGGCGAGGAGGAAAGCGCGGCAGTGCCGCGGCTTGCCGACACCGGCGACGATCCTGTTGCTAGCCTGGCCAGCAAAACCCCGGCGCTGGACCAGTTCACCACCGACCTGACGCAGCTGGCGCGCGACGGCAAGCTCGATCCCGTGATCGGCCGCGAGGCGGAGATACGCCAGGCAGTCGACATCCTGCTGCGCCGGCGCCAGAACAATCCGATTCTCACGGGCGAGGCGGGCGTGGGCAAGACGGCCGTGGTGGAAGGCCTGGCCTTGCGCATCGCCGCCGGCGACGTGCCCGAGGTGCTGCAGGGCGCGCGCATCCACGCGCTCGACATGGGCTTGCTGCAGGCCGGCGCCAGCGTGAAGGGAGAATTCGAAAGCCGTTTGAAAAATGTCATCGACGAGGTGACGAAAAGCCCGCACCCGGTCATCCTCTTCATCGACGAGGCGCATACGATGATCGGCGCCGGCGGCCAGGCGGGGCAGAACGATGCGGCCAATCTGCTGAAACCGGCGCTGGCGCGCGGCGCCCTGCGCACCATCGCCGCCACCACCTGGAGCGAGTACAAAAAGTATTTTGAAAAGGATGCGGCGCTGGCGCGGCGCTTCCAGGTGGTGAAGGTGGAAGAGCCCAGCGAAGACATCGCCTGCGCCATGCTGCGCGCCATGGCGCCGCTGATGGAGCGCCATTTCGGCATCCGCGTGCGCGACGCCGCCATCGTCGAGGCGGTGCGCCTGTCGCACCGCTACATCAGCGGGCGCCAGCTGCCCGACAAGGCCATCGGCGTGCTCGATACGGCGTGCGCCAAGGTGGCGCTGGGCCAGCGCGCCACGCCGGCGCAGCTGGAAAACGCGCACCGGCGCCAGGAACGCGTCGGCGCGGAAATCGCCGCCCTGGCCCGCGAGGCGGCCGACGGCGAAGTGCCCGATAAAGCCGGCACCGCGCGCCTGGCGCAGCTGCGGCGCGAGCATGACGACGGGCAGGCGGCGGTCGCGGCGCTGGCGCAGCGCTGGGAGCGCGAAAAGGCGCTGGTGGCGCAGATCGGCGAGCTGCGCGCGCAGCTGCGCGGCGAGCGGCCGGGCGAGATCGGCGCGGCGCGCCTGCTGGCGCTGAAGGATGAACTGGCGGCCCTGCAGGGCGACGCGCCGCTGTCGCCGCTGGAAGTCGATGCGCAGGTGGTGGCCGGCATCGTCGCCGGCTGGACCGGCATCCCGCTGGGGAAAATGCTCAAGGACGAGATCCGCACGGTGCTGACCCTGGACGGCGCGCTGCGCGAACGGGTGCTGGGACAGGACCACGTCATCGAGGCGGTGGCGCAGCGCGTGCGCACGGCGCGCGCCAGCCTGGACGACCCGAACAAGCCGCAAGCCGTGTTCCTGTTCACGGGGCCGTCCGGCACGGGCAAGACAGAGACGGCGCTGGCGCTGGCCGACTTGCTGTATGGCGGCGAGCGCAAGCTCATCAGCATCAACATGAGCGAGTACCAGGAAGCGCACAGCGTGGCCGGCCTGAAAGGCTCGCCGCCCGGCTATGTCGGCTATGGCGAAGGCGGCGTGCTGACGGAGGCCGTGCGGCGCCAGCCCTACAGCGTGGTGCTGCTCGATGAAGCGGAAAAGGCTCATCCCGACGTGCTGGAACTGTTCTTCCAGGTGTTCGACAAGGGCGTGCTCGACGATGCGGAAGGGCGCGAAGTCGATTTTCGCAACACCATCATCATCGCCACTTCGAACCTGGGTTCGGGCGCGATGATGGCCGCCTGCCTGAACCGGGCGGCGCAGGACTTGCCCACGCCGGTCGCGCTGGAAGAACTGGTGCGACCGCAACTGGTGGCGCACTTCAAGCCGGCCTTGCTGGGGCGCCTGAAGGTGCTGCCCTTCTATCCCCTGAACGACGCGGTGCTGGCCGAGATCATCGCCCTGAAACTGGCGCGCATCGGCGCGCGCATCGCGCGCAACCACCAGGCGCAGTTCAGCCATGACGCGGGCCTGGTCGACGCCGTGCTGGCGCGCTGCACCGAGGTCGATTCGGGCGCGCGCAATGTCGACCAGATCCTCAACGGCAGCCTGCTGCCGGCGATCGCCGAAGCGGTGCTGGCGCGCATGGCCGCAGGCGAGCCGGTCGCGTCGATACGCGTCAGCGCGAACAAGCAGGGGCAGTTCAAGTACACGATCCGATAATCCACCTTCCGGAGAGCGCCATGTTCAATCTGGAGCAGTTGCTGCACCCCGTCAGCGCCGTCAGCCCCTGCGGCGACGACCTCACCTTCAGCCAGGAGCTCGACGCCATCGCGCGCGCGCGCCAGCACGACGACCCGAGCCTGGACCAGGGCGAGTGGGTGACGGCGCTGAAGGAAGCCGACTGGCCCTTCGTGGCGACGCGCTGCGAACAGTTGATCGCGGCGCGCAGCAAGGATTTGCGCATGGCCGTGTGGCTGGCCGAGGCGCACGCGAAGACGCGCCACTTCCGTGGCCTGGGCGATGGCTACGCGCTGCTGGCCGGCCTGTGCGAGCGTTACTGGGATGGCCTGTACCCGCCGGCGGAAGAGGGCGACCAGGAACAGCGCATCGGCAATGTCTTCTGGCTGTTGTCGCGCACGCCGCAGCTGCTGCGCGAGATCCCGCTGACCGAAGGCGCCGACGGCCTGTATTCGCTGCAGGATTTCGATGCGGCGCGCCAGCGCGCGGCCGCCAGCCTGGCGCAGGGCGCGGCGGATCAGGGCTGGGGCGACGCGCGCCACGACGAAGCGGCAACCCTGGCGCAGATGGAGGCGGCGCGGCAAAGGAACACGCGCGCCTTTTCCGACGCCTTGCTGGCCGATGCGCAGTACTGCATGCAGTCGCTGCTGGCGTTCGAGCGCAGCGTCGATGCGCGTTTCGGCGCCGACGGCCCGAGTTTCCGCGCCGCGCGCGAAGCGCTGGAAAACGCCATTCACTTTATCGCGCCGCTGTCGCCAGGCGCCGATTTTATCGGCGCGCCGGCCGCCGCCGGCCAGGCCGCCGGCGAGGGCGGCGGCGCCATCGTGCAGCGCCAGCAGGCGCTGGCCCAGCTGCGCCAGGTGGCCGATTTCTTCCGCCGCACGGAGCCGCACAGCCCAGTCGCCTACCTGGCCGAGAAGGCCGCCAGCTGGGGCGAGCTGCCGCTGCACCTGTGGCTGCGCGCCGTCGTGAAGGACGCCAACACCCTGGCGCAGCTCGACGACATGCTGGGCACGAACAGTGCAAACGGGTGATGGCGCTGGCCCCTTCCATGCTACTCTTCGGGCATGTCCAGAATGCTCATCCTGCCTGCCGCGCTATGCCTGTTTATCGCCGCCGGCGCGCGGGCCGGCACGGCGGTGCCGCTGGTGATTTATGGCGACGACGACTATCCGCCGTACTCCTACGTTGAAAACGGCCAGCTGAAAGGCATTTATACGGAGATCGTGCGCGAAGCGGCGCAATCGATGCCGCAGTATGCGGTGCAGCTGCGCCCCGTGCCCTGGAAACGGGGGCTGCTGATGCTGCAGACGGGCGAGGCCTTCGCCCTGTATCCGCCGTATTCGTGGCGCAGCGAGCGGCCGTACGTGCGCTATTCCGTGCCGCTGTTGATGGAGCAGCTGGTGGTGCTGTGCAACCGGGACGTGCTGGCGAAACGCACGCTGCGGCAATGGCCCGCCGATTACGGCGGCCTGCACATCGGCGTGAACGCCGGTTTCCTGCCGGGCGACGCGGGGTTGATGGCGTCCTTGCGCGCTGAAAAAATCGTGCTCGATCCGGCCAAGGGCACGCGCACGAATTTGCTCAAGCTGATGCGCGGACGCATCGATTGCTATGTCAGCGACCGCCTGTCGGCGCAGTGGGAATTGCAGCGCATCCGGCGCGAGGGGCCGCCGGGCACGCCGATGCAGGCAATCGAGGAAACGGCGCAGCTGGCCAGCCAGCAAGGCCACCTGGGTTTTACGGCGCGCCAGCCTGCCGCCCATCCTTATCGCGATGACTTTATCGAACAATTCAATGCCGCCATCGTGCGCATGCAAACCAATGGCGCAATCCGCCGCATCGTCGACCGCGCATTGCTGCCCTGACGCTGCCACCCTGATTCACCCGATGGAGAAGACCATGAAAAAACTGCTGTTCCTGTGTGTGCTCGTGCTGGCCGGCTGCGTGGGCCGCCCCGAGAATATTGTGCCTGTCAGCAACTTCGACACGACCCGCTATCTGGGAAAATGGTATGAGATCGCGCGCCTCGACCATTCCTTCGAGCGGGGCCTGAGCCATGTGACGGCCGATTACAGCCTGCGCCAGGATGGCGGCCTGAAAGTGCTCAACCGCGGCTACAAGGATGCGGATGCGAAATGGAAGGAAGCGGAAGGCAAGGCGTATTTCGTGGACAAGAAAGACGCGGGCTACCTGAAAGTGTCGTTTTTCGGCCCCTTTTATGGTTCCTACATCGTCTTCGACCTCGATCAGCAAAATTACAGCTATTCCATGATCAGCGGCCCGGACAAGTCATACTTCTGGCTGTTGTCGCGCACGCCCAGCATGGACCCCGCCTTGCAGCAGCGCCTGATCGAAAAAGCCGGCGGCCTGGGGTTCGATACGTCAAAATTGATCTATGTGAAGCAAAACTGACCTTGCTTGCCTGCCGCCCGTTCGTGGCGGCATAGCGCCTTCTGGTTGTTGCTTTTCTGCATGTTATTTCTTGCAATACCATTCTGATTCACTCACAATCTGCTCCAAAGTGGTGCGCCTCGGCGTGCTGCCATTCTGGCGACGTGGATGGCCTTGCGTCGCCGTTCGTGATTGCCGCACGGCAGATGCCTGCTATATTGATGTGTAGCGGTAAGTCGGTTTCGTGGCGTCTGTGCATTGTTTTTTTCAGATAGGAATCACGCAATGAAAAACCTCAAAATCGGCGTACGTCTCGGTGGCGGTTTTGCCGCCGTCCTGCTCCTGTTGACCAGCCTGACCGTGGTGGGCATCGTGCAGATGCAAAGCGCCAGCAAGGAAACCGATGCGCTCGTCAACGTCAAGGTGCGCAATGAGCGCCTGATCGCCGAATGGACCAAGGTCATCGAGGTCAACGCGGCGCGCACGGCGGCTGCCTGGAAAGTCAGCGATCCCGAACACCAGAAGCAGTTTGAACAGGAAATGGCGGTCTCGTCGGCACGCGCCACGGAAATCCAGAACGATATCGGCAAGAGCGAGCTGAGCGCGGACGAGCAAGCGCTGTACCAGGAAGTGTTGAGCACGCGCAAGGCGTACACGGAAGTGCGCAAGAATGTGTTCAAGGCCAAGAATGCGGGCGACCTGGAGCTGGGCAAGCGCCTGTACGAAGGCGACATGGCCGTCAAGCGCGACATCTACCTGGCGTCGCTGAAGAAGCTGGAGTTGCTGGAAGCCAAATTGCTCGATGAAACGGCCGCGCAAATCCGTTCGCGCTACGAGAATGGCCGCATGCTGCTGATCTCGCTGGGCGTGGTGGCCATCTTGCTGGGCATCGCCTGCGCCTACTGGATCACGCGCTCGATCACGCGTCCCATCACGCGTGCCGTCGAGGTGGCGGAAGCCGTTTCTGCTGGCGACCTGACCAGCCATATCGTCGTGGAAAGCCGCGATGAGACGGGGCAATTGATGCATGCGCTGAAAAACATGAACGATAAACTGGTGAGTATCGTGGGCCAGGTGCGCGCCGGCACCGAATCGATCAGCACGGCGTCGAGCGAAATTGCCGCCGGCAACCTGGACTTGTCGTCACGCACGGAAGAGCAGGCCAGTTCGCTGGAAGAAACGGCGTCTTCCATGGAAGAGCTGACTTCCACCGTGAAACTCAACGCGGACAATGCGCGCAGCGCGAATCAACTGGCCATCGACGCCTCGCAGATCGCCAGCAAGGGCGGCGTGGTGGTGTCGGAAGTGGTCAGCACCATGGGTTCGATCAATGATTCCTCGCGCAAGATTGTCGATATCATCAGCGTCATCGACGCCATCGCCTTCCAGACGAATATCCTGGCCCTGAACGCGGCCGTGGAAGCGGCCAGGGCCGGTGAACAGGGCCGTGGTTTTGCCGTCGTGGCCTCCGAAGTGCGCAACCTGGCGCAGCGTTCCAGCGCGGCGGCCAAGGAAATTAAGGGCTTGATCGACGATTCCGTGCAAAAGGTCGAGGCCGGTTCGCAACTGGTGGACAAGGCGGGCCGCACCATGGACGAGATCGTGCAAAGCATCAGCCACGTGACGCAGATCATGAACCAGATCACCGACGCCAGCGATGAACAGCGCGCCGGCATCGAACAAGTCAACCAGGCCATCGGCCAGATGGACCAGGTGACGCAGCAAAACGCGGCCCTGGTGGAAGAAGCGGCCGCGGCGGCCGAGTCCATGCAGGAACAGGCGGCCAGGCTGGCCGAGGTCGTGGGCGTGTTCAAGCTCGATGCCACGCAGCAATATGCTGCCGACCGTAGCAGCCCGTCCGTGACGGCGTCTGCGCCAGTGGCGGCTGCCACGCGCGCCGCCACGCGGCCCGCCATGCGACGCGCGCCAGCACCCCGCACGCCAGCACCCGCCGTGACCGCGACCTCGCCGGACAAGGCGGCGCAAGCGGAAGCGGTGCGTGCACGCACGCCGAAGACGCCGGTGGCCTCCGGCGCCGACGAATGGGAAGAGTTTTAAGACCGGATTCTTAAGCGCAGATTCCCCCTTGGCATGGCGCGGGCGCTACAATCGCGGCTTGAAGACAGCCGCGAACGCGCTCCGCCATGACCACCCGCCGTACCTCCAGCCCCAGCTCCAGCCCTGGCTCAAGCCATCCCGCCAGCCCTGGCGCTGCATCGTCCTCCCTGGCTGAACCGGCCAAACGCGCACGCTGCCCAGCCTGCCTGCGCGCCGTATCGAGCTGCATCTGCCGCTGGATCGCCCCCGTTTCCCACGCCGTGGAAGTGCTGATCCTGCAGCATCCGCTGGAAGTTCACAATGCCAAAGGCAGTGCCCGCCTGCTGCACCTGAGCCTGCCGAACAGCCGCATGCTGACGGGCGAGCAGTTTGCCCCCGATACGCTCGCCGAACTGCTGGCTGACAAGCACAACGTGCTGCTGTATCCGGATACGCCCGGCGACCGTTCGCTGGGCATCGCCCCGCCGCCGGCGCTCGACCCTGCCAGCTTGCTCGATCTTGCCCGAGTGCGGCTGGTGGTGCTGGACGCCACCTGGCGCAAGAGCCGCAAGATGCTGTATCTGAATCCGCTGTTGCAACAGCTGCCGCGCCTGCCCCTGCGCGATACGCCCGCATCCCATTACCTGATCCGCAAGGCGCATGCGCCAGACCAGTTATCAACCCTGGAAGCGACGTGCTATGCCCTGATGCAGTTGGAGCAGGACGCGGCTCGCTTCGTTCCCTTGATCGCCGCATTTGACGGCTTTGTCGCACAGCAGTTGAGTTATGTCATGCCGCACGGTGAAAAAGCTTGAAACGGCATCACATCAGCCCTTGATCTTGCCCGCCCAGCGGCATAGTATACTGTACGTATATACAGTTGATGGGGCCGTTCATGAAAGCAATCATTCCAGAGCACGATGACAGCTTCGCCGGGCAAGCCATGTTGCCGCCGCAATCGCTGAAAGCCCGCAAGGGCCGCGGCGCCGTGTCGAACCTGCAAGGGCGCTACGAGGCGCACGCGCGCGGCGGTTTCGATGATGGCTGGAGCGTGGGCGGCCTGGATGAGGCGGCCGGGGAGGCGGGGCCTCCCACCTGGAAGACGCAGGTCAGCGACGAGCAGGCGCGCACCATTCTCACGCGCAACGCTTCGCCCGATTTGCCGTTCAATGTATCGCTCAACCCGTACCGGGGCTGCGAGCACGGCTGCATTTATTGCTTTGCCCGCCCCACGCACAGTTATCTGGGGCTGTCGCCGGGCCTGGACTTCGAAAGCCGCATCTACGCCAAGGTGAACGCCCCGGAACTCTTGCGGCGCGAACTGGCCAAGCCCTCGTATGTGCCCGAACCGATCGCCTTGGGCGTGAACACGGATGCGTATCAGCCGTGCGAGCGCGAACGGCAACTGACGCGGCGCGTGCTGGAAGTGCTGCACGAATGCGACCACCCCGTGGCGCTGATCACGAAATCGTCGCTGATCGAGCGCGACATCGATATTCTGGCGCCGATGGCGGCCAAACGCCTGGCGGCCGTGGCCGTCACAGTCACCACGCTCGACCCGGCCATCGCGCGCACCCTGGAACCGCGCGCGGCCGCTCCGGCGCGGCGGCTGCGCACCATCCGCACCCTGACGGAGGCGGGCATCCCCGTGGGCGTGAGCATCGCGCCCATCATCCCGTTCGTGACGGAGCCGGAAATCGAGCAGTTGCTCGAAGCCGTGCGCGACGCGGGCGCCATCCACGCCCATTATGTCGTGCTGCGCCTGCCGTGGGAAGTGAGCCCGCTGTTCCAGCAATGGCTGGAAGCGCACTTCCCGGAGCGGGCCCAGCGCGTGATGAACCGGGTGCGCGAAATGCGTGGCGGCAAGGATTACGACAGCGCGTTCGGCACGCGCATGCGGGGCGAGGGCGTGTGGGCCGATCTCATCCGCCAGCGTTTCGAGAAAGCCGTGCACCGGCTGGGCTTGCACGGCAAGGGCGGCCGCTTCAAGCAGCTCGATTGCACGCAGTTCCGCCGGCCGCTGGTGGTGCCGCCGCTGGGCGCAAAAGTAAAAAAAGGTAATGCGGGGCAGCTGGATTTGTTTTAGCGCAAGCAGCGCGGGGCGCGGGTTTGTGCGTTGACAAGGGCACGCGCAAGGGCATGCGTACTGCGCGAAACAGGCGGGCTTGGTGGCGAGTCGCATCGCCGTCCTGCTTCCTTCGTGGGGGATGCCGGCAGGGGGAACGGGCGACGAGAAACTCATCGCCCGCAGGCATGCCCGGTTTAGCCGGGATGGCTCGATCTTGCTGGCTTGATCAGCAAACGGTGGCGTTGCAAGCCATCAGGCAGAGTTGCTGTGCGGTGCCGCTCAAGGCGCCGCAAGCCGCTTTGCACAGGGTGCAGGTAATGCCGGAAGGGGCGACACCCTGGCTGATGGCGGAGATGCTGGGGCTGCGTTGTACGGCTTTGGCTTGCAATGGCAGATTGTTCATTTTAAAGCTCCTTGTGGTGGCGCCGCCGCGGGCAACGGCAATGGGTGTGCGTACCGAAGTACGGTGCTGATCGTTTCCCGCCAACGACCGTATGCTGAAGCGCGTGCACGCATTGCTGCGCCCACGAACCCCGACAATTTCAATGCTGTTGGCGTCAGCGTTGCGACCAGTAGCGCACTGCGCCGACGCTGACCGGTATCACGTCGCTGACGTCGACGGCGAAACGGGCGACCGTGTTGGCTACCTGCAGGTTTTCCGGGTTGAAGAAGGTCATGATGATGTCGTAGCACTCGGAGCCCGGGCGGCACACGGGGCTCTGTTGCACGACGATGGTATCGAGTTGCATGCCGGTGGTCTTGGCCAGCATTTCCGCCGCTTGCATGGCATTCGTGGCCGAGAAGTTGAGCGCGCGGTCCATGCCCGTGACGCCCAGGTTGCGGAAGTCGTAATAGATGCGGTTCAGAAAGTTTTCCAGGCGCGCGCCCGTGTTGCTGCTGTTGATGTCCAGGCTGTCCTGCACCGCCATCAGGCTGTCGATCAGCTGCGGCACATTCCAGCTGAACATGCCCCGGATGGCCGGCTGGATTACGGGAACGACCTGGCCGGACATCAGCCTGGCGGCGCCCGAGATTATGCCGGGAAACGAATTCATGACGACCAGGCCATCGATGGTGCCGACATAGGCTTCGAACAGCAGTTCATAGGTCAGGTCGGCATACGGACCGACGGGGACGACCGCGTAAATCGGCGTGGCGTCCAGGTTCACGGTCCAGGTCAGTGATTGGCGGAAATATGGCTTTGCGCGCAGGAATTCGATCAATTGCTGCGGATCGCTCGGATTGTTTCTATCCGATGGCATGGCCTGGACGAAGGAATCGCGGCGCGCTTCGCTGCCGAAGTCGACGCCCAGGTTGCCCAGCGCATACACCAGGGTTGGCCCCTTGGCGCTGCCGCCGCCGCAGCCGCAATCGGAGGCATCGATGCCGGAAGCGGCGATGCCTTGCCGCGTCGCGCCGGAAGGGCCCGCAAGGTTGGCCAGGGAGGGGGTTTCCAGCATGGGAATGCTGAGCGGATGCGCCTGCGCGGAAGTGTCGGCATTGGCTGGGCTCGCTTCAATCACAGTATCGTCTGACATTTCAATTTTCCCTTTTAATAATAGTTGAGTGGCGCCCGGCACATTCAATGTCCCAGTCAGGAGGCGGCGACAGTCCAGCTCGCCATTGGTGTTGCAACGCGTTGCGCTCTGCAGCAATGCGCTGCAAACTCCACGAGGGTCAGGACGATCCCCATGTTGGTGTTGCCGGCATAGCAGCAAGGCTGCGATGGCCGAGACGATCGGGGTGGCAAAGCTGGTGCCGCTGCTGAGCCGCACGCGCCCTGCGGGAGCGGCGCCGAGGATGTCGGTGCCGGGCGCCATGATGCCGCGCGCGCGATAGGCCGCGCCCCAGTTGCTGTTGGGCATGGGCGCGCCTTGGCGGTCCAGTGCGCCGACCACCAGCGTGTACTCGATGGAGGCGGGAATATGCAGGCAATCGCAGCCGTCATTACCCGCCGCCGCGATCAGCAGGACGTTGCGTTCATGGCACAGCTGTATGGCTTTTTGCAGCAGGCCATCGGCGGCGCCGCTGTCGGACAGTTCGCCGCCGCTGACATTGATGATGTGCGCGCCGTGCTCGACGGCCTGGGTGATGGCGCGGGCCAGGTCGAGCTGCGTGCATTGCGTCAGTGCGCCGTCGGCGCGGTCGGCAAAGATGGGCAGGATCAAGCCCCGACAATGGGGAGCCAGGCCCGTGACGGGACTGCCCGGCTGGCCAAAGATGATGCTGGCGACATGCGTGCCGTGCTGCGATGCCCGGCCGCTGCCGCTGGCACCCGTGGCGAGCGTGTCGAGCAGTTGCAGCCTGGCGCCGGCAAAGCAGGGGTGGCTGGTATCGACGGGACCGTCGAGCACGGCGATGCAGATGTCGGCACAGCCGGTGTTGCCATCTTGCAAGGCAGCCAGGCCGGGCAGCAAGCCATGATTGGCCAGGCTGTCGTGGGTGGTGGATTCGTCCATAATCGTCGGCACGCGCTGCTCCTTGCTGGGTCCTGGAGGGCGGGCGGCGCACCGCTTGAGGTGCTCCGCCCGCCTGCTGCGGCGCCTGCTGCTCAAGCGCCGATAGCATGATCTTTAGCAAAGGGTGTGCCAGAAGGCCAAGTGCTTGATTTTCAAGGGGTGGGGCGGATTTGCATTGTCGTGCTGCAATAATGTTGGCGGATATCGTCCACCCTTTTTGAGCGGGATGGACGAAAACGGCAGGCGGCTAGGACGGGGAGGGGCGCCCGGGACATGGCGTGGCGCGGGCGCGTGCGGCGGTTCAGCTATCCTTGCTGTAGCAGGCGCGGCTGGGCCGCAGGCCCATGCGCACGAGGGACACCAGGAAGCTGAAGCCTGCCTGGTTCGGATCGATGACCGGCACATAGGTGTGCAGCGCGTCCTCCAGCAGCGCGCTGACGCGCGCGGCGACGCCGACGAAGCCTGTGCAGCCCAGCAGGATGGACTGGGCGCCGTCTTCCCGTATGGCCAGCAGGGCGGCCTTGAAAGTTTTTTCGACCACCGTGTCCAGCTGGCCGAGGTCGGCGACAGGACAGTCGATGGAGCGGATGGAGGCGAAGCTGTCCTGCAAGCCGTAAGCCTGCATGTGGCCCCGCTGCATGGCGAGCGTGCTGGGCAGTATCGTCATGATCGACAGGCGCTGGCTGAGGGCCAGCGCGGTAAATGCGGCGGGCGGGAAGCCGCCGAGGATGGGGATGTCGATCACTTCGCGCGCTGCCTCCACGCCACACATGTCGAAGTCGCTGAGCCAGATGCCGTCATAGCCGTCGCGTTCGATTTCCCTGGCCAGCTGCACTACCGGATAGCCGTTTTGCAGCCAGTCGACGCGGTATTCGATGCAATTGTGTCCGGTAGAAATATTTCGCACGGACACTTCGACATCGGGCGGCATCACGGGTTCGATGGCGTCGAGCAGGCGCTGGTTGTAGTCGGACGTGGCCACCGGCGCCACGACGCAGATGCGCAGCGGCTTCATGCGGCGCTCCCTGCCGCTGCGCCGGCGTTGCCCGTGAGCGGCACGTAGGGGCCCAGGTAGCCGATGGTGTTGATCAGTTGCATGAAGCTGTCGAGTATCAGTCCGTTCCGTTCCCGCAATGCCGGATGGGCTTGCAGGCCCAGCAGCGTCACCTTGCGCTGCATCAAGGCCGGGTTGAGCGTGCCGTCCGGCAGCAGCAAGTCGCCATTCGAATACACGGCCTGGCCATCGCCCTCGACAAAGTAACTGATGGTGTCGGGCGCCATGCAGAGGGGCGTGCTGCGGCTGCTGTCCCAGGCCAGCAGCGATTCGTTCTGGTACAGGACCGTGCAGAGCCGCTCACCCGCGCGGATGGTGATCTTGCCCAGGTCGAAGCCATTGCGCGAGTCGACCTCGGCGGCGACGAATGTGCCCTGTGGAAACAATGGCCAGGCGCGCATGTCGCATTGCCGCGCAAGATAATCGACCAGTTCTTCCGCGCTGCGCAAGCGGCCTGCCTGCAGTTCGCGGCCCAGGCGCAGGGCGCGTCCCAGGGTGCCGCGCACGGGCAGCGCCCGGGCCAGCTCCGCCGGCGCCATGATCCACATGGCCAGGCCGCCGAACTGCTTGAAATCGGCCTGCGAAACGATGGGGCGCATCATCTGGTCGATGATCGTTGCCACGTCTTGCTGGTGGGCATGGGCGCCGTTCACGCCCTGGCTCGGCTGGACGTCGAGTTCCACGCGCAGCCCCGCCTGGCTGACGAGGAAGGCGGGGCGCGGATTGATGTGCGCGGCCGCATATGTGAGCTGGGGCAGCGAGGGAACGGCGCGGCCGGCCCCGTCGGCGTCGATCACGGCCAGGCCCAGGCGGGCGGCGACCAGGCAGGCGACGAGAAACCCCAGCGCGCCGCTCTCGGGCGGCGCCAGGTAGGCCAAGGTGCGGTTTTCCAGCGCCAGGCGCTCCCTGACGGCGAGCACGGCGTCGACGGGACCCTGCGGAAAATGGGCGCCATTGATCGCCACGGGCGAACCCAGGTAAGCCACCATGACCGTTTCGCCAGCGGTGGCTTCGTCGACGCTTACTACGCGCACCTGGGCGTCCGGATAATAATCGCCGGCGTGGAACTGGGCCAGCAGGCTGCGCGCGGAAGCGAGCGTGCCGCCGCCGCCGCTGCCGAAGAAGCAGGCGCCCAGCAACAGCGATTCAAGGTCATCGTGGTTCAGCACATAGCTCATGTTGCGGGTCCTCAGGTTGGCATGGCATGGAAATGGTTTGCGCCAGGACGGCCTGCAACTGCAGCGCCTGGGCAAACCGGGGAAAAGCCGTGTCGCGCTCCACGCCGCGCAAGGCGCGCGTGAGGTGTTCGAGTGCTTCGGCCCGGCGGCCGCGCTGCAGCAGCAGTTGCGCCAGGCGGGTCGCCACCAGCAGGCTGCCGGCCGCGGCGCCCAGCGCCTTGGCGGTCGACAGCGCACTGCCCAGTTCGCGTTCCGCGTTGTCCAGGTCGCCCACCGCGATCCACGTCCGGGCATGCATGTCGAGCAATTCGACCAGGTAGGCCCGTTCGCCATGTTCCAGCGCCAGTTCGATGGCGCCGTGCAGCAATTGCCGGGCTTGCGATGGCTGGCCTGCCGACAGCAGCAGTTCGCCCCGTTTCCAGGCCTGGAATGAATGGAAGAGCATGCCGCCTTCGCACAGCATGTATTGCTGGTAGCCGTCGGCGATGCGCTGTTCGGTCTGCGCATGGATGTTGCCTGTTGCCAATGCGCAGGCATGGAATATCTGGCCCACCCCCAGGTAGAATTGATAGCCGTATTCGCTGGCGACGGTTTGCAGGTCCGCCGCCAGGCTTGCCAGCCGGACCCAGTCCTCGAACATGCAGGCCAGCCATGCGGCGCCTTGCAGCGCGATGGCGCGATGGAAGGGGTGCGGGTTGTCGGCGCCGCCGCGCAACGCCAGCTGTTCCATCACCGCGCGCGCGCGGCGGAAGGCGCCGCTCTGGAAGCAGGACAGGCCTTCGAAAGTGGTCGACAGCGCGGCGATGTCCAGGCCCTGTCCCCCGGTATCGGCCGCTGCCGCGCCGCACAGCAGGTGCCCGCGCGCCAGGCAGGCCAGCGTCTCGCGGTAGTCGCCGAGCCAGAACAGCGTGTTGGCCAGGGCCAGGTGGGCCTGCGACAGCAAGTCCGTGTCGCCTATCGCTTGCGCCCGCTGCAGCATGTCTTGCGCCGTTGCCCGCGCCGCCACCAGGTCCAGCGCCATCAGCTGCGTGCTCCAGATGCCGAACCGCAGGGCGGTGATTTCCACCTCGTCGCCCAGCGCCGCCGCTTCCTGCAATGCCTGCTGGTAGCAGGCCAGCGCTTCGGCGCTTTGCCAGCCGCTGATGCCGCGGTGCGAAATCGCCAGCCAGCGGTGCAGGTCGCAGCTCAGGCGGCGCGCCGTGCAGGGATGCGCATCGGCGGCCAGCAAGGTGAGGCCGCGGCGTAACACTTCGATGGCTTCCTTGAAGCGGGCCGCCTCGATCAGCGCGCGCCCCTCCAGCAGGCAGACGCGGGCGAAATTGCTGCGCTCCTCGTCGCCGTGCAGGCGGCGTTCGATGACCTTGCGGTTGATGCCCAGGTGGCGGGCCGCGGTCGTCTTGTTGCCATCGGCAAGGCGCATCGCATAGTCGATCAGCAACTGTTCGGCGGCCGCCAGCTTGTCGTCTCCGTCCAGCCGCATGAGCGCTTCCGCCAGCAGCGTGCGATCGGCGTCCTGCGGCCTGCCCGCCGACAGGAAGGCTTCCAGGCTGTGCGCATCGATCAGCGCGGATTCGGCCAGTATCGACAGCCGTTCAATCAGGTTGCGCAGTTCGCGGATATGCCCGGGCCAGGCATGCCGGCACAGGCGCTCCATGGCGGTGGCGGTAAAGCGGATGGGGCGCTTTTGCTGCCCGGCAAAGTGCGCGGCGAGGGCGGCAACGTCGCCGCGGCGCTGGTCCAGGCCCGGCACGTCGAGTTTCAATACTGCCAGCCGGTAATACAAGTCTTCGCGGAAACGGCCCGCCTGCACCATCGCGGCCAGGTCGCAATGGGTGGCGGCCACGATGCGGCCGTTGAACGGCTGGGTATCGCCGCCGCCCAGCGGCCGGAAACAGCGCGATTCGAGCACGCGCAGCAGCTTGCTCTGTACCGCCAGCGGCAATTCGCCGATTTCATCGAGAAATAGCGTGCCTTGCCCCGTCTGGGCGAAAAAACCGGCGCGGCTGCTCAGCGCTCCCGTAAACGCCCCCTTGGTATGGCCGAAGAGTTCAGCGTCGATCAGGTGTTCCGGCAGGGCGCCGCAGTTGAGATCGACAAAGGGCGCGCCGGGATCGCCGCTTTGCCGGTGCACGAGCTGGGCGATGATTTCCTTGCCGGAACCGGTGGGGCCGCTGATGAGCACCGTGCAGCGGGTCGGCGCCACGGCTTCGACCATGCGCAGCAGGCGCTGGAAGATCGGGGAGCTGCCAATCACGTTCAGTCCGCCCCCGAGGCTGGCGCGGTGTAGGGGGGCTTGCACAGGAGCAATGGTGCCCGTCCCGGGCAGAACGTAATGCGGCTGCCTGCCATGCTGTTGCAGCATAGACCTGTCGGACATGGTCGTCTCGCTCCGATGAATTCGCTCCGATCGTGCAGGGCCATCATTTTTGTTCTGCCCCGCTGCCTCCTGACGCGTGCCATTGCTCTACTCAGGCATAAAGGAATCGCGCGTTCCGATTATGGGCGCTAATGAAACGGCGATAGTCGCCAATTGTCACAATAAAAAGATTTTCATCGCTTGCATCATGCAAGCCGGCGGCCCGCTGCAGCTCACTGCGCGGCAGGCGGCGCATCCTTCAATTGCGCCAGATGTTGCTCGATGGCAAAGACGTGCGGATCGCTCTTGCCCAGCTCGCGCAGGGCGCTGGCCAGGTGCAGCAGGTAGTCGCTGTTCGGGCCGCTGGGGCCGCTTGATCGGGCGATCTGGCGCGCGATGTCCAGTTCCGGCGCGGCACCGAGGAAGGCGGCGTTTTCCTCGTTGGCGATGTACACCAGGCCTTCGGCCTTGCTGCCATCGTCGAAGGTGATCTCGGTGGCCAGGCGCAGGTAGCCGTTCTTTTCGCGGTGGTCGAGGTGGGCGAAGACTTCGGGCGTGATCAGGTAAGCCATGCCGTCGCACACGGCGCCCGCCTGCGGCACGATGGTGGCGACCCGGCCCGGCGCCATCGGCGTGCCGCGGTGGTCGTGCGAGCCTTGCCAGAAGCGCCGCGTCCAGCCGGCGATGCTGGCCGGGCGCCGTTCGATATAGGGGAAGTCCGCCTTGTAGATCAGCGAGCCATAGCCGAACAGCCAGACCTGCGCATGGCCGTCGAATGTGGTCATGCGCCGGTTGGCGGCGATGGTGGCGGCGTCGATGGCGGAGAGGTCAGGCTGGGTCATGGTGCAGGCGGTGAGGGGGCGATGCGGGATTATAAAACGGCGCCAGCCGGGCCGCCCGCTCCCACGTTCCATTCGTGCGTCTCGACAAAGCGGAACAGGAATGCCATGAAGCTTTCGGCCGCCGGAGACAGCGAACGGCCCGTCTTCGTGTAGACGAAGAAGCGCCGCGTCAGTTCCGGCTCGTGCAGGGCGCGCATGTGCAAGTTGTATAGTTTGACCATCGGTTCCGCGTACGGCAGGCACACCGTGATGCCCAGGTTGGCGCTGACCATGGCCAGCGCCGTCGTCATGAAGGTCACTTCATTGTAGGGATTGAGCGACAGCTCGCGAAACGCGCCGTGCATGTCGCGCAGCAGGCGTTCCGTGAACTGGCCCTGCAGCGATATGAACGGATAGTCGCCCACGTCGGCCCAGGTGACGCGCTCTTTCTGCCGCAGCGGGTGCTGCTCGGGGTAGACCAGCACGAAGGGCATTTCGAACAGCACTTGCGCGGCGATTTCCGCCGTCGGGTCGCGCTCGGGGCCGATGCCGAAATCGACTTCGCCGCTGAAGACGCGCGCCGAGACATTCTCCACAGGGCAATCGACCAGGCGCAGCTGCACGTCCGGGTGCGCCTGGCGGTAGGCGGCGATCACTTCCGGCAGCAGGGTGCAGGCCATCATCTGCGGCGCGGCGATGCGCACCATGCCCGTTTTCAGGGCCTTGCGCTGGGCGATGCCGGCCATGGCGCCGTCGAGGTCCTCGATCATCTTCTCGAACAACGGATACAGTTCGCGGCCGATTTCCGACAGCTGCGTCTTGCGCGTGCTGCGCTCGACCACGCGCACGCCCAGCACGCTTTCCAGTTCCTTGATCAAGCCGCTCAAGGCGGACTGCGTCACGTGCAGGTATTCGGCGGCCAGGGTAAAACTGCCGGTCTTGGCCAGCGCCACGAAGGCGCGCATCTGTCGCAGGCTGGGACTCATAAGATAATCCGATAAATCGATGGTTAAAAATTGTTTGTATGATAGCTGTAACTGGATTCTAATGGTGAAAAGCTGAAAAACATCGCGCCCAGGGCGCCATCCATCGGAGACAGACCGCATGAAAATCAAGCAAATCCACCACGTCGCCTACCGCTGCATCGACGCGAAGAAAACCGTCGAGTGGTACGTCAAGCATTTGAACATGAATTTCGTCCTCGCCATCGCGGAAGACCTGGTGCCGTCGACCAAGGCGCCGGACCCGTACATGCACGTCTTCCTCGACGCGGGCCGGGGCAATGTGCTGGCCTTCTTCGAGCTGCCGACGCAGCCGCCGATGGACCGCGACCGCAATACCCCGGCCTGGGTGCAGCACCTGGCGCTGGAAGTGGGCAGCATGGAAGAACTGCTGGCCGCCAAGGAGCGCCTGGTGGCGGGCGGCATCGAGGTGCTGGGCCCCGTCAACCACGCCATCTTCCAGTCGATCTATTTCTTCGACCCCAACGGCCACCGCCTGGAACTGGCGGCCAACGTGGGCACGCCGGAAATGATGGCCAAGCTGGACGCCGTCAAATGGGAAATGCTGGAAGAATGGTCGCAGACGCGCCGCGCACCGAAGCACGCGGCCTGGATGCACGCGCCGGCCGACGCCTGAGCGCCCCGGATCGACACTGACACTCTCTGACCAATACACCGAACTAGGAATACCATGAAACTCGCAACCCTGAAAAACGGCAGCCGCGACGGCGCCTTGATCCTCGTCAGCCGCGACTTGCGCCAGTACCAGCGCGTGGCCGCCATCGCCCCCACCCTGCAGGCGGCGCTCGACAACTGGGACGCCGTCGCGCCCAAGCTGGAACAGGCCTACGCCAACCTGAACGCGGGCCAGGCGCCGGACGCCCAGCCGTTTGATGCAAAGCAGTGCCACTCGCCGCTGCCGCGCGCCTACCAGTGGGCCGACGGTTCCGCCTACATCAACCACGTGGAGCTGGTGCGCAAGGCGCGCAACGCGGAAGTGCCGGCCTCGTTCTACACGGACCCGCTGATGTACCAGGGCGGCTCGGACAGCTTCATCGGCCCGCGCGACCCCATCTTCGCCCTGTCCGAAGAGTGGGGCATCGACCTGGAAGCGGAAGTGGCGGTGATCACGGGCGACGTGGCCATGGGCGCCGGCGTGGATGACGCGGCGAAGGCGATTCGCCTGGTCATGCTGGTCAACGATGTCTCGCTGCGCAACCTGATCCCGGGCGAACTGGCGAAAGGCTTCGGCTTCTTCCAGTCGAAGGCGGCCAGTGCGTTTTCGCCCGTCGCCGTCACGCCCGACGAACTGGGTGCCGACTGGGCGGATAGCAAGCTGCATTTGCCGCTGCTGGTGGACCTCAACGGCAAGCCGTTCGGCAAGCCGAATGCGGGCGAAGACATGACCTTCAATTTTGCGCAACTGGTCGCCCATGCGGCGAAGACGCGCGAACTGGGCGCCGGCACTATTGTTGGCTCGGGCACCGTGTCGAACAAGCAGGGCAACCTGTTTGGCTCCAGCATCGAGAACGGCGGCGTCGGCTACTGCTGCCTGGCCGAAGTGCGCATGTATGAAACCATCGAACACGGCGCGCCCAAGACGGCGTACCTGAAGTTCGGCGACACGGTGCGCATCGAGATGCGCGACGCGGCCGGCGCCAGCATCTTCGGCAGCATCGAGCAGACGGTCGCGCTGTATGTTGGCAACAGCGCCGGCCGCGCCTGAGGGGAGGGCGCGCCATGAAGCTGTACACCTATTTTCGCAGTTCGGCCGCCTACCGCGTGCGCATCGCCTTGAATTTGAAGGGCATCGATTACGACAGCATCCCCGTGCACCTGCTGCAGGACGGCGGCCAGCAGCTGCTGCCGGCCTACCGCGCCGTCAACCCGTCGGCGCTGGTGCCGGCCCTCGATGACGACGGCGCCATCCTGACGCAGTCGCTGGCCATGCTCGAGTATCTCGACGAGACGCGGCCAGCCGTGCCGCTGCTGCCGGCCGATGCGCTGGGGCGCGCCCGCGTGCGCGCGCTGGCGCTGGCCATCGCCTGCGACGCCCATCCGCTGACGAATCTGCGCGTGCTGAAATACCTGAAAAACACCCTGGGGCTGTCGGACGAGGCCAAGCAGGAATGGTACCGCCACTGGATGGCCGAAGGGCTGGCGGCCGTCGAGGCGCTGCTGGCGCAGGGCGACCCGGAGGGTAAAAACCTGTTCTGCCACGGTGACAGTGCGACGATGGCCGACTGCTGCCTGGTGCCGCAAGTGTTCAATGCGCAGCGCTTCGCCATCGACCTGGCGCCGTACCCGCGCGTGGCGCGCATCCATGCGCATTGCGCAGGCTTGCCCGCGTTTGCCGCCGCCCATCCGTCGCGGCAGCCTGACGCCGAGTAAGTTTGAGCCGCATCAAACGCAAGTCGCCCCGGCCAGCATGCAGGTCGGGGCTTTTTTTATGCGGAATTGATTTTGCGCAGTCAACGCGTGCTTGCCGGTAGGCTACAATTTGCGTTTGCCCAAATATTTTACTGACGCGCCATGACCGCAACAATCGTTCCTGCCAGCATCACCGATGCCCTGTCCCTGGCGCATGCTTCCTGGCGGCCCATCCTGCTGCGCGGCTTGCACGCCGTGATGGATGCCGATCCCGCCTACCTGCCGGCGCTGGCCGCCGACGATTACCTGCCCACGCAGGGCCGCCTGTTCGCCGCCTTTGCCCTGCCGCTGGCGCAGGTGCGTTACGTGCTGGTGGGCGAGGGGCCGTATCCGCGCGCCGACAGCGCCACGGGCGTGTGCTTCATGGATGGCGCCGTCGGCAGTTTGTGGTCGGCGACGGGCCTGTCGAAGCCCGTCAACCGCGCCACCTCCTTGCGCAACTTCATGAAGATGTTGCTGGTGGCCGATGGCCAGCTGCAGGGCGGCGACACTTCGGGCGCGGCCATGGCGCCCGTGGCGGCGGCCGCGCTGCAAGCCGGCAGCGGCGTGATCCAGACCCTGCCCGACTTGCAGCGCAAGATGACGGAGCAGGGTTTCTTGCTGCTCAACGCGGCGCTGGTGTTCCGTGCCCACGTGCCGCCCGTGCAGGATGCGCGCGGCTGGCTGCCCTTCCTGCAGGTGGTGCTGGAAGCGCTGGCGCTGCAGGGCGGGGCGGTGCCGCCGCAACTGGTGCTGTGGGGCAAGATTGCCGAGCTCATCAAACGCCTGCCGGTGGCGGCATCGTTGCCGCAGGTGACGGCGGAACATCCGTATAATCTGTCCTTTATCGGCAATCGTGACATGCAGGCCTTGTTTGGCCCGATGCAACTATTGCGTGCTTGAGCTTGAATCATCGCCGGTCTGGCGGAAGTGCGGGGAATATGCAAATCAGTAACGTGGAAGAATTGAAGGCGTGGATCGCGGCGGGCGGCGTGCCCGACTATCTGTATTTCTGGGGCCACACGCCGGCGCAGCCGCAGGTGCCCGACAAAAGTTGCTTCAGCCAGTGGTTCCCGTCACCGTTCAGCCTGGCCGGCGTGACGTATGCGACGGCCGAACACTACATGATGGCGCAAAAGGCGGCCCTGTTTGGCGACACGGCGGTGCAGGCGCGCATCGTGGCGGCCGAACGGCCGTCGGAAGTCAAGAAGCTGGGCCGCGAAGTGGCGAACTTTGATGCCAGGGTGTGGGAAGCGGCGCGCGCCGGCATCGTCTTCGATGGCAATTTTGCCAAGTTCTCGCAAAAGGCTGCGCTGCGCAAGTTTTTGCTGGGCACCGGCGAGCGCGTCATCGTCGAAGCCAGTCCCGTCGACCGCATCTGGGGCGTGGGCCTGGCGTCGGACAATCCGCGCATCGGCGATCCCTCCCGCTGGGACGGCTTGAACCTGCTGGGTTTTGAACTGATGAAAGTGCGCAGCGCATTACGTGCCTGAGCAGTACTGTTGTTTTCCTGATGCCGCCGCGCCTGGCGCGGCCGGCCATGCCCCTTCCAGCCCTGTGGTCATCGAGGGGCGCTCTGACAAACCCCGCCGAATTTGTTATACTTGACTAAATCATTCAACTACTCGGGGTTTGAGGAGTTGAAAAACCGCAATATTTTAAACCAGTTGACCAGAGGATGTATGCGTCTGACTACAAAAGGCCGTTTTGCCGTGACAGCGATGATCGATCTTGCCCTGCGCCAGGGCAAGGGACCGGTCACCTTGTCCGGCATCAGCCAGCGCCAGTCGATTTCCCTGTCCTACCTGGAGCAGCTGTTCGGCAAGCTGCGCCGGCATGAGATCGTCGAGTCGATCCGCGGCCCCGGCGGCGGCTACAGCCTGGCGCGCCGTGCCGACAAGGTGACGGTGGCCGACATCATCATCGCCGTCGACGAACCGCTGGACGCCACGCAGTGCGGCGGCAAGGAACATTGCCACGGCGCCGACGCGGCCACGGGAGCGCGCTGCATGACGCATGAATTGTGGTCCACGCTCAACGAAAAAATGGTCGATTATCTGGATTCTGTGTCCTTGCAGGACCTGGTCGACCAGCAGAGACAAAAGATTGCCGAACAAAGCGTGATGGTGATGCACCGTAACCACGCCGCCCTCGGTTGAACATAACAAAATACCAAGTTGCTGATTGCAGGAGTTATTGATGAACGCCCCAGAAAAAAACGTAGGCCAAGTGCACTTTGAAACCGCACCGCATTTCCCGATCTACATGGATTACTCGGCCACCACGCCGATCGATCCACGCGTCGCCGACAAGATGATTCCCTACCTGCGCGAGCAGTTCGGCAATCCGGCATCGCGCAGCCACATGTATGGCTGGACGGCGGAAAAAGCCGTGGAAGAGGCACGCGGCTACGTGGCGGCCCTGGTGAACGCGGATCCGCGCGAAATCATCTGGACCTCCGGCGCGACGGAAAGCAACAACCTGGCCATCAAGGGCGCGGCGCAGTTCTACAAGACCAAGGGCAAGCACATCATCACCGTCAAGACCGAGCACAAATCGGTGCTGGACACGGTGCGCGAACTGGAACGCATCGGCTTTGAAGCGACCTACCTGGAACCGCAGGACAACGGCCTGATCACCGTCGAGCAGCTGGCCGCGGCCGTGCGCCCGGACACCATCCTCGTGTCGGTGATGCTGGTGAACAACGAAATCGGCGTGATCCAGCCGATCGACGAGATCGGCGCGTTCTGCCGCTCGAAAGGCATCATCTTCCATTGCGACGCCGCGCAAGCGACGGGCAAGGTCGTCATCGACCTGCAAAAGACCAAGGTCGACCTGATGACCTTCACGGCGCACAAGACCTACGGTCCGAAAGGCGTGGGCGCCCTGTACGTGTGCCGCAAGCCGCGCGTGCGCCTGGAAGCGCAGATGCACGGTGGCGGCCATGAGCGCGGCCTGCGTTCGGGCACCCTGCCGACGCACCAGATCGTGGGCATGGGCGAAAGCTTCCGCATCGCCAAGGAAGAGATGGACAGCGAAATCGGCCGCATCAAGGCCTTGCGCGACCGTTTGGCCAAGGGCCTGCAGGAGATCGAAGAAGTCTACATCAACGGCGACATGGATCACCGCGTGCCGCACAACCTGAACGTCAGCTTCAACTACGTCGAAGGCGAGTCGCTGATCATGGCGATCAAGGATATCGCCGTGTCGTCCGGTTCGGCCTGCACCTCGGCCAGCCTGGAACCATCGTACGTGCTGCGCGCCCTGGGCCGCAGCGACGAACTGGCGCACAGCTCGATCCGCTTCACCATCGGCCGCTTCTCGACCGAGGAAGACATCGACTTCGCCGTGAACCTGCTGAAATCGAAAGTACACAAATTGCGCGAACTGTCGCCGCTGTGGGACATGTTTAAAGAGGGCATCGACATTAATTCGATCCAATGGGCAGCCCACTAAAAGTACCTGCCAAACCTGCTGCGCGTCGCGATTTGCGGCCTGCGATGCTCACTGTGCTACAGCACAGTTCCGCTTCTCGGCCACAACTCACTTCCGCTCGCTACGGTTTTTCAGGCACTTTATTAATCCTGGCCCCTCACGGGGCCGGCAAGAATATTTAAGGAGCAACAAAATGGCTTACTCGGACAAAGTACTCGATCACTACGAAAACCCGCGCAACGTGGGCGCTTTCGACAAGGGTGATGAAACCATCGGCACCGGCATGGTAGGCGCGCCTGCTTGCGGCGACGTGATGAAACTGCAGATCAAGGTCGGCGCCGACGGCCTGATCGAAGATGCGAAATTCAAGACCTACGGCTGCGGTTCGGCCATCGCCTCGAGCTCGCTGGTAACGGAATGGGTCAAGGGCAAGACCCTGGACCAGGCGCTGGCCATCAAGAACACGCAGATCGCCGAAGAACTGGCCCTGCCGCCAGTGAAGATCCACTGCTCCATCCTGGCGGAAGACGCCATCAAGGCGGCAGTGCTGGATTACCAGACCCGCCATCCAGTAGCAGCTTAAACGTTGGCAGCCCGCCCCAGCCGCAAGGCCGGGGCAGTTGCGGAGAAATACATGATCACACTGACCGAAAAAGCGGCGAAACACATCAACCGTTATATCGAACGGCGCGGCAAGGGCATGGGCCTGCGCTTTGGCGTGCGCACCACGGGCTGCTCGGGCCTGGCTTACAAGCTCGAATATGTCGATGAAGTGGCGGCCGAAGACAGCGTTTTTGAGTCGCACGGCGTGAAAGTCTTCGTCGACCCGAAAAGCTTGCCTTACATCGACGGCACGGAACTCGATTTCGCGCGCGAAGGCTTGAACGAAGGCTTCAAGTTCCACAATCCGAACGAAAAAGACGCCTGCGGCTGCGGCGAGTCCTTCAGGATTTAAACAGCTGGCAAGACCCCGGTCGGTGCGCTGTACCCATCGATTGCGGTACAGCGACCACCGACCATTATGCAAAACCACTTCGAATTATTCCAGTTGCCGGCGCAGTTCGGGCTCGACATGAGCGCGCTCGACTCTGCCTACCGCGACGTGCAGGGCAAGGTCCATCCGGACCGCTTCATCAATGCCAGCAGCGCTGAAAAGCGCGTGGCGATGCAATGGGCCACGCGCGCCAATGAAGCCTATCAAACCCTGAAAAGCCCGCAAAAACGCGCGCAATACCTGTGCGAACTCAATGGCGTCGATCTGCAGACGGAGTCGAACACGGCCATGCCCGTCAGCTTCCTGATGCAGCAGATGGAGTGGCGCGAAGAACTGGGCGACGCCCGCGCCGGCAAGGATGCCGACGCGCTCGACGCCCTGGACCGCCAGCTGCGCGGCGAACGCAAGGCCTTGCTGGCCCAGGTGGCGGCCCAGCTGGACGCGGCCGACTACGCGAACGCCGCGCAAAGCGTGCGCGCCCTGATGTTCCTCGACAAATTCGGCGAGGAAGTCCGTTTTGCCTATGAGGCGATGGAAGCTTGATCGCCGGATAGCTTGACCGGCGTGCCAAGCGCCAGTCTGGCCCGCGACTTATAATGCGCGTCAGGCATCAACTGCATCACGCAAAAAATTAATCGAGGCACGAATACAATGGCACTTCTGCAAATTTCCGAACCAGGCATGTCGACCGCGCCGCACCAGCACCGCCTGGCCGTCGGCATCGACCTGGGCACCACCAATTCCCTGGTCGCCACCGTCCGCAACAGCATTCCCGAGGTGCTCAACGACGAAGACGGGCGCTCCCTGCTGCCCTCCGTCGTGCGCTACCTGCCGAACGGCCACGCGAACATCGGCTACAAGGCCCTGGCCGCGCAAACCACCGACCCGAAGAACACCATCGTTTCCGTGAAACGCTTCATGGGCCGCGGCCTGGCCGATATCGCCTACGCGGAAAACCTGCCCTACGACTTCCAGGATACGCCTGGCATGGTGCAGCTGAAAACCGTGGCCGGCGTGAAAAGCCCCGTCGAAGTGTCGGCGCAAATCCTCGCCACCCTGCGCCAGCGCGCGGAAGATTCGCTCGGCGACGACCTGGTGGGCGCCGTGATTACTGTACCAGCGTATTTCGACGATGCCCAGCGCCAGGCGACGAAAGATGCGGCGCAGTTGGCCGGCATCAATGTCTTGCGCCTGCTGAGCGAGCCGACGGCCGCCGCCATCGCGTATGGCCTCGATAACGCCTCCGAAGGCGTGTACGCCGTGTACGACCTGGGCGGCGGCACCTTCGATATCTCGATCTTGAAACTGAGCAAGGGCGTCTTCGAAGTGCTGTCCACGGGCGGCGACTCGGCCCTGGGCGGCGACGATTTCGACCGCCGCCTGTTCTGCTGGATCAGCGAACACGCCAAGCTGGCGCCCCTGTCGGACGAAGACACGGCCATCCTGATGGTGAAGGCGCGCGAAATCAAGGAATTGCTGTCGACCAAGTCGGAAACGACGATCGACGCCAAGCTGAACTCGGGCGAGGAAATCCATCTGCGCATCACGGCCGAAGAATTCGCCGCCATGACTTCGCACCTGGTCGTGAAAACCATGAACGCCATCAAGAAAGCCCTGCGCGACGCGAACGTGGATGCGGACGACGTCGACGGCGTGGTGATGGTGGGCGGCGCCACGCGCATGCCGCACGTGCAGCGCGCCGTGAGCGAATTCTTCCACACGACGCCGCACGCGAACATCGACCCGGACAAAGTGGTGGCGCTGGGCGCGGCCATCCAGGCGAACTTGCTCGCTGGCAACCGCGCCGCCGGCGACGACTGGCTGCTGCTGGACGTGATCCCGCTGTCGCTCGGTATCGAAACCATGGGCGGTCTGGTGGAAAAGATCATCCCGCGCAATTCGACCATACCATGTGCGCGCGCGCAGGAATTCACGACCTTCAAGGATGGCCAGACGGCCCTGGCCGTGCACGTGCTGCAGGGCGAGCGCGAACTGGTCAGCGATTGCCGCTCGCTGGCGCGCTTCGAGCTGCGCGGCATTCCGCCGATGGTGGCGGGCGCCGCGCGCATCCGCATCACGTATCAGGTCGATGCGGACGGCTTGCTGTCCGTCTCGGCGCGCGAACTGCGCTCGGGCGTGGAAGCGTCGATCAGCGTCAAGCCGGCCTACGGCCTGGGTGACGACGACATCGCCCGCATGCTGCAGGATTCGTACACCTCGGCCGACACCGACATGGTGGCGCGCGCGCTGCGCGAAGAGCAGGTGGAAGCGGAACGTATCCTGCTGGCCACGCAGTCGGCGCTCGATGAAGACGGCGGCTTGCTGGATGCGGACGAACGCGTCGCTGTCGACAACCTGATGAACAAGGTGCGTGACGCCATTGCGCAATCGCAAAGCGGCGCCATCGACCACCAGGCATTAAAACTGGCGATCGAGGCGCTGGCCGACGGCACCGAGGATTTCGCCTCGCGCCGCATGGACCGCAGCGTGCGCACGGCCTTGAAGGGCAAGTCCCTGGACCAGGTGGTGTGAGGACACCTGACCAAACCTACTGCGCGTCGCGCTTTGCGGCCGGCGATGCTCACCGTACTAGAGTACGGTTGCGCTTCTCGGCCACAAATCACTGCCGCTCGCTACGGTTTTGTCAGGTGTTGTAATAGTGTTGAAATGCGCGCCGTGTGCCATTGCTGCGGCAGCGCCCCGAATCATTGAAATTGTAGAGGTAATATGCCCCAAATCGTCATTCTGCCGCACGCCAAGCTTTGCCCGGACGGCGCCGTCATCGAAGCCCCTGCCGGCAAGTCCATCTGCGACATCCTGCTGGAAAACGACATCGACATCGAGCACGCCTGCGAAAAATCGTGCGCCTGCACCACCTGCCACGTGCTGGTGCGCGAAGGCATCGAATCCCTGAACGAAGCGACGGAACTGGAAGAAGACATGCTGGACAAGGCCTGGGGCCTGGAAGCCGTGTCGCGCCTGTCTTGCCAGTCCATCGTGGCCGAGGCCGACCTCGTCGTCGAAATCCCGAAATACACGATCAACCAGGTCAGCGAAGGCAGCCACTAACATGAAATGGTCCGACATACACGCGATCGCCGAGGCTTTGTTCGACGCGCATCCGGACATCGACCCGCTGACCGTGCGTTTCACCGACCTGCACAACTGGGTGGTGGAACTGGACGGCTTCGACGATGACCACACGCGCGGCGGCGAAAAAGTGCTCGAAGCGATACAGATGGCGTGGATCGATGAAGCGCGCTAAGGGCGCGGCAGCCGCCGCCACCGCAGTCGCCGCGCCGAAAGACGTCATCACCGCCGCCAGCAACATGCCCGAGATCAAGGATGGCCAGTCGGTCGCCTTGTTGCAGGAATTGCACATCCTGACGCGCGACGGCAAGATGAACCAGGACAGCCGCCGCAAGTTGAAACAGGTGTACCACCTGACGCAATTCATCGAGCCGCTGCTGCGCGAAGTGCAGCTCGACCATCCCGGCGTGTCGCTGGTCGACCACGGCGCCGGCAAGTCGTATCTGGGTTTCATCCTGTACGACCTGTTCTTCAAGAACGGCAACGACGGTTCGCATATCTACGGCATCGAGACGCGCGAAGAGCTGGTGCAGCGCTCGCAGGAACTGGCGAAGAAATTCAAGTTCCCCGGCATGTCGTTCTTGCCGCTGTCCGTGGCCGAATCGACGGAATCGACCTTGCTGCCGCAGCAGATCGATATCGTCACGGCCTTGCATGCGTGCAATACGGCCACCGATGACGCCATCCACTTCGCCTTGAAGAAAAAGGCGAAATTCATGGTGCTGGTGCCATGTTGCCAGGCGGAAGTCGCCTCCGTATTGAAGAAGAACAAGGGCAAGAGCCTGGGCAAGAATGTCTTGACGGAATTGTGGCGCCACCCGCTGCACACGCGCGAGTTCGGCAGCCAGATCACCAACGTGCTGCGCTGTCTGCAGCTGGAAGCGCACGGCTACCAGGTCAGCGTGACGGAACTGGTGGGCTGGGAGCATTCGATGAAGAATGAACTGATCATCGCCAGCTATAAAAACCTGCCGCGCCAGCGTCCGACGGAACGCCTGCAGGAAGTGCTGCAGACGCTGGGCCTGGAAGAGATGGGCCACCGCTTCTTTGCCGAGGAATTGGCCAAGGCGCAAGCCTGATTGTTGGATGACGACCGGGGTCAGACCCGCCGGGTCTGACCCCAGCCTTTTGCTGCGGAGGTCGGATTAGCGCAGCGTAATCCGACAATCAGCAGCGCAAGTCGTAAAAGGGGAGGAGCGGGTCGGTTACAATACCGGCTTTCTCCTCCTCTTGCTTTTTGCGCCTCCCCCATGACCACACCTATTGAAATGCCCACCGTCCGCCTGGCCAAGCGCCTGTCTGAAGACGTGCCCTGTTCGCGCCGCGAGGCCGAGCTGTATATCGAGGGCGGCTGGGTGACGGTCGACGGCGTGCTGGTGGAAGAGTCGGGCGCGCGCGTGGCGGACAACCAGGAAGTGGTGCTGCTGCCGAACGCCACCCTCGATGAAATGCCGCCCGTGACGATTCTGCTGCACAAGCCGGCCGGCATCAACGGCGGCGTGGGTGCGGAAGGCAAGCCGGCCCTCGGTTGCTTGCGTCCCGAAGAGATTTTCACGCCGGAAAACGTGGCGCCCAGTTCCGTCACGCGCTTCCTCAAGCGCCACCTGATCGGCCTGACCATCACCAATCCGCTGGACACCATGGCCTCCGGCCTGCTGGTGTTTACGCAGGATTTCCGCGTCGCCCGCAAGCTGGTCGACGAAGCGAAAACGGTGGAGCAGGAATTCATCGTGGAAGTGGCCGGCAGCATCATGGAAAACGGCCTGGCGCTGCTCAATCACGGCTTGCCCTTCAATGGCAAGCCTTTGCCGCCGATCAAGGTCAGCTGGCAAAATGAAACACGCTTGCGTTTCGCCCTGAAAAACGTGCAGCCGGGCCAGATCGCCCATATGTGCAAGATGGTGGGGCTGGACGTGGTCGCCATGAAGCGCTTGCGCATCGGCCGCATTTCGATGGGCGCCATGCCGTCAGGCCAGTGGCGCTACCTTCAAGGCTACGAGAGGTTCTAAAGCTGCGGCGCCACGATGGAATGGCTTTCCGCAAAGCTTTTCCATAGCCGTTCGGCAATATTCAAGGCGATGGTGTCGGCCTTCTCCTGTAAGGCCGCATTGCCCATGCTCTCGGTCGTGGCGAAGAACAGGGTCAGCCAGCGGCGGAACATGCAGGGCGTCAGGTGTTCCATTTGCGCGTGCTGGGCCAGCGGCTTGCCGTGGTAGCGCATGGTGCCGCGCAGCAAGCCTGACCAGAAATCGACCAGTGTGGCCAGGTGGGCATCCCAATCCTTGACCTCGGCGGCAAAGATGGGGCCCAGCATGGCGTCGTCGCGCGCGGCCGCATAAAAGGTGTGGACGAGATGCTTGACGTCGTCTTCGCTGCAGACTTCCTCGCGGTAGGGAGCGAAACGTGTGTGGGGGAGGGGGGCGGTATTGTTCATGGCATGCCATGATCGCAGAGCCCCCGTGGCGCTTCAATGACCCAGGTCAAGCCGCGTCAAAACTCAGGCGGCGACTTTCTTCGGCTTCTTCGCCGGGGCCGGCAATTGCACGATTTGCGTGCCCGCCAGCTTGTCGTGCAGGAATTGACCATTGCCCGTGAACAGGGCCGTGCTGGACCAGGCCAGGATGCCGACACCGATGGCGCCCAGGGCCGTCCAGTGCTGCAAGTCCAGCAGATACGACACCAGCAGGGCTGGCAGCAGCCACATCCATGACAGCACGTAGCGGTAGGCGGCCACGCGCAGCGGCACGTGGGCTTGGCCCGGCAGCACGACTTTCAGGCGCCACGTCTTCATGGCCAGGGTTTGCCCTTCGCGGCTCCACTGATGGATGAAATACGCACCCATGACGAGGAAGGCCAGGCACTGGCGCATGTGTTCCGTCAACGGCGTATGCGCGCCCTGCACGGCCAGCTCGAACAGCAGGAAGGGTAAAAAGAGCACGGCCAGGGCCAGCAGCGACTCGTATACCATGGAAATCAGGCGGCGCTTGATCGTGGGATGGGAAGTGATGCTGGCAGCAGGCGTGCTATTTGGCATTGGTTGGCAGTGGGGCAGGCGTGGTGGGTGGCGTGACGGGCACGGTAGCGGGCGCCGCGGCAGGATCCGTTACCGGCACGGCGGCCGCTGCGGGAGCGGGCGGCAGCACGGGCGCGGCGGCCGCAGGCGCTGCCGGCGTGGCGGGCAGCAGGATGGGGGCCGGCTTGCTCGTATTCGAATTGATCGCGGGCACTTTTTCCAGCGGCTTTTTCGGCACGAGTTCCGTCGCCAGTTTTTTCTTTTGATCTTCCGGCAATTGCTGGTATTGCTCCCATTGCGCGGTTTTTTGACCAGGATCAATCTTCTTCGTGCGCGTATAGTTTTCTCGCACGAGGCGGCGTTGTTCCGGCGTCAGCTTGATCCATTCGCGCATGCGTTCATGCACGCGGGTTTGCTCGTCCGGCGTCATCGAGGCGAAACGGCTGGCAATATCGAGCCATTTCTGCTTGCGCAAGGCTTCCAGCTTGTTCCATTCGCCCGCCAGCGGCTGCAGGGCTTCCTGCTGCGCGCGCGACAGCTTGTTCCACGAGGGATTCTCGCCGGTCTTCGGCGGCGTGCCGCCCTTGCCGGCCGTGCGGGGTGAGCCGGGCTTGGCTGTCGAGGCCGGGGCCGGCGCCGTCACGGGCGCGGCTGCCACGGGAGGGGCGGCGGGCGCGGTATGTTGCTGCGCGCCAACCCAGGCGGCGCCGGCCAGGGCGCAGGCACCCAGGCCGATGCCGCCGGCCAGCCAGCCTTTGCGTACGCTCGAGCGTGTCATTATTGCTCGCGTTTCGTCAGGTAGGCGTTGAAGCCATGGTCCATGTAGGCGGACAGCGGCAACTCGTCCGACAGCACGGCGGCGTCGATTTCTGCCAGTTCGGCAATATGTTGTTCTTGCTCAAACTGATAGATGCCCACCATGCCGCCGACCAGCAGCAGCAGGGGGATGATCACGCTCATGCGGCCCAGCCACGACAGCGGCTCGACCAGCAAATGGCTGGCGATGCCGGCGAAGACGTCCTTGCGCACGGCGACGGCGGCGGGCGCGTCCGCCTTCTTGCGCGACAGGGCCAGCTTGCGTGCCGCTGCCAGGCGATCGGTGGCCGATGCGGGCAGGTCGTCGAGTTTTTCGTTCAGTGCATGGCGCACTTTGTAAGCGAAATTGAGATCGTCGGTGTTCATAATTTAATTCCCTTGGCTTTCAGCGATTCGGCGAGCGTGTGGGTAGCTCTAGAGCAATGTGTTTTCACGCTACCTTCGGAGCAACCCATCGCTTCCGCTGTTTCAGCCACATCCATGTCCTGCCAATAACGCATGAGGAAGGCTTCGCGTTGACGTGACGGTAGTTTTTGTACCTCTGCATCAATCAAATCAAGGATTTGCGCGCGTTCGACCTGGTCGGCCGAGGATTCGGCGGCGCTGGAGCCCTGTTCCGATTCATAAGTGTCAAGTATATCAAAATCCTCATGCTCGTCGCCCGAGGGCTTCATGCCGGAAAACAGGCTGACCCAGGTGTTGCGGACTTTTTCGCGGCGGAAATAATCGAGTATGGTGTTTTGCAAGATGCGCTGGAACAGCATCGGCAGTTCGGCGGCCGGCTTGTCGCCGTATTTCTCGGCCAGCTTGATCATGGCGTCCTGCACGATGTCGAGTGCCGATTCTTCCTTGCGGACCGCGTAGGCGGCTTGCTTGAAGGCGCGCCGCTCGACATTTTCTAGAAAGTCGGATAATTCTTTGTCTGTTGCCATGCGGTATGGGGGATCTTAGCGGCTGCGGGAGCGGTGGGCGAATTGGGGCGGGTATGCTTTTTGCAACCCCGTGCATGCTAGCAAAAAATGTGCGTTTCCGCAGAGTTTTTGCACTCCGTGCGTGCAAAATGGCCTTTCGGCTGACATTTTCCTTGACCATAATGGTGCGACGCGATACCGTATAGGACGCTTTGAACACCCCAAAGCCCTATGGTCAGGTCGCGACCGGCACACAAGGCCATCCGCGGCAAGACGCGCTTTCATTTGTAGGCAGTTTGTTCTAACCCGCGCCACAAGCGCGAGCGGTTCGTACAGGCGCCACAGAAACTCCGGCCAAACGAGTTGCGTTAAGCGTTGTTTTGTAAGGTATCTATGGGTGCCCAAAGAAATTGCGTGACCGCATGAAAAGGGAAGCAGGAGCACTGTCGCGCACAGCGAACTTCGTCAGGAAAGAACATCCGATCAATCTCCAATGGACCTTGAAAGGAATGTTTCATGAATACCGAAGCAGCAGCAGGACCAATTACGGGCGCAGAAATTGTCGTGCGCTGTCTGGCTGAAGAGGGCGTCGAGCACGTCTTTGGATACCCGGGCGGAGCCGTACTCTACATCTACGACGCCATCTTCCAGCAAAACAAATTCCAGCATATCCTGGTACGCCACGAGCAGGCCGCGATCCACGCCGCCGATGCCTATTCGCGCAGCTCGAACAAGGTCGGTGTCGCCATCGTCACGTCCGGTCCGGGCGTCACGAATGCCGTCACAGGCTTGTCCACCGCGTACATGGACTCGATTCCCATGGTGGTGATCTCCGGCCAGGTGCCGAGCCACGCCATCGGGCAGGATGCGTTCCAGGAATGCGACACGGTCGGCATCACGCGCCCCGTCGTCAAGCACAACTTCCTCGTCAAGGACGTCAAGGACCTGGCAGCGACGATCAAGAAAGCCTTCTTTATCGCCCGTACCGGCCGTCCGGGACCCGTGCTGGTCGATATCCCCAAGGATATCAGCATGCACAAATGCCATTTCGACTATCCGAAGGAAGTCGAGATGCGTTCCTACCGTCCCGTCGACAAGGGCCACTCGGGCCAGATCCGCAAGGCCGTGCAGCTGTTGCTGCAAGCCGAACGCCCGATGATCTACACGGGCGGCGGCGTGATCCTGGCGAACGCCTCGGCCGAGTTGAACAAGCTGGTCGACCGCCTGGGTTTCCCTTGCACCAACACCTTGATGGGCCTGGGCGGCTACCGCGCCTCGAGCGAGCAGTATGTCGGCATGCCCGGCATGCACGGCACCTACGAAGCGAACATGGCGATGCAAAATTGCGACGTCCTGATCGCCATCGGCGCCCGTTTCGATGACCGCGTGATCGGCAACCCGAAACATTTCGCCTCGCATCCGCGCAAGATCATCCACGTGGACATCGATCCCTCGTCGATTTCCAAGCGCGTCAAGGTCGATATTCCCATCGTCGGCAACGTCAAGGACGTGCTGATCGAGTTCCTCGCGCAACTCGACGCGGCCGAAGCCAAGCCGAACGTCAATGCATTGAGCAACTGGTGGAAGCAGATCGCCGAATGGCGCGGCCGCGAATGCCTGAAATACCCGACCTCGGACCTGGTCATCAAGCCGCAAGCGGTGGTCGAAAAAGTGTTCCAGATCACCAAGGGCGACGCCTTCATCACGTCCGACGTGGGCCAGCACCAGATGTGGGCCGCGCAATACTATGGCTTCGACAAGCCGCGCCGCTGGATCAATTCCGGCGGCCTGGGCACCATGGGTGTCGGCTTGCCGTACGCCATGGGCGTGCAGATGGCCAACCCGGACGCCACCGTTGCCTGCATCACGGGCGAAGGTTCGATCCAGATGTGCATCCAGGAACTCGCCACGTGCAAGCAGTACCACTTGACGCCGAAGATCATCATGCTCAACAACCGTTTCCTCGGCATGGTGCGCCAGTGGCAGGAAATCGATTACGGTTCGCGCTATTCCGAGTCGTACATGGATTCCCTGCCCGACTTCGAGCGACTGGCCGAAGCGTATGGCCACGTGGGCATGAAAATTGAAAAACCGGGCGACGTCGACGGCGCCCTGAAAGAGGCGTTCGGCATGAAAGACAGGCTGGTATTCATGAACTTCATTACCGACCAGTCCGAAAACGTGTGGCCCATGGTGAAAGCCGGCAAAGGCCTGTCCGAAATGATGCTCGGCTCGGAGGACCTCTAATCATGCGCCATATTATTTCTGTCTTGCTGGAAAACGAAGCGGGCGCCCTGTCGCGCGTGGTGGGCCTGTTCTCGGCACGCGGTTACAACATCGAAACGTTGACCGTGGCGCCGACGGAAGACTCGACCCTGTCGCGCATGACCATCGTCACCAGCGGCTCGGACGACATCATCGAGCAGATCACCAAGCACCTGAACCGTCTGATTGAAGTGGTGAAGGTGGTGGACCTGACCGAAGGCCAGCATATCGAACGCGAGTTGATGCTGATCAAGGTTCGTGCCGTGGGCAAGGAGCGCGAGGAAATGAAGCGCACCGCCGATATCTTCCGTGGCCGCATCATCGATGTCACCGAAAAGACGTACACGATCGAACTGACCGGCAACAAGGTCAAGCTCGACGCGTTCATCGATTCGATCGACCGCGCCGCCATCCTGGAAACCGTCCGCACGGGCGGTTCCGGCATCGGCCGCGGCGAACGCATCCTCAAAGTATAAAAATATAAGCAGCTCTACGCGGCCCTGGCGCCGCATTTAAAACAACAACGCATCATCAAATTATAGGAAATACCATGAAAGTTTTTTACGACAAAGACGCTGACCTCTCCTTGATCAAAGGCAAAAACGTTGCCATCATCGGCTACGGTTCGCAAGGCCACGCGCACGCGCAAAACCTGAACGATTCGGGCGTCAACGTCACCGTCGGCCTGCGCAAGGGCGGCGCTTCGTGGACCAAGGTCGAGCAAGCCGGCCTGAAAGTGGCGGAAGTCAACGACGCCGTGAAAGCGGCCGACGTCATCATGATCTTGCTGCCGGATGAAAACATCGCTCAGGTCTACAACGAAAACATCGCTCCGTTCGCCAAGCAGGGCGCCGTGCTGGCCTTCGCCCACGGCTTCAACGTGCATTACGGCCAAGTCGTGCCACGCGCCGACCTGGACGTGATCATGGTGGCGCCGAAAGCCCCGGGCCACACCGTGCGCGCCACCTACACCCAGGGCGGCGGCGTGCCCCACCTGATCGCCGTGTACCAGGACAAATCGGGCATCGCCCGCGATATCGCCCTGTCGTACGCGTCGGCCAACGGCGGCGGCCGTGCCGGCATCATCGAAACGAACTTCCGCGAAGAAACCGAAACGGACTTGTTCGGCGAACAGGCCGTCCTGTGCGGCGGCGCCGTGGAACTGATCAAGGCCGGCTTCGAAACCCTGACGGAAGCGGGCTATGCGCCGGAAATGGCGTATTTCGAGTGCTTGCACGAACTGAAACTGATCGTCGACCTGATCTATGAAGGCGGCATCGCCAACATGAACTACTCGATCTCGAACAACGCCGAATACGGCGAATACGTGACCGGTCCTAAAGTCGTGACGTCGGCCACCAAGGATGCGATGCGTCAATGCCTGAAAGACATTCAAACGGGCGAATACGCGAAGAGCTTCATCCTGGAAAACAAGGCGGGCGCACCGACCCTGATCTCGCGCCGCCGTCTGACGTCCGAGCACCAGATCGAAGAAGTGGGCGCGAAACTGCGCGCCATGATGCCTTGGATCGCGAAGAACAAGATGGTCGACCAGTCGAAGAACTAAGCATTTATTAGTCATTTGCAAGCAAAAGCCGGCGCAAGCCGGCTTTTTTATGTGCGCCGGCGCCTGGCAGGCAACATCCGTTACAATCAGGCCCATTCAACCATACCGTCAGTCTCATGCTTGTTTTTTCTAAAGTTTTTGTCGGGAATCTTCATGTGCTCAAGCGCCCCGTCTCGGTTGCCCTCAGCTGCTGGTTTCTGGTCATCGGTTCGCTGTCAGCGCTGGTGTCGGCTTTCCTCGGCCGCCACGATCCCGCCATGCAGGCGTGGATGACGGACGGCGTGATTCCCGCCGGGGCGCAATACGCGATTTTGCTCTTCAGCCAGGGCATTACTCTGGTGGCAGCGCTGGCCATGCTGCAACGGCAGCGTGGCGCGCGCACGGTGTACCTGGTGTGGGGCGTGATCGACATTGCGTTTTGCCTGGCGACCTTGCCGGTCAGGATGAACGTCTTGCCTGGTGCGCTCATGTTCGCCGTCATCTGCGCCTTCCTGTACAGCCCGAAAGCGAATGCCTGGTTTTCGCCACGCAAGGCGGCCAATGATGCCTGCATGACGCCAGCCTGAGCGCGGCTGGCTTAAGCACGGCTGTCTTGGCGCGCACGCTTTTCGCCCGCCTCCTATATAATCCCGCCCTTCCTTTGCAGTTTCATATAGCTGCATCTGTTTCGGTATCTGCCGACCGCAACGCGCATCACCGCTTTTGTAGCACGCCAGACGCTAATTGATCAGCCGCCTGGCAACCTGAAGGACCCCTATGACTGACCGCATTACCGCCACAGTACCCATGCCGGGCACTGCTGAATCTTCCGTTTCCGAACGGCTTCCCGTCCTGGCCTTGCTGGCCCTGGCCATGACGGCGTTTCTCGCCCTCCTGTCCGAAACCTTGCCGGCCGGCTTGCTGCCGCAGATTGCCCGCGACCTGAATATTTCCGAAGTCATGACGGGCCAGCTGGTGACCGTGTACGCCATCGGTTCCATCCTGACGGCAATTCCCCTGACGGCCCTGACGAGTGGCTGGCGCCGGCGCAATGTCTTGCTGCTGGCGATCATCGGCTTCTTGATCTTCAATACGGCGACAGCCTTGTCGCCCAACTATATGGTTGCCCTGGCCTCGCGCTTCGTCACCGGCATGGCCGCCGGGCTGGCCTGGGGCTTGATGGCCGGCTACGCGCGCCGCATGGTGTCCGTGGAACAGCAGGGCAGGGCGATGGCCATCGCCATGATCGGCACGCCGCTGGCCCTGTCGCTGGGCGTGCCGCTGGGCACCCTGATGGGCGGCGTGCTGGGCTGGCGCAGCATCTTCGGCATCATGTCCGGCCTGGCCGCGGTGCTGGTCGCGTGGGTGTTGCTGGCCGTGCCCGATTATCCGGGGCAAAAGAATGGCGAGCGCCTGTCGATCCGGCAAGTGTTCATGACGCCGGGCGTGCGGCCGATTCTGGCGGTGATCGTCGCCTGGATGCTGGCGCATAACATTCTATATACCTATATCGCGCCATTCCTGGCGCCGTCCGGCTTGCGGCCCCGCGTCGATCTGGTGCTGCTCGTGTATGGCGTGGGTTCCTTGGCCGGCATCTGGCTGGTCAGCCAGTTGATCGACCGCTGGCTGCGCCCGCTCGTGCTGGGCTGCATCGCTGCCTTTGCCCTGGTGATGGTGGCGCTGGGGCTGGCGATGGACTCGCCTGCCGTGATCTATGTCAGCATGGCCATCTGGGGCATCACCTTCGGTGGCGCCGGTACCTTGCTGCAGACGGCGTCAGCCGACGCGGCCGGCGACGGCATGGATGTGGCGCAAGCGATGGTGGCGACCATCTGGAACGTGGCCATCGCGGGCGGCGGCCTGGCGGGCGGCTTGCTGCTGGACGGCTATGGCGCGGCGTCGTTCCCGTGGGCCATGCTGGCCTTGCTGCTGGCGGCGCTGAGCATCGCCTGGCGCGCCAGCCGCTACAGTTTCAAGCCGGGCCGGCGCAGCGGCGGCCCGGTGGCGGGTCACTGATAACATTGTTATTTTGAATGTCGGTGTATTGAAATGTGAGCAGATGTGACTGGCAAGCACATTTTGTGACGATTTGTTAATTTGCGCCACAGGAATGAACGAGGCGTTAGAATCTACACAGTTTGACAAGTTTCTCAAGCGAAAGGGATGGCAAAAGCGTCTTTTTCGCGGGCTGTCAGCCACATTAACTACCTAGGAGTACCCCCATGACCGTGATGAAATCCGTCCTTGTTGCCGCCGCAGCCACCGTTGCCCTGAGCGCGCAAGCCCACGCACAAGCTCAAACCTTGCCGACTTCCGGCACCCTGGTGGTCGTCCCCGCATTTGGCGAAGTCAAGCATGTCAATGACCAGGTGGTCGCTACCCTGGCCGTCGAAGAACAGGACAAGGACAAGGCCGCCGCCGCGTCGCGAGTCAACCAGAAGATGAACAAGGGTATCGCCATCGTCAAGCAGGCCGATCCGTCGGCCGCACTGAAATCGTACGGCTACTATACCTATCCCGTGTATCCGGAAGAGCGCCCATTGCCGGCCGGCGCCGTGGCCAAGCCGCGTTTGCCGACGGCCTGGCGCGTGGGCCAGTACCTGGAAGTGACGACGGCCAACCTGGCGTCCCTGCCAAAAACCGTGTCGGCGGCGCAAGGCGTGCTGACCCTGAATGGCTTGAATTTCGGCCTGAAGCCGGAAACCATCCGCCTGCTGGACGACCAGCGCATCGCCGCCACGTATAAAAACCTGAACGAGCGCGTGGCCGCCATCGCCAAGGCCATGGGCCGCAACGTTGCCGACGCCGTGCTCGATACGGTGGACTTCGAAGGTTCGGGTAATTACGCCACGGAAAGCCGTCCTGCCGCCGCGCCGATGATGATGCGCAGCGCCAAGATGGCCGAAGACAGCAGCGTCGTCGCCGAACCGAGCTTCGAACCGGGCGAAACAACGCTCGACATGCGCGTCGTCGGCAAGGTCAAGTTCAAGTAAGCGCATTCGCGTGGAAATGTTTCCGCGTTAGCATGTTTTAAGATGATCATGGGGCTGCTGGCCCCATGGTCGTTTTTGCCCCATTATTTTTTCAGGAGAACACCATGACCGTCATGAAAACCATGCTGGCCGCCGCCGTCGTTACCGCCGCCGCTACCGTTACCCTGGGCGCACAAGCCCAGGCCTTGCCCACTTCCGGCACCCTCGTGGTGGTGCCCGCCAACGGCGAAGTCGTGCATGCGAACGACCAGGTGACCGTCACCCTGGCCATCGAAGAGCAGGACAAGGACAAGGCCGCCGCCGCCTCGCGCGTGAACCAGAAGATGAACCAGGGCGCCGCCATCGTCAAGAAGGCCGACCCGCAAGCCGTGCTGAAGACCCAGGGTTACTACACGTATGCCGTGTACCCGGAAACGGCGCCGCTGCCGCCAGGCGTCGCCGCCAAGCCGCGCGTGCCGACCGGCTGGAGAGTGGGCCAGTACCTGCAGGTCACGACGACCAACCTGGCCGCCTTGCCGAAGACCGTTTCCGCGGCGCAAGGCGTGCTGACCCTGAACCGCCTGAACTTCGGCCTGGCACCCGCCACCATCCGCAAGCTCGACGACCAGCGCATCGCCGCCGCCTACAAGAACTTGAACGAGCGTGTGGCCGCCATCGCCGGCGCCATGGGCCGCAACGTCAATGACGCCGTGATCGACACCATCGATTTCGAAGGCTCGGGCAATTACGCGCAGCGCGTCAGCGTGGCCGGCGCGCGCAACATGAGCGCCGACATGGCGGCTTATGGCGGCAACCAGGTGGCCGAGCCGAGCTTCGAGCCGGGCGAAACGACCCTCAACATGGGCCTGGTGGCGAAGGTCAAGTTCAAATAAGGATAGTATCGGCGTCAATATTGCCGGCTTGACGCCGCCACGCTTTTCTTTGGCGGTAGCTCCTCTATAATGGCAATATCGGCGGGCGCATGGGAGACAGTCATGCACCCGCCATCTGGCACCGATTCCCCCGCAGTACACAAGATATGGAACAACATGGCAAACTTCCCCCGTCGTAGAGGCAAGAACGGCACTCCCGCAGCATCCAAAGCGTCCCGCTTCAGCAAATTCGTGCGCCAGCCGGTGACCGATGGCACTGGCAAGAAAACCTTGCGACGCCGCGGCATCTATCTGTTGCCGAACGCCTTCACGACGGCAGCCCTGTTTTGCGGTTTCTACGCCATCGTCATGGCCATGAACCAGAAATTCGAACACGCGGCCTGGGCCATCTTCATCGCCATGATCCTCGACGGCCTCGACGGCCGCATCGCGCGCCTGACGAATACGCAGAGCGAATTCGGCGCCCAGTACGACAGCCTGTCCGACATGGTGTCGTTCGGCGCCGCGCCGGCGCTGGTGATCTACGAATGGTCGCTGCGCGGCATGGGCAAGCTGGGCTGGCTGGCCGCCTTCGTGTATTGCGCCGGCGCCGCCTTGCGCCTGGCCCGCTTCAACACGAATATCGCCGTGGTCGACAAGCGCTTCTTCCAGGGCTTGCCCAGCCCGGCTGCAGCGGCCATGGTGGCCGGCTTCATCCTGTTGATGAACGACCTGGAATTTGCCGGCAACCAGCTGGCCTGGGTGTCGTGGGCGATCGCCCTGTTTTCCGGCCTGACGATGGTCACCAATGTGCCGTTCTACAGCTTCAAGGATGTGAATTTCCGCAAGTCCGTGCCTTTCATCGTGGTATTCCTGCTGGCATTGTTCTTTGCGCTCATCTCCATCGACCCGCCGAAAGTGCTGTTCCCGATTTTCGTCGCCTATGGCCTGTCCGGCTACGCCGTGTTCTTCTGGCGCATGGCGAAGGGCAAGCCCGTCAGCATTATCCAGACCGACCCCGAGCATTGATGCGCTGAGTCGGTAGCGTCGCCAGTCTTCAGCCAGCCAGGAGCAGCCATGAGCACCAGCAACCGACTCATCATTTTTGACACCACCTTGCGCGACGGCGAGCAATCGCCGGGCGCCTCCATGACGCGCGAGGAAAAGCTGCGCATCGCCAAGCAGCTCGAGCGCCTGAAGGTCGACGTGATCGAAGCGGGCTTCGCCGCCGCCTCGCAAGGCGACTTCGAGTCGATACGGGCGATAGCCGGCGCCGTGCGCGAGTCCACCATCTGCTCGCTGTCGCGCGCCAACGACCGCGACATCGCCCGCGCCGCCGAAGCCCTGCAACCGGCCGAGCGCAAGCGCATCCACACTTTCATTGCCACGTCGCCCCTGCACATGCAGATGAAGCTGCGCATGACGCCCGAGCAAGTGCTGACGCAGGCACAGAACGCCGTGCGCTACGCGCGCCAGTTCACGGACGACATCGAATTCAGCCCCGAAGACGGCAGCCGCTCCGACGAGGATTTCCTGTGCCGCGTGCTGGAAGGCGTGATCGCCGAGGGCGCCACCACCATCAATTTCCCCGATACGGTGGGCTACGCCGTGCCGGAAATCTTCGGCGCCACCATCCGCCGCTTGCGCGAACGCATACCGAACTCAGATAAAGCCATCTGGTCTGTCCATTGTCATAACGACCTGGGCCTGGCTGTGGCCAATTCGCTGGCAGGTGTCATGATAGGCGGCGCGCGGCAGATCGAATGCACGATCAATGGCCTGGGCGAGCGGGCCGGCAATACGGCACTGGAAGAGGTGGTGATGGCGCTGCGCACGCGCGCCGCCTATTACAACTTGACGGTGGGCATTGATACAACGCAAATCGTGGCGGCATCCAAGATGGTGTCGCAGATCACGGGCTTTGCCGTGCAGCCGAACAAGGCCGTCGTCGGTGCGAACGCCTTTGCGCACGCGTCCGGCATCCACCAGGACGGCATATTAAAGGCGCGCGAGACGTATGAAATCATGCGCGCCGAAGACGTGGGCTGGACGGCCAACAAGATCGTGCTGGGTAAATTATCTGGCCGCAACGCCTTCAAGCAGCGCTTGCACGAGCTGGGCATCGCGCTGGAATCGGAGGCGGACATCAATGCCGCCTTCATCCGCTTCAAGGAGCTGGCGGACCGGAAATCCGAGATTTTCGACGAAGACATCATGGCCCTCGTCAGCGAGGAACAGCAGGCGCAGGAAAGTGAGCACTACCGTTTCATTTCACTGACGCAGCAGTCGACGACGGGGGCCGTGCCGCATGCGCGCGTGGAATTCCTCGTCGGCGGCAAGCAACTGAGCTGCGAAGGGCGGGGCGACGGTCCCGTCGACGCCACCGTCAACGCCATCGAAAGCGCGGCCGCCAGCGGCGCGGAGCTGGTCTTGTTCTCCGTCAATGCCATCAGCACGGGCACGCAGTCGCAGGGCGAAGTCACGATGCGATTGTCGCGCGACGGGCGCATCGTCAACGGCGTGGGCGCCGACCCGGACATCATCGTCGCGTCGGCCAAGGCGTATTTGTCGGCCTTGAACAAACTGCATGCCAAGGACGAGCGTATCGACCCGCAGCCGTAGGAAGGACGCCTGATTAAACCTACTGCGCGTCGCGCTTTGCGGCCGGCGATGCTCACCACCTCGGCGGCCCCGTGCTCAAGCACGGCTGCGCTTCTTGGCCCAAAGGGGGCGCCGAGCCTCACTGCCGCTCGCTACGGTTTTATCAGGCGTCGTTACGCCGGTAATGGTTTACCAGAAGAAGCGGCGCTCTTCCTTGGCCGGATCGGGCCCGTTCATCATCATGCGCACGATGCCGTCGTGGTCGAAGTGCACGTGCATCATGGAATCCCACACGCCCGATTCCTTGTAGCGGTAAGACCAGACGTGCAGTTTCGGCAGCGACAGATACGAGGTTTCCGTCGGGCGGCCCAGCGTGTGCAGCACGTCTTGCTGGTTCGATACGCCCACCTTGATGCGGGCAAAGCCCGGCGTGTCGAGCACTTGCTCGTAGGAAATGAGCTTGTCGTCGGGGCCGAAACGGGCCATGTAGGTATATTGACCGTACGGGCCCGTCGCGTATTCCAGTTCCGGCCCCGTGGGCAGTTGATAAATATTGGTGGGCCGGCCCAGGCGCGCTTCCACGGCGGCGCGCGGCTCGCCCGGCTGCGGCGGCGGGACGTTCCAGCTGGCGCAGCCGGCCAGCACGGCAAACAGCAGCGGTGTTGCTAATTTGAGCAGATTTTTCATGTTGGACCTCCTGAAATGCAGGAAAACCCTATCATGCACCGAGAAAAGCGCGCACGGCAGGATACAGGCGGGCATTTTTCCGATATACTTGCGCGTCTGGTTGGCAGCATAGGCCAGTATTTTAATAATCGTAGTTCACGGTGGATAGGGTTCAGACTCTGTGCACCGCATGTGAAAGGTTTATCATGACAGTAGAAAACATCAACAAAGCCGCTATCATCGCGGACAACGCACGTGGTCAAAACGACACCGGCTCCCCTGAAGTGCAAGTTGCACTGCTGACAGCTCGCATCAACGAACTGAACGGCCACTTCAAAGCCCACTCGAAAGATCACCACTCCCGCCGCGGCCTGATCATGATGGTCAACCGTCGTAAGAGCCTGTTGTCCTACCTGAAGGCTAAAGACGCTACCCGTTATCGCGACCTGATCGCTAAACTTGGTCTGCGCAAGTAATTTTTGCCGTACAAGGTTTATACAGAAATGCCTGCGCCAGTTCGCTGACGCGGGCATTTTGTCATTTGAATTCCGGATTTATGTCGGGAAGTACAGTATTCTCTACCGATATCATGTTTTAAAAGTAAAGTAGCAAAGGTGGCAACAAGTAAAGGCAGCATTTTTACGCCGCCTGTGGTGAGGTGAACGACAGCCCCTGAAAATCTGTCGGCAATTAGAAAAGGGATACCCCATGTTTAACAAAGTTACGAAAACCTTCCAGTACGGTCAACATCAAGTGACCCTGGAAACCGGCGAAATCGCTCGTCAGGCATCCGGCGCAGTGCTGGTGTCGATCGAAGATACCGTCGTTCTGGCAACGGTAGTGGCACGCAAAGATGCCAAGCCAGGCCAGGATTTCTTCCCTTTGACGGTTGATTATGTCGAGAAAACCTATGCTGCCGGTAAAATCCCGGGCGGTTTTTTCAAGCGCGAAGGCCGTCCTTCCGAAAAAGAAACACTGACATCGCGTCTGATCGACCGTCCTATCCGTCCGCTGTTCCCGGAAGGCTACCTGAATGAAGTGCAAGTCATCATTCACGTGCTGTCGGTCAACCCTGAAATCGATCCGGACATCGCCGCCATGATCGGCGCATCGGCCGCCCTGTGCGTATCGGGCGTGCCTTTCAACGGTCCTATCGGCGCCGCGCGCGTCGGTTACGCCAATGGCCAGTACATCCTGAACCCGACCGTCCAGCAGCTGAAAACGTCGGAAATGGACCTGGTTGTCGCCGGTACCGAAACGGCCGTGCTGATGGTCGAATCGGAAGCGAAACAGCTGTCCGAAGAAATCATGCTGGGCGCCGTGGTCTTCGGCCACGACCAGATGAAAGTCGTCATCGACGCGATTCACGACCTGGTGCGTGACGGCGGCAAGCCGGAAGTGGAATGGGCGCCTGCGCCGAAAAACGAAGCACTGATCGCCCGCGTCGCGCATTTCGCCAACGCCAAGATCAATGACGCGTATCAAACCAAGGACAAGCAAGAGCGCACGGCCAAGCTGAAAGCGGCGACGTCGGAAGTGATCGCCGACCTGTCGGCCGAAGCGGCTGCCGCCGGCGGCGCGTCGATCGACAGCGCTGAAGTCAACAACATCCTGTTCGACATCGAAGCCAAGATCGTGCGTACGCAGATCCTGGACGGCGAGCCACGCATCGACGGCCGCGACACGCGCACCGTGCGTCCGATCTCGATCCGCACCAGCGTGCTGCCACGCACCCACGGTTCGGCCCTGTTCACGCGCGGCGAAACGCAGGCGCTGGTCGTCGCCACCCTGGGCACCGCCCGCGACAGCCAGAAGATCGACGCGCTGATGGGCGAGTTCACCGATTCGTTCATGCTGCATTACAACATGCCTCCGTTCGCCACCGGCGAAACGGGCCGTGTCGGTACGCCAAAACGCCGTGAAATCGGCCACGGCCGCCTGGCCAAGCGCGCGCTGATCGCCGCCTTGCCAGCAGCTGAAGAGTTCAGCTACTCGGTGCGCCTGGTATCGGAAATCACGGAATCGAACGGTTCCTCGTCGATGGCATCGGTGTGCGGCGGCTGCCTGGCACTGATGGACGCCGGCGTGCCGATGAAAGAACACGTGGCCGGTATCGCCATGGGCCTGATCAAGGAAGGCGGCAAGTTTGCCGTGCTGTCCGACATCCTGGGCGACGAAGATCACCTGGGCGACATGGACTTCAAGGTAGCCGGTACCCGCAACGGTATCACGGCGCTGCAGATGGACATCAAGATCATGGGCATCACCAAGGAAATCATGCAAGTGGCACTGGCGCAAGCCAAGGAAGGCCGCGAGCACATCCTGGGCGAAATGCAAAAAGCCATGCCGCACGTCAAAACCGAACTGTCCGATTTCGCACCGCGTCTGATCACCATCAAGATCAACCCGGAAAAAATCCGTGACGTGATCGGCAAGGGCGGCGCCGTGATCCGCGCGCTGACCGAAGAGACGGGCACCCAGATCGACATCAGCGACGAAGGCGTGGTCACCATCGCTTCCGTCGACGCCGCTGCCGGCCAGGAAGCCAAGCGCCGCATCGAAGAACTGACGGCATCCGTCGAAGTGGGCAAGACCTACGAAGGCACCGTGCTGAAACTGCTGGACTTCGGCGCCATCGTGCAAGTCATGCCAGGCAAGGACGGCTTGCTGCACATTTCGCAGATCGCCAACGAGCGCGTCAACGCCGTGGCCGACTACCTGAAAGAAGGCCAGCTGGTGCGTGTAAAAGTTCTGGAAACGGACGACCGCGGCCGCCTGAAACTGTCGATGAAAGCTGCCGAAGGCAACGAAGCGCCAGCCGCTTAATGTCCTTCAGGTACGCCTGAGTGCGGCTTCGGCCGCATGCTTAAAAACCGCCGGCGCGCAAGCCCTGGCGGTTTTTTATGCGCCGCGTTTGCGCTGTATCGAAGGCGTGTGCCGGCTTGCCCGCCTGTCTGCAGCGGCCTTGATCCAGCGCGTATCGGCCGCCGCTGCTCTCTGTAGATTCGGCATGGGATCTTCCCCTGAACGAGTCTTCCAAGGAGATGCAGCATGCGCACATTCTGCGGGCTGGCCGCCGCCTTTCTGCTTGCCGTCGCGCCCGGTGTCCGGGCGCAGCTGGACAGCGCACCGACGCCGGTGCCGTTGCCCATCCCTATCGCTGCCGCGTCCGAGTCCATGCCGGCGCAAGACCTCGATGCCTTGCGCGCCGTGCATGCGCGCGAAATCAATGACCTCAGCACCTTCAGGACGGCGGGCTTGCCGCGGGATGCGATCGATGCCTACCTCGAGAGCGGGCCAGGGCGGCAGTTCCTGCGCGAACTGCGCGCCGCCGATCCCGCCGCGTCGGCCGACACCATCTATGCGCGGGCCGTAGAACAGCTTGCTTCTGGCAGCACCGTGCCGGACCTGCAGCCGATGGCCGCCGCGCTGGTGAAAATCGTGCCGCATGGCCAGAATGTGTCGCCGTATTCGCCGTATTTCACCACCAGCGCGCAATTGCAGCTGGCTTCGGGTCAGTGCGCCAGCCTGGCCGACTGTTTCGGCTTGCCCTTGAAGAGCGAGGCGCCGCTGTATGATGTGTATCAAATCATGCCCAAGGGTACCGTCAGCGTGTTCGTCAGCCAGGTGGCGCCGACGGAAGAACTGGGCGGGCTGGTGCGGCGCAAGGGCGGGGCGCAGCAGTATTTGCTGCCCAACCGCAGCCTGTGGTCGGCCCCCGTGCTGATCGGCACGATCAAGAATTGAGGAGAAATGATGGATCAACCGCGCCTGCAAGCCAGCGCCGCCGAACTGGAACAGTTGTTGACGCGCCTGGCGCCCGCCGATGGGGAGGTGGCCGACTTGCGCAGCGCGCTGGAGCCGCTGCTGGCCCTGGCGGGCAGCGGCGCCTTGACGACGCCCTTGCCGTGGGGCGACATCCCCGGCGGGCGTTATTTTACGGAAGGCGGCTTGCGTCGCTACCCCGAGCTGGAGCGGGCATTTGCCCGTTTCCGCATCGAGGCGACGGGCGGCGAATCGCCGGCCCTGCGCAAGCTGCGCGGCGAGATCTGATTAATATATGGTATCAATTGTTGTTTATGGGTAATTGACTGTCAGTATTGCTTGACGACAAAATCTTATTCCCTGACCATGGCGCATCCCTCCCGATTTTCTCTTTTTTATTGGATGCACCATGTTGTCCTCCCTTAAGGCGCGGCTGATCGCCATCGCCGTTTCCATCGTCGTGCTGGCCATGCTGGCCGTCGCCATCGCCAATTTCTTCACTACCCGCTCCAGCACCCTGGCCGCGCTCGACACGCAGATGCTGCAGTTGTCGCACAGCCATGCCGCGGCCATCGCCGAATGGCTGCGTTCCAAGCAAGCCGTCGTGGGCTCGCTCAAGCAGGGCGCCACGGCGGCCGATCCGCTGCCGGCCCTGAAGGCGGCCGAGCAGGCCGGCACCTTCGACATGGCGTATATCGGCTTTGCCGACAAGCACGCCGTCTTTTCGCAGGAGCGCAAGCGCGCCGCCGACTACGATCCCACGGCGCGGCCCTGGTACAAGCTGGCGTCCGAAGTGGGCGGCCCCATCATCACGGCGCCCTACATCGGCGCCAGCACGGGCAAGCTGGTGGTGACGTTTGCCGAGCCGCTGGGCGGCAAGGGCAGCGTGACAGGCGTGATGGCAGCCGACGTGATGATGGATGCGGTGGTGCAAAACGTCGCCTCGATCAAGCCGACGGTGGCCAGCTATGCCTTCCTCGTCGATGGCGGCGGCAAGATCATCGCCCACCCGGACGGCAAGCTGACCCTGAAGCCGCTGGCCGAGCTGGATCCGGGCTTGAGTGCGCAGGCGCTGGCCGATATCGAAAAGAGCGGCGACGGCGCCGCTATTCGCCTGGGCGAACGCGATGGCATCTTGCATGTGAGTAAAGTGCCGGGCAGCGACTGGCTGCTGGCGACCGTGCTCGACCGCGCAGAAGCGACGCAAGCCTTGAGCTCCATGCTGCGCGCCTCGGCCCTGACGGCCTTGCTGGTGCTGGCCCTGGCCGCCACGGTGTTGAGCGTGCTGGTGGCGCGCGCCTTGCGCCGCCTGGGCCTGGTGCGCGACGCGATGGAAGCGATCGCCACGGGCGACGGCGACCTGACCAGCCGCCTGGACGCGGAAGGCACGGACGAGCTGGCGCAGATCGCCAAGGCATTCAATTTGTTCGTCGAAAAGATCGCCACCGTGCTGGTGCAGATCCGCAGCATCAGCACCCTGGTGCGCAGCGAATCGGCCGATATTGCCGCCGGCAATGCCGACCTGTCCTCGCGCACGGAAGCGCAGGCGGGCGCGCTGGAAGAAACGGCCAGTTCGATGGATGAGCTGACCTCGACGGTGAAACAGAATGCGGAAAACGCGCATGCGGCCAATGAGCTGGCCGTGTCCGCCTCGGAAGTGGCGGCCAAGGGCGGCCGCGTGGTGCAGCAAGTGGTCGGCACCATGGCCGGCATCCAGGAAAGCTCGCGCAAGATCGTCGACATCATCGGCGTCATCGACGGCATCGCCTTCCAGACGAATATCCTGGCCCTGAACGCGGCTGTCGAGGCGGCGCGCGCCGGCGAGCAGGGCAGGGGCTTTGCCGTGGTGGCGTCCGAAGTGCGCAACCTGGCGCAGCGGTCTGCCGGCGCGGCGAAGGAAATCAAGGAATTGATCGGCGATTCGGTGGAGAAGGTCGATGCGGGCGGGCGCCTCGTCGATGAGGCGGGCCAGACCATGGATCAGGTGGTGGCCTCGGTGCAGCAATTGACGACCATCATGAGCGAGATCACGGTGGCCAGCCGCGAACAGAGCGCCGGCATCGGCGAGATCAATACGGCCGTCACGCACATGGATACCATGACGCAGCAGAACGCCGCCCTCGTCGAGCAGGCGGCCGCCGCCGCGGAAAGCCTGCAGGAGCAGGCCGTGGATCTGGCGCAAGCCGTCGGCATGTTCCGCCTCGGTGATGCGGGCCCTGCCGCGGCGCCCGCGCCCGTGACGCGCCTCAAGGCGAAGCCGGCCGTTCGCGCTCCCGCGCCGCGCGCGCCAGCCCGCGCGCTGTCGCCGGCCAAGCCCGTCAAGGCGGCCAAGTCCGGGGGCGACGAGTGGGAAGAGTTTTAAGCACGCAGCAGTAAATCGACGTTTATCCGCGTTTTTGTCAGGCCAGCCTGCCAAAAGCGCAGTTCGTCGCAATCGGCGTGTCTGCCGGGAGCGGTATGGCTATAGTGACACCATACCGCAAGCCCACTGCCAGACACCCGAGGAGATTCAAATGAACGTCGCTAAAAACATGGAAGTCATCGCCGTTGCCGCCGCCATCCTGCTCGGCGCCAGCTGCTACGCCATCGCCCCGGCCGCCCCGGCCCTGCAAGTGGCCAGTTCCACGGTCACCCTGGCCGCGCCGGCGAACAAGGCGGCCATGCAAGTGGTGGTGGTCAAGGCCAAGCGCCTGACTGCCTTGGAAAAAGCCCGTTTTGCATAATTGATTGTCAGCAATTTTTGCTGCTGCTACAGTGGCGGCCAGTGAGAATGCGCGCGAGCCCCACGAGGGCGACGCGACACATAAAAACAAGATACCGAGGATGCACTACATGAAAAAGACACTGCAACTGGCGCTGCTGTTCCTGGCGACTCTGGGCCTGGTGCGCGGCGCGGCCGCCGAGACCCGCTTGCTGGAAATGCGCAACGTCGACGCCCGCGTGGTGAGGGTCAAGCTCGACGGCGTGATGGAAGTGCGCATTCGCCAGGGCAACGTGCCTTCGCTGAGCATCACGGCCGACAAGCGCTACATCGCCGATGTCAGCACGGCGCAAAGCGGCGATACCCTGCACATCGAAACGGAAGTGCGCGGCTTCAAGATCGGCCCTTCGTCGATCCGCGCCGATCTGGTCCTGCCGAATTTGCGCGAGCTGAGCTCGGAAGGCTTCGGCAGCACGGACATCACGGGCTTCAAGGGCGAGGAACTGACCCTGTCGCTGGAAGGGGCGGGCAGCATCAAGCTGGTGGGCGACTACCGCAAGCTCAATGCCAGCCTGGGCGGCGTGGGCAGCATGCAGATATGGATAGGTAACAATGAGCGGGCCGAGCTGGACTTGCAGGGCGCCGGCTCGGTGGTGCTGGGCGGACGCGGACGACTCCTGAAGGCCAGCCTGGGCGGCCTGGGCAGCCTGAATGCGCAGCAATTCGAAGCCGATGCCGTGAACCTGGAATTGAGCGGCCTGGGCAACGCCACGGTGAATGCCCATACGAATGCCAAGCTGAACTTGAGCGGGCTCGGTTCGGTGGTGGTGTACGGCAAGCCGGTCAACCGCGATGTCAGCGTCGAGGGCCTGGGCAAAGTTAGCTGGAAGTAAAAGCATCCTGCCGCAGGCCTTCGGCAGGACAAGAATAAGCAGTCAGACCACATCCCATTCCGATGAAAAAACTGATCATTACATTACTCATGCTGTTGACGATACAGCTACCCGCGCGGGCTGGCTTCGCCGAAGGCGCCAGCGCCTACAACAACAAGAATTACGCGCTGGCCTACAAGGAAATATTGCCCCTTGCTAAGACCGGCAACGCCGATGCCCAGCATTTGCTGGGCTTGATGTATTACATGGGGCGGGGCTTGCCGCAGGATTACAAGCAAGCCATGTTCTGGCACCGCAAGGCGGCCGAGCAGGGCAAGGCCGACGCCCAGTACGTGGTGGGCGCCATGTATTACACGGGCAACGCCGTGCTGCAGGACCATAAACAGGCCGTCGGCTGGTTCCGCAAGGCGGCCGAGCAGAATCATGCCGAGGCGCAGCAGGTGCTGGGCCTGATGTACCGCTACCACATGGGCGGCGTGCAGCAGGACAACGTCATCGCCTACATGCTGTGGAACCTGGCGGCGGCGAATGGCAACGCGAATGCGGCCGACCAGCGCGCCGCCGTGGTGCGCAAGATGACGCATGAGCAAGTCGAGGAAGGGCAAGCCCTGTCGGCGAAATGGAAGCCGGGCACGCCCTTGCCGCGCCAGTCGAAGACGGGCGCCGGTTAAGAGGGGCGGTGGTCTGCAGGGGAGGGCGGCTTGGCGTACAATCGCCGTTTTCCCTTGAGAGAGTCCCGCCATGCGTGCAGTTGCCATCAGCCAGCCAGGTCCCGCCGACGTTTTGCAGATCGCGGAACGTCCCATGCCGCAATATAAGGCGGGCGAACTGCTGATCAAGGTGCACGCGGCCGGCATCAACCGTCCCGACGTGCTGCAGCGCCTGGGCAAGTACGCGCCGCCCGCCGGCGCCTCCGACTTGCCGGGCCTGGAAGTGGCGGGCGAAGTCGTCGATGGCGATTTCAGCAACACTGAATTCAAAAAAGGCGACCTGGTCTGCGCGCTGGTGCAGGGCGGCGGCTATGCCGAATACTGCGCCGCGCCCGCCGGCCAGTGCCTGCCCTTGCCCAAGGGCTTGACGGCGCTGGAAGGCGCGTCTTTGCCGGAAAACTTCTTTACCGTCTGGAGCAATGTCTTCGACCGCTGCGCGCTGGCCGATGGCGAAACGTTATTGGTGCAGGGCGGCACGTCCGGCATCGGCGTGACGGCCATTCAATTGGCGGCCGCGCTCGGTCACCGCGTGTTCGCCACGGCGGGCAGCGACGAGAAGGCGCGCGCCTGCGAGGCGCTGGGCGCCGAACGGGGCATCAATTACCGCACGGAAGATTTCGTCGCCGTCGTCAAGGAATTGACTGATGGCAAAGGCGTCGACGTCATCCTCGACATGGTGGGCGGCGACTACCTGCCGCGCGAAATCGATTGCCTGGCCGACGATGGCCGCATCGGCCTGATCGCCGTGCAGGGCGGCAGCAAGGCGGAGCTGGACCTGGGTGCCTTGCTGCGCCGTCGCCTGACGGTGACAGGTTCCACCTTGCGTCCCCGTTCCGTTGCCTTCAAGGCGGCCATCGCGAACCACCTGCGCGCGACCGTCTGGCCGCTGATCGAGGCGGGCAAGATCAAGCCCGTGATCCATCAAACTTTCCCGTTGGAAAAAGCCAACGAGGCGCATGCCTTGATGGAAGCGAGCACGCACGTGGGCAAGATCATGTTGCAAGTTGCCTGAAACGGGGCACTGCCTGTTTGACCGGCATCGGTGCCGGAGTTAGAATGACGGGTTATTAGAATTTAGGCTACTATGCGTCGCAAACTCGTCGTCGGAAATTGGAAAATGAACGGCAGTCGCACCTCGAACGCGGTGTTATTGTCTGAAATAGTTGCTGGCCTGGCTGCCTCTGGCGCCGCCAGCGCCGTCTGCGTGCCTGCGCCGTATCTGGCGCAGTGCCAGGCGCAATTGGCAGGCACGGCCCTTGGCTGGGGTGCGCAGGATGTGTCCGCGCATGCCGGCGGCGCCTACACGGGAGAAATCTCGACCGCCATGCTGCAGGATTTCGGCTGCGGCTATGTGGTGATCGGGCATTCCGAGCGCCGCGCCTACCATGGCGAGAGCGATGCGCAGGTGGCGGCCAAGACGGTTGCGGCGCTGGCGGCGGGCATCACGCCTATCGTCTGCATCGGCGAAACCCTGGCGCAGCGCGAAGCGGGCCAGACCAATGCCGTGGTGGAGCAGCAGCTGGGCGCCGTGCTGGCGGCCATTTCCGCCGACGACGTGGCGAAACTAGTGCTGGCCTACGAGCCGGTCTGGGCCATCGGCACGGGCAAGACCGCCACGCCGCAAATGGCGCAGGACGTGCATCAGGTATTGCGCGCCCAGCTGGCAGAAAAGAATGCGGTAGCGGCCGCCGGCGTGCAGATCCTGTACGGCGGCAGCATGAAGCCGGAGAACGCAAAAGAATTGATGGCGATGCCGGATATCGATGGCGGTCTGATCGGTGGAGCAGCATTGAAGGCGGCGGATTTCCTGGCGATTATTCACGCCGCTGATTGAATTACTTTAAACTAAGAATGGAATTGCAATGAACATGATGTTCAATCTGGTAGTGGTAGTACAGGTTATTTCGGCATTGTCGATTATCGCGCTGGTGTTGTTGCAGCACGGTAAGGGCGCCGACATGGGCGCCGCCTTCGGTTCGGGCGCCTCGGGCAGCCTGTTCGGTGCGACGGGTTCGTCGAACTTCATGTCGAAATCGACGGGCGTTGCCGCCGCGATCTTTTTCGGCGCCACCCTGGCTCTGTCGCTGATGGCCAATCAGCGCGCCACCACGGTGGGCGGCGGCGTGATGGATAAAGTCGTCAAGCCAGTGCCGGTTACCGGCGCGGGCGCGATCCCGACGACGGTGCCTGCAGCCCCTGCGGCACCAGCGGCCAGCGCTCCTGCAGCGGCGGCACCGGTTGCCAGCACCCCGGCCGGCGCGATTCCGAAGTAATTCTGTATTAACTCGATACCTCATCGAGAGTAATTCTCATTACGGGCAGATTATTGCTCAATGTTTTAGCAGTGCGGCAGGAAAAAATCGTGGCGCGCTGGAAGATGTAAAAATTTATCGTTTTTATCTGTGTTTTGATGCATTTGTGCATTAACTTTAGCGGCAAAGCAGAGTAGAATACGGGCCTTACCGCCGACGTGGTGAAATTGGTAGACACGCTATCTTGAGGGGGTAGTGGCGAAAGCTGTACGAGTTCGAGTCTCGTCGTCGGCACCAGAAATCAGAAGCCAGCAACGGCGCACGAGCCATGGCTCGTACAAAGTTGCTGGCTTTTTTTACGAGGATGTGTCGTTCGATCCTGGTCTTAGCTTTGATTGGGGTCGTGCGTTAGATACGCTGCAAATGATCGCAGCGTCCTCATTTAACCGATCGTTCAATATAAGCTCATCAATCGTGAACCTCGAAAATTACTTCCCCGTCCTGCTGTTCATTATTATCGGCCTTGGTGTCGGTATCGCTCCCCAGCTCCTGGGGCGCCTGTTAGGCCCTAACAAGCCCGACGCAGCAAAACTCTCCCCGTACGAATGTGGCTTTGAAGCATTCGAAGACGCGCGCATGAAATTTGATGTGCGCTACTATCTGGTCGCAATCCTGTTTATTTTGTTCGATCTGGAAACGGCATTCTTTTTCCCATGGGGCGTTGCAATGCGCGACCTGGGCTGGGCCGGTTTCGTCACGATGATGGTGTTCATCGCTGAATTCGTGGTCGGATTTTGGTACATTTGGAAGAAAGGTGCCCTTGACTGGGAATAAGCCATGGCTATTGAAGGCGTATTAAGCGAAGGTTTCATCACCACCTCGGCCGACAAGCTGATCAACTGGGCGCGCACCGGGTCTATGTTCCCGATGACGTTCGGTCTGGCCTGCTGTGCGGTCGAAATGATGCATGTGGGCGCAGCCCGCTACGATATGGACCGTTTCGGCGTCGTGTTTCGTCCGTCGCCGCGTCAGTCCGACGTCATGATCGTTGCCGGCACCCTGTGCAACAAGATGGCGCCGGCCCTGCGCAAGGTCTACGACCAGATGGCAGAGCCACGCTGGGTCATCTCGATGGGTTCCTGCGCCAACGGCGGCGGGTACTACCATTACTCCTATTCCGTGGTGCGCGGTTGCGACCGCATCGTGCCCGTCGACGTGTATGTGCCTGGCTGTCCTCCGACCGCTGAAGCCTTGCTGTACGGCATCATGCAGTTGCAGAACAAGATCAAGCGTACCAGCACGATCGCACGCTAACGGGGCCGCTTCAGATTATGACAACACATTTAGAAGTATTGCAAAACGCCCTCGGCACTGCCCTGGGCGATCGCGTTAGCACGACAGTTGCGCTGGGCGAAGTCACCCTGGTCGTCAAGGCCGAGGACTACCTGGCCGTGATGCTGACCTTGCGCGACGATCCGAGCCTGCATTTCGAGCAATTGCTCGACCTGTGCGGTGTCGACTACTCGACCTATGGCGACGGCAGCTGGGATGGCCTGCGTTTCGCGGCCGTTTCGCACTTGCTGTCGGTCAAGCACAACTGGCGCGTGCGCGTGCGCGTGTTCGCGCCGGACGACGACATGCCGCTGCTGCCCTCCGTGGTCGGCATCTGGCGCGCCGTCAACTGGTACGAGCGCGAAGCATTCGACCTGCTGGGCATCCTCTTCGAAGGCCACAACGACTTGCGCCGCCTGCTGACCGATTACGGCTTTATCGGCCATCCGTTCCGCAAGGATTTCCCCGTCTCCGGCTATGTCGAGATGCGTTACGATCCGGAACAAAAGCGCGTGATTTACCAGCCCGTGACGATCGAGCCGCGGGAAAACGTGCCGCGCGTGATCCGCGAAGAACATTACGGGATGAAATAATGGCTGAGATTAAGAACTACACCCTGAACTTTGGGCCACAGCATCCGGCCGCGCACGGTGTGCTGCGCCTGGTGCTGGAGATGGATGGCGAAGTCATCCAGCGCGCCGACCCGCATATCGGCCTGCTGCACCGCGCCACCGAAAAGCTGGCCGAACAGAAGACCTACCTGCAATCCGTGCCGTACATGGACCGTCTCGACTATGTGTCGATGATGTGCAATGAACATGCGTACGTGATGGCCATCGAAAAGATGCTGGGCCTGGAAGTGCCGCTGCGCGCGCAATACATCCGCGTCATGTTCGACGAGATGACGCGCATCCTGAATCACTTGATGTGGCTCGGCACCCACGCGCTGGACGTTGGCGCCATGGGCCCGTTCCTGTATTGCTTCCGCGACCGCGAAGACTTGTTTGACGCCTACGAGGCAGTGTCGGGCGCGCGCATGCACGCAGCCTACTACCGCCCGGGCGGCGTGTACCGCGACCTGCCGGACGCGATGCCGCAGCACAAGGCCTCGATCATCCGCAACGCCAAGGCCATCGGCAAGCTGAATGAAAATCGCCAGGGCTCGCTGCTGGACTTCATCGAAGACTTCGCGCGCCGTTTCCCGAACTCCGTGGACGAGTACGAAACCTTGCTGACCGACAACCGTATCTGGAAACAGCGTACCGTCGGCATCGGCGTGGTCTCGCCGGAAGATGCGCTGGCCATGGGCTTTACGGGCGCCATGCTGCGCGGCTCGGGCGTGCAGTGGGACTTGCGCAAGAAACAGCCGTACGAAGTGTACGACCTGATGGATTTCGACATTCCTATCGGCACCAACGGCGATTGCTACGACCGCTACCTGGTCCGCGTGGAAGAGCTGCGCCAGTCGAACCGTATCATCAAGCAATGCGTGGAGTGGCTGCGCAACAATGAAGGTCCTGTCATGACCAGCAACCGCAAGGTGGCGCCTCCGGGCCGCGTCGACATGAAGACCAACATGGAATCGCTGATTCACCACTTCAAGCTGTTTACGGAAGGTTTCCACGTGCCGCCAGGCGAGGCCTACAGTGCCGTGGAACATCCGAAGGGCGAGTTCGGCGTGTACCTGGTGTCCGATGGCGCCAACAAGCCGTACCGCATGAAACTGCGCGCGCCAGACTACGCCCACTTGCAGTCGCTCGACGAGATGGCGCGTGGGCACATGCTTGCCGACGCCGTGACCATCATCGGGACGCAAGATATCGTGTTCGGCAGTATTGACCGCTAAGAGGCAAAAAGTATGTTGTTATCAGAGCAATGCTATAAGAAAATTGACCGTGAGTTGGCCAAGTACCCGGCCGACCAGCGTCAATCCGCCGTCATGGCCGCGCTGGCCCATGCCCAGGATGAACTGGGCTGGCTGGCACCGGAAACCATGAAGGAACTGGCCGATTACATCGGCATGCCGGCGATTGCCGTGCAGGAAGTGGCCACGTTCTACAATATGTACAACGTGAAACCAGTGGGCAAGCACAAGATCACCGTGTGCACCAACCTGCCATGCGCCCTGTCGGGCGGCGTGCGCGCTGCAGACTACCTGAAGCAGAAGCTGGGTATCGATTTCCGCGAAACCACCCCTGACGGCCAGTTCACCCTGGTTGAAGGCGAGTGCATGGGTGCGTGCGGCGATGCGCCTGTCTTGCTGGTCAGTAATAAAACCATGTGCAGCTGGATGTCGAACGAGAAGATCGACGCCATGCTGGAGGAACTCAAGAAATGACGTCACTCCACAACCGCCATATCGATCCATTGATCCTGAAGGATCTGGATGGCAAGAACTGGCATTTGCAAGATTATGTGAACCGCGGCGGCTACAGTGCCCTGCGGCGTATCCTGGAAGAGAAAATCACGCCGGAACAGATCATCGCCGACCTCAAGGCTTCGTCCTTGCGCGGCCGTGGCGGCGCGGGTTTCCCTACCGGCTTGAAGTGGAGCTTCATGCCGCGCCAGTTCCCGGGTCAAAAATACCTCGTCTGCAATACAGATGAAGGCGAACCGGGCACTTTCAAGGACCGCGACATCATTCGTTACAATCCCCATGCCCTGATCGAAGGCATGGCCATTGGCGCTTACGCGATGGGCATCACCGTCGGCTATAACTATATCCACGGTGAAATCTTCCAGGAATACCTGCGTTTCGAAGAAGCGCTGGAAGAGGCGCGCGCCGCCGGTTTCCTCGGCGACAAGATCATGGGCAGCGAGTTCTCGTTCCAGTTGCATGCGCACCATGGTTATGGCGCCTACATCTGCGGCGAAGAAACGGCCCTGCTGGAGTCGCTGGAAGGCAAGAAAGGCCAGCCGCGCTTCAAGCCGCCTTTCCCTGCCTCGTTTGGCCTGTACGGCAAGCCGACGACGATCAACAACACGGAAACCTTCGCGGCCGTGCCATTCGTGCTGAACATCGGTCCAGAGAAATACCTGGCGATGGGCAAGCCGAACAACGGCGGTTCGAAGATCTTCTCGATCTCGGGCGACGTGGAAAAACCGGGCAACTACGAAGTGCCGCTCGGCACCCCGTTTGCGACCCTGCTGGAACTGGCAGGCGGCATGCGCGGTGGTAAAAAGATCAAGGCCGTGATCCCTGGCGGTTCGTCCGCTCCGGTGATCCGCGGCGACATCATGATGCAGACCGACCTGGACTACGACTCGATCGCGAAAGCCGGTTCGATGTTGGGTTCGGGCGCCGTCATCGTGATGGACGAAACACGCTGCATGGTAAAGGCGCTGGAACGCCTGTCCTACTTCTACTTTGAAGAATCGTGCGGCCAGTGTACGCCTTGCCGTGAAGGCACAGGCTGGATGTACCGCATGGTGCACCGCATCGAGCAGGGGCAGGGTCGTCCAGACGACCTGGACATGCTCAACTCGATCGCCGACAACATCCAGGGCCGCACCATTTGCGCGCTGGGCGATGCGGCTGCCATGCCGGTACGGGCCTTCATTAAGAATTTCCGTGAAGAATTTGAATATCATATCGAGCACAAGCATTGCTTAGTGCCCGCATATATCTAAGCTGCGTCAGGTAACGATCACCATGGTTGAAATCGAAATAGACGGCAAAAAAGTCGAAGTCCCTGCTGGTAGCATGGTGATGGACGCCGCCAACAAATTGGGAACCTACATTCCGCACTTCTGCTATCACAAGAAATTGTCGATCGCAGCGAACTGCCGCATGTGCCTGGTCGAAGTGGAAAAGGCGCCCAAGCCTTTGCCCGCTTGCGCGACCCCGGTCAGTGCCGGCATGATCGTGCGCTCCGCCAGCGATAAAGCTGTGCAGGCGCAAAAGTCGGTCATGGAATTCTTGCTGATTAACCACCCGCTCGATTGCCCTATCTGCGATCAGGGCGGCGAATGCCAGTTGCAAGACCTGGCTGTGGGTTACGGCAAGAGCGAATCGCGCTACAAGGAAGACAAGCGCGTCGTGCAGCCAAAGGAAGCCGGTCCGCTGGTGTCCATGCAGGAAATGTCGCGCTGCATCCAGTGCACCCGTTGCGTACGCTTTGGCCAGGAAGTGGCCGGCGTGATGGAACTGGGCATGATCGGCCGCGGCGAACACTCGGAAATCGTGTCCTTCGTGGGCCAGACGGTCGACTCCGAACTGTCGGGCAACATGATCGACCTGTGCCCGGTCGGCGCGCTGACGTCGAAGCCGTTCCGCTACAGCGCCCGTACGTGGGAACTGTCGCGCCGCAAATCGGTCAGCCCGCATGACGGCCTGGGTTCGAACCTGATCGTGCAAGTGAAAGCTGGCAAGGTCAAGCGCGTATTGCCGCTGGAAAACGAAGCCGTCAACGAGTGCTGGATCTCGGACAAGGACCGTTTCTCGTACGAAGCGCTGGACAGTGCCGAACGCCTGACATCCCCGATGCTGAAGCAAGGCAACGAGTGGAAAGAAGTCGATTGGCAGACCGCGCTGGAATACGTGGCGCACGGTTTGAAAAATATCAAGCACGAGCATGGCGCCGACGCCATCGCCGCGCTGGCAACGCCGCATTCGACCGTCGAAGAGCTGGTCCTGCTGCAAAAAGTCGCCCACGGTCTCGGTTCCGAGAACGTCGACTTCCGCCTGCGCCAGACCGACTTCGCGCTGGACGCCGGCGTCAAGCCATGGCTGGGCATGCCGATCAGCGAATTTGGCCAGATCAAGCGCGCCTTCGTCATCGGCTCGTTCCTGCGCAAGGACCACCCATTGCTGGCCACGCGTTTGCGCGCGTCCGTCAAGGGCGGCGCCAAGCTGTCGATCCTGCACGCCTCCGACGATGATCAACTGATCACCATCGCCAACAAGATGATTGTCGCGCCGAGCGATTGGCTGGCAGCCTTGTCGGAAGTGGTCGTCGCTGTTGCTAAAGCGAAAGAAATCGCCGCGCCAGCCGGTTACGAAGCGGTCACCGCTTCGGACGTGGCTGTCGCGATTGCCGCCAGCCTGATGGCCGGCGACCACGGCGCCGTGCTGCTGGGTAATGCCGCAACGCAACACCCGCAAGCATCGCAACTGCATGCTGCCGCGCAATGGATCGCCGAACAGACGGGCGCCAAGCTCGGTTACCTGACGGAAGCGGCCAATACGGTTGGCGCGCACCTGGTCGCCAAGCCGCGCGCCAACGTGCAAGCTGCCTTTGCCGTGCCGAAGAAAGCTTACGTGCTGCTGCACGCCGAGCCGGAACTCGATGCCGCCAATCCGCAAGCGGCCCGCGCCGCCCTGGATGGCGCCGACATGGTCGTGGCGATGTCCGCCTTCAAGCACGGCATGGATTACGCCGACGTCTTGCTGCCGATCGCCCCGTTCGCTGAAACCTCGGGCACCTTCGTCAACTGCGAAGGCCGCGCGCAAAGCTTCAACGGCACCGTGAAACCGCTGGCCGACACCCGTCCAGCCTGGAAAGTGCTGCGCGTCCTGGGCAACATCCTGGGCCTGGCCGGTTTCGACTACGACACCTCCGAAGCGATCCGCGACGAAGCGTTTGGTGCCGGCGTGACCGATCTGTCGGCACAGCTGAACAACATCGCGAAAAATGCACCGGAAGCGGCAAGCTACGCACCGGCTTCGCCAGCGCTGCAACGCATCGCCGACGTGCCGATCTACTTCGCCGACGCGCTGGTACGCCGCTCCGAACCGCTGCTGCGCACGGTCGACGGCGCCGCGCCGCAAGCCCATCTGTCGCCGGCATTGGCTGAAAAGCTGGGCATCAAGGCGGGCGACAAGGTCAAAGTGGCGCAAGGCTCCGGCAGCGCCATCCTGGTGGCGGCACTTCATGCCGGCCTGCCAGCCAATGTGGTCAAAGTGTCGGCGGCGCATGCCTCGACGGCCAGCCTGGGCGGCATGTTCGGTGACATCACAGTTGAAACAGCAGAGGGGAAAATCTGATGGCTCTGCCTGAATTTGTAAACGTCATCAACAGCAGCGGCCAGGATCTGCTGGGCGGCTCGTGGCCGTTCTTCTGGACCCTGATCAAGATCCTGTGCGTGCTGTTGCCGCTGATGGGTCTGGTTGCATACCTGACCTTGTGGGAACGCAAACTGATCGGCTGGATCCAGATCCGCGTCGGCCCGAACCGCGTCGGCCCTCTGGGCTTGCTGCAGCCGATCGCCGATGCGCTGAAACTCTTGTTCAAAGAGATCATCATCCCGTCCAAGGCCGCCAAGGGCCTGTTCGTGATCGGCCCGATCATGACCATCATGCCGGCCCTGGCCGCCTGGTCGGTCGTGCCGTTCGGTCCGCAAGCCGTGCTGGCCAACGTCAACGCCGGCTTGCTGATGCTGCTGGCGATTACCTCGATGGAAGTCTACGGCATCATCATCGCCGGCTGGGCTTCGAACTCGAAGTACTCGTTCATGGGCGCCATGCGCGCTTCGGCACAGATGATTTCGTATGAAATCCCGATGGGCTTCGTGATGGTCATCGTGCTGATGGTCTCGGGCAGCCTGAACTTCATCGACATCGTCGGCGGCCAGCAAATCGGCTTCTTCGCCGACAAGGGCGTGAACTTCCTGTCGTGGAACTGGCTGCCGCTGCTGCCGATGTTCGTCATCTACCTGGTGTCGGGCCTGGCTGAAGCCAACCGCCACCCGTTCGACGTCGTCGAAGGCGAGTCGGAAATCGTTGCCGGCCACATGGTTGAATATTCGGGCATGGCCTACGCCATGTTCATGCTGGCCGAATACGCCAACATGATCCTGATCGGCGCCCTGGCTTCGATCATGTTCCTCGGTGGCTGGTCCGCACCATTTGCTTTCCTTGAGTTCTGGGGTGGTTTCGGCGGCTTCTTCTGGTTGTTCGCCAAGACCTTCTTCATCGTGTCGGTGTTCATCTGGGTACGCGGTACTTTCCCACGCTACCGTTATGACCAGATCATGCGCCTCGGCTGGAAAGTGTTTATCCCGTTGACGCTGGTCTACCTGGTCTTCGTCGCTGCCTGGATGCAGACATCCTGGAATATTTGGAAGTAAGAGAGTGCATACGAATGGATAAGGTAAAAGATTTCTTCAGCAGCCTCTTGTTAGGCGAGCTGATCAAGGGCATGGCGTTGACAGGCAAGTACATGTTTTCGCGCAAGATCACGGTGCAATTCCCGGAAGAGAAGACACCGATCTCGCCGCGTTTCCGTGGCTTGCACGCGCTGCGCCGCTACCCTAACGGCGAGGAACGTTGCATCGCCTGCAAACTGTGCGAAGCGGTTTGCCCGGCGATGGCCATCACGATCGAATCGGAACAGCGTGACGACGGCTCGCGCCGCACCACGCGTTACGATATTGACTTGACCAAGTGCATCTTCTGCGGTTTCTGCGAAGAGTCCTGCCCGGTCGATTCGATCGTCGAGACGCAAATCCTGGAATACCACGGCGAGAAACGCGGGGATTTGTATTACACGAAAGAGATGTTGCTGGCCGTAGGCGATCGTTATGAAAATGACATCGCCGCTGCGCGCGCCGCCGACGCACCTTATCGCTGATGGATGCGCCGCAGCTGACCAGCTGCGGCGCGCCCCTCGTTCATCTGTACGTCTATTGGGTTTTTTATGGACTTTAAAACAATTTTGTTTTACGCCTTCGCGCTGATCTTGATTCTGGCAGCGACGCGCGTCATCACGGCCCGTAATCCGGTCCACGCAGTACTGTTCCTGGTACTGTCCTTCTTTTCCGCAGCGGGCATCTGGATGCTGCTGCAAGCTGAATTCCTGGCCATCGTGCTGGTATTGGTGTATGTCGGCGCCGTGATGGTGCTGTTCCTCTTCGTGGTCATGATGCTCGATATCAATATCGACCGCATGCGCGAAGGTTTCTGGGGCTATCTGCCATTGTCCGTGACGGTGGGCGTGATCATCGTGCTGGAAATGGCCGCTGTCCTGTGGCACGGTTTCCGCAACTTTGCGCCTAGCATCGCTCCGGTGAACGTCAACCTGGGCGGCACCAAGGAACTGGGCCTGCTGATCTACACGAAATATGTGTTCGCCTTCGAGATCGCCGCCGTCGTGCTGCTGGTGGCCATCGTTGCCGCGGTTGCACTGACTTTGCGCAAACGCAAGGACACCAAGCATTTTGCTCCAGGCGATGCGGTACGCGTCAAGCGCAACGACCGCCTGAAGATCATCAAGATGGACGCGGTCGTCGAGCGTCCTGCGGCTGAGCCGGAAGTTAAGGAGGCACCATGACATTATCGCTCACACATTTTCTGGTCCTGGGCGCGATCCTGTTCGCAATCTCGATCGTCGGTATTTTCCTGAACCGCAAGAACATCATCGTATTGCTGATGGCAATCGAATTGATGCTGCTGGCGGTGAATATGAATTTCATCGCGTTCTCCCATTTCATGGGCGACGCGGCCGGTCAGATCTTCGTTTTCTTCATCCTGACGGTTGCCGCCGCTGAGTCGGCTATCGGTCTGGCTATTCTGGTGGTGATGTTCCGTAATCTGGATACCATCAACGTCGAAGACCTGGACAGCCTCAAAGGCTGATGTTTTTCAGACTCGATCTCTCGAATAATAACGATTAAGGTTCATCATGGCGGGGCAACTCCTCAACCCTAACCTCCTTCTTGCCGTACCGCTGGCGCCGCTGGCCGGTGCCGCGATTGCAGGCTTGCTTGGCACCCAGTTCCTGGGTAATTTGGTCGGACGCAAGACGTCGCATACTGCGACGATCCTGGGCGTACTGATTGCGTTCATCCTGTCCGTGCAGACATTGCTGGCAGTGATGGATGGCGCGACATTCAATGGCACGATCTATAACTGGATGACGATCGGCACCCTGAAGATGGAAGTGGGCTTCCAGATCGATTCGCTGTCGGCGATGATGATGTGCGTGGTCACCTTCGTTTCCCTGATGGTGCATATCTACACGATCGGTTACATGAAGGATGATGAAGGCTACAACCGCTTCTTCGCCTATATCTCGCTGTTCACGTTCTCGATGTTGATGCTGGTCATGGCCAACAACTTCCTGCAACTGTTCTTCGGTTGGGAAGCCGTGGGCCTGGTCTCTTACCTGCTGATCGGTTTCTGGTACCAGCGTCCGACGGCCATCGTGGCCAACATGAAGGCTTTCCTCGTCAACCGCGTGGGCGACTTCGGCTTCATCCTGGGCATCGGCCTGCTGCTGGCCTACGCCGGCACCATGAACTACCAGGAAGTGTTCGCCAAGAAAGACGAACTCGCGCTGTTGAGCCTGCCAGGTACCGACTGGGCCCTGCTGACCGTCGCCTGCATCTGCCTGTTCATCGGCGCGATGGGCAAGTCGGCGCAATTCCCGCTGCACGTGTGGCTGCCTGACTCGATGGAAGGTCCTACCCCGATTTCGGCACTGATCCACGCCGCGACGATGGTGACGGCCGGTATCTTCATGGTCTCGCGCATGTCGCCGCTGTTCGAACTGTCCGACACGGCACTGTCCTTCATCCTGGTGATCGGCTCCATCACGGCGCTGTTCATGGGCTTCCTGGGCATCATCCAGAACGACATCAAGCGCGTCGTTGCTTACTCGACCCTGTCGCAGCTCGGTTACATGACCGTCGCGCTGGGTTCGTCCGCGTACTCCGTGGCCGTGTTCCACCTGATGACGCACGCATTCTTCAAGGCACTGCTGTTCCTGGGCGCCGGTTCCGTCATCATCGGCATGCACCACGACCAGGACATCCGCAACATGGGCGGCCTGCGCAAATACATGCCGATCACCTGGATCACGTCCCTGGTCGGTTCGCTGGCCCTGATCGGCACGCCGCTGTTCTCCGGTTTCTACTCGAAAGACAGCATCATCGAAGCCGTCGAAGCGACGCACATCTGGGGCGCTGGCTTTGCCCAGTTCGCCGTGCTGGCTGGCGTGTTCGTTACCGCCTTCTACTCGTTCCGCATGTATTTCCTCGTCTTCCACGGCAAGGAACGTTTTGGCCAGGCGCATGCGCACGGTCATGACGACCACCACGCGCCTGCTGCGAAGCATGATGCCCATGCACATGACGACCACCATGAAGAAGAGGAAGACGACCACGCGCACCACGGTCTGGAACCTGGCCAGAAGCCGCATGAATCGCCGTTCGTCGTGTGGTTCCCGCTGGTGATGCTGGCGATTCCTTCGCTGATCATCGGTTACCTGACGATCGGCCCGATGCTGCATGGCGATTTCTTCAAGGGCGTGATTTTTGTGGGCGAAAACCATCCAGCAATGGAAGAGTTGTCGCATGAATTCCACGGCGCAATGGCGATGGCGATCCACGGCCTGTCGACGGCACCGTTCTGGCTGGCATTGTCCGGCGTGGTGGCAGCCTACTACTGCTACATGGTCAACCCGCGTGTACCGGCCTGGTTCTTTGCCAAGTTCCACGCGATCCACACCCTGCTGGACAACAAGTACTACATGGACAAGTTCAATGAAGTCGTGTTCGCCGGCGGTGCCCGCTTGCTGGGTAATGGCCTGTGGAACTTCGGTGACAAGAAGCTGATCGATGGCCTGCTGGTCAACGGTAGCGCCAAGGTCGTCGCCTGGCTGTCCTCGCTGTCGCGAGTGTTGCAGACCGGCTACATCTATCACTATGCATTCGTGATGATCCTGGGCGTGCTGGGCTTCCTGATCTATTTCCTGCCATTCTGGCCCGCTAAGTAAGCTGACCTGATAAAAGAATACTGAGAACCATGATGCAGTCTACGATTTCTACACTACCTCCTTACCTGAGTCTGTCGATCTGGGTGCCGATCATTTGCGGCGTCCTGATCCTGGCTCTCGGCCGTGACAGCAAAGCGGGCTTTACCCGCTGGCTGTCGCTGGCTGGCGCCGTGCTCAGCATGCTGTGCACCTTGCCGCTGATCCAGCATTTCGACAACGCCGCACACGGCATGCAATTCGTCGAAAAAGCACCGTGGATTGAAACCTTCAATATCTGGTACTCGCTGGGTATCGACGGCCTGTCCCTGTGGTTCGTGCCACTGACGGCCTTCATCACCGTCATCGTCGTCATTTCCGCATGGCAAGTGATCGAGAAGCGCATCGCCCAGTACATGGGCTCCTTCCTGATCCTGTCGGGCCTGATGATCGGCGTGTTCTGCGCGCTGGACGGCTTGCTGTTCTACTTCTTCTTTGAAGCAACCCTGATCCCGATGTTCATCATCATCGGTATCTGGGGTGGTTCGAACCGCGTGTACGCGTCGTTCAAGTTCTTCCTGTACACCTTCTTCGGTTCGCTGCTGACCCTGGTTGCCATCATTTACCTGCGCAATGTGTCGGGTACCTTCGACATCCTGGCCTGGCACGCGTTCAAGCTGACGATGAACGAACAGATCTTCATCTTCCTGGCCTTCCTGATGGCGTTTGCCGTCAAGGTGCCGATGTTCCCGGTGCATACGTGGTTGCCGGACGTCCACGTGGAAGCGCCAACGGGCGGTTCCGCCGTGCTGGCCGCCATCATGCTGAAACTGGGCGCCTACGGCTTCCTGCGTTTCTCGCTGCCGATCACGCCAGACGCCAGCCACTACCTGTCGGGCTTCATGATCGCCTTGTCGCTGATCGCCGTCATCTACATCGGTCTGGTTGCCTTGGTGCAAACCGACATGAAAAAACTGGTCGCCTATTCGTCGATCGCGCACATGGGCTTTGTGACCCTGGGCTTCTTCATGTTCAACGACATCTCGGTGCAGGGCGGTATCGTGCAGATGGTTTCGCACGGCTTCATCTCCGGCGCGATGTTCCTGTGCATCGGCGTGCTGTATGACCGCATGCATACCCGCAACATCGCCGACTACGGCGGTGTCGTGAACCGCATGCCGAAATTTGCCGCCTTCTTCGTGCTGTTCTCGATGGCCAACTGCGGTCTGCCAGCCACGTCCGGTTTCGTCGGCGAGTTCATGGTGATCCTGGGCGCGGTGAAATTCAACTTCTGGATCGGTCTGCTGGCTGCAACGGCACTGATCTGGGGCGCGGCGTACTCGCTGTGGATGGCCAAGCGCGTGGTGTTCGGCAAGATCAAGAACAAGCACGTGGCCGAATTGACCGACATCAACAAACGTGAATTCTTCATGCTTGCTGTGCTGGCCATCGCCGTGCTCGTGATGGGTCTGTACCCAGCCCCGTTCACCGACACGATGCAAACTTCGGTTGCCGACCTGCTGCAGCATGTCGCCATCAGCAAGTTGCCTTAAATAGAAGACCGATAACATGACTAATGCACCTAATCTGGTACCGCTGTACGCGGAAATCTTTCTGCTGATCGCCACGTCGGCGCTCTTGCTGATCGATATGTTCTTGCCTGCGGCGAAGCGTTCGATCACTTACGTGCTGGCCTTGCTGACCCTGGCCGGCTGCGCCTTGCTGACCGTGGGCGACTTCAATGCGGGCACCACCGTCTACACGTTCCATAACATGTTCGTGTCGGACCCGATGTCGCAGTTGCTGAAACTGTTCTCGTACGGCGCCGTGGCGCTGACCCTGATCTACTCGCGTGCCTACGCCACCGACCGCAGCATGCTGTCGGGCAACCTGGGCGGCGAGTTCTACGTGCTGGCCCTGTTTGCACTGCTGGGCCAGATGATCATGATCTCGGCCAACAACTTCCTGATCATCTACCTGGGTCTGGAACTGATGTCGCTGTCGCTGTACGCACTGATCGCCTTGCGCCGTGACAATGCCAAGGCCACGGAAGCGGCCATGAAGTACTTCATCCTGGGCGCACTGGCTTCCGGTTTCATGTTGTACGGTATCTCGATGCTGTACGGCGCGTCCGGCACGCTGGACCTGGGCGAACTGCGCGTGGCGCTGGAAAACGGCAAGACCAACGGCACCATCATGGTCTTCGGCCTGGTGTTCCTGGTCGCCGGCCTGGCCTTCAAACTGGGCGTCGTGCCATTCCACATGTGGGTGCCTGACGTGTATCAAGGTTCGCCGACGGCCGTGACCCTGCTGCTGGGTGCGGCGCCGAAACTGGCCGCGTTCGCCATCACCCTGCGCTTGCTGGCCGAAGGCTTGCTGCCGATGGCACATGACTGGCAGCAAATGCTGCTGGTGCTGGCCGTGATGTCGCTGGCCATCGGTAACTTCACCGCGATCGCGCAAACCAATTTGAAGCGCATGCTGGCGTACTCGACCATCGCGCAAATGGGCTTCGTTCTGCTGGGCTTGCTGTCCGGTACCGTGGATGCGCCGAACAACACGCTGAACGCGGCCGGTGCAGCCACCGCCTATGGCGCCTCGATGTACTACGTCATCACCTACGTGTTCACCACCCTGGGTACTTTCGGCGTGATCATGTTGCTGGCACGTAATGGTTTCGAAGCAGACGAACTGGCCGACTTCAAGGGCCTGGGCAAACGCAGCCCGATCTTCGCGCTGGTGATGACCCTGTTCATGTTCTCGCTGGCCGGCGTGCCGCCGCTGATGGGCTTCATGGCCAAGTACTCGGTGCTGGCATCGGTATTGGCCACGGGCCAGCTGTGGCTGACCATCGCCGCCGTGCTGTTCTCGCTGATCGGCGCCTTCTACTACCTGCGCGTGGTCAAGATGATGTGGTTCGACGAGCCAAGCGACAGCAATGCGCTGGTCGTGCATGGCGACATGCGCGTCGTGCTGGCCCTGAACGGCGTGTTCGTCCTGGCCCTCGGTGTGATGCCTAACAGCATCCTGGCTGCCTGCGCGACCGCCATCACCAAGACCCTGGCGTCCTGATCGATGGATGTCACCGCATCGAGCTGGCTGGTGATCGCCCTGGGCATCCTGGGCGCCAACCTGCCATTCTTGAACGAAAAACTGTTTGCCGCCGTGCCCCTGAAAAAGGCGGCGCAGGCAGAGCAGGGCTGGCGCAAGCCGCTGGCGCTGCGCCTGCTGGAGATGGTGATTCTGTACTTCATCGTCGGCGCCGTGGCGTTCGCGCTCGAAGCGCGCATCGGCAACGGTTTCCCGCAGACGTGGGAGTTCTATGCCATCACGGGATGCCTGTTCCTGGTGCTGGCTTTCCCAGGTTTTGTGACTCGTTATCTGCGTAAACGCCGTTAGGCACCATCCTCCGAAAGCGGCGCCTCTGGCGCCGTTTTTTATTGAATAAAGGAATTCCATGGATACGAATCTGATTGAAACCAAGGTGGACGGCGAGCTCGTCTACCAGGGCGGCTTCCTGCGCGTGCAGCGCGACCGGGTTGCGCTGCCGGACGGCAAGATCACGGCGCGCGAATTCGTCCTGCATCCGGGCGCCGTCGTCATCCTGCCGCTGCTCGACGATGGCACGGTGCTGATGGAACGCCAGTACCGCTATCCGCTGGACCGGGTCTTCATTGAATTCCCGGCCGGCAAGATCGACGCGGGCGAATCGCACCTGGCTTGCGCCCAGCGCGAGTTGCTGGAAGAAACGGGCTACACGGCCAGCGACTGGCAATTCGTTTCCACCATCCACAACGCCATCGCGTATTCGGATGAGCACCTGGAATTGTTCCTGGCGCGCGGCCTGGTGGCCGGCGAACGCCAGCTCGATGAAGGCGAATTCCTCGAGACGTTCACGGCCACCGTGCCGCAGCTGCTCGACTGGGTCCAGGATGGCACCATCACGGACGTGAAAACCGTCATCGGCATCTTTTGGCTCGACAAGATTACCAGCGGCGCCTGGCAGCCGGCTTGATCCTGCGCATGCGCACGGCGCTTTTTCTGCTGCTCGCCTGTGTCACCTTGGGTGCACAGGCGCAGGCGCGCACGCCGTTCCAGGTGCGCTGCGAAGACACGATCAGCAAGACGGTGTCCGTGCTGACGGCGCAGCAGAACGGTTACAGCATCGACACGCATCTGCCGTACAGGGCCCTGACCGTCATGAAGGGCACGGCGCGCGCCAATACCTGGGTGCTGGGCTTGACGAAGACCGATTCGCAGGTGCGGATCGCGCTGGCCGGCCCCATGCTGCAAGACCCGGCCAGCGGCTACGAATGCGTCGCGCCGCAGATTACCGTGACCCTCACGTATGCGCCCGTGGTGATCTATATCGGCCGCGAGTTTGCGCCGGGCACGTGCGCGTATGATGAGATACTCGCGCACGAGCTGCGGCACATGAAAACCTATATGGAACACTTGCCGCGCGTGGAAAAGACCGTGCGCGCTGCGCTGGCGAAGCGCTTCGAGGCGCGGCCCCTGTATGCGCCCAGCGGCACGGCCAAGGCGGCGCTGGCGCGCGAGATCGACACGGGCTGGTTGCCGTACGTCAAGGCCGAAATGCGCAAGGTGGAAATCTTGCAGGCGGCCATCGATTCTCCGCAGGAATATGCGCGCCTGGGCAAGGCGTGCAATGGTGAGATCCAGAATATCCTGGCGGGCAAGACAGCGCCCGCCAACTAGACAAGGAATGGCATGACAGCAGCACCGAATCGCCCCCGTTATTTTGCCCTGATCCCCGCCGCCGGCGTGGGCGCGCGCATGGAAGCGGGCAGTCCCAAGCAATATTTACCCATCGCCGGCAAGCCCATGCTGCGCCACGCGCTCGACGCCTTTCTTGCCAGCCCCCTGATAGCGCACACCTATGTCGTCGTCAGCGCCGAGGATGGCCAGATCGACGCCGTCGTGCCGGGGCAGGGCGCAGGCTCAGGCGTCACTGTGCTGCGCTGCGGCGGCGCCACGCGCATGGAAACGATACTGAATGCCCTGCAGGTGCTGCACGGCAGCATCGATGCCCACGACCAGGTGCTGGTGCACGACGCGGCGCGCCCTGGCCTGACGCCGGCGCTGATCGCAAAACTTATCGCCGAAGTCGCTGACCATCCGGCCGGCGGCTTGCTGGCCTTGCCCGTGGTCGATACCGTCAAGCGGGCAGGGCAGGGCACGGGTGCCGCCACCATGTCGGCGCAGACGGTGCCGCGCGACGGCCTGTGGCTGGCGCAGACGCCGCAAATGTTTTCCTACGCCTTGCTGCACCAAGCCTTGTCCGAAGCGCCCGATCCGCAAGCGATTACCGACGACGCCAGCGCCGTCGAAGCGCTGGGCCTGGCGCCCAGGCTGGTCGAAGGTCACCCGCGCAACCTGAAGGTGACCCTGCCGCGCGACATCCACACGGCCGAGCTGTACCTGGCCAACCCTTGAATTCCAGAGAGACCCGCATGAACACAACGACTACCGTACTGCCTTTCCGCATCGGCCAGGGCTATGACTGCCACGCGCTGGTGGAAAACCGCGACCTGATCATCGGCGGCGTGAAAATCCCCCATCACCTGGGCTTGCTCGGCCATTCCGACGCGGACGTATTGCTGCACGCGATTACGGACGCCATCTTCGGCGCCGCCGCGCTGGGCGACATCGGCCGCCATTTCCCCGACACGGATGCGCAATTCAAGGGCGCCGATTCGCGCACCCTGCTGCGCGAAGCCGTGCGCCGCGTGCAGGCGACCGGTTATATCATCGGCAATATCGACGCGACCATCATCGCCCAGCGCCCGAAAATGGCGCCGCATATCGCCGCCATGTGCGCCAACGTGGCCGAAGACCTGGGCGTGACCGTGGGCCAGGTCAACATCAAGGCCAAGACGAATGAAAAACTCGGCTATCTGGGCCGCGAAGAGGGTATCGCGGCCGAAGCCGTGGCCTTGCTGCTGCGCGCCTGATACGCCACCGACTATCGACCACTGACAGGAGAGAGCATGTTCCAGCTACGCCGTACCAGCATCTTGCTTGCATGGGCACTGGCCGCCGCGCCAGCGGCCCACGCCGAACTGCAAGCCACGGGCGAGCCGCCCGCCGCGAAACAGGGCTGGAAGGCCGAGACTGTCGCGCAGGGCGTGCGCCAGCCGTGGGGCATCGCCTGGCTGGGCGAGGGGCGCGCGCTCGTTACCAGCAAGCAGGGGACCTTGCATTTGCTCACTGGCAAGACGTTCACCGATGTGCCATTGGAAGGCCTGCCCGCCGTCTTCACGGGCGGGCAGGGCGGCTTGCTCGATATCGTGCTGCACCCGCAGGATGCGGGCAAGCCGAACCCGCGCGTGTACATGACGCTGTCGACCGGCAACAATGACGCCAATCGCACGACCCTCGTGCGTGGCGTGTTCGATGGCAAGAAGGTGACGGGCATCCAGACCCTCTTCAAGGTCGCCACGGACAAGAGCGGCGGCCAGCACTTCGGCTCGCGCCTGCTGTGGCTGCCGGACGGCACTTTGCTGATGAGCGTGGCCGACGGCGGCAATCCGCCGCTGCGCATAGGCGACCGCCTGGCGCGCGAGCAGGCGCAAAACCTGGCCACGCACCAGGGCTCCATCCTGCGCCTGACGGAAGACGGCAAGCCGGCGCCCGACAATCCGCTGGCGGCCAAGGGCGCCTTGCCGGAAATCTGGTCGTATGGACACCGCAACGTGCAGGGTCTGGCGCTCGACCCCGTTTCCGGCCGCGTGTGGGCCACGGAACACGGTCCGTACGGCGGCGATGAGCTGAACCTGGTGGTGGCGGGCGGCAACTATGGCTGGCCCCTGCAAAGCTATGGCGCCGACTACACGACGCATGAACCGGTCGGCAAGCACGAAGTGGCCGGCATGCGCAATCCGAGCGTGGCCTGGGTGCCGTCGCCGGCGCCGTCCGGACTGGCCGTCTACACGGGCGACAAGATTGCCGCATGGCGCGGCAGCATCTTCAGCGGCGGCCTGGCGGCCAAGGATATCCGCCGCATTGCCGTCGATGCGCACGGCAAGGTGACGGGGCAGGACCGCCTGGCCATCGGCGCGCGCGTGCGCGACGTGCGCCAGGGGCCGGATGGCTACCTGTACGCGCTGACGGATGAAGACAATGGCCGCCTGTTGCGCATCGTGCCGCAGTAGCACGGCAGGCGCCCACTTCGCTTAAGATGGCGCCTTTACTTCATTCAAGGTGGCGGCATGGCCCGTGATACTTATGCATACCGGCACGTCGCCGTCGAATCGCGCGCGATTAATGGCCGCGTGGAAATCCGCCCCGTGCCGGGCCAGGCTTTTTCGCCGGAGCTGGCGGTGCAGTGCTCGCGCCGCCTGGTGGACTTGCAGCGCTACCCGCTGGGCAGCCGCTTCTTACTCTTTGCCAAGCTGACGGACCGCCTGGGCGGCACGCCTTTCCTGTATGCGTATCACGGCGACGCGGACGTGGTGATGACGCCGGCCGAAGTGACGAAATTCCTCGGAGAATTCCGCCGCGGCCGCATCTGATTCCTACGAGGCGATGCAGGCCGCGCCGGCCTTGGCGGCGGCCTGCGGCTTGCCGAAGACGGCGATCGTCAAGCCGCAGCCGAGGGCGAACAGGCCGCCGACCACCATCGCGCTGGACACGCCCAGCCGGTCGACGGCCACGCCACCGAGCAAGGCGCCGGACGCCAGCGACACTTGCACGATGGCAACGAAGAGCGCGCTGCTGCCCTCCATCAGCTCCGGCGCCGCCTTGAACATCCACGTCTGCACGGCGATCGGCATGGCGCCGAAACCGAAACCCCAGACGGCCACCAGCAGCATGGCCGTGAGCGAATGGCTGCCGAACGCGGCCAGGGCCAGGGTGGACGCGCCCAGCACGGCGCCCGTCGCCATCAGCGCGGCCCGTTCGTAGCGGCCGGCGGCCCAGCCGCCCACGAGGTTGCCGATGAAGCCGGAAGCGCCATATACCAGCAGCATGGCGCTGACGGTGCCGGCGGCAAGGTGCGAAATCTGCGTGAGGAAGGGCGCGATATACGTGTAGGCGGCGAACTGGCCCGTGAACAGCATGGCCGTAGCGATCAAGCCCAGCCTGGCCTTGCGGATGCCGAAGATCATCGGCAACTGGCGCAGGCGGATGGCTTGTGTCGGTGGCAGCTTGGGCAGCAGCAACAGTTGGCCGAGGAAGACCAGCACGGCAATGGCACTGGCCGTGCCGAAGGCGACCCGCCAGCCCACCAGTTCGCCCACCAGCGCGCCGGCCGGCACGCCCGCTACCGTGCCCAGCGAGACGCCGGCGAAGATGATGGACATGGCGCGCGAGGCATGTTGCGGCGCCACCAGACGCGGGCCGATGGCGCTGCCGATGGCCCAGAAGCCGCCCACGCCCACGCCCAGCATGGCGCGGCCCAGCAGTATCCACGCATACGAAGGGGCCAGCGCCACCAGCAGGTTCGAGGCCACCAGCAGGGCCGTCAGGGCCAGCAGCACGATGCGGCGGTCCAGGCGGCCTGAGCCGACGGTGACGAAGATGGCGGCAAATGCGGCAACGATGCCGGGCGTGGTGATCATCAAGCCCGCCTGACCCTTGCTGATGGCCAGTTCGGCGGCCATGGCGGGCAGCAGGCCGACGGGCAGGAATTCGGAAGTGACGAGGGCGAAGGCGCCGATGCCGACGGATAAGACGGCCAGCCACGGCGCCACGGTGGTATCGTCGTCGGTAGCGTTGGAAAGTGTATGCATGGGAGGTTCCTGAAAAGCCGAGAGGTTTTTAACCGGTCGGTATATAATCAGGGCAGTCGGACATTGTTGTCAATAATTTTTTACCGAACGGTATGAAACAAGATAAAAAAGAAGAGGCGGTCAAGGCGAAAACGGGGCGGCCCCGCACGTTCGACGCGGACGAGGCGCTCGATTGCGCCATGAAAGTATTCTGGGAAAAAGGCTATGAAGGCAGCTCCTTGCCGGAATTGACGAAAGCCATGGGCATGAACCGGCCCAGCCTGTATGCCGTCTTCGGCAACAAGGAACAATTGTTCCACAAGGCGCTCGAACGCTACAGCGATACGCGCATGCGGTTTTTCGATGCGGCGCTGGAACAGCCGACGGCGCGCCAGGTGGTGGAAGCGTTGCTGACGCAATATGTCGACGCGCAAACCATGCCGGATGGCCCGCACGGCTGCATGGGCGTCAATGCGGCGCTGGCTTGCAGCGACGATGCCTTGCCGATCCGCGATGAATTGTTCGCGCGCCGGCTGCGCGGTGAAATCAAGCTGCGCGACCGCTTGCGGCGCGCGAAGGAAGAGGGGGATTTGCCGCCCGATTCCTGCCCGGAGCAGCAGGCGCGCTTCGTCGTGACCCTGTCGCAGGGCATGGCCATCCAGGCGGCGGCCGGCGTATCGCGTGAGCAATTGCAGCAGATGGTGGGCTTGCTGCTGCGCAATTGGCCGATGTAACTGCCGATGTAACTACCCCGTCGGGGCGATGGTCTTGGCCAGGTCGCTGGGTGCCTTGCGCCGCCAGGCGGCCGTCAGGGCGGCGGCCAGCATGTCCAGCTCGGCATCGGCCAGGCATACCGTGATGCCGGCCAGGCGTTCGCCCCACCACAGCTTCTCGCAGCCGGAGGGCGTGATGACGGTGGCGATATGCGCCGCTTCCGCATCGAGCAGCACATTGATGTGCTCGTCATCGGGCAGGGTGGCAAAGATCTTCCCGCCCACGCGGAAGGCCGGTCGGTCGTGGTGTTCTTCCTCGGTGGCGTCGGGAAACGACAGTGCCAGATAGCGTAGTTCTTCCAGGTCGACCATTCCTCTTTCCCCCAGTTCGGATAGATAGCAGCGTGACTACATTTTGCCATGCTGTTTCGCCGCGTGGTGCAGCGGCATGCGAAAAGAAATGCGCAAGATGCGACACTGGCGCGCGCGCTTGTGGCGCTTGCGCGACAGGTCCGGCCAGCGCGCCAGGAGTAAAATGGTCGTCCCGGCAGGCTTGTTCAGCCTGTTTCAAGGTGCTTGTCATATAAATATCTTACATGCCTAAAAGAAAAATAATTTTCTTCTAGGGAATTTAAGATAGAATAGACTCAACGTTTCACCTGACCCGTCAATTGTCTGGTTTTGTCCCGGGAACCCGAACCCTTTCCAGGACGCTTGCAGTGCCGCCATGGTACGCCGCAAGTCCGCGAAGTTTTGCGGAAGCCACGCCCCCGACCGCTCATTCTTGCAATTCCTGCGCTACGCCGACACGCCTCAATGCAGCGTGTATTCAGCTCAAGCGCCTTCACGCCTGTTGCGCCCGTTGAATACTGATTGGAGACCATCATGAAAAACTTGCCCAGAATCGCCTTGTTCCTGATCGTTGCCGCTGTGTTTGCCAATGCGAACGCCAGCACCATCCCCTTGTCCACCGGCTACTGGAACGCTGGCGCGCACGATTCCGCCGCCTATGGTGCGGCGGGCGCTGCCAGCGATAATGGCAGCCAGTTCCTCAGCGCCTCGAGGTCCTTGCTGGTCGATAGCCACACTTTGCGCCTCTTCGAACTGGAAAACTGCTGCGATGGTGGCCAGCAAGTGCAATTCAAGGCGGCTGGCAACCATCCGTCCAGCATTGCCGGCACCGACGGCCTGGTGTCGGAAGTGTCGGAACCAACCATCTACGCCATGCTGCTGATCGGCCTGGGCTTGCTGGGCTTCACGGCGCGCCACAAACAGGACGACAAGTTTTAAGCACGAGTTCTGGCAGTATTCTGCGCCCTTCGCGGCGCACGTAAAAAAGCCCGCCGGTGCGTCAGGATCCGGCGGGCTTTTTGCATGATAGCGGTTCAGTCGCCGCTGTCTTCGTCTTCGTCGGCGCCCTTGGCCGCCTGGCCGCGCTCGGCGTCGACGGCGCGCTGCAGGCTGGCCGCGTCGCGGAAGAAGGCGTCCGTCGCGTGATCCGGGCTCAGGCGCAAGGCTGGCGGGTAGATCACGGACATGTAGGCTTCGTCGGCCAGGCGGCCGCTGGCCTGCAGGTTGCTCAGCAGGATCAGGGTCGAGCCCACGATGGCCAGCACGACGGCGACGAGGCCGAAACGGCGCGGGTGCTGCGGCTTGATCGTGCACAAATGGTAATAGATCATCGCGCATACAATAACGATGAACATATGCCGTCCGTAGCGCGTCAGCACTTCCAGCGACAGCGCATACGCCGCCACATTGCTGCCCAGTTCCCACACTTCCATGGCCAGCAAGCCGCAGCCGATGATGAACAGGTGGCGGCCGAAGCGCGCCCCATGGCCAAACAGGCGGTTTGCCACGGCCCAGATCGACGCCCACACGAGGCCGCCGGCCAGCGCGTAGGCGATGATCATCAGGTAGGAAATCGGCTCGAAGGCGTCCGCATCGCTGAGCCAGTTGCTGAAGGCGGCCGAGGCGCCGATCATGGCCAGGCCGGCGATGGCGGGGCGCAAGCCTTCCCAGTCGTGCCGGGTCGTGTCGCCCAGTTCGGGCGCCACCGGGTGGTCGCTGGCGCGCACGCGCAGGCGCGTGTGGCCCAGGCGCACGATGCTGTTGCCCGTCATGGCCACCTGCAATTGCCGCTGGCCCCGGTGGATCACGCCATTCTGGCTGCCCAGGTCGCGCAGCAGCAGGCCGCCTGCGCCGTCGTCTTCGACGATGGCGTGCGCGGCGGCCGTATGCGCGTCGTCGAGGATGAAGTCGTTGTCGTAGCCGCGCCCGATGCGGATCGGCAGGGTGTCGATCCGCTGGCGTTGCCGCACTTCGCCATTCTCGGCGAGGATTTCGATGAAGTACGGTGCTTTCATGGCTTGCGCGTTCCAGTGGTGGATGGTGCGCGCGACAGTGCTTCGAGGAAGGTGCGCGTGACGCGCATGCCGTTGGCGTAGGACACGCCGCGCGCGTCGATGCGGCTTTGCAGGCTCATGAGTGGCTCATCGGTGCTGGCGGCCAGCAGGGCAAAGTCGTACAGGCCGGTAAACTTGCGGTAGGCGCGCACGCACAGGACGGCGCGCAGGGGCAGGGTCTTGTTCTTGACGAACTGTTCGGTGCATTGCGGGCCTGTCAGGTTGGCGCTCTTGTAGCTGCCGAAACTTTCATTCTTGAACGAAGCGCTGGCCAGCTCGGAAAAGCGCAGGGCGCCCAGACCGCTGCTGCGCAGGAATTCGTGGCGCATCGACACTTGCCCCGTCTGCAGGGCGCCGGAGATAAAGATGGCCGATTCCATGGCGCAGCTGGTGTTGTCGAGCATGTAGGGCTTGTCGGACTTGACGTTGGAGCGGCCCCAGCAGCGCATCTGGTCGGACTCGCGCACGGGCACGCGGTACGGGCCCATGGCTTTCAGGCTCAATGGCGTGTCGAGCAGGCGCGCCAGCATGACTTCCTGGTGCGCCAGCAGTTGCGCCGTCACCAGCGGCTTGAAGTCCTTCGGCGGCTTGCCTTGCTGCGCCACCTTGGCCAGCAATTGCTGGGCGTAGCGGGCCGGCACGAGAAAACTGACGAGTTCGCCATCGAGGCGTTTCGAGACATTGATGCCGGCGACGTCGCCGTTCGCCGTGACGCTGGGGCCGCCGCTCATGCCGGAATTGATCGGTCCCGTAAACATCAGCTGGTCGTAGAAGCTGCGCGTGACGACGCCGTTGTACGAGCCTTCCGAAATGGCGAAGCCCAGGTCCAGCGGATTACCCATCGAATACAGGTACTGGCCCTGCGTCAGCGGCGCCAGCCCTTCCGGCATCTTGAAGAAACCCGTGCCATGGCGGTTCACGCGCAGCACGGCCAGGTCGTGCAGCACGTCGACGGCCAGCAATTCCACGTTGCCGCGCTGGCCGCTGGTGTCGACCCATTCGCCCACGTAGGTATCGGGGTCGAGGGCGAATTGGGAGACCACGTGATAGTTGCTCACCACCAGGTCGCCCGTGCCGATCAAAAAGCCGGAACCCACCGATGACTGCGTGCGGCCGTTTTTCAGCAGCACGCGCACTTGCAGGATGTCGGCGCGCGCCGCCGTGTACAGCTTTTGCGCGGCCGACGAGGGCGGCGGCAGGGCCGCATGTTCGGTGGCGGCGGGCGCGGCGGTGGCCGGCGGCGGCTTGAGGGGGGGAGTCGAAGCGGAGGTGGCCGCGGCAGGCGCGGCAGGTACAGGCGCCGCGGCCGCGTGGGCGCCTGCGGCAGCGCACAGGCTGGCCAGCAAGCAGGCGTAGTTAGATAATTTCATGCATCCTTTGTGCGTGAGCAGGAGCGCGGCCGGCCCGGCGCGGTATCGCGCACGCGCCGGCCCGGGGAACTACAGGGCGCCGTCTTCCAGCGCCGGCGCCGTTTGCGGCGTCATCATGTGACCGAGCTTGCTTTGCTTGGTATTCAGGTAGTGCTGGTTGAAGGCGTTGCGGTTAACCAGCAGCGGCACCCGTTCGGCCACCGTGATGCCCAGCGCTTCCATGGCGGCGATCTTGCGCGGGTTGTTCGTCATCAAGCGCAGGCTGTGGATGCCGAATTGCGCAAACATGGGCTTGCACAAGGTGTAGTTGCGCGCGTCGGCCTTGAAGCCCAGCTGTTCATTTGCCTGCACCGTGTCGGCGCCCGCTTCCTGCAGGCGGTAGGCGCGGATCTTGTTGATCAGGCCGATGCCGCGTCCTTCCTGGCGCAGGTACAGCAAGATGCCGCGGCCCTCTTCGGCGATGCGTTTCAAGGCGCCCTCGAGCTGGGCGCCGCAGTCGCAGCGCTGCGAAAACAGCACGTCGCCCGTCAGGCACTCGGAATGCACGCGCGCCAGCACCGGTTCGCCGTTGCCGATATCGCCCAGCACCATGGCCAGGTGTTCTTTACCAGTGGCGTGCTCGACAAAGGCGTGCAGGGTGAACTGGGCCCACGGCGTCGGCAGTGCGCAGGAAGTCGTGTAATCCAATTCGCCTGTCGCCAGGAGGTCTGCGCCGCTTTGCATGGTTGTGCTCATATAAGTAATTATCAAAAATAAAAGGCGCGCGACACCACTCCGGTGCCGGCGCGCCTTGCCATCATACCAAAAAGCCGGGAAACGTTTTTCCCCGGTTGCCATTCGGTTGTTGCAATGTCTGGTGATGAACCTTACTTAAGGGCACTTCCTCCTTTTACAAGGTGGATGGCCGGCTTTGCCTGGCGGATGCCGCCGCCAGGCAGGTGACATCAGCTGCCGATGCGTCCGCCATCGTTCTTGGTGATCACGATGGTGGCCGAGCGGGGACGCTTACCGGCGCCATAACCGGCGTTGGCCGGCCACTGGCTCGTGTATTTGGACGGATCGCCGATATTCGCCAGCGCGGTGTTTTCGCCCGGATGCTGGATGTTGATGAACATGGTCTTGCCGTCCGGCGTTTCGCTGATGCCCGTGATTTCCGAGCCGACCGGCCCCACCAGGAAGCGCTTGAGCGTGTCGGCCGTGGGTTTCTTGCCGATGAAGGTGTCGACGGCCAGGTTGCCGCCGGCCGCCGTGGCGTAGTTCAGGGTGGACTTGGCGCCGTCGCCCACCTTGCCGGGGATGGCGGCCAGCATCATGCAGTTGGTCACGTCCGTGTACGCGCCATCGTCGGTCTGGATCCAGCAGATGCCCGTGTAGGGGCTGAAGGCCAGGCCGTCCGGGCTCGAGAAATCCTGGTCGGCCGTCAGGTTCGACAGGTTGATCTTGCTGGCGTCGGCGCCGCTCTCGGCGCCGAACAGGTAGACATCCCAGGTAAAGCTGGTGGCTGCCGCCGCGCCCGTGCCTTCCTTGAAGCGGATGATATGGCCGTTCGGATTGCCGTTTTGCGCGCTGCTGCCCTTCATGTCCGTGTAGGCGCGCGGGTTGCCGCCGTCCGGCGCCAGCTGCGACGAGCCGCTCGGATTGACGGTGCGGTTCGAGTTGTTGGTCAGCGTGTAATAGATCTCGCCGTTGGCCGGGTTGACCGAGCACCATTCCGGGCGGTCCATTTTTGTTGCGCCCACGGCGTCGGCCGCCAGGCGGGCGTTGACCAGCACGTCGGCCAGGTCGGCGAACTTGTAGGCGCCGTACGCCTGGATCTGCGCGTTCGACAGGGCCAGCTCGATCCACTGGCCGGTGCCGTCGGCGGCCAGCTTGGCCACGTACAGCTTGCCCGAATCGAGGTATTTGTCGCCCGTGGCGATACGGTCGGCCGGGTTGGCGTCCGCCGCGGCCCAGACGGCGGCCGTGACGAATTTGTAGATGTATTCGTTGCGCGAATCGTCGCCCATGTAGACGGCCAGCTGCTGGCCCACGGCCGGCACGCTGAAGGCGGCGCTTTCGTGCGCGTAGCGGCCCAGCGCCGTGCGCTTGCGGATCGCCTTGGTTTTGTCGTACGGGTCCATCTCGACGATGTAGCCCATGCCGTTCAGCTCATTGCGGTAGTCGTCGCTGCCATCGGCCGATGCGCCGATCTTGCTCAGGTTCCAGCGCGCGTACTTGTCGTCGCTGCCGCCCGTTTCCCAGCCGTGGCGCGAGGCGCCGCCCTGGCTGCGGCCATAGCGGTTCAGCGACACCACGGATTTGTCGCCGCGCGCGGCGTTGTCGGTGGCCGAGCGCGTGAAGTAGCCGGCCCAGTTTTCTTCGCCGGACAGGTAGCTGCCCCATGGCGACTTGCCCGTGCCGCAGTTGTTGATGGTGCCGCGCGTCTTGGTGCCGGTCGGCGAGTACTTGGTCACCACGAGGGCGTTGCCGCGCACGGGGCCGGCAAGCTCGATATCCGTCAGCGGCGTGACGCGGCGGTTGAAGGCGGAATCGTTGACCGTGGCCCAGGCGCTGCTCGTCTTCTTGACTTCCACCACGCTCAGGCCATGGACGGCCACTTCCTTGTCGACTTCGGCGGCGGGGCGCGGCAGCGTGGTGGTGCCGCCATTCACGTGCAGGAAGTGCGAGGACAGTTTTTCGTCGGTGGTCGCTTCGTGGTTCATCGCCAGCAAGCCCCGTTCGGCGCCGGATGCCAGCGGCGCGCCTGCGGCGGACAGGCCGTAGTATTCCATGCCGTCGTGGTGGTCGCCGGCGCGGTTGTCGAAATCGGTATCGCTGCCGTCGTTCTTGTAGGCTGGCGTGGCCGCGCGCAGCGAGTCGCCCAGCGCATACAGGGCGGTGGCCGTGTAGCCGGCCGGCACCGACACGACGTCGGCCAGGCTTTTTGGCACGGCCGTGAAGGCCAGCAGTTTTTCGGGCGTCGGCGTTGGCGTCGGCGTCGGCGTCGGCGTGACGGCGGCCGCATCGCTGCCGCCGCCGCAAGCGGACAGGCCCATCGAACCCATGACGGCGGTAGCGGCCGTGACGGCGCTGCCGCGCAGCCAGTTGCGGCGGCTCAGGCGGGCGTTCAGGATGCTGTTGAAATGGTTGTCGTGGGACGCGTTGCTGTCAATGTCGTTCAGATCGGTGGCGCGGATGGCCAGATCGTTGGGCTTGTTCATGGGCTGCGATGTCCTGTGGTTGCGTGATTTAAAGGCAACCGCATGATAGTTGTCGAATGTGACAGCGCCATGTCAGCTTGATGACAAAACGGTGACAGGCTGCCGGCCGGGCGGGCCGCGTCCATGACGGGCCCGTCCGGTCAGGCGGCCTTAGCCTTATCTGGCCTGGCGAAAGCCGCGCTCCACCAGCAACAGCATGCCGCCGAAGATGGACAGGTTCTTCAGGAAGTTCGTCAGCTGCTCCTGGAAGTGGGCCGCATCGGCGCTCCAGAAGGCGTGGAAGATGAGCGTCGTCGGGATCAGGAACAGCGCCAGGGCCAGCGCCGCCCAGCGCGCCTGCCAGCCCGTGATCAGCAGCAAGCCGCCGCCCACTTCCAGGACGATCACGCCCACCAGCAAAATATTGGCAATTGGCAAGCCCTGGCTGGCCATGTAGCCGGCCACGCCCGCAAAGCCGCCGATTTTCAGCAAGCCCGAAACAAAGAACAGCACGCCAAGGGCGGCACGGCCGAGGGGCAGCAATACGTTGGTTCTGTTTTCCATGATTTTCTCTTTCTTTGTATTTATCAATTATTTCGGTAAATCGAAGACCAGAAACTCTGCGTCCTCTGCTTGCGTGATGATCACGGCCGCTTCCTGCGTCAGTTTCAGCGCATCGCCCGCTTTCAACGGCGTGCCGTTGACGACCAGGCTGCCGCGGATCAGGTGCACGTAGGCGAGGCGGCCTTCGTCCAGCGCATGTTCGGCTTGCTCGCCTTCCTGCAGGATGCTGGCGTAGATGGCCGCATCCTGGTGGATCAGCACGGAACCCTGGCGGCCGTCGGAGGACGCGATCAGGCGCAGCTTGCCCCGTTTGCTGTCCGGCGTGAAGTGTTTTTCTTCATAGCTGGGGGGAATGCCCGCCACGTTCGGCTGGATCCAGATCTGCAGGAAGTGCAAGCCATCCGTGTTCGAATGGTTGAACTCGCTGTGGCGCACGCCGCTGCCGGCGCTCATGCGCTGCACGTCGCCGTAGTGCAGGACGGAACCGGTGCCCATGCTGTCCTTGTGCTCGAGCGCGCCGTCGAGCACATACGAAATGATTTCCATGTCGCGGTGGCCGTGCGTGCCGAAACCCTGGCCTGGCGTGACCCGGTCTTCATTGATCACCAGCAAGGGACCAAAGCCCATGTGCAGCGGATCGTGGTAGCTGCCGAAGGAAAAGCTGTGGTGGGAATTGAGCCAGCCGTGGTTGGCGGCGCCGCGTTCTTCGCTGTGACGAATCTGTAACATGGTGGACTCCGTTTCTATAAGTTAATGTGCGATAATTTCGAAGGACCGTTGCCTGGCGCTACGCTGTGGCCTCTGCCCTTCGCTGTACGATGGAGAAAGTATAGGCCCCTGTGCCGGGAAAGAAAAACGGAAAATCTTGCGACCTATGATCGAAAAAATCGAATGTTAAGACTGAGCCTGGAAGCCCTGCAAATCGTCGACGCCATCGACCGCCGCGGCTCGTTCTCGTCGGCCGGCAAGGAGTTGCACAAAGTCCCGTCCACCATTTCCTATACGGTGGCCAAGCTGGAAGACGACCTGGGCGTGCAGGTGTTCCAGCGCAATGGCCCGAAAGTCATGCTGACGGCGGCCGGCCAGGAATTGCTGAAAGAGGGCCGCTACCTGCTGAAGGCGGCGCAGGACCTCGAACACCGCGTGCGCCGCGTGGCTTCCGGCTGGGAAACGGAATTGTCCATCGGCATCGATTCCATGTTTTCCGCCGTGGCGCTGGCCGACGACGTGCGCGCTTTCTATGACGTGGCGCAACAGACGCGCTTGCGCTTGTCGCAAGACACCCTGTCGGGCACGTGGGAAGCGCTGCTGGACCGGCGCGCCGACTTGCTGGTGGGCGCGCCCGGCGACGGGCCGGCGGGCGGCGGCTACATCGCGCAGCCGATCGGCATGCTCGACTTCGTGTTTGCCGTGGCACCCACGCATCCGCTGGCGCAGGTGACGGAACCCTTGTCGCGCGGCCACCTGCAGCAGCACCGGGCCGTGGTGGTGGCCGACTCGGCGCGCCAGATGGCGCCGCGCACGGTGGGCCTGCTGCTGGGACAAGATGCCTTGAGCGTGCCGAACATGCAGGTCAAGTTCGATTACCAGGTGCTGGGGCTGGGCTTTGGCTTTTTGCCGGGACCGTGCGCGCGCGCCGCCATCGCGCGTGGCTTGCTGGTGGAAAAGGCCGTCGAAGAGCCGAAACCGTCGGAAACGTTTTACCTGGCCTGGCGAGTGGGCGAGGATGGCGCCGCGCTGCGCTGGTGGATGGCGCGCATGCGCGAACCGGATGTGTTTGCCCGCCTGGCGCAGCATCTGCCGGGCCATTCGGCGTAGGTCTTAAAATGTTGACATACGCCAACATTTTTAAGTTACCATATTCACAGTATTTCCGCCCGACCTCCACGCCCCACAGTGGGATTTTGATGATTACACACACCGCAGCGCCCCTGATCTGTTCCCCTGACCTGGCCCAAGAGTGGGGTTGCCATGCTTGAGGCGAAGGTTGCGCTGTGCCTGCGCCTGGCCCAGGATGCCCGTGAACAGGCTGGGCCGCAGCAGGCCGCCACCCTGGCGCGGCTGGAGGAAGAGCTGGAGCGGCTGCGCGGCGCCAGCCGGCCCGTGGTGCGCGTGGCGCCCCCCGACGCCTTGCTGGAAATCGATCCCGACGGCTTCCTGATCGGCTGGAATCATGGCGCCGAACAGATGTTCGGCTATTCCGAACTGGAAGCGCTGGGCCAGCACATCCTGTTCCTGTATCCGGAAGACGACGCGGAAGCGAGCGTGCTGGAATTGCATTTCACGCAGGGCGACGTGGCCACCGACGTGCGCCGGCGCAAGAAGTCGGGCATGGTGACGTGGCTGCGCATGCACCGCCACGTGATCCACGACCAGGCGGGCAAGGCGTGCGGCATGGCCGTGCGCCTGTCGGCCATGAGCGAGCCGCTGTCCGACGTGGACAAGGTAAGGTTGCACGCACGCATCATCGAAGACAGCGAGCAAGCCGTGCTGATCACGGATGCGGAAGAGCGCATCGTCTCGATCAACAGTTCGTTTTCCCGCATCACCGGCTATTCGCCTGCCGAAGCCATCGGCCGCACGCCGGACTTGCTGCGCTCGGGCGTGCACGATCCCGACTTCCGCGCCAAGGTGCGCGCCGCCATGCGCGGACACGGTTCCTGGCGCGGCGAAATCATCGGCAAGCGCAAGAATGGCGAACTGTTCCCGCAAGACGTCACCATCAGCGTCGTGCGCGACGAATTCGGCGAAATCAGCCACGTGTTTTCCCTGTTTTCCGATATCTCCGTGCACAAGGATGCCGAGGCGCGCATGCAGCGCATGGCCAACTATGACAGCCTGACGGGCTTGCCCAACCGCTGCCTGCTGAACCAGCTGGTCGACCAGGGCCTGGCCGAAGCGAAACGGCAGGGCACGCATGGCGCGCTGATGGTCATCGACATCAGCCGCATCGGTTCCATCAGTGACACCCTGGGCCATGAAGTGGGCGACCAGCTGGTGATCGCCATCGGCCAGCTGTTCCGCGGCGCCCTGCGCGACGCCGATATCCTGGCGCGCGTCGACAACAGCAAGTTCGTCGTCGCCCTGCTGCACATCGAAAAGCGCGAACACGCGGCCAACGTGGCGCAAAAGCTGCTCAACCTGCTGGAGGCGCCGATCAATATCGATACGCACGCCCTGCACGTGGGCGCCAGCATCGGCATCACCGTGTATCCGGAAGACGGCCTGGAAGCGCCGGCCCTGTTCCGCTTTGCCGACGTGGCCGTGTCCAAGGCAAGCCAGACCATCGAATCGACCTTCCTGTTCTACCGCGAAGACATGAACCGCAGGGCCAAGGAACATTTGCGCCTGGAAAGCGAGATGCGCCTGGCGCTGGGCGACAAGGAACTGGAATTGCATTACCAGCCGAAAGTGAGCCTGGCCAGCGGGCGCATCGTGGGCGCGGAAGCCTTGCTGCGCTGGAAGCATCCGATGCGCGGCATGGTCTCGCCCGGCCTCTTCATCCCCGTCGCCGAGGAAACCAGTCTGATTCTGGAGCTGGGCACCTGGGTGCTGGACGAGGCGTGCCGCCAGATCCGCAGCTGGGAAGACCGGGGCCTGCACATGCCGGCCATCGCCGTCAACCTGTCGGCGCGCCAGTTCGATGAACAGTTGCCGGCGCGCATAGCGGCCGTGCTGGAACGCTACGGCGTGCGGCCCGACCAGATCATGCTGGAAATCACGGAAAGCCTGTTGATGCGCGGCGCCGACAAGGTGATTGACATCATGAACCAGCTGGTGGCCATGGGCCTGGCGCTGGCGCTGGACGACTTCGGCACCGGCTATTCCAGCCTGGCGTATCTGAAAAAATTCCCCATCAGCACCTTGAAAATCGACCGCTCCTTCGTCATCGGCTTGCCGTTCGAGGAAAACGATTGCGCCATCGCCCGCGCCATCGTCACCATGGCGCAGCAGCTGCGCCAGGAAATCGTCGCCGAAGGGGTGGAAACGGCCGAGCAGATGCGTTTCCTGCGCGAACTCGGCTGCGACCAGCTGCAAGGCTATCTGTTCAGTCCGGCCGTGCCGGCGGCCGAATTCGAGCTGATGCTCGATGAAGGCCGGCAATTGCGGCTGGAAGAACTGGCCTGAGCCAGCGATGGTCAGACGTTGAATAGTCCACGGAAACCCCGGCTCGCATAATACGACTCGGCGCCATTGTGGTAGACGAAGACCTGTTCATAGCGGCGGTCGCAAAACAGCGCGCCGCCCAGCGCCCGGATGCTGTCCGGCGTCGCGATCCAGCTCGAGGTTTTCCGGTCGAACGGTTCCAGTTCCTGCAACTGGCGGTACTGCGCCTGCGTCAGCAATTCGATGCCCATCGCCTGTGCCATGGCCATGGCGCTGCCGGCCGGCTTGTTGGCCTTGCGCGCGGCCAGGGCTGCCGCATCGAAACACAGGCTGCGCCGGCCGAGCGGGCTTTCTGCTGAACAATCGCAAAACGTGACGGCGCCCGTGTCGCCGGCGCGCCCGATGACGTCCGGTTCGCCACCCGTATCCTCCATTTGCTGCAATACCGCCAGGCTGGCGGGAGCGGCGTTCAAGCGCGCCAGCACGCTGTCCCATGTCCATCCCGGATGGCGGTGCCTGTGCTGGCTGAAGCGGGTTTGCAAGGTGTGGATCAAGGCCTCATGCATGACGCGGCTCCCTGAAGTTTCAACGATAGGGCCGATTATAGGACGCGAGGCGTGCAGGCGGCGTTCACCCCAGTTTTACTTTTTCCAGCAGATAATCGAGCATCACGCGCACCCGCGCCGGCACTTGCAAGCCCGGTCCCACGAAGACGGCGTGCACGAGTTCCTTGTCGCCCGGGTTGTAGTCCTGCAGCACGGGTATCAAATCGCCTCGCTCGATGTCGCGCAGCACGTGCTGGCGCGAAAAGCGTCCCAGCCCCATGCCGGCCAGCACCAGCTGGCGCATGCTTTCGCCATCGCTGACGCAGGTATTGCCCTGCGGCGCCACCTGCACCGTTCCGCCCGCGCCATCGAGGAAGGGCCAGGTTTCGTTCTGGCAGCGGAAGTTGAAGGCCAGCAAATTGTGTGTTGACAGCTCCTGCGGCGTGCGCGGCAGGCCGTGGCGCGCCGCGTACGCGGGCGAGGCGACGACCACCATCGCGTCTTCGCCGAGTTTGCGCGCCACCAGGTTCGATTCCTTCAGCTTGCCCGTGCGGATGGCGATGTCGGTGCGGTCTTCCAGCAAATCGACGATGGCGTCGCTGACGACGACGTCGAGCACGATGTCGGGATAGCGTTGCGCGAACTCGGGCAGGATGGGCAGCAGATGGCGCACGCCGAACGGCACGAAACAGTTGATGCGCAGGCGCCCGCGCGGCGCCGCCCCCTGCGATGCTTCGCGCTCGGCGCCGTCGATATCGTCGAGGATGCGCTTGCACTGGATAAAAAAGGCGTCGCCCTCGGGCGTGGTGTGCAGCTGGCGCGTGCTGCGCTGCAGCAAACGGGCGCCGAGCCGCGCTTCCAGTCGATTGACGAGCTTGCTGACGGCCGACGGCGTCAAGGCCAGGCGGCGCGCGGCGGCGGAAAAAGCCCCCGTTTCCACCACGGCGGCAAACACGGCCATCTCGAACGCGCGGTTGATGTCTTGCCTGGCCATTATTGAATCCATTTCACAGGTGTTTCCATTATTGAAGTCTATATCAAAAGCGCTTGCATCGATACACTGGCTGGCTTGAACCCTTGTTGGAGCCATCATGACCACCGCAACCCCTGTTTTACCGCACGCCAGCAAGATGCCGCCCGGCGTGCTGGCGCTGGCCGTCGGCGCCTTTGCCATCGGCGTGACCGAATTCATCGTCGTCGGCATCTTGCCGACCATCGCGAAGGATCTGCATATTTCCATCGAATCGGCCGGCTCGCTGGTCAGCCTGTATGCGCTGGCGCTGGCCATCGGCACGCCGCTGCTGGTGCTGCTGATGTCGCGCCTGCCGCGCAAGGCGGCCTTGCTGGGGCTGATGAGCGTGTTCCTGGCCGGTAACCTGCTGGCCGCCTTTTCGCACACGTTCGAATTGTTGCTGCTGGGGCGTGTCATCACGGCCGTGGCGCACGGCACCTTCTTTGCCATCGGCGCCACCGTGGCCGCCAGCCTCGTCACCAAGGCGCAGGCGGGCAGGGCGATTTCCGTGATGTTTGCGGGATTGACCCTGGCCATGGTGATCGGCGTGCCGTTCGGCAGTTTCCTCGGCAACTTGATGGGCTGGCGCCTACCCTTCTTTGCCGTGGTGCTGCTGGCCGCGCTGGGCCTGGCCGCCATGGCGCGCTGGCTGCCGGCCGGCTTGCAGCAAGGCAAGGGCGGCAAGGCCATGACGCAGCTGGCAGCCCTCGGCAGCGGCCCCATCCTGACGATGATGGCGATTACGACGTTTGGCTTTGGCAGCAGCTTTGCGGCCTTCACGTTTATTACGCCCATCCTGACGGATGTGACGGGCTTTTCCGCCACCATGGCCAGCGCCTTGCTGATCGTGTTCGGCATCGCCACCTTTGCCGGCAACTTGGCGGGCGGCTACCTGACCAGCCACCTGGGCTGGCAAAAGGCCTTGCGCGTGATGCTGCTGTTGCTGGCCGTCACCCAAGCGGGCGTGGCGCTGAGCATCAGTTCTCCCTGGATGATGACGGTGATGCTGTTCGTCTGGGGCGTGTTCGCCTTCGGCCTGTCGCCTGCCTTGCAGGCCGGCATGCTGGCCACGGCCGAGCGCTACACGCCGCAAGCCGTCGATTTTGCCTCGGGCCTGAACATTTCCGCGTTTAATCTCGGCATTTCCTTCGGTTCCATGCTCGGTGCGCTGATGGTGTCGCGTCAGCTGATGGCGTCGTCGCCGTGGGCCGGCGTGGCCGCCGCGCTGCTGGCCCTGCTGCCGCTGGCCTGGCTGGCGCGCAAGAACCTGGCGTCGCACGTGGCGGGTGCGGCCGCGCACTGAGGTTCAGGTATGCACGGCGACGGCCGGCGCCGGTTTCTTCATGCGCTGCGCCATGTAGGAACTGCCCATCGATGCGGCCATGATCATGGCGATGGCCAGCCATTGCGGCGCGTCCAGCCGTTCGTCCAGCAGGATGAACGCGAGCATGGCGGCCACGGCCGGCTCCATGCTGCTCATGATGCCGAACGCTTGCGGCGTCAGCCGCTTCAGGGCCACCATTTCCAGCGAGATCGGGATGGCGCTGGAAATGAGGGCCACGCCCAGCCCCACGGCCAAGACCACCGGCGAGAGCAGGGCGGCGCCGCTGTGCATCACGCCGACGGGCACCACCACCAGCGCGGCCATGGCCAGGCCCAGCGACACGGAATGTCCCGCATGCAAATGGCTGGCGCGCTTGCCGAAAACGATGTACGAAGCCCAGCAGACGGCGGCGCCCAGGGCGAACAGCACGCCCGTGGGATCGAGATTGCTGACGTCGTGACCGAGCGGCAGGAGCAGCGCCAGTCCCGCCACGGCCAGGGCCACCCAGACGAAGTCGAGCGGGCGGCGCGAGGCCAGCAGCGCCACGGCCAGCGGGCCGGAAAATTCGATGGCGACGGCGATGCCAAACGGTATCGTGCGCAAGGCCATGTAGAAGCACAGGTTCGTCAAACCCAGCGCTGCGCCATACAGGGCCACCGTGCGCAGGTCGGCGCGGCTCAGCTGCCAGCGCCACGGACGCCAGAACAGCAACAGCAGCAGGGCGGAAAAGCCCACGCGCACGGCCGTCGTGCCTTGCGCGCCCACCAGCGGGAACAGGCTGTGCTTGGCCCATGACGTGCCCAGTCCCAGGCAGGTGACGGAGCCGAGGATGGCCAGCAGGGGAATCAACGAGGAATAGCGGCGTAATGGCATGGTGATAAATGGCTTGATATCGAAGTGGTGAAAGTTTATTGTGTCTGCTCCGATATTTGCACTGCATTTCGACCTCTATGACGCAACTTTCGCTCACGCCTGCTGTCGCCCTCGACGCCTTCGACCTGGCCATCCTCGATATCTTGCAGCGCGATAACACGACCTCGCAGCGCGAAATCGCCCAGGCCGTGCACCTGTCCGCGCCGGCCGTGCAGCGGCGCATCCGCCGCCTGCGCGAGAGCGGGGTGATCCGCAACGAGGTGGCCGTGCTCGACGCGAGCCGCTTGGGCCGGCCCCTGATACTGACGGTGGAAGTGCATCTGCACGACGAGCATCCGCTGCGCACGGCCGGCATGCGCGCGCGCATCATGGCCGAGCCTGCAATCCAGCAGTGCTACGGCATCACGGGCGAGGCCGACTACCTGCTGGTCATCACCGCCAGCAGCATGGCCGAATACGAGGCGCTGACGGAACGCCTGTTCGGGGGCGACGACAATATCCGGCGCTACCGCACGTCGGTGGCCTTGACTTGCCTCAAGATGGGCTTGCACGTGCCGCTGACATAGAACAAGGGCCAGGCAGATGACGCTCTCCTGCAAGAAGCAAGCGGCCGTGCTGGCCGCCATGCCCGCCAGCCTGCGCGCCGCCGTGGCAGGGTACGACTGGGCGCGCGACAGCATCGGCGAATCGGACGCTGCCGTCTACCGCCTGCAGGGCAGGAACGGTGCGCCGGCCCTGTTCCTGAAACACGGCAGGGGTGCCGCCGCTGCCGAGCTCGCCGACGAACTGGCGCGCCTGCGCTGGCTGGCGCAGTACCTGCCCGTGCCGGCGGTGGCGCAATTTGCCCGCGCGGCGGACCCGGAGCAGGCCTGGCTGCTGACGGCGGCGCTGCCGGGCAAGACGGCTCGCCAGGTACTGGAAGAAAACCCCGCCCTTGGGCCCGCCGTGACCGACGCGCTGGCGGCCTTCCTGCGCCGCCTGCACGCGCTTCCCGTCAGCGACTGCCCATTCGACGCCGGCCATGCTGTGCGGCTGGTTCAGGCGCGCCAGCGCATCAATGCGGGCCTCGTCGATGCCGGCGATTTCGATGCCGAGCGGGAAGGCTGGACGGCGCAGCAAGTGTGGCTGGCGCTGCAAGAGTACCTGCCGCTCACCCCCGACCTCGTCGTCACGCATGGCGATTTTTCGCTGGACAATATCCTGATGCATGATGGCGCCGTCGTCGGCTGCCTCGACGTGGGCCGGGCGGGCGTTGCCGACCGTTACCAGGACCTGGCCATCGTCTGGCGTGCTCTTGGTGAGTTGGACGCCGCGCTACAGCAAAGGTTTGCTGAGCAATATGGGCTCCTTGATATCGATCAAGGCAAGCTGCAATTTCATTTGCTGCTCGACGAGCTGTTTTGAGCGCCGCCCGCCATCAAGGCTCATCGCGCTCGGCGTCGCGCTCGCGGCAGCTCAGGGACGCGTAATGGCCTTTGGGCATCCTGTTCTTGATGGCCACTTCGTTCAGTGCATGTCCGATATCGACGGGGTCGTTCAAGGTGCAGCGCTGGGTGCGGGCGAACGCTTGCAGCTTCTGCGTGCTGCCCTGCACCCTGACCGTGACGCCCGCGCCGGGGCTGACGCAGCAGCCGATGTATTGGGTGATGTATTCTTCTTCGATGAGCACCAGTTCATGCCCCATGAAGCTGGCCGGCTTTTTCAGCAGGTAGTAATCGGTGTAATCGAAGCGCTGGTCCGGGCGCTTGCCGATGTAGCCTTCGCGCATGTAAGCCCGGATGGCCTTGCCCGAGGTGCCCGCTCTTTGCGGCGTGCCCTTTTTCAGGTACAGCGCCTGGATCAGGCCGCTTTCAAGCCCGGGATCGGCGGCGGCCAGGGCACTGCAGGAGCAGGTGGCGAGCAGGAGCGAGACGAGCAGGCGGCGTGTGCGGCATTCAGGCATGACATTGATTCCTTGCATATATTTCACGCGTAGGGGAGAAGAGGCGCAGTGTAGCCCACGCCGGCCATGGCGCGTGGCACAATGCGTGATCCGCACGCCACGTGCCACTCCCCCCAGGACTTTCATGACCCGCGCCATCCTTGACCAAGCCCAGATCCATTCCGCCGCCCGCCCTTTGATCGGCAGCAAGCACAAGGACATCGTGCGCGAAGTGCAGGCGGCCGTCGCCGCGCACCAGGTGGTCGTCGTCGGCATGGCGCTCAACCCGTTCCCGCGCAAGGCGCGCAAGATCCTCGACGTGCTGGGCACGCCCTACCAGTACTTGCAATACGGCAGCTATTTGAACCAGTGGCACCGCCGCAATGCCCTCAAGATGTGGACGGGCTGGCCCACGTTCCCCATGGTCTTTGTCAACGGCGTGCTCATCGGCGGCGCCAGCGAATTGCACAAGCTCGTGGAAAGTGGCGAGTTCAGCACCATGCTGGCAAAGAAGCTGCGCGAGTTTTAAGCGCTGTCCTATTCGCCCGGCCGCCACGGCGACTTGCGCGTGCGCAAGGGGTCAAGCAAGCTGCGTAGATCGTTGTGGTCGAGCTCGTACATCAGCGCAATTAAACTGCCCAGTTCGCCCGAGGGAAAGCCCTCGCGCGCGAACCAGCCCAGGTAGTGGCCCGGCAAGTCGGCCAGCAAGCGTCCCTGATACTTCCCATATGGCATTTCGCGCGTGACCAGCAGCGCCAGTTTTTCTGAATTCATGGTGGTGACCCCGTGTGGATGCGGCCAGTGTAGCAGACCGCTCTATTATTGATCTGTACGCAACTATCTTCTGCCCGATCAGGTATTTTTCGAAACAAAGAAAACCCCGATACTGCATGCCAACATCATTTATCGGAGTTTGCCATGCCCATTGCCTTGCTCGCGCTGACCCTCAGCGCATTTGCCATCGGAACCACCGAGTTTGTCATCGTGGGGCTGTTGCCCACCATCGCCGCCGACCTGGGCGTCAACCTGCCGTCGGCCGGCTTGCTGGTCAGCCTGTATGCGCTGGGTGTCGCCGTCGGCGCGCCCGTGCTGACTGCCCTGACGGGCAAGATTCCCCGCAAGACCCTGCTGCTGTCGCTGATGATCTTGTTCACCCTGGGTAACTTGCTGGCCTGGAAATCGCCGGGCTACGAAACCCTCGTCGTCGCCCGCATCCTGACGGGGCTGGCGCATGGCGTGTTCTTTTCCATCGGCTCGACCATCGCCACCTCGCTGGTGCCGAAGGACAAGGCGGCCAGCGCGATTGCCATCATGTTTACGGGCTTGACCGTGGCCCTGGTGACGGGCGTGCCGCTGGGTACTTTCATCGGCCAGCATTTCGGCTGGCGCGAAACTTTCCTCGCCGTTTCGGCGCTGGGCCTGGTCGCCTTTGTCGGCAGCCTGCTGTACGTGCCATCGACCATCAAGCACAGCAAACCGGCCTCGCTGCTGCAGCAAGTGCAGGTGCTGGGCCAGCCGCGCCTGCTGCTGGTGTACGCCATGACGGCCGTCGGCTATGGCGGCTCCTTCATCGCCTTTACCTATCTGGCGCCGATTTTGCAGCAAGTGTCGGGTTTCAGCGCCGGCGCCGTGGGCGTGGTGATGCTCGTGTATGGCGTCTCCGTGGCGTTCGGTAATATCTGGGGCGGCAAGCTGGCCGACAAGAAAGGCCCAGTGCGCGCCCTGAAACTGATCTTCCTGCTGCTGGCGTTGGTTTTGCTGCTGTTGACCTTCACGGCGCCGCATCCCGTGCTCGTCGTCATCACCGTGCTGCTGTGGGGCGCCGTGGCCTTCGGTAACGTGGCTGGCTTGCAAGTGTATGTCGTGCAGCAAGCGGAACATTTCACGCCCCGCGCCGTCGACGTGGCCTCGGGCCTGAATATCGCCGCCTTTAATCTGGGCATCGCCGGCGGCGCCTGGGGCGGCGGCCTGATCGTCGAACACCTGGGCCTCGCGCATACGGGCTGGATCGGCGCCATCGTCGTGCTGGGCGCCTTTGGCTTGACGGCCTTGAGCGGCCGGATGGACCGCTTGAATCCCATCCCCGTGCGTGCGGGCGGCGAAAAGTCGATGCATGCGGTGGGGCATTAGTCTACAGGCAAGTCGCTGGCATGCGCGAGAGCAGGGTTTACAATAGCGCTTACCTTTCTCTCGCCCATACTCCCCATGTCCGATACCGCAATGTCACTGCTGCGCCTGCGCGCCGCCATCAATCCGAAACCGCTGGGCGTCGCCCTGTTGCTCATCCTGATCGGTGCATGGTACCTGGCGCACACCGTCGGCATCAACCAGGCCGCGCTGTACGTGGTGGGCGCCTTGCTCGGCATCACCCTGTATCACGCGGCGTTCGGTTTCACGTCAGCCTGGCGCGTCTTCATCGCCGATGGCCGCGGCGACGGCTTGCGCGCGCAAATGCTGATGCTGGCCGTGGGCGTGGCGCTGTTTTTCCCCGCGCTGTCCGCCGGCACCCTGTTCGGCACGCCCGTCGCGGGCCTCGTTTCGCCGGCCGGCACTTCCGTCATCTTCGGCGCCTTCATCTTCGGCATCGGCATGCAGCTGGGCGGCGGCTGCGCGTCCGGCACCTTATATACAGTCGGCGGCGGCAGCACGCGCATGCTCATCACCCTGGCCGCCTTCATCGTCGGCTCCGTGATCGGCACGGCGCACATGCCGTTCTGGACGGCGCTGCCGCAATTGAAACCCATTTCCCTCGTCACGACACTGGGCCTGGCGCCGGCGCTGGCGCTGAACTGGATCGTTTTTGCCTTGATCGCCGCCATTACGGTCTTCGTTGAAAAGCGCCGCCATGGCAAGCTCGTCGCCACGCCCCTGCGCTCGGCGCAGGCGTCGCCCTGGCTGCACGGCCCGTGGCCGCTGGTGGCGGGCGCCGTTGCGCTCGTCGTGCTGAATTTCGCCACGCTGGCATTGTCGGGCCGTCCATGGGGCGTGACGTCCGCGTTTGCCCTGTGGGGCGCCAAGGCGGCGTCCGTGGTCGGCATCGACACGGCCAGCTGGGCCTACTGGTCCACCAAGGCGAATGCCGCCGCCCTGGCCGCGCCATTGACGCAAGACAAGACTTCCGTGATGGACATCGGCATCGTGCTGGGCGCCATGCTGGCGGCGGCCCTGGCCGGACGTTACGCGCCCGTGTGGCGCATCCCGCGCCGTTCGATCATCGCCGCCGTCGTCGGCGGCTTGCTGCTCGGCTATGGCGCGCGCCTGGCCTACGGCTGCAATATCGGCGCGTATTTCAGCGGCATCGTCTCGGGCAGCCTGCACGGCTGGCTGTGGCTGGTCTGCGCCTTCCTCGGCAACGTCATCGGCACGCGCCTGCGTCCGTGGTTCGGCCTGGAAGTGGAGAAAGTCAAACCGACTGGCTGCTGAGGCCGGCATAAACAGGGGCTTTGCTGTATATTTCTGCCCCTGTTCCCCTTGCCGCCAGCGTATCGCCCATGTCCCCAGTCACCCTGTTTTCAGTCGTCCTCGCGTATTTTTTGATCCTGCTGGGCGTGGCGTGGCGCACCTCGCGCCATGCCACCAACGACAGTTTTTTCATCGGCAACAAGGACAGCAACTGGATGCTGGTGGCCTTCGGCATGGTGGGCACCACCTTGACGGGCGTGACCTTCATCAGCGTGCCGGGCGCCGTGGGCAGCAACGGCTTCGGCTATATCCAGCTGATGCTCGGCTATGTGCTCGGCTACCTGGCCATCACCTTTATCTTGCTGCCGCTGTACTACCGGCTGCAGCTGACCTCCATCTACCGCTACCTGGAAGTGCGTCTGGGCCGGCGTTCCTACCAGAGCGGGGCGGCGTTTTTCATCGTTTCGCGCCTGCTGGGCGCCACGGCGCGGCTGTATCTGGTGGTTAATATCCTGCAGGCAACTATTCTCGACAGCCTGGGCGTGCCGTTCTGGCTGACGTCGTGCGTCGTGCTGCTGCTGATCCTGCTGTACACCTATGACGGGGGCGTGAAAACCATCGTCTGGACCGATACCCTGCAAACGGCGTGCATGCTGGCCGGCCTCGTCATCTGCAGCGTGTTTTTGCTGCGAGAGATGGACTTGTCGCTCGTCGACAGCCTCGAACGCATGCGCGCGCAAGGCCTCACGCGCATGTTCACTACCGACCCGGACAGCCCCGCCTACGTGTGGAAGCACATTCTCGCCGGCATGTTCATCACGATTGCCATGACGGGCATGGACCAGGAAATGATGCAAAAGAACATTTCCGTGCGGACCTTGCGCGATTCGCAAAAAAACATGCTGAGTCTCACCGTCGTGCTGACCGGCGTGCTGCTGCTGTTCCTGTTTCTGGGCGGCCTGCTGCACCTGTACGCGCCGCTGGCCGGCGTGACGGCGACGGGCGATAAACTCTTCCCCGCCGTCGTGCTCGGTCACTTTCCCGCCGTGGTGCAGCTGATTTTCTTCATCGCCCTCATTTCCGCCCTGTTCCCCAGCGTGGACGGGGCGCTCACGGCGCTCACGTCCACCTTCTGCATCGATATTTTGGGCTTGCAGCGCCGGCAGGATTTGAGCGCCGCCACGCAGATGCGCTGGCGCCGCCGCGTGCACCTGGGCTTTTCCGCATTGTTCTTGATATTGATCATGGCCTTCAAGTGGCTCGATGATCCCAGCATGATAGGCGTGATCCTGAAGCTGGCCAGCTATACCTACGGTCCGCTGCTGGGCTTGTTCGCCTTCGGCCTGCTGAGCCGGCGCGGCGTGCGCGACCGCTGGGTGCCGCTGGTGGCCGTGGCCGGGCCGCTGCTGTGCGCGCTGATCGAGCAGGAGCAGGCGCTGCTGTTCGCGCATTACCGCCTCGGCCTGGAATTGCTGATACTGAATGGCGCCCTCGTGCTGGGCGGCCTGTTCCTCATTTCCACGTCGCCAGGGCAGGGCGCCCAGGACGCGCAATACTTGTCAAAATAAGACGAATCCCAAGGCGATCGCGGCCATTTTCAGCTATATTGATTTCCTTTAGGTACATAACCTCACGGAGCATCGATGTCACTCAACCCCTTCCCGCCGCTGCGCCGCGGCTTTGGCGCATTCTGGCGCGCGCTGGACGCCACCCGCCGCGCGGTCATCAACCTGATTTTCCTGCTGATCGTCATCGCCATCCTGATCGCCATCTTCGGCGGCGGCGCCAAGCCCCTGGCGGACAAGACCACGCTGGTGCTGGACTTGCAAGGCCCGCTGGTCGAGGAAACGCCGGGCGGCGTGCGCGAAGCGGTACTGGCCAATGTCAGCGGCGAAGTCAAGAAAAGCGTGCAGCTGCGCGACGTGCTGGCCGTGCTCGACACGGCGGCCAAGGACAAGAACATCGGCTCGATGGTCATCCTGCTTGACGAATTGCAGGGCGGCGGCCTGGCGTCGCTGCGCGAAGTGGCGGCCGGCGTGGGACGCTTCCGCGCCTCGGGCAAGAAAGTGACGGCCTGGGGTTCGAGCTACAACCAGCGCCAGTACCTGGTGGCGGTCAAGGCCGACGAGGTATTCCTGCACCCGATGGGCGGCGTCATGCTGGAAGGCTTTGGCCGCTACCGCAATTACTACCGCGACGCGCTCGACAAGGTGGGTGTGACGGTCAACCTGCTGAAAGTGGGCACGTATAAGAGCGCGGCCGAGCCTTTCATCGCCAACGGCCCGTCCGAAGCGGCGGCCGAAGCGGACCGCTACCTGAACAACGGCCTGTGGACCACCTACACGACGGACGTGGAAAAGGCGCGCAAGCTGCCGGCCGGCGCCATCATGCAATCGATCGATGCGCTGCCCGCGCTGATGACGGCTGCCGGCGGCGACCTGGGCAAGCTGTCGCTGGACGCCAAGCTGGTCGACGGCCTGAAAACGCGCGATGAACTGCGCCAGTTCATGATGGCGCGCGGCGCCAAAAATACGGAAGGGACGAACTTCCGCCAGGTGAACTACACCGACTACCTGGCGCGCCTGCGCCCCGTGCACATCGGCGACGCCGTCGGCGTGGTCATCGCCTCGGGTGAAATCGGCGACGGCATCGCGCCGCCGGGCGCCATCGGCGGCCTGTCCACCTCGCGTCTGATCCGCCAGGCGCGCGAAGACAAGTCGATCAAGGCCATCGTGCTGCGCGTCGATTCGCCGGGCGGCAGCGCCTTCGGCTCGGAATTGATCCGCCGCGAACTGGAACTGACGCGCGCCGCCGGCAAGCCGGTGGTCGTCTCGATGGGCAACGTGGCCGCTTCCGGCGGCTACTGGATCAGCACCTCGTCCGATGAAGTCATCGCCGACGCGGCCACCATCACCGGTTCCATCGGCGTGTTCGCGATTCTGCCGACGGCCGACAAGGTGGTGGAAAAGCTGGGCATCCACACGGCCGGCTCGCCGACCACCTGGCTGGCCGACGCGGGCAACCCTTTGCGTCCGCTCGACCCCCGCTTCGCGCAAGTGATCCAGGGTTCGATCAACCACGTGTATGGCGACTTCCTGAACCTGGCCGCCAAGGCGCGCAAGACGACGCCGGAAAAGATCAATGAAGTGGCGCAGGGCCGCGTCTGGACGGGCTTGCAGGCGAAAGAGCGCAACCTGGTCGACCGCATCGGCAGCTATGGCGATGCGCTGGCGTCGGCCGCCAAGCGCGCCAAGCTGGGCGCCGACTACCGCGTGACGTACCTGGAGCAGGAAACGTCGAACGTGGACCGCCTGATCGGCATGTTCGGCTCGAAGGCCATGGCCTCGCTGGGACTGGGCGAACACGTGAAACTGGGCCTGGCCGGCACGGGCTTGCCGGCCGACGCGGCGCTGGGCATGGCGCAGGACCTCTCCTGGCTGTCGGGCATCACGCGCGAGCACAAACCGTTCATGGCCCTCACGCACTGCCTGTGCGAGGTGCCTTTGGGCGGCAAGTAACCCCCACATCAACAGCATACCCAAGCCGGCTTCGTCCGGCTTGTTTCATATCAGGAGCACAGCATGGCAAGCGACATGAGTACACACACTGACGCGGCGATCGCCATCCGGCCGTGCGCGAAGGGCGATGAAGCGGCGCTGGCGCTGGTGGGGCAAGCGACTTTCCTGGAGGCGTTCGCCGGCATCCTCGATGGCGCCGACGTCATCGCCCATTGCCAGCGCCAGCACGACGCGCAGCTGTACCGCGACTGGCTGGCGCTGCCGGCCATGCGCCTGTGGCTGGCCGAGGCCACGCCCGGCGGCGCGCCCGTCGGCTACCTGGTACTCAGTCCGGCCAGCCTGCCGGTGGCCGACCCGCGGCCGGACGACCTGGAAATCAAGCGCATCTACCTGCTGCACCGCTTCCAGGGCCGGCGCGTGGGCCAGCGCCTGATGCAGGCGGCGCTGAGCCAAGCGCGCGCCAGCGGGGCAGGGCGGGTGCTGCTGGGCGTGTACGCGGAAAACCACGATGCGCTGGCGTTTTATGCGCGTTGCGGCTTTGCGCAGGTGGGCCGGCGCACCTTCCGCGTGGGCCGCACCGACTATCAGGATGTCATCCTCGGCATGACCCTGTAAGCGTCAACGGCGTGCGCGGGGCCAGGTCAAGCCGGCTGGCGGGAGATTTGTAGCGAGTTTGTATCTGCATGCGAGTCGCCCGCGCACCGCCGGCGCCGGGGCGCGGCGCCCCGCAAGCCTGATTTTTTCACCATTCCCCCACAGGGGCGGCGTGCCTGCCGGCCCGCCCGGTCCTCCCAGGCCTGCCTGGCTGTGTGTAATTGTTTCAAGTAGAAATGAAACAGTTACATGACTATGCTAGAGTCGTTTCACGCTAGGGAGCGATGTTTTTTCAGCTGACTTTCAGCTCTTGACTCCCCCGGCTTTGTACCGAAACAACCCCGAAAAACGGTCGTCCGGCCTGAGTGTGTTCCACCTCGGCCGGCGCCACAGACTCGCCGTGCCAGCGGCCTAGACAAGGATAAGCGATGGATTCGCAGACAACACCCAACACCCCGCGGCGCAGCCGCCGTTCGAAAATCGTCGGCACGGTCATCGCGCTGGCCGTGATGGCTGCGCTGGGGGGCGGTGCCTGGTACCTGACCCATACCGGTGTCAGCGCGCAGCCCGGCGCCGGTGGTCCCGGAGGGCCGGGAGGCCCCGGCGGGCGCCGCGGCGGCCCCTCGACCACCGTGGGCGTGGCCACGGCCGTGAAATCCGACTTGCCCGTGGTGCTCGATGCGCTGGGCACGGTGACGGCTGCGTCCACCGTGACGGTGCGCCCGCAAGTATCGGGCATTTTGAAGGAGCTGAAATTCAAGGAAGGCGGCATGGTCAAGGCGGGCCAGGTGGTGGCGCAGATCGACCCGGCCCAGTTCGAGATGGCGCTGATGCAGGCCACGGGCCAGCGCCAGCGCGATGAAGCGCAGCTGGAAAACGCGCGCCTGACCCTGAAGCGCTATCAAACCCTGCTGGGCCAGGATTCCATCGCGCGCCAGGACGTCGACACGCAGGCCGCCCTGGTCAAACAATTGGAAGGCACGGTCATGACGGACCGCGCGGCCGAAGGCACGGCCAGGCTGAACCTGGGCTACACCAAGGTGGTGTCGCCGATCAGCGGCCGCGCGGGCTTGAAGGTGGTCGATATCGGCAACCTGGTGAGCACCGGCGATACGGGCGGCGTGGTGGTGGTGACGCAGCTGTCGCCCATCGACGTGGAATTCTCCGTGCCGCAGGATAAGGTCCAGACCATCCAGGAACGCCTGAATGGCGGCACGGCCCTGGCGGCGCTGGCGCTGGACCGCACGCGCACGCATACCCTGGACAAGGGCAGCTTGACGGCGCTGGACAATCAGGTCGATGTGCAGACGGGCACCGTGCGCGCGAAGGCCCGCTACACGAATGACAAGATGGCCCTGTTCCCCAGCCAGTTCGTCAACGTGCGCCTGGAACTGGGCAACATCACGGGCGCCGTGCTGGTGCCCGTCACAGCCCTGCGCCACAGCAACAACGGCGACTTCGTGTATGTGCTCAAGGCCGACAAGACCGTCACCGTGCGCATGGTCACGCGGGGCCAGGCCACCACCGACATGGTGGAAATCCGCGCCGGCCTGGAAGCGGGAGAACAAGTCATCACGGAAGGCGCCGACCGCCTGAAGGAGGGCGCGAAAGTCACGCTGGCGGGCGACAAGCCTGCCATGGGCGGCGCCGGTGCGGCCGGGGCGAACGGCGAACGCCGCCACCGCCGCCAGCACCCTGATGGCAGTGGCGGCGCGGCCAGCGCCTCGGCATCCGCATCGGCGCCGGCCAGTGCGCCAGCCACGGCGCCGGCGAAGGGCGCAGCGCAATGAGTCCATCGACTCCCTTCATCAAGCGCCCCGTCGCCACGGCGCTGCTGATGCTGGCCATCGTGCTGGCGGGGCTGGTCGGCTTCAAGTTCCTGCCGCTGGCCGCCTTGCCGCAGGTGGACTTCCCCACCATCCAGGTGCAGACTCTGTACCCGGGCGCCAGTCCCGAAGTCATGGGGCAGACCGTGACGGCGCCGCTGGAGCGCCAGTTCGGGCAGATGTCGGGCTTGCAGCGCATGAGTTCCACCAGCGCGGCCGGCGTCTCCATCATCACCCTGCAATTCACGCTGGGCCAGACCTTGGACGTGGCCGAGCAGGAAGTGCAGGCCGCCATCAACGCGGGCGGCTCGCTGCTGCCGACCGACTTGCCGGCGCCGCCCGTGTACGCGAAGATCAACCCGGCCGACGCGCCCGTGCTGACCCTGGCCATTACCTCCGACACGATGCCGCTGACGCAGGTGCAGAACATCGTCAACACGCGCCTGGCGCTGAAGATCAGCCAGGTCAACGGCGTGGGCCTCGTCTCGCTGTCGGGCGGCCAGCGTCCGGCCGTGCGCATCCAGGGCGACACCAAATTGCTGGCCTCGTACGGCCTGGGTCTCGACAGCCTGCGCACGGCCATCGCGGCGGCCAACGTCAACAGCGCCAAGGGCAGTTTCGACGGCCCCACGCGCTCGTTCACCATCAACGCGAACGATCAACTCGTCACGGCGGAAGACTACAAGCGCCTGATCATCACCTATAAAAACGGCGCGCCCGTGCGCCTGTCCGACGTGGCGAATGTCGTCGACAGCGCGGAAAACACGCGCCTGGGCGCCTGGTCCGGCAAGCAGCCGGCCATCATCCTGAACGTGCAGCGCCAGCCCGGCGCCAACGTCATCAAGACGGTCGACGCCATCAAGGCGCTGCTGCCCGACCTGCAGGCCAGCCTGCCGGCGGCCATGAAGCTCGACGTGCTGAGCGACCGCACGACGGGCATCCGCGCTTCCGTCGAACACGTGGAAATGGAACTGCTGTTGTCCGTGCTGCTGGTGGTGCTGGTGATCTTCGCCTTCCTGCACAGCATGCGCGCTACCGTGATCGCCAGCCTGTCCGTGCCGATTTCGCTGATCGGCGCCTGCGGCGTCATGTATCTGCTCGGTTACAGCCTGAACAACCTGTCGCTGATGGCGCTGACGATTGCCACGGGCTTTGTCGTCGACGACGCCATCGTCATGATCGAAAACATCGCCCGCTACATCGAGGAGGGCGAAACGCCGATGGCCGCCGCCCTGAAGGGCGCGTCGCAGATCGGCTTTACCATCATCTCGCTGACGGTCTCGCTGATCGCCGTGCTGATTCCCCTGCTGTTCATGGGCGACGTGGTGGGCCGATTGTTCCGCGAATTTGCCATGACCCTGGCCATCACCATCCTGATTTCCGCCGTGGTGTCGCTCACCCTGGTGCCGATGATGTCGGCGCGCTGGCTGAAAAGCCACGCCGATGAAAAAATCAGCGCCACGGGCCAGCGCATCCAGGCCTTCCTCGACCGCGTGATCGTGCAGTACGACCATGCGCTCGTGTGGGTCTTGAAACGCCAGGGCCTGACCCTGCTCGTCGCCCTGGCCACCTTGCTGCTGACCGTCATCCTGTACATCACGATTCCGAAAGGCCTGTTCCCCACGCAGGACACGGGCCAGCTGCAGGCGCGCATCGAAACCTCGCAAGCCGTTTCGTACGAGCGCATGGCCACCTCGCAGCAGGCGGCCGCCAGCGCGCTGCTGGAAGACCCTGCTGTCGATACCTTGAGTTCCCTCGTCGGCGTCGATGCGGCCAACAATACCATGCTGCACACGGGTAGCATGCTGATCAATCTCAAGCGTCCGCGCAGCGGCAGCCAGGACGAGATCATGGAACGCCTGCGCAACCGCGTGGCCAAGGTGGCCGGCGTGACCCTGTATCTGCAGCCGACGCAGGATCTGACCATCGATGCGGAATCGGGGCCGACGCAGTACCGCGTCTCGCTCGAAGGGGCCGATACGGCCACCGTCACCGAATGGGCCGGCAAGCTGGCCGCGCGCATGCGCGAAAAATCGCAGCTGCGCAACGTCGTCACGGATGCGGGCGCCACGGGCGCCGCCGTCACGGTCGCCATCGACCGCGACAGCGCCGCGCGCATGTCCGTCACCACGGCCACCGTCGACGACGCCTTGTATAACGCCTTCGGCCAGCGCATCATTTCGACAATTTTCACGGAAACCAACCAGTACCGCGTGATCCTCGAAGCGCAGCCTGGCATCGTCACCACGCCGTCCGACCTGTCGGACCTGCAGGTGCGCACGGGTTCCGGCAAGTCGACGCCGCTGTCCGCCTTTGCCAGCGTCAGCGAAAAACAGGCGCCGCTGCAGATCACGCACGTGGCGCAGTATCCGGCCACGACGCTCGGCTTTGATACGACGCAAGGCGTGGCGCTGGGCAGCGCCGTCGACGCCATCCGCCAGGCGGCGAAAGACATCGCCTTGCCGCCATCGGTGACATTGACCTTCCTCGGCGCGGCCGGCGCGTATGAAAACTCGCTGTCGAACCAGCTGTGGCTCATTCTGGCCGCCGTCGTCTGCGTGTACATCGTGCTGGGCGTGCTGTACGAAAGCTACATCCACCCGCTGACGATCCTGTCGACCCTGCCGTCGGCCGGCGTAGGCGCCCTGCTGGCGCTGATGATTTCCGGGCAAGACCTGGGCGTGATCGGCATCATCGGCATCATCCTGCTGATCGGCATCGTCAAGAAGAACGCCATCATGATGATCGACTTCGCCATCGAGGCCGAGCGCGACGAAGGAAAAAGTCCGCAGGAAGCCATCCACCAGGCGGCGCTGCTGCGCTTCCGCCCGATTTTGATGACCACCCTGGCGGCCCTGTTCGCGGCCGTGCCGCTGATGCTGGGCTGGGGCGAGGGCGCCGAGCTGCGCCGTCCGCTGGGCCTGGCCATCTTCGGCGGCCTGATCGTCAGCCAGGTGCTGACCCTGTTTACCACGCCCGTCATCTACCTGGGCTTCGACCGCCTGGGCCAGCGCTTTGCGCGCAAGACGCCCGGGGTGAAGCTGGACAAGCCGGCCGATAACGCGGGGAGCGCCGCGTGAACCTGTCCGAACCGTTCGTCAAGCGCCCCATCGCCACCGTGCTGCTGACCATCGGCATCGCGCTGGCGGGCATCGGCGCCTTCTTCGTGCTGCCCGTCTCGCCGCTGCCGCAGGTCGATTATCCGACCATTTCCGTCAGCGCCAGCCTGCCCGGCGCCAGCCCCGCGACCATGGCCACGTCGGTGGCCACGCCGCTGGAACGGCGCCTGGGCGTGATCTCGGGCGTGAACGAGATGACGTCGTCGTCGGGCACGGGCTCGGCGCGCATCAATTTGCAGTTCGACTTGAACCGCAAGATCGATTCGGCCGCGCGCGAAGTGCAGGCGGCCATTGCCGCCGCGCGCGTGGACTTGCCGGCCACCCTGCGCAGCAACCCCACCTACCGCAAGGCCAATCCGTCCGACGCGCCCGTGATCATCCTGGCGCTGACGTCGAAAACGCGCACGCCGGGCCAGATCTACGACGCCGTGTCGAACCTGGTGCAGCAGAAGGTGGCGCAAGTCAAGGGCGTGGGCGACGTGGAACTGGGCGGCGGCTCGCTACCGGCCGTGCGCGTGGAACTGCTGCCGTACCAGCTCAATCACTATGCCGTGTCGATGGAAGACGTGCGCGCAGCCATCCAGGCCAGCAACGCCAACCGCCCGAAAGGGGCGATTTCCGGCGACGAGCGCAGCCTGCAGATCTATTCGGGCGCGGCGACGGCCTCGGGCGGGCGCAGCGCCGCCGATTACCGCAGCCTGGTGGTGGCCTGGCGCGACGGCGCCGCCATCCGCCTCGACGACGTGGCCGAAGTGGTCGACGGCGTGGAGAACAACAATACCCTGGGCCTGTTCAACGGCGACCCGGCCGTCATCGTGCTGATCACGCGCCAGCCCGGCGCCAACGTCATCGCCACCGTGGACGGCGTGCGCGCGCTGCTGCCGCAACTGCAGGCGCAGCTGCCCGGCGACATCAAGCTGCAGGTGGCGTCCGACAGCACCAATTCCATCCGCTCCTCGCTGCACGAGATCGAGTTCACGCTGATATTGTCCATCGTGCTCGTCGTGCTGGTGGTCAGCGCCTTTTTGCGCAGCGTGCGCGCCACCATCATCCCGGCCGTGGCCACCATCGTCTCGCTGCTGGGCACCTTCGGCGTGATGTACATGCTGGGCTTTTCGCTAAATAACCTTTCCTTGATGGCGCTCACGGTGGCCACGGGCTTTGTCGTCGATGATGCCATCGTGGTGCTGGAAAACACGCAGCGCCACATCGAGGCGGGCATGGACCGCTTCAAGGCGGCCCTGCTGGGCGCGCGCGAAGTGGGCTTTACGGTACTGTCGATCAGCCTGTCGCTGGTGGCCGTCTTCATCCCGCTGCTGTTCATGGGCGGGCAGGTGGGGCGGCTGTTCCGCGAATTCGCCGTCACCCTGTCGGCCGCCGTGATGATTTCGCTCGTCATCTCGCTCACCACCACGCCGATGATGTGCGCCTGGCTGCTGAAAAGCGGGCAGCAGCACCAGCCGCCAGGCAGAGTGGCGCGCTGGTTCGAGCGCGGTTTCGAGCGCATGCTGAACGTGTATGAACACTGCCTGGATTGGGCCCTGTCGAGCGCGGCTCTCGTGATGACGATCCTCGTCTTCGTCGTCGGCCTGAATGTGTACCTGTTCGCGGCCGCGCCCAAGGGCTTTTTCCCGCAGCAGGACACGGGGCAGATCAACGGCGGCATGCGCGCCGACCAGAGCATCTCGTTCCAGGCCATGCAGGGTAAATTGCGCCAGCTGGTCGACATCATCAAGGACGATCCGGCCGTCGCCACCGTCGTCGGGTTTACGGGCGGCGGACGGGCAGGGGGCGGCTTCATGTTCATCGACTTGAAGCCTGCCTCGCAGCGCACGGACAAGGGGCAAGCCGTGATCGCGCGCCTGCGCCCGCAGCTGGCCAAGGTGACGGGCATCTCGCTGTTCCTCAACCCCGTGCAGGATTTGCGCATGGGCGGGCGTTCCAGCAACTCGACTTACCAGTACACTTTGATCAGCGATAACCAGGCGGACCTGAAGAAATGGGCGGCGAAGCTGGCCGACCAGATGAAGCTGCAGCCGGCCCTGATCGACGTGGACACGGACCAGGCGGAAAACGGCGTGGAAACGTTTGTCAGCATCGACAAGGACCGCGCCACGCAACTGGGGGTGCAGGTGAAAGATATCGACAATGCGCTGTACAACAGCTTCGGCCAGCGCCAGGTGGCGACCATCTACGATGAGCTGAACCAGTACCACGTGATCATGGAAGTGGCGCCGCGCTACGCGCAAAGCCCGGAAGCGCTGCGCTCCGTGTACGTGCCGGCGTCGAATGCGGCAGCCGTCGCCGCCACCGGCACGACGGCCACCGGCACGACGGCCGCCGGCGCCGCCGCAGCCGGCACCAGCGTGGCCGCAACGACGTCGAATACGACGGCGGCGCGCGACCCGTCCAGCGGCTCGGCCCTGAGCACCACCCTGGCGAAGATGGTGCCGCTGTCGTCGTTCAGCAGCTTCGCTGAAAGCTCGACGGCCACGTCGATCAACCACCAGGGCGGCGAACTGGCCACCACCGTGTCGTTCAACCTGGCCGACGGCTATCCGCTCAGCGACGGGCAGGCGGCCGTGGCCCAGGCGGAATCGGAAATCGGCATGCCGGTGAATGTGCGCGGCAGCTTCCAGGGTTCGGCGAAGAGCGCGCAGGACAGCAACAAGGAGCAGCCGCTGTTGATCCTGGCGGCCATCGTGGTGATCTACATCGTGCTGGGCATCCTGTACGAAAGCCTGGTCCACCCCGTCACCGTGCTGTCGACCTTGCCCTCGGCGGGGGTGGGCGCCGTGCTGGCGCTGCTGCTGTTCCGCATGGAGTTTTCCATCATCGCCCTGATCGGCGTGTTCCTGTTGATCGGTATCGTCAAGAAAAATGCTATATTGATCATCGACTTCGCGCTGGAGGCCGAGCGTTCGCGCGGGCTGACAGCGGTGGAAGCGGTGCGCGAGGCATGTTTGCTGCGTTTCCGCCCCATTCTGATGACCACCCTGGCGGCGGCGCTTGGCGCCTTGCCGCTGGCGATCGGTTTCGGCGAGGGGTCAGAGCTACGCCAGCCCTTGGGGGTCGCCATCATCGGCGGCCTGATTGCCAGCCAGTTACTCACATTGCTGACCACCCCGGTGGTCTACATCCTGCTCGACAAGCTGCGCACGCGCAGCGCCGACGAGCAGCAATTGAGCCGCATTCCTGGGCCAGATAACCCGAGCACACAATCATGAAGCAAGTAAAACCTATCGTATCGACCGTCCCCGCACGCCACCTGCTGGCACTGGGCGCGGCCACCGCTTTCCTCCTGCTGGCTGGCTGCGCCGTCAGCCCCGCGTATGAAACGCCGACGGCCGCCGCGCCGCAAGCGTTCAAGGAGGCGGCCGGCTGGCAGCCTGCCGCGCCGGCCGACACCCTGGAGCGGGGACCGTGGTGGACCCTGTTCGGCGACGCGCAATTGAACCAGCTGGCCGAAGGCATCGACATCTCGAACCAGAACGTAGCCGCCGCCATCGCTTCCTACGAGCAGGCGCGCGCGCTGGTGCGCGAACAGCGCGCCTCGCTGTTCCCCACCGTGAACCTGACGGGCAGCGGCGCCCGTTCGGGCGGCGGGGGCGAGCAGCAGACGAACAACAACTTCAAGGCCGCCATCGGCGCGTCGTGGGAACCGGACGTGTGGGGCAAGCTGCGCGCCGGCGTGACGGGGGCCGATGCCAGCGCCAGCGCCAGCGCGGCCGACCTGGCCGCCGCCCGGCTGTCGGCGCAGGGCGAGCTGGCCACCAATTACTTTTCGCTGCGCCAGAGCGATGCGCAGATCGCGCTGCTGAATGCCACCATCGACGGCTACAAGCGCGTGCTCGAGATCACCGGCAACCGTTTTAACTCGGGCATCGCCGCCAAGTCCGACCTGCTGCAGGCGCAGACGCAGCTGGCCAATGCGCAGATCGACCTGTCCAGCCAGACGCGCGCGCGCGCCCAGCTGGAACACGCGATCGCCATCCTGTTGGGCCGCGCCCCGTCCGACTTCAGCCTGGCCGTGGCGCCGTGGACCCTGACCGTGCCCGAGGTGCCGCTGGGCGTGCCCTCGACCCTGCTGCAGCGCCGTCCCGACATCGCCGCCGCCGAGCGCCGCGTGGCCGTGGCCAACGAGCAGATCGGCATCGCCCGTTCCGCGTATTACCCGAGCCTGAATCTGACGGGTTCCTACGGCTCCGGCGCCAGCAAGGTGGGCGACCTGTTCAATGCCTCATCGAGCCTGTGGTCGCTGGGCGTGTCGGCCGCGCAAACGCTGTTCAACGCGGGCGCCACCACGGCCAGCGTGGATGCGGCCAAGGCGGGCCATGAGGCGGCCGTGGCGCGCTACCGCCAGACGGTATTGAGTGCCTTTGGCGCCGTGGAAGACCAGTTGTCGGCCACGCGCGCGCTGGCCGAACAGCTGGCCTTGCGCCAGCAGGCGTCGTCCGCCGCCGACCAGGTCGAGCAGCAGATGCTGAACCGCTACAACGCGGGCCAGGTCGGCTATACGGACGTGGTGACGGCGCAAGTGACGGCCCTGTCGGCGCGCCGTTCGCTGGTGCAGGCGCAGGCGGATCGCCAGACGACGGCCGTGGCCCTGATCCAGTCGCTGGGCGGCGGCTGGCACGTGCCGCAGGCGCAGTAGCGGCACAGGCTGGCGCAGGCGGAAAAACCTGCACCAAATTCGCGTTTTGCCGCGCGGCTAGAGTGCTAGAATGCAAGATTATCAATTGCCGGCCATGGCAAGGCTTGTCGAGGCTGGTTTCTTGCAGACGATGATAACCCGCAAACGCAGCAAAACCAGTCTGGCCGGTCTGCCGACCGTCCCTGAAGCGCCCACCATCGGTTTTCCCGTGGTGGCCATCGGCGCTTCAGCCGGCGGACTCGACCCTATTGTCGCTTTCCTGACCCATGTGCCGCTGGAAAGCGGCATCGCCTATGTCGTGATCCAGCACCTTGATCCCACGCAAAAAGCCTTGCTGCCGGAACTGCTGCAGCGGGCGACCAGCATTCCCGTCACGGAAATCACGCACCAGACCGCATTGCGGCCCAACCATATCTATGTGATTCCGTCGAATGCCGACCTGGGCCTGTCGAAGGGGCATTTCCTGCTCAGTGAGCCGCTGCAGTTGCGCGGACACCGCTTGCCCATCAATGCTTTCTTCGAAAGTCTGGCGGCCGAGCTGGGCGAACTTGCCGTGGGCGTGATCCTGTCGGGCATGGGCAGCGACGGCACGCGCGGCTTGCAAGCCATCAAGCAGGCGGGCGGCCTGACCCTGGCCCAGCATCCGGATACGGCCAAGTTCGACATGATGCCGCAAAGCGCCATTGCCGCCGACGCCGTGGATCTCGTCGATTTTCCCGACAAGATGCCGGAAAAGATCGTCAGTTACCTGTTTCGCAGCAGCTTTCTGGCGTTGCCGGGCAGGGAGCCGAGTGGACGCAATGCATTGCAGGAAATTATCGCCTTGCTGTCCGAACATACGGGCAACAGCTTTTCGGACTACAAGATCAATACGGTACTGCGCCGCATCGAGCGCCGCATGAGCTTGTACCAGATGACGTCGATGGAAGAGTACATTCCCTATCTGCGCAACAATCCTGCGGAAATCGACCTGCTGTTCAAGGAATTGCTGATCGGTGTGACGAATTTTTTCCGCGACCCGAAAGTGTGGGAATACCTGAAAATGGTGGTCTTGCCGCAAATGCTGGCGGCCCACCCGGACGGCCGCGCGTTCAAGGCCTGGATCCCTGCCTGTTCCACGGGAGAGGAAGCGTATTCGCTGGCCATGCTGTTCCATGAAGTGGTGGCTGCCAGCAACCTGCCGTCGAAGTACAGCCTGCAGATTTTTGCCACCGACCTGTCGGCTGACGCCATCGACCGTGCGCGCCAGGGCCGCTTTCCGCCAACGATAGTCAGCGAGGTGTCGGCCGAGCGCCTGGAACGGTTTTTCTTGCAGGACAAGAACGATTACCTAGTCAGGAAAGAGATCCGCAACATGATCATCTTTGCCCAGCAAAACATCATTTCCGATCCTCCGTTTACTAAGCTCGATATCCTGTGCTGCCGCAACCTGTTGATTTACCTCAATGCCAAGCTGCAGCAGCGTTTGATACCCCTGTTTCATTACGCCTTGAATCGCGATGGCGTTTTGCTGCTGGGCAGCGCCGACACTCCCGGACATTTTTCCGAGCTGTTCGCTCCGCTGACGACATCGACCCGGCTGTACCGTCGCCTCGACAACCTGGCGCGTCAGCGCTTGCTGACGTACTTTCCCACGAAGGTATCGTCGGCCACTCCTCCTACCCCCAGTGACACGAGAGAAGTCAGCATGCCCGGAAAAATCCAATCCCATGTCGAGCAATTATTGCTCCAGAAATATTCGCCTGCGGCCGCGCTGCTGAACCAGGATGGCGACATCCTGTATATCAATGGCCGCACGGGCGCCTTCCTGGAACCGGCGGCAGGCAAGGCCAACTGGAATATCCACGCCATGGCGCGCGACGGCTTGCGCTACGAGCTGGCGGGCCTCATCAAGCAGGCGTTGCAAAGCGAAAGCCTGGTGCGCCTGAAAGGCCTGGTGCTCAAGGATCACGCGGGACAGGCGCAGGGCGTGGATTTGACTGCGGAAGCCTTGCGCCAGCCCGAAGCGCTGCGCGGCATGGTCTTCGTCACGTTTGCCAGCGTGCCGCTGGCGGCTACTCCGCGCCGGGGCCGCTCGCCGAATCCCAAGGTGCTGGAACTGGAGCAGCAGCTGATCCAGGCACGCAATGAAATCCAGGCCGTGCGCGATGAAATGCAGACCTCGCGCGAAGAATTGAAATCGGCCAACGAGGAACTGCAATCGACCAATGAAGAACTGCAATCGGCGAACGAGGAGCTGACCACCTCGAAGGAAGAAATGCAGTCGTTGAACGAAGAACTGTACACGGTCAATGCGGAGCTGCAATCGAAGGTCGACGATTTGTCGCTGGTCAATAGCGACATGAAGAATCTGCTCAATAGTACCGACATCGCCACCATTTTCCTCGACAGCGAGCTGCGCATCCGCCGCTTCACGGCGCCGGCCACGCAAATCTACAAGCTGATCCAGACGGACTTGCGCCGGCCGCTCAGCGACATCGTCAACGACCTCGCCTACCCGAACCTGGAGGCGGATGCGCTGGAAGTGATCCGCAGCCTGGTGTTTTGCGAACGGCAGGTACAGACCAAGAACGGGCGCTGGTACAACGTGCGCATCATGCCTTACCGCACGGTGGAAAATGTGATCGATGGCGTGGTGGTGACCTTTATTAATATTACCGAGTCAAAGGTATTGGAGGCCCAGTTGCGCCAGATTCAGTCCGGCGCCGCGGCAGACGGGAAAGCAGGAGAGCGCGCGTCATGAGCGAACCATTCGACGACGGTAGCGGGCCGGCCAGAATGCGAGAGCAGGCCGAGCATTTGGCGGTGCAGCAGCACCAGCCCGTGCCGCAGTCGAATGAAGACGTGATGCGTCAGTTGCATGAGTTGCAGGTCAGCCAGATCGAGCTGGAAATGCAGAGCGCGGCCCTGGCCGAGCTGGAACAGCTGAAAAATGAATTTGAAAGCAGCCGCGACCGTTATGCGCAGCTGTATGAACAGGCGCCCGTCAGTTACTTTTCTCTGGCGCGCGAAGGCGTGATCACGCGTGTCAACGTGGCGGCTTGCGGCTTGTTGCAACGCGACAAGAACCGGCTGCTGGGACGGCGTTTCGAGCAATTCGTCGCCCCCCAGGCGCAGGGCGGCTTCCGGCGCTTCCTCGACGCCGTCTTCACCGGCGGCGCGCGCCAGGTGCTCGAAGCGCCGCTGTTCGAAGGCGAAGCGGGCGGCATGTGCGGCATGGTGCGCATCGAAGCCAATTACGATGCGGACAGCGCCACGGCGCGCATGCTGGTGACGGACCTGGGCGACGAGCATGCGCGCGAATCGGCCTTGCGGCGCGCTTTCGTGATTCTCGACAGCATACGCGAAGGCGTGCTGGTGACGGACAGCGCCAACCGCATCATTTCCGTCAACCCCGCGTTCACCACCATCACCGGCTACCAGGCGGAGGAAGCGATCGGGCGCGATCCGTCCTTCCTCGGCGGCGGCACGCATCTGCCGCATTTTTATGAAGCCATGTGGCGCAGCCTGCACCAGGATGGCAGCTGGTATGGCGAACTGGTGAACCGGCGCAAGAATGGCGAGCGCTTCGTCGAATCGCTGTCGATCACGCCGATGCGCAGCCCGGATGGCGCGATCAGCCATTTTGTCGGCGTGTTTTCCGACATTACCGAGCGCAAGCTGGCCGAGGCGGACTTGCGCGAACTGCACCGCGAGCTGGACCAGCGGGTGGTCGACCGCACGGCCGAATTGCTGCGGGCCAACCAGCACCTGCAGCTGGAAGTACACCAGCGCGAGCGGGCGCAGGAAGCCTTGCGCGATGCCGAGCGCTTCTTTCACGCCACCATCGATTCCCTGACGGACCGGGTGCTGGTGCTGGACCGGGCCGGCCGCGTCGTGCATGCCAACCAGGCTTGCCTGGCCTTCGTCGGGCAAACGCCGCAGCCGCTGCACTACCTGGAATTTTGCGAGACGGACCCGCGCTGGCAGCGCAGCGCCGGGCGCGAGCTGGCCGCCGGCATCCGCTCCGTCATTGCCGGCAACGCGGACACGTTTGCCCTCGAGTATGAGTTTGCCACGCGTTCTGGCCCCCGCTGGTCGCAGGCCAGGATCAGCCGTTTCCTCGGGGAAGGGCCGCTGCGCGTGGTGGTGGCGCACACGGACATCACCGAACGCAAGCTGATGGATGGCGCGCTGCGCCAGTCGCATGCGCAGCTGCGCCAGCTGGCGCTGCACCTGGAAACGGCCAAGGAAGACGAGCGCAAGCGCATTTCGCGCGATATCCACGATGAGCTGGGGCAAAACCTGCTGGCGCTGCGCATCGATATTTCCATGCTCAGCGCGCGCACGGAAGGCTCCCATCCGCTCCTGCACCGCCGGGTCGGCGCCGTGCTCAGCAACGTCGACACCACCATCAAGAGCGTGCGCGGCATCATGAACGAGCTGCGCCCGATGGCGCTGGACCTGGGCCTGCAAGCCGCCATCGAGTGGCAGGTGGGCGATTTCCGCAAGCGCAGCGGCGTTGCTTGCCAGCTGCTGATACGCGACGAGGCATTGTTTTCCGCCATCGGCAGCCAGGTCGAGATCGTGCTGTTCCGCATCGTGCAGGAAGCGCTCAGCAACGTCATGCGCCATGCCCAGGCCAGCCAGGTCGAGATCGAGCTCAGTTCGGATGCCTGCGCCGTGTACGTGGCCATCAGCGACAACGGCATCGGCATCACGCCGCAGCAGCAGCGCAAGAAGCAGTGCTTTGGCCTGATCGGCATCGCCGAGCGGGTGACGGCGCTGGGCGGCCAGTTTGACGTGGGGCTGCCGGCCTCGGGCGCCGGTTGCCGGCTGGCCCTGCAGATACCCTTGCAGGGGACGGGACGGCCGGCCGCCTGATACAGAAAATGCAATGGGATAATTTTTGCCGACTCAGGTCGCCTGGACAGGCTATACTTTCGCCTGCTTTTTATGGAGGAGCAAATCTTGTTCAAGACAATCGTATTACCAGTCGCCTTGCTGGGCGCGTTCGCCGGCGCACACGCTGACGAAGGGCAGTGGCAACCACACCAATTGCCACAGCTGAAAGCCGAACTGAAACGGGTCGGCATCGACATTCCTGCAGAAAAACTGGCCGACCTGAGCAAGCACCCGATGAGCGCCATCGTGTCGCTGGGCGGCTGCTCGGCCGCTTTCGTTTCCGACGCCGGCCTGGTGGTGACGAACCACCATTGCGCGTATGGCGCCGTGCAGCGCAATTCCACGCCGGAACACAATTACATCACCGACGGCTTCCTGGCCAAGACGCGCGCTAGCGAGCTGCCGGGCGGTCCGAACAGCCTCGTGTATGTGACGGACAAGGTGGAGAACGTCAGCGACCGCGTGCTGAAAGGCTTGACGGCCGACATGAGCGGCCGCGCGCGCCACGAAGCCGTGGAAAAGCGCATCAAGGACCTGATCGCCGAATGCGAAACGGACAAGATGTACCGCTGCTCCGTGCCCGCCTTCCACCGCGGCCTCGAGTACTACCGCATCCGCCAGATGATGATACGCGACGTGCGCCTCGTGTACGCGCCATCGGACAAGATCGGCAACTTCGGCGGCGACACCGACAACTACGAGTGGCCGCGCCACACGGGCGATTACTCGTTCCTGCGCGCCTACGTGGGCAAGGATGGCCGTCCGGCCGACCCGTCGCCCGACAACGTGCCGTACAAATCGAAGGATTTCCTGGTGGTATCGGCCGAAGGCTTGAAAGCCGGTGACGGCATCTTGCTGGCGGGCTACCCTGGCCGCACCAGCCGCTACAAGCTGCCGGCGGAAATCCGCTTCGCGCGCGATACGGCCTTCCCCCTGAAAGTATCCGAACTGCAAGCCGACCTGGCCGTGATGGCCGATGCGACGCAGGGCGACGCGGCCGCTGCCGTGCGCTATGCGAGCGTGGTGAAAAGCATCAACAACGTGCTGAAGAAAACCCAGGGCTTGCTCGACGGTTTCGCCCGCAAGGACATCGCCGCCATCAAGGACGTGCAGGATGCCGAGTTCCGCGCCTGGTACGCGAAACAGCCGAACGTGTCGACTACCCTGCTGGCCGAACTGGACGCGGCGATCGCCAGCGACATGGCCTTGAGCGAAGAAGAGTTCGCCTGGAGCGTGGCCACCAACAGCGACTTGCTGAAAAGCGCGCGCACCATCTACCGCCTGTCGCTGGAGCGCCAGAAAGCGGACGCCGAGCGCGAATCGGGCTTCCAGCAGCGCGACCTGGCCTTCATCAAGGCCCGCCTGGCCCGTCTGGAACAGTCGTATGTCAACAAGGTCGACCAGGCGCGTTTTGAAGCCGGTCTGAAGCGTTACGCGCAACTGGCGGCGAAGAGCCATCCGCAAGGCCTGGACGCGCTGCTGCCGGCGCCAGCTGCCGTGGCGGCCCTGTACCAGCAGACGCAACTGGCTGACACGGCCAAGCGCCTGGCCTGGCTGGAAAAGGACCAGGCCGCTGTTGCCCAATCCGACGACGCCTTCATGGCGCTGGCCATCAAGCTGCAGCCCGTCGAAGCGGCGCTGGAAGAGCGCCGCAAGGAAATCGACGGCAACCTGGAACGCGTGATTCCGCAATACATGCAAGCCGTGATTGCCTGGAAGAAAACACAAGGCAAGCCGGTCTATCCTGACGCCAACTCGACCCTGCGCGTCACGTACGGCACGGTATCGCCGTACTCGCCGCGCGACGGCATCACCAAGGGACCGTTCACGACCGTGGAAGGCATCGTCGAGAAAGTCACGGGCAAGGCCCCGTTCGAAGCGCCGCAAGGCTTGATCGACGCCGTCAAGCAAAAACGCTACGGCCAGTTCCGCGACCCGGTGCTGGGTACCGTGCCGGTCAACTTCCTCACCAGCGCCGACACCACGGGCGGCAATTCCGGCTCGGCCGTGATGAACAAGCGCGGCGAACTGATCGGCCTGAACTTCGATTCGACGTATGAATCGATCACCAAGGACTGGTACTTCGACACGGCCATCACGCGCGCCATCCACCTCGACATCCGCTACATGCTGTGGGTGATGAAGGAAGTGGACCATGCGGATAATTTGCTCAAGGAAATGACGGTCAAGTATCCGAAGTCTGTGAAAACTGCCAACAAGTAAGCTTCAGCTTGCGCCAGCGCAAAGCCGCATCCGCCCCAGGGCCGATGCGGCTTTTTTGCGTATGGCCAACTATTTTGAGTTCCATCAATATGCCAGCGTCCGCCATGGTTAGCATGGGTAGGGAGACAAGTCCGAAGGAGGCAATATGGATGATGGCGAGCTGGCAGCCGATCTTGCGCGCCTTTTCGGGGCGGGCAGACAAGTTCAGGACAGCCGCTTGCTGCGCATGGATTTTCCGCGCGAGGACGGTCCGCCCGATACCGCGCTGCTGGTCGACAGCTTGCGGGCACACGAGGAAATGTCACGCGACTTCCGCTTCGACGTCGAAGTGCTGTCCGACAATCTCCACGTTCCCCTGACGGCGATGATGGGACGCATGGTCACGATTTCGCTGGTGCGCGATGACGGCAGCTTGCGCTATTTCAATGGTTATGTCGGCGAATTTCGCCTGTTGCGCAGCGATGGCGGTTTCGCGTTCTACCAGATGGTGCTGCAACCCTGGCTGGCGTTTTCCAGGCTGCGCATGGACAACGTCTCGTTCCACGAACGCACGGTCATCGACATCAGCGAAACGACCTTCGATCATTACTTGCAGCGCGACTGGCAAAACCGGCTGCATGAGGAAAAAGCGATATTAAGCTGCGCCAACCAGCATAATGAAACCGATTACAACCATCTGCACCGGCGCTGGGAAGACCAGGGTATCCATTACTGGTATGAACATCGCGCCGACGGCCATACGCTCTGTCTGGGAGACAATACCTGGCTGAACGACAGCATCGATCCAGGCGACGGCCATGCCAGCGCAGCCGACGAGATGGCGTTTCGCAGCGACGCCGGCTCGCTGGAGCGCGACGGCATACGCGATTGGCAGGCAATACGCAAGATCGCTTCAGGCTCGCTCACGCTGGCCAGCTTCAACTACAAGCATCCGTATGCCAGCCGCGCCAGCGGCTATGCGCTGCACCAGCAGGGCGACGTGTTTGCCCATGAACTGTATCAAAACACCGGCTATGGCTATGCCGGCATGGGCGACGGCGAAGCGCTGGCGCAACGCCGCCTGGAGGAGCATCACTGTCAGGCGCAATACTTCGACGCTGGCGGCAATCACCGCTGCGCCCAGGCCGGGCGCAGTTTCACGCTGGGCGGACACTTCAGCGGCACGCCATCCATGCCGGCCAGAGGTGAGGCGGCGCGCCCGGACGTCGGCTCGCGCGAATACCTGATCCTGTCGGTCGATCATCTCGCCAGCAACAATTACCAGGCAGGCACGGGCGCGAAGTCGCATTATGAGAACCGTTTTAGCTGCATCCGCAAGAGCATCCGCTGGTATCCGGGGCGGCAGTTCAACAGCGCGCCTTGCGCCTTGCCCGGCGTGCAGACGGCGATCGTCACCGGGCCGGCAGGCGAAACCATCCATACCGATGGGCTGGGCCGGGTGAAGGTGCAATTCCACTGGGACCGGCTGGGCAAGTTCGACGCGGGCAGTTCGCCATGGATCAGGGTCATGACGCCATGGGCGGGCCAGGCGTTCGGCCAGATCGCGCTGCCGCGCATCGGCCAGGAAGTGCTGATTCAATTTCTCGACGGCAATATCGACCGTCCCGTCATCGTCGGCGCGGTGTACAACGGCAACCATGCACCGCCTTGGAACTTGCCGGGGCAACGCATGCTGGGCGGCTGGCGCAGCGCCGAGCTGATGCCTGGCGGCGGCTACGGCGTGCGCGGCAACCAGTTGGTACTCGACGACACGCACCAGCGCATCCAGGTGCAATTGAAAAGCGATCATCAGCACAGCCAATTGTCGCTCGGCTGCATCAGCCGCATCGAAGACGCCAGCGGGCGCAAGGATGCGCGTGGCGAGGGCTGGGAACTGGCGTCAGACGCCTGGGGCGTGGCGCGCGCCGGCCGCGGCATGTTGCTGACCACCGAAGCGCGCCCTGGCGCCGCCTCGCATATCAAGAGCATGGATGAAACCTTGCGCCGGTTGGCCGAGGCTGCTGAGCGGCACAAGGCGCTTGCCGCCCTGGCACAGCATTACGGCGCGCAAGAAAGCGCCGCCCAGCAGGGTGCCGCCGCCGATGTGCTCAATGCCCAGCATGCCGCGATCAAGGGCGGTGCCGGCAGTGGCGAAAGCGCATTTCCCGAACTATCCAAGCCGCATCTGGTGCTGGCCAGTCCGGCCGGTATCGAAACGACGACCGCGCAATCGACGCACATCGCCAGCGCCGAGCACACGGCGCTGACGGCCGGGCGCGACCTGTCGATGGCGGCCGGCGGCGGCCTGTTCGCCAGCATCGGCGCGGCGTTCCGCCTGTTCGTCCACAAGGCCGGCATGAAACTGATCGCCGCAGCTGGCCCGGTGCAGATCGCGGCGCAAACCGATACGGTCGATATCGTCGCCAACAAGGTGCTGGAATTGATCAGTCAGACCGACTGGGTGCATATTCGCGGCCGCAAAGGCGTGCGCCTGCATGGCGCCAATTGCATGCTTGAAATTAGCGACAAGGTACAGTTTTTTACCGCGTCGCCGACGCTGTTCCATGGAAACCTGGAAACCCTGGCGCCCAAAAACCGGCCGCAACCGGAGTTGGAACCGCCCATCGCGCCGGTAGCGGGGCAGTTGCAGCATACGATACAGGCCCATGCGGATGGCGGGCAATACGCGCACGTGCCGTACACGCTGTACAACGGGGAAGCCGAGGTCGAGCAAGGCCTGACCGACGAATTCGGCCGCATCCTGATCGCGCATCAGGACGGCACGCCGCGCTACCGTGTCGTCCTTGGCAATGGCGAAGAGTTTTTATTGCAAGCGAGCGCACGCTTCGACCCGGACGCGGCGCCGGACGGCGAACACACGCTGTCGAACCGCGGCTTGCGCGCGTTTGACGACACCGCCGACGGCCGCGGGGTTCAATGATGCACGACACTGACTGGAGAGCGCCATGCCGGAATCGAGCGGCCGCATCGAAACCACCCATATCGACGAAGTCGGACGGACTGCGACCAGTTCGCTCCAGTGGCTGCTGGAAAACCGCAACCTGAAGGGCAAGGCCACTCATCCGATTACGCATAACAACAAGCTGACACTGTTCATTTGCGGAGAGGAAGGGTTCGCCGACATCGCCGGCGAGATCGCCAAGGCTGAAAAGTCCATCGACCTGTGCTGCTGGGGTTTCGACCCGGGCATGGAACTGGTGCGTGGCAACAGCGCCACCTGGCCGCGGGGCGAAACGTTTGGCGACTTGCTGATCGCCGCCGCACGGCGTCACGTCAGGGTGCGCCTGCTGATCTGGCATGACCGGATCGGTTCGCCGATAGCGCGCACTATGCCGGGCTATTCGCATGACGCATCATCATGGAAAGCCGATGGACAACGCTTTGATGACGTCAGCGCAAAAGCCAGCCTGGCGATGTTGCACGATGCTGTCCAAAAAAAGAAACATATTTTAGGCAACGGTTATTGGGGCGAGTACCTCCGGCCCGAGGATATGCCGATGATGGCGCGTCAAGAATATTGTTACAGCTGGTATACGGCCGCTTTCAAGGGCCTGTTTGGTGGCCTGGAGATCCGCTTGCGGCACGGCGACAGCGGCGCGATCGGCAAGAGTATCGCGACCGAGATAAACCAGCCGCACGGCTTGACGATGGGGGAAATCGAAAAGCCCGGCATGCAATATCTGGGCACGCACCACCAGAAGCCGGTCCTGATCGATTTCGATCACGAAGAGGGGGCCAAGGCCGTCGGTTACGTGATGGGCCTGAACTCGGTGACCGATTATTGGGATACGACGGCCCATCTGCTCGACGATACGCGCCGCGAACAGGGCGGCGTCAACGAGCGGCGCGAGTGTGTGCAGGGAGTGGCCGAGGACGGCGGCTTCGCCACCTTGAAACCCTATCAGGATTACGCCTGCCGCATCGACGGCGGCAAGGCGCTTATCGCGCTCTACAATAATTTCGTGAAGGCGTGGGATCGCGCGTCTGGCGATCGCACGCATGGCGCCGCCACTGCCAGCGTGAGCCGCGAATTGCCACATGGCAGCCCGCCGGCGCGGCTGTTGCGCAAGGCCGGACCAAGCGACTCCACCGTGCAGATCGTCCTGACGCAGCCCGAGGAGCAAGACAAGACGATCAAGGAAACCTATTTTCGCGCCGTGACCCAGGCCAGCCTGGCGGCCGGCTACCTGTATGTGGAAAACCAGTATTTCCAGTATGAAGAATGGGCCCGGCACTTGCTGGCCGAGCGCAAGAAGGTGGTCGCCGCCTGGAAGGCCGGAAGCCTGAAAGCTGGCAAGACCATGCGTGATATGCCGGTCATGCACGTATTCATCGTCATTCCCGTGCCGGAGCGCGCGCAGATGGTGCCGCGCACCCACGACACGCTGGCTGCGCTGGGGCAGCATGCCGGCATGACGGGGCAAAACACCATGATCGACGACTATAACAAGCGACCGAAAACCCGGCGTGTCAGGGCCGGATTCGGCATTTCCACCGAGGCGGAAGTCAAGTTGCCCGACGTGGTGCAGCATTCCAACGGCATCAACAAACCCGGCGCGATGACGCTCGAAAGCGAATTCGGGCTGAAGGTGTCGGTGGCCATGCTCAATGTCAGCGCGTTTGACAAGGACCGCTGGCGCTACCGCGAAATCTACATCCATTCCAAATTGATGCTGGTCGACGACGTGTTCATGACGCTGGGCAGCGCCAACCTGAACCAGCGCAGCATGGCCGTCGACAGCGAGATCAATATCGCCACTGTCGATCACTGCGTGGCCCGCGATTTGCGCAAGCGGGTGTGGCGCATGCATAGCGGCGGACTGGTTGATGGAGGGGGAGGGACGAAGGCGGAGATTGTGGATGCTTATCGGAAGTGGGTGGAGCTGATGGGCGCAAATCGCAAGAAAAAATGGGATAAATCTGAAAATGCACTTTTAAAGAAAATGACCGGTTTCCTGCTGCCTCTGGAAGACAAACGCAGCTCCACCATACGCCTGGGCTGATCATGAGTAAAAAAAATATCGTCTTCTTTCGCCTGCCATTTCTTGCGTTGGCAGTTCTTCTCTTTGTTCCTTTGATTGCCTGCAAAATGCCTAACGACAAAGTCCTGCCACGGAACCAGAGTCTGCCCCTCTTCAATCCGCATGCTCCTGACTTCATTTGCGAAACCGAGGCGAGCAAGGTGCCGCCCATCGATGCGCAAGCCGAGGATTGGTTCCTCGAAGCGCGCGCCATGGAAGATCCTGAAATTTTCGTGGAAGACCGCGATTACAAAAAAATCGTCGCTCTGACGCGTCAGGCGGCAGAGCGATTGCACTGGAAGGCGATGCTCAATCTGGCCAGCCTGTATGTGGAAGGGCGTGATCCTCTATATGGTGAGGAAGAAGCGGTGCAACTGGTGGAAAAGGCGATGCGGCTGGGCATACCTGCCGCCTATGACCGGATGGGGACGTATTACGCGAATGGCACGGGCGTCAACGGCGACATCACGCGTGCCTATGCCTTTTGGCAAAAGGCGGCGCAGATGGGTAACCCCCAAGCGCTGGGTTTTTTAGGAGAAAAACTCACTGCGGGGAAGGATTATCCGGGTGCTGAAATGTGGGGGAATATTCCTGTGGCAATCAAGATGATGGAGTGTGCGCTGAGGCAGGGATATGGCCCATCCGCATATGATTTATCTTATTTATATGTTGTATTAAGAACGCCTGACGGCACGTCTGATGGGGAAAGAACAAATGAAACCAAAGAGCGTGCCTTGCAAGTATTACATACCGGAGTAAGGCTGGGCTGTGAGAAATGCGCAAACAAACTCACGATTGAATTCGGCGATCCGTTTGATCTTGCAAATATGCTGGTTCCGTACATTGATAAAGCGCGAGCGGAACGTTACGGCGTACTTAGCCGTGAACTGGGATTCAATCCCAATGCGCGCTTTCCTAATCTGGACAAGGTCTTGCCGCTCCCGCCAGCCGATCTGCCGCCCTGGAATGGCGACAGGGATACCTTGCTGCATGCCGCCAAGGGTGTCCGCCCGCCGCTACCCACCCCGCAGCCAAGCGCCGCCGCGCTGTTGCAAAAACCATATTTCCTGGCCGCCGACTATGCGCTGCGTCCCGCCGGCTTGCACAGCGACGCGCCGACTGCGCCGTTTTCTGCATACTGGCAACCCGCCCAAGGGCAAGGAGTGACGGAACCGGCCCGGCTTTTTGGTGAGGGCGAAGAGTTCCGCCATTTCAGCATGCTCGATGCCGCTGGCAAGAGCCGTTACGGCCCCGTGACGTGGGAACAGTGCCTGACGATACGGCACAACCATGGCGCCGTGGAACCGCGCGCGGCGCGCGGTTTGCTGCGCGAGGTGGCGCGGCCCGAGCCTTTGTTGAGCTGCGCTTGCGGGCAAGCCTGTCCGGTCAGCGGCGTCTGGCAACCGTGGGTGGCGGCCGACCATCCGCTGCAGGCCATCGTCAACCAGTACTGGCGCCAGGTGTGGCTGAACCAGGGCGCACCGTTCCCGCGACCGCGCCGCGACTGGCTGCTGGACTTGCCAGATGGCGACGTGACGTGGCATTTGATGGATGCGTCCCTTCCTGATCTTGGGTAACGCAATGGATAGCAATCAATCCAGCATGGCTGGCTCAAGAGGACGCCTTGCGTCGCTTATTGTCTTGTGCTGCCTGCTTGCCTGCAAAATGCCTAACGACAAAGTCCTGCCACGCAACCAAAGCTTGCCCCTCTTCAATCCGCATGTTTCGGATTTCATTTGCGAAACCGAGGCGAGCAAGGTGCCGCCCATCGATGCGCAAGCCGAGGACTGGTTCCTCGAAGCGCGCGCCATGGAAGATCCTGAAATTTTCGTGGAAGACCGCGACTACAAAAAAGTCGTCGCCCTGACGCGTCAGGCGGCAGAGCGATTGCACTGGAAGGCGATGCTCAATCTGGCCAGCCTGTATGTGGAAGGGCGCGATCCTTTATATGGTGAGGAAGAAGCGGTGCAACTGGTGGAAAAGGCGATGCGGCTGGGCATACCGGCGGCGTATGACCGGATGGGAACGTATTATGCGAATGGCACGGGTGTCAACGGCGACATCACTCGCGCTTATGCCTTTTGGCAAAAGGCTGCACAGATGGGTAACCCGCAAGCGATGGCATTTTTGGCGCTTAAATTAAAAGTGGGGCCACGTAGTGAGGGCGCGGGCTATTGGTCGAATATTCCGGTAGCGACAAAAATTTTGGAGTGTGCTTTTGGCCAAGGAAATGGCCTAGCAGCTTATCAATTGCATTTTCTGTATTTGTCTCCGAGTGCTGCTACTGGAGAAATAATTGGACCGCGTAACGCTGAAACAAAAAATCGTGCATTAAAGGTGTTGCATGAGGGTGTTAAGTTTGGTTGTGAGGATTGTGCAAATGCATTGGCAATTGAATTCGGTTCACCTTTTGATCTTGCCGATATGCTGGCGCCATATGTGGACAAGGCTCGTGGCGAGCGATATCGTATGCTTAGTAATGCCCTCGGCTTCAACCCCAATCGCCGCTTCCCCAACCTCGATAAAATCCTGCCATTGCCACCGGCCGATCTGCCGCCGTGGGATGGTCAACGAAAGAGCCTGCTCGACGCCGCCATGGGTGTGCGTCCTCCGCCCGCAACCCCAAAGCCAAGCGCCGCCTCGTTGTTGCAAAAACCATATTTCCTGGCCGCCGACTATGCGTTGCGCCCCACCGGCCTGCGGTTCCGGCATGGCCCCGCACTGTTCATGCGCCACGACCTGCCGCATTGCCTGCGCCACGTATAATTCCTCCACTATCCACCGCTATTCTTTTTCGACAGGTTCCCATGCCCCAGACTCCCGATTTGCCGCCGGATTGGCACGCGTTTGAAACAGCCTATGACGTTGAAGCAACCTGGTTCAGGCTGGCCAGCGCCTCGCTGGCGCTGCTGGGCGCGTCCGCTTTCAAGGATCAGGCATTTTCAGCCTTTGCCTTCAACGCCGTATCGTTCCCGTCCATTTCGCTGAGTTTCGACACCGATCCCGGTAACAGGGCGCGCGATTACTATCCTCCGGACTGGTCGAACGAGTGCATGGAAGCCGACGTGCCGGAAATCGGGCAATTGTGGGACGAGGGCTATGCAAGGATCGAAGATGCTTTAAGCGAGCTGATCGACGCTGCCGATGACGAGTTGCTCTGCGCCATCGAGGAAGGCTATCTGCATAGCCTCAGGAAAACCATGGTGCGGCTGGAAACGCGCCGTGCTTTTGAGCAGATCAAGACGTGTGCGCCGTTCTGGACCGTGGTCACGCAAATCGATGCCGATACGGAGGAAGAGGAGCGCCTGCTCGAACAGGTGCGCCAAGGCCTTCTGGCGTAAGCGCTATATCAGGGCTTGCCAGGCCCGGACTTCTTCGTCCGTGAGCGTCGGCCCCCAGCCGCCACGCAGCGCTGCATCGTGCTGCACATAGTGCGCAAGCGGCGGCACGGCCACGCCATGCCTGGCACAGATTTCAAGCACGGCTTCCAGCTGGCGCCGGCTGGCCGGAAGGTCATCGCCATGCCAGGTACAGGCGCTCGTTTCCAGCACATGCTGCACCAGTGCTTCCAGCGCGCCCAGCAGGTGCCCCGGCAGTGCCGCGCGCACGTCTTCCGGCCAGGGATCGCCCATGCCCGTGACAGCCAGGGACGCAAAGCCTCGTTCCCAAGCCGCAAAATCCCTTGGCCCGACCTGCGCCACTTTCCACACGTGAGCGGAGAACGCGGACAGGGCGGGATGATGCACATCAAAGCGCCGGCAAAAGCGTTGCAGGCACGTGGCGGCAATGCATTGCCTGGCGATCACGGAGAGTGTGTCTATCGATATGTTGTGCATGAGTCAAAAGCTCCTGAAGGCGGCGCCTGCCGATAAGCGAGTCAATTTGACTGTATGACGGTTGTCCCGCATGGCAAGGCAGCCTGCCGCAGTGCCTCCACCGGCAACTGAAAAAAGCGCGGCACCATGGCCGGCGACAGGTCGTCGCCGCCGTCCGCCATGGCCAGGCGGCCACTCAGCAGCAGCATCACGTAGCCGTGGCCCAGCGACCAGCCGGCGCTGGCGGCGGCCTTGTCCCAGCGCGCATCGAGGCCCGCTTCGCGCACGGCCGCGCCTGCCGTCTGCAGCACATATTGAAAGCACGCCTGCGCCGCTTCCTGCAGGGCGGGGAACTGGCGCACGTCCTGGTGCTCGAACATCAGCCGGTAGTGGGCCGGCGCGGCCAGGGCGAATTCGATGTATTGCTGGCCCAGCAGCTGAAAACGCTGTTCGGAAGGCAGGCTGCCCTGCGGCGGCAGTTCGGCCTCCCATTTGGCGATCAGGCTGGCGAAGCCGGCCGCCGCCGCCTCGGCCAGCAGGGCTTCCTTGCTGGGGAAGTGGCGGTACACGGCGGCGACCGACACGCCCACCGTGCGCGCCAGTTCGCGCAGCGACAGGGCCGCGTCGTGCTGCTGCGCCAGTTGCGCGATGACGGTGGCGACCAGGGTGTCGCGCAAGTTGCCGTGATGATAGGTGCTCGTTGTTGTCATTCTATGTTATCGCTGTTCACATCGTCGTGTATGATAGGCATGTTATCACTGAAAACATGGAGAGCACATGCATGAGATGAACATTGCCGTCCGCAGCGTGGACTTGCCGCCAGGCGCCAGCATCGCCCCGTTGTATCCCGGCAGCAATCTGGCCGACGCGTACGCCGTCGATTTACCCACCGCGCAGGCGCGCCAGATGGACATGCAGAGCCTGGCGCGCCAGCTGCTGGGCAAGCAGCCGGGCTGGGCGCGCAAGCTGATGGTGCTGCGCGACGCCATTGTGGCGCGCTTCGGTATCCGGACGGCAAAACAGATGGAAGCGCGGCCAGGCAAGCGCATCGGCATCTTCCGCATCTATGCCGTCAGCGATGACGAGATCATCCTGGGCGAGGATGACAGCCACCTCGATTTCCGCCTGTCCGTGCTGCGCAACCGCGACGCGGGCCGCCATGGCAGCGTGACCGTCTCCAGCGTCGTGCATTGCCATAACCGGGTGGGGCGCGCCTACATCCTGCTGATCCGCCCGTTTCACAAGCTGATCGTGCGGCATTCGCTGGCGCGCGCCGCCAGGGCGGGCTTCGTCTGAGGCGGGAAGGGCGGCGGACGGCAAGGGCAATCTTGCTTATTCATGGCCGGTATTGCATACTGCACCACCAGCCTCATCACGATTCCCATGAACGATACGCTTCTCCTGCTGGGTTTTGCCACCACGCCGCTTGAACTGATTTCCTTTGTCCTGGCACTGACAACCGTTGCGCTGAACATCCGCCAGAATCACTGGGCGTGGCTGTTCGCCATCATTTCCTCGGCCGCCTACGGTTTCGTGTTTTTCGAGTCGCGCCTGTACGGCGACATGGCCTTGCAACTGCTGTTCATCAGCGTCTCGTTCTGGGGCTGGTATCAATGGCTGCATCCGGCCAGCGGCGGCAAGACCCTGCCCGTCACGCGCCTCGACGGCCGCGGCTGGCTGGCGTGCGCCGCGGGCTGGCTGGTGGGCTTCCTGCTGATCGCCTGGCTGCTGACGACGACGGACACGGACGTGCCCCATGCGGATGGTTTCCTCACGGCAGGCAGCCTGGTGGGGCAATTTCTGCTGTCGCGCAAGAAACTGGAAAACTGGATCGCCTGGATCATCGTCGACGTGCTGTACGTGTGGCTGTATGTGCACAAGGGCCTGACCCTGACGGCCGTGCTGTATGCGTTCTTTGTCGTGATGGCCGTCATCGGCTTGCTGGCGTGGAGAAAGTCGGCCCCGGCCGCGCCGAGCGCGATGGTCCTCAAGTGATGGAGCGTTGCGTGCGCGTGGCCATCCTGGGCGCGGAATCGTCGGGCAAGTCGACCCTGGCGGCCGCCCTGGCCGAGCGCTATGGCAGCGTCTGGGTGCCCGAGTATTTACGCGAGTTTGTGGAAACGCAAGGCAGGGTGCCCGTGGCGGCCGACCAGTTTGGGATTGCCCGCATGCAGCTGGCGCGGGAAAACGCGGCCGCCGCGCAGGCGCAGCATTTCTTATTTTGCGACACGACGCCGCTGATGACGGCCGTCTACAGCCGCCATTACTTCCATGGCGTCGATGCGCCGCTGGCCGCCCTGGCCGATGACTACCACTATGGCCTGACCCTGGTCACGGCGCCCGACAGCCCCTGGGTGGCCGACGGCTTGCAGCGCGAGTCGGAAGCCGTGCGCCAGCTGATTCACCGCCAGCTGCTTGAGGAGCTGGCTGAGCGCCAGATTTCCTATCTGCTTGTCAGCGGCAGCCTGGCGGCGCGGCTGGAGCAGGCGGATGCCTGGTTGAGCGCCAGTACCCCGAGCATGGCGGGGTAAAGCAGCCTTATTTGCCGATGTGCTCGGCCAGGAAGCTTTCCAGTTGTTGATAGAACGCGGTGGCGTTTTTGGTCATGTAGAAGCCATGTCCCTCATTTTCCGCCATCATCCATTGCGGTGCATTGCCGGCCTTGGCCAAGGCCTTGCGCATCAACTCGGCGTGTTCCGGTGGCGCCGTCTTGTCCTTGTCGCCGTGCACCAGCAATACCGGCACCTTGATGCGGTCAGCCAGGCGTGAAGGCGAGATGGCGTCGAGTTCCTTGTCGTTTTCACCGATGTAATCCTGGTAGGCATTCCGGATATATTTGTGGCGGCGCGCATTATCTTCTTTTCTGAACAAGCTGAGGTCATATACGCCGGCATAGCCGATAGCGCATTTGAAGGCGCCAGGCGCACGTATGGTCAGCATCATTGCGGAGTAGGCGCCGAAGCTGGCGCCGTAGGAGCAGACGCGCCCTGCATCGACTTCGCCTTCAGCAATGACGGCGGCGAGGCCGTCCAGGATGTCGTCCTGGATTTTTTCGCCCCATTGACGGTAGCCTGCCCGGATGAAGGTCTCGCCACGGCCCCCGGAACCACGGAAATTAACCTGGAGTACCGCGTAACCGCGGCTGGCGAGGAACTGCGCATCGCTGTCGAACGACCAAGTATCGTAGACGCCGTGCGGTCCGCCGTGGGGCATGACAACCAGCGGCAATTTGACGCCTGGCGCATGCGTCGGCATGGTCAGATAGCCATGCAGTTGCAATCCGTCGCGTGCCTTGAAGGCAATGGGACGGCGCTCGGCCATGCGATCCGGGTCGATGCCAGGCATGGCCGAGTACAGCAGTTCCGCCTTGTTGCTGGCCTTGTCGTACAGGTAGTAGCTTCCCGGGTCGCGATCGCTGTAGATGGAAAACAGCAAGGTGGCGCCGTCATCCGTGAAGTTGATGAAGCGTACATATTCGTCCGGAAAAGATGCGCTCAATTGCTTGTGCAGCCGGGCGTCCGCACTATCGGCGTCCAGGTAGATGGCACGGGTACGGCCCAGCTGGTGAGATACTGCAAAAGGCATCTCGTTGGCGTCATACATTACGCTGCCCAGGTCGGCAACAGGATCTTGCGCGAGAACCACTTGTTTTCCGCTAGCCAACTCTTCCCGCACCAGGGCTTCCGGGCCACCGTCGACGGCATGGGTTGCAAAAAAAGCGCTGTCGTCCATTGTGAACTGGAACGGGATTGTGGTTTGTTTTGGGGCGGGAGGGGTGAGACGCCACTGACCGCTGGCGTCATCAAGACGGTACAGCACCGGCTCGTTCTTGTCGTCCCAGCCGTAGGCGAAGCGCGGTACGCTATTGCGCTGCTGCACAAACTGCAGGCGTGGCGCAGCGATGTCGGCCAGGGTCTTGCGATGGGCCTTCTTGCTGTCGACGTCGTATAACTTTGACCGGTCACGATCCCATTCCTGGGCTGACAGAAAGACGTGACTATTGCGCGGCAAGGGAACGCCGTTGATGCGGGCATAGCCATGATCATCGTCGAGGCGGTCGCCTCGACTCGACGAGCGGAACATATCGTAGCCGAACAGGTATTCCTGCTTGGACCCGTCGAGGTCAAAAGCAATGATTTCACCAGTTGATACCGGTTGTTCCAGCTCTCCCAGTTCCAGACCCTTGCGCAATACCAAGCGCGTGTTTGTCAACCAAAGGTAGTTAAGCGGCACTTCAAATATGCGCAGGCGCAGCATGCCTACCGCTTTCATGTCCGGCAAGGCATAGATGGTGATGATGGGGATGCTGCGCCCGCCCTGCTGCACCTGAGTCGTGACCGCTATGTGTTTGCCATCTGGCGACAGGCGTGGCGTACTGAACCGATCCTTGCTGGTGAATTGCTCTATGGGAATCGCTGCCTCGGTGGCGTGGACGCCGCCTCCCGTGATCAGGATCAGGCTGGCAAATGCCAGTGACGCTACATGCTGTTTCATGGAGATGCCTTGCACGGATAATAAAATAAAGGTGGCAATTATAACAATTTAATAATTGCCACATTGTAATATTTTAATTATTTGATATTTGCATCCATGAATAGGGGCATGTCCGGCGCATGCCCCATGTGGTTGTCAAAAGTCGAACTGCGCCGAGACTTTAAAGGTACGGCTGGCGCCCGGGTACAGATAGCCGTCCGATTCCGGCGTCACGTCGCGCCAGTAGAACTTGTCGGCCACGTTGTTGACGGCGGCGCGCAGCACGGCGCGCGTGCCGGCGATGCGCGTGGCGTATGCGGCGCCCAGGTTGAATACGTGGTACGACGGCACGAAGGTCGTGTTGTTGTACTCAAACGCTTTCTTGCCCGCATATTCCCAGCTGCCATTTACGCTCAGGCCCGTCACTTGCTGCACGGCGTAATCCGCATGCACGGCCGCCTTGAAGGCGGGCACGTTCGGCACGCGCTTGCCGTCGAGGTCGGCATTGCCCGTGCCTGACTGCTGGCTGTTCAGGGCCGTCACGGACGCGCCCAGGCTCAGGCTGGACGATGCCTTGCCCTGGGCCGACAATTCCAGCCCCCGGTGCTGGGCCTGGCCTTCGCGCACGAAGTTGTAGGCGCTCTTGCTGCTGTCGACGTACTGGTTGAATTCCAGGCCCTTGCGGATCTGGAACAGGCTGGCCGTCAGCATGAAGTCCGGCGTCACATCCATCTTGGCGCCGAGTTCGATCTGCTTCGAGCGGCTCGGCGACAGTTCCACGTTGGCGTTGATGGCCTTGCGGTCGGCCGTGCCGCCATGTTCCATGCCCTGCGAATAGGCCGCATACACGGACACATTGTCGAGCGGGGTGTAGACGAGCGATACATTCGGCAGCAGGAAATCGTGCTTGGCGCGGATTTCCGTATCGGCCTTCAGCACGTACTGGTAGCCGTCGACATTGATATGGCGCAAGCCGCCATGCAGTTTCCAGTTCGGCGCCAGGCTGACGATATCCTGCACGAAGACGGCGTTTTCCGTATCCTTGCGCACCAGGCGCACGGGGCCCGTGACGCCGGGCGACGTGCCGACGATCTGCGGCTGATAAATGTTGCTCACGCCCACCCAGTCGTACACGTACAGGCCGGCGCGGTCCTTGCGGCGGAAGGTCGAGACGCCGGCCGTGAAGTCATGGCGCAGGGAACCGGTGGCGAACTTGCCCTGGATCATGGCTTGCGCGCTCAGCGGCTTTTTCGTCTCGCCCAGGCTGCGGTAGTCATACACGTCGTAGTCGCCATTGCCGCAGAAGCCGGGGTACAGGTCCTGTCCGCTGCAGCCGTACGGGAAGGCCGTGTAGTCGTCGCGCTTGAACGAGTGCTGGTTGGCCGACAGGGTGGCGTGCCAGTCCTCATTGAAGGCGTACTGGAAGCGCAGGCCGAGATTGCTGGTGACGGTTTCCACGGGGCGCGTCCACGGCTGCAGGTTGAGCATGGCGTCGGCGCTGATGCCGGTTGGCAAGGTTTTATTGTTCAGCAGCTGGAAGCCGGGCGCCGTCGCCTGCGCCTTGTCCTGGTAGTCGGCATCGAGCTGCAGCAGCGCTTGCGGCGAGATTTGCCAGTCGAAGGCGCCGGAAATGAACTTGCGGTTGCCGTCCGCGCCCTTGATGTAGGAGCGCAGGCGTTCGGCCGCCACGTTGACGCGGTAGCCGAAGCGGGTGTCTTCCAGGCGGCCGCCCAGGTCGACGGCGCCGTACAGGGTGCCACGCTCGCGCGTTTCCACGGTGACGGTGCGCAATGGCGTGTTGGTCGGGCGCTTGACGATGAAGTCGATCACGCCGCCCGGCGCGGCCACGCCTGCCTGCAAGCCGGCCAGGCCCTTCAGCACTTCGATGCGTTCCTTGTTTTCCAGCGGAATTTGCGTGTCGCCAGGAATGGCCACGCCATCCTTGCGGTAGCTGGAATTGTTATCGAGCTTGAAGCCGCGGATCGTAAACTGTTCCGCATAGCCGACGGCGTTGTAGGCGTCGTTGATGCTGGCGTCGAGCTTGACGGCATCGCTGAGATTGCGGATCTGTAAGTCCTGCATGTCTTTTTGCGAAATGACGGTGACGGACGCGGGCGTCTGCAGCAGCGGCGCGTCGGAAAAGCCGCCCACGGAGGCGCGCTTGGCGGCCGGCGCCTTGCTGGCCGTGACGACGACTTCGGCCATGCTTTGCGCCTGCGGGTCGGCGGCTTCGGTGGTGTCATTCGCGGCCAGGGCAGGCGCGGCAAACGCGTGCAGGATGGCCAGGGTCAATACAGAAACGGATAAATTCGGTGTGGACATAGATTGCTCGTGGTTCAAGCCGTCTCGGGAAAGAGCACGGCAGGCTGCTTGTTCGGCTGGCGCCAACGCAGGAGCTATCAAAGGAGGGAGGTACTTTGCGCTTTCCTTCGCTGGCATTATCCAGATCAGGTACGAAGGGTATCTCTCACCCGGATGACTGCTCCAGGACCCCTAGCGAAATGACAGCTTAGCATGAAGCACGGCCAGCTGTCCCGCTGGCTGACCGTTTTACAACAGTGTGGCGCGAATCTATAAACTGAGTTCCAGCACCTTGCGGCTGACGGCGGGCGTCACTTCGCGCTGTTCGCCCAGCGCCGTCATGCCGTGCGCTTCCAGGGCGGAGACGACGGCGTCCACGCTGGCGTGATTGAGGCCGTAGTCGGCCAGGCGCGTCTTGACGCCCATGTGGCGGAAGAAGAATTCCGTGCGCGCAATGGCCGCTTCGATGCGGCCGTCTTCGTCGCCGCCGTCCAGGCCCCACACGCGGGCCGCGTACTGCAGCAGCTTGGCACGCTTGGCCTGCTTGCGCACGCGCAACATGCTGGGCAGGATGATGGCCAGGGTTTGCGCATGGTCGAGCTCATACAGGGCCGTCAATTCGTGGCCGATGGCGTGCGTGGACCAGTCCTGCGGCACGCCCACGCCGATCAGGCCGTTCAAGGCCAGGGTGGCGCTCCACATCACGTTGGCGCGCACGTCGTAGTCGTCCGGGTGCGACAGCGCTTTCGGGCCTTCCTCGATCAGCGTCAATAAAATGCCTTCGGCGAAGCGGTCTTGCACGGACGCGTTCACGGGGTAGGTCAGGTACTGTTCCATCACATGCGCGAACGCATCGACGACGCCATTGCCCACCTGGCGCAGCGGCAAGGTGAACGTTTTCGACGGGTCCAGCACGGAGAATTTAGGATACACCTTGCGGCTCATGAATGAGCGCTTTTCCTGCGTCGCCTTGCGCGTGATCACGGCCGAGCCATTCATTTCGGACCCCGTGGCCGGCAAGGTCAACACGGTGCCGAAGGGCAGGGCGGCTTCGACGATCTTGCCGCCTTTGGCCAGGATGTCCCACGCCTCGCCTTCATGCAGGGCGGCCGCGGCGATGAACTTGGTGCCATCGACCACGGAACCGCCGCCGACGGCCAGCAGGAAGTCGATGCGCTCGCTTTTCACCATGGCCACGGCCTGCATCAGGGTTTCATAGCTGGGATTGGGTTCGATACCGGCAAACTCGAGCACCGTATGGCCGGCCAGCGCCGCCTTGACTTCATCGTAGACGCCGTTCTGCTTGATGCTGCCGCCGCCGTAGGTCATCAGGACCCGCGCCTGCGGCGGGATCAGGCTGGCGATGGCGGCGATCTGGCCCTGGCCGAAGAGGATTTGCGTCGGATTGTAAAAGTCGAAATTGAACATGGGGCTCCTGCCGCTGAGGTTTGCGCTGTTGCTGAGCCATGATTATGGCCGAACGGGTGGAAACGTGTCGTGGACGCTTGAGCTTTTCGTCCGCGCGGTGGAGAATGCAGCCGATGTCACCACTACGCGAAAAGGAATGCGCATGACCACCGTCCCACTGGAAGAATCCGGCTTGCCGGCCACCGCGCTCGACATGCACCGCGCCATCGGCGCCACCATCGCCGCGCTGCAGGCGCTGGACTTGAACAGCCAGCGTTTCGAGGCGTGCACGGACCCGGAACTGCGCCGCGTGCTCGCGCATGCAGGCGACACCAGCCGCAAGGAAGCGGCCATGCTGCTCGAATGGATGCGCCGCCGCGACGCGCGCCTGGACACGGCCATGAAGGAAGCGCTGTTCAAGGCGGGGCCGATTGTTGCCCAATATCACTATGACGAGAAAATATTGTAACTATTGGTTTGTTGCTGTGGCGTACCATGCGCCACTTTCGCATCGCTTCGCGTAGACTGTGCCCCTAATTAAATTTAACGTCGGATAGCAGCGGCTGTCCGGAGTATTCCAGGGGGCTTCAAGAAATGAAATCATTACCATACCGAGAAGGCAGCTGGTTTGCCGTGCCCTTGCCGGGCGGCGGCTATGCCGTCGGCGTGGTGGCGCGCAGGGCGCCTGCCGGGCGCATCATGCTGGCGTATATGTTCGGGCCGAAGCGCGACAGCCTGCCCACGCTGGAAGAGCTGGAAGGCTTGCGCCCGGAACAGGCCGTGCGCCGCCTGCGCACGGGCGACATGGCCCTGCTCAACGAGCGCTGGCCCCTGCTGGGCGACAGCCGCCACTGGGAGCGCGACGCCTGGCCCATGCCAGCCTTTATCCGCCGCAATGAATCCTTGCAGCGCGCCTGGCGCGCCAGCTATGCGGACGCCGACCCTGCCAAGCTGAATCGCGAAGAATCGATTCCCTTCGATACGCCGGGCATGGAAAGCGATTCCCTGTACGGCTATGGGGCGACGGAATTGTTGATGAATAAATTGCTGGCGCAGGAACAGGCGTCCGCCTGAGCGGCAGGGAACGGCACAGCTGTGCCGTTCCCGTCCGTTTATGCCGCTGGCAAGCTGATCTGAAACGCGAGGCCGCCGCCTTCGCGGTTGCGCACTTGCAATTCGGCGCCATGGCGCAGCAGCACGCGGTCGACGATGGCCAGACCCAGCCCGGCGCCATTTGCCTGCCCACGCGCCGTGTCGAGGCGGGTGAACGGCTTCATCAGCTGTTCGATCTTTTCCGCCGGCACGCCCGTGCCGTGGTCCTGCACCTCGATGATCACCTTTTTCGCGCCGTGGCTGGTGCGCACCTGGCAGGCGATGTCGATTTCCGTCACGTCGCTGTCCGGCGTCTTGCCGTAGCGGCGCGCATTCTCGATCAGGTTGTTGAGCACGCGGCGCAGGTCGGTGGGGTTGCCCATCGCATGCGCGCCGTCGGCGATGCTGGCGTTGATCTTCACGTCCGGCAGGCGCATCGCTTCGCGCGTCATGTCGTTGAGCAAGCCGCTGAGGTCGACGTCGGTAAAGCTCGACGCTTCCGTCGGCCTGGCATAGTCGAGGAACTGGCCGATGATGGCGTCCATTTGCCCGATATCGGACTGGATGCCTTCGCGCGCCTCGTCCGACAGGTTCGCCATTTCCACTTCCAGCTGCATGCGCGCCAGCGGCGTGCGCAAGTCGTGCGAAATGCCGGCCAGGATCACGGCGCGGTCCGATTCCACCTGTTTCAGGTCATCGACCATCTGGTTGAAGCTGCGGTTCGCCTCGATGATTTCGATCGGGCCCTTTTCCGGCAGCGGCGCCGGCTGCTTGCCCTTGGCGATGTCGCGCGCGGCCGCCGTCAGGCGCGACAGCGGCAGATTGATCAGGCTGGAAATAATGGCCGCTCCCAGCAGGGACAGCAGCGACACCAGGCTGGCCCAGCCCAGCCACTGGAAGCCCGTCAGGCCGCGCAGGCGCTCGCGGTCCAGCATCAGCCAGTACTCGTCGTCGTCGATCTTGAAGCTGACCCAGAAGCCGGCCACCCCGTTGACGCGCGCGGAAAAGCGCGTGTCCTTGCCCAGCTTGGCCTTCACCAGCGCCTCGATGTCGGGCATCAGGTAATTGTCGGGCGGCGGTTCGATGCGGTCGTCCTCTTCCAGCGAGAAGATGCGGATGCCTTCATTGCTGACGAGGTCGAACAGCAGCTCGCGCCGCAGCTCGGGAGCCGAGTGCGTCAAGGCCGCATGCGTGATGGTGACGACGGAAATGATCTGGGCGGAAATCTGCTGCGCCTGCGGCTCGCGCTGGATGAAGGAAATCATGCTGAACCACGCGATCATGCTGACCGTGGTCAAGGTGCCGAGCAGCAAAAAGGTGCGCCAGAACAAGCCGCTTTTCAGCCGCGCCAGGCTGATATCGGGAAAAAGCTTCATCATGCCTCGCCAGCGATCAGCGCGGCTGTCCGTCCGGGATGAAGACGTAGCCGAGGCCCCACACGGTCTGGATGAAGAGCGGGCTCGACGGATCAGGCTCGATGAGTTTGCGCAGGCGCGAGATTTGCACGTCCAGGCTGCGGTCGAACACTTCGTATTCGCGGCCGCGCGCCAGTTCCATCAGTTTCTCGCGCGACAGGGGCTGGCGCGCATGGCGGGCAAACACTTTCAGCACGGAAAACTCGCCCGTGGTCAGCGGCACCGTTTCTCCATTCTTTTTCAGGGTGCGCGTGCCCAGGTCCAGCACGAAGTCGCCGAATTCGAAGGTTTGCGGCGTTTCCGACGGCGCACCGGGGATTTCATCGGGACCCTTGCGGCGCAGCACGGCGCCGATGCGGGCCACCAGCTCGCGCGGATTGAACGGTTTCGGCAGGTAATCGTCGGCACCCATTTCCAGGCCCACGATGCGGTCCACGTCTTCGCCCTTGGCCGTCAGCATGATGATCGGCGTCTGGTCGCCCGCGCCGCGCAGGCGGCGGCAGATCGACAGGCCGTCTTCGCCCGGCAGCATCAGGTCGAGCACCAGCAGGTCGTAGCGTTCGCGCAGCCACAGCTTGTTCATGGCCGTCGCGCTCTCTGCCGTGAAGACATTGAAACCCTGTTCGGTCAGGTAGCGGCGCAGCAGGTCGCGCAGGCGCACATCGTCATCGACCACCATGATTTTTGCCTGGTGGCCGTGGATCGATTGCGTTGGTGTGTTGCTGCCGGAAGTGGAGGTTGTGGTCATTTAGGGTGTCGTGTTATCTTATATTAGTTGCTATAGTAACGCCTCGCGCGGCGTCGGCAAGGGGCTGTGGCGACCCATTACAAAGTGTTACAAACTTTACCCAATTACTCTTACTGCACCGTGTAAAGCATCATACACTGGGGCCACAGTGGAAATCAGCTTTAAGTTTATACGGCATCGCGGAAGAGGAACTCAATGAATATCTTTACTAAAAAAATTCACGCCGCTCCCAGCGCAGCTATTGCCGCACGTACGACTGTGCTGTCCGCATTTGCCGTTTGCTCCGTGTTTGCCGCCAGCCTGGCGTCAGCGCAAAACCAGCCGCCGCCACGCCGTGACGACCAGCAGCAAATGCAGGCCCAGCGGTATGAACAGGTACAGCGCACCAGCAGCAATGATACGCGACTGCGCGAACAGCGTGACGCACGCAGTTTCGACACGCGCGCCGAAGAGCAGCGCCGCGCCAACGAAGGCGCCGACGCCTCGCGCCGCACGGGCCGCATGACGCCCGACGAGCGGCGCGACCTGCGCCGCCAGATCAACGAAGTGGGCCAGGATATCTATTCCAACCCGCCGCGCCGCTAGGCAGCCATCCCCCCTCCGACAGGGCCATCTCGCAAGACATGGCCCTGTTTGCATCTGGCCGCCCGCATTGTTGCTCAGTCAGGCACACGGCCCCGCCCCGTGATATTGTTCTAGTGCACGGAGGCAATTCTTTGAAATGGCTGCTGGGGGAGGCAAGGCGTGAGCGACGACGACACACCCGTTCCGGATGCGGTCCCCGCAGGCGGCTTGCCGCACGGCCTGGTCCAGCGCGACGAGGGCGTGTTCCTGGACCTGTCGCTGGCGCCGGCGCAGCTGCGCGCCGCCGTCGACCAGCTGTTCCAGTCGGGCCAGCTGCTGGCGGGCCTCGATTACGGTTTGTTCCTGCTGACCCTGTTCCATGCGCCCGCCCCCCGCGCCGCGCCCAAGGGCGACGCCTTACTGCGCATCGCCGTGCGCGTGGCGCCATTCCCGCCCCAGCGCCGCGCGCTGTATAAACAGGTCAAGATCCGTGGCGACAGCGCCGAGTTTTACTTTGAAACCTTGCCTGCCGACGCGGATGGCCAGGCGCCGGCGCGCCGCGAGTTTGACGAGCTGGTGGCTGACTTGTGGTGCAAGGGCGTGCACTACGGCATCGATAGCGTGGCCGTGCGCGCCATGCTCGCCAGCGGCAAGGCCGAGCGCATCACGGTGGCGCGGGTGCTGCCGCCGCAGCCGGGGCGCGACGCCCAGCTGGTCGAAGTGTCGCAAGGCATCCACCGTGACGATGCGCCGCGCGAACGCTCCGATGGCCGCCTGGATTTGCTCAGCTTCAAGAACCGCTTCCCGCAAGTGAAAAAGCACGCGCGCCTGCTGCGCCTGCTGCCCGGCACGCCCGGCTTGCCTGGCTATGACCTGGCCGGCAAGGCACTGCCGCCGCCCGCGCCGCTGGAGCTGGACCTGGCTGCGGTGGCGGGGCCAGGCACGTCGGTCGAGCATTTCAGCGATGGCGCTTTCGTCGTGGCCACCATGGATGGCTATGTGAATGTCGATGAGCACGGCAAGATGTCGATCGAAAACAAGATCGTCAGCCGCGAAGGCGTCAGCAGCCGCACCACGGGCAATCTGAAGCTGCGCGCCGCCTACGAGGAGTACGGCGAAGTGCAGGAGCAGCGCCAGCTCGACGGCAGCGACATCACCATCCATGGCGACGTGTATGGCCATCTGCACTCGCATGGCGGGTTGATATGGCTCAAGCGCAACCTGGTGGGCGGCACGGCTTTCAACGAGCACGGCGACGTGCGCGTCGAGGGCGTCGCCTCCGGCTCCGTGCTGCAGGCGCTGAGCGGCGAAGTGCACGTGAAGCGGGCCGAAAGCTGCGTCATCGCCGGCACGCGCGTGGTGATCGACAGCGCCAGCAATTGCGAGATCATCGCCGACGAGGTTGTCATCGAACTGGCCGAAGGCTGCGCCGTGGCGGCGCGCACCATCCGCATCGGCAGCGCAGGCCCCCGCAGGCAGGTGGAAATGCTGCTGTTTCCCCTCGTGCCCGATTTGAGCGTCCTGGAGCAGAGAATTGCGGAAAGCCTGGCGAAGGCAACGCAGTACCAGCAAGTGCAGCACAAGCGCCAGCAGGAAATTGATGCGATTGCGCAATTGCCCGAGGTGCGCAACTACCTGACCCTGGCGGGCCAGCTGCGGCGCGGCGAATTGCAGCTGCAGCCGGCGCAGCAGGTGCAGTACGACAAGCTGGCCGCGCGCATCGCTCCCGTGCTGAAAGAGGTGGCGCGGCTGCGCGTGGAAGTGAAACAGTCGGAAATCCTGCATGCGCAGATGCTGGCGCTGGTGGAACAATTGCGCCAGGAGCGGCAGGCGACGGCGGGCCAGTCGCGCTGCACCCTGGGCCTCGTCGATGGCGAGACGACGGTGCGCGCCCTCGTCGTGCCGCCCGGACCGGCCAAGGTCTACGACCGGCCGCCGAAAGAAATCAAGGCCTTGCTGCGCAGCGCCACGCCGGCCACGCAGCCCGTGTTCGCGGACAGCACGGGCAGCCTGGACTGGACCTACCAGCCACCGTCGTAATCAGTCTGTGACCTTGCCGCGCGATTGCTTGAGGACGCTGTGCGTGCTCTTGCTGTCGAGGCGACGCCGCTGCGAGCTGCGCGTGGGCTTGGTGGCGCGCCGCACGGCGGGCAAAAAGGTGACGCTGTCGATGATTTCCTGCAAGCGCCGCAAGGCTTCTTCCTTGTTCTGCTCCTGGCTGCGCGACTGCTGTGCCTTGAGCACCAGCACGCCATCCTTGCTGATGCGGCTGTCGCGCAGGGCCAGCAGCCGCTCCTTGTACGCTTCCGGCAGCGACGAGGCGGCGATGGGGAAGCGCAAATGGATGGCGCTGGATACCTTGTTGACATTCTGTCCGCCCGGCCCCTGAGCGCGGATGGCGGAAAATTCAACTTCAGCGGGGTTGACGAGGTGTTGCATGGCCTGCCTGTGGGGGAAACGATGTAGGTATTGTAAGGGAAGTTGGCTGCGCAGGCGCAAGCCGGGGCGGTGCGGCTACGCATGCCTTCCGGGAAAGTTGATGTTTCTCAACGCCGCCTGCGGTGATGCTGGTTAGCATGGGGCCAACGTTGCGCCACTGCGCATCCTGGCAGCGCTTACCGGATGAAAGGAACACCATGCAGCCCACGACCACGCCTGGCGCCGCAACCGCGCAATACCTGACGCAGTACTTGAGCTTCCGGCTGGGCGGCCTGGAATACGGCCTCGATTACCGTTGCGTGCGGGAATTGCGTCCGCTGAAGGAACTCGACCGTTTTTCCTCGGAAGGGGAAGTGCTGCACAGCGTGGCCGTCTCGCGCGGCGTGATCATTCCCATCGTCGACATGCGCGCCGCGTTCGGCAGCGCCCACGGCGCGCCCGACCCGGCCACCGACGTGATCATCCTGCAGCTGAGCAATGGCGTGATGGGCATGGTGGTCGATGGCGTCACCGATATCGTCAGCCTGGCGCCCGCCGACATCGCCGCCGTGCCCGGCCTGGGCGAGACGGAAGCCGATTATCTGCTGGGCCTGGGCACGGTGGCGGGACGCCGATTGATCCTCGTCGACATCGACCGCCTGATGGCGATCCGCAGCCCCAGCCCCATGCAGGCGGCATAAAAAAAGACGACCCGGGAGTCGTCTTTTGTCGCTACGGCATTAACCGAGCTTTTCCAGTTGATCCTGCAGATCGAGCCATTCCGCTTCCAGCTGCGCCAGGTCCTTGGTGAAGAAGGTCTGATCGGCCAGCAATTGCTTCAGCTTGGCCTTGTTGGCCGCGTCGTAGATGGTCGGCTCGCCCAGCTTGGCGTCGGTTTCCGCCTTTTGCGCATTGCGCTTGGCGATCTGCTCTTCCTGGCGCTTGATCTTGTTTTCGATCGGCTTGCGCAGGGTGGCCGTTTTCTGGCGCTCTTCCGCTTCCTTGCGCTTGTCGCGCACGGGCGCGGCAGGGGCCGGGGCGGCTACTACCGGCGAAACGACGGGGAAGTCCGTCTTGTTGGCCTTGCCGGCGGCCGGCAGCACATCGGTACCTTTACCCAGCTTGGTCTTGAACAGCCAATCCTTGTAGTCGTCCAGGTCGCCGTCGAACGGTTGCAACTTGCCGTCGGCCACGATGATGAATTCGTCGGTGGTGGCGCGCAGCAAGTGGCGATCATGGGAAACGACGACCAGCGTGCCTTCGAACTGGGCCAGCGCTTCCGTCAGCGCTTCGCGCGTTTCCAGATCCAGATGGTTGGTTGGTTCATCGAGCAGCAGCAGGTTAGGACGCTGCCAGACGATCAGCGCCAGCGCCAGACGGGCTTTTTCGCCGCCCGAGAACGGTGCGATCGACGCGGTGACCATGTTGCCGGGGAAGTTGAAGCCGCCGAGGAAGTTGCGCAGTTCCTGCTCGCGCACGGTCGGGGCGATCTTCGCCAGATGCCACAGCGGCGATTCGTCGTGGCGCAGCATTTCCACCTGGTGCTGGGCAAAGTAGCCGATGTTGAGGCCCTTGCCCATGGTGGCGTCGCCCGTCAAAGGCATCAGTTCGCCCGCGATGGTCTTGATCAGGGTCGATTTGCCGGCGCCGTTCTGGCCCAGCAAGCCGATACGCTGGCCGATCTGCAGCGAAAACTTGATGCCGTTGACGATGGTCTTGTGCGTGATTTCGCCCGTCGCTTCGTTTTCGATCTTGTAGCCCGCATCGACGTCTTCCATCACCAGCAGCGGATTCGGGGCCGACAGCGGCTCGCGGAATTCGAACGAGAATTCGGCGGCGGCGCGCAGCGGCGCCAGTTCTTCCATCTTTGCCAGCGCCTTCATGCGGCTTTGTGCCTGGCGGGCCTTAGACGCTTGCGCCTTGAAGCGGTTCACGAACGATTCCAGATGGGCACGCTTGCGCTGCTGCTTTTCCAGCGCGCCGGCGGCCAGGATCATCTGCGCCGCGCGCTGGCGCTCGAAGCTCGAGTAGTTGCCCGAGTAGCGTTTCAGCTTGCGCTCGTCGATATGCACGACCACGTTGACGACTTCATCGAGGAAGTCGCGGTCATGGGAAATGATCAGCAAGGTGCCGGCGTAGCGCTTGAGCCAGTCTTCCAGCCAGATGATGGCGTCCAGATCCAAATGGTTGGTCGGTTCATCGAGCAGCAGCAGGTCGGACGGGCACATCAGCGCCTGCGCCAGGTTCAGACGCATGCGCCAGCCGCCGGAGAAACTGGCCACCGGTTGCTGCATCTGGTCCAGGGTGAAGCCCAGGCCCAGCAGCAATTGCTCGCCGCGCGACTGCACGGTATACGCATCGGCATCGGCCATGGCGCTGTAGATCTCGCCGATGGCGATACCGTTTTCCGACGTGGCCGGTTCCGATTCCAGGCGCGCCAGTTCCGCTTCCAGTTTGCGCAGGGTGATGTCGCCATCGATCGCGTAGTCGAGCGCGGCACGGTCCAGCGGCGGCGTTTCCTGCGCCACGTAAGCCACGCGCCATTTGGCCGGGAAATCGATCTCGCCCTGGTCAGGGTGCAATTCGCCGCGCATCATGGCGAACAGGCTCGATTTGCCCGCGCCATTGGCGCCGATCAGGCCGATCTTGTCGCCCGGATTGAGGGTGACATCGACTTGTTCGAGCAACGGTTTGATGCCGCGCATCAGGCTTACTTGTAGGAAACGTATCATTTTTTTCTTTGTGTTGTAAATTAAGGCGCTGCGCGCTGACGCCAGCGCTTATACCAGCTTGAGCTGCTCGGCCGTCAGCAGGAAGACCATGTCGTCGCCGGCGCTCGTCGTCAGCCAGGTCAGGCCCAGTTCGCCGAAGGCCGCTTCCGCGTAGGCGCGTTCGTTGCCGATTTCAATCATCAGGATGCCGTCGTCCATCAGGCGCTCGGCCGCGCCGGCGATGATCTTGCGCACCAGGTCCATGCCGTCGCTGCCGCCGTCGAGGGCGATTTGCGGTTCGGCCAGGTATTCCTGGGGCAGGGCGCCCATCGACGCGGAATTCACGTACGGCGGGTTGCTGATGATCAAATCATATTTCTTGGCCGGCACGTTCGTGTACAGGTCCGATTCGATCAGGTTCACGCGGTCTTGCAATTTGTACGTGTCGACGTTGCGCCTGGCCACGGCCAGGGCGTCGGCGGAAATGTCCACCGCGTCGACCTGGGCGTTCGGGAAGGCGTCGGCCATCATGATCGATAGGCAGCCCGAGCCGGTGCACAGTTCCAGGATGTTTTCCACGGCTTCCGGTTCCGCCACCCATGGCGAGAAGTACTCAGGGATCAGCTCGGCGATGAAGGAGCGGGGCACGATCACGCGCTCGTCGACGTAGAAGTTATACGTGCCCAGCCAGCCTTCCTTGGTGATGTAGGCGGCCGGCACGCGGTCGATGCTGCGGCGGTCGATGACGCTCATGACGCTGGCCACTTCCGACGGCAGCAATTTGGCGTCGAGGAACGGTTCGAGCTTGTCGAGCGGCAACTTCAACGTGTGCAGGATCAGATAGGCGGCTTCGTCGAACGCTTCGGCGCTGCCGTGGCCGAAAAACAGCTTGGCGGTATTAAAACGGGTAACGGCGTAGCGCAGCAGGTCGCGTGGCGTGGAAAACGGGTTCGGGGTCATGGCATTCTCGAAAAGACGGTGTTCTGGCCCGCCGTGACGGGCCTCGGTATTCTGGTTCAGGCGGGCAGCAAATGCTCCAGGGTGCGCCGGTAAATATTCTTCAGGGGATCGATGTGGCGCAGTTCGATGTGCTCGTCGATCTTGTGAATACTGGCATTGGGCGGCCCGAATTCTATCACTTGGGGGCAGATTTGCGCGATAAACCGGCCATCCGAGGTGCCGCCCGTGGTCGACAGCTCCGTCGCGATGCCCGTTTCTTCCAGGATGGCGGCAGACAGCGCATTGGAGAGCGTGCCGCGCGGCGTGAGGAAGGGCAGGCCGCTCAGGGTCCACTGCAAATCGTACTGCAAGTCATGCTTGTCGAGGATGGCGTGCACCCTTTCCTGCAGGTTTTCCGCCGTGCTGGCCGTGGAAAAACGGAAATTGAAGTCGATCACCATGTCGCCCGGAATCACGTTATTCGCGCCCGTGCCCGCGTTGATGTTGGACATTTGCCACGAGGTTGGCAAATAGTACTCGTTGCCGGCGTCCCATTTTTCCTCGACCAGGTCGGCCAGCGCCTGCGCCGCTTCGTGAATCGGGTTTTTCGCCAGATGCGGATAGGCAATGTGACCCTGCACGCCCTTGATCGTCAGGCGGCCCGACAGCGAACCGCGGCGGCCGTTCTTGATCATGTCGCCCAGCTGCGCGCTCGACGTCGGCTCGCCCACCAGGCAATAGTCGATCTGCTCGCCGCGCTCTTTTAACTTGTCGCACACGATGACGGTGCCGTCCGTGGCCGGGCCTTCCTCGTCGCTGGTGATCAAGAAGGCGATCGAGCCCGTGTGGTCGGGCGTGGCCGCAATAAATTCCTCGCAAGCAACAACCATGGCGGCGATCGAGGTCTTCATGTCGGCCGCGCCACGGCCGTACAGCTTGCCGTCGCGGTGCGTGGGGATGAACGGTTCCGAGCGCCATTGCTCGACGGGGCCGGTCGGCACCACGTCCGTATGGCCGGCAAAGACGAACACGGGCGAGGTGGTGCCGCGCCGCGCCCACAGGTTGGTGACGTCATTCGACTGTATCGTCTCGCAGACAAAGCCCAGCGGCGTGAGGATATCGATCAGGTGCTGCTGGCAGCCCTTGTCGTCGGGCGTGACCGAGGACAGGGCGATCAGTTTTTCGGTCAGGGCGAGGGTTTTGGAGGTGGTCATGGTGTAGAGCGGGCTCGTACTCTTGAGTACGACCCCAGCCTTGCAGGTGTCGGGTTTAAACTGAAAAAATGGCTGAATATTGCACATCGGAAAACGCCACGCTGAACTGGCCATCCTTGTCCAGCACGGGGCGCTTGATGATGGATGGGTTTTCCAGCATCAGGTCCAGGGCACTGGCCGCATCGACGGTGGACGCCTTGCGCTCGTCGGACAGGGCGCGCCAGGTCGTGCCTTTCTTGTTGACCAGCACATCCCATGGCAATTGCGCCAGCCACGCCTCGACGGTGGCGCGTTCCAGGCCCTGTTTCTTGAAGTCGTGGAAGGTGAAATCGAGTTGCTGCGCGGCCAGCCAGGTGCGGGCCTTTTTGACGGTATCGCAGTTGGGGATACCGTAGAGTGTAATGGTCGTCATGGGTAGGGCTAAGGGGAATGAATGCGGTTCGCTTGATCGCGGCGCTTGCGCCAGGACAAAATGCGATGGTAGCCGACATTATACAGTCGATGCGCAGTCGATGCGGCAGTGCAACACGGCCCCGTGATTCCCCTACACCGGCCGGGGCGCCGCCTTGCCCGATTCGGCAGGACCGAAATGCAGGCCCAGCCGCAAGGCCAGGGCGCGCAGGGCGCCGCTTTCCTGCTGGTGCAGGGCCAGCGCGATGTGGCCGTCGGGGCGCAGGAGGTAGGCCGCGTCGCGGCCCAGGCCGGCCAGCTTGGCGGCCACGTTGTAGGTGTAGCAATGCACGGGCAGTTTCAGCACGCGCGCTTCGTCCAGCAGTTCGGGCGCCGGCTCGCCATAGATGTGCAATTGCCAATCCATGCTGCGCAGGGCGATAAAATTGTCTTGCGTGCCGTCCGAGAACCACGGCAGGCGGTCGCCGCCGCGCAGGTATTCCGCGTGGCCGGCGGAGAGGGCGCTGTCCTCGTAGCTGATCTCGATTTGCGACACGGTCCGGAACAGCAAGCGACGCGCCCGTGCAAAGCCGGAGAGGAAGGGCAGCGCGTGCGGCACCAGCCAGCGCCGGAGGAATTGCCCGGCGATGCCTTGCGCGACGATGGCCTGGAAGGCGCGGTCGGTGGTGGCGACGAGCTTGCGGGCAAACACGATGCGCTCGCTTTCATAGGTGTCGAGCAGGGCGTCGTTGCTTTGTCCCCGCAGCTTTTGCGCCAGTTTCCACGCCAGGTTGACGGCGTCGCCCAGGCCCGTGTTCATGCCCTGGCCGCCCACGGGGCTGTGCAGGTGGGCCGCGTCGCCGAGGATGAAGCAGCGCCGCTCGCGAAACTGCGCCGCCACCCGGTGATGGACTTTATACGTGGAAAACCAGTTCACGTGCTCGACCTGGATATTCAGCAAGCTTTCCACCTGTTCCCGCACGTCGTCGAAGACGGGCGCGGGCGTGCCTTCCGGCTTGTCGGGCAGGATGCCGATCAGGCGCTGCATGCCGCTGGTGCGCACGGGCAACATCAGCGCAAAAGAGTTCGCGCCCAGGTGGGCGTGCAAATCCGTGTTGTTGCCAGCCACTTGCGCATCGGCCACGTAATACAGGTGGTCGTAGGTGCCGCCGGAGAACGCAAAGCCGGCGATCTCGCGCACCTTGCTGCGGGCGCCGTCGCAGCCGCAGATATAGTCAAACGTGCAATATTGTCGTTCGCCATTGTGGAGCAGGATGGCTTGCACTTCGCTATCGTCCTGCGTCCACAGATCCAGCGCCACGTTCCATTCCACGTGTATGCCGGCCGCTGCCAGCTTGCTGATGAGGAAACGCTCGTGTTCGTCCTGCGGCAGGCTCAGCACGAAAGGATAGGGGCTCAGTCCCTCGCCGATCTCGCCCAGCGCCAGTTTCACGAGTTCCTCGCCCCCTTCGTGGATGTGCATGGCATTGATCTTGATGCCCAGGCTGACCAGCTCGTCGGCAAAGCCCAGCTGCTGGTAAAACTCCAGGGTGCGCGCATGCACGGCCATGGCCCGCGACGCCTGCCCCGGGCCGCTGTTTTTATCGATGATGCGGCAATCGACGCCATGGCGCGCCAGGCGCAAGGCAAGCATGAGGCCGGTAGGGCCGGCGCCGACGATCAATACGGGAGGAGTATTCATGCCATCCAGTATAGGACAGGATGGGTGATGGCTGCGCGACGATTGAAGTTGCGCTCTGGAAACGAAAATGTCCCGCCGGAGCGGGACATTCAGAGAGCTGCGTGCGCCTTGTGACGCAGTAATTAGATGCCGCGCAGCAACTCGTTGATGCCGGTCTTGGCGCGCGTTTTTGCATCCACGCGCTTGACGATCACGGCGCAGTACAGCGAGTACTTGCCGTCTTCCGAAGGCAGGTTGCCCGAGACCACGACGGAGCCGGCCGGCACGCGGCCGTAGGTCACTTCGCCCGTGGCGCGGTCGTAGATCTTGGTCGACTGGCCGATGTACACGCCCATCGAGATGACGGAGTTTTCTTCGACGATCACGCCTTCGACGATTTCCGAACGGGCGCCGATGAAGCAGTTGTCTTCGATGATGGTCGGGTTCGCTTGCATAGGCTCCAGCACGCCGCCGATGCCGACGCCGCCGGACAGGTGGACGTTCTTGCCAATTTGCGCGCAGGAACCGACGGTGGCCCAGGTGTCGACCATGGCGCCTTCATCGACGTAGGCGCCGATGTTGACGTAGGACGGCATCAGCACGACGTTCTTGGCGATGAAGCTGCCGCGGCGGGCGACGGCTGGCGGCACCACGCGGAAGCCGCCTTTGACGAAGTCTTCCTTGGTGTAGTTGGCGAACTTGGTCGGGACCTTGTCGTAGAACTGCATCGTGCCGTCCGATGGCAGGACGACGTTGTCTTCCAGGCGGAACGACAGCAGCACGGCTTTCTTGACCCACTGGTTGACGACCCAGTCGCCCGAGGTTTTTTCCGCCACGCGGATGCTGCCGTTGTCCAGGCCATTGATGACGTGGGAGACGGCGTCGCGCAGTTCGGCCGTGCCGTTGCCCGGATTGATCTCGGCGCGGTTTTCCCAGGCCAGGTCGATGATGTTTTGCAGTTGTTGGCTCATGATGATGTCTTATTAGTGAGTTAATGCGGATGCGGAAAGCTGCTGGCAGAATTTTACTATGCGTAACGCCGCTTCCAGCCCTTCGGCCGTTTCGGCCACGAGGGCCATGCGGATGCGGTTGCGGCCCGGATTTATGCCGTGCGCGTCGCGCGCCAGGTAGCTGCCAGGCAATACCGTGACATTATATTCGGCGTACAGGCGTTGCGCGAATTCGGTGTCGGACAGGCCCGTGCGGCTGACGTCGGCCCACAGGTAGAAGCCGGCGTCCGGCAATTGCACGTCCATCACCGATTGCAGCAGCGGCGTGATGGCGTCGAACTTGGCGCGGTACTTGGCGCGATTTTCCTCGACATGGGTTTCGTCGTTCCAGGCCGCGACGGAGGCCGCCTGCACGGCAGGGCTCATGGCGCCGCCGTGGTAGGTTCGGTAGAGCAGGAATTTTTTCAGCACTTCCGCGTCGCCGGCGACAAAGCCCGAGCGCATGCCCGGCACGTTCGAGCGCTTCGACAGGCTGGAAAACACCACCAGGCGCGCATACGGGCGCTCGACCGTGGACAGGCCCAGCATGTGCGCCGCCTGCAGCGCGCCCAGCGGCGGCGTGTCGCCGTGGTAAATCTCGGAATAGCACTCGTCGGCGGCGATGACGAAATCGTAGCGCTCGGACAGGGCGAACAGGTGTTCCCAGTCCGTCAGGGTCAAGACGGCACCGGTCGGGTTGCCCGGCGAACACAGGAACAGCAGTTTGACCTTTTCCCACACGCTGGCCGGTACGCTGTCGTAGTCGCAGCCGAAATTGCGCGCCGGGTCGGAATTGACGAAATACGGTTCGGCGCCGGCCAGGTAGGCGGCGCCTTCATAGATCTGGTAAAACGGATTCGGGCTGATCACGAGCGAACCGGCGGCCGGATCGATCACCGTTTGCGCCAGCGCAAACAGCGCTTCGCGCGAACCGTTCACGGGCAGGATTTGCGTGGCAGGATTGAGCTTGGGGATGCCGTAGCGGCGCTCGAGCCAGCCGGCGATGGCTGTACGCAAGGCTTCCGAACCGATGGTGGTCGGATAGCTGGCCAGGCCATGGATATTGTCGACCAATGCCTGCTCGATGAAAGCCGGCGTCGGGTGCTTGGGTTCGCCCATGCCCAGGCTGATGGGCGCATACTCGGGATTGACCGTCACGCCAGCAAACAGCTGGCGCAGCTTTTCAAAGGGATATGGTTGCAGTTTAGCAAGAAGTGGATTCACGGAACGGACCAGGGCAAGAGTGGAAAGACGATGTTGCTCAGCGATTGCTAGGCGATTGCTTGGCGCGGCAGACTTGATGCCGGTCAAATAATGAGCCGCGTCTTTCATTATAGCCGTCCTCGCGGGGCCGCTGTGCAAGCCGCATCGGCGTGAGGGCTGCCCGGCTTGCCACGGCATGTCGCGGCGGGGAGTGCCATGCCATGGCGCGGCAAGGTAAAATACGCTATGTCTACCTTACTTCCCACCCTGCTTGCCATTGAAACCTCGTCCGAACTCGCCTCCTGCGCCTTGTTGCGCGGCGATGTCGTCCTGTCCCGCGCGTCGTCGGGCGTGCGCACCCATTCCCAGTCCATCTTGCCGATGGTGCAGGAATTGCTCGCTGAAGCGGGCGTGACCCTGGCCGACGTCGATGCCATCGCCTACGGCTCCGGCCCCGGCTCGTTTACGGGCGTGCGCACGGCTTGCGGCATCGCGCAAGGCCTGGCCTATGGCGCCAAGCTGCCTGTCGTGCCCGTCGTCACCCTCGACGCCATGGCGCTGGCGTGCCACCAGCAACATGGCGCGCAACGCATCGTGACCGTGCTCGACGCCCGCATGGGCGAAGTGTACTGGGCGCAATATGATTACCAGGATGGCTTGCAGATTGTTGCGCCGCCGGCCCTGAGCGCGCCGGCCGGCGTGGCGCCGCAAGGCGACGTGGCCGCTTGCGGCAACGGTTTTAGCGCCTACGCCGAAGCGCTGGCCCCGCTGCCATGCGCCGCCACGGCCGACGCCGCCATCATGCCGCACGCCGTGCAAGTGGCGCAGCTGGCGCGCATCGCGTTTGCGGCCGGCCAGTTCGTGACGGCGACCGAGGCGCAGCCTTTGTATTTGCGCAACAAGATCGCCTTTACCAGCGCGGAACGGCAAGAGATGCAACAGGCCAAGGCCGCGGCGGAGTCCGCGCAATGAGTGTGGCGGACCAGGACCGCGCTGCCGGCTGGGACTTGCTGCGCCTCGACTATCAGCCGATGGGCGAAGCGGACTTGACCGAGGTGCTGGCGCTGGAGCAGCGCGTGTATCCGCATCCCTGGACGCACGGCAACTTCGTCGATTCGCTCAAGAGCGGCTATCCGGCCTGGGTGCTGCGCGACGTGGATGGCACCTTGCTTGGCTACTTTTTGCTGATGCTGGTCGTCGATGAGGCGCACTTGCTCAACGTGGCCGTCGAAGGCGCCATCCAGGGCCAGGGACTGGGCCGCTTCCTGCTGAACCAGTCCTGCGCCTGCGCGCGCCAGCTGGGCATGGAATCGATGCTGCTGGAAGTGCGCCCGTCGAACGTGCGCGCGCTCGATATTTATCAGCGCTATGGATTTGAACAGATCGGCCGGCGCAAGGGATACTATCCGGCCAGTAACTCGCAACGTGAGGACGCCATCGTGATGCGTTATACCTTATGAGCCGCAGCGCCGTTTTCCTCGATGAAATGGGCGTCGGTCCCCTGTGGCGCTTGCGCCAGGGTGGCGCACCCGAGGCCGCTGAAGCGGCTGACGTTGCCGAGATCGTAGAGGAAGCAGCAGCGGCACCGGTGGCCGCCGTGGTTGAACCGGTCGCGCCGCGCGTACCCGCAGCTGAGGTTGTTGCTGAGGTGAAAGCCGTTGACGTTGCTGCGCCTGTCGCCGTCGCTCCCGCTCCTGCCACGCCTGCCGCTCCCGCCGCGTCCGACGACACGGCCTGGTTCGACGATGCGCCGCCACCGCCGCCCGCCAGACAGCTGAGCGATGCCGATATCGCCGCCCTCGACTGGGAAGGCTTGACGGCCGCCGTCGCCAAATGCGCGCGCTGCGACCTGTGCAAGACGCGCAAGGGCGTCGTCATGGGCCGCGGCGACCGCCAGGGCGATTGGCTGATGCTGGCCAGCAGCCCGTCGCGCCTGGAAGAGCGGGAAGGGCGCGCCTTGCCGGGCGAGCAGGGAAAATTGCTCGACAATATGCTCAAAGCCATCGCCGTCGATGCGGGCAGCGATGTGTACATCACGCACTTGCTGAAATGCCGTCCGCTCGACGAGGCGGGCCAGGAACGCCTGCCGACAGAAGCCGAGTCCGCCGCCTGCCGCCCGTATTTCGAGCGCGAACTGGCCCTGCTGCAGCCGCGCACCATTTTGACGCTCGGCTCGATGGCCGCCGCCGGCATCAATCCCGGCGAAAAACCCGTGCGCGGCACCGTGCGCAAGCTGGGCAAGGCCTCCGTCGTGGCCACCTTCCACCCAGAGCAACTGTTGCAGGACGGGACGGGCAAGGCCAAGGCGCGCGCCTGGGCCGATTTGTGTCTGGCGAAAAGCGCGCACGGTGGTTGATACGGCCGTCGCTACCTTCCAGGCCTGTTTCGAGCAGCGCTGGGGGCATCTGACGCACCCCCGCGTGCGGGCGCTGGCCTGGCTGCTCGACTCTCCCGACTTGCTGGACCCGTCCAGTTCCCACTGGGGCGGGCGCATCGCCAGCTTGCCTCCCGTCACGCCTGCCGTGGCCGCCTGGCTGGGGGCGCTGCAGGATGATCCGTCGCCGCTCGATGCGGCGTTGGGGCCGAAATTCTATTCCCGCCTGGGCCTGTACGCTGAAAAGCTGCTGGCCTTTTATTTTGAGCAACACGGCTTGCTGGCCGCGCATGGTTTGCAGGTGCAGGTGAACCGCAACGATACGGTGGGCGAGTTCGATTTCCTGCTGCGCGATGGGGCGGAGGGTGACGCGTTGCTGCACTGGGAATTCGCCACCAAGTTCTACCTGCTGGAAGGCGCGCCCGATCCCGGCGTCTTCAATCACTTGATCGGCCCGAACCTGGCCGATACCCTGGGCTTGAAGATGCGCAAGATACTCGACAAGCAGCTGGCCCTGTCCCGCCATCCGGCTGCGCAAACCCTGCTGGCGCAGCCCGTGCGCGCGGCGCAGGCGCTGGTCAAGGGCTGGCTGTTCTATGCACCGGGAGCCACGCCCGCCCTGGACGGTATTTCCGAAGAGCATGGACACGGCTTCTGGTGCACGCCGGCGCAATTGCCGGCGCGGCGCTATGTCGTGCTGCCGCGATTGCAATGGCTGGCGCCGTTCAAGGGCCGCGACGTGGAAGTGCTGGACGTGGAGGCCTTGCGGGCGCGCTTGTTTGATCTGGCGCAACCCGTGATGGTGGCAACGGTGGATACTATCGAAGGCTGGGAAGTAGAGCGCACGCGCGGTTTTGTCGTGCCGCATGACTGGACGCAGCAGGCTGCCGTGCGGCGGCTGGCTGGCATGCTGCCAGCGTAATGCCGGGGTCAGTCGCTTTGCGATCGGAATGCATCCCATTGGGATGCATTCCCCCGTCGGGACTCGGCGTCCCCGTCTGACCCCAGCCCTTGCTTGGGGTTAGTGTTGGGCTTAGTCATGTAGGTCGGATTAGCGGGGCCGCCGAGGCGCATAGCGCGTAATCCGACGCCACATTGTTTAATGCTTCTGCTCGCCAATCAGCGACAAGTTGTCGTGCTCAGCCTGGTTCAGCTTGTGCCTACGCATGATCATGTACATGGTGCCGGCGACGAACAGGCCGAACAGGGTGATGATGATGTTCAGCGGCAGGTGCAGGCGGATCATGATCGAATACACGGCCAGCATGGTCAGAATGGACAGGTTTTCATTGAAGTTCTGCACGGCAATGGAGTGGCCTGCGCTCATCAGCACGTGGCCGCGATGTTGCAACAAGGCATTCATGGGCACGACAAAGAAGCCGGACAGGGCGCCGATCAGTATCAGCAGCGGATAGGCGATCCATACGGAATGTACTTGCGTCATCATCATGACGATCACGCCCATGGCGATGCCCAGCGGAATGACGGTCAGCGATTTGCGCAGCGGAATGAAGCGGGCCGACAGCACGGCGCCGGCGGCCACGCCGATGGCCACCACGCCCACCAGGCTGGTTGCCTTGTCGAAGGGCATGTTCAAGGATTGCTTGGCCCATTCCAGCACGATCAGTTGCAAGGTGGCGCCGGCGCCCCAGAACAGGGTCGTCACGGCCAGGGTGATCTGGCCCAGCTTGTCTTTCCACAGGATGGAATAGCAATTGGCAAAATCGGTAATCAGTTTGATAGGATTGCGTTCCTGGTGCGGATACACGCAGCCCGTGTCGGGAATCTTCAGGTTGGCTAGGGTCGCCAGCACATAGATGCCGACCACCACGCACAGGGCCGCTTCCGTCTTGTTGGTGATGCCCGTGTCGATCAGGGGGAAGTCGAAGGACAGCAGCATGTCGGACACGTGGCCGCTGACGAGCGCGCCGCCCATGACGGTGCCGAGGATGATGGAGGTGACGGTCAAGCCTTCGATCCAGCCATTCGCCGCCACGAGCTTTTCCGGCGGCAGCAGTTCCGTCAGGATGCCGTACTTGGCGGGCGAGTACACGGCCGCGCCAAAACCGACGACGGCGTAGGCCAGCAGCGGGTGTACGTGGAAGAAGACGAGGGCGCAGCCGAAGATCTTGACCATGTTGGCGATGAACATGACCTTGCCTTTTGGCAATGCATCCGCGAAGGCGCCGACAAAAGCGGCCAACAGCACGTAAAACAGGACGAACGACAGTTTGAGCAGCGGCGTGATCCACGCCGGGGATTTCATGGACACCAATAAATCGACGGCGACAAAAAAGAGGGCGTTATCTGCCAGCGAGGAAAAGAACTGCGCCGCCATGATGGTATAAAAACCACGATTCATTCTGGATTGCCTGAAATCATATCTGGCTTGCTTTATACCACGAAAAAACGGCAAACCCCAAGTTTGGAAGGGGCCGCTTTGCATACTCTTGCCTAAGCGAACCTTAATTTTTCTGCCGTAGAAAAATACACATACATGTGAGCATTTTATAAATGATGTCCTCTGCATACGACCTTGGGCGTCTGCCGTGTCCGTGTACTGTGCATCCGGTAAAATACGGCTTTCCCACCCGCCGTGAACGACGCATATGCCCAGGCCCCTTCTCGCCACCATCCATCTCGATGCCATGCAACACAATCTGGCGCGCGCCCGTGCCGGCGCCCGCGGCGCCAATGTGTGGGCCGTCGTCAAGGCAAATGCCTATGGCCACGGCCTGGAACGGGCCATGCGGGGCTTTGCCGGGGCCGATGGCCTGGCGCTGGTCGAGGTCGACTACGCCGTGCGTTTGCGCGAACTGGGCTGGACCAAGCCCATCCTGCTGCTGGAAGGTTTTTTCGACGCCAGCGATTTGCCCGTCATGGCGCAATATGGCTTGAACGGCAGCGTGCATTGCGAGGAACAGATCGCCCTGCTGGCAGCGGCGCGCCTGCCGCACGCCATCGATGTGCACCTGAAAATGAATACGGGCATGAACCGCCTGGGCTTTACGCCAGACGCCGTGGCGGGGGCGTATGCGCGCCTGCGCGCCATGCCGCATATCGGCACGATCACCCTGATGACGCACTTCGCCAATGCGGACGAGGCGGCGCCCACGCGTTTGCCCCTGGAGCAGCAGATGCTGCGTTTCGAAGCCGGGGTAGCCAGCATTACGGCCAGCATCGGCGCCGGCGTCGGCACATCATTGCCGCGCAGCCTGTGCAATTCGGCCGGCCTGCTGCTGCACCACCTGGACAGCGACTGGGTGCGCCCCGGCATCATGCTGTACGGCGGCACGCCCAGCGGCGCTCCCGGCGGCACGTCCGCGCAGGCGTTCGGCTTGCTGCCCACCATGACCTTGCGCAGCAGCATCATCGGCATCCAGGATATCGCCGCCGGCGAAGTGGTGGGTTACGGCAGCCGCTACGAAGCGGCCGGCAATATCAAGGTGGGCGTGGTGGCGTGCGGCTATGCGGACGGCTACCCGCGCCATGCGCCCGAAGGCACGCCCGTGCTCGTCGACGGCGTGCGCACGGGCCTCATCGGCAGGGTGTCGATGGATATGCTGATGGTTGACCTGACGCACGTGCCCGGTGCAAAAGTCGGCAGTGCCGTCACCTTGTGGGGCCAGGGCATGCCGATCGACGAGGTGGCCCTGGCCGCCGGCACCATCGGCTACGAGCTGATGTGCGCACTGGCGCCCCGCGTGCCCGTGCTCGAAGCGGCACAGTGACGGCGGCCCGCCGTTTGTATATACTGTATATATAGACAGCAGTTTCACCTTACCCGGGCAAAGTACACCATGGCAAAAGTCAAGACCATCTACACGTGCAGCGATTGCGGCGCCATCAGCAACAAATGGATGGGGCAATGCACCTCGTGCAACCAGTGGAACACCATGGTGGAAACCCTGCCCGAGACGGGCGGTAACAACCGCTATTCGAATCCGCAGCACATGTCGCTGGCGCAGACGGCGCCCGTGCTCTCGCTCGACGATATCGACGCCATCGACGTGCCCCGCTTCGGCACGGGCATCGAGGAATTCGACCGCGTGCTGGGCGGCGGCATGGTGGCGGGCGGCGTCGTGCTGATCGGCGGCGACCCCGGCATCGGCAAGTCGACCCTGCTGCTGCAGGCGCTGGCCAACATGTCGCATCACAAGCGCGTGCTGTACGTCAGCGGCGAGGAATCGGGCGCGCAGATCGCCCTGCGCGCCAAGCGCCTCGTCATCGACGCCAAGGAACTCAAACTGCAGGCCGAGATCCAACTGGAAAAGATCCTGTCCACCTTGAACGACCTGAAGCCGGAAGTGGTGGTGATCGACTCCATCCAGACCGTGTATTCGGACGCCCTCAGCTCGGCGCCCGGTTCCGTGGCGCAAGTGCGCGAATGCGCGGCCCAGCTCACGCGCGCGGCCAAGCAGACGGGTGTGACCATCATTTTAGTCGGCCACGTGACGAAAGAGGGCGCGCTGGCCGGCCCCCGCGTGCTCGAACACATCGTCGACACGGTGCTGTACTTTGAGGGCGACGCCCATTCCAGCTTCCGCCTCGTGCGTGCCATCAAGAACCGTTTCGGCGCCGTCAATGAACTGGGCGTGTTCGCCATGACGGAAAAGGGCTTGAAAGGGGTGTCGAACCCGTCCGCGCTGTTCCTGTCGCAGCACGACAACCAGGTGCCCGGCTCGTGCGTGATGGTGACGCAGGAAGGCACGCGTCCGCTGCTGGTGGAAATCCAGGCCCTGGTCGACACCAGCCACTTGCCGAATGCGCGCCGCTTGTCCGTCGGCCTGGAGCAGAACCGCCTGGCCATGCTGCTGGCCGTGGCGCACCGCCACGCGGGCATCGCTGCCTTCGACCAGGATGTGTTCATCAACGCCGTCGGCGGTGTCAAAATTACGGAACCGGCGGCCGACCTGGCAGTGTTGCTGGCGATTAACTCGTCGATGCGCAACAAACCCTTGCCGCGGGGCCTGGTGGTGTTTGGCGAAGTGGGCCTGGCCGGTGAAATCCGTCCCGCGCCACGGGGCCAGGAGCGCTTGCGCGAAGCGGCCAAGCTGGGCTTTACCCTGGCCGTGGTGCCCAAGTCGAACTTGCCGAAACAGGTCATCGAGGGCCTCAAGGTCATCGGCGTCGAGCGCATCGATGAAGCATTCAACAAGCTACGAGACCACGAGTAAAAGTTGGTATGGTTTAAATGCCAAGCTTGAGACAAGTCAAACAAAATTTCCGTTTAGAACTATAATATTTGTCCGATGGATGCGCCTCGCGCATCCGCATCGACAATGCATAGATAGAGAAGCGGAATACAGTGTCAGTTGAGCAAAGGCAGGGCGCACGCAAGATATTGCGTGCCAAGGCAATGTTGGTAATGGATGGCGCGGGCCCCGTGGCGGCGCGCACCCTCGATGTGGGGCCGGGCGGCATGTCGGCCGTCATCGCGGAACCGGTGCCGACAGGCAAGAAAGGCAAGGTGCTGTTCGAGTTGTTTTACGATGGCGCGGCGCACATCATCGAGGCGCGCGTGTCCGTCTCGCACTGCATTTTCAGCAGTGCAGGTTTCAAGGTGGGACTCACTTTCCAGCAGCTGGACATGGCCGTCAGCAGCGCCATTTCGAAATTCATGCGCTGAGGCGCGTCCGCGATAAGCGGCAAGTGATTGCGCTAAAATGGTGCATATGGGTTTGCAGTCAGGAAAAACCTGTTCTGTTCGCTGTTTTGATATTCCGGTAATACTGCATAATTATCAACCAGAAGAGGGACCTTGCCGCGCCACGCGCGCCTGCCGTCCGTTTCCAGCGCAGCACGGTCACGACCTGAACCGTGTGCCATGACCTTACACCCGACGGGAACGCCTACCATGTTTAATTCGACCATCAACAGCAGGGCCTACACCAACAACACGCAGCAGACGACGCAGGGCAATATCTCGGCCGATGTGTATGCGAAGGTGGAGCGCCAGATGCAGTCGCAGAACACGGGCGTCGTCAAGCTCAACGCCAGTCTGGCGCGCGACCAGGCCAAGTTCTCCGGCCTGGGCCAGCTGCAATCGGCGCTGGCGAAATTCCAGACCGTGGCCAAGAACATGGCCGGCAGCGGCCTGGCCACGTCGGCCACGTCCAGCAGCAAGGATGTGCTGAGCGCCACCACCACCGACAAGGCGGTCAGCGGCAGCCATGAAATGAACGTCAAGCAACTGGCGCAGGGACAGACCTTGCTCAGCGGCGCGCAGAAATCCTCGAGCGCGGCGATTGGCACCGGTGCGCCCGCGCTGGTCAAGATCGAAGTGGGCTCGGCCGACGGCAAGCAATTTACGCCCGGCAGCGGCAAGATCATTGCGGTGACCATCGACAGCAGCAACAATAGCCTCGACGGCATCGCCGCCGCGCTCAAGCAGCAGGGCATCGACGCCAGCGTGGTGAAAGGTGCCGATGGCTACTCGCTGGCCATCAATGGCAAGAGCGGCGCCGACAGCAGCATGCGCATCAGCGTGTCCGGCGACGCGGCCGTCAGCAATCTGCTCAGCTATGCGCCCGGCGCCGGCAAGGGCATGCAGCAAACGGCCGCCGCGCAGGATGCGCTGCTGACCGTCGACGGCAAGGAAATCAAGAGCGCCACGAATACCCTGACGACGGCCGTCGAGGGCGCCACCATCGAATTGAAGAAAAAAGGCACGACCGATCTCGTCATCGCCAAGGACAGCAGCCAGATCGCCAGCAACGTGGCCAGCTTCGTCACGGCCTACAATGAACTCAACAGCAAGCTGCAGAGCCTGCAGCAGGGCGATTTGAAGTCCGACACGGCCCTGGGGCAAGTGCGCTCGCAGATGGAGCAGGTGCTGCGCACGGCCAGCACGGGCGTGCCTTCCTCGGTCTTGAGCAGCGCCGGCGTGACCCTGGGCAAGAGCGGCGAGCTGGTGCTCGACGATAAAAAGCTCAAGGCCGCCATCGCGGCCGATCCGGACGCCGTCAGCAAGATGTTCACGAATAACGGCAAGGGTGTGGCGGACCAGTTCGCCAGCAAGATCGGCGAGCTGACGGGCGAAACGAGCATCATCCGCAAGGAAGTGCAAACGGTCGGCAAGGACATCACGACGCTCACCAACAAGAAAGCCGTGCTGGCCAAGGCGCTGACGGCCCAGGCGCAGGCGCTGGTGAAAGCGTATTCCGCCCAGGAGCAGATGGGAACGAACTCGGCTTTGCCGGGCTATACCGGCAAGAATTCGCTCTTCGACTTCATGGCTTAAGAGCGCACCGCTAAAGCGCCCATGGCGGCGTTGCATCGCCTTGCAGCGTACTGCCTGCGGCGCTGCGCCTTGCCCTGGGCGCTGTATCGGCGCGCTTTCCAGTTGGCTAGATTCTGTCGCCCTGGGCAAAGAAGGCTGACGGCGAACTGCCGAAAGTCTTCTTGAACATGGCGGAAAAGGCCGACTGGCTGGCGTAGCCCAGTTCCTCGGCCACTTGCGACAGCGGCACGCCGCGCGCGATCAGGGGCGCCGCGTGCGCCAGGCGCACTTGCTGGCGCCACTGGCCAAAACTCATGCCCAATTCCCGTTCGAACAGCCGCGCCAGGGTGCGCTCCGAGGCGCCGACCTGCTGCGCCCAGTGTTCCAGGGTCTGGTTCAAGCCCGGTTTCTCGATCAGGCTGTCGCACAGGCTTTTCAGGCGCTTGTCGCCAGGCAAGGGCACGCGGATGGGGCGCGTGGCCGAGCGTTTCAATTCATCGAGGATCAATTCGGCCAGCAGCGCCTCGCGCGCCGGTTCCTGTCCGGGATCCAGCTGTTCCAGCGCCATGATCAGCTGGCGCAGCAAATTCGATACTTCCAGCACCTTGCAGTCGTGGCCCGCAAAGGGCGCGCGCGCGGCATGGATGCACAGGGGGCGCAAGCGGGTTTTTTCCAGTATCGTGACGGCATGCTCCACGTTGGGCGCGATCCAGATGGCGCGCATGGGCGGCAGCACCCAGCTGCTGTTGTTGGCAGTGATGCGCAGCACGCCTTCGAGCGCCATCGTGACCTGGCCCCAGGGGTGGGTATGCGGTAACAAGAATTCATCGGGTTGCAGGTCGCGCGCGATCATCGTCACGGGGATGGTCGCGCTGGGCGCTTCCCGTGGCGGACACATGCGGGTATGGTGGAGGATAGGTACACCCATCAGCTTGGCCTTAATTCGATAAATTATGTCGTTCTGTCGGAAAACAGACGATGGTATTTTGCATACACTTGAGCTTCACCAGTATAAGACAGGGTATGACATGATAACAACTAACTCGGCATCCGGACTTCCCACCTTGCGCGGCGATGCGCGCGTCATCGCCCTGGTGGGGCTGGCGCATGGCGTGTCGCACTTTTATCACCTGATCCTCGCGGCCCTGTTCGTCTGGCTGAAACCCGCCTTCGACCTGTCGTATGCGGAACTGGGCTTGCTGATGACGGTGTTCTTCATCATCTCGGGCGTGGGGCAGGCGCTGGCCGGCTTTGTCGTCGACCGCTTCGGCGCGCGTGCCGTGTTGTTTTCCGGCATTTTCTTGCTGGGCCTGTCGGCGCTGGCCCTGTCCGCCGCCCACAGCTATGCGGCGCTGATGCTGGGCGCCATGCTGGCCGGCATGGGCAACAGCGTGTTCCATCCGGCCGACTACACGATTCTCAACCAGCGCGTGTCGGCGGCCCGCGTGGCCTACGGCTTTTCCGTGCATGGCATCAGCGGCAATATCGGCTGGGCGCTGGCGCCCCTGTTCATGACGTATGTCGCCACCCATTACGACTGGAGAATCGCGCTGCAGTGCGCGGCCGTGCTGCCGTTCGGCGTGCTGCTGATCCTGTTCCTGAACCGCCACGCCATCCGTCCCGAGCCGGTCAAGAAGGCGGCGCCGGGCCAGCCGGCCGGCGGCGAAGGCACCCTGGACTTTTTGCGCCTGCCGGCCGTATGGATGTGCTTTGCCTTCTTCTTCATTACCGCCATCGCCCTGGGCGGCATCCAGAGCTTTGCCAGCGTGGCCCTCGTCAAGCTGTACGGCATGAGCCTGGCGCTGGCCACCAGCGCCTACACGGCGTATATGCTGGCCTCGGCCGTGGGCATGCTGGCCGGCGGCGTGGTGGGCGCGCGCAGCAAGCAGCCGGACCGCAACGTGGCGATCGCCTTTGCCGCCGCCGCGCTGCTGGCGGTGCTGCTGGCCATGGCCGTCGTGCCGGCCTGGGGCGCGGTGGTGCTGATGGGCGCCATCGGCCTGATGTCGGGCGTGGCGGGGCCGTCGCGCGACCTGATGATACGCGCGGCGGCGCCGAAGAATGCCACCGGGCGCGTGTATGGCGTCGTGTATTCGGGTCTCGACAGCGGCCTGGCCGTGGGCCCTTTGTTCTTTGGCGCGCTGATGGATGGCGACCATCCGGCCATGCTGTTCGTCTTCATCGGCCTGTTCCAGGCGCTGGCGATTGCCACGGCCGTGGGCGTGGGCGGCAAAACACGTGCCGCGGCGCTGCAAAAGGCATAGAATCGTTGCCATCTGCCACGAAAGGAATCCCCATGACCTTTGCCACCACCGACCTGTGCGACGACTATGCAGCCATGCTGGACGATGGCACCCTGGCCGTGCTGCCGCCCGTGTACCGGTCCTTCGGCCAGCGCGTGCGCTTTTGCGGCCCCGCCACCACCCTGCACGTGTTCGAAGACAATGCGCTTGTGCGCAGCACCCTGGAAACGCCGGGCCAGGGCCATGTGCTGGTGATCGACGGCGGCGGCAGCCTGCGCCGCGCGCTGGTGGGCGGCCAGCTGGGCGTGCTGGCCGAAAGCAATGGCTGGGCCGGCATCATCGTCGATGGCTGCATCCGCGACAGCGAGGAAATCAATGTCTGCCAGATCGGCGTGCGCGCCCTGGCCACGCATCCGCGCAAGAGCAACAAGACGGGCGCCGGCCAGCGCGACGTGCGCGTGCAGGTCAGCGGCGTGGCCGTGCATCCGGGCGACTGGATCTACGCCGATGCGGACGGCATCCTGGTGGCGCGGCAAGAGCTTGATTGAGCTGTCGCCTTCCGGAAGGGGCGAGGGCGCCTGAAGACGTTGCAAATTGCTCACATTAAATATATTTTTGTAAAGTTCTTGGATTTTCATCCTGGCTGGGATATGATTTCACTTAAGGTAACTTTAATGCCATTAAGGCAAGGAAATCAATACATGAAAATCGCCACCATCGCAGCCGTTGTCGCCCTGTTTGCTGCCGGCAGCGCCAGCGCCAGCCCCGTCAATCTGATTACGAATGGCAATTTTGAAACGGTTGCTTCCGGCTATACCTTCGACAGCGGCTTTAAAGTCGTCAACAGCGGTTCGTCGGCCATCACGGGCTGGACCGTGGGCGCCAGTTCCATCGACTTGATCCGCAATGCGTATAACGCCATCAACGGCTACAGCGTCGATTTGCTGGGCACGCCAGGTCCGGGTTTCCTGTCGCAAAATTTCAGCGTTGTTGCCGGCCAGACGTACAGCCTGACCTTTGACATGGCGCGCAATTCCGGCGGCCCCGCAGGCCAGGGCGTGAGCGTCAATTTCGGTGGCGTGGCGGGGGATTTCTACTCGACGGCCGCCGCCTCGAACACCTTGTACAGCAATACCCTGAGTTTCACGGCGGCCACCACCGGCCTGGCGACCCTGTCGTTTGCCAGCGCCGCCAAGGCCGGCACGCCGTTCGACAATTACTCGGGCGCCGTGATCGACAATGTTTCCGTGATGGCCGCCGTGCCGGAACCGGAAACCTACGCCATGCTGCTGGCCGGCCTGGGCCTGATGGGTTTCCTGCGCCGCCGCAAGGCCGCCAAGTAATTCCAGCTTTGCGCCACGTCAAAACCGCCTGCGGCCATGCCCAGGCGGTTTTTGTTTTTCAGAGACCGTGCGCGTACGCCGCGCCCGGCAACTGCAGCCACGGCAGTCAATTAGCGGGCGACGTCGGCATTTCCCCGCAACGGACAGGCGGCCGCCTGCGGCTCCATCCGCCGCGCCAGTTCTCCGCGCAACTGCGTCAAGCCGGCGATGCGCGCATCGATGTCGGCCAGCTTGCGCGCCAGCGCCGCGCGCAGCAGTTCCGCCATGGCGGGATCGCCTGCGCCGGCCAGCAGCGGCATGTCGGCCTCGATTTCCGCCAGCGTAAAACCCAGCTGCTGCGCCGTGCGCAGGTAGCGCAGCCAGTCGGCCGCCTCGGGCGGGTAGTCGCGGTAGCCATTCGCGCCGCGCCGCGCGCGCAGCAAGCCCCGTTTTTCATAGAAGCGCAGGGTATCGCGGCTCAAGCCCGTCGCCTGCGCCATCTCGCCGATCTGCATGGAAGTGTTCCTTCATAAAATGCTTGACCATGGAGTGTACTCCAGCCTTGAGAATGGATGCTTTCCATACACAGGAGTTGCCATGTTGTCCGTTTCCGCCTTCCGCCGCGTGGTGCGCGCCAGCGCCATTTACGATGTGCTCATGATTGCCCCGTTTACCACGCCGTGGACGTTTTTGCTGCTGCGCGAGCACTTGAGCGCCGTCAATGTGTCGCTGGGCGGCGTGCCGCTGCCGGTGTTCGAGCCGTTTCATGTGCTCATCGGCAGCTTGTTTGGCAGCGTGGTGATGGTCTGGTCGGTGCTGCGCATGCTCGACCCGCAGCCGCGCTTCGGCCGCTATGACGCGGCGGCCCGCTACCTGTTTTCCACCTGGATGGCGTGGGCCTTGCTGGTGACGGGCCAGCCCCTGCTGTGGCTGTTCCTCGTGCCGGAGCTGGCCTGGGGCCTGGCGCAAAGCCTGCCGGTGCACCGCGGCGAGGGGTGCGGGAAGGGCGCGCGCGCGAATCGCTGTTGAGATGACGATAACGAAATGCAATAATGGTCGTGCTCGCAGTGCAACAATGCCTGCAATGAACGACTCTAAGGGAATGATTATGCAGCAGGATGCGGCAGGAAAAAACATGGCTTTGCTCGATCCGGTGGTGGCGCCGCGCATCGCGGTGACGCGCCTGGTGACGGGCCTGCTGCAAGGCTTGCTGCTGTACTGGCTGTACAGCACGGCGCAAGACAAGGTGTGGCCCGCCACGGAAGCCTATCTGCTGGGTCCGTTGATGCTGATCAGCTTGCTGTTGCCCATCCTGCTGGTGTCCAGCCTGGGCCACATGTCCCTCAAGCGCATCGCCCTGTGGATGGCGGGCGCGGCCGTCGTGCTGGCCGTGCTGGCCTGGCACGACGTGGCGCGCGGCGCCGAGCACGTGATCTGGGGCAACTACAAGCCGGGCGCGCCGCTGCGCGTGATTTCGGCCCAGCTGTTCGGTTTTTGCGTGGTGGGGTTTTATATCGCCCACGCGCTGGTGCTGGCCAGCGCCCAGGATGGCCAGCGCATCGCCCGCTACCCGACCTACTTTGAAATCGCCTGGAAGCTGGGCATTCAATTGCTGTTTTCCCTGCTGTTCGTGCTGGGCCTGTGGCTGGTGCTGTGGCTGGGCGGGCAATTGTTTCTGCTGATTAAGCTCAGTTTCCTGAAAAAGCTGCTGGGCCAGGCCTGGTTCGTGATTCCCGTCATCTGCTTCGCGTTTTCCTTCGCCATCCACATCACGGACGTGCGCCCGTCCATCGTGCGCGGCATCCGCACCTTGCTGCTGGTACTGCTGTCGTGGCTGATGCCGATTGCCGCCGTGCTCGTTTCCGGTTTCCTGCTGACCTTGCCCTTCATCGGCTTCGAGCGCCTGTGGGCCACGCGCCATGCGGCGTCCGTGCTGCTGGGCATGGCCGGCGTGCTGGTGGTGCTGATCAATGCCGCCTTCCAGAATGGCGAAGTGGGCCATGGCGTGGCGCGCGGCATCCGCCTGGGCACGCGCCTGGCCTGCCTGCTGCTGCCGTGGGTGGTGGGCATCGCCATCTATGCGCTGACCTTGCGCGTGATGTCGCACGGCTGGACCTCCGACCGCCTGATCGCGGCCGCCTGCCTGCTGGTCGCCACCTGCTACGCCGCCGGCTATGCCTGGGCGGCCAGCAAGTATGGCGACTGGCTGCACCTGATCGCCAACGTCAACGTGGCCACCGCCTTTGTTACCCTGCTGGTGCTGTTCGCCCTGTTCTCGCCGCTGGCGGACCCGGCGCGCATTTCCGTGGCCAGCCAGATGGCGCGCCTGGACAGCGGCAAGATAGGCGTGGACAAGTTCGATTTCGAATACCTGCGCTTCCAGGGCGCCCGCTATGGCCAGGCGGCCTTGCAGGAATTGACGAAACGCACGACGGGCCCGGATGCGGCCATCGTGCGGGCGCGCGCCGAGGCCATGCTCAAGCGCCAGAACCGCCTCGACGAGACGGGCGCGCTGAGCGACGTGTCGATCAACCTGACCCTGCGCCCGGCCACGGCGAAGCTGCCGGACAGTTTCCTGCGCCAGGACTGGACGCAAGTGGGCCCAGCCTGGCGCCTGCCCGCCTGCCTGAAGCGGGCAGGGCCGCAGTGCGACGCCTACCTGCTCGATTTCGATGGCGACGGCAAGCAGGACGTGTTGCTGATCAGCAATGATCCGCGCGCCTCGTCGGTGTTGCTGGCGGAAAAAGACGACGGCAGCTGGACCGCGCGCGGGCAAATCCCCACCGATGCCCTGCGCTGCAAGCCCCTGCGCGAGAAGCTGCAAGCGGGCCAATTCCAGCTGGTGCCGCCGAAGGTGCGCGAGCTGGAAGTGGACGGCCAGCGCGTGCCGATGACCTTGTATACGCCGGAGGACGAGGTCAGCTGCCCGGACGAGACGGCGCCGGCCCCGTAAATGGCAGGAGGAGGGCGCGCAGCGGGGCGTGCAGCGCCGGACGACACCGCCAGCTTGCTCTGAAGGCAGCAACGTCGTGCACTGAATCATTCCGACTGTCCGCTATCGGCGGAAGCTGCGAATGACGATGGCCGGCCAGAGGCTGCCACTGAAGCGTTGAATCTGAAAGCGCTGGCCGAAGCACCCTTCTGGCGAGAACAGATCGGACGGAAGCGGATGTTGTTTGCTTCCCTTATCGAGGTGATTTGATTTTTCTACAATATGTTGCGCAATATATTGTATGATCGAATCTCACCGAGGGGGAAACATTAGAATGCGTTATCACTTATGTCTGCTTCAAACGCTGTCGGCGTTGTCCATCATGTGCGCACCGGGCGCTTTTGCCGAGGTACCGGGCATCTCGCGAGACGAAAAGGGTGCGGTCATCGCTTCCCTCAATAGCACCTTGAATGCAAACTACGCGTTTCCCGACATCGCAAAAAAAATTGCGCCGGTGCTTCAGGAGCATCTGACAAAGGGCGTTTATGATTCGGCGGCGACGCAGGCAGAGTTCGCGAGCAAGCTGACGGACGATCTCATCAAAGTCAGCGGCGACCTGCATTTTTTCGTGGGTGCCGACCCAAAATGGATCGCGGAATTCAAGGCAAAGGCCGATCCGGCGCTCAAGGCCAGTATACGAAAAGAAGAATCGCGCAGGCTGGAGGAGACCAATTTCGGTTTCGACGAGGTCGCCCGCCTGAAGGGAAATGTCGGTTATATACGCTTCAGCTATTTTGCCGATCCCGAGCTTGCCTATGATACGGCGGCGTCCGTTATGCGCTTCGTCGGCAATACGGATGCCGTTATCATCGATTTGCGCTATAACAATGGCGGACATCTGGAAATGGCGCAATTCCTGGCGAGCTATTTCTTCTCCAGCGAGAAAGACCAGCTGCTCTTTGACTATTATTATAATGAGGATGGCAAGCGTATCCAGCGCGGGCAATGGGTGCTGCCGGGCCTGCCGGGCAAGCGCATGGTGGACAAGCCCGTGTATATCCTGACCGGCTCCACGTCGTTTTCCTCCGCAGAATGGTTTTCCTATGCGATGAAGAAGCTCGGGCGAGCGACACTGATCGGGGAACGCACCGCCGGCGGTGCGCATCCGGTCGCACGCAAGCCGCTCAACGACGATTTCTTCGTGCAAGTACCGATCGGCCAGATCCAGGATCCCGTGGAGCATGGCGATTTCGAAGGAACCGGCGTGCAACCCGATATCGCCAGCCCCTCGATTCGCGCGCTGCCGCTGGCGCACAAGCTGGCGCTTGAAAATCTGGCGAAGACCGATGAGGCCAGGCGAACCGAACTGGCCTGGCTGCTCCCCGGCTTGACGGCAGCGATCGAGCGCCCGCACGCCGATGCCGGGCTGTTGGCGAAAGCGGCCGGAAAATATGAAGGCCGCCAGCTCGTCCTGGACAATGGCACGCTCTACTATCTCTGGCGCGAACGGCTCCGGGTCGCGCTTGAGCCGATCGGTCCCAACCTGTTCGCGGTGGAAGGCGTGTCGGATTTTCGATACCGCTTGAATGTTTCACGCGGGAAAGTGACGGAGCTGGAACGCGTGAACAAGGACGGCAGCATCCAGAGGTACAAGCGCCTTGACTAAAGAGACACTTCACCCGGCCGCGATCGATGACGCCGTGTTCCTCGGCCGCGCCGTCGAACGGCTGAGCGTCCTGATCGCCGAGCAATCCAAGACGGTCTTCGATACGATGGGGATCGTCATCCCGGTTCGCTCCTGTTCGCTGATGACTGTTCTGGCAACGCTCGGCTCGGCCTCCGCCTCGGATCTGGCGCGCGAACTCGGACATTCGCACCAGCTGGTCATGCAAAAGATACCCAAGCTGCTCCGCCTGGGCCTCATACGGTATCGGAACGATGACAACGATGCCCGGCGACGGCTATTTATGCCCACCGATGAAGGCTTGTCGCAGTTGGCGAAATTCGAGCAGTGCACGGTGCTGATACGGGCGGCCTATGCCGGCCTGTTTGCCGAGGTGGGAGACGTCAGGCAATTCGTGGACCGGGCCGCCGATGCGCTCAACGCGAGGCCGCTGGACAAGCGCATCAGTTCCCCGGACTGACGGAGACGGTGTCCACGCCTGCCTGGTTTGGTCAGGATGTCTGAAATGGCGCGGCCTGTATCGCCGCTGTAGCAGTCGTCCGACTGATACAGCATGTGCCTGTACGCGCTGCCTTGTGCCTTGTCGCTGGCGTGCCGCGCTTCTAGACTGGGGCCTTCTCCACGCTGCGACTGCCTGCCATGACCGAACTTCTGCCCCTGATGAGCTATTGCTTTGTGATGTCCGCCACCCCCGGTCCGAACAACGTCATGCTGGCCACCACCGGCGCCAATTTCGGCTATCGCGGCGCGCTGCCGGTGATCCTCGGCATCCAGGCCGGCATCTTTGTGCAGACCGTGCTCATGTGCGTGGGGCTGGGCAGCGTGTTCGTCGCGTACCCGATGGCGCAGCAGTTGCTGCGGATCGCGGGCGCGCTGTACCTGATGTTCCTGGCCTGGAAGCTGGCCGGCGCCTCGGTGGCGGGAAGCAGCGCGCCGAAGGCCGTGTCGTTTGCGCAGGCGGCGCTGTTTCAGGCGCTGAACCCGAAGAGCTGGCTCAAGGCTGTCACCATGGCGTCCGTCTTCATGCCTGCGCAGGGCAACATGCTCGCCAGCGCGCTGCTGGTGTCCGTGACCGGCACCGTGGTGGGCACGCCGTGCAACGCCATGTGGGCGCTGTTCGGCGTCTCGATCCGCGGCGTGCTGAAAGCGCCCCGCAACCAGCGCATCTTCAATCTGGCGATGGGGGCCGTCCTGCTGGTCCTCGCCGTGACGTTTTTACGCTAGACTGGCACCATGTTCGCCATCGACCGTTCCTCCCCCGTCGCCCTGTTCCAGCAGATCGAAGCCGCCTTGCGCCAGCAGATCGCGCAACGCGTCCTGCCTGGCGGGACCAGGCTGCCGTCGATCCGCCAGCTCGCCACGCAACTCGCGGTGAGCACCAACACCGTGGTGGTGGCGTATGACAGGCTGGTGGCCGCCGGCGTCATCGATACGCACGGCACGACGGGCTTCTTCGTCTGCACGCCAGCTGACGCCGGCAGCGCCATTCCCGACGAGGTGGCGCTGGAAGCGGGCCAGGAGCAGGAGCCGGTCTGGCTGAGCCAGCAAGTGAACGACCAGCGGCCGGGCGTGCTGCTGGCCAGCAGCGGCGCCTTGCCGCCCACCTGGCTGCAGGACGCGCTGCCGGCGGCCGCGGTGCAGCGTGGCCTGGCGCGCAGCGCGGCCGGCATGGCCTCGCGCTGTCCGCCGCAAGGGCTGGCCGAACTGCGCGAGCAGATCGCGCTGCTGTTGCGCGGCATCGGCATCGCCGCGGACGCCGGCCACATCCTCACCACGTTCGGCGGCACCCATGCCATCGACCTGATCTGCCGCACCTTCCTGCAGCCCGGCGATACGGTGCTGGTGGAAGACCCCGGATACTTCCTGATGTTCGGCAGGCTGCGCCAGGACGGCGTGCGCCTGGTGCCGATTAAGCGCCGTCCCGACGGCCTCGACCTGGACGAGCTGGACGCGGCCTGCCGCGCGCACCGTCCGCGCCTGCTGTTCGTGCAGACGGCCTTGCACAACCCCACCGGGTGGAGCAGCAGCGCCGCCAACCTGCACAAGGTGCTGATCCTGGCGCAGCAGCATGGCTTCCTGATCGCCGAAGACGACGTGCACGGCCATTTCCAGCCCGGCCACAGCACGCGGCTGGCATCGCTGTCCGGGCTGGACGGCGTGATCTACTATTCCAGCCTGTGCAAGGCGCTGAGCCCGGCCCTGCGCATGGGCTACCTGGCCGCGGCACCCGCCTTGCTCAAGCTGCTGATGCGCACCAAGATCCACGCCATCATGACTTTGCCTGCGTTGAACGAATATGTGTTGCTGGAAGTGCTCAAAGCCGGCAACCTGCGCAAGCACCTGGAGCGGCTGCAACGCAAGATCATGGTGGCGCGTAACGCCAGCACGCGGCAATTGAGCGCGGCCGGCGTGCTGTTCGAGCAGCCCGGCGACGCCGGCATTTTCCTGTGGGGCAGCATGCCCGAAGGGCTGGACGTGGACTTGCTGGTGCAGGACGCCTACCGCAACAAGATCCTGCTGATGCGCGGCGCCGCGTTCTCGGCTAACGACACGCCCGACCAGCACATCCGCTTCAACGTCGCCTTCAGCCAGCATCCCCGCGTGAGCGCCTACCTGGAAGAACGCCTGCGCGCGGTGGCTGGCGCACGCTCAAGCCTGGCCCGCGCCCGCGGCGCCGCCAGCATCGGGGGCAAGTCCTGAGCATGGTCTGCGCCTTTCTTCAGCATTTGTTGATATTCTAGAGGGGCTCTTTTTTCACCAGCGTGTCAATTTGGTGCGCCGCCACCCGTCGCCGGGACGGCGCACCGCTTGCCCATTCCACTTTCACCAGGGAAACAAGGAAGCGCCATGAACAAACAGATCATCCTCAACCTGCCCGTGAAGGACCTGGATAAATCCAGGGCCTTCTTTTCCGCCCTCGGCTTTACCTTCAATTCCCGCTTCAGCGGCGAAAACGCGGCCTTCATGAACATCGTCGACGACACCATCCAGGCCATGCTGACGACCGAAGCCTTCTTCCAGTCCCTGATCGGCAAGCCGGTGGCGAAGGCCAAGGAAGCCAATGAAGTGGTCATTTGCCTCAGTTGCGAAAGCCGGGAAGAGGTGGACAGCCTGATCGCCAAGGCCAGGGCCGCCGGTGGCCGCATCCCGCATCCGCCCGAAGACCATGGCTTCATGTATGACCAGGGCTTCGAGGATATCGATGGCCACCTGTGGAACCTGGTCTGGACGGCGCCGGAAGCCTGAAGCGCCGGGCAAGCGGAACAGGCGGGATCAGTTCTTCGTGCGCACCTGGCGCACGTGGTTTTCCAGTTCGCTGAACGACGGGCGTTCCGTGGCGGAAATGACCTTGCGGCCGAATTCCACGGCCAGCGCCGGGGCGTAGCCGTTCAGGCTGGCCAATAACGTCACTTTCACGCACTGGTACATCTTTGCCGTTTCATGGTGCTTGCGGCGCAGCAAGCTGGCCAGCGGCGCGATGAAGCCATACGCCAGCAGGATGCCGATGAAGGTGCCCACCAGCGCCTGCGCGATCAGCACGCCCAGCTCGGCCGGCGGCAAGCCGACGGAGGCCATCGTGTGCACCACGCCCATCACGGCGGCCACGATGCCGAAGGCGGGCATGGCGTCGGCCAGCTGCGAAATCGTCTGGATCGGCATTTCCGCATCTTCATGGTGCGTTTCGATCTCGTTATCCATCAGGTTTTCGATCTGGTAAGCATCCATATTGCCGGACACCATCAGGCGCAAATAATCGGTAATGAATTCCAGGATGTGCTCGTCGCCGAGCGTGTACGGGTATTTCACGAAGATGGGACTGCGGTACGGATCGTCGATATCGTCTTCGACCGACATCAAGCCTTCCTTGCGGATCTTGCTGAGGATTTCATACATCAGTCCCATCAGTTCCATATAGCGCGCCTTCGTGTATTGCGAACCGTGGAACAGGGTGGGAATGGCGGCGAACGTGGCGCGGATGGCCTTGGCGTCGTTGCCGACAAAGAAGGTGCCCAGCGCCGCGCCGCCGATCATCAGCAGTTCCAGCGGCTGGAACAGGGCCGCCAAATGGCCGCCCTGCATGGCGAAGCCGCCGAAGACGGAAAACAGCACGACGAGAAATCCGAGTATGACTAGCAAAACCTACTCCTTCATAATATTGCCATATCGCAATATTGTAGTTTAACCTGATTTGGCCGCCGTGGCCGCTTCCGGCTGCAACTGCTGGATGAGAAAATTGATAAAAGCGCGCACTTTGGCGGGCAACTGGTGGCGGCTCGGATAATAGGCATACAGGTCGGCCGGCGCCAGTGCGTAATCTTCCAGCACTATGCGCAGGCGGCCGCTGTCGAGGTAGCGCGCCAGGTCCCATTCCGAGCGCAGCAGGATGCCGTGGCCGTCCAGCGCCCAGCCCAGCACCACGTCGCCATCGTTGCTGGCTACCGTGCCGCGCACCTTCACCGTATGGGTGGCGCGGCCGCGGCTCAAACGCCAGATGCCGTAGGCGTCGTCATTCTGCCGGTGCACGATGCAGCGGTGTTGCGCCAAGTCGTCGGGCGTTTGCGGCGTGCCGTGCTCCTGCAGGTAGGCGGGCGAGGCGCACAGGAAACGCCGGTTCGACATGATGCGCCGCGCCGACAGGCGCGTGTCGGGCAAGTCGCCGAAGCGGATGCCCAGGTCGTACGCCTGCTCGACGAGGTTGATGGGGCTGTCCGTCAGTTGCAGCTGCACTTCCAGCTGCGGGTGGCGCAGGGCGAATTGCGACAGCAGGGGCGCGATCACCGTGCGGCCGAAACCCAGGGTGGCGTTGACGCGCAGCAAACCACGCGGTTCCGCGCTGCCGCTGGCCAAGGACTCTTCCATGGCGCGGATGTCGTCGAGGATTTGCCGCGCCTGCTGCAGATAGCTTTCGCCGTCGCCCGTCAGGCTGATGCGCCGCGTGCTGCGGTTCAGCAGCCGCACGCCCAGGCGCTGCTCCATCAACTGCAGGCGCTTGCTGACGGCGGGCGGCGTGATGCCCAGCTCGCGCGCCGTGGCCGACAGGCTGCCCAGCTTGGCCAGCAGCACAAAGAAGGCCATTTCCGTGGTGGCGTCGCTTTTCATTATTAACTTGAAGTGAAGAATGGTTTAAATTGCTATCGATTATACGGCTGCATATCGCGGTTAAGCTGGCGTCACCATTCAAGCACAGGAGAGCCGCATGAAAATCGTCGAAATCCGCGAAAAGACCATCCCCATCTCTTCCCCCATCCGCAACGCCTACATCGATTTCACGAAGATGACGTTAAGTCTGGTGGCCGTCGTCACGGATGTGATGCGCGACGGCAAGCCCGTCGTCGGCTACGGCTTCAATTCGAATGGCCGCTACGGCCAGGGCATGCTGATGCGCGAACGTTTCATCCCGCGCATCCTCGACGCCGATCCGGCCAGTCTCGTGACGGATGACGGCGCCAACCTCGACCCGCACAAGGTATGGGATTGCATGTACACCAATGAAAAGCCGGGCGGCCATGGCGAGCGCTCGGTAGCCATCGGCACCATCGACATGGCCATCTGGGACGCCGTGGCGAAGATCGAGAACAAGCCGCTGTTCCAGTTGCTGGCCGAACGCCACGGCACGGGCGTGCCCGACAAAAAGGTGTTCGTGTATGCGGCCGGCGGCTATTACTATCCGGGCCAGAGCCTGTCCGCCTTGCAGGACGAGATGCGCAGCTATATCGACCGCGGCTACACGGTGGTCAAGAAGAAGATCGGCGGCGCCTCGCTGGACGAGGACTTGCGCCGCATCGACGCCATCATGGAAGTGCTGCAGGATGGACAGAAGCTGTGCGTGGACGCGAACGGCCGTTTCGACCTCGATACGTCGATCGCCTACGCCAAGGCGCTGCGTGAATACGACCTGTTCTGGTACGAGGAGGCGGGCGACCCGCTCGACTTCGAGCTGCAAGCGACCCTGCGCAGCTATTATGACAAGCCGATGGCGACGGGCGAAAACCTGTTTTCCATGCAGGATGCGCGCAACCTGATCCGCTACGGCGGCATGCGCGCCGACCGCGACTGGCTGCAGTTCGACTGCGCCCTCAGCTACGGCCTGGTGGAATACCTGCGCACCTTGGACATGCTGCACCAGCACGGCTGGTCGCGCAGCCGCTGCATCCCGCACGGCGGCCACCAGATGTCGCTGAATATCGCGGCCGGCCTGGGCCTGGGCGGCAATGAATCGTATCCGGACTTATTCCAGCCGTTCGGCGGCTTTCCCGACGGCGTGCGCGTGGAAAACGGCCACATCACCATGCCGGACCTGGTCGGCATCGGCTTCGAGGGCAAGGCGAACCTGTATGCGGAAATGCGGGCGCTGAGCGGGCAATAGGGTTACTCGCTACGCTGCCAGAAGCGCAGCCGGTTGCCGAACGGGTCCGCCACTTCCAGGATGCGGCCCCAATCCTCGTCGCGGATGCCGGGCCGCGCATACGGGTAATCCTTCGCCTGCAGTTCCGCGTGCAGGGCGGCGATATCGTCGACGGGGATCAACAGCGCAGCACCTGGCGTGGCGTCGCCGTAGTGCTCGGACAGATGCAGCACGAGATCACCGCGCGTCACCTGAAGGTACAGCGGCGCCGTGGGCTCGAAGCGGTGTTCCCAGTCCAGGGTGAAACCGAGAAAACCGAGGTAGAACTCGCGTGTTTTTTCTTCGGAAAAGCTGCGCAGGATGGGGATGGGAGCATGCATGGCGGTGCTTTCAACAAGGTGGCGATGCCTTCATTCTAGCCTCAGGCCAGCGCCCGCCGTTTGATTTGCGCGGCGGGGCTGGCCTTCTCCCAGCGGAACAGCCACATGATGATCAGCTTGGTCGTGGCGCTGACGCAGGCCAGCAGCAGCAAGGGCCAGCCTGTCGATACCCCCATGACGCAGGCAAAGAGGATGGTGCTGGCATCCATCGCCAGGATGAACTGGCTCATTTTCAGGGACACGGCACCCGTCCTGCCCGAGCGCCAGATCAAGCGGATCTGGTGCGCGTAGCCCTGCGCCAGCAGCACGGTGACGGCAACGATCAGGCTTTGCGAGATCACGCGCTTTTCATCCGTAAAGGTGGGGCCGAACAGCAATCCCGCCACGCCCGCACCCAGCAGCAGCGCGCAGGCCAGCAGCGCATTGCGCGATGTCAAGCTGCGGCGGTCGCGGTGGATTTCATACAGGATGGCCAGCGCGATCAGCGAGGCGACCAGGCGGGGCCAGACGATGTAGTGGTTGAACGGCGTGATCGAATAGCCGTACACGAAAAACGCGCAATACGCGAGGAAGCTGACGGTGAACTGGTTGATGGACAGGATGTCCGTCGTCTGGCCGGCGCCGATGCCGGCATCGCGCTTGCGCCGCCAGATTTTTTGCAGCTGCGACCACAGGCCGTACAGGCTGACGACGATGAAGAGGGAATTGAGGCTGCCGGCGAGGGCGTACAGGGAAGGGGGCTGCAAGGTATCTCCTGGGAAAGCCAAGGCGCCGCTGCCGTGACAGGCTGCCTTGTCTATACATTTTATTTTGGCAATATGCTCTCATGAAATAAATTAGCAGGCAAGCAATGATTGCGCTGTCGCGTCCTGTTGCCGCAGCAGTTGCCTGAACGTACCTGTTCCTGCGCTTGGCCCTATAATTGCGGCATGACTTTCTTATCACTGCGTGCCCGCTCCGTGCTGGGCAGTATCGGCAAAATGGCCGTTTCCCTGATTCTCCTGTTGACCGCACTGTGGGGCGCGCTGGCGCTGTGGTACCAACTGTCCGGCGGCACGGCGGCGCAAGCCATCGGCGCGCTGCTGTGGGGCGCGCTGGGCGTGGCCAGCATCGCGCTGTGGTGGACGCGCGGCGATGTGCGCGTGTTGCTGCCGTATGCGGCCGGTTTTATCCTGCTGCTCCTGTGGTGGAGCCTGATCACGCCGAAGCAGCAGCGCGTGTGGGCCGACGACGTGGCGCGCAATGTGACGGGCACGCTCAAGGGCAATCTCGTGACCCTGGACAATGTGCGCAATTTCGACTGGCGCAGCGATGACGACTACACGGTCAAGTGGGAGCAGCGCAGCTACGACCTCGACGAACTGCGCACGGTGGATACGGCGCTGTCGTACTGGACGGGCCCCTATATCGCGCATACCCTGATCTCGTTCGGCTTTGCCGACGGGCGCTTTTTGACGTTTTCCATCGAGATCCGCAAGGAAAAGGGCGAGAGCTTTTCCGCCATCGGCGGCTTCTTCAAGCACTTCGAGATGAGCCTGATCGCCGCCGACGAGCGCGACATCCTGCGCGTGCGCACGAATGCGCGGGGCGAGGACATGCATCTGTACCGCGTGATGATGCCGAAAGCGGCCATGCGCTCGCTGTTCCTCGCCTACCTGGACGAGGCGCAATCGCTGAAAAACCAGCCGCAGTTCTACAACACGCTGACGGCCAACTGCACCACCATCGTCTTCGAGATGGTGCGCCGCATCGTGCCGGGCCTGCCGCTCGATTACCGGCTGATGGCCTCGGGCTACCTGGACCGCTACCTGTTCGACGTCAAGGGCCTGGTGCCCGGCCAGACCTTCCAGCAGCTGCGTACGGGGGGCCACGTCACGGCGCGCGCGCGGGCGGCCAACGACGACGCGGATTTTTCGCATGCGATCCGCCGCGGCATGCCGGGCTATGACGAAGCGGGCTTTCCGAAGCTGCAAATGCCCAGGCAGTAAGCGCCTGCTTTATACTGTCGCTATTCCGACCGGCCGCACATTGCGGCCGGTCTCACTTCATGACTAAATAATAAGAAGGCCCGCTATGCCATTTTCCTCACTGGGTCTGATTCCCGCCCTGGTCCGCGCCGTCGACAAGGCCGGCTATGCCGCGCCGACGGCCATCCAGGCGGCCGCCATTCCCGCCATCCTGCGCGGCAGCGACGTGCTGGGCGCGGCGCAGACGGGTTCCGGCAAGACGGCCGCCTACGCGCTGCCGCTGCTGCAGGCGCTGATGGCGCCCGTTTCCGGCCCGCGCCAGGTGCGCGCGCTGATCCTCGTGCCCACGCGCGAACTGGCGGCGCAGGTGGGGCAGACGGTGCACGCGCTGGCCAAGCCGCTGCCCGTCAAACTGAAGATTTCCGTGCTGTTCGGCGGCGTGTCGATCAATCCGCAGATGATGGACTTGCGCGGCGGCGCCGATATCGTCGTCGCCACGCCGGGCCGCCTGCTGGACCTGGTGCGCCAGAATGCCGTGAAACTGGGCGGCGTGTCGCTGTTCGTGCTCGACGAGGCCGACCGTCTGCTCGACATGGGTTTCAGCGAGGAAATCAACGCCATCCTGGCGCTGCTGCCCAAGCAGCGGCAAAACCTGTTCTTCTCCGCCACCTTCCCCGACAACGTGCAGGCGCTGGCCGACGGCCTGCTCCGGGAACCCGTGCGCATCGAGGTGGCATCCGAACCGCAGGACAAGCCCGACATCGTGCAGCGCGCCATCACGGTCGACGTGCCGCGCCGCACGCAGCTGCTGCGCTACCTGATCCTGCAGCAGCAGTGGGAGCGCGTGCTGGTGTTCGTCGCCACCAAGTACGCGGCCGAACACGTGGCCGACAAGCTGCAGCGCGCGGGCTTGCACGTGGGCGCCTTCCACGGCGAATTCAGCCAGGGCACGCGCAGCCAGCTGCTGGCCGACTTCAAGGCGTGCCGTTTGCAGGTGCTGGTCGCCACCGACGTGGCCGCGCGCGGCATCGACATCGCCGGCTTGCCGGCCGTCGTCAACTATGACTTGCCCCGTTCGGCCGTCGACTACACGCACCGCATCGGCCGCACGGGCCGCGCCGGCGAAAGCGGCACGGCCATCAGCTTCGTGACGGCCGATACGGAAGCGCATTTCCGCCTGATCGAAAACCGCAACGACTTGCGCATCGTGCGCGAAGTGGTGGCCGGTTTCGAGCCGACGGAATTGCCCGCGCCCGTGCATCCCGTCACCGATACGGTCAACGGCGGCGTAAAGGGCGCGCGCAAGAGCAAAAAGGACAAATTGCGTGAAGCGGCTGCCCTGGCGGCGAAAGCGGCCGAGGGCAATTAAATCCATCTTATGTGCGCTGGCCGCTTGAACGGCCACGTTTCCCGGACTAAGATTGTGTTTCTATAAAGCAAGGGGACGTGCATGCACAGGATCATCATCAAACGGGCGGCCGCTGCCGCCTGCCTCGCGGCGCTGGCCGCTTGCGCCGGCATGGGCGGCAACCATGGCACGTCCGGCGGCATGCAGATGCCGGGCAAGACGCCGGCCGATGCCGCCGTGGCCGCCACCTGGTACAACCCGCCCAGCGAATTTCCCGGCATTTGCCTGACCCAGTTCAAGGATGGCAGCCTGCGTTTCGACGGCGGCTTCGCCTTCTTCAATCCGGGCCGCTGGGCCTACGATGCGGCCACGTCCGAACTGCGTTTGCAGCTGGCGCCGACCCCATCTTTGGCCCTGTCGCACGCGCAAACGGTGCTGCACCAGAACCTGCTGAGGGTCGAGGCGACCAGGAATACGCTGGTGTACGCCGTGAAGGCCGATACGCAAGCCATCGGCCTGGGCGGCTTTGTGTTTTACCGCGACACGCCGTGTCCGGCACGGCGCGGATAAGTGCCATCAGGGAATATTTAGTCGTATAATTTCAAGACAAGCTGGCTGCCGCGCAAGACTAGACTGTCTCGCGCGGCGGACTCCCCCTCCAGGCAAGCTCCCGTATCGCCACGGCGATGAGAGGATGGTCCGATGGATGTGCACGACGAGCATGGTGTGCCGGGTACTGCGGTGCTGGCGGCGGACGCCGGGTCGCCGCCTGCGGCGCCGCCGCGCACCTTGCTGCTGGTCGATGACGAGCCGAATATCCTCGCTTCCCTGAAGCGCCTGCTGCGGCGCGACGGCTACCATATTTTGACGGCCGGCAGCGGCCAGGAAGGGCTGGACGTGCTGGCCAGCCATGCCGTCGACGTCATCGTGTCGGACCAGCGCATGCCCGGCATGCTGGGCGCCGACTTCCTGCGCAAGGCCAAGCTGCTGTGCCCGCAAACCATCCGCATCATGCTGTCGGGCTATACCGAGTTGCAAGCCGTCACGGACGCCGTCAACGAAGGCGCCATCTTCAAGTTTCTTACCAAACCCTGGGAAGACCATCAGTTGCGCGAGCATATCGCCGAAGCGTTTCGCCTGAAGGGCATCGACGACGACAATGTGCGCCTGAATGCGCAGTTGCGCGACGCCAACCAGGCGCTGGCGGCGGCGAATGCCGCCATGCAGGCGCTGGTGCGCCAGCAGCAGCATCAGATCAACCGCGATGAGGTCAGCCTGGGCATCGCGCGCGAAGTCCTGCAATTTTTGCCGCTGCCCGTGATCGGGCTCGACGACGAAGGCATGATCGCCTTCATCAATGCGGCGGCGGCCAACCTGTTCGAACGGGGCGCGGCCCTGCTGGGCAACGAGGCGGCGATCGTCCTGCCGCAGCTGTTCGACGGGCAGGGCACGCCCCGCCTGGCCGCCATCGATGGCCAGCCGTATGTCGTGGCGGTCCATCCGATGGGCCTGCATTCGCGCTCGCGCGGCAGCCTGGTCACCCTGAGTCGTCATGGAGCGGATACATGAGTGAAAGCGGACGCGAGATTTCCATGGAGCAGGCGCAGGAAGGCATGGTGCTGGCGCAAGCCTTGAACGACGCCAGCGGCGCCGTGCTGCTGGCCCAGGGCGCCACCCTGACGGCGGCGAACCTGACGGCCTTGCGCAGGCGCAATGTGGAGCGCTGCCACGTCGTCATGGACGAGGCGCCGGACCCCGCCGCGCAGGCGCATGCCGAGCAGGAACGCTTGCGCCGCCTGGAACGGCTGGCCGTGCTGTTCCGCGCCACGCCGCCCGATTCCGCCGGCGCGGAACTGCTGGGGCTGCTGCAGCGCTACCGGCAGGGGGGCACGCCATGACACGCCTCAGTTTTGAACACATCATCCGCCAGATACAGGAACTGCCTTCGCTGCCCGTGGTGGTGCTGGAACTGCTGTCGAGTATGGACCAGGACGACACGGACGTGCATGTGCTGGCGCAAAAGATCGAACTGGACCAGGCCCTGGCGGCAAAGACCTTGCGCATCGCCAACTCCTCGTTCTACGGCATGCAATCGAAGGTCACCAGCATTCCGCAAGCCGTTTCCGTGCTGGGCTTTCACAGCATCCGCACCGTCGTCACGGCCTGCGCCCTGACGGGCAGTTTCGCGCCCGTCAGCGGCGGCTTCGATTTCCAGGCGTTCTGGCGCCACTCGCTGGCCACGGCCATCGCCGCGCGCCTGCTGGCGCCGCACTTGCGCGTCAATCCCGAGACGGCGTTCACGGCGGGCCTGCTGCACGACCTGGGCACCCTGGTGCTGGTGACGCGCTTCCCGGCCGAGCACGCGCTCGTGCGCAGCTACCGCCAGGCGCATGACTGCCAGATGGCCGAGGCGGAACTGGCCGTCATCGGCATCGATCATGCGCAGGTGGGCAGCGCCCTGGCCGCCTACTGGAAGTTCCCCGAGGCGATACAACAAGCGGTGGCCGACCACCACGCCATCGAGCGGCTGGAGGCGGGCGGCTTGCCGCTGGCCGTGCACCTGGCCAATGCCGTCGCCCTGGGGCTCGACTTGGCCGGCGTCGACGATGCGCTGGTGCCGCCCCTGTCGCCCACGGGCTGGCGCAGCGTCGCCCTGGACGAGCCGGCCTGGCTGGCGCTGCTGCAACAGACGGAACACACTTTCGATGAAATGTCGCGGATCATGCTGGCATGAACAGGACAGAGGCCATGGAAACAGATGCAGGAAAGGCAATGCCCGCCACGCCGGAACGCCGCCAGGGAGACACCATCGCGCTGTCGGCGTTTTTCGACGGCCATCCCGTGGCCACGTTCGCCATCGACACGGACCATGTGATCACGCACTGGAACAGCGCCTGCGAACAGTTGCTGGGCTTTACGGCCGCCGAGATGGTCGGCACGCGCGACCACTGGAAGGCGTTTTATCCGCAGCCGCGCGCCTGCCTGGCCGACCTGCTGGTGGCCGACGATATCGCGCTCGGTGAAAATGACCTTTACCTGGGCAAGCTGAAGCGCTCTCCCGTGATCCCCGGCGCCTTTGAGGCCGAGGATTTCTTTGCCGATATCGGCCCCGACGGCCATTGGCTGCATTTCACGGCGGCGCCCCTGCGCGACCGCCAGGGCCGCCTGGTGGGCGCCATCGAAACCCTGCGCGACGTGAGCGAGCGGCGCCTGGCGGAACTGGCGCTGCGCAAGGCGCACGACAACCTGGAACACCTGGTGGCCAAGCGCACGGCCCAGCTGGCGGAAATGAACGAGCGCCTGGCCGACGATATCCGCCAGCGCCAGATCGCCGATCTGGAGTTGCGCGAGCGCAACCTGGCCCTGACGGAATTGAACAGCAAGCTGTCGCTGGCCCAGCAAAAGCTGCTGCAGTCGGAAAAGCTGGCCTCGATCGGCCAGCTGGCCGCCGGCGTGGCGCACGAGATCAACAATCCCATCGGCTATGTGTTTTCCAATGTCGGTACCCTGGAAGGCTATCTGGACGACCTGTTTTCCATGCTCGACGCCTATGAGGAAGCGGAGCCGGCCGTCGCCGACCCCGTGGTGGCGGCGCGCCTGCGCGCGCTGCGCGAACAGATCGACCTCGATTTCCTGCGCACCGACATTCCGATGCTGATGGGCGAGTCGAAGGAAGGCATTGCGCGCGTGCGCCGCATCGTGCAGGACTTGAAGGATTTTTCGCGCACGGATGCGCACCAGGAGTGGGTCTGGGCCGACTTGCGCCAGGGCATCGATACCACGCTCAATATCGTGAATAACGAGGTCAAGTACAAGGCCGACGTGGTGCGCGAATATGCCGACATTCCCGATATCGAATGCCAGCCTTCCGAACTGAACCAGGTGATCATGAACCTGGTCGTCAACGCGGCCCACGCCATGGGCGAGGCGCGCGGGCGCATCACCCTGCGCACGGGCAGCGACAACGCCACGGAAGTGTGGATCGAGGTCGAGGACACGGGCGGCGGCATCGCGCCCGAACACCTGTCGCGCATCTTCGACCCGTTCTTCACCACCAAGGCCGTCGGCAAGGGCACGGGGCTGGGCCTGTCGCTGGCCTACACGACGGTGCAGAAACACCATGGCCGCATCGACGTGCGCAGCGTCATCGGCCGCGGCACCACCTTCCGCATCACCTTGCCCGTGCGCCAGGCGCAGGCCGTCGCACCATGACCGAACAGGACAACATGAGCACCAGCACCGCGGCCGCGCCGCCGCCCACCATCCTGTGCGTCGACGACGAACCGAATATCCTGTCGTCGCTGCGCCGCCTGTTCCGCCCGCACGGCTACCGCGTGCTGACGGCCGAGAGCGGCGCGGCCGGCCTGGCTCTGCTGGAGAACGAGACGGTGGACCTGGTCATCTCCGACATGCGCATGCCGCACATGGACGGCGCGCAATTCCTGGCCCAGGTGCGCCAGCGCTGGCCCGGCACCATCCGCCTGCTGCTGACCGGCTATGCCGACATCCAGTCCATCCTCGACGCCATCAACCAGGGCGAGATCTACCGCTACGTGACCAAGCCCTGGGACGAGAACGATATCGTGCTGGTGGTGCGCCACGCGCTGGAACGGCGCGCGCTGGAGCAGGAAAAACGGCGCCTGGAAGCGCTGACGGCCAGCCAGAACGTGGAGCTGCAGGCGCTCAACGCCAGCCTGGAAGCGAAGGTGGCCACGCGCACGCAGCAGCTGAAACTGTCGCACGACGAGGTGCAGGCGGCCAACGAGCGCCTGAAGGCCACGTTCGTGACGACCATCAAGGTGTTTTCCAACCTGATCGAGATGCGCGGCGGCAAGCTGGCCGGCCATGCGCGGCGGGTGGCCGAGCTGTCGCGCAAGCTGGCGCAGGCGCTGGGCCTGGAAGGGCAGGAAGCGCGCGACGTGTTCATCGCGGCCCTGCTCAAGGATATCGGCAAGCTCAGCCTGAGCGACGACGTGCTGGAATTGCCGGCCAGCGCCTGGACGGGCGAACAGCTGGCCGCCTTCCGCAAGCATCCGCTGCGCGCCGAACAGCTGCTGATGGCGCTCGACGAGCTGCGCGCCGTTTCCGTGATCCTGCGCTCGCAGCTCGAACGCTTCGACGGCGGCGGCTTTCCCGATGGCCTGGTGGGCCTGGCCATTCCCATGGGCGCGCGCATCCTGGCGCTGGCGTCGGACTACGACGGCTTGCAGATCGGCGCCATGGTGCAGCGCAGCCTGCGCGCCGAGGAAGCGCGCACCCTGATCTACGACAGCGTCGGCAAGCGCTACGACCCGGCCGTGGTGGCCGCCTTCCGCGGCATCATGGAAGAGACGGAGCCGCCGGCGCGCGACCTGACCGTGCTGTCGGGCCAGCTGGAACCGGGCATGACGCTGTCGCGCGACCTGATCAGCCGCGACGGCCTGATGCTGCTGGCGGCCGAACACGTGCTGACGGCCCGCGTGATCGCCCAGCTGCTCGATTTCGAGGGCAAGAATGGCGGGCGCCTGAGCATCCGCGTGTATGCGCCCGTGAAGGAGGCCTAGGCGTTCGCGGCGCCCGGCGGCTGCAGCGGCAGGTGCACGGTAAAGCGCGTGCCGCGGCCCACTTCCGAGGCCACGTCGATGCGTCCGCCGTGCTTGTTGACGATGCCGTACGACAGCGACAGGCCCAGGCCCGTGCCGCTGCCGACGGCCTTGGTGGTGAAGAACGGTTCGAAGATGCGGTTCAGGTGCTCGGGCGCGATGCCGGCGCCCGTGTCGCCGATCTCCACCCACACCCAGTCGCCGGCGTGGCCGGTGCGGATGCTGATCACGCCGTCGCTGCTGATGGCCTGGCCCGCGTTGACGAGCAGGTTCATGAAGACCTGGTTCAGCTGCGAGGCCAGGCACAGTATCGGCGGCAGCTCGCCATAGTGTTTTTCGATGCGCGCCTTGTATTTCAATTCGTTGGCGACGATGTTCAGGGTGCTGTCCAGGCCCGCATGCAGGCTGGCCACTTGCCAGTCCGTCTCGCCCACGTGGGAAAAATCCTTCAGCGCCTGCACGATGTCGCGCACGCGTTTGAGGCCATCCATCGATTCGCGCACCAGGTCGCCGATGTCGTCCTGCAGGAAGGCCAGGTCGGCCTGCGCGCGCACCTGGGCCACTCTGTCGGCCAGGGCCGGGCCGTCGAGCGGCTCGCCCATTGCCGCTTCATACCGGGCGATGACGTCGAACAGGGTGCCGACATAGCCTTGCAGCGAACTCATGTTCGAATTGACGAAGCCGATCGGGTTATTGATTTCATGCGCGATGCCGGCCGCCAGCTGGCCGATGGACGCCATTTTTTCCGATTGCAGCAGCTGGTCGTGCGCTTCCTGCAACTTGCTGATCAGTAGTTGCTGCTCTTCGCCGCGTGCCTGCAGCATCGCTTCCATGCCCTTGCGTTCCGTGATATCCGTCAGCGAGCCGATCACCTCGAACGGCACGCCATGCTCGTCGCGCACCAGGCGCAGGCTGTCGTGCATCCACAGATAGCTGCCGTCGCGCACGCGGAAGCGGTATTCGTAGGCGCGCGCGCCTTCGACGAAGATCTGCGCCAGGCTGGAAAAAATGCCGGGCGCATCGTCGGGGTGGATGTGGTCGAACCAGAAATTGGGATCGGCCACCATCTCCTCGGGCTGGTAGCCCAGCACATTGAGGGCATTGTTGCTGACGAACGTCATCTTGAAGTCGCCGCTGGGCACGGTGCAATAGATGATGGAGGGGGTATTGTCGAGCAGATATTGCAGGCGCACGGCCGTGGCGGCCGAGGCGTCATCGCCAGGCGCCGCCGCATGCCGGCCGGTATCGGGAGTGGAAAGGTCGAAATCCTCGAACTGCATCGTCACACCTCGCTGCCTGCACGGCATAGCTGTCATCCTGGCTGAATTATGCCTGACTATGCCTGATTCTGCCGGCCTTTGGCCGCCATCGGCGCGCTCAGGGGGCCAGCGGCTGCTCGACGATCGCCATGCGCCGCGCGATGCGCTGCGCCGCCTGCGTGTCGCCCGCCTGTTCGGCGCGCAGGCGCTGCACGCCCAGCCAGGCCAGCAGCGGACGGCGCCAGCCCTGGTCCGAGGCGGTGGCGACGGCCGTATCGAGCAGCTCGGGCGTGGCGCGGCCCGAGCGCAGCAGCACGCCGGCCGCCACCAGCTGCGACAGCGGTTCCTTGATGGCCGCCACGGCGCTGGCGGCGGCTGTGTCCGAGCCGGCGCCGGCGGCCGCGCGCTGCGCTTCCGGCAGCAGGGCGACGTCGGACGTTTGCCCCTTGCCGGCCAGCCAGGCCGCATACGCGCGGTCGGCGGCTGTCGCATCGGCTTGCAGGGCGTCGAAGCCGGCGCAATCCTCGAAGGCCAGGCTGGCCACGCGCGCGGCGCAGCGCAGCAGTTCGATGCGCGCCACCAGTTCCAGCTTGCCCGTGCCGGCCACCTGGCTGCGGGCACGGCGGAATTCCGTCTGTTCGACGAGGGCGTTGCCATTCAGGTAAGCCGCTTGGAAGCGTTCGACGGAACTTTGCGCATTCATTTTCCAGTCCGGCACGGGCGGGCCGCTGGAACAGGCGGCGAGCGTCGTCACAAGCAGGGCAGGCAAGAGGAACTTGATATTTATCATGGCAGTTTGATCTCCGGATTGCGCTTGAACGGCCATTTGCGGTTGATTTCATTGACCAGCTGCTCGACCTTGCGCAGATTGCTTTCCACGTCGGCGCGCAGCGGGCCCAGGTCGGCCGTGGCCGCCCTGGCGTTGGCGCCCACGGCTTGCGCCTCGACCAGCACGGCGTCGACTTTTTTCAGGCTGTTGCGGGTGTCGGCCAGCAGCGCGTTCAGCTGCACGATGGTGGCCTGCGCATCCGTCATCACGCCTTTTTCGCCGAAGACGCGCGTATCGGCATTGGCCACCAGGCCATCCGTGCGGCGCGCCAGCTGGTCCGCCGTGACCAGCAGGGCGTTGGCCCGTTCGATCAGCAGGCGCGACTGCTTGTCGTCGCCCGTCAGCAAGCCCATGGCCCCGCCCGGACCGCTCAGCTTGCCGGTGACGGCCTGCACGTTGCGCATGGTGCCGTCGAGCGCGGAATCGCTGCCCGTCAGGTTGCCCAGGTTGTTGAGCAAATCCTTGGCGGCGGCCAGCAGGCGGGGGATTTCCGCCGCCATGTCGCCCACCAGCAAGTCGCGCGTGGCGTCGTCGGGCAGCGGCGGGTCCGTCAGGATGCCGCTGTAGGCGCGCAGCTTGGCGCCGCCCACGATGCCCCGTTCCAGGGTGAAGATGGAGCTGGTGCGCAGCCAGTGCGCGTCTTTGCGCGGCACGTCGATGATGACGCGCGCGCGCCCGTCCGGCGCCAGCTCGATGCGCTGCACGCGGCCGATGGGAAAGCCGGAAAAGGTCAGGTCGGCGCCCACGCCGACGCCGTCCGAATCGTCGGCCGTCAGCACCAGCGTCTGCGTGGCTTCGAAGGCGCCGCGCGCATACATCAGGTAGACGACGGAGCCGACCACCAGCACGAACATGAAGACGAGCAAAATGGCCGCCTTCAGTTCCGCGTGGCGCACGGGGGGCGGGGCGGGCAGGACGGCATCTTGCGCGACACCGGCGGGCGCCGTCACGTCGACCTGGTCGGGATTTTGGGGTTGGCTCATGGCTTCTGGCTCTCGTTTGGGTGGTTCGGGGATGGCTGGCGGCGGGCGGGGCATCAGTAGTAATTGCCCATCAGCGAAGCCACTTCGACCAGCAGGATGACGGAAAACAGGCGCAGCATTTCAGACAGCCCGTGCGCGGCCCACAGGCGGTTGCGCCGGCCGTGCGGCTCGTCCGGATAGTAGGACGAGGCCAGCGGGATCAGGGCCACGGCAAAGCTGAAGAAGATGACCTTGAGCATCAGGATCAGGGCCACGGCGGGATTGAAGATCTGCCCCACGACGCGCGTGTAGCCTTGCAGCGCCCACGGCGTAAAGCCGTAGATGGTGATGTAGGCGAGGATCAGCGAGGTGACGCAGCTGACGATGGCCAGCATCCACACGGCAAAGATGCCGGACATGACGCGTGGAAAGTATTCGCGGCGCAGCAGGTCGACGCCCTGGCGCTGCATGGTATCGAGCATGCCGGAAGAGCGCATTTGCGCAAACGCAATGCCGTCGGGCAGGGTCAGGCGCAGCGCGACGAACAGGGCGGCCGTCAGCGGGATCAGTTCCAGCACCAGCACGCGCACCACCATTTCCAGCGCATAGCGCGACAGGCCGTAGCTTTGCGCGCTGACGACGACGATGCGTATCAGCACCAGGCTGACGAGCGCGCAGGCGACGCTGAACCACACGAGATTGGGCGCCGTGTTCGTCACAAGGCGGTGTGCGAGGATGGGGCGGTTGTCGCGGTTGTAGCTCGACGGCGACAGGGCCAGCGAAAACACGAGGATGGCGAAATGCAGCATGCGCCACCAGCTGACCAGCCAGGCCATGGTGGCCCGGTGCAAACGGCGCAGGCTGATGATGAGGGAGACGGATAGGGTCATCATGGCATCTTAACATCAGCCCGCCCCGGCAAGCACGGCTAGCGTGCGGGCTGAAGTAGGTCGTAATAAATTATTGTGATTTCTGACTTCCATAACCGGCGCTCTGCGGCGTTACCCGCTGCTAGCAGTGCCTGCACTGCGTCGCAACGGGCGCCTTGCAGCGCATCCGGTTCTGTTCGTCATAACTTCACAATAATTTCCCACGACCTACTTACTCAAACAGGGCGAAGCCGGCCATGACGACCATCAGCACGGCGATGTATTGCATCGGAATCCAGAACAGGGTGTGGCGCTTGCGCAGGATGACTCTTTCCTGCGTGGCCGGGTCGATCAGTTCGCGTCCTGGCGCGTTGTTCAGGCGCACGCCCGCATACCAGCTGGCGGCTGCTGCCAGCAGGAAGGCCAGGGCCAGGGGCCAGGCGTGGTTCTTCGTGTATTCCTCGCCCAGGGTGGCGCCAAACAGCGCTTGCGCTGCCAGTACGACGATGAAACAGATCAAGGGGGCGAGTATGCCGAAGCCTTGCCAGATAAGCATAAAAATTCTCCAGTGGATTGAGGGAACCCGCGGCGGCGTGGCGGTGGCTGTGCCCGGCGGGGTTGCGGAGTTTATCAGACTTATCAAAAAGAAAGTTTCTTTTCGGCACTATTGTGCGCGGCTGTCATGCGGCGCTGGCGGTGGCCACGCTGGCGATGATCGCATCGGCCGCCGCGCGCACGCGGGCCGAGCGGTTCAGATCGGCATGCATGACGAGCCACACGTCGTAGCTTTCCGCCCGCTCGGGCCAGATGCGCACGAGCTGCGGGTCGATATCGCCCAGGTGGGTGGCCAGCTCGGCCACGCCCAGGCCCGCGCGCGTGGCTTCCTGCAGCATCGCCGCCGAGTTCACTTCCATGGCCACCCTGGCGTTGGCGACGGATTCGCCGGCGAGTTTTTCCGCGTGACGGGGCGCCACGGAATGGTGGTAGATGACGATGTCGTGGCCGGCCAGCGCCGTGCCGCGCACGGGTTCGCCCCGTTGCGCCAGGTAGCTTTTTGACGCGTACAGGCCCAGGCTGCGCTTGACCAGGTGGCGCGAGATCAGGTCCGGGTCGGTGGGGCGCACGCCGCGCACGGCCAGGTCCGCTTCGCGCCGCGTCAGGCTGGCCAGCTGCGGCGCCACGTGCAGCACGATGCGGATGTCCGGGTGCGCCGCGTGCAGCCGCTGCATGGCGCGGATGACGAAATGGCTGGCCATGGTGTCCGTGGTGGCCACGCGCACCAGGCCGGACAGGCGGTTGTCGACGCCCTGCATCTCGCGCTGCAGCTTGTCGGCCGCCCGTTCCATCGCTTCGGCCGCGTTCAAGGCCAGCTCGCCGGCCGGCGTGGGCACGTAGCCGGACGGCGTGCGCAGGAACAGGGTCGCGCCCAGCGAACTTTCCAGCGCGGCCAGGCGGCGCCCGCACGTCGCCTGGTCGATGCGCAGCAGGGCCGCCGCACCGCGCAGGGTGCCGGCCCGGCCGATGGCGAGAAAGATGCGCGCGTTATCCCAGTCCATAAGCCCAGTCCATGACGTGTTTCCCTGTCGTTATCTTGATGCATTTTTGCATCATGGTGCCGATTTTATGCCTGTTTACTGCATTCTTCAACACTCGCATAATGACTGCCCCCCTGTCCCTGCAAGGAAATAGCATGCCTGTCCCCACACCTCGCCGCGCCAGCGGCTTGATCCTGCTGACCCTGGCCTTCGGCTTCGTCATGGCCATGCTCGACGTCACGGCCGTCAACGTGGCGCTGTCCGATATCGCGCTGGACTTGAATATTCCGCTGACGGGCCTGGTGTGGGTGGTCGACGGCTACACCTTGACGTTTGCCGCGCTGCTGCTGGCCGGCGGCGCGCTGGCCGACCGCTACGGGCCGAAAGCCGTGTACCAGGGCGGCCTCGGCGTCTTCATCCTCGGCTCGGTGCTGTGCGGCGCCGCGCCCGACGGGCATTTCCTGACGGCGGCGCGCCTGCTGCAGGGCGCGGGCGCGGCCCTGTTCATGCCCAGTTCGCTCAGCCTGCTCACGCACAGCTTTGAAGACGAGCGCGAGCGCACGCGCATGCTCGGTGCATGGTCGGCCCTGGTGGGCGTGGCCGGCGCGTCCGGCCCCCTGATCGGCGGCATCCTCGTGCACCAGTTCGGCTGGCGCAGCGTATTCTGGGTGAATGTGCCGCTGGGCGTGCTGGCCATCGTCATGGCGCAGCTTCTCTTGGTGGCGCCGGCGCGCCAGCCGCGCAATCTGTCTCTGTTCAGCCATGCGCTGGGCGTGGCGGCGCTGGCGGGCCTGAGTTTCGTGCTGATCGAAGGTCCCGTGCTGGGCTGGCTGTCGCCGGGCGTGCTGGCGGCGGGGGCCTTGACGGTGCTGTCCGCCGGGCAATTGCTGCGGCGCGAGCGCAGCGGCAGCCATCCGCTGTTGCCGCGTGCACTGTTTCACAGCAGCAGCTTCGGCGCGGCCAATGGCGTGGGTTTCCTGATCAATTTCTGCGTGTTCGGCCAGCTGTTCTTGTTGAGCCTGTTCCTGCAGCAGTCGGGCGGCGCCGACGCCTTGCAGTCGGGCTTGCGCCTGCTGCCCATGATGGCGGCCTATACGGTGGGGAACTTTATGGCGGGAAGTATTGCGGCGCGTCATGGCACGCGCCTGCCCATGCTGCTAGGCTTGCTGGTGGGTGCCGTCATGGCCTTGCTGCTGATGGCCTTGCGTCCCGGCACGCCATATTTCCTGCTGGCGCTGGGCACGGCTGTCATGAACGTGGCCATCGGCATCGCCATTCCCGCCATGACGGCCACCGTGATGCGGGTGGCCGGCAAGCAGCATGCGAACAGCGCGGCGGCGGCCTTGAATGCGAACCGGCAAATCGGCGCGCTGGTGGGCGTGGCCCTGATCGGCAGCATCCTGCACATGGTGCAAGACTGGTCGCTGCGCCTGCCGCTGGCCTACGCGACGATTGCCATCGCGTATGGCCTGGCGGCGGGCCTCGTCTACCGCCACGTGCATTTGCCGAAGGCCGTGGCCGCCTGAAGGTTGGCCTGACGGGTTATTGCCCGCGCGTGCTGCGCCACTCCACCAGTTCTTCGATGGTCAGGATCGGCATGCCGTGCAGTTCGGCGAAGCGCTCGATATCGCCGCCGCGCATCATGGTGCCGTCCGGGTTCATCAATTCGCACAGCACGGCGGCCGGGTTCAGGCCCGCCATGCGCGACAGGTCGACGGAGCCTTCCGTGTGGCCACGGCGCTCGAGCACGCCGCCGGGCGCGGCGCGCAGGGGGAAGACGTGGCCAGGGCGCACCAGGTCGGCAGGCTTGGCGTTCGGCGCGATGGCGGCGCGGATGGTGGTGACGCGGTCGGCGGCCGACACGCCCGTCGTGACGCCGTCGCGCGCCTCGATGGAGACGGTAAACGGCGTGCCGTAGCGGCTGCCGTTGTCGGACGACATGGGCGGCAATTCCAGCGCGCTGACGACGTCCGTGGGCAGGCACAGGCAGACGATGCCGCTGCATTCGCGGATCAGCAGGGCCATGGTTTCGTTCGTCAATTTCTCGGCCGACAGGATCAGGTCGGCTTCGTTTTCACGGTCGAAATCGTCGAGCAGGATGACGGGGATGCCGGCGCGCATGGCGGCCAGGGCGGATTGGATGCGACCTTCCAGGTCGTTGGAAAGCAGGGTATAGCTGTTGACTAACATGGTGAAACGCTCCTCGCATAGGCGAAAAACGCTGCAGGGCAAGCGAATAGACGCAACTGGCCGCATCGCCGTGGCGATGGGACATCACACTACTGCACATCTTCTTTCATCCGGACTATACCGTCGGCCCCGGAATCACACCGGATCTGCTGACCTCGCCAGGCGGTGCCCGGAAAGCGCTCGCGGGCTTGACCGTTGCCGGTCTTACCGCCGGTGGGGAATCGCACCCCGCCCCGAAGACGTATTGTTGTGCCGGTCCACATGACCGGCGGCAACACTTTAGCACAATTGAAAAAATATGGCAGGGCACTGTTGAGTTTGTCATTCGACAAAGTTGCCTGGGAAAAGCAGTTTTTCCTAAGCTGTTTTTAATGGCGGAAACAGGATTTCAGTGTAAGGTATGCCTACTGAATCTTACCGTTGAGAATACATGAAGCTGAGTAAATTACGCCTGATCTCGGGCGCCGTCTTGCTGGCGTGCGCCTGCATGGCCCAGGCGGAAATCCGTTTGAGCGATCCCTTGCCGCTGGCACCAGAAGTGACCGTCGGAAAATTGCCGAACGGCTTGACCTATTACATCAAGAAAAATGCCCGTCCCGCGCAGAAAGTGGAATTGCGCCTGGTGGTGAAAGCTGGTTCCATCCTGGAAGATGACGACCAGCAAGGCCTGGCCCACTTCACGGAACACATGGCCTTCAATGGCTCCACGCATTTCAAGCGCAATGAGCTGATTTCCTATTTGCAATCGATCGGCGTGAAGTTCGGCGCCGACTTGAACGCCTACACGAGCTTCGATGAAACCGTTTACGTGCTGCCGATTCCGACGAACAAGAAGGAAAACCTGGAAAAGGGTTTTCTCGTGCTGGAAGACTGGGCGCACGGCTTGAAATTCAATCCGGCCGACATCAACAGCGAGCGCGGCATCGTGCTGGAAGAGGCGCGCCTGGGCAAGGGCGCCAGCGACCGCATGAACAAGGTGCTGTATCCGAAGCTGCTGAACGGTTCGCGCTATGCGCAGCGCATGCCGATCGGCAAGGAATCCGTGCTGAAAACCTTCAAGCCGGAAGCCATCAAGCGTTTCTACAAGGATTGGTACCGTCCCGACCTGATGGCCGTGGTGGTGGTCGGCGACGTGGAGCCGAAACAGGCTGAAAAACTGATCCAGCAGCATTTCGGCAAGCTGAAAAACCCGGCGAAACCGCGTCCGCGCCTGTATGCGGAAGTGCCGCAGCGCGCGCAGACGGAAGCGCTGGTGATCACGGACAAGGAAGCGCCGGACGACGCGGTGTTCATCCGCTACCCGATCCGCGCCGCGCAGGAGCCCGTCACCATTGCCGACTACCGCCGCCAGATGATCGAAAACCTGTATGGCCAAATGCTCAGCGCGCGCATGCAGGAATTGACGCAGCAGGCGAACCCGCCGTTCATCCAGGGCGGCAGCAGCATGGGCAAGCTGGTGCGCGGTTATGAATCGTTCAGCGCGTATGCCTTGCTGGGCAAGGGCGGCGTGCAGCCGGCCGTCGATGCGCTGGTGCAGGAAGATGAGCGGGCGCGCCGCTTCGGTTTCAGCCAGGATGAGCTGGACCGCGCGCGCAAGAACATGCTGCGCAATTACGAGCGCGCGTACAGCGAACGCGACAAGTCCGATTCGAGCGGTTTCGTGGCCGAATATTCGCGCAACTTCCTGGAGCAGGAAGCCATCCCCGGCATCGCCAATGAATTGCTGTACGCGCAGGAACTCTTGCCGCAGGTGACCTTGCAGGAAATCAACGAGACGGTGGCCAAGGTGATTCCCGACCAGCAAAAGAAACTGGTGGTCTTCATGGGCGCCGAGCCGAAAGCGGGCGATGCGGCCTCGGTTGTGCCGACGCAGCAGCAATTGCTCGATGCCGTGGCGAAAGCCGAGCAGCAAACCATCGAGCCGCGCACGGAAAAAGTGCTGGCCAGCAAGCTGATGGACGGCCCGCCGGCCGGCGGTAGCATCGTCGCGGAAAAGTTGAACAGCGCCATCGGCGTGACGGAGCTGACCCTGGGCAATGGCGTGCGCGTGCTGCTCAAACCGACGGACTTCAAGAATGACCAGGTGCTGATGGGTTCGACCCGCTTCGGCGGCCAGTCGCTGTTCGGCGACACCGATATCTACAACGCCCGCTACGCCAGCGCCGTGGTCGGCAGCATGGGTTTGAAAGACCTGGCGCCGCTGGACTTGCAAAAAGTGTTGGCCGGCAAGACGGTCAACGTGGGTGCTTCGCTGGGCGAGCTGAGCGAAGGCTTTGGCGGCTCGGCCAGCAGCGCCGACGTGGAAGCCATGCTGCAACTGGTGTATTTGTATTTCCACGACGTGCGCAAGGATGCGGGCCTGTACCAATCCTTCATCGGCAAGCAGCAGGACCTGGCGAAAAACAGCATGGCGCAGCCGGAAGCCGTGTTTTACGATGCCATCCAGCACGCCATGTATGGCGACAACCCGCGCGTCGATGGCGTGCCGCGCGTGGCCGACTTCGACAAGGTGGGCCTGGACCGCTCGCTGGACATCTTCCGCCAGCGCTTTTCCAGCGCGCGCGGCATGACCTTCATCTTCGCGGGCAGCTTCGAGCTCGACAAGATCAAGCCGCTGATCGCCAGCTACCTGGGCACCTTGCCCGTGGCCGACGTGCCGCATGCCTACCGCGACGTGGGCATGCGCCCGGTGACGGGCGTGGTCAAGAAGGATATCTACATGGGCAGCGAGCCGAAGAGCACGATTTCCATCACCTTCAATGGCGACGTGGCGTATTCGGACGAGCAAAAGCTGACCCTGCAGGCGCTGGGCGAGGTGCTGAACCTGAAAGTCATCGAAGTGCTGCGCGAAAAGATGAGCATGATCTATGGCGGCGGTTTTGAAACCTCGATGGGCCAGCATCCGTACGGCCATTATTCCGTGGCCTTGAACTTGCCGACGGGACCGGAAAACGTGGACAAGGTGATCGCCGCCGCGTTTGCCGAAATCAACAAGATGAAGACGGACGGGCCATCCGCGGCGGACCTGGAAAAGGTCAAGCTGAACTGGATCACGCGCCAGCAGAAATCCTTGCGGGAAAATAATTACTGGATGAACCAATTGATGGGTTCGGTAACGCAGGGACGCGACCCCGCGCAGATCCTGCGCTACGAGCAGCGCGTGCGCGCCCTCACGCCGCAAGCCGTCAAACTGGCGGCGCAGCGCTACCTGGACATGGATAACTATGTGCAGGTGGTGCTGTATCCGGAACGTAAAAATGTTGCAGTGAAGTAATCTTCATGCTGGCGTTGCCGGGGCGCCAGTGTGCCGAAGCTGTTAAAATGCTGCTAATGGATGTGATCGCAATTTAACAAGCAAGGAAATACGATGGCTAAGAAAGAAGAACTCGATCCGGAAACCCTGGAATTGATCAACTGGTGTATCGAAGTCGAAGGCTTCCTCGTGGCCGGCGGCGCCACCGTGGCGCAGGCGCAGGACCACATTGAAGAGCAGGTCGAGTGGTTCACCGACCAGTTCTACGACGGTTTGACGCCGGAAGAGGCGGCCAAGGAAGCCTTGGCCTGAGCTGTCAGTCAGACTTCAGCAAGACATATGCGGGCGGTGCCTGCCGGGCATCAGCCTGGTAGCGCCGCCCGCTTTGCTTTTCTGAAAAGATTTCCATATGGAAATTGTTTATAATTCCACATTTTATTCTTTACCCAGGCTCCCATGACTCTCCGTTCGCGCATTCTCCTCCTGTGTTTCAGCACCTTGCTGGGCATCGTCCTCATCGCTTCCTTCTCCCTGTATTCGCTGCGCCAGACCATGATGGCGGAAAGGGTCGAGCAATTGACGGTGCTGGTGGAATTGGCCAATGCCTCGGTGGAAAAGGCGTATGCGCTGGAACAGTCTGGCAAGCTCACGCGTGAGCAGGCCCAGCAGCAGGCCAAGCTGGCCATCGGCAGCTTCGTCAAGGACGAAATGTATTATTTCGTGCGCGATTTCAGCACGGACTTGCTGTACGTACATCCCAATCCTGCGCGCATCGGCACGCCGCAAAAGAACATGAAACAGTCGGGCGACCGCTACCGCGTGGCCCTGGCCAGCAGCCGCATCGGCCTGGTGCAGGCGGACGGTACGCGTCCCGGCGTGAAGGACCCGGTGGCAAAAATGTATGCCGTGGTGAAATTTGCGCCGTGGGATTGGCTGATCGGCACGGGCACGTATATCGATGACATCAACCACAAGTTCTGGGCCCAGGCGGGCGTGCTGCTGGCCATCGGCGGCGCGCTGATGCTGGTGGTGGGCGCCCTGGCGGCCCTGATGCTGCGCCGCATCCTGGGCCAGCTCGGTGGCGAACCCGACTATGCTGCGGCCATCGTGGCGCAAATCGCCCAGGGCGACCTGACGACGCAGATCGATACGCGTCCCGGCGATACATCCAGTCTGTTGATGGCGATCAAGGCCATGCGCGATAACCTGGCGCACCTGGTGAGCCAGGTGCGCAACGATGCGGAATCCATTTCCACGGCGTCGGGCGAGATCGCTTCCGGCAACCACGACCTGTCGGCGCGCACGGAGCAGCAGGCGGGCTCGCTGGAAGAAACGGCATCGACCATGGAAGAAATGACCTCGACCGTGCGCCAGAATGCGGACAATGCGCGCCAGGCCAACCAGCTGGCCATTTCTGCCTCGCAAGTGGCGACGCAGGCGGGCGGCGTGGTGAGCCAGGTGGTCGACACCATGGGCGCCATCAATGCCTCGTCGAAGAAGATCGGCGACATCATCGCCGTCATCGACGGCATCGCCTTCCAGACGAATATCCTGGCCCTGAATGCGGCCGTGGAAGCGGCGCGCGCGGGCGAGCAGGGCCGGGGCTTCGCCGTCGTCGCCAGCGAGGTGCGCAACCTGGCGCAGCGCTCGGCCGCGGCCGCCAAGGAAATCAAGCAGCTGATCGACAGTTCCGCCGAGCAAGTGGGCGCCGGTGAAAAACTGGTGGCGCTGGCGGGCGAGACGATGGAAAAAGTCGTTTCCAGCGTGCAGCATGTGACCGATATCGTGGCCGAGATTTCCTCGGCCAGCGCCGAGCAGAGCGCCGGCATCGAACAGATCAACCAGGCCATCGTCGAGATGGACAACATGACGCAGCAAAACTCGGCCCTCGTCGAGCAGGCGTCGGCGGCGGCGCAAGCGATGAACGAGCAGGCGGCGGGGCTGGCGCAGATCGTCAGCGTGTTCAAGGTGGGCGCAACGGCGCCGGCGGCGGCAGCGCTACAGCGCAGCGTGCCTGCGGCGCGCCGCCTGGCGCGCTAAGCGCTTTTTTCTGTCATTGGGGAACTTAACTCCGGCTCACCTGTCCAACTTTCTTCGTCCGCAAGGGATGCACAGAAGAGGTGAGCATGACAGACGGTTTTTCCTATCACGCGGCGTTCGCCCGCAACCTGGGCTGGGTCACGCAAGCGGAGCAGGACAGCTTGCGCGGCAAGCGCGTGGCCATCGCCGGCATGGGCGGCGTGGGCGGCGTGCACTTGCTGACCCTGGCGCGGCTCGGCATCGGCGCCTTTCACATCGCCGATTTCGACACCTTCGATATCGCCAACTTCAACCGCCAGGCCGGCGCCATGGTGTCCACCCTGGGCCAGCCCAAGGTGGCGGTGTTGGCGCAGATGGCGCGCGATATCAATCCCGAACTTGATATTAAACAATTTCCAGACGGCATACACGACAGCAACCTGGCCGAGTTCTTCGCCGGTGTCGACCTGTATGTGGACGGCCTGGATTTCTTCGCCTTTCCCGCGCGCCAGGCCACTTTCGCCACTTGCGCCCGCCTGGGCATCCCCGCCATCACGGCCGCGCCGCTGGGCATGGGCACGGCCGTGCTCAGCTTCCTGCCGGGCGGCATGACGTTCGAAGAATATTTTGGCTGGGGCGACTTGCCCGAGGAAGAAAAAGCCCTGCGCTTTCTCGTCGGGCTGGCGCCGGCCGGCTTGCATGCTCCCTACCTGGTCGACCCGTCGGCCATCAACCTGAAGGAGCGGCGCGGCCCGTCGACCATCATGGGCTGCCAGCTGTGCGCGGGCGCGGCCGCCACGGAAGCCTTGAAGATCCTGTTAAAGCGGGGCAAGGTGATGGAGGCGCCGCACGGCATGCATTTCGACGCCTACCGCAACAAGCTCGTGCATACCTGGCGTCCCGGCGGCCACCGTCATCCGCTGCAACGGCTGACGATGGCCATCATCCAGCGGCGCCGCGCCGCGCAGGGGGCATAAATGGCGCAAGCACTGCCAATCGATCCCGTGCTGGAAAACATCCTCGAGCAGGCGCGTTGGGCGCCCAGCGGCGACAACACGCAGCCGTGGCGCTTTGAAGTCGTGGCGCCGCGCCATGTCGTCGTGCACGGTTTCGATACGCGCAGCCACTGCGTGTACGACCTCGACGGCCATCCCAGCCAGCTGTCGCTGGGCGCCTTGCTCGAAAGCATGGCACTGGCGGCCAGCAGCCATGGCTTGCGCATGGAAGCGCGCCGGCGCCTGTCCATGCCCGACACCCTGCCTACCTTCGATGTGCGCCTGGTCGACAGCCCCGGCATGCTGCCCGATCCGCTGGCGGCCTTCTTGCCGCAGCGCAGCGTGCAGCGGCGCCGGCTCAGCACGCGCAGCTTGCGCGCCAGCGAAAAGGCGGCGCTGGCGGCCAGCTTGCCGCCCGGCTACGGCGTGCAGTGGTTCGAAAGCGGGCGCGCGCGCCTCGCTTGCGCGCGGCTGATGTTCGACAATGCGAAGCTGCGCCTGACCATGCCCGAAGCGCACAAGGTGCACCGCGACGTGATCGAGTGGGGCGCGCGCTACAGCACCGACCGCATTCCGGAGCAGGCGCTGGGCGTCGACGCGATGACGGCGCGTTTGATGCGCTGGGTCATGCACAGCTGGCGCCGCGTGGATTTTTTCAATACCTGGCTGGCGGGCACCGTCGCGCCGCGCCTGCAGATGGACTTGCTGCCGGGCTTGTATTGCGCCGCGCATTTCGTGCTGCTGGCCGACGCGTCGCCGCGCCACATCGACGATTACGTGGCGGCCGGGCGCGCCATGCAACGCTTCTGGCTGACGGCCACGCAACTGGGCTTGCAATTGCAGCCGGAACTGACGCCGCTGATCTTTGCCCGCTATGTGCGCGAACGGCGCGCCTTTTCGCGCACCGATGGACTGCAGGAGCTGGCGCAGGAACTGGCCGTGCGGTGCCAGGCCGTGCTGGGGGCGGCGGCGTTGGATCGGGCCGTGTTTCTCGGGCGCATAGGCGCCGGCCCGGCGCCCAGTGCGCGCTCGCTGCGCCGTCCGCTGCAAGACTTGCTGGTGGCGCCAACGGCGGGGCAGTGAGGCGCGCGTGACGCCATGCGCGCCTAGCGGTCTCGTCAGCGCCGCCGCCGAGGCGCCAGGCAGGCCAGCGCCAGCAGGCCGGCCGCCAGCAACGGCAAGGTGCCCGGCAGCGCCATTGGCGTGACGCCTGGCACATAGGCAAGTTCGGAACTGTTCAGCATGTTCAACACCAGCGTGTAGCTGCCGGCCGCCAGTCTGTCCGTGACGGCGCCATACTGCCCGCCGCACGTCGTGCCGACGCCCGTGCCCGTGGGCGTGCCGCAGCCGCTGGGATCGTAGGTGAACACGCTGCCGCTGGTGAGCGGCGTTTGCGCGTAGCCCGTATTGAGGCTGGCCGCATCGGCCAGTTCGGTGCCGCCCAGGATGCCGGAGCCGAGCTTGCCGTCGGGCGCCCAGCTGAAGACGATCTGGCCATGTTCATCGATAATGCTAAACGTCATCGCCATATTCGTCGTGGCCGCCGAGCCCGTGCCGGCCAGCGCGTCCAGGTACAGCTGCATGAAGGGCAGGGCCTGGAAGTCGAAGGCCAGGGTCGCGCCCGGTTGGCCGACGACGAAATTGACGGTCATCGCGGTGCTGGAACCGTTGCGCCCCGAGGCGTCGGCGCTGCCGCCGCCCGTCAGGAAGGTTTCTGCCGCGTTCACGGTATGCGTGCTGGTCGAGCCCGGTGGGAAAGGCGGAATTTGCGAGGCGACGATTTGCGCCTCGCCGCGCGCATACGAAGCGTTGCCCATGCCTTGCGGGGTAAAGTCGTTTTCTCCCTTGGTGACGGCGCCGCGTTTCGCCTGCGGCGCGTCGATCTCGTTGCTGCCGCCATTGATGACGCTGCTGCCATTGAGCGTGGCGGTGGTGCGCGACAGGTCGATGTTGCTGAGCAGACTGACGGAGCCGGAGGGATTGCTGATGACCAGGCCAAAGACGCTGGTGTACGAATAGCCGTAGGCGGCGGCGCTGGCAGTGCCGCTGCTGGCCAGCAATAGCAAGCTCAGCAGGAGCATGGGCAATCGGGTACAAGAAAATATAGTCATGAAAATCCTCATCTCCTGGTCGGCCGCGTTGTAAGGAAAACCGACAGGCTTGCCACATGAAAAAGGCGAGGAGATTCCCTCGCCTGTGCATCCCCCTGTTGCCTGGTTCAGGCGCTAACCTTGCGGCGGCTGGCATAGCCCAGGCCTGCCAGACCCAGGCCCAGCAGCGCCAGGGTGCCCGGTTCCGGCGCCTGCTTGACCAGGTCCACGCTCTCCACCGCATTCAAGGTCAAGGTGTAGTTGCCGGCCGCGAGGGCATTGCTGACGGCGTTGAAGTTGCCGCCGCAAGTCGTGCCCACGCCGGTGCCGCTAGGCGTGCCGCAACCGGTGGGGTTATACGTAAACAGGTTGCCGCGCGTCAGGAAGTTGGTCGCCAGGCCGGTGTTCAGGTTGGCTGCATCGGCGTTCTCCGTGCCACCGAAGATGCCGGAGCCGACGACGCCATCGGGCGTCCAGTTGAAGACGGTCGCGCCGGTCGAGTCGGTGATGGTGATGGTCATCACCAGGTTGGCCGTCGCGGTGGACAGTTGTCCCACTGTGCTTTGCAGGAAGACTTGCATGAATGGCGAGGAGAAGAAGTCAAAGCTCAGCGTTGCCGTGGGCGAACCGACGACGAAGTTGACGGAGAAGCCCGTGGTCGAGCCGTTGCGGCCGGACGCGTCGGCCGTGCCGGCTGGGCCGGCCAGGTGGGCCTCGGCCACGTTCACCGCCTGCGTGGAGGTGGAGCCGGGCGGGAACGAGGGAAACTGCGTGCTGACGATCTGCGCATCGCCGCGCGAAAAGTTGCCCGAGGCGCCTTGCTGCGTGAAGTCGTTCTCGCCCTTGGTCACGGCACCGACGGCGGCGCGGGGCGAGTCGAGCAGACCGGGACCGCCATTGATGACGCTGACGCCATTCAGGGTGGCCGTGGCGCGCGAGATCGTGGTGCTGTTCAGGGCGGTGATCGAGCCCGTGGCGGCGACGATCTGCAAGCCGAAGATGTTGTTGTAGGCGTAGCCATAGGCACCCGCCTGTGCGCTACCGGCGGCGCACAACATGGCCAGTGCGGCCGCGGCCGGAAGCAGTTTCAGTTTCGAGAGTTTCATTGTATTCACCTCGTGGTTGAGTGAGTCTGGAAGTGTTGCCTGAGCCCTGTCTGCAGGTGCTCATGGCCAGACTTAAGCGACTTCCATGCCAACGCATGAGGCTCTTTTGAAATCAAGGACTTGGCGTGCTTTTGTTGACGTGGTGCAGGTGCTGCGGGACGCGCTGTAAGAAAAGCCGACGCCGCCCGTCAAGGCTGACCGCCTTGCGGCGGAGGATCCAGCAGGGCGTGCATATGGGGCAGCAAGCGTTGCCCAGGCACATAGTCGCGCATGGCCGTGGCCAGCTGGCGCGCCGCCAGCCTGGCCCGGCCATCGTCGAGCATGCGCGTGGCGGCATGGCGCAGGGCGGTTTCCTGGAAGCGGTCGGCGCGCAGCAGCAGGCCTGCGCCGGTCTCCGCGATGCCGTGCATGTTGAGGAATTGGTCGAGGTTGCCGGCGATGCCGATGACGGGCACGCCTGCCGTCAGCGCCTGCTGGCTGGTGGGGCTGCCGCCGTTGCAGATCACCAGGCTGGCGCGCCGGGCCGCCGCGTCGCCCGGCAAGAAGGGCGCGACATGGGCATTCGGCGGCACGGCATCGACGCGGCTGGTGCCGGCCGTGGCCGCCAATACGGTGACGGGCAGGGGCGCCAGCGCGCGCAGCACGCGCGGCAGCAATTGCCCCTGGCCGGAGCTGCCCAGGGTGACGTAGATGATGGGCCGTCCGCTGCTCAGTTCCGGGCGCTGCCACCAGTCCGGCAAGTCGAGCGGCGGTGCCCAGATGACGGGCCCCAGGTAGTCGTGCGTGGACGGCATGGCGTGCGGCGGGAACAGTTGCGGAATATCCGCGTACAAGGTGCGGTCCGCATCCGTATAGATGCGCCGCAGGTCGCTGCCCAGCGAGGGCAGGCCATGGCGGCGGCGCACGCGGTTCAGCGGCACGGCATGCGCGGCGAAGGCCAGCGGGCGGATCAGGCGGAACAGGGGCGCTGCCAGCCAGATGGGCAGCAGGCTGGTCAGGGGCAGGCTGGGCACCGTGTAGTGCTGGCGCACCCAGGGACTCCAGTAGGCATTGCTGACGGTAAGGTAGGGAATGCGCTGCAGGCGCGCGCTGACGGACAGCGACAGGCGGAAGTCGCCGATCACGAGATCGGGCTGGACGGCATTGAGCAGGCGCAAGTCGTCTTCCACATAGGCGTGCAGGGTGCTTTCCGTGTAGACAGGCTTGCCGTGCGCCAGCGCCTGCAGGAATTGTAGCGATGAAATACTGTCGATGCGCCAGCGGCGAAAGGGCGCTTGCTTGAAGCAAAAGTCATAGCCATCGGCGCAGGCAAAATGCACCTCATATTTGTCTTCGTCGAGTCCCTGGGCCAGGCTCAGGGGGCGGCCGACATGGGCCAGGGTCACTGCCTCGGCCATAAAGAGGATTTTCTTGCGCGCCATGGGGATCGCTTGCACTCGCAGGAGAGAGACCTGCCAGGTTGGAGTGGCGCCGCGCCGTTTAGTTCCCGCAGCGGCTTGCCACTGGCGGGCGCCAGGATTTGGCCGCATCGGCTAGAGTGGGACAAAGGAGGTCACATGCAAACACAATTCCGTCCTGCCCCGTTGCGCGCGCACAGCACGCCCGAACCCGATATGCCGCCACCGCCGGAAGGCGACCCCGTCACGCCGCCGCAAACGCCGCCCCACATCGAGCCCGTGCCCGTCGAGGAGCCGACGCCGCCGCCACCGCCCGTGAAAATGCACTGACGGGGCGCGGTGCGCCGCCGGCATGGCGGTGGCGGGGAGGGGCGCGCCGCGTTTATTTCCGATCGGAAATGGACTGCCCGGCGGCTGCCAGCGCCACGCCATTTAAACAACAAAAACGCCAATAAATGTTGCCGAGTGGATACAAATCAAGCTCTAACTGTCGAGTGTCATGCGGCCGTCACGATTCTGTTCTTATAATGAGACATCATAAAAATTCTTGTACAGGAGACCATCGTGGGCAATTCCTTGCATAACAAAATTTACCTGGGCCGGCGCCCTGTGATCACCAGCAAAAACCTCGTGGCGCTGGCCCTGGCGGGCGCCGTGGCGGGTTGCGGCCTGGCATGGCTGCTGCTGCGCAGCTACAAATAACGGTCGTCGCGCCCGTGTTTCCGCCGCCTGGCCGCCTGGCGGGCGGCGGTAGATTCACGTTGCCTGTTGCCGATGCGCAGCGGGGCGCGTACCATGGGGGCCGAACACCTGGCCTTTTATGGAAAAGTAATGAAGAACGAGAAATTAACGACCGATGAATATGACGCGCTGGAGCAAGTTGCACGCGGCATCAAGACCGAGCGCCCCAGCGCTTGCGTTGCCCGCAATGCCAAGCGCCTGTCCGGCCTGAAGCTGCTCAGCTATGCGCGCGATGGCCGTCTGTCCATCACGGATAAAGCGCAACAACTGCTGTTCCTGCGCCGCTGCATCATGGGGCTGCGCGCCGTGGCCGCCGATCCGCTGACCAAGCTGGACACGGAAGTGGCTTACTTCCTGGGCAAGAAAGCCCACATCGTGGCGCGCGCCGAAGGCGAGGGCCATGACATTTCCGACAAGGGCCGCGACTCGCTGGCCGATATCGACACCCTGGGACTGTAACAAGCTGTCCCTGCCGCCGGCCCCTGGGGCCGGTTTTCACATCTTCCCTCACTTTTAATTTCCCCCTTTGGAGAACACTTTGGACAGCGCGATGAACTGGTCGGCCCACGAACTGACGATGACGGTCTTGATGACGCCCGATATGGCCAATTTTTCCGGTAACGTGCACGGTGGCACCATCCTGAAATACCTCGACAGCGTTGCCTATGCCTGCGCCAGCCGCTATTCGGGCAGCTACGTGGTCACCCTGTCGGTGGACCAGGTGATGTTCCTGCAGCCTATCCACGTGGGCGAGCTGGTGACGTTCCTCGCGTCGATCAATTACACGGGCACGACATCGATGGAAGTGGGTATCCGCGTGGTGACGGAAAACATCCAGCAGCGCCTGGTGCGCCACGCCAACAGCTGCTATTTCACGATGGTGGCCGTGGATGCCAATCGCAAGCCCGTGGCCGTGCCGCCGCTGGCGCTGGAGACGCCGGAGCAGCAGGTGCGTTTCGAGCAGGCCAAGCTGCGCAAGCTGTCGCGCCAGAAAGTGTCGAAGAAATAAAGCGTTGCGGGCATAAAAAAACGGCCGCCAGAGCGATCTGGCGGCCGTTTTTTATTGCTTGCCGCCCGTTGGCGGCATGGCGTCGTGATTAACGGTCGCCGTAGCTGCGGCGTGCGCCGTCGGTGCTGCGCGGGTTCGAACCCTTGTAGCCGCCGCCGGTGCTAGGAGCGCCGTCTTTACGCGGTGCGCCTGGCTTGCTGAACGTGCGTTGGCCTGGCTTCGCGCCGCCACGGTTGTCGCCTGGTTTCCAGCCGCCTGGACGGGCGCTCGAACGTGGTGCCGATGCCGTTTTCTTTGGCTCGAAACCTTCGATGACATTGACCGGGATCAATTGCTTGGTGAAGCGTTCGATGCGCTTGACGTTCATGCCTTCAGCGTGGTTCACCAGCGAGATGGCCAGGCCATTGCGGCCAGCGCGGCCGGTACGGCCGATGCGGTGGACGTAGTCTTCCGGGAACTTCGGCAGATCGTAGTTGAACACGTGGGTGATCGTTGGCACGTCGATGCCGCGGGCGGCAACGTCGGTGGCAACCAGCACTTTGACCTGGCCGCGGCGCATGCCGTCCAGGGTGCGGTTACGCGCGCCCTGATGCATGTCGCCGTGCAAGGCGGCAGCCGAGAAACCGGCGATGTTCAGACGGTCGGCGATGGTGTCGGCGTCACGCTTGGTGGCGGTGAATACAACAGCCTGGTCCAGGGTTTCGTCGCGCAGCAGGTGGTCCAGCAGGCGATTCTTGTGCGACAGGTCGTCGACGAAGTGGACGCGCTGCGTGATGTTTTCATGCTTGTTGCTCGAGCTTGCCACCTGGATGACCAGCGGGTTCTTCGTGATGCGGCGGGCCATGTTGCCGACCACGCCGTCCAGCGTTGCCGAGAACAGCATGGTCTGGCGGCCTTCCGGCGTCGCTTCGACGATTTTTTCGATGTCGTCGATGAAACCCATGTCCAGCATGCGGTCGGCTTCGTCCAGCACCAGAATTTCCAGTTGCGAGAAGTCGATCTTGCCCGAGTCCATGTGGTCGATCAGACGGCCAGGGGTCGCGACCAGAATCTCAGGATTCTTGGCCAGCAATTGCATCTGTTTAGGGTAAGGCATGCCGCCCAGGATCGACACAGCCTTGATGCGGCGGATGCCGGTGCTGTACTTGTCGGTGTTGGTGGTCACTTGCAGGGCCAGTTCGCGCGTTGGCGTCAGCACCAGCATTTTTGGCTGGGCAGCCTTGAAGCGTGGACGCTCGCCGCGGGCGCGCGATGCTTGCATTTCCTGGTTTGGCGTCTTGCCGGCGGCGCTTTGTTCGGCGCTGGCCAGTTTGTGCAGCGATGGCAGCATGAAAGCTGCCGTCTTGCCCGAACCGGTCTGCGACGAGACCAGCAGGTCACGGCCCTCGATCGCGGCGGGAATCGCTTGCGACTGTACCGCGGTTGGCGCGGTGTAGCCCGATTCGGTCAGAGCGGCGATGATGGACGGATGCAGGCCTAAGGATTCAAATGTCATTCTTTTTCTTTCGTGAAAATCAGCGTTCTTGCAAAAAGCAGAACGCAAAATAGCAACGCCAACCAAAACGAAATGACTCAACTAGAAAGAAATTTCGGCACAAAAGCTTTGCGCCGGGACGGTGTCAGGTGCGACACACAAGGCGGGAGGGCTTTATTAAGCGGCATCCTGTGGATGCGCTAAGGCTTGCGAAGCTGCTAAGTTTGTAGTGCATGTAACTGCGGTGTTGCCATCGCTTCAAGGAAACATATTGCAGCGCACAACGACACTATACCGTATTTGCTGCCGTTTTGCACGGCTTAAATGGGAAGAAACGACAGTCCTACCACGTTTTGATCATGTTTCCTACGTGAAATCAGTAAGAATACGTAGTTTTCTTCCGTTTAATGGAGCATGGCCACGATGTCGGCGGGCAGCGGCGGCGCCTGTCGCGTTTCCCTGGCCAGGTTGATTTGCCGGGCCGCTTGCGCCACGTCGACCAGGTGCCAATTACTCTACTTCGGGATTGACGGCCATCACTTGCGAAAAGCCGCCATCGACGTAGGTAATCTCGCCCGTGATGCCGGAAGCCAGGTCGGACAGCAGGAAGGCGGCCGTGTTGCCCACTTCTTCGATGGTGACGTTGCGCCGCAGCGGGGCGTGTTCGGCCACAAAGCCCAGCAGCTTGCTGAAATCCTTGATGCCGGAAGCGGCCAGGGTCTTGATGGGGCCGGCCGAGATGCCGTTGGCGCGGATGCCGCGCGGGCCCAGCGACTCGGCCAGGTAGCGCACGGACGCTTCCAGCGACGCCTTGGCCAGGCCCATGGTGTTGTAGTAGGGCACGGCGCGCATGGCGCCCAGGTAAGTCAGGGTCAATACGCAGGCGCCCGGATGCAGCAGGGGCAGAGCGGCCTTGGCCATGGCGGGAAAGCTGTAGGCGGAAATGTCGTGCGCGATGCGGAAGCTGTCGCGCGACAGGCCGTCGAGGAAGTCGCCGGCAATCGCTTCGCGCGGCGCGAAGCCGATGGCGTGCACCAGGCCATCCAGGTGTTCCCAGTGGCGTGCCAGGTCGCGGAAGACGGCGCTGATCTGTTCATCGCTGGACACGTCGCAGTCGAAGACCAGTTCGCTGCCGAATTCCGCCGCAAATTCCGTGATGCGCTCCTTGAAGCGTTCGCCCACATACGTGAAGGCGAGGGTGGCGCCTTCGCGGTGGCAAGCCTTGGCGATGCCATAGGCGATGGAACGGTTCGACAGCAAGCCCGTGATGAGGATTTTTTTGCCTTGCAAGAAAGCCATGACGACTCCTGTCTGGGTAGGTGGGCGGGTAAGGCGGATGTGCAACCGGCCGCGACAGCAAGGCTGTGGCGGCCGGTGAGGTAGGTCAATACAGCTCAGGCGATCAGTGGCGGGCCTTGGCGCGACTGTTGCCGCCGCCGCGCTGGATGCGCGGTTTCACCAGGGAAATTGGCGCGGCTTGCACCTTGCCGCCCTTGGCGGCGCGGCGCAGTGCCTTGGCGGCCCGTTCCGGACGGTCCGCTTCCAGCAGCATGGTGGCGCTGTCGGCGATTTCCTGGGTGATGTCCTTGTTCATCGTCGCCGAGGTTTTCGGCACGAGGATGGTGGAACCGGCGCGCAGGCTGGTGCGCTGGGGAATGTTGTTGGCCTGGCGCAGCACGTCGGCCGTGGTGCCGAATTTCGACGCCAGGGTTTCGATGCGTTCGCGCGCATTCGTGATCTTGTGCGTCGTCCAGCTCGACAAGGCATGGCCCCATTGCGCCAGGTTGGTGGTGAACTTGGCAGCGTTTTCCTGTGGCAACAGAATCTTGGTCTTTTCGCCGCCGATGATGACGGGGCGGTTGAATTGCGGATTCAAGGCCTTGAATTCATCCATCGACAGCTCGGCCAGCTGGGCGGCGACGGTGATGTCGATGTCGCTGGTCTTGTCGATGGCCGTGAAGTAGGGCTGGTTGTCGACCACGGGCAGGGTCAGGCCGAACTGGGCCGGATTGGCGATGATGTTCTTGACCGCTTGCAATTTCGGCACGTAGTTGCGCGTTTCGGCCGGCATCAGGTCGGCCAGGCTTTCGAAGTCGGTCGGCTTGCCCAGCGCCTGGTTTTTCTTGATGGCGCGCTGCACCGAGCCTTCGCCCCAGTTGTAGGCGGCCAGGGCCAGTTGCCAGTCGCCAAACATGTCATACAGGCGCTGCAGGTACGTCAGGGCCGCATCGGTCGAGGCCAGCACGCCGCGGCGCTCGTCCTTGAACATGTTTTGCTTGAGGTTGAAATCGCGCCCCGTGGCGGGCACGAATTGCCACATGCCGGCCGCATTGGCGCTGGAGAACGCTTGCGGGTTGAAGGCGGACTCGATGAACGGCAGCAAGGCCAGTTCCGTCGGCATGCCGCGCTTTTCCAGTTCCTGCACCACGTGGAAGATGTAGCGCGAGGCGCGCGCCGTCGTGCGGGCGATGTAGTCGGGGCGGGTGGCATACCAGTTGACGTGGTTGGCCACCAGCTGGTTGTTGATGTCGGGAATCGCATAGCCGCTGCGGATGCGGCCCCAGACGTCGGCTTCGCGCAGCGGATCGGAATTGTCGCTGAGGTTTTTCAGCAGGCGGTCGGTCTTTTGCAGGCGGTTGTCGAGGGTGGGGAGTTTCGCCGTGACCTGGGCGGTCATCGGGATCAGGGCGGGTGCGGCGGCGGCGACTGGCGCGTTATCGCTCTCAACACCGGCTTCGTACGCCTGGCTGAGGGCGGGCGCAAGCGCCAGGGCCAACGCCGCCAGGACGGTAGATTTAAAGGAGTTTTCGTGCATAGTGTTCCATTGTTGTCGTCGGAGAAACATCGGACAGACCCATGATTCAGGTGCGAGTGTACGTATATCCACATGCAGGAGTCAAGAATTATGTCAGCATGATGACAGGAAATAAGCGGCAATAAGCGGGTAACGGCTGAGTTTCCATTCGCAAATGCTGTCATTATTGCAAATTTAATTTGCCCAATGCGTGATTCGGCCGCTGTTATAGCATACATGGCGTAGAGGCTGGCGCAAGCTTGGCAGCCGTCCGGTATGAGACTGCGCAAAGAGTGCGTACAATTTGGCTTTGGCCGGCCATTCGGCTGCCGGCCGCCTTATTGATAGAGAGTCAAGCATATGAACACCCCGCCGCGCCACGACGACGACAACGCCGTCATCATCGACAATACCGTTGCCTGGCTGGAAAAGGCCGTGATCGGCCTGAACCTGTGCCCGTTCGCCAAGGCCGTGCACGTCAAGAAGCAGATCCGCTACGTGGTGTGCGAATCGGGCAATCCCGAAGATTTGCTGGCGCTGCTGATGGACGAGCTGCAAATCCTGGCCGACACGGACCCCGAGCAGATCGACACGACCCTGCTGATCCATCCATATACCCTGAACGATTTCCTCGACTACAACGAGTTTCTCGACGTGGCCGACGCGGCTGTGGAAGACATGCACCTGGCGGGCGAACTGCAGGTGGCCAGTTTCCACCCGAACTACCAGTTTGCCGAGACGTTCGAGGACGACATCAGCAACTACACCAACCGTTCGCCCTACCCGACCCTGCACCTGCTGCGCGAAGACAGCATCGAGCGCGCCGTCGAGGCCTTCCCGGAAGCATCGGAAATTTTCGACAAGAATATTGCCACACTGGAAGCGCTGGGCACCGAAGGCTGGGAAAAACTCGGCTTGCCGAAGGTGTCTTGATGGCGGACAAGGAATTGCCGCTGCGTCCAGACACACCCTGCGTGGCCGTGTGCTCGACGACCTTCGATGAAATCTGCCGCGGCTGCGGCCGCAGCGTGGTGGAAGTGGCCCACTGGGTGTCGATGACGGATGAAGAGAAGGAAGTGGTGTGGGTGCGGATTCTTTCTCAAGGGTATCCGCGCCGGAATACTTGAGTCGACCCAACGGCAACTGCTGGGGTCAGACCCCCTCACATGTCGGCGATGACTTTTGTGTCAACGGCGTTGAGGGTCTGACCCCGGTACTTTTGACGCTAGCGATTAATAGCTGCCAATGAAATCTTTCTTGCCGACTTCGATGCCGTTATGGCGCAGGATGTCGTACGCCGTCGTCGCGTGGAAGAAGAAGTGCGGCAGCGCGTAGTGGAATAGATAGGTCTGGCCCGTGAAGTGCTTGGTCTTTTCGCCGCTGCCGGTGGTGATGGCGCGCGTTTCGCTGCCGTCGATGTCCGCTTGCGGCAGGCTTTCCAGGAAGGCGATGGTTTTCACGATGCGCGCCTTCAGCTCTGCAAAGCTCTGTTCGCTGTCTTCATACGGCGGCACGGCCACGCCGGCCAGGCGCGCGCCGCAGCCCTTGGCGAAGTCGCTGGCGATCTGGATCTGGCGCACGAACGGCAGCATGTCCGGGAACAAACGGAATTGCAGCAGGGCGTTCGGGTCGATTTTCTTGTCTTGCGCGTGCGTTTCCGCCTTGTCCAGGATGGCGGCCAGGCTGCCCAGGATCTGTTTGAAGACGGGGATCGAAGCGGAGTAGATGGAGAAGGTCATGATGGTTCCTCTAGGTAAAGTGGCGCGATGATAGCAAGCTGCGCGCTTTTCTGCTGGCGCCGGCCTGGCGCGCCTGCCCGCGTGTGGTTTTTCAACCCTGTTTATATGACATCAGGTAGCCGCTGGCGCGTGTTTGTTGGTGACTTTCCCCGCTTTTTGCATGCATAATTGCTCCTGATAAAGATTCGTCCCGCCTCGCCACCCGATTCCCCTGTAAAGTCAATGATCGCCCGCCTGATCCCTGTTGCCCTGTTGCCGCATGTTTAATTCACCTTCTCAGCGCCTGCGCGCCAGCCTGCGCGTGCTGTACGGCTCGTCGATCTATGGCGCCTTGCTGCTGGTGGTATTTGGCGGACTGGTCGTGCCCGCCATCTTCGGCAGCTATGTGCTGGTCGGCGTGCATGAGCGCCAGTCGGCGCGCACCAGCCTGAACGAGGCCTTGCAGCGCAATGCCGACATCCTGGCGCTGGGCATGCAGGAGTCGTTGTGGAACATGAATGCGGAATCGGCCCACTCGCTGGTCGAGTCGGTGATGCGGGACCGCTCCGTGCTGCTGGTGAAGGTGCTGGGGCAGGGCGACACGGAATTCATCCGCCTGCAGGCGCCGCAGCGGCCCGTGGGCAATCTGTACCGCGCCGAGCGCGACATCCTCGTGCGCGGCGAACGCATCGGCCACGTCGTCGTCGAAATGGACGATGCGCGCAGCCAGCAGGAGCTGCGCGAAAAGCAGATATCCTATATTTTCGTGCTGGGCGCGCAACTGGCCGTGTCGATGGCGCTGATCGTGCTGTTCCTGAACCGCCGCCTGCTCAAGCCCCTGCGCCGCTTGACGCGCTTTTCCGACCGCCTGTCGCACGGCGATTTCGACACGCCCCTGGCTTCGCACAGCAATGACGAACTGGGTCGCCTGACGGCCCAGCTCGAGCAAATGCGCGCGGCCATCGGCCAGCTGTTCGAGGACGTGGGCCAGCGCGAAGAACGTTTCCGCACCATCGTCACGCAGGTGCCGGGCGCCGTCTTCCGCTACCGGCCAGACGGCCCCATCGATTTCGTCAGCGATGCCATCGAGGAAATTTCCGGCTATTCGGCGCGCCAGTTCATGCGCGGCACCACGCATGCCTGGGCTGACCTGATCTGCCCGGAAGACCGCCGCGAGCACCGCCGCGCCGTGCGCCAGGCGGTGCTTGAGGTGCGGCCGTATGCGCTGGAATACCGCATCGTCGACGCTTTCGGCATCGAACGCTGGGTGGCCGAGAATGGCCAGCCGCAGGCGGGCGAGCAGGGCGTCATCTGGGTCGACGGCATCATTGCCGACATCAGCCAGCGCAAGCACCACGAGATGCGCATCGAAGCGCTGCTGACGGAGCAGAGCGCGATTCTGGACAACGTGATGTTCGGCGTGATGTTCGTGCGCCACCGCCGCATCATTTCCGTCAATCGCCGCTGCGAGGAGCTGTTCGGCTACGACCATGCCGAGATGACGGGCCGTTCGACGTCCATCGTGTTTGCGAGTGCGTATGACTTCGAGGACGCGGGCGAGCGCCAGTATCCGGCGCTGGCCCAGGGCGGCGATTTCAGCGAGGAGCGCCAGTACCAGCGGCGCGACGGCAGCCTGTTCTGGGCGCTGGTCAGCGGTTGCGCGCTCGATCCGCTGCGCCCCAATGAAGGCAGCATCTGGGTGTATGCCGACATCACGGCGCGCAAGGAAGCCGAGGAAAAGCTGCGCCTGTCGGCCACCGTGCTCGAACATATCGCCGACGGCGTGATGGTGGTCGATGCCAGCGGCATCATCGTCACCGTCAATCCCGCCTTCACGCAGATCACCGGCTATGCCGAGACCGAAGCGGTGGGCCGGCACTCGTCGCTGACACGCTCGGCGCGCCACGATGCGGCGTTCTACGAAGCCATGTGGGACGAATTGAAGGCCAGCGGTTTCTGGCGCGGCGAAATCTGGCACCAGCGCAAGAACGGCGAACTGTACCTGGAGTGGCTGACCATCAGCGCCGTGCGCGACACGCACGCCACCACCACGCATTACGTGGGCGTGTTCAGCGACATCACCCTGATCAAGGAATCGCAGGAAAAGCTCGACCACATGGCCCACCACGACCCGCTGACGGCGCTGCCGAACCGGCTGCTGTTCCACGACCGCCTGCAGCACGCCTTGCTGCGCGCCGCGCGCGACCAGGAGCAGCTGGCCGTGCTGTTCATCGACCTGGACCGATTCAAGAACGTCAACGACACCCTGGGCCACCATGTGGGCGACGAATTGCTGCAAAAGGTGGCCGGCCAGCTAGCGGCCCGCCTGCGCGAAGGCGACACCCTGGCGCGCCTGGGCGGCGACGAGTTCATCGTCCTGCTCGAGCGCGTCGACGGCGAATATGGCGCGACGCAGGTGGCGGAAAAGCTGATGACCATGTTCGACCAGCCGTTCACGGTGGCCGACCATGAATTGTTCGTTACCTGCAGCGTAGGCATCAGCCTGTATCCGGACGATGCGCTGGACTTGAACATGCTGATCCGCAATGCCGACGTGGCCATGTACCAGGCCAAGGCGCGCGGGCGCAACGGCTACCGCTTCTATGCGCCGTCGATGACGGGCGAAGGCGTCGAACGGCTGCGCCTGGAAACCTTCTTGCGCCGCTCGCTGGAAAAGAACGAGATGTTCCTGAATTACCAGCCGCAGGTGGAAATCGACACGGGCCGCCTGGTCGGCGTCGAGGCGCTGGTGCGCTGGAACCACCCGGAACTGGGCCTGGTGCCGCCCGTGCGCTTCATTCCGCTGGCCGAGGACAGCGGTTTCATCAACCAGCTGGGCAAATGGGTGCTCGACGAGGCGTGCCGTCAGATGATGCGCTGGCAGGCGCAGGGCTTGCACGTGCCGAAGATGGCCGTCAACCTGTCGGTAAAACAGTTCGAACGGGGCAGCATTGCCGGCATGGTGGCCGATATCTTGAAGGAAACGGGGCTCGAACCGCAGCGGCTGCAGCTGGAAGTGACGGAGTCCGTGATCATGAACACGGGCGACGCCCTGGGCTTCATCAACGATTTGCACGCCATCGGCGTGGGTTTGGCCATCGACGACTTCGGCACCGGCTATTCCTCGCTCGCGTATCTGAAACAGCTGCCCGTGCAGACGCTGAAGATCGACCGCTCCTTCATCAAGGATATCTCGACGGACGTCAACGACGAGGCGATCGCGATTGCCATCATCCAGCTGGGCAAGAGTATGCAATTGTCGGTGATCGCCGAAGGCGTGGAAACGGAAGAGCAGGCCGCCTTCCTGCTGCGCCATGGCTGCAAGCTGGCGCAAGGTTATTTTTATAGCCGTCCGGTGCTGGCACAGGATATGCTGGAGCGCTGGACCGATCCGCTGGATCGACCACTAACTAATTAAAGGGTATCCCATGGCCGGAGAAAAAAACACGTCGCGCCGCCGTTTCCTGCTCGGCGGCCTGGGTCTCGGCGTGGCCGGCGTGGGCGCCCTGGTGCTGGGCTGGGGCGTGCTGCCGCCGCGCCAGCGCCTGCATGGCAGCGCGCCGCTGCCGTTGCGCGATGGCGCCGTGGCCTTGAACGGCTGGCTGGCGATTCAATCAGACGGCACGGTGCTCCTGGCCATGCCGCGCAGCGAGATGGGGCAGGGCGTGCATACGGCCCTGCCGATGCTGGTGGCCGAGGAACTCGACGTGCCTTTGAGCAGCGTCAAGCTGATCCAGGCGCCGATGGATAAAATCTTCGGTAATGTCGCCATGCTCAAGGACAGCCTGCCGTTCCACCCGGACGACCAGGGCCGCCTGAAGGCGCTGGCGCAGTGGACGGTGGCCAAGGCCGCGCGCGAACTGGGCGTGATCGTCACGGGCGGCTCGTCGAGCGTGAAGGATGGCTGGGGGCCCATGCGCGAAGCGGGTGCGTCGGCGCGCGCCATGCTGGTAGGCGCCGCCGCTGCGCAGTGGCAGGTGCCGCCCGCGCAATGCCGCACGGAAAATGGCGCAGTGCTCCACCCGGACGGACGGCGCGCCAGCTACGCCAGCCTGGCGCAGCGCGCCGCCGGCATCGATCCGGGCACGCCCGTGCTTAAATCCCCCAAGGATTTCAAGCTGATCGGCCAGCCGGCGCCGCGCCGCGACACGCCGTCCAAAGTCAATGGCAGCGCGCGTTTCGGCATCGATGCGCGTCCGCCCGGCATGCTGTATGCGGCCCTGCATCTGCCGCCGCGCCTGGGGGATGTTTTGGCCGCGTTCGATGCGGCACCCATACTCGCCATGCCGGGCGTGAAAAAGGTGGTGGACCTGACGCCGCAGCTGCCACAGCGCGGCACGTCGGTCACCTCGTGCGCCGCCGTGGTGGCCGACACCTGGTGGCGCGCGAAACAGGCGGCCGCCGCCTTGCCGACGCAGTGGAGGGCCGGTCCGCAGGCGAACTTGTCCAGCGCCGGCGTGTATGCGGAGTTTGCCCGCCTGCTGGACACCGAAGCGGGTTATGCCTACCACGCCAGCGGCGAGGTGGAGAGTAAAGCCGTGCAGGGTTTGCGCAGTATCAAGGCCGAATACCGCGCGCCCTTCCTCGCGCACGCCGCCATGGAACCCGTCAACTGCACCGCGCAAGTCAAGGATGGCAAGGTGATGCTGTGGATCTCGACGCAGGCGCCCGGCATCGCCGTCGACGTGGCGGCGAAAGTGGCCGGCGTCGATGCGCAGGATGTGACGATCGAGGTGCTGCTGCTCGGCGGCGGTTTCGGCCGCCGCCTGGAAGTGGATATGGTGGCCCAGGCCGTCGCCATCGCGCTGCAGTGCGGCGGCGCGCCCGTGCAGCTGGTGTGGACGCGCGAGCAGGATACGCAGCACGATATGTACCGTCCCGCCGCGCTGGCGCGGTTTGCGGCCCGTCTCGACGAACACGGCCGCATCGCGTCCTGGGACAACAAATCCGTCAGCGGTTCCATCACGCACCAGTTTCTGCAGCGCAATTTCGGCTTGCCCGGCGCGGGGCCGGACAAGACCACGGCCGAAGGCGAATTCGACATGCCGTATGAAATCGCCAACCAGCGCATCGCCCACGTGATCGCCGACAGTGCCGTACCGGTAGGTTATTGGCGGTCCGTGGGGCATTCGCACAATGCATTCTTCAAGGAAAGCTTTATCGACGAACTGGCGCACGCGGCAGGGCAGGACGGCGTCGCCTTCCGCCGCGCCATGCTGGTGCAGCATCCGCGCCACCTGGCCGTGCTCGATGCGGCCGTTGCCAGGGCGGGCAGTCCTCCGCCCGGCCATGCGCATGGCGTGGCCTTGCACCAGTCGTTCGGCAGCATCGTCGCGCAAGTGGCGCAAGTGTCCGTGGAAAATGGCGAAATCCGCGTGCAGCGCGTGGTGTGCGCCATCGATTGCGGCATCGCCGTCAATCCGAACATCATTGCCCAGCAGATGGAGTCGGCCGTGCTGTTCGGCCTGTCCGCGGCGCTGGGCGGCGAAATCACGTTCCAGGAAGGCAAAGTCGAGCAAAGCAACTTCCACGACTATCCCGTGCTGCGCATGGGGCAAACGCCCGAGGTGGAAACCGTCATCATCGCCAGCGCCGAACATCCGGAAGGCGTGGGCGAGCCCGGTACACCGCCGATCGCGCCGGCCGTGGCCAACGCCGTGTTCAGCTTGACGGGGAAACGGCTGCGCAGCCTGCCGCTGCGCCTGGGGTGATGTTTAATCGGCCAGGGTGGCGGCCAGTAAGTGGCGCAGATTGCAGTCGCGCTGCCAGTCGCGCCGCTCCTGCGTGCTGCCGGCCAGCGCCGCCAGTTCCTGCGCGCTGAGCGCCTGCTGCGCCTGCACCATGCGGTGCGCCAGGCCGCCGTCGGGCAGCACGGTGCCGAAGAAGGCCACGTTGTCGTCGTGCTGGATCAGCAGGGTGGGGAAGTTGTCGATGTCGAGGTCGCCCACCACGTCGGCCTGGTCTTCGATGTCGACCCAGACGAAGACGGTGTCCGGGTGGCGCGCGGCCAGTTCCTCGAACGTGGCGCGGTAGCTGCCGCAAGTGCCGCACCACAGCGCGCACAGGCAGGCCACCGTCCAGCGCGGGCCGGCCAGGGCTGCCGCGACGTCGGCGCGGTTATCGGTCGTGAGGGTCAGGCTGTGCATGGTTGTATCTATTCAGTAGGGCGATGGGCGCCGGGCGCCCGATGCGCGTATTCTACCGCGCCCGGCGACGCCAGTCGCGGGAATGCATGAGCTTGTTTATCCGTGTTTTTTGATGCAACGCACCTTTCTGGTGGATAATGCTGGTAATTGCGCGCTGATTACGCTGGTCCATGCTGTTTCCTGGCCCCGCAGCCTGACCCCTCCAGTCTGTTTTCATGCCCTGCCCGGTGTCAGCGCTCCCGCCTTTATTTATTTTTATTATGGAATTAGCCAGCTTATGTTGAGTTACCGCCACGCCTTTCACGCGGGTAATCACGCCGATGTGTTGAAACATTATGTGCAGATTCAGTTGTTGCAATATCTGAATCAAAAAGATACCGCCTATAGTTATATCGATACCCATTCCGGCGCGGGCGTGTATGCGCTCGACGGCGGTTATGCGTCGAAAAATGCCGAGTACGAAACGGGCATCGCGCCCCTGTGGGACCGCACGGACTTGCCGGCCTCGCTGGCCGAGTACATGAAGCTGATCAAGGAAATGAATCCGAGCGGCAAGATGCGCTATTACCCGGGTTCGCCGTACTGCGCCGACAAGGTCAGCCGCGAGCAAGACCGTCTGCGCCTGTTCGAGCTGCATCCTGCCGATGCAAAAATTCTGGCCGACAACTTCCGCAAGGTCGAGGCGCATGCGCTGGCCCAGGGCGAGCGTCCCACCGTGCGCGGCAAGCGCGTCATCATCACCAAGGCGGACGGCTTCCAGAGCCTGAAAGCCCTGCTGCCGCCGCCATCGCGCCGCGCGCTGGTGCTGATCGACCCGCCATACGAAGACAAGATGGATTACCGCAAGGTCAAGGATACCCTGGCCGACGCCCTCGTGCGCTTCCCGTCGGGCATGTATGCCGTCTGGTACCCGGTACTGCAGCGCATGGAATCGCGCCAGTTCGCCGACAAGCTGAAGCAACTGCCCAGCTCGGACTGGCTGCACGTGACCCTGACGGTGAACACCCCGTCGCCGGACGGTTTCGGCTTGCACAGCAGCGGCATGTTCATCCTGAACCCGCCATACACCTTGGAACCGATGTTGCGCGAAGTCATGCCGTACCTCGTGAAAGTATTGGGCCGTGACGATGGCGCCAAGTTCGTGTTGGAAACGGGCAAGGGCGGACAGAAAAATACGGGAACAAGAAGAGTGTAATCCTACTTGTCTTGGTAGGGCTGTAATAAAAAACGCCACGGGTAATTGCCCGTGGCGTTTGTGTTTACTGTCCTAACAGCAAGAACACGGTCGGTTTCTTGTGGAAGTCAGGTGCCTTGCCGGCAGCCAATTGTTTCTTCCACTGTCCGCCATTCCACGTTTGCACGCTTTCCGTGTCCAGGCTCAGGTCGGTGGCGACGCAGATCAGGGTCGATGGCGCGCATTGGGCTACCAGCGCTTCGAGCATGGCGGCGTTGCGGTACGGCGTTTCGATGAACAGCTGGGTCTGCTTTTCATTGCGCGAACGCACTTCCAGTTCCTTGATGCGCTTGGCGCGCAGGGCCGCATCCGTGGGCAGGTAGCCGTTGAAGGCGAAGCTCTGGCCGTTCAAGCCGCTGGCCATCACGGCCAGCAGGATCGACGACGGGCCCACCAGCGGGCGCACTTTAATGCCGTGCTGATGCGCCAGGCGCACCAGGTCGGCGCCGGGGTCGGCCACGGCGGGCACGCCCGCCTCCGACACGAGGCCCGCATCGCGCCCTGCCAGCAGGGGTGCCAGCAAGCCGGCCAGCGCTTGCGCGGGGGTATTCACGTTGAGTTCGGAAATCGTGATTTCCTGCAGCGGCTTGGCCAGCGGATGCTGGTTGCCGATCAATTTCAGGAAGGCGCGCGCCGTCTTGGCGTTTTCCGCAACGAAATAATCGAGCTGCGACGTGATCTGCCGTACTTGCTCCGGAATGATGCGGGACAGCGGGTCGATGGCGCCATCGGACAGGCCGAGGTGGTTGGGGATCAGGTACAGGGTGCCGGTCATATTCTTCTTGTCGGTAATTTAAATGGTGAAAAACGCCACGCCCGCCTTGCGCAGCATGCCGGTGAGGGCGATCAGCGGCAAGCCGGTGAGGGCGGTCGGGTCGGTGCTGTCGATGCGTTCGAGCAGGGCGATGCCCAGGCCTTCGTTCTTGGCGCTGCCGGCGCAGTCGTACGGCTGCTCGATGCGCAGGTAGGCGTCCAGCTCGGCATCGGGCAAGTCGCGCACGGTGACGAGGGTTTGCACATCTTCCACTTGCGCCACAGGCGCCGCCTGGCGCCCGTCCAGCAGGCATAGTGCCGTGTGGAACACGGTCTGGCGCCCGCGCATGGTTTGCAGTTGCAGCAGGGCATTCGCATGGTTGCCGGGCTTGCCGATCTGCGCGCCATCCAGGGTGGCGACCTGGTCGGAGCCGATGACGAGGCTGCCAGGATGGCGGTCGAGCACGGCCTGTGCCTTGGCCTGGGCCAGGCGCAGGGCCGTGGCGCTGGGGCTTTCGCCTGGCAGGGGGCTTTCGTCGAGATCGGGCACGGCGACTTCGAAAGGCAGGCGCAGGCGTTCCAGCAATTCCTTGCGGTAGGTCGAACTCGATGCAAGAATCAAGCGCAATGGGGCGGAAGTTGGTATCATTCGGTAGTAGATGGCGGCCGGCATGGCCGCGCTGGTCGATGTCAGTGGAATTTCACGCAAATTCCAGGGCGCAGAGCCCCTGACTGAGGCTCCATGCGGCATGACGGTGTTAAGGAAGTTGTCATGTTGATGGCAATGATTGCGTCAAAAAAGATGCTTAGCCTTTGACTCCGTGCTAAAAACCCTGTTATTATCGCAGGTTTTCCGGGGAAATTTTCTACCAATGAATGCTTTTGTGATCGACGCCTTTGATTTTTGTCGTATCAGCGGGAGCCGCGAGGGTGTAACTCCTGTCGCTGAAATGACCCGGTTGACCAAGGATTGTGCAGATAATTCCGGCGAGATCGCCTGGAAGATCGTCGGCGGCACCAGCAAGCTGGGCTACCCGCAACTGACCTTGTCGGTCAACGGCACCGTTCAGCTGGTTTGCCAGCGCTGCCTGACTCCGTATGCTTACGCGATAGATTCTTCGACTGTTCTGATGCTGGGCAAGGATGACGAGCACGCGGACGAGATCGAAGAAATCATCAACGATGAATCGATCGACGTGATCGTCGGCAGCCGCAGCATGGATGCCGCGGCCCTGATCGAAGATGAAGCCTTGCTGGCCCTGCCGCAGGTACCCAAACACGACGTCTGCCCCGATACGGCGCAGCTCGATGCTCTCAAGACTGAAAAGAAGTCGCCGTTTGCGGCACTGAAAGACTTGAAGCCAGAATAAGTTAAGAGAATAAGTTAAGTAGTAGTGGTAGTTTGTAGGGGGCCTCAAAAACCGTAGCGAGCGGCCCAATATCGTCTTGAGTAGCGCAAGCGTACGGAAGTACTGAGCGCCGCCGAGGCGATAGTGGGACGCGCAGTAGGTTTGTGAGGTCCCGTTTAGAGAACGTGTCAAACGCGTGTAGTAATCGAGTATGGCAAGTGTAGTGAAATGTAATTGTAATAAACGATGTCGGTCCGGGCTATTTTCGGGTAGTCTTTGCCGCTGGGATACTCGATTCGCATGTATTTGCTAATCGATTGTGCTAAAATTTTAGAACTTATGTATTAGGAGTCATCATGGCAGTTCAACAGAACAAGAAAACCCCTTCCAAGCGCGGCATGCACCGTTCGCACGACTTCCTGGTCGCGCCGCAATTGAGCGTCGAGCCAGTTACCGGCGAAACACACATGCGTCACCATATCAGCCCTAACGGCTTCTATCGTGGCCGTAAAGTGTTGAAGACCAAAAACGACGAGTAATCGACGTTTTTGTTGGGTAAGATGAAAGCGGTGTTGCGTGGTTATTCGGCGTGGCGCCGCTTCTTCTTTTTTATCGGCTGCAATTCATCTTGCGCACCCGTCATTTTGAATCAAGCTTGCTCAGGCGGTGCATGACATGCTGCGCCCTGCATATGCTCCAGTCCGATTCACATCTTGCCGCACGCCCGCAGCGGTATTGAATCAACACAAATGACAATCAAAATTTCTATCGACTGCATGGGCGGAGATCACGGTCCCTCAGTCACTATCCCCGCAGCAATTTCCTTCGTAAAACATGAGCCTGAAGCCGAACTGATCCTTGTTGGATTGGAAGACGTGATCCGTGCCGAACTGAAAAAACATAAAGCCGACACGCATCCGCGCCTGTCGGTATTGCATGCCTCCGAACAAGTTACCATGGACGATCCCCTGGAAGTGGCCCTGCGCCGCAAGAAGGATTCCTCCATGCGCGTGGCCATCGAACAGGTCAAGAACGGCGTGGCGCAAGCCTCCGTTTCCGCCGGTAATACGGCAGCCCTGATGGCCGTGTCGCGCTATGTATTGAAAACCATGTCCGGCGTCGACCGCCCGGCCATCTGCAGCATCTTGCCGAATCAAAAGAACGGCCCCACCTACATGCTGGACCTGGGCGCCAACGTCGATTGCGAACCGCATCACTTGCACCAGTTCGCCATCATGGGTTCCGTGCTCGTGTCCGCCATGGAAGGCATCGCACGCCCCACGATCGGCTTGCTGAACGTGGGCACGGAAGATATCAAGGGCAATGAAGTGGTGAAACTCACCTCGAAGCTGCTGCAGGCCGACCACGAGCGTGGCGCGCTGAACTTCTACGGCAACGTGGAAGGCAACGATATCTTCAAGGGCACGACCGATATCGTCGTCTGCGACGGTTTTGTCGGCAATGTCACCCTGAAAGCCATCGAAGGCCTGGCGCGCTTCATGAAAGACGTGCTCACTTCCGAATTCAAGCGCAATCCGATTACCATGCTGGGCGCGCTGATCGCCCGCGGGGCCCTGAAAGCCATCGGCAACCGCTTGAATCCATCGCGTTACAACGGCGCCAGCCTGCTGGGCTTGCGTGGTCTCGTCTTCAAGAGCCATGGCAGCGCCGATGCCTATTCCTTCGAATGGGCCTTGCGCCGCGCCTTTGATGCGGCAAAAAATGACGTGCAAGCGCACCTGGCCAGCCTGATCGCCGAGCTGATGCCGCGCACGCCAGTACCGGACGAACCTACATCAACAAGCTCTACCATTTAGTGGACGGGTATTTGCATGACTGTTTTTAGCAAAACTTACAGCAAAATTATCGGTACCGGCAGCTACTTGCCGGAGAAGCGCGTCACCAACCAGGATTTGACCGAACAGCTCGCCGCCAAGGGCATCGAGACGTCGGATGAATGGATCGTGTCGCGCAGCGGCATTTCGGCGCGCCATTACGCGGCGCCGTCGCAAAACTCCTCGGACCTGGGCGTGGAAGCGGCCAGGAAGGCCCTGGAAATGGCTGGCCTGAACGGCAACGACCTGGACCTGATCATCGTCGCCAGCTCGACCCCTGATTTCTTCGGCAGCTTCCCCAGCACCGCCTGCATCGTGCAAAACAAGCTGGGCATCACGAACAACTGCGCCGCCGTCGACGTGCAAGCCGTCTGCAGCGGTTTCGTGTATGCGGTGGCCACGGCCGACAGTTTTATCCAGTCGGGCATGCACAAGAACGTGCTGGTGATCGGCGCCGAAGTGTTTTCGCGCATCCTCAATTTCGACGACCGCGGCACTTGCGTGCTGTTCGGCGACGGCGCCGGCGCCATCGTCATGACGGCGTCAAAAGAACCGGGCATCCTGGCTACCAAGCTGCACGCGGACGGCCGCCACTCGAACATCCTCAGCGTGCCGGGCAGCCTGGCTGGCGGCGCGCTGGACGGCAGCGCCTTCCTGTACATGGATGGCCCGGCCGTGTTCAAGCTGGCCGTGTCCGTACTGGAAAAAGTCGCGCACGAAGCCCTGGAACATGCCAACATGACCTCGGACCAGATCGACTGGCTGATCCCGCACCAGGCGAACATCCGCATCATGAACAGCACGGCCAAGAAACTCGGCTTGCCGCTGGACAAGATGGTCGTCACCGTCGACCAGCATGGCAACACCTCGGCCGCCTCGATTCCGCTGGCGCTCGACATCGCCGTGCGCGACGGTCGCGTCAAGAAGGGCGACAACGTCATGATGGAAGGCGTGGGCGGCGGCTTTACCTGGGGCGCCGTGCTGGCGCGCATGTAATCCCGCAATACTATTAAAAAAACGGAGTCACCATGACACAATTTGCATTTGTTTTCCCAGGCCAAGGCTCGCAAGCGATTGCGATGCTCGACGGTTTCGCCGGCAACCCCGTGGTTGCGCAAACCGTCGCCGAAGCGTCGGACGCCCTGCAATTCGACCTGGGCAAGCTGATCGCCGAAGGTCCGAAGGAAGAACTGGACCTGACTACCAACACGCAACCGGTGATGCTGACGGCGGCCGTGGCCTTCTACCGCGCCTGGCTGGCAGCGGGCGGCCCCGTGCCGACGGTCGTGGCCGGTCACAGTCTCGGTGAATACTCGGCGCTGGTCGCCGCCGGCGTCATCTCGTTCAAGGATGCCGTGCCGCTCGTGCGTTTCCGCGCGCAAGCCATGCAGGAAGCCGTACCGGTAGGGCAGGGCACGATGGCTGTCGTGCTGGGCCTGTCGGACGACGACGTGCGCGCCGCCTGTGCGGAAGCAGCGGCGGAAAACCCGGCCCTGGTGGTCGAGCCCGTCAATTTCAATGCACCGGCGCAAGTCGTCATCGCCGGCCACACGGCTGCGGTCGAGCGCGCCTGCGAACTGGCCAAGGCCAAGGGCGCCAAGCGCGCCATGAAGCTGCCCGTCTCCGCGCCATTCCACTCGTCGCTGCTGAAACCCGCATCGGACCGCTTGCGCGAATACATGGCTGGCCTGACGTTCGCCGCGCCGCAGATCGCCCTGATCAACAACGTCGACGTGGCCATCGTCAACGACGTGGCCGGCATCAAGGATGCGCTGGTGCGCCAGGCGGCCAGCCCGGTGCGCTGGGTGGAAACCATGCAAAAGGTTGCCGCGGATGGCATCACGCAAGTGATCGAATGCGGTCCGGGCAAGGTCCTGATGGGCCTGGCCAAGCGCATCGATCCGGTGCTGGTGGGCGACGCCATCGTCGACCAGGCTTCGCTGGAACGCATTTTGACGCAGCTCAAATAAACATCAGATCGCGGCAGGCTGCCTGCCGCGGTTGCTCTTAAGGATACTCATGAATTTAGCAAATCAAGTCGTGCTGGTCACGGGCGCCTCGCGCGGCATCGGCCGCGCCATCGCCACCGAACTGGGCAAGCAGGGCGCTACCGTGGTCGGCACGGCCACCTCGGAAAGCGGCGCACAAGCGATCACCGATTACCTGGCCGCCGAAGGCGTAACGGGCAAGGGCCTGGTCCTGAACGTGACCGATGCGGCGCGCTGCGCGGCCGTCGTCGATGAAGTGCAGAAAACCTACGGCAGCCTGTCGATCCTCGTCAACAATGCGGGCATCACGCAAGACCAGCTGGCCATGCGTATGAAGGATGAAGAGTGGGACAGCGTCATTTCGACGAACCTGTCGGCCGTCGGCCGCCTGTCGCGCGCCGTACTGCGTGGCATGATGAAAGCCAAAACCGGGCGTATCATTAATATTACGTCGGTGGTGGCTTCGTCGGGCAATCCGGGGCAAATGAATTACGCGGCGGCCAAGGCCGGCGTGGAAGGCATGAGCCGCGCGCTGGCGCGCGAAATCGGCAGCCGCAACATTACCGTGAACTGCATCGCCCCGGGTTTCATCGATACCGACATGACCAAGGCCCTGAGCGAAGAGCAGCATGCAGCTCTGTTGACGCAAATTCCCCTGTCCCGCCTGGGCAAACCGGAAGACGTGGCAGCGGCCGTGGCCTTTCTGGCCTCGCCGCAAGCGGCGTATATCACGGGCACGACCCTGCACGTGAACGGCGGAATGTACATGAATTGATGTGAAAGGTAGACAGGGCGGGCGTTTGTGGCATGATTCAACGGTCGTTTTTGTCTATAATCGCATCTTTTAGCAGCAGCTTCGGTTGAATTAGCAGCAGACACCGAAATTAGTATTCGGACGCGCAAACCTGATAAAATGCGCGCACTTTCCGTAACACACACTTTGGAGCCATAACATGTCGGATATCGAACAACGCGTTAAGAAAATCGTCGCTGAGCAACTGGGCGTTGCAGAAGCAGACATCAAAATCGAATCCTCCTTCGTCGACGACCTGGGCGCCGATTCCCTGGACACCGTGGAACTGGTGATGGCCCTGGAAGACGAATTCGAAATGGAAATCCCTGACGAACAAGCTGAAAAAATCACCACCGTGCAACAGGCGATCGACTACGCCACCGCACACGTCAAGGCCTAAGCCTGTCTGACCGACTTCAGGAGAATCGCTTGAGCCGTTCTAAAAACCGTCGTGTTGTTGTCACCGGCCTGGGCTGCGTTTCACCAGTCGGCAATACTATTGCCGAGGCGTGGGGCGCAATCATTGAAGGTAAATCCGGCATTGCCACGATTACCAAGTTTGATGCACAGCCATTCACCACGCATTTTGCCGGTGAAGTCAAAGGTTTCAATATCGAAGAGTACATCTCCGGTAAGGAAGCCCGCCACATGGATACCTTTATCCATTACGGCATGGCTGCAGGCATCCAGGCGATGCAGGATTCCGGCCTGGAAGTGACCGAAGAAAACGCCGAGCGTATCGGCGTGATCATCGGTTCCGGTATCGGCGGCTTGCCGCTGATCGAGGAAACCAAGTCCGAGTACGAAAAGCGCGGTCCGCGCCGTATCTCGCCATTTTTCGTGCCTGCCTCGATCATTAACATGATCTCTGGCAACCTTTCGATCAAATATGGTCTGAAGGGCCCGAACCTGGCGATCGTTACAGCGTGCACCACCGGTTTGCACAGCATCGGTGCCGCAGCGCGCATGATCGAGTACGGCGATGCCGACGTCATGATCGCCGGCGGCGCCGAATCGACCGTGTCGCCGCTGGGCCTGGGCGGTTTCGCCTCGGCACGTGCCTTGTCGACCCGCAACGACGATCCGGCAACGGCATCGCGTCCGTGGGATACCGACCGCGACGGCTTCGTGCTGGGCGAGGGCGCTGGCGTCATGGTGCTGGAAGAGTACGAGCACGCGGTAGCCCGTGGTGCCAAGATCTATGCCGAAGTGCATGGTTTCGGGATGAGCGCAGATGCTTATCACATGACCTCGCCGCTGGAAGATGGTAGCGGCGGCAGCAAATCGGTGATCGCGGCCCTCGACAACGCAGGCTTGAACGCGGATCAGATTCAGTACCTGAACGCGCACGGCACGTCGACCCCGCAAGGCGACGTGGCGGAAGTGATGGGCATCAAGCGCACCTTCGGTGATCACGCCAAGAAACTGGTCGTCAACTCGACCAAGTCGATGACGGGCCATTTGCTGGGCGGCGCGGGCGGTCTGGAAGCGGTGTTTACGGTCCTGGCATTGCACCATCAGGTGTCGCCTCCGACCATCAACATCTTCAACCAGGATCCGGCGTGCGATCTCGATTTCTGTGCCAACACGGCGCGTGATATGAAGATCGATTATGCAGTGAAGAATTCGTTCGGCTTCGGCGGCACGAATGGCACGCTGATTTTCGGTAAAGCGAAATAAGCAGGAACTTTCAAGCGCTCGCTACGGTCAAATCGTAGTGAGCGCTGATTCGCCGCCAACGTTCGTTGGCGGCTGAATTTGCCCGGCATGGTGCCGGCGCGCCTTTTTTTCCCATGAAATATGTCGATCGCGGTAGCGGCTGTCATTCGCACGCCTGTCTGTTTGCGCCTGTTGCAAGCGGTGCTGGGACTGTGCGCCTTGCTGGCCGCCTGGCCCTTGAGCGGTCTCTGGCGCAGTCTGCCCGCGTCCGGCCAGCTGGTGGGCGGCTATGCGCTGGGCTGGAGCGGTGCCTTGCTGAGTGCGGCTGGCGGCGTGTTTTTGCTGGCTTTGCTGCGTCGGCGCAGAAAGCCGCAGGCGCTTGATATTTCGCCGGTCGGGCAGTTGCGGCTGGCGGTATATCTGGAGCATGGCGCGGCGCCGGACGCCGGTGCTGCCGGGCTGGTGCAGCCGGCCGGGCCGGGGCCTGTGGCGGCGCCGGGGCTGCGCCTGTTGCCGGGCTCGACCCTGTGGCCGTCGCTGCTGGTGCTGTGCCTGGCGGATGCCGCCGGACGGCGCACGGCGGTGCTGGTGCAGCGCGGCAGCAGTTGTGCCGCCTTCCGCCCGCTGGCCGTGGCTTGCCGGGCTATCGCGGCGCGGAACAGGGAAGAATAAAAGTGGGACGAACACTGAACTTCTTGCAGCGGGCCAACTCTATATCCATACAGGCGCCCACGCTGCATGACTACAGGGACATCGGGCGTGAGGACAGAGCGCGAGTATGATCAGTTACTGGTCGAGCGGGTGCAGGCTGGCGACAAACGGGCATTCGATGTGCTGGTATCGAAATATCAGCGCCGCTTGATGCGCCTGGTGTCGCGCCTCGTGCATGACCCGGCGGAGGCTGAAGATGTGGTGCAGGAAACCTTTATCAAGGCGTACCGGGCGCTGCGCCATTTTCGCGGCGAGGCCGCCTTTTATACCTGGTTGTATCGCATCGGCATCAATACGGCCAAGAATTATCTCGTCACGCAGGGACGGCGCGCCGCCACATCCAGCGATGCCGACGCCGAGCAGGCGGAGTCTTTCGATGACGGCAATAAATTGCGCGACAACAATACACCCGAATCGGTGCTGGCCAGCAAGCAGATTGCCGCCACCGTCAATGCGGCCATGGATGTGCTGCCCATCGAATTGCGCACGGCCATCGTGCTGCGCGAGATCGAGGGCCTGAGCTATGAAGAAATATCGGAGATCATGGCGTGCCCCATCGGCACCGTGCGCAGCCGGATTTTTCGCGCGCGCGAAGTGATTGCGGAGAAATTGAAACCGTTGTTGGACATGCCGATTGACAAGCGCTGGTAATCTGGAGAGTATGAGGTTGGCATGGCTGCGTCCGGTTTACGCACCGATCCTCTTGAAATGGCAGGACCCATCATGGATACGCATACACGATTGCACGAGACTATTTCCGCGCTGGCCGATGGCGAGCTGGCGGCGAGCGAACTCGAACTGGCGTTTGCCGCCCTCGATACGCCATCGGGACGGCAAGCCTGGGATGCCTATCGCCATATCGGTGAGGTGCTGCGCTCGGAGCAGTACGGCCATGCGCTGAGCGCCCAATTCGATGCGCGCCTGGCCAGCCGCCTGGCCGCGGAGCCGGCACCCGAAGAGTCCGCTGCCCATGCGGAACCGCTGCCGCCGCTTGCCGCCGGCATCGTGCCGCCTGGCGTGGCCGAGCCGCTGGAGGCGGGGCCGCTGGCGCAGCGCTAGCTGGCGCCTCGTCCATCTTATGCCTGGCTTAACCTTCCCGTCGCCCCCTTGACACTGGCCTTCCGTACGATTGACACTGTGCGCAGGCAATATCTTGCTTTTGCGATATATTGTTGCTGCCATGCGCGCTGTCAGGTGGGTTTGTCCCTGGATTTCCGTCATGACGGCCAATCATGCGCGCAGGCAATCGCCTGATCCGCGTTTTGAACCGTTTATATACTCGAAAAGATCCTTTCCATGAAAAAAAACATGTGTGCCGCCAGCAAGTCGTTTTCAGTGAAGACGCTTTCCGCCTTATTGTTCGGTACGGCTGGCGTCTTCCTTGCTCCCACCATGCTGGGCCTGGCGCCGCAGGCGCAGGCCGCCGTGCCGGCCGTGAAGCTGCCTGATTTCTCGGACCTGGTCGATGCCGTCGGCCCGGCCGTGGTGAATATCCGTACCACCGAACGCCTGAAAATGGGCGGCGCCGGGGCTGGCGTGGGTGGTCAGGATGAGCAGGAAATGCAGGAATTCCTGCGCCGCTTCTTTGGCGGCGCCATGCCCGCGCCGCGCCAGCAGGCGCCCCGTGGCGGCCGCCGCGCCGTGCCGCAGGAGCAGGAAGTGCAGCGCGGCGTCGGTTCCGGCTTCATCATTTCGGCCGATGGCTACGTGCTGAGCAATGCCCACGTGGTCGACGGCGCCGACGAAGTGTATGTGACCCTGACGGACAAGCGCGAATTCAAGGCCAAGGTGATCGGTGCCGATGCGCGCACCGACGTGGCCCTGCTGAAAATCGAGGGCGCCAACCTGCCGCGCCTGACCATCGGCGACTCGAACAAGATCCGCGTGGGCGAGTGGGTGATCGCCATCGGCTCGCCATTTAACCTGGAAAATACCGTGACGGCTGGCATTATTTCCGCCAAGTCACGCGATACGGGCGACTACCTGCCGCTGATCCAGAGCGACGTGGCCGTCAACCCCGGCAACTCCGGTGGTCCGCTGATCAATATGCGCGGCGAAGTGATCGGCATCAATTCGCAGATCGCCACCCTGTCCGGCGCCTACAACGGCATTTCGTTTGCCGTGCCCATCGATGAAGCCATGCGCGTGGGCGAGCAGCTGAAAAAGACGGGCAAGGTCGTGCGCGGGCGCATCGGCGTGCAGATCGGCGAAGTGAGCAAGGACGTGGCGGAATCGCTGGGCTTGCCGAACGCCAAGGGCGCGCAGGTATCGATGGTGGAGCCGGGCGGGCCGGCCGACAAGGCGGGCATCAAGCCGGGCGACATCATCCTGAAATTCAACGGCGCCGCGATCGAGCGCTCGTCCGACCTGCCGCGCCTGGTAGGCGGCGCCGCCGTCAACGGCAAATCCACGGTCACCGTCTGGCGCAAGGGCGCGCAGCAGGATATTCCCGTCACCGTCGTCGAGCTGGAAAGCGAGAAAACGGCGAAGAAGGGCGTCAAGGAGCCGGAAGCGCAAGCCGTCAATGCGCTGGGATTGAAAGTCAGCGACGTGCCGGCCGCGAAGAAGCAGGAATTGAAGATCGACGCGGGCGTGCTGGTCGACGATGCCGATGGGGTGGCGGCCCAGGCCGGTCTGCAGCCTGGCGACGTGATCTTGCAATTGAACAACGTTGCCGTGAAAGATGCCAAGCAGTTCAATGCCCTGGTGGCCAAGCTCGATCCGAAAAAGTCGTCGGCCGTGCTGGTGCGCCGCGGCGACGTGGCGCAATTCGTTTCGCTGCGTCCGTCGGCCAGGTAAGTTTCTGATTCACCTGTATCCCGGCTCCGGCCGGGATGCCTTTCCCTTTTCTTCATGCACTTCACCCTCTATTCCCGCAGTTATTGCCATTTATGCCAGGATATGCTCGACGCCTTGCTCCTGCTGCAGCCGCTCGGCAAACCGTTCACGGTGGACGTGATCGACATCGATGCGTCGCCCGACGCCTCGCTGCTGGCCCGTTTCGACGAGCTGGTGCCGGTGCTGTTCGGCGACCTGGCGCAGCCCGAGCTATGCCATTATTTTCTCGATGAAGCAGCGGTACGGCGCTGCCTGATGTAGCTTAAATGGCAATATTGACACTGCATTGCACCATTCTGGTGCTGAAAACAGCCGAAAATGTCGGCTTGGCCCGGTGCCGGCCTCATAAGACGGGCTTTCTACTCTGAAATCCGGTAAAATGGGGAGGTCGAAAAAGCTACTGTCCGAGGCAGCAGCTTCTGTCGCTTCAAAAGCGCTCGCCTGGGCATGCAGATGTCCTGCTCGGAGCGCTTTTTTCATCATGAGTGGGGCGCCTGGTTCTGGCCCTGTTTGGCCCGGACATGATTCCCCTGATTCCTGTTAAAGCAGTGTCGTCAACTTCGCACTTATATTAGTTAATGAACAACATACGCAATTTCTCCATCATCGCCCATATTGACCACGGTAAATCGACCCTGGCTGACCGCATCATTCAATTGTGCGGCGGCTTGTCCGACCGCGAGATGGAGGCGCAGGTGCTCGATTCGATGGATCTGGAGCGCGAGCGCGGCATTACCATCAAGGCGCAAACGGCGGCCCTGCACTACAAGGCGCGCGATGGCCAGATCTACAATCTGAACCTGATCGATACGCCAGGCCACGTCGACTTCAGCTATGAAGTGTCGCGCTCGCTGTCGGCATGCGAAGGCGCGCTGCTGGTCGTTGACGCATCGCAAGGCGTGGAAGCGCAAACCGTGGCCAACTGCTACACGGCGCTGGACCTGGGCGTGGAAGTGGTGCCCGTGCTGAACAAGATCGACTTGCCGAACGCGGATCCTCCGAGCGCCATTGCCGAGATCGAAGACGTGATCGGCATCGACGCGGGCGACGCCGTGCATTGCTCGGCCAAGACGGGCTTCGGCGTGCTGGACGTGCTCGAGCAGCTGATCGTCAAGGTGCCGCCGCCGAAGGGCGACCCCGATGCGCCGCTGCAGGCGCTGATCGTCGACTCCTGGTACGACGCCTATGTGGGCGTGGTCATGCTGGTGCGCGTCATCAACGGCACCCTGAAGCCGAAAGACAAGATCCGCCTGATGGCCACCGATTCGGTGCAGCTGGTGGAAGACATCGGCGTCTTTTCGCCCCGTTCGCAATCCCTGCCGCAGTTGTCGGCCGGCCAGGTGGGCTTCATCATCGCCGGCATCAAGGAATTGAAAGCGGCGAAAGTGGGCGATACCGTCACCCTGGCCAACCGTCCTGCCGCCGCGCCATTGCCTGGCTTCAAGGAAGTGCAGCCGCAAGTGTTCGCCGGCCTGTTCCCCGTGGAAGCGAACCAGTACGACGCGCTGCGCGACTCGCTGGAAAAGCTGAAACTGAACGACGCGGCCCTGATGTACGAGCCGGAAGTGTCGCAGGCGCTGGGCTTCGGCTTCCGCTGCGGCTTCCTGGGCTTGCTGCACATGGAAATCGTGCAGGAACGCCTCGAACGCGAATTCGACATGGACCTGATCACCACGGCACCTACCGTGGTGTACGAAGTGATCCAGCGCGACGGCACCATGATCAACGTCGACAATCCGTCGAAGATGCCCGATCCGTCGCGCATCGAGGAAGTGCGCGAGCCTATCGTCACGGTCAATCTGTACATGCCGCAGGAATACGTGGGTTCCGTGATCACCCTGTGTATCGGCAAGCGCGGCATCCAGATGGACATGAGCTACCACGGCCGCCAGGTCAAGCTCGTGTATGAAATGCCGATGGCCGAGATCGTGCTGGACTTCTTCGACCGTCTGAAATCGACGTCGCGCGGCTATGCCTCAATGGATTACGAGTTCAAGGAATACCGCGCGGCCGACGTGGTCAAGGTCGACATGCTGATCAACAGCGAAAAAGTCGATGCGCTGGCCATCATCGTCCACCGTTCGAACAGCCAGTACCGCGGCCGCCAGGTGGCTGCCAAGATGCGTGAACTGATCCCGCGCCAGATGTTCGACGTGGCGATTCAGGCGACCATCGGCGCGAACATCATTTCACGCGAGAACGTGAAAGCCTTGCGCAAGAACGTGCTGGCCAAGTGCTATGGCGGCGACATCAGCCGCAAGAAGAAATTGCTGGAAAAACAAAAGGCGGGTAAGAAACGCATGAAGCAAGTGGGTTCCGTGGAGATCCCGCAAGAAGCATTCCTGGCAATTTTACAAGTGGACGGTTAATACATGAACCTGCAAGTGATTTTAGGAAATTTCGCTTTAATCCTGTTCGTGCTGATGGTGTTGACGGGCCTGGTCTGGTGCCTGGATGTGTTTTATCTGTCCAAGCAGCGCCGCAAGGCGGCCGACCTTGCCCTGGCCGAGTTCGATGCGCGCCAGTCCAAGCTGGCCGCCGAGGGCATCAAGTCCGATGCGGGCGGCAGCCGCGCCACCATCGAGGCGGCCCTGTTGCGCCAGCCGACCTGGGTCGAATATTCGGGCAGCTTCTTCCCCGTCATCGCCCTGGTGTTCTGCCTGCGCTCGTTCCTGTACGAGCCGTTCAAGATCCCGTCGAGCTCGATGGTGCCGACCTTGCTGGTCGGTGACTTGATCCTGGTCAACAAGTTCACCTATGGCATTCGTTTGCCGATCGTCAACAAGCGCATCATTGAAGTCAACGATCCGCAGCGCGGCGACGTGATGGTGTTCAAGTACCCGAAAGATATGTCGCAAGACTATATCAAGCGCGTGATCGGTGTGCCCGGTGATAAAATCACCTATGAAAACAAGCGTTTGACGGTCAACGGCAAGGAAGTGCAATACACGCCGCTGGACGACTACCTGGACGATGAAAGCACGGTTTACCACAAGCAGCTGGAAGAAAACCTGACGGGCGTGAGCCACCGCATCCTCAACGACGAGCCTGCTCCTACGTTGAACTTGCGCGAAGTCAAGGATTTCCCGCACAAGGAGGCTTGCGACTACAACGAAGACGGTTTCACTTGTGTGGTACCAGCAGGTAACTACTTCATGATGGGCGACAACCGCGACAATAGCGCGGACAGCCGCTACTGGGGCTTCGTGCCGAACGAGAACATCGTCGGCAAGGCTTTCCTGGTGTGGATGAACTTCAGCAATCCGAAACGAGTGGGCGGCATACACTAAGCCGTCCCTATGGCTGCCGCGCCGATTCCCCGCGCGGCGGCCAGCCGAATTACTCAGATGACACAGAAACAACAATGAATCTTCAGTTATTGCAAACCCGTTTAGGCTATACGTTCCAGGATGCTGGCCTGTTGCAGCAAGCCTTGACGCATCGTAGCCACAGCAGTTTGCATAACGAGCGGCTGGAATTCCTCGGCGACTCCATCCTCAACTGCGTGGTCGCTTCCATCCTGTACGAACGCTTCAAGTCCATCGACGAGGGCGACCTGTCGCGCCTGCGCGCGAATCTGGTGAAGCAGCAGTCGCTGTATGAAATCGCGCAAAAGCTGGAACTGTCGCAATTCCTGCGCCTGGGCGAAGGCGAGCTGAAATCGGGCGGTTTCCGCCGTCCGTCCATCCTCGCCGATACCCTGGAAGCCTTGCTGGGCGCGATTTTCCTCGACACGGGCTTCGACGCCGCCAGCACGGTGATCCGCGCCTTCTACATCCCCATCCTCGACTCGGTCGATCCGCAAACCCTGGGCAAGGATGCCAAGACCCTGCTGCAGGAGTTTTTGCAAAGCAAGAAAATTTCGCTGCCACAGTACAACGTGGTGGCCACCCATGGCGCCGCCCACAGCCAGGAATTCGAGATCGAATGCCTGGTGCCGAAATTGAACATCCAGGTCTACGGCCGTGGCGGAAGCCGCCGTGCCGGTGAGCAAGCCGCCGCCAAACTGGCGCTCGACGTGGCCGAGCAGGCGCTGTTGAAGTCGCCTGCAGCCAGCCGCAAGCCGAAACCGCGCGCCGCCCAGCTCAAGCTGGCCGGCATTGCCACCATCCAGAGCGACGACGCGGCAGCCCCTGCTGCCCCGGCGATCGCCGCTCACACTAAACAGAATCGACACTAGCATGACAGCCACCAAAATGCCCGACAACTTCCGCTGCGGCTATATCGCCATCGTGGGCCGCCCGAACGTGGGCAAATCGACCCTGATGAACGTGCTGATCGGCGCGAAGGTCAGCATCACTTCGCGCAAGGCGCAAACCACGCGCCACCGCATCACGGGCATCCAGACGGTGCCGGACGCGCAATTCATCTACGTCGACACGCCCGGCTTCCAGACGCGCCATTCGAACGCGCTGAACAAGACGCTGAACAAGACCGTCACCAACACCCTGATTTCCTCGGACGTGATTTTGTACGTGATCGAGGCGGGTACCTTCGGCCCGGCCGACCAGCAAGTGATGGACCTGCTGCCGAAGGAAGTGCCGTGCATCCTCGTCATCAATAAATCGGACCGCGTCAAGGATAAGGCCGTATTGTTGCCGTTCGCGCAAAAAATTGCCGCCATGCGCGACTTCGCCGCCATCGTGCCTGTTTCGGCCAAGCTGCATTTCCAGCTGGAAGGCTTGCAGAACGAGATCAAGCGTTTCCTGCCGGAAAATCAACCGATCTTTGGACCGGACGACATCACGGACCGCAGCGAAAAATTCCTCGCCTCGGAGATCGTGCGCGAAAAACTCTTCCGCTTCGTGGGCGACGAACTGCCGTACACGAGCACCGTGCTGATCGAGAAATTCGAGCAGGAAGGCGATCTGCGCCGCGTGTTTGCCGCCATCCTGGTCGAGCGCGATACGCACAAGTCCATGATCATCGGCAACAAGGGCGCGCGCCTGAAGGAAGTCTCCACCCAGGCCCGCCTGGACATGGAAAAGCTGTTCGGCGGCCCTGTGTACCTGGAAATCTGGGTCAAGGTCAAATCGGGCTGGGCCGACAACGAGGCGGGCTTGCGCGCCTACGGCTACGAGTAATCCGCAACACGGGGGCGACGCCACACGCATGAGCACCACCACGCCAGCGCTGCACGATCTTGCGCCAGCTTCATCTGCAACTGTAGCAGTCCCCGCGCTGGCGGCCATCGCGCCGCCGGCCGCAGCTCCTGTAACTCCTGCCGCGCCGCGGCGCGGCCGTCCGCCCGCGCGCGACGGACGCATCACGGGCCAGCCAGCCTTCGTGCTGCACAGCTATCCGCATAAAGAAACCAGCCTCATCGTCGACGTGTTTACGCGCGAATACGGCCGCATCGCGCTCGTCGCCAAGGGGGCCAAGCGGCCCCATTCGCAGTTGCGCGGCGTGCTGCAGACGTTTCAGCCGTTGCAGGCGGGCTGGACGGGCAAGTCCGAGCTGCGCATCCTGACGGGCGCGGAATGGGTGGGCGGCATGTTGCCGCTGGAAAAGACCGCCTTGCTGTGCGGCTTTTATCTGAACGAATTGCTGGTCAAATTGCTGGCGCGCGACGATCCGCACCCGGTCCTGTTCGACCACTACGTTGCCACCTTGAATCAACTGGCGCACAATGAGCCGCCGCCCATCGTGTTGCGCAAGTTCGAGCGCGCCCTGCTCAAGGAAACGGGCGTGGCGGCCGACCTGACGTGCTGCACGGGCACGCGCCAGGCCGTCGAGGCGGGGCAGGTGTACGTGGTCGATCCGGAACGGGGGCCGCGCCCGGCGCGCGCCAGCGATGCCTGGCCCAGGATCACGGGCAAGACCCTGCTCGACATGGAGCGCGAAGATTATCTTGACGTGGCCACGCAGGCGCAAAGCAAGCTGCTGATGCGCTTTTTGCTGGCCCATCAACTGGGCGGCGCCACCTTGAATACGCGCCAGATACTGATCGATTTAATGCAGCTGTAGCTGCGGTTTGCAGCACGACAGCACTTTACGGATACCATCACTATGAGCTTTTTGCAGCCTTCCGGCCCCGTCATCGACCTGGGCGTCAATATCGACCACGTGGCCACCTTGCGCAATGCGCGCGGCACCGCCTATCCTGACCCGATCCGCGCGGCCCTGCTGGCGGAACAGGCGGGCGCCGACGCCATTACCCTGCATTTGCGCGAAGACCGCCGCCACATCAAGGATGCGGATGTGATCGCCATCGCCCCGCAATTGCTCACCCGCATGAACCTGGAAGCGGCCGTCACGGCCGAGATGATCGACTTCGCCTGCCGCATCAAGCCGGCGGACGTGTGCCTGGTGCCGGAAAAGCGCACGGAAGTGACGACCGAGGGTGGCCTGGACGTGGTGCGCTACTTCAAGGAAGTGCAGGCGGCCGTGCAGCAGCTGCAAGGCGAGGGCATCCGCGTGAGCCTGTTCATCGATGCCGATGAGCAACAGATCGCCGCCGCCGCCGAGCTCGGTGCGCCCGTGATCGAGCTGCACACGGGGCGTTACGCCGATACGCAAGGCGCCGAGCAGCTGGCTGAACTGGAACGCATCAAGGCCGGCGTGCTGTTCGGCGTGGGCCGCGGCTTGAAGGTCAACGCCGGCCACGGCTTGCATTACACCAACGTGCAAGCGATCGCCGCCATTCCCGATATTGCCGAATTGAACATCGGCCACGCCATCGTCGCGCATGCCGTGTTTGTCGGCTGGGAAAATGCCGTGCGCGAAATGAAGGCCATCATGGTGGCCACGCGCCTGGGCCAAAGGGCCTGACAAGGGAGCTCAGCATGATCTACGGCATCGGTACCGATATCTGCAAGATTCCCCGCATCGAGGCGGCCCTGGCGCGCCACGGCGAGCGTTTCGCGAAAAAGATACTGGGACCGCAGGAGCTGGAAAAATTCCGTGCCCGCAGCGCCAAGAATGCCGTGCGCGGCGTGCGCTTCCTCGCCACGCGCTTCGCGGCCAAAGAGGCGTTTTCCAAGGCCATCGGCCTGGGCTTGCGCATGCCGATGACCTGGCCCGCCGCGCAGATGCTGAACCATCCCAGCGGCAAGCCGATGATCGTCTGCAGCGGCGTGCTGGCCGAGTTCATGGAGCAACACCGGCTGAGCGCGCAAGTGACCATCAGCGATGAAGAAGAATATGCGGTCGCGTTCGTGATCGTGGAACAAGCAGGGTAACTATAAGTGCGCCATAAGTGCGCAATGAGCCAGCAATGACCGAAGCAAGCCCAGAATCTTCCTTGGCGGAAACGCCGCCCGACCCGCGCGCGCAGGTGCTGGCCACCGTCGCCAAGCTGCCGAACTTGCCCGGCGTGTACCGCTATTTCGATGCCGCCGACAAGGTGTTGTACGTCGGCAAGGCGCGCGACCTGAAAAAGCGCGTCTCCAGCTATTTCCAGAAAAACCTGGCCAGTCCCCGCATCGCCATGATGGTCGAGCGCATCGCGCGCCTGGAAACGACCGTCACGCACAGCGAAGCGGAAGCCTTGATCCTGGAAAACAACCTGATCAAGGCGCTGCAGCCGCGCTACAACATCCTGTTCCGCGACGACAAGTCGTATCCGTACCTGAAGATCACCAATGGCGATGCGCCGCGCATGGTGTATTACCGGGGCGCGGTGGACAAGAAAAACCAGTATTTCGGGCCGTTCCCCAGTTCCTGGGCCGTCAAGGAATCGATGCAGATCCTGCAAAAGGTGTTTCTCATCCGCACCTGCGAGGACAGCGTCTACGCGAACCGCACGCGGCCTTGCCTGCTGCACCAGATCGGCCGCTGCAGCGCGCCGTGCGTGGATCTGATCAGCAAGGAAGACTACAAGAACGACGTGGAAAACGCGGCGCGCTTCCTGCGCGGGCGCCAGAGTGAAGTGATGGCCGACCTGGAAAAGAAGATGCACGCCTTTGCCGCCGAGCTGAAATTCGAGCAGGCCGTGGTGGTGCGCAACCAGATCGCCTCGCTGTCGCGCGTGCTGCACCAGCAAAGCATGGAAACGACGGGCGACGCCGACGTCGACATCCTCGCCGTGCTGGTGCAGGGCGGGCGCGCCTGCGTCAACCTGGCCATGGTGCGCGGCGGGCGCCACCTGGGCGACCGCGCCTATTTCCCCAGCCAGCTCAGCGATGCGGCGGCGATTGCCGAGGAACCGATCGAGGTGGAAGTGCTGGCCGCCTTCCTGGCCCAGCACTACACGGAAAAATTCATTCCCGGCACCCTGATCCTGAATATCGAATTCGACCAGCCGGCCCTGATGGTGGCGCTGATGGAGCAGTGCGGCCACCGCATCAACCTGATCTTCCAGCCGCAGGGGCAACGCCGCCAATGGCTTGAGATGGCGCAAAAGGGCGCCGAGATTTCGCTGGCGCGATTGTTGTCCGAGCAGGGCTCGCAGCAGTCGCGCACGCGGGCGCTGGCCGAGGCGCTGCGCCTGGAAACGGAAGACCTCGACAGCCTGCGCGTGGAGTGTTTCGACATCAGCCACACGCAGGGCGAGGCGACGCAGGCGTCGTGCGTCGTGTTCCATCACCATGCCATGCAGAACGGCGAGTATCGGCGCTACAACATCAACGATATCACCCCCGGCGACGATTACGCGGCCATGCGCCAGGTCCTGATGCGCCGCTATGAAAAGGTGGCGAATGGCGATGGCGTGATGCCCGATGTGGTCTTGATCGACGGCGGCAAGGGCCAGATCGAAATGGCGCGCCAGGTGTTCGCCGAGCTGGGACTCGATATCAGCTTGATCGTCGGCGTGGCCAAGGGGGAAGGGCGCAAGGTGGGCCTGGAAACCTTGCTGTTCGTCGATGGCCGCGCGGCGCAGGAGCTGGGCAAGGAATCGGCGGCCCTGATGCTGATCGCGCAGATCCGCGACGAGGCGCACCGCTTCGCCATTACCGGCATGCGCGCCAAGCGGGCCAAGACGCGCCAGACCTCGCGCCTCGAGGAAATCGAAGGCATCGGCGCCAAGCGCCGCCAGAAACTGCTGTCGCGCTTTGGCGGCTTGCGCGGCGTGGTCGACGCCAGCGTCGAAGACCTGATGTCGGTGGAGGGGATTTCCACGCAACTGGCAGAAGAAATCTACAAGCAGCTGCATTGATGAACAGTTGGCCTGGTCCGGCGCTGCGGCAACCGGACTAGGCTAATACCCCGGGGCCATGTAGACTAGTGGCGCTTTCTTCACGCTTTCCTCATGTTCAATTTACCCGTCGGCCGATTGCTCTCTTATGCCTTTTAATATTCCCATCCTTTTGACCTGGCTGCGCGTGGCCCTGATACCGCTCGTCGTCGGCGTGTTTTATTTGCCGCCGTCGATGCTGCTGCATGGCGACCAGAACCTGGTTGCCACCCTGGTCTTCATTGTTGCCGCCGTCACCGACTGGTTCGACGGCTTCCTTGCGCGACGCTGGAACCAGACTTCGGCCTTCGGCGCCTTCCTCGACCCGGTCGCCGACAAGCTGATGGTGGCGGGCGCCTTGCTGGTGCTGGTGCAGCTGGACCGGGTCAATGCCGTGCTGGCCTTCATCATCATCGGCCGCGAAATCACGATTTCCGCGTTGCGCGAATGGATGGCGCAGATCGGCGCCTCGAAATCGGTGGCTGTCAGCTCGATCGGCAAGATCAAGACGGCCGCGCAAATGACGGCCATTCCCTTGCTGCTGTACCACGAAGTGATCTTTGGCGCGATCGATACCCATGTGTGGGGCGAGAAGCTGCTGTGGATCGCCTGCGTGCTGACGGTGTGGTCGATGTTCTATTACTTGCGCCTGGCATGGCCTCTCATCAAGGAAAAGGCGGGAAATTTGCACTAAGAACAGGCAGGCGGCTGCTTTGTGCGGAATATTTTGCAAAAGACCAGATATTGCCCGTTGACAGCCCCTGTAATCCCTCTATAATGCTGGCCTGTTGTTGATGACGCGGGAGTAGCTCAGTTGGTAGAGCGCAACCTTGCCAAGGTTGAGGTCGAGAGTTCGAGACTCTTCTCCCGCTCCAGTTTTCTGGATCGTGTCATAGGTAAAAACAGCAGATGCAGTAAAAAGTAGTACTGGCGATGTAGTAGAGCTTCTGATACAATGTTGTCCACTGCGGGAGTAGCTCAGTTGGTAGAGCGCAACCTTGCCAAGGTTGAGGTCGAGAGTTCGAGACTCTTCTCCCGCTCCAGTGAACACTGGATCAGCAGTAAAGCAGCACTGGTAAACAGTAGCAAAAAGCAGTAAAATAGCGGTTCGTATGCGGGAGTAGCTCAGTTGGTAGAGCGCAACCTTGCCAAGGTTGAGGTCGAGAGTTCGAGACTCTTCTCCCGCTCCAGCGAAAGCTGAAGCAGTACAGCAAGAATGGCAGTAGCAGAAAATAGAAGCTCCAATGCGGGAGTAGCTCAGTTGGTAGAGCGCAACCTTGCCAAGGTTGAGGTCGAGAGTTCGAGACTCTTCTCCCGCTCCAGAATTCTAAAGGGAAGCTAAGCTGGCTTCCTTTTTTTATCCGTCGCGGTAGGTGGCGTGATTAAGCAGTAACCAAGCTCCAATGCGGGAGTAGCTCAGTTGGTAGAGCGCAACCTTGCCAAGGTTGAGGTCGAGAGTTCGAGACTCTTCTCCCGCTCCAGTTTCAAGGCGTGCCGGAAGGCACGTCAAGTAGTACCTCAGGCGAGGTAGCAAAGAGGTTATGCAGCGGCCTGCAAAGCCGTTTAGACGGGTTCGATTCCCGTCCTCGCCTCCAGATAATCAAAGACTTGGCGAATACATCGCTATTTCTTCATCATATCGCGCCTCCCATATGGGAGGTGCCGCCAAGCATTCATCTCGCTGCTTATTGATGTTTCTGTAGCGCCTGAGATGGCGGTTTCATGCATCGATCCAGCAAACGCCGTCCGGCGTATTTCAAATTCATAGTAAAAAAAGCTTTGCCAGCGATGCTGTGGGCGTCCTTCGACGCATTCCAGTAAGCTGATACGTATGCTGCACAGCTGGAAGGTTTGTTGGTGCAAGGTATCGCTCCTTCCAGTGCCCTGGAGTAGACCTCCCCAACGCGCGAGCTGTGGACTGCGCATGAAACTGCCCGATACGCTGCACCCAGCCCTGCTTGCCTGAGTGCCGACTACCTGAACTATGAATGGACGGTAGGCCGGGGCCGGCCCATGAAACGTTTGAGCAATCTGGCGCCTTCGACGATACGCCGTCGAGATGGTGTATGGCCGCCTTGTTTCAACTGGATGATGCGCAAGCATCCGGAAATCATGGCGCAAAATCGACTGCGTCTGCTCAAGCGTGGCCTTCGACATGCGCATGCGTGTATGCTTTCGCGTTACCGCAGCACCCCTCAATATTCTCAAGTAACCCGGTGTTGCACTTGCCGTTCGAAACCGTCCTGCTTGGTCCGGCATTAAACTTCCCATTGAAATTTCAGCGTCAATGACTTATTGGTGGCAGTCGGTTCGCGAGTCCTATCGTGCGAATAGCCAACCGACAGCGACCTTCCGTGGCGCCAGAGGTGACGGTACAGCAGCGAGCGGTGTACTTGCCGTTCCGCCCAAGGCTCCAGACCCGAAACTCCGTCGTCGCTGCGCGCCGCTGCGGTGTTTTGAGCCAGAAGCCGCAGTGAGTCGGTGGGCGTGAAATGCAGCATGCCGAGCCAACGCCAACTGTTGTCGACGAAGGCGGGCCGGCCGAGCGTTCCTTGCACCCAGGCACGATTCCAGCGCGGCTCAAGTTCTACCGCCCATCCGCGCGGCAGTGAAAAACGCAAGCCCAAATCGGCAGTAGCGTTGCCGCCACGGCCGACGCGGTCGGCGTCGACATCGAGCTGACGGCCAAGCGTCACCTCGGCATTGAGCTTAGATAGCCATGGCAACGGAGACGATGCGATGCCAAAGTGCAAAGCCGGCGTGTTGTGAAGCTGTCCCTCGCGATGCGCACGCTGCTGGTCGAAGCCGAGATTTGCCCAGAAGTCAGTCTGGCGCGATGCGCGGAGCGAGATCCCTGGCTGTACTTTACGTTCGATAATTTGGTTTCCATGTTGGCCTAGCGTAGGATCTGACAGTGCGCGAATCTCGTGCAGGCCAAGGTGTGCTTCCACCTCATATAAATCGAGCGACGCTGACTTCAGTTCAAGTCGATGCTGGCCGAGACGGCGATTGATGTTGATTTTGCTCATGACGACACCGGTTTGTGGTACGAAGCCGTTATCGTTAATAAAGCCGGGGCTGCTTGCCTCAAGTAGGAAGTCGTTCCACCAGGCGTCATTGATATGGTTGAATTTGGCTGAAAGGTATGTGCCGCTGCGGGTTGGTCCGCGTGCCGGGGCCGCAGATGCTTGTCCGGCCAAACTGGCGTTGGTTTTGGAATGCATTAACAACCACGCAGCCTGCTGGCCATCGCTGCGCCACTGGCCGTCGAAGCCGGCCACATGGTTTGATCCAGCGAGACCATAGTCGCGCTGTGAGACAAAGGCGCCCAATAGTGTGCCGTCACCGTGCCAGCGCGCGCGCACCAGGCTGGCAAGAGTACGGGACGTCTGGTCAAATTCGGAGGTTTCGTAGGCGCCACCGCGCTGGATGATTCCACCTTCCTGATCTCGCAGGCTCATCGCGGTGGCGTCAGCCTGGGCGGCACGCCAGGTCGCTCGCAGACCCCATTCCGGATCGGCTACCGTGCGTGAATAGAATGCGGCCAAAGGCAGTCCGAGTACGTCGGAGCTTTCCAGAAAAAATCCTCGTTTCTCGGGGAGGCTGAGTGCGATGCGGCTGGCTCCGTTGGAAGTTGGCGCATCGATTTCCACCTGTGAGTAATCGGGATTCAGGGTACCGTTGAAGACCCAGTCGGCGCGGGGCCTGGCGTTAATCTCCAGTCCTAAGCTGGTCTGGCTGGAGCGGTGCAGTCCCTCGTTATTCGCCTCGCGCTTCGAGCGCATGGTCAATTCCGGTTTTATTTCCAGAAAACTTCGGTCGCGCACCGCTAGCACTGTGTTTTCCATGCCGGTGATCTCTTGCAACACAGCGATATGGCTTAAGGCATCGATTGTAAGCGGGGTGCTGGTCAGCAGCAGGGCGCCGGCGTGAGGCACGCTGCGCTCGATCATGGCGCGCCACGTTTTGCCATCGGCGTATGGGAAGCGCAGATTCGACAACGGCCAGCGGATCTCCATGCTGTAGCCGTCGGGAAGACGGTGGACTGCCGCGTCGATAGGAAAATCGGGACCAAGGTCGGTCTCGTCCTCGTCGGCACGATAGATGCCGTCACTCACCACGCCAGCGATATTTACGCGGACAAACTGGGCTGCACGGCCATGACCGGTCGGATCGAGCCAGATGCCGATAAAGTCCTGATCAGTGCTGACCTTATCACGCCGCGCCAGCGAACTTTGCTGCTTCTCTGGCGCATCATCCCAAGCGCGTATGCCGAATACCAAGGCGTCGTCAGTAATAAGCAACTGCACGGTAGTGCGCAACTCTGGCCGCACAGGCCGGCCACTCTCAGGCATAAATTCATGAAAAGTTTCGAACAGAGGCGCACTTTTCCATGCCTCATCGAGCAAGAGCCCATCGATGACCGGCGAGGCAGTTTTAATTAGAAGTGCGTTCAGGTGCGCTGGTTCCTGTTTTTCCCCCTTGGATTGTGCTCCCGCTTCGGCGAAGGCCGCAAAGCTCGAAAAAATAAATGCGTTGATCAGTTTCTTTTTACTGCGGAACGTATTGAAAAAGGAATTCACTATCACCCTTAAGTCTGCATGTAGGCAGGCTGACGACGCCAGCACGAATATTGTTCGGGAGTGTAACCGAAGTTCGGATTTTTGAAAATTACATTGAGGGAAATGTATTTCCTATGCATATTTATCGTTAATTAATAACAATAGCCGTGCGCAAATTTAATTGTCAGAGCCGCATGGTTATATGTGCTAAATAATATTCATGATTTTTTGTTTGCCAGTCCGTGGGTGCCTGAATCAGCGTCAGGTGGTATGTTGCCCACTGCGAGATTTTGTCGTTATATATGGAAATCGACAATGCAACCGGTGATGTTGGCCTTTGCTTCAGTATGGCTGGCATATCGGCGTCTGCCACACGCGTTCCACTTTCAAGTTCAGGAAGAAGCGCTTGGCCACGGCTAATTCCAGCAGTTTCCTTGCGGCTCATGCTATACACGAAACCATAATGCGTCAGCATCTCCTGGTAAAGCGCACTGGCGTATCGGTTGCCCGACCCGTATCAATCCACGCAAGTTAAGCAGAATGTGGAGAGTAAGACCGTCCAATCAGTTAAATGGTATTTGACGCGAGACAGGCTTTGCGCAGCCGGTGGTCTTGCTGAAGTCTCTTTTCTCGACCACCGCAAGGCGACGGGCAATGAAGATTTTTTGAGTGCCATCTGTATTCGGACCAGTTCCGCCACTGTGCCCGGACATTCTGGTTAGACCCGCGCTGCCATGGGCTGTGCGGGGTGGTGCAGTGGATGGCGATCAGTTCGCGCTTGAATTCGCCGTGCGGGGGAGGATGGATCGCGTTGCAGATGGTTGCATGGGACACGGTTTCTCAGCTTGCTGCGACATGGGGGCTGCAGTGCGCGCGCTATTGGCAGGAGTGACCAAAACAAATTGAGCTGATGGAGGCCGGCATCAAGACGTTGTTGGCCGAACGGAAAAGGAGTTTGGCAAAGGATCGAATGGAGGGCAGGTCGTTCCATGGTCATCGCGACGGGTGGTGAAATGTTTGTGGATTCTCGACGTGGCAGTACCTTGCGGCAAAGATGTTGGACTTGGCTCTTGAGAACGGCAAGTATGAAATGAATCATTTAAGTCGTTCTTAATAATTATTATTAGAAACGTGACTATTGGATAGATTTAATGGCGATGTAAAGTGCAAGGAAATAGATGGTGGTGACAATCATTGATATTTCACATGTTGAAAGATGGAAAATAATCTTTACAATGTTGTTTTGTTAAAATAGTATATTGCAAACTTAAGGAGTGGCCGCAGGAGTTTCTATGGATTGAAATTTGTGTGCTCATGGAAATAGCAAAAATTCCGACATTTTGTATTTTTATATTCTGCACAGTTGGTAATTAAAATTACTCTGTTGAAACGTGGTGGCTTAATTGCTTGTCTGTGTTTTTCTGTGGAAAAAAGCGTAGCGTTTATTTCTTCCGTTTGATGCTTGCGTGAGGGGCGATTTGTTGGCAAGTAATTGTCTTCTCAGCCCGCCCTCTCATAGTTATAACTGTCGGTTTCAAATTTCAAGCCCAACACTGGTTTAATTAGCAGTGTTCGTCGAATATGTTAGTAGTGTGATGTGTCAAGTATAGGTAACGAACGGTAGGTGTTCTCGTTGGCAATGTGTTTGTTGCCGGATTGACGTAGCGGTTCTCTCGCGGCGCGATCTGAAAAGGAAGTCGGTATGGCATCCACGCATGAAGTGGAAATTGTCAGGAAAGTCAATGCTTTGCTTGGCGATGCTTTATTTTCGACTGTGCACAACAATCGAGCGGCTGTGGGAGCGATTGCTCTATTTTTGCTGCCGGATATGCACGGGTTTTTGTTTGGTGTCCGCATTGCGGACTGGTAAATAAATTCATAGTGAAGGCTTCATGAGCAGCTCGATACTTCCCCTTTTTCCCATGTCCTCCGCTCAGCAGGATATTATCTTTCACCAACTCCGTCAGCCTGAGGTCCCAATGTACAACATTGGGGGGTATGTCGAGTTCTGCCAAGCGTTGGATGTTCCTCTTTTGACGCAATGTGCTCAAGAGTGCATCAATGGCAGTGCGGGTCTGCACGTACGCCTCCATTTCAATGAGGATGGCGCATGGTTGCGTCAGGTAGCTGATACAGTAGAACTGACGCTGTTCGATGTCTCTCTCGCCCCCGATTCTGAACAGCAAGCACGCAGCCTGCTTGACACGCACTTCGCTCAAGTATTCAAACTTGATACTGGTCCGCTGTTGAGAGTCGGTCTGATCCGCTTGTCGCCTCAACGATACTGGTATTTTACGGTGGCACATCATCTCGTGATCGATGGCTGGGGATACACCAACTTACAACAGAAAATTTTTTCGCTTTACTCGGACCGCGCCTCTGGAACAGAGACGGGGCCAGGTTCCGCTCCAATTGAGGCGCCGATATTGACGCAGCCGCGCAATGGTGCCGAGGCGTTTTGGCGCGCTGAACTGGCGGAACTTCCACCTTTGCTGTTCTTTCCTGGGGTATCGGAGGGAAGCGGTAGCGATGTTGGACGAACCTCGCACCGTATCGAGCGCCCGCTTTCGGCTTCGTGGTTCGAAAAGGGCAAGGAGTCCGGCTCTTTCGGCGGAGGGCTGCCATTCTTCCTTGGAGCGCTCTTTGCCGCCATAGGCGGCCTCTACGGCCATGACGAGATGACGGTTGGTGTACCCATCCACAATAGACGCACGGCGGCAGAGCGAAAGCAGATATCGCTCGCGATGCAGGTTTATCCCACAAAAATTTCGGGACAGCTCGATCAGACGTTTGATGATTTATGTGTCGACATCGCGCGCCGGCTGCGCGGCATATACCGACATACCAATGTGCCTCTTTCCCGCTTGTTTGCCGAGCGGGATGTATCGCATGGTGAGCAACGCGTTGCAATTTTTGACATTATTTTCAACTATCAGAAGCTTGATTTCGACTTTGCCGGTTTGGGGCTGCAAGCATCAACGCATTTTCTGCAGAACGGGTTTGAGCAGACTCCCCTGACGTTTACTGTATGCGACTATGGGGATGCATCAGCTCCACTGTTGCAAATTGATTACCATGTCGGCTACTTTGACCAAGCTGAAGTAGAAGCTTTGGCCGATGTTTACTGCGGCCTGTTGCAGCAGGCGAGCGCTGCTCCTGGGCGGGCGCTCGGGCATTTCGACTTATTGACGTCCAAACACCGTGAGCAGTTGCAACTGTGGCATCCCACCCCCTGTCTCCCGCCCGCGGATAAAACGTTCTGGGCGTGTTTTGCGCAAGAAGCAGAGCGGGCTCCCGGCGAGTTGGCAGTGCAAGCCGGCGAGGTAAAGTTAAGCTATGCAGAGTTGGAAATCCAGGCTAGCTCGCTTGCGGCACGTCTCCAGGCGAGTGGCGTGGTGCGTGGTGATCGTGTTGCGGTGCTACTGGAGCGAAGTGTGGCACTCGTGGTGACTTTTTTGGCGACGTTAAAGGTCGGCGCGGTGTATGTGCCCCTAGACACCGCCTATCCATCGGCTCGGCTGCAACTCCTGCTCGCCGATGCCAACCCACAACTGGTGGTAACGACGAATAACTTGGTGCATTTGGCCGGGCATGCTACCAAAATATTTTTGCTCGACCAGCCAGTTGCTGAGTTTGAAGACGACGTATTGCCACCGGCCGCGAGCTGCCTTCCCAGCGATCCTGCCTACATGATCTACACGTCGGGTTCGACGGGCATGCCTAAGGGCGTTGTAGTAACACATGAAAATGTTGTGAGCTATTTGCATGCTGTGCGTGAGCGCTATAACGTGCAGGCGCCGCTACGTGTGCTTCAGTTTGCCAGCGTTGGTTTCGATATTTTCATCGAAGAGCTTTGTCTGTCACTTTTGTGTGGGGGCAGTCTGCATCTGCGTGACAGTGCTGCCGCGCCAGCGCCGGAGCAGTTGTGGGCAATGATCGAGTCACAGCAAATCTCTGCGCTTTCCTTGCCGACCGCATACTGGCATTTGCTTTGCGACGAGCTTTCCGATGCGCAAGTTTCGATTGCGAGCAGCTTCTTGCGTCTGTGCGTGGTGGGTGGCGAAGCCATGCGAGCAGACGCCGCAAGAGGATGGTTAGCGCGCATGCCAGGTGAGTTGGCACTGTTCAATAGTTATGGGCCGACAGAGGCGACGATCATTGCCTCAGCAGAACGCATCACTGCTGAACCCGCCAGCATGCTGACCATCGGTCTCCCCCTCAACAATACTCGTTGCTATATCGTCGATCGGAAGGGACGCCTGCTGCCGCCAGGTTTCAAAGGTGAATTGTGGATAGGCGGCGCTGGCGTTGCCTGCGGTTACTGGCAGCGTGCGGATTTGAATCAACAGAGTTTCCTCTTCGATCCCTTTAATGCGGAAGCCGGCGCCAGGATCTATCGCAGTGGCGACTTGGTGAGCTGGCGGGGCGATGGCCATATGCTTTTTCACGGACGCATCGATCAGCAAGTCAAAATTTTGGGATTTCGTATCGAAACGGGTGAAATTGCAGCCTCGTTGCGGCAACTGGCGCATGTGCGGGATGCTCATGTGACTGTCCAGGATGGCGCCTTTGGCAAGCAGTTGATTGCCTATGTTGTACTGGACGAACTCGATTGCCCTCTAGCTCAACTGGCAGAACAATTGAAAGAGTTGCTTCCCGAACAAATGGTGCCCAGACTTTATATGGCGTTGCCAGAATTGCCACTCACGCCAAATGGCAAGCTCGATCATAAGGCTTTACGCACCGCTGGCGCCGAGGCGATTCGGTCGGATATATTTGAATCGGCGCGCAATGAAAGCGAGCAGATATTGGCTGAGGAGTGGGGCAATCTGCTTGCAGTTGAGGCCGTCAGTCGTCGAGATAATTTCTTCTCTCTAGGCGGGAACTCCTTGCTCGCGATGCGCCTGGTCAGCCGTTTGCGCGAACGAGGACTAACGACCCGTGTCGAAGATGTGTTCCGTTCGGCGAATTTGGCTGATTTGGCGCAGGCGATGTCCCGTACCGCAGGTAATGAAGTGGCGTCCGGCCCCGTAATTGCTCCCGGTTGCCTGTCGCTCGACAGTGATATGGTGCCTCTAGCGGGCCTTAGCCAAAAAGAAATTGACCAGATTGTCAGCACCGTTCCAGGTGGCAGTGCCAACATTCAGGATATCTATGGTCTCTCGCCGCAACAAAAAGGTTTTCTTTTCGAACATTTGCTCGAGCCTGAAGCCGATCACTACGTGCTTTCCACTATCGTTCGCTTACCATCAGCCAGCCAGCTTGAAACGGTATTGCAGGCCTTGCGTACAGTGATTTGTCGGCAAGATGCGTTGCGCACTTTGTTTCTGTGGGAGGGATTGAACGCACCGGTACAGGTGGTATTGAGAGAAGCAGAACTGGCCGTTTTCCATGCGCCTGAGGGCAATGCGCTGCAGCAACTCCGCCAAAAGGCGCAGCCAGGCAGGATTTGCATTAACCTGCAATCCGCACCACTGCTGCAGGTACATGTGGCATCGGATGGCCCCCAGCAGCCAGTATATTTGCTGTTATTGGCCCACCATATCATCGGAGACCATTCGTCCCAGGACCTACTTGTGGCAGAGGTTCAGCAACTTGTTACACATGCGGGAGTGGAATTGCCTCGGCCTGCGCGTTATCGCGATTTCATTTCATCGCTGTACCACGCAGAGGCAGAAGAGCGCGCTCGCAGTCAGACGTTTTTCGAAGGTTTGCTTGGTGATTTCAACGAGCCTTCGTTGCCGTTTCGCTTGGCAGCCCTACGTAACAAGAAAAGTCGGGCGCCACTCGCCCACCGTGCGTTGGATTCAGAGCTGGCTAAAGCGATCCGAAACCGTTGCCGGCTGGAGGGCGTTACACCAGTGGCTTTATTCCACCTCGTGTGGGCGCTGCTGATTGCAAAGACCTCCGGGAGCACAGATATAGTATTCGGCACGGTATTTTCAGGCCGACTACGCAATGTGCCGGATATAGAGCGCATGTTCGGACCATTGATCAATACTTTGCCTTTCCGCTTGAGGCTGGATGGCATGTCGGTCGAGGATGGGTTGCAGCAGTCGCAAAATCTGCTGCGTCAGCTTATACCCCATGAGCATGCGAATTTGGTCGATACGCAGCGCTGCAGCTGCGTCGCCGCACCGATGCCCCTGTTTACTGCCGCACTCAATTATGTGCATACGCAAAGCGTACCTTCCACGCAATGGGAGGTTGTTGACCAAGTCGAGTTGAACGAATGGAATATCTATCCGCTTAGCCTAACGGTAGAGGACTTAGCGTCAGACTTTTCTCTTTATCTGCAATGTGATCAAGGCGTCGATACCCAGCAGGTACTCGATGCCATGCAAGCCACGCTGGAAGCCTTCCTTTGTGCGATCGAACGATCGCGGGCTACGCCTTTGCTGACAATCGGTGTATTGCCCCAAGCTGAGCGAACGAAGCTGCTTCAAGACGGCCGGGCGACGCTGGTGCCTGCGGAGGCTACGTGCCTGCATCAGGCGTTCGCGCTGCGGGCGGCATCGCAATTGGAGGCGGTGGCGCTGATCGATGGTGAACGGCAGTGGTCTTACGGCGAGTTGGAGCGCGCGGCGAACGGCCTGGCGCAACGCCTGCAGACGGCGGGGGTCATGCCGGGCACGCGGGTCGGACTGTGCCTGGAGCGCTCGGGCGAGGTGGTGGTGGGTATCCTCGCCATTCTCAAGTGCGGCGCCAGCTATGTTCCGCTCGATCCGATCTATCCGGGCGAGCGCATCGCCTTCATGCTGGGCGACGCGGCAATCAGCATCGTGCTGGCGCAGGCGTCCACGCGCCACTTGGTGGCCAAGGGATGCACGGTGTTGTTGCTGGATGACGGCGCCATGCCGGAACCCGACGGCGATTGGGCGCCTGTTGCGGGACATGCGGATGACCAGGCGTACGTGATCTATACCTCGGGTTCGACAGGACAGCCGAAGGGGGTGATGGTATCGCACGCGAATGTGGCGCGTCTGTTCTCCAGTACGGCGCCATGGTATCGCTTCAATGAGCAAGATTGCTGGTGCCTGTTCCATTCCTATGCCTTCGATGTCTCGGTCTGGGAAATTTGGGGCGCGCTGCTGCATGGCGGGCGCCTGGTGGTGGTGCCGCGCGCGGTGGCGCAATCGACGCCGGACTTCTACCAGCTGGTGCGGGACCAGCGAGTGACGGTGCTGAACCAGACGCCGTCGGCGTTCTATGCCTTCAGCGAGCAGGATCAGTTGACGCCGATGTCACTGGCCTTGCGCACGGTGGTGTTTGCCGGCGAGGCATTGGCCCTGGACAAGCTTCAGTCATGGTTCGAGCGACACAGCGACACGGCGCCGGAGCTGGTGAATATGTACGGCATCACGGAAACGACGGTGCACGTGAGTTACCGCCGGATCCGCCAGATCGACGCGCAGCGCAATCTGGGCAGCCTGATCGGTCGTCCCATTCCGGACCTGACGCTGTGGCTGCTCGATGCCTGGGGAGAGCCGGTACCGACCGGCGTGGTGGGCGAGCTGTGCGTGGGAGGCGCTGGCGTGGCAGGCGGCTATCTGAACCGTCCGGAGCTGACGGCGGAGCGCTTCGTGGCGCATCCGGAACTGGGTGCGGGCGAACGGCTGTACCGTTCCGGCGACCTGGCGCGCTACACGCATGACGGCGAGCTTGAATATCTGGGCCGCAGTGACCACCAGGTGAAGATCCGTGGCTTCCGCATCGAGCTGGGTGATATCGAATCGGCCTTGCGCGCCTGTACGGGCGTTGCCGACGCGGTGGTACTGGCCGACAGCTCGCCTGCCGGCACCCGCTTGGTGGCGTATGTGCAGGGTGCGGCTGATGGTTGCGACAGCGCTTCGCTGCGCACCGAACTGGCGGTACGCCTGCCGGACTACATGGTGCCGTCGCTGTACATTTCGGTGACGGTTTGGCCGCTGACAGCGAATGGGAAACTCGATCGCCGTGCACTGCCTGCTCCCGACATGAATGCTGTTACCGATGCAGATTTCGCCGCCCCGGAAGGGGAGGTGGAGAGTACCTTGGCCGCTATCTGGCAAGAGCTGCTTGGAGTGGGGCCCATCAGCCGTCATAGCGATTTCTTCGCATTGGGTGGCCATTCCCTGCTGGCCATGCGCTTGACATCGACCATTCGCGACACCTTCTATATGGACTTTAGCTTGAACAAAATTTTTGAACAAAGCGTATTGCATTTGCAGGCCGGAATGATTGCTACGTTAATTGAAGAAAATGCATTGAGCGTGCGTCTGAGCGCCAATGTTCAGGATACTAGCGAGGGGTTCTGGTTATGAAATTACATGAGTTACTGCAAGCGCTTGAAACGCGAAATATTTCAATTGGCCTCAAGGATGGGCGTCTGTTCATCGGCGCCAGGCCGCAGGAAATCGGTGATGACCTACTTGGAGAGTTACGTCTGCAGCGCGATGCGCTGGAACGGCACTTTGTGGAGCGGGCTGCCAGGGCGGCGCAACAGCTGATCACGGCGCACGTATCGAAGGGTGAATCTTGTCCTCTGTCATCTAGTCAGCAGGGTTTGTGGCTGATTGACCATTTTAATGGTGGCACCAGCACGCAGTACCACATGCCTCAGGTGCTGGAACTGGGCGGCGCGCTGAACCTGGAGCTGTTGCATGCGGCGCTGCTAACAGTGGTGCAGCGGCACGAGGTGCTGCGCACAGTCTACACCAGCGATGCCGGCACGGTGCGGCAGGAGGTGCGCGAGGTAACGGCGTTCGAGTTGCCGGTCGATGAAATCACGCCGCAAGCGCTGGAGCAGGCGGTCGAGGCGGAATGCGCGCGCCCGTTCGCCCTCGACAGTGATCTGCCGCTGCGGGGCCGCGTGTTGCGCTTGTCGGATGAGCGGCATGTGCTGGTGCTGGTGATGCATCACATCGCCTCGGACGGGTGGTCCAGTGCGATTTTGGTGCGCGAGTGCTGCGAGGCTTATGCGGCGCTGGCGCAGGGGCGGACGCCGGTGCTGCCAGCGTTGCCGGTCCAGTACGCGGACTACGCGTACTGGCAGCAGCAGGCGCCGCAGCAGGCTCGCCATGCGCAGCAATTGCGCTACTGGGAAGAAAAGCTGGCTGGCCTGCCGACGGTGCACAGCCTGCCGCTGGACTATCCGCGTCCCACGCAGCAAAGTTTTCGTGGCGGATTGCACCGCAGCCGTCTGGATGCGGAGCTGAGTGCGCGGCTGATGGCGGCGTGCCGCGTACAGGGCGCAACCCTGTTCATGGGCTTGCACGCAGCGTTCAGCGCGCTGCTGTCGCGCTACAGCGGCGCCGGTGATATCGTCATAGGCACGCCGATAGCCAATCGGGAACAGCCAGAGGTGGCCGCGCTGATCGGTTTCTTCGTCAACACCCTGGTGCTGCGGGCGCAGATCGACGGTGAGGGCAGTTTTGCGGATCTGCTGCGCCAATGCAGAGAGACTGGACTGGAGGCGTATGCGCACCAGCAGCTGCCGTTCAATGAATTGGTGGAGGCGCTCAATCCGGCGCGTTCGCTCAGTTATTCGACGCTGTTCCAGGTCATGCTGTCGTTGCAGAATAATGAACAGGAATCGGGCTCGCTGGCTGGAGTGAGCGTGACGCCGATGGAGTCGGCGCAGCGCACGGCGCAGTTCGACCTGACGCTCGATGTAAAGGACGATGGATCAGGCCTGGCCATGTCGTGGATTTATTGCAGCGACCTGTTTGCGCCGGCGACGATCAGGCACCTGGCCGACAGTTTTGTCTGCCTGCTCGACGCGGTATTGGCCGCCCCGGATGCGCCAATGGCCCGATTGTCGCTGATCGACAGAGGCAGCCGTGCGGCGTTGCTCGATGCCGGCCGGGCGACGCTGGTGCCTGCGGAGGCTACGTGCCTGCATCAGGCGTTCGCGCTGCGGGCGGCATCGCAATCGGAGGCGGTGGCGCTGATCGATGGTGAACGGCAGTGGTCTTACGGCGAGTTGGAGCGCGCGGCGAACGGTCTGGCGCAACGCCTGCAGACGGCGGGGGTCATGCCGGGCACGCGGGTCGGGCTGTGCCTGGAGCGCTCGGGCGAGGTGGTGGTGGGTATCCTCGCCATTCTCAAGTGCGGCGCCAGCTATGTTCCGCTCGATCCGATCTATCCGGGCGAGCGCATCGCCTTCATGCTAGGCGACGCGGCAATCAGCATCGTGCTGGCGCAGGCGTCCACGCGCCACTTGGTGGCCAAGGGATGCACGGTGTTGTTGCTGGATGACGGCGCCATGCCGGAACCCGACGGCGATTGGACGCCTGTTGCGGGACATGCGGATGACCAGGCGTACGTGATCTATACCTCGGGTTCGACAGGACAGCCGAAGGGGGTGATGGTATCGCACGCGAATGTGGCGCGCCTGTTCTCCAGTACGGCGCCATGGTATCGCTTCAATGAGCAAGATTGCTGGTGCCTGTTCCATTCCTACGCCTTCGACTTCTCGGTCTGGGAAATTTGGGGCGCGCTGCTGCATGGCGGGCGCCTGGTGGTGGTGCCGCGCGCGGTGGCGCAATCGACGCCGGACTTCTACCAGCTGGTGCGGGACCAGCGAGTGACGGTGCTGAACCAGACGCCGTCGGCGTTCTATGCCTTCAGCGAGCAGGACCAGTTGACGCCGGCGCCGCTGGCGTTGCGCACGGTGGTGTTTGGCGGCGAGGCATTGGCCCTGGACAAGCTGCAGCCGTGGTTCGAGCGACACAGCGACACGGCGCCGGAGCTGGTGAATATGTACGGCATCACGGAAACGACAGTGCACGTGAGTTACCGCCGGATCCGCCAGATCGACGCGCAGCGCAATCTGGGCAGCCTGATCGGTCGTCCCATTCCGGACCTGACGCTGTGGCTGCTCGATGCCTGGGGAGAGCCGGTACCGACCGGCGTGGTGGGCGAGCTGTGCGTGGGAGGCGCTGGCGTGGCAGGCGGCTATCTGAACCGTCCGGAGCTGACGGCGGAGCGCTTCGTGGCGCATCCGGAACTGGGTGCGGGCGAACGGCTGTACCGTTCCGGCGACCTGGCGCGCTACACGCATGACGGCGAGCTTGAATATCTGGGCCGCAGTGACCACCAGGTGAAGATCCGTGGCTTCCGCATCGAACTGGGTGATATCGAATCGGCCTTGCGCGCCTGTACTGGCGTTGCCGACGCGGTGGTACTGGCCGACAGCTCGCCTGCCGGCACCCGCTTGGTGGCGTATGTGCAGGGTGCGGCTGATGGTTGCGACAGCGCTTCGCTGCGCACCGAACTGGCGGTACGTCTGCCTGACTACATGGTGCCGGTAGCATTTGTGGCGGTGGATCACTGGCCCTTGACTGGCAATGGGAAACTCGACAAGGCTGCGCTACCCCGGCCGGAAATGTCGGCTGCGCGTGTCTATGTGGCTCCACGCGGGCAAGTGGAAGAGACCATCGCTCAAGTCTGGTGCACTATCCTGGGTCTGGAGCGGGTGGGACGCGATGAACATTTTTTTGCGCTGGGCGGGCACTCCATGCTGCTGGTGCGCATGACACAGTTGCTGCGTCAACAAGGTTTTCGCCTGGATGCTCGCGCCGTTTATGGCGCCGCCACATTGGCAGATTTAGCATTATTGGTGAGCAATTCGGTCGATCACGTGACAGCCGCGTGCGTCAGCGGAATTCCGGAAGGCTGCACCCACCTTGAGGCGGAAATGGTGCCGCTGTCTGACTTGACCGATGAAGAACTCGCGAGTATAGAACGCGCTGTCGAGGGTGGCGCGGAGGCGATCCAAGATATTTACCCCGTCTCTTCGTTGCAGGCTGGCATGTTATTTCATCACAGCCTGCAAACCGAAGGCGACGCCTATCAGATACGTTCGGTCTATGCCTTCAGCATGCGATCCACGCTCGATCAGTTTGTTGACGCATTGCAAACTGTAGTGGCGCGACACGATATTTTCCGTACTTCCTTCCACTCGACGGGCTTGCGTCAAGCGCAGCAGGTAGTGCAGCGGCGCGCTGTAGTACCCGTCCAAGAACTCGCATTGAGCCAGGGGGACGATCCCTTAGCCGCCTTGTTGGAAGCCACCAATCCTCAGCGGATACGTTTGGATCTGACGCGCGCGCCTCTTCTTAGGCTGCAAGTGACCTACGATTTCGATAATCGTCGGTGGCTACTCGCCATGCTGGACCATCATTTAATTAGCGACAACTACACGCTTCAGTTAATCAGTAATGAAATCGAGGCTGTGATGCTTGGGCGCGCACACGAATTGATGCCAAGCTGGCCGTATCGCCAGTTCATGGAGCAGATTCTGAAGCAGGACACCAGCCAGCAGGAGCTCCATTTCAAAGCACAATTGGCTGACGTGTTCGCTCCGACTGCCCCTTATGGCCTGATGGACATTCTGGGGGAAGGCGACAACCTGCAGGAAGTACGTGCTGTCGTGCCGGCCAGCCTGGCTGCCAGTCTCCGTGAGATGGCCAGTCACTGGCAAGTATCGACAGCCGTCCTCTTCCACGTGGCTTGGGCCTTGGTGGTGGCGCGCACTAGCGGGCATGAGGACGTAGTGTTCGGCACTGTTCTTTCTGGACGCCAAGGCGGATCTGCCGGCATTGAACACGCCATGGGACTGTTCATTAACACACTGCCCTTGCGTGTCGCATTGGACCGGCACAGCGCAGAGGAGGTTGTGACCGAGACAGCTGCTTCTTTGGCGCGATTGTTGTCGCATGAACAGACGGCCCTGGCGCTGGCTCAGCGCTGCAGTGGCATTCCGACCGGCCTGCCGCTATTCACCGCGTTGCTGAATTACCGTCATGTCCGCTTGATCGAGGGGCAGCGCGATCCCGCCGCTGCTGCGCTTTGGGACGGCATCGCCATGCTGCATAGCGAAGAACGCAGCAATTATCCGCTTGGCCTGTCGGTTGACGACCATGGGGACGGGTTCTTGCTAACGTTGCAAGTGCATTGCGAGCTTGATTGCGAGCGTATCCTCGGTTATGTGCAGGCAGCGCTCGCTGGACTCTGTCAGGCTTTAACAGAAGGTGGCAAGAAACCAATGCAGGCCATTGACATTCTTTCCTCGAGCGAGCGTGAGCAATTGCTATATGGCTTCAATTCCCATGTGGCGGATACGCCCCAAGCCGGACTTGTGCATGAAATGTTTGCGCTGCAAGCGCGACTGTCCCCTAATTCGCTGGCCCTCGATGATGGCGAGCGACAACTCACCTTCCATCAATTGGAATTGGAGATGAACTGCTGGGCGCAGGCTTTGCAGGAACGTGGTGTAGGGCCGGAGCGGCTCGTGGCTGTTTTCCTGGAACGGGGTATTGATATGGTGATCGCGATGCTCGCCGTGTTGAAAGCGGGAGGGGCATTTGTACCGATCGATCCACGCTATCCTTCACAGCGCATTGCCAACATGCTTGACGATGTCTCGCCGACCGTCCTGTTTTCCACTTCATCATTGGCGTCGCGTTTGGATCAGTCGGCGTTTCAGGTCCTTGCTATCGATATACCTCTGAACGGGGCGATGGCGATAGCATCCGCACCGGCTGTCGCTGGTGTTGGGCCCCGGTCATTGGCGTATGTTATTTTCACATCAGGATCAACAGGCCGGCCCAAGGGCGTGATGGTGGAACACGGTAGCGTGTGCAATTTGATTGCAGCGCAAGCGTTAGCGTTCGGCGTGGATGGACATAGTCGCGTGCTTCAGTATGCTTCGCCTAGCTTCGATGCCTGCGTTTCAGAAGTCTTCGTCACTCTCTGCAGTGGTGCATCGCTGCACCTCGTAGCGGCGGACGTTGTGCTGGCCGGTCCGTCCTTAGTCGATGTGGTGCATGAACGTCAGATTACGCTCGCGACTATTCCCCCTGCGGTGCTGAGTGCGCTAGATGATCCCGCGCCACTGGCCTGTATACGGACACTTGTCATTGCGGGAGAAGCTGCACCTTCTGGATTGGCGCAGCGCTGGGCGAAAGGACGGCGGCTGATCAATGCTTATGGTCCTACCGAGGCGACTGTATGCGCAAGCATATACGAATGCGAACCTGGCATTGAGGGCGTAGCGCCTATCGGCACGCCGATGGCAAACGTCAAGTTGTATGTGCTGGACGCATTGCTGCAACCGGTGCCACTCGGTGTGGTTGGCGAACTGTATATCGGTGGCGCGGGGGTGGCGCGCGGGTATCTTGGCCAGCCTGAACTGACCGCGGAACGATTCCTCGCTGATCCGTTTTCCGACCTGCCGCAGGCCCGTATGTACCGCACGGGCGATCTTGTCTGCCAGCGTGTCGATGGCAATCTTGATTACATCGGACGCAACGATCAGCAGGTAAAAATCCGAGGCATACGCATCGAATTGGGCGAAATCGCAGAGTGTCTGCGTATACACCCGCAGGTGCTCGATGCGATTGCGGTGATACATCGTTCGACGTCAGGTCAAACTCAATTGCTGGCATATTTCTGCGACCGACCAGGGGTAGCACCGGCGCCGCTTGACGTCTTGCGGATGCACCTGGAGCAGAACCTGGCTGCTGCTTCGCTGCCTGCGGCATTGGTGAGGCTGGCGGCGCTCCCGCTGACGGTTAATGGAAAGTTGGACCGGAGTGCTCTGCCAGCGCCCGAAGATGATGCGTTTGGCGACCGCAGTTACAGTGCTCCGATTTCGCAGACGGAAGAACACATCGTCGCCATCTGGTCTTCATTGTTAGGCGTGTCCAAGATTAGTCGTGATGATAACTTCTTCCAGCTGGGCGGGCATTCGCTGCTAGCTATTGAATTGGTCGCTCACCTACATCAGGCAGGCTTGGAGTGCAGTATTGCTCAGTTGTATAAAACCCCGACGCCGGCAGGAATAGCCGCCAGCTGCGTCTCGCAGGACGCAATGGCGCCGACCGCGCCGACGGCCAGCATCTTGACGGTGTTGAGCCAGCCTGACATGGCACGCATAGAGGCGCAGGTTTCAGGCGGCAGCGCCAATATCAAGGATGTATTTCCTTTGACGGCCTTGCAGGAGGGCATACTTTATCATTCAATCGCTGCAGAGCAAGGTGACGCATACTTGCTGCAAACCTTGCTGGCTTTCGATAATCGCGCTCGCCTCGACGGTTATCTCGACGCCTTGCGCCTGGTGATCGCCAGGCACGATGCCTTGCGTACGGCAGTCTTGTGGGAGGGGATAAACGAGCCTGTCCAAGTTGTGTTGCGCGAAGTTAAGCTGTGCGTGGAGGAGTGGCATGCCGGCAATGTTCCGGATGTGGAAGCCGCACTACGGCAACGCTACGATCCAGGCCATATGCGCCTGAACCTCAACCAAGCCCCGCTTATGCACGCGGCCGCCAGCTTTGACCCCGTCGGCGGACGGTGGTTGCTGGTCTTGTTGTGCCATCACTTGGTACTCGATCACACGACACTGGAAATCGTACTCGATGAGGTCCGCGCTATTCTGCATGGACAGGCGAGCGCGTTGCCCGCGCCGCCATCATATGGTGCCTTGATCAGCGCCACTTTGGAGGCTGCTCAACGCCCTGAGCACATGCATTTCTTTTCAAGTCTGCTAGGTACGTTGACCGAAGCCACTCTGCCATATGGACTCAGTGATATTCAAACGACGGGCAATACCTTGCGCTCTGCCAGTGTCAAGCTGGATAGTGGACGCGTGACGCGGCTGAAGGCCCAGGCTCAGGCGCTAGGAGTCAGTGCAGCAAGCCTGATGCATCTGGCCTGGTCCAGGGTCTTGGCGACGCTGGCTGACCGTAGCGACGTGGTTTTCGGTACGGTCCTGTTTGGCCGGTCGCGTGCCGATGGCGCACGTGCCGTGGGGTTAATGGTTAATACTCTGCCATTCCGGCTTGAACTCGCTGAACTGTCTGTGCGCGATGGCGTATTGGCTAGCCACGCGCTACTCGCGCAATTGATCGAGCGCGAAATGGTGTCATTAAGCAATGCACAGCGTTGCAGCGGTATGTCGGCTCAATCGGCGCTGTTTTCCTCGCTGTTTAACTATCGATATTCTGCGCCGGACAGCAGTGAAACCAATGCGACCGGGCTGGAGGGCGTCACCGCCCTGTCCTCTGCCGAATTCAGCAACTACCCACTGAATACGGATGTAGATGATCACGGTGACACCATGTCGCTGACCGTGCAGATCGTTCAGCCGTTTGACCCCCTGCAGGTAGTGTGCCTGTTTGATACATGCCTGTTGTCTCTGGTCAATGCGCTCGATCTCAGGCCGCAAACGACGTTACTGTCGTTAGATATCATTCCCTCCGCTGAGCGGGCGGTGCTTTTACAGGCAGGAAGTGGCGAAGAGGCGTTCGTTCCCATGCGTGGTTTGCACCATAGTTTTGAAGACTTTGTACGAAGCCAGCCACAAGCGATTGCAGTGCTCGATGGTGAAATTTCACTTAGCTATGAAGATGTGGACAGGCAGGCAAGGCTTATCGCCTCGGCTCTGCGTCGCAACGGTGTCGGCCACGGCGACCGTGTTGGGCTGCATCTCGAACGCTCGTGGCGCGTGCCAGTGGCGATACTGGGCATCCTCAAAGCCGGTGCCTCTTACGTGCCGCTCGACGTCGGTCAACCGCCAGAACGCCTGGCTTTCTATCTCGATGATTCGCGTCCAAGCTGCGTCCTGGTTGACGGCTTGCCCGGTGATTGGGTAGGCATCGTGCCTTGCCTGGATTTTGCGGAGGCCAGCGTCGAGACAGCGGATTCCTTGCTACTTGCAAATGCATGGGAAGGCGCGGAGCGAGCTGGCGACGCTTATGTCGTCTATACATCAGGAACGACAGGCAAACCTAAGGGCGTGGTAGTTGGGCATTACGCGATGCAGCATCGCCTGCTGGGATGGCAGCGCCGGCTTGGCCTGCTCGAGAAGCCGCCGCGCGTAATGCAGATGGCCGGTCTGTCGGTCGATATCTGTTTTGGCGACATGCTCAAAGCGCTGGGCACTGGCGGTGAGTTGGTGATCTGTCCCAATGCACTATTGCTTGACCCCGCCGGCTTATTCGACCTGTTCCAACGCACGCGCGCTTCCTTTGGCGATTTTGTCCCGGCAGTTCTGCGCGAACTGGTCACCTATACCTCTGCCAGAGGCCTGCGGCTGGACTATCTGCAACACATTTTGGTGGGGTCGGAGAGCTGGTATGGAGCCGACTTGAGCGCCCTTCAAACGGTACTTGCTCCCCAAGCAAGAATTTTCAATGCTTATGGTCAAACGGAATCGATCATTGATGTCAGTCTGCAGGATGTGACGGCGCTACAGCTGGCATCAGACAAGGTCGTGCCGATCGGTCGTCCGTTGCCAAATACCCAGATGCTGGTGCTTGATCGCTATGCTGCCGTTCAGCCACTCAATGTGCCTGGCGAGCTGTACATCGGCGGACCTGGACTGGCCAGTGGTTATCTTGACCGCGAAGAGTTGACCGCAGAACGTTTCATTCATGTGAGCGGTGTCGACGGGGTGGTGTACCGAACGGGAGATTTCGCTCGTTTTAATAGTGATGGCACGATGGATTTCCTGGGGCGCGCCGACCAGCAAATCAAGATACGGGGCTTTCGAGTTGAGTTGCAGGAGATCGAAGCGGCGTTGCAATCGATAGAGGGGATTCGAAACGCTGTTGTGGTGCTGTTTGAGCGCAGTCCTGGGGACAGCTTGTTAGTTGCGCATATCGAATGGCCCGGCATTCTGGAGGGAAGTCAAGGACATTTGCGTCAAGCTCTCAAGTCGCTGTTGCCCGAGTACATGGTGCCAGCTTGCCTCATGTTTTGTACGCAGTTGCCGCTGTTACCCAGCGGGAAAGTGGACCGGAAGTCGTTGCCGAATCCCGTATTCGACTTGGCTTCCGGCGACGAGGCAGCGGATACCGAAAGCGAGCAGTTGGTGGCCTCTCTATGGCAGGAGCTGCTGCAACTGGCCGCGCCGCCTGGACGCTATGCCAATTTCTTTGAGCTAGGCGGACATTCATTGTTGGGCGTGCGTTTTGTTACGCGTTGTCGGGAACAACTGGATGTCAATCTTGCGATCAAGGATTTATTTATGCATGCCACGGTCTGGGAAATGGGTGCATGGATTGACTTGAAACGAGCTCTTACATACACGCCAGATGCCGAGTTGTCCGATGCTGTTGGCGACGAGATGACAGTCACCGAGTGGTAAGCCCTGCAGAGGGTGATTTCAGGTGAGATTACTGTTTGATCCATATCAGTAGGCCTGGCATGGATCTCGTCGATGTACATCCGGCTACCAATTAAGAGAATAGACAGAATGAAGTGTGCACTAAGTATTGTTGTTGAATTAAAGCGGCTCTGCGGACGTCGGTATGCGGAAGAGCGGCGATTGGCGGCCAGGCCTGGCGCAATGACACCGGTGATGGGGATTGCTGTCGACACGCAAAAGGAAGCGCAGATTCATTTATTAAGCGCGGCGCAATCCGAGGATATTGTCCCCGGCGAGCGCTCCCTGCCGCGTCCTGCGGGGCCCACCGCGCCGTCGTATGGCCCGCAACGCTTGTACGGGCGTTGCCTATACGGAGGTACTGGTCGACAGCTCGCCTGTCGGCACCGGCCAAATGGCGTACGTGCAGGGGGGCTGGTGGCCGATATAACAACTTAACTGCTGTTTCCCTTCACTATCACGAGTAGAAAGTTTTATGATAAAAGCAATTTTCTTGAAAAACCGATGGACTTTGGTGTTCTGTGGCTTGTTGTGCGCTACATCCGCAGCAACCAATGTGTTGCTGCTCGACTATCTGAATGGACAGGTGAGCTCGACTTCGGCTAGCAATAGTGCCTGGCTGTCTCGTTACCTGCTCGGCGTAGGCGGCTTGTTTATTGTCTCGTTGCTTGCCAGCGCCCTCCTGGTGCGCGTTTCCACCAGTGCGATTGCCGATATCCGTACTCATTTACTAAAAGGTATTTTAGCCACAGAGTATCGCGATATTGAAACAAAGGGTAAGGGGGCTTTGTTGGGAGTGCTCACCGACGATATCGACAACCTTGCCAATGGCTTTAGCGATGCGCCGCAATTCATGATGCATTCAGTCACCATCATCGCTTGCTTTTCATACTTGGCATGGCTTTCTCCTTACGCATTCGCTTGTTTTCTTGTAACCGTGGTATTGGGGGGGGCGCTGACGATGTTTATCTTGCAGCGTGGAAATAGGCAATATGAAAATTATCGCGTGCTGAAAGATGACTATTACGTGCATCTTCATGCCATGTTCGATGGTGCGAAGGAGCTGGCTACAAATATGGCAAGGCGGCGGCATTTTATGCAGGAAGAATTGTTGCCTTCGGTAGGCTTGCTCAAGCGTTCGCAGATCAAATGGGACCTCTATTGGCATCTGGGCCAGAGTTGGACAAGTGTGCTGTTGTTTCTTGCGCTCGGCATTGCCCTTGCTGCAATTGAGTTTTCTCAACCCGCGGTGCAGGGCCTTGCAGTGAGCTTCTTTGTAACTATCACGTTTGTATCGGGGTCGGTCGACTTTGTCGTCAATATTATTTCGACTATGTCAAAGGCGATGGTATCGGCTCGCGTTGTATCGCGCCTTCAATTGACCTTGCCAGATGCGGCTGTTCCTGCGCAAGCGCCTGCATTGCACGCTGACTGGCGTGAAATCAAGTTCGAAAGTGTGTGCTACACGTCCAGCCATGGCGAAGATACCTCCTTTGAAATGGGACCGATCTCGCTCACGGTGCATCGAGGTGAAGTGCTATTCCTTGTCGGAGGAAATGGTAGTGGGAAGTCTACTTTTGCCAAGGTCATCAACGGCTTGTATCAACGCACCTCGGGCGATATCCGTGTCGATGGAAAACTGATCGAATCAAATACCCCGCCTAGCTACAGGTCCCTATTTTCTACTATTTATTCCGATTACTACCTATTCGGATCGGTGCTGGACAACAAGGGGGTGCCTGTCGCTGATGAGCTCGCTAACAAGAAAATTGCGGAGCTCAGCTTGGCTGGCAAGGTAAAGGCCGAAGGCGGGCGGTGGTCTAGCACTGCCTTATCCCAAGGGCAGCGCAAGCGGCTTGCGCTGCTGCAGTGTTGGCTTGACGATGCCTCGGTTTGCGTGCTTGACGAGTGGGCCGCAGATCAAGACCCAGGCTATCGCGCTCATTTCTATGAAGTATTGTTACCCGCGATGCGAGCGCAGGGTAAGACGCTGATCGTCATTAGCCATGACGAGCGTTATTTTCATCATGCTGACCGGGTTTGCAAATTCGATAGTGGTGTGTTGTCGGGCTTGCCGCAACGGGTAGCCATTGAAGTGGACTGAGCTTTTCATTTTCTTGTTTTAACTAATCGAAAATATTATGCCAATTAAACAACTTGTCGATTTACCCAATACGGTACCCGTACACAGCGTTGATCGGATGACGGCTTTTCATTTTTGGCTTCATTGTCGTTTTCGCGACAAGCCATTGCATATTCGCGGCGCTGCATCTGCTTGGAAAGCTACGAAAATGTGGACGCCGTCCTCGCTGAGCGCATTGCTTTCCGATACCGATGTAATCGTAGCCACCTGTAAAGCCGGCGTCTTTGACTATAACGCTAATGCCACAACTGGACTTGTGCATGAGCGCGAAAAGGTTCCATTTTCGGAGGCCGTTGACGCCATTCTGGCCGCAAGCACTCATGGCGAGCATTTTGCGTACATTCAGCAGCATTCCATCGCCGACAAATTCCCTGCGCTGCAGGAGCAGGTTGAGCGACCGGATTGTCTGGATCCGAGCAAGTTCATAAACGAAGTGAACTTGTGGCTAGGTAGCGCTGGATGTTTCAGTCCATTGCATTTCGACGAACTCGATAATTTCCTGGTGCAAGTATCCGGAAGAAAGCATTTGACTCTGTTCGACAAGCGCGACAGCCCGCGACTGTATCCAAACGTGGGGCAGGAGCTGGCCCATTGCAGCATGATCGACCTGCGATATCCGGACCATGCGCGCTTCCCCTTGATGGTTGGTTTGCAGGCCTATGCCATTACGCTTGAACCCGGTGACATGATCTATATCCCGCGCGGATGGTGGCACGCCGTGCACTCGCTCGATACTGCTATCTCAATCAACTATTGGTGGAGCGGTATTTTCGATATCTTGCGACAAGGTCTACAAAGTGTCTGGAGCGCAGAGGGCCGCAAGGAAATTGCCTTGTTCCTCCGCCAACTGACCATGCGGGAGGGAAAATGAACGTGGAATCTGCACCGCACCTGGCAACTCTTCAGCGTCTGCAAAGTGGCGAGGAGCACGCGTTGTTTAGTGTCTTCCAGTTGTATGTCTATGACAGCTCGGTGCGCGACGGTGAGGAGTTGGAGGAAGACGGCCGTTTTGGAATTTGTCCGGATAACATTAGCGCATATGTGCTCGATGCAGATAAAGCTGCCTACTGGATCAAGGTAAACGGGGCACTGGCGGGTTTTGTGGTCACGGAACCGGTGGAGCTGGCTGACGGAACGATCGTTGAAGAATTCGCGGACCTCTTTATTGTGAAGAAGCATCGACGCCGTGGATTGGCGCTCGACGTGGCCAGGCAATTACTGATCGGGCAAGACAAACCCTGGCTAGTTGCCGTCTATCGTGATGATTTTGAGGCGGCCGAATTCTGGAAGAGCGCTTTTGCGCGCCTGCCTTTCAGAGCTGTGCGATCCCATGCTGATCCTTCTTTGCCTCAGTTTCTGTTGTACCTGATTAATGGGTAAGGGAACGGGGACAGTGACATCTCGCTGCCTACCTCAAAGGCAGCTGAGACGATCAGAGGCATGGAGATAGATTGAAGAAAGTATGAAGCCATAAAGTTCCCACAGGAATAGCCATCCATACTGGATCGTGAGGGTTGGTCGCGCGCGTTACCTTGGCGAGAGACTACGGACGGACATTGCTTTACCAAAAAAGTGCAACAGACGATAGCAGCGCTGAATAAGTCTTTCGCTGAGTTTCTGTAAAACACGTATGTATAAAGCGATTTTTGTATTTATAAGAACGTTGTGGAAAAGGAATAAGTATGAGTGAATTAGTTATTTTGGACGAGCATGACCGTGCCGCAGTTCTATCCGCCATGTCGCTTGTTGGAAGCGAATATGGCGAGGATGATTTTTATCAATTCTTCTATCAGTGCTCCCGCATGAACGGGATGCTGCCAACGCGCCTGAGTAAGGCGTTGTTCGATTTCAGGATGGGCCGCAGTGGTTCTGTGTTATTGATCAAAGGTTTGTTGGCGCAGCAGCATATCCCGCCAACGCCGGCTCTGCGCGGCAATACCTGGGATGAAACGACATTAGCTGCGCGTAAGATTATGTGCATTGCGCTCTCTCAATTGGGGCATATTTACAATTTTTTGGGGAAGAAAGACTTCGATTACATTGATGATGTGTTCCCTATTTATAGAGATCGAAATGAGCAGTTGGGCAGCAATCGTGATTTTCTGGAATGGCATGTGGAGGACGGCTTTCATCCTGCTAAAGCAGACCTTGCCGCGCTGTTTTGTCTGCGCGGCGATGCTACGGTGCAAACATATATCTGCAAGGCACAGGACCTCGACTTGGAGGCGAATTTCCGTGCTGAACTCATGAAGAAAAACTTCCTGATACAGGTTGATCCGACTTTTCAGCTAGGCTCCAGCGCCGAAGGGCAATACCGTTGCGCAGTACTCAGCGACGGTGAGGATCCTGAAATTATCTATGATCCCGCCTACATGACTGGCGCCACGCCGGAGGCGCAGGCTGCACTCGAGCATGTGCACGATTGTATTCAAGGGGCCTACCAGAGTATTACCTTGGAACCGGGCGACTTGCTAATCTTTGACAATCGCCGCGTGATGCATGCACGTAGTGCCTATCAGCCCTCTTACGATGGTACTGATCGATGGCTCTTGCGTGGCCTGTTATTGGAAAGCTATTGGAAGACGCGCGAATGCCTGGACCAACTGGCTTTGAAGCCGGATTCCGTAGCTTGGCCTCCTTCCCGTAACACATCGTCTATTGGGCAGATAAGTGGGAGGAAAAGTGCTGAAAACAAGCGTTTTACCCAACAGGTGGCCATATCCGATCACGCTAGTCAGCGGAGCGAAGTTTAATGCGCGGGCAGCAATGGGCGCGACGCCCGCTTGTTTGGGCGTTGCTGCTGTTGGCTATGTTGACGCTTGCGCTGCTTGCGATTTTCTTGGGCATGCGAGGTAGCTTGCCTTTGTTGGATGGGCGAGTGCATGCGGCCGGGTTATCGGCGGACGTACAGATCACACGTGATGTCGATGGTGTTCCGACCGTTAACGCGGAGGATCGAAATGACGGTGCGTATGCAATGGGATTTCTGCATGCGCAAGAGCGCTTTTTTCAGATGGATTTGCTACGTCGCGCTGCGGCAGGCGAATTATCAGCCCTGCTCGGTGCTGATGCGCTGGCCGACGACATGGATCGGCGGCGCTTCCGCTTCCGTACGCGCGCCCAGGCCGCAGTGAATAGCTTAGAACCGGCAGAGCGGCTGATGCTGTCACGTTACGTGTTAGGAGTCAACGAAGGTCTGGCGCGCCTCACGGTAAGGCCATTTGAGTATCTGGCATTGCGCGAGGCACCTAAAGCATGGCTGGCTGAAGATAGTCTGCTGGTCATGTGGGCGATGTACTTGGTGCTTCAGTCCAGTCAGGAGCCGCGCGAGTTCGCGCGCGGTTGGATCAAGGAGAACACGACGGCAGACCAGTTGGCGCTGTTGATGAATGAGAATAGCAATTTCGAAGCGACCTTAGATATGGTGCCGGCGGATATGCAGCTGCCAACAATACCCAAATCCGCACCAGCATGGCTTGGCCGTAGAGGGACTGGCGGAGGTACTGTTCATGTGCCAGCAGTCGGCAGCAATAGCTGGGCGGTGGCTGGTACACGCACTGCTGATGGCCGCGCCATTCTCGCCAACGACATGCATTTAGATCTGGGCCTGCCGAATACCTGGTATCGCGTTGCTATGCGTTATCCAGTCGACGGGGAAATGCGCCGCGTCATAGGATTGACTTTGCCCGGTGTCCCATTGTTTGCGGTGGGAAGCAATGGTTTAGTCGCGTGGGGCATGACGAACAGCTACGGTGACTATCTGGACCTGGTTGAAGTGCGTTCCGATCCGACCGATAAACGCCGTTTCAAGATTGGCGCCACTTGGCATAGTGCTATCGCACACGAGGAATTGATCGAGATCAAAGGTGACGATGCCATTCGGCTAACGGTATTGGAAACGCCATTTGGACCCGTACGTGAACTTGCCGGACGCCATTATGCTGTGCATTGGATAGCTTCGGATCCGCACGCTGTAAATCTACGCCTTTTTCATTTGGAGTCTGCGAAAAATGTCGGAGAAGCCACAGTCTTCGCCGCGAAGGCTGGTATGCCCTCCCAAAACATCACGGTTGTGGATAGTGTGGGGCAGATCGGGTGGAGTATTGCCGGCCCCTTGCCAAAAAGGCTGGCAGTGAATTCTGCCACATATCCCTATATTGATAATGATGGATACGGCTGGACTCAACTGTTGCACAGTGCGGAGTATCCGACGGTAATCAATCCGGTCAACGGCATCCTGTGGAACGCCAATAATCGCCAACTTGCAGGTCCCGACTATGCGAAACTCGGCGACGGCGGTGCCGATTTGGGGGTGCGGGCGCAACGCATTCGCGACAGCCTAACTACTTTGCATCAAGCAAACGAAACCGATGTAATGGCAGTTGCCCTGGATACATCGGCAGGGTATATGGGAGCTTGGCGGGCGCAGGCCCTGTCAGCGTTGCCTGCCTCCGTAACAGCGGGCCACCCGGCACGTGCAGAATTCCGGCGCCTGCTTGAAACGGCGTGGGATAACCGGGCTGAAGCCAATTCTGTAGGGTACCGTTTGACGCGCGCATATTATCAGGCGATTTACGATGAATTATATGGTTATGCCGATGCGCAGATGGCCTCTTTAGTTCCCGGCATGAGTTTTGAAATGGCCAATAGGCGTTGGGGTGAATTAAGTCTGAATCTGTTACGGCGACGGCCAGCAGGATGGCTGGCGCAGGGGCGAAGCTGGGAAAGTGTCGAACTAGCAGCGGTTGATCTGGCGATCCTCCGTCTAAGTGCGCAGGGCGAGACATTAGCTAACTCGACATGGGGAAAGCGAAATCGGCTCGAAATTAGGCATCCCTTAGCAGCAGCCTTGCCATTTGGTTCTTTTTGGCTGGCCGTGCCGGAGGAGGCGGTACCTGGAGATGATGACATGCCTCGCGTCAGTGGACCTAGTTTCGGTCAGTCCGAACGCTTAGTAGTGTCGCCGGGACGGGAAGAGCAAGGTCTGTTTAATATGCCAGGCGGCCAAAGCGGACATCCACTTTCCACCTACTTTCTTGCTGGCCATAAGGACTGGTTGCAGGGAAATTCGCGTTCTTTGTTGCCGGGAAAGACCCATTATCAATTGACGTTGACAACACAATGACGGACGAGCCAAGCATCGCGTACCAACGGTACCTGGTTTGTGGAGCGGATAATTGCGGTGGCAATCGTGGCACGTTGCAGAAAAAAGTTAACTCATAATTTGTCGAGAACGCGGAAACCATGATTTTGGCTACAGAAGATTCGATAATGGAGATTCAGCTTGGTAATGAGACTGCAAAAATATTCTTGATTCATTACGATCCAGCTAGTTTTTCTCAAGAGTCATTTATATCGGAAGCAATCACACTTCCGTCGACAATTGCTAGAAGTGTGGTGAAGCGTCAAGCAGAGTACTTTTATGGCCGTCTGTGTGCCAAGTTTGCGTTGAATGCTTTGAATGTAACGCGCTGTGATGTGGGCACTGGGAGACAGCGTGAACCGGTCTGGCCCGGGCATGTCGTAGGCAGCATCACACACAATCACGAGTTTGCGGCTGCCGTCGCATCGTCGAGTTATGTGTTCAGCGGCATTGGTATCGATATAGAAGGCACCATTGAGCACGAAGCGATAGACGCAGTCCTCGAAATCAGCGTCTCGCCGCGTGAACTTGCCTACTTAAGGACAGGATTGTTCACCTTGTCTTTTGAAGAATTGCTTACCATCGTGTTCTCGGTCAAGGAGAGCTTTTTCAAAGCAGTTTTTTCAGAGGTTGGGCATTATTTTGACTTCGGAGCAGTTACTGTGAAAAACATATGTATTGAAACTATGCAGGTCACGTTCGAGGTTAATCAAATTTTGTCGTCTCGTTTCATGCCTGGAACCAGCTGGATTGCATATTTTCGGTATTTCGATCCTAAGACAGTGCTGACTATTTTCGCATGGTAGAAATATTTGCGGGGAAGAGCTACGGAAGGTTGACAGCTTATCGCTATTTTATTCTTTGACGGCGGTAGAGAATTTCAGCCAATTTCGCAGGGCGCGCTATATAGAACGGTATATGATTTTCAGATGTGCCGTTCGCTTCGCCGCATCGGCCAAGGCTATCAAGATCACTGAAAAACAATGTATGCAAACCCCATCAATACATGGGGTGAAAGATATATTCTTATTATATTCTTGCGCATGAAATGAAATTTATCTTTAGAAAATTATTGCTTACACTTTTGTAGTAATTAGCGTAAGATTGTATTTACAGCAACCGTCGCAAAAAGTTTCACGATGTTGTAGTAGGGAGAAAAAATGGGGTGATATCGGCATGGTCTGTGTCGATTCAATCATATATTTCCGAACTTCACTTTCGTTATAAAAATCCATTCGTATCGAAAAGCACTGTTCTTCGTGCGGAGTCTGCTCGCGCCAATTTTTGAGTAAGCTCGTTTCGATTCTCGTTCATTTTTCCGCATTAGGCGGCTTATTGAGTATTGCTAATAACATATGATCAGTCCAGCAACTACCATATTCCATCTTTCACCCACTCAACAAGACATCATTTTGCAAGAGGTCGAGGCCGTATTGCCCGATCCTGTGTTTGAGTGGGGCGATAAAGGGGAATTGCAGACATCGCCTGAACGCGTGATGGCCGATATTCGGCGTGAATTGCTGCAACTCGGTTCGATTCCAGGCCGGAGCAGTACTTTCTTCGAACCGGGCGGGCAATCTTTGTTTGCGGTGCGCTTTGTCACCCGCTGCCTGGAACGGCTCGACGCCTCTGTTGATCCGGGATATGTGCATGCACTCGACCGCATGGGAAATGGCAGCGCTGGTCGATCCGGGCCTGCAGGCGGTGAACGGGCAGGAGCAACCCGTGGACGACGCGATAACTGTGATGGAATGATAAGCCACTAAGAAAAAGACGGTACTACGCCGCAGCCCCGATACGCACAGCCGCTGAAAAAATCACCATGTCCCTTCCGCAGCCGGGAAGGATATCTATACACTTTTGAAGAGTTATATGAAGAACGCACTGAGTATTGTTACTGAATTGGTTCGCCTGGGTGGACGCGTCTATGTGGAGGATGGCCGCTTGAAGACAGCAGCGCCGCCGGGAGTGATTACCGCGGCGCTCAGTGCGGCAATTCGTGCCCACAAAGAGGAGTTGATGGTGCTTCTTGGCAGCGCGCGCGACGAAGCGCTGAGCCAGGATGCGCCCATCTTGCGCCGCGGGCCCGGACGGGCGCTGTTGTCGCATGGCCAGCAGCGCCTGTGGCTGATCGACCAGATGGGTGACGGGGCGAGCGTGCAATACCATATGCCGACGGTACTCGAACTGCGGGGCGAGTTGAATGTGGCGCTGCTGCAGCAGGCGCTGCTGCTGGTGGTGCAGCGCCATGAAGTGCTGCGCACGACCTATGCCAGCGATGGCGATCAGGCATGGCAGGAAGTGCAGGAAGTGGCCACCTTGGCCCTGCCGGTGCTGGCGGTGGAAGATGAGACGGCACTGGCTGCGGCCATCGAAGCGGAAGTGGGGCGGCCGTTCAATCTGCGCTGCGAGTTGCCATTGCGCGCGCAATTGCTGCGCCTGGCCCCGCAGCGCCATGTGCTGGTGCTGGTGCTGCACCATATTGCGTCGGACGGCTGGTCGGGCGTGATCGCGGTCACGGCATTCTGCGAAGCGTACGCGGCGCTGGTTGAGGACAGGGCGCCGGACTGGCAGGCGCTGCCGGTCCAGTATGCGGACTACGCCCACTGGCAGCGTGCCGCGCCGCAACAGGCGCGCCATGCGCAGCAACTGGTGTACTGGCAGCAGAAGCTGGCCTCCTTGCCGGAAGTGCACAGCCTGCCGCTGGACCATCCGCGTCCGGCGCAGCAGAGCTTCGAGGGTGCGTTGCTGCACAGCCGGCTCGATACGCAAGTGAGCAGCCGGCTGCGCGTGGTGTGCCGCGAACATGGGGCCACGTTGTTCATGGGCCTGCACGCGGCCTTGAGTGCCTTGCTGTCGCGCTATAGCGGCGCCAGCGATATCGTACTCGGCACGCCGGTGGCGAACCGAGAGCAGCCGGAGATCGCCGGCCTGATCGGCTTCTTTGTCAATACGCTGGTGCTGCGCGCCGAGCTGAGCGAGGAGATGAGTTTCAGCGCGCTGTTGCAGCAATGCCGCCAGACCAACCTGGAGGCGTATGCCAACCAGCAGTTGCCGTTTGACCGGCTGGTGGAGGCACTGCAGCCGCAGCGTTCGCTCAGCTATTCGCCGCTCTTCCAGGTGATGCTGTCGTTGCAGAACAATGAAGAAGAAAGCGGTTCGCTGCCCGGCCTGACGGTGTCGTCGCTGGCCACGCAGCATCGTACGGCGCAGTTCGACCTGACGCTTGACGCCGAAGAGGCCGTCGATGGCCTGCAGCTCAGTTGGGAATACAGCACCGACCTGTTCGATGCGGCCACGGTGGCGCGCTTCGCGGCCAGTTTCGCATTCCTGTTGAGCGCAATGCTGGAGCAGCTTGATGCGCCGATCGCCTCTCTTTCCTGCCTGCCGCCGGCAGAGCGATCACGTCTGCTGGCACTGAGCGGCAGGGATCTGGCGGGATCGACATCGCCGCTGCTGCCGGAGCGTTGCGCGCGGGTGGCGCGTCTGCATCCGGACCTGGTCGCCGTGGAAGATGGGGTGACATCGCTGTCGTACGGGGAACTGGAAGCGCGATCGAACCGGCTGGCCCATGCGCTGTTGCAGCGCGGCGTCGGGCGCGACGATTTCGTCGCGTTCTGCGTCGGGCGCAGCGTGCTGCTGCCGGTGGCGGCACTCGGGATCATGAAGGCGGGAGTGGCCTATATTCCGCTGACGGCCGAGGTACCTGCCGCACGCGTTGCCGATATCATCACTGACGCCAAGGTGCGCTGGCTGATCGCTGACGGCGAACAGCGTCATTTGCTCTCGGGATGCGGCGCCACGGTGCTGGACCTGGCCGAGTTGCTGGCTGATGAGACGGTGCCTGACACGGCTCCCGCGCTAGTGCTGCAGCCGCAACAGCTGGCGTATGCGACGTTTACGTCGGGAACAACCGGGCGTCCCAAAGGGGTGATGATCGAGCATGGCGGCCTCGCTGCCATCGGCGCGGCGTGGGACGAGGTCTACCAGTTGGACATGCAGGGCGACCGTTGGCTGCAGATGGCGAACGCCAATTTCGACGTATTTGCGGGGGATTTGGTGCGTACGCTCGGGTTTGGCAATACGCTGGTGATCTGTCCGCGCGCAGTGCTGCTCGATGCGCAGGCGCTGGCCGCCTGGCTGCATGACGAACGCATCACGGCGGCCGAATTCGTGCCGGCGGTGCTGCGCGAGTTATGCACTTATCTGGAAGAGAGTGCGTCAAGCGCGCCCCCGATGCGCTTGGTGGTGGTCGGTTCGGATAGCTGGTATGGGGCCGACCAGGCGCGGGTGCGGGCCGCATTCGGGGTAGCGATACGGCTGATGAATACTTACGGGGTGACGGAAGCGACCATCGACAGCAGCTACCACGAGGGGCAGGAGACCGAGCAGGGAATGGTGCCGATCGGGCGTCCGTTCGCAGGCAGTTGCCTGTATGTGCTCGACGCCGCGTTAGCGCTGGTGGCGCCCGGTGTCAAAGGTGAGCTGTGCATTGGCGGGCCGGGGGTGGCGCGCGGCTATCTGGGCTTGCCGGAACTCAGCGCCGAAAAATTCGTGCGCGACCCTTACAGCCCGTCGGCAGGAGCGCGGCTGTACCGTACGGGCGATCTGGCCCGCATACGCGCTGATGGGGTGATCGAACTGGTCGGGCGAGCGGACAACCAGATCAAGCTGCGCGGATTCAGGATCGAGTTGGGCGAAATCGAAACGGCCCTGCTGCAAATGGCCGGCATACGGCAGGCGGTGGTGACTGTGTACGAATCCCAGGCCGGCGAAAAGCGCCTGGCGGCGTATGTCGTGGCCGACGCACATACATGGTCGGCCGATGCGGTACGCGCGCAGTTGGCCAGCACGCTGCCGGACTATATGGTGCCCACGGCGCTGATGTGCCTCGCGGCCTTGCCGGTAACGTCAAACGGCAAGATCGATCGTAAGGCGCTCCCGGCGCCGACGATCGCGGCCGAACAGGCTTTCGTGGCGCCGGCAACGGCATGCGAACTATGGCTGGCGGATGTGTGGAGCAGTTTGCTCAAGCCAGGCCGGCCGGTGTCGGCCGTGGATAATTTCTTTGCGCTGGGCGGGCATTCGCTGCTGGCCATGCGCGTGATCGCCAAGGTGCGCCAGGAGCGTCAGGCGACCTTGCCGATCGCGGCCGTGTTCGAGGCGCAGACGCTGGCGGCGCTGGCACTGCGCATCGAGCAGGCCGGGCCAGCGGAGGTGCAGCCGATCGTGCGCTATGGCGCCGCCCGGGTGCCGTTGTCGCATGGACAGCAACGCCTGTGGCTGATCGACCAGATGGGCGGCGGGGCGAGCGTGCAATACCATATGCCGATGGCGCTCGAACTGGGAGGCGAGTTGAATGTGGCGCTGCTGCAGCAGGCGCTGCTGCTGGTGGTGCAGCGCCATGAAGTGCTGCGCACGACCTATGCCAGCGATGGCGATCAGGCATGGCAGGAAGTGCAGGAAGTGGCCACCTTGGCCCTGCCGGTGCTGGCGGTGGAAGATGAGACGGCAATGGCGGCGGCCATCGAAGCGGAAGCGGAGCGGCCGTTCAACCTGCGCTGCGAGTTGCCATTGCGGGCGCAATTGCTGCGCCTGGCGCCGCAGCGCCATGTGCTGGTGCTGGTGCTGCACCATATTGCGTCGGACGGCTGGTCGGGCGCGATCGCGGTCGACGAGTGGTGCGAAGCGTACGCGGCGCTGGTTGAGGGCAGGGCGCCGGACTGGCAGGCGCTGCCGGTCCAGTATGCGGACTACGCCCACTGGCAGCGTGCCGCGCCGCAACAGGCGCGCCATGCGCAGCAACTGGTGTACTGGCAGCAGAAGCTGGCCTCCTTGCCGGAAGTGCACAGCCTGCCGCTGGACCATCCGCGTCCGGCGCAGCAGAGCTTCGAGGGTGCGTTGCTGCACAGCCGGCTCGATACGCAAGTGAGCAGCCGGCTGCGCGTGGTGTGCCGCGAACATGGGGCCACGTTGTTCATGGGCCTGCACGCGGCCTTGAGTGCCTTGCTGTCGCGCTATAGCGGCGCCAGCGATATCGTACTCGGCACGCCGGTGGCGAACCGAGAGCAGCCGGAGATCGCCGGCCTGATCGGCTTCTTTGTCAATACGCTGGTGCTGCGCGCCGAGCTGAGCGAGGAGATGAGTTTCAGCGCGCTGTTGCAGCAATGCCGCCAGACCAACCTGGAGGCGTATGCCAACCAGCAGTTGCCGTTTGACCGGCTGGTGGAGGCACTGCAGCCGCAGCGTTCGCTCAGCTATTCGCCGCTCTTCCAGGTGATGCTGTCGTTGCAGAACAATGAAGAAGAAAGCGGTTCGCTGCCCGGCCTGACGGTGTCGTCGCTGGCCACGCAGCATCGCACGGCGCAGTTCGACCTGACGCTTGACGCCGAAGAGGCCGTCGATGGCCTGCAGCTCAGTTGGGAATACAGCACCGACCTGTTCGATGCGGCCACGGTGGCGCGCTTCGCGGCCAGTTTCGCATTCCTGTTGAGCGCAATGCTGGAACAGCTTGATGCGCCGATCGCCTCTCTTTCCTGCCTGCCGCCGGCAGAGCGATCACGTCTGCTGGCACTGAGCGGCAGGGACCTGGCGGGATCGACATCGCCGCTGCTGCCGGAGCGTTGCGCGCGGGTGGCGCGTCTGCATCCGGACCTGGTCGCCGTGGAAGATGGGGTGACATCGCTGTCGTACGGGGAACTGGAAGCGCGATCGAACCGGCTGGCCCATGCGCTGTTGCAGCGCGGCGTCGGGCGCGACGATTTCGTCGCGTTCTGCGTCGGGCGCAGCGTGCTGCTGCCGGTGGCGGCACTCGGGGTCATGAAGGCGGGAGCGGCCTATATTCCGCTGACGGCCGAGGTACCTGCCGCACGCGTTGCCGATATCATCACTGACGCCAAGGTGCGCTGGCTGATCGCTGACGGCGAACAGCGTCATTTGCTCTCGGGATGCGGCGCCACGGTGCTGGACCTGGCCGAGTTGCTGGCTGATGAGACGGTGCCTGACACGGCTCCCGCGCTAGTGCTGCAGCCGCAACAGCTGGCGTATGCGACGTTTACGTCGGGAACAACCGGGCGTCCCAAAGGGGTGATGATCGAGCATGGCGGCCTCGCTGCCATCGGCGCGGCGTGGGACGAGGTCTACCAGTTGGACATGCAGGGCGACCGTTGGCTGCAGATGGCGAACGCCAATTTCGACGTATTTGCGGGGGATTTGGTGCGTACGCTCGGGTTTGGCAATACGCTGGTGATCTGTCCGCGCGCAGTGCTGCTCGATGCGCAGGCGCTGGCCGCCTGGCTGCATGACGAACGCATCACGGCGGCCGAATTCGTGCCGGCGGTGCTGCGCGAGTTATGCACTTATCTGGAAGAGAGTGCGTCAAGCGCGCCCCCGATGCGCTTGGTGGTGGTCGGTTCGGATAGCTGGTATGGGGCCGACCAGGCGCGGGTGCGGGCCGCATTCGGGGTAGCGATACGGCTGATGAATACTTACGGGGTGACGGAAGCGACCATCGACAGCAGCTACCACGAGGGGCAGGAGACCGAGCAGGGAATGGTGCCGATCGGGCGTCCGTTCGCAGGCAGTTGCCTGTATGTGCTCGACGCCGCGTTAGCGCTGGTGGCGCCCGGTGTCAAAGGTGAGCTGTGCATTGGCGGGCCGGGGGTGGCGCGCGGCTATCTGGGCTTGCCGGAACTCAGCGCCGAAAAATTCGTGCGCGACCCTTACAGCCCGTCGGCAGGAGCGCGGCTGTACCGTACGGGCGATCTGGCCCGCATACGTGCTGATGGGGTGATCGAACTGGTCGGGCGAGCGGACAACCAGATCAAGCTGCGCGGATTCAGGATCGAGTTGGGCGAAATCGAAACGGCCCTGCTGCAAATGGCCGGCATACGGCAGGCGGTGGTGACTGTGTACGAATCCCAGGCCGGCGAAAAGCGCCTGGCGGCGTATGTCGTGGCCGACGCACATACATGGTCGGCCGATGCGGTACGCGCGCAGTTGGCCAGCACGCTGCCGGACTATATGGTGCCCACGGCGCTGATGTGCCTCGCGGCCTTGCCGGTAACGTCAAACGGCAAGATCGATCGTAAGGCGCTCCCGGCGCCGACGATCGCGGCCGAACAGGCTTTCGTGGCGCCGGCAACGGCATGCGAACTATGGCTGGCGGATGTGTGGAGCAGTTTGCTCAAGCCAGGCCGGCCGGTGTCGGCCGTGGATAATTTCTTTGCGCTGGGCGGGCATTCGCTGCTGGCCATGCGCGTGATCGCCAAGGTACGCCAGGAGCGTCAGGCGACCTTGCCGATCGCGGCCGTGTTCGAGGCGCAGACGCTGGCGGCGCTGGCACTGCGCATCGAGCAGGCCGGGCCAGCGGAGGCGCAGCCCATCTTGCGCCGCGGACCCGGACGGGCGCCGTTGTCGCATGGCCAGCAACGCCTGTGGCTGATCGACCAGATGGGCGGCGGGGCGAGCGTGCAATACCATATGCCGATGGCGCTCGAACTGGGGGGCGAATTGAATGTGGCGCTGCTGCAGCAGGCGCTGCTGCTGGTGGTGCAGCGCCATGAAGTGCTGCGCACGACCTATGCCAGCGATGGCGATCAGGCATGGCAGGAAGTGCAGGAAGTGGCCACCTTGGCCCTGCCGGTGCTGGCGGTGGAAGATGAGACGGCAATGGCGGCGGCCATCGAAGCGGAAGCGGAGCGGCCGTTCAACCTGCGCTGCGAGTTGCCATTGCGGGCGCAATTGCTGCGCCTGGCGCCGCAGCGCCATGTGCTGGTGCTGGTGCTGCACCATATTGCGTCGGACGGCTGGTCGGGCGCGATCGCGGTCGACGAGTGGTGCGAAGCGTACGCGGCGCTGGTTGAGGGCAGGGCGCCGGACTGGCAGGCGCTGCCGGTCCAGTATGCGGACTACGCCCACTGGCAGCGTGCCGCGCCGCAACAGGCGCGCCATGCGCAGCAACTGGTGTACTGGCAGCAGAAGCTGGCCTCCTTGCCGGAAGTGCACAGCCTGCCGCTGGACCATCCGCGTCCGGCGCAGCAGAGCTTCGAGGGTGCGTTGCTGCACAGCCGGCTCGATACGCAAGTGAGCAGCCGGCTGCGCGTGGTGTGCCGCGAACATGGGGCCACGTTGTTCATGGGCCTGCACGCGGCCTTGAGTGCCTTGCTGTCGCGCTATAGCGGCGCCAGCGATATCGTACTCGGCACGCCGGTGGCGAACCGAGAGCAGCCGGAGATCGCCGGCCTGATCGGCTTCTTTGTCAATACGCTGGTGCTGCGCGCCGAGCTGAGCGAGGAGATGAGTTTCAGCGCGCTGTTGCAGCAATGCCGCCAGACCAACCTGGAGGCGTATGCCAACCAGCAGTTGCCGTTTGACCGGCTGGTGGAGGCACTGCAGCCGCAGCGTTCGCTCAGCTATTCGCCGCTCTTCCAGGTGATGCTGTCGTTGCAGAACAATGAAGAAGAAAGCGGTTCGCTGCCCGGCCTGACGGTGTCGTCGCTGGCCACGCAGCATCGTACGGCGCAGTTCGACCTGACGCTTGACGCCGAAGAGGCCGTCGATGGCCTGCAGCTCAGTTGGGAATACAGCACCGACCTGTTCGATGCGGCCACGGTGGCGCGCTTCGCGGCCAGTTTCGCATTCCTGTTGAGCGCAATGCTGGAGCAGCTTGATGCGCCGATCGCCTCTCTTTCCTGCCTGCCGCCGGCAGAGCGATCACGTCTGCTGGCACTGAGCGGCAGGGATCTGGCGGGATCGACATCGCCGCTGCTGCCGGAGCGTTGCGCGCGGGTGGCGCGTCTGCATCCGGACCTGGTCGCCGTGGAAGATGGGGTGACATCGCTGTCGTACGGGGAACTGGAAGCGCGATCGAACCGGCTGGCCCATGCGCTGTTGCAGCGCGGCGTCGGGCGCGACGATTTCGTCGCGTTCTGCGTCGGGCGCAGCGTGCTGCTGCCGGTGGCGGCACTCGGGATCATGAAGGCGGGAGTGGCCTATATTCCGCTGACGGCCGAGGTACCTGCCGCACGCGTTGCCGATATCATCACTGACGCCAAGGTGCGCTGGCTGATCGCTGACGGCGAACAGCGTCATTTGCTCTCGGGATGCGGCGCCACGGTGCTGGACCTGGCCGAGTTGCTGGCTGATGAGACGGTGCCTGACACGGCTCCCGCGCTAGTGCTGCAGCCGCAACAGCTGGCGTATGCGACGTTTACGTCGGGAACAACCGGGCGTCCCAAAGGGGTGATGATCGAGCATGGCGGCCTCGCTGCCATCGGCGCGGCGTGGGACGAGGTCTACCAGTTGGACATGCAGGGCGACCGTTGGCTGCAGATGGCGAACGCCAATTTCGACGTATTTGCGGGGGATTTGGTGCGTACGCTCGGGTTTGGCAATACGCTGGTGATCTGTCCGCGCGCAGTGCTGCTCGATGCGCAGGCGCTGGCCGCCTGGCTGCATGACGAACGCATCACGGCGGCCGAATTCGTGCCGGCGGTGCTGCGCGAGTTATGCGCTTATCTGGAAGAGAGTGCGTCAAGCGCGCCCCCGATGCGTTTGGTGGTGGTCGGTTCGGATAGCTGGTATGGGGCCGACCAGGCGCGGGTGCGGGCCGCATTCGGGGTAGGGATACGGCTGATGAATACTTACGGGGTGACGGAAGCGACCATCGACAGCAGTTACCACGAGGGGCAGGAGGCCGAGCAGGGAATGGTGCCGATCGGGCGTCCGTTCGCAGGCAGTTGCCTGTATGTGCTCGACGCCGCGTTAGCGCTGGTGGCGCCCGGTGTCAAAGGTGAGCTGTGCATTGGCGGGCCGGGGGTGGCGCGCGGCTATTTGGGCTTGCCGGAACTCAGCGCCGAAAAATTCGTGCGCGACCCTTACAGCCCGTCGGCAGGAGCGCGGCTGTACCGTACGGGCGATCTGGCCCGCATACGCGCTGATGGGGTGATCGAACTGGTCGGGCGAGCGGACAACCAGATCAAGCTGCGCGGATTCAGGATCGAGTTGGGCGAAATCGAAACGGCCCTGCTGCAAATGGCCGGCATACGGCAGGCGGTGGTGACTGTGTACGAATCCCAGGCCGGCGAAAAGCGCCTGGCGGCGTATGTCGTGGCCGACGCGCATACATGGTCGGCCGATGCGGTACGCGCGCAGTTGGCCAGCACGCTGCCGGACTATATGGTGCCCACGGCGCTGATGTGCCTCGCGGCCTTGCCGGTAACGTCAAACGGCAAGATCGATCGTAAGGCGCTCCCGGCGCCGACGATCGCGGCCGAACAGGCTTTCGTGGCGCCGGCAACGGCATGCGAACTATGGCTGGCGGATGTGTGGAGCAGTTTGCTCAAGCCAGGCCGGCCGGTGTCGGCCATGGATAATTTCTTTGCGCTGGGCGGGCACTCGCTGCTGGCCATGCGCGTGATCGCCAAGGTGCGCCAGGAGCGTCAGGCGACCTTGCCGATCGCGGCCGTGTTCGAGGCGCAGACGCTGGCGGCGCTGGCACTGCGCATCGAGCAGGCCGGGCCAGCGGAGGTGCAGCCGATCGTGCGCTATGGCGCCGCCCGGGTGCCGTTGTCGCATGGCCAGCAACGCCTGTGGCTGATCGACCAGATGGGCGGCGGGGCGAGCGTGCAATACCATATGCCGATGGCGCTCGAACTGGGGGGCGAGTTGAATGTGGCGCTGCTGCAGCAGGCGCTGCTGCTGGTGGTGCAGCGCCATGAAGTGCTGCGCACGACCTATGCCAGCGATGGCGATCAGGCATGGCAGGAAGTGCAGGAAGTGGCCACCTTGGCCCTGCCGGTGCTGGCGGTGGAAGATGAGACGGCACTGGCGGCGGCCATCGAAGCGGAAGCGGAGCGGCCGTTCAACCTGCGCTGCGAGTTGCCATTACGCGCGCAATTGCTGCGCCTGGCGCCGCAGCGCCATGTGCTGGTGCTGGTGCTGCACCATATTGCGTCGGACGGCTGGTCGGGCGCGATCGCGGTCGACGAGTGGTGCGAAGCGTACGCGGCGCTGGTTGAGGACAGGGCGCCGGACTGGCAGGCGCTGCCGGTCCAGTATGCAGACTACGCCCACTGGCAGCGTGCCGCGCCGCAACAGGCGCGCCATGCGCAGCAACTGGTGTACTGGCAGCAGAAGCTGGCCTCCTTGCCGGAAGTGCACAGCCTGCCGCTGGACCATCCGCGTCCGGCGCAGCAGAGCTTCGAGGGTGCGCTGCTGCACAGCCGGCTCGATACGCAAGTGAGCAGCCGGCTGCGCGCGGTGTGCCGCGAACACGGGGCCACGTTGTTCATGGGCCTGCACGCGGCCTTGAGCGCCTTGCTGTCGCGCTATAGCGGCGCCAGCGATATTGTGCTCGGCACGCCGGTGGCGAACCGAGAGCAGCCGGAGATCGCCGGCCTGATCGGCTTCTTTGTCAATACGCTGGTGCTGCGCGCCGAGCTGAGCGAGGAGATGAGTTTCAGCGCGCTGTTGCAGCAATGCCGCCAGACCAACCTGGAGGCGTATGCCAACCAGCAGTTGCCGTTTGACCGGCTGGTGGAGGCACTGCAGCCGCAGCGTTCCCTCAGCTATTCGCCGCTCTTCCAGGTGATGCTGTCGTTGCAGAACAATGAAGAAGAAAGCGGTTCGCTGCCCGGCCTGACGGTGTCGTCGCTGGCCACGCAGCAGCGCACGGCGCAGTTCGACCTGATGCTGAACGTGGAAGAGGACGAGGACGGCCTGCAGCTCAGTTGGGAATACAGCACCGACCTGTTCGATGCGGCCACGGTGGCGCGCATGGCGGGCAGTTTCGTCTGTTTGCTGGAAGACGCCCTGGCGAACCCGCAGCGCGCACTCGACACGCTGCTGCTGATGGCGCCTGCCGAACGCGAACGCTTGCTGGAACCAGGGCGGGCGACGCAATCGCCGGCGCCGGCGCAGTGCCTGCACCAGCTATTTGCGGCGCAGGCATTGGCCACGCCGCAGGCGGTGGCCTTGACCGATGGCGAGCGTCACTGGACCTATGCCGAACTGGAGGCAGCATCGAACCAGTTGGCGCACCGCCTGCTGGCGGCGGGCGCGGCGCCCGGCACGCGCATCGGGCTGTGCCTGGAACGCTCGGGCGAAGTGGTGCAGGCGATCCTGGCCATACTTAAATGCGGGGCGGCCTACGTCCCGCTCGACCCGATCTACCCGGCGGAGCGGATCGCCTACATGCTTGACGATGCCGCGGTGACGCTGGTGGTGGCGCAGGTGGCTACGCGAGCAAGCGCCGGCGCCGGCGTGGTGGTGCTGCTTGATGACGCCGCCGATGGCGCCTGGCCAGCGCACGCGCCGCAAGTGGCGATGTCGGCGACCGCGCAGGCATACGTGATCTACACCTCCGGTTCGACCGGCAAGCCGAAAGGCGTCATGGTGTCGCACGCGAACGTGGCGCGGTTGCTGACCAGTACCGAAGGCTGGTTCGGTTTCGGCGCGGCCGATACCTGGTGCCTGTTCCACTCCTACGCCTTCGATTTTTCGGTCTGGGAAATCTGGGGTGCGTTGCTGCACGGCGGACGCCTGGTGGTGGTGCCGCGCGCAGTGGCGCAATCGACGCCGGAGTTTTACCAACTGGTGCACGAGCAGGGCGTGACGGTGCTGAACCAGACGCCGACGGCGTTCTACGCCTTCATGGAAGAAGACCGGCAGGTGCAAGCGCCCCTGGCGCTACGCTGGGTGGTTTTCGGGGGCGAGGCCCTGGCGCTGGACAAGCTGCTGCCATGGTTCGAGCTGCATGCCGACACGGCTCCGCAGCTGGTCAACATGTACGGCATTACCGAGACCACGGTGCACGTGACGTACCGTGCGATCAGCCGGGCCGATGCCCAGGCCAACCGCGGCAGCCTGATCGGCCGTCCGATTCCGGACTTGACGCTATGGCTGCTCGACCGGCACGGGGAACCGGTGCCAACCGGTGTGGTGGGCGAACTGTGTGTCGGCGGTTCGGGGGTGGCTGAAGGTTACCTGAATCGTCCGGAACTGACGGCCGAGCGTTTCGTGCCGCATCCGGCGCTGGCGGCAGGCGAACGTTTGTACCGCTCGGGTGACCTGGCGCGGATGACGGCAGACGGCGAGCTTGAATATCTTGGACGGGGCGACCATCAGGTGAAGATCCGTGGTTTCCGCATCGAACTCGGTGAAATCGAGTCGGCCTTGCGCGGTTGCGAAGGTGTCGACGATGCAGTGGTATTGGCTGGAAAGGGCTCTGCCGGACAGGTCCGCCTGGTTGCCTACGTGCTCAATGCGCAGGCGGCGATCGACAGCACGCCGTTGCGGGCACAGCTTGGCCAGAGCCTGCCCGACTACATGGTGCCGTCGATCTTTACGGCCGTGGCGGCATGGCCGCTGACGGCCAATGGCAAGCTCGACGTGAAGGCGCTGCCTGACGCCCGCGAGAGTTTTCAAGTTGAGTATCTCGCACCCCGCACGGAGCTGGAAGTAAAACTCGCCGCAATTTGGGCTGAGATACTTGAACTGGAACAGGTCTCCGTGACAGCGAACTTCTTTGCGCAGGGTGGTGATTCAATCCGGGCTGTAAGGCTCATTGCACGCTGCGGCCAGGACGGGTTCGCGCTGGCCGTACGCGACCTTTTTGCTTATCAGTCAATCGAACTGATGGCCAATGCGATTTCATCGCGCTCGACTGCAATCACACACGTCGCGGCCGACGCAGGTCCGTTCAGTTTGCTAACGCCGGAGGAGCGAGTGCTCATGGACTTGGCCAGGTATGAAGATGGCTATCCTTTGACGCAGCTTCAGGAGGGGATGGTCTTCCACAACCAGCGAGATGGTGACTATTTGATCATCGACAGCGTGAAGCTAGAACGGCCATGGTCCGAATCAGCATTGCAGGAAGCTTTGACAGGGATGATGGCGCGCCATGAAATATTGCGGACGGTTTTCGACTATGACATCGGCGACCGACCACTGCAACTGGTGTTGCGCGATGCGCCGTTGCCACTGCACGTGCATGATTGGCGTCATCTAGGCGCGACAGAAAGCGAAGCGAAGTTTGCAACTTGGTACGAGTGCCAGGTTGCCAATACTGCCGTTTTCGATGGCAAGGAACCGTTGTGGCGTATCGATGTGCACTGCGTGTCGGATGCTGTTTTCCATTACACGCTCATTCACCACCACGCGATATTGGACGGCTGGAGCGTTTCCTCTTTTAATACAGAGTTGTTCCAACGTTATCTGGAAGTTCAGCGTCTGTTGCCGGAAACCGAAAGGACGTCACTGCCGCCGTATCGGCATTACGTCGCTGAAGAACTTGCAAGCTTAGCCGATCCAAAGGCACGCGCATTCTGGGAGAAAATGATAGCGTCCGCCACCCTGCCAACATGGGAGGCAGGCAAGCGTTTTTCCGCGCAGAGCGCGCATGTTGATCTCTCGACGCGTGGCGAACAGCTTCGCGCACTGTGTGCACGGCTAGGGGTCGCGCCAAGGACAGTATTGCTGGCCGTTTACCTCAAGGTGCTCGCCTTCCTTAACGGAGCCGAATCGATAACCAGCAGCGTCACCGGCCACGGCCGCCTTGAAGTGGCTGGCGCCGATCGCAGCTTGGGCTTGTTTTTGTCAACACTACCGATTTGTACGAGTGTCGACCAATCTAGCTGGTCTGTATTAATCTCGGCCGTCGATAGTGAACTTCAGCAAGCATGGAATTACCGGCATTACCCGGTCTCCCAGCTTCAAAGGGATAGCGGCGTCGATTTATCCGCGGCGTTGTTCAACTACACGGATTTTCATGTGTATGACGGAGTCAATGGCGATGGTATCAGTGGCATGGATACCTTCGAAGTGACAAATTATCGTCTGTTGTGCCACTGGACGCATGATCCACGGCGGGGCCAGTTGAATCTGAGCATCAGCGCCGATGCGGGACTCTATTCCACTGAAGCATTGCAGCGCGTTATGATCAATTTTGAGCGTGCACTTGACGCGGCCCTGATTTACACCGATGAACCTGTTTGGACAGCAAGCCTGATGGCGCCTGCCGAACGCGAACGTTTGCTGGACCTGGGGCGGGCGACGCAATCGCCGGCGCCGTCGCAGTGCCTGCACCAGCTATTTGCGGCGCAGGCATTGGCCACGCCGCAGGCGGTGGCCTTGACCGATGGCGAGCGTCACTGGACCTATGCCGAACTGGAGGCAGCATCGAACCAGTTGGCGCACCGCCTGCTGGCGGCGGGCGCGGCGCCCGGCACGCGCATCGGGCTGTGCCTGGAACGCTCGGGCGAAGTGGTGCAGGCGATCCTGGCCATACTTAAATGCGGGGCGGCCTACGTCCCGCTCGACCCGATCTACCCGGCGGAGCGGATCGCCTACATGCTTGACGATGCCGCGGTGACGCTGGTGGTGGCGCAGGTGGCTACGCGAGCAAGCGCCGGCGCCGGCGTGGTGGTGCTGCTTGATGACGCCGCCGATGGCGCCTGGCCAGCGCACGCGCCGCAAGTGGCGATGTCGGCGACCGCGCAGGCATACGTGATCTACACCTCCGGTTCGACCGGCAAGCCGAAAGGCGTCATGGTGTCGCACGCGAACGTGGCGCGGTTGCTGACCAGTACCGAAGGCTGGTTCGGTTTCGGCGCGGCCGATACCTGGTGCCTGTTCCACTCCTACGCCTTCGATTTTTCGGTCTGGGAAATCTGGGGTGCGTTGCTGCACGGCGGACGCCTGGTGGTGGTGCCGCGCGCAGTGGCGCAATCGACGCCGGAGTTTTACCAACTGGTGCACGAGCAGGGCGTGACGGTGCTGAACCAGACGCCGACGGCGTTCTACGCCTTCATGGAAGAAGACCGGCAGGTGCAAGCGCCCCTGGCGCTACGCTGGGTGGTTTTCGGGGGCGAGGCCCTGGCGCTGGACAAGCTGCTGCCATGGTTCGAGCTGCATGCCGACACGGCTCCGCAGCTGGTCAACATGTACGGCATTACCGAGACCACGGTGCACGTGACGTACCGTGCGATCAGCCGGGCCGATGCCCAGGCCAACCGCGGCAGCCTGATCGGCCGTCCGATTCCGGACTTGACGCTATGGCTGCTCGACCGGCACGGGGAACCGGTGCCAACCGGTGTGGTGGGCGAACTGTGTGTCGGCGGTTCGGGGGTGGCTGAAGGTTACCTGAATCGTCCGGAACTGACGGCCGAGCGTTTCGTGCCGCATCCGGCGCTGGCGGCAGGCGAACGTTTGTACCGCTCGGGTGACCTGGCGCGGATGACGGCAGACGGCGAGCTTGAATATCTTGGACGGGGCGACCATCAGGTGAAGATCCGTGGTTTCCGCATCGAACTCGGTGAAATCGAGTCGGCCTTGCGCGGTTGCGAAGGTGTCGACGATGCAGTGGTATTGGCTGGAAAGGGCTCTGCCGGACAGGTCCGCCTGGTTGCCTACGTGCTCAATGCGCAGGCGGCGATCGACAGCACGCCGTTGCGGGCACAGCTTGGCCAGAGCCTGCCCGACTACATGGTGCCGTCGATCTTTACGGCCGTGGCGGCATGGCCGCTGACGGCCAATGGCAAGCTCGACGTGAAGGCGCTGCCGCAGCCGGAGAGGGACGAGGAACGCGCATACGAGGCGCCGCAGGGCGATGTCGAACAAGAGCTCTCGGACGTATGGACAGCTTTGCTGAAGGTGGATCGCGTGGGCCGGAACGACCACTTCTTTTCAATGGGAGGGGACTCGCTGTTGGCGATGCGATTTGCCAGTCATTGCCGTAAGGCCGGCTTGCCCATTGCGGTGCGTGACATTTTTGTGGCGCCAACGATTCAAATGCTTGCCGTTCGAGTCATCAATTCCCGTGCTGCTGTTACTCAGGAAGAATAAATAGGACTATATTTATATGTCGAAATCAATATTGCTTGGCCGTCGCCGGAGGCTTGTCTTGTGCGCTTTGCTGTGCGCTGGTTCTGCAACAGTCAACGTGCTGTTACTGGACTTCATCAGGAGGCAGATTGCGGGTAAGGGCAATTCTCCGGTTCCGGAATGGATGGTGACGCATTTGATGGACGTTGCCGGCCTGTTCATGGTATTTCTGGTCGCCAGTGCCATGATGGCCATCATTTTCACCGATGCAATCGCTCCAATTCGCACCGCGCTACTACATGGCCTTCTTGCGACCAGGTGTCCAGTGGTTGAAAAAACAGGCCAAGCTGCTTTGCCGGGCGTCGTGCCCGGCGACGCCGAGAACCAGGCCAATGACTTGTCGGATGCGCCACAGTTCCTGATGCATTTCGTAACGGGTATGGTTTGTTTTTCCTACCTTGCTTGGCTGTCCCCTTTTGCCTTCGCATGCTTCCTGGGAACCGTCGTGCTTGGTCTGATGCTGACAACGGACATCCTTCATCTCTGCGCCCGCAAGCATGAAGAATGCCGAGGCTTGAAAGACCGCGACCACAAGCACCTGCATGCATTGTTTGACGCCGCCAAGGAACTTGCAACGCACCTTTCCCGTCGTCGGTATTTTACGAACCGGGAGCTGTTGCCGTCCGTAAACTTGCTCAAGCGCACGCAAATGCGCTACGACCTGTACCGCCATCTGGGCGAAGTCTGGACCAGCGTCGGCCATTCCTTGTTCCGGGAATGGCGCTGGCTGAAATCCAGTGCGCATCTCCGCATGTCGTCAGTCCGGCCATCAGTTACTTTGTCACCATCCCTTTTGTGGCCGGGGCGGCCGGCCTCGCTGTCGGGATGGTGTCCACCATTTCACGGGCAAAAGTGGCGGCACGCGTGATCGCGCGTATGAACATGGATGACGTCTGCACGCCAGCGGCGCTTGAGCAGCGCGGCCAATCGCCGGCGATGTCCGCGATGGCGGCAAATCGGCTTCTATGCCGTCAACATGCCGACTGGCGCACGACAATAATTTTGTAAACAATCCGACGCAGGCCACCTGCTTTGCGTCGCACTTAAGGGAATGACATGACTATGTTAAATGGAATTTTTACGCCTTCTCCACGCCCGCATGCATCGCTGCGTTTATTTTGCCTGCCTTATGCGGGAGGCAGTTCGAGCACCTACTTGAATTGGCAAAAAAATCTCGACGCGCATGTGGAGCTGGTGTGTGTCGAGCCGCCTGGACGCGGCACTCGATTCGATGAGGCGCCCGTCGACCGCGTCGACCGCCTGGTGGAGCTATTGAGCGCTGAAATGCAGTCCTGGCTCGACCGGCCGTTTGGCATCTTTGGACATAGCAACGGCGCGCTTGTCGGTTTTGAGCTTGCTCGCCGGTTGCAGGAGATGGGGAAAAGTCCGGCTATCTTCTTCGCATCGGCCAAGAAGGCGCCATCCCGCTTGGAGGAAGCGCGTTTGCATCTCATGTCCGATGCGGACCTGATTGAGGAGCTGCGAATTAGTGGCGATACGCCAGATGAATTTTTTGAAACGCCCGAGTTGATCGATCTGTTTCTGCCCCCGCTGCGAGCCGACTTTGCGTTGAGCGAAACGTATGTGTATGCACCTGGACCCTTGCTGTCGGGCGAATTGGTGATGCTTTCCGGATCGGACGATGAGACCATGACACGGCAGGACCGTAGCGCGTGGTCGCGCGAATTTAGCGGTGAGCAAAGCTGGTGCGAAATCCCGGGCGGCCACTTCTTTATCGAAGAAAGCCCGAGGCACGTATTTGACGCGCTTAATAAATCGCTATCGGCGTTCCATGTGGCGCCTAATGTCCCCTAATTTTTTGGACAGTCGTATTTTTTGGTAAACTTTGCCACTCGTGGCGCTTTACGGGCTGTAGGTCAAGTTCGAAAAATGCCGAATGTCGACATTCATTGGCTTACGATACATGCCGCTGATGCGCTCGCGGCTGTCGGCCGCGCGCGCGGTGGCCAGTGAATTTGTTGGAGGGAGAGTGGGAATGCAGTTGACGCAACAAGAGCAGTTACTGAAACACAGCCAGGCAGGCTTCGACGCCTACTATGACGCGCTGGGGGCGTCGCTGGTGAGTTTCGTCGAGCGTCTGGGCATCCAGCCCGCGCACGAAGTATTGACGAACGCGGCCGAATACCTGCCGTACATCGATGCGGCCATGCGCACCATCGTCATCCGTGACGAGAGCTGGCAATGGGTGAAAACCATGCTCGGCTACTTTATCGGCGAATACTTCGTGCAAGGCCATGCAGGCTGCTGGTATGTGGAAACGCGGGCGGAATCGCCGCATTTTTGCCGCATTATGGTGGGGGGCTTCGAGCATGGCTTGCCGCCTGACGCAGCCATCGATCCGGAACAGCTGGCGCTCGATTTCCTGGCGCAGGCGGTGCCGCGCGAGCTGGCGAAACTCATTGAGGATGCGCAAGCCAGGCTGTGCTGAATTACCGTCGATAAGGATGCTGGATGAAATGGATGTGCTGTCTGAGGCTGGCGCGCTGGTGCATGCCAGCCATTTCCTTTCTGCTCGTCGGTGCGGTGCCGCCGGCTTTTTCTCAGGCCGGCGGCAATACCGCGTTTGAAACGGATCGCGCATTCGATGCCGGTTCGGGCATCGCGCTCGATGCCGTGACACCCGTGCAGGTCGACAACCTCGCCATGCTCGGCAAGGTATGGGGTTTCCTGAAATACCATCATCCGTTGATCACCGCGGGTGGACGGCAGTGGGACTACGAGCTCTTGCGCATCATGCCCCGCATGCTGGCCGCGCCTGACAGAGCGGCGTGCGATGCCGTGCTGCAGGACTGGATCGCCGGCCTGGGCAAGCTTGCCGGCTGCGACCCATGTGCCGTCCCGGCGCAAGGCGAGCTGCATCTGCGTCCCGCACTGCAATGGCTGGATGATGAGAGCTTGCTGGGCGCCGGCTTGCGCGCCGATCTGCGGCACATTTATCTGCGCCGGCCGGCGTCGGGCAGCCAGTTTTATCTGCGCTTGCACGAGCAGGTGGGCAATCCTGTCTTTGAGCATGAGCCAGCCTATCCGGACCTGATGTTGCCCGATGCCGGCTTTCAGTTGCTGGCCTTGTTTCGCTTCTGGAATATCATCGAATACTGGGCGCCCTACCGCGATATGACAGGCGAAAACTGGGATGACGTCCTGCGCCAGTCGCTGCCGCGCATCGCGCTGGCCAGGGACCGCGCCAGCTATCAGCTGGAAATGATGGCCGTGATCGCGCGCCTGCACGATACCCACACCAATCTGTGGAGTTCGCTGCACGTGCGTCCGCCCGTGGGGCAATGCCAGCTGCCAGTCAAACTCCGCTTCATCGACGATAGCGCCGTGGTGGTGGGCCACCGGGAAGCCGGAGCGGCGACGCGATTGCAGGTCGGCGATGTCATTGCCAGCGTCGATGGCGTGCCGGTGGCGCAACTGGTGACCGCCTGGCGGCCCTACTATGCTGCTTCGAATGAAGCGGCGCGGCTGCGCGACATGGCTGGCAAGCTGACGGCTGGCGCTTGCGGTGAAGCCCGGCTGCAGATACGCCGCGGGCTGGAGGAGGTGGAACTGACGGCGCAGCGCGTGTCAGCCGGGCGGCAAGCGGGTGCGGACACGCATGACAGGGAAGGGAAAACGTTCCAGCGCCTGGGCGACAATATCGCCTACCTCAAGCTGTCGACCCTCAAGCGGGCCGACGTGGCGGCGCAGATGGCGGCGGCGGCGGGCAGCCGCGGCCTGATTATCGATATACGCAATTACCCGAGCGAGTTTGTCGTCTTTGCCCTGGGTGCCTACCTGGTCGACCGGCCCACGGAGTTTGCCCGCTTTACCAAGGGCGACCCTGGCAATCCCGGCGCCTTCCACTGGACCGGGACCGAGGTCTTGCGCCCGCAGGCGCCGCACTATGCGGGCAAGGTCATGCTGCTGGTCGATGAAGTCAGCCAGAGCCGCGCCGAATACACGGCCATGGCCTTGCGCGTGGCGCCGCGCGCGAAGGTGGTCGGCAGCACCACGGCTGGCGCGGATGGCAATAGTTCGCCGTTTTCGCTGCCCGGCGGCTTGAGCACCCTGATCAGCGGCATCGGCATATTTTATCCGGACCGGCGCCCCACGCAGCGCGTGGGCATCATCCCGGATATCGAGGTCAGGCCCACGCTTGCCGGCATACGCGCCGGGCGTGACGAGGTGCTGGAGGCAGCCATTGCCGAGATACGCCGGCAATAGCTGTTCTTGCCGGGGTTGCCGGCTTGCTTAGAACTCTTCCCATTCGCCTTCGGCCGGCGCTGCGGCCTTGCTGCTCTTGCGCGTCACGGGCAGGCGCAGGGTAGGGGCCGTAGCCTGGCGGGCCGGCGCGGCTGCTGCTGCGGCCGGCGCGCTGCGCTGCGCGGTTTTCACGCTGAAACGGTCGGTGGCCGCCGCGTTGGCGTCCAGGCGGAAGACGCTGACCACCTGCGCCAGTTCGCTCGCCTGTTCCTGCATCGCCTCGGCTGCGGCCGAGGCTTCTTCCACCAGGGCTGCATTTTGCTGCGTTACCTGGTCCATTTCGGAAATGGCCTGGTTGACTTGCTCGATGCCCGCGCTCTGTTCTTCGCTGGCGTTGCTGATCTCGCTCATGATGGACGTGACGAAGCCGATGCTTTGCACGATTTCTTCCATCGTCTTGCCGGCCTTGTCGACCAGGTCCGTGCCCACGTCGACTTTTTGCACGGAGTCGTCGATCAAGCCCTTGATTTCTTTTGCCGCCGCTGCCGAGCGTTGCGCCAGGTTGCGTACTTCCGTGGCGACCACGGCAAAGCCGCGACCCTGTTCGCCGGCACGCGCCGCTTCCACTGCCGCGTTCAAGGCCAGGATATTGGTCTGGAAGGCGATGCCGTCGATGACCGAGATAATATCGACGATTTTCTTCGACGAGGTATTGATTTCGCTCATGGTGGCGACCACTTCGGCCACCACGGCGCCGCCGCGGCTGGCGATGCCGGCCGCGTCGCCAGCCAGTTTATTCGCCTGACGCGCGTTGTCCGCGTTTTGCTTGACGGTCGAGGTCAATTCTTCCATCGACGAGGCTGTTTCTTCCAGCGAACTGGCTTGCTGTTCCGTGCGCGACGACAGGTCCTGGTTGCCAGCGGCGATTTCCGCGGAGGCCGTGGCGATGGTGTCGGTGCCGCTGCGCACCTGGCCGACGATGCCGACGAGACTGTCGTTCATGGTTTTCAGGGCATGCATCAGCTGGCCTGTTTCATCGCGGCCTTGCGCCGTGATGACGCTGCTCAAGTCGCCCGCTGCCACGGTTTCCGCCACTTTCACGGCGGCGCGGATGGGGCCGGTGATCGAACGCGTGATCCACCACGCAAAACCGATGCCCATCAGCACGGCCAGCACGCCCATGGTGATCAGGAAGATGCGGGTACCGCTGTAAGCTTCGATGATGCTGGCGCCGACGCCGTCGGCCGCCTTGATCTGCATGCCGGCAAAGCGCTTCACTTCGGCCAGGTAAGCTACGGTGATGGGCGCCACTTCCTTGTCGAACACGATCTTGGCGCCCGCCACGTCGCCGTCGGCCTTCATCTTGAAGGCGCGTGCGCGTGTCGTCACGTAGTCGGTGCGCACCTTGCGCACCACCTTGAACTGCTCGATCACGGCCGGGTTGAGCAAGGACGCGATGATGTCGTCCTGCAGCTTGCTGGAACGCTCCGCATCGACTTTCAAGTCTTCCTCGATCTTGGCGCGCACGACCGGATCGGTGATCTCGAACGAGGCGACGCCGCGCACGCTGTTCAGTTCGATGATCTTCGACCACTCGGCCACCATGCGCTGGTTCTTGATGCTGGTATTGATGAGGCGGTAAGTCAGGTCGCTGGCCGTTTGCATGCGCACGAGGGCGGTGATGGTCAAGGCGGCAAGCAACAGCAATACGACAGCAAAGCCGACGCCAAGGCGGCTGCCGATGTTCAGGTTTTTCATGTAATTCCTAACAGTTTAATAGTCATGATCGCCGCCGCCAGCAGGGGCGGACAGGCGCCGCAAGGCGCAGGGGATCGGGGTCTTCGGGTGCCGCGTGATGGCTGTGCGGCGCGCCACGCTGAGCGTGGCGATGGAGGTAAAGCAAGGGGCATATCGGTCAGGCTGACCGCTGCCCAGCAAGCCGCAAGTATAGCATTGACGCAGGGAAATAGTTTTTCAAAGCAATTTTAATTATTTTTTGACATTGATTTCCTGTTGCTTTTTTACGTCAAGTACCTAGTTAATAAGTACTATCACTTACATTCATCCTTACTTTTACCATCGCCGGCTGATAAAATACTAATGATAATCATTCGTATTAAAACTTCGACCAGGGAATTGTATGCAGCAACAGCGCAAGCCGGGATGTAAACCGATCACCATCGCCGTACTGGGCGCCTTGACCTTGGGCGCCACGCCAATGGCGGCCTGGGCACAGGAAAGCTTGCCCGCCGTCACCGTGACGGCGTCGAAGGACAAGGATGGCTACGTGGCCGCCACCTCCGCCAGCGGCACCAAGACGGAAATGGCCTTGCGCGACGTGCCGCAGACGATCAACGTGGTGCCGGCCGCCGTCATCCGCGACCAGAACGCCATGTCGATCCAGGACATCATGAAGAACATCCCCGGCGTGGGCTTGTCCACGGGCGACGGCCAGCGCGACCAGGTGTTTATCCGCGGTTTCACGGCCATCGGCGACCAGTTCGTCGACGGCTTCCGCGATGACGCGCTGTATTTCCGCGACCTGTCGAATGTGGAGCGCCTGGAAGTGATCAAGGGACCGGCCGCCGTGCTGTACGGCCGCGGTTCCTCGGGCGGCCTGGTGAACCGCATCACGAAGAAACCGGGCGTGGATATCGCGGACGTGGCCCTGAGCCTGACGAACACAAAAGGGCGCCGCGGCGAAGTCGACGTGGGCCGTGTGGGCGAGACGGTGGACTGGCGCGTCACGGGCGCGCGCGAATTGTCCGACAGCTACCGCGACCAGCAATTCATCAACCGTACGGCGCTGGCGCCGTCCGTGGCCATCCGCCTGTCGAGCGCCACCAAGCTGCTGCTGCAGGGCGACTACCTGGAAGACCGCCGCCTGACGGACTTCGGCATCCCGTCCTACCACGGCCGTCCCGTCGCCGTCGATGCGGGCACGTATTACGGCGCGGCGAATGCCCGCGATGCCGACTTCAGCCAGTCGCGCGTGGTGTCCACGGCCGCCACCCTGACGCACAAATTCAGCGATAGCTTGTCGCTGCGCAATGCCTTCCGCTACTACGACTATCACCTGGACCGCAACAACACGAATATTTCCGGCAACGTCAACGAAGTCAAGGGCACGATGAGCCTGGGCCACGCCAAGCTTAACCGCGACGAGAGCGGCTGGTTCAACCAGACTGAACTGACGCAAAAGCTGGTCACGGGCACCTTGCGCCATGAAGTGCTGTACGGCGCCGAATTCGGCAAGCAAAACAAGGATGCGTCGAGCTGGGCTTCGACCGTGGTGGCGACGAATGTATCGATCTTCAACCCCGTCCTGCCGCAGGTCAACCGCAGCAAGCTGGGCGCGCGCAGCGATACCTTCGGTACCTACGACACGGCCGCCGCTTACGTGCAGGACGCCATCAGCTTCAGCGACGAGTGGAAGGCGCTGGCCGGCTTGCGCTACGACCGCTACAAGCAGCAGTCGCGCCTGGCCAATGCGCTTGGCGTGACGACGGCGGATTTGTCGCGCACGGATTCGGCCTACAGCCCCCGCGCCGGCCTCGTCTGGCAACCGGGCGCGACGCAATCGTACTACGCGTCGTGGAGCCGTTCGTTCCAGCCGAGCGGCGAGAACTTTGCCCTGGCTGCCAACAATGCCGACCTGGCGCCGGAAACCACGCGCAACACGGAAGTGGGCGCGAAGTACGACCTGTGGGGCGGCCGCGCGAATGCTACCGTGTCGCTGTTCCGCCTGGAGCGCGACAATATCAAGACCAGCGACCCGATCACGAACCGCATCGTGCCCGTCGGCACGCAGCGCACGGATGGCCTGGAACTGACCTTCAACGCGGACTTGCACGATGGCTGGAAAATGATGGCCGGCTACGCTTACCTGGACGCCACCATCACCGATTCCATCGCCGTCGACCGCAGCGTGAATGCGCCGGGCACGACGACGGCCAGTTCCGTCGCCATCAAGGGCAAGCGCGCCACTTTGACGGCGCGCAATACGGCCAACCTGTGGCTGACGAAAGACCTGGGCCACGGCTTCACGGTGGGCGGCGGCGCGAATGCCGTGGGCAGCCGCTTCGCCAACCCGGGCAACACCGTCGTGCTGCCAGGCTACGTGACGGCCGACGCCATGGCCGCGTACCGCACGGGCCGCTATGAAGTGCAGCTGAACGTCAATAATATCGGCGACACGCGCTACATCGTGTCGGGCCACGGTTCCAGCCCGAACCTGAGCTTGCCGGGCGCGCCGCGCAATGTGGCGCTGACCTTGCGCTACAGCCTGTAATTTGGCCTGGCAGCTCGGCTGCATCCCGAAAAACCCGCTCGCGAGCGGGTTTTTTTCGTGGCTGGGTAGCGCTGTGCAAGCGTGCCGGGCAGGCTGGCATTGTTTAGAGGGAACGTTCGGTATCGTCAAATTAATATTGACTAAAGGCAATTTTTTCCAGCGGACTAAGCCTTGTCAGAGTTTGAGGGGTAAAATACTGTCATACGGCACAGGCATGGTGCTTATATCTTAGTGATATGACACCAGCATGACGCCGTATGACTTTTTATTTACTCACATCATAGAGGTCTGATATGGTTCAGATATCCAGGCGCCAGTTCCTTCGGGTAACTGGCGCCACGATTGCTGGCTCCAGCCTCGCCTTGCTCGGTTTCGCACCGGGACAGGCGATGGCGGAAGTACGGCAATACAAGCTGGCTCGCACGACCGAGACCCGCAATACCTGTCCTTACTGTTCCGTTGGCTGCGGCGTCCTGCTGTATGGTCTGGGCGATGGCGCGAAGAATGCCGTCTCCAGCATCATCCACGTGGAAGGCGATGCCGATCACCCGGTGAACCGCGGCACCCTGTGCCCGAAAGGCGCCAGCCTGGTCGACTTCATCCACAGCCCGAACCGCCTGAAAGTGCCCGAGTACCGCGCACCGGGCGGCACGGAATGGCAACCGATCTCCTGGGATGTGGCGCTCGACAAGATCGCGCGCCTGATGAAGGATGACCGCGACGCCAACCTGATCGAAAAGAATGCCGACGGCAAGACCGTCAACCGCTGGCTCTCCACCGGCATGCTTGCCGCGTCCGCCGGCAGCAACGAGGTCGGGTATCTGACCCACAAGACAGTGCGCAGCATGGGGATGCTGACCTTTGATAATCAGGCGCGTGTATGACACGGACCGACGGTGGCAGGTCTTGCCCCGACGTTTGGCCGTGGCGCGATGACGAATCATTGGGTCGATATCAAGAATGCCGACGTGATCCTGGTCATGGGCGGCAATGCAGCAGAAGCACATCCTTGCGGATTCAAATGGGTAACGGAAGCGAAGGCGCATAACAAGGCCAAGCTGATCGTTGTCGATCCGCGTTTTACCCGTACCGCATCCGTGGCAGATTACTACTGCGCCACGCGTACCGGCACGGATATCGTCTTCCTCGGCGCGATCATCAATTATCTGCTGACGAACGACAAGATCCAGCATGAGTACGTGCGCAACTACACGGACATGCCCTTCATCGTGCGCGAAGACTATGCGTTCGAGGACGGCCTGTTCTCGGGTTTCGACAAGGAAAAAGGCAAGTACACCGACAAGGCCACCTGGGATTACGAGATCGGCGACGACGGCTATGCCAAGGTCGACCCGACCCTGGAACACCCGCGCTGCGTCTACCAGATGATGAAGAAGCACTACGCGCGCTACACGACCGAGATGGTCGAGCGTACGTGCGGCGTGTCGGCCGACAAGTTCCACAAGGTGGCCGAAGCCCTGGCTTCGACCGCCGTGCCGGGACGCGCCGGTACCATCCTGTACGCGCTGGGCTGGACGCACCACTCGACGGGCGCGCAAACCATCCGCACGGGCGCCATGGTGCAGTTGCTGTTGGGTAACATGGGTATCGCCGGCGGCGGCATGAACGCCTTGCGCGGCCACTCGAACATCCAGGGTCTGACCGACCTGGGCCTGATGTCGAACCTGTTGCCAGGCTACATGACCTTGCCGAACGAAGCCGAGCAGGATTTCGATGGCTACATCGCCGCGCGCGCCACCAAGCCGCTGCGGCCGAACCAGCTCAGCTACTGGAGCAATTACCGCAAATTCCACGTCAGCTTCATGAAGACGTGGTGGGGCGATTTTGCCACGGCGGAAAATAACTACGCCTTCGACTACCTGCCGAAACTCGACAAGCCGTATGACTTGATGCAAGCCATCGAGAACATGCACCAAGGCAAGATGACGGGTTATATCTGCCAGGGCTTCAATGTGCTGGCGTCCGCGCCGAACAAGCAGAAGGTCACGGAAGCGCTGTCGAAGCTGAAGTTCCTCGTCATCATGGATCCGCTGGCCGTGGAAACGGGCGAATTCTGGAAGGCGCACGGCCAATACCACGAAGTCGATCCCACCAAGATCATGACGGAAGTGTTCCGCTTGCCGACCAGCTGCTTCGCCGAAGAGCGCGGTTCGCTGGTGAGCTCCTCGCGCGTGCTGCAGTGGCACTGGCAGGCGGCCGAACCGCCGGGCCAGGCGCGCAGCGACCTGGAGATCATGTCGGGCCTGTTCTTGCGCATGCGCAACATGTACAAGAAAGAGGGCGGCAAGTTCCCCGATCCTATCGTCAACCTGACGTGGAATTATGCGCAGCCGCATAACCCGCAGCCGGAAGAAATCGCCCGCGAATTCAACGGCAAGGCACTGGCCGACTTGTACGATCCAAAAGATCCGACCAAGCTGCTGGTGAAGAAGGGCGAGCAGCTGGCCTCGTTTGCGCAATTGCGCGACGACGGCACGACCACCAGCGGTTGCTGGATCTTCGCCGGCAGCTGGACGCAGGCGGGCAACCAGATGGGACGGCGCGACAACAGCGACCCGACCGGCATCGGCCAGACCCTGGGCTGGGCCTGGGCGTGGCCGGCGAACCGCCGCGTGCTGTACAACCGCGCCTCGTGCGACCTGAAAGGCAAGGCCTTCGACCCGACCCGTAAATTGATCGAATGGAATGGCACGAACTGGAGCGGGGCCGATATTCCCGACTTCAAGGTTGACGAACCGCCGGAAAACGGCATGGGTCCGTTCATCATGCTGGGCGAGGGCGTGGCACGCTTCTTTGCGCGCGGCGCCATGGCCGAAGGGCCGTTCCCCGAGCATTACGAGCCGTTCGAAAATCCGCTCGGCTACAACCCCATGCATCCGAAAAACCCGCAGGCGACCAGCAATCCGGCCGCGCGCGTGTTCGCCGATGACCGGAAAATGTTCGGCACGCATGAGGAATACCCGCACGTGGCCACCAGCTACCGCCTGACCGAGCATTTCCATTACTGGACCAAGCATGCGCGGCTGAATGCCATCATCCAGCCGCAGCAATTCGTCGAAATCGGCGAAGAATTGGCCAAGAGCATCGGCGTCGTTGCCGGTGGGGAAGTGCGTGTCAGTTCCAAACGGGGTCACATCATCGCCAAGGCCGTCGTCACCAAGCGCATCAAGGCTTTGATGATCGAGGGCAAGCCGGTGCATACCGTAGGCCTGCCGCTGCACTGGGGCTTTACGGGCGTGGCCAAGCCGGGGTATCTGATCAATACCCTGACGCCGGGCGTGGGGGATGCGAATTCGCAAACGCCGGAATTCAAGTCCTTCCTCGTGAAGGTGGAAAAAGCATGATGGGAGCTCAATAATGGCACTGCAATCCTTAGATATCCGGCGCCTGTCGGCTACCACGGTAACGCCGCCGCAAGGGCGCAGCCCGGTGACGGGCACCGTGGCCAAGTTGATCGATGTGTCGAAATGCATCGGCTGCAAGGCTTGCCAGACGGCGTGCATGGAATGGAACGACTTGCGTGACGAAGTCGGCGAAAACCATGGCACCTATGACAATCCGACGGACCTGACGCCGCAATCGTGGACGGTGATGCGTTTTGCCGAACACGAAAACAACGACGGCAACCTCGAGTGGCTGATCCGCAAGGATGGCTGCATGCACTGCGAGGACCCGGGCTGTTTGAAAGCCTGTCCGGCGCCGGGCGCCATCGTGCAGTACACGAACGGCATCGTGGATTTCCACCAGGAAAACTGCATCGGCTGCGGCTACTGCGTGGCCGGCTGTCCTTTCGACGTGCCCCGCATTTCGAAAAAGGACGACCGCGCCTACAAGTGCACGCTCTGCTCGGACCGCGTCGCCGTGGGCCAGGAACCGGCTTGCGTGAAAACGTGCCCGACGGGCGCCATCGTTTTCGGCACCAAGGAAGACATGAAGGTGCATGCGGAAGAGCGCATCGTCGACCTGAAGTCGCGCGGTTTCGAAAACGCGGGCCTGTACGATCCGCTGGGCGTGGGCGGCACGCACGTGATGTACGTGCTGCACCATGCCGACAAGCCGAAGCTGTATTCGAACTTGCCGGAACGCCCGCGCATCAGCCCGATGGTGGGCTTCTGGAAGGGCTGGTCCAAGCCGCTCGCGGTGGCCGGCATGGCCGCCACGGCCCTGGCAGGCTTCTTCCATTACACGCGTGTCGGTCCGAACGAAGTGAGCAAGGACGAAGAGTACGAAGCGCTGGAAGAGGCCAAGCGCATCCGGGAGGAAGACCATGAGCCACAGTGATCTGCATGATGGAAAGCTGCCCGACAAGGATGGCAATCCCTTGATCGAACGCTACAACCCGAACGAGCGCACGAATCACTGGGTGACCGCCATCACCTTCGTCATGCTGGCGCTGTCCGGCCTGGCCATGTTCCATCCGTCGATGGCGTGGCTGGCGAATCTGTTCGGCGGCGGGCAATGGACGCGCATCCTGCATCCGTTTGCCGGCCTGGTGATGTTCGTCTCGTTCGCGATCCTGGTGGTGCGCTTCTGGCACCACAATAAGTTCGAGGACGGCGACAAGCAGTGGCTGAAACAGATGGACGACGTGCTCAACAACCGCGAAGAAAAGCTTCCGAAGATCGGCAAATACAATGCCGGCCAGAAGATCCTGTTCTTCGTGCTGCTGGCCTGCATGGCGGGCTTGTTGCTGTCGGGCATCGTGATCTGGCGCGCGTACTTCGCGTTCTACTTCCCGATTCCCGTCATCCGCGCGGCCGCCTTGCTGCACGCCGTGTGCGCATTTGGCATCATCTGCGCCATCATCGTGCACATCTACGCGGCGATCTGGGTCAAGGGCTCGATCGGCGCCATGGTGCGCGGCACCGTCACCTACGGCTGGGCGCGCAAGCACCATCCGAAGTGGTTTGAGGCGGTGATGCGCAGTACAAAAGACTAAGTTCTTGCTATTGATGCCACCGGCATTACCCGGGGTCAGTCCCAGGACTGACCCCTTTCTTTTTATCGATTAAAATACTTTCGAAACACAGCCGCATCCGCCGGATGGGCTGGCCAGCTACGCTTGGCCTTTTTTGATGGGAAAACTCCATTGGTACAACGCATTCTTCAGCCAGGCGAAATCGAAGGCCTGGACCACAACGCGATTCCGCGCCTGCTGCTGCCGCAGCCTGACAGCCTGTTCAAGGCGCGCGCCTTGCGCTTGCGCGAATTGGCGCAAGGCAAGATCAAGGGCATCCCCGTCGACGCGGGCATGCAGGGTTACCTGGTGTTGATGGCTGCGCTGGCCGACGCGCAAGCCGCCGTGGTGGGAAAACTGGCGCCCGGCGCCGTGCCTGCCGCCGACCCGGACGCGCTGCGCCGCGCCATCGCCCACCGCATGCCGGTGCTGCCCGTCAGCGGCGCCCGGCCGCCCGTCTGGCGCGACATCTTCGCCAGCCTGCTCGATGAACTGGCCGCCACGGCAGCCAGCCAGCCGGCCCTGTCCGGCGGCCTGACGCAGGTGCTGGCCCAGCTGCGCGCGCTCGATGCGACGGCGCTGGACGCCTGCGCCGATGCCGTGCTCGATGAAAACGGCGACAACCTCAATCCCATGCATGCGCCGTTCGTCGCGGCCGCGCTGCAAATTTTATGGTCGGTGTCGGCCAGCGAACTACGCGCCGCGCGCGTGCCGGACCTGGAAACGGGCACCCTGTGCCCCGTCTGCGGTTCACACCCCGTCGCCAGCGTGATCCGCATCGGCGGCGGGTCGCAGGGCTACCGCTACCTGCACTGCGGCATTTGCGAAAGCGAATGGCATATGGTGCGCGTAAAATGTTCGACCTGCGAACAGAATGGCAAGATCGCCTACCAGGGCCTGGACGCTGCCGATGCGGCGCCGTTCGACCCCGTGACGGCAAAGGACGACAAATTGCCCAACAAGGCGAATGATCCGAAGAAAGTGGCGCGCGCGGAAACCTGCGACGATTGCCATACCTACCGCAAGGTCTTCAACCAGGAACACGATTACAACGTCGAGCCCCTGGCCGACGACCTGGCCAGCCTGATGCTCGACCTGCTGGTGGGCGAAGCCGGCTACCAGCGCGCCAGCGGCAATCCGCTGCTGTGGCTGGGAAAGGGCGACAGCAGCGAGGGCCAGCCAGCATGACGACGGGGCAAACCGTGCGCCTGCCATCGGTAGACCGCATCCTGGGCGACGCGGCTTGCCTGGCCCTGATCGCCGAATACGGCCGCGTGCAGACCCTGGCCTGCGCGCGCGCCGTGCTGGCCGAACTGCGCACCGCCATGCTGGCGGGGGCAGTGTGCGAGGAGGGCGCATCGATCGCCGCCATCGCCGCGCAAATGGCTGAACGCCTGCAGGCGCAGTCGCGCTCGCAGCTGCGCGCCGTGTTCAACCTGACGGGCACCGTGCTGCACACGAACCTGGGCCGCGCGCTGCTGCCCGACGCCGCCGTGCAAGCCGTGGTGGAAGCGCTGCAGTGGCCGATGAACCTGGAATTCGACCTGGAGACGGGCAAGCGGGGCGACCGCGACGACCTGGTCGAGGAATTGCTGCGCGAACTGACGGGGGCCGAAGCGGCCACCATCGTCAACAACAATGCGGCCGCCGTGCTGCTGATGTTGAACACCCTGGCGCAGGGCAAGGAGGTGGTGGTGTCGCGCGGAGAACTGGTGGAAATCGGCGGCGCCTTCCGCATCCCCGACGTGATGACGCGCGCGGGCGCCGTGCTGCGCGAAGTGGGCAGCACCAACCGCACCCACCTGGCCGATTACGCGAACGGCGTGAATGCAGATACGGCCCTCTTGATGAAGGTCCATTGCAGCAATTACGCCATTACCGGCTTTACGAAAAGCGTGGAACTCGACGAACTCGTGCCGCTGGCAGCGCAACACGGCGTGCCGACGGCCGTGGACCTGGGCAGCGGCACCTTGGTTGACCTGGCGCAATACGGTCTGCCGCATGAGACGACGGTGCGCGAAACCATCGAAGCGGGCGCGGACCTGGTCACCTTCAGCGGCGACAAGCTGCTGGGCGGCCCGCAATGCGGCGTCATCGTCGGCCGCGCCGACCTGATCGAGCAAATCAAGCGCAACCCCCTGAAACGCGCGCTGCGGGTCGGCAAGCTGACCCTGGCGGCCCTGGCGCCCGTGCTGCAGCTGTACCGCGCGCCGGACTTGCTGGCCGAACGCCTGACCACCTTGCGCCTGCTGACGCGTCCCGCGGCCGCCATGCGCGCGCAAGCCGAGCAATTGCTGCCGCAGTTGCAGCAGGTGCTGGGAAAATCGTACGCCGTCACGGCTGAAGCGATGAGCAGCCAGATCGGCAGCGGCGCCTTGCCCGTCGACCAGCTGCCCAGCTTTGGCCTGGGCGTCCGCAGCGCGCCAGGCTCGCGCCTGAGCAATCCCCTGGGCGTGCTGGAGCAGCGGCTGCGCGCCTTGCCGCGCCCCGTGATCGGGCGCATCGGGCAAGACACCTTGTGGCTCGATTTGCGCTGCCTGGAAGCGGCGCACGAGACGGCCTTCGTCGCGCAGCTGGCCGAGTTGTCCGCATGATCGTCGGCACCGCAGGCCATATCGACCATGGCAAGACGACGCTCACGCGCGCGCTGACGGGCGTGCACACGGACCGCCTGAAGGAAGAGCAGGCGCGCGGCATCTCGATCGAACTCGGTTACGCTTATCTGCCGCTGGCGGACGGCACGGTGCTGGGCGTGATCGACGTGCCGGGCCACGAAAAATTCATCCGCACCATGGCGTCCGGCGTGACGGGTATCGACTTCGCCCTGCTCGTGGTGGCGGCCGACGACGGCATCATGCCGCAGACGCACGAGCACCTGGCGATTCTGCAGCTGCTGGGCGTGACGCGCGGCGCCGTGGCGCTGACCAAGATCGACCGCGCCGACAGTGCCCGCGTGGCGCAGGTGGAAGCGGACATCGAGGCGCTGCTGGCCGGCACGCCGCTGGCGGGCAGCCCGATTTTTCCCACCGCCGCCAATCGCGACAGCGATGCCGGCGTGGCAGCCCTGCTGGCGCACCTGATGCAGGTGGCGCGCAGCTTGCCGCAACGCGACGAGCGGCGCTTGTTCCGCCTCGGCGTGGACCGCGTGTTCACCTTGTCGGGGCAGGGCACCATCGTCACCGGCACGGCGCTGGCGGGATGCGCGCGCGTGGGCGACATGCTGCAGCTGGCGCCCGGCGGCGCGCCAGCGCGCGTGCGCAGCATCCATGCGCAGAACCGCGCCGCCGAGACGGGCATGGCGGGCCAGCGCCTGGCGCTGAACCTGGCCGGCATCGACCGCGAGCGCATCGAGCGGGGCAACTGGATCGTCGCGCCCGAGCTGGCGCAGTGTTCCGAACGCCTCGACGTGGAACTGACCCTGCTGCCCGACGCCGGCGTGCAACTGAAAGCCTGGTCGCCGCTGCACGTGCACCTGGGCGCCGCGCACCAGCTGGCGCGCGCCGTCATGCTCGATGGCGAGACCCTGTCGCCGGGGCAGACGGGCAGGGTACAGCTGGTGTTCGAGTCCCCCATGCACGGCGTGCCGGGCGACCGCTTCGTCGTGCGCAATGCGCAAGCGACGCAGACGGTGGGCGGCGGCATGGTGCTCGATCCGTTCGGCCCCGCGCGCAAGCGGCGCAGCCCGGCCCGGCTGGCGTGGCTCGATGCGCTGGCCGCGTTCGTCGCGCAGGGCGACTATGCGGCCCTGCTGGCGCAAAGCCCGCTGGGGCTGCGTGTATCGCTGCTGGTGCGCCTGTCCCTGCTGCCGGCGGGAGCCCTCGCGCTGCCGCCCGACACGCGGCGCATCGCCCTGCGCGCCGGCGATGCCCTGCTGCTGGCGCCGCCGGCGTTGCTGGCGCTGGAAGCGCGCGTGCTGGCAGCCCTGGCGGCCTTTCACGCGCACGCGCCCGACGAGGCGGGACCGGAACTGTGGCGCCTGAAACGCATCGTCGACGCCGAGATGGAAGACGCCTTGTGGAGCCACCTGGTCGAAGGCTTGCTGGCGCGCGGCGAGATCCTGGCGCGCGGCGCCAGCCTGCACTTGCCGACGCACAGCGTGGAACTGACGCCGCAGGAGCAGGCGGTGGCCGAACCCTTGCTGGCCGCGCTGGAGCAGGGGCGTGCCGATCCGCCGTGGACGCGCGACCTGGCGCGCGGCTTCGGCCTGGCCGAGGACGATGCTCGCCGGCTGTTGCGCAAACTGGCCAAGGCAGGGCAGATCAGCCAGGTCGTGCACGACCTGTTTTATCACCAGGCGGCGCTGGCCGAACTGGCGCAACTGGTGCGGCAACTGGCGCACAAGGCGGAAGAGGATGCAGGCTTGCCGGCCGGCAATGGCGCCGTGGGCGCGGCCACGTTCCGCGACGCCAGCGGCCTGGGCCGCAAGCGGGCGATCCAGGTCTTGGAATTCTTTGACCGCGTCGGTTATACTCGCCGTGTTGGCAACGGGCATCTATTGCGCCCGCAAGCGCTGTGGTCCTACACCGCGGCCTTGCCCAACAGCTAGCTCAGGCACCGCGGAAAGCACACTCATCCGGTGATGTGGCCGGGCTTCAAACCCGGTGGAGGGCGTCAGACGTTCTCCCGTAGGTTCGACTCCTACTGTTTTCCGCCAGTTATTCTTCCTTCCCCCTGCACGGTGATCGTCCCGGCGTTGGCTTGTTGTCACGTTGCGGAAAATAAATGGTGTTATTGACAATATGCAACGATGCCAGGGTGAGCCGATGGTAACATCGGCTTGTATCCCCTGTGGCAGATGAAAGCAAGCATGAAACAAGCAAGCATGGCGTGGCTGCTGGCAGTGGCGCTGCTGATGCCGGCGCTGGCCGCGGCGGTGGACGTGCGCATCGTCGGCGAGCATTTGCCGCCGTCGAGCATGATGGAAGGCAATGTCGTCGTCGGACGTGAAACGCTCAAGGTGCGCGATATCATGGCGCGCGCTGGTCTTTCCTACAGCATCGAGCTGCTGCCGTGGAAGCGCGCGTACGCGCAGGCGCTGCGCGAAGCCGACACCTGCATCTTTTCCACCAGCCGCACGCAGGAGCGCGAAGCGCAATTTCGCTGGATCGGGCCCCTGAATGAAGCGGAATGGATACTCTACGGCCTGGCCGAACGGCATCTGGCGCTGCGCACACTCGATGATGCGCGCGGCCTGGTGATCGGCACGGTGCTCGGCGACGCGCGCGACGATTACCTGCGCCAGCGCGGCCTGAACGTGGCGCCCGTGACGCAGGAGTGGCTCAATCCGCAAAAGCTGCTGCTCGGACGCATCGACCTGTGGGCCGTCGGCATGGCGGTGGGCAGCAAGCCGTTTGCCGGCAAGGAGTGGGAGGGCAAGGTGGTGCCGCTGCTGACCTTCAACCGCGTGCAGACTTACCTCGCCTGCAACAGGCAGTTGCCCGAGGCGCAAGCCTTGGCCATGCAGCGGGCGGCGGCGGCCATGCGCCGCGACGGCAGCATGGCGCGCGAACATATCCGCTAAGGCCCGCTTCAGCTTTCCAGCCACTGGCGCACGCAGTTGCGCCCTTCGCGCTTGGCCTGGTACAGGGCCTGGTCCGCGTGGCTGTAGGCCGTTTCAAAGGCCGTGCCGGCGCGGTTCCAGCTCAGGCCCACGCTGACGGTGATGGCGCGCGTGATGGGCGCCGCATGGCGCTGGCGGCCGACGCTCTCGCAGATGCGCTGCGCCACCTGCGCCGCGTCGTCGCGCGAGGAAGTGGGCCAGACCACGGAAAACTCTTCGCCGCCGACCCGGCCGATGGCCGTTTCCTGTCCCAATAATCCTTTTAAACAGTCCACCACGGCCTGGATCACGCCATCGCCGGCCGGGTGGCCGAAGTCGTCGTTGACCTGCTTGAACAGATCGATATCGAGCACGATCAGCGCCATGTCGCCCTGCGCCAGGCAGCGCGAGGCGTGGTCGATCACGGCGCCGCGGTTCAGGGCGCCCGTCAGCGGGTCGTGCGTGGCGCGGTATTCGAGCTGGCCGGCCAGGGTTTGCAACTGGCGGTTCAGCAGATGCATGTCGCGCTCGGCGCGGTCGCTGCGGCCGATCAGCCGGCGCGTTTCGCGCATCAGCCGTTCGTAGTGAACGATCAGCTCACCGAGCACGCGCCGCTGCGCCTCGCCGCTGGCGTGAGTATCGGCGTGCATGCGGCGCGCGGCAGCCAGCGCCGCCGCTTCCACGGTGAACAGGTCCGGCTCCAGGCCGGAATCGGAGATGGCGGCGCGCATGCCCTAGCTGCCCTGTACGGGATGGTCGTGGAAGTCCAGCGCCGTAAAGTCCTGCTGCAGCTCCTGGCCGAATTCCAGGATGGTGTCGTCGTCCTCGTCGTGATACCAGTTCAGGCGCACCTGGTTGCCATCGACGGCCGCCTGGTTCAGGGTGTCGAACAGAGTAAACAGCATCTTCGTGCTGGAGCTGTTGAAGTAGGCCAGCGAGACGTTGACGGTGATGGCGCTTTCGCGGCAGCCTTCCAGGTAGGCGCGCACCGCGGCGATCAGCGGGCCATAGAAGGCGGCCGCGTTTTCCGGGTACGACTCGCCCTTGATCGACAGGGTGTGCTGCTCGAAACGGAAGTCGATTTCGGGCGAACTCGGGGTCGCGGCGATGAACAGTGGTGACGGTAATTGCATATGCTTTCCTGAGTCGGCTCTTTCAAATGATGGCTTTGATGCAGAAGATGGTGTGGCCAGGCTCCTGTGGATCCTGGACGAATTCGAATTCCAGCGGCTCGCTGGCGTCGCGTGCCATGGTGAGGAACCCCAGGCCCGCGCCCTTGCTGTCGGACGGGGCTTCCTCGCGCAGGGCTTTCTTGTAGGCGAGGCGGATTTCCTCCATCGTCATGGTGTGCAGCGGCTCCAGCCGGGCGCGGATCTGCGCCACGTTGTCCGTCGAGACGGGGTTGGCGCACAGCAGAAAAAAGCTGTCGCCGCGCGTGCCGATGCAGAACGAGCCGCGCCGCATCTGCTGGTCCAGCTGCGCATCGGGCGTCAGGCTGTCGGCGGAATAATGCATGATGTTTTGCGACATCTCGATGAACGAGGAAAAGATGCGCCGCCGCGTGGGCCCGGCCGCGCCGGCCGTGTCGAGGCGCGCCTTGATGGTTTCGGAAATGGCGCTGACCACGTGCTGCGAGAAATAGCCCACGTAAAAAAAGATGATGTTGCGCTTGCGCGCCACATCCCAAAACTCGTTGAATTCTTCGTACAGCACGTCCGTGCTCCTGGCTAGCCGGTGACCCGGTTTCTTGTTGATAAGGTGGCTCGATGGCGCCAAAACTACAGGCGGAAACAGAAAAAGGTCAGGTCGTCGCGGCGCGGCTGTTTTCCCTGCCAGGCCGCGCTGTCCTGCAGCAGCGCCGCCGCCACGTCGCCGGCGGGAGCGTCGCGTCGCGCCAGCAGCTGTTCGCGCATGCGCCGCTTGCCATAGGCGATGTCGCGCGCGCCGCCGATCTGGTCGAGCAAGCCGTCGGTGGTGAGGAACAGCAGGCTGCCAGCGGGTATGGCCAGCGTCTCGTTGTGCCAGCAGTAGCCGGCCGGCGTGTCGACATAGCCCACGCCCATGCGCGCGCCATCGATGGCGCGCACGGCCTCTTCGCCCGGCGCGACCACGTGCAGCGCCAGTTTCGCCCCCGCGAAACGCAGGCTGGCGCTGGCCGCGTCGTAGCACAGGAAGGCGCAATCCATGCCGTCGTTCGAGCCGGCATGGCCGGCGTGGCCGCTGCCGGCGCCATCCTGCCCCAGCAAGGTCTTGATGGCGCGGCTGACGGCGCCGATCAGGGCGGCCGGATCGCGCGGCCCCAGCTCGCGCAGGGCCTGGCTCAGGGCCGACGAGGCGATCAGGGTCATGAAGGCGCCCGGCACGCCGTGCCCCGTGCAGTCGGCGATGGCGGCGAACCAGCCCCCTTCATGGCGCTCGAAAAAGTAGAAATCGCCGCCGACCACGTCGCGCGGCTGCCATTCCAGGTGCGCGTCGGGCAGGGTGGCGCGCAGTTCCGCATCGGAGGTGCGCAGCAGCGCGCGCTGGATGACGCTGGCGTAATCGATGCTGTGCATGATCTGCCGGTTCTTTTCCGCCTGCATGGTGGCGACCACGTTCATCAGCTGCAAGCCGAAGCCCACGCCGGCCAGCGCGCCGTCCTCGGTGATGATGAAGCCGTCGGCCAGCGCCTTCTCTCCCGCTTCCACGGCGCGGAAGGTGAGGTCTTCGATGCTCATGGCGCCGTCGACGATCAGCGGTTCCTTGTCCATGAAGGCGATGCAGCTTTTCTTGCCGTACACCTCGTGATAAAAGGGCTTGGACATTTGCGACATGAAGATATTGCGGCTGATCAAGCCAATCGGCTTTTGCTGCTCCGTGACGGGCAGGCTCATCATGTCGCGCCGTTCCGTGAACAGTTCCAGTACGGCGAAATTGCTGGCGTCGGCCTGCACGGATTCCGTGGGGATGCACAGATCAGACGCCACGGACGTGCGATAACGGGGAAGATGCAATCGAGAAGCGTTGAACTCCACAGCGGCTACCTTTACATGACGATCGGACCCTTGTTGTCGCGAGAGCAAGGCGACTGACAAACAGGCAATACCATCATGGTAGCCGTGGAATATGACGGCTTGATTACCGGCTTGTCAAAACCGTATGCAAGATGGCTGCATGGCAAGCCATTGCCGGCCCTACAGGCGCCGCGCCAGCGCCTGCGCCTGTTCCAGCCAGCGCGCGCGCTGCGCTTCGGTGGAATCGATCATGGGGCCGAAACTGGCCACCCTGACGGGCTTGACGCCGCAAAATTCCAGCGTCGTCTTGCGCAGCTGGTGGATGCCGGGCATGTGGTAGACCCAGCGGAAATACCAGGGCGGCGTGTCCATCGCCACCAGCAGCTGCGCCGTGCGGCCCTTCAGCAGTTGCGCCGGGAAAGCCTTGCCGGGGCGATACTTGAAGGCAAAGCCGGGCAGGAAGATACGGTCGACAAAGCCCTTCAGCAGGGCCGGTGCGCCGCCCCACCAGATCGGGTAGGCGAATACCAGGTGTTCGGCCCAGCTGATGGCTTCTTGCGCGGCCAGCAAGTCCGGCTCCAGCGGCTGCACCTGGCGGTAGCCTTCATGCAGGTTCTGGTCGAAGTCCAGCTGGCCCAGGCGCAGCTCGCGCACGGTATGGCCCGCGCTGCGGGCGGTGGCGGCATAGGTCTCGGCCAGGGCGGCGCAGAAACTGTCGCTGGACGGGTGGCCGAGGATAATTAAAATGCGCTTTGGTGTAATTTTGCTCATGCTGCAGGCTTTCCGTTAAAGAAGAGCTTGCATGCTAAAGCCTGCCCCTGGGGGCAGAGTCAAGCGGCCTCTTGCAGACGCTGCTGCGCCAGGCAGTCGCGGATTTCCGTGTCGATGTCGGCCAATTGCGCGTCGAGCTGGCGCAGGCGGGCGATATCCTGCTGTATCTGCGCGCGTTTGGCGGCGATGTGCTGCGACAGGGCGGCCCAGTCGGTATCGTCGCCGGCCAGGATGGGCAGCAGTTCGGCCAGGCGGAAGCCCAGGGTCTGCGCCTGGCGTATGAGTTTGACTTGCGCCAGGTCCTGCTGCGTGTAGACGCGGTAGGCGCCGGAACGGCGCACGTCGCCCAGCAAGCCCAGCGCCTCATAGTGGCGCAAGGCCTTGGGCGAGGTGCCCGCCAGGCGCGCGATTTCTCCGATGTACATGCTTCTCCCTTGTTGAGCTGCGGCGCATGCAGTGTAGCGCAGGCGGCTTGCCAGGCGCTACCTTGCGCGCTGCCTCAGGAGGCTTTGCGCGGCGGGACTTTCTTCGCCGTGCATTCGGCACAGGTGCCGTACAGCGACAGCGCATGCTCGTGCAGCACGAAACCCCGCTCGGCGGCGATCTCGTTCTGGCGCAGTTCGATGCCTTCGTCGACGAATTCATCGACCTTGCCGCACCCCGTGCAGACCAGGTGGTCGTGGTGCTGGCCTTCGTTCAGTTCGAAGACGGCGTGGCCCGATTCGAAATGCCGGCGAAACAGGATGCCTGCTTCGGCAAACTGCATCAGCACGCGGTAGATGGTGGCCAGGCCCACGTCGATCTTTTCGGCCAGCAAGAGTTTGTAGACATCGTCCGCACTCAGGTGCTTGATCGTGCCTTCTTGAAACAGCTGCAGAATCCGCAAGCGGGGGATGGTCACTTTCAAGCCCGATTCACGCAGTTCCCTCAATATATCCATGTCTCCCATTCCTTTTTGTAGTCGCTTGAGCGTGGTAGTGCATTATATCGCAAATGATAATCATTACTATTCTCATTTGTATCGTGCGGAGTGGAAATATTATGCTGGCTAGCTGGCCTGCAAACCAGTGACATCGGCGCAAGCTCTGATTGCGTTGCACGCATCTTTCGCTGGAATTGCAAAACCAAGACCGATCTCGCTACACTGTGCAGCAATGAATAACAATGGAGCAGGGGCATGGACCGATTTGATGCAATGCGCATCTTTACGCGCATCGTCGAACTGCGCAGTTTCACGCAAGCCGCGCATGACCTCGGCTACCCGAAGGCGACCGTCACGCATGCGATCAAGCAGCTCGAAGCGCGGCTGCGCGTGCGCCTGCTGCAGCGAACCACGCGGCAAGTGACGCCCACGCCCGATGGCGAGGCGTATTACCAGCGCTGCGCGCGCCTGCTGGCCGACCTGGAAGAAACGGAAGCCGTGTTCAGTTCGGCGGCGCAGCAGCCGGCCGGCAAGCTGCGCATCGACCTGCACGCGACCCTGGCCATGCACTTCGTCATGCCCGTGCTGGACCGGTTCTGCGCCCGCTATCCGCTGATCGAACTGGAAATCGGCATGGGCGACCGCCTCGTCGACCTGGTGCGCGAAGGCGTCGATTGCGTGCTGCGCGTGGGAGAGCTCGGCGACTCGTCGATGGTGGCGCGCCGCGTGGCGCTGCTCGAGCAAGTGACATGCGCCAGCCCCGGGTACCTGGCCGCGCACGGCACACCGGAGAACCTGGCACAACTGGCGGGCCACCGCGCCGTCAATTTCTTTTCCGCCCAGACGGGCAAGGTCTGGCCCTTCGATTTCAAGGTGGACGGCCAGCGCCACAGCGTGGCCTTGCCGGGCACCGTGTCCGTCAATAACGCGGACGCGTATCATGCCTGCTGCCGCGCGGGCCTGGGCCTGATCCAGGCGCCCCGCTATCACCTGGAGCGGGCGCTGGCGGCCGGGGAGCTGGTGGAAGTACTGGCGCACCTGCGGCCCGACCCCTTGCCCGTGTCCGTGCTGTATCCCCATCACCGGCAATTGTCGCCGCGCGTGCGCGTGTTTGCCGACTGGGTCGCCGGCCTGTTTGCCGAGACGGCTTGATTTTGCAATGCCGCATTTTCTTGACCTGGGCAAAGAAAAAAATCCCTCTTTTGATGCCATCTAGCACTATTTGATGTGGATCAAAGTTTTTGTTGCACTGCACTCTTAGACTTCGCAGCGTTACTTAACGACAAAAAGAGGGAACTAGAATGAAGAAGTCCGCAACTGCAGCAGCAATCGTTTTGGCCGCCATCGGCGCATTCGCCGGCAATGCAATGGCGCAGGAAAGCCCATGGCTGGTGCGTGCGCGTGCCGTGCATATCGATCCGGCCAATAAATCCACGCCGGTCTTGGGCGCTGGCGCATCGGACACGATACACGTCAGCAGCAAGACGATTCCTGAAATCGATATTTCGTATTTCTTTACCCCCAATATCGCTGCCGAGCTGATCCTGACGTATCCGCAAAAGCATGACGTCACCCTGGGTGGCAAAGATATCGGCACGTTCAAGCATCTGCCGCCGACCCTGTCGCTGCAATACCACTTCATGCCGGAAAAACAGTTCAGCCCATATGTGGGTGCAGGCGTGAACTACACGAATATTTCGAGCGTGAAACTGCTGGACGGCGCCGGCCGCCTGGAACACGACAGCTGGGGCTTCTCGCTGCAAGCCGGTGTCGATTACAAACTGGATAAAAACTGGTCGCTGAACTTCGATATCAAGAAAGTACAGATCCGCAGCGACGTCTTCGTCGGTGCGGCCAAGGCCAGCGAAGTCAAGATCGACCCTGTCCTGATCGGCGTCGGCGTCGGCTACCGCTTCTAAGCCTGGCATGACAGCGTCCGCACGGCGCGGACAATAAAAAAGGACGGCCTTTGCCGTCCTTTTTACGTTTGGTGCACGCCGTTTATTTTTTCAGCGTCTTTTCCAGCGCCAGCTGGTAATCCGTCTTTTCGTAGCCGGCCAGGTATTTGTTCGTCGCGTCGAGGAAGGCGCGCGAGCGGTAGGCCGCTTCCAGGTCCTTGACCCATGGCTTGGCCTTGTCGGCCGTGCGGATGGCGACCAGGTTGATGTAGCTGTCCGAAATCTTTTCCACGCTCAGGGCCGACGTCAGCTTCATGCCGGCGGCCAGGGCGAAGTTACCGTTGACAAAAGCGAAATCGGCGTCGGCCAGCGAACGTGGCAGCTGCGCCGCTTCCAGCGGCACCAGTTTCAGTTTTTTTGGATTTTCCAGCACGTCGCGCTCGGATGCGCGCAGCGGATCGACGTTCGGTTTCAGCTTGATCCAGCCCATCTTGGCCAGCATCACCAGCGCGCGCGCCTGGTTGGTCGGGTCGTTCGGCATGGTGATGGTGGCACCGTTCTTGACTTCCGCCAGGGTTTTCTGCTTGCCGCCGTACAGGCCGATCGGCATGGTCGGCACGGTGATCAAGGAGCTCAGTGGCAGCTTGTTATCGGTGGCGAACTTGGTCAGGTAGACGATGTGCTGGAACACGTTGGCGTCCAGCGAACCTTCGGCCAGCGCGTAGTTCGGCTGCACGTAGTCGTTGAATTCGACGATCTTGACCTTGTAACCCTGTTTTTCCAGGATAGGCTTGATGCCCAGCTTCAGCTGGTCCGAATACGGGCCGGAGCTGGTGCCGATGACGAGTTCTTTCCGGTCCTTGGCGTGGGCGGCGGTGGCGAAGGCCAGGCTGGCTGCGGCCAGGAGCAGGTTGCGGCGAATGTGGTTCATGCTTTTCCTTGTACTGAAATACTGAATATGAATTAACGTTTGTCGAGGCGCTTGGCGATGCGCGTGCCGGCGAACTGGATGGTTTGCACCAGCACGATCAGGATGGCCACGGTGGCGACCATGATGTCCGTCTCGAAGCGGTAGTAGCCGTAGCGGATGGCCAGGTCGCCGATGCCGCCGCCGCCCACCACGCCGGCCACGGCCGAATACGACAGGAAGCTGATCGACAGCACGGTCAGGGCCAGCACCAGACCGGAGCGCGCTTCCACCAGCAGCACGCGGAAGATGATCTGCATTTCCGAGGCGCCCATGGCGTGCGCCGCCTCGATCACGCCGCGCGGCACTTCGCGCAGGTTCTGTTCCACCAGGCGCGCCAGGTAGGGAATGGCGGCGAACGACAGCGGCACGCTGGCGGCCAGCGGGCCGATCGAGGTGCCCGCGATGATGCGCGTAAACGGCGTCAGGGCGACGAGCAGGATGATGAAGGGGAAGCTGCGCACGGTATTGACCAGCCAGCCGAGTATCGTCGACAGCGGGCGGTTTTCCAGCGACTGGCCTTCCGAGACGAGGAACAGCAAAATGCCCAGCGGGCCGCCGATCAGGATGGCGGCCGTCAGGCCGATGCCCAGCATGGTCATGGTCTGGCCCAGCGCCACCCAGATTTCCGGCAGCAGGTTGATGACGTTATTGATCGATTCTTCAAACATGTGTTGCATCCTTCCATGCGGTGGCTTCAAACGCCTCGGTGCCGTAATAAGCCAGCTCGCGTCCCAGCGCCGTCTTGCGCGGGGTGGCCGTGTCGCTCAAGTCGAATTGTTCGGCGATGGCGCCGCTTTCCACGACGGCGACGCGGTTGCAGATGGCGCCCAGCACCGACAGCTCATGGCTGACGATGACGATGGTCACGCCCAGGCGCGCATTGATGTCGCGCAAGGTGTCGAGCAGGGCGCGCGTCGTTTCCGCGTCCAGCGCGGACGTCGGCTCGTCGCACAGCAGCACGTCCGGGTGGCTGGCCAGAGCGCGGGCAATCGCCACGCGCTGTTTCTGCCCGCCGGACAATTGCGCCGGATAGCTGTGCAGCTTGTCGGACAGGCCGACGAGGGCCAGGCATTCCTCGACGCGGGCGGCGATCTGCTCGCCCTTGGTGGTGCCATGGATTTTCAGCGGAAAGGCGACGTTGTCGAAGACGCTGGCGTTTTGCAGCAGATTGAATTGCTGGAAAATCATGCCGATATTCTGGCGCGCGTCGCGCAGTTCGCCCTTGCTCAAGCTGGTCAATTCGCGCCCGGCCACGGTAATGGTGCCGCTGTCGGGACGTTCGAGCAGGTTAATCAGGCGCAGCAAAGTCGATTTGCCGGCGCCGCTCTTGCCGATCAGGCCGAAAATATCACCGGGATAGACTTCCAGCGTGACCGATTTGACCGCGTGGAATTGTTCGCCCTTGGGCAGCGCGAAGGTCTTGTTTGCGCCATCGATGCGAATCACCGGCGTACGGTGTGGTGTGGTCATGCAGTGTTTCCTTTTTTATTGGACCGTGACAGGCGCGCTTGCAGGGGCCAAATCGCCCAGCCTGTTACGTCGGTTGCGTAGTATACCTCCGATCGTGTTATTACTCCTACGACAGAATCTTGCTTTGAATATGCAAATAATGTCTATATGGGTGTTTGGCGAGAGTAAACGCGGTTTTTGTGCGTTCAGCCGATGGAAAATTCGACGGGAATCGATAATTCCAGCGGCTCCGGCCGTTCCTTGGGGATGCGCGGCAGTGGCGCCGCCCGTTGCAAAGTGTCGAGCGCGGCCTGATCCAGTGCTGCGGAACCGGAACTGCGCTCGATGGCGGCCGCCAGCACCTGGCCGTCGCGGTCGATGCGGCAGCGCAGATACACCACGCCCTGTTCCTGCTTCGCGCGCGACGCCGTCGGATAGCGGCGGAAGCGCTCCATGCGCGCCAAAACCTTGCCTTCCCAGCTCGATACGCCGCTGCGCAGCTCCTGTGGCGCGGGCGGCAGGGCAGGCGAGGGCGGCGCCGCCGCGACGGACGCCGTGGCCGCCGGTGCCGGCGTGACGGGGGCAGGACGCACCTCGGCGACGGCCGCGATGGCCTCGGCTTGCGGCGGCATGGGCGCGGCATCCGGCTGCGGCGGCACGAATTGCGGCAGGGCTGGCGCTGCCTTTTTGGCAAGGGCGCGCGACGGCGCGGCCGCGGCGCTGGCCTGTTCAGCAAGATTCTGCTCCAGAGGGCGGGGCGGGGCGGCGGCCGGCAGGAACAGCAGCATGGCCGGCTGCGCGGAGTCGGGCGCGATGGCCAGCACGGGGGCTGCCGGCGCGCGGTGGTACACGGCCCATCCCAGCAGGGCGCCATGCATGGCGAAGACCGTGGCGATGGTCAGCGGCTTGTGCCAGTCCGCCGGCGGCGTCTTTTCTGCTGCCGGCGCCGGCCCTTCCGGGCGGCGCAGCAGATAGAGGATGACGGCGATTTCCATCGTTGCCACGAGGACGATGACCCACCAGGGCGGATGGCCGAGGCACATGGCGACAAAGCCGATGGCCATGCCCAGGCAAGCGAGCACCTTGCCGCGGCGCGACACGGCGCGGTGTTCGCGCCACTGGCGCAGCGGCGCGCCGAAGCGCGGGTGGTGCAGCAGCCAGTGTTCCAGGCGTGGCGAGGTGCGGCTGAAGCAGGCCAGCGCCAGGATCAGGAAGATCGTCGTCGGCATGACGGGCAGCAGGGCGCCGATCACGCCCAGCGCCACCATCAGCATGCCGGCGGCCGTCCAGGCCCAGCGGCGCAGCCGTGCCGTATGCGCTTCCGCGCCGGCCTGGATTACTGGCTCTTCCATCAGGCGCAAGCCTCCACGTGGCCATGCATGCGCAGGAAGGCGGCGCGCGCGCCGTCGATCACGCGCGTTTCCCCGGCGGTGTCAAGGACAGCCGTATCGAGCACGGAGGTAAACTCGCGCCAGTGGCGCGCGCGCCCGTCCGGGTGGCCGGCCAGGTGGCGCGCGCCATGATGCTCGTCCAGGCCGATCTTGCCGGCCAGTTTATACAGGATGGCCGCGCCCAGCTTCGAGCCTTCGCTCACGTACAGCCAGCCCAGCGCCGTGGCCAGGTCCAGTTGCGCGTCGAACGGCGGCGTGGCCGCATCGGCCGGCAGGACGGTGCCCAGGTCGTGCAGGTCGGCCGCGATGCTGGCGTAGCGGCGGCGCTGTTCCAGGTCCGGCAGCAGGGCGGCCAGCTGCGCGTTGTCGTACAGCGCGTCGACGTCGCGCAGGAACGCGTACTGCGCCTGCAGGAAGCGGGCGTAATTGTTGCGGCTGGAAAACGGCGCGCTGGCCATGATGCGCTGGTCGAGCAAGTCGTGGGTGGCCATGGTATCGGCTTTCAGGCGCTGGCTGCGGGTCGGGACTGCGTTAATCGGAACGGCGTTCAAGGTGCTGGTGCTGTCGCTTGCTGTATGCATGGAATATCTGCTCTCTATTATAAGGATGAATCAAATCAGAAACGTACGCCGAGGGTGACGCGCGCCGTGCGGCCCGGTCCCGGCATCAGGCTCAGGGTCAGCGGATCGAGGTAGTAGCGGTCCGTCAGGTTGTCCAGCGCTACGTCGACGGTGGCGTTGGGCGTGATCTTGTAGCTGGCGAACAGGTCGGCCAGGGTGTAGGCCTGCGTCAGCACCTGCGGCGAGGTGCCCGTCCACGACTGCCACACGGCCTTGTCGTCCTGGCGCGCCAGCGGATGGCCGACGTGCGTCAGGCGCGTGCCGACGGTGAGTTTTTCCTGCAGCCAGCGCGTGCCCAGGGTCAGGTTGGCGCTCAGCTTGGGCTGGATATGGTTGCTCACGTAGGAACTGGAAAAGCCGATGGGCGAGCAGTCGGGCGTGTTCCAGATATCCGATTCCCACTCGCTGGCCTTGCGCAAATAGGCCGCCGTGGCCGCGTCGCAGATCAGGGTCTTGCGGTTCCAGGTGCCGGAAAAGTCGGCAAACACGCTACCCCGGTCATATGACGACTGCAGTTCGATGCCCGAGACGCTGTACTTGTCCGTATTCGCCATCGAGAAATTCTGTGCGTAGGCCGGCAAGTCGGGAATCGGACGGCGCGTGATGTAGCCGTGGGTGACGTTGTCGAAATACGCCACGCGCAGGCGCAGCTTGTCGGCGGCGCTCCATACGCCATCCTTGATCACGCTCACGCCGATCTCGCGGTTGTGGCTGCGCTCGGCGTTCAAGGGCGATGAATACGTGGCCGAGAAGCCTATCGTCGACTCGTACAGGCTGGGCATGCGCAAGCCGCGCGCGTCGCGCAGGAACACGCTGACGCTGTCGGACAGGCGCGCCGTCAGTGCAAACGTGGGTGCAAATCCGTGGTCCTTGCGGCGGATCGGCTTGCTGTAGCTGAACAGGCCGGGGATGGCGTCGCGGTAGACATAGTCATTGCCGCTCCAGTCGGCGACCTGGGAGACGTCCAGCGGCGCCGGCTCGGCGCCGTAGTTTTCCACCATGCCGCCCACCAGCGCGGGATTGGTGGCGGGCGTGAACCGGCCCTGCGCATCCTGGTACCATTTCGCGGCGCCGATCTGATCGCCGTCCTTGTCCCACATGGTGACCCACTGCCAGCCCTGCGGCTGGTATTGCTGCTCCGCGCGGCGGTTGCGGTCGCGCGACTCGAAGCGCTGGAAGCGCCCGCCCGCCTCGACACTCAGCCAGTCGCGCGCCTGCCACTGCAGCGAGGCGAAGGCGCTTTGCTCATGGCGTTTGCCGTTGCGCAGCGTGTGATTGGCGTTCAGGTCGTCGTCGAGGATGCGCACGCTGTCGGCCGGGCCGATATCCTCGTTCTGCAGCGACAGGCCGTAGTCCAGCTTCAGCGCGCCCATGCCGGTGGCGAAGCGCGAGGTATTCGTCAGGTCGGCGCCGACCCTGCGCGCCTGGTTCTTCGCCAGGTACAGCACTTCCACGCATTCCTTGCATTCGTGGTCGCCCGGATTGGTCTTGCCTTCCAGCGGATTGCTGAAGATGTCGCCGTTGCGCGACTTGCTCTGCATGTCCGTCAGCCACAGGTTGGCCTTCAGGTCGATCAGGTTCTGGCTTTCCGGCTTCCACTCGTAGCGCGCCGTCAGCGCGTTGGTGCGCACCTTGCTGGGGTCCCATTGCGGGATGCTGCCGGTGCTGTTGCGGTAGATTTGCGAGGGCATGATTTCGCCATAGCTGCTGTCGAAATAGCGGTAGCCCAGCTCCAGTTTCTGCTCGTGCGGCAGGCGCAGGTTGGCCTTCAGCAGGGCCGAGGTGGTGCGGTTGGCCGTGTTCAGCACTTCGTCGCCTTTCTTGAAGAACTGCGTCACGCCACTGTCGTCGCCCCATTCGTTGAGCAGCTGATAGCGTTCGAAGCCGCGCGTGCCGGCAAAATAATTGCCGATGCTGCGCTGGCTGACGGCGGCCACCAGGTCGTAGTCGTCCTGGCGTGTGGCCACGGCGATGCTGCCAAAGCCGCTGCGCGGGTCGCCCAGCTTGTTGCGGTGCGTGCGCGGCGCGCTGCCGAAATCGTCGGGCGCCGTGACGCTGTTGTCCTGGATGCCGCCGCGCAGGCGCACGCCCGTGCGCTGGCCCGGCCGCAGGATGTCTTCCGGGCGCAGGGTCTGCATGCTGACCATGCCGCCGATGGCGCCCGCGCCTTGCGCCGACAGGTTCGGCCCCTTGTCGATGCGGATGGCGCTGATAAGGTCAGGGTCGATGTAGCTGCGGTCGGCGATGCCCGCGTAGCCGCGGTAGACGGTGGACGATTGCAGGCTGCCGTCGATCAGCACGGGCACGCGGCCCTGGCCCTGCATGCCGCGCACGTTGACGTCGACGGCGCCGCTGTTGCGGCTGTCGCCCACCTGCACGCCGGCCACGCCCTTGAAGATGTCGGCCGGCGAGGTGCCGCGGAAGCGTTCGATCTGCTCGCGCCCGATGTAGGCGGACGATGCGGACGTGACGTAGGGCAGGTCCGCCGGATCCGTGTCGTCCGCCTCGAACGTGCCGCTGCCGCCCTGGCCATTCACGCGCAGGGTGCCGATCTGCACGGCGCCTGCGGCGACGGGGGCGGGCGCGCTGATGATGATGGTCGTGCCGCCTTGCAGCTGCGCCTGCAGGCCGCTGCCGGCCAGCAGCTGGCGCAGCGCCTCGGGCAGCGAATGCCGGCCTTGCAGCGGCGCGCTTTGCCGTCCCTGCGTCAGGCGCGCGTCGGCCAGCAGCACCATGCCGGCCTGGCGCGCCAGTTCGTTCAGCGCGCGGTTCAAGGGCTGCGTCGGGATGTGCCATTCGACCTGCGCCGCCGGCGCGGCGGCGGCATGCACGGCGGGCGTGGCGAAGGCCAGGGCGATGGCCAGGAAGAGGGGAGACAGGCGGGCGTGCAAGGGAGGGCGCGGTGGAGTCATATGCATGTTTTTCCTATGGTGGTGTGGTGATCCTTCATAGTTAAAACGAATGAGTATCATTTACCCTGACGTGCGGATGCATTTTATTTCGCTGCATGTGGAATACATCAGCGGGCGAGAATGTGCAGCTTGCCGTCCTGGCGCAACAGGCGCACGGGCAAGGCCAGGGGCAGGGCGGCGGCAAATTGCGCCGGCAGCTTGGCGTCGAAGCTGCCGTTCAGGCGCAGGCCGGCCAGGGCCGGGTCGTCTAGCACGAGGCCCGAATCGCCATAGCGCTCGAATTCGGCCAGCGCTTCGGCCAGGGTGGCGTCCTCGAAATCGAGGCGCCCGGCACGCCAGTTGCCCACCGCTTGCGCGCTGACCCTGGCCAGCGCTTGCACGCCGTGCGGCGTGACGGTGACCGTGTCGCCCGCCCGCAGCACTGCGGCATGCGCGCCGGCTTCGCTTTCCACGCGCACCGTGCCTTGCGCCACGCTCACCTGTGTCGTGGCGCCCACGTGGCGCACTGAAAAATGCGTGCCCAGTACCGTCGCCGTGGCCGCTCCCGCGATGACCTGGAACGGACGCGCCGGGTCGGCGTGGACATGGAACATGGCCTGGCCGCGCAGCAGGCGCACGCTGCGCCGGTCGCGGTACAGGGCCACGTCGACGGCGCTGCCGCTATCGAGTTCGATGCGGCTGCCGTCGGGCAGGACTTGCGTGGCGAACTGGCCGCGCGCCGTGCTGTAGTCGTGCTGGAAGCCGGGGCGCTGCAGATGGCCGGCCAGCGGCCAGACCAGCAGGCCGCACAGCAGCAGGCAGCCGCCGGCCAGCGCGCCGCGCGGCGGGAAGGAGGCCGCCTGGCGCAGCCGCTGCAACAGCGATGACGGCGTGCCCGCCGCCGGGGCGGGCTGGCTGAAGGCCGCCACGCGCTGCGCCGGCAGGCTGGCCAGCAGCGCATCGGTGCGGGCCAGCGCCTGCCAGGCCTGCTGGTGGCGAGGGTCCGCTTCCAGCCATTGCCGCCATGCCGCCAGTTCGTGCGCGGCCAGGCCCGCGTCGCGGCGCAGCAGCCATTGCGCCGCCAGGAAGTCGATGTCGTCGGCCGTCGTGTCTTGTGATGTCATGTGCTGTTTCATAGCGTATCCCGCTCGGGCAAGCCTTTTTTACAGGCGAGCATGCCGTTGATGATGTGTTTTTCCACCATGTTGACGGAGATACCCATCTGCGCGGCGATCTCGATCTGGCTCAGGCCATCGAACTTGTACAGCGCGAAAGCCTGGCGGCAGCGCGGCGGCAGGGCCTCGATGATGGCCAGCAGGCGTTCCATGGTTTGCCGGTCGTGCAGCCGTTGCTCGGGTTCATCGGCACGCGGCGCGCGCAGCTGCAGGTGCGGCTCGTCGAGCGCGTCATGGGGCCGCCTCTGGCGCAAGCGCTGTTCGTCGATGGCGATGTTTTTCGCCGTGACGTACAGCAGGGCGCGCTGGCCGCTGTCGGGCGCCGCGCCGCTGTGCAGGGAGGGAGCACCGCCTTGCAGGGGAGGTGCGCCGCCGAGCGGCTCGCGCGCCAGGATGCGGGCGTAGGCTTCCTGCACCACGTCCTGTGCCTTGTCGCGGCATCCCGTGGAGCGCGAAATCAGGCGCAGCAATTCCTGGTAATAGCGTTCAAGCACCGCGCATGTCCCCGTGATCAAAACGAGCCATGATAGCAAGCCCATCAAATAATAACAAGAATCATTCTCATCTATGGTGCAATCTGAGGCGCCGGATAACGCTGGATATTTTTGGCAATGCAGACAATAATCGGCAGCAGAAGGCGCTGTCGCAGAGAATATCGCCATGTATTATCGATTTTATCGATACTAACTAGGTATATTTTCCGTTTTACATCGATCTTCATGCCATGCATAATCTGTTGCAACTGAAGCCAGACAATCAGCCGCAGCCGTCATTCGCCTGCAGCCGGTTGCGGTTTTGACATCCTCCACTTTCTGTTAGGAACCTACAATGAAAAAACTGCTCGCTTTTATCGCCGCCGCCGGCTTCTCGCTGTCCGCCGTTGCCGCTCCTGAAGTCTATGTCATCGATGGCAGCCACACTTTCCCCCGTTTCGAGTACACCCACATGGGCTTCTCGACGCAGCAAAGCCGTTTCAATAACACCACCGGCAAGGTCACCCTGGACCGCGCCGCCAGGACGGGCGCCGTCGAAGTGCTGATCGACACCAAATCTGTCGACACGGGTTCGACCCTGTTCAACTCGCACATCCAGGGCGAAGACTTCCTCGACACGGCCAAGTACCCGGTCGCCACCTACAAGTCGACCAAGTTCAATTTCGACGGCGACAAGCTGGCCTCCGTCGACGGCAACCTGACCCTGAAAGGCGTGACCAAGCCAGTCACCCTGACCGTCACCTCGTTTACCTGCGCACCGCACCCGATGCTGAAAAAAGACGCCTGCGGCGCCAACGCCACGGCCAAGATCAAGCGCTCGGAATTCAACGCCGGCAAATATGCGCCGGCCGTCAGCGATGATGTCACTTTGACGTTCGCCATCGAAGCGATCAAACAGTAAAAACGTGTGACAAAATCTACTGCGCGTCGCGCTTTGCGGCCTGCGATGCTCACCGTGCTCAAGCACGGTTGCGCTTCTTAGTCGCAAATCATCGCCGCTCGCTACGATTTGTGTCAGACGTTTGTGTGGTGCTGAAGAAGTATCACTGCAAACCAAAAAAATGGCGGCGGACTTCGGTTCGCCACCATTTTTTATACCCACCCCCGGCTTTTATGCCAGGTGATACACCTCCTGCTGCCCATACACGGGCGTGTTCAACCCTTCCATGCGCGCCTTCAGCTGCAGCGACAGGTATTGCGAATAGTGGCGCGACTGGTGCAGGTTACCGCCGTGGAACCACAGCGCTTGCTGCTGCGTGGGTTTCCACATATTGCGCTGCTCGCCCTCCCACGGGCCCGGGTCCTTCGTCGTGGCGGAGCCGAGTCCCCACACCTTGCCCACTTTATTCGCCACCTCGGGCGAGATCAGGTCGGCCGCCCAGCCATTCATGGAACCGTAGCCGGTAGCGTACACCAGCAGGTCGGCCGGCAGTTCCGTGCCGTCGGACAGCACGATGGAATGGCTTTTCAGCTCCTGCACGCCGACGCCGCTTTTCAGCTTGATCTTGCCGTCGGCGACCAGCTCGGAGGCACCCACGTCGATGTAGTAGCCGGAGCCGCGGCGCAGGTATTTCATGAACAGGCCCGAATCGTCGTCGCCGAAATCGAGCATGAAGCCCCGTTCTTCCAGCCGCGCATAAAAATCCGCATCGCGCTCGCGGATGGCCTGGAAGACGGGCTTCTGGAAGTCGGCCAAAATCTTGTATGGGATCGAGGCGAACGTCAGGTCCGCCTTGGCCGTCGTCATGCCGGACGCCAGCGCCCGTTCCGAATACAGGTCGCCCAAGGCCAGGTCCATCAAGGAATCGGACTTGACGATGTGCGTCGACGAGCGCTGCACCATGGTCACGTCCACGCCCGCTTCCCACAGGGCGGCGCAGATATCGTGCGCGGAATTGTTCGCGCCGATGACCACCACCTTCTTGCCGGCATACGCGTCCGGCCCCGGATGCTGCGACGAGTGCTGCTGCTCGCCCTGGAACACGTCCATGCCCTTGAACTTCGGCATGTTCGCCTTGCCCGACATGCCCGTGGCCAGCACCAGCTGCTGCGGCTTCAGGGTGACGGGCTGGCCGTCGCGCAGCACTTGCACCGTCCACTCGCCCGTGGCTTCGTCGAAGCTGGCCGATTCGCAGGAAGTCGAGCCCCAGTAGTTCAGTTCCATCACCTTGGTGTACATTTCCAGCCAGTCGCCCACCTTGTCCTTGGGTGTGAAGACGGGCCAGTTGTCGGGGAACGGGATGTACGGCATGTGGTCGTACCAGACGGGGTCGTGCAGGCACAGCGATTTATAGCGCTTGCGCCAGCTGTCGCCCGGGCGCGCGTTTTTCTCGATGATGATGGTCGGCACGTTCAGCTGGCGCAGCCGCGCGCCCAGCGCGATGCCGCCCTGGCCGCCGCCGATGATGACGCAATAGGGCTGGCGCGCGTAGCCCAGTTTGGCCGCTTCCTGTTCGCGGTGCTCCAGCCAGCTGCGGCGGTCCGTGCGCGCGCCGTGTTCCGCGCCCATGGGCCGCCGCCCGCCCTTGGCTTCCTCAAAACCCTTCAATTCGCTCATGGTGGTGAGCAGGGTCCAGATCTTGCCGTCGCGGATGCGGATGAAGCCCACGCCGCGCGCCACGTTCGTTTCCACCGTGATCCAGCTTTGCAGCACGCCGCCCGCTTCCACGGCATGCTCGCCGTCGGCGATGCGGACGGTCACGGGCTGCACGGCGCCCAGTTGCGCGGCCAGCATGGCGGCGATCTGCCCGCGGCCTTCCAGCGTTTTCAAATTCCAGGTAAACAGCACCAGGTCGCGCCAGTAGCCGTCCTGTTCGAACAATTGCGCGGCGCCCGTGCCGTCGCTGGCGCGAAGACAGCCTTCGAGCTGCTCCAGGATGCCGGCCACGGCCAGATCGTGTGGGTTGATATCGGTTTGCATCGTGTCTCCTCCAAGTCTGCTGACTTTATGATGGGATGCGGCTGTGTTGCCGCTGACGATGTTGTAACACCGGCGTTCCGGCCCCGCATCCCGCAGCGCAGCATGGCGGAATGTGAGACGGAAATCTCAGCTTGCCGGATGCCTTACTGGCGGTGCGGCGGCACGATGTGCAGCTGCTTGAGGCGCCGGTACAGGGTGGCGCGCGAGACGCCCAGCATGGCGGCCGCCTGCAGCGGGCGCCATTTGGCGGCGCTCATGGCGTTGACGATGCGCGTGCGCTCGGCCAGCTCCGGCGGCGTGTATTCCAGCACGCCGTCCGCGACGGGCGCATTGCGCGTGGCGCGCACGCTGGCCTGGCGCAGCGGTGCGCGCACGCGGGCGTGCAGCCAGGTGCTGCCGCCGGCCAGGCGCAAGGACAGCAGATTGTGTCCCGCGCGCGCATCGAACAGCCGCTCGGCGCGCACTTCCAGCACGTCGGCGACGGGACGCGGCAGGGTGTCCAGCCCCCCGATGACGTCGCGCGCGCAGCGGTTGGCGGCGACGATGTCGCCATGCTCGTCGATGGCGAGCAGCATTTCCGGCTGCACTTCCACGAAGTGGCGGTTGCGGTGCGCCAGCAGGATGCAGCAATGGCCATAGGACTTCAGGAAAAAGCCGTCCTCGATCAGGGTCGCGCCTTGCCGCACCAGCTGCTTGACCAGGCGCTGGCTGTCGCGCGCATCGGGGGAAGTCAGCGCCGAGGCATCGAGCACGCCGATCAAGTCGCCGTGCGGCGAAAAGATCGGTGCGGCGCTGCACGTGAGGCCCGTGAAGGCGGCGCGGAAATGGTCGGTCTTGTGCACGGTGATGGCTTCCTGGTCGAGCAGCACGGAGGCGATGCCGCACGTGCCTTCCTCCTCTTCCGACCAGCACGAGCCCGGGTACAGGCCCGCCTTCTTGAAATCCTTGCGCTGGTCCGTGTCGACCACGTAATCGATGGTCACGCCGCGCGCATTGGCCAGGATGACGCAGTAGCCCGCTTCGCGCACCATGGCGTGCAGGCGAGGCAGGCACTGGCCCGTGGAGCGCAGAAAATTCTCCTCGGATTGCTGGATGGCGCGCAGTTCGGCGCCCGTCAGGATGCGCGGCCCCGTGGTGGAGGCGGGGTCGAGCCGGTAGTCGTCCAGCGAGCGCCGGTACGATGACGCCAGCCTGGCCGTATCGGCGCCAGGATGGACGACACGGCCCGCGATCAGGTCGCGTACGCGGTCGATATGGCTGGTCTGGCGGACGTAGGGCATGGCGCTCTCCGGTGTCTCGGTATTTTTGATGGTATGCCCGTTTGTAGCATGAAGGCCGGGGGGACGCATTCTGCGCTGCAGCATGGCGCGCACGTGAGACGTTCGTCTCAGCGCCTGGCGCCGCACAGTAGGATGCTTTACAACAATAAAAAAGAGCATCTCTGATAACATTCGTTCAAATCTAAAGTCAGCTATCGCAAGGGATACCTATGGCAACGCAAGCGATGTTCCCGGTGCGCCGCTCACTCGTCCTGGCCCTGCTGGGCTGGAGCGCCGCCTGCTGCGCCGCCGGCCAGCTCGATCCCGAGGGGCTGAGCAGCATGGAAAAGGAAGTGGCCCGGCGCGCCGCCGTCGAGCCGGCCATCGGCGCCGACTGGCAGGTGATGCGTTCCGTGGAAGCGGGCGTGCAGGTGGCCGGCGAGAGCAATCTGTTCTGGAAGCTGTCGAATACGCCGGCGCGCAATCCCGGCTTCGATTTCAATCCCTACTGGTACGAGTTCTATGTCAAGCCGGCGCTCGGTTTCAAGCGCAACCTGGGCGACGGCAAGCAGCTGTATGCGCGCGCGTCGGCCGTCGGCTCGGGCACCTTGCGTCACGATCCGTTTGGCGCGGGCGATACGGGCCGCATCTCGGTCGAGGAATTCGTCGCCGGCATCCGCCTGCCGCTCGGCGGCACGCGCGCCATGCTTGACCTGTCGGCCGGCGCGCAGAATTTCACGCTGGGCACGGGCATGCTGATTGCCAATGGCGGCTCGAACGGCTTTGACCGCGGCGCGCTGAAACTGGGGCCGCGCAAGGCCTTCCAGAATTCCGTGGTGGCCAAGATAAGCCAGGACGCGTTCAGCGCCCAGGCGTTTTACCTCGACCCGAATGAAAACCCCGACAACGATAGCGGCACGCGCGTCGTCGGCGTGGATGTCAGCTACGCGCCCGCGAACGACCGCAAGGCCGGCATCGCGTATGGCAAGGTACCGCGTTCGCATGCCGCGTATCCGCAGGCGGCGCCAGGCGGCATCGGCGCGCCGCTGGCCGTGCCCGATGGCCGCAAGGACTTGCAGTTCGTGTATGGCTACGCGCGCGTTCCCGTGCTGCCCACCATGCTGTCGAAAGGCTGGTTCGGCGTCGATGCGGCGCGCGAATGGAATACGCGCGAGCCGATGCGGGGCTGGGGCTGGCGCACGGAAGGGGGCTTTTCGCTGCCCGACGTGGCGTGGACGCCGAAGTTCACGCTTGGCTACCAGAGTTTTTCCGGCGACGATCCGCGTACGGCGCGCAACGAGCGCTTCGACCCGCTGTTCTTCGAAGGCACGCCGGGCGCCTGGGCTTCGGGCAGCAAGGCGACCTGGGTTTTCGTCAATGCCAACGTGAATGCGCTGCAGGCCACCATCGAGCTGCACCCGACGCCGAAGGACACCGTGACCGCCTACCTGGCCCAGGTGCGGGCCAACCGGATGGGCAGTCCGCTGCAGTTCGGCCAGGCCACGCGCCTCGACGTGCCGGGCGACGCGCCCGTGGTGATCGCGGGCGTGCTGCGCCCGATGCTGGCCAACGACGTCTTCGTCAAATACGTGCGCGTGGTGAACCCGAATACCTACCTGACCCTGGGTTTCAGCGCCTCGTTCGCGCAGTCGGGCGTGAACCAGCTGGTGAACGGGCAGGCCAAAACGTGGACGGGCTGGCTGGCGAACGTCGTATGGGTTTATTAAGTATTCTGATTATCAAGGAGAGCATCGCATGAACGATTTCCCAAGCATGAAACGCCTGGCCCTGGCCGCCGCCTGCCTGGCGCTGGCCGCCGGCGCCTACGCGGCAGAGGCGACGGCGCCGCTGTCGGCCGCCGCCAGCGATCCGGCCGCCTTGCAATGGATGGTGGGCGCGCCGCCGCCGGCCGACAAGATCATCCGCTTCGACGATGGCAGCTATTTCAATTTTCCGCAGCTGCGCTGGAGCGTGTCGCACTTCCGCCAGCTGATGCCGACGGTGGCGGTGGCGCGCGGCTTGAAAGCGCCCGTGCCCTTGAAACGCGCGCTGCGCAACGATATCGACGGCCTGCGCTTCACGCCCCTGGGCGCGAAGGAAACGATGACCTGGGAGCAGTCGCTGGGCGCCAACTACACGGACGGCATCGTGGTGCTGCACCGGGGGCGCATCGTGTATGAGCGTTACCTTGGCGTGCTGAAGGAAAGCGGCCAGCACGGCGCCATGTCGGTGACGAAGTCCGTCATGGGCACCATCGGCGCGGCCCTGGTGGCCGAAGGCAAGCTCGATCCGAACAAGAAAGTGGCCGAGTATGTGCCGGAGCTGGCCAAATCCGCGTTTGGCGACGCTACCGTGCGCCAGGTGCTCGACATGACCACGGGCCTGAAATTCAGCGAAGATTACGCGGACCCGAAAGCGGAAGTATGGCAGCACGCGGCGGCCGGCAGCCCGCTGCCCAAGCCGAAGGATTACACGGGCCCGCGCAGCTATTTCGAGTACCTGCAGACGGTGCGGCACGAGGGCCGGCACGGCGAGGCGTTCGGCTACCGCACGGTCAACTCCGACGTGCTGGGCTGGATCATCGCCCGCGTCACGGGGCAGAACGTCAACGACTACCTGTCCGAGCATGTCTGGCAAAAGCTGGGCGCCGAGCAGGATGCCTACATGACGGTCGACTCGACGGGCACGCCGTTTGCCGGCGGCGGCCTGAATGCCGGCTTGCGCGACCTGGCCCGCTTCGGCGAGATGCTGCGCAACGATGGCCGCTACAACGGCCAGCAGATTCTGCCCAATGCGGCCGTCGACGATATCCGCCGTGGCGGCGACAAGCAGCTGTTCGCCAAGGGCGGCTACGATTTGCTCAAGGGCTGGAGCTACCGCGACATGTGGTGGGTCACGCATAACGACCATGGCGCCTACATGGCGCGCGGCGTGTACGGCCAGCGTATCTACATCGATCCGAAGGCGGAAATGGTGATCGTGCGCTTCGCCTCGACGCCGACGGCAGCCAATGCGGCCAACGATCCTACCACCACGCCGGCCTTCGAAGCGCTGGGCAAGCTGCTGCTGGCCAGGCCGAAGTAAGACTGGCCGCGCGGCTGCATGGCCAGCCGTGCGGCGGAACGGGCACAACTGCAATATACTGTCCTTTCGTCATCATTTATTGCTTAAGTGATAATTTATTTGTTGCACGCAAGGAGCAGGCACCGTGGAAACCAGCCAGCCGGACCAACCGCACCCGCCGCTCTGGCGGCGTCTGCTGTGGCCGGTCGCCCAGCTGGGTTCGGCCTTCAAGCTGACGGGCACGCATCTGCTGCACCACGTGATCGGCGCGAGCCTGATCGCCGCGCTGATGCTGGTGCTGGAAGGTTTTCACGTGCTCGAATGGCTCGATGCTGCCATGCTGCGCGCCAGCGCGGCGCAGGAGCAATTGCTGGACCGGGGCAAGGACCCGGGCGCCGCCTACCGGCCCGGCATCATCGAAATCGACCAGCCCGCGTTTGAACAGGTCTTCGACGAGCGCGAACCGCTGGAACGCACGCGCCTGGAGCAATTGATCGCCAGCGCCGCCGCGCGCGGCAGCAAGGTGCTGGCCATCGACCTGGATCTGGCGCCGGCCGTGTATGAGCAGCACAAGGCGGGCGAGCGGCCGCTCGACAGCCTGCTCGACCGGCTGGCAGCCGATGGCCGGAAACTGGTGCTGATCCTGCCCGAGCAGTCGGACGAGAATGCGAACCTGCCGTGGATACGCGCGCGCTGCACGGCCGGCATCCACTTCGCCAGCCCGCGGATCCGCGAGCGCATGGGCGCCGTCACGCGCATCGAGCTGAAAAGTCCCGTGCTGGCGGCCGTGGCCTTCGAGCTGGCGCATGGCGCCGATGAACAGGAGCAGCAGCAACCCATGCCGGCGGCCCTGTCCGAGCAAAAAGAAGTGGTGGCGCTGGCTGGCCGCGTGTGCCAGCTGGCGCGGCGCACGGGCAGCGAAAAGGAGCTGGCGCGCTGGGCGTTCGAGCCCGTCATCCGCGGCGACGCCAGGGCGGCGGCCGAGCAGAATGCCGTCACGGCGCCGTTTCACCCGGCTGCCGTGGCGCCGGCATTCCTGAATCCCACGCGCACGCGCGTCCAACTGATCGAGGGCCAGGCCGGCGTGGATGCCGGGGCGCTGCGCAAGAACGTCGTGTACATCGGCAGCACGTATGACGTGCGCGACCGCTATACGACGGCCGAAGGCGAGCAGGCCGGCCTGCACCTGCATGCGGCTGCCCACACGTCGCTGGGCATCGGCACGGCCGACGTCAATAAATATGCGGTGTTCGCGGCCGATATCGTCATCGGCGTGCTGCTGGGCTGCCTGTTCGGCGGTCTGTGGACCCTGTACGGCCGCGCCGAACTGGCCATCGACAAGCGCATGGAAGACCATGATTTCAGCCGCCTGCACCGCATGGGCACCGTGGCCGAATTCTATGGCATCCGCCTGATGCTGGCGCTGGTGTGGGCTTCGCCGTTTGCCATCGGCGCGCTGGCCATCTACCTGTCGCGCGGCTTGCTGGAGCAGGGCTGGTGGGTCAACCCCGGTCCGCTGATCGCCGGCATGTTCCTGCACGCGATGTCGCTGCGCGACGAAGCCCACCATCCGCACGAGGAAGTGCCTGGCCTGTCCGTCTGGGCCCAGCTGCGCCGCACGCATCCCGGCATCGTGCTGGTGCAGGCGCCGCTGGCGGTGCTGTTGTTGATCGTCGCCGTGATCTGAAACAGGTGAAATTGGCCGATGGCTTGCCGCGTTATCGTGGCGCGCGCAGCCAGGGCGATCTGGCCGCCGGTGAACGCTGATTAGTCGGTAATGGCGCGCAGGCGCGCCAGCGCGTCTTCCACCACGAATTCGGGCGCGGTTTCGATGCGCTTTGCGCCGCGCGCTTCAAGGTCGAGCATGCGGATCTGGTTGACCAGCGCCACGCCCTGCGTCGTCGTGCCGCTGCCGCTCAAGGACGCGGCAAAGCCCGCGTGGCGGGCAAAATCGCCGCCTTGCGTGATGGGAGCGACCAGCACGACGCCGAGCGCGTTGAAGGCGCTGGTGGATAGCACCAGCGCCGGCCGGTATGTACCGCGCTGCTCACGGCCTTCCGTCGGCTCCAGATTGACCATCACGATGTCGCCACGGCCGAACTGGACGCGCTTTACCATGCTTCGCGGCCTGCCGGTTTGACCTGGCTCCATGCCGCCATGTCGGCCGGTTCTGGCGCCGTGACATCGCATTGAGCCACCAGATCATCGAGCGTAAAGGCGGGGCGCTTGGCTTTCAGGAATATGCCGTCGGGACGCACATCAACCGCCAGCTTGTCGCCCAGCGACACCTTCAGCATGCCCAGCAGTTCTGTTGGCAAGCGCACCGCAGCACTATTACCCCATTTTTGGATGGATAGTTCCATGTGACCTCCTATGTGTCTACATTGTAGATTCATGTGATCGCATAATCAAGGACGCTGCTCACCCGATCAGCTTCAACCCCGGCGGCAGCGCCTCGCCCAGCATGCGCTTGGTATTCGCTTCGTCCAGCTGGGTCACTTCGCTGACCATCGCCTGCCACAGGGGCGGGGCGCCGACGGCTTTCAGGCGGGCGAGGATGGTGGCGCGCAAGTCGTCGGCGATGTCGCGCGAGCGGTCGCCCGTCATGCGCGCCAGGTGGGTGGCCGCGAAGGCGGCCGGTTCGATTTTTTTCCAGTCCAGCGCCAGCAGCACCTGCAGCCATTCGGCCACGGTGGCGCTGTCGACCACTTCGTGCGCGCTGCCGTGGAAGGGTTGGCGCGCGCCGACCCTGGCCAGCGCCCACAGGGTGTTCGTGTCGGCCGCTTCGCCCTTGTTACTGGCTTTCTCCAGGCGTTTCAGCAGCCAGGCGCCCACTTCCGCCTTGTAGGCGCCGGGGATGCGCTCCAGCGAGGCGCCCAGGCGCAGCATGTCGTCGTCGCTGCCGTTCACGAGGGTGACGGGGCGGCTGCCGCGCTGCGCCGCATCGGCTTGCAGGTTGAAGGCGAAGTCGTCGAGCAGGCGCAACTGCTGCTCCGTGCTCAAGCCGCCGGCCACCCGGCGCCACAAAGTCCACCATTCGGCGCACACCTGGCTGTCCTTGTGGTGCTGCACGCCCGTGTCGAACATCGCCCACAGCTGCTCGATGCGCCACGGGTCCAGCGCATCGCCATAGCCGGGACGCAGGCAGTAGCCGGCCAGATTCAGCCAGACCCGTTCATGCTCGGCGGAGCGGCGCCGGCCACGGGCGCGCAGCAGGAGGGCATCGAACAGCTGGCGCAGCAATGGCGTATCCCAGCTTTCGCGCCCGCCCAGACCACGTTCCAGGTGCTGGCGCAACTGGCGCACTTCCTTGACGTCGACCTTTTGCGCCTTGCCGCCGAAGATGCGCTCGATCTTCTCGATGGCTTCCTTCATGCGCGGTGACACGGCTTGAGCCTCGCCACCGCCTTGCTCTTCCTTGCCAGCGCGCAATTGGAATTCCAGCAGCCAGCGCGCACCGGCATCGGCTGCGGCCACGCAATGCACTTCCAGCGTGCCCACTTCCGTCATCACGGTGGCCAGCTGCACGGTGATTTCGCGTTTGTCATTGCCGCCGTCTTTGGCGTGCAGCACGCTGGCCAGCGGCGGCAGGCGCAGGTAGTCGCCCGCGTCCAGGTCGACGATCTCGCCCAGCTGCGGCGGCGTGCCCGCTTCGGCAAGGGACGTGGCCAGGTGGAAGCGCACGGGCCGGCCCAGGCGCAGCGCGAACAGGCGCTCCGTCAGGCGGATTTCCTCGCCGCTGGCGCTGCCACGGGGCAGGATGCAGACGGCGCGGTGGTCCTTGCCCGCTTCGCCCAGCACGAGGAAATAGCTGCGCGGCGAACCGCCGCCGATGCGCGGCGCCTGGCCACGCCGGGCCAGCGCGTAGGCGACAGCGCCACGGGCCACGGCCACGTCGGGATTGTCGTTGTGCAGGATGGTCAGCGGCTGTCCGCGCCAGTGCGCCAGGGTGTCCGCCAGGCGGCGCGCCAATGCGTCGGCGCGGAACACGCCGCCATTGAGCAGCAGGGTGTCGGGCAGGTCGCCCTGCAGTGCCCCTTGATTCTGCTGCAGGAAGCTGGCCAGGTGGCGCGTGATGGCCGCGTCCTGCGCATACGGCAGGCCGAATTCGACGATGCCGGTACGGCCCTTTTTCGCTGTGTCAGCCAGTTCCACCTTCGGGAAGAAGCCGTCGACCACCATGGCCGCCACTTCGTCCCGCGTGACGTCGGCGGAACGGCTGCCGCCTATCAGGCGCGAGCCGGCGCCCAGCAGGGTGACGGTGGTTTTCTCCGGTGCATCGCTGGAGAGCAGCAGCTCCTTGGCGGCGCGGCAGCGTTCCATCAGCTGCGACAAGCGCGCGGCGGACAGCTTCATGCCGCCTTCGCTGCCCGCCGCCATGCGCGTTTCCACCAGGTGGGCCAGCGCCAGGTCCATATTGTCGCCGCCGAGGATCAGGTGGTTGCCCACGCTGCTGCGCGTGAGCTGCGGTTCGCCGTCGTCATCGAAGGCCACGTCGATCAGGCTGAAATCCGTGGTGCCGCCGCCCACATCGCAGACCAAAATGCGGCGCGTTTGCGCCAGGTCAAGCCGCAAGGTGTCGCGCCGGCGGTGCAGGTAATCATAGAAGGCGGCCTGCGGCTCTTCCACCAGCCGCAAGGTGGGCAAGCCCGCCATGCGCGCCGCTTCCAAGGTGAGTGCGCGCGCACCCTCGTCGAACGAGGCGGGGATGGTCAGCACCAGTTCCTGCTCTTCCAGGGGCGCGGCGGGGAAGCGGTGGTTCCACGCGGCGCGCACGTAGGCCAGGTAGCTGGCGCTGGCCGCCACGGGCGACACTTTCGCGACATCGGCATCGGCGCCCCACGGCAAAATCGGCGCCTGGCGATCCACGTTCGCGTGCGACAGCCAGCTCTTCGCGCTGGAAACGAGCCGGCCCGGCACTTGCGCGCCGAGCTGGCGCGCCAGGGCGCCCAGCACGGCATGCTCCACGCCGGCCACGTCCTGCTGCGGCCAAGGCAGCTGCAAGTCGCCCGCCGCCAGTTCGCCGGCGGCGGGATGGTAGCGCAAGGAAGGCAGCAGGGGGCGTGCGCCCACTTCGCCGGGAGCGACCAGCTGCTCGATGGCGAACAGCTGGATGCCCGCCTGCGCATCGGCGGCATTGGCATAGGCGACCACCGTATTGGTGGTGCCCAGGTCGATGCCGACCAGGAAGGCCGGCTTGCCCGCAGTGCCGCGCATGCCTATTGCTGCGGCGTGCCGCGCACGTCGAATTCCACCTTCCAGCGCTCGGCGCCGTCAGGGGAAACGGCCAGCAGCTCCAGGGTGCCCGCTTCCGTCACGCGCGCGTGCAGCTTGACCTGCACCACGTCGCCGGCCGAGCGGCCTTCGGCGGACAAGGTCGCCTGGATTTCGCTCAGCTCCTGTAATTCATCGGGGCCCCAGAAGTCGAGCAAATCGCCGATCTGGTCGTTGCGGCGCGTGGACGAGGCAAAGAAGCGGAAGTGCACGGGTTCGCCCACGACCAGGCCGAATTGCTGGCCCGGCAGTTCCAGTTCGCTGCCTTCTTCCATGCCGAACGGCGCCACGCACAGGGCCTGGATCGGCGGTTCCATGCCGGGGATGGCCGGCATCGCCGATTCGATGGCCACGTAGAAGGAGCTGGCCGTGCCGCCGCGGATGCGCACGCCATGGCCCCGGCGCACGTAGCTGTAGTAGGCGGCGCCGCGCGCCACGGCCAGGTCCAGGTCGGCCCCGGCCAGCATGCGCGCCGGCTCCGCGCCTTCCATGTACAGCCAGTCGTTGACGGTGGCCATGATGCGCTGCACCAGCAGGTCGGACTTGAAGACGCCGCCGTTGAACAGCACGGCCGTCGGGTGCAGGAAGCTGGCGTCGGCCGATTGGCGGCCAGCGAAGCCTTCCAGTTCGCTGGTGGCCGCCACTTGCCGGCCCAGGAACGCGGCCAGGTGGCGCGTGATGGCCGCGTCCTGCGCATACGGCAAGCCCAGTTGCGTCAGGCCGGCGCGCGTGCGCACGGCGGGGCGGCTCGACGCTTCCACTTGCGGGAAGAAGCCGTCGAGAATGAAAGTGGACACTTCCGCGCGCGTCAGTTCCGTGCGGATGGAGCCGCCGATCAGTTTCGAGCCGCGGCTCGGCACGACGATCGGTGCCACATCGAGGCCGCTGTCGGCCAGCAGGCTTTCCTTGGCGCTGCGGCAGCCATAAGTGAGCGCGCGCATCTGCCAGGCGTCCAGCTGGGTGCCGTTGGCGGCCAGCTTGCGCGCCACCAGATGGGCCAGTGCCAGGTCCATATTGTCGCCGCCGAGCAGGATGTGCTCGCCGACGGCCACGCGGTGCGGTTCCAGCACGCCGTCGCGTTCCAGCACGGCGATCAGCGAAAAGTCGCTGGTGCCGCCGCCCACGTCGACCACTAAAATGATGTCGCCGGGCTTGACTTCCTTGCGCCAGCGCCCTTCGCTGGTCTGGATCCAGCTGTACAGGGCCGCCTGCGGCTCTTCCAGCAAGGTCAATGAGGCGTAGCCGGCCGCCTGCGCCGCTTCCATCGTCAGCTCGCGCGCGGCCGGATCGAACGAGGCGGGGATGGTGACGGTGATTTCCTGCTCGGCGAACGGTGCTTGCGGGTGGGCGTTGTCCCAGGCCTGGCGCAAGTGCGTCAGGTAGCGCGTGGCGGCCGTGATGGGCGAGATGCGCGGCACTTCGGCCGGCGCGTCGTTCGGCAGGATGGCCGCGCGGCGGTCCACGCCCGGGTGGCACAGCCAGCTTTTCGCGCTCGACACCAGACGGATCGGCGTGGTGGCGCCGCGGCTGCGGGCCATTTCGCCGACGACGAACGGCGCTTCGGCTTCCTCGGTGACCCAGGGCAGGGCCAGGTCGCCCGCCGCCACTTCATCGGCGTGCGGCAGGTAGACGAACGACGGCAGCAGCGACAATTCTTCGACGGTGCCCGGCGCCGACAGCTGCGGGACTTTCAGCACGCCGTGGCTCGATTGCTCGCCGTCGCTCTCGACCAGGTTCACGTACGACAGGGCGCTGTGGGTGGTGCCCAGGTCGATGCCGATGGCGTAGCGTGCGGTATTGTTGGTTTGATCGTTCACAGTTCCACCTCGGCTGGCGCCAGGATGGCCGCGTCGTGCTGCTCGCTCAGTTTCGGCAGGCGCACGCTGGACGCGCGCCAGCCGCGGTGGCTGAGGGTGCCCGTGAACGGCGCCGAACCGACGACGTTGCCCGTCAGGCGCACTTGCGCGGAATCAAAGCCTTCCTGCAGCACGATGCGGCTGCCTTCGGCTTCCTGGCGCACGGCCTCGATGGTGAAGTATTCGCGCATGACCTTGGCGCAACCTTCATGCACGACGCGGGCGGCCGCGCCGATGTCGGCGTCGGCATGGCTGCCCAGGTTTTCCTGGGTAAAGTCGATCAATCGCGCTTCGCGTTGCAGCAGGGCCAGCAATTGCAGGGCCGCATCGGGCGTCGCTTCCTTCAAAATGACGGGCGCGGCGGCCGGCGTCGGCACGGGGGCGGGCGCCGGAGCCACTGGCGCCACCGGGGCGGCTTCGGGCAAGGACAGCTTTTCCACGCGGGCCGCATAGGCGGCGTCCGACAGCGTGCTGAAGAAGGCGCCGAAAGCCAGCGGGACTCGGCGCCAGAACGATGGGTGGGACGATGAAGTGCTCATAGGGAACTCGTTTCTCTGATCTGTAGGGAGGCGTCGGCGGCGGGGGCCGCTTCGCAAGGTAGTGCCATGTGCGGGGCCAACAGGGCCGGCTGCGTTTGCCCGCATGATACCAGCTACCGGGCCGCCGCCAAAGTCGCCGCCCCCCTGGCAGGCAGGCCGAAGCGTGGATTTTCTTTGTTCCTGCGCAAGGAAACGTTCGATTTCGTGCCGCTTCGACTAGAATCGCGCATTATCTTTTTGCATGACCTGGATGCCATGTCTACCGACTTTTCCCTGTATTTAGCCAGCAGCACTTACATCGACAGCGACCATCCGGCCGTGCGCGCCAGGGCGGCCGCGCTGGCGGCAGGCGCGGTGGGCGACGCCGCCATCGCGGCCCGCTGCTTTGCCTTCGTGCGCGACGAGATCGCCCACAGCTGGGATTACCGGCGCAATCCCGTCACCTGCCGCGCTTCCGACGTCTTGCAGCATGGCACGGGCTATTGTTATGCGAAGAGTCATCTGCTGGCCGCGCTGCTGCGCGCCAACGGCATTCCTGCCGGCCTGTGCTACCAGCGCCTGGCGGTGGGCGAGGTGGGGCCGCCGTTCTGCCTGCATGGCTTGAACGCCGTGTATCTGCAGGAATTTGGCTGGTACCGCATCGATGCGCGGGGCAACAAGCCCGGCGTCGACGCGGCCTTTGTGCCGCCACGGGAACAGCTGGCCTTTCCCGTGCTGGCGCCCGAGGAGCGCGATTTGCCGGAAATCTGGCCGGCGCCGTTGCCGCAGGTGATCGCCTCCCTGACGGGCCATGCGACGGTGCAGGACGTGGCGGCGCATCTGCCCGATGTCGAGATGCTTCCGTTGAACAAATAATCATAGAAAGAAACCATGAAAAAAATCCATATTGGTCTGATTGGCCTGATGCTGCTGGCCGGTTGCGGCAGCAAGGGCGAGAGCGGCGGGCAATCGAGTGCCGCGCGTCTCGACGGCAAGGAAAAAGGCAGCGAGTTTCTTGCCTATGAGCATAACGTCAGCGTCGATACGAGCGAGGCGCAAGTGCCGCTCCTGTATGAAAAAGTGGTCGCCGCCTGCAAGGCCGATACGGAAAACGGCTGTCTGCTGCTCGATTCCAGCATCAACGGCGGACGCTACGTGCACGCACGCATCAGCGTGCGCGCCAAGCCGGCCGGCATCAAGAAGCTCGTCGCGCTGGTCGCGGCCGAAGGCGACGTCACCAGCCAGGGCACCAAGGTGGAAGACCTGGGGCGTCCGGTGCTCGACAGCAAGAAACGCCTGGAAATGCTCAAGCAGTACCAGGCGCAGCTGCAAGACCTGGAAAAGCGCTCGGGCACCAACGTCGATGCGCTGATCAAGGTGAGCAAGGAACTGGCCACCGTGCAAGTGGAGCTGGAGCAGGCGACGGCCGCCAATGCGCTGTTGATGCAGCGCATCGACACGGACTTGCTGAACGTGGCCATCAGCGCCGACGGCAGGCAATCGTTCTGGCGCCCCGTCAAGCGCGCGCTGGGCAATTTCACGGAAAACCTGTCGGAAGGCGTGGCCAACGCCATCACGGCCATGGCCTACATCCTGCCGTGGCTGATCGCTTTCGTGCTGCTGTTCCCGCTGGGGCGCAAGGGCTGGCGCCGCCTGCGTGGAGCTCCGCGCAAGGATTGATGCCGGGATTGTTGCGTCCTGCGCACCGTTTTACGGCAATTTGAAACCTGGCTGCACAGTCCTTGTGCAGCCAGGTTTTTTTTCGTGCGGCGCTGGCCCCGTGCACCATGGCGGACACCCGCTGGCGCTGGCATGCATTCTGCTTTAACAACATCGCAGGCCCAGCTCGACCCCCACGAACCCATCACAGGAGTCCCCATGTCACGACGCATCATCCTGAAAGCGGCCGCCGCCGGCGCACTGGCCCTGGCCACGTCCACTTACATGCAGGCGGCCTTGGCCGCCGACACGATCAAGGTGGGCATTTTGCACTCCCTGTCGGGCACCATGGCCATTTCCGAAACGTCGCTCAAGGATGTGGCGCTGATGACGATTGCCGAAATCAATGCCAAGGGCGGCGTGCTGGGCAAGAAGCTGGAGCCGGTCGTCGTCGATCCGGCCTCGAACTGGCCCCTGTTCGCGGAAAAGGCGCGCCAGCTGGTGGCGCAGGACAAGGTGGCTGTCGTGTTCGGCTGCTGGACGTCCGTGTCGCGCAAATCCGTCTTGCCGGTGTTCAAGGAACTCAACAGCTTGCTGTTCTACCCGGTGCAATACGAGGGCGAGGAGCTGGAAAAGAATGTGTTTTATACGGGGGCCGCGCCGAACCAGCAGGCGATCCCGGCCGTGGAGTACCTGATGAGCAAGGATGGCGGCGGCGCCAAGCGCTTCGTGCTGCTGGGCACGGATTACGTGTATCCGCGCACCACCAACAAGATATTGCGCGCCTTCTTGAAAAGCAAGGGTGTGAAGGATAACGACATCAGCGAGGTCTACACGCCGTTCGGCCACGCCGACTATCAAACCATCGTCGCCAACATCAAGAAGTTTTCTACGGGTGGCAAGACGGCCGTCATTTCCACCATTAATGGTGATTCCAACGTGCCGTTCTACAAGGAACTGGGCAATGCGGGCTTGAAAGCCACGGACGTGCCCGTCGTCGCGTTTTCCGTGGGAGAGGAAGAGTTGCGCGGCATCGATACCAAGCCCTTGCTCGGTCACTTGGCGGCCTGGAATTATTTCGAATCCGTCAAGAATCCCGTCAACACGGCCTTCATCAAGCAGTGGAAGGCGTATGCGGTGGCGCAAAAGCTGCCGAACGCGGGTTCGGTGGTGACGAACGACCCGATGGAAGCGACCTATGTCGGCATCCACATGTGGGCGCAAGCCGTGGAAAAGGCGAAATCGACGGATACGGACAAGGTGATCGCCGCCATGGCCGGCCAGAGCGTCAAGGCGCCATCCGGCTTTACCCTGACCATGGATGCCACGAATCACCACTTGCACAAGCCCGTGATGATCGGCGAAATCAAGGCCGATGGGCAATTCAATGTCGTGTGGAAAACCAAGGAACCGATACGCGCCCAGCCGTGGAGCCCGTTTATCAAGGGCAATGAGGGCAAGCAGAAGCTGTAAAGAGCTTGCGTGTCGATTCATCGCCGCAACCCCAGGCAAAGAGCTGGGGTCAGACCCGCCGGGTCTGACCCCTGTCCTTGCCTTTGGGGCAAGCGCTTGCCCCGTGCAGTTTTTCCATGGAACTTACAATGAGGTTCATCCCCAAACTGCTGGTCCTCGCCTGCCTGTTGCTCTCCGCGCTGGCGCAGGCCGCCATCCCTCCAGAATTGCTCAAGCCGCTGTCCGGCGACGATCCCGACGCCAGGGTCGCTGCCGTGGCCCAGATCGCCGCCCTGGCCACGCCCGAGGCCGCCAAGGTGCTGCAGGCGCTGCAGGACGACGCCTTGTATGCCACGCCCGATGGCAAGGTGTATATCGTCGACGGCGAGCAGGCGCTTGACCCGGCGCTCGGCAAGAACGTGCCGCTGCCTGACGGCATCGATGGCGTGATGGTCAACAACCGCTTGCGCTCGGCCGTGGCGGGCGCCTTGTCGGGGCTGAAACTGCTGGCGCCGGAACGGACCGAACGGCTGGCGGCCGCGCAAGCCTTGCAAAAGGCGGTTGATCCCGCGCAAATTCCATTGATCCGCGCGGCGTTGGCGCAGGAAAACGATGCTGAAATTACGCAGATATTGCAGGTGCTGATCGCCAGCGCCAACCTGCATGCGCCCGATGCGGCCACGCGCAAGGCCGCCGTGCAGGCGCTGGCCGGCAGCAGCGATGCGCGCCTGCTGCCCGTGCTGCAAGCCATGCTGGAGAAAGGTGGCGAGCCGGACGAATCCGTGCAACTGGCCGCCATCGAGACCATGCGCCAGATCAAGGGACGAGTGGCGCGCATGGAGTTCGTCGGCAATGTGTTTTACGGCATTTCGCTGGGCAGCGTGTTGCTGCTGGCGGCCCTGGGGCTGGCCATCACGTTCGGCTTGATGGGCATCATCAACATGGCGCACGGGGAATTGCTGATGATAGGCGCTTACACGACCTATCTGTGCCAGCTGTTTTTCCGCAACTTCCTGCCCGGCGTGCAGGACTGGTATTTGCTGACCGCCTTGCCTGCCGCTTTTTTCGTCTCCGGCCTGGTGGGCGTAGTACTGGAGCGCACGGTGATCCGCTGGCTGTATGGCCGGCCGCTGGAAACCCTGCTGGCCACCTGGGGCATCAGCCTGATCCTCATGCAGGCGGTGCGCACGATCTTTGGCGCGCAAAACGTGGAAGTGGCCAATCCCGCCTGGATGTCGGGCGGCGTCACCGTGCTGGGCGGCCTCGTGCTGCCGTACAACCGCCTGGCCATCATCGGCTTTGCCGTCGTCGTCGTCGTGGCCGTGTGGTTGATCCTGAACAAGACGCGGCTGGGACTGTTCGTGCGGGCCGTTACGCAAAACCGCCGCATGGCCGATTGCGTGGGCGTGGCGACGGGCAAGGTCGACATGCTCACTTTCGGCCTCGGTTCCGGCATCGCCGGACTCGGCGGCGTAGCCCTGTCGCAGCTGGGCAATGTGGGGCCGGACCTGGGCCAAAGCTACATCGTCGATTCCTTCATGGTGGTGGTGCTCGGCGGCGTGGGCCAGCTGGCCGGCACCGTGATCGCCGCGCTGGGCCTGGGCGAAGTCAACAAATTCCTCGAACCGGTGGCGGGCGCCGTGCTGGCGAAGATCGCCATTTTGATATTCATCATCATTTTCATCCAGCGCCGGCCGCAGGGTCTGTTTGCCATGAAGGGACGCAGCGTCGAATGATTACCTCTTATCAATCCAAGCCTGGCCTGTTCACGCGGCCCGTCTGGCTGGCGATTGCCGCCTGTACATTACTGGCGGCGTTGTTGCCGATTTTCAATCTGGCATTTGCCGAAGGGCATGCCTTGCACGTGTCCGCCTACACGGTGGCGCTGGTGGGCAAGTTCATGTGCTACGCGCTGGCCGCGCTGGCGCTGGACCTCGTCTGGGGCTACACGGGCATATTGTCCCTGGGACACGGCGTGTTCTTTGCCCTGGGCGCGTATGCGCACGGCATGTATCTGATGCGCGCCATCGGCGACCAGGGTCAGTATCACAGCAGCTTGCCCGACTTCATGGTCTTTCTCGACTGGAAAACCTATCCCTGGTACTGGGCCTTCACGGAACATTTCTGGTATTGCATGGCCCTCGTCGTGCTGGTGCCGGGCGTGCTCGCCTTCGTCTTTGGTTACTTCGCGTTTCGCTCGCGCATCAAGGGCGTGTATTTTTCCATCATCACGCAAGCGATGACGTATGCCTTCATGCTCTTGTTCTTCCGCAATGACACCGGCTTTGGCGGCAACAACGGTTTCACGGATTTCAAGACGATCTTGGGCCACAGCATCACGGCGCCCGCCACGCGGGCCGTGCTGTTCCTGCTGACCCTGGCTTTCCTGCTGGCCGCTTTGGTCGGCGCGCGCGCCATCGTCCGTTCGAAGCTGGGACGGGTGCTGCAGGGCGTGCGCGACAGCGAGGCGCGCTTGATGTTCCTCGGCTACAACCCGCTGTGGTTCAAGCTGTTCGTCTGGACCTTGTCGGCCGTGCTGTGCGGCATCGCCGGCGCCCTGTACGTGCCGCAGGTGGGCATCATCAACCCGTCTGAAATGTCACCGGCCAACTCCATCGAGATGGTCGTGTGGGTGGCGGTAGGCGGGCGGGGGACTTTAATCGGCCCCATCCTGGGCGCCTTCACCGTCAACGGCTTGAAAAGCTGGTTCACGGCCGCCATGCCGGAACTGTGGCTGTTCGCGCTGGGCCTGCTGTTTATCGTCGTCACCCTGTTCATGCAGCAAGGCATGCTGGGCGTATTGAGCAAGCTCAAACGCAAGCCCATCGTGGCAGAGGAGGCCGCATGAGTATCCGCATGTTGCCCGGCATGGCCAGCACCGAGGCTGGCCCCACGTACTCGCGCGTAAAAGGCGAGGGCGTCGATACGACGCATGGCGCCATTTTGTATCTGGAAGATATCAGTGTGTCGTTCGACGGCTTCAAGGCGATCAACAAGCTCAGTCTCGATATTTCCGTGGGTGAGTTGCGCTGCATCATCGGCCCTAACGGCGCGGGCAAGACGACCATGATGGACGTGATCACGGGCAAGACGCGGCCCACGTCCGGCACGGCCTGGTTCGGCCAGACCATGAATCTGGCGACCATGACGGAAGCGCAGATCGCCCACGCGGGCATCGGCCGCAAGTTCCAGCGTCCCACCGTGTTCGAGCAGCATACGGTGTTCGACAACCTGGAACTGGCGATGAAGATGGACAAGCGCGTGGCGCCCACCCTGTTTGCGCGCCTCACGTCCGAGCAGGAAGGCAAGATCGAAGCGGTATTGCGCTTGATCCGCCTCAACGGCCACGAAGCGCGGCCGGCCGGTTTGCTGTCGCACGGGCAAAAGCAGTGGCTGGAAATCGGCATGCTGCTGATGCAGGAGCCGCAGCTGATACTGCTCGATGAACCGGTGGCCGGCATGTCGGACGCGGAAACGGCGCGCACGGCGGAATTGCTCAATGAATTACGCGGCAAACATTCGATCATGGTGGTCGAGCACGACATGGGCTTTGTGACGGAAATCGCCCGGCAGGGCATCGTCACCGTGCTGCACGAAGGGTCCGTGCTGGCGCAAGGCCGCATGGACGAGGTGCAGGCCGACGAGCGGGTCATCGAAGTCTATCTGGGAAGGTAATAGGGGAGATCACAGACTATGCTGGAAGTACAACAGTTAAATCAATACTACGGCTCCTCGCACACCTTGCGCGGCATCAACCTGTCGGCGCGCAAGGGTGAATGCCTGGCCTTGCTGGGGCGTAATGGCGTCGGCAAGACGACCTTGCTGAAATGCCTGATGGGCGTGCTGCCCGTAGCGCAGGGCAAGGTGGTGTTCCACGGGCGCGACATCACGAAGCTGGCGCCGCATGCACGCGCAAAGCTGGGCATTGCCTACGTGCCGCAGGGGCGCGACATCTTTGCGCGCCTGACGGTCGAGGAAAACTTGCTGATGGGCATGGCGGTGAAGCGGGGCAGGCAAGCTGCGCGCATCGATCCCCACGTGTATGAACTGTTTCCGGTGCTCAAAGAGATGCTGCAGCGGCGCGGCGGCGACTTGTCGGGCGGGCAACAGCAGCAACTGGCCATCGCCCGCGCCCTGCTGGCCGAACCGCAACTGATCATCTTCGACGAGCCGACGGAGGGTATCCAGCCGTCCGTCATCAAGGATATCGGCAGGGTCATTTCCTTGCTGAAACAGCGCGGCGACATGGCCATTGTGTTGTGCGAGCAATATTTCGATTTCGCCCGCGAACTGGCCGACGACTTCATCGTGCTGTCGCGGGGGCAGGTGGTGGCCAGCGGCAAGGCGGCGCAGATGGATGGCGATGAGGTAAAACGGCACCTGGCCGTGTAAGGTCAGACGAGCTGCAGCCAGCCCAGGATCGCGCCGGCCGCCAGCAGCCACAATAAATGGATCGTCGTGCGCCAGATGATCAGGCCAGCCACGATGGACAGGCTCCACAGGGGCCAGTCCGTGCGGAAGTCATGGTTGGCGCCGCCCAGTATCATGCCCGTGGAAATCAAGAGGGCGACGACGATGGGCGCCATGCCTTGCTTGAAGGCGCGCACGGGGCGCAGCTCGCGGTTGCGGTAGCCCCACTGGGCTGCCACGTAGGTGAGGGTGGTGCTGGGCAACATGATGCCCACCATCGTGATGAACACGCCGAGCCAGGCGGCCGTGTAGCTGCCCGCGTTCATGCCCACGTTCCAGCCCATCAGGGCGACGAACAGCACGTTCGGGCCGGGCGCCGCTTGCGCGATGGCGATCGATTCATTGAATTGCGCCTGGGTCAGCCAGCCGTGCTGCTCGACGAGGAAACGGTGCATTTCGGACGTGGTGGAAATGGCGCCGCCGATCGACATCAGCGACAGCATCAGGTAATGGCCGAACAGGTTCAGCCAGTCGCCCGCGCTCAACACCAGTTGCAAGGGCGGATTCATGCGGACAGCTTTCGATACGTGAGCAGGCAGCCGATGCTGCCCAGGCCCAGCAGGATGTACAGCAGGGGCCAGCGGAAGACCGCCACCATCAGCACGCCCAGCACGGTGATGGGCAGGGTCAGCCACAGGGGCAGCGGATGCCTGGCCAGCGCGGTCGCCAGTTTCACGCCCGTGGCGGCGATCATGCCGGCCGACACGGCCGCCATGCCGCGCAGGGCGCCCGCCATCTGCGGGTTATCGCCAAAGCGCGTGTACAGCACGCCCAGCACGAGCACGATGACGAGGGGCACGGTCAGCATGCCGGCCAGCGCCGTCAGCGCGCCCCGCAAGCCGAAATAGCGCCCGCCCACCATCAGGGACAGGTTGACGACATTCGGCCCGGGCATGATTTGCGCCACGGCCCAGTCTTCCAGGAATTCCTCTTGCGTCAGCCAGCGCTTGCGCTCGACCATCTCGCGCTGGATCACGGCCAGCACGCCGCCGAAGCCTTGCAGGGCCAGCCAGGTGAACGAGAAGAACAGGTCGGCAAGCGAGGCGGGCTGGGGGCGGGGGAGGTCGGGCTGGGTGGTGGCGGAAGCAGGCATGGCTGATTATCGCCGTGGCCGCTCGCGCTTGTCCATCGCTTTCGGCTGCGGTTGTGCCTGGAAGAAAAAAACCGTGGCTCATGTTTCCCTGCCATTGACATCGAGAGTTTATCGGCAATACTTTTATCGGCACCATGATCGCTGTCCCTGTCCGCGCTGTCGCGGTTCGCACCGCTACGCCGTCGCCCCCCTCCGTCCCCTTCGCAGGAGTTGTCCATCATGCCTCAATCCACAGAAACGCTGCATATGCCCGTCAAAACCTTGGTGCCGCATGCCCGGATCGATCAGAAGATGTGCGACATCGTCAATCTGGGCATCGCCGTGCAGGCGGCCTTCAGTACCTTGTGCGCACTGGAATACCTGAAGTCATACAATGTCGCCCCGGAACTGATCGAGCGCGTGCTGCTGCACCCGGAGCAGCGCCGGCAGACCGTGCATTGAGTATCCGCACGGCAACTGTGTTGCCGGCGGCCGCGATCCGCTGTTGTCGGATTGATCATTGCGGCTCAGTTATGCACAAATGATGAGTTGACGAAATTGGCGAAATAATTTTCTTGTGATTATGTGTGAGTTTCTAAGTGGTTGATTTTAATGGGTTTTATTTTTGCTGTTTGATTGAGCAGTTTATTGAAAGCCGCACGGGCTGTGGCTTTGAAGGCTGTCAATAGGCGCTTATCCACAAAGATATCCACAGTCCGTGTGGATATCTGAAAAAGCGCTTAACAATCCGCCACTTAGGAAATTGACGCCGCTCAATCCATGTAATCGGCGGGCAAGATGGGCCGGAATGGGGCATGCCGCAAGCCTGTATGCCTATCCAGTGCTCTTGTTTTTATGACTGAAAGTAGCGGCGCAGGGTCAGGGCGTGCCGCCGGCCGGCGCCGCTGGCGTGTCGCCGCACTGGGCCAGGGCGGCGGCCAGTTCTGCGACCTGTTGCTGCGCTTCGCGCAAGGTGGCGTAGGTGCGCAGCGAGGCAATCACGGTGGTAAACAACTTGCGCGTGGTGAGGTCGGTCTTGCACCAGAAATCGTTGATGTCGTAGTCGATGATGATGCGGTGTTCCAGCGCCTGGCCGGGCTGGCCCGTGCGCAGGATGATGCGCACGGCGCTGTTGTGCAAGTCTTCGCGCACCTGGCGCGCCACTTGCAGGCCGGCATCCTGGGTTTCCATGATGACATCGAGCAGCACCACGGCGATATCTTGTGTGCCGCGCAGCAAGGCCAGCGCTTCGGCGCCCGAATACGCGTGCAAAAAACTCAGCCGGCGGCCCTGGAAGCTGGCCTGGCTAAGGGCGAACTTGGTCACCACATGCACATCGACATCGTCATCGACGATCAGCACGCGCCAAGGCGCCGCGTTGGCCGGTTCTGCCGCCGCATCTGCCCGTTCCAGCGGTTCGTCGACCAGCCAGTCGGGTTCGTCCGCCCCCTTGGCGGAACTATCGCTATCCATATTCATGCGTTTATCCACCGTTGATCGTCGTCGCTACTCCACACTATGCCAGTCTGCGGGGTTTGTCAAAACAATGCTGTTCAAGCAAGACGGCCTGGGCCAGGGATTGCCAATGCACGGCAAAATATATTTTCATGGTGGCAGGGTAAGTTTGTTTTAGCGCAAACTCCTGATTGCAAGTCATTGATTTCATTGGGGTAAAAAATTGCCTGTGAAATCAGCAAATTGTTGAAACCCGCATCAATACTGGTGTTGCGGCTTGTCAAGAGGGGCTTATCAACAACTTTATCCACAGTTGCTGTGGATATCTAAAAAAGCCGTGCAAAAACCGGGGCTTAGCGCCCGTTCGTGCGGCTGGGTGCAAGCATTCACGCGGCGAGCCCGAGCCCGCCCAACTGGGCAAATGCATGCAGGAAGCGCTGCTTGGCTTCGGCCGGACCCATGGCCTCGATTATACCGGGCAAGGGGGCGATGCCGTCAAGGTAAGCCCAGCGCTCGGCCGAGTGCGGCATCAGGTCGCGCTTTTCCGTGGCCAGCGCGATCAGGTCGGCCCGCTTGATGGGCGCGTAATCGGAAAAATCCAGGCCATAGGTGGCGGCGATGATGGCGCTGACTTTGTCTTCCAGCACGGCAAACTCCGGCAACAGCACTTTCAAGGGTTTGACCATGTCGCCCAGGTAGGCTTCGGCCGCGTCGTGCAGCAGGGCGGCCAGGCGCAAGGGGGGCGGCACCAGTTCGGCGACGATCAGGCTGTGCTGGGCGACCGAGTAAAACACTTGCGTCTGTCCATTGAAGCGGCACTGGTAAGCGAGGCCGTGCGCGATGTCTTCGATGGCGACCTTGTCGATATGCGGGCGCAAGGGATAAAAACGGTTGCCTGAATAGGTGGATACGTAGTCGGTAGTAATCATTTCTGGATCAGCTCGCCTGCTTTGCACGGATGATCCATCCTACACCGGATGGCCGCCGCTTGCCTCCCGCCTGTCCTTCCCCTTCCCGGCCGAGCCTATGCATCTTGGCAAATCCTTTAATTTATTTCATATCATTCATTGATATTTCTCAAATACACTGTGGAAATCTTGTTTGTCTGGAATTTAAATTTGGGGGCAAGGCAATGACGGCGATACCTTCGGCAAGACCTTCGTATATCTATCAGGGCGGTTCGGTGATGATGCACTCGCCGCTGCAATTGAAACAGTCGGAAATGTACGGCTATTTCGTCCGGGGCGACCTGGCGAAGCTGCAGGCGACCGTGAATACCACCCTGAACCAGGTGGCGGGCAGCAAGATGACCCTGAAAGCCCTGTCGCCGTATGTGATGCTGACGTTTACGCGCGTCAACCATGCGGATTCCGCCAACCCCGTCGACCAGGCAAAGGGCTGGATCACGGAAGTCGATATCGTCACCTGGATCATGGTCGGCCAGATGGACGCCGCCGGCAAGCTCGCGCATATCTACTGGTATCCGTGCCATATCTTCGTCGATGACGCGATGGCACTGATCAACGGGCGCGAGCTGTTCGGCTATCCGAAGTACCTGTGCGACTACGAGATTCCCGCTGCCGGCAGCGAGCCGCTGCGCTGCTCCGTGGCTGCCAAGGGTTTCCAGCATTTCTCGCCGGAAACGAAACTGGCCCTGCATCCGTTGCTGGAAGTCAACGCCACTGTGCAGACGGGGCAGCACAAGAACGTCAACAGCTTCCTCGAACTCATCGAGCAGGCGTTCCAGATTTTCCTGTCCATCCCCGATTTCTTTGACATGGACCAGGCCGACTTGGCCGATATTTTGTCGCTGCTGCGCAATCCGCGCATCGACCAGATTTTCCTCAAGCAATTCCCCGACAGCGCGGGCGTGAAAGCCGTGTACCAGGCCCTGGTGGCCGCGCCGGCCGAGATCAACCGCCTGTACAGCGCGCGCCTGCTCGGCTACGAATACGAATGCACCTTGCACGCCTTCGACAGCTTCCCGCTGGACCAGACCCTGGGCCTGAAGCTGGGGCCGCAGGCGGCGATATTGCCGTTCCAGGTGAATTTCGACTTTACGGCCATGCCGGGCGAGGAACTGGTCGACAATTCCCGCATCGCGCCGGAAAAGATCGCCATCCTCGGCGGCGGCGTAGCGGCCATGACCACGGCGTACTATCTGACGAATCAGCCGGGCTGGCAAAACCGGCACGCCATCACCGTCTACCAGCTGGGCTGGCGCCTGGGCGGCAAGGGTGCCAGCGGACGCAATGCGCAGCTTGGCCAGCGCATCGAGGAACACGGCCTGCACATCTGGTTCGGCTTCTACGCGAACGCCTTCAGGATGATCAAGGAAGCGTACGCGAGCCTGGAGCGTCCTCCCGGCGCGCCGCTGGCCACCTGGCGCGACGCTTTCAAACAGCACGATTACGTGGCCCTGTCGGAAGACGTCAAGGGGCAATGGCGCAACTGGTCCATCGTCTTTCCCACCTTGCCGGGCGAACCGGGCGAGGGCGGCGAAGACATCACCCTGTGGCAGATGGCCATCGCCATGGTGGGCTGGATCGAGCAGTGGATACGCCAGATCCGGCAGGTGGCGGACGCCGACGCGCGCATCGTGCGCGCCAGCGCGTCGCAAGGCGAAGGCGTGTGGCCGGGCTGGCTGCGCCGCCTGGCCGATGAAGTGGTGGGGCAGGCCGACGAGCTGGGGCTGGACGTGGGCCTGTCCGTGGGCGCCCTGGCGGCACTGGTGGCCGACCTGGCGCCGGACTCCACGCGCCACGACCAGGCCCGCCACCAATTGCTGGCCAGCACCCTGAACGGCATCCGCGCCTGGCTGCGCCTGCGCTACCGCGCGCTGATCGATGGCGACGACGAATTGCGCCGCCTGTTCATCTGCCTGGACCTGGGCATCACGGTCATGAAGGGCATGTTCCAGGATGGCGTGTTCAAGAACGGCTTCGACGTCATCAACGATATCGACTTGCGCGACTGGCTGCGCAAGCATGGCGGCGACGAGCAGTTCAGCGTCAACTCGGCGCCCGTGCGCGGCTTCTATGACCTGGTGTTCGCCTACGAAGGCGGCGATTTTGCGAAACCGAACATCGAGGCGGGGACGCTGTTGCGGGCGATGGCGCGCATCGGCCTGGCCTACAAGGGCGGCATCATGTTCAAGATGCAGGCCGGCATGGGCGACACGATCTTCACGCCGCTGTACGAAGTGTTGAAAAAAAGGGGCGTGGAATTCAAATTCTTCCAGCGCGTGGAAGAACTGGTGCCGGGCGCGGGCGATATCGACAGCATCCGCATCACCGAGCAGGTGCAATTGAAGGACCCCGCCGCCGGCTATGCGCCGCTGGTCGACGTGAAAGGCCTGGCGTGCTGGCCCAGCGCGCCCGATTACGCGCAGATCGAACCGGCGCAGGCGGCGCTGCTGCAGGAGAAAGAGGTCAACCTGGAATCGTACTGGAGCGAGTGGCCGCAGCAGTACCAGCAAGCGTTCGGCCGGGCGCTGCCCGCCACGGTATTGAAGAAGGGCGTCGACTTCGACAAGGTGGTGTTCGGCATTTCCATCGGCTCGCTGCAGGCCCTGTGTCCGCAACTGCTGGCGCAAAGCCCGGCCCTGCAACTGGCGGCCGACAAGGTGAAAACCGTGGCCACGCAGGCCTACCAGGTATGGCTCAACAAGGATTTGCGTCAGATGGGCTGGACCACGCAACCGAAGGGCCAGCAGCCGGTGCTGTCGGCCTTCACGGAGCCGTACGACACGTGGGCGCCGATGGATCAATTATTGGCGCACGAGGATTGGCCGGCGGGACTGGCGCCGAAAAACGTCTCCTACTTTTGCAGCGCCTTCCCCGTCGACAGCTATCCGCCCGTCACCGACACGGATTTCCCGGCCCGCTGCGCGGCACGCGCCAAAGCGGGCGCGCTGCACCAGCTGGAACGCGAAATCGGCGCGCTGTGGTCCGAGGCGGGCGGGCCTGGCGCGTTCCCGTGGCAATGGCTGGTCGACGCGAAGGCGGCCACGGGCGCGGCCCGTTTCGACAGCCAGTACTGGCGCGCCAACGTCGACCCGTCCGAGCGCTATGTGATGTCGGTGGTGGGCAGCACGCAGTACCGGCTGGCCACCGACCAGTCAGGATTCAGCAACCTGTTCCTCACGGGCGACTGGATCAAGACGGGCATCAACGCAGGCTGCGTGGAGGCGGCCGTGATGGCCGGCATGCAGACCTCGCGCGCCATGACGGGTTATCCGGCCGTGATCCAGGGGGAGACGGATTTTTAGGTATTTCGCTATGATGGCGTTTCATTGTTCCCTGCGCGAGCGAATCATGCAACGCCTGATGTTGTTGTTTCTGATCTGTATCAACCTGCACGCTGTCGCCGCGCCGCCCGGCGCGATTGTGCTGTGGCCCGGCGCGCCGCCCGGTGGCGCGGCGCCGGGGCCGCAGCGCGACAGCGCCAAGGGATCCATCACGCAGGTCGAACAACCGTATTTGATCGCGCACCGCCCGGCGCAGCCGAACGGTATCGCCATGCTCCTGGTCAGCGGCGGCGGCTATGCGCATATCGAGGCGGGCAAGGAGAGCGGCCCCGCCGCCAGCTGGCTACAGGCGCAGGGCATCACGGCGTTTGAACTCGTGTACCGCCTGCCGCAGGAGGGCGGAGGCGTCAGCGCGCCGTTCCAGGATGGCCGGCGCGCCATGCGCGTGCTCCGCGCGCGGGCGGCCGAATGGGGCATCGACCCGGCGCGCATCGGCATGCTGGGATTTTCCGCCGGCGCGCACCTGGCCGGCATGACGGCCGTGCAGGCGGATGCGGCCCGCTACGCGCCCGTCGATGCGGTCGATGCCGTCTCCGCGCGCCCGGACTTTGCCGTGCTGCTGTACCCCGTGCTGACCATGCAGCCGCCATTTGACACGACGCATGCGAAAAAGCAGCTGCTGGGCGCCCATCCTGCGCAGGCGGCGCGCGACGCGCTGTCGGTGGAACTGCACGTCGATGCGCGCACGCCGCCCGTGTTCATCGCGCAGGCGCTCGATGACCTGATTGCGCCGCCCGAGAACAGCCGGCTGATGGCGGCCGCCCTGCGCCGCGCGGGCGTGCCCGTCGAGCTGCATTTGTTCCGGCACGGCGGCCATGGCTGGGGCCTGGGCAAGCCGGGCAGCGAACCGGCCGCCTGGCCGCGGCTGTTGCTGGCGTGGCTGCAGGCGCACGGCTGGATGCCTCAGCCGGCGGGCTGAGTTTCCAGGTCGCGCCGCGCCACGCTCAGCGCCTCTTGCAGCTGCGGCAGGAACTGTTCCACGTTATCGAGCTGGCCGTTCGAGGCCAGGGTTTCCATCTGGTGGCACAGGCCGTGCAGGGTGGGGCGGCTCAGGTAGCCGGCGCTGCCCTTCAGGGCGTGGAAGGCGGCCGCCGCCGCGCTGGCGTTGCCATCGCGCACGGCGTGGCAAGCCAGGTCCAGGCGTCGCGGCGCTTCCGTCAGGAACGCTTGCGCGATGCGCTGCAAATGCTGCGGCGACAGGCCGGCCAGCGGCAAAATGTGCACGGGCGCCGTCATGGGATCGGCCGGTGTCTCCGCCTGCGCCGTGCCGGCATCGTCCAGGCCGAACTGGCGCGCCAGGCTGTCGTCCCCGGTGGGCGCGGCAGGCGGCAGCGCGTGGCCGCGCGCCAGCAGCAGGTCGATGATGGCGTCGATTTTCTCGAACAGCAGCGCTTCGTCGACGGGCTTGCTGAGGAAATCGTCCATGCCGCAAGCCAGGTAGCGTTGCCGGTCATGTTCGCTGGCGTTGGCCGTCAGCGCGAGGATGGGGATCTGCGCGTCGGGAATGGGGAATTCGGCGTTGCCGCCGTCGCGGATCAGGCGCGCCGCCTGTTCGCCATCCATCAGCGGCATGCGGCCATCCATCAGCACGCAATCGTAGGCGCCCGCACCCAGCGCGCGCAGCGCCTGCTCGCCGTTTTCCACGATGGTCACGGCATGCCCCATGCTTTCGAGCAGGGTGCCGATGATGATCTGGTTGGTGCGCACATCTTCCGCGCACAGGATGCGCAGGCGGCAGGCGTGGCGCGCGTGGCGTGCCGGCCGGCGCGCGTCGGCGGCCGGCGCGCTGCCCGGCGTCAGCGGCAAGGTGAAATGGAAGCGCGAGCCGATGCCGACCCGGCTTTCCACGCCGATCGTGCCTTGCATCAGTTCGACCAGTTCCTTGCAGATGGCCAGGCCCAGGCCCGTGCCGCCGTAGCGGCGCGTGGTGGAATGGTCGGCCTGTTCGAATTTCTGGAACAGGCGCGGCAAGGTGTCCGCGTCGATGCCGGGGCCCGTGTCGCTGATGATGAATTCGATTTCGCTGCAGCCGTCGCGGCGCGGCGGCGTGCGGGCGCGCCGCACTTCCAGCAGCACTTCGCCATTCGCCGTGAATTTCAGCGCATTTCCCAGCAGGTTGATGAGGATTTGCCGCAGGCGCGTGGGATCGGCGCGCACGTAGCGCGGCAAGTCCAGCGCCAGCTCGCGGCGCAGCAGCAGGCTCTTGGCGTCGGCCTGGCCCTGCACGATGCCGGCCGCGTCGCCGATCAGCGCCAGCAGGTCGAAGTCGACGGTTTCCAGGGTCAGCTTGCCGGCGTCGATCTTCGAGAAATCGAGGATGTCATTGAGAATGGTCAACAGCGACACGCCATTGTGCAAGCCGATGCGCAGGTATTCCTGCGTGCGGCCTTTGACGGACTGGTCGCGCAGGGCGAATTTCAGCATGCCGATCACGCCGGCCAGCGGCGTGCGGATGTCGTGGCTCATGGCGGACAGAAAATCGATGCGGTGGCGGCTGACCACTTCCGCGTGTTCCTTGGCCTTCAGCAGGGCGTCGTTGCTGAGGGTCAGCGCCAGGGTGCGCTCCTGCACGCGCTGTTCCAGGTTGTTGCGCAGCAGGCGGATCTGGTCGGCCAGGGCAAAGGCCAGCAGCAAGCCGTCTAAGGTGCCGCCGAGCAGGGTCACCAGCTGGGCGTTGGCCACCATGGCCGGCATCAGGCCCAAGTTGGCCGGCAGGATCAGGAAGCCGGGCAGCATCAGGGCGACGAAGGCCAGCACGAAGAAGCGCGCCGGCTGGTAGCCGCGGCGCCAGACGACGATGCCGCAGACGAGCGCGAGCAGCATCCAGATGCTGATGGCGATGGTGGCCAGGGTGTGCGCATACGACAGGGCGAAGAAGCAGCTGGGCAAGAGCAGCAGGGGCAGCACCAGGTTGATCTTGCTGATGCGGTGCAGCAGGGGCGAGTAATCGCGCAGGCGCAGGAAATGCGTATAGAACAGGGTGCTGAAGACGGGCAGCAGGAAAAAGGGCACGTAATGCAGCTGCAGCAGGCGCCAGTCGAACAGGTCGGCAAAGACGTGGAAGGTCATGGCCCAGGCCAGGCCATACGTCAGTACGTACAGCGTGTAATAGGCCGAGGCTTTTTCCAGGGTGATGGAAAAGATGAAGAAATTGAACAGGCCCAGCGCCAGCAGGGCGCCGATCGACGCCACCATCAGGAAGTTTTCCTTGCCTACCAGCTTGCGGTAATCCTGCTGCGTCTGCACGCCGAACAGCGGCGCGCGCGCGTAATAGGGGCTGGAAAAGCGGATCAGGATGTCATACGTGGCGCCCGGCGCCAGTTGCACGTTCCTGCCGTAGTGCAACAAATATTCGTGCGGACGCTGGTAGCCCGTCAGCAAGGTCTGCGGCGCCGTCTGCGGCCCGGGGCCGTATACGTACACGTCGACCAGGTCGATCAGGGTGTCGTTCGGGTCGATGACCCAGGCCGTTTCGCCGCTGTCGTTGCGCACTTGCGCGTGCAGCCAGTAGGCGCCGCCGAACAGGTCGACCTGGCCGGCCGGGCGCTGGCGCGCCAGCCAGGCGGGCAGGGCGGCCGCATCGGCGGGCGCGGCGTCACTTCCGGCGAGAAACAGTTGCCCGCCGTTGCCCAGGTGCTGGATGCCCTGCTTGCTCAAGGGCAAGGGCGCCGCCTGCGCCGCGCCCGCCAGGCCCAGCAGGCCGATCAGCAGGCCGAGCAGGAGCGGCCAGCCGCATAGCCAGGCGCAGACGCGGGAGCTGGAAGCGCGGTGGCGGGAAAGGGGCGGGTGGGCTGGCATCGATGGGTTTGGTGATGGTCGCGCGGGAAGCGGCGGCAACGCCGTTTGCTGTGGAGTGCCCATTTTAATCGACTCTCGGTGACATACGGCAATTTCATGTCCTGCCGGCATGGCGCCGGCTCCGGTATCATGGCGCCTTTGCCCGCGAGATATTCATGCTCAGTCCCGACCAGTTCCTGGCCTTCCTGGCCGCCGCCGTCCTCATTACCGCCAGTCCCGGCCCCGACAACCTGATGGTGCTGGGCGTGGGCATGTCGCGCGGGCGCCGCCAGGGCATGGCCTTCGGCCTGGGCTGCGCCCTTGGCTGCCTCACGCACACCGTGCTGGCGACCATCGGCGTATCGGCCCTGCTGGCCGCCTCGCCCACGGCATTTACCGCGCTGAAAGTGGCCGGCGGGCTGTACCTGGTGTGGCTGGGCATCGGCGCCTTGCGCAGCCGTGGCGGCGCCAGAGTCGATGGCGCGGCCGCCTTGCCCGACGAGTCCTTGCTGCGTTTGTTCGGCAAAGGGCTGTTTGCCAACAGTATCAATCCGAAAGTCGTGCTGTTTTTCCTGTCGTTCTTGCCGCAGTTCATCGTCGCGGGCCAGGGCAATGCCAGCTGGCAGACGGCGCAGCTGGGCCTCGTCTTCACGGCGCAGGCGTGCGTGCTGTTTGGCCTGCTCGGCTACTTTTCCGGCGCCGTCGGGCTGTGGCTGAACCGCCGCCCGCGCGCCGGCCTGTGGCTCGACCGGGTGGCCGGCACCATCTTCATCGGCCTGGGCTTGCGCCTGATCCTGGCGCGCTGAGCTCTTGCCTGGCGGTAATGCGAAACGCCAGTTCCATCTGATCCTGCACGGCCATGGCGCCGCCCAGGACGGCGAAGGGGACGATGCCGAAGTCGCTCTGTTTCAAGAGCAGGCTGCCGCTGGCCTGCAGGCGGCGTCCATCGGCCGCTTGCTCAATGCGCACCGGCAACTGCAGCGTGCGCGTCACGCCATGCAGGGTGATGTCCGCCTCGAGCACTTCCTTGTCGCCCGTGCGGCGCGCCTCGATGTTCACCCACGGATAGCGTTCCGCCTCGAGCACGCGCACCAGCATGTTTTGGCGCGTGCCGGCGATGGCGTCGGCCGACGGCATCGTCGTCAAGCCGGCCGCCTGGCGCAGGCTGGCTTCATCCACACTCATCTCGTCGAGCCGGAAGCGGAACTGCGCGCGTCCCGGCGCGGGCGCCACCACGCCCTGCAGGCTGCGGCTGGCCACCACGTGGTCATGCCCTAGCCGCGCCAGCGCGCCGCCGCGGCGCACGGTGATGGTCAGCAGGGACTCCTCGGGCGCGATGTGCAGCAGGTGCACGCCTTGCCGCTGCCACGCGGGCGCGGGCATGGCGGCCGGTGCGGCCGGTGCGGGAGCGGGGGCCGGCGCCGGCGGCAAGGGTATGCAGGACGCCAGCCCGGCGCAGGCAAGCAGGAAAATAGCGCGGATGGTTGACGGCAGGCGGTGGTTCTGGCTGGGCATGGGCGGACGAGGCAAGGGCGATGGGGGAATAGTACGCGATCCGCGCGGCGGCGCGCGTGCAATGTTAGAGCTACGTCATAAGGCGGTCATATGCCGCTGTTATGATGCTTTTGTTGGCACACAGCATGCGGTGCGCAAATCACTACGTTCCGGGAGCGATAGGATGCAGGCATGACTCAACAGCTTAGCCGGTGAGCTCAACCATCGGCACCAGACATGTAAAAATTGTTTTATGGCAAGATCCGCAGGGCGGGGCAAGGGAAATGCAGGAATTGGGCGGGGATTTAATGAAGTCCTAAGCCTGTCCGAGGGAAGGACTGGCATAGTGGATACATGGCGCACGGAAACCCCGGGCGCAAGGTTGCCGGACACCTCAATGACCGGCACGATTTCCACTTTTCATGTGTTTTCCGTTTTATCCCTGCGCTCTGAAACAGCGTTTCAACCGGCTGCCGCGACTTGCGAAGCCGGTTTTTTTTGTCCGGATTTTCGTGCAGGGCCGGAAAATGCCCGGCGCCGACGTACTGCGGCGCCGGGCGCGGGCGCTTAACCCGTTTGCTTGGCCAGCCATGCATCGACGGCCGGCAGGCGCTCGGTGCGTACCTTGATGCGGTACTTGATGCCGGCCACGGAACTGTCGGCGTCGCCGCGCGCGCTGGCCGGCAGATTGGCCTGCGCATACGCTTCCAGCTTGACGATCATTTCCGGCTGCGCCGAGCCGGCCGCCAGGCGCGGGAAGTAGCGGCTGCGCGAACTGGCGTCGATGCGCGCATTGACTTGCTCCAGGTGCGCCAGCGCGAAGTCGAACGCCAGTTCCGGATGCGTGCGCGACACGCGCGAGATCATGGCCGGGCTGTTGGTCACGCCAGGTTCATCCGTCAGCGCCAGCGCCAGCGCGCGCTGCGCCAGGGCCGTATCGTCGGTCGAGGCCAGCAAGTCGTACAGCTGGTTCTTGACCAGCGGCGTCTTTTCCTGCTGCGCCTTGGCGTGCAGCTGCTCCCAGGTGGCGGCGTCCGCATGCTGGGCCACGACGCCCAGGATGGTGCGGCGCAGCGGCGCGGGCATGGCGGACGGATCCTGTTCGCTGGCCGCGTAGCGGCGGCGCGCTTCCGCGATCACGCCCGGCTCGCCCATGTCGCCGAGGATGGCAATCAGGCGGCCGCGCAGGGTCGCCACGCTCGATGCTTCGCCCGCGCGCGCTTCCCAGCCTGTCTGCGCCATCATCGGCGCCAGGCGCGCCATGGCAAAGCGGGCGAAAGCCTGCTGGCGCGCCGTATCGCCTGCATACTGTTCATACAGGCCGTTCAGCGCGCCGGCCACGCGGCCCAGCACTTGCGGGTCGGCCGACAGCGGCGTGGCCTTCACCAGTTCCAGGAAAGCCGCCGGGTCTTGCAAGCCCGCCATGCCCAGCGACTGGCTGTCCGCCAGCAAGCCCAGCTGGTCGATCGGCGCCAGGCGCGCGAAGCTGCCCGCCAGCGCGTGCGTGCCGGTCGGCGCGTACAGGGTACGGTAGTAGCCGCTCTGGCCCGCGTTCACCAGCAGGGCGCCGCAACCGGGCACGTTCAGGGTGGCCTTGCCATTCTTGACCAGCACGCGGGCCAGCTTGCCGTTGCCGACCGTCGACGCGATGACGGGCACTTTCCACGACAGCGCTTTCTTGTCCGGCTGGTCCTTGGAAAATTCCGTCTGCGTCAGGGTCACGCGCGTATTGCCTTTCCGGCACACGGCGTCGCTCACCGTGATCATCGGCACGCCCGGCTGCAGGGTGAAATCATGGGCGATGGCGCTGACAGGCTTGCCCGCGGCCGCGTCGACTTCGCGCCACAGGTCGTCGGACACCGTATTGCCATACGCATGCTTGCGCATGTAGCTGCGCACGGCCGTGCGCCACGTGTCGGCGCCCACGTACGCTTCGAGCATGCTGATCACGGCCTTGCCCTTTTGGTAGGTGATGCCGTCGAAGGCCTGGCTGGCCTGTTCCACGGTGGCGATGCGCTGCACCACCGGATGCGTGGTGCGCAGCGCATCCTGGCTCATGGCCGATTCGCGCCCGCCCACCTTGGACAGGGCCGTGTTCCATTCGGGGTGCAAACGCTCCGTGGTGCGGCTTTCCATCCACGAGGCAAAGCCTTCGTTGAGCCACAGGTCGTCCCACCAGCGCATGGTGACCAGGTCGCCGAACCACTGGTGCGCCATTTCATGCGACAGGGTGGTGTAGATGTTTTCCTTGTCCGACTGGGTCGAGATGGCCGGGTCGAGCAGCAGGCCGTATTCGAAGGTGAACACGGCGCCCCAGTTTTCCATGGCGCCGAAGAACTGGCTGCGGCCCGGCGCGGCGATGTTGTCGAGCTTGGGCAGCGGGTAGCGCACGCCGAAATAATCGTTGTATTCGCGCAGCAGGGCGGCCGACTCGTCGAGCGCGAAGCGGCTTTGCGCCAGCGCACCCTTCTTCGTGATGACGCCCAATTCCGTGCCGTCGGCCATCTTTGTCGCCCGTTCGAAGTCGCCCAGGCCGAAGAACAGCAAATACGTCGACATGCGCGGCGTGGTGGCGAAATACACGTGCTTCATGCCATTGCCCAGTTCTTCGCTGCTGGCGATCGGCATGTTGCCGACGGCCATCTGGCTGCTCGGGACGACCACGTCCAGCGCGAAGGTGGCCTTGTAGTCCGGTTCATCCCACGACGGCAGCATGCTGCGCGCGTCCGAATTCTCGAACTGCGTGTACAGCGCGCGCTGGCGTCCTTGCGGCGTGTCGTAGTCGAGCGAGAACAGTCCCGTGGCCTGCGTGCCGATCTTGCCGGTGTAGTCGATGCGCAACAGGTACTCGCCCTTGGCCAGCGGCTCGGCGAAATGCACGGTGGCCGTCTGCTTGTCCGCGTCGATATCGATCTTGCGCGTCACCTGCTTGCTGCCGCCCGCGCCTTCGATGGCGGCGGCGGCAAACGCCAGGTTCAGGGCATTGAACGTGATGCTGGCCGTCGGCGTGTCGACGGCCACCTTGATGGCGGCTGCGCCCTTGAAGGTGGAAGCGGCGGCATCCGGCGTGATCGACAGGATGTAGTGCAAGGGCGTGACCCCGCGCGGCAGCTGCGTGGTGGTGCCAGGGGAGTGGCTGGCCGAGGCGTATTTGGCGGCGGGTGCGGCGTGGCCCGGGGTAAAGGCGGTGACGGCGGCCAGGGCCAGGACGGCGGCGGCCAGTTGGCTGCGGCGGAAACGCGGAGTCGGTGTGCGATGCATGGTATGCCCTTCGTTCATGGGTAAAACGCCCGCCGGCCGGGTAGGCTGCGAGCGTTGATGGCGGTTGGGGGACATCGCTGGAACTGGAAGCCAGCGTTCCCGTACAGCAATCTAAGTGGAAACGGGGGCAAAGTCAACGCGCCAGGAGCGCCGCACCACGACGGTGCGCTGGTATGATGGGCGCCTGACCGCCTTGCCACAGGCCGGTGCCGCACCTGATTGTCAACCACCCTAACGAGACGAGACGAGACCTGCACATGAAACTGTATATCAGCCCCCGCACGCCGAATCCGCGCCGTGTCACCATGTTCATCGCCGAAAAAGGCATCACCGGCATCGAGGAAGTGGCGCTCGACCTGATGGCGGGTCAGCACCGCGATCCCGCCTTCCTGGCGAAAAACCCGCTGGGCCGCGTGCCCGTGCTGGAATTGGCGGACGGGCGCGTGCTGACCGAAACGCGCGCCATCTGCACTTACCTGGAAGGCTTGCAGCCGCAGCCGAACCTGATGGGCGAAGGTTTCGAAGAGCGCGCCTTCATCGAAATGGCCGACCGCCGCGTGGAACTGCATTTGTTCAGCGCCGCCGCCAACTGGGTGCGCCACGGCCATCCGGCCCTGGTGGCGCTGGAAAACCCGCAGTTTCCCGATTTCGCCACGGCGCAGGCGGGCAAGCTGCGCGAGACGGCGCAATGGCTGGACCAGGTGCTGGCCAGCCAGCCCTACATCGCCGGCGAACGGTTTACGATTGCCGACATCACGGCCTTCTGCGCGCTGGAATTTGCGCGCGGCCTGATGAAGTACCGTCCCGGTGCGGAAGGTTTGCAGCACCTGCAGGCCTACCGCGACCGCATCGCCGAACGCCCCAGCGCGCAGGCGAAGTAGGCCCATGAAAAAACGCCTGCGCCGGAAGATCCGGTGCAGGCGTTCTGTCTTGCGGAGGCCGTCAGGCCGGGTTGACTTCGACTTCCTTACTTCAGCTGCTCCAGCAGGAAGGTGTAGGTCAGCGCCCACATCAGCGCCTGCTGGTCGTTGTTGGCGGCGCCCGCATGGCCGCCTTCCGTGTTTTCCCAGTACAGCACGTCGTGGCCTTGCTCTTCCATCTTCGCCACCATCTTGCGCGCATGGCCAGGGTGGACCCGGTCGTCGCGCGTCGAGGTGGTAAACAGCACGCGCGGATATTTCTTGTCCTTGAAGACGTTCTGGTACGGCGAGTACTTGCTGATGTACGCCCATTGTTCCGGCACGTCCGGGTCGCCGTACTCTCCCATCCACGAGGCGCCCGCCAGCATCTTGTTATAGCGGCGCATGTCGAGCAGCGGCACCTGGCTGACGACGGCGTTGAACAGGTCGGGACGCTGCACCAGCACGGCGCCCGTCAGCAGGCCGCCATTGCTGCCGCCCATGATGCCCAGGTGGCGCGGACTGGTGACCTTGCGCTGGATCAAATCCTGCGCCACGGAGATGAAATCGTCATACGCGCGCTGGCGGTTTTCCTTCAGCGCCGCCTGGTGCCAGCGGGGGCCGAATTCGCCGCCGCCGCGGATGTTCGCCAGCACGTACACGCCGCCTTTTTCCAGCCACGCCACGCCCGTGGTGCCGCTGTAGCTTGGTTTCAGCGACATTTCAAAGCCGCCGTAGCCATACAGCACGGTGGGATTGCTGCCGTCGAACTTCGTCTTCTTGCCCATGATGGCGAAATACGGCACCTTCGTGCCATCCTTCGACGTCGATTCGAACTGCTCCACCTTGTACGGCGCCGCGTCGTAGTAGGCGGGCAGCGACTTGATCTTTGTCCGCTTGTCGCTCTGCGCCGTGGCCAGGTACAGGGTGGTCGGGTTGAGGAAGTCGGTCACCGTCAGGAAGTACTGCTCCGAGTCGACGGGGTCGAGCGCGCTGACGGCCAGGGTGCCCAGCTTCGGCGCATCGACGGCGCGGCGCTGCCACTTGCCGTTCACATGGCGCAGTTCCGTCAGGCGGTTCTTGACCTTGTCCAGGGTGGTGACGAGGATGGCCGACTTGGTCGCCGTGACATTGTCCAGCGAAGACGTGGCCGTCGGCGCGTACAGCACTTCCAGTTCCTGCTTGCCCTGCATGAAGGCCTTGAAATCCGTCGCCAGCAATGAGCCTTGCGCATAGGTCTTGCCGTTGACTTTCCAGTCCGAGCGCAGGGTGATGACCAGCTGGTCGCGCACGGTGAAGGCCGTCGCGTCATCCGGTTTCGGCACTTTCTTCAGCCCGGCGCCGTCGCGCAGGAACATTTCGCCGCTGTAGAAATCGATTTGCCGCTCGATGAACTGGTGTTCGTGGCCGGGCGTGAAATCCTTGTAGGCGCCCGCGCTCAGGTCGTCGGCTTTGGCTTCATACAGCGTTTGCGCCTGCGCCAGCGGCGTGCCGCGCTGCCACTGCTTGATGATGCGCGGGTAGCCGGAGCTGGTCATCGAGCCGGGGCCGAAATCCGTGGAGACGAGCAGGGTGTCCTGGTCGATCCAGCTGGCGCTGCCCTTCGCTTCTGGCAGGGTGAAGCCGCCGTCGACGAAGGCGCGCCTGGCCACGTCGTATTCGCGCACCACCTTGGCATCGCCGCCGCCGCGCGACAGGGAAATGAGGCAGCGTTCGCCCTTCGGATACAGGCAGGACGCGCCGCCCCAGACCCAGTTTTCACTCTCGCCGGCGGCCAGCTGGTCGAGGTCGATCACGGTTTCCCACGCGGGTTCGGCCTGCTGATACTGCGCCAGCGTGGTGCGGCGCCAGATGCCGCGCACGTGCTGGGCGTCGCGCCAGAAGTTGTAGTAAAACTCGCCTTCCTTGCTGACGGAGGGAATGCGTTCCTTGGAATTGAGGATGGTTTTCAGGCGCGCCTGCAGGGCGGGAAAGCCGGGCTGGCTTTCCAGTTCCCTGGTGGCGACGGCATTGTGCTGCTTGACCCAGGCCAGCGGCTTGTCGCCGAGGACGTCTTCCAGCCACAGGTGGGGATCGGTGTTGGCGGCGGCGGGCGCGGGTGCTTGTGCATGGGCGATGCCCGCTGCGGCCAGGCCGAGCAGCATGCTGCCGGCGAGAGTGCGATATGACGACATAGAGGGTTCCTGGTTGGTCCGAGGGAGGCCGCGTTGCAGGCAAAACGGCGCAGCCATGGTGCCATGGATTGCTTTTGGGAACCAGTGTGACGGCGTTATTGGTATAGGTTTGACATGTTTTTCATATGATATTTCATTCAAATCCTATCGGCTTTATTTTCTGCGGCATTGGGTGGTGTTTGCGGATTTTAATTTCGTGCTTGCCGGAAAGTACTACACTGGCAACTTCGCCACTACCTTGATCTCGAACTGGAAACCGTACAGCCATGTGACGCCCACGGCCGTGACGGCGGGGTGGGGCGCGTCGCCCCAGTACTCGGCCTGCACGATGTTCCAGATGCGCTGGAATGTCGCTTCCGGATTGACGATGAAGACGGTCACGTCGACCACGTCATCGAAGGTGCAGCGGGCGGCGCGCAGGATGGTGTTCAGGTTGTCGAACGCCAGCCTGACCTGGGCTTCCAGTCCGGGTTCCGGCGTGCCGTCCGCGCGACTGCCCACCTGGCCGGAGACGAACAGCAAGCCTTGGGCCCGCACGGCGGGTGAATAGCGGTTTTTCTCATACAGCGCCTGGCGTCCGGGCGGAAAGACGACGTCGCGCGTGGTCACTGTATTGCTCACTGCATTACTCATGGCATGGCTCCCTGGAGGTTGCCGCCCGACGGCGGCCTGGGCAGAACTTTAGCGCCGGCAGTCGCGCAGATAAAGGCGCAAGTTCCCCCAAGACTATTTGTATAATCCAAACAATCGGGATGGGGAGGTGGCGATGGACAAGTTGGATACGATGCGGGCATTCGTGCGGGTGGTCGAGACGGGTAGTTTTACCCGGGCGGCCCACACCTTGCACATGAGCCGCACGAGTGTCACGCAGCTGGTGCAGCAGCTGGAAGCGCGGCTGCGCTTGAAGTTGCTGAACCGCACGACGCGCAAGGTCAATGTCACGGCCGATGGCGCCGCTTATTACGAGCGTATCGTGCAGGTGCTGGCCACCCTGGACGAGCTTGAAGCCAGCTTGCCCGGCGCCGCGACGCTGCCCCGTGGCCAGTTGCGGGTGGACGTGCCCAGTCCGCTCGCCAGCCTGCTGCTGGTGCCGGCGCTGCCGCAGTTTTACGCCCGCTACCCGGACATCCAGCTGGACATGGGCGCCAGCGACCGCATGGTCGATGTGATAGGCGATCACGTCGATTGCGTCATCCGTGGTGGCGAGCTGCGCGACCAGTCCTTGATGGCGCGCAAGATCGGCGACTTGCAGCTGGCCGTGTATGCGGCGCCTGGCTATCTGCAGCGCGCCGGCATTCCAAGCCATCCGCAGGAACTGGAAGACGCCCGGCACCGTATCGTGCGCTTTCGCTGGGGGAGTGGCGGCAACGCTTACTCCGCCGTGATGCGGCAGGGTGGTCAGAGCGTGACGATCCAGGGCCAGTACGTGCTGTCGATAGACGACGGCAACGCTTACCTGGCGGCAGGGCTGGCGGGGCTGGGCGCCTTGTGGTTGCCGGATTACATGGCCCGGGCACATGTCGAGGCCGGGACCCTGATTCCCCTGTTTGCCGGCTGGCAGATCGCTCCCATGCCCTTGTACCTCGCCTATCCGCCGAATCGCCATGTCAGCATAAAACTGCGCGTCTTCATCGACTGGGTGGTCGAACTGATGGCGCGGCATGCGCCGCCGCAGCGCCATGAAACGGTTTCTGTTACTACATAGTGTACTCCTTAGGGCAGTTGATTGATCCACACGGGCGCCGACCAGACGATATTGCCATCGTCCTGCGTCAGCCGCGCGTAATAGAAATGGGGGCCGGGCGCGGGCGTGAGGCTGAGTTCGGCCTGATCCGATACCTGTGTGACGGAGCCATTGCTTCCTGGCACGCCGTGGAAGATGGCGACGGCGGCCGCTTGCCGCCCGGCGCTGTTGCTGAAGCTGATGGCCAGCTGCAAGGGACCGTGGTTGTCGAAGCGCTCGCCCATCAGCTTGCCATTGGCCGTAAACAGCAGCTGCGCGTGCTTGTCCATGGTGGCAAACACGCGGCGCGCGCGCAGCGCTTCGAGGAAGCCGTCGCGTGAGACGGGCGTGCCGGCGGCCGGGCTGGCCACCAGCACGGCCGTGCGGTTGCCGTAGGCCGCGCCCCAGTTGGCGCAGTGGTTGTCCTGGTTGCTGCTGAAGGCCACATGGTAGCCGGCCGCCAGGGCCCGGTTGCAGGCCGCCTCGTAATTGCTGCGCCGCGTCTCCGTTTCCTGGTCGTTGGTGGAAAAAGCGGACGTGTTCATGACTTCGCACAACACCATGGCCGCGTCGCCATCCGGCGTGTAGCCGAGCGGCTGGCCATCGACGAGAAACTGACCCGCATAGGCGGGGTGGTTGAATTGCCCGATCCAGCCCCGTTCGCGCATCAGCGCGTACAGGCCAGCGTAATCGCTTTTCGGCGTTTCCACGTCGGCCAGCAGCTCGCCCAGGGCATTCCTTTCCCAGCCCAGCAGCTGGTCGCTATTGAAGATGTTCAGGTGGCCGCCCTTGTTGATGACGCCCCATTCCATGCCGTACAGGGCCAGGAAGCCGGGATGGGCGGCCGAATACGCGGCCGCTTCGGCCAGGCCCGTCTGGTACAGGGCTATCGCTTCGGCAGGGGCTGCAGCGGCGTTGGTGCCATCGGAACCGTCATACATATGGTTGTGCTCGGATGTCAGCAGGGCGTCGAGCCCGTGTTCTTGCGCGTACTTGTAGGCATCGATGGGGCCGAAGGGCGCCGTTTGCGGGTCTTGCGCGCCATGGCAGGCATCGAGCGCCGCGCCGCCGTCGCTGTGGCGCGTCTGGCTGTGCAGGTTGGCGTAGACGATGCGGTACGCAAGCTGGCCATCCAGGCTGGGCAGTTGTTGCAGGCCGGCCTGGAAGGCGGGCACCCTGGGCGGCGCGCCGGCCCCCCGCTGCACCTGGATGTGCCATTGCTGTTCCACCTGCGCTTCCTGCGGCGTGCCGGCATCGGCCACGGCCAGCAGGCGCAGTTCATATAAACCGTCCGGGACCGGCACGCGCCGTTCGCGCGCATCGGCGTCGGCGCGGCCATCCCAGGGCAAGGTGACGCTGTGGCCGCCGGCCCCCACCTGTTCCGTACCCGACCAGCGCCGCAGCACGGCGCCTTGCGGGCCCGGGCCGGACAGTGTCAAGGTCCAGCGCACTGCATGCGCGCGCCCCTCGTCGGGATAGGCGAGGCGGACCAGAAAGGTGCGCGCCTGCGTTGTCCGTGCACCGAGCGCGGCGCGGAAGGGTGCGACGACAGTGGCGTCGAGTTCGCTGTGTTCCTTCGGATCTTGCGCGGCGACACTGTTGCTCCACGTTATGAGCAACACGCCAGCACACACGCAAGCGAGCCATGGCGGCCAAGGCGGCCAAGGCGGCCGCCAGCGGCGCAGTGTCTTGAGCATCGTGGCCTCCCGCAACGGCTTCAGATGGTAAGTTAGACAAGAGTTGCCACCTGCCGGTTCCCGCATGCACCAGCAAGTGGCGTGCTTGCACCGTGATTGGCCATGATCTGGCGCAAAGCCAGTGCAAATGGCGCCGCGCGCCCCTGCAAAAGCTGGCACGGCGCTTGCTACACAAGAGATACGGATCAACGGCGATCCCCTGAATAAACGCACAACGGTCCAACGACGGACCACATGGACAACGGCGTCCGCCCAGGCTGATTTTTTTCATCGGCGGGGGCGGGCGCCGTTTTGTTTTATCAACGGGATATTTCGGGAACCTATCATGGTCAGCCAAAAAGCAACGCGCATCGCGCTCTTCTCCCTCGCCACGCCGCCCATGCGCGCATTCCACCTGACGTGGATGGCATTTTTCGTGTGTTTCTTCGCCTGGTTCGCCTGCGCCCCGCTGATGCCGGTCATCAAGGGCGAGTTCGGCCTTTCCTTGGCGCAAGTGGCGAATATCAATATCGCGGCCGTCGCCATCACCATCCTCGTGCGCCTGATCGTGGGGCCCTTGTGCGACCGCTACGGCCCGCGCAAGACGTACACGGGCTTGCTGCTGCTGGGCGCCATTCCCGTGCTGGGCGTGGCCGCGTCGCAAAGCTATGAAAGTTTCCTGTTCTTCCGCCTGGGCATCGGCGCCGTCGGCGCCAGCTTTGTCATTACGCAATATCACACCTCCGTGATGTTCGCCCCCCGTGTCGTCGGCACGGCGAATGCGGCCGCCGCCGGCTGGGGCAATGCGGGCGGCGGTGCGGCGCAGGCGCTGATGCCGCTGCTGCTCGGTGCCGTGCTGATGCTGGGCGTGTCCGAATCGCTGGGCTGGCGCATCGCCCTGCTGGTGCCGGGCGTGCTGATGCTGGTCATGGCTGCCCTGTACTGGCGCTACACGCAGGATTGCCCGGAAGGCAATTACTCGGATTTGCGCAAGGCTGGCGTGTCTATTGAGGGGGGGAAGAAAGGCGGCTGGGCCAGCTTCAAGGCCGCCAGCGGCAATTATCGCGTGTGGCTGCTGTTCGTCACCTACGGCGCCTGCTTCGGCATCGAGATCTTCATCCACAACATCGCCGCCGTGTACTACGTCGACCATTTCGGCCTGTCGTTGAAATCGGCCGGCCTGGCCGCCGGCAGCTTCGGCTTGCTGGCCCTGTTTGCCCGGGCTTTGGGCGGCTGGATGTCGGATAAATTGGCCCTGCGCGGCAACCTGAACAGCCGCGTGACCCTGCTGTTCATGTTGATGATCGGCGAAGGCGTGGGCCTGCTGTGGTTCGCCAAGGTCGACAGCGTCACGTATGCCGTCATCGCCATGCTGGTCTTCGGCCTGTTCACCCACATGGCGTGCGGCGCCACCTACGCGCTGGTGCCCTTCATCGACAGCAAGGCGCTGGGCGGCGTGGCTGGCATCATCGGCGCGGGCGGCAACGTGGGCGCCGTGGCGGCCGGCTTCCTGATGAAGGGCACGGGCGACATCCGCCAGACATTGACCATCCTCAGCGCGCTGGTGGTGATCTCGGCCCTGTGCGCCATCGCCGTGCGCTTTACCCGCGAAGCGGCCGAACCGAACATGGCCGCGGCCTGAGGAGACAAGCATGAACCACCCCTTGAACATCGTCGTCCTTGGCCATGGCATGGTCGGACATAAATTCCTCGAACGCCTGGCCCTGGAAAACGCGCCGCACCTGCACGTCACCGTGCTGTGCGAAGAACCGCGCCCCGCCTACGACAGGGTGCACCTGTCCGAATTTTTCAGCGGCAAGTCGGCCGAGGACCTGTCGCTGGTGGCGCCCGGCTTTTTCGACAAGGGCAACGTCGTCCTGAAGCTCAATGCGCGGGCCGTGTCCATCGACCGCGCGGCGAAAACCGTCACGGCCAGCACGGGCGAAGTCTTGATCTACGACAAACTCGTGTTCGCCACCGGTTCCACGCCGTTCGTGCCGCCGCTGCCTGGCAAGGAGAGGGATGGCTGCTTCGTCTACCGCACCATCGAAGACCTGGAAGCCATGCTGGCCTGGGGCGCCAGATCCACCACGGGCGTGGTCATCGGCGGCGGACTGCTGGGCCTCGAATGCGCGAAGGCCTTGCGCGACTTGCAGCTCGACACCCACGTGGTGGAATTCGCGCCGCGCCTGATGGCCGTGCAGGTCGACGAGGGCGGCGCGCGCGTCCTGCGCCGCAAGATCGAGGAACTGGGCGTGACCGTGCACACGCAAAAGAACACGCTGGCCATCGTCGATGGCGAATCTGCCACGCACCGCATGCAGTTCGCCGACGGCAGCCATCTGGAAGCGGACATGATCGTCTTTTCGGCCGGCATCCGTCCGCGCGACGAGCTGGCGCGCGCCTGCGGCCTGGAGGTGGGGCCGCGCGGCGGCATCGCCATCGACGACAGCTGCGTCACGTCCGACCCGGATATCTACGCGATCGGTGAATGCGCGCTGTGGGGCGGGCTGGTGTTCGGCCTGGTGGCGCCCGGCTATGAGATGGCGCGCATCGCTGCCCGCCACCTGCTGCAGGAGGAGGGTGAGGCATCGTTCAAGGGCGCCGACATGAGCACCAAGCTCAAACTGATGGGCGTGGACGTGGCCAGCCTGGGGGACCCGCATGGCAATGCGCCGGGCAGCCGCTCCTACCAGTTCATGGACGAGCGCAAGCAGATCTACAAGAAGATCGTCGTTTCCGACTGCGGCAAGTACCTGCTGGGCGGCGTGATGGTGGGCGACGCCAGCGAATACGGCACCTTGCTGCAGATGATGCTGAATAAAATCGAGCTGCCGGCATCCCCCGAATTCCTGATCCTGCCGCAGGCGGACGGCCAGCAAAAGGTCGGCCTGGGCGTGGACGCCTTGCCCGAGTCGGCGCAAATCTGCTCGTGCAACGACGTGTCGAAGGGCGCGCTGTGCGCGGCCGTCGCCGGGGGCGCCACCACCATCGGCGCATTAAAATCCTGCACGAAAGCCGGCACTGCGTGCGGCGGCTGCGTGCCGCTCGTGACGCAGATCATGAAGGCGGAAATGCAGAAGCAGGGCCTGGCCGTCAACAACCACGTGTGCGAACACTTTGCGTACTCGCGCCAGGAATTGCACCACCTGGTGCGCGTGGGCAAGATCCGCAGCTTCGGCGCGCTCCTGGGTGCGCATGGCCAGGGTTTGGGGTGCGACGTGTGCAAGCCCGTGGCGGCGAATATCCTCGCATCTTGCTGGAACGATTTCGTGCTGTCGCCCGTGCACGCCAGCTTGCAGGATAGTAATGATTATTTCCTTGGCAATATCCAGAAGGATGGCACGTATTCCGTCGTGCCGCGCATGCCAGGCGGCGAGGTGACGGCCGACGGCTTGATCGCCGTGGGCATGGTGGCGAAAAAATACGGTTTATATACGAAGATCACGGGCGGCCAGCGGGTCGACCTGTTCGGCGCGCGCGTGGACCAGTTGCCGGCCATCTGGGAAGAATTGATCGCGGCCGGCTTCGAATCGGGCCACGCCTACGGCAAATCCTTGCGCACGGTCAAATCGTGCGTCGGCTCCACCTGGTGCCGCTACGGCGTGGCCGACAGCGTGGGCTTTGCGATTCAACTGGAGAACCGCTACAAGGGCTTGCGCACGCCGCACAAGATCAAGTTCGGCGTTTCCGGCTGCACGCGCGAATGCGCCGAGGCGCAGGGCAAGGATATCGGCCTGATCGCCACGGAAAAGGGCTGGAATCTGTACGTGTGCGGCAATGGCGGCATGAAGCCGCGCCATGCGGAACTGCTGGCGTCCGATCTCGATGAAGCGACCCTGGTGCGCTATGTCGACCGCTTCCTGATGTTTTACGTGCGCACGGCCGACCGCCTGCAGCGCACCAGCGTGTGGCGCGACAACCTGGAAGGGGGCCTCGATTACCTGAAGGCCGTCGTCGTGGCCGACCGCCTGGGCATCGCCCACGAACTGGAGGCGGACATGCAGCACGTGGTCGACACCTATGCCTGCGAGTGGAAGGAAGCCGTCACGAATCCCGCCGTGCGCCAGCGCTTCCGCCATTTCGTCAACAGCGAGAAGAACGATGAAAACGTGGTGTTCGTCGAGGAGCGGGGCCAGATCCGGCCTGCCACGCTTGACGAACGCCGCAGCACCGTGATTCCCATCCTTGCCGTGGAGGCGTGAGCCATGAATGCGATGAATGAATTGAACAGCGCCAGCGCCGACAACTGGGTGGTCATCTGCCCCCTGACCGACATCGTGCCCGACACGGGCGTGTGCGCGCTGCTGCAGGGGCGCCACGTGGCCGTGTTCCGCGTCGGCGATGCCGCGCCGCGCGTGTACGCCATCGACAACGTCGACCCGAACGCGGGCGCTTCCGTGCTGTCGCGGGGCCTGGTGGGCAGCATCGGCGAGCGCGTCGTCGTCGCCTCGCCCATCTACAAGCAGCATTTCGACCTGGCCAGCGGCGAGTGCATCGAAGCGCCTGAACACTCGGTGGCCGCCTGGCCGGCGCGCGTGTTCGGCGGCATGGTGTGGGTGGCCATATGAACACCGCCGCACGGCCGTCTTTAGTCGTCGTCGGCAACGGCATGGCCGGCATGCGCACGGTCGAGGAATTGCTGAAACTCGCGCCGGACCTGTACGACATCACCGTGTTCGGCGCCGAGCCGCACGGCAATTACAACCGCATCCTGCTGTCGCCCGTGCTGGCCGGCGAAAAGTCGGTGGACGACATCATGCTGCATACGCGCGACTGGTATGCGCACAACGGCATCACCCTGCACGCGGGCGATCCTGTCGTGCGCATCGACCGCCAGGCGCGCACGGTACAAGCGCTGTCCGGCATCACGGTAGCCTACGACCGCCTGCTGCTGGCCACGGGATCGACGCCCTTCATCGTGCCGGTGCCGGGCCACGCGCTGCCCGGCGTGATCGGTTTTCGCGACATCGCCGACGTCGACACCATGCTGCAGGCGGCGCGCCAGCACCGTCACGCGGTGGTCATCGGCGGCGGCTTGCTGGGGCTGGAAGCGGCCAACGGCCTGCAGCGCCAGGGCATGGACGTCACCGTGGTGCACATGAGCGGCGCGCTGATGAACCAGCAGCTCGACGCGCCCGCATCGATGCTGCTCAAATCGGCGCTGGAAGCGCGCGGCCTGCGTTTCCTGATGCAGGCGCAAACGTCCTCCATTCTGGGCAGCGCCCGCGTGGAAGGCGTGCAGTTTGCGGACGGCAGCAGCATACCCGCCGACCTGGTGGTGATGACGGCCGGCGTGCGCCCGAACATCGCCCTGGCGCAAGCGGCCGGCCTGCACTGCGAGCGGGCCATCGTCGTCGACGATTGCCTGCAAAGCTACGATCCGCGCGTGTACGCCGTGGGCGAATGCGTGCAGCACCGGCGCGCCACCTTCGGCCTGGTGGCGCCCATCTGGGAGCAGGCGCGCGTGTGCGGCGCGCACCTGGCCGGCGCAGGGCACCGCCGCTACGTGCAGCAGGCCAGCGCCACCAAACTGAAAGTGACGGGTATCGACCTGTATTCGGCCGGCGACATCCTCGGCGGCGAGGGCAGCGAAGACCTGGTGCTGCGCGACCCGCGCCGCGGCATCTACAAGCGCCTGGTGGTGCAGGGCAGCCGCCTGGCCGGCGCCGTGCTGTATGGCGACGTGCAGGACGGTCCCTGGTATTTCGACCTGATCCAGCAGCGCCGCGACATCAGCAAGCTGCGCGCCCATTTATTGTTTGGCCAGGCGCTGTGCGCCCAGGCCGCCTGACAGGACATTCCATGACAAGCTGCACGCCCGTGAAAACCACTTGCCCGTATTGCGGCGTCGGCTGCGGCGTGGAAGCGACACGCCTGCCCGACGGCGCCATCCGCATCGCCGGCGACACGGCGCACCCGGCCAACCAGGGCCGCCTGTGCGTGAAAGGCTCGGCCCTGGGCGACACCCTGGACCTGGACAAGCGCCTGCTGCAGCCGCAGGTGCGCGTCGACGGCGTGCTGCGGCGCGCTTCCTGGGACGCTGCGCTGGACCAGGTGGCCGGCGGCCTGCGCGCCATCATAGCCGAGCACGGCCCCGACGCCGTGGCCCTGTATGTCTCGGGCCAGCTGCTGACGGAAGACTATTATGTGGCCAACAAATTCATGAAGGGCTATGTGGGCAGCGCGAACATCGACACCAATTCGCGCCTGTGCATGTCGTCGGCCGTGGCGGGCCACAAGCGCGCGTTCGGCGAGGATATCGTGCCGGGCTGCTATGAAGACCTGGAACTGGCCGACATGGTGGTGCTGGTGGGCTCGAACACGGCCTGGTGCCACCCGATCCTGTTCCAGCGCATCACACGTATCAAGGAAACCCGGCCGCACATGAAACTGGTGGTGATCGACCCGCGCCGCACGGCTACCTGCGAGCTGGCCGATTTGCACCTGCCCGTGAAACCGGGCACCGACGTGTGGCTGTTCAACGGCTTGCTGTGCTATCTGGCGCGGGAAGGCGCGATCGATGACACTTTCGTCACGCAGCACAGCTCGGGCCTCGACGACGCGCTGGCGGCCGCCCACGTGGATTGCGGCGACCCCTTGCAGGTGGCGGCCATCTGCAAGGTCGACCCGCACGCCTTGCTGGCGTTTTACCAGGCGTTTGCCGCCACGCGCAAGGTCGTCACGGCGTTTTCGCAGGGCGTGAACCAGTCATCGAGCGGCACGGACAAGGTCAACAGCATCATCAACTGCCATCTGGCGACGGGACGCATCGGCCAGCCCGGCATGGGGCCGTTTTCCCTCACGGGCCAGCCGAACGCCATGGGCGGGCGCGAAGTGGGGGGCCTGGCCAACATGCTGGCGGCGCACCTCGACCTCGACCAGGAGGCGCACCGCGAAGCAGTGCAAACCTTCTGGGACTCGCCGCGCATGGCCAGCAAGCCTGGCCTGAAGGCCGTGGAACTGTTCCACGCGATCGAATCGGGTAAAGTGAAAGCCGTGTGGATCATCGCCACCAATCCGCTGGTCAGCATGCCGGATGCCGACCAGGTGCGCCGCGCGCTGGCCAGGTGCGAGCTGGTGGTGGTGTCGGACATCAGCGCCGGGTCGGATACGAACGTGCATGCCGACGTGCTGCTGCCCGCGCTGGGTTGGGGCGAAAAGGATGGCACGGTGACCAATTCCGAGCGCCGCATCTCGCGCCAGCGCGCGTTCTTGCCGGCGCCCGGCGAGGCGCGCGCCGACTGGGACGTGCTGTGCGAGGTGGCGCGGCGCATGGGCCATGCCGGCTTCGATTTTACTTCGCCGCAGGCCATCTTCGACGAACACGCGCGCCTGTCCGCCTTCCGTAACGAAGGGACCACACAGCGCCTGTTCAACCTGGGCCACCTGGCCGGTCTGGATGCGGCGCGCTACGATACCCTGGCGCCGCAGCAGTGGCCGCAGGGCCGGGCGCGCCTGTTCGGCGACGGGCGCTTCGCGCATGCGGGCGGGCGCGCGCGCTTCATTCCCACGGCGCCGCGCGCCCCGCGCAACATGCCCGACGAGGACTATCCGCTGATCCTGAATACGGGCCGGGTGCGCGACCAGTGGCACACGATGACGCGCACGGGCAAGGCGGCGAAACTGTCGGGGCATATCGCCGAGGCCTTCATCGACATCCACCCGCAGGATGCGCTGCTGTACAGCGTGCGCGAAGGCGAGCTGGCGCGCATTTCCAGCGCCTGGGGCGCGATGGTGGCGCGCGTCGTGCATGGCGGCGGCATCGCGCGCGGCCAGGTCTTCGTGCCGATCCACTGGAGCGACGCGAATGCGTCCGACGCGCGCGTGGGCGCCGTCGTCAACCCGGTCGTCGACCCCGTCTCGGGCGAGCCGGAATTCAAGCACACGCCCGTGCGCATCGAGCAGTTCCGCGTGCACTGGCATGCGTTTGTCCTGAGCCGCACGCCCTTGAACCTGGACGGCGTGGCGCACTGGACGCGCATCCAGGGCGAGCAATTCCTGCGCTACGAACTGGCCGGCCGCCAGCGCATCGAGGATCTCGGCGCCTGGGCGCGCGCGCTGCTGGGCGTGACGGACGAGAATGCCGACTGGCTCGATTATGCGGATGCCAGCGCCGGCGTGTACCGCGCCGTGCACCTGGACGAGGGGCGCATCGCGCAATGCGTGTATGTCTCTCCCCGTCCCGACCTGCCGTCGCGCAGCTGGCTGGCAGGCCTGTTTGCGCACGCGCAGCTCGATGCGGCCGACCGCGCCGGCGTGCTGCTGGGCCAGCCCATCGGCAAGGGCATGGACGCCGGTCCCACCGTGTGTTCGTGCTTTGGCGTGGGGCGCAATACCATTTGCGCGGCCATCGTGGAACAGCAGCTGACGACGACGGCGCAGGTGACGGCCTGCGTCAAGGCGGGCGGCAATTGCGGCTCCTGCGTACCGGAGATACGACAGTTGCTGCTTGAGGCGCGCAGCGCGGCCTGAAAATCTGTCCTTTCCGGCACGGCTTTGTTATATTGCCAGCTCTATAACAGAGAGGCAGTGTGATGATAGAAGTGCAACACCCGACGGTCTGGCTGACGGGCTTGAGCGGCGCCGGCAAGACCAGTATCGCCCTGTCGCTGGTGCAGGCGCTGAAGGCGCAGGGCCGCGCCGTGGCGATGCTCGACGGCGACCAGCTGCGCCATGGCTTGAACCGCGACCTGGGTTTTACGCCCGAAGACCGGCATGAAAACATCCGCCGCGTGGCCGAAGTGGCGCGCCTGATGAACGGTGCGGGCTTGACCGTCATCGCCGCCTTCATTTCCCCCAGCCGCGCCGACCGGGCCATGGCCGCCGCCATCATCGGCACGGCGCATTTCATCGAAGTCCACGTCAGCACCCCGCTGGCCGTGTGCGAGGCGCGCGACGTCAAGGGCCTGTACGCGAAGGCGCGCGCGGGGCAGATCGCCGAATTCACGGGCGTGTCCGCCCCCTACGAAGCGCCGCTGGCGGCCGCGCTGACCCTGGACACGGGCGCCCTGGCGCTGGAAGAGTCGGTCGAGCGTCTGTGCCGGCATTTGCAGCAGCGGCCGTGACGACCTGGCGCAAATGGCTGCGCCGGCACTTGCCCGCCAGCCTGAAGGCGCGCATGAGCGTGGTCGTCTTTCTGCTCGTGCTGGGCGCGGTCGCCTCGCTGGCGCTGGCCACCCTGGCCGTGGCCGAGCGCGGCATGCGCGACGTGACGGGGCGCCAGCAGTACGTATCGCTGTCCAGCGCCGCCGTGTTCATCGATGAAGAACTCGACGCGAAGCGCAATGTGCTGCGCGCGATGGCGGACAGCCTGGCGGCCGGCGGCGCGCACGACGGCGCCAGCCTGCAGCGCTTCCTGGGCGCGCAAACGGTGCTGGGCAAGGAGTTTTATTCGGCCGGCGTGGTCGGCATCGACGGCGACGTCCTGGCCAGCGTGAGTCCCTTCAAGCCGCAGGCGGGGTTGAACGTCAAGGGCCGTCCATATTTCGAACAGACGCTGGCGACGCGGCGCTCGGTGATTTCCGCGCCGCTCAACGGCAGCATTTCCGGCATGCCCATCGTCGTGGTGACGCAGCCCGTGTTCGACGCGCAGGGCGGCGTGCGCTATGTGCTGGCGGCCAGCGTGAACCTGCGCCAGCCCGATTTCCTGGGCCGTCTCGGCGCGCTCAAGCCGGGTCCGGGCGGCTACCTGTACATCATGACCAGCGCAGGCGTGATCGTCGAGCATCCCGACAAGTCGCGCATCATGCAGCATATCGAAGCGCATGGCCCCATCAGCGTACCGACGCGGCGCGCCATGCAGGGTTTCGAGGGCTGGCTGACGGGCACCACCACGCAAGGCGTCGATGCCCTGTTTGCCTACCACCGCATCGCCTCGACGGACTGGATACTGGCTTCCGTCTATCCCATGAGCGACGCGTTTGCGCCGCTGCACGCCATCCGCAGCAAGATCCTGCTGGCCGCCGTGCTGCTGGCCGCGCTGGCGGGCCTGGCCGGCTGGCGCGTGGTGCTGCGCCTGTTGCAGCCGTTGGCGCGCTTGCGCCACCAGGTGCATGAGATTCGCCGTCATCGCCTGGGCATCGATGTGCTGCAGATCGAGCGGCGCGACGAGATCGGCGACTTGAGCCGCGATTTCTATTCGCTGGTGGCCGAGCGCGAAATCGCCGAGGCGCAGACGCGCGGCAGCGAGCGGCGCTTGAAACTGCTGACGGACCATGTGCCCGTGGTGATCGTCTATATCGACCGCGAGCACCGCTACCAGTTCATCAACGCCACGTTTGAAAAATGGTTCGGCAGGTCGCAGCGGGAAAGCCTGATGCAGTCGATCCGCGACGTGCTCGGCGAAGAGGCGTATCAATTGCGCGAAGCCTACCTGCGGCGCGCTTTCGCGGGCGAGGAGGTCGAATATGAATTTACCATCGGCGGTGAAGGGGAGGCCGGCCCGCGCGCCTTCCAGACCAGTTACGTGCCCGACGTGGGCGAGAGCGGCGCGGTGGAAGGCGTGTATGGCCTGATCCACGAAATCACCAAGACCAAGGCGGTGCACACGGCGCTGCAGTTTGCCGCCGCCACCGATACCCTGACGGGCATCGCCAACCGGCGCCGCTTCGACGAACAGCTGGCGCAAAGCATGCAGCGCACGCGGGCTGCGCGCGCGCCGATGGCGCTGGCCTATCTCGATATCGACCGTTTCAAGGCCATCAACGACAGCCTGGGACACAAGGCGGGTGACGAGGTGCTGAAGGAATTCGCCGCGCGCCTGGTGCGCAGCGTGCGCGCCAGCGATCTGGTGGCGCGCCTGGCCGGCGATGAATTCGTGATCATTCTCGAAGGCGTGAACGGCGCGGCCGAAGTGCGCCAGGTCGGCGCCAAGATCATCGACGCCATCCGCCAGCCCTTCGCGCTGGCCGGCGGCCCGCTGCCGGTGACGACCAGCGTCGGCATCGCCATTTTCCGCGAAGGCGCGCTGACGCCGGCGCAGTTGCTGGACCTGGCCGACCAGGCCCTGTATGCCGCCAAGGGGCAGGGCCGCGACGGCGTAGCGCTGCTCGAGGCGGCGCCGTAGGTTTTATTTACAGGGTGGCAGTCCAGTGGTCGAGCTGCTGCGTGGTGGCCGTCACGCCGCCGCAGACGATGACGAGCACCTTGCGGTAGGGCGCCAGTTCCGGCGCCTTGCCGTAGACGGCCGCCAGCGCCGCGCCGCAGGCCGGCTCCACCACCAGGCGCTGGTCGGCAATAAAGCGCTGGCAGGCGTCGACGGCGGCCCGGTCCGACACCACCACGCTGTGCAGCAGGCGCGTCTGGCTGACGGCAAACGCCTGCGCGCAGACCTGGCGCGCGGCCAGCGACGTGGCGATGCTGCTCACGGCCGGCAGGGCCACGTGTTCGCGCGCGGCCACGGCCGCGGCCAGCGAGGCGGCGCCTTGCGTTTCCACGGCCACCAGGGCCACGTCGTTCCAGCCATTGCGCTGCAAGCCTTCGGCCACGCCGGCCAGCAGGCCGCCGCCGCCCACCGACAGCACCACGGCGTCCGGCTTCAGGCCCGCGCGCGCCACTTCATCGATCATGCCCGCGTGGCCCTGCCACAGCAGCGGGTCGTCGAACGGGTGCAGAAAGGCGTCTTGCGGCGTGAGCATTGATTGCGCCAGCGCGTTCGCTTCCTGCCACGCGGCGCCGTGCACGATGACTTCGGCGCCTTCCTGCGCGATCAGGGCCCTGGCCCGTTCGCTGGTCGTTTCCGGCACGACGACGATGACGGGGATGCCCAGCTGGCGTCCCGCATAGGCGACGGCGATGCCGGCATTGCCGCCGGAAGAAGAGATGAAACGGCTGGCGCCGCGCCGCGCGTATTCTTCGCAGGCGAGGCCGATGCCGCGGATCTTGAAGGAGCCGGGTGGCTGCAAGGCTTCTAGCTTGAGCCAGATGTCGCGTTCGCTGTGCAGGCTCAAGGCGCGCGAGTTGAGCAAGGGAGTTTCGATGTGCAGGGCCATGCGTGTTCCTGGTAAACAGTCAGGCCAGCATCATAGCCGAAGCGCCCGCGCCACTGTGTCACCCTTGCTGATACATGACTGCTGCTAGTTCAGCGGGGCGTTCTTGAGCTGGTGCGTGCGCGCCACTTCCTTCATCGCTTCGAGCAGGTCGTCGCGCAGCTGGCGCGGCAGCTTGCCGAAGAATTCCTCGTCGTTCTGGTCGGCCATCCCGGCCAGCACGGGCACCAGCGCCTCGCCTTCCGTGGTCAGTTCGATCGAATGCTGGCGGCGGTCGGCCAGCAGGATCGACTTGCTGACCATGCCCTTGCTTTCCAGGCGGTCGATCAGCTTCGATACGGCGCCCTTGCTCATGCCGGACACTTGCGCCAGCACCGTGGGCGAGGTGCAGCCCAGGCGGAACATTTCGCGCAGCACCACCCATTCGGAGACCGTCACGCCATTGGCCTCGGCTTTTTTCTGGAAGCTGTGGGAAACGTGGTTGGACACGAAACGCAGCCAGTAACCGAGATGGGCTTCCAGCTCGCTGACGGGGACGCTGTTGGGGTGGGCTGCTTGCGGCATGGCGGCCGTTTCAAAATTATGGCTCATTTCTTTTCCTTCACTGGGCGGCGTTGCCGGCATGGTTAAGGCCTTCACGCTTGCTGTCGAGTGGTTTGTTTGGGAACAATCATCGTGCTTGAGGTATTTCTAACACTGTTTTCACAGGAAATCACTTACCGGCAAAGAATTTTTCCTTTTTTCTTGCTCTGGATAGATAAAAAACAATATCAAGCGAATAATCGTATTGCCAGAGAGGAAGATTAAAAAAATAACTCATGTTGCATCAATGGTAACAGGATTTTTGCCGAATTGATAAATATTTCATATCATTCCGTGTGCTTGCCCACATACGACGTATTGCCCACGCGACAGTGCGAGGTTTTGATGCAGAAATGCGGCCCGCTCAGGCCAGCACCACTTTCACGCCCGCTTCGCGCAGTACTTCGGCAAAGCGGGGCGGCGGCGGCGCATCCGTAAACAGGATATCGACTTGCGCCAGGTCGGCCAGCCGCACCAGCGCCTTGCGGCCGAATTTGTGCTGGTCTGCCACCAGCCACACTTCGCGCGACTGCTCGATGATGGCTTGCGCCACCTTCACTTCGCGCGCGTCGAAGTCGCGCAGGCTGCCATCCTCGTCGATGCTGGAAATGCCGATGATGCCGATGTCGACCTTGAACTGGCGGATGAAGTCGATGGTGGCTTCGCCCACGATGCCGCGGTCGCGCCCGCGCACCACGCCGCCGGCCACGATGACTTCGCAGGCGGCGTTGTCGGCCAGGATGGCGGCCACGTTCAGGTTGTTCGTCACCACGTGCAAGCCCGTGTGCCGGCCCAGCGCGCGCGCCACTTCCTCGGTCGTCGTGCCGATATTGATCAGGAGCGAACAGCCGTGCGGCACTTGCGCGGCGACGGCGGCCGCGATGCGCCGCTTGGCGTCGCTGTTGAACACTTGCCGCTGGCTGTAATCGATGTTTTCCACGGACGAGGGCAAGCCCACGCCGCCGTGGTACCGGGCCAGCAGGCGCGCTTCTTCCATCTGCTTGACATCGCGGCGCACGGTTTGCGGCGTCACGCCCAACTGCTGGGCCAGCTCTTCGACGGACATGGTGACCTTCTGGCGCACCACTTCGAGCAGGCGGCGCTGGCGGGGATTCAAAATCATGGGCTTGTCTCTTTAAAAATCAAAAAACGAACAGAAACGAACAAATAGTGATGAAAATATGTTGCTATGAGTTCGCATTCTGGCGTATCTTATTCATATTGCATGCGTATTACTAGATGGTGATCTTAACGACAGTCGCCGGCGATGCCTAGTCTTTCCTCGCCGCCCTTTCCCCGACAGACACGGAGTCCCGATGGCCGCAGCACAGCAAGGTGTGGAGACAGCGATGGCATACGACGTGCTGGTGGTCGGCGGCGGCATCAATGGCGCCGGCATCGCGCGCGACGCGGCCGGGCGGGGCCTGTCCGTGCTGCTGTGCGAAAAGGACGACCTGGCCGCGCATACCTCGTCCGCGTCCACCAAGCTGATACACGGCGGCCTGCGCTACCTCGAATACTATGAATTCGGCCTCGTGCGCAAGGCGCTGATCGAGCGCGAAGTGCTGCTGCGCTCGGCGCCGCACATCATGTGGCCGCTGCGCTTCGTCATGCCGCACGCCAAGGGCCAGCGCCCGGCCTGGCTGATACGCGCCGGCCTGTTCCTCTACGACATGCTGGCAAAGCGGGAAATCCTGCCCGCCTCCAGCGGCATCGACCTGACCCGGCACGCGGCCGGCACACCATTAAAACCCGAGTTCAAGCGGGGCTTCGTGTATTCCGACGGCTGGGTCGACGATGCGCGTCTGGTGGTCTTGAATGCCATCGACGCGGCGGACAAGGGCGCGCAGGTGCTGACGCGGACGCGCTGCACGGCCCTGTCACGCGCCGGTGCGGGTGAGGGCGCTGCCTGGCTGGCCACCTTGCAGCACGCCAGCGGGCGGCAGAGCACGGTGCGCGCGCGCAGCATCGTCAATGCGGCCGGGCCCTGGACGGCCGAGTTCCTGCAGCAGGCCGCGCCCGGCGGACAGGGCCGGCATTTGCGCCTGATCAAGGGCAGCCATATCGTCGTCAAGCGCCTGTTCGAGCATGATCATGCCTACATCTTCCAGCATCCGGACGGGCGCATCGTGTTTGCCATTCCGTATGAGCACGATTTCACCCTGATCGGCACTACCGACCTCGACTACCAGGGCGACCGTGGCAAGGTGGAAATCGACGACGAGGAAATTCGTTACTTGTGCGAGCTTTCCAGTTACTATTTCAGCAAGCCAATCTTGCCGGCCGACGTGGTCTGGACGTATGCGGGCGTGCGCCCGCTGGTGGAAGATGCGGCGGCCGACGCCAAGGCCGTCACGCGCGATTACCGCTTCGAACTGGACCAGGAAGGTGCGCCGCTGCTCAGTGTTTTCGGCGGCAAGATCACCACCTTCCGCAAGCTGGCCGAGGAAGCCATGGACATGCTGGCGCCCTTGCTGGGCAATACGTTGCCGGCCTGGACAGCCAGCGCCTGCCTGCCCGGCGGCGACGTGTTCGGCAGCACGCCGCAGAACCGGTCCGTGCGCGAGTTCGGCCAGTTCGTGCAGGGCTTGCAGCGCGAGTACGCGTGGCTGCCGGCGGCGCTGGTGGCGCGCTATGCACGCGCCTACGGCACGCGCATCCACGCGCTGCTGGCCGGGCGCAGGGACGTGGCGGCCATGGGCGAGGAAATCGCCGCCGGCCTGTACGCGGCGGAAGTCGATTATGTGCGGCGCCATGAATGGGCCGTCAGCGCGGCCGACATCCTGTGGCGGCGCTCCAAGCTGGGCCTGCACCTGCCGCGCGCGACGGCGGACACGCTCGACGCCTGGCTGTTGCAGCACCCTTTGTCATAGGCAGCACCCTTTGCCGTAAGCAGCACACGTTGGCGACCGCGCCCCGCAGAGGGCGCGGCGAAGAACAAGAAACCATCACTGGAGGAGAAGCGCGTGCAACTGGTACTGGACAAGATCAGCAGGAAGCAGGGGGCTGACGACTTTTTATATCCGATGTCGCTGGCCCTGGTGCCGGGCGCCATCAACGTCTTGCTGGGCACCACGCGTGCCGGCAAGACGACCCTGATGCGCGTGATGGCGGGCCTGGACAAGCCCAGCGGGGGCACGGTGACGGCCGATGGCGTCGACGTGACGGGCGTGCCCGTCAGCCGCCGCAACCTGGCCATGGTGTACCAGCAATTCATCAATTATCCGGCCTTCACCGTCTACGACAATATCGCTTCGCCTTTGCGCTTGCGCAAGGAACCCGAGGAACAGATACGGACGAAAGTGCTGGCGCTGGCCGAGCGCCTGCACATCACGCCGTATCTGCAGCGCACGCCCGGAGAATTGTCCGGCGGCCAGCAGCAGCGCACGGCGCTGGGGCGCGCGCTGATCAAGGATGCGTCGCTGTTGCTGCTCGACGAGCCATTGGTGAACCTCGACTATAAATTGCGCGAGGAATTGCGCCGCGAATTGACGGAACTGTTTTCCGGCGGCAGCACGACGGTCGTGTACGCCACCACGGAACCGCTGGAAGCGCTGCAGCTGGGCGGCCACGTGGCCGTGCTGCACGAGGGACGTTTGCTGCAGCAGGGGCCGACCCTGGACGTCTTCAACGCCCCCAATTCCATCGACGTGGCGCGCACCTTCAGCGACCCGCCCATCAACCTGATTCCCGCGCGCGTGGATGCGCAGGGCGTGGCGCAGGCGGCCGACGGCCTGTCGATACACCTGAGCAGCGCGCAGCGCGCCCGCCTGGGCGACAGCACGGAGGTGATCCTCGGCGTGCGCGCCCACAGCCTGCATCTGTCACCCCAGTCCGATGGCGACGTGCCCATCGCAGCTACGGTGGACCTGGCGGAAATCAGCGGCTCGGAAACCTATGTGCATGCGCGCCGCGGCGAGCTGGCCCTGGTGGCGCAGCTGGGCGGCGTGCACAACCTGGAAATCGGCAGCGCCTGCACCGTGTATTGCCAGCCGCATGCCTTGCTGATCTTCGCGCAAGACGGCGGGCTGCTGTTTGCTCCAGAACAAGGAGGAGCTTGATATGGCGCGCATCGAACTGGTGGACCTGGCCCACGCCTACAAACCGAATCCCACGGCGCCAAGCGACTATGCGCTGCGGCCCATGAGCATGGAATGGCATGACGGCGGCGCGTACGCCTTGCTGGGGCCGTCCGGCTGCGGCAAGACGACCTTGCTCAATATCATCTCCGGCCTCGTGAAACCGTCGCATGGCAAGGTGTTGTTCGACGGCAAGGATGTGACGCAGCTGCCCACGGAGGCGCGCAATATCGCGCAAGTGTTCCAGTTTCCCGTCATCTACGACACCATGACCGTGCACGACAATCTGGCGTTTCCGTTGCGCAATCGCGGCTGGAAAGAGATCGACGTGAAAAAGCGCGTGCAGCAGGTGGCGCAGATGCTGGAATTGACGGGCGACCTGAAATTGCGCGCCAGCGGCTTGTCCGTGGACGCCAAGCAAAAGATTTCACTGGGACGCGGTCTCGTGCGCCCGGACGTGGCGGCCGTGCTGTTCGACGAACCGCTGACGGTGATCGATCCGCACCTGAAATGGTTGTTGCGGCGGAAACTCAAGGAAATCCACCACGAACTGAAGTTATCCCTGATCTACGTCACGCACGACCAGGTGGAAGCGCTGACCTTTGCCGATCAGGTGGTCGTCATGACGCAGGGCGAAGTGGTGCAGACGGGCAGCGCGCAAGCGCTGTTCGAGGAACCGGAGCACACGTTCGTCGGCTACTTCATCGGCAATCCGGGCATGAACTTGCTCGATTGCACCTTGGACGATGGCGGCGTGCGCGTGGCGGGCCAGGCGCTGCCCGTGTCCGCCGCCGCGCGCGCGGCGCTGTCGGGTGCGCAAGGAAAAATCACGCTGGGCGTGCGGCCCGAATTCGTCGAGTGCGTCAAGGCGTACCCGGCAGAAGAGGGGGGCGACCATTGCCTCGATGCCACGGTGACGGCCGTGCGCAACATGGGCACGCATTACCTGGCGGAATTCCAGCTGGGCGGCGCGACGGTGGCGGCCAAGCTGCGCGCCATCGATGCCGTCGCCGGCGATGCCGTGCGGCTGCGCTTTCCGCCGCAACGCACCTTGTTCTATGTCAACGATAAGCGGGTGGCCTGATGATACATAACGGTAAAACCGACAACAACCGCCGCGCCTGGCTACTGATCCTGCCCGTGCTGCTGTGCGTGGCCTTTTCCGCCATCGTGCCCCTGATGACGGTGGTGAACTATTCCGTGCAGGATATTCTGAGCCCCACGCAAAAGGTCTTCGTGGGCACCGAGTGGTTCCGCATGGTCATGCTGGACGGCGACTTGCACAGCGCCTTGCTGCGCCAGCTGCTGTTTTCCGGCTCCGTGCTGGCGATCCAGATTCCGCTCGGCATCTTGATTGCCCTGTGCATGCCGGCCGATGGTTGGAAGGCGTCGCTGGCGCTGGTGCTGATCGCGCTGCCCTTGCTGATTCCCTGGAACGTGGTGGGCACCATCTGGCAAATCTTTGGCCGCGGCGACATCGGCCTGATGGGCTATACCCTGAACCAATTGGGTTTTGACTACAATTACAACGGCAACTCGCTCGACGCGTGGCTGACGGTGATGGTGATGGATATCTGGCACTGGACGCCGCTGGTCGTGCTGCTGTGCTATGCGGGCTTGCGCGCCATTCCCGACGCGTATTACCAGGCGGCGCGCATCGACGGCGCTTCGCGCCTGGCCGTGTTCCGCTACATCCAGCTGCCGAAACTGCGCAATGTGCTGATGATCGCCGTCTTGCTGCGCTTCATGGACAGTTTCATGATCTACACGGAACCGTTCGTGCTGACGGGCGGCGGACCGGGCAATGCAACCACCTTTTTGTCGCAATACCTGACGCAAAAGGCCGTGGGCCAGTTCGACCTGGGGCCGGCCTCGGCCTTCTCACTGATCTATTTCCTCATCATCCTGCTGTTCTGCTTTGTGCTGTACACGTGGATGCAGAGAGTCGGCACGGGAGACCAGAAATGATGCACAAGAAAATGAGCAGCACCATCCTCGTGGTCTTTTTGCTGGGCTCGCTGTTGCCCATCTACTGGATGCTCAATATGTCGCTCAAGACCAACGAGGAAATCGTCGGCGTGCTGAGCCTGTGGCCCCAGCAATTGACATTCGCCAATTACCACACGATTTTTACCGACCGTTCCTGGTACAGCGGCTACATCAATTCCATGATCTACGTGGCCTTGAACATGGTGATGTCGGTCACGGTCGCCTTGCCGGCCGCCTACGCTTTTTCCCGCTATAACTTCGTCGGCGATAAACACCTGTTCTTCTGGCTCTTGACCAACCGCATGACGCCGCCCGCCGTCTTCCTCGTGCCGTTCTTCCAGCTGTATTCGACGGTGGGCCTGATGGATACGCATCTGGCCGTGGCGCTGGCGCACATGGTCTTCAACGTGCCGCTGGCCGTGTGGATTTTGGAAGGCTTCATGTCCGGCGTGCCGAAGGAAATCGACGAGACGGCGTATATCGACGGCTACAGCTTTCCCCGCTTCTTCATCCGCATCTTCTTGCCGATGATTAAGTCTGGCGTGGGCGTGACGGCGTTCTTCTGCTTCATGTTCAGCTGGGTGGAATTGTTATTGGCGCGTACCTTGACGTCCGTCAATGCCAAGCCGATTGCCGCCACCATGACGCGCACCGTCTCGGCGGCCGGCATGGACTGGGGCGTGCTGGCGGCGGCGGGCGTGCTGACCATCGTGCCCGGCGCGCTGGTGATCTGGTTCGTGCGCCATTACATAGCCAAGGGTTTCGCGATGGGGAGGGTGTGACATGGAAAATACCGATAGCACGGCCAGCCTGTTCGGCTGGATGGCCTGGACGCCGGAGGTGGCCATTTTCTTCATCTGCATCGGCCTGATGCTGGCCGGCATGACGGTGTGGCAAATCCGTTCGCCCAGCATCGAACGAAAAGGTTTCCTGCCGATGCCGACCACGCGCGGCGACCGCCTGTTCATCGGGCTGTTGACGGCCGCGTATGTCAATCTGGCGTGGGCGGGGTTTACGGAAATGCAGCAGGCCATCGGGGCTGCCATCAGTTTTGTGGTGTTGTTGATTGTTATGCGTTGGGGATAACCGGCTTGCCGGTATTGATGGATGCCGTACCGCCAGCAGGCGGCCGGTAAAAACTATAAAAGGAGATTCACGATGAAATTGAAGTTCACGGTCTTCGCGGCTGCGGCCATGCTCGTGTCGAATGCGGCCCTGGCGGACGCCAAGCAGGCGCAAACCTGGATCGACAAGGAATTCCAGCCATCCAGCCTGAGCAAGCAGCAACAGCTTGCTGAAATGAAATGGTTCATCGATGCAGCGGCCAAGCTGAAAGCCAAGGGCATCAAGGAAATTTCCGTGGTCTCGGAAACCATCGACACCCACGTCTACGAATCGAAGACCCTGGCCAAGGCCTTCGAGGAAATCACGGGCATCAAGGTGCGCCACGACATCATCCAGGAAGGCGACGTGGTGGAAAAGCTGCAAACGTCGATGCAGTCCGGCAAGAGCATCTATGACGGCTGGATTTCCGATTCCGACCTGATCGGCACGCATTACCGCTATGGCGCCGTGGAACCTCTGTCCGACTACATGGCGGCCAAGGGCAAGGAATTCACGAATCCGGGCCTGGACTTGAAGGATTTTATCGGCATCAGCTTCACGACGGCGCCGGACGGCAAGGTGTATCAATTGCCCGACCAGCAATTCGCCAACCTGTACTGGTTCCGCGCCGACTGGTTCGCGCGCAAGGATTTGCAAGCCAAGTTCAAGGCCAAGTATGGCTACGAGCTGGGCGTGCCGCAAAACTGGTCCGCGTATGAAGACATCGCCGATTTCTTCACGAATGACGTGAAGGAACTGGATGGCAAGAAAGTCTATGGTCACATGGATTACGGCAAGAAAGATCCGTCCTTGGGCTGGCGCTTCACCGATGCGTGGCTGTCGATGGCTGGCGCGGCCGACAAGGGCATTCCGAACGGCATGCCGGTCGACGAGTGGGGCATCAAGGTAGCGGCCGACAAATGCACGCCCGTGGGCGCCTCGATGTCGCGCGGCGGCGCCACCAACTCGCCGGCCGCCGTGTTTGCGCTGACGAAATATATCGACTGGATGAAGAAATACGCGCCGCCGCAGGCGAACGGCATGAATTTCTCGGAATCGGGGCCCGTGCCGGCGCAGGGCGAAATCGCCCAGCAAATCTTCTGGTACACGGCATTTACGGCCGGCATGACGAAACCGGGCTTGCCGGTGGTCAACAAGGACGGCACGCCGAAATGGCGCATGGCGCCGTCGCCGCACGGCCCGTACTGGAAAGAGGGCATGCAGAACGGCTACCAGGACGTCGGTTCGTGGTTCCTGTTCAAGTCCACGCCGGACGACCGCAAGGCCGCCGCCTGGCTGTACGCGCAATTCGTCACCTCGAAAACTGTGTCGCTGAAGAAATCCATCGTCGGCCTGACGTTTATCCGCGATTCCGACATCCGCCACGATTATTTTACGAAGCACGCGAACGAATACGGCGGCTTGATCGAGTTCTACCGCAGCCCCGCCCGCGTGGCGTGGACGCCGACCGGCAACAACGTGCCCGACTATCCGAAGCTGGCGCAGCTGTGGTGGAAGAACGTGGCCACGGCGATTACGGCGGAAAAAACGCCGCAAGCGGCCATGGATAACCTGGCCGAGGAAATGGACCAGGTCATGGCGCGATTGCAGCGGGCCGGCATGAAGGCGTGCGCGCCGAAGCTCAATCCGAAGGTCGATCCGAACCAGTATCTGTCGGACCAGCATGCCCCATGGAAAAAGCTGGCGAATGAAAAGCCGAAGGGTGAAACGATTGCCTACGATAAATTATTGCAGGCTTGGAAAGAAGGCAAGGTAAGGTAGTCGTGTAAGCTTCTGCCGGGGCTGTCCCGAGGGCACGGAGTGAATCAGCTCCGTGCCTGTTTTTACCCGATTTTCGCACCACCAGACAATGACCAAATACATACTTGCTTTAGATCAGGGCACCACCAGTTCGCGCGCCATCCTGTTCGACCATGCGGGCCGGCCGCACGCCAGCGCACAGCGCGAATTTCGCCAGATTTTCCCCCAGCCGGGCTGGGTCGAGCATGACGCGAACGACATCTGGGCCTCGCAAGAGGGCGTGCTGCAGCAGGTGCTGCGCGACAGCGGCGTGGCCGCATCCGACGTGGCCGCCATCGGCGTGACCAACCAGCGCGAGACGACGGTGCTGTGGGACCGCGCCACGGGCGCGCCCGTCGCCAACGCCATCGTCTGGCAAGACCGGAGAAATGCGGCTTACTGCGAGCAACTGGTCGAGCAGGGCAAGGCGGACGTGATCCAGAAAAAAACGGGCCTGGTGCTGGACGCGTATTTTTCCGCGACTAAACTCAAATGGCTGCTCGACAACGTTCCCGGCGCCCGCGCGCGCGCCGAACGGGGAGAACTGGCCTTCGGCACCGTCGACAGTTGGCTGATCTACAAGATGAGCGGCGCCCACTTGACGGACACGAGCAACGCGGCGCGCACCATGCTGTTTAATATCAATACCCTGCGGTGGGACACGGATTTGCTGGCGCTGCTGGACATTCCCGCCTCGCTGCTGCCCGACGTCGTGCCATCGAGCGGCGTGGCGGCGCACACGCATGCCAGCTTGCTGGGCGTGTCCGTGCCCATCGCCGGCATCGCGGGCGACCAGCAGGCGGCCACCTTCGGCCAGGCCTGCCTGAAACCTGGCATGGCGAAGAATACCTACGGCACGGGCTGCTTCATGCTGATGAACGTGGGCAAGCGCCCCTTGCCCTCGAAAAACCGGTTGTTGACGACGGTGGGCTGGAGCCTGGGCCCTGATGCAAATCAAACCGATTATTTGCTCGAAGGCAGCGCCTTCATCGCGGGCGCGGCCGTGCAATGGATGCGCGACGGCATCGGCATCATCCGCGACTCGTCCGAAGTGGAAGCCTTGGCCACCAGCGTGCCCGATTCGGGCGGCCTGGTCTTCGTGCCCGCCTTCGCGGGCCTGGGCGCGCCGTACTGGGACCCGTATGCACGCGGCACCCTGATCGGCATCACCCGCGGCACGGGCAAGGCGCACATCGCGCGCGCCGCATTGGAGGGCGTGGCCTACCAGAACGTCGACGTGCTGTCGGCCATGCAGGACGACGCGGGCATTGCCCTGTCCGAGCTGCGCGTCGACGGCGGCGCGGCGCGCAACGATATGCTGATGCAGTTCCAGGCAGACATATTAAATGTGCCCGTGGTGCGTCCTGTGGTGACGGAAACGACGGCCCTGGGCGCCGCCTACCTGGCGGGCCTGGCCGTGGGCTTCTGGGACTCGCAGGAAGAAATCGCCGCCCAGTGGCAGGTGGGGCGCCGCTTCGAGCCGGCCATGGCGGCCGACGAGCGCCTGACGCGCTTGCATAAATGGCAGCGCGCTGTCGAGCGGTCGCGCGACTGGAGCGAGTGAGCCATGGAATCAGCCGGGATCAGTGCCGTATGAAATACACGGCGTAGCCCACCGTTTCGCGCGGCACCGAATACAGGTCGCGCAGCTCGAAATAGGGGGCGTGCACGTTGCCGCTGACGGCGATGCCGCTGCGCGTCAAAGCCAGGCGGAAGCGGGGCACGTGAAAATACTGCGTGGCGACCATGGCTGTCTTCCAGCCGTGCTCGCGCATCAGGATTGCTGCGTTGCGGGCCGTGGCCTCCGTGGTCCAGCCTTGATTATCCTCAATGATGGCGCTGGCTGGCACGCCGCGCGACTGCAGGTAGCGGGCCATTGATGCGGCCTCGTCGAATCCTTCCTTGCCCGTCGCGCCGCTGACGAGGATGCGCGGCGCCCTGTGTGCCTGGAATTGCTGGAGCGCCGCGTCGAGCCGTGCCTGCAGGCGCGGGCTGGGAGTGCCGTCGGGCAAGATCGTATTGCCAGGCACGACGATCACGTCGGCCGGGGCCAGCTTGTCGTTGAGGCCCTCCAGCACCATGGCGGCCGTGGCCAGCAGGAACGTTATCAGCGCCAGCAGGGCGGTCAGTGTCAATCTTCGCATCGTCAGGCATCCGGCAGGTTTTTCGTGAGCGCGACTGTAGCAGATCGCGCCGCGAATTGACCATTCGCAAGCCGGCGCAGGTGGATTTTCGCCTATGCTAAGCTTGGTGATCTGGCAACCTGATCCCCCTTACTTGCATTGGAGAACCAGCATGACAGCCGTATCCAGCATCCTGATTGCCATGACTTTCGCCGCCCAGGCGGACCAGTATGAGCATGCCGAACGTGCCGAACGTGCCGGGCGCGGCGATGACATCCAGCTCGTCTGCTATGGCGAGGCAGAAAAAACCGTCATGGAAAATCGTTCCGGCATGGAATGGGACAATGACAAGCATCAATATGTGCAGAAATCCACCGTGGAAACGGGCAAGAGCCGTTTCGATACGGCCGTCAACGTCAGTATCCAGGGCAGCGCGGCGCAAATCCGTTTGCCGAAGCAGTTGATTCCACCGATTCATGGCGACAGCAACGACGGCTGGTGGGATTTGATGGATTTGATCGTGGGCCACGATGAAATCCGCGGCCGTTTCCGTCTGAACGCCCTGAACCGCCCCGCCGTGGTGATCAACCGGCGCAGCGGCGTGATCACGGTCGACGGCATGATCAAGTTCAGCGGCCGCTGCGACGCCGATAACGGGCACCGGCGCTTTTAAGAAGCCAACTCAGGCGGCGACAGCCGCCTTGCGCGCGCGCTGGTTCGACAAATAAATATTGTCCTTTTCCAGCGGCTTGCCCTCGCGCACGGCATCGAGCCAGTCCTGCGTGCTGACGACGGCGGCGAAATTCGAGTGGAACACGGCGCTGAAGACGCGGTGGATTTCTTCCGCGCTGGCCGTGCCGCCCGCATTGGCGTAGGGCAGGGTGCCGGTGGCGTCCTGCAGGAACTCGACTTGCAAGCCGTCGTGCGCGGCGTGGAAGATGGTGGCGGCGTCGCAATTGTGCGTCATGTAGCCGACCACCGTCAGGGTGTCGATGCCATGGCTGCCCAGCCAGGCCTGCAAGTCCGTGCCCGCGAAGGCGCTGCCCATGACCTTGTTGATGCGGTGGTCGGCGGCAAAGGCGGCCACTTGCGGATGCAGCTGCCAGCCGTCGCTGCCTTTTGCAAAGATGGGAGAAGCTTCCGGCGCATCGTGCTGGACGACGATCACGGGCACGCCGGCGGCGCGGGCGGCGGCCATGGCGGTGACGATGTTGGGCAGGGAAATATCGACGGATGGATATTCGATCGGCAGGTCGCCCGTAAAGTATTCATTTTGCACGTCGATGACGAGCAGGGCGCGGCGTGGGGCGGTGGAAGCTTGCGTGGACATGGTTTCTCCTGGAACGGTTGAAAGAGGATGGATTTCCCCGGTACAGCCATTCTCGGCCCGCGCGCCGCAAACAAAAAGTGGCCCGAAGGCCTGTGTGCGATAAAATCGGGCCATGCCTACCGTTCCTGCACCTTCCTCCCCCTTGAGCGTGGCCGTGATCGCCTTCGACGGCATGACGCCCTTCCACTTGTCCGTGCCTTGCCTCGTGTTTGGCGCCCAGACGGACGAGGCCGATCTGCCGCCTTTCCACGTGCGCGTGTGCGCCGCTGATCTCGCGCCCTTGCGCACGGCGGCCGGCTTCGGCATCACGCCCGAGTTCGGTCTGGAAGGGCTGGAAGGGGCCGATATCGTCATCATGCCGGCCTGGCACGACGATTGCCGCGATGCGCCGCCGGCCCTGGTCGCGGCGCTGCAGGCGGCCAGCCGGCGCGGTGCGCGCATGGTGGGCCTGTGCCTGGGCGCGTTTCCCCTGGCGCAGGCGGGCTTGTTGGATGGCAAGAGTGCTGCCACGCACTGGGGCATGGCGGAGCGGCTGGCGGCCCGCTATCCCAGGGTCAGGGTGGATCGGGATGTGCTGTACGTGGACGATGGCGGCGTGCTGACGTCGGCCGGCGTGGCGGCCGGCCTCGATTGCTGCCTGTATCTGCTGCGCCAGCTTGCCGGCGCCGAGGTGGCCAACCGGGTGGCGCGCCGGCTGCTGGTGGCGCCGCACCGCCAGGGCGGGCAGGCGCAATTCATCGAGCGCCCGCTGCCAGTGTCCGGCAGCGAAGGGCGCTTCGCCGAGGTGCTCGCCTGCGTGACGGCCAACCTGGGCATGGCGCACAGCATCGACGCGCTGGCCGAACGGGCCGCCATGAGCCGGCGCAATTTTACGCGGCATTTCCGCCAGGCGACGGGCACGTCCTTCAAGCAATGGCTGCTGAACCAGCGTCTTGCGCATGCGCAAGGCTTGCTGGAAAAGAGCGGGGCGTCGATCGACGTCGTGGCGCAGGAGGCCGGCTTCGGCACGGCCCTGTCCTTGCGCCAGCACTTTCGCGCGAATCTGCAGACGTCGCCTTCGGCGTACCGCAAGCTGTTCCGGCAGCAGCTAAGTAACCCCCAATAAATTATTGTGATTTCTGACTTCCATAACCGGTGCTCTGCGGCGTTGCCCGCTGCTAGCAGTGCTCGCACTGCGTCGCAGCGGACGCCTTGCATAGCATCCGGTTCTGTTCTTCATAAATTCACAATAATTTCCTGAGGATTACTTAGGCCAGCTCGCTTGACCAGAGCAGCGCCGGATCCCGGCTGCCCTGGGGCAGCTGCGCGCTGACGGCGATTTGCCGCGCGATGAAGGCGGCCGGCTCGAAGGCATGGCGTTCCCGAAAGGACACGGTTTCCGCGCTCATCAGTTCGGCGTAGGTTTGCATCAGGGTCGCGGCGCAAACATGCTTGCCTTGCTCCAGGTAGGTGGCGATGGCGGCCAGCAGCACGGGGTAATCCGCATTGTCCTTGCTGCCGCCAAAGTTGAACGACAATTGCCCGCAGGCGCGCCAGATGGGGTCGATTTCCCCGTCCGGCACCGGCTGCGTGCGCAGCCATTGCAAGGCCTTGAGTGGCGGGCCGCCAAAGGACGGTGGCGAAATGATGGCCTGGATGGCCACCTTGACGGCGTCATCGATTCTTCCCGCGCGCACATACTGGCCATGCAGCAGCACCAGGGCATCCGTGTATTCGGGCACGATGGCGAGCGCCGCTTCCAGCAGCGCGATGGCCGCGTCCGGGTTGCGCTGGGCGATCAATTCCTTGGACTCCAGGAAGGCGGCGCGCGGCGAAGCGGGGTCGTCGTCCAGCGATGGCGTGCTGACATACTCGTCTTCGGCTGCCGCATGGGCTTGCAAAAACGCGGCCAGGCTGGAAAAGTGCGGCTGGAGGCGCCACTCGTCGTGCCACGTTTCGACGACGATGGGTTCGGATGCTTCGCGGCCGATGGGCCAGTACAGGCCGAACGTGTCGCCATTGCCCAGCGCGCCTTCGCAAAACGGGGTGAATCCGAGCGGTGGATACGCTGTCGTGTGTTGCCAGTCTTGTTCCGCCGAAATGTGGGCGAGGCTTGCGGGTAGTTGCATGGAGGCACCGGAGAATAAAACGCCAGTGTAAATCAAGAGGGCGCGGCGGGCGCACACCGTCGAACCGCGCGGCGGCACGCCAGGCCAGGCGTGCCGCCGCGCAGAAGCGGCATGAGCAGTGCAGGGCAAGGCCCTTCAGTCGCGTTCCGGCACCGGCACGTTGAAGCCGTTCAAGGTGGTCGATACCAGCGCGTACAGGCCCACGAGGTAGATCAGCTCGTTGATGCCGTGCTGGCCGAAGGTGGCCAGCGCCAGTCGGTACAGCGGCTCCGGCAGCGTGCCGCCACGGCTGAGTGCGTAAGCCAGGTCGTAGGCCACGCTTTCCTGCTTGTCCAGGTCGAGCGGCTTGACGTCGGCTACCAGCGTGGCGAGGCGCTCGGCAGGCATGCCTTCGCGCTCCGCGACGGCGATGTGGGCGTAGATTTCATAGGCGGCGTTGTAGCGCGCGCCAACCACCAGGATGGCAATCTGGCGCACCTTGTCGGGCAGCGTGGCGTTGGCCGTCATGGCCAGGGTCAGGTTCCAGATCGCCTTGCCGATGGCCGGTTCGTGCAGCCATGGATTCCACGGCCCCATCAGGGCGCCGTCTTCGCGCACGGCGATGAAATCGTTGAAATTGCTGGTGATGCCTTTGCGCATATCGTCGTACAGCGGCTTTTGTTCGGGCGTCAGGTCTTTCGGAGCGATCAGGGGCAGGCGCATGGAAACTCCTTGCAGGGTAGGTGGGCGGCGGGAGCCAGCAGCCAGTATAGCCATCTGGCTGGCGGCTGCGTTACGCTGTCGCACACGTGCGCGGCCTGCGCCTACCTGCGCGGCTCGTGGATGCGGAATTTCTTGACGATGCCCGCCTGGTCGAACATGACGGCCACTTCGCGCGTGCCTTTTTCGCCCAGCAGGGGGATCAAACGCGTCATGCTGGGCGTTTTCAGCTGGTTCTTGTAGACCCAGACTTCATAGCCGGGATCGAAGCTGACGACGGTGGCGTTGCCCAGGGCCGCGTCGAGGTCGAGGCGGGTGGTCTTGCCGACCTTGATGTTTTGATAGATGGCGCCATTGTCCGGCGCGCGGTTGACCTTGTATTCACTGGCGGTGCACATGGCCACGGCCAGGCCCGCGAGGCAGGAAGCTGCCAGTTTTATCAATGTGTTCATATGGACTCCCAGTGTGCATCACTGCTTCCAATCTCAGAGGGGACGGGCGTGATGTCAGGAGGGAGTGTGCTTGTGTCGCCGCGAATGTGCTACAAGATTATACAAAGGTGCAAAATTTGATGCCGTCGGTACCGGCAGGCGGTACCTTCAGCGATTTTGCAATACGTCGGTCGAGAGCGCCAGGGTTTCCTTGATTTCTTCCATCACCACATAGCTCTTCGATTGCGCGGCGCCCGGCAACTGCAGCAGCATGTCGCCCAGCAGCTTGCGGTACTCGGCCATTTCATGGATGCGCGCCTTGATCAGGTAATCGAAGTCGCCCGACACCAGGTGGCATTCCTGCACTTCGGGAATCTGCAGCACTTCGCGGCGGAATTGCTCGAAGGCGGACGCGGATTTTTGATTCAGCGTAATCTCTACAAAGACGAGCAGCTTGGCGCCCAGCGCGGCCGGGTTCACCTTGGCGTGGTAGCCCGTGATGACGCCGTCGCGCTCCATGCGCTTGACCCGCTCGATGCAGGGCGTAATGGACAGTCCTACCTGTTCACCCAGGTCTTTCATCGAGATGCGGCCATCCTGTTGCAGGATGCGCAGGATGTGGCGATCCAGCTTGTCGAGGCCACGTGCCGATTCTTTAAGGATTCTCATGATTTATTGCTGAATATCTCGATTTATACGTGAACAAATACTGGCTCTTTCCCCATATGATAGCGGTTAATCTGGCGTCAGCCTAAAAAAATATAATGAGGAAACTATGCGTATTGTGATTCTGGGTAGCGGCGTCATCGGCGTCACCAGTGCTTACTATCTGGCCAAGGCAGGACATGAGGTGACCGTCATCGACCGCCAGCCGGGCCCGGCACTGGAAACCAGCTTCGCGAATGCGGGGCAAATCTCGCCCGGCTACGCTTCGCCATGGGCTGCGCCCGGCATTCCCCTGAAAGCCGTGAAGTGGATGATGCAGCGCCACGCGCCCCTGGCCATCTCGCTCGACGGCAGCGCCGCCCAGCTCAAATGGATGTGGCAGATGTTGCGTAATTGCACACCGGAAGCGTATGCCGTGAACAAGGAACGCATGGTGCGCCTGGCCGAATACAGCCGCGACTGCTTCAAGGTGCTGCGCGCCGAGGCCGGCATCACGTATGAAGGCCGCCAGCAAGGCACGATGCAATTGTTCCGTACCGAAAAACAATACAACGACGCCGCCAAGGATATCGAAGTGTTGAAAGACGCGGGCGTGCCGTATGAGGTGCTGCAGCGCAACGAGCTGTCGCGCGCCGAGCCGGCCCTGGAAGCGGTCAAGGATAAACTGTTCGGCGGCTTGCGTCTGCCCAACGATGAAACGGGCGATTGCCAGCTGTTTACCACCCGCCTGTCCGAGATGGCCGAGGCGCTGGGCGTGAAGTTCCGCTACGGCGTGTCCATCGACGCCTTGCTGACGCAGGGCGACGAAATTGCTGGCGTGCAATGCGGCGCGGAAATCGTCAAGGCCGATTCCTATGTCGTGGCGCTCGGCTCCTACTCGACGGGCTTCATGAAGCCGTTGCTGGACATCCCCGTGTATCCGCTGAAGGGCTATTCGATCACCGTGCCTATCGTCAACGCGGCCAAGGCGCCCGTGTCGACCATCCTCGATGAAACCTACAAGATTGCCGTCACCCGTTTCGACGACCGCATCCGCGTGGGCGGCATGGCGGAAATCGCCGGCTACAACCTGAACCTGAACCCGCGCCGCCGCGAAACCTTGGAAATGGTCGTCAACGACCTGTTCCCCGGCGGCGGCAACACGGCCGAGGCTACTTTCTGGACGGGCTTGCGCCCGATGACGCCGGACGGCACGCCGATCGTCGGCCGCACGCCGCTGCGCAACCTGTTCCTGAACACGGGCCACGGCACGCTGGGCTGGACCATGTCCTGCGGTTCGGCGCAATTGCTGGCCGACCTGATGTCGTCGAAACAGCCGGCCATCCTGGCCGACGACCTGTCCGTCAGCCGCTACAGCGGCGCGCAGGGCAATGGCAAACTGCAACACGCGGTGGCCTGAGATGGCGGCCAGCATGCCTCCGAAAGAGCGTAGCGGCGCCATCCTGACGGTGGACCTCGATGCCGTGCGCGCCAACTACCGCTTGTTGCGCGACAAGGCGCACCCGGCCGCCTGTTCCGCCGTCGTCAAATCCGACGCGTATGGCCTCGGTGCCGCGCAAGTGGGCGCGGCCCTGTATGAAGAAGGTTGCCGTCATTTCTTCGTCGCCCACCTGGAAGAGGGCATCAGCCTGCGCCCGCACGTGGCGCCGGATGCGGCCATCTTCGTGCTGCACGGCCCGCCCGTCGGCACGGAAGGCGAATTCACGGCCCACGGCTTGACGCCCGTACTCAACAGCGAGCCGCAGGTAGCAGGCTGGCGCGCGCATGCAAAAACGCTGGGCACCACCCTGGACGCCATCGTGCAGGTGGACACGGGCATGTCGCGCATGGGCTTGTCGCCGCAGGAAATCGACGCCTGGCTGCTGGACCCGCACTTTCTTGACGGTATCAAGGTGCGTTACCTGATGAGCCACCTGGCGTGCGCCGACGAACGCGCCAACCCCATGAATGGCGAGCAGCTGGCCCGATTTATCGCCATCCGCGCCCGTTTGCCGCAGTACCGCGCCAGCCTGGCCAATTCCTCGGGCATCTTTTTGTCGCCCGACTATCACTTCGACCTGGTGCGTCCCGGTGCGGCCCTGTACGGCATCGGGCCGCAGGGCGGCGAACCGAATCCGCTGCGCTCGGTGGTGCGGCTGCAGGGCAAGGTCATGCAGACGCGCACGATTGCCGCCGGCGACCACGTGGGCTACAGCCGCCGCTACACGGCCAGCGAGCCGCGCCAGGTGGCGACTATTTCCGTCGGTTACGCCGATGGCTGGCTGCGCAGCATGAGCAACCAGGGCCTGGCCATCGTCGACGGCGTGAAAGTGCCGCAGATCGGCGCCATCTCGATGGATTCGATTACGCTGGACGTCAGCGCCATCGACCAGGAACGCGTCGCGCCGGGCAGCCTGGTCGACCTGATCTGCGCCGAACACCCGGTCGACGCCGTGGCGGCCATGGCCAATACCATCGGCTACGAGGTGCTGACGAACCTGGGCGGGCGCTATTACCGCGAATACCGGGGCCTGGCACGCTAGCGCACCTGCCAAAACGCCCATGGCGTTGTTGCCTTGCCTTGCCGTACATTCGTACTGTCTTCGGCAAGGCGCCTAGCCCTGAGCATTTTTTCAGGTGCGCTGGTTTCGCACGCTAAGCAGCGCGAAACCGATGATTGTGTGGCAAGATAGCCCTGATGTGCATCGCACCTCAGGGCTTTTCTTTAACCATCATCGGGGATTTATATGAGCCAATATCAAGTCGCAATCATCGTCGGCAGCCTGCGCAAGGATTCCTTCAACCGCAAGCTGGCCGACGCCATCATCAAGCTGGCGCCGCCCGAGTTTTCCTTCAAGCACATCGAAATCGGCGACTTGCCGCTGTACGACCAGGATGACGACGGCGCGCAGTCCGAGCAAGTGCTGCGCCTGAAATCGGACATTTCCGCTTCGCAAGCCTTGCTGTTTCTCACCCCCGAATACAACCGCTCGATTCCCGGCGTGCTGAAAAACGCCCTCGACCAGGGCTCGCGTCCGTACGGCCAGAGCGTGTGGGGCGGCAAGCCCGGCGCCGTGCTCGGCGTTTCCGTCGGCGCCACGGGCACGGCCCTGGCGCAGCAGCATTTGCGCAATGTGCTCGCCTACCTGGACGTGCCGTTGCTGGGCCAGCCTGAAATGTTTATCCAGGCCAAGGAAGGCCTGTTCGACGAGCATGGCGGCATCGGTCCGGCCAGCCTGGGTTTCTTCCAGGGCTGGATGCAGCGCTACGCGGACTGGGTCCGCAAGCACGCCATCCACGCTTGAGGTAAATCAAGGCGGCAGCGCTCGGCGTTGCCGCTTGTACACATTCTTTGACCATTGATGCCAAGATTTTAATATTGGCACGGGTGTCTCGGTATAATGCGCTCTTTCTTTAGCGCAATACTTTCTCTTGTCGACCCCATGTGGACTAAACCTGTTCTGCGCATGAATTTGCGCCGCTTGATCGTGCTCGTGGCCTTTGCCAGCGCCCTGGTGTCCCTGGCCAATACGTTTTATGCCAGCTACAGCGTGCAGCGCCAGCTGCTGATCGATACCACCCTGGAAGCGAACCACGCGTATGCGAGCAAGCTGGCCAGCACGGCCGAGGATTTCCTGCAGTCGGCGCGCCAGCAGCTGGCCTACAGCGCCGGCGGCCTGCCTTCGCGCATGGGCGACGAGCAATGGCTGACGGACGAGGCGCAGCGCCTGCGCCTGCAAACGAACAGCTTCAATTCCGTGCTCATCGTCGATGCCCAGGGCAAGGTGCTGGGCGTGTCGCCGGAAACCCTGGCCCTGAAAAACCGCACGCTCGATTCGGCCGGCGCCGTGCAGGCGCTGCGCGAACGGCGCCCGCTGGTGACGCAGCCGTACGTGTCGTCGGCCGGCAACCTGGTCGTGTTCATTTCGCATCCCATCCTGGGCAAGGATGGCCGCTACCTGGGCTACGTGGGCGGCAGCATTTACCTGAAACAGAAAAACATCCTGTACACCATGCTGGGCCAGCATTACTACCGCGACGGTTCCTACCTGTACGTGGTCGACCAGAACCGGCGCCTGCTGTACCACCCGGACCCGGACCGCCTGGGCGACGTGGCCGGCAGCAACGACGTCATCGACGCCATCATCGCGCAGCAGGGGGGCGGCAACCGGCGCATGAACAACAGCCTGGGCGTGGACATGCTGGCCGGTTACGCCGTCATGCCGTCGACGGGCTGGGGCATCGTGGCGCAGCGCCCGACGGCCATGACACTGGCGCCGCTGAACCAGCTGATGGCCAACACGGTATGGCACTCGCTGCCGATCGCCTTGCTGAGCCTGCCATTCATCTGGTGGCTGGCCAGCCTGATTTCACGGCCCCTGGTGCAGCTGGCCGAGGGCGCGCGGCGCATGGACGCGCCCGGTACGGCCGAGCGCATCGCCGCCATCCGCTCGTGGTACGTGGAAGCGGCGCAAATCAAGAAAGCCCTGCTGAAAGGCCTGGCATTGTTGCAGAACAAGATCGGCAAGCTGAAGACGGATGTGGAGACGGACCCGCTGACGGGCCTGTCGAACCGGCGTGGCATGGCGGCGGCGCTGGACGCCTGGCAGGCGCAGGCGCGGCAGTTTTCCGTCATCGCCATCGACATCGACCATTTCAAGCAAGTCAACGACCGCTGGGGCCATGCCGTGGGCGATGAAGTCATCCTGCGCCTGGCGCAGCTGATGCGCGCCTGTTCGCGCGATGCCGACGTGCTGTGCCGCAATGGCGGCGATGAATTCATCATGCTGCTGCCCGATGCCGACCTCGACGTGGCCATGCAGGTGGCCGAGCGCCTGCGCGCCAAGGTGGCCGCCGCCGTGATACCCGGCGCGGGCGCCATCACGGTCTCGCTGGGCGTCGTCTCGTCGTCGGACGGGGAGCGCAGCACGGACGCCGTGCTGCTGGCCGCCGATGCGGCCCTGTACGTGGCCAAGGAAAACGGGCGCAATTGCGTGGGCATCACGGAGCCTGCCTGAGGCATTTTCCATCGGATCGGCTTGACCTTGTCATTCGGCAAACGTCAAACTGATCCTATGTTTTCTCCCGTTTCTGAGTCTGTTATGTTTTACCCGGAAAGCCTAGAGTGGAGGCCTGGGTAAAACAGACGTCACACGTCGGGAAGGCAACACATGTTAGGGCTTACGGCACTGGAACTGGCGCGCGTCCAGTTCGGCTTCACCATCTCGTTCCACATCATTTTTCCTGCAATCACGATCGGCCTGGCCAGTTACCTGACGGTGCTGGAAGCGGCGTGGCTGCGCACGCAGGACGGCGTGTACCGCGACCTGTACCATTTCTGGTCGAAGATTTTCGCCGTCAACTTCGGCATGGGCGTCGTTTCCGGCCTCGTCATGGCGTACCAGTTCGGCACCAACTGGAGTTTCTTTTCCGATTACGCGGGCAGCATCACGGGGCCGCTGCTGGCCTATGAAGTGCTGACGGCCTTCTTCCTGGAAGCGGGCTTCCTCGGCGTGATGCTGTTCGGCTGGCACCGCGTGGGGCCCGGCCTGCACATGTTCGCCACGGCCATGGTGGCGCTCGGCACCCTGATTTCCGCCACGTGGATCATCGCCTCGAACAGCTGGATGCAGACGCCGCAGGGCCATGAAATCATCGACGGGCGGGTCGTGCCCGTGGACTGGCTGGCCGTCATCCTCAATCCCTCGTTCCCGTACCGCCTGCTGCACATGAGCGTGGCCGCCTTCCTCGCCACGGCCTTGCTGGTGGTGGCGTCGGCCGCCTGGCACTTGCTGCGCGGCAATGACAACGCGGCCATCCGCAAGATGATGACCATGGGCTTGTCGATGCTGCTGGTGGTCGCGCCCATCCAGGCCGTCATCGGCGACCTGCACGGCTTGAATACCCTCGAGCACCAGCCGGCCAAGCTGGCCGCCATGGAAGGCCACTGGGAAAACACGGGCAACGAGGGCACGCCGCTGATCCTGTTCGGCTGGCCCGACATGGCGCGCGAGGAAACCCTGTACAAGGTGGAAATCCCCCGCTTGGGCGGCCTGATCCTCGCGCACGACTGGAACGGCACGATACCCGCCCTGAAGGAATTTGCGCCGCGCGACCGGCCCCCTTCCGCCGTCGTCTTCTGGTCGTTCCGCCTGATGGCGGGGCTGGGCATGCTGATGATCGCGCTGGGCATCTGGAGCGCATGGCTGCGCTGGCGCAATACCTTGTGGCGCTCGCGCCTGTTCCTGCGCTGCGCGCTGTGGATGGGACCGAGCGGCCTGGTGGCCATGCTGGCCGGCTGGTACACGACGGAAATCGGCCGCCAGCCGTGGACCGTGTACGGCTTGCTGCGCACGGAGGATGCCGTCTCGGCGCACGGCGCCACGCAGCTGGGCATCACCTTGCTGTTGTTCGTCGTCATCTATTTTGCCGTGTTCGGCACGGGCATAGGCTACCTGCTGCGCCTGATCCGCGTGGGGCCGCAGCCGCACGAAGGGGAGAGCGTCGAGCATGGCGGCCCCGGCCAGGAACGCACGCCTGCACGGCCTATATCGGCCGCGCATCTGGAAGAGCAAGCGCAAGGAGGACATTCGCATGGGCATTGATCTGCCACTAATGTGGGCCATTATTATCCTGTTCAGCATCATGATGTACGTGGTGATGGATGGCTTCGACCTGGGCATCGGCATCCTGTATCCGTTTTTCCAGGAGAAGAGCGAACGCGACGTGATGATGAATACGGTGGCGCCCGTCTGGGATGGCAATGAAACCTGGCTGGTGCTGGGCGGCGCCGGTATGCTGGCGGCCTTTCCGCTCGCGTATTCGGTGGTGCTGAGCGCCTGCTATCTGCCGCTCAGCTTCATGCTGATGGGCCTGATCTTCCGCGGCGTGGCCTTCGAATTCCGCTTCAAGGCGCGCGAGCACGAGCGCCATGTGTGGGACAAGGCCTTCATCGCCGGCTCGGTGGCGGCCGCCTTCTTCCAGGGCGTGACCCTGGGCGCCTACATCCAGGGCATGCCGGTAGTCAACCGCAGCTATGCGGGCGGCGCGCTGGACTGGCTCACGCCGTTCTCCCTGTTCACGGGCGCCGGGCTGGTGGCGGCGTATGCCTTGCTGGGCAGCACCTGGCTGATCATGAAGACGCAGGGTGGCCTGCAGGCGCGCGCCGTGCGCCTCACGCGCGTGCTCGTCTGGCTGCTGCTGGGCGTGATCGTCGTCATCAGCGTCTGGACGCCGCTGGTCGACCCGGCTATCGCCGCGCGCTGGTTTGCGCTGCCGCAATTGTTCTGGTTCCTGCCCGTGCCGCTGCTGGTGCTGGGCGCGGGCTGGCTGCTGCTGCGCTCCCTGCGGCAGGGGCGGCAGGCGGCGCCGTTCCTGTGCACGCTGGCGCTCGTCTTTCTCGGCTATACGGGCCTGGGCATCAGCGTGTGGCCCAACATCATCCCGCCGTCGGTCTCGATATGGGAAGCGTCGTCGCCGCCGCAAAGCCAGGGCTTTACGCTGGTGGGTGCGCTGTTCATCATTCCCGTGATCCTGATGTATACGGTGTGGTCATATTATGTGTTTCGTGGCAAAGTCCTGCCGGAAGATGGCTATCACTGATGCAACAACAAGGACAACAGACATGGTGGAAACGACTGGCCTGGATGGCCGGCCTCTGGCTGGCCAGCGTGGCCACTCTGGGCTTGGCGGCCTGGGCGATGCGCCTGCTGATGCGGGCGGCGGGGATGGGCAGCTGATGGCGGAGGGGCAAGCATCCGGCATCCGCTGCGAGGTCGGTGGCCAGCCGCACCCGCTGGCCTTCCTCGACTGCCGCGAACTCAATTACGGCCAGCACAGCGTGCTGCCGCTGCACCCGTTCCGCCTGAGCGTGCCGGAAGCGGCGCTGGCGGGACTGCTCGACGAACCCTTCAACAGTTTCGTGCAGGATTGCCGTGAAGACGATCTGCAGTACGAGGAGAGCGACTTGCCCGAGCTCATGCAGGCCGGCTACCCCGACATCACGGCCATGCTGGCGGGTCACCGGCCGCTGCTGGCCGAAATGATGTACGACTTCATGATCGGCGACCTGATGTGGGCCATCGGGCGCGCCAGCGGCTACTGCCGGCCCCGCGCCCGTTGCTTGGGTGACGTGGCGGCGGCCGATGGCCGCGCGTATTTTACCGTCAATAAAGTGGAGAAAATCCATTTTGTCGGGGGCCAGGTCATATTGGAGGGGCAGGGCTACTACGGCGCCTACGTCATCTGGCTGACGCACGGCGGCGGGCGCAAATAGGGGCTTGACCTTCCTCATGTGGGAAGGTTTATAGTCATGCCATGAACCGTGCCTTTTCCCGCTTTCTCGCCCGCTCGCTGCTCTGGCTGCTGGCCGTCACGCTGCCCATGCAGGGCTTCGCGTCGGCCATGCGCAGCTGCTGCGTGGACGAGCTGGCGGCAGCGGTCACCGTCACCGCCGTAGCGATGGAGGCGCCCCAGTGCCACGACATGGGCGACATGGCCGGCATGTCCCACATGCAGGACCAGCCGCTAAAAATGGCCATGGACGATGGCGGCGCCGGCCACCATGGCCACGATTGCAGCAACCATGGCGCTTGCACCGTGGGTGCCACGGCGCCGCCCGGCATGCCGCCCCTGCATGCCTTGACCCTGCGCGCGCCCCCTCCGGCGCTGGCGCCCGATTCCCTGTTCGCCGGGCATATCCCGCCTGGCCCAGAACGTCCCCCGAGAAGCACGCGCTCCGCCTGACCGCCCGTTGAACCTGGCGGTGCCGCCGTCGCACGTCCCTGCAGCTTGTATCGTGCACCTTGTTCCGGCCGCGCCAGCGTTCCAGTCGCGCGCCCGCCGCGCCATACCCTGTTCTTCAAGGAATACCATGAAATACCTGTTCAGCTTTGCGCTGGCTGTGCTGCCGCTGGCCGCCGCAGCGCAATCCCCGTCCGCCCCGCAAGAGGCGCAAGCCTCCGTGCCGGCCACCACCTATCGTTCCGCCTTCGCCGGCTACCGTCCCGCCGCCGAGGATGACGCCACGCCCGACCAGGCCTGGCGCGCCGTCAACGATAAAGTCGGCAAGGCCGGCGGCCACATGGGCATGATGAAGATGGAAGGCCACAAGATGGAAGGCCATGCAATGAAGGGCCACACGATGCCGATGGAGACGCCCGGCCCCAAGTCCGATGCCAAGCCCGCCCCGCAACATCAGCACGAAGGACACTGACATGCCACGTTTCACCAAATCAACTTGCCTCACGCCGCTGGCGCTGGCGGCCGCCTTGCTGCTCAGCGGCTGCGCCAGCTTCAGCGCCGATGGCGGCATGCAGGCCGTGTCCGCGCTGGCCGATGCCCGCACGGGCGCGCCCGCCGCGCTGGCCGACCAGGGCGGCGAGGAAAAACTGGCCGCCCTGCTGGCCCAGCCCCTGGATGCCGACAGCGCCGTGCGCATTGCCCTGATGAACAACCACGGCATGAAGGTGGCGCTGGCCGAACTGGGCGCGTCCGAGGCGGACCTGGTGCAGGCGGGGCGCTTGCGCAATCCCGGCCTGTCGTTCGGCCGTTCGCATGGCAGTCACGGCAATGAAATCGACCGCGGCGTCAGCTTCGACCTGGCCGGCTTGCTGACCATGCCGCTGCGCGTGAACATCGAACGCGGCCGTTTCGAGCAAGCCAAGCTGCAAGCCGCCGGCAGCGCCGTGCAGCTGGCGTCGGATACGCGCCGCGCCTACTTCAATGCGGTGGCCGCCGTGCAGACGGAACAGTTCATGCAGCGGGCGCTGCTGTCGGCCGAGGCGGGCGCCGAGCTGGCCACGCGCTTGCAGCGGGCGGGCAACTGGAGCCGCCTCGACCAGGCGCGCCAGCAAGTGTTTTACGCGGACGCCGTCGGCGACCTGGCCCGCGCGCGCCACCAGGCATTGGTGACGCGCGAGCACCTGACGCGCTTGCTGGGCCTGTGGGGCAAGCAGACGGCGTTCACTCTGCCGTCGCGCTTGCCCGACTTGCCGGCCAAGCCAGCCGAGGCGGGCAATATCGAGGCGCAAGCGATGGAGCAGCGCCTCGACGTGCAAAGAGCGAAACTCGACGCGCATGCCACGGCCAGCGCGCTGGGCCTGTCCAAGGTGACGGGTTTCATCAACGTGCTCGACGTGGGTTACAGCAACAAGAGCACGAGCGAGGCGCCGCGCGAAAACGGCTATGAAGTGTCGCTTGAATTGCCCCTGTTCGACTGGGGTTCGGCGCGCAACGCGAAGGCGCAAGCGCTATATGAACAGTCGCTGCAGCGCACGGCGGGCACGGCAGTACGGGCCCGCTCGGAAGTGCGCGAGGCGTATTCCAGCTACCGCACGGCCTACGATCTGGCGCGCCACTACCGCGATGAAGTCGTGCCGCTGCGCAAGACGATTTCGCATGAAGTATTGCTGCGTTACAACGGCATGCTGGCCAGCGTCTTCGAACTGCTGGCCGATGCGCGCGAGCAAGTTGCCAGCGTCAACAGCGCCATCGAGACCCAGCGCGATTTCTGGATCGCGCAAACCGAACTGCAAGGCGCCATCAATGGCAGCGGTCCTGCCAACAAGGAATAATGATGATTACACGTAGAAACTTTTTCATGAACGCGGGCGCGGTCGCCCTGAGTGCGGCAGCCGTGAGCCGTGTCGGCGCGGCGTCGCTGCCGGAAGCCGTCAGCATGGCCGGCGCGGAGACGAAGGCGCCGCCACCGCCGCCGAACGGGCGTCCGTACAACCCCGTCGTCACCCTGAATGGCTGGTCCTTGCCTTGGCGCATGAACAACAACGTCAAGGAATTCCACCTGGTGGCCGAACCCGTCGTGCGCGAACTGGCGCCCGGCATGATGGCCAACCTGTGGGGCTACAACGGCCAGTCGCCCGGTCCCACCATCGAAGTGGTGGAGGGCGACCGCGTGCGCATCTTTGTCACCAACAAGTTGCCTGAACACACGAGCGTGCACTGGCATGGCCAGCGCTTGCCCAACGGCATGGATGGCGTCACGGGCCTGACCCAGCCGGGCATTCCCCCTGGCAAGACTTTCGTCTATGAATTTGTCGCCAAGCGGCCCGGCACCTTTATGTACCACCCGCATGCGGATGAAATGACGCAGATGGCCATGGGCATGATGGGTTTCTGGGTGACGCACCCGAAAGACCCGAATTTCATGAAGGTGGACCGCGACTTCGTCTTCCTGTTGAGCAACTATGACATCGACCCCGGCAGCTACACGCCGAAGATCATGACCATGACGGATTTCAATCTGTTCACCTTCAACAGCCGCGTCTTCCCCGGCATCGACCCCATGGTCGTGCGCCAGGGCGACAAGGTGCGCGTGCGCGTGGGCAATCTGACCATGACGAACCACCCGATCCACATGCATGGCCATGAATTCGAGGTGACGGGCACGGATGGCGGCTGGACGCGCCCCGAGTCGCGCTGGCCCGAAGTGACGACGGACGTGGCCGTGGGACAGATGCGCGCCGTGGAATTCACGGCCACGGACCTTGGCGACTGGGCCTTCCACTGCCACAAGTCGCACCACACGATGAATGCCATGGGGCACGACGTGCCGACCATGATCGGCGTCGACCACCAGGGCGTGGCGGCGAAGATCAATCAATTGGTGCCTGGCTACATGGTGATGGGCGAGCGGGGCATGGCCGACATGGGCGAGATGCAGATGCCGATCCCCGACAATACCTTGCCGATGATGGCGGGCGACGGCCCCTTCGGCGCCATCGGCATGGGCGGCATGTTTACCACGGTCAAGGTGCGCAAGGATCAGAAGCCGGGCGACTACCGCGATCCGGGCTGGTACAAGCACCCGGCCGGCAGCGTGGCGTATGAATGGACGGGCGCCTTGCCGGAGCCCGTGCGCGGCCAGGGTGCGGGCAAGCCCGTGGTGAAAGGTGGCGTCGAGATGACGGTGCGTAAACCTGGCGCACACACGGGTCATTAACTTGGGCCACTAAAGCACCTGCCTGAACGGCTTGCCTAGCATGGCAAGCCGTTTTGCATGTTGCTATAAATCAAGGAATTGTTGTTTGGTGACAATCCGAGCATTTTTTTCCGTGTTTTTTCTTTATATTCAAGCCAGTACGCTCCAGTTGCATCGAGTATCGGCCAGTCTATGGGAGAAATCATGTTGAACCGGATGAAGGTGGGAACGCGCTTGCTGGCGGCATTCTTTTGCGTCGCGCTGATGGGGGCCATCGTGGCCGGCATCGGCATCTTCAACATGGGCAAGATCGATACCATGGCGGGGCAGATGTACAACCATGAACTGTTGGGCTTGTCGTACATCAAGGAAGCCAACATCGCCCTGATCAAGGTGGGCCGCGCGCGCAGCAATTTCTTGCTGGCCACGACCGCCGAGGAGCGCGCTACGCGCCAGGCCGATATCGCCAAATTTCTCGACATGAATAAAAGCTACCTGGCCAAGGCGGAACCGCTGTTCGTCACGCCGGCCGCCAAGGAACTGTTTTCCCGCTTCGCCGCCGTCGAAGCGGAATATATTGCCACCATGCAGCAGGCGCTGACCCTGGCGGCGGCGGAACCGCTGGCCCAGCGCAGCGCGCAACTGGTCGATCTGCTCAACAAGACGCGCCAGCATGCCGACGAACTCGACGGAGTGCTGGACAAGCTGTCGCAGCAGAAGGAAGAGCGCGCCAAGGCCGCTTCCGAGCAGGCGTCCGGCGTGTACCAGGCCAGCCGCAGCTTCATGATCGCGCTGGTGCTGGGCAGCATGGCGGCCGGCCTGGCGCTGGGGGCGCTGATCACGCGCGGTCTGACGCGCCAGCTCGGTGGCGAACCGGCGTATGCCGTCAAGATCGCCGGCGCCATCGCCGAGGGCGACCTCACCGTCGATATCCGCACGGCCAGCCACGACAGCGCCAGCCTGCTGTTTGCCATGAAAACCATGCGCGACAAGCTGGTCGGCATCGTCAGCCAGGTGCGCTCGGGCACGGACACCATCAACACGGCCTCGGGCGAAATTGCCCAGGGTAACCTCGACTTGTCGTCCCGCACGGAAGAGCAGGCCAGTTCACTGGAAGAAACGGCGTCGTCGATGGAGCAGCTGACGTCGGCCGTGCGGCAGAATGCGGACAATGCGCGCCAGGCCAATGCGCTGGCCGGCGCCGCGTCCGACGTGGCGGGCAAGGGCGGCGCCGTGGTGGGGCAGGTGGTGCAGACGATGGAATCGATCAATGCGTCGTCGCGCAAGATCGTCGACATCATCAGCGTCATCGACAGCATCGCCTTCCAGACGAACATCCTGGCCTTGAACGCGGCCGTGGAAGCGGCCAGGGCGGGCGAGGAGGGGCGCGGTTTTGCCGTCGTGGCGTCCGAAGTGCGCAACCTGGCGCAACGCTCGGCTAGTGCCGCCAAGGAAATCAAGACCCTGATCGGCGACTCCGTCGAGCAGGTGGAAATCGGCTCCAGACTCGTGCATGACGCGGGCAAGACGATGGATGAAGTGGTCACCAGCGTGCGCCAGGTGGCCGACATCATGCAGGAAATCACGGCCGCCAGCGCCGAGCAAAGCGCCGGCATCGAGCAAGTCAACCAGGCCGTGCTGCAGATGGACCAGGTGACGCAGCAAAACGCGGCCCTGGTGGAAGAGGCGGCGGCCGCCGCCGAATCGCTGCAGGACCAGGCGCAGACCCTGACGGAACTGGTGGGCGTGTTCCGCCTGCATGCGCAGGCCGAAGGCATCGCCGTGGCGGCGGCCAGCAATGTCACGCCGCTGCGCCGGCCGGTGCCGGCCGTCAGGCAGGGCGTGCGGCGCCTGGCCTGAAATGGGGCGGGTCCGGGCGCAATCGGCGCGGCGGTGGTAGGCTGTCGTTATTGCGCGTTTGCCACTTCCGGGTTTTCCATGCCGTCTCCTTCCCTGCCGCTGTTGTGTTTCTCCGTGTTATTGCTCTCCCTGCCGCCGCTGGCGCAGGCGCAGGAGGGCGATCCCGTGCTGCCGTACCGGCCTTCCGTGGCCAGTCCCGCCCAGCTGCCCGTGCCGGGCCAGCTGGAATTCGAAGCGGGCGGCCTGCTGTCGAAAACGGACGACACGCGCCGCGCCAGCCTGCCGTACACCTTCAAGCTGGCGTTTACGCCCGAGTGGGGCGTGTTGCTCGAAGGCGAGGGCTTCGTGCGCGCGCGCGACGATACGGGCCGGCGCGAAACGGGCGTGGGCGACACGACGGTCGTGCTCAAGCGCGCCTTTTTGCTCGACAGCGCGACGGCGCTGGGCCTGGAATTGGGCTGGAAGTTGCCCACGGCCAAGGACAGCATCGGCAGCGGCAAGAGCGACGTGTCGCTGAACGGCATTTTCAGCCGCGACCTGGGCGCCGTGCACATGGACGCCAACCTGAACGCCACGCGCCTGGGCGCAGCCGACCCGCATACCGGCAGGGTGCAAACGGGCTGGGCGACTTCCTTTTCCACGCCCGTCAGCGAGCGCTGGGGTGCCACGGCGGAAGTGTCGGGCACGCGCCTGCGCGGCGCGCCGGCCACGGCGCAGCTCTTGCTGGCCGCCACCTACAGTCCCACGCCGCGGCTGGCCATCGACATCGGCATGGCGCGCGGCTTGACGGCGGCATCGCCGGACTGGTCGCTGTTCAGCGGCCTGGTAGTGCCTTTGGGCAAGCTGTGGTGAGATTGCCACGGCAATCCTTATGTGTCCTTGCGAACAAACAGTTGGTTGCACAAGGTCTACAATTGCGGCATAACTGATAAAAGGAGTGTCCCCATGAAAACCCTCATTCTCGCTGCCGTCCTGCTGTCGGCCGCTACCGCTGCCGTCGCCCAGGTGGGCGTCTCCGTCACTGTCGGCCAGCCGGGCTTTTACGGACGCCTCGACATAGGCGACTATCCCGCGCCGCAATTGATCTATGCCCAGCCCGTCATCGTGCAGCGCCCGCAATATTATTCGGCCCGTCCCATCTATTTGCGCGTGCCGCCCGGCCATGCGAAAAACTGGTCCAAGCACTGCCGCAAGTATAATGCCTGTAACCAAGAGGTATATTTCGTCCAAGATAGTTGGTATAACAACCAATATGTGCCCCGTTACCGCCAGCAACATGGCGACCATGGCCGTCCCGATTACGGCGACCGCGGCCGTCATGACGACAAGCATGACAAGCACTTCGACAAGCATGATGACAAGCGCGACAAGCATGACAACAAGCCGGGCAAGGGCCACGGCAATGGCAATGGCAATGGCAATGGCAATGGTCACGGCAACGGCAACGGGCACAGGGATTAACAAGCAGGAGGATCTTTGCATAGTAAAATCGTTATCGTAGGGGGAGGTGCAGGCGGCCTGGAGCTGGCCTGTAAACTCAGCCGCAAGCTCGGCGCCGGCCAGGTCACCCTGGTCGACAGCCGCCTGTATCACATCTGGAAGCCGTCGCTGCATGAAGTGGCGGCCGGCACCCTGGACATTCATCAAGAGGGCCTGTCGTATCAGATGTTGGCGCATGACAATGGCTTCACCTATGTCTATGGCCCCCTGATCGCACTCGACGCCGCGTCGAACAGCCTCACCGTGGGCGCCATCGCCACGGACAAGGATGAGCAACTCTTGCCGCAACGCACTGTCAGCTACGACCAACTGGTGCTGGCCGTGGGCAGCACCTCGAATTACTTCGGCGTGCCCGGCGCCCAGGAAAACACGATTTCCCTGAATGCCACGGAAGACGCCGAACGTTTCCGCCTGACCCTGCTGAAACTGCTGGCCATGGCCGAGCAGCGCCAGGGCGATGCGGGCCATCCCGGCGTCGACATCGTCATCATCGGCGGCGGCGCCACGGGCGTGGAACTGGCGGCCGAGTTGCGCGAAGCGAGCGGCGTGTATGCCGCGTATGGTTTTCAGAATCTCAACGCCATCAAGGATGTGCGCATCACCTTGCTCGAAGGGGCGCCGCGCATCCTCGCGCCGCTGCCCGAGCGCGTCTCCATCGCCGCCTCGAAACTGCTGCACCAGCACGGCATCAGCGTGGTGACCGATACGCGCGTCACCACCATCGAAGCCGACAAGGTGACGGTGGCCAGCGGCACCAGCTATGCGGCCGACATCTGCGTGTGGGCGGCCGGCATCCGCGCGCCGGAATTCCTGTCCACCCTGGGCTTGCCGACCAACCGCGCCGGCCAGCTGGAAGTGACGGGCATGCTCAATGTGCAGGGTCATGCGAATATCTTCGCGCTGGGCGATTGCGCCGCCTGCATGGGGCCGGACGGCAAGCTGGTGCCGCCGCGCGCCCAGGCTGCCCACCAGCAAGCCGATTACCTGCTGAAAACGTTCCTGCTGCAAGCGAAGGGCAAGCCGCCGCAAACCAAGCCGTACGAATACCTGGACTACGGTTCGCTCGTGTCGTTCGGCCGCACCACCTCGGTTGGCACCCTGATGGGTTCGCTCAAGGGCCTGAGCTGGTTCGTCGAAGGGTTTGTTGCGCGCATGATGTATGTGAGCCTGCACCTGATGCACCACAACGCCGTGCTGGGCAGCGTGCGCACGGCCGTCATGGCGATGGGCCGCTTCCTGATCAAGCGCAGCACGCCGCAGGTGAAGCTGCATTAATCTGGCTGGTATCAGAGCAGAAAGGGGCCGCGAGGCCCCTTTTTATTTGCTGCGCGTAAGGGGCGCCGCGTCGCAGCGGCCCCGCGTCATGGGGAAATCGATGGTGGTGAGCTTGCCCTTCAAGGTGCCGGTGATGCTGGCGTGCAAGATGCGCTCGCTGTCGCGGCGGTAGATGATGCGGCTCGGGAAGTCATTGTCCAGGTTGGCGAAGATGAATTCATTCGGCTTGTCCTGGCGCAACAGGTTGAAGATCACGGGCGGCTGGCCCGACGGCTGCACGATGTAGGCCAGCTGGCCCGGTTCCGTGAGGCGGATCTGCACGAATTCAAAGGCCGTCGTCTTGCCGCCCTTGACGGTGCGGCTGGTGCCGAGCAGGGTGCCGCCGGCAGCCGTACTCCATTGCTCCCCGGAACCGGGTTCGGCGCCGTCGACGTTCCAGCAGCCGGCCAGCCAGGCCAGCTTGTCCACGGTTTCCGGCGGCGGCACGGTGTTGTCGGCGGCCTGGGCGGCGCCCGTGGCCAGCAGCGTTGCCAGCAGGGTGGGGATGAGTCGTTGCATGCGGTCTCCTGTCGTCGTATCGTTCAGCGGGTCAGGGTGCCCCGGCAGTGTTGCGATTTGGTGCTGCCTGGGATGGACTATTCCTTCGGGCTAATGCGCGGCAAGACCACGGTCAGGGCCGTGCCGCCTTGCGGATTGGTCGTCAGGCTCAGGGTGCCGCCCAGGTAATGCACGCGCTCGCGCACGGAGCGCAGGCCGTGCTTGCTCATTTCGACGGGTTCGTTGGCCGGCAAGCCGTTGCCGTTATCCTTGACGGTCATCATCAGCGCCTCGTCATTGTCGTCGATGATGATGTCCACCTGCGTGGCGTGGGCATGCGCGGCGATGTTGCCGAGCGCTTCTTCCAGGGTGCGCAGCAGGGCCACGCCCACGTTGCGCGGGCAAATCAATTCATCTTCGGGCAGGCTGCAGCGCACGGTGATCTTGTGCTGTTCGGCAAATTGCGCGGCCAGTTCGCCCAGCGCGACATTCACGCCGAGAAACTCGAGCTTGTCGTTCCACAGCTTCATCTGCATCTGGCGGTTGGTCTCGATCACGTTCAGCAGCAATTGCTTCATCGTCGCCGCGCGGTCGAGCAAGGCCGCTTCCTGCGGCATCTTTTGCGTCAGCAGCGACAGGTGCATGGTCAGCGCCGTCAGCGAGGAGCCCAGGCTGTCGTGCAACTGGCGCGACAGGGCGCGCCGTTCATTGTCCCAGCTGGTGTTGACATGGCCGAGCAATTCGCTGAGGTCGGCGGCGCGTTCCGCATCGGCCTGGGCCGCTTCCTTGTTCGGATCTGTTTGTGCGGACATAGCGCCCCGTGAATGGTGAAAGGTGAGGACCAAATTCAAGTTGTGGATCATACATGAGGATTTCATCGCGGGGCGCATGGATGAAAAATTTCTGTCTTTTCGGCAATTTTAATCTCCTTCCATCATTTTTATGTGATAGACAATATTATCGTTTGCGCCAGCGGCCACCGTTCCCGCCGTTACGTACGGCTGCGCACATACCGGGGCGCGGCACGCTGCCATAGTGGGGCTGTCATTACCCCATGCGGCCCGGCGCCAGTGCGGCGCGGGGCGCAGCACTGGCCCGCTTACCGAAACGAAAGGACATGCCATGAATATCGATACCATCGTCGACAAGGAATACCTCGACAAAAGCTTCCGCGACATCGTCAATGCGCCCATCAGCGCCCTGCGCGGCGTCAGCGCAAAAGATGCCAAGGCCTTGCAGCAAGCGTTTGGCGTCACCACCGTGCGCGAATTGTCCAACCTCAACTTCGTCAAATGGGCCAGCGCGCTGGCCATCCTGGCCGATGAAGAGGGCATGAGCGGCGAGGAGCGGGCTAAGGAAGAGCTCCTCGATGACGCCGTGGAAATGACCTTCCCCGCCAGCGACCCGATCTCCGTCGATGCCGGCATCACGCGCATCGAAGTGTCGCCCGACACCGTCAATGCGCAAACGGACCACCAGCATGCGGGCCAGCATGAAGTGACGGCCGGCAAGAAATAAAGCCCGCTGGACATGAAAAAACCGGCTGGCCGCGAGGCTTGCCGGTTTTTTTACGCGCCGCCCGGCGCCACAGTCAGGCGATCGACGGGATGCTGCTTTTCTGCATGTTGACCTGCGCCGCGATCACCTCGTGCGGCGTGCAGCAAAAGCGGTTCTTGCCGGCGCGCTTGGCCTCATACAGGGCCGTGTCGGCCGCACCGAGCAGGGATTCGACGGTGCTGGCGTCGTCCGGGTAGATGGCGATGCCGATGCTGGTCGACAGGCGCAGGGTCAGGTCGTTGATGAAATACGGCTCGGAAATGACTTCGATCAGCTTGGCGGCCGGTTCGCGCGCGTCGCCCTTGCCGGCCAGGTTGCCCAGCACGATGACGAATTCATCGCCGCCGATGCGCGCCACCGTGTCTTCCTTGCGCGACGCGCCCACCAGGCGGGCCGCCACCATTTTCAGGATCTCGTCGCCATAGCCGTGGCCGTAACTGTCGTTGATGGCCTTGAAGCCGTCCAGGTCCAGGTACAGGATGGCCGATTTGCCGCGGCTGCGGGCCGATTGCTGCAGCGTGTGCTCGATGCGGTCTTCCAGCAGGCGCCGGTTCGGCAAGCCCGTCAGCGGATCGTGCAGCGCCAGTTCCTGCTGCTGCTTGCTGTATTGCGCCAGTTCCTTGTACAGCAGGCGCACTTCCAGCATGTTGTGGATGCGCTTGTGCACTTCCATCAGGTCGAAGGGCTTGCTGATGAAGTCGCGCGCGCCCGCTTCCAGGGCGGCGATCTTGAAACTCGGTTGCGCCGTCAGGGCCAGCACGGGCAGGTAGCCGCCATGTTCGATTTCTTTCAAGCCTTTCATGACCTGGAAACCATTGAGTTCCGGCATTTGCAGGTCGAGCAAGATCAGGTCGTAGCAATGCTCCCGGTGCAGGGGGCAAACCTGTGCCGGACGCATGGTGGCCGTGACGTTGGTGTAGCCGGCATCGCGCAGGATTTCCAGCATCAGGTCGACATTGTCGGGTGAGTCGTCGACGACCAAAATTTTGGCTTTCAAAATCTCATCTTGGCTGGGCATGTAAGGTCTCGGTTATACGGTCTATGCAACGCTGGCTTCTACCGCAGATGATGGGCTGACGGCGGTGGAAAAGATAGTAGCGCCTTGCAACAAGATAGGGCGCACAACTGCGCATGAACTCGCTTCTGCCGTTCTCCCCGGCCAAGGTCGCCGCTTTCAGCCTGCCGTGCAGGTGTGCTTCTGCATTTCAGTGTAGCAAACTTCAGCTTAGTTGCTTGTAGGACAGTGCCGCGTCTGAAAGTAGGAAGGCTAACCCATGAAAATAGTCATTTTGTACTGCACTATTTATTTCTTTGCATCATCTTATTGAGGCGGTGTTTTGCGCTCCCGTCCAGGGCGCGCAGCGGCCAGCTGCGCCACGGCCGCCACCAGTTCGGCCGGGTCGAGCGGCTTCGAGACCCAGGCCTGGAAGCCGCTGTCCAGCGCCCGCTGGCGATCCTGCGGCTGCGCAAACGCCGTCAGCGCCAGCGCGGGCAGCCGGGCCACATCAGGGGCGGCGTGCGCGCGCACTTGCGCCAGCAAGTCGAAACCGTCGGCCTCGGGCATGCCGATGTCGCTGACCAGCACATCCGGGCGCACCTGCTCCAGCAGTTGCAGCGCTTGCGCCACGCCGCCGGCGCCGTGCACTTCGGCATTGTTGTCGCGCAAGATGCGCTCCGTCAGTTCGCGCGCATCGGCGTCGTCATCGACCAGCAGCACCTTGATGCCGCGCAAGTCATGGCTGGAGGGCGGGGCGCTGCCCGCCTGGCGCGCGGCGGCCGGCGTGCCCAGCGGCAGGCGCACGGTAAAGCTGGCACCCTGCATGTCGCCGGCGCTGCTGACCGTGACCGTGCCGCCATGCTGCTCCACCAGGTGTTTGACGATCGCCAGTCCCAGCCCCAGGCCGCCGTGCCGGCGCGTGGTGGAGGCATCGGCCTGGCGGAAGCGGTCGAACACGTGCGGCAGGAAATCCTTCTTGATGCCGACGCCGTTGTCGGCCACCGTGATGGACAGGCGCGACGCCTCGCGGCGCACGCCGATGTCGACCCGTCCCCCTTGCGGCGTGAACTTCAGCGCATTCGACAGCAGGTTCCAGATCACTTGCTGGATACGGCTGGGGTCGCCCGTGATGGTGCCCGCATCGCTGGCGATGTTGCAGTGGATGGCGATGTGCTTGGCGTCGGCCGCCGGGCGCAGGGTTTCGATGGCCGAGGCGATGATGCTGGCGGGCGCCAGGGTTTGCAGGTCGAGCAATACCTTGTCGGAGGTGATGCGGCTCATGTCGAGCAAGTCCTCGATCAGCTGCGCCTGCGCGCGCGCATTGCGTTCGATGCTCTGCAGGCCGCGGTGCAGGTCGGCCTGGTCGCGCGTGCCGCGCCGCAGCACCTGGGCCCAGCCGAGGATGGCCGACAGGGGCGTGCGCAGCTCATGCGACAGGGTGGCGAGAAAATCGTCTTTCAGCTGGTTCGTGCGCTCGGCTTCGGCGCGCGCCTCGCGTTCGCTGTCGAGCAGTACCTTGCGCTCTTCGGCGGCGCGCGTGGCGGCCGCGTACAGGCGCGTATTGTCGAGCGCGACGGCGGCCTGGGCCGCGATGGCCGAGACGATGCGCTCGCTGCGCGCGCTGAACATGCCCGCTTGCGGATGGCCGAGCAGCAAGCGCCCCAGCAACAGGCCCGAGCGCGAGCTGACGGGCAGGCTCAGGCAGCTGCGCAGCGGCGGCGCGCCATCGGCGCTGGCATCGGGCGCGGCCAGCAAGTCGTTCTGGCGCATGGCCGCCCCCTGGCGCAGTTCGGTGGCGATGGCTTCGGCCTGGCGCAGGCTGATGCCGTTGACGGCGCGCGCCGAAGGCAGGGGCGCGGCGCTGTCGGGGATCTCGCCCGCATCGTCATAATAAAAGGCGCCGAAGCGCGCGCCGCTGATGCGCGTGGCCGCATCGACGGTTTCCTGCAGCAGGGCGGGCAAGTCGAGGGTGCCGGCCAGGGCCGCCCCCGTATTGTTGAGCAATTCGAGCACGCGCGTTTCATCGCGCAAGGCTTCCTGCGCGCGCTTGACCTGGTCGACGTCGGTGCTCGTGCCAAACCAGCGCAGCAACTGGCCGCCCCGGTCGCGCACGGGATTGGCGCGCGTCAGGAACCAGCGGAACTGGCCGTCGGCGCCGCGGATGGGGAATTCCATTTCGAAGGGCGTGCCGTCGCGCAAGGCGGCCTTCCACGCGTGCAGCATGGGCGGCAAATGCTGCGCGTGATAGGCGATGCTCCAGCCGTCGCCCGCCATCTGTTCGGCGCTGGTGCCCGTGTAGTCGTGCCAGCGCTGGTTGTACCAGGCAATGGTGCCGTCGAAGCTGGCGATCCAGGCCAGTTGCGGAATGGAATTGGCCAGCGCGCGCAAGTCTTCCTCGCTGTGGCGCAAGCTTTCCTCGGCCGCCTTGCGCTGGCTGATGTCCTGGATGTACGTGGTCAAGCCATCGCTGGAAGGGAAGATGCGCACTTCCAGCCAGCGCCCCAGCGGCCGGTACAGCAGTTCGAAGCTGCAGCTGTGCTGCTGCGCCATGGCGCGCCGGTATTGCACTTCCAGTTCCGTCCCTTGTAGGGCGGGACAGGCTTGCCACAGGCTGCTGCCGGCCAGGCTGGCGCCGGGCGGACGCTGCGGTGCGAGCATGTCGGCGCCGCGCGTATTGATATAGCGGATGGTCCAGTCGCGGTCGAGCAGGCAAAAGCCATCGGTGATGCTTTCCATTAAGTTGGCCAGGCGCTCGCCGGAGAGGCTCGGCGGCGCTGATGGGGGCAGCAGATCTTGTGTGCGGTCAGGCTTGGCCATCGGAAATCCTGCAACAGTGAGTCTGCCGCACGGGCTCTTGCCCCGCCGGGCCGCCGCCGCTAAGCTCAGTTAAATGGGTCATGATGGTCAATGCCCGCGTCATGAATGAGGGGAGGCACAAGCGCCCCTGTCTGGCTGGTATTGTAGCCCCAAGCGGCGCGCCGCCACCGCACGCTTGCGCGTTGCCTGCAGATAGCACTGGACAGGCTGGAAAGCAGTCCCTATAATCCCGCTTCTTTCGAGACAGCAACTTCTCGATTCGCTGGAAGCTCCTGTGAAAGCAGAAGTGTCCATCGATAAAAAGGCGTCAGCTTTTTAGCAGTGAAAAGGTAGTCGATCATGCGGGGCGGTATTCTGCAAAATCAGCTAAGCGATTGAAAAATCGAACTTTTCAAAGCGAAATGAATACGCTATAATGTTTGCCTGCGCGGCTGTAGCTCAGCTGGATAGAGTACTTGGCTACGAACCAAGGGGTCGTGGGTTCAATTCCTGCCAGCCGCACCAGAATACTGAAAATCAGACTTTGCCTGGTTTTGTTGTAACAAGTTTCACCTCCATGTTGTTAAGTGGAATGTTGTAGAAGTTTTGCGGCTGTAGCTCAGCTGGATAGAGTACTTGGCTACGAACCAAGGGGTCGTGGGTTCAATTCCTGCCAGCCGCACCAGTATTGCCAGCATCGGGTTTTTCCCGTGTTGATGAAAGTTTCAAGCTTCGCGCCGTCCGGCGAAGTGTGTCAGAGTTTGCGGCTGTAGCTCAGCTGGATAGAGTACTTGGCTACGAACCAAGGGGTCGTGGGTTCAATTCCTGCCAGCCGCACCAGTATTTGCAGTAGTGAAAAAAACCCGGAAAGTTCGCTTTCCGGGTTTTTTTTCGTCCGGCGCAACTGCAGCCGGCCGCCGACGGCGCGGCCTTCCTCGGTCGCGCCAATGCCCCATCAATTCGGATACGGCTGGCCCGAGGACGCCTGGTTGCCCAGGACGATGGTGGTTACCCACAGCCCGCCATTCGTCACCGGGCCGGTGAACTTGAACAGCGAACCGCCCGATTGCGCCGGGTCCGCCACATTCGACGCCAGGCTATTCAAGCCCGAGGTTGTGAAGGTGCACGCAGTTTCTTGCCCGACAGCATTTTGTTCCGCGTTCAGCACGGGCGTGGCGTTATTGAACAGGTACAGGCCGCAATTGTCCATTTTCGATCCATAGGTGGCGGACTGCGTGTAATTGAAGGTCACCGCGCCATCGAGCAGGGTGGCGGCCGGGATGGACGACAGTTTTGCCGGCGTGATGCTGGTGATCGTGGCGAACAGGCTGGCCTGGTTTGCCCGGGCAAACGCTTTCGACAGCGGCACGGCATTGATCTGGAACGGGAAGGCGCTGACGGGGCCGTTCGGGGTCCTCAGGGTCCATACGTAGATTTTCCCAGGCGCCACTTTCGTTTCGTCGATGCAGGCCGTGCCGGCGCCCAGGCCCGGCGTGCCGGCGGGCAGGCTGGCCAGGTCCTGGCAGCTCTGGATCGCTTCCGCGTTATTGTAGAAAGCGCTGGCAGCGCCATTGCTGTCGGCAATCCGCATGTGGGTGTAGCCCGTGGCTGGCAGGATCAGCTGCAATTTGCTGCCGGCCGTGCCCGGTATCTGGAAGTCGCCGAATGTCGTCAGGCCCGGTCCCCGCACGTCGATCTTGCTGATGGCCGGATTGTCCTGCAGCACGGTGTCGAGCTCGATGTGCGCGGCCCATTCGCGCGCAAAGGTGGCCGCGCCCGCACTGTCGAGGCTGCGCTGGATGCGCGCATTCATGTGCATGTCCAGGTGGCCGCTGCCGGCCAGTTTCCAGCCGCCGGCGCAGGCGCTGGTATCGCTCGTCTTGACCAGCTTCCAGTTGAGCATGCCCGCATCTGTTCCTATGCGCAACTGTACCCATGCGCTGCTTGGCTTGCCTGTGGTGAAGGCAATGGCTGTCGCCCCGGCGCCAAGGCGATTATTGATGAAGTCGGCGACGCGCGATGTCGAAGTGCTGCTCGACGACGTCAGCGTGGCGATTTCATCCGTGCTCAACGGTTGCATGTTGACGCTGGCCAGGCCCAGCGCTTCGATCGTCAGCCCGGCATGGGCGGCCTGGTCCGTGCTGCTCAGGGCCGACACGATTTCCGCCTGGCCCACACCCGCCCCCATATTGAAGGAGCTGTCGATGAACGGCGACACGGCCGCCGGCGACGGCACGACGAAGCCCGTCTTCGGATACAGCGCGCTGAGCGAGGCCATGCAGGCGCGGATTTCCGGCAAGACGCCGGCCGCGGCGTTCGCCTTGAGCAAGTCGGCATCCGATGGCGGCGTCGCTGCGGGGATGGTGGCGGCACCGCCGGCGGCGGCAGGCAAGGTCACGCTGCCCAGTGTGCTGTTGGTGGCAATCAGGGTGACCGTCGCCATGGCGCCTTGCGCTTCCGCGGGCGCGACGAGGATCTGGTCCAGCACGGCATCCATCCCCGTGCCGTTGGCAACAAAGGCGCCCGTCAGCGGATTGGTGTTGCTGGCGTTAATCGGTTTGATCATGGCGACGACTGCGGCGATGGCCGCATCGAGCCGTTGCTGGGTCGCCGCACTGGCCAGCGCCGCGGTGCAGGCGGCCGGGACGGCATTGGCAACGGGCGCGCAGACGCTTGCCAGGGCGGCGCCGCCGGGCTGGCCCGACGCCGTGGAAACGATCAGGTCGGTCAGCGGCGTGATATTGACGGTTTGCCCCGCTGCCGTGGCGATGGAATTCATGGTTACTTGCTTGCCGCCGGCCGTGCCGGTGATGCTGAGGAGAAAGGGCGCCGTCATGCCGCCTACATCGAGCGTGTATGCCCCGCCGGCGCCGGTACTGACCGCCACGGACACTTTGCCCTTGCTATCGATGGCAATCACGCTGCCCGAGACGGGCGCGCCGACGGCGGCGGTGCCGCTGAGCGTCGTGGCAGGCGGCGGGACAACGGGCACGACGGGAGGAATAGGCGCAACGGGGGCGACCGGGTCCGCGGGGTTGCTGCCGCCGCCGCACGCGGCCAGCATGAGGGCGGCGGTGCAGGCGGCAGCCAGAGGCAATAATTTGTGCAAGTTCTTCTTCATGGTATCCCCTTAGTATTTTTATTAAAATTACTGCTAGTAAACATTCTCAAAGTTTTCCATGAATTGCAATTTATTTTTCTTAGATGCATTAATAATGACCAACAAGTAACAAAGCTGTCGGTTTCGCGCCGCAGTCTGGAAGGAAATGTGATGAAATGAGCAAGTATGCGGCGTGCGTGCGCCGCTGCAAGACAGGAGTGGCCGCCAATTGTGAAATATCGCCGCCACGCCTTTGCCATTCTGCAAAGCCCTGCTATAATCTTGTCTTAGGCGGCTGTAGCTCAGCTGGATAGAGTACTTGGCTACGAACCAAGGGGTCGTGGGTTCAATTCCTGCCAGCCGCACCAGAATATTGGGGGTCAGATTGTAAAATCTGATCCCCTTTTTCGTTTCCGAATGGATTTACGCTGCGCCTGTGGCGCCGCGCCGGTATTGCTGGCGAAACGCGCGCGGCGTCACGTGCCTGGCGGCGAGGAACTGGCGGTTGAAATGCGCGAGGTTGCGGTAGCCCGCCTCTTGCGCGATGACGGCGATGGCCAGATTGCTTTCGATCAGCTGTTGGCAGGCCCGGCCGACGCGCAGCCGCGCCAGGTACTCGCCGGGCGTGCAATGCGCGTGGCGCTTGAAACAGCGGTGGAAGGCGCCCAGCGACAGGGCCGCCCGCTGCGCCAGCGTTTCCAGTGCAATCTCTTCCCGGAAATGCGCGTGCATGAAGTCAAACACGATTTCCATGCGTTTTTGCTGCCCATCGGCAAGCACCGGCGCCAGCGCTTCCGAGGCCAGCGGCTGCGCACCGCCATCGCCAGCCAGGTCCAGCAGCACGTCGAGCAACAGCGGCAGGCGCTGCGGCACCGGCAGCGCATTCAACTGCAGCAGTTTCTCTGCGCTGCGCGCGCTCGTTGCCGGAGAAAAATGCAGGGCAGGGCCGGCGCGGCGCGCCAGTTGCCGCACGCCGTGCAACTCCGGAAAACAGGTCGCCAGCTGTTCCACCCACTCCAGCGAAAACCACACGACGACGGCCAGCATGGGCTGCGTGCCGTCGATGCGCTCGCTGGCCGACCACGTGTGCGGCAAATTCGGCCCCAGCAGCACCAGGTCGCCCGGTTCGAAGTCGCCCAGGTGGTCGCCGATGTAGCGTTGCCCCCGTGCATTGACCGTCAGGGTCAGCTCGAACTGCGGATGGTAATGCCAGAGGAAGGGAATCGCATCGAGCTCGCGCCACAGCAAGCCCCAGGAGTGGCCCGTCGGGATCGTGACTTGTTCGAATAAAGGCGTCATTGTGACGTTTTAAGGAGAGTGATAGTCAGGATAGTATCAGTTTTGGTTGCTGCGCACGCATTTTACGCGGCACTGCCGGAGCACAATCTATCCCACCAACACAGGAGACAGCGATGCAAAACCGATATCAGTACGGCGAAGACCGTCCCGGCAATCCGTCCGTGGCTTACACGGAACAAACCCAGTTGCGCGACATACAAAAACAGCTGCCCCTGCGCGTGCTGTCCGACAGCGACTTTTTGCACTGGCAAACCTACGGTTACGTCATCGTCAAGGATGCCGTGACGCCGGAACAGGTGCGCCGCACAACCGATTTCCTGTGGGAATTCCAGGGACTCGACCAGCACGACCCCGCCACCTGGAACCGGGAGCAGTTGCGCGACCACGCGATGAAAGAGCTCAACGGTTCCGGCATGGTCGAGGCCTACCACAACCAGACCCTGTGGGATAATCGCCAGACCCAGCGCGTGTACGACGCCTTTGTCGATATCTGGGACCGTCAGGATTTGTGGGTAACCATCGACCGCGCCAACCTGAACACGCCGAACCATGGCAAGCGCAAGTTCGGCGGCTTCATCCATTGGGATGCCGACACCACGCTCGACCCGCTGCCCGTCAACGTGCAAGGCGTGCTGGCCCTGTCCGACACCTCGCCCGAGAGCGGCGGTTTCCAGTGCTATCCAGAATTGTTCAATCATTTATTGAGCTGGCGCAAGACGGTGCCGCTCGACCGCAACCCATGGCAGCCGGACCTGGCGACGGTGCCGTATCCGATGGAATTCATCGCCATGAAGAAAGGGGAGTTGCTGATTTTCAATAGCCTGCTGGCGCACGGCATCCGCCCGAACACGTCGACGGACCAGGTGCGCCTGGCGCAATACATTTCCTTCACGCCCGCGCAGGAAGACAATCAAACCCTGCGCGACTGGAGAGTGCAAAGCTGGCGCGAACGCAGCGCGCCGCAAGGCTATGCGTTTCCCGGCGACCCCGAGGAAAAGGAACAACTGCGCTATCCGCAGGCGCGGTTGACCGCGCTGGGCGAGAAGATCCTCGGCGCGCGCGGCTGGTAAGCGTGGCGCCACGTCCGATGGCATTGCCTGCCGGATAGACAATTGCCGGCAAATGCACGATCATGGCTTGACTTGCCATCGACCGAGGAAACGCATGAGTATCATCACCTGCATCGAAGACTTGCGCGTGCTGGCCCAGAAACGGGTGCCGCGCATGTTTTACGACTACGCCGATTCCGGTTCCTGGACGGAATCGACGTACCGCGCCAACAACAGCGATTTCGCCAAGATCAAATTCCGCCAGCGCGTGGCCGTCAACCTGGAAAACCGCAGCCTGGCCTCGACCATGGTGGGCCAGCACGTAGCGATGCCGGTAGCCCTGTCGCCCACGGGCTTGACGGGCATGCAGCATGCGGATGGCGAAATTCTCGCGGCCCAGGCGGCCGAGCAATTCGGCGTGCCGTTCACCCTGTCGACCATGAGCATTTGCTCGATCGAGGACGTGGCGGCGAACACGACGAAACCGTTCTGGTTCCAGCTGTACGTGATGAAAGACCGCGAATTCATCAACCGCCTGATCGACCGCGCCAAGGCGGCAAAATGCGGCGCGCTCGTGCTGACCTTGGACTTGCAGGTGCTGGGCCAGCGCCACAAGGACTTGCGCAACGGCCTGTCGGCGCCGCCGAAATTGACGATTCCCAACATCTTCAACATGGCCACCAAGCCGCGCTGGGTGGCGGGCATGCTGGGCACGAAACGCCGCGGCTTCGGCAACATCGTCGGCCACGCCACGTCCGTGTCCGACATGTCGTCCCTGTCGGCCTGGACGCAGCAGCAATTCGACCTGAGCCTGTCGTGGGCGGACGTGGAATGGATCAAGCAGCGCTGGGGCGGCAAACTCATCATTAAGGGCATCATGGACCCGGAAGATGCGCGCCTGGCCGTGGAAAGCGGCGCCGACGCGCTGATCGTCTCGAACCACGGCGGGCGCCAGCTCGACGGCGCGCAATCGTCGATCGAAGCCTTGCCCGCCATCGTCGACGCCGTCGGCAGCCAGATCGAAGTGCACATGGACGGCGGCATCCGCTCGGGGCAGGACGTGATCAAGGCCGTGGCACTGGGCGCGAAAGGCGTGTACATCGGCCGCCCGTTTTTATACGGCCTGGGCGCCATGGGCGGCCCGGGCGTGAGCAAATGCCTGGACATCATCCGCAATGAACTCGATTTGACGATGGCGTTTTGCGGCTTGCGCGACCTGCAGCAGGTGGACAAGAAAATCCTGCTGCCGGGGACGTTTTAAGCGGCAATCCGCACGATTTCAAAACCTTCCGATGCCTGCGGCGGCACGAAGAGGCGCGTGATTTCATCAAATTGCGCGTCGCTGGTGGAAAACGGATGCAGCCCGCTGGCATTGCGCTGGCGCAAGCGCGCCTTGCATTCGTCGTCCGTCACGTCGAGGTAATGCAGCACGTGCGGCGTACCCGCCTGCTGGAACAGTGCGCGCATCCAGGCGCGGCTGGCCGGTGTATTCGCGGGGAAATCGAGCACGACGGACACGCCCGCCTGCAGCATCTGCAGGGTCAAAGGGGCGATGGCCGCGCGCAGCAGCGCCGCGCAGGCCGCGTAGTCGGCCAGACTGGCGATCCGGCCCGGATACAGCTGCGCCAGCAGGCTGTCTTCGCTGATGCGCACGGTGTGCGGCGCCTCCGCAAGGCGGGCGGTCAGGGTGGATTTGCCCGAGGCAATTTTGCCGCACACGAGGTGCAGGGTGGGGGAAGCGGTGGTGCTGGGAGTAGGGGACATGGTCGCTCGCTAGAAAGAAATAATGCCTGCGAGACGTCTTGATCTATTGCTGCAAATCAAAGCCGCCTCCCGGGCGGCTTTGGCAATCACAGTTCTGCTAAGCCACCATCGTTGGAATGGCGGCAATAATCGATGGCAGGGGCGGGAATGGCGATTGCATGACTGAACGATGCCATGGAATGTCAGGCGCTGTCAATGACCGATGCTGCTCCACGTATCCTGGAATGCGGTGTCATCGAGCGGCCGCGCATGCGGGTCGTCCTGCCGGAACAGGCCGCCGATCAGCATGTCCTGGATGGCGCCCGTGAAGCCGCCATACGGCGAGGCGCGGCCCCACTGGCGGTGCGTATGGGCGAAGACGACGGCGTCTTGCTGCGCGGCCAGTTGCGCCAGGGATTGCCGCAAGGTGGCGGCCGCTTCCGGGCCCATGTCCGTGGCGATGGCGCACACCAGGCGCTGGCTGAACTGCAAGGTTTTTCCTGCCAGTCCCAGCAGCGATTCATTGGCCAGGGCGAGGAACACATCGGGCGCCTGGTTGTCCTTTTCGCAGACGGTCCAGGTGGGCGCCCATGCTTCCAGGCTCATGAAGCGGGCTTCCGTCGTGGCCGGCGTGTGCGTCCACTTCGCGTGCGATTTGGCGTCCCAGCCCAGGCGGCCAAAGGGAATTGACTTGCCCTTGGGATTGTATTGATGGCTGCGCAAGGCGGCCTTGCCCCGCGCGCCAGCCTGCGCCATCAGGCCATCGAGGCTGGCGGCAAACGGCATCCATTGCGCCGCATCCCACAGCGACGGCGCATCGGGCGCGGCAAGCAGCAGAAATACTTCGTACTCGCGTGAAAAAAACGCCATGTCTGTTCCTATAGTTGTAATTGAGATATGGCCGCCCGTTGGCTGGGACGCAGCAGGTAGACGCCGTACAGGCACAGGGGCAGCACGGCCAGCAGGGCGATATACGGCAGGATCGACGCGCCATCTTCGGCCGGGTTGGGCAAGGTGGCCGTCACCAGCGCGTAGTCCCACAAGCCATGCACGAGCACCATGGGCCAGATCGAGCGGGTGCGCAGGCGGATGGCCGCGTAGCCGATGCCCTGCAGGGTGGCGGCCACGGCTTGCCACAAGGCACCGCTGACGTCGCCCGAGGCCAGGCCGTTGGCCGTATGGGCCAGGCCGAACAGCGCCGATGACATCAGGACGGCGGGCCAGACGGCGTAGCGCTCTAGCATGCCTTGCAGCAAGATGGCGCGGAACATCAGCTCTTCCGAGATGGCCACCAGCGCCGCATTGCACGCGACGACCAGCAGCACGCGCGGCTGCGGCCAGCCGCCGGCCCAGGCCAGCAACAGCATCAGCAGCGCATACAGCAGGGGCGGCGAGGCGAGCCACACTGTTTTCCATGGCTGCGGCGCGCACAGGCCCGCTTCGCGGGGCCGGCTTGACGCCAGCAGCAGCGCCAGCGCGAACAGGGCGGCCAGCGCCCACGACAGGCCGATACGGCCGGTGACGGCTGCGCCCGGCAAGGCATAGCCGGCCGATTCCAGCCAGCGGCCGCCCATGCTCAAGCCCAGCCAGATGGCCAGTGCGATGAGGGCGAGCGGCATGCTGAGGGCGATTCTTTTCCTGGACATGGGCGGCCTCATGCTGCCGGCCCGCCGCCGCTGACGCGGTTGCGGCCCGTGTTTTTCGACTGGTACAGCAAGGCGTCGGCCTGGCGTATCAGTTCGCTGCTCTCTGTGCATCGCTGCTGGCCGGGCTGCAGCGTGGCCGCGCCCAGGCTGACCGTCACGACGCCATTTGCGCTGGCCGCATGGGGAATCTGCAAGGCTTCCACGGCCGAGCGGATGGCTTCCGCGACTTCCAGCGCGCCCGCGGCGTTGGTGCCGGGCATGATCACGGCGAACTCTTCGCCGCCATAGCGTGCCGCCAGGTCTTCGGTCCGGCCGACGCTGCGGGCCACGGCGCCGGCAACTGCCTGCAGGCACCCGTCGCCGGCCACGTGGCCATACTGGTCGTTGAATTTCTTGAAGAAATCCACGTCGAGCATGATCAGCGACACAGGATGCCCGCTGCGTTGGGCACGCTTCAATTCCTGAGCCAGCGTCTCGTCGAAACAGCGGCGGTTGGCCAGTCCCGTCAAGCCGTCTTGCGACGCCCGCGCCGCCAGATCCGCATTCGCGTGCCGCAGCTCCGCCGTGGCCAGGCGCAGGCTGGCTTCGATGCGGTCGCGTACGGCAATCTGCCGCATCAGCCTGCGGAACAGGTAGATCAGCGCCGCTCCCGCCGCCAGCGACGCCAGCACGATTTGCATGCTCAGCCTTTGCCACTCGGCGAAGATGTCTTCCTTCGATAGCCCCGCCGCCACGATGACGGGAAAGCGTTCCAGGTGGCGATAGCTGTACAGCCGTTCGATTTCGTCCACCTTTGCCGTCATCATGGCCGTGCCCACCGGCCCTTTTTCGCGGTAGGCGCGCAAGAGTGCGCCCGACGAAATATCCATGCCGATGATATTGGGCTGGAACGGCCGCCGGTAAATCAGCGTACCGTCATCGAGGGCAAAGAATGCCGTGCCCGTGTTGCCAAGGTTGAGGCTATCGTAGATGCGTTCGAAGGAGGCGAGCCCCAGGGTGACCAGCACCACGCCGGCAAAGGAACCGTCCGCCAATTCCACCCGGCGCGACACGGGCAAGACCCATTGCCCGCTGGATTTGCTGCGCACGGGCGCACTGATGCGGCTGCTCAGCTGCGCATGCGTCTTGTGATAGGTGAAATAATCGCGGTCGGCGTTGTTGCCGTCCTGCATGGCGCCGGACGAGGTGGCCAGCCAGTCCCCCTGGCTGTCAAAAATGAAGACGCCGGCAATTTCCACGATATTCCTCGACAGCTGCTGCAGATGCGATTGCAAGCGCTCGCCGGTGGCGTCATTATTGCCTTCGTTGCGGATGTGTTCGACGATATCTTCCAGCATGACATCGGCGACTTCCAGTTCCATGTAGGCTTGCGTGGCAAGGGCGCGCGCCATGTTCTCCGTCGCCGCGCTGCTCTCGCGCAGGCGGACTTCGCGCGAAGACCAGACGATCCAGATGGTCATGCCAAGCAGCATGGCGCACATGCAGAAGAAGGCGATGCTGGCCCAGACGATCACTGGCCGCTTGTGCTTGCTCAAGACCTCGGGCTGCGCCGGCAGGGTGCCCGCCGCGTCCTTGTTTATTGCATTCTTTACTGCATCCATAGGCGAATCATGAAGTTGCATCAATGATATGGTGAAAATATTGCCATACTACATTAAAAGCAGGCGTACAAAATTGCCACATCGTTATAGTTGCATGAAATAATAAGCATTCGTCCGTTTGCCGCCAGACTGGAGAGCCATGACCTACAGCAAGACCATCACCACTGAACGATTGATCCTGCGCAAGCCGCAACCGTCCGATGAGGCGGCGCAGTTCGCCATGCATTCCGATCCCGAAGTGATGCGCTATTTCAGCGAACCGCCCTGGGAAGACACGGGCCGCGCCGCGCGCCAGATTGCCGAGGACATCGCCGCTTTCGAGAAAGAGGAATTCTTCCGCTTTGCCGTCGAGCTGAAGGCGACGGGCGAATACCTGGGCAGCTGCAGCCTGTTTTCCGAGCACCGCCAGAACCGCCGCGCTGAAATCGGCTACGCGCTGGGCCGCCCGTACTGGGGCCGTGGCTATATGCACGAAGCGCTGTCCGCGCTGCTGGAATACGCGTTCATCGAGCGCGACCTGAACCGCCTGGAAGCCGATATCGACCCGCTCAACGCCGGCTCGGCCAGCGCCCTGGAACGCCAGGGTTTTAATAAGGAAGGCTTTTTGCCGGAGCGCTGGATCGTCGGCGGCCACGTCAGCGATTCGGCCCTGTACGGCTTGCTGCGCCGCGAGTGGGAAGCGCGCCGCAAGGGCGCCGCGTGAGCGGACAAGACATCGACGCCGTCCAGCGCTGGCTGGGCCACGCCTTGCCGGCGCATTATCTGCGCTTTCTGCAGGACTGGCAGGAAGGCCTGCGCGGCGAACAAGTGCTGCTGTATGGTGCGGAAAGCTTGCGGGAACGCAACGAAACCTATGACGTGCCGCAATCCTGCCCCGGCTACCTCGCCATCGGCGACGACAGCGGCGGGCGCGCCGTCATGCTGGCGCTCGACGGCGCTGACCGTGCCGTGTACCTGGTCGGCCATGGCTCGATGCAGCGCGACGATTTTGAACGGACCGCCGATGATTTCCATGCCTGGCTGGCCGCCGATTGCCCGCTTGACTAAAAAGGATGCCAGGCGATGATCGCTGTCGATTTACCCGCTGCAGACCATCGGCTGGTGACCTTGCGCCACCTGGAACGCAGCGACGCGCCCGCCTGGTATGCCTACCTGGCCGACCCTGCCGTCGTGGAGCACACGAGCTGGGATTTGCGCAGCATCGATGATCTGCAAGCCAATTTCGATGACTATGCATCGGCAGAGCCGTCTTCGTCCATACGGCTGGCCGTCGTGCTGCGCGACGGCGGCCAGCTGGTGGGCACGATCGGCTTCAATGCCATTTCTCCGCAGCACCGCACGGCCGAAATCGCCTACGATCTTGCTCCTGCCGTGTGGGGGCAGGGCGTGGCCACCTCCGTCGTGAACGCCGTCGTGGAGTGGGGCTTCCGGCACCTTGGTTTGCTGCGCATTCAGGCGACCGTGCTGGAGAGTAATGAACGTTCGATCCGCGTGCTCGAACGCTGCGCTTTCGAACGGGAAGGCTATCTGCGCTGTTACCGGCAAGTTCGCGGAAGATCGGGCAATTTCTGGCTGTCTGCGCGCATTGCCGGCGTGCGATGAATAAACTTCCCCTGAGTATCCTGCTGGTGGAAGACCACCTGGCCATCGCGCGCCAGGTGCTCGATTTCCTCGACGGCTTGGGCTGGCAGACGGACCATGCGGGCACGGGCGCGCTGGCCGTGCAATTGGCCACGCGCAACGTCTATGACGTGGTGCTGCTGGACCTGAACCTGCCCGACCTGGATGGCTTGCAAGTGTGCCGCGCCATCAAGGCCGGGGCGCCCAGCAATGTGCCGATTCTGATGTTGACGGCGCGCGACTCTTACGAAGACAAGGCGCGCGGTTTCTGCGACGGCGCCGACGACTATTTGACCAAGCCGTTCGACTTGCGCGAAGTGGCCTTGCGCTGCGAAGCGCTGGCGCGCCGGCAGCAGTTGCACGTGCACCAGGAAATGCGCGTGGGTCCGTTTACCTTGCAGACGCGCGCAGGACGCGCCCTGTACCGTGACGCAACGCTGCCGCTGACGCAGACGGGTTTTAAGATCCTTCTGCTGCTGTGCCGCGAGCATCCGCACGCCGTATCGCGCTCGGCCTTGCTGCAAGCCCTGTGGGGCAGCCAGCCGCCCGACAGCGACGCTCTCAAATCGCACATCTACGCGCTGCGCAAGCAGCTGGAGTTGCTTGGCGGGTCTGGCGCGGCGGGCATGCTGGTGACCATACCGCAGCTGGGCTACCGCCTGGCCTTCGACGCTGCGGCATCGCCATGAGCCAGTCGATCCGGCAGCGCCTGTTCGCGGCCCTGGCCGGCTTCACCGTCCTGCTGTGCCTGTGCTACACGGGCCTGGCACTGGTGATTGCCTACGTCACGGAAGACATGCTGGTGCAGCGCCTGCTCGAACGCGAGGCGGTGGCCGTCAACCAGCGCTTGCGCCAGCACGGTCAGCTTACGCCGTCTGGCAGCGACCTCATCACGGTTTATGGCAGTTACCTTGATTTGCCTCAAGCGGTGCGTGCGCAAGTGCCGCCGTCCGCCCCGCGCGCGGAAGTGTTTACGACGACGGGCCAGCATTATCATGTGCTGGCGCTCGATTTCGTTACCGGCGGCAAGCCGGCCCGCTGCTATCTGCTGGCCGACGTGGCGCCCGTGCTGGTGGTGTCGCGCCTGACGCGGGAAGTGGGCGGTGTCGTGGCTGGGGTGGCGCTGGCGCTGATAGCCCTGGCCTTGCTACTGGCATACTGGCTTGCGCGGCGTCTCGTGCTGCCCTTGCAGCGTCTGGCCCACGAAGCGCGCCAGCTGGCGCCCGGCGGCGCCGTGCACTTCAGCGAGCGCGACCGTCCCGACGAGATCGGTTTCCTGGCGCGCCGCCTGGAAACCACGTTTACCGAACTGCAGGCAGTGTTGCGGCGGGAACAGGCATTCACCCGCGACGTCAGCCATGAATTGCGCACGCCGCTCACCCTGATGCATAACACACTGGCGCTGGCCTATGCGCAGCCGCTGGACAAGCAGGAGCAGGCGCAGCTGCGGCAAGCCACGGACGACATGCGCGCCACCATCGACGTGCTGTTCGCGCTGGCACGGGCCGAGCAATTGCCGGGCGACGTGGTGGAGTTGCGCGGCTGCATCGAGCAATGCCTGCTGCGCCTGCTCGACGAACACCCTTGGGATGCCAGCCTGCTGACCCTGGACTTGCCCGAGCGGCTGGAGGTGGTCGGCAACGTGCAACTGGTCATGTTGCTCCTAAATAATTGCCTGGGGAATGCCCTGTTCCATGGCGGCCCCGCTTGCCGCATCAGCATTGCGTTTGCGCAAGGCCGCTTGAGCATCGTCAATACGGTGACGGCGGGCCAGCCGCGGCGCGTCCACGGTTTCGCGCACGGCCAGAACCTGCTGCTGCGCCTGGCGCAAGCCATGCGCTGGGACATCGTTTTCCATCCGGGCGCGGCGCAGTACCGCGTCGACATCATTCCCCTCCAGAAACAGTAAAAAGCAGGGAGATTTCACCGCGATTTCACCGGCGCCTGCGTAAGCTGCAAGCTCTTGATCAACGGAGAAAACCGCATGAAATGTCTTATCAGCCTGCTGGTGCTGGCCTGCACCAGCATCCCCGCGCTGGCGCAAGTGACCAGCCTCGTCCACAAAGAGGAAAAACGCCGCTACATCGTCTACACGCCGGCTGCATATCAAAGCCAGCCTCAGAAGACCTTTCCCGTCGTCTTCAATTTCCATGGCGGCGGCATGAGCATGGCGGAACAGATGCTGTACACGCAGATGAACAAGACGGCCGAGCGGCACCAGTTCATCGTCGTCTATCCGCAAGGCATCAAGCAGGATTGGAACGTGGGTTTCGGCATGGATTACCTGGCGGGCACGGACGACGTCGGCTTTACGCAAGCGATGTTGAGCAAACTCAAGCAGGATTACCGCATCGACGAGCAGCGCGTGTATGCCACGGGCCTGTCGCGCGGCGGTTTCTTTGCCCTGCGCCTGGCGGCCGAGCTGCCGCAGCAGTTCGCCGCCGTCGTCTCGGTGGGGGCGCCCATGCCGGAACCCGTGGTGCAGCATCACCAGAAAACGGACAAGGTCGGCATGCTGTTGATACAGGGCACGGCCGACAAGGTCGTGCTGTTCGAGGGCAAGGCCGCCAGCTACCTGTCGGCCGAAGGTACGTTCGATTACTGGCGCAGGCACAACGGCATCGAAGGCGCCAGGCCGCAGCCGCGCCTGCTTCCCGGTCCCGCTGGCGACGCCACGCAAGTGACCTGGCAGGAACAGGGGGCTGGTACGGGCGGCGCCAGCGTGGCCTTGCTCACCGTCAAGGAGGGCGGCCACACATGGCCGGGCGCCGATGCGTTTAATATTGGCCTGCCCATCGGCAAGACCACGCGCGCCATCGATGCAAATGAGGTGATGTGGGAGTTTTTCAGCCGCCATCGCCGTTGACGCCATGCTAGGATGGCGGCGCAGGGCGTAACCATCAGGCAATAGGAAAGGCAGGCACAGTGGGATTATCAACAGCAGGTATCGCGGCCATGGCCGCGGCGATCTTTGCCAAGCCCGGCGTGGCCGTGGCGCAGGCGTATTCGGAGGCGGAACGGGAAACGCTGCATTTCCACTCGCCTGCCGAGCTGTGCGCGTATGCGGCCAGGCTGGAGACCGAAGGGGCCGGCGAGGTGTTCCTGGCCGTGCATTACCCGGACATGGCCGGGCACTTTGCCCCGCGCCGTATCGCCCTCGACCCGGCCCAGTGCGGCGGCCTCACGTATCGTTATGTGTGCGAAGGCTGGGGCGTCATCCACGTGTATCTGCGCCTGTCCAGCGGCAAGGGACTGGCGTCGCAGGTGAGCGCCAATTCGCAAAAGCGCGCGGAAAAATGGCAGCGCCATTACCCGGAATTCGGTTCGCCCGACGCCTGGGACTGGGACGCCGTGGGCCGCCACGAACGCCGGTTGATCCGCGTGCTGAAGAAGGTTGCCGAGCAGGAAGGTTTGACATGACGGACATGATGCAGATCAATCCCATCACCATCTTTTGCCGCTCCCTGGCGCAGCTCTCCGCCATGCTCGACAAGACCGGCACCGCGCCGCACATGCTGGCGGCGCGCCTGCACCCGGACATGCTGCCATTCGCCCAGCAAGTGCGCGCGGCCGTGAGCTTTTCCCTGCGCGGCTGCTGCCCGCTGGCAGGGCTGGACGTGGCCGATTTCAGCGGCGCCGCCAGCCTGCAGGAACAGATCGCGCAGACCATGCGCTACCTCAAGGCCATCCCCGCGGAACGTTTTGACGGGCCGCCCGGGCGCATCTGCCGCGACCGGGCCGGTTTTGCCGACATCGCGCTGCCGGCCGATGAGTATTTGAATCTGTACATTGTGCCGAATTTCTACTTTCATTTCAGCATGGCGTATGCGATTGCGCGCAGCGGCGGCGCGGCCATCGGCAAGGGTGATTTCGATGGCTATCACGCTTACGCGCCGGGTTTCAGTTTTGAGCGTCCCGCCGCGCCGTAGTGGCTACAGCCCCGCATCCTTCCAGGTAGACAGTCCCAGCCGCTTCAACAGCCGGCCCGACAGCCCGCAGCTCCAGCAACTGATCTGGATTTGCCGGTACCGTGCCGGGTCTGCATGCCAGGCTTGCTCGGCGTAGGCGAGCAGCGCGTCGCTGAGGGCAGAGTTGTCGGCGACGGGCGGCAGGCGCGACATCAATTCAAGCACGCCGTGCGTGGCCTCCTTGATCTGCAGCAAACCGGCCAGCAGGGCGCGCAGCACGGCGTCGTCGATGTTGCTGCTCGCTTGCGTGAAACGCTGCTGCCAGCACGGGCTGCGCGTCTGCCACAGTGCCAGCAGCGCAGGCATGTCGGCCGCTTGCAGTTGCCCGATCAGCTCGTCCGCCTCGAGGAACAGGTCGAGGCGGTCGTATTCATCGTCGTCGCTGCACAGCAGTTCATCCAGCTCGTTTAACAGGCTCATGCCACCACGTTCACGGGAGCACCGCGTTCGAACGCTTCCACGTTGCCGATCAGGATGTCGGCCAGCTTCTGCATGGCCTCGCCGCTGGCCCAGGCCGTGTGCGGCGTGAGGATGAAGTTGGGCAGGCGCAAATTTAACAGCGGGTTGTCGGGCGGGGGCGGCTCCTTGGACAGCACGTCGAAACCGGCGCCGGCGATCACGCCGTTTTTCAAGGCCTCGGCCAAGGCGGCTTCGTCGACAAGGCCGCCCCGCGCCGTGTTGATCAGCAGCGACGTCGGCTGCATGCGCGCCAGTTCCTTTGCTCCGATGATGTTGCGCGTCTTGTCCGTCAAGGGCAGGTGCAGGCTCAGTACGTCGGAGGTGGCCAGCAGTTCGTCAAAACTCACTTCCTTGACGCCGTCTTCCTGGATCGGGGAACGGTTGTGGACGATCACCTGCATGCCGAAGGCGCGCCCCAGCTGGGCCACGGACTTGCCCAGCGCGCCGTAGCCGAGCAGACCCAGGCGGCTGCCGGCCAGGTCGCGGATCGGGTGGCCGAACAGGCAGAAGCGGTCGGACGCCTGCCACAGTCCCGCTTCCACGTCCGCGCGGTAGGCGATGAGCTGGCGGCGCAGGGCCAGCATCAGGGCCAAGGTATGCTCGGGCACGGTGGCGCGCGCGTAGTCGCGGATATTCGCCACGACGATGCCCCGCTCGCGGCAGGCGGCCAGGTCGAGGATATCCGTGCCCGTGGCGGCCACGGCGATCATTTGCAGGTCCGGCAACTGCGCCAGATCGGCCGCGCGCAGCGGCACCTTGTTCGTGATGGCGATCGTGGCGCCTTGCAGGCGAGCCACCGTCTGTTCGCTGCCCTTGGTGTGCGCATGTTCTTGCCAGCTATGGGCGAAGGCGGGCGGGCGCACGGTGGCGATCAGGCTGTCGCGGTCGAGAAAGACGATGCGGTGCGGGGGCGGCGGTGTGCTTGCTGCGGTCATGGCTGGGCCTCGGTCAGGGTGGCACGCGCGGGCAGGGTGCTCTTGCCCTTCAGTTGCGTGGCCGGGTGGTTGGTAAACATGTCGGCGACCCATTCGACGAATACGCGCACCTTGGCGGACAGGTGGCGGTTGGGCGGATAGATCACGTGGATGGGCAGCGGGTCGGATTCCCATTCGCTGAGCAATTCCACCATTTTGCCCTGTTCCAGCAGCGGTGCAAGCATGAAATGCGTCATTTGCACGATGCCCAGGCCCGCCAGGCCGGCGGCCGCGTAGGCGTTCGAGTCGTTCAGGGCGATATGGCTGGGCATGGACATCTGGATGCGTTCGCCGGCGCGCGTGAAATCCCAGTCGAAGGTCTTGCCCGTCTTGGCGGAGAAAAAATTCACGCCCCGGTGCTGCGCCAGGTCGTTCGGGTGCTGCGGCGTGCCGTACCGCGCCAGGTAGCCGGGCGCGGCGCAGGTGATGAAATGCAATACGCCGACCCGGCGCGCGATGAGGTTCAGGTCGCCCAATTCTCCGCCGCGCACGGCGCAATCGACGCCTTCCTCGATCAGGTCGACGGGGCGGTCGCTGCAGCCCAGTTCCAGCGAGATGTCCGGGTAGCGGGCAAAGAAGTCGGGCAGGGCGGGGATGATCAGTTCGCTGGCCAGGGCCGTGGGCGCATCCACGCGCAGCCGCCCGCTGGGACTCAAACGCGTGCGCGACAGCGATTCTTCGGCCTCGCGCACGTCCGACAGGATGCGCACGCAGCGTTCGTAATAGGCGGCGCCATCGGACGTGATGCTGACGTGGCGCGTGGTGCGGTTGAGCAACTTAACCGACAGGCTCGCTTCCAGCGACTGGATCAGGGTCGAGACAGTGGCTTTCGGCAGCTGCATGTTTTCCGCCGCGCGCGTAAAGCCGCCCGCATCGACGACTTGGATGAAAACTTCCATGGCTTGCAGCTTGTTCACTTGATTTCCTATCACTTTACGTTCGATTATTCAGAATCCTGAATAATCAATTCGTCATTGCACTCTTTATCAGATTGTAGATCAAGTCTATAGTTGTTGTACTGCAGCATAAATGTGATTGCCGCAGGAAGTTCACAGGAGAAATATCATGGGTCATCGGAATGGAATCTTTGCAGTGCTCGCTCTCGCTATGAGCTCGCTCGCTCTGGCCGCGATGGTATCGACGGATGCATACTCGATGGCGGCGCAAAGCGAAGCGAGCGGGTATAGCGCCCTGACCCATGAAGTGGGCGGCGTCGCCCTGTTGTGCCTGAACGACACGGTGCTCGATGCTGCGGTGCCGCCGGTGGTGGCGCAATGAGCTTTGCCGACACCGCGGCCGAACTGGCGCCTGGCCAGGCGCTGAAGATACGCGACATCCAGGTGCAGGGCGCGCAGGATGCGCTCGGCGCGCGCGTCTACACGGCCGGCGTGCCGGGCGCCAAGCAGCCGAACCTGATGGTTTTCTTCCATGGCGGCGGCTTTGTCGACGGCGACCTGGACGACGCGGACGACTTCCTGCGCTGCCTCGTGCTGAGCAATCCCGACCACGTGGTGCTGGCCGCGAACTACACCCTGGCCCGCGTGCGGCCATTTCCCGCCGCCGTGGAAGACGCGCATGCCGTGCTGCTGTGGGCAAAAAAGAACAAGTCCAAGCTGGGCTGGACGGGCAAGCAGATGGTGGTATCGGGCATCGAAGCGGGCGCCAACCTCGCCGCCGTATGCGCGATGATGTCGCGCGACCGGGGCGGACCGCCCCTCGCGGGCCAGGTGCTGATCATGCCCATGCTCGACCCCGGCCTGTCGACCTGCTCGATGCGCCACTTGCCGAGCTGTCCCGACCTGGCGGAAGTGGCGGACCAGTGCGCCGCCGCCTACCGTGGCTACTTGCCGAATGCCGCTGACCGTACCCATCCGTACGCGTCGCCATTGCAGTCGAGCCGCCTGAAGAACCTGCCGCCAGCCTTGATCTTGTCCAGCGAAGACGACCCATTGCGCGACGAGGCTGAACAATACGGCAGCAAATTGATCGCCTGCGGCATCAAGACCACCGTGCGGCGCATGGCCGCCGCGCCGCTGCAAGACGCCACCGCCCGTAATGAATGCGCCTGCAAGGTGCAGGTATTGAGCGAAATTAGCAGTTTCGTCGCCGGACTGGGGCAGGAGCCCGAGTCATGACGCCGCCATCCGCGGCACCGCAAAAAAACTTACACTAATCAGTTTACTTTTTGAGTTTTGGTTGCTACACTACGCAGTGTAGTTCCCTTCCTGCCTGAGTTGTGCGTTCGCACAGCCAGCTTCGTCGTCCCCGTCCGCTTTTAAGCAGCTGGCGGCCTGTTTACCTTTGATCGAGCGCCGTCGGGCGCCATGGCACCACCATTCACTTTTTCAGTTGGGTTGCTTCCTGCCGCCCATACCATTAGAAATTTTCATAAAACAGGGAAATAAAATGAAAAACGTTCAACAATTTTCCACTCTGCTGAAGCCCCTGGCTGCCTCGCTCGCGCTGGCAGGTCTGGTGGCCGTGAGCCTGGCCGGCTGCGATTCGGCCAACAGCAAGGTGCCCGACGCGCCAGCGGCCGGCGGCCCGCCCATCTCGGCCGCCGCCGTCGTGGAAAAACAGATCACGGAAACGCAGGAATTCTCGGGCCGCCTGGAAGCGATCGAGCGCGTGGAAATCCGCTCGCGGGTCGGCGGCTTCATCACGGCCGTCAACTTCAAGCCGGGCAGCGAAGTCAAAAAAGGCGACGTGCTGTTCGTCATCGACCCGCGCCCATTCCAGGCCGAAGTGTCGCGCGCCGAAGGCACGGCTGCCTCGGCCCGCGCCAAGGCGGAACTGGCCAAGCTGGAATTGTCGCGCGCTGAAAAGCTGCTGGCCGAAAAAGCCATCGCCCAGCGCGAATTCGATGAAAAGGCCTCGGGCTTGAAAGAGCTGGACGCGAATGCCCGCTCGGCGCAAGCCGCGTATGAAGCGGCCAGGCTGAACCTGTCGTACACGCAGGTGCAGGCGCCGATCAGCGGCCGCGTCAGCAAGGCGGAAATCACCGTCGGCAACCTGATCGACGCTTCCGCCATCCTCACCTCCGTGGTGTCGACGGACCGCATCTACGCCAGCTTCGACGGCGATGAAGATACGTATCTGCGCGTGGCCGGCACGGCGCAAAAGGGCACGCCCGTCACCGTCAAGGTGGGCCTGGCCAACGAAACGGGCTTCCCGCACGAAGGCAAGCTGGAATTCGTCGACAACCAGCTCGACCCGGCCACGGGCAGCGTGCGCATGCGCGCCACCTTCGCCAACGCCGAGCGCCAGCTGGTGCCGGGCCTGTTCGCGCGCATCCAGCTCGACGGCGGCAATGGCCCGCAGGCGCAAAGCACGGCGCTGTTGATCAGCGACCGCGCCGTCGGCACGGACCAGAGCCGCAAATACGTCTACGTGGTAGGCGCAGACAACAAGGCTGAATACCGCGCCGTCAAGCTGGGCCCGGCCTCGGACGGCTTGCGCGTGGTGCGCGAAGGCTTGAAGGCGGGCGAAAAGATCGTCGTCAACGGCTTGCAGCGCGTGCGCCCCGGTGCGCCCGTGACGCCGCAGATGGTGGCGATGGATTTCGACCCGACCGCGCCCGTCGCTCCCGCAAAACCTGAAGTAAAAGACGCCAAGATCGCCGCGAAAGCAGCATCGACTTCCAAGGAATAAACATGAATTTTTCCCGCTTTTTCATCGACAAGCCGATTTTCGCGGCGGTGCTGTCGATTGTCATATTCGTGGCCGGGCTGCTGTCGATTTTCGGCCTGCCCATCTCCGAATATCCCGACGTCGTGCCGCCATCCGTGGTGGTGCGCGCGCAATACCCGGGCGCCAACCCGAAAGTGATCGCCGAAACCGTGGCCGCGCCGCTCGAAGAGCAGATCAACGGCGTCGAGAACATGCTCTACATGTCCTCGCAAAACACCTCCGATGGCGCGATGATGCTGACCGTGACCTTCAAGATCGGCACCAACGTCGAGCAGGCCGAGACGCAGGTGCAGAACCGCGTGCAGCGCGCCTTGCCGCGCCTGCCCGAGGAAGTGCGCCAGATCGGCGTGACGACCGTCAAATCGTCGCCGAATCTGACCATGGTGGTGCACCTGGTCTCGCCGAACAAGCGCTATGACGACATGTACCTGCGCAACTACGCGGTGCTGAACGTCAAGGATCAACTGGCCCGTTTGCCCGGCATGGGCGACATCCAGATCTTCGGCGCCGGCGACTATGCCATGCGCATCTGGCTCGACCCGCAAAAGGTAGCGGCGCGCGGCATGACGGCGAACGATGTCGTCGACGCCATCCGCGAGCAGAACGTGCAGGTGGCCGCCGGCGTGATCGGCGCCTCGCCAGCGAAGAACTCGGACTTCCAGCTGACCGTCAACACCCAGGGCCGCCTGCAGACGCCCGAGGAATTCGGCGCCATCATCGTGCGCACCAATGCCGACGGCGCCGTCACGCACCTGAAGGACGTGGCGCGCGTGGAAATGGGCGCCAACAGCTACTCGCTGCGTTCGCTGCTGAACAATAATCCGGCCGTCGGCATGGGTATTTTCGAAGCGCCGAACGCCAACGCGCTGCAATTGTCGTCCGACGTGCGTTCCAAGATGGAAGAACTGAAAAAAGACTTCCCGCAAGGCGTGGAATACCGCATCGAGTACGACCCGACGCAGTTCGTGCGTTCGTCCATCGAAGCCGTGATCCATACCCTGCTGGAAGCCATCGCCCTGGTGGTGCTGGTGGTGATCATCTTCCTGCAAACCTGGCGCGCATCGATCATTCCGCTGCTGGCCGTTCCCGTCTCCATCGTCGGCACCTTTGCCGTGATGCTGGGCTTTGGCTTCTCGATCAACACCCTGTCGCTGTTCGGTCTCGTGCTGGCCATCGGTATCGTCGTCGATGACGCCATCGTGGTGGTGGAAAACGTCGAGCGCAACATCGAAGAAGGCTTGTCGCCGCGCGACGCCACCATCCAGGCCATGAAAGAGGTCAGCGGTCCTATCGTCGCCATCGCCCTGGTGCTGTGCGCCGTGTTCGTGCCGATCGCCTTCGTGCCAGGTTTGTCCGGCGAGTTTTACCGCCAGTTCGCGCTGACGATCGCCATTTCGACCGTGATTTCCGCTTTCAGCTCGCTGACCCTGGCGCCAGCCCTGTCGGCCGCGCTGTTGAAACCGCACGATGCGCCGAAAGACGCGCTGACGCGCGGCATGGACATGGTCTTCGGCCGCTTCTTCGCCTGGTTCAACCGCTTTTTCGGCCGCGCTTCGCACCGCTATGAAGCGGGCGTGAAGGGCGTGCTGGGCCGCAAGAGCGCCTCGCTGGGCGTGTATGCGCTGCTGGTCGTTGCCGCCATCTTCACCTTCAAGTCCGTACCGGCCGGTTTCGTGCCGGCGCAGGACAAGCAATACCTGGTGGGCTTTGCGCAATTGCCCGACGCCGCTTCGCTGGACCGCACGGAAGATGTCGTGCGCCGCATGTCCGACGTCATCAAGTCGGTGCCTGGCGTCGAATCGACCATCGCCTTCCCCGGCCTGTCGATCAACGACTTCACCAATGCGCCGAACGCCGGCATCGTCTTCGCCACCCTGAAGCCGTTCGATGAACGCGGCAGCAAGGAATTGTCGGGCGGCGCCATCGCGGCCGAGATCAACAAGCGCCTGGGCGGCATCCAGGACGCCTTCATCATGGTCTTCCCGCCGCCGCCTGTGAATGGCCTCGGCACCATCGGCGGCTTCAAGATGATGATCGAAGACCGCGGCAACCTCGGTTACGACGCGCTGTACAACGCCACCCAGGCGCTGGCCGCCAAGGCCTACCAGACGCCGGAACTGGCGGGCGTGTTCTCGGGCTACCAGATCAACGTGCCGCAGCTGTTCGCCGACGTCGACCGTGTAAAAGCCAAGCAGATGGGCGTGCAGCTGCAAACGATTTACCAGACCTTGCAGATCAACCTCGGTTCGCTGTACGTGAATGACTTCAATCAGTTTGGCCGCACCTACCAGGTGCGCGTACAAGCCGATGCGGCTTTCCGTTCACATGCCCAGGATATCGCGCAGCTGAAAGTCCGTAATGACAAAGGCGAAATGATCCCGCTGTCGTCGTTGATGCGCGTCAAGGATAGTTACGGTCCTGACCGCGTGCAGCGCTACAACGCGTATGCAGCAGCCGATTTCAACGGCGGCGCCGCGCCTGGCGTGTCGAGCGGCCAGGCGCAAGCCGCGCTGGAACGCATCGCCAAGGAAGTGCTGCCGCAGGGGATTTCGTATGAATGGACGGAGCTGACCTACCAGGACATCTTGTCCGGCAATACGATGATCTATGTGTTCCCGCTGTGCGTGCTGCTGGTGTTCCTGGTGCTCGCTGCCCAGTACGAAAGCTGGACCCTGCCGCTGGCCGTGATTTTGATCGTGCCGATGTCGATCCTGTGCGCCTTGCTGGGCGTCAAATTGACCGGCGGCGACAACAACGTGTTTACCCAGATCGCGCTGTTCGTGCTGGTGGGGCTGGCGTCGAAGAATGCGATCCTGATCGTGGAATTTGCCCGCGAACTGGAAGAGCATGGCCGCACCGTCGTGCAAGCGGCGCTGGAAGCGTGCCGCCTGCGTCTGCGTCCGATTTTGATGACGTCGATCGCCTTCATCATGGGCGTGGTGCCCCTCGTGTTCTCGCACGGCGCCGGTTCGGAAATGCGCCATGCGATGGGCGTGGCGGTGTTCGCCGGCATGCTGGGCGTGACCTTCTTCGGCCTGTTCCTGACGCCCGTGTTCTACGTACTGCTGCGCACCCTGGCGCAGCGTTTTGAGAAAAAACCAGCCGATGCTGCCGCCAAGCCTGCCGCCGCGCCAGCATTGAACCTGGAAGGAGATATATATTGAAAACCAAGGAAATCATCCGGCGCGCGGCGCCCGTCTTGAGCGCCATGGCCGCAGCCGTGCTGCTGGCCGCCTGCGCGGCGCCGGAATTCAAGCAGCCGCAGATCGAGACGCCGGCGGCGTTCAAGGAAGCGCAAACGCCTGCCGTGCAGACGGCGGCGGACGGCACGCGCTGGAAGCAGGGCGTGCCAGCCGAGCGCCAGGCGCGCGGCGAGTGGTGGCTGGCCTTCAATGATCCGGCCCTCACAAGCCTGATCAACGAGGCCACGCAAGCCAATGCCAACCTGGCGGTGGCCGCCGCCCGCGTCAAGCAGGCGAGGGCGATTGCCGGCATCGCCGAAGCGGACCGCATCCCGCAAGTGGGCGTCAACGTGGGCGGCCAGCGCAACCGCGCTTCCGCCGTGTCGCTCGGCTTGCCGAACGGCGCGCCGGTGGCGGCGACCAACGTCTACCAGGCCAACCTGACGGCCAGCTATGAAGTCGACCTGTTCGGCCGGGTGGCGGCCAACGTCAGCGCCTCGCGCAGCGATGCGCTGGCCGTGGAAGCGACTTACCGCTCGGTGCTGCTGTCCTTGCAGGCCGACGTGGCGCAAACCTACTTCCAGCTGCGCGCCACGGATGCGGAACTGGCGACCCTGGAACAGACGGTGCGCCTGCGCGAGGAAAGCGTGCATGTGAACCAGCGCCGCTATGACCTGGGCGACATCGGCGAATTCGACTTGTCCCGTGCCCGCACGGAGCTGTCGACCACGCGCGCCGAAGCCATCGGCCTGCAGCGCCAGCGCGCGACCAGCGAACATGCGCTGGCCGTCCTGCTGGGCAAACCGGCCGCCAGCTTCACGGCGGGCGTCAACCCGCTGCAGGACAGCGGCTTCCTGCCCGTGATCCCGGCCGGCATGCCGTCGTCCCTGCTGGAGCGCCGTCCCGACATCGCGTCGGCGCAGCGCACCATGGAAGCGTCGAATGCGCGCATCGGCGTGGCGAAATCGGCCATGTTTCCGGCCTTGACCCTGAACGCTTCCGGCGGCGGCGCGTCCGATACGTTCTCGGACATCTTCAAGTGGAGCAGCCGTTCCTGGCTGCTGGGCGCCCTGATGTCGATGCCCATCATCGACGGCGGACGCAATAAAGCTGCCGTGAGCCGCAGCGAAGCGCAGCTGGAAGAGTCGGTGGCCACGTATCGCCAGAGCGTGCTGGTGGCGTTCGCCGAGGTGGAAGACAACCTGGCCGGCCTGCGCATCCTGTCGGGCCAGACGCAGCAGATCGACGAAGCCGTCGTTTCGGCGCGCCGCTCGGCCGACCTGGCGCAAAAGCTGTACGACGCGGGCCGTTCCAGCTACCTCGATCTGCTCGACGCGCAGCGCAACCTGGCGGCCATCGAGCGCAACGCCGTGCAATTGCGCGGCAACCGCGCCGTCACCACCGTGGCGCTGATCCGCGCCCTGGGCGGCGGCTGGGGAGATGCCGAGCCGCAGGTGGCGGCCAACTGATTTCCGGCACCGCGGGCTGGCATGTCCGGCCCGCGGCAAGGAAAACATCGTCAAAACGGCGTCGTGCGCTTGCACGGCGCCGTTTTTTTGTTTTCAGCGAGTTGAATCCGTTTGCGGCAAGGCCGCGTAAGTACTCCTGCAATCACGCAAACGCAGTCATCCAGGAGATACCATCATGCGCACCTTTATTCCCGCAGCACTGTTTGTCACCGCCTTTACTTCCCTGCTGGCCGCCAGCGCCCCGTTTGCCGCCGACATGGCGACCATGGTGGGCGGCCAGAGCATGTATCCGAGCAAGGACATCGTCGACAACGCCGTCAATTCGGCCGACCATACGACCCTGGTCGCCGCCGTCAAGGCGGCCGGCCTGGTCGATACCTTGAAAGGCAAGGGCCCGTTCACCGTGTTCGCGCCGACGAATACGGCCTTCGGCAAGCTGCCGGCCGGCACCGTCGATACCCTGGTCAAGCCGGAAAACAAGGCAACCCTGACGAAAATCCTCACCTACCACGTGGTACCGGGCAAATACGACTTCAAGGCGCTGGCGAAGGAGATCAAAATGCATGACGGCAAGGCGACCCTGCCCACGGCCAGCGGGGGCAAGCTGATGTTCGCCATGAACGGCATGCACAACATCGTCGTGATGGACGAGGGCGGCAACAGCGCCAATATCAGCACCTATGATGTATATCAATCGAATGGCGTGATCAATGTCATTGACACGGTGCTGATGCCAAAATAAACGGACGAAAAAAAAGACAGGGAAAACCCTGTCTTTTTGGACGCTGCAGCCCTGATTACTTGGCTGGCGCTGCTGCCGGTGCGGAAGCTGCTGCTGCGGCCGGAGCTGCTGGCGTTGCCGGTGCGGCTTTCTTCGCCTTGTGATGCTTGGCTTTTTTGTGCGTCGCTGGCTTGACGGCTGCCGCTGGCGCTTCGGCCTTGGCGACAGGGGCGACGACAGGAACCGGTGCCACCGGTGCGACTGGCGCGACGGCTGGGGTCTGGGCGAAAGCGGCGGTGGCGAACAGGCTGGCGATCAGGGTGGCGATAACTTTTTTCATGATGAGATCCTTGGTGTATTTTCGGGGCGATGCAGTGAGAAGGAATTACTTGGCTGGAGCCGCTTCTGCGGTGGCCGATGCCATTTTTGCGTCAGCCTTGGCCTTGGTTTTCTTGGCCTTGTGGTGTGCCTTGGCTTTCGTGGTGGCCGCTTCCGCCTTGGCGCTGGCCACTTCCGTTTTCGCGGCGACGACAGCTTTCGCTTCTTTGGCGTCCGCCTTCACGACGGCTTGCGCTTCCTTGGCGTCAGCCTTGACGACGGCCTTGGTGTGGGCTGCCTCCACTTTGGCGGGAACCGAGGCTGCGGGAGCTGCGGGCGTTTGAGCAAAGGCAGCGGTTGCGAACAGGCCGGCGATCAGGGTAGCGATTACTTTTTTCATGGTGCAGTCCTCAGTGGTGGTTTGTCTGGTATGTCTGTTGGTGCCGGGATGATTCCCGTGTCACTGAGCATAAAACGCGCCCCCGGACGCTTGCGTTGACGCTCATTACAAACGCTTACATCTGCGTGGCATCCACGGCCAAAATGGCTTTCAGGATGTCTTCCGAACGGCGCTGCCCGTAGCCCTTGCCGTACGCGCTCGATGCGATGCTCACCACCATGCGGCGCGCCGGTATCACGTAGATCTTGTTGCCGCCGTTGCCCGAGGCGAAATGCACGGCGATCTTTTTCCCGGCCACGTCCTGCGACTTCGCGTACCAGAAATAACCGTAGCTGTCCGCGTAACGGTCGACGGCGCCGATGGCCACGCGCGGCGCCAGCGCTGCCTTGAGCCAGGCGGCATCGATCACCCTCTTGCCGTCAAATATGCCGTCGTCCAGCACCATCTGGCCGATTTTGGCCGTGTCGCGTGCGCGCAGCGACAGGTTGCCCTGGCCTTTCGGGTGGCGTGCCACGTCGCGGCCCCAGCTCCAGCGCGTGATGCCCAGCGGTGCGAACAGCGCCTTGGCGGCGTAGTCTTCCAGGTCGGCGCCGCTGGCGTTTTCCACCACGCGCCCGGCAATGTACGAACCCAGGGAGTTGTAGCGGTAGATGCTGCCCGGCTTTGTTGCGGCCGGCACGCCGCGCACGAAGGCGGCGGGGTCGGGCGCTTCATCGAGCTTGTCTTCATTGCCGGGCGACTGTTCGTCTTCATCGAAGGCGGCCAGGCCCGAACGCATGGTCAGCAAGTCGTCGAGGACGACCTTGCCCGCCGGGCTGGCAGCGACTTCGGGCCAGTAGCCGCCCACCGTTCCTGTTGTCGCCAGCTGGCCGCGCGCCACGGCTGCCCCCACCAGCAGCGCGGTGATGCTCTTGCCGGCCGAGCGGATGTCGTGCAGGGTGTCGGCCGTCTCGCCGTTGTAATAGCGCTCGGCGACGATGGCCCCGTCGCGCAGCACGACGACGGCGCGCAAGTCGCCATGGCTGTCGCGCTCCCGGGCTTGCAGGACTTGATCGAGGGTGGCGGGGGCGCTGTCCTGCGCCAGGACAGGGCATGACAGGAAGAGGGCACTCAATAGTGACAAGGGCAGGCGGCGCATGGACAGCTTTCGTGGCGATGGTCGGATTGCCAGTGTCGCCCATGTGCGCCGTTTTGTCGCGCGCAAGCTGGCCTGTTCGATGAAGTTCGCGTGAAGGCGCGCCGGACGAGCGCCATGCAAAAGGGACAGCCGAAGCTGTCCCTGGTACTGCAAGTGGCCACGCAAGCGCAGACCCGGCGGATGCGCTCCCGTGGCTACCTTTGTGCTTACTTTGCCGGTGTGGCAGCAACTGCGGCGTCCGCTTTTGCCGCATCCGCTTTTACCTTGGCTTTGCCGGCCTTGTGATGGGCCTTGGCCTTGGTGGCTTTGGCGTCGGCCTTGGCGCTGGCGACATCGGCTTTCGCATCGGCGACGACGACCGCTTCCTTGGCGTCGGCTTTCACGACAGCCTTGGTTTCCTTGGCTTCTGCCTTGGCGACGGCTTTCGTGTGGGCCGCTTCCGCCTTGGCGGGAACCGACGCTGCCGGGGCGGCAGGGGTTTGGGCGAAGGCTGCGGTAGCGAACAGGCCGGCGATGAGGGTAGCGATAACTTTTTTCATTTTATTTTCCTGGCGAGTGGTAAGTGATGGTGTGTCGATGATTACTTGGCGGCTGCTGGCGCTGGTGCAGATGCTGGCGCTGCAGCGGTGGCCGAAGCCAGTTTTGCGTCGGCCTTGGCCTTGGTTTTCTTGGCTTTGTGGTGCGCCTTGGCCTTGGTGGCAGTTGCTTCCGTTTTTGCGCTGGCCACTTCCGTTTTCGCGGCGACGACGGCTTTCGCTTCTTTTGCATCCGCTTTCACGACGGCTTGCGCTTCCTTGGCGTCGGCTTTGACGACAGCCTTGGTGTGCGCCGCTTCCACTTTGGCGGGGACCGACGCTGCCGGGGCGGCAGGGGTTTGGGCAAAGGCTGCGGTAGCGAACAGGCCGGCGATCAGGGTAACAATTGCTTTTTTCATGGTGCAGTCCTCTGTGGTGGTTTGTCTGGTATGTCGGTTGGTGCCGGGATGATTCCCGTGTCACTGAGCAGAAAACGCGCCCCGGAAGGTTATGGTTGACCTTGTTTACACTTGCTTACAATCAGGTGATTTAAGCGACGTTCATTGAAGAAGGCTGCATGAAAATGCAAAAAGACAGCCGAGGCTGTCTTTTTGTGTGGCGCGGAAAAGCGCGGAGGGACTTACTTGGCTGCTGCTGCGGTCGCTTCAGTTTTGGCTTCGTCAGCCTTGGCTTTGGCTTTTTTCGCTTTGTGATGGGCTTTTGCCTTGGTGGCGGCTGCGTCGGCCTTGGCGCTGGCGACATCGGCCTTGGCATCGGCGGCGACGGCTGCTTCTTTCGCATCGGCTTTGACTACGGCCTTGGTTTCCTTGGCTTCTGCTTTTGCCACTTCCTTGGTGTGCTTGGCTTCGGCCTTGGCAGGCACGGCTGGCGTTTGAGCAAAGGCTGCGGTAGCGAACAAGCCGGCGATCAGAGTAGCGATTACTTTTTTCATGGTGCAGTTCCTCGAGAAGTGGGGTTGTAGTTCAGGAGATGCATTTCCCCTGTCACTGAGCCAAAAACGCGCCGCACGGCAATAGCGTTGACAACGATTCGATCTAATTACAAACACTTACATTTGCCGGGGCGGGCGCTCTGTTAGCTGGCGTACCGCGCCAGGTGCCGCGGCGGCCTAGACTCAAGGCCACATGCCGTTCCGGGGACGGTGTCAAGCTCAAATGCGGGCTGCGCCAGGAATGCCAGGAATTCGTCACCGGCGGCGGCCCGATCGACAGGGAGACGACGATGCAGAACACATCCACGCGGGACGGCGTCTTGCCGGCCAGTTTCAGGGTCAGCCATGCGAACCGGGTGATCGACAGGGACAGCGGCGCCAGGAAGATCGACCTGGTGCGCTACTACGCGCTGGTGGGCAAGCTGATGCTCGTGCATCTGCGCGGCCGGCCCGTGTCGCTCGTGCGCGCGCCGTCCGGCGTGGGCGGCGAGTTGTTCTTCCAGAAACATGCGGAGTCGTCGGCCATGCCCGGCGTCAAGCAGCTTGATGCACGACTGGCCCCCGGACACCCGCCCATGCTGGCCGTGATCGGCCTGCAAGGCTTGCTGGCGGCGGCGCAGTGGAATGTGGTGGAGTTTCACACGCAAAATGCGCTGGCCAGCGCCTACGACACGCCGAACCGCCTGGTGTTCGACCTGGATCCGGGCAAGGGCGTGGCGTGGCCCGCCATCCGCGAAGCGGCCGTGCTGCTGCGGGCCTTTTTGACGCAGCTGGGCTTGCCAGCCTGGCTGAAAACCAGCGGCGGCAAGGGGCTGCACGTGGTCGTGCCGATCCGCCCGCAACACGACTGGGAGACGGTGAAGGCGTTTTCGCAAGCCGTCGTGGCCCACATGGCGCAGCACATCCCGGCGCGTTTTGTCGTCAAGAGCGGTGCCGCCAACCGGGTCGGCAGGATTTTCATCGATTATTTGCGCAATGGCCGGGGTGCCACCACCGTGTGCGCATGGTCGGCCCGCACGCGTTCCGGGCTGGGCATTTCCGTGCCGCTGGCCTGGGAGGAGCTCGACCAGCTGAAGGCGGGCGATCAATGGAACGTGGGCAATGTCCACAGCCGCCTCGACGTGGGCAACGCGCCGTGGAATGGCTATGCGCGCAGCGCGAAGGGCCTCGATGCGGCGATGAAAAAGCTGGCCTTTAGTCCTCCTGCCTGAACGGCACGACGGCGCGCGCCAGCTGCAGCGCTTCGTCGATGGCCGCGTTGAGCTGGGGAATCTCGACGGGCTTGGTCAGGTAGCGGAAAAAGCCCGCGGCCAGGCCATGCCGGATATCGCCCTTCATGGCATTGGCCGTCAGGGCGATGACGGGGATGTGCGCCGTACGCGTATCGTTGCGCAGGATGCGTTGCGCCTGGTTGCCATTCATGCCAGGCAGGTTGATATCCATCAAGATCACGTCCGGGCGGCGTTCCAGCGCCAGCGCGATGCCCTGGCGCGCGTCGGTGGCCGAGATCATGCGCAGATGGGGCAGGAAGCTGACGATGTCTTCGACCAGGCGCAGGCTGGCCGGATTGTCTTCCACGTACAGCAGCAGCGCCTGGCCGCCGGCATCGTCCCCGGCGTCGCTGGCATCGCCGGCGGCTTCGGGCAGGTAGTCCGTTTCCGTCTGCCCGGCGGGCGGCGCAGCCATCGTATCGAGTTCGATCCAGAATACGCTGCCCACGCCGAGGCAGCTGTGCACGCCCATGCTGCCGCCCATCAGCTCGACCAGGCGCTTGGTGACGACCAGGCCGATGCCCGTGCCTTCCTCGCTGCCCGCCTCCTGTCCCAGGCGGTTAAACGGCTGGAACAGCTCGGCCATCTGCGCATCGTCCAGTCCCTTGCCCGTGTCGCGGATGGCGATGCGCACGCGCTGCGCCTCGGGCTGCGAGACTTCCAGCTCCACCTTGCCGGCCGGACGGTTGTACTTGATGGCGTTTGACAGCAGGTTCAGCAGCACTTGCTTGAGGCGCGTATGGTCGGCCCTGAGCGTCAGCGCCTCGCAGGCTGGAAACACCAGGTGAATCTGGCGCTGCTGCGCCTGTTCTTCCACCATCACGCGTACTTCATCGAGCAGCACGGGCAGCGCCACCGGCTCGATCGACAGGCTCAGACTGCCTGATTCGATCTTCGCCAGGTCGAGGATTTCATTGATCAGGGTGAGCAGGTGGCGGCCCGAGGTGACGATGTTTTGCACGAAAGCGCGTTTTTGCAGCACGGTCGCGGGCAGGGCTTCATTGGCCAGCAGCTGGGCGAAGCCGAGGATGGCGTTCAGCGGCGTGCGCAATTCATGCGACATGCTGGTGAGAAAGCGGTCCTTTGCCTGGCTGGCCCGTTCGAGTTCGATTTTCTGTTCGTTCAGCGTGCGCTCGATGCGCTTGCGCTCCGTGATGTCGCGGATGGCCGACGAGACCAGCACGCCTTCCTCCGTTTCCAGCGGCGACAGGCTGATTTCGACGGGAAACTCGGTGCCGTCGCGGCGCAAGCCATACAGTTCCAGGCCCGCGCCCATGGAGCGGGCGCGCGGCGCCGCGGAAAAGGACTGGCGGTGATGCGGATGATCGTGTGCATAGCGGGCTGGGATCAGCACTTCCACATTGCGCCCGAGCAACTCCGCGCGCGAGTAACCGAACAGGCGTTCCGTTTGCGAGTTAACGAGCACGATCTCGCCATCGCCGTTGACGATGACGATGGCGTCCGGCGCCGATTCGAGCAAGCCGCGGAACTTTTGCTCGGCCCGGCGGCGATCGCTGACGTCGCGGATGGCGCTGATGACGAAGGTGCCGATTTCCGTCTGGATCGGTGACAGGCTGATTTCCACAGGGAATTCGACGTTGTCCTTGCGCAAGCCCAACAATTCCAGGTCGGCGCCCATGGTGCGCGTGCGCGGCTGGTCGAAATAGCGCGCGCGGTGCGCCACGTGCGTATGGCGCAGGCGTTGCGGCAGCAGGCTATCGATTTGCCTGCCGCTCAATTCGCCTTCCGCATAGCCGAACAGGCGCTGCGCCTGCTGGTTGGCCAGCACGATGGCGCCCGTCGCATTGACCATGATGACGCTGTCCGGCGTCGATTCGAACAGCACGCGGTAGCGCACGTCGACGAACTGGGCGTCGCGCGCCGCCTTCAGCAAGGTCGTGTCCTTCATGGTGGAAATCAGGTAGCGGGGGGCCTCCGTCCCGGCCTGTGCGGCCTGGCATGCCACGTCGACGTAGATGAGTTCACCATCCTTGCGCCGCCGCAGCGATTCGCGGTCGTAGCTGCCGTGCAGGGTCAGCTGCTCGGCGATCAGCGGGCCAGCCTCGGCCTGTCCCGGCAGCGAGATCAGTTCCCACAGCGTGCGGCCCAGCGCTTCGTCGCTGGCATAGCCGAAAATGCGCTGCGCCCCGACAGTCCAGCGCACGACGACATGGTCTTCGCTCGTGATGACAACGCCGCCAGGGGCGCCGCTGAGGATAAGCTGATCTAACTCGGCATCCATTTTTTCCGCACGCATGACAGGGCTTGCCGGGTGGCAGGCTGTGTGCATAACGTAGCGAGAAGCTTGACCAAAGTCAATGCATTTATCTTCCTGGCGATGCTGCCGGAGCCGGTGGGTGGTTCAGGCCGTCTGACGGGGATGTGCACGAGGCCGTAGCTGACGGCGCCATTCCACCGTGCGCGCGCCATCGCTCAATCCCCTGCGCTGCCGGTGACGGGCAGGACGATGCCGCTGATATAGCTGGAACAGGCGGGCGAGGCCAGGAAGACGTAGGCGGGCGACAGTTCCTCTGGCTGGGCCGGGCGGCGCATGTCCGTGTCCGCGCCGAATTGCCGGATGTCCTCGGGCGACTTGTCGGCCGGGTTGAGCGGCGTCCACACGGGGCCGGGGGCGATGGCGTTGACGCGGATGCCCTTGTCCAGCAAGTTGCCGGCCAGCGCCATGGTAAACGCATGGATGGCGCCCTTGGTGGTGGAATAATCGAGCAAGTGCTTCGAGCCGTGCAAGCCCGTCACGGAGCCCGTGTTGATGATGGACGCGCCGCGCTGCAAGTGGGGCAGCACGGCCTTGGCCATGTGAAAGTAGCCGTAGACATTGGTTTTCATGGTGAGGTCGAAGCGTTCCTCGCTGAGGTCCAGCAGCGATTCGGCGTGTTCCTGGAAGGCGGCGTTGTTGACCAGCACGTCGATATGGCTGAACTTGTCCAGTACCTGGCTGACGGCTTGCTGGCAAAAGCCCTGGTCGCGCACATCGCCGGCAATCAACAGGCAACTCTGGCCTTCCGCTTCCACGTAGCGCTTCGTTTCGTGGGCGTCCGCGTGTTCGTTCAGGTAAATGATGGCGACATCGGCCCCTTCGCGCGCGTACAGCACGGCCACGGCGCGGCCGATGCCCGAATCGCCGCCCGTGACGATGGCCACCATGCCGGCCAGCTTGCCGCTGCCGCAGTAGTCGGGCGCCAGGAAACGCGGTTTCAGCTGCATCTGCGCCTCGCTGGCGGGCTTGTCCAGGTGCTGGGCGGGCAGGGGAGGCGCCGGCTGGCTGCGGCTCCCCGTCTGCACGGGCGGCTGGCTGTCCCGTTTGTCTGGCTTGGCGGCATCGCGGCCGTCTTGCTCCTGCTGGATGGCGCGCTGCAAATTGCCGGCGGACTGATCCTTGTTCTCGTTCATGCTGGCCTCCCTGGAAACGACTATCCAGTATCGGCGCGGCACCCGCATCGAACGGTGCGCTTGCTAACAGAGTGGCGCAAACGGGCGCAAAGTTATATGATGGTTGACATAAATGTGGGAGGGCAGCATGAAAGTGAGCAGGGAGCAGGCGGCGCTGAACCGCGAGCGCATCGTGGAGGTGGCGGCAAGGTTGTTCCGCGAAAAGGGCTACGACGGCATCGGCGTGGCCGACCTGATGAAGAACGCGGGCCTCACGCATGGCGGCTTCTATGGCCATTTCGCGTCCAAGGAAGACTTGATGATCGAGGCGTGCCAGCATGCCTTGAATAAATCGCTGGAAGGCTGGCGGGCGAAGGTCGCCAGCGACCCGCAGCGGGCGCTGCCGGCGATTATCGACAACTACCTCACCCCGAAACACCGCGACCAGCCTGGCGGCGGCTGCCCGGCGGCGGCCATGGGCGTCGACGTGGCGCGCATGTCGCCCGGCGCGCGTCCCGCGTTTACCCAGGCCACGCGGCAGCAGTTCGCCTTGCTGCAGGGCTTGCTGCCCGACGGCGCGCCGGATGAGCAACGCCAGCAGGCCATCACCACGTTTGCCGCCATGGTGGGCGCCATGGTGCTGGCCCGTTCCGTCGATGACGAGTCCCTGTCGACGGAAATCCTCGACGCCGTGAAGGCGCAATTGCTGCAAGACTGATCCCGTGCCCCCTGTCAGCCGGCCTCGTCGCATGATAGGCTTCGGTTTTCAGATTTCGGGATCATTCATGCTGCTCTGGCTCAGGCAATACCGGCGTCCTCTGTTGGCCGGAGACATCACCGCCGGTATCGTGGTCGCCATGATGATGGTGCCGCAAGGCATGGCTTACGCCCTGGTGGCGGGCTTGCCGCCCGTGGTGGGCATCTACGCCAGCATCCTGCCGCCCGTGCTGTACGCCCTGTTCGGCAGCAGCATGACGCAATCCGTGGGACCGATGGCCATCGTTTCCCTGATGACGGCCGCCGCTCTGGCGCCGCTGGCCGATCCCGGTTCCTCTTTATATATCGTGCTGGCCGCCCAGCTGGCCTTCATCAGCGGCGTCGTCCTGCTGCTGTGCGGCGTGCTGCGCCTGGGCTTCATGGCCAGTTTCCTGTCGCGCCCCGTGATCAGCGGTTTCAGCAATGGCGCCGCGATCCTGATCATCTGGGGCCAGATCACGCCCCTGCTGGGCGCAACGCTTCCCCACTGGCATACGCCCAGCCTCGTGCTGGGGCTGTCCGGCCTGCTGTTCCTGTGGCTGGCCAAGCGCTATGCGTCGCGCCTGCTGCAGCGCTGCGGCTTGAACAAGGTGGCGGCCGACGTGGGCGCGCGCCTGGCGCCGATGGCGCTGGTGCTGGCCGGCATCGCGCTCGTCGCCTATGGCGGCCTGGAAGCGATGGGCGTGCAGACGACGGGCCACGTGCCCAGCGGCTTGCCGGGCCTGAACCTGGCCACCTCCGGCGCCCATTGGCGCACTTTGCTGTCGCCCGCGCTGCTGATCGCCTTCATCGTCTTTTTGATGAGCATGTCCGCCGCCCAGACACTGGCGCAAAAACGGGGCGAAAAACTGCACACGAACCGAGAACTGCTGGGGCTGGGCGCGGCCAACGTGGCCAGCGCGCTGTCGGGCGGCTTTCCCGTCACGGGCTCCATTTCGCGCTCGGCCGTCAATTTCCAGGCGGGCGCCAACACGCCGCTGGCCAGCATCATCACGGCGGGCTTGCTGGCGCTGGCGCTGGTGGCGCCCACGGGCTGGCTGGCCCTGCTGCCGCTGCCCGTGCTGGCCGCCACCATCATCTTTGCCGTGTCCAGCCTGCTGGACTGGGATACCTTGAAATTGTCGTGGCGCTACGACCGCAGCGATGCGCTGGCCCTGCTGGCGACCACGGCCGGCGTGCTGGTGCTGGGCGTGGAAGCAGGCGTGGTGATCGGCGTGCTGTTGTCGATGGGTACCCTGATCTGGCGCGCCAGCCGCCCGCATATCGCCGTGCTGGGCCGCATTCCGAACAGTGAGCACTTCCGCAACGTGGAGCGCTACGAGGCGCAAACCCTGCCCGACGTCTTGCTGCTGCGCATAGATGCGGGCCTGTTCTTCGGCAACGTCGAAGCCGTCACGGAGCGCGTGGAGGACGAGCTGCGCGGCCACCCGACGGCGCGCCACCTGGTGCTGGTGTTGTCGGCCGTCAACCAGATCGACAGCACGGCCTTGCTGGGCTTGATCGAACTCAACAGCACGTTGGCCAAGCGCGGCATCAGCCTGAACCTGGCCGAAGTGAAGGGTCCCGTGATGGACCGCTTGCGCCAGAGCAGTTTATTACAAGACCTGAGCGGCAAGCTGTATCTGAGCACGGCGCTGGCGACGAACGATTTGAGCGGGAGCAAAGCATGACGATGGAGTTGAACCTGCATGGCGAGGCGCGCGCCGTTGACACCATCGCTGCGGTGGAACAGGCGCTGCAGGAAGCACGCGCGCTGGCCCAGTGCGAGCTGTGGCTGACCATGGCGAGCGATGCGGAGCAGGGCCCGGCCCTGTGCATGCTGCGCAATGGCGGCAATGCATGGCTGATGTATCTGTCGGGCCAGGATGACCTGAGTTTTCACTCGCTGGGCGACGAGGAGGCCGAGGGCGTTTGCAGCTACCTGCTGGCGAACGGCCAGGTGGATGAGTATCCGGAAGCGTGGTGCATTGATGTGGAACAATGCCAGCGCGCCTTCGTCGCGTTCTTCAAGACAGGCGGCACGCGGCCGGCCGCCATCGCGTGGGAGGCGGATTGACATGCCGCACACCATCATCGCCGATATCGACAGGGACTTGCTGGCCGCGCTGGACGCCAGGGTAGGTTTATTGACGCTGCGCGCCATCCTGCTGCGCTACAAGGCCAGCGACGTGACGGCGCAGCAAGTGGCCGGCTTGCTGCAGGAATTGCGCGCGTCTGCGCAGGACGGCGTGCAGGATGAGGCGCGGGAAGACGTGATACTGGATGCCCTCGACATGGTGACGGGCTGGTGCGCGCCGCAGCTGCGGGTATGGGACGAGGTAGGGGAAAACCGTGCATCCTGAAAAGTTCAAGCAGGTGGCGGGGCTGCCGTCCGCCGAACGCCATGGCTATTTTGTGCGCAAGGTGGCCGATACGCAAGAAGTGTGGGGCTTGCACCATGACGGCTGGGCCACGGCGCAAGCCGGCGGCAAGGTCGCCATCCCGTTCTGGCCGGAAGCGGCATTCGCGCAAGCGTGCGCCAGCGGCGAGTGGGAACATTTCCAGCCGCGCGCCATCGCGCTCGGCGATTTCTTGGCCAAATGGCTGCCCGGCATGGCGGGCAACTTGCAGCTGGCATCCGTCTTTCCTGTGCCGCAAGGAGCGGGCGTCATCGCGGCGCCGGCCGATTTACTGAGGGATTTGCAGCATGAATCAGATCAATATGAATGAGGGCCAGGAGCGTCTGGACGCGTGGTACGACGGCTCGGCCATCTGCCTGATCGCCGTCGGTGCGCAGGGCGACCCGCTGGACCTGGGCGACGACGAAGTGCGCGCCCTGATCGCGAAGCTGCAGCAATGCCTGGCCGAGTCCGAGGCAGGCGCGGTGCCTGACTGAAGGCTCAGGCAGTCGCCAGCGCCTTTTCCATCGCCACGCTGGCCAGGCTGATGCCGCTGGGGTGCGCATACGCTTCTGCGCGCAAGGCAACAAAACCGGCGGCCCGGTAAAACGGCTCCGCATTGAGCGACGCGGACAGGTGCAGGCGCACTATGCCGCGCCCGCCCGCCAGCTGCTCCAGCGCCGCCAGCAGCCGCTTGCCGATACCGAGTCCTGCGCGGGCCGGATCGACGAACACGGCTTCCACTTCCTGCTTGTCCGCATCGAGCATGGCGTAGCCGGCAATGGCCTCGCCCTGCATCGCCACGACGCCGCCACCCGCGGCCAGCATGGCGGCATACGCCGGCGGCACAGGCGTAGCCGTCCACGCAGTAATTTGCTCCGGCGCATAGTGCGTGGCGCAACTGACGCGCACGGCCACCGTGCGCAGCGCCCACAGGGCGTCGATATCGTCGGGCAGGGCGGGGCGCAGGGTGATGGTGATGCCGGCTTTCCGGGCAAAAAGATCATGCTAGCGCAATAGATGACTTGACGCCAGCATGGCCTACTGCCAGGGTAGTGCATCCATCACTGCGCCGGCTTGTCCGGATTGATGTAATACGAACCCGGCGGCGCACCCGGCACCTTCACCCGGAACTTCAGGCCGGACAGCAGCTTGTCCCACAAGGCGATCGCCTCTTCGTCGGTCAGCGACGCGGCTTCGGCGGCGCCGACCATGTTGTGGGCGACTTTGGTGTACATGGATGCTTCCAATACCGCTGGATAGGCGATATCGCGCGGCGTGCCTACCAGTGTCCATTCAAAATCATGCACGCCGTCGGTACGCCGTATCAACGATTCCTCGCCGTGCCAATGCTGCACGTCACGCTTGCCTTCGCGTAGCAGAGTACGAGGAGGGTAGTTCTTGCCTTGCTGGTCTTTTGCTTCCTGGATACGAGCAAGTAATGATAATTTCCCACGTACTTTTGCATCATATTCGGCAGGAGGATAATCGCCGTAGGCATTTTTATTTGATGTGATGGAAAAAGTCACGTCTGGAAAGCTGGGGAAATACAGGCCTGCATCTGCCATTTCCTGACTATTATATTTGTTGTCGGCCATGAAGCCATTTTTGACGCAATAGCCAGGTTCCTTGGGAATTTCATTTTCATCGCGTAGACGTAAGTTATTAGCGCGAACCATTTGATTTCCTATGGAATCTGCTATTGTTTCACCTTTTCGTGTTGATCCGTCAAGAATGAATATATGGTTTCCTTTTGAGATGTAGGTCTTGAAGATTAAACGCCCACCTTCTTTGGAGAATTCTCCATCATAGTATTGAAGTTGCCAGCTATTTTCTATTGGACCTTTTCCATTGTATGTAATTTCAGAGGTTGGGTCATTTTTTTTTATTTTTTCAATTTCTTCTGCTATGCGTTCGTTTTTTTCTGTTATTCCGCCTGGTATGGTCTTGATTTCCGAAAGAATTGTTGTCCCTCCTGATATAAGTTGTGCTTCTTGCGGAACCTCTATGGCATAGCGCCCGAAGCATACTATTTTTGTTTTTAAAAATAGTGTTTCCAGGCGTTTGCTGATTTTGAAATTTTCAGGCATTATGATCTCCTTGGCTGAATTTTTTTTCGCGTAGGCGGATAGGAATGCCATCGCAATAACCGTAATCGTGAGGAAAATTGTTTTCTCTATCTTATTGTTCATGGCTTACTCCCATTTTGCCGTCTTGGCAATTTGTACGATGGAATACAGCATGGATGCCATTACATTTGTATCGGCGTAGCTGTTCTGGTGTTCATAACCGTTCGCTTCCGCCGTGCCATGTATGAAAAGTGTGCCTGTGATATGCTGGGCAGAACGGTCTGACGGCACCGTTCCATCACCGCGTGCATTAGCTGCTTGTAGCCTTAACTTTAAGAATTTACCTCCGGCCTGGACGAGGAGTTGTCCCTTTGCATCATCTTCAAGTAACTTCCATTTTTCAGGTAACGGCTCGAATTTATTTCACGGATCATTTGAGCCACTATGAAGACCTTCAATTAATTTAAATACGACATCGCCGTAACTTAAAAAATTTCGGGAAGCGCAATAGCTTGCATAAGTCTTTGGGTGGAATTTTTCTTCTATGGACGATAGAAATTTTGAAGCGGATGTTATTCTTTCCATTGTTCTTTCTATACCCCCACCTTTTTCATAAGGAAGGTCTGCGGGGTTTACCCATTTTGGATTGATTAGCCTCCACCACGCATTGGCGGGTTGAAGGTAAATGCTTTCCAGTGCAGTGGCCTTATCGCGTGGCCAGCTCCATAAAACTTTATCCTGTGCATCTACAATTTTCAGCCAATTCTGGCCATATGCCGCACCTGGCAACATTTCCAGTGGCGCTGGTGCATTTGCCAGAATGGCGGTAGCATGTACACCGTCGATGCCTAGAATGCTGGCCTCTATTTCGGCAATGGAACCTTCCCTTTCCTGAAAGCCAAAACGCATGCGTTTATACGCTCCTGCGGCGCCAATGGTCGGCATCACGTTGTGATAAATGCCCAGAATTTTCACATCTTTATCGTCTAGCATCTTTCCATAGCTGGGATGTATCAATGCACGGGCCAGCAAGCCCCCCATGCTATGTGTGACGATGATGACTTCGTTACATTTGAATCCGCGTTGTTGGTAGCCTTTGACTAGGCCGCGTAGTCGCTCTGCAATAGTGACGGCGGATACTCCATTGCTCTTGATAAAGTTATAACCCATCGCGTGCACGGGATACCAGCAAGGAGAAATTTTCTTTAAATCGCTGACGGTAATGGCGTTGCCAGCTGACGCGCCAAAATTTTTTGGATCTTGCAAAAGCAGTGCGCCAAGGCCACTCGTTTGACGCCAGACAGGATGTGGCTTACCGTCGGAAATCATGTTATTGAGATGCAATTCGGCAGCCCGCAACATTGTTCCGTACGCACCAGCAAATAACACTTCACTCCATCCTCGCCAACGGGCTATTTGTGCTGGGCTTTGATATGAGCAGGCTTTACCTTGATTCGGGCGTGATGTTGTCGCGATCCTGTTCGTTCCCATCAGAGGAGGAATGGGGGTAAAGCTGTCAGGCACATTTTGATGCCGCGCATCTGCGGCCTTGGTTTCCGCACCATCTGGATCGAAGCGGCTATTGCTCTCGGTATAGTGGTAATACTCGACTTCGGTTTCTGTGGGATCGAACACCAATTGACGCTGCCGTGGCGACGCATCTTTGAACCAGCCCCCCAGGCCATTGCTTGTGAGGACAGCCGCCTTGCCTCCCGCACCCATCATATCGTCTGGCCGCCAAGCCCGATTGTCTGGACGGCGCAATTCTTCTTGGCGAACCCTGCTCATCCGCAGATTGCTCCCCATCACGCCTGGCAGGAAGATGACAGGAATGACTTTGCCTGGCGGCACGGTGACATCGTGTCGCGCGGTATCTTTCGTTTCCGTCATCGAAACAGCGAGTTCCGCCCACCCTCCCACGCCCTGACTAAACTTTGCAGGATGATTGCCGCGCTTATTCAAGTCATCACATTTGCTCATGGCAGTTCTCCCTTATAGCGAATGATGTAGCTGTCCATGCCCGTGGATTTTTGTAGTTGCGTGGAACCGTCTTCCGCACTTTTGCCGGCCACGTTGCCGTCATCGCGCAGGATTTCAAAAGCAAGGCCAACGGCCGGCGTATCGTCGGCATTCACCAGCAAGACCTCCTGGTCAAAACTGCTGTGTGGCCGGTCATTGAATTCCTGCGACACGCTCTTCGGCGCCAGGGTTTCCAGGTTGCCGTTGAAGAGCACGGGTGAGGAGGTGAAGAACTGCACCTTGTCGCTGATTTCCAGCATGTGGTTGGCGCCGTGCAGGCGCACGCCTTTCTTGCCCTTGATGTCGACCCAGTCCGCTTCGCTGATCAGCGACAGTACTTTTTGGGCGAGGATTTCCACCTCGTCGCTGTGGGCCTGGATGGCTACCTTGCCGCTGGCGGCGATCAGTTTCATGCCGGCCTTGTGCACGAACAGGCTGAAGGTTTTGGCGATGCTGGCAAACATGCTGTCGCCGCTGGCGAGTGAAATATGCTTGCTGCTGCTGAGCGCCACATGCTCGCTGGCGGCCAGGTGGATGGACTGGGCCGTGCTCAGTTCGATGCCGGCCGGGCTGGCCAGCAGCAGATGCGGTTCGGACAGCTCCGGGAAATCGCCGCCGCTGCCCTTGATGGCGGCGTTTTGCCGCTGGATGGCGTCGGCCACGGCGCCTTGCTGTGCGGTACTGTCCTGCGCGCCTGCGTCCACGGCCATGCCGGCCAGTCCCTCGTGCAGTTGGCGCGCTTGCGCCAGGCGGGCCTGCGTTTCGTCGAGCTGTTTGACTGATCCCGTTCCTGTTGATGTTTCGGTGGTGATCAGCATGCCTTTGGCTGCGCGCAGGGCGCCCCAGGCATTGCTGGCCAATTCAAAGCCCGCGCCGCGCGCTTCCTTGCGGCCGGCGTTGTCGTCGATGCGGGTGATGTTGCCCAAGGAAAGGCGGCTATCCTGGTGCTCACTGCGCAGCTGTGCCTGGATGGCGCCCTTGGTATCGTCGAGCACGAGATGGTTGGCGCTGCGGGCGCCCAGCTCGCGGCTGCGCACGCCGGACAGGGCGCGTTGCTGGGGCAATTGCCATGGCGGCGGATTGGCGCTGTTGTAGACCACGCCGATGACGATGGGGTGGTCGATATTGCCGTCCTGAAATTGCACGACCACTTCCTGACCCACGCGGGGCAAGGCGATCTGTCCCATTTGCGCTCCCGCCATCGGCATCATGACCCTTATCCATGGCGAGCTGCGCTCATCGAATGTACCCAGGCGGTCCCAGTGAAATTGCAGGCGGATGCGTCCCAGCGCATCGGTATGGACTTCCTCCCCGGCCGGCCCGACGACCAGCGCCGTCTGCACGCCGGCAACGATGCACGGCGTGCTGTTGTAGCCGCGGCCCGGGCGCCAGCGGATGTCCCGCCGCACGCATACGAGCGTGTTCGCATAATCCGATGGCGCGCTGGGGCCTGCCTGATAATTATTGCTGGCGCTATGCTCGGCTGACAGGATCAGGTATTCGCGTTCGGCAATGCTGTCCGGGCGCTCCTGGCCGGGCTGATAGCGTTTTTCCTCGGCGCTGAAATGTCCATCGAGGCGGAAACAAAGGCCGGGCTGTGCGCCACGGTGATTGCCTGCCGCCTCGAAATACTGGCGCAGATGGTCGCTTTCTTCCATGCGGCGCTGTGCCAGGGATTCCCCAACATCGACATTCCTATAGCCATAGGCGCCCGTGTTTTCATACAGTTCGTGGGCAAATACGTCGCCCTGGCGATTCAGCGAGTAGCCGCTGGCAAGGCGTGGCTGCGGATGCTTATAGTCGAAACTGGCCAAGGTCAGCTGCCCGGAGCCGATCCGGCGCACGGCTTGCCATTGTTGCAAGCCATCGTCTTCCATGGAGCCCGACCCTGAGTGGAAACGCATGGCGCCGTCGCCGGATGCTGTGGCAATCATGTCCGCCAGGGTGCTGTTATCTGCGAGCCACAAGGTATGGCCATCGGCACGGTGCTCGTACCAGTAATGCCAGCCGAGGGCTTCCCAGCGCCGGTGCAGGTGGTTGTAGTCGGTTTCATTGTGCTGGTTGGCGCAGGTGATCTGCGGATCGTCGCCATGGATGCTGGTTTTCCAGTCGCGCTGCGCGTAGTGCGCAAACGTTGTTTCGGTCAGCTGCATCACGCTTTGGCCATGAAAGGAGACGTTGTCCTGGCGCAGCCGGGCAAAGGCCAGCCACGGTTGCAGCACCATGCGGTACCAGGCGAAGCCGCCGTCGGCGCGCAGCAGGCAAAATTCGCCCACATAGCCGTTAAAGTGGCGCAGCGTGCCATCGTCGCGCACCATCGAAATGGTCACCATGCGGCCCATCATGGCCTTCAGTGCAATATGCGCGTCGTCCGACAGCAGTTCGGCTTCGAAACGGAAGTCGCGCGATACGTCTTCCCTGGCGGTCAGCGAATTGACCAGCAGTATGGCGCCGGCCGGTCCATCGTCATGGGGGAAATCGATCTTCAGCAGGCGCCGCTCTTGCGCGGCGAGGTCGAAGGCCGATAGCGCCGCCTGGATGCTTGCATGCATGCCCTGCCTCCGTTATAGCGATGTGATCAGGCGGGCGCCGCAGGCGGTGGCATCGCCGTCATAGGCGTACGGCTTGCCCATGTGTTTTGCGCCGGCGCCGTCGGGCGTGATCGGGAAGCTGCCCTTGCACTTGGGGCAGAAGGTCATGTCATCGGCCAGCGCCGCCGTCTTTCCCATGACGGTGCTGCCCGACGATGCGCTGGTGACCTTGCCGCCGTGATCGGTTGCGTCTCCGAGCCGGATGACGCCGCGTCCCGCATGTTTCATGCTTGCCTCGCTTTCCAGGGATGAACTGCTCAAGCCAGCTGCAGCAAATAACGCACTTCGGCGCCGCGCACCTTGCCTTGCGCCGTCTGCAAGAACGCCGTCCAGCCGAGGCGCCGCCTTTCTGACGGGTTGGCGCTCAGGAGCAGGGGGGTAATGCATGGCGGACTCAGTATCAGCCGCACTTCATATTGCAAATCAGGTACGCCAAACAGCGCCAGCATCTTTGCCAGTGCCGCCGCGCCTGCGCTGCGCGGCAGGAAGCGTTGCAGGCCGGCGGGATCCAGCGGGCCGATATGCAGGCAGACGCGCATGTCCTGGCGCCACAGCCGCAGTCCCACGGTTGCGCCGCGCGCCAGCGTAAAGTTGGCACTGCCCAGCAGGCTGCGCCGGTTTTTTTCCAGATAGTCCCAGCCGCCGACAAATTGTTGCAGGGCGACGGGGACGCCGCAGTACTCGGCCAGCACGGGACCGATCGCCTGCGCGGAGACGGGGCGGCAGCGCAGCAGGCCCGCGTACCAGGCCGCCACGTCCTGCGTCACGGCATCGGGTTCGGCGCTCGGCGGCAGCGCATCGCGCTGGACGCCGGCCAGTGCCGTCAGCAATGGCCGTTGTGCATCTCTTGCCCGGGTCTGGAGCGTGGATTCCAGTCGATACTTTTCCCACGCCTGGTAATACAGCGCTACCATGCGGTGCGAAAAGATATCGAGGAAGGCCGAGACGCCGGCGTCCTTGCCCGACAAGCGGCAGGCGGCGATGCGTTCCGAGTGATGCAAGGGCAAGGTGCCGCCGACGCCCAGAAAACGCATGAACGTAGGTGTCACGGTCAGTTGTTCATTCTCGTCGAGTGAAAGCCGTTCGATTTCACTGGCCGGAAAATTCAACGACAGGCTGTTCTTGAAGCGCAATACCTGGCTGAAGGCTTGCGCATGGGACACGTTCTGCTGACGTAGCCAGCACAGCAGAATACGCACCGCCTGCACGAATTGGTAGCGGTACGGCTCGGCGAGCAAGTGTTGCATTACACCAGATTCTGCAGTCCGCTTCTTGGCTTGCATCGGATCAGTTCCTCTCCGTTTTGCATTGACAGCACTACCAGTTCGATGAAACTGTTGATTTGCACATACAGGCCAAGGAAGTGATCGATCACTTGCACAAACAGGTGCATGCCGCTGCCGATAAAGGCTTCCTCGTCCAGCGTGATGCGCACTTCCACGCCGTGCGCCAGCGCGGTGCCGCGCCTGTGCCGCAGCCATGTCGTGGTCGGCGCGTGCGCCAGGGCGACGATGCCGCCGATCTGGCGCTGCGAGGTGGCCGATTGGGACAGGTCATACAGCGTCAGCATTTCGCGCAGCGCCGGCAGGCCTTCCTGGACCAGCGCGTGATGATTCAGCGCCAGGTGGGAAATCAGGCGCCAGTGCAAGCCCGCACCAGGGGAAAAGCGTCGCGGCTGGCTCGGGCGCCGCAGCAATCGCAGTGCGGGTCCGCCGGCGCATGGCTGCAGGTCGCCGTGCGGCTGGCCGTATTTGAGTGACAGCGGGAGATCGCGGTTGCTGCAGGTCAGCGACAGCGACAGGCTGGCCTTTTCATGGATCAGGGGATTGAAGTCGCTGTCGACCAGCGTGATTTTCTTTTCGTGGCCAGGACTTTTGATGGCCAACGCCGTATCGTGGCGCATGACCCAGTAATGGCCTTGTTGCGCCGTGCCCTCGCCATGGCGCAGGCTGTACAGGGGGCGAAATTCGCTCAGCGTGCTTTCGCTGCCGCATTGGCGCAGCAAACGTACCGCATCGACGGAGACGACTTCGTAGCCATGGGCATGGGTGGCATGGGCCAGCACGGAATAGTCGGTTTTCTGCCGGGTGATGGAAATCGGCACGCCTTCCTGACGGAAGAGATTGACCGCCGGACTGCAGCCCAGCCTTAAGTTTTCGCTGGAAATACTGGACAACATGCGCGCCGCAGCGGAATCGGGCCGCAAACCGGCCATGCACAGATGCAGTGTAAAGCGCTGGCAAGCAGGCGGCAGGGCCGCACTCAGCGTCGCGATATCGATGTCAAAGAAGTTGAATTTTTCCGGATACGCAAAATACTCGCTCAGGATGCGGTAGGCCGGCTGCGAACGGGCACCGAAAGGTATCAAGGCATCCGTGTCGCCGAAGCCGACCGGCGTCACAGGCAAGGCGGGCAAGGCTATCCATTGCGCCGCGTCGGTCGACACAAAAGCGCAGATGGTCTGCATGAACAAGGCATCGCGCAAGGCGGCGGAAAAAGAAGCTTCGCCATCGATGAAAACGCGCAGCGATGCGGGCGCCGCATCGAGATGCCGGATGCCGATGTTCAGCGAGGAACTGGTCGATGCCGGCAGGCGCACGCCCGGCGGCGCCTTGATCATCGCATCGAAAACGGCGCTGTCCAGTACCGATGCTCCGGTCGTCATGTCGTACACCGTCTTGAAGCGGCAGCGCACGCCGCGCACGGGCGTTGCATCCATTTCACTGCCGGCCGGCAGGTGCAATACGCCCGCTCCAGCTGCTGGGGTGGACTGGCACACGATGGTGCAGGATGGAAAGGGGCGCAGATAATGGGGGAACAGGGCTTCGAACAAGGCTTCGGTAAATTGCGGATAGTCGTCATCGAGCCGTTTCGAGATGCGTGCCGCCAGCATGGCAACCGATTCGATCAAGTGTTCCACGTGCGGGTCTTCGCACGACTCGCCGGACATGTGCAATTTGCCGGCGATTCTCGGATAGCGTTCGGCAAACTCGCGGCAATGTCGCCGCAGCATCACCAACTCGCGTTCGAAATACGGCAGCAAGTCCTCCATCTCTCTTTTCCTGTGTCTTTGCAGCGGAATGGCCAGTATCCGAGCGTTTGCTCCAAGGTAAATTGCGTTTGCGCAAATAATTGAACAGGGTTGCTGCGCAACATCAAGGACGTTCAAACTGATGACCTCAGACTGGCAAGGCAGCAGGATTCCAACGGTCAACATGGAGAACGCAATGACTTTGCCATCCAAATTACTTTGGTCCGAGGGGCTGGCCATCGGTCCCCAGCAATTCCAGCAGCTGGACCGCTACCATGAAGCGCGCCTGCAGCGCCTGGCCTCACTCATTAATCCGCATTTGTGGGGCGTGCATGGCGTCAGCTGGAATGCGGATGCACTGGCCAACAATAGCCTGCGGGCGGATGCCATGTCGCTCGTCTTTCAGGATGGAGAACTGTTTGAAGCGCCGCTGGGCGATGTATTGCCCAGTGCGGTTGACCTGTCCAAGCTGCCTTCCGGCGAACATAGTTTTACGTTCTATGCCGCGCTGCCCATGTTGCAGGCACATGGCGGCAATTTGCATTCTGCGGGTGCGCGCTATGTCCAGGCGGATATCGAAACCCCGGATCTGTTCAGCGAGGCAGTCAGCATAGACGTGGCTTACCTGAAGAAACGCGTGTACCTGCTGTCGCAACTGGACCCCCTGCATGATTATCTTGCCATCCCGGTGATCCGCTTGTATCGCGCTGGCAACGGCAGCTTTGAAATCGATGCCTCCTTCATTCCGCCTGGCCTGAGCATCAGTGCTGATTCCTCGCTGCAGAAACTGCTCGAGTCACTGATCGACCGCATGGGCGCGAAAATTGAGGCGCTGTACAGCCGCCACCGCCAGCCCGGTAACAATACGGTTGAATTTCATGGCGGGGATATTTCCTCGTTCTGGATGCTCAATACCTTGAGCACGGCCAGCGCCACGCTCAGTCATTGCGCCAGTTACCGGCGCCACCATCCCGTGTATCTGTTTGAAAAATTGATGGCGTTGGCCGGCGGCTTGATGACATTTTCGAAAAAATACGCGCTGAGCGACTTGCCGGCATATTGTCACGATGACGCCGCTCCCGGTTTCGGCAAGCTCGACGGCATCATTCGCGACCTGATCGATACCGTGCTCCTGTCGCGCTACTTCCCGATTGCGCTGTCCAATGACACGCAACAAAATACCCACTATCACGGCTTGCTCGATGCCAAGCGGATTGACCGTCAGACCGAACTCTGTCTTGCGGTGAACGCCGATATGCCGGCGCTGGAACTGGTCGCCACGGTGCCGTTGCAGTTCAAGATTTCATCTCCGGACAATATCGACCTATTACTGGGCCGGGCACTTCCGGGTGCCGAGTTGCGCCATATGGCCCAGGTTCCTGCCGAGGTGCCAGTACGGCCCAATACGTATTACTTTTCGATCGATAACAAGGGCAGTATTTATGACAGCATGATCAAGGCCCAGGCGATTGCGATTTATGTGCCGTCTGGCATAAAAGGGTTGAAGCTGGAATTGTTCGGTATCAGCGGCACCGCCGCGTAACGATGGTCGGCATTACGCGAAGGTGTATTGTCAAAAGATTGCCCTAAGGAATAGACTTGCCCCTGCAGTTGACGTTATCATGTTTTTGTAAGTGTCGGTGGCTGAGCAGTCAGCGCATAGTTGAAACATGGTGACAGGCGGGGGTGAGCATGGGCATGGCGAAGGATGCGTGAGGTGCCTGGCGGCGGGCTGGGCAGGGCAGCGGTGCGCCGCTGTAGCTGCGCATTGCTGCTGGTATTCTGTGTTGCCGCGGCCCCTGCCGCCGTGCCGGCCGGGACGCCGGCCACGGCGGCCCCGCACCAGGGACAGCGCGTGCTGTTTCTCAACGCTTACGATTACGGCCGTGCCGGCGTGGAATCGTACACGCGCACTTATGTGGCCGCCATGGCCGCCGCGGGCCTGGCCAGTGAAGACATCATGGTCGAGCACCTGAACCTGAATACCCAGGGCGACCCGGCGCTGCGTAATGAGATGCGTGATTTGTTGCTTTTAAGATACACCAAGATGATGGGCCGCAAGGCCGACCTGATCATCGCCATGCAGCAGCCGGCGCTCGATTTGTTGCTGTCGGACCTGGCGCCGCTGGCGCGCGGCGTGCCCGTGCTGGCGATTAACACCTCGGGCAAGGCCTTGCCGGCCGGCAGCCCGTCTTCCATCTGGCAGCAAAAGGCGAACGTCGATTTTGCCGGCACGCTGGCACAAGCCATGGCGCTGTTCCCGGAGACCAAAACCATCGTCATGGCCGTCGGCGCCAGCGAGGCCGACCAGGCCCTGAAGCGCAACATGCAGCAGGCGGCGCAGGCGTGGCAGGGCAAGGTGGCCATGCGCTACCTCGATGATCTGACCCTGGCGCAGATGCGCGCGGCCGTGGCGCACCTGCCCGCCGATACCTTGCTGGTGGCGGGCAATGTCAACCGCGACGTGGACGGCGCCATCGCCACGCCCGTGCAGTTTGCCGCCCAGCTGGCGCGGCTGGCGAACGTGCCCGCGTTCGGCATGTACAACACGAACGTGGGCAAGGGTATCCTCGGCGGCTCCATCCTGCACATCGAAGGGGCCGCGCAGCAGGTGGCGCAGATGTCGCTGGCCGTGTTGGCCGGCAAGGCGCCTGCCGCGCCGGGCGCCTTGCTGCCGCCGGTCCGCCCGGTGCCCATGTATGACTGGGAACAGCTGCAGCGCTGGGATGCGGACTTCAGCCGGCTGCCGCCGCACACCCTGTTCTTCAACCGCCCGCCACAGCTGTGGCACGAACACCGCGTCGCCGTGCTGTCGGCCGGCGCCGTGTTTCTCGCCATGGCGTGCATGCTGAGCGCCTTGCTGCTGCAGCGCCGCCGCCTGCGCCGCGCCGAGAGCGATGCGCGCGAAAGCGAGCAGCGCTTCCGCATCCTCGTCGAGCATGCGCCCGAAGCCATCGTCGTGTATGACCTGGACCTGGACCGCTTCATCGACGCCAACAGCAGCGCGCAGCGCATGCTGGGGATGTCGCGCGAAGCGCTGCTGGCGCGCGGGCCGTTCGACCTGTACACTGGCGAGCAGCCTGATGGCCTGCCGCTGGGACTGATGATGGAAGAGCATCTGCGCCGCGCCATGCTGGGGGAACCCATCCTGGTCGAGCGCAATGTGCGGCGCGCCGACGGCAGCATCTTTCCCTGCGAAGTGCGGCTGGTGCGCCTGCCGATGGAAGGGCGGCGCCTGGTGCGCAGCGGCATCGTCGACATTTCCGAGCGCAAGCACAGCGAGCAGGAATTGCTCGGCTACCGCGACCACCTGGAGGAACTGGTGCAGCAGCGCACGGCGGCCCTGTCGGTGGCCGTCACCGAGGCCGAATCGGCGAACCGCGCGAAAAGCGTCTTCCTGGCCAACATGAGCCACGAATTGCGCACGCCCTTGAATTCCGTGATCGGCTTTTCGCAGATGATGGCCGATTCGAGCAGCATGATCGAGGAAGAAAAGCATAACCTGGCCATCATCAACCGCGCCGGCCATCATTTGCTGACCTTGATCAACGATATCCTGGAATTGTCGAAAATCGAGGCGGGCCGCATGCAGCTGCAAGCGGGGCCCGTGGACTTGAACGGCTTGCTCGACGAGGTGCTCGAGATGGTGCGCATGCGCTCCGGCGATCAGGGCATCGCGCTGCGGCTGGAGCGTTCCGGCGTGCCGCCGCTGGTGCGCCTCGACGGCGCCAAGCTGCGCCAGGTGCTGCTCAATTTGCTGTCGAACGCGCTCAAGTTCATCGAGCAGGGCAGCGTGACCCTGTCGCTGGCTTGCCAGGCAGACAAGGATGGGCAAGTGGCGCTGGCGTTTGCCGTGCGCGACACGGGCAGCGGCATTGCGCAAGAGGACCTGGAACGCATCTTCGAACCGTTCGTGCAGGCCGACAGCGCCGTGGCGCAGGCCGGCACGGGGCTGGGGCTGACCATTTCGCGCGAATTCGTGCGCCTGATGGGCGGCGAGCTGCGCGTCGAGTCGACCTTGGGGGCCGGCTCCGTGTTCCACTTCGACTTGCGCGCGCCCGGCGTGCAGTGCCCTGCCGCCGCACCGCTGGCGCCGGGCCGCGTGGCGCGCCTGCCGGCGGGCCAGCGCGGGCGCACGGTGCTGCTGGTCGACGATGACGACAACTGCCGCAAGCTGCTGGCCGGCTTGCTGGCGCCGCTGGGCTTCCAGCTGCAGGAGGCGGCGGGCGGCGCGCAGGCGCAAGCCATGCTGGCGGCGCAGCGCTACGACATCGTGCTCAGCGACTGGCGCATGCCGGACATGGACGGCCTGGCGCTGACGCGCTGGCTGCGCGCGCAGCCGGCGCTGGTGCAGCCGCGCCTGGTGATCATGACCGCCTCCGCCTTCGAGGAAGAAAAGCAGGAGGCGCTGGCGGCCGGCGCCGACGGCTTCCTGCGCAAGCCGATCGAGCAGGAGCACCTGTTCGCCATGCTGGAGCAGCAACTGGGCGTGCGCTTCCAGCGCACCGCCGCCGCGCCGCCGCGCGTGCCGGCGGCCGCCTTCGACCTGCAGCAGGCGCTGGGCCAATTGGGCGCGGCCGAACGGCAGGCGCTGCTCGAATCCGTGCGGGCCCTCGATTTGCGGCGCAGCGCCATCGTGCTGGCCGGCGTGGCGACCAGCCTGCCGCAGCTGGCCGCGCACATCGCCGCCATGCTGGAACAGCACCAGTACCAGCCGCTGTGCGCCTTGCTGGCGCAGCTGGCCAGCGAACCGCAGGGCGAAGACGCATGACGGTTCACGCATCCAAGGGCGCGCGCCTGGGCGGCGTCTCCATCGTGCTGGCCGTCAGCGTGGCGCTGACCTTTGTCGTCACCGCGCTGCTGCTGGTGTTTGCCGTGCTGTTTTACCAGTCCGAACGCGAGCAGCGCTGGCAGCAGCTGCACCGCAGCCTGGCCGTGAGCGCCGACCAGCTGGCCGTGGCCATCGAACTGCCCTTGTGGAATCTCGATGAAAAGCAGATGCAGGCCATCATGCGCAGCACGCTGGGCAAGCGCGACCTGGTGGCCAGCTCCCTGACGCCGGGCATCGGCAAGGAAGCGCTGGTCCTGCGCCGCACCGCGGCCGGCGCCATCGGCAGTTTCTCCTCGCTGTCCGCGGAACCCGGCTGGCTGGTGCAGCGGCGCCCCGTGACGATGGGCGGGCAAGTCATCGGCAACGTGGCCGTGTACGCGACGCCGGCCCTGCTGCACGCGCAGCTGCGGCAGCGCGCGCTGGGCATCGGCGCCATGATCGTGGCGCTCGACGTGATCCTGGTGGCCAGCATCTGGCTGCTGATGTGGTGTCTGATGCTCAAGCCCCTGAAGGCGATCGGCCAGTATGCGGCCGGCGTCCAGGCAGGGCAGAGCGAAGCGGCCGGCACGCCGCCGAAAGCGTGGTTCCTGGGCGAGCTGCGCACGCTGTACCGTTCCATCCGCGACATGGTGGCGCTGCTCGACAGCCGCTACCGCGCCTTGCAGCGCAGCGAGGAGCGCGTGCAGATGGCCACCGGCGCGGCCAGCATCGGCATCTGGGACTGGAACGTCATCAACGATGCCTTGCAGTGGGACGAGCAGATGTATGCGCAGTTCAAGGCCGATGCGGACAGCACGATGGCGCCGGCGGCGATCTGGCGCGCGGCGCTGGTGCCGGACGACGTGTCGGCCGCCAAGCAGGCCCTGCGCGCCGCGCTGAGCGCCGGCCAGGCCTTTACGCACGAGTACCGCATCCTGTGGCCCGATGGCGCCATCCGCTACATCAAGGCCGACGCCGTGATCTTCCGCGACGGGCAGGGGCGGCCCATGCGCCTGGTGGGTTCGAACTACGACATCACGGCGCACCGCGAGGCCGAACTGGAACTGCTGCGCCACCGCCATCACCTGGAAGAACTGGTGGCCGAGCGCACGAGCGCCCTGTCGGTGGCCGTCAGCCAGGCGCAGGCGGCGAACCGCGCCAAGAGCACCTTCCTGGCGAACATGAGCCACGAACTGCGCACGCCCTTGAATTCCGTGATCGGCTTTTCGCGCCTGATGGCCGCCTCGCCCAACATGCAGGACGATGAAAAGCGCAACCTGGCCATCATCCACCGCTCCGGCAATCATTTATTGACGTTGATCAATGAAATCCTCGAACTGTCGAAGGGCGAGGCGGGGCGCCTGCACGCGCAGACGGCCGTGGTGGCGCTGGCGCCGCTGCTGCAGGAAGTGATGGACATGCTGGGCATGCGCGCCGAGCAGCAGGGGCTGGCCTTGCGCCTCGATTGCGCCGACGTGCCGGCGGCCGTGCTGCTCGACGCGACGCGTTTGCGCCAGGTGTTGCTGAACCTGATGTCGAACGCCGTCAAGTTTGCCGGCGGCGGCGAGGTCGCCTTGCGCGTGCGCGGCGAGCGGCGCAAGGGCGGGCAATGGATGCTGTCGTTCGCCGTCAGCGACACGGGCATCGGCATCGCCCCGGAAGACCAGCAGCGCATCTTCGAGCCTTTCGTGCAGGCCGACAGCGCGGGACCGAAGGATGGCACGGGCCTGGGCCTGGCCATCTCGCGCGAATTCGTGCAATTGATGAAAGGCGAACTGACGCTGGAATCCGTGCCGGGGCAGGGCGCCACCTTCCGTTTCAGCATACCCGCGCAGGCGGCCGAGGCGCCCGTGGCGGCGCCCGTGCCGCTGCCCGTGGCGCCGGCGCCCGAGGCGCCGCCGGCGCTGCGGGCGCAGGACTTGCTGCTGCTGGCCGGGGAAGAGCGCGCCGCCCTGCTGGTGGCGCTGCGCGAATTGAACCTGGCCAGGGTGGCGCTGCTGCTGGGCGCCTTGCCGCCGGCGGCCGCGCCCGTGCTGGCGCCGCTGCAGGCGATGCTTGACCAGCATCAATACCGTCAGCTGTGCGACTTGCTGGAGAATGAGGGCGCGCTGGCGCACGCTTGAAAAGTGTGGGCTGACAACATCGGATTCGCTGAAAAGACGGACTAAGTGCCGCCGATGGATGGTGCTAAATTGCAATAAAGATTATGATGATAGTACGTAGTTCATCGCAAAGAAATGTCTTGTCCAGCGCGGCAACGGATCGCCGCGCCTCATCCAAAGCTGAGAGAACTGCTACATGCACCGCGATTTTTCGGAAGTGAATTCGAAGGGCGAAGTACTGATCGTTGAAGATACGCCGGCTTCGCTGAAGCTGTTGAGCGATTTGCTGGGCGGCGCCGGCTATGCGGTGCGCCAGGCGCCGAACGGCGAACTGGCCCTGTGGACGGCCCAGGCGCGCCCGCCCGAGCTGATCCTGCTCGACGTGCGCATGCCCGGCCTCGACGGCTTTGAAGTGTGCCGCCGCCTGAAGGAGATACCGTCCCTGCGCCAGGTGCCGGTGATCTTCCTGTCGGCCCAGTACGATACGGACGACAAGGTGCGCGGCTTCGCGCTGGGCGCCGTCGATTTCATTGCCAAACCCTTCCAGGCCGAGGAAATCCTGGCCCGCACGGACGCCCACGTGCGCCTGGCACGCGCGCAGCTGCAGCTGGCGCAGGAGCGCGCCAACCTGGAACGGCGCGTGGCCGAACGCACGGCCGAACTGGAGCAGGTGGCCAGTACGCTGGCGCGCGAAGTGCAGATCCGCCGCGCCAATGAAGAATTGCTGCGCCTGTCGGGCCAGGTCTTCGAAGCGACGCAGGACGCCATCCTGATCACCGATCCGGCCGGCGTCATCGTCACGGCCAATCCCGCCTTTACGCGCATCACCGGCTACGCGGCGCAGGAAGTGGTGGGCACGGACATCCTGCGCCTGCACGCCGAATACACGGGCGAGGCGGTGCTGCTGGCCCTGCGCCAGGGCTTGCGCAGCAGCGGCTGCTGGTCGGGCGAGGTGCAGACGCGGCGCAGGAGCGGCGACACCTATCCCTGCCTGCTCAGCGTCTCCACCGTGCACGGCCCCGACGGCGCCGTCGTCAACTACATCGGCGTCTTCCTCGACATCAGCGAGCGCAAGGCCGAGCAGCATCTGATCGATTTCCTCTCCTACCACGACGCGCTGACGGGCTTGCCGAACCGCGTGCTGCTGCGCGAGCGCTTCGAACAGGCGCGCGCGAACGCCCTGCGCGACGGCCAGCAAGTGGTGCTGATGTGCCTGGACCTGGACCGTTTCAAGAACATCAACGATTCGCACGGCCAGGCCGTGGGCGACAAGGCGCTGCAAGTGGTGGCGCGTTTCCTGTCCGGCTGCGTGCGCGAAGGCGACACGGTGGTGCGCCAGGGCGGCGACGAATTCCAGATCCTGCTGCAGGACGATGCCCTGCTGGGACGCACGCTTGCGCTGGCGCAAACCATCCTGGCCGGCTTGCGCGAGGAACTCAGCGTCGATGGCGAGCGCCTGGCGCTGACGACCAGCATCGGCATCGCCATGTGCCCGGCCGACGGCGACAGTCTCGACGACGTGCTGCGCCACGCCGACACGGCCCTCGTGCGCGCCAAGGAAATGGGGCGCGACCATTACGCCTTTTTCACGGAGCGCATGGGCAGCGATATCCGCGCCCGCCTGGCGATGCAGCAGCAGCTGCGCGGCGCCATCGGCCGCGATGAATTCGAAGTGCACTACCAGCCGCAGATGTGCTTGCGCACGGGCGCCTTGCTGGGCGCGGAAGCCTTGCTGCGCTGGGATAACCCGGTGCTGGGCAAGGTGCCGCCCGGCCTGTTCATCGCGCTGGCCGAGGAATATGGCTCGATCACGGCCATCGGCGAATGGGTGCTCGAAAGCGTCTGCGCGCAAATCCGCGCCTGGCACGACGCGGGCCTGGGCAGCATCAAGGTGGCCGTCAACCTGTCCGGCAAGCAGTTCGCGCAAGACCGCACGGTGCCGTTCGTCGAGGCGGCCTTGCGCAAATACGCCATCGCGCCCGCCTGCCTGGGCATCGAAATCACGGAAAGCACGGTGATGGGCGACCCGGACAAGGCGGTGGCGGCCCTGACGCGCCTGAAGGACATCGGCGTGGGCATTTCGCTCGACGACTTCGGCACCGGTTATTCCAGCCTCGGCTACCTGAAACGCTTCCCCATCGACGTGCTGAAGATCGACAAATCGTTCGTTGACGACGTCACCACCAGCAGCAGCGATGCGGCCATCGCCCGTTCCGTCATCTCGCTGGCGCACAACCTGGACATGCGCGTCATCGCCGAAGGCGTGGAAACGCGCGCACAGGTGGATTTTTTGACGGAACACGGCTGCGACGAAATGCAGGGCTATTATTTCAGCCGCCCCCTGGCCGCGGAAGCCTTCACGGCGCTGCTGCGCGAACGGCGCGTGCTGACGGTGGCGCCGGCATGCGTGTCGGCATAAGCACACCCCGCGCCGCGCCTGCACTATAACTGCACTGATATGGTGCGGGCGCCGCAATGCGGTGCATGATTCTCACGTTTCTTCCCTCTGACGCTGGCATGCATCCTGCTTTGTAGATCGTTATTTACACGATTGCAGTGCATGCCAGACAGCTCACATTTCGCAACGCCTTCTGCCGCCAGCGCGCACAGCGCCTGGCAGGCGCATTTGCGTCTGGGCTTTGCGCTGCACGATGGCGTCAGCCGCCTCGTCGAGCGCGCGCACAGCGGGCCCCTGCGCGTGCAAAAGGCGCTGTATCCGGAAGGCGCAGCCGTCTGCCACGCCATCATCATCCATCCGCCCGGCGGCGTGGTGGGCGGCGACCAGCTGGCCGTCGACGCCACGGTGGGCGAGGGCGCGCACGCCTTGCTCACGTCGCCGGGCGCCGCCAAGTGGTACCGCGCGAACGGCCATGTCTCGGGCCAGCACCTCGTGCTGCGCGCCGGCAGCGGCGCCGCCATCGAGTGGCTGCCGCAGGAAAGCATCTTTTTCGACCAGGCTTGCGTGCGCCTGCGCCACGAGGTGGAGCTGGCGCCGGACGCCGGCTACATCGGCTGCGACATCGTCTGCCTGGGCCGCGGCGCCTCGGGCGAAATTTTCAATGAAGGCAGCATCAGCCAGCAGGTGCAGATTCGCCGCGGCGGCAAGCTGCTGTGGTGGGAGCAGGGCGTGCTGGCCGCCGGCGGCGCCCTGATGGCCAGCCCGCTGGGACTGGGGGGGCACACGGTGTGCGCCACCCTGATCGCCGTCGGCATGCCCGTTTCTCCCGCCGTGCTGGCGGCCGTGCGCGACATCGCCGTGCCGGCCGGCGCCGCGTTTGGCGCCACGCACATGAAAGCGCTGGTGGTGGTGCGCCTGCTGTGCGGCGACAGCGAGGCGGCGCGCCGCGTCATGCTGGCCGCCTGGCAGCTGCTGCGTCCCGCCATGCTGGGACGCGACGCCGTCGTGCCCCGCATCTGGAACACTTAATCAGGAAAGAAGCGCAAGGAAAACCATGGACCTGACTCCCCGCGAAAAAGACAAGCTGCTCATTTTTACGGCTGCGCTGCTGGCCGAACGGCGCCTGGCGCGCGGTTTGAAGCTCAATTATCCGGAAGCGGTGGCCCTGATCAGCGCCGCCATCATGGAAGGGGCGCGCGATGGCAGGTCGGTGGCGCAGCTGATGTCGGACGGTACGAAGATACTTTCGCGCGCCGATGTCATGGACGGCATCGCCGAGATGATCCCCGATATCCAGGTGGAAGCGACCTTTCCCGATGGCAGCAAGCTGGTGACCGTGCACCACCCGATACCGTAGTTTTTCGAGCGGCCAGGGCGCCACCCGCGCCGTGGCTGTTTTTGCGCCGGCGACCGGCCGGCAAGCATAACGCGATCTTTGAAGGAGCCCCTCATGACCCCAGGCGAATACAAATTGGAAGAAGGCGAAATCAGCCTGAATGCGGGCCGCGCCACGGCTACCGTAGTGGTGGCCAACCGGGGCGACCGGCCGATCCAGGTGGGCTCGCACTTTCACTTTTTCGAAGTCAACCCGGCGCTGGCCTTCGAGCGCTGGCGCGCCTACGGCATGCGGCTGAATATCACGGCCGGCACGGCCGTGCGCTTCGAGCCGGGCCAGCAGCGTACGGTGGAACTGGTGGCGCTGGCGGGTGAACGCAAGGTCTACGGCTTCAATGGCGCAGTGATGGGCGATTTGCAAGACACACCACCGGGAAAGGATTGAGATGGCCAGCATTCCCCGCAGCGCGTATGCCGAAATGTTCGGCCCCACCAAGGGCGACCGCATCCGCCTGGCAGACACGGAACTGTTCATCGAGATCGAGCATGACTATGCGATCTACGGCGAAGAGGTGAAATTCGGCGGCGGTAAAGTCATTCGCGACGGCATGGGCCAGTCGCAGCGCTGCGCGGCCGAGGTGATGGACACCGTCATCACGAATGCCGTCATCCTCGACCACTGGGGCATCGTGAAGGCGGATATCGGCCTGAAAAACGGCGTGATTTTCGGCATCGGCAAGGCGGGCAACCCGGACATCCAGCCCGGCGTCACGCTCGCCATCGGCGGCGCCACCGAGATCATCGCCGGCGAAGGCATGATCGTCACGGCCGGCGGCGTCGACACGCATATCCACTTCATCTGCCCGCAGCAGATCGAGGAAGCGCTGATGAGCGGCGTGACCACCATGCTCGGTGGCGGCACGGGGCCGGCCGTGGGCACGGCTGCCACCACCTGCACGCCGGGACCGTGGCATCTGCACGCCATGCTGGCGGCCGCCGACGCTTTTCCCATGAACCTGGGCTTCATGGGCAAGGGTAACGTCAGCTTGCCGCTGCCGCTGGAAGAGCAGGTGCGCGCGGGCGCCATCGGCTTGAAACTGCACGAAGACTGGGGCAGCACGCCGGCCGCCATCGACAATTGCCTGTCGGTGGCCGACCGCATGGATATCCAGGTGGCGCTGCACAGCGATACCCTCAACGAGGGCGGCTTCCTGGAGCACACCCTGGCCGCCTTCAAGGACCGCACCATCCACACGTTTCACACGGAAGGGGCGGGCGGCGGCCATGCGCCCGACATCATCGCCGCCGTCGGGCAAGCCAACGTGCTTCCCTCGTCGACCAACCCCACGCGCCCGTTCACCGTCAACACGCTCGACGAGCACCTGGATATGCTGATGGTGTGCCACCACCTGGACCCGGCCATTGCCGAAGACGTGGCGTTCGCCGAGTCGCGCATCCGCCGCGAAACCATCGCCGCGGAAGACATCCTGCACGATATCGGCGCCATCTCGATGATGTCGTCCGACTCGCAAGCCATGGGGCGGGTCGGCGAAGTGATCATGCGCACCTGGCAGACGGCGCACAAGATGAAGGTGCAGCGGGGAGCGCTGGCGCCCGACACGGCGCGCAGCGACAATTTCCGCGCCAAGCGCTATATCGCCAAGTACACGATCAACCCCGCCATCACGCACGGGATTTCGCACGTGGTGGGCTCGATCGAGGCGGGCAAGATTGCCGACATCGTGCTGTGGAAGCCAGCCTTCTTCGGCGTCAAACCGTCGATGATCTTAAAAGGCGGCATGATCGCGGCCGCGCAGATGGGCGACCCGAACGCCTCGATTCCCACGCCCCAGCCCGTGCACTACCGCATGATGTTCGGCGCCTTCGGCGGCGGCCTGAAAAAGTCGTTTACGTTTGTCTCGCAGGCGGCCTACGAGCTCGATATCGGCCACCAGCTCAAACTCAATAAATCCGTCATCGCCGTGAAGAACATGCGCGGCTTGCGCAAGCACGACATGGTCCACAACAGCGCCACGCCGCACATGGAAGTGGACCCGGAAACCTATGCCGTGCGTGCCGACGGCCAGCTGCTCGTGTGCGAGGCTGCCGCCGTGCTGCCCATGGCGCAGCGCTATTTTCTATTTTAGGCAGGAGACAAGCATGCTGACTTTGCATACCAAACTGACGGCTGACGACCATCGCGCCGCCGTTGCCCAACTCGTGCTGCCCTATGACCAGCGCGAAAAATGCCGGCTGCGCGCCGTGCTGTCGAATGGCGAGGATGTGGCCGTGTTCACCGTGCGCGGCACGGTGCTGCGCGACGGCGAACGCATGACAGGGCCGGATGGCCAGGTGGTGCAGATCGTCGCCGCGCGCGAGCCGACCTATCTGGTGCAGTGCGCGGATGCGCATACGCTGCTGCGCTGCGCTTTTCATTTGGGGAACCGCCACACGCAGGCGCAGGTGGGCGACGGCTTTTTGCGCATCCGCAAGGACGTGGTGCTCAAGGAGATGCTGGAAGGCTTGCAAGCGACCGTGACGGAAGAAAGCGCGCCGTTCGAACCCGAGGCGGGCGCATATGGCGGCGGCCATGGCCACCACGACGGCCATGGCCAGCACTTGCTGGCGCCCGTGCCGCTGCGGCAGAAGATCCACCGCCCCAGTGATACGCCGGGCGCGCCAGGCGCCGCATGATGCAGGCGTCGGCCCTACTGCATTTGCTGCAGTTCGCCAGCCCGGCCTTGCCCATCGGCGCCTACAGCTATTCGCAGGGGCTGGAGGCGGCGCTGGAATCGGGCCTGGTGGCGGATGCGGCCACGGCGCGCGAATGGATCGCCCAGCATCTGGCGCAGGTGGTGGCGCGCTGGGAGGCGCCCCTGTGCTGGCGCTTGATGCAGGCCTTCGAAGCGCAGGATCTGCACGCCGTGCAGCGCTGGAGCGAGCGTTTCATTGCTTCGCGCGACACGGCGGAATTTCGCGCCGAAACCATCCAGATGGGCTATTCGCTGACCAAATTGCTGGCCGAACTGGGCGTGGCCGACGGCGTGTTGATCGACATGCTGCAGGGCCAGCCGGAGGTGGCCCTGCCCACGGCGTATGCCTGCGCCGTGGCGGCGCTGGCCATCCCGCGCGAAGAGGCGCTGCTGGCCATGCTGTTCGCCTGGGCGGAAAACCAGGTGCTTGTCTGCGTGAAATCCGTGCCGCTGGGGCAGGTGGCGGGTCAGCGATTGCTGCTGTCGCTGCGGCAGGAGCTGGAAGCGGCGGCCCTGACGGCGCAAACGTTACTAGACGACGAGATGGGCAACTGGGCACCGGGCCTGTCGCTGCTGTCGATGCGGCACGAAGTGCAGTACAGCCGGCTGTACCGCTCCTGAACACTACCACGAGAGACTACAACATGACATCGATTACCTCAAACCCCCTGCGCGTAGGCATCGGCGGCCCCGTCGGCTCGGGCAAGACGGCCCTGTGCGAAATGCTGTGCAAGGGCATGCGCGAGCGCTACGACATGGCCGTCATCACGAACGACATCTATACCAAGGAAGACATGGAAATCCTGCTGCGCGCGGATGCCTTGCCGGCCGAGCGCCTGATGGGCGTGGAAACGGGCGGCTGTCCGCACACGGCCATCCGCGAAGATGCGTCCATCAACCTGGAAGCCATCGCGCGCATGCAAGCAGATTTTCCCAATCTTGATTTGATCCTGGTCGAATCGGGCGGCGATAACCTGGCCGCCACCTTCAGCCCGGAACTGTCGGACTTGACGATTTATGTGATCGACGTGGCTGGTGGCGAAAAGATCCCGCGCAAGGGCGGGCCCGGCATCACGCGTTCCGATTTGCTGATCATCAACAAGACGGACCTGGCGCCCTACGTGGGCGCCAACCTGGACATCATGGCGCAAGACGCCAAACGCATGCGCGGCGAGCGTCCCTTCGTGTTTACCAACCTGCGCAGCGGCGACGGCGTGCAGGTCGTTATCGATTTTATCCGCGAGCAAGGTTTGCTCGATCAACCAGGCAAGGAGCTGCAATGAGCGCAAGACTGATGAAGAAGACGGCCGCCGTGGCGGCGCTGTGCCTGCTGGCCTTGCCCGTCATGGCCCATCCCGGTCATGGCGAGAACGCCGGCTTCCTGGCCGGTTTCGCCCATCCGTTCACGGGCATCGACCATTTGCTGGCCATGCTGGGCGTGGGCATCTGGGGCGGCCAGCAGCGCGGCGGCCTGGCACAGCCCGCCACCTTTCTCGGCATGATGCTGCTGGGCGCGCTGGCCGGCATGGTCGGATTGACGGTGCCGGGGCTGGAAACGGGCATCGCCGCCACGGTGGCGCTGGTGGGGTTGGCCATCGCGCTGGCGCTGGCCTTGCCGAACTGGCTCGGCATGGGCCTGGTGGGCGTGTTTGCCTTGGCGCATGGCAATGCGCATGGCCAGGAATTGCCGGCCGCCTCGGCCGCGTGCGGCTTCATGCTGGCCTCGGCTGTCTTGCTGGGGGCCGGACGTTTCCTCGGCCAGGTATTGGCCGAGCGCATGCTGCGCGTGGCCGGCATGGCCTTGACGGCTGCCGGCGTGGTGCTGATGGGGCTTGCTTAATCGTTTAAGCGCCGGGGCGCTTGTCGGACAGCACGATGGGCGCCGCCTTTTCCGGATGTAAACCCTGGTGGCCCGCATACACGGCGGCAATGGCGGCCATGTCGGCATCCTTGTCGCCCGTCAAATATAAATGGTCGACCACGCCCAGCACCTTGTTCGGGTAGTCGATGTACACCAGCAACAAGGGCACCTTGGCGGCCACGGCCAGGTGATAAAAGCCGCTTTTCCAGTTCGGGCGGTAGCTGCGCGTCGCTTCCGGCGTGATCGCCAGCCAGTACCAGTCGGCGGCCAGCATGCGTTCGGCCTGGCGTTGAATCGTGCCGCTGGTGGTGCTGCGGTCGACGGGTTCGCCGCCCAGGTAGCGCAGCACCTTGCCCATCGGGCCGCGGAACAGGGAGTCCTTGGCCAGCCAGCGGAAAGGCAGCGACAGCGCCCATTTGCCGAACAGGCCCACCATGAAATCCCAGTTGGACGTGTGTGGGTAGACGACGGCGATGCCGCGCGGCCCCGGCAGGGGACGGAAGCGCATGCGCCAGCCAAACAGGTGCAGCACGCGCAGCGCGCAACGCTGGTGCCAGGTTGGCAAGTCGCCCGCTTGTACAAATAAATCGTCCATTGATACCCTTCAGTGACACTGTTCTTAATGGGATGGCGCTGGTGGCCATTTTCCTTGAAGCAAAATTCTGCGCAGGCATTCTATACGGGGCTGGCGATGGCGACAAGCAGCCGAGGCCGCTATTCATGCGGTGTCGGGGCCGTTGCTGCTGCTATTTTAACGATGCTTGACCTCCGTGTCGGGCACTAAATGCGCACAATGTGGTCAAAACTTCATGCAGTGTTGATCCACCCGACAGGGAGCCATGGCATGAAAAACAGCATCGACGAGGTGAATGGGGAGAATGTGCGAACGGACAAAGTGATGGCCGAGCTCGTTGAGCGGGGCGTTGCTTTCCATCACGCACTGGGGCGGACGGTGGCGACAGCGTATTTGCGCGAGCACGCGGTACCGGTCGAGGTGATACGCCGCGTCTTCAGCAGCGTGCAGGCGCGTCGCCCGGCCCGGCCGGCACGGCGCCGATGGCGCTGAAGGTGGGGAAGGTGGCGTACATAAGGCTTGGTAAAGCACGGCGGCGGGCGCTGTGATCGTCACGCAGTCAGTGCGTTGGCATCGTTGCGTCCGCCGCCAGGGGAAAGGAGCGGCGCAGTGCCGCTCAGGGGGCTTTCAGGGTGCCGTTCAGCTTGCCGTTCAGGCTTGCGCCGCCAGCGCCGGGTAGTCCGTGTAGCCGGCAGCGTCCGGCGCGTACAGCGTCTCCGGATTCAGCGGATTCAAGGGCGCGTCGCTGTGCAGGCGGATGGGCAGGTCGGGATTGGCGATGAACCACAGGCCAAAGGCGACGGCATCGGCTTCACCGTTGGCCAGCAAGGCTTCGGCCGCTGCCTTGTCCATTTTCTCGTTGGCAATGTACACGCCGCCGAATTCCTGCTTCAAGTACGGGCCCAGGCGGTCTTCGCCCAGCGCTTCGCGCGCGCAGATGAAGGCGATGCCGCGCTTGCCCAGTTCGCGCGCCACGTAGCCGAAGGTGGCGCGCGGGTCCGAATCGCCCATGTCGTGCGCGTCGCGGCGCGGCGCCAGGTGCATGCCGACCTTGTCCGCGCCCCAGACTTCGATGCAGGCATCCGTCACTTCCAGCATCAAACGGGCGCGGTTTTCAATCGAACCGCCGTAGTTGTCTGTGCGCAAGTTGGTGCTGTCTTGCAGGAACTGGTCGAGCAGATAACCATTGGCGCCATGGATTTCCACGCCATCGAAACCCGCTTTTTTCGCATTTTCGGCGCCCAGGCGGTAGGCTGCCACGATGCCGGGAATCTCTTCCGTATCGAGCGCGCGCGGCGTGACGAACTCCTGTTTCGGACGCACCAGGCTGACGTGGCCGGCCGGCTTGACGGCGCTGGGCGCCACGGGCAAGTCGCCATCGAGGAAGACGGGGGCGGAAATGCGGCCCACATGCCACAGCTGCAGCACGATCAGGCCGCCTGCGTCATGCACGGCCCGGGTGATGTGTTTCCAGCCTTCCACCTGTTCCTCGGACCAGATGCCCGGCGTGTCGGCGTAGCCCACGCCCTGCGGCGTGACGGCCGTCGCTTCCGAGATGATCATGCCGGCCGAGGCGCGCTGCGTGTAGTACTCGGCCATCAGGGCGTTCGGCACGCGGCCCGGATTGCCGGCGCGCGAACGGGTCAGCGGCGCCATGATGATGCGGTTTTTCAGTTGCAGACTGCCAATGGTGATGGGGTCGAATAAAGTTGCCATGATTGTTATTTCCTTGTTGGGGCCGCTCGGGCGGCGTTGAGACGGAGTTATCGAGATGAAAGCTGTGCTTACAAACCTTGCTGCATATGATCGAGAAAGGCCTGGATGGTGGCTTCGTTGCGGCTGAAGAAACTCCATTGGCCCACCTTGGTTGCGGAAATCAGGCCCGCCTTCTGCAGGCTGGCCAGGTGCGCCGAGACCGTCGATTGCGACAGGTTCAGGCGGCGGTCGATCAGGCCGGCGCACACGCCCAGGTGCAGCGGGTGGTCCTGCTCCTGGAAATACTGTTCCGGCTCCTTGAGCCATTGCAAAATCTGCCGGCGCACCGGATTGGCCAGCGCCTTGTGGATGGCGTCGATATCCATATTGTTTCTCCTGAGCATATAATTCGCTTTTCAGCGATGTATATATCGTATTTTCCAAATTCTAATATCGTCATCTTACGATATAAATGAAAAGCGTGCTGGCGGCGCGTGTTTTTGAACGGATTCAGGCGGGAAGGGGATTGCGCTGCAGCACGGCCGGGCCCGTCAACACGATGCGCACCAGGTCCACCTGGCGCTGGGCGCCGGCCTTGGCGGTGGCGCTCTTGATCTGCGTGCGCGCTGTGTGGATGGAAATGCGCTGGCGTTCGGCGTATTCCTGCAGGGAATAGCCATTGACGAGCGCTTCCGTCAGGCGCGCCTCGGCCACCGTCATGCCATAGAAATTGCGCAGGGTGGCGGCCAGGGAGGTGATCAGGTCGCTGCTGTCGCTGAGAAAGACGGCGATGGCGCTGGCCGCACCGAACGGACTGTGCCAGGAGGGCAGGGGCGTGACGCGCAGGCGCAGCTGTTCTCCCGTCAAGCCGCTCAGGTTGAGCACGCCGCCGGGACCGCCTGCCGCCGTCGTGCCCGTTTGCGCCGCCTCGTGCAGCATGCGCCGCAGCGCGCCGTTGTCCGCTTCGCGCGGGCAATACAGGGGCGCGCCTTCGCGCAACTGCAGCAGCCGCGTCGCAGCCGTCATGGCCAGCGCCCGCTCGTTGGCGTATAGCAATTGCGACGTGGCGTCGAGCAGCAGCACGCCAAACGGCAGCAATTCCAGCACCTGGGTGGAACTCCGGGACAGCACTTCCAGCCGGCGCAGCTTGCGCTGCAGGGCAAAGGCCGTTTGCAGGTGCGGCATCAGGCTGCGGATCAGCGCCAGCTCGCCCGCCTCATAGGCGCCCGCCCGTTCGCGGCGCACCACGGTGACGTTGGTGGAGCGCTCGGCGCGCAATTCGACGATGGCCGCCGCCGTATAAAAGATGTCTTGCGGGCGCAGCCAGTCCGCCCAGTATTCGGTTTTCTTCAGGCAATGGTCGGGAAACAGCATGGAGCCGGTGACGACGGCGCCTTCGTGGTGCAGGGTGGCGTCTTCCAGCCAGACATTGCGCGCGCCGTAATAGCTGGCAAAGCTGGCCATGGCGTCCGTTTCGAAGCCATAGGCGGCGGACAGGCCGCTGCCGGGCAGCTGGACGTCGACCGAGCGGTTGCTGAAATCATTGGCCCAGATCAAACCCGCGTGCGATTTCAGCTGGCGTGCAAAAGCGGCAAGGAAATCTTGCCATTGGATATGTTGTGTGGCCGCTTCATAGATCAGGGTAATCAGTGCCTGGCTGGCGACGGCGAGCGATGGCGTCATTGGCGATCCTCATGGCGGCAAGCGGTGGACAAGGCATGGCTCGTGCGGCCTTGGCAGCGGCCGCCCGGCTTCCCTAGTGCGATTCCAGCCAGCTTTTGCCGCCGGAGGTGCACGTGCTGAGGCTGGCGTACTGGCTCACATAGTTATAACCGCTGCCGCAGCCCCCTTCGCCGGATTTGACGGGGCCGTAGCAAGCGCCTTCATAGCTGAGCTTACCATTGACGGTGGTGCTTTTGACACAGAAATTGTAGTTGCTGGCCACGGTGTTGTTGGGCAAGGTGGCGCCGTTGTTTTGCCCGCAGCCGAGTTCCTTGCTCACGGAGCGCGCGTAGTCGACCATTTTCTGGTACGTGCCGCTGTAGTAGGCATCCGCCTTGGCCTTTTAGCCCTGCTTGCAGGCGGCGATCACGCTGTCGTAGCCGGAATCGGCCTGGGCGTAGTTGCCCGATACCTGGATGCCGCAGGCGCTGGCCTGCTTGCGTTCCGCGTCGCTGATCAGATTGTTGTACTGGCAGGTGGACGAGGTGCCGCCGCTGGCGCTGGTGGAGCCGCCGCTCGAGCCACTGTCGTCGCTGCCGCCGCCGCAGGCGGACAGCATGAGGCAGCCGAGCAAAGTGACGGCAAAGGTGGTTGAATGTGCTTGCATGATTTTCCCTGTGGACGGTGACTTGCCACCATGTGTCTGGTGGTATCTTTACTACAAGGAATTGTATCGGGCATGTTTTTTGGAAACATCACCCATTTGGGGTATGCGCCGGCGGCGCGGAGTGGGGTAGGGCGGCCGGGCTGGCCGCCCCGGCAGGGATCAGGCGAAGTGGAACAGCAGCAAGGCGATGACGGCAGGTACCGTTTGCAGGTAGAGGATGCGCGTCATGACGGTGGCCGCGCCCCATGCGCCGGCCACGGCGATGCACGCCAGGCCGAACACGGTAAACGCATGGGCAATGGCCGCGTCCGGGTGAAAAAAGCCCAGCGCCAGCGCCGCGACGAGAAAACCGTTGTAGCAACCCTGGTTCGACATGGCGGGACGCACGATCTCCGCCTTTTCCTTGCTCAAGCCAAACACCTTGCGTCCGCGCGCATCGAACAGCACGGTTTCCAGCAACACGATGTAGACGTGCAGCAGCAGGATGAGGGCGGTAAGAATCTGGGCCAGTAGCAGCATCATCGTTCCCGAGAGTGAGTGAGATAGCCATTATGCTGCCACCAGCATGTTTTCTGGCAATTTTTGATTAGGGCGGCCGCACTAGTAAAAGATGTGCTTGCGGCAAGCCTTTTCACCCAATGGTATACTTTTCCTTTTGCTCCTGTGGGGACGACCCCGCTCGATGACGGGGCTGCATGGCGGGGACGACCCTGCCGCATCAGGAGAGTACGATGGCGTGGATTATTTTGGTATTGGCTGGTTTGCTGGAAATCGGCTGGGCCATCGGCCTCAAATACAGTGCCGGCTTTACCCGCCTCGTGCCGTCCGTGCTGACGGCTATTTCCATGCTGGGCAGCGTGGTGATGCTGGGCCTGGCCTTGCGCACCTTGCCGCTGGGCACGGCGTATGCCATCTGGACGGGCATCGGCACCGTCGGCACGGCCATCTTCGGCATCATGGTGCTGGGCGAGCCGGCCAGCGCCGCGCGCATCGCCTGCATCGCCCTGATCGTGTCGGGCATTCTGGGCTTGAAATTGCTCAGCCCGCAATAAAGGACGCCAGCATGAGTCTCGCCATGACGTATTTCTACCTTGCCATCGCCATCATCGCCGAAGTGATCGCTACCAGCGCCTTGAAGGCGTCCGACGGCTTCAGCCGCTTGTGGCCCAGCGTCATCACCGTGGTTGGCTACAGCATCGCCTTCTGGTGCCTGTCCCTGACCTTGAAGGTCATTCCTACCGGCATCGTGTACGCGATCTGGTCGGGCGTGGGCATCGTGCTCATTTCCGCCGTCGGCTGGTTCTGGTTCAAGCAAAGCCTCGACACGCCGGCCTTGATCGGCCTGGGGCTGATCATTGCCGGCGTGCTCGTCATTAACTTGTTTTCCAAGTCCGTCGGCCATTAATCAAAAGCTGGCAGCCACCCGCGCCAGGTAATACCACTCGGCATTGGCTTGCGCATTGACGTCCGGGAACAGGATATAGGCGTCGAATTCGGCCGTCACGGGCGTGCCGTCCGCACGCACACCGATTTGATCGCCCTGTTTGACCTTGTCAAAGCTGGACCAGGTCTTGATGAAGCGGTCGCTTGCATGCAGCTTGTCATGCACGACGACCATGTTCAGCGCTTCCATGTCGGCGTCGGCGATGGCTTCCGGTTGCGGCGCATCAATGAAACCGAGGAAAGCCAGGGTGTTCATGATGGCGCGGTAGGCCACGTCCGGCGCGGCCGGGTCCGCGTGCTGGCCGCATTCCAGGGTGAGCGCATAGCCGCCCGTCGAGCGCATGTACTCGGTGGTGCCCACGCCATAGCGCAAGACCAGGCCCACCTGGTCGCTATTGCCCAGGCGGCGCTGCACGCCCTGGCCATACGCATGCAGCCAGCCGTCGACGAAGCGGCGCACGCCCAGGCGGCGCGCCAGCGCGCGTTCCTTGTCTTCGTGCTGGAACGGTTGCAGCGGACCGTCGTTGTTGCGCGGTCCCACCATGACGAAAGGTTGGCTGTCGGCATTGAACGAGTGCAAATCCAGCAGCACGTCGTGCTGGCCCAACAGCGGGCACAGCCAATTGGCGATGCGGTCTTCGAAATCTTGCGGATTGTCGTTCGGGAACAGGTTGCGGTTCAGGTTGCGGTCGCCGCTGCGCACGCCCTTGGCGTAAGCGAGCGGGTTGGTGATGGGCACGAAAGTGACGCTGCCGGCCACGATGGACAGGGCGCCGCTGTCGAGTTCAGCCATCACGCGGTGGATGCCCTTGGTGCCGCAGGTTTCATTGCCGTGCACGGCGCCGGTGACGATCAGGCGCGGGCCGCTGCCCTGGCCCGTGTAGTTGATGGACTTGAAGTGGAGTGCGCTGCTCATGCTGGACATATCCTATTGGTATCGGGGAAGGGAAAGCGGGGTCGGCATATTTTAGCGGGATTCGCGGCGGCACCCGTAAAAATGTCGCCAGGAATGTACCCATCGCCCACCCCGGCATGGCATGATCGGCGCCAATGTTGTTTTCCCTTGCCGATTCCATGTCCAGTACGTCCCATCCTTCCCGCCTGTACGGCCTCGACACCTTGCGCGCGCTGGCCATCGTGCTGGTCTTCATGAACCATTATTTGCTGTTCGTCAGCGAGGGCGGGGCGTTTGATTTCTGGGGAGAAATCGGCTGGACGGGCGTGGACCTGTTCTTTGCCCTCAGCGGCTACCTGATCGGCAACCAGATCTTTGCGGCCTTGCGCAGCGAGCAAGGCTTTTCCTTGCCGCGCTTCTATGCGCGCCGTTTCCTGCGCACCTTGCCCAGTTTCTATGCCGTGCTGGCCCTGTATTATTTGTGGCCCGCGTTCCGCGGCGACAGCGCGTTATTGCCCCTTTGGAAATTCCTGACGTTTACGCAAAACATCAATCTGACGCCGGGCACGGCGTTTTCCCATGCGTGGTCGCTGTGTGTGGAAGAGCAGTTCTACGTGCTGCTGCCGGCCGTGGCGCTGGCGATCGCGGCTTGCCGCAAGTCCCTGCTGTGGGCGTGGGTGGCCGTGGCCGCCAGCTTTATCGCCGGCATGCTGCTGCGAGCCTATCTGTGGAATGAATATGTGCACGTGCCGCGCGGCGGCCTCGGCTATTACAAGTACATTTATTACGCGTCGTGGTGCCGCTTCGACGAGCTGGTGGCGGGCGTGGCGCTGGCGCTGCTGAAGAACTACCATCCTGCCGCCTGGGCGCGCCTGACCGCCTACGGCAACCGCACCTTGCTGGCGGGAATCGCGGGCACGGCGCTGATGTTTTATGTGTTCCTCACCGATCACTATGGTTATTGGGTAACGGTGTTCGGCTATCCGGCCCTGGCCGCCAGTTTTACCTTATTGCTGATCGCCGCGCTGAGTCCTGCCAGTGCTTTGTATCAACTGCGCGTGCCGGGCGCGGCCAGCCTGGCATTGTGGTCGTATGCGATTTATCTGTTGCACAAACAACTGTGCATCCTGCTGCGCCCGCTCTTGCAGGATATGGGGTATGGCCCGGACGGCGCGCCGGCGATACTGGTCAGTATCGCCGTCAGTATCTTTACGGGCTGGCTCTTATATAGAGTGGTGGAAACGCCGTTCATGCGATTGCGGGCGCGTTATGTGCCGGCTAATCACCGCTGAGGTACGGCATTTCCCGCAGTGGGCTTTGCCAAGGCTGCATCATGCATGTTTAACGCCGGCCAAAGCCCGAGCCGGAGCCAACCCTCGTGCCAGCGCAGCAAAATATATCGTCGAATCTTTCAACGGATTTCATTTTTTCAAACAAGCTGGTCTTGAGTATTTCTCCCCTTTCCCTCTCTCTTTTGCTCATGTGAGATAGTGCCTCGTTGATTTGTGGCCAATCGCAAAAGGTGTCATGTGGCGCGCAAAAAGAGTGCCATGCATAGGCCTCGGCAATATCGTAGACCTTGGACTTTTTGTCTACGTAGTACAGGAGGACGTTCATCTCTGCCTTGGCAAATCCCCGTTCCGCAGCGCCGCGAAATAATTGCAGCAAGTCCGCATCGCGCGCGCCTCCGCGGAGCTGCAAGACGCTGGCAAGGTGGAACATGGATGGCGGGAAAAATTTCGCGGCGGATTTTGATAGGTAGAACACCGCAGTGTCGAGGTCACGGTCCTCGCAAGCGCCGAGGTAGGCCTTGATGCCCATCAAGTGCTGAGCCTGCGTATCGCCGCTGTCGGCGCGCGTCTTGACGAGTGTGTGTGATTCAGTGCTGCAATCTTGCGGCAATGCCTCTACGATACGCTGGCTCGCAGGTGCCTGCACATCTTCTGCGCCGGCTACGCCTGGACCAGCCATGGCGGCAATCAAGAGGGTAGATTGCAGCCACATGGCGATCTTGGTTGAACGTTTTTTCATTGTCTCTCCTGGCCTGATGGTCATTTCAAATGGCGTGCTGCCGGTGTTGTCGGCAGGCATCATTGTTCTTGGAATGTACAGGAACCTGCTACGACGAAATTGACGTGGCGCATTTGACAGGCAAGTTCGCAGGAGTAAATTACATATCGATCACATCGAGTCCTCGCGGCGTGCCCACCAGCAATTCCAGGATGGCATGCACGCGCAGGTTCGTCTCTTCATGTTCCGTGTTGACGATCAAGGCGCGCAGGCCGGGCACGGCTTCCATGATGTGCTCGCTGGCGTAGGCATTGATCAATAACAAGACCAGGTCCGTGGCGCCTGCGCCCGGTTGGCGCCGCAGCCGGTCGTGGATCACGTTCAGCAGCGCGCGCTGCATGCGCGGCGTGGGATTGGTGATGTAGGCGAAGACGCTCGGCGTGTTGGTGATGGCCGCGCACAGGCGCCGCTCCATCTCGTCGGGCTTCACGTCGGAAGCGATATCGAAATACGCGGCTTCCCAGCGCGTGCGCGCATACGGGTGGCCGGGCGGGAAGGAGTCGGCCGTTTCAAAACCGCAGATGCGGCTCAGGGTTTTCAGCCAGGCGAATAGGGTGGAGTTCATGCCGCGATTCTAGCGGCATTCCGCGTGCGCCGGGCCGTCTCTATATAAAGGGGGCTGACGCCCGGAGAAATGATTAAAGTTTCCTGTAAAACAGCCCTTGTCATTCTGGGAAAGCCTCTCTATAATGCTGGTCTTCGGGGCGGTTAGTTCAGCTGGTTAGAATACTTGGTCGACATCCAAGGGGTCGGGGATTCGAATTCCTCACCGCCCACCAGAATTTAGTAGTAGGCAGTTTTCAAGAGTTTTAAGCTGGCGCAAGCCGCAAGCGGTCATTTGAAATACAATGATCAAAAAAGTTTTACGGGCGGTTAGTTCAGCTGGTTAGAATACTTGGTCGACATCCAAGGGGTCGGGGATTCGAATTCCTCACCGCCCACCAGAATGCAGTTAGAGAGAAAGGTAAAGCCGGTTATGACACCGCGAACTACTACCAAGCTTTGGGAGTGACGCTAGTCGAACGGGTTTCCTTTGTCTCAAGAAAGTGAAAAACGCGGCTAGTCCGCGTTTTTTTGCGTCTGCGTTTTCCTTTCAGTTATTTACCCATCACATTGCAGTTTTACCTGGCGCCAGCGCCGATATGGAGATCAATATGCTTACAATCCGACTTCCCGATGGTTCCGCCCGTCAATTTGACGGTCCGGTCACCGTGGCCCAGGTTGCGGCCAATATTGGTACCGGCCTGGCCAAGGCTGCCCTGGCCGGCAAGGTCGATGGCAAGCTGGTCGATACCTCCTATCTGATCGAGCAAGACGCGGAACTGGCGATCGTCACGGACAAGGACGCCGACGGCCTGGAAGTGATCCGCCACTCGACGGCCCACTTGCTGGCGTATGCCGTCAAGGAATTGTTCCCGGAAGCGCAAGTGACCATCGGTCCCGTGATCGACAACGGCTTTTATTATGACTTCGCCTACAAGCGTCCGTTCACGCCGGAAGACCTGGTCTCGATCGAAAAGAAAATGGCGGAACTGGCCAAGAAGGATGAGCAAGTCACGCGCAAGGTTGTCGCGCGCGACGAAGCCATCGAATACTTCAAGGGCATCGGCGAAGCCTACAAGGCTGAATTGATCGGTTCGATCCCGGCCGACCAGGAAGTGTCGCTGTATTCCGAAGGCAAGTTCACGGACTTGTGCCGCGGCCCCCACGTGCCGTCGACGGGCAAGCTGAAAGTGTTCAAGCTGATGAAGCTGGCCGGCGCCTACTGGCGCGGCGACTCGAAAAACGAGATGCTGCAGCGTATCTATGGCACGGCCTGGGCCAAGAAGGAAGACCAGGAACTGTATCTGCACAATCTGGAAGAGGCGGAAAAGCGCGACCACCGCAAGCTGGGCAAGCAGCTCGATTTCTTCCATTTCCAGGAGGAAGCGCCGGGCCTGATCTTCTGGCACCCGAAAGGCTGGTCGATCTGGCAACAGGTTGAGCAATACATGCGCAATGTGTACCAGGTCAACGGTTACCAGGAAGTCAAGGCGCCGCAAATCCTTGACCGTGGCCTGTGGGAAAAAACCGGCCACTGGGATAATTATCGTGAAAACATGTTCATCACGGAATCGGAAAACCGCGCCTATGCGCTCAAGCCGATGAATTGCCCTGGCCATATCCAGATTTTCAACAATGGCATGCGCAGCTACCGCGACTTGCCATTGCGCTACGGCGAATTCGGTCAATGCCACCGCAACGAACCGTCGGGCGCCTTGCACGGCATGATGCGCGTGCGCGGCTTTACGCAGGACGATGGCCACATTTTCTGTCTGGAAGAGCAGATCGCCGGCGAAGTGACGGCGTTCCACCAGCAGGCCATGGATGTGTACACGGCGTTCGGCTTCACGAATATCGACGTGAAACTGGCCTTGCGCCCCGATAACCGCATCGGCACGGAAGAGTCGTGGGATTTCGCCGAGGAATCCCTGCGTTCGGCCCTGCGCGCCTGCGGCGTGGAGTGGACGGAATTGCCGGGCGAGGGCGCATTCTATGGTCCGAAGATCGAATACCACCTGAAAGACAGCCTGGGCCGCGCATGGCAAGTGGGCACCGTGCAGATCGATCCGTCGATGCCGGGCCGCCTGGGCGCCGAATATGTGGCCGTGGACAACACGCGCCAGGTGCCGATCATGCTGCACCGCGCGATCGTCGGTTCGCTGGAACGTTTCATCGGCATCCTGATCGAACACTATGCGGGCGCCATGCCGCTGTGGTTGTCGCCAGTGCAAGTGTCGGTGTTGAATATTTCCGACGCTCAAGCCGACTATGTACAGGAAGTTACAACAAAACTGCGCAAAGCGGGGCTGCGTGTACAGGCTGATTTGCGTAACGAGAAGATTACCTATAAAATACGTGAACATTCCGTACAAAAATTGCCTTACATCTTAGTAATTGGCGACAAAGAGCGGGATGCGAATACAGTGGCCGTGCGGGCGCGGGGCAATGTCGATCTGGGCGTCATGTCCGTCGATGCCCTGATTGAGCGACTCAAACATGAAGTCGACACCAAGGCCTGACGAGGAAACTCGCTGCACGACCGTCTTACAAGATTTTTAAAGGAAATTACAATAGCTACTGACAAGTCACATCGCATCAATGGCGAAATCACTGCCCCTGAAATGCGTTTAAGCGGGGTCGATAACGAGCCACTCGGTATCGTAAGTTTGGCTGAAGCCTTCCGCCTGGCGGAAGAGGCAAACGTCGACCTGGTGGAAATTGCGCCTACCGCGCAGCCACCGGTGTGCCGTTTGATGGACTACGGCAAATTTAAGTATTCGGAGCAAAAGAAAGCTCACGAAGCCAAATTGAAGCAAAAGATCATCCTCGTGAAGGAAGTTAAATTCCGTCCGGGGACTGATGATGGTGACTACAATATCAAGTTGCGTAATCTCATCAAGTTCCTCGAAGATGGCGATAAAACCAAGATCACCTTGCGTTTCCGCGGTCGTGAGATGGCGCATCAGGATATTGGCTTCCGCATGCTGGAACGTCTGAAAGCCGATCTGGAGCCGTACGGCCAGGTCGAGCAGTTCCCGAAGATGGAAGGCCGCCAAATGATCATGGTTCTTTCGCCTAAGAAGAAGAAGTAAGATACAATAGCGTTTTACTGTGGGTGGAAACTGCTCGCGCCGGCATTGGCGCGGTGTCAAACCCCAGGCAGAATTTGCGCGGCCCGGTCAGCAATGTCCGGGCCGCGTGAACTGTAGTGGACTCGCATCCGCTGCACAACATGTGAAAGCAGGCATCTAAGCGCAGCGTCGTGTTGCCACCTGCAATCCTGTTATAAATGGAGCTGTCCGTAAGAGGACAGATTGCTATGCCTAAAATGAAGACCAAAAGCTCCGCGAAAAAACGTTTTCGCGTGCGTCCAGGTGGAACAGTCAAGTCGGGTCACGCGTTCAAACGCCACATCCTGACCAAGAAAACCACCAAAAACAAACGTCAGTTGCGCGGTACCCGTAACATCAACGCATCGGATGTCACATCCGTCATGCGCATGATGCCGACTGCTTAATCTCACACTCAATTTAAGGAGTTACTATGCCTAGAGTAAAACGTGGGGTTACAGCTCGTGCCCGTCATAAGAAGATTCTTGTTCAAGCTAAAGGCTACCGTGGTCGCCGCAGCCGTGTATACCGTGTTGCCAAGCAAGCAGTTATGCGCGCTGGCCAATACGCTTACCGCGATCGCCGCAACAAGAAGCGCGTTTTCCGCCGCCTGTGGATCGCCCGTATCAACGCCGCTTCCCGTGAGCATGGCGTAACGTACAGCGTATTCATGAACGGCTTGAAAAAAGCAAATATCGAACTGGACCGTAAAGTCCTGGCCGATATGGCTGTGATGGACAAGCCAGCATTCGCTGCGATTGTCAACGCAGTTAAAGCAAAAATCGCTGCGTAAGCATCGGTCATTGCACAACGTCATCCGTAGGGTGACGTCATAAAGAGCGGGGCAGGGGTTTTAACACCTTATGCCCCGTTTCCGTTTTTGATTGTTGGATTTTAGATAACTGAGTCCAGAATTGATGTCCAAAACAGGAAATGCCGCATGAACTCCCTAGAAGAACTCGTCGTCTCGGCCCAGGCTGACTTTATCGCCGCCGCAGACGCTGCCGCACTTGAAAACGCCAAAGCCCGCTACCTGGGCAAGACCGGCCAGATTACCGAAATGATGAAGGGCCTGGGCAAACTGGACCCGGACGCGCGCAAGGCGCAAGGCGCCCTGATCAACGCAGTCAAAGTGCAGATCGAGGACGCGCTGACGGCGCGCCGTGATGCGCTGGCCGATGCCCAGATGCAAGGCCGTCTGAACGCCGAAGCGATCGACGTGACCCTGCCAGGCCGTGGCCGCATGCCCGGCGGCATCCATCCCGTGATGCGCACGTGGGAACGTGTCGAGGAAATCTTCCGCTCCATCGGTTTCGACGTGGCCGACGGCCCCGAAATCGAGAATGACTGGACCAACTTCACGGCGCTCAACAGCCCGGAAAACCATCCAGCCCGTTCCATGCAGGATACCTTCTACATCGACGGCAACGATACCGATGGCAAGCCCTTGCTGCTGCGCACGCACACGAGCCCGATGCAGGTGCGCTATGCGCGCACGCACACGCCGCCGATCAAGGTCATCGCGCCGGGCCGCACCTACCGCGTCGACAGCGACGCCACCCATTCGCCGATGTTCCACCAGGTCGAAGGCCTGTGGATCGCCGAAGACATCAGCTTTGCCGACCTGAAGGGCGTGTACCTGAATTTCGTCAAGGCCTTCTTCGAGACGGATGACTTGCAAGTGCGCTTCCGTCCGTCGTACTTCCCGTTTACGGAACCGTCGGCCGAGATCGACATCGCCTTCGGTTCGGGCCCGCTGAAAGGCCGCTGGCTGGAAGTGTCGGGCGCCGGCCAGGTGCATCCGGCCGTGGTGAAGAACTTCGGCCTCGATCCCGAGAAATTCATCGGTTTTGCTTTCGGCTCCGGCCTGGAACGCTTGACGATGCTGCGCTACGGCATCAACGACCTGCGTCTGTTTTACGAGGGAGATTTGCGCTTCCTCAAGCAGTTTAACTAAGGCGTTTCATTATTCCATGTCACCCGATGCGCTGGAGCGTGCCCTTGCATGCTCGCGTATCGAACATTTGAAAGCTTGATTATGCAATTTTCCGAAAACTGGCTCCGTACCATGGTCGATCCGAAGATGACTTCGGACGAACTGGCCCATCTGCTGACCATGTCCGGTCTCGAAGTCGAGGACGTCGATCCTGTCGCCCCGCCGTTCTCGAACGTGGTGGTGGGCCTGGTCCTGGAGATGGAAAAACATCCGAACGCGGACCGCCTGAACGTGTGCCAGGTCGATGTCGGCACGGGCACCATGCTCAACATCGTCTGCGGCGCGCCGAACGTGCGCCCTGGCTTGAAAGTCGTGTGCGCCATGGCCGGCGCCGTATTGCCGCCTGGCGCCGATGGCAAGCCGTTTGAAATCAAGGTAGGCCAGCTGCGCGGCGTCGAGTCGCAAGGCATGCTGTGCTCCGCGCGCGAACTGAAATTGTCGGAAGAAAACGCCGGCTTGATGGAATTGCCGGACGACGCGCCGATCGGCCAGAATTTCCGCGATTACTTTGCGCTCAACGACTTGAAATTCACCATCAAGTTGACGCCGAACAAGGCGGACTGCCTGTCCGTGCTGGGCGTGGCGCGCGAAGTGTCGGCCCTGACGGGCGTACCGCTGAATGCGCCGCAGTTCCGCACCGTGCCGGTTTCCAGCGATGAAATCCTGCCCGTGAAAGTCAGCGCGCCGGACCTGTGCGGCCGTTTCACGGGCCGCGTCATCCGCGGCTTGAACGCCCGTGCCGCCACGCCGGACTGGATGAAGCAGCGCCTCGAGCGCAGCGGCCAGCGTCCGCTGTCGGCCCTGGTCGACATTTCCAACTATGTCATGCTGGAACTGGGCCGTCCCAGCCACGTGTTTGACCTGGCAAAGATCCACGGCAGCCTCGACGTGCGTTGGGGCAAGGCGGGCGAATCCGTCAAGCTGTTGAATGGCAACACTATCGCCGTCGACGAGTGGCTCGGCGTTATTGCCGATGAGCAGGAAATTGAATCCTTGGCCGGCATCATGGGCGGCGACGCCAGCTCGGTGTCGGACGATACGGACAGCATCTACCTGGAAGCGGCCTTCTGGTGGCCGAACGCGATTCAAGGCCGCGCGCGTCGCCTGAATTTCTCGACCGATGCGGCGCACCGCTTCGAGCGCGGCGTCGATTTCGCCACCACCGTCGAGCACATCGAGCGCATCACGGCCCTGATCGTGGAAATCTGCGGCACGCCGGCCACGACTGTCGGCCCCGTCGACGACCACGTGGTGAACTTGCCGCAACGCCAGCCTGTGTCGATGCGCACGGCGCGCGCGCAAAAAGTCATCGGCGTGCCGCTCACCGATGAGCTGATCGCCGACATCTTCACGCGCCTGGCCCTGCCATTCACCCTGGCGGACGGCGTGTTTTCCGTGACCTCGCCCAGCTACCGTTTCGACATCGAGATCGAGGAAGACTTGATCGAGGAAGTGGCGCGCGTGTACGGCTTTGAAAACATCCCGACCTTGCCGCCCGTGGCCGCGAACGTGATGCAGATTGCACCAGAAAATACCCGCTCCTTGTTTGCGGTACGTCATGAGCTGGCCGACCTGGGCTTCCAGGAAGTGGTTAACATGAGCTTTGTCGATACAGCTTGGGAGCGCGACTTCTCGGGCAACACCAATCCGATCAAATTGCAGAACCCGATCGCCAGCCAGATGAGCGTGATGCGCTCCTCACTGATTGGCAGCCTGATCGCCAATGTGCGCTATAACCTGAACCGCAAGACGAACCGCGTGCGCATCTTCGAAGTGGGCGCCATCTACCAGCGCGACGACAGCGTGGAAAACGGCCCGTTGTCGGTGGCCGGCTACGCCCAGCCGAAGCGCGTGGCGGCCATGGCCTACGGCGCGGTGGCCGACGAGCAGTGGGGCCAGGCTGCGCGCACGGTCGATTTCTTCGACGTGAAGGCGGACCTGGAAGCGCTGTTCGCGCCGCTGGTCTTGCGTTTCAGCAAGGCGGAACATCCGGCCCTGCATCCGGGCCGTTCCGCCAACGTGGAGCTCGATGGCAAGGTCATCGGTTTCATCGGCGAACTGCACCCGCGCTGGATGCAAAAGTACGACTTGCCGCTGGCGCCCGTGCTGTTCGAAGTCGACGCCGCTGCCCTGACGCAAAGAGTCGTGCCCGTGTACCAGGAAATCTCGAAATTCCCTGGCGCCAGCCGCGACCTGGCCGTGGTCGTCAAGCAATCGGTGGCCGTGCAGGATCTGCTCGACAGCTTCCACGCCGCCGCCAAGTCGAGCGCGGCAGCGCGTATCGTGCAAGCCATTGTTTTATTTGATGAATATCGTGGAAAAGGGCTGGAAGCGGATGAAAAAAGCCTTGCTTTCCGGATTAGCTTGCAAGATACTCAAAACACCCTGCAAGACGATGTCGTCGATGGCCTGATGGCTGTCCTGGTCGATGCGGCCAAGCAGGGCCACGACGCGAAACTGCGTTCGTAATTACCGGACTGGCCGTCGCCTTGCGTGACGGCCTTTCCGTCGTCAACCGTAGACGAGCTTGCCATGTGGCGAGCTCGGGCGCACAGAAAAGGCAGGGCAGGAAAATTAATAACAGCGACGTTGATTCCGCCGTACTGCAGTCCGCACTGGCCGCAGATCTGCATCGGGCCATGCTGGTTGCCAAAGTGCGCCAGGAAGCGGAAAAAGATTTACCCACCTTGACCAAGGCGGAGCTGGCCGAACTGTTGTTCGAGCAAGTGGGCCTGAACAAGCGCGAAGCGAAGGATATGGTCGAGACCTTTTTCGACGAGATCCGCAATGCGCTCGAACGGGGCGAGGCTGTCAAGCTGTCCGGTTTCGGCAATTTCCAGTTGCGCGACAAGCCGCAACGGCCGGGCCGCAATCCGAAGACGGGCGAAGAGATCCCCATCACGGCGCGCCGTGTCGTGACCTTTCATGCCAGCCAGAAGTTGAAAAGCATGGTCGAAGAGACCAGTCCGCTGGCACGTGCTGCCTGAGTGAGTGGCGATGAACGAGCGCATCAGTAAAACCGAGTTGATCGCCTTGCCGCCGATTCCGGCGAAACGCTATTTCACGATCGGCGAGGTGAGCGAGTTGTGCGGCGTCAAACCGCATGTATTGCGCTACTGGGAGCAGGAGTTTTCCCAGCTCAAGCCGGTCAAACGACGTGGTAACCGCCGTTATTATCAGCACCATGAGGTGCTGTTGATACGCCGCATCCGCGAATTGCTGTACGAACAGGGCTTCACCATCAGCGGCGCGCGCAATAAGCTCGACAGTCGTGGCGCATCGCATGCCATCGCCGATGAGCTGCCAGTGCTGCCGGCCATGCCCGTCGCGCCGCAGGAAGCACCGCTGGACCGCGTGTGGATACGCAATGAATTAATTGCGATTTTAAACTTGCTAAAATAAGATTTGTACCAATATAGGTGGGGTTGTCCGGTAGCAGTTGACTAAGTTGACTATACTGCATGGGCGCTCGGCCTTGGCGCTGACGCTGCCGTACGGCGCGCCATATTTTGAATATAATGTTAATGTTGCGTTTTTGTTAGTGACGCTAAGCCGGAGCAGCGTTCAGGTTCCGGTAGTCTTTCCCAGGCCAGGAAAATTTAAGGGGAAACAATGATACGCGTTGCCATTTGTGATGATCACCAAATAGTACGAGCTGGATTCAAACAGATTTTTTCGTCGTCGAGCGATTTCAGTGTGGTGGCGGAAGCCGGTACCGGGCGCGAAGCGCTCGATATCGCCCGCCGCGAAATTTGCGATGTATTGCTGCTCGATATAGCCATGCCCGATCAGAGCGGCATCGATACCTTGCGCACGATCCGCCAGGGCCAGCCGGAATTGCCCGTGCTGATACTCAGCGGCTATCCTGCGCAGCAATACGCGTTGAACCTGTTCAAGATGGGCGCGAATGGCTATCTGAACAAGGAATGCGAAGCCGACGAGCTGATGACGGCCGTGCGCACCGTGTTCCAGGGCCGCCGCTACGTCAGTTCCACCGTCGGCGAATTGCTGGCGCAATCGTTCGACCGCGACACGAATGCCGCGCTGCACACGGAATTGTCGGACCGCGAGTTCCAGGTCTTCCTGCGCCTGGCGCGCGGCGCCACCGTGTCCGATATCGGTGTCGCCTTGTCGCTGAGCATCAAGACGGTGAGTACTTACCGTACGCGCATCATGGAAAAAATGGGCTTGCAATCCAACAGCGACTTGACCTATTACGCAATGAAAAACAATTTGCTTGACTAGCGCTGCGGTGCGATCATGGAAACATGATCGCTCAGCCAGCCAGCCGGCACGACTTGTGCAGTGCAGCAGTTTGTGGCGAGGACTATAATTGGCCGGCGCCGGCGCTTTTTCCCGCGCCGAACCTTGCTAAGGATGCACATCAGGATGTATTTCACCGCTGAACCGGCCCCGAATCACCGCCTGCCCCTCTACAAGACGATCCTGTGCGTGACTTGCGCCTTGCTGCTTGTACTCAATGGTTTCAGTCTCTATCATAATCTGCAGTCGCTGAAGGGCACGAACGCCTTGCTCAGCCAGAGCGCCCGCGTCGCGGACCGCCTGCAGTACTTGAACGTGCTCGTGCTCGATGCGGAAAGCAGCTTGCGCGGCTATTTCATTTCCGGCTCCGAAACCTATCTGGGGCCGTCGAAGACAGCGACCACCGAAATCGAAAACGAATTCAATGAGCTGCAAACCTTGCTTGCGGGCAGTCCTACCCAGTTGAAAAACCTGGGCCAGCTGAAAAGCTTAATCCGTCGCAAGATGTCGATGCTGCAACAGTCGATCGATGTCTACAAGCAGGGCGGGCTGGCCGAGATCGTCAATATTTCCCGCGTGACCGATGACCGCGCCACCATGGACGAGATCCGCCTGCAAGTGGTGATCATGACGCGCGAGCAGAATGAAGCGCTGTCGTCCGGCAGCGCCGCCTTTTACCATGAGTACCAGAAAGCCGTGCTGCTCGGCATCGGCATCAATGCCCTGGCCATCCTCGTGCTGATCATGTTTTACCAGCTGGTGCGGCGCAGCTTCCAGAACCGCGCGGCCGTCGAGTATGCACTGCAAAATGCCAACGACACCCTGGAATCGACGGTCAGCAAGCGTACGGAGCAGTTATCCGTGCTGTCGCGCCATTTGATCAGCGTCAATGAAGTGGAAAAGGCGCGCCTGGCGCGCGAATTGCACGATGAACTGGGCGCCAACCTGACCTCGATCAGCATGGACCTGGGCGCCGTCACGCAGCAACTGGCGCACACGCAGCCGGAACTGGCCGCGCAATTGCGCCGCGCCAAGGCCACCTTGCTGGAAACGGTGGAACTGAAGCGCCGCATCGTCGAAGACTTGCGCCCCAGTCTGCTGGACAACCTGGGCCTGTGCGCCGCCATCGAAAGCTATTGTGAGGATTTTGCGCGCATGAGTTCCGTGCGCTGCGAAACGGACGTGGCCATCAATATCGACAACCGCGAAGCCACCCTGACGATTGCCCTGTTCCGTATCGTGCAGGAATCGCTGACCAACATCCTCAAATATGCGCGCGCCGGCATGGTCAGCGTGACCTTGAAGCGCAATGAGCACGGCCTGGTGCTGCGCGTCATCGACGACGGCATCGGCATCACGGAAGATGCGTTGCAAAAACCCATGTCGCACGGTTTGCTGGGCATGCGCGAGCGGGCCTTGTTGCTGGGCGGTACACTCACTGTGCGCCAGGGGCCGGAAGGCAAGGGCACGTGCGTGGAAGCCGTGATTCCGCTGCCGCTGACGCCGGAGCCGGAAGACATCGATGCGGATGCCGAAGCGTAATTTTCCTTGAGACAAAAAAATGGCCGGGCATGCAGCCCGGCCATTTTTTATTTATCTTGCCTGATCAGCAGCGTGAAACGTCGCGCAGCAAACGGTCGTATTCCGTCTTGGCCACTTTATAGCACTCGCCCGCATAGCATTCCAGGCCGGCGCGGTCCAGCACCGTGATATTGCCGCGGCGGTAATGAATCAAGCCTTCTTCCTGCAGCTTGCCGGCGGCGGCCGTGATGCTTTCGCGGCGCACGCCCAGCATGATCGAGATCAACTCTTGCGTCACTTTCAATTCGTTCGATGGCGAACGGTCCAGGCGGTCCAGCAGCCAGCGGCACAGCTTTTGCTCGATCGAGCTGTGACGGCCGCCGACGGCGTTCTGCGCCATTTGCGCAAACAGGGCGTTGGTGTAGCGCATCAGCAACTGGGGCAAGGCGCCGCCTTGATTGAACGCGTCGCGCAGGCTTTGCGTCTTCAGGCGGTAGCCGTAGCCGGCGCTTTGCACGACCGCCGTGCACATGGCGCGCTCGCCTGCCAGCAGCGAAGCACCGGCCACGCCTTCATGGCCGACGACGGCGATTTCCGTCGTGGCGCCGTCTTCCATGACATACAGCAGCGAAATGATGGCGGTGGTGGGGAAGTAGCTGTATTCCAGGTTGTTACCGTAGGCATACAATTCCTTGCCGAAAGGCAGTTCCACCAGTTCCAGGTCTTCGAACAGCGATTCGAGCGCGGCGCGCGGCAGGGCGGCCAGCAATTCATTTTGTTGGGCACTGCTGAGGCTAACCCGCGACGCAAGCTTGATTTCCCGACCGGCCGCCGGCATGGCGCGCGGCAGCAACTGGTTCTTCTGGACCGGGGTGATAAGTTGAGTATGGCTCATAGTATTCCTCACAGGCTTTTTACATCGGAGTGCGACTGCCGCGTTGCTGGTCAAAAAAGTTGCCGCATCCCTTAGGGAACAGCGTTTTTTTCGACCGCGCGGTGCAGATCGCGATGTAGCTACTTTAAAAGCTTATGTAAGTGGCGAACATAAGATTAGCAGTCGCCACTTTGTAGTCTCTTTTGAGGCGAAATTGTAGTCCTTGTCCTACGTGCACACTTTTGACTAGCTAGCCTTGCGCCGTTCCGCGCGATTTTGTGATATGACGCGCGGCTTGTTGGCGCTCCACAGGCCGGCCGGACGCACGCTGGGCAAGCCGTCGCGCTTGGTCGCGGCGCTCGTCTGGCGCGTGGCAGGCGCCTCGTGTTCACCCAGGCGGAAGCGGCTGACGGCCTGCGTCAGCGCCTCGCCTTCCTGGTGCAGACGCTGGGAACCGGCGCGCGCCTCGTCGACCAGGCCCGCATTCTGGCGCGTCATGTCGTCGATTTGCGCCAGCGCACCGTTGATGCGGGCGATTTCGCCATTCTGCTCGGCGCCGGCGCTGCTGATGCGCCCGATGACGACGGACACTTGCTGCACCGCATCGACGACTTGCCGCATGGTGCTGCCGGCCGCGTTGACCAGGTCGCCGCCCGCATCCACGGTGGCCACGGAGTCGCCGATCAGGCGCTTGATTTGCTGCGCCGCCTCGCTGGAGCGCTGCGCCAGGCTGCGCACTTCGGACGCGACGACGGCAAAGCCGCGTCCCTGTTCGCCCGCGCGCGCCGCTTCGACGGCCGCGTTCAGGGCGAGGATATTCGTCTGGAAGGCGATGCCGTTGATGACGCCGATGATGTCGACGATCTTGTGCGAGCTGGCCTTGATCGAGGCCATGGTCTCGACCACGGCGCTGACGGTCTCGCCGCCGCGCAGGGCCACTTCGGCGGCTGACGCCACCAGGGTGCGTCCCTGTCCTACGTGGGCTTCGTTGCGGCCCACGGTGGCCGTCAGCTCGCGCATCGAGTCCACGGTGGCGCCCAGCGCGTCCGCTTGCGTGGCCGTGTGGCCGGACAGGGCGGCGTTGCCCTGGGCGATATCGGCGCCGGCGGCGGCGATGACGGCCGCGCCGCCGCGGATTTCCTGCACCAGCGTGGCCAGGCCCTGCGTCATGGCGCCGAAGTCGCGCACCAGGTCGCCGATTTCGTCGTGCGCCTGCGAGGTGATGCGCTGCGACAGGTCTCCTGCCGCCGCGGCGCCGACGGCCACGCGCAATTGCTGCACGTCGCGCGCGAAGGCGGCATAGAAGCCCGCGCACAGGTAGGCGGCGGCCAGCAGCACCAGCAGCATGGCCGCCAGGATCAGGGCGCGGCGCGCCTCGTCGCGCGCGATGCGCTGCGCCAGCAAGCCGTCCAGCGCGGTGGCGGAGGCGCCGGACAGCGCGTGCAGGGCGTCGATGGCTTGCATGCCGGCCGCGTGGAATTGCGCGCCCGACGTCTGGTCGTAGGAATTCGTCACTTCATTCTTCGTGCGTTCGAGGAAGGCCAGCGCGGCCGGCACGGCTTTCAGGGCCGGCTGCAGGCTGGCGCGCAATGCCGGCTTGGCCGCGATGATTTCGTCGAAGCGGGCCGGCAGGCGTTCCAGTTCGTGGCGCGCGATCAGGGCGTTGGCGTTGACGAGTTGATCTTCGTTCGCCTCGAACAGGCCCGTGTCGATGTAGGCGGCGCCGCGCCCGCCGATGTCGGACAGGCTCTCGGCCAGGTCGGGCAGGGTGGCGGTGAAGGCGGCGCTCAGGTGGTTGGCGCCCGCGTCCGGGTCCAGGCTCAGGTGCGAGCGGTCGGCCACCAGCTGGCCCAGCTTGGCCGCCTGGCGCAGCAGCGCCGTGTGCGCCGCGTAGCTGTCGCGCGCCGCGAGGCCCGCCTGGCGGCCCAGCAGGGCTTGCCACTGCTTCGTCAGCTCGGCCGCCTGGGGCAGGCCGGCGCCCGCCGGCAGGCGCGCCAGGGCGGCCAGCGCGGCCGTGATGCGCGCATTGACGGCCGTGTTGTCCATGCCCACTTTGCCGCTCAGGCGCAAGTGCTCGAGGCCGCGCCGCTGCTGCAGCAAGCGCGTGCCTTCCTGCAGCTGGCGCACATAGGCCACGCCCCGCTGCGCATCCTGCGCCTGGGCCAGCGACTTGCCCAGTTCCGAGATCAGCAGGGTGGTCGCCAGCGCCAGCGGCAGCAGGAAGACCAGGCAGACAAGCATGAATTTGGGCAGCAGGCGCAAGCGCTGCATGAGGCGGATGGCGGGGGTGAGGAGCATTTTCATCGGGTTTCCAGGGTAGGGTGACAACATTTCTGCAGTGCAATGTTGCCTGCGGATTGTGACCCCTTGATGAACTGCGCGGCTGCTTGGCCAATTCGCGCCGCCGATTTTGCCGTTCGCCAGAGTGAAGCAGTTCACACGGAAGGCCGATCCTTCTGTAAAATCGAGGGTTTTTTGCGAGGGCCATATTATGGTCACCAATATGGCCAACGAGAACGACATCAATACCCCCGATTCCAGCGACAGCGCGGACAACGCCGCAGCGCCAGTAAGCAGCAAGGCGCCGGCCGTGATCGCGCGCGAAGTGCAGCGCCGCCGCACCTTCGGCATCATTTCCCACCCGGATGCCGGTAAAACCACGCTGACGGAAAAACTGCTGCTGTTCTCGGGCGCGATCCAGATGGCCGGTACCGTCAAGGCGCGCAAATCGGGCCGCCACGCGACGTCGGACTGGATGGAGATCGAGAAGCAGCGCGGCATTTCCGTCGCTTCCTCGGTGATGCAGTTCGAATTCCGCGACCACGTCGTCAACCTGCTCGACACCCCGGGCCACCAGGACTTCTCGGAAGATACCTACCGCGTGCTGACGGCGGTCGACTCGGCGCTGATGGTGATCGATGCGGCCAAGGGCGTGGAAGCGCAGACGATCAAGCTGTTGGCCGTGTGCCGCATGCGCAATACGCCGATCGTCACCTTCATGAACAAGATGGACCGCGAGACGCGCGATCCGCTCGACCTGCTCGACGAGCTGGAATCGGTGCTGAAGATCCAGTGCGCGCCCGTCACCTGGCCTATCGGCATGGGCAAGAACTTCCGCGGCGTGTACCACCTGCTGAACGACGAAATCATGCTGTTCAAGGCCGGTGAAGAGAAGGCCGACGGCGCCTTCGAGATCATCAAGGGCATCGATAACCCGCGCCTGCAGGAGATGTTCCCGCTTGAAATGGATCAATTGCGCATGGAAGTCGAACTGGTGCACGGCGCGTCGAACCCGTTCAACCTGGAAGAATTCCTCTCCGGCGTGCAGACGCCCGTGTTCTTCGGTTCTGCCATCAACAACTTCGGCGTGCGCGAGATTCTCTCGGCGCTGGTCGACTGGGCGCCGGCGCCGCGCGAGCGCGACGCGACCGTGCGCTCGGTGGCGCCGTCCGAGCAGCCGTTTACCGGTTTCGTCTTCAAGATCCAGGCGAACATGGACCCGGCGCACCGCGACCGCATCGCCTTTTTGCGGGTGTGCTCGGGACGTTTCGAGCGCGGCATGAAGGTCAAGCACTTGCGCCTGGGGCGCGAGATCAAGGTGTCGAACGTGGTGACCTTCATGGCTTCCTCGCGCGAACAGGTGGAAGAGGCGTACGCGGGCGACATCATCGGCTTGCCGAACCATGGCAACATGCAGATCGGCGACAGCTTTTCCGAAGGCGAGATGCTGACCTTTACAGGCATCCCGTACTTCGCGCCGGACTTCTTCCGCTCGGTGCGCATCCGTAATCCCTTGAAAATCAAGCAGTTGCACAAGGGCTTGCAGCAGCTGGGCGAAGAGGGCGCGGTGCAGGTCTTCAAGCCGGTGCAGGGCGGCGAACTGGTACTGGGCGCCGTCGGCGTGCTGCAGTTCGAAGTGGTGGCCAGCCGTTTGCTCAACGAATATGGCGTGGACGCCGTGTTCGAAGGCACCAGCATCAGCAGCGCCCGCTGGGTCAGCTGCGACGACAAGCGCATCCTGCAGGATTTCGAAAACGCGCTGGGCCACAACGTGGCCTACGATGCGGCCGGCAACATGGCCTATTTGGCGACATCCGGCGTGAACCTGCGCCTGACGGAAGAGCGCTGGCCGAAGCTGACATTCCACGCCACGCGCGAGCATTCGGCCAAGCTGGCTTGATGAATATCAAGTAGGTGCCAGGGGCAGAACCAGCGGTTCTGCCCTTTTTTTACGCCGGCAGGATCGTGCGCGTACTCCAGTCGCGCCGCTCCAGCAGCAATGCCGTCAGCTGCGCCGCCGTCATCGGGCGGGCGAAGAAGAAGCCCTGCACATTGTCGCAGCCCGCTTTTCTCAGGAACTCCACCTGCTGCAGGGTTTCCACCCCTTCGGCCACCACTTTCAGGTGCAGGCTGTGCGCCATCGCGATGATGGCCGTGACGATGGCTTCGCCCTCGCCGGGCAGGTCGTGCACGAAGCTGCGGTCGATTTTCAGCTGGTCGATGGGCAGGCGTTTTAAGTACGACATCGAGGAATAGCCGGTGCCGAAATCGTCGATCGACAGGTGGATGCCCGTTTCCTGCAGGCGCCGCATCAATTCCACGTTGGCGTGGACATTGTCCATCAGGACGCCTTCCGTGATTTCCAGCTCCAGCAAGCCATGCGGCAGCTGCGTTTCGTCCAGGATGGCGCGGATATCGTCCATCAGGCCCGGATCGCGCGCCTGGCAGGCCGACAGGTTGACGGCCACGTGTTCCAGCGAATCGAGCAGGCCCGCCTTGCACCAGGCAGCCGCCTGGCGGCAGGCGCTTTGCAGCACCCAGCGTCCCAGGTCGACGATGATGCCGCTTTCCTCTGCCACGGGGATGAATTCGGCGGGGCTCAGCTGGCCCATGTCGCGGCAGTGCCAGCGTATCAGCGCTTCCACGCCGACGATGCGCCCGCTGCGCAGGTCGATCTGCGGCTGGTAGTGCAGATACAGTTCCTCGTTCTGCAGGGCGCGGCGCAGGTTCGCTTCCATGCGCAGGCGGCGCTGTGCGCGCAGCTCCATTTCAGCCTTGAACACGGCGTAGCGGTTCTTGCCCTGGTGCTTGGCGTGGTACATGGCCGTATCGGCATTGCGCGTCAGGGTGGCCACGTCTTGCGCGTCGAACGGATACAGGCTCACGCCGATGCTGGCGCTGACGTACAGCTGGTGGCCTTCGAGGGCGAACGGCGCGGCCAGCACGGCGAGGATCTTGCGCGCCACGCTGGCCATTTCCGAAGCGTCGTCGGCCGGTTCGACGATGACGACGAATTCGTCGCCGCCGATGCGGCAAATGATATCGGTGCCGCGCAGGATGGCCACCAGGCGCTCGGACACGAGCTTGAGCAGCTGGTCGCCGCAGTGGTGGCCCAGCGTATCGTTGACGATCTTGAAGTTGTCCAGGTCCAGCAGCAGCAGGCCCACGCTGCTGTCCTGGCGGTCGGCGCGCGCCAGCGCATAGGCCAGCGCATCGTTGAATTCATGGCGGTTCGGCAGCTGCGTGACGGGATCGACGTGGGCCAGGTAGTGCAAATGGTTTTCCGCATGCTGGGCGGCGGTGCGCGTGCGGCGCACCATCAGGAACGTCAGGCCGAACGCGCACAGGCAGACCAGCAGGGTGAAGGCGGCAAATTGCGCCAGGCTGGCGTACAGCGGCGCCAGGCTGGCGCGCAGGTACAGCGCGCCGCCGCCGGGCAAGGCCGTCAAAATGGCAGCGCTGCCGTCCAGGTAATCGATCTGCAGGCCTCTGCGCGGCGCCGTGGGCGCGGTATCGCTGCCGCTGCGCGCGTAGCGGGCAAACGGCGTGCCATAGGGGTTGTAGAGCAGTGCTTGCCGGATATGCGGGGCGGCGGCGAGGGAAGCGAGGAGTTGTTGCGCTGCAAGACGATTGTCCTGGCGCATGGCCTGCGTGGCGGCGGGCGCCAGCATGTCGGCCTGGATGCGCAGCGTGCGCTGGAAGGATGCCTGGAGGGAAAACAACTGGAAGAGGATCAACAGCAGGCTGGCCATGGCCAGCATGGCCGCGGCGGCCAGCAAGTTCAGCCTGGCTATGCGGTCGCCGCGCAATTGCGCCGACGGCAGCATCAATGGCGCCATCATGACGCTTTCTCCTGCCGGCCCCGCTTGCCGCCGCCCCGTGTGATCCCGCCTCGCCCTGCCATACTTTACGTTCCAGTCTGATGAAAACCGAAGTGAGCCGGAACTCTCGACGTGTTGTTAAGGCCGACATATTGTCATTTTGCAGCGTGAAAGTACAGGGCGCGCGGCAATTTTGTCTGCATGCCACAGGCCGGTGGCAGCGGGCAAGGCGACAAACCGGTCGGAAAAGGCGGGGCGTGTCTTTCTAATAATAATCCAAGCTGAATTTTAATCCTTTTTTTGCCGGCTGTTTTTTTCCTTTAAAAACATGCTGACAATAAACAAAATGCCATCAAGAATAACTTCAATGGCCCCGGCATCGCGGCGCGGATTAACTTTTTGTCTGCATAGGCCATTGCAAGTCATTGATTTTAATAAATTTTAATGAAGAATGCGAGAACGCTATGGCCTTGCTCCGCGAGTTCGTCCATAATCCGCTGATGATGGACGTCCTGATGCTGTTGGTTTTGTCTGCAGCGGCCAAGCAAGCTGCCGCCAGCAAAACCGGACGTCGCCCTAATGATCAATAGTGAGGATATCTTGGAAAAAAAACCAAAAATTATTTTGTCGTCACAAGACCTGGAACGACTGGAAGCGTTGTTGTATGCCTTGGGTAATAATCTGTCGCCGGACAAGGCTGCCTTGCTCGACGAGCTGGGCCGCGCCGAGGTGCTTGAACCGCAAGAGATTCCCCCGACCGTCGTGACGATGAATTCCACCGTGCGATTCACGGTGGAAAACAAGGAGGAATTCTGCCTGACGCTCGTGTATCCGAAGGATGTGGAAGGCCAGGCCGACCGCATTTCCGTGCTGGCGCCCGTTGGCAGCGCGCTGCTGGGCCTGTCCGTCGGCGACAGCATCGCCTGGCCCATGCCGGGCGGCGTGGTGAAGGTGAAGATCGAGGAAATCGTTTACCAGCCTGAACGGGCCGGCGAATACCACCGCTAGGCGCGGCACGCAGTGATGGCGGACGGCGCCTGCCGTTCGCCTGCCAGGCCGTGTTTCCAATAGTCAACTATTGCGTTGCACGCGCACCACCAGCCATCCCGCCACCACCGTGAACGTGACGATGATGGCGACGATGATCCAGAAGCCCTGCGGATGCTGGGCCAGCGGAATTCCCCCCACATTCATGCCCAGCATGCCGGCGATGATGTTGATCGGCAAGGCCAGCACGGTGACGATGGTCAGCACGAACAGGCTGCGGCTGTTTTCCTCGTTGACGCTGGCGGCAATCTCTTCCTGCAGCAGCTTGATGCGTTCCTGCAGCGAGGACATATCGCTGAGGACCACCGAAAATTCCTCCGTCGACTGGCGCAATTCCAGGCTGTCCAGCTCCGACACCCACGCAGGCGGGCGTTGCAGCAGGCGGAACAGGGCTGCCGGTTCCGGCGCCAGCAGGCGCTGCAGCCGCACCAGCACGCGCCGCATGGCACCCAGGTCTTCGCGTTTCGGCACCAGGCGCCCGGCCAGCAAGTGATCCTCGATATCGTCGACCCGCGCCACGGCGTCGCGCACGATATTGACCAGCACGTCCGCCTGGTCGCGCAGCAGGTGGATCAACAGTTCCACCGACGAGCGGATCGGCTCGTGGTTCTTGATGACGGCCTGGCGCAGGCGCTCGATCGACTGCAGCGGCGCGCGACGCGCCGTGATGACGAGGTTTTGCGCCACGCTGGCCCACATGGTGGAAATGTCGGACGCCTCGAACGAGAAATTGTGCACCACATCGTTGACCACGGCGATCAGGGTGTTTTCCGCCTGTTCGATGCGCGTCGAGCGCGAGCCCTGGTGCAGGGTTTCATAGAATTCGTCGGCCAGCTGCGTATGCGTCATCAGCCATTTTTCGCTGGCCGCATGCGACAAATTAAAATGCAGCCAGACGAATTCCTGCGCCGGGCGGGCCGCGCCATCGGCCAGCCAGGCCAGTGCGGCCGTCGAGTCGAGCGCCAGCGGCGGCCCATCGCGGCCAAACAGGAAGCCCCAGACCAGGCCCGAGGTGTCCGAGCCGTAGGTAAAACCGGCAGTTTCCATCGCCATCGTGAATCTTTCTCGCGCAGTGTGATTGTTCGTCGCGCGATTTTAATGGACGGATATGTCGGGAGAATGACAAGGCTGGCTTGTTGGTTCGGTGCGTTGTTTGTTTCTACTACTTACTGTACGACGCCTGACAAAACCGTAGCGAGCGGCAGCGATTTGTGGTCGAGAAGCGCAACCGTACTTTAGTACGGTGAGCATCGCCGGCCGCAAAGCGCGCCGCGTAGTAGGTTTGGTCAGGTGTTACTAGTCGCGGCGCGGATTATCGGGACGGCGGTCGTCGCGGTTCGGAATCCCGTCGCCGTCGCGGTCGTGGCGGTTGCCATTGTCGCGGTCATAGCGGTTGGGGATGCCGTCGCGGTCGCGGTCGCCGTTCGGGCCGCGTGGCGACCAGCGGCCTTGCTCCATCTGCCAGCGGCCGTCGCGCTGGTTCCAGGCGGGCGGCGCATACACGTAGCCGGGGCGTTCGGCGATCCACACACCTGGCGTCCAGGCGTAGCGCTGGCTGCGCCATTCCCAGTGGCCGGGTGCCCAGATGTAGCCGTGGCGGGCGCGCGGGATGGCTTCGCGGCGCGGCGGCGGCGGGGCGATGCGGATCTCGTCGTAGCGCACGGGCTGCACTTGCGCGGCGACCCAGCCGCCACGATCCAGGCGCCAGCGGTTGTTTTCCTGTATCCAGGCGGCGCGGCGGTACTGGTTGCCGCCCCGTTCGCGCAGCCATTCGCCATTGTTCCAGACATGGCGCTGGCCGTCCCAGTTCCAGTAGCCGGGCGCCCAGACATAGCCGGCGCGCGGTGCCGGCACGCTTTCAAACCGTGGCGGAGGCGGGGCGTTGCCGACAACAATGCTGACGCCGAGCTGATTTTGCGCCATGGCCTGCGCGGGCAGGAAGGCCGCGGTGCTGATGGCAAGCATGGCTGCTGCGTAGAGTGCGATGGGTTTCATGATGTGCTCCATTTCGGTGATTGCGTGAAATGGACTATAGGCGCTTGCCGGCGATTTTTCGCCTTTGATTCAACTTATTACAATTGACACAATGCTGTGTGTCCGTGTATCCGTGGCGGATACAAATCAGATGCCTATGGCGGCCTGGCGCGGCGACTATCCGCAGTGCGCCAGGCGGCGTGGTGTCAGCATAGTTGGCTCACAGGGTGCTGGCGCTGGCGTTGCCCAGCAAGGCTTGCCGCTCCTCGATCAGCGAGATTTTCTTTTCCTGTTCCGTCAGGCGCTTGGCGCTGACGACGACGACGGGGATGGCGCCCGCTTGCGCCACATCGGCGGCCTTGGCGGCCGATGGCTGCATGAAGCTGGCATAGCTGGCGCCGCAGGCGATGGCGACGGCGACGGTGAAGATGGCTTCCATGTTTTTCAAGGTTTTCATGATGGTTCCTTTCGGGTGGCGGGTGGGTATGCATGCACTGTAGCCGGGCGCGGGCCGCCGCGCCATGCGGATGCGACCAGCCGTGGTTTTGGCGGGATGGCCTGCAAAAAAACGGCGCTGAAATGCCGGCGCACGGGCCTGGCAAGCCGACCGCTTGAATTGAGGCCTAAATTGCCCTGTATCCGGGCATATGAATGTAATTGCCGCGTGGCATTATTTGACGCTGCACACTGCCGCGCGCGGCAAGTGCAGGGCCAGCTGTCCTGCTAGAATCGGCATGGCGGCCCCGTCGCGTGGATAAAAATATCATCAGGAGTCACACATGTTCCAATTGTTTGGTTTTGGCGGCGCCCGCTGCCCGCGCTGCGAGCACAAGAACGGCGCTGCCGCCGGCTATTGCGCGCAATGCGGCTTGTCGCTGGGGGCACCCGACAGCGACGCGGTGCTGCATGCCAATCAATGGCATCTTGCTGATGGGCAACTTGCCCTGTTCTTCGGCGTGCGCGAACTGTCCTCGCTGTTCGGCAGCGCGGCGCGCCGCCTGCAGGTACCGGCCGAGTCGCGCGCCTGGATCGTGCAATCGGACGCTTTCACCTCGATACCGGCCGGCGACTACGACAGCGCCGCCTTCTTCGCCCGCCTGCCCGCGCTGCTGCCGGCGCGTCCGGCCGAAGTGCTGATCGCGCGCGCCGACGCCGTCAGCCTGGAATTCGACCTGCCCGGCCTGGCCAGCACGGAACTGCTGAACGTCGCCGCGTCCCTGCGCGTGGATATCGCCCTGGGCCAGCCCGACGCGTTCGCGCGCCAGTTCATGCGCGCGCCGGGCGCCGTCACGCGCGCTCACCTGCACGCCTTGCTGCTGCCATCCGTGCGCCAGATCGCGCTGGAATTCATCGGCAGCCGCGCGCTGCGCGAGATGGATGCGAATGCGGATCTGCGCCCGGAACTGAACGAACGCCTGCAATCGGCCCTGACGCAGCGCCTGGCGCCGTCCGGCCTGGCCGTGGCGCGCGTGGAAACGCTGAGTTTGCGCCACGACAAACGCGACGGCAACGGCGATGCCGCCATCGGCACCCTGTGGCTGGGCGGCTTGCCGGCGCAGGAACTCGAGCAGCACAGCCTGGAGCGCATGAAGCAGCTCGACCAGTTGTATGACGAGGAAGAGTGGCAGCGCATCCGCCGCGAGGAACTGGCGGCGCGCCATGCGCACCGCCGCGCCGAACTGACGCAGGATGCGACGCTGGAAAAGGCGGAGCTGAACCACCAGGAAGCGGAGCGCCTGCAGGCGCTGCGCGGACGCCAGATCGACCTGTATGGCCGCATCCTGGAAGCGAAATCGCGGCGCCAGGCGCTCGACCATGGCGCCGCGCTGGCGCTGGGCGAGCTGGAACAGGAACTGGCGCAAAAGGGCGCGCAGCGCGCCGATGAAGCGGCCAACTGGGAACACGTGCGGGCGCTGGCCGCCATCAAGATGCGCAGCGAGCTGGAATTGTCGCAGCTGCACGGGCGCGAACAGATCCAGCTGGCGCAGCAGCGCTTTACGCACCAGGTGCACTTGCAGTCGATCGCGCAGCAGGTGGAAAGCGCGCTGCTGATCGACGACGAGACGGGACGCCGCACCCAGCTGGCGCGCCTGCGCCAGGCGGAGGCGGATGCTGCCCAGCGCGAGGCGCAGCTGGAGGCGGAGCAGCACCAGGCGGCCTGGCAGGGCCTGATGCTGGCGAATGCGGCGCGCAAGCGCGAGGCCGAGCGGGTGCAGGAGTGGGAAGACCAGATGCAGCTGGCGCGCCAGCGCGAATTGCTGCGCGCCGAGGCGCACAAGGATGAAGCGGCGCAGGTGCAGGCGGCGGAAATCGCGGAAAAGGTCGCGGCGCTGCGGCGCGGCGGCGCTCGCGAGGACGCCATCGCGCAGCAGGAAAAGCTGCTGCGCACCATCGAGGCCGACGGCGTGCATGCGCGCCAGCTGCAGCAGCAAACGCAGCTGGCGCAGCTCGACGCGCTGGCCATCGAGGAACAGCGCCAGCAGCTGCGCCAGCTGGAACAGGAAGCGCAATGGCAGCGCGACTTGCTGGCCATGGCGCAGCAGCGCGAAAGCGATTACGCGCGCTGGAAGGGAGAATATGAAGCCTTGCTGGCGCAGCAGGCGCATGCGGCCGAACTGGCGCGCATCGACATCGACCGCATCGAGAAAATCGGCTCCCTGAGCGACACGGGCAAGGTGGCCATGGCCGCCGGGCAGAACGCGGCCGCGCTGGCGCAAGTGCTGAAAGTGCAGCTGCAGGCGGGCATGAGCGCCGAGCAGATCCACGCGCTGGCGGCGCTGGCGGCGGCCGAGAACAGCGTCGCGCCGCTGGACGCGCTGCGCATGGCGCAGGACAGCGTGGCGCAGGAACGCAGCTACCTGGAAGGCCAGGCGGAGCGCGAACGGCGCCAGCAGCTGGACTTGATCAATCTGCAGAACGCGGCGCACGCGCACGGCCTGTCGGCGCAGGCGCAGCTGGGCGTGGCCGTGGCGCAGGCGCTGCAGCCAGGCGCTGCTGCCGCGCCGGCTCGCTGCAAGAACGGCCATGCGCAGCGCGCGGGCCATCCGGAAGATAAATTCTGCGCCGCCTGCGGCGTCGCCTTGCAGCCTTGATGGAAGCGTTTCACCCCAGATGATGCAAAAAGCACGAGACAAACTGCGGGAACTGCGCGCCCTCCACGACGACGGGCTGCTCAGCGAGCAGGAATTTGAACGCCGCAAGAACGCCATCCTCGACGCCGAGTACGCGCCGCCCGGCGCCGCACCTGTGGCCGCGCCGTTGCCCGTGCGGCAGGGCACGGAGCTGGGCTTCATGACGGGCCAGGAAATCGGCCCGCAAAACCGCCGCTACCGGCTCGAACGCCTGATCGGCACGGGCGGCATGGGGCAGGTGTGGCAAGCCACCGACCTGGCCACGCACGCGGAGCTGGGCAGCAGCGAAATGGTGGCGCTGAAGATCTTGCCGCCGCAGCTGACGCAAAGCGCCACGCACGCGAAACTGCTGATCGAGGAAGCGACCCAGGCGAGAAAACTCGCGCATGAAAACATCGTGCGCGTCTACGAGTGGGCGCAGGACCCGGCCACGGCCAGTTATTTCATCATCATGGAATGCCTCGATGGCGAAGACCTCGAACATTACCTGGGCCGCCAGGGCGCGTTGCCCCTGTCGACCGTGCAGGAACTGCTGCAGCCGGTGGCTGACGCGCTGTCGTATGCGTGGGAAAAGCACAAGCTGGTGCACCGCGATATCAAGCCGGGCAATGTCTTCCTGACGGCGAAGGGCGATGTCAAACTGCTCGACTACGGCATCGCGTCGCGCGTGCGCAATGCGGACAGCAGCCTGGCGCTGGAGATGCCGAATGCGGGCACGCACGGCTACCGGGCGCCCGAGGCCGGTGCCAACCAGCGCCAGCCCAGCCCGCGCCTGGACGTGTATGCCGTGGCCGTGATGATTTACCAGATGCTGGAAGGGCGCATGCCGTTCGACGACACGCGCAGCGCCAGCCACCTGCCGTCCGCGCCGCAGGCGCTTAACGCGCAGCAGTGGCAAGTGCTGCAGAACGGTTTTTCGCTGACGGCGGAATTGCGGCCGCTATCCGTGCAAGCCTTGCTCGAAGGGCTGGAGCGGGCCGCCGGGCCGTCGCCCGAAGAGCTGGCGGAACAGGCGCGCCAGCAGCAGGCGCGCCTGGCAGAGCAACAGCGGCAGGCGGCGCTGGCCGCGGAACAGGCCCGCGAGGAAGAGATCAAGCGGGCCCGGATACGCCAGGAAGAGCTGGATCAGCGCCGCAAGGCGGAAATCCAGGCGGCGGCGCTGGAAAAGCAGCGGCAGGATAAACTGCGCCGCGAGCAGGAGGCACAGCGCCATTTCGAAGCGGAAGAGGCGCGCAAGCTGCGCAAGGAAGCGCTGCGCGGCCAGCTGCGCGCGCGCCGCGAAGCCGATGCCGCCACGGCCTTGCAGGAACACCAGGAATTGCAGCGCAAGGCCATCGTCGCCAAGGCGGAGGCGGCCTATCGGGCCGAGCAGGAACGCGCGCGCCGCGAAGAGGCCAGCCGCGCCGCCGCTGTCCCCGCGCCGGCATCCGCGCCGGCGCCGGCGCCGGAACTGGAACCGGAACACGCGGAACCGGTGGCCAATGCGGAAGGCATCCTGCGCGATGATTGGCTCGATGGCTCTGGGCAGGGGCCGGAACTGGTGCTCATTCCCAGCGGCCGTTTCCAGATGGGCGCGCACGAGACGGAGCACAAGGCGGCCATCCAGGCCGGTTCGCAGCAGTCATGGCTGGACCGCGAAACGCCGCAGCACTGGGTTGGCATCGAGCGTCCGTTCGCGCTCGCCCGGCACCCCGTCAGCGTGGGCGAATGGCGTGCCTTCGTCAAGGCGACCGGCTGGGCGGGCGGGTCGGAAACGGACTGGGATAACCCCGGCTTCGTGCAGAACGACCAGCACCCGGTGGTCGGCGTGAGCTGGAATGACGCGCAGCTGTACCTGGCGTGGCTGTGCGAGCGCACGGGCCGGCAGTACCGCCTGCCCAGCGAGGCGGAATGGGAATACGCGTGCCGCGCCGGCACGCGCACGGCCTTCAACGTGGGCGACACCATCAGCACCGAGCAAGCCAATTACGACGGCTTGTACGTGTACAACGGCGGCCCGCGCGGCGTGTACCGTGGCGGCACCACGCCGCTGGGCACGTTCGCGCCGAATTCCTGGGGCCTGTTCGACATGCACGGCAATGTGTGGGAATGGGTGCAGGACGTGGTGCACGACAATTACGAGGGCGCGCCCGTCGACGGCAGCGCATGGGAAGAGGGCAGCGACAGCAGCCGGCGCATCCTGCGCGGCGGCTCCTGGCTGTACCACCCGCGCTATTTGCGCTCGGCCCTGCGCAACGGCTTTTCCACCGTGCTGTCGAACGATATCGTCGGTTTCAGGGTGGCGCGCACGCTCGATTAGGCAGGTACGGCGCCACGCGTCGTCACGCCGGAGCCAGGAAAAATGGCGCTGGCGACCGACGCCGTCTTCCGTATCAAATGACCAGGTAGCAGGGGCGCAGGCTGCGCAAAGCGGGCAAACGGTGTAAATTGTGGCTTTCCAAACGCACCAAGGAACGCCATGACCATCAAAGCCATCCGCGACCAGTCGCAACCCATGCGTCACATCGTGCACGTGCGCGACCACATCATTTCTGCCGACGCTTCGGTGGCGGAAGGGGGCGGCGATGCCGGCCCGTCGCCGCACGACCTGTACGACGCGGCCCTGTCGGCCTGCAAGGCGCTCACCGTCGTCTGGTACGCCAAACACAAGGGCATCCCGCTGGAACACGTGGAAGTGTCGACCGAGCGCGATGCCAGCGAGGAGCGCAAGGGCGTGTACCGCCTGGCCGCCACCCTGCACCTGACGGGCGAGCTGACGGATGCGCAGCGCGAGGAATTACTGGCCGCGGCCGGCAAATGCCCGCTGCATAAATTGATGACGGCGGTGACCACCGAAGTGACGACGGTGCTGGCATGAGCGCGGCCATCCTGAAAAGCCACGAAAAGGACCTGGGCGGCGGCTTTGTCGTGCGGCGCTTGCTGCCTTCGGCCGTCAAACAGGCCGTCGGCCCCTTCATTTTCTTTGACCATTTCGGTCCCATCGACGTGGCGCCCGACGCCAACCACGACGTGCGCCCCCATCCGCATATCGGCCTGGCCACCGTCACCTATCTGTTCGAGGGCGCGATCGACCACCGCGACAGCATCGGTTCGTACCAGCGCATCGAACCGGGCGCCATCAACTGGATGACGGCCGGGCGCGGCATCGTGCATTCCGAGCGCACGCCGCACGACCTGGCGGGCCAGCCGCACCGCACGCACGGCTTGCAGCTGTGGGCCGCGCTGCCCAAGGCGCACGAAGAAGACGAGCCGAGTTTCACGCACACGCCGCAGGCCGACATTCCCGTCGTGCCGCTCGATGGCGCCGTGGTCAAGGTCTTGATCGGCACGGCCTTTGGCCAGACCTCGCCCGTGCGCACCTACATGCAGACGCTGTACCTGGACGTCGCGCTGGAGGCAGGCAAGGAGCTGCGGCTGGACGGCTTGCCGGCGGAAGCGGCGATTTACCCGATCAGCGGGGAAGTGCTGGTCGATGGCGTGGCGCTGGTGCCGCACACCATGGCCTTGCTGGAAGCGGGCGCCGTGCAAGCGGGCGCCGTGCCTGTCGTGACGGCAGGCAGCGGCCCGGTGCAGTTCGTCGTCATCGGCGGCGAGCCGCTGGACGGTCGCCGCTATCTGTTCTGGAATTTCGTCTCGTCGAGCAAGGAGCGCCTGTCGCAGGCGGCCGACGACTGGAGCGCCCAGCGCATGGGACAGGTGCCGGGCGAAACGGAATTCATCCCGTTGCCGAAGGCGCCCCTGCGCCCGGCGACCTGAGTCTCCCTTAGAAACGCGCGCGCAAGGTCAGTTGCGCCTTGCGCGGCTCGCCATAGAAATTGCCCCACGCAGGCGCGCTTACCGTCTGGTAGTAGCGCTTGTCGAGCAAATTCGTCACGGACAGCGACGCCGTCCAGTTACGGTCGATCTGCCAGGCGGCGCGCGCGCTCCACAAGGCGTACGCACCTTGCGCCACCTTCACGTCGCGCGTGGTGCGCGAGCTCTCCGTCTGGAAGTTCACGCCGCCGCCCACGCTCCACTTTTGCAGCGCGCCCGGCAGGCGATAGTCGCTCCACGCGCGCAGCATGTGGCGCGGCGAGTAGGTACTGGCGAACATCACGCCCACAATCGACGTCTGCTCCAGATATTTAAAATTGTTCAGGGTATAGCCGGCGAACAGCTGCCAGCCCGGCGCCACTTCGCCGCTGATTTCCGCATCGACGCCTTCGCTGCGCACCTTGCCCGTCGAGAAATAACACTCGGTGCCGCTAGTACAGATATTGACCAGGTCGGCCTCGGCGCGGTTGCGCTGCTCGATGCGGAACAGCGACAGCGAGGTATTCACCTTGCCGTCGAACAGTTCACCCTTGACGCCCACTTCCAGGTTGCGCCCCTTGAGCGGGTCGAGCAGGGCGCCTTCGGCCGTGCGCTGGTTTTGCGGCTGGAAGATGTCGGAGACGCTGGCGTAGCCGGACCAGCGCGGGTCGAACGCGTAGATCACGCCGCCATACGGCGTGACGACGCCGTTTTCCCGGTACGGATCGATATACACCTCGCCCGTGTCGCGGTACACGCTGCTCGATTTGTAGTTCGACACGCGCGCGCCCGCCACCACGGTGAGCGGATCGCTGACGCTGAAACGGGCCACGCCATACGCGCCCGTCTGCGTCATGGTTGTCAGGCTGTGGGCGCCGCCATACTTTTCCTTGCGTATCCAGGCATCGCTCGGCTCCGCCACGCCGTGATTCGGTTGCAGCGCGCTATTGGGCAGCTTCATCATGGCCAGGCTGTAATCGCTGTCGCTTTCCAGCCGGTTCGTGCTGACGCCGGCGCTGAAGCCGTGGCGGCGACCGAAGGCGTTGAATTTGCCATCGAGCGACAGGTCGACACCCTTGTTGGTGCTGCCGTAGTCGAACACGCCGGCGTACATCATCATGCCGGCCAGGGTGGCGGGATGGAGCGCGCCCAGGTTGAACATGTATTTCACGTCATGCTGTTCGCGCGTGTAGTTGGCGCTGGCCTTGAGCGACCAGTCGGCATCGAAGCGGTGTTCGAATTCGGCAAAGGCAGCCGTCTGGCGGCTGTCCCAGCGGTTCCAGTCCGCGCCGAGGTAGGTCGAGCGGGGCAGTTTCGGGTCGCTGCCATCGAGGTAGCGGGGCATGCCCGAGAAAAACGGCGTCGACTTCAGTTTTTCGTAGCTGGCACCGGTCGTCAGCTTGCTGCCCGGCGCCAGGTCGAATTCCAGCACGCCGTACAGCACGTCCGTGCGGCTGTCGGCCACGTCATAGAAATAATCGCGCTGCTCCATGGAGGCCACGGCGCGGCCGCGGATGCTGCCCGATTCGTTCAGGGGGCCGGTGACGTCGACTTCGCCGCGCACGTCGTTCCAGCGGCCCGCGCCGAGTGCCAGCTGCACCTGCTTTTCCGCCAGCGGGCGCTTGCGCACCATGTTGATGGCGGCGCCCGGCGAGCCCGTGCCTTGCAGCAGGCCCGTAGCGCCGCGCACGATTTCCACGCGATCGAGCATGGCCGTATTGCTGGTAAAGCTGTTCGCCTGCGGGTAAAACATGGCGCGGTTGACGCCATCGAACTGGTACGTTTCGACCATGAAGCCGCGCGAATACACATAGCGTCCGCCCATGGGGCTGTCGTACATGGTGATGCCGGTGGTATTGGCCAGCACGGCGTCGATGGTGTTGAGGTTCTGGTCGTCCATCTTTTGCCGCGTGACGACGCTGACGGATTGCGGGATTTCGCGCAGGGTCTGCACGCCCTTGCCGACGGTGACGGCGCGCGCCGCGTACGAGTTGCTGTGTTCACTGACCGGGTCGCGCTCCATGCTGGCGCTGACCGTCACGGGCGCCATGGTCTTTTCCGTACCGGCCGCCGGGGCGGACGCTGGCGCCGCCAGGCGCAGCACCCAGGCGCCGTTCGGCAGCTGCACGGCTTCCAGGCCGCTGCCGGCCAGTACCTGGGCAAAGCCCTGCGTGACGTTGAAGCTGCCGCGCACGCCGGGCGAGCGCAGGCCCCGCGTCTGCGCGGGATCGGTCGACAGGCTGACGCCGGCGGCGACGGCAAAGTCGTTCAGGGCAGTGGCCAGCGGGCCGGCCGGCACGGCGTAGGCTTGCGGCGCTGTGGCGGCGGCCTGGCCTTGCGCCAGGGCGGGCGCGGCGAGGAAGGCGGCGGGGGCGGCGCACGCCATGGCGATGACGGCCAGGCGGATGGCGCGCGCGGCAGGATGGAGGACGGGGGTGGTCAGCTGCATGCTCGGTCTTTCTGCTCAGAGGGATAAGAAAATGGCCAATGAATCGGCTTCTTACTTGTCAAGCCGAAGCAGCCGGGCAAAACACCAACCCCTGGCGCAAAAAAAACTGAAAATAATTACGTTGAACGGGCCGCCACCGTGGCCCAGTAGCGCGTGAAGTACGTCACTTGCAGCCCGTGCGAGGCGCACAGGCTTTCCAGCACGGCGTCGATATCGTCGAGGCGGTAGGTGCCCGTGACGGGGCGCCGCGCCACGCCGGCGTCGCAGACGAGACGACCGCGCCGGTAGCGCGCCAGTTCCGCTACCAGCTGTTGCAGTGGCCAGTCGGCCGCCACCAGCATGCCGCGCAGCCAGCTGTCCTGGTGCGCTTGCGTGGCCTGCACACTATCCGCGCCAGTTGCGCTGAAACGCAGCTGCTGGCCTGCTTCCAGGCGCCGCACGGCGTCCGGGCGCGCCGCGCAGCGTACTTCCACGGCGTGCTCGAAGACGCTGACGGTGCTGCCATCGTCGGCGCAGCGTATGCCGAAGCGCGTGCCCAGCGCGCGGATCACGCCGTGCGGCGTGTCGACGAGGAAGGGGCGCGGGTCGGGCGCCGTCGTGATCATGATTTCGCCACGGTGCAGGCGGATGCGGCGATGGCTGGCGCCGTAATCGACATCGGCCGCCGTATCCGTGTTCATCTCCATGCCTCCGCCATCGGCCAGCGCCACATGGCGGCGCTGGCCCGGCGCCGTGCGCAAGGACGCCGTCAGGGCTTGCCATGGGCCCGATTGCAAGCCCTCCCGGCCCAGCGCGATGCCGCCGCCGGCCGCCACCAGCAGGGCGAGTATCTTGGCGGCCGCGCGCCGGCGCTGTTGCGCCGCCTGCAGCGCCGGCATCGCCAGCGCTGCCGGTATCGCGCCCAGCTGGCCGTCCATGCGCCGCAGCAGATCCCAGGCCCGTTCATGCTCGGTGCTGGCGTCGCGCCATGCCTGCAGGGCAGCCGGGTCGGCGCTGCCGCACTGGAGCTCCACATGCCAGTGGGCGGCGGCGGCCAGCACCTTGCGGGGGATGGGGGCGGAAGGTGAGGTTGCGGCGCCGAACATCAGGCGGCCGCCAGCATCAGGCATTCCGTGTAGGCGCGCACCAGGTGCTTTTTCACGGTCGGCAGGGAGACGCCGAGGCGCCGGCTGATGTCCACGTAACTCAGCTCTTCGATTTGTGCCAGCAGGAAGATGGTCCGCGTGCGCGCGCCCAGGCGGTCGAGCAGGCGGTCGACGGCGAGCAGGGTTTCGATGATGATGGCATGCGTTTCGGCGCTGATCGTCGTTTGCTCGGCTTGCTGCGCCAGCGCTTCCAGGTAGGCCTGCTCCAGCGCCTGGCGCCGGTAGCGGTCGATCAGCAAGCCGCGCGCAATCGTCGCCAGGTAGCCGCGCGGCTCGCGCAGGGGCGCCAGCGGTGTCACCTCGCGCTTGCCCAGCAGGCGCAAAAAGGTGTCCTGCGCCAGGTCGGCCGCTTCGGCGCGGTTGCCCAGCTTGCCGCGCAGCCAGCCATACAGCCAGCCGTGGTGCTCGCTGTACAGGGTCTTCAGGTGGCAGGCATGGACAGGACTGACGGTGCTCACTGCGTTCTCCAGGCAAAGGAAGGGCTGGGCTGACGGAACGCGGGGTGCCGGCTGGCTGGGCTGTTTGAGAATGATACTCATTATCACATTGCCATGCGGGCGGCGTCAATTACTGTCCGCCGCCCAGGCGCCAGCGCTCCTGCCACTGTTGCAGATCCGCCCAGGCTTGCTGCAGGGCCGTGGCGGACCAGTGCAGCAGGCTGTCCAGCGCCAGCACGCTGCGCTGCCAGTGGATGCCGTCGAAAAACACGTGGTCGGCCACGATGGTGGCGGCCAGCCAGGCGGCGATGATGACGATGATGTCGTGGCGGCCGCTTTTCCACCAGCGCAGCGAGTGGCGGCGGAAGATCCATGGCACGCCCAGCGGATTGGGCCAGTCGGCCAGCAGATGCATGATGCCGCCGGCGGCAAAGCCGAACAGGGGCGGCGCCCACAGGTGGTGCGGCAATTGCATCCACGTGTAGACGAGCAGGGCGATCCAGGCCAGGCCCCAGTGCGTCCACGTGCGGTGCGTGATCCACAGCCGGTGCGTGCGCGCCCACCAGGCCACTTCCAGCCAGTCCGGCGCCGTGCCGCCCAGCGCGCCCATGACAAAGGCGAGCATGCTCAGCACTTGATAGGGGCCGCCGGCGCCAGCGTGCGCGACCAGGGCCGCGGCGATCACGCCGGCAGCCCAACCGGTCGCATGATGCGCTTTGTTGGAAGCCATAGGAAATGTAAAACGCCCTCTGGGCGCTTTGTGAAATGTCATGGATATTAACTGGATGAATATACAGTACGCAAGGGCGTCGCTGTGGGCTATTTGCGGAATATCTGTCGATAATTTGTTAAATTATGTGTCGGGATGGACGGGATGGCGAACTCGGCGCCTGATGCCGGCCGGTCAAGTGTGTTGTGCGGCTGATAATGTAATCGGCGCAGGGCGCGCTATGCTGAAAGCAGTCCTGCGTTTTGAAGAGGTGTCGCCATGAAAATCCCGCGCGAATTGCAGATTCCCGCCATCGTGTTTACGCTGGAAGCGGTGTTTATACTCGGCCTGTCGATGATTTTTCTCGTACTGGTACCACGCTAGAGCCTTGCGGATAACTGCAGACTTACAACAGTGTTACTACGCAGTTTGCATGGTGCTATCGCAAAGGGCAGCGCCCTCGGTGCGGATGATCCAGCATTCCGGATACGGTTCGCTGGCGAAGCGGTTGTGCCGCGCGAAGCCGCTGAGCTTGTCGAGCGCGGTGGCGGGTGCCAGCGCGGTTTCCTTGCCGCTGGCCGTGTCCAGGTGCCAGAAACCGCCATTGCGGTGAAACAGCACGGGCAGGCAGCTGGCTTGCGGCGTGGCAAGGTGGCTGGCCGGCGCAGGCTGGGCTTCCGGCAGCAGCAGGTAAAAACACTCGGCGCGGGCGCCGTGGTCGATGCGGTGCAGGATCACGCCGTGCGCAAGCAGGGCCGTGACGCTGAGCACGACGATGCCCTTGATGCTGGCAGACAATTCGATGCGCATGCCCAGGCGCAGGGCGACGGGCTTGTGCTTGCCTGGCCACACGCCATCGAGCAGCACGCCGTAGCGCGACACATCCTCGATTTCAAAGCCTTGCTGGCCGCGCCGGATGATGGCGTGGCGGCCCGACAGGCGGCGAGTCAAGCCATTGTTGTCCTGGCCGTCGGGGCTGAAATGGCTGAGCAGCACGTCGGCTTCCGGGTCCACCAGCTCAAAACGCCCCAGCATGCATTCTTCCAGCGCGAACAGGCGGATCTGGCGCTGTTCGCCCGCTTCCGGCGCCGCATTGACGAGGCAGGCGGCCTGGCTCGGGTGCGGATGACAGTGGCTGGCGGCGGGCAGGTCGACTTCGATCAATTCCTCGTCCCAGGCGATGGTGGTAAACCCCATGTCGATCTTGCCCTGCGGCGCAGACAGATCGACGTGGGCGATGCCGGCATTGCGCGCCGTCACGTCGAGGTTGCAGCCATCGCCGCCCGTCACGCGGGCGATCGAGGCGTCGTCGGCCATCACGCGCACGTTTTTATGCGTGCTGAGGAAGATCTGGTGGATTTCCGTCAAGGTGGCGTCGCGGCGCGGCACGAGGATGACAAAGGTGCACACCCATTTCTGCGCCACGGCGCCATCGACGTGGCTGTGCACTTCGACGTCGATCTGGTATTGCCCGTGTTCTTTGTTGCGTGAGGAAAACTCGACAAACACGGGACGCCAGTCGCCGCGCGTGGCGCGCACGAAATCATGCTGCACGGCGCCGCGGGGGATCAGGTCCGAGCGCAGGCGCAAGGTCAGCTGCGGCGCGCAGGCGGCGCTCATGCCGCGCAATTCCATTTTCAGGGTTTGCCGTCCGCCTGCCGCGCGGGGATCGAAGCCGCTGATGTGCAGGTGGGCTTGCACGGGCTGGTAGGCGGGGTGGGCGGCTGTGGCAACCGTGGCAACGACGGCAGGCGAAGCTGCTGGCGTGGAGGCCGGCAGCGCCGCGGGAATGCGGGTGGGCAGCGCGGGCGCGACTGCGCCCATCAGCGGTGCGGTAACAGCGTCAGCAGCAGGGGCGTGCGCATTCTCCGTTGCCGATGGCTCGGAACGGGCGCTGCGCAGTGCGGTCAACAGGTCGTAGCTGCTGGGGGCAGTCGTCGCTTGCGGGTGGTTGCCCGCGCAGACTGTTTCCCCAGGCAAGACCCAGAACGTACAGTGCGGGTGCTCCGGGTTGCTGCATTTTTTCATGACATTCTGACTCGAATCGAGCGGGGACATTTTGCCCTCTGTTATACATGAGAGCTTACGCGCTTTTGCGCCCGCTTGGCAACTTTCACGGCAGCGGAATGCGCTCTTTTTGCCCAAATTCATGTCCCTGGTCACACCTTGCAATACATGTCATGGAAACTATTGCTCAAAAACACATTTTATATCTTTCTGGATATGTTATTTTGATATGGATATTCAATTTCACCGTTTGCCGATGATGACTTCCAGATATTCGCCCGGCACCACCAGCGAGTGGGCGCCCGCCGTATTCAGGCGTTCCAGCATGGCGAGCAGTTCCTGTTCCAGCGCTGCGGCGCCAGCCGCGTCCAGCGCGGCAAAGGCCTTGTGGACGGGGCCGTAATAATCGCGGAAGACTTGCAGCCAGTGGCGGGCGGAAGCGTAACGGAAATTGAAGACTTTGTTTTGGCCGTGCACCTGCCTGGCTTCCTGGCCGAACAGGTCGCGCACATACGCTTCTTCGCCCCAGCGGGCGGGCGACGCCACGCCTGCCGGGGGCGGCACATACTTGCCGATGGTCTTGAAAAGCTGTCCGATAAAGCCGTCCGGCGTCCAGTTGGCCATGCCGATGCGCCCGCCGGGACGCAGCACGCGCAGCATTTCGCTGGCCGCGCGCCGGTGGTCGGGCGCGAACATGGCGCCAAAGGTGGACAGGGCCGCGTCGAAACTGGCGTCCGCGAAGGGCAGGGCTTCGGCGTCGGCCACGCGGAAGGTCACGGCCAGTCCTTCCGCCTCGGCGCGCGCGCGGCCCTTGTCCAGCAGCGCCGGCACATAATCGGTGGAGACGACACGGGCAAAGCGGCGCGCCGCCGCCAGGGTGGCGTTGCCGTTGCCGGCGGCGATGTCGATGACGTCTTCCAGGGCGCGGATATCGGCGGCCTCGGCCAGTGATTCGCCGACCGGCTGCAGGGTCACGCCGATGACGGCGAAGTCGCCGCTGGCCCAGCCTGCCTGCTGGCGTTGCTTGATGGCGGCGTAGTCAGGCGCGCCGGCGGGGCCGGCCTGCGGTGTAGCGATGCTGTTGCTCATGGCGTGCTCCTGGTGACGTTGGAGAGATCCTTTCGTCAGACCGCGCGCCATGGGCATGGTTCAATTTATACAGGCTGTCGTGAGCATGGCGGCGTTTTGCATTATGCTGGCGCAACTGTTTCTCAACGCCGCCTGACGCCGAAAGACGACCATGCCTGTCCAACGTCCGTTCCAGCTTGCCATAGCCTATGGCGCCACCTTGTGCGTATTCCTGGCCATCGATGCCCTGTGGCTGGCGGTGCTGATGAAACCGGTGTACGGCGCGGCGCTGGGGCCTCTGCTGGCGGAGTCTCCCCGCTGGGCGCCGGCCGTGCTGTTTTATCTGCTGTACGTGGCGGGATTGCTGATTTTCGCCATTTTGCCAGGCTTGCGCGCGCGCCGCGGGCGCACGGCGGCAGTGCTGGGCGCGCTGCTGGGACTGCTTGCCTACGGTACCTATGATTTGAGCAACTATGCGACCTTGCGCGACTGGCCGCTGGCCTTGACGGCGATCGACATGGCCTGGGGCGCCGTGCTGTCGTCCGTGTCGGCGACGGCCGGCTACCTGGCCGCTAAGTAAGCTCCAATAAATTCTTGTGATCTCTGACTTCCGTAACCGGCGCTCTACAAGGTGGCCGACGAGGCTTGCCAACTGCTAGCAGTGCTCGCACTGCGTCGCAGTCGGCGCCTTGTATAGCATCCGGTTCTGTTTGTCATAAATTCACAATAATTTCCTGACGATTACTTAGCCGCCTGGGACGGTGAATGCCGCATCGAAGCGCAGCGCCAGCACGGTAATGTTGTCGCTATGCAAGCCTTTGGGCGGATGCGAGAGGAAATCGTCGAACAGGGCGCTGACGGCCTGTGCCGCAGTCTTGCCGGCGCACAGGGCGGGCCAGCGGGCCGTGAGGGCCAGCGGGTCCTCGCAGGCCCAGAAACCGTCGCTGGCCAGCAGATAGTGGGCGCCGGGGCGCACGCGCAGCACGCGGCGGTCGCCCAGGTGCGCGAGGAACGGCGGCAAGGTGGCCGCATCGAGGCCGCGCAAGGGCTTGTCGAGCTGCAAGCTGTCGCTGATGGCGTTGCCTAAAATGAATGCCTGCGAGATTTGCGGATGGTGTTCGCCGTGCACGGCGGCCCGCCAGCGCGTCTCGTCGAGCGCGCCGCGCATGGCGTACACGGTGGCCGGCACGTGGTCGACGGTGAGGATGCTGGCTGTCCCGTCGGCAATTTCATACAGGCGCGAATCGCCCACGTGATACAGCAGCGGCGCTTCGCCGGCCGGCACTTCCAGCAAGGTCAGGGTGGTGCCGGGCGGACGCGCCTGGGCTGGCGCGGCCTCGGCGAAACTGTCCTGCAGCCGCGTGTGCAAGGCGTCGAGCCTGGCCGCCAGGCTGGCCGTGTCAAGGCAGGCGGGTATGGCCAGCAAGCCTTGCACGGCCGCTTCCGCCGCTTCACGCCCCAGGCCGTGGCCGCCCATGCCGTCGAGCACGGCGGCGCGCACGTGGCCGCGCGGCCAGCCCGGCACCTGGCAATGAAACGGCGCCTGCCGCGACAGGCAGACGGCGTGGCCGCTGGCATCGATCAGCAGGAAGTTATCCTGGTTTTCGCGCCGCGCCAGGGGGCCGGCGCCCACGCTGGTGCCGGCGGCGGCATCGAGCCAGGGGCCGAAGTCGAGCTCGTCTTTGATTAAATGCATCGGTTGGTGCGGTCCAGGCGGCCAGCAATGTTGATCATAGGACACAGCTTAGCCGATATTGTGCAGGGGCGATACCTTGCCTTTCACGCAAAAAAACCTGCGGCAGCAGGCTGGCGCAGGTTTTTCATGGTGCAGGTGCAGGGTGCTGCTTAACGGCGATGGCCCCAGCCGTGGCCGCGGCCATGGTCATAGTAGTCGCGGCGGCCATGGTCGCGGTAGTAGCCGCGGCCCGGTTGCACGTAGACGACAGCCGGCGGGCCGTAGTAGCGCGGTGGCGGCGCGTAATACACGGGCTGCGGGGCAGGGGCGTAGTACACCGGCTGCGGCGCAGGCGCATAGTAGGTTTCGCGGTAGCCGCCGCGATAGCCGCCACGGTCGTAATAACGGTCATTCGTGCTGATGCTGTTGCCGACGGCGGCGCCCAGCACACCACCGACGATCGCGCCATTGCGTCCGCCGGTGCTGTTGCCAATGGCCGCCCCGACAACGGCGCCTGCAACGGTATTGAAGTCGCGGTCACCGGCGACTGCGGCCGAAGACACAGCCACTGCCGCTACCATTACCGCACCCAGGAGTTTCTTGTTCAACATGGCATTTCCTTCCATTCCGGCGAGATCACAATGATCTGCATGGACTGGACTATATCTGCTGCCGCAACCTTGTTCCACGTCTAATACAACTTATTACAATCGGGGCGCTGCGGTAACAAGTCAGCGCAGGCGCGCCTGCCATTCGGGACGCAGCAGGCTGTACATTTTGACATCGCGCATGATGCCGTTGATAAAGAAGGCCTGGCGCAGCAAGCCTTCCTGGGTAAAGCCGTTCTTTTGCGCGATGCGCTCGGAACCGATGTTTTGCGGGTCCATCAGCAGCTCCAGCCGGTGATACGGATAGGCATTGAACAGGTAGTCGACCAGCAGGCGCGTCGCTTCGCTGATGTAGCCGCGTCCGTCCCGCTGCCGGTCGAACAGGCGGTAGCCGATCTCGCGCGAGGCTGGCGTGCGGCTCTTGAAGTGCGTGATCGTGCCGATGATGTGCTGGGCGTGATCTTCGATGAGGAACAATTCGCTGTCCTCGGTCACGAAGCCCGATTGCAGGAAGTCGCGCCGCATGGCCTCGGGCGACTTGAATTGCATCGAGAAAAACTCGCCGCGCGAGGGCAGGTCGTTGACGAGGGAAATATAGGTATTCAGGTCGGCGGCCTGCAAATGCCGGACGGTACAGAGTGTTCCCTTGAGCATGGCGGTTTCCGGTAGCGATCACGATTCTGATGGTAATCGACTCTGGGGGGCGAGGCAATCGATCCCGTAAAAGTTGCTGCAATGACAGAATAAATACGCTATCGTAGAAAAAGTCGCGCCTTGCCCATGGCCACGGCGTACCCGCTTCGACCTCGTTGACTGGATTTGAACACATGCATAGCATCCTGACTGGCGCGCCACTGCGCCGTTCCGCTGTATCCCTTGCCCTTGGCTGCATCGTCAGCGCCGGCGCCTTTGCCGCCGCGCCAGGCAATGCGCCGCAAGCGCTGGCGCAGGTGCGCGACACCGCGCTGCAAAGCGACTGGGCGTACGCCCGCCTGGCCGACATGACGGATCTGATCGGCCCGCGCCTGTCCGGTTCTGCCGGCGCGGCCGCCGCCGTGCAGCAGGTGGCCGACACCATGCGCCGGCTGGGCGCCACCGTCACCTTGCAGCCCGTGAAAGTGCCGCACTGGGTGCGCGGCGTGGAAACGGCGGAAATCGTCGATTACGCGGGCCGTCCGCAGGGCGTGTCGCAGCGCGTGGTGCTCACCGCCCTGGGCGGCTCCGGCGCCACGCCGGCCGCCGGCCTGACGGCGCCCTTGATCATCGTCAAGAGCCTGGATGAACTCAAGGCGCGCGCGTCGGAAGTGAAGGGCGCCATCGTGCTGATCGACACGCCATTCGACCAGGAGATGGCCGAGCGGGGCCTGGCCGGCGTCACCTACGGCCAGGGTTCGCGCGCGCGCTTCCTCGGTCCGAAGGCGGCGGCGGAACTGGGCGCGGCCGCCGCGCTCGTGCGTTCGGTCGGCGGCGCCGATTTCCGCATTCCGCATGCGGGCGCCACGGGCCTGGATGAGAATAAACGCATTCCCGCCGCCGCCGTCACCGTGGAAGACGCCTTGCTGATGGGCCGCCTGGCCGCGCGCGGGCCGCTGAAAATGCACCTGACCCTGACGCCGCAAAATCTGCCGGAAGCGGACAGCTACAACGTCATCGCCGACTGGCCGGGCACGGACAAGGCGGACGAAGTGGTGGTGGTCTCGGGCCATCTCGATTCCTGGGACCTGGCGACGGGCGCGCACGACGACGGCGCCGGCGTGGTGGCAGCCATGGGCGTGGTGGAAACCCTGAAAAAGCTCGACTACCGGCCGCGCCGCACCATCCGCGTGATCGCCTGGATGAACGAGGAAAACGGCGGGCGTGGCGGCCAGGCCTATTTCGAGGCCCACAAGCAGGCGCTCGGCAAACAATATGCGGCCATCGAGATGGACAGCGGCGCCGGCCGCCCGTTCGGCATCCTCGCCAGCGTGGGGCCGAAGTCGGAAAAACTGTTCGCTCCCCTGCGCGCGGCCCTTTTGCCGATGGGCGCGCACGCCTTCACGCGCCGCGACGCGCTGGGCACGGGCGACCTGCACCGCCTGGAAACGGGCGGCGTACCGAGTTTCGAGCCGCTGGTCGACAGCCACAGTTACTTCCACTACCACCACACGCCCGCCGACACGCTGGACAAGGTCGACCCGGATAACCTGAAGCGCAACGTGGCGCTGATGTCGTCGCTGGCCTGGTTCCTGGCCAATATCGACGGCGAGATCGGGCGCGCGCCGGAGCAGGCCGAGTAAGCGCCATCGCGCGGGCCGCCGCCCGGGCGGCGCGCGCCAGTGGTGGCGCCGGCAACCCGGCGTCAGCAATGCATGCCAAGGTAAACACCATGTCGCTACCCGATCTGAACCTGTTGATCACCCTCGATGTCCTGCTGGCCGAAGGCAGCGTCACGCGCGCGGCGCGGCGCTTGCGTCTGAGTCCATCGGCCATGAGCCGCGCCCTGGCGCGCCTGCGCGAGACGACGGGCGATCCGCTGCTGGTGCGCGCCGGCCGTGAACTGGTGCCCACGCCGCGCGCGCTGGAGCTGCGCGCAAGAGTCGCCCCCCTGCTGGGCGAAGTGCTGGCCGTGCTGCGTCCGGAGCAAGCGCTCGATCCGCGCCAGCTGGCGCAAACATTCACGCTGCGTGCGAGCGACGGCTTCGTGGAAAATTTCGGCCCGGCGCTGCTCGCGCATATCGGCGCGCAAGCGCCAGGCGTGCGTCTGCGTTTCGTGCAAAAGCTCGACCGCGAAAGCGTGCAGCTGCGCGAGGGCAGCATCGACCTGGAAACGGGCGTGATCGGCAGCCTCACCAGCCCGGAAGTGCGCACGCGCAGGCTGTTCGGCGACCGTTTTGTCGGCGTGGTGCGCAGCGGCCATCCGCTGGCGCAGGGCGACATCAGCGCCGAGCGCTATGCGGCCGGCCGGCATGTGCTGGTGGCGCGGCGCGATCAGGAGACGGGACCGATGGACGACGCGCTGGCCGCGCTGGGGTTGCAGCGCACGATCGCCAGCATCGTCGGCGGCTTTACGGCGGCGCTGGCGCTGGCTGCCGGCTCCGACCTGATCGCCACCGTGCCGGAACGGCATACGGGAAATCTGCGCGCCGGCATGTTCAGCTTTGCGCTGCCGCTGCGCATGCCCGACCTGACCGTGTCGCTGATGTGGCATCCGCGCATGGATGCCGACCCCGCCCACCGCTGGCTGCGCGGCTGCGTGGTCGACGCTTGCGCGGCCCGGATCAACGCCGGCTGACGCCGCCGGCGCGGCAGCTCAGGGCCAGCAGCAGCCGGACAGGGTGGCGCCGCAGGTCAGGGCCAGCAGCAACAGCGGTAGTCGTAGCGAAACCGGCAGGAGCGCGATTGCGCGGGCGCGCATCATGCGGGCTCTCCAGACCTGCGCAGGGCGCGGCCGAGCGCGAAAATGGCCAGCGCGGCGAGTATCAGCGCGCTGGCGACGGCAAAGGTGGCGTGCATGCCGCCGATCATGGCGGCTGGCCGGGCGCCGGCGATATCGCCAGTGCCGGCAGCGAAGACGGCACCCATCACGGAGGCGCCCGTGACGAGGCCCAGATTGCGCGACAGATTGAGCATGCCGGAGATGACGCCGCGCTGGTCGGCAGCGATGTCGCCCATGACGGCCGTATTGTTGGCCGCCTGGAACAGCGCGTAGCTGGCCGTGAGCAGCATGATGGGCACGATGTAGCCGGGAATGCCCAGGCTGGCGGGCAGCAGGGCCAGCGCCAGGCAGGCGCCGGCCGCGCCGCACAGGCCCGCGCCGCCCACGCGCTGCGCGCCGTAGCGGTCCACCAGCCAGCCGGACGGCACGCCGCAGAACGCCGCCACCAGCGGCCCCGCCGCCAGCACCATGCCGGTAACGGCCGTGCCCAGGCCCAGGCCGCGCGCCAGGTAGAAGGGGCCGACCACCAGCGTGGACATCATCACCGTCGCAACCAGCATGCTGGTCGCCAGGCCGGCGCCGAGCACGGGCGCGCGCAGCATGGCCAGGCGTATCAGCGGCGCCGGCGCCTTCAGTTCGACCCGGACGAACAGGATGGCGCCGACGCAGGCGGCCAGCAGCAGCGCCGCGTTGCGCACGCCAAAATGGCCGCGGCCCAGGGTCATGGCCAGCGCATACGCGCCCAGAGTCAGCGCCAGCAGCACGGTGCCGCGGTGGTCGAACAGCGGCCGTCTGGCGTGCGCGCCGCGCTGGTCCGCCGGCAGGCAGCGCCAGGCCAGCAGCAGCGCCACGCCGGCCAGCGGCACGTTGACGAGGAAAATGGCTTGCCAGCCGAAGCGCGCGATCAGCAGGCCGCCCAGCGCGGGGCCCAGCGTGGTGCCGACGGCGGACATGGTGCCGAGCAGGCCCATGGCGCTGCCCGTCCTGGCCTTGGGGACGGTGCTGCCGACAAGAGCCATGGTCAGCGCCATCATGACGGACGCGCCCAGGCCTTGCAGGGCGCGCGCGGCAACCAGCAGCCACAAGGTGGGCGCAAGCGCGCACAGGATGGAAGCTATGGCAAACAGCGCGATGCCGGCCAGCAGCAGGCGGCGCCGGCCGACCATGTCGCCGAGGCGTCCCACGCTGACGATCAGGGCGGTGATGGCCAGCAGATAGGCGAGCACGATCCATTGCACATCCTGGAACGGTGCCTGCAGGGCCCTGGCCATGTCGGGCAGGCCGACGTTGGCGATGCTGGTGCCCAGCGCGGGCAGCAGCATCGCCAGGGACAGGCTGGCAAGCGCGCCGCGCACGGGCATCGTGGCGCTGCCGGCCTGGGACGCCAGCTGGCTGGGTGGAGCGGGTTTTGACGGTGAATGCATGGCGTGGCTGATCCTCGAATGGGGTCATTACATGGTATCGAGGGATATGGCATGGCGGAAGGCGCATCATTTGCATTGTATTGTTGCGTTTGACGCCATGTGTGCGGCGCGGCCGGGCCGCCTGGAAGCTCGCTGCGAGCCGATGGCCAGTACTTCGGACTTTATTTCGAGTAACCCTGCAAATTGTCCGCCGTGTCATGCCGGATGCCCCACCACGGCAAATACGCATTGTTTTCGCCGCGCGCGCGGAACCACGGCTTGTCGTGGGCGATGGGCCGCACCATGGCGGGCGGCAAGACCAGCACGCCCGTGACGCCGTCAGGATCGCTGGTGCCCGCCACCAGCACGGGCTTGCCGACGTGGTTTGCATGGGCGATACCCAGCGCGACATTGGTCAGCGCCGTGCCGGCGCCCATTTCGCCCAGCAGGGCCGGCGTATTGAAGGTCTGCGGCAGGAAGTCGAATCCCGGTACTTCCAGGATCAGCGCTTGCGCCAGCTGGCCCAGACGGTCGGATGAGGAGGGCAGGTTCTGGCTGGCGTCGTGGATGACGTAGCCGATGTCTTCTTCCGTCTTGCCGCCATGGCGCGCCGCCTCGGCAAATACGGCCTGCCACGCCTGCACGGCGCGCGGCGGCTTGTCCTTGCCCGTTTCAAAATCGGCTACCTTGCGCGTGGCCGGATAGCCTATCCACGCCAGCGCCGCGCGTTCCGTCTTGTAATCGGGGCCTGCCAGCACCAGCAGCACCAGGTTTTCATTGATCTGCATGGGCTTCGGCCGGCTCGGCGCATCCCAGTTCATGACCCACACGGTTTCCTTCGGATGCGCTTCCAGGTAGGCCAGCGCCGCTTGCAGGGAGACGAAGCCTGCATTGTTGCCGCCCAGGGTGATGCGCACGTCGGGCGGGGTGGCGCGGGTCCAGAGGGTGGGGAAATTGACGTTGCCTATGCTGAAGGTGTCGGTGATGCGTTCGCGTATAGTGTTTCTTGCCTCCTCTGGATCTAATTTGCCCGCAGGCAGCGCATATTCCACGTGGATGCCTGCCAGTTCGCGCCAGTTCTGTTTTTGATCCTTGGGATAGACCCGATAAAAGTAGGTGGGGCTGGAGTAGTAAATGTCATGAAATAGGCTGGTTAATTTCCGCACATATTTATAGTGATAGCCCTTGAACGTTTCCGTGCCATCGAGATCGTGGGCAATGGGGGCCACGGCCTGCAGGGTGCTGAAACTTCGGGGATCCGTCCTGACCATATCGTCATTCTTGTTGGGTTTGGCTAGCCCGAGCGTCCAGAGCAGCTGCCACTCGGTCGGATAGTCGAGCCGCTGCAGCGGATTGAGCCACTGCAGGCCCACCACTTGTGCCCGGAAAGGAACGTGGGCTGTGATTGTTGGAAGCTCCTCTTCTTTCGGAGCAGGTTGCACGGCGCAGGCCGTCAATAGCGCAAATAGGGAGAAAGCGGTGCCGGCGGCTAATGTGCGCAGCTCGCGCTGACTTATTACGTAAGCCATCAATCCACCTCACTGCGAGTAGCCCTGCATAGCGTCCGCCGCGTCGTGGCGGATGCCCCACCAGGGCAGATACGCATGGTTTTCGCCGCGCGCGCGGAACCACGGCTGGTCGTGATTGATGGGGCGCACGATGGCCGGCGGCAAGACCAGCACGCCCGTGACGCTGTCAGGATCGCTGGTGCCCGCCACCAGCACGGGCTGGCCGACGTGGTTCGCATGGGCGATGCCCAGGGCGACATTGGTCAGCGCCGTGCCGGCGCCCATTTCGCCCAGCAGGGCCGGCGTATTGAAGGTCTGCGGCAGGAAGTCGAATCCCGGTACTTCCAGGGTCAGCGCTTGCGCCAGCTGGCCCAGACGGTCGGATGAGGAGGGCAGGTTCTGGCTGGCGTCGTGGATGACGTAGCCGATATCTTCTTCCGTCTTGCCGCCATGGCGCGCCGCCTCGGCAAATACGGCCTGCCACGCCTGCACGGCGCGCGGCGGCTTGTCCTTGCCCGTTTCAAAATCGGCTACCTTGCGCGTGGCCGGATAGCCTATCCACGCCAGCGCCGCGCGTTCCGTCTTGTAATCGGGGCCTGCCAGCACCAGCAGCACCAGGTTTTCATTGATCTGCATGGGCTTCGGCCGGCTCGGCGCATCCCAGTTCATGACCCACACGGTTTCCTTCGGATGCGCTTCCAGGTAGGCCAGCGCCGCTTGCAGGGAGACGAAGCCTGCATTGTTGCCGCCCAGGGTGATGCGCACGTCGGGCGGGGTGGCGCGGGTCCAGAGAGTGGGGAAGTGGGGGTTGCCGATGCTGAAGGTATCGGCGATGGTTTGCTGCGTGAATTGGTGTACTTCTACCAGATCGAATTTCCCTTCAGGCAGGGCATATTCCACGCGGATGCCTGCCAGTTCACGCCAGTTCTGTTTTTGATTCTTGGGATAGACATGGTAGAAGTAGGTGGGGCTGGAATAGTAAATGTCGTGGAAATTGGTCATTAGCTCGCGCAGATACTTATGGTGATAGCCCTTGAACGTTTCTCTGCCATTGATATCGTGGGCAATGGGGGCGACGGCCTGCAAGGTGCTGAAACCCCTGGGATCCGTCCTGACCATATCGTCATTCTTGTTGGGTTTGGCCAAGCCGAGCGTCCATAGCAGCTGCCACTCGGTGGGATAGTCGAGCCGCTGCAGCGGGTTGAGCCACTGCAGGCCCACGACCTGTGCCCGGAAGGACACTTGGGCCGCGGTTTTTGGGAGGCCGTCTTCTTTCTGTGCAGGTTTCACGGCGCAGGCTGTCAATAGCGCAAACATGGAGCTGGCGGCGAGCATGGGCAGCGCGAGGAACTGTTTCATGATGTCTCCAGGTGAGTGGACATATCGATGGTCACCATAGCCCGGCCAGATGGACCAAAGTGCCAGGAAAATGACGAAGAGAAATGTGGCGAGGGCCCAGGCCAGTCGCTGGCGCGGCGTGGCAATGAACTTACGCACCGTCAGTCCTCAGCGCAAAGTTGGTGGACGGGTCGGCAGGCCTGGCATTCTGGCGCTCGTCAACGATGCCTTTCGGTTTTCTGGCAGGGCTGTCTTTGTCATTTGCCCATGTAAATAAAGATACATTTTTAAATGTGCCATTGTCGTAGTATTCAAAGAACTCTCCAGACTCGAAAGATGCGCCTTTCAACAGGCTCCAATCCGCCGCAACCCTTAATTCCCGCAAGTCCTCCCGCCCGATCGTGCACACCCCCACCGCCACGTCATACGCCAGCGCCTTTTCCGCATGCTCGGGATTGGTCATGATGGTCGAGTGATCGGTGGCGTGGGTGTCGATATTGGCGGCCAGGTAGTTCCGGATTTCCTGCTTGCGCCAGGCCTTGAATTCCCTGGAAGCCTCTTCCGGCTGGTCCACCGCCGTCACTGGCTTGCCCTTTTCGGCCCAGCCGTCGCGCCTGGCCTGCATGCGCAGCATGCCGTTCTGTTCGTAGCGCAACGCCGCCTCGGTGTGCGCATCGCCCTTGCCCTGGGAACGGTAAGGCGCATACGCGTCATCGGCGTCGGCGGCGCGTTCCTTGTGCAGGGAGTCGGCCGGGGCATCGCAGCCTTCGTCAAATGCTTCGCCGATGTCGGTAAAGCGCTTTGAATGCGGCAGAAATGGCAAGGGCAGCTTGGGCGCCTTCATCGGCAGCCGCCAGGACTTGGGCGGCAGGGCGTTGATGCGCGTGCCGGCAGTCTTGGCGAGAATGATGACGATGGGCGCGAACAGAAAGGTCAGTATCTTGCGGCCGATGCCTTTGCTGGCCCGCATGCCCTTTTCGATCGAGTACTCGGCGACCAGCGAACGCGGGTGCCAGAAATCGAGGCTGTCCGGCGTCAAGGGCTGGCCATTGCGCTGCCAGATATCGTAGTCTTGTTCATTTTCCTGGCCGACAAGGTGGTTTTGCGCAAACACGCGCTGGGTGAAGACGCCTGCGCCGCCCGTATCGGCAATTTCCTGTGCCGACATGCCGCGCCAGCCTATGCCCTGCACGGGCGTGGCGGAAATCACCTGGTCGTGCGGATTGAAATACAGGGTAACCCTGCCGTAGGTGGAACCATGCAAGCCGTAGTCTGCGCGGTCGAACGCGGCCGTATAGCTGTCCTTGCGTTCAGGCTTGCGATTGGCGCTGAATTCGTCGACCAAGGCGGCATCCTGCTGCATTGCCGTGCGGGTGCGCAGGATGTTGAAAAACGCTTTCAAGGTTTGCGTGCGCGCCGCGTACTTTTGCCGGCCCGTATTGCCATGCTCATCCTTCAGATGGCCGCTGACCCAGTTTTCCGTGAAATTGCTGTCGAGCAAGCTGTAGGGCGGGTTGCACAGCACGTAGCAGTCGGCCACGGCGGAAGCGCCCAGCGTTTCACCGAGAAAGGCGGCCGCCATGGCCACCATATTGCCCTGGCTATGGCAGACGATGGTGACGGGCGCGTCGTGCTGGCAAGCGCGTATCGACTGTACGAGACGCGCCAGGCGCCACGCGGCGAACACGAAATACGGGCGCGGCGGACAGGCATACACTTGCCGGTCATTCGTCGGGTTCATGTGCTGGATATGCATCCACAGGAACAGTTCCTCCGACAAACCCTGGTTCCACAGATCGGGCAGGGCGCTGCAGCCGTTGGCGAACGGTCCGCCGCCCCAGTAATTCTTTTCGTTCAGATAGATGCCGTCGCCAAACGCCTGCAACTCCTTGCCATTGGCCTTGTAGCCCCAGCGAAAGCGGATCACGGGAGAGTTGGCGTCGTCCGCCAGCAGGAAGGTGGTGGCGTTGCGCTTGGGATTGAGGAAGCCGTCATCCGTCAGTTCGCGCGCGTAGGTGGCGGCCCGCATCTGTCCGGCGGCCGGGCCGGGGATCGCCAGGTCTTCGTCGCGGCGTTTCAGGCGCGTATTCAGGCCTTCGCACAGGCCATGTTCGGCCTGCTCATACCATTCGCCGTCGGAATTGACGCCGTGCACGAAGATGACGATGCCGGGACGCGGCAGGCGCGTGACGGCCTGGAGCAGCGCATGGCTGAACAAGGTCGTGCCTTCGGCTTCGGCGAGCAGGATGCAATTCGTATCGAGCGTAGGGTCGGGCGACATGCGGGCGCTCCGTCAGCGTTAAGCAGGATAAAGCGGCGCCAAAGTGAACTCAGGCAATCTGCACTGTATGCGGATTGCCTGAGCTTGGACTTGCGTGGTGTCAAGAAAGGAGGCGCGGCGGGCAAGGAATGCCGGGGGGAATCAGATCGCGTTCAGCGGTATTTTGAGGTAGCGCACGCCGTTGTCTTCCGGCTCGGGCAGCTTGCCCGCGTTGATGTTGACCTGGATGGCGGGCAAGATCAATGTCGGCATGTCGAGGGTGGCGTCGCGGCTGGTGCGCATGGCCACGAATTGTTCTTCCGTGATGCCGTCGCGCAAGTGGATGTTGCCGGCGCGCTGTTCGGCCACCGTCACTTCCCAGCGCGGCGCGCGGCCGTTGGGCGGATAGTCGTGGCACATGAACAGCCGCGTTTGCGGCGGCAGCGCCAGCAGGCGCTGCACGGAGCGGTACAGCAGCGCAGCGGAGCCGCCGGGAAAGTCGCAGCGGGCCGAGCCCACGTCCGGCATGAACAGGGTGTCGCCCACGAAGACGGCGTCGCCGATCTGGTACGCCAGGTCGGCCGGCGTGTGGCCGGGCACGTGCAGCGCGCGCACTTCCAATGCGCCGATATGGAACACCTGGTCGGGCGCGAACAGCTGGTCGAACTGCGAACCGTCAGCCCTGGCGTCATCCTGGTGGTAGACGGCGGCGAACGCCTGCTGCACCGTCTGGATGGCGGCGCCGATGGCCACGTCGCCGCCCAGCTGCTGCTGCAGGTAGGGCGCGGCGGAAAGATGATCGGCATGCGCGTGGGTTTCCAGCAGCCAGCGGCACTGCAAGCCGTGTTCGCGCACGAAGGCGATCACCTTGTCGGCCGAGGCGGTCGAGGTGCGTCCCGCCTTGGGATCGTAGTCGAGCACGGAATCGATGATGGCGCAGTCCCGCCCGTCGGCCTCATACACAATATAGGTGACGGTGGCGGTGGCGGGGTCGAAGAAAGCTTGGATTTGTGGAGTCATCGCGGCGGCAAAGGGCGGGCAAGGGAGGGACAGGGAATGGCATTATATCGCCAGAGTTCGCTAAAAAAATGCTGTAAATTCACATTTAACATGCGAAAAACAGATAAGGGGGCAGGCATGCGGCCGTCACAGCCGTGCGCACCCCGGCGCTTGCAGCATGGTAACCTCATTCTTCCAAGGAGGAATTCATGAACGATATCACTGCACGCAGCGAACAGTACCGCGGTTTTACGATTTCCGTGACCCCGCAAAAGGATAACGACGATTTATGGGATTTTACCTACCGGCTGCAGCGCGAAGGCGAGCCGGAAGCGCAGGCGATCACGCGCAGCCGCACCCTGGGCGGCTACGCGGCGCCCGAGACGGCTTGTACGGCGGGCCTGGAAGTGGCCAGGACGGAAGTCGATAATCTGCTGCGCCCTTGAGCCAGCGTAAATCGTTTAGCCCGAAAGTGCGCCTGGCTCCGGCTGGCGCGTGAAACACGTCGCTGCCAGCCGCGCTTCATGCTACGATTTCCACTATTGAGTCAGTCACGAAGGAGGCACCCATGGATAGCAGTTCTAAAATTCACTATAAAGGCTGGGAAATCGTTCCCTTGGCCGTGCCCACCACCGACGGCAAATGGTCGGCCAGTTGCGACATCGAGCGCGCCACGGCCGAAGGCCTGGAAGTATTCGAAGGCTCGACCATGCAATTCGTGCGCGACGACGAGGAGGGCGCGATTGCCGCCGCCTGCGAGGAAGCCGTGCGCCAGATCGACAACATCATCGCCAACCCGCTGGTGCGGCTGGCCTAGTTTTTTGTTTCTTCAACAATAGTGTTCCTGCAGCCGGCGCCCGCCGGCTGTTTTTTTATGTTCTGCCGGTAGCAGTCTGACCTGTTTCATGTTTCAATGTTTCAAATGGAATGATTGAAACATATTTGAAACATCGTTGACATGAATCGTGACATCGCTGTTCTCTTGCGTGACGGCGCGTGCAGCGCCGCTGCGTGGCCATTTCCCCTTGTTTTCACTGTGCCGTGGCGCATTTTTCGCGCGGACGCATGGTGCTGGCACGGCATTTGCAATACCAATGCTCATAGCCACTCCGTGAAACATTCGGGACCATCCGAAACCCATAAGGTGAACACATGACTCAATACTCCGCAGGTGCCGCATTCCGCAAGGCCGTCCAGGAAGAATCCCCGTTGCAAGTCGTCGGCGCCATCAACGCCAACCACGCCTTGCTGGCCAAGCGCGCCGGCTATAAAGCCATCTACCTGTCCGGCGGCGGCGTCGCGGCCGGTTCGCTGGGCTTGCCAGACCTGGGCATTTCCAGCCTGGACGACGTGCTGACCGACATCCGCCGCATCACCGACGTGTGCGACCTGCCGCTGCTGGTCGACGCCGACACGGGCTTCGGTTCGTCCGCCTTCAACGTGGCGCGCACGGTGAAATCGATGATCAAGTTCGGCGCGGCCGGCCTGCACATCGAAGACCAGGTGGGCGCCAAGCGCTGCGGCCACCGTCCGGGCAAGGAAATCGTCAGCAAGGAAGAGATGGTCGACCGCATCAAGGCCGCCGTCGATGCGCGCACGGACCCGAACTTCGTCATCATGGCGCGCACCGATGCGCTGGCCGTCGATGGCCTGGAAGCGGCGCTGGAACGCGCCGTCGCCTGCGTCGAAGCGGGCGCCGACATGATCTTCCCGGAAGCCATCACTGACCTGGACATGTACGCCACGTTTGCCAAAGCCGTCAACGTGCCGATTTTGGCCAACATCACGGAATTCGGTTCCACGCCGCTGTTCACCCTGGACGAACTGCGCAGCGCCCATGTGGGCCTGGCCCTGTATCCGCTGTCCGCCTTCCGCGCCATGAACAAGGCGGCGGAAAACGTGTATCAGGCGCTGCGTCGCGACGGCACGCAAAAGAACGTCGTCGACACCATGCAGACGCGCATGGAACTGTATGAATCGATCAACTATCATGATTTTGAGCAGAAACTGGACGCGCTGTTCGCCGCGCAAAAGAAATAAGCAGAAATAAGTAAAGAAGCAGGGACCGCATGCCGGTCCCGCAGTGACGCAACCGAGACTATTCAATCTGGAGAACACAATGACCGCACCGCAAGCCGCCACTTTCAAGCCTAAAAAATCCGTCGCCCTGTCCGGCGTCACCGCCGGCAATACGGCGCTGTGCTCGGTCGGCAAGACCGGCAACGATTTGCACTACCGCGGCTATGACATCCTGGACGTGGCCGACAGCTGCGAGTTCGAGGAAATCGCCTACCTGCTGGTGCACGGAAAGCTGCCGACCGCCGCTGAACTGAAAGGCTACAAGGCCAAGCTGAAATCCCTGCGCGGCTTGCCGTCGGCAGTGAAACTGGCGCTGGAAGCGCTGCCGGCCGCCGCCCACCCGATGGACGTGATGCGCACGGGCGTGTCCGTGCTGGGCTGCACCCTGCCGGAGAAGGACGACCATAACGCGCCGGGCGCGCGCGACATCGCCGACCGCCTGATGGCGTCGTTCGGCTCCATGCTGCTGTACTGGTACCACTACAGCCATAACGGCAAGCGCATCGAAGTGGAAACGGACGACGACTCGATCGGCGGCCACTTCCTGCACCTGCTGCATGGCGAAAAACCGTCGGCGTCGTGGGAAAAAGCCATGCATACGTCGCTGATCCTGTACGCTGAGCACGAATTCAACGCCTCGACCTTCACCAGCCGCGTCATCGCCGGCACGGGTTCGGACATCCATTCCGCCATCACGGGCGCCATCGGCGCGCTGCGCGGCCCGAAACACGGCGGCGCCAACGAAGTGGCGCTGGATATCCAGAAACGCTACGACAACGCCGATGAAGCGGAAGCGGACATCCGCGAACGCGTCGCCAACAAGGAAGTGGTGATCGGCTTCGGCCACCCCGTCTACACGATTTCCGATCCGCGCAATAAAGTCATCAAGGAAGTGGCCCGTTCGCTGTCGCAGGAAGCCGGTTCCACGAAAATGTTCGACATCGCCGAGCGCCTGGAATCGGTCATGTGGGAAATCAAGAACATGTTCCCGAACCTGGACTGGTTCTCGGCCGTGTCGTATCACATGATGGGCGTGCCGACGGCGATGTTTACGCCGCTGTTCGTCATCTCGCGCACGTCGGGCTGGGCCGCCCACATCATCGAGCAGCGCATTGACAACAAGATTATCCGCCCGAGCGCCAATTACGTCGGCCCGGAAGACCTGGAATTCGTGCCGATCAAGGACCGCAAATAATGAGCACCGCCATGAATACCTTGCACCGAAAATCCTTGCCGGGCACCCAGCTAGACTACTTCGACACGCGCGCCGCCGTCGATGCGATCCAGCCAGGCGCCTATGCCACCTTGCCCTACACCTCGCGCGTGCTGGCCGAAAACCTCGTGCGCCGCTGCGACCCGGCTACCCTGAACGCTTCGCTGAGCCAGTTCATTGAACGCCGCCGCGACCTCGATTTCCCGTGGTTTCCCGCGCGCGTCGTCTGCCATGACATCCTGGGCCAGACTGCCCTGGTCGACCTGGCCGGCCTGCGCGACGCCATCGCGGCCCAGGGCGGCGACCCGGCCCTGGTCAATCCCGTCGTGCCGACGCAGCTGGTGGTCGACCACTCGCTGGCCGTCGAATGCGGCGGTTTCGACCCCGATGCCTTCGCCAAGAACCGCGCCATCGAAGACCGCCGCAACGAAGACCGTTTCGACTTCATCGACTGGACCAAGAAGGCCTTTAAAAATGTCGACGTGATTCCGCCGGGCAACGGCATTTTGCACCAGATCAATCTTGAGCGCATGTCGCCCGTGATCCAGGTGCAAAATGGTGTAGCCTATCCCGATACGTTGGTGGGCACGGATTCGCACACGCCGATGGTCGATGCGCTGGGCGTGATCGCCATCGGCGTGGGCGGCCTGGAAGCGGAAAGCGTGATGCTGGGCCGCGCCTCGTGGATGCGTTTGCCGGACATCATCGGCGTCAAGCTGACGGGTAAGCCGCAGCCGGGCATCACGGCGACCGACACCGTGCTGGCGCTGACGGAATTTTTGCGCAAGCAGAAGGTCGTCTCGTCCTACCTGGAATTCTTTGGCGAGGGCGCTGCGCACCTGACCCTGGGCGACCGCGCCACGATTTCCAACATGGCGCCGGAATTCGGCGCCACGGCCGCCATGTTCTACATCGACGCGCAAACCATCAAGTACCTGAAATTGACGGGCCGCGACGACGAACTGGTGAAACTGGTGGAGCTGTACGCCAAAGAGACGGGCTTGTGGGCCGACAGCCTGGTCGACGCGCAGTACGAGCGCGTCTTGAGCTTCGACCTGTCGTCCGTCGTGCGCAATATCGCCGGGCCGTCGAATCCGCACAACCGCGTGCCGACGTCGGAGCTGGCCGCGCGCGGGATTTCCGGCGTGGTGGAAAACGAACCGGGCAAGATGCCGGACGGCGCCGTCATCATCGCGGCCATCACCAGCTGCACCAACACGAACAACCCGCGCAACATGATCGCCGCCGGTTTGATCGCGCGCAATGCGAACCGCCTCGGTTTGACCCGCAAGCCGTGGGTGAAATCCTCGCTGGCACCTGGCTCGAAAACCGTGGAGCTGTACCTGCAGGAAGCGGGCTTGCTGCCGGAGCTTGAAACATTGGGCTTTGGCGTCGTGGCTTTCGCCTGCACCTCGTGCAACGGCATGTCGGGCGCGCTCGACCCCGTGATCCAGGATGAAGTGGTGTCGCGCGACCTGTACGCCACGGCCGTCCTGTCGGGTAACCGTAACTTCGACGGCCGCATCCACCCGTACGCGAAACAGGCTTTCCTTGCTTCGCCGCCGCTGGTGGTGGCTTACGCGATCGCCGGCACCATCCGCTTCGATATCGAGAAGGATGTGCTGGGGATTGACGCGGACGGCAAACCGATTCTGTTGAAAGATATCTGGCCGTCCGACGAGGAAATCGACGCCATCGTCGCTTCCAGCGTCAAGCCGGAGCAGTTCCGCAAGGTGTACATCCCGATGTTTGCCGCGCAGGCGGACGACGGCATCAAGGTCAGCCCCCTGTACGACTGGCGTCCGCAGACGACGTACATCCGCCGTCCGCCGTACTGGGAAGGCGCGCTGGCTGGCGCGCGCCCCTTGAAAGGCATGCGTCCGCTGGCCGTCCTGGGCGACAACATCACCACCGACCACCTGTCGCCGTCGAACGCCATCATGCTCGACAGCGCGGCCGGCGAATACCTGGCCAAGATGGGTTTGCCCGAGGAAGACTTCAATTCCTACGCCACGCACCGGGGCGACCATCTGACGGCGCAGCGCGCCACGTTTGCCAACCCGACCCTGAAGAACGAGATGGTCATCGAGGACGGCAAAGTGAAAGCCGGTTCGCTCACGCGCATCGAGCCGGAAGGCAAAATCTCGCGCATGTGGGAAGCCATCGAGGTGTACATGGAGCGCAAGCAGCCATTGATCATCATCGCCGGCGCCGACTATGGCCAGGGCTCCTCGCGCGACTGGGCCGCCAAGGGCGTGCGCCTGGCCGGCGTGGAAGCCATCGTGGCCGAAGGTTTCGAACGCATCCACCGCACCAACCTGGTGGGCATGGGCGTCTTGCCGCTGGAATTTTTGGCTGGCGTGAACCGCAAGACCCTGGGCCTGGACGGCAGCGAAACCTACGACGTCGTCGGCGAGCGCACGCCGCGTTCCACCTTGACCTTGCTGATCCATCGCAAGAACGGCGAAACGGTCGAAGTGCCCGTCACCTGCCGCCTTGATACGGCGGAAGAGGTGTCGATCTATGAGGCCGGCGGCGTCTTGCAGCGCTTTGCCCAGGACTTTTTGGAGTCGGTGAAAGCAGCGTAAACCAGGGGTCAGACCCGCCGGGTCTGACCCCAGCTTTGTGCTGCGGGGAGGCTGTCACCTTCGCAGCGCAAGCAAAGAACTTCTGCGGAAATATACAATGACACCTCAACCTCAAATCAAAATCTCCGCCACCTACATGCGCGGCGGCACCAGCAAGGGCGTGTTCTTCCGCCTGCAGGATTTGCCCGCCAGCGCGCAAGTGCCGGGCGCCGCGCGCGATGCCTTGCTGCTGCGCGTGATCGGCAGCCCCGACCCCTACGGCAAGCAGATCGACGGCATGGGCGGCGCCACGTCGAGCACCAGCAAGACGGTGATCCTGGCGAAAAGTAGCAAGCCGGAGCACGACGTCGACTACCTGTTCGGCCAGGTCTCCATCGACAAGCCATTCGTCGACTGGAGCGGCAATTGCGGCAACCTGTCGGCCGCCGTCGGCTCGTTCGCCATTGCCAGCGGCCTGGTGGACGCCGCCCGCGTGCCTGCCAACGGCATCGCCACGGTGCGCATCTGGCAAGCCAATATCGGCAAGACCATCATCGCCCACGTGCCCATGACGCATGGCGAAGTGCAGGAAACGGGCGACTTCGAACTCGATGGCGTGACTTTCCCGGCCGCCGAAGTGAAACTGGAATTTCTCGATCCGGCGGCAGACGAGGAGGGCGGCGATGGCGCCAGCTCGGCCATGTTCCCTACCGGCAACCTTGTCGATGACCTGGACGTACCCGGCATCGGTGTTTTAAAGGTCACGATGATCAACGCCGGCATCCCGACGATTTTTGTCGATGCGGATGCCATCGGTTACACGGGCACGGAACTGCAGGACGCCATCAATGGCGATCCGGTGGCGCTGGCCCGCTTCGAAACCATCCGCGCGCATGGCGCCTTGCGCATGGGTTTGATTTCCAGCCTGGATGAAGCGGCGAAACGCCAGCACACGCCGAAAGTGGCGTTTGTCGCCAGGCCGGCCGGCTATGTTTCGTCCAGCGGCAAGCAGGTGGCAGCGGGCGAGATCGACTTGCTGGTGCGCGCCATGTCGATGGGTAAATTACATCACGCCATGATGGGCACGGCCGCTGTCGCCATCGGCACGGCGGCAGCCATTCCCGGCACCCTGGTCAACCTGGCGGCCGGTGGCGGTCCCCGCAACTCGGTGCGCTTCGGCCACCCGTCCGGCACCCTGATGGTGGGCGCGGAAGCGGCGCAGGCAGATGGCGTGTGGAGCGTCACCAAGGCCATCATGAGCCGCAGCGCGCGCGTGCTGATGGAAGGGGCCGTGCGCGTTCCCGGCGACGCGTTCTAGTCCGCGCAGCACGCACCTGGAATCGGCCTGACCGTGCACCTGCCCATAGATTGATACTTTTGCTGGTAAAAAAACTGAGCGGCAAGGAAAATGGCAGGGCGCCAGCCGCGATGCGCGTTAGCGTGTCGCGGGTGTTGGCGGCCTCCCATGCTTCCTGACCGGTGAACAGATGCTATTTAACTCCTACGTCTTCCTTTTTGCTTTTCTACCCATCACGGTGGCGGGATTTTTCATCCTGGGCAGACGCAGCCAACTGTGGGCCGCCGCGTGGCTGGCGGGAGCATCGCTGTTCTTCTACGGCTATTGGGATTACCACTACCTGCCGCTGCTGCTGGGCTCCATCCTCTTCAACTACGGTTGTGCGGCTTTGCTCGGCACCAGCCCGCCATCGCGCCGAAAATGGCTCGTCACCGCCGCCATCGGCGCCAATCTGGGCTTGCTCGCCTATTACAAGTACGCGGGATTCTTTGTCGCCAGCCTGGCGGAATTGACGGCGCAACCGATGCCCGTCCTGCACGTGGTGCTGCCGATCGGGATATCGTTTTTCACGTTTACCCAGATCGCCTTTCTGGTCGACACCTATCAGGGCAAGGCGCAGGAAAACCGCTTTGTCCACTATCTGCTGTTCGTCACGTATTTCCCGCACCTGATCGCCGGCCCCGTATTGCACCACAAGGAGATGATGCCGCAGTTTGCGGACAAGCGCATCTTCCGTTTCTCGGCCAGGAACGTCGCTATCGGCTCGACGATTTTCTTTATCGGGCTGGCAAAGAAAGTGCTGATCGCCGACAGCATCGCCCCGTATGCGGCGCCGCTGTTCGACAATCCGGCTGCGCCATCGCTGTTGATCGCCTGGGGCGGGGTATTGGCGTATGCCTTTCAGCTGTACTTCGATTTTTCCGGCTATTCCGACATGGCCATTGGCTTGTCGCGCCTGTTCGGCGTGCGCTTTCCCCTGAATTTCGACTCGCCCTATAAATCGCGCAATATCGCGCAATTCTGGCGCCGCTGGCACATGACGCTATCGCGCTTCCTGCGCGATTACCTGTATATCCCGCTGGGCGGCAACCGCTGCGGGCCCGCGCGGCGCTACCTGAACCTGATGATCACGATGGTGTTGGGCGGCTTGTGGCATGGCGCTGGCTGGAACTTCATCGTCTGGGGTTTTTTGCACGGCGCCTACCTGGCCATCCACAAGGCCTGGAGCGTGGTGGCGCAGCGCTTGCGCCTGCCGCTCGATAGCCGCGTCTGGAAAGTCGTGGCCACCCTCGTCACTTTTGCCGCCGTCTGCGTTGCCTGGGTTTTTTTCCGCGCGCCGGACATGGCAAGGTCGTGGCAGATCCTGCAGGGCATGGCGGGCGCCCATGGCGTCTCGGCACCCGACGTGCTGGCCAGCCGTGTGCCGCCGCTGCAGCACCTGCTGGAGGCGACGGGAGTGACGTTTTATCTGGGCGGCGGACGCTTGTTCGTCGAAACCTGGACGTGGATCGCCATCGCGGCGCTGCTGGCTTTTGCTTTCCCGAATACGCAGCAGATCATGCGCCGCTGCGGGCCGGCGCTGTACTTCCAGCGTGCCCACCCTGCAGGAATATCAGGCCCTGGCATGGCAAGGCTGCTGACCTGGCGCGCTTCGCCGGCGTGGGCTGCCGCCATCGCGCTGCTGGCACTGGCGAGCATCCTGGCCCTGAACCGGCCCGCCGAATTCTTGTATTTTCAGTTCTAGTGGAGAAGGAAAATGACAAGACCATTCTATAGGCACTATCTGTCCACCCTGGTGCTGGTACTGCTTTCCTGCGCATGCCTGGTCTGCGTCTTCGTGTACATTGTCGACCCCTACAATCTGTATGGGGCGGTCAGGCGCGAAAACTTTAACGCCGTCAAGCCTGGCCTGAGCCGCTACCAGAGCCAGATCAAGCACGCACACGCGCTGCGTCTGCAGCCGCGCTTCATCATCCTGGGTAATTCACGCGCCGAGATCGGCTTCGATCCGCGCGCCTCCGCATTTGGCCTGATACACGGTGCCGGTTATAACATGGGCATTCCCGGCACCGTCATGGCCACGGCCATCAGCCAGTTCGCGCAACTGTCGCAGGCAGGCATCAAGCCAGGGACAGTGATCGTGGGGCTGGAATTCATCGATTTTTTGAAGCCGGCCATCGCGCAGCCAGAGCGCATGGAAGCACAGTCCGGCCATGCCCATGGATTCTGGCGCTTCGACACGCTGTTTTCGCTGGCATCGGTGAAGGATGCCCTGACCACGCTGCGCATTCAGCATGACAGGCAGGCGATCACCATAGCGCCCGACGGTTTCAATCCCGCTCTGGAGTTTGGCGCGCATGCGGTCCGCGATGGGTATTACAAGGTATTCAAGCATCGGGCGCAGAAAAGTGCCGCCAGATTTGTGAAAATGTCGAAGGCCGATTTTGCTGACGGCGATTTTCAGGCGATGCATGATTTTTTGGTGGCGATGTCGGCCACGCAAGCCGATATCAAGCTGGTGATCTATCCGTATCACGCACAGATGCTTACCCTGTTCGAAGGAGCTGGCCTGTGGCCCCTGTTCGACGAGTGGAAACGGCGGGTGGTGCTGGAGGTGGCCGCCGTCAAGAAACAATATCCTTCGGCCCGCATCAGCGTGACCGATTTCAGCGGCTTTGGCAGTTACAACTGCGAGATGATTCCTGCTGAAAAACAGCGCGATGGCAGTACGCGCTGGTACTGGGAAGCAGGACACTTCAAGAAGGCACTGGGCGATATCGTCATGCTGCGCGTGATGACGCAAAAGGAAAGCGCGCCGGTGGACGGGCAGTTCGGCATGCCCCTGACCGGTGCCACGCTGGCGGCGAATCGCGACAGGATCGCGGCCGAGCGCAGCGCCTGCGTGGCAGCACAGCCGCAGATGTTCCTTTTCTCCAAAAAACTGTTCGCAAGACCTTTGGAGGATGCACCAACAGATAAATAATAGTCAGCAGTACGCAAGCAGATAGTCCACATATCAAGGCCGGGCCTGTTCGCCCGAGCCGGAGACAGATTGCACGCCTACCGGAGGAGACATGAATTTCGCAGCATTTTATCAACGCTCTATCGACACGCCTGACGCTTTCTGGCGCGAGGAAGCGGACAAGATAGCCTGGCATACCCCGTTTTCGCAAGTGCTCGATTATTCCCGCCCGCCGTTCGCCAAGTGGTTTGTCGGCGGCACCACCAATTTGTGCCACAACGCCGTTGACCGCTGGGTGGAAAGCCAGGGCGATGCGGCCGCGCTGATCGCCATTTCCACCGAAACGAATACTGAGCGCAGCTACAGTTTTCGCGAACTGCAGCGCGAAGTGGAACGCTGCGCCGCCATCCTGCTGTCGTTGGGCGTGGTCAAGGGCGACCGCGTCCTGATCTACATGCCGATGATCGCCGAGGCGGCGTTCGCCATGCTCGCTTGCGCGCGCATCGGCGCCGTGCATTCCGTGGTGTTCGGCGGCTTTGCCGCCAACAGCCTGGCCAGCCGTATCGACGATGCGCAGCCAAAATTGGTGTTTTCCGCCGATGCCGGCTCGCGCAATGGCAAGGCGATTGCCTACAAGCCGCTGCTCGACGAAGCCATCCGCATCGCCGCGCACAAGCCGCAGCAGGTATTGCTGGTCGACCGCCACCTGGTGCCGATGGAACTGACGCCGGGCCGCGACGTCGATTACGCGACACTGCGCGAGCAGCACCTGGACGCGCGGGTGCCCGTCACCTGGCTTGAGTCGAACGAACCGTCGTACGTGTTGTACACCTCGGGCACGACGGGCAAGCCGAAGGGCGTGCAGCGCGACGTGGGCGGCTATGCGGTGGCGCTGGCGTCGTCGATGCAGTACAACTTCTGCGGCAAGCCCGGCGAAACCTTCTTTGCCACCTCGGATATCGGCTGGGTGGTGGGCCATTCCTACATCGTGTACGGCCCGCTGATCGCCGGCATGGCCACCATCCTGTACGAGGGCTTGCCGATCTGTCCCGATGCGGGCATCTGGTGGAGCATCGTTGAAAAATACAAGGTCACGCGCATGTTCTCGGCGCCGACGGCCATCCGCGTGCTGCGCAAGCACCCGGTGGAACTGATGCGCAAATACGACCTGTCGTCATTGAAGGCACTGTATCTGGCGGGCGAACCGCTCGATGAAACCACGTCGCAATGGATCGCCGACGAACTGAAAGTGGACATCATCGACAACTACTGGCAGACGGAGACGGGCTGGCCGATCCTCTCGGTGGCGAAAGGCGTGGCCGACACCCCGACGCGCCTGGGCAGTCCGGGCCTGGCCATGTACGGTTACCAGGTCAAGCTGCTCAACGAAGCGACGGGCGAGGAGTGCGGCGCCAACGAGAAGGGCGTGCTGGTGCTGGAAGGCCCGCTGCCGCCCGGCTGCATGCAGACGGTCTACGGCGACGACGCACGCTTCGTCGACACCTACTGGTCTACCTTCAGCGAACGGCAAGTGTATTCCACCTTCGATTGGGGCGTGCGCGATGCGGATGGCTATTATTTTATTTTGGGCCGCACCGACGACGTGATCAACGTGGCCGGACACCGCCTGGGCACGCGCGAAATCGAGGAAAGCATCACCAGCCACCCGAACGTGTCGGAAGTGGCGGTGGTGGGCGTGGAAGACAAGCTCAAAGGCCAGGTGGCGATGGCTTTCGTGATCCTGAAGGACCCGCAGGGCTTCGACAGCGTCGAGGCGAAAGCGGCGCTGGAGCGCGAAGTGATGGCCGTCGTCGATCGTCAGCTGGGTGCCGTGGCGCGGCCCGCGCGCGTGCTGTTCGTGGCGCAACTGCCGAAGACGCGCTCGGGCAAGCTGCTGCGTCGCTCGATCCAGGCCATCTGCGAAGGCCGCAGCCCGGGCGACCTGACGTCGATGGACGATCCGGCATCGCTGCAGCAGATCCAGGCGGCGCTGGCGTAAGCGCCTTGCCGCGAGCGAAGTTTATCGATTGATAAACTTCGCTTTCAAATCCGGTCGCTTTCCTTGCGCACGACCCTGCCCACGATCAGGCATTCATTGCCGCGGCACAACTTGCGGTGGTATTTGCGCTGGTCCGGGTTGTCCGACGTCAGCCACCATTCGCCGATATCGCGCGCCATGCGCTTGACCACCGGTTCGCCTTCGTAATTGATGGCAAACACGATGCCATCGGCCGGCCGGTTGTCGGCCGTATTGATGATCACCACGTCGTCCTCGTACAGGGCCGGTTCCATGCTCTCGCCCTTGACCTTGATCGCCACCAGTTTTTCCGGGTGGTAGCCATTGCGCTCGACCCAGCTGCGCGGCACGCTGATGGTGCTGCCGTCGTGCGTTTCCGGTTCGATCGCAAAGCCCGTGATGCCGGCCGACAGGCGCAGTTTTACCTTGCGGATCGGGTAAAAGCGTTCATCTTCGCCATCTTCCACGACCACGGGCCGCACGCCGGCCAGCGCACGTGCGGCCATGGCCGCCTGGTCGGGCGCCGCGCCCTGGTCGAAATACATGCTGTCCAGTTGCAGGTCCGCTTCCAGTTTGCGCGCGATCTTTTCGCTGAAGGCGCGCCCCTCGCGGTAGGTGGGCGAGAGGATTTGCGAGATGCGTGCCTCGCTCCAGCCGCTGACGTCGGAAATTTTCTTGCGCGTGTTGTCGTAATGCTCGCGGATCAGGGCCAGCAGGCGGTCGCGTCTGTATTGATACATATTCATCTCCACATTAAACCTGAAATTTACCGTTTGATAAATTACCAAATGCTTGACTTTAACATTAGCGATTGATAAAGTCCATTCGTTGCCTGTCGCAAACGCACTACAGCGTCTGCTGGCGGGCAGCACCACGGGAGGTCAGGCAGATGTTGAACAGCAGTCAATTGGTGGAAAGCAGGGCGGCGCCACGGCAGGGGCGCCAGTTACAGGGACGCAGCAAGAAGTCGCAGCTGCATATCGCCCGCATCGCGCAGTACATTCGCGAGCAGGGCCAGGCCAGCGCGGCGCAATTATCCGCCTTGCTGGGACTCGATGCGGGCACCATGAGCCGCTATTTGCGGCACATGTGCGGCTTGGGACAGATCCATCTGGCGCAGCGCCATTGCACGGAACCGGGGCGCCAGCGGCCCGCCCTGTACGCGCTGGGGGAACAGGACGACGACGTCGATGGCTGGGCCGAATTGCCGCCGCAAGTGCGCCGCACGGCCAGTTGGGTACGCGGCGCGGCGCGCCGCGATCCGCTGGTGGCGGCCCTGTTTGGCCCGGCGGGTAACTGAAACAAGAATCAACGAGGAGAAATCATGGGGTTTGCAGAAAAATTCATCGCATCGCTGTCATCGCAGAACCTGCGCGACGATGCCGTCCACCACGACCTGGACGTGATCGCGGCCGCCGCGCTGGCCGGCGACATGGGCGCCTTGCTGTGCCGCGTCAAATACGCGGACGGCACCGTCAGCCGCCTGTTCGAAGGCAATGCGGGCAACCTGGCCCAATTGCTGCGCGCCTGGACGGCGGCCGTGACGCAGAAGGGCCGCGCGCGGCGCTGGGTCAAGGCGCAGACGGCCTGGGATGCGCAGGCGGCCAACACCTTGTATCGCCGCGTGGCCGAAGCGTCGCTCGCGCATTGGCTCGACAGCAAATGCAAGGTCTGCCACGGCACGGGCGTTGTCGCCGCCATGCAGGCTGGCACGCCTGTCGTCTGCCAGGCTTGCCGCGGCGCCGGCGAAGCGGCCATCAGCTGCTCCGGCGGCTTCGAGCTCGAACGCATCAAGGACATGGTCAGCGAACTGGAAGCCATCTTCCAGTCGCACGGGGCCCGCGCCATGCGCCGCCTCGGTCACTAAAAAGATTTTGCAATATGCCTGGCACTGAAAAAAATGCCCCTACAATAGAGTCTCGATCACGCAGCAACAGCAACACAGCTAACACCCGCAGTACACCACATGCTTCTCCACTCGTAATAGACGCGCTTTCGGCGCGACACCGATAGGGGAAATCAGCGCAGCGAACGGCCTTCATGGCCCTTCGCCCACCTTCCGTCCGGCATGGCCCCGAGCCATCCGGACGCCAGCCCGCCGCCTCACCGCGCGCGGGCTTTTTATTTTCCAGATTGTCGGCAGTTCCCCCTCAAGACCGCAGATGCGGTCTTTTTTTTCATCCCACGAAAGGTATTACTTATGGCATCGACAGCAAACGGCATCGACAGCTTGATCGTTATCAGCAAACAAAGCGCGGAAGGCAGCAAGGCGGCCGCCGGCGGCGGCCAGATTTATCCCCGCGTCACAGCCACTTTCGACACGGAAGCGGACAAGTACGCGAGCGCCGAAATCGACGCCAGCCAGCAGCAGGGCGATACCCGCCTGGGCAACTTCCGCACCACGGGCGCCATCAAGGCCGAAGCGGCGTGCGGCACGTATGCGCCGCTGATGGCGGCGCTGCTGCGCCGCGACTTCACGGCAGGCGGCGTGGCTGCCGCGCAAACCACCATCGCCGCCGCCGCCTCCGGCCTGACGCGCAGCGCCGGTTCCTGGCTGGCAGACGGTTTCCGCGCCGGCAGCGTGGTGCGCATCACCGGCATGACGGCGCCGGCCGCCGCCAACAACGCAAAGAACTTTTTTGTGACTTCGGTGACGGCCACCAACCTGAATGGCCAGTTCATGGACGGTTCGGCCATGGTAGTCAAGGCGGCCGGCGACTCGGTCGGCGTGGCGGCCGTGGGCAAGCGCAGTTTCACCCCTTTGAGCGGCCACACCACCGATTGGTTCACGGCCGAAGTGCAGGACCCGAAGATCGGCGTGCACCGCAGTTTCGTCGACCAGCTGGTCAGCAAGATGGATATCGCCGTGCAGCCGAACGGCATCACCAGCCTGGATTTCACCCTGATGGGCAAGGCGGAAGGTCCGACCACGGCCGCGCCGTATTTCCCCACGCCGCTGGCCGCGCCGGGCACCGGCAAGTTTTCGGGCGCCACGGCGATGCTGTCCGTGAACGGCATCCCGTCGCAGATCTGCACCGGCATGTCCGTTTCGCTCGACGGCCAGGTCAAGGTCGACCCGGTGATCGGCTCGAAGTACGCCACGGCCGCCTCGCGCGGCAAGGTGATGGGCTCGGGCCAGTTCACGGTGCTGCTGCAGGACGCTACCTATCTCGACTACTTCAAGTCCGAGACGGAAATCCCGCTGGCCTACGCCATGGCGTCGGGCACGGCGCCAGCCGCCGACGTGCTGGCGCTGGCCATGGGCCGCATCAAGATCACCTCGGCCAAGATCGACGACGGCGAGAAAAACAAGATCGTCACCTGCGCCTTCGACGTCCTGCGCTACAAGGGCACCGACGCGCAGCACGAAGCGACCACCTTGAGCATCCAGGACAGCGCGCTGTAAGCGGCTGACCTGCACCGGGGCCGCCGTGATGGCGGCCTTTTACTTTTTTACTTCATCCAGAAAGCAGCACACATGAACAACGCACAAAAAATCCAGGCAGGCTTCGACATCGGCAACCTCAACGCGGTGGCCGCTCCCGTCACCTTCGACGTGCCCGTCATCTTCGACGCGGACGGCGAAGCGGTGGCCGGCCTGACCATCGTCGGCAAGAATAGCGAGCAATACCGCGTGGCGAACAACGCCGTGCGCGCCGAAGGTTATAAAAAGTCGGCACGCCGCAAGACGGCCATCGACGCTTCGACCGACGAAGGCGCGGAACTGCTGGTGCAAGCCATCGACGGTAACCAGAAGCGCCTGGCGCTGGCCGTGGTCACGGGCTGGTACGGCTTCACCAGCAACGGCGCACCCGTGCCGCTCGATGCTGCGCTGCTGGAAGCGGCCTTTGAAAAATATCCAACCTGGCAGGAAAAGGTCACCACGGCGCTGGAAAACGAGGCCAATTTTTTGAAACTCTGACGGCCAGCCTGCTGCGCTACGCCGGGCACCAGTTCGAGCGCGGTGCGCGCGCGGCCGACGGCCATGCCAAGGGCGAGCATATCGACGCCGCGCGGCGCCATCCTTTGTTCCGCGCGCCGCCCGAAGAGGCGACGCCGCCCATGCCGTTCGAGCTGGCCCACGTGTGGGAATGGTTTGCGCAATTGAACCGCAAGCGGCAGAACTGCATGGCCGTCAACCCCATCGCCAGCACGGAAATCCTCGCCTGGCAGGCGCGCCACGCCATCGCCATCGAACCGTTCGAGCACCAGTTGCTGGACCAGCTCGACGCGCTGTTCCTGTCGCATCAGCATGCGGCGGGCTGACCCGCATTTTCCAACCCGGCCGCCATGCGCGGCCTTTTTTATGGGCCAACCATGCCAGAGATAACAGAGTTAAAAATTGCCGTGAATGCGGCGGAGATCAAGGCGGGAACGCAGGCAGTGAATGACCTGGCAGCCGCCAGTAAACAGACAGGCGAACAGGTTGAGAAAGCCAGCAGCAAGTTTGGCAATTTTGAACCACGGGTGCGCGCGCAGGCCGAAGCGGCGCGCACGGCGGCCGACGCGAACATCGCCCTGGGCGCGGGCGGCAGCGACGCCGCGGACGGTCTGCTCAAGGCACTTGAGGCGGTCAATGGCTTTACCAAGGCTTCGGCCAAGATCGGCGAAGGCGGATTGAACGCCGACATCGGGAAGATCAAGGATGGCCTGGGCGAGATGGCCAATGCCACCGGCTTAACGGAACTGGCCATGAAGCGCCTGGGCGCGGGGCCGCTGCTGGCGCTGCAGATGGCGGCTGACGTGGCGGCGTTCGTGGCCGAGGCCTTCGTGCAGGGCCAGCTGGAATCGGACAAGTTTTCCCGTGCCCTGGAACTGACCGGCAATGCCGCCGGCATCACGGAGGGCCAGTTTAACACCATGGTGGCGTCGGTATCCGATGCCAGCCAGGGCGGTCTGGGCGATACGCGCGTGGTCTTGCAGACCCTGGTGGAAACGGGCCAGTTCACCAGTGAAGCGCTCAATTCCGTAGGCGCGGCTGCCGTCACCATGGCGCAAATGAATGGCCAGTCGGCAGGCGCCGTGGCGGCCGACTTTGCGACGATGGCAGATGGCGTGACCAACTGGGTCGATACGCACGATAAGAATTACAACATCCTGACGGGCGCGCAGTATGCGCATATCGCCGCGCTGGAAAAGGAAGGCAAGACGCAGGAAGCCATGGTCATGGCGAGTGACTTGATCAACGCGGGCCTGCAAAAACGGGCTGAAAAACTCAGCATGATCGGTACCTTGCTGCAAGGTAGCAAAAATCTCTGGTCCAGCTTCATGGATGGCATGCGTTCCATCGGACGCGAAGAGACACCGGAAGACGAGATCGAAAAAATCAAGAAGCGCACGGCCGATGTGCGCCGCACCGGCCAGCTGGTTCCCGGCACGCACCCGGCGGCACGCCTGACTGGCGAGCAGATGCAACAGTTCGAGCAGGAGCAGGCCAAGGCCTTGGCAGTGGCGATGAACAAGCAGACGCAGCTGGAAGCAAAGGCGAAGGCTGATCAGGCGGAATCGAAACGCAATGCCGACTCCAAGCAGGCTGTGAAGGACTTGGACGAAATGCAGAAGCGCTATGTCACCAAGGCAGAGCGCGAGAGCGCGGAAATAAAGAAGCTCGAGGAAACCCTGGCCAATGCCAGGGCCGGCGGTGTCGCCGTCTCTCCCGAAAAGGAGAAAGAGTTGCGGCGGCAAGTGCACGCCTCGTTTGCCGGACCTGCCAGGACTGCTGCACCTGCCAGGACTGCCTCGCTTCCAGCGGCTGGTTCCGACCCCCGCGACGCGGTGCTGGCAGGTCAGATGCAGGCGATTCAAAGCGCATTGCGCCTCAAGACCGAAGGTTATGATCAGCAGGCCAAGCTCGATGAGGCGCGCCGCAAGGGCGGCGCCTTGAGCGAGGATGAGTTTTTTGCGAACCGCCGCATGGCCATCAGCGCGCGTGGCGCGGCCGAGGTGGCGGCTTACCAGCAGCAAGCCGAGGTATTAAAAGGTTTTCAGGCGAAAACGGCGCAGGGCCAGCAGGAAAGGGACAACAAGATCGCCGAAGCAGGAGCGGCGCAGTTGCGCGTGCAGCAGCAAGTCAACGCCGACCTGGCGCAACTGGAGGAAACGGCGCGCCAGGAGAAGGAAGCGGCGGCGAAGAAACGCGACGAGGAGGCCAAGGCAAAAGAGACCAAGAACCGTGCCGATGCCAAGGCGGCGGATGAAAAAACGTGGAAAGACACGGTCGATGGCGCCAAGGCCATGGGCGACGCGCTGGAAAAGGCGTTCGGCAAGGCTGGGGCGGCGGTAGGCAAGTTGGGCACGGCCTTTGCCGATTATCAGAAGGCCCAGAGTGATGTTCAGCGCACCCTGAAAGAAGGGCTCAAGGATGCCGGCAACGATGAACCCAAAAAAGACGCTGCGTATGCGAAGGCCCGTGAGGATGGCGCGCAGGCGCAAATCAAGGGCTATCGTGACATGGCTGGTGCGGCCAAGGGGTTTTTCAAGGAAAACAGCACGGGCTACAAGCTGATGGAAGGGGCCGAAAAAGCGTTTCGCGCGGTGGAAATGGCCGGCCAATTGCAAAAACTGGCCACCAGCCTGTTTGTATCTGGTTCGTCCGCCGCTGGGGTGGTAGTCGGGCAGGCGACAGAGACGGGTGCAGTGATGGCAGGTCAGGCCGCGCAGAATGCGGCCAAGGTACCCGGCGTGTTCATGTCCTTCATGAGCTCCATGGGGCCGTGGGGCTATGCGGCGGCGGCAGCGGCGATTGCCGCCGTGCTGGGCGGCGCCTTCAGCGGCGGCGGTGGCGCCGACACGACGGCCAAGGACCGCCAGGCCGCCAACGGCACTGGCACGGTGCTCGGTGATTCATCCGCGAAGTCGGATTCGATTGCCAAGAGCCTGGAAATCATGGAGAAAAATTCCGGCCTGGGTCTGGCGTACTCCTCGTCGATGGTGATCTCGCTCAAGCAGATCGTCTCGGGTATCGGCGGCTTGGGCAGCCTGCTGGTGCGCTCGGATATTCTGACTGCCGCGCTGGGTAGCAAAGGCAGCGCCAGCGGCGGCTTCGTCGGCAACGTCGTCAGCAGCATCTTTGGCGGCAAGACCACCGTGCAGGATGTGGGGATCGTCACCAATTCATCGAGCCTGGGCGACCTTGATACTAAGCGCTTCAACGTGAATTCGTACGTCGATACCAAGAAATCCGGCGGCTGGTTTTCCAGCGACAAGAAGTCCACGAACCTTACGGCCATGGGCGCGGAAACGAATGACCAGTTTACGAAAATCGTTCTCGGCCTGCGCACGAGCATCGTCTCTGCCGCCGACTTGCTGGGCATGGGCGGCGATACCTTCACGGCGCGCCTGAATTCCTTCGTCGTCAGCCTGGGCAAGATCAGCCTGAAGGACTTGAAGGGCGAGGAAGTGCAAAAAGCCCTGGAAGCGGCTTTTTCGAAGCTGGGCGACGACATGGCGAAGTTCGGCGTGGGGGGCCTGGAAAAATACCAGGCCGTGGGCGAGGGCTACCTGGAAACGCTGGCGCGTGTGGCCAACAACTATATGCAGGTGTCGGACGTGCTGGCCGTGCTGGGCAAGTCGTTCAACACCTCCGGCCTTTCCGCAGTGGCCCTGAGCGAAAGCCTGATACACGCGGCGGGCGACCTCGATACCCTCACCAGTGGCACCAGCTTCTTCGTGCAGAATTTCCTGAGCGAGGCCGAGCAGATGGACCCGGTCACCAAGTCGGTGCGCAGCGCCATGGTGGCGATGGGGCACTCCGGCGTGACGACCAGCGAGCAATTCAAGGCACTGGTCCTGGCGCAGGACTTGAACACGGTCGCTGGCCAGAACATGTATGTGCAGCTGCTTGCCATCGCCGAACCATTCAAGAAAGCCGCCGACTATGCGGCCGACCTGGCCGCCGCCACGGGCGAACTGGCCGAAGTAAGCAAGACGGCCAGCGACATCGCCGGCGAACGCAAGGATATGCAGCAGCAGTTGAACGAGCTGACGAAAACTGAAGCGCAGTTGCTGGCTGCCCAGCGCGCCAGCGTCGCTGATGCTAATCGCGGATTGTTCGACCAGATCCAGGCTGTCAAGGCGGTGACCAGCGCGAAGGATGCGCTGGCCAAAGCCTACGAGACGGAATCGGCGGCGGCCAAATCGGCGCTGGAGAAGTCGAAATCGTGGGTGACGACCTTGAACGGGCTCAATGCCAGCATGGCTTTGGGCGCCCAGTCGACGCTGACGCCGGAACAGAAATATGCCGAGGCGCGCGCCCAGTTCGAGAAAACCCTGGCTGCCGCGAATGCGGGGGACACGACGGCGCAATCGGGCCTGTCTGCCGCCGAACAGGCGTTCTTGACGGCATCGCAAGTGGTCAACGCGTCCGACGCCCGCTATGCGGCGGACTATGCCCGCGTGGTGGAAGCGAACAAGGAAGCGTTGAAATGGGCGGCCGCGCAGGTCGACGTGCAGCAGGCTAGCCTGGATGCGCTCAATGCCCAGGTGTCGGGCTTGATCACGATTAACGACAGTGTGCTGACGGTGGCGCAGGCCATTGCCGGTCTGCGGGCGGCGATGGGTGGTGCTGCGGACCTCGGTGTGCAGTTCAGTAATCCTCCCGTGGTCGCTGCATTGGCGGCGATGACTTCGCCCGTTACAGCGGCCGTCTTCGACCCCGTGCGCTACTCGTCGGCGGCGAACGTCGGCTCCGATGTACTGGTAGCCGAAATCCGCGGCCTGCGCGAAGACAACCAGGCCATGCGCGTGGAGCTGGAAGGTTTGCGCGCCGACCAGCGGGCGCAGACGGGCGCCACCATCCAGGCCACCTTTGAATCGAATGCCAACGCCGCCAGGACGGTGGTCGATGGCGTGGATAAATCGTCCCGGGCATCCGCCTGGGCCAATGCAGTGAAAGGAGAGTACGCATGACCGATGCGCAATTTCAGGATTGGCTGCAAAGCCCGTCGGCCATCCGCATGGTGCTGATCGAGGCGCAAGTGAACGTGGCCGGCAGCGAGGTGACGCGGTATATCGCTTCGCGGCCCTACATCACCGGGCCGCGCGAAGTGCCGGCGAATACCGCCTATCAGCCGCTGGCCAAGGGCGGCCTGGCTTTCACGGAACAGGTCAGCCTGTCCGGCGAGGCGGGGCTGTCGGGCGGCGATATCGAACTCGATAACGCCGATGGCGCGCTTGATGGCTGGCTGGATGATGTCTGGATGAACCGGCCGATCAAGGCCTGGGCCGGTGATCCGTCCTGGCCGCGCACCGACTTCCAGCTGGTCTTTGACGGCATCATCGCCGACGTGGCCAGTGCGGGGCGCGAGTCGGTCAACCTGGTACTGCGCGACAAGCTGCAGCGCCTGAATACGCCGATCTCCGAGGCGAAGCTGGGTGGCACGACGCCGAACAAGGACGCCATCCTGCCGATACCGTTTGGCGAGTGCCACAACGTGACGCCCTTGCTGACCAATCCCGCCACGTTGGAATACGGTTTTCTTGGCGCGGTCGAATCGACGTTTGAAGTGCGCACCAATGGCAAGCCGATTGCCGTGGCCTTGAATGACCAGGCGGGCCGCTTCAACCTGACTACCGATCCGTTTTCCACCACGATCACGGCCAGCGTACAGGGCGACAAGGGTGGCGGCTATGCGCCGCGCATCGCCCCGCTGGTGCAGCGCATCGCCACCGCCTACGGCAAGGCGGCCGCCCGTTTTACCCTTGCCGACCTGGACTTGGTCAACCTGGCTGCCTTCGATGCGGCGCACCCGCAGCCGGTGGGTCTGTATGTTGCGGATCGCACGAACCAGGCGCAGGCCATCCAGCAACTGGCGGCCAGCGTAGGCGCCCAGGCGATCATGTCGCGCACCGGCCAGCTGCGCCTGGTGCAGATCGCGTTGCCGGCCGCCGGCGTGCCGGTGGAGATCGGTCCGGAGCAAATGCGCGAGCGCTCCTTGCGTCCCGCGCAGCGCGTGCCAGTGACTGCCGCCGTGAAGATCGGCTTCGACCGCAACTACACGCTGCAAGCCGCCCTGACGACCAGCATTCCGCCCGCGCATGCGGATTTGTATGCCACGGAATGGCTGACGGAGACGGTCGTTGACGAGGCGGTGCGCGTGCGCTATCGACTGAGCGACGACCCGCTGCAAATCGATACGTGTCTGAAGACGCGGGCCGACGCCCGCGCGGAAGCGCAGCGGCGCCTGGCCTTGAACAAGGTGCCGCGCACCATTTATGAATTCGATGGAGAACCCGAGATGATGATGCTGGAACTGGGGCAGCCCGTAACTCTGCGCGCTGAGCGCTTCGGCTTGCAGGATGGCGTACCGGGCGTGGTGGTGCTGCTGTCGCGCTTCTGGCTGACGGGCCGGGTGACGGTGGGGGTGCTCGTATGAGCGCGATTGTGGGGGAGCGCGACAGGCTGCTGCAGGCAACGGCGGAGCGTTTCAGTACCGTTGCCGATGGCAAGGCGATCCTGATGTCGGCCAGCACGCCCGTCTTTCGCGTCAATAGCGCCGGCGAGGGCGCGCCCGGCTCGATCGCCATTACCGCCAAGCCCGTGAACGTGACGGGCGATATCGTGTTTTCGGTATCGTCCGGCACGGCGTTGCGGGTCAACGGCAACGTGGCCACGGTTGATTTTTCCAGTATGACTACCGATACGGCGCTGGTGCAGGCACGCATCCGTGAATTCGGCGTCGATTACCTCGCCAATTACATGGTCAGCAAGGTCTTCGACGGCGCCGCCGGCGAGACGGGCCTGGCGGGATTGAACACGGGCCAGGCCTTCGCCTACAAGCGCGCCGCCGCTGCGCCCGGTGATTCACCGGGCGACGTGATCTTTACCTTTAATACCGCCGCGATCACGACGCCGGCCGGCAACGACTTGGCCAATGGCTGGTCGAAGAATATCCCGGCTGGCACGGCGCCGTTGTACGTGCGCGTGGCAGCCGCCAGTTCGCGCAATGCGACTGACAGTATCGCCGCCAATGAGTGGGCGGCGGCCGTGCAACTGGCCAGGGATGGCGTCGATGGTTTGAACGTGATTTCCGTGCCCATCTACCAGCGTGGCGCGACCAATATTGCGCCGCCGCTGCCCACGGCCGTCTGTACGTTTACCTTTGCCACGGGCAAATTGGCGGGGTTGAACAACGGCTGGTCTACCCAGGTGCCGTCGGCGGGCGGCGCCTATCTGTTCATGTCCGGCGCCACGGCCGCGTCGCGCTCGGCGACCGACGATATCGCGCCAGGCGAGTGGGCCGCTGCTGCGCGCCTGGCCGCCGATGGTGCCCCTGGCCAGCGCGGCACGGTGACGGTGACGGCACCTGGCTACTCGGCCTGGTCGGATGCGTCGGCCGTGTATGAGCTGGGGCGAGCTGGCTACGGTGCACCGGTCAACCGCGACGTGGTCACCTTGTACGACGCGACGCATGCGGTGACGAAGTTCTACATTGATGGCGCCTGGATGGTGCTGGGCACGGTGTTGAACGGCAGCTTGCTGGTCGATGGGACTGTGGCAGCGAAGGCGATTGTGGGCGACACGCTTGGCGCCATCAGGGCGAACCTGGGGAGTGTGGTTGCTGGTGATTTGTACGGCACGACGCTGCACGGCGGCCCCGGCTATCCGACCAATTCTTACGACTGGCCCAGCAATGGAGGTATGGGTTTTCATTTGAGCGAGAAGGGGCTGCTTATCGGGAATCGTAATGCTCCAGGCGGTTTCTTCCAGTTATCGAGTACTGGCTATTTTGAGATGCCTGGACTTACCGTGACGCCTGGAACGTCGACAGCTCCCCCTATAGCGAGGTTTTCTGGTGAGTTGGTGGCTGCTACGATCAAAGGTGGAGCTATCTCTGGTACTGCCATAACGGGAGGTGCTATCTCTGGTACTACTGTTAATGGGGCTGTTATAAACGGGACTACCATAACAGGCGGTATTTTACAGACGTCAGCCACTGGCGCCGGGGTTCAGATTAACCGAAGCGGTAATCAGAACATGGAGTTCTTTGCTGACGTGGGGCTTGGAGGGGTAACGAAACTAGTTCAGATTGGTTTTGCTGGGGCACTTACATCAGCGGCTTCGTTCGGGACATCAAATGCTGCGTATTCTGGAGGAGGATTGGGTGCCTACTCTGGAACAGGCTGTGCCATAAGCGCCGTCAGCGCATCTGGTGTGGGCGTATTAGGTTATGGGGGCTCTTATGCGTTTTACGCAAGCGGCCCTGGGGCAAATTACGGCCCGTTCACAGGTGCCCATGATGGCTTAATCTTTAAAAATGAATCCTTTAGTCAAGGGGATATCATAGTAGACGTCAGTATTATAAACAAAGCTGAAATATCTAGTGCGATCGCACACAATACCTTATCAGCTTCTCCTAATCAAAAAAACTGTGTCGGGGTTTTTGTCCTGCGTAGAGAGCTTACAGAGAAGGAAGTACCTGCTGCACTCCAAGTTAACAGGGAGCCTCTTCCTGGGTACGAGGAAATTATGAACACCTACGACAGAGTAGTATTTAATGCACTTGGCGAGGGCCAGGTTAACGTGTGCGGAGAGAATGGAGACATTGAAGCCGGGGACTACATTACAACATCTTCCGTACCTGGAAAAGGTATGAAACAAGAAAGCTATATCCTTCATAACTATACAGTAGCTAAGGCTAGGGAGTCTGTGACGTTTAAAAGTTCAGATGAAATTAAACAGATCGCATGCATCTATGTGTGCGGTTAACGAGGAATTATTCGCGCCAATTGTAGACGCCGTATAGGAATGGTATAGCGTTATTTAAACGTTAATTTTCGAAATTGCAGAGTTGAAAAAGACGTTGAAGGAAATCCATGATTATTGTGTCCAAATCAATACCAGCCAGATTCGATGCTTTGACCGTATGGCCGTTCATCATGATACGCCACGAGGCACGTGATAAGAGCGCGCTACTCTTGCATGAGATGGTGCATTACCGTGAGCAACGCAATTGTGGGGTATTGCCGTGGCTTCTGTTCTATGCGATATCCGCGCGTTTCCGGATGGCAGCCGAGGTGTGTGTCTACCTCGTGCAGATCGCCGCTAGCGGCATTTCGCTGGAGCGTGCTCTCACATTGCTGATGCAATACGGCTTAGACGTCACTTATGAGCGGGCAGTTTGTCCGCTCGTCTCGACGAGGGGCTGAACGGATGACTAATCTTCGCATCATCTATGACAACGCCGCCGACCGTGCAGTGTTGACGGCATCGAGCCAGGCCGGCACCTTGGGGCCGGCCAATCTGCAGCGCGAGGGAAAGTCTCTGGTATTGCGCTCAATTGGCGCTGCGCTGAGCATCACGGCAACGTGGCCGTCACCGGAAATTGTCGGTGGTGTGGCCCTGCCGTTTTGCAACTTGACCTCAGGGGCGACCATCCGCGCACGCGGCTACATCGAGCCTGGCCACACTACGCCAGCATTCGATAGTGGCCTCATGCCAGCGTGCGAGTATGCGCGGCTGGGCATGTGGGACTGGGGCGCATTGCCGCTGGGCTTGAATGCCTACAGCTATGGCGGCGGTACCTACGCCCGCTGCTGGTTCCAGATGCGCAGCATCAGGAAGCTGGTGATCGACCTGGCCGACCCCGACAATCCTGCCGGCTACATCGAGGCCGCGCGCCTGGTGGCTGGCCCTTACTGGAGTCCCGAGCAGAACGCGTCGTATGGCGCCGGTATCACGCCAATCGATACCAGCAGCCAGTACCGCAATGGCGCTGGCGAACAGAAGGTGGAGCGGGGCGTGATGTACCGCAAGCTGTCGCTGGCGCTCGATCACATGACGTCACTGGACCGTGCCGAGCTGTGGCGCATCGTGCGCGGCAACGGCCTGTCGCGTCCGCTCTTTGTCAGCCTGTATCCGGATAGCGACGATGTCGAGCTGGAGCAGGCGCACCAGGTGTATGGGCGTTTGGCCAATCTGGCCGCCATCACCACGCCATCTTTCCAGGCATATGCCACCAACATCGAAATCGAGGAACTGTAATGGGTGATTTTTTTTACTATGGTCAGAAGGATACGATCCAGCGCCTGAATGAGCTGGCGGGGCGGGGCGCCGTGGTGGCGTCGTATGCGCCAGCTGTGGGGCGGTCGCCGCTTGGCGGGCCGAATGGCTATATTGATGCCGCGTGGATTGATACTGCAACGCCAATTAAGTCACAATTTCCTATTAGTGTTGGTGCAGGAATGGCTAACAAGTATGGATACAACTACCTGCAAGGTGGCCAAGGTCAGCGCCTGTATAAAATCGCAACCTTGGAGCCTACGGTTTCCAGCACGTACTCATCGCTGCGTATTGATGCAATGGTAGGGGGGTGGGGCGCTTATGATTTGACAGCCATGACTATCATCATCGGCAGTCGTGTCGCTACGGCAGCTGAAGGTGTGAACGTCGAATGGTCGTCCAGCCGCTTCATCCCGGTTAATGTACGATTCTTGGCGTACTTGGAATCAGATGGCAAAGTCTCGGTGTACCTGTTCTTTTTGGCAGGTGGTTTTGCTCAGGCATCTTTCCAATTGATGGGAATGCAGATCACTACCTATACCAGTCCAGTTGCGGTGGACACAGTGACTGGCACGCCAGTATGGGATAGTTCCGCAAGCCCATCGGAGCCTTTGTATCGCTCCCCTCGTTCGCGTGGTATGGGTAACGCCCCAACCACTCTGCAAGGTACGAGCTTTGACAGCATTGTCGAAGTGCGTGCGCAAGACGGTAACACGTCTTCAGTGTCGTACCTTGCAGGCGCGCCAAAAGCGCACTCAATGGTAGCTAAACAAGAGGCAGAAGCCCTTCGTATTGGTGTATCCGGCAATACGGGTATCTCATACGCCGGTTTTTTCAATGCTGTGGTATCCGTAGGTGAAAATGCCAGCCCATTCGCATTGGGATACAAACTGGCGCTTAAGGCTCGTGATGTGGGTTCGGGGAACTTCACCCCAACACTGTTTTCCATTACTGGCAATGGCATGGTTTATGTTCCTTTGCTCAAGGCAGGAAGTAGCGACCCTTCTCTGCTGCGACATAACATCTGCCGTGGGACAGGGCAAGGAGCAGAGATTATATATTTTGGCGTTGATAACGCCCCCGCGCCAAGTGTAGGTATTTTAGCCTCTGAAGGGGTAGGAAGTTGGTCGGCACCGGTAGCGGTACTATATGTAGGCAAGAACTCCACGACAGGTCGCAGCGTATCAGCCGGAGGTACAGTTAATACGTCTGGCAATGACTATGCTGAGTATATTTTCAAAAGCCCAACCTGCGGTATCGTTTCCCCCGGTCAAATAGTCGGCATTACCGCCGACAATAAAGTCACGGATCAGTGGGCCGATGCTGTCATGTTCTCGATCAAATCGACGGCGCCCTCGTTTGTCGGTGGTGATTCCTGGGCGAATGACATAGGGCAGCGACCATCGCCCCAGGCAGGGCCAGCGCCGACCCAACCCCGGCGCCGCGAAGACCTGCTCACGCAGCAGCCCGTGCCCGGTATCAACCCACCGGTATTCGAAGACATGATAACGGAAACCGGCGACACCGATGACGAGTGGGCGGAAAAGCAGGCCACCTACACCGCCGCACTGGCCGCCCATAACATCGCCGTGCAGAAGGATGCCGAAGCCATGGCCTCCTTCGACGCGGCGCTGGAAGTCGAGCGCCAGAAGGTCGACCGCATCGCCATCGCCGGCCGCGTGCCGGTGAACGTGCTGGGCGCACAGCCTGGCGACTACATCGTGCCGGTGCAGGACGGCACCGGCATCAAGGGCATCGCCGTGCACGAGGACGATCTCAGCATGAAGCAGTACCTGCATGCAGTCGGCCGTGTGATCTCGATCGAACCCGATGGCCGGGCTTATGTGATGGTCAAGTCCGTGTGACCAGGCAGTAATCCCTCCCAAACCCGCTTCGGCGGGTTTTTTTATTTCCTCCACCAGTACCGAAATGGTCGAGGTGATGCTGTCGAAGCGGCGCTGGGAATTTGCCGCCACCGAGCCTATCGGCGCTGCCACTGGGTTTATTTCACCAATCACTTACCTCATTCAGGAAGGGGCATTGCTGCCATGAGCAATCTTCGCATCATCCACGACAACGCCGCTGACCGCGCGGTGCTGGCTGCATCAAGCCAAACCGGCGAACTGGGTCCGGCCAACCTGCAGCGCGACAGCAAGAATGCCGTGCTGCGCGCCAGCGGCACTGCACAGACCATCACCGCCACCTGGCCAACGCAGGAGTCCATCGCCTGCGTGGCGCTGATCTCCACCAACATGACCAGCAGCGCGCGCATGCGCGTGCGCGGCTATGCCCAGCCGGGCGACGCAGTGCCGGTATTCGACACAGGCAGCATCTTCCCGTGCCCGGCTGCCGTGCATGGTTCCTATCCCTGGGGCGTACTGCCGCTCGGCTGGAACGTCTATCAGTGGGGCGGCGTGAACACTTGGCCGTGCGGCGGCGGCTCCGACGGCGTGACATGGTTCGCCCCTGTGCGCGTGCGCCAGATAGTGATCGACGTGTCTGCGCGACAAAGCCCGGAAGGCTACCTGGAAATCTCGCGGCTGGTGGTGGGCAATTACTGGTCACCGCAATATAACGCCGAGTATGGCGCCCAGTTGCAGACGCAGGATAGCAGTGAAAATTACCGCACGGGTGCAGGCAACCTGAAAACCGCGCTGGGCACGAGCAGCGACAAGCTGAGCATCAATCTGACGCACCTGACACCGATGGACCGCGCGCGCTTCATGCGAATCCTGCGCGAGAACGGCAAGGGCAAGGCGATGCTGTTCAGTTTGTTTCCGGAAAACCCGGATCCGCTGCTGGAGCAGGACTACATGCTGTATGGCAAAGCCAGCAACAGCGACGCGGTAACTACGCCGTACTTTGACACTTATTCTGCACCACTACAAATTGAAGGAATTTAAATGGCTGACAAATTTTATGACGGCATGCCCAACGTCAACGAGAAATTGAATGAGATGGATCGGGCGTTTGCGGCGGGACCGTACAACGCGTTGCCTTTAACTGGCGGCACTATGTCAGGACCGATCACGACGCCGAGCTTCATTACCATGGCGGTGCGTGGTCCTGGTCAGCAACAGAATGTTGGTCTAAGCAATGGCTGGTGGCGTATTGCCAAGTTTAATGTTGCTGCCTTGAGCGGTGAAGCCACCATCCGGATTTCCGGCGCGACTTCGTATTCATCCTACGAAGGTTCCTCCAATGGCATCGAAACGGTGATTTTGTTGCGCTGTGATAATGATGGCAAGATTCGTGGCTCTTGGTACAGTATTGGCGATGGCAAGCATGCCGATATCCAGGGAGTAAAGATAGGCAGCGATGGCGTTATCTATGTGGGCGCGGTGCAGTTTTCCACGCTGTCCTGCTATATCGATTCAAATATGTGGTTTCAGCAAAAACTGGAATTCCTTGGTACCGAGCTGCCCAAGGATTCGTGGGATGCCATCGCCGTGTATGCGCTGAGCGTTGGCGGCGCACCAGCCATGACAGTAAGGCCGGGAGCCGTCGAATTGCAGACTAATTCGACGTTGAATGGTCCTAAAACCATTCATGTAGGTCTACGCGGCGGACAGCAAAGTAGCCTGTTGGTGCCAAACGGCGGCAATCCATTGTTGCCCAACACATATTACGAAGTGGGCGCGCTGGGTGTCGGCGGCATAGCCGGCGCTGCGTTTCCCGGTCGCTTCCTCTGGTCAACTTCCGCAGGAAGCGGTAGCCTTTACTATCAAGGCTACAAGATGAATCTGCGGGCCTATGACGAAAACAGCGGGAATCTCTCCGCACCCTTGCTGGGCGTTACCGGCACGGGCCAGGTGGCGTGGCCGGGCAATATGCGGTGCGGCCCCGCTTCCACGGGCGCGGCGGCGCGTGATCTCCATACGATTTACAAGGATACGACACCGGCGGGGGAGATACTGTACGTGGGCCGCACTGGCGAACCGGCGACGGCCACCCTGGCGGTACTGGCTGGCGCCGGTACCGCATCATGGGCAGGGAGCACCGCCGTGCTGTATGTGGGCCTCCAGACCACCGGCCGCAGCATCAATGCCGCTGGCACGATCAATGCCAGTGGCGCCGACTATGCCGAATACATGTTGAAGTCTCCTGCATGCGGCATCGTCGCGGCAGGACAGGTGATCGGCATCGGCGCGGACGGCAAGCTTACCGATCGCTGGGCCGACGCCATCTCGTTTGCCGTGAAATCTACCGATCCTTGCATGGTGGGCGGCGACAAATGGTCGCAGCGGCTCGGTCCCCGTCCGCCTTCCGTGACGCGTGTACCCGATAGCGTCGAATCGCAGCTGGTCAGCGAGGCGCAACCGGCTGTCGAAGCCGTCTACGATGGCTTGACCCTGCTCACGCCAGCGATTCCCGCCAAGGCTGCCGTATACCGCGAGGTACCGCTGGCAGGCGATACGGATGAAGAGTGGGCTGTTCGGCAGGCTCCAGGGTTTGCCTTCGATGCCGCACTCGAAGCGCTGCGCCAGACGGTTGACCGCATCGCTTTCGCCGGTCAGGTGCCATGCAACGTCCTGGGAGCCACTTCCGGACAGTTCATCGTGCCGGTGCAGCAAGGCGAGGGCATTGCGGGCATTGCCATCAATGAGGAAGATATGACGCTCCAGCAATACATGCGTGCCATCGGCAAGGTCATCGCCATCGAAGATGATGGACGCGCCCGTGTCATTGTGAAAGTGGCATAAAGACTGCGCTTGCAACATCCCAACCCGCCTCGGCGGGTTTTTTCATTTCCACCACCTGAAAGGCAATCATGGCCCTCGAAACCACCGCCGCCGGCGGCGCATTGATCAAACTGTTTGGCGTGCCCGTGCTGGCCGGCGCCGCCGCCACGTCGCTGGGCTTCATGTTCATGTGGCCCCAGTCCACCAAGGAGGCATTCATTCGTTTCTGTTCCAGCATCATCATTTCCACCTTTCTCGGTCCCGTGCTCGTGGCCGCCGTGCTGTCGTGGTGGCCCAGCCTGTTCGACAGCGCGAAGACCGTGGCGGCCCTGTATGGCGGCGATCCGGCCACGGGGTTTTTGTTCATCGCCGCGCCGCTGATGGTGGCGGCTGGCTTGCCCGCCTGGTGGGTGCTGGGCGCCTGCGTGCGCTGGTTCGACAAGCGGCGCGGCAAGGATATCGGCGAACTGGCGGCCGATGCGGCCGCTGCCGTCAAGGATGTGCGGGGCCTGCTGTGACAGGCGCCCAATTGATGCAGATCATGCCGTTGGCCGGCCGCCGCGCTATGCTGTTCCTGGCGCCCTTGAATGCGGCGATGGCAGAATTCGGTATTGATACGCCGCTGCGTCAAGCGGCGTTCCTGGCACAGGTGGGCCACGAATCGGGACAGTTGCGCTATGTGCGTGAGCTGGCCAGCGGCGCGGCTTATGAGGGGAGGGCGGATCTGGGCAATGTGATTGCCGGCGACGGCGTGCGCTTCAAGGGGCGCGGCTTGCTGCAGGTGACGGGGCGCGCCAATTATGCGGCGTGCGGCGTGTCGCTGGGTCTGGACTTGCTGGCGGCGCCGCAGTTGCTGGAGCAAACGATTTTCGCGTGTCGCTCGGCGGGCTGGTTTTGGCAATCGCGCGGCTTGAACCGCCTGGCCGATGCGGGCGATCAGGAACGGGTGACGCGCCGCATCAACGGCGGCGTGAACGGTCTGGCCGAACGCTTGGTCATATTCGCGGCAGCGCGCAAGGTGCTGACGTGAAGCCGTCGTTGAGCATCCTGGCCATGTTGCTGTTGCTGGGGGCAGCCGTGTTTTGCGCCCAGCGCTGGGGCCGCGAAGCCGGTCGCGCCGCGTGCGCGGCGCAAGTGCAGGAGGTGCAGGGCCTGTTGCGGCGCCAGACCCAGGCGCTGAGTGCGATGCGGGAAGAGGCCGCACGCCGGTCGGCGCGGGCCCGGCAGGCATTGGCCACGGCGCAGGCCGGGCAGGCAGGCGCCCAGGCGGCAGCGGCGCGCATCCTGGCATTGCAGCCAGGTGACGACGCTTGCCGCGCGGCCGAGGCGCTGATCGCCAGCGAAATGCCATGAGGCCGCAGTGTGAGAGTAGGGGATGGCGGGCAAGGCGGCGGAGTGTCCAGTGCGCCGCCGAGCTATTGCTGCTGAGTTTATTGAGCGGCTGTGCGGCATGGGCGCCGGCATCGAAGGTGGAAACTTGGCCGGTGAGCGCGCCCTGCATCGCCACGCTCCCGGCCGCTCCCGCCTTGCCGGCTGTGCCATCCCACGGCATCTTCGAGCAAGTGCAAGCCCTGCTGGCGCGCGAGCAATTGCGTGCCGCCCATGTGCGCCAGCTGGAATCGCTGCTTGAGGCCTGCTCTGGTGGCTAAGAGCCTATCCCGGTAGGGAGCGTCTTCTGCTGGCAGCGCATCAGGAGCGAGGACAAGGCGTGAGGGGACGCGTGGCGAGCCACGCCACGACTATCAACACAGTCCTCACTTCCGAGAGGCGCCAGCAGGGGGGTATGCATCTACTGGGATAGGCTCCAAGCACCAGTCGCCAGGTTCCAGCTTCAGACTCCAGTTCCCAACTCCAACTCCAACTCCAGCCATCAGCCATCAGCGGCCGGTCAGCCCCGCCGCCTTGTGCCGCCTTCTGGTGCAGGCGGCTGGCAGCCTGCGAGAAAACGGTGCATCCACCGTCAAATTGCCTGATCTCTGGCGATTTTCGGCACGATTCTTGTATACAATCCACCTGGCACGATGCGTGCATGGCATGCCTTGGTCATCCCATCCAAGGAGCTTCGCATGCCTCATCCGCCGTCAGTGTGTTCCTGTCGTCCCGTTTCTCTCTTGCTTTTCCCTTTCACCTGCGCCCATCCGGGCCGCGGTAACCCAGGAAATGGAGCGTAAATGGCCACTCCCCGTCTGAAATCCATCCACCGCAGCGCGCCCGGCACCGTGCCTGCCGCGCCACCGCCCGTCGATGAAATCCTGCCAGCCGGCAAACTGTTCACCCTGGGCTTGCAGCACGTGCTCGTCATGTATGCGGGTGCCATCGCCGTGCCGCTGATCGTCGGCCGCGCCCTCAAGCTGCCGCCCGAGCAGGTGGCGGCATTGATCAGTGCCGACCTGTTCTGCTGCGGCCTCGTGACCCTGATCCAGTCTTTGGGCATCGGCAAGTACTTCGGCATCCGCCTGCCCGTGATGATGGGCGTGACCTTTGCCGCCGTCAGTCCCATGTTGGCCATGGCAAACAATCCGACCCTGGTTATCACCGGCATCTTTGGCGCCGTGATCGGCGCCGGCGTCGTCTCCATGCTGATCGCTCCCTTCATCAGCCGCCTGCTGGCCCTGTTTCCGCCCGTGGTCACCGGCAGCATCATCGCCGTGATCGGCGTGTCGCTGATGCGAGTGGGTGTGAACTGGGCCATGGGCGGGCCGCCGGCCATGGCGCAGATCGCCGACCCGGTTTTCGTCAAGATGGCCGCTGCCGCCACGGCGGCCGGCTTGCCCGCGCCTGCTGGACCCGTGCCGATGATCGCCAATCCCGGCTATGGGGCGCTGGATAACATGGGCATCGCCTTCTTCGTGCTGGCCGTCATCTTGCTGGTGGCCAAGTATGGCCGCGGTTTCCTGTCGAACATCGCGGTATTGATCGGCATCATCGCCGGCACGGCTCTGTCGTTTGCGCTGGGCAAGGCCGATTTTGCCAAGGTGGCCGGCGCCAAGGCCTTTGCCATCGTCACGCCGTTCCAGTTCGGCATGCCGACCTTCGACGTGGTCGCCATCGTCACCATGAGCTTGGTGATGATCGTCGTCATGATTGAGTCCCTGGGCATGTTTCTGGCGCTGGGAGAGATGACGGACAAGCGCATCACGCAGGCCGATATCAGCCGCGGCTTGCGCGTCGACGGCCTGGGCACCCTGATCGGCGGCATCTTCAATACCTTTCCCTATACCTCGTTTTCGCAAAACGTGGGTCTGGTGGGCGTGACGGGCGTGCGCAGCCGCTGGGTCTGCGTGGCAGCCGGCCTTATCCTGCTCGTCATGGGGGTGATTCCGAAGATCGCGCAGACGGCCGAAGCCGTGCCGGCGTTCGTGCTGGGCGGGGCAGGGCTGGTAATGTTCGGCATGGTCGCCGCCACCGGCATCCGCATCCTGGCCGGCGTCGATTACAAGAGCAACCGCAACAACCTGTTCATCGTGGCCCTGGCTATCGGCTTCGGCATGCTGCCGCTGGTGGCGGAACAGTACGCGCAGCACATGCCGAAGGCCCTGTCACCGCTGCTGCACAGCGGCATCCTGCTGGCCGCCATCGTCGCCGTGCTGCTCAATCTGTTCTTCAACGGCTTGGCATCGCAGGAAAAGGCGCGCGAGCAGGCGCGCGAAAACACCCATGGCAGCGAGTGAGGCGCCGACCCGCGCCGTGAAAAAGGCTGCGCGCCGCATGCTGCTCAGCCAGGCGGCAGAATTCTGAGCACCACGCAATTGCGCCCTGCATCCTTGGCCTGGTACAGCGCGGCATCGGCCAGCCGCAACATGGTGTCCGGATCGGCGGCGCCCGGCGCCGACTGGACCGCGATGCCGACGCTGATCGTCACCTGCTGCGCTTCCGTACTCGCGTGGACGATGTCCAGGTCTTCGATGCCGCGCCGCAGCGCTTCGCCGATCTGGTTCGCTTCGTCCGCGCCCGTGTTCGGCAGCACGATCGAAAACTCTTCGCCGCCGTAGCGCGCCGTCAAGTCGCCCGCACGCCGCATGCCGCCCGCCAGCGCCTGCGCGACCCGGATCAGGCAGGCGTCACCGGCCTGGTGGCCGTGACGGTCGTTGAATAGCTTGAAGTAGTCGACATCGAGCATGACGACGGCAAGCGGCTGGCCGACGCGCGTGGCTCGCGCGCATTCGCTGCGCAGCACGTCGTCGAAATGGCGCCGGTTCGACAGGCCCGTCAGGCCGTCGGTGATGGACAGGGTCGCCAGCTTGCGGTTGGCGTCTTCCAGTTGCCCGGTGCGTTCGGCAACGCGCCGTTCCAGGCTGTCATGCAGCCTGGCGCTGGAGATCGAGATCATCGCCTGCGCGCCGAGCATGCGCAGGAATGCGACGCGTTCTTCCGTAAACGAGGCGTCGGCCAGCCGGTTCTCGAAGTACAGGATGCCGTCGATCCGGCCGCCGTGCCGGATCGGCAGGCACATGACGGCGCGCGGCAGGTGCAGCTGCACGTACGGGTCGGCGGCAAAGCGCGAGGCGCCCGTGATGCAGTCTTCGATCACCTCAGCGCCAGTGCGGATGACGTAGCGCAGCAGCGACAGCGGGAATTGCGGGTCGCTGGCGGCGTTCAGGTCGAGCTGGCGCGCTTGCAGGACGGTGACGCCATCGCCATCGATATTGGCCTCCAGCTGATAGCTGCCTTCGGACAGCAGCAGCAGGCGCGCTACCTGCCCGCCGGCGTTTTCGCACACGATGGCAATCAGGCGCGTCAGCACGTTGCGCAGGCCGACTTCGTTCGACAGGATTTGTGCCGCCTTCAGCAGCGACACCAGGTCGAGCGCGGAACTGCCGTGCGTGTGGGAGACGGAGTGCCGCTGCGTGCCGCGGCCATCCATCCTTGACAGCAGCGTGGCATGGCGCTCCCGCAGCTGCGCCACCTTGCCCTGCGCGCCCCACTGGTCGTAGCGCGCGATGGCGTCCCCGATGAAGACGGCTGCCACGCGCGGCTGCCCCTGGTCGCACCAGCATTCGCCGCACAGCTCATTGCCCAGCGCTTGCATGTTGACGTAGCCTGCCAGGCCAGCCGCGTCGATCGCCTGCTGGTACAGGTGCGTGGCCAGCTGCAGATCGTCCCGGTAGCGTGCCATCTCGGCCATCACCAGCAGGTGCTTGGCAGCGCTATTGTCCGAGCCTTGCCTGGCCCATTCGGCGAGACTCGCTTGCAGCGTGCCGATCATGCTCAGCACGGCGCCGGAATCGGCGCGCGCGGGAGTGCGCCGCAAGGCGCGGATCAGGATCAGCGCGGCGTAGAAGCTGCACTCGGCCACCTTGGCCTGACCGCGCATGATCTGCGTGACGATGCCGAGCTGGCCGGCCAGCAGTTCGGCGTCGGCGTTGTCGAACAGGTAGGCGTTGCGGATCTTGCCTTGCAAGAAGTAGGCGCGGTACAGGTGCGAATCGCCATACCGTGCAAGGAAGCCTGCCTCGCTGAACGCCGCATCGTCGTAGCTGTCATGGCGCGGCAGGAGGCCCGTCAGGCACTTGATCGGCTGAACCGCGGCGGCGACGCAGCAATCGGCCATCGCCTGCTGGCCGTTGGCGCGCATCAGCGCCAGGTCGTGCTCGATGTCGTGCATCAGGTGCGGCAGGTAGTCGCCGAGGATGATCCGGTCGGTGGCGCGCACGGCGGCCACCACGCCGACCTGCACGAAATCGGCGATTTCCAGCGCCCAGCCAAACGCTTCCTCGTACAGGGCGTCGGAGCTGCGCAGCGGCTGCGTCCAGTGGTTGCTGAGCGCGCCGAACATCAGGCCCGTGAGCGTGCGCGTCTGCAGGTTGGCGCGGCGCCTGGCCAGCGCCATCGCCATTGCGCCGAAGTGGTAGCCGCGCGCAATGTCGCCGCTGTACAGGGCCAGCATCATCGCGTAACCGACATAGGCGACAGCGCTGAAATCGCTGTTCCCCCGCTGCATGGACAGGCGCGTCATCGACACCACCATCAGCGCGCTGAGATCCTGCTGGCCGGCGTAGTAGCTGGCCATCCACAGGCCCTGCATCATCTGCATCGCGGCCACCGCGTCCGGCTCGCACATGTCGGCCGCCGCCAGCAAGGTCTCGGGCGCATGCGCGCCAGGCTGCTGCCCGATGTCGGTGAGAATATCGGTGAAGCGCGCCTTCATGTGCGCCACATCGTGCGGAATGTCAATGTCCAGCTGCGCCAGGCCGTCGCGCTGCACGGCGATGGCGTCGAGCAGGCGGCCCTGCAACTGATACTGGTGCGCCTGGATGGCAATGCAGCGCACGTGCAGCAGGGGACTCAGGGAGCGGGCGCGCACCAGCGGGTAGATCGCCTCGGCGGCATCGAACTGGCCGCACAGGTAGGCCGCTTCGGCGGCGCCCAGCTGCAGATCGAGCCAGAGGCCGGCGTGGGCGTTCCATGCGTCCGCCGGCAGCAGGTCGAGACCGATGCGCATGTGCTCCAGGGTGGACTGGAACGCGGCGGAGCGCCGTGCCTTGACACCGGCCTGGAGATTGAGCGTCGCCAGATGCACGCGCTCGCCCGCTTCGTCGATCAGCGCGCGGCCGGCGTTGAGCTGCTCGACGATGTCAAACAGCGTCTCGTCCTGGCGCTCCGGCGGCGTATGCCGCAGGAGCAGGCGGCCGATGAGAAGATGGTTAGCCGCGCGCGCACCGGCATCGGCGACCAGGTAGGCTGCCTGTTGCACCCGGTCGTGCAGGAAGCGGTAACTGACGCCGCTGTTGCCCGCGGCGGTGTCGCCATTGACGTATTTATAGCGTTCGTCGAGCGGCTGGATCAAGCCTGCCCTGAGCGCCGGCCACAGGTCTTGCTGCGTTTGCCGGGGAGCGCGGTCGACTGCCAGGGTGAGCGTGTCGAGCGTGAAGCGGTTGCCGCTGGAGGCGGCCAGTTGCAGCAGGTGCTGCGTCACGCCGGGCAGGTGGCGGATTTTCTCCAGCAGCACCTCGACCACGTTGTCGGCGTATCCGGCCTGTTCTATCGCGGGCAGGTCCCAGTCCCAGCTATCGTCGGCGGGCCGGTAGCGCAGGTGGCCCGCCTCGTTGAGCGCAGCGAGGAACTGGTTGAGGAAGAAGGGATTGCCGGCCGTCTTACGGTAGCAAATGCTGGTCAGTGGCGCGCAGTAAGGTGCCGCCACGCGCACGGTGGCCGAGACCATTTGCGCCACCTGCGGCTCGGTCAGCGCGTTCAGTAGCAGCGTCGACAGGCGCACGTCACGGGCAAGCAGCTTGTCGCGCAGCGCGCTGAGCGGATGCGCGGGGCCCACTTCATTGTCGCGGTATGCGCCGATGAACAGCATGCAGCTCTTGTCGCAGGAGACCATCAGCAGCTCGATCATCCGCAGCGTGGCCGCATCGGCCCATTGCAGGTCGTCGAGGAACAGCACCAGCGGATGCCCGGCGCAGGCGAAGACTTCGACGAAGCGGGGGAAGAGACGGTCCAGGCGCAGCTGGGCCTGTGCCGGCGCCGACGCGGGCAGCGGGTCGGTGGGGCCGACGATCAAGGCCAGTTGGGGAATCAGCTCGACGATCACGCCCACGCCGCTGCCCAGGGCTTCGTGCAGTTTTGCGGACCATTGCCGCAGCGTTTCTTCCGGCTGATCCAGCAACTGGCGCACCAGCCCCTGGAAGGCCTGGATCAGCGAGGCATACGGCACGTCGCGCTGGAGCTGGTCAAATTTGCCGGACAGGAAGCGGCCGCGCCGGGCGATGATGGGCTTTTGTACTTCGTTGACGACCGCCGACTTGCCGATGCCCGAATGGCCGGCCACCAGCAGCATCTCGCTGCTGCCGGCGGTACTGCGTTCAAACGCCGCCAGCAGCACGGCAATGGCATCCTCGCGCCCGTGCAGCGTTTGTGGCACGAGGAAGCGGCCGTCGTGGTCGGACAGCTTGAGCGCCTGCGCCGGCTTGTTCGCGCGGCAGGCTTCGAGGTCGCTGCGCAGGCCTTGCAGGCTCTGGTAGCGCTGATCGGCATTCTTTTCCAGCAGCCGCTGGATGATCGGCAGCAGTTGGCCGGGCAAGCTTGCCAGCGCAGGGTGCAACCAGTCCGGGCTGCGCGCAATATGGCAATGCACGAGTTCCATCTCGTCGCCCGTCTCGAACGGTGCCTGGCCGGTCAGCATTTCGTACAAGGTGGCGCCCAGTGCATAGAAATCGGCGCGCCAATCGACCCGCCGGTTCATGCGCCCTGTCTGCTCCGGCGCCATGTAACGCAGCGTGCCTTCCAGGGTCTGGAGATTGACGATGCCATGGCTTTCGTAGGGCAGTTCACAGGCGATGCCGAAATCGATCAGCTGCAGCAGGCGCTGCTCGTCATTCCACACCAGATTGGAGGGATTGATGTCCTTGTGGATCACGCCCTGACGATGGACCTCGTCCAGCGCCGCGCACAGTTGCAGCGCGATGTCGAAAAAATCGTCCAGCGCCAATGCGGGCTGCGACGGCGTCCTGCGCGCCGCCACCTGCGCGCGCAACACCTGGTCGAGCGCCAGGCCGCCGGTATCTTCCAGGATCATCGTCCAGCGTCCGCCGTGCAGCTGCAGCGCCAGCGGATGCGCCACGCCAGGATGGCGGCAGCGGCGCGCGATCGCATATTCGCGCTTGAATTGTGCCAGCTGCTGAAAGGAGGGGAACGGCTGATTCGGCATCTTGACGATCAGCGCAGTGCCATCGGCGGCCCGGGCGCGGTAAACCCGCGAGCGGGCGCCGCTGTGGAGCTGTTTGATGATCTCGTGGTCGAAAAGGGAGCGCATGGGCAGGGCTTAGCGGTACACAGACGGTTGCGGGAGCCTTGAGGCGCACATCTCGGAGTACTAGTTGATTGCTAGTATTATATCAGTAGGGAATCGCGGGGGACGGAGCGGGGCGATGGGGACTGTTGTAAAAACGTCAGCGGGGGCAGGCACTGACGGGGAGCGATGAGGGGAGGCGGCACCAGCGCAACCTGGAAACTGGATAACGAGCATGATGGCGCACTATGTACGCCATCGGACAAAGAATGTGCAGGCTAATTGGCAGAAGCAAATGGTTCGGCTTCCTTTTTTCATGCCTGTTCTGACTCAGTGTGCTCGCGCCCCGCTTACCGGTAAATAGTCAGGTATTTTGCGGGAATGTCGAGCGGGTAGAGCATGCCTGCTAGCGCCAGGTAAATCAGCAGGGCGACCACCAGGCCGACTCCTGCCGGAACGCCGATGGCGAGTCTGCGCACCAGCGGCGAGTGCGTTTCGGCTTGCCAATATGCGGCACAGCCCAGGTGCGTGAATAGCGCATACACTGCGAAGAAATAATACGGTGCAAACAGCAATTCATATGGCATCAGCACAAAACCGGCTGCGGCATAGTAAAAATTGGTGTCGAGCTTGAGCGCGGCGCGGCCAAACAGGACCGCGCCGACATGAAAAAGCAGGAAGAGGGCCAGATAGATCCCTGAGCCGGCCTGCAGCCACGCTACGAAGCCGGAGCGTTTTTTCCATCCCCGCAGCACCATCCATATTCCGCTGCCACATTGAAACAGCACGCACGCCAACAGCACCGGCTCGACGACGGCATTTCGATAGAGTGGCCGCGTCGCCTCCATGAAGGCGATGTGCGCATGGGCGCCGGCAATGGCCATCAGGTGATTAACAATATGCAGCAATATAAAGGCCGCCAGGACACATGCCGACAGGCGGTGAAATTTACGAATTGACATATGAATCCATGAGTGTGATTTTCCCTGTGTTGCGCTGGGGCTCCATACCTCATCGAGGGCTACAGATATTGCACCGAAAATTTCATTTATTAATAAATCGTCAATTTCGCGCAAGGCGGACATGACAGCGGTACTCATCAGACTCCCTCGGTTGGCATGAGATGGAGGTAGTATCGTTTGGTCGCTTAAGCAAGTCTTGAACGTTTACGACACGCTACAATATTTTGATGACGCTATCTGATGTCGTCCGCCTCGTTGCCCGCGCGTGGCGCTAGCCTCTTGTATACGAGCCTCGTTGGTGCGCAGCACCGTTACTCTCCGCCGTTGCGGCCAGCCAACGGTGAAAATGGGGGGCTCCGTCGGCACCCCTGTTGGTTGCCATGGACGATGATGCCTGTATTGCCATGTTGGAAGAATGGCTGGAGCCGCGATGGCGCATGGAGCGCGGCCCTGAGGGTGTCGAGAAGAAGGTCGACAGCGCGACGTCGGCCATTGTTAAGCTTGGGAAGGCAAGCGCTGACGCCAAGGCGAAAACTGCCGAAGGCGCGGCGGCCGTCGATGCCGTCGGCGAGGCCGGCGCGCGCGTGGTGCAAAAGGTCGACGCCGCGTCGGCATCTATCGATGCAATGGGCGCAACCGCCACCCGCATTCGCACGGTCTTCCTGGGCGGCAGCAACACGCTCGATGGGTTCATGGGCTCATCGATGGGTGTCTGGCGTAGTAGTGAGGCCGCCGCCGCTGGGATTGATAGTCTTGGCAATGCCACCGAGCGTACTTGGAAGAAGCAGGCCGACTACAACGGTGCGATGGCCGACACGACCCGTATCATGCGGCAGGCGGCCGATGCTGCGCGCACACTGGAGGAATCCAACCACAGGATGCTGATCGAGCTGCAACGCGAGATCGACACGTTCGGAATGGCGCGGGGCGAACTGGAGCGTTATCGTGCGGCCGAGCTTGGCCTTGGAAGTGCCGCGCAGACCAAGGCCGCAGCCTTGGGAAACAGCATTGATGCGATGCACCGCGAAGAACGAGCTGCACGCGACGCTGCTGGCGCTCAGGATCGCGCGGCAGCCGCTGGTGATCGTTTTATCAAAAGCCTGCAGGACCAGGTGGCCACGCTGGGCATGTCGACCCAGCAGCTGCAAGCATATCGCGCCGCTCAGCTGGGCGTTTCCGATGCGGCGGCGCCACTGATCAACAAGTTGGCCGAAACTGGCGAAGGCGCCAAGAAAGCTGGCGGACACATGGAGGGCTTCAGCTTCCAATCAGCCAGCGCCAAGCGCGAGTTGTTGGTTCTCGCGCACGAGCTCAGCCAAGGGCAGTTCCAGCGCTTTGGCGGCTCAATGATGGTATTGGGCGAGCAGACTGGCGCCGCAGGCTTGCTGTTCAGTAGTACCGGCCTGGCCGTGCTGGGCTTTGCAGCCGCGCTGGGTACGGTGGCCTACGCAATGATCAAAGGCGCCAGCACACAGCGAGAAATGAACAATGCCCTGATCTCGACCAACAACTACGCAGGGGTTACCAGCGACAAGCTGAATGAACTGGCGCATGCCGCGACTGCCGTGCACGGGAGTATTGGCGAGGCGAAGAAGGTTGTAACGGAATTGGCTGGCACTGGCAAGTTCACGGGCGACCAGATCGCATACATCATGCTGACAGCGACGCGAAGGAGTGTTGGTGCACGTATGAGGCGCGGTTCGGCCGACCCTCGCCCTTCAAGTGCGGCATCTGCCACAGCTTCGTCACCGATGGCATGATCCAGTTCCTGGGTGACTGTACGCACGCGCTGGCAGGGCAGACAGTGCCGCTGCCGGATTGGAGTGAGTCGTGAGCGGCCTGGGCGCGCTGGCGGGCGCCGCCGTCAGCGGCATCTGGAAGGCGGCAGCCATCGCGCTGGCCGCCGTGCTGTTGCTGGTGGCCAGCTCCACCGGTACCGGCTGGTGGCTTGCCGCTGGTGATCGCGACGTCGCGCGCGCGGCGCTGGTGCAGGAGCAGGGCGTCAGCGCGCAGCTGCGCACATCGATCGCCGAGCAGAACCTGGCTGTCGACGGCATGGCCCGGGCGACGCTGCTGGCGCAGGAGCGCGGCGCGGCGGCCCACGTGGCGGCCGCTGCCAAGGGCAAGAAATATGATGCCACCCTGGCGCAGATCGCTGGCGTGCGCGCCAATACCTGCGACGAGGCGATGCCGGCCGTCAGGATGCTGCTGGAGGGCGTGCGATGAAAATCGGCAACTTGACCAAATTGGCAAGTTCGGCCATGGCTGTGCTGCTGGCTGGCTGCGGCAGCGCACCACCGGCAGCCCAGCGCATCGAAGTTCCAGTCTTTACACCATGTGTAAAGATGGAAATACAGCGGCCCGCCTACGAATTCGACAAGTTGCCAGCGACGGCGACGGATGGCGAGATCGTCCTGGCGCTGGCGCGGGACTGGCCGCGTGGCCGGAAATATGAGGGTGAGCTGGAGGCGGTTGTTGCTGGATGCCGTTAGGGGTCAATCGTAGGGATCAATCAGCATCTCGACGTTTGAGTAAAGATTGCTGACGCAGATTCCACAGACTTCACGTCCGAGTCTAGCGCATTTTTCACGGGCCTCTTGTTCATTGAAGCACTCAAATACTTCTTCAGCCTCCTGCTCCTTCGCGGTCTTGATCGTCATTTTCTGACATATTGACGTTCTATCTTTGTCGATACTACATTTTTTTTCGGTGGGGTTATATTTCCCATGAAAAATATGGCATTCGTCGGTCACCAAGTGACGATAAGAAAAGTACCGATCCAGAGGTGGCGACTCTCCAGACTCCAGTGAGTCCATAACTTCTTGTATTAAGCTTCTTCTTGCTGTTCTCATAATATTTTAAAATACTTCAAAGAAATGTTTACTTTACACTAAATATTTATGTTTGCAGCAACAATATCTGCATATTCCTAAATGGCTACAGTGAGCAGATCAGTAAGTCGTCCACCCAGTCCATCCCATGCCGCTCGCTTCTCATCCGCATAGTCATGCAGCATGTAATGCCGTCGCACCTTACTGCCCGGCAGAACGTGGTTCTGGCAGCGGTCGATTAGCTCAAGCGATATATCCAGCGCCTGCATCATCGTCGCGCTGGCATTGGTAGTTGGTTGGCGTGCCGTAGCGGGCGGCGAGGGCGAAGCTGTTCAGGCCAATAAAAGCAGACGGTTTGTTGCCGCTTTGGTTGCCTGTCGCGCAACCTGCCGCAGTACACAGAAGGGTAAGCGAAAGCAGTTGGCGCATGATTGATGGCCTCGCACTGTTGGCGCAGTCCTTGCGGAAGTTCAGGCCGGGTCAAAAATTGTCGGTCTACCACAAAAAATGAAGATCCAGGCGAAGTGGAGAGAGATCGTTGCAGGTGCATCGGAGAGTTTTTGCGGAACAGAGCAAGTTTTGCGGAACTGGCGTGAACGAGAGAAATAGTGGGTACTATCTCTGTTGGCCGCATGTGCGCTGGTGCCGGAGCCGGAATCGAATCTGAACCAGAAACCCGCATGAATGGCTAACTCTTCGCCGTGACGGCATTGAGATACCGTCAAAAGTACCGTCAAAAAGAAAAGTACTCTGTATTGCGTGCTTGGGATCACGGCCCGGATGGATCGCTGTTGCGATACCAACTCCTATATCGATTGCGCTGCGCGGGACACTCGACAACTGCAGGTCTGGCGAAGACGCTGAAATTCGTCGCCGGGCCAGAGTATCAGTTTTTGTCACGGTGGCGCTGTGCCCACTCGACCACCTCTTTTGCACTGTACAGCGGATGCGATTTCGCTTTCGTCGGCAGCCTGATCGCCTTTGGGAAGCTGGGAAGACAGGCGATGTTCTGGCGCACGACCTGCGGGTTTCGCTTGAAGTATTGCCCCAGCATTTCCATATCCCAAAGGTCTATGGATAGCGGTAGTGGAGTGCGCTGCATTTTTTCTATTGCTTCCGCGAGTCTGGTGAGGACATCGATTTCGGTAGGTGTCATGCTCGTGCTCCTATTTTTCGTCATTGAGGTAACGCCGGGCCGTACCATCGCAGCCTGGCCAGTAAGTATTTGATTCACGCACCGTTGCCGAGTGACCAGCTTGCCAGCATCATCAAACGGCATGCGCATGGCCAATATCGACAATATGGTAGTCCTGGCTATGTTGCGCGCACTTGAACCAGTGCACCAGCGTCTCAACAACATGTTCAAAAACGACCGTTTATGAACATGCGATAAAACCCCTTCATTGCACTGTTCATAAAATACCCCTTTGACTTATGGGCATGTTCATATATATTGAACACGTTATTGAACATGTTTGCTCACCCTTGGAGATAGAAATGGCAACTTTCGCATACGGCCGAGTCAGCACGGCAGACCAGACCACCGAGAACCAGCGCCAGGAGATTGAGCGCGCCGGGATCGTGATCGATTACTGGTTCGCAGACGAGGGTGTGTCGGGAAAGGTGCCAGCAGCGCAGCGGCCACAGTTTGCGCAGCTACAGCAGCAGATACGTGCTGGCGAAACGCTGGTTGTATCCAAGCTTGACCGCCTGGGCCGTGATGCGCAGGACGTTGGCGCCACCATCAAGGCGCTGGCCGCCCGCCGCATCGAGGTGATCGTGCTGCAGCTCGGTAAGCTGGACCTGACCTCGCCGGCCGGAAAACTCATGCTGACCATGCTGGGCGCCGTCGCGGAAATGGAGCGAGATCTTTTGGTCGAGCGTACCCAGGCAGGACTGGCGCGCGCCAAGCAGCAAGGAACGGAGTTGGGCCGCCCAGCCAAAACAAATGACAGCCAGCGGCTGGCCATCATTGCGCAGCATGCAAAGGGCGCGTCGATCAGCGAATTGGCACGCACCTATGAAATATCACGCGCCAGCATTGGCCGGATACTCAAGGCCCAGCCCGATGCGGCATAGGCCGGTGGGGGAGTGCACGCACCAGCTGCTTCGCTGGTGCGATATGGTTGCTATGATACCTGCACCATAGGAGCATGGTGCAGGTACTGTGCAAGGCCATCATCAACACGATGGGTAGAGCGTCTATAATCGCCAGATCGACAGGCTTGCCGGAAAAAACCATGCACTACGATCCGATCATGTTGGGCGCTTTTATCGCCATGCTCATTACCGCCTGGCTTGAATCCAGGAAGTAGGCGTTCAGTTTTCCTCTTGCTGCTGCATGAGCACGGCCGGCGACATCGCCAGCCCCACCGGGCGGCCTGCAGCGCGCTGCAATGCGTTGCCCGCCAGTGCTTTCGGCGCATTCATCGCCGCGCTTGATTTGAACCCGACCGCGATATTCTGGATCGGCTCCTGCAGCGACTTTCCAAATGGCACCTTACTCAGCAGCGAGCTGGCGGCAAGACGGTCAAAAATATTGCCAATGGCCGCCGCAGTATTGGAGTTGTTGACCGCGCTGCCCCTCGGCTGTACCTGCTCATAACTGGCCACCCGCCCGATCGCGCGCAATTGGTCGACCTCCGGCCTGGTGAAAAACAATGCCAGTTTCTCGTCGCCGATGGCGTTCAAGGACTTGTTGTAAGCCGACTGGCTCAGGTTGCCCACTTCGTCAGCGGCACCGTTCAGCGCCTTGGCCTTCAGGTGCGCGGCGATCTGTTCCCGGACGGCCTGAAGTGCATCCGGGCTTGCCTTCACCGACTGCCGCAGCGCGGCCAGGTCGGCCACGTTTGCCTTCGCCCCGCCGCCGACGATAAACTGTTGCACGAACTTGTCGGGTTCGATTCCATCGCGTACCGCTTGCAGCGCGGGCGTTTTCTCCACGATACCCATCCATGCCCGGTTCAAGCTGCGCGCCCGGTTGAAGGCGTTGATGGCGTCTTGCCCTTGCCCATCGAGCAGCGGCGTATCATCCAGCGCCTGGCGCACAAGTCCCAATGCCTTGCGCTCGCTGGCATCGGTGGACGAGCGCTGCAGGTCCCCTATGCGCGTCTTGAACTGTTCCGCAGTGTCGACCGTCAGCGGCATCTTGCCGCTGGCTGCCTTGTTCAGCAGGCTTCTCACGTCAGCCGGCAGTTTCCCGCCGAGCAATGCCTCATCGAGTGCGTCATTCGCCCGATTGCTGAACGTGTGCGGATCAAGCGCCGCACTGCGGCCATCGGTCGCACGTGCTGCGGCATAGCGCGCATCGATGGCGCTCTTGGCCGCGTCGTTGCGGCTCGACAGCGCACCCATTACACGGCGGCCGCCCGAGATAGCGGTATCCGGCGTGCCAGCGCCCAGGTCATTCAATCCGCTGATCAGCACCCTGTTGTTGGCATTTTCGGTTTGTCCCAAGGCCTGTGCCGCGGAGTCCTTGCTGTTGATGCCGAGCTTGGCCAGATTACGCTGCTGGGTGATTACAGCGGGGTTGTCGGTCAGGCCGGCAGCGGTTGGCGTGGCGCCGGTCAAACGGTAGTCGGCCAGCCGGCGCACGGCCATGGGGGTGACCGAGCCGCCGATATTGAAGGCCTCGGTCACGTCCTTGCGAATGCCTGCTTGCACGCTGGCCGGTAGATCGTTCAGCGTCATCCCGCTCGGTTGCAAAGCATTGTTGATATGGATATCGATTTGAGCAGGTGGCGGTGCCTGTGGGCGCGCCATGCGGCCAACCGCACCGGCCACTTGGCTGAGCTTGTTCATCGCCAGCGGCGCTGCCACGCCAGCCGCTACACTCGCCAGCATCTGCGATGAATCGTTGCCACCAGTCTCACGCACATAACCGCCGGCTCCACCCGCACTCCCCGCAGAGACGAGCTGCTGCAATGGGTTTGCCGAAAGTGTCTGAGCAACACCTTTTGTCACGCCACTGGCGCCTTGGGCGATGCGGCCAGCCGCCGCCATCGGCACCAGGCCGCCCGCCACCGTGCGCGATGCGTCGCTGACGACGCGCTCAAGGGCATTGCGAGGTTCTGGCAGGCCAACAGCATCAGCAAGTCCCTTGAAGTTGATGGGCTGAATGGCATCACGTCGAGAGGCTCCGGCCACCAAGCCGGGTAGCGTCTGCTGCTTCGGCAGGAGCAAGTTCAGGCCGGCACGGACGGGCGTCGCTAGCATGTTCAGTGCCCCGCCGACGCCTTCGATGCCGTAGCGGGCGGTGAGCCCTGCCTGACGCGGGATGTCGGCGATATTGTCATTCAACTGCTGACCGAATGGCTTGGCAGGTGCTGGCACCTGGGGCCCTGCGCCAAGCTGTGACTGCAGCATTTGGAATGCCTCCTGCTCGGTGGCGCCATCTGGTCCATCGACGGAATATCTTTTTCCATCTGGGCTGGTGAATTTAAAAGTAGGCATCAGTACACCTCAACTTTCCAGCCCGTGGGCAAAGCGGGCTTTGCAGGCGCTGCACGAGGTGTACTTGTCGCCGATGAGAGGACTTTTTTAGCTGCTGGCGAAAGCATGGCGTCGCCGAAATCCTTGCGTCCAGTGGTTCTCTGATATGTCCGTTCCGCTTCGGTCAACCTACCGCCCAGCAAATGACGGATGGCGGCAAGCCCTTGAATTGTTTGCTCAGGGGATCCATTCGGGTCAAAGTTATGGGCAAAAGTCTTGCGTTCTTCTTGACCGCCAGCTGCGCCGATTACCATTTTCGACACTTCTGGCGCCACCATCGTAATTGCCGCCGCCAAACTGGTGGGCGCGGCGCTCCCCAGCTCAGCCGCGAGCCGGTTAGCTGCAGCGTTGAACATCCGCACATCACGATTTTTTTGTGCTTTTGCTAGTTCTTCGATTGTATCAAGGTGATTCAGTCCAGTGTTGGCAGCTTGCACAGCGAGCCCTTGAGTACCGGTTCCAAAATCGCGCAGTGCTTTGTTTTTCGACAGGTAGTCACCCGCATCATATGAAGGATTGATGTCCAAAACACGGGACATAATCGCTTTACCGCTGGGCTTGAGCATGGCGAAGCTGCTCATAGGAGCGAGGCGCCCTGAGGCAATGCCTTGTGCCATTTTCTCAATGCTTTCCGGTGTTTCGACGGTGGCCGTTTGGCGGTCCGTGATCATCTTTTGTACCTTGATCTGGGTGTCCCTGTTTGCGGCGCCTTCTGACTTGGTGCGGCCGTCGGTGATACCGAACTGGCGCTCTTGCTCCTTTTGCTTCAGCTGATCGAGTTGCTGCCTCAACTGATCAGTGACGGACTGACCACCTTGCATTGCGCGGGCCTTCCATTGCGTGAACGCCTGCGGGTCTTGATCCTGCGCGGCAGCTTGGATGGCGGCGACGCCGCGTTCATACTGGCCTGGCTGCGAGAACAGCCCTAGCGCATGGCTTTCTTCGGCCCAGGCCAGCGCATCGGCTGGGCTTTGTACGGTGGCCAGCTTCTGCGCCTGGAAATTGTGCAGGGCAGTCGACTGCGCGAGCTTTTTCACTGCAGTTTCAGCATCGTCCTTGTCGGCGGCAGCATTTACCTTGCGGCGCTCGTCCAGCGTTTTCTGGACCGAGTCGGCTTGGGTGAAAGCCTCCGGCGTGCCAAGCCCGCGCATGGCCTGGATGCGCTGGTCGTCGGTGGCACCTTGTGGCAAGCCCATCAGCGTCTGGCGCAACTGGTCAGCGCGTTGGCGCGATTGCACACCGTCGTTGTATTTCTGATGGCCAGCGGCCAACTCCAGGGCATTTTGACCCAAGGCTTGCTTGCGTGCATCAGCAGCATCGTATTCAGCTGTGTATTCCATGACCGATTTTGGCGGCCGCAAGTACTGCTGGAAGAGGTTGTCGTCTGCCATGATTTAATCCTCGTTGAGATGTAATGGGGTGACGGCGCGTGTGACGCCGATAACAGGTGGTGGCACCGCCAGCAGCGGCTCGCACAATGGTTCTGTGATGCCCGCAGTAAAGGCGGAAGCGACCATTGCGGCAACGTTGTCGGTGGCCGTAGCGCCTGGATCGAGCAGGCCGCCAACTTGTCGTGCCAACTGCAATTCGATTTCGTAAAGCACTGCAACTGCTTCCGCGCGCTCAACCTCAGTTTCGCTGGCCTGGCGGATTTCCACATCCGCGCCGCCGGCAAGCGCATCATCGATATCTTTCAAGGTGAGCCATTGCCCGCTGGGGTCCAGACAGAAAACACCGAGAAGGTCAGGCGCTCGAGCGCTCAACTCCGGATTGAAGTAGACGATTTTCATTCATTTCCCTTTCATATCGATGACGCATTAAAACCCGCTTGCGTCCGATTTTCAGGGAAAAAATCGGACAGTTAGAGGGCTTCGGCAATGACCAGGTAGGCTTGCGAGCGACCGATTCCATACTTCGCCTGCAGGCGCAGGCAGATCGTCGCGCGGCTTTCCTTCTGGTCGAGCAGGCGGCGCGCGAATTTCACGCGCTCCAGCCGGTCGATTGAAGAAATTCCGTCCAGTGCTGCGCTCTTGCGTATCAGCTCTTCGAACTGGCGCTTTGCTGGCTCAGGCACCGATAGCGCGGCCAGCCCATCGAGCATTTTTTGATATGCCCCTTTACGCACAAGGCCACCTGCGGCGCCGCAACACGCGGCAAAGTTGTCGTGGTTCTTCACCAAAGCCATCACCAAAGGGGGGCTTTGGTGCGCACTTAAGGCCGCGTCGTGCCTCAAGAAAAAAACCTAAGCGATGGCCAAATATCGTCGAGCGCAGCGGAATCAAGCCGTGCGCCCCAGGTGTGGCCGGGGACGGTGTGTAAAAGTTTGTCGACATACCGTCTTTTACATCGAGCGGATAGCGCTGCGCCTTCGGCAAAACGCCGCTACAGGGCGCTCCATGTCTTGCTGGCCTGCCTGGATTTTCCCCTATGAGGGGCCGCTGATGTTGCGGGCCAGGCACGTGAAAAGTATTCGGCGTTGCTTCGGCTCTATTTTGGGCCGAATAGCCACCCCGGCAGTAGTGGGGCCGACGGCCGAAACCGCCTCCAGATGGCCCAAAACGGTGAAAATGGCGCGAAAATCCCCGATGATTCCCGATAAACATGGTGGTTACTTTTTCGCAGGAGGGAGCAGAGCGGCCGTTTCACTTCCTCGCCGCCCAAAACCCATCTTCTCCGCCATCCTTTCCTGCGCAGCTTTCACGCAATCCATATCCTTTTCGAGGTAGGCCATCGTCGTGATGGGGCTCTTGTGACGCATGACAGCCTGGATCGTCTGGATGTTCGCGCCGGCCTCCGACAGCAGCGTCGCATAGCTGCCGCGCAGGCGGTGCGGCGTGAGTCCCTTGATCTGGCTCTTCGCGTTCGCGGTTTTCATTGCCGTACGGGCATAGCCGGATTGCAGCTGCGTGCCGTCGGCGCGCGGCGCGATCAGGCCTTCGCCTTTGCGCAAGGCTGCCAGATAGTCGACAAGCCATGGCTGGATAGGGCAAGGCTCGGCCTCGCGCCCCTTGGTGATGCCCGGCGTGTAGGTCTTGCGTTCCCAGTCGATCCACTCCCAGCGTGCAGTGGCAGCCTCGCTCTCGCGCAGGCCCAGGCCGAACAGCAACCGTATGGCCACGGCAACTTCGGGCGTGTCTACCGTCGCGGCATCGACCTGGGCGAGCCAGTCGCCAGCCGAAGCGAGCGACAAGATGGCACGCGGGACTTTCTGGACCTTCAACATGGTTACTCGCCATGGCAACCGAAGCAGGATCTCGCGCTTGACGGCCCAATTGACCATCAGCTTGATTACCCGCAACCAGGCATTGGCGGACGCCGGCTTGTGGGCGACCAGGTGCAGGTTGCGCGCTTTCTCGATGTGCAGTGTGGTGATGTCGCTCACAGGCAGATCGCCCAGGTCGTAAAGATGCAGGCGCCGGATCACATCCACCGAACGGCGATGCGCAACACTGGCGACGGGGGCGCGCACCAGCTGCCACTCGGCGAACAGTTCGGCCAGCGTTGGTACCGGCTTTCCACCGTTCGCACGGGTAACAGCATCGGCGTAGGCCCGGGCGGCTACAATCTCGGCTTCGTTCTTGACTGTCAGGCGCGTGGTGCGCTGGACGCGCTGGCCGGCCACCTGGTACCGGTAATGCCAAATCTTGCTTTCTCCAACTCGAAATAAAGTTGCGCTCATGTTTTTTCCTATCGTAGTTATTTTTTGTGGCAATGCTGTGTGAGATACAACGGCTGGCGCGGTACCAGGGCCGCGCATCCGCGCGCGCCGCTGGCTTGGCAGTAGCGAAGTAACGCAGTCACCATTACAGCGGCGTTACCGGAGCGTTTCAGGGCTTGCGGGCTGCACCGTTATGGTGCTGCTTCGCCATCCCGGAGCACCCGGATCGCAAAGCCGCAGCAGCGCTGCAATACATCCACCAGGTCGGCTGGCATGGCTGGTCCCTTCATCCGGGTATGCCGCCATTGCCCACAGCGCCTGGCATTGGCGGTGCCGGCCATGTGCGCGCACTCCAGGCATACCCGCCGTTCGTCGCGCTGCTGGTCGCGTACCGTCAGCCGGTGCGCCAGCACCATGGCCGCCGCCTGATTCAAGCCCCGGCCACGAAACAGTGCCGCCCGTGCGCGGGTGGTATCGTCGGGCGGCGTCGTGCTCGATGCCTGGCAAGGCTGTACCGCTTGGGAAAGTGGTTCGGCGATGGGTTGATCGAGGTAGCGCACCAGATCCTCCTTGAAAGGGCGCAGCATGTCTGCGGCGAAATGCACCGCATCGGGCTGGCCTTTCAGTTTGAGAGCACCACTTGCCAGCTCGACAATTACGCCTGCCTTTTGGCATTCCGCCAGCAGGCTTGCGGGGGTCATATCGTCACCTCAACCGAGGAAATTGGTATGACATTGGATGCAATCTTTTGGGAAGGGAGCGCCGAAGGGAGCGAAGGGGGCGCTGTTTTTTCTGTGCTCCCTTCACTCCCTTCGTGCTCCCTTCGTGGAATTGCGCCCGGTAAACACCACATCCATGGACCGCCCATGCTGGCCTTCACCGCCTCAATTCCCAGCGATTTTTTGATGCGTTTAGCCGCATCCCATGAATGTCCAGCATCCCGGATTTCGGCTTGCAAAGCTTTGGTGGCCATGCGACCGCCAGCATCGGTGAGGGTGTCAATCAGCATGCGCTCCAGGTCGTCACGCTGTCCACCATCTCCACCTTCGCTCTCATCGTGCTCAACCTCGCCCAGGATTTCCCGTGCAGTTCCGTCAATGGTGCCTTCCCATACCGCGTGCGTGGCTTCGATGCCGCCATTGATCGTCTTCATGCCCAGGCTGTAAGACACGCCGCCGTCATCCGGAGCGATGTTCGACTTGGCGCGCGCCAGCACGCGGCGGGCGCCGTCTTCTTCCTTCGCCGTCACCAGCACCATGCGCGCCAAGGCACCGAATGCCTGGGATCCGATAACCCGGTCCTGTGGCGCCTTGCCTGCGCCGCCCTTGGCAAAGTGGGTGATGCCGATCACCGCGCACTGGTGGGCCTCGGCGAAGTCCACCACGGCTTGCAAGCTGCGACGCACATCATTGGCCCGGTGCATGTCGCCGGCCACGGCGGACACGATAGGATCGATCAGCAGCAGGCTCACGCCGCCGATGGCGGCCACCGCGCGGTGCAGCTCGGGAATGTCCTGGGCCGGATCGAACGGCACGCTCTCGCCGTTTTCCGTGATGCCCTCAATGAAGTGGCAGCGGCTCAGGTCGGCGCCAGAGGCGATCAGGCGCGGCACCAGGGTATCGTCGGCCACGTCCTCGCTCGACCACACCAGGACGTTACCCTTGCGCTTGCAGGCGCTGCCATCCGGCCATGTACCGCCTGCCGTCAGCACCGAGGCCAGGCCGAGTGCCAGTGTCGTCTTGCCTGTTCCAGCCGCGCCCGCAAGGATGGTCAGCTTACCGGCCGGAACCCAGCCAGGCCACAGCCAGGTGATCGGTAGCGGCTTGATATCGGTGGCGCAGCGAATTTTCACGGTGCGCGTGTCGGTCACCGGGATCATCGAGCGATCGTTGGTCAAGCTCGTAACTGGCCCAGCTGCCGGCGACGCCAGCGCAACAGGCGCAGCATGGCTACCGTCGTGCGGCGCGGCCGCGCTGATTGCCGCCATGACAGCCTGACTTCCCTCGCGGGCATGCAGGTCGTTGAAGTCGGTAGGCTGTCCATCGTCAGACTGGAACACAGGCACCGCCAGGAAGCCGCCAACAGCAGCGGCCGCAGCCTTCGCCTTTAGCAGGCCGGTATTGCCGCTCTCCTTGAACCTGTCGTCATCGGCGCACACGATGATCCGGACGCCCGGCAGCTTACCGCGTAGCACCCTGGCCACCGGCTCCAGGTTGCCAGCATTGAAAGCCACGGCCACCGGGTAGCCGGTCACGGCATACAGGCTGGCGCCGGTGGCAAAGCCTTCACAGACCAGCAGCGTATCGGCAGGCTTGCCGCCAAAGCTGTAGTAGCAGCCCTTGACCTTGCCGTTCGACTTGAGGAGCTTGCTGCCATCCTCGTAGATGAATTGCACGCTGGTGATGGCGCCGGTGGCGTCGCGTATTGGCACGATCAGGGTGCGCTTGTCCTTGAACTCTTTCAGGCCATACGGCTTGATGCCCTTGCGGACGCAGTACGGATTGTCGTCGGTGGCATCGCGCGCGCCGGCCAGTATGCGCATGCACACGGTCGCTGCTTCGCCTTCCAGCTGCAGGCGCGTGAACTCGGCTTCCTGCCTGGCCTTGTCGATGCGCGCGCGGTACTCGGCGCGCTCGGCCGGCGTCAGCACCTGGTCGGACTTGCCGCACCACTTTTCGGACAGGTCGGTTTTCCAGTTGCCGAAGGCGCCGGCCGGCACGCCGTCGCTGTGCAGGATGTACCAGGCCGACTTCCGGCCCTTCTTGTCATCTGGCGCATCGAAGCGGTGGCGCAGGCCATCGGCGACGATATCGGGTGGGGCCAGGTCGTAGCCGGCCATGGCGATGGCAAACTGTGCCTCGATGTTTGAAAGCGAAGCGTTCAATGGATAGCCTCCTTCGGCACAGGAATGCGGACGATGACGGCCTTGAAGGTGCCGCCGCGGCGGTCCGCCACGTCCTGGTGATTGGTGCGAATGAAGCGCTTGGCTTCGGCGCGTGTGGAGAAAGCGATGGTGGCGCCAGCAAAGGTGACGCCCCAGGGCTTGTGTGGTGTGGTGGCCATCATTTCGCCTCCTTTACGCAGTATTCGTTCATCCATGTGATACGGTCCTCAGCCTGGTCGGCCAGCAATCTCGCTGCCGAGATGGCAAAGCGCGTAAGAATGTAGGTATCTACCGGGCCAAGCACAGGCAAGTCTTCGTCGGCCGGATCGGCGTCAGCGTTCATTTCCCTGGCCAGATCGCTATTGCTGGCAATTTCAAGGCACACGCCGATGCCACGGGCGATATCCATGGTGATGGCGGCGAATTGCGCATCCTGATCATCCTTCAGGCGGTGGTCCAAGTGCGAGAAGGGCACATGAAAGGCGGCGGCCTTTGGCAGCTTGGCCGGTGCAGGTGTGTGACGGGTGCTCATGGCGCACCGCCTTCAATGCCAGCCAACGTGCCTGCGACTTCATCGGCCATTTGCTGTGCCAGCCAAAGCAGATCGTCAGGGCCTTCTTCTGGCTGCATCGCCCGGAGAAGCGCGGCCAACTGGCGCGCACGCATGTGGGCATGCTCGGGAGCGGCGGCGTATGCGATATGGATATCAACAAAGGGCGCATCCAGCACGATGGCAGCATCAATTTGGCTACGAGTGCTCGTTTTCATGCTGCACCGCCGATCTTGGCAATAGCAGTGCGCCAGATGGTTTTGCCCTCTTCAATGCCGGCAAAGAAGGCATCGGCGGCGGCAGTGCCGGCCTGGTACGGCATATCGAGGTCTTTATGTTCGATGCGGTGCTCGAGCGCCATGCGTGCGCCGGCCTTGTATTCCACGCTGCGCGGCGTGCGACCGTTGTAAAACGCGGTCTGGAAAAGCTGATCCACGGACAGCGTGCCGGTGATCGAGGGTAGTGGGGAATGTAGGGGTGTGGCGGTGCCTGGCATGATTGCCTCCTTGTCGGTTGTAGAACCGCGCAACCCGCTGTCAAACGGGGTGAGCAGCAAATGGCGGGGTTGACAGACCGGTGACAAAGGAAACCGGCAGGCCGAAGCCTCCCCACCATTGCCGCTCATAGGAGACGTAATGGTACGGACGAAAAAATACCGCCGGGTGGCGGATGTCCGCCTTTGTCTGATCGGGCTGTCAAACCCGGTCGCTTCTTTTTTTGCGACGTTTTCAGGATAGACCGACAACAAGCGGGCCGTCAAGCTTTTTGTACCGACACATTTCCGGTAGTGGCGTGCGGTATGGGCGGTCATTGGGCGATCCTGGCGGGCTTGGTGCGGACGGATGCGAGGAAACCGGGCAATGCCGCTTTGCGCTGGTCGTATGTGCGGCCGCGAGAGATCCACATGGCGTTGCGGGCTTCGACTCGCTCCATCAGCGCCAAGTCGGCCTGCAGCAGTTCATCGCGGTCGACGGCTTCAAAACGGCCGAACAGCACCCAGTTGACCAGCTTGGCTTCGGCAGCATAGTGGTGCGCGGCGGTGGCCTTGCCGGCATCAGCACGGACTTCATACAGTGCATCGCACATATCCTGAAAGCTGGTCGACACTTTCTTGCGCGAGCTCGACCAGTCAGCTTGTTGGCGCCCGGTCAGTTCATCGCGCAGCGCCATGAACGCGTCGACCAGGCGCACCTGTCCAAGTCGGGAGTTCCTGCCGCCGATAAATGGCATGGCCACCAGGGCGCCGCGCTCGGTCAGCTCAATCTTGCGCTGCGCCTTGTTTTGCCCGCTCAGGTAGGAGGACTCCTTGAATTCTAGGCATCCTATCGTGCCATCGGCAATCAGGGCATCGAGCGATTGCAGGACATTGTCATGGCGTCGCTTGAATTCGCCAGCAATGATCAGCGAGTCGGTTACAGGCTTGCCCTGGTGAATATGAACGAGTGCGCCAGCAGATGCGCGGCCGGCACCGGCCTGGTCGGTGGTAGTGCTCATGACGCACCGCCAGCGCGTTTGGCGATGAATGCCTCAACTTGGGCTAGATCCCAGACGGTGACAGAGGCGCTCAGTTTGAAAGGCTTGGGAAAGCTACCTTCCCTGACCCAGCGCCAGACGGTGGCAGGGCTGACAGGTAATTTACCTGGCTTGCCCTTGGTGGTCGCCAGATCGGCAATTCTGATAACTTGCTGTGACACGATACACCCCTTGGTTGTACGCCGTAGCGCAATGGGTGAAGCGTGCTTGCTTTCGATTGCTGAATCTATACCGTCAACCTGTTAGGCGGTGCGGCCTGGCGGGTTGACGTATCGGCCTAGTGGCTAGACAGATTTTTTATATTCACTAATCCAAGTTGCTATGGTTCTTTGTGCATTAGACGGGGCCAATACTGCATTTGCGCCAATGGTTTTCCCATGCGCAATTACTTCATCTTTTAACGCATAGGCAGCGGCATTTGCCGATTTCCATTTTTTCTCACTCAATTCACTCACGTATTTATCAATTGTCCATTTCTTTAAAGCTGCCATATCAGCATGGCGATTCTTCCCTCCATTATGGCCATTTACACGCAAATTGTTTTTATGGTGATTGTATGAATCCGCTTTAGAGTCACCAGCTCCGGCCATATACAATGCGTGAGAAGCATCACACAACAAATCAAGTGCTGTTTCGATAGATTTATCTATGAATAATGCGGCCTGCAGTGCTCTATTAACGGCGAGCGCTCTGAGTACAATGCCCGTAGGGGGCATTTGAGAAAATTCAATTTCGCTAGCGGATATAGCCTCACAGTATGATGAGTAGTGCTGTGCAAGCAACGTTCCACAGGGCCAAAATTCCTTGCAGCCACTGGCGGTAGTTAGTTTGGCGTCAGAAAATATTTTATCTATCGTTGAAGTATTTAATCTGAGCAATGCTTCGTAATTGCAAGCATATTCATCAGCGCGCACGGAAAAAGCTATTAGATGGTCAATTCTCCCTTTGGATTGGTTATTAAGTGTTGAATATATTAGTCCTATTTTCTGCACCCACTTTTTCCCCAACTTATTTACATCAAGTTGGCCTTCATCAGTCAGATTAATCTTAATATTAATTACAGCTGCAAGAGCCTCTTTTTTGGCTTTAGCTTTTGTTTCGTCACTATTTTCATACTCGCCAGGCAGTGAAGTTATTTTCCATTTCATAATGCACCCCTTGATGCCCCTGTAAATTAGGTGCTGGCCAAGCTCGTCAGGGAACGAGTTTTCGGGGATCAGCCTATGGCCGGCGTAGATCGTCAATTATTTGCGTGCAGCGGTATCACATCAGCACCTACCCTCAGTTTGTCCAGGTAGTCCGCCCATCGCTGCATCATTTCCCGCCTCGCCGGCAGATGGCTGGTGCGGTTGTAGGCCCTGCCGTTCACGTCCTTGACCGCGTGCGCCAGCTGGTGCTCGATCAGGTCGACGCGCTCGCCCAGCACCTCATCCATGATGGTCCTGGCCATGGCGCGGAAGCCGTGACCAGTCATGACCTCCTTCGAGTAGCCCATGGCGCGCAGCGCCGCATTGACGGTGTTGTCGCTCATGCAGCGATCTTGCGTGCGAATGCTCGGGAAAACATACCGGCCGGCGCCGCTCATCGCGTGCACGCCGCGCAGCAGGGCTACAGCCTGGCTCGACAGCGGCACCAGGTGGTCAAGGTTCATCTTCATCTTGCCGCCGGGAATGCGCCAAAGCGCGTCGTCAAGATCGATTTCCGCCCATTCAGCGGCACGCAGCTCCCCAGGACGCACAAACAGCAGCGGCGCCAGCTTGAGCGCCGTCACGGCGTAGGGGTGGCCGCTGTAGTCGAAGATGGCGCGCAGCAGGGCGCCGACCTGCTTGGGTTCGGTGATGGCGGCATAGTGCGTGCCCGGCACGGCCGCCAGCGCGTCGCGCAGATCCACGGTCACGTCGCGCTCGGCCAGGCCGGAAGCAACGGCGAAGCGGAACACCTGGCCACACAGCTGCTTGATCTTGTGGGCCGACTCGATGGCGCCGCGCACCTCGATCTTGCGCAGCGCGGCCAGCACATCGCGCGGCTTGATGGCCGCGATCTGCATCGCCCCGATCTCCGGGAAGATATTCTTTTCCAGCCAGGACGTGTTCTTGTGCTGGGTGCTCTCGGCGCGCTCGGCTTGCGTATTGCCCAGCCACTGCCGCGCCACGGCTTCGAAGGTGTGGCCAGCTGCTGCCGCCTTGGCGTGCAGGTCGTCGCGCTTGGCCTGGCCCGGGTCGATGCCTTCGGCCAGCAGCTTGCGCGCCTGGTCGCGCCGCTTGCGGGCGCTGGCCAGCGATACGGCAGGGTAGACGCCCAGGGCCAGCGTCTTGCGCTTGTTCAGGTAGCGGTAGTCCAGCCGCCAGTATTTACCCGCGCCCTTCACCAGCAGGTACATGCCACCGCCGTCCGTGTGCTTGTCGCCGGCAGGCCGGGTGGCCTTTACCTGCCGTACGAATGTGTCTGTCAGCGCCATGTTTTTCTCCGTGACGGTACTTTTTCTGACGGTATCGGAAAGTACCGTCAGAAGTACCGACAAAACTGTACGCTGCCATGCTACGCCGTGAGACGGCGCGACACAACAAAAAACCCGCGCCTCCTATGAGAAGGGCGGGTTTTGAGACTTCTTAACACGATATAACATGATCATTTGGTGCCCGGAGCCGGAATCGAACCGGCACGCCCTTACAGGCGGGAGATTTTAAGTCTCCAGTGTCTACCAGTTTCACCATCCGGGCAGCGCGGCGAGATTCTAGCACAGGTGATGCCCATAATGCCATCTTGTGCCTGAGCCATGCTGTCCGGTTCGTGCCGGACAGCATGGTTTTATCTGCCTGTCGTCAGAACGTCGCCTTGAACTGCACCCCATACGTGCGCGGTTCGTTGATGATGCCCGTCAGGTTATCAAAATCGATGGCGCCCAGCGACTGGATCTGGTTGGTGATGTTGCGGCCGTACGCGGAGAGCTCATAGCGGTCCCATTTGTAGCCGACGCGCAAGCCGCCTTCCAGCAGTTCCTTGGCCTTGTATTCCTTCGCTTCATACAGGAAGAAGTTGTAGCTGGTGCGATAGGCCCAGTCCGTGTAGGCGTAGAACTCGCCATTGGCGACGGGAATGCTGTATTTCAGGGTGAAGTTGGTCTGCCATTCCGGCGCGCGGGGCAGCGGGTTGCCGTCGATGTAGGCGGTGCCCTTGAACGGACCGACGGGATCGGTCACGGTGCAGCCGCTGGCCGGGTTGTTTTGCGCGTTGCCGCAACTTTGCACGAACAGCTTCTTGTCCTGGATTTCCGTGTGGTTGTAGCTGCCGCCCAGGGTCATGCTGAGCGAATCGCTGAGATTTGCCTGGAAATCGAGTTCCACGCCGCGGCCCGTGGCCTTGTCTGCGTTGATCAGCTGGTTCATGTTGACGGCGCCGCTGCCGGCCGTCAGCTGCTTGTCCTTGACGCGGTACTGGAACACGGCCACGCTCAGGCGCGCGCGCTTGTCGAACAGGTCTTGCTTGATGCCCGCCTCGACGGACAGCGCTTTCTCGGCGCCGGCAAACGAGGGGCGGTCGGCCAGGCCGTTCAGGCGGCCCTGCATCGACGGCGCGCGGTAGCCGGTGGCGATGCGCGCGTAGGCATTGGTTTCCGGCGTGAGCACATAGGTGCCGCTCAAGTCCCAGCTGACGTTGTGCGAGGTGTCGTTCAGGTTGAAGGGGCCGGCCGTGGTCGCTTCCACGCGCTTGGCCGAGAAATCCTTCTTGTCGCTCGTATAGCGCAGGCCGGCCCGCAGTTTCAGGGCGTCCGAGACCGTGTAGTTGAGCGAGCCGAAGGCCGCGTACGACTTCGAACTCTGGTTTTGCGTGGCGTAGGCGCTGTTTTGCGGATTGCCGGGCGCCAGGCTGTCAAAGCTGATGCTGTCGATCTGGATATCTTCCTTGAAGTAGAACAAGCCGCCTATCCATTGCAGCGGGCCGCGGGCAGACGATTCGGCGCGGAATTCCTGCGAAATCTGCTTGTGGTTGGGGATCACGTCGGCCGTTTCCACGACGAAGGGGATGAAGCCCGGGCCCATCGGCGGGGCGTACACGGCGCCATAGCCGCCGTCGACGTCGGCGCGGCTGAAGAAATCGAGTTTTTCGTAGCCGGTGATCGAATGCAGAGTGACGCCGGGCAAGTCCCATTTCAGGCGCATGCTGCCGCCCTTGGTTTTCAGGTGCTGGCGGTTGATGCCATCGGTCGGGTAGGAGCTGTAATCGAAATTGTCGACCAGGTCATTCGTGCCCTGTTTCAGGATGTTGGCGCGGAACAAGGTGGCCGTGCCGTCGAGGTTGCGCGCATGCACGTTGAACAGGGCGGTGAAGTCGCGCGTGGGCTTGACCAGTACCTGCAGGCGGGCGGCGCTGTCTTCATAGCCTTCGAAGTCGCGCGTGCCGGTGGGACGCGGGTTGTGCACGCGGTCGTCGCGGCGCTGCGTCTGGCCGGAAAAGCGCAGGGCCACCGTGTCGCTGACGGGCACGTTGAAGGCGCCTTCCAGGTTCTTCATGCCATCCTTGCCGAAGCCGCCGCTCAGATAGCCTTCCGTCTTGAAGACGGGCTTGGCGGAATCGAACTTGATCACGCCGGCCGGCGAGTTGCGGCCGAACAAGGTGCCTTGCGGGCCGCGCAGCACCTCGACCTGATCCACGTCAAACACGGGGAAACCTTTCAACATGGCGTTTTCCTGCACCACGTCGTCCATCACCAGGCCCACCGGTTGCGAAGCGTTCAGGTCGAAGTCGGTATTGCCCAGGCCGCGAATGTAGAAACGGGGAAAGGTGCGGCCGTAATCCGATTCGACGGACACGCTGGGCGAACGGCTGTTGAGGAAGCGGATGTCGGCGCCGCCGGCCGTCAGGGTGTCGAGCTTGTCGCCCTTCAGGGTGGCGATGGACATGGGCACGTCCTTGATGTTTTCCGCGCGCCGCTGCGCCGTCACGATCACCGTTTCCAGCTGGCCAGGGCCGGCCTGCGCCACCGGAGCGGCAGGCGCGTCGGCGGCTGGCGGCGGGACGCTGTCCTGCGCCATCGCCTGCAGGGGGAAGGCGGCAGTGATTGCCAGGGCAATCAGGCTGTGGCGTACGGTGCTGGCGCGTGTGCTGGCATGCGGTGTCATCATGAAACGGCTCCTGTCGGTGAAGGTTGTTGGGGCGCTGCAAGCTGGCGCTGGCCAGCTGGACGAAAAATCATGCTAGCACGGAAAGTTTTGGTATTCATGCCATTTTTCAGGCGTGCTCATTCATATGTTTTTCGACTGAATACGCGAATAAAATCGTATTTGTCGTCAATATTTGGCGGGTGCATAGTGGAGTGCCGGCAGGCTTGCGCGAGCGCAAAGTGGCCTGGCATGGCGATGGCGGTTTCCTGCGGAAACGCAAACAGAGGGAGGGCTGTTGCCGTGCGGCCCGCGCCCGGGCACTGGAAATACAACAGCTGCCGCGGATTTTTTTCGGCAGGATGCGTGTTGTTGCAACGCGACAGGGGCGCCGCCTGCGGCGAAGCCCCTGTGCGGGTGAAGCGGCGACATGCGTGGCCGCATGCCGCTATCTGCTTAAAACTCTTCCCAATCGCCGGCTGTCACGGCTTCCGCTTGCACCGCACGGGGTTTTGCCGGCGCGGCCTGGCGCTTGACGGTGCTGCTGGCCGGTGCCGGTACCAGGCGCAGCGGCTTCTGGCTGGCGCGCGCTGGCGCTGGGGCGGGTGCCGCCACCTGGCCGTCGTGCGTCTTGAAGATACTCACGGTTTGCACCAGGTGGCTGGCCTGGTCGCGCAGCGATTCGGCCGCCGCCGCCGCTTCTTCCACCAGCGACGCGTTTTGTTGCGTGACGCTATCCATCTGCGCCACCGCCTGATTGATCTGCTCGATGCCGGTGGACTGTTCCTGGCTGGCCATCGTGATGTCAGCGATGATGTTGCTGACGCGGGCGACGCTGGCGACCACCTCGGACATCGTCGTGCCCGCTTGCGCCGCCAGCCTGGCGCCCGCATCGACGCGGCTGACGGAATCGTCGATCAGCGTCTTGATTTCCTTGGCCGCGCTGGCGCTGCGCTGGGCCAGGCCGCGCACTTCGGTGGCCACGACGGCGAAGCCGCGCCCCTGTTCGCCGGCACGCGCCGCTTCCACGGCCGCATTCAGGGCCAGGATATTGGTCTGGAAGGCGATGCCGTCGATGACGCTGATGATGTCGACAATTTTGCGCGACGATTCGCTGATCAGGTCCATGGTGCCCATCACTTGGCCCACCACGGCGCCGCCCTTGCTGGCGACGTCCGATGCGGTCGTGGCCAGCACATTGGCTTCGCGGGCATTTTCCGCATTCTTGCGTACGGTGCTGGTAAGTTCTTCCATCGAGGAAGCGGTTTCTTCCAGTGAACTGGCTTGCTGTTCCGTGCGCAAGGAGAGGTCGTTATTGCCGGTGGAAATCTCCTCGGCGGCAAGGGACACCGTATCGGAATCCTGGCGCACGGAGGACACCACCGAGGTCAGCGACACCTGCATGCGCTGCAGCGCCGACAGCACGCTGACCGTATCGTGCGCTGCAACGCTGAGTTTTCCTGTCAGGTCGCCGCCCGCCAGCAGGCTGACGGCGTCGCACAGTTGCTTCGGTTCTGCGCCCAGCGCCTTGAGCAGGCTGCGCGTGATGAGCCAGCCCGCCAGGGCCGCCAGCACGATGGAGAGCATGCTGGCGCCGATCAGGATATTTCTGTTGAGAATGTAGCGTTCGTTGTCTTCCTGCAAGATGAGGGCGGAGCGCTGATCCGTCAGGGTGAAATAGTCATCGCTGGCGGCGACGAGGGCGGCCAGCAGAGGACGGCATTCCTCGTTCATCTTGACGATGGCTTGCTCGGTTTTCTTTTGCAGCGCCAGGTCCACGATGGCCAGCGCCACGGGGGCGTAGCGTTTTTCGATGCTGTCGATTTTGTTGATGATGGCGCGCACTTCGTCCGATACCCCGGGCTGCTGTGCCAGCTGCAGCAGATGCTGCATGTTCCTGGAGACATCGGCGTGCGCCTGCAAGACGTGTTTGCGTTCGGTTTCCAGGTCTTCTTGCTTGGTGACAAGCACCAGGTTCCTGGCCGCCACGGCACGCATGTCGATCGCGTCACGCACGCGGTGCGCCGTGTTGGCGCGGGCCGTGATGCCGTTGACATACTGCTCAAAGCCGGCGTTGAAGGTGGAAAAACTCCGCACCGACAGAACCGAGATGCCGATGAGGAAAAAGACCAGCAGGCCGAAAGCCAGAGTGAGCTGGGTGCGAACGGTGAATTTATCCATGATGCCTCTCCCAAGAATACGTGGTGACGATTAGAAAGGGTGCTTGCGCGGGACAAGTGGCGGGCGTTTGCCTGCCAGCGGGTCGTGCCTTGCGCAGTACTTCTCTATCCAGGACACGGATTCGTGGTGTGAGGATGTGTTACTTAAAAACCGATTTCAATAATTTATTTGTTTTATTTATTAAATTCATTGTTGCATAAAAAATTCAGTAAATCAATGAGATTTTCGTGCCGAAAAACAACTTTTCGGCACGCAAGGCTTGTTCCGGCGCCATCGGATCGGGCGCGGGAAAAGCGTCTGGCGGATGCTGCGGATCAGCCGGGAACCGGCGTGCCCTGGTGAAAAATCATTTGCCAGCGGCCATCGCGCCACTTCCACAGCGAACTGCGCAAGCTGGCGCTGGCGGGCAGGGCGCCGCTGGCGTGGCGCTGCGAGCGATAACTAACGAAGGCCACATTGTCGGCCAGCAGGCGGGCTTGAAAATCGCTGATGCTGCGCGGACAAAAATCTTCTGCCGGCAAGTCCGACAAGGTCGCGGCGCGTGTCCAGAGCTTGCCCGAGCTGCCGAATTCGACGAACTCGTCGGCTAGCAGCGCTGCCAGCCTGGCGCTGTCGGCGCGCACGGCCTGGCTTTGCAGCGCCGCTTCCAGCGCCTGCAGCTGCGGCGCCAGGCGTGCGCTGTCCTGCGTCTGCTCCCGCGTCTGCTCCTGCGTGTGATCCATTACCAAGGTCTTCAGATGGGAAACGCGCCCGCGCCCGAGACATTCAGGCAGGCGACCTTGTCGCTGGAAAAATACTTGATTTGCCCCAGGCCGATGGCGTAGCAGCCGTCGCTGAGCGGGGAAATGGGGCCGGTGAGTTTTTCACCGCTGATCAGCGTCACCACCCAGGGCGTGGTGGCCGGTTTGCCCGCGTGGGCCAGTGCGTGTTGTACCAGGTCTGACATGGAGCCTCCGATGGAAATCAAAGCTCGATGATAGCAGTGCCGCGCGGGCTTGGGCGATGCCGTGCCGGCCTGGCGCGCGGACTGCGCCATGGCCGCCGCGGCAGGCATGACTGGGTGTCATTATTTATTTGCATAATAGCAATTAAGTGATATAGTTGACAAGTACTCCTGGCGACAAAGCTTGGCAAGGCAATGTTGATTGATCCTTTTCTGCCGTGCTGCGTTGGTTCCGCCGCGCGCCGCGCGCAGTACTTTTGAAAGCCGCACCATGTCCAGCCAGTACCCTGACGCACCGCCCCGCTTTTCCATGCCCCCGCCGCCGGTCACCAATACGCCGCTGGAATTCATGCCCACGCACGACCTGTCCTTCTGGGACAGCGATGTGACGTCGGGCTGCACGGTGTCGCTCGATGCCGCCGTGTCGTTCAAGGATGGCTACCCCTCCTTGCGCATCGACCTGCCAGCCGGCTTGCCTGCCGGTACCGTCGTGAAAGTGGGCACGACAGGCGCTGCCGGCAAGGGCCAGCCGCGCATCCCGTTCAACTGGGACCTGCAACGCTTTTCCTTCGCCCTGCGCTCGACGAATGCCGCCATCATGCAGACGGGTGGCATGATTTACCTGGGCAACAGCGATTACAGCAGTTTCTGGTCCGGCTTCCTGAATGCCTTGCATTACGGCGGTTCCGCCGCCGCCGACACCTTGATGTTCGTCAACAATGAGTGGTGGGTGCCCAAGCTGGCCACGCCGCTCGATTGCGAGGGCACGCCCACGGCACAAAACCTGTCGCGCGGAAAATTTACCGTGCAGCTGACTGCTGCCACGACGCAGCCGGAAACCATCTGGCTGGGCATGCTTGCGGCGTTGCCGAAGCGTAAATTGCCCACCGTCATCTTGTCTTTTGACGATGGTTATGCCTCCTGGGATACGTATCTGATGGAGCGATTGAAATACTATGATTTGCCGGCCTCGTTTGCCATCGTCACATCGCTGCTGGGACAGCCCGATTACATGTCGGCCGAGCGCATGAAGGCGCGCTTCGACGATCCGTCGCGCCTGTTCGACTTTACCCTGCACCAGAGCGTGCACGACAATGTGGCGGTACAGGGTTCGGTCCAGTACGTCACTGCGCTGCAGGTGGGGCGGGACAAGATGCGCGCCGCCGGTATCGGCGGCGACGGGCCGTCGCACCATGCGTGGGTCGAATCGCTGTGGACCAATACGGCCATCGACGCGATGCGCGCCGCCGGTTTCCTGTCGGCGCGCGGCGCCGGCTATACGGCCGAGCGCGGATTCGACCAGGTGTTTTTCACTGGCAACGACAAGGATGCCTACATCCTCAATACCTCCACGGTCAACCTGACAAACGACGCCAGCTTTGCGCAAGTCCAGGCGGCGATCCAGGCGGCGGTGGGCGACGACAGCTTTGTGTTTGTCAACGGCCACGATATCGTCAGGACGCCAACGTCCGACTACCAGACCTCGTATGCGGTCATCGATGAATTGCTGGCATGGCTGGCGGGGCAAGTGGCTGCCGGCGCGCTGCAAGTGGTGTCGCATAGCCGCTGGTTTGCCGATACGACGGGCAGGGTGACGGACCGGCGCTGATCGCCCCGGGAGCAGGGCTGCGCCGGCGCCTCAGGCGTCGGCCAGCAAGTTCTTCGGCAGGGCCACCGACACCAGCTTCCAGTGCCACAGGCCGTCGCGCGTCAGGGTCAGTTCGCCGATATGGCTTTTGCTGTGCGCGCGCTGCACCACGACGCTGTCCCAGGAGGTGTAGCGCAGTTTGTAGTCGGGCTTGGTATTGCGCTTGCGGCCGCTGATGTCGCTGACCTTGGCGAGCGGCTTTTCGTAGCGGTCATTGAGCTTCATCAAGGCGACGATGCCTTCGGGCATCAGCATGGTATCGAGCAAGGGGTCGATGACGTCGGGACTGATGTCGTCGGCCACTTCGGGCGCCGAAAACAGGGCGTGCAGTTGTTGTCCGAGGCTGCCGCGCAACTGGAGCAGATCGATATGCGCCGCCAGGGCCTGGGTATCTTCGTCCATCGTGGCCGTGCGAATCTTGTTCATGGTGAAATACGGGCTGCCATAGAAGACGCCGGCCAGCGCGACCAGTGCCACTACAGCGAGAAGCATCATTCTTTTCATCGTGCGATCTCTCGGATGCCTGGCGACCCGGTGCGCCTGAAGTGTTGGCATTCTACATAATATTTCCCAAAATCAATATAGAGGTTTAAGTAAGTGTTGTTTTAGATCAAGTTTCTTTAAAGTAATTCCGGCGGCAAGGTGATGTCCGTCAATTTCCAGTCCCAGATGCCATGGCGGCGCAGCAAAAACTGGCTGGCGGCGGGGCCGGCGCCGCTGCGCCGCAGCACCACTTCGTTCCACGAGCGGTACGCCATGCCGAAGTCGTGGCGCTTGCCGTCCGCCCCGTGCTTGCCATGCAGGATCAATACCGTGATGCCGGGCGGCGAGACGATGGTGTCGAGCATTTCCTTGAAATCCACTTCATTGGCCGTTTCGCCGGCCGCCCGCAGCTGGCGCGCCACGCTGGCGCGCACGGCGGGCAGGTCGGCCTGCTGCGCCAGGTTTTCCAGGCGCACGGATTTCGCCGCGATGCTGATGCGGTACATGGCGATATAGGGGCTGACCCAGGTGAAGCCGATGGCGGCGACGCTAAAAATGAGCGCGGTGGCGTACTTTCTTTTCATGGTCCGTGTTTTTGTATGAGCTGTGCCGCCGTGATTTTACCCGGCCAGGGGCGGTGGATGGTGTAGCATTCGTGCCGGCGCGGACCATCGCGCCGCAATATTGAGGACAACCATGAATATCACTATCAATCAGGTGCTGCAGTCGTATATCGACCCGCTCACCGCCAGCGAGTACGCGGCGCTCGAGCGCAGCCTGCTGGCCGAAGGCTGCCGCGATGCGCTGGTGCTGTGGAACGACGTGCTGATCGACGGGCATAACCGCTACGCCATCTGCCGCCAGCACGGCATCGAATTCAAGACCATCCAGAACACCAGCTTTACCTCGCTCGACGATGTCATGCTGTGGATGATCGACAATCACCTGGCGCGCCGCAGCGTGTCGGACTTCCAGCGCGGCGTGCTGGCCCTGCGCAAGAAGGAAATCGTCGCCGCGCGCAGCCCGGCGCCCGTCAGCGCCCAGGATGCGCCGGAAGGCGAAAACGCGCCGAAGCCACCCATGAGCACGCGCGAAGAGGTGGCCAAGGCGGCCAGATTGAGCAGCAACCAGATCAGCCAGATCGAGAAGATCCAGAAAGCGGCCTCGCCGGAACTGGTGGAAGCCGTCCGCTCGGGCACGATCTCGATCAATGCGGCGGCCACCGTGGCATCCCTGCCGCCGGAAGAACAGGTGGCGGCCGTCGCCGGCGGTAAAAAACTGCTGCGCCAGGCGGCCAAGGAAATCCGCGAACAGCGCGCCGCCACGCGCACGCCGCGCGAGCCGAAGGCGCCCCACGTGTCGCAGGATACGCCGGAAACGGGCAACGAGCCGTGGGCGGAAAACGCGGCCCAGGCGCCGTCCGAAGCGGAGCGCCTGCGCGGCGAGATCGCCAGCCTGAAGCAGAAGGTGGCGCAGCTGCAGGCGGAAAATGTGGAACTCAGCCAGCGCATAGCCGCCTTGATCGACGCATCCTGACTATTGGAGTAGTTCATGCCAGTTCGCCGTGCCCTGTTCGCCGCCATCGCCTGCGGCATCGTTGCCAGTGCTCCCGCGCTGGCGGCGCCCGCCGTTTCCGTCACGGACATGGCCCGCTGGCAGGCGCAGGCCGCCAACGTCAGCATCGCGCGCGACACCTGGGGCATTCCCCACGTGACGGGCAAGACGGATGCCGATGCCGTCTTCGGCTTGATGTATGCGCAGGCCGAGGATGATTTCCCCCGCGTGGAATTGAACTATATCAATGCCATGGGGCGGCTGGCGGAGGTGGAGGGCGAGCGGGAACTGTACCGCGACCTGCGCATGAAGCTCTTCATCGACCCGGCCGAGCTGCAGGCGCAGTACCGCGCCAGCCCGGCGTGGCTGCGCAAGCTGATGGATGCGTTTGCCGACGGCCTGAATTTTTACCTGGCCACGCATCCGCAGGTGAAACCCAGGCTGATCGCGCATTTCGAGCCGTGGATGGCCTTGAGTTTCAGCGAGGGCAGCATCGGCGGCGATATCGAATCGATCAACCTGGCGCAGCTCGAAGCGTTTTACGGCCAGCAAACCGCAGCTGTGGCGCTGGCCAGCGTGGAAACCGGGTTGGCGTCGGGCCTGGACCCCGAGCCGAGCGGCTCGAACGGTTTCGCCATCGCGCCCGCCATCACGAAAAATGGCCATGCGCTGCTGATGATCAACCCGCACACCTCGTTCTACTTCCGCCCTGAAGTGCAGGTCACCAGCGGTGAAGGCTTGAACGCGTACGGCGCCGTCACCTGGGGCCAGTTCTTCGTCTACCAGGGTTTCAATGAACGCCTGGGCTGGATGCACACCTCGGGCGGCGGCGACGTCATCGACGAATACCTGGAAAGCATCGTCGACCACGATGGCGCCTGGTTCTACCGCTATGACGGCGGGCTGCGGCCCTTGAAAACCGTGCCCATCACTTTGCCATACAAACTGGCCGATGGCAGCATGGGTTCGAAAACCATCACCGTCCACTACAGCCACCACGGTCCCATCGTGCGCGCGCAGGACGGCAAATGGGTGGCCGTGCGCCTGATGCATGAACCGTTGAAGGCTTTGACGCAGTCGTACACGCGCACCAAGGCGCGCGACTATGCTGCGTTTTATCAAACGATGGAATTGCGCACGAATTCGTCGAACAACACGGTGTATGCGGATGCGGATGGCAATATCGCCTATTTTCACGGCAATTTCATCCCCGTGCGCGACCCGCGCTTCAACTGGAAGCAGCCCGTCGACGGCAGCGACCCGGCCACGGAATGGAAAGGGCTGCACACGGTGGCGCAAACCATCACCCTGTTCAATCCGAAAAACGGCTGGATCCAGAATACGAACAACTGGCCGTATTCGGCGGCTGGTGCCAACAGCCCGCGCCAGCAGGACTATCCCGCCTACATGTCCGTGTATGGCGAGAACGCGCGCGGCCTGCATGCCGTCAAGGTTTTCCAGAACCAGAAGGATTTCACGCTCGACAAGCTGATCGCCGCCTCGTACGACAGCGAACTGACGGCCTTCGAAGCGCTGCTGCCGCCGCTGTTCGCGGCCTGGGATGCGCTGCCGGCGGGCGATGTGCACAAGCTGGCGCTGGCCGACAAGGTGGCCTTGCTGCGGGCCTGGGACTGGCGCTATGCGCTGGACTCCACCGCCACCTCGCTGGCCGTGTTCTGGGGCCAGGAGCTGGCCGAGTTGGCGGGAAAACAGGCGCGCGAGCAGGGCGTGCCCGTCGTCGATTTCCTGGCGACGGACAAGGTCACGGCGGCGCAGCGCCTGGCTGCGCTGGCGACGGCGGCCGATAAACTGCAGCGCGATTTCGGCCACTGGCAAACGCCGTGGGGCGAGATCAACCGCTTCCAGCGCCTGACGGGCGACATCGTGCAGCCGTTTGACGATGCGCAAGCCAGCCTGCCCGTGCCTTACGCGTCGGGCAACTGGGGCGCGCTGGCCGCGTATGGACAGAGCAGCAAGAGCACCACGCGCAGGATCTACGGCGAGCGCGGCAACAGCTTTGTGGCGGCCGTGGAATTCGGCCCCCGCATCAAGGCGAAAAGCATCCTCGCCGGTGGCCAGAGCGGCGACCCGGCATCGCCGCACTTCCGGGACCAGGCGGCCATGTATGCGCGGGGCGAGTTCAAGGAGGTGCTGTTCTATCCCGAGGACGTGACCAGGCACCTGGAGCGCAGGTATCGGCCGGGGGAGTGAGGAAGCCCCACAGCAAAAGCTGGGGTCGTACCCTCAGGGTACGACTCCAGTAGTTCTGGTCTTGGGTTGATTTGACATATCAAATCGCGTCGAGCGCCGTGCGCAGGTCATGGCGCAAATCCTCGATATCCTCGATCCCCACCGACAGGCGGATCAAGCCATCGCCGATGCCCAGCTTGGCCCGTTGCTCGGCCGGGATGCTGGCATGCGTCATCAGGGCGGGATGCTCGATCAGGCTTTCCACGCCGCCCAGGCTTTCTGCCAGGGCGAATACTTCGCAGCGCTCGAGGAAGCGCCGCGCGCCGGCCAGGTCCGTATCGAGGTCGATCGAGATGATGCCGCCGAAACCATCCATCTGGCGCTGCGCCAGCGCGTGCTGGGGGTGCGACGCCAGGCCCGGGTAGAAGACCTTTTTTACTTCCTTTTGCTGCTCCAGCCACTGCGCCAGGGCCAGGGCGCTTGCGCAATGGCGCTGCATGCGGATGGCCAGGGTTTTCACGCCGCGCAGGGCCAGGAAGCTGTCGAACGGGCCGGCAATTGCGCCCACCGAGTTTTGCAAAAAGCCCAGCTGTTCGCGCCATTCTGCCTGGCGTTCTTCCGCGCCGACGATGGCGATGCCGCCGATGATGTCCGAGTGGCCGTTCAAATATTTGGTGGTCGAGTGCACGACGATGTCGAAGCCGTGTTCGAGCGGACGTTGCACCAGCGGGCTGGCAAACGTGTTGTCGGCCACGGCGATGATGCCCCGTTCGCGGCAGATGTCGGCAATCGCGCGCAAATCCGCCAGTTTCAGCATGGGGTTGGTGGGCGTTTCCACCCATACCATCTTCGTTTCCGGGCGCAGCGCGGCCAGCAGGTTTTCCGGATTCGTCAGGTCGACATACGTGAATTCATGACCGGCCGAGCGGCGGCGCACCCGTTCAAACAGGCGGTAGGTGCCGCCGTACATGTCGTCGCCGGCGACGATGTGGCTGCCAGAGTCCAGCAATTCCAGCACGGACGAGATGGCGGCCAGGCCCGAGGCGAAGGCGAAGGCCGCGCTGCCGCCTTCCAGGTCGGCCACGCAGCGCTCGAGCGCCCAGCGCGTGGGATTGTGCGAGCGGCCGTAATCGAGGCCTTTGTGCACGCCGGGGCTGTCCTGCACGAAGGTCGAGGTGGCGTAAATGGGCGGCATGATGGCGCCCGTCGACGGGTCGGGCGACTGGCCGGCGTGGATGACGCGGGTGGCCAGATGGCTCTTGCGGGGGATGTCTTGGCTCAAGATAAAGTCCTGCGTAGGTGGTTGAGAAGGTCGAAGCGGGTGATCAGGCCATAGAAGCCGGTATCGTCGGCGACGACGGCCGTCAAGCCCCGGTCCAGGGTGGCGCGCAGGGCGGGCAAGCCGCTGGACGGCGCCAGCGTTTCGATCTGCGTCGTCATGGTGGCGCCCACCAGGCCCGCGAAATGCGCGGCGTCGCTCGACACATGCAGCAGCAGGTCCGACTCGTCGATAATGCCGACCAGTTGACCTGCATCAATGACGGGCAGCTGGGCCAGGTCGCTGGCGCGCATGCGGTTGAAGGCCGTGAGCAGGGTGTCGCCGGGCGCCACGCTGACCACGTCGCCCTCGTCGTAGCGGCGCCCGATCAGGTCGCGCAAGTCGCCCGAGAGCGCGCGCTGCAGCAGACCCTGGTCGCGCATCCAGCCATCGTTGTAGACTTTAGATAAATAGCGCGTCCCCGTGTCGCAGACGAACGTGACGACGCGCTTCGGGCTAGTCTGTTCGCGGCAGTATTTGAGGGCGGCGGCCAGCAGGGTGCCCGTGGACGAGCCGCCCAGGATACCCTCGGCGCGCAGCAGGGCGCGCGCGGAATCGAAACTTTCCTGATCCGTGATGGTGTAGGCCTTGGTGACGCTGGCCATGTCGGCAATCGAGGGAATGAAGTCTTCGCCGATGCCTTCCACGGCCCACGAGCCGCTCGTGTCGCTGACTTTGCCCGTGTCGATGTATTCGCTGAGGATGGAGCCTTGCGGGTCGGCCAGCACGAATTCCAGCTTCGGCTGCGCCTTGCGGAAGTAGCGCGTCAGGCCCGTCAGGGTGCCGGACGAACCGACGCCGACGACGATGGCGTCCACGTCATGCCCGCTTTGCTCCCAGATTTCGGGCGCCGTCGTCGTTTCGTGGGCCAGCGGATTGGCGGGATTGTTGAACTGGTCGGCAAAGAAGGCGCCTGGCAGTTCGCGCGCCAGGCGCGCCGCGTAATCCTGGTAGTACTCGGGATGGCCCTTGCCCACGTCCGAGCGCGTGGTGTGCACTTCGGCGCCCAGGGCTTTCAGGTGCAGCACTTTTTCCGTCGACATCTTGTCGGGCACGACGAGAATCACGCGGTAGCCCTTGATGCGGCCCACCAGGGCCAGGCCGATGCCGGTATTGCCGGCCGTGGCCTCGACGATGGTGCCGCCCGGCTGCAGGCTGCCGTCGGCTTCTGCCGCTTCGATGATGGACAGGCCGATGCGGTCCTTGATGGAACCGCCGGGATTTTGCGATTCCAGTTTCAGGAACAGCTGGCACAGGCCCGTGTCGAGCCTGGTGACTTCGACCAGCGGGGTGTTGCCGATCAGCTTGTATAGCGCTGGCGGCGAGGGTGGGGATGGCATTCGATCATTCATGGTGGCTCCTGTCAGAGAAACAGCCGCTCCGGATTGTGTCCCGAGCCGCCTTCCGTGCCGCGCAGTGTAGGCGGGTGCACGGGTGCGGCGAACGAATGTTTGCATGCTTGCATATGCGGCTTTCGCATATCAGCAGCAGCGCGGCTATAGCGAGCGCGATTCGAGTATGCGCCGTTTTTAGTCCGCTTGCCGCGCCAATGACACGACTATTAAGCTGCCGCAAGCCCGCCATTGCGATTTATAATCACGCCTCGAAAAGATACTAAATAGTATTGAAATTACTCAGACAGGGCAGGCGGCAGTGGCAAAACTTTATTTCCGGTACTCCGCGATGAACGCGGGCAAGTCGACGGCCTTGTTGCAGGTCGCGCACAACTATGAAGAGCAGGGCCAGCAGGTGCGCCTGTACACGGCCGCAATCGACAGCCGCTACGGCGTGGGAAGGGTCACTTCGCGCCTGGGCCCGCAGCGCCAGGTCGATATCTTCCATGCCGACACGAATTTCCTCGACGCTATTCCCCAGGTGGCTTGCCTGCTGGTTGACGAAGCGCAATTTCTCAGCACGGCACAAGTGCAACAATTGCACCAGCTGGCGCAAGTGAAGGGCGTGCCCGTCATCTGCTATGGCTTGCGCACGGATTTCAAGGGCGAACCGTTCCCCGGCTCGGCCTATCTGCTGGCGCTGGCCGACGATATCGAGGAATTGAAGAATATTTGTACTTGCGGCAAGAAGGCCACGATGAACATCCGCGTGGATGAGCAGGGCCGCCGCATCAAGGAAGGCGAGCAGATCAGTATTGGCGGCAACGAGAGTTACCGCCAGGCGTGCGGGCGCTGTTTCTACTCGTAAGCTAATTCCTTATTCGGCGACGGGCACGCCCACGTCCGCATCGTCGGACAGCGCCAGATCGCCCCGCTCGAACGCGGCCAGGATGTCATTCGCGCGTGTCACGTCGTGTTCGCGCACCATGACGCGGGCGCCGCCGATGGCGGCCGCCAGCAGCATGTCGGCCTGCATGTGCTGGTCGTCCGTCAGCAGCACGTCGATGCCGGCGGCGGCCAGGCAGCCGCGGATGACGTGCGCATCCGTGGGGATCATCAGCCGGGCAATTAAAACGTAGTCGTCGTGCATGGTGCCTCCTGGCAAGGTGGATTCATCCCCATCTTAGCACCAGGCTCGCCCTTACAGTTTGAACACGCCCACCACCTGGTTCAGCTCCTGCGCCTGCTCCTGCAAGGCGTCGGCCGCCGCGGCCGCTTCTTCCACCAGGGCCGCGTTCTGCTGGGTCACCTGGTCCATCTGGGCGATGGCCTGGTTGACTTGCTCGATGCCGCTGCGCTGCTCTTCGCTCGCCTGGGCGATTTCGGCCATGATGGTGCTCACTTGCTGCACGCTGGCTACCACGGTATCCATGGTGGCGCTGGCCTGGCTCACTTGCGCGTGGCCCAGGTCCACCGTGCTGGCGGACGCCTGGATCAGGTCCTTGATGTCTTTCGCCGCTGCCGTCGAGCGCTGCGCCAGGGTGCGCACTTCCGTGGCGACGACGGCAAAGCCGCGTCCCTGTTCACCGGCGCGCGCCGCTTCCACGGCCGCGTTCAAGGCCAGGATATTCGTCTGGAAGGCGATGCCGTCGATGACGCCGATGATGTCGGCGATCTTGCCCGACGAGCTGCGGATGGCGTCCATGGTGCTGGCCACCTGCGCCACGGCCGCGCCGCCTTCCGCTGCCAGGCTGGACGAGTCATGCGCCAGTTTGCTCGCTTGCTGCGCGTGATCGACGTTCTGGCGCACGGTGGAGCTCAGTTCTTCCATCGAGGCGGCCGTTTCTTCCAGCGAGCTGGCTTGCTGTTCCGTGCGGCTCGACAAATCCAGGTTGCCGCTGGCGATTTCACCGGACGCCGTGGCGATTTGCCCGGCGCTGCCGCGTACATTGCTGACCACTTGCGACAGGTTGTCGCTGATGCGGTTCATGGCCAGCAGCAGGCGGCCGATTTCGTCCAGGCTGCTGGTATCGAGGTGCACCGTCAGGTCGCCGGCGGCGATTTGCGCGGCGGCCGTTTCGGCGGCGGCCAGCGGGCGCGACACGAGGGTGCGCACCAGCCAGTACAGCAGCAGGGCGAAGACGAGCAGGGCGATGAAGCCGGAAATGGCCAGCTGGTTGCGCAGTTGGCGCGCTTCCAGGGTGATCTCATCCGTGAACGTGCCGCCCGCGATGATCCATTGCCAATCCTTGAATTGACGGTAAAACAGCTGCTTTTCGCGCGCGCTGGCAGCCGTTTCGCCCGGTGCCGTCCACGTGTAGCGCATGGCGCCGTCCTTTTGCGCCAGCATTTCCTGGATGAACATGCGGCCGTCGCTGGCCTTGAACTCGAGCGCACTCTTGCCTTCGCTGTTCGGGTGCAGCACCAGGTGGCCGTAATTGGCGCCGGGCGCCGTGTCGACGATATAGATGTAACCCGTCTGGCCGATCTTGACCTGGCGAATCTTCTCTTTCAGCATGGCCAGATTCTTGCTGATATCGAGGCCGATGAACAGCACGCCCACCACCTTGCCGCCCGCATCGCGCACGGGGTCATACTGCGTGATGTATTGCTTGCCAAATAAAGTTGCCATGCCAACGAAGCGCTGGCCGGCGCGCAGCGGCGCATAGCTGGGATGGTTGTGGTCGAGCTGGGTGCCGATGGCCCGTTCGCCATCCTGTTTTTTCAGCGACGTGCTGATGCGCACGAATTCATCGCCGTTGGCGGCAAAGATGGTGGCGATCACGCCCGTCTGGGCCGTGTAGCGGTCGACCACGGCCGTGTCGAGGTTGAGCACCTTGCCGCCGTTGGCCAGGGCGGGCGTGGCCTTGCCGGCCACGGCCACCATGGCGCTCGTGTCGACCGAGAACGGGCCGGGAAATTCGGCCGCAAACAGGCGGGCAAAGCTGGCCGCCTCGTTGACCATGGCGGTATGAAATACTTCCGTGGTCGTCATGACGCTATTGAGTTCGCTGGTAACGGCCGCTTCGGCGCGCTGTTCCAGGGCATTGGAGGTGCGGATGCTGATCAAGGTTGTCAGGCTGGCGAGGATCAGGCTGACCAGCGCAAACGTGAAAATGGTGATCTTGCCGCCGACACTCCAGTGGCGGGGGGAGAATGATTTTGTAGGCATAGTGTGAGTCTGGCAAAGGGTAATCAGCTCGGCCATTCCTGGTCATGACATGACACGCGGGGAGGGGATCTGGTGGGGAATGCGCTTGAAACGGAGGCGCGCCGGCTGTCGGGCCGCGCACAGGCAAGCTGAATTTCAGGGCGCGATGATAGCATGTTGCTTGTGTTTTGTTACTAAGTGTTTCCCGCAGGAATCATTTCTTTTGCATAAAAACATCATCTGCATCAAGGATTGCAAAGACTGACTATTGACTTTTTTGATTTCAGTAATGAATGTTGCTGTTCGTTACGGCCGGATGATGCGATTTTTGTCACGAATGTTTCACTTTGTAATGAATGACACGCTGCCTTTAATCCGCGTTTAAGCTTCCAGGAAGAAACTGATATTCCATGGGAGACTGCCAGGCCGTATCCTGTAGAATAATATGCAGACCAGTCGTGTATTCCCCTTACTGTCTTGCTGGCTGGCGCATGCCTATCTGCGCCGCCTGGAATTGATTCAACTAATTTTCGGAGAAGCCGATGAAGAAGCAAATGATGCTGGTCACCCTGGTGCTTGCCCTGTCAGCCCACGCTGGCGCAGCCCAGACGGACAAGAGCGCCGCTCCTCCGCTACCCATGAAGCCGCTGGCCCAGCAAACGCAGGCCGCCTTGTGGGCATCGCGCGTATTGACACGCGTCCATTACAAGGCCATGCCGCTCGACGACGCCATGTCGGAGAAAATCTTCGATCGCTACTTCAAGTCCCTGGACGCGGAAAAACTGTTTTTCGTGCAAGCTGACGTCGACCGTTTCGCGCCGCTGCGTACCAAGCTCGATGACGCCATCATCAATGAAGACTTGACGGCGCCGTTTGCCATCTACAACCTGTACCAGCAGCGTTTCGACGAGCGCATGGCGTATGCGCGTGAATTGCTGAAAACCAAGTTCGACTTTACGGCCGACGAGAGCTACCAGCTCGACCGCGAAAAGGCTGCCTGGCCGAAGAATGACGAGGAAGTGCGCGACCTGTGGCGCAAGCGCGTCAAGAACGACTGGCTGCGCCTGAAACTGGCGGGCAAGGAAGACAAGGCCATTCGCGAGACCCTGGACAAGCGCTATGAAAGCTACACGACCCGTTCGCGCAAGCTCAACAGCGAAGACGTGTTCCAGATTTTCATGAATTCCTACGCCATGTCGATCGAGCCGCATACGAATTACCTGGGCCCGCGCGCGTCGGACAACTTCGACATCGCCATGCGGCTGTCGCTCGAAGGCATCGGCGCCGTGCTGCAGACGCGCGACGAATACACGGTGGTGCGCGAAGTCGTGCCGGGCAGCCCGGCCGGCCTGTCGGGCAAGCTGAAAGTGGGCGACCGCATCGTCGGCGTGGGGCAGGGCGAAAGCGGCCCCATCACCGAAGTGCTGGGCATGCGCATCGACGACGTGGTGCAGCTGATCCGCGGCGCCAAGGATTCCGTGGTGCGCCTCGACATCCTGCCGGCCGATGCCGGCCCGGACGCCAAGCACGTGGTCTTGCCGCTGGTGCGCAAGAAAATCAGCATGGAAGAGCAGGCGGCGAAGAAATCGGTCATCGAAGTGCGCGACAACGGCGTCAAGCGCCGCATCGGCGTCATTTCCCTGCCGACGTTCTACCAGGACTTCGAAGCGCGCCGCCGCGGCGACAAGGACTTCAAAAGCGCCACGCGCGACGTCAGCCGCTTGCTGGCCGAGTTGAAGAAGGAGAAGGTCGACAACGTCCTGATCGACTTGCGCAACAACGGCGGCGGTTCGCTGAACGAAGCCGTCGAACTGACGGGCCTGTTCATCGACAAGGGCCCTGTCGTGATGCAGCGCAATGCCGAAGGCAAGGTCGAAGTGGAAAGCGATACGAATGCCGGCCTGGCCTGGGACGGCCCGATGGGCGTGCTGATCAACCGCGGCTCGGCTTCCGCTTCCGAAATTTTCGCCGCCGCCGTGCAAGACTATGGCCGCGGCGTCATCATCGGCGAAGGCAGCTTCGGCAAGGGCACCGTGCAGACCCTGTTCAACCTCGACCGTTTCGGCGGCAGCGAGAAAGCCCGTTTCGGCGAGCTGAAGATGACCATCGCCCAGTTCTTCCGCATCAATGGCGGCACCACGCAGTTGCGCGGCGTCACGCCCGACATCAAGCTGCCAGCCATGTCGGACGCGGAAAACTTCGGCGAATCGAGCTATGACAATGCCCTGCCATGGGTCGCGATCAAGCCGGCGCCCTACATGCCGACGGGCGACTTGAAGGAGATCGTGCCGCTGCTGGACAAGAAACATGATGCGCGCGTGGCCAAGGACAAGGATTTCCAGTACTTGCTCGATGACATAGCCCTCGTCGTCAAGCAGCGCAAGGAAAACCAGATTTCGCTCAATGAAACCGTGCGCCGCAAGGAGCGCGATGCCCAGGAAGCGCGCGCCAAGGCCCGTGAAAAACGCCTGATCGCGCAGATTTCGAACCCTGCCGACGACCTGGTGGTGATTCCGGATCCGAAAGACGTGCTGAAGGGCGCGAAAGCGGCCAACAAGACGGCCAAGCAGATCGCCGCCGTGAAGGGCGCCTTGCGCACGGACGACGGCTTGCAGGGTGACGAACGGGCGCTGAGTGCCGAACTGGACGCTGAAACGGCCGCGAAGAGCGCCAAGGACGTGCTGCTGAACGAAGCGGCGCGCATCCTCGCCGACGAAGTGGCGCTGATCAAGGCCGATAGCCGCATGGCGTCCAAGGTCTTGCCATATGGCGCGGACGGCAAGGCGACGCCGGTGACGGCAGCGAAGTAAGGCTTGTTGTCGCGTAAGAAGCCGGTTCCTTGCGGAGCCGGCTTTTTTTTCGCCGTCAGTTATCTGTCTGGCGTATTTCTATCATTCCAACAATCAATTGGATTGATATGCCGCGACGCAGCATAATGCACCTGTCTCCTCTATTCTCCTCCAAGAAAATAGATTCAGCCCGCTCTCGCAGCGGGCTTTTTTTTGCCTCAGATTTTGTGCGCGGGCAGTTGTACGTCGGGCTGGGCGGCCAGCAAGGCCGTGATCCAGCCCGCAAACGCCTGCAGCTTGGGCGTGGCCAGCCGGCCTTGCGGCGTCAGCAGGGACATGGGCATCGGCGTCGGCGGGTGATCCGCCAGCACGGCCACCAGGGCGCCGCTGTCGAGGTGCGCGCGCACCTGGTACTGGGCCGCTTGCGCCAGGCCCAGCCCTTGCAGCGCGCAAGCGACGCTGGCGTCCGCATCGTTGACGGCGATGGGGCCGGCCATCTGCACGCGCACCACCTCCTTGCCTTGCAGGAAATCCCAGTCGAAGGCGCGTCCCGTGCGGCCCGAGTAATGCATGATGCCCCGGTGCGTGGCCAGGTCGGCCAAGGTGTGCGGCGTGCCGTGCCGCGCCAGGTAGGCGGGCGAGGCGCACGTGACGAAGCGCATCAGGCCGACCTGCTTGCCGATGAAGGCGGAATCTTGCAAGGTGCCCACGCGCAAGGCGCAATCGATGCCTTCCTGCGTCAGGTCGACCAGGCGGTCGGTCAGGCTCAGCTGCAATTGCACGTCGGGCCAGGCGGCGTGGAATTGCGCGATATGGGGGATGATCAGGCGCCGGCCCACCGTATTGGGCAGGTTGATGCGCAGCAAACCGCGCGGCTTTGTCGCGTCGGGGCCGCGAAACGCCAGTTCCGCCGTGTCGACGGCTTTCAAAATATCGATGCAGTGGCGAAAGTAGTCTGCCCCTTCCGGCGTCAGCGACAAGCGGCGCGTGGTTCGCTGCAGTAATTGCGTGCCCAGGTAGGCTTCCAGCTTTTGCAGGGTGGCCGTCAGCGCGGCACGGGGCAAATTCAAGGTTTCGGCCGCCTTGGAAAAACTGTTGGCTTCGACGATGCGCACGAAGGTCTGCATGGCCTTGATCTTGTCCATAGGATAGCTTCCATTGTTCATTTTATGTGAAAAGTATAAGTGGATTATGCCCTGATTATCTTAGGCCCGGTTTTGCCTAGAATGGCCACATCCCTATCGAACCGAGGAAACAACATGAACAAGGCCTCACCTTCCGCTCCCCACGATATTTCACCCGCCATGGTGCTGCTGCTGGCCATCGCCTCCGGCCTGATCGTGGCCAACCTGTATTACGCGCAAACCCTCGTCGGGCCCATCAGCGCCTCGACGGGCCTGTCGGCCAAGGCGGCCGGGCTGATCGTCACCCTGACGCAAGTCGGCTATACCCTGGGCCTGCTGTTTGTCGTGCCCCTGGGCGATTTGCTGGAAAACCGCCGCCTGATCGTCACGGCCTTGCTGGTGACGGCCGCGGCGCTGATGGCGGCGGCCCTCTCCACGGGCGCCATCGTGTTCCTGGCCGCGGCGCTGGCCATCGGCCTCGGCTCCGTGGCGGCGCAAGTGATCGTGCCGTTTGCCGCCCACCTGTCGCAGGAAGCGACGCGGGGACAGACGGTGGGCAAGGTGGTCAGCGGCTTGTTGCTGGGCATCATGCTGGCCCGCCCCGTGGCCTCGCTGGTGGCGGCCCACGCGAGCTGGCACGTGGTGTTCGGCGGCGCCGCCGTGCTGATGCTCTTGCTGGCGCTGGTGCTGCGCCGCGCCTTGCCCGTGCGTCAGCCCGTGTCGAACATGCGCTATCCGGCCTTGATGGCCTCGCTGTGGCATTTGTTGCTGGGCACACCCGTGCTGCGCCGCCGCGCCGCCTATCATGCGGGCCTGTTCGGCGCCTTCAGCCTGTTCTGGACCGTCACGCCGCTGGTGCTGGCCAACCCCGCGTTCGGCCTGTCGCAAACGGGCATTGCCATCTTCGCTCTGGTGGGCATGGCGGGCGCCGTCGCTTCGCCTATCGCCGGCCGTCTGGCCGATGCGGGCCACACCTTGCCGGCCACGGCCGCCGCGCTGGCGCTGGGCATCGTCGCGTTTGCCTTGCCGATGCTGGCGCCGGAGTCGAAACACGTGGCGCTGGGCTTGCTGGTGGTGGCGTCCATCGTGCTCGACATGGGCGTGGCGGCGAATCTGGTGCTGGGCCAGCGCGCCATCTTCAGCCTGGGCGCGGAAGTGCGGGGCCGCCTGAACGGCCTGTACTTTGCCCTGTTCTTCGCCGGCGGCGCGGCCGGCTCGGCCATCGGCGCCTGGGTGTATGCGAGCTATGGCTGGCAAGCAACCTTGCTGGCCGGCATGGCGTTTCCGGGCCTGGCCCTGCTGGTATGGCTGGGAGAATTTTTGCCGCAAGCCACGCGCCGCACGGCTTGAAACCCTGATGGCGCCTCGTTATCACTGACGGCTATTTCTATCATCATGAAGATAAAGTGGCGTGATATGCCGCGATGCCGCAAGATGCACTTGTCTCCTCTATCTCCTCCAAGGAAATAGATTCAGCCCGCTTCCGTAGCGGGCTTTTTTTTGCCGTTTTAAATTAAATCAATACCAATTAGATTACTACGAGATCGAGCGCGCGCATGAAGTTCGCCGCCTGCGCATGCGTGATGACGGCGCCTTTCAGCAGGGATGCTTCGCTCAGTTTGAACCCGTCGATATCGGCGCCGCGCAAGTCCGCGCCCTGGAACTTCGCCAGTTTGATGGTGGCGTTGCGCAAGCTGCCCCCTTCGAAGACGGCGTCGCGGAAGTCGCAGCCGGCCAGATAGGCGTCAGAAAAGTCCAGCTGCTTTAATATTGCCTTGCGGAACGAGAAGCCGCGCAGGTCGGCGCCCACCAGCAGGCTGTCTTCGAAGGTGAGGCCCAGGTGGGCCACTTCCTCGAACGAGGCGCCCGTCAGCTTGCAGCCGCGGTAGGTGGCCGAGGCCAGCTTGGCGCGCCGCCATTTTGTGTTGTTCAGGTCGCAGCCTTCGAAGCTGGCGTCGACGGCGTCGACGGATTCGAAATCGGCGCTGCCCGCGCGGCAGCGGCGCCAGGTGCTGCGCGCCAGTTTGCTGGCGAACATATTGGTTTCGGCAAAGGTGCAGCGCTCGAAGGTGCAGCCCTGCAAATCGAGGCGCGACAAATCTTCGCCGTCGAAGGCGCAATCGATGAAGTGGCGTGCCGATTGCGCCAACTGCTGCTCGATGCCGGCGCGGTCCAGGGTCATGTTGCTTACTGCGGTGTCGTGTGTTGCCATCCGTTTATTATTCCTAATCAAAGCAGGGGAGGGATGGCGCGGCGGGAAAATGCACGAACCAGAACACCTCCCCGGCTGGTGTAAAGCCAGGGGTCAGCGCCGTGGGTCCGCGTGGGCGGGAGCATGCCGGACGGTGCCGGGCACTTACCGGGTTACCAACCGGTGCGCTCATTTTCGATCAGCGCGTATTGTAGCTTGTCCGAATCGGCCTTGCCAGTTCTTGCGAAGCCGGGTTAGTATTGTTGCAGGCGCAGCCACTGCGCCAACGTCGCTCGGACGGATCCGGGCGCTTACGTACAGAGATAACCATGACCGACAGCCAAGCTCCGCGCAGATTTTCGCGCATCAATCGTCTTCCCCCCTACGTTTTCAATATCACCGCCGAACTCAAGATGGCCGCGCGCCGCCGTGGCGAGGATATCATCGACATGTCGATGGGCAATCCCGATGGCGCCACGCCGGCCCACATCGTCGACAAGCTGGTCGAGACGGTGAAACGCCCCGACACGCACGGCTATTCCGCGTCTAAAGGCATTCCGCGGCTGCGCCGCGCGATTGCCCACTGGTACAAGAAGCGCTACGAGGTCGACATCGACCCGGACAGCGAAGCCATCGTCACCATCGGCTCGAAGGAGGGCCTGGCCCACCTGATGCTGGCAACGCTGGACCGTGGCGACACGGTGCTGGTGCCTAACCCCAGCTACCCGATCCACATTTGGGGCGCCGTGATCGCGGGCGCCGATATCCGCTCCGTGCGCATGGGGCCGGGCGTGGATTTTTTTGCCGAACTGGAACGGGCCATCCGCGAAAGCTATCCGAAACCGAAGATGATGGTGCTGGGTTTTCCGTCCAACCCCACGGCGCAGTGCGTGGAGCTGGAGTTTTTCGAGCGCGTCGTGGCGCTGGCAAAACAGCACAATATCCTGGTGGTGCACGACCTGGCGTATGCCGACATCACCTTCGATGGCTGGAAGGCGCCGTCCATCATGCAGGTGCCCGGTGCGCGCGACGTGGCCGTGGAGTTTTTCACCATGTCGAAAAGTTACAACATGGCGGGCTGGCGCATCGGCTTCATGGTGGGCAATGCGGAACTGGTGGCGGCTTTGGCGCGCATCAAGAGCTACCACGACTACGGCAGTTTTACTCCAGTGCAAGTGGCGGCCATCGCCGCGCTGGAAGGCGATCAAAGTTGCGTGACGGAAATCTGCGCCCAGTACCAGCGCCGCCGCGACGTGCTGGTGAAAGGCTTGCATGAGGCGGGCTGGATGGTGGAAAAACCGAAGGCGTCGATGTATATCTGGGCGCATATCCCGCAAGCGTATCGCCACCTGGGCTCGCTGGAATTTGCCAAGCTGCTGCTGCAAAAAGCGAAAGTGAGTGTCTCGCCCGGCATCGGCTTCGGCGAATACGGCGATGAATACGTGCGCTTCGCCCTGATCGAAAACGAGGCGCGGGTACGGCAAGCCTTGCGCGGCATCAAGAATATGTTGCGTTCCGGCGACGGGAAAGCGGAAGCGGCAGCATAAAAGTTGCCGTATGGAATGAAGTGTTGCCCCTAATATCACTGCCGCGTATTTCTGACATCACGAATATAAAGTGGTTTTATATGCTGCAACGCGGCATCATTCATCTGTCTCCTCTATCTTCCTCCAAGGAAATAGATTCAGCCCGCTCCCGCAGCGGGCTTTTTTTTGCCTGTCGTTCCGCACGGCTATGCGTCGCCGGCACCCGCAAACCGCCGCACCGCCACCTCCCACTGCTGCATCAGGCTGGCCGCCTGGTCGCGGCCGATGGTGGGCAAGAACGTCCTGTCGGCGCGCCAGTGCGTTGCCAGCTCTTCCACGCCACGGTACTGGCCGATGGCCAGGCCCGCCAGGCAGGCCGCGCCCAGCGCCGTCGTTTCGATCACTTGCGGGCGCACGACGGGGATGCCCAGCAAGTCGGCCTGGAATTGCAGCAGCAGGTTGTTGGCGCAGGCGCCGCCGTCGACGCGCAGCTCCGTGATGGGCGCTTGCGCGTCGCGCGTCATGGCGCCCAGCAGGGCGGCGCTCTGGAAGGCGATCGCTTCCAATGCCGCGCGGGCGATGTGGCCCACCGTGCTGCCCCGGCTCAGGCCCAGGATGGCGCCTTTCGCCGACGGCACCCAGTACGGCGCGCCCAGGCCCGTAAACGAGGGCACGAAGACCACGCCGCCCGAATCGGGCACGGAGGCGGCCAGGCCTTCCGCTTCGCCCGCGTGGCCGATGGCGCCCAGGCCGTCGCGCAGCCACTGCACCACGGCGCCGCCGATGAAGACGCTGCCTTCGAGCGCATACGCGGGCTGCGCGCCCACCTGGCAGGCGGCCGTGCTGATCAGGCCATGCTGCGATTGCGCGCACTGTTCGCCCGTGTTGAGCAGCAAGAAACAGCCTGTGCCATAGGTATTCTTGGCCATGCCCGGCGTGAAACAGGTCTGGCCGAACAGCGCCGCCTGCTGGTCGCCGGCGATGCCGCCGATGATGACGGGGCTGCCCAGCACCGCCGCATCCGTTTCGCCATACACGTGGCTCGAAGGGTGGACGGCCGGCAGCAGGCTGGCGGGAATGCCCAGCCAGTCGAGCAGATGGGCATCCCAGCAGCCTTCATGCAGGTTCCACAGCATGGTGCGCGAAGCGTTGGTGACGTCGCTCACGTGCAGGCGGCCGCCCGTCATCTGCCACGCCAGCCACGTGTCGATGGTGCCGAAGGCCAGTTCGCCGCGCATGGCCCGCGTGCGGGCGCCGGGCACGGCGTCGAGTATCCAGCGCAGCTTGGTGCCGGAAAAATACGGGTCGAGCACCAGGCCCGTCTTCGCGTGGATGGCGCCGGCCAGGCCCCGCGCGCGCAAGTCCTCGCACAGGGCCTCTGTGCGGCGGTCTTGCCAGACGATGGCGTTGTAGACGGGTTCGCCCGTGGCGCGGTCCCATACCACCGTCGTTTCGCGCTGGTTGGTGATGCCCAGCGCGCCCAGTGCATTGGCCTGCAAGCCCGCCTTGGCCAGCACTTCGCGGCAGGTAGCCAGCTGGCTGTGCCAGATTTCCATGGGATCGTGCTCGATCCAGCCCGGCTGCGGGAAGAGCTGGCGAAATTCGCGCTGCGCCACGGCGACGATGGCGCCCGTTTCATCGAAGACCATGCTGCGCGAGCTGGAGGTGCCCTGGTCGAGGGCCAGCAGGTACGTCATGCCGCCACCTCTTGCGCCAGATGGACCGTCAGCCATTGCTGCAGGCGCGCCACGTCGGCCGGCGTGCAGCGCAAGCCCAGTTTGCTGCGCCGCCACAGGATGTCGTCGCTGCTCCTGGCCCATTCCACCTCGACCAGATAGCACGCTTCGGCTTCGTACAGGCCGGGCGCCAGCTGCGCGCCCAGGTCGGCCATCGACGTGGCGCCCGTCAGCAGGCGCGCGGCGCGGCTGCCATAGGCGCGCGCATAGTGGCGCGCCAGCGCGGGCGGCAGCCAGGCGTGGCCGCGCTGGAAACGCGAGAGGAAACCGTCGAAATCATGGCTGTCCACCAGCTGGTTTTCTTGCTGCAGGTCGCCGCCGGGCAGCGGCGCGTGCGCGGTCCAGGCCGGGGCGGCGTTGTCCAGCAGGGGCGCCAGCAGGCCCAGCGCCTCCTCGGCCAGCTTGCGGTAGGTGGTGATCTTGCCGCCCCAGATATTGAGCAGGGGCGCGCCCTTTGCTGCTGCGCCGCACGCCACTTCCAGCAGGTAGTCGCGCGTGACGGCCGACGCGTTCTGCGCGCTGTCGTCGAGCAGGGGGCGCACGCCGGAATACGTCCACACGACGTCGGCGGGGCCGATTTCGCGCTTGAAATAGCGGTTCGCCGCCTGGCACAGGTAGTCGATCTCGGCCTGGCTGATCTTTACCTGGCTGACTTCGCCTTTGTATTCCTCGTCGGTGGTGCCGATCAGGGTAAAGTCGTCCTGGTAGGGGATGGCGAAGATGATGCGCTGGTCCGGGTTCTGAAAGATGTAGGCGTGCGGATGGTCGAACAGGCGCGGCACGATGATGTGGCTGCCCTTGATCAGGCGCAAACCCTGCGTCTTGCCGCCGCCGGCCGCGCCGGCAAATTGCGCCGTCCACGGTCCCGCCGCGTTGACGATGGCGCGCGCGCGCAGGGTCTTGCGCCGGCCATCCTCGGCTTGCAGGACGGCGTGCCAGGCGTCGCCGTCGCGGCGCGCCTCGACGCAGGCCGTGCGCGTGAGGATGTGCGCACCGTGTTCCTGCGCGTCGAGCGCGTTGAGCACCACCAGGCGCGCGTCGTCGACCCAGCCGTCGGAGTACACGAAGCCCTTGCGGTAGCCTGCCTTCAGGGGCGCGCCCGCCGCGTGCTTGTCCAGCGCGATGCCTTGCGAGGCGGGCAGGAAGGCGCGCCTGGCCAGGTGGTCGTACAGGAACAGGCCTGCGCGTATCATCCAGGCGGGGCGCTGGGCCGCGTCGTGCGGCATGACGAAGCGCATCGGCCACATGATATGCGGCGCGGCGCGCAGCAGCACTTCGCGTTCCTGCAGCGCCTTGCGCACCAGCTTGAATTCATAGTATTCGAGGTAGCGCAGGCCGCCGTGTATCAGCTTGGTGGAGGCGGACGAGGTGTGCTGCGCCAGGTCGTGCTGTTCGCACAGCACCACGCGCAGGCCGCGGCCGGCCGCGTCGCGCGCGATGCCGGCGCCATTGATGCCGCCGCCGACGACCAGCAGGTCGCAGTCGGCAGGCAGGGAGGAAAAGCGGGAAGCGGACATGAAAGGTTCGTCTCGTAAAAAAGGGTAAACAGAGAAAAGGCGCCGCCTCAGGCGGCCAGGGCCAGCAGGGGCGGCAGCACCAGGGCCAGGCCGGCGATCAGCAGCAGCACGAAGACGGCGCGGCGCACGTGTTCGATGGGCAGGCGCGACGGGTGGCGCCGCGCCAGCCACGTCAGCCCCGTCACCAGCGGCAAGGCTTCCAGGGTCAGCCACAGGGCAGTCAGGCTGAACTGGCCGTGCGCCAGCACGAGGGCCAGGCGCAGCACGGCATTCGCGGCAAACAGCACGATCAGCGAATGGCGGACCATGTCGGCCGGCCATGGCTGGCGGTACAGGTGGTACACCATGGGTGGCCCGGCGCTGGCGAACAGGCCGCCCATCACGCCGGACACGCCACTGAAGAACAGGAAGGCGGGCAGGCCCGATTGCCGCCGGCGCGCGCTGGCGCGCAGCACCAGCATGCACGCGCAGACGACGATGGCGCAGCCGAGCAGGAAACGCAACAGGGTCACCTGTTGCGCGCTGAACCAACCCAGCAGGGCCACGCCCGCGCCCACGCCCAGCAGGCTGACGGCCAGCGAAGGGCCGAAGACGGGCCAGGCCAGTTGCGGGCGCGTGCGGCCAAAGGTGATGGCCGCATTCACCAGCACCAGCACGCTGACCACGTTGGCCACGTCGCCCAGACTGGCCAGGTGCAGCACGGCCGTCAGGCCCAGCAGGATCAGGCCGAAGGCAAAGCCCGTCAGGTTCTGCGCGTAACTGGCCAGCGCCACGCAGGCCAGGAACAGCAGATGCGACGCCACGCTCATGCCGGTCAAGCCGCCAGCGACAGGAAGAAATCCTGCTGCGCGCAGCCGCGCCGCACGAAGACGGGCGGCTGGCCCAGGGGAGCGTCGACTTCCACGCGCTGGCCGCCTTCGTAGGCGGAGCCGCTCCACAGGTGGACCCAGGCGTCGCCCTGCGGCAGGTAGGCGCTCCAGCGCGCAGCACCCGCCGCATGCACGGGCGCCACCAGCAGGTCGGGACCGAACAGGTACTGGTCCTGGATGGCGTAGGTGGCGCGGTCGTGTTCATAGTGCAGGAACAGGGGGCGCTGCAGCGGCAGGCCGCGCGCCACGGCGTCCTCGGCCAGGCTGCGGATGGTGGGCGCCAGCGCCACGTGCAGCCGCGTCATGCGGGCGAAGTGCTGGAATACCTGTTCATCCTGGTAGAACTGGAAGTTTTCGTCGGGACGGTTGCCTTCGTGCGTGCGCATCATCGACGTGAATACGGCCATTTCCGTCCAGCGCTGGAACAGTTCGGCCGTGCGCAGGTTGCCGAACAGGCTAGTGTAGCCGCCGATGTCGCTGTGGTGGTAGGCGTTGCCCAGCAAACCGGACGACAGGGCGCCGCAAATCACCGTCTGCAAGCCGTCGTGGCGGCTGAAGTCGACCGACTGGTCGCCCGCCCACAGCAGCGGGCAGTGCGCCTGCACGCCCGTGTAGCCGGCGCGCATGAAGAAGGTGGCGTCGCCCGTCTTGCCGGCCCGCTCGATGGCACGCGCATTGACTTCGGCCCACAGGGTCGGCCATGCATTGTGCATCAGGCGCGCATCGACACCATTGTGCAGGCGCAGGTCGATCGGCAGGTATTCGCCGAAATCGGCCATCCAGCCGGACAGGCCGAAGTCGAGCATTTCCTGGCGCAGGATGCGTTCCTCAAACCACAGCGCGGCGGCCGGGTTGGTGAAGTCGACGACGCCGCAGTCGAATTCGCCGAAGTCCACCAGGTAGGCGCCTCCATCGGTGGCCGTAGCCAAAAAGCCCTGCTGCAGCGCTTCCTGGTACAGGGTGCCGTCGTTGCATAAATACGGATTGACGTAGCCGAGGAAGCGGATGTCTTGCCTGGCCAGGTCGGCGATCCAGTTTTTCAAGTCCGGATAGCGCTGCGGCTGCCAGCGCCAGTCCCAGAACAGGCGCTTGCCGAACGAGGTCTGGCGCAAGCCCACCCAGTCTTCGCACCACAGGGCGCTGACGGGCAAGCCGTGTGCCTGCGCCTGTGCGAGGATGGCGCGCGCGTGGTCTTCGCCGCCTTTCAGGCCCAGCATGGCGCCATTTTGCAGCCAGGCGGGCAATTGTGGCTGGCGGCCGAAGCGTTGCGAGACCACGCCGACCAGGTCGACGAAGGAGTCGGCCAGCATGAATTCCAGGCGCTCGGGCATGGCCCAGAATTGCAGCTCGTGGAAGTCCGGCTGGCGGAAATCGAAGTCCGCATACGCCGTCGTCTCGGCATGCAGGCAGTAGCGCTGCGAGGAGATGAAGCTCGGCTGCGGATAATTCGTGTGGTAATAGTCGCCGCCCGATTTGGACGTCACGTCGGCTTGCCACGTCAAATGGGTCGACTTGTCGCGGCCCACGCCCGGCTCCGACGTCCACAGGGGGAAGTGGCGGCCGCGCAGGTCGAAGTACGACATCTGCTCGCCGCAGCCCCATACATGCTCGTCCTGTTCCGCGGGCAGGCGCAGCCACAGCCGGTTCCAGCCCGGCGCCGCGTAGCGCACCACCAGGTGCACGCCGTGCGGCGTCGCTTGCACGGCCAGCACCAGCTGCGGCGTGTCGCCCGCATGGCGCGCAAAGGTCAGGGTGGCGCCGTCGCCGTCCTGCGTGACGGCCAGCGCGCGCAGGGCGCTGCGCTCCTCGACGTAATCCTCGATGGCGAAGTTACCGCGGTACATTTCCATGCTTTCGCGGCCCTGACCGACGAACACGCATGGCGCATCGGCGCCGTGGCGCAGCAGCAAGCGGCCGGCGCAGCGCAGGGCGACGCTGTCATTTTCCTGGTGTAGTGTGTACTGCATGACGATCAACTCCTGTGAAAACCGGCCGCCCGCATGGTGGCGCATGATGGTGCTTGCGGAGGGCCGGCGGTGCATCAACAAATAAGCACTAAATTAAAAGACGAGGAACATGCCGGCGGTCAGCTCGACGGGGCTGTAGCCGAAGTAGTTATTGTCCCCCCGGAACTGCAATACGCCCAGCTTGGCATGGCTGTTGTTGGCGATGCGCGTGGCATACGCGTAGAACGACAGGGTTGGCTGGAAGTTGTACAGGTAGCCCAGCGAGTAGGCCGTCGACGTGGGCTTGCCCACGCCGTCGCCCGTGTTGGTGCCGAAAGCGCCCTTGGCATTGGCGCCGTCATAGCTGATGTGCGCCAGGCTGCCCTCGATGCGGTGCTTGCCGAGGTCGTAGGCGCCCGAGACGCCGAAGGCGTCGGCCGCATAGCCGCCCGCGTTCGACACGCCGGTAGGAGGTGTAGGAGCCGCCCAAGGTGAAATCGTGCCACTTGTAGCGCGCACCGACGATGTCCGTGACCTGGTTGCGCTTGAGGAAGTTCGGCGTGCCCCCGGTGCTGATGTCGTTGCTCTGCTGGTAATCCATGTGCGCATAGCCGAGGAACAGGTCGCCCTTCTTGTACAGCACGTTGGCGGCCCAGCTGCGGCCATCGTTTTCCAGGTCGGTGGCGGAAGACGCCTGCTGGCCGGCCGAATACGACACTTCCGCAGAAATGTTGTTCCAGGTGGGGCTGCGGTAGCGCAGCGCGTTGCCGTAGAACAAGGCCGTGCCCGAGTTGTTGCCGGCCAAACTCGTCGTCTTGCTGGCATTGTTTGTCACGGGATCCTTCAGGTAGCGGCCCAGCGATTCCGGACGCGTGAGCGAGAACAGGGCGCTGAAGTCGTTGGCGCCGTAATTGTGCGCCGAGGCCAGGTCGGCGCCCAGCGAGACCCAGAACGGCGCCATGTACATGGTGCCGCCTTCGACCGAGCCCCAGGTGGTCGAGGCAAAGCCGACGGTGGAACCCCGGTTGAACAGCACGGACGAGGTGGTGTTGTTTTGCGTGCCGCCGCCCGCATTGCCGTTAAACAAGTTCAAGCCCGTCTCGACGCCGAAGATGGCCTTGTACTCGTCGCTGAAGACCCAGGCGCCCGTGAGGCCCAGGCGGCTGGCCATCTCGCCCTGGTTCAGGCGGTGGTTGGTCAGCTGGCGCCCGCTGGCATCCTTGCCGCGCGACACCGTATAGCCGATGTCGCCACGGCCGTACAGTTTCCAGTTGAAGCCGGTGACGGGCTGCGTGGGGGCCGCCGACGTTGCCGGTGCGGCCGCCATCGCTGCCGCAGGCGCCGCCGGTGCTGGTTGCGCCGCTTTCGCTTCCATCTGCGCCACTCTGTCCTGCAGCTGCGCCAGCATGGCCTTCATGTCGCTGAGCTCGTCAGCGCGTGCGTTAGCGCTAACAAATGGCGCCGCGAGAAGCACGCCGGTGATGGCCGCGGCCAGGGTGGTTTTGCGGAATGTCGTTTGCATGATCTTGTCTCCTGTGTTTTTTATGAGTATGGTTGCTGATCCCTGCCTTGCTTACATTGAAATAATCAGATTCCTCCCATGCACAAATATTTGATATCGAGGAAGTCGTCCATGCCGTAATGCGAGCCTTCGCGGCCCATGCCCGAATGCTTGACGCCGCCAAATGGCGCCATTTCGTTGGCGATCATGCCCGTGTTGATGCCGACCATGCCCACTTCCAGTTCCTCCGCCACGCGCCAGACTCTGCCCAGGTCGCGGCTGTAGAAATAGCCGGCCAGGCCGAACTGCGTGGCGTTGGCCATGGCGACGACTTCCTCTTCGCTGCCGAAGCGGAACAGCGGCGCCAGCGGGGCGAAGGTTTCCTCGGTGGCCACCAGCATGTCGCTGTTCGCTTCCAGCACCACGCTGGGCTCGAAAAAGCTGCCGCCCAGCGCGTGGCGTTTTCCGCCGATGGCCAGCTTGCCGCCCTTGGCCAGCGCGTCGGCGATGTGCTGTTCGATCTTGCGCACGGCGTTTTCATCGATCAGCGGGCCTTGCGTGACGCCCGCGTCCAGGCCATTGCCCAGTTTCAGCTCGGCCACCTTGGCCACCAGGCGGGCGGCGAAGTCGTCGTAGATGCCGTCCTGCACGTAGATGCGGTTGGCGCAGACGCAGGTCTGGCCGCTGTTGCGGTATTTCGACATCAGCACGCCTTCGACGGCCGCGTCGATGTCGGCATCCTCGAAGACGATGAAGGGCGCGTTGCCGCCCAATTCCAGCGACAGCTTCTTGATCGTGCCGGCCGCCTCGCGCGACAGCCAGGCGCCCACCTCGGTCGACCCCGTAAACGTGATCTTGCGCACCAGGTCGTTGTGGCACAGTTCCGTGCCGATCGCCTGGGCTGCGCCCGTCACCACATTGAAGACGCCGGGCGGCACGCCGGCGCGCAGCGCCAGTTCGCCCAGGGCCAGGGCCGACAGCGGCGTTTGCGACGCCGGTTTCAGGACCATGCTGCAGCCGGCCGCCAGGGCAGGGCCGGCCTTGCGCGTGATCATGCCGTTCGGGAAATTCCACGGCGTGATGGCCGCGCACACGCCGATCGGCTGCTTGATGACGACGATGCGCTTGTCGTTCGACGGCGGCGCGATCACGTCGCCATACGCGCGCTTGCCTTCCTCGGCGAACCATTCCAGGTAAGCCGCGTTCGAGACGATCTCGCCCTTGGCCTCGGCCAGCGACTTGCCCTGTTCCGTGGTGAGTATCAGCGCCAGGTCGTCCGCGTGCTGCAAAATCAAGGCATGCCAGGCGCGCAGCACCGTGGCGCGCGCCTTGACGGTCTGCTTGCGCCACAGCCGGAAGGCCGCATGCGAGGCGGCGATGGCGCGCCGCGTCTCGGCCGCGCCCATGCGCGGCACCGTGGCGATCACCGCGCCGGTAGCCGGGTTGGTGACGGCGATGGTGGCGCCGTCATCGGCGTCGCACCAGGCGCCGTCGATCAGGCATTGCTGTTTCAACAGGCTTGCGTCTTGCAGGTTCAACATGAGGGTTCTCCTTGAAGATGAATATGTTTTAGAACGCATAACAAAACCGTAGCGAGCGGCAGCGAGTTGTGGCCGAGAAGCGGAGCTGTGCGAATGCACAGTGAGCATCGGAAGCCGCAAATCGCGACGCGCAGTAGGTTTTTTCGCGTTCTTAACCGGCGACCGAGACCTGGGCGAGTCCCGCGTCGACGATGATGTTCTGGCCCGTGATGCCGTCCGAATCGTCGGCCGCCAGGAACAGGGCCGTGCGCGCCACGTGGCCCGCATCGAGCCGGTATTTCAGGCATTGCAGCTCGATGAAACGGCGGTCTTCTTCCGGGTCGCGCCACAGCGCCGCCTGGCGGTCCGTGGCGATGGCGCCCGGCGCGATGGCGTTGACGCGGATATTCTGTTCGCCCAGTTCGCGCGCCAGGGTGCGCGACAGGCCCGCGATGCCCGCCTTGGAGGTGGTGTAGCCGACCAGGTTGGGGCGTCCGCGCATCCATGAAATGGAGCCGAGGTTGATGATGGAACCGCCGCCGGCGGCGGCCATGCCGGGCGCCACCTGCTGGATGGCGAACACGTGGTGCTTGAGATTGAGCGCCAGGCAGTTGTCCCAGTACTCGGGCGTCAGTTTGGCCAGGCTATGGCGGTCGTCGCGGCCCGCGTTATTGAGCAGCACGCGGATGGCGCCGAAGCGCGCTTCGACGTCGGCCAGGCTGGCCTGGTAGGCGGCGATGTCGCGGATGTCGCTGTAGACGAAATGCGGCGCGTGCCGGCACAGGGGCGCCAGACGCGCGGCCAGGACGGCGCTGGCGTCGCGGTCGATGTCGCAAAAGGCCACTTGCGCGCCTTGCAGGGCGAAGTGTTCGACCAGCGCGGCGCCGATGCCGGAGCCGCCGCCGGAGACGAAGACCACGCGGTCCTGCAGGCTGGGGTAGAGAGTGATGTTGGCGTTCATGCTGTCCTCAGGTGAAGATCCGGGTATCAATCCCGGTACAGGGGTTCGGGGCGGCCCGCCACGTCCAGGCGCACGGCAAAGAGGCCGCCGGCCTGCGGCTGGCGCGCCAGTTCGTCGTCGCTTGCGCCTTCGCGCGCGCTGGTGATGTACAGGGTGCGCAGGTCGGCGCCGCCAAAGGCGATCATGGTGGGGCGCGTGACGGGCACGCGCACGATGCCGGTGATTTCGCCCTGCGGCGAAAAGCGCAGCACCCGGCCGCCTTCGTATTGCGCGCTCCAGTAGCAGCCTTCCGCATCGAGCGCCGCGCCATCGGGGCGGCCGCCGTACACGGCGTCTTCCCCCTTGGCAGGCAGGCGGGCAAACACCTTGCGCTCGCCCGCCTGGCCGCTGGCCGCGTCAAACGCGAAACGGTAGATCACGTGGTTCGGCGTGTCGGACTGGAACAGGGACTGGCCATCCGCGGCAAACGCCAGGCCGTTGCTGACTTTCACGCCAAGGCCCTGCTGCGGCCCCCAGCCCTGGCGGGTGGCGCCCCGTTCCAGGCAAAACATGGCAGCCAGTTCCGCCGTGCGCGGCTCGTACATGGCGCCGGCCCAGAATCGCCCGGCGCCGTCGCAGCGGCCATCGTTGAAACGCATGTCGCGGCTGTCATAGGGGGCGTCGGCCAGCTTGTCGAGCAAGCCTTCCTGGGGATAGAAGCGGTAGAAACCGTCGCGCAAGGCCGCCACCAGGCCGCCTTTTTCCGCCAGGGCGATGCAGCCCGGCTCGCACGGCACCCACCAGACGCGGTCGAGGCCGGTCGCCGGATCGTAGCGGTGCAGGCGGCGTCCGGCGATATCGATCCAGTACAAACACTGTTCGGCCACGCTCCACAGCGGGCATTCGCCCAGCTGGGCGCGCGCGTCGAGGGCCAGTTCGGCTTGCCATTCACGCATGCTGGCTCTCCTCGATCGCCAGGCGCATGGCGATGTGCAGCGTCTCGCCGGGCGCCAGCAGGCGCATGCCCGTGTCGTGCGCGCCGCGCGCGGCCAGCGCAAACGCGTTATTGGCGTGCGTGACGGGTTCGATGGCGATGAAGCTGCGTTCGTCGTTGGGCGCGAAGCACACGAGGTGGCGGCAATTCTCGCTGGCCGACAGCTGCACGCTGTAGTCGCCGTAATCGAGGCTGGCGCGGCCCGTCCAGCCGCTGTAGCAATGGTCGCTGCGCCAGCCGGCCACCGGCTGCGGCGTGGCGAACGGCGACGCTTGCGCCACGGGCGCCAGGCCGGCCGGCAAATGGTCATCGCCCATGCTCCATACGCCATCCCACTGCGCCTGCAGGCGCAGGCCGGGCGCCAGCGGAAAGTAGGGGTGGAATCCCAGGCCGGCGGGCATGGCGCGCGTATCGTCATTGCGCACGGATAAGGTCAGGCGCAGGCCGGCAGCGTCGAGCAGCACGGTTTGCCGCGCTTCGCAGGCGAACGGCCAGTCGGCGTCGCCGGCATGGAGCAGCAGCAGTTCGGCGCTGTCTTCCGCGCGCGCCGCCACGTGCCAGGCGCGCTGCCAGCCAAAGCCGTGGATGCTGTGCGGCTCGGGCGGGAAGTTGGCGCGCAGCGCATGCGTCTGTTCCTGCGTCTGCAGCACGGCGTCGCCGATGCGGTTCGAATACGGCACCAGAGGGTAGCACGCCATCTGCCGCACGTTGGCAGCGGCGGGCGCGGCGCGCAGGATGTCGCGCCCGCGCCAGCGGAAAGCCGCCAGCGCGCCGCCCGTGGCCGGGTGGACGTCGGCGCGGCAGTCGCCGTGCGCCAGGGTGAAGGGAGACTGGTGGTCCATTCTCAGCCCTTCAAGCCGCCCGAGGTCAGGCCGGAAACGACCTTTTCCTGGAAAATCACGATCAGTACGACGATGGGCACGATGGCCACCACCAGTGCCGCCGAAATGATCGGCCACGGGAAGGCGAATTCGCCCTGGTACAGCTGGATGCCGACGGGCAGGGTGCGGTAAGCCACGGCCGAATTCATCGACAGCGCCAGCAGGAACTCGTCCCAGGAATTGACGAACGCCAGGATGGCCGCCGTCGCCACGCCCGGCGCGGCCAGCGGCAGCACGATGCGCCACAGGGCGCTCAACCGGGTGCAGCCGTCGAGCATGGCCGCGTTCTCGATGTCGCGCGGGATATCCTGAAAGAAACTGACCATCATCAGGGTGCAGATGGGCAAGTTCAGCACCGTGTACGGCAGCACCAGCGCCCAGTAGGAGTTCAGCAAGCCCAGGCTGCGCATGATTTCGAACAGCGGCACCATCAAGGTCACCAGCGGGAACATCGACACGCCGATGATGGCCGTCAGGATCAGGCCGCGGAAGCGCAGGCGCAAGCGGGCGATCGCATACGCGGCCAGCGCGCTGATGAACAGGCTGAGCAGGGTCGACAGGCCGGCCACGATCAGACTGTTGGTGAGAAACGTCAGCAGCGGCTGGTCCTGGAAGGCGGAAATGAAGTTGCCGATGGTCGCTTCGTGCGGCCAGTAGGTGATCGGCTTTTGCGTCAGCTCCGTTTCTGTCTTGAGCGAGGTGAACAGGATCCACAGGGCGGGGAAGACGCCGTTGAGGATGACGAGCGCGGCGGCGAACCAGCGCAGGCGCTTCGATGAAAACAGGCCGCTCATTCTTTGTCTCCTCTTACATATTTCAGATACACAAACGTGGTGGCCATCGACAGCAGGAACATGAACACCGCCAGGGTCGAGCCGTAGCCCACGTCGAGGTAATCGACGGTATTGGACTGGATGTACATGGCCAGGGTCTTGGTTTCGTCGCCAGGGCCGGGCATGTTGTACGGAATATCGAAGGACTGGATGGCCGTCAGGGTGCGGAAGATCAGCGCCACCAGCATCGATGGCACCAGCAGGGGCAGGGTCACTTCCGTGAATTGCTTCCACTTGCTGGCGCCATCCACTTCGGCCGCTTCATACAGCGAGGCGGGGATGGTCTGCAGGCCGGCCAATAAAATCAGGGCCATGAACGACGAGGTTTTCCAGATGGTCGTGATGCAGATGGCGGCCATGGTCAGCGCGGGCGAATTGAACCAGATTTGCGATTCCCAGCCCAGGCCGGGGAGCAGCAGGTCGATGCGGCGGATGATGTCGTTCACCAGGCCGTATTCGCTGTGGAAGAACCAGGCGAAGATCAGGCCGACGAAGGCCAGCGGCAAGGCCCACGGCAGCAGCAGCGCCAGGCGCACGGGCCAGCGGTACTTGAACGGCATGTTGGCCAGCATGGCCAGGCCCAGGCCCGCCACCAGCGCGCCCGGCACGGTGACGACGGTGATGATGACGGTGTTTTTCAGCGATTTCCAGAACAGCGCATCTTCCAGCGCCATCTTGTAGTTGTCCAGGCCCACGAAACTGGGCAGGCTGCCGCCGGACAGGCGGATGTCGAAAAAGCTGTTGTAGATCAATTTGCTGACCGGGTAGGCCACGATCAGCAGTAAAAAGAGAATCGCCGGCGTCAGCAGGACCCAGGCCAGCGCTGTTTCGCTGGGGTCCGTGATGCGGCTTTTCAGGGTGCGTTGCCTCATGATTTCCTCGTCTGTTGCGGTGTGCGTATGCGTGTGGCGCCCGCGCCGTCGTCGTGGCGGCACGGGCGTGATCCCCTTAGCGCAGGATGCGCTTGACGCGGTTTTCGATTTCGCCCACGGCCGCCGCCGGCGTTTTTACGCCCGCCATCACGGCATTCGTGTTGACGCGCACGGCTTCGGACACTTCGCTGTAGCGCGGCGTGACGGGGCGCGAGCGGGCGCTTTGCACCACCGGCAGGGCATCGGCGAACCAGCCATTGGCGGCCAGCACTTCCTTGTCCTGGTAGACGGATGGGTAGACGGGCAGGTTGGATGCCTTGAGGGCCAGCTGCTTCGACACTTCCGGGCTCGACAGCCAGCGCACCAGCTTGGCGGACGCTTCCTTGTTCTTCGAGAACGAGGACACGGCCCACTGCCAGCCGCCGATGCACGAGGCCGGCTTGCCGCCCGCCATGGCCGGCAGGCTGACGACGCCGACTTTATCTTTCACGCTGCTGTCGGCGCCATCCTGGAAGTGGTTCCACGCATAGCCCCAGTTGACGGCGAACAAGACGTTGCCTGCCTGGAACTCCTTGCGCGTATCGTCGGTGGCCACTTCGGCGATGTTTTTCTTCGCCACGCCCTGGTCGACCAGCTTGCGCCACATGGCCAGGCCCGCTTCCGCCTTGGGCTTGTCCAGGGTCAGCTTGCCGTTCGTGACCAGTTCGCCGCCCTGGCTCCAGTACGGCAGCAAAAAGGTGCAGACGGCGCCTTCGATGGCCTTGCCCTGGAAGCTGATGCCTTGCAATTCCGGATTCTTTTCGCCGGCCTGGATGGTGCGCGCCACGCTGGCCAGCTCGTCCCAGGTTTTCGGCGCCGCCAGCTTGTACTTGGCCAGCAAGTCCTTGCGGTAGTACAGGAACATGGCGTCGGCAAAGGCGGGCAGTGCCACGACCTTGTTGTCGACCATATTCGCTTGCTTGTAGGCGGGCAAATACTGGCCCATGACCTTGTCGCGGTCGGCGCCCAGGTATTTGTCCAGGCTTTCGATCCAGCCGGCCGACGCGTACTGGGCCGGACGGATGATGTCGATCAGGAACACGTCCAGGGTGGTGTCGCCGGCCGACAGCACCGTGTTCAGGTATTTCTGCTGCAATTCCGACGTGGCGCCGCCCGTTTCCAGGTCGACCTTGACGCCGGGATTGGCGGCCATGAACTTGGCGAACAGTTCGCGCATGACTTCGGGGCGCTCCTGGCCGCCGACGAACACCTTGACCGTCTGCGCGTGGGCGCTGGCGGCCAGGCCGGTGGTCAATGCAAAGGTGGCGCCGAGCGCCAGGACGAGGGATTTGATACGCATGATGTTGTCTCCTGTTTTTTTGGGATGGGTATGCCGGTCGTTCGCGGCTTATCGGGAGGGCAGTACCGCGCCCCCTTGCGGATCGAACAGATGGAATTTCTCCATGTCCAGCTGTACCGTCACTTGCTGTCCCGGTGCCAGGGCGAACGTGGGCGGCAGGCGCGCCGTCAATTCGCCGCCTTCGCACTGGAAGATGACCAGGGTTTCCGCGCCCAGCGGTTCGACCACCACGACGGTCGCGGCCAGCGGCGCGCTGGCGGCGCTGGCCGCTTCCAGGGTAATGTCTTCCGGACGGATGCCGAATTCCACCGCGCGGCCGTCGAGCTTGCCGCATGCGGCTTGGGCAGCCGCAGGCAGGGCCAGGCGCGCCGCGCCCAGCACAATCTCGGCCTGGCCGGCGCCGTTGCGCGCCACCTTGGCGCCGAGGAAGTTCATCGGCGGCGAGCCCGTGAAACCGGCGACGAATTTCGACACGGGTTCGTTGTAGATCTGGTCCGGCGTGCCGACCTGCATGATGTTGCCGCCAGACAATACGACGATGCGCTCGGCCAGGGTCATCGCCTCGACCTGGTCATGCGTGACGTAAATGGTGGTGGCGCCTATGCGCTGGTGCAATTTCTTGATTTCCGTGCGCATTTCCGAGCGCAGCAGGGCATCCAGGTTCGACAGCGGTTCATCGAACAGGAACAGCTTGGCCTGGCGCACGATGGCACGGCCCATGGCCACACGCTGGCGCTGGCCGCCGGACAGGGCGCGCGGCTTGCGGTCGAGCAAGTGGTCGATTTTCAGGATGGCGGCGGCGGCGCGCACGCGCTGTTCGATTTCCGCCTTCGGGAACTTGCGCAGTTTCAAGCCAAAGCCCAGGTTGTCGAACACGGACTTGTGCGGGTACAGCGCATAGTCCTGGAACACCATGGCGATATCGCGCTCGCGCGGCGGCAAGTCGTTGACGACCTGCCCCTCGATGGAAATGGTGCCGCCCGTGATCGATTCCAGGCCCGCGACCATGCGCATCAGTGTTGATTTTCCGCAACCCGAAGGGCCCACGAAGACGACGAATTCGCCTTGCTTGATTTCCAGGTCGATGCCATGAATGACTTCGACGCCGTTGTCGTACTTCTTGACAACCTTTTCCAGTTTTACACCTGACATGCTTGTCTCCAAAAGATGCGAATGACGCGTCTGAGCGCGTTATGTGCTTTACAACAGTGCGTTACAACAGTGCGTTGCAACAGAACAATTAGTAGGCGCCCGTGTCGAGGGCTTTCGCCAGCGACGGTTTCAGGGCCGTGATAAAGGCATTGGCCTGGCGCATCATCATGCCCATGTCCGAAGCGATGGCCACGTAGTCATAGCCGTAACGGATGAAAGTGTGCACCATTTCCGGCGAAGGGCCGACAATGCCGATGGGTTTGCCGATGGCGCGGGCGCGGCGGGCCGCGTCGGCAATGGCCGCCTGCACGTCCGGGTGGCCGATGTTGCCGATATGGCCCATGGCGGCCGACAGGTCGCCGGGCCCGACGAACAGGGCGTCGACGCCATCGACGGCGGCGATCTCTTCCAGCTGCGCCAGCGCGGCCGGGGTTTCCAGCTGAATGATGGAAAACACGGCGCCGTTGGCGCGCGTGGCATAGTCGGGCACGGTGCCGTAGCGGCTGGCGCGGTGCATGGCGGCAAAACCGCGCGTGCCCGGGGTGCTTTGGCCCGGCAGCGGATAGCGCGTGGCTGCCACGGCGCTGCGCGCCTCGCCGGCATTTTCCACGAACGGGAACATCAGGGTTTGCGCGCCGATGTCGAGCGCGCGCTTGATCTGCACCAGGTCGTTCCAGGCCAGGCGCACGACGGGGCAGGCCGGCGTGCCGCCGACTGCCTGCAGGATCTGGTAGGCGTCCTGGTAATCGATGGGTACGTGTTCCATGTCCAGTACCAGCCAGTCGAAGCCGGCGCAGCCCATGGCTTCGGCCGTGACGGGCGTGCCGGCCATCAGCCAGCTGCCCAGCGGTACTGCGTTGTCCGCCAGCAAGGCGCGGAAAGGGTTGTCCAGGATATCCATAGTTGTGCTCTCTATATAGGTAGGGAAGGCGGCGGCGTCAGAAAATCGGCGGCTCCGGCGTGGCGGCGTTGCCCAGCAAGAAGTCCAGGTCGCAGCCCTGGTCCGCCTGCGTCACGTGCTCCATGTACAGCTTGGTGTAGCCGCGCGCATATTTTTGCGCCGGCGCCTGCCACTCGGCGCGGCGGCGCGCCAGTTCCCCGTCCGTCACATCCATGTTCAGGGTGCGCGCGGCGATGTCCAGTTCGATCATGTCGCCGTTGCGCACGAGGGCCAAGGGGCCGCCGACGGCCGCTTCCGGCGTGACGTGCAGCACGCAGGTGCCGTAATGGGTGCCGCTCATGCGCGCGTCGGAGATGCGCACCATGTCGCGTATGCCCTGCTGCAGCAGCTTTTTCGGCACGGGCAGATTGCCCCATTCCGGCATGCCGGGCGCGCCGATGGGGCCGCCATTGCGCAGGATCAAGACCGTGTTTTCATCGATGTCGAGGTCAGGCGCGTGGATTTGCGCCAGCATTTCCGCGTTCGAGTCGAATACGAGGGCGCGTCCGCGGTGTTTGGCGAACTTCGGGTTGGCGGCCGACGGCTTGATGACGGCGCCGCCAGGACACAGGTTGCCGCGCAGCACGGCCAGCGCCGCGCCGTCGGCCACCGGCTGCGACACTTTGCGGATGACGCTGTCGTCCAGGCAGACGGCGTCGGCGATGTTCTCGCCCAAGGTGCGGCCCGTCACCGTCAAGGCCGTCAAGTCCAGCTGCGGCATGATTTCCTTGAGCAGGGCCGGCATGCCGCCCGCATAGAAGAAATCTTCCATCAGCTTGTCGCCGGACGGGAAGAGGTTGGCGATGACGGGTACTTTTTGCGCCATCGCATCCATTTCATCGAGCGACAGGGCCAGGCCGGCGCGCCCGGCGATGGCGACCAGGTGGATGGCCGCGTTGGTCGAGCCGCCGAGCGCCATGTAGGCCGCCACGCCGTTCGACAGCGCGGCGCGGGTGAAGAAGCGCGACGGCTTCAAGTCTTCCCACACCATGCCGACGATGCGCTCGCCGCATTGCGAAGCCATGCGCACGTGGTTGGCGTCCATGGCGGGAATGCTGGTGGCGCCAGGCAAGGTAAAGCCCATGGCTTCGACGATGGACGTCATGGTGGACGCGGTGCCCATGGTGTTGCAGGTGCCGGGCGAGCGCGTCATTTTCGCTTCCAGCTTGATCCACTCGGGCTTGGCGATGTCGCCCGCCACGTAGTCGTCCCAGAATTTCTTGGTATGCGTGCCTGCGCCCACGCTCTGGCCACGGTAGCGGTCGTTGAGCATGGGGCCGGCGGGGCAAAAGATGGCGGGGATATCCATGCTGATGGCGCCCATCAGCATGCCGGGCGTCGTCTTGTCGCAGCCGCCGAGCAGCACGGCGCCGTCGATGGGCAGCGAGCGCAGCAGTTCTTCCGTCTCCATGGCCAGGAAGTTGCGGTAGATCATGGTGGTGGGCTTGACCATCACTTCGCCCAGCGACAGGGCCGGCAGTTCGACGGGGAAGCCGCCGGCCAGCAGGATGCCGCGTTTGACGGCTTCGGCCCGTTCGCGCAGGTGCGAGTGGCACGGCGACAGGTCGCTCCAGGTATTGATGATGGCGATGACGGGGCGGTCGAGGAATTCCTCGCGGCGCAGGCCCATCTGCTGCAGGCGCTGGCGGTGGGCGAACGAGCGCATGTCGTCTGGGGCCAGCCAGCGCTGGCTGCGCAGGGATTCCAGCGTGCGGCGGGAGGTAGCGGAGCTCAATGTGTGTCCTTTTTGGTTGCCTGGCGCGCTGCGTATGGCGTTCCAGTGCGGCTGTCTCGGGTCTTGTCTGTCACCTTTGTTAGCGCTAACATTGCAAGTACAGCGAAATATAATTTGAATCGCAGGGGGCTGTCAACAGATTTAATGCAGGGAGAATGCGCGCCGGCTGGCATCTTGCCGCGCGCAGCCATTACACTATCGGCATGATTTCATTGGCACCAATTTCCAGGGTGGAATTTCTGCGGCCCGGCCGGCACGCCTCGCGGCGCGCCACGGCGCAGCGGCGCCATTCTGGCATCCCCTGTGCCGCCGGCCATGGCATGATGCGTGGCGATCACCGATTTTTGAGAAGGCAGTACCCATGAACGACCCAGTACGCAAGCGGCGTGGCCTCGGCCGCAGCACCGTGTTCGATGTGGCCAAATTGGCACAGACCTCGGCCATTTCCGTGTCGCGCTATTTCAAGGAGCCGGACCGCGTGTCGCAGGAAACGCGCGAGCGCATCAAGAGCGCCATCGACCAGCTCGGCTACATTCGCAACGAGGCGGCCGGCGGCCTGGCGTCGACCCAGGGCCGCATCGTGGGCGCCATCGTGCCCAGCGTGTCGAACTCCATCTTTGCGGAAACCATCCAGGGTTTGTCGACCACCTTGTCGCAGCACAATTACCAATTGCTGCTGGCTACCCACGATTATTCGATCGAGACGGAAGAGAAGGTGGTGCGCGCCTTTCTCGGCTGGTCGCCGCGCGCGCTGGTGCTGACGGGCGCCGACCACAGCGCCGCCACGGAAACCTTGCTGGCCGGCTTGCGGATTCCCGTCATCGAAACGTGGGATATCCGCCCCGAGCGGCCGTATCCGCAAATCGGTTTTTCGCATATCGCCACGGGGCGCGACATGACCTTGTACCTGCACGCGCAAGGCTACCGGCGCATCGTCTACGTCGACAGCGGCATCGGCAGCGATTTCCGCGCGCGCAAGCGGGCCCAGGGTTATGAGGAAACCATGCAGCAGCTGGGTTTGCGCCCGGAAATCGTGCAAGCGTCGGTGACGGCGCCGCTTGACGCGGGCGGGCAAGTATTCAGCGAGCAAATGGCGCGCGCCGAGCGTCCCGACGCCCTGTTTTTTGCCAACGACAACATGGCTGCCGGCGCCATCTATGAAGCGGCGCACCTGGGCATCCGCATTCCCGAGCAATGCGCGGTGGCGGGCTTTGGCGACTTCCCGTTCTCGGAAAAACTCATGCCGGCGCTGACGACGATCCGCGTGCCCCGCTATGACATCGGCCGGCTGGCCGCGCAAGCCATCCTGCAGCGCCTGGGCGAGGTGGACGAGGGCGCGGCGCCGCCGGCCTTGGCGCCGCTGGCCTACCAGCTGATCGCGCGGGCCAGCGCCTGAGATGCCCTGGCTGCGGCAGATATTGATGAATCATATTTCTATCATCACAACATGCAATTGGATAACTATGCTGCGATGCGGCATCATTCACCTGTCTCCTCTACTTCCTCACAGGAATTAGATTCAGCCCGCTCCCGTAGCGGGCTTTTTTTTTGTCCAGGCGCGGCACCAGTTGAGCATGTCTGCATTTTTGTGACTATTGGTGATTTTCCTACAGTTTTTTTCGATTAAAGTAAAAATACTAGCCGGAAAGGCAAGGAAGTTCGAATTGTATTGCTCTGATTTTTGATCTTCATCAAAAAGTGCGGCGATTCCATGCTGGGCGCTGTTCCATATCAAGTACAAGCCATCGTCCATGTGCCGCATGCGCATGCAAGGAGAGCATCGATGTTTTGCCTTTTCAATGAGCCTCGCTTGAGCGCTTCCAGCGCCACGGGCGATGGCCATGGCCTTCTCCGTTCCCGCCACATCCTTCTTCTCCTGTTATGTTGCATGACGGCTTGTACTACGCCTCCCCAGGCGGAACTGCAGTCGTATCGGGATGCCTTTGCCCAATCGAAGAGCGTCATGCAGGAGGTGTGGCTCGATCACCAGCAGGCACGCGACGAGCTGGCGCGGCGCAAGGCGCAACGCGAGAAGCCTGCGCCGGCAGCGGAGCAGGTGCCGTTTCCGCCCGCCTTGGTCAAGCCGGCACCAGCCCCGATCGAGCATGGGAGTCAGCTGGGCAAGGCGCTGGAGACGATCGATTCCTATAACGAGTTGCTGTTTGCGCTTGCCGAAGGCAAGAGCGTGAAGCAGGTGCAGGACAGCGCGCGCAGCTTTACCGATGTGCTGAGCAGCGCGGTGACGCTCCTGCCAGGCGCCGGGGTGCTGATCAACGATGTGGTGGGGATGCTGGAACAGGCCCGCTCGCAGGAAGAATTTCGCAAGGCCATCCGTCTTGGCGCGCCCGTGATCGTCAAGATCATCGATCTGTTCATCGACAATGCGAGCGACTATTACACTTTGCGCGCGGCGCTCGCGGAGATGGACATGGCGCGTCTCAAGAGTCAAATGGCAGTCAGGGTCGGGGTGCTGGAAAGGCGCGTGAAATTGACCCGCCCGGGAAGCGGTCCCTGGCTGCTGACGGCGCAGAAGGTCAACGCCACGCTGGAACATGCCGGTGGATTGGCTGCCAGGAAAACGGGCATTGTGCTGGACGGCAAGTGTGTGGAGAGCAAGCTACAGGCTTGCGCCGTGCTGATTCCCGAGGATCTGACGGAAACCGTCCTGGGGATCGAACAGGACGTGGTCAAGTATCAGCACGCAGTGGAGCGGATGAATGCCTATCATGTGCTGATGCAGAACTATGTGAGCTTGCTGCAGCAGACCAGGCAGGCCACGAGCGATCTCAGCATGGCGGTTGACCGCCCGCACGCGCTGACGTCCCAGTTTCAGAGCCTGTTCTCGGCAGCCCTTCTGGTGCGCAAGGATCTGCTTAGAATTCGTTCCGCCTGAAGTCGATTGCCGAGGAGTTTCGCCATGCCTGTCACCGTCAAGCAAGTCAGTAATCAATACAACCGATCAATCTATTTGTTGCGCGTCATACTTGAGGATCCCGATACGGAAGCAGCGCAACGCGACCAGGCCCAGGATGCCATCGATGACCTGTTTCTCCAATTGGGCACGAACGCCATCGGGCGCATCGATGGCAGGAGCGCACTGCTTGCGGCACTGATTGCCGAGTTGACCGCGGTGCGCGACAGCATCCAGCTGAATCCTGTCGGTGCCGCGCTGGATAAATTGAGCGCATTGATCACGGATAGCCGAAATTTGTACTATGCGTCCAAGCAGGATCTGATCCAGGAAGATGCCGTGGGCGAGCCGGGGTAGTGCATCGCCGCCGCTATGCCGCTTTGCCGCCTTGCTGCGTTGCGGCAAAGCGGCGCGGCGGGCGTGCGCCAGAGGGAATAACTGTGCGTCTGGATGCCTGCCGCACCCGGGCGCAAGGGGCTCCCTGCGCGCAGCCAAATGGCCGAGGCCGCCAGCGAAGCGAGACGGTCGATTTCGCGCATGAAGGCCCGGTGGATACGTTCGAGCATACGTTCACATGAGTATTAATAATGGATTTATGAGATTAAACCATTATTTTTCATGGATGAAAGCCTCTATGATGACTCCATACTTCATCAGGAGGAACTACCGCCATGACCGTCACGACACATAATCTGGGCTACCCGCGCATCGGCGCCAAACGCGAACTGAAATTCGCCCTGGAAGACTACTGGAAGGGCAGCAGCACCTTGGCCGCGCTGGAAGGGCAAGGCGCCGAATTGCGCCAGCGCCACTGGCAAGACCAGGACGCGCTGGATCTGGCGCCCGTCGGCGACTTTTCCTACTATGACCAGGTGCTGGACTTGAGCTTTACCCTCGGCAACCTGCCGCAGCGCGTGCGCGGCCTGGAAGGCGCAGCGCTCGATAATTACTTTCGCGTAGCCCGTGGCCGCTCGGCCGGCGACAGCGATTGCAGCTGCGTCCACGCCGGTGAAATGACGAAATGGTTCGACACCAATTACCATTACATCGTGCCGGAATTTTCGGCCGGCACGCAGTTCAAGCTCGACAGCAGCCGCTTGCTGCAGCAACTGGCGCAAGCGCGCCAGCTGAAGGTAAAGGCCAAGCCCGTGCTGATCGGCCCTGTCACCTACTTGTGGCTGGGCAAGGCCAAGGACGATTCCGACAAGCTGGCGCTGCTGCAAGGCTTGCTGCCCGTCTACGTGCAATTGCTGCAGGAACTGGCCGCGCAGGGCGTGGAGTGGGTGCAGATCGACGAGCCGATCCTCGTCACGGAACTCGACGGCGCCTGGCAGCAGGCGCTCGTCACGGCCTACGCTGCCTTGAGCAAGGTCAACGGCGTCAAGCTGCTGCTCGCCACGTATTTCGGCAAGCTGCAAGACAACCTGGCGCTGGCGTGCACGCTGCCCGTGCAGGGCCTGCACCTGGACGCCGTCAATGCCCGCGAGGAAGTGGAGCAAGTGATCGCCCAATTGCCAAGTTCCAGCGTCTTGTCCCTGGGCGTGGTGAATGGCCGCAATATCTGGAAGACGGACTTGAACGAGGTGCTGGCGTGGCTGGAACCCGTGCATGCCAGCCTGCAATCGCGTCTGTGGATCGCGCCGTCGTGCTCGCTGTTGCACGTGCCCGTCGACCTGGACAGCGAACAAAAGCTCGACGCCGATATCCAATCCTGGCTGGCCTTTGCCCGTCAAAAGCTCGATGAAGTGCACACCATCGCCGGCGCCCTGAACCAGGGCCGCGCCTGCGTGCAAGCGGCGCTGGACTCCAATCATGCCGCCGTGCAAGCGCGCCGCCAGTCGCCGCGCGTGCATAATCCTCAAGTCAAGGCGGCCGTGGCCCGCATCGACGCCAGCCTGGGCCAGCGCGCCAGCGGCTATGCCGAGCGTGCCGCCAAGCAAGCTGCGCTGCTGCAACTGCCGCTGTACCCGACGACGACCATCGGCTCGTTTCCGCAGACGGCGCAAATCCGCCAGGCCCGCAGCCAGTTCCGCAGCGGCCAGCTCGATGCAGCCGGCTATAAAAAGCTGATGCAGGCGGAAATCGCCCATTGCGTGCAGGAACAGGAAAGCCTGGGGCTGGACGTGTTCGTGCACGGCGAAGCGGAACGCAACGACATGGTGGAATACTTCGGCGAACAGCTGGACGGCTACGCCTTCAGCCAGTTCGGCTGGGTGCAGTCGTACGGTTCGCGCTGCGTCAAACCGCCCATCTTGTTCGGCGACATCAGCCGCCCGCGCGCCATGACGGTCGAGTGGAGCACCTATGCCCAGTCGCTGACGGACAAGCCGATGAAAGGCATGCTGACGGGCCCCGTCACCATCCTGAACTGGTCCTTCGTGCGCGACGACCAGCCCCGTTCCGTGTCGTGCCACCAGCTGGCGCTGGCCATGCGCGCCGAGGTGCGGGACCTGGAGCAGGCCGGCATCCGCGTGATCCAGATCGATGAAGCGGCATTGCGCGAAGGCTTGCCGCTGCGCAAATCGCAATGGGCCGAGTACCTGCGCTGGGCCGTGGAATCGTTCCGCATCACGGCCAATGGCGTGGCCGACGAAACGCAGATCCACACACACATGTGCTATTCGGAATTCAACGACATCATCGCGCAGATCGCCGACATGGATGCGGACGTCATCACGATCGAAACCTCGCGCTCCGACATGGAATTGCTGGATGCCTTCGATGATTTTAATTATCCGAACGAAATCGGCCCCGGCGTCTACGACATCCACTCGCCCAATATTCCGAGCCAGGAACAGATGGTCAAGCTGATGCGCAAGGCGGCCGAACGCATCCCCGCGCAGCGCCTGTGGGTCAATCCCGATTGCGGCCTCAAAACGCGCGGCTGGAAAGAGGTCATTCCCGCGCTGGCGAACATGGTGGCGGCGGCAAAAACCTTGCGCGGCGATAACGCAGCCTGAGGCTGACCGGGGCAGGGGCGGCCGGCATGGCTCAGATATAGCGGGATCGTATTTCTGTCATCACAACATGCAATTGGATAATGATGCTGCGATGCGGCATCATTCACCTGTCTCCTCTATCTCCTCCAAGGAAATAGATTCAGCCCGCTTCCGTAGCGGGCTTTTTTTTGCCCGTTCTCATCGGCTTATCGCTTACCATACCTTCGCGTAATCCTACCCTCAAGAAGGAAACCACCTGATGATTCCTCTGTTACGCGCCGCCGGCATGCTCGCGCTGATGGCGCTCGGCGCCTGCTCGGCGGAAAAGCATCCGCTCGACCGCCATCTGGCCCAATTGCGTCCGGTCACGGTCGCAGCGTTGCCCGACATGGGGTGGCCGGCCGGCACGCTGCTGTGTCCGCTGACCATGTATCAGAGCGAGCTGAGCGACTCGGCGCCGCATGCAGGTCGCGTCAACGCCTTCCTGAAGCAAAAGCAATTTCTGGGGGATGAAGGCCATTGGTCGCTCATCGTCGTCAAGCCGTTGCCGGCGGGAGACGCCGGTATCGAGCAACTGTTTTTCAAGCGTGCAGACTATGACGTGCTCAATGATCCGCAAGTCATCGCGCGCGATGCGCAGACCGTGCCGGCGGGGTTCGTGCCGCAGGCTTGCGTAAGCGTGGAGCAAGCCCGCGTGCTGGTGACGCGCGAACACGAACAACGATCGCATCGAAAACTCATCATTTTTGGAGCGTCTTAGGCAAGATATTGATGAAACATATTTCTATCATCACAACATACAATTGGATAGCTATGTTGCGATGCGGCATCATTGCACCTGTCTCCTCTACTTCCTCACAGGAATTAGATTCAGCCCGCTCCCGCAGCGGGCTTTTTTTTGCCCGTTTTTAAGGCGCAAACCTGCGCACGCTTGCTTGTCATCATCGCCATCGTGTTGCTTTTGTGCATGCTAAACTGGGCCTTCCCCAGACCAAGGTTGCCTGATGCTTCAATTATTTCGCCACACGCTGGAGTCCACGCCCATCCTCGCCCTGTTTCTCGTCATCGGCGCCGGTTATGCGCTGGGGCGCATCAGCGTGTTCGGTTTTTCGCTGGGCGTGGGGGGCGTGCTGTTCGCGGGGCTGGCGCTGGGCGCCTTTGCGCCCGGTGCCGTGCCGCCGCCCATGGTCGGCTCCATCGGCCTGCTGCTGTTTCTGTATGGCATCGGCGTGCAGTACGGCGTGCAGTTTTTCGCCGGCTTGCGCGGTGCGGGGCAGAAACATAACCTGATCGCCTTTGTTGCCGTCATGGGCGGCCTGGCCGTGTCCGTCTGGGGCGGGCAGTGGATCGATATCTCGCTGCGCATGGCCAGCGGCGTGTTTGCCGGCGCCATGACCAGCACGGCGGCCCTGCAGGCGGCGCTGGAAGCGTCGCACGGCAATGGCGACGCGGCCGTCGGCTATGCCGTCGCGTATCCGTTCGGCGTCGTCGGCCCCATGCTGGGCCTGTACCTGGCCGGACGCATATTAAAACCCGTGCTGACGCCGCCGCCGGCGCCCATCGTCGTGTCGGAAATTACCATCGATGAAGCGAAATTGGCGGGCGCGGCCCTGTCCGAGCTGGCTGATGGCCCGCTGGCGGGCGTGCAAGTGATCGGCGTGCGCCAGGGCCACCAGAACCGCTTGCCCGATCCCTCGCTGGTGCTCGGCGTGGGCGACGCGCTGATGGTGTCGGGCACGGTGGCGGGCGTGGAAGGGGCGCGCACGGCGCTGGGCCACCTGGACCCGGGCCGGCTGATGAAGGACCGCAGCGCGTTCGACGGCACGGAAGTGTTCGTGTCGGACGCGGAAATCGTCGGCGTGCCCCTGGGCGAACTGAACCTGGCGAAAGACTTCCCGCTGCAGATCGCGTTCATACGCCGTGGCGACGCCATGATTTTGCCCCATCCTTTCCTGACGCTGGAATTCGGCGACAGGGTGATGGCCATTGCGCCAGCGAAACACGCGGCCGACGTGCGCAAGCTGTTCGGCAATTCCATCACGGCCACGGCCGAGTTCAGCTATGTCTCGCTGGGCATGGGCATGGTGCTGGGCGTGCTGCTGGGACTGGTGCCGATACCGTTGCCGTGGATAGGCTCGTTCAGCCTGGGCCTGGCCGGCGGGCCGCTGGTGATGGCGCTGATTCTGGGCCGCCTCGGTAGAGTGGGCAAGATCAGCTGGCGCTTGCCCCTGTCGGCCAACCTGGTGATGCGCAACTATGGCTTGACGATTTTCCTCGCCTCCGTCGGCATGGCCTCCGGTTTGCCGTTCGTGCAGCAGGTGGGTGCCGATGGCTTGCCCATGCTGGTGCTCGGTGCCGTGACGGTGCTGGTGGTGGTGGCGCTGGTGGTAATTTTGGGCAAGATCTTCCTGCGCCTGCCGTTTCCTGAACTGCTGGGCATTGCAGCCGGCGCCACGGGCAACCCCGCCGTGCTGGTGTTCGCCAACCGCCTGGCCAAGTCGGACCGTCCGAACCTGGGCTACGCCATGATTTTCCCCAGCATGACCATCGTCAAGATCGTCGCCGTGCAAGTGCTGCTGCATTTGTATGGCTGATTTCGGCTGATTGGTTCCATCAAGTCGGGCGGCAACAATCATGTTGTGGCTTGCCTGACATCCGTCAGACTGGCCGTGGAAAGAGGATTGCTCGCCAATAGTGCGTTCTGATCCTGCAAGTGCTGGCGCAAGCGGGCGGCGTAATCGTCCGCCACGGCCGCCCTGACGCTCGGACGCCGGGCCAATGCGCGGCGCCAGCTTGCTACCCGTTCGAGGCCGTCAAACACCGGGTGGGCAGACTCACCTGCGAGCAGGTCGAAGTAGCGAAAAACCGGCGCAATGAAGGCATCGACCATGCTGAAGGCTTTTCCGCCGAAGTAAGGACCGTCAGACATGTCTGCCTCGAGCCGCTCCAGCTTCTTCCTGAAAGCCGTACCTTTCGCCTTTGCCGTTTCGTGGTCCGAGGCGTTCAGCAGGCCCCATGCGTCCGACAACGCGGCAGAAGCGAACTCCATCCATGCTCGGTGTTGCGCACGCAGTAGCGCATCGACAGGATGCAATGCGGGCGCAGCTTGCACATCCTCGACATATTCACAGATCGCGACGCTTTCGAACAGGACGGACTCGCGCGCCTTGTCGTGTACAAGCTGGAGCAGCGGAACCTTGCCCAGCGGGGACATGGCGAGGAACCACTCCGGCTTGTCGCGAAGGTCTACATCGATACGCTCGAAAGCGATCCCTTTTTCGTGCAATACGATGGCGACCCGCTGAACGAAAGGGCATAGAGGGTGGCTGACGAGTGTCAATCGCGTTTCTGGCATTTGAATACTCCCTTTAAAAATGAAGCCCGCTCGCGCATTCGGAGCGGGCGCATCCGTATAGTTCGGCAGTTGTGTGACGTTAGCCGTTAAGCGTACGGCCGCCGTCAACGATGATTTCGGAGCCAACCGTCCACCGGGACTCGTCGGAAGCCAGGTACAGCACCGCCTTGGCCACTTCATCCGGCGTGCCAAAGCGACCGAACGGGATGCTTGCGGCAATGTCCTTGTTGAGCTGATCGCGATAGGCGTCGGGAATGCCCATTTTGTCGTACAGCGGCGTTTCAACCGGGCCAGGACTAACTGCGTTGACGCGAATGCCGCGCCCAAGCAGTTCACCCGAAAGCGTCTTCGACATGTTCAGAAATGCAGCCTTGGTCGCGGCATATACCGATGAATGCGCCGAGCCGACGTGCGCGCTGACCGATGTGTTGAGCACCACCGATGCGGGGTTCGCGAACACTGGCAGCAGCGCCTGGATCAGGAAATAGGGCCCCTTGACGTTGATGTCGAACGAACGGTCGAACATTTCCTCCGTCCACGCTTCGATCGGCTTCCAGACGGATACGCCAGCGTTGAGAAAGGCGATATCGAGCTGGCCGTAGTGCGCCTGGACGGCTTGCGCCAACTCCTGTTGGGCGGCGACACTGGCGGAATCGGCGCGCAGCACGAGAACTTCGGCGCCAAGTTCTTTTCTGGCCTTCTCGATGGATTCCGGAGTGACGCCGGTGACGATGACGCGTGCGCCTTCGGCGAGGAACTGCCTGGCTGTTTCGAGGCCGATGCCGCTGGTGCCGCCGGTGATCAGCGTGCGTTTTCCTTGTAAACGGGACATAAAATTCTCCTGTAGGTGATTCATGGTCAACCAGCATTGGCTGACCTGCCGTGGGAAGAACTATGCGCTCATGCTTGAAATTCGATAAGATCGTATCTTTGCATATGATTCATGCTCCAGTTGCATGAATTGGAAAGGGATTACTTTGGACCGGTTTCTTTTGATGACATGCTTTGCGCGCGCGGTGGAGACGGGGAGCTTCTCCGCTGCCGGCCGCGACCTGGGCCTGGGGCAGCCGAACGTCAGTCGTCATGTGGCGGCATTGGAAGAGCATCTACAGACGCGGCTGCTGCACCGCTCAACGCGCAAACTTGCCCTCACCCCCGAAGGGGAACGCTACTATGCGGAAGTGCGGCGCATCCTTGACGCCGTCGACGAGTCGGAATCGTCCTTCAGGGAGAACGTCGATCCGTCCGGATTGCTGCGCGTGGCATGCCCGACGGCACTGGCACATGCATTTGTTTTGCCGCATGTCCCCGCCTTCCTGGAGCGCTATCCTGGGTTGTCGCTCGATCTCCAGATCAATGATCGCTATGTGAGTCTGGTCGATGAAGGCGCGGAACTGGCAATTCGGATCGGCCATCTGGAAGACAGCGCACTGCGCGCGCGGCGCATCGGACTGTTCGAGCGCGTGTTCGTTGCCAGCAAGGGCTATCTCGCCAAACGTGGCGTCCCGGACACGCCCGATGATCTGCGCGGACACGATTGTGTGATCTACACCCTGCTGTCGTCAGGTGCCACATGGCGCTTCCGGGATACGGAAGTAGCAGTATCCGGGAGGCTGCGGGTCAACTCGCCCGAGGCCGTGCGCGAACTGGTCAATGCGGGACTCGGTATCGGACATGGGCCGGAGTGGCTGTTCGAGGAAGGACTCAGGAATGGCAATTTGCAGTTGCTTTTGACAGGGCACACCGCCTTGCCTGTGCCGGTGCAGATCGTCTATGTCGCAAACAGGCTGCTTCCGACGCGGGCCGTCGTATTCATGGACTTCATCGCTGAAGCGTTTTCAAAGGTTCCGGCACTGAACGCTCCCCCGGGCAACCGGTAGCCGCCTGCGGCGGCTGGCCAATTCCAGTCGAATTCTCTTCTCCGCGCCAGCCCTCGTAAAAGCCCTGGCGCGCCTCCCAATCTGTTGTACAATCCTTGAGAACGGTCGTGCTTTTTTGTGCGCTGAGCTTCCTTGCGTGCAGTCATCACGGCAACCGATAAGAACAAGGAGACAGACATGGACTTGCATTACACGGCCGAGGAGACGGCTTTCCGCGATACGCTGCGCGCCTTCCTCGACACCCATCTGCCGGCGGACTTGCAGCGCAAGGTGCGCCAGCATTTGCGCCTGGCCAAGGATGACTATGTGCGCTGGCACAAGATTGTCGCGCAGCAAGGCTGGGCCGCGCCGGCCTGGCCCGTCGAATACGGCGGCACGGGCTGGACGTCCGTGCAGCGCCACATCTGGGAAGACGAGTGCGCGCGCGCCGCCACGCCGCCCATCCTGCCTTTCGGCATCAACATGGTGGCGCCCGTCATCATGGCCTTCGCCAACGCCGAACAAAAAGCATATTATTTGCCGCGCATCTTGAATTGCGACGACTGGTGGTGCCAGGGATATTCCGAGCCCGGTGCCGGTTCCGACCTCGCCTCGCTGAAAACCACGGCCGAGCGCGACGGCGACCATTACATCGTGAATGGCCAGAAAACCTGGACCACCCTGGGCCAGCACGCGGACATGATCTTTTGCCTGGTGCGCACGGACAGCACGGTGCGCAAGCAGGAAGGCATCAGTTTCTTGCTGATCGACATGAAAACGCCGGGCATCACCGTGCGCCCCATCATCATGCTCGATGAAGAACATGAAGTGAACGAAGTCTTTTTTGACAATGTGCGCGTGCCCGTCAGCAATCTGGTCGGGCAGGAAAACAAGGGCTGGACCTATGCCAAGTATCTGCTGGGCCACGAGCGCACGGGCATCGCCGCCGTGGGCCGCTCCAAGCGCGAATTGACATTCCTCAAGCAACTGGCCATGCAGAAAGTCAAGCGCGGCGCGCCGCTGCTGCACGATCCCGCGTTTGCGGCCAAGGTCGCCACCCTGGAAATCGAATTGATGGCGCTGGAAATGACGGTCTTGCGCGTCATCAGCGACGAAGGCAAGGGACCGGGACCGCAGGCCTCGATGCTGAAGGTGCGCGGCTCGGAACTGCAGCAGCAACTGACGGAACTGATGGTGGAAGCCATCGGCCCGCAAGCCTTGCCTTTCGATCCGGCATTTCTTGACGGCAGCGCGCCGCACAGTGCCACCGGCGACGACCTGGCCGCGCCGCTGGCCGCGTATTACTTCAATTACCGCAAGACATCGATCTATGGCGGCTCGAATGAAATCCAGAAAAACATCATCACGCAGATGATCCTGGGCCTGTAAGCCAGAAGGAGACGACATGGACTTCCAATTCAATCAGGAACAGCAGCAATTCGCCGACGCGCTCAAGCGCTGGGTCGACAAGGATTACCCGTTTGAAACGCGGCAAAAAATCATCCATTCCGCCACGGGCACGTCCGATGCCGCCTGGGCCACCCTGGCCGAGCTTGGCATGACGGCCTTGCCGCTGCCGGCCGGCGCGGGCGGCTTCGATGGCACGGCCGTTGACATGCTGCTGGTGATGCAGGAACTGGGGCGCGGCCTCGTGGTCGAACCATACCTGGCCACCGTGCTTGGGGCGCGCTTTTTGACCCTGGCGGGCGGCCACGATACGGTGCTGGAACAGGTCGCCAGCGGTAGCCTGAAGCTCGCTTGCGCGCTGGGCGAACGCCAGTCGCGCCACGATTTACATGACATCGCCACCACGGCCAACGCCAGCGGCGACGGTTTCGTGCTCGACGGCGAAAAAACCGTCGTCATCCACGGCGCGCAGGCGGATTCCCTGATCGTTTCCGCGCGCAGCGGCGGCGGCCAGATGGATACGGACGGCATTTCGCTGTTCCTCGTGCCCGTCGACGCGCCCGGCGTTTCCGTGCGCGACTGCCGCACCATCGACGGCCAGCGCGCCGCCACCGTGACCCTCGTGCAAGTGGTGCTGGGGCATGATGCGCTGATCGGACAAAAGGGGCAGGGCTGGCCCGTGCTGGACGCGGCGCTCGATTATGGCGCCGCCTTGCTGTGCGCGGAAGCCGTGGGCGCCATGGATGCCATCTTCGCCGCCACGCTCGACTACTTGAAGACGCGCCAGCAGTTCGGCGCGCCGATCGGCAAATTTCAGGCCTTGCAGCACCGCATGGCCGACATGTTCATCCACCTGGAGCAGGCCCGTTCGATGGCCATGCTGGCCGCCGCCAAGGTCGACAGCGAGGATGCGTCTGAGCGCCGCCGCACCGTGTCGGCCGCCAAGGCGAGAGTCGGGCTGGCCGCTACATTTGTCGGCCAGCAGGCGGTGCAATTGCATGGCGGCATGGGCGTGACGGATGAATTGCCCGCCGCCCACCATTTCAAGCGTTTGAGCATGATCGCCCTGACTCTGGGCGACGTGGAGCACCATATCGAGCGCTTTATCGCCCAGCCGGGCTTTTTGCCGACGGAGACCGCATGACCGCATTGACGGAAATTAAACCCAAGCATTGGTATTTCGAAGACTTTACGCAGGGCCTGGAAATCGACCTGGGCCAGCGCCACGTGACGGAGGCGGAAATCATCGCCTTCGCCACGGATTTCGACCCGCAACCGTTTCACGTCGACCATGCGGCCGCCGAAAAAACCATCTTCAAGGGCGTCATCGCCAGCGGCTGGCATACCTGCGGCATGATGATGCGCCTGGTGGTCGACAACTTGCTCAAGCACTCGTCCAGCATGGGCTCGCCCGGCCTGGACAGCATCCGCTGGCTCAAACCCGTGCGCGCCGGCGACACCTTGCAGCTGACCTACCAGGTCAAGGAAGTGCGCCCATCCACGTCGAAGCCGGACCGCGGCATCGTCATTTCCGTGTGGAGCGTGCGCAACCAGCACGGCGACGTGGTGACGACGGTGGAGGGCATGGGCATGTTCGGCCGCCGCCCGGCGGAGCCAGCGGAGCAACACCATGCGTGATATCGCCGGCATCGCCGGTTTCCAGGCCCTGGCGGGCCAGCACGTGGCCGTGTCCGACTGGCTCACCATCACTCAGCAGCGCATCGACACCTTTGCCGACGCGACGGACGACCATCAGTGGATCCACGTCGACGCGGAGCGCTGCGCGCGCGAGTCGCCGTACGGCTGCACCGTGGCGCACGGTTTTCTCACACTGTCCTTGCTGCCCGCCATGCTGCAGGGGGCGCTGCACATGGCCGGCATCCGCATGGCCATCAACTATGGGCTCAACAAGGTGCGTTTCCCCGCGCCCGTGCCCGTGAACAGCCGCCTGCGCGCGCGGCTCGACATTCTTTCCGTCGAGGATGTGCCGGAAGGGGCGCAAGTGAACTGGGCCGTGACCATGGAGAGGGAAGGCGACACGAAACCCGTGTGCGCGGCGGAGTTTTTGATGCGGTGTTATCCCTGAGCGGCAAGTTGAACCCGCTTCGCAGGCCGGCAGGCAGTTGTGCGCTTCTGCGCGTGCGCCAGGTGTACGCTGGTGGCGCGCCGGCGTTTTCCGGCGAAGGAGGCGATGATGTCCAACAAGGCAAACAGTGGAAATAGCGGCGCTGGCAAGGCCGCCGCCAGGGGCAGCAGCGCTACGGGCAGAGGTCCTGGCCCGGGAAATGCGGGCGGCTGGCCCAGCACGACGGGACGGCTATCGGGGGGCAATCGTTCCAATGCCACGCCGGCGAGGAGCCGCTAGCCTGTCCGCTCACTCCTCTTCCGACGCGCAATACCTGTCCCGCCCCGTATGCTTGGCGCGGTACAGCAGGGCGTCGGCGGCGCGGATCAGGGTGCTGGGGTCCATGCCTTCCGTGGGCATGACGCTGGCCATGCCCAGGCTGACGGTGACGTGCGGGCCGACGCTGGACCTGGCGTGGGGAATGTCCAGGGCGCGCACTTCGTCGAGGATGCGCTGGGCCACCACTTCGGCGCCGTCGCGCGTTTCCTGCGGTAGCAGGATGATGAATTCCTCGCCGCCGTAGCGCGCCAGCAGGTCGGGCGGGCGCACGGCGCAGCGGCGCAGGGCGGCGCTCACCTGCTGCAGGCACAGGTCGCCCGCCTGGTGGCCATAGGTATCGTTGTAATCCTTGAAATGGTCGATATCGGCCATGATGAGGGCCATCGGCACGCCGTCGCGCGCGCAGCGCCGCCATTCGCTGTCCATCGTGTCGTTGAAGCTGCGCCGGTTGGCCACACCCGTCAGCGAGTCCGTCAGCGACAGTTCGCGCATGGCGTCGGCCTGCCGCTTGATGGTCAGCTGGCTGCGCACGCGGGCACGCACGACGGCCGCGTTGAACGGTTTCGTGATGAAATCGACAGCGCCCGCTTCCAGCGCCCGCGTCTCGTCTTCTGGCTGGTTCAGGGCCGTGACGAAGATGACGGGAATGGCGCTGAGGATGGCCGATTCCCGCAGCGCGCTGCACACGGCATAGCCATCCATGCCGGGCATGACGGCGTCGAGCAGGATCAAATCCGGCAGTTGATTATGCGCAATTTCCAGCGCCTTTTCTCCGCTCAGGGCGAACAGCACGTCGTGTTCCTCGCGCAGCAGCTGGTGCAGGATCTGGATGTTTTCCATGGCGTCATCGACGATGAGGATGCGCCCGTTCATGGCAAGGTTAGTCCAGCTCACTTGTTTTCCTCTCGTTTCAGCTGATCGAGCACGAGTTTTTCCGCCTCGGCAAAATTCAGCGTTTCAATCGCATGTGCCATCGCCAGCGCCGCTTCCCGGTCTGACTGTTGCAGGGCGGGGTGCAGGGCGTGGAATTGCGCCAGCGCTTTCAGGTTGTTGTTGTGGATCAAGACAAGCAGCTCGGTCAGGCCGGCGTGCAGGTCGAGCGGCACGCTGCCGGGCGTGGCCGTTGCCGGCTGGTTGCGCCGCAGGGGGGAGGGCAGGGTGCGCGCCGCTTCGATGACTTCCGCCATCGCCTGTTCCAGGCGGCCCAGCAAGGCGGCCGTGGCGTGCGATTGCCCCGTTTTCAGCATTTTCTCTGTCTCGGCGGCCAGGCTGGCGATATGCGTGGCGCCCAGGTTGGCCGCCACGCCGCACACGCGGTGCAGCAGCTGCGCCGCCTGTTGCGCCTGGCCGGCGGCCAGCAGGCGGCGCGTTTCCTCGACGGCGTCGCCTTGCGAATTCTCAAAGCGCTTGAGCAGGGCCAGGAAGGCGCCGTAGTCGCCGCCGAAGCGGTGCAGGGCCGCCGCCAGGTCGATGCCGGGCACCGTGGCGGGCAAGTCCAGCGTCCGCGTGACGGCATCGGCTGCCTGCATGGCGCCGTCGCCGCCAGCGCCAGCCGGGGGCGACGGCACCAGCCGGGTCAGCGTCTGTATCATCTCGTCGACATCGATGGGCTTGGCGACATGCGCATTCATGCCGCTGGCGATGGCGCGCAGGCGGTCTTCGTCCATGGCATTGGCCGTCATGGCGATGATGGGCAAGTCCGGCAAGCCCAGGGCGCGGATGGCGAGGGTGGCATCGTAGCCGTTCATGACGGGCATCTGCAAATCCATCAGCAGCACGTCCCAGGCATCCGGCGTGCTGGTGAGCAAGTCGACGGCCAGCCGGCCGTTGGCGGCCACGGTCACGCGCGCGCCCGAATGCAGCAGGATGTACTGCGCCACTTCCTGGTTGATTTCATTGTCTTCCACCAGCAGCACGCGCATGCCTGTGAGCAAACCCGACAAGGGCGTGGACACGGGCAGCGCCGAAGGCGTGCTGCGGCCTTCGCGCACGGCCGTCACGGCCGCCAGCAGGCGCGCCGGGGTGGCCGGCTTTGAAACGATGCCGGCCAGCATCAGGCTGTCGGCCAGGCGTTCGAGGTTTTCGCTATCCTGGTCGGCCACCAGCATGATCACGGGCGGCAACACCAGGCGTTCGTCGGCGCGCGCCTCGGTGAGCATGGAAATGCCATCCATGCCGGGCATGGCCGCGTCGAGCAGCACAAGGTCCGCCGCCGTCCCGCCGCTGGCGTGCGCGCGCAGCAGGGCCAGGCCGGCCGCGCCGCTGTCGGCGCTGCGGCTGCGCCAGCCCTGCGCCGCGCACCAGTCTTCCAGCATGGCGCGCACGCTGGCGTTGTCGTCGATGATCAGCAGCGACTGGAGCCTGGGCCCGCTCTTGCCTGGCGGTTCGGGCGGCGGCGCCACCTTGTCGAAGCGGCAGCGGAAGCGGAAGTCGGAACCCTTGCCCAGCGTGCTTTTGACGCTGAGGGTGCCGCCCATCAATTCCACCATGCGCCGGCAGATGGCCAGCCCCAGCCCCGTGCCCCCATATTTGCGGCTGGTGCCGCTGTCGCCCTGGGAAAACGCGTCGAAGATGCGTTCCTGCTCGGCCGCGCCGATGCCGATGCCCGTGTCGCGCACGGAAAATTCGAGGGTGGCGCTGGCAGCATCCTCGGCCACCTTGTCGATCGACAGCACCACTTCGCCATGCGAGGTGAACTTGACGGCGTTGCCCATCAGGTTGATGAGGATTTGCTCCACGCGCAGGGCGTCGCCGATCAGTTCGTCCGGCACGCCGGGGGCGAGCACGAACACGGGCTCCACGCCGCGCGCCCAGGCGCTGCTGGCCAGCAACACGCCTACGCTGCTCAACATGCGTTCGAGCTGGAAGCGGCGCTGTTCCAGCACCATCTGTCCCGCCTCGATCTTGGAAAAATCGAGCACGTCATTGACGATATTGAGCAGCGACTGCGTGGCCATCTGGATCTTGCCGACATAGCTGCGCTCGCGCCGTTCCAGCGGCGACTCTTCCAGCAGGCGCGCCAGGCCGATGATGGCGTTCATCGGCGTGCGGATTTCATGGCTCATGTTGGCGACGAATTCGCTTTTCGCGACGCTGGCGGCCTCGGCCTTGTCGCGCGCGCGCACCATCTGCTCGTTGAGTTCATGCAGGCGCAATTCCGTGCGCTTGAGCTCGGAAACGTCCGAGGCCAGCACGAAGAAGCCGCGCACGCCGCCGCCGTCGTCGAAATCGGGGATGTAATTGGTCCACGTGTGGCACACCTGGCCGCCGGGATCGAGCAGGTCGCGCTCGAAGCTTTGCGGCCGGCCCGCCAGCACGCCCTCGACGTGGGGCGCATACACGTCGAACAGTTCCTGCCCCAGCAATTCGCTCATGTGGATGCCGGCCAGCTCGGCGCTGCTGCGGCCAAACCATTCGTTATAGAACTTATTTGCAAATCGGCAACGTAAATCGGCGCCCCAGTACGACACCATGCCGGGCAGGTTGTCGGTGACGGTGCGGATGAAGCGTTCGTTCTGTTCCAGGCGCCAGGTGGTGGCGTGCAGCACCTCGGTGGCGCGCTTGCGTTCCGTGATGTCGATCGATACCCCCAGCACGTGGCTGGCGCGCCCCGCATCGTCGCGCAAGACCACCTTGCGCGTGGTGAAGTGGCGCGTGGTGCCGTCGGCCGTATTGATCGCTTCCTGTTCGATCTCCACCATCTGCCCCGTGGCCAGCAGTTTGCGGTCGGCGCTGACGAAGGCGGACGCCTGCTGCGGCGGAAAGAAATCGTGGTCCGTCTTGCCCAGCAATTGCTCGCGCGAGCGTCCCAGCGTGAGTTCAGCGTGGCGGTTGACCATTTCAAAGCTCAGCTTGTCGGCGCGCTTGACGAAGACCATGGCCGGGATGTTTTCGATGATGGTGCCAAACAAGTGCTTCGAGCGGCGAAATTCCGCTTCGCTGCGCTTGCGCTCGCTAATGTCCAGCCACAGGCCCGATACGCCCAGCAACTGCTGTTCCGGGCCGAAGATCGGGTGGTACGAGACGACCCAGTGACTCAGTTGCTCGCGCCGCTGGCCGCTGTGGCCATTCAATTCGATGTCGACGATGGGCTGTCCCGTCCCGAGCACCTGGCGCACGCAGCGTTCCACCTCCGCCCGCACGGCGTCGTCGAACAGCATGGTGCCCAAGGGACGGCCCAGGTGCTGCGCCACGCTGGCCCCGTTGATGGCGGCCAGGTAGTGGTTGATCATGACAATGCGCAAGTCCAGGTCCACGAACAGCATGCCGATCGGCGCCGTCGCGTACACGGTTTCCAGCAGGCGCGTGGATTTTTCCAGGGCCAGCGTGCGTTCTGCCACCAGGCTTTCGAGCTGCGTGCGGTGACGCCGCAGGTCGCGTTCCAGCGCGCCCAGGGCGCTGGCCATGTCGGCCGATTCGCGGTCCGCGTGCCGGTTCGAGAGCAGGGGTTTGCCTTGCGCCAGCGCGTGGATCTGCTGCGTCAGTTCCTGCAGGGTGCTGGCCAGGCGGCCGCCCACGCGCCAGGCCAGGGCGAAGCCTGCGCCCAGCAGCAGCGCCAGGATGAGGGAACCCGTGACTACCGAGCGCAGCAGGGCTTGCGCCACCGTGCTGGTGCGCATGGTGACGGCCACCGTCCAGGCGGCGTCCGGGGCGCGGCGAAAGCCCGTATAGACGTCGATGCCTTCCAGCGTGGCATGGCGCAGCACGCCTTCGCGCGCCTGGCGTATCTGTTCCAGCAGGGGCGCCGCGCTGCGCTGGCCCACATAGCGCTGCGGCGCCAGCGTGCGCGCCACGTTGATGCCGTCGGCATTGATGATGGCCGCGCCCAGGTAGGCTGGCAGGTGCAGCTCGTGCAGCAGCACGGACAGGTAGTCGGGCGGGTACAGGGCCGTCAGCACGTAGGCGCTACCCTGGCTGCGCGGCAAGGGCAGGTTCAGGGCCAGCTGCGGCAGGCTGTCGGGCGCCTTGGTCAGGCTGGTCAGCCGCGGCTTGCCGGAGTCGCGCGTGCGCTCCATGCTGGCGGCCCATTTTTGCGGCAGGGGAGGCGGCGCCTGGCTGGCGGGCAGGGTCGTATTGATCAGCTGGCGGCCCTTGGCATCGGAGACGATGAAGGCGCTGACGGCCAGGCCCGGCTGCAGCAGGCTGGCGGCCAGGGCCCGCAGGGCGCCGACGTCGTCCGCTTGCAGGGCGGGCGAGCCGGCCAGGATGCGCGCGGCCATCTGGGCGCCGTTCAAGTCGCGTTCGACGGCGGCGGACACGGCGCGCGCCGCCTGTGCCGTTTCGCTGACGACATGGTCGCGTTCGCGCGTGTAACTTTGCGCCACGAGCAGGAGAAACACGAGCGCCGTCGGAATGACCCAGGCGAGCACCAGCCATGAAATTCTTGAGCGTATCGAAGGCAAATCTTGCACCCGGAAAGCTCCCAGAATGGATGAGTCGACAGGCAGGCTCACGCTGGCGCTGGCTGACCTTGAATGAAAAGATGCTAGACGAAATTGATTCTTCTGACAAGCCTAGTTTCTGGAATGGAAAAAAGGTTGCGCAAGGTATACAGAGCAGAGGGGGGAGCGCCCATCCCGCCGTGGCGGCGGGATGGCAAGGCGGCTTACGGGACCACGGTCAGCATGTCGACGTCGATTTCCGGGCTTTCCATGAAGTCTTTTTCCACTTCGCCGCGGATTTCCACCAGTGTTTTGGCGTCGATCTTGCGGTTCATGAAGACCTTGTCGTCGATGTCCACGCGGATTTCCGCCGTGCCGTCGGAGAACGTGTATTTCTCGTTGCCCACCTTGCGCAGCAAATGGCCGCGCAGCACGACGGCCTGGTCGTCGACGGGATTTTTCAGGATGGCGGCCACATTGCCGGGTGCGCTGGGGCCGGCCGTCGGGCCCACGTATTGGGCGTGCGCGCTGCCGGCCAGCAAGGCGCAGGCGGCGGCCAGGGAGACGATGAATTTACGGTGCAATGGCATGGTATTCCTTCGATAGTGACTGGCGTGTCAGAAAAACACGGCGGTGCGGGGAATGATAGCACCGGCGTTGCCATAGGGCATGTTCGCCCGGACGCTGCCCGTGCTGGCCACGCCATCGTCGAGTTTGCTGTCGATCTGTTCCGCGTAGCTCTCGGGCAAGTTGTCGAAACGGATGCCGTTGCCGGCGCGCCCGCCCACTTCGTCGTTGTACAGGTAGACGGCGCCGCCCTGGGCGCTGGTCATGAATTGCGAGGTGCCGTTGAACGAGCCGGTGATGAAGCCGCCCAGCGCCAGGTGCTGCGGCGCCAGCGTGAATTCGCGCGGCTGGCCGTCGCCGATCTGGCCGTCGCCATTGCCGTTGCCGGCCGAATTGGGCACGTGCACGGTGCCCTGCAGGTCGTCGCCGGGCAGGGCGCGGAATTTGTCCTGGTAGGCGTTGACGGCGGCCGTCAGCGCATTCGATTGCTGGATGATGTTTTTCACCTTGGCGCTGTCGATCAAGCCTTGCCCCTTGAGCACGCCACCGAGCAGCAAGCCGATGATGACCAGGACGATGGCGATTTCTACGAGCGTAAAGCCGTGCTGGCGGCGTGGGGGCATGGGATTTCCTTGAAAAAAAAGTACTACAGCTTGAGATGGCAGTTTACTGCAATTGATGCCGTATGCGCATGGCCTTTCGGACAGCGGCTCATGGCGCTGCCCTTGCTTTCTTCTTGGCAAGTTCGTCGAGCCGGCGCGCGAGGAAGGCCAGCTCGTGCGGATCGCTGATCTGGCCGCTGGCGAGCAGGCCGCCGATCACCAGGCGGGCGCTGTCGAGCTGGTCCATGTCTTCCAGGATGAACGCTTCCATCTCGCGCACCCAGGCCGGTACGTGCGGCCCCGTCGCCAGCCGCCGCAGTTCACGCGCATACGACAGGGCCAGCGGCAGGTCGCGCAGCTGGTGCTTCGCCACCAGCGCCGCCTGCGCCATGGCGGGCCAGCGGTGCTGCGGGTCGGCCGCGAAGCTGGCGGCGACAAAGGCCAGCATGCGCCGCACGCGCTGCGGGTCGGCCACGCCCGCATACACTTCGCTGGCGGCCACCAGCGCATACTGGCTGCGCGGATCGAGCGTTTGCGCCGTCTCCAGCCAGCCGGCCAGGCGGTCATAGTCGAGTTCGCGCCACGGCAGGCTGACGCCGGCCTGGTCTTCGAACGACTGCAGGTACAGCAGCATCGCTTTCGACATGGCCAGCGGCTCGCCCAGGCTGGCCAGGCGCGCCACGCCCGCCGGCGGCGCGGCGGGCAGGGGCCGCGCCTGGGCCGGCGCTTGCTGCTGCGCCAGGCGCCAGCCCAGCTGCAGCAGCAGGCATGCCGCCAGCAGCCAGCACAGGGGGCGCGGCACGCTGCGCCAGGGGCGCTGGGCGGCGGCCATCAGATGTTCCTGCGGTAAAAGTCGCACAGCGCGCAACTGGCCAGCAAGGCCACATAGATGCCGGTTTGCGCCGCCACATTGACCAGGGCTGGCCAGTCGCCGGTGGCGTACAGCAGCCATTCCGTGCGGGCAAATGCGTCCAGGCGGGGCAGCAGCAGGGCCAGCACGTCGATGGCGCCGGCCGTGGCCCGCTGCGCCAGCGAGTCGCCCGCCTGCGGGCCGTGCGCCAGCAGTTGCAGGCTGCCCAGCATGCGCGCCAGCACATAGAAACCGCCAGTCGCGGCCAGCGCCGGCAGGGCCTGCTGCAGGCTGGCCGCGCACAGCAGGCTGAAGGCGGCGACGATCCACAACTCGCCCAGCAAGGACAGTGCCCACAGCGCGCTTTGCGCGGGCGCGGCGAACAGGGCCATCAACAGGCCGAACAGCACGGCGGGCACGGCCGCCAGGGCCCCGTAGCCCAGCAGTTTGCCCAGCAGGTAGGCGGCGCGCGGCATGGGCAGCGCCAGCAGCAGTTCCAGGCCCCGGTCGGCCGCTTCGCGCGCCATGCTGGTGATGATGAAGGTGGCCAGCAGGAAGACGCCGGCCAGGCGCAAGGCGGCAGCCAGCAGCGCCGCCTGCACGGCGCCGCTTTCCGTCAGCGCCAGTTGCTGCAGGAAGCCGGCCAGGGCGGCGCCGGCGCAGGCGGCCAGCAGGAACAGCCACGGCAGGCGGCTGCGCAGCGCTTCAAGCAGCGTGTAGCGGGCGATGGTGGCGGCGGGCGAGAGCATGGGCATCAGCGGGGCAGCCTTTGCGCGGCCACCATGCGGTTGAACAGGATGTTCGGCGACAGCCAGGCGACGATATCGTCGAACTCGCCGCCGGGCTGCTGCGGGCCGCTGGCGGCGCGGCTGATGACGGTGGTGGCGTTCGAGGCATTGTTGCGCTCGTCGACATTGTTGCTGAAAGGTAAGGCCTGGCGCTGGCCCTGCACGCCCGTGGCGCCGAAACCGTTCTTGCCGTGCGACATGATCATCGCGGGGATGTCCTGCAACGCCGTCGCCTGCAGCAGCGCGCCGCCATTGCGCGTGACGATGCTGATGTCGCGCGGCGTCGACAGGCTGAAAAGCTGGCCGCTGTCGCTGAAGGCCGGCGTCACACTGTAGCGGAACAGATTGTTCCAGCTGTCGCCCTGGCGCAGCCCCAGGGTGGCCCAGGGCAGGAAGCCGGCGCGTTTTTCGCCCGTGCAGCGGGTGCCGCGCCGGTCTTCCAGGCCGCTCATGGCGGAGATGGCGGGACAGGGCAGGTAGCCGTAGCGCAGCGCGTAGCCCGTCAGCGCTTCCTTCGCCTCATTCAGCGCCTGTTGCGTTTCGGCCACCTTGCGCTGTTCCAGCTGCACCGTCAAGGGCGTGACCAGGCCGCCTATCATCAAGCCCACGATGACGAGCACGATGGCGATCTCGATCAGGGAAAAGCCGCCCTGGCGGCGCGATGGGCGCGGGCGGGGGCTCATGGCAGGTTGCGCGCGGCGCGCATGCGTTGGTACAGGACGGGCAAGGTAATCCAGGTGAGCATGTCGTCGAAGGCGCCGCCGGGCAGCGCGGCATTGTCGGTGGCGGGGCGGGCGATGAAACTGCGGCTGGCGCGGTCGTTGGCGGCCTCGTCGAGATTGCCGCGTGCCGTATTGATCTGCGTCACGCCGCTGGCGGCCGTGCCGTGATGGTCCTTGCCTTGCGAGAACAGCACGACGGGCAGGCATTCGACGCTGACGTCGCACAGTGCCTGGCCCGCGACGTAGGCGAATTCGCCGCGCGCGTCGCGCTCGAGCACGACCCGGTTGGCGACGGCGGAAAACGAGACGATGGGCGCGCGCGCCATTTCCGGCGTGACGCTGTAGCGCAGCAGTTTTCCCCAGGCGTCGCTACCCGCCACGCCCAGCGCCACCCACGGCAAGAAGCCGCTGCAGGCGGCATCGTCGGCGCAATCGGCGGCCCGTTCGCGCCCGTCGAGGGCGGAGGCGGCCGGACGGGGCAGGCGGCCATTGACCGCCGCAAAGCCCAGCAAGGCTTCGCGCGCCTGCGCCAGGGTGTCCAGCGTGCGTTGCTGGCGTTCGGCCTCGCCCGTCTTGCGGCCAAAGGCGCTGATCAGGAGGCTGGCCGCGCCCAGGCCCAACACGGCCACCAGCAGCAACAGCGCGGCGCCGCGCTGGCGACGAGGCTGCCAATGAGCTTGCCGTGGCGTCATGGCGGCGTCTCCTGCACCTCGGTGACCGTGCCGCTGGCCGGGTCGTAGCGCTGGCCTGGTTTCAGCAGCACCGCCTGGCCATTCGACAGGCGCAGGGTCAGGGTGCCGGGCTTGCCACGCTCAAGGCGGTTGTGCGGTTCGTTTTGCGCTTCCTGGTTCAGCCAGACGGTGGAGCGGCCGCTGCTGCGCTGCACCACGCCATTCAATTCCACGGGCGGCGCGGGCGGCGGCGGTGGCGGTGGCGGGGGCGCCGCCAGCGCGGGATTGGGCGGCGGCGGCCCGTAGCGCTGCGCGTCGAGCTGGGCGCGCTGCTGGGGCGACAGGAACAGGCGTCCCAGCTGCTGTGCCTGTCCCTGCGCCGTGAGCGCGGCGCCGGCCAAGGACAGGCACAGGACGAGGGCGCGCAGGACGAGGGCGGACCTCATGGCCGCCCCGGCACGGGCACGCTGTTGACGGTCAGCCACAGCAGTTCGCATTCGGCGCCCAAGGTCGGCACCGCCTCGCCGCCGGGCGCGCCATGGCGCTTGAGCGTGCAATCCTGCACGGCGAAATAGCCGGCCTGGCGCAAATCGTCAAACAGGTTCAGCAAGTCCATCTCGTGCAGCAAATCCATCTGCAGGCGCATGCGGCTGCCGCGCAGGTGATATTGCCCCATCACCATGGGCAATGGCACTGGCAGCGCTTGCTGCGGGCTGATGTCATAGCTGATCGGCAGCAATTTGCGCTGTTCCTGGCTGCGGCGGATGGCGTCGATCCAGGCCAGGCGGTTTTCCTCGCCGATCAGGCCGCGCTGGCGCAGGGCCAAAAATTGCGGTTCGTAGGCGCGGATTTCCTGCTTTTCTGCTTCCGCGTGGTTGAACAGGGTGGCCGCCGCCGCGCGCGTGTGCTGGGCCAGGTACAGTTGTTGCGCTTCGCGCATGCGATAGGCGGCGGTCAGGCTCAGCAGCAGCAGGCTGGCCAGCAAGGTCAGCGCAAAGCACAGCAGGGCGGCGCGCACCAGGTGCAGTTCGCCCAGCCAGGCGGGCAGGGTGCGCATGGGCGTGCCTGCCCGCTGCATGCCGGGCAGGGGCGGCTGCTTGACGGGGCCGCTCATGGCTGCCACTCCAGCAAGAGGGTAAAGCGGGCCTGGCTGTCCTGCGCCGGCGCGGCGCTCTTGCCGGACAGGGCCACGCTGGGACGCAGGTCGAGCGGCGTTTCCTCGATCGTCACCTGCATGCGCGGCTGGCGCGCCAGGGTTTGCGCGAAGGCCGTGACGGCGGCCAGCGCGGCGCGGTAGTCATTGTTCGGCATGGCCACGTCCGCTTCCAGGCGCAGCGCCTGCGGCGGCGCGACAGGGATGCCGGCCAGGGCGCTGCGGGGCGGCCCACTCTGCTGCTGCTGCTGCTGCTGCTGCTGCGGCTGGCCAGCGGCCGTGCGCGCGGGCGCCTGGCCCGCGCTCCAATGCAGCTGGCCCAGCGCGACCTGCGGCGCCTGGTCCAGCGCGGCGCTCAGCATGCCCAGCAGGCGGCCCGGCTCCGGCGCCTGGCTGGCGATCATCTGGCCCAGGGTGACGGCCACTTTCATGTTCTGCGTCTTGGCCGGCGCCGGCGGCTGGGTCGACATGACGCTGCGGTAGCGCTCCTGGTAGGACGCCGTTTCCTGCGCCAGCCGCTGCGTGCCGGCCCCGTCGGCGATGCCGCCAATCACATTGATCACGCACCACAGGGCGGCCGACGCGCCGATCAGGGCGCTGGCGCCGTACAGCGTCTTGCGCGCGCGCTGGAAGTGGTAATAGCGGGCCAGCGCGCCGGGCGGATAGTGGCTGGACGGCGGATGCTTGCCCAGCAAGGTCAGCAGCAATTCGTCGGCCAGCGCCGGCGTCCGGCGCAAGCCCACCCGTGCGCCGGCCAGTTGCAGGTCGATGAAGTGGTAAGCCACTTCGACGCCGTTGTCGCACAGCAGTTCGAGCTTGGCGATCTGCGCGGCCGGCGCCAGGATGACGGTATTCAAGACGTCGCCGCGCGCCAGCATGCGCGTGCTGGTGAGAAATTGCCGTGTCTTTTCCGTTTCCAGCGCGATATTCACGGCCACGCCGTCGAGCGCGATGGTCGCCGTCTGGCGCGAAAAGCGCAGCTGGCCCTTTTCATAGTAACTTTGCCGCAAGCCGCCCGATTGCTGCGTCACCAGCAGCAAGTGTTCGTGCGCGATCGACAGTTTTTTGACCAGCGCGATACTGAGCAGGCTGGTCGAATAAATGCCGGCCACGGGCACGCGCAAGTGTTCCAGCGCTTCCGTCCACGGCTGCAGCAGCGAGGGATTGGTCAGCGCAAAGAACAGCACCTGGTCGTCGTGGCGGCCCGTGCTTTCGCGCCCCAGCAGGGTGCTGCCCCGGTAGGGCGTGTCGCGGTGTAATTGCTGCTTGCGCCGCTCCAGCAGGGCGCGGCCCGCCTTGCCGCGCACGTGGGGCACGAGCTGATGCTGGAAATCTTCCTCGATCAAGTCCGTCAGCAGGTAGGCGGGCACGTCGAGCCTGCGCTCCTGCGGGTCTTCCAGCCACGCGGCGAAGCCGTCCAGCCCGGCCGCGCTGGCGGGGAAGGCCTGGCCGGGGCCCAGCACACCGTGGTTCCAGTCGTAGGCGCACAGGGCGTCGCTGGTGAGGTAGAGTAATTGTTTGCGGAACACGGCGGCCTCAGGTTTTGATGGTGCTGATGGTGTCGTAGATCGGCCCCAGCACCGACAGCATGATCCAGCCCAGCAGCAGACCCAGGATGACCGTCATGGCCGGCTCGATCATGGCTTGCACTTTTTCAATCAATTCCTTCACTTCGCGGTTGTAAAAGTAACTGACATTGCGCAAGGCCGTGTCCAGCGAACCCGTGGACTCGCCCACCTTCAGCATGCGGATCACCAGCGGCGGGAAGATGCCCGTGTGCTGGAAGGCGGCGGTGACGCCGTAACCCTCGCTGATCAGCTGGGCGGCGCGGCGCAGGCCGGCCGCCACCACCTGGTTGCCGGCGATGCCTTCGGACAGGCGGATGCATTCGAGGATGGTGATGCCGGAGGCATACATCAGGGCAAAAAACGTGGCGAAGCGGGCCAGGATGATCTTGTGCAGCACGGGACCGACCAGCCACAGCCGCAGTTTCAAGCCATCCCAGGCGTAGCGGGCCGCCTCGCTGCGGCGGATGAGCGCGCGCAGCCCGAAAAACAGCAGCACGGGCAAGGCCAGCAGCAGATACCAGTAATCGATGAAGACATTCGACACGGCAATGAGCACGCGCGTGTGCAGCGGCAGCTCGCCGCCCATGTTGCGGATGAACGCCGTCAGCTGGGGCACGAGATAAATCATCAGGAAAAACGTCACGGCCGCCACGACGATGGCGACGACGACGGGGTACATGACGATCTTGCGCGTCTGCGACGCCAGCTCGTCCTGCCATTTTAAACTTTCCGACAGGTTCTTGAACACCTCGGCGATCCGGCCGCTTTGTTCTCCCGCAAGGATCAAGCTGGTAAACGTGGCGTCGAAGATGTCGCCGTGCTGGGCCAGCGCGCCCGACAGGGGCAAGCCGCCTTCGATGCTTTCAATTAAGTCCGTGACGACTTCGCGCAGGCGCGGATGATCCGTGCTTTCGCGCAAGTCGTTCAAGCCTTCCAGGATGGGCACGCCCGCGCCCGTCAATTGCTCCATGTGGAAGCAGAAATTGATCAGGTCGCGGCGGTGGATGATCCGCTTGCCCAGCAGCACCAGGTACTGGCCCGTGATCTTGCAGTCGATCAAGTCGAGCTGCATGCGGTGCAAACGCGCTTCCAGGTCCGGCACGTTGGCCGCCTCCATGCTGCCGGGAATCAGGGCGCCGGCCGCATCCATTGCGCGGTAGACATATTGCGCCATCAGGCCAGCCTTTCCGTCAGGTCGACCACGCGGCCCACTTCTTCCAGGGTGGTGACGCCTTCCAGCACGCGGCGCATGCCGTCATCGACGATGCCCTTGAAGCCGGCCGCGCGCGCGGCGGCCTTGAGCTCGCGCAAACTGGCGCGGCGCGCCGTCAATTCATCGAGTTCGGCCGTCATCTTGAGGATTTCCATGATGGCCAGGCGGCCCTTGTAGCCCTGGTGCGCGCAGCGCTCGCAACCGGCGGCGCGGCAGATGCTGACGGCGGGCGCCTCGGATGCAAGGCCCAGCAGGCGGCGTTCGATGGTATCGGCGATGACGCTTTCCTTGCAATGCGGACACAAACGCCGCACCAGGCGCTGCGCCACGATGCCGATGATGTTGCCGGCCATGATGTCGGGCAAGATACCGATGTCGAGCAGGCGCGCCACGGAACCGATGGCCGAGCTCGTGTGCAGGGTGGAATACACCTGGTGGCCCGTCATGGCGGCGGCAAACGCCATTTCCGCTGTTTCGCGGTCGCGGATCTCGCCCACGAGAATGATGTCGGGGTCTTGCCGCATCATCGAGCGGATGCCGTCGGCAAAGCCCAGCTTGACGGATTCGTTGACGGAGGTCTGGCGTATCATGTTCATCGGATACTCGACTGGGTCCTCCAGGGTCATGATGTTGACGCTTTCCGTATTGATATGGTTGAGTATCGAATACAGGGTGGTGGTCTTGCCGCTGCCCGTCGGGCCCGTCACGAGGATCACGCCGTCAGGCCGGGCGATCATGAGTTTCAACAAGTTCAATTCCGCCTCGGCCAGGCCCAGGGCGTCCAGCGGCACGATGCCCTTTTGCCGGTCCAGCACGCGCAGCACGACGTTTTCGCCATGCGTGGTCGGTTGCGCCGAGGCGCGGAAGTCGATTTGCCGCCCGGAAAACTTGATGCTGATGCGCCCATCCTGCGGCGCGCGCGCCTCGGCGATATTCATGTTCGACATCACCTTCAGGCGCACGGCCATGGCCGGCCAGTACGATTTGTGCAGGCTGCGGATTTGCCGCAGGATGCCGTCGATGCGGTAGCGGATGCGCAGGAACGACTGTTCCGGCTCGAAATGGATGTCCGAGGCGCCGTTCTGCACGGCATCGGCCAGCAGCGCGTCGATCAGGCGCACCATGGGCTGGCTGTATTCGTCCGACGGCGAGGCCATGCTTTGATAGCTGACCTCGCCCGTTTCGATTTCGTGCAGGATGCCGTCGATCGACAGTTCAAAACCATAGTACTGGTCGATGGCGCGCGAAATGTCCGATTCGTTGACGAGCACGGTGGAAATCGTGATGCCCTTGACCAGCATGGCGCTGATTTGATCGAGCGCAACGATGTTGCTCGTGTCGGCCATGGCCAGGATCAGGTTATCCGCCTGCCGCTCGTAGACGATGGGAAAGACGCGATAGCGCTTGGCCACGTCCTTCGGGATCAGCTTTAAGGCAATGGCATCGACCACCAGGCTCGACAAGTCCGCGCTGACCTGTTTCAGGTTTTCGCTGAGCGCCTCGCGCACGGTGGCTTCCGTGACAAAACCCAGGGTGATCAGCAGCTTGCCCAGCGGTTCGCTGCTGCGCCGCTGTTCGATCAGGGCGATGCGCAGCTGGTCTTCGCTGATCACGCCTTTCTGGATCAGCAGCTTGCCGAGGGGAAGTTTTGCCTGTTCTGCCATGTGATGCTTATTCCTGACGGGGTGTGATGATGGCCGGCTCGGCCGGGGCCGCAGGGGCAGCCAGTTCGCGCAAGCGCGCTTGCGCCACGGCCTGGTCGAAGGCGGCGGGCGTCGTCTGCGCCAGGGTCAAGGCGCGCTGGTAATACGTGGCGGCCAGCCGGGGCTGGTTCAGCCGGTCCAGACCCACGGCCAGGTTGAAGGCATAGTCGGGATTGCCGGGTGCGGCGCCGTAGGCGCGGAAGAATTGCTGCTGCGCTTCGTTCCAGCGGCGCTGCTTGGCGTACACATTGCCCAGTGCAAACAGCACGGGGGCGCTGTCGGGGTTGCGCGCCAGGATGGCTTTCAATTTTGCCTCGCTCTGCGCCACGTCGCCCTGGCGCAGCCCGATCAGGCCGGCCAGCGCCTCGCCATCGTCGGGATTGATTTCCAGCAAACGCAGGTACAGGGCCGCCGCCTGCGCGCCCTGGTTTTCGCGCAGGGCCACGGCCGCCAGGCCCAGCAGCGCGTCGCGGTTGGTCGCATCCTGCCGCAGCACCGTTTCATATTGCTGACGAGCAAGGCCCAACTGGCCACCGTTGAAGGCTTGATAGGCTTGCTGCACGTCGGGGTTGATTTGCGGCGCGGCCACGCTGCGCTGTACCTGGATCTGGCTGTTGTCGGGCGCGGCCACCGGTGGCAGGCTGGGCGGCGCGGGCGGCGCCATGTGCGCCAGCTGCGCCGCCACGGCGGCCTGGGCCGCCGCCTGTATCATCGCTTGCTGCTCCGCCGCGTCGGGTTGCTGGCGCGGCGCCTGCTGTAATTCAGGCGGCAAGGCTTGTGGCGATGGCTCGGTGGCCGTTGCCGCGCCTGCTCCTGGCGCCACCACCACGACGGGGCCTGCGACGCCGGCCGTGCCCGGGGCATCCGTCAGCGGCATGGGTACGCCGGGCAGGTTGGCGCCCGCGCCAGGGCTGGTGCTGGCGCGCCAATACCAGTACGCCATGGAGCCGGCCACCAGCAGCAGGATCGCCAGCAGCACGGCCAGGCGCACGGTGGCCGGGTCGACGCTGATGGGTCCCGTGGGGCCTTTCGGCGGCGGATTGCTGCGGCTGGCGCGTGGCCGGGCGGGCGGCGCTTCAGGACGGGCGCGCGGCGGCTCGGGCGGCGGGCCTGGCTGCGTGCCTTGCTGCGACCCGGGCAGCGGCTCCGGCTGCGCGGCACTCTGTGCCGGCTGCGGCGCGGGCGCGTCCGCCAGCGGCTCCAGGCGCAATGTGCTGGCCGGCGGCGCGGGCGGCGGTGCCACTGGTGCGGGACGGGGCGGCAGGGCGTCGGCCGGCGCCAGTTCCAGCACCTGGTCGTAGGCTTCGGACGGCTTTTCCAGTTCTTCGTCGGAAAGGCTGTTCTGCTTGGCGCGCTCGGCTTTCTTGAGCGCCTGCATCAGCAAGCTCATGGGAAGTCTCCCTGCAAGCGCGCCTGCGGCCGCACGGGCGCCGCTGGCGGGCCATCCGTGTAGGGCTGGCTGTTGAGCGGCGCCTGGTCGGGCAGCAGGTAGCGGTAATCGCGGTAATCGCCTTCGACGCTGGCATCCTTGACGACGACGGGGCGCATGAAGATCACCAGCTCCGTCTTGCTGCTTGCCTCATTGCGATAGGTAAATAAATTGCCCACCAAAGGCAGGCTGGACAGGCCCGGCACGCCATCCTTGGCATTGTCGACGGAATCCTGCATCAAGCCGCCCATCACGGCGATCTGGCCATTGCCCACTTTCATGATCGATTCCAGCTCGCGCGCCTGGATCACGGGCACGCGGCTTTGCACGTTGGCCGTGGCCAGGGCCGGATTCGGGTCTTGCACGTAGCCGACGATGCGCGTGATGGTGGGGCGCACGTTGAGGGTCACTTCATCGCTGTCGGAAATCTGCGGCGTGACGCTCATGACGAAGCCGACGGGCACCGTTTCCAGCTTCGATTCATAGGTGGCCGGGGTGGTGATGGTGCCCGTCGAGCTGATCACGGCGGGCGTCACCTTGATGGTAAAGAAGACATTGTTGTCGACCACTTTCAGCATGGCCGTCTGGTTGTTCAGCACGCTGATCTTCGGGCTGGACAGCACTTTCACCTTGCCGAACGATTCGAGCAACTGGATGGTGGTGGAAAAGCTGTCCTTCAGATAATTGAGCAGGAAGATGCCGGGCGTGGCGTTCGGCGCGACGCCGCTGGACAGGCCCGCCGTGCCCACTTGCCCTTGCCGCAATTGCAGGCTGCCCGTCAGGCGCGACCAGTTGATGCCTTGCTGGTATTCATTGCTCAGGCGCACTTCGATGATGGTCGCCTCGATCAGCACTTGCCGCTTGGCGCTGTGCAATACCGCGTCGAGGAATTCGGCGATCTTTTCATGCTGGCGGCCCGTGGCGCGCACGGCGATCAGGCCGCCCTCGACGTTGACGACGACGGACGAGGGGCTGCCCTTGTTGGCCAGTTTGAGCAGCGGCATGCCGTTCGCGTCCAGCGGCTGGCCGGGAGCCGCATTCTGGCCGGGCGCCTGCTGGCCCGGTGCATTCTGACTCCCGTTCGGGTTGCCATACTGCATCGGCGGCTGGGCGCCGTACTGGCCAGCCGCACCGAGGGCAGGGTAGGCGCCGGCCTGGTTCTGCTGCTGGCCTTGCTGGCCCTGCTGGCCGGGCATGCTCGTCAATTGCTGGTTCAGCTGCGCCAGCGGGTCCACCTGCACGTCGTTGAGCGTGGTCTCGCGCAGCAGGTCGCGGATATTCTTTTCCAGGCTGTACCAGAAATTATTTTCCGAACGATTCACGACGAGGGTGGTCGAATTGTTGTTGCCGTTGCCGCCGCTGCCTTGCGTGCTGCCCACCGGGTTGCTGGCGTTGTTCGACCCGCCGCCTGCCGTGGAAATTTGCGTGGCGATATTCACGCTGCTGTTGGTGCTGCGCGCCATGTTGACGTAATCGACCTTGTAAGTGCGCCAGACGGGCGCGTCGGGCAGCACCGTCAGGTTCTTGCCATCGATTTCGTAGCGCATATCGACTTGCTTGCCGATACGCGCCAGCAATTGCGGCAGGGTCTGGTTCAGCGCATTCAGGGTGACGCTGCCTTCGATCTGCGGGTGGATGTCGATATTCATGCCCGCGTCGCGCGCCAGCGCAAACAGCAGCGATTGCACGGGCACCTTGTGCACGGTGACGCTGTAGGTTTCCACCTTGGGTGCGGGCAGGGGCGCGGCCAGCGCGCTGCTTTGCTGCACCGGTTCGGGAATGACGCCGGCGGCGACGGGCGCGGCATTGAGGTGGGCCGGCGACAGCGGCGTTTGATGCGTGGCGCAGCCGGCCAGCATGGTGCTGCAGGCGAGGGCGACCCAAGAGGTCAGCACAGGAATAGGGTGTTGAGTCATGAAAAGTTCGCCCTTGGAGTCGTGTTGTGCTTTTGTAATTTTACCCAGCATGATCGCTTAAAAGCAATCGGCTGTGCAGGCTTGGGAGGCAATATGCCGAAATAAAGTCAGGGGGCGCCACGCCCCGGTTTTGCCGGTGCCAAGGCTTTTATTTCTGTGCGGATACTGTCTATGTCGCTCAGCAATATTTTCTGCGGCGACGCCGGGGCCAGCCTGGCCCACACGGCTTCGGCGCTGGCCTGGTCGGCAAAGCTGCCATAGACGATGAGCAGGCGCGCGGCGGAGGCCGTGGGCGGCGTATTCGGGGACGCGGGCGCGGTTGCGGGGGCGGCGCCGGGCAGGCGAAACACGTGGAGGTCGTGCAGGCCGGTGGCTTGCTGCGCCTGTCGCAGGAAGGTTTCCGCCGCAACTGTCTCGGTGGCGGGCAGGCTGGCGATGTGCAGCACCAGTTGCCGCGGCCCTTGCCGCGCCAGCCAGTCGCGCGATTCGGCCAGCTTGCTGTCGAGCAACGTTGACGGGGCTGGCTGCGGTGCGCGCATAAGCGCTGCCTTGAGCGTGCCTGGGGCCGTGTCGGCGGGCGCGGCGGAGCGTGCCTGGGATGTCTGCCGGGATGCCTGGCTTGCCGGGGTCGCCATGCTGGCTGTCGCCGCTGTGCGATCCTCGCTGCCTGTCCGCCATTGCCACAGCAGCGCGGCGGCCAGCGACAGCATCAGCGCGCTCAAGGCGCCTGCCAGCAGCTTGCCCGCATGCCAGGGCGGGCGGTAAAAGGGGCTGTCCGCGATGGCCAGGCGCACGTGGCGCGCGCTGATTTCCTGCGCATCGTCCGCAAACGCGGCCAGCAAGGCCTTGTCGGCCAGGATATTGATCCTGCGCACGATGCCCTGCGCCGCGCGCGCCAGCCGGCGCAGCGCGGCCGGCGTGAAAACGAGCGGCGCCGCACGGCCGGCGGCGGCCAGGCGGCATGCCAGATAGTCGTCCAGCAAGGCTGGCGGCAGGCGCGGCACGCTGAAACTGTGGGTGATGCGTTCCTTCAATTGGCGGAACTGGGGCAAGTCCAGGGTATGTTGCAATTCCGGCTGGCCGAACAGGACGATCTGCAACAGTTTGTGGCTGGCCGTTTCCAGGTTCGTCAGCAGGCGCAGCGCTTCCAAGGTGGCGCCCGGCATGGCTTGCGCTTCTTCGGCCAGCAACACCACCTGGCGTCCCGCCGCATGCCTGGCGATCAGCTCGCCGTGCAGGGCGCGCAGCACGGCGTCGGCGCGGCAGCCGTCCAGTTCCAGGCCCAGTTCGGCGGCGATGGCGTGCAGGACTTCGTCCGGTTCCAGGCGGGGGTTGAGCAGATACAGTACGTCGACCTGGGCCGGCAGGCGCTCGGCCAGCATGCGGCACAGCATGGTCTTGCCGCTGCCCACTTCGCCCGTCAGCTTGATGATGCCTTCGCCTTGCGTGACGGCATACAGCAGCGCAGCGAGCAGCTCGCCCCGCGTATTGCCCGTATAAAAGAAGACCGGGTCCGGCGTGATGCCGAACGGCGCCGTGCGCAAGCCGAAATGGCGCAGATACATGCCGTGCGGCGAGGGCGCATGCGGCCTTCCGGGCGGCGTGGAGGGCGGGACGCGCGGGTCGGCGTTCATGCCGCGATGCAATTGAGGAAAGCCTGCTCCAGGCTGGCGTCGGCCGCGCCGCCATGGCGCGCGCGGCATTCGGCGGGCGTGCCCGCAAACACGATGCGGCCGCCATGCAGGATGGCCATGCGGTCGCACAATTCTTCCACGTCGGCCAGCGCATGCGAGGTGAGCAGGGCGCCGCGGCCTTGCGCGCGCGCTTGCCGCAATACCTGCTTGAATTGCGCGCGCGCTTTCGGGTCGAGTCCGCTCATCGGTTCGTCGAGCAGCAGTTGCGGCTTGCCCGATAGCAAGCATGCGGCCAGCCCCAATTTCTGCATCATGCCTTTCGAATACGCGCGCGCGGGGCGCAGCAGGGCGTCCGGCGCCAGGTCCAGCGCGTCCAGGGTTTGCTGCAGCGCTTGCGCATCGGGGCGCACCTTGTGCAGGCGCGCCAGATAGCGCAGGAAGTCGCCGCCCGTCAGGTAATACGGCGCCTGGAAGCGTTCCGGCAGAAACGACAGCGGCTGGCGCGCCGCGCCATGCCGGTGCGGCTGGCCGAAGATGGCGATCTCGCCCCGCTCGGGCGTACAGAAGTCCAGCAGGCATTTCAGCAGGGAAGTCTTGCCCGCGCCATTCACGCCAACCAGGCCGAACAGTTCCCCCGCGCGCACCTGCAGGTCGACGCCGCGCAGCACGGCGCTGCCCGCCAGCTGCAGATGCACGTTGTGGAACTCGATGGCGCAGGCGTTCATAGTGGCAATGGTCGGCAGGCAAGACGGGGCACGACCGCCATTATTGCCATGGGTGCCGGCGGGCGGCAAGTGTTTACTTGCCGAGTGTTGAAATGCGCAAAAATCAAATGATGGAATGTATTTTCTTTAAGAAACAACAGGTTCTGGAATAAAATACCTGCGCGCGCCGCTGGCGTGCATCGTTTGAAAAATTTGTCGAGGAGCAAGCATGGCAAGGCCAGAGAAAGTCCGGCTCGGTGAGATTTTGGTGCAGCAGAAATTGCTGACGGAAGAACAGTTGGGCCAGGCCTTGACGGAACAGAAGCGTTCGGGACGCAAGTTGGGCCGCGTTTTTGTCGAGCACGGCTTCGTCACGGAAGAGCAGATTTCGGGCGCCCTGGCGCGCCAGCTCGACATTCCCTACATCAACCTGAAGTTTTTCAACATCAATCCCGAACTGGTGCGGCTGCTGCCGGAAACCCAGGCGCGGCGCTTCCGCGCGCTGGTGCTGGAAGACCGCCGCGAGGGTTTGCTGGTCGGCATGTCCGATCCCACGGACCTGTTCGCGTACGATGAAATCTCGCGCCTGGTCAAGCGCCATATCGAACTGGCCGTCGTCAATGAGACGGAAGTGCTGGCCGCCATCGACCGCATTTACCGCCGCACGGAAGACATTTCCACCCTGACGCGCGAGCTGGAGCAGGACCTGGGCGACGTGTCCGTCGACTTCGGCGCGCTGGCCGCCAATCCGGGCCTGGAAGAGGCGCCCATCGTCAAGCTGCTGCAATCCGTGTTCGAGGATGCCACCCAGGTGCGCGCCTCGGACATCCACATCGAGCCGCAGGAAGGCCGGCTGCAGATCCGTTTCCGCATCGACGGCGTGCTGCACCTGCAGACGGAAGCGGACAGCAAGATCGCCAGTTCGCTGGCGCTGCGTTTAAAGCTGATGTCGGACCTCGATATTTCCGAGAAGCGCTTGCCGCAGGATGGCCGCTTCGCCATCCGCGTGAAAAACCAGCGCATCGACGTGCGTATTTCCACCATGCCGACGCAATACGGCGAATCGGTGGTGATGCGCCTGCTGAACCAGGGCGGCACGACCTTGCGCCTGGACGCCATCGGCATGCCGCCTGCGCTGGTGGCGCAATTCCGCGCCATCGTCAGCCGCCCGAACGGCCTCGTGCTGGTGACGGGGCCGACCGGCAGCGGCAAGACGACGACCTTGTACTGCGCCTTGTCCGAGCTCAATTCCGTGGAAAAAAAGCTCATCACGGTGGAAGACCCCGTCGAGTACCGCTTGCCGGGTATTAACCAGGTGCAAGTAAACGACAAGATCGAGCTGAATTTCGCCAGGGTGCTGCGCTCGGCCCTGCGGCAAGATCCCGACATCGTGCTGGTGGGCGAGATGCGCGACCAGGAAACGGCGCAAATCGGCTTGCGCGCCGCCATGACGGGCCATTTGGTGCTGTCGACCCTGCATACCAACGACGCCATCAGCACGCCGCTGCGCCTGATGGACATGGGCGTGCCCCGCTACATGGTGGGCAGCTCGCTGCAAGCCGTGCTGGCGCAGCGCCTGGTGCGCGTGATCTGCGAAAGCTGCAGCACGCCCTACGCGCCCACGCCGAACGAATACGAATGGCTGCGCCTGGAACTGGGCGAGCTGGTCGAGCGCAACCAGTATTTCCACGGCAAGGGCTGTTCGCATTGCAACGGCATGGGCTACCGGGGCCGCACGGGCGTGTACGAATTGCTGGAAATCACGCGCGCCGTGGCCGATGCCGCCAACCATGCCGATCCTTCCCACTTCATGAAGGTGGCGACGGCGCAGATGGCGGGCGAAACCCTGCGCCGCCACGCCGTGCAGCTGGTGGTCCAGGGCCGCACGACGGTGATGGAAGCGATGCGCATCAGCAACCAGAGCGAGGATTGAGGTGCCGTTTTTCTCCTACAAGGCGCGCAGCGCCAGCGGTGAACTGTTGACCGGCGTCATGGAAGGCGCCGACAGCGGCGCCGTGGCCGACCAATTGATGGCGGGCGGCAGCACGCCCGTCGACATCAGCGCCACGAAACAGACGGTGACGAAGGCGGGCGCCAACCAGCTGGGCTGGTGGGACAAGCTGACCGAGAAAAAGGTCACGCCCATGGACGTGCAGCTGTTCAGCCGCCAGCTGTACACTCTGCTGAAAGCGGGCGTGCCCATCATGCGCGGCCTGGCCGGCCTGCAGGAGTCCGCCATCAGCCCCGCGTTCGGGCGCATCATCAAGGATGTGCGCGAGTCGCTCGATGCGGGGCGCGAACTGTCGGCCGCCATGGCGCGCCATCCCGCCATCTTCACGCCGTTCTACCTGTCGATGGTGCGCGTGGGCGAAATGACGGGCCGGCTCGATGAAGTGTTCTTGCGCCTGTTCAACCACCTGGAATTCGACCGCGACATGCGCGCGCGCGTGAAAACGGCGACGCGCTACCCGACCTTCGTCGTTTTCGCCATGCTGGCCGCCATGATCGTGGTGAATATCTTCGTCATTCCCCAGTTCGAGAAGGTCTTTGCCAGTTTCCATGCGGAACTGCCCTTGATGACGCGCATCCTGATCGGTACCTCGCGCTTTACCGTGGCGTACTGGCCGATATTGCTGATGCTGGGCGTGGGCGGCTTTTTCGGCTGGCGCGCCTGGCTGCGCACGAAAGAGGGTCTATATAAGTGGGACCGCGCCAAGCTGCGCCTGCCGATCGCCGGCAAGATCATCCTGAAGGGCACGATGGCCCGCTTCGCGCGCAGTTTTGCCCTGTCGAGCACGAGCGGCGTGCCCATCGTGCAGGCGCTGACGGTGGTGTCGCAAACGGTCGACAACACGTATCTGAGCGCGCGCGTGGAGCAGATGCGCGACGGCGTCGAGCGGGGCGAAAGCATCTTGCGCACCTCCGTGGCGGCCGGCGTCTTCACGCCCGTGGTGCTGCAGATGATCGCCGTGGGCGAGGAATCCGGTTCGCTCGACGACCTGATGGACGAGATCGCGGACATGTACGAGCGCGAAGTCGACTACGAGCTGAAAACCCTGTCGGCGCAGATCGAGCCGATCTTGATCGTCTTCCTCGGCGCCATGGTGCTGGTGCTGGCGCTGGGCATCTTCCTGCCGATCTGGGACCTGGGCCGGGCGGCCCTGCACTGATGGCAAAACCGTTCCGCCAGCGCGGTTTCACCCTGTTCGAGCTGGCGGTGGCGGCGGGCGTGTTCGCCATCCTGACGGGGGTGTTCCTGAACCGGGTCAGCTATTACCAGCAGCAGGCACAGCAGGTGGCCGTGGCGCAGATGCTGGGCGTCCTGCGCACCAGCTTGCGCGTGCAGGTGCTGCACCTGTACCTGGCGGACCGGCGCGACCAGTTGCCGGCGCTGGCGCGGCAAAACCCGTTCGACTGGCTGATGGATAAGCCGGCCAACTATCTGGGCGAATTTGCGCAGCCGGAGCTTGAGAAATTGCCTGCGGGGAATTGGTTGTACGATAAAAAAGAGCAAAAAATCATCTATTTGTTTAGTAATGGCAATATTTTTCCCAGTAAAAGGGTTGATTTAGTGAAATTTAAGGTAATCTTGCCACGTGCGGATGCCGATCTTGACAAGCTCGCCCAGGAACCCGATATCGTGGTGTGGAAATCGCCGGACTCGGCAGCCAACTGACGCGCTTCCTGGTCCGGTGCAGCGACAGTGTCATGGCGTTGGTTTTGAAGTTTTTTATTTGATTTTGGAGAAAGCAAGAATGAACAAGTCTTTACGTAGTATGAAAAGCGGCGCCCAGGCAGGTTTTACCCTGATCGAACTGATCGTCGTCATCGTGATCCTGGGCATCCTGGCCGCCACGGCGATTCCTAAATTCATCGACATGTCGACCGATGCGCGCGTGGCCAAGATGCAGGCGGCCGCTGGCGCCCTCAAGGCAGGCGCGGCGCTGTACCATGCGCAGTGGCTGGTGAGCGGTTCGCCCGCCGATGGCAACTCGGTGAAGATGGAAGGTCAGGCGATTACCGGGGTAGGTGGCTATCCTACGGCCGATGCCGCCGGGATTGGACTGGCTGCGGGTATTGCCACTCCTGATTACGTGATCACAACTACCGCTGGTTTCGTCGTGACCCCTGATGCAACGCGCACGACATGTTCGGTCACGTACCCCGTCCCAACGGCGACTGTCGCCCCGGTAGTGTCCATTGCGGCAACTACCACCACGTGTAAGTAATTTTTGAGCACTCTGCAAGCAAGGCCCGGCCACGCCCGGCCTTGCTTGCGCACCACCAGCCCAACCCCAGGCGCCAGCCCGTTGGGCTTTTTTACGGGCCATCCATTGCAGCAGCCACCGACAGTCTTCCCGCATCGCCAAGCAGGGCCGCCACGCCCCCTGCTGCGCGCGGCTGCGCGCGGCTTCACCTTGATCGAGCTGGTGGCCGTGCTGGTGCTGGCGGGCTTGCTGGCGACCTTTGCCGTCAACCGGTTTTTCCAGCGCGACACTTTTGATGCGCGCAGTTTTACCGACCAGGTGACGAATATCGTGCGTTATGGACAAAAGCTTGCGGTGGCGCAAAACCGTGCCGTGTTTGTGCGCATCGATGCCGACAGCGTGGCCCTGTGCTTCGATGCCGTTTGCAGCGATGAGCAGAAAGTGGTGCCGCCCACGGGCAGGAACAGCGGCAGCAAGGATACCTTGAAGTATTGCACGGTGACCAACTGGCTGTGCGAAGGCCGTCCGTCCGGCGTGACCATGTCCACCGCTCCCCTCAATACGGCGGGCTTTTATTTCGATGCGCTGGGCCAGCCATATGCGAAGGGCGATGTGTTTCCTGCCGTATCGACCTTCCCCGCGCAGCTGAACATCAGCATCCAGGGCGATGGCACGAAGCGCGACGTCACGGTCGAAGGGGAGACCGGCTATGTCCACTAGCCAGCGGCGCCGGCGTGAGCGCGGCGTGACCCTGATCGAACTGGTGCTGTTCATCGTCATCGTCGGCCTGGCCTCGGCCGCCATCCTGGGCGTGATGAGCCTGACGACGAAACGCAGCGCCGACCCGCAGCTGCGCAAGCAGGCGCTGGCGATTGCCGAAAGCATGCTGGAAGAAATCCAGCTGGCGCGGTTTACCTATTGCGATCCGCAAGACCCGGCCGCGCAAACGGCCGCCAGCCCGGCTGGCTGCGCCGTCCCGGAAGGGCCGGGGGAAGAGGCGAACGGCGCGGGGCGGCCGTTCGACAACGTCAACGATTACGTGAGCGCGTATGGCACGGCCACGGAGTACAAGACGGATGCCCAGGGTAATGCCTGGGCTGCCAGCCCCACCCAGAAATACACTGCCTTGGTGACGATCACCGAGCAAGCCCTGAACGGCTTGCCTGCCACGGAAAGCCTGCATATCCAGGTGGTCGTGCCGTATGCCGACCAGCAGATCGTGCTCGACGGCTATCGCGTGCGCTATGCGCCGAACAGCATTCCATGAAAACTATCCTCAACATCAGGCGCCGCCCGCGCGGCTTTACCCTCGTCGAGATGGTCATCGTGATCGTCATCACGGGCATCATCGGCGCCATGGTCGCCGTCTTCATCCGCGTGCCCGTGCAAGGCTATATGGATGTCGCGGCGCGCGCGGTGCTGGCCGATGCGGCCGACACGGCGGCGCGCCGCCTGACGCGCGACGTGCGCCTGGCCCTGCCCAACAGCGTGCGCGTGTCGAACGACGGCCTGTTCCTGGAATTGCTGCTGACCAAGACGGGCGGGCGCTACCTGAGCGACAGCGATCCGTCGGGACTGGGCAACGTGCTGAGTTTCGAGACCCCTCCCGACCCCGGCCTTCCTCTGAACTTTAGCGTCGTCGGCGCCATGCCCGCCAATGCGCTGGGCGCGCGCCAGGCGATCAGCGTGGGCGACCAGATCGTCGTCTACAACCTGGGCGGGGAGTACGCGCCGAACAATGCGTATGCCTGCAGCGCGGCGAATGGCTGCAACCGCGCGCCCGTGACGGCCGTGTCCGGCAACGTCGTCACCTTGGGCAGCTATCCTTTCGCGACGGCGCCGGCGCCGCTGCCATCGCCATCGAACCGCTTCCAGGTGGTGTCGACGCCCGTCACCTATGCGTGCGATCTGGCGACCGGCACCTTGACCCGTTACGCCGGCTATGCCATCCAGGCCACCCAGCCGGTTGCGGCGGACTTGAAGGGGGGCGCCCAGCTGGCGCGCCAGGTGACGGCTTGCCGTTTCAGCTATGGCATTTTGGCCAACGTGCAGCGGGGTCTGGTGAATATCGACCTGAGCCTGGGCGCGGCGAACAGCAATACGGGCGTGCTGCGCCTGGTGCAACAGGTACAGGCGAGGAATACGCCATGAGGCGCCTGCTGCGCCACCGCGCCGGCCGCATGCGCGGTTTCAGCCTCGTCACGGCCATTTTCCTGCTGGTGGTGCTGGCCGCGCTGGCGGCCGTGATGGTGAATATCTCCACTTTCCAGCAGACGGAATCGGCCATGGACGTGCAGGGCGTGCGCGCCGAACAGGCCGCCCGCGCCGGTCTCGAATGGGGGCTGCAGAAACAGATCAGCGCCGGCTTGACGGCTGGCGCGGCGTGCATCGGCCCGGCTGATTTCAATTTGCCGGCGGGCACGACGCTGTCGGCCTTCCGCGTCACCGTGCAATGCAGCATGGCCACGGGGCCCGGCACCTTGACCAGCTGGACCATCACGGCCACGGCCTGCAACCAGCCTGGCGCGGCCGGCTGTCCGAATCCGGGCAACAACCCCGACTATGTCCAGCGCCGCCTGCAAGCCGTGCTGTCGCAGTAAGGTCAACTGCATGAAAAAAAGATCGCTAATTTATTGTTTTTACACAATAAAGTTGGCTTCATGAATTAAAATTGGCTGGATGCATTAACTGCGCGACAAGATCGGGCAGGCACTTACACTGGATAGGTCGCATGGGTTTATTCGCAAGAGCAAGGAAGTATGAGGGTTGGCTGGCCACGGCGTTTGGCCGGGAAGGCGTCAGCGCCGTCGTTGTCGAACGTCCCGCCGACGGCATGCCGCGCGTGCTGGGCGCCAGTTACCAGGCGGCCGCGCGGCCGGCGCCGGCCGAGGTGCTGGAAAAACTGGGCAAGGATGTGCAGGCGGCCGCGCGCCACTGCACCACCGTGCTGGCCGGCGGCGAATACCAGTTGCTGTCGCTGGAAGCGCCTGCCGTGCCGCGCGAGGAGCTGAAGACGGCCGTGGGCTGGCGCTTGAAGGACATGCTGGACTTTCCCCTGGCCGAAGCCACCATCGACGTGTTCGACATCCCCGGCGACCCGAACGGCACCCAGCGGGGCAGCAGCGTGTTTGCCGTCGCCGCGCGCAACAGTGCCGTATCGCGGCGCCAGGCGCTGTACGCCGAATGCAAGATCGGCCTGTCCGTGATCGATATCCCCGAGATGGCGCAGCGTAATATCGCCACCTTGCTGGAAACGCCGGGACGCGGCATCGCCGTGCTGTATTTCGATGGCGACGGCGGCTTGCTGACCATGAGTTTCAACGGCGAGCTGTACCAGGCGCGCCGCATCGACGTGACCCTGACGCAATTGCAGTCGCCCGACGCCAGCCAGTACTACGACCGCGTCACCCTGGAACTGCAGCGCTCGTTCGACCACTTCGACCGCCAGTTCCATTTCATTTCGCTGGCCCGATTGATGCTGATGACGGGCGCGGCCGATGGCTTGCACGCCTATCTGGCCGACAATCTCTACATGCCGGTCGAGCAGCTGGACCTGGCCACGGTGCTGGACTTGTCGCAGGCCGCCGAATTGCGCGACCCCGCCATGCAGGCGCGCTACTTCCTGGCCATCGGCGCCGGCTTGCGCGAGGTTGGCTTGCATCCGGGCAAGCACGAAGGGAAGGGCGCATGAGCCAGCAGATCAATCTGTTCAATCCCCAGTTTGAACTGCAAAAACACCATATGTCGGCGCGCACGGCCGGGCTGGCCCTGGGCGGCCTGGCGCTGGCCCTGCTGGCCGTGGGCGTGCTGGCCCAGCAGGCAATGGCCGGCCTGGAGCAGCGCGAAGCGGGCGTCAAGGCGGCGCTGGCGCAAGGCGAGGCGAAGCGCGACCAGACGCTGCGCGATTTCCCTCCACGCAAGAAAGATCCCGCGCTGGCGCAGGAACTGGCGGCCGTCGAGGCGCAGCGCCAGCTGCTGCAGGATGCGTCGAACGTGCTGGAAAGCGGCAAGCTGGGCAATACCCTCGGCTATGCCGGCTATTTCCGCGCGCTGGCGCAGGCGCGGGTCGAGGGCGTATGGCTGACGGGCGTGGATATTGCCGGCGCCGGCAATGACTTCGGCTTGCAGGGCCGCGCCTTGCACGCGTCGCTGCTGCCCGCGTACATCACGCGCCTGGGCCAGCAGGAGGTACTGAAAGGCAAGACCTTCGCCAGCCTCGACATTGGCCAGCCCGGGCAGCCGGCCGTGGCCGAGGGCAAGGCGCCTGGCCTGCCGTATGTCGCGTTCAGCCTGCAGTCGGCCGACCGCGCCGCCGGCCCGGCCGGGCCTGCCTCGCCGCCGAAACCTGTTACGGAAGGAACACGCTGATGCTGCCCTTGCTGAAGAAATGGGCCGCCGCCTTCGACGCCCTCAGCCTGCGCGAGCGGCTGATGGTGTTCGGCGCCGGTGCGGCCGCCGTCCTGTTCGTGTTTTATTTCATGAGCTTCAATCCCCTGCTGGCGAAACGCGCCGCGCTGGAGGCGAGCATTGCGCAAAAACAAAGCCTGTTGACGGCCACCGACAAGGAAATCGAGCTGACCATGCTGGCCCATGCCACCGATCCCGACCGGGAAGCGCGCACGCGCCTGCTGGCCTTGCAGGCGGAAACGGCGTCCCTGGCGCGGGCGCTGCGCGAGAAACAGCATGGCCTGGTGGCGCCCGAGCGCATGGTCACCTTGCTCGAACACCTGCTACGCCGGCATGCCGGGCTGCGCGTGGTGTCGCTGAAAACCCTGCCTGCCAGCGCCGTGGGCGCGCGCCAGGCCGACAGCGCGAACGGCGATGCGGCGGCCAGGGCGGCGACCCCGGCACCGTTGCTGCACCAGCACGGCGTGGAAGTGGTGCTGCAAGGCAGCTATGCGGACATGGTGCAATACATGCAGGCGCTGCAAGCGATGCCGACGCGCGTCTTCTGGGGCGCCGCCCACCTCGACGCTGCCAGCTACCCGGGCGCCACCCTGACCCTGACCTTACATACCCTCAGCATGGACGATACATGGATCGCACTCTGACCCTGGGTTCCGCGCTGTTGGCGCCTGTCTTGATGCTGAGCCTGGCATCGCCGGACGCGCAGGCGCAGGCGCTCGACGACCCGACGCGTCCGCCCGCGGCCCTGTGGGCGCCCGCCAGCGCCGCGCCCGTCGTCGCGGCCCGGCCGCAGCTGCAATCGGTGCTCATCTCCACCCAGCCGGGCGGGCGCCGCCTGGCCGTCATCGATGGCCAGACGGTCAAGGTGGGCGGCAAGGTGGGCGACGCCGTGGTGGTGGAAATCCGCGACACGGCCGTATTGTTGCGGCGTGGCAAATCACTGGAAACCTTCAAGCTGTACCCCAGCAGCAAGACCGACAATAAGACCGATCGCAAGACCGACCGCAAGCAGGAGTAGAAGAAGTGGCCAAGCAACTCAATCAACACAAGGCGAGCATGTTCAAGATCAGTACGATGGCGGCTGTCATCAGCGTCAGCCTGGGCCTGGGCGGCTGCAACGTCGCGCCCGTCAAGCGCGACACCTATAATGCGATCACCGATGCCGTCAAGGGCGCGGCGGCCACCACGGCGCCAGCGGCCCAGCCGGACGCCGTGGAAGCGGCGCTGCTGCCGCCCGTGGCGGCCCTGGCCCAGCAATTGCCGAAGGCCCGCGCCGCGCTCGACGAGCGCTTCAACGTGGCTTTCAACAATGTGCCGGCGCGCCAGTTCTTCACCTCTATCGTCGCCGGCACGCGCTACAACATGCTGGTCCATCCCGACATCGGCGGCACGATTTCCGCCAACCTGAAGGACGTGACGCTGTTCCAGGCGCTCGACGCCGTGCGCGAACTGTATGGCTACGATTACAAGGTCGAGGGCACGCAGATCTATATCAAGCCCCTGACCATGCAGACGCGCTTGTTCCACGTCAATTACCTGACGGGCGCGCGCCGCGGCAGTTCCAACTTGCGCGTCTCGTCGACGTCGGTCGGTTCCGTCGGCTCGACCAATTCGGGCGGCTCGGGCAACAGCGGCAATAACAACCAGGGCAATAACCAGAACAACGAGCAAAACCAGCAGACGAACGGCGGCCAGGGCGGCCGCACCCTGGACAGCAGCAACCTGACCACCTCGTCGACGGCGGATTTCTGGCCGGAATTGAGGGCGGCGCTGGAAGCCATCGTCGGCAGCAGCGACGGCGGCCGGCAAGTGGTGCTCAGCCCGCAATCGGGCGTGATCGTCATCCGCGCCATGCCGGAAGAGTTGCGCAATGTCGACATGTACCTGAAGGCCACGCAACTGTCCGTCGACCGCCAGGTGATCCTGGAAGCGAAAATCCTCGAGGTCGAGCTCAACGACAACACGCAGACGGGCATCAACTGGGCCTCGTTCGCCTCGATCAAGAGCGGCCACACGAACCGCATCTCGACGGGCTTCATCCAGCCGGGCGGCACGCTGGCGCCGCTGCCGTTCAATGGCGGCCAGCCGCCCAACATGACGAATGGCAGCGGCTTGACGGCCAGCAGCGGCTTTGGCCTCAGCTCGGCGGCGAACTCGGCCGGTTCCATGTTCGGCCTGGCCTTCCAGACGGCCAATTTCGCGGCGATGATTTCCTTCCTGGAATCGCAAGGCTCCGTGCACGTGCTGTCGAGCCCGCGCATTGCCACCATGAATAACCAGAAGGCCGTGCTGAAGATCGGCACCGACGAGTTTTACGTGACGGGCGTGTCGACCACGACGAATACGACGGCCAGCGGCGCCACCACCAGCCCCAATGTGACCTTGCAGCCGTTCTTTTCCGGCGTGGTGCTGGACGTGACGCCGCAGATCGATGCGGATGGCAACATCATCCTGCACGTGCACCCGTCCGTCAGCCAGGTGTCGACCATCAGCAAGGAAATCGACCTGGGCAGCGCCGGCTCGCTGAAACTGCCGCTGGCCGCCTCCAGCACGTCGGAGATGGACAGCATGGTGCGCAGCCAGGATGGCCGCATCGTCGCCATCGGCGGCCTGATGCGCCAGGCGACGACGGCGGACCGCTCGCAAGTGCCGGGCGCGGGCGACCTTCCCGTGCTGGGCGCGCTGTTCCGCAACACGGGGCAGGTGATCCAGAAGCGCGAGCTGGTGGTGCTGATCAAGCCCACCATCGTCGACGGCGCCAACAGCTGGAACGAGGACTTGCTCGATTCGGGCAAGCGCATCGAGGCGCTCGACCCGCGCCGTCCGTCGGAGCGGCGCTAAATGTACCAGGCCCATTTCGGCTTGCGCGAGGCGCCGTTCGGCCTCACGCCCGATACCAGTTTCTTCTTCAACGGCCCGCAGTCGCAAAAGGCGCTCAACACCCTGCTGGTGGCGGCGCGCAATGGCGAGGGCTTCATCAAGATCACTGGCGAAGTGGGGACTGGTAAAACCTTTTTGTGCCGCAAGTTCATGCAATCGTTGGGACCGGACTTCGTCACGGCCTACATCCCGAATCCGAACTTGCCGCCCCGTTCGCTGATCCTGGCCCTGGCGGACGACCTTGATGTGTTGCTGGAGAAAGATGCTGATCAGCATCAACTACTCAAGTCGCTCAACTTGCGTTTGCTCAACCTGGCGGCGCAGGGCAAGCGCGTGCTGCTGTGCCTGGACGAAGCGCAGGCGATTCCCGTCGACAGCCTGGAAGCGCTGCGCCTGCTGACGAATCTGGAAACGGAAAAGCGCAAGCTGCTGCAGATCGTGCTGTTCGGCCAGCCGGAATTGGACGTCAAGCTGGCCCTGCCGGAAATCCGCCAGTTGGCGCAGCGCATCACCTTTCACTATCACCTGGGGCCCTTGTCGCGCGACGACGTGGATTTCTATGTGGCGCACCGCCTGCGCGTGGCCGGTTTCGACGGCGCGCGCCTGTTCAGCCGTGGCGGCGTGAGCAAGCTGTACAAGGCTTCCGGCGGCATCCCGCGCCTGATCAACATCATGGCGCACAAGGCGCTGATGGTGGCGTATGGCGAAGGGCGGCAGCAGGTGAGCGGGCGCCACGTGGCGCTGGCCGCCAGCGATACCCTGGCCAGCAAGCCTCGGCCCTTCTGGCAGCGGCCGTGGCCGTGGCTGGCGGGCGCCGGCGTGCTGGCCGCTGCCTGCGGCGCAAGCTGGACTTTATTGAACCGATGACGAAGATGAGCCTGTAGATGAGCCTGATTAACAAGATGTTGCAAGACCTCGATGCCCGCGGCACCCCCGATGGACGCGGCGACGCGGCCGGCATCCGCTCCGTGCCCGAACGCGAGCGGGGCGTTTCGCGCGCGCTCGTTTTCGGCGGCGCGGCCGGCCTGACGGCCGCCGCCATCGCCCTGGGCTGGGTCTACCTGAAACGGCCGCCCGTGCCGCCCGTGCTGGTGAATGTGGCCAGCAATCCGGTTCCGGCGCCGGTGCCAGTCCCAGTCCCAGTCCCTGTGCCTGCGGCCGTTGCTCCCGCGCCCGTGGCGGCGGCCCCGGCGGCGGAACCCGAGCCCGTGTTCCAGGCCGAGGAGACGGTTGCGCCAGCCAGCCTGCGCGCTGAGGATCTGCGCCGCATGACTGCAAAGCCGGCCAAGCCTGCCGTGGCGCCCGTGGTGAAGACGGCAGTGCCTGTCGCCAGCGAACGCATCATTGATGGAAAACAAGTCACGCCGCAGCAGCGCGTGGAGAATGAATACCGGCGCACGCTGGCGCAGTTGCAGGATGGGCGCGTGTCCGACGCCATGCTGGCCTTGCAGCAGACCCTGCAGCTCGATCCGCGCCACCAGGGCGCGCGCGAAACGCTGGTGCGCCTGCTGCTCGAAGCGCAGCGTCCCGACGAGGCGGCCCGCCAGTTGCAGCTGAGTTTGGCGCTGGACCCGAAACAGCCGGCGCAGGCGATGATGCTGGCCCGTTTGCAGCTGGACAAGGCCAACGGCGGCGCGGCGGCCCTCGATACCCTCATGCGCAGCTTGCCTTACGCCAGCGACAGCGGCGAGTATCACGCCTTCCTGGCCGGCGTGCTGCAGCGCGAGCAGCGCTACCGCGAAGCGGCCGACCACTACCAGCTGGCCCTGCAGGCGGCGCCCGACAACGGCGTCTGGTGGATGGGTCTCGGCATCGCCTTGCAAGCGGACAACCACCCGGCCCAGGCGCGCCAGGCGTTCGAGCGGGCCAAGGGCTTGCAAACCCTGTCGCCGCAGCTGCAGGCGTTCGTCGAGCGCAAGCTGGTGCAGTTGACGGCGGCTGCGGCGAAGTAATTTTGACCTCAATGAAAGAAACAGCTTGACGCCTCTGCATCTGCTCATCGTCCTGTGCTGCCTGGCCGGCAGCACCCAGGCCGCGCCCGCCAGCGCCCCTGCCAGCTACGTTCTTGAAAATACGGAAGTGCGCGATATCCGCGCGCAAGCCTTGAAGCGCGACTACCAGCTGTATGTCGCCTTGCCCGATTCCTATCGGCAGGGCAATAAGCGCTATCCGGTGCTGTTCGTCGTCGATGCCAATTATTCGTTTGCCATCGTGCGCAATATCGCGCAGCGCCTGAACAAGCATGCGGGGATGGAAGAAGTCATCGTGGTCGGCTTGTCGTACGCCAACGGCGATGGCGGGGTGTACAGCCGCCGTCGCGACTACACGCCCACCACGCCGCGCAAGCACGATTACCGCTCGGACATGCCGGGACGGCAGCCGGCGTTCGGCGAAGCGAAGGCATATGGCCAGTTCATCTCGGGCGAGGTGTTTCCCTTTATTGCGCAGCACTATCGCGCGAACATGCAGCGCAAGGTGTTTATCGGCCACTCGTACGGCAGCCTGCTGGGCCTGCAATTCCTGCTGACGGAACCGCGCACCTTCGAGCACTACATCCTCGGCAGCCCGTCGCTGTGGTACGACGCCGGCGTCATGTTCGACCGCGAACAGGCGTATGCGGCCAGCCACAAGGACTTGCCGGCGTCCGTGTTCTTCGGCATCGGCGGCCTGGAAAAGTTGGCGGCGGGCAAGAAACGTTCGCGTGCGGAGGAAGAGGCCGACATGCTGGCCGACTTGCGCGAATTCGATGGAAAGTTGACATCGCGCAAGTTCCCCGGCCTGAAGACGCGCTTGCGCGTCTTCGCGGATGAAGATCACGCGAGCGTGTTTCCTTTCGTGCTCACGCATGGCTTGCGGGCATATTTGACGTCCGCAAAATGACGGGCGCTCACGGGCGCATCAATGCCGGCAGGATCAGCTTGGTCAGCAATTTTTCGCTGAGGCCATGGGCGTCGCGCACCTGGAAGTTGGTCGTGGTGATGACGACCACGGCATCGAGTTCCGGCAATACCAGCACTTTATTGCCGCCGGAACCCGCCATGCCGTAGCTTTGCACCGTGCGGCCATTCGCCGTGAACGGCTGCAGCCACCACAGGTAACCGTAGTCCATGCCTTCGCGCGCGTTGGCATGGGGCGCGATCGAGCGCCTGACCCATTCCGCCGGCATCACCTGCTTGCCATGCCAGCGCCCGCCGTCGAGGTAGAGCTGGCCCAGCTTCATCAGGTCCACGCTGCGCAGCTGCAAGCCGCCGCCCGTCATGGCGCTGCCCTTGGGCTGGAATTGCCATTTCACCTTGTCGATGCCAAGCGGCTGGAACAGGTTGGCGGCGGCGAAGTCCGGCACGCCCTGGCCGCTCACCTTTTCAAGCAGCGGTCCCAGCAGGGTTACGCCGGCCGTGCAATAGCTCCAGGCGCGGCCGTACGGCGATTGCTCGGGGCGGGGCTGCCATTCGGGAAAGCCGCGGATCGGCAAGTCGGCCACGAAGCGGCTCCAGTCTTCCACCAGATACATGCGCTCTTCATTGCCGCGCGAATGCTGGTTGTCGTCGTCGCACTCAAGCAGCGAGCTCATGGTCAGGAAATCCTCGACCGTGATCTTGTCCTTGCGCGGGTCGGCGTAGGCCAGCGGGCGCAGTTCCGGAAAATACGGCAGCACGGGGGTGTCGGCGCGCAGGAGCTTGCGCTCGATGGCCAGGCCGACCAGCATGCCGGCCACCGTCTTGCCCACCGAGCGCGTGTTGCGCAGGCTTTCGGCGCCATCCTTGTCGAAGTAGTGTTCGTAAAGCAGCTTGCCATGCTGCGCCACCACGACGCTGGTGACCTGCTTGAAGTCGCCCGCTTCGATGGCGGTGGTGACGCCGTCCAGTTCGCCTGCGTGGACGCTGCTGCCGAAGGCGAGAAGAAGGGGTAAATATCGCAACATGGTGTGCTCCTGAGTTGGAAAAGTGCAGTCTAGTCTTGTAAATTGGGCATTGTCTTGGACGTTTGAAACATTTGGCGGCGATAGTTGCTGGGCGTCATGCCGTAGCGGGCCTGGAAGGCGCGCGTCATGTGGCTCTGGTCGGCAAAGCCCACGCTCAGCGCCACCTCGGCCATGCTCAGTTCCGGGCGGCGCAGCAGGCCGCTGGCCTGGTCGACGCGGCGCCAGCGCAGCAGGTCGCCCGGCGAACAGCCCCAGGCCTGGCGGAACACGCGGGCCAGGTGCACGGGATGCACCTCCAGGGCGGCGGCCACGTCGGCGATGCGCAGGTGCGTGTCATTGGCCAGGTCCATCACGGCTGCATACGCCTGGTGCGCCCAGCCGGGCAGGGCGGGGCGCGCCTGCCGGGGCGCCTTGTGCAGGCTGGCCAGCATCTCCCACGCACCCGCTTCGAGCAGGGCGCCATCGCCGCCGCGGCCCACTTCGCGCGCGAGCCGGAACGCGGCCGCTGCGCTGGCCGTATCGCGCAACACGCTGGCGCACTCCTGGGCCGCATGCAATTCCTCGGCGCCCGACAGCAGGGCAGGGTCGAGCGATACCGTCATGAAACTGCCCTTGCCATCGACGAAGCGGTCGCGGTGCGTCGTGCCGGCAGGATTGAAGACGAGGGTGGGCGAAGGCGCGCGCGGCGGGGCGTGCAGGGCGCTGGAAATATAGGTGCCGGACAGAACAAAAACGAAGTGGGCATCGTCATGCCGGTGCGTTTCGACTTCATCCTCGCCGCGCGTGGCCTTCAGGCGGCGGATATCGAAGATGCTGCCGCGCGCGCCGTGATGCACGTCGCCATAGAACTGGCCGGACTTGAACTGGAGTGGAGTGGTCATATCGACATGGTATGTGCGGCCGCCAGGCCAGGCCAGCGCGGGCCGACGAATGGCGCCAGGCGCAGGATGAACGGTCGATACAGGGGAATGCACGGGAGTTGCGCGGCATCAAGCTGGCGTTCCGTGGCAGACGTGCGGCCGTGCAGCGGTGTATCTGTGTAAAATTTGCAAAGTGTCCAGTTTGCATCATTGATACCGGATCACGCCATGGGCAAGCGCCAGCTTCGTCATGCACTCACCGGCCGCCGCAAGCGGTCATCGATAAGGTCAGATTACATGCGTACATTGAATGAATTACTCGATAGTGAAGACCCGGCATTTCCGCTGATCAAACAATGGGCCAGCGAGGCCGACTTGCCGGTGGAATTGCTGCCACCTTCGGCCGGCAGGGAGGATGTGCTGCTGAGCCTGCAGATCACCACGCGCTCACCCCTCGGTGCGATCGCCTATGAAACGGGGGGCATCCTGGTGGATGGCGGCTGGCTGCGCATACTGGGCTCGGGCCATGACAAGCTGGAACGGAACATTGCTACTTGGAACGAAGGAAAGGCCGACGGTTTTCTGTTGGTGGCCGATGACGTGCTGGGCGGCTTTTTTGCCCTCAACGGCGGCGCGCTCGGCCCCGATCAGGGCCAGCTTTATTACCTTGCCCCCGAGACACTGGAGTGGGAAGCGCTGGAGATCGGCTACACGGCGTTTGTCGAATGGGCTTTTACCAGCCAGTTGCGGCAGTTTTACGGCCGGCAGTCCGGCGACGCGCATGGCTTTGAGGAATTGCCCGAATTGCCCTTGCCCGGTGACCTCTGCCTGAATTTTTATCCATTCCTGTGGACGCAAGAGGGTTCCCTCAAGACCAGTTCGCGGCGCGCCATTCCCGTGCAAGAGCAGTGGGCGCTCAACCTTGATCTGCAACAGAAGTTGCTGGATGCGCCTGCGGACGCGCGCTGAGGCATGGCTTGCGGGCGTCTTTGAACGCATCGCCATGCGCACCCCGCGCCGGCGAAATGGCGTTTCAATCCCCGATTCAAGCGCTTTGTCGCAATGGCAGGCGCGAGCATAGGGCAAGGGGATAGCATACGGTGGGCTTCTCCATGATGAGTTGCCCGCAAGCGGGTGTCCGATATTGCCGCGGCAGGCATCGGACGCTTCCCCATGACCTCGATCAGGATGAATACGCATGAAATTGACCCTTCCACATGTCCTCTCCACTTGCCTGCTGGGCGCCTTGGGCGCCATCGGCAGCGCGCAGGCGGCTCCCGCCGACGCCGAACTGGTCGCTTTGGTGCAGCACCATGCGCAGGCGCAGAATAGCTTCGATCAAGCCGCCTTGAACGCCATCACGGCGGAGAATTATGTGGAAATATCGCCGGTCGGCGAGGTGGACGCGCGTGAAAAAATGCTGTCCTTCTACGCGCCCGAGCAGAAGCGGCCGAGTCCCCAGCTCCAGGTCGATGAACCGGTGGTGCGCCTGTTTGGCGATACGGCGCTCATCTCGGCGCGGCTGTCCTACCGGCTCAATCAGGAAGGGGCTGCCCGCAGCTTCGCCCTGCGCGCCGGCTATGTCGCTCGGCTTGTCGGCGAGCAATGGCTGCTGGTCAGCGCACAGTACACGGGCATCCGCCCGCCGAAACCGTGAAGTGAGCCGTGCCTGGCGCCCGGCCAGCCTACAGCCGCGCCTCGTCGCCCCACACGTGCCGCATGCTGAAATGCATGCCGGCATCGTCTTCGTGCAGCGACGAGACGATGGCGAACTGGCTGTCGCCCGTGTCGCGCGGCGTCATCTGCGATAGCTCGGCAGCGGCCAGCGGCGCGCCCAGCGGGTCGCTGAGCGGATGTACGTGGCCGGCGCCCCGTTGCGTCACCACCCCCAGTTCGCCGCTGCGCAGGCGTACCAGGGTGCCGGGCGGATACTTGCCCAGCAGATTGACGAATTGCTCGCCCAGCAGCGGGTCGATGGGCACGCCCTGGTCGAGGAAGATGTGCTGCAGCGCCTGGTCGGGCACGATGGAGCGGCGATAGTTGCGCGCCGAGACGCGCGCGCAATAGCGGTCGGCCAGGCCGATCAGCTTGGCGTTTTGCAGGATTTCATCGGCCGTGCGCCCCTGCGGGTAGCCGCTGCCGTCGTCGTTTTCATGGTGCAAGAGTACGCAACTGAGCCATTCCTCGTCGTCGACGCCGGCGCAGCGCAGCAATTCCGTGCTTTCCTGCGGATGCAGGCGCACGATGCGCATTTCTTCGTCGTTCAGGGGACCGCGCCGGTCCTGGAAGCTGTCGTGGTGGCGCAGCATGCCCACGTTCATCGTCAGCGCGGCCGCGCCGATCAATAATAGTTCATCGTGGGACTTGTGCATGCCGCGGCCCACCAGCATGGCCAGCAAGGCCGTTTCGATGCAGTGGCGCACGGCGTAGCTGCCGGCGATCTGGTTGAGCAGGATGCTGGCCAAGGCGATGTCGGCGTCGTGTTCGAGCGCGCGCAGCAGTTCGCGGGCGATATCGCGCACGTCGCGCTCGGCATTGCTTTCGCTGCGCAAGTCCAGCAGCAGCCGTTCCAGGCGCTGCGCCGCCTCATTGAGCAAGCGCAAGACGGAGGGCTGGTCCGGCGCGCCCACGTACAGGCCCAGCTGCAGCAAACGGCCCAGCTGCGTGCCATCCGTGATGATCTGCCCCTTGCGCAGTTGCGGGCCGGCACTATGGTCAGCCAAAAACAGATCCCAGGGCAGGGGTTCGCCGGGAACCAGGTCGGCCGGGCCGATGCGACGCTGTACCATCTGTCATCCTTTGCCCCGCTGCAGCGAAGCCATGTTCAGTGCTCGGTTATATGCTGCGCAGGCGCTCCAGCGCCAGGCGCAAGGTCTCGTCTTTCTTGGCAAAGCAGAAGCGCACGATGCCCGACTCCTTGCCCTGCGTGTAAAACGCGGAGACGGGAATGGCGGCCACCTTGATTTCCGCCGTCAGCCATTCGGCGAACTGCGCTTCGGTTTCTTGCGAAATGGCATCGTAGCGCACGCACTGGAAATACGTGCCGTCGGCCGGCAGCAGGGTAAAGCGGCTGCCCGCCAGGCCGTCGCGGAACAGGTCGCGCTTGCGCTGGTAAAACGCGGGCAAGTCCAGGTAGGGCTGCGGATTCGCCATGTAGCCGGCGATGCCGTGCTGCATCGGCGTGTTGACGGTAAACACGTTGTACTGGTGCACCTTGCGGAACTCGGCCATCAGGGCCGCGGGCGCCGCCACATAGCCGACCTTCCAGCCCGTCACGTGATACGTCTTGCCGAAGCTGGACACGATGAAGCTGCGCGCCGCCAGTTCCGGGTGGCGCGCGAGCGACGCGTGCGGCACGCCGTCATACACCATGTGCTCATACACTTCGTCGGACAATATTAAAATTTGCGTGCCGCGCACGATGTCGGCCAGCGCGGCGATATCGGCCGGGCGCAAAATCGTCCCCGTCGGATTGTGCGGCGTGTTGATGATGATCAAGCGCGTCTTGCTGCTGACGGCGGCGGCGAGCTTGTCCCACGGCACGCTGTAGCCTTGTTCTCCCACTTGCATCGACACCAGCACGGGCACGCCGCCGGCCAGCGCGATGGCGGGCAGATAGCTGTCGTAGGCCGGTTCGATGACGATGACTTCGTCGCCCGGATGCACGCAGCACAGGATGGCGGTGGTGAGCGCCTGCGTGGCGCCGGCCGTGACGGTGATTTCCGTGCCCGCGTCATAGCCGTGGCCGTACAGGCTGGCGTTTTTTGCGGCGATGGCTTCGCGCAGGGGCGCGGCGCCCGTCATCATCGGGTACTGGTTGTGGCCGGCGCGCATGGCGTCGCCGACCAGCTCGACCAGGGCCGGGTCGCAATCGAAATCGGGAAAGCCCTGGCCCAGGTTGACGGCGCCATGCTGGGCCGCCAGGCTGGACATGCGGGTAAACACGGTGGTGCCCACCAGCGGCAAACGGGTGGTCAGGGTGGGAGTCAGGTGGGGCAGGGACGGGCTGTTCATGAACGGTAGGGGCGCGGTGCGGAAAGTGGAATCGTTTCCCATTCTAGCGCAGCGCGCCCCCTTGTGTGCGGGGCTTTGGCGGCTCAGTCCGGCAAGGCCCAGCCTTCCGGCACCATGATCCTGAACATGCCGGCCTTGGCCGTCTTGCGGGCCAGTTTCAGCAGCGCCTTGTCCTTGGTGATGAGGATGTCGGCGTTGGCGTCGCGCGCCAGTTCGAGGAATTTCTGGTCATCCTTGTCCGTGCAGACGGGCAGGCGCACGCTGGAAGCGAAAGGCGCCACGACCGTGATGTGGGCGTCGAAGCGGGCGGCGGCAACGGCGCGGCTGGCTTCATCGAGCGGCAGATGTTTGTAATGCAATACGACCAGATATTCCGCGCGGCAATCTTCACGCGTGATGGCATGCACGGCGCCGCTTTCCATGGCCGCCAGCAGGGGCGCCCAGCGCGGGTCGTTGAAGACGAACAGGTCGAGGCAAACGTTGGTGTCGAGGACGAGTTTTTGTGGAGCAGGTATCATGTCGGCAATTCTATTCTGTAGTGATAATTTATGTTGATCGTGCTTTCGCCCGCCAAGAGTCTCGACCTGGAGACGCCGCCAACTACCTCGTTGCACAGCACCCCCGATTTTCTCGACCATTCCTTTCAACTGATCGAGCGCATGCGCCAGTTCTCGCCCGCCGAAGTGGGCAGCCTGATGGGCATTTCCGACGCCTTGTCGGCCCTCAACGTGGCCCGCTACGCATCCTGGACCCCGCAGCTGGAGGAGGCGCGCCAGGCCATCATGGCCTTCAATGGCGACGTGTATGCCGGTTTCGAGGCGCGCAGCCTGCAGCCGGCCCAGCTCGACTATGCCCAGTCGCGCGTGCGCATCCTGTCGGGCCTGTACGGCTTGCTGCGCCCGCTGGACCTGATCCACCCGCACCGCCTGGAAATGGGCACGCGGCTGTCGACCGCGCGCGGCAAGGATTTGTATGCGTTCTGGGGCGACACCATCACCAACGGCCTGAACCGTACGGCAAAAGAGCAGGGCGCCAAGGTGCTGGTCAATCTTGCTTCCGAAGAATATTTCAAATCCGTCAAGCCGCGCCAGCTGGACGTGCCCGTCATCGCGCCCGTGTTCGAGGACTGGAAGAACGGCAAATATAAAATCATCTCGTTCTACGCCAAGCGCGCGCGCGGCATGCTGGCCCGCTATGCGGCCGTCAACGCCATCCGCGACCCCGAGCAGCTGAAGCAGTTCGACGTCGACGGCTATGGCTTCGTGCCGGAAGCGTCAAATGATGCTAGCTGGGTGTTTCGACGTAAAATTGGCAACTGAATGCAGCGGACGGCTGGGGTCAGACCCGACGGGGGAATGCGTCCCAATGGGACGCATTCCGATCGCGTAGCGACTGACCCTTTGGTATAAAGAAAAAACCGGAGCAAGCTCCGGTTTTTTCATTTTACTGCCAGAATTTCCACCACTTGCGTTCCTTGTTCACCCCTTCCGGGCTGAGGAATGCCGTGTTCGGGTAGTTCTTGGTCAGCACGCGCAAGGCATCGTCGCGCAAGTCGGTCAAGCCCAGCTTGTCATACGAGCGGTACATGATGAACAGCGCTTCTTCGATGGCCGGCGAAGCGGCAAAGTCGCTGACCGTCGTTTGCGCGCGGTTGGCGGCGGCCAGGTAGGCGCCGCGGCGGTAGTAATAGCGCGCCACGTGCACTTCGTATTTCGCCATGGCATCGACCAGGTAGTTCATGCGGGCCAGCGAATCGGGCGCGTATTTGCTATTTGGAAACTTGTCGACCAGTTGCTTGAAGGCGGCAAACGCTTCGCGCGTCGCTTTCGGGTCGCGCTCGGTCGGGTCTTGCTCGTACAGGAAGTTCAGGAAGCTGATCTGGTCGTTAAAGCTGATCAGGCCCCGCAAGTAGTACATATAGTCTACATTGGCGTGGTTCGGATGCAACTTGATGAAGCGTTCGACGGCGGCCAGTGCCTGAGCCTGGTCTCCCGACTTATAATACGCGTAAGCGATCTCCATCTGCGCTTGCAGAGCATAGTTGCCGAAAGGATAGTTAGCCTCCAGCTTCTGGAACAGGCCGATTGCAGCTTCATAGTGCTGCCCGGCCATTTCTTCACGCGCCTCCGAGTATAATTTCGTAACGGACCAGTTTTTGGTCTCATCCACTTTTTCAGGCAACAAGCTGCAAGCGGACATGCCGAGCAGAACGACTGAAGCGACTACCAACGATAATTTTTTTTGCATGACGTTTTGCAAGAAGGTTTTAACCAAGATTTTACAATAGGCTGATTATAGCCGATGGGAATGCTGTGATATTAACTCCGAAGCCTAATTTGGCTGACCCCGCGTTTGACTCCCTTTCTGACCATGCTGCCGAAGAGGCGTTTGACGGCGATTTTGCCGCCGACGACGTCTTCGAGGAAATGGCCCCGATTACATTGGAACTGACGCCGGACGCCTGCGGCCACCGCCTCGATAAAGTCATCGCCCAGCTGGTGCCGCAATACTCGCGCAGCCGCTTGCAATTGTGGCTGGAAGCCGGTTTCGTGACCGTCGATGGAAAAGTTGCCAAACGCAACATGACCGCCTACGGCGACGAGAAGATCGTCATTCTGCCGCAAAGCGCGCCGGAAGACGAGGCTTTTAAGCCGGAAGCGATGGAATTGAACATCGTGCACGAAGATGAGCATATCATCGTGATCAACAAACCGGCCGGACTGGTCGTGCATCCGGGCCCCGGCAACTGGTCGGGCACCTTGCTCAACGGCTTGCTGCACCACTGCCCGCAGCTGGCCGGCGTGCCGCGCGCCGGCATCGTGCACCGCCTGGACAAGGATACGAGCGGCCTGATGGTGGTCGGCAAGACCCTGGCTTCGCAAACGGACCTGGTGCGCCAGTTGCAGGCGCGCACCGTCAAGCGCGAGTATTTTGCGCTCGTGTGGGGCACGCCGAAAATGGCGGGCACCATCGACGCGTCCATCGCGCGCCATCCGCGCGACCGGGTCAAGATGGCCGTCTCGGAAAACTTTACGGCCAAGCCCGCCATCACGCACTATGAATTGATCGGCAGCGGCGAACTCGACCGCCGTCCCGTGAGCCTGATGCAATGCCGCCTGGAAACAGGCCGCACGCACCAGATCCGCGTGCACATGCAGCATCTGGGCTTTGCGCTGGTCGGTGATTATGTGTACGGCAAGCAGCACCTGGTGTCCGTCTTCTCGCGCCAGGCGCTGCAGGCGCGCCGCCTGGGCCTCGTGCATCCGGGCACCCTGGAAGCGTGCGAGTGGATCGTGCCGCTGGCCGACGATTTCGCGCAACTGATCGCCACCGCCGGCATTCCCGAGCCGGAACAGGTCTGATGACGGCTGCCTTGCCTTATATCACTCCCCATTGGCCCGGCCTGCCCGCGAACGTGGGCGCGCTGGCGACCGTGCGCGCGGGCGGCGTCAGCCAGGGGCCGTATGGTGACGGGCAGGGCGGCGGTGGCTTGAACCTGGGCACGCACGTGGGCGACGAACCCGCGCACGTGGCGGCCAACCGCGCGCGGCTGGCTGGCGTCTTGCCATCCGAGCCGGCCTGGCTGTCGCAAGTGCATGGCGTGGCCGTGGCCGATGCGGCCAGCCTGGACGGTTGCGTGCCCGATGCCGACGCCAGCATCGCCACGCAGGCGGGCGCCGTGTGCGTCGTGATGACGGCCGATTGCCTGCCGGTATTGTTTTGCTCGACGGATGGCCTTGTCGTCGGCGCGGCCCACGCGGGCTGGCGCGGGCTGGCCAACGGCGTCTTGCAGCGCACGGTGGACAGCATGCGCGCGCAGGGCGCGACGGAGATCCTCGCCTGGCTGGGGCCGGCCATTGGTCCGCAGCAATTCGAAGTGGGACACGATGTGTTGCAAGCGTTCCGCGACGGTGCGCGTGATGATGCCGAACGGCAAGTATTGAGCGCTTCCTTCGTCGCCATCGCCGGCAAGCCGGGCAAGTACCTGGCGAATATTTATGCGCTGGCGCGCACCATGCTGCTGCGCGATGGCGTGGCGCAAGTGGCGGGCGGGGAATATTGCACCGTCAGCGATGCGGCGCAGTTTTACTCGTACCGGCGCGATGGCGTCACGGGAAGACAGGCCAGTTTGATCTGGCGCAAATAATCTGCACGGCAGACACTTATGTGTCTGCCGTTTTTGTTTTATCGTCTGCTGAGGCGAGCGCGCGGGCCTGCAGTTCCGCGATGCGCGCCGCCTTGCGTTTGCGTCTCCTCGAGCCCGTCAGATAGAATAGGATGGACAGGGGGATGACGCAGTACAGCACGAAGGTCATCACCCCGGCGACGATGGACGGTTCCGTCAGCGCCATGAGGCCGACGACATAGATCCAGGCAACAGCGGTCATGAGCATCATGAGTAGTGGCAGTCAGTAAGAGTTTGCATGCTTTGATCCAGAAGTATTTATTTTTGACGACGTTTGCGACGCCTGACAAAACCGACGCGCAGCAGGTTTTGTTCGGCGTCCCTCAATCTTGAATGGACTTAACTATCTATGAATATGCCCGATCCTCAAGCGATGACCAAGGAATGGATGGCGCAGATCAGCAATCCTGAACAGTGGAAGACGTGGTTCAACATGGTACCGCAGCCCCAGGGCAATCCGATTGCCGGCATTTTGCAGGATGCGGGCGCCAGCATCAAGCCGGAAGCGATCGAGCAACTGAAAAATGCCTACGTGGCCAAGCTGACGGGCTTGTGGGCCGACTTTATGGCCGGCAAGGCGCCGGAGCTGAAAGATCGCCGTTTCTCGGCACCCGCCTGGCACGCCAGTCCCCTGTCGGCCTTCAATGCGGCAGCCTATTTGCTGAATGCCGAGTTTCTCAGCGCCATGGCCGACGCCGTGGAAGCGACGCCGCACCAGAAGCAAAAGATTGCGTTTGCGGTGCAGCAAATCGTCGATGCCATGTCGCCCGCCAACTTTCTGGCCACCAATCCTGACGCCCAGCAAACCCTGATCGAGACCAAGGGTGAAAGCCTGGCCAAGGGCTTGAGCAACATGCTGGCCGACATGCAGAAGGGCCGCATTTCGCAATCCGACGAATCGGCCTTCGAAGTGGGCCGCAACGTGGCCACCACGCCGGGCACAGTGGTGTTCGAGAACGCGCTGTTCCAGCTGATCCAGTACACGCCGACGACGGCCACGGTACACCAGCGGCCGCTGCTGATGGTGCCGCCGTGCATCAATAAATTCTATATCCTTGACTTGCAGCCAGAAAACTCGCTTGTGCGCTATGCGGTGGAGCAGGGCAATACCGTGTTTTTGATGTCCTGGCGCAATCCGGACCTGAGCATGCAGCACCTGACGTGGGACGATTACGTGGAGCAAGGCGTGATCGAAGCGATCCAGGTCACGCAAGACATTTCAGGCCAGGACAAGCTCAATATGTTCGGCTTTTGCGTCGGCGGCACCATCGTCTCGACGGCGCTGGCCGTGCTCAAGGCGCGCGGCGAGAATCCGGCCGCCAGCCTGACCCTCTTGACCACCTTCCTCGATTTCTGCGATACGGGCGCGCTCGACGTCTTTATCGACGAGCCGCAAGTGGCGCTGCGCGAGCAAACCCTGGCCAAGGGCGGCCTGATGTCGGGCCGCGACCTGGGCAGCACTTTTTCGAGCCTGCGGCCGAACGACCTCGTATGGAACTACGTGCAGTCGAATTACCTGAAGGGCAAGGAGCCGCCCGCGTTTGACTTGCTGTACTGGAATGGCGACGGCACGGGCTTGCCGGGTCCCATGTTCTGCTGGTATCTGCGCAACACCTACCTGGAAAACAGCCTGAAAGTGCCGGGCAAGCTGACGGTGGCCGGCGAAAAGGTCGACTTGAGCAGCATCGACGCGCCCGCTTTCATCTACGGCTCGCGCGAAGACCATATCGTGCCCTGGGGCGCGGCGTACGCCAGCACGGCCGTGCTGAATCCGAAAAAGCCGAAAGCCAACCGTTTTATCCTCGGCGCTTCGGGCCACATCGCCGGCGTGATCAATCCGGCGTCGAAGAAGAAGCGCAGCTACTGGAGCAACGACAAGCCTCGCACGGCGAAAGCCAAGCCCTTGACTGCCGAGCAGTGGATGGAAGGCGCGACCGAGCACGTGGGCAGCTGGTGGCCCGAATGGGCGGCTTTCCTGGCCGAACACGGCGGCGCGCAGGTGAAGGCGCCGGGCAAGCCGGGCAACAAGCGCCACGCGGCAATCGAGCCCGCGCCGGGGCGGTATGTTAAAGTCAGGGCGGACTAGTTTACAAAAGCTTCTGGCCCGGCAAGACCGGCGTAATCTCCGGTCTTGTCAGGAATCTACTTTTAGTTGCGTTGCAATAAATGCGGGAATCTACTACCCTGATGTGCAATGGAGCCGTTTTCCACTCTATAATGGAAAACGTAGGCAGGTGCGAAAGCGGACCCACGTTCGCTTTTTTTTCGGATTAACTCAGTATGCGCTGCGGCGCAATAAGTGGAACTTGTGATGAGTAGTGCAAAAAAAAGTATAGACCGCCTGATTAAAAAATATCCCAACCGCCGTCTGTATGACACGCAAACCAGTTCCTACATCACCTTGACGGACGTCAAGCAGCTGGTGTTGGACAATGAGGTGTTTACCGTCGTCGATGCCAAATCCAATGAAGATTTGACGCGCAGCATCTTGCTGCAAATCATTTTGGAAGAGGAAGCGAACGGTGCGCCCATGTTCTCGAGCAGCGTGTTGTCGCAGATCATCCGCTACTATGGCCACGCCATGCAGGGCATGATGGGATCCTACCTGGAAAAGAACGTGCAAGCGTTCACCGATATCCAGCACAAATTCACGGGCACGTCGGCCGGCAGCTTCGAAGGCAAGCCTTTCAGCCCTGAAATGTGGACCCAGTTCATGAATGTCCAGGGCCCGATGATGCAAGGCATGATGAACAACTACATCGACCAGAGCAAGAGCCTGTTCGTGCAGATGCAGGAACAGATGCAAAGCCAGAGCAAGAATCTGTTCGGCACCTTCCCGTTCGTGCCGCCGGTACCTCCAACCGACAAAAAGTAATCGATCCGACACACTCACCGGGCGATTCGATCGCCTGGGAGTTGTATTGGCGTCATCAAAACAGCATAGTTCTGCCAGCAAGGGGCGGCTCGGGGTACAATAGCCGATTCGCCTCACCATTTTACTAGCTGCCAACTATGTCTGAAATTCACCGTATTCCCGTTCCTTCCGCCCAGCCCGAGGCCATGCTGGCCATGCCAGGTGCGGCGCCAAAAGTGGGCTTTGTCTCGCTCGGTTGCCCGAAAGCGCTGGTCGACTCCGAACAAATCCTGACCCAACTGCGCGCCGAAGGCTACGAAACGGCGAAATCCTACGCTGGCGCCGATCTGGTGATCGTCAATACCTGCGGTTTTATCGATGCTGCCGTGCAAGAGTCGCTCGACGCCATCGGCGAAGCGCTGGCGGAAAACGGCAAAGTGATCGTCACCGGTTGCCTGGGCGCCAAGAAAGATGCTGCCGGCGACGACATCATCATGAAGGTGCACCCGAAAGTGCTGTCCGTCACGGGTCCGCACGCGCTGGCCGAAGTGATGGATTCCGTCCATTTCCACCTGCCGAAACCACATGCGCCTTTCCTCGACCTGGTGCCGCCGCAAGGCGTCAAGCTGACGCCGAAGCACTACGCCTACCTGAAAATTTCCGAAGGCTGCAACCACCGTTGCAGCTTCTGCATCATCCCGTCGATGCGCGGCGACCTCGTTTCGCGCCCGATCGGCGAACTGATGATCGAAGCGGAAAACCTGTTCAAGGCCGGCGTCAAGGAATTGCTGGTCATTTCGCAAGACACTTCGGCGTATGGCGTGGACGTGAAATTCCGCTCCGGCTTCTGGAACGGCCGTCCTATCAAGACCCACATGACGCAGCTGACGGAAGCGCTGGGCGAACTGGCCAAGTCCTACGGCGCCTGGGTGCGCCTGCACTATGTGTACCCGTACCCGCACGTGGACCAGATCATCCCGATGATGAGCGGCGGCCACATCCTGCCTTACCTCGACATTCCGATGCAGCATGCGCATCCTGACGTATTGAAGCGCATGAAACGCCCGGCCAGCGGCGAGAAAAACCTGGACCGCATCCAGGCCTGGCGCGCCATCAACCCGGACCTGACCATCCGCTCGACCTTCATCGCCGGTTTCCCTGGGGAAACGGAAGCGGAATTCGAGTACTTGCTCGATTTCCTCAAGGAAGCGCAGATCGACCGCCTCGGCTGCTTCGCGTATTCGCCCGTCGAAGGCGCGACGGCCAACGCCATCGCCAATCCCGTGCCGGAAGAGTTGCGCGAAGAGCGCCGCGGCCGCGTCATGCTGCTGCAGGAAGAAATTTCCAAGAAACGCCTGCAAGCCAAGGTCGGCAAGACCGTGCGCGTGCTGATCGATGAAGTCACCCGCTCCGGCGGCGTGGGCCGCTCGTCCGCCGACGCGCCGGAAATCGACGGCGTCGTGTATGTAAAACCGCCGTTCGAGCCGCACCGCAAGCTGGCGGTCGGTCAGTTCGTCGACGTGACCATCACGTCCGCGGATGCGCATGACCTGTGGGGCGCTGCAGAATAAAAATTTTATGCAGGTGTAACACTCTGTCATACGTACGGCAGGCAAGGGCATAAGCCCTTACAATCAAGGCGGACCAGCACAGGCTGATCCGCCTTTTTTTTATTTGCCGACGCCATGACCACAATCAAATCCCCCCAGACGGCGCTGATCCACAGCGATTACCAGGCGCCGCAAGGCTTTGCGGCGTTTCCCAACGCCATCCACCATGCATCGACCGTGCTGTTCAAGGACGTGGCGGCCATGCGCTCGGGCGACTGGAAAGAAAAGAACGCCTATACTTACGGCTTGCACGGCACGCCCACCACGTTCACGCTGGAAGCGCGGCTGGCCGGGATCGAAGGGGGGAATCACTGCCTGCTGGCGCCGTCGGGCCTGGCGGCCATCGCCATGGCGGACTTTGCCCTGCTGAAGACGGGCGACGACGTTTTATTGCCGGAAAACATCTACAACCCGAACCGCGAACTGGGCCGCTGGCTGGCGCAGGATTTCGGCATCACGGCCCGCTATTACGATCCGCTCATCGGCGCCGGCATCGCGGCCTTGATCCAGGACAATACCAAGCTCATCTGGACGGAAGCACCGGGCTCCGTGACGATGGAAGTGCCGGACTTGCCCGCCATTTGCGCGGCCGCCCATGCGCGCGGCGTGCTCGTCGCCCTGGACAACACCTGGTCGGCGGGCCTGGCCCTGCGCGGCTTCGACCTGGGCGTGGACATCATCATGCAGGCGCTGACGAAATACCAGTCGGGCGGCTCGGACGTGCTGATGGGGGCGCTGATCACGCGCGAGCGGGCGCTGCACGACCGCCTGGCGCAGGCCCACATGCGTCTGGGCATGGGCGTGGGGGCGGACGACGCCTACCTGGTGCTGCGCGGCTTGCCCACCATGAAGCTGCGCTTCGATGCCCACGACAAGGGCGCGCGCGCGGTGGCCGCCTGGCTCAAGGGGCGAAGCGAGATCGCCACGGTGCTGCATCCGGCATTCGAAGATTGCCCGGGCCACGCCATCTGGCGGCGCGATTTCACGGGCGCGGGCGGCCTGTTTTCCGTGCTGTTCGATGCCCGTTACACGGAGGCGCAGACGGACCGCTTCGTTGATGCCTTGCAGTTGTTCAAGATTGGCTACAGCTGGGGCGGCGCGAACAGCCTGGTGATGCCGTACCGTATCGCCGCCATGCGCAAGGGCTGGCAGTTGCCGGGCCAGCTGGTGCGCCTGAACGTAGGACTGGAAGATCCGCAGGATCTGATCGCCGATATCGAACGGGCGTTCGCGGCGATGTAGCGGCGGCAGGCGGGAGCCTGCCGCGCATGCTGTTTACATCGGTACGGGACTGTTGTTGTTCAGGTCGATGAATCCGCGCAGCAAACGATACGCTTTCCACAGCCAGGCCACGCCCCACACGAGGAAGGCCAGCGGGATGCCGATCAGCGTGATCCACAGGATGGCGCCGACGACGATCCAGGCCACGTACCACCAGAAGGAACGGATCATCCAGCTGTGATGGCTGTACACGAAGGTCCCGGCCGCCTCATCCCGCTTCACATAATTGATGATGAGCGGAATGAAGGAAAACGCGCCCAGCGAAAACACGAAGCTGGCGCCATGTATCAGGTACAACCACCAGGCCAGGTTCTTGGTCTGCTGGAGTTGGGTATCCAAAATAATATCTTGTGACATGAAAGCTCCCGTCGTTGCTCAATTTTTAATTGTAACAAGCAAAGCGGCGCAGGAGCGCAGTCCATGCAAATAGGCAGAATACATTGTTGAAACGAAATCGCTATCCCACCCTGGCCGCGCGCGCCAGGACATGGCTGCGCCAGGCTTTGCCGGCCTTGCTGCTATGCGCCTCGGCGGCCCATGCCGCCGGTGCCCCGCTGGAGGCGGAGTTTGCCGCCGCCTTGAAGGAAGAGGGGCTGGCGGGCGCCGTCTGGAGCGAAGTCTTGCCTGACGGAACAGTCAAAGTCGGCGCGTCCGGCCTGCGCGATGCCGCCATGCGCATGCCCATGCAGGCGGACACGCGCATGCAGGTGGGTTCCGTGGGCAAGGTGGCGCTGGCGCTGGGCGTCTTGCGCCTGGTCAGCGAAGACCGGCTTACGCTCGACACGCCCCTGCAGCAAGTGCTGCCGGAACTGGTGCTGAAAAACCCGTGGCAAGCCAGTGACCCCGTGCGCATCCGCCACCTGCTGGCGCACACGTCCGGCCTCGACAATGTGCGCTTCTGGCAGGCGTTCAGCCTGAACCCGGCGCCGGACACGCCGCTGGCCGACGCTTTTGACGGCGACCGCAACCTGCTGCGCGTGCGCGCCCGGCCCGGCAGCCGCTACGCGTATTCGAACATGGGCTATGGCTTGCTGGGCATGGTGATCGAGAAAATCACGGGCCAGCCGTATGAACGCTATCTCGACGCGCAGCTGCTGCAGCCGCTGGGCATGGCGGACAGCACGTTCGCCTTCGTTACGCAAATGAGCACGCAAATGAGTACACAGACGGGTGCGCATGCCGACCCGCGCCTGGCCATGGGCTACTTCGAGCATGGCGTGGCGCAGCCGGCCGTGCCCCAGTATTTGCGTCCGGCCGCGCAATTTACCACCACGGCGGCCGACATGGGCAAGCTGGCGCAATTCCTGATGGGCGACGGCAAGCTGCAGGGCAAGCGCTTCATCGACCTGGCGCTGATGGGCGCCTTGTCCGAGCCGGCCGGCACGGATGCGGCGCAGGCGGGCCTGGCGACGGGCCACGGCCTGGCGCTGGCCGTGCGCGACCGCCACAATGTGGTGGGCGCCTGCCACCCGGGCACGGCCGTGGGATTCCGCGCCATGCTGTGCCTGTATCCGGAGCAGGACAGCGCCTTCTTCGTGGCCTTCAACACGGATGCGGAAGCAGCCGACTATGAACGCTTCAACCGCCTGCTGCTGCGCGACCTGGAACTGCCGCTGCGCGCGCCGGCCCCGCGCGGCACGCCTGCGCCCACGGTAGAAAACTGGCAGGGCGTCTACGTGCCGTCGCCCAGTCCCATGGCCAGCATGGCCTGGGTCGACGCCGTCTTCGGCTTTACGCGCTTGAAATGGGATGGCGAATCGCTGTTCCTGATCCCGTTCCAGGGCGAGCCGAAGGAGCTGGAGCCGGTGGGCGGCTTGCTGTTCCGCGCCAGCGACCGCAGCACGCCGTCGCACGTGCTGATGCAAGAGGATGGCAAGCATGTGCTCAGCGACGGCTTGCGCAGCTATGAGCGCGCGTCGATGCTGCGCATGCTGGTGCTGTGGGGCAGTCTGGCCCTGGGCGCGGCGGGCATGCTGTACGTGCTGGTGGTGGGTGTCTGGCGCGCAGCGCTGCGCCGCCTGGGGCGGGGCGACCACCTGTTCGCGCCCTTGCTGTCGCTGCTGGCGTTGCTGCTGCCGCTGCCGTTTTTCTATTTCCAGTCCTACCTGCGCCTGGGCGACGTCACCATCGCCAGCGTGCTGCTGGCGCTGACGACGGGCGCGCTGCCGCTGGCCACGGCGTTCGGCCTGGCGCGCTGCTGGCGCAGCCGTGGCACGCCAGCCGAGGCGGGTTCGTGGGCAAAGTGGGATTGGGTGGCCTTGCTGGCGGCCTTGCAGCTGCTGCTGGTGCTGGCCTGGTGGGGATTGCTGCCGCTGCGCTTGTGGCACCTGTAGCCGGCGCTCAGCGCCAGGCGTGCAGCAGCCGGCGCCACCAGCGTTGCGCTGGCCTTGGCTGGCTGCCATGTCCGGCGCGCCCGGCCCGCTTGGCGCGATAGCTGGCCGCCGCCATTTGCAGGCCGATGCGGTCCATCGCCGCCATCGCCTCCGCCTCCTGCGGCGACAAGCCATGCAGCAAGGCCTGCGCATGGGGATCGAGCAGGAAGGCGGCACGCAGGGCGTCGTCCGTGTACAGCCTGGCCAGATAGGTTTCCAGTGCGGGGGAACTCATGCGCTGCGCCCCGCGCGCAAGGCCGCGCGCGCCAGCTCCAGCTGGTCCAGCACGTGCTCGAACGACGGGTAATTGCCGTCGCGTTCGACGATCACCGTCAAGGGTTGCGGCGCCTGGCGCGCCAGCACGGTCAACAGGGCGAAGACGGCGGGCGGCACGTCGTGCAGATGGTCGTCCAGCAGGCGCTGGCCGCCGCCAGGCGCGGCTATCCAGTGGCCGCCGCTCAGGTGCACGGCACCGACCCTGTCCAGGGGCAGGCGCAGCAGCATTTGCTCCGGGTCGTGACCGAAATTGACGGCGTTCGCATACAGATTATGCAGGTCCAGCAGCAGTGGCACTTGCGCGCCGTCAAGGATGTGCGTCAGCCACCCGGCTTCGTCCAAGGTGCTGGCGGGCGGCTGGACCAGGGTGGCGATGTTTTCCATCAGCGGCGCGCTGCCGACGATGCGCGTGGCCAGCGCGATATTGGCGATGGCGCCGGCGGCGCTGCGCGGCGTGCGCGGCGGCGCCGCCAGGTGGCCGATTTCCACGCCGCCGGCGCGCACGAAACTCAGGTGCTCGGACCACGATTCCGCTTGCACCTCCTTCATCAGGCGCGCCATCGCCTGCAGGCGGCGCGGGTCGGCGGGTATCGTCGAGGCCAAGCCCATGCCCACGCCGTGCAGGCTGACGGGCACTTGGCGCGCCAGGCTGCGCAGGGCGGCGATGCCGGCGCGCGCGCCATGGTAATAATCGTCGGCGATCACTTCCAGCACGTCGACGTGCGCCAGGTTGGACAGGATGCCGGCAGCCAGTTCGCCGCGCCAGCCCAGGCCGACGCGGTCGCGCGCGGTCCCCTGGCTAGCTGCCACAGCCGCCGCCACCGCCGCAACCGCCGCAGCCGCTGCCGCAGGAAGAACCGTCGCCGCCGCCCGACGAGCCGCCGCCGGAGTCGCCCGAGCTGCCGGACGACGAATCGCCGCCGCCGTTTTGCCGCGGCACCGGGTACAGCTCGGCGACATACGCGTACACCGACGGCGGCAGGGCGCCGAGACCGAAGATGGCCGCCAGCAGGGCCATGTCGGCGCTGCTGCTGCCCGCCTGCAGGCGTGACGAACGCATGTTCAGCCGGCCAAACAGCATGCGCAGGTCGGTCAGCAGCCGCTGCGCGCTCCAGCTGGTCGCCTGGGTGCGCAAGCCGCGCAGCATGAGGAGAAAAATCGCCAGCAGCAGCGCCAGGAACAGCAGGTTGTAGTGCTGGCGGCTGATGGCGATGACGGCCTTGACGCCGGCCACCGTCACCAGCAGCCAGTGTGCGGCCCAGGTGATGCGTTCGCGCCGGCGCAGCAGCGGCGGGCCGACCAGCAATTGCTGCTGCGTCAAGGTGTCCTGGTAGGCGCGGCACGACGGCAGCATCTCGGCCTGCACGGCCAGTTCCTTGCTGTGGCCCTGGCGGCCCAGGTACAGCCGCAGCACGTCGCGTTCGATGTCATGGCTGGCGAAGCGCAGGCTGTCGGCGCTGGCCGTTTCCAGCAGCGGGCCGTCGGCGCGCAGCAAGCCGCGGTCGACCAGCACGATGGCGGCGATCTTCACGGCTTCGAGGGCGCCGCCGCGCAGGAAGGCGATGCGGTAGGGATCGTCGGCCAGCGACAGCTGGGCGTGCGGATTGCGCAATTCCTGGCGGATCAGCAGCTCGCGCGCGAGGTAGTACACGAGCATGCCGAAGATCAGGTAGGCCAGCAGGAACCAGGGCCCGCTCCAGTCGAACGGATTGGCGCCGTTCACCGCATCTGCTCCGCGGTTTCGCGCAGGTGTCCGGTAATCGTCATCAGGCCCGCAAAGGCGGGCAAGGCCTGCCCCGGCGCCAGGCGCGCCGTCTCGCGCGCCGCCGACATGGCTTGCAGGGCCGTGTGCAGGGCAGGCTCGCCCAGCTGGTCGACAAACGCTTCGAGCGCCTGCTTGCCGGACAGCCCGGACTTGCCCTCCAGCTGCGCCAGCGACGCCGCGGACGCGCGCAGGGGGCCGGCTGCATCGGCGATGGCGCCGGCCAGCTGTTCTTCATTCAGGCTCAATAGCAGATAGCGTTCGCGCATGCGCACCTGCTGGTTCAGCAGCACTTGCCGCAGCCGGCGCAGCACGGCGTCGCGGCTGGTGTGCAGGCTGGCGAAAGGGTCGACGCCATGCAGCACCTGGTGGCGCGCGATGATGTCGGCAAACTTGACGGCGAAGGCGTCGGCGGCCAGCGTCAATTCGCCCTCGAGCAGGAACATCACCTGCAAATCGATGGCGGCGTGCGCCAGGCGCAAGGGCCCGCGCAGCGCATCGGCCGCCTGCGGCGCAAAGCGCTTGAGCAGCAACAGCAGGTTGACGTCGGAGGTGGCGCGCACCTGGCCATCGGCGGCCGAGCCAAACAGCACGGCGGCGGCAAGGTCGTCACCAAAGGTGCTTTGCGCGGCGGCGACAAACACATCCAGGTGGCGTTGTATCTCTTCTGGCAGCAGTGGCGGCATGCGGTGTTCTTTCACGATGGGTTGGCGGGATGCGCATAAGTTTGCAATATAGCAAACTTATGCCATCGTGCGCGCACCGCCTGGCACCGGCTCAGGTCAACACGTTCAGCAAGCCGTCGAGTCCCACGAAGTTCAGCGCCACGTCGGCCTGCGAGCGCACCACGGGCTTGGCGCGGAAGGCCACGGACAGGCCGGCGATGCCCATCATCTTCAAGTCGTTGGCGCCGTCGCCCATGACGATGGCTTGCGATGGCGCAATACCCATCTCCGCGCACACGCGTTCCACCGTGCGCTGCTTTTCCTCGGCGTCGACGATGCCCCCTAACACTTTGCCCGTCAGCTTGCCGTCGACGATTTCCAGTTCGTTCGCGTGCGTGTAGTCGAGGCCCAGGCGCTCCTTCAGGCGTTCGGTGAAGAAGGTGAAGCCGCCCGACACCAGCAGGGTTTTCAGGCCCGCCTTTTGCACGGCCGCCAGCATGGTTTCCGCGCCCGGCGACAGTTTTAACCGTTCATCGTAGACGCGCTGCAGGGCCGACGCGTCGAGGCCCTCGAGCAGGGCCACGCGCTGTTTCAGGCTGGCGCTAAAATCGAGTTCGCCGCGCATGGCCGCTTCCGTGATGGCCGCCACTTGCGGTTTCAAGCCCTGCATGTCGGCGATTTCATCGATGCATTCGATGGTGATCAGGGTCGAATCCATGTCCATCGCCACCAGCTTGAATTCGCCGAGCTCGCGCTGGCCCATCATGTAGGTGGCGTCCAGCTGCGCCGCCTGGGCCGCCACTTCGATGGTGGGGCGCAGCGCGGGCGAGTAGGCGATCTGTTCGCAGCGCACGGCGTTCGGGCCCAGGCGCGTGATGGACGTGGGCGCGGCCAGCGCGGCGATGCGCTCGAGGCGGGCGCTATCGCCGTCCAGGCCCTGCAGGATCAGATTCATGGTGATGGTCTTGGTATTGGTCATGGGTCAGCCCTGCATAAATGATAGGAATAGTCTAAACCGTCAATTGCTTGATGGTGGTCTTGATCTGCGTCACGCGCGCGGCCAGGTCCGGCATGGCGGCCGTGATTTTCAGCTTGTCCTGGCCATGCAGCTTGATATGGCGGTTCTTCTGGATCAAGTCGATGATGCGCATCGGGTCGATGGGCGGCTTGGCCATGAATTGCAGGGTGGCCGCCTCGCCATGCACGTCGATCTTGACGATGCCCACGGTTTTCGCGGCGATGCGCAGGCGGTGCGTCTCGACCAGGGCCTTGACGGCATCGGGCAGCTTGCCGAAGCGGTCGATGAGCTCTTCCTGGATATCGTCGATCTTGTCCTGCGTGGCGCAGTTGGCCAGGCGTTTATAAATCGACAGGCGCTCGTGCACGTCGCCGCAGAAGTCGGCCGGCAGCAGGGCCGGCACGTGCAGGTTGATCTCGGTGGTCGAGGCCAGCGGCGCGGCCAGGTCCGGCTCCTTGCCCGCTTTCAGCGAGCGCACGGCTTCGTTGAGCATGTCCGAATACAGCTGGAAGCCGATTTCCGTCATCTCGCCGGACTGGCTCTCGCCCAGCACCTCGCCGGCGCCGCGGATTTCCAGGTCGTGCATGGCCAGGTAAAAGCCGCTGCCCAGTTCTTCCATCTGCTGGATGGCGTCCAGGCGGCGCTGCGCCAGTTTGGTCAGGCCCTGCACGTCGTGCACCAGCAGGTAGGCGTAGGCCTGGTGATGCGAGCGGCCCACGCGGCCGCGCAGCTGGTGCAGCTGCGCCAGGCCGAACTTGTCGGCGCGGTGCATGATGATGGTGTTCGCCGTCGGCACGTCGATGCCCGTCTCGATGATCGTCGTGCACAGCAGGATATTGAAGCGCTGGGCGACGAAGTCGCGCATGACCTTTTCCAGGTCGCGCTCGTGCATCTGGCCGTGCGCCACGGCGATGCGCGCCTCGGGCAGCAATTCCGTCAGCATGGCCAGGCGGTTCTGGATGGTTTCCACCTCGTTGTGCAGGAAGTAGATCTGGCCGCCCCGTTTGAGTTCGCGCAAACACGCTTCGCGGATGATGGCTTCGCCTTCGCTGCGCACGAACGTCTTGATGGCCAGGCGCTTTTGCGGCGCCGTGGCGATGATGGAAAAGTCGCGCAAGCCTTCCAGCGCCATGCCCAGGGTGCGCGGGATCGGCGTGGCCGTCAGCGTCAGCACGTCCACTTCCGCGCGCAAGGCCTTTAATGCTTCCTTCTGGCGCACGCCGAACCTGTGTTCTTCGTCAATGATGACCAGGCCCAAACGGGTAAACTTCACGTCATCGGACAGCAGCTTGTGCGTGCCGATGACGATGTCGATGGTGCCGTCGGCCATGCCCTTGAACGCTTGCGTGATCTCCTTGCCGCTGCGGAAGCGCGACAATTCCGCGATGCGCACGGGCCAGTCGGCGAAACGGTCGGCGAAGGTTTGCGCATGCTGCTCGGCCAGCAGGGTGGTGGGCGCCAGTATCGCTACCTGCTTGCCGCCCATGACGGCGATGAAGGCGGCGCGCAGCGCCACTTCCGTCTTGCCGAAGCCGACGTCGCCGCACACGAGGCGGTCCATCGGTTTGCCGGAGGTCATGTCCTTGATGACGTTGTGGATGGCCTCGGCCTGGTCCGGCGTCTCGTCGAAGCCGAAGCTGTCGGCGAAGCGCTGGTAGTCGTGCGACGAGAATTCGAACGAGTGGCCCTGGCGCAGCGCGCGCCGGGCGTACAGGTTGAGCAGCTCGGCGGCCGTGTCGCGCACCTGTTCGGCCGCGCGTTTTTTGGCTTTTTCCCACTGGCCCGAACCGAGCGAGTGCAAGGGCGCGTCTTCCGGCGACGCGCCCGAATAGCGGGAAATGACGTGCAGCTGCGATACGGGCACGTACAGCTTGGTGTCCTTCGCGTACTCGAGGTGCAAGAATTCCGTCTCGCCTTCGCCCAGGTCCATGCTGGTCAGGCCCATGTAGCGCCCGATGCCGTGGTTGATGTGCACGACGGGGTCGCCGATTTTCAGCTCGGACAGGTCGCGCACCATCGACTCGACCTGCGTCACGCCTTCCTGCTTCTTGGTGCCGACGCGGCGGCCGGAACCGGCATACAGTTCCGTCTCCGTGATGAAGGATAAATTACCTTCCGGCGTGAACAGTTCGAAACCGGCGTGCAGCGGCGCCACGCCCAGCATCAGCTTGGCGCTTGATTGCAAAAAGCCGTCGCTGCCTTCCACGGGCGTCAGGTGCAGGTCGTATTCGGTGAAGTACTGCTGCAGGGTTTCGCGGCGGCCGTTCGATTCGGCGCAGATCATCACGCGGCGGCCCGCTTGCAGCAGATAGCTGCGCAGGTTGGCCAGCGGGTCGTCGGCGCGGCGGTTGACGGCGATGTTCGGCACGGGGGCCGACAGTTCGGAGGCCAGCGCATCGTTCGATTTGGCGATCGCCAGGCGCGGATACGGCTTGGCCAGGCCGAAGAACTGTTCGTCGGAGAGGAACAGCGATTCGGGCGGCAGGATCGGCCGCTCGCGGTCGGCTTTTAAAAAGCGGTAGCGCGACTGGGTATCGGTCCAGAAGCGGCCGATGGCCGCGTCGATCTCGCCCACCAGGGCCAGCGAGGCGTCGGGCGGCAGGTAGTCGAACAGGGTGGCCGTCTGTTCGAAGAACAGCGGCAGATAATATTCGATGCCGGCCGAGGCGATGCCGCTGCTGATGTCCTTGTAGACGACGGAGCGCGACGGGTCGCCCTCGAACTGTTCGCGCCAGCGGTTGCGGAAGGTGGTGCGGGCCGCTTCGTCCATGGGAAATTCGCGCCCCGGCAGCAGCCGCACTTCGTGCACGGGGTACAGCGAGCGCTGGGTGTCGGCGTCGAAGGTGCGGATGGTTTCGATGGTGTCGCCGAACAGGTCGAGCCGGTAGGGCAGGGCGGAACCCATGGGGAACAGGTCGAGCAGGCCGCCGCGCACCGAGTATTCGCCGGGCGACATCACTTGCGACACATGGCTGTAGCCGGCCAGGGTCAGCTGCGACTTCAGGCGCGCCTCGTCGAGCTTTTCGCCCTTCTTGAAGAAGAAGGTGTAGGCAGCCAGGAAGGACGGCGGCGCCAGGCGCACCAGCGCCGTGGTGGCCGGCACGATCAGCACGTCGCACTGGCGCGTCTGGATTTCGTGCAGGGTGGCCAGGCGCTCGGAGACCAGGTCCTGGTGCGGCGAAAAGGCGTCGTAGGGCAGGGTTTCCCAGTCCGGCAGCAGATGGCAGCGCAGTTCCTTGCCGCCAAACCACGGGATTTCATCGAGCAGGCGCTGGCCGTCGCTGGCCTGCGCCACCACCACGGCCAGCATCTGGCCCCGCGCTTTTAATTCCAGCGCGGCCAGCGCCAGGGCATAGGCGTCGGATGAACCATACAGGGCGGGCAGCGCGTAGCGGTTGCCGGGCTTGGGGAGGGCTTTTGTTAAGTCTAAGGACATGCAGGCGATGACACTAGTGGCAGAGGCAGTTGAGTGGGACAGCTGTGGTGCGCGCAGCGCCGCCAGTGACGGCGCTGACAGGCGAGATTATAGACCATCGCCCTCATCTCCGCGCTTGAGAAAACCGTCGCGAGCGGCAGCGATTTGTGGTCAGGAAGCGCAGCCGTACGCTAGTACGGTGAGCATCGCAGGCCGCAAGGCGCGACGCGCAGCAGGTTTTATCCTGCGCGCACATTCGCGATACCGAAGGGGACATGCACCATGGGGATGGTGCCGCCCGCCGATTTGAGGTGGCTCAATTGATCGTCGAAGAAGATATGCGGCTTGAACACGGCCAGCACGCGCGATTTGTCCATGCCGCCGAGGAAAAACGTCTCGTCGGCCGCCACGCCCCAGCTTTTCAGGGTCGTCACGACGCGCTCGTGCGAGGGCGCGTTGCGCGCCGTGATGATGGCGATGCGCAGGATCTTTTTATAGCCGGGGTCGCGCCGCTGGGCCCTTTCTTCCAGGCGTTGCATGGTGGCCAGCTTCTGGAACAGGCCGGCCAGCGGGCCGGGGCGGTGCGGCGTGCCCACGTTCAGCGTTTCATGGGCGTGGAATTCATCGACGTCATTGTTGCGCTTGAAGACGGTTTCCGCTTCGTCGTCGGCGATCACGCCGTCGAAGTCGAAGGCCACGCGCAGTTCTTCGTCGTTTTCGTCGTCTTCCGTGCGCGACGGCAGCACCAGGCCGGCCGGATAGTCGCAGGCCAGGGCGCTGCGCACGTCGCCTTCATTCGCGCTGAGGAACAGCGAGGCATTGAAGGCGGGCAGGTAGGGATACGGCGACTTGCCCGTCATGAAGGCGGCACGCGAAATGTCCAGGCCGTAGTGGGCGATCGAATGCATCACGCGCAAGCCCGTTTCCGGCGAATTGCGCGAAAACAGCACCACTTCCACGGGCGACTGGCGCGGGTAATGCTTGTTGATGTTCAGGAAGCGGCGGATGAAGGGGAAGGCCACGCCGCGCGGCAGGACCGTGTCGATATGCGTCTCCTGGTACTTGCGGTACTCCTCGGGGCCGTTGTCGAGGTAGATCTGGTGCGATTCGGCCAGGTCGAACAGGGCGCTGGAAGCGACCCCGATCACCAGTTTGTGTTCGATAGGATAAGCCATGCTGTACCTGTGGTGTGGGTGTTGACCATCTTATACGACTATTAACTGCGTAGCCAATAGCGGCGCGCGGGGATTTTTTGCACCAAAGCAGGGCATCGGGTGGCTTTTCGATGCCACTGTGCAAGGCGCGCCACAGTCAGGAAATAAATATTGATTTGTATCAAGTATGTAGCAGTCAGCGTCCCGGTTTTCCACTATGCTCCTATTATCAAATCTCGCCAATTGTAACGAAGCGTACGCCCCATCCCCGCCACCTTTATACAAGTGTCAGCTGTTTTACTCGAACATGCCAGCCTCAACCTCGCCAGCAAAAATCGTGATTTTATAAAGGGCCTAGCCATGTTTAAGAATTTACTGATCAAATGGAAGTTGGCGACGCTCGTCGCCGTGATGATGGCGGCCTTGCTGGTGGTGGGCATCAGCGGTTACACGGGCATCGCCACCGTCGGCCGCGCCGTCAATGAAATCGGCGTCGTGCGCCTGCCGTCGATCCAGGGCTTGATGATGATCAGCGAAGGCCAGACGGCCGTCGCCGCCGCCACCCTGACGGCCGCCATCTATGAAAACAATTATCAGGCACAGGACAAGTTCGCGGAAGCGCTGCAGCTGCGCACGCGCGCCTGGAACAATATCGAGGCGGGCCGCAAGCTGTACGAACCGCTGCCGCAAACGCCCGAGGAAGCCGTGCTGTGGCAGCGCTTCCAGGGCGAGTGGACGGCCTGGAAGGCGGACGACGACAAGGTGCGCGCCATCCTGCGCCAGTTGGCCGACAACCGCGATGAAGCGCGCCAGAAAGAGCTGTTCGTGGGCTTTTACAAGCAGTACCAGGATTCGCGCGCGCTGTTCGGCAAGGCCGAAGGCACGCTCAACGACATCATCAAGCTCAATAACGGCGTGGCCGACGCCAGCGTCAAGGACGGCAGCGCGGCCGTGATCCGCTCGGAAAGCCTGATGGTCATCCTCGGCTTGCTGGCCTCCGCACTGGGCATCGGCTGCGCCGCCTACATCACGCGCGCCATCACGCAGCCGATCAATGCGGCCGTGAAAGTGGCGCAGACGGTGGCCTCGGGCGACCTGACGAGCCAGATCGAGGTGCACACGACGGAAGAAACGGGCCAGTTGCTGCAGGCGCTGAAGGACATGAATTCCAGCCTGGTCAGCATCGTCGGCCAGGTGCGCAGCGGCACGGAGACCATCGCCACGGCGTCGTCGCAGATTGCCAGCGGTAACCTGGATCTGTCCTCGCGCACGGAAGAGCAAGCCAGCTCGCTGGAAGAGACGGCGTCGTCGATGGAAGAGCTGACGTCCACCGTGCGGCAGAACGCCGACAATGCCCAGCAGGCCAACCAGCTGGCGCTCTCCGCCTCGGGCGTGGCCGTGAAGGGCGGCGCCGTGGTGGGCAAGGTGGTCGAGACGATGGACGCCATCAACGATTCGTCGCGCAAGATCGTCGACATCATTTCCGTCATCGACGGCATCGCCTTCCAGACGAATATCCTGGCGCTGAACGCGGCCGTGGAGGCGGCGCGCGCGGGCGAGCAGGGACGCGGTTTCGCCGTGGTGGCGACGGAAGTGCGGAATCTGGCCCAAAGATCGGCGGGCGCAGCGAAAGAAATCAAGACCCTGATCGGCGACTCCGTGGTAGCCGTCGACGCGGGCAGCAAGCTGGTGGCCGAGGCGGGCAGCACGATGGCCGAAATCGTCTCCAGCGTGCAGCGCGTGACGGACATCATGGCCGAAATCAGCCTGGCCACGCAGGAGCAAAGCTCCGGCATCGACCAGATCAACCAGGCCATCGGCCAGATGGACCAGGTGACGCAGCAGAACGCGGCCCTGGTGGAAGAGGCGGCCGCCGCGGCCGAATCGCTGCAGGAGCAGTCGGGCCAGCTGGCCGAGGTGGTCAGCGTCTTCAAGCTCGATGGCGCCCAGGCGCCTGCCGCGCGCGCAAACGCGAACGCAAAGCCTGCCGCGCCGCGCGCCGCGGTCGCCGGTGCGGCGCTGAAGCGTCCCGCATCGCGTCCGGCTTCTCGTCCCGCCGCGGGCCGCCCGGCCTTGCACGCCGTGCCATCCCAGCGCCAGAGCGCGCCGCGCGACGACGAGTGGGAAGTGTTCTGATGGCTTGACGGCGCCAGCATGCGCTAACGGACGGCCGCCTTGCGCGGCCGTTTTGTTGTCTAAGGCGTGGCCGGCGGCGCCTGTTCGTAGGCGCCCAGCCGGCGCTGTTCGTCCGGCGTGAAACTGGCGTCGCGCAGCTGCTGCAGGGCTGTCGCATCCTGTGCGCCGCCGGACAGGCTGGCCTGTTGCGCCTTGAGTGCCTGGTAGGCGATGATGCGCTGCTGCCATTGCGATTCCTCGCGGTCCAGCTCCGCCAAACGGGCCGCCGCCGCCGGCGTGAAGGTGCTGGCGCGCAGGCGGTAGACTTCATTCTCGCCGCCGCCCTGGGCGCGCAAGGCCTTGACCGAGGCGTCCAGCTGCGCCACCCTGGCCGGTGCGTCGCGCGCATCGCGCTGGGCCGGTGACAGCTTCTGGTCCAGCGCGGCCAGTTGTGCCTGGCGCTGCGCCTCGTCCAGAGTGGCGTCGCCGAGTATCGCCATGCGCGCCACGGCGTCGTCGTCATACGCGTCGCTGGCGCCGAACAGGCCCGCGCTTTCCTCGGGCGTAAAATAATTGCCGCGCAGGGCGCGCATGGCTTGCAGGCGCGCGCGCGCCGCCACGGCGGGATCGGCTTGCGCCGGCAAGGCTTGTTCCGCGCCGGCCAGCGCCTGCTTGTAGGCCAGCCAGGCGCCCAGCAGGCGCTTCGCTTCGCGCGCGGGGACGGGCGCCAGGCGCCGGTCCAGTTCCGCCTCGATCTGGCTGCGGATGGCGGCCAGCGGCTTTTCGCCGAGGCCCGCCAGGTAGTAGTCGAACAGGTGGCCCAGTTCCGCGTCGACCACCAGCTTGTCGCCGGCGGCCACCGTCACGTCGCCGTCGGGCCGCGTGCCTTGCATCGAGCGCACGAACGCGAACAGGTCCGGCTCCGCCTTTTCCGGCGGCGGGGCGGGCGGCTCGCCCGGGCGCAGCGCCAGGTACAGGGCCAAAGCCGCCAGGCTGCCGCCGATGATCCATTTCGCGTGCATGCGCTTCTCCTTACAGTCCCAGGCCTTGCAGGCGGTTGGCTTGCTGGCGGAAGACGGTGACGGGGTTCGTCTCGAACAGGTTGACGATGCCGACGAACTGGTTGACTTCATCGAGGTGGTTCATGGCGTAGTCGTCGCGGATCACCTTGCCCAGGTGGCTGGAGCAGCTGCTCACCAGGCCATCGTTCTTCACGCCGCCGAAGGCCAGGCTGATGGCCGCCAGGGCAGGGTCGCCCACGTCGAGCACATTCGTGTACGGCTGCGCGCCGCTCCACGAAAAGTAGTACACGCCTTGCACCTGGTAGGCGCCTTCGCCGCAGGCCGAGGTTGGGATGCCTTGCGGGTGGCGGCTGTTGAAGGCCAGCGAGCCGGCCGTGGACAGCGAGGCCAGCGACGCGCCCGCGTTTTGCGGCAAGCCCTTGTTGCCCGACAAAATGCCGATCAGGGAGGCGAGCGCATTGCCCAGCGCGCCGCTGGTGTTGGGAATGGCGCCGCTGAGGATATCGGCCACCTTGGAACCCTTGTTGACGCCGGCCACGCTGGTGACGGACGCCACCAGGTCGGGGCGCACGGAAGCGACATAGCGGGCCGTGGGGCCGCCGTGGCTATGGCCGATCAAATTGACTTTGCTTGCCCCCGTGGCGGCGAGGATTTGGCGCACCTGCGACAGCAGCTGTTCGCCGCGCACTTCCGTGCTGTTGGCGGCCGACACGGTGGTCACATACACTTGCGCGCCGCCGCTGCGCAGGGCAGCGGGAACGCCATAAAAATATTCGACGGGACCGAGCTTGTCGAAGCCGAACAGGCCGTGCACGAGCACGATCGGGTACTTCGTTTGCGTGTAGCCGGCGGCGCTGGCGCTGCCGGGCAGGATGGCGAGGGTGAGGAGTAGGGTGGATAGCAGTTGCCAGAAGCGAGTCTTCATTTTGTCTCCGTTATGTATTATTAATAGTGGAAATGAGTGGAAATGTCGATGCTGTAGCGATGAACCGTGCGCTCCTGTACATTCTCGATGCATTAAAAATAGCGAGCGCTCGGTTTTTTGAATGTAGCACCGCTGGATTTAAATTGCATTTGAATTGCATGATGCAGCGCAATAACTGTGGGAATTTGGCGTTGCTTATGCACCCATTGCATAGTTGAAAAGTCAAATAGTTGTTTTCCTGAGCTATAATCGGCCCGGCATCCGCCGTCCCGCCGTCTTGCCATGCCGCGTACCGGCATGGCATGGATATCGCTCCTCCACCGTTACTTGGGAATGCACTTGTCGACCCATTTTAATTTTGAACAGTTTCAGCAGATGACGCCTTTGAATGGCGAAAACATCTGGGAATATATTCTTGACCGCCACGCGGAGCGCATCGGCGTCAAGCGCCGCAAGCCGGCGCTGGAAAATCTTGAACGCATCTTCGTCGCCACCTTCCGCCTGGCCAATGACGTGGGCTTCCGCGCCATGAGCTTGCGCGATTTATGCCGCGAGACCGGCTTGTCGATGGGCGGCCTGTATGGCTACATCACCAGCAAGGATCAACTGGCCGAAATGATCGAGGACGTGGTGCGCCACGCCACGCAAGCCTTGCCGCTGCTGTTTGCCGACGTGAAGTCGCCGCTGGACCGCCTGGAAGCGATGATACGCTCGTCGATCTACCTGTCCGAAGTGCTGCAGCCGTGGTTTTATTTTGTCTTCATGGATTCGCGCGTGCTGCAGGTGGAGCAGCGCAGCATGGCGAAGAATTCGGAACTGTATGTGCAGACCCTGATCGCCGCCACCATCGCCGAAATCGAACCGAAGCCGCAGGGCGATCCCACCTTGCTGGCCGCGCACTGTTTGGCACTGTTCCAGGACTGGTACGTGAAACGCTGGAAGTACCGCGCGGCGAAGGTCAATGTCGACGATTTTGCCGATAGCGTCGTCAGCACGGTACGCGGGTATTTGAGCATGAGCGGCGTTTAGTTCGAGGTGTCAACCCCAGAGCAAAATCTGGGGTCGGACCCTCAGGGTCTGGCCCCGGCCCTTCGTTTGGGGCCTGATTTTTCAAGCTAGTTCGTTTCAACCGGCACCGTCTCCGGCAGCGCCGCCGGATCCGTCGGCGTCTCCACATCCATATCCAGCGTTTTCACGCCATTCATGTCGATGAATTCATCGTACAGCCACTCGCCGTCGACCTGGCTCAGGCCCGCCGGCACGGCGCGCGTGACTTGCGGGCGCGTCGACAGGGCCGTGCGCATGTAGTCGATCCAGATCGGCATCGCCAGCGAGGAACCGAATTCGCGTCCGCCCAGGGACTTCGGTTCGTCATAGCCCATCCACGCTACCGCCACGATGCCGCCGCCATAGCCGGCGAACCAGCCGTCGACAGCGTCGCTGGTGGTACCCGTCTTGCCGGCGATGTCGCTGCGGCCCAGTTTTTTCGTCGCCGCCGCGCCCGTGCCGGTGCGCGTGACTTCGCGCAGCATGCTGTCCATCACGAAGGCGTTGCGCGGATCGAGCGCCAGGGTCTTCTCGTCGTTCGGCGCGGGCGGCTTGGTCTGCATCAATACAGCGCCCTTGGCGTCGACGATGCGGTCGATCAGGTACGGTTCCACCTGGTGGCCGCCATTGGCGAACAGGGCGTAGGCGCCCGCCATCTGCACGGGCGTGACGGAACCCGTGCCCAGCGCCATCGTCAGGTTGCTGGGCTGGCGGGCCGGGTCGAAGCCGAATTTTTCCATGAAGTCGTGCGTGGTCGACACGCCCAGCGCGCGCAGGATGCGCACCGAGGCCACGTTCTTCGACTGCGCCAGCGCGTAGCGCATGGTGATCGGGCCGTCGAACTTGAAGTCGTCATTCTGCGGCGCCCAGACCTTGCCGCCCGCCTGCATTTCCAGGGGCACGTCGTTGATCAGGGTGGCCGGCGAAAAGCCTTTTTCCAGCGCCGCCGAATACACGAAGGGCTTCATGGCCGAACCGGGCTGGCGCCAGGCTTGCGTCACGTGGTTGAATTTTTGCAGGTTGTAGTCGAAACCGCCCACCATGGCGTGGTAGGCGCCCGTCTCCGCGTCCAGCGACACGAAGGCGGCGGCCACCAGCGGCACTTGCGTGATGGCCCAGTTGCCCTTGGCATCCTGGCTGATGCGGATCACGGCGCCCGGGCGCAGCTTGATGCCGGCGCCCGCCTTGGCGGACAGGGCCGGCGCCGCAAAGCGCAAGCCTTCGCCCGTGATGGCCTTGGCGTCGCCGTCGCCGATGTCGGCCACCACCTTGCCGCTGGCGACGTCAGTGACGACGGCGGCGATCAGGCCGTCGCTGTCCGGGCGTTTTTGCAGTGCAGCATCGATGGCGTCGTCGCGCTGTTCGGGATCGGCCGGCATGTCGATGAAGGTTTCCGGGCCGCGGTAGCCGTGGCGCTGGTCGTAGGCGATGACGTTGCGGCGCGTCGAGGCGTAGGCCGCATCCTGGTCCGCCTTCAGGATCGTTGTGTAGACGCTGATGCCCCTGGTGTAGCTGTCTTCCTTGAATTGCGCAAACACGGCCTGGCGCGCCAGTTCGGCCACGTATTCGGCGTGCGTGTCGAAACCCTGCTTGCCGCGGCTGTTGATATGCAGCGGCTGCGCCAGCGCCTGCCGGTACTGGACTTCGCTGATGTAATCGAGGTCGCGCATGCGTTTCAACACCAGTTGCTGGCGCGCGTGCGCCTTTTTCGGATTGCTGATCGGGTTGTGGCGCGAGGGGTTTTGCGGCAAACCGGCCAGCATGGCCATTTCCGCGATCGACAGTTCGGACAAGGGCTTGCCGAAATACGTCTGCGCCGCGCTGCCGAAACCGAACGAGCGCTGGCCCAGGTACATCTGGTTCATGTACAGCTCGAGAATCTGGTCTTTCGACAGGGCCGACTCGATTTTCAGGGCCAGCATGATTTCATTGAGCTTGCGCGAAGCGACTTTTTCGCGCGTCAGGAAGAAATTGCGCGCCACCTGCATGGTGATGGTGGAGCCGCCGCCGTGGCCGAAGCCGTGGCGCAGGTTCGACAGCACGGCACCGCCGGCGCGCACGAAGTCGATGCCGTGGTGTTCGTAGAAGCGGCCATCCTCGATGGCCAGCAGGGCTTTTTTCATCATTTCCGGCACTTGCGCGATCGGCACGAAGTCGCGGTGCTCTTCGCCGAATTCGCCGATCAGCACATTGTCGGCCGTGTACACGCGCAGCGGGATCTTCGGCTGGTAGTCCGTAATGACGTCCAGCTCGGGCAGGCGCGGGCGCACATACAGGAACAGGTACGCGGCCAGCAGCAGGGCGGCGGCCAGCGCGGCGCAGCCGGCGATGATGAAGCCGCGCACGGTGGCGCGGCGGGAAGGCCAGGGGAATCCGGTTCGTTTGGCAGTCAAGGCAGTCTCACGTGAGCGTGCAAGGCACGGTGGCAGCGATTATAGACCAATGCCGCGGCGCTTCCCGTGCGGGCCAGGCGCCGGGACCGGGAGCAAAAAACCTTTTCATCGAAACGCGGCTGTGCGATAGTCTCGGCTTCAAGCAAATAGCCCGGACGTCGATCCGGGCTGTTTATTTTATAAAATTAAGGATTTATTTATGGCAAAAGATGCAATGCCGAGCGCCGTGAAGCCGTATATTCCGGCCGATGCGAAGCTGCCCGAGATGACCTTCCGCGCGCTGTTCATGGGCGTCATCCTGGGGATGGTCTTCGGCGCCTCCTCGCTGTACCTGGTGCTGAAAGTGGGCCTGACCGTCAGCGCGTCGATTCCCGTCGCCGTGATCGCCATCACCCTGTTCGGCCTGGCCAAGAAGGTGGGCGGCAAGGATTCGTCGATCCTGGAAAACAGCATTACGCAAACGGCCGGTTCGGCCGGCGAATCGCTGGCCTTCGGCCTGGGCGTGACCATGCCGGCCATTTTGATCCTCGGCTTCGACCTGGAAATCTCCAGAGTCATGCTGGTCGGCGTCCTCGGCGGCCTGCTCGGCATCCTGATGATGATCCCCATGCGCCGCACCATGATCGTCGACCAGCACAAGGAACTCAAATTCCCCGAAGGCACGGCCTGCGCCGAAGTGCTGAAGGCGGCCGCCACGGAAGAATCGCGCATCGCCGCCGGCGAAAGCATCGAGAAGGATTCGGCTGCCGCGCTGGACGCCAAGCGCCGCGCCAAGATCATCTTCGGCGGTTTTGCCGTCGGCTTGCTGTATAAAGTCTTCAATATCTCGTTCAAGGGCTGGAAGGATACGCCGGGCGTGGAATTTGCCGCGCCGCTCAAGGGCGGCTCCATCGGCGCCGAGATTTCGCCTGAATTGCTGGGCGTGGGCTACATCATCGGCCCGCGCATCGCCGCCACCATGGCGGCCGGCGGCGTGCTGTCGTACCTGCTCTTGATCCCGATGATCAAGTTCTTCGGCGACAGCCTGACCACCGTGCTCTCGCCGGGCACCAAGTTGATCAGCGAAATGGGCGCCGACGACGTGCGCAGCGCCTACGTGCTGTACATCGGCGCGGGCGCCGTGGCCGCCGGCGGCCTGATTTCCCTGGTGCGCGCCATGCCCATGATCTGGCGCAGCCTGTCGGCCGGCCTGAAAGGCATCGGCAAGGGCGTCAAGAGCAATTCCACCCTGCGCACGGACCAGGATATCCCCCTGAAATGGGTCGTCATCGGCTGCCTGTCCATCATCGCCGTGATCACCTTCGCCACGCCGCTGCACATGAATTTCCTCGGCGCGCTGCTGATCCTCGTCTTCGGCTTCCTGTTCGCCACCGTGTCGTCGCGCCTGACGGGTGAAATCGGCTCGTCCTCGAACCCGATCTCCGGCATGGCCGTGGCCACCTTGCTGTTCACTTGCCTGATCTTCCTCATCATGGGCTGGACGGGCGGGCGTTACTATGTGACGGCCCTGTCGGTGGGCGCCATCGTCTGCATCGCCGCCAGCAATGCGGGCACCACGTCGCAAGACTTGAAAACCGGTTACCTGGTCGGCGCCACGCCGCGCTTGCAGCAGTACGCGATTCTGGCGGGCGCCCTGTCGTCGGCACTGATCCTCGGTCCGATTCTGCTGAAGCTGAACGAGGCGAGCACCGTCTACGTGCCGGCCGCGCAAGTGGCGCCTGGCCTGACGGTCGATGCGTCGAAGCTGACGGTGACGGGCGAGCTGCATGGCCCGCAAGCCGAGACGGACCACAACACGTATAAAGTCTGGCAAAAGACCGATACCGTGGGCGGCCCGGCCGGCAAGTATTTTGTGAAGGAAGACGGCCAGCTGGCTTACCTGGTCGATCCGGGCATCAATGGCCATTACAGCAAGCGTCCGGACGGTTCGGAAGTGAAGAAATACGATGCGCCGAAGGCCGTGCTGATGTCCTACATCATCAAGGGCATCCTCGACCAGCAACTGCCGTGGACCCTGGTGCTGTTCGGCGTGATGATCGCCGTGGTGCTGGAAATGGCCGGCATCCCGTCGCTGGCGTTTTCGGTGGGCGTGTACCTGCCGCTGTCGTCCACCTTGCCGATCTTCGTCGGCGGCCTGGTGCGCTGGCTGGCGGACCGCCGCAACAACAAGCTGGAACACAACGCCAAGCTGAACGAGGAAGAGCGCCAGCTGGCGGGCGACCGCAGTTCGGGCGTGCTGCTGGCCTCCGGCTACATCGCCGGCGGCGCGCTGGCCGGCATCATCATCGCGATCACGGCCGGCGTGCTGACGCACTTCGACCAGATGATGGCCGACTGGGCCGAGCACGGCAACCCGTTCTACGCGGGCCTGCATTCGGACGCGCTGTCCCTGCTGCCGTATGCGGCCATCATCGTGTTGCTGTACTTCGTGGCGCGCGAGAAGAAAGCGGGCAGTTCGCAGGCTTGATGTTCTAGCCAGCCCAAGGAAAACCGCCCGGTGTCATGACGATCCGGGCGGTTTTTTATGTGCGCCCGATGGGCCGCGCCGCCAGTTGCGCCGCGTTCGCATAGATCGTCACGTGTTCGGACGCCAGTTGGCGCAGGTGGTCATAAAACGCCTGCGCCGGAATGGCCCACGACGCCGCATCGCCCACCTGCCCATTGACGCGCAGGCCGGCGGCATCGAATTCGCGCGCAAAATAATCGCGCAAGTCGTTCCGGCCGGGATGGTCGATGCGGCGCTGCGCGACTGCCGGATCGAAAGGGCGCACGGGCACGTCCCAGCGCCTGCCGGCGTGGTCCAGGCAGGCCAGCAGCTTTGTCTCGTTTTCCCACACCGGCACGGGAAAGGCGTCGCCCATGGCGTCTTCCAGCGCGTGATAGAACGTTACCGGCCCCATGGAAATGCCGAGGCCCAGCACCTTCGCGTGGTCGCAGCCGATGAAGCGCTGCCAGGGAGAACCCATGCCGAAGATCGACGGTGCGCGGTGGTGCGCCTCGGTGAGGTCGGCGGCATGGCGGCCCCACGCGGACACGGAGTGGGTCGGGTGGATGCTGCGCCGGACACCGGGGCTGGCAAGGAAGGCTTCCGGCAGGCGTCCCATGTGCGTGCCATGGCGGCGCGGGTCGAACACATAATCGGGCATGGCGCAGGCGGCGCTCACCGTGCCGCCGGGCAGATAGTAGGCGGGCAGCAGCAGGGTGCCTTGCTGGCCGACGGCGTCTTGCAGGGCGGCTATCACGGCTGGCGCGCCGCCTTCCACGTAGCCCAGGCTTTTCAGCGAGGAATGCACGAATAGCGTGTCGCCTGGCGCGATGCCCAGCCGCGCCAGGCCGGCGGCCAGCCCGGCGCGCGTCACGTGGGGTGCATTCTGGCGCACATGCCGGGCGCCGGCGGCGCGGCGCCACGCTTCCAGCGCGGCGTGGATGGCGCTTTTTGCCTTTTCAAGCATCGCCAATTTGCATTTCCAGCAGGTTGGCATCGATGCAGAACTTGGCGGCCCAGTTCAGGTACGCCCAGGTGCCGTAGTCGCCATCGACGGGAAACGAGCCCTTGACGCCGCCGCGCGCGTGCGCGGGACCGTCGATGCTGACCGCGCGCCGCACGTAGCGGTTCAGGCGGCGCCCCGCATCGAGATAGCGCCGCTCGCCCGTGAGCCGATACAGCAGGAACAGACAATGCGCGTTTTGCGCGGATCCCGTGAGGCAGGAGTAATCGGCGCCAGGCTGGAAGTCCGGGCCGAGGCGGCCGGCCAGGTAGCCGTCGGCCGCCACGGCCCTGGCGACGCCCGTGCCGGTGCGCGCGGCGGCATCGAGCAGGTCGGCGCGCGCCGAAAAGCGGTGCGCTTCGAGCAGGCCGCGCAAGGCGTAGCCGATGGTATGGGTCAGGGGCAGCAGCGGGTTGTCCAGGCAGTTAGAGGCGAACCAGCCGTTGGAGCGCTGTCTGCTCAATGCCCAATCGACCTGGCGCAAGCCGGCCGCGCCATAGCCATGGCCCGGTGCGATGCGGTCCGCTTCGAACAGCCCCCAGGCCACATGCGTTTCATACGCCTTGTCGCCGGGCCTGGCGAACGGTGTCGGATGGCGGCGCCAGCAGCCGTCCGCATCCTGGCTGTCGCGCAGCCAGCGTGCCGCGCGGTGCATGGCATCCTCGTACGCCGCGCCGTACGCTGCCACGCCGGCTGCCAGGCCCAGCAGGATCTGGCCCGTATTGAAAGTGACGGGCACGCGCGGCGTCGAATCGATCTTCCCGCCCTGGAATCCGCCTTCCGGGAACTGGATGGCCAGGCACCAGTCGAGCATGCGGCGCGCCCGTGCGTGCAGCGCCTCATCCCCACACTCGTCGTCCGCGCGCTGCGCCAGGGCGATCATGGTGGGGATGATGTAGCCGGTGGTTTCGGGATAGGAGCTAGCCCAGCCCGTCAGCAGGCTGTAGTCGCGCGCGACGCCGCCGTCGTTTGAGTTGGAATGGTCTTGCGCCGCGCATAGCCAGGCCGTGCAGGCCTTGACGACGGCTTGCGGGCCGGGGTCGAAGGCGGGCAGGCCACGCCGGTCCGACAGCCGCTCCATGCGCGCCGCCGCCGGCAGGCTCGCCTGCGGCGACAGCGTGTTCCTGATCTTCGTGAGCAAGGTGCGCATGGCATTCCATTTGGTGGTTGGCTCAGGCTACTGTAGCGCCGGCAGCCGGCCGGCTTATTGACTTGCCGCAAGGATTAGCCGCCGCGTCGCTGCCGCCGGAATTGACGCATAATGGATACTTCACCGTTGTCGACGAGGCCCGCCATGAACAGCGTCACGCTTGAATACACAGTCGTCACCAATCCCGACGCGTTCGTCGGCTTCAAGTATTACGTCAAGGCGGGGCAGGCATTCGATGCCGATGATTTCGCCTATTCCTACAAGCTGAAACGCTCCGACCTGGACCCGGACAGCGTGCTGGCCACGCGCGAGGCGGCGGCGAATCTGCAGCCGGGCGAGTGGCTGAGCGTGTCGCATTCGATTGCGGCGTAGCGTACGAACCTAGTGTCGTTTCTTTAACTTACCGGCCCGCCAGGGTTCTTTGCGCGTGAATTCTTCAAAATTTTCTGATATTTCTATTGTTCCAATCTTGCCTGAACACGCCGAAGTCCTCGCCGGGCTGGTGGCGTACAACCGCGAGCACTTGCAAACGTACCTGCCCGCCGTGCTGCAGCTGGACTCGTTCGGCGAGGCGCAGGCCTATCTGGAAGCCGCCGTCGCCCGCGCGGCCAGCGGCGAGGTACTGGAATGGCATGTTTTCTCCGGCACGGCCTTGTGCGGCAGCATCCGCCTGAAAGACATCGACACAGCGGACCGCAATGCCCGGATCGGCTATTACCTCGGGCAGCAGTTCCAAGGCCGGGGCATCGCCAGCGCGGCGGTGCGCGCCGTCCTCGCGCATGCGTTTGGCGCACTGCAATTGCACCGCATCGAATTGCAGTGCGCTGCGGCCAATCACGCCAGCATGGCGCTGGCCGAACGGCTGGGATTTACGCACGAAGGCGTGTTGCGGCAGGCGGAATGCTTGAATGGCGCGTTTGTCGACCTGCACGTCTACGGCTTGCTGCAGCCCGATTTTGTGCCGGATGGAGCCGCCTTGCCTGTTTGATGGCTTAGCCTGGCGCGAACCAGGCGCGCAATTCATCCTCGGCCTGCTGCGCCGTTGCCTGCGTCAAGGTCAGCACGATGATCTTTTCCCGCGCCGGGCGGTGCCCGTCGCCGCCGGCCAGCTCGATGGCTTGCCCGAAGCTCGTGTAGCAGGGGCCGAACTCCTGCGGGCATTGCTGCACGATGCGCGCCGCCTTGCCGGCATTCCGGTCCGCCAGGTTGACGATGGGATTGCCGTCATAGAACGGTTGGCCATTGGCGAACGCGGTCCGCAGATACGGCGTGCATTGGCCGTCGAGGAAGGCCAGGCGCGCCTGCCAGTACGCTTGCAGCGCCGCATACGTGGCTTGGTCTTCGAGAAAATCGGCAAACAGGAAGTCGTTCATATGGTTTCCTCGGCTAGATGCCGAACACTTTCAAGATGGCGTCCGTAAAACCCTCGAACCAGCTGCTCGCCTTGCCCGGCTGCTTGCCGTGGCGCGGGGTTTCTTCGTACAGGTAGACGCCGTGCTCGCCGTCGAAGCGGTCGTTGAGCAAGGCTTGCTGGCCGCGCAAATACGGGATGAAGGTTTCGCTGCGCAGGGTCGAATACAGCACGTCGGTGGTGAAACCCAGGGTGGCGGACTGGCTGATGGAGCGTCCCTGGCCGGCCCGTTCCAGGCGCACGCCGCGGCAGCCGCGCACGAGCAGGGTGACGGGGCCGCGAAAGACGATGAAGCGCAGCTGCAGGGTGAGCCATGCATGCAGGCTGGCCAGGCGCCAGTGGCTCGATATCGCCAGCGGCTGATTCGAGTCGCAGACCAGGCCGACGAGTCCCCGTGGCTGGAATACCAATGCGCCGCCGGCCGGCAGGTGCACGACGGCCACTTCCAGCAGCGGGTCGTCGCTGGCGGAAATCGTCACGCACGCTTCCTCGTCGCTGTGCAGGCGGGTCAGCGCCAGCATGCCGGCGGCCAGGCTGGTGAACGGGAAGCGCCAGTCCAGCAGCCACTGCGTGCGCTTGTGCGTGCTGACGGGCGACGATTGCAGGTATTCGGGATGGATCAGCATCTGCTGCCCGGGCTGCAGCAGCAAGCCATGCGAGACGGCGGAAATGCGCGACTCTCCATGCGGCGGCAGGGGCAGTGAATTGCCCGCGACCTGCAGTTCGCGCGCGATCGACAGCGGCGGCAAACGGGAAGCGAGGGGCGCCAGCACGAAGTAAAAGAAGGCCTTGATGGCGGCGGGCAGCAGGATGGCCGACAGCACCAGCAGGGCGGCCGTGGGCGCCACGTCCATGACGGGCGCGCGCCAGCGCCCGATCCAGTTGCGCGCCAGTTCTCCTTCGCCTGCAGCAATCGCCTTTTGTACGGGCGCCAGCGCGCCAGCCAGCGCCGCATTATCGATGGCGAATGGGGCGGGGCGGGCGGCGTTGCCGGTGCGCGCGCGCTGCGCCGCCCAGGCCTGGTACGCTTGCAGGTTGATCTCGCGCAAACGCTGGCCCTGCGCTTCCAGCTGCGACAGCTGTGCGTAGGCGTCGCTGCCGGGCAGGCGCGCTGCCAGCGGGTGCTGCGCTTCCAGTTGCCGGCGCTGGGCCAGGTTATGTTGCAGCGCGGCATACGCGCGCACATGGTCCGCATGCAGGCGCGCCAGCGTCTGGCGTGCATCTTCGCCGCTGATCGCCGCCTGCAGGGCGCTCAAGTAACGGGCTTCCTGCGCCAGCACTTCGATTTCCACGCGGCGCGCTGCTTCGTCCTGCGCGTGCAGGGCCAGGGTGTGCGTGTCGGGCAGGGGAATAGTAAACAGCGACGCTTGCTGCCGCGCGCGCAAGGCCGTCAATTGCGCTTGTACTTCTGTCAGGCGCGCGGCGATGCTTGCTTGTGATGCCAGCCGCAGGGCGTTGACGCGGTCCGTGGCGGCAGCGGCCAGGCTGGCGCCATGATGCTCGGCGCCGTCGGTGGCCAGCTTCAGCGCGGCGACGGCCTCGCTGCCGGCGCTGTAGGCGCGCCATTCGGTCAGCAGCAGGCGCCCGGCCAGCAGGATGACGATGAACAGCGCGAACTGCAGCGCGTGGCGCAGCAGGAAGCGCAGGATGGCCGTCAGCAGCTGGCGCAAGGAGATGCGTCCTTAGCCGGCCGCGCTATCGGCGTCGGCGCAGCATTTTTTGTATTTCTTGCCGCTGCCGCAGTGGCACGGGTCGTTGCGGCCCGTTTTCGGCACTTCGCGCAGCACGGTGGCGCCGGGCTGGCTTTGGGCCTGGCTTTTCAGGTGGCGCTGGCGCGCCCAGGCCGCGTTGATGGCGATCACGGACGGAATCACGCCGTCCATGGCCGTTTCGGCCGCATCGTCATCGAGTTCGCTGGCCGTGGCCAGGTGCTGGAACGGCGCCAGGTACTCCGGGTGGCTGACGGCCAGGGCCGCCCACTGGGGCTTGTCCAGGCTCGTGCCAAGTACAAAACCGGCGCACCAGGCGGGCACGCTCCATTCGGGGCCGCAGACGTAGATGGGTTCGAAGCTGTCCGGGTCCTTCGCCAGCCATTCGACCATGTAGGCATGGTGGCGCTGCGCCAGGCTGGCCGCCCGTTCGCTGGCCTCGCCCTGTGCCGGCAAGGCGCTGCCGGCCGCCTTGTCCCAGACCCAGGGCAGCCATTGTTCCGGCGCGATCTGTTTCGGGCTCAGGGCGACGGCCGTGAGAAAACCTTCCAGCATCGACACATCCATGGCACAGCCGGCCAGGGCAGGCGCAGCCAGCAGGGTGTCGAGTTCGGCGTATTCGTCGTCGGAGAGGGGCGAGGTGGTGGAGGTGCTGGACATGGAATTTTTCAGTAATGTGGGTGGATGGCCGCTGGCCCTGGCGGTATTGTACCGCCCGCCAGGGCAACAACCGGCACGGGAATGAAAAACGGCGGCCCGCAGGCCGCCGTTCTGATCTACAACAAGACGCTTATTTCACGCCGTGCATCAGTTTGTTGATCAGCGGTGCGATCAGGAACAGGATCACGCCGGCGCCCAGCAGGGACCAGAAGCCGAAGGTGTAGCCGGACAGGGCCGACTGCACCGACATGCCGCTTTCGCCGCTGACGTGGCTGGCGAAGATGCCCGACAGGTTGTTGCCGATACCGGTCGACAGGAACCAGCCGCCCATGCCCAGGCCGACCAGGCGTACTGGCGCCAGCTTGGTGACCATCGACAGGCCGATAGGCGACAGGCACAGCTCGCCGATCGATTGCAGCACGTACACGGTGGTCAGGGTCCAGAACGGGATCTTGTTATCGGCGCCAACCAGGCTCGACAGAGCGAAGATCAGCAGGCCGAAGGCGACCGCATTGCCCAGCAAGCCCAGGCCGAATTTGCGCGGGATCGAAGGATTGACGTTGTGGCGCGCCAGGAAGACCCAGACGGCGGCGATGATCGGCGCGAAGACGATGATGGCGACCGAGTTGACGGTCTGGAAGTAGGCGGTCGGGAAGATCCAGAAGCCCAGGTCGCGGTTGACGATCTTGTCAGCCAGGAAAGTAAACGAGCTGCCTGCCTGTTCGAAGAACATCCAGAACAGGATGTTGAAGACAAAGATCAGCAGCATGGCGATGACACGGTCACGCGCAACTTTACCGTTGCGTATGCCTTCGATCATCAGCATCACGGCCAGGCCGATGAACAGCGCGGTCAGGACGATTTGCAGCTTTTCAGCGCCGACGGTCAGCAGGAAATACACGAGCGGGATCACGCACAGGGAACCGACGGCCACCCAGAGGACGCGCATGGGGTTGCCGGCGCCGGCTTCCGGTGCGCCGATGCCCTTCAGGGCGCGGCGGCCGATGGCGAACCATACCAGGCTGATGAGCATACCAAAGCCGGAGGCCATGAAGACCATCTTGTACGAAGGCATGGCGCTGGTGCCGAAGATCGACTCGGCCAGCCACTGGGTGAAGACAGGGGCAACCATGGCGCCCATGTTGATACCCATATAGAAGATCGTGAAACCGCTGTCGCGGCGCGGGTCGGCCGTCGTGTACAGCTTGCCGACCATGGTCGAGATGTTCGGCTTGAACATGCCGTTACCGACGATCATGGTGGCCAGGCCCAGGTTGAAGATGTCCTGGTTCGGTACCGAGATGCAGAACAGGCCGGCAGCCATGAAGACGGCGCCCAGCAGGATGGAGCGCTGGTAACCGATGACCCGGTCGGCGATGTAGCCGCCGAACAGGGCGCCGGCGTACACCAGCGCGAGGAAGGAACCGTAGGTCAGGTTGGCCGCTGCCTGTCCCGAACCGTCGCCGCCGTGGAACTGGGCCACGATGTACAGTACCAGCGCCCAGCGAACTCCGTAGAACGCGAAGCGTTCCCAGAATTCAGTCATGAACAACATCCACAATGGGCTTGGATGGCCCATAATCTGCTTGAACTCGGGAATAACGGCTTCCTTGTTGGGCGTAGTCGCACCGCTCATGCGGTTCCTCCTGAAAAATTATTATAGTCAATCGATACAACGAACTTATGGAAGCCTGCGGGCGGCGGGGACTCTCATGAAGAACCTCACGCACGGGAATTCCAATAGGCTGGCATTCTAATCTACAAATTGCGCTGAGCGAAGATTTCGATTCGCATTAGCAAGAATGACTGTTTCATATTGGTCAAACCGGTTTGCAGGCAAGGGCGGCCCCGGCGATTTTGCGGCGGCACAGCACAACTTGCCCGACTTGTCGTATATTGAGGCTGCATGACCTTCGAGCATCGATTTTTAAAGGGATTTTTCGCATTATGGAACACGACGTTATCGATACTCTGGTTTCACCGGAAGGCCGCCTGGACGTACTCTCCAAGACTGAAGTCAATAAGCTGCTCGACACCAGCCAGGGCGGCCTGTACAACACTTTCCGCCGCTGCGCGCTGGCGGTCCTGAATTGCGGCAGCACCATCGACGATGGCCGCGCCCTGCTGGAGCGCTACCAGTCGTTTGAAATCTCCATCATCCAGCGCGAGCGCGGCATCAAGCTCGACATCAAGGGCGCGCCGGCCATCGCCTTTGTCGACGGCAAGATGATCAAGGGCATCCACGAGCACCTGTTTGCCGTGCTGCGCGACATCATCTTCGTCAGCGACGAAGTCACGGGCAACCCGAAATTCGACCTGCAGAGCACGGAAGGTGTGACGGACGCCGTCTTCCACATCCTGCGCAACGCCAACGTGCTGCAAACCCAGCTCAACCCGAACCTGGTCGTGTGCTGGGGCGGCCACTCGATCAACCGCGCCGAATACAATTATTCGAAGGAAGTGGGCTACCAGTTGGGCTTGCGCGGCCTCGACATCTGCACCGGCTGCGGCCCCGGCGCCATGAAAGGCCCCATGAAGGGCGCCACCATCGGCCACGCCAAGCAGCGCCTGCACAATGGCCGCTATTTGGGCATCACCGAGCCGGGCATCATCGCGGCCGAGTCGCCGAACCCCATCGTCAATGACCTCGTCATCATGCCGGACATCGAAAAACGCCTGGAAGCGTTCGTGCGCGCGGGCCACGGCATCGTCGTCTTCCCCGGCGGCGCCGGTACGGCCGAAGAGATTCTGTACATCCTCGGTATTTTGTTGCACCCGGACAATGCCGAGATTCCATTCCCGCTGATTTTCACGGGTCCGGAAACCTCGCGCGAATACTTCGTGCAGATCAACCAGTTCATCAGCGACACGCTGGGCCCGGAAGCGCAGCAGCGCTACAAGATCATCATCGACGACCCGGAACTGGTGGCGCGCGAAATGCTCGAAGGCATCCGCCAGGTGCGCGAATTCCGCAAGGCGCACAGCGACGCGTATTACTTCAATTGGCTGCTGAAGATCGACCACGAATTCCAGAAGCCGTTCCAGCCCACGCATGAAAACATGCGCAACCTGAGCCTGCACAAGAACCAGCCCACGCACTTGCTGGCGGCCCAGCTGCGCCGCGCGTTTTCGGGCGTGGTGGCGGGCAACGTCAAGGACGACGGCATCCGCTCGATCGAGGAACACGGCAATTTCGAGATCCACGGCGACAAATCCATCGCCGGCCCCATGGATGCGCTGCTCGCTTCCTTCGTGGCGCAGCACCGCATGAAGCTGGCGGGCACGGCCTACGTGCCTTGCTACACCGTGGTCCAGTAGTCTTGATGCCATCGCTCCGCCCGCCCCCTGCGTTTACAAGGGGCGGGCGGTGCCTTTTATCTGCGTTCCCAGCCATGCCCCACCGTGTTCCTTCGCCGCCACAGGCAATCAAATCGCTTGCGTCATCGATGCGTGGGTGCTATCTTTGGAACCGGTTCCAAAATAAAAATATGCAGATCAACAGCTAGTGGAGAGCAAGCTTGGATTCAGTACGCGGCAGTAAAAAAACAGTCTCCGGCGAACCGGCCCGGCCCGTGACCATCGCCCAGGTGGCGCGCGAGGCGGGCGTGTCGAAGACGAGCGTGTCGCGCTTTCTCGGCGGCGAACTCGATGCCCTGTCCGAAAACATCCGCCAGCAGATCGCCAGCACCATCGCGCGCCTCGGCTACCAGCCGAACCAGATGGCGCGCGGCCTCAAGCGGGGACGCACGCGCCTGATCGGCATGGTCGTGGCCGACATGCTCAATCCCTACACCGTGGCCGTGCTGCAAGGCGTGGAAGCGGCTTGCCAGCAACATGGCTATACCTTGATCTTGTGCAATACCGGCAATGACGAACAGCGCGAACGCCAGTCGCTGGCCGCGCTGCGCTCGTACAGCGTGGAAGGGCTGATCGTCAACACGCAGGGGCGCAACATCGAATCGTCCGACTTGCAGCAGGCGGGCATGCCCATCGTGCTGGTCGACCGCCGCATCGAGGGCGCCGATTTCGACCTGGTGGGCCTGGACAACGTGCAGGCGGGCCGGCTGGCCACCGCGCACCTGATCGAGCAGGGTTTCGACGCCATCGCCTTCATTGCGCCGCCCTTGACGGGCGTCAGCTCGCGGCTGATGCGCGCCGAAGGTTTCCAGGCCGTGATGGCCGAGCATCCGGGCTGCGTGGGCGAAGTGCTGGCCGTGGACCTGGACGACCGGCCTTCCATCGATGCGCAGGTGCGTCTATGCCTGGCGCAGTGGCGCGGCCGCCGCGTGGCGCTGCTGGCCTCGAACGGCATGGTGGCGCTGGAACTGGCGCTGATGCTGCAGCGCCTCGAATTGCGCATGCCGCAGGACGTGGGCTTGCTGGGCTTTGACGAATTGCCATGGTCGCCGCTGGCGGGCCTGAGCACGATCGAGCAGCAAACCTATGAAATCGGCTTTACGGCGATGACGTGCATGCTGTCGCGCCTGCAGGGCGAGCAGTGCCCGCCGCGCGAGGTGTTGTTGCCGGGCAAGTTGATTGTGCGCAACTCCACCCAGGGCAACGAAGTACGCAAGGGCGGCGACGCTTGAGGAGGGGAAGAGGGCGTTGCCCTTTTTTTTGAGAAAGTTATGGAACCGGTTTCATAGATTGTATTCACCTTGGAAAGGAGCGTGGATAGTCAGGCAGGGCAATGGTTGGCATGAAGTTGAAATGACATGGCAAGAGACGATCTGAATCGTCCATTTGACAATATTCCCGGAAGCGCCTCGACGAGGCCGGTACCGGGATCACAGGAGACGGAAACATGAAGATGACGACACTGTTTTATTCGAAAGTACTGGCATGTGCACTGGCAGCCACGTGCGCCCTCGGTGCGGCGGCCGACGCCGGCGCCCAGACGCTTGGCGACTTGATCAAGAAAGGCAAGCTGACCATCGGCGTGGTCAGCGGCACGCCGCCGTTCGGCAGCATCGACGCCAAGGGCGCGCCCGTCGGCTATGACGTCGACGTCGCCAACCTGATCGGCAAATACCTGAACCTGCCCGTGGAAGTGGTGCCGCTGACGGCGCCGTCGCGCGTGCCGTCGCTGGAATCGGGCAAGGTCGATTTCCTCGTGGCGACCCTGGCGCCCACGCCGGAACGGGCCAAGACCCTGATGTTCACCATGCCCTACAGCGCGTTCGAACTGGCCATCGTCGCGCCGGTGGGCGGCAAATTCAAGGCCCTGGCCGACTTGAAGGGCAAGAAAGTGGGCGTGACGCGCGGCACCACGAACGACACGGCCTTGAGCCGCCTGGCGCCGGCCGGCACCAGCATCGTGCGTTTCGAGGATGACGCCACCGTCACCCAGGCCTTGCTCAGCAAACAGGTCGACGCCGTCTCGATCCCCAGCACGATGGCGGCCGACATCATCAAGACGCGCGGCGCGGGCAAGATCGAAGTCCGCTTCGCCTACTCGCTGCAGCCGAACTCGATGGCGGTGCGCCGCGGCGACTTCGAGCTGCACCAGTGGCTCAACAACTTCATCTACTACGTCAAGCTGAACGGCGAACTCGATGCCATCGCGCGCAAGTGGAGCGGCGCGCCGCTGCCGGCGCTGCCGACCTTCTGATACCGCCAGCCGCATAGGAAAGTGCCCGTCCGCACGGCGCGCCGCCATGGTGGCGCCGCCGGGGACGCGCACGCAGACAAGGAGTTGAGTATGCCGTATGAATTTCATTTCGAACTCGTCATGCAATCGCTGGACCGCCTGTTGTGGGGTGCGGCGCTGACGATACGCCTGAGCGCCCTGTCCATGGTGCTGGGGCTGGCCGTGGGCGTGTGCGCCGCCGTCATCCTGAAGAATGGTCCCGCCTATGCCCGCGCCGTGGTGCGCGCGTATGTCGAGGTGATCCGCAGTACGCCGTTCCTGGTGCAGCTGTTCATCATCTACTTCGGCTTGCCGTCGCTGGGCCTGCAGCTCGACGCGAACGGGGCGGCCCTGGTCGCCATGACGGTCAACCTGGGCGCCTACGCGGCGGAAATCGTGCGCGCCGGCATCGGCGCCGTGCATCCCTCGCAGCTGGAGGCGGCGCAGGCGCTGGGCATGACGCGCTGGCAGGTGATGCGCCACGTGGTGCTGCTGCCGGCGCTGGAAAAAGTGTATCCGGCGCTGGCCAGCCAGTTCACCTTGATGATGCTGGCCTCGAGCGTCGTGTCGGCCATTTCCGCCGAAGAGCTGACCGCCGCCGCCCACCTGCTCGACGCGGAAACCTTCCGCAGCTTCGAGATCTACATCGTCGTGATGGTGCTGTACATCCTGCTGGCCCTGCTGTTCCGCTTCGGCTTCTGGGTGCTGGGCCAGATCGTCTTCAAACGCCGCCGCCGTCTGGGCGCGGCGCGCATGGGAGCTTGACATGATCAGTGATTTTTCCTGGGATAACCTGCAATTCCTGCTCGAGGCCACGCGCTGGACCATCGGCCTGTCGCTGCTCGTCTTCGTCACGGGCGGCATCGCCGGCTTTGCCGTGGCGCTGCTGCGCACGGCGCGCAGCCGATTCCTGCGCTGCATCAGCGCCCTGTACATCCAGCTGGTCCAGGGCACGCCCGTGCTGATCGTGCTGTTCTTGACCTATTACGGGCTGGCCCTGTTCGGCTACAAGCTGTCGCCGCTCATCGCGGCCGGCGCGGCGATGACGATCTTTGCCAGCGCCTACCTGGGCGAGATCTGGCGCGGCTGCATAGAAGGCGTGCAGCGGCAGCAGTGGGAAGCATCGGCCGCGCTGGCGCTGAACCGCTACCAGCAGCTGCGCTACGTCATCCTGCCGCAGGCGCTGCGCCATTCGCTGCCGCCGACGGTGGGTTTCATGGTGCAGATCATCAAGAACACTTCGATCACCTCGATCATCGGCGTGGTGGAACTGACGCGGGCAGGGCAACTGGTCAGCAATGCGACTTTCCTGCCGTTCATCGTCTTCCCCATCGTCGCCTTGATCTACTTTGCGCTGTGCTATCCGCTGTCGCGCTACAGCCATTCACTGGAAAGGAAATTCCATGCCCATCGTTGAAATCGACAATATCAGCAAGAGCTTCGGCGCCAACCACGTGCTCAAGGGCGTCTCGTTCGCCGTCGAGCGGGGCCAGGTGATCGCCGTGATCGGCCGCAGCGGCTCCGGCAAGAGCACCATGTTGCGCTGTATCAATGGCCTGGAAACCATCGACAGCGGCAGCATCGTCGTCGCCGGCCATACGCTGACGGCGCGCCAGGAGCACCTGCTCGACTTGCGCAAGGACGTCGGCATGGTTTTCCAGAGCTACAACCTGTTCCCCCACCTGACCGTGGAAGAAAACGTCATGCTGGCGCCGCGCATCGTCAAGAAAGTGCCCGACGCCCAGGGCCGCGCCACGGCACTGCGCGTGCTCAAGCAGGTGGGCCTGGACCACAAGCGCGAAGCCTATCCCGAGCAGTTGTCGGGCGGCCAGCAGCAGCGCGTGGCGATCGCCCGTTCGCTGGCGATGGAGCCGCAGGTGATGCTGTTCGACGAAGTGACGTCGGCGCTCGATCCGGAGCTGACGCAGGAAGTGCTGAAGGTGATGGAAGAACTGGCGCAGGCCGGCATGACGATGCTCTTGGTGACGCACGAGATGGAGTTCGCGCGGCGCATGGCCGACGTCACCGTCTTCATGCACCAGGGATTGGTGTGGGAAAGCGGGCCGTCGGAAGCCTTTTTCAGCAACCCGCAAACGCCGGAAGCGCGCCAGTTCGTCGGCGCGGGAGCGATCAAATGAGCCCCGTGCTGGTGGCGGCGTCGGCCTACGGCGCAAGCAGGGTAAGGCAGCTGGGGCAAAGCCATTTCATCGACGTGGTGGCCGACGCGGGCGGCGCCGGCATCGAAATCCGCCGCGAACTGTTCACTTCCGACTTGCCGGACCTGGCGCGCATGGGCGCGGCGGTGGCCGCGCGCGGTATGTACTGCGTGTATTCCACGCCCATCGAATTGTGGGACGCGGACGGGCTGCTGCGGCACGCGCTGCTGCAGCAGATGCTGGACGAGGCGGCGCGCCTGGGCGCGCGCTACCTGAAGGTCTCGCTCGGTCATTACCCGGCCGTGCCGGACTTGCAAGCCTTGAAGGCCCAACTGGCGGCTGCGCCCGTGGCGCTGCTGGTGGAAAACGACCAGACGGCCCACGGCGGCGCGCTGGCACCGATGGCGCGCTTCCTGGCGGCGGCCGGCGAGATCGGGCTTCCCGTGGGGCTGACCTTCGACATCGGCAACTGGCGCTGGGTGGGCGAGGATGCGCAGCAGGCGGCGCGCCTGCTGGCGCCGTACGTGCGCTATGTGCACTGCAAGGCAGTCGCCGATGACAGGGGCAGGCTGTCCGCCTGCGCCGTTTCCGACGCCGATCCGGCCTGGCGCGCCGTCTTCGCGCACTTTGCGCCGGGCGTGCAGCGGGCCATCGAATTCCCGCTCGAGGGTGCCGACCTGGTGGCCGAAACGGGCCGCTACATTCAGATGCTGGAGGCCGCATGACGGAACACGAAATGATGCACGGAGCGCATGCGCTCGACGTCGTCACCTACGGCGAAGCGATGGCGATGTTCGTGGCCGAGCAAACGGGCGACCTGGCGGCCGTGGCGCATTTCACGCGTCGCCTGGCGGGCGCCGAGACGAACGTCGCCATCGGCCTGGCGCGCCTGGGCCTGAAAGTCGGCTGGCTGAGCCGGGTGGGCGACGATTCCTTCGGCCGCTTCATCCGCGCCAGCGTGCAGGCCGAGGGCGTCGATTGCAGCCGGGTCGTCACCGTCGCCGGCCAGACCAGCGCCTTCCAACTCAAGGCCCGGGCCGAAAACGGCGCCGACCCGCTGGTCGAGTACTTCCGCAAGGGTTCCGCCGCCAGCCGGCTGGCGCCCGAGCACTTCGACCCCGCCTATTTCCTGTCCGCGCGCCACCTGCACGCCACGGGCGTGGCGGCGGCGCTGTCCGCCACCAGCCTGGCGTTTGCCGGCCAGGCCATCGACTTCATGCGCGAGCATGGCCGGACCGTGTCGTTCGACCCGAACCTGCGGCCCTCGCTGTGGCCGTCGCAAGCCGTGATGGTCGAGCAGATCAACCGCCTCGCCGCGAGGGCGGACTGGGTGCTGCCCGGCCTGGGGGAGGGAAAAATCCTCACCGGCCACGACTTGCCGCACGACATCGCCGGTTTTTACCTGCAGCGGGGCGCGCGCCTGGTGGTCATCAAGCTGGGCGCCGAGGGCGCCTATTACCGCACGGCCGATGGCGACAGCGGCATGGTGCCGGGCGAGCCCGTGGCCCACGTGGTCGACACGGTGGGCGCCGGCGACGGCTTCGCGGCCGGCCTGGTCAGCGCCTTGCTGGAAGGCTTGCCGCTGGCGCAGGCGGTACGGCGCGGCAACCGGGTCGGCGCCTTCGCCATCCAGGTGGCCGGCGACATGGAAGGCTTGCCGACCCGCGCCCAGCTCGACGCGCTGGGCCAATCTTGAACCGAACAGGGGAAAACTCGTGAAAAAACATGTGGTTGTGTATAAAAAGCTGGCCGAACCGCTGCTGGCGCGCCTGCGCGCCGAATGCGAGGTGACGTATTTCGAGGCGATCGACGCGGGCAACCGCGCCGCGTTTGCCGCCGCCATCCGCGGCGCGCATGGCTTGCTGGGCGCCAGCGTGCGCCTGGACCGCGAACTGCTGGATCCGGCCTTGGACCTGCGCATCATTTCCACCATTTCGGTGGGCGTCGACCAGTTCGACGTCGATTACCTGCGCGAACGGGGCATCTTGCTGGCCAATACGCCGGACGTGCTGACGGAAACGACGGCCGACACGATCTTCGCGCTGATCCTCGCCAGCGCACGGAGGGTCGTCGAACTGGCCGAATTCGTCAAGGCGGGGCGCTGGACGCGCAGCGTGGGCGAAAGCCAGTACGGCGTCAACGTGCACGGCAAGACCATCGGCATGCTGGGCATGGGCCGCATCGGCCGCGCCGTCGCCCGCCGCGCCGCGCTGGGCTTCGGCATGCAGGTGCTGTACGTGAACGGCGAGGCGGTGCCCGAGGTGGAAGCGGCGCTGGGCGCGCGCCAGGTGGCGCTCGACGACTTGCTGGCCGCATCCGATTTCGTCTGCGTGGTGCTGCCGCTGACGGCGCAGACGGAACGCATGATGGGCCGGCGCGAATTCGCGCTGATGCGCCCCGGCGCCATCTTCATCAACGGTTCGCGCGGGCGCATCGTCGACGAGGCGGCGCTGATCGAGGCGCTGCAGCAGGGCACCATCCACGGCGCCGGTCTCGACGTGTTCGAGCGCGAGCCGCTGGCGCCGGACAATCCGCTGCCGCGCATGGCCAACGTGGTGGCGCTGCCGCATATCGGCTCGGCCACGCACGAAACGCGCTACGCCATGGCGCAGCAGGCCGTGGACAACCTGCTGGCCGGCCTGCGCGGCGAGCGTCCGCGCCACCTGGTCAGCTAAGAACAGTACCCATAAAAAGACAGACAGGGAAAGACATGAAGAACAAGGTAGCAAGGGCAATGATCATCGGAGCGGGCGCCTGCAGCGGCCTGTGCTCGGCGCAGTCGAATGTGGCCATGTACGGCATCGCGGATCTGGGCGTGGTGTCCGAGAGCGGCGGCCCCGGGGGCAGGGTGCTCAAGGTGACGAGCGGCATCGCCAACGGTTCGCGCCTGGGTTTCAAGGGCAGCGAAGAGCTGGGCGGCGGCATGACGGCGATCTTTGCGATGGATGCGGGCATCCTGGCCGACACGGGCGCTTCGGCCCAGGGCGGCCTGCTGTTCGGGCGCCAGGCCTTCGTCGGCCTCGCCGGCGCGGCGGGCACCTTGCGGCTGGGCCGCCAGTACACCTTCATCGATTCCAGCCTGGGGGCGCTGGACCCGTTTTACCTGGGTTTTGCGGGCAGGATGAGCAACGTCTTCACGGCCGGCTACATCAGCCGGGTCGACAACAGCATCACCTACAGCTCGCCCGTGCGCGGCGGGCTTTCCGGCGAACTGGCGTACGGCTTCGGCGAAGTGCCCGGCGACGCTTCGGCCAGGCGCTACACGGGCGCGGCGGCCACCTATGCCAGCGGGCCGCTGTACGTGCGCCTGGCGCACCAGGACGCCAACACCCTGTCAAGCGCGTTGTTGACGGGCAGGGCGCGCAACACGGTGCTGGGCGCCACCTGGGACTTCGGCGTCGTCAAGGCGCACGGCGCCGTCGCCGTCAGCAAGAGCACGGCGGGCGCCGCCACCACGGTCGACAGCGCGGACCTGATGCTGGGCGCCACCGTGCCTTTTGGCCCGCACCGCGTCCTGTTCTCGTACGTGCGGCGCGACGACCGGCGCGCCGCCAACGGCGACGCTACCCAGCTCGGCATCGGCTACACGTATGCGCTGTCGAAGCGCAGCACCTTGTACGCGGCCTATGCGCACATCGACAACCGCAATGGCGCCGCCTACCTGGTGGGCAACGCCACCGACAACGGCACCGGCAACCAGGCCTGGAACCTGGGCCTGCGCCACACTTTTTAACGGGAGAATCGAATGAAGAAAACCGGATGGATTTTGGTCGGCGCCAGCACCGTGGCGCGCGAATGGATGGTCGACGCGATCCGCCAGCAGGGCGATGCCGAAGTGCTGGCCGTGGTCAGCACGGATGCCGCGCGCGGCGCCGCCTTTGCGGAGCAGTTCGGCATAGCCGCCAGCTACACGGACCTCGATGCGGCGCTGGCCCATCCGGGCGCGGACGCCGTGTACATCAGCACCACCAACGAATGGCATATGTCGCAGACCTTGCAGGCGGCGCGCGCGGGCAAGCACGTGCTGTGCGAGAAGCCGCTGGCGCTGAACCTGGACGACGCGCGCCGCATGGTCGACGGTTGCGCCGATGCGGGCGTGGTGCTGGGGATTAACCATCACCTGCGCAACGCCGCCAGCCACGGCAAGGTGCGCGAGCTGATACGCGCCGGCGAGATCGGCCAGCCCCTGTATTGCCGCGTGCTGCACGCGAACAACCTGCCGCAGCACCTGCGCGGCTGGCGCCTGGATGCGCCGGAATCGGGCGGCGTCACGCTCGACATGTTCGTGCACGACGTCGACACCCTGCGCTTCCTGCTCGACTCGGAGCCGCGCCACGTCACTGCCTGCGCCACCAGCGGCGGCATGACGGTGGCCGGGCTGGAAGAGGGCCTGATGGCCGTCATCGAGTTCGATAACGGCACCCTGGTGCAGGTGCACGACGCGTTCAATGCGCCGCATTCGCTGTCCGGCGTGGAAATCATCGGCAGCAAGGGCACCATCTTCGCCACCGGCGTGATGACGCAGCGCCCCGTCGGCAGCATCAGCCTGACGCGCGACGGCGGCAGCGTCGACATCCCCGTCGAGCATGAAAACCTGTATGTTCGCTCGGTGCGCGCCTTCCAGCGCGCCATGCGCGGCGAAGGGCAGCCGGCCGCCACCGGCGACGACGGCATGCGCGCGCTGGCGACGGCATTGGCGGCGCAGCAGGCTAGCCGCAGCCACCAGCGCGTGACCCTGGCCGGCTGACGGCAGGCCGGCCGCACAAATAAAAAAGCCGCCTGATCGCAAAATCAGGCGGCTTTTTTTTGCCTTGAAGCATCGAACGCCTGAAAAATCGTAGCGAGCGGATGTGAGTTGCGGCTAAGAAGCGCAACTGTGCTATAGCACAGTGAGCATCGCAGGCCGCAAATCGCGACGCGCAGTAGATTTTTCAGGTGTTCATCACTCTTCGCGGCGCAGGTGAGGGAACAGCAGCACGTCGCGGATGTTCGGCGAATCCGTGATGATCATCATCAGGCGGTCGATGCCGATGCCGCAGCCGCCGGCTGGCGGCATGCCGTATTCCAGCGCGCGGATGTAGTCGGCGTCGTAGAACATTGCCTCTTCATCGCCGGCATCCTTGGCGGCCACTTGTGCCAGGAAGCGGGCCGACTGGTCTTCCGCGTCGTTCAACTCGGAGAAGCCGTTGGCGATTTCGCGGCCCACCATGAACAGCTCGAAGCGTTCCGTGATGCCGGCCACCGTGTCGGAAGCGCGCGCCAGTGGCGACACTTCGACCGGATAGTCGATGATGTAGGTCGGTTCCCACAGCTGCGCTTCAGCCGTCTCTTCGAACAGCGCCAGTTGCAGCGCGCCCAGGCCGGCTGTGGCAAACGGCTTGACGCCGAATTTTTTCAGCTCTTCCTTGATGAATTCGGCATCGTTCAACTGCCCGGCGGTGTAGCCTGGAGCGTACTTGTTGATCGCTTCGACGATGGTCAGGCGATGGAACGGTTTTGCCAGGTCCAGCTCGCGGCCGCCGTAGGTCAGGGTGGCGGTGCCGTGCGCGTCGATGGCGGCCTGGCGGATGACGGCTTCCGTGAAATCCATCAGCCATTTGTAGTCGGTGTAGGCCGCGTAGAATTCCATCATCGTGAATTCAGGGTTGTGACGGATCGACACGCCTTCGTTGCGGAAGTTGCGGTTGATCTCGAACACGCGGTCGAAGCCGCCCACGACCAGGCGCTTCAGGTACAGCTCGGGCGCGATGCGCAGGAACATCTGCATGTCGAGCGCATTGTGGTGCGTGATGAACGGCTTGGCCGCGGCGCCGCCGGGAATCGTGTGCAGCATCGGCGTTTCCACTTCCATGAACTCGTTCTTTTCCATGAAGCGGCGGATCGACGAGATGGCGGCGGTACGCGCCTTGAAGGTGCGGCGCGTCTCTTCGTTCATGATCAGGTCGACGTAGCGCTGGCGGTACTTCGTTTCCTGGTCGGCCAGGCCGTGGAATTTGTCCGGCAGCGGGCGCAGCGACTTGGTGATCAAACGCAGTTCCGTGACCTTGATGGTCAGTTCGTCCGTCTTGGTCTTGAACAGGGTGCCCGTCACGCCCAGGATGTCGCCCAGGTCATAGTGGTGCAGGGCGGCCATGGCCGCTTCGCCGGTCAGGTCCAGGGTGGCGTAGATCTGGATGCGGCCGTCGGCCTTCGGGCCGGAGGCGTCTTGCAGGGTGGCGAAAGCGGCTTTCTTGCCGGCTTCGCGCTTGAGCATCATGCGGCCGGCCAGCACCACGGTGACAGGTTCGGCTTCCAGCTCTTCGCGCGTCTTGCCGCCGTATTGCGCGTGCAGGTCGGCCGCCTTGTGCTCGGGGCGGAAATCGTTCGGGAAGGCGACGCCTTGTTCGCGCAGTGCTGCCAGCTTGACGCGGCGCTCGGCGATGATCTTGTTTTCATCGGGGGCGGCGGCTTGTTCTTGGATATCCGTAGTCATGGTGTTCTTCGTTGGTGATTATTGATGATGTGGCGCCAGCGCTGGCGCCACGCTGGCAAACAGTGCGTCGACGTCGAGTGCGGAGAAATCCGGCACGATGGCAATGACGTTGTCGAAGGCGGCAAACGCCTCGGCCGGCAGGGTGGTGGTGAGCACCACGACGCGCATGCCGGCGCGGCGCGCCGCTTCCACGCCCAGGGGCGCGTCTTCGAAGACGATGCAGTCTTGCGGCAGCGCGCCGGCCAGCAGCGCGCCTTTCAGGAAAACGTCCGGGTGCGGCTTGCCCCGTTCCACGTCGGCGGCGCCGACGATGGCGTCGAAGCGGTGGCGCAGGTCCAGGCCATCGAGCGTGAACGCGATGTTCTCGTCCGGCGCGGCCGTGCCCACCACCAGCCCGACGCCAGCCTGGCGCGCGCTGGCGATCAGCCGGTCGAAACCAAGCACTGTCGCCAGGTGCGGGCCATACAGTTCGCGGTAGACGACTTCCTTTTCCGCCAGCAGGGTGACATGGTCGGCATCCGCGCCCAGATACTTGGCGATGATTTCGTGCCCCTGCCGTCCCGCCGTGTCGCGGAAAAAGGCGTCCGCGTCCAGCGCATGGCCGTGGCGTTCAAAGAACGCCAGCCACGATGTCGTGTGGAAGGCCATGTTGTCGACGATCGTGCCATCCATGTCGAACAGGAAGGCGTGCTTTGCCAGTGCCGGAGCGGATGCGTTCATCCTTACACGCCTTGCTTGAGCGAGGCGGAAATGAACTCGTCGATGTCGCCATCGAGCACGCCCTTGGTATTACCCGTCTCGAAGCCGGTGCGCAAGTCCTTGATGCGGGACTGGTCCAGAACGTAGGAGCGGATCTGGTGACCCCAGCCCACGTCCGTCTTCGAGTCTTCCAGCTTTTGCTGTTCGCTCATGCGCTTGCGCAGTTCATGCTCGTACAGTTTCGCTTTCAGCATTTCCATCGCTTCGGCGCGGTTGCGGTGCTGCGAACGGTCGTTCTGGCACTGCACCACGATGCCGGTCGGCGCGTGGGTCATGCGGACGGCGGAGTCGGTCTTGTTGATGTGCTGACCGCCGGCGCCCGACGCGCGGTAGGTATCGACGCGGATATCGGCCGGGTTGACGTCGATTTCGATCGAATCGTCGACTTCCGGATACACGAACAGCGACGTAAACGACGTATGGCGGCCGTTGGCCGAGTCGAATGGCGACTTGCGCACCAGGCGGTGCACGCCCGTTTCCGTGCGCAGGAAGCCGTAGGCGTGATCGCCCTCGACCTTCAAAGTGGCCGTCTTGATGCCGGCGACCTCGCCGTCGGATTGCTCGAGGATTTCAACTTTAAAACCCTTGCGTTCGCAATAGCGCAGATACTGGCGCAGCAGCATCGAAGCCCAGTCCTGGGCTTCCGTGCCGCCGGCGCCGGCCTGGATGTCGATGAAGCAGTTGTTCGGGTCCATCGGATTGTTGAACATCCGGCGGAATTCCATGCTTTCGATGACCTTGCGGATTTCCTGCACGTCCTGCTCGATCGCTTCCAGAGTCTCGTCATCGCCTTCTTCGCGGGCCATGTCGAACAGGTCGCGGGTGTCGCGCAGGTCGGCATCGGCCTTGGCGAGCGTGAAGACGATGGCTTCCAGCGCCTTCTTCTCTTTACCGAGGTCCTGGGCGCGCTTGGGATCGTTCCAGACGGTTGGATCTTCCAGCTCTTCGTTGACTTGCTCTAGTTTCTCCGACTTGACAGTGAAGTCAAAGATACCTCCGAAGTTCGGCTTCGCGGACCGTCAGGTCGTTGAGCAGGGCGGAGATGATATTGATGCGTTCGGCTTCCATAATGTTCTGGTCTTCTATGGTGAAATCAAACCCTGAATTATACGCGAGCGCGGCGCGTTTCCGCTGCCGCCGCGGCGCAATTGCCGCCGCGCGGGGCAATAAAATGACGATTTTGCTGTATTTACGACAATATTTTTGCCTTGATAGGGGCTGCCGTGCTGCGTATGATGCTGGCGATATTGTCTTTCCACAGGAATACATCATGCTTCAGCTTCCCCGTCTCGCCCTGTTACCGCTGCTGCTGGCCGGCTGCGGCGCCTTGCCGCCCGCCGCCACGGGACCCGCCTGGGCGCCATCGGCCGCGCCGGCCGGCAGCAGCGCCACCCTGGCCCTGCTGGAGACGACGGACTTGCACGCGAATGTGCTCAGTTATGATTACTACAAGCTGCAGGCGGAACCGTCGATCGGCCTGGAACGCACGGCGGCACTGATCGCCCAGGCGCGCGCGCAATTCCCGAATAATCTGCTGCTCGACAACGGCGACACCATCCAGGGCACGGCCCTGGCCGACTACCAGGCCCTCGTGAAACCGCTGGCCTGCGACCAGACCCTGGCCATCTACAAGGCGATGAATCTGCTGAAAGTGGACGGCGGCGGCATCGGCAACCACGAATTCAACTACGGCCTGGCGTTTTTGAGCCAGGTGACGGGCAACCGCTTCGACGTCGACAGCGTCGATGCCGGCAAGCCGCGCTGCGCCGGCCCCGCGTTCCCGCAAGTGCTGGCCAACGTCTACAGCGCCAGGACGGGCCAGCCCCTGTTTGCGCCATATCACATCATAGCCAAGCAGATCACGGCGACCGGTCCCGATGGCCAAGCCATCACTGCCACGGTGAAGGTGGGCATCATCAGCTTTGCGCCGCCCACCATCATGGCCTGGGACAAGCGCTGGCTGGAAGGGCGCGTCTATACGCAGGGCGTGCGCGAGACGGCGGAAAAATTCATCCCCGAGATGCGCGCCAGGGGCGCCGAGCTGGTGGTGGCCATTTCGCACGGCGGTCTCGATGACAGCCCGTATTCGCCGACCATGGAAAACGGTAATTACTACCTGTCGCAAGTGCCAGGCGTGGACGCCATGCTGATCGGCCACTCGCACCAGCTGTTCCCGAACGCGGCCAGCACGGTGCCGCAGTTTAATTTGCCCGGCGTCGACAAGGTCAAAGGGCTGGTCAACGGCGTGCCCACCGTGATGGCCAATTTGTGGGGCAAGCACCTGGGCGTGATCGGTTTGCGCCTGCGCCACGACGGCAAGCAGTGGGTGGTCGACAAGAGCGCCACCACGGTGGAAGCGCGCGGCATCCAGAACGCGGACAAGAGCTATGTACAGCCCGACGCAGCCATCGCCGCACTGGTGGCCGAGGAGCACGCGGCGACGATCGCCTACGTGCAGACACCGGTCGGCGCCACGGATTTCCGCATGTCGACGTATTTCGCCGACGTGGGCGACGTCAGCGCCATCGAAGTGGTGAACCAGGCGCAATCGGCCTATCTGGCCGCGTACGTGAAGGCGAACCTGCCGCAGTACGCGCACTTGCCCGTGCTGTCGATGTCGTCCCCGTTCAAGAGCGGCTCGGCGGGCGTGTCCGACTACACGGACGTCAAGGCGGGCAACGTGGCGCTGAACAACGCGGCCGACCTGTATCTGTATCCGAACGCGCTGTACGGCGTGAAGATGAACGGCGCGGAGCTGAAAGCCTGGCTGGAGCAGTCGGCGCGGCGCTTCAACACCATCGACCCGAACAAGCTGGAAGCGCAGGAACTGGTCAATACGGCCCACCCGAGCTATAACTTCGATACGATCACCAGCGCCGACGTGCGCTACCAGATCGACGTCACGCAGCCGCCGGGCCGGCGCATCCAGGGTCTGAGCTACAAAGGCAAGCCTGTGGACGCGGCGCAGGAATTCCTCATCGCGACGAATAACTACCGCGCCAGCGGCGGCGGCAATTTCCCCGGCCTCGACGGCAGCAAGACGGTGGTGGCCTCGCCCGACAACAACCGCGAACTGCTGATCGTCTACGTGACGCAAGAAAAAAACCTGACGCGGGCGAAAAACGGCGCGGCGCGCAGCTGGCGCTTCGCCAAGGCTGCCACGAAAGGTCCGGTGGTGTTCCACTCGGCGCCGGGCGTGATCGAGCTGGCGAAGGCAGCCGGCATCGACAATGTGACGCAGTTGAAGCCTGATGATGGCGCAGGCAAGGGCTTTGCGCTGTATCAAGTGGACCTGTCGAAATGAAGGCATGGGTGTTTGCCGTCGCCCTGGCCGTATCGCCGCTGGCATCGGCAGGGCCGGATATCACGGCCCAGGCCAAGACCCTGATGCGCGCGGGCGAGGCGAGCCAGCCGCAGGCGCGCGCCCTGTTCGAGCACGCGGCGGGGCAGGGCGGCGGTCCTGCCGCGTACTACCTGGGCCTGATGCACAAGAACGGCATGGGCGGGCCGCAGGACAGCGCCGCCGCGCTGCGCTGGCTGGAACTGGCCGCGCAACGGGGCGTGGCGCCGGCCATGTTCATCGTGGCGAACATGCTGGAGGATGCCGACGAAGCCAGGGCGCGCTACTGGCTCGACGCCGCCTGCGACCTGGACTACCCGGAAGCGCTGCAGCAGAAATCCGTCGCCCTGGCCGAAGGGCAGATGGGCTATGCGCACAATGAGGAGCAGTCCTTCCTGTACCTGAAGATGGCCACGCACGCGATGGGGCACCGTCCGCCCGAGCCTTGAGGGCATGGCCGGCTGCCTGGGGCAGGCCTGGTGCAATTGGAATGTGTTGAAGGAACTGTTTGTTTTTGATCGGAAATATTAATTCTTCGTGGTAATTCCTACTGCTTATATTTTCTTTCAATAATTTGTTATTTGATGGTCATTATTGGCTTTTTTGAAAAATTGTATGGCAGTATTCGCCATATGGTTTTTTTATTAACTGGTTGATTCCGGGAGCCCGTGTGCAAAGTCAAATGATTCGCCAACAGAAAACAATGTTTCGCCATCGCCGAAGCGGTGTGCCGTTCTTGCCGAGGAAAATGGCGCATGCCATGCTGGGCATGTTTTGCCTGCTTGCCTCTTCCGCGATGGCGCAATTGCCGGCGCCCATCAAGCAGGGCCATCCGCGGCTATTCCTGAATCAAGCCAGTTTCGATGCGTTGAAACCGCAATTGCCGAATCTGCCGGCCGCGTTTCCCGCCGCAGGCGGCAGCATCAGCCTGGAGCTGTTCGCCGGGCGCAAGGATGCGCTCGATAGCGTCAACCAGCCGATTTTTGGCGAATTCAGTCCGAGCCGCAACGGTTTTTTTATCCGCCACGTCGATTCCTATGACAGTCCGGCCGGTGCGGCGGGGGAAAGCATCGGTTTTCAGGTCGGCTTCCAGGTCAATGGACTGGCCCAGTATCTGTCTGTCGCCAGGATCGATTTAAAACCCGATGTCTGGTCGAACATCCAGTTGTCATGGAATAGCCAGACCCATAAAGTTGACTTGAGAGTCAATGGCGTTGCCGTGCCCATGGGCTGGAGAACGGTCGACGGCACCGGCGCCACGCCACCGATGGAATGGAAGGCGGATGGGCAGATCAGCAGGATAGGCATGCGGCGCAATGAAACCATGCGCAATTTCCGTTTGCTCGATGGCGGCGGCCATGCATTGTGGCAGGCACCGGCGATGGATGCTTTGCTCAACAAGGCCTGGTACGGCTTCATGGAGCGTGTCGACGGACGGGTGAGCACGCTTCAGGCCTGCCCGCTGATTCCCCCTGCCAGCGGCGTGCCGGACCTGTGCAACGTGGCCACCGGCAGCCGCGGCACGATTTATGAAACTGCGCAGATGCTGGCCATGGCCTACCGCCTGACGGGCAATGCGAAATATCTGGATGGCGCCCTGAATTACCTCGACAAGCTGCTGGTGACGCCCCCCGTGGCCGGCGGCGAGTGGTCGTCGGGCGGACGGGTGGGCGCCATGGGCATCCTCTACGACTGGCTGTTTGCCGAAACGGGCGCGCGCGCCGTGCCCGACGCCGTGGGTTTCGGCACCTACCGCGACCTGACGGCGCAGCGAATCAAGGAAACGATCGCCGCCGATACGGGCAAGGGGCACGAGAATCTGTTTGTCTCGATGTGCGGCTATCAGCAGTTATATATCACCAGCACCAGTTTTGATTGCAAGAAGAAGCCCGTGTATGAACAGTGGGACCGCAGCGAATCGAAGCCGTCCATCGCCGGTTTCTATATCAGCGGCCACCCGTTCAGCGCCGTCAATAATGTCACCGTCGGCTTGCTGGCCATCGTCGACGAGCATCCGGAAGTGTTGCCGATGATTGAAACATCGTATGCGCACTACGAAAAGGGCTTTCTTGCGGCACGCGCCCTGATTTCGGTCGACGGCGGCCACCATATGGGCTTTGCCTATGGCGTATCGAGCATTCCCGAGCGCCTGCTCCTGTGGCGCAGCGCGCTGGAAAGTACGGGGACGGCGCCCCTGTTGCAGGCCGATTGGCAAGCCAGGCTGATTTATCCGTATATCTACGGCTTGCGCCATGACGGCAGCTTTCCCGCCAGCGGCGATAATTTCACGACGCCGCTCGGTAGCACATTGATCGGGCAGCTGGCGCTGGGCGCGGTGACGGATACGGCCGATGGCGTGGCCGGGAAGTTTTATCGCGAGCATGTCGTGGCGTCGCGCAGCGCGCACGATGCCTTGATACTGGAACGGCTGCTGTGGCCCGTTCAACTGCCGGCGGCGCCGCTGGAATCGCTGGAACTGTCGCGCCATTTCAGGACGTCGGGCCAGGTGCTGATGCGCGATACCTGGGACTATGCGAATGCCACGCTACTGGAATTCAAATCGACGTCCTTTATCGCGGAAAATCACCAGCACTTCGACCAGAACAGTTTTTCGCTCAATTACAAGGCGCCGCTGCTGCTCGACACCGGCTTGTATGAAGAATATGGCAGCAGCCACTGGTGGAACTATTACACGCGCAGCATTGCTCACAATACGCTGCTGATATTCGACAAGAACGAGCGTTTCACGCGCGGAGACAGGGAATTCAGCAATGACGGCGGCCAATGGTTCTATGCGCCGAGACAGGGCTATCCGACGATCGAGGAAATCAGCCCTGCGGGCCCGAATGCGCTCGACGGCATCATCCGTTACGAAAATACGCCGCAGTACACCTACACCAGCGGCAATGCAAGCAAGGCCTATGCGTCCAGCAAGCTCGATATGGCCAACGGTTTCGTGCGCAATGTGCTGTTCCTGCGCTCGCCATCGTTCTGGGGCAAGCCGGTCACCGTCGTCTTCGACAGCGTGCGCAGCAAGCAGGCCTTGCCGGCCACCTTCCTGCTGCACACGGCAAATGATCCCGTATCGGGCGCGCCGGGCGTGACGGCGCTGGGCAATGGCCAGTACCAGCTGGGCTACAACGCGGGCCAGGAGCGCATCGTCACCATTCGCAATGGCGGCGGCATGCTGACGGCGCAGACGATCCTGCCGCTCAATGCCAGCGTGCGCAAGGTGGGCGGTGCGCAGGAGGGGGGCAATGGCTGTGCGCAGACCGATCTCGAAACGGGCGCCGTTGCCGCCAACGGCGCCGATTGCCGCTTCACCGTGCGCCGGCGCCAGGCCGATGGCAGTTATCTGTGGCGCAATCAGACGCCGCTGGTCAGCAAGCAGCAATCGTGGACCAGCGATGTCGGCGCCTGGCGCCTGGAAGTGGCGGCGCCCGCGGCGCCCGCCCTGAACGCGCCCGAGTACTTCCTGCATGTGCTGGCCGTTGCCGACAATGACGGCGGCACGGGGCCGGCCGCTGCGCCGAGCGCGATACGCCTGCCGGCGGCGGCCAACACGGAGGCCCTGTTGCTGGGCGGGCAGTTGCACGCCTTGTTCAACCGCGAAGTGGCGCCCGCCGCCCGCATGGACTGGGTCTCGACCCAGGCCGGCGGCGCCATCCTGGCTACCGGACTGAAACCGGGCGCGCACTACGCGTTGACGTCGGCGCCGGCGGCAGGCGGCTACGCCTGGAGCCTGGCCGAAGCGGCCGATGGCGCCGGGACGTATCTGAGTTCGGACCAGGGCGTGCTCAGCATCGAGTAATGCGGCACTGGCCGGCGGACTCACGCAGTCTGTCCGGCCGCTTCCTCCTTCTTCGGCCTGGCCCGCAGGCTTGCCGCCGCCTCGCCGATGGCGAACGGGTCGCGCGACAGGATGGCGGCGCCCAAGTCGACCAGCCTGGCCGCCGCACCGATGGCGGCCTTCACGTCGGCGATGCGCTTGAGCTGCAGCTTGCCCTTGGCGATGGCGCCTTCGATCTCGCCGCGCGCCTGCTCGGCTCCTTCGGCCGTCAGGTAAATGCCGTAGGCGCGAAACAGGGCCACCATCTGGTCCAGGTGGTTTTCATATTGTTCCAGCAGCGCGCGCTCGTCCGGCGTCAGCGCTTCCCGTTCGCGGATGCGCAATTCCAGCACCAGGCTTGATGCCTGCGCCAGGCTGTCGGCGATGGCGTAGCTTTGCTCTTTCGTCAGTTCGGTCAGTGGGGCCATGGGATTCTCCGGTGGGCCTGTCATTTACCAGCGGGCGGGGGCATAGAACGCCGCTTGCCGCTGCAGCGCCTCGACGTCGCGTGAAAAGCGCGCCAGCTGCCGTTCCAGTTCGGGCGCCTGCAGGCGGTCGAGATTGGCCCGCAGCGCGGCCACGCTCGCTTGCAGGGCGTCGACGGCGGCGACGTAGGCGGCGACGATCTTTTCCCTTTCCTGCAATTGCCGGCCTTCCAGGTGCAGGCGCGTGCGGATGTAATTGGCGGCCAGCGGTTCGCGCGGCGCGGCGTTATCGACGGCGCCGCGCAACTGGGCCAGGTCGCGCAATTCATCCTGCAAGCCGGCACGGTAGCTGCGCTGGGCATATTCCTTGAGCGCATTGCTGACGATATCGACGGCTTCCTGCTCGTCGAGCAATTCGCGCAATGCCGATTTCTGCAGGCGCTGCGTGGCCAGGCGGCTCAGGTGTTCGCTCAATTTGATGACCTTGGCCAGCTTGTCCGCATCGAGCAGGGGCGCGCCGCCGTCCGGCTGCGCCAGGCCGCCCAGCGCATTGCCGAGTCCGCCAAACTCTTCCTTGTAGACGGGCAGCTTGTCGTCGGCCAGCGCCGCCAGGGTATGGGCGTAGCGCAGCAGGACGTCGTTCAGGCTGGCGATCGATACGCTGGCTTGCGCGATGGCGGCGCAATCGGCGCGCGCCGCCTGTTCGCTGGCTTGCGCATCGAAACGCTCGGCCAGGATCAGACGCTTGCGCATGGCCTTGTCCATGCAGCTGTGGACGCCGCCCGCCAGCATGGGTTCGAAGTGGACCGACATCTTTTGCGTCTGCTCGGCAAAGGTGCGCACGGGCGCCAGGTCGGTGGCGCAGCCGCCCAACAGCAGGCTGGCGCCGGCGCCAAGCAGCAAGGGGAAAATGGACGAGTTCGACGGGCGCTGCATATGGCCTCCAGGCGGTAGGAGTGGCTGACGGGGCCGGCGCGCACGCGCTGGCATGCCCGACGTTAGCATGCTGAGGAGTAGCAGTATTGCGCCAGATCAGCGCCCAGGGGAATCGCCGGGCTCGTCTGCTTGCCTGTCGCGTTTTGCCACAGGATTGTTGCCGAATGGCGCAGGTGCGCCAATTTGCGCCATATTTTCCTTACAAAAGACTGACAACAGGCCTGCAATTGCGGCTTTTCCGCATGTTGCGACGCGTCATATGTAGTTGTTGCTGGTGCATGTTTACTCACCTACAATGATTTATCGATGGGGCGGTTATCCAGCGTACGACTATAAAAATAAGTGGCATTAAAAACGTTGTATCAGAGGAGATGACAATGAATTTGAAACAGAAATTGCTCGTGGCAAGTTTGGTTTTGGGTTTCTCGCAGGCGGCAGTCGCAGCCGACCCCATCAAGATTGGCGTGTCCGGACCGTTTACGGGCGGTTCCGCGCCGATGGGCGTGTCGATGCGCGACGGCGTCAAGCTGGCCGTCGCTGAAATCAATGCCAAGGGTGGCGTGCTGGGCCGTTCGCTTCTGCTCATCGAGCGCGATGACGAAGCGAAGAACGAACGCGGCGTGCAGATCGCCCAGGAGCTGATCAACAAGGAAAAGGTCGCCGCCACCGTCGGCTACATCAACACGGGCGTGGCCCTCGCTTCGCAGCGCTTCTACCAGGAAGCGAAAATTCCCGTCATGAACAATGTGGCGACGGGCTCCATCGTCACCAAGCAATTCGCCGACCAGCCGGAAAACTACATCTTCCGCAATGCCGCCAATGACACCATCCAGTCCGGCATGATCGTGCATGAGGCCATCGAGAACCGCAAGTTCAAGAAAGTGGCGATCCTGGCAGACTCCACCAACTATGGCCAGCTGGGCCGCGAAGACCTGGAAAAGGCGCTCGACAAGAAGGGCATCAAGCCCGTCGTCGTGGAAAAATACAACATCAAGGACGTCGACATGACGGCCCAGCTGCTGAAAGCCAAGCAGGCGGGGGCGGAAGTTGTGCTGACTTACGGCATCGGCCCGGAACTGGCGCAGATCGCCAACGGCATGGAAAAACTGGGCTGGAAAGTGCCGCTGATCGGCAGCTGGACCCTGGCCATGGGTAACTTCATCGACAACGCGGGCAAGAACGGCAACGGCACGCGCATGCCGCAAACCTTCATCCAGGATGCCAGCACGCCGAAGCGCAAGGCCTTCATCGACGCCTACGTGGCCGCCTACAAGCCGTCGGGCGGACGCATGCCGTCGGCCGTTTCGGCCGCGCAAGGCTACGATTCCATCTACCTGCTGGCCGCGGCCATCACGCAGGCGGGCGGCACGGACGGCCCGAAAGTGCGCGCCGCGCTGGAAAACCTGAACGAGAAGGTGGAAGGCGCCGTCACCACCTACAACAAACCGTTCAGCAAGACCAACCATGAAGCGATCACGGCCGACCTGACCGTGTTTGGCGAAGTCAAGGACGGCAAGGTCGTCCTCGCGAAATAAGCCTGGCGGACAGTCGCCGCGCAGTGGCCAGCCTTGAGGAATCAGGACTGGCCATTTTTTCATCTTTCGTCTTCCGGGGAATACCATGGAAATCTTCCTGCAGCTCGTCTTCAGCGGCATCGCGCTGGGCATGATCTATGCCGTCATCGCCTTCGGCTACCAGCTGACCTTTGCCACTTCCGGCACCCTCAATTTCGGCCAGGGCGAATCCCTGATGCTGGGCGCGCTCGTGGGCCTCTCCCTGGTGGGCACCATCCACGGCGGGCCGTACATGAGCTATCTGCTGATGATCCCCATCGTCATCGTCTTCGGCGCCTTGCAGGGCGTGTTCGTCGAATGGATAGGCGTGCGGCCCGCCATCAAGATCAAGTCCGAATTCGGCTGGATCATGTCGACCATCGCGCTGGCCATCATTTTCAAGAACGTGGCGGAAAACATCTGGGGCAAGGATGACCTGATGTTCCCGTCGCCGCTGTCGGCCGCGCCGTTCCAGGTGTTTGGCGCCAATGTGCAGCAGATGCAGGTGGCCGTCATCGTCGGCGCGCTGGCCATCATGCTGGCCGTGGAAGTATTCAACCGCAAGTCGATCTACGGCAAGGCCGTGGTGGCGACGGCCAACGACCGCGACGCGGCCGGTTTGATGGGCATCAACACGGGCATGGTCATCACCTTTTCCTACGCGCTGTCGTCGGCCACGGCGGCGTTCGCGGGCGTGCTGGTGGCGCCCCTGACCCTGACGGGGGCGACCATGGGCGCTTCGCTGGGCTTGAAAGCGTTTGCCGTGGCCATCATCGGCGGCCTGACCTCGGGCGTGGGCGCCATCGTCGGCGGGCTGATCCTGGGCATCGCCGAGACCACCACCGGCTACTACATCTCCACCGGCTACAAGGAAGTGCCTGGCCTGCTGCTGTTGCTGCTGGTGCTGGCCATCAAGCCGTCCGGCCTGTTCGGCAAAGCCGCGATCAAGAAAGTCTGAGGACGACATGAACAAGAAAATCACCATGCTGGCATTGAGCGCGGCGGGCCTGGCCGTGCTCGCGCTGTTCCCCATCGTCATTCCGAACCCATATTACATCCACCTGGCCGAGACCATATTGATCTATGCCATCCTGCTGTTCGGTCTCGATATCGTCGTCGGCTACACGGGGCAGGTGTCGCTGGGCCACGCGGGCCTGTTCGGCATCGGCTCGTACGCCACGGGCGTGCTGGTGTTCAAGCTGGGCGCGCCGTTCTGGCTGGCCATCCCCGCCAGTATCCTGGGCGCGGCCGTCTTCGGCGCCATCCTGGCCTTGCCGGCCCTGCGCGTGACGGGACCCTACCTGGCGATGGTGACCCTGGCCTTCGGCACCATCGTGCAAATCCTGATCAATGAAATGAGCTTCCTGACGGAAGGGCCGATGGGCATCAAGATCCACAAGCCCGTGCTGTTCGGCCACAAGCTGACGGAAGTGGAGTACTACTACATGGTCGCCGCGCTGCTGGTGATCTCGCTGGTGGTGGTGCACCGCATTTTGAAGTCGAACCTGGGCCGGGCGTTCGAAGCCTTGCGCGACAGTCCCATCGCCTCGGACTGCATGGGCGTATCCGTGTATCGTTACAAGGTGTATGCCTTCGTCATCAGCGCCGGCTTCGCGGGCCTGGCCGGCAGCCTGTATGCGTATTCGGAAGAATACATTTCGCCCAATACCTACAACTTCGAGCTGACGATATTGTTCCTGCTGGCCGTCATCATGGGCGGGCGCAAGACGCGTTCGGGCGCCCTGATCGGCGCCCTGATCGTCGTCATGCTGCCCAGCCTTCTGTCGGACATCGAATTGTTCCGCAAGATCGCCGTCGGCGCCGCCGTGCTGGGCGTGATCGGTTCCGCCATCATGCTGGCGAAAAAGCGCTCCACCGTGCGCGGCGTGCTCGTGCCCCTGGTGGCCACCATCGGCCTGGCCGCGTATTCGTACAAGCTGGAAAACATGGTCGACTGGCGGTTGACCATCTTCGGCCTGATGACCTTATTCGTCGTGTACTACCTGCAGGACGGCATCGTCGGCTTTTTGATGAGCTTTATCGGCAAGGGCCGGCGCCATGTGGAAGCCGTCGCCTCGCACGGCGTGGCGCCGTTTGACCACGCGCAGGGCGGGCAGCAGGGCGCGACCTTGCTGCGCGTGGACCAGGCCCTGATGCAGTTCGGCGGCCTGAAAGCGCTGAACCAGGTGGACTTGAACGTCACGCAGGGCTCCGTGCACGGCTTGATCGGGCCGAACGGCTCGGGCAAGAGCACGATGATGAACGTGCTCACGGGGATCTACAAGCCGACGGCGGGCAAGGTGGAATTTGCCGGCGTGGTGATCTCCGGCCGCACGCCGTCCGAAATCGCCCTGGGCGGCGTGGCGCGCACCTTCCAGAACGTGCAGCTGTTCGGCGAAATGACGGCGACGGAAAACGTGCTGGTGGGCTTGCATAACACGTTTAAATCGAACGTGCTGGACGTGATGCTGCATACGCCCCGCTACAAGCGCGAAGAGAAGGCGGCGCGCGAGCGGGCCGCCAGCATCCTCGAATTCGTCGGCCTGGCCGACCTGGCCAACGAAGAGGCGCGCAATCTGCCATACGGCAAGCAGCGGCTGCTGGAAATCGGCCGCGCGCTGGGCCTGAACCCGCGTTTGCTGCTGCTCGACGAACCGGCGGCGGGCCTGACGGCGCCCGACATCAAGGAATTGATGGCCATCATCCGCAAGATCCGCGAGCACGGCATCACCATCATCCTGATCGAGCATCACATGGACGTGGTGATGGCCCTGTCGGACGTGGTGACGGTGCTGGACTTCGGCCAGAAGATCGCCGAAGGCGTGCCCGCGCTTGTCCAGAGCGATCCGAAGGTGATCGAAGCCTACCTGGGCGGCAGCGCCGAAACCCTGGCGCCAGCGGCGCACTGAGAGGAAGATCATGCTGACCATTAACAATCTGCACGCCGCCTACGGCAAAGTCGAAGTCCTGCATGGCATTTCGCTCGACGTCCCGAAGGGCAAGCTGGTGACCCTGATCGGCTCGAACGGGGCCGGCAAGACCACCACCATGCGCGCCATTTCCGGCATGCTGAAACCGAAATCAGGCAGCGTCACCCTGGGCGGCAAGGATGTCACGGGGCTCGATTCGCACCGCATCGCGCGCGCGGGACTGGCCCATTCGCCGGAAGGCAGGAGGGTGTTCGCCTCGATGTCGGTGACGGACAACCTGCTGCTGGGCGCCTTTCCCCGTTTTACGCGGGCGCGCCCGAAAGGCGACATCAAGGGCGACCTGGACAAGGCGCTGGAACTGTTCCCCCGCCTGAAGGAGCGGCGCGACCAGCTGGCCGGCACCTTGTCGGGCGGCGAGCAGCAGATGCTGGCCATGGCCCGCGCCGTGATGCTGAACCCGGAAGTGATCCTGCTGGACGAGCCGTCGATGGGCCTGGCGCCCATCCTGGTGGAAGAAGTCTTCCGCATCATCACGCGATTGAAGGCGGAAGGCGTGACCATGCTGCTGGTCGAACAATTCGCCGCCGCCGCCCTGAACGTGGCCGATTACGGCTACGTGCTGGAAAACGGCAGCATTTCCGTGCACGGGCCGGCGGAAAGCCTGAAAAATGATCCGAAGGTGATCGCGGCTTACCTGGGCGGCGGGCACTGAAGCTGGCTTGACAATGCGCTTGCTGCGCATTGTCAAATCCTCTACACTGCGCTTCCCAACCCGCAGTGTAGAAAAAGGCATCATGCGCAGCGCCAGCCCGTTTCCCCCGCTTTTACCTCCGCTTTTATCCCCGTTTTTTTTCCTGCTCTTGCCCGTTTCGGCCTGCGCCGGCGATGCGCCGCTGCAAAAGGTTGAAATTACCGCCGCCAGCGGCCTGCAGCAGCGGCGCGACGACACGGCCGCGAAGATCATCGTCAGCCGCGACGACCTGGCCCAATATGGCGACGGCAGCCTGGCCGCGGCCCTGAAGCGCCAGCCCGGCGTCTCCGTCGTCGGCGGCGAGGTGCGCATGCGCGGTCTGGGCGCCGGCTATACGCAGATGCTGGTCAACGGCGAAGCGGCGCCGCCGGGTTTTTCCATCGAATCGATCGCCCCTGAGATGATCGAGCGCATCGAGATCCTGCGCAGCGCGACGGCCGAATACAGCATGCAAGCCGTCGCGGGCAGCATCAACGTGGTCTTGCGCAAGGGCGCCAGCGGCGCCGAGCGCGAATGGAAGCTGGGCGCGGGCCGGCAGGATGGCCGCTGGCAGCCTGCCGCGTCGCTGCGCGTGGCGGACAAGCTGCCCGGTTTCGCCTACTCGCTGACGGGGGCGGTCGAGCGCACGGCCGATGACGTGGCGGGCAGGACGACGGAAGCAATGTCCGATGCCACCGGCACGCCGCTGGCGCTGCGGGACACGCGCACGCGCAATGCCTCGTCCGTCAACAAGGCCAGCCTGACGCCGCGCCTGCACTGGACCCTGGACAATGGCGACACCGTCACCTGGCAAAGCCTGCTGGACTGGTATCGCACGGGTTTTGACGGCGTGGCCAGCGAAACGGTCTTGCTGGGCATGCCCACGGCGTATCCGCGCAATGGCGCCACCTCGCAAGCGAGCGTGTTTTCCGCGCGCAGCGACGTGAGCTGGACGCACGCGCTGGGGGCGGCTGGCAAGCTGACGGCCAGACTGGGCGTCAACCACAACCGGCGCGACACGGATTACGCGTTTCATGGCGCGGCGGCCGATGGCGCGCCCCTGCTGCTGCGCGGCGTGGTCTCCGACGCCATCGACGACAGCGTCAACAGCAGCGGAAAATACCTGGGCCGGCTGGGCGGCGGGCACGCTCTGAGTCTGGGCTGGGACGGCAGCCTGATACGCCGCAGCGAGTCGCGCCGCCAGCGCGACACCTATCTTGCCGGTGGCGCGCCGTACGCGCTCGATGAAGACTACACGGCCGACGTGCGGCGCCTGGCCCTGTATGCGCAGGATGAATGGGACGTGACGCCGCGCCTGCAAATGTACGCGGGCGTGCGCTGGGAAGGCTTGCAGACGGCGACCGAGGGCCGCACCCTGAGCGAGGTGCGCACGCGGGCCAGCGTCTGGAGCCCCGTGGCGCAGCTGCTGTGGAAGCTGCCGCAGCAGGAGCGCGACCAGCTGCGGCTGGCGCTGGCGCGCACCTACAAGGCGCCCGCCACGCGCAATCTGGTGCCGCGCCGCTACACCATCAACAATGGCAACAGCGCCAACAATCCCGATTTCCAGGGCAATCCCGACCTGCGCCCGGAATTGGCGTGGGGGCTGGACGCGGCCTGGGAAAGCTATTTCGGCAAGAGCGGCGTGGCCAGCCTGTCGGGTTACGCGCGACGCATCAGCGACGTCACCGTGCAGCGCTTGTTCCAGCGCGATGGCATCTGGACGGCCAGCCCGTTCAACAACGGCACGGCCACGGTGCGCGGCATCGAGCTGGATGTGAAGTTCCCCCTGCGCACCTTGTGGGCGCAGGCGCCCGATCTCGACGTGCGCGCCAACGCGGGGCGCAACTGGTCCAAGGTCGCCGCCGTGCCGGGGCCCGGCAACCGCCTGGCCAGCCAGGTGCCGGCCACGCTCAATTTGGGACTCGATTACCGGTTTGCGCCGGGGATGAGCATGGGCGGCAATCTGCACGTGCAGACGGGCGGCCTGGCGCGGCTCGATGCGCATGCCAGCAGCCATGCGGGCGTGCGGCGCACGCTCGACGCGTATGCGCTGTGGCAGCCGGACGCGAAAACGCGCGTACGGCTGTCGGCGGCCAATTTGCTGCGCCAGCAGCAGCTGCAAGGGCAATCGTATGTGGAGGATGCGGGCCGCAGCAACAGCGTGACGCGCCTTGACGGCAGCGCGTCGCTGCGCCTGATGCTCGAGCGCAGCCTGTAGGTATCAGTGCCTGGTCGGTTTTTCCTGCTGCACCAGGATGAACGGGCTGACGACGACGGCCCACAGGGCCGCATCGGCGGCTTGCCAGTCCAGCGCCTGCTGGTCCGACACCTTGGCGACTTTGCCGTCGGCCATCCATTGCGCGATGCTGGCCTTGTCGTCGTGCGAGATGCGCACGGCCACTTCGACCAGGTCCAGTTCATTGGCGACCCAGACGACATTGCCCTGGGCGAAGTGCTTTTCCAGCTCGCTCCAGGCCAGGCGGGCCGTTTCGCTGTTCACTTTGAGGCGCAGTTCGGTGTCTTTTTCAGGATTGGTTTGCATGTGAGATCAAGTTGCGGTGAGTCGGGTGCCGTTGCGCGCGGTTTGCTTGCCTTACAAGGCTTCCACCTGCGGCGTCGGCGTACCCCGCCATGTTAACCGATAGGCGGCGCCTTTGCGAACATTGCCGACCAGGGCAGGGCGGAAGCAGGCCAGGTTGGTGCCGCCCGCCAGCCGGGTGCTGGGGAAGATGATGCCCATGGAGCCGGCTTCGAGCAGGATGGCGGCCAGGTCCTGCGAGGCGATGTAGCTGGCCGGGTCCAGGCAGGCGCGGTAGCGTTCCTGGCCGCGCAGGTCGTGGAAACTGGCGGAAAAATCGGCCAGCAGCGACTGGTAGTTGACGCTGTCGTCGAAATAATCGATTTCCTGGTATTCCACGGTCTTGTGGAAAATGATCTCGGCCAGCGCCGTTTTCATGTCGAAGGCGCAATACCAGGCGCCCCGCTCGCCATCGTTGAAACGCGCCCCTTCCGGGCGGGCATACGTGTAGGCGGCGTTGATGATGCGAAAGTGCGGCACGCCAAAAACCAGCTCGTCCACGCCAATTCCTGGCGCGCCGCCGTACTCGGCCACCAGGCGCGCATTCGTCGCGTTATCGAGTTCGAACAGCTCGCGCAGGTGGCCGTCGTCCTCGGCCAGGGGCGCCAGCACGGAATCTTCCATGTCGGCGAAGCGCGAGGGAATCAGGCGGCAAGTGTCGATCTGGCGCAAGGCGGCCAGCGGCGGCAGGTGGTCATGCGGGGCGACAGGCACGATCACAGCCCTCCGCGGCGCGCGTCGAGCAGTTTGCGCACCGTCTGCATGGCCAGCAGGCCGCCGGCCAGCATCTGCGACAGGGGCGTGCGGCCGCCGAAGATGGGATTCTTGTTGGGCAAACTCACCCATTCGTCGGCCAGCTTGTCGCCGTACAGGATGTGCAAGGCCTTGTAGATGCCCAGCAAATAGGAAATGCGCGTGATGCGGTCCACTTCCAGCACGCGGTCCGGATGCTTCTTCCACTCGTACCAGGCGCTGCTGGACAGGCCGCCCAGCAATTCGCGCGCATCGTCGTCGCGCAACTTCCAGGCGGCGGCCAGCTTGAAGAAGCCTTTCAGGGCCGCCTGCGACAATCGCTCGCGCTCGGCCTTGGCATTCAGGTCGACGAGCACGGCCGGTTCGAAGCGGCTTTTCGGGTAGGCGTAGGCGAGATTCATGGCATATCCTTCGTTAAAACTCTGTATATGGATTATTTATACTCCTTTTCTGGATTCGTTGCAACGGCCGCGCGCATGCAAAACGGGGCGCGCCAGGACGGGAGCCCCGGTGCGCCCCGTTGGCGGGCCGCGTTCGCTTATCTGGCCGTGACGGTGACGGGCACGTTGAGCTGCGCCGTCAAGCCGTTATTGTCCACTGCCACGACCTTCAGCGTATAGCTGCCGGCCACCGGTTGCGGCCAGGTGGCCGTGATGGTCATGCCGCTCATGGAAAACTGCATGCCCAGCGGCGCGCCGAGGATGGAGATCCACAGGGCGTTCGCGCCCGGCGCCGTCAGCACGATGCTGCCGCTCAATGCCTTGCCGGCCACGCCCGTCATGGCGGCGGCGCTGATCGTGGGACCGGCGGCGGCGATTTTTACTGTCGCCACGGCCTGGCCCGTCAAGCCCGTCCTGGTATCTTTGGCGATGACGGTCACGCTGTAGCTGCCCAGCACGGGGCTGGCCCAGCTGACGACGCCGGCGGCGCTGACGGCCATGCCGGACGGCGCGCCCGACAGGCTGTAGGTGACGGGGTTGGGCGCCACCGTCGTGGCGGCGAACGACAGCGCGACGCCCGGCTTGCCGCTCACGCTGGCCACGGTCACGACGGGGGGCAGCGGGGCGGCGATGGCCACCGTATAGATGCCTTTGCCGCTCAGGCCAGTCTTGCTGTCGGTGGCTGTCACGGTGACGGCATAGGTGCCGGCCACCGGGGAGGCCCAGCTCACCAGTCCGGCGCTGCTGATGGTCATGCCGGCCGGCGCGCCGGCGAGCGTGTAGCTGACGGGATTGGGGGCGGAGACGCTGACATTGAACGCCAGGGCCGTGCCGACCTTGCCCGTGATGGCGCCGGCGCCGACGACGGGCGGCGCGACGGGGGTAATGACGATGGCGTACACGCCCTGGCCACTGAGGCCGCTGACGGTATCCTTGGCCACCATGGTCACGGCATACGTGCCCGCGACGGGGGCGGCCCAGCTGACTACGCCCGTGGCGGCGATGCTCATGCCGGCCGGCGCGCCCAGCATGGTGTAGCTGAGGGGATTGGCTGCGCTGGCCGAGACGGTGAACGACAGCGGCTTGCCGGCCGCGCCGCTGATGCTGGCCGGCGCCACCACCGGCGCGGCCGGTGCCGTCTGCGTGCCCGACAGGCCGGCCAGCAGGCTTTTCACGTTCGGCGTGCCGAGGCCGCCCAGCGGGTCATAGCCGACCCTGGCCGTGCACACGCTGCACGTGCCGTTGCTGCCGCGCGTGATGTCGGCAAAGCTGCTGGCGAAGGTGCCGGGCACGCTGGCGATCTGGCCGTACAAGATGTTGTGCGGCAAGCCGAGCGCCGCCTTCGCCTGCAGCGCGCGGCTGGCGTTGGCGATGGCGACCAGGCCGGCCCATTGCGGCGTGGACAGGCTGGTGCCGCCGATGCTGAGCCAGCTGGCGGTGCTGCTGCCCGGTGTCATCACGGCCGTGTACTGGCCCGTGGCGGGGTCGGCATTGAAGGCCACGTCGGCCACGTTGCGGCGCAGCGGGTTGGTCAGGCCTGGCACGCTGGCCGTCTGGTAGGCGGGCAGTGCCGTGTAGGCGCTGATGCCGCCGCCCGTGCCGGACCAGGCCGTTTCGCTGCGCACGCCGCTGCCGCTGTAGCTGAGCGTGGTGCCGCCCACGGCCAGCACGTTGGACGACACGGACGGCCAGGACACGCCGCTGCCCGAATCGCCCGTGGCGGCCAGGTAGCTCATGTTCTTGCCCATGAAGGCGCTGTCGACGGATGCTGTCCAGTTGCCTTCGGCGGCGCCAAAGCTCATCGACACGACGCCAGGCCCCATCTGGTTGGCCAGGCGCACGGCGCCCAGCAGGCTGTTGATGGAAGCGTCGGGCGCCTCGATCAGCACGATGCGCGCCAGCGGCGCCGTGGCATGCGCCCACTGCACGTCGAGCGCGATTTCCATGGCCCAGCCCGAGTTATAGGCGGGCGCCGTGGCCGTCATGGTGCTCGATGGCGTGTTGTAGACAACGGAAAATTCACAGCCGCTGGCCGGGGCGGGCGGCAGGGGCAGGGTGGCATTCGTGGCGATAGCCTTGGTGGTGCAGCCGGGCAAGCCGAATTTCTGGTTGAAGATGGCCAATTCAGCCGCCGCGTTCGGGTTGTGCATGGCGTCGACGATGTAGATCGTCTGTCCCGCGCCCAGCTGGGCCGCCTGGGCTGGCGTCAGCGCCGTGCCGGCCGCCGGCAGGGCGGGCAGGTCGTAGGCGGCGCGGATTTGCGCGGGAGAATAGGTCGCCACCACGCTGCTGCCGGCCATGGGGGCGGCGATGTCGCCCGCGCCGCCGTCCAGCAAGGGGGCGATATCCTGTGCCGTCTGTTCCGAGGCGGCGATTTTTTGCGCCGTCAGGCGGCGCGTGGTCATTTCCCGCATGGCGCCGGGTACGTTTTGCAAGTGCGGCCGCCAGTGGGCCGAGCCGCTGCTGTTGGCGCTGTCGCGCCCGTCAGGCGCATCGAGCAGGGCCGGGGCCGCATGGAACATCGGTTGCACCACCAGCGCACCGACGGCGGCGGGGATGACGGGCACCTCGACAGTGAACTGTGTCGCGGCCGTGGCGATGGCGGCGGGCGGCGTCGAAGTCTCCTGGCCGGGGCCGCAAGCGGCCAGCAGGAGGGCGGCTGTGGCGCCCAGCAGCAGGCGCCCTTGACGGTGATGCGGGGGAATGATTTTTTTCATGGCGAAACTCTCCGAGTTGGGCGAGGGCCACATCTCGACAATGCTTCCAGGCTGGCGCCGCGCTGGCGGTCCCGGCCCTGCATTGGCAGCCCCGCTGCCGTGGCGCTTGCGCGCGGTAGGCCGGTGGCTTTGCGTCCCCGCCTTTCGACGGGTTTGCCCTCAAAACTGATCATGCATCATTGGGAATTTCCTGATGCGTCATCGATTTTAGCGAATTTGCCAAATAAGTGTTAACTATTTTCAATCAATATTTTTATTTATGCAATAAAATGTGGCAAATTTGCCTATTGAAGGATGGAATCTTGTCAGCCTGATTAAGTCTTAAAAGCAAGGTTATCAGGGCTGTATCGAGGCGTGACAGTGTTTTTTACAGAAACGCCGCTTGTATTTTTGTTTTTTAATGAATTTAACGAATTTAATAAATATGCGATCTTGCAGGTCTCAATCCTCGAACACCATGCCCTGATACGGCGCTGCGCGGCAGGCCGCCAGCCGTTGCGCCAGGCTGCCGGCATGGGCTTCCAGCTGGTGGCCGTCCGGGTCGAGAAAATACAGGGAATCGCCGGCGCTGCTGTTTTGCTGCCATTCCGCCACGCCGGCGGCGCGCAGGCGGGCGGCAAAGGCGGGAAAATCGTCCTGCGAAATGGAAAACGCGTAGTGCGTGTAGCCGCCCGCGCCGATCGCCGCGCCCGCATCGAGCGACAGGCACAGCCACAAATCCCCTGCCGACAGGTACGCGCCCCTGTCCCAGCGCGCATGCAGGCGCAAGCCCAAGGTGTCGCGGTAAAAGGCCACGCTGCGCGCCACGTCGCGCACGGACAGGGTGAGGTGGTTCAGGCCGGTCAACATGGTGCTGGATAACTTTCAGGTGGTGTGAATCGCTGTTCCAGCCGTCGCTGTGGTTTGGTGCGACATTGTTTCACGTAAACATGAGGCATAGCAATAAGACCACAAAATTCGCAACGCCTGACAGAACCGTAGCGAGCGGAAGGGAGAGGTGGCCGAGAAGCGCAACCGTACTTTTAGTACGGTGAGCATCGCAGGCTACCTATACCAACGCGCAGTAGGTTGTGTCAGGCGTCACTACGCAGGCTCGGCGTGCTCCACCATGAGTTGTACCTTGGTCGTGCCATTGTATTCATTCGCGTCGAGCCGGAAGGCGACCCTTGTCCGTTCGCCCAGCGCATCCGTGTGGCCGAACCAGATGGCGTCGAAGCGCGCGCCGTTCTTTTCCAGCAACAGCTTCAAATGGCGCTCTTTTAAGATGCGCTGGCTGACGACGCGGAATTCGTCGCAGAAGACGGGCGGGGCGAAGCCCTGGCCCCACACTTGCTCATCCATCAGTTCGATGAAGGCCGTCGTGTAATACGCGTCTTCCAGCGGGCCGTCCGTTTCTACCACCCGTTCCAGCTGTTGGGCGCTGAGCCAGGCCTGGCCCACGGCTTCGAAGGCCTGGGAAAAGGCGTCGAAGGCGTCGGCGCGGATGGTCAAGCCTGCCGCCATGGCGTGGCCGCCGAACTTGTCGATCAGGCTCGGTGCCCGTTTCGACACGAGGTCGAGCGCGTCGCGCAAGTGAAAACCGGGGATCGAGCGGCCGGAACCCTTGATCCAGCCATCGGCGCCCGGCGCGAACGTGATGGTCGGGCGGTAGAATTTTTCCTTCAGGCGCGAAGCGACGATGCCGATCACGCCCTGGTGCCAGGATTCGTCAAACACGCTGATGGTGCTGCTGTTGGCCGGCTCGAAGGTGTCCAGGTGCAGCAGGGCCGTATCCTGCATTTCCGCCTCGATTTCGCGCCGTTTCAGGTTGATGTCGTTGAGTTGCTGGGCCAGCGCCCAGGCGCGGCCTTCATCGTCCGTGATCAGGCATTCGATGCCCAGGGACATGTCCTGCAGGCGGCCGGCCGCATTCAGGCGCGGTCCCAGGGCAAAACCGAGGTCGAACGGCGTGGCGCTGCGCGCTTCGCGGCCCGCCACGCGGAACAGGGCGGCCACGCCCGCATGCATATTGCCCTTGCGCATGCGTTTCAAGCCTTGCGCGACGAGGATACGGTTGTTGGTATCGAGGCGCACCACGTCGGCCACCGTGCCCAGCGCCACCAGGTCGAGCAGGTTGTCGAGCTTGGGTTGCGTTTGCGCATCAAAGATGCCACGGCGGCGCAGCTCGGCCCGCAGGGCCAGCAAGACGTAGAACACGACGCCCACGCCCGCCAGGTGTTTCGACGGAAAACCGCAGGCGGGCTGGTTCGGATTGACGATGACGGCCGCGTCGGGCAAGGTGTCGGCCGGCAAATGGTGGTCGGTGACAACCACCTGAATGCCGCGCCGGTTCGCCTCGGCCACGCCGTCGATGCTGGCGATGCCGTTGTCGACGGTGATGATGATGTCGGGCGACTTTTCGCGCGCCGTCAATTCGACGATTTCCGGCGTCAGGCCGTAGCCGTATTCAAAACGGTTGGGCACGATGAAATCGACGTCGGCGCCCATGGCGCGCAAGCCGCGGATGGCCACGGCGCAGGCGGTGGCGCCGTCGCAATCGTAGTCGGCCACGATGACCATGCGTTTCTTGGCGGCAATTGCGTCGGCCAGGAAGACGCCGGCCGCGCCGATGTGCAGCAAGCCGGACGGCGGCATCAGGGCCGCCAGTTCGCTCGACAGTTCTTTCGCGTCGGACAGGCCGCGCGACGCGTACAAGCGGGCCAGCACGGGGTGGATGCCGCCCTGGCGCAGCAATTCGGATTCGCGGTATGGGCAGGGACGGGTGGCGATGCGGGTACGGGTCATGATGCTTTCAACTTGTTCAGGGTAATCGCGCGCCAGAATTTGCGCTGCGCATGCTTACTGGTGGTGCAGTCCAGCCAGGCGTCGCGGTGGCTCAGCACCAGGCGCAACTGGCCCAGGCGGCCATCCTTGAGGGCCGCCAGCAGGGGGGCGAACCAGTGGGCTTCCAGCGCTTGCAACTGTTGCAGCCACATGCCCCATTCCTGGGCCTGCGCCGCTTCGGTCAATCCGCCCAGCACGACGATGGCATCGGCTTGGTCCGCCAGCACACTGTCTGGACTGGCATCGCGCCGCGCCGGTTCCGCCAGCGCGGCCAGCCAGCCGGGCGCGTCCTTCGTATGCAGACAGGCCGCGCAGCGCGCAGATGCAGATGCAGATGCAGATGCAGCCAGGCTGCCGCCCCAGATCCAGAAGGAATTGATGGCTTTCAAGCTTCGTTCTTCGCGTGCCGCGTTGACGGGATGTTCATGCCACAGCATCTGCACTTCGTTCTGCAGGCGGCGCGCGGCGCGCGCGTGCTCGCCTTCCGGCATCCAGACGGACAGGTCTTGCGTGGTGGCGGCGTCCGGCGTGGCGCACTGCAAGTCGGACCAGCCATCGGCGCGCATGAACCAGGTGCCCGCGTCGCCATATGCCAGCGGCTGGCCGATCTCGTCGAAATACGGACGCGCCGTCTCGAACAGTGTGCGGCCATCGGCCTCGCTCAGCTTGAGCTGGCGCAAGTCTTCCAGGCTGATATGGCTGCGGGCGATGGCCAGGTGGGCCGGATGCAGCAGGAAATAGCGCGCGCCCGGTTCCGGCGCCAGGCCGTAGCCGCGCATGGCCTGGGCCGCAAAGGCCGCGTGCGCCGCCTCGCCGTTGGGCGCGGGCGACAGGGTCAAGGCGTGCGCCAGCCACGCTTCGTGCGGCAGCAGGCGGTTGGCGTTGTCAAAAGTTTCCAAATTGCAAGTAGAGGTGCGCGACAGCAGGGCCGCCAGCGCGGGCGCCTGCAAGACCTTGAGCAGGTCGGCAGCCAGTTCGGCATTGGGCAAGGCGAAGGGCAGGACGAGGGTAAGTTGATTCATCCCGAGATTGTAGGCGATTGTGGCGCCGCGCGAGAAGGGCGCATGGTTTTTTGCCGTGGGCGGCATCCTTTGCCGGCGCATCAGACTTTCTCTTAATGCAATAAAACGATCCGCGCGCAGCTGTGCTCAGATGGCTCACTGATAGCTCATCGTGAACTGCATTTGCCCCTTTACCGTGCCGGCCGTCACCGGCCCCGTCGAGAGGTATTGCACTTTCAACGGGATGGCCATGGTGCTGGCCGACGCGCCGACCAGCCACTGGTTCGTATTGCCCGCGCCCGGCAAGGCCGGTCCATATTTCACGGGGCCGCCGCTGTTCGACACGCGCAGCTTCACGCCTTGCGCGCTGGAATCGGCCGTGAGGTTCAGGTTGCTGGTGGTGGTGTCGGCACCATTCATGTCCGTCAAGGTGATGTAGACGTTCACGCCGGCCGGGCAGGACGAGAGATCGATGCTGAAGGCGGTGTCGCCCGCCGCCGTGCCGGCCGGGTTCAATGCGCTTCCCTTGACGGTCGGCAAGACCACGCTCGCTGGCGCGCTCAGCGTGCACGTGGCGCCATTCGCGACGATCGTCGTGCTGCCCAGATAGATCTTGACGTCGGTCGTCATGGTCGTCGAACCACCACCGGTGCGATCGTTGCTGCCCAGGGAAGCCAGCTCAATCGTGGGAATCGGGCCGCCCACGGTCACCGGCGCGGCGGTGGTGACCAGCCGATACCTGAACCCGAAGGAGCCGCTCGCCAAGGCGCTGGTATACGTCAGGGCGGGCTCGACGAAGGGCACATAGTAGTTAATTCCGCCCGTGTAGCCCAGCCTGGAGATAAGGCCGTTATAGTTGTCGGGACCAAGGTAGGTCGTGTCCATCACTTCGAGGCCGATCCCCGCGATGCCGGTATCCCATACCCACGTGGCGGGCAAGGCGATGGCGGCCCGCGACGGGGTAATGCCCACGTTGTAGCCGTGTATGTTGGGGAGGTCGGGGTTTGTAGAAGGATTCGCCGGGCACGTCCAGGTTCCCGACGAAGTCTGCGTCGCACCGATCTGCGTGCCCACCGGCGCATTGCGCGGCACCGTCACCGTGCCGAAGGTGATCGTCGTGGCAGCGGGGGTGATCGTGCAATTCTTCGCCTGCGCCGGCGCGCTCAAGATCAGGCCGGCACAGCTGGCGGCCCACACGAGCGGCACACCGGATAATTTCTTAATAAAGTGACATGAAAGCAAGCTGCTCATTGTATTGTTCCTCCGTTGGACCGCCGCGCCATTGCCGGGCTTGCCATGACGCCCTTCGCACCGCACACGGCGTCGGTATGCGCATACGCGCCCCTGTCTTCGCCCTTGGGCGGCAGGCGATACGCGAACGCGCATTGCTCGTTGGCGGCGTCGCCCCATTTCGCCGTGAGCGTGCCCTCGTCGGCCACGCCGCGCACGAAGATGCGGCTGTTCTGGCTGATCGCGCCCACGCCTTGCCCCTGCGCGTCATACACCGCCGCGCCGAAGGGCAGCGCCGCGCCGTCCGGCAAGCGGGCCGCGATCACCGCCGCCCGGCCCGTCAGCGTGTCGAAGCGCAGCATCACCACCGCGTTCGCGCGCGGCGCCACCTGCTGGCTGGTGGACTTGAATTCGACGTCGAGCGGCATTCCGTTCGGATCGATGTCGATCGTGTTCAGGCTGTACGGCGACAAGTATGGAATCACCGCGTAGCCGAAGCCGTCGATGCGCACGCCGGCCGCATTGCTGACGCGGGCGCCAGTCGCGCCTTTCGCCTCGACCACGGCTATCGTGTCGCCCAGGTTGTTGGCCAGGGTCACGCCGCCCGGGTGCGCGACGATGGCGCCCGTCACCCCCGCCGACAGCTGCGAGTAAGCCGCGCCGCCGCTGGCGCTGGCGGAGAAGGTCGCGTACGGGCTGCGATACTGGCCGTTCGCGCCGGCCGTGCTGGAACCCGGCGCACGATTCGCCATGACGCCGTACGTGTAGGCGTTGTCCGCGCCGGCCGAGCCGTTCAGCATCGCCTGCGCGGACGAGCCGTTCGTGTTGTTGCGCGTGAGAAACGTCGACAAGGTCGGCGCGTGCTCGTCCGTGCCGAGCGGCAGCGACACGCTGGCGAAGGCCTGGCTCTGCATTTGTCCCGTCAGGCCGTTGCGCTGGCGCGACAGCGACACGTTGTAGCTGACACTGGTGCCGAGCGCGCGCCGCGTATTGTTGTAGCCCAGCTGGAACTGCACGGTGGCGCCGCCCCGGTTCCAGTAATCCTGCGTCGACGCCAGCACATAGGCATTGCCCCAGCCGTCCGCCAGGCTCTGGTTCATGGTCAGTTGCAGCTGGTTGCGCCGGCGGCCGACGGCGCCCGGGTCGCGTCCCGCGGCCGCTTCGCTGCGCGCCAGCATGGCGTCGCGCAAGGCCCAGAAGCCGCTCGACGAATAGCGGTAGGCGGCCAGCGCGAAGTTGGTGCCGGTGGCGGGCAGCAGTTTGCTGTAGCCGAGCCGCACGCTCTGGCCCGTGGTGTCGTCCAGGCCGCGAATCCGCGCGCGCGCGCCCGTCACGTCGACGGCGACGGCGCCTGCGGGCGTGTTGAACGCCGTGCCCAGCAAACCGGCCAGGTAGCCATCGGCAACGATCATGCCCGCATACGCGGTGAGAAAATTGTTGAAGCCGTGCTGCACCGTGCCCTGCAGCAGGTGGGGGCGCCCGTTCGACTGCGCGTCGCGCAACTGGCCGGCGGCGACGTGGAAGCGCGTGGTTCCTGGGCGCAACAATTGCGCCACCGAGGCATACGGCACGGGAAAACCGTGCACGCTGCCGTCGGCTTCCGTTACCGTGACGAGCAGGTCGCCGCCGTAGCCGGTGGCGTACAAGTCGTTGATTTCAAAGGGGCCTGGCGCGACGGTGGCCTCGTACAGCTTGTTGCCGTTCTGCGTCACGCTGACGCGGGCATTGCTCAAGGCCACGCCGCGTATCAGCGGCGCATAGCCGCGCAGCGAGCCGGGCAGCATGCGGTCGTCGCTGGCGAGGGCCACGCCGCGTATGCCGATGCTGTCGAACACGGCGCCGTCGGTGAAGGCATCGCCGAGCGTCAGCTGGCTGCGCAGGGCGGGCAGCTCGTGCTGCAGGTAGGTGGCGATGTTCTGACGGCTGCGCTGCCCGCCCGCCTGCCACGTCAGCGCGGTATTTTGCCGCAGGTGCCAGCTGCCGAGATTGACGCCGCCGTTCAGGCCCAGGTAGGTCTGCGTGCCCGCCGCGCCGGCGCCGGCCACGTGAAAGGTATTCAGGCTGTAGCCGAGGGTGGCCGACGCGACGCCTTCGTCCCAGAATTCCTGGCTCACGTAGCCTTGCGGCTGGCGCAGCAGCGAGGCTTGCGGAATGCCCAGGTCGAGACGCAGCTCGGACAGGTCGAACGCCTGCGTCGCGCCGTCGACCAGGTCGGCGAGATTCGGGCAGGAGTCCGCCCGGGGCGCTGCCAGTGCGGCACGCGCCGGGGCGGACAGCTTCTCCGGGTCGAGCCCCAGGCGCGCGGTCGCGGTCCTGTCCAGGCACGGCGTGGCGCTGGCGGCGCCCGCATGCGTGACGAAACGCAGCGCATCATGGCCCACCCAACGGCCGTTGACGTACAGGTCGACCGTGTATGCGCCGGGCGGCACCGGATTGCCGCGCGCGAAACGCGCCACGTCGACGCTCTGGCCCTGCGGCTTCATCAGGAAATCGCTGTTGAATTGCACCTCAGTAACATCGGCAACATCGGCCACCGCGGCGCAGGCGGGCAGGGCGCCCCATGCGGCGAGCGCGCCCAGCAGCACGGCGTGGCCGCGCCTGAGCGCAAGCCGCGTTCCGGCACGCGGGGGCGCAGACTGTTCCCGGGTACGCATGGCTTACTCGTTCGTGCCCTTGCGCAGGGCCTTGCCGCTCACGCCGGCGCCATAATCGTTGATATAAGTGTAGTCGACCTGCGCGGGCACGGCGGCGCGCGGCGCGGCGTTGCCGAGGTCGAAGTCCGCGCTGGCGCCGGGGGCCAGCATGGCGCCGATGTCGTTGCTCCAGCTCGCCATGCCGTCCGCAGCGGTGAGCTTGCTGAACGTCACGTGGTACGGCGTGGGATTGTTGCCCTCCAGCACGTAGCGGCCATTCTCCAGGCGCTTGAAGCGCCAGCGCACGAGGGCGGCGGCATCGTCCGCCTTGCCCGGCAATCCCGTGGGACGGAAGAACAGCTTGATGCGCGTGCGGAACGCCAACTGCAGGAAATTCGGACTGTCCCCGTTCGCGGCGGCGCCGGCGCGCGGCGGCACTTCGAGCACATTGAGCCAGAACAAGGATTCCTTGTCTTGCGGCAACGTTTCCTGGGTATAGATCAGGCGCAGGCTTTGGCCTTTCTTCGGATCGAGGCGGAACAGGGGCGGCAGCAAGGTGAACGGCACTTTCGACTCGTCCGGCAGGGCGTTCGGATTGCCCGTATCGAGCCACGCCTGCACCAGCGCCGGCGCATTGCCTTCATTGGCCAGCTTGATGGTGACTTCGCGGTCGCTGGCGCGATAGATCACGCGCGTCCCGCCGATCACGACAGACGCGTGCGCGCCCGCCATCATGCATGACAAGGCGAAAACCGCGATCGTTCTGGATAATTTGTTGCGCACTGTCATTTTGCCATCTTTTATCTTGTAATTTTGATTGCATGTTGAATGCGTATTTCGTTCTGTCTCTTCGCCAACCGGCGCATTTTCGGGGCACCGCTTGACACCGCGTCAATTCCTGATGGTTGCTGGTAGTTGCTGGTAGTTGCTGATAGTTACTGGTAGGACATCGTGTACATGACGGAGGTACTGACCGTGCCGACGCCTGCCGCGCCGCCGGTCGCCACATACTGGGCGAAGTAATTGAGGGTGGCCGTGTTGCTGGCGATCGCCACGCTCTGCGAGTTCTGCGCCGCCTGTGCCGCGCCCAGCGTGATCGCGGTGGTGGCGTCGGAGTTGAGCAGGCCGATTTGCACCTTGGTCGCCGTACCCGCCGCATTTTTCAGCCGGCCCGTCGCCGTGTCGATGGTCGTGCCCGCTTCGAAATAGGCTGACACATTGCCCGTGGCCGACGTGCAGGCCGTCAGCACGATCTGGAACGGTGTGCGCCCCGCCGTCGCGCCGTCAATCGAGAGTGAGGAGGCCGAGACTGGGGGCAGTGCGACGGTGAAATCCTTGCCGGCGCCGCCGTTGATGGTGCAGGTCTGGGCCGTGACCTGGCCCGTGAAGGTGATGGTGCCGTCGGCAGCGTGAGTAAGGGCCGGCATGGCGCAGGCGGCCGCGATGAGCGTCGCCAGGACGCTGGAGCGCGCGAATGTCATAGGTATCCTATCGAGTAGTGAAGTGTTGTAGTGAAAGGCGTTGGCATGGCGGGCGCAGTTCCAGGCAAGGCAAACGCGGATGCGCTGGCCATGAAACTGGCGCCGTTGATAAACAAGTATATGGAGGTACTTTTTGTTGCGCATGTAACTAGTTGAAGTTGTTGTTGCGGCGCATCGGCCGATGGCACCGACCGGGGGCGGCGGCGTCAACACGCGCCGGCGCGGCAGTTGTTGCCGGTTTTCGGGCCGGCGCGGGGCCGGAAATAGCGCGGGGTGCGCTGTTTCACGCAGAGTTCATGCATAAAATGCCCATTGTGTGGCACACTGCGCGCTCGCATATCATCGTTGTCGCGGGAGCGCATGAGCATCATCAAACAATTTCCTTTCGAGTGGCAGGTCGGCGTGCGCTACACGCGCGCCGGGAAGCGCAGCGGCCGCAACAGCTTCATTTCCTTCATTTCCCTCATTTCCGTGGCCGGCATCGGCCTGGGCGTGGCCGCCTTGATCGTCGTCCTCTCCGTCATGAACGGCTTCCAGAAGGAAGTCACCGACCGGCTGATGTCGGTGCTGGCCCACGTCGAGGTGTTCGATACCAGCGGCTCCATGCCGAATTGGCAGGCGCAGGAGCGCGCCGCCTACGCCAACCCGCAAGTAAAAGCCGTGTCGCCCTTCGTGGAAACCCAGGGCATGCTGCTCAACGACGAAACCATGCGCCCGTCCATCGTGCGCGGCGTGCTGCCGCAGCAGGAAGCCACCGTCTCCAGCGTGGCCGCCCAGATGAAGCAGGGCAGTTTCAAGGACCTCACGCCCGGTTCGTACAACATCGTGCTGGGCATCGACCTGGCCAAGGCGCTGGGCGTGCAGGTGGGACAGAACGTCACCCTGATGCTGGAACGCGAGCCGAAGGCGGGCGACCCGGCCACTGGCATCGTCATGCCGCGCATGCGCGCGCTGAAAGTCGCCGGCATCTTTGAGGCAGGTCATAATGAACTCGATGGCAGCCTGGCCTTCGTCAATATGGCTGATGCGCAGCAGCTGCTGCAGCTCGACGGCCCGTCCGGCCTGCGCCTGCGCCTGCACGACATGAACCAGGCGCCGCAGGTGGCGCGCGAATTGAAGGCGTCGATGCCGGGCCAGCTGTGGATGCGCGACTGGTCGCGCGCTAGCGCCAGCTGGTATGCGCTGGTGCAAAGCCAGAAGAACATGATGTTCATCATCCTCAGCATGATCATCGCCGTGGCCGCGTTCAACCTCGTCTCGACCCTGGTCATGTCGGTCACGGACAAGCAGGCCGACATCGCCATTTTGCGCACCCTGGGCGCCTCGCCGTTCTCCATCATGAAGATTTTCATGATCCAGGGCGCGCTGGTGGGCTTGCTGGGGAGTGCTTTGGGCGTGATCGGCGGCGTCGTGCTGGCGCTGAACGTGGGCGTCATCGTGCCCTTCATCGAAGGCATCTTCGGCCTGCACTTCATCTCGAAGGAAATCTACCAGATCAGCGCCGTGCCGTCGGACGTGCATTGGCTGGACGTGGCGCAGATCGGCCTGATCGCCTTTGGCCTGGCGCTGGTGGCGACCATCTACCCGAGCTGGCGCGCCGCCAGAGTCAAGCCGGCCGAGGCGCTGCGTTACGAATAAGCGGCTTGTAAAACCGGGGTCAGACCCGCCGGGTCTGACCCCAGCCCTTCGTTGCACGGGCTAACGCGATGATATGTTGCATACATAAGAATTAACGAATTAATGAGCATGTTAAAAAATCTTCCCTTCGAATGGCTGGTTGGCCTGCGCTACACGCGGGCCGGCAAGCGCAGTGGCCGCAACAGTTTTATCTCCTTCATCTCGCTCATTTCCATGGCCGGCATCGGCCTGGGCGTGGCCGCCCTGATCGTCGTGCTGTCCGTGATGAACGGCTTCCAGAAGGAAGTGACGGACCGCATGCTGTCCGTGCTGGCCCACGTGGAAGTGTTCGACAACAGCGGCAGCATGCCGGACTGGCGCGCCGAGGCGGCGCAGGCCTTCAAGAATCCGGCCGTGAAGGGCGCCGCGCCGTTCGTGGAAACGCAAGGCATGCTGCTGCGCGACGATGCGCTGCGTCCCGCCATCGTGCGCGGCGTGCTGCCCGAGGAAGAGCCGAACGTGTCCGACGTGGCCGGCCAGACGCGCATGGGCAGCTTCAAGGCCCTGCAGCCGGGCACCTTCAATATCGTGCTGGGCATCGAGCTGGCGCGCGCCCTGCGCGTCAACCTCGGCGAAAAAGTGACCTTGATGCTGGCGCAGGGCCAGGTCACGCCGGCCGGCGTGCTGCCGCGCATGCGCAGCTTTACCGTCAGCGGCATCTTCCAGGCGGGCCACAATGAATTCGACGCTGGTTTGGCCTTCATCAATATCGAAGACGGCCAGCGTCTGCTGCGCCTCGACGGCCCGTCCGGCCTGCGCCTGCGCCTGGCCGACATGAACCAGGCGCCGCAAGTGGCCGCCGAATTGAAAAAATCCATGCCGGGCGACCTGTGGCTGCGCGACTGGTCCAAGCTGAACGCCAACTGGTTCGCCGCCGTGCAGACGGAAAAGCGCATGATGTTCATCATTTTGACCCTGATCATCGCCGTGGCCGCGTTCAACCTCGTGTCGACCCTGGTGATGACGGTGACGGACAAGCAGGCCGATATCGCGATTTTGCGCACCCTGGGCGCCTCGCCGCGCTCCATCATGAAGATCTTCATGATCCAGGGCGCGCTGGTGGGCATCCTGGGCACGATCCTGGGCGTCGGCGGCGGCGTGCTGGTGGCCATGAACATCGACGTCATCGTGCCCTTCATCGAGCATTTGCTGGGCGTGCAGTTCCTCTCCAAGGACATCTATTTCATCAGCACCGTGCCGTCCGACCTGCGCTGGCCCGACGTCACCAAGATCGGCGTGCTGGCCGTGATCCTCGCCTTTTTGGCGACCCTGTACCCAAGCTGGTGGGCCGCCCGCGTCAAACCTGCGGAAGCCCTGCGCTATGAATAAACCACTGACTACGACCATGACCGATCTGAACAAACCTGCCTCCAACGGCGCTTCCGCCGATTCCTCCGTCCTGTCCTGCCGCGGCCTGGGCAAGACTTTTACGCAGGGCAGCTACAAGGTGCAGGTGCTGGCCGGCATCGACATCGACGTCCACCGCGGCGAGCGCGTCGCCATCGTCGGCGCCTCCGGCTCGGGCAAGTCGACCCTGCTGCACCTGCTGGGCGGGCTCGATACGCCCACCAGCGGCAAGGTGACCCTGCTGGGCAAGGATTTCGCCACGCTCAGCGAAAAGGCGCGCGGCGACTTGCGCAACGCCTCGCTGGGCTTCGTCTACCAGTTCCACCACCTGCTGCCCGAGTTTTCCGCGCTGGACAACGTCGCCATGCCGCTGATGATACGGCGCATGAAGCGCGCGCCCGCCACCGAGCTGGCGCAGCAGATTCTCACGCGCGTGAACCTGGCCAAGAGAGTCACGCACACGCCGGGCGAGTTGTCGGGCGGCGAGCGCCAGCGCGTGGCCCTGGCCCGCGCCCTCGTCACGCAGCCGGCCTGCGTGCTGGCCGATGAACCGACGGGCAACCTCGATCACGCCACGGCCGAACAGATTTTCGACCTGATGCTGGAATTGTCGCGCACCCTGGGCACGGCCTTCGTCATCGTCACGCACGATATCGAACTGGCCAAACGCTGCGACCGCGTGCTGCGCCTGACGGACGAAGGGCTGCAGCCGTACCAGTACTAAGGAGCCGCCATGTGGATCGACACGCACTGCCACCTCGACGCGCATGAATTCGGCAGCGAATCGCTGCAGGTGGCGGCGCGCGCGCAGCAGCAGGGCGTGGGCATGATCGTCATTCCCGCCGTCGAACGGGCCAATTTCGCCATCGTGCGCGATCTGGCGGCAACGGCGCCCAACGCCTGCTATGCGCTCGGTATCCACCCGATCTACGTGCCGCACGCCACGGACGATGATTTGATCGCGCTGCGCGAGGCCGTGCAAGCCGCCATGGCCGACCCGCATTTTGTCGCCATCGGCGAGATCGGCCTCGATTTCTTCATTCCCATGCTGTGCGAACCGGCCATGCGCGCCAAACAGGAGCATTTCCTGCGCGAGCAGCTGAAAATCGCCCGCGACTTCGACCTGCCCGTGCTGACCCACGTGCGCCGCTCGCAGGACATCGTCCTCAAGCACGCGCGCCAGATCCGCCCGAACGGCGGCATCGCGCATGCGTTCAATGGCAGCTTCCAGCAGGCGCAGGGTTATATAGCCCTCGGTTTCAAGCTCGGTTTCGGCGGCGCCATGACGTTTACGCGCGCGCTGCAGATACGCCGCATGGCCGCCGACCTGCCTTTGGATGCCATCGTGCTGGAGACGGACGCGCCCGACATTTCCCCCGCCTGGATCCACCCGGGCCGCAACAGCCCCGAAGAATTGCCGCGCATCGGCGCCGTGCTGGCCGAGCTGCGCGGCCTTGATATCGCGCAAGTGGCGCTTGCCACCAGCGCCAACGCGCGCGCCGTGCTGCCCCGATTACCTTTGATGGAATGAGACCATGAACAAGAAAATGCTTGCGGGCGCCCTGGCAGCCTGCATGTCTACCGTGTTGGCGCCCGCCATGGCGGCGACCGGCGCCCAGTGCGACGGCTTGCCGCGCCTCGACGTGACCACGCCGGCCGGCTTTTGCGTGGCCGTGCTGGCCGACGGCCTGAAATTCCCACGCGGCGTGCTGCCGCTGACGAACGGCGACATTCTCGTCACGGACATGGCGGGATGGACGCCGAAGCAGGGCAAATTGTGGCTGTTGCAGCGCAAGGCGTCTGGCCCGGGCTACGAACGCAAGCTGTTGCTCGACAAGCTCGATCGCCCGAACGGCATCGTGCAGGGACCGGATGGCATGGTCTACGTGGGCGAGGTGGGGCGCATCTTCCGCTTCGACATGCGCGACACCGCGCGCACCCTCACCGACGTGATCGGCGGCACGGCCAAGACGCCGCGCCTGCCGGGCCTCGGCTTGCACCTGTTGACGAACATGCGCTTCAGCCCCAAGGGCGACCTTTACGTGAACGTGGGGTCGAGTACCGACCATTGCGAGAATGACGGCAAGGCGCCCGATCCGGCCAAGGCTTGCGCTTCGGCGGAAGGCCCGGAAGCGCTGGGCGCCATCCGCGAATACACGATGGCGTGGCCGGCAGGCACGGTGACGAGCTGGCGCACGCATGCGCGCGGCTTGCGCAATTCGATGGCGCTGGCTTTTCACCCTGCGACGGGCGAGCTGTGGCAGGCGGAAAACGCGCGCGACGCCATCCAGGCGGCCATGCCGCAACTGAAAAGCGACGAAAACCTGCCGCACGAAGAACTGAATTTGATCAAGGCCGACCGGCACTATGGCTGGCCGTACTGCTACGACGACAATGTGGCCAGTCCCGAATATCCGAAGACGGCTTGCGACGCCCAGTATGCGGCGCCGCAGCGCCTGCTGCCCGGTCACGCCGCGCCGCTGGGCATGACCTTTTATACGGCCAGCCGCTACCCGGCGCTGTACAGGAATAGCCTGATCATCGGCTACCACGGCTACCGCAGCAACGGCCACCGCCTGGTGGCGCTGCTGCCCGACAAGGCCGGCGCGCCGCTGGGCAAGTCCGTCGAGTTGATCGGCAACTGGGAGCGCAAGGGCAAGCAGGGCAGGGGCGCGCCCGTCGACGTGAAGCAGGGCCAGGACGGCGATATCTACATGGCCGACGACCATAATGGGCTGGTGCTGAAGCTGCACTATGAGGCGGCCAAGCCATAATGCATATCGCTTGACCTCGCTCAGTGCGGGGCCGCCGCATCCTCCTATAATCGGCCTGATGCTCCCTGTCGACCAGGAGCAACGGGAGGCTGACGTGAAACCTGCATTCATCACGCTGCGCGAGAATTATTCGAGCGTGGCGGCCGTCGACCAGGCGGCGCTGTTTGGCGAAATCGGCTGGGAAGACTTGATCGGCAAGGACAGCTTCGCCAATACCTGCGCCATCCGCGTCAGCCTGGCCCTGATCAAGGCCGGCGTCCAGGTCAGGGGCCGCATGGCCATCCGCAAGGGGCCGTTCAAGGGTGCGCTGATCGAACCGGGACAGGCCAAGCTGGCGCACATGCTGGCCAGTCCGTCGATGTTCGGCGCGCCCGAAAAATTCAGCCGCGAGGCAGCCATCGCCGGCATCGGCCAGCGCCAGGGCATGGTTGCCTTCTTCCGCATTCCCGGCTACCTGGGTGGCGCGGGCGGGCATATCGACATCCTGCTGCCATCCATCGGCGTCAAGGTGTGCGGCACGGAGTGCTACTGGGATTGCGGCGAAATCTGGTTCTGGCCACTCCGCTGACGCTTGCTTTCTACGCTTGTTTGAACTTCTTCGAGCGTCCGCGCGAAGCCGCATTGTGCGCGCGCAGGATGGAATCGACCCGCTCGGACGCATCGCGCGACAGGTTTTGCGCCACGGCGATATCGGGGAAGAATTCGGGCAGGCGGTAGCTGAGCCACGCATACGCCGAATAGTAGCGGCAAGTGTCTTCCACCTGCTGCAGATTCTGCGTGCCGCCGCCGTAGGCGTGCTGGCGCAAGGTGCTGGTTTTTCCCTGCGACAGATTCTTCGCCCAGTGCTCCCACGCCGTTTGCAGGGACGGCACCTTGCTCGATATCGGCACCAGCGACAAAGTAAACTTGTCGGCCACGGACAGGGGCAGGGTGTCGAGCCAGACGGCGCGCTCCTTCTGGTCTTCCGTGATGCGGGGGAAGAAGAAGCCGTCCGGCACGTCGATATTGTGGATGAAGCGGCGCAGCAGTTTCGACAGCGACAGCTCGCCCGTCACCGACGAAATGCGGTGCAGGTGTTCCAGCGACGGCGCCACGGCAAAGCCGCTGGTGTTCAGCGGATGCAGTTTTTCCTTCAGCAGGGCGCGCATCACTTCGTGCGTCTCGTTGTCGTAGCCGGCCACCAGGCCCTCTTCATGCACGCCGTAGCGGCCCGCGCGCCCGGCGATCTGGCGCGCCAGCGCGGCAGAAATCTCTTCCTCCTCGCGGCCATTGTATTTGACGCAGGTGGTCATGACGATGCGCGCGATCGGCATGTTCAGGCCCATCGCCAGCGCATCCGTGCCGACGACGATATCGGCCGTGCCGTCGCGGAAGCGCTGCGCCTGCGCGCGCCGCACTTCGGGCGACAGGTTGCCGTAGACGGTGGCCACCGACAGCCCCGTTTCCGTGATCATGTCGCGCCACATCAGCACTTCGCGGCGCGAAAAAGCGATGACGGCGTCGCCGCGGCGCAGGTTGCGCACCTTACGCACGGCCGTCGGCTCCATCGACAGGGGCGCCATGCGTTTCAAAACATGTACTTCCAGCGGGCAGTCCAGGCGCTCGGCCAGCGCCTCGATGGCGCGCCGCGCTTCGGGCGCCCCCACCAGGTAGACGGTGTGGGCGGGCGCGCCGCAGACGGCCGCCGTCCATGCGGCGCCCCGGTCCGGGTCGGCCAGCATCTGGATTTCATCGATGACGGCTACCTCGACGACGCTTTTCGTGTCCAGCATTTCCACCGTGCTGGCCACGTGCGTGGCGCCGTCGACGACCCTGCGTTCCTCGCCCGTGATCAGGCTCACGGCCAGCGGTTTGCCGTGCGGCGCGGCTTCCTGCAGCCGTTCGTAGTTTTCCAGGGCCAGCAGGCGCAAGGGCGCCAGGTAGATGCCGCTCTTTGCCTTGACCAGCGCTTCCATGGCGCGGTGCGTCTTGCCGGAATTCGTCGGTCCCAGCAGGGCGATGAAGCGGCGCGGCAGGCGGCGCGCCATCTCGAACGAGGCCGGATACTCGGCCAGGTTGATGCTCTGGCGCGTGCGCGCCGCGTGCTGCTCTTCCTGCTGGCGCTCGATGGCGTGATTGAAGCGCTGGCGGATGCGGTCGAAGACCATGCCGGCCGGTTCCGACGTCTGCATGTCGGCCAGCGTGTGCAGGAAGACCATCGGGTCCGTGTCCACATCCTCGCTCAGGCCCGCGATATCGGCGACGAAATCGATCACGTGCTGGCGCAGTTCCTCGAAGACGGCCGCACTGGCCCGCTCGCGCACCAGGGCCAGCTTGGTCTCGCGGTCCATCTTGCGCCACTTGGCCGGCCGCGCCAGCACCCCCTGCGCCGGCACCAGTGCATACGGCACCACCAGGTGGCCCGCCTTGACCACGCCGGAAAAGCGCACGAAGACGCGGCCTTCCATTTTCACCAGGCGGATATGCTCGGCCAGTCCCCCCAGTTCCGCGACCAGGGTGGCGTCGTTATTGTCTTCGGTGCTGTCGGAAAGGTCGGTGGAAGTATCGGGAGGAAGTGCGGAGGAAGTCATGTCGTGCCTGGGTGTTGAAGTAAGCGAGGCTGATTATACCGTCGATGGGGACGGGCGGTGGTGGCCGGCCCTGGTGTCTGCATGTTCAGGCTGCACGCGCGCACACCAGGCGCAGGCCCCAGCCGGTGGCGATCGTGCCATCGCTGTCTTGCAGATGCGCCGCGGCATCCAGGAACGCCTCGCGCAGGCGCTGCCTGGCGCCGTCGTGCAGGCGGTCGATGTCGTAGGTGTCGGTCAGGGCGGTCCACAGTTCGCCCGGCGTGGGCGACCATCGCACATCGATGTCGTCGAATGCGACGTCCGCAAATGCGCCCGCGAGCAGTTCGCGCCAGCCGGCTTCGGAGCCCGTGCGGCGGTCGCCGAAGCGCAGCGGCGGCAGCGCGTCGCTGGCGATGGGTTTGAAGACGCGCATGAATACGTCGTTCACCTCGCCCAGCAAGAAAGTCCGGCCGACGATGGCGGCGAACTGGCCGCCGGGTCGCAGCACGCGGCGCATTTCGCGCACGACTTGCTCGATGTCGTCCATGAGCATCAGTGCCATGTGCGACACGAGATAATCGACACTGGCCGATGGCACGTCGAGCGTTTGGCCGCGGCCTTGCAGCAGCCGCACGGAGGCGGGCAGGGTGGCGCGCGCGGCGGCCAGTTCCGCCTGGCTCATGTCGATGCCGAGCAGTTGCAGCTGCGGCTGCCGCCTGGCTGCCAGCAAGCCCAGCAGATGGCCGTCGCCGCAGGCCAGGTCGAGCACGCTCAAGGGCGCATCCACGGCCGGTGCCAGGCTGGTCAGCACATGGTAGGACGAGGCCCAGGTGCCGGCAGGCGAACTGGCCGGCAGATGGGCAAACGCGGCGCTGGTCACGCCCACTTGCCTTTGATGAAAGTCCTGCAAATAGGTTTCTGCCGCAGTCAGTGGGGTCATGCAAGGTCCGCCAAATCGTGGCGCCTTGGCGCCGGAGGGCCATCTTAGCATGCGGAAAGTTTCGCCAGCGGTGGTGCCGGATGGCATGCGTGAGCGTTCTTATCCACGCCACCATTGCGCCAGATCAGAGGGCAAAGAGTGGAAAGCGATCACAGTATCTGAGCCCTTTCGCAGCGAGCGGATCTTGCCTTTTCATGCGCACCCTGATACTCGGCTTTGCCGCTGGCGCCGCCTGGTTGCAGACGCAGGCCAGCTTGCCGCCGTACGCGGGCGTGTTGCTGTGGGTGATCGCTGGCATGTCGCTGCTGATGGTACTGTTGCTGCGCCGTCACGCGCGCTGGCGTTGTGTTGTTGCGCTTGCCGCTGGTGTGGCACTGGGCTTTTATTGGGCCGCATGGCTGGCCCAGGTCGCCATGGCGCCGCAACTGGCGCTGGCTGACGAAGGACAGGACATTATCGTCACGGGCACGGTGGCCAGCCTGCCGTACCGCTTCGAGCAGGGCGTGCGCTTCAATTTTGCCGTGGAGAAGGCGCTTGGGGCGAAGGTGCCTCCCCTGATCGCCCTGTCCTGGTACGCGGGTTTTCGTGATGAAGTGACGAACGAGGTGGGCGACGTGCAGCCGGGCGAGCGCTGGCGGCTGACGGTGCGGCTGCAGCGTCCGCACGGCAACGCGAATCCCATGGGTTTCGATTACGAGGCGTGGTTGCTGGAGCAGGGCGTGCGCGCCACCGGCTATGTGCGGCCGCAGCCGCGCGCCGATACGCCGAACGTGCGCGTGGCCGCCTTCGTGCCCGGTTTCGGCAATGTGGTGGAAGCGAGCCGCGCGGCATTGCGCGCGCGCATACTGCGCAGCCTGGAAGATAGACAGTATGCGGGCGTGATCGTGGCGCTGGTGGTGGGCGACCAGCGCGCCATCCCCCAGTCGGACTGGCAGGTATTCAACCGCACGGGCGTGAGCCACTTGATTTCGATTTCGGGCTTGCACATCACCATGATCGCGGGCTTGTTCGCCTTGGGCGCGGGCGCGCTGTGGCGGCGCTCATTCTTTACCGACTGGCAACTGCCCTTGCGGCTGCCGGCGCAAAAGGTGGCGGCGCTGGCCGGCGCGCTGGCGGCATTTGTGTATGTACTGCTGGCGGGCTTCGGCGTGCCGGCGCAGCGCACTTTATATATGTTGCTGGTGGTGGCGCTGGCCTTGTGGCTGGGGCGCATCACCAGCATCGTCCATATCTTGTGCCTGGCGCTGGGCGTGGTCGTGCTGCTTGATCCGTGGGCCGTGCTGTGGCCCGGTTTCTGGCTGTCGTTCGGCACCGTCGCCACCATGCTGTACGCGACGGCGGGCCGCACCACGGCACCCTTGCCGGAGAGCGCCAGCCGCTGGCGCCGTTTGCGCGCCGCCGTGGCGCTCGGCGCGCACACGCAGTATGTGGTGACGGTGGGGCTGGTGCCGTTGACGATGCTGCTGTTTTCGCAAGTCTCGCTCGTGTCCCCCGTCGCCAATGCGCTGGCCATACCCGTCATCAGCCTGATCGTCACGCCCTTGTCCCTGGCGGGCAGCCTGCTGCCGGCGCCTCTGTGTGACTGGTTGTTGCTGCTGGCGCACGCCATCGTGCAGATGCTGGCGCAGGTGCTGGACTGGCTCGGTGCGCGCCGCTTTGCCGTGTGGACGGCGCCCGCGCCCCCAATGTGGAGTTTTTGCTGGGCATTGTTCGGCACGGCCTGGCTTTTGGCGCCACGGGGATGGCCCCATAGGTGGGCGGGCATGCTGGGCTGGCTGCCGCTGCTTACGGCCTTGCCATCGAGTCCGCCACCTGGCCAGATGTGGATCACGGCCTTTGATGTGGGACAAGGCATGGCCGTGCTGGTGGAAACCCACGATCACCGACTGCTGTACGACACGGGGCCCGCCTACAGTCTCGATTCCGACGGCGCCAGCCGTGTCATCGTGCCGTATCTGCGCGCACGGGGTATCAGCAAGCTGGACGGCGTGATCATTTCCCACAGCGACCTCGATCACGCGGGCGGCGCCATGTCTCTGTTGGAGAACGTGCAAGTGGGCTGGCTGGCTTCGTCCCTGTTCGATGGCCACCCGGCCGTCGAAGCGCGGCGCCAAGCGCGGCGTCCGTATCTGCATTGCGTGACCGGTCAAAGCTGGACCTGGGAAGGCGTACACTTCGCCATGCTGCATCCATTGCCCGCCAGCCACACGGACATTTCCCTGAAACCAAACGCCCGCAGCTGCACCGTGAAGATCACGGCCGGCAAGCATGCAATCTTGCTGGCTGGCGACATCGAGGCGGCGCAGGAGGCGCAATTGCTGGCACGCTCGCTGGAGGGCGAACTGGCCGCCGACGTGCTGCTGGCGCCGCACCACGGCAGCGGCACCTCGTCGACACCGGCATTTCTGAACGCCGTCCATCCGGCCCTGGCAATTTTTCAGGTCGGACACCGGAACCGCTATAAACATCCGAAGCCGCAAGTGTATGCGCGCTATGGCGACATGGGCATTGCCCGGCTGCGCACGGATGTGACGGGGGCGGTGGTGCTGGCGTTTGGCGATCGTATTGAGATAACGCAGTATCGGGCCAGCCGGCCGCGCTACTGGCAGGGGCGCTAGCGCTTTCATGCTACGCTGCCCGTACATCGTCCCAGGAGTCCAGAGTGAGTCATTCGAGTCACGCTTATCTTGTCAGCACGGCTCAAGCCACCGACATCGACGGCATCACAACTTTGCTGCAAGCCAATTCCCCTTCGCAGGGCGGCAGCCTGACGGGTGAGTTTTCGCGCGATAAGGTGGCCGCCATGGCGGATGGTGGCTCGCCCGTCATCGTGGCGCGGCGTGTGATTGATGGGCTCGTCGTTGGCGTACTGTTCAGCGCGGCGCCAGCCACCGCGCAGGCGCCCGTGGTGCTGGCCATGCTGGCCGCGTATGGGGGAAGTGACAACGCCTATGTGTACGGTCCCGTCTGCATTGCGGCGTCGGAGCGGGGGCAGGGTTTGCTGGCGCGGCTGTACTCTGCCATGCGCGAGCAGCAGGGGGGCGCGGAGGCGGTGCTGTTCATCCGGCGCGACAATATCGGCTCGCTGCGCGCGCATGAACGGCTGGGCATGCGCGAGGTGGCCGGTTTTGTTTGCGATGACGCTGACTTTGCCGTGTACAGCGATGCCATCATGGCGAAATAGGCGCTAACTTACCCGTTCATCCGGTATCTCCATCCCCCGTTTCTTCACATATTCCAGAAACAACCTTGCCCCCTTGGCCATCCTCGACGTGCCATACACGGCATGGATGCTCGGGTCCAGCTCTTTCGACGAGGTCAGCCGGTACGCCGTGCAGACGCGGCGCAAGGTGCCGGCGGCCACGGCCGGTTCGGCCAGCCAGCTGGCCAGGCGCACGATGCCGGCGCCTTCCAGGGCCGCTTGAAAAGTGGCGATGCCGGAAGTGAAGCGAAAACGCGGCTGTACCTGGTAGCGCACGTTGCGCTCGGTGGAAACGAAATGCCAGTCGCGCAGGATGCGGGGGGCCGAGTGCATGATGATGTCGTGGCCGGCCAGCTCTTCCGGTTCGTCGGGCGCGCCCATGCGTTGTATATAGTCGGGCGAGGCGTACATGTAGCGGCGGTAGTTCCACAGGGGATAGCCGATCAGCTCGCTGGACTGGGGGAAGGCGCCGCGGATGGCGAAGTCCAGCTTTTCCTGGATGGGGTCGATGGATTTGTCCGAGAAATGAATGTCCACCGACACGTTCGGGTAGTCGCGCGAGAATTGCGCCACCACTTTCGGCAGGAAACCCAGCGACAGGATTTCCGGCGCCGAGAGGCGCACCCAGCCTTGCGGCGAGTTGCTCAATTCCGCCAATTGCTCTTCCGCCTCGGCCTGCGTTTCCAGCAAGTGCCTGGCCGACGCGTAATACGTTTCGCCGGCCGTCGTCAGGGTGAACTGCTTTTGCGTGCGCAGGATCAGCTCGGCGCCGATGGCATCTTCGAGGAACTGGATGGCGCGCGTGACGGCCGACGGCGAGCGTCCCAGCATGCGCGCCGCGTGGATGAAGCTGCGCTTTTCCACCACGGTGCAGAAGGCGCGGATCTCCCACATCAGTTTCATCGACATCGCGTGACTCCCGGCAAAAGAGGCCAGTAGACCGTACGGGGCGCATTCCGTCAAGCGTTACGCCTCATTGCGTTTTCCGCAATATGAAGTTGCATCCGGAAAAATCCACGGCGCCTATACTGCCGCTGTCGCCCATTCCTCATTGCCTATCATGCTGACCATCTCGCTGCTGTGTTTATTTGCCTTCTTTGCCGGCCTGATCGATGCCGCCGTGGGCGGGGGCGGGCTGATACAGCTGCCGGCCCTGTTCAACCTGATGCCGAACATGGCGTCCACGTCCTTGCTGGGCACGAATAAACTGGCGTCGGCCTGCGGCACCACGTTTGCCGCCCGCTCGTTTGTCGGCAAGGTGCATATTCCCTGGCTGCTGGTGCTGCCGGCCGTGGCCAGCGCCTTCGTCATGTCGTTTATCGGCGCGGCCGCCGTGTCCTACGTGCCGCAGCAGGTGGTGCGCCCGATGGTGCTGGTATTAATCATCATCATGGCCATCTACACCTTCATGAAGAAGGATTTCGGCACGACGCGCGAAGCGCGCCCCATCGGCCCGCGCGAACGCATCCTCGCCATCGTCATCGGCGGCGCCATCGGCTTTTATGACGGCCTGTTCGGGCCGGGCACGGGCAGCTTCCTGATTTTCCTGTTCATCCGCGTCTTCGGCTTCGATTTCATCCTCGCCTCGGCTTGCTCGAAACTGGTGAATATCGCCACCAACGTGGCTGCGCTGGCCTTTTTCATTCCCGCCGGTCACGTGGTCTACGCCGTGGCGGCACCGATGGCCGTGTGCAATATCCTGGGCGCGCTGACGGGCACCTGGATCGCCGTGCGCCGCGGCGCCGCCTTCGTGCGCATCCTCTTCCTCGTGCTGCTGGCGCTGCTGATCGTGAAATTGTCCTACGACATCTTCTTCAAGTAAGTTTTTGAACGACAACAAGCCATGAAAACCATCCAGGGCGTGCTGTGGGACAACGATGGCGTGCTGGTCAACACCGAGCAGCTGTTTTACGAAAGCAACCGTGACTTGCTCTTGCCCTACGGCATAGACTTGACGCCAAAGCAATTTTTTGACTGGTTCCTGGACAATAACTACGGCGCCTGGCATGTGCTGCTGGGGCAGGGCCACGACATTGAGCTGGTCGAGCGCCTGCGGGCCGAGCGCACCGTGCTGTTTGCGCAGCGCCTGCGCCAGGCGCGCCGGCTGGCCATGCCCGGCATCGAAGCAGTGCTGGCGGCGCTGCGCCCGCACGTGGCCATGGGCGTGGTCACCAGTGCCTACGAACAGCATTTTCGGATCAGCCATGCGGCCACGGGCTTGTTGCAACACTTCGATTTCGTGCTGACGCGGGAAATGTATGGCGAGAGCAAGCCGGCGCCCGATGGCTACCAGCTGGGCCTGCAGCGCCTGGGCCTGGCCGCCGCCGACTGCGTGGCCGTGGAAGACTCGCCGCGCGGCTTGCGCGCCGCCAACGCGGCCGGGCTGGAATGCATCGTCGTGCGCAATCCCATGAACCGTCACCACGCGTTCGACGACGCTTTTTGCGTCGTGGATTCAAACGCCGAGCTGGGCGAAGTGCTGGCGGCGTTCGTGCCCGGCATGGCCCATGCGCCCCGGCAATTAGAGTCCTTCCTCTGATACGTCTTGCCGGCATGCCATTACAATTGTTTATCGCATTCACCGGCACAGCCCCACGATGACCCTCCCGCAACTGCACTTTGCCCATGCCAACAGTTATCCAGCCGGCACTTACCGCAAGCTGTTCGGCTTGCTGGGACAGCATTACACCGTGCAGGCGCTCGACATGCATGCGCACGATCCCGAATACCCCGTCAGCACGGGCTGGCCCGAGCTGGTGCGCGAGTATGTCGACGACCTGGAGCGCCGCTACAGCGCGCCCGTGATTCTCGTCGGCCATTCGCTCGGCGGCATGCTCAGCGTGATGGTGGCCAAGCAGCGGCCCGACCTGGTGCGCTGCGTGGTCTTGCTCGATTCGCCCGTGGTGGCGGGCTGGCGCGCCTTGCTGGTGCGGCTGGCGCGCAACACGGCGCTGGGCGAGCGTTACTCTCCCGCCCGTTTTTCCGCCCGGCGGCGCAAGCTGTGGCCCGATGCGCAAGCGGCCTATGAGCATTTTGCCGCCAAGGACATGTTCGCCATCTGGGCGCCGCAGGTTTTGCGCGATTACATCGACAGCGGTCTGGTTCCCCATCCGGAAGGGGTGCAGCTGCGCTTTACGCGCGAAGTGGAAACGCAGGTCTACCGCAGCTTGCCGCACCATATCGGCGGCCTCGTCAAGGATGGTTTGCCGGTGCCCATCGGTTTTATTGGCGGCACGGAATCGGTGGAATGCCGCCAGGCGGGCTTGACGGCCACGCGCAAGCTGGTCGGCAAGTTTTTCCGCCAGGTGCCGGGCGGCCATCTGTTTCCCATGGAAAACCCGGAACTGACGGCGCAAGTGGTGCGCGAGATGATCACGGCATTGCTGGCGAAACAATAGCCGATCGCCAAGGATTTTCAGGGGATGGGGGCCAACAACGGCGGATTTTCGCGTAAAATCCTGCCATCCGGGCCGCGCCTGCAGCAGGCGTGCGGCCCCAGCCATTCCGATATTCTAGAAAGATACCCCTGCGATGACGATTAAAAGCGATAAATGGATACGCCGCATGGCGGAAACAACGGGCATGATCGAGCCGTTCGAACCGGGCCAGGTCAAGGAGCGCGACGGCAACCGCATTGTTTCCTACGGCACCTCCAGCTATGGCTATGACATCCGTTGCGCCGACGAATTCAAGTTGTTCACCAATATCAACACCACCATCGTCGACCCGAAGGATTTCGACGCGAACAATTTCGTCGACGTGTCCGGCAAGGGCTATTGCATCATCCCGCCGAATTCGTTCGCGCTGGCCCGCACGGTCGAGTATTTCCGCATTCCCCGCAATGTGCTGACGATTTGCCTGGGCAAGAGCACGTATGCGCGCTGCGGCATCATCGTCAACGTCACCCCGTTCGAACCGGAATGGGAAGGCTATGTGACCCTGGAGTTTTCCAACACGACACCGTTGCCGGCGAAAATCTACGCCAACGAAGGCGTGGCGCAAGTGCTGTTCTTCGAGTCCGATGAAGTGTGCGAAACGTCGTACAAGGACCGCGGCGGCAAATACCAGGGCCAGGTCGGCGTGACCTTGCCGAAGACCTGATTGCTGGAAGGGCGGGGCGCCAGCCGTCTTGAGCTGTCTTTACCTGCCTTTACACCTGCCGCCCTACGTCCGCGCCCCATGCCTGCCGTTAATCTTGGTATTGAAACACTGAGGAGGCATCATGGTAGCGGCAATCGGTTCAGGCGGCGCGGTCAGCGCGGCCAGTAGCGCCAGTTCGGGCAGCAGTTCGCAGATCGCGGCGCTGCAAAAGCAGATCACGGCGGCGCAAAAGCAGTTGACGGAGTCGCAGAAGGGCGAGCAGACGGAGGCGTCGCAAAAGCTGCAGCAGCAGCTGGCGCAGCAAATCCAGGCCTTGCAGGCGCAAATTGCTCAGTTGCAAGCTGCCGCCGCGCAGAAGGCGGCGCAGCAAGATACTCAGCCGGCCAGCAGCGCCGATACGGCGACGAGCCCGGCCAAATCGACTTCGTCCACCCTGGGCAGCATCATCGATACGCAAGCGTAACAGCATTCTCCGCGCGTAAAAGACGCCAGGCTCGCCGACAGGTCAGCCTGGCGTTTTGACGGGCAACAACATTTCCACGCACAGTCCGCCACCGCTGCGCAAGCTGGCCCCGATGCGGCCGCCATGGGCGTTGATGACGTGCCGGGCGATGGCCAGGCCCAGGCCATGGCCGTCCGTGCTGTGCTGGGTATTGCTGGCGCGGAAGAACGGTTCAAAAATGCGGGCCAGGTCGGCGCTGGCCACGCCGGGTCCCCGGTCCAGCACGGCGATGCGCAAGCAATCATGCAGGCGCGACAACTCGACATCCACGGTGCCGCCATCGGGGCTGTGCTTGACGGCATTGCGCACCACGTTTTCCACGGCACGGGCCAGCAGTTCGGGCTGGCCCGTGACGCTGGCGTCGGCCATGGCCGCGTCAATCGCCAGGTCGATGCCCATCAGGCGCGCCCTGGCTTCATAGCGGGCGTCGTCCACGATGTCGTGCACGAGGTCGGCGATGCCGACGTCTTCGCTGTGCGCGTGCCCGGCGCCCGCTTGCACGGCGCCCGCTTCCAGCCGCGACAGGGTCAGCAGTTCACCGATCAGCTTATCCATGCGCTCGCTTTCGCGTTCGATGCGCTGCATCGAGGCGGCCATCTTTTCCGGCTGCTGGTGCGCCAGGCCGATGGCGGCCTGCAGGCGCGCCAGCGGCGAGCGCAGCTCGTGCGAGACATCATGCAGCAAACGCGTCTGGCTATCCATGAGATTGCGCAAACGTCCTGTCATGCGGTCGAAATCGCGTCCCAGGTCCGTCAATTCATCGCCGCGCTTGCCGCTGGCGTGAAAGCGCGGTGCCAGGTTGCCGTGCGACGCGGCCTCGAACGCCTGCCGCAGGTCGCGGATGGGGCGCGCAAAATACCAGGCCAGCAAAAAGGCGAACAGCAGGCTAGCGGCGATGGCGGCGGCCAGGGGAACGAAGGTGCGGTAGGGGCTGTCCATGCGCGGGCCGGGCGGCATGCCGCGGCCGAATTCGCCGCGTGGCGGCGGGGCGCCCGCTTCGCTGGGGCGTGGACCGGGTCCCATGGCGCGCGGGCCGCTCAGGGTGACGGCGTTGAGCGTGTCGCGCGCGGCGCCTGCCTCGGCATTGCGGAAGCGTTCGGACGAGGGCAGGAACAGCAGGTAGCGCTTGCCGTCGCTGCCGGCCACGTCGCGCACGACGGGATGGGCCTGGCTTTGTTGCAGCATGGCGCGCGCCTTGGCCAGCATGGCGGGATGCACCGCGCGGCCCATCAATTCTTGCCCTTTGGCATCGACGGCAAACACGCGCATGCGTTCGAGCTTGCCCAGGAATTGCCGCAAGGCCTGGCTGCCGCCCGCTTCCACGGTGGCGCTGGCGGCCTCGATGATCATTTGCGCGGGCGGGCTGGTGTCGATGTCGAGGGCCCGTTCCTGCTGTGCGGCCCGGTTTTTCAGCCAGAAGGTGCCGCCGATGCCGATGGTGGCCGTCACTTGCGCCAGCATGATGCACAGGAAAAACTTCCAGAACAGACGGCCCACGCTTACTCCTTGATCAGCTGGTAGCCGAGACGGTACACGGTTTGCAGGCAGGAGCGGCCATCGGCCAGGCTGCCGAGTTTGCGGCGCAGGCTGCTCAAGTGCACGTCGATATTGCGGTCGAAGCGGGCCATGGGCCGGCCCAGGCCCAGTTCGGACAGCTGATTCTTGCTCACGGGCTTGCCCGCATGGCGCACCAGCACTTCCAGCAGGTTGAATTCCGTGCTCGTCAGCTCCAGGTGCGCGCCGGCCCAGGCCACGCGGCGCTGTTCCGGCCACATCGTCAACTGGCCCACGGTCAGCGGGGCCAGGCCCGACGTGTCCTGCGGCACGGCTTGCGCACGGCGCAGGATGGCGCGGATGCGCGCCGTCAGCTCGCGCGGCGTGCACGGTTTTGTCACGTAATCGTCGGCGCCCAGCTCCAGGCCCACGATGCGGTCCGTATCGTCGCCGCGCGCCGTCAGCATCAGGATGGGCAGGTTGCTGCCGGCGCGGATGCGGCGCAGCGTTTCCAGGCCATTCATGCGCGGCATCATGACGTCGAGGATGGCGATGGCATACAGGCCCGTCAGCGCCTCGGCCGCGCCGCTTTCGCCGTCATGCACGGCGCGGGCGTCAAAACCTTCCTGCGTCAGGTATTCCTGGAACATGCCGACCAGTTCCACGTCGTCATCGATTAACAAAACCTTGCTCATGCCTGTGCTTTTTTCGGGTGAATATCGCCCGATGATAGCAGTCAAAGGGGGCCGTTCAGGGCGGTTTTACCCGCTTTTACATACGTCCGCTTACATTTGCGCACCTTCCTTTACACGCTTTTACGCCGCCCTAACGTTGCTTTACATGCCAGACGCCCACAATCGGGGCTGATCGCCACGAAAGGAAAGCCCGATGAAATACCTGAGTATTGCCGTATCCCTGTTGCTGCTGTCCGCCTGCAGCATGCCGCTGCTGGCGCTGGCCCAGCAAGAAGCTGCACCGGACGGCCCGCCAGCGCGCGCCATGGAAGGGCCGCCGCCCGGCCTGCTTCACGGACCCGGCGGATCCGGTGCGCCAGGCTTGCCGCCATTCCTGCGCGGCATCGACTTGAGCGAAGCGCAGCAGGACAAGATTTTCGCCGCCACCTATGCCCAGGCGCCCTTGCTGCGGGAACAGGAAAAGATCGCCTTCAAGGCCCATGCGCAGCTGCGCGCGCTGGCCGCCTCCAGCGCCTACGACGATGCGAAGGCCAGCGCGCTGGCCAGCACGGCGGCGCAAGCCATGGCGGCGATCAGCTTGCAGCAGGCGCGGCTGGAGCAGCAATTGCTGGCCGTGCTGACGCCGGAACAGCGCAAGCAGGCGCAGCAGCGGGGCGACAGCCGCCCCGGCCCGCGCCGCCCCCAATAAGCACAGGAGAGTGAGATGAGCATCAGTGCCTTGAGTTCGACCAGCGCCGCCAGTCAGCTGAGCGCGTTCAGCCGCCTGGGCGGCGGCAGCAATACCGGCAGTACCAGCGGCGCGGGCGGCACGCGGCCGTCAAAGCCCGACGATGGCGCGTTTCTCGACGCTATTTCCAGCGCCTTGTCATCGATAGGCGTGACGGTCGATGCCAGTGATGGCGATAGCGCGACGGAAGGCACCGGCGCCGCCGGCAGCGGCGACGTGGGCCAGGCGCTGGGCGCCTTCCTGCACCAGCTGATGGGCAGCCTGCATGCGCAGAGCGGTGGCGCTACCGGCGCGCAAGAGGAGGGCGGCGAGCCGCCTTCGGGGCCGCCACCCGGCGGCGGCGCGCGCGGCGGTCCCGGCAATATCGAGTCGGATTTGCAAAGCCTGCTGCAAAAATTCTCGACGTCCGGCAACGATGGCAGCGACAGCGCGCAGAGCGCGGACAGCAGCGTGACGGACTTGCAGTCCAGCTTTGCCAGCCTGCTCAGCGCGCTGGGCGGCGATGAGGGCGGCGGCAGTAGCAAACTGGGCAGTTTCCTGCAGGCGCTGTCGGGCAGCCTGGGCGCGGCGAGTGCGGGCGGCAGCCTGTCCGCCAGCGGTAACCTGGTCAATACAACGGCTTGAAGCATGGAACGCAAGCTCGCCATTGCCGCCAGGAAGGCGCTCGCGCAACGGGCCACGCAGGCGCTGTTCCTGTGCGCCAGCCTGAGCCCTGCCTTGGCGAGCTTGCCCTACTTGATGGAATACATATGGACTTACATGATCACGGTCTGGCATCCGACCTCGAAATGATGCGGCAACAGGCGGCCGAGCGGCGGCAAGTCCTGCGCTGGCTGCTGGCGGGCGCCGCCACCTTGCCCTTGATGAGCTGCGGCGGCGGTTCGGACGCCAGCGGCACGGCCGCGAGCAGCGGCGCCAGCACGGGCACGTCCGGCAGCGCCGGCAGCGTCACAATACCGGCCGCAGGCGCCTGCACGGTGATTCCCGAGGAAACGGGCGGGCCGTATCCGGCCGATGGCACGAATACGCATGGCGGCAGCATCATCAACGTGCTGAACCAGTCGGGCGTCGTGCGCAGCGATATCCGCGCCAGTTTCAATGGCGCCACGGGCGTGGCGGCGGGCGTGCCGCTCACCATCAAGTTGCAGCTGCTCAACGCCAGCGGCGGCTGCGCCAGCCTGGCTGGCTACGCCGTCTATCTGTGGCATTGCGACCGCGACGGCCTGTATTCGCTGTATTCGAGCGGCGTGACGGCGCAAAATTACCTGCGCGGCGTGCAGGAAACGGACAGCGCGGGCAAGCTCGGCTTCACGACCATCTTTCCCGGCTGCTACGCCGGGCGCATGCCGCACGTGCATTTCGAGGTCTATCCCAGCCTGGCCAAGGCGGCCAGCGCCGCGAACCGCATCAAGACGTCGCAGTTTACCTTCCCGATGGCAACATTAAACGAGGCTTACACGGCCAGCGGCTACACGGCCAGCGTGCGCAACCTGGCGCAGACCAGCTATGCCACCGACAATGTCTTTGCCGACGGCACCAGCCTGCAGATGGCGACGGTGACGGGCAATGCCACCGATGGTTATGTGGTGACCCTGACGGTGGCCGTGAACGGTTAAGTTGCTGTCATGAAACCCAGGTCGCGCCGGCTGAAGTTGCCGATGTTCGGGAACACCTCGGCCAGCTGGCTGTCGGCCACGCCGAACCATTTGGCCAGCGTGGCGCCGTACTGGTCGACGGAGGTGGTCGGCAGCAGGGCGCCGGAACCCACGTCCAGCTCATGGCCCAGGCCCGTGGCGGGGAAGGCGCCGTAGATGTCGCGGCCCTTCACGGCGCCGCCCACGACAAAGTGGTGCGCGCCCCAGCCGTGATCCGTGCCGTCGCCGTTGCTGCTGAAGGTGCGGCCGAAGTCCGACGCCGTAAACGTCGTCACCTGGCGCCGCACGTCGGCGCCCTGCAGGGCGGCCAGGGTCGCGTCGAAATACGCGAGCGCGTGCGCCAGGCGCGCCATCAGGTCGCCATGCAATTCCTTTTGGCGGTCATGCGTGTCGAAGCTGCCCAGGGTTACATAAAACACTTGCCGTTTCGCGCCCAGGGGACCGCGCCCGCCGATGATGCGCGCCACCGTCTGCAATTGCACGGCCAGCTGGTTGACGCTGGACGCACCCGTGTTCGGGTTGATGTAGGGCGGCGGATTGGGCACGCCGCCCGCGCCGGCCGCCAGCATGGCGCCGCTCAGCACGCTCTGGCTGGAAATGGCGCGCTGCACCGTCGCCACGTGTTCCTGCTCCATCATGTCGTCGCCCGCCGTGCTGATGATGTCGCGCAAGGCCGTCTCGCCCTCGGTGGCGCCGAACAGGTAGCCGCCGCCGATATTGCGGATCGGCACGGCGCCCGCCTGGCCCACCTGGAACTGGCGCACCTGGCGCCCGCTGAGGAACAGCGCGTTCGACGCGGCCGAGATGGCCGTAAACGTCGCATTCGCGTTGCCCGTGCCGAGCAGGTCGCCCAGGCGTCCGCCCCAGCCGATGCTGGCGCCTTCCGGCAAGCCCGATTGCCAGGTCGATTGCTGGTCGTTATGCGAAAACAGTTTCGGCGGCAGCGCCACATTGCCCGCCTTGTATTGCGCCAGGGTCACAGGCTGGATCAGTGTGCCCACGTTGGCAACGATGGCGGCTCGGCCGCCGTCGAACAGGTCTTTCACGGGAGCGAGGGCGGGGTGCAGGGCGAAGCTGCGGCCCGTTTGCGCCGTGGCCGGCGTGATCGACAGCACGCCGCCCGTTTCGCCGACGCCGGGCAGGTGGATCGAATCGTTGCTGCCCGTGTTGCGCAGGCGCAGGTATTCGCTCCACGATGGCGTGTCCGTGGCCAGCACCGTGTTGAAGGAATCGTTGCCGCCGGTCATGAACAGGCAGACGAGGGCCTTGTAGTCGTCGGCCGACTGGGCCGCGGCCTGGCCCATGGCGGCCAGGTTGAGGGCGAATGGCGCGGCCGCGCTGCCGGCCAGGCCCAGCATGGAGCCGAGGAAGCGGCGGCGCGAGAAATGAGTGGTGATAGTCATGCTGCTTCCTTATTTTTGAACCAGGTATTCAGGCGAGGCCATGGCCAGGAAAATGGCCAGGTGCACGCGGTAGGTTTTTGCCGTCGTCACTTGCGCGGCATTGCTGCCGCTGGCGGCGGGAATCGCGATGCTCGTGACGGCCGCCAGGATCTTGCCGCGCAGCCGGGACGACATATTGCCGGACATTAACAGCAAGTTGACCCGGTCCAGCAAGGCGGCGGGCTGGTCGGCCAAGGCCAGTTCGGCCGAGTAATCGGCTTGCACGGCGCTGTTTTCCGCCACGCCGCCGCGGATGGCGTCCTGCATGAAGTTCAGGTAACCGGTGACGGATGGCTCCGACGTGATCTGCATTTCCGGCGCCACCAGGCCCGCCGTCGCCAGCGCCGAATTGGGCGGCACGTACGAGGGACGGAAGTAGTTGAAGACGGACGGCGCGTTCATGGGATTCTGCCCCAGTCCCGACAGCGGATCGCTCAGGTAATAGATGCGGTACTGCAAGGCCGCATCCCTGGCATGAAAGGCGCGCATCCAGTTGCCCAAACGTACCAGCGGTTCGCGCAATTTGCCTGTGCGCAGGCTGCTGCCGGCTGGCGCCAGCGCGTCGGGGTCGAGCAGCACGGCGCGGATCACGGCCTGCATGTCGCCGCGCACGCCAGAACCATTGTTGGCGAAGGCGGCCGCAACCCTGCCCACATAGGCCGGGCTGGGGTTGCTGGTCACTAAGCGCTGGATCAGCTGGCGGCCGAAGAAGGGGCCGGCATTCGGATGGTTGAACAGGGTGTCGAGGGCCAGCGCCATGTCCGCTTCGCCGCCGGCGGCGCCCGCCGCGCTCACGCCCAGGAAGCGCTTTTCGCTGGTGGAGTGGTACGCCGCATAGTTCTGCATCGGTTTCCAGTCGCGGTCCGGATCGGCCACGCTGCCAAAGAAACGGTTCGCACCCTGGTCGGGGCCGGCCCAGCTCCAGCCCGTAAATACTTTCGCCAGGCCGCCCACATCGTCGCGCGTGTAGGTGTCGATGGGCTTGCCGCCGGACAATTTCAATGAACCATCCGCATTCAGCTGGTACAGGCCGATGGTAAATAACTGCATCACTTCGCGCGCGAAATTCTCGTCGGGCGTACGCGTGGCCGATTCCTTCTGGTTGCGCAGGTGCGACAGGTACAGCCCCATCATCGGATGGGTTGCCACGCCCTGCAGCAGGGTGCGGAAGTTGCCGAACGCATGTTGCCCCAGCATGTCGTAATAGCTGGCGACGCCCCGCGTTTGCGTCCATACGTTCTCGTTTTGCGTGGACACGACGAAGATTTCCGACAGGGCAAAGGCTACGCGCTGGCGCAGCTGGTCGTCGCCGCGCACGGCCTGCTGCCAGAACGACTCGTAAAAGTCGTTCGGCACGGCCTTGGTGGCCGCCGCGCCCGCAACGGGATACTTGGCGTCGATATATTTGCGGTGCAAGGTTTGCGGCTTGGAAAACTGCGCGCGGAACCAGGCGTCGCTGTCGCTGGCGGCGAGGGCGTCGATGGCCGCCATGTCCGGCCCGAACGTGGCGCGGCCCAGGAAACGCGACGCTTCCGCGCGCGTGAAGGTGGCTGTCTGGTTGGCCGGCGGCGTGGTCAGGGGCGGCGGCGGGATGGTGTCGCCCGGCTTGGTGCCGGGGTTGGCCGGATCGCCGGGGGCGGTGGTCGCGGGCGGCACGACCGATATGTCCGGGTTCTGGGTGGCGCCGGTCTTGCTGTCGCTGCCACCGCCGCAGGCGGCAAGCAGGCTGAGTAATGTGATGGCCAATAAACGGCGCAAGGTAGGGTCTATCATTTAGTTTCTTTCAGGCAATCAAATTCTGGCCCGTTAATTGTAGGGCTTGCCTACCAAAATCCTGTTTCCAATTAACTATTTACGTGTTGGCCACGTTTATTTTTATCGTCCGTTGGCGTGGTGTTGATGGTGTTTTTGGCGCGGTAGCGCGAAGTTTGTTTTTTGAAAATGAAAAATATTTTTTGTCGATAACAAGCACTGTGGCGGATAGGCGACGTAATCATTCCGGCCAATTAAGCTTGTTTGAAAGCTCATCTTGACAGCGAAACCCGCTTCGCCGGAAACCATGGTTTTTACGCTATCGGCGAAACGCCGTTCGCCGTCCTGTCCCTGGCTCCCCCTGCGCCGGACTGGCACGGCCCTTGCGTCAGGGAGGCATGGGCCGCCCGCCCGCCTTCCACCGGAGCCTGTCATGACCAGCCGCCTGCTCGCCTATCGTCCCGAAATGGAATTGCCTGAAGCGCCGGGCATGCTGCCGCTGCAGCAGGAAGATGCGCTGGCGCTGGCGGCGCAGTTGCTGGAATTGCAGGGGCCGGCCCAATTCGATGCTTTCCTGGCGCACCAGCTGGGCGCCACCGCGGCGGGCCAGCAAGTGCGCGGCACGCCGCTGGAAGGGCCGCTGCGCCAGTTGCTGGGCAAGGTAGTGGCGCCCTTGCTGCCCCTGCATGGTGGCTCGCCGCAGGCGCTCAAGCGGCGCGCTGCGGGCATTTTCGGCATGGAACTGGAAGGATTGAGCCCGGAAGACAAGGAATTCGAACTGGCGCGCCAGGTCGTGCACCTGATCGATGCCGTCAACACGGCGCTGGTGCAGGACGGCGTCCTGGGCGTGCGCGACCCCAGGACGCGGGTGGACACCGCCTTGCTGCAAGTGGCACGCCGCGTGGCGCCAGGCTTGCTCAGGCAGGCGGCGCAAATGCCGGGACGGGACGGTGGCCACTGGCGCCGCGAGGGCGGGCACATCGTCGTGCTCGATTGTTAGCCGGACGGCTGCTGCGTCCGGCACTGTTGTGTCAGCTGAGGTGTCAACTGAAGTGTCAACCGAGGTGCTAACTTTGAGGAGTTCATCATGCATGACTTGGATCGTACGACCCTGGAATACGGACAGGAAATGTCCGGCTTTGAAGCGGAACAGTTCGAGTTTGGCCAGGGCGAGTGGAGCGGCGAGGGCGGCGCGAACGCCATGTTTTCCGAGGCCGAGGAGATGGAACTGGCGAATGAACTGTTGTCGGTCAGCAATGAAGCCGAACTGGAACAGTTTCTCGGCAATTTCCTGCGCAAGGCCGCCTCCGTGGCGGGCGGCATCATCAAGTCGCCCGTGGGACAAGCCATCGGCGGCGTGCTCAAGGGCGTGGCGAAGAAGGCCATTCCCCTGGCGGGCGGCGCCATCGGCGGCTATTTCGGCGGCCCGCTGGGCGCCAAGATCGGCAGCGGCCTGGCCTCGGCCGCCGGCAGCGCCCTGGGGCTGGAAGCGGAAGCGTCGTCGAACGAAGACCGAGAATTCGAGGGCGCCAAGCAGTTCGTGCGCCTGGCGGCCGATACCGTCAACCGCGCCGCGCAAGCGCGCGGCAATGGCGACCCGCGCGCCATCGCCCAGGCGGCGGCCAGCGCGGCGGCGCGCCAGTTCGCGCCAGGCCTGCTGGGCCGTCCGGGCGGCCAGGTCGCCACGCAGAACGGCAGCGGCGCAGCTGCGGGGGGCGGCATGGCGCCGGCAGGCGTGCGCAGCCAGGCCGGCATGCGCCCATCCAGCGGGCGCTGGGCGCGGCAAGGCCACAAGATCGTCCTGTACGGCGTCTGACATCATGGCCATCGGCGCTTATGCAGCCTGGATGCTGGAGCAGGAGGCGCGCTCGCTGCTGACGCGGCTGGCGCGGCTGGAACCGTTCGCGCTGATCGAGCCGACGGTGCTGGCGGCGGCCCTGATGCCCAGCGCCCAGTCGGCCATCGAAAGCCAGCTGGTGCAGGGCAGGCGCGCCTTGCGGCGCATGGTGGCCCAGTTCCAGTGGTGGCTGCGGCGCGAGCGCGCCGACGGCGCCAGCATGGCCACGGCTGCCGAGGCCCAGCGCCGCTTCACTTTCCTGCGCCTGAAGTTCAATGCCGCGCTGACCCAGTTCGACCTGTTCAACGAAGTCATCACCCAGCGCAGCGAGCACAAGACGGGCGTGTGGCTGGCCGGCCTCGACATCGTTGCCGCCGATGCGCTGGCGCTGCCCGGCGATGTCTACCAGGCGCCGCCCGTGATCTGCTACCTGGACCGGGGGCCGGGCGCGGCCATCCGCCGTGCGCGCACGCGCCTGCCCGGCGGCGGCGACAATCCCGTCGCCATCATCCGCCTGCCGCGCGAACGCATGATAGGCAGCGGCATCGCCTCGTCGCTGGTGCACGAGATCGGCCACCAGGGCGCGGCGCTGCTGGACCTGGTGGCGTCCTTGCGGCCCGTGCTGCAAGCCATGCAGCACGGCGGCAGCGGCCTGGTTCACGTCTGGCAGTTGTGGGAGCGGTGGATCTCCGAGATCGTGGCCGATTTCTGGTCGCTGGCGCGGGTCGGCGTGGCCGCCACCCTGGGCCTGATCGGCGTGGTCAGCCTGCCGCGCGTGTTTGTCTTCCGTCTCAATATCGACGATCCCCATCCGGTGCCATGGCTGCGGGTGCGCCTGAGCTGCGCCATGGGACGGGCTTTGTATCCGCATCCGCAGTGGGATCGCCTGGAACAGCTGTGGCTGTCGTATTACCCGCTGGCCGGCTTGCCGCCGGCCCGGCAGCGGTTGCTGGAACAGTTGCAGGCCAGCATGGACGCCCTGGTGGGCTTGCTGGTGCAGCACCGGCCGCCGGCCTTGCGCGGCGGCTCGCTGGTCGAAGCCATGGACGTGCATACGCGCCAGCCGGCCATGCTGGCGCAGCTGTTTCGCAGCTGGACCCTGGCGCCGGCGCAGATGTACCAGGCGACGCCGACCCTGGTGTTCGCCGTGCTGGGCCAGGCGCGCGCCAGCGCCACCTTGAGCCCGGAAGACGAAAGCGAGCTGCTGGGGCGTTTGCTGACCCACTGGGCCCTGCGCAGCACCCTGGACACGTCGGAGCTGTGTGCGGATGTCGTGCGGCATGGCCGCCGGTCCGGCAGGCCGTTTGATTATCCATTGAGGAGAATGACATGAGCAGCAAGATGAGCAGCAAGATGGGTGGCAAGATGGGCAGCAGGAGCGGGGCGGCGGGCCAGGCGGGTCCGAAACAGCAGGGCGGCAGCATCGTCGTCACCGTACACGAGCAGGACAGCGGGGCCATGGTCGTCAATGCCGCGATCAGCCTGTACCGGGGCGCCGAGGCGGACTGCCATGATTTCAACGCCGCCACCTGGGTACCAGACCCCGCCATGCTGGTCGGCGTGCGCTGGACGGATGGCCGTGGCAGCACCGTGTTTGCCGACCTGGCGACGGGCAGCTACGTGGGCGTGTATGGCAATTTCCCCGCCACGGCGCCCCAGTGCGTGACGGTGCAGGCCGGCTGCAGTGCCGTGCTGTGCTTCAAGCCGCAGCTCAACCCGCAGGTGGGACTGGCCTTCGAAACACCGGACTGCCATCCCAGCGACTGCAATTTCGGCAGGGTGGGCGACCGTGCCGTGGCCAGCGTCTCGTTTGACGGCGATCAAACCGCGGACGGGCGCGACCAAGTGCAGGTGCTGGCCGCCGCGCCATGGGTGCCCATGCGCGGCACGCCGAACGCCTTTTCCACACCCGTGCGGCGCGCCGGCATGCACCGTTTCATGGCGCAGATGATGCTGTCGCAGCGGCCCGACCTGCGCAGTGCCTTGCCCGTGCCGGAAGGGCTGAGTCCGAACGCCATGCTGGCCGTGGATGCGGAATACGAGACGGAAGAGCGCCAGCCGCAGCCCATCTCGGGCAATGTGGGCGTGTCGCTGACGCGCACGGAAACGGAGCCGACGGAAGACTTGCCGCTGTGGACCCTGATACGCAACAGCACCGAGGCGATGTCGTTTACGAATTACCTGCATTTCATGGACAGCCTGTTTTGCGGCGACCTGGCCGCGGTGCGCGGCTTCGAGCAGGAGCGCTTCGTCAAGAAGGCCGACATGTTCCAGCAGCTCAAGCAGCGCCGCGCGCTGCCGTTTTCCGATTCGGACTCCTACCGCGTGCTGAAAGTGGCGACGGAAGCGTTCGTGATGGTCAATTGCGGCGTGCTGAACCAGCCGCTGGCCTTCAATCCGGCCGAAGACAACGCGTATCTGGACCGGCGCGACATCCCGCAGGGGCGCGACCTGGAAACCGTGCTGCGCAACGATTACCTGGAAAACATCGACGGCTTCCAGACCTTGCCCTACCTGGCCGTGATCCGCCGCAAATTGCCCGACATCCCCATCAGCATCCCGCGCGGCCAGGAAGGCGAGGTGGACCTGTGCTTTGGCATCATCCAGGAAAAGCTGGCGAACCCTTGCCTGCTGGAACTGATCTGGTCGTACTGGCATGAAGAGGGCATGCTGGTGCAGACCATGAACGCCATCGCGCAACGCTTCCAGAACCTGCGCGCCCCCGGCGGCGGCCTCGATCCCCTGTCGAACACGGAAATCGACATGCTGCGTCCCCTGAACAACTTGCTCTGGGGATACACGCAAGATGAGCAGCACCGGCTGACCGTGGTGCGCCGCAACTACGAGTACGACCACCATTACGGCGTGCGGCTCGATGGCAAGGCGGTCCAGCACTTCCGGCCAGCCGACAGCCGCTCGAAATTCCTGGAAGCGTTCCACCATTTGCTGCGCCTGTTGACCTCGTTCTACAAGCAGGATGACGACACCACCGTCAAAGCGGACGCCTTCCCCGTGCTGAATGCCTTGAAGGAAATCCATTTGATCCTGTCGCAGGGCGCGCACAACCAGTTCGGCGACTTGCCGTCGACGGCGCGCATCGAAATGCTGATGCAGCAATGGATGCTGGCGCGCCCCGAATTCCGCGAATTCCTACCGACGCGCGTGATGGTGGCGTATCCGGAACCGTGGATGGATCGCGTTGATGCCATGAAGAAACTGCAGGGCTGGACGGATACGAGCGTGATGCATTTCCGCAACCTGGCCATCTTTGGCGAGCAATTGCTGCTCTCCGTGCGCTACGGCAACTGGAGCGACATCTACGAACCCACGCAGGCCTTCAACTGGGCCCGTTTCTGGCGTCCGCAAGTGCAGGGCTATATCCATGGCTACCGCGCCGCCACCGGGGTCGATTTGTCCGTCGACAGCAGCGACCCGGCGATCGAAGCGACGATGCCTTCGGTGTTGCTGCGCCAGCGCCTGAGCCAGCAGCTGCGCAGCGTCTAGGACGGGAGCGGGGCGCGTGCATGCTCGATTTTACCAGTGCGCTGTATCTGGGCATGCGCCATCCGGCGGCCGCGCTGGCGCCGTGGAGCAGCCTGACCCTGGGCCAGCCGGCAGCGCTGCAGGAGCCGCCCGGCGCGCAAGCCCTGGCAGCAAGCCTGGCTGCGCTGCAAGGCTGCGAGGCCGCCTGCATGCTGCCGTCGACCCTGCACCTGTTCTGGGACCTGTTCGGCATGCTGGCTGCCGAGCGGCTGGTGATCCTCGTCGATGGCGGCAGCTACGCCATCGCGCGCTGGGGCGCCGAGCGGGCGCAGGCGCTGGGCTTGCCCCTACGCATGTTTCCCAGCGGCGAGATGGCGGTGCTGCGGCGCCTGGCGGCGGACTGGGGCCGGCAGGGGCGGCGCCCGCTGATCCTGGCCGATGGCTATGTGCCGGGCAGCGAACAGGTCTTGCCGCTGGCCGGCTACGCGGCCCTGGCGCGCCAGGGGGGCGGTTATCTGCTGCTGGACGACACGCAGGTGCTGGGCGTGGCGGGTACACAGGGTGGCGGCTCGGCGCGGCTGCATGGCTTGCCGGGCGGCTACGACAAGGGGGGCGGCCACCTGATCATCGGCGCCTCGCTGGCCAAGGGTTTCGGCGTGCCGCTGGCCGTGCTGGCGGGCAGCGGGAACTTGCTGCGGCGCTTCACGGCGCACAGCCAGACGCGCGTGCATGCCAGTCCGCCTTCGGCAGCCGTGCTGGCGGCGGCGCGGCGCGCGCTGGCGCTCAATGCGCGCCATGGCGATACCCTGCGCGCCAAGCTGGGGGACAGGGTGGCGCAATGGAGGGCGGGGATGGCGGCGGCCGGCATCGCCTGCCGGGGCGGCAGCTTTCCCGTGCAGCGCCTGCCCGGCCGCGCCCATTTGCAACAGGTCTTGCGCGCAGCGGGCGTGCTGTCGCTGGCGCAAGCGGGGGACGGTCCCGGCGCGCTGACTTTTCTGCTGCGGGCCGACCAGACGCCGCGGCAACTGGAGCAGGCGATGGACTTGCTTGAACATCACATCAGGAGGCGATATGAACGAAACGTTTGAAATGCTGCCCTTTGCGGGGCAGCCGGGAGCGGCCGGCGAGCAGGAGTGGGCGCCGGAGTGGTCGCAGGAGTGGCAAGGGGAGGAAGAGGGCGAGGCCGAATGGGAGGGCGAGCGCTGGCCCCCCGGTGGCGCGCGCGGCGGCATGCGCGGCGGCGGGCTGCGCGCGCGGCCGCCTCTGCGCGGACAGCGCCGTCCCGCACCGCCGCGCTACCAGGCGAATCCGGCGCGCAGGCCGCCGCGTCCCGCACCGCCGCCCTTGCCCTATCTGCCGCCGCGCTACCGGAGCTGGGGCGGCTATGTGCCCATCTACCCGACCCTCTATCCGCAGGCCTATCCCGTGGCGGAACCGGCGTTTGGCGACCAGCAGGAGCCGGAGCCGGGCATCGATGCGGGCCAGGATCAGGGTCAGGACGATGACGGGCAGCAGGGTGAAATCCCGCCCACCCTGGCCGGCACCATGGGCCGGGTGCCGGAAGCGGCGGCCCTGAATTACCAGGCGCTGGGGACGCTGGCCAATGCCTTGCGCGACCCGAATGGACGGGGGGCGGGCCTGTATGTGATCGAGTTCGATGCGGGCGGGCGGCGCCGCGCCTACAGCGGCCAGACGGACGATCTGCACCGGCGTTTGCTGCAGCACCGGCTGTGCGGCCAGATGATGGGCGTCGACTTGAGCGGTCACCAGGTGTACGTGGCGGCCCTGTCCTCGGCGGCGCAGCGGCGCCGCATCGAGCAGCGCATCCACGACGACATGTTTGCCAACCAGCGCGGCGTGCTGACCAACCAGCGGCGCGAACTGGAACTGGCTGTGCTGGGCGAAATGTGGAACTGACGAGAGCCCGTTCATTACTGCGAAGGAGAGCACCATGCACCAACTTGAATGTGAATGCGCCCAATGCCGCCAGCGGGCCGGCGCTGCGTTTGAAGTGCTGGAATTCGGCCAGGACTGGCCCGGCAAGGCCCGCGCGCCGGCCGTCTTCAGCGAAGAGGAAGAGTTGCAGCTGGCCATGGAATTGCTGGAAGTGTCCAGCGAGGAGGAACTGGAACAGTTTCTCGGCAACGTCTTCAAGAGCGTGTGGAAGGGCGTCAAGAAGGTGGGCTCGACCATCGCCAAGGTGGCCAAGCCCCTGGGCGGCGCCTTGAAGGCCGTGGCCAAGACGGCCTTGCCCTTTGTCGGCGGCGCCCTCGGTTCGATGATCCCGATACCGGGCGTGGGCACGGCGCTCGGTTCGGCCCTGGGGCGCGCCGCCAGCAATGCGCTGGAACTGGAGCTGGAGGCCGCAGCGCCGGCCGACCGCGAACTGGAGCTGGCGCGCCGCTTCGTGCGCATCGCGGGGCAGGCGGCGCGCCTGGCGGCCGACGGCGACGGCAGCGCGCGCGCCGTGGAAAGCGCGCTGACGCGGGCCCTGCACCAGCAACTGCCGCATTTTCGTTCGGCCGCGCCGCAGAGCGAGGAGGAGAGCGGGCGCTGGCGCCGGCGCGGCAACCGCATCGTCGTCATGGGCGATTGGCAATAGCGCGGCAAGATGATCATCGACTGCCATTGCCATGCGGGACCGGGCGACGGCTTGAGCGGGCCGTGGGACAGCGATGCGCCGCTGCAAGCCTATCTGCGCCGCGCGCAGGCGGCCGGCATCGCCCGCAGCGTGCTGTTCGCTACCTTCCACTCCGATTATGCGATTGCCAACCACGGCGTGGCGCGCCTGGTCGCGTCCGATCCGCAGCGTTTCTACGGCTTTGCCTTCGTGCATGCGCGGCGCGACCGGGGCCGCATCCTGGACCTGGTGCGCACGGCCGTCGAGCGCTACGGTTTTGTCGGCATCAAGGCGCACCGGTTCGATGCGCGCATCAGCGGCGAAGTGTGCGACGCGGCCCGCTTCTTCGGCTTGCCCGTGCTGTACGACCCGGCCGGCGAGGTGGCCGTGGCCGAACTGCTGGCGCAGCAGTATCCCGACGTCGATTTCATCCTGCCCCATCTGGGCAGCTTCGGCGACGACTGGGCGGCGCAGCTGGCGCTGGTCGACCATCTGGCGCGCCACCGCAACATCCATGCGGACAGCTCGGGCGTGCGCCGCTTCGACTTGCTGCAGCAGGCCGTGCGCCGCGCGGGACCGCACAAGATCCTGTTCGGCTCGGATGGTCCCTGGCTGCATCCGGGGCTGGAATTGCACAAGATTGACCTGCTGGGCTTGCCGCCGCTGGACGCGGCTTTGATCACGGGTGGCAATTTTTTGCGGCTGGCACGGCTGACTTGAGGCAGATCAAGGCATGGCCGGAGGTGTCGCAATACTGGCGGCAGTAGCGGCTTGCGCCGCGCAGGCGGCCGCCTTGCGGCGTATCTGCAGGGCACGGTCCGTCACGCCCAGGCGGGCGGCGGCGCGCTGGTTGTTGCCGTGTTCCTCGGCCAGCACGAGGCGGATGGCCATGTCGGTGGCGCAGCGCGTGATATGCGACAGCTTGCAGCCCTGGGCCAGGGCCCGCCGCACGGCCGCTTCGAAGTGCTGGTCGGGCCAGGGCGGCGCCAGCAGCCGTTCTTCGGGGGGCAGGGCGCCGATGGTGATGGGGCCGGGACCGCAATGGCGGTGCCAGATGCGCGTGACGGTCTGGCGCAGCTCGCGCACATTGCCCGGATAGTCGCGCAGCAGCAGGTATTCGCGCACGGCGGCGTCCAGCGGGGGCGGGGGCTGCTGGGCCAGTTCGGCGAGGAAATGCCGGGCCAGCGGCAGGATGTCGTCCTGGCGCTCGCGCAGGGGCGGGGTTTGGCAACGCCAGCCGGCGATGCGGTAATACAGGTCGGCGCGGAAGGCGCCGCGCGCCACCTCGTCTTCCAGTGCGCGGTTGGTGGCGCAGACGAGGCGAAATTGTGTCGGTTGCCAGGTATTGCCGCCCACGCGCTTGTATTTGCGTTCCTGGATGGCGCGCAGCAGCTGCGCCTGCAGGGGCAGCTGCAGTTCGCCCACTTCGTCGAGGAAGAGCACGCCGCCGTCGGCCAGGGCGAAAGCGCCGTCGCGCGGCGCCGCCGCGCCCGTAAACGCGCCCCGTTCATGGCCGAACAGTTCGCTGCCAGCCAGTTCCGGCGACAGGGTGGTGCAGTCGAGGATGGTGAAGTCGCCCCGGCAGTTGCCCAGGCGGTGGACCAGTTGCGCCAGTAAATCCTTGCCCGTGCCCGTCTCGCCCGTGATCAGCATCGGGGCCTGGCTGAAGGCGGCCATTTCTACCACCTGGTGCAGCAAGGCGGTCCAGACAGCGCTGCCGCCCACCAGTTGCCGGCGCACGGCGCTGGACGCCAGCAACTGCGCCACGGCTTGCCAGCGCTGCAGGCGCGCCAGCACCTGGCCCGCATCGACGGCGCCGCCAGGCCACAGCAGCACATCGAGGGCGCCGGCCGCCAGCAGGGCCCGCTGTTGCGCGCAACTGAGGGCCTGGCCGCAGGCGGCGATGGCCAGCACGCGGGCATGGCTGCACAGCGCCGGCAGCGCTTGCAGCAGCGCCGTATTGGCTTCGGCGAACAGCACGATGCCCGTTCCATCTTCTTCGCCGCCGTGCCGCCGGGCTATAGTTACCTGAGCCTGCTTCAAGGCCGCCGCCAGCAAGGCGCCACTGCCAGCCGCCGCCTGCTGCATGATTTCCAGCCACACCTTGAGCGCCATATACGGGCCATCCCAGTACGAGAGTGGCCCATCTTAGGAGTCCGATACCCCAGCCGTTTGATCTGGCGCAAGCGTGCGCGGGAGGCCCACAATGAAAAACGCCGCCTGATGCATATCAGGCGGCGTCAATGCGTGCGGTTCAACGAACATCACGAGAGTGCCTAGAAACGTTCAGGGCAAGGCGCGTTGCCGAAGACAGTACGAATAGTACGGCGAGGCAATGCAACGCCGCCATGGACGTTTTCTAGGTGCTCTAGTCCTGACGAACGCAGTCGACGAAGTAACCGCGCTTGCCATCGACTTCGCGTTTCACGAGACCATGCACATCCGTCTCGAAGCCCGGGAAGCGCTCGTTGAAGTCGCGTGCGAAGCGCAGGTAGTCGACGATGGTCTTGTTGAAGCGCTCGCCCGGGATCAGCAGCGGGATGCCCGGCGGGTACGGCGTCAGCAGGATGGACGTGATGCGGCCTTCCAGTTCGTCGATGGCCACGCGCTCGATTTCGCGGTGCGCCATCTTGGCGAACGCGTCCGACGGCTTCATGGCCGGGATCATGTCCGACAGATACATTTCCGTCGTCAGACGGGCCACATCGTAAGCCTTGTAGAAATCGTGGATTTGCTGGCACAGGTCGCGCAAGCCCATTTTTTCGTAGCGTGGGTTGGCCGCCGCAAATTCCGGCAGGATGCGCCACATCGGCTGGTTCTTGTCGTAGTCGTCCTTGAATTGTTGCAAGGCTGTCAAGAGGGTATTCCAGCGGCCCTTGGTGATGCCGATGGTAAACATGATGAAGAACGAGTACAGGCCGCATTTTTCAATGATGACGCCGTGCTCGGCCAGGTACTTGGTGACGATGGACGCGGGAATGCCCGTGTCGCCGAACTGGCCGTCCAGCGACAGGCCCGGGTTGACGATGGTCGCCTTGATCGGGTCGAGCATGTTGAAGCCGGGAGCGAGGTCGCCGAAGCCGTGCCAGTCATCCTCGGCGCGTATCATCCAGTCTTCCTGCCGGCCCATGCCTTCGTCGTTGAAGCTGGCCGGGCCCCACACCTGGAACCACCAGTCCTGGCCCCATTCCTGGTCGATCTTCTTCATGGCGCGGCGGAAATCGAGCGCTTCCATGATCGATTCTTCCACCAGGGCCGTGCCGCCCGGCGCTTCCATCATGGCCGCGGCCACGTCGCATGAGGCGATGATGGAATACTGGGGCGAGGTCGAGGTGTGCATCAGGTAAGCCTCGTTGAAGGCGTCCTGGTCCAGCTTGACCGTGTCCGATTCGCGCACGAGGATTTGCGAGGCCTGCGACAGGCCGGCCAGCAATTTGTGCGTGGACTGGGTCGAGAAGATCATCGATTCCTTGGCGCGCGGACGGTCCTTGCCGATGGCGTGCATATTCTTGTAGAAATCGTGGAAGGTGGCGTGCGGCAGCCACGCTTCATCGAAGTGCAGGGTGTCGATCTTGCCGTCCAGCATTTCGCGCAGGGTTTCCACGTTGTAGATCACGCCATCGTAGGTCGATTGCGTGATGGTCAAAATGCGCGGCTTCTTGTTCTTCGCTTCGCGCGCGAACGGATTCGCTTCGATCTTGCGGGCAATGCTTTCCGGCGTGAATTCGTGCAGCGGGATAGGGCCGATGATGCCCAGGTGATTGCGCGTCGGCATCAGGAACACGGGAATGGCGCCGCACATGATGATCGAATGCAAGATTGATTTGTGGCAATTGCGGTCGACGACGACGATGTCGCCTGGCGCCACGGTCGAATGCCACACCATCTTGTTCGAGGTCGAGGTGCCGTTGGTAACGAAATAGCAATGGTCGGCATTGAAGATGCGCGCCGCATTGCGTTCGGACGCGGCGACAGGGCCGGTATGGTCGAGCAGCTGGCCCAGTTCCTCGACGGCGTTGCAGACATCGGCGCGCAGCATGTTTTCACCGAAGAACTGGTGGAACATCTGGCCGATCGGCGACTTCAGGAAGGCCACGCCGCCCGAGTGGCCGGGGCAGTGCCACGAGTAGGAGCCGTCGTTGGCGTAGTGCACCAGCGCGCGGAAGAACGGCGGCGACAGGCCGTCCAGGTAGGATTTCGCTTCGCGGATGATGTGGCGCGCGACGAATTCCGGCGTATCTTCGAACATGTGGATGAAACCATGCAGTTCGCGCAGGATATCGTTCGGAATATGGCGCGAGGTGCGCGTTTCGCCGTACAGGTAAATAGGAATGTCGGCGTTCTTGTAGCGGATTTCCTCGACGAAGGCGCGCAGCGACTTCAAGGCGTGATCGGTTTCCTCGATGGAACCGGCGCCGAATTCTTCATCGTCGATCGACAGCACGAAGGCTGACGCGCGCGATTGCTGCTGGGCAAATTGCGACAAATCGCCGTAGCTGGTCACGCCCAGCACTTCCATGCCTTCTTTTTCCATTGCGGCGGCAAGGGCGCGAATGCCCAGGCCGGACGTATTTTCAGAACGGAAATCCTCGTCAATGATGACGATGGGGAAACGAAATTTCATGCATGTCTCCAAAAAAGCAAGCCGCCCCTGACAAATGTGAAGGGGCGGACTAGGGCGCGACGGTCAGGCGGTAGTACAACCCGGCAGCCGCATAAAAAAAATAAGAACGGGATTCTCGCAGAAATGCGGCCTCTGCGGGAAAAAAATATCGCACCAAAGCGCCACAAGCTTGCGCTAGCGTGACGCAACGGTGTGACAGGGGTATTACAGCAACATTCTGTTAATCAACATCAACCTTATCAGGCTTTGCGTTGCAAGGTGACAAAGGCGTAAGGCAGGCCGGATTTTTCCGACACATGCGCTTCGCGCGCGGTTTCTTGCCACACGGCATGATCCACGGCGGGGAAAAACGCGTCGCAGTCGAACGTCTGGCCGATTTCCGTGATGATCAAGCGCTGCGCCAGGGCCAGCGACTGTTTATAGATGTCGGCGCCGCCGATCACATAGCCTTCCGCGCCATCGAGCAGGGCGATGGCCGCTTCCAGCGACGGCGCCGCTTCCACGCCTTCATGGCGCCAGTCGGCATTGCGCGTGATGACGATGTTGCGGCGGTTCGGCAGCGGCCGGCCGATGGAATCGAAGGTCTTGCGGCCCATGAGGATGGGGTGGCCCGTCGTCAAGCGCTTGAAATGCGCAAGGTCTTCCGGCAATTTCCACGGCAGGGTGTTGTCGATGCCGATGCCGCCTTGCTGGTCGGTGGCGACGATGATGGTCAGTAAGCTCATTGGTTCTGTGAAAAAGGTGGGGGCGATGCCCGATGCCCGTCATTATCGTTGAAATTGCCGGCAGCCTCCAGATGCGCACGCATGGCGTCGGCCAGCGGGCCCGGCGCTTCCAGCGGAATCATGTGGCCGGTATCTTCTTTGAGTATGTGCAAGGTGGCTTGCGGCAGGCGGGCGGCCATGGCGCGCAGGTCGTCGGGATTGACGAGCTTGTCGTCTTCGGCGCCCACGATCAGCACGGGGAAATCGAGCTCCGGCAAGCGCGCCATCAGGTCGGGGCGGGCTATCGTGGTGAGAAATTGCGCCAGCAGCACCTCCTTGCCCAGGTCCAGCCCCATCTGCTGGATCAGGCCCGTGATGCCGCCGTCCTGCAAGTGCGACGGGTGCAGCAGTTCGCGCAGGCGCTGGCGCGTGATGCCCGTATAGGCATTGCGCTCGAGCATGGCGACGATGCGCTGGCGCGCTTCGATTTCCGCCGGCAGCAAACCTTTGGCCGAATTGGCGATCAAAGTGAGGGATTTCACACGCTGCGGGTGCGCCAGCGCGTGTTCGAGCGCCAGGTAGGCGCCCAGCGAAAAGCCCACCAGATGGGCTTGCGGAGCGCTGTGGCTGGCGATCATCTGCTGCATCTGCGGGCGCGTGCGCGCCTGGTGCAGGGGGACGTGCCGCAGCTCAAAGGCGTCGCCCAGGGCAGGCGCCAGGCGCGACCACAGGCGTGCGTCGCACAGGGTGCCAGGAATGCAGTCGAGTCGTATATTGATCAAGGACAAACCTGCTTGATAGTGAAAATGAGAGTGAAAAATTTTTGTCGAGCGGCATTATCCGTCATTTTGCGCATCGGGACAGCGGCACGATTTTTCCATATGGCATTATTTTCAATAGTGCGCGGCTGGCAAGCAGGAACTTTATGGTAGGCTCATGGCTCATCAAGCCGGTACGCCGGCGACGTGACCTGAAACACCGAATGCAACCCCCACATTAAAGAGGAATTACCATGGCGATCAGTTTGCAAAAAGGCGGCAATGTCAACCTGAGCAAGGAAGCTCCCGGCTTGAAGAAAATCGTGATTGGCCTGGGCTGGGACCCGCGCGCCACCGATGGCGCCGCTTTTGACCTGGACGGCAGCGCCTTCCTGCTGAAAACGGATGGCAAGGCCCGCTCCGATGCCGATTTCATTTTTTATAACAACCTGAAGTCGGCCGACGGCTCCATCGTCCACGCGGGCGACAACACGACCGGCGGCGGCGATGGCGACGACGAGAAAGTGGCCGTCGACCTGGCCAACGTGCCCGCCGACATCGACAAGATCGCCATCGCCGTGACCATCCACGACGCGGAAAACCGCAAGCAGAACTTCGGCATGGTCGGCAAGGCCTACATCCGCTGCCTGAACGGCGACAACGGCGCGGAAATCGCCCGTTACGACCTGTCGGAAGACGGTTCGACGGAAGCGGCCATGATCTTCGGCGAAATCTACCGCGCCGGCAGCGAATGGAAATTCAAGGCGATTGGTCAAGGCTTTAAAGGCGGTCTGGGTCCTCTGGCACGCTCGTTCGGCATTAATGCATAAACAGCAGCTGGCTGCGTAGTTGCCGGGCGGCCCATGCTGCCCGGTTCTGTATTTCCCTTCTTATCTATCTGATTCCATGGAAAACCTGATCAAGGGGCAGCGCCTGGCGCTGTCCGGCCTCGTCACGGGCAACGTCGTGCAACTGGGGCTCGCCAGCGCCGGCGTGCCGCTGGATTTTGCCTGTTTCGGCCTCGATGCCGCCGGTAAACTGTCCGACGACCGCTACATGACGTTCTTTAACCAGCCGCGCACGCCGTGCGGCGGCGTGGAAACTTCGGCGCCGTCCGGCGATGCGGCCGGCTTCAGCTACCAGCTGGACCGCTTGCCTGCATCCATCGACCGCCTCGTCGTCACTGCCGCCATCGATGGTGCCGCCACCATGGCGCAGCTGGGCAGCAGCTACCTGCGCCTGCTGGACGGCGGGCGCGAACTGGCCCGCTTCGCCTTTGCCGGGCCTGATTTTGCACAGGAAAAAGCCGTCATGCTGGGCGAGTTCTACCGCAAGGACGGCGGCTGGCGCTTCATGGCCGTGGGCCAGGGTTTCAACGGCGGCCTGGACGCGCTGGTCGCCCATTTCGGCGGCGAAGTGGCGCAGGCGGACGCGGCACCGGTGCCGGCGCCCAAGATTTCCTTGTCGAAAATTTCGCTGACCAAGGCGGGCCAGACGCACAAGGTGTCGCTGGAAAAGGGCGCGGGCGCGCCGAAAAAACTCACCGTCAAGGCCACCTGGGTGGATAACGGCGATGGCGACGACGATAACGACGACCTCGATTTAAGAGTCGGCATCCTCTTGCCGAACGGCCAGATGCGCTTCATCCAGGCGCCGGACACGGCCGGGAACTTCGACAGCATGCCTTTCGTGCGCCACTTGGGCGACGTGGCGGGCGCGGCGGGCAAGGAGCCTGCCACGGAAACGGTGGAAGTCAATCCTGCGCTGGCGCAACATTACGGCGGCACGGTGGGCCTCGTCTTCAGCGTGTATTCGGCGGTGGCCAACGGCGCCGTTTCCGTCGCGTCGATGCGGCCGAAGATGGTGATGCAATATGGCCAGCAGATCGTCGAGTGCGACTTCGATTTCCGCCTGTCCAAGGCGGCCGAGGACGATTCCGTCTACACCTATGTGATCGGCATGGCGCGCATCACGCCCGACAGCATCATCCTGGAACCGTCCGGCAAGACGTCCGAGCCCGGCAGCGAAGCGACGCCGTGGCTGAGCTGGCAGGGCGAGAACCTGCAACTGGCCTTCAACGGTCCCGTCGTCTTCAAGGGCGAGGACAAGGAAGACGAAGACGATTGCAATGCGGACAATCCGCGCCGCTATATTGCCTAGGAGACACTGATGGAAACCTTGTCCAAGGGACAGCGCTTGCCGCTGGCCAATCTCGTTCCCGACGGCGTGCTGCAGGTGGGCGTGGCTGCGCAGGGCCTGGCGCTCGACGTGGCCTGTTTCGGCCTCGACGGGGCCGGAAAACTGTCCGACGAGCGCTACATGACCTTTTTCAACCAGCCGCGCACCCCGTGCGGCGGCGTGGAAGCGCGCGCGGCGGGGGGGCAGGGCGGCGACATGGCCGAGTTTGCCTTGCAGCTGGCGCGCTTGCCGGCCGGCATAGACCGCCTCGTCGTGACGGCGTCCATCGATGGCGGCGGCGTGATGTCGCAGCTGCAAGCCGGCCACGTGCGCCTGCAGGCGGGCGGGCGCGAACTGGCCCGCTTCGCCTTCGCGGGCCTTGATTTTGCGCAAGAAAAGGCCGTCATGCTGGCCGAACTGTACCGCAAGGATGGCGGCTGGCGCTGCATGGCCGTGGGGCAAGGTTTTAATGGCGGACTCGATGCGCTGGTGCGCCACTTCGGCGGCGAAGTCGACCAGGCCGCTTCTGCTGCCCCTGCGGCGGCTTCGGCCGTCATGCAGGCGAAGATCAACCTGGAAAAACGGGTCGAACGGGAAGCGCCGCAACTGGTCAGCCTCGTCAAGCAGGCCGGCGTGTCGCTGCAGAAAGTGGGTTTGCTTGACCACCGCGCCAAGGTGTGTTTGTGCCTGGACATTTCCGGCTCCATGGGACGGCTGTATAAAGAGGGGCAGGTGCAGCGCTTTGCCGAACGCATCCTGGCCCTGGGCTGCAAGTTCGACGACGATGGTGAAATCGACGTTTTCTTGTTCGGCAAGAACGTCCACCATCCGGCGCCCATGGCCTTGAGCAACTGCAATACCTACGTGGGCCAGGCCATACAGCGCCATCCGCTGGAAGGCGACACGCGCTATGGCGCCGCCATGCAGGCGATACGCGCATTTTATTTCCCTGACGGGGCCGGCGGCGAGCGCACGCGGCCCGTCGCCGCGGAATTGCCCGTGTACGTGATGTTCGTCACCGATGGCGGCACGAGCGACCAGGCGACGACGGAGAAACAATTGCGCTGGGCCAGCCATGAGCCGATCTTCTGGCAATTCATGGGCATCGGCAAGGGGCGCAAGTCGAAAAGCAAGTTTCTCGCCGCCTTTGCCGATTCGGATTTCCCCTTCCTGGAAAAGCTCGACGAATTGCAGGGGCGCCTGGTCGACAATGCCAATTACTTTTCCGTCAGCTCGCCCGACGAGCACAGCGATGCGGAACTGTATGATTTATTGATGACGGAATATCCGGGCTGGCTGAAGCTGGCGCGCGGCAAGGGATTGTTGATGTAGCGCAAAGGTCATCGGATGAGGCTGTACGACCACAAGTGCAAGAGATTTGTAAATTGAAGTAAATAACAATGGTTCGCATTTGCTTTGCTCCTTGCAATCGTGGCATGCTTGAACTGTGCCCACACATGTGCCCTCACGCTGCGGCGTAGTGCCTCATCCGTAGCGTCTCGATTATTTTTTAAGCAAATGCATAAAATCCTCTTTCACTGTCTGGCGGGCGGCAGCCTGCTCGTTTCCGGCGGCGCTGTCCTGGCGCAAACCGTCACCGGCGATACCGTCGTCAAGCCCGCACCGGCCAAGGCGCCCGCCGTCGATGCTCCCGCTACCGTCAGCGTGACGGCCGAACGTCCTACGGGCCGCATCGACCGGCAAGTCTACGACGTCAAGTCCGACGTGGGCAGCAGCAATGGCACGGCGGCCGACGCCTTGAATAATGTGCCTTCGGTGGCCGTCGACCCCGATGGTTCCGTGTCCTTGCGCGGCAGCAGCAATGTACAGATATTGATCGATGGCAAACCGTCGGCCATGCTGCAGGGCGATTCACGCGGCGCCACGTTGAACGCCATGGCGGCTGACGATATCGAGTCCGTGGAAGTGATCAACAATCCCGGCGCCCAGTTCGGCAACGAAGCCGGTGGCGGGCCGATCCTGAACCTCGTGATGCGGCGCAACCGCAAGCCGGGCGGCTTTGCCACCGTCAACGCGAATGCGGGCATCGCCGGGCGCTACAACAGTGCCGTGTCCGGCACCTACAATGAAGGTCCCTGGGGCTACCAGGGCGGCATCAATGTGCGCCATGACGGCCGCAATTCCGTGGGCGAGGTCAGCCGCGAGCGCCTGGAGCGTGGCACGGGCGCCTTTGCCCCCAGCAGCCAGAGCTCCACCAGCAATGGCTTGAACGACTCGCTGGGCTTGCACGGCACCGTCAATTACAACCTGAATGCCAACGATACCCTGGCCGCCAGCGTGTCGTATAACGGCCGCAGCAATGACCAGCGCTCGCTCGACCGCTACATCAACGGCGACAGCACGGGCGGCACCATCGGCGACTATGTGCGCAGCACCGTGCGCAATGGCGACAGCCGTAACTACAGCTGGGGCGCGCGCTACGACCACAAGGGAGAATTGCCGGGCGAAACCCTGAAAATCGACTTGCGCGTGTCCTCGTCGACCAACGAGAGCGACAGCGATTACGCCAATACCTACGCGGTGACGCCCGTGAATGCCTTCGACAGCCGCGCGCGCCAGCACAGCGAGACGGGCAACCGCATCGTCGACTTCAGCGGCGACTACGAGCGTCCGCTGGCGGGCGGCACGGCCAAGCTGGGCTACAAGGTGGCCGACAACAAGAGCAGTTTCGACACTTTATATACGGACATCAATCCGGCCAGCCTGCTGGAGACCGTCAATCCCATGCGCAGCAACCGTTTCGAGCTCGACGAGCGCACCATCGCGCTTTACGGCTCCTACCAGATGCGATTGAGCGAACGCTGGGGCGCGCTGGCCGGCTTGCGCGCCGAGTACACGGACTTGAACGTGCGCCAGATCACCAGCAGCGTCGAGGCTGGCAACAATTACGTCAACTATATTCCCAGCCTGTTCGCCACCTATAAAGTCAGCGACGAGAGCAATTTGCGCTTCAGCTACGCGCACCGCATCCGCCGCCCGAATGCGGGCGATTTGAACCCCTACGTGGTCTACCGCGACGAGTTCAATGTGTCGGCCGGCAATCCCAAGCTGAAACCCACGCAGACGGACTCGTTCGAAATCGGCTATGAAACGAAGATCGCGGGCCTGGAAAGCAGCTTGCGCGCCTATCACCGGCGCGACACGGACGCCATCGTCGATTACCGCTATTTTATCAGCGACAATGTGCTGCTGACCACGCGGGAAAACGGCGAAGGCAGCCATTCGAGCGGCCTGGAATTCAGCGTCAGCGGCAAGCTGACGCCGTCCCTGACCCTGAACACGAGCGGCAACCTGGCGCGCAGCCAGCAGACGAGTTCCGACGACCTGGGCAACCGCAGCACGCGCACGGCCAACGCCCTGAGCGGCCGCGCGCGCCTCAATTACCAGATCAATGCGGATAATCAGCTGCAACTGGCCCTGCAAATGCAAGGCAAGATGCTGTCGGGACAGGGCTACCGCTCGCCGAACAACACGCTGAACCTCAGTTTACGCCACACGGTGACGCCGCAATTGAGCCTGGTCATGAATGTGACCGATGTGTTCAGCAGCAACAAGATGGAAACCGTCATCAACAGTGCTTCCTTGCGCGAGACGAGCACGCGGCGCTTCGATGGCCGCATGATTTATGTGGGGCTGTCGTACCGCCTGGGCGGCGCCACGTCGGCGGCGAAGGAGGGCGAACGGGAACCGCGCTTCGGTCCGCCGGGCGGACGCGGGCCAGGCGGCCCCGGCCCCGGCCCCGGTCCCGGCGGCCCGGGCGGCGAAGCAGGCTAGGCCGCCAGCGCGATTTCGTGCAGGAAGGCGATGAAATCGTCCGTATGGAGCTCGAAGCGCCACTCGCCTGCGCCATGTCTGGCGCGGTACACGGGCAAGTCGCCGTCGATGCTTCTTTCTTCCAGGTGCACGCAGTACGGGTCGCCGCCCGCATCGGCAATCACCACGAGCTTCGACTGCCAGTTCGCGATGTTGTGATGATGCACGGCATGGACTGAGTAGCCGTGCTGGGCCTTCACCAGCTCCGCCGCGCCGTACAGATGCAGGCCCTGCGGGAAGCGCTTGCCGTCGACATGCACGCGCAGCGGCGAATACCATTCCAGGAAACGGCGGTAGATTTCCGGCAAGACCCATTGCGCGTCGATCTCGGCCATGTCCTTGGCGCTGGCCATGGTCAGCCAGTTCGACGGTTGCGCCAGGTCTTGCTCGCGCTGGCGCCGCAGCGCCAGTTTCCGCTCCAGCAAGGCGGCTGCCATTTCCAGGCGCGACAGCGGCTTGGCCAGCGTCGCATGCGTGGCGGGTGCCTTGTAGCCTGCACCGTCCGGGTAGCCATCCGCTTGCCAGGCCAGCACGGCGCTGAGTCGCAGCTGTTCTGCCTTCCAGTGGCCGGGATCGGACGGCAAGCCCTGGTCAAACGGCTGGCGGCTGAACATGGCCAGGCTCTTGATCGCCTTGGCGCGCACTTCCAGCCTGGTGGCGCCGGACGCTGCCAGCGCCACCAGGGGCGCATACGCGTCCACGCCTGTACTTTTCAGCAAGCCATCGACGCCCCAGTACGCCAGTGCGGGCTGCTCCAGTGCCCAGGCGAAAAATGCCGCATGTTGACTGCCTTCCACCAGATGCACGATATCCGTCATCAAAAAGGTGCGCCAGTGCAGCAGTTGCCCATCGCGCGCATATGCCGTCAGGATATCGAGCACGGCCAGTCTGTCGTCCGCGGCATGCTTTTTCAGCAGCCGGTCCTTCAGCCTGGCGAACTTGCTGCCATCCGTTTCGTCAAACAGCTTGCGGTGCAGGGCGGCCAGCGGTGCGACCGCCATCAGACGGCCATCGCCGCCTTGATGGGCGCGTGGTGTTCATAGCCTTCCAGCGAGAAATCCGACGGCTCGATCTTTTCCAGCCATTCCGGCTCGTACTTGCCCGTCTTGGCGTAGTCGGGCACGCGGTCGGAAATGACGAAACGGGGCGCCGGGAACGGCGTGCGCTTGAGTTGCTCTTCCACCATGTCGAGGTGGTTTTCATAGATGTGCGCGTCGCCGATGAAGTAGGTGAACCAGCGCGGCGTGTAGCCCGTCAGGCGCGCCACCAGGTGCAGCAGGGCGGCGCCTTCGGCGATGTTGAACGGCGTGCCCAGGCCGATATCGTTGCTGCGCACATATAAGCACAGCGAGATTTCGCGCGTGCTGGCGTTCGGGATGAACTGGTACAGCAAATGGCAGGCGGGCAGGGCGACGGCGTCCAGCACGGCCGGGTTCCAGCCGTGGAACAGGATGCGGCGGCTGCCCGGGTTCGTCATGATGGTGTCCAGGCATTCGCGCAACTGGTCGACGGCCTTGTACAGCAGCACTTTTTGCACGCCGTCCTCGACGATGGGAGCGACCAGGGTAAAGCCGTTGGCTTGCGCGTCGGCAATCTGTGCCGGCTGGTCGGCGGCTAGCAGCTTATAGGCGGGCCATTGGCGCCATTGCACGCCGTACACGGGGCCCAGGTCATCCTCGCCTTCGCGGTAGGGGTTGGCCAGCCATTGCGCATTTTCATTGGCGTTCTGGTCCCACACCTTGCAACCGAGGGCGCGGAACTCGGCCGCGTTGCGCGAGGCGCGCAGGAAGGCGCACAATTCGCCGATCACGGATTTGAAAGCCAGTTTCTTGGTTGTCACGGCAGGGAAGTTGCCGTTGGCCAAGTCGAAACGCATCATGGCGCCCGGCACGCTCAGGGTGCGGATGCCCGTGCGGTTGTCTTGCCAGCTGCCCGTTTCGAGCACGGTCTTGATCAAATCTTGATATTGCTGCATGTATTTCTCCAACGGTAAGGATGGTGATTGTAACGCAGGCGCGACAGGCGGGCCGCGGCCCACGCACATAATTACGCTGTCGTCTTACCTGCAAACATGACTCTGTGGTAATTTGTGTGTCCTTAAAGAAATACATAGAAACGGCAGATGCTGCACCATGTTCTTGCGACAATTTGTAAATAATAATAACGCCGCCATGGTGGAGATGAGCAGGGCCGATTTTCTCAAGGCTAACCTGCGCCTGATCCTGGCCTGGCCCTTGCTGGGGCTGGTCCTGTGCGCAGTGCTGTGGACGGCCACCTTGCTGCAGCTGGAAGCGGAAAAGAAGGTAGCGCAGCAGCAGGCGCTTGACAGCGTCTCTTCGCTGTCGAAAGCGTATGGCCAGTATCTGCTGCGCACCCTGGAACAGATGGACCAGCTGACCTTGCAGCTCAAGTATGAATGGGAAAACTCGCGCGGCCAGCTGCGCCTCGACCAATTGAAGACGCAGGGCATGTATGCCTTGCCGCAATTTGCCATCGTCGCCATCCTCGACCGCAAGGGCCATCCCGTGACGGCCACGGCGCCGCTGCAGCGGCTGCGCGTCAACGAGCGCAGCGATTTTCTGTTGCGCCACTGGCGCAGCAATTCCAGCGCGCTGCGCATCGCGCTGGGGAGGGCCAGCGCGGCGGCTCCGTCTGCGCCGGGCGCCGGCGAAAGCCTCGTGCATTTCACGCGCCGGCTGGAAGACGAGGATGGCAACTTCGACGGCGTGCTGCTCATTTCCATCCATTCCAGCTATTTTTCCGAATTCTATAACAGCGTCAATTTTGGCAAGTTCGGCATGTCGGCCATGGTGGGCGAAGAGGGCGAGCTGTTCAGCACGCGCCTGGGCTCGCGCGTGCTGCCGACCCAGAGCGGCCAGGGCACGCCGTTTCTCGACACCAGCTTCCTGGAAACGGAGAGCGGCGCCCTGCATTCGGGCGGCAGGATAGCTTTTTCCGACAAGCAAAATCGCTATGTAGGCTGGCAGGCGCTGAAAGCCTATCCGTTTACGGCCGTGGTCGGACTGTCGGATGGCGAAATGCTGCATCCCTACGAGGAAACGCGCACGATTTATCTCGGCATTGCCCTGGCCGTCACCGTGCTGCTGCTGGCCTTTGCCGCCGTCGCCACCGTGCTGTCGCTGCGCCTGGCATGGCGCCACCACCAGTCCGAAGGCGTGCGCAATGCCTACCGCATGGCCACCGAAGGCACGAGCGACGGTTTTTATATCATCGCCGCCCTGCGCGGCACGGATGGCAGCATCCTCGATTTCGAGATCGTCGACTGCAACGAGCCGGGCGCCGGCTACTTCGGCGTGCGCCGCGAACAGTTGCTGGGCATGCGGCTGCAGTCGCGCGCTCACGAGCCGTATTTCCGCGACCTGATCCATAATTACCGGGCCGCCATGCAGTCCGGCTTTTCCGAGGAAGAGATCGAGTTGCCGGAAGGTAACCCATTCAAGCTGCGCTGGATACGCCGGCGCCTGGTGCGCAGCGGCGACCGCCTGGCCGTCACCCTGCAAGACATCAGCACGGCCAAGGAGCACGAGCGCGACTTGCGCCGCCTGGCCAATGAAGACGGTTTGACGGGCTTGCCCAACCGCTACTGGCTGCAGCAATTCCTGCCCGGCGCCCTGGGCCGCGCCGCCATCGCGCGGCACATGCTGGCGCTGCTGTTCATCGACCTGGACGGCTTCAAGGATATCAACGACACGCAGGGCCACGCGGAGGGCGACAAGGTGCTGCGCGCCGCCTCCCTGCGCCTGAAGGCCGTGCTGCGGCCGGGCGACCACGTGGTGCGCCTGGGCGGCGACGAATTCGTCGTCGTGCTCGACCCGGTGGAGGACGACAGCCGCGCCGAACAGGTGGCGCAGCGCATCGCCATCGCCTTCGACGAACCGTTTTACCTGGGCAGCGAACGCCACAAGATGGGCGCCTCGATCGGCATCAGCCTGTATCCGCGCGATGGGGCCGAGACGGAAGTGCTGCTGAAGAACGCCGACATCGCCATGTATGCCGTGAAAGTGGCGGGCAAGGGCCATCACCGCTTCTTCCAGCCGGAACTGTTCGAAACCATCCGCAACCGCCGCGAACTGGAACAAAGCCTGGTGGCGGCGCTGGAGCAGGATCAGTTCCTCGTCGTCTACCAGCCGCGCGTCGACGCCATGAGCGGGCAGCTGTGCAGCATGGAGGCGCTGGTGCGCTGGCAGCATCCGCAGCACGGCATGGTGCCGCCGCTGGAATTCATTCCCGTGGCCGAGAGCAGCGGCCTCATTTCCCAGTTGGGCGAAGTCGTCATCGAAAAGGTATGCCTGCAGATGGCGCGCTGGCAATCCAGCGGACTGGAACTGGTGCCCGTGTCCATCAACGTGTCGGCGCGCCAGTTCGGCCGCGGCGACGTGCATCAGGTGCTGGCGTCCGCGTTGACGCGCCACCGCATCGATGCGCGCCTGATCGAGGTGGAAATCACGGAATCGGCCATGATGGATGAACAGAACCGCGCCGTGGAGCAGTTGTCCGCCATCCGCGCGCTGGGCGTGCGCCTGCTGGTCGACGATTTCGGCACCGGTTATTCTTCGCTGTCGCAGCTGCAGAAGTTCGCCATGGATGGCTTGAAGATCGACCGCGCCTTCACCATGGAGCTGGGCCGCTCGGAGCAGGGCGAAGTGTTCGTGCGCGCCATCCTGTCGATGGCGCATGCGCTGGGCATGAGCGTGGTGGCCGAAGGGGTGGAGACGCGCGAGCAGCTCGACATCCTGCGCGCGCTGCAATGCAATGAGGTGCAGGGCTATTTCATCTCGCGCCCCGTGCCGGCGGAACAGATGCTGTCGCTGATGCATCAGCGCTTTCTGATACCGCTGCCAGCCCCTGCATTGGCACGGTAGACGGTCGTATGCGCAAGAAAAACAACGCCGTTTCATAAAAAGAGCGAACGTTCGCTTTTTTCTAAAAAATATTATATGCTTCGCTCATGCCGTCAGTGAATTGGAGTTCACGGCGGCAAGAACAGTGCAGGACGGGTGAGGTTGAGCTACCCGAGACAATGTGACGAAGACACTTCATATAATAAAGAGAGACTAACTTGAAACATAAATATCTGCCCCTCCTCATCGCCGTCGCATGCGCCGGCTTCGCTTCCACCGCCCAGGCATCGGGCTACCGTTTCGGTTCGCAAAGCGTTTCCGCCCAGGGCACGGCCGATGCCAGCGGCGCCGAAGCGGCCGACGCATCGACCATTTTCTACAACCCGGCCGGCCTGTCGCGCCTGGAAGGCACGCAGTTCGTTGGCGGCGGCACCATCGTCGTACCGCATTCGACCTACCAGGATACGGGCTCGAAGCAGTTCTGGAAGGGTAATCGCACGCCATTTACTGCCACCAAGGACTACGCGCCGGACGCCGTGGTCGCGCCTGCGCTGTATGCGAGCAAAAAGATCAATGATCAATGGACGGTCGGTGCCGGCCTGTTCGTGCCGTACGGCGCCAAGCTCGATTACGGCAATGACTGGACCGGCCGTTATGCGATCACCAATATCAAGCTCGAAGCGATCGCCCTGAATCCTTCCGTGTCGTTCAAGCTGGACCAGCATCACTCGTTCGGTTTCGGCGTGACGGCTGAATACATGAAGGCGGAACTGGGCCAGGGCGTGGACGTGCCGGGCACCGTAGCTTTCCTGGGCGAAAAAGCGCCAGCCGCATCGGCTGCCTTCCTTGGCAATATCCTGAAAACGCAAGGCATGGCGGCGTTTACTTCCGCGAAAAATGCGCTGCAAGGCCAGATCAAGGATGGCCACGCGTCGATGGACGGTCATGACTGGGGCTTTGGCTTCAATCTCGGCTATCTGTACCAGTTGAACGAAGGCACGCGTTTCGGTATCGCTTACCGCTCGTCGATTTCGCACAAGCTCAAAGGCAGCACCATCTGGGACTTCTCGCAAGTGACGAGCAATGCCGCCGTGAACGGTTTTATCGCCGCCGCATCGAACAAGGTCAATTCCAAGGCGCTGGTCGAACTGCGCACGCCGGAAACCCTGTCGGTCAATGCCTTCCACCAGATGGATGATCGTTGGGCCTTGATGGGCGACGTCACCTGGACCCGCACCTCGCGCCTGGAAAACCTGGATATCCAGTTCCCACCGACGGCTGAAGGCCCGGAACGCATCCGCCAGAACTGGAAAGACACCTACCGTGTTTCGTTGGGCACCAACTACAAGTACAACGAAAACCTGCTGCTGCGCGCCGGTATCGCGCATGACCAGGCGCCAGTGCGCAGCGCGGAACTGCGTCACCCGGCCTTGCCGGACAGCGACCGCATGCAGTACTCGATCGGCGCGAACTGGAAGCTGAACGCGAACTCCTCGCTGGATCTGGCCTACAGCTATATCGACTTCAAGGACGCCAGTGTCAACTACACGAATAACTGCTCGCCGGTGACCGCTGGCTGCACCGGCAACGGTGAAACCACCAAGGGCCTGTTCAAGACCCGCATGCAGTTGATCGGTCTCGCTTATAACTACAAGTTCTAAGCAGGTAGTGGCGGCCAACCCGGCCGCCATGAAAGGAAAAAAGCGCCTTCGGGCGCTTTTTTTTTAGGCCGCGCCGCACGAAACTTGCTTTTCGAAAAATGTTGATTCATTATTGGAATGAAACCGGATGCAGGTCTGGATGGACATGAAAACCGACAAGGGCATGACATGCAAATTGACATTGATCAAAGCGGCGATGCGTCATCGCTGACGGCGGCGGGCGCCAGCCCATGGGCTCTATGCGGTGCCACCCGCGGCGGCAAGGCCTGGCCATGAGCGCCACGTTTCCTGCTTTGCCGCCGACTTTCGTGCGGCCTGGCTTCGGCGACGTACCCGTCGGCGCGGTGGTCGCCTTTGCCGGGGACAGCGCCGGTGCGCATATCGAGGCGAGCGGCTGGATGCCGTGCGACGGCCGCACGCTGGCCGCCGCCAGCTATCCCGAGCTGTTCGTCGTGCTCGGCTATCTGCATGGCGGTTCGGACGAGCAATTCTGCCTGCCCGACTACCGGGGCAGCTGTTTGTGCAGCTACGCTGCCGCTGCTTCCGCGCCGACAGAGATCGGCGTCAGCTACCTGATCAAATTTACCTACGGTTTGCGGACACGGTAGCGATTCCCGCTTTGCCGGCTCGCTGGCGCAGCTGCAGGCGCTGCGCTGCGCTGCGCTGCTGACGCCGGCCTGGCGGGAAGCCGGGGTCTAGGTGCGCATGGCCTGGTCCAGCAGGCTCAAGGCATGCCGCACGCTGTCGTCGGGCAATTCCAGCAAGTTATCCCCCACATACCACTCCACCACGCTGTGCCCGGGCAGGGCGGCGTGGCTGGCGCGGCCGAACAGCCAGATGCCGTGGTCGGCGGCCACCTGGTTGCGGATGGCGATGGCCCGTTCGCGCGACACGGGCAAGTGCAGGTGCAGCATGTTCGCTTGCGGCTGGGCAGGGTTGACGGTGATCGATGGAAAATCGCGCAGCAGCGCGTACAGCCACTGCGTGCGTTCGAAATAGCGTGGCATGGCGGCCAGGCGTGCATCGAACTGCATGGCGGCGGCCACCACCCAGGGCGTGCGGTGCACGATATTGCCGCCCTGGCGGCGGAACCACTCGCGCGCCCGTTCGACGAACGGCCGGCTGCCGGCCAGCATGGCGCCGCCGAGGCCGCCGATGCCTTTGTACAGCGACACATACACGGAATCGTAGCCGTCGCAGATGGCGGGCAGCGGTTGCTTGAAACCGGCTTGCGCTTCCCACAGGCGCGCGCCATCCATGTGCAGGTGAATATTGTGTTCGCGGCAATGCTGCTTGATCTGGGTCAAGTCTTCCCAGGAAGGGCACTGGCCGCCGATTTCGCGCATCGGCAGTTCCAGCTGCGCGGCGCCCAGATGATCGGGCACGGCGCGCAAGTCGGCCACCGTCCACGGGCGGTGCGGGTCGCCGATCATCAAACCCTTGAAGTGATCGAGCAATTCATGGTTGCCCCGCTCGTGGCGCAGGATGTGCGAGGTGGGATGCAGCGCCACCAGGCGCGAGCCCCGGTCCTGGCAGGCCAGGCGCAGGGCCGTGACCTGCGTCATGGTGCCCGTGATGCAGAACACGGCCGCCTCGAAACCGAGCAGGCTGGCGATCTTGTTCTCGAACTGTTCGATCAGCGCGCCTTCGCCATAGGTGTCGTGCGCAACGTCGTTGGTCTCGCACCAGGCGGCCATGGCGGCGAAGGTGGCCGCTGGCGTGGGCTGGCGGTGGCCCGGCAGGATGGTGTGGCAGCGCTGGCGCAGTTCAAGCTCGTTCACGGCGGTTTCCTTACAGGGTGGCTGTGGCCAGTTTTGCGCCGAAGCCGATGAACATGGCGCCCACGCCGCCGCCCATGCCGGCCGACAGGCGGCGACGGCGGCGGAAGGTCTCGGCCAGGCGCGCGCCGACAAAGATGATGGCCGTCAAGTAGGTAAAGCTGATCACCTGGCAGATCAGGCCCAGGCCGATGAAGGACAGCACGGGGTTCGGGAAGGCCGGGTCGACGAACTGGATGAAAAACGAAATGAAGAACAAAATGGCCTTCGGGTTCATCAGGCTGATGATCAGCGCCTTGCGGAATGGGGCGCTTTCCTTGACGGGCGCTGGCGCGGCAGGCGCTTCACCGTCGGCCGGCGCGGTCGCGCGCAGCTTGCGCCAGCATTGGACCAGCATCTGCAGGCCGATCCAGCCCAGGTAGGCCGCGCCGATGTATTTCACCACATAGAACAGGGCCGGGCTGGCTTTCAGCAGCGAGGCCACGCCGCAGGCCGACAGCACCATCAGTATCAGGTCGCCCGCGAAGATGCCGAAGGCGCCCTGGTAGGCGGGACGCACGCCGCGCTGGGCGGCGACCGACAGCACGTACATGGAATTGGGGCCGGGCAGGATGACGATGAAGATGGTCCCCAGTAAAAAGGTCCAGAAATCGGTGATACCCAGGTTGGCGTGGAAAAGTGCGTTCATGATTATTCCGCTGGATTGAGCTGTACGTGATGGAATTGCAGTGCGGCAAGATTCGCATAGATGCCCCCGAGCGCAACCAGCGATGCATGCGTGCCCGTCTCGACGATCTTGCCGTCTTCCATGACGACGATGCGGTCGGCCCGCTGCACGGTCGCCAGGCGGTGCGCGATGATGACGGTGGTGCGGCCCACCATGGCCGCTTCCAGCGCCTTTTGCACCAGGCGTTCCGATTCCGCGTCCAGCGCGCTGGTGGCTTCATCGAGCAGCAGCAGCGGCGGGTTTTTCAGCAGGGCGCGGGCGATGGCGATGCGCTGGCGCTGGCCGCCGGACAGGCGCACGCCCCGTTCGCCGAGGAAGGATTTGTAGCCGTTCGGCAGGCGCTCGATGAATTCGTGGGCAGCCGCCATTTTCGCGGCCGCGATGACTTCTTCGTCGCTGGCGCCGGCGCGGCCGTAGCGGATGTTTTCCATGGCGTCGGCCGAGAAGATCACCGTATCCTGCGGCACGATGCCGATGGCGTCGCGCAGCGTGTGCAGGTCGAGTTGCTTGATGTCGACGCCATCGAGGCGGATGCTGCCGCTTTGCGGGTCATAAAAGCGCAGGAACAGCTGGAACAGCGTGGTCTTGCCGGCGCCGGAAGGGCCGACGACGGCCACCGTTTCGCCGGCGCGGATGTCGAGGCTGACGTGGTCCAGCGCGTGGGTGTCCGGGCGCGACGGATACGAGAACATGACATTGTCCAATGTCAAGGCGGCGCCGGTCGCGGCGCGCGCAGGCAGCGGCAGCGGCGTGGCCGGGGAGGCGATTTCCGACTTGACGGCCATCAGTTCCAGCAGGCGCTCGGTGGCGCCGGCGGCGCGCTGCGCTTCGCCCATGACTTCGGACAGGGCGCCGATGGCGCCGGCCACGATGGACGCGTACAGGATGAACTGGCCCAGGTCTCCGCCCGTCATCGAGCCTTCCAGCACGGCGCGCGCACCCAGCCACAAGACGAACACGATGGTGCCGAAGACCAGCAAAATTGCGATCATGGTCAGCAGAGCGCGGGCGCGGATGCGGCGCATGGCCGTCATGAAGGCGCCTTCGACGGAGTCGCCAAAGCGTTTCGATTCGATTTTCTCGTGCGTGAACGCTTGCACGGTAGGCATGGCGTTGAGGATTTCGCCGGCCATGGCCGACGCGTCGGCGATGCGGTCCTGCGAGTCGCGCGACAGCTTGCGCACCTTGCGGCCAAACACGATGATGGGCACGACGACGAGGATCAACAGGCCGATGATGATGCCCGCCAGCTTGGCGCTCGTGACGAACAGCATCACCAGGCCGCCCAGGAACAGCAGCACATTGCGCAGCGCCATGGAGATGCTGGTGCCGACCACGGCTTGTATCAATGTCGTGTCGGTGGTGATGCGCGACAGGACTTCGCCCGTCTGCGTGGTTTCAAAGAATTCGGGGCTTTGCGTGACGACGTGGCGGTACACGGCGCTGCGGATGTCGGCCGTGACCCGTTCGCCCAGCCAAGACACCGTGTAAAAACGCGCGGCCGTGGCCAGCGCCAGGATGGACGCCACGCCGAACAGGGCGAGGAAGACCAGGTCGACGTGCTGGATGCTCTTCGAGCCGGCCGCGCCGCCGAAACCCAGGTCGATCATCTGCTTGAAGGCGGCGGGAATGGCCAGGGTGGAGGCGGCGGCCACCACCAGCGCGATACCGGCCAGGAAGAACTGCTTGCGGTACGGCGTCAAAAAGGGCATCAAGCCCTTGAAGGCGGCCAGGCTGCCTTTTTTCAGCTCGCGGCTGGTGCCGGTGTCGGGAGTCGGTGCGGTGCTTGCGGCGGTTGCTGTACTCGTACTGCCTGTTTCTGTGCTGGTTGTCATTGTTTTTCGCTTAGTATTTACTGTATTTTGTACTGCTTATAACTTCATCGGCTGAACATAGCCCGTCATTTCCAGGTAGGCGCGGCCTACCGGCTGGCCGTCGCGCTCCACCGTCACGGCGCCTTCCCAGTACACGGCGCCCGTCGAGCGGCGCGAATCGAGTTCCTGGTCTGCCTGCAGCGGCTTGATCTGCCAGCGCGTGGCGCCCGTGCGGATTTCGGTGGCGACCGGGTATTCGGCCTGCGTGCGGGGCGAGCGCCACAGCTGCGTGGGCGTGAAATCGACGTCGCCGGGCGCGAACTGCGTCATCTTACCGGACGCGTCGCGCCATGTCGCGTGCGCCCATAGTTTAGCACCTGTCCTGCTGCGGATCTGGAAGGCCATCAGGGCGCCGCCGTCGTCGAGGTTGGCGCCTATCCAGTTCCAGCCGCTGGCGTCCGCATCGAGCACCTGGCTGGACCACTCGTGATCGAGCCAGGTGGCGCCCGTCACGGCTTCCGGCTTGCCGCCGGCGCGCGCGATCGTGCCCGTCGTGCGCAACTGCGGCTTGCTGTAATAGTAACTCGATTGCGCGGGCCGGGCGCCCTTGCGCGAGTAGCCGCCAACGCCTTGCAGCAGCACGGGCTGCGTGGGCGCGAGGGTCAGCTGCAAGTTGAATTCGCGCGCGGCCAGGCTGACCCGGTAGCTGCCGTCCGCCTGCCGCTGCATGCGCCAGTCGTCGAGTTTCACGTCCGTGTCGCCCACCTTGGCGTAGGCCAGGCCGAAACCCTCGCGCGCGCTTTTCTCGTCGTGCAGCAGTTTGCCCACCTTGGGGTCGGACAGGGCCGCATGGCCGATGATCAGCTGTTTCGGCGCAAACGCGCTGGAGTTGTCCGCATCGGTGGCCGTGGCGCTGCGAAAGAAGGTTACCTGGTAGCCCAGTTGTTCGCCGCCGGCGGTTTTGACCCATCCCGTGGCGTACCACCATTCCGTTTTATACGCGGGATGGGCGCCGAAATCGTGCGGCAGGCGCAGGGTCTGGCCGGCCGGCAGCGGCGTGACGGGGGCGAAGATGGGCGGCGCGGCGATGGCGGCGGCGCTGCAGAACGCGAACAAAAGAGTCAAACGGCGCATTACCAGTCCTCCCTGACGGCGCGGATGGGGCCAGCGGACAAGGCTTGTCTGCCCGCGATCAGCGCCGTGGCGGCGGCCGCCGTCAGCAGGGCTGCCGCCACGGTGGCGATCAAGGGCCACGGCAGGTGCAGCTGCATGGTCCAGTGGAACGATTGCGGATTGACGATGAAGACGAGCACAAAGCTGATCAGCAGGCCCAGGATGAAACCGGTGGCGATGCCCAGCGCCGTCAGCGCGCCGCCTTCGAGCGCCAGGATGGACAATATCTGCCCGCGCGTCACGCCCACGTGGCGCAGCATGCCGAATTCGCGGGCGCGCGCCAGGGTTTGCGCGGAAAACGTGGCGGCCACGCCGAACAGGCCGATGACGATGGCGATGGCTTCCAGCAGATACGTGACGGCGAAGCTGCGGTCGAAGATCTGCAGGCTCAGGGCGCGGATGGCCGACGGATTCGACACTTCCAGGCTGGCGCCGAACGGTAGCGCTTTCAGGCGCTGCTGCAGCGCGTCGCCCGTGGCGTCCTTGGCCAGCCACAGGGCGGCGTCGCTGACGTCCATGTCGCCGGTCAAGGCGCGGTAGTCGTCCAGCGGCATCTGGATGGCGCCGGACGAGCGCGCGTAGTCGCGCCAGATGCCGGCGACGAAGAACTGGTGCAAGCCGCCTGCCAGCGGCAGGGCTATCTGCTGGCCCGGTTTGACGTTGTACAGGTCGGCCGCCGCCTCCGACAGCCACACGGGCCGGCTGCCTGCCGGCACGGGCAGTGTTTCACCCACCAGCACCATGCTCTTGCCCGGATCGGGCAAATGGATGGGGCGCGCCAGCAGCGCCACGTTCGGGCGGTCGGGCGCCAGCGACAGCGAGCGCACGCGCTGGAAATCCACCCTGGCCACCTCGGGCAGGGCGGCGATGCTGGCCTGTTCGCGTGGATTCAAGCCTGCCGTGCCGCCGCTGGCGGCGGTGCGCGCGTACACGTCGGCCGGCAAGATCTGCAGCAGCCAGTCGTCGACGGAAACGCGGAAACTCGACACCATGATGGCCATTGCCACCATCAGGCTGAAACTCGACAGCACGCCGCCGAGGGCGATGCCGGCCTGGCCCGAGGCGTTCGCCAGGCGGGCCAGGGTCAGGCTGCGCACGGGCGCATGCAGGCTGGTGTCCGTGCGCAGCCAGGCGCGCTGCAGGAAGCGGAAGACGACGGCGGCCAGCTGCGGCATCAGGGCGATGGCGCCGATCAGCAGCAGCGCGATGGACAGGTAGCCGAACAGGGGCAGCTCGAACACGGGCGGCAGGAACGTCAGGGCGCCGGCCAGCAGCAAACAAGCCAGCGCGGGCCAGGTTTTCGCCAGGCGCGTCGTCACGACTTCCTCGCTGCCCGATTTCAGGGCGATGGCGGGCGCCGCGCGCGCCGCTTCCAGCGCGGGCGCGGCGCAGCCCAGCAGGGCCACGCCGAGGCCGAGGATAAAGTAGACGAAGGCGGCGACGGGCGTGAACTGCACCTGCGGCTGCACGCCCGCGAAATAGCCGGCGCCCAGGTCGCCGCCGAAAAAGCGCAGGGCCACGGCCGCCATGGCGTAGCCGCCCGCGATGCCCAGGCCGGCGCCGACGATGCCGAGGCTGGCGCCTTCCAGCAGCACCTGGCGCAGCAGCCGGCCCCGTTCCATGCCCAGCACGCGCAGCAGCGCGAACTGGCCGCGGCGGCGGATGACGGACAGCGCCTGCGTGGAAAAGACGAGGAACGCCCCCGTAAACAGGGCGACGAGGGCCAGCACCGTCAGGTTGACCCGGTAGGCGCGGCTGAGGTTATTGTTGCGGCTATTCTGGTTCTCGTCATTGGGCTGGCCTACCTGGAAACGCCCCGGGTACTGCGCTTCCAGCGCCCGCGCCAACTCGGCCTGGAAGGCGTCGCGGTTGACGCCCTGGCGCAGTTTCAAGTCGATGCGCGACAGCTTGCCCAGCTTGTTGAAGCGCCACTGCGCCGCGCCGATATCCATCACGGCGATGCGCTGGCCGGCGCGCGCGCGCTGCAGCGAACCGGCCACGCGCAGCGGCACCGTGCCCGTGCCCGATTGCAGGGCGACCTGGCCGCCTTCGGCCACTTTGAGCCAGCGCAAGGCGGCCGGCGATAGGAAGACGGCGTCGTCGGCCAGGGTGTCGAAAGGCTGGCCTTCGGCCGGTGCGCCGATCAGGTCGGGCGAGATGAAGCCGGCGCGGAAGACGTCGAGCGCCAGGATGTGCAGCGGGCCGCCGTCCTTCTTGCCGGCCACCGTGGCCTGCAGTTCCAGCACGGGCGAAGCGACGGCCACGCCGTCGCGCTGCGCCAGCCATGGGTAGACGGCTTCGTCGAACAGCGCTTCGCGCCCGGCCACCTGCACGTCGGCCTGGCCGGACAGGCTTTTCACGGCCGTGGAAAATTCATTGAAGGCGGCCGCGTTGATCAGGTGGATGGCAAATCCCAGCGACACGCCGATGGCGATGGCCAGGATGGCGACGAAGGCGCGCACGGGATGCGCGCGCCATTCGCCCAGCAGCAGCCAGCGCGACAGCAGGCGCGTGCCCGCAGGATCGGCTGCCGGCGCACTCAATGCAGGCATTCGACGGCCAGGCGTTCGCCGGCGCGCCGTGCTTTCAATTGCGCCGCATCGCGGTTTTTGTCGCCCGCGCCGACGGCGTCCTGCGCCGCCCATTTCTGTTCCAGCCGTAGCTGGGCGCAATGCTTGTCACGCGCCTCAAGCTGCCTGGCGGCCCGTTCGCGCGCCTGGTCTGCCAGATTTTCCTGTTTCTTGCGTGCCGCCTCCAGCTGGCTGGCCACCCGCTCCTGGCGCGTGGCCGCACCCTTGTCGACGGCAGGCGGCGGTGCGGGGATTTCCAGGATTTGCAGCTGGCCGGCCGTGCATGGCGTGGCGCTATAGCTGCTCTGGCCATCCTTCACGCACTTGTAGACGTCCTGCGCACTGGCGGAACCGGCCAGCAAGGCCATGGCGCATAGCAGGAGGAGCAGGAGGGATGGCGTTTTCACAGGATTTTCCCAGGATTCATGATGTTCTGCGGGTCCAGCGCCTGCTTCACTGCGCGCATCAGCTGCAGTTCCAGCGGCGACTTGTAGTGCGCGAGATCCGCCTTTTTCAGCGCGCCGATGCCGTGTTCGGCCGATATCGAGCCGCCAAAGCCGTGGACCTGGTCATGCACGATGCGGTTGATCGCATCCTGGTTGGCGAGGAAATCCTGGTCCGTCATGCCGGGGGGCGGCGCCACGTTGTAATGCAGGTTGCCGTCGCCCAGGTGGCCGAAGCACACGAGCTGGCAGCCGGGGAAGGCTGACTCCAGGGCCGCATCCGTGATGGCGATGAAGTCGGCGATGCGGGAAATCGGCAGCGAGATATCGTGCTTGATGTTCTTGCCCGCCTGCGCCTGCGCCAGCGGAATGTGTTCGCGCAGCTGCCACAGTCCCTCGGACTGCGCCACGGAACTGGCGACGACGGCGTCTTCGATCAACTCGTCTTCCAGGGCCGCGCCGATGCTCGCTTCCAGCAATTCCACGGCGTGCGCCTCGGACTGGCTGCTGGACAATTCCAGCAGCACATATTGTCCATGCGCGTCGGCGAAAGGCCGCGGCAGTTGGGGGAACTGCTGCGCCACCAGTTGCAGACAGTACTGCGACATCAACTCAAAACCCGTCAGGCTGGCGCCGCAATGGTCCTGCATCAGGCTTAACAAGCGCAGGGCGTGGGCGGGCGAGGGCATGGCGGCCAGCGCCGTGATGCTGGCTTTCGGCTGCGGGTACAACTTCATGACCGCGCCCGTGATCACGCCCAGGGTGCCTTCGGCGCCGATGTACAGGTCGCGCAAATCGTAGCCGGTATTGTCCTTGCGCAAGCCGCGCAAGCCGCTCCAGATCTCGCCCTGCGGCGTGACCACTTCCAGGCCCAGGCACAGCTCGCGCGTGTTGCCGTAACGCAGTACGGCCGTGCCGCCCGCATTCGTCGCCAGGTTGCCGCCGATGGTGCAGCTGCCTTCGGCCGCCAGCGACAGGGGGAACAGGCAACCGGCGGCGCTGGCCGCTTCCTGGATGGTTTGCAGGATGCAGCCCGCGTCCACCGTGATGGTGCGGTTGACGGGATCGAGCGCGCGGATGCCGTTCAGGCGCGCCAGCGACAGCACCACGGCCGTGCCGGCGGCGTCGGGGATGCTGCCCAGCACCAGGCCCGTGTTGCCCCCTTGCGGCACGACCGGGACGTGCCATTGGGCGCAGGCGCGCAGGATGGCGGCCACTTGCTCCACGGTGGCGGGACGCAGCACGGCCAGGGCTTTGCCGGTAAACCGGTCGCGCCAGTCGGTGAGGAAGGGCGCCGTGTCGGCATCGGCAGTGAGGACGTAGGCGTCGCCCAGCAGCTCGCGGCAGGCGGCGAGGAAGTCGGCTTTTTCAGTCATTTCTTGATGCTCACTTTAGTCACTTTTTCCAGCAGTTCCCTGGCCATGCGCTTGGCGGCCTTTTTATATGGGCGCAGATACAGCACGGCGCAGGCAAAATAGATGCAGACGATGGCCGCCTCGCCCCAGGCCATCCGGGCCGAGATGGGGTTCGTGTCGCTGTAGCCGCGCACCACGCCTTCCGTGAAATACAGCAGGATTACCATCGACGACCATTGCAGGGTGTAGACGTCGCGCTTGATGACGCCGTACAGGGGAATGAGCAGGGGCGCCGCTTTCAGCACGACCCAGGAACCGCCCGGCTGCAGCGGCGCGACGACGGTTTCCCACAGCACGCACCAGACGATCAGGGTGACGAGGCTGGCGATGGCGCCCCAGTGAAAATACTTGTGCAGTGCGCCGTGCATCATGCGCCTGCCAGTTTCGCGGCGTTTTCCGCCAGGCGCCGGCCCAGGGCGATGGCCAGGCGTTTTTCATCTTCGCTCAGGGCCTTGTCGCCGGCTATGCCCGACCAGTGCGTGGCGCCGTACGGCGAGCCGCCCGTGGACGTCGTCATCAGTTCCGGGTAAGTGTAGGGCAGGCCCATGACCAGCATGCCGTGGTGGAAGAGGGGGATCATCATCGACAGCAGGGTCGATTCCTGGCCGCCGTGCAGGCTGCCCGTGGACGTGAACACGCAGGCGGGCTTGCCGGACAGGCTGCCGGCCAGCCAGTCGCTGGCCGTGCCGTCCCAGAAGTACTTCATGGCGGCGGCCATGTTGCCGAAGCGCGTGGGCGAGCCCAGGGCCAGGCCCGCGCATTCCTGCAAGTCTTCCAGTTCCACATAGGGAGCGCCAGCGGGCGGCACTTCCGGCGCCGTCGCCTCCGTCACCGTCGAGACGGCGGGCACGGTGCGCAGGCGGGCGTCGCAACCGGGCACGCTTTCCACTCCCTGGGCTATCAGCTCGGCCAGCTGGCGCGTGGCGCCATGGCGTGAATAAAACAATACGAGAATAATCAGATTGGTTGGCTTCATCATTGGTATTATAGGGCGCTTTACAGCCTGATACGACTGCTGTCATGGCGCCGTTCTGATTTTGCACATGTTTTCAAAATATATATTCCCCATCTTTCAATACCTGTGGCGCGCCCTGAGCATGGGACTGGCCGTCGTGCGCGGCCTGACCTGGTCCGAAACGCGCGACCTGCTGCAGTTCGCGCGCCGCCGCGTGCGCGAGGAAAGCCTGCCGCAGGTGGCCGGCAGCCTGACCTTCGCCACCGTGTTCGCGCTGGTGCCGCTGCTGACGCTGGCCCTGGCGATCTTCACCACTTTCCCGCTATTTAATACCTTCCGCCATGCGCTGGAAGATTATTTCGTGCAAAGCGTGATGCCCAAGGGCATATCGAACACCATCCTCGATTATCTGACCACGTTCGCCTCGAAGGCCACGCGCCTGTCGGCCATCGGCGCGGGCGCCCTGATCGTCACGTCGGTGGGCATGATGGGTTTGATCGAGCGCGTCTTCAACCGCATCTGGCGCGTGCGCCAGGAACGCCGCTGGACCAAGCGCTTGCTCGTCTACTGGGCCATCGTCACCCTGGGGCCGCTGCTGGTGGGCGTGTCGCTGACGGTGACGTCGCGCCTTTTCATGGCCACCAGCGGCGTGGTGGGCGCCGTGCCCTTCCTCGGCGCCGTGTTTTATACCTTGGTGTCGATCGGCTTGACCATGCTGGCGTTTACCTTGCTGTACATCGCCGTGCCGAACCGCGACGTGGATTGGCGCGACGCGGCCTGGGGCGGCTTGCTGGCGGCGCTGGCGTTCGAGGTGGCCAAGCGGGGCTTCGGCGAATTCATCCAGGAATTTCCCACCTATTCGCGCATCTACGGCGCACTGGCCGCCTTGCCGCTGTTCCTCGTGTGGATTTACCTGAGCTGGATGATCACCCTCGTGGGCGCCTTGCTGGTGGCCGCCTTGCCCGTCGTGAAATACGAGCGCTGGTGGTACGAGGCGGCGCCGGGCAGCGAATTCGTCGACGCCGTCGCCATCCTGAAAGTGCTGCACCAGGCTTGCCACTGCGGCGATTCGGCCCTGGTCGGCGCCGCCGAGATCCGCCGCAGCACGCGCCTGGGTTTCGAAGAGATGGAAACCCTGCTCGACAAGATGGTGCAGCAGGGCTGGGTGGGAAGAGTCAACGTGGAGGGCGCCGTGCGGGTGCAGTGGGGCAAGCGCGTGGCCGACAGTTCCGACCACTGGGTCTTGCTGGGCAATGTCAACCGCATCAGCCTGGCCGATGTCTACCGCCTGTTCGTCTTCGGCGGCATGCGCGTGAACTCCGGCTATCCGGCCGGTTCCACCAATGAACGCGATATCCAGGCGGCGGAAGAAGCGGCAGCCCTGGCGGCGCAGGTGGAAAACGCCGTGGAGCAGGGGCTGGGCCTGACTTTGGCGCAGCATTTCGGCACCGTCAAATGCAACTGAGCGGTTTTAACTGAGCGGTCTTAGTACACCACGGGCCGCAAGGCCGCCAGCAGCGCCGCTGCCTTGAACGCGGCCGCATCCTGCGTCCGCACCACGCCCAGATAATACGTGTCTTCGCCGCCGTGCATGTTGACCAGGCGCAGCTGATGCGGCGCCAGGTGGGCGGCGATGGCGGCCAGGCCCTCGGCCATCGCGTCGCCATCCTCGCGCTCCGACCACGAAAAATCGCGCAGCGCGGGCAGGTCGATATGCTGGACTATGCGCGGCACTTCATCGACGGCTTTCCAGTCCAGGGTGGTGCCGTGGCCCAGCGTGTGGGCGGCCGTGGACCAGAGCAGGAAGAAACAGGCCGCTGCGGGCGTGTCTCCTTCGTATTCTTCTTCCGGGTCGTCCTCCGCCAGCTCGTCGAGCGTGATGTCCACGCAGCGCGCGGCCAGGTCCGCGTCGCCCTGCAAGAACAGGGCGGCCATGGTGCGCAACTGTGCGCGGTCGGCCTTTGCCAGGATTTGCGCGGGCGTAAAGCTGCGGCGCCTGACGGGCTTTTTCTTGCTCAGGCCCATGGCCTCGCTCAACTGGGCCGTGATGGCCGCCTTGAAGTTTTCCACGGTGTCGAACTGTTCCAGCAACTGGCCCGTGAAATCCATGCTCCAGGCCATGCCATCCTTGACGACATATAAAAAGTCGCTTTGCACGGCCACGCCGCGCAGATGGTGGGCGGGCGGGTACAAAGGCACAAACGATTGTTTTCCGTCCAGGGTCAGCATGCAGGCCAGGCCTTGCGCATCGATGGCGAAGATCAGGTTCTTGCGCAGCCTGGGCGGCGATGACGTCGTGGCGCAATCGATGGCTTCGTACTGGCAGGGCGCCAGCAGCTCGCCCTGGCTATCGACCAGGCCAAACAGGAAGCGGCCATCGATGCGCCGGCTGACGATGGCGATCTTCTTTTTCGTGCCGAAGTCCTGCACGGAGCTGTAGGCGGGCGGCACCACCATCGCGCCCGCGGCGTCCAGCACACCGTGGACATTGCGCTCGTCCTGTTCGCCCGTCAGGCGCATGAAGTCGATATACCCATCGTCGCGCTGGCACAGGTTGTCCACGCCTTCGATGAGCCGTGCGCCGTCCGGCAAGCGCCGGAGGCAGGTGGCGCCGTCCGGCGCAACCTGGTGGAGCAGGTGGGGGCTGATCACGTACAGGTCGCCGGGAGCGGGCGGCAGCACCACCGTGCCGTTCAGGTCCATGACGCCGTGCGCGTCGGGCTTGTCCGCCGTGGCAAAGGTGATCCAGCCATCGTCCGCGTCGCTGGCGTCCAGGTGAACGAGGCCCAGCGACAGCGGCGCGATCCAGCGGCCGTACGGCGTGACGAGACCCCGAATGTCCGGCGGCCCCGCCGCGGCCACCGCGTAGCACAGCGCGTCTTCCTCCCATCCCACCACTTCCAGGCCTTGCAGGAAAGGCAGCGCCTTTGTATCCAGTTCCTCGACATCGGCCAGCTGCGCGTCGGCCGTGGCCGACCAGTAGCCAATGGCGGGCGATGCGGCGCCGGCGGTCAGCAGGGGCGCCAGCGCTTCCTTGTCGCCGCGCTGCAGGGCAGAGTGCAGGGCTTGTGCTTCGGCGCGCAGGGCTTCAAGCCCGGCCGCGTAGTCCGGCGTGTCGATATCGTGCGGGATCAGCTGCACGCAATCGAGGATCAGCCACGCCTGGCCACCGGCCAGCATGGCGCTGATGCCGGCGCGCGCGACGATGGCGGCCGCGTCGCGCGGCCTGTCCATCAGGGCGGACAAGGCTTGCCAGCTGGCCTGTGCCTGCGCCATCGGCGCGGCCAGCACGCAGGGGCAGTCCTCGCCATCGCCGTAGATGGGCCAGGCGACGGCTTGCGTGCCTGCGCCGATGAGCAGCTTGAACAGCGCAGGGACGTCCAGCCGCCATTCGGCCAGGCCGGTGATGGCGTCGGTGTCGAAATCGGACTGGCCTGGTAAAAATGCGGTGCTGAACAGGGCTGCGGTATTGATCATTGATATTTATCTGAAAGTGTACGGGGTATTCAGGGCGCTGGCGGCATGAGCCAGTGGGCCAGCGCGCTGCGCTCCAGGCCCAGGTGTTTGGCCACGGCTGCCGCCTCGAAGGCCCACAGGCCGTAGTAGCCGCCCAGGCCGTGCGCGCGCACATGGCCGTTGAACCAGTCTTCGCGCACCAGCGCGCCATGCCAGCTGGCCAGGTACTGTTGCAGGTGTTCGAGCTGCTGCGCCGGGTCGTCCGCGTCCAGGCACTCGAACAGGGCGGAATAAGGCTCGGCGAAATACCATTCGTCGACGGCGGGACGCTGCGGGTCGATGGTCGACAGCAGCGCCTCATACACGCCGTCCTCGCCATCGAAGGCCGTCTGCAGGGCGGCCAGGCGGGCGGCCAGGTCGTGGCGGCCGAACAGCAGGGCCGCGCCCAGCAATTGCAGGGTGCGCGCGTAATCCGTCAATTGTTCGAAATCAAAGGCGGGCAGGGCATCGTCATCGTAGGCGGCGGCCAGGGCCGCGCGTGCCGTTTCGCAGGCGGCGACGGCCGCCTCCAGCGCCGGTTCCACCTCGGGCAGCGGCAGCCCCGCCGTGTAGCGCAGCGAAAATGCCTGATAGGCCACGCTGGCGGCCGCGCAAGCCCAGTAGGCGTCATCGCCGCCATCGATTTCCGCCTGCGCCTGTGCGCGTCCATAGGCGGCCAGCAGGGCGTCGAGATAGGCCAGGTTGCGCGCAAAATCAAATGGGGTGCCGGAAGGCAGGGGCGGCGCCTGGCGCGGCGCGTGGGGCCAGGGCGCGGACGAAGCCGGGCACGCGGCCGCGCAATCGCGCTGGATGGCCCAGTCGGCGAAGATCTGCTGCAAATATGCCGCCGTCTCGTCGTCGTGGGCGATGGCGCCCGCGCCCACGAGGGTCGTGCCCAGCAGGGTGTAGCCGGGAAAACGGCTGCTTTCATACGCGATGGTGGTCACGCTCTGGATGGCTTTGCCGTCGCTCAGGTCGCGCACGCGGAAATACACGTCGTCCCAGCCCGCCAGCGGCGGCGCGGGCTGACCGGCCGGCAAGGTGGTCCAGCTGCCGTCGGCCTGTTCTTCATAGGCGTCGAGCAGTTCGTCGAGGCCGCCGGGGCGGTCGATGCGGTTGTTGGCGTCGTACTGCAGCCCCAGTTCGGCCGCAAACGCGGCCGCGTGGCGGCCCTCGAAGACCAGGTACTGGGCGTTCATGGTGCCGGCCAGCAGGTCGGATTCCTGTCCCGCCACCCGCAGCGCTTGCGGCAGCCGGAACCAGTGGTAGCTGGGGATGCCGGCCATGGGGCCGTTTTCGTCCGCCTGGGGATTGGTGCAGCGCAGCTGCTGCAGCCAGTTGTAGCGTTCGTGCCGCTGCGCTTCCGTGCCGCTGCCGCGGCCAGTCAATTCGTCAAACAGGGTATTCAACAACATCATGCATCTATCCTAAAAAAGCGTTCATGCCGTTGCCGTTTGCGCAAACGCAAACAGTGCGTCGAGCACGGCGTCGGGCTGCTCGGCCATCAATTCGTGCCCGCTGTCGACCTGCACCACGGTGCCATGCGCTATGGTCGCTGTCAGCAAGCGGGTCGATTTGGGCGGCGTCATCATGTCGCGCGCGCCGAAAATGAATAAAGTGGGGCAGTGTACCGAAGCGGCGGCGATTTCGCCGTTCGCGTAGGCATTGCAGGCGAAAAAATCCGTGTGAAACACGTGATCGGGGTTGAGGGCGGCGATGCGCTGTTTCAGGCGCCGCGCGCCGCCCATGGCATAAAAGCCCGGGCCGGGGAACGACGGCTTTTGCGCGATCGAGGAGTGCGACCAGATATTGACCATGTCGATGGCCGCCTGTTCGTCCTGCAGCGACGTTTCCAGCAGCGCGGGCGAAACCTTCATCGGGTAGGTAGAGCCCAGCATGGCCAGGCGGCTGACGCGCTCCGGCGCCAGGAATGCCGCTTCCAGCGCGATCAATGAACCCATGCTGTGGCCGACCAGCATGGCCCTGGGCGCGCCGGCGGCGTCCAGCACGGCCAGGATCCAGCGCGCCAGGTCTGCCACATTATCCTTTGCCGCGCCGCCGCTGCGGCCGTGGCCCGGCAAGTCGACGGCCAGCACGTTCCAGCCGTGGTGGGCAAAGTAGCGCGTTTGCAGGGCCCACACGGAATGGTCGTTCTGCGCGCCGTGGATGAAGACGGCCGTGGGTTGATTCGGGTCAAAAGCTTTGCCGCCCGTGTAGCAGTAGGCGGTGGTATTGTCGATGGTGAACAGCATCTCAGGCGCCTTTCTGCGACAGTTTCAGGCCACGGGCCAGGTCTTCGATCAAATCGTCGGCGTCTTCCAGCCCCACCGATAAACGCATGGTGCCCTGCGTGATGCCCGCCTGCGCCAGCTGATCGTCGGGCACGCGGAAATGCGTGGTGGAGGCGGGGTGGATGACGAGCGACTTGGCGTCGCCCACGTTGGCCAGGTGCGAAAAGATCTTCAGGCTGTCGACAAAGCGCTGGCCGGCCGCGCGGTCGCCGCGCAGGCGAAAGGTGAACACGCCGCCCGCGCCTTTCGGCAGCAGGGTTTTCGCCAGTGCGTAATCGGGATGCGACGGCAGCTCGGGGTAGGACACGGATTCCACGGCCGGATTGGCCAGCAGGAAGTCGATGATTTTGCGCGTGTTGGCCACGTGGCGGTCCATGCGCAGGCCCAGGGTTTCGATGCCTTGCAGGATGGCGAAGGCATTGTGCGGGCTCATGACGGCGCCGAAATCGCGCAAGCCTTCGCGCCGGGCGCGCAGGGCGAAGGGCGCCACCGTCGATTCCTCGGCGAAGACCATGCCGTGGAAACCGTCATACGGCTCGCACAGTTCGGCGAAACGCCCCGTCTTGTCGTACGCCGCCTGCCAGTCGAAGGTGCCGCCGTCGACGAGCAGGCCGCCGATGGCCGTGCCATGGCCGCACAGGAACTTGGTGGCCGAGTGAAAGACCAGGTCGGCGCCATGCTCGAAGGGGCGCAGCAGATACGGCGTGGTAAACGTCGAATCGAGCATCAGCGGCAGGTGGTGCTCGTGCGCCAGGGCGGCAATCGTCGGGATGTCGAGCACGTCGAGGCCGGGATTGCCCAGGGTTTCGCCGAACAGCACTTTCGTATTCGGGCCGATGGCGGCGCGCCAGGCGTCCACGTCGCGCGGGTCGACGAACGTCGTGTCGATGCCGAAGCGTTTCAAGGTGTAGGCCAGCAGGTTCTGCGAGCCGCCGTACAGGGCGCGCGACGCGACGATGTGCGATCCCGCACCGGCGATGGTACATAAACCCAGGTGCATGGCGGCCTGGCCGCTGGCCGTGGCGATGCCGGCCACGCCCCCTTCGAGCGCGGCGATGCGCTCTTCCAGCACGGCGTTGGTGGGATTCGAGATGCGCGAGTACACGTGGCCGGCCCGCTCCATATTGAACAGCGAAGCCGCATGTTCCGAACTCTTGAAGGCAAACGAGGACGTGAAATGGATGGGCGTGGCGCGCGCGCCCGTGGCCGGGTCGGGCGCCGCGCCCGCATGCAGGGATAAAGTGTCGAAACCGGGGTATTTCGGGCCGCTCATGGTGTCTCCGCCAAGTTTTATAGTGGCAAGATCGTAACCTGATTTGCAGCTGAGCAAAAGGGCTCCTGTGCAGGGCGCATGGCGCCGTGCTGGCGGGTGGCGCGTGTAACCTGCAGTGTAAAAAAAGTGACCGCTGCGGTGCGGCGGTGGTACGATATCGTATCAGCGATATTCGGGCTGTTTGACCTGTGCGCGTGCGCCGCGCCGCAGGGAAGGCTGCTGCGTGCCAGCGAAATCCTGGGCTTCAGGCGAACTCTCATCGCATGTCCACCAGGAAAGATTTTATGCCCGCAATATCGTTCGACGGCGCCCTTGCCGTACCCGGACCTTCTATCGTCGACGGCCTGTGCCACGCAGGCTGGCTCATGCAAGAGCATTTCATCTCCCCTGAACTGAGCCGCCAGCTGGCCGCCGAATGCGTGCAATCCATGCTCAGCGGCAAGATGAAGGGCGCCGGCGTGGGCAGCGGCCATGCGCCGCTGCTGCAGCCGGACATCCGCGGCGACCATATCGAATGGCTGGAAACGGGCAGGTCAAGCGCTTGCGACCGCTACCTGGAACATATGGAAACGCTGCGCCGCATGCTCAACCGCGAGCTGTTCCTGGGACTGGAAGAGTACGAAAGCCACTTCGCCCTGTACGCGCCGGGCGCCTTTTACCGGGCCCATCTGGACCGTTTCCGCGACGACGACAAGCGCACCGTGTCCGTCGTGCTGTACCTCAACGACGACTGGCTGCCCGAACACGGCGGCGCGCTGCGCCTGCACCCGCACGATGGCGAGCACGTGGATATTGCGCCGCAGGCGGGCCGCATGGCCATGTTCATGTCGGGCGAGATGCTGCACGAAGTATTGCCGACGGCGCGCGAGCGATTGTCGATTGCCGGGTGGTTCCGCCGCCGGGGCTGATGAAAAGTTGCCCGACAATCCCCCTCGATTTGATTGCGCGCAAGGCTGGATTTTTCCGCAGGCATAGGCTACAGTCGCAGTAAGGGCTAGAATAACTAAAATACCAATCACGCGGACAGGACGGCCAATATGAAAGTATCTGAAATTCTCCAAGTCAAGGGCAATATCCTCTACACGGTCACGCCTGACCAGCCCCTGCTTGACGCGGCCAATACCATGGCTGAAAAAGACATCGGTTCGCTGGTGGTCATGGAATTTGGCGACCTGGTCGGCATGCTGACCTTCCGCGAAGTGTTGAATGCCTTGCATGAAAACGCGGGCCAGATCGGCGGCGGCACCGTGCGCAAGCACATGGATGACCACCCGATCACCGTCACACCCGACACGGAAGTCAATGAAGTGCGCCGCATCATGCTGGAAAAGCACGCGCGTTACCTGCCCGTCATGAACGCCAAGACCCTGCTGGGCGTCATCTCCTTCTACGACGTCGCGCGCGCCGTGCTCGAAGCGCAAAGCTTTGAAAACCAGATGCTCAAGGCCTATATCCGCGACTGGCCGGCCGAAACGACGGATTAATCTTCACTCATGCAGTAAAGACAACGCCGGCGATTGCCGGCGTTTTGCATTGGCGATCCAAGGTGCCGCCTATGCGGCCCCCTGCAGCGCCTCATTGTTCAGCCAGGTGCCCAGCGCCGTGGCCGTCATCGGGCGGGCGAAGAGGAAACCTTGCGCCATGGGGCAGCCCAGCGCCTGCAAAATCTGCGCCTGCCGCTCGTCTTCCACGCCTTCGGCGATCACGGCCAGGCCCAGGTTGCGGCCCAGCTGGATGACCATTTCGGCGATGCTGCTGCCGCGCGCCGATCCCGTGATTTCCGTCACAAACGCGCGGTCGATTTTCAGGCGGTCGACTTGCAGGCGCTGCAGGTAGGACAGGGACGAGAAGCCCGTGCCGAAGTCGTCGATGGCGATGCTGACGCCCGTTTGCTTGATCTGCCACAACATCTTGATCAATAAATCGGGCTCTTCCATGGCCATCGATTCCGTGATTTCCAGCTCGATGAACTCGGGCGGCGCCTGCGTCTCTTCCAGCGCCGCGCGCAGCATTTCCAGGAACAGCGGGTGGCGGAACTGCACTTGCGACACGTTGACGGACATGACGAAGTTGCGGTGGCCCTGCTCGCGCAGCAGCACCAGTTCGCGGCATGCCGTGCGCAGCACCCATTCGCCGAGGTCGATGATGATGCCGGAATACTCGGCAATGGGGATGAAGCGGTCGGGCGAGATGAACTTGCCGTCCGGCGTCTGCCAGCGCAGCAGTGCTTCGGCGCCCACGGGGCGGCGCGTGGTCAGGTCGATCTGCGGTTGATACACGACAAACAGCTGGCCCTGGCTGAAAGCCGTGCGCAGCGCGTGCATCATGCGGACTCTCTCGCGGATTTCGATGCCCATGCTGCGCGAGAAATAGAAATGCCCGGCGCGCTGCTGGCTTTTCGCCCGTTTCAGGGCGATATCGGCATCCTTCAGCGCATCGGCGCCCGTGCCCGCATGTTCGCCCAGCCGCACCAGGCCCAGGGTGGCGGACAATTGCACGTCCTGGCCATCGATGCTGAACGGCGCCTGGAACAGGGCCAGGATCTTGCTTGGATTGACTTGCGACGAGTCGCCCAGCACGCAGAAAATGTCGCCGCCCAGGCGCGCCACGGTCAGCTGCGGGCCCAGCTGGGTTTGCAGGCGTCCCGCCACGGCGACGAGCAGCATGTCGCCGAACTGGTGGCCCAGCGCGTCGTTGGTCTCGGCAAAATGGTCGAGGTCCACCAGCGACAGGGTGGCGTCGTCGCGCGCGGGACCGGCCAGGGTGGCGTCGAGGATTTCCACCAGGCGCGTGCGGTTGGGCAGCTTCGACAACTGGTCGTAGAAGGCGGCATTGTGCAGGTGCGACACCAGTTCGACGTTGTCGAGACCCACGGCGACGTTGCTGCAGAATACTTCCAGCAGGCTTTCATCGATGGCCGAAAGAGGGCGCGGCAGCACCAGGTAGGCGGCCGCGTCGCGGCTGGCCTTGCCCGCGAAGTACAGGGTGGCGTAGTCGTGCGCGTACACATTGCGCCGCTGCGCCAGCGTGTGCTCGATGGCGGCCATCACGCGGGGGTTTTGCTTGCCGCACAGGGCGCTGTGCGGCAAGCTGGAAAAGCTGCCCGTGCAGGCCGAGACGAGCAGTTCCCGCGAACCGTTGTCCTGCAAGTCCTGCACGCACAGCACGCCGTCGGCGCGGATGCCCAGCAGGTCGGCGATCTGCGCCAGCACGCCGGCCGAGAAGTTCTGCACGCCGTGCAGCGCCATCAGCTGCGTGCTGGCGTGGACGATGCGGTCCAGGCCGCGCCGGCTGCTGCTGATCGAACGGATCTGCTCGTACGAGCGGATGGCCGCCGTCACCGTCGTAAACAGCTTGATGCGCGTCAACTCGGACTTGGTCTTGTAGTCGTTGATGTCGAAATCGCGGATGGCGTCGATTTCCGGCGCATAGCCGGGCTGGCCCGTGCGCAGGATGATGCGCACATCCGTCATCTTGAGGGTTTCGCGGATATAGCGCACCAGGTGCAGGCCCGCGTCATCCTGCTCCATCACCACGTCGAGCAGGATGACGGCGATGTCGTCTTCATGCTTGAGCAGTTCACGCGCCTGGCCGGCCGAATACGCATGCACGAATTCCAGCGGGCGGTGCTGCATTTCCAGGTTGCCCAGGGCGAAAGTGGTGGTGGAGTGGACGTCTTCATCGTCATCGATGATCATCACCCGCCAGACGCTGCGCGGTGCGACGGCCAGCGGCGCCGCTGGTTGCTCATCGAGGAATACCAGGTCGTCGTGATCGTCCTTGTTGGCGTCAAGGGGGATGATCGGTGCGGGCATGTATAGCTTCTCCAGGATGACTCAGTACGGGATGTGAGCACATCAGAAATGTCCATGGCGTTGTTGCACCGCCTCGCCGTACTCGCGTACTGTCTTCGGCAGCGCGCCTAGCCCTGGCCATTTCTGATGCACTCAGGTCGCATCGAAAATGTAGCACTCAGGTGCTGCCGAGGCTCGCACATTTTCTGATGGTCCATCGTCCAAGTATATAGCTATTTAATAAGCAAAATGTTTTTTTAAGCCTATTCCGTAGGGCAATATTTCTTGAATTGCATGATTGCAACTCATATTTGGTGTTTTTTATATGAAAAAAAACACGGTATTTGAAAATGGCGATTTTGGCGGGGCAATATCGGGCCTTGCTGCGGCATTAGCGGCATGGCATGCCCCGCAGGCTGGTAGAATTGAGTTTTCCAGTCCTCACACTTCCTACTATGTCCGGCAATTCTTTTGGCAAGCTGTTTACTGTTACCACTTTCGGCGAATCGCATGGCCCGGCCATCGGCTGCGTGATCGATGGCTGTCCTCCGGGATTGATCCTGTCGGAAGCCGATATCCAGCCCGAGCTGGACCGCCGCAAGCCTGGCACGTCGCGCCACGTGACGCAGCGCCAGGAATCGGATACGGTGGAAATCCTCTCCGGCGTGTACCAGGGCGTGACGACGGGCACGCCGATTGCCCTGCTGATCCGCAATGAAGACCAGCGCAGCAAGGATTACGGCAATATCGCGGAAAGCTTCCGCCCCGGCCACGCCGACTACACCTACTGGCACAAGTATGGCGTGCGCGATCCGCGCGGCGGCGGACGCTCGTCGGCGCGCCTGACGGCGCCCGTCGTGGGCGCGGCGGCGATCGCCAAGAAATGGCTGCTGCAGCAGTACGGCACCACGTTCAAGGGTTGCATGAGCCAGCTGGGCGACATTCCCGTGCCGTTCCAGTCCTGGGAGCACGTGCATGCGAACCCGTTCTTTGCCGCCAGCGGCGACGCGGACCTGATCGCGCGCATGGAAGAGGCCATGGACCAGTTGCGCCGCGACGGCGATTCCATCGGCGCGCGCATCGACGTGATTGCGCAAAACGTGCCGGTGGGACTGGGCCAGCCCATCTACGACAAGCTCGACGCCGACATCGCCTACGCCATGATGGGCATCAATGCCGTCAAGGGCGTGGAAATCGGCGCCGGCTTCGATTCGGTGGCGCAAAAGGGTTCCGAGCACGGCGACGAACTGACGCCGGAAGGTTTTATCGGCAATAACGCCGGCGGCGTCCTGGGCGGCATTTCGACGGGGCAGGATGTCAAAGTCTCGATCGCCATCAAGCCGACCTCGTCGATCCGCACGCCGCGCCGCTCGATCGACAAAGAAGGCCATCCCGTGCTGGTGGAAACGTTCGGCCGCCACGACCCGTGCGTGGGCATCCGCGCCACGCCGATCGCCGAAGCCATGCTGGCGCTGGTGCTGATCGACCACGCCCTGATGCACCGCGCGCAATGCGGCGATGTGTCTGTTTCGACGCCGAAGTTGAAATAAGTTTTAGCCGCTCGCGGCGGAAGAGCAGGGGTCAGACCCGCCGGGTCTGACCCCAGATTTTGCATTTGTGGCGAGAGCTGACAGTATTAAGCCACCTTATTTGCCACCAGCTCCAGTTGATGGCGCATCTCCACCGACTGCACCAATAACGCCCGGATATCGTTGATCAGGTTGAACTCCGTCTGATTCAACTGGATCGGCGGGAAGCTGTCGTCCCAGTCGCCGTATAAAAATCCCGTGGGGTGGCCGTTGGCCGACAGCGGCAGCACGACGAAGCTGCGCGCTTCCGACAGCGTCGCTTTCCACCATTGCGGCAGCTTGGCGGCGAATTTCGGGTCGCGCGCATTGTCGATGAAGATCACGCGGTCGCTGTTGAGGGCCGCGTGGAACACGTTCGGCTCATACGCGTCGCCGAACACCATCAGGTCCTGCAGGTCGGCCATGCCTTCGCCCATGCTGATGCGCGCCGAATACAGATGATCCCTGTGGTTGCGCACGAACGCCACCGAGCGCGAAAAATCGAAGCCCTGGTGCAGCGTTTCGAGCGCCATCGAGACCATCTGGCCCGGGCTGGCGCTGCCGATGGCGCCGCGCAGGTCGGCCAGGCCGCCGATCAGCACGCGGTTGCCTTCGGCGCGCATGCGCGTGGAAGCCAGCTGGCGCGCGCGCCGTTCGGCCGGTTTCGACAGCGGCGCGATCGACAGGTCGGCCGCCGCCATCGCCTTGGCCTTGTCCACCGCCACCACCAGGTCGGTCGCGGTGATGCCCAGGGTGCCCGCATAATCGTCGATCAGCGCGTGCACCTGCGCCGCGCCGGCCGCATCGTCATGCCACAGCGAGTCGGCGCAGCGCGCCGCCATCGTCGACAGTCCGGCCATCCAGTCGGCGCCGCTGACGGGAGAGTTGTCCGGCGACGGGTCCATCGGACGCATGCCGTTGATCAGGTGTTGCGGCAAGCCCCAGTGGGCGGCCGTGGCATAGCCCACTTCCGGCAGCGACAGGCCGAGGATTTCGCGCGCGGCGGCCGCCTCGTTGCCCGGACCCGCATGCGCCTGCATGCGCGCCCAGAAGTCCGTCATGTAGAACGTCACCATCATGCGGCCCAGGGTGTGCAGCATCGAGCAGACGACGGCTTGCTCCGCTTGCAGGCTGCCGGCGCTGGTGGCTACCTGCTGCGCCACCATCCCGGCCAGCACGGCCTTTTCCATTTCCACGTGGGCGCTGACGGAATCGGGCGACGCCTGCGACAGTTCCTCGATCAGTTTCAGTCCCAGCGCCAGGTGGCCGATGGCGTCGATGCCCAGCACCAGCACGGCCTTCGAGACCGTGTTGACGCGCTGGCCGAAGGCGGAATACATGCCGCTGTTGGCCAGCCGCAGCACCTTGTGCGTGAGGACGGGGTCGGACAGCACCGTTTGCGTGATGTCGAATTCGTGGTCATCCTCGCCGCGCATGGCGCCGAGGATGGCGCTGATGGCCTTCGCGAAGCCGGGCATGTCGCCCTGCTGGCGCGTGCGCGCCCAGAGCAGGTCCAGGGTGTTTTTGCCGAGCTGTGTCGGTACTGTGAAATGACCTGGATTCATTGCACCCCTCCGCGCGGTTCATTGGCAGACGGCGCAGGCACCAGCGCCGCATAGGTTTTGTCGCTCAAGGCCGATAGCGCGGCGTGGGCCGGCATCGGTTTGCCCGTCAGGTAGCCTTGCACATACTGGCAGCCGCGCGATTCCATGAAGTGCATCTGCTCCTCGGTTTCCACGCCTTCGGCCACCACGGACAGGTTCAAATGCTTGGCCAGGTCGAGAATCGTGTTGCAGATGGCCGCATCCTTGCTCGATTCGGGCAAGTCCTTGATGAAGGTGCGGTCGATCTTCAGCACGGAAATGGGGAAGCGCTTCAGATACGCGAGCGAGGAATAGCCGGTGCCGAAATCGTCGATGGCGATGCGCGCGCGGCGCTCCGTCATCTTGACGAGGATGGTTTCCGCATGCACGGGGTCGATCATCAGGGTGCCTTCCGTAATTTCCAGCACCAGGTGTTCGCCCGAGAGTCCCGAAAACGCGATGGCGTCATCGAGCACGTCGAGGAATTTGTCGTTGCGGAACTGGCGCGGGCTGATGTTGACGGAGATGTACAGCGGCCGTTTGGCCACTTCCTGGAACTGCTTGAGCTGCACGCAGGCCGCCTTCAGCGCCCAGGCGCCCAGCAGGTTGATCAGCCCATTGGCTTCGGCGATGGGGATGAAGCGCACGGGCGGCACCAGGCCCAGGGTCGGGTGCTTCCAGCGCATCAGGGTTTCGAAACCCTGGATCTGCCGCGTGTGCGCGTCGACGATGGGCTGGTAAAACAGCAGAAATTCGCCTTCGCGCACGGCGTGGAACATGGCCGCTTCCAGCGAAATATCGTGCTCCGACGGGCCGTTCAGGCGCGGGCTGTAGACCAGGCAGCGGGCCTTGCCCGTTTCCTTGGCGCGCGACATGGCCGCATCGGCCAGCGCCACCAGGCGCACCTCATCTTCCGCATGCAGCGGATAGATCGATACGCCGACCGAGGCGCCCACGTAGATCGTGTGGCCATCGACTTCGAACGGCGCCTGCAGGGTCGCCAGCAGGCGGCCCGTCACCAGCTTGATCTGCGCGTCCGTGGCGCTGCCGGGCAGCACGGCGACGAACTCGTCGCCGCCCACGCGCGCCAGGGTGTCGCTGTCGCGCAGGGTCTTGCGCAGGCGCGCCGCGGCCAGGCGCAGCACGGCGTCGCCGACGGGGTGGCCCAGGCCGTCGTTGACCTTTTTAAAGCCATCGAGGCCGATGGTGGCGACGGAAAAGCCCTGGCCCGAACGGGCGGCCTGGGCGATCACCATGCGGATGCGGTCCGACAGCAGCAAACGGTTCGGCAAGCCCGTGAGCGCATCGTGCGTGGCCATGTGGCGCAGCCGTTCTTCCGTATTGTGCTGGGCCGACGTGTCGCGCCCGACCACCAGCAATTCGGCCGCGCCGGCCGCATTCATATATGAAGACAGGCGCAGCTCGAACCAGATTTCCTGGTCCGGCGTTTGCAGCCGCACTTCCAGGCGGCCCGGTTCTTCCAGGGCGTCTTCCAGCGCCGCCTGCAGCGCCGCGCGCGACGCTTCGGCGGCCAGCGGCAGCAGCAAATGGCCGGACAGGCCCGCAGGTGCGCCAAACAGGGTGGCCGCGCGCTTGCTGGCGAACAGGATCAGGCCGTCCGTATCGAGCCGGAACACGACGTCGCCTGCCTCTTCCATGAGGTTGTCCAACTCGTGGCGAGCCTCGCGGTGGGCGGCGGATGGGGTACTGGAAAACATCGTGCTGGCTTTTACCTTTTTGTTATCAGTGCCGGCGCTCGCTGCAGGGCAGGGCGCCAACGGAAAGAGTGCATCGTGCGTGACGCGTGCCATAGTGGCCGGAAGGCGGCTATCGGAACGCGATCCACACGAAATGTATCATTGAAAAGCACCCGATTACATGAAATAGAGCAACATTGCTTCAGGTTTTGTAAATATTCCTGCCTTCCATGAAAAAAATCATGCCGCGCGACACACGCAGGCATTTTCGTTCCACATGGAAACATTTATCTGCGCTTGCTTCCACTGGCGCGCTTGCCCCGCCATGCGCTTTGCGCTAGTCTGGCTGGCAGACGGTGTTGACGGTGCGCCAGCGACGGCAAGGGCGCCATGATAACAAATCGCGGGAGACCTCCATGAATGCCTTTGACACGCATGAAGTTTTCAACCAGGCCACGCCCTTTGAAAACGTCAATCTGTTCGCCTGCGACCCGGCGCTGATCGAAGCGCTGCTGCGCGAGGGCGGCGGCGCGGCGTTGCAGGAGCTCGACGCGCTGGGCGCAAAGCTGGGCCGTGCCGAAACCTATGCGCTGGCGCGCCTGGCCAATATCCACACGCCCGAACTGCAGCAGTTCGACCGGGCCGGCCGGCGCATCGACGAGGTGCTGTTCCATCCGGCCTGGCATGAACTGATGGCCATCCTCGTGGGCGCCGGCGCGCACGCTTCGCCGTGGGCGTCGCCCGGCCCAGGCGCCCAGGTGGCGCGCGCGGCGGCCTATCTATTAGTGGGGCAGGTGGAAAACGGCACGCAGTGTCCCGTGACGATGACGTATGCCTCGGTGCCGGCCTTGCGCCAGGCGCTTGATCTGCCGCAAATCGCGCAGCGCTGGCTGCCGAAAATCCTGTCGCGCGACTACGATCCCCGCTCCCTGCCCGTGGAGCAGAAGCGCGGTGCCCTGGTCGGCATGGGCATGACGGAAAAGCAGGGCGGCTCCGACGTGCGCAGCAACACCACGCGCGCGACGCAGGTGCCGCCGGCCGAGGCGCGCACCCTGTTCGGCGACGAAGCCGCCGGCGCCTGGCGCATCGTCGGCCACAAATGGTTTTTCTCGGCGCCGCAGTGCGACGCGCATCTGATCCTGGCGCAGGCGGACGAGGGGGGATTGTCGTGCTTTTTCCTGCCCCGCTACCTGCCCGACGGCAGCCGCAACGCCATCCGCGTGCAGCGCCTGAAAGATAAATTGGGCAACCGCTCGAATGCCTCGTCGGAAGTGGAATTTACGAATGCCTACGGCTGGCTCGTGGGGCAGCCGGGGCGCGGCATACCCACCATCCTGGAAATGGCCAGCCACACGCGCCTCGACTGCGTGCTGGGTAGCGCCGGCATCATGCGCGCCGCCCTGACGCAGGCGCTGCACCATGCGCGCCAGCGGGCCGTGTTCGGCAAGCCGCTGGCCGAACAGCCGTTGATGCAGAACGTGCTGGCCGACCTGGCGCTGGAATCGGAAGCCGCCACGGCGTTTGCGCTGCGCCTGGCCCGCTGCTTCGATGAAAAGGAGGATGCAGGGCAGGCCATGCTGGCGCGCGTGCTGACGCCGGCCGGCAAGTACTGGATCTGCAAGCGGGGGCCCGGTTTCGGCTTCGAAGCGATGGAAGTGCTGGGCGGCACCGGCTATGTGGAAGACGCGCCGCTGGCGCGCCTGTACCGCGAATTGCCCGTCAACTCGATCTGGGAAGGCTCGGGCAACGTCATGTGCCTCGACGTCTTGCGCGCCTTCGGCAAGTCGCCGGCCGCGCGCGACGCGCTGGCGGCCGAGCTGGCGCTGGCCGGCGATGATCACGCCGACTTTGCGGATTACCGCGCGCGCTTGCTGGCCGACCTGGACGGCCCGCAAACGGACGAATTTGGCGCGAGGCATTTGTCAGAGCGCATCGTGCTGGCCGTGCAGGCCGGCTTGCTGCTGCGCCATGCGCCGCCGTTCGTGGCGCAAGCCTTCCTGCAGTCGCGGCTGGTGCAGGCGCCGGGCGGCGCGTATGGCCGCTTGCCGGCGGGCACCGATTGCGCGGCCATCCTGGCGCGCGCGCTGCGCGAGTACTGAGTTTGCCGCGGCTTGGGTACGCAATTATTTCGAAAATTCCAGCCACAGGCGGGCTGGGGGCTGGGATAATGCTGCAATCCATCATTTTATCGATACACAGCGCGCTTGCGGCCCAGGCTTGCCGCTGCGCCAGCTAGCATAGAAAGAAAAACAATATGAAACAAGACCCACGCTTTCCGAATTTGTTCATTACCGATCACCCTTTGATCCAGCACAAACTGAGTCACATGCGCGAGCACGACACGTCGACGCGCACCTTCCGTGAATTGCTCAAGGAAATCACCTTGCTGATGGGCTATGAAATCACGCGCGACTTGCCGCTGACGACGCGCGAAATCAAGACGCCGCTGGTGACCATCGACGCGCCCGTCATCGCCGGCAAGAAACTGGCCATCGTGCCCATCTTGCGCGCCGGCATCGGCATGAGCGATGGCTTGCTGAACCTGGTGCCATCGGCGCGCGTCGGCCACATCGGCGTGTACCGCGACCCGGCCACGCACATGCCCGTGGAATACCTGGTGCGCCTGCCGGACCTGAACGAGCGCACCTTCATCTTGTGCGACCCGATGGTGGCGACCGGCAATTCGGCCGTGTATGCGGTCGACGTGCTGAAGAAGCGCGGCGTGACGGACGAGCAGATCATCTTCCTGGCCCTGGTTGCCGCACCGGAAGGCGTGACCGTGTTCCAGAATGCGCATCCGAACGTCAAGATGTTCTGCGCCTCGCTCGATTCGCACCTCGACGACCACGCCTACATCGTGCCTGGCCTGGGCGACGCCGGCGACCGCATCTTCGGCACCAAGTAAACCGGTTCAGGCGAGTATTGCGATGGCAACCTTGATCGACCCGGATTTTCGCGCGCGTTTGCGCGCCCTGAATGAAAAATATGCGGCCGGCGTGCCGGCCCTGATGCAGGCGATTGCGCAGGCAAGCGGCCGCTGCGACAGCGAAGGCCCGCGTCTGGAACCGTTGACGGCGCTGCACCGCGCGCTGCACGCGGTGGCCGGCTCGGCCGCCACCTTCGGCTTTGCCGCGCTGGGGCAGGAGTGCCGGCGCCTCGAACAGCTGGTGCGCGCCATGCTCAATGCTCCTGCGCAAGCGGTGGCGGATTGGCCTGGAGTGCGGGCGCAGGTGGCGGCGCTGCTGGATTGGGCGGGACGCGACGCGGCGGCCACCCATTTCACCGCCTAGGTGACCGCGCCATAGTCATGTGGTTGCAATGATTCATTTGATACAACGCAAAGCACCCGCGTCGCAGATTAGGATATAGTGTCTCCATGCCGCTGGTACAGGGCGCCGCAAGACGGGGATTTGGCTATTAAAGTAGTGTTCGCAAGTTTATTTTGCGAAAGAATGGTTTTTCTCAGTTTTGTTGGTATAATTGGGCATCGTTGGATTCGAGGTAGTAGTGCAGTTTGTCTGTCATTTCTTTCTTGCTTCAAACGATATAACGGGCGCAAGCCCAACTTAACTGAAATAGGAAATTGTAATGGCAACTGGCATCGTAAAATGGTTCAATGATTCGAAGGGTTTCGGCTTTATTACCCCTGACGAAGGCGGCGAAGATCTGTTCGCTCACTTCTCGGCTATCCAGTCGAACGGCTTCAAGTCCCTGCAAGAGAACCAACGCGTTTCTTTTGAAGTGACCGCTGGCCCTAAAGGCAAGCAAGCTTCGAACATTCAGCCAATCTAATACGCTGGATCAAACGAAATAAAGAAATCCTCGGTCTCCGAGGATTTTTTTTCGCCTGAATTTCTGTGAAGCATCGGTTGTGCGTGGGCTAGGTGGCTCTTTTGTCATGCTTTGCGTCACCGCTTAGGTCGGCTTACGCTGCGCTAAGCCGATCTGCGCCAACTAATGCTGATCCGGGTGCTAAGGTTGTTTCCTCATACGTCACGACGCCGGACAAAACCGTCGCGAGCGGAAGGACGAGGTGGCCGAGAAGCACAACCGTACTTGGTACGGGGGCGCCGAGCCGGTGAGCATCGCAGGCCGCCTATGCTGACGCGCAGCAGGTTTGGTCCCGCATCCTCAGATTGCACGTTCGCGCCAGTAGTCTGGCTGTGAGTATGAGTGCCTTAAAAAATCCACGAATGCCCGTATACGCAGCGGCAAGTGACGGCGCTGGGCGAACACGGCGTAGATATCGTTGCCCGGCGCGGCGAACTGGTCCAGTACCGTCACCAGCTGGCCCGAGGCGATCTCGGCGCCCACTTCCCACATCGAGCGCCACGCCAGGCCCTTGCCGGCCAGCGCCCAGTCGTGCAGCACTTCGCCATCGTTGCAGACCATATTGCCGGCCACCTTTAAAATCACATTCTTGCCGTTTTCGCGGAAAGTCCAGCCCCGTTGGCTGCCTTCGCTGCTGATCGCCAGGCAATTGTGTTTCGCCAGGTCGGCCGGGATGCGCGGCGTACCCGCCCGTTTCAAATAGGCGGGCGAGCCGACGAGCACGCGCTGGTTGTCCGCCAGCTTGGTGCTCACGAGCGAAGAGTCGGACAGGCTGGCGATGCGGATGGCCACGTCGATGCCTTCGCCGATCAGGTCGACGAGGCGGTCGTTCAGGTTCAGCGACACCGTCACGTCGCGGTGCTCGGCGACAAACGAGGGGATCAGGGGCGCCACATGCTGGCGGCCGAAGCCGGCCGGCGCGGAAATGAGCAGATGGCCGCTGGCCTTCACGCTGCGCTCGGCCACGGCCGCTTCCGCCTCTTCCAGTTCGCCCAGGATGCGCTGGCAATCTTCCAGGAAGGCGGCGCCTTCATTCGTCAGGGCCAGCTTGCGCGTCGTGCGCTGCAGTAATTTGACGCCCAGGCGCTGCTCCAGCGCATCGAGGCGCCGGCCTATCATGGCTGGCGCGATGCCTTCCGCGCGCGCGGCAGCCGACAGGCTGCCCTTGGCCACCACTTCCACGAAGGTCGATATTTGTCTGAACTGGCCCATGTCGTGCTCCCTTCATGTCATCACTTGTGATAAAAACGCATAGATGAAGTGATTTTTAATCTCGTTTCCATGCCTTATAGTGCAATACTATAGAACAAACGTGCCGCCCGGCAGAGTGTTTTTGCGCCTCTGTCCAGCTTGCCCGCGCAGTCGTTCGGCTTATACTTGGATCACCAGATTACCTTTGCTTATATTTACTAAAAACCGGAGAACTTCATGACGCAGAACACGATCGCACTTCCCGAAGGCATGCAAATCACGGGTGCCATTGCACCCGGCTACGAACAGATCCTGACTCCGGCCGCGCTGGCCTTGGTGGCCAAGCTGACGCGCGCCTTCGAGCCGCGCCGCCAGCAATTGCTGGCCGTGCGCGTGGAGCGGGCCAAGCGCCTCGACTCGGGCGAGCGTCCTGACTTCTTGCCAGAAACCGCACACATCCGCGACGGCGACTGGAAGATCGCGCCGATCCCGAAGGCGCTGGAATGCCGCCGCGTGGAAATCACCGGTCCCGTCGAGCGCAAGATGGTCATCAACGCCTTCAATTCCGGCGCGGACAGCTACATGACGGACTTCGAAGATTCGAACACGCCGAACTGGGATAACCAGCTGACGGGCCAGATCAATATGTTCGACGCCGTGCGCAAGACGATTTCGCTGGAGCAAAATGGCAAGTCCTACAAGCTGAACGACAAGATTGCCACCCTCGTCGTGCGTCCGCGCGGCTGGCACCTCGATGAAAAGCACGTGCTGGTCGATGGCAAGCGCATTTCCGGCGGCATTTTCGATTTCGCCCTGTTCATGTTCCATAACGCCAAGGAACAACTGGCGCGTGGCGCCGGCCCGTACTTTTACCTGCCGAAGATGGAATCGCACCTGGAAGCGCGCCTGTGGAACGACATCTTCGTCATGACGCAAAACGAATTGGGCTTGCCGCAAGGCACGATCAAGGCGACCGTGCTGATCGAAACCATTCTCGCCGCCTTCGAGATGGATGAAATCCTGTACGAATTGAAAGAACACAGCTCGGGCCTGAACGCGGGCCGCTGGGATTACATCTTCTCGTGCATCAAGAAATTCAAGTTGGACAAGGATTTCTGCCTGGCCGACCGCGCGAAAGTTACGATGACGGCGCCGTTCATGCGCGCCTACGCCTTGCTGCTGCTGAAAACTTGCCACAAACGGGGTGCGCCAGCCATCGGCGGCATGGCAGCCTTGATCCCGATCAAGAATGATCAGGAAAAGAACGACATCGCCATGGGCGGCGTGCGCAACGACAAGGCGCGCGACGCCACCGACGGCTATGACGGCGGCTGGGTTGCCCATCCGGGCCTGGTCGAGCTGGCCATGGGCGAGTTCACCAAAGTGTTGGGCGACAAGCCGAACCAGATCGACAAGCAGCGTCCCGACATCGACGTGAAAGCGTCGGACTTGCTGAATTTCCAGCCGGAAGCGCCGATCACGGAAGCGGGCTTGCGCTACAACATCAACGTGGGCATCCACTACCTGGGCAGCTGGCTGGCCGGCAATGGTTGCGTGCCCATCCACAACCTGATGGAAGATGCGGCCACGGCCGAGATCAGCCGTTCGCAAGTGTGGCAGTGGATTCGTTCGAGCAAGGGCGTGCTGGAAGATGGCCGCAAGGTGACGGCCGAGATGGTGCGCGCCATGATTCCGGAAGAGTTGGCCAAGGTGCAGCGCGATGCGCCGGGCGGCAACGGTCCGACCTACGTGCGCGCAGGCCAGATTTTCGAGGAAATGTCGACGTCGGAATCGTTCGCCGAATTCCTGACCTTGCCGTTGTACGAAGAAATCTGATCCTGATCAAATAACCGCATAAAAAAATCCCGGCGATGCCATCAGCATCTGCCGGGATTTTTTATGGCGGAAGGATAAGCTTAAAAATTATTTTTCCACATCCGCAAGGCTGCGAACGCTTCCACGGGCGACGCATCGGTGGCCAGCTTGCCTTCCACCTTCAGGCTAGTCAAAATCGCTGGTTCGCGGTAGCGCAGGAAGGGGTTCGTGGCTTTCTCAAGGGCAATGGTCGACGGTACGGTCGCTAAACCTTGCTGGCGCTTTTCCGTGTCGATGGCGATGCGTTCCTGCAAGGCCGCATTGCCCGGCTCGACGGCGTTGGCGAAGCGCAGATTGGACAAGGTGTACTCATGCGCGCAAAATACCTCGGTATCGTCGGGCAGGGCGGCCAGCTTGCCCAGCGAGTCGGCCATCTGGCCCGGCGTGCCTTCGAACAGGCGGCCGCAGCCGCCCGCAAACAGGGTGTCGCCGGAAAACAGCCAGGGTGCGCCGCTGCGCTCGTCGCGCTGGCGCACATAGGCGATATGGCCCTTGGTATGGCCGGGCACGTCGATGACGGCCAGTTGCAAGCCCAGCTCGGGCACGTGGGCGACATCGCCTTCGGCAAGCGGTTCCGTGATGGCTGTGATAGCCTCATTGCGCGGGCCGAAGACGGGGACGGCGAAATGCTGCAACAATTCAGGTACGCCGCCCGTGTGGTCGGCGTGGTGATGCGTGAGTAAAATGGCGGACAAGGTCAATTGATGGGCTTGCAGCGCATCGAGGATGGCCGTCGCATCGCCGGGGTCGACCACGGCGGCATGGCGGCCGTCATGGATCAGCCACAGGTAATTGTCGGCAAAGGCGGGCACGGCAAGTACCGATAAAGCGTGTTCAGGGGAGTGTGTCATGAGCAAAAGAGAAAACTGAATGGACAGTGTGGCATCCGAAAAATCCATTATAGCGCTTGACGGCTGGCTGCAGACACCGGCCGGTCTTTACGTGCGTGCCTGGGAGCAGCAATGCCTCGACAGCCTGACTGTCGATATCTTCGGTTTTAATGCCGTGCAGATCGGCTTGCCCCAGCTCGATGCGCTGGCGGCCAACCGCATGCCGAACAAATGGCTGCTCGATGCGCGCCTGCCGTCGCGTCCGCCGCAGGAAAGCCGCTTGACCCTCGTGTCGGCCTTCGACGAGCTGCCGTTCGACTCGCAAAGCCTGGACCTGGTGGTCTTGCCGCACGTCCTCGAATTTGCCGCCGAGCCGCACCAGGTCTTGCGCGAAGTGGAGCGCGTGCTGATCCCGGAAGGGCGCGTGATCGTCTGCGGCTTCAATCCGGCCAGCCTGTGGGGCATGCGGCAGGGACTGGGGCGGGTCACGGGACGCCACTACTTGCCGCGGGCTGGCGAGCTGATCTCTATGCCGCGCATGAAAGACTGGTTAAAATTGCTGAATATGGGCGTGAGCCAAAGCCACTTCGGCTGCTACGCGCCTGCCTGCAGAACAGAAAAATGGCTGCGCCGCAACGCCTTTATGGACAAGGCCGGTGCGCGCTGGTGGCCATATCTGGGCGCAGTGTATATAGTGCAGGCGATCAAGCGCGTCAAAGGGATGCGTTTGATCGGTCCGGCGTGGACCAAGAAACCGGCGACGGCGCCCGCAGGCGCACCGGTCACGAATAAAAGGCGGGAACAGCAAGATGGATAAGGTTGAGATTTACGCCGATGGCGCATGCAAGGGCAATCCCGGCACGGGCGGCTGGGGCGCGCTGATGGTGGCAGATGGCGCCAAGAAAGAAATTTACGGCGGGGAACTGAATACGACGAATAACCGCATGGAATTGAAGGCCGTGATCGAAGCTTTGACGGCGCTCAAACGTCCTTGCCAGGTGGTGCTGTATACCGATAGCCAGTACGTACAAAAGGGCATCAGTGAATGGATCCACGGCTGGAAAGCGCGCGGCTGGAAAACGGCGGCCAAGGCGCCCGTGAAAAACGTCGACCTGTGGCAGGCGCTGGACGCGGCCCAGGCCGTGCATGAAGTGGAATGGCGCTGGGTGCGCGGCCACAATGGCCATCCGGGAAATGAGCGGGCCGATCAGCTGGCCAACCTGGGCGTGGAAACCGTGCGCGCCTGAGAACGCCCAACCAAACCTGCTGCGCGTCGCGCTTTGCGGCCGGCGATGCTCACCGGCTCGGCGCCCCCGTACCAAGTACGGTTGCGCTTCTCTGCCACAAATCACTGCCGCTCGCTACGGTTTTGTTGAGCATTCGGGCATGCCGTGATGTAATCGAAGGGCACAGGTTTGCTATACTGTGCCCTTCGCTTTTTGCTTTTAAGACTGAATCTGCCATGCGTCAAATTGTCCTCGATACTGAAACCACCGGCCTGAACCCGCGCACGGGCGACCGCATCCTGGAGATCGGGGCGGTCGAACTGAACAACCGCATGCTGACGGGGAATAATTTCCACCATTACATCAATCCCGAGCGCGACTCTGAAGAGGGCGCGCTGGCCGTCCACGGATTGACGACGGAATTCCTCAGCGACAAGCCGAAATTCGCGGAAATCGCCGACGAGTTTCGCGCCTACATCGCCGACGCCGAACTGATTATCCACAACGCCCCGTTCGATATCGGCTTCCTGAACGCGGAATTCAAGCGCCTGAACTTGCCGCCAGTCCACGAGCAAGTGCATGGCGTGATCGACACACTGGTGCAGGCGAAGGAAATGCATCCGGGCAAGCGCAACTCGCTCGACGCCCTGTGCGACCGCTACGGCGTCTCGAATGCCCACCGCAAGCTGCACGGCGCGCTGCTCGACTCGGAATTGCTGGCCGACGTCTACCTGGCCATGACGCGCGGGCAAAACAGCCTGAGCATGGAAGAAGAGGTGGAAGTGGCTGCCGACGGCGCCGCCCTGGAAATCGTGCCCCTGGCTGAAGTCATCTTCCAGAGCGCCAGCGCCGACGAACTCGCCGCCCACGAAGCGACCATCGCCGGCCTCGACAAGGCCGCCAAAGGCCAGTGCATCTGGACCGCCGTCACGGCGCCGCCAGCGGCCGCGTGAGAAAGAAGCGGGCCACGATAAATTTCCTCTCGCCAGCCCTTGCAGATGCCGCAACACCTATGCGATAATTCGCCTCGCTTCGGGAGGTTAGCTCAGGGGTAGAGCACTGCATTCACACTGCAGGGGTCGCAAGTTCGAAACTTGCACTTCCCACCAAATTTAAGCTTTGAAATCAAGGTCTTGGCGTTCGCCGGCAGGTTTCAAGGCATCGGCAAATGCCGGCTTGATGGTGAAAAATAGGGGAATTCGACAAACGATTCCACCAACGCCAAAGGCCAATCATGGCATCATCCATTCCTCGCGGCATCCGGGTCATTGACTGGAAAAACGCCGACAAAACAAATCCATACGTTACAGAGTGCGCGTTGAACGTGGCGACTTCGTTGTTGACCGCTCGTTCGGGCAAGACGAGCTCGAGCGCGCCAAGATATTTTTGGCAGATACCAAGACTCCGCAGGGCCGGCTCCTGATAGCCCAAGGGCGAGACCGTGCGACCCTGATGGTCGACGAGGTTCACCGCGCTGGCGTGGAGTTGATCACGGAAGGGCGCTGCACGCTAAGCCACGCCATCGACAGCTACCTGCGCGCCTACGTCAATCCGCTGCTGGATTGCGGCGTCGACAAGGTCCAGCAAACAGCAAACAGCAAAGGCCGCCAGAGCGCGCTTGCAGAACTGTGGGAACATTGAGATCTCGCACATCAAGAGCGGGTTTTTCGTTCCTTCAGGGGCGCTTGCGAGCCTGCGAGAGCACGCCAAGGGCTTTGCCAAGAAAAAGATCGGTGATTTTTATATTGACGACCTGACCGAGCAGGATACGACTGAATACATCAATGTCAGATTGCGACAGGGCAAGGCCAAGAGCACGGTCAAGCGCGAGATATATGCCCTGCAAGCCGTCGTCAACAAGCTGCGCTTCACGGACAACAAGGCCTGGAAGCGCCTCAATGGCCACAATCCCTTTGCAGAAGCAGACAAGGCCAAGGTGAAGGGCGGCGAGCGGCGCCGACGACGGATCATCTCGCCGGACGAAGAGGAAGCGCTGCTTACGGAGCTGCGCAAATGCCGGAACAAGGAAATGCCGCTCATTTTTGCCGTCGCCATATCCACGGGCATGAGAAGGGCTGAAATACTCGGCCTGCTATGGTCGCAAATCGATGTGGAGCGCGGAGTCATCAATCTCGATGCGGATCAGACGAAGGCGGACGAGGAGCGCCTGGTTATTTTGCTGCCGGAGGCCGTGGCAGCGTTTAAGGTTATTCCGCGAGTGGATGAGCGAGTCTTTCACTACAAGATCGAGGGCTTCAAGACGGTATTTCGCCGGGTGCTGGAGCGGGCGAAGCTTGATGGCATTCATATGCACGATACTCGTCGCTCTTTCATTTCCAGAGTGCTTAAAGACATCACCTCTTCGCCAGTGGCCATTGCAGATATGATCGGCGCCCGCAGCGTGGCGAATTTGCAGAAGCGGACCATCGAGCGCATCCGGCAAGGCAATATGATCGACGCTGGCTTCATTCAAACTGAGGAGGAGCTTCGATCAGTCGTTGGGCACAAGGACGGGCAAACGACCGCGCGCTACGCGAACATGGCCCCAGAGAAGAAGGGTTCAGGGGAAAAGTAGTGCATTTTTACCGGAGTGTCATCTTGATTAAGTCCGGTCAGCTCTTCGGAGTGAGCGTGTTCGATAAGAAGAGGCGTGGAGAACCTGGTTCAGTATACGGCTAGTGCTACGAACAGTCCGTCGGCGTCGTCATAAGCTGACGGCCGCTTTTACTTTTTCCCGGACCTCTTCCAAATAGTGGCCTTTCCCTTTCCGCATCACAGACCAGTAGCGAGCAGCTCCCTTGCAGAAGTCCTGCTCGCTGAATTCCACAGTTTTATTTTGGGCGACGAGCTTGGTAAGAATTTTCACCGCACATCGCAGATTGACCACAGGGCCTTCGAGGATGTGAGCTTTTGGGTATAGCCTTTCCAGCTTATAGGGTATTTCGCCCTCGTAGCTCAACTGCAGAAGGCTTATGGAGCCTACGTCTAGCGGTGGCGGCTCATAAACATCCTGAAACATGAAATTGATGAGGATGACGGTCACCTTATCATTTGCACCAATCGCACTGGGATTTAATAATGACGCTTTGGCTTGCTGTTTATTTGCCCATGGCAACGACGCAGGCTGCCGCATTAGCCGGAACCTGAACGGCTCTGGCGCGCACGCCTAGCTTTATAAAATCAGCTAACTTTGCCGCAGACTCCGCTTCTTTTTTTGAGTTTACTTCATTCGCTTCGGCTATCGCCAGTTCTTGTTCATATCTACTAAGTAGTTGGCCCGATTTTTGTTTTGCGTCCAATGCATCTTTTTGTAAGGATAGCTCCCTAGCTAACGTCACTTTGGCATTTTCTAGCGACTGATTCACTTTTTCAAGCGTGATTGTTTCCGTATTCTTGGTAATGTGAAGACTTTTTTGGCTCTGCTCAAGGGCTGCAAGATCCGATTTGCTTTGACTTACGGCCCACTGAGCTTGGTCGGCTTTCGTCTTTACTTCGTCCAGTTTTGCGGCAGTCTTATTGAAATCGTTCTGGGCGTCGCCTAGCATCTTAGTTGCATTTTTGACAGCTTGCGAGGCCGTTGCTGCTTTTGTCAGTGCCGTTTGAGCATTTTGCGCGGCGGCATCATACATTTCCTTGGTATCCGTCGCGTCCGCATCTTTTTTCGCGGCTGACTTGTTGCTTGCCGCGGCTTGAATGTCGGACAATGACACGGTTGAGATCGTGACTGACGCTTGAAGGGAGCGAAGCTTCTCATCGACCCTCCCGATGGAGCTATGCAAACTAGCATACATGCCCGCCAGGGTTTCGTATGCAGCGGTAGTGTCCGCATTGTTCGCGCCGACAAGAACAAAGTCGACCTTGGATTGAGTGAACACACCCTCGGGCGTGTAGGCAAGGCTCCAAAAGCTTGGAGCGACGGACGAAAGCTCAGTCGATATACAGTTTAAAGCTTCCGCCGCCAACGCATAGTTGGCAGATTGAACAGCCAAATTGTAGTGGCTACCCCAAAGATTGGATAATCCGGCGGCCCCGGCGCCGGTATTTCTGACAGCATTGCTTTTGGTCGCGATGCCAATCGCCGAAATCAAAATACCTGCGAACTGCGTATTGCTAATGACATCCATCTCGGTTAGGAGGTGTGTTCGTTGAGAGCTGTATGCAGATTTTAGCGCCATAATTTGGCTTTGGACGCCATTTAAGGTCGTTTCTACAGGCATGATCGCGACAGACTCGTCAAACGAAGTGTCATAGATCACCGATTTCCCGTTGACCATGTATTGCGCCTTCAATCCGGCACTTTTCTCGGCGGGGGTGGCAGGCTTGATAGCGGGGGTGGCGACGGTATTTGGCAAAACGCTGCAGCCACATAGAGCGGAGATGGCAAGTCCAACAAGCAGTGTTATATGAGGTGATGACTTGTTATAAGTCGAACCAGCTACCAGAGCCGCCATTGGACGGCATTTGGTTAGCACGGTTACGCGATCAGGAATGCACATGGAAGGGCCCCGCAAGTAAATCATAAATCCTCCAAACGTTTGACACGTTTGATAATTATCAAACGGGAATCAATTCCTGAGAATTTATTTTTATTTTTAGGGGGGGGTGTTGTCAATCAGGCACACTACTAAATTACAAGTAATGCCTGAACGCTTGGCGTAGGGCGTATGACAGGACAAGAATATATGCATGGTCCTAAGTAATCCTCAGGAAATTATTGTGAATTTATGACGAACAGAACCGGATGCTATGCAAGGCGCCCGCTGCGACGCAGTGCGAGCACTGCTAGCAGTGGGCAACGCCGCAGAGCGCCGGTTATGGAAGTCAGAAATCACAATAATTTATTGGGGGTTACTTAGTGGGCAGAGCTCTGTGAGTGGGTGACGAAATCGAGCAGGGATTTAGACTACTGCGCCTTGGCGTGAGTGGTCCGTTTGATGCTGCCACTCCCCCAAGTTGGGCATCGATTTACGCAACAAACTGGGTTATTGGTTGGCGGGACCTGATACCTTGGATTGGAATATGGCGCATTGGGGGATTCACAGCCTATTGGCGATTCAACCATTTGGATGTCTGAGAGTTTAATTCCAAGAATGCATAGAAAAAATCCACTTCCAAAAATCCATTCTATTCTAGATAACGTTGTATCATGGCAACCAACGAGCGCGAAAGTATGTTCGCAGAAAAGTTTCGGTGCTGTTTTTTATGGGCGCCTAGCATGGGCACACCCGCGCTTCCATGGCTGCGACCTACGCGGCCATTTTCGTTTGCGGGCCATCCTTGCCGTGCATAGATCCGGCGCTTGCCGAAGCATCGTCAAAATATCAAACTGGGAATCTGGAATGCCGAACTCGCTTGCCTATCACGTTGTCGTAAATGCGCTCGAGGGCAAGGCTGGCTGGACGCCGATGACCAGGTTCGTCTCGGCGGTGTCGCACGCCATCAGTGGCCACCTGCCGTATCAGCGCTACCATGCCGCCGGCCGCGTCAGAAAGGCTGAGGGAGCTGGGGCCGGTGTCGTCGAGCGCATGGTCAACGACTTCCTCGCCACCGACATCAATCCAGGCTATCTGCTTCTCTCGTCATTCCAGCGCGAAGCCGATGTGCTTGTCGCGTTTAACGCCTATAACCAGTCCGCGAAACTCGGCGTGCAAACCAGCCTCGGCTCAAGTGGCTACGCGCGCCGGCTCAATAGCGGCTCGCGCAACAGTTCGCACAATGCCAATGGCAATGGCGCAGATGGATCGCTCATGGCTCATGGCGACGATCCTGATAGCTGTCGCCAAGGCACCTTGGCGATTGTGGAGACCATGATGGCGACCACACGACGCAATGCGCAGTTGCCGAGCGGAGCAGAGAGGCGCGGCTTGAGCACCACTGCCAAGATCCTGGGTGTGGAGGCGTCCGCTGTCGGAGAAGTGGCTCTGGTGTTTGAAAGCGAGGGACACATTCCCATCGCAAGTGTTGCCCGCAAGCTTGGTTGTCATCAGCGGACTTTGGAGCGCCGGTTGAGGGAGTCAAATATAACGGCCGAAGCGCTTAGACAAGCGTCGCGCTTGGTTCGCGCATCGCATCGCCTCTCATCCTTGGATAGCCTTACGATGATTGCCTTTGACGAAGGTTTTTCTGATTTGGCCCACATGACCAGGGCATTTCAAACCGCATCGGGAATGCCTCCTAGTCTCATACGCAAGTTGATGCGCCTTAGCCAAAATACCTTGCCAGCGCTAAGCCCCAGCCTTTAACTGCCCATCTTGTCATAAGCCCTTTATTGCTGAGGGTTTCGACAGCCTTGGGCTTTGATCGCTCTTAACGTGGGCTTTGACAGGCGTTAAAGGCCACATCCTTCTTTATTCCCTTCCATTTTCACTTCCAATTCCACTTCTTCTTGCTGCCGACATAGTTCTATCTGATGGCGTGTAGGGCGCGCGCCAACGTTCGGTCGCGAGCGGTGACTCCGCATGCACGGGTTGCCGCGTTTGTTCGCTGGTTTGCCATTTACGTCCGCCTATATCTACCCCGGATTCAACGCGCGAGCATTCGTGGCTCCTCTTGCGCCACGCCTCGCGCTCCGCAGACATCCCATTTCGCAGTCCCTCGCTTGGGATGGCATCTCGCTCTGAGGCCGATCTGAGTTCAATAGCGTCAATTTCAATATCGTCAATATTGCCAATCTGTTTGCTGGTGTCGCATAGATTCAATCTTTTCGACAGCCGTTGCGTTATTTTTCTGGTTGTCGGAGAGCAATGGAATGCTTAATCACCGGCGCTGGAGTTTGCGTTCTCTATTTCGAGATTTTTTTTGCATTTTTCTTCTGCTGCCCCGTTGAGGGAGTGTCGGGGGAAGAAATGGTTGAGCGAAAGCCGTTGTTAGCCCTACCCCTCAGGTAGCCGGCAGTGGCGCGCGCCTGATCGACGACGAATGCTCGGTCCTCTGGGGAAAGGCCGCTGAGATGGGCTTCAATGGCCGCGGCTTGGTCGGTTTTGCGATCGCTGGATGTCAGCAGCAATTCATCCATTCTGCATTCAAAGAGCTCCGCAAGCTCTGACAGGCGAGGGATGGATGGCAGGACGATGCCACGTTCAAGTCGCGAGATGGCCTCGTTGCCGATTCCCAAGCGCTCGGCAACATCCTCTTGCGTGAGGCCGACTCGGACTCTGTGGCTCGCGATGGCGGCGCCCACTGTTTGGGAAATTTTTTTGAGTCGTTGAGATTCCATGGGGCGTCCTTGTGATGGTTCAACCCGAATGGTGGCTACTAGGCTTATTTGTTTGAAGGACTTAAAAAGTTGAAACACAACTAAAATAGTTTATTATTCGTTCGCTGCATGTTTTTCTCTCATGCAATGTCCCGGAACCCCTAGGTTTGAACAGGCAACAAATTGAAAGGTGTAAGAATGTCTAATTCCCCGAAAAGCTTGCTCGCTAGCATCATATATTTCGCGATCAAAGTTTTGTGTTCGGTGGTAGCGGTAGTGACCACGCCCAAACCTGCGGTGTTAGCTGCGGTGTTTGTTTTCTGGATTTGGCAATTGGTCGCACACTACCGGCGCGGCCTCGTCGCCCTCAAAGCGGCATTGAAGCGGGGTGAAAGTGTGAATCCCAGAGCGGTGTGGTTCAGTAAATTCAAACACAAATTCGTGCTCTCAATCATGGCGTCGGTGGTCTACCCGATGCTTGGGATTCCCGCGGTGATTATTTTCTGGATCGTGGATTTGGCATTCCTCAACCGGCAAAAAGCTGCGGTTCGCGCCGCCGCGCCGCCTACCTACGCAGACAAGGCCGGCGTCGCCAGTGGCGACGTGAACGGAGCGGAGTGGGGCTATTCCTGTTCTCGGTTCGATTTGATGATCAATTTCGAGTGCGACGAGGCAAGGTTGGTATGCCATGTCGACAATGTCGGTGTAACTATCCTGGGTATTAAAGCTGACATTTCGACGCGTTTTGATCGCACTTTCCGGCTGTCAGATTTGGCCTGTGCCGTCGAAGAAAATAGCACTAGCATTTACTTTTTTGCATTCTCTCAAGAGGTTGTGGTTGGAACACCTATCAGCGTGAAATGGCGAGGCGACGAGCTTGTCAGAGAAGGCTCTGCCCGCCTTGAACGAAAATGGCATTCCACGCCTGACTTTGGTGCATCCTTCTACGAGATCGGCCCGGTGCTGGCGAGCGACTTCAATCGTTACTGGATGCCGATTGAAAAAAGAATATTTTCAATGGGACACGCGAGAGCGGATGCCTATGTCACCGAGCATCAGGATAGCTTGGCTGCGGTGAGGCTTAGCGCACGCGCTGCATGGAAGGCTGAACGCGAAATCAGCATGGCGCGCGTGAGCGAGCTTAAAGAGCTTGCAGGGCTTGGCGAGGCATTTTTAGAAAATGCCTTGTATGACAACGGCTCGCTAGCATGGACCATTGCTGCCGACAAGAGTGGCCGCGCTGTCGTTGAGTTGAATGGCGACGTGTGGATCGGGTCACTCAAAGACGCTTGCGCGACGGCGAGCTTGGATGAAATTCCCGCAAAAACCGACGGCGCCGCGCCCACCTTTGCGCTGGGAATAGTCGTCAAGGATGACGAGTTTGAGCGCTCGCAGCTCCGCAAGCGCCGCTTCCAGCTCATGGTTGGCTATCCGAAGGCGCAAATTACAACCTGGATCGATCGAATTGAGATCCTTGCTCGATAGCAGGCGCTGGACTAGGACGCTGGGCAAGGCACACGCCTCGCCCAGTGATCGTTGCCGCTGCTGCGGCCACAGCATTCATCTGTTTTAATTAACTTATAGGAAATACTGATGCGTAAAATTTTATCCGCGCCTTTGATTGCGCTCGTCCCATTTGTGCTGTCCGCATGCGCCAACCCCGGCATGCAGGGAGGCTCGAATGTCCAGCTTCAGCAAGCGATCAACACAGTGGGCGCGATGCTTAACGGAACGGTGCCGACCTCTGCAACGGGCAACGGTCCAACTAGCCAGCCAGCAGCGCCCGTGATCGCTGCCGGTGAGGGCACTCCGAAGTTTATCAATGGAGTAAGAATTATCATCGACGGCCCGCACCCGACAGATCATCGTTGGGCGGGAAAGTCCATAGAGAGCACTCCGCTCTACAAGCTGTTTGAGCGCTACCCGCTGGAGAGCTTTGGGAATTTCTGGCCACGCGTAAGCATTCACATTGATGACTATTCCGAGACGCTGGGTTCAAGGGAGCATTCTGGCACCAGATACACGCAATCAATGAATCAGGCACGCCCGTTGGAATGCATTAAATTTAGTGCGCTGATATGGAGCTCTGAGAAGAAATCTCAGAAAGTTGATGGTGTTGTGATTTGCAGTGTGGATATCAAGTCGGACGACAGATATCTGTCCCTTGGCGCCATGCGCGCTTATCGAGGAATTATGTCGCCATCGATGTATTCCTCTCAGCAGCTCAGGACAGCAGGGCCACGAATTCCGCGCCAACTATTGCCGCAATCAACAGGCGAAGACAATACGTTTTATTCGAACGCCGATTACCTTATTTCGTCCATGTTCGTCAAGATGTCCTATCAGGGACCGATTGATGGGGATGCGCGGCTCTGGTTCGTTAATCTGACCAATGCCAAGTTCTGATTAATCCAAAGGGAATGTAAACGCGTCTATGCCGCGTGTTGTTAAATTGTCTGCAGCCTGAAATTGACTTTCGGCTTTCGGACAGGCTCCCTGTCGAGAGCCTGTTCGAAAGAACTGCGGCACCTTGATCACGTTGGCATGGCACCTGAGACCATCGCATAGGTGCTTGAGGGCGAAAATATAGACTAGAAGACAGCCATGGGAAAAATGAGCCGCCGAGTGAATTCGGAAGCTCATTTTTTTTATACACCTGACGCACCAGAGGTGTATGCAATGCGTATCGCCAGCGGCGGTCTGAGTCGGCTCGCCATGATGGTCTCGCGGAGCGGTCGTGCTAATCATCCGCATCAAAAAAATCTTCACGTTCGAGAGTCTGCAACCTGCTGGGACTGGAACAGTGGCTCCGCACAGAGAGAGTGGAGGAGGCTTGCTTGTCGGTGTTGATATGATTGAAGCCATGCTACGATGATTCACCACACGAAATGAAGGCGATGGATGTTACCAGATCAACTTATGCGAGATGTCAGGGACCCAAGAGCATGGAGGCGTGAGAGTTCAATCATGAGAATTTCCGCTGAGGCGCTATGGGAGCAATTTGAGCATGCTCTCATCGAGTCCGTCAAAGGTGGAGTCGTGAACGACGAGGTTTTTGATATAGCTTTAGGCTACATGCAGTCGTCGAAGCTACTTTATGGCCTGGCCCTTGAAAATGCTTTAAAAGCCGAAATTGTTGAGATCAATCCAGAGGATGTCGAGCTGAAAATCCAGCAGGATGGCGCAGGAAAACCGACGCGCGCTCACATCAAAAGCCTGGGCGTGTCCAATGGGCATGATCTCATCGCCTTAGCTGAGAAAGCTGGCATTTTTGGCCCAAAATTCTCGACGATTCTAATCGATGCAAGAAGTGCTTTCGCCTTTCGTGAGGTTTGCCGGCATCTGATGGAGATGGTGGTTTGGCAAGGGCGATATCCTGTGCCCATGACCTCCAAAGAGCCGGTCATATTCGACAGGTCTTTGCCTAGCAGTCTTCAAAACCACTATATCCGCGATATCCTTGACCCCATGCTCGACGCGTTGCAAATTCTGTCGCGAGATATGCCTCTGTCGTTGCCAACAATTGAGCAACTGCCATAATTGCCAGCGCCGTATACCAACTCTTTTTCAGGAAAAATTGCCTTTTTAGTAGGAAATGGATGCAAAGGTAAATATTGAATTAAGATGACCTTTTAAAGATTAAAAGGTTGGATCATATGAGAAGAGGAAACTCAGCAGCTGGAGCAGCTCCCAAAAAGGCGAAAGTGGCAATTGTGCTCATCTTCGACGTGGACGAAAATGGGAAGCCGATTCATGACAAATATATGTATGCCGTCGTCACGCTGGGCGTGCCGCCCCAGATACTCCTCACGACAGAGACCTTCAATGAAGCCGTTGATTGGGCGTTAAACAACGGCTATCAGCTCGACGATACACATCAGCCATCTTGATCGTTGGACTGTCGCCGAATGTCTGTGATCTTTAACTCTGCCAATGGCGTCCATACGGCCTGCATTCCGCCGTTGTGAGTCCCCTGCCAATGCTCAATGGAGGCCGATGTCGCCAAATCCGCCTCAACCTTTGCTTGGTCGGCTGGAACTCGGTGGAGTGCGGCTAGGAATGCTTGGTGCCAAAATTCGGAAACGGTCATCACTTTCTCCTTAGAGGTAACCCGGCGACTTTGGCGCATCGATCACAAAAGTCAATAGGATTAAGCACAAATTGGACGTATTTATGGCGACGGCCATATCAATCAGCAAGAAGGCGGCTTTCGGGCTGACTGCCGCAAGGATGAATAAATGGCTTAAACAGCCAATGATGTGGATTGCCAGCGGCGCCACTCAATTGCGTCTACCATGGAGATCCGATGCCATAGCGAAAGACTGACATGCTTTTTGATTTCTGGCGGGACTTGTCCATAGACGACAAGATGCATCCGCTTGATATTCCACTGCTTGGCCAAAATGCCAGCGTTTTCCAGATGACGCTTCCGCCCGGTCATGTCAACGGAAGGCTAAAAGACGCTCCTGTGGTCGCCTGCTATCTCAACCCCGGGTATGAGGCGGAGGATTCGGAATTGGCGCAAAGCGCCGATGCGAAGCGAGCGCTGTTCGAACAAATTCGCGGCGAGAGCAATTTTCCCATGCAGTTCGCAGGATGGCGCAAGTGGTATTTGGAAAGGGTAGGCAGGATTGATTTGCCGCCTGAGCAACTTGCCAGCACCGTTGCGGTGTTCAATGTCTTGGCATATGCATCAAAAAATTCAAAAAAGGTGAAGCGCTCGCTGGTTAAAAAACTGCCTAGCTGCATCATGGCTAGACGGCATCTCCATGAGGTGTTGATTCCAGAGGCTTTGCGCGGCGACAGGTTTCTGGTGATTGCGCGAGGCGCGTGGGCGTGGCAAATCGACCGCTCGATCGAGTGTGAAACGATTAGATTCGCCCCCAACCCTGTCGGCGGACACTTCGGTCCTGCCATCGGCGCAGAGATCACAAGATGGTTGGACTTCAAGAAACTAAGCGCACGTTAAAGGCTTTCCATTGTGTGCAGTTGCTTTACGAGAGCTTTTCATTATCGCGGTCCTGGGGACCAAAGGAATATGTCGCATTGGCATACATAGCCACGTCAAACGTTGCTATTGAGCGGGCCGGCGCATAGGCCACACGTCCGCCGTTGAAATCCAATATTTGTTCTTAATAACGCTTAAAATTGCCAGAGTCTGGCCCAGCCAAGTAGGCGGCCGCCACAGGTCAAAACTCCATCGATTCTAGCTGCGCGCCTACTGCGCCGGCTTCGTCAGCATGAAAAGCCGTGGCCCGCCACGTTCCATCTTGCGTTGCTTGGCAAGCGAAGAAGGTATGCCGAAGCGGCGATGCGCTGATGGCCACGCACAATGGACCTGCTGGATCGATTCCAACAATCTCCACGCGAGCGTCAGTGCTGGCTTGGACGGCCCGACCGTCAATGTTCAGCATGTCGGCGTCGAAAGCCATGGACACCTTGCCTTTTGACTCGCGATCGATCTTAGTCTCGATCCAGGCAGCGCGCGTCAGCGCTAGGCGCCGGATGGGAAGACCAAATTGCTCCTCAGCCGTTCCGAGCCACATTGCCATGGAGATTGCCGCCTCCGGGCCGGGCCTCGCGGCGTCCAAAAGCTCGAGGACCGGGGCGAGGGCCTTGTTGAGCCCGGCGACCAGCGCTTCGATGCGGATTTGGGAATTTATCATCGACGCCGCCAAAGTTTCAAAGCGTTGATTTATGTTCTGTCGCAGGGCGTCCAAGGCAGGGAATCCATCCGAAAATTCTGATAGATGCTCTACGATTTGATGCTCTTCGTTCAATTTCGATGACGCGATGTAGGCTGCCAGCGCCTTGTGAGGAGACTCCTCATAGCCCAGCTTCTTGGCGATCGCCATGAGCAGCACCTTGCGCTCTTTGCTTAGTCGTAGAAATACTCCCTTTTGGTCCCATGGGTTGTTGCTGATTTCTGTCGCCGACATTTGGTTGCTCTCCTTTGATATCGAAATGTGTATCCCATTGGGCGGACATAGACGACGCCTTTGTAAAGGACTTTTGCGAAAGATGCTTTTATTCAGCGTGGATGTTCGATATACGTTTCTAAGCTAGGCTTCTCAGATGTCTTCCAGGCGTTTTTGTATCTTGTATATGCCACCGGATGGTTCGCCGCATGTCTCTCGTTCAACGCATTACCCCCTCATATACACCACTCATAGCAGCGCTCCTAGCATTCATCTCACCTGTTCTCCGAACTGAAAAATCTCTAGCGAACCAGACCTAACTCGGGCTCTCCAAGCAGGTTGGCCGATGGCCTTTTATATGGAACTTGCCCATGGACCGAGCCCCGAGAGCCAGTGATGGAGTGCACAGCTAAACCTATGGGGGAAGAGGGCAGCCAGGTGGACAATGGAGAGAAGCGGATAGAGCATGGCGCTGGGGAGATGGCGCCGACATTGGCCATGATATTGGGACTGGCGATGCCGTTGGCAGTGGGGCCGAAAGGCCGAGAGTCCGAACGCATTCGCCGGATTGCCCTCGAAATGAGATTTCGGAACGATGTTGCCCAGCGTGGGGAAGATGCGCTCGCTGGCGCCTTTGGCGACTCATAATCGAGCGTGGTCCCCTTCGCGCGGCTGCGCCTCATGCCAAAGGCCAGGACATCCATCGCCTTGCTTCGTTCGCTTGGCGCTCCGTCCTGCTGTTGATGGGATTCGGGATCTCCAGCTCCCAAGGCGCCAAGGTTTGCGTAAATGGTGGTGGCGAAGCGGGAGCGGCTGGCGGCAACATAGCTCCATTCGCGATCCGCCATACGTGGATTCACCAGGACATAGGCCGATTCGAATGTGCGCCCTTGGCTCTTGTGATTCGTCAGACAAAAGGCATGGTCAAAGCGCCCAAACGATGCGGGTATGCGAACAATCTTTTCCTGGCGCTCGTTTGGCTCGTCGAGCTCCACCACGAGCATGACGCCGGCCGCGGCGCGCTCAATTGCCGCAATGCTGGCCGCCACGCCATTTGAGATGCCCAGCGACCTGTTATTTTTTGTAAAGACGATGCGATCACCAGGCGCGAAGCGCTTGATGTCGGTAGTGTCGTCGCGGTGGATGATCTCGGCCTCAATTCCATCCGCATCGCGAACGATGCCTCTTCCCACAAGAGCGGCCCGCGCCTTGGCATTGAGCTCCGCGACCTCGGCGCGCGTGCCGGCGATGATGGCCTTCTGCGGCAATGCGGCCTTGTCCTGGTCCCACGCCTCGATCAACTGGGCAACGGTGGCGGAGTGCCCCGAAACCAATTTAAGGCGTCCGCGCTCGTCAAGCATCTCCAGGCCGGCGCGTGCCTCGCCGGTGGCGAAGAGCTCCACGGTCTTGCGCATCCATTCAAAATCGTAGCGGTCTCTCCATTTTTCAAAGGCCCGCGCCAACTTGGCGTCGCCCGAGCAAATCGATTCGAGCGCCTGCAGCCGCGCCTCCTCCGGCGCCTCGCGCAAGGCCTGGATTTGAATCTTCGACAGACTACCGCGCTCTTCGAGCCATTTGAGAAGGGGAGAGAAGTCGGTCCGCTGTCGCTGGATGTTGGAAATCTCGGCCTTGCCGTGGCGGATGGCTAGCGCCCGAAAAATCCCGCCCGCGTCGATGGGTTGAAGCTGTTTGGCGTCGCCGACCGAAACCAGCTTCGCCCCCGCCTTGATGGCCTCGGCCTGCAGGAGGCCAAACTCTCGGGAGCCGACCATGCCAGCCTCGTCGAGGATCAAGATGCTTTTGGAATCTAGTTTCATTCTGCCCTTCTGAAGCGACAGGAGCAGGCTGGCGATCGTGCGCGAAGGGATGCCCGCCTCTCGCGCCAAGTTCAAGCTTGCCGCTGCCGACTGGCAGCAGCCCGAGACGTTGAACCCTGCGGCCGCATATGCCACGCCCAAGGCTTTCAAGAGCGTCGTCTTACCCGTGCCCGCCCAGCCTTCCACGAAGGCATGCCTGCCGGTGTCGCAGGCGATGTGCAGGGCGGCGGCGCGCTGCTGATCCAGGGAGACCCCGACTCCCAGCTTGGCGCGGAGCTGCTGCTCCAGGCGGTCGAACTCATGGCCGACGATGGAGCGGGCAACCTGGTGGGATCGATCCGGGGAGAGCCGTTCCACCGAGGCGCTGATCGAGGCTTCAAGATCCAGGGTGGCCCTGGAGGTGAATATTTCTGTGAGGTGCTCGGTGCGGCCAAGTTGAACGACATTGGAGTGAGCCATGAACTGTTCGAGCTCCGCCAGGCATTCCTCCGCGTTCCATTGACCCATGGCCTTTTCGCAGATGAGCGCGAGTGCGTCCTGCGCGGTCGCGCAAGACTTGCTTTCCATAAGTTCGGCCAAGACTGCGTCGCGATCGATTTCAAAAGGTGTTTCACTCTCATGTTGTGCAGTCTTGCCGCCAGACTTGCCGCGGCCGGTCTGCATTGACGCGACGGCTTCTAGCGTCAGGCCCAGTTTTGCAGCCATTTCCTTGAAGCTCTCAAGCAGATCCGGCAGCGAGGGCTCGGCTTTGGCGGAGCGAGTGTTGAGGGCGGCAATTTCCCGCGCGACGGCGCCATCCGCCCCAAGCATGCCACATTCGCGCAAATATTCTGCAATTTGCTTGGAGCGCGTCGACAGGGCATCTCGTTGGCCTTGGTCGATTCCGCGAATTGTAAAGTAGGGGCCTGCTGGCTCCACTTCGAAGCCAAGGCCCCGCAGCCGGCTCGCGAGCTCGACGCGAAAGAGAATGCCTGTGGCAATCTTCGCCTCAAACTGGGCGCGGTGCTCCACGGCGCTCCATTCCTCGCTATTTTTGCGCTTGGCCAAGTTGAAGAAGAAGCCATGGATATGCAACTGGGGTTCGCCGGCGCGGCTGCTGAAATGCGTATAGCATGCTGAGATCGTGGCCCCCGCCTGCTGCTTTACTCTGCCGCCTTGGCCGTGCCTGGTGATCGAGTTTTTCTCAACATAGGCCAGAGCGCTTTTTGCCGAGTCCTGCAGGCAAGCGATGAGCGCGTCGCGCGTCCCTCTGTCTGCGCCGGCAAAGATCGCCGAGACATCTTTGACAGCGGAGAAGGTCATGTCGAGCCCCATGACATGATTGTCGCCGGCACCTTTGACCAAGGCCTCGCCTGATAGAGGATGAAATCCCTTCGCCAAGCGCTCTACATGCTCGCGCTCGGCATGGTCAGAAAGCCCGAGCAGCGCGGCGCCGCCACCAGTCCAGAATGGCAGAGGCCCCAAGTCCCCATCAGGTCCCCGAGCATAGTCGTCAAAGTCTCCTCGCTGGCGCGTCGTGTCCATAGGGCCGCCAAGATAATGCAAGTATCCCTTGGAACTGTGGCCTTTTTTAGCTTGGTTCGATGCAGAATTTATTTTCGTGATTGAAAGCAAATGACACCTCCTTATTGAATAGCAAGCTGGCTCGCCTTTGGCGCTTTGCTTTTCAAATTTCCTTGCCCAGAAAGGGGCGAAAACAAGGGGTGGCTGGGAAGCCACCCCAAGCCGAGCGTTAGTCCATCCGTTCGGCCAGCTCATCGCCCCTAAGATTTGCGTATCGGACCAGCATGGATACGTCGCTATGGCCGACAATCGCCATGATTTCAAAGACCGACAACTTGCGCTTGTAGAGCACCATCCGACTGATCGCCTCGTGGCGAAGATCATGGAATCTAAAATCAATCAGTCCGGCCCTAGTCACAAATTTATGGAATCCTGAGGAAACACTGAGCGGAAGGCCTAAGAGATGGAAGACCCGGGAGTTGCCAGCGACTGCCTCTTGCTGAAGATTCTGCATGAAGGCTATGGCCTTGAAAGAAAGCGGCACTGCGCGAACCTTTCTTCCCTTGGTTTTTATCGCGGGAATCGTCCATAACCTTCTATCAAGGTCAAACTCATCCCATTCGGCCAAGACAAGTTCCTGCAAGCGAGCGCCAGTCTCAAGCGCCATTTGCATGAGATGGAACCATTGATTCCGAGATGGCGCCTTGCATGCTTTGAGGACCGCCTCCAAGCGTAGCTGCTCTGGTTCGGAAAGGCGTCGCGTGCGCCTATTTTCCCAATGTTTCGGGAAGTGTTTTTTGGAGAAGTTGAGCTGCTGGGCCGGAAGGTTGAGGGTCTCCGCTCGCCACCTGCAGGCCATCGACATAATTTGCAGATGAACCGCGATGGTTGAATAGCTGAATGTAGTGCCAATTCTGGTTTTTTTTGTCAGCATGCGTGCGATGTAATTTTTATTCCACAAGGGTGTCACGTCCTTGAGCGTGATATTGCCAATCACGCGCAAAATCGTCGGCGCTGTTTTTTTATGTCGCGGAATAGATTCATCGCTTTCGCAAAAAACTTGGACAATGTCTCGCAGGCGCTCATCCATCAGGCCGGCGAGCGTAGCTTGTTTTTTGTCGAGGCGCTTCATTTTTTTCGATCGTTCCTCCGCAAGCTTTTTAAGCTTTGCCTCGATAATCTTCGAAAAATCTTCGGCATCGCATCTTTGCTCAAAGGTTTTCACAACTGAGGTTTGCCCCTTGACTCGAATGGTTGCCTGCCAAGTGCTCGGCTTGTTCTTGCGTGGTCGTTCAACGATGGTAGCCATATTTTTCTCCTGGGTTTGGTTTGAAGGTGCACCGCATACTTCCGATGAATGGGCTTTTCTGCCGGCCGCATGTCGGATCTATAAACGGGGTTTTAGCAGCGCTAATGCCGCGCTACATCCACAGACAACAAATCCCGTAAACGAGAAGGCAGCGCAAGGCCTTGCGGGTTATGATTTCGGGCGCGTCTACACAAAAAACCTACCTCGCGGAGCACCAAAAACTCTCTCAAACCACACTAAATACAGTCGTGTAACGACATAAAATTATCTTTTGAGCCACAAAACATTGCGTAATGTGAGTTTTTTGGGGCATATGAAGCAGATGAATTAAATCGGTGCAGCGTAGTGCAGCGGAGAAGTATCCGATGAGCGGTAATTTTGTTGTGTAGCGGGCTTGATTTAAAAGCGGTGTTCGAGGGATGCCGCAGTTTAGAATTCTGGTCGGTCAACGTCGAAGTAGGCGGAAATGCAAATATTTACTTTTGGATGTGAACTGAAAACGTTCTGCGCCGAAACGACGAACCATGCGAGAAGCATGGTTCGCGAAGAAATCCAGTTTGAGATGAAAGCCCATCAGCTTAATGGCGCGCTGCGTTAAGGATGGCTATAGCCGTATAGAGGTTCGAGAAAACGCTCCCACGGCCAGATGATCACGCCTTCATCTGTCGACGCAACGGCACCATGAGATCCTCGGCGAGCTCGGTAGCTTGGAAGAGCAATGCAGCCCGCGGCCGATCGGTGGACGAGGTAGGCGCCTGTTTCCCGCTAGCCATGCGCATTGTTCCGGAATTCGGACTGGCTTCCTGCTCCGCTCGCGTTCGCCAGCCCATATAGTCACTCGCCTCGATCGATGCTGCCAATGCGACGTGCGTAATGCGCTGGGTCGGGTCGATTTTATCTAAAAGCCATGCTCCGAATGCCAAGGCTGCGCTGAGTTCTCGCAATACGTCTTCTTCGATGATGGCAAAGGCGCCGAATCCGCTGCGATTGTCGAGCTCTGTTCGATCTAGGCAGAGGCGGAGTAAAATCGAGCCGTTTTCTTCAAGTTGGATTTTAGCGCCGCGCTCCTGCTCCAACACGAGAGCAGCGCCTTCGATACCACAGTCAACCCCCTTCGACCTGACAAACAGTTTTGGCTCGATAAAAAGAGCCTGTTGGTGGAGCGCTTCGGCCAGAGCGGGAGCCTCCAACTCGGCTGGACGCAGAATTTGTTGGATGGGGCCACCAACGATGCTGACCAGGAGGGTCGGGGAGGCATGGCTGTTTTGCCGAGCCTTGGGCAGCAAGCTTAGAGCCGCAGCCGACAGCGCAGCCTTGTCGAGAGGCCCTGCCGTGTTCGCGAGCTGGTAGTCGTGGAGGGCGCGCGTAACAAGGTCCCGGAGTTCGTCGGCAGTTTTAAAGCCTGCGCGAAAATGTCCAGCCTGCCAAGCACCCACCTCGGAGATAAACTTCGCCTGCTGATCGTCTCGCTCAACACCCTCTTGCACAAACATCAAGATAGGTTTGCTTCCCCGAGCTTCGAGATACTCTTCATGAGTAGGGGAGACTCCTGACGAGCCTTGGATATATCCGTAACGGGAGCCAAGTATGAGGACTACCAAGTCCGCTGACCGCAATCCCTGCAGACACGCGATTTGGGGCGAAGTGGCCTGCGCGCCGAAGTCTTCCGCAACTACGGGTTCGTGGCGCAGGGCGACAATCGCTGACTGCGCTGCCGCTCGGAACTGCTCGAATCCACCGATTAGTGAACTGATGAAAATTTTCATGCAAAGTCTCCAATGTTTGGCCATCAATCTATATTGTAATCGCTCTCACGTTGGGGCTTTTCACGTTTCTATCTTCGGCTTGCGCAAATAATTCTTAGGCCAAGCCGACAGCGAAAAATCATCAATTCTCACAAAGGATAAGGGCCGATTACGACGAGCACGGCATTTCCGCAGATGGCAGGGATTGGAATTCCAATAAGTCCGCGGCGGGAGCGTCGCGGAAGCTTCGAGGTTGGCGCTGGGAGTTGGCGCGGCTTGCCCAAAGGCAAAGCCGCGGTCAACGGTCTTCTATTCTATATCTATTAATAATCTATAGATGTAGGCCCTGCGTCCGGTTTAAACCCGAGGAACTTCCTACTGAACCCCGAGCATCTTTCCTATTAAACCCGAGTTATTTTGGTGAATTTCCCATTTGCACCCGAGCAATTTCCTGATTAAACCCGAGCTGGCGAGCATTCCGAAAATTCATCCGCTCCGTTAAACCCGTCAGCCCGTTTTTTTGATGAACAGATTATCCCAAGTCAGGTCGGGACGCTCACAGCGCGACCCTGCGAGTCGTCGGATAGGACAGGTCGTTTGGTTCGTCGGAGGATTCATGCCAAGACGGGGCAGAGTAGGATGGCTGCTCTGGCCCGTGTGTGATGACAACAGTCCAAGAGTCGCTGGACTTCCTGTTTCTGATAATTTCGAAGTCTGCGACAAGCAAGGTTGCAGAGTTTTTCAACTCTGTCAGAGCGGTAAGTATCACCGCTGGAAACTTCCGTTGCTTTCCCTCGAAGCCGCACAGTTCTCGTATATAGCCGATCGTAAGCCCAGGGAAGCTTTTGTGGGTGGATAGAAAATCATGGAGCCACTGAGCGAGCGAGTAAGCTAGCCCATTGCGGCGGCCACAATTAACTTTGAATTGATAGTCTAGGCTCAAGGCCGCGGCCATCCATGGCATGTCCATCTCAACAAAATACTTCTTTTCTTGGCGATAGGCGGCCGCGACCAGCTTCCCTGTGTGGGCATGGCCGTCGTGAAGCGTCACTTCTATGGTCGCGCGCGACAATCGCTCGACGCTTTGCCAGATCCGCCGCAAGGCGCCGCCGCAGTGGTCCGACGACCCCATCAGCGTTGCAATTGCCGCCAGCTCTATGCGGATAGGAACATTATGGGCAGGCGCTTGCTTGACGATGTTCATGACGGCATGCCAGACCTGTTTATCCCTCATATACAGCCGTTCGCCACAGAGCGTTAACGCGTATTTCCCCTGTGCCTTTACTGGGCCATTGTGGGGTATGCCTGGCACAGTCCGGCCCGAGCTAAATAGGGCACTTCTTGCCAAAAATGCGGGGCATCGATCAGGGTCAAAGAAGCTCGGCAGGCGCAAAGGGCAATTTTTAGCCACTGGCAGAGCTATTTTCTCAATTTCCCGCGTGTTCTTGACCGGGACAGACTGAGGTGCAATGAAAGTGCCTGCACTGCGTGGCCCAGCAGGCTGCGGAAGATCCCAGTCATCTTCTGGCGCCGGAGCCTCTATTGCTACGCCTTCTTGTCCATAGTTTGTCATCATCTTTTCCTCTCGTGGTGATTTCATGTGATCTGCCTCCCGGAATGGAAAGCGATTAGGCCGAATGCTCGGCGCCTGCGATGACAGGCGTGCGTCGTCAAGCCCTGACAGGTTTGCTGGGCAGTGTCGGAATATTCCTTTCAATGTATTGGAGCGGCCGAGCGGCGCGGTCCTGCCGTCTGTCGGCGCGGCGGCTGAAATTCCTAACCGTGGGCAGTGCTAAGGCTGGGCCAGTCGGTCAAGGCCATTCACCAACGGAGAAAAGATGAACAGCTTTTATAGAAAACAATGCAATTGCGTAGGGGAATGTCGCTGCTCGAAGGATGAAGACGCTGGCACACTCTCTCTTGCGGCCATGGCGCAAGCCGAGCGCATACGCGTGAAACTCATGCTCGTCAGGGACTTTCAGGTGCAGTCGGCATTCATCAATGTCACCAAGCTGGCTAGCATTCTCGGCATTTCTCCCTCGACCATTTGGCGGCAAATGCGGAACAGACAGTTTTTCATTCCCTATCAAATCTTCAATTGCACCCCGATGGTCTGCATAGATGACTTGGTGGAGTGGTATTGCTCACGCGACTGCCTGTCTGCGTTGGAGGCCGCAGAACTCGAAGAGCGCGAAAAAGACGAGAAAGAACAAACCAGTCTTGCCCGCAAGATGGCAGACGAGGCAGTATCCCGGGCGCGAGCCGCAACGATCGTTGAAGACGCCATGGCTGCCTTGGGATTGGCCGGCAACGGCAAACGCGGGACTGGCTTTCGGCCGGGACGCTGACTCGTCAGGTGGGTAGTGGACTAGGGCGCAAGAGCAATGCTCTCGTGCCCTAGTCCACTTATGTTTTGATGTTCAATGAATGCTGCTGGGAGGAGTGATCACGATGCCCAAGATGCGCATGTGCGATTTGTCGATGATCGAAATGGCCTCAAATGCCGGGTTTGCTGCGGTCAAGATATGAGCGCCGCCTATGATTCTTAGTGTTCTAATAATCCTGCCAATGCCTATTACGTCCGCGCACACGATGTCGCCATCCTTTGGCTCGGCATTGAGCTCGACGTCGACCATGTCGCCGTCCTTGATTCCAAGGTCGCGCATCGAGTCGCCATTAATGCGCACTTGTTTTTTTGCATGTGTAATTGCCGAGGCGATGCGTGCAAAGTGCTTCTCCTCAGCGGTCATGCCAGCGCCCGTCGTCGATGGGATCTGAATCGAGGAGCGCATTTGAGTTGGGAAGGGCTCGTCATCACGGTTTTTTCTGGCGTTGAGCCACTGCTCATAGGCCTCCAACGGCGCTTCCTCGGATGTTTCCTTGTGGGGCAAGGTGTCGTCGCTCGTCATTGACGCAATGTCATCGGCGGAGAATTCGCCACTAGTAATGATGAACGCCTCGAGTGGCGAGAGCCCGGCGCTTGCGGGCTTGGCCTTGCTGGGGTTTGAACGGGGCGCGGGCTTCCCCGCGCCATTTTTCTTAGTGTTTCGAATCATCGGTGAGAGCCTCTTCGTTTCGCCATGCGCCGCGATCTCAGCGTGGCATGAGCGGCAGGAAGTGTGCTTCCGCCGTCACAGCCGGATCAGAGTCTCTCCGACTTTTTAAACTTTCGCAAGACCCGCTTTCTTGCCGCGTCATATGCGCCAACGGTGAGGCCGAGCGAGGATCTGATTTCCCGTGCCGGCATGTCCGACAGAAGGCATGCAAGAACGTCTCCCGCGACTCTGTCGGCCCCGGCGCGGAGCTGGCCCAGTATCGTCTTGGTGGAGATGCTATCGGCCAAGCGCTCCTCGGCGCGGAGGACAGTCTCTTCGGCGGAGATGTGAAAGTTCTCGCCCAAGAAGGACCATTCAAGAATGTCTTCGATAGGAATGCCTGATGCCGCCTGCGTCAACTGTTTGTTGCGATCGGCGCCTGCAATGCTGCGCATGGTCATGACCATGTATATCTCAAAATTGACGCTCTTGGGCCAGCGGCGGCGCTGCTCCACCGTCAGGTATAGAGCTTCATGCATCAGATCCAAGGGCTCGGTGAAATGGGTTCCCTTTATGTATCTTCTGGCCACTCCTTGCAAGACTTGCCTTTCGCGGGCGCTGATGTTGGTATAAGCGAGCATCGTTTCTTCTGGCGTTCCATATTGAGTCATTGCTGTCATTGTTTCCTCCGAGTGATTGTCTTCCTGCCTTCGACTGCAACTTGGAAGAGTCTTCTGCCTAGCCGGATTTGTTTGTCTGATCAGCGGCGGCGCTGGCCGCTCGTCAAGGCGGCCGGCGCCAATGTCCGAAGCTGATTTCCCTCCGCAGTGCTCTGATTGGCATTGGGAGAAGCGATGAACAGCGACAATTGTCGGACTGAATATGACTGGGGCATTTCTGCCCCGGCCGCGCCATCAGTGGGGCGGGTGAATGTGGTGGGATGGATCGGCGCCAGCGCGACGCTTGGTGCCTTTCTCGGGATTTTTGCGCTGATGTTGTCTTGGCGGGCGCTGCCCTGGCTGAATGACCCTCCGGGCTCCATCTCGCTCCACTTCAGCTATCTCATTCGCTCGGCTTTGCATTGCGTTTGGAGTTGGGCATTTTCAGATGCGGCCCATAGCTATGCCCAATTTCTGGAATCGCTGTCCGCGGGGGAGAGAGTTGCTTTGATCTCTCGCTTGATGTTTGCGCTGTGGGTCGCGTGCCTGCCCGCGGTGTTCTTGGCGAAAATCTACCTCGCTCCGCGCAATGGCCTGCTTGTGCTGAGAGGATCGGCGCGCCATGTGGGCGCCCAAGCGGTCGAGGCGCTGAATCTGATGCTCGCGGACCGGGTCAAGCGCAGGCCTGATCACCCCATTGCCCCGGATGTGCCTTATCCAGCGGACATGTGGACTAGGCACGTCCTGGTAGTGGGAGGCGTGGGCTCTGGCAAGTCGACGGCACTCAAGCCAATGATTCAGGCCGTGATCGATGCGGGCGAGAGCTTGCTGCTTTTCGATCCCAAGGGAGAGTTCACAAAGGGGTTTGGCGAGCCAGAGATCATGGCGCCGTGGGATGCCCGTTCCCTGGCGTGGGACATCGCGAAGGACATGCGAAACATCGGGGACATGCGGCGCTTTGCCGCGGCCATGATCAGGGAGGCCCAAGATCCGATGTGGTCCAACGCGGCGCGGCAGATCGTGGTCGGCTTCATGATCTATTTAAAGACGACGCGAGGGAATGGTTGGGGATGGCGAGAGCTAGCTGAAATGATGTCCATCCCGCAGGCCAATATTCTGCAAATCATGGAGGCGTGCCACCCAGAGGCAATGCGGTCGGTGGAGAGGGCGTCCGTAACCACGCAGGGCATTTTGATCAATCTGTCCTCATTTTGCGCGTCGATCTTTGACCTGGCCGAGGCTTGGGGCGAAACACCGGAGGATCGCCGCATCAGCTTTGTGGAATGGGCGCATGGTGGGATACACGGCAATGATGTTAGCGAGGCCATTGACGGTCGCGGCGCCATTGAAGGTCGCGACGCCATTGATGATGGTGAGCACGTTGAGGGAGACGCGGGCCGGAAAGGTAAAAGGAAGGGCGGGGAGGCAGTTGAAGGGGCAGCCCGTCGGAAAGGTAGCTTGAAAGGAGCCGGTGAGGTTGAGCGGGAAGGTGGCTGTAGAAGTAGCGGGGAACATTCCCGGGGCGTGCGCCGGCAAATCATTCTTCAAGGGCATGGCGCCTATCCGGAGCTCACCAAGGGCTATTTGGAGGGAATCATTGGCACCGTCTCGGCGATCGTGAATAGCGTGGAGATGGACGACGACGAGAGCCGCAAGCTGTGGATCATCGCCGATGAGTCGGCGCAAATGGGCAAAGTGCCGATCCGGCCTCTCTTGGAGGTCGGCCGCTCGCGGGGCGTGCGCTGCATCCTGGCCTGCCAAGACTTGGCGCAGCTGGAGGAGATCCATGGCTCGCTCATGGTGAAGGCGATGGTGTCGATGGCCGGCACCGTCCTGGTCGGGCAGCTCATGCAAGGAGACACCGCGGAGCAAATGTGCAAGGCCTTGGGCTCCCGAGAGGTCGAGCGCTCAAATATTTCCTACGGCGGCAGCGGCGGGAGTGGCCCAGGCAGCTCGACGACACTTTCGTTCGCGCGCGACGAGATCGCCATTTACAAGCCGTCGGAGCTGGGCTCGCGTCTTGGCCCGACCGCAGATGGTAAAGGGGTGCGCTTGGCGCTCTTTACCGGCGGCCAGGCATACGAGCTGTTCTGGCCACATTACAAAATGAAAAAGGCCAGGGAGGCTCACGTGCCAGCCGCTTGGACAAAAGAAATTAGCAGAGGGGTAGGGTTTATTGGTAGCCCTTCTGTGTCACCCGAAGCCTCGATCGCAGCATCAACCCTAGCCGCAGCGCCAATTCCTGCAGCAACCCCAGCAGCAACCCCAGTTGCAACAATATCGCCAGCCGCAAAGGCAGCTCCAATCTCTAGCACAACCTCAGTGGCAGCTCCTGCATCAGCAGTGCCAGCAGCAAGCACGGCTCTAATTCCAGCCGGGCACACTGAGCCAAACACTTTTTATCCCGATTCGTCTGGCTCGTTCGCTTTTTCCCGTGTTCCACTTGGAGCCAGCGTTGACTCGCCAGCATCGAGGACAGATTTTCGCCCGGAACTTGCGCCATTGACCAAAATTGAGCCGGTGCGCAGCGAGCTGCCCAGCGATTTGCACGACTTGCCGAGCGTGGAGGAGCTATCAGCTATGCTGAATGAAGCTCTTGATCTTAAAAAAAAGAGGGCATCCAAAAAGACTGGCGATGCGAGGAGCGATGCGCTCAATGACTGATGAATTTGCATCTTTGGCCGAACGATGGCGGCGACCGCTCGTCGCAGTCTTGCCAATTTCCAGGCAAGCAATCGGCGAATAACCACGCGCCAAAGCAGTCCCGTGCATAGCTGAACGGAAGAAGCATATCTAATGCTGCCGGCAAGGGCCGCAAGGAATGGTGCGGGGACGTGGCCAGCATCAGCGGCGAAGGCGGTGGGAGGGCAGGGCCGGAGCAAGAAGCCAAGTGTTGGATGTCGAAAACATGCTGTATGGGAGGTTTGATGAAAAAAATGAAATCGAGACGAGAAAACGGTTTCAATTGCTCGGGTTTCATCATCAATAGGCTGTGCCTTGCGGAGGTGCGCGAAAGCCCACGAGGTGCCTCGTTAGCCACTCAAGCCATTGCTAACGAAGACGAGGTCCTAGCTGATCTGGATGTCGACCTTGTTGGGGACTTGGGCAACGACCAGGATTTGGCGTCTTCAAGTGACCGAGCAGGTATTGGCGCACCCATTGAAGTCCACATTGAAGCCCCTATTGAAGAGGAGGTCCCCATTGAAGAGCTCAATACTAAATTTCGAAAGAGCTGCATTCAAGATCGGCAAGCTGACAAGGAAAAATACGCGCGGATGCTTTTTGTAAAGCTGGAACTCTGCGTTTACGTGCACAGCAAGTTAAAGGAACGTGGCGGTGTGGAGCGAACCAGCTTGTCGCGGGAACTGGCAAAAGTGATTCGCAAAGTGCTAACGAACCAGGCGCACATGGATCGAGTTCATCAAAGAATTTGCGGGGCAAGCCTGGCGCTGCGCGCGTTTTCCCAGGACCGGAAGGGGGGCCATCAGGATATTGATCCCCAATAGGTCTTTGTAATGTAGGGGGGGGGGGGGGGGGACGATCTGATCAGGTCTTTATAGTGGCAAAAATAAGAGGTGAGACATGCGTGTCGAAAACCCAGCTGTGCAATTTAACGGACATGCTCGCTCTGCAGGCGAAAATGTTGGAAATAAAGCAGACGTGAAATCTGAGATCGCTCTCACACTGATTGAAGCGATGAAGAGCGGGAATACCCCCTGGCAAAGACCTTGGGCGGCGCAAGCTCTTAGGCCAGTGAATCTCGCCACGAACAACGGATATCGAGGCATAAATAGGCTGCTGCTTGCTTTGGGGAGCTGTCTTGATGCTGAGGGACGCTCCGATCCTCGGTGGGCAACCTATCAGCAGGCGCAAGCAAATGGCTGGCAGGTCAGGCGTGGCGAGAAAGGGACCCCGATCGTGAAGTTGGTTGAAGTCGGGAAATCTGCGAGCCCGGATGCACATCAAAGCTCTTCTGCCGGCAATCGTCAGCCTGCCGGCAGCGTCAGATCTAATGCCAATGCCAATGCCAATGTCGGAAGTGGAAGTGGAGCGGGAGCGGGAGCGGGAGGGGGAGGCGGTGGACTTTCGGGCGCGCGGAATGCGCAGGCAGGTCAGGCCGAGCGCAAGGCTTTCGCGCTGCGGCGATACGTCGTTTTCAATGCTCAGCAAATGGATGGCGTGCCATCTCTTGAAACCCCATCTGAAAAGCTGTTCGATCCTGTCGTCCGTGCGGAGGCGGTGATCCAGGCTCTCAAAGAAAAGACGGGCTTGCTCGTCGTTCATGGTGGCACCGATGCCTGTTACGTGCCGGCCCTGGATGAAATACGGTTGCCGGCCAAAAAGTCTTTTCATAGCGCCTACGATTATTATGCGACGGCTCTGCATGAAGGGGCCCACAGCACGCTCCATAAGAAGCGTTTAGACCGTCAAGAGGCGATCGCAAAGCGATGGGGCGACGAGGCCTACGCTGTCGAGGAGCTGAGGGCGGAGATTTGTTCGGCGATCTTGGCGGCTGAGACTGGTGTGCCGATGACTCAAAGCCACATCGACAACCACGCGGCCTACCTTCAGCACTGGATCAAGGCTGTGAGCACTGATCCGATGGCCATTTTCTCAGCAGCGAAGGATGCCGAGCTTATGGCGGAATACATGCTTGGCTTGGAGCGGAAGATGGCGGCGATCGAGCCGCACAAGGAATGGATCGAAGAGTATGACAACGCGAGGAGCGCATGATTATTTCCCTTCAGCAGAGCTAACTGATAATTTTGGTCTCAAGTTCATCGAGGGCGAAGTTGATGAAAAATAAATTCCCATGTGGGTCAAATTTCTCACCATTTTAGTTGGTTTTGTGATACTATATTGCGGTGGAATAGAGTGACACCCGAAAACCCGCCCGGGAAGATATTCCATACCTGCCCAATTCCAAGTCTAATCAGCTTACGGAAACAGGTCCGGTAAGGCCATGTGCTCATTATGAGGCGGGGGTATCAAGCTGTGAATGTGTTGTAAGTGCAAAACAAGATCCGCGTGCAATAGAGGGTCCTTCTAAGCCTAAAAAGACCAAACCTGTAAAGGCAGAGTCTGTAAAGGACAAGTCAGCGAAGGCTGGGTCTAAAAAGGCCAAGTCGACAAAGGCGAAGTCCGAAAGTGGCAAGCCAGCGAAGGCGAAGTCCAAGAGGACCAAGTCAACAAAGGCGAAGTCTGATAAGGCTGCTAGCTGCGTAACCGTGGCAATGCAAGAAGGTGTGTTCGATGTGATCTCAAAAGCGGAGGTAATAATGAAAAGTTCGAAGAAAGTTAGTGCAGTGAAGAAGTTAGTAGGTTGGATGATGTTTGCAACAGCAATGAAAATGAGCATGCTTCCGTAAGCTGATTAGTGATAAAAAAGACCCGCCGAAGCGGGTTTTTTTTCGTCCATCGCTTTTGCTAAAGCGGCTTAGCCGATCGACACGTGCCTGTTCTCGATCGAGCTGGATGCGACCCACTAATTTGTGCGAGGCGATCATCGCCAGCAAGGCCACCGGCATGGCCGAGTCACTGATGCTTCGAAGATTAGCAGGACGCTTTTCGCGGCGGCGTTGTTAGATGATATCGGCATGCCTCTGCCATTAGCGACATGGCCTATTGGCCCGTAGTGAAAGATTTTATGGGCGATGGGTATGCGAGCTAAAGATTTGGATAAGCGCCTCACCCCGCATGCAAGCCAGATGCCTTACTTGGACAGGCTCAGGAGGCTAACGACTGTGCCGTCTTGAACTCGGAAAGATTGCGACTTGACTTGATATCTCGATGCTTCTCGATCCGAAAACCATAGTTGCCCTCCCTCCGTTTTTATTCTTGTTTTGCCCTCGCCTTCACCATACACCAAATCAAAAGCCTCGGTGTCATAGTGCAGCTCTCTATTGAGGAATAGATTCTCAGGTGCTTTGGGGCTTTTGAAAAACCACGCAAGACCTCTGCGAACATGACACACCACCCATGCAGGAGCTGTGGATGTTCGAACCATCTTAATGCACGTTGCGGTTATGCTGGCGTTGAACGTTGCGCCGAGTTTTTGCGCGCTGTCGATAGTCAGAGGCTTGCCACATGCAGCTGGAATGAATAGATAGCTAGGGAGCAAAAGCTGGCTAGCGAAGCTATTCGCAATGGCTTCGCCGTCGCGCGAAGCATCGCTATGTGGACCTATGTCTTTGCTCGTGCAAAGAAAGCCGCTGCGTCCGCGATCAAGTTTCAAGTGCCCAAGTTCATGTGCCAGTGAGAACCTCTGTCTAGTAATGATGCTCTTGGAATTGATGGTGATGACAGCTTTGTCCCCATCCGCAACAAGCCGGGCCTCGCAGCCGCAAAGAGGGCGACGATGGACGGTTGCTCCCATGTCGAATGCTATCGCATCCAAGTCGATGTCGGCGGGGTCGGATATGCCATAGTTCCACAACAAGGCCTCTGCAGGGCTAAGCTGGGAAAGTTCAAAGGGGGTCATGATTGTCCTTGACCGCCCCCATCTCAATAAAATCATCCCAGAGCGATAACCAGTCGTCGTCGGAAAGTGTTTTTCCATCGCGGAATGCGACGGCTAAATTGGGCCTGATTGCCAAAACAGCTTGTATGCGTTGCTTGATTGATTCCAAGCTAGGTCGCAAGCGCGGCTCAGTCGCCCTGTTTTGCTGAGACTCAGCCAGGCGCTGCCGCGCCAACGCTAGCTTTTGCCGCTTGGCTTCCGCGATGAGTTTCATAGCGCTTGAGCGAAACTCATTGCCGAGCTTGGCAGTGTCCAGTCCATCCTCTTGCGCTTCCTGCATTAGTTGTTCGTCCGTTAAAGCATCCACCTCGTCACTGAGAGCCGCTGCGATTCGGTTTGCTTTGCGGAGCAAATCTTTTTGGGTGTGGTGAGTCATTTTGTCCTCCGTCCACGAAAAATAACGTCTGCGCCACGGCGCAATTTTTTCCTTGCCGACTCGTATTCCGTGACGGTCAGTCCGAATTCTTCGATGAGAACACCCCGTGGTGTTCCGTCTTCCAGAGCTGCCAACACGAGTTCGACGTTGTCATCTCCTTTGAAATGCGCTTTCAGCTCTTCGATATCGGCTTGCAGCGCAAGGAACGCGGCATTTTCAATAAGGAGATCATCTGTGCCAGGTGCGCCTGCGATGTGAGCCAGGCTGCCATCCGAGTATCTGTCATCGTCAAGGTCACATTCAAGTGTTTCATTGATCACTTGTTTTAATCCACGCTGACCGTTTGCAATACTCTTCATCGCCCCGAATATGAAAATTTCAAAAGGCAAATCCAATGGCCAATGGCGCGTTCCCTGCAATGTTCGAACAATTGCTTCATTGAACAAGGCCATCGGATCTCCATCTGGCGCGCTGCCAGCCCAATATTTTATTTTCTTGCATAGGCGAATAATGTCCACATCCTTGAAGGCGCCTATGGCAACCTCGAGCCGCGCCGCGATGTCGCTTGGCGCCGCCATGTCTACCGGTTCAGATTGTCGCATCGCTTTTTTCTCCTCCGCCACATTGTAGGCTGGCCACCTTAAAAAGTCGGACAAAATATTTTTTGTCCGACTTTCCGATCTCATCAGCCTATGTTTATGTGGGGCACTTCCGCCCCATATTTAAGGAGCATTCCATGGCAAAGAAAAATAATCAACACGTCGTCCCTAATTCGACGGGCGGTTGGGCGGTGCGACGGGAGCATTCTGAGCGTGCGACGGCAATTTTGCCGACAAAGCAGCAGGCTGTCGACCGCGCACGTGAAATCGCTGCAAATCAAGGTGTCGAACTGGTCATCCACACAAAGGATGGCCGGATTCAAAACAAAGACAGCCACGGAAACGACCCGTTCCCACCACCAGGCTAATGCTTGGCATCATTGGAGAATCGCATGATCGACATTAAATTTAAGGTGGGTGGCCGAGAGGTGAGCCCGAACAATTTGAAAAGCGTTCTGGAAAAAGCCATTTTTCAAAATGTCCGAGACCAGATCGCCTCGCGCGTTGGCCGCATCTCTTGCCCCGAACATGGCAAGTCACCTCAAATAATAGGAGAGGGGCGGGATCTTTCCTCGCTGAAGTTCACGGTCAAAGGATGTTGCGACAAAGCTGTCAATGAAGTGCGACGTCGCATGGGCGCCTAGTCTAGGTGGCGACGAATATTGATGTGAAGGATGCCGCAAGGCCGCTGGAAGCTGCATGCTAAAAAGCGTGCGGCTTTCAGCCTGTATTTGCAAGTCGCCGGCTTTGATTAACTAAGCGTGGCGTGAGCAGTTTAGGATCAGCTGGGCTGGTGCAAGCTGAAAGTATTCGGATGCATTGAAGAGAAAATATGCGCCATGAGTTGTGGCGACAAAACAAAGGGCGCGCAATGAGAACAGAACAAGAAATTTTCGATGAGCTGGGCGCGTTATGCGCATCACCAGGATTCATCCATGTGATCGCATATTTTTGTATGCGCGACAACATGATCGGATATGCAGGCGATGAGATGAAGGCAGAGGACATGGCTAACCTCTACGGACACTCGCGTCTAATTCGAACCGAGATTTCCGCCCTGTTGGGGCTGTTGATCAAGCATGATATCGATTATGCGCTCCCCGAACCTGCAATGCTCCAGAGCTATGCGGAAAAATGCGAAGCTCTCCTAGAAGAGATACATCAAGCGATGTCAGGAGAGGTTTTCCGCGCTGTGACACCGGAGATGATGAAGGATAAAAACTTCAACCCGTTTACTTTGGGAGCAGCTCTGCGAGAGTCGATTTTCTATGGGGCGGAGTCCGCTTATGCTTTTCAATACCGGGATTTTTCGCCGCTGAAATATGGACGCGACGACGAGTGGCTTATTGCTAACAAGGGATATTCTGTTGACGACGGGAAGAAGGTGGTCCACGCCGTAGGACTCCATCAGAATGACAGCGCCGTCAATAATCTCAATGCGATGAAAGAGCTACCAATGGCGCAGTGGACAATCTTGCCGGCGAATGAGTTTTCCGCTACGGATATTGCGGCGCGGGCAGCTCTTCCTGTTGATGTGGTGGAGCGAGTATTGAATGCGTTCACGCTTTCGAAGGACCAGCGCAACGGAGGCTACAAGAAGCTTCAAGACTTCAATGCGATTAACGCCTCCCCGTTGATCAAGCGCGGTGATAAGTATTTGCTTTTTAATATTTGCAGCTTGTCCGAAGCATTTTATCAGTCTCCTTTTTACTGGATGTGGGATGACAAGCCCTATCGGCCGAAAGCGATGGAAAACCGTGGAAAATTCACGGAGGAATTCTCTGCCTCGCGCTTGGCTGGCGTTTTTGGGGAAGCGAATGTCTATGCCAACGTTAATATCTTCACATCAAAGGACACGATCGCTGGGGAAATTGACGTGTTAGTTATATTTGGAGATCGGGCGATCGTATTGCAGGCAAAATCGAAGCAGTTAACCATCGCCGCGCGGCAGGGCGATGATCAACAACTGAAAACCGATTTTGAGAAGGCTATCCAAGCATCGTGTAATCAAGGGTATTCGTGCGCTCATCTCCTGCGCGATCCGAAGGCCGTTCTCAGAAGCGCCGATGGGGTCGAAATCGCCTTGCCTTCTGAACTACGAAAAATTTATGTGATGTGCATTGTGGCGGACCACTATCCGGCGCTGAGCTTCCAAGCGAGGCAGTTCTTGAAATTTGCCACTACCGAGCACATTTCGCCGCCGTTCGTGATGGATGTTTTTTTGCTGGACGCCATGACAGAAATGTTGGACTCGCCGCTTCAGCTGTTGAGTTATGTCGACCGCCGCACCTATTACGATGATAAATTCATATCGTCCCACGAGTTGACTACACTGGGCTATCATCTGAAACAGAATCTTTGGTTGGATGGAAAACAAGATTTGGTCATGCTTGACGACACGTTGGGAACAGACCTCGACTTGTCGATGCTAGTTCGACGTGAAAATATTCCAGGCCCATGGACGCCAGATGGCGTGTTGACGCGCTTTGCCCAGACCCGAATCGGAAGGTTGGTGAAACAGATTGAGCGCGAACCCAACCCTGCGATGCTTGCGTTGGGCTTCTCGTTGCTAACACTTGGAGAAGATGCTGTGGTCAACCTCAGCAAAGCGATTGAAGAAGTCAATCGACGCGCGAAGGATGATGGAGAGAGACACAATATTTCGGTTCAAATGGAGGACGGCAGCGCCGGTCTCACCGTGCATTGCAACTATGACTCCGTTGAGGTGGCGAGCGAGAAGCTTCAGACATACTGCATAGCTCGAAAATACGCTCAGAAGGCCCATAGGTGGTTTGGCCTGTGCCTGAACCCAGATGACGGTGCCATTCGTTTCGGCGTTGGGATCGAGGAGAAGTGGGCGCGTGAACCAGCAATGGACGTTTTGACCCGAGGTATGGCGAAACCAATAAAAATGTCGGGTCTGAGCATTATGATTAGTAGAAAATTAACCAAGATTGGCCGAAATGATCCGTGTGCATGCAAGAGCGGAAAAAAATACAAAAAATGCTGCATGCAGTAGTCCGTAGTCACTACCGCGGTCTGGCTAGGCCTTTCTCGGCGGTGCCTAGATTGCTGTGCCAACGTGCAGACCTGGATTAAATTGAGAGCGGTGGATCTGATGCCCGGCTTGGCGGCACTGAAGGAGTTAACGCTTATTGTGGAGTATATGCTCGACTTGAGTGCGCAAAAGACAGTTGCCGATAGCTAAAAGGAATGGATTCAAAGCTGTAGTTGAGCATCTCAACCTATCGACATAACGGTGAACAGGAAATAGTCTTTTGACGGACTATGAATGAATATGGCTGACAATAAACGACATCATTATGTGCCGAAATTCTATTTGAGAGGTTTTTCGCAAGACAAAAAAAGCATCAACCTGTTACACGTCAAAAGTGGAAAAAAAATTCTTGGGGTGTCTTTAAAGAGTCAGTGCTATCGCGACTATTTCTATGGCAAAGAGGATACCCATGAAAAAGCGCTCGGCATCCTGGAAGGTGTCGCTGCTGAATCCCTTCGCCGCATGGTTGATGCTAGACGACCTCCTAGCCCTCATGAGCAAGACTTCCATACGATACTAATTTTTCTCGTAGTTCAATCATTTCGCACAGGCTATCAAGTCGACGCGGTGAATGAGATGACCGATAAGTTATTGAAACATCTATTGAAGGAAGAGGCCATGGCGAAATCCCCCGATCTCGACATGTCGAAGCTTACAATTTCAATGAAGAATGCCAGCAACATGAACGTCAAGAGTGCGTTCATCTCATACCCATTGCTAATCGATCTCCACTGGTTGTTGGTAAAGGCTGTCGATGATGATGAATTCGTCACTAGCGACACCCCCGTGGTTTTTGTGAACCCTTTGATGGGAGGAATCAATGGAATGGCCAACGTCGGAATCGCATGCAAGGGGCTGCTGCTGCTTTTTCCATTGACGCCACGCTGGTCGTTGCTGATGTTTGACAAGGCAGTGTATGAAATTCCGAAGGACTTCGGAGATGCGACGTCGGTGGACGCCTTACCCACCGACGTCGTCCAAATGAACTATTTGCAGGCTGCCTCGTGTTACGAGAATTTCTATTTTTTCCGTGACGACTTGGCTGCAGAAAAAATCTTGGCTGGCGCCAAACGATATAGGCGAATCAGAAAGAATACTCAATCGGTTTTTCCAGGAGAGGAGACGGAAAAATATAGGCGAGAAATTATTTTTAACTCCCAAGAAGGCATCGTCATGCCTCTGTCATTTTCTTTTTTAAAGATTCGAAGGCAAGCCATTCGTTGGCGAACTGAATTCATCCAGAAAAAAACGCGACCGGCGCTGGTGGTGCGCGATCCTTCGCTGTTTAGGTTGCATAACGAGTATCGCGAACTGCAAAAAAAAGGCGGTGTCATGCCGCCTATCGACGAGTTTTTGAAAAGTCGCTGCGAACAAGAAAAGGGAATTGATGATAATGGACAGCCTCAATGACGCTTCGTTATCTGGCTTCTAGCTTGGTGGAAACGGCTCTTTGATGAGTGCTTGGAGGTGCTGGGTGTCGGGGGAGGGGGGCTGCCTCCAGTGTTACTTCCTCTTGGTGCAAAGTATTTTCTGCAAAAGTTATTTGTTCCCGATGTAGCCTTTCAGGAAGGTTGCGAGCATGGCAGTGGCATACCGGAAGCAATCTATGACCTCAATTCAACTTTAGTTAGGTAATTGCGAATCGGCGCCCTTGACCCCAACGGCGTGTCTCAGTCCTGCGACACTACCGACCTGCTCCATTGTGTCTGCAGCCTCTCCCACTTTGACTTGTTCCTCAGCGCTGACCGATGGGCCATGGACTGCGCTCTGTCGCTGTTGGCAAAGGGCGCTTCGGCAAAATTTGGTGTAAAGACCGCCACACCTGTTGGCTCGAACGACGATCTTGAGCTGGCTTTCGATGGCACGTAGAATTGAGCGTCCTGCCAATGATGGTGGAGAATGGGAGTTGTTGTGAATTTGATCGAGTTCAAGCAGTCGGCGGATAAGCACATAGCGGAAGTTGAGCGTCTTGGCTCTGACATCGACGCTATCTTGGCGTATGTCGGCGCCGAGCAGCTGGAAGTGGCTGGTTTGGCAGAAGCGGGAAAGGCCATCCGTCTTGTCGCGCTGGAAGCCTTATCAAAGGGGAGGACGAATGCTTGGGAGTGCTGTCGGGGCCTTTGCAAAGAGTTGGTGCAGCGGTATGTCATCGAGGGCGAGCCGCTCTATCCATACATCCATCTCGCTGAATCGATTCGCGATCACTGCCGGGGTGGCTCTCGATCGCATGATGGCATCGAAGGCGATTGGAGCTTGGCCGTCAAATGCTCGGTGGCTGGTCGAAAAATTAGGGAGATGCAGGGGTATCACGATCTTGTCGAACCCACGCTGGGCGCCTACAGAAATTACGAGGAGGGTGCGCGCGCCGCCAAGCGGCTCATGGCTTGGGGTTTCGCTTTTGAACGAAGCGGTGGAGAGTTGCGCTTTGAGCCGGAGTCCGAGCGCAGAATCTTGGCCGATATCGATCGCCGAGTCCAGTCGTTCGGTGGCTTGGCGCTCGCACGTCGGATATTTGGCGCCATCGCAGGCTCCTACGATCCGGCACAAGAGCGTCACCATATCACGCGGCGCCCAACTAACTTAGGCAATGGCACGCCACAGGAGCCTCTTGGATATCTCCTCCAGCTTGCGGTCAAGCACCCGCTGGGGCGCAAGCCCCTGCGCAACTCACCGCAGCATTTAAACCGTATCGTGGTGCTTGCCACGGACTATGCCGCCGTCATGGAGGTCCAGCCGTATTGGATGGAAAGATTCGTCGGCAGGGACGCCGTAGCCATGTTCCAGGGGCTTCGCGAGATTGCGATCTACGACACGCTCTTTTGTCTGCCACAATTGCGCCCGCGCGACGCGGTGGCGATCGCAGAAGGCATCTTGGACGGTATCGAGATTTCAGGCTACTTTGGCTCAGGCTGGTCGATGGCCAATGCGCTTGAGGTCTCGCGCGCCATTGTCGAGAGCTCCGCCGGCAAGAGGGGGCCGCAATCGATCGACGTTGACGACTTGCTCCGCCGCTGTCCGAAGATGTCTCGCGAGGCCGTCTCGCGGACGCTGCGCGAGGCTCTCAGTCATCCTGAGCCAGGAGCCAACCAATGTTTGCTCAATCCATTATCAGCAGAACTCGGCGACGAGTTGAGTGGCCCTGGCATCGACTTCTTCGATCGTCCGCTTCTGAACCTTGGGGGCGGACGCTTTGAGCTGCTCGATAGGTCGATGTGTGCAACCGCCTTCATCAATGCCTTGCTGGCCCCTGCCGAGAAATTTATCAAGGATTTTGGAAGCAAGCACGCAGGAGTCGGCGTCGAAAAAATGTTGAGGCGAAGTTTTTTGGCGCGCGGCGTTAAAACGAAAGCCGGAAAGTATTCCGCTGACGGCGAGACGTTTGACTGCGATGCGGTTGTGGAGACCTCCGATAAAGTCATCCTAATTGAGGTAAAAAAGAAGGCCCTGACGGCGACTGCTCGGGCGGGCTTCGATGTGTCGGTCATCCTTGACTTAGCCAACAGCGTCTTGCGGGCTCAAACCCAAGCGGCTCAGCACGAGTTGCGGCTACGGCGGGGTGAGACATTAAAGTTGACGGAGGCGGATGGGACAATTCACGAATTGAGATTGGACGGCCGCGATGTGGAGCGCGTGGCGGTCAGCCTGCCCGACTTCGGAAGCTTTCAAGACCGCGAGGTGCTGATGGGGTTCTTGCATAGCCAAATGGAGGCGGAGTATTCGGTCAGCGCTCCTCAATATAAGGAAGACTTCGAAAAGCTTGCAAAGCTTCTCGCTAAATTCAAGAAGGTGGAGGCTCAGCTCCATGCGATGCAGCCAGAGTCCGTCGCACCCTTCTATCACTGCTGGTTCCTAAGTGTGCCTCAGCTTTTGATCTTGCTGGATGAAGCACACGACGCTGAATCGTTTTGGCGAGCTTGGAGCAGCACCCGTGGAATCCATATGGGCACTTTGGATTTTTATTGGGAGCATGCCTGTTTCAACGCGATGAAAGAGACAGCTCTCCCGAAGACAGCGTTCACAGCGCCAATTCCTTTGAGACAGGTGTAGGCGACCGCCATCATTAGAGCTCGTAGAAGCATGCTGACTTGCTTGCGGCTTTGTTTACCCGGACCTTTTGCAGAGGCACGATGCTTGTGTGCTCAAGCTGCACTGCTTGCTCCACGCCAAGCACAAAGGTCAGGTTCGCGCAGACCCTACTTTCGCATACTACTGTTTGAGGCAGATCAAGCGATAACTCAAGTTTTGAATTGAAACAGGGAGGTGGTAGCTCATCTATCTCCCTAGATTTGGACGCCAGGCTTAGCTTTTTTAATTCTTCTTTCGATCTCCCGCTTAATATCACCAGCAAGATATCGACCGTCCAACCAAGTGCCAGTGTTCTCGGGAACTTCGGACAGGGCTTGAGATGCTTTTTCAAGGTCGCCGGATAGCAGACAGCATTTGGCTAATGCAATCTTGGATGGGTTGAGCAAATAGCCATCATTGAGAAGCGTCGATTTTGTCATGCAAATAGAAAAAGCCTCCGCAGCTTCTTTGTAGTTGCCAATTTTATATTCATTGTAGCCGAGCTTAAAATAGTAAGGCGGATAATCATTTTTGATGGAGAGCGCTTTTTTTATGCTGCAGACAGCGTTTGTATAGTTTCCATGCACTTCATAAACAAACGAAAGCTTGCTCCAGGCTTTATGTTCATTTTGATCATTTTTAACCCAAGCTTCAGCCAATTCAAGCGCGCTATCAAGGTCATCCATGTCCACAGCATTGTTTATCTTTGCTGATACACTCATGCTTAACTCCTTTTTATAGCGTTCCCGCCGCATCTCTCGCTGACCTGCCCATTGATGCAGTCATCCATATTTCGCCCTTCCAGACTTCGCTGCCTGTTAGGGGAGTCAAAAAATTCCAAACAGCGTTCGCGTGCTTTAGACCACTCTTTTTCACATTCTTTTGTCATCTTAGCAAAAATCCTTGTTAGCGCAATGTTTTTGAGCAGTTGATGTAGGTATGAAGCAACCGCCTATCAGAAGGGAATAATTCTATTTCAACAATATTTCCGCCATGCTTGCTAAGTTGAAAGTTGAGCTCAAGAGCAAACCGGTATCCTCGTTCGAGTTGAAGGACAATAGCATATTTTCTGAAAGCGCGGCCTAGTCTGGGGCCTGAGCCTTATCACCCCTCACTTTTCAGAAACGGTTTAAAAATGAGCTTGGCAAACCCACTTTAGATGATTATTTGCAGCAAATTGTCGCGTCAGAATGTTAAGTTCGATAACGCTATAATTTTAGCTACCTATGCTTATTTACGGTTTTTTTGGTAAAAATCTATGAGACAACGGTCTTCTATATCGAAAGGGTTGACGATTCACATCGACTCGGACCCGCTAGACGAGGTCAAGGAAGAGTTACTTGCATACTGGTCGGCGCGTAAATACTCGCAGCATAGCGGTAGCTGGTTTGGGCTTTCGCTCGCCCCGGGCACCGGGAAAATTACATTCGGCGTCTATGGAAAATCGCCTTGGGTGCACGACAAAGCGCGCGACGAAGCGACCAGAGGCAGGCCGTCTATGCGTTCCTCGAAGAGCTTGTCGAAGCCGAAGAGGAAGTGGATGCGGAGGATGGAGCCACTGCCAAAAGCCGCAACAGTGAAAGTTGGCCGCAACGCCGCCCGACCATGACGAGGCGAAAAAAAGCAAGCGCTGCTGAATGGAACAGAGGCTAACTTTTGGCCCATCAGGTTAGAGGGGATGGCAGGCTAAATGCCTAGCATAAATTTTGCAGCTCCCATGTTGGGGGCGTATTCCATCGATAACGCAGCAAACTCGGCGGCTAGATCCGGCTTTAGCTTGACGCCATTCTCGCCCGCGTAGTCTCTGATGTTTGATGAAACGAATACCACCTTGGCTGTGAGGCCTTGATTTCGAAGATTCGCAATCGAAGCTAGGTAGGTTTCGATAACGATACAGTCCTTCATGGACTCCTTGCCCCTTCTAGCAGGCGTGATAGCGCGCCCGGCTCGGCTAAACACCTTTTGAGCAACATCGGTCGGCGCTGGCGCTCGGACAGTTGCCGACGCCATCCGATTAGCCAACAGGGCGGCGCGTCCAACATGGCCATCCCAATGCGCAATATCCGCTTTGGCGGTGGCGCCAAATGTTTCCATGATCGTATCCATCTTGTCTAGCCGCAGCTTCCACTTATCCAACGCTGTCTCGGCTTCTTTCTGGACATTGGGAAGATTGTCTTCAAGCTCGTCATATACTTGCTGGGCCAGAAGTGCTCTCAAGTCGTAGCCGCTTTCCATTTTTTTCAAGAGCGTTAGCGATGCCACAAACTCAATCGGATTGGCGTTTTCATTGGTAGCAGCCCGGATCAAATCAAGAATCGAGCAAGTATCTAAGCAAAGAATCGGAGCATTCAGGGTTACAAGATCGGTCACTTCGTTGTCGCTCAACTCCATTAGCGGCTTTCGTCGTAGCGTGCAAGCAAGCTAAGCGCGAAGTCGTAATCTTTGAGCAAATCGTGCGCGGTATCCTCTGGCCAGCGTTCAACCTCATGTAGCCAACGGTATACCAAATCGCTATCTGCCTTGCTGTGCTCAGCATGAGCCCCCATTAGAAAATCAATCCAACGGCCTTGATCAAGAGGATGCGATGCTCCCGTTGACTTATTCGCCAGACGGCTGAAGCTTTGCAACGCTTGGGCAGTTGGAGGGCTAAACCAGTCTTCGATCGACTGATGCTGCTTCGATAACTGGATCTCGAAATCCAACTTGCACGAAGCGGGGGTGGCGACTAGTTGCACAAATTCTTGTATTAGCGAGTTATAGGTTGCGTAATCAAGCGAGGAGCGCTTGGTGGGCACTACATTGAGAACGGAGTAACCTACGAGGCTCGGCCAAAGCACTATCCGCGCGCCGGGTAGCGTAGCATCTTCGGATCGCTCCATGAACATGATGATCCCGTCCTCTTGCTCTTGAACAGGCTCGTCCATAACGTAACGCCAAGGAGCCACAGCGTAATCGCTAAGCTCTTTTCCCAAGGAGGTCATCTGAGTGGCAGGACCAGTGATATGCAAATCTTGGAAAACTTCGATGGAGGATTTCATGTGGGTGGCTTTTAGGCGCTAGTGGAAATTGGCGATGATTCTATCAGTCTTATGTTGACTTGCAGCGAAACCTGGTTCACTTCACAGCATAATTTGCACACGAAACTGGCTCACGTATAAGCCACAATGCTGCTCACGACATTGGGGGGATTGGAGTGATTAATGTGGCATTACTAGGCATTATTCAACGCTGGGACATTCGCCTCCAGGTCCAATTGATAGAGAAAGCTAGGCGTTTGGGCATTTCTAAAAACACCACCCGACTCAAACTGCGATCAGAAAGCATTGGTCCAGCCTACTCCGCGTGGCACCCTATCTGGGCCGTCGAAAAATATGCGTTCCTGCTTTATGCGCTCCTGAAGACCGAAGCAGCACGATCACGCAAGCAGCGGCGCATGTTGAAACCGATACTTGAGGACGTGAAGGAATTGGGATGTGAGGGGCCTTATGACCGGGTCGCAGCATTCGCGAGCACATGGAGGGAGCGCCAAACTGAGAGGCTCAATCTTTCCAGTCAACAAAAAATCGTTACTTAAAGTGGGGAAACTACTTTGAGTAACGATGCATAGACCTCAGTCGAATATTATCGCCGTGCTGCCAGCGTTTTTTTTCGAGCATCCACAACAATTCGCCATCCCTCTAGTGTTTCGATATCAACGGAAAGCTCGTCAGGATGTGGCGTTGGAAGCTGTGCCGGCGCAGCAGCATCGTGTTCAAATTTTGAGCTTTTGGTCATACCAGCATTGATGATGGCGACATCGTCATCTTTAACCTCGACATATTTAAGTTGTTGCGTTTTTATTCCTTCGGTGAACCTTGTCACCACGCCTTGCAATAGAATTTCTTCAACTGCTCGCTCCCACGCAATTCGCAGATCATGGTAGGCATCGCGTGTCAACCGTTTAGCCATCTCCTCATCTCCATTTTTGTGGGCCTTGGCGACTGCTACCTGTTTTTGTCTGAGCGCCCCCACTCGTTTGCTGGTAGGCATCGCATCGAACGGCAAGCGATCGCTTTGCACTCCGAAGCCATCTGGAGCTCGTCGGATGCATTGGGGCTCTAATTCCAAGCCCAGAGCGTCGGCCTCCTGCTGGAGAATACATAGAAAGTAAATGTCGTGGGTGAGCACTATAACTTGGCGCTTTGTTGCCTCTTGGGCAAGCCGTTTTGCGACATGCCAACGTCGGCGATGATCGAGCGACGAGACTGGATCATCAAATACCACACCACCATGTCCAGGGGCCAAATTGACTTCAGTGAGGAAGGAGGCGAGGGCGATCGCACGCTGTTCACCCTCGCTAAGGATATCTTTGGCAGGGAGCGCTCCAGGCACCTCCAGCACAAGCTTGAACTGTGTCCGGCCTTTTAACGATTCCGGCTTCATGGCCACTTTCAACTCGTGGACGTTGAGCGATTGTAGTTCCGCGTTCAACGCGTCGACCACTTGCTTGGTTGCCATGGAATTGGATAGCACAGTAGAGAAGCGAGAGATGGGTGCTGTCGCGGAGGCTGCCAACGCACACTTGGATAGCTTGCCTGCTAAGGAAAATTTTGCGATGCATTCCAGTGCTGCGGTTTTGAGTTCAGAAAGTCTTCGCCGAGCGCCTAGCTCAGCGTGTTCTACCACCATCGCCGCTTTTGCTGCGACGTCCATCGTATCCTCCAAAATTTGTGCATCGACACGCATTTTTTTGCTTATGGCCGCAAGAGCATCCGATGATGGAATCGCTAATGCGTCTATTGCATTCCAGTCACCTAATGGAATTGACGCCTTTAAAATGGCTTCGCGCCGCTCGTTCAGGGCAAGTTGAGCACTTGAGCATTCATTCGCAAGCTCTTGGCTCGCGGTTACTAGGTCGGCGGCCAAGCCTGCATCAATAGACAAATCAATCTGGGCGTTTTTGACGGCTTGGTAAGCAGTCGCGGCGATCGATCGAGCAATGGTATGAGCCTTCTCTGCTTCCTTGTGTATGAACACCTCAAATGCTCGGAGGCGCGCGTCTCCTGTATCGGTTAGAAGATTCTGACAGAGGGGACACGCCGCCTCTGGGCCAAGATGTGGAAAGATGCTGTTGGCGTGCGACTCAGCAGAGAAAGCGCGGGCTGCCTCAAATAGGGCTCTCCAAGTATCGCCACCGGTGCCGGGCAAAAGGCCTTCGGCACCCTTAAAATCTTGTCTTGCCACTTCCGCAGCCTGCTTCGCAACTGTAGACTCATAGATAAGCTTTTTGAGCTCCGCAACCTTGGCATCGTCGAGGGCGCTCGCCGCCGCCGTTATGCGGTTCGCGAGTTCAGAAAATCTTGTTGCCTTGATTCTCAGCGCCTGCGCCTTCTGTTTTGGATCGGCCTCGGCCAAGGCTAGCGCCAACTTCTCAAACCGAAGTTGTTCATCGGCCGAAATCGTCGCAAGCGTCTCTATTTCCTGTGGAGCGGTAATCGCCGAGAGTTTTGCTAGCAGGGCGCCGGTTTTGGTCGCAGTTCTCGCCAAGTCTGCGAACATAGCCACATTTGGCATAGCTGTGGCGGAGTCGGCTCCGGCCATCGATTTAAGCTTGCCACAGACATCGACCAATTTGGACAGGATGTCCAGTCCGTAAGGGACGTAAGCAAAGTCGCCTTTATTGTCCACGTAAGCGCGGGCGCAATGTGAATCAAAAATAGAAACCGATGAAAGCTGCTCCGGGGACACTTGATTGGCAATCCACTCCACCTCCATTTCCTCGCCATCGACCAAAATCTCAAAACTAGCCTGCGCCGGTTCCCTTTGTGCTACGGCGACGTTCGCATTCGGATGAATCGCTTCGCTTTTGTCCCTGGCACGGCACGCCTTCTTGAGGACGCGCGAATATCCCGATTTCCCTGTTCCATTTTCCCCATAAATAACGCTAAGCCCAACGGGTTTGATTGGAAGGCGTTGATGCGGCGCTAACGCGTTCACGTTGAGCAGATTCTTTATGGCGACAATCTGAACGAGTCGACCTGCTTCCTGCGGAGCGGTGATCTGATCCGCAGCAAGTTTTCCAGGGATTCGTTTATGTGGATCTTCGATTCCATGTTCGGACTTGAGAAGCGCATACATGTCATCGTAGTCTTCGGCCTCCAGGTCCGCCTTTCCATATAGCCGAGCGATGATGTCCTGTTGCCAATTCGGCTGTTTTTCAGACCACTTTTGAATTTCTTGCAAGATTGTCATTGAATGCCTAATGTGATTGCAAGAATAGATACATATTTAAACAATATTAGTTTATATTCGTTCTCTGGCGCAACAAACATTGAAAAAATTCTGTAATGGGAAGGCTTCAATGCCTGCGGGGAACAAAACGAGTAGAGCTCGAAGGTAATTTTGATGGTGGCGTAATGAAGGCAACAAACCGAGCATATTCAATCGAATCGAGCGACGAGCGCATGTGCCATATCTTGGGCTTGGATGACAACGTGTATGTGGATTCTGCGCATATCCCCGATCCGAATTTACTGACCTACGACAACGGCTTCCATGTGGATTGCGCGGCTGTGTTCATCGACATCCGCGGCAGCAGTGGTTTGGTCAGGAAGCATTCCACTCCCGTGCTGGGCAAGATTTATCGAGCCTACATTTCCGAGTGCATTGCTGTGCTGAACCAAGATCCCAATTGCGGGGAGATATTCATCCAAGGCGACTGCGTCGGCGCATTGTTCCATGTCCCCACCGCAGAAGACGTCAACTCAGTCTTCTTCAGGACCGGAGAGCTCAACAGCTTGATCCAGCTTCTCAACTGGCGGCTTGGGCAAAAAGGCTATTCCACGCTGGAGTGCGGAATAGGCATGTCGGTAGGGCGCGCTCTGATGATCAAGGCTGGCTATAAGGGCTCTGGCATCAACGATGTCATCTGGATGGGAAACGTCGTCAACGAGGCTGCCAAGCTTTGCCACTTGGGTAACCGAGATGGCAGTGGCGTCATCCAAGTATCCCTGTCTACATATGCAAAGTTAAACTCTTCCCATCGCGAGCTTTTGAACCCGGTTGGGTCGCTCTTGCTCGGAGCTAAGCATTATCAAGGCACTTTTGTATCCACCGACATGGAGCATTGGACCGCCGAAAAGAGCTCGGCAAAAGAGAGCGAATGGATCAAGCTAGGCAAATGGGTTGGCCTGATCGATGAGCCACTGCCTGGCTCGCTGCGACGCGCCTAGAGTTGCCTATGATGGCGCGTGGCGCTCGAATCGGCTCTCTTCGGAGGCTGTCAAACAATACTTAACTTCTAAGTTGAAACGAGGATGCACATGCTGGAGCGGTTGAGCGGTGACAAGGGAAAGCGATTACGGATCGAAGCGTTTGCTGATCAAAAAATAGTTTCTGGCAACCGGGCACTGGCCCAAGAGCTTTCCGAGCTTGCCGATTTGATGGAGTTCAAGAAAGGAGCCTCCGCCGTCGAGCAGGGAGCTTCTGACAATGACTTGTATTTCATCTTGGCTGGATCATTTTCGGTGATCGTAAATGGCAGGGAGGTGCAGCGTCGAGGACCAGGAGACACTTTTGGTGAAATGGCTGCCATCGAGCCATCGCTGCGGCGATCAGCCAGCGTCTTGGCCTTGGAAGACTCGGTGGCCGCACGGCTCAGCGAGGAGGCCTTGTCCGAACTCGCTTCGCGCTATCCCGATATCTGGCGATTCTTGGCGCGGGAGTTGACCAAGCGGCTTATGCAGCGAAACATGTCCGTAAACGCCAAGCGTGAAAAGATCCGAGTGTTCATCATTTCATCGGCTGAGTCGCTGCCAATCGCGCGGGAAATACAAAGCGCGTTTGCGCATGACAACTTTCAAACCGTGCTCTGGACGGACGGCGTGTTCAAGGTTTCGAGCTACGCAATCCAAAGCTTGGAAGACGAGGTGGACCGGTCTGACTTCGCCATTGCCATAGCTCATCCCGAAGATCAGACTACCATTCGGGGGGCACAATGGCCCACCGCCCGTGACAACGTGATTTTTGAGCTGGGACTTTTCATGGGTCGGCTTGGGCGCGATCGGGCAATTCTTATGGAGTCGAGGGAAGAAAAAGTTAGGCTGCCAAGCGACATGGCAGGACTTACTACTGTGCCCTATCGGTTCGCGCCAGGGGCCGACGCGGCATCTATGATGGGGCCGGCATGCAACGAATTGCGCAAACATATTTTGGCCTTCGGCCCAAACGACTAAGCGAGCAAATATGGGATTAAAGGGTGACATCAACAGCGAGATCGGGAAAATCCTACAAAGCTCTTGGGCTGAGCGAGAAGGCAGAGTAGTGCCAAGCGATTCCTCCATCCAAATGGGCAACGATGCCGTAAAGATCGAAGCAACCGTGCTCTACGCGGATTTGGCAGATTCGACGATCTTAGTTGATCGATACAAGCCGCAATTCGCCGCGAAGATCTACAAAATGTTCCTCCATGCCGCGGCCAAGATTATTGTCGCGAACGGCGGAACGATAACCGCCTACGACGGAGACCGGGTGATGGCAGTTTATCTAGGTGGCTCGAAAAACACCCAAGCGGTGACTACCGCCTTGGAGCTCAAATGGGTGGTAGGCAACATCATTCAGCCAGCTCTAGCGGAAAAATATATCCAGACTGATTTCCGACTCAAACACGTTGTCGGGATCGACACCAGCGAATTGTTTGTCGCGAAAACGGGAATCCGTGGTAGCAACGACTTGGTTTGGGTTGGGAGGGCAGCCAACCACGCTGCTAAACTAGCCGCTATGCCTGATTCTCATCAAACCTACATCTCTGAGACGGTGTTCAAGAATATGAGAGCCGACGTAAAGGTGTCTGATGGCAGGCCCATGTGGGAAAGTCTGGCTTGGATTGAATTTGATGGAAGGAAGATATTTCGTTCGGACTGGGGCTGTGTGCTCGGATAGCGGTAGGCGGTTAATGAATGACAACTTAGTCTAGAGAATTTTGATCATCAAAAGCCACTGTTTTTCGTTTTTCAAAGAAGATTACAGGTTCATTCAAAAGGAACATATAAAAATGCTGTCATCTGAAAAATTAAAGCAGAACGCATTAACGTCTATACGCTTGGGTATGGAAGATTTTCAACGTGCTGTAAATCCGGTCAAGGCTGACGGAGACCCGGAGCGAGCGCTGTCCGCCGCGCGAAATCTTTTCGCCGGGATTTTGTTACTCTTCAAATATGGCTTAGCTTTACGCGTCAAAAATCCTGAGGATGTTGACGCATTGCTCTTCAACCCTCCGAAGCAAATCGTTCCCCATCCCGATGGTGCAGGTGGAGTGAGTTGGCGGCCAGTGGGTAGATTTGCGAAGCAAACTATAGACGTGGCTGGGATTAAATTGCGATTCGAAGCTTTTGGCATAATCGTTGACTGGGATGCTATGCAGCAGTTGCAGGATGAGAGAAATAATTTGGAACACCTGCATCCGACAAAAAGCGTAGGCGCGATTGCTGGATTCGTGGCAGATATGTTTCCAATTGTTCAAAATTTTGTGGTGGACGAATTGGAAGAGGGGCCAGCTGACTTTTTGGGACCAAGTTGGAAGGTCATGCTCGAACATCGGGCGTTCTTCGAAGCCAGTTTGAAGCAATGTGTTGAAGCATGGTGTGCAAATCCAGTCCCCGACGGAGTGAAAAAATACATCGATGCCGTTAGGTGCGATGAATGTGGTTCTCAATTGATCGTCCCGCGTGAGGACGAGGATGATCAATACAGTTGTGTAGCCTGTGGCGAGGTTGGGTCGCTAATTCCGCAGATCTTAGATCAACTTGAGCGAGAAGAAGGGGGATTCGATCCTCGTGATGGTGAAGACCCACCGTTGGCAGACTGTCCTAGTTGTGACAAGCCGCTCTTCGTTCGTTCCGAGGGGGCATGCCGTTGGTGCGAGCACGAAATGGAGCACTGGGAGTGCGAAATTTGCAGCCAGGCATTGACTTTAGAAGATCAACACAATGAAGGCTTGTGTAGTTATTGCGAATATAAAATGGGCAAGGATGATTGAGGTATTCATTCTCCATCGTAGCACTCGATTGATCAGGAGCGGGTTTCTAGCAGAAGAGAGAGACGCGCCTAGTAGGGCAGCAGCAACAGCTATTATTAGATTTTTAATCCTGGTCTGCCAACGCGACGCCTATGCGAACTTGGCCGTCTTCGATCCAATCGGATGAGACAGCCCAAAGACATCTGTGCGACTGTTCTGACGGGGTGGCTTGAGGGCATGTGTGAGCATCTGAATATTCACTAATTTGGCGAGCGGACCGAAGTGGCGTCGTCCAAAGCTTTCCACGACGCCGTGCGAGCTGAGTTGGACGCCACGGTGCACGGTGGCTCGCATTTGCGCACGACGGGACGAGGCTTGCGCTAGTTCTAACTAATAGGGGACACGATGGTCAGCATCAATGACGATAAATCATTCAAGTTAGCTTTGATCACTGAGGATTTGCAAGGCGACCAGTCCAAAGACGGTTTCGTTGCAGTGTGCGAGCAAGCGAGAGCGGCTATGAGTGCGCACGATATCGGCAGTGATTTCCGTCGTGCCTACCTCAGTTGCATGAGCGATCCTAAGGTCCTTGTGAGCCAAATCCAGGCTGACATGATGGACAACTACATGATCGCAGCCTTCGCATGCATGGAGCTGGGCGTCCCGAAAGACTTTCCATTGATCGCATGGGCCGCGCTGAATAAGATGGACTTCGAGGGCTTGCACGGTGAGATTGCCTGCATGCGCGCGTTGATGTGGGGTGGGTTCGACGTAAACGGCCAAACACCGGAAGGCGGCATTTCCGCGCTCCATGCAATGTGCAATTTGAAATGGGGGAGGGGAGCGCATCCCAGGGCTGTCCATCACCTCATTGAGAACGGTGCCAACGTCAACATTCAATCTGCGACGGGCGACACGCCGATGACTACTCTGTGCGGCAACGCGACATGGAACGAAGACATCGATAGAACGTTTTATTTGCTGTTCGATGCTGGCGCGGACCTGGAGATTGAGGCCGCGGATGGCGCCTCGGCTTGGCTCCTGCTTCAAAGCCAGCAGAAAGAAAATCCCCACCCCTTGCGTGAGCAACTCATTTCAGATTTGTCAGAATGACTCTCTGTGCGCATGCTGAATGGCGATGCAGGCAACGCCTGCGTGCCGGTGGGAGAAGGACGTCCAAAATTCAATTCGACAAACATTCCACCAAAATGATATTATCCGCCTGCGCTTAGCGCATGTTTCCTCTATGAAGGCGACGAATCAGCACCTCGCATTCACACTGCAGGGGTCGCAAGTTCGAAACTTGCACTTCCCACCAAATTTTTCGTTTGTATTCAATGACTTAGGATTTTTCATCCTAGCGAAATACGAACTTGGGGCAAACTTGGGGCAATGGGATTTTCGTCCATTGTCCCGCCCCAAACGATACGGCCGCTTCCTGCGGCCGTTTTCACATCAAACTGCGTTAACGCGCCTATCAAACCTCTCACTTTCCGTAAAAGTAGGAGCTTCGTACATTGAGCCATTACGACCACCAATTGAATCCATGGCCCAAACCGAATATTTATGGTCACGTGATAATGTGTGAATTTTCCCGTTTGACAATTCGTTATGCTCTGGTGCCGCTATCGGTCAGAAGCAGGCCGACGTAGGTTCCAGATGTAGTAAGAAAGGCGTACTGAGCGAGCGCCCGTTTAACTATATGACATGTACAGGCGCATAGGAGGTGTAAGTGATAATTCATCAAGTGGAATCCACTCGTGTTGGCAGGGTTGATTTGGGAATAGGTAGTTCGGAGCAGAAGAACCTTATAAGTGTATTGACGGGCCCTAATGGTTCCGGGAAGACTGAGATTCTTGCTACGATAGCGAATGTGTTTTACGGGGCACTGCATAACGAGGAAGAGCAAGCTAGCGTAAGTTGGTCTGATCAAGAGCATTTCGCCCGGACTACTTTTCGCAATCGTGATGAAATTCGTAGACCACGTGTGGTGGCGCAGACGTTCAGTCCGTTTTCACGTTTTCCTGTGCATATACATGACCATCCGCGTTTTGCGTTGCTACTTGATGATTTAACTGAAGGGCATGACCAATATGTTCCGATTGGTTTCGCTTTAAATTTCACTCGAAATATTAAAGAACTGACATATTTTACGATTGAGGAGGGACTGCTACGTCTCAGCAGCGAACCCAAAGCCGCGAAGGCGATTATGTCGGTTCTACGGGAACTTAATTTCCAGCAAGGTATGCATCTAGAGTATCAGAGTGGCCAACTTCTTCAGGCGTTGACAAGTATCGTTGGGCAACCTAATGCAATAGAGGAAGCTCTACTGCGCTCAAGTAGATCAGGAGCACTGTTCATTAATGGATATCGGACATTTCATATAAAAGATATGAAATTGTTTAACGAAATGCGGAATGGGAATATTAGTGATGTAGCAGATTTTATTCGTCATGCTATTAAGTTGACACGTCCTTACTTGCGCAGTACCGTGTCTGCCGCTCAACAGCACTATATATTTCAGACCTTCCAGGAACATTCGATGTCGTCGGATTATCGAGTGTTGCAAGCGTTTTCGATGCTACGTCAATTCGGTCTGATGAAATTAAATCGCTGCCTAGTTAGGCCAGCGGGAAGCCCGACAATCGATGTTACGTCCACCAGTTCGGGCCAGCAACAATTGCTATGTACATTTCTCGGACTGGCTTCAGCTTTAGTTGATAACGCAGTTGTCTTAATCGACGAACCGGAACTCAGCCTTCATCCGCACTGGCAACTTAAGTTTATTGCTCACATCAAGAATTTTTTAGATGTTGTTTCTGGTTGTCATGTAATTATCGCAACTCATTCGCCACTAATCACACAGGCCGCTATATCGCATGGCGCGGAAATTAAGGAGCTTGCCCCTATTGTGAGCTTTGAAAGGGTAAAAAATTCAAGAATGCTGTCTGTAGACGAGGCGCTAGTTACCATATTTGATACGCCGGTGCCGAACAGTCTTCACGTAGCGAATGAGATCCTTGAACTTATCTCTGAAGCTGAGGCCGGCCAGACGATGAATTTGACGCGCTCACTACGGCAAATTGATGCTTATTTGAAAATCTACCGTATTGGCGAGGAAAATATCGAAATGGTGCGACTTCTAGAAAAGGCAACGCGTCTTATCAAGGCCAGCGGCAGGGCCTCCTCGGAGAGACTGGCATGAGAGCACGGCACCGCGCTGACCCACTGCCCAAATTGAAGAATGTCTCAGAAGATGATCATGAGCGGTTGAGGCAAGCCGCAAAGAATCGAACAGTAACTTGGGGTACAAAAGATGAAGAATTATTCAAACTTGTAGCGAGTTTCAGAAATGAAGTAAAAGACTATTATTTCTCTGCACAGCGGCGCAGATGTTGTTACTGTAGTTTTGAACTGCAGCATCATAAGTTGACTTATGATGCGGAGCATATTCTCGATAAGGATGAGTACCCCGAGTACATGTTTGAGCTGAATAATATCGCTTCGGTATGCAAACATTGCAATATTTCAAAATCTAACCAATGCATTTCCGCATCAAAGCAGCGTTTTCAGGAGCTTTCCGTAAACAGCAACGAGTACAGCATTGTTCATCCCCATTTTGACGAGTGGGAGGATCACTTTCAGTTTGATGAGATCGGCCGTATTGTACCTGTCGATAATTCGCCCAAGGGAAGGGCGACTATGAAAATATGCAAAATTGATGTCATCAATATCGCCCGCCTCTCGGATGAGTTTTCTTTCCATGACAAAGATGTCGTCGAACAGACACTTCGTGCTTTTCACGAGGTCGACGAAGTGATCAGAAAACGCGAATTGTTAGAAGTAATCAGTGAGTTAGCTAATCGCTATCATCATTTTGGTGCCAAATCGATTGTGGCTCATCTGACTAAGGAAATCGGGGAGTTCGTGCCACTCCACACTTGAATTAAGGCAGCGAAGGCGGCCGCATAAGATGCTTTGCGGTCACTTCTTAGTATCTTTCAGGTATAAATCTTGTAGTGGTTTAATGTACCCGGACACTGATTTAGGCGAGAATGCTCGCCATGGAGAGGTGTTTGATGAGCAAGCAAAGACGTACGTTTTCCCCTGAGTTCAAACAGCAGGCGGCATGCCTGGTACTGGATCAAGGATACAGCCATACGGAGGCAAGCCGGTCAGGGGGGGCGAACCTACGTTGACGCCGAGCAAGCGGGGCGCGCCGTTTTCGCTGAGCCGCATCGCATGCTCACCTTGCTCATAATTTGCGCAACGGAATCGTCGCACCGTTCGGACTAAAGAAGAGTATTAGCTTTAGTGATCGCGGGCTGGGGAAGATTGGCATGTTTCCGATTATTTCAAGTACGGGGACTGAAGTCGTCGTCGGTGGTGACGACAAGCATCTGGATTCTCGGATCTGGATAAGCATTCAACCGAGTCTGAAGGGATCGGAAGTGACGGTTTCAACCTTGGTTAAAATAAACAATCTCTTTGGAAGAGTGTATTTGTTTATCATCATGCCGTTTCATAAGCTCCTGACGCGCTCGCTGTTGGAGCGCGCGGTCAACCGGCGCGACAAGGTGCACCGTAAGCCAGAAAGGTGACCTCATTGTTGCCGATAACCGAATATTGACCATATGGAACAGGTTTTGTCGCATTGACGACGCGGCCGCGGCCTCCGGTAAGTTGTGCTATTAAAACTTTGGCAACACGGCATGCTCAACTTTAAAGGAATGCGTTTCCCGATCGAAGTCATCTTGGTCTGCAACGCGACAGAATCATGGGACATTATCACAGGTCCGACGTTGCGTTCCCATTGGGAATGACTAGTACAAAATCGTAGCCCTGAATCATGCTTTGGACACTGCTGTTTCCATTCGCCAGGGATTTAGCCGATCCCAACAGGGGGCGCACATCGAACAATGACCATTCCTTATGCTCGCTCGCTGCGGCGAAGAAGGGTAATACGCCAGCCATGGCGGACTTGATATCGATTTTTTCGATTTCTGTTGAGGCCGACGCGCGTCCAATTCCAGCAAATTGCGCCTGCTGGCCTTTGGACGCCAGCACTAACACATGCAGCGATTTTTGCCCGCGGCCTTCCGCATATTCAGCCAGATAATTGCCGATCTCCCGGCTGCCGGCGTTCAGCGGGTTATAACCTCGGAATACATGAACTGCGCCGGCTTTCAGCAGCATTCGCTGTGCAGGCGCAAGCATCAAATGGCTGGCCACATTCTGCTTCATTAGTTTGGCACGCTGTGTATTGGATGCATATCCCTGCCCCGGAGTCATGTTTTTGCTATAAATGCTGCGGCTTTCGATCAACGAATTTAACATCGCCAAGGCGGGCATGTCCTTGGGTGCCGTGAGCAGCTTCTGTAACGCGAATAATTCCTCTTCTTTGATTTTCATCATGAAAAGATCACGCGGGTCTCCGTTCGCCGACGCCCGGTTATAGTCGTCGCTTTCAAGCTTGCGGAAGGCCTCGATTTTTGATTTCGCCAAAGGGCTAAGCGGTTGCCCAGCCATTTGCTCGAGTAAATATTTCGAAGCGCCCATGAGTTCCTGATCCATTCCCACTAATTGGAACGATGGTCCGGCAGCTTTGGCGAAACGGGCCAGGAATTGCGCCTCATCTTGCCATTTGTAAAAAGCAGTAGCGACCGGATAGGCCTTATTAAATGCTGCTATGCCAGCAACGCCAGTATTGGCCTTCAATGTCTTTGCCAAAGCATTAGCAACAGCCGGTCCATTTTCGACAATCAGTGTCGTAAATCCTTGACTTGCCAATTCTTCAAAATACGCTGCCGAAAAATTTGCAATCTCTGTAATGCCATGGTCCTCGCCGATGAGTACGAATTGGCTCTCCAGACCCGCATCTATCAATGTTGCCGCGCCGGAACCAACCATCTTTCCATGATCGATTGCGATCGTCGTGCGAAGGGCGGCCAAGCGGTCTGGCAAGGATAGTGGCTGATCCGCCGACAATGCAGGCATGGCCAAGCCGGCCAAAATGATAGAAATAATTATGGAGTGAGTTTTTCGCATTATTTTCGCAAGAATTGTGTTCTGGTCGGCGATTTCAGTCGCGGGGTATTGGGATGCAGGATGTAAAGCTTCCAGCGCAGGATGTCCTGCTTGTCTGGTAAGCGATCGCGCCCAATCGGTTGCTATGAGTGATTAGGGTAGGCTGACTTTGAGGGATATTTCCTTTTACAGATTTTCTGTATTGGCGGGAAGAAGAAATCTGGTCATGCTACGGTAAATCAGGTGACGCGACAACTATTCTGACATGGGAGGAAGTTAATAATTTTTTGTAAATGCTCATTGGGCAGGACCCTGCCTCCATTAAGGCGGCGGCGCGGTTGGCAATGCCAATCGCGCCGCCAGCCGCCGCTAATGCGACAGCACCGAATCGCGCGACCTGTGCCCAAGGTAAGGCAGCAAGCTGAGGAGGCCAAGCACGGCCAGCGCAACGCCGACCCACAGCGGGGAGCGCAAACCGTAGCCGGCGGCGATGCCGAGGCCGCCTAACCATGATCCGGCGCCCAGGCCGATGTTGATGACGGAAGTGTGCACCGTGTTGACCAGCGGCCCTGGGTGGGCGGTTTTCATCACGCGGGCGATGATGGCGGGATTCATCGACATGCCCACCAGGCCGGTGACGACCAGCAAGACGACGCTGATGGTCTTGTCGTGTGCAAAGATGGCGAACAGCGCCAGGCTGATGCTCAGGATGACCATGCCCCAGGCCATGATGGGGGTGGTGTAGCGGTCCGCATAACGGCCGACCACGCCATTGCCCACCACGTTGGCGACGCCGTAGACGCCCAGCAGCCAGGGTATCGAGGACGCTGGAAAGCCCGTCACCTCGGTCAGGATGGCCGCGAAGTAGCTGAACGCCGCGAAAATCGCACCGATGATGAGGCCGCTGCTGGCATACGCTGCCCACAGGTGGCGGTTGCGGAATTCCCCCAGTTCCTTGCCGAGGCTGACGATTTCCGACGGCTTGGCGCGCGGCACCAGCACGGTGATGAGCGCCAGGCACAAGAGCGCCAGCAGCACCACCAGCCAGAAGCTGGCGCGCCACCCCAGGTGCTGGTCGATGAGCGTGGCGACCGGCACGCCGACCACCGAAGCGAGCATGAGGCCGCCGATCACGACGGCGGCGGCGCGTCCGCGCGCGTCGGGAGCGACGATGTCTGCGCAGATCGCCAGGGACAGGCCAAAGCAGGTGGCGGCCGCCACGCCCGTGACCACCCGCGCGATGGCCAGGATGTCATAGCTGGTGGCCGACGCGGCGACGGATTGGGCAACGATATAAAAGCCCAGCAGCCACAGCAATCCCTTCTTATTCGGTACGCGCAGCGTGAGCAGGAAGATGGTGCTCAGCGGACCGCCGATGACCATGCCCATGGCGTAAAGCGAGATCAGATAGCCGATCCGGGTCACCGGTTCGTCCATGGCCAGGGCCAGCGACGGCATCATGCCCGCCACCATGAATTCGGATGTCGTCAACGAAAAGATCGTCAACCCCAGAATGTAAACAACCAGCGGCATAGCAATATCCTTCGAAAGTAATAACTAAAACACTCGCCAGGCGTGGCGCGCGCCCCGGCCGCATGCGGCCCTTGCGCGCGCCACGGCCGGGTCAGGTGTTGCAATACGTAAAGACGCTGTCCGGAATGTCGCCGACAAACAGGTTGGGAAAGTCGCGTACCGAAAGGTGCTGCGGGTCATTGCCCGTGACCATGCGCAGCAGGCGGTTGCCGCCGGCCTCCAGGTAAAAGACCGATGACGGCTTGCCCGCCCGCTCGACTACCCAGGCGTCCGCCTCCCGGCCCAGCACGCTGTGGCGGCCGTCGTGACGGGCGCCCCCGTCCAGCAGCACCGCTTGCGGCAGGAACAGGTCATGGAACGGTGTCACCTCATCGGCCAGCGCCGTGCCCTGCAGCTGCTCGCCGGTGGCCTGTGCTTGCCTCGCGTAGGCCACTTTCTGCTTGCGGCTTTGTTCACGCCTGGCGTCGCCGATTTCCGACATCCACAGCAAGTGTCCATGTTCCTTTTCCGACCAGGGGTTGAACAGGCCATCGATGCGGCAGATGTTGCGCGCATAGTCGAACCAGCAATAGCCGGACGTGACCTGGTCGTCCTCCTGCATCGGTGTCCAGTAGGAAATGTAAGCGCTGCTCCATTGCATCGGCAGCAGCGGCGGGGCGGAGTGTGTCGGCATGGCAGCTCCCTAGCGGCCCAGCGCGTAGCCAAGGCTGGCCATCAGCGCTTCTTGTAGCGATGGCAAGTCCTTGCGGCGGGCGTCGAAGCTGGCGGTCAGCTCTGCATTGCTCAGTCCGATACGCTCGCCCACGCTTTCAAACCACAGGCGGCTGCTGTTGGCGTGCTCCTTGAACAATTGCACCAGGGGCACGGCGCGGGCATTGAAACTGTCCAGGGCGGCGGCCGTGCCGGCTTCGGTATCGAGGATTTTCACCAGCAGCAGGGCTGCCACCACCGCCATGGTGGTGCCGTGGCCGATGGAAAAATGCCCCGATTGCAGCGCATCGCCCAGCAGGACGAACTTGCCGTCGCAGGCCCGGTCGTGGCTGAGGGTCATGAAGTTGCGCCAGCCCTGGCCCGGTTGGCTCTGCAACCCGTGCTCACCGAGTTCGGCCTTGAATGTTTTGGCGATAGTCGCGGCGGCGTCGCGTTCGGACAGCGCTTCCAGCCCCGCCTTGGCGTACGTCTCTTCGCTGCATTCGACGATGAAAGTGCTCATCGTGTCCGAGTATTTGTAGGCATGGCCGATGAAAATGCCTTGCTCATTGCTGCGGAACACCAGGTTCATCTGGTCGAACAGCTGGGTGGTGCCGTACCAGATGTATTTGTTGCGGCCGAAATCGATGTGCGGCGCCAGTGCTGGCGGCAAGTCCAGCGATTTGTAGTTGACGCCGTTCGAGACCACCACCAGGTCGTACTCGGCTTCCAGCTGCGCGCGGGACGCCGGCGGCGTTTCGTAGCGGATGTCGATGCCGGCCGCCACGCATTTGGCGCGCAGGGCTTGCACCAGGGCCTGGCGTCCGACGCCGCACAGGGTAACACCCGTGCTCATCAGGTTGGGCTGGTCGTGATGCACGAGCTTGAATTCTTCCAGGAACTGCGGATTGAGCCGTTCCGGCTGCTCCAGGTAAGAGAGCGGATTGGCCGGATGGCGCGGCGGCCGTCCCGGCAGCACCACGCCCCAGCCCAGCACTTCTTCCGGGGTGTTTTTTTCCGTAATGCTGATATTCCAGGCGGGCCGGGCCTGTTTCATCTGGCTGGCGAAGAGCAGGCCAGCGGGGCCTGCGCCGATGACGAGAATGTTCATTAATTTACCCTCCCAAGTTTATACCAAACGTTTTGCTTCCTCTGGATCTGCTGCAGTTCATCGTAAGGAATCGATGTAAAAAACAATTTATCCGCCATGTCCGGTGGATAAATACGGGGAAATTTCTGGTGCATGAAGCGGTTGTAGCGCGTCTGCAGGAAGAAAATCAGGCTGGGGTTGCTCAGCGCTTCGTAGTTGGCGATCGCCATATCCTGCATGGCGTCCGCCTGCACCTTGCGCTGCTGCGTGAACTCGGCCAGGGTAGGCGCCAGCGCATTGCCATGCTTTTCCAGCAACGTGGCGAAGATATAGCTGTCTTCCAGCGCCATGTTCATGCCCTGGCCGAGGAACGGGGCCGTGGCATGCGCCGCATCGCCGATCAGCAGGACATGGTCCTTGTAGTGGAAGGTGCTGGAGCGGACATTGATGAGGTCATTGCTGGGCAGGGCGATAAACTGGTTCACCATCTCTTGCCGGCTGGCCGCCGGCAGCTTGTCGTAATAGCGGTCGAAGAAGGCCGCCATGGTTTCCCGGTTCAGCGTGTTCAAGCTCGGTGTGCCGGAGTAGGGCAGGCAAATGACGAAGCTGATGCTGCCGTTCGGGATGGTGGCTGCGCGGCCGGCAAACTGGCCCTTGGAGTCCATGCCGAAGAAATACAGCAAATCCTTCCTGAAACCCAGGCCCTCCGCATTCGGCAACACGAGGGTCTTGTAGCCATGGCGAAAGAAGCTTTGCTTGAACTCGAAGCGCCGCATGCCGCTCTGCATGGCGCGCCGCACCGCGGAATGGGCGCCGTCGGCACCGATGATCAGGTCGCCATGTAGCTGCTGCACGGCGCCGTCCTGCCCCTGGATCAGCACGACCTTCCTTTCCAGGTCGACATCCAGGCATTTATGCTCAAAGTAGTATTTCACTTCGTGCCTGGCGGCGTAGGTGTTTAACAGGCGCTGGAACGCGGACCGGTCCAGCGACAGCGGAAACAGGCCTTCGCGCTGGCTCAGTTCGCGCACCTTGAATTTGCCGCCGACGGAAAACGCCATGCCCAGGATGCGTTCGCCGCACCGCTCCAGCTCCTGCCTGTCGATGCCGGCCGCCAGCACGGCCTTGACGCCGCGCACGGTCATGGTGACGCCGATGGCGCGCGAGTTGACGGGATCGGCGGTTGCGGACGCTTTCTGCAGCGGATCGCCCCGTTTTTCGACCACGTGGACATCGTGCCCCCGTTGCGCCAGATAAATGGCGCTGAGGCTACCTGCCAGGCCTCCGCCGACGATAATGATTTTATGCATTTCAGGCCTCTCTTGACATCTTTCCCCGAGATAAATCGGTAAGTTGCTGATTAAAAAACTCCAACATTTCTATCGGCGCCATGCCGATGACATCGCTCTCCAGGCTGCGCGCGTACTGCGCCAGCGCCAGGCACTTCTGCGCCAGCATGTCGCAGCCCAGGCTGTAGTCACTGCTGACCTGGCTGCTGACCGGTTCGGGCACGGGCGGTCCCGCGTGGCGCCCGGGCACGCCCGATGGCATGTTCATCAGGGCCGCCGATAGCGGGCGCAACAGGCCGGTCATGATGTCGATGGAGGCGTTCATCAGGCGCGAGCGGCGCAGGCTGCCCAGCGGCCGCTGCGCGAAATGGTGCGCCATCAGCAGGAAGGTCAGTTCGTAGCAGCCTTGATACAGCTGCATCAGCGCGCGCGCCGTTTGATCCGTCACTACCGTGCAGTCCGCCCGCGCTTCCAGCACCGGATTCTTCAGCGCCGGCAGCGCCGGCTCGAACGGCTTGCCGCAGGCGGAGAACTTGCCGGCGACGGCGCGCAGCCGCTGGAAGTGCGACGAGGCGAAATGCGGCGAATCGACGGCCACGCCTTCGCCCTGCTCGGTGACGAAGTCGATGGCGAACAGCGCGCTGTCGCGGTCGGACACTTCCAGCTGGTAGCCGGGATAGGCGCGGTTGGTCAGTTCTTTCAGGAACAAATGGTGTTCGCCGCCGCGCTTGCCGCCGTCGCTCTCGAACAGGCCGGGCAGCTCGGCCAGGGCCTGGCGGATCGCAATATAGAAGGTGGCAATCGATTTGCCCGGCGTGGGAATGTAGTCGGGCCATTCGAAACGCACGAAGCGGGCCAGCACGTGTTCGGAAAATGGCTCGAATGCAAATTCCGTGTCCAGACCGAAACGCTGGCGCGCCTGCTGGCCCAGCACCGGGGCGCCTCTATGGAACGGTTCGCCAAGCGCCATCAGCACATTGTTGACTAACAAATAGTGAATCATTTCTTCATGGGCGATTTCCAGCAACATGCCGCGCGTGCCGCTGTTGCGGCGCCGGTCTTCGGCGCCGCAGGCCAGCTCCAGCTCGGCCGGCAGCCAGCGGCCCGCCTGCACCAGCGCCGCCCCCTGCGCATAATTGGGAATGGAATACGCTGCATACAGGTATTGCAGCATGAGCGACAGTTCCAGGTCGATGGCCTTTTTCAGCTCGTCGATCAGTTCCGCCTTGCTGCCGATGGCGTGCGGCGTGGCCGGTGCCGGCACCGCCGCCTTGGCCTTTGCCTCGACCTGCGTCAGGTATTTCAGGAACAGGCGCGATTTTGGCAGCGACAGTTCGCGCGTACTGGGCATGTAGTAGCTCTTGTCGCGGTTTTGCGGATCGCACATCTGCCACATCAGGCGCGCATACGTTTCGCACTTGCACTGGTCCGCCAGGCTGAAGACCTTGTCCGACATGAAGGGGTACACGAGCTCGTAGTAACTCATCACATGCCGGTAGAGGAAGGCGTAGTCGACCTGTTCCGCCGGTACGTCGTCCAGATGCCAGTCGTCGGGCAGCACGCGCACGCCGAGGTATTGTTTGTGCTTGCCTGTCCCCAGCACGATGCGGGTTGCGCCCGGCTGGCGCCCCGTCAGGGTCAGCGCCGTGTAGCCATGCCCGAGCGGCGACGGCTGCCGCTGCACGGCCAGCAGCGCGTCGTCTTCCGCCTGTGCCGGCAGGGCATCCGGCGCTGCCAGTTCGCCACGGAAGCGGCTTTGCACGGTGATGGTCTGCGGAAATTGCTCGTGCTTGTTGCGGTTCGGCGCTTCCAGGTACAGCTGGTTGCTGTCCGACTGCAGCACCCAGTCGGCTTCGTCCCACTGTGCCTGCGCGCTGCCCAGGCTGAGCGAACCTGCGGCGGGGGCATGTTGCAGCGGCACGTCGAAGACGCCGTGATGGCGCCAGTGGTCGCGGTACAGCGGTTCCGGAATGCGGGCCAGCAAGGTGCCGGCGCCGTCATGCAGCAGCAGGTCGCCGAGCGCCTGCTTGCCGCCCAGGGCATGCGTTGGATGCTGTTCCGAGACGGCGTCCGCGTCGCGCGTGGTGAAGGGGATGGCGGTCGGCATGTTGAACGCGACGCGGTCCGCATGCACTTGCACCAGCACCGGTCCCAGGCTGGCCTGGCGCGGCTGCAGCAGGCGGCCGGCCGGATAGGTGGCCAGCTCGTCGCGCCGCCACAGGCCGATGCTGCCGGCCAGGTCGTAGAACACGGGCGAGTCCGGTTTTGGCGGCGTCGACATATTGAACAGGCAATACTGCACCGTCAGGCCCAGCACCTCGTCGTCGGCCAGGGCTTGCTGTAAGGTATGCATACTGGCCGGCAACGGCAGCTCCGCATTGAACAGGAAATGCGGGTCTTGCTTGGACACGGAGAACTGGAACAGCCTGGAGCGGCCAAATTCCTCGTCCAGGAAATGTCCGCTGCGTTCCGTGATATGGCCGCTGCCGAGCCAGCGCACCGAGTGCGCCTGCGCGATGTCGGCGGTAAACAGCGTGGGCGTGTTGGGCGAGGCCAGCTTGTCGCTCAAGGTGAACTGGCCGGCGTAGATCAGCGTGGTGTCCGGCTGGGCCGGGTTGTTGTCGATCCACCTGGCGCGGTTGAAGGTCGTGCGCAGGTACTCATTGTAGTGGCCCCACAGGCCCAGCTTGGCGCCCACCAGCGGGTCTTGCGTATCGACCTCGCCATCGCGCAGCTGGACGCCCGTGATCCTCGCGTTTTCCCACGAAAAATGATTGTTCCCGCAAAAATTGTGGCCTGCCGCCAGGCTGAAGATGCCGTCCGGATCGGGCTTGCCCTTTGCGTTGAAGCGGGGGGCAAGCTGTTTCAGGTGCGCATGGAACTCAGCCGGCGGCCGGCTCAGGTCGACAGCTTCGCCCGCCATCGATATCGTGTTCGTGGCGATATCGATGTTGCCGTGCGTATTACGATTCCCCGTCGGCACATTGGCGCGGGCAAAACCCCGAAAATGCAGGCGGGGGAAGTCAAGTAGGCTCATGCGCGCTCGGTCGAGGAAGTGATGAAGGTATCGTTGGCGGCGGCGACGTCTTCCCGTTGATCGAGCCGCTGCAGCAACAGGCCGCTGGCGTGCTGGGCGCTGATCAGGCTGCCTTCCATCCAGCCGCAATGCGCGGTATAGGCATCCGAGCAAGAGATGATGCCGTCCCGGTGCAGCAGGACGGCCGGGTGCTCGGCTTCCGGTTCCACGCAAAACTCGACGCCATGCGGCCAGAACTTGTGGAAGTGCGCCTTGATCGGCGGCAGCGGCTGGCCATCGAGCGGCAGGACGTCTTCCAGGTGGCGGCGGACGCGCTCCAGGTACACGTCTTCACCGAGTTCCAGGCTGTCCCGCCAGTAGGTGGCGCTTTTGCTGTCGGTGTAGAACAGCACATACTTGTCGCTCTTGAAGTAGACCTTGCGCAGGGGATTGGCCGCCATCAGCACCTTGTCGGTCAGCCCCAGCGCTTCCCACCAGGCCGTGTCGAAGGTGAGGAATCCCTTGAACAGGGGCAGCGAATCGTACTGGAACGGACTCCAGGCGTTCGGAAAATCCAGGTTCAGGCGCGGCATGGCGGACGGCGGGATGGCCATCACCAGGTGGCGCGTGCGGTGCATCTGCGTGTCGCCCTGGTGGCTGAAGGCGAGCACATGGTCGGCGCCGGATTTTTCAACGGACAGCAAGCGGTGTTCCAGGCGGAATTCCACCCCGGCGGCCTGGGCCTGGTACTGCAGCTGGCACAGCAGCGCGTGGTAGCCGTCGGTGGCATAGCGCCACTGGTTGGCGGCGTTTTCCGTGAAGTGCTGCGTTTCCGGATGTTTCTTGATGATGTCGTAGGCCATGGCCGCCGACACCATCGGCAGCAGCAGGGCGTCATAGCCGGTCGCCTTGATGATGTGGGTGGCCTTGGCGGCACCCAGGTAATGGCTGAAAAATTCGAGGAAGGAGTCGTTCGGATGCTCCTTGAGCATCGGGCTCAGGCCATGCAGCGTTGCCTTCAGCTCCTCCAGCACGCTATCGTGGGAGATGACCTCGGTGAACGGGTAGACGGCATGCGGCAGTCCGCTGCCCTGCATCAGTTGCTGGAAATGCGGATGCAGCTGCGGCGAGTAGCGGGCGGCGCCGAGTTCGGCGATTTCCTTGCCATCTATTTTCCGCGACTGGATGCGGCCGCCGACGGTGGGATTCAGGTCGAAGACCCGGATGCGCAGCTTCCTGCTGGCGGCGGTGTCGATCAGGCGGTTGGCGCAAGTCAAGCCGCCTATGCCGGCGCCTACGATGCAAATGTCAGAATACGTGCTCATACGAAATTCCTTTTTAACGTTCATTAATCAAAAAGCTGCAAAATCGCTAGCAAAAGTTTCCCCTGCACGTGTAGGCAAGGGAGGTGGGACGCTGGGTGTTACCGCACTTGGCGAGCGCTATCGGCTGGGGAATGAAGAGCCTGGCGAGAACTGGCGTTGTTTCTGGAATGGTCGATTCTTGGCTGCAGAGTTTCTGTTTCAAATCAAAGATGGCACCGACAGTAGCCCAGGCATCGGGCAGTCAATTTGATAAATATCAATGTAGTTGTCGTTCGGTGTTACGTCCTTGTCGACGCGGCGAGGCGGGCGGGATGGCGGCGGCAGTGCGCCGGGCAGTGGCAGGGCGGTGTGGAAGGCGGTGCGGTGCGGCTGATCGAGCCGCTGGGGGGAGTGTCGCCGTTTGCCGAAGGCGCCAGGACCGGCAGTGGGTCCTGGTGCCTTCGGCGCTGGCTTGGCCTGCTTTTTGCTATTTTTATTGTTTCTGACTTTGCGGCTGGCGCGCAGTGCATGCGCCAGCCGGGCGATGCCCGATGCCGGCGCCCGTCAAAAATCTACGGCGGCCGACAGTTGCACGCTGCGGGGCGCCGATTGCGAGACGGTGCCATACGAGGCCACGCCGGCCCAGTAATGGCGGTCGAACGCGTTCATCAGCCCGCCGCGCAAGGTCGTCGCCTTGCCGGCGAAGGCCGTGCGGTAGCGCAAGCCCAGGTCCACCTTGGTCCATGACGGCACCGCTTGCAGATTTGCCTGGTCGACGAACTGCCTGCCGGTGTAGCTGACGGCGCCCGTGGCCGTCAGGCCGGGCCAGTACGGCACATCCCATTCGCCGCCCAGGTTGGCCATGGAGGTGGGCACGCCCACGGGACGCTTGCCCATGGTGGCGGCGCTGTTGGTTTTTACGAGGCGCCCGTCCAGCAGGGTCACGCCGGCCAGCAGGCGCACGGCCTTGCTGGCGGCGCCGGACAGGTTCAGTTCCAGGCCCCGGTTGCGCTGTTCGCTGTCCATGCTGTAGACCTTGCCATACAGCTGGCCGCTGGGTTTAGTCACCTGGAACACGGCCAGGGTCGCCAGCACCACGCCGAAATCGGCCTTGGTGCCCACTTCATACTGCTTGCTCTTGTAGGGCGCGAACACCTGACCCGCGTTGTCGGCGATGTTCGGTGCGATATCGCCCTTGCTCAAGCCCTCGATATAGTTCGCGTACAGCGACACGTGGCGCAGCGGCTTGACGACGATGCCGGCCAGCGGCGTCAGGGCGCCTTGCTTGTAATGCGTGCTGAGGGCGCCGCTGGCGGCGTGGTAGTTCTTCGCTTCGACCAGCTGGCGGCGCAGGCCCAGAGTCAGCTGCACGCGCCGGTCCAGCATGTCCAGCGTATCGGCCACGGCCAGGCTGGAGAGGGTGGCGGCGGACAGCTTCGGCGCGCGGGCCGGCGCGGGAACGCCGGGGTCGGCCACGGCCACGGGGCGGTAGATATTCGAGGCGATGAGCTTGCCGGAATTGCTCACGCTGCCAAATTCGTCGCGGTAGACATTGCCCATCACGACCAGCGCATGCTCGACGCCGCCCGTGCGAAAGCGCGCGCGCACGCCCGTGTCGCCGCTGGCGCGCCGCACGCGGAATTTCCAGTTCATGGGCGTGACCGTCATGTCGCCCGCCGCGCTGGTGATGGCCGGCGTCTGGTCCGAATAGCGCGACACGTCGGAGCGCGTGCCGCCCACGTCGGCGAAGACGGTAAGGTTGTCGTTCAGGTCGTACTCGACCTTGCCCAGGGTGGCCAGGTCGTTGGATTTCCACCAGCCCCAGGACTGGGCGATGTTGCGTCGGCCATCGGGCGCTGCCGGCACGGGCAGGCGCGCGCTAACCAGGAAGGGGCGCGTGGGTGCGTCGATCCACTGGTATTGCTCGATCACGTCGAGCGAGGCGCGCAGCCGCTGGCCCTGGTAATCGAGGGCGACGGCCGCCACTTCCGCGCGCGACGTCTGGTGGTCGAGCGGCGTGTGGCCCTGGCGGTGCAAGCCGTTGAAGCGGATGCCGAAGCGCCGCTCCTCGCCAAAGCGGCGGCTGATGTCGATGGCGGCGCCCAATTGCGCACTGGAACCGTAATCGACGGTCAATCGCGTCAGGTCGCGCGGCAGCGAGCGTTTCGGCACGGCGTTGACGACGCCGCCCACGCCGCCGTTCGGCGACATGCCGTACAGCAAGGCGGCCGGCCCCTTGAGCACTTCCACGCTCTGCAGATACTCCGTAAATAGATGGTAGTTGGGCGAGACGCCATACACGCCGTCGAACGCCACTTCGCTCAGATTGCCTTCGTTGAGGGGAAAGCCGCGGATGAAGAAGGAATCCGTGACGCCGCCGATCTGGCCCGTGAAGCGCGTGGACGGGTCGCCGCCCAGCACCTCGGCCAGGGTCAGCGCCTGCTGGTCCAGCATGCGCTGGCTGGTGTAGCTGTTGACGCTGAACGGCGTGTCGAGCAAGTCTTTTTCGCCCAGCATGCCGGCGCGCGCGCTCTTGGCGATCTGTCCGCCGGCGTCCGCTTCGGCTTGTCCGTTGACCAGCACGGTGGCGAGCGGGGCGGGTGCATCGGCCGCCGCCTGGGCGATCGCCTGCGGCGTCACGCTGGCGAAGAGCAGGCCGGCGAGGATCAATCGGGTGGTGAGGTGGGGGTGGGCGAGTCGGGAATGTGGAATGGGCATCAGGGGCAAGCGTATGAAGTTGATAGGGAGGAATTGCACACAGGATATTATAAATGAGAATCATTACGATTTATAATGATTAACATATCCATTGCCGCCACGGCCGCCTACATGCCGCGCGCGTGCCTGGAGGGCATTTCAGCACGGAAAATGGCCATCCTGGGCCTTCAGATCCGGATATTTGCTGTCTTATATAAGATTCGTCGCCATCTGATACACAAACAGCGGCAGGACAGTCTAAAATACGTGGTGGGCAAGCACGGCGTCACCGCCGGCACACTAGCCGTCCAAAGCAAGGCTAACCGTCCTGTGTTTGGAATGAAGAAAGTTAACCACCAGGCATCACCGCATACAAGGGAATGAACATGGCAACACAAAAATCCAAAATCATCTACACGCTGACTGACGAGGCGCCGCTGCTCGCGACGTATTCCCTGCTGCCAATTATCAAAAAATTCACCGCGCCGGCTGGCGTGGACGTGGTCGCCAGCGATATTTCGGTAGCGGCCCGTGTACTGGCTGAATTTCCCGAATTCCTGACGGACGCGCAAAAAGTCCCGAACACCCTGGCTGAACTGGGCAAATTGACCCAGAATCCGGACACCAACATCATCAAATTGCCGAACATCAGCGCTTCGCAAGGCCAGTTGATCGCCTGCGTGCGCGAATTGCAAGGCCGTGGCTACAAGCTGCCGGACTACCCGGAAGATGCGAAGACGGACGAAGAAAAAGCCTTGAAAGCCCGCTACGGCAAGTGCATCGGCAGCTCGGTCAACCCGGTCTTGCGCGAAGGCAATTCCGACCGCCGCGCGCCGAAGGCCGTCAAAGAGTACGCGCGCAAGCACCCGCATTCGATGGGCGAGTGGAGCCAGTCGTCGCAAACGCACGTGTCGCACATGCACCATGGCGACTTCTACCATGGCGAGAAATCGCTGACCCTGGAAAAGGCGCGCGACGTCAAGATGGAACTGGTCACGGCCTCGGGCAAGACCATCGTGCTGAAACCGAAGGTTTCCCTGCAAGCGGGCGAAATCATCGACAGCATGTTCATGAGCAAGAAAGCGCTGCTGGAGTTCTACGAGAAGGAAATCGACGATGCCTTCAAGACGGGCGTGATGTTCTCGCTGCACGTCAAGGCGACCATGATGAAGGTTTCGCACCCTATCGTCTTCGGCCACTGCGTGCGCATCTTCTACAAGGACGCGTTCGCCAAGCACGCCGCGCTGTTCGACAAGCTGGGCGTGAATGTCAACAATGGCATGAGCAACCTGTACGACAAGATCGAAACCTTGCCAGCGTCGCAAAAAGATGAAGTGCTGAAAGATTTGCACGCCTGCCACGCCAACCGTCCGGAACTGGCCATGGTCGATTCGGCCAAGGGCATCACCAACTTCCATTCGCCGAACGACATCATCGTCGACGCGTCGATGCCAGCCATGATCCGTATCGGCGGCAAGATGTGGGGCGCCGATGGCCGTCCGAAGGACGTCAAGGCCGTCATGCCGGAATCGACTTTCGCGCGCATCTACCAGGAAATGATCGGTTTCTGCAAATGGCATGGCAACTTCGATCCGAAGACCATGGGCACCGTACCGAACGTGGGCCTGATGGCGCAGCAAGCGGAAGAATACGGTTCGCACGACAAGACGTTTGAAGTGCCGGAAGGCGGCATCGCCAACATCACCGACCTGGAAACGGGCGAAGTGCTGCTGACGCAAACGGTGGAAGAGGGCGATATCTGGCGCATGTGCCAGGTCAAGGACGCGCCGATCCGCGACTGGGTCAAGCTGGCCGTCACGCGCGCGCGCAATTCGGGCATGCCTGCCGTGTTCTGGCTCGATTCCTACCGTCCGCACGAGAACGAAGTCATCAAGAAGGTACAGGTGTACCTGAAGGAGCACGACACCAAGGGCCTGGACATCCAGATCATGTCGCAAACGCGCGCCATGCGTTACACCCTGGAACGCGCCTTCCGCGGCCTGGACACCATCTCGGTGACCGGCAACATCCTGCGCGATTACCTGACCGACCTGTTCCCGATCCTGGAACTGGGCACGTCCGCCAAGATGTTGTCGATCGTGCCATTGATGGCCGGTGGCGGCATGTATGAAACGGGCGCTGGCGGTTCGGCACCGAAACACGTCAAGCAACTGGTGGAAGAAAACCATTTGCGCTGGGATTCGCTGGGCGAGTTCCTGGCCCTGGCCGTGTCGCTGGAAGACATGGGCATCAAGACGGGCAATGCGAAGGCCAAAATCCTCGCGAAAACCCTCGACGAAGCCACCGGCAAGCTGCTGGACAACAACAAGTCGCCATCGCCACGTACCGGCGAGCTGGACAACCGTGGCAGCCATTTCTACCTGGCCATGTATTGGGCGCAAGCCCTGGCTGTGCAGAAGGACGATGCGGAACTGGCAGCGCATTTTGCGCCGGTGGCCAAGGCCCTGGCCGACAACGAAGAAAAGATCGTTGCCGAGCTGAAAGCAGTGCAAGGCAAGGAAACGGATATCGGCGGCTACTACCTGCCAGATCCGGCGAAGACGGAAGCCGTCATGCGTCCTAGCGCCAGCCTGAATGCAGTGCTCGACAGCATCTGATGCAGTCCTGACAGGCAGTAAGTCCTTTACTGCCTGACACAAAAAACGCCGCCGGAAGCGATTCCGGCGGCGTTTTTCATTTCCGTGCAGGTTTACTTGTAATGCTTGTAGACCTCGGTGCTGCCATTGTTCTTGACCAGCAAGACGTCATACGCATCCTTGCGCGGTCCTTCCATGCCTGGCGAGCCCATCGGCATTGCCGGCACGGCCAGGCCTTTCGCCTTGGGTTTGTCGCGCAGCAACTGCTTGATCTCGCTGGCCGGCACATGGCCTTCGATGGCGTAGCCGTTGACGAGGCCCGTGTGGCAGGAGCCGAGCGCGTCGGGAATGCCGGCCAGCTTGCGGTATTGCGCCGGCATCTCGACATTTTTCGCGCGGACCGTAAAACCGTTCGCTTCCAGGTGCTTGATCCAGTCGGCACAGCAGCCGCACGAGGCGCTCTTGTAGACTTCGATGACGGGCAGGGCCGCCATGGCGAATGTGGGCAGGCCCAGCATGGAGGCGAAGGCGCCGCGCAATAAGAAATGTTTGATCATGTGTTGCTTTCAGACGGAGTAGGGCTATCGTGGCCACCTTGGTGGCCTGCTTGGGACGAGCTTGGAATTTAAGCGGAAAGCGGCCGCGGCGGCCGGCGCGGGCCGTCGGGAATGAATCCCGCCAGCAAGGTGGCCGTTGCGACGGTGACTTGTTGCGCGCCGCTGCAGGCGGCAGGCAGGGCGAAGGAGGGCGGCATCAGCGCGCCCAGGCAAAAGCCGGCGCAGGCGCCGCAAGCGGGCTGTTTGGCAGGGGTCTTGTTGTCTTCCGGCGTGCCGGCGCTGTCCGCGACGGCCGAGGACCGTGCAGCGTGATGCTGGCAAGCCGCAGTCATCGCGGCGGCAGGCTCGTCAGCGAGCGGCGCGCACAGCCGCATGGCGCCCGCAGCGGTTGCTTGCAGCGGCACCGCAGCGATCAGCAGCAGGATCAGCCATGTTTTGAAGAGTCTTAGCATCGCCGGAAAGTATAGCATAGGGGCAACTGCTGCCAGGAGCGGGCTTCCGTTAGCGCGAGGCGGCGGCCAGCATTTTCGACGCGTACATGGCGCGGTCCGCATGGCGCAGCAGCAGTTGCATGGTATCGCCGTCTTCCGGATAGTGGGCCACGCCGATGCTGACGGCGATCTGCAATTGCTGTCCGTTGCCCAGGTGCAGCGGCGTGGCCAGGGCCGCATGGATCTTTTGCTCGATCAGGCTGACATCCACCGGCGCGGTATTGCTTTCCAGAAGCACGACGAATTCATCGCCGCCCATCCTGGCCAGGGTGTCGGTTTCGCGCATGCAATCGCGCAGGCGGCTCGCCACCGTTTGCAGCAGCAGGTCGCCGCAGGCATGGCCGTGGTCGTCGTTGACCCGCTTGAAGTTGTCGAGGTCGAGGAACAGCAGCGACAGCCGGCCTTCCTGGCGGTGTGCGCGCGCGAACGCCGTGTGCAGGCGGTCGTGGAACAGGCGGCGGTTCGGCAAACGGGTCAGCTCGTCGTGCATGGCCATGAATTGCATTTGCGTCTGCAACTGCCGGCGCTCGATGGCGGTGGCAAGTTGCTTGGCGACAAATTGCAGCAAATCCTGGTCTTGCTCCGTGCCGATGACGGCATCCTGGCCGCCTTGCAAGGCCAGCGCGCCGACGCTGCCCAGGGAAGAATACAGCGGCACGGCCAGCCAGCACGAGGACAGGGCGCAGGCCGCCGTTTGCAGCGCCGCCGGCAGGCCGGCCAATTGTCCCGCTTGCAGCAGCAGCGGGCGGCCGCTGCGCAGGACTTCGTCGCACAGCAGGCTGGCCAGCGATGACGTGGGCTGGGGCGCGCTGTCGTCGGCATGCGAGGTCATGGGAGGCTGGGCGCCGTGTTCGTCCTGCAGCAGCAAGGTCAGGCTGCGCGTGGGCAAGTGTTCGCCGATGATGTGCTGGATGCGGTGCAGCAAGGCGGGCAAGTCTTGCGTCGCCTGCATGGCTTCGGAGATGGCGTACAGCGCGGCCTGCTTTGCCTGCGCCTGTTTCAGCAGGGTGACGTCGCGCGCCACGGCCACGCGCAGCTGGTCGGCGGCGGACCAGCGGGCGGACCACATGATGTGCGCCAGGCTGCCATCCTTGCGCAGGTAGCGGTTCTCGAAGTGCGTCTGGGCATGGCCATCCATGATGGCACGCGCGGCGGCCAGGGTGCGCGCGCGGTCGGCCGGGGCGACCATGTCGAGCATGAGCTTGCCGATCATTTCCTGCTGCGTATAGCCGAAGATGCGTTCGCAGGCGGCGCTGACGAAAACAAAGCGCCCCTCCACGTCGACCATGCACACGGCATCGAGCAACAAGTCGGTAAAGCTGGCCAGCGGGGCGCGCAAAATCTTGTGTTCCATAGTGGCATTTTAATGGACATTCCCGGCTGTGATTCAACTTGTTGGGGGCAGGCGGGGTCTGCGGCATGAAAATGTTTCATTTCCCCGACGCTCATGCTTTTCCGTTTCTTGCCGTTAATGCAGTATTGCCATGCAGTACTTGCCATCACGCCAGATAACGTGACGCAAGGTTTGCCTGGCGCCAGGTAATTGCAAAATACTTAACCATATCGAACTTTTATGATGCATCTTCTATCCATTTGCAAGGTGACAGCGCCATGACCTCCATTTCTCCACTGTCAAGCTGGAACAGCGCCCCGTCACGGGCTTCCGCCACCACGTCGAACCGCGCGGAGGCGGCAGCGCCGTCGTCCGCATCCTCGCCGTCCGCCATCGTTGCTCTCAGCCCGGAAAGCGTGAACGACGGCAAGCCGGCAGCGTTCGTCAAACCGCCGATGGTGTGGGAAAGCGCGACGCGCGACAAGGTGAGCGAGGCGATGACGAAGAGTTTTTCTTCGTACGCGTTTGGCGGCCGCTTCAGCGGCCTGGGCGCGGCCATGCTGGGACAGGCCAAGCTGGGAAACTACAATTTCTCGCAGGCGATGCGGCAGCCGCCGCCGAGCACCACGCCGAACATCTATGCGGCGTCCGGCATCGCGCCCGGCAGCCTGCATGGCAACGGCGAAGACCGGGTTTCCCTCAGCATCACGACGAAGAGCGGCGTGGAAGTCAAGCTGTCGCTCGACAGCCAGGGCGACGGCCTGGCCGTGAACATGACGACCAGCGGCGACCTCAGCGACGCTGAAGCGAGCGCCCTGGGCGAGCTGGCGAAAGGTTTTCAGGAAGCCATCGACGGCTTGGGGCAAAGCACGCCGAAAATCAAGCTGGAAGGCTTGATGCAGTTCGACCAGCAGGTGTTCGAGTCGGTGAAGCTGCATGCGGAAGTCAAGGTGCGCGGCGAAACGGAAAGTACCCAAACCCTGGATTTCCAGGCCGATGGCGCGCAGCGCAAGGTCAGCTTCAGCGGCGAGGCCGGCAGCCTGGACCTGAAGGTCGATACCAGCGCGCTCAATACCCTGGGCAGCCCCGAGCGGCAAGCCAAGGCGCTGGGCAGTTATATGAAGCAATTCGACCAGGCGGCGTCGCGCGGCCATGGCGACGCGGGCCTGGTGGCCATGCTCAAGGACAGTTTCACTGCCTTGCACAGCAATACCGCAGCACCGCAAGTGGCCACGGACAATCCCGCGACGGGCAAGTGGCGCCTGGCGGCCGAGGACAAGTCCATCCTGACGGGGTTGGCCGATTTCAGCGCCTCCGTGTCGCAGACCGTGAAATTCAGCAATCCCATGCGCAGCGCGGAAAAGGATGGCTTCAATTATGAAGTGTCGCAAAAGACGGAGCAGGCCGGCGCCCGCCAGGACGAGCGCTCGATCAGGCAGCAGCAGCAATCGAAGCTGAGCGCCAGCTACCACCAGACGCTGGTCCCCGGCGTGCCGCTGCGCCTGCTGGACAATACGGAATCGCAGAACTATACCTACCACCAGATCGAGGATACGGCCAGCAGCGAGGCGCAAGTGGCCTACAAGGATGGCAAGATGGTGAAGGCGAGCTTGCGGCAGGAGGGCAGCCAGTCCGAACACGTCATGAAGTATTTCCTGGGCAAGCTGCAATCGGACAAGACCACGCCGGGCAATTTCTCCGTGCTGCGCGACTTGCTGCCCGTGCTGGGACCGTACAAGTCGGGCGAGAAGGACATGACGCCCGAAGCGCGCCTGGAACAGCGCAAGCAGGCGCTGCTGACCTTGAGCGACGACGTGCTGCTGCAGTCGTATGCGGGCCAGACCATCAGCCTGTGGCAAGCCGATGTGCCGCCCGAGGAGGCGGTCCGTTAATTGCCCGTTGCCTCATATTAAAAAAAGCCCGTCTTCCTGCGAAGACGGGCTTTTTGTTTGATGCGGCGCAAACAGCTTACGCTTTGGCCTTGCTTTGCTTGATCCAGTAACCGACGCCCAGCGCGGCGAGCCACACGGGAATCAGGTAGACGGAGATGCGCAGGCCCGGCGTCAGGTACATGATCACCAGGATGCCGGCCAGGAAGACCAGGCACAGGTAGTTGGTGAACGGGTAGCCCAGGCTCTGGAACAAGGTCGTCTTGCCTTCGATTTTTTTCTGCGCGCGGAAGCGCAGGTGGATCCAGCTGATCATGGCCCAGTTGATGATCAGCGCCGAGACGACCAGGCCCATCAGCACTTCGAATGCTTCGCCCGGCATGAAGTAATTGACCACCACGCAGGCGCCCGTCGCCAGGGCCGAGACGCCCAGGGCGACCAGCGGCACGCCGCGGCGGTTCAGGTGCAGCAGCGCGCGCGGCGCATTGCCTTGCTTGGCCAGGCCGAACAGCATGCGCGTGTTGCAGTACACGCCGCTGTTGTAGACGGACAGGGCGGCCGTCAGCACCACCACGTTCAGGGCCGTGGCCACCAGGTTGCTGTCGAGCGCATGGAAGATCAGCACGAAGGGGCTGCCGCCGGTGACGACGTTTTGCCACGGGTACAGCGACAACAAAATGCCCAGCGCGCCGATGTAAAAGATCAGAATGCGGTAGATGGCCTGGTTGGTGGCGCGCGGGATCGTCGTGCTCGGGTCATCGGCCTCGGCCGCCGTGATGCCGACCAGTTCCAGGCCGCCGAACGAGAACATGATGACGGCCATGGCCATCACCAGGCCCTGCCAGCCATTCGGGAAGAAGCCGCCATGCTGCCACAGGTTGGCTACCGAGGCTTGCGGGCCCGCGTCGCCGGAGGCCAGCAGGTACGCGCCGAAGACGATCATGCCGATGATGGCGACCACCTTGATGAGGGCGAACCAGAATTCCATCTCGCCGAACGCCTTGACGTTCAACAAACTGATGGCGTTAATCACGCAAAAGAAGACGAGCGCCGAGACCCAGGTGGGCACGCCCGGCCACCAGTACTGCACGTAGATGCCGACGGCCGTCAGTTCGGCCATGCTGACGAGCACATACAGCACCCAGTAATTCCAGCCCGACAGGAAGCCGGGCAGGTGGCCGCAATATTTGTCGGCAAAGTAGCTGAAGGAGCCGGCGACGGGTTCGTCGACCACCATCTCGCCCAGCTGGCGCATGATCAGGAAGGCGATGACGCCGGCGATACCATAGCCGAGCAGCACCGAAGGGCCGGCCATCTTGATGGTTTGCGCGATACCCAGAAACAGGCCGGTGCCGATGGCGCCGCCCAGGGCGATGAGCTGGATGTGGCGGCTTTTCAGGCCGCGCTTGAGCTCTTGTGGTTCGGTACTCCCGACTGCCGTCATATGTTTTGTCCTGTTTTTACGGGGCTGAGGTCGCTGATTCTAAAGCATGAACGGGCAAATCTGGAGCGAAATGCATGTTGCACTGCGGAGGCGCAAGAAAACCCCCGCATCTTCGCCGAACGGCGCGCAAAACGGCGGCAGGCCGCGGCGGCGGCACGGTATCATGATGGAAAATTTCAAGGAGTGTGTATGAATCTTGCGCAGCGCAGCCGTTTGCAAGGCATCAGCCTGGGTTTTTTGGCCGGCTATGTCGATACCCTGGGCTTTGTCGCCCTGTTTGGCCTGTTCACGGCCCACGTGACGGGCAACTTCGTGCTGATCGGCGCGGCGCTGGCCAACGCCACGCATGCCTCGATCGCCCTCAAGCTGCTGGCGTTCCCCGCGTTTGTCGCGGGCGTGGCGGCGGCGCGACTGTTGACGGTGGCGGCCGAACGCCGCGGCGGACCGGCGCTGCGCCTGGCGTTGCTGCTGGAGCTGGCGCTGCTGCTCGGATTCATGGTGTTGGGCGTGCTGGCCGAGCCGCTGGGGCCCGAGCCGGGCGCGCTGGCCATGACGGCCGGCCTGTTCGGCGCGGCGGCCATGGGCGCGCACAGCGCCATCAGCCGGCTGCTGCTGGCCCATTTGGCGCCCACGTCCATGATGACGGGCAACGTTACGCAAATCGTCATCGACACGGTCGACGTGCTGCGCGGCGCGGCCGACGGCGCCACGCGCGAACGCTGCGTCAAATTCTTCTGGCCCCTGCTGGGCTTTGCCGCGGGCGCCATCCTGGCCGCCTTTGCCTACCTGGCCGTGGGCTTTGCCGCGCTGGCCGTGCCGCTGGCCATTCTGCTGCTGCTGATCGCGCTGGAACCGGCGCGCCTGGCCGCCTAGCCCTGCGCCGGCGGGCGCGCCGCGACGATGGCCGGTTCGTACACGGCCAAAAACTCGGGCGGCAAACGGCGCGCGCGGCCGCTGCTCAATTCGATGCAGATCAAGTCCCAGCGTCCGCGCACGACGGTGGCGCCGTCGCTGTCGCGCACCAGCTGGAAGCGCCGTTCCATGCTGGAGCGGCCATCGCTGGCGCACAGCCAGGTGGCCAGGGTCAGCGCTTCGCCGGCCCGCGTCGGCAGCAGATAGTCGTATTCGCCGCGGCGTATCGCCATGGCCCGGTCCAGGCGCCGGTAATCGTCCAGGTCCAGCCCCAGCGCGGCCGAATGGTGCCAGGCGATATGCTCGCACCAGCGCACGTAGACGGCGTTATTCGTGTGCTGCAAGCCGTCGATGTCGCCCGGTTCGGGCGTGACGGGCAGGGTATGGGCGTGCGGATAATCCCAGTTCAAGTGCATTCCTTTCGATACGGTGGCGGCTGATTGTACGGTCTCGCGGCGCTTCCTGTCTGCGGCGCACGCGTGGAAAAACACTGTTTTTCACATTGATGTATGATGCATCATAATTTGTCAGCGATCAAAAAACACGCATGAACCATCAATTGGACAGTCTGGTGCACGTCAATCTGGGCAAGTCCGTGTACGCCATGCTGCGCGAAGCGCTGGCGGCCGGGCGCTTCCAGCCGAATGACCGGCTGCGCATCCGCGAACTGGCGCTGCAGCTGGGCACCAGCGTCACGCCCGTGCGCGACGCCATGCTGCAGCTGGTGCAGGAAGAGGCGCTGGTGCTGCGCTCGCCGCGCGACTTCCGCGTGCCCGTGCTCAGCGTGGCGCGCTACCTGGAAATCCGCGCGCTGCGCCTGGAACTGGAAGGCCTGGGCGCGGCGGAAGCGGCGCAGCGCATCGACGCCGCCACCCTGGCCGACCTGGAACGCCTGCTGCAGGCGAACGAAGAGGCCATCGCGCGGCACGACCTGGCCGCGGCGCTGCAATGCAACCAGGCGTTTCACCTGGGCCTGGCGCAGGCGGCCGGCATGCCGACCTTAAAACGTTTCGTCGACCACCTGTGGATGCAGACGGCGCCCCTGATCGCCGCCGGCTATGCCAGTTTTTCGCCCGACATGCGGGTGGGGCACCATCACGCCATCATCAGCGCGCTGCGCCAGCGCGACAGCGCGGCCGCGCGGCGCGCCATCGAGCAGGATATCCTCGATGGCGGCACGCAGATGCTGGCGTATGTCATGCGCCAGGAGCGCATGCACGCCGGCGCAACCGAAGAAGACAAGGAAGACCATGACGCACATCAAGCACAAGATTGAACAGAAAATGGAACAGAAAACCGCCATCGTCACGGGCGCCAGCCGCGGCATCGGCCATGCCGTGGCCGAGCGCTTCCGCAGCCTGGGCTGGAGAGTCATCACCGTGTCGCGCAGCCCGATTCCCGGCGGCTGCCCGCGCAGCCAGGAGCGCAACACGCATGTGTGCATGGATTTGTCGGACCTGAGCCAGATCGGGCAGATGGTCGAGACGCTGCGCCCCATGCTGGGCGACGCCAAATTGCACGCGCTGGTCAACAATGCGGGCGTGTCGCCGAAGGGGCCGGGCGGCTCGCGCGTCAATTCGCTGACGACGGACATGCAGACGTGGCAGGAAATGTATAACACGAATTTCTTTGCGCCGCTGGCGCTGACGCGCGGCTTTGCGCAGGAATTGTCGAACGCGCGCGGCGCCGTCGTGAATCTGTGCTCGATCGCCGGCTACCGCGTGCATCCGTTTGCCGGTTCGGCCTACGCCAGTTCGAAGGCGGCGCTGGCGTCGCTGACGCGCGAAATGGCCAACGACATGGCGCCGCTGAACGTGCGCGTGAATGCGATTGCGCCGGGCGAGATCGACACGGCGATTTTATCGCCGGGCACGTCGCACATCGTCGACACGCAAATCCCGCTGCGCCGCCTGGGCACGACGGCCGAAGTGGCGGATCTGGTGGAGTTTTTATGCAGCGAGCGCGCCTCGTACATCACGGGTGCGGAAATTCCCATCGACGGCGGCCAGCGCATTTAAGTGAAAAGGAAGATCGCATGACTCGACATATCGGCATCGTCGGCTGCTCGGCCGAAGGCGCTGCCCTGTGCTACCGCACGATCTGCGAAGAGGGCGCGCATGCGCTGGGCGCCTATGAGCACCCGGAAGTGACGCTGCACACGCCGCCGCTGGCGCGTTATGTGGAGTGCCTGAATGCGGGCGACCTGGCCGGCGTGGCCGAACTGATGCTGGCGTCGGCGCACAAGCTGGCCGCCGCCGGCGCCGATTTCCTGATCTGCCCCGACAACACCATCCACCAGGCATTCGAGCTGATGGCGCCCCGTTCGCCGCTGCCGTGGCTGCATATCGCCGACGTCGTGGCCAGCTACGCGGCGGCGCGCGGTTACCAACGCGTCGGCCTGACGGGTACGCGCTGGCTGGTCGACAGCGCCGTGTATCCGGACAAACTGGCCGCGCGCGGCATCGATTGCGTGCGGCCCGGCGAGGACGAACGCAGCGAGATCAACCGCATCATCATGGAAGAGCTGGTGCCGGGCGTGGTCAAACCGGACAGCGTGGCCCGCTTCCAGGCCATCATTGGCAGCTTGCGGGAGCAGGGCTGCGACGCCGTCATCCTCGGCTGCACGGAAATCCCGCTGATCATCAGCGACGCCAATTCGCCGCTGCCGACGCTCGATTCCACGCGCTTGCTGGCACGCGCCGCCTTGCGCAGGGCGCTGGCCGCCTGATTATTTGGCTAGCTGAGTATCGAGCTGCGCTTGCAGCGCGGCCACCACCAGCGCGTGGTCGTCCGCCTGCGCCAGGCCGGAAACGGTGACGGTGCCGACCAGTCCCACGCCGCGTATCAGCAGGGGGAAAGCGCCGCCATGGCCCGCGTATTCGATGTCATCGAGGTATTTCACGTCTTCGAAGGTGCTGCCGCGGCTTTTATACGAAATGCCCATGTAGTAGGAGCTGCGGCAAAAGCGCTGCACCGTGTTGTTCTTGCGGCGTATCCAGTCCGCCTGGTCCGCCGTGGCGCCCGTCATGGCGTGGTGGAACAGGATCTGACCGTTGCGCGTGATGTTGACGGTGACGGCCTTGCCCCGCTTGCGCACTTCCTCGACGATCCACAGGCCCACGGCCAGCGCGGCATCGTTGTCGAAGCGTTCGAATTGCAGGGATTCTTCCTGTTGCGCCAGGGTTTGCAGCAAATCGGCGTAATGATCCATCGTGGAGGAGGGCGGTAGTGGCTGGAAGCGCTACTGTAGCGCACCACGGGCCGGCCGCGCGCGCTTTTTCCGTGGCGCGGCTAAAATAACCGGTATGAACCTGTCCCTGTTCGCCGATGAAGACCAGATCCCGGCCGGCCCGGCGCCGCTGGTGCCAGGCTCGCGCGCGTCGGTCCTGCTGCGCGGTTTTGCGCTGCCGTATCTGCCCGAGCTGCTGCCGGCGCTGGATGCCGTCGTGCTGGCGGCGCCCCTGCGCCACATGGCCACGCCGGGCGGCTTGCGCATGTCGGTCGCCATGAGCAATTGCGGCCCCCTGGGCTGGGTCACGGATGGTCGCGGCTACCGCTACGCGCGGCAAGATCCTGCCAGCGGCCTTCCCTGGCCGCCGATGCCGTCCGTGTTCCTGCGCCTGGCGCGGCAGGCGGCGCTGGCGGCCGGCTATCCGGACTTCACGCCCGACGCCTGCCTCGTCAACCGTTATGCCCCCGGCGCGCGCATGGCCCTGCACCAGGACCGCGATGAATGCGATTTCACCGCACCCATCGTTTCCGTCTCGCTGGGGCTGCCCGCCACCTTCCTGTTCGGCGGCGCCGAGCGGGCCGACAAGGCTGCCCGCATCGCCTTGCTGCATGGCGACGTGGTGGTGTGGGGCGGCGCCGACCGCCTGCGCTTCCACGGCGTGGCGCCCCTGAAGGAGGGCGAACACGCTTTGCTGGGCGCGCAGCGCATCAATCTGACGTTTCGCAAGGCCGGCTGATCCGTCAATACGCCCTATTAATGCAAGGCACTTGCAAATGCGGCCGTTTTTCTCCATGATATGCAACTTGTTTGCATATGGAGTGACCAGCATGAAACGCGATCCGATTTCCTCGCCCCTGCCCGACGTGGCGGCTGGCCCCCATTCGGGCAATCCCTTGCCGCTCGAGTGGGTCGGCATGCAGGGCATCGCCTTGCCCCTGTGGCTGGAGGAGGGCGGGCAGGCGCAGCAAGTGCATGCCTGGGCCGACGTGCAGGTCGACTTGCCCGACCCGCAAGTGAAGGGCATCCACATGTCGCGCCTGTACCTGCTGCTCGAAGCGTTTGCCGCCGCGCAGCCGCTCGATGCGGGCGCGCTGGCCGCCGTGCTGCGGCGCATGGTGGACAGCCACGCCGATTGCGGCAGCACGCAGGCGCGCCTGGCGCTGGCGTTCCCCCTGCTGCGGCGCCAGCCGGCGTTGCTGACGGCGGGGTTGTCGGGCTGGAAATCGTATCCCGTGCGCCTGCAGGCCACTGTTTCTCCGCAGGGCTTTGCCCTGTCCCTGACGGTGGAGGTCGGCTACTCGTCGACCTGCCCGTGCTCGGCGGCGCTGGCGCGGCAATTGCTCGCCGACGCCTTCGCGGCGCGGTTCGGCGCGGGCGGCATCGACGGCGCGGCTGCGCGTGAATGGCTGCGGGAACACGCGAGCCTGGCCACGCCGCACAGCCAGCGCAGCACGGCGACGGTCACCGTGCCTTTGACGGAGCAGGCGGAGCTGGACCTGTTTCCCCTGATCGACGTGGTGGAAGCGGCGCTGGCGACACCGCTGCAGACGGCCGTGAAACGGGCCGACGAGCAGGCGTTCGCGCGCCTCAATGGTGCTAACCTGATGTATGTGGAGGATGCGGCACGCCGCGTGCAGGCGGCGCTGGCGCCACTGGCGCCACATTTTGCGCAGGCGCGTGTTACCGTACGGCATATGGAAAGCCTGCATCCGCACGATGCCGTGGCGCAGGCGGGCAAGCTTGCCGGAGATTATTAGTCAACCACCGTGGAGGAGGGCAAGATGCCGCAGAAAATCGAGCGGGAAGTCAACGATGACAGCCTGGAAGCGGAGCTGGAGCGCGAGCGGCGCGAGCATGCGCTGATCGACGAGGAAAAGCTGGGCATGGACGAGCTGGAAGAAGAACATTTGAAGCGGGAGCGCCAGCCCGGCGCGCCAGCCGGGCGCTAGAGTCAAGGCGACGTGATCATCGCTGGCATCGCGCCGCGCTGCCCGGTACAATTTCGCTTTGTCATTCTCCCCCAACCCCGGAGGCCCATGAAATATCGCGCATTATTCCAGTTCATCCTCGGCCTGACAGGCGCCGTCCTGGCCGCCTCGCATGCCCAGTCCGCCACCATCTGCACCGCCATGGCCGACGCCAGAACGGGCGCTGTCTTGTTGCAAGAGGGTAATTGCCTCGACCGCGTCACCCCCGCCTCGACGTTCAAGATCGCGCTCAGCCTGATGGGCTATGACGCCGGCTTCCTCAAGGACGAGCACAAGCCCAGCTTGCCATTTCGCCAGGGCTATGTGGACTGGGGCGGCGAAGCGTGGCGTCAGGATACGGACCCGTCGCGCTGGATGCAGTACTCGGTGGTCTGGTATTCGCAGCAGATCACGCAGGCGCTGGGCGCCGAGCGCTTCCAGAAATACGCGAAGGCTTTGCGCTATGGCAATGCGGACGTCTCGGGCGATCCGGGCAAGGACAATAGCCTGGAGCGCTCGTGGATCAGCTCTTCGCTGAAGATATCTCCGCTGGAACAGCTGGGCTTTTTGCGCAAGCTGGTCAACGATCAGTTGCCTGTCAGTAAGCAGGCGATGGAGCAGACGCGCCGCCTGACCCGCCTGGCGGACGTGGCCGGCTGGCAAGTGCATGGCAAGACGGGCGCGGCCTTCCCGCGCAAGGCCGACGGCAGCTTTGACGAGGCGCATGGCTACGGCTGGTTCGTGGGCTGGGCCAGCAAGGGCGAGCGCAGCATCGTGTTTGCGCGCCTGGTGCAGGACGAGCAGAAGGGGCAGCAGTCCGCGGGCTTGCGCACGCGCGAGGCCATGCTGAAGGAATTGCCGGCCCTGCTGGAGCAGGCGCAGAAGTGACGGCCAGCATCGTCGCCGCCACCTTCATCGCTTCCGACGGCGAGTACCTGGAAGCCGTCATCGAGGTGGAGGGCCAGCGCCTGCATGTGATGGACGAGTTCGGCGGCGGGCAACTGGCCGCCGGCACGCAAGTCCGGCTCGAATTGTGGCCCATGACCAGCGAGCTGGACGACTGGGACGCCATCTTCGGCGCCAACCCCGGCTGTGTAAAGGGCGTGCGCCGGCTTGACGGCTGGCGCTACCTGGCGCTGGGCGTCGTGACCCAGGTCGATCCCGTCATCTGCGATTGCGGCTTGCTGCAACTGGAAAACCCGTTTACGACGCATGATGCGCGCTGCGTGGGCGCGTATGTCGGCGTCACCCTGGCGCGCCTGGATGCTTGCCTGGCGTAAAATCCGGCCCGCTTTGTTGCCCGCCCTATATACTTGCTGAAACGGATCATCCGGCATCAGACAAGGTTACAAGCATGGCATCAGGCATGGAGCAGTTTCAGGAAAAAGCACGGCAGGCATGGATATGGACGCGCGCGCAAGCCTTGCGCGTGGCGGGAGTGGCGTGGGTGAGAGCGGTGGCGCTGTACCGGCGCGGCCACGCGCACCTGATGACCTTGCCGCCCGTGCGGCGCGCGCTGGTGCTGGGGCTATGGTCGTTCCTGGCCGTGCTGGCGCTGGTGATTCTGTACATGCTGCTGCTGATCCCCCTGACGCCGAGCATCCATGACTTGCGCCAGGCGCGCGCGGCCGCGCCGAGCACCATGGTCAGCGCCGATGGCGAGGAACTGGCCCGCTTCGACCAGGGTTTGCAGGAACGGGTCACGTTAAAACAGATTTCGCCGAACGTGATCAGCGCGCTGATTTCGACGGAAGACCACCGCTTCTATGAACACCACGGCATCGATTTCACGCGCACGGCGGGCGCCGTCCTGCATACGGCGGGAGGCAACCCGCAGGGCGGCTCCACCATCACGCAGCAACTGGCGCGCAATATGTTCCCCGAGGAAATCGGCCGCTCGCGCAACCTGAACCGCAAGCTGAAGGAACTCATCACGGCCCTCAAAATCGAGGCCACCTACAGCAAGACGGAAATCCTGGAAGCCTATCTGAACACGGTACCCTTCCTGTACAACACCTACGGCATTGAAATGGCGGCGCGCACCTACTTCGACAAGCCCGCGTCGCGCCTCGACATCCTGGAAAGCGCCACCCTGGTCGGCATGCTCAAGGGCACGAATTACTACAATCCCGTCGGTAATCCCGAACGTTCCTTGCAGCGGCGCAATGTGGTGCTGGGCCAGATGCGCAAACATGACGTTATCGACGAGGCGCGCTACAGGCAGTTGATCAAGCGTCCCCTGCGCCTGCATTTCGAGCGCCAGAGCGAGCGGGCGCAGTCGGACAGCCATTTCACGGCGTATGTGCGCAAGTGGCTGATCGATTGGGCCGACGAGAACGACTACAACCTGGAGCGCGACGGCTTAATCGTGCACACCACGCTGGACCAGGATTTGCAGCAGGCGGCCGAGCGCGCCGTCGAGCGCCAGGCGAATGCCTTGCAGGCGATCGCCGACGTGGAATGGAGCCGCGCGGGCGTGCCGTCATCCACCTCGACAGGCATGTATGCGGGCATGCAGGGCGGCAGCGTGCCATTCGATTATTTCTGGAAATCGCATCCGGCCCTGCTCGACGCCTTCGTGCGCGAGTCGGGCGACTACCGCAAGCTGACGGCGGCCGGCGCCACGCCCGAGGCGGCGCTGGCGCAGCTGAAGGGCGACCGCGCCTTCATGGCGGCCCTGCGCAAGTCGAAGACGCGCCTGGAAGCGGGCTTCGCGGCCATGGACCCGGCCACGGGCGCCGTGCGCGCCTGGGTGGGCAGCCGCGACTTTGCGCGCGAACAATTCGACCACGTGTCGCAGGCGGCGCGCCAGCCCGGTTCCACCTTCAAGCCCATCGTGTATGGCGCGGCGCTGGAAAAGGGCCTGAGCCCCGACCACGTCTACCGCGATGAAGTCATGGATATCAAGGCGGCCGACGGCACCAAATGGCGCCCGACGGACATGAGCGGCACGACGGGGCGCGACATGACCATGCGCGACGGTCTCGTGTATTCGAAAAACACCATCACGGCGCAAGTGATGCAGGATGTCGGCTTGCCGCCGATCATCAAGCTGGCGCGCGCGCTCGGTATCCGCGACAGCAAGCTGGAAAAAGTGCCGTCGCTGGCGCTGGGCACCAGTCCCGTCACCTTGCTGGAAATGGTCAACGCCTACGCCAGCATCGCGGCCCAGGGCGAAGCCCGTTTGCCGTTCGTCGTCACGCACATCACGGACCGCGAAGGCAAGGTCATCGCGCGCTTCGGCGAAGACAAGCCCCAGCGCGCCATGCAGCAGGCATCGGCCGCCACCCTGACGGACATGATGCGCGGCGTCATCGACCGCGGCACGGGCACGGCCATCCGCAGCCGCTTCGGCATCCGCTCCGACGTGGCGGGCAAGAGCGGCACCACGCAAAACAATGCGGACGGCTGGTTTATTTTGATGCATCCGGAACTGGTGGGCGGCGCCTGGGTCGGTTTCAATGACGCGCGCGTCACCATGCGCAGCAATTACTGGGGCCAGGGCGGCCACAATGCCGTGCTGGTGGTGGGCGACTTCTTCAAGACGGCGCTCGACACGGGAAAACTGTCGCGCGACGCCATCTTCCCCGGCGGCAAGCCACCGCCGCCGCTGCGCCATGTGGAGCCCGTCGACGAGCCCGAGGACGAACCGGTGGAAGAGCCGGGCGACTTGCTGCAGGAAGGCGCGCCGCCAGCGCCGCTGGCCATGCCGGCCGAAGGCGAGGACGGACAGGAATCGCATGGCAAGGCGGTGCAGGAGCCGGCTCCCGCACTGGCTCCTGTGCCGCAAGGCTGAGCTGCGAGGCAGGCGCGTCTCTCTGCATGGAATTTCCAGTCCCCATCGATGCCATGAAATTCAGCATGGAGAAAAAGTCACCGGCGCCCAAGGATATGGAGCCGATGACAGGGCGCCTGAACCGCGTGTACGAGATGCTCAACGGCACGCGCCAGCTGACCCTGCCGATGATCCGCCGCCTGCATGAGGAGCTGGGTATTGCGGCCGAAGTGCTGATACGGCAGGCGGTGGCTCAGGCTTAGCTGGCCAGCCTGTGTTCTTGCCTATCTTTTTACAGCGTATTGCGCCGCAACCGCGCTTCCCGCAGGAACACCTGCAGCGCCGGCATGGTCTGCTGGTGCAGCGCTTTCAGTTCCGTTCTCAGCTCCGGGGTGATGACCAGGTTGCCGTTCGCTTGCTGGCGCACGGGCAAACCCAGCGCCTGCGCCATTTCCACCGGGTAATTCGTGAAATCGCCATACGGCCGCTTGCCATCGACGGACGGGGTGGGCCAGCAGCCTTCGGCCAGGTAGTCTTCCGCCGCCATGCCCAGCATTTCCTGCGGTATCCACGACTGCTGGCGCAGCAGCGTCAGGTGCCGCGCGGTCAGGGTGAATGGCGTTTTGCCGTTGGCATAGCTGCCTGGCTTCAGGTCGGCCATCTGCACGAAGTGGGGCAGCAGCAGCGATGCCTCCATCAGGCGCTGCGCGGCCAGGGCTGTATCCTTGCCGGCGATCGCTTGCATGGCCAGTTGCAGGGTATCGCCTTTGCCCAGCGGGTACGCCGGGTTGAGCATGGGCGCGCCGCTTTCCACGGGCGACCAGCCGATGTTGAAACGCCGTATCAGCGCCAGGTGGTGCACATTGAGCACCTTGGGCAGCGGAGCGTCGAGGGTGGACAGAATGCGCTGGCGCACGGCGCGCGGCAGGTCGCCGTCGGCTGCGCACGCGAGCACGGGAGAGCACAACAGGGCGCCGCCGAGGCGCAGCAGTTGGCGCCGAAGGGGCTGGACCAGGCCCTGCATCACGGCGCCGTCAAGTCCTGGCGCTGGAATTCGATGCGGTTTTCCTGATACTGCCACTTGGTGTAGGGCCCGAACACGCGCCGGTTTTCCTTGCTGTCGGCATTCGACACTTCGCGCTTCATGCGCCGCACGAGGGCGGTATCGACCAGCGGCTCGGTCGTCGTGCCGAACACTTCGTGGCGTACGCTCTGCTTGGCGTCGGCGCCGCGCGAAATGATGGTCAGCTTGCGCGTGGCGGGATCGAAGTACAGGCGCATGGCAAACGTGTTCATGTCCTGCAGGTACAGGCCGTCGTCGCGCCACTGGGCATAGAAATAGTCGCCGCAGACGGCCTTCGGTTCGCGTTTCCACTCGCAGGCGAGCAGGATCAGCAGGTGATGGTCGTCGAGTTGCTTGATTGAAACACGGGCCTTGGAATAGCCCCAGTTGCTGGGCGGCACGGTCTTCGACGAGAGCAGATTGTATTCGCCCACGAGATTGGGCATGGGCGCCTGCGCGAAGGCGCCAGCGCACAGTGTCAAGGCGGCTGCCGCTGCGGCGCCGCGTATGGAGGAAAGTGTCGTCATGATGGCCATAAAGAAAAGTTGCCATATTATAGATGGCAACTTGCCAAGATGGCCGCGCGCTTGAACGGCGCGCCGGCTGTTACTTCAGCTTGTTCAATTCCGCCACGTCGATCTTGACGGCCTTGCCGTCAGTGGCGGCCACCAGGGTCAGGAAGTGGGGCGTCGCGTAGTGCGCCGTCAGCGCCGCCTTGTCGCTCCATTCTTCCAGCATGATGAAGCGCGTGGGAATCTTGTTGTCGAGGTGCAACTCGTAGCGCAGGCAGCCGCTTTCGGCGCGGCTGGGCGGCACGACGGCTTCCAGGGCGGCGCGCACGGCGTCGGTATGGTCGGCTTGGGCATCGATGGTGGCGACGACGGTCAGGGTCATGGTGGTCCTTGTGTAGTGGTGGGGCGGATGCAGCTTAGCGCATCCTGGACTTTCATGCCTGCCATGTCCAGTCTGGCTGCGCCGAAACAGTTTCCGTCGCAGCCAGAAAATCCGCCCCCGCTTACGCTGCCTGCAGCGCGCCGATCTGTTCAAACGCGGCCGTCAACGCCTGCGCCCTGGCGGCGTCGCTGACCTTGACGCCTTCGGCGCGCACGATCTCGATCTGCTGGATGCCGAGGAAGCCGAGGAAGGCGCGCAGATGGCTTTCCTGGTGTTCCAGGGCGGCCATCGGCGTGTCGGCGCCATAGTAGCCGCCGCGCGTCGAGGCGATGATCACGCGTTTGCTGCCCAGCAAGCCTTCGGGGCCGTTGGCGCCATACTGGAACGTTTTGCCGGACACGGCCAGCGCATCGAGCCACGATTTGAGCTGGCTGGGGATGGCGAAGTTGTACATGGGCGCGCCGATGACGATGACGTCGGCGGCCAGCACCTGCTCCAGCGCGCCAGACAAGGCGGCAGCGTCGGCGGCGCCGGGGGCGGCCGTAAATTGCGGCAACGGTTGCGCGGCCAGGTCGCGGTAGCGGGCGGCGGCGCCCGGCGCGGCCGCTTGCAGGCGGGCGACGATGGCGGCGGACAATTGGCGGCTGAGGGAATGCTCGCCGAGGATGCTCGAATCGATGTGCAGGATGTTCATGTGGGCCTTCTTGGGTGATATGATCGGGTAGTATGTTTTTGTAACCGAGTTAAATATAGTGACTATCAAATGAACGCACAAGAAGGCACTTTTTCCACACTGGGGCACACGGATGTGACTATTGGCGACGCCGCCGCGCAAGGAGCGGAGCTGGAACGGCGCATGCGCGACGAGGGCGGCCATGCGGGCGTGGCCGCTTCCTGCCGCCCGATCACGGATATCCTGACCCGCGTGGGCGACAAATGGAGCGTGATGGTGGTGATATTGCTGGGCAATGGCACCAAGCGCTTCAACGAGATGCGCCGCCTGATCGGCGGCATCTCGCAGCGCATGCTGACCCTGACCCTGCGCGGGCTGGAACGCGACGGCCTGGTGACGCGCACCGTGTTTCCCACCGTGCCGCCGCGCGTCGATTACGCGTTGACGGACCTGGGCCGCTCGCTGTTGATCCCCATCAGCGCGCTGGGCGCCTGGGCCCATGGCCACCGCGACGCCATCGATGCGGCGCGGCTGGCGTTCGATGCGAGGGCGGCGAAGCAGTTGCCAGCGGCGGAGTAGGCATGGCTCTGCAAACCATTTGGCGAGAAAGTGAAACAATGCCCCAGATACAATTATTCTACCCCCGCAAGGAAGCCGTGGATCTTGCCTTGCTGCTGGCCGTGTGCGATGAGTTGAGCCAGGAGTGGAAAGAGCATGCGCTGGGCGTGGAGCCGATGCCCGTGTATGGCGACAACAAATCGCTGGCGGAGCGCTTGCGCATCAATCCGCACTACGCCTGCAGTTTTGACGTCGCTTGCCGGCTGCTCGGCAGCCAGCGCAATACGCGGCAAACCTCCCGCGCACTGTTCGACCATGTTGACAATTCGCAATGGTTTGAGCGCATCAAGGCGCCGCATGGCCTGGGCGGCAGAAACGTGGATTGCGTGGAATTTACCGCGCCATGCCTGGCGTACTGGCATGGCTTGCCGGATGGCGTGCGCGCGCAGCTGGCGCTGCAGGCGCAGCAGCTGATCTGCGCCGACGTCGAGCTGGGCACCGGCAAGGACGTGGCGGTGGTCACCATGCAGCGGTCCGATCCGCAGGCGATTGCCGCGCTCGCCAGCACGGTCGAGGTACCGGCAGGCGGCGCGCTGGACCGGCGCCAGCTGCTGCAATTGCTGGTCGCCGATATCGGCCAGACCCCGTTCCAGCCGCGGTATCGCCGGCACAATATCGGTGCCCCGGTCACTGGCTGGGATCAGCGCCTGCTGGCGTATTTCTGGCCGCATAGGACGGTGGGCTATGCCGGCACGGCGCAGAGAACAAAGCCCTTGATGGCGGCCGCCGCGCAATTGGCCCTTTGCCTGGAGGACGGGCGCGACTGGGACGGTCAGCAGCAAGGCGAGGCCGTCGATTTGGCGAAGGCGATTTTCAGCTGGGGTGGCGTGCCGCAAAAGCACGGCACGGTGACGCCGGCCAATGTCGCAGCCGTGTTCCGCGCCGCGCTGGCCGCGGATGGCAAGGCTGCCGCGTTGATGAACAGCGGCTGGACCAAGGTGGCGGCCTTTGCCACCGCCCACCGCGATCACGCCCGGGCGGCTGGCTGCGCGCAAGTCATCTGGGATAGCCGGGTCGCGACTTCGCTGATTTCGCGTCTCGATCATTTATTGTCAGCCAACGGGCAGTCCGCGCCCGGCAGTCTGTTTCCCGGTATTGGCACCGTTGCCGGACGCGGCGGCAGCCGTCCGCGCCCGCTTCGGCTGCGCTGGCCCGACGGCTACCGCAAATGGAGCGCGCAAGTGGCCGGCAGTGCGCTGGTCCGCGACATCTGCGGCTTGCTCAATGCCGGCAACCATCCGGCGATGCCCTTGCCAGAGGGCGGCACGGGGCCGTGGACCATGCGCGGCGTTGAAATGGTGCTGTTCATGGATGGTTATTGAGCGTCACCCGCACCCGTCAGCTGCGCCATCGTCCGGCGCAGCTGACGGTTCGACGCATGACGGATCTGCCTGACTAGAGTCCGGCCGCATCGCTGCGGTAGCGCGCCGGCGGCAGCTCGAACTGGCTCTTGAAGAAGCGGGTGAACGCGCTTTGCGAGGAAAAGCCCAGGCGCTCGCCGATTTCCACCACGCTCAGGCTCGTTTCGCGCAGCAAACGGCGCGATTCGCGGCTCTTGGCGCGCAGTTCCAGCGCGCGGAATGACGTTTTCTCCTGCTGCAGCTGGCGCTGCAGGGTCCAGCGGTTCATCGCCAGGCCGTCGCACAGGGCCGGCAGCAGCGCGGCGCCATCGGCGTCGGCTTGCTGGCCCAGCAAATCGATGATCGCTTGCTCCACGCGGGCGGAAAACAGCTGCGCGCCCTGCAACTGCTGCAATTGTGCCTGCGCGTGCCGCAGCGCGTGCGGCGCCAGCATGGCGTTGAACTGGGCGAAAGGCCGGTCCAGCGCGGGCGAGTCAAACGTCAGCGTGTTGCGCGCCTGGCCAAAGGTGACGGCGGCGCCGAAGCACTCGGCAATGGCTGGCGCGAACCACGGCGCCTTGCCCTGGAAGCCGGCATGGAAAGCCGTGGCCGCGCCATCGTCGTAGGCGCGCGCCACCAGCGACAGCATGCGGAAATTGGCCAGCGCCTGCATGGCGCCCCCCAGCGGGCAAAACTCGGACAGGTATTCGATCTCGATGCGCGTCCCATTCTCACTCATCAGCATGAAGTCGAATTCGCCGATCAGGCCCCGCAAGTGCAGCAGCTCGTGCAGGGCGCTGCGCAGGGTGGGGCGGTTGAAGCAGACGTGGGCGATGCCCGAGTAATGCGCGAACCAGTGCGTCACGTCGAGGTCGAGCAGGCCGCGGTGCTGCGGCAACTGCTGGGCGTAGGCCGTCATGCGGCGGTGCCGCTCGGCGTTGATGCGCCCGCCAGGCTCTTCGAGCTGCGCCGGCGTGATGCCCGTTTGCCGGAAAAAGTCGGCGGGGTCGTGCCCGTCGGCTTGCATGGCGCGCGCGCATTGCTGCGCGATCCGGTTCGAAACCGTGCGCGTATCGGGTTTGTGCAAGGGTGCCTCCTGCTTATTCTGCGTATTCTGCGTATTCTGCTTGTTGTAGTAATTTTTCACAAATATTAGCACTTTGTAGGAGATTGTTGGTTGTCGTGCCGTCTAACCAAAAATTGTTCTCGCGGGTATAAAACGCGTGCTGTGCGGTCAAGAAACTCACGCATTCTCACGCTATATTGTTTTCGGCCGGCCTTGCTGCCGCGCCTTGATACCTACAAAAACAGTCTTGGAGATAATGATGAATTGCACTATGAAACCGATGGCCCGCATGGTCGCCGGCTGCGTCGCCACGCTTGCCCTGGCGGCCTGCGGCAACGACACCGTCAGCGAGGAATACACGCAGCCCGTGTTCGGCGCCACCACCTATAGCCAGCTCAAGGTCGACGGCTATACCTTCAAGGACATGAACCGCAACGGCAAGATCGACCCGTACGAAGACTGGCGCCTGTCCGCCGAGGCGCGCGCCGACGACCTGCTGTCGCGCATGAGCCTCGACGAGAAGGCCAGCCTGATGATGCACGGCACGGCGCCCACCGTGGCCGACCCCACCGGCATCGGCCAGGGCGGCGCGTATGACCTGACTGCCCTGCAGGACCTGATCGTCAAGCAGTACGTCAACACCTTCATCACGCGCATGGCGGGCGACACGGCCAATATGGCGACCCAGTACAACAAGGTGCAGGCCCTGAGCGAAACGTCGCGCCACGGCATTCCCGTGTCCATCAGCACGGACCCGCGCCACCATTTCCAGTACACGGTGGGCGCCAGCGCCGGTACCAAGGGATTTTCCCAGTGGCCGGAAACCCTGGGCCTGGCCGCCATCGGCGACGATGCGCTGGTGCGCCGCTTCGGCGATATCGCGCGCCAGGAATACCTGGCCGTCGGCATCACGCAAGCGCTGTCGCCGCAGGCGGACCTGGCCACCGAGCCGCGCTGGTCGCGCATCAACGGCACCTTCGGCGAAGATGCGGATCTGGCCAAGCGCATGGTGCAGCACTATATCGAAGGCTTCCAGGACGGCAATACGGGCCTGCACGACGGCAGCGTGGTGGCCGTCGTCAAGCACTGGGTCGGCTACGGCGCCACGAAAGAGGGTTTCGACGGTCACAATTACTATGGCCGCTACATGACTTACCCGGGCAACAACTTCGCTTACCACGTCAAGCCGTTCGAGGGCGCCTTCACGGCCAAGGCGGCTTCCGTCATGCCCACGTATGCGTTGCCGGACGGCAATATCACCATCGACGGCATCACCCTGGAGCAGGTGGCGGCCGGTTTCAGCAAGACCATGCTGACGGACTTGCTGCGCGGTAAATACGGCTTCGAGGGCGTAATCCTGTCCGACTGGGGTATCACGTCCGACTGCGACGCCAACTGCCGCAACGGCACGCCGGCCGGCGTGGCGCCGTCCTTCATCGGCTTCGGCACGCCGTGGGGCATGGAAAACGCCACCAAGGCCGAGCGCTACGTGAAAGCCGTCACGGCCGGGATGGACCAGTTTGGCGGCGTGACGGAAGCGCCATACCTGACGCAAGCCGTGCAGCGGGGCCAGTTGACGGAAGCGCGCATCAACGCCTCGGCGCGGCGCATCCTGGTCCAGAAATTCAAGCAGGGCCTGTTCGAGCACCCGTTCGTCGATGCGGCCAAGGCGGCCAGCACCGTGGGCAAGGCGGACTTCGTCGAGGCGGGCCTGGAAGCCCAGCGCCGCTCGCTGGTCTTGCTGGAAAACAAGGACAAGGTCTTGCCGCTGGCGGCCACCGTCAAGAAGGTTTACCTGTACGGCATCGATGCGGCCGTGGCGCAGCAGTATGGCTACACGGTGGTCGCCACGCCGCAGGAAGCGGACGTGGCCCTGCTGCGCGTGGCCGCGCCGTATGAAATCCTGCACCCGAACTACATCTTCGGCAGCATGCAGCACGAAGGGCGCTTGAACTATGTCGATGGCGACGCCGACTACGAAGCGATCAAGAACGCGGCGAAATACGCACCGAAGACGGTGGTCACCGTCTATCTGGACCGTCCGGCCATCCTCGGCAACGTGCAGGACAAGGCCAGCGCCATCCTCGCCAACTTCGGCGTGAGCGACGGCGCGCTGTTCGACGTTCTGACGGGCAAGGCCAAGCCGCAAGGCAAGCTGCCGTTCGAACTGCCCTCGTCGATGGCCGAAGTGCAGGTGCAGAAATCGGACGTGCCGTATGACACGGCCCATCCGCTGTACAAGTTCGGTTACGGCTTGGCGTACTAAACCGTCCCTGTCGTCAGCGCAGCGTGATCCAGCTGCGCTGCTGTCCGGAGCGCAGCGCCGCGGCTATCAGCCGGTCCACTTCGTAGCCGTCGCGGAAGGTGGGCCAGACCGGCTCGCCGCCGGCGATCGCCTGCAGAAAATCGCGCGCCTCGATGACGATTTGCTCGTTGTAGCCCGTGCCGTGCCCGGCTCCCTGGCTGAACGCCAGGTAGTCGGGGTGGGCGGGACCCATCAGCAGGCGCTGGAAACCCTGGCGCTGCGCCGGGCGGCTGGCGTCGTACAGCCACAGCTCATTCTGGTTTTCCTGATCAAACGCAATGGCGCCTTTGGTCCCCGTGATACGGTAGGTGTAGCCCATCTTGCGCCCGGCCGCCACGCGGCTGAAGGTCAGCACGCCCAGCGCGCCGCTGGCAAAGCGCAGCAGCACATTCCCCTGGTCGTCGTTGTCCACAGCTTCCATGCCTTGCGGGCCGTCGCGCCGCGCATGTACGGTATTCATGTCGGCCACCAGCGAGTCGACGGGGCCGCCCAGGCGCAGGGCCAGGTTGAGCAGGTGCGAGCCCACGTCGGCCAGCGCGCCGGCGCGCGTTGCCGTGGCTTCCCGCGTGCGCCAGGACGCGGGCGCGCGCGGGTCGTGCAGATAGTCTTCCACGTGTTCGGCGGCGACGTGGATGATCTCGCCGATTTCACCCGATTCGATGATCTGCCTTGCCAGCTGGCTGGCGGGCGTGCGGATGTAGTTGTAGCCGACCATGTTGGCCACGCCCGCGCTTTCCGCCGCCTGCGCCAGTAGCAGCGATTCGGCGGCCGTCAAGCCCAGCGGCTTTTCGCAGAACACGGGTTTGCCCAGGGCCAGCGCCGCCAGCACGATGTCCTTGTGCGTGCCCGGCGGCGTGGCGACGACGATGGCGTCGATGGCGGGGTCATTGACCAGCGCGCGCCAGTCGCCGGTGGAGCTGTTCCAGCCCAGTTCCCGCGCGCTGCGCGCCGCGCCTTCTTCGCTGCTGGTGGCGATGCAGGCGCAGACGGGGTTGCGGGCTGTGGGAAAGATGCTGCGCACGGTCTTGTAGGCGATGGTGTGGGCCTTGCCCATGTAGCCGGCGCCGATCAGGCCGATGTTGATGTCTTGCATAGGGAGTCTCCGAGGGTGACGCGTAGGGGATTCAGGCTTGCTGGCGCCAGGCGTGGCTGTCCAGGGCGTCGAGGAAGCGGGCCGCTGGCCAGTCCTGCGCCAGCGCTTCGCGCATGAGCTGCTGCTGCGTGGGCGGCGCCATGCCGTCGATGGGCTGGTCGCGGTCCAGGTTGCTGGGAAATGCATAGCCTTCGGCGCAGGCGGCAATCGCGTGAAAAGTCCCATTGGCGGACAGGGTTCCCTCTGCCCGCAAGGCTTGCAGGGCCGGATACAGGGCGGCGCTCATGGCGCGGCGATCCAGCGTTTCCATGGCGCGCCCGAACGGCGACGACACTTGCAGCAGGTTGGCCATGCGGCGGATGTCGGAAGAACGGTTATGCCCGGCCGCGTGGAACAGGGCGGGATTGAAGAACACGGCGTCGCCTTTCGACAGCGGCAGCTGCACGCAATGCTGCGCGAAGTAATCGCGGAATGGCCGCTGCTGCCAGGCGAGAAAACCGGGTCGGTAGCGCTGCGAATAAGGCAGGTACAGGGTAGGGCCGGATTCCAGCGGCATGTCGCAATGGGCGACGGCACCCTGCAGGGTCAGGAGGGCCGACATCTGGTGCACGGGCGCGGGATAGGCGGCGCAGGCGGCGGTGCTCTGGAAGCCCAGGTGATAGTCGCGGTGCGGCGCCTGCGCGGCCCCGCCGGGATTGACGACGTTCACTTGCGCCGTCATCTGGTAGGCGGGCCCCAGCCACGCCTCGGCAATCCACGCGAAGACGGGATTGGCGTAGTAGCGCGCGAACGTTTCGGGCGCGCGCAGGCAAAGCTTTTGCTGGGCGTTCCAGATGCGGTCATTCGCGCCCGGCCTGGCGAAATGGTCGCCTGCCGTCTGGCCGCTGGCATGCTGCCCGGCGATCAGGTCGCGGAACACGCGATTTACCTGTTCCAGCGTCTCCGTGTCGGTGACGGCCCGTTTGAGCACGACGACGCCGGGGCCGTCTATCAGCGCCTTGCCCCATTCGGCCTGCAGCGCGCGCAGGGACGCCGGATTGGCGGCCAGTTCGCGCACCGCATCGCAGTCGTAAACGAGAATATTTTCCTGCACCGCGGCGGCGTGGGGATAGTCGGCCAGCGCCGTGCGGCAGCTGACGGTGCCGATGAAGTCTTGCAGGTCGCAGCTTTCCGGCGTCAGCCAATACGGAGAGGGCGGCGCGGCGCCGGCGTTGGTGGTGTGCATGCGGTGTCTCCTGATTATTTAAGTTGTAGAATCAGTATAGGGATGAAAATCCGCATTTTTCATCAGAAAATCCATCAAAAAACCATCAAATCAAAAATGGAGAGCACGTGACGCATCCTTTCCCCGTCAAGGTCGTGGCGCTGCAGGCCGGCGTCAGCGTGGCCACGGTCGACCGCGTGATCAAGCAGCGCGGCGGCGTGCACGCCAATACGGTGCGCCGCGTGATGCAGGCGCTCGACGAGCTGGCGCGGCAAAGCACGCAGGTGGGCCTGTCCGGCAGAAAATTCATGCTCGATGTGCTGATGGTGGCGCCGCGCCGCTTTACGGATGCCGTGCGCGCAGCGCTGGAGGCGGAACTGCCGTCGCTGCATCCGGCCGTGCTGCGTTCGCGCTTTCACCTGCATGAAACCCTGGAGGTGGACGGCATCGTCGATCTGCTGGAGCGCATCCGCAAGAACGGCAGCCACGGCGTGCTGCTCAAGGCGCCGGACTTGCCGCCAGTGGCCGAGGCGGTGAACCGGCTGGCGGCGGCCGGCATCCCCGTGGTGACCCTGGTGACGGACTTGCCGGCTTCCGCGCGCCGCAGCTATGTGGGCATGGATAACCGGGCGGCGGGCGAGACGGCCGCTTACCTGGTCGGCCGGTGGCTCGGCAGCCGGAAGCAGCAGGTGCTGGTGACCCTGAGCAGCAACCGCTTTCATGGCGAGGAAGAGCGCGAGATCGGCTTTCGCCGCGCGCTGCGCGAACGGCATCGGCACTTGAGCGTCGTCGAAGTGAGCGAAGGCCACGGCATCGACGGTGCCACGGGCGCGCTGGTGCGGCAAGCGCTGGCCGACCATCCGGCCATCGCCGCCGTGTATTCGATCGGCGGCGGCAATGCCGCCATCGTGCAGGCGTTCGCCAAAGCGGGCCGGCCTTGCCAGGTCTTCATCGGCCATGACCTCGACGCGGACAACCTGGCGCTGCTCCAGTCGGGCGCCATCCACGCCGTGCTGCACCATGACCTGGGCCAGGACATGCGCCGCGCCTGCCAGGAAATCCTGCGGGCGCAGGGCGCGCTGCCGGCATTGGCGCAGCCGGCCTGTCTGTCCGCCATCCAGATCGTCACGCCGTGGAACCTGCCTGCCCTGAATGGCCTGAATTGACAGGCATGCGAGGCTGGCCGATACTCGCCGCTTCGCTCATCGCTCACCTTTGAAGGAATTCCCCGATGTCCGTCATCCCGAAATTGCATCAGACCGTGCTCGCCGCCTTGCTCTCCACAGCGTTTGCCATGCCGGCCATGGCCGCCGCCCCCGCAGCTGGCGCCACCCCGTCGGCCTGGGTCGAGGCCAGCAACCGCAACGCGGCCATCGTGCTGGCGGCGCAGGCGCAGTTCTCGCCTGAAAACGCTTCCGACACGGGCCTGGCGCAGTACGACGGCCTGGCCGCCGACCTGGGACCGAACATCACCGGGCGCCAGGTGGCGGCCATGCAGCAGGCGCGCGCGCAATTGCAGCAGAAGCTGGAACTGGAACGCGACGAACGCATACGCCAGGACCTGGAAATTCTGATCGGCGCCGTCGACCAGGAAATCGCCGGCACCGAGCTGGAAGCCAGGTACGCCTTGCCGTGGGTCGACGTGCCGCAGATGGTCTTTGGCAGCATGCAAAGCCTGTTGCAGGAACAGCGCCCGGCCGCGCGCCGCGCCAAGGCGCTGGAACGCCTGCAGCGCTATGTCGGGCAATACCCGGGCAGCACGCCGATCACGGCGCAGGCGAAGGCGCGCTTCACGGAGCAAATCGGCAAGCCCGGCCTGGCGGGACCCGTGCGCCTGCAGGTGGCGCAGTCGCTGGAAAACGTGCCCACGTATGTCGCCGGCATCCGCAAGCTGTTCGCCGACATGCAGATCGCGGGTGCGGAAGGCGCGCTGGCGGCCATGGAACAGCAGCTCAATGACTATGCGGCGTGGGAAAAGCAGGTGGTGCTGCCCCTGTCGCGCACGGACTTCCGCATGGCGCCCGAGCTGTATGCGTTTCGCCTGAAGCAGGTGGGCATCGACATCGAGCCGCGCGCGTTGGTCGAACGGGCGCAGGTGGCTTACCTGGAAACGCGCGCCGCCATGCAGGCGCTGGCGCCTGTGGTGGCGGAGAGAATGTCGCTGAAAGGTGTCGACGGCAGCGATTACCGCCAGGTGCTGCGCGCGCTGAAGAGCGATTCCATCCCGAACGCGCAGCTCGAAGCGCATTACAAGGGCGTCAATACGCAGCTCGAGGAACGCATCGCCCGGCAGCGCGTGGTCGATATCCCTGCGCGCGCCATGACCATGCGCCTGGCGTCCGCCGCCGAATCGGCGGCCCAGCCGGCGCCGCATATGCGTCCGCCTCCGCTGATCGGCAATACGGGAGAACACGGCCAGTTCGTCCTCCCCGTCAGCAATCCGGCCGCCAGCGGCAAGGGCGAGGCGTATGACGATTTCAATTTCGCCGGCGCCGCCTGGACGTTGAGCGCGCACGAAGGCCGCCCTGGCCACGAGCTGCAGTTCAGCGCCATGGTGGAGCGGGGCGTGTCGCAGGCGCGCAGCCTGTACGCGTTCAACAGCGTCAACGTGGAAGGCTGGGCGCTGTACGCGGAAGCGGAGATGATTCCCTACGAGCCGGCCGAAGGCCAGTTCATCGCGCTGCAGTTCCGCATGCTGCGCGCGGCGCGCGCCATGCTCGACCCGATGCTGAACCTGGGGCAAGTTACGCGCGAAGAGGCGGGCCGCATCCTGACGGACGAGGTGATGCTGTCGAAAGCGATGGCGCGCCAGGAACTGGACCGCTACACCTTCAATATGCCGGGCCAGGCTGGCAGCTATTTCTATGGCTACACGCGCATCCTGCAGCTGCGCGCGGAAACGGAGCTGGCGCTGGGCGACAGATTCGACCGCCTGGCCTTCAACAACTTCCTGCTGGGCCAGGGCTTGCTGCCGCCGGACTTGCTGGCCAAGGCCGTGCGCGAGCACTTCATCCCCGCACAGAGAAAAGCCAGGGGCTGACGGCGGGCGACTGCGCGCCGTGCCGCATACCTTATACTGGCGCCCTTGAATGAAACCGTGAGAGTGGCAGGCATGTGGCGTGGGATCGTATGTGGTGTGCTGGCCGGCGCCTTTTGGGGCGCCGTTTTCATTGTGCCCGTCTTGCTGCCCGATTTTTCCCCGGTCGAGCTGATGGTGGGCCGCTACATCTGCTATGGCGCGCTGGCGGCCGGCCTGATGCTGCCGCGCCTCTTGCCCCTGCTGCGGCGCTTGCGGCGCAGCGACTGGCTGGCCATGCTGCGCCAGGCGCTGGCCGGCAATGTCGTGTATTACCTGCTGCTGGCCTACGGCGTCAAGCTGGCCGGCGTGGCGCCCACATCCCTGATCATCGGCTTGCTGCCCCTGAGCGTCACCATTCTGGGCCGCAAGGACCACGGCGCGCTGCCGCTGCGCCAACTGGCCTTGCCGCTGCTGGTGGTAGCGCTGGGCATCGCTTGTATCAATCTCGATATTTTCAATCTGGATATCTTCAGCCATGCGGGCGGCGCGGGCGGCGCCGGCCTGGCGCACAAGCTGGCCGGCGTGCTGTGTGCCGTTGGCGCGCTCGCCTGCTGGACCTGGTATGCGCTCGACAATGCCCGTTTCCTCAAGCGCCACGCGCATTTCAGTTCCGTGGAATGGGCCATGCTGTATGGCCTGGCCAGCGGCGTCATCGCCCTGGTCGTTGGCGCCGCGATGCTGGCGCTGCAGCAGGCAGGCGGTGCCGACGACGCGCAGGCGCGCGACTGGCCCCGCTACTGGCTCGTGTGTTTGCTGCTGGCGCTGGGGGCTTCCGTGATCGGCAACTACCTGTGGAACCTGGCGTCGCGCCTGGTGCCGGTCACCTTGTCGGGCCAGTTGATCCTGTCTGAGACCCTGTTCGCGCTGCTGTACGGCTTCGTCTACGCGCAGCGCATGCCGCGCCCCCTGGAATGGGCGGCGATGCTCTTGCTGACGGCGGGCGTGCTGTGGTCCGTGCGGCGGCATGCGCAAGAGGAGGGAGAAGGACGCGAGGCAGGGCGGACGTAGCGAAAAATACATCGTTGCCGGCCTGCCGTTTGCACTGGGCGGGCCGTATAATTACGCTAATTTTCCGCCCACCCAGGGAGTTCCGCTTGCAGCTACCGATCCGTTATCCGAACATGCCGCAACTGCTGCTGAAGGCCCGCGACAGCCTGCTCCAGCATTTCCGCCCCATCCTCAATCACTTCGGCGTGACGGAGCAGCAGTGGCGCATCATGCGCGCGCTGAACGAAAGCCCGACCCTGGAACCGCGCGAGCTGTGCGAGATCTGCCAGATTTCCAGTCCCAGCATGAGCGGCATCCTGGCGCGCATGGAAGAAATCGGCTTGATCGGGCGCAGCAAGTTCGAAGGCGACCAGCGCCGCCGCAAGGTGCACCTGTCGGAAGCGGGCGCCAGCCTGCTGCTGCAGATGGGTAAGCTGATCGACCTGCAATATGAACACCTGGAAGCGGCCTACGGCAAGCAAGTGTTCGAAGACATGCGCCGCACCCTGGAAGCCTTCATTGCCCTCGAAACCCTGCCGGTGGCGCCCGCCATCCTGCGCTGACCGTCCCGCTTTCCCCGTTTTTCCGCCTGCCTGATTACCCACCGGGCGCGTGTTTTTCGACACGCGCCGCCGCTGCTTTCCCCATGCCTGCTCCGCGTATTTCCGCATCCTGCCGGGCTTGTGCCCGCATGCCTGACGGTTTTGCTATAAGACACAAGAAAGTTTTGCTATAAGACTACGCCTTACAGTCAATCACTTACATGTGAGTAAATAAGCGTATAATTTGCTTCACTTGATCCAAATCAAGAAGAAAAGCGGACGCCCCACGCGCTGTATGGGGCCGCAACGCGGCGCCACAGCCGGTATGTCGCCATCACGGTGGCAATGCTGGCCGGGCGTACTATAAAACAGGAAAGTCAGGAAAAAATGAACACTACATGCATGCGCGCTGCGGCGCTGGCCGTCTCCACGCTCATCGGCGCAAACGTTTGCGCCCAAAGCAATGTCAGCATTTATGGCGTGGTCGACGCGGCCATGGCGTACACCAGCAACCAGGGCGGCAATTCGAACACCTACATGCGCAGCGGCAATTTGTCCGCCAGCAAGATCGGCTTCCAGGGCGTGGAAGACCTGGGCGGCGACCTGAAGGCGCTGTTCTTGCTGGAAAACGGCTTTGAAAGCGACACGGGCGCGCAAAGTTCCGCCAGCTCCCTGTTCAACCGCCAGGCTTACGTGGGCTTGCAATCGGCAGCCTACGGTACCGTCACGGCCGGCCGCCAGTACACGCCGTACTACCTGCTGGTGGGTTCGCTGGCGTCGAGCAACGTGTTGACGGGCGCCACCGGCGCCCACCCTGGCGATATCGACGGCCTCGATACGACCGTGCGCATCAGCAATTCCGTCACCTACAGCATGCCGGCCTGGCGCGGCCTGCAGGCCAGCGCGCAGTACGGCTTTGGCGAAGCGGCTGACGGCAATGCCGTGGGCAGCAGCTTCAGCGCCGCTGTCAAGTACAGCGCGTCGCCGGCCGAATTCGCGCTCGGCTACCTGAAACTGAAAAATGGACAGAATGGCGCCGGCTGGAGCGACAAGGCTTCGGGCAGCTTCGGCATTTCCGCCATCAACCAGGGCTACGCGTCGGCTGAAAGCGTGCAATTCATCGCCGCCAGCGCGCGCTACGCCATGGGCAAGTGGATGGTGGGCGCCAACGCCAGCAACGTGCAATACCAGGCGGGCAGCCATTCCACCTTCCGCGACACGGCCATCTTCAACACGGCCGGCCTGATCGCCAGCTACCAGTGGACGCCGCAGTGGTTCCTGAGCGCCGGCTACAGCGACACCTTCGCCAGCCGCGCCAACGGCATCGCCGACCGCGGGCGCTACCGCCAGCTGTCGTTCGAACAGAACTACGCGCTGTCCAAGCGCACGGCCATCTACCTGATCGAAGCGCGCCAGCTGGCGCGCGGCCAGACCCTGGGCCGGGACGGCGCCATCGTCGACGCCGTCGCCTCGGTCGGCGATTCGCAAAACGGCACGCCATCGTCGACCGGCGGCCAGACGGTGGTGATGGTCGGTCTCAAGCATTCTTTCTGAACGGTTGCTGAACTCACGGGAGCTTCAAGTGGACGCTATACACAACAAGGAGGGCCGCGGCCCTCTGAATCCCGGCCGCCGCATGGTGCTGGCCGGCTTGCTGTCGGCTTCGGCCGCGGCGCTGATTCCCTGGGCGCTGGCCGAACCGGTCGCCAATGCGGAGCAGGGCGCCTTCCTCGGCGTGTCGGCCATGCTGGTGGGGCGGCAAGTGCTCGACCCCGTGCTGGCCAGGCGCCTGTATGACGCGCTGGTGGCGCAGGATACGGCCTTCCCGGCGAAGGTGCGCGCGCTGCTGGCCCTGATCAATGCGCAAGGCTTGCAGGCGGCCGGCCTGCAGGAAGCGCTCGACGGGCTCGACCCGGCCCAGTCGCCGCTGGCGGCCTTGCCGCGCCAGATCGCCAGCGCCTGGTACCTGGGCATCGTCGGCACCGGCGAGGCGGCCGTCTGCGTCGCCTACGAGCAGGCGTTGAACGCGGCCGTCGTGGCCGACGTGCTGAAACCTCCCACGTATTCCTACGGCGCCTACGGCAGCTGGGCCAGAAAACCAATTTAAGGAGCCATCATGGCTGAAGAACTCTCTGCCGATTACCTCGTGATCGGTTCCGGCATCATCGGCTCCCTGGCTGCGCGCAAGCTGGCGCTGGCCGGCGCTTCGGTGCTGATCCTGGAAGCGGGGCCGCGCGTGTCGCGCGGCGAAATCGTCGCCCGTTTCCGCAACACGACGCGCCGCAGCGACTGGATGTCGCCGTATCCGTCCGTCGCCACGGCACCGCACCCGATCTACCAGCCGACCGATAACGGCTACCTGGTGCAGGCAGGCCCGTATCCGTACCCGGCCGAATACATCCGCCAGTTCGGCGGCACTTCGTGGCACTGGGCCGCGCAGGCGTGGCGCAACGTGCCGAACGATTTCCGCATCCACACCCTGTACGGCGTGGGCGTGGACTGGCCCATCAGCTACGAAGACCTGGAGCCGTTCTACCAGGAAGCGGAAGAGATCATGGGCGTCTCGGGCGCGGACAACACGGGTTCGCCGCGCAAGCAGCCCTTCCCGATGGATGCCGTGACGGAGCCGTACGCCATGCGCCGCATCCGCGAGCGCCTCGACCCCACCTTCAAGGTCGTCGGCAACACGGTGGCGCGCAACAGCGTCGGCTACGATGGCCGCCCGGCCTGCTGCGGCAACAACAGCTGCCAGCCGATCTGTCCCATCGATGCGCAATACCACGGCGGCATCGCCGCGCAGCAGGCGGAAGACGCGGGCGTGAAGATCGTCTGCAATGCCAACGTCTACAAGCTGGAACACGACGCGCAGGGCCGCATCACGGCCGCGCTGTACTACGACGTCGACAAGAAAAGCCACCGGGTCACGGCCAAGACTTTTATCCTCGCCGCCAACGGCATCGAAAGCCCGCGCTTGCTGCTCGTTTCCGCCTCGGACAAATACCCGAACGGCCTGGCCAACAGCAGCGACATGGTGGGCCGCAACCTGATGGACCATCCGAGCACCTCGATCACCTTCGACGCCGATGAAGACCTGTGGCTGGGCCGTGGCCCGCAAAGCCCCAATTCCATCAACACCATGCGCGACGGCGACTTCCGCAGCGAACACTCGCCGTACCGGCTGGACTTCACGAACATCTCGCGAGTCGATGGCGCGACCAAAGAGTTGATCGGCAAGGGCGTGTTTGGCGAAGAGTTCGAGCAGCAGTTGCGTTTCCGCTCGGCGCGTGAAATGAGCCTGAAAAACGTGCTGGAAGTGCTGCCGAACCCGGAGAATCGCATTGCCCTGAGCAGCGAAAAGGATGCCATGGGCATCCCCAAGCCGCAGGCGCACTATGCGATCGACGACTACACCAAGCGGGGCCACGAGCGTTCGAAGCAGGATTTCGAGCAGATCGCCAGGCTGATGGGCGGCACCAACCTGCGCCACAGCAAGGAAGGCGTGTTCGCCAACAACCAGCACATCTGCGGCACCTTGTCGATGGGTTCCGACCCCGCCAAGGCCGTGTGCGACCAGTGGGGCCGCACCTTCGACCACGCCAACCTGTTCCTGTGCAGCACCGGCGTGCTGCCCACGTCCGGCACCTGCAACTCGACGGAAAACGGCCTGGCCGTGGCGCTGCGCACCGTCAAGCACATCCTCGACCAACAACCGGGAGGAACGGCATGATGGCGGCCTTCAGACTGACGGCGGGCGCCGTCTTGCTGTCCCTCGCCTTGCCCGTGCTGGCGGCCGATGCGGTGCGTCCGGATGCGGCGGCGATCGAACGTGGCCGCTACCTGGCCACGGCCGGCGACTGCATCGCCTGCCATAGCGTGCCTGGCGGCAAACCGATGGCGGGCGGGCTATCCCTGGCGACGCCATTGGGCGCCATTGTCGCCACCAATATCACGCCGTCGAAAACGCACGGCATCGGCAATTACACGCTCAAGCAGTTTTCCGACGCCGTGCGCCATGGCGTGCGCGCCGACGGCGCCAACCTGTACCCGGCCATGCCCTACACGGCCTATGCCAAGGTGACGGACGAGGACACGGCCGCCCTGTATGACTACTTCATGCACGGCGTGGCGGCCGTGGACTCTGCGCCGGCGCAAAAGACGGACTTGCCGTTCCCGTTCAACATCCGCCTGTCGATGGCGGGCTGGAATTGGCTCTTCCTCGACAAGAAACCGTTCGTGGCCGATGCGGCCAAGAGCATGGAGTGGAACCGGGGCGCCTACCTGGCGCAAGGGCTGGCCCACTGCACCACCTGCCATACGCCGCGCAATGCGCTGATGGCCGAGCAGTTGTCGAAGGAACTGGGCGGCGCCGACCTGGGCACCTGGCATGCGCCGAACATCACGTCGGATATCAACAGCGGCGTGGGCGGCTGGAGCCAGCAGGAACTGGTCGATTACCTGCGCACGGGCCGTGCGGCCAACAAGGCGCAGGCAGCGGGACCGATGGCTGAAGCCATCGACCATAGCCTGAAGCACCTGAGCGACGCGGACTTGCACGCCATCGCGCACTACGTCAAGAGCGTGCCGGCCATCCGCGACAAGGCCGACACGCAGCCGGTGACGCAGTGGGGCAAGGCGGGCGACGAGCTGGCCAGCATCCGCGGCGTGCCGCTGCCGCAAAACCTGAACAAGATGTCGGGTGCGCAGTTGTACGATGCGCAGTGCGCCAGCTGCCACCAGGTCAGGGGCGAGGGCAGTTTCGACGGCAGCTTGCCGCCGCTGTTCCACAACTCGGTGACGGGCCGCAGCAACAGCAACAACCTGGTGATGGCCATCCTCGACGGCGTGGAGCGGCAGGATGGCAGGGGTGCCCATGCGAGTCACCTGATGCCTGCGTTCCGCCAGACCCTGTCGGACGAACAGATCGTCACCTTGGGCAATTACGTGCAGAAGATGTACGGCAATCCCGCAATCAAGGTGACGGCGGAGCAGGTGACGACCTTGCGCAACGGCGGCGCGCCATCCAACCTGATCGGTCTGGCCCGCGCGGGCATCATCGTCGGCGTGCTGGTGTTGCTGGCATTGCTGCTGTGGTGGCGGGGACGCCGGCGCAAGCAGGCATAGGCACACAAACCCTGAAGCAGAGGCTGGGGTCAGACCCAAAGGGTCTGACCCCTTTTTTTACGCCGCAAAACCGCCATCGATCTTCAGCCCGGCGCCCGTGACGAACGCCGCTTCCGCACTGGCCAGGTAAGCCACCATGCCGGCGATTTCATCGGCCGTGCCGTGGCGGGGCAGCGCCATCAGGCCGTGCATCAGGTCGGCGAAGTCGCCCGTGGGCGGGTTCATGTCCGTGGCGACGGGGCCCGGTTCCACGTTGTTGATGGTGATGCCGCGCGGGCCCAGGTCGCGCGACAGGCCTTGCGTCAGGCCGCTCAGCGCCGATTTGCTCATGGCGTAGGCGGCCGCGCCGCCGAACGGCATGCGGTGCGCGTTCGTGCTGCCGATGTTGATGATGCGCCCGCCCGTCTGCATGTGCGCCACGGCTGCCTTGATGGCCACGAAGACGGCGCGCACGTTGACGGCCACGGTCTTGTCGAAGTCCGCCAGCGAAAAGTCGTCGATGGCGCCGGGCAGGAATACGCCCGCGTTGTTGACGAGGATATCGACGCGGCCAAATTGCGCCGCCGCCTTGTCGATGGCCGCCGTCAGGGCGCTGGCGTCGGCCGCATCGGCTTGCACGCCCAGGGCCTTGCCGCCGCTTGCCTCCACCGTGGCGGCCAGCGCCTGCGCTTCGGCTGCCGAGCTTTGATACGTGAAGACGACGTTGGCGCCCTGGCTGGCCAGGCGCCGGACGATGGCGGCGCCGATGCCGCGCGAGCCGCCCGTCACAAACGCGATCTTGTCTTGCAGCGGCAGGGAGGTGCTGGTGGTGGCTTGGGTTTGCATGATGTGCTTTCTAAGTGAGGAATCGAGGAGTTCAGTATCTGCCTTTCATTCCTGCCGCGCTAGCCATGAATCGCTACAATCACTTTCAACCATTGGTATCAGCTGAGCGGGTAGAATAGGCGCATGGACGCCCTCAATCACTTGCAATCGTTTGTGCTGTCTGCCGAGCTGGGCAGCTTTTCCGCCGCCGCGCGCCGCCTGGGGCTGACGCCGGCGGCCGTCAGCAAGAACGTGGCGCGCCTGGAGGCGAGCCTGGGATTGCGGCTGTTCCAGCGCAGCACGCGGCGCCTGACCCTGACGGAAGGGGGCGAGCGTTTCCTGCAGCAAATAGGCGGCGCCTTGTCCACCCTGCGCGAAGCGATCGCCGGCGTGGCGGAAGAAGGCGGCCAGCCGGCCGGCATCCTGAAAATCAGCATGGCGCCGTCGTTCGGGCGCAGCTACGTGGTGCCCCTGCTGGGCGACTTCATCGCCCGCCACCCGGGCGTGGTGCCCGACTGCCATTTCGACAACCGGCAAGTGGACCTGATCGGCGAAGGCTTCGATGTCGCCATCGGCGGCGGCATCGAGCTGACGCCGGGCGTGGTGGCGCGCGAGCTGGGCCACGCCCACATCGTCGCCACGGCGTCGCCCGCCTTCATGCGGGGCAAGGCCATGCCCAGGCATCCGTCGGACCTGGCGCAATTCGACGGCGTGGCGCGCCGCTCGGCCGGCAGCGGCAGGCTGCGCAGCTGGATATTGCGCGACGGCTCGGGCGGCGAAGGCGTGGCCGAATGCCGGCCGCGCGCCATCTTCGACGACCCGGAAGCGATGGCGCAGGCGGCCATCCTGGGCGTCGGCGTGGCGCTGCTGCCCATGCCGCACGCGCTGGCCCACTTGCGCAGCGGCGCGCTGGTCCGCCTGCTGCCCGGCTGGCACGCCGATTCCGGCCCTTTGTCCGTGTACTATCCCAGCAAGAAGCTCTTGCCCGCGAAGACGCGCGTGTTCGTCGATTTTCTGCTGGAGCAATTCCGCCAGCGCGATTTCGCCGCACAGATGCGGCCCGATTAATGCATGGCGATGGCCCTTGCCGCCAGTGCAGCCTGGGCCAGCCGCCGCATTGTTGTAAATATACTTTCTTTTCAAAAATAACATGACATGGCGGGTGGCAGCGACACGATCTGTCGCTATGCTTGTGTAAGATAAAAACATTCTGAAAAGAAAGTTTTTGTCTGTGTCGTCCATTCCTGACAGACCCCATCCACGAATCGCCGCATGTGCTGGCCGCGCAACGACGGGCATGGGATCGACACCGCCTGGAGCACAGTTATTTAAACCGTTGTTGATAGAAAGTCCTTACGATGCATTCTCCCGAAATTTTGCTGCAAGATTTGAACGCCGCCTTACGCGAATTGCATGGCGCCAGTCAGGTGATTGACGACGAGCGCCTGCGCACCGACATGCCGCTGATCATGCGCCGCCTGTTGCTTGCCGAAGTGCTGGGCACGACGTCGATCCTGGCGATCGGCGGCTCGCAAGGGGCGGGAAAAACGACGCTGTTGCGCTCGCTGTATGCGCTGGACGGCGAGTCGGCGCAATGGCTGCAGCCCAACGAAGGCCGGGGCGAGAAGCTGCCCGTGCTGGTGCTGGAAGATGCGTCGCACACCGAAGTGCAGGGCGCGCTGCGCTGCCTGCGCAAGCAGGACGAGCAATACGTGCTGGTGGAGGACGATGTCGATGTCGCCGCCTTCCAGAAAGCCGTATGCGACCCGGAAATGGATGTGCTGCTGCCCGTGCTGAAGGTGCCGCAGCGCTATTTCAACCGGGCGAACCAGGCCTGGCTGCTGCTGCCTGGCTACGAGACGCAGGACCGCGAGAATAAATCATGGCAGGAACTGATGCGCCAGGCCCTGGTCGGGGCGGTGGGTTGCATCGTCGTCACGGACGAGACGCGCATGGCCAACCAGCAGCAGGTCGACATCGTCACCGACATGCTGCAAGGCGAATTGGGCGGCGCGCAAACCCTGGTGGTGATCAGTAAAACGGAGGCCGCGCGCGGCAAGCCGGAGCGCCTGCAGGCGTTGCGCGATACGGCGGCCCATGTGTTCAAGGTGCCAGCCGCCTTGGCCGGGACAAGAATCATCTGCGTCGGCGCGGATGACCAGGACTACCGCCAAGACTGGCTGCCAGCCTTGACCAAGGCGATCCAGGACCTGTCCTGCTCGGGCGGCGGCGACCGCAAGGCGCAACTGAACCGTCTGGCGGGTGTGCTGAGCCGTGACCTGACCTCGGTCCTGGGACTGGTGCACACCAAAACCAAGCTGCTTTTTCATGAACGCGAGAGCGGCAATGACGGCTTGCAGGCAGTGCGCAGTTACCTGGAGGCCTTCGACGACGCCAGGGATGGCCTGCGCGAGGAGTATCTGGAAGGCATTGACAGCCTGCTGCAAGCGCATCTGGGGGCCGCCTGGAAGACGCTCGAAGGCAGCTTGATCAGCGATCACGAGGGTGTCGTCAACCAAATCAAGGACTTCGCCAGGACCGCCACGCAAAGCCACCAGCACATAGCGCAGAGCGTCAGCGCATCGTGGGGCGAGCAGGCCGACGTGCTGGAAAAGCACACCGTCATGATCGGCGGGCTGACGCAGAAGAAGCTGCGCGGTGAGCAGGGCCCGCAGGTTCTGGCCATCGCGCAGGGAAGCGACGCGACACCGATGCAAAAACTGGGCTATGTCGACGCAAAGCAGGAAGCGATTGCCTGGCAGCGTCCGGACGAGGAAGACCAGCAAAATCTGCGGGTGATCTTGGGCGTGAAGGGAGTGCCGGAAGGGCAGGCCAAGGGGGTGACCAAGGAAGTCGTCAGCGCGGTCAAGCTCTTGCCGGCCCTGACGCTGGAATATGCGCGCCTGGCCAGCATGATGCCCGCGCTGGTGGGCCTGACGCCGGAATTGACGGCGGCAAAAGAGTCCGATCAAGCCGACATGATGAAAAAGGCGGTGCAGCAATTGGGCGACGGCGTGACCTTGGGCAAGACGGTCTTGCGCAGCATTGCCACCGTCTTTGCCGTCGATGTCCTCAGCGATGGCGATGTCGACGTGATTCCAGCCCTGATGAGCATGTTCAATCCGGCGTCCGCCGCGGCCGCGGGGGCCGGTACCGGTACCGGCGGGACGGCGGCGGCCGGTGCCGCCATCGGCGGCGTTGGCGCCGCCGTGGTCGGCGCGGTGGCGGTGGGGTATCTGGCGTATTCCGCCATGCAAGCCACGCGCATCCATGACGAGAAGGCACGGCTCGTGTCGCAATCGATGTTGCAGAGCATTCAAGAACACCATCACAAGCATTTCATCCACCATTTCAATCAGATGATGGGCCAGATGCGGGGCCGGCTGGAACAGTCGTTGCGCACGCGTTACCGACTGGATGAAACTCTGATGGAAAAAGACCGCCTGGCGAAGGCCATGGCCGATGTGCGCTCGCTGCAGCGTGACCTGCTGTATCAACTGGGGCGGTCCGGGCATACGATGGCGCTGTTCCAAGTGGATCAGGCCGCGTGAGCCGGGGCAGCATGGCGCCGGAGCAAGCGTCCGGCGTGCGCGCAGCATGGGCACGGCATGACCAGGAACGGCTGGACTGGGCCTTCCGGGCGTATGCGCGCTTTGCCGAATCGCTGAGTCCTGAAATCCGCGACCGCCTGGCCAGCAAGGATCAGCAGGCGGAAGCCTACGTGGTCGTTTTCGGCAAGACCCAGGTCGGCAAAACCACCTTGCTGCTGGAGTTGATGGGAGTGCTGGCGACGCAGATGCCGCGCGTGGCGCGGGTTTTGCGGGGTGGGCGGGCGGCCGGGCAATCGGCCACCGCCACCACGATGGAATACCGCCGTTCGCCGGACCAGCGCTGGGGACTGAAAGTCAATGACACGGCCACCGGGTGGTACGACGATGACCTGGCCATGGAAGCGGAACTTGGCCGGCTGCGCACGGCGATGGAAATGCGCCAACTGGTCGCGCATGCGCCGTGCGTCGTGTTCGTGCCGCAGGAATGCTTCGATGCGCATGTTGCGCAGTCGGGCGTGCGCATGCTCGATCTTCCCGGCGACAAACCGGCAAACGCGGCAGAGCAGGAACATGTGCATGCGATGGCGCGCAAATATGTGCCGCTGGCCGACCTGATCCTGCTGGTGGGACGCGGTGATGACCTGTCGTTCCTGCAGGGGGGCGGCCTGACGCTGCCGGGCATCGAGGACTGGCAAAGCGCCCCGCGGCGTTTTCGGATTGTCACCACCTACTCCTTCACGGCGCAGTCGGTGCGCAACATGGTGCGCGAGCATGCAGGCGAGGCCGAAGTGCCGCTGTACCGGCGGCGCCTGGTCGAACAGATTGAACGCTCGATACCGCTGAGTGACGATGTCAAGCGCGCGGCTAACTTTTTCCCGCTCGAGTTCGGACAGTCGTGGCTCGATGCCCGCGAAGCCGAACCCCTCCTGTATGCGCGGGTACAGCCGATGATGCTGACACTCAAGCAGCAGTTGCTGAGCGATATACAGGCGTCGACCACGCCATTGGCGCGTCTGCGCGTTGCCGTCGATGCGCATGTGGTGATTGCCAGGGTGAAGGAAAAACGCCAGGAAGTGCTGCGTGGCGAGAGCGATGCGCTGCAGGCGGCGTTGCGGCGGGCGCAGGACGAACAACAACAGGCGCAACTTGCGGCAGAGAATATCGGCGAACAATGCGCCAGCCTGGCGCAGGCGCAGCAAGCATTGACGGACGAGGTTTTGTCGAAAGACATCGCGCGGCATTTTGTTTTTGCCGCGACGGCGCCTGGCGATCCATACGAAAGCGTCGACGGCTTCAAGGCCGTGATCCGGCGCGCGAAGTCATCCCTGCGGCAGGCATTGCTGGCCAGTCATCCAGACACGGCACGGATGTCAGGCACGCAGCTGTTTTGGCGCCGTGTGGCGTTGAAGGATGGCGTCAGCGGCAGCGACGACATACTGGACGCTGCGTTCAGCAGTTTACTCTCCACCCTCGATGCGTACTGGGTGGACAAATACTGGAGCACCGGCGAGGGCAGCGACTATGCCAGGGATCTCAGGACCTTCAGGCGCTGTATCGACGAAGCCCAGGCAGAGCTCAAGGCGCTTGCCCGCAAACGCTGGCTGGCCGCCGCTCACGTCTGGCGGGAAGGCTTGCTGGAGGAGCTGGAGGAACAACGCTACAAACGCGACGACTTTCAACGGCTTGCCGACGCTGGCATCGCGCCGATCAGGCTGCTGGAGGAGAAACTGGCGCAGCATACGCAGGCGCGCGAGCTGTTTGAGCAGCGGATGGAAAACGACCTGGTGGAGAGCCGCCGCTTTGCGGCGTTGCTCGACGCGGAATATGTCGCTGAGCTGGAACAGCGGCGGCAGGCGATCTGCACCGCCGGCAACCGCGTTACCGCCTTTCTGGGTTTGTTGGCTGCCGTGCGGCTTGCGGACGTACGCAAGCAAGTCCTGTTGCACATCGAACCCGCTGCCATTTAATTTACATTTACTTCATATTGACCAAGGCCATGAACAATCAACACGATATCGCACGCCAGGAACACGAATTTCAGGAACTATTACAAAAGGTAATGCAGGAACCGCTGGCGCCTGTGACGAAGTCGGTCCGCGAGCTGGACAAACGGCTGGACCAGTTTGAATCGCAGCTGGAAGATTTACAGGCGATTATCCAGGGCACGAATATGAGTGCGGATGACGCGCTCAAGCAGATTCGCTCGCTCAAATCGCTGGCCGAAGAGGCGCCGCGCGAAATTCGCCTGTCGTTGCAACCCATGTTGCACCAGGTCCAGAATACGCTGGAACAGGGCACGGTGACCGCCCACCGCGACTCGGTGGAGAAATTGTCGGGACAGCTGGTGCAGCAAGGCGAGTCCGGCAAGCAATCCTTCGTCCAGTTGCATGAACTGATGGCGCAGCAGCGCCATGAGCTGGGCACGCAGGCGGCGGCATCGCTCATGGAGCTTGCGCGTCTTAACGAGGCGGAGCTGGCGCCGCTGGTGCAGTCCGTGGCGCAGATGCAATTGGCGTTTGCCGAGCAGCAAATGCAATTGACCGCGCTTGCGATGCAGCAGGAGGCGTGGGCACGCACATGGGCGGAACAGTTGGCGGCCTCGACACAATCTGTGCGGCGCTGGCTGATTGCTACCCTGGTTGTCGCGAGCGCGGGCTGTGCCGCCGGCATTGCCTTGTTTGCCGGCAGGCTCTGACTGCGGCAGCGATGAGGGAACTGGCCACGCCCCAGGCCTGGTCAGCCGCTGTGCGCCACGAGTCTGATTCTCGTAATCTCCGCCGGCGCCCCGATGCGCTTGGGCGGTCCCCAGTAGCCGGTGCCGCGGCTCACATATATCCACAGGCGGCCTTGCCGGTGCAGTCCGGCCACGTAGGGCTGCTGCAGCGGCACGAACAGATTCCACGGCCAGAACTGGCCGCCGTGCGTGTGGCCCGACAATTGCAGGTCGTAGCCCGCCGCTTCGGCCTCGGGTGCGCTGCGCGGCTGGTGCGCCAGCAGGATGCGGGGGATGCCGGCCGGCGCGCCGGCGACGGCCGCTTGCGGGTCGCTTTTCTGCGCCGGATCGAAGGCGGCGGCGTTGAAGTCGGTCACGCCGGCCAGCGCCAGGCGCGCGCCGTCGTGTTCGAGCACCGCGTGTTCATTCATCAGCACGCGCAAGCCCAGGCGGCGGAATTCCGCCACCCACGGCGCGGCGCCCGAATAGTATTCGTGGTTGCCCGTCACGAGAAACACGCCATGGCGCGCGCGCAGCTCGCCCAGCGGCGCCGTGTGGCTGCCCAGTTGCGCCACCGTGCCGTCGACCACGTCGCCCGTGATGGCGATGAGGTCTGCCTGCAGGCCGTTGGCGCGCGCGACGATGGCCTGCACGTAGGCGCGCTTGATGGTGGCGCCCACGTGGATGTCGCTCAGTTGCACGATGGTGTAGCCCTGCAAGGCGGCCGGCAGGCCCGCGATGGGCACGTCGACCTCGCGCACGCGCGCCACCCGGCGGGCGTTGATGAAGCCGACGATGGTGGCCAGCAGCGCCAGGAGCAGCACAAGCACGGCTGACGCCTGGGCGTGCGGGCGGGTGGCAGGAATCAGCATCAGCAGTGCGCGCAGCACGGTCAGCACGAACAGCGACGAAAAAAAGCCCATGCACAGCGAACCGGCCCAGCTCAGACGGTCGGCCAGGCGCGCATCGTTGGTGACGGCGCGGGCGAAGATCGTCATCGGCATGAGCATGGTCGACGCCAGCAACACGGCGCCGCCCAGCAGCCAGCCGGCCAGGCCGACGGGCAGCGCAGGCAACAGCAGCCAGCCCAAGAGGGCATGCAGGGCGCCCAGTATCATGGTGATGCGCAGCAGCGGCGTGCGGGTTGTCATGTCATGCTTCCAGAGGTGAGGCGGCCGCCGATTATAGCCGACGCCTTGGCCGCAGGCAGCCGCCACCCCGCTTAGGGGGCGATATGCAGTCCCAGTATGGCCAGCTTGCCGAAATCGACGGGTTTGGCGAAATGTTCGTTGAAACCGGCCTGCAGGGCCGCCTGGCGATCGTGTTCCTGGCCGTAGCCGGTCAGCGCGACGAGCAGGAATTGCTGCGGTATCGGCAACTGGCGCAGTTTGACGGCCACGTCATAGCCGCTCATGTCGGGCAGGCCGATGTCGAGAAAGACGATGTCGGGCTTGAATTCCAGGGTGCGCTCGGTGGCTTGCGCCCCCGTGTAGGCCGTGCGCACCGTATGGCCGTACATTTCCAGCAGTTCGGCCAGAGTGTCGGCCGCATCGCGGTTGTCGTCGACGACGACGATGCGCTGGCTGCCGCCGGTGGCGGCCTGCGGCGCCGGCGCGGCCGGCAGCGGCACGTTGGCGTCGAGCGGTAGCAGGACTTCGAAGGTGCTGCCCAGTCCCACGCCGGGACTGTGCACGCTGACCTGGCCACCGTGCAAGGTCACCAGGTTGCGCACCAGCGACAGGCCGATGCCCAGGCCGTCCTGTACCCGGTCGGGCGAGTGGCCGCTCTGCTCGAACAGGCCGAAGATGCTGTCGATGCTGGCGGCGGCGATGCCGATACCGTTGTCGCTCAGGCGGATGCGCACATTGTCGCCCTCGCGCACGGCGGTAATGGCGATGCGTCCGCCCGGCGCCGTGAACTTGGCCGCGTTGAGCAGCAGGTTGGCGACGATCTGCGACAGGCGCACGGCGTCGCCGCAGACCCACAGCTCTTCCTGGGGCAGGTTCACGTCGAGCGCATGGCCGCGCGCCTCGATGCTGTGCGAACTCGTTTCCAGCGCGCTGCGGATGACGCTGGCCAGGCCCACGCTTTCCCACTGCAGCGAGATCTTGCCTTGCGAAATGCGCGACACGTCGAGCAGGTCGTCCACCAGGCGCACCAGGTGATCGGTATGGCGGGCGATGGTGCGGCGCGCATTGTCCTGCACGGCCGGCACGACGGGATCGAGCTTGCACAGCAGGGCCAGCGCCGTGCGGATGGGGCCCAGCGGGTTACGCAATTCGTGCGCCAGGGTGGCCAGGAATTCATCCTTGCGGCGGTCCACGTCGCGCAGCGCGCGCTCGACGCGGCCCAGGCGCAGCAGCGCCTTGACGTTGGCGATCAGTTCATCGGCCTCGATCGGCTCGACCAGGTAATTGTCGGCGCCGCCGTCGAGGGCGCGGATCTTGTCGGCCGTGCCGATGCAGGAAGCCGACGTCTGCAGCACCAGGATGGTGTTCGTCTCGGCGCCTCCCTTCAATTGGCGGCACACTTCCAGGCCGTTGATGTCGGGCAGCTTGACGTCGAGCAGGATCAGGTTCGGGCGGTCCTGGCGGGCGCGCAGCAGCGCGTCGCCCCCGTTCGAGGCTTCGATGACCTTGAAGCCGGCGCGTTGGAGGATGCGCGATTTGGCGTAGCGTGCGCCGTCGCTGTCATCGACGTTGAGGATCAGAGCATCGCTGTTGTTATCCGGTAGCATGCGCATTGTCCCAGGTGGTTGTGCCTTGCGGCGGAACCGGCTCTTGCCGGTGGTGTTGGTTGCCGATCAGCGCGCGCAGGGTGGCCAGCAATTGCTGGCGCGACAGCGGCTTGACGTAGTAGGCGTCGGCGCCCAGCGCCAGGCCCTTGCGCACGTCGTCGATCTCGGTGGCGACGATGACGGGCACCTGGCGCCGCAGCGGGTCGTTTTTCAGCTCGGCCAGCCAGTGCCAGGCAGTTTCGCCGTGCAGCAGGATGTCGAGGATGACGGCGGCGGGGCGCTGCTGTTCCCAGCGCTCCTGCGCCTCGCGCACGCTGCGCGCGGGGATCACGCGAAACTCGCTGCCGGCCAAGAATTTTTCATACAGCAGGCGGATGGGCGGATTGTCTTCCACCACCAGCACGCCGATGCGCTGGTCGTTGCCGTTGTCGTTGGCCGGCGCGCTCGGCGGCAGGCTGCCTTCGGGCGCATGGTAGCTGGCGGGCAGGACGACGGAAAACAGCGAACCGTGGCCCGGCGTGCTTTCCACGGACACCGTGCCATTGAGCAGGGTGGCCAGGTTGCGGCACAGGGGCAGTCCCAGGCCCGTGCCCTTGACCTTGCGCTGCATGTGGTTTTCCACCTGGCTGAATTCCTCGAAGATCAGCTGCACATCTTCGGCGGCGATGCCCAGGCCCGTGTCGGAGACGGAAAAGCGGATGGCGTCCTGCTCCGGCAAAGGCGTGGCGCTGACGACGATTTCTCCCGCTTCCGTGAATTTGAGGGCGTTGGCGATGAAGTTGCGCAGGATTTGCGACAGCTTGCCTTCATCCGTGTGTATCTGCAGGGCCGGGTCGGGGTCGATGAAGGTGAGCGTGAGCGATTCGGACACCAGCAGCGGGCGCAGCATGCCGCGCAGGGCGCTGAACAGGTCGGCCACCTGGAAACTGTTGGCGTGCACGTCGACCTTGCCCGCCTCGATCTTGGCCAGGTCCAGCAGGTCGTTCACCAGGTCGCTCAGGCTGACGGCGCTTTGCAGGATGAACAGCACCTGCTTTTCCTGCTCCTCGGACAGTTCGCCGTCGATGCGGTCGAGCAGCAGCTTGGACAGGGCGCGGATGGAGCTGAGCGGCGTACGGAATTCATGGCTCATGTTCGACAGGAAGCGCGACTTCATCTGGTCGGCGCGGCGCAGGTGGTCGGCTTTTTCATCGAGTTCCGCGAACAGCGCCACCACGCCCCGGTTGGTGTCTTCCAGTTCGCGCGTCAGCTGCAGCAGGTCGTCCTGGCGCGTCTTCAGTTCGGCCAGGGTGGTCAATAGTTCGCGGTTTTGCTGCTGCACTTCGGCCAGCGTGATGTCCGGGGGCAGCGCCTGCAGGCTGCCGGACAGGGTGCCGATCATGCCTCCGTCGAGCAGCGGAGAGTCGCGCGGGAACAGCTTGTGCAGCGTGATCTGCGTGCCGCCGCCGGGTGCGCTGTCGATGTGGCAGCGGTCCATCAGGCGCTGTGCGCCCAGAATGCCCAGGCCCATGCCCGTGGGCGAGCGGTAGGTGCCGGCCAGTATCCGGTCGAGCTGCGCGATGCCGGGCCCCTGGTCTTCGATGCGGATGCTGAGCACCTGCGGTGCCGTCTGGCCGTCGATGGCGAAATGCACCTTGCCGCTGCCCGCGTAGTTGTAGACGTTGCGCGCCAGTTCCGACACGGCCGTGGCGATGCGCACCTGGTCCTGCACGCCGAAGCCGCACAGGGCGGCGATCTGGCGCGCGCGCTGGCGCGCCCCCACCACATCGAGTTCGCTGCCGATATGGGCGGTTAATATGCGTTGCGTCATGGCGTGTCGTTCCTTTCCGCACCGGCATGCCGGTGCTCCTCATGTTCGCGCAGCACCACCACCGTGACGTCGTCGCGCCCGCGCGCAAAATCGCGGTACAGCACGGCGGCGACCAGGCTGGGATGGCAATGCGCCAGGCCCGGATACCGTTCCAGGTCCCAGCGCGAGTGCAGGCCGTCGCTATGCATGATCAGTGTCGTTCCCGGCTGCCACGGATAGCGGAATTCCTGCACCTTGCGCAGATTGCTGCCGACGATGCCGTTATGCGACAGCAAATGCCGGCGTTGCTGCGCATCGAAGGCGCAGGCGGCGATGTTGCCCACGCCCGCATAGCGCAGTTCGCGGCGCGCGCTGTCGATGTGCGCCACGGCCAGCGCCGCGCCGCGTGTGGCGCGCAGGGCGCCGTGGGCCAGTTCGATGAAGGGGGCGGGCAGGGGCGGCAGGCCGGGCGTATCGTGTTCCAGCAGCGCGCTGGCCGTTTCCGACGCCCGGGCCGCCAGCGGGCCGTGGCCCAGGCCGTCGGCCACCATCAGGCTCAGTTCATGGCCTTCGCACACGACGTTCCAGGCGTCGCCGCACACCTGTTCCGACGCCAGCGGCAGACACACTGCGCCGATCTGCCAGTTCGGACGGGCCGGGATGGCGCTGCTGGCGTGCTGGCCCCAGACCACCATCATCAGCACCGTGCCCTTGTCCGGCGCCGTGTACAGGTCGAATTCCTGGCTCAGGCGGCGTATCGCGCCCAGTCCCACGCCGTAGGTGCCGGTGGTGGAGTGGCCGTCCTGCATGTGCTGGCGCACGTTGGCCATGCCGGGGCCGTTGTCGATGGCCAGCACTTCGATGCCGCTGGTGCCGCCGCGCAGCACCTTGCGCAGCAGGATTTCGCCGCGCTGCGCGTGCTTGACGATGTTGGTCGCCGCTTCGCTGATGAGGATGGCCAGCTGGCCCGTGCGCACGTCGTCGAAGCCGATGCGGCGCGCCAGCTCGTTGCCGGCGCGGCGGGCCGCGGCGATCTCGCTCGGTTCGCCGATGGGAAAAGTTCTTTGCCTGAGAATGTCAGGCTGCGGTTCCTGGTGGTTCAAAACAGCTTCCATTTCGCGATGGTGACGGTGGTGCCCGCGCCGGGCGCCGTGTCGATGTGAAATGCGTCGGCCAGGCGCTTGGCGCCGCCCAGCCCCAGTCCCAGCCCGCCGCCGCTGGTATAGCCATCGGTCAGCGCCAGGGGAATATCGTCGATGCCCGGTCCGGCGTCGACGAAGCGCAGTTCCAGGCCCTGGCGCGCGCCATCGCTGACGCGCGCGATGCGCGCTTCGCCGCCGCCGCCGTAGCGCAGGGTGTTGCGCGCCAGTTCGCTGGCCGCCGTGATGATCTTGGTCTGTTCGATCAGGCCAAACCCCATGGCGACCATGCTGTCGCGCACCTGCTTGCGCAAGCGCACGACGTCCTCGTCGCTGTGCAGGGGCAGAATCTGCTGCGCCCCCGCCTGCGCCCGCTCCTGGGCCTGCGCGCCTAGCACGGCGCCCCCGTCATGCGCATGCGCCGCCCCGTTCCAGCAGCTTGATCCCCCGTTCCACGTTGAGCGCCGTGCTCACGCCTTCCAGGGTCAGCCCCAGCTCCACCAGGGTGATGGCGACGGCCGGCTGCATGCCGACGACGACGGTGCGCGCGTCGAGGATTTTCGCCATCGCCGCCGTGTTGCTGATCATGCGGCCGATGAAGGAATCGACGATGTCGAGCGCGGAAATGTCGATCAGCACGCCCGTGGCACGGTCCGTCACGATGCGGGAGGTCAGGTCGTCCTGCAGGGTCATGGCCAGGCGGTCATGCATGTCCACCTGGATCGTCACCAGCAGCAGCCGGCCCATGCGTAAAATGGGGATTCTTTCCATAGGCGCCTCAGTGTTGCTGCTGCTGGTAGGTGATGCTGGAACCCGTGCGTTTCAGGGCCACGACGAAGGCGTCGGCCAGCGTGGCCTTGGTCATCACGTCTTCCAGGTTGACGCCCAGGTGCACGATGGTTTGCGCGATCTGCGGGCGGATGCCGCTGATGATGCAGTCGGCGCCCATCAGGCGCGCGGCGGCGATGGTTTTCAGCAGATGCTGCGCCACCAGCGTGTCGACGGTGGGCACGCCCGTGATGTCGATGATGGCGATCAGGGCGCCCGTGTCGACGATCTTTTGCAGCAGGCTTTCCATTACCACCTGCGTGCGGGCGCTGTCGAGGGTGCCGATCAGGGGCAGGGCCAGCACGTTTTGCCACAGCTGCACCACGGGCGTGGACAGTTCCAGCAATTCCTGCTGCTGGCGCAATATCACCTGTTCGCGCGCCTTCTGGTAGATGGCGATGGTGAGCAAACCCAGCTCGTCGAACAGTTTGCTGGTGCTGACGATGGCGTCGCCCAGTTCCTGCGGCTGCGCCGTGATTTCCTGGCGCAGGTAGGCGAACAGCGGTTCCTTGAGCGAGAACATGAAGCTGGCCGTGTCGATCGGCGAATAGCCCTGGCGCACGCGCGATTGCGATATTTCCGCGAGCAGCTGGCGCGTATCGTCCCAGGCGCCGCCTTCGATGTCGAACGAGTCGCCGCTTTCCAGCGCGCCCGCCAGCAGCGGCAAAAATTGCGATGCCTGCTGGCGCAGCTCGTTTTCGGCGATCTTGTCGCGCCGCACCAGGCGGGCGATCAGGCCAGCCATCCAGCCGTCCAGCAATGCCGTGTGGTGCGCGTTGATGATGTTGGCCAGTTGCTGCGCCTGGCCCGTGCCCGTCTTGACCGTGTCCGTCTTCATTCTCATGCTCATCCTTGGCTGGAGTGGAGGGTGCGGCGCGGCCGCAATCGGGCACGCGCGGTGATGAATAAATTATAGGCAGGCGTGGCCGTAGCTTGTGTTCTGTGCCGCACATAGTGGCGCATGTCGATGTACATTCCTGTGGGAAACATTCGGGCCTTTAAAGATGCATGTAGTTTGCATGTTTAAGGGAATTCCGCTACACTGGCAGCACTCAACAAGAGAAGCACGCCATGAATATCGACAAATTCAAACAGCAGCACCTGGCCATCCTGGCCGCCATCGATGACTTGCGCCGGCTGGCGCGCGGCGGAGTCGCCGCGCAGGCGCAGGCCATCGCCGAACAGATCATCGCCATGAGCGGCTTGATCAAGCTGCACCTGGCCGTCGAGCAGCGCTACCTGTATCCGGCCGCGCAGGCGTGCGGCGTGGCCAAGGTGGCACAACTGGGCCGCCAGTACGAAAACGAGATGCACGGCATCGCCGGCGCCTACCTGGATTTCGCCGGCCGCTGGAATACGCCCGTGCGCCTGGCGGCCGAGCCGGAAGCCTTCCGCAGCGAAGCCAATACCGTGCTGCACGCGCTGTTCCAGCGCATGCGCCGCGAAGACCACGAGTTATACCCGGCCGTTGAAACGCTGGCCTGAACCGCTTACTCATATATACAGGAGTTTTACATGCTGACCCAAGAACAACGCGCCATCATCACGGCCACCGTCCCCATCCTCGAGCAGGGCGGCGAAGCGCTGACGCGCCACTTTTACAAGAACCTGTTCCGCGACCATCCCGAAGTGCTGCCGTACTTTAACCAGGCGCACCAGCACAGCGGCGACCAGCAGCGCGCGCTGGCCAATGGCGTGCTGATGTACGCCAAATATATCGATCAGCTGGCCGCGCTGGGCGACCTGGTGGCCACCATCGTCAACAAGCACGTAGCCCTGCAGATTCGCGCCGAACACTATCCGCTGGTGGGCGCCAGCCTGCTGCAGGCGATCCGCGAAGTGCTGGGCGAAGAAGTCGCCAGCGACGCCGTCATCGATGCCTGGGGCGCGGCCTACGGCCAGCTGGCCGACATCCTGGCCGGCGAGGAAGGGCGCATCTACAAGGCGCAGGCGGCCGCGCCGGGCGGCTGGAGCGGTGCGCGCGACTTTACCGTGCGCAGCAAGACGGTGGAAAGCGGCGAGATCACGTCCTTCCTGATGGCGCCCGCCGATGGCCGGCCCGTGCTCGACTTTGCGCCAGGTCAATATATCGGCGTGCTGGTCGACGTCGACGGCGTGCCCATGCGCCGCCAGTACTCCTTGTCCGCCGCCAGCAATGGCCAGACCTACCGCATCAGCATCAAGCGGGAAGAGGGCGGCAAGGTGTCGAATTTCTTCCACGACCATGTGCAGGCGGGCGATACCGTGCAGCTGACGCCGCCCTCGGGCGACTTTGTGCTGACGGAGAGCGACAAGCCGCTGGTGCTGATCAGCGGCGGCGTCGGCATCACGCCGACCCTGGCCATGCTGACGGCGGCCCTGCGCGGCAAGCGTCCCGTGCACTTCATCCACGCGGCGCGCCACCACGGCGTGCATGCGTTCCGCGCGCAGATCGATGCACTGGCCGCGCAGCACCCGCAATTGAAACGCTATTACTGCTACGCGGAACATGGCGGCGAGCAAGATGCGCCCGATGCCGTCGGCTTGCTAGATAAAAAGCAGTTGAATAACTGGCTGCCCGCATCGCGCGACGTCGACGCCTACTTCCTGGGGCCGCAGCCGTTCATGCGGGCCGTCAAGCAATACCTGCGCGAACTGGGCGTGCCGGAACGGCAGACGCACCATGAATTCTTCGGACCGGCAGCCGCGCTGAACTGACCTTGTCTGCCTTGTATTGCTCCTTGTGTTGCTCCTTGTGTTGCCCCTGCGAGAAAAAAACGCCGCCGTAAGGGGCGGGTAAGCCTCGCGCCGTATTGTGAATGCAAGCTCGAAAACAAAAGAGCAGCTTTTACATAACAGGAGGCAACACCATGCATGACGATCTGGTTCAAAAAATCAAGCGCGACCCCAACTATCATCAACTGGTCAAGGTGCGTTCCCGCTTCGGCTGGGCGCTGACGGGCCTGATGATGCTGGTGTACTACGGCTACATCCTGCTCATCGCCTTCAACAAGGAATTCCTCGCCACTAAAACGGGCGCCGGCGTGATGACCTGGGGCATGCCGATCGGCTTGTTCGTCATCGTGTTTACCGTGCTGGTCACGGGCATCTATGTGCGCCGCGCCAACAAGCAATTCGATGACCTGAGCAACGCCATCCAGGCACGGGTGCAAGCATGAACGGCGCCGCATTGACGCAACGCAAACTCGCTTGCCTGGCAGCGCTGGCCTTGCTGGCGGGCGCCAGCGGCAGCGTGCTGGCGGCCGGCGCCGACCTGGGCCAGGCCGTCAAGCAACCGACCAACTGGACGGCGATCATCATGTTCGCCGCCTTCGTCATCTTCACGCTGTTCGTCACCAAGTGGGCCGCCGCGAAAACCAAGTCGGCGTCCGATTTCTACACGGCCGGCGGCGGCATCACGGGTTTCCAGAACGGCCTGGCCATCGCGGGCGACTATATGTCGGCCGCATCGTTCCTCGGCATTTCCGCCGCCGTCTTCCTGAACGGCTACGATGGCCTGATCTACGCCATCGGCTTTCTCGTCGGCTGGCCCGTCATCACCTTCCTGATGGCCGAGCGCCTGCGCAACCTGGGCCGCTTCACCTTTGCCGACGTGGCCGCCTACCGCTTCAAGCAGGCGCCGATCCGCATTTTCTCGGCCTCCGGCACCCTGGTCGTCGTGGCCTTTTACCTGATCGCGCAGATGGTGGGCGCGGGCCAGCTGATCAAGCTGCTGTTCGGCCTGGAATACTGGATCGCCGTCGTCCTGGTCGGTACATTGATGATGATTTACGTGCTGTTCGGCGGCATGACGGCCACCACCTGGGTGCAGATCATCAAGGCCGTGATGCTGTTGGGCGGCGCCACCTTCATGGCCGTGGCCGTGCTGGCGCAGTTCAACTTCAGCCCGGAAGCGCTGTTCGCCAAGTCGGTGGACGTGCACGCCACCAAGGAAGCCATCATGGGCCCCGGTTCCTTCATCAAGGATCCTATTTCGGCCATCTCGTTCGGCATGGCGCTGATGTTCGGCACGGCCGGCCTGCCGCACATCCTCATGCGTTTCTTCACGGTGCCGAGCGCCAAGGAAGCGCGCAAATCCGTGTTCTGGGCCACCACCTGGATCGCCTATTTCTACATTCTGACCTTCATCATCGGCTTTGGCGCCATCGTGCTGGTGAGTACCAATCCCGAGTTCAAGGATGCGGCCGGTAAATTGCTGGGCGGTAACAACATGGCGGCCGTGCACCTGGCCAAGGCCGTGGGCGGCAACGTCTTCCTCGGCTTCATGTCGGCGGTCGCGTTTGCCACCATCCTGGCTGTCGTGGCGGGCTTGACCCTGTCGGGCGCGTCGGCCGTGTCGCACGACCTGTATGCCACCGTGATCAAGAAGGGCAAGGCCACGGGCGCCAACGAATTGAAAGTGTCGCGCGTGACGACGATCGTGCTGGGCATCATCGCCGTGGTGCTGGGCATCGCCTTTGAAAAGCAGAACATCGCCTTCATGGTCTCGCTGGCCTTCGCCATTGCCGCCTCGGCCAACTTCCCCGTGCTGTTCATGTCGGTGCTGTGGAAGGATTGCACCACGCGGGGCGCCACCATCGGCGGCTTCCTGGGCTTGACCACGGCCGTCGCGCTGACGGTGGTGTCGAAGTCCGTGTGGGTCGACGTGCTCGGTCATGGCGAAGCGTTGTTCCCGTATGCGTCGCCGGCGCTGTTCTCGATGACGGCCGGCTTCGTCGGCATCTGGCTGTTCTCGGTGCTCGACAAGAGCCCCCGCGCGCGCATCGACCGCGCCGGCTACGAAGCGCAGCAAATGCGTTCGGAAACGGGCATCGGCGCGGCAGGCGCCAGCGCGCATTGATGTAAATAAGTGTTGTTGAAGAAAATAATCACGCTCGGTTCGCCGGGCGTGATTGTTTTGCGCGCCTGCAATTCATTTCTGTGCATCTTGCAGTCGGGCGCTGTGCTCATGAATTGAGAAAGGTCAGTAAGGATTGAGGCTGTTTGACCTATAAAGAGAGTGCGATGAGCGGCTATCGATATCTTTGGCGCTAAGGGTGGGCATATGTCTGGAAGGGGGGCGTCATGAATGCATCAGGGACTCATTCTTCTCACTGGTTACCTTCCATAATTATTGCATTGATCGGCTTGGCTTCATCATTAGGCAGCAGTTACATCCAAACGCAAAGGGTGGCTACGGAAACAGCGAAAAAAGTTGTCGATAATAATCTCATTCCGATAGGCGCGGTTATCGGCTCGATGCTGCCGCCTGCCGAGTTTTACCGTCAGGCAGGGCTCGATTCCACTTATGTTCCTGAAAAATACACGTGGGTTCTCGCGGATGGGCGGGATGTGACGCGTTCGGTGTACGAAAAAATTTCCAGCGGAAAGCGCACAGTCCCCGATCTGCGTGGTCTGTTCTTGCGCGGAATAGATGAAGGTGCAAAGAATGATCCAGACGGCGAACGCTTGGCCGGTAGCGTGCAGCCGGATTCATTTGCCGCGCACAATCATGGCGCCGTTCTCCCCAGGATAGCGGAAAGGATCGAAGCTGCCGCTTATGGGGGCATCGCTGCCAGGGCAGTGGCCGGATCAGAGAACGGATCGACAGCCGTTTCCGTTGAAAACAAGGGCGGCCTGGAAACCCGGCCTCGCAATGCCGCTGTGTATTGGTATATCCGCATCAATTAACCGGCAGCCAGGGCAATATTTTCTGCCATTTCAGCAGCACACGTTTGGCATGCTATCTCCAGGCGCGGCAGTTGCGCGCCATTGGTATGGCCTTACTTGGCCACGCGCAAGGGAATCACGCCCGCCGCCAGCGCGGGCGCACCCGGCGCCGCGTCGAGTATCGATGCCAGCGTCACCGTGTCGAGCACGGCCAGGAAGGCGGCCGTGGCCTGGCCCAGCTTGGCCTTCAGCAGGCAATCGGGCGTGAGCGGACAGGTATTGTTTTCCTTGTTGAAACATTCGGCCATGAAAAAATCGTTTTCCGTTTCGCGCACCACGGTGCCGATATTGATCTCGGCCGGGTCGCGCGCCAGGCGCAGGCCGCCATTCCTCCCACGCACCGTTTCCACGATGCCAGACAGGCCCAGCTGGTGCACCACCTTCATCAAATGATTTTTCGAGATGGAATGCAAGTCGGCAATGTCCTGGATGGTCACGAGCCGGTCGCGGTGCACGCCCAGGTACATCAGGGTGCGCAGGGTGTAATCAGTGTAGGCAGTCAGTCGCATGGGAGTAGAGAGTAAACACCCGACAAGGCTACTGCGCGTCGCGATTTGCGGCCTGCGATGCTCACTGTGCATCCGCACAGCTGCGCTTCTCGGCCACAGCTCATCCCGCTCGCTACGTTTTTGTCAGGTGTGTGAAAGATGTGGATTACATCCTTGTTTCATCCGCAGCATACAGGAGAGCGCCGGCCATGTGTGTTGCACCGTCACTTTTCAGCCTCGAAAGACAAAAGTTGATTGCCTTTCGCTTAAATGCGTAGTAAATTTTCATATTGTTGCCCTGGCAAACAGCTCCTAAGCCCTTGTCGGCCCTTTGGATAGGATTTTTATTGATGGAAATCAAGAGGATGGTGAAGCAATAAGGTAAATTTACTACAAAAATCGGATGATGGGCGTTTCCCGGGGCCGGGAAGCGCGTACTACGCAATCTGTGCGGTGCCGCCGTGGCCGCCCCAGGAAATGAATACCATGCAAATGAATGAAGTGAAAGACGAGCTGCTGAGCAGCGATATCCGCCAGCTGGGCCGTCTGCTGGGCGACGCCATCCGCAACCACCTGGGCGACCCCGCCTTCGAGCGCATCGAACATGTGCGCCAGCTGGCCATCCGTTTCCGCCGCGACAATGATGAAGCGGCGCGCGCGCAGCTGTCCGATGCGCTGCAAGCGCTGTCGCAGGAAGAAACCACGCAATTGACGCGCGCTTTCAGCTATTTCTCGCTGCTGGCCAATATTGCGGAAGATCAACATCACATCCGCCGCACGCGCGCCCATCTGATCGCCGGTTCGCCGCCGCGCCAGGGTAGCCTCAGCCATGCCGTCGGCAATGTGTTTGACGCAGGCAAGGCCGATGCGCTGGAAACGTTCTTCGACGATGCGTTTGTCAGCCCCGTCTTCACGGCGCATCCGACGGAAGTGCAGCGCAAGAGCATCCAGAATTGCCAGATGGCTATCGCCCGCCTGTTGAGCGAGCGCGACCGCGTGCAAATGACGCCGGAAGAGGCGGAACAGAACGAAGAAGCGCTGGGCCGCGGCATCGTCACCTTGTGGCAGACGCGTTTGTTGCGCACGAGCAAGTTGTCCGTCATGGATGAAGTGGCCAATGGCCTGTCGTTCTACGACCACACGATTTTGCGCGAATTGCCGAAATTGTATTCCTCGCTGGAAACCATGCTGGCCCAGCGCGATGCCCGCTGGGAAGATGCGGAATTGCCCAATTTCATGAAGGTCGGCAGCTGGATCGGCGGCGACCGCGACGGCAACCCCTTCGTCACGGCCGACATCCTGCGCAGCACCCTGCAGACGCAAGCGGACAAGGTGCTCGACTTTTACCTCGGTGAATTGCGCAAGCTCGCTTCGCAACTGTCGCTGGCGCAAATCCTCAATGCCTGCAGCGAGCCGCTGCGCGCGCTGGCCGAGCGTTCGGCCGACGCGTCGCCGCACCGCGTCGACGAGCCGTACCGCCGCGCCCTGCATGGCATTCATGCGCGCCTGGAAAGCACGCGCGTCGTGCTATCCGGCAAGGGCAAGCAGGCAGACGGCGTGCAGCCCTACGCGACTGCCGCCGAACTGCTGACCGACCTGGACGTGGTCCAGCATTCGCTCGTCAGCAACGGCTTGCGCGCGCTGGCGCGTGGCCGGCTGCGCCAGCTGCGCCGCGCCGTCAAGGTGTTCGGTTTTTCGCTGGCACCGCTCGATCTGCGCCAGAATTCCGACGTGCACGAGCGCGTCGTGGGCGAACTGTTCGCCGGCGCCCAGCCTGGCCTGGTCTACCTGGATCTCGATGAAGAGCAGCGCATCGCCGTGCTGCTGGCCGAGCTGGAGTCGCCGCGCCTGCTGGCGTCGCCGTATGCGCAGTACTCGGAAGAAACAACGTCCGAACTCGACATCTTCCGCGCCGTGCGCGCAGCCCATGTCAAATATGGTAAGGAATCGGTGCCGAACTGCATCATCTCCAAGGCGGCCAGCGTCTCGGACTTGCTGGAAGTGGCCTTGCTGCTGAAGGAAGTGGGCTTGCTGCGCCAGGACAGCCGCGAAGTGGACGTCAACATCATCCCCCTGTTTGAAACCATCGACGACTTGCGCGCCGGCCCCGCCATCATGGCGCGCGCCTTCGGCTTGCCGTTCTACCGTGGCTTGCTCAAATCGCGCGCGGACCAGCAGGAAGTCATGCTCGGCTATTCCGACAGCAACAAGGACGGCGGCTTCTTGACCTCCGGCTGGGAACTTTACAAGGCCGAGATCGAGCTGGTGACGGTCTTCAAGCAATACCAGATCAAGCTGCGCTTGTTCCACGGCCGCGGCGGCTCCGTGGGACGCGGCGGCGGCCCCAGCTACGAAGCCATCCTGGCCCAGCCGGCCGGCGCCGTGCAGGGACAGATCCGCCTGACGGAGCAGGGCGAAGTCATCACGGCCAAATATGCGAACCCGGAAGTCGGGCGCCGCAACCTGGAAGTGCTGGTGGCCGCCACCATCCAGTCGACCCTGCTGCCGCAGGCGCAGCTGCAGCCGAAGGCTTCGGCCGGCGCGGGCCATCTGGCCGCCATGGAAGAGCTGTCCGGCACGGCCCTGAACGCCTACCGCGACCTCGTGTACGGCACGGAAGGCTTCGAACAATACTTCTGGGAATCGACGGTGATCGCCGAAATTGCCGCACTGAACATCGGCAGCCGTCCCGCCTCGCGCAAGAAATCGACCTCGATCGAGGATTTGCGCGCCATTCCCTGGGTCTTGAGCTGGGCGCAATGCCGTTTGATGCTGCCAGGCTGGTTCGGTTTCGGTTCCGCTGTGCAAGCCTACCTGGCTGCCCATCCCGCCGACGGCGCGGACGTGCTGCGCGGCATGTACACGGACTGGCCATTCTTCACGTCATTGCTGTCGAACATGGATATGGTGCTGGCCAAGAGCGACATCGCCATCGCCGGCAAGTATGCGGAACTCGTCAAGGATAAAACCTTGCGCGAGGCCATCTTTACGCGCATCCGCGCCGAATACGCGGCCACCCTGGACGCCTTGAAGCTGATCACGGGCCAGGAAGAGTTGCAGCAAGCCAATCCGCTGATGCAGCGCTCGATACGCAACCGTTTCCCGTATATCGACCCGCTCAACCACGTGCAGGTGGAGCTGTTGAAACGTTTCCGCGAGGGTAAACAGGATGCGGCGGCGCGCACGGGCATTCATTTGTCGATCAATGGGATTGCGGCTGGCCTGCGCAATAGCGGTTAATGAAATCAAGCCCAACAGCGAGGGCTGGGGTCGTACCCTGAGGGTACGACCCCGGTACTTGCATTTGGGCTGGTTTTGAGTAGAAAACAACAAGGAGACAGCATGACCATCAAAGTTGCCATCAATGGCTATGGCCGCATCGGCCGCAATGTCTTGCGCGCATTCTATGAAGGCGGCAAGCAGCAGGATATTGAAATCGTCGCCATCAACGACCTGGGCGACGCCAAGTCGAATGCGCATCTGACGCGCTACGACACGGTGCACGGCAAGTTTCCCGGCGTCGTCACCATCGATGGCGAGAACATGCTCGTCAACGGCGACCGCATCCGCGTCTTCGCGCAGCGCGACCCGGCCTTGATCCCCTGGGGCGAACTCGGTGTCGACGTCGTGCTCGAATGCACGGGTTTCTTCACCACCAAGGAAAAAGCCTCGGCCCACCTGAAGGGTGGCGCAAAGAAAGTCATCATTTCCGCGCCGGGCGGCAAGGACGTGGACGCCACCATCGTGTTCGGCGTCAACCAGCACGTGCTGAAAGCCTCCGACACGGTGATTTCCAACGCCTCGTGCACGACGAACTGCCTCGCGCCACTGGTAAAACCGCTGAACGACGCCATCGGCATCGAATCGGGCCTGATGACCACCGTGCACGCCTACACGAACGACCAGGTACTCTCCGACGTGATGCATGAAGACTTGCGCCGCGCCCGCTCGGCCACGCATTCGATGATTCCCACCAAGACGGGCGCGGCGGCCGCTGTCGGCCTCGTCTTGCCGGAACTGAATGGCAAGCTCGATGGTTTTGCCGTGCGCGTGCCGACGATTAACGTCTCGCTGGTCGACCTGTCCTTTATCGCCAGGCGCGATACGACGGTGGAAGAGGTGAACGCCTTGCTGAAAACGGCATCGGAAGGCGCGCTGAAAGGTATCCTCACTTACCAGACGGAACCGCTTGTTTCCATCGACTTCAACCACAACCCGGCCTCGTCGAACTTCGATTCGACCCTGACCAAGGTCTCGGGCCGCCTCGTGAAAGTGTCGTCGTGGTACGACAACGAGTGGGGCTTCTCGAACCGCATGCTCGACACCACGGTCGCCCTGATGGCGGCCAAGTAAGAAGAACCAGCGCTGATCCAGCGCACCAGGACGGCCGGCCCACAAGGCTGGCCCTTGCAGCAGCACGAACCTTATAGAAAGCAGCACACCATGACCATGCAAGTACAGCAACGCGCCACCAAGATCGTTTCCACCATCGGCCCCGCTTCGAACGATATCGATACCCTGGTCCGCATGTTCAAGGCCGGCGTCGACGTCGTGCGCCTGAACTTCTCGCATGGCAAGGCGCAAGACCATATCGACCGCGCCCGCATGGTGCGCGAAGCGGCAGCCCTGTGCGGCCGTGAAGTGGCCATCATGGCCGACTTGCAAGGCCCGAAGATTCGCGTCGGCAAGTTTGAAGAAGGCAAGATTTTCCTGGAAAACGGCGCTTCCTTCATCCTCGACGCGAAATGGGGCGAAAACGGCGAACTAGGCAACATCGAGCGCTGCGGCCTCGACTACAAGGAATTGCCGCGCGACTTGCGCGCCGCTGACGTATTGTTGCTCAACGATGGCCTCATCGTCTTGACGGTGGACAAGGTCGTCGGCAGCGAAATCCACACGACGGTGAAAATCGGCGGCGAACTGTCGAACAACAAGGGCATCAACCGCCAGGGCGGCGGCTTGTCGGCCCCGGCCCTGACGGCGAAAGACATGGAAGACGTGAAAACGGCGATGAGCTTCCAGGCCGATTACGTGGCCGTGTCCTTCCCGAAAAACGCCACCGACATGGTCATGGCGCGCCAGCTTGCGAATATCGCCGGCGAAGCATGGGACCACAAGCCGATGATGATCGCCAAGATCGAACGGGCGGAAGCCATTCCCGCGCTGCAAGAAATCCTCGACGCTTCCGACGGCATCATGGTGGCGCGCGGGGACCTGGCCGTGGAAGTGGGCAACGCGGCCGTGCCGGCCTTGCAAAAGCGCATGATCAAGATGGCGCGCGCGTCGAACAAGCTGGCGATCACGGCCACGCAGATGATGGAATCGATGATCGTCAACGCCGTGCCGACCCGCGCGGAAGTGTCCGACGTGGCGAATGCCGTGCTCGACGGCACGGACGCCGTCATGACGTCGGCGGAAACGGCCTCGGGCCGCTATCCGATCGAAACGGTGGAAGCGATGGCCGCCATCTGCCTCGATGCGGAAAAATGGGATACCTGCAAGCTCGATGCCGATTTCCTCAACGCCACGTTCTCGCGCATCGACCAGTCGATCGCCTACGGCGCCCTGTTTACGGCCCATCACTTGCGCGTGAAAGCGATCGCCACGCTGACGGAATCGGGTTCCACGGCGCTGTGGATGAGCCGTTGCAACATCGACATCCCCATCGTCGCGCTGACCCCGAGCGTGGGCACGCGCCGCAAGCTGGCCCTGTACCGCAACGTCAGCACGCTGGAACTGACGTCCGGCACCGACCGCGACAAGGTCTTGCAGCAGGCGGAAGACTTGCTGCTGGAACATAAAGTCGTGGCCAAGGGCGACACCGTCGTGCTGACCTGGGGCGAGCCGATGGGCAAGGTCGGCGGCACGAACGCGCTGAAAATCATGAAGATCGGCCAGCACTGACCGATGACCGGCTGACGCCCGGCCTGCCGGACGTCCGCCAGGCTGGCCGCGCCGAATTTCCGGACGCGGCCGGCCCAGATCCTGCCCGTCCTGGGCCTCCTTGCGCCTTCCTGCTCATTGTTTGACATACCTCATGGCCGTCAGCGCGGCGTTGTTGCCACGCCCCGTGGCCGGCCGGCTGGCGTTATCGGCTCCCGCGTGAGAATATGGATACTTTCCCATTTGGCAATTGAAAGAACCGTCAAGATGAAACCCGGATATGCTGCCGTATTGATGCTCATGCTGGCTTGCCCGGCCCAGGCGTGGGCGCAGGACGCTTCATGCGATGCGGAGGACCGCACGGCGGTGACCTCGCTCGATGCACTTCCCGCCCAGGTGCAGGACTTGCTGGGGCGCGCCAGGCCGGGTTTTGCCGGTATCGCCGATGTTGGCGGAAAATTCAATCCGAGCGACGTCATCCTCGATCAGAGTGTGCCGATGCGCAGGCTGATTGGCGGCGTTGCAGGCCAGCGTTGCATCCGGCTGACGGTCGAATACGGCGGCGTGGGGCATGATCGGAAGACGCTGGAATACCAATTGATTGCGAATAACTGGATGCAGCTCAAGGGGGCGAACCCGGAGCGGGCGCCAGCCGTTCTGCCCGCTGGCGTGCGCTGAGCGCGCGCCAGGCTGGCGGCGCATGCCGTCCAATGAATTTGTCGGGAGTGACCGTGAAACCCAATGACATGCGCATCGCCTTGCTGATCGATTGCGATAACGTGAGCAGCACCGCCGTGGAAGGCGTCCTTGCCGAGCTGGCCAAACATGGCACGGTCAATGTGCGGCATGCGCACGGCGACTGGAAGAGCAGCTATCTGAGCGGCTGGGTGGAAAAACTCCACCCCAACGCCATCCGCCCCTTGCAGCAGTTCGCCTACACGAGCGGCAAGAACGCGACGGACGCCGCGATGATCATCGATGCGATGGACTTGTTGTACAGCAAGAATGTCGACGGCTTCGCCCTGATGACGAGCGACAGCGATTTCACGCCGCTGGCCATGCGCATCCTCGAGAGCGGTTTGCCCGTCTTCGGCTTCGGCGAACGCAAAACGCCGCCGGCCTTCGTGCAGGCGTGCTCGCAGTTCATCTACATCGAAAACCTGGTGCCTGCGGCGCAAGCGGCGACGGGGCAGGCCACGGCCGAAGCCGTTCGTGACAGCGCCCTGATCGAGGATCCCGTCCTGACGCAGCTGTTGCTCAACGCCGTGAGCCAGACCTCCGAGATCGACGGCTGGTCGCACCTGAGCAAGGTCGGCAAATACGTTTCCAATACCAGTTCCTTTTCACCCATCAATTACGGCTACAAGAAACTCAGCGAAGTCCTGCGCGCGAGCGGCATGTTCGATATCGAGATGCGCAGCGACAATACCGCCATGTATGTCAAGCCCAGCATCCTGCGCCCGGCGCCGGCGAAACCCGCGCAAAAACGATAAGCAGGCGCCGCGCTGAAACAACGGTTTCCTGCGATAGGCAGGCACCGGCATTGACGCCGGGGGCCAGGATTTGTGATAATGAGAATTATTATCAATTAGTCGCGCCTTGCCTTGCGCGCATCGGAGTCCTAGTGAACATTGCGCAATCCGGCGAATCGATCGCGGTCATCTACAGCAATCACCACGGCTGGCTGATGCGCTGGCTGCGCGCCAAGCTGCAGTGCGCCGACCATGCGGCCGACCTGGCGCAGGATACCTTCGTGCGCCTGCTGGCGGCGCCGCCCGAGGGCCGGCAGAGCCTGCGCGAACCGCGCGCCTATCTCACCACCGTGGCGCAGCGCCTGCTGATCGACCATTACCGGCGCCTGTCGCTGGAGCAGGCGTGGCTGGAAACGCTGGCGCAGCAGCCCGATCTGCTGATGCAGTCGCCGGAAGAGCGCTTGCTGGTACTGGAAGCCTTGCAGCGCATCGATGCCATGCTCGACGGCTTGCCGCCGCTCGTGCGCAGCGCTTTTTTGCTGGCGCATGTCGATGGCATGGCGTACGGGGAAATCGCCCGGCGCCTGGCCGTGAGCGAGCGCAGCATCAAGCGCTACATGGTGCAGGCCTTCGAACGCTGCATCCTCTTGATCCTGTGAACGCCAGCACGGCTGCCATCGACCCGCGTGCCGCCCGCGCGGCGGCGCAATGGCTGGTGCGCCTGCACGCGGGCCCCTTGACTCCAAGCGAGCAGCAGGCGTTCCAGTCCTGGCGCGCCAGCGATCCCGCGCACGCAGCGGCCTGGCAGCGGGCCGAGCTCGTGTGCGGCACCCTGGCCAGCGTGCCGGCCGCGCTGCGCCAGACGGCGGATGCGCCGCCGCAGTCGCCGCAGCGGCGCGCCGTGCTCTACGGCCTGGCCGGGCTGATCGCGGCCGGACCGGCGCTGTGGCTGACCAGCCAGTCGGCGCCCTGGCAAGCGTGGCGCGCCGCGATCCGCACGGCCAGGGGTGAAATCCGGCATATGGCATTACCCGACGGCACGCAACTGGTGCTCAATACGGACACGGCCATCGACGTGCGCTTTGACGGCGCGGCGCGGCTGGTGGTCTTGCATGCGGGGGAAATCCACGTCGCCACGGCGCACGACGGGGCCGTGCCGGCGCGTCCGTTCCTCGTGCGCAGCAGCAATGGCGCCGTGCGCGCGCTGGGCACGCACTTCAGCGTGCGCCAGGGCGGCAGCGTGCTGGCGCCGCGCACCGAGGTGAGCGTCAGCGAGGGCGCCGTCGAGATCGCGCCATCGCAGGCGCCCGGCGCCTTGCGCACGGTCGATGCGGGCCGGCAGGGCAGTTTCGACGACGTGGCCGTGTCTGCCTTGACGTCGTCGCCGCCCCATGCGGACGCCTGGCTGCGGGGCGTGCTGATCGCCGAACGCATGCCGCTGGGCGAGGTGCTGGCACAGGTGGCGCGCTATCGCTACGGCGTGCTGCGCTGCGATCCGGCGCTGGCGGCCTTGCCCGTGGACGGCATCTTCCAGTTGCACGACCCGGACAACATCCTGCTCCTGCTGCAGCGCGCCTTGCCGATCCGGCTGGTGCGCCGCACGCGCTACTGGATCAGTGTCGAGGCGGCGTAAGCCGATCAGCGCCGCCATATGCATTTTCCCTGTCCCTTTTTTCGGATTGCTTCGTCATACAAGGTAGAGAACGAACAATCCGAACCATCGAAAGGGTCTACATGGCTGTGCAGCACCGCTTATTTTCACCGTGGACGCCCCCCGCGCTCCATCCCACCACGGGCGCCGTGCGCGCCGCGCTGGTCTTGCTGCTGGCCGTGGGCGCGGCAGGCGCCAGTTTGCCGCAAACAGCGCTGGCGGCCGAGGCCAGCCAGGTGGCCGCCGTGCGCGAGTACAGCATTCCTGCCGGCAATCTGCGCGAAGCGCTGGCCTCGTTTGCCATCGCCTCCGGCGTGAACCTGTCCACCCAGGGCGTAGCGCTCGACGGCCTGGCGACGCCGGGCTTGCAGGGGCGCCATGGCGTTGCCGCCGGCCTGCAAAAATTGCTGCAAGGCAGCGGCCTCGACGTGCTTGAAAACGGCAATGGCAATTATCTGTTACGCAAGATCAATACCAATACGGCCGATGGCGGCCTGGCCAGCATGCCCGCCGTCGTCGTCAGCGCCGAGGCGGACCGCGCCACGGAAGGCACGGGCTTGTATACCTCGCGCAATCTGTCGACGGCCACGGGCTTGAACCTGTCGCAGCGCCACACGCCGCAAACGGTCAGCGTCATTTCGCGCCAGCAGATGGAAGATTTCGATTTGACCACCTTGCAGGATGTGGCGCGCGCCACGCCTGGCCTGTATGGCAAGACGCAGGGCGTGTCCGACCAGGAAACCACGTATTTCGCGCGCGGCTTCGCCTTGAGCCACATCAATGTCGATGGCTTGCCGCTGGACGTCACGGGTTTCAATGAGCGCAACGTCTCGGCCGACATGCTGATGTACGACAGGGTGGAAGTGGTGCGCGGCGCCACCGGCCTGATGGAAGGGGCGGGCGCGCCGTCGGGCAGCATCAACATGATACGCAAGCGCCCCACGGCCACGCCCTTGCTGGACGCATCCATTCACCTGGGCAGCTGGAAGGACCGGCAATTGACGGTGGACGCCAGCAATGCCCTGAACGCGTCGGGCAGCGTGCGCGGGCGCGTGGCGGCCAGTCTGCGCGACAGCGACAGCTTCGTCGACGTGGTGGGCAACAGGAACGGCACCGTGTATGCGATTCTGGAGGCGGACCTGACGCCGTCGACCACGGCCGGCATCGGCTTTTCGCGCCAGCACAGCCGCACCGACGGCGTGTTCGTCGGCTTGCCGACCTTGCCCGACGGCCGCCACATGGACTTGCCCCGCTCGACTTTCCTGAACAATGCCGATTCCTTCCAGAAACGCGACAACAACGTCGTCTTCGCCGACCTGGAAACGCGGCTGGAGAAGGGCTGGCGCAGCCGCTTCGCCATCACGCATATCGACGCCTCGTCGAGCACGCGCAATACCACCAACGGCCGCGTCGCTGGCGAAACGTTTTTGCTGGAACAGTCGGAAACCGGCTGGAAGTACAACACGCAGCAAGTGGTGGCGGACTGGCGCTTGAGCGGTCCCGTCACCTGGTTCGGCCGCCGGCATGACGTCATCGTCGGCGCCAGCTACCGCCATGACGATTCGGACGCGGCCCAGAGCTGGGAAGGCGCGCAAACGCGCGTGTTCGACATCCGCCACTGGAATCCCCGCGCCTACCGCATGCGCGGCGCGCCGTTCGAACCCTTTAACTGGGGCCGCAAGACGGACGAGAAGGGGATTTATGCGGCCGGCAACTTCAGCCTGGCCGATCCGCTGCGCCTGGTGCTGGGCGGGCGCTTCGGCTGGTATGCGCAGGACGTCACGGGCTGGTATGCCGCCAATCCGACGTGGCGCCGCGACCTGACGGAAAACGCGAAATTCACGCCGTACGCGGGCCTCGTCTACGACCTGGACCCGCATCACTCCGTGTATGCGAGCGGCACGCAGATCTTCCAGCCGCAAAGCGTGCTCGATGTCAAAGGCAATGGCTTGCCGCCGTTGAGCGGCACCAACCTGGAAGCGGGCGTCAAGGGAGAATATTTCGGCGGCAGGCTCAACGCCAGCGGCGCCTTGTTCCGCATCAAGCAAAACAACCGCGCCATGACCGATGAAGTCAATTGCCCCACGGGCGGCCCCATCTATTGTGCCCGCGCGGCCGGGCAGGTGCAGAGCGAAGGCGTCGACTTGCAATTGTCGGGCTCGCCATTGCCGGGCTGGCAGATCGCGGGCGGCTACACCCATGTGCTGGCCAAGTACACGAAGGACAGCGTGGCGGCGAATATCGGCCAGCGCATCGCCACGGACGAGCCGAAGCAATTGTTCAAGCTGTACACGAACGTGCAGCTGAGCGGCAGCCTGGCGCGCTGGAACCTGGGCGCCTCGGTGACTGCGCAGGACAAGATCGAGCGCCGCGACAAGGCTTACCTGACGCAGCAGGGCGGTTACGCCATCGTCGGGCTGACGGCCGGCTATCGCATCAATGAGCAGCTGCAGCTGCGCGCGAACATCGATAACGTGCTCGACCGACGCTACTACCAGGCGCTCGGCTATTCCTGGTCCGGCGGGCTGGCGCGCTACGGCGCGCCGCGCAGCGTACTTGTCTCGCTGAACTACAAGATGTAGCGGCTGTTCCAGCGGAGCGCGCCCGTCCGGGCGCCTCTGCTACACTGCCGCCGTCTTTATCTTTCCACTTTGCCATGACCGCCATTCCTCTCCTTACGCCCCTGAAAAGCGCTTTCCAGCAATCGCGCGCCGAAAATAACATCGAGCTGATCCTGCCTGAACTGCTGGCCGCGCAATTGCACGTCGTCATCGGCGGGCAAAGCGAGCAGATCGACCTGTTCCTCGTGCCGTCGCCGAATCCCGAGCGCCAGTGCGTGACGGTGGCGGAAGACCCGGCTTTCCTGGCCGGCATCAATTTCCCCAAGATTCCCGTCACGGGCGCGCAGCTGATCGCCTCGATTCCCCCAGAGATCGAGATCGTCCTGCTGCATGGCGATGGCGCCAATTACCTGACGCGCGAGCAACTGGCATGGTTCCGCGGCATGCTGGCGCAGAACGCTTGAGCGGCATTCCCGCCAGGCCTTGCAAGCCGGCGCGCGCCGAATGGATACGCTTTGCGCCGGCCGACGATGCCAGCTCCCATGCGGCGATGATGGCCAATATGCGTCCCGTGCTGTGGCGCAGCGTGCTGCTGGGCGGCTGCGTCCTGATCCTTGCCTTCATCGTGCAAGCCGTCTGGCGCGACGTGCCGTATGCGGGCGAGGCGGTGCTGCTGGGCCTGCCGGCGCTGACCGCCTGGATCGTCGGCGTGCTTTTTCTGCCGGGCCCCGATCTGTCTTTTCATGTCGAGATCAATGACGCGGGCGTGTTGCTGCGCCGGCTGGCGCGGGGCTTGCCCGGCCATGACAAGGTGCTGCAGCTGACGCCGCAGCAGATACGCGCGCTGGAGGTGGTCACTTACGCGGGCGCGGTGGATGTTTACCGCGGCGGGCCGCCGATGGCGCGCGTGGAGCTGCTGCTGCACACGACCCTCGACGATTGCCCGCTGATCCGCGTGGTGGGCATGGATCTGCCCGTGCCGCAGCGCTGGTCGTTGCGGCAGATCAAGGACGAGCTGGGCCGCCGCTGTACACTGGCCGGTATCCCTGTGGCCGAGCGCGCCGGTGCGACTTATCAGGCCTCTTCCGCCATACGCGCGCTGTGGCCGCCAGCCTGAACGGACGAGCGCTGTCGCATCGCGACCTCAAAATATTGCCTTCCTTGCCATAATATTGCTGAAGTCCTATGAATATGTTCGCAAAGCAACTATACTCATGGCTCTTTAAAAAATCATCGTCACGCTGGCGGCCAGCCATCCGCGCCAGAGTTCGTACGCATTCCGCTTTTTCCCTCTGTAAAAAGCACCTTTCCCCCGCGCGGCAGGCGCGGGCGTGATGACCGAGCCTTGCCCTGGTCGACTGCTACCGTTGTCATTTCCGCTGTGTTGCCGCTTTAGTAAAAAGCCGGGCGCCGGCGCGCGGTGCGCCGTCATGTTTTGCGACGTCACGTTTCACTCTATTGAGTTCACGACAGTATGCTGAGTTCCATCTTTGCCGTATCGGACGATACCTTGCAGTATATCTACGGCACGCACAACGCCTGGCTGGTGCTGTTTTCCATCGGCATCGCCATCTTTGCCTCGTTCATGGCCTTGCAGATCGCCGGCATGGCGCGCAGCAGCGAGCGGGGATTCCAGCGCCAGACGGCCATCGTCACGGGCGCCATCGCGCTGGGCGGCGGCATCTGGTCGATGCACTTCATCGGCATGCTGGCTTTCGACATCTGCACGCGCGTCTCCTTCGACCCCAGCCTGACCTTGCTCTCCATGCTGCCCGGTGTGGCCGCTTCGTGGGTGGCGCTGCACATGCTGGCGCGCCCGAGCATCAACTGGCGCCAGCTGGTGGTGGGCGGCGTGCTCGTCGGCGTGGGCATCGGTTCCATGCATTACAGCGGCATGGCCGCCATGCAGACGTCGCTGACCCTGCATTACCAGCCCTGGCTGTTCGCCCTGTCGCTGGTGGTGGCCGTCGTCATGGCCATGCTGGCGCTGTGGATACGCTTCGGCCTGAGCGCCATGCGTTTGCGCATGAGTCCCCTGGCGTCCTTGCTGGTCAGCAGCGTCGTCATGGGGCTGGCTATTTCCGGCATGCATTACACGGGCATGCTGGCGGCGCGCTTTTCCGGCACCCCCACGGCAGGCGACAATACGATTACCGTGCAAGCGTCGTTCGTGGCGCTGGCCGTGGCCCTGATCACCGTCACCCTGACGGTGTTTGTCGCCGCCGCGAACGGCCTGCTGCGCTACCGCCAACTGCTGCGCCATGCCAGCGCCAGCGAATCGCGCCTGCGCGCCATCGTCGATACGGCGGCCGACGGCTTGATCACCATCGATGGCCAGGGCAAGGTGCGCTCCTTCAATCCCGCCGCGGAAAGCCTGTTCGGCTGGCGCGAAGCGGAAATCGTGGGGCGCGACGCCAGCGTGCTGCTGCAGCCGGCCGACGCGGCCGAGTACGAGGGCTATCTGCGCGACTACCTGGAAACGGGTGCCTCGCGCATCCTCGACAGCGGACGCGAACTCGATGGCTGCCACAAGGATGGCGCGGTGCTGCCCATGCGCGTGGCGATCGGCAAGATCGACACGCCGGGCCAGCCCCTGTTCGTGGCGTTTGTCACGGACATGCGCTCGTCGCGCAGCATGGAGCAGGCGCTGAAGGACAGCGAACGCCAGTACCGCACCCTGATCCGCAATATCCCCGGCGTGTCCTTCCACTGCAGCTTCGCGCCCGAATGGAAGATGATCTTCATCAGCGACGCCGTCTTCAACCTGACGGGCTGGATGCCGCAGGACTTCGTCGAGGGCCGCGTCAGGCTGTTCGACCTCGTGCATCCGGACGACCGCCAGCGCGTCAACGACACCTGCGTGCAGGCGGCCGGCGAAAAGCGCGACTTCGAGAACGTCTACCGCATGCTGCACCGCGATGGGCGCGAGCGCTGGGTGCGCGAAAGCAGCGGCCCCGTGCTCGATAACGACGGCGTGGTGCGCTGGATCGACGGCGTCATCCTCGACATCACGGAAAGCGAATTGCGCAACGCCGAATACGAAGGCAAGGTGACGGCCATTTCGCGCGCGACGGCCGTCGCGGAGTTCGACCTGCAGGGGCGCATCCTGGCGGCCAACGAGAACTTCCTCGACCTGGTCGGCTACCGGCCCGACGACGTGCTGGGCTTGCACCACAGCATCTTCTGCGAGCCGGGCTATGTGACCTCGCCCGACTACATCGCGTTCTGGCAGCACCTGGCGCAGGGTGAATTCAATACGGGCGAGTACAAGCGCATCGGCAAGGATGGCCGGGAAGTGTGGATACAGGCTTCGTACAACCCGATCTTCAATACGGACGGCAAGCCGTTCAAGGTGGTCAAGCTGGCCACGGACGTGAGCGACCGGCGCGCCATGCAGGAAAACCTGCGCGCGGCGAAAGACCGCGCCGAGCTGGCCGCCGAATCGAAGACCAGCTTCCTGGCCAACATGAGCCATGAAATCCGTACGCCGATGAACGCCATTATCGGCTTCACGGAAGTGCTGCTGGGGACCGCCCTGGACAGCCTGCAGCGCCGCCATCTGGGCACGGTGCGCCAGTCGGCCCGTTCCCTGCTCGAACTGCTCAACGACATCCTCGACACGGCCAAGCTGGAAAAAGGCGCCACCGAGCTGGAACTGGTGGACTTTTCGCTGCCCGACCTGGTCGACCACGTGGCCGCGTCCCTGCGCGTCACGGCCCATGCGCGCGACCTGGTGCTGCACGTCGACATCGACCCGGGCATGGGCCAATTCTTCCTGGGCGACGCGCGCCGCGTGCAGCAGGTGCTGACGAACCTGATCGGCAACGCCGTCAAGTTCACGGAAGTGGGGCATGTGCGGGTGGCCGTCGGCATGCAGGGCGAGCAGGTGCATATCGCCGTGCACGACACGGGCATCGGCATTCCCGCCGACCGCCTGGACAAGATCTTCGCGCCGTTCACGCAGGCCGATTCCTCGATGAGCCGGCGCTTTGGCGGCACGGGCCTGGGCACGACGATTTCGCTGCAGCTGGTCGAGCTGATGAAAGGCACCATCACGGTGGAAAGCACCCTGGGCGTGGGCAGCGTGTTCCACGTGCTGCTGCCGCTGGCGCCGGGCAAGGCCGTGGCGCGCCGCAGCGAGCAGCCCGTCGTGGCCTTGCCGCCGCTGCGCATCCTGGCGGCCGACGACGTGCCGCAGAACGTGGAGCTGCTCCTGATCAGCCTGGGCGCGGCCGGCCACCAGGTGATCGCCGCCAGCGACGGCGAGAGCGCCGTGCGCGAATTCGGCAAGGGCAGCTTCGACATCGTCCTGATGGACGTGCAGATGCCGCGCATGGATGGCCTGGAAGCGACGCGCCTGATCCGCGTGCACGAGCGCGAGCAGGGCTTGAAGGCGACGCCCATCATCGCCCTGACGGCCAGCGTGCTGGAACAGGACCGGCGCGCCGCGCAGACGGCCGGCATGAACGGCTTCGCCTCGAAGCCGCTGGAAATGCACAAGCTGACGGCGGAAATCGCCCGCCTGCTCGATATCGCCGTGGCCATGCCGCCACCGGCGGCCGGCGCGGCGGCGCGCGCCGCTGCCGGCCAGGTGGACTGGCAGCGCGGCATCGCCCTGTGGGGCGGACGCGAAGCCTTGCAGCGCGCCATCGCGCGCTTCGTGCAGGCCAATGGCGACTGCGCCGCCATGCTGGCGGCGGAACTGGAACGTGGCGGCAGCAGCGTGGCGGGCCACCTGCTGCACCGTATCAAGGGCGCGGCGGGCAACCTGTGCCTGGTGCAGGTCGAAAGCCTGCTGGGGCGCATCGAACAAGCGATTGCGCGCCAGTTGCCGGTGACCGAGTTGCTGGTGCAGCTGGCGGCCGCCTTCATGGCGCTGGCCGGCGAGCTGGAGGAGGCGGGCATGCCGGCCGTGGCCATGCAGGCGCCGGCCGCCAGCGCGCCCCTCGATGCAGCCGCCGCCGGCACCTTGCTGCGGCAAGCCATCGCCAGCCTGGAAGGCGGGCAGCTGGACGACGCCTTGATGGCGCAGATCGCCGCCATGCTGGCGCCGCACGGCCAGCAGCCGCGCCTGCAGGCGCTGGCCAGCGCCATCGACGACTTTGAATTTGCGCGTGCCGCGGGCGTGCTGCGCCAGCTGCTGGCGTGGCTGGAAGCGCCAACGCCTGCCGACCTTTCCTGATATTGGACTGACGATGACCTTACACGAAGACAAACCGATCCTGCTGCTGGTTGACGATGAAGCGACGAATCTGCAGGTGCTGCGCCAGATTTTGCAGGACGATTACCGGCTGCTGTATGCGAAGGATGGCGAGAAGGCGCTGGAACTGGCGCAGAACAATCCCGTCGAACTGATCCTGCTCGACATCATGATGCCCGCGATGACGGGCTATGAGGTGTGCCGCCAGCTGAAGGCCATGCCGGCCACGGCCTCCATCCCCGTTATTTTTGTCACCGCCCTGTGCGACGTGAAGGACGAGGCGGACGGTTTTGACGCGGGCGCCGTCGACTACATCACGAAACCCGTCAGCCCGTCCATCGTGCGCGCCCGCGTGCGCACGCACTTGTCGCTGGTCGACGCCGAGGAATTGCGCCGCTCGCGCCTGCAGGTGATCCAGACCCTGGGCCAGGCGGCCGAATACAAGGACAACGAGACGGGCATGCACGTCATCCGCATGAGCTATTACGCGCGCCAGCTGGCGCTGGCGGCCGGCTACAGCGCGGGCAGGGCGGAAGATTTGTTGAATGCGGCCCCCATGCACGACGTGGGCAAGATCGGCATCCCCGACGCCATCCTGCAAAAGCCGGGCAAGCTCGATGCGGACGAATGGAACGTCATGCGCCGCCACGCGGAAATCGGCGCGGCGATCATCGGCGAGCACGCGGGCGGCCTGCTGAAAATGGCGCGCACCATCGCCCTGACGCACCACGAGAAATGGGACGGCAGCGGCTATCCGCAAGGCTTGCAAGGCGAGGAAATCCCCCACGAAGGCCGCATCGTCGCCATCGCCGACGTCTTCGACGCCCTCACCAGCGAACGCCCGTACAAGCGCGCCTGGACGGTCGACGAAGCCATCGCCACCATGCAGCGAGACAGCGGCACGCACTTCGACCCGCAACTGCTGGCGTTGTTCATCGAGCAACTGCCGGCCATGCTGGAAATCAAGGACAAGTGGCGCGAGCCGGTGTAGGGAGCTTCAGGTCAGGGCGGGTCCACGCGCAGGCGATCGCACTGCAAGCGTGAGTATGCCTCAGTGTCGCCGAATGGCAGCTGTGAGCACGCCATGCTTGTCCCCAATGTTGTCATCTGGCGAGAGGATATTGCATAGGCAAGTTTGCCGGGCTGGCGGCGCGATGGATACATGAAGCCGTGAATCGCGCCTGCCTCCTGCGCAATGATCTGATCCAGCTGCCAGCCCAGCCATTGGCACCAGCCGTGATCGGGGCTGCGCAATTGGTCATAGATGCCCAGCCGGCTGGCGGCCAGGCCTGTCAGGTCGAGCAGTCGCAGCGGCACGCTGAATGGCAAGGTCGCGATCAGCGCTTGTTCCGCCCTGTGCGCGATGTAAAAGGTGCCCGGACGCGTCACGTCGTTTTGGCAAAGCTGGGCTTCCCAGGCCGCCGTGTCGGCATCGCCAGCAATATATATCCAGTGATAGGGGAAACCGCTCGGACCAGCCAGCTCGGCGGGCGGACCGAAGCGGTAGGTACGTTCAACCTTCGCCGGCCAGATGGAGGCCGTGTTCCACGCCGCGCGCACGAGGGCCTGGCCGGCCGGAAGGATGATGATATTGCTCAATAATTCAGTGCGCAGCGATGCCAATGCCGGCAGGCGTGCGGCCATGTCTGGCGGAATTGGTGTTTCTTGCAGTGCAGGCGTCATGCGGGACTAGCCTATGATGTCAGCCATCCCCCTATGCTGCCACTTTGCCGACGCCATGACCTTGCGTAATCTCTCGCTGGCCGGCAGATCCAGCAGCGCCTGCTGGCTGGGATGCACTGCGGGCCGCGTTTCAAACGATTTGCCTGCGAGCATCTCTGCCGGCGAAAGTTCGTTGAGTTCGTCTGCGCTGCTGATCCAGAAGGCATGGATGTCACTACTCGGCTGGCCGGCCAGGATGGCCAGCACGGGCGCGATCAGTTCCGGCACGGGCTGCACAAATTGCCATGCCGGAAATTCCTTGCCGATACTGCGCCCCTTGGGCGTCACGCAATAAAACCGCTGGCTTTCCACGGCGCGATACAGCGACGCCTGCGACAGTTCCACCCATCCTTGCCCAATGACATCGGAGACCTTGAGTTTTGACACGGGAAGCTGGAGCGGCATGCCTGGCGGCGCTGCGCGCAGCGAGGCGCGCGCCGCATCGAGCGCGCGCGTGGCCACGTCGATCAGGCGCTCGCGCTCGGGGCCTTGCGCCAATAGGTCGAGCTGTGCGCTCACCAATTGCGAGAATTGCTCCACTACCCGCAGGTCATTGTCGGTCCATTCCTGGCGCTCGGGCGCCAGGGTGGCGTGATGCAGATGCGCTGTCATGTTCGCTCCTCGGGTATATGCAACAAGCATATCACACACAAGATTATCATGTTTCGCAACTTTATCAAGCGGGGAGCGCATTTTTCCGGCATCGGACAGCAAGATATATGCGGCCGATCAGGGCAGGGTGTCCGGCAGCCGCAAGATCCGCCGTATCTCCAGGATCGCCTGCGGGCTTTCCTGCACGCTGTGCCACGAGGGGATGACTTTTTCCGATTGCGCGCCGTCGAGGTGGGCGCTGGCGTAGGGCACTACGCCGTCGCTCGATTCCGCCAGCGGCAGGTCCGGCGTGTCGTTGCCCATGATGGAGTAGTAGCGCACTTTCGGGCTGATGGGCAGTTCCGCCACCAGGCGCACGAACGGGTCCTTGTCGCTGAGGTTATCGATGCTGTTGGGGATGCGCAGCGGCTCGCTGCTGCCAGTGTCGAGCTGCGCCAGGCTGCCGGCCGCGTCGGACAGCTGGTCGAGCATGGTGATCGGCAAGGTGACGAGGTTGGCGATCCAGCGCGCCACCTTGTGGTTGGCGAACGAGGTGCCGCGGTGCGGCGCGGCGATGAAGATGGCGCGGTTCACCTGCGGCATGGCCGTGAAATTGAGGTAGGGCGCCAGGCCGGCGCGCACTTTTTCTGCCTTCTTGCCCTTCAAATTGTATTCTTCCGTGATGGCGTCGAGCAGGGTGTTGCTGGCATCGGACACCATCAGGCGCGCCAGCACGCCGCCCATGCTATGGCCGATCAAGACCATCTCGTTCGCCGCAATCGCCTTGCCAGCCGGGTCGAACTGCGCCAGGGTGGCGGCCAGCGCCTGGCGGATGGCGGCGTTGTTGGCCGCCAGCGGCGCATTGCTCGGGTAGTAGACCTGCCAGATCTGGTAGCGGCGGCGCAGCTGTTCGTCGCCCATCAGTTCATTCGCCACGTTGATCCACGCTTCCGGGCTGCTGGCCAGGCCGTGCAGCATGACGATGGTGCGCTTGTTCGGGTCGTAGGGCTGCATCAGGTGCACCTGCGGGCGCGAAATGCCGTCGGCGCGGCCGAACAGGGTGCGCAGCGCCTGCACGCCGAAGCCGGAACGGGCCAGCCACAGGCCATAGCCGGCCGTGAAATTGGCGGCCACGGGCAGTTCCTGGCCCGCCATGCGCGTCGATTCGCTGCGCGTCGGGTCGACCAGCATCACCAGCAGCTGCTGCGTGGCCAGCACTTCCTGCAGGCTGTTGCCGTCGAAGCGGATCAGCGCCGTGACGACGGGGAAGCGCGTTTCCTGGTAGGGCACATAGTCGCCTTTCGGCGCCCGGGGCTTTGGCATGACGGCCACCAGGTCGGCGCCGAAGCCGTCGCGCCGGTACACATTGCGCAGGCCGGAAAACGACAGCGAGGTGGCCGGCAGCAGTTCTTCGGGCAGGGTGCCGTCCTCGGGCAGGCGCAGGGCCGACAATTCGCTGTCGATCTGCCAGCCGGCGACGCGGATCACATGGCCGTCCGGCCGGTATTCGCCGCGGTGGCGGAACAGGTTGCCGACAGCCTTTTGCACGGCGTAGTTATAGTAGTCGCGGATTTGCGTCTGGCGCTCTTCGAAGGCGCGCTGGCCCGGCGTGCGCGTCGTGTAGAACAGGTAGGCATACGCATAGCGGGCCGATTCCAGCCAGGCGGCCAGCAGTTCGGCGCTGGCGTGGCCGCCCTGTTTTTCTTCCGCCAGCGCGCTTTCCAGCCACAATTCGGACAGGGTGGCCAGGCGCTGCTCGTCGCTGAGCAGCTCGGAGCGGGCCAGGTCGGCGCGGCAGCTGCCCGTATTGGCTTCGCAGGCGGCGATGTCGCTGCCGATGATGCGCAGCACCTCGCTGGCTGCGGCGCTCAGTTTCCCCGTGGTGAGGATGTCGCCGCGCCGCTGCTGCAGGTAGTCGGCCGGGGAAATCGCGCTGACGGTGACGGCGGCGCAGCCGCTCAGGAGCGCCGCGGCGCACAGGAGGGCGCATACGCGCAGACGCCGCATCAGCATGGCCGGTTCTCGCCTAGAACGAGTAGACCAGGGTCAGCGACGTTTGCGTATCCGTGTTCTTCTTGTCGTCCGGTACGCGCGTGTCGTTGCGGGCGCTGAAGGCGGCCTTCATCTGCATGGTGCCGTTGATTTTCGTGCTGAGGGCCGTCTCGGCGATCGAGTGGGTGTTCGAGGTGCCCCGTTCCACGCTGACCGTTTGCGTAAACATGGCCGACTGGCTGATCTTCCACTTCATGGCGGCCGCGCCGCGCACCGTCAGGCCGTGTTCCGATTCGCCCGCATCATTGGTGCCGCTGAAATAGCCGGGACCGATTTCCACGTCGACGCTTTTGTCGCTCGACTGGTACCAGCGCGAGCCATGACCGACGGCCAGGGTCGAGTACTTGGTGTAGGCGCCGAACTTGTCGTTCACGTGCGAGGCCAGCACGAACAGTTTTTCATGGTCGGCCATCAGCTTGTAGGCGGCCTTGGCGGAGGCGGAAAAGCGTTCCGCCGAGCGTTCGCGCACTTTCTCGCCGTCGTCGTTCGTCGTTTCATCTTCCTTGAAGTAGCCGCTGAAGATGTACTGGTTGCTCCAGTCATCGAGTTCCTGGCGCGCGTCGATCTTGCCCGTGACGGAGGTGCCGACCGTGTTGCCCGAGGTGGTGATGGCGCCCAGTTCGGCGGAAGTGCTCCAGCTGCCGATGGGGATTTCATCGAACAGCATGCTTTGCTTGGTGTCTGCGGCGGCGGCGCTGCCGCAGGTGATGGCCAGCGCCAGTGCGAGAGAGTGGGTCGATTTCATGGCTGTATTTGTCTGTGGCGCGCGCCAGGCGTGCCTGCTGTTCGTTAATGGCAGTGGTGGCTATGCAGGCCGCGGCAAGCCGGGAGGCGCCGATAAACCTGCGCACATGCGCGCGCGGGCGCGGCCAAAAATTGTCGAGGCTGTATTGTACCCGACCCTGCCATCGTTCGCCGCACGCGGCGGCGCGCATGAATGCTGCTATATTATGAGAAATATTGCAAACCTGGCATGCATGAATGATGACGATGAAAATGGCAAGCAAGATTGTTACCTTGATATGGCTGTGCGCTGCGGCGCCAGCGGGCGCGCAGACGCCCGAAGCAGCGCCGGCGCCGGGGCCTGGGCCGGCACCGCAAATGACGCAAACGATGATACGCGAGGCTGTGCGCGCCGTGCTGGCGGAAGAGGCGCAGGCGCGCGACGCTTTGCCGCAGCCGGCCATGCAGCAGGTGACGATACGCGCCGACAGAAAATACGAGCAGTTCGCCGCCGCCTTCGCCGAGGCGAAGGTGCCCGACTGCCTGCACGCCGACGGCTTGAAGCGCCAGCCCACCGGCATCGGCCCGATCGGCATCGGCGGCGTGTATGCCTTGCCCTTCGTGGCGATCGCCAAGCTGCGCGGAAAATGTAACTAGCCGGGGATGCCGCCCGGCGGGGCTGGCAAGTGGCGCGCGCCTGGCGTATGCTGCGCCTATCTGCTGCCCTGATTTTTACAAGGAACTCCCGTGCGCTGCCTGGTCATCGAAGACGAAGCTGAAACTTCCCGCTATATCTGTGCCGGCCTGCGCGAGGCTGGCCACGACGTCACCGCCTGCGACAATGGCATCGACGGCATGCGCCTGGCCTGCGGCGAAGACTGGGATGCGCTGGTGCTCGACCGCCTGCTGCCCGGCGAGATCGACGGCCTGGCCATCGTCGCGCGCCTGCGCGGCATGGGCCGCAACACGCCCGTGCTGGTATTGTCGGCCCTGTCCAGCGTCGACGAGCGCGTGCGCGGCCTGCGCAGCGGCGGCGACGATTACCTGTCAAAACCGTTCGCCATCGCCGAACTGCTGGCGCGCATCGAGGCGCTGCTGCGGCGCGCCGCGCCCGTGCCCGAAGCGACGCAGCTGCAGGTGGCCGACCTGGTGCTCGACATGCGCACCATGCGCGTGACGCGCGCCAACCGGCAAATCGCCCTGCAGCCGCGCGAATTTCGCCTGCTCGAATACCTGATGCGCCACCAGGGCCAGTCCGTCACGCGCGCCATGCTGCTCGAAGCCGTGTGGGACTACCATTTCGACCCGCAGACCAACGTCATCGACGTGCAGGTGAGCCGTTTGCGCACCAAGGTGGACAAGGAATTTTCGCCGCCGCTGATCCACACGGTGCGCGGCGTCGGCTACACCCTGGGCGTGATCGACAGTGCGTAACTGGCACCGCTCGATCGCGGCCCGCCTGGCGCTCGGCTATGGCGTGCTGGTGGTTGTCTCGATCAGCATCGTCTGCGCCGTCTTCTATTTCGGCACCATCGGCGTGCTCGATCGCAGCGTGGACCGCAAGCTGACCCTGCTCTCGGAGCGCCTCGCCGCGCTGTACCAGCAGGACGATGCCAGCCGCACGACGGCGGAAATCGCCCATTTGCTGACCGACCGCACCGACAGCGACACGGAAATCTTCCTGCTGGTGGGCGCCGATGGCCGCCGCGTGGCGGGCAATCTGTCGTCCTGGCCCGACGTGGGCAGCCCCGTGGGCCGCTTGCTGCACCGCGACGTCACGCGCGAAGGGCGCCGGGTGCCCGCGCGCATGCTGATCCGCGACCTGGCGGGCGGCGCGCGCCTGTTCGTCGGGCGCGACATGGAAGAGGGCAAGTCGATCCGCACCCTGGTGCTGCGCTCGCTGGCCTATGGCGGCGGGGTGGCCATCCTGCTGGTGGTGGCGGGCGCCTGGCTGTTCCGCCGCCAGCTCGAGGCGCGCATCGGGCAAATCCGCCGCACGGCGGGGGAAATCGAGGCGGGCGACCTGAGCCGGCGCATCCCCGTCGCCAGCGAGGATGAATTCGGCTTGCTGAGCCGCGACATCAACCGCATGCTCGACCGCATCGAACACTTGATGGAAGGCGTGCGCCACGTGTCGAACGCCATCGCGCACGACTTGCGCACGCCGCTGGCGCGCATCCGCAACAAGCTCGATGGCGCCTTGCGCCAGCATCAGGACGTGGCCGGCTACGAGAGCGCGGCGCAGGCGGCCATCGACGACATCGACGACCTGACCCGCGTGTTCGACAAGCTGCTGCAGATCGCGGCGGCCGAATCGGGCATGCGTCCCGAGAATTTCGACGACATCGACCTGCAGCAGATCGGCGCCGACATCGTGGAAATGTACGAAGCGACGGCCGACGAGCAGGGCGTGCTGCTGGTGCAGATGTATGGCGAGGGCGTGCCGGCGCGCGGCGACCGCAATCTGCTGGGCAGCGCCCTGGCCAGCCTGGTCGACAATGCCATCAAGTACGCGGGCCCGGGCGCCACGGTGGAAGTGTCGGCCGGCAGCGATGAACGGGGCTGCTGGCTGGCCGTGCGCGACAACGGCCCCGGCGTGCCGACGGAGGAATTGCCGAAGCTGACGCAGCGCTTCTACCGGCTCGACAAGAGCCGCCACTTGCCCGGCAATGGCCTGGGCCTGTCCATCGTGGCGGCCATCGCGGCCCTGCATGGCGGCAGCCTGGATATCGAGGATGCGGCGCCGGGCCTGCGCCTGCGCTTGCGGCTGCTGCGCTAGGTTGCCAGTGCACGTGGCATATCCGCACATTACCAACTTGTAACCCCCTTCATTTTCGCCTCCCCCTATCATCCGCTCTACCCCGCGTAGAGCGGCTGCGTGCGCGCAGCGGCCCGTGCCGGGCTGCCTGCGGCCGTCGCCGCGTCCCGTTCAGTAGAGCCGTTTCATGCATACATTTACCGCCACCGGCGACAACGCCGCGCCGCAACCGGCGCCACTGCGCCAGCATGGCCACCGGATCAAGGCGGCGCTGGGCGCGCTCGTCTTTCCCGTGCAGCGCGCGCTGGCAAGCGGTCATCGCCGCGACGCCGGGCCTGGCGGCGCTGGCGCAAGCCCATCCCAGCCTGCGCTACAAGATCTATCGGCCCTACGCCAGCCGCCAGCTCGGTTGCGCGGCGAGAGTGGACCTGCTGTGCGGGCATTACCGTTTCCTGTGGCAGGCGGGCGCGCGGCCGCTGGTGGAATACGCGGCGCGGCGCGCGCTGGTGCTGGCCAGCATCGAAGGCAAGGATGGCGCCAGCTACCGCCTGCAGCTGACGGCCATCCACGACAGCCACCGCGAAGGGGAGCTGTGCCTGCGCCTGACGCGCGACGGCGTGTCGCTGTACCTGGCCAGTTTCCTGTTTCGGTCGCAGCCTGGCGGCGCCGTCATCCAGCTGGGCGCCTTGCAGGGTTTGCGCTCGCCCGCCGGCGCGCAGGCGGTGAAGGAAGCCACGCGGGCGCTGCACGGCTGCCGGCCGAAAAACCTGATGGTGGCCGCCTTGCGCGACCTGGGCGACTTTTTCGGCTGCGGCCACCTGGACCTGGTCAGCAACGCCAACCGCATCGCGCTGAACTGGCGCCGGCGCCGCCATATCTCGTGCGACTACGACCTGGCGTGGCGGGAACTGCATGCGCTGCCCACCAGCGACGGCAACTACCGCCTGCCTTGCGGCCCTTGCCGGATGCCGGAACTGGAGCTGCTGCCGTCGAAAAAGCGCGCCGATGCGCGCCGCCGCGGCGCCATGCTGGTGCAGCTGGCGGCCGACATGCGCTGGCAGGTGGCGGCCCTGTTGCAGCCGCAATGAAAGCGCAGGGCGGCATTTTTTGACCTGCGCGGCTTTTTTGCCGGGCAGCCCGGCGCAAACGGCGCGATCGGCGTATACTTGCTGGCGTTGTTAACCTGAAGCCAGTCACCCCATGCCAGCACAATTCCCCACATCGCGCATGCGCCGCCTGCGCGCGACCCCGCAACTGCGCGAGCTGTTCCGCGAAACCGAGATCAATCCGCGCGACCTGGTCCTGCCGATCTTCGTCGACGAAGGTTCCAGCGATTTCATCGACATCAAGTCCATGCCCGGCGTGCGCCGCATTCCCGAAGCGAAGCTGGCGCAGGAAATCGAGCGCTATGCGCGCGCCGGTTTGCGCTCCGTCATGACCTTCGGCATTTCGCACCACAAGGACAGCCACGGCACGGACACCCTGAACCCGGACGGCCTGGTGGCGCGCATGTCGCGCATCATCAAGGACGCCGTGCCGGAAATGGTGGTCATGTCCGACACCTGCTTCTGCGAATACACGGACCACGGCCATTGCGGCATCCTGCATGGCGACACGGTCGACAATGACAGCACGGTGCTCAACCTGGGCAAGCAGGCCGTCATCGCGGCCCAGGCGGGCGCCGATATCATCGCGCCATCGGCGGCCATGGATGGCCAGGTGGCGGCCATCCGCAGCGCGCTCGACGCGGCCGGCTTCCACGACACGCCCGTGATGGCGTATTCCACCAAGTTCGCCTCCGGCCTGTACGGCCCGTTCCGCGACGCGGCCGGCAGCACCCTGAAGGGCGACCGCAAGACCTACCAGATGGACCCGATGAACCGCCGCGAAGCGGTGCGCGAATCGTTGATCGACGAAGCCGAAGGCGCCGACGCGCTGATGGTCAAGCCGGCCGGCGCCTATCTGGACATCATCCGCGACCTGCGCGAAGTGACGCGCCTGCCGATCGGCGCCTACCAGGTCAGCGGAGAATATGCGATGATCAAGTTCGCCGCCCAGGCGGGCGCCATCGACGAGCGCCGCGTGGTGCAGGAAACCCTGGGCGCCATCAAGCGCGCGGGCGCGGACATGATCTTTACGTATTTTGCGATGGATGTGCTGAATAATCCGTATTGAGGTTTGTCTCTGGCGCGCCGTTAGCGTTCTTTTTCACCCCAAAAGCAAAGTCTGGGGTCGGACCCTCAGGGTCCGACCCCGGGTTCTATGCGGTTGGGTTTATTCAGCTTCCCCATGCCCCTGAAAATCTCCCGCATCCTGCACGCCGGCTATGTCTTCGAATGCGAAGGCACGGCCATCGCCTTCGACCCCATCGTCGAAAACCCGTTCAGCCGCAACTGCCACGCGTTTCCGCCCGTGCGCTTCGACCTGGACGCCGTGCGCCGGCTGCGCTGGGATGCCGTCTTCATCTCGCACTTCCACGACGACCACTGCTCGCTCGACAGCCTCGATGCGCTCGACCGCGCCACGCCTATCTATTTGTACTGCGTCTTCGACGAACTGTTCGCGATGCTGCGCGCGCTCGGTTTTACGCAGGTAGAGAAGCTGCACGTGGACGTGCCCGTGCAGGTGGGCAGCATCGAGGTGATCCCGCGCCGCGCGCTGGACGACGATGTCGACTCGCTGTTCCAGGTGCGCGCAGCGGGCTTGAATGTACTCAACGTCGTCGATTCCTGGATCGGCCCCGAGACGCTGGCGCAGCTGGCCGCCTTCGCGCCCTGGGACATGGTGCTGTGGCCGTTCCAGACCATGCGCGAGATCGCCGTCATCGCGCCGTCGCAGGCAGTGCAGGGGTCAGTCGAGCTTCCCGACGACTGGGTGCCGCAGCTGCGCGCGCTGGCGCCCCGTTACCTCGTGCCCAGCTCCTGCCAGTTCGTGCAGGAAGACTGGTCCTGGTACAACCATGCGATGTTCCCGATTACCTACCGCCGCTTTGCCGATGAAATGGGCGCCGCGCTGCCCGAGACGCATATCTTCCGCCTCGACCCGTCGACGGCCGTGCTGCTCGACGCGCACGGCATGGCGCCTGCCGCGCCGCTGCCCTGGGTCATTCCCGTGGGCCCGCAGGACGTGGATTTCGACTACCGTCCCGATGCGGCGCCGCCCGCCACGGCGGACATCGCGCGCCGTTTCGCCCCCTTGAGCGCCGCCGACACGGCGCTGGTGCTCGATTTCTGCCGCAATGGTTTGCTTGAGCGCTACCGCGACATGGAACTGCCCGAAGACAGCTATTTCCAGGCCCCGCGTGTATGGCGATTGTCGCTGTACGGCCATGACGGCGCGGCCACCATCCTGCATTACCGCACGCACGGCGACTTGATCGACCTCGTGCCGGACACGGGCGAGGCGCCGGGCTGGACGACGCAAGTGCCGCAGGTGAAATGCCACGCGGCGCTGGTGCTGGGTGAATCGCTGACGTCGATGTACATGCGCATCAACGACGGCCCCTTCGACGAAGCTACGCGGGCGGAACTGATGGAAGCCGACATCGTCGACGATCCCTTGATCCGTTGCCTGTTCAACGACGCCATCGGCGCTTACCAGGCGGCGCAGCTCAAGCGCTTGCTGGCCCGCTGAAGAAAATCGCGCGACAGGGTAAGATAAACGATTAATCCCAGTATCTCAGATCAAGGAATGATCAACATGACACAAGACAAGGAAACCGCGATCCTGGCCGGCGGCTGCTTCTGGGGCGTGCAGGACTTGCTGCGCCGCTATCCGGGCGTGATCGCCACGCGCGTGGGCTACAGCGGCGGCGACGTGGCCAACGCCACCTACCGCAACCATGGCACGCATGCGGAAGCGATCGAGATCATTTTCGACCCGACCGCCATCAGCTACCGCAAGATCCTGGAATTCTTCTTCCAGATCCACGACCCCAGCACGGAAAACCGCCAGGGCAATGACCGCGGCACCAGCTACCGCTCGGCCATCTTCTACACCAGCGAAGAACAGCGGCTGGTGGCCGAGGACACGATCCGCGACGTCGACGCCTCCGGCCTGTGGCCCGGCAAGGTGGTGACGGAAGTGGCGCCGGCCGGCCCGTTCTGGGAAGCGGAACCGGAGCACCAGGATTATCTGCAGCGCTTGCCGCATGGCTACACCTGCCATTACATCCGGCCGGACTGGGTCTTGCCGCAACGCGGGCAGTAAGGAGCCAGGCATGCGTTACTGGCGCGTCGAGCGGCCGCCGGCGGAAGGGCAGCTGGACTTCGGGCGTACCCTGGAGCTGATGGCGGCCATCGGCCATGCCGACGTGAACGCCGTCGCCGGGGCAATCCTGAAGACGGTCAGCACGGTCGCGCCCATTGCCCAGTGCACGATCTTTGCCTATGAATTCGGCAACCGTCCCCGCACGGTGGCCGTGGCGGACCGGCGCGGCGGGCGCTTTTTGCAGGATATCGCCGACAGCTACGCCCGCCATTACTATGCGCTCGATGGCAACCAGCGCGTGATCGCCCCGGCGCCGGGGCGGAAAATCGATCCCGCCATCGTGCTGCACCAGCAGGCCAGCGACGAAATCGACCATCCCGGCTACCGCGCCGTCTGCTACCAGAAGCCGAATGTGTCGGACCGCCTGTCCCTGCTGGTGCAGCCGGCCGGCGATATCTGGCTGTCCGTCAATTTCTACCGCGACAGCAGCCAGGGCCAGTTCCAGCCCGGCGAAGTGGCGGGCATCGAAACCCTGTCACCGCTGTTTGCCCATGCCGTCAAGCATCACTACAGCTTGAAGGGCCAGGCCACGCAAGGCGTCGCGCCGCTGATGCTGGCAAGGCTGCGTCAGCATTGCCCCGCCCTGAGCAAGCGCGAACTGGACGTGCTGCGCTGCGTGCTCGAAGGCCTCACGGCCGTGGAAATCGCCGAGACCATGGGCGTGCAGCCATCGAGCGTGATCACGTACCAGAAGCGCGCCTATAAGCGCCTGGGCATTTCCAGCCAGCGGCAACTGTTTGCGCTGTGCATGGCGCCAGCCCCTTAGTCCTTTTGGCGTAGGGATGGCTTCGCCTTTTTGACAGTTTTAGCCGTGAAACGTCCCCAAAATGGGGACAAGGTTTGCGGCGCGCGTCTGCATACTGTGTTGCAAGCCGGGATCACCCGGCCGCTCTCACCCAATAACAATAGCAAGGGGAGAGCGACACCTTATGGAGACAAGCATGACCATCGCCCCCGCGGCCATCCCCGCCACCGCCGTGCCCGTCCTCGACGCGGCCACCCTGCAACTGGAACAGCAAGTGATGCGCAAGGTGTCGCGCCATCTGCTGGGTTTTCTGTTCCTGCTGTTCGTGTTTTCCTTTCTCGACCGCATCAACATCGGCTTCGCCGGCCTGACCATGATGCAAGACCTGGGCCTGTCCGGCACCCAGTTCGGCTTTGCCACCACCCTGTTTTATATCGCCTACATCGCTTGCAGCATTCCCAGCAACATCGTGCTGGCCCGCATCGGCGCCCGTAAATGGATAGGCAGCATGATGATCGCCTGGGGCCTGGCCTCGACGGCGACCCTGTTCGCCAGCGGTCCGGCCAGCCTGTATGCGCTGCGCTTTTTGGTGGGCGTGACGGAAGCGGGCTTTCTGCCCGGCATGCTGCTGTATCTGACCTACTGGTTTCCCAGCGCCTACCGGGCGCGCGCCAATGCCCTGTTCATGATCGCCATGCCTGTCACGGCTGCCATCGGTTCGGCCTTGTCGGGCCTGATCCTGGGGCTGGACGGCCACTGGGGCTTGAAGGGCTGGCAATGGCTGTTCTTGCTCGAAGGCATGCCTTCCGTGCTGCTGGGGCTGGCCGTGTACGGCTACCTGGACGACTCGCCCGCCAAGGCGAACTGGCTGGGCAAGCTGGAGCAGCAGGTGCTGGCGCGCATGCTGGCGGCCGAGCAGAAACCTGTTGCGCCGCAGCAAAAAACGTCCGTGCTGGCGGAAATGCTGTCGCCCACGGTATTGAAATTCGGCGTCGCCTATTTTTGCCTGGTCAACACCCTGGCGATGGTGGCCGTGTGGACGCCATTGATCGTGAAAAGTTTCAATAGCAACGCCAGCAACACGCAAATCGGCTTGCTGGCGGCCATCCCGCAAGTGTGCACCGTCGTCGGCATGATCGCCTGGGGCCGCCGCTCGGACCGCCTGCAGGAACGCCGCTGGCATATCGTCTGGCCCATGCTGCTGTCGGCCGCCGGCTGGTTGTTGACGGCCTATGCAAGCAATCCCGTGGTGCAATTGCTGGGCGTGTGCATGGCGTCGACGGGCGCTTATACGGCCATGTCCGTCTTCTGGACGACGCCGGACCGGGCATTGAGCCTGGGCGCGCGCGCCATCGGCATCGCCGTCATCAATGCCACGGGCAATATCGGCTCGGCCCTGAATCCCGTCGTCGTGGGCTGGCTGAAGGATTTGACGCACAGCTTTGCCACGGGCTTGCTGTACGCCAGCGTGCTGCTGGTGGCGGGCGCGGCCATCGTGCTGACCCTGCCGATCGCCCGCAGCAGCAAATAACATTGTTGAAGAGGAAACATCATGAGCGATACATTCCACCCTTATCCCCATGTGCCGAAAGTGTATCCGCCCGGCAAACCGGCCGGCGCCGCCACGCAGCATGTCCCGGTCCTGATCGTCGGCGGCGGCCCCGTGGGCCTGGCCACGGCCCTGGGCCTGGCCCGCCACGGCGTGCGCTCGGTGCTGATCGAGGCGGACGACGGCGTGTGCACGGGCAGCCGCGCCATCTGCATCTCGCGGCGCAGCCTGGAAATCATCGAACGCCTCGGTGCACTCGACGGTTTTTTAGCCAAGGGCTTGCCGTGGGCGGGCGGACGCAGTTTTTACCGCGACGAGGAAGTGCTGCACTTTACGATGCCGCAAGACGCGAACCAGAAGCTGCCGCCGATGGTTAACCTGGCGCAATACCATATCGAACAATTCCTGCTCGATGCGGCCGAGCGCCGGCCGGAATTGATCGATATCCGCTGGCAAACGCGGGTGACTGGCGTGGACAAGCGCGCCGACGGCGCCACCGTCACCGTGGCGACGCCCGATGAGACCTATAAAATCGAGGCGGATTGGCTGGTGGCGGCCGATGGCGGGCGCAGCGTGGTGCGCGAGGCGCTGGGGCTCAAATTGCAGGGCACCAGCTATGAAGGGCGCTATGTGATCGTCGATATCCACCTGAAGAGCGAGCGCCTGACGGAGCGCCTCGCGTATTTCGACCCGCCGTCGAATCCCGGCTCGACCGTGCTGGTGCACAAGCAGCCCGACGATATCTGGCGCATCGACTACCAGTTGCGCGACGACGAGGATGCGCAGGCGGCCGTGCTGCTGGAAAACGTGGCGCCCCGCGTGGACAGCCTGCTGGCCATGATGGGAGAAACGGCGCCCTGGCATCCCGTGTGGATCACCATTTATAAAGCCAATGCCTTGACCCTGGAAAAATACCGGCACGGCCCCGTGCTGTTCGCGGGCGATGCGGCCCACCTGGTGCCCATCTTCGGCGTGCGCGGGGCGAACTCGGGCATCGACGATGCGGACAACCTGGCCTGGAAGCTCGCCTACGTCGTCAAGGGTCAGGCGCCGCATGCCTTGCTGGACAGCTATTCGGACGAGCGCGTGTTCGCTGCCCGTGAAAACTTGCGCCACGGCACCAAAAGCACGGAATTCATGGCGCCGCCCACGTTTGCCTTCGAACTGATGCGCACGGCCGTGCTGGGCCTGGCGGGCAGGCATGCGCACGTGCGCTCGCTGATCAACCCGCGCCAGACGAGCGCCATCGCGTATGCGCAGTCGGCCCTGAATGCGCCGGATAGCGAGACGTTTGCCGCCGGCCCCGCGCCGGGCACGGTCTTGCCGGAATGCCCGCTGGCGCTGCCGCACGACGGCGGGCAAAAAGCGGGGTATATTACCGATTTGCTCAAGCGCGCAGATGGCCATTTCACGGGACTGTACTTCAGCGAGGACGGGTCTGTACCATCCGCACTGGCGGCGCTGGGCGACACCTTGCCGCTGACGACCGTGGCGATTTCCCGCAGCGGCGCGCAAGGGTGCGCCTGGGACCACACGGCGCAGGTATTCTCGCTGTTCGACGCGCAGCCTGGCACGTTTTATCTCGTGCGCCCGGACGGCCACGTGCTGGGGCGCTGGCGGCAAGTGCAGGCGGGGCAGGTGCTTGAAGCGCTTGCAAAAGCCGGGGTCAGACCCGGCGGGTCTGACCCCAGTACTTTGCGCAGCGGGTCATTAAAAGTTATTAAGGAGGCAGCATGACCGACATCGAACTGGATAATCTTTACACCGAGCTGTGCCACACCATGGGCGGCCTGGGCGAACAGCGTTCGCCCCTGTTCCTGGCCCGCTTCGCCTTGCTGGCCATGGGCGCCATCGGCCGTGCCGATGTGGTGCAGGGCTTGCTGCGCGACGCGGCCGACGGCCTGGCGGAGGGCGCATGATAGGCGCCGGCTACCAAAGCGGCTTCGGCAACGAATTTGCCACGGAAGCCATCGCCGGCGCCTTGCCGCAGGGGCAGAATTCGCCGCAGCAGGCGCCGCTGGGCCTGTATGCGGAACAATTGTCGGGCACGGCCTTCACGGCGCCGCGCGCGCAGAACCGGCGCTCGTGGCTGTACCGCATCCGTCCCGCCAGCCAGCATCCGCCGTTTACCTTGCTGGAAAATACCCGCATCGTCAGCGACTTCCACGCCATGCCGCCGACGCCGCCGAACCAGCTGCGCTGGGACCCGCTGCCGCTGCCCGACAGTAGTACGCCGGTCGACTTCATCGACGGCTGGCAGACCATGGCCGGCAACGGCAGCGCCGAAACCATGAGCGGCTGCGCCATCCACGTGTACGCGGCCAACCGCTCGATGCAGCGCTTCTTTTACTCGGCCGACGGCGAATTGCTGGTCGTGCCGCAGGAAGGCCGGCTGGCCATCGCCACGGAACTGGGCTTGATCGAGCTGGAACCGCAGGAAATCGCCGTGATTCCCCGCGGCGTGCGCTTCCGCGTGACCCTGCCGGACGGCGCGGCGCGCGGCTATGTGTGCGAAAACTTCGGCACGGCCTTCCGTCTGCCGGACATGGGCCCCATCGGCTCGAACGGCCTGGCCAACAGCCGCGATTTCCTCACGCCGCACGCGGCGTTTGAAGACATCGACGGCGCATGTGAACTGCTGGCCAAATTCGGCGGCCACCTGTGGCGAACGACCCTCGACCATTCGCCGCTGGACGTGGTGGCCTGGCACGGCAATTACGCGCCGTACAAATACGATCTGCGCCGCTTCAACACCATCGGCTCGATCAGCTACGACCACCCGGACCCGTCGATCTTCCTGGTGCTGCAGGCGCCCAGCGAAAATCCCCTGTTCGGCGCCATCGATTTCGCCATCTTTCCGCCGCGCTGGCTGGCGGCCGAGCATACCTTCCGCCCGCCGTGGTTCCACCGCAACGTGGCCAGCGAGTTCATGGGACTGATCCACGGCGTGTACGACGCCAAGGCGGCCGGCTTCGTGCCGGGCGGCGCCAGCCTGCACAACTGCATGTCCGGCCACGGCCCCGATGCGCAGACCTTCGACAAGGCGTCGCACAGCGACACGTCCGCGCCCGTGAAGGTAGGCGACACCATGGCCTTCATGTTCGAGACGCGCACCATCCTCAGGCCCACGCCATTCGCGCTGGACGGCGGCCTGCTGCAAAACGACTATTTCGAATGCTGGCAAGGCTTGCGCAAGCATTTTGATCCGGACCAGGCTTAGCCAGGTCCAGCTCAAGTGGCCCGTGCCCGCGTATGCGGGTTGGCGGGCCGGTTCAGGCCCAGGTGGCCGCGCAGGGTGCTGGCCGCATATTCGGTGCGGAACAGGCCGCGCCGCTGCAGTTCCGGCACCACCAGCGTTGTAAATGCCTCGAAGCCTTGCGGCAGCAGGGGCGGCACGACGTTGAAGCCGTCTGCGCCCCGCTCCGCGAACCACTGTTCCATCAAGTCCGCCACCGTTCTGACGGAGCCGATCGCTTGCAGGTGGCCGCGCGCGACCCTGAAGCGCAGCACCAGCTGGCGCAAAGTCAGGTTCTCGCGGCGGGCCAGCTCCAGCTGCTGCAGGAAGCGTCCCTTGCCGTTTTCTGGCGCCTGGTAGGGCAGGTCGGGCAGCGGGCCGTCGAGCGGATAGCCGGATAAATCAAAACCGCCAAATTCCAGGTGGCTGAAATCGACCAGTGCCTGCAGCTCGCCGAACTGGTCCTGCGCCTGCTGGTCCGACTCGGCTACCACCACCGACAGCCCCGGCGTCACTTTCAATTGATCCTCGGCGCGGCCATACTTTGCCATGCGGCCCTTCACGTCCGCGTAGTACGCCTGCGCCACGGGCAGCGAGGTGGCCGAGCAGTACACCATCTCGCCCAGGCGCGCGGCAAATTCGCGGCCCGTTTCGGAATTGCCTGCCTGGACCAGCACCGGGTGGCCCTGCGCGGGGCGGGGCAAGTCCAGCAAGCCTTGCGAGGCAAAGTACCGGCCCTGGAAATCGAGCGCATGGCCCGCTGCCGGCTGGTAGAACTGGCCGCCGGCGCGGTCGGGCCGGTCGAAAGCATCATCATCCCAGCTATCCCACAGCATCTTGGACAGGGACACGAATTCATCGGCGCGCGCATAGCGCTCGGCGTGGCTGCGCGGCGCATCGATGCCGAAATTGCGCGCCGCGTGTTCGCCAAACGAGGAGACGATGTTCCAGCCCGCGCGCCCGCCGCTCAGGTGGTCGAGCGAGCTGAATTTGCGCGCCACGTGGTACGGGTGCTCGTAATTGGTGTTGACGGTGGCGATCAGGCCGATATGGCGGGTGACGGCGGCAATGGCCGACAGCAGGGTAAATGGCTCGAACGGCAGGCCGATGGCGGCGCGGCCCGTGTCCGGCGTGACGTCGCCGGCGCGGCCGATGAAGTCGGCGATAAAAAAACTGTCGAACTTGGCCGCCTCGGCCAGCCTGGCGGCGTTTAGCCACCAGGCCAGGTCGGGCCGTCCGCTGGCGCTGGCCGATGGATGGCGCCAGGCGGCAGGATGGTGGCCGTGGCGTTGTAAAAAGACATTCAGGACAAGCTGGCGTGCTGGCATGGCGGCTCCGTGGTAAGTTGGCGACGTGGCGTTTTGCCTTGACCTTGCAAGCTTCGGGCCAGCATTGGACCGGCGTCCGCATATGCAAAATCCGGATAAGCTAGCGCGGCACCATTCGTTCACGCCTGGAGATGGCGCGCGGTATAGTCGCCCCATGGAACTCTTAGCCCACAATTTCAGCAGCGATTTCGCGCGCAGCGCCCACCTTGCCCGCGGCGCGGGCGCGGGCGCTGACGGCGACAGCGAGGCGCTGGTCGCCTTCCGCGACCCGCAGCAAATGAGCTTGCTGGTGCGCGCCACGGCCTTTGTCTTTGCCGATCCCCGTTCGCGCCAGTTGCACGAGCTGATCGAGCGCATCGCCCCCAGCGAGGCGACGGTGCTGATCACGGGCGAAACGGGGACGGGAAAAGAGCTGATTGCGCGCCACGTGCACGGCTTGAGCGGGCGCGCCGAGCAGACTTTCGTGGCGATCAACTGCGGCGCGTTTTCCGAAACCCTGGTCGAGAGCGAACTGTTTGGCTACGAAAAGGGCGCGTTTACGGGCGCGCAGCAGGGCAAGCCTGGCTGGTTCGAGACGGCCAGCGGCGGCACCCTGTTCCTCGATGAAATCGGCGACTTGCCGCTGGCGATGCAGGTCAAGCTGCTGCGCGTGCTGCAGGAGCGCGAAGTGGTGCGCCTGGGCGCGCGGCGCGCCATCCCCATCGACGTGCGCCTGATCGCCGCCACCAACGTGGACCTGGCCGAAGCCGTGCGGGCCGGGCGCTTCCGCGAAGACCTGTATTACCGGCTGCAGGTGATCGGCCTGCCGCTGCGCCCCCTGCGCGAGCGCCCGGGCGACATCATGCCGCTGACGCGCCACTTCATGGCCATCTATGCGCAGCGCCTGCACCTGGGCGAGGTGGAACTGGGCCTGGACGCGCAAGAGGCCTTGCTGGCCTACCCATGGCCGGGCAATATCCGCGAACTGGAAAACGTCATTCACCGCGCGCTGCTCGTCTGCCGCAGCGGCGTCGTGCGGGCCGAGGATTTGAGCTTGTCGGGCTGGCACCGCGCTCCGGTGCCTGCATCCGCCCCCGTGCCCGTATCGGACGCGTGGGCCGGCGGCGCCGATATCGCCTACGCGGCCCACGGCGCGGCGGGCCAGGACGATTTATTGGCGGCCGAGCGCTTCGCCCGCGCCTGGCAAGCCTTGCTCGACTCGGGCGAAGCCGTGGAATTCGAAGCGATGCAGCAGGAACTGGTGCGCGCGGCGTGGGAGCGTAATGAGCGCAACCAGGTGCGCACGGCCAGGCACTTGAATTTGAGCCGCAATATCCTGCGCACCTTTTTGAAAAAGGCGGGCGCCATCGACTAGGCGCATCAGCGGCCTCCCGGAGCCGGACCCGCAGCGATGCGGCTCCGGCTTTTTTCATGGCTGCTGCGCGCGCAGCAATCTGCTGGCCAGGGTGCAGCCGATTGCTGCCTGGGCAGCAGCTTTGGGCGCCGTTGGGTGTCCAGTGGATGGCATGTTTTCTGCGAGGAGGGTAGGGCAGGCCGCTGCGCGATGCGCATAAGGCCTTTTCTTCGACCCACGACAGGAGTCCACGCATGACCATCGAATTCATCTGGCAATTGCCCACCAGCGGCGACGGCCGTTACGCGGCGCCCGGCATCACGCGCCGTGGCGAACGGGCCGCCGGCGCGCCCAGCCCCCTGCAGGCTGGCGTGAGCGACCCGCGCGGCGCGCGTCCGCCCTTTAACTATTTCGATTATCTGCACCAGATCGCCCGCGCGGCCGATCTTTCCGGCTTCGACGGCATCCAGGTGCGCCACGATACGCAGGGCGATGAAAGCTGGATCGTCGCCGGCTACCTGGCCCGCAGCACGCGCCATCTGAAGCTGATCGCCGAATTCGACGCCGCCTGGGGCTCGGCCGTGTACGCGGCGAAAAACGCCGTCAGCTTCCAGCGTTTTACGGGCGGGCGCTTCGCCTGGCAGATCGGCCATGGCGGCGATGCGGCAGCGCGCCGGCGCCAGGGCGATGCGGCGCCGGATGCCGACATTGTGCCCCGCATCGATGAATTCATCGCGGTGGCGCGCGGCGTGCAGAATACGTCGCCGTTCAGCTTCAAGGGCAGGTTCTTCGAAGTGCAGGACGGCGGCTTCAAGGGGCCGCTGGCGAACCACCCCGTCAACGGCATCTATTTGACTGGCGATAGCCCCGAGGCGCTGGCCCTGTCGGCGCGCCAGGCCGACGTGCATGTGTTCGATGCGGCGCCCGTGGCGCACTTGCAACCCTCTATCGACCGTCTGCACACGCAGGCGCGCCAGCTGGGCCGCGCCGTGGCGGCGGGCCTGCGCATCGATGTGCTGGCCCGCGAAACCTTCGACGAAGCCTTGCGCGATGCGCGCCGCTACCGCGGCGGGGCGGGACTGCCTGACGAAGCCCCGTCGGCTGATGGCACGGCGGGTGGTGCAGCCCTGTTCTGGCCCGGCTTTGCGCAAGCGCAAACGGGCGCTCACGGCGCCCTGGTCGGCAGCTATGCACAGGTCAGTGCGGCGCTCGAAGCCTACGCGCAGGCGGGTGTGTCCAGCTTCGTGCTGGCGGCCATCCCCCATTTCGAGGAAGCCTACCGCATCGGCGAGCACGTGCTGCCCCGTGTGCGGGCCGCTTTGAGCGCGCCGCTGCAAGCGGCCTGAATTCAACCCATTCAAGGAGTAACCCACATGGCTATCGATTTTTTCTGGCGCATCCCCACGCATGGCGAACCGAGTTCGCACCGCGCCCGCACGCCGTTTCGCGGCGACTGGTTTCCCGGCAATGACAACCTGCGCCAGGCCGGCCTCGGCGGCGGCGGCGCCGACGGCTTTACTTACATCGACTACCTGGCGGAAATCGCCCGCGCGGCCGAATTATCCGGTTTCCAGGGCGGTTTGATTCCATCCTTCCCCATGACGGACGAACCATGGGCCATTTCCGCGCTGCTGGCGCGCGAAACGAGCACTTTCCGCTTCATGATCCCGTTCCAGCCCGGCTTCCTGAACCCCGTGGTGGCCGCGCGCATGACGGCCAGCCTGCAGCGGGCCACGGGCGGGCGCGCCCTGTACAACGTGATCACGGGCGGCGGCGGCCCTTCGCAGCTGTGGTGGGGCGATTCGGCCGGCCACGACGACCGCTACACGCGCACGACGGAATTTCTCGACGTGGTGCGCGGCGTATGGCGCGGCGGGCCGTTTTCCTATCAGGGCAAGTTTTACCAGGTGGAGGATGCGGGCCTGGCCACGCCGCTGTCGGAGCAGGATTTCCCCGAGATTTATTTTTCCGGTTCCTCCGACGCGGCCTTGGGTTCAGCTTCGAAACACGCCGATTACTACCTGACGTGGCTGGAACCGTTCGAGCAGCTGCGCGAGAAATTCGCCCGCGTGCATGAAAAGACGGCGCTGCTGGGCCGCAAGATCAAGTGCGCCGTGCGCGTCGACATCGTCGCCCGCGCCACGGAAGAAGAGGCGTGGGACGAGGTGCGCAAGGGCTTTGACGCTGTCGATGCGGCCACCCTGCGCCAGTTCCTCGGTGCCGACGGCGGCGACTCCGTGGGCGCGGCGCGCCAGCGGGGCAACCGCCCGACCACCCTGAACAGCTACAAGGACTTGATCACGGCGCCGAATATCTGGTCCGGCTTCAACCTGCTGCGCGGCGGCCAGACGCAGGGCATCGTCGGCAGCTACCAGCAAGTGGCCGAGCGCCTGGACGAGCTGGTGCAACTGGGCGCCGACGCCTTCATCCTGGCCAGCACGCCGCACCTGGAAGAAGCGTACCGCGTGGGCGAGGAAGTGCTGCCCCTTGTGCGCGGCCACACGGCGGCACTGCTGCGCGCCGCCTGAGTATCCGCTGTTGCCGCGACAGCAGCGCCATCGCCTGCTGTCGCGCAGGCAGCACGCGGCGCCGGCGCTGCTGCCAAATCAACAGCACTATCATGCCGATAGTCTGCCTTTTAAATCAATCACTTAACGACGATTTTGCTGCGCTGCGGCAGCGGGCATGCCCCTTGCAATACAGGTCATCACCATCTCGCGTTTTGACTTTACTCAAGGATAATCACCCATGCGCCGTTCGACTGCCCCCGCCGCCTTTTCTTCTTTCCCCTTTCATTTGACGCCAGTGCGCCGTGCGCTGCGCTCGGCCTTCGCCATCGGCGGCCTGATGCTCGTCCATGGCATGGTCCATGCCGAAGCGCCTGGCGCCGAGGTCATCGCCGCGGCCGACGCGAACGGCGCCGGCGAGGGCGCCGCGCTGCAATCGGTGACGGTGACGGCGCAAAAGCGCGAGGAATCCGCGCAGAAGGTGCCGAGCGCGATCACGGTCCTGGGCGGCAAGGAGCTGCTTGACACGGGCATCGGCCGCTCGGCCAGCGAAATCCTCAATTACGTGCCGAACGCCTCGGCCGGCACGCAGCAGCATGGCCGTCCGCGCTGGTGGATACGGGGCGTGGGCGCGGGCCAGCAGCAGGTGGATTTCCCGAATCCCGTCGGCTTCTACCTCGATGACGTCTACATCAGCAATTCCAGCGCCACGGGCTTTCCCCTGTTCGACCTGGACCGGGTGGAAGTGCTGCGCGGCCCGCAAGGCACCCTGTGGGGCAAGAACACGACGGGCGGCGCCATCAACGTGATTTCGCGCAAACCCTCGTTCAAGTCCAGCGGCTACGCCAAGCTCGATTACGGCAGCTACGACACCAAGCTGGCCGAAGGGGCCATAGGCGGCGCGCTGGTCGACGAGGTGCTGGCGGGGCGCTTGTCCTTCCATACGGAGCAGCAGGACAGGGGCCGCTTCCACAACCAGTTTACGGGCGAGCGCGATGGAAAGCTCAAGGACAGCGCCATCCGCGGCCAGCTCAAGGCCCTGATCGGGCGCGACCTGACGGCGAACCTGAACCTGCACTACCGCGACTACACGACCAAGGGCGCCACCACCACCGTGGCCAGCTATGGCGCGAACGGCGTCTACCGCAACGGCTACGTCCCCAGCACCAATCCCGATGACGTGAGCACGAATGCGCCGGCCGACAGCGACGTGAAACAGGGCGGCGCGCAGTTGAACCTCGAATACGCGCTGGGCGAGCTGACCCTGACGTCGATCACCGGCTATGAAAACTTCCGCAACGAAGCGACGGGCGACAGCGACAATACGCCGCTGGAAGTGGGCCGCAGCCGCTCGAAGGCCAGCAGCCGGCAAGTGTCGCAGGAACTGCGCCTGACGTCGCCGCAAAACGGCACCCTGAGCTGGGTGGCGGGCCTGTTCTACTTCAATGAAAAGATCGATTCCGATTCGGCCGGCGCGCGCCTGCCCAACGGCACCGTGCCGGCGCTGGCGGGCAGCACGCAGCCCGTCGGCTACAACCGCACCGTCTACCAGCACAAGGCGCGCAGCGCGGCCATCTTCGGCAGCACGACCGTCAACTTCAGCGAGCAGTTCCTGTCGACGTTTGGCCTGCGCTGGACCACGGAAACCAAGGATCTCGATTTGCAGCGCGTGCAGGCCGCATCGAACACGGTGACGTTTGGCGATGCGGCCAACTGGTGGAACACGGTCCGGGGCGGCAATTACACGGCCGCCTCGGTGGCCAACAACAACTTCACGTCGAACCCGTCGACCACGTGGAATGCGCTGACCTACGACGTGACGCCCGAATACCGCTTCAGCCGCACCCTGCGCGGCTATCTGAAGTACGTGCACGGCATCAAGTCGGGCGGCTACAACACGAGCGCCACGGACGTGCGGGCATTGAATACGGTGAAGCCGGAAACCCTGAACTCGTTCGAGGCGGGCATCAAGTCGGAGTGGCTGGACGGGCGCCTGAATTTCAACGCCAACGTTTTTCACTATGATTACAAGAACGTGCAGGTCAATATCACGGGCGTGTACAACGGCGACCCCACGCAAAGCGTCAATTACCTGCAAAACGTGCGCAAGGCCCACGTGAACGGCGCGGAATTCGAGATCGAGGCGCAGCCGACGGACAACCTGCACCTCAACGCCAATATCGGCCTGCTGCGCACGGAATTCGACGACTTCGCCATCCAGAACAATGGCGGCGACCGCTCCGGCAATGAATTCGTGCGCTCGCCCCACGTGACGGCCCTGCTGGCAGCCGACTACCGCTACCCGCTGGGCGATGGCGCGCAGCTGGTCTTCAGCGGCGACGTGCGCTACACGTCGAAGCAGTACTATTATGTCGACCCGCAAAATGCCGCGCGCGACCTGCTGAACCAGGGCGGCTTCGCGCTGGCCAATGCGCGCCTGTCGTACGTGCTCCCGGGCGGCAAGCAGCGCATCACGGCATATGCGAACAACCTGGCCGACAAGGTCTACCGCAACCACACGCTTACCAGCTTCGTGCCCGGTGCCGTCAACGGCGACACGGTGATCATCGGCCAGGGCCGCACGGTGGGCGCGTCGTACACGATCCAGTTCTGATGGCGCTACCTTGATCCAGGACAAGGCCGGTGCATGCGCCGGCCTTGTCGTTGATGGCGCCAGCTTACGCCGCCGCTTGCAGCAGGGAGTCGAGCCGCCGCTGCGCCTCCGCCAAAGGCCGGCGGTCGATCCACGCCTCGATATCGACGTCGCGATCGAGAAAACCGTGCTGCAATTGAAAATCCTTTTGCTGGCGGAACAGCGCCACCTTGTCGTCGGACAGGTCGGGCGCCAGGGTCAGGTGAAAACCGTCGCTGTAGGCTTCGGCCACGGCGTCGGCGCCGGCCCGCGTCTCGCCCTGCAGGATGGCCAGCACGTCTTCCTTGTGGCTGCGGGCCCAGTGCGCAGCGCGCAGGGTTTGCGTCAGGAAGCGCACGACCAGCTCGAAATGCTGTTCCAGCATCGTTGCATGCACGGTGATCGGCCGTGGCGTGCCGTTGTTCACGCGGAAGCGCCGGTCGGGCAGGGCGTCGATGGCTATGCCCACTTCCAGTCCCGCCGCGCGGGCCGCTTCGGCCGCCGCCGCGCCTTTTACGTAGACGGCGTCGACTTCGCCGCGCAGCAGCGGCGCGATGCCTTGCCACAGTCCCGCGCCGAGATTGGCTTGCGCCGGCGCCTCGCCGCCCACCTCCACCAGTTGCACGTCGTCGAGCGTGAGGCCGGCCGACGCCAGCACGCCCTTGTAGCCGGCCAGGCTCATGCCGCGCGCGATGCTGCGTCCGCGCCGGTTGTCGCGCAAGTCCTCGGCGCGGAACACGGGCAGCGCCAGACGCTTGCCCTGCAGCTGCGCTGGCGTCGCGATGCCGGAACCGGGGCGCACGAGGATGGCTTGCCACTCGTCGATCCACGTCAGGCCGATCAGCCGCGTGGGCGCCCCTTGCGCGTGCGCGGGCAGGGCCAGCAGGTTGCCGCCTTCGCGCACGAGCGTGGACAGGCCATGGTCGTAATGGTGGCGCGCCAGTTCGCCGCCCACTTCCTGCAGGGTCTTTAGCGCGATGCCGTCGCGGGCGAATTCCTCGTCCAGCCAGCCCAGTTTGTAGGCCAGGCCCGTGGCCGTGGGCACGGGGCAGCGGGTGAACCAGACGGTATCGACGGAGGGGACAGTTACGGTAGTCATGGAATTCCTTGGTGGTGGTGGAAGCCTGGAACCGTGCAGGAAACGTGCCTGCGCCGCTTGCTGGCTGGCCGACAGCGCGTGCGGATGGTGCTGCTGCCGCGCCAGCAGCCGCTGTTGCGCAGGCAGCAGCCATTCACCATTTTCCCGGCGCTGGCGCTGGCACGCGTCTTGCGAAAGTAGAGGCAGGACTGACCCGTATTCCAACCCCAACGAATGGAGCATGACATGACGGACGTGGCACAAGCACAACAAGTACAGGTACAGGAGTTGACGGCGGCCGAACTGGCCTTCGTGGAGCAGGTGCGGCGCGATGCGCAGACCGCCTTCGACGGCTTGCGCGAGACGGGCAGCCTGACGGCCAATGGCACGGTGGGCTTCGTCGAGCGCACGCCGGGCGGCGACAAGGTGGTGGTGGTCAACGATCCGGGGCCGTTCCGCCGCGGCCAGCCCCTGAAGGCGGCCGTGCTGGCGCTGGACGGCACGGTGCTCGTGGGCGATGCGAACAACGGCGGCGCGCGTTACTTGAAACTGTTCCGCGAGCGCCCGGAGGTCACGTCGATCTCGCACGTGCACTCGCCGTCGCTGGGTGCGTGGGCGCAGACGCACCGCACCCTGCCGATCCGCTACGTGCCCGTGCAGCGCTACCAGCTGGTGCGCGAAATTCCCATCTATATCGACCGCCGCCAGCCGGAAGTCGATTTCATCCTCGGCGAAATCGCCCGCAACACGCACGCGACGGCCATCCTGGAAGCGAATGGCGGCGCCACCGTGTGGGGCAAGCAGGGCTTGCTGAAGCTGGCCGAGTTCATCCTGCTGCTGGAAGAGGGCGCGAAAATCCAGATCGCGGCCGAAGCCATCGGCGGTTCGCGCGACTTCGGCCCGGGCGTGCTGCTGCAGCAATGGAAGATGAGCAAGCTGATCGACACGGCGCGCGCGCTGTCCTTGTTGCCTGCCACCGACCTGGTCAACACCTGACCAAACCTGCTGCGCGTCGCGCCTTGCGGCCTGTGATGCTCGCTGTGCCTGTGCACAGCTGCGCTTCTCGGCCACAAATCGCTGCCGCTCGCGACGGTTTTGTCAGGTGTCGTTGTGTAAAAAATATTTAATTAAGAACAGGCCCCAGATGTCATTGAAATTCTTAGGTTTGAGCTGGCGCAAGCTGTCTGTCGCCGTAATTGCAGCCAGCCTGCTGGCGCCAGCCATCGCGGCGGCGGCCGAGCCGCTGCCGGCTGCCGTGCGCATCGCCGTCGTGGCCCGCACGGCGGCGTCCGGCAAGACCGTGTTTGCCGGTTCCGCCGTCCAGGTGGCGTCAACGGGCTGGCTGGCGGCCGAGCTGGGCAAGCTGGGCGTGAAGCTGGAATGGGTGCCCGTCACCACCAATTCCGTGGCGACGCAAGTCAACGAAGCGTTTGCCAACCATTCGATCGACCTGGCGCAGTATGGCGACTTGCCGTCGATTATCGCCAATGCCTCGGGCTTGCAGACGCGGCTGATCTTGCCCGGCGGCAGCGCCAACAACACCTATCTGGTGGTGCCGAACGGTTCCACGGCGAAATCCATCCAGGATTTGAAGGGCAAGAAGATCGCCCTGCACCGTGGCCGGCCGTGGGAATACCCATTTGCCCGGCTGCTCGAAGCGAATGGCATGACCTTGCGCGACGTCAAGATCCTCAATCTCAATCCGCAGGCGGGCGCGGCGGCCGTGGCGACGGGCGGCGCGGACGCCTTCTTTACCCTCAGCGACGCCTTTTTGCTGGAAGATAAAAAGGTCGGCAAGATCATCTGGTCGAGCAAGGCGCCGCCGCAGGACTGGAAGATGCGCGCGGAACTGTGGGCCGACAGCGGCTTCCTGCAACGCTGGCCGCAGCTGGCCCAGCTGGTGGTGACGGCCTATGTGCGCGAGCACCACCGGGCCGCCGGCGCCGGCGGCGAAGAAGACTATGTGCGCACCGAGGCGGCCGCGGGCCAGGTGGAAAGCGTGGTGCGGCGCGAACTGGCGGGCGACCACACGCCATGGCAGGCGCGCTGGTCGCCCCTGTTCACGGCCAGCCTGCGCCAGCATTACGTGGGCGAGGCGGCGTATGCGAAGAGCGCGGGCCTGATCGGGCGGCCGCTGCAAGTCGACAGCCTGTTCGCGCCCCAGTTCGTCAACACGGCGCTGGCGCAGCTGAAGCTGCAAACGTACTGGTCGCCATGACTTCCATCGCCCGCGCCATCGCCTTGCCGCGCGCTCCCGCGCCAGCGCGTGCAGCCTCAGTCCCCTTGTTGCAGCGCTTTATCCGTTCACCCTGGTCCGTGTGGGCGTCGCCGCTGGCCTTGCTGCTGCTGTGGACGGCCGCCACCACCTTCGAGTGGATGCCTGCGCATATTTTGATGTCGCCATGGCAAGTGCTGCTGACGGCGGCGGACCTGGCCGAAAGCGGCGAACTGGGCCAGCACCTGGGCATCAGCCTGTTCCGCCTGCTGGCCGGCTTCGGCCTGGGCGCCAGCTGCGGCCTGGCCTTTGGCGTCGTGCTGGGGCTGTCGCCGGGATTGCGCGCCTATGTCGACCCCACCTTCAATATCCTGCGCCAGTTGCCGACCGTCGCCCTGATCCCTTTATTTATCTTGCTGTTCGGCATAGGCGAGAGTTTTAAAGTGTTTATCGTCGCCAAGGCCAGCTTCTTCATCGTCGCGCTGGCCGTGCATGACGCCATCCGCAACCTGTCGCAGCGTTACTTTGAGGTGGCGCAAGTGTATTGCTTCTCGCGCTGGCAGCGCATCCGCCTGATCGTCTTGCCCGCCATCGTGCCGGCCGCGCTGACGGGCATGCGCATCGCCCTGTCGCGCTCGTGGATGGTGCTGGTGGGCGCGGAATTGCTGGCTGCGGACAGCGGCCTGGGCCAGATGATGGAAATGGGCCGGCAAATGTTCCGCCTCGACGTGGTGATGGTGGGCGTGGTGTTGACGGGCGTGATCGGCTTCGGCCTGGACCGGGCCTGCCACGCGCTGGAAGCACGGCTGATGCGCTGGAAACGGAGTGGAGAGAACTCATGAAGCAACGTTTAAGTGTGATCTTCAAGGGCGCGCTGCTGCCGCTGGCCTTGCTGGGCGCCTGGCAATGGGCTTCCGGCCAGGGCGCTGCCGCGGCCTACATCTTTGTGTCCTTGGGCGACCTGGCGCACAGCCTGCGCGACCTGGTCTTCACGGGCGAGCTGTGGGTGCATCTGCGCGCCAGCCTGGGCCGTACCCTGGCCGGACTGTTGCTGGGCGGCAGCGCCGGCATCGTCACGGGGGCGCTGATGGCGCAGTCGCCGCTGGCGGACCGGTTGATCGGACCCCTGTTCCACAGCATCCGCCAAGTACCGTTGCTGGGCTTGATCCCCTTGCTGGGCTTGTGGGTGGGCAATGGCGACGGCGCCAAGCTGCTGGTGATCGCCATCGCCGCCTTTTATCCCACCGTGCTCAACACCTATGCGGGCATGCGCCAGGTGGAAGGGCGCTTGCGCGAAGTGGGGCAAGTGCTGACCCTGACGCGCACGCAGACCCTGCGCCAGATTTTGTTGCCGGGCGCCATGCCGGCCATCGTCACCGGTGTCACGCATGCGCTGGCGTTCGCCTGGCTCGCTTGCCTGGGCGGCGAACTGCTGTTTTCGGCCGGTCCCGGCATGGGTTCATTATTGCTCAATGGCGAAGTGTCGGGCCGCATGGATGTCGTGCTGCTTGCCGTGCTCGTGATCGCCTTGCTGGCGCAAGCGATGAACGTGGCGTTTGCGGGTCTCGCGCGCTTGCTGGTGAAGGGGCGCAGCAGTGAGTGAATCCCTGCCATTCCAGTCGGACGCGGCCGTCAGCGCCCGCGAAGGCGAGCTGCGCGCCTTCTTGCTGCGCTTTATCGGCTTGACCCTGCTGTCGGGCGTGACCATCGGCATGAACAAGGTGCTGGCCACCTTGCTGGGCTTGCATCTGCACGTGAGCAACTTCCAGCTGGCCGCGATCAGCAGCGCGGAAACCCTGGCCATGGCGCTGGGCACGATTCCGGCCGGCTACATCTTGTCGCGCGGCAACCCAAAGCACTTGTACGCTGGTGTCAGCCTGAGCCTGGCGCTGGCCTTTTGCGTGCTGCCGTGGCTGCCCGGCTGGCAATGGGTGGCCCTGCTGATGTTTTTGGTGGGCCTGTGCATTTCGCTGCGCATCGTGGCCATGAGCACGGTGTTCCTCGTGCGCCTGCCGGAACTGGGGCAGGGCAAGGCGGGCTGGTACAAGGGGACATTGATCCTCGGCATGCAGTTCCTCGGACCCCTGTGCGGCAATTACCTGATCGCCCAGCTGGGGCTGAAGGCAGGCTTTTTGATCTCGGCCCTGATGTTCGCCATCCTGGCCGTGCTGGGCTGGCAAGTGTTGCCTGACAATACGGCGCCGCGCAAGCAGGCAGGACAGGGTGCGCTGCCCGGTGCGGCCAGTCTGCGTGAACTGCTGCGCCTGCCCATCGTGCGCGTAACTTACCTGTTTGAAATCCTCGCCAGCTTCACGGCGTCCAGCGTGGGCGTGTTTTCCATCCTGCTGGCGATCCGCGTGCTGCACTGGCCTGCGCACCACTCCGTCTGGCTGATGGCCGTGCAGGGACTCAGCTGTGTACTCGTGCTGCTGTTCCTGGGGCGTTTCGTGCTGGCCAGCCGCTACCGCGAGCAGCTGTATGGCGGCGCGCACCTGGCCATCATGGGGGCCTTGCTGATCCTGGGTCTGTGGCCCTCCAGCATCGCCTACCTGGCCGCGTCAGTGCTGCTGGGATTGGGCCTGGGCGTGAATAACCTCGTCAATACGGACAATATCGCCCGCGCTCCCGTCGACAAGGCCCGCGTTTCCGCCCATCTGACCCTGTTCGGCATGGTGGGCGGCACGGCCGGCGCGCTGGCGGCGGGCCGCCTGGCCGACCTGACGGGCTTGCGCAATGTGTTCCTGATCTGGCTGTTTCCCTGGCTGGCCGCCTGGCTGGTTTTCCACGGCAGCCGCTGGCTGCGCCGCTCGCCGCCAGCCGCCATTCCTTCCCTCGCCCCCACTGCAGAGAGTGCGCCATGAATGATTTTGTTTCCCCATCGGCCTTGTCGCCGCAACAGCAGCACCTGAGCGGCGGCTTGCAAGTGCAGCACGTGAGCAAGTCGTTTTCCCTGAAAGGCGTGCCGCTGCCCGTGCTCGACGATATTTCGCTGACCATCGCGCCGGGCGAATTCGTCGCCATCGTCGGCGCGTCCGGTTGCGGTAAATCAACCCTGCTGCGCCTGCTGGCTGGCCTGGATACGGACTACACGGGCTTGCTGCTGCACGACGGCGTGCCGATCCGCGGCACGGATTTGCGCCGGGGCCTCGTGTTCCAGGACCACCGCCTGTTTCCCTGGCTGACGGTGCAGCAAAACGTGGCCGTGGCCTTCAGCAATACCAAGGTGCCGCTGGCCGAGCGGGCCGCCCGCGTGGCGGCGGAAATCACGCGCGTGGGCCTCGATGGTTATGCGGATGCCTATCCGCATCAGTTATCTGGCGGCATGTCGCAGCGGGCCGCGATTGCCCGTGCCCTCGTCGGGCGGCCCGACGTGCTGCTGCTGGACGAACCGCTGGGCGCGCTCGACGCGCTGACCCGCTTGCGCCTGCAGCAGGAATTGCGCCGCTTGTGGCAGGACGAGGGCATCACCATGGTGATGGTCACGCATGACATCGATGAAGCCGTCTACCTGGCCGACCGCATCGTCGTGCTCGATGCGCGTCCGGGCAAGGTGCGCCGCGTGCAGGACGTGCCGCTGGCCCACCCGCGCCAGCGCGGTTCGCCAGGTTTCGTTGCCATCCGTGACGGCTTGCATGCGGATTTCAGCGACCTGGACGAATCGCATGCGCCCGTGGCGCGGGAAGAACACCCCAGCAGTTTGTGGGATGGCAATGAATGGGCGCGCAGGATGGCGCTGTAGTTTTTTTGATATCCATCAACCTGGAGAGACAGCATGAGCAATGAAAGTCAGGCAGCAAACCCGGCACTCGACACCCTGTGGTACACGCGCTGCCCCGTCCCGACGGGCCTGGGGATAGCTTTACAGCAAGGCTGGCTGGAAGAAGCATTGCGCGCCAACGGCACCAGCTTGCGCTCCTTGCGCGAGTCGGACCAGGAAGCCGTGCGCGAATCGCATTTCGACCACACCCTGCAAAATTCCGTGCGTCACGGCGGCAATATTCCCGCCCTGTGGGCGCGCGCGGCGGGGCGCGAAACGCGCGTGATCGGCCTGTCGTGGTCGGACGAGACGCAGCTGATATTGACCTTGCCCGGCAGCGGCATCCAGACGGTGCGCGACTTGAAGGGCCGACGCTTCGGCTTGCCCCTGTGGGCCAGGGCGCAGATCGACTTTGCGCGCGCGCAAGCCTTGCGCGGACTGGAAAACGCGCTGAGCCTGGAAGGGCTGGCCGTGGCGGACGTGGAGCTGGTCGATTATGTGGTCAACACGGGCCAGAGCGAGGCGGCGCCGGAAAAGGGCGCAGCGACGAATCTGTTCAGCGGCGCGCAGCGCGGCGGACAAAGCCCGGAATTGCTGGGGCTGTTGCGGGGCGAGGTGGACGCCATCTTCCTGAAAGGCGCCTCGGCCGCCCAGCTGGCGCAGCAGTTCGGTTTGCATACGGTGATCGACACGGGCATCCATCCGGAACCCTTGATCCGCGCCAACAATGGCACGCCGCGCACGCTGAGCGTGGATGCGCACTTGCTGGACAACCATTTTGCTTCCGCCGTCACCCTGGTCGAGCAGGTGCTGCGGGCCGAAGCGTGGGCGCGCGGTCACGCAGATGAGACGCGGCGCTTCCTGGCGCGCGAATCGAATGCCAGCGAGCACTGGGTGCAAGTGGCCTATGGCAAGGATGCGCATTTGCGCCTGGACACGGACCTGGCGGAAACGTCGGTCGCGGGCTTGCAGGATTTCAGCGACTTCTTGTTCCGCTGGAACTTCCTGCCCAGCAAGGTCGACGTGCGCGCGTGGATCGACCCCCGTCCTTTCGAAGCGGCGCTGGCGCAGACGCGCCGCGCCGCCTGAGCGGGAAGCACGTCAACGGTGGCCATGTTCGATGATGAGGAGAATGCGATGCGGCGACGCACGGTGATGGGCGGGCTGGCCTTGCTGCCCCTGGCGGGACAGGCAGTGTCGGCGGTGAAAGCGGCGGGGCCGCCGGCGGCCCTGCGCATCGCCTCGACGGGTTTTGCGGAAAACGGCAAGGCGGAACTGGGCGGCATCGCCTACCGCGTGCAGCAGGAAGGCTGGCTGGCCCGCGAACTGAAGCTGCGCGGTGTCCGGCTGGAATGGCTGCCCGTCACGGGCGACACGGGCGCGACGACGAATGAGGCGTTCGCCAGCGGGCGCATCGACATGGCCGCGTATGGTGACTTGCCGTCCGTCATACTCAACGCGGGCGGCGTGCGCACGCAAGTGATCGTGCCGGCGGGGCGGGGCACGGACCAGTTCCTGCTGGTGCCCACCGGCTCGCGCGCCACGTCCCTGGCCGAACTGAAGGGCAAGCGCATCAGCGTGCACCGGGGCCGGCCGTGGGAACTGGGCTTGCGCCAGCTGATCGCCGACCAGCGCATGTCGCCCACGGATTTCCGCCTGATTAATATGGACCTCAAGCCGGGCACGGCCGCGCTGGCCACGGGCGCCGTCGACGCCTTGTTCATGATCAATGGCTATCCGCTGGAAGACAAGGGCATCGGCCGCATCATCTGGTCCAGCAAGGGCTTGCCGGAACGCAAGATGCGCGCGGAACTGTGGGCACGGCGCGACTTTACGCAAGCCCATCCCGACATCGCGGAACTGGTGGCCACGGCCTGGCTGCGGGCCCAGCACTGGGCGGCGCTCGACGGCAACCGCGAAGCCGTCATCAAGGATGGCACGCGCAATGGAACACCGGACAGCGTGGTGCGCCGCAGCTACGACGATCCGGGCTTGCAGTGGAAGGAGCGCTGGTCGCCCCTGTACGACGACGCCGTGTACCGCCATTACCGCCGGGTGCTGGCGTTTGCGCAGGAACAAAAACTGATCCGGCAACCGTTGACGGCGGAAGAATTGCTGGAACCGCGTTTTGTCGCGGCCGGCTTGAAAAAGCTGGGTCTGGCCAATTACTGGGAACCGGCCAAGGTGTAGCGTCAGCGCGGGACGTGGCTCAATGCGGCAGGCACACGCGTCCCGCCACGTTGATCACGTCGTCGCCCGCATGCGCGCGCAGTTGCAGCAGCATCAGGGCCACGCCCAGCATCAGCGCGGCTGCGCAGAGTTTCTTGTGCATCGTCTTTTCCGTTTTCACTATCTATGGGGGTGTTCAGCGATATTATTGCCGAAATTCATGTGTGCGGGCTGAGCTTGTGCCAAGCGTGCTTTACAATTATGCATCTTGCGCATCCGCGCCATCTGAATGCTATGCATAGTATGTGAAGGGAATGACAAGCCTGTGACTTCCAAGCCGATCAAGATCGCCGCCACCGTTGTCGTGGCACTCGCCGCTGGGGCCGGCATTTATACGTACACCCGTCCCGCCGCCACCGCCGCGCCGGGCGCTCCCGCCGCGGGCAGTCCGGCCGCCGCGCCCCAATCGACCGTCGACACGGCCGCCGTGGCCGCCCAATTCCGCGACTTGCTGGCCAACTTCCGCAAGATTATCGTGCTGCTGGCCGACGAGCAAAGTCTGCCGGAAGGCGCGCGCGACGAAGCGCGTAAAGTGGGGCAGGCGCTGTTCCATGAAAACCAGGAACGCATCGCCAGGCTCGATCTTGCGCTGGATCAATTGACGGCACCCACCAATCCGGGCCGCTTCGAGGCGCTCGACAGCTTATTGACGTATATCGAATCCGATCCCGGCCTGTACGACGCGGACCGTCTGGCTTTCCGCGAACTGCTGCAAAGCATGCTGGCCGACGTGGCCAAGGATTCGTCCTTGCCGGCCATCAAGCTGCACAAGCGCATTTCCGAAGACCTCGACGCGCTGGGCGAGATCGAGCGTAATTACGAGAAGGAAATCCGGCAAATCTTCGGCAACCTGGGCCAGCGCGCCATCGAACTCAAGCGCGAACGGTGGGACGATTATGTGGCACAGCTGAAAAAGCTCTACAGCCGCGAACAGATCCTCAAGGAAAACGGCATTGTCGTACCGTATGCAGTACCTCCAGCCGGTTCTGTGCCCGAAGCCAAGCCGGTGCCAAAAAAAGATGAGGCGGAAATCTTCGGCCTCGGCTTGCCGAAGAAAACCATCGTGCTGACCTTCGACGACGGCCCGCACCGCCGCTACACGGAAGAAATCAGCGCCATCCTGAAACAGTATGGCGTGCCGGCCGTGTTCTTCAACGTGGGCCGCAATCTGGGTAGCCTGGATGCGCAAGGCCACGCCAAGCTGGGCGCGGGCGCGGAAGTGAGCCGCAAGCTGATGAAAGAGGGCTATGCCGTGGGCAACCACAGTTTCAGCCACGCCCAATTGTCGAAACAGACGGGCGACAAGCTGAAGGGCGAAATCCTCGGCACCGATACGCTGTTGAAGGCCATCAGCCCCGAGCGGGCCGCGCTGTTCCGCTTTCCGTATGGCGCGCGCAACAGCGAAGGCATGGCCGCGCTGGCCGATGCGCACTTGAAATCCGTGATGTGGAATATCGATTCGCTGGACTGGGCCGACCCCGTGCCCAGTTCCATCACGAACCGGGTGCTGGCGTCCGTCGACAAGGCGGGGCGCGGCATCGTCCTGTTCCACGACATCCATGAGCGCACGGTGAAAGCCTTGCCTGCCGTGCTCGACAAGCTGATCGCCGAGGGCTATCAATTCGCGGGCTGGGATGGCACGAGCTTCCAGGTGGCGAAAAGCACGGCCCCGGCGCCGGAAAAGGTGCCCGTCACCACCGGTTACGCCAATTCCTGGGCCGTGGTGATCGGCATCGACGATTATGCGAAATGGCCGAAACTGCAATATGCGGTGCGCGATGCGCAAGGCATCCGCGAGACGCTGATCGAGAAATTCGCGTTTGCGCCCGAGCGCGTCGTGACCCTGAAAAATGGCGAAGCGACGCGCAACAATATCCTGGCCGCCTTCCACGACAAGCTGGCGCATGGCGGCGTGCAAAAGAATGACCGCATCTTCGTCTTCTTCGCCGGCCACGGCGCCACGCGCAAGCTCAGCTCCGGGCGCGACCTCGGCTACATCGTGCCTGTCGATTCCGACCCGGCGCAGTTCGCCACGGATGCGATTCCAATGACGGAAATCCAGAATATCGCGGAATCCCTGACGGCCAAGCATGCGTTCTTCGTCATGGATGCCTGCTACAGCGGCCTGGGCCTGACGCGCGGCGCCGGTTCCAGTTCCTTCCTGCGCGACAATGCCAAGCGCATCGGCCGGCAAATGCTGACGGCGGGCGGCGGCGACCAGCTGGTGGCCGACGGCGGACCGAACGGCCACTCCGTGTTCACGTGGACCCTGCTGCAAGGCCTGGCGGGCAAGGGCGACCTGAACGGCGACGGCCTCATCACGGCCACGGAACTGGCGGCGTATGTGGCGCCGGCCGTGTCCAGCGTGTCGAACCAGACGCCCGCATTCGGCAGCTTGCCCGGCTCGGAAGGGGGCGATTTCGTCTTCGAATTGCCGGGCGAGACGGAATTCCTCAGCCCGAACACGACGCAGCTGTCGACGGAAGCCATCGCCCTGAACAGCAAGCTCGATGCCAAGCCGCAAACGGCCAGCGTCACGGTGAAGGATTTGCAGGGCGGCGAACAGAAGATCGTCACGCCGGGCGCCGTGCCGACGTCCACGCGCCAGTTGGCGCAGCGGGCCAACGACCGTGGCTTGCAGCTGTACAAGGAGAAACAATACGCGGCGGCGGAAGCGCAATTTACGGAAGCGCTGAAATTGCGCCCCGACTTTGCGCTGGCGGCGAACAACCTGGGTTTTGTCTTCTACAAGCAGGAAAAATACCGCGAAGCGGCCCGCTGGTTTGAAAACACGGTCAAGATGGATCCGTCGCGCGCCATTGCCTACCTGAACCTGGGCGACGCGTATGCCAAGGCCGGCGATGCCGCCAAGGCGAAAGCGGCCTATAAAACCTATCTGGAACTGGCGCCGACGGCTTCGACGGCGCCGGCCGTGCGGCAAAAGATGGAGAAGCTGTAAGCGTGTGCGGCAGCGTGCCCATCGTCTACGTATTTGCCTGCAACGGGCGCTTTCCCAGCTGGGAAGCGCTGCAGGCCTTCCTTGTGCCCACGTACACGGAAGACGGCGATGCCGTGCCGTCGCCATTCTTTCTGGAAACGGGCCTCACGTCCTATGAGCCGGCCTGTTTCGAGAGCGCCATGCTGGCGTCGGCCGCACCGCTGGCGCAGCTGCTCGACGGCGTGTCGTATGGCGACAGCTGGCTGGCGCAGGCATGCGCGGACGCGCAGGCGCAGGGCGTGCTGGCCGATGCCAGCGTGTGCGTGTTTGCGCCGAACCAGCTGGCGCACCCGCAGCGCAGCTCACTGCATTACGTGGGCAGTTACCGTTACCGGGTGGATTGATCGCCGTCCTGGTGTTGTTCATGTAGTAACTTGTTGACGCTGGCCAGCAGGCTGGTGCCCGAGGTGGTGATGAAGCGGGCGCCGGCCGCCTCCGCTTCCACGCCGTAACTGGCCACCGTATCCTTGCTGCAATACACGATGATGGGTAACGCGGGCTGCGCCTGCCGCACTTCGCGCACCGTGCGCACGCCCGCATCCTTGATGCGCCGGCGGTTTTCCACCCGCGCCATGTCCGTGATGAGCAGCGCATAGGGCTTCTGTTGCAGCATGGCCAGCGCCTGCCGCGTCGAGACCGCCTGGTCCACCTTGATGTTTTCCCGTTCCAGCTGTTCCACCAGCAAGGTATTGTTGCGCGGATGGTCGTCCAGCCACAGCACCAGGCTGGCGGGTTTTTTCTCCGCCGGCATGCCGGCCAGGGCCGTGACTGCCTCGCCCTCGCACGGCGGATGGGCCAGCAACAGCTGCGTCACGGCTTCCTGCATGTCCTCGAGCGATTTTTGCTGCAAGCGACTCAGTTCAGTCACTTCGATTTCCTTGCCGCTTTGCAAGCGCACGGACTCGTTCTTGACCATGCTGTCGGCGCGCTTGATCATGATGGACAGGTAAATACGCGTGAGCAGGTAGCCGATCAGAAAACCATGCACGGAAAAGAACAGCATGATGCCGCCCACGACGGCCATGGCCGTGGGCGTGTCCGTGTCCAGGCTCGGTGCGATGAAGGCGGCCATGTTGCGCGCGCTGCCGGGCAGGCTTTTGAGCTCGATCAAGCCCACGCCGACGATGATTTTCGTCAGCCAGTCCGACACTTCCACCAAATTCGAATTGATTTCCATGGGCGTGGGCGTGCCCAGGAACAGGGTATTGCTGGCGTTGCCCGTCGCCGCATCGGCTCCGGCGGCCGGCGGCTCGTCCGTGGGGCGGTCCTTGCCATTGCTGCGCTCGTCGTGCGGCGCCATGTTGACGGTGCCCGAGGGCAGGGTGCGCGGTATGCCGAACAGGAATCCCAGCAGCATGCCGCTGACGCAAAAGCCCAGGCTCCACAGCAGGGCCGGCACGGCATGGTAGTAGGGCGGCAGCATGGCGCCCGCCAGCACGGCCAGCAGCCCCGCCAGCAGGATGAACAGCAGGATATACGGCAGCACGTCGCGCTTGCGCACGTCGGAGGGGGGATTGCTTGCCTTGCCGGTGCTGTCGTTCAGGTTCACGGTCGCTCCTTGAACAGGCTGAATCCAGGCGCCCATCCGCCGCGTATATATAGCCAGCAGAAGCCTGTACTGACATCATAAAAAGGGGAGACGCGATGCTATTGAGAAAACGCAAACTGGTGGCAGCTTGTGCACTGGCATTGTTGGGCATGGGGCGCCAAGTGGCGGCGCAAGTTCCGGCCGACGGGGCCACAGCGGCCGAAGCGTCGCGCACCGTGCGCGTGACGGGCCACTATGACAACGCCGTCGGCACGTCGGACGCGGCCAGCCAGGGCGTCATTACCAATGAACTGATCGTCAACCGGCCCGCCTTGCGCACGGGAGAATTGCTGGAGTTCGTGCCGGGCCTGATCGTCACCCAGCACAGCGGCGACGGCAAGGCCAACCAGTATTTCCTGCGCGGTTTCAATCTCGACCATGGCACGGATTTCGCCACCCACGTCGACGGCATGCCCGTCAACATGCGCACGCATGCGCATGGGCAAGGCTATTCCGACCTCAATTTCCTCATTCCCGAACTGGTGCAGCGCATCGATTACAAGAAGGGGCCGTATTTCGCCGGCGAAGGCGATTTTTCCTCCGCAGGCAGCGCCCGCATCCGCCTGGCCGACAAATTGCCGCAAGGCCAGGCCAGCGTATCCGTCGGCCAGCACGGCTATGTGCGCGGCGTCGTGGCCGATTCGGCCGCTGCCGGGCCTGGCACCTTGCTGTACGGCCTGGAAGTGAACCGCAACAACGGTCCCTGGGACGTGCCGGAAAACGTGCGCAAATACAGCGGCGTGCTGCGCTACAGCCAGGGCACGCCGGACGACGGGTTCAGCGTGACGGGCATGGCGTATCGCAACAGCTGGAACGCCACGGACCAGGTGCCGCTGCGCGCCGTGGTGTCGGGCCAGATCGGCCGTTTCGGCTCGCTGGCGCCCAGCGACGGCGGCGACACGTCGCGCGCCAGCCTGTCGTACGCGCAGCGCCGCCGCACGGAAAACCGGCTGTTCGAACTGGATGCCTACCTGATCCGCTCGCAACTGGAACTGAACAGCGATTTCACCTATTTCCTCGCCAACCCGGCCACCGGCGACCAGTTCCAGCAAAGCGAGCGGCGCACGGTGGCGGGCGTGAACGCGGCCGAAAGCTGGAGCACGGAGCTGGCGGGACTGCCCATGCGCAACAAGGTCGGCGTGCAGGCGCGCTACGACCGCTTGTCGCCCGTGGGCCTGTACAACACGGCGGAACGGGTGCGGCAGAGTACGGTGCGCGAAGACAGCGTGCGCGAGGCCAGCATCGGCCTGTACGGCGAAAACACCGTGCAATGGCTGCCGTGGCTGCGTTCGGTGGCGGGCTTGCGCTACGACGCCTACCGTTTCAAAGTCGATAGCAGCATAGCCGGCAACAGCGGCGCGGCGAACGACCACGTGGTGTCGCCCAAGCTGTCCCTGATTCTTGGCCCTTGGAGCAAGACGGAATTTTTCGTGAACTACGGAAAAGGTTTCCATAGCAACGATGCACGGGGCACAACGCAGACGCGGCTGCCTGACGGGCAAGCTGCCACGCCCGTGACGCCCCTGGTGCCGACGAAAGGCGTGGAACTGGGCGCGCGCACGGAATGGCTGCCGGGCGTGCAAAGCTCGCTGGCCCTGTGGCGCCTCGATATCGCGTCGGAACTGCTGTTCGTCGGCGACGCGGGCGGGACGGAAGCGAGCCGCGCCAGCCGCCGCCACGGCATCGAGTGGAACAACCATTACATTGCCGCGCCGTGGCTGCTGTTCGACCTGGACCTGGCCGCTTCGCGCTCGCGCTATACGCAAAGCGATCCGGCGGGCAACCATATCCCCGGCGCCATCGACAAGGTGGCTTCGTTCGGCGTAACGGTGACGGACCAGGGCCCGTGGTCGGGCGCTTTTCAATTGCGCTATTTCGGCCCGCGTCCCTTGATCGAGGACAATAGCGTGCGCTCCGCTTCGACGACACTGGCGTATGCGCGCCTGGCGTACCAGCTCAACCGCAAGACGCGGCTGTCGCTCGACGTGTTCAACCTGTTTAACAAGCGCGCCAGCGATATCGATTATTACTATGCGTCGCGCCTGCCTGGCGAAGGGGCGGACGGGGTGAACGACCGGCATTTCCATCCGGTCGAACCCCGTTCCGTACGCCTGACCTTGTCATATGCGTTCTGATAACGGTAGACTGGGGCATGGCAGATCATTTAGTAAATACCAGCAAATTCCTTTCCCTCATCCTGCGCCACGCCCCCGAAAAAATCGGCCTTGCACTCGATACCAACGGCTGGGCCGACATCGGCCAGTTGCTGGCGCAATCGGCCCGGCATGGCCGTCGCCTTTCCCGTGAACAATTAGAGGACGTGGTGGCGCGCGACAGCAAGACGCGCTACGCCATCAGTGGCGACGGCTTGCGCATCCGCGCCAACCAGGGCCATTCCCTGGCCGCCGTCGATATCGCTCTGCCGCCCGCCACGCCGCCCGCCATGCTGTACCACGGCACGGCCAGCCGCTTTGTCGAGGCGATTCGTGCCGGCGGTCTGCTGCCGGGATCGCGCAATCACGTGCACCTGTCGTCCAGCCGCGAAACGGCCGTGGCCGTCGGCGGACGCCATGGCAAGCCCGTCGTGCTGACGGTGGATGCGGCCGCCATGCAGGCGCAGGGCCACGTGTTTTACGTGTCGGCCAATGGCGTGTGGCTGGTTGATACCGTGCCGGCGGGAGTTATCGGCTTTCCCTGAAGGGCGCTTCCACGCCCGAATACGCCAGCACGGCATCGGGCAGCCTTGCCCCTTGTACCCGAATGGCGGCCACGGCCTGGTTCAATTCCGCTATTTCCGCAGCTGTAAACCGAACGGCGGCCGCGCCCAGATTGTCTTCCAGGTGCGCCATCTGCGTGGTGCCGGGAATGGGCACGACCCAGGGCCGCTGCGCCAGCAGCCAGGCCAGGGCAATTTGCGCCGGTGTCGCCTGCTTGCGCAGGGCCCAATTTTTTACCAAGTCCGCCAGCGCCAGGTTGTGCGGCAGGTTTCCCGGTGAGAAACGCGATTCGATTCGGCGGATGTCGCCGTCGGCAAAGCGGGTTTTCGCGTCGATGGCGCCCGCCAGGAAGCCGACGCCCAGCGGGCTCCACGGCACGAAACCGATGCCGAGTTCCTCGCACAGGGCCAGCACGCCATCTTCCGGCCCGCGCCACAGCATCGAGTATTCGCTTTGCACGGCGGAAACGGGCAGGGCGGCATGGGCGCGCCGCAGGGTGGCTAATCCCATTTCCGACAGGCCCCAGTGCAGCACTTTGCCTTCGCGCATCAGGTCCTGCACGGCGCCGGCCACGTCCTCGATCGGCACTTGCGGGTCCACCCGGTGCTGGTACAGCAAGTCGATGCGGTCCGTGCGCAGGCGCTTGAGCATGCCGTCGACGACCAGCTTGACGTGATCGGGGCGGCTGTTGGTGCCGGGGCGGCGCTCGCCCGTCTGCTGGTCGATATTCCAGCCGAATTTGGTGGCGATGACGACGTCATTGCGGAATGGCGCCACACCTTCGCCCAAAATCCTCTCCACCTCGTGCGGGCCGTAGGCCTCGGCCGCGTCGAACAAGGTGACGCCCCGTTCGTAGGCCGTACGGATGATGCGATGCATTTCGGGACGGCCGGGTATCGTCGTCTGGTAGGTGCGGCTCATGTTTTGCACGCCCAGGCCGATGCTCGATACTTCCAGCGTGCCCAGCTTGCGGCGGTTCGCCAGCGCTGCTGGCGCCATAGTCTGCACCACCTGGCCTTGCGCCTGGCCGATCAACGGCGCGGCGGCCAGGCCGCCCGCCGCCAGCAGGAAGCCGCGGCGGCCCGTGCTTGTATCTTTTGTTGGCATGTGTGTTTTCCCTTAAATATCAAGCTTGCGTTCGGCCATCCACTGGACGATGGCGGGATCGCGGTGCGAAAAGAAGCTGCTGACGCCCGTTTCAAGCGTGGCGATGGCGGCCATGTCCGCTTCATCGAGGTCGAAACCGGCGATGTCCAGGTTTTCCGCCATGCGTTCGCGGCGCACGGTCTTGGCCAGCACGGCGATGCCGCGGTGCGTCAGCCAGCGCAAGACGATTTGACCCACGGACTTGCCGTGCTTGCCGGCGATGCCCAACAGCAACTCATTGTGGAACAGGTGGTTGCGGCCCTCGGCGAATGGCGCCCACGCTTGCGGCTGCACGCCGTGCTCGAGCATGAAGGCCACGCTGTCCGCCTGCTGGTGGAAGGGGTTGATCTCGATCTGGTTGACTGCGGGCGCGATGTCGTTGAATGCGATGAGGTCCATCAAGCGGTCCACATGAAAATTGCTCACGCCGATGGCGCGCAGCTTGCCGCTGCGATACGCATCCTGCATGGCGCGCCAGGATCCGTGCACGTCGCCGAACGGCTGGTGGATCAGGAACAAGTCCAGGTAATCGAGCCGCAGGCGTTGCAGCGACTGGTCGATGGCTAGTGCCGTGCGCTCGTAGCCCGTGTCCTGCACCCACAGCTTGCTGGTGACGAACAGCTCTTCGCGGGCCACGCCGCTATGCCGGATGCCCTGGCCGACGGCCGCTTCGTTCAGGTAGGAAGCGGCCGTGTCGATCAGGCGGTAGCCGGAGGCGATGGCGTCGATGACGCTGCGCTCGCATTCGGCGGGGTCGGGAATCTGGAAGACGCCGTAGCCGGCGACGGGCATGGCGATGCCGTTATTCAGGGGGAGGCGGTGCATGGCTGGCTCCTTCGGTAATTGACAGGAGCTACTCTAAGGCGACATCCACTCGTTGATAAGCCGTTGTAATCGACATAGGCTTATAAGCCGTACTAATGAATCTGTCCCTTCATGCGCTGATCAGCCTGATATCGGCCACCCGCTCCACCAGCCACACGCAAGCGACCAGGGCGATGGCCAGCGAGCCGACGGTCAGCACTTGCCGGTACAACCACGTCTTGCGCAGCAGCCAGGCGAGCGGCAGGAAGGCGGCGACGATGGCCAGCTGGCCGATTTCCACGCCCACGTTGAAGCCGAACAGGCTGGCCAGCAGGGAACCCTGCGGCAAGCCCAGGTCGCGCAGCACGCTGGCGAAGCCGAAACCGTGGATCAGCCCGAATACGAAGGCGGCCACGGGGCGCTTGCCGCGGAACAGGGGCAGCAGGTTGTTCAGCGCGGCCAGGATCACGGAAGCGGCAATCGCCGATTCCACCCAGCGCGACGGCAGCGAGACGAGCGACAGGCTGGCCAGGGTCAATGTGATGGAATGGGCCAGCGTGAACGCCGTGACGACCTTCAGCACGTCATAAAAAGCCGTTTTCAGGCCTTGCCGCTGGTCGCGCAAGCCAGGCAGCAGCACGGCCGGCAGCAGCAGCGACAGCAGGAACAGGATATGGTCGTAGCCGATCCAGATATGCCAGATGCCGTGTTTGACATACGCGCCGAACTGGGCCAGGCGGTCGGGCGCGGCCAGGGACAGCGTCTGGCGCGGGCTGTCCGGGTCGAAGATGGCCGTTTGCGTGGCGCCGCCGCTGTCGATCTTGAACAATCCCTTGTGCTGCGGGTCAAGGTCGGCGAACAGCGTGTAGCCGATGCTTAAGGTGGCTGGCGCGGCGTTGCCGGGGCAGGTGGCCGCAAAGCGCAGCACGCTGTAGGCGCCGTCCGTATGCCGGTCGATCAGCTGCTCGACGGCCTTCAAGGGGCAGACGCCCCGGTCGCTGGCCAGCTGCAGGCGCTGCAGCGCGTAGGCGGCGATCGTCGCGTGGCGCGCGCGGATTTCATCCCAGGTCAGCGCGCCGTCGCCATTGCCATCGAGGCCGATGGCGAAATCGAGGTCGCGCAGGGCGATGTCCCATTGCCCGTCGATCTGCTGGCCGTGCACGGCCAGGCGCAGGTAGCTGTCGCTGGGCTTGTGCGCTTGCGCGGGGGCCAGCCAGGCGCACAGGGTGAGCAGCAACGCGAGCATGCGGGCGTTCACAGCGCACCTGCTTTCTTTGCGGCACTAAGTTTTTGCCCATCCTGCGGCCCCAGCTGCCTGACGAGGCGCTGCAGGGCCACGTCTTCCACGCCATGCGCGGCGATCCAGGCCAGCACCGGTTGCGCCGCGGCGTAGTTGCGCGCGGCCACGGATGCTTCCAGCAAGATGCGCATGTCGGGTACTTCCTTCTGGATGGCCCAGTTTTTCTGCGCCAGTTGCAGGGCGGCCGGCACATCCTGTTGCAAAAACAGGGCGAAACGGGCCTGTTCCCGCTGGTGCACGGTGTCGCCGCGTTGCATGGCGGCATTGAAACGGGCCGCCAGTTCCGCCTTTGCCGCCAGGAACGGCGCTTGCTGGCCGGGCAGTGCCTGCAGCGCCAGCGCGTAACGCAGCAGCAGGGCGTCGATGCGCTGCTGCTCTTTCAATAACCTGGCGACTTCCTGCGGGCGCTGCCGGTCGAGCAGGAAATCCGCGTACGCACCCAGCAGATAGCTGTCGCGCGGCTGCCGCGCCAGCGCCTGCTGGTAGCGCGCCTCGGCCAGCGCTGCCTCTCCGCGCCGCGTGGCCATTTCCGCCAGCAGGGTTGCGGCCCAGCTGTCGAGCTCGGGCGCCGCGCCGGTGCTTCTCTGCAGGGTCAGGTCCAGCAGGCGCTCGCTGTTGGCGGCCCGGCCCGTGACGCTGGCGATACTGGCAAGGCAGGTGACGGTGACGAGCTGCGTCGTCAAGGCGGACAGGCGCGCGCAGGCCGCCGTCGCCTGGGCGTAGTCGCCCTGCACGGTGAGGACGGTGGCGCGCGTCAGCCAGGCCTGGCCGTTTTGCGGCTGCTGCGCGATGACAGCGTCGAGGTCTTGCAGGGCGAGACCGAACTTGTGGGTGCTTTGCAATATGGTGGCGCGCAGCAGGCGCACGGCGACGGGCGGCGCCGCTTGCCGCCACCAGGGGGCCAGCGCCGCCTGCGCGTAGCCCAGGTAGCGCGGGTCCGTTTCGCTGCGCGCCAGGGCAATGTAGCGCTGGGCCAGGCTGGTGGCCAGGGCAAGGTCTTGCGGCGTGTCATTCAGTTGCTGGCGCAGGCCGCGCAAGGCGAGCTGCGTGGCGTCGGCGCGGCGCGGCAATTGCTCGATGACGGCGCTGCCGTCTTTCGGCGTGTAGGGCGCGGCCAGCACCAGCACGGGCAGGCAGGCGCACAGCAGGGAAATCGGTGTTTTCATCGTGGACGCCATCGACGGTGGAGTAGGGCGGCAAGGGCGGACGCCGGAGACCGCTGTCTCCGGCGCCCGCACTCAGTGACTGCGTATTACAGCGGTACCGGCTCCGTATTTTCCGGAGAGGTCGCCACGATGGCGTCGATGGCGACGCCGTCCTTGTCATCGCTGGTGGTCAGGATGACGTTGCTGACGGCCACATAGAAGGCGTCGAGCAAGACCACGGGCGGAGGGGTGACGCCGCCGTCGCCGTTATCGCCGCCGTGGCTGCTGCCGCCGCCACCGCAGCCGGCCAGCAGGGTGGTGAGCGCCAGGGCGCCGCATGCATGGAGCTTTTTCATCGTATTCTCCTCGTAGGCTTACAGTTGCGGCGAACCGGCGACAGGGTTTTTCAGGTAAGGAAAACCTGCCGTGAAGTAGGTTTCATCGAGGAAAGCGCCATCCGTGAAGTGCAGGGCGCCGGCCGGGGCGTCGGCCGGGGCGCAGCCGATGTTCAGGGTGCACAGCTTGCCCATGGCCACGCGCAGCACCACGTCGACCACGTCGTCGCCGGGGCGGCGGCCGTTCGGGAAGCCCGCGCTGTCGCCGTCGATGACGCCCAGGCGCTTTTGCGCGCCCACGGCGGTGGGCGCGATCGAAGTGTTCAGGCGCAGCATTTCGGACGCCGTCACGGTGACGGGCTGGTTCACGCCCTTGATGCCTGTCAAGAAGGCGGCCACCAGGTCGTTGCGGGGGAAGTTGGTGGGCGCCTTGGCGCCTGCCGAGCCGAACAGCACTTCCACCAGGGCCGGCACGGTGGGATTTTTCACGTAGTCGGCAAATTGCGCATCGCCCGACGGCTTGCTGGCGTTGAAGCGGTCCTTGTCCTTCAGGCCGATCACCACTTCATTCACCAGCGGCATGCCCAGCCGCGACACTTGCACCCAGGCGCCGCCTTCCTTCGATGCCGGAATGGCGCCCGGTGCCGGGTTCAGCAAGCGTCCCTGGCGCAGGCTGGCCGTGGTCCAGCCGCCGATGACGGGGTCGTTGCCCGCCGTCAGGCAGGCGGTCGGCACTTCCATCTCGATGGCCGTGACGTTCTTGCGTGCCAGGTCATCCCTGGCGGCCGACTCCGCATTCGCGGCGAATTCCGTGGCGGGCGCCTTGATGTTGATCAAGTCGAACGTTTCGCCCAGGTTCACGACGAACGGGTCCTTGCGCTGGCCGACGAACATGCGCGCCGGCGTGGCGCAGCCGGGAATATTGACGGCATACACATGTTGCGCGGCATACGCGGCGTAGTTGGGGATGGCCTTGTTGCCGATATTGTCGACGGGCTTGTCGAAGGTCGTGCCGCCGCCGCTGGCGTTGGTGACGGCGCTCCTGGTACCCGTGCGCCGGTCGCCCCGCACCACGGTCACGCTGTACGTTTCGCGCACGTTCAGGCCGGCCGGGTTGACGCTGTCGATGGCGCCGCCGTTGATGACGAGCGGAATCGAGACTTTCTTGCCGCCCACGGTGAACTGGCCATCCTTGATGGTGTTGGTGAAGCGGAACTGGAAGGTGAGGTCTTCCTTGCCGTCGCCATTGTTGTCGATATGGATTTCGTACAGGGCGTTGGGGTCCATGGCGAAATAATTCGGGCCGCCATAGGCATCCTGCAGGGGAAGGTAGTCGGCCACCAGGGTGGTGTAGGCGCCGCGACCCGCCTCATAGCTGCGGAACATATAGAAGTCGGTGGCGTCGACTTTGGGGTTTTGCGTGATGAATGGCGCTTCGCGGTGGCTGGAAGCGTGGGCCGCTGGCGCGATGGCCAACGTGAAGGATACGGCGAGCAGGTTGCCCATGAGGGCTGCGCCCAGCGCGGTTTTCGAGTGTGACAAGGACATTTCGATTCTCCCGGTTTTTGTTAGCGTTGACAGACAAGTCCAAGAAACTGCAGGCTGCCTGACTTATACGCACGGGGAACGAAAACGGATTCACTGCGTCGAAAAGGAGGTCATTGGCTTACCAGGCCAGCACCTTGGGGCCAAGGGCCGCGCCGATGGCGGTCGGCACCAGCATGCCCAGCACGTACCAGAAACCGACGAAGCTGGCCGCCAGCTCGGGGCAGTGCAGGCAGTAGACGAGGGCCGCCACGGCGCCGGCCGCGAAGCCGGCAGCCGCGCCCGCCAAGCGCAGGCGCGTGGGCGCCAGCTGGCGCATCAGGCGCAGCACGGCGGCCAGGATGGGCAAGGAAAGGGTGGCGATCAGCAAAGGGCAGCTGCGCCAGGTGGCGCCCCAGAACAGTTCGGCGCGCTGCCCGGGCGGGGCTTCCTGCAGGATGAGGGCGCCCAGCCCCCACATCAGCAACAGGGGCAGGGCGAGCAGCAGGGGCAGGGCGCGCGTCGGCGCACCGGGCACGCACAGGCGGCGGGTGACTTGCCAGGCCGCCAGGGAGAGGCACATGACGAAACCGACCTTGATCCAGAAGTCGGGCAGCCGGGCCAGCTGTTCCAGGTTGGGCCGCACGCCCAGCAACACGGCCATCAGCGCCACGCTGCCCAGTACGCCGGCGGTCAGAATGCCTGCGGCGCGCCAGCGGGCGCCCGGGGGCGGCGCGGCGGCCACGTCGGGGCCGCTGGCCAGCATGGCGATCAAGTCATCGGTTTTCATGGTGTCGTTATCCTCAAGTTGGCTGCCAGTGCCTTCAAGCCGCGATGCACGGCCACTTTGACGCTGGCTTCCGAAATCTGCATGGCCGCCGCCGTGTCGCGCACGGACCAGCCGTCGAGCTTGGTATGCACGATGGCGTCGCGCTGCTGCGCCGGCAAGCTGGCCAGCAATTTGCCCAGGTCGCGGCTGGCTTCGGCCGCCTCGGCATCGGCGCTGGAAAACAGTTCCTGCGCGCTATCTTCTTCATCGTACGGCAAGTGCTGCGCTTCGCGCCGTCCATGCCGGCGCAGCCAGTCGATCAATTTATAGCGGGCGATCGCATGGAGCCACGACGTCAGCGGCACGCCCGTGTCATACGTCAGCCGCTGGTTGTGGATGGCCAGCAGACACTCCTGCACCAGGTCTTCCACCTCGTCCGGCCAGCGCTGCAGGCGGCGCCGCAGGAATGCGCGCAAATGGCTGCTGCTGGCCTGCAAGAAGCTGCGATACGCCGCCGCATCGCCATCGAGCCCGCGCAGCATCAAGCCATGCAGCCGCAATTCCGTGCCATGCAGGTGCTCGCTTACAGGTATTCGTTGCATGCAGGCCTTTGGTGACAGGCGTTGGAAAAAATAAATTCAAAAATAATTGAGGGTGGCTGTAACCAATCCGGCCGTTGCGGCGAATTGACAGGCAAGCACGCTTCTTCATTCACTATAACGGGTAGTCATCATGCATATCAAGCACCGCCTTGCCGCCAGCCTCGTTCCGCTCTGCCTGTGGACCGCGACGGCACCCGTGTACGCGCAGCTGGCGGCCGGCCAGCGCTGTGCCGTGCAAAGCGGGCCGCAGACGGCGGCGCTGGTGGAGCTGTACAGCAGCGAAGGCTGTTCCAGCTGCCCGCCCGCCGACCAGCGCCTGAACGCCTTGCGCAGGGAAGCGGGGGCGGCCAGCCTGGTCGTGCCGCTGGCCCTGCACGTCACGTACTGGGACCAGATCGGCTGGACGGATCCGCTGGCGCAGGCGCAATTCGATGCGCGCCAGGCCGAATTGCTGCGCCACCAGCCCCGTCACGTGGCGTACACGCCCCAATTCTTTGTGGGCGGCACGGAATTGCGCGGCTGGGATACGCAGCTGCCGGCCGCCATCCGCCGCATCAACGCGACCGCCGCGCCCGTCAATATCAGCCTGTCCGCCACGCCTGGGGCGGGTGGAAAATTATTGCTGGAAGCCAATGCCAGCGCGCCGGACGGGCAGACGGGCGGCCAGCTGTACGTGGCCATCAGCGAAAGCGCCATCGTCTCGAAAGTGCTGCGCGGCGAAAACCGCGGCGCCACCCTGCATCACGATGCGGCCGTGCGCCTGTGGCTGGGACCAGTTGCGCTGGCGCAAGGCCACGCCCGGCTGCGCCGCGAGGTCAACTTGCCCGCCAGCTGGCGCCCGGAGCAGCTGCAAGTGGTCGCCTTCGTGCAGCGTGCCGACAGCAGCGCCATCCTGCAAGCCGTCAGCACGGCATCCTGCGCGAAGGGGGTGATGTGATGAACGGAGAAGCGAGCGTGATCCACCCCGCCTGGCTGCGCCTGACGCACTGGCTCAACGCCGTGGCCGTGGTAGTGCTGGCCGCCAGCGGCTGGCGCATCTACAACGCGGCGCCATTTTTCCCCTTCGAGCTGCCGCGCGCGCTGACTCTGGGCGGCTGGCTGGGCGGCGCCCTGCAATGGCATTTCGCCGCCATGTGGCTGCTGGTGGCCAATGGCTTGCTGTACCTGATCATCAATATCGCCTCTGGCAGGCTGCGGCGCCAGTTCTTTCCCCTGACGCCGCGCCTGCTGCTGGCCGATTTTATCGCCGCGCTGAAGGGCAAGCTGGCCCATGCGGATCCGCGCCGCTACAACATGGTGCAGCGCGCCGCCTACCTGTTCGTCATGCTTGACTGCATCGTGCTGGTGCTGTCCGGCCTGGTGCTGTGGAAGTCCGTGCAGTTTCCCCTCTTGCGCGAACTGATGGGCGGCTACGAGAGCGCGCGCAGGGTCCACTTCATCGCCATGGCGCTGCTGACGGGCTTTGTCGGCGTGCACTTGCTGATGGTGGCGCTGGTGCCGCGCACCCTGGTCGCCATGCTGCGCGGCCGCTGAAGGAGATGATCATGAAAAAAACCATCCTCGTGCCAAGGCAGGGCCAGGCCATGCTGGACGACGCCTTGCGCCAGATCAAGCAGCCGTCGCGCCGTTTGTTCCTGCAGCGCAGCCTGACCCTGGGCGGCTTGTCCTTGTTGACCGGTTGCAACGTCGGCGACCCGTCCGGCATCGAGACAGCCCTGACGGCCGTCTCGCGCTTCAACGACACGGTACAGGGCTGGCTGTTCGACCCGACCAAACTGGCGCCGACGTATCCGGACTCCATGATCACGCGGCCGTTCCCCTTCAACGCGTATTACGGCGAAGATGAAGTGGAAGAGGTCGATGGCGACGCCTGGCGCCTGGAATTGAGCGGCTTGATCGCCGACAGGAAGCCGTGGACCCTGCCGCAGCTGCGCGCCTTGCCGCAGGAAACCCAGATCACGCGCCACATCTGCGTGGAAGGCTGGAGCGCCATCGGCAAGTGGGGCGGCGTGCCGTTTTCCCACTTCCTGAAGCGGGTCGGTGCCGACACGACGGCAAAATACATCGGCTTCAAGTGCGCCGACGATTACTTTACCAGCATCGACATGGCCACGGCCCTGCATCCGCAAACCATCATGGCCCTGACCTACGACGGCCAGGAATTGCCGCCCAAGTACGGCTACCCCATGAAATTGCGCATGCCGACCAAGCTGGGCTACAAGAACCCGAAGCACATCCAGGCCATTTTCGTGACGAATACGTATCCGGGAGGGTATTGGGAGAATCAGGGCTACAACTGGTTCGGCGGCTCTTGAACAATTTTGGCAGTACCCGCAGCACGGCAACAGCTTTACCACCGGGCAATCTTGCCCATATAACCCAGAGACAAGGACATATCATGAAAACCACGTTCAGCACCTTCGCCGCCATCCTCGCATCCGCCATCCTCATGTCGGGCGCCGCGTTTGCCCAGGACGCCATGAAGAAAGACGCCATGGCCAAGGATGCCCCGGCCGATGCCATGCACAAGGATGCCATGGGCAAGGACGGCATGCACAAGCCGATGGCGAAGAAACACATGAAGAAGGACCACATGGCCAAGGATGGCATGGCGAAAGATGCCATGGCAAAAGACGGCATGAAGAAGGATGAAATGAAAAAGGATGGCATGGCCAAGGATGCGATGGGCAAATAAGCGGGCAAGCGAGGTTTTGCATGGGCAGGCGCACCATCCATCGCCGGATGGCGCGCCTGCCGTCGTTTGGCCAGCGGCTTGCTGATGTTCATGGCAATTTGCTAAAATTGAAAACTTATTTAATAGCAATTGCTGGAGTAACGATGCCGATGCATGAAGCAAGCTTCCCATTACGCTGTGCGGCAGCGGTGCTGGCCATCCTGCCCGGGCTTGGCCAGGCGATGCCGGGCGCGACCTGTCCGCCGCAAGTGTATCCGCGCGAGGCGCGCCTGTATGAACTGGAAGGTAAAACGAGCATGCGCTTTTCCGTGGGGCAGGATGGCAAGGTGGCAACGGCATCCGTGGCACGCAGTTCGGGGTGGAAAGTTTTGGACGATGCGGCGCTGAGCAATGTGCGGCAGTGCGTATTTCCTGCCGATAGAGCGGCCAAGGAAAATTTTAGTGTTCAATATGTATGGGACCTGGACGATACCGAGCTCTTGCGTCCCTTGCTGGTACCCGGCAGCTGCCAGCCTTCCCCGCGCGTCCAGGGCTATAACAACCTCGACAAATCGGCCAGCAATGACAGCGGCGTAGTGCTGCGCATGTTTATCGGCAGTGAAGGAGCCCCCGCACGCATCGTGGCCGAAGCGCCAGGCCTGCCAGCGGAACTGGTCGAGGCGGCTGTTGCCTATGTGCAGGGTTGTCGTTTTGCCATCGATCCTGAAGTTGGCGGCACGCGTAGCTGGAGCACGTATGGCAAGGTGCTGCTGCGCCGCCAGGCCCTGTAGTAAGCTTGCACTCTCCATATTGTTTCCCCGCCGAAGTCATGACCGAACCGTCCGCCGCCGCTGTTGCCACCGTATCGTCCCCCTCCGACAAATCGATCCGCCGCCGCTCGCTGTTCGCCGCCTGCAGCGCGCATGCCGTGCATGACGGCTTGACGGATGTGATCTATGTGCTCCTGCCCATCTGGCAGGCGCAGTTTGCCATCAGTTACGCCATGGTGGGCCTGTTGCGCGGTTCCTACTCGGGCATGATGGCCGGATTCCAGCTGCTGGCCAGCCGCCTGGCGAAGCGCTGGGGGCGCGAGCGCATGCTGGTGGGCGGCACGGCGCTGGCCGGCGTCGCCTACCTGATCGCGGGGCAGGCGGGCGGCCTGGCCGTCTTGCTGATCGCCTTGCTGCTGGGCGGCCTGGGCGCCAGCACGCAGCATCCGCTGGCGTCTTCCATCGTCACAGACACGCACGAGGCGGGCGGCGGCGTGAAGGAAGCGCTGTCGCACTACAACTTTGCCGGCGATATCGGCAAGACCCTGATTCCCGCGCTGGTGGGCTTGCTGTTATTGGTGTGCAGCTGGCAAGCGAGCGTCTCCTTGCTGGGCTTGCTGGGCCTGGCGGCGGCCGGCTTGCTGTGGTGGCTGCTGCCGAAACCGGGCGAGCTGCCGGCGGGCGCGAAGAAGGCGGGCAAGACCATCGCCGGCAGCGGCTCGAAGGCGAGCTTTCGCGCGCTGCTGGCCACGGGCACCCTGGACAGCGCCGTGCGCATGGGTTTTCTCACCTTTTTGCCATTCTTGCTGAAGAGCAAGGGTGCGGGCACGGCCGGCATCGGTGTGGCGCTATCGCTGCTGTTCGTGGGCGGCGCCTTCGGCAAGTTGCTGTGCGGCTACCTGGGCGCGCGCATCGGCATGATGAAGACCGTGTGGCTGACGGAATCGATGACCTCGCTGCTGATCGTGCTGGCCTTGTGGCTGCCGCTGGCCGGCGTCATGGCCATGCTGCCCCTGCTGGGACTGGCGCTCAATGGCACCTCGTCCGTGCTGTATGGCGTGGTGCCGGAATTGGCCGAACCCGGCAAGCGCGAGCATGCGTTCGCCCTGTTCTACACGGGCAGCATCGGCGGCGGGGCGCTGTCGCCCGTGCTGTTCGGCGCGCTGGGCGACCATACGAGCGTGCACATGGCCCTGCTGGCGCTGGCGGCCGTATTGCTGCTGACCTTGCCGCTGGCGTGGAAGGTGCAGCGGGGCCTGGCGCACGGCGGCATCTCATGAAACGGACCGGCAAGACGCCCCGCACGCCTCTGCCGTTGCCACGCGATAAACACGATACGCGGAACGCGCGAGCACTGGTTGCCTTGAGCTGGGAGGAAATCCGTCCAGCCATGCCGCAGATTCTGGAATGGACGCAAGATGTCAATTGGCCGGTGGCCGGCGTGCTCCTGCCGTATCTTGCCGGCATCGGTGTGCGCCTTGCTCCGTATATAAAAACGGTGCTGGCCGGTAATGACGAACCATGGAAGTACTTTATATTGCAGGGCATCGTGCGCCATTCACGGGAGCTGGCATTCGAATTGGACGGGGAATTGCAACGCTTCGCCCATGCACCGACAATGGGAGAACGGGAAGAAGGCGTGGCCGAGGTGGCCCGGGAAATTCTGCAATGCCAGATAATAACTGCGGTCGGCCAGTAATCAGGGGCATTATTGTAAGAAATTAGTATTGAATGTGCGTGCGTGTGGCCATTCCTGTAAGAGATAGGAGACAATCCGGGCCGAATATATTTCGACCTCCGGGTTGTAAAACCCTCCCTATCATTTAACAGGAAGATTACATGGGCAATTTTAGTATCCCGCAAACCAATAAAGCACTCGCCGTGTATTTTCATGGCAAGACGGTGCCTATGCTGTTTGCGGTATTTGCGGCGATCCTGGCGGCAGTGGCAGGTTTTGTCTTGTACCTGAGCACGACCATCCCTCAGAAAACACTGACCGATACGCAGGCCATGACCTTGCGCAATGGCGCCAAGCTGGGCACACACAGCAATTTGACTATTTTGTACGGCACGGCGGCTTTTCTATTGCTGCTCGCCGTGCTGGTGCTGGTCATGCGCGCGATAATGCTCAAGCGGCGGAAAAGCCGTTTTGAATTGCATGAAGACGGTGTGGTGCATGAATTGAACGGCATTCGCAGTTACGCCGCCTTTGCCGATATCGAGGATCTGTATCTGTTTGCCGGCGGTTCCACCGCCATGACCGGCATGATCAATAACCTTGCCTACCGCACGGGCGCCGACCAGCCATGGATATGGGCTACCGGGGAACTCAAGCGCTTTGACGAATTCATGGACGACTTCCGCTCCCGTTACCTGGAATACCGCATGCCCGTCTTGAAGCAAAAGCTGGCGGACGGCGAAAGCGTGACTTTCCGCTATATCAGCAGCGGCGATGTGTACAAGAAGCGCTTGTTCGGTAATTTCCTGAATGTCAAGACACAGGAACTGGCCTTGTCCGCACAGGGCTTGCATGTGGACGGCGTCACCTGGCCTGGCGCCAGCCTGAAGTGCATGAATCAGAATGACTGGACCGAAAGGCTGACGATCAAGGATGCGGCCGGTACGACAGTATTTTCATGCATCGGCACGGGTATCCTGAGTTTCGACCTGTTCGCCAATATGCTGGACGACGAGATTAATCAGGCCGGGTAAAGTTCCCGCGGAAATATGCCTCCCGTTACGGGGAGGCCAGCGACCGGGCTATCCCGGTCGGCGGCCAAATTCAGATAAAAAATGAAAACACATTTACTGTCGAATGACGAATATCAAAAAACGTTTCATGCGCCTATGCTGAAGGTGACTGAAACCGCCAGGGAAGTCGTCGATCTTTGGGCATATGCCGATCTGGTCATCGGCAGTGACTTTGGCGACGCCGCGGACTGGAATTGGCAGGTCGCGCATATTTATGAATCGTCGGATGGAAAGTTTCAGCATATCGGCATTCCCGTTCCCCGCGATGATACTTATTTGACGGTGATCGTCGATATGCACGGCAGAAAAATCCTGGGGCATGTTTTTCTTGATTTGCGCGCCAGGCAGTCAAGTCGCAGTGAGCAATAACAGGGAGCGATTGGTGCTGCATGTCGCATTGGCAAGCTATTGGCAAGCCGGTACGGCATGACTTGCCCGCCAGCACCCTCGTCGACTACACTCGCCGCATGAAAAATTTTGCAAAGCGGCGCGACCGCTATGATTTGTTCCGGGCGTTTGACAATCCCCTAGTCAACATCAACTTCCAGCTCGACGTGCCGGACTTCCGGCCCTGGTGCAAGGAACGGAAAATCCCCGTGTTTCACTTTTTCCTGTTTTGCCTGCTCAATACGGTCAGGGATATCGACAACTTCATGTACCGCATCTACCAGGGCGAAGTGATCCGCATCGACGATTTTCCCGCCTCGTACACCGTCATCAACGGCGACGAGAATCTCAACTACACGCGTTTCGCGATGACGGACCAGCTCGACCTCTTCATCGAACGCAGCCTGGCGGCCAAGCGCTTAGCGGAAGCCAGCGCTGCGCTGATCAATACGGGCGAGGGCGAGACCGAGCGCGAGCAGCGCAACAATATCTTCATCACCTGCCTGCCGTGGCTGGAACTGGCGGCCATCGAACACCCGATCCACCGCCACCGCGACGCCGACATCCCGACCTTTACCTGGGGCAAGTTCGGCCCCGCGCAGCAGGATGGCCGCATGCGGGTGCCGTTTTCCGCGCAAGCCCACCATGGCTTTGTCGATGGATACCATGTGCAGAAACTGGCGCAAGCATTGTCGCAGCGCATCGCTGCCACCATTGCCTAGGCCAGATAGTCGCTGGGCGCCTGTCCCAGCACGCGGCGGAAGGCGGCCGTGAAGGCGCTGGGGCTGGCATAGCCGAGGTCGAGCGCGACACGGGTGACGGCTTGCCCGTCCGCCAGCCGCGTGATGGCCGCCAGCAGGCACGCTTGCTGGCGCCATTGGGCAAAGGCCAGGCCCGTCTGGGCGCGGAATTGCCGCGTAAAGGTGCGCCGGCTCATGCCGGCCTGCGCCGCCATCGCATCGAGGCTGCTGTCCAGGCTCGGTTGCCGCAGCATGTCCATGCACAGGCGCGCCAGCCGGGGTTCCTGCGGCAAGGGCGCGTTCAGGGGCAGGGGGCTGGCGGCGGCAATCTCGTCGAGCAGCAAGGCCATCAGTCGTCCCGCGCGCGATGCTTCCGCATACAAGGCTTCCACGGTCACGGCTTCGGCCAGCAACTGGCGCAGCAGCGGCGAGGCGTCCAGCACCTGGCAGTGGGATGGCAAGCCCATCCCGGCGATGGCCGGTGCGTCGATAAACACGTTGTGCATGGTCACGGCGCCATGCATGCGCATGCCGTGCGAAAGCCGGGCTGGTACCCAGCAAGCCCGTTGCGGCGGCACCAGCCAGTTGCCTTGCGGCGTGTGCACGCTGATGACCCCGCGCGCCGCATAGGCGAATTGTCCGCGCGCATGGCTATGGCTGGGAAAGACGGTATCGGCGGCATGGTCGCGCGCCGTGGCGATCAAGGGGCGGGGTACTTCCGTATAAAAATCATCCATGGCCCATACTCTACAGTATTTGACCTGCCATCGAAGGCGGGCCGCTTGCCGGCCGCTTACCATTACACTCTTTTTCAGGAGTGAACATGCACAATACCTATCATCGCGTGGGCCATGGCCCGCACGCCGTCATCGTCCTGCACGGCTGGTTTGGCGACGCCCACGCTTTTTCTCCGATGGAAGCGGGTCTCGACGGCGGCGCGTTCAGCTATGTCTTCATGGATAATCGCGGCTATGGCGGCATGCGTGGCGCGGCCGGTGAGTATTCGATGGATGAAGTCGCCCGCGACGCGCTGGCCTTGGCCGATGCGCTGGGTTTTGCCACCTTCAGCGTGGTGGGCCACTCGATGGGCGGCATGGCGCTGGAACGGCTGGCCTTGATGGCGCCCTTGCGCTTGCGCAAACTGGTGGCCGTGGCGCCCGTGCCCAGTTGCGGTGTGGCGTTCGACGGGGCGGCGCGGCAACCGTTTCTCGACGCCAGCGGCAACGTGCAGGCGCGGCGCGCCATCATCGACCGCAGCACGGGCGGGCGCTTGCCTGCCGCCTGGCTGGACTGGAAGGCGCAATATTCGTGGGAGAGTGCGGATCGGGCCGCGTTTGCACGCTACTTCCTCGCGTGGAGCGGGACGGATTTCAGTGAAGAAATCAAGGCGGCGCGCGTGGAACTGCCGTTGCTGGCGCTGGTGGGGGAGCATGACCCCCGTTTTGACGCGGCCCTGATGCGCCGCACGTATCTGGCGTGGTACCCGCAAGCCCGGCTGGAGGTGCTGGGCAATGCGGGACACTATCCGATGAATGAAACGCCGCTGGCCCTGGCGGCCAGCATCGAGGCATTCTTGACAGAAAAAGACTAGTTACGCTGCCTTGCTGCGCAGGCGCAGCAGGCTCAGGCCCAGCAAGACGAAGGCGCCGCCCGTGATGCGGTTGAACAGCTTGGCGCGGCCCGGCGTGGCCAGCTGGGTTTTCAGCAGGCGCGCCAGGTTGGCGTAGAACAGGTGGGCCAGCATGGCGCAGGCGACAAACGAGGTCGTCAGCACGGTGAACTGGATGGCCACGGGTTCGCCCGGCGTGATGAATTGCGGAAACAATGCCGAGAAGAACAGGATGGCCTTGGGATTGGTCAGCGCCACCGTCAAGCCCTGGCGAAACAGTTTCCAGAATGAATTTGGATTCGCCGCGCCTTGCACCACGGGCGCATCGGCCACGACGCTGGTTTTGCTGCGCCATTGCTTGATGCCCAGGAACACCAGGTACAGGGCACCAGCCAGTTTCAGCAGCATGAAGGCCGTGGCCGAGGTGGCCAGCACGACGCCCATGCCGGCCATGGCCACGCCGGAAATGATGAACAAGCCGAAACCATTGCCCATGCTGCTGATCATGGCGCGGCGCGGGCCGACGGCGATGGCGTTCGAGATGGCCAGCAGGACGGCCGGGCCGGGAGAAAACGTGACGAGCAGGGCGACGCTGCAGAAAAGCAGCCAGTTCGAGAGATGCATGGGTGTTCCTGGGTGGGGCCGGAGCCGGATTGAGAGTCAAAACACGCTTATTGTACGAAGTTTTCGACTCCCGTGTCGGCTACCCCGGCCCGACACGGGCGAGTGTTATGCAAACAGGCTGGCGACCACATGGTTGATGGCGGCGCCGCCGGCGATCAGCCAGCAGAACAGCAGGCCGGCCAGCAGCAGGGGCTTGATGCCGGCGCGGCGGATGGCCGACATGTGCGTCGTCAAGCCCAGGGCCGCCATGGCCATGGCCAGCAAGGCCGTATCGAACTCGGTGATGGTGGCCACCATGCTTGCCGGCAGCAGGCCCAGCGAATTGAAGGCGACCACGCCGATGAAGATGAAGGCGAACCAGGGGATGGCCAGCTTGGCCGCCTTGTCGTGGCCGCCGTTGCCACTCCGGGCCTTGCTGCGCGCCAAGACCGCCGACAGGATGACGAGAAACGGCGCCAGCATCATCACGCGCACCATCTTGGCGATCACGGCCGCATTCGCCGCCTCTTGCCCGATCGACTTGCCGGCCGCCACCACTTGCGCCACCTCATGCACGGTAGAACCGATGTACACGCCGAACGCGGTGGGCGTGGCGCCCAGCACATGCCAGCCCAGGTTCCACCGGTACAGCAAGGGATACAGGAAGATGGCGATGGTGCCGAACACAACGACGGTGGAGACGGCTACGGTGACATCCTCGCTGCGCCCCTTGACGACGGGCTCGGTCGCCATCACGGCCGCCGCGCCGCAGATGGAGCTGCCCGCGCCGATCAAAATGGCGCTGTTGCGTTCCAGTTTGAATACCCTGGTGCCGAGGAACATGGCCAGGCCAAACGTGGACGCCAGCACCAGCGCGTCGATGGCGATGCCGGCCAGGCCGACCTGGCCGATATCCTGAAAGGTCAAACGGAAGCCGTAGAGGATGATGCCGAGTCGCAATAATGTCTGTTTGGAAAAGGCCACGCCCGCACCGCAGGTGGGCGCCAGGCGGCCATACACGCTGTTACCCAGCACGATGCCGAGCATGATGGCCAGGGTGAGCGCGCTCATGCCGTGGCTTTGCATCCATTCCAGCTTGCCCAGCGCAATGGCGCCCCAGGCGATTACGCCGCTGAGCAGCAGGCCGGGCAGCAGGCGGCCGTAGCGGTCGCTGAAACTTGTTGTATTGGTGCTTGAGAGGGAAGACATGCCGTACTCCATGTTTTTATGCGTATGGCATGACTGTACAGTTCGTCGATTAAATGGTAAAACGGATTGTTTTTGTATGTTTAACCGATAAAATAGGTAAATTAGATGGCATTGACCTTGCGGCAGTTACAGATTTTCCTGGCCGTGGCGGACACGGGCAGCACCAGCGCGGCGGCCGAACACATTGCGCTGTCGCAATCGGCCACCAGTGCGGCCCTGAATGAACTGGAAACCTTGCTGGGCGCGCAACTGTTCGACCGGGTGGGCAAGCGTTTGCTGCTCAACGACAATGGCCGCTTGCTGTTGCCGCAGGCGCGGCAGATGCGCGACGGGGCCGCCAGCATCGAGCGCCAGTTCGCGGGCGCCGACCCGTCCGTGCCCGTCAGCCTGCAGATCGGCGCCAGCACGACCATCGGCATTTATCTGCTGCCGCAGATCCTGGCGCAGGCGGCGCAGCAGTACGGCCGCAGCATCCCGCAAGTGACGATTGCCAACACGGCCGACATCGCGGCCGCCGTGGCGGAATTCCGTGTCGATATCGGCCTGATCGAAGGGCCGTGCCACGAGCCGGGCTTGCTGGTGGAGCCGTGGCTGACGGACCAGATGCTGATCGTGGCCGCGCCCACGCACCCGCTGGCGCAGCTGCGCCATCTGCTCAGTTTTACGGAGCTGAACCAGGCGGGCTGGCTGCTGCGCGAAGCGGGCTCGGGCACGCGTGAAGCCGTGGAGCAAGCCTTGGTGCCGTATCTGCACTATCTGCGCGCCGCGGGCGAGTTCAGCAACTCGGAAGCGATCAAGTATGGCGCGGCAGCCGGCCTCGGCATCGCCTGCCTGTCGCGGGTGGTGGTGGCCGATCTGCTGGCCAGCGGGCAACTGGTGGAACTGGACACCATGCTGCCGCCCCTGGGGCGCAACTTTTACCTGATCCGCCAATCCAAAAAGATCCTTTCGCCCCGTTTGACGGGTTTCCTGGAACTGTGCCGCCACGCTTCGCGCATGGCGGGGTAACACGCTGAAACAGCTTGACTGTTTTTCATATGAGGGATAAATTCCCATATATGGAAAATTCGGCACTCACAGAGAACGATACGGAACAGCGGCTGGCGGCGCGTTTAAAACAGTTGCGCGTGGAGCGGGGCTGGTCGCTGGATCAGCTGGCCAGCGCCAGCCAGGTCAGCCGCGCGACGTTATCGCGCCTGGAAAATGGCGAAGTCAGCCCGACAACGAACGTGCTGGGCAAGCTGTGCGCCGCGTATGGCTTGGCGATGTCGCGCTTGCTGCGCATGGTGGAAGACGATTTTCCGCCCCTGCTGCTGCGGGCCCAGCAAAGCGTGTGGAGCGACCCGGACACCGGTTTTATCCGCCGCTCCGTCTCGCCCCCGGCGCGGGCGCTGGCTGGCGAAGCGCTCGAATGCGAGCTGGGCGCTGGCGTGACGATCGCCTATGCGGCCTCGCCCCGGCCCGGCATGGAACACCATCTGTTACTGCAGCAAGGCAAGCTGAATGTGACCGTCGACGGCCGCTCGCACGATTTACTGGCCGGCGACTGCCTGCGCTACCAGCTGCACGGCGCCAGCGCGTTCATGACGCCGCCGGACAGCGGCGCCCGCTATTTTCTCTTTCTCGTCTGAGGTCGCCATGCCCGCATCGCTGCGCCATTTTTCATCCACCGATATACGCGAACGCCTGCCGGAGCTGGGCACGCTGCTGCAGGCATGCGTGCACGACGGCGCCAGCATCGGTTTTATCTTGCCGTTCGACACGGCGGCCAGCCAGGCGTTCTGGACGGACAACGTTTTGCCGGCCGTCACGCGCGGTGTGCGCCTGTTGCTGGTGGCCGAGGTGGAAGGGGCGGTGGCGGGCGCCGTGCAGCTGGATTGGGATACCAATCCCAACCAGGCGCACCGGGCCGAAGTGCGCAAGCTGCTGGTCGCACCCGCTTTCCGCCGGCGCGGCCTAGCGCGCCAGCTGATGCAGGCGCTGGAAGAGCAGGCGCGCCTCTTGCGGCGCAGCCTGCTGACCCTGGACACGCGCAGCAGCGACCATGCCGAACCGCTGTACTTGTCGCTCGGCTACGTTGCGGCGGGCAGCATCCCCGGCTATGCGCTGGCGCCGGCCGGCGACCGGCTGGACGCCACCACGGTCATGTACAAGCAGCTATAGCGAATTTATCGCGGCGCGGCGATGAGCTGGCGAACTCAGGCTTGCAGCCGCGCTCTAACGCTTGCGGCAGACAGGTTTGCCGGCGCGGTAACAGCGTGAGTGGTCTGTGCGGCTACCAGGCTGATGCCGTGCGCGGCTTGCGCTGACACTTGGTCGCGGCTCAGCTTGAAAATGCCCACCGTGCCTGACAGTAGAGTGGCGCGCTGCTGCATGCTGGCCGCCGCTGTCGATGCCTGTTCCACCAGGGCCGCGTTTTGCTGCGTCACCTGTTCCATTTGCACGATGGCGGCATTGACTTGTTCGATGCCGGACAATTGTTCGCCGCTGGCCATGCTGATTTCGCCCATGATGTCCGTGACGCGGTGCACGCTGGCCACGATGTCGCGCATGGTGGCGCCGGCCGTATCGACCAGTCGCGCGCCTGCGTCGACCCGCTCGACGGAGTCGCCGATCAGTTGCTTGATTTCCCTGGCCGCGCCGGCCGAGCGTTGCGCCAGCGTGCGGACTTCAGCGGCCACGACGGCAAAACCGCGCCCTTGCTCTCCGGCGCGCGCCGCTTCAACGGCCGCGTTCAAGGCCAGGATATTCGTCTGGAAGGCGATGGCGTCGATGACGCCGATGATGTCAACGATCTTTTTCGACGAAGCGTTGATCGAGCTCATGGTATCGACCACTTGCGCCACCACCGTGCCCCCTTTGCCTGCCACAGCGGCGGCCGATTGCGCCAGCTGATTGGCTTGCCGTGCGTTATCGGCATTTTGCTTGACGGTGCCCGTCAGCTCGTCCATCGAGGCGGCCGTGCGTTCCAGCGAACTGGCTTGTGCCTGCGTGCGTTGCGACAGGTCCAGGTTGCCGGCGGCGATTTCGCCCGAGGCGCCCGCGATGTCGTGCGTGCCGCCGCGCACCTCGCCCACAATCGTGATCAAGCTGGCATTCATGTCTTTCAGGGCTTGCAGCAGTTGCCCCACTTCATCGCGGGAATCGACGCGGATATGTTCGCTCAAGTCGCCGCCAGCCACCTTGCGCGCCACTTTGACGGCGTGCCGCAAGGGCCGCACGATGCCGCTGCTGATGAACCAGGCCGTCGCCAGGCTCAACACGCCGCCGACCAGGCCCAGCGCAATGATCAGGACGCTGGTATCGTGGGCGCGGGCCATGGCCGCCTCCGCCGCCGTGCGCATCTGCGCCGATTGCGTGGCGATCTGCTGGTCGAGTTCGCGCAGGGTGGGTTGTTCCTGCGTGCTGTTGCGCGTGGCCTGCAATTGCGCGATGCGCGCATAGCGCTGGTTCACGCTGCTGTCGATTTCCCCGCTCACGGTCGACAACTGCCATGTGCTGATGACCACCACCACGGCCAGTAAAAGCGAAGTGAGCAAAAAGCCTGTCGTCAGGCGCACACCGATACGTATGTTTGAAATATTCATGTCCCCTCAGCTGTTGTCCCATGGTGGCCGTCTCCCATGCCTGCGGCAGGGCGTGGCGCTTGTCCCCTGAAGTTGCTGGGGTGAAATGAGTGTAGCAGTGCGGTACTAAGTAATCTATAAATATTTCCATATTGGAATTAGTCACTGCCTGTTTAGCAACAGCAGCATGGTTTATTGCCAGATAAAATCACTCGCCGTATTACAGACGCGTCCTACCTCGATACCCGGCATCGTCCGACTGGCGCATGCCGGTGCCGCGTCTACACTGTTCCTTGCACAGACCCGGCGGCGGGTCTTTCTTCTTATTCACAGGAGGCTGACATGGCGAATATCCAGGCAGGATCGGACGGTGCGGCAAAACAGGAAATGTCGGCCAAGCGCCTGAACGTGGTCGACTGGATCTCGATGATCCTGCTGATCGTGGGCGGCTTGAACTGGGCGCTGGTGGGCTTGTTCGATATCGATATCGTGGCCCGTATCCTGGGCGCCATGTCGACGGCGTCGCGCGGCGTGTACGTGCTGGTGGGACTGGCGGCGCTGTATTCCATCTATCTGTGCGTGCGCAAGCTGCCGGCCAAGCCCTAGACGGGAGGACACATGCCTGTTGGTGCCAGCCCCAAGCGAGAACGCGAATTCAGGCAACTGGAAAAAGAGTTCAAGCAGGAAGGGCGCTATCCGGGCCGTGAGGACGAGGTCGCCGCGCGCATCGTGAACAAGCAAAGGGCGCAGGCGGGGGAAACGCGGGAGGCGCCGAAGCGGGAAAAGGCCAGCAGCCCGGCCTCGGATGCACCGGCGTCAGATCTGCCCATCGCCGGCTACCAGCACCTGACGGTGGCGCAGATCCGCGACAAGCTGGGCGGTTTGTCCGCCGCCCAGTTGCGTCGCTTGCGCGACTATGAAGCGGCGCACAAGAAGCGCAAGGGCGTGCTGCAAGCGCTGGGAGCTTGATCTGGCGTCAGGACTTGATGCCGTGTGCGCGTACATGCATGCGCGCTGGTTACATCCGCTTATTTCACGCGATTACTGCGTGCGCAGGTAGGCCAGCAGATCGGCCACTTGCTGCGCATTGCCGATGCCCCAGAAGCGCATGTTATTTCCAGGAATGAAATCGCTCGGTGCTTGCAGGAAGCCGGCCAGGTTTTGCTCGGTCCAGATGATATTCGCGTTTTTCATGGCTGCCGAATACTTATAGTCGGCGGTGGCGCCGGCCTTGCGGCCGATCACCCCCGTCAGCTTGGGGCCGAAGCCGCCGCGCGCCGAAGGCCCCACCTGGTGGCAAGAGGCGCACTTGCGAAACGCGGCCTTGCCCGCTTCGGCATTGCCCGTGAGGGCGGCAGGAGCGGTCGCCTGTGCGGCGGCGACTGGCGCCAGCAGCAAGGCTGCGGCGGCAAGAGGAGAGGACCAGCGAAAAAGAAATGGGGATGTCATCGGTGAGGCGAAAGTGCGCGATATGGCAAGTAATGACGCATTTTACAGGCGGGCATCAAAACCTGCCCGTCAGCTATGCAACCATGCCAGGCTAGCCATGCCAGGCGGCTAGGCGAGGGGACGGTGTCGCAAGCGCTGCGGGACAGGCTCCATACCGCTAGCGCTTGCCGCCCTGTGCACCGAGCGCCGCCATGGCCGAGGCAAACACGATGCAGGCGATGGCCAGCCACTGGGTCAGGCTCAACAGTTCTCCCAGCACGGCCATTGCCGCCAGGGCGCTGACGGCCGGCGCGGCGCTGCTGAACATGCCGAACACCCCTTGCGGCAAGCGGCGCAGGGCAAAGATTTCCAGCGAATACGGCAGGGCGCTGGACAGCATGGCAATGGCCAGGCCCATCAGCGCAATCGATGGCGCCAGCAAGGCCGTGCCCGAATAGGTGATGCCGATGGGCACCGTCACCATGGCCGCTACCGTCATGCCCCAGGCCACGGCTTGGCCACCTTGCAAGGTCGAGGCCCGCTTACCGAAGATGATATACAGCGCCCAGCACAGCGCCGCGCCCAGCGCGTAGGCCACGCCGACGGGGTCCAGGCTGCCCGGACTGCCTTGCAGTGGCAGCAATAAATACAAGCCGAACGCGGCGCAGGCGACGGCAAATAAATCGCGGGGCCGCCGCGACGACAGCATGGCCACGGCCAGCGGCCCCGTTACCTCGATGGCGACGGCGATACCGATCGGTATCAACGCAAAAGCCCGGTAAATCAGCAAGTTCATCAGCCCCAGCACGGAGCCGTAGACCAGCAAGTTCAGCACATCCTTGCGCGTCAGCCGGTAGCGCCAGGGCCGGAATATCGCCAGCAGTATCAGCGCCGAAAATCCCACCCGGTATGCCGTAATCCCTTCCACGCCAATGACAGGAAACAGATTCTTCGCAATCGCCGCCCCCAGATTGACGGAAATCTGCCCTCCCAATACGGCCAGGGAAGGGAGCAGGATGCTGTCGGAGAGGGGGGAGGTCGAGGCGGGGGAGGTCATGGGGCGCCATTTTAATACGCAACAGGCCGCCAGTCGCTGGCAGATTGGTAAGCCGAGGAGATTTAACGAGGTAGTTGCTGACATGACTGGCGCATCGCGGCTTCTTTTTCGATATCATGTTGCAAAATGCGCTACAGTTGTGGAATCGTTTACTAATGATCGGGAGTAGCCGCTCCTAATCGAATAGTCTTTTAATTAGCACATTAAAGACTGATACTAATGCTAATCGGCATTTCGACTAAAAGAGTCGGTAATCGGCTGCGGATTCAAGCGGTCGTTCGCGGCAGCGTGACAATGTGTGAATTTTTCCGCTTGGCAATCCGCTATGCTCTTGTGCCGCCATTGGTCATAAACGGCCTCTCATATAGAACGTCGGGCCTTACCCATTTACGTGATCGGAGTAAATATTGAATGCCACTACGCAAGAAGAACAATTAAATGTTTCAAGCAATTCGACTCCTTCTGGGCCTGCAAAAAACCACGAACATGACGGGGTTCTGCAGAGAGAGAGAGCCGCAGCGATTGCCGGAGAAATTGCAAGCTCCGAGTCCATATTGAAAGGGGAGACTCGGCAAACTATTTGGATTCAGCTGCTCGTTGTCCTGGCTTTGGTAGCAACGGGTTTAGTTATATGGAAAGATTTAAGTGGTTGGGCTATAGGTGGGGCTGCCGTTGCAGATTTCGTTTTCATAACGCTGCTGGTCGGTCACATGGACGGTATCTATAAAATACAGGGACAGATAGATCGCCTTAACGCAGAATGGACGATCCTCAGAGAGTTACCTCTTTCTGACGCAAAGGACTCGTCGTCGTACTTTCAGAACCTCGTGACTATCAACGTCACAAATCTCAAGGAGTATTATTTCTTAGTCAAACAGCACACCAATGGTAGCTTTCGCGCCGCAATCGGTGCAGGCATCATTGGCTTTCTTCTCATTCTCTTAGGACTTCTCGCCGGATACTTGAAATCTGACCTTGGCACCGTCACATACATTGCCACAGGAGCAGGATTAATTACCGAATTCATTTCGGGAATATTCTTTTTTCTCTACAGCAAAACAGTACGTCAGCTGAAGGATTATCACGACAGCTTAATTGATGTTCAGAACGTTCTTTTGTCATTGAAGCTCCTTGAATCAGTGGATGACCCTGCGCTGCGCGCGCCGATGATTACAAGAATGTTGGAATACCTCATGGGCATCAAAAGTTAATACCTCTATCGGCCTAGCTGTCGAAACGCTGATACTGTGCTCTTATTCCTAGTACACTGTGCTCCTTTAGCGATAGTTGAGGGGCCGCATATAGAACGTCGCTATCGTCCGTTCGGGGGTACAGACGTTACAAGTTTTACCTGTTTTGCGGAGTAAACGGCCCTTTCTTGCATTCATTGATATTATTAAAGATGGTAAAGTTTAATGTCATTGCTGTGCGCATTGACAATAGTTGAATGAATATGGTGAAGGCAGGGCAATCCTGCATTTCTTGCTGTTTATCGCGCCGTATATTTGCTTGTAACTCAGGAGAAGTATTGAATGACTGTTTTCAGTATCGGCAACACCAATTTTGAAGTGGATGTAGCGAAATCAAACATTAGTCTGGAAGCGCATGGCAGCGGCATGCTGGAGCTCAATATCGATATCCATGGGGATGACGATGTGTTCATGCGCTTGACCGAGCCGGAGGATGCGGAATGGTCGTGGGCGCTGTATCCGCCGGCGTTTTTCCTGCACGGCTTGCGCATACCGGAAGGGCAGGGAGGAGCGCTGGCGATCGGGATGCTGGATATGCATCCCGAGGCGGAGGAATCGGGTATCTATATGATGGAATATAGTGACGTGTCGGCTGTCAACATCATTGAATTGTCGGCGGATCGACTAGCCATGTCGGGCATGGTGGACTTGTGCGGCAAGCGCCTGCCATTTCATATCGATATGCCGCGCAGATAGTCTCGGGGCCAGGCTCGTCGGGATTGGGATGCGCCCCATTAGGGCGCATTCCCCCGGCGGGGCCGGCCCCGCTCCAGTCTGATTATTCCAGCTTCAACGCCTTCGCCACATCCCCCCACGCTACATACTTGAAGTTCTGCGGGCCGTCCGGCAGGCGCTTGTAGCCGTCCTGGATTACCAGCATGCCTTGCGCGTATGCGCCGCCCAGGTTGGCGGAAGTCACGTCGAGGCCGTCCGTTTCCGAGGTGCCGTCTATGCCGGCGGGCAGGTTGAAGCCCACCTTGAAGCGGCCGCGCACTGTATACGGCGCTTGCGCGTCGAGCACCACGTAGCTGCTGTCGCCCTGGCTGGAAACGATCAGGTAGCCGGTGTCCGGCTTGGCGCCGGGCTGGCGGTAGATGGCCATGCCTTCCACGTCGGCCGTCAGGTTCGCGCCCACGGGCAAGACCATGGACAGCGCGTCCGGCTTGGCGGCGTCGGCCGAGGTGGTCCACACGCCGCGCGTTTCCTCACCGAGGAACAATCTGGCGTTGGCGTCGTCGGCCACGCAGCCTTCCGGCTGGGTGGCGACCTTGAAGCTGCGCAACAGAGTGGCGCTGAACTTGTTGTCTTCCAGACCGATGCTGTACTGCTGGAAAGTGCCGTCCTTGTCGTTGATGAACGCTTGCACGCCGCCGCTGGCCGGTTGGTACAGACACATGCCGTAGATGCTTTTCAGGCCGGTAGGGAAGCGGCCCGCTTCCGCCACTTCGCCGCTGGCATTGATCGTGAACAACATCATGCTGTTATCGTCGCGCTGGGTAGCGACGGCCAGGTCGACCTTGCTGCCATTCAACTGAATATTCTGCCGCACGTCGACGTTGTTCAGGCGGCCCACTTCCAGCAGTTGCGTCTGCTTGCCTTGCAGGTCGTAGACGAGCAAGCCTTGCTTCTTGTTGGTGCCGAGGATGCGAGAGTCGGCCGGGTTGCTGGACAGCCAGATGGCCGGATCGTCGGCCGCGTCGCCCTGGCGCGCCATCGGCGCCGTTTGCGCCTGCGGGGCGATGATGGCCACCGCAGGCTGCGTTTCCGCTTGGCCAGCCCATTTCAAGGGCCGCGCTTGCCAACCTTTCTTGCCGCGCAGCAGCAAGGAGTCCTTGTCCAGCGCCAGCTGGCTGTCGCCCTTGCGCACGTGCAGGGCGACGGCCTGGGCTGGCTGCGCCGTCCATTTACTTCCCTGATGGGTGACCAGGTGCAGTTTTTCCGCCTTGCCGTCGAGCACGGCCACGCCGCCCGGCAACACGGCCAGCGCGCCGGCGCCGCCATCGAGCTGGCCATACGGTTTGCGCAGGGCCACCACTTCGCGCTTGCCCATGCCTTCGGACTCGGCGTCATACGCCCACACGCCCATGTTCGACTCGCTCACCAGCAGGCGCTGGGCGCCATCGTCGGCGCGGCAATGTTTCGCGTGCGGCGGCAAGGCCAGTTTGCGCACCAGGCTGCGCTGCTCGCCCTGCATCACCCACTGTTCCGCTTGCCCATCCTTGCCGATCAAGAACAGATGAGCCAGCTGCTGGGCGTCGCGGTACAGGCAAGACGCTTCCACGGAAAACGTGGGCACGGGAAATGGCGCCAGCTTCACGAGCTTGCCGGCTTGCACATCGACGGAAACGGGCAGCGGGCGCTGCGTGTCCGCTTCCAGGAAGACGGCCAGCACCTTGCCGCCATCGCTGCGCGTGTCGAGTTGCTTGGCGCGCACGGCGATGCGGTCCTGTTCCTGGCCGGCTGCGTCGAACAGGCGCAAGCCATGCTTGTCGAGTAGCAGCCAGCCGCCGCCGGGCAGGCGCGCCAGTTCCTCCGCTTCCTGCGTGAAGGAAGGCACAGCGTTGGCAGGCGCGGCTTGCGCCGTGCCCGCGAGGCAAAAGGCAGCCAGCAAAGCGCTGCAGAGTACGGTTTTTTTCATGTTGTTGAGAATCATCATCAGAAGGCGCTGGCTTTCAGGCTCACTTTAAAGGTGCGGCCATATTGTTCGTTCTGCACGTTGTATTGCTTCGTGCCCTGGTAGACATAGTATTTTTCGTTGTTCAGGTTAGCCGCCTCGAACATCAGCTGGAATTGCTTGTTTATCTGGTACGACAGCGAGAAATCGAGCTGTTTCTGGCTGGCGACGATATGGTCCTGGCTTGGGTCGAGGATGTCGCCGCCCATTTCCAGCAGATAGGGCGACTTGTAGTTGAGGGCCAGGCGGGCGCTGACCGGGCCTGTTTCATAGCCCAGCATCAAGTTCATCACCTGGTTCGACTGGCCCGGCAGGCGGATGTCGCGGTTCATCTGTTTGTTCGTCGCCTTGTCGAAGCGGCCGATTTGCGCGCTCGAGGTGCTCAGGGTGCCGTTCACGCCGACGAGGAAACGATTGAACGGCGCCGGCAGCATGCGCAGCGGCTGCATGTAGGCCAGTTCGATGCCTTTCACTTTTGCCGCGTCGCCGTTCGCATACGACGTTGCCGTCGTGTAGCCGGCCCACTGTCCCGTGCCGGCCAGGTTGGTCGTGTACGTAAAATTCTTGATGTCCTTGTAGAAACCATACGCCGACATCACGCCGTCATTGCCCAGGACTCTTTCGATGCCCAGGTCCAGGTTGTTGGCCTTCAGCGGCTTCAGGTCCGGGTTGCCGATCACGGCTTCCGTATTGCTGGCCAGGCTGATGCCCGGCGCCAGCTGGCTGAAGTTGGCGCGCACCACGGCTTGCGTCCAGGCGGCCCGCACGCTGGTATGTTGATCCAGGTCATAACGGGTTTGCAGGTTCGGCAGCCAGTTGGTGTACGAGCGTTCGCGCGTCAATGGCGTGGCGACGCCGGCGCTGTCCACTTGCGAGCCGTTTGCTTCGAAACTGGTGCGTTCGGCGCGCACGCCGCCGAGGATGTGCCAGGCGTCGAAGTCATAGCTGTTTTGCACATACATGGCGTTGATGTCTTCATGCATGCGGTAATCGTTGATGATGGATTCCGTGGCCAGGCGCGCCTTGGCGCGGTCCAGTCCCGCCACGCGGGCACGGATGAGGGCCGGGTCCAGGGCCACGCCGATGTTGCCCAGGTCATAGTCGAGATTGTGGCCCTGCACGAAGTTGCTCATCGAGGTGGAACCGGCGCCCCAGTAATTGCCGCTGGACGCCTTGCTGCTGTTATATACCCATTGATCCGTGTCATTGGTCTTTTCGCGGCGGCTGACTTTCGCGCCGAACTTCAGGGTGGCGATGTCGAACTTGCGCGCCAGGTCGATGCGCGCGTGGCGTTCATTGTCCTTCGAGTAGCGTTTTTGCAGGGTGATGGCGTTCAGTGCATAGCTGGCCGGGTCGTACAGCGAGGCGGGGCCGCTCAATTTCGGTTCCTGCGTATCCGTGAAACTGATGCCGGCGAAATTGCTGGTGCCGCGGAAACGGCCATCGTTCAGGGATTCCGGCGTGTCTTCCGTGGCGCGGCTCAGGCCGCCTTTCACGTCCAGGGTCCAGTCGCCCGATTTCTGCTGCGTGCCCAAGACCAGGGAGCGCACTTGCTGCGTGTACTTGCGCTGGCGGATGCGGCGCTCGGCGCGCGCGCTGGCCGTCTGGCCTTCGGCCAGGCTGCCGCCCGCGATATTGCTGATGGTCAAACGGTCGCGCACTTCATCGTCGGAAAATTCGCTCACAAAAGAGCGCAAGAACCAGCTGTTGCCCGCTTCCGGGCGGTAATCGAGGTTGACGGCCAGGGCGCCGCGCTTGCGCACGGGCAGGTAGTCGCGCAATTCCAGGCCCGACAATTTCCCCTTGCTCCAGGCGCCGCCCGTTTCCACGTCATCCGAGCCGAACGAGCGCTTTTCCGCGCTCAGGCCGGCTGCCACGCCCAGCTTGCCGTCGAGGAAGCGCTGGGCCCACAGGGCGCCGCCGCTGGGGCTGGTCTTGCCCGTCTTTTCATCGTAGCTGGCGCCCACGTTGGCCGACAGCAGCTTGCCCGGCAAGTCGAAGGCGGACAGCGATTTGACTTCGACGGTGGCGCCCAGCGAGTTGGCGTCCATTTCAGGGAGTAAAGTCTTCGAGACTTCCAGCGTGCGGATCAGGCCGGCAGGCAGGATGTCCAGCGCCACGGCGCGGCGGCCCGCTTCCGGCGACGGCACCAGCGCGCCGTTGATGGTCACCGCATTCAAGTCCGGCCCCAGGCCGCGCACCGTGATGTAGCGGCCTTCGCCCTGGTCGCGCTGCACGGACACGCCCGGCAAGCGGGCCAGCGCCTCGGCCGCGTTTTTATCGGGCAAGCCGCCGATATCGTCGCTGCTGATGACGCTGATGATGTTGTCGGCTTTCTCTTGTGCGGCGATGGCGTTGCGCAGGCTGGCGCGCTGGCCGCTGACGACGACGGTGGCGGCCGGCTGGCCATCCGCATCTTGCGCTTGCGCATGGCTTTGGCCGCTGAAGACGGCCATGACGCCGAGGGCCAGGGCCGTGAGGCGCAGCGGGGAGGGGAAGGAAGTGTGCATGGTTTTCATGAAGAGCTCGGTTAGGGGAGGGAACCGGGCGGATTCTAGGCAGCAAATATGACGGTTGCGTGACAGGCAAGGGCTTGCCACCTTGAAAACAACGGCCTGTGCGCGCTTTCCAGCTGGAAATGAATCATGGTGAGCTGAAATGACCCGCCAGCGCAGGGCGCATAGGGCGCGGCATGCCGTATTTACAGGACGGTAACTAGTAATGCTGAGCCGTTTGCACCTGCCGCACGGGCGCGGGGCATGTCATCGTGCCGTCATGGGCGGGCGCTATCGTGGCGACAGCACCACTTTTAAAGGTTTCCCACATGCTGCCGTTGCACCGTAACAGCCTGATTGCCGCCGCGCTCGCGTTGCCCCTGTTCTTGTTCCTGTACGCCACACTGGGGCACCTTAAACCGTTTGCCATCTGGAAGTGGATGGATATCGTCTGCGAAGGCGGCACGGCCGTCATGGCGGGCATCTGGTTCTTGTTTACCCTCAGCAGCCGTCCCCGCGGGCTGGTGACGCGCCTGATCGCGGGCGGCCTGTGCGCCATCATGCTGGGCTCCTGGGCCGATTGCCTTGACGAATTCTTTGCCGTCGATAAGAGCGCCGTGTGGGATAACTGGCTGGAAGCATTGATTCCGTTCGGCATGCTGGTGCTGACGATCGGCATGTATTACTGGCGCCAGGAACAGTTCCGCCTGAACGAGCACCTGCAAAAGCGCGAACGCCTGTTCCGCGACCACCGCGCCTTCGACCGCATCACGCAGCTGGCCGACGCCAGCTACCTGCGCACGCAGATGCGCCTGGAACAGGAGCGCCGGCCCGGCCTCGATTGCGCGCTGGTCTTGCTCGACATCGACAGCTTTCATTTGATTAACCGCGAATACGGCCACCGCGAAGGCGACCGCGTGCTGCAAGCCGTGGGTCACATGCTGCTGTTGAACCTGCGCAATGACGACTTGCTGTGCCGCTATGCGGGCGACCGCTTCGCCGTGCTGATGCCGGGCGTGTCGCGCGAGGATGCGGCCGCGAAGGCGCGCCACCTGTGCGCCATGGTGGGGCAGATGCGCCACCACGCCAACGACAACCGTGAAATCCGCTTGAGCCTGCGGCATGCGTGCGCGCTCACCGATGGCGTGCCGGAAGTGGTGTTGGCCGAGCTGAGCCGGGCCGTGGAAACGCCCGGCCGCAGCGCCGGCCCCAGGGCCAGTTCCGCCGCGCCTGCCTGATGCCGCTGAACCAGCAGGGCGACCCCAGCATCGCGGCCCATCACCAGCCGGCGCTGGTGCTCGATTATGCGCGCAGCCGCGAACTGGCCGTGGCGCCGCTGCTCAAGGGCACGGGTCTCGATGGCGGCGCGCTGCCGTCCGCGGAAAGCCAGGTCAGCGCCGCGCAATACCTGCAATTGCTGGCCAACGTGGCGCGCGGCCTGGACAGTGCCGACACCAGCTTCATGCTGGGCCAGCAAATGCTGCCCGGCCATTACGGCGCGGCCAGCCATGCCTTGCTGCAGGCGCAGAATCTGCGCCAGGCGCTTGGCATCCTGTGCGGATTTCATACCTTGCTGTGTCCGCTGTTGCAACCGCGCTTGCGCGAGGCGGGCGACATGCACGTGCTGTATTGGGTCGATGCGTTCGGCGCGCCCAGCCAGCTGCCGTTTCTGGTGGAAATGCACATGACGGCGCTGGTGGCCATGTGCCGCTGGCTGGCCGGCGAAGCACTGCCGTGGCGCTTCTGCTTCAACCGCGCGCGGCCCCGCCACGTGGAGCAGCACGAAGTGCATCTGGGCCAGGCGCTGCGTTTCGATTGCCAGGTGGACGCCATGCTCATCGATTCCAGCTGGCTGGATAAGCCCTGGCCGCGCGGCAATGCGACGGCGGCGGCGCTGGCCTTGCGCGCGGCGGCCGTGGCGCCCGTGCCGGCGGCGAGCCTGCTCGGTGCGCTGTACGACTATCTGCTGGCGAACATCCGCTGCGCGCCGACCCTGGAGCGCACGGCGCAGGAGTTCGGCGTCAGTCCCGCCACCCTGAAACGCCACCTGGCGCGCCATGGCACGCATTTCCAGGCCGAGCTGGACCAGGTGCGCGCGCACAAGGCGATCTATCTGTTTCAGGCGCATGGCTACGACAACGATGCCGTGGCCGCCTACCTTGGCTTTCATGATGCCACCAACTTCCGCCGCTCGTTCAAGCGCTGGACGGGGCAAACGCCGCAGTTATTGCGTCACGCACTGGCCTTGTTTGTTGCTGGTTAAAGACGTTCCGCACGCGGCGTTGCGCGCCAGCGCCACGGACAGTCGTTCCTGCGGGAACAATTGCCCGTTCTGCTACATCCATAGTACACTCGATCAGAGAGCGAACAGACGCGCTTTGAGGCGCTCCGGCACGGCGTCACGCGACGCCGCAATACCGTCATCCTGATGGCGGTGCCGGCGGCAGACGACCGGTGTGCCGTGCCTTAACCCAGCCTGGAAACTGGCGTCACCCGTGGGGTGCGCCGGAAACCGGGCAACTTGATAATGCTCAATCGTGTATTCACAATCGCAGATCGATCCAGTCGTCAGTTTCCGCAACACCCAGGGTGAGGCGGTGCGCGGCACGATTTTCAACTTGCAGCGCAATTCGCTGGTCATGGAAATCTATAATCCATACTCGATTGTGCAGGTCAGCGAGGTGCTCAATGACGTAACGGTGCGCATGGGGGCGAAAAACGCCTACGTGGGCAAGGCCGTCGTCATCAGCAGCGTCAACACGGGCCTGACCGCCATCGTTTCCGTGACCCTGATCGACGAGTGGCGCGAGCTGAGCGACGTGGTGGTGGTCAAGGGCGCCGTGCAGAAAGAGTCCAGCGCCTTTGTTGCCGGCTGGGGCGAGCGCTTCCGCATCCGCCGCGATTACCAGATCGTCGTCAACGAAATGCGCGCCTTCCTGTCGGAAGTGTCGCGCTGGGTCGAGCAAGTCGACTTGTCCGACTCGCTGCCCAAGGAAAACGGCCGGCTGCGCCCCGATATCTTCGACGAACTGGCCTTGCCGCTGATGGAGCAGACCCAGCTGTATCTGCGCCAGCTGGAAGTGGAAGCGTCGCTCGTCGAGGAAGAGCGGGCGCCCGCGCACCGCGCCTTCGCCCAGGCGGCGCTGCATCCATTGATCCTGCGCGCGCCGTTCGTCTTCCGCACGTTTACCAAGCCGCTCGGTTACGCGGGCGATTACCAGATGGTGAACCAGCTGCTGGACGACCCGCGCCAGGGGCCGAGCACGTACTTTCAGATCGTCAATGCGGCCTTCCTGCAGGCGGCCGTAGCCACGGCGCACCGCAACCGCATCGATATCCTGACGGAATTCCTGTCGCAGAAAGCGGCCGCGGCGCGCGCTGCCGGGCGCGTGTATAAAGTGCTCAACGTGGGCTGCGGCCCGGCCATCGAGGTGCAGCGCTTCCTGGAAACGTGCCCGGACGCGCAGTGGCTGGCCTTCGAACTGGTCGACTTCAGCAGCGAGACCCTGGACTGGACGCGCGCGCGGCTGACGACCATCATGCAGCGCACGGGAAGAGTGGTCGAGATCGATTATGTGCACGATTCCGTGCACAACCTGCTCAAGCGCCGCCATGGCGCCGGTATCACGGGCTTGCCCGGCAGTTTCGACGCCGTGTATTGCGCCGGCCTGTTCGACTATCTGTCCGACAAGGTGTGCGCGCGCCTGCTGATGCACTTCGCCTCGCGCGTGGGTCCCGGCGGGCGTCTGCTGGTGACGAATGTGCACGCGGATAATCCGGGCAAGTTCGGCATGGAGCATTTGCTGGAATGGCATTTGATCTATCGCAATGAGGCGGGCCTGTCGGCCTTGCTGCCCGAACATGCAACGGACCCGAAAATCTATGTCGACGCCACGGGCGTGAATGTGTTCGCGGAAGTGAGCATTCCTTGATGGATACTCCAGGCCTGCACGCCGGCTATACGGCCGTTTTGCGCGACTTCCGCCTGGAATTCAGCCGCGGCGGGGCGTACACGGGCATCGTGCTGATCCTGCTGGGCATGGGCCTCGATTCGGCCCTGTATCCGGACAAGCAGTCGGCGTTTACCAGTGCGCGCATCCTCGTGTCCGTGCTGATCTTTTGCGTCGTGCTGGCCATGCGCACGCGCTGGGCGCAGGACCGCATCCAGGGCTTGACCTTTGTCTGGCTGATCCTGCCGCAAATCATGATCGCCTGGATGATCGCCGTCACGGAAGGCGCCACCTCGATCTATTACGTGGGCATGACCCTGGCCATCTATTCGTCGGGCATCGTGCTGGCCTTCGGCTTGTGGCAGAATATGGTTTTCGGCGCCATCTCCTGCCTGCTGTATGTGGGCGCCTGTGCCTGGCATGCGGGCGGCTTCGACCTGGCGGGTACGTTTGTCGTCAATTGTTTGTTCCTGATCATGTCGGCCAGCATCAGTGCCGTGTTTACCTATTTCAATGAGCGCGCCCGCTTCATGCTGTTCCAGCTGAAGGCGGAAGTGGCGCAAAAGAACACGCAGCTGGAAGAAACCAACAAAAGTCTGGCCGATATCAAGGGGCAGATGCTGCAGCAAGAGAAAATGGCTGCCATCGGCACCCTGGCCGCCGGCATGCTGCACGAGGTAAACAACCCCGTGAATTTCTGCATGATGGCCATCGAGGTGGCCATCGAAGACCCGGCCGCCAAGCAAAGCGCGCTCGTCAGCGAATGCCTGGCCGACGCCAAGCAGGGCATGCTGCGCGTGCAGCACATCGTGTCCGATTTAAAAACCTTTGCCTACCGCAAGAGCGGCAACCAGCTGGAGACGGGCCACTTCCAGTTCCGCAGCGCGCTCGACGCGGCCATCCGCCTGGTGGGCCATGAAACGAAGAATGTCAGCATCAGCCACGACTTGCCGGTCGACACCCTGGTGCGCGGCGACGAGGCGGCCATCGTGGGGGTGCTGATCAACTTGCTGGGCAATGCCGTGCTGTCCATGCGCAAGGGCAATGCGCCGCCGTTCGAGATCCGCATCACGGCCCACTGGGACGAGAACCGCCTGCGCATCAGCGTGCGCGACAACGGCCCCGGCATCGCCCCGGAAAACCTGGCGCGCGTGTTCGAACCGTTCTTCACCACGCGCGAAGTGGGGCAGGGCCTGGGTCTGGGCCTGAGCATCAGCTATGGCGTGATCGAGCGCCACGGCGGCACCCTCACGGCCGAAAGCGTGCTGGGGGAATGGGCCAGCATGAATTTCGACTTGCAGCGCTCCGATTGGGAGGGCCGTTAGCATGGATAACGATAGCCGCGCCAGCGTGCTGTACGTGGACGACGAAGCGCTCGCCTGCAAGTATTTCGAGCGCGCCGCCGGGGCCCGCTACCGCGTGTTGACGGCGCTCAGCGTCGATGCGGCGCTGGCTTTGCTGGCAGACGAGGCCGGCCAGATCGACGTGCTCGTCACCGATTACCGCATGCCGGACCGCCTGGGCAGCGAATTGCTGCAGGAAGTGGCGCAGCGCTATCCGCACATCGTCTGCATGCTCGTCACCGCGTACGCGGACAAGGACGTGCTGCTCGAACTGATCAACGGCGGCACCTTGTTCCGCCTGCTGGAAAAACCGCTCGACCTGACCGTCATGCAAACGGCGCTGCAACTGGCCGTGCAGACGGGGCGCGAGCGCGCCGCGCGCCGCCAGGGCCTGGTGGCGATGGAAGAATCGCTGGCGTTTCTTGCGCATGAATTGAACACGCCGCTGGCGGCCATCGCCAATTTTGCGCGCGGCATCGCCCGGCGCGCGCAGGCGGAGGCCGCGCCGCAGGCCGAGATCGGCGAAGCGGCCGCCTTGATGCACGACAATGCGCGCTATTGCCTGTCGGTCCTGGCCAGCTTTGTCGACACGGTGCGCCTGGCCAGCGCCGGGCCCGGCATGCAGGGCGGACGCCGCGCCGGCAGCGCGCGCCAGCTGCTGGCCGCCTTGCTCGACAGCTATCCCTTGAGCACGGCCCAGCGCGCCGCCATCACGGTGGACGTGGGCGACGATTTCTCCATTGCCGAGTCGCCCAATTGCGTCGCGCTGATCCTGTCGTCCGTGCTGGCGAATGCCTTGCGCTCGGCCGGTGAGCAGACTCATCCGGCGATCGGCATCCGCATCGACGCGGGCCGCATCATGGTGCGCGACAACGGTGCCGGCATCGCCCCCGAGATTGTCGAACAGCTGTTGATCGACCCCGTCAGTGCCAGCGGCGACGAAGGCAAGGGCTGGGGCATGGTGTTTTGCCACCGCATGATGCAGTCGTTCGGCGGCAACCTCGACATCGCCACCGAGTTTGGCATTTCCACCACGGTAACCCTGAATTTTCCAGTACATATAAGGAACGAGCATGATTGACGCCAATCTGCGTTTACCGGCTCAGCGTGAGCCGGCGCAAGGCTTGCCGACGATACTCTATGTCGATGACGAGGCCAACGCCCTCAAATACTTCCAGCGCGCCATCGCGCCGCTGGCCGACGTGCTGACGGCCACCTCGGTCGAGGAGGGCAAGCGCATCTTAGACGAGCAGGCCGACCGCATCGCCGTGCTGGTGTCGGACCAGCGCATGCCGGGCGCCTATGGCAACGAGCTGCTGTCGTATTGCTGGGACCGCCATCCGCACATCGTGCGCATCCTGACCACCGCGTATTCGGAGCTCGAACATACGGTGGAAGCCGTCAACCAGGGGCAGATCCACCGCTACATCCAGAAGCCGTGGGATATCGCGGCGTTGCGCATGGAACTCAAGCAGGCGCTGGAACTGGCGCGCTTGCGCAACGAGCACGCGCAATTGCTGCGCGAAAAGCTGATGGTGCGCCAGCGGCAAGCCGTCGCCAACCGCATCGGCACCCTGTATGCGCTGTGCGCCAGCCTGGCCGGTCCGGAACAGCAGCTGCCCGTGGAAGCGTATTTGTCGGCGGCCCTGACGGCCGGCGTCACGCCGCCCGAGCCGGACTGGCTGTTGATGGATTATGCCGACCTGGTCAGTTCGGAAGCCTTCCGCGGCACGGCCTTTGCCGCTGCCGTGCGCCAGCAGCTCGACACGCTCGAGCGCGAGCATCCGGGGCGCGGCGTGGAACAGGCGGTCGACATGCTGCTGCCCGTGTTCGGCGCGGCGCTGCAAAACCAGGGCGGCACGGCGCTGTTCCTCGATGGCCGGCTGTTGACGGAATTCCTGGAAACGCCCACCACCACGCCCGTCTCGGCCATCCACTCCTTCTGGCTGGCCAGCTTGCTGTGGCTGGCGCGGCGCGGCTGGTCCTTGCAGCTCAGTAAAACGGAAATGGGCTTGCAGGGCAAGGTGGTGCAGGCTGAACCGGCGCTCACGCCGGATCACCTGGCGGCCTGGATCGAGCAGTTCTAGGCGGGCTGCCCCGCAAGGGGCGGCGCCAACGACAACAGGGCCGCGCGGCCCTGTTTTTCATCGCGACGGGGAAGGCTTAGCGCTCCGCCGCCGCCTTCAGGTTGTTCAAGCCCTTCTCGAAATCCTTGCCGATCATGGTATCCATGCTGACGAAGACCGTCATGACCTTGCTCACGTAAGGGCTGGGACCTGTCATGGTCCAGTTCACCTTGGTGCTGTCGCCTTCTTGTGTCATGGCAAACGTGGTGGTGTTATGGCTTTCGAACGGCTTGAGGAAGTCCAGCTTGATGACGGTGCGTTCGGGCTGGGCCGCTTCCGTGATTTCCATGCGGCCGGCGCCCACCTTGTCATTGCCCGTCCACGCATATTGCGCGCCCAGGCCGTTGGCGGGGCCCGTAAACGTGCGGCGCATGGCCGGATCGAGCTTTTCCCACGGCGACCAGGCGGCCCAGTAGTGGAAGTCCGTGATCAGGGCGGCGATTTTCTCGGGCGGTGCCTTGATGGTGATTTCGCGCTGGACACTGAAGGTGTCGGGTTTGGTGGTGGCATAGCCGAGGATGGCGGCGACGACGACAACGATCAGCAGCAGGGTTTTTTTGATCATATGCTCTCCAAATCTTGAATGGTCGATGCGAACGAATCAAGGCAATCTTAGCAGATATGAATGGCTGTGCGCGGCCTGTTGGCCTTTATTTGCGCCAGCTCTGCACAGGGCCGCCCGCACGCCCGCCTGCACGCCCGTTCACCGCCGCGCACGCCAGGTTTGCGCGGGTTTGTGGCGAGGGTCGCCGTCCGCTAGAATGCTGGCCTGCAAAGATTTCAGAGGGAAATATGATTCAACGATCGATCGCCAGGCTGACCCTGGCGTGCGGCCTGCTGGCTTCCGCCTTTGCCGCGAACCTGGCGCATGCCGATGCCTGTCCTGCCCATTACGTCGATGGCCGCAAGCCGGAAATCACCAACCCCAAGCTGGACGTGGCAACCAGGGAGCTGTGCTACAACGTGTTTGGCGTGATGCATTCGGGTATCACGCGCACGCCGCTGTGGTCGGCCGAGCACTTGACGGCGAACAACCTCGAAGCGGCACAGGACTTGTCGCGCGAAAATTCCTTCCACGCGGAGCGCAAGCTGCCCGCCGCCCAGCGCGCCGAGCTGGCCGATTATGCGCGCAGCGGCTTCGACCGTGGCCACATGGCGCCGAACGGCGACATGCCGGACCGCCAGAGCCAGCGCGACAGCTTTACCCTGGCCAACATGGTGCCGCAGGATGCGCGCAACAACCGCTATGTGTGGGCCGGCATCGAGGGCGCCGTGCGCAAGATGGCGAAGAAAGAGGGCGACCTGTACGTGATCACGGGGCCGGCGTTCATTGGCGGCAACCTGCGCAAGGTGGGACGAGTCATCGTCCCCAGCCACCTGTACAAGGCCGTGTACAGCCCGCGCCAGCGCGCCGGCGCCGCCTACTTCATTGAAAACGTCGATACCAAGGCGTATGAAGTGCTGAGCATTGCGCAACTGGAAGACAGGATAGGCATCGATCTGTTACCGTCGCTGACGCGGCAGCAAAAGTTGCGCATGCTGAGTTTGCCCAAGATCAATAGCAAGTCGAAAAAATAATCCCTTTGAGAGGAAATCCCATGTGCGCAAAGAAATTCGTCCCGTACGCCAATGAAAGCGATGTGCTGGAGATCGGCAGCCTGAGCATCGAAAACCGGATCGACCGCATCAGCATCAGCGGCGACATCGACCTGACCCTGGACAAGCCGGGCCTGGCCCTGGCGAAACAGTTGCAAAAACTGCTGGGCGACGTGGTGGCCCAGCTGGAGAAGCAGGACTTGCCCGACCAGCTGCCGCCGCCCGAAGTGACCTCGGTGGCCAATCCCTTCGAGTGACGCTGGCGGGGACGTCTACGGCGCCGCCTTGGCGGCGCGATAGTAGCCTTTCCGGCTGAGTTCTTCCGGTGCATTCGCCACTTCATACGCGGTCAAGGCGATGGCGATGGCCGAGTATTGCTGCGCCGCGCCGAATGGCTGCACGTTGTCGTACGTGTCGAGCAGCGTGTGATGCACGCGCGCATAGTCGAAATCGCCGAGCACGGTAAATTTCGGCGTCGGCACGCCATGCAGGCTGAAGACGGCGTCATCGCTGCCTGCCCGCGCGCTCATCGCCTTGCCGGCATCGCGCGGCACGTCGTTGATGCTCGTGGCGAAGCCGAACACGGGGTGGATGTCTTGCAATGCCCGTTCGACACGGCCGAACACGGGCTGCCAGGCCGTGGGAATGGCGATGCCGTCGATGGCGCCGGGCCGGCCGTCGCGGTTGAGCATCATGACGATATGCTCCAATTGTCCCGCATGCCGCTCGGCGAACGCGAACGATCCCTTGCGGCCGATTTCCTCCGCGCCGAAGGCCACCAGCATGATGGTGCGGCGCGGCTTCGCCCCGGAGAGCGCCAGCAGGCGCATCGCTTCCAGCATCGTGGCCACGCCGCCGCCATTGTCGGCCGCGCCCGTGCCGCCGTCATAGCTGTCGAGGTGGGCGCCGATCAGCACGATTTCCTCCGGCTTTTCCGTGCCCGGAATGCGGGCGACGACGTTGTGATACGTCACCGGGCCCGGATAAAACCAGTTGCGGATGTCAAACTCCAGGGTGACGGCTTCACCGCGCGCCAGGCGCTGGCGGATGTCGGCATACTGTGGCGCGGCCAGCTTGATGTCGGGCAAGGTCGGCAGGGCCGCCCACGCGGCGGGCGCGGCGCTGGCGGCATACAGCGGTTCTTCGCCGGACTGGATGGTGCCGAGGGCGCCCGCCTGCATCAGCACCCGGGTGATGGCCCTGGGCTTGTGGATGGTGCTGCCATCGCGCCCGCCGCCCCCGTTTTCACCGCCGATCAGCACCCATTTGCCCTTGAATTGCGCGGCGCGCGCCTGCGCCTCTTCCAGGGTGGCCGGTCCCATCATGGCCAGGCCCTGCTGCACGCCACGCGTGCCGGCCGAGTAGGCGGGCGTCGCCAGGCGCAGCGGCTGCTCTTCGGGTGCCAGCATCTTGCCCGACCAGGGGCCGCGGTTGAAGCCGGCTGGCATCTGGCCCGCTTTTTCCAGTTCGGCTTGCACGCCCCATTGCCGCAGTTGCATGCGCGCCCATTGCGCCGCATGCGTGTAGGCGTCGCTGCCGGCCATGCGGCCGCCGAAGCGGTTGCTGAGGATGTCGAGCCAGTCCATCGCGCGTGGCTCGCCGGTGCCCAGCGCAACAATCCGGCGCGCCGTGGCGTCGCCGGACGGCGACGTTGCGGCTTCGATGCCGGCATTCCTGCCGGACAGCGTGGCGACGAAGGCGGGCAGCCTGCCTTGCCGGCGCGCCGCCAGCGCCGCATCCAGCTTCGCGGAACGGTTCAGCTTATCCTGGCGCAACAGGGTTTCGTAGGCGCGCAGCACGCCCTGCATGCCCGCCAGGTCGCTGGCGCTCTGCTGCCCGGCCTGCTCCGGGTGTTCGATCTGGAAGGCCATCGCGCTGGCCAGGTATTGAAAGACCGTTGCCTCGCGGATGGCCGGCCGGCTGGCGATGGAAAGCCAGCTTTCCAGCGCGCTGGCCGGTAGCGTGAAGTCGGGAATCGCTTCGATCCATGCGCCCAGCCAGGCGCCGTCGCGCTGTTGCACGGCCAGCGGATCGCGCTGCGCCTCTTGCGCCATCTGCACCGCGCGCGCGCGCTCGGCCGGCGTGGAAGGGCCGCGCGCGGCGCCGCTTGCCGCTGGCGGTGCGGCTGGCAGCGCGGGCGCCACATAGCGTTCCCTGAGCCGCGTGCCGCTCACGGGCTTGGGCTCGTTCTCATCGGTTTCGACCAGGCGTTCGCCGCTCAGCGCATCGCCCCTGGCTTGCAAGGTCCAGCGTATCGTCACGTCGGTGCTGACCTCCTTGCCGTTGCGCCCCGTGCTGATGCGCTTGCCGCCATGCCGGAAGACGGTGCCGGCGGGACCGTTTGTCCCGTGCACCGTGCGCGGCGCGGTGAGCTGGCCCCGTTCGTCGAGCCACGCGATCGTCGCGCGCAAGCCGCCTTGCTCTTCGCTAATGTCGAGGATGCCCGTGTCGATCAGGTCGGCCTCGACGCCATTCGTCGTGGTCGTGCCCGTCGCCGTCCGGAATTGCCACTGTCCGGCGAGGGCCGGCGCTTGCGCGTACAGGGCGCCCGGCAGCGCGGCAGCGGCGAGGATGCAGCTGGCGTAAAGGTGGGGATGGAACAGGTGCATGGTTGTCCTTGTCATGGTTTTCACTCGGGAAGAGTCGAAAAACAGTATGCGGATAACCAGATTGCCAAGATGCTACTTTCCGACCAAGGCCGGGATTTGCGGAATGAAGGCGGGTTTGGCCGCGCCGAATGCCAGGTCAACCCCATCCGGCAAGCTGCATCGGACGAGGTTGATCTGGCACAAACTTACTTGGCGAACGCCTGTGCCGCCGGCGTGACGGTGACGGCTGCCGGTTGGATGCCCAGCTTCATCGCGCCGATGACCTTGTCTTCATCGAGCAGCGCCTGCGGCTTGTTGCCGTCGTACTTGATGGGCGAAAACGCGTCGCTGACGAGCTTTTCCTTCAAGCCGGCCGCATCCTTGGCGACGATCACCACGGACAGGTTCTTTGCCGACAGATGCTGTTTGATGGCGCGGTTGACGTCTTGTACCGTCAGTTTCGACAAGCCGTCACGCATCAGCTTGGTGAACTCGGGCGTGCCATACCATTGCGAATCGAGCGCATAACCGAGTTGCTGGTCCTGCGTCGACGTCATGACGAAGACGTTCTTCATCAGGTAATCGCGCGTGGTGGCGAAATCGTCCTGCGTCAAGCCATTGTCGACCAGCTTGCCCAATTCCGTCAGGGCCACGCGCAGGGCGAAATGGGCGTTGTCCGGCGCCACGGGGCGGATCCAGATTTCGAACAGCTGCGCCTTGCGGCCCAGGTTCGGGTTCGGGAAGAACTGGTACATGCCGCGCGGGAAGGCTTCGATGTACGCGTAGTCGCCATAGTTCATGCCGCGGATTTCACGGATGCGCTGGTACAGGTAGGAATTCGAGGCGCGGTGTTCGCCCAGCCACGTCTTCGCCAGCCACAGGGCGGGGAAGTCCGGGTGCGTGCGCGTCACCTCCAAAGGCAAGCCGAAGGAAATGGCCGTGGCGCGCGTGTTTTTCTCGATGATTTCCACTTCCAGGCCCTGCGCCTTGCGGCCCGCGGGTTTCACGGTGGCGGGCAAGCCTGGGCCGGCCGGCAGGCTTGCCAGCGCCTGCGTCAGCGAGGCCGTCATGGCGTCCGACACGTCGCCGGAAATGCCGACCTTGACGGCGCCTTGCGCATACGCGCTCTTCCAGAACTGTTTCACGTCGTCCAGGGTGATGGCGTCGATGCCGGCGACCGTGCCCAGCACGGGGTGGCCGTACGGCGTGCCCGCATACACATTCGTTTGCAGGCGTTCCTTGGCGAATTCCTCTTCGTTATTGTCCTTCAGGTCCAGCAGCAGCGCGTTCTTTTGCGCATCCTTCAGGCGGCGGAAGTCGTCTTCGCGGAAACCGGGCGAGAGCAGCAGCGGCAGGGCGATGGCGTTGAACTGGGTCCAGTTATCCCGGTGGATGGAACCCGTAAAGGTCGTCATTTCCTTGTCCGTCTGCTGGCTGAAACTGCCGGCCAGCGGGAACAGGGCCTGGTTGACTTCGTCGATCTTGCGCTCGGACGAGCCGCCCGACGCCACCATGGATGCCGTCAGCGCGGCCAGGCCTTCCTTACCTTGCGGGTCTTGCGCGGAACCGGCCGTAAACAGCAGCTTGTAGCGGATTTGCGGCAGCGCGGACTTTTGCACCAGCACGTCGAACTTCGCGGTCGAGGCGGCCGGCAGCAGGCTGGCCAGTGTCGGCGTGGCGGCGATGGCGGCCGCCATCGGCTGGTGCGACAGGGTCGTCACCACCAGGCCCTCGTCCGTCAGGTATTTGCGCGCGGCCGCCTGCAGGTCGGCCGGCGTGAGCGTATCGATCAGGCGGTAGTACTGGTTGATGGTGGCGTAGGAACGGTCGAAATGCACGAAGGACGCCAGGGTGCCGGCGATCTGTTCCGTGTTGTCGAGCGAGCGGATCAAGCCGTATTTTTCCGCCGACTTGGCGTCCGCCAGGTCTTTGTCGCTCACTGGCGTGTCGCGCAGCCGCGCCACGGTGGCCAGGATGGCGTCGCGCACGTAGACGGCATCGTCGATGTTCTTCACGCGCGCGCCCAGCACGGCCAGGGTCGGGTCGACCCGGTCCGGCGTCATCTCGAACAGCTGGTCGACCTTTTGCTCGTTCTGCACCAGGCGTTTATACAGGGGCGAGGTGCGGCCGAAGGACAGCGACAGCAACGTCGCCAGCGCCGCCTGGTCCTTGTCCTTCACGGAAAACGCGGGCGCGTGGAAGCCCACGGCCACCCACGGCAGGGTCGGCGTGGGCCAGGCCACGTGCTTGTAGACGGGGCCGCGCGGCTTTGGCTCCACGGGCACGGCCGCCTGCTGCTTGCCGCGCTGCCAGCTGCTCCAGTATTTTTCCACCAGCGCGATCGCTTGCTGCGGTTCCACGTCGCCGGCGATGATGATGGTGGTGCGCTCGGGACGGTACCAGCGGTCGAAGAAGAGCTTCGAGTACGCGTACTGGTTCGGCATGTCTTCGATGTCCTGAATGAAACCCATCGTCGTGTGCTTGTAGGTATGCGTCGTGTAGGCGCTGTCGCGCATCACTTCGAACAGTTTCGACACGGGATTGGCGCTGTTCTTGTTGTATTCGCCCAGCACGGCACGCGATTCCGTCTTGAACGCGTCTTCCGCATAGTCGAGGTGCTGGAAGCGGTCCGCTTCCACCTTCAGCACGGTTTCCAGGTCTTGCTTGGCAAACGTCGTGTGGTAATTGGTCAAGTCGTCGCTCGTATACGCGTTCTGGCGCGCGCCGGCGCGGGTGATGACTTCCTGGTATTTCTCGGGCGGATAAGCCTTGGTGCCGCGGAACATCATGTGTTCGAAGAAGTGGGCGAAACCGGACTTGCCCGGTTCGACTTCGTTGCGCGAACCCGTCTGCACGGGAATCTGCAGCGAGACGAGGTTCGGGAAGCCGGTCGGCACGATGATGATCTTCAAGCCGTTGGGCAAGGTCTTTTCCGTGGCCTTGAACGGCAGCAGATCGGCCTTGGCGGCGGTGGCGCCGTGGGCAGCGGCCGGCTTGACGGGCGCGGCGCCCAGGTTCGACGAGGCCATGGCCGACAGGGCCAGGGCGAAAGCGGGTAATAAAGCGGGCATGATTCTTGACACGAGGGCTCCTTCTTTTTTGGATGTTATGAAAGTGCAACGCCGCAGCATAGAATATTCGTGCCGCCCTGCATAGGGGCTAACAGTCGGGCCGCAGGATGCGTGTCGTCAGATGCGTCAGAAAATCGCGCCGGGTCGCCAGGAACATGCGGATATACACGATGTCGTGCGCCCGGACATGGTGATACACGACGCGGATTTCTTCGCACAGGCATTGCCGCACATCCATGCCGAGGTCGCGGGCGGCTTCGACGGGGGTGCCGCTGGCGGGGAGGGTCTTGAGATCGGCGAATAATTGCCGGAAAGCCAGGAGCAACTGCGCATGGGCCGCCGCCGCATGGCGCGCCTGGAAGTCGCTGCGCAATTCCCTGAAATCGGCTGCGGCGCTGTTCAGCACGACGATGCGCGTCATCTCAATCCTGGTCGAGGCTGGCCAGGAAATCTTCTTCGGACACCACGTCGCCGCGCGCGTTGTCCCGGTTGCCCATGGCGATCAGTTTCATAAATGCATGCTGTTCCTGCATCTGCCGCGCCTGCCGCTTGCCTTCCTGATAGGCATGCATCGACAGCACGACCATCTTCGCTTCGCCATTCTGCGTGATGATCAGCGGTTCGTCCTGACCCGCGTCAAAGCTGCTGACGATTTCCGTCGTGTGGGCCTTCAAATAGGAAATCGGCTTGATGCGTTCCTTGAGGTCCATGGCGGCTCCGCGATTGAATGTAAATTAGATCGGACTAAATATACGCCAAATTTGGTCGTGTTTCCTGATGCGGGCACTTGCCGCTTACGTCAGCGTCGTTTCCGGCAGGCTGATGCGGTTGCGGCCCAGGTGCTTGGCGCGGTACAGGGCGCAGTCGGCCGTGTGGATCAGTTGGCCCAGTTCCGTGCCGGGGCCGGGCAAGGCCGTGGCGGCGCCGATGCTGACGGTGACGCAGGCGCCGTCGGGACGCTTGCGCGGCAGTTGCAGCCGTTCCACGCGCTGGCGGATGCGTTCGGCCACGATGGCCGCGCCCTTCAGCGACTGGTTCGGCAGGATGACGGCAAATTCCTCGCCGCCGTAGCGCGCCACCAGGTCGTTCGTGCGCATTTCGCTGGCCACGGCGCCGGCCACCTTGCGCAGGCACAGGTCGCCGCCCTGGTGGCCGTGGCTGTCGTTGTATTCCTTGAAATTGTCGACGTCGACCATCAGCAGCGACAGGGGCTGGCCCTGCCGCTGGGCGCGCTGCCACTCGGCCAGGAGGGTGTCGTCGAAGCAGCGCCGGTTTGCCAGGCCCGTCAGGCCGTCGCGCGTGGCCAGGCGTTCCAGTTCCACGTGCGCGCGTTTTTCATCCGTCATGTCGCGCAGGGTTTCGACGACGGCGATCAGCTCGTCGTGGTTGCCATAGATGGGGCTGGCATCGACGGCCAGGTAGCGGCGCCGCCCCGTGCGCGGCATGTCGCACCAGTTTTCCGCGCACAGATTGCCGCCCGAGCTGCTGCGGTATTGCTGCTGGGCGTGCAGCGCGCGCATGTCGCCGCCGCGCCCGGCCAGCAGCAGGTCGGCCAGGGTGGGGCGCTCGTCGTTGTAGAAGCAGCGGCCCGGCTCGCGCGTGCGCAGCACTTCGGCCGCGGGCACGCCCGTCAGCTGCTCGCAGGCGCGGTTCCAGATCATGACCTGGCCATGCACGTCGAGGACAAAGGTGGGCACCACCAGCAACTCCATCATCTTGACGGCGAAACCCTGGGCTGCATCGCAGGGCGATGCGCTGGCATGAGCATGGCTATCCGGCATGTAAGCATCCTTCTTGGGGTGAATGGGGCTGGCTCGTTGGCCATGATGCAGTGCAGCGGGGCGGAGGGTGTTGATATTGAGCAATACTTATTGCGCAATACGATCAGTCGTGCAGCAGGGTCGCCTCCTCGCAGTCAGCCAGCGGCAGGGACAGGCGCAAGGTGGTGCCGGCGCCGCTGCGGCTTTCGATGTGCAGGCTGCCGCCGGCGGCAGCCACGCGCTCATGCATGCCGGACAGGCCGCAACCGAGGCGCGGCGGCGAGCCCGACAGCCCGATGCCGTCGTCGCTGATGCGGCATGCCAGGGCGGCCCCCTCTTGTTGCAGGCTCAGCTGGACATGCGTGGCGCGCGCATGGCGGGCGATGTTCGCCAGCGCCTCCTGCAGCACGTGATACAGCAGGGGGCCGTGCGCGCTGCCGGCGGCGGCGTCGAGCCGGTAGTCGCAGCTGCAGTCGATGCCCGTGGTGCGCTTGAAATCCGCCAGCAAGCCGTCGCACGCCGCTTGCAGTCCTGCGTCGAGGGCGGGCGGGCGCAGGTCGTGGATGACGCAGCGCAGCGCCGCGATGCTGAGGTCGATATTGCGCGCCATCATGGCCAGTTGCCGCGCCAGCAAGGGTGCGGCGTCATGCGTGCTGGTCTGCAGCATGGCCAGGTCGATTTTCAGGGTCAGCAGATGCTGGCCCAGGTCGTCGTGGATGTCGCGCCCGATGCGCAGGCGTTCCTGCGCGCGCGCCTTGTGCTGTTCGCCGGCCAGGCGTGCCTGTTCCGCCTCCGCGCGCAGCTGTTCCAGTGCCTGCAGACGCAGCGCCAGGCGGTGCTGGCGCCACAGCAGCAGCGCCAGGGCGCCGAGCAGGATGGCGCAGGCCAGTGTTGGCGGGGAGGGCGTGCCGGCCTGCTGCATCGACCCGGCGGCATGGCCGGCGTGCAGGGCCGCGAGTGCGGCCGCCGCCAGGCAGGCCAGAATACTCAGGCGGTACGGCGGGCGTAGCCAGCGTTGCAGCATGTCCATGCTCCCTTAAAGTTTTCCATCAGGCAATGTTCTTACAGAAAATATATTAACTTGGGATTATTTATATTGTCTAAACGCAAAAGCCGCGCAGTTTTGCCCGCCCGTGTCGCTTTCCGGCCCCCGGATGCCGCAGCGGCAGGTGACGGGCACGGCATTTGCACGGGAAGTGTCGTGGCGGCATATAATAGAGGGTTGTCAATCGGCTTTTGCGGTAACGGCGCCACGCGCCGGCTCCGATGCGTTCGCCCTGCGCGATGACGCCAGCCAGCTCTTAGGAAATACAGTGACTTATAGCATCAAAGAGATTTTTTATACCCTGCAGGGCGAAGGTGCGCACGCGGGCCGTCCGGCCGTGTTTTGCCGCTTTTCCGGCTGCAACCTGTGGACGGGCCGCGAAAGCGACCGCGCCACGGCCGTGTGCCAGTTCTGCGACACGGATTTCGTCGGTACCGATGGCGAACTGGGCGGCAAGTTCAAGACGCCGCAGGAATTGGCCGCGCTGATCGACAGCCTGTGGCCGGCCAGCTATACCGCCAGCAAATACGTGGTGTTTACGGGCGGCGAACCGCTGCTGCAGCTGGACACGGCCCTGATCGACGCCATGCACGCGGTCGGCTTTACCATCGCCATCGAAACCAACGGTACCTTGCCCGTGCCGGCCGGCGTGGACTGGATCTGCGTCAGCCCGAAGATGGGTTCCACCCTGGTGGTGCACAAAGGCAATGAAATCAAGGTCGTCATCCCCCAGTTCCAGCAAGACCTGGCCGCCTACGAACAACTGGACTTCGAGAACTTCTTCGTGCAGGCGATGGACGGCCCCCTGGCCGCGCACAACATGAAGCTGGCCATCGAAACGTGCAAAAGCAACCCGAAGTGGAAGCTGAGCCTGCAAACCCATAAACTCCTGCAAATACCTTAACAAAACAATATGCTGACTATCACACGCAAGCTCGAATTCGACGCGGGCCACCGCATTCCCGACCACAAAAGCCAGTGCCGCAACCTGCACGGCCACCGCTACACGGTGGAAATCACCCTGGTCGGCAAGGTCATCGAAGCGGAAGGCAATTCCGACAACGGCATGATCATGGACTTTTCCGACGTCAAGACGCTGGCCAAGCAGCACCTGGTCGATGTCTGGGACCACGCCTTCCTCGTGTATGAAAAAGATACGGCCGTGCGCGACTTCCTGGCCAGCCTGCCCGACCATAAAACCGTCGTCATCGACCGTATCCCGACCGTGGAAAACCTGGCGCGCATCGCCTTCGAGATCCTGAAAGCGGCCTTTACCGACCATTTCGGCACGGGCTTGCACCTGCATAAGCTGGTGCTGCATGAAACGCCGAATTGCTGGGCAGAAGTGACCGATGATTGAAACGCACGCTGGCGCGCAGGACGCGCGCTATATGCAGCTGGCCCTGGAGCAGGCCCAGCACGCTTGGGACCTGGGTGAAGTGCCCGTCGGCGCCGTCGTCGTCAAGGATGGCGAAGTCATCGCCGTGGGCTACAACCAGCCCATCGGCCGCCACGACCCCACGGCGCACGCGGAAGTCATGGCCTTGCGCGCGGCCGCCGAAAAGCTGGGCAACTACCGCTTGCCCGGCTGCGAGCTGTACGTGACGCTGGAACCGTGCGTGATGTGCTCGGGCGCCATGCTGCATGCGCGGCTGGCGCGCGTGGTGTACGGCGCGGGCGACCCGAAGACGGGCGCCTGCGGTTCCGTGCTGAACCTGTTCGAGCAGCCGGCGCTGAACCACCAGACGGCCATCGTTGGCGGCGTGCTGGCCGACGAGTGCGGCGCTTTCCTCAAGCGTTTCTTTGCCGAACGCCGCCGCGCGCAGGCGGAAGCGCGCAAGCTGGCCCATCCTCCGGCCTGATTTCGGCCCAGGCAGGGCAGGGTCGCCATGGCCTTGTCCCGCGTGCCAGCCACCCCGGCTGGCATTTTTTATAATTGTTGCGAAATAACATCTGTCTAGACCACTTTGCCATTCTCAAATGAGAATGATTCGTGTTACAGTATTGTTTTCGCCAGCAAACTTTCCTTATGCATCGTTAACACTTTCGTTATCGATCCGGGTTCAAGAGCCAGCCTCCACTCTTAAACCGGATCATCATGACTACAGTGCTTCTGCAGCGTTCCGCTGCGCCCGTCGTATCTCCCGTTCTTGCCCGCCGCCACAACCTCGTGCTGCGTGCCGCCTTGCTGGGCTTGTTCGCCGCGCCGCTGCTGCCTGCCGTGGCGCAAACGGCCGCCATCAACGCGGGCACGGCCGCCCAGGAACCGGCCAGGCTGCCTGTCTTCCCGGAAATCGTCGTCAACGCCAAGCAGGATTACGAACGCCGCGCCGGCACCAAGACGGTGATCCGCAGCGACGACCTGGAGCGCCGCAACGTGACGGACATGGCCGGCGTCGTGCGCTATCAGCCGCTGATCAGCACGCCAATGGCGGCTTCGGGCGGCGGCGGCATGTGGGATGGCGCGGGCAATACCGGTTACAACATCCGCGGCCTGGAAGGCAACCGGGTCAGCCTGGAACTCGACGGCATTTCCCTGCCCGACGCGTCACCGAAGCCGGACAGCAGTAACATGAACGCGTTTGGCATGGGCCGCGATTATTTTGATCCAGAAACTTTCCGCGAAGTGCGCATCGATTCGGGCACGACGGCCGTCAGCGGCGCCAATCCCGGCCTGGGCGGCGGCGTGGCCTTCATCACCAAGTCGCCCGAAGATTACCTGGGCGAAGGGGTGGACCATTATGTGGCGTATAAATACGGCCGCGCCACGGTGGACCGCAGCAATGCGCACACCCTGACGGGCGCCGCCAAGATTGGCGCCAATCTGCAAGGCCTGGCCGTGTACGTGCACCGCGACGGCGAGCAGCTTGACAGCCGCGGCAGCGCCACCGTCAACCCGGATGACTGGCATTCGAACGCCTTGCTGTCGAAGCTGGTGTGGGCCTTGCCGGGCGAACAAAAGCTGGACTTGACGGTCGACATGTTCGAACGCAAGAACAAGCGCGACCTCAACAATAAAGTCAGCGCCATGTACCCGGACGGCGTGCAGCAGGATTCCACCACCAAGCGCACCCGCGTCAGCCTGGGCCACGAGGTGGTGCTGAAGGATTTCGCCCTGTTCGACCGCCTGACCTCGAAAGTCTACCTGCAGAATGCGAAGATCGAGGACAAGAGCAAGGGGCGCTATGTCTACCGCGGCAACGCCCAGCGCGCCATCGATACCAGCTTCAAGAATGACAGCATCGGCTTGAGTTCGGAAGCGTTCAAGCAGCTCAACGCGGACAACGCGCTGCTGTACGGCGTGCAGCTGGAACAGGCCAAATCGCGCCGGCCCTGGATGGAAGACCGCACCCTCATCGCCACGGGCGAGCACCAGATCACGCGCAAGAACCGCATGGCCGACATGGATGTCACCAAGCTGGCCCTGTACGTGCGCGACGACCTCAGTTTCGACCTGGGCGGCAAGAAAGCCGTGCTGACGCCGGGCCTGCGTGCCGACTACCGCAAGCTGGAGCCGAAAAACCTGCAGAACTACCTGATCGGCGTGCCGAATGCGGCCAAGGAAGTGCGCAAGGAGAGCGATTCCTACTTCACGCCGAGCCTGAGCCTGTCCGTGGAAGTGCTGCCGCAAATGCAAGCCTACGCCACGTTCACGCGCGGCACGCGCCTGCCGACGGCGATCGAACGCACGGGTACCTATGATTCCATCAGCTATACGGGCACGGGTAATGGCTATGCCGTGCTGGGCAATCCGAATCTGGGCAAAGAAACCAGCAAGGCGTATGAGCTGGGGCTGAAAGGCGACGTGACCAGGGGCTTGAGCATGCAGGCGTCCGTCTACCAGACGGAGTACAAGAATATGATCGAGTACGTGGCGCAAGAGCTGGATCCGGTGAATTACCCGACCCTCACCCTGGGCCTGTTCCGTCCGGAAAACATCGGCAATGCCCGTACCTGGGGCGCCGAGCTGAGCCTGCGCGCGGAGCTGGGCACCTGGTTGCCCGCCATGCAGGGCTACCGCGTCGACCTGGCCACGGGCGTGGCCAAGGGCCGCTCCTTCAATACCCTGACGGGCGACAGCGGCGGCCTGGCCTCGGTGGCGCCGGCCAAGACGGCGCTGACCTTCGGCTATGACCATGCGAACAAGTTGTTCGGCCTGGAACTGACGGCGCTGCATGCCGGCGAGAAACAGGCGCCGAACGATTTGCTGATGGGCTCGACCGCACCGCTCTTCAAGGTGCCGTCGTACACCATCTTCGACCTGTCGACTTACTGGAACGTGCACAAGAACGCCAAGATCATCGTCGGCGTGTACAACTTGACGGATCGCAAGTACTGGGATTACGCCGCCGCGCGCAGCCTGGCCGCCGGCACCACGGCGGCCAGCCGCCTGGAGATCGAGCGCTACGCCAAGCCGGGCCGCAACGTCGCCGCCAGCCTCAGCGTGAATTTCTAAATTTTTACCGGGGGAGGGGCGCCTGTCCCTCTTTTTTCCATGTTTGATTGAATGGTCTCTCTATGAAGTTATCCAAACTCGTTCTATCCCTGCTAGGCAGCCTGCTGATTGCAAACGCATACGCGGCCCCAGCCACCCTGGCGGAACGCTGGTCCACCTTGCGCACGGAGCAGCCGAAGCTGCAGATCCGCGACGCGGCGCGCGCGCTGGGTGTATCCGAAGCACAATTGCTGGCAACCAACATCGGCAAGGGCGTCACGCGCCTGCAGGCCGACGGCAACCAGCCGCGCGAAATCATGCGCGCCGCGCTGGACCTGGGCATCGTGCAAGCGATCACGCGCAATGAAAACGGCGTCATCGAAACGACGGGCGTCGCCAGCAAATTCAAGCAGGCGGGCGACAAGTCCGAGCAGGCCGACGCCAAGGACCCGGAAGCGGCAGCGCGCCAGCGCAATATCGCTGGCGGCTACCTGGGCGGCCAGATCGACCTGCGTTTCCACTTTGAAAACTGGAAATACGCATTTGCGGTAGAACAAGCAGGCCGCGACGGCAAGCCGACGCGCAGCCTGCAATTTTTCGACGCCAACGGCACGGCCGTGCACAAGATTTACCTGCGCAACGAGCCGGGCGTGGCCGTCTACGATAAATTGGTGACGGCCTTCCGCATGCCCCAGCAAAGCGCTGAATTGAACGTGCTGGCCGTGGCGCCGAAAGCGGCGGAAAAGCCGGACAGCGAAATCGACGTCAAGGAATTCCAGCTGGCCTGGAAAGACATGACGGACGTACACCAGTTTGCGCAAATCATGCGCGAATTCCACCTGTCGCGCGAACAGGCGCTGCGCCTGGCGCCGGCCGGCGTGGTCGAGCGCGTGACGCCGCAAGCGCTGCGCACCCTGCTGGAAAACACGGCGAAGGACAAGGTCGCCATCATGGTCTTCCTGGGCAATGAAGGCTTGACGCAGATCTACAGCGGCAAGATCGAGAAAACCATGGCCGCCGGCGGCTTCTTCAACGTGCTCGACCCGGATTTTAATTTGCACATCCGCGACACGGCGCTGCGCAGCGGCTGGATCGTCAAGCGCGGCGGCGTCACTTCCGTCGAGTTCTTCGACAACGACGGCACGCAAGTGGTCTCTTTCTTCGGCGTGCGCGAGCGCGGCAAACCGCAGCCGCAAAGCTGGGTGGACCTGGCCGATTCCTTGCCTAAGGCCAAGTAAGTAGCAGCAGAGTTGCCGCGCGCCGTACCGGCGCGGCAACACTTCAGATGTACTTCCGCATGAGTCATGATGGCAAGATCACAATAGTGGTATGCTGACTCCATGGCCGCAGCGATCGTGCCTGCGTGCTGGTTTCTGGAAGAGAGGCAATCATGGCAACCATCATGGCGAACGGCCTCAACATAGCTTATGAGAGCCACGGCAACCCCGATGACCCGTGCGTGCTGCTGGTCATGGGCCTGGGCATGCAACTGATTGCCTGGCCGGCGGACTTCGTCGAAGGCATCGTCGAGCAAGGCTTTCGCGTCGTGCGTTTCGACAACCGCGACAGCGGCTTGTCGAGCAAGATGGCGCTGGGGGGCAAACCGTATCTGCCGCTGGCCTACGTGAAAAACCTGCTGGGCTGGCCCCTCAAGACTTCCTACACCCTCGATGACATGGCGGAAGACGCGCTGGGCTTGCTGGCGTCCCTGCGGATTGCCCAGGCGCACGTGATCGGCGTGTCGATGGGCGGCATGATCGCGCAAGTGATGGCGGCGCGCGCGCCGCTGCAGGTGCTCAGCCTGACTTCCATCATGTCGAGCAGCGGCCGGCGCGGCTTGCCCGGCCCCACGCGGGCCGCGCGCAATGCGCTGTTGCAACGCCCGAAACGCAACGCCAGCCGCGCCGAACTGATGGCGCACATGGCCGCCACCGTGCGCGTGATCGGTAGTCCCGCTTATCCCGTGTCGGAAAAACTGCTGTACCAGCGCATCGAAGCGGCGTTGCAGCGCGGCAGTTGCCCAGAAGGCGTGGCGCGGCAAATGGTGGCGATTGCCGCCTCGGGCGAGCGCACGGCTTTGCTGCCGAGCATCAATTGTCCGGCGCTGGTGATCCATGGCGCGGCCGACCCGTTGATCCCCGTCGCCTGCGGCATCGATACGGCGGCGCTGATTCCCGGCGCCCGGCTGGAAGTGATCGAAGGCATGGGGCACGACATGCCGCCCCAGCTGATCGAGCGCCTGCTCGCCTTGATCGATGTGCATCTGCAAGGTAAGATGGCGCCCCAGATGCGCTCCCAGCCAGCCTAGGCGCGCCCACCACTTTTGAAGGCACGGGCATTTTGAAGATACCTGAGATTGGCATCGCCATCGTCGCGCCGGGCGGTTGTGCGCCCGACGAGGCGGCTTTGGCGCGCGGCATCGCCCGCTTGCAGGCGCAAGGCGCCACCGTCCACAATTACTACGACCCCGAGCACACCTTCCAGCGCTTCGGCGGCACGGATGCGGGCCGCCTGGCGCAGCTGAACGCGGCAGCCGCCGACCCGGCAGTGCAAGTGGTGATCGCCTTGCGCGGCAGCTACGGCATCAGCCGCATCCTGCCCGACATCGATTTCGACCGCATGGCGGACAGCGGCAAGCTGTTTGTCGGCTACAGCGACTTCACGGCCTTCCACATGGGCTTGCTGGCCAAGACGGGCCGCGCCAGCTTTGCCGGCCCCATGATTTGCGACGATTTTACGCGTGACGAGCCCGAGCAATTTACGCTGGATCAACTGTGGTCGTGCCTGGCCGGTCCCACGCACACGGTCACGGGCGCGGCGGCGGGCAATCCGCAGGTCGAGCTGACGGGTAAATTGTGGGGCGGCAACCTGGCCATGCTGGTTCACTTGCTGGGTACGCCGTATTTCCCCCAGATCGATGGCGGCATCCTGTTCCTGGAAGACGTCAACGAACACCCGTACCGGGTCGAGCGCATGCTGCTGCAACTGCTGCACGCGGGCGTGATCCAGCGCCAGCAAGCGGTCGTGCTCGGCGATTTTTCCGGCTATAAACTGAGCCCGATGGACAAGGGCTACGATTTCGACGCCATGCTGGCCTACGTGCGCCAGCGCCTGCCCGTGCCCGTGCTGACGGGACTGGAATTCGGCCACATCCGCCGCCGCGTCACCTTGCCGTTCGGCGGCCAGGCGCGGCTGCAATCGGATGCGTCCGGCTTCAGCCTGCAGGTGGGCGATTACCCGACCATGGCGCGCGCCTGAGCGCCCTCGGTCCCATGAGCGCCAGACCCGGACGCCTGCTGCAGCTCGATGTGCTGCGCGGCCTGGCCGTGTTTGGCATCTTGCTGGTGAATATCTGGTCGTTTGCCTGGGGCAGCCTGTCCTTGCGCTACGGCACCTTGCCGGCGCAGCCGCCAGTGCTCGACCAGCTCGTCATTTTCGGCGTGGCGGCGTTGGCGCAATTCAAGTTTTACCCCATCTTCGCCTTTCTGTTCGGCGCCGGTTTTGCCTTGCAGACACGTTCCCTGCGGCGCCAGCTGGGGAGCTGGGAGGCGGCGCAAGCGGCTTACCGGCGCCGTTTGCGCTGGCTGCTCGTGTTCGGCCTGCTGCACGGCTTTTGCATCTGGAGCGGCGACGTGCTGACCTCGTATGCCGTCGCCGGCATGCTGATCCTGCCCCTGCTGTCCGCCAGGCTCAGCCGCGTGCGCAACCGCGCCTGGCTGGTGGCGGCCGGTTTTCTATTATTCATGTGCCTGTTGATTCCTGTGGGCCAGCAGGGCGGCGCGCCGGACATCGCGCGCGACCTGCAAGCCTTTGCGGAACGTTACGCGGTCTACACGCAGGGCGGCGCATGGGCCGTCGCCAGGCTGCGCGCCAACGATTTCCTCGTCTCCTTGCTGTACTCGGCCGTCATGCTGCCGCATATCGTCGTGCTGTTCTTGCTGGGCATCTTGTCCGTGCGTTTCGGCTGGCTGACGCAGCCGCTGCGCCACCAGCGCCTGTGGCGCCGGGTGCGCGCCGTGGGCCTGGGCGCAGGCTTGCCGTTCAACCTGCTGGCGGCGGGAGCCGTCGCGTGGCAGGTGGCCGATCCGTATCAAACCGTGTTTGACACGGCCCTGTTCGAAGTGGGCCTGTTCGCCGGCGGCCCCGTGCTGGCGGCCGGCTATGTGGCCGCGCTGATGCTGGCCGGCCCCTTCATGCTGCGCTGGCTCGGTGCATGGCTGGCGCCCGTGGGACGCATGGCGCTGAGCAATTACCTGCTGCAATCGCTGATCGGCACCTGGCTGCTGCAGGGGCCGGGCCTGGGCTGGGGCGCCAAGTTGCGTCCCGCCGAGATGCTGGGCCTGGCGGTCGTGATGATGGCGAGTCAGGTGCTGCTGAGCCGCTACTGGCTGCGCCATTTCAGGCAAGGCCCCATGGAAGCGCTGTGGCGCCGCCTGGCGCGCCTGCCTTAATCCGTACCCCAGTCGAATGTACTTTGCGCCGCGGCCGGCGGCGGCGCCTTGGCCCTGGCGGAGGGCACCAGCGGATTGTCGACGGCATGCCATTCGAACAGGTCCGCGTCGAGCATGCAGGTGCGCGCCAGGTGCAGCGCCTGCTCGGGTGTCAGGGCGGGGTCCAGCCAGCGGTGCGCGTCTTCCCGGCTGACGGCCACGGGGCGGCGGTCGTGGATATCGACCATGCCGCCCATACTGTCGGCCGTCACCAGCACGAAGCCGGCTTCTTCCCGATTGACCTTGTAGGGACCGAACTGGGCCAGCGCCAGCAGGAACAGGGGCGCGCGGTCCTTGCGGTGGATGTGCCACGGCTGCTTGCCGCCTTTCTCGCCCGTCCATTCATACCAGCCGGAAACGCAGACGATGCCGCGTCCCGCGCGCAGCAAGGGTTTCCAGTAGGCGCCGGCGAGCTTTTCCAGGCGGGCATTGATGGCGATGGGGATTTTCTTCTTGCCGGGAGCGGGCGTGGCCTGCGCCGCCCAGGCGGGGCGGTAGCCCCAGAAGACATCGTCGACCCGGTGCACGCCATCCTGGATGTGCAGGATGGGCCGGTAGGTGCCGGGCGCGACGTTCAGGTGCGGTTCCGCCTCGCTGTCGAACACCGCGTCGGTCCAGCCGAAGGATGACGCCAGCACGCGCGCCGTGTCATTTTGATCGAATCGTCCACACATGGGGAAATCATACCCGATCGCCTGCCGGCGCGAGCGCGGCGCGCGCCCTTTTCGTGAGTGTGGTCAAACGTACAGACGTGGGCGGCCGCAAGGCGCACAGTGAAAGCCAGTCAGGTCCCTGACGTTTCTTGCATCGGAGGAATTATGCCTTTTGAAAATCCCACCATCCACAAAGGTTTTACCATCAGCGCCACGGCCAGCCAGCGCCGCGACGGTCGCTGGGTCGGCTCGTACGTCAGCCAGAACCAGGCGTGCGGCGCCTATGCGGACACCTGCGATTACGACGATTGCAGCAACGAAAAAGAGGCGCAGCAACTGGCGCTGTCCGTCGGCTGGCGCCTGGCCGATGGCTTGCCGGCACGCTGAGGCAGCTTGCCGGTCAGCGCTTGCGCCGCAGGGCCAGCAGCAAGCCGGCCACGGGGAAGAGCAGGGCGGTGCCCAGCCGTACGGAGGTCAGCGTAGCGGCCTCCGCGCTCACCACATGCGGCAAGGCCAGCAGCAACAGGGGCGGGGGGACGGCGATGGCAAAGAAAAACAGGTACCACGAATAGCCATTCTTCTTGGCCAGCAAGGCGATCAGGGCGCAGCCGACGAGGAAGACCAGCGGTAAATTCACATATTCCATATTCTGCGTTTTCATCCGGGAAAGCGCGTCATTATACGCGCGCCCAGGGTAGCCGGATGGGCTCGCCGGCGTCAGTTGCCGACGAAATCCGGCGGCTGCGGCGCCTGCTTTCCGGCGAGCGGCGCATCGGCCGGCAGCAGGGCCTTGATGGCGCCGTTATAGATGAGTTCCTGGGCATACGCCGAGGCCTCGATCAAGGCCGCGTGCACGGACTTGAAACTGCTGGGCGTTTCAATCAGCACGGGCTTGGCGTACACCTGCAAGGTATCGCCGCGCTTGCTGATCAAGATCATGCCCCGGTAGCGCCCATCCTTCTCCAGCGCCCCCGCCACATGAAATTCATAGCCCCTGATCTGGTGTTTTTGTTCCTGATCCATGTTTGCCGCCTCCAGACCTGATTGTGGTGGCTCAGACCTTTTTGAGCGTATCAAACAGCTGAGTGTTTGATTTGTATCAATACGTCCCTTGAACGCATTCAACTAGCGTATCGACGCTTGCTGCAAGCGTAGCGAGCGGCGGCGATTTGCGGCTAAGAAGCGCAACCGTACATGAGTACGGTGAGCATCGCAGGCCGCAAAGCGCCCCGCGCAGTAGCTTGCGGCAAGCGTCATCAGCCAGCGCGAATGGCGCGGATCTGCTGGGCGGTTTCTTCGATCTCGCGATACGCTTCCTGGATATAGCCATTGATCGGATGCCCGTCCATCCACTCGAAATAGGCGCGCTCGTCGTGCTTGATGGCAAAAGGGACGTGGTGGTCGCGTATCGATTCGGCCGTTTCGCGCACCAGCGAGGCAAAAAGCAGCTCCAGAGTTTCCATGATGGTCACCTTGCGAGACAGGAATGCAGAGCCTTGAATGTAGCACAAAGTGGCGCGTCGCCTGCGCCGCCGGCCATGGCGTGCGCAGGTCTTGCCCAGGCCTCAGGCCGGATGGCCGATATGCTCGTACAGGATCACGCAGCCGATGACGATCAGCACCAGGCCGCCCACCAGTTCGGCGCGCCGTCCGGCCACCGTGCCCAGCACGCGGCCCAGCATCACGCCCAGGGTGACCATGACGAAGGTGGAAAAGCCGATGGCGGCGGCCGTCACGACGATGTTGGCGCCCAGCAAGGCCAGGCCCGCGCCCACCACCATGGCGTCGATGCTGGTGGCCAGGCCCGTCACGGCCAGCACCCAGAACGAGTGCGACTGGGCCGGCGCTTCTTCCTCGTCGGCATCGGAAAGGGCATTGCGTATCATTAGCAAGCCGATGATGCCCAGCAGGCTGAAGGCGATCCAGTGGTCCCACGCTTCCACGTAGGGCGCGGCCACGCTGCCCAGGGCCCAGCCGATGATGGGCGTGATGGCTTCGATGACGCCAAAGATCAGGCCCGTGCGCAGCGCTTCGCGCCATTGCGGTTTGTGCAGGGCGGCGCCCTTGCCCACGGCTGCCGCGAAGGCATCGGTGGACATGGCAAGCGAGAGGGCGGCGGTGGCGGCGAAATTCATCGTTGGCTTTCAGTAGAGCTGGCTGGGATGTGAGAAACCCGGCGATTTTACCCTACGTACAAGACGATCATGGAAGCGACCAGGCAATACGCGCCAAAGAAATGCCAGCGCCCCTGTTCCAGCCAGCGCGACAGCCAGCGCAGGGCCAGCAAGCCGGCCAGGAACGAGAGCAGCATGCCCAGCAGGCTGGGACCGAGCAGGTGCAGCAGGCTGTTGCCGTGTTCCAGATGGTCGAGGCTGCCGTTTGCCACGGCCTGGTAGAAGCGCCAGCCTTCCTTGACCAGCACGGCCGGCGTCAGCACGACGGCCAGGGCGAAGCTGAATTCCTCGGCGCGGCGCTGCGGCACGCCCATGGCGATGCCGGCGGAAATGGTGGCGCCCGAGCGGGAAAAGCCCCGGAAAGGCAGGCACAGGCCCTGCACGGCGCCGATCAGCATCGCCTTGCCGACGGACAAGGTGCCATGCTGGCGCGCCTGCAGGCGCGACGACACAATGATCAGCACGCCTGCGGCGGCCAGGGCGGCGGCCATCAGCTTCGCGTTGCCGAACAGGTGCTCGATTTCAAAGCCGGGCGCATCCTTGCTCATGACGTGCGTAATGCCTTTCAGCAAGCCGAAGCCGACGATGCCCGTCAGGGCCGTGGCGGCCACGAGCAGCAGGGCATTGCTGCGGAAGGCAGTGGCCGAGCTGAAGTACGTGGCGCGCCAGGATTTCCAGAAATACACGATGACGGCGAACATGGTGCCCGTGTGCAGCATCACCAGCAGCATGGTCAGCTCCGGCGACGTCGGGTCCAGGCCCATCCATTTTTCCGCCATGATGACGTGGGCGGAGCTGGACACGGGCAGCAGCTCGGCGAAGCCCTGGACGATGGAAAGGATGAAAAGTTGCAGGAAAGTCATGGGTATCTGTACTCGGCGGGGGAAGCAGGGCCGCCGATTTTACCCGCCGGATGCGGCGGGCACGTCCCGCGCCAGATTACAGTTTGTCCATGTTGGCGCAGGCGAGCGCGACGCCCAGCGCCATCAGGACCGCACCGATCAGCCGGTCGATGGTCCGCTGGTGGCTGACCATGCGCAAGCGGAAGCGCGCTTGCGAGAAAAAGACGGCCACCAGGGCGAACCAGGCCAGATGGATGGCGGACATGCACAGCCCGTAGCCGAACTGGACTGCCAACGGCGTGCCGGGCTGCACCACCTGGGTGTAGGTGCTGATGACAAACAGGGTCGTTTTCGGATTCAGGGCATTGGTCAGAAAGCCGTTGAGCAAGATTTGATGCCGTGGCACGCAGGCGTCGCCGTGCAGGTCGATGACGAGTCCGGCGCGGTTGGCCCAGGTGTTCCAGCCTATCACGGCCAGGTAGAGGGCGCCGGCCAGCTTGATCGCCGTAAATAGCGCAGGCGAACCGGCGATGAGCAGCGCTACGCCAAACATCGTATAGAACACGTGCACTTGCACGCCCAGCGCGATGCCGAGCGCGGCCAGCAGGCCGGCGCGGCGGCCATGCAGATAGCTGTTGCGCGTGACCATCGCGAAATCGGGGCCGGGGACGATGGAGGCCAGCAGGGTAATCAGGGCAACGGCAAGCAATGTAATCATGAGTCTTCCTTGGGCAGTGGTGGCGCCCGCACGGCCATCGGTGACTATTTCTCGCTTGTGCGGCAAGGAAACGGCGCGCATGCGGGCTGCCGGAAGACAAATTATCCCTAGAATGGCGTTCCATGAAAAACGATGATATCTTGCGGATATGTGTGAGAAAAAATGACAGATCATGACTAGGCAGGCGGCGCTCGGCACCTTGCGGTTCTTCGAAGCCGCGGCCAGGCTGGGCAGTTTCGTCCAGGCGGCCGCGGAGCTGCACGTCACGCACGGGGCGGTCAGCCGGCAAATCCGCCTGCTGGAAACGTCGCTGGGCACGCCCCTGTTCGAACGCCGCAACCGCGGCGTCTTCCTCCTGCCGGCCGGCGCGCAGTTGCGCGATGCCGTCCAGCAAGCGTTCGAGCGGCTCGACGCCGCCCTCGAAGCCGTGCGCCAGCCGGTGCGTCAGGGGCCGCTGGTGGTGTCGTGCGAGCCGACGATCGCGATGAAATGGCTGATACCGCGCCTCGGCGACTTTTACCGGCGGCATCCCGAGGTGCCGCTGCACCTGTTTGCCTCGGGCGGGCCGGTGGCGTTCCAGCGCGACGCGGTGGACGTGGCGCTGCGCCGCAACGATTTTCTGTGGGATACGGGCTTGCATGCGGAAAAGGTGTGCGATGAATGGATCGCGCCCGTGTGCGCGCCGGCCCTGCTGCGGCAAGGCCGGCTGGACCTGTCCGCGCAGCGCCTGCTGCACACGGCGTCGCGCCCGGCCGCCTGGGCCCACTGGCGCGCCGCCGGCAAGGACGCCGATGGCGGCGGCCAGGGCGACAGCCAGACCTACGAGCACTTCTATCTGAGCCTGCAAGCGGCTTGCGCCGGCCTCGGCGTGGCCATCGGCTCTGTCTTCATGGCGCGCGAAGACCTCGACAGCGGGCGCCTGGTCGCGCCCTTCGGGTTCCGGCGCGACGGCAGCGGCTATTTCCTGCTGTCGCCGCTGCCGTTCGACGGCGACGCGCGCCGCACCACCTTGCTGCACTGGCTGCGCGAGCAGATGGGGCAGGCGCTGCCGGCGCCGTAGCCGTCCCCCTTATTGCGGCGGCGTGGCCGGCTTGAAGACGCTGCGAAACGCTTTCAGGGCGGCAGGGTGATAGATCGTGCCGTGGGTTTCTTCCGGCATCTTTTCCACATGCCATTGCAAGTCGCGCGGCGCCTGTTTTTCCAGCACGTCGGCCAGGCGCTGCACTTCCACGGCGATGCCTGCCTCGCTGCTGGACGCCAGGTACAGGCTGTGCTTGCCTGGCGTGCCTTTCGCCAGCAGGGCTGCCGCCTGGCGCGGCAGGGCGCCATGATTCCACCACAGGCTGGGGTCGAAGGCCAGGTAATGGTCGAACAGCTGCGGTTCCAGCAGATAGGTTTCCACCACGAACAGGCCTCCCAGCGATTCGCCGACGATGGCCGTCTCGCCCGTCGTGCGGTAGCGGCGCTTGACTTCCGGCATCAGTTCATCGCGGATGAAGGTCCGGTAGGCTTGCGCGCCGCCCACGACGGGGGCGATCTTGCGGTCTTCCGCATTCCCGGTCGGGCCCGTCAAATCGCGCCGGCGCTGCGTGTTCTGCATGCCGACCAGCATGAACGGGCGCATCGTGCCATTCGCCACGGATACCTGCAGCAAGCCGGCCACGTGCAAAAAGTCTTCGGCCACGCCGCCGTCCGGCATGTACAGCACGGGCAGCGGGGCGTCGGGCGGCGTATCCCAGGCGCGCGCCATGTACACATTGATGTGGCGTTTTTCTTTCAGCGCCGGCGAATCGATGCTGAAACTTTCGCCGATGACGAGAGGCGCGGCTGCGCTGGAGGAAGCGGCAGCGGCGGGCGCGGCATTGGCGAGATGGAAGGAGCTGGACAGCAGCAGGGCGGCGGTGAGGTGCAGTGCAAGGCAAGAGCGGCGCATGGTTTCCTGTGATAAGTAGTTGGATCGATGGCATGTACTCGTATAGACATGCCATCAAGCAATTCTATCTTATCTTTGATGCAGCCTTACTTGATCGTCAAGAGTTTTCGCTCGAGCACGATACCGGCCTTGTCGATCGTGTAGGCGACCAGCAGGGCGCCATCGTCGGCGCAGGCGTGGCAGGTGATCAGAGGCGTGGAAAACAGCACGCTCTGGCCGCCATCGGCCGTCGCCGTGCTGCCGACGAACTCGGCGGGCGCAAACGGCATGGCATCCGGGTGGGCGGCCGTAAACGCTTGCCAGGCAGGCGTGGCGCGGTCTTCCTCGCGCACGGAGTGCTCGTCGACGTCGATGGCGGCGCCATCGCTGCCGATCAGCAAGGTGCCTTCATTCGTGTTGGCGCGAAACGGATAGGTGACGGTGGCCAGCGCCACCTTGCCCAGCGGGCGCCAGGCAGAGATGTAAGCTGCCATGTTTGCCCTGACCAGCATCCTGGCGGCGGCGATGGCTTGCGGATGCGCACCGGTACGCTGCATGGTGCGCAGCATGCAGACGTCGGGCGCGGAGTGCGATTGCCCGCTGCGGCAGGTTGACAGCGAGCGTTCCTGCCACACGGCACGCGCATCGATGGGCCCCGTCTCTTCGGCATGGACTGCCTGCATGGCGACCAAACCGGAAAAGGCCAATACGGCGCAGCCGGCTACATGGCGGGAGATTGATGTGGGCATGGGGAGTCCTTTCAGTGCGGGAAACAAAATAGCGTCACCGATTATAGAAGGCGGGCCGCGCCGGCCTGCGCACCGCAGGCCCGTTCAGCGTTTCTTTGCCGCCGCCTGGCGCAAGGCCTTCGCTTCCTGCTTGTTGGGGATGTGCGGGCGCGTGGCCAGCTCCGCCTTGACGGCGGCGACGGCGGCGCCGAACTGCTGCTCGGCCTGCGCCGGGCTGGCGCCCGCATAGTCCTGCTGGTTGGACTGGGCAGCACGCAGCCGGCGCAGCAGCGCCAGCAATTGCTTGCCGTGCAGGCTGGCCAGGTCTTGCGCCAATACCTGCTTGCTCAGCGCGCCTTCCACGTGGTCGGGATCGAGCAGGCGCAGCAGGGCCAGGCCTGCCGGCTGGGCGACGGGTGTCAGTTTGGGTTTATCCACCGGCAGTCCATAGATGAGTGAAGGATTACAGGTATTCCCAGATTTCATCGAAAGTTTCGCGCGCGAAATCGTTGCGCCAGGCTTCCGAGTTCTTTTCGCGGCTGACGGCAAATACGGCGCGCCACGCCTGTTTCGGCGAGCTCGTGTAGGTCGCGGCGATCTTTTGCAGGCCGGCCTTGCATTGCTCGACCTTGCAGCCGCTCTTCGCCAGTTGCTGGGCGGCAGGCGCCCATGCCAGCGGTACCTTGACGATCTGGCATTCGAAGCTGACGGCGGCCGTCTGGATGCCATTTTCCACCGTCACCGGGTCCGCCTTGGTGGCCTGGCACGCGGCGCCCTTCTTGGCGGCGATGACGTTCGCCGCCAGCAATTCGGCGGCCGGCGTCACGGCCGCGCGCATGGCTGCGGGGAACAGGTCGGCGATCAGCTTGCCCGTTTCCGTTGGAAACTTGGCGTCCGCTTCCTTCAAGTCGCTGTACGACGCGTATTCGGCGCTCTGGTGGCCGGCCAGGCGGGTAGGGCGCAGGTAGGCGTTGAGCTTGGCGACGCTGGCTTCATCCTGGTTGATGATGGTCTTGATGTACAAGTCGGCCACATCGAGCGGGGCCAGTTCCGCGGCGTCGGCGGCGATGGCGGGCTGGGTCAGCGCCACGGCGGCGGCAAAGCTTGCCGCCAGCAGGACGGTGCGCGATATTTGTTGTGTTTGATGCATGTATTTTCTCCACGATTCAATGTCAAGTACCAAAAGATGCCTTAAGGCAATTCTGGCGCCGCGCATTATAGATGGTGAAAGTCATAACGTTGCGCACAGAAGGTTGCGCACCTCAGGCGTCCGCCTTGCTGGCCGCTTCCAGCAAGGCCAGCAGCAGCTCCTTGCGCCGGCCTTGCGCCTTGCGCGCCAAGGTGGCCAGTTTTTCCAGCTTGCCCCAGATCGGATACAGCATGTGCTCGACCAGATAGCCTTCCAGCCCCTGCAGTTGCTGGCAGAACAACTCCAGTTTCTCCACCTCTTCCAGTTCCGCCTGGATTTTTACTTTTGCGTTATCCGTGCACGCGCGCAGGCACGCCGCCAGCACGGGAACGGACTCCGTCGTCACGCCATGCCGTTCGGCGAAGGCGGCCGTGAACTGGTCCTGCACGGACTGGTGTTCCTCGTCGACGTTGGCCATGTAGTGCTGCACCAGCGGAAAATAACGGGCGTCGAGCAAGCCCAGGCCGAACGTGGCGTAACTGCCGGGCATGCAATTCTTTTCGCCTTCCGTGTCGGCATAGAACTCGAATTGCTCGATGGCCGCGCGCGCATACGCTTCCAGCTGCGGCTGCAGGGATGCATGGGCGAGGGCGTTGGCAAAGAAGCGGTGCGTGTCGGACCTGGCCAGGCCTTTCAAGGGCAGATATTCCTTGACCTTCGACTTGAGCTTGATCTGGTAGTTTTTCGGGAAACCGTTGTTCAGCAAATGCGTGATGAACGCGAGCGCCTGCGCATACGCGCCTTCTTCTTCCTGGGCAATCGTGATGCTGATCGTGGCAAACACATCGTTGGCGCGGCATTCCAGCTGGGCATTTTTCAGGTGGATGGCGTCGGGCGCGAAAGTGCCGCTGCCTTCCTTGAGCATGCGCACGGCCCGCTCGCTGCCCAGTTCGCGCGCGATTTCCAGGAATTTCAGGCCTGTCGATTTGGCATAGCTCGGTTCATGGCGCAAGATCATGACGGCGCCGTACAGCAGCAGGTCGATGGGCGCCAGCGCCTGCTTGTCAAGCGCCGCGCCCGTTTTCAAGGTGTATTCGGTGGCACGGTAGCTTGATTGCTGCATATCATAGAACTGCGGCAGGAACTGCTTTTCCGCCCACGCCGACACGGCCTGGATGATATCGCTGCGGTGTTCTGCCAGCGCCTGTGGCCGTGACTTGTTCAGTTGCTCGATGCGCTCGAATTGGGTGATCGTCCAGGCGATATCGGGTTGCGGGAACAGGTGGGGATCGAGCAGGTGGCGCGCCAGGAAGAAGGTTTCCAGCTTTTTCGTCGGACGGTTGCCGTGCTCGAGTTTTTGCGCGACATACGCGTGTATGTTCTCCAGCAATGTCTGGCGCTTGCCTGCGTTGACATATTCGAGCAGGTCCAGGTGCAGCATGCCCTGCGCCGTCTGGAACTTGCCGCGAAAGCTGAAGCGGTAATCGACGAAGGGCGTGTCGGCCAGTGTTTCCAGCTTCGCCCGCACGAGGGCGGCCAGCCGGGGCGCGATGCTGTCGCGCACGACGGCTTCATCGAGGCGCGATGGCGTCCTCGGTGCGACATCCTCGGTATCGGCCAGATGGAAATCGTCGGCCGTGGTGCGTCCCGGTTTGTAGTCGAGCAGGAAATCGTTAAAGATTCCCATTTGCAAGGTTGTCCGCTTCACGGCGGCTTCCAGGTCGGTGCGCTTGAGGCGCTCGGCAAACCACGCTTCGATTGCCGCCGTCATTTCCGCCGTTGCCTGTTCTTGCAGTGTGCTCATCGTCTGTTGCCTCTCCATTCATGTTGCGTTTGCGCTATTGATGCGCGGCAGTATAAAACATGCCGCCCGGGCGCGCCGCGCGCAACGGTGTCCGGGGCGGGCGAAGAGCGTGATCTTTCGCACAATGTTGCATGCCTGGCCGCTTTGCAGCGTATGGCAACGCCGCTTTTGTATTTCTGCACAGATCATCAAGTAAATGCAGGTATGGCTGGACGGAAATGTTACATCTGGGTATTCTGCGCATGATACTTATTTCTATACAGAAAAAGGTAAGAGGGCGGTTGGCGTCGGCGGCAACGCGGCGCGCGCCGCCACGCAAGGTCAGGCATGCAAAGGTGAAGTCGTCCGCCAGCTGAGCGAAACTGTCAGGTTTCGGCTCGCGGCGGGCAGGGAACAGTGCTGTCATCTTTAAAATAGTAGGAGAGGTTGCTCATGGATGCAGAAAAGGATGTTGTGTACGGTACAGAAGATTTGTTGATGAGTTTGTGCAACTCGGTGGTTCGGGTGCTCAACGTTGCAACGCAAAGCAAGGTCAATTATTCAGGCATGGTGCAGCGCATCACCAAGACGGGCCTGAAGCCGGACATCGGCTGTTTCGTCATGTTCGATGGCGGTTTCACGGGCCTGGTGGTGCTCAATTTTGCCGCCGATACGGCGATGGAAATCTACGAGCGCTACATGTTGCACATGGGCATGCCGAAGTCGGAGCTGGCCAGCTTCTACACGTCGGACGAAGTGTCGAACATCATGGGCGAGCTGATGAACCAGATCGTGGGCGACTTCACGGGCAAGGTGCGGCGCGAGCTGCAAACGAATATCACCCAGAGCCAGCCGAAGATGCTGGTGCTGAACAAGCAGGTGATGCTCAGCGTCGATACGCCGCTGGACCGCCCGGAAATGCGCCGCGTCACTTTCTATACGGAAAAGAACAATATTTTCTATCTGGAACTGGCGATCGACCGTACCGAGTTCATCAAGTTGCACGATTTCGATTCGCGCGAAGTCGACGCCGACTCGCTGATGGATGGCGAATTCGCGAACCGCGAACGCGACGCTGCTCCCGCGCCCGCAGCGGAACCGGAAGACGACGACAACGCCGACCTGCTCAAATCGCTGGGCATGTAAGCAGATGTCGCTGACAATGGCTGGCGGCAGGTTTGCCGCCAGCCATTGTCGTTTACGGCCTACAAGGTCTTGCTCATGAATACGCGGCTCGTCCCTTCCGGACTGCAGGCGATGTCACCGAAGCGGCGCCAGCCGCGCCGCTCGTAAAATTCGGGCGCCTGGAAACTGATGGTGTACAGCACCGCCGAGGCGCAGCCGCGCCGGCGTCCTTCCTCTTCGAATTGCGCCAGTATCTGGCTGCCCAGCCCCAGTCCCCGCAAGGCGGCGGGCAAATAAAACAAATCGAGAAACAGCAGGCCCAGCGAGGTCCGGCCCATGGCGCCGCCCAGCACCCGCTGGCTGTCGCGGTCGCGCACGACGACACTCAATACCTGCCTGTCGCTATAGCCGGTGATGACGTCGTTGTAGGCATTCAAGCCCTCGAGGATGGTTTGCTCGACCTCCGCGTCGATCGTGGCGCTGATGCAGATGGTGTAGGGTAATTGGATGGGCGGGTGTGCGGGCATGCTCGAAAAGGGGATAATAAATAACTGTATGAATATACAGTATTTCACCTGTTCGCGCCTGTTTTATTGCGGCAACGTCAATGTTTCCATCCGGCGCATGCCGACCATGCCGCGTTGCTGGCTGTCATCGAGCGACCAGTACTCGAGCGCATATGCATAACTGCCGTCGATGATGGTCAGCGACTCCTTCTGGCGGCCGTTGGGCGCCTTGTAGTACAGGCGCCGCGCGGGCCTGCCATCGACCTGCTGTTTGAACGATTGCGGCGAAATATGGGCGCGCTTGCCCGTCTTGCCGGCCATCGACATGGCCGTGATCGTCACATAAGCCCGGTCCGGGCACCTCGCCAGCAGGTGCGCGCCGCTCAGGACGGTCGCTTGCGCCTGTTCCAGCGGGAAACCGAACGGCTGCATGCCGACGATATCGTGGCACCCCATCTGCTGCGCCAGGGTGCTCAACACGGCCGGATCGAGCGCGCTGCCAAGGTGTTTTTCAGCGGCCTGCGCCTGCCCCAGCGCCAGGCGGCGCTCCAGCTCGGCCAGCGAAATGTCGCTGGGCACGGGCAGCAGTGCCGGGGCGTCCGGATCGGCGGCGCTGGACGTTTCCGCCTGCATGCGCGCGGCAACGGAGTGGCTGCGCTCGGCGGCGGCGATCCCATCGTGGGCGTGGGCGGATGGTGCGGCGCCGGCCAAGGCCAAGGCCAAGGCCATGGCCAGCGCCAGGGTCGTGTGTTTCAGCATGAAATCTCCTGCAATCGGATACAAGTGGCACGCATTGTGTATCAGATTGCCTGCGCATGCGCGCTTCTTCTAGCGTGCGGCCATCGCCGACGCAATCTCGATCGAACTCAGCTTCCAGCCCCACACGCCGTGGCGCAGCAGGACCAGCGCGCCTTCCTGCGCATTGCCATCCTTCGCCCGCACGATGAAGGTGTTCAGGCCGGCATAGCCGGCAGAATAGTCGGCCTTCTTGCGTGCGCCATCGGCGGGCCCATCTGCCGTGTTACTTGCTTGCGGGCTGACGGCGCTCTTGTTGACCAGCGCCACCACGCCGGCGGGCGAGACCATGGTGTCGACCATCTTGCCCAGCATGGCGCTGGCGATCGACTGGCCCAGCGCGGCCAGCGGGTTGCCGCTGCCGGCGGTCGCCTCGATGCTGCGCGCCATGCTCGCTTCCAGCTGCGTCTTGACGCTGGCGCGCAGGGCGGAGAAGTCCACGTGTGCGGCCAGCGCGTCGGCGTTGCGCTCGGCCAGCGCGGTCTTGATCTGGTGCAAGGTGTAGTACGGCGAAGCGTAGGCGGTGGCGGCAATGGCAATGGCGGCCACGGCGGCGGCGATGGTGATTTTTTTCAAGTGATGCCTGTGAGGTGAAGGGTAGAAAACAATGCCACGCAGCGTAGCGGCTAAATGGGAATACGGCAATCATATTTTCTTGCCATTATTTCTGTGCTGCATGCCTGCGCATAGGCTCCGGCTGCGCTTGCCGGGCCACTATAGAGTGGAAGAGGGTGGGTGCTGTATAATGGAGGAAAAGTACTTAACTAGCTGTTTTAACTGAATAAAGACCTAATATCACATGCTTTCAACCGCAAATATTACGATGCAGTTTGGCGCCAAGCCATTGTTTGAGAATATCTCCGTCAAGTTCGGCGACGGCAACCGCTATGGTTTGATCGGCGCGAACGGCTGCGGCAAGTCGACGTTCATGAAGATCCTGGGCGGCGACCTGGATCCGTCGGGCGGCAACGTCATGCTCGATACCAACGAGCGCCTGGGCAAGCTGCGCCAGGATCAGTTTGCGTTTGAAGACATGCGCGTCCTCGACGTCGTCATGATGGGCCACACGGAAATGTGGGCCGCCATCCAGCAACGCGACGCGATCTACGCGAACCCGGAAGCGACGGACGACGACTACATGCAGGCCGCCGAGCTGGAAGGCAAAGTTTCCGAATACGACGGCTACACGGCCGAGTCGCGCGCGGGCGAACTGCTGCTGGGCGCCGGCGTCGCCATTGACCTGCATCAAGGCCCGATGAGCAATGTCTCGCCAGGCTGGAAGCTGCGCGTGCTGCTGGCGCAGGCGCTGTTCTCGAACCCGGACATCCTGCTGCTCGACGAACCGACGAATAACCTGGACATCAACACGATTCGCTGGCTGGAAGACGTGCTCAACGAGCGCAACTCCACCATGATCATCATTTCCCATGATCGCCACTTCCTGAACCAGGTGTGCACGCACGTGGCCGACATGGATTACGGCACCCTGAAGATTTATCCAGGCAACTACGACGAGTACATGTTCGCCTCGACCCAGGCGCGCAACCAGCAGCTGGCCAACAACGCGAAAGCGAAAGACAAGGTTGCCGAGCTGCAGGAATTCGTGCGCCGCTTCGCCGCGAACAAATCGAAGGCCCGCCAGGCCACGTCGCGCGCCAAGCAGATCGAAAAGATCAAGGTCGACGACATCAAGCCATCGTCGCGCGCCTATCCGTTCGTGCGTTTCGACGGCGAAAAGAAATTGCACCGCCTGGCCGTGGAAGTCGAGAATATCTCGAAAGGCTTCGACCGCCAGCTGTTCAAGAATTTCAGCATCATGGTTGAAGCGGGCGAGCGCATCGCCATCATCGGCGCCAACGGCGCCGGCAAGACCACCATGCTGCGCTGCATCGCGGGCGACATCGCCGGCCTGCAGCCGGACCAGGGCCGCGTGAAGTGGGCGGAAAACGCCAACGTGGGCTACATGCCGCAAGATCCGACGGAAGATTTCGCCAAGGATACGAACCTGACCGACTGGATCGGCCAGTGGACGAAAGAGGGCGACGACGACCAGGCCGTGCGCTCCATCCTGGGCCGTTTGCTGTTCGGCGGCGACGATGTCAAGAAGGCCGTCAAGGTGCTGTCCGGTGGCGAGAAGGGCCGCATGATGTACGGCAAGCTGATGCTGGGCCGCCACAACGTGCTGATGCTCGATGAGCCGACCAACCACATGGACATGGAATCGATCGAATCGCTGAACATCGCGCTGGAAAAATACGCGGGCACCCTGATCTTCGTGTCGCATGACCGCGAATTCGTCTCTTCGCTGGCCAACCGCATCATCGAGATCAAGGAAGATGAAGTGGTCGATTACCGCGGCAATTACGAAGACTACCTGAAGAGCCAGGGTATCGATTAAACGCCTGATCAAACCTACTGCGCGTTGCGCTTTGCGGCCTGTGATGCTCACCGTGCTTCAGCACGGTTGTGCTTCTCGGCCATAAATCGCTGCCGCTCGCTACGGTTTTATCAGGCGTTTGGAAAGCTGGTGGTGTACTCTGGTATCACCACACCGACGCGCCGCGGTCCTTTCGTTCCGGCGCACCTGCTTTATTGCAATCGTGCCGGTCTATCCCGTTTTTGTTTGACACAGCCATGCAAACTTTAGCCATCAAATCCGTCGAGTACGAACATCCACAAGACGGAGCCAGCTGCACTGCCCACGCCTGGGCACGCACGCCAGCGACGCCTTCCCCGGCTGAAAAAGCCGAACTGATCACGCGCATCAAGCGCTTGCTGATCGAGCGCGAAGCCGTGCTCGTTGCCCACTACTACGTTGATGCTGACCTGCAAGACCTGGCGGAAGCCACGGGCGGCTGCGTCTCCGATTCCCTGGAAATGGCCCGCTTCGGGCGCGACCATCCGGCCAAGACCCTGGTCGTGGCCGGCGTGCGCTTCATGGGCGAAACGGCGAAAATCCTCAGTCCCGAGAAAACGGTATTGATGCCCGACCTCGACGCGACCTGTTCGCTCGACCTGGGCTGCCCGGTGGATGAATTCACGGCCTTTTGCGACGCCCATCCGGACCGCACCGTCGTCGTCTACGCCAACACCAGTGCAGCGGTCAAAGCGCGCGCGGACTGGATGGTGACGTCGTCCATCGGCCTCGACATCGTTGCCCATTTGCATGCGCAGGGCAAGAAAATCCTGTGGGCACCCGACAAGCACCTGGGGTCGTATATCCAGAAGGAAACGGGCGCCGACATGCTGCTGTGGCAGGGCAGCTGCCTCGTGCACGACGAATTCAAGGGCATCGAACTCGATTTGCTCAAGGAAGAGTATCCGCAAGCCAAGGTGCTCGTGCATCCGGAGTCGCCCGCCAACGTGGTGGCGCTGGCCGACATGGTCGGTTCCACGTCGCAAATGATTGCGGCAGCGCAAACCATGGACACGGACACCTTCATTGTCGCCACCGACAACGGCATCCTGCACAAGATGCGCGCGGCCGCGCCAGGAAAACGTTTCATCGAAGCGCCCACGGCCGGCAACAGCGCCACCTGCAAAAGCTGCGCGCACTGCCCGTGGATGGCCATGAACGGCTTGCTGAACCTGGCGCAGACGCTGGAAAACATGCACAACGAAATCCACGTCGATCCTGCCGTCGGCCAGCTGGCCGTGCGCTCGATCAAGCGCATGCTCGACTTCGCCGCCGCCAAGAAGGCAGGCTTGCAGCCGGGCGCGGACCTGGCAAAAGAAACTAAATTGTTCCAAGGAATCGGTCCAGCATGAGTACCCTCGTTAATTCTTTCGCCCCTTTCGATCCCGCCCTGGCGCGCGCATTCGAAGGCAATTTGCTGGCCGCCTTGCTGGAAGACGTGGGCCAGTGCGATCTGACGGGCGAACTGGTGCCGCCCGACCACATCGTCACGGCCCGCGTCATCGTGCGCGAAGCGGCCGTGCTGTGCGGCGCGCCGTGGTTCGAAGGCATCATGAAAAGCCTGGACCGCAGCATCGACATCGTCTGGCATTACGCCGAAGGCGACATGATGACGGCCGACAGCGTCGTGTGCACGATTCAAGCGCCGGCGCGCGCCTTGCTCACGGCCGAGCGCAGCGCCCTCAATTTCCTGCAGTTGCTGTCGGCCGTGGCCACGGCCACGCGCCGGTATGTCGACGTGGTCGCCGGCACCAAGGCGTCCATTCTGGACACGCGCAAGACCTTGCCCGGCCTGCGCCTGGCGCAAAAGTATGCGGTGCGCGTGGGCGGCGGCAAGAACCAGCGCCTGGCCCTGTATGACGGCATCCTGATCAAGGAAAACCATATCGCGGCCGCGGGCGGCGTCAGCCAGGCGCTGGAAAACGCGCGCAACCTCGACGCGGGCGTGCCCGTGCAGATCGAGGTGGAAACCCTGGCGCAATTGCAGGAAGCGCTGGACGCGGGCGCCGTCTCCGTCTTGCTCGATAACTTCAGCAATGACATGATGCGCGAGGCCGTGGCCCTTACCAACGGCCGCGCCTTGCTGGAAGCGTCGGGCGGCGTCAACTTCGACACCGTGCGCGCGATTGCCGAAACGGGCGTGGACCGCATTTCGATCGGCAGCCTGACCAAGGATGTGCAGGCCACCGATTACTCCTTGCGCATCGTCGGCTGATGAGCGGAGCGGGGCGGCGCCTGCTGGCCTTGGCGCTGCTGTGGCCGGCATTTGCCGCGCCGCTGCAGGCGCGCGAGCTGCTGGCCGTGGGCGCGCAGTTCGAGCGCGTCTTCGAGTATCAAAACAGTGGCGAATATGGCGGCCTGGGCGCGGAACTGCTGCGCCTGATGGCGGCGCGCACGGGCAATACCGTGCGTTTTCGCATGGTGCCGTGGGCGCGCGCGCAAGCCATGCTGGTGCAGGGCCAGGCCGATATCCTGATCGGCCCCTACAAGACGCCCGAGCGTATCGCCAGCATGGCGTTTTCCGACAAGCCGTTTTACCAGGACCAGATGGTCTTTTACACGCGCCAGGACGCCAGCTTCGGCTGGGACGGCGATTACGCGGCGCTGAAGAACCGCCGGGTGGTGCTGCTTAATGGCTGGGCGTATGGCGCGGACTGGGAGCGCGTGCGGCCCGGCTTGCAGGTCAGCGTGGCGAATAACGTGGAAAACGGCTTGAAGATGCTGGTGCACAACCACGTCGACGTCTTCGTCAGCAACCGCCGCAATACCGATCCCGTGATCGCCCGCCTCGGCTATGGGCGCCAGGTGAAACCCTTGCCCAAAGTCATAGAAGTGCAGAATGGCTATTTTGCCTTTCCCCGCTCGCCCGCCTTCGACAAGCTGCGCCTGCAATTCGACCAGGAATTGAATAGCCTGATCGAGACGGGCGAACTGAAAAAGCTGGGCAAACGCTACGACGTCGGCGTGCCCTGACGGGGCGCAGGCCCTATCTGCGCTGCGCTTGACGCGGCTCAAGCGTCCGGCACGGTCCGCTTATACCCTGATAGCAGGCAGCGCAACTCTGCCCATCACGCAGAAGGGGAACGCCATGAAAACGCATACCACCAGGCAGATTGTTTGTGCCTGTCTCGCCGCCGCGCTGGCCAGCGTGCTGTTTGCCTGCGGCGGCGGCCACCACCATCACAAGCCGCCGGCCCTGAACGCATATGCGGCGACCAGCCTCGTGTCCGATACGGCCGCGCTGCCGGCCGCGCACACGGATCCTAACCTCGTCAATGCCTGGGGCGTGGCGTTCAATCCGCGCGGCTTCGTCTGGGTGGCGGCGAATGGCACGGCGAAGTCGACCTTGTACGATGGCAACGGCGTGCCGCAATCGCTGGTGGTCAGCACGCCGGCAGGGCCGACCGGCATCGTGTTTAACGGCACGCAGGATTTCAAGCTGAGCCAGAATGGCGTGACGGCGCCCAGCCCCTTCATCTTCGCCAGCGAAAGCGGCAGCATCTCGGCCTGGTCGCCCACGGTCAGCCCCGTCACGGCCCTGGTCGTGTATGACGGCAGCGCCGGCAGCAGCGTCTACAAGGGCCTGGCGATTGCCGCCCGTGCGGGCGCCAACTACCTGTATGCGGCCGATTTTCATAACGGGCGCGTCGACGTCTTCGATGCCAGTTTCGCCAGGGCCAGCTGGCCTGGCGCGTTCAGCGATCCAGGCTTGCCGGCCGGCTATGCGCCGTTCGGCATCCAGGCCATCGGCGAGCGCATCTATGTCGCCTATGCCATGCGCGAAGCCAGCGGCGACGACGAGGAGGCGGGCGCGGGCCTGGGCATCGTCAATGTGTACGACACCGGCGGCACGCTGATCAAGCGGCTGGTGAGCGGCGGGGCCTTGAATGCGCCTTGGGGCATGGCGCTGGCGCCGGCCGACTTCGGCTCTGCCAGCAATATGCTGTTAATCGGGAATTTTGGCGATGGCAGGATCAACGCCTATGACAGCGCCACGGGCAAGGCTGGCGGGCCGCTGCTCAAGCCCGACGGCACGCCGCTGGTGATCGATGGCTTGTGGGGCATCGCCTTCGGCAATGGCCTCAACAGCCAGCCCGTCAATACCCTGTTCTATGCGGCCGGGCCGGCTGACGAGGCGCATGGACAATATGGGCGCATCGACTTGAAGTAGTGGCACGGGCAGGCGCGCCGTGTTCAGTGCGCCTGCAACCGGCCGGCAAGGGCCTACAGCTGGCGCGCCTCGAAGGTGTTGCACTGGGAAATCTGGCCGCTCTCGATGCCCTTGCTGAACCAGCGCACGCGCTGCTCCGAGGTGCCGTGCGTAAACGAATCGGGCACGACATGGCCTTGCGACTGGCGCTGCAGTGCATCGTCGCCGATGGCCGTGGCCGCTTTCAGGGCCGCTTCCACGTCGCCCTGTTCCAGGATCTTGCGGTCGGCGTTCGCGTGATACGCCCACACGCCGGCAAAGCAGTCGGCCTGCAATTCCAGGCGCACGGACATGGCGTTGGCCTGGCGCTCCGACTGCGTGCGGCGGGCATTGTCGACCTTCTCGGACAAGCCCATCAGGTTTTGCACGTGGTGGCCCACCTCATGCGCGATCACGTAGGCCTCGGCAAATTCGCCCGAGACCTTGAAGCGCTGCTGCATCAGGTTGAAGAAATCGAGGTCCAGGTAGACTTTCTGGTCGCCGGGGCAATAGAAAGGCCCGCTGGCGCTCTGGCCCGTGCCGCAAGCCGTCGGCGTGCTGCCGGAAAACAGCACCAGCTTGGGTTTCACATAGCTGCCGCCTTCGGCCTTGAACAGGGCGCCCCACGTATCTTCCGTATCGGCCAGCACGGTTTTCACGAAGCGGGCCATCTCGTCCGACTCGGGCGGCTGGCGCGCGGGCGACTGGCTTTGCTGGGTGCTGATCTGGCCGCCACCGCCGCTGAGCAGGTTGAGCAAGGTCAAGGGATTGACGCCCAGCACATACGAGCCGATGAGGGCGATGACGATGGTGCCGATGCCGATCGAGCGCCCGCCAAAACCGAAGCCGCCGCCGCCGCCGTCTTCGCCACGGCGGTCTTCCACATTGTCGCTTTCGCGATTGCCTTCCCATTTCATGATATCTACTCCTGCTGCGATTTGCGATTGATTGGTGACGCCGCAAGATGCGTCTGGCGACGAATCTTATGACGAGTCTTATAATTATCGCAGCAAACTGCGCCGCGACAGGAGCGACAGTGTTACGCTTTGCAACTTTCCACCCACATCACAACAGGTACACGCATGGCGCTTGCCAACGATACACGCATTTCTCCCGTCGCGGTGGTCCAGGCCCAACTGGACGCCTACAACGCACACGACGTGGATGCCTTGCTGGCCATCTACGCCGATGACGCACAGCAATTCCAGCATCCCGATACCTTGCTGGCCACGGGCGGCGGGCAAATCGGCCCCCGTTTCACGGCCCGCTTCGCCGCCAGCAAACCGCAGGCGCAGTTGCTCAACCGCATCGCCTGCGGCAAGCTGGTGATCGACCATGAAATCGTCCATGGCGACACGGACGATGGCGTGTCGGCGCAGGAACTGGTGGCGACGTATGAAGTGGAGCAGGGACGCATCAGCCGCGCCTGGTTCAGCCTTGGCGCTTTGAGCAGCTTGCGCGTGGCGCTGCCGGCCGACGTGCCTGCCATGAACGCGCTGATCGCCCGTTCCGGCGTGGCGTTGAGCGCGGGATTTTATACGCGGGAACAGGCCGAGTCCGTGACGCGCCACGTGTTCGGCGTCGATACGCAGCTCGTTGCCGATCGGACATATTTCGTCATTGAACGGGAGGGCGCCGTGCTGGCTTGCGGCGGCTGGAGCCGGCGCGCCACCCTGTATGGCGCCGACCGCGCCAAGAGCGGCCCGGACCCGCTGCTCGATCCGGCCAGCCAGCCGGGCCGCATCCGCGCCTTCTTTGTGGAGCCAGGCGCCGCCCGCCAGGGGCTGGGCAGCATGCTGATGCGCCATTGCGAACGCCAGGCGCTGGCCGCCGGTTTTGCTGCCCTGGAACTGGCCGCCACCTTGCCCGGCGTGCCGCTGTACCTGGCCAGCGGCTTTGCCGTGACTGAAGATTTTTATTTGGACTTGCCTGATGGCATCAAACTGCCGCTGGCGCGCATGCACAAGCGGCTGTAAGGCAGCCTACCAGGGCAGCGGCGCCTTTTCCCCGTTGGCGTGCTCGCCGTAATACAGTGATGGCAAGAAGCGCGACAGGTAGGTAAATTCGCTGTAGCAATGGCGCAGCAAGTTCAGGCCCAGCACGTCGGGCACGTCGCGCACGGGGTTCAGGCTATTGCGGCCAAGCAAGAAGCGGCTGCGCAGCACGCAGCCCGTGGGGGTGTCGCGCGTCAGGTGCAGCATTTCGCCATCGAGCGGGTCGCCCTGCGGATCGAGCACCACGTGGTCGCCGAAGCCGATGCGCGCGCAGACGGCGGCCGACAGGGCGCCGCTGTCCCTGGCCTGCTGCAGTTGCGCCGTATCAAATACGTCCTTCGGATCATGAAACTTCAGCTTGGCTTTCACGGGCGGAATGTCGCCCAGCGATTCCACTGCCTCGATCGAGGCGCCGTAGTAACTTTCTCCCTTTTTCCACGCGCTGTTCCAGCCATGATGGGCCACGTGATCGTGCGGGTGCCACCATTTGATGTGCTGCGTCGTCTCGAAAAACGTAAACCACCAGTCCAGCATGCGCCCGCTGCAGCCGTGCAGTTCCGTGCGCGCCGCCACCAGCAGGCAACCGTTTTCCAGGCGCGTGACGCCCGTCTCCAGGTGCAGGGGAAATGGGTCGAGCAAGTCGCCCGTGCTGGTAATGCTCCATGGGAATTCAATATGCTGCGTCATGTCGTTCTCCTTTGTTGGGTGAGCCAATTATATATTAAAGAAACGCATTGCGTTTCCTAAATATGTTTCAGTGTAAAATTGCTCATCGATCAAGCTTGGAGCTGGCATGCAGGAAGAAGAGAGCAAGGCCTTGCGCGGACGGGGCCGTCCGGCACGGCCGCCCGAGGAAGCGCGCGAGGCGGCCGTGCAGGCGGCCACCTGGCTGCTGCTGCACGAAGGCTATGCGGCCACAACCATGGAAGCGGTGGCGCGCCATGCGGGCATGGCAAAGAAATCGCTGTATCAATACGCGGCCAACCGCGAGGAACTGGTTGCCCTGGTGGTGCGCGGCTGGACGGATGCTTTCCTGCCGGCCATGGCGCACGATGCGGCCGGGCCTGGCGAGGTGTTGCCGCTGTTAAAAGAGATCTTGCAGGCGATGGCGGCGCGCGTGCTGACGGCGGACGCCGTCGGGCTGTTCCGCCTGCTGTGCACGGAGTTTCCCGCCCGCGCGGATTTGCTTGCCGTGTATCAGCGCAATGGCATCGAGCGGGGCACGGCCCTGCTGGCCGACTGGCTGCAGCGCCAGGCCGCGCGCGGCCATCTGGCGCTGCAGGATGGGCGGGATGGGCGCGATGGCCACGAAATGGCCGGCTTGCTGCTGGCCATGGTGATTGCCGAACCGCTGCGGCAGATGGCGCTGGGCTTGCTGGCGCCCGCGCCGGCCTGGGATGCCGCGCCGCGCATCGATGCCGCACTGCGCCTGCTGGGCGGCTCGGCCTTCAGCGTGGCTGGTGCTTCAACGCTTCGCGGTAACTGAGCGGCGATAGTTGCTGGCGGTGCGCGTCGGCAAACGCCGTCACGGCCTCGGGCGCGTGGCGCGCGTAATCGCGCAAGGCCCAGCCGATGGCCTTGCGGATGAAAAACTCGTCTTCGTGGGCCAGCGCCAGTGCCGCGTCGAACAGCCAGGCGGCGTCCGTGTCGGCGCGCCAGCCCAGCTGGTGCAGCATGGCGATGCGGCGCAGCCAGAAGTCGTCATGGCGCAAGGCGCCCTCCATGTGCGCATGGCCGTCGCCGCCGCGCTGCCGTTCCGCCTGCAGCACGTCGCCCGCGATGCCCGCCATGCCGTCCACGCTGTCCCACCATGCGCGCTGGCGCGCCAGGCTGAGCAGGGCGGGGAGGTGTTCGATGCCCAGCTGGCGCCGGTGCAGGGCCAGCATGTCGAGCGCCACGTGCTGGTATTCGCGTTCCGGCTGTTGCCACAGCAGTTGCGCGTGTTCCAGCAAGGCATCGGCACCGATGCCTTGCAAGTCCGCCAGCAAGCCCCTGGCGGCCAGCCGCCGCTGCGGCGCTGCTACGCCCAGGAAAACGAACTGGTCGCGCATGTAGGCCTGCATGGGCCCCGCACGGCCCGGTTCGGCAACCGCTTCCAGCGCGATTTTTAATTCTTCATGTAGATTCATGGCATCTCCAGGCGTAAAAAAAGCGCTCCGAAGAGCGCTCTTGTCCAGCTAGCCAAACGACTGATAGAAGCGTAGCGAGCGGCAGCGATTTGTGGCCGAGAAGCGCAACCGTACGAAAGTACGGGGCCGCCGAGGCGGTGAGCATCGCAGGCCGCAAAGCGCGACGCGCAGTAGCTTATATCAGGCGTTTTTATTGGATTTTGGCTTTTTTCATCAGTTCGTCGCGGTAGGCGGCGAGTTTCTTCTGTTGCAGCGACTCGGCCACCTGGCCCTTGACTTCTTCCAGTGCCGGCAACTTCGTCGGACGGGTTTCTTCCAGCTTGATCACGTGGAAGCCGAATTGCGATTGCACCGGCGTTTGCGTGACCTGGCCTGGTTTCAGGGCCACCATGGCGTCGGAGAATGGCTTCACGTACGAAGCCGGGCTAGCCCAGTCCAGGTCGCCGCCATTGGCTGCGGAACCGTCTTTCGACACTTTCGCCAGTTCTTCGAATTTGGCGCCGCCTTTCAGCTTGGCGATGATGTCTTTCGCTTCCGCTTCGGTGGCCACCAGGATGTGGCGCGCATGGTATTCCTTGTCGCCCGCTTGTGCCTTGAACTTGTCGTACTCGGCCTTGATTTCAGCGTCCTTGACAGGGTTTTTCTTGACGTAGTCGGCCAGCAGGGCGTTGATGATGATGCTTTGACGGGCATTGTCGATCTGCGACTTGACTTCCGGACGCGTGCCGTAGCCTTGCTTGTCGGCTTCCTGGATCAGCACTTCACGGCCGATCAGGTCTTTCTTGATGGCTTCGCGCAATTGCGGCGAATCGGCTTGCTTGCCTTGGGCGACGACTTGCTTGACGACCTGGTCGACGCGCGACGAAGGGATGGCCTTGCCGTTCACGGTGGCCACGTTTTGCGCGAACGCAGGGATCGCTACAACGGCGACCAGGGCTAAGATCAGGCGGGCTGGCTTCAAAATCATGTTCATTCCTAAAAATATACTAAAAATCGATACGCGCGACTGCCGTGCAGTACGCATTCAGGCGCAGAATACACGACCGGCGCCGAAAAGGGCGCCGGGGAGGTCAGTTCTTACTGAACTTTCGCTTTTTTGATCATTTCTTCCTGATACGCTTGCAGTTTCTTTTGCTGCAGCGCTTCGGCGATCTGTGGCTTGACTTCTTCCAGGGTCGGCAGTTTTGCCGCGCGGGTGTCGTCCAGCTTGATCACGTGGAAACCGTTAGGCGTTTGCACCGGGGTGTCGGTGACCTGGCCTTTTTGCAGTTTCACGAAGGCGTCGGAGAAGACTTTCGGGAAGGACGATGGTGCTGCCCAGTCCAGGTCGCCGCCGTTGTCGGCCGAACCGGCATCTTTCGATTGCTTGGCCAGGTCTTCGAACTTGGCGCCGCCTTTCAGCTTGGCGATGATGTCTTTCGCTTCCGCTTCGGTAGCCACCAGGATGTGGCGCACATGGTATTCCTTGTCGCCGGTCTGGGCCACGAAACGGTCGTATTCGGCCTTGATTTCAGCGTCGTTGACCGGGTTCTTTTTCAGGTAGTCGCCGACCAGGGCGTTGATGACGATGGCCTGGCGCGCGTTCTCGATTTGCTGCTTGACTGCTGCATCTTTACCGAAACCTTTGTTTTCCGCTTCTTGCATCAGCACTTCACGGCCGATCAAGTCCTTCTTGATCATTTCGCGCAGTTGCGGCGAATCCGGTTGCTGGCCTTGGGCGACGACTTGCTTGACGACTGCATCAACGCGCGACGATGGGATAGGCTTGCCATTAACAACGGCAACATTTTGCGCAAAAACAGGTACCGCGACAACGGCAAGTAGTGCGATCAGCAAGCGGGCTGGCTTAAAAGTCATTATTAAATCCTGTTAGGGAAAGTTTCGTAAAAAACGCATGGAAAGAAATCCAGGCATGGCGCCAGAAGCAACGGCATACCCAAGTGATCCGGGTACGCCAAAAACGCCATCCTTATGCTACCTCGGACGGCGCCAATGCCACAATCGCCAATGCATGTATCTCATTATGCATCATATCGTGCACGGAATCATACACCAGTCGATGGCGCATGACGAGCCTGAGCCCCTCAAAATGACTAGAAATAATGCGTAGATTGTAATGGCCTCCGCCCGAGGCGGCGCCCGCATGGCCCCGGTGGCGCGCCGAGTCGTCTTCCAGCACGCACTCCAGAGGGGAAAGTGCCGTTTCCAGGCGGGTACGGATGCGCTGCATGCGCGTTTCCGGCGCGGTGTTTTCGGTGCTGGTGGTGCTCATCATGCGTCTTCCTTGATATGTTTTGCCAGGAACAGGGTTTGCGCCACGATAAAGGCAAAGAAAATGCCCGTCGCGCCGAACGCTTTAAAACTGACCCAGGCGGCCATGTCGCCCTTGTACAGCACGAAGGCGACGAACAGGTTCAGCGCGCCGATGGCGCCAAAGAAAATGATCCATGCGGCCAGCAGCTGGTTCCAGACGGCATCGGGCAATTGCACTTGCGCTTCCATGGTCTTGCGGATCAGGTTTTTCTTGAAGCCCACGTGGGCAATCAAGAGGGCCAGGCCGGACAGCCAGTAGATCAGGGTCGGCTTCCATTTCAGGAAGAAGTCGTCATGCAGGTAGATGCTGGCGCCGCCGAACACGACAAAGATGAACAGCGACAGCCACAGCATGCCGTCCACCTTGCGCCCGCGCAACAGCAGATAGCTGACCTGGCAAGCCGTGGCGACGATGCCGACGAGGGTGGCAAGTATCCACGGCGCCTGGTCGGCCTTGATCAGGCCGCCAGACACGAAGCCGGACAAATATTGCTGCACGAAATCGTGCGTGGCCGCTTCATACATGCCGCCCAGTTTGAAGGCGGCGAAGAAGGCGATCAGGGGGAAGAGGTCGAATAGAAATTTCATGGCGAGACTTTACACTGGTCTTATTAAAATCATCTTAGGAATGGCTTAGGAGCAACCGAGTTGCTCCCAGGCGATTCTGTGTCTCACGGCTGCGGATCGAAGCGCAAGGAGGCCGAGTTGATGCAATAGCGCAATCCGGTGGGCGGCGGGCCGTCCGGGAAGACGTGGCCCAGGTGGGCGTCGCAGACGGCGCAGACGATTTCCGTGCGCACCATGCCGTGGCTGCGGTCGACGATTTCCGTGACATTCGCCGGGTCGAGCGCCTGGAAATAGCTGGGCCAGCCGCAGCCGGAGTCGAATTTCGTGTCCGAGGCAAATAGTGGCGTGTTGCAGCAGACGCAGGTGTAGACACCGTGTTCGTGGTGGTCCCAGAACTTGCCCGTGAACGCGCGTTCCGTGGCCGCGTGGCGCGTGACTTCGTATTGCATCGAGTCGAGCATGGCGCGCCATTCGGCGTCGGTTTTCTTGACTTTATTCGTGGTCATAAGGACTCCTTAGGATGAGCAGCTGACTTCAAGGTGGCTGGCCCAGTCGGGCGGCAGGGCCGCATAGTGCTGGTGTTCGGGCTGTTCGTCAAATGGCTTTTGCAATATTTCCAGCAATGTCGCCACTTCCGTGTAGTCCTGCTGCTGGGCTTTCTCGATGGCCACTTGCGCCAGGTAGTTGCGCAGCACGTATTTCGGGTTGACCTGGTTCATGGCGGCACTGCGCTCGGCATCGATACTGTTTTCCTGCCGCAGGCGCGCACGGTAGGTTTCCGCCCACGCATCGAAGGCGGGGCGGTCGATGAACATGTCGCGCAGCATCGTGTCGTGTTCGGGGGCGGCCACCTGCAAGGTCGCCAGCGCGCGGAAGAAGTTGGTGAAATCCACGTGATTGGCTTGCATCAGTGCAAACATGCTGTCGAACAGCGCCGTATCGTCGTCCTGCACCGTGCGCAAACCCAGCTTGGCGCGCAGCAAGCTATTCATCTTGTCCGCAAAGGCCGGTTGGTAGCCGTCCAGCGCCGCCTGCGCCAGTTCCACTTCGCCGATCAAGGGCAACAGGGCCTGGCCCAGCGCATAGCAGTTCCAATGGCCCACCTGCGGCTGGTTGGCATACGAGTAGCGGCCCTGCTGGTCCGTATGGTTGCAGATGTGCTCGGCGTCAAACGCTTCCATGAAGCCGAAGGGGCCGTAATCGAGCGTCAAGCCCAGGATGGACATATTGTCCGTGTTCATGACGCCATGCATGAAGCCCACGGCTTGCCAGTGCGCAATCATGTGCGCCGTGCGCACGCACACTTCGGCCAGCAAGGCTTGATATGGATTTGATGCGGCGCGCAAATGGGGATAAAAACCGTCGATGACGTAATCGGCAAGGATTTTCAGCTCGTCCGGCTTCTTGCGGTAAAACCAGTGTTCGAACGAGCCGAAGCGCACGAAAGTGGGCGCCATGCGCGTCACGACGGCGGCAGTCTCGACCGTTTCGCGCATGATGCCTTGCTGCGAACCCATGATGGACAGCGCGCGCGAGGTGGGAATGCCCAGCGCCGCCATGGCTTCCGAGCACAGGAATTCGCGGATGGACGAGCGCAGCACGGCGCGCCCGTCGCCCATGCGCGAATACGGCGTGGCACCGGCGCCTTTCAGCTGCAGTTCCATCGGGCCGTGTTCGGTGGCGATATCGCCCAGCAAGATGGCGCGGCCGTCGCCCAGCTGGCCGGCCCAGACGCCGAACTGGTGGCCCGAATACACGGCCGACAGGGGAATCGAGCGCTCGGCAACCGTATTGCCGCTCAGCAGCTCCACGTAATCGGGCCCGGCCAGGCGCGCGGCATCGAGGCCGACCAGGCTGGCGGCCGGCGCGCTGGCGGCCACGAAATACGGGGCGGGCAGGGGCGTGGGCATCAAGCGCGTATAGAACGCGGGCGGCAAGGCCGCAAAGGCGTTATCCAGTGGTAAGGTATGAGCGGTGATGGCAATTCCAGTCAGATAAGAGGGACCGGCAAGGTGCGCCAGCCTGGAAGACGATTTTACCGCACGGCGCCAAGCTGCGTGGCGGGCGCGGAAATGGGGGCCAATGCGGCAAAAAACGGAATCGAAAATTCCATGTTGCAATGCAATATCGAAATGCGTTGACGATTTCCGCACGACCGTACGAAACTAAGGAAAATCTTTAAATTCCAACAATAACCGAGTATCCAAACCAGGAGACACGATGTCGGCATTTCCCTTGAGTCCAGTGATGGGCCAGATGATGAATCAGCCCCTGCTGATTTCCAGCATTATCGAGTTTGCAGCGCGTCATTATGGAGGCAGCGAAATCATTTCGCGGCGGGTGGAGGGCGATATGCACCGCTACACCTACCGCGATTGCCACCAGCGCGCGCGCCGCCTGGCGAACGCCTTGCATGGCCTCGGCGTCGGCATGGGCGACCGGGTCGCCACCCTGGCCTGGAATGGCTACCGCCACCTGGAAGCCTATTATGCCGTGTCCGGCTCGGGCGCCGTGCTGCACACCATCAATCCGCGCCTGTTCCCCGACCAGATCGCCTACATCTCGAACCATGCCGAAGACCAGGTCTTGCTGTTCGACCTGACCTTCCTGCCCGTGGTGGAGAAAATCGCCGCCGACTGCACCTTCGTGCGCCATTTCGTGCTGATGTGCGACCGCGACCGCATGCCCGCCAGCAGCACCATCCCCGACCTGCTGTGCTATGAAGACTTGATCGCCACGCATTCCGACGATTACGCCTGGCCCCTGTTCGATGAAAATGCGGCCGCCACGCTGTGCTACACGTCGGGCACGACGGGCAACCCCAAGGGCGCCCTGTATTCGCACCGCTCGACCGTGCTGCACGCGTACGCGTCGGCCATGCCCAGCGCCCTCAATGTGCGCGCCTCGGACACCGTGCTGCCCGTCGTGCCCATGTTCCACGTGAATGCCTGGGGCTTGCCGTATTCCGTGCCCCTGTCCGGCGCGCGCATGGTGTTTCCCGGCGCGGCGCTCGATGGCAAATCGCTGTATGAATTGTTCGAGGCGGAAAAAGTGACGTTCTCGGCCGGCGTGCCCACCGTCTGGCTGGGTTTGCTCAATCACGCCTTGCAGAATAACTTGCAGTTTTCCACCTTCCGCCGCACGGTGATCGGCGGCGCCGCGTGCCCGCCCGCCATGATGGATACCCTGATCGACAAGTTCGACATCGAGGTCATCCACGCCTGGGGCATGACGGAAATGTCGCCGCTGGGCACGGCCGGCGGCTTGCAGACCAAGCACCTGGACTTGCCGAAGGAAGAGCAGCGCAAGATCCTGCAAAAGCAGGGCCATGCGATCTACGGCGTGGACATGAAGATCGTCGACGACGACGGCAAGGAATTGCCGTGGGATGGCGTGGCCTACGGCCATCTGCTGGTGAAAGGGCCGTGGATCATTTCCTCGTACTACAAGAACGAGGGCGGCGACGCGCTGCAGGATGGCTGGTTCCCCACGGGCGACGTGGCCACCATCGACGCGGACGGCTACATGCAGATCACTGACCGCAGCAAGGACGTGATCAAGTCCGGCGGCGAGTGGATCGGCACCATCGACCTGGAAAACCTGGCCATGGCGCACCCGGCCGTGCTGCAGGCGGCCTGCATCGGCGTGTTCCACCCGAAATGGGACGAGCGCCCCGTGCTGGTGGTGGTGCTGCGCCCCGGCATGGATGTCACGCGCGACGCCTTGCTGCAGTTCTTCGAAGGCAAGATCGCCAAGTGGTGGACGCCGGACGACGTGCTGTTCATCGACGCCTTGCCCATGGGCGCCACGGGCAAGATCCAGAAAAACAAGCTGCGCGAGCAATTCAAGGGGCACCAGTTGCCGGGCATGTAAACCAGCCTAGGCCGCCTGCGGCAGCGCCGACCCCAGCTTTTCCAGCAAATGATCGCACTGGAAGACGGACAGGGTCTGGCGCTGCGCCTCCGTGCCGATATCGATCATTTCATCCATTTCGCTGCGCAGGTCGTCATGCTCCCCCGTGCGGATGATTTGCGGCGCCGCAAAGCGCTGGCTGTCGGAAATCGTCATGATGTTATCGACATGGTCGACGAGAAAACCGTAGCGCTCGGCGCCCCGTTCCACGATCAGAATCTTGCCCGCGCCGGCGTCCGGCAAGGCCGGCATCGCGTACAGCTGGCGCAAGTCGATGATGCTGATCATTTGCTGGCGCAGGTTCAGCATGCCGCGCATGCAGGCCGGCATGCCCGGCGGCGTGGTGATGGCGCCGCTAAAATCGATGATTTCGCGCACTTGCCCGATTTCCACGGCGAAGCGGGTTTCCACCGTAAATGTGATGTAGACGCGGCGCTGCGCCTTGCGCGTGGCGGCGGTGCTCGCGTCGGTGTCGGCCGGGTACAGGCGCGCGTGGCCGTCGCGCATTTCGACGATCTCCGCCTGCGACAGAATTTCCTTGTGATCCAGGAAAATGATGTCGCCCAGGCCTTCTTTCGTGATGCAGCCGGCAAACATGGCGGCGCGCGCCTTGCTCAGCAGGGGTATCGGCAGCACTTCGTCGCCAAAGAAATGCACGATGCTGTCGACGGAATCGACGAGGAAGCCCACGGTCGTGTCATCGAGGCGCACGACGATGATGCGCTGGTCGCCCGTCGTCGCCGTGGCGGAGCGGGGCGCCTGCAGCAGGGCGCCGAAATCGACGACGGCCACCTGGTTGCCGCGAAAATGCATGCGCCCCAGGCACAGTTCGCTGTTCAGCAGGGAACTGTGCAGCTCCGGCACGCGGATGATTTCCTGGATGGCCAGCATTTCAAAGGCAAACGTGGCGCCCGCCGCATGGAAGCTGACGCACTGGCGGCGTTCGCTTTGCGCATGGTAGCGGGCCGTGCTCAGCCTGGCGCCCGTCGCCTGCAGGGCCAGCACATGGGGCACGTTTTCGATGCGCAGCAGCGCGTGCGGGTCGAGTACCTGCAGCAGGCGCGCGCCGCCGTCCTGCAGGATCGTGCCGGCGATGACGGCGTGGCTGTCGCCGGCCGCATATTGCAAGGCGCTGCGGGCGCTGGCGGGCACGCGCAGGATTTCGCCCGTATCCTGAAAGACGATGCCGATCAGCACTTGCTGGAAATCGAGGATGGCGATCTTGTCCGTGGCCACGGCGCGCGGCGCGTCGGCGCGGAACAGCCGGCCCAGGTTGACCACCGGAATGACGCTGCCGCGCAAGGTGAACATGCCTTCCAGGTACGCGGGCGCCAGGGGCAGGGCGGTGACTTTGGCGGGATAGTTGACCACCTCGCGGATGCAGCTGGCGGGCAGGGCGAATTCGTCGTCGCCCAGGTGGAAGGAGCCGAACAGTTCGGTGGCCGTGTCGCTGGCCCCCTGCGCTTGCAAGCCCGTTGCTTCATGCATATCCATATGCGCCTTCCTTGCGTGGAATCAATTCGGGTTGCGTCACCACATCGGTGACGGCATAGCTGTGCTTGGCACAATCGATCAGCAACTGGCGCCCGTGGCGGCCGCCCAGCGCGCAAAAACTGACGTGCAAGCCGCACTGGTCCAGGTATTTTTGCGCCGCTTCCGCGTTTTGCCGGCCCACTTGCAAGCGCCCGTTGCGCGGGCCGAACATGCTGGCGCCGCCCGCCAGCACCACTTCGATATCGGCGTAATCGGCCTGGCGCACGCCCATCAGGCGCAGCAGCGAGGGCACGGCCTGGCTCACATAGCGTGCATTCGGGGTGCCAAGGGCGCCGTCGGTACCGGGCGCTTCCGGCAGCAGGCAGTGGGCCAGGCCGCAGCACGGGCCATTCTTCCAGATGAAGCCGATGCCGATGCAGGAGCCGAGCAAGGCTTGCAGCTGCTCGCCGTGCGTGCCCACGCTAAGTTGCCCCATGCCAACATGTTGCAGCGGCAGCTTATGCTCGATGATGATGCTCATGCGCTACCCGCCTTATAAATCATGGGAAACTCGAATTGATAGCCGGTGCCGAGGCGGGCGATGGTTTCCGACTCGCCCAGGATCAGCCGGCCCTCGTCCTTCAGGCTCAGGCGCGCCTGGCGCAGCACGGTTTCCTGGTGCTCGGCGTCGAAATAAATCAGCACATTGCGCAGGAAGACCAGGTCGAAGCGCTGGGCCGGGCGCAGCGCTTCCAGCAAATTATGCTGGGCAAAGCTGACGTGCTGGCGCAATTCCTCGTTGACCTTGACGCCGTACGGCGCGGGCGTGAAATATTTGCGCAGCAAGTCCGGATGCGACAATCGGATGCGCTCGACGGAGCGGCCGCTGTACTGGCCGGCCTGCGCCGCACCGAGGATCTGCTGCGAAATGTCGCTGGCCAGGATCTGGTAGCGGAAGGCGGGCGCCTGCAGCCTGAATTGCTCGCACAGCATGGCGATCGAATACAGTTCTTCGCCGCTGGCGGCGGCCGCCGACCAGATGGCGAGGCAGCCGTCCGGATGCGCGCGGGCCCAGGCGGGCAGATAGCGGTCGCGGAAATAATCCCAGATGGACGGCGTGCGGAAGAACAGGGTGTCGTTGGTGGTCACCAGGTCGATGAAATGGGCCACCTCGTCGCGGTCGCTGGCCACGCGGTCCAGGTAAGCCTGGTAGCTGTGCAGGGACAGCGCCTGCAGCCGTGGCTGCAAGCGCCGTTCCAGCAAGACGCTCTTGCGCGCCGTCATGGCGATGCCCGTATGCTGGCGCACCAGCGCGATCAGGGTCGTCAGCACCTCGGGCGTCAAGGTGGCCGCGTGGCTCATGGCCTACACCACGAAGCCGGAGACAGTCTGGTTCAGGCTGCCCGCGCGCTCGTTCAAGCCATCCGTCGAGCGGGCGATGCTGTCGCAGTTGGCGGCCGACTTTTCCGTTTCCTCGGCAATGTACTGGATCGCCGTCGACACTTCGCGCGCCGTCAGCAGCTGCTCGTTGGCCGCCTTCGAGATATCCGAGATGGCCAGGGTGGTCTTCGCCACGCCCGAGACGATCTTGTCGAAGGCGTCGCTGGCCTGGCGAGAGATTTCGCTGCCCGTCGAGACGCGCTTGACGGATTCGTTGATCAGCTTGGAAATTTCCTTGGTCGCCTGCGAGGAGCGCTCGGCCAGCTTGCGCACCTCGTCGGCGACGACGGAAAAGCCCAGGCCGTGCTCGCCCGCGCGCGCCGCCTCGATGGCCGCGTTGAAGGCCAGCATGTTCGTCTGGTTGGCGATTTCGCTGATCACCTTGACGATTTCGCCGATGTCTTCCGACGAGCGGTTGATCAAGTCCATCGCCTCGATCGACTTGGCGACGGCGCGCGCGCCCGCTTCCGCTTCCTGCTGCGTGGCTTTCGCCAGGTAATCGGCGTTCGAGGTGTTTTCTGCGATGGAATTGATGGAAAAGGTCAGGCCGTCGATGGAGGCGTTCATTTCTTCCACCGTGGCGCCCAGCGCCTGCGTGCCCACGGCCACGCCCGTGGCCCGTTCGGCGATCGCGTGCGAGGCGTCGGCAAAGCCGTTCGCCGCCGACACCACGTTGCCGATCACGCCGCGCAAGTCGACGATCATCTTGCTGATGCCGCCGGCCAGCAGGTCGATCGGCTCGTCGCCCTCGGGCACGATATTGCAGGTCAGGTCGCCTTGCGCCGCGCGCGCCACCGACTCGAGCAGGGCATTGACCTTGCGGCTGTCGTTGGCGGCCTTGGACTGGATGCTGTTTTCCAGGTTCACCTGTTCGCTGATGTCGATGGCGAACTTGACCACCTTATACGGCTTGCCGTTGAGGTCGAGGATGGGGTTGTAGGTGGCCTGTATCCACACCACCTTGCCATGGTTGCCCAGGCGCTTGTAGCGGCCCGCGTCGAATTCGCCGCGGTTGAGCTTTTGCCAGAATTTCTTGTACTCGGCGCTGCTCGCATACTCGGGCTCGCAGAACATGCGGTGGTGCTCGCCCTTGATATCGCTCAAGTCATAGTCCATGACGGCGAGGAAATTGTCGTTCGCGTCCAGCACATTGCCCTGCATGTCGAATTCGATCACGGCCTGCGCCTTGCCGATGGCGCTGACCTTGCCTTCGTATTCGGCGTTGTGCTTTTTCAGGGCCGTGACGTCGCTGGCGAACTTGACTACCTTGAAGGGCCGGCCTTCCGTATCGAAAATGGGGTTGTACGAGGCATTGAGCCAGATTTCGCGGCCGTCCTTGGTGACGCGCTTGTATTCGCCCGCGTCGAACTGGCCTTGCCCCAGCTTCTGCCAGAACTGCGCATAGTCGTCGCTGTTGGCGTAGTCGGGCAGGCAAAACATGCGGTGATGCTTGCCCTTGATCTCGTCGAGCGTGTAGCCGACGGACTTGAGGAAATTGTCGTTGGCGTCGAGGATGGTGCCGTCGAGCCGGAACTCGATCACGGCCTGGGCCTTGCTGATGGCCTCGATCTTGCCTTCGTAATCGGCGTTGCGGCGCTTGCTGGCCGTGATGTCGGTGGCAAACTTGATGACTTTATACGGCTTGCCGTCCGCGTCGAGGATGGGGTTGTAGGACGCGTTGATCCACACTTCGCGCCCATCCCTGGCGCGGCGCTTGTATTCGCCCTGGTCGAACTCGCCGCGTCCGAGTCTGGCCCAGAAGTCGGCGTATTCGGCCGTTTTCACATACTCGGGGTCGCAGAAAATGGCATGGTGCTTGCCTTGCACTTCGGCCAGGGTATAGCCGACGACGCGCAGGAAATTGTCGTTCGCATGCAGGATGGTGCCGTCGAGTTCGAATTCGATGACGGCCTGGACACGGTTCAATGCAGTATTTATCGCTTGTAAGTCCAGATCCTGGGAGTGGCTGACATGGCTGGCTGCGTCCATAGTATGTCCTTCGGTATGAGAAGAGGAATGGGAGCGATAGGCTGCTGTTATTATTTTTTCTGCTATCCATATAAGACAGCGATGTTATTGCAGCGGTCGGCATCCGGTGATAATCGGTGAGAATGTGCGCGATGAACGGCCGCCAGTGTTTTCCCTGCGGTGTGCCTTATTGTAGATAAATTGTAGAGTATTGATTTGAATCAACAATTTTATTATTCCCCAGCATCCGGTGAAAAACAAGGGGCGGGAATAAATAATGTCAAAACTGTCGCAATTGGCCCATGCCGGCATATAACAAACGCATTTCCTTACATAATAAAACGGCGTTATTATTATTGTGTTTTTATTATTTAAATGAATATCCAAGTGATAGCTTCTACTGAAGCTTGCTGCATGCAGCAGAATCTTTCCGCAAACGATGTTGTACCATGGCGTACCATGCTGGCGCCTGCGCGCGCACGACAAAAATAATACGAGCGTTCTTTTATGCGGTATAGTGAAGCTTCATCCCTTGCAACCACCTCATCGCTGAGCAAAAATCAATAAGGAAGAGACATGAGTGCTGAATATCAAGTGAACGGCGCCGTTGCCGTCATTACCCTGGCCAACCCGCCCGTCAACGGCCTGGGCCTGGCGACGCGCACGGCCGCCGTGGCCGGCATCCGCCAGGCGCTGGCAGACGAGTCCGTCAAAGCTATCGTCATCACGGGCGCCGGCAAGGCATTCTCCGGCGGCGCCGATATTAAGGAATTCAATTCGCCCAAGGCGCTCACGGAACCAACGCTGCACACCCTGATCAATGTCGTCGAGCAATCGACCAAGCCTGTGGTGGCGGCCATCCACAGCGTCTGCATGGGCGGCGGCCTGGAGCTGGCGCTCGGTTGCAACTACCGCGTGGCCGCGCCTGGCGCGCAGATGGCCTTGCCGGAAGTCAAACTCGGCATCTTGCCGGGCGCGGGCGGCACGCAGCGCCTGCCGCGCGTGCTGGGCCTGGAAATGGCCTTGAACATGATCGTCTCGGGCACGCCCGTGGCGTCGGAAAAACTGGCCGGCACGGCCCTGTTCGACGAAGTCATCGCGCCCGGCGCGGACTTGCTGGCCGCCGCCGTGGCCTTCGCCACGAAAGTGGGCGATGTGCGCCCGCTGCCGAAAGTGCGCGAGCGCAAGGTCGATTACCCGAACCACGAAGCGTTCCTGCAGTTTTCGCGCAATACGGTCAAAGCCATGTCCGGCCCGTTCCCCGCACCGCTCAAATGCGTCGATGCCGTGGCGGCCGCCGTGACGATGAAATTCGACGAGGGCTTGAAGTACGAGCGCGAACTGTTCATGCAGCTGGTGCAGTCGCCCGAATCGAAAGCCCTGCGCCACGCCTTCTTTGCCGAGCGGGTGGCCAGCAAGGTGCCCGACGTGCCGGCCGATACGCCCGTGCGCAGCATCGCCAGCGCGGCGATTGTCGGCGCCGGCACCATGGGCGGCGGCATCGCCATGAACTTCGCCAACGCGGGCATTCCCGTGATGCTGCTGGAAACCAAACAGGAAGCGCTGGACAAGGGCCTGGCCACCATCCGCAAGAATTATGAAAACACGGTCAAGAAGGGCAAATTGACGCAGGACAAGGCCGAGCAGCGCATCGCGCTCGTTTCCGGCACGTTGGCGTATGCCGATATCGCGCAGGCGGACATCGTCATCGAAGCCGTCTTCGAAGAACTGGGCGTCAAGGAAACCGTGTTCAAACAGCTCGATGCCGTCATGAAGCCGGGCGCCATCCTCGCCTCGAACACGTCGACACTGGACCTGGACAAGATCGCCGCGTTCACCCAGCGCCCGCAAGATGTGATCGGCACGCATTTCTTCAGCCCGGCAAATGTGATGAAACTGCTGGAAATCGTGCGTGGCAAGGAAACGGGCAAGGACGTGCTGGCCACGGCGCTGGCGCTGTCGAAAAAGCTGAAGAAGACGGGCATCGTCTCGGGCGTGTGCGACGGCTTCATCGGCAACCGCATGATCGAGCAATACAGCCGGCAAGCCGGTTTCCTGCTGGAAGAAGGCTGTCTGCCGGAGCAGGTCGACAAGGCGGTCGAGAAATTCGGCTTCGCCATGGGCCCGTTCCGCATGGGCGACCTGGCCGGCAACGACATCGGCTGGGCCATCCGCAAGCGCCGCTACGTGGAAAAACCGGAAGTGAGCTACTCGAAGACGGCCGATCTGCTGTGCGAACTGGGGCGTTATGGCCAGAAGACGGGCGCCGGCTGGTACGACTACAAGCCGGGCGACCGCAAGGCGTACGCGTCGGAACAGGTCAACGCCATGATAGTCCAGCATTCCGCCGACATCGGCGTGGCGCGGCGCAAGATCGGCGACCAGGAAATCGTCGAACGCCTCGTGTATGCGCTCGTCAACGAAGGCGCGCGCATCCTGGAAGAGGGCATCGCCCTGCGCGCCTCGGACATCGACATGGTGTATCTGACGGGCTACGGCTTCCCGCTGTTCCGCGGCGGCCCGATGTTCTACGCGGACACGGTCGGCTTGCCGAACGTGCTCGATACGATAGCCAGCTATGCCAAGGGCCGCCACGGCGAAGCGTGGACGCCGGCGCCGCTGCTGGTGAAGCTGGCGGGCGAGGGCAAGGGTTTCAACAGCTAAGAAACCCAACGGCAGATACCGGGGGCGGACCCTGAGGGTCCGACCCCGGATTTTGCTGCTGGGGTTAAATGCCAGCGATATTTATTATTTCTTCTTCGCCACCATCTTGACCGCTTCGTTGACGATGACGGGGTTGTCCTTCTGAATGTAGTAGCCGGCGCCCGTGATGCGCTCGACGGCCGGCGCGCCGGACAGGCGCTGCCAATCCTTTTCCTGGGCCCGCACGACGTTCTCGAACGAGCCCATTTCCTCGATGCCGAACTTGTCGCGCACCAGCAGCATGGCGGGCACGCGCAGCGGGCTGCCCATGTCGACGTGCTGCAGGCATTGCGTCTGGGCATCAAATTCGGCCGATTCCGTACTGTTGAACATGAGTTTACGCCGCGTCTTGACGAGCATGGCGTAGGTGGACGCGTCCGTCTGCAGGCGGTTCCATTGCTGCGGGTGCGTGGGATCGAGCAAGACCAGGCCGGCCACGTCCTGCGGGTACAGCCTCGCATACACATACTGGTACAGCCCGCCCAAGCCATGGCCGACCAGCACATACGGCGGTTTCAGGCCCGCCTGCGCCAGCAGGGCGCGCTGCTGGGCAGCGATGGTGCACGGGTCGCGCGGCGTGGTGGTTTTCTTGCTGTCGCCGTAGCCGGGACGGTCGTAGACGAGCACGCGGTGCTGTCTGGCCACTTCGGGCGCCACCTTGGCCCACACGTCCTTGCCATCGCCCATGGCCGACTGGAACACGACGGGCAAGCCGCCCTGGCCGCTCAAGGTGTAGGCGATGCTGGCGTCGGGCAAGGCGGCCGTGGCGGGAATGCCTGGCGTGGCCGGGGTCGATGGCAACAGCGAGCAGCCGGAAAAACAGCCTGCCAGCAGCAAGCCGGCGCTGGAGAGGAGCATGGTGCGCGCGGGGCGGCCGACGAATAGATGATGCATGAAGCTCCTTCTTGGTTCACTGCCCGGTATGGCGTGCCAGCCATTATAGGCAAAACCATATGGAAGTGGAAATGCCGAACAGAAGGGGATTTCCCGTCCTGTCAGCCGGCGTCGGCGCGGTGGCAGACGGCTTCGATGCGGTTGCCGTCCGGATCGAACAAAAAGGCCGCGTAATAGCTGGCGTGATAGTGGCGCAAGCCGGGCGCGCCCAGGTCGATGCCGCCCTGCGCCAGGCCCGCCTGCCAGAACGCTTCCACGGCCGCGCGCGAGGGGGCCTTGAAGCAGCAATGGCGGCGCGGCGCGTCGTCGGGCGCGGGACCGAGGCGCACGGAAAAGTAGCTGCGTTCGGGGTGTTCGGCATCGCTGCGCTCGCCATAGCCTATCCACGCATTGGCATGGTCGCTGCCCACCTTGGGCACGCCGAGCGCGGCGAAGATGGCGTCGTAGAAACGCTCGGCGCGTTCCAGGTCGCTGACGGTGAGGGAAACGTGGTCGAGCATGGGCACTCCGCAGTAAAAACAAGGACGGCCATAGCATAGCCCGGATCAGGGCGGCCGTGGGCGGGAGTGACCGAGTGATACTGCCGGTGGCCGACTGCTGGTTAAGGGCGGCGGGCGCACGCACATGGCGCATCGGCTGCGCAGGCGGGGCAGGCTGGCGCCGGGCGCGTCAGCCGGGTGACGATATGGCGGCTGATGACTTGCACGCGGGGCGCGAACAGCATCACGGCGCAGAAGGCCACGGGCCAGGCGGCAAAGAACGCGTGGCGCCAGCGGGGCAGGAAGTCCGCCTGCAGGCCGATATTGAGCCAGGTGACCCAGGCGCTCATCAGCAGGGTCATGACCAGCGACATCAGGAAGGCAAATACGCAACGCAAACGCAGGGCTTCGGACATGGGACACTTTCAAAATGGTAAGGAAAGGCCAGCGTAACAACTTGCAGCAATCTATACTAGAGCCATATTTTTAATTTCAAATTCCGAAAATGCAATCATGCTCGACGAATCATGCTTGATGACCTAGCCCTGTTTGTTTCCATTGTCGAGGCGGGCAGCCTGCATGCGGCGGCCGTCAAGGAAGACTTGCCCGCCGCCACCGTCACGCGCCGGCTGCAAAAGCTGGAAAGCCAGCTCGGCTACCGCTTGCTCAACCGCAGCGCGCGCCGCTTGCAGCCGACGGCGGAAGGCTGGCAATACTACGAGCAGTGCCGTCCCCTCGTACACGCCCTGCGGCAGGCGACGCAGCAGCTCGATGCCAGCCTGTCGGCCGTCTCGGGCAGCATCCGCGTGCTGGCACCCGTGAACTTCGCCAGCGGCTTGCTGACGCCTGCCTGGGTCAGCTTCATGCAGAAGTATCCGGACATCCGCCTGGAGCTGGAACTGTCGAACCTGCTGCAAGACCTGGTGGGCAGCGGCGCCGACCTGGCCATCCGCGTGGGCGCGCTCGACGATTCCTCGCTGATGCAGCGCCGCCTGGGCAGCGCTTCGCTGGTGATGGTGGCCGCGCCCGCCTACCTGGCGCGCGCCGGCGTGCCGCGCGACTTGCAGGAACTGGAAAAGCACGAGCTGATCGTGGCAGAACCGCTGCGCTCCTGGCGCTTGCGGCGACCCGGCGACGGCGCCGAAATGCTGATCGAACCGCAGGCGCGCCTGCGCGTGAACGAGATGCGCCTGGCCGTGGAAATGGCCGACGCGGGCATCGGCATCCTGCTGTGTCCGCTTTTGCAGTGCCGCACGGAGGTGGCGCGTGGTTCGCTGGTGCGCGTGCTGCCCGACTGGATGCCGCAGCCGCGCCACGTGTACGCCGTGTGGACGCAGCGGCGCTACCTGCCGGCCCGCGTGCGCGTGCTGCTCGAGCACCTGGCGGCGTTTGCGGCCGGCAATCCGCTGTTGAACGGGGAGGCCGGCGCTGATCAGCGCGTTGTGCCGGGTATCCTTTCCAATAAGTAATACCGAGCGCTTGTACTTTTCGTCAAGATCGCGTTAAGATAAAGCTGCCCGCTTATCCAGTAGGCAATCTGGTGTTTTTTCGCGCAATCCCGTTCCTATCCATGAGAGTAGCAATGAAATATCTGATCATTCCCTTCTTGCTGGCCATCACTGGCTGTGAAGTACTGTATGACGCAAACCGGGACAAGATCGGCGAGTATTGCAACAGCCTTAATAATTTTGACGACCGCAACGCCTGCCGCAAGCGCAACCAGACCAGCTACCAGGAATACGTGCAGCAGCGCGACCAGCTGAAAAAGAAAAACGATAAGTAAGCTTGCCGCCACATAAAAAAACGCCGCTGACCAGTCAGCGGCGTTTTGCTTTGCGGACCCCGGTCTTGCGGCCGGGGCTTGCGCCGGATCAATCGTCGGCGTAGATATTGTTGTCTTTGGTTTCCTTGACGAACAGGGTGCCGATCACGACAGTCGCCAGGGCGACGACGATCGGATACCACAGGCCATAATAGATGTCGCCCTTGAAGGCCACCAGCGCGAAGGCCGTGGTCGGCAGCAGGCCGCCGAACCAGCCGTTGCCGATATGGTAGGGCAGGGACATCGAGGTGTAACGGATACGCGTCGGGAACATTTCCACCAGCATGGCGGCGATCGGGCCATACACCATGGTCACGTACAGCACCAGAATGAACAGCAGCAAGACGACCATCGGCTTGTTGATCTGGTCCGGATCGGCTTTCGCAGGGTAGCCCGCTTCCTTGATGCCGGCGCCGATTTCTTTCTTCAGCGCCGCTTCGTGGGCCTTGCTTTCCGCATCGAAGTTCAGGCCGTCGGGCGTCATGACGGCGTTGAACGAGCTAAATTCCTTCGTCCCGATGCGCACCTTGGCGATTGAGCCGGCCGGCGCGTCTTCCTTCGTGTAGTTCACCGAGCTGTTCGACAGGAAGCCGGTGGCGATGTCGCACGACGAAGGGAACTTCTTGGTACCCGTCATGTTGAACTGGAAGTGGCAGGAGGCCGGATCGGCGACCACCACCACTGGCGAGTTCTTCAGTGCCGCTTCCAGCTGCGGATTGGCGAAGTGGGTCAGGCCGTTGAAGATCGGGAAGTAGGTCGCCGCGGCGATCAGGCAGCCGCCGAGGATGATGTACTTGCGGCCGATGCGGTCGGACAGGCTGCCGAAGAACAGGAAGAACGGCGTGGCCAGCAGCAAGGCGACGGCGACGAGCACGTTGGCCGTTGCCAGGTCCACTTTCAGGGTCTGGATCATGAAGAACAGGGCGTAGAACTGGCCCGTGTACCACACGACAGCCTGGCCGGCGGTCAGGCCGATCAGGGCCAGGATGACGATCTTCAGGTTTTTCCACTTGCCGAACGCTTCCGTCAGCGGGGCTTTCGAGGTCTTGCCTTCGGCCTTCATCTTGGCAAACGCCGGCGATTCATTCATGGCCAGGCGGATCCATACGGAAATACCCAGCAGGATGACGGAGACGAGGAAGGGAATGCGCCAGCCCCACGCTTCGAAATCCTTCTCGCCGGTCGCCAGGCGGGTGCCCAGGATGACCATCAGCGACAGGAAGAAGCCCAGGGTGGCCGTCGTCTGTATCCACGCCGTGAACGCGCCGCGCTTGCCTTCAGGCGCGTGCTCGGCCACGTAGGTGGCTGCGCCGCCGTATTCGCCGCCCAGCGCCAGGCCTTGCAGGATGCGCAGGATGACGAGGATGATCGGTGCGGCGATGCCGATGGACGCATGGCCCGGCAGCAAGCCGACGATGAAGGTGGAGCCGCCCATGATCAGGATGGTGATCAGGAAGGTGTACTTGCGGCCGATCATGTCGCCCAGGCGGCCGAAGACCAGCGCGCCGAACGGACGCACGATGAAGCCGGCGGCAAAGGCCAGCAGCGCGAAGATGAAGGTGGTGGTGGGGTCGCCGATGAAGAATTGCTTGGCGATGATCGATGCCAGCGAACCGTACAGGTAAAAATCGTACCATTCAAAAACGGTGCCCAAGGAGGACGCAAAGATGACCTTGCGTTCCTCGGGCGTAATCGGCGTTCCCTTGGTGGAAATTTTCCGTACGTCGGCCGAGCCGGATGGTGATGCCATGGTTTGTCTCCCTATGTTTTATAGTGAACTGGTGCCGAGGTCTTTTTGACCATTCTTGCAACAGCTTGGGGCGAGTGTGTTCTCCGAACCTTACGTCATGCTTGCTTGAAACTTACATCAAGCTTACAAATTGCCATTCATTTCAACTTTGCGAACGACCGTACTTAAATGTGCTATTCTGATTCCGCAGATATACCACCCGACCATATAACATTCCCACAAGGAGACACAGCATGAATGAAGCCGTCATCGTATCGACCGCCCGCACGGGCCTGGCCAAGTCCTGGAAGGGCGCGTTCAACATGACGCATGGCGCCACCCTGGGCGGCCATGTGCTGGCGGCCGCCGTCGAGCGCGCGCGCATCGAGGCGGAGGAAGTGGAAGACGTGCTGGTCGGCTGCGCCTTTCCCGAAGGCGCCACGGGCGGCAACATCGCGCGCCAGGTGGCCTTGCGCGGCGGCTGCCCCGTCACGACGGCCGGCATGACCGTCAACCGTTTTTGTTCCTCGGGCTTGCAGGCCATCGCCCTGGCGGCGCAGCGCATCATCGCCGGCGAAGGCGATATCTATGCGGCGGGCGGCGTGGAATCGATTTCCTGTGTGCAAAACGAGATGAATACGCATATGTACCGCGACGTCTGGCTGCAGCAGCACAAGCCGGAAGTGTACTGGCCCATGCTGCAGACGGCCGAGACCGTGGCCAAGCGCTACCAGATTTCGCGCGAGCGCCAGGACGCCTATGGCGCGCAAAGCCAGCAGCGCGCAGCAAGCGCCCTGGCTGCCGGCCTGTTCGACGCGGAAATCGTGCCGATGACCACCATCATGGGCGTGGCCGACAAGGCCAGCGGCATGCTGGTGTCGCGCGAAGTGACGATTGCCGCCGACGAAGGCATCCGCGCGGACACGACGTATGACGGCGTGGCGAAGATCCGCCCGGCCATTCCGGGCGGCGTCATCAGCGCCGGCAACGCCAGCCAGTTTTCCGACGGCGCTTCGATGGCCATCGTCATGAATGCGAAAGTGGCCGAGGCGAAAGGACTGCAGCCGCTGGGCATCTTCCGCGGCTTCGCCGTGGCCGGCTGCGAACCCGATGAAATGGGCATCGGCCCAGTGTTTGCCATCCCGAAACTGCTGAAAAAAGCGGGTTTGACGGTGGCCGACATCGGCCTGTGGGAACTCAATGAAGCGTTTGCCGTGCAAGTGCTGTATTGCGCCGACACCCTGGGCATCCCGATGGACCGCCTGAACGTCAACGGCGGCGCGATTGCCGTCGGCCACCCGTACGGCGTGTCGGGTGCGCGCCTGACGGGCCACGCCTTGATCGAAGGCAAGCGCCGCGGCGTCAAATACGTGGTGGTCACCATGTGCATCGGCGGCGGGCAGGGCGCCGCCGGGCTGTTCGAAGTGCTGTGATATAAGTAAACCAGTCTGCGGGCGGCTTCCAGGGCCGCCCGTTTGCATTCCGCGCCCTGTTCCTGCAAGACGCGCCGATAGCGGTTACAGTAATGCTTCATTAATAAACAAGCAGCCTGCCGCCATGATCAAGCACATCGTTTTCTGGAAACTCAAAGACCACGCCGAAGGCGCCGACCGCGCCGCCAATGCATTGAAACTGAAAGCCCTGCTCGATTCCTGCTCGGACCTGGTGCCCGGTATCTTGAAATTCGAGGCAGCCGTGGCCCAGCCGGGCCTGGAAGCGACCTACGACATCGTGCTGTACAGCGAATTTGCCAGCCGCGAGGCGCTCGACGCTTACCAGAACCACCCCGAGCACGTGAAGATCAAGCCGTTCTTTGGGGCCGTGCGGGAAGCGCGGCAGTGCATGGATTACGAAGTGTGAAAACCCGTTAACCCCAAACGAAGGGCTGGGGTCAGACCCTCAGGGTCTGACCCCGGTATTTGCTCTGGGGTTTAGATTGTTCGTCCAACAAGGAGCCTTCATGACCACCTACCAACGCATCGTCCTCGCCTCGCGCCCCACGGCTGAAGTGCAGCCGGATAACTTCCGTTTGGAAACTGTCGAGATTCCCGCCATCCAGGATGGTCAATTGCTGGTGCGTAACCAGTATCTGTCGCTCGACCCCTATATGCGCGGACGCATGAGCACGAATAAAAGCTATGCGGCGCCGCAGGCGCTCGATGAAACCATGATCGGCGGTACGGTGGGCGTGGTGCTGGAATCGAAGCATCCGAAGTTTGCCGTGGGCGACACTGTCGTGGGCACTTTGGGCTGGACGGAAGTGGCCGTATCCGACGGCACCATGCTGCGCAAGGTCGATACGACGCACATCCCAGCCTCCGCCTACCTGGGTTCCGTCGGCATGCCGGGCATGACGGCGTGGTATGGCTTGAACCAGATCATGGCGCCGAAAGCGGGCGAAACCGTGGTCGTGTCGGCCGCCAGCGGCGCCGTGGGCAGCGTCGTGGGGCAGCTGGCGAAACTCAAGGGTTGCCGCGTGGTCGGCATCGCGGGCGGCGCGGACAAGTGCGCGTATGTGGTGAATGAACTGGGTTTCGACGCCTGCGTCGACTACAAGGCGGGCAACCTGGCAGCCGACTTGGCGGCGGCCACGCCGGACGGCATCGACGCCATCTTTGAAAACGTGGGCGGTGCCGTGTTCGATGCGGCCCTGGCGCGCACCAACGCGTTTGGCCGGATCGCCGTGTGCGGCTGGATCGCCGGCTACAACGGCGAACCGACGCCGCTCGACAATGCGCGCTTCATCCTGACCAACCGCCTCACCGTGCGCGGCTTCATCGTCTCGGAACAGCCGGAATTCTGGCCGCAGGGCCTGGCGGAACTGGGCACGCTGGTGGCGACGGGCAAGCTGAAATTCCGCGAATCCGTGGCCGACGGCCTGGCCAGCGCGCCCGAAGCCTTCATCGGCATGTTGAAAGGCCGTAACTTCGGCAAGCAGCTGGTCAAGCTCAGCTGATCACCCTGTGGAAAGGCAGGTCGTGCGACAATTGCGGCCTGTCTCTTTCTACATTACACCATGACCAAGCACACCATCCGCCTCGGCGACTGGGCCACCCTGGGCCCTGACGCCACCGCCATCCGTTTTGAAGTCTTTGTCGATGAACAGAAAGTGCCGGCCGAGATCGAACTCGACGACATGGATAGCGTCTGCCTGCACGCCGTCGCCTACGATGACGCCGGCAACGCCATCGGCACGGGCCGCTTATTGCCCGATGGCCACATCGGCCGCATGGCCGTGCGCCAGCCGGGCCGCGGCACGGGCGTGGGCGGCGCCATTTTGACCTTGCTGATGGACAAAGCCCGCGAACGCGGCGATGCGGCGGTGGTGCTGAACGCGCAAACCGTGGCCGCGCCATTCTATGCGCGCCACGGTTTCGTGCAGCAGGGGGAACAATTTGAAGAGGCGGGGATTGCGCATGTGGAGATGCGGCTGGCGTTGATTTAATCAGTGAGTGCGGGAGTGCCCCGCACCGCGTTCAGGGCAAGGCGCATTGCCGAAGACAGTACGAATAGTACGGCTAGGCAATGCAACGCAGCCATGGACGTCGTGCGGAGTGCTCCTAATTCTGCGCGTGGGACTGGCGCCATTTATCCAGGATCACCGCCAGCACGATCACGACGCCCTTGGCCACATACTGCCAGAACGACGACAGTCCCAGGATCGTCAAGCCATTGTTCATCACGCCGATGATCAAGGCGCCGATGACGGTGCCCCAGACGGAACCGACGCCGCCCATCAGGCTGGTGCCGCCGAGCACGACCGCCGCGATGGCATCGAGTTCATAACCGGTACCCCAGTTGCCGTTGGCCGCATACAAGCGGCTGGCCGACATGGCGCCGCCCAAGCCCGCGAACAGGCCGCTGATCGTGTACACAAACATCAAGACGAGACCGACTTTGATCCCCGTCAAACGGGCCGCCTGGATATTGCCGCCGACGGCGTAGATATGCAGGCCCAGGGTGGTCTTGCGCAAAATAAACCACGTCAGCACGACGACGGCGGCCGCCAGCCAGATCAGCCAGGGCACGGCCAGGAAGCTGCCGTTGCCCATCCATTCGAAGCTGGGGATTTCCGTGTTCAGCACGCTGGTGCCATCGGCCAGCAGGTAGGCGGCGCCGCGCAGGGCCGTCATGGTGCCCAGGGTCACGACGAAGGGGTTCAGGCCGACGAGGGCGACCAGCACGCCGTTCAGAGCGCCCAGCAGCAGGCCGACGATGAGGAAGGCGGGAATCGAAAAGCCGGCGAACTGGGCCGACAGCGACATCAGCATGCCTGCCACGGCCGAGACGGCCAGCACGGAGCCGACGGACAAATCGATGCCGCTGGTCAAAATGACGAACGTCATGCCGGACGCCAGCACGATGTTGATCGACACCTGGCGGAAGATGTTCATGGTGTTATTGCTGGTCATGAACGTCGACGTGCCGTCGGCCGAGAAATACACGGTCAAGCCGTACATGGCCAGGTACAGCACGACCAGCACGGGCAGCATGCCCAGGCGGCGCATCAGGTTCGAGGCATTGAAGGGTTCGCCGGCGCGCGCGGCGCCGCCTGTGGTAGTAGTTGTCATGTTGAATCTCCTGAATGATTATTCTTATGCCGCTTCCAGCTGGGTGGCATAAGCAAGGATGTTTTCCTGCGTGATGTCGTCGCCCGTCACTTCGCCCGTCAGGCGTCCTTCGCACATCACCATCACGCGGTCGCAGATGCCGACCAGCTCGGCCAGTTCGCTGGAAATGCACAGCACGGCCGTGCCCGCGTCCGCCAGCTGGTGGATGATCTTGTAGATTTCGCTCTTTGCGCCCACGTCCACGCCCCGCGTCGGTTCGTCGAGGATGAGGACCTTGGGCGCGATGGCCAGCCAACGCGCCAGCAAGACTTTCTGCTGGTTGCCGCCGGACAACCCGCCGACGATGCCGTCCGGGCCCGACACCTTGACGTTCAGGTTGCTGATCGCCTCGCGCGTCAGCTGGGTCAGGGCGCCACGGTTGACCACGCCTGCCGTCGCATGCTTGGACAGGATATTCATCGACATGTTTTCCATGGCCGACAATTGCATGAACAGGCCCAGGCTCTTGCGGTCCTCGGGCAGGTAGCCGATGCCGTGGCGGATGGCTGCCAGCGGCCGCTGGATGTGCACTTCATGGCCATCGAGCCACACCTGCCCCGATGCTTTCTTGTCGGCGCCAAAGATCAGGCGCGCCAGTTCCGTGCGGCCCGCGCCCACGAGGCCGGCGAGACCCGTCACTTCGCCCGCATGCAGGGAGAACGAGGCGGGCTTGACCTTGCCGCCGCCGACGTTTTCCACGCGCAAGCGCTCGGCGCCCCGCGTCGTGCGCCGCTGGTGCGAATAAAAGTCGTCGGCGGGGCGGCCCACCATCATTTGCACGACTTTCTTTTGATCCAGCTCATCCTTGCCCAGCTCGCCCACATAGGCGCCGTCGCGCAGCACGGTGATGCGGCGCGCCAGGCGCTCCACCTCGGCCATGCGGTGGCTGATGTAGAGCACGGCCAGGCCCTTGTCGCGCTGTTCTTCGATGATGCGGAACAATTGTTCGGTTTCCCGGTCGGACAGGGCGGCGGTGGGCTCGTCCATGATCAGGATGCGGCTTTCATGCACGAGGGCGCGGGCGATTTCCACCTGCTGCTGCTCGGCGATCGACAGGGTGGACACCATGGTGTCCGCGTCGAAGCGGGAACCGAGGTCGGCCAGGATGGCGTTCGTGCGCGCGCGCATCTCGCCGCCCTTGACGGTCCAGAACGGTCCTTGCGGCTCGCTGCCCATGAAGACGTTCTGCGCCACCGTCATGTTCTTGGCCACGCTGAGTTCCTGATAGATCAGGTTGATGCCGAGCGCGCGGGCCTCGCCCGGGTTGCGGATGCGAATCGGCTTGCCGTCGAGGATGATTTCGCCCGCGTCCGGCGTGTACACGCCCGACAGAATCTTCATCAGGGTACTCTTGCCGGCGCCGTTTTCGCCCATCACGGCATGGATTTCGCCGCTGCGCACCGTCAGGTGCACGCCGCGCAGCGCGCGCGTGGCGCCAAAGCGCTTCTCGATGCCGCGCATTTCAAAAATAATATCGTCGCTCATGACTGTCCTTCCTTGCTGGTGAAACTGGCGCCGCCTGGCAACTGGCCGGCGGCGCCGCGTGGTTCAGGTCAGGCAGATCAGTTCTTTACCCAGCCCGTGTAGGTGGCGACGTTTTCCTTGGTGATGGCCGGGGTCGGCAACAGCACCATGGTCTGTTTCGGCGTGCGGCCGTTCATGATGTCGTAGCCCATCTGCACGGCGTCGGTGGCCATGCGGTACGGGTTTTGCGCCGAGGTGGCGGCAAACAGGCCGGCCTTGTTTTTCAGGGCGTTCTGGCCATCGGGGGCGCCATCGACGGCCGTGATCAGTTTCACGTCCGTGCGTTTCGATTGCTTGATCGCCAGTTCGGCGCCGATGCCCGTCGGATCGTTGATGGCGAACACGCCGTCGATCTTCGGATGGGCCGTCAGCAGGTTCGACATCACGGTCATGCCGCCGTCGCGGCTGCCGCCCGCGTTCTGGTTGTCGGACAGGATTTTTATGTCCTTGAAGGCGGCCAGGGTTTTCTTGCAGCCGTTCACGCGGTCGATCACGGACGTGACGGGCGGGCCGTTCAGGATCACCACATTGCCCTTGCCGCCGATCTGCTTGGCCAGGTAGGCGCACGACACGTCGCCCGCCATGGTGTTGTCGGACATCACGGTGGCCGAAGCGCCCACGGCGCCCACGTCGACGGCGATCACGACCACGCCCGCATTGCGCGCTTTCTTGATGGCTGGCGCGATGCCCTTGGAATCGACGGCATTCAGGATGATGATGTCGGTCTTGTTGGCAATAAAGTTTTCGATCTGGTCCACCTGGGTGTTCAGGTCATACTTGCTGGAAACAGTCGTGACTTTCACGCCGGGGCCGCCGAGCTTTTTCGCGCTTTCTTCCGCGCCGCGGCCAATCGCCACGAAGAACGGGTTGGCCAGGTCGCCCACGCTCACGCCGATGGATTTCAGCGGTTTGTCGGCGGCGAAGGCGCCGCAGGCGGCGGACAGCAGCAGGGAGGCGGTAATGACTTTTTTCATGAGGATCTCCAAGGGTTTTTATTGTAAAAACAAACGGTGCTACGGGTGAAAAACTATTAATTTCTTAACTTTTCGATCATGGCATCCAGCTTGCCCGCATCGACGGCGAAGCCGCGTATGCCTTCGGCCAGCTTTTCGGTCGCCATCGCATCGTCGTTCAAGGCGTAGCGGAAAGCGGCTTCGTCGTAGGTGACGGCCGGCTGCGCCGCGCCCAGGTCGCCGCCCAGCGCGCGCTCGAACGGCGCATCCGCCGCTTCGAGCTTGGCCAGCAGATCCGGGCTGATGGTCAGCAAGTCGCATCCTGACAGGGCCGTGATCTGGCCCACGTTGCGGAAGCTGGCGCCCATCACTTGGGTGGCGATGCCGTGTTGCTTGTAGTAATTAAAGATACGCGTGACGGACTGCACGCCTGGATCGTTGGACAGGCTGCGCGCCGCTTCGTCCCATGCCGCGCCCAGCGATTTTTTATGCCAGTCGTAGATGCGGCCCACGAACGGCGAAATCAGCCGCACTTTGGCATCGGCGCAGGCGACGGCCTGGCAAAACGCGAACAGCAGGGTCAGGTTGCAAAAGATGCCATCTTTTTCCAGTTCGCGCGCCGCCTGGATGCCTTCCCAGGTGGCGGCGACCTTGATCAGCACGCGCTCGCGTTTTACGCCAGCCTGCTCGTACAGGGCGATCAGGCGGCGCCCGCGGGCGACGGTGGCGTCGCGGTCAAAGCTCAAACGGGCATCGACTTCCGTCGACACGCGGCCGGGCACGACTTTCAAAATTTCCAGGCCGAAGCGCACCAGCACCTGGTCGACGATGTCGTCCAGCGACGCGGTTTTGTGCGCGGCGACCGTGCTTTCCAGCAAGGGCGCGTAATCGGGCTGCAGCACGGCCTTTAAAATCAGCGACGGGTTGGTGGTCGCGTCTTGCGGCGCGAAGCGCGCCAGTTGCAAAAAGTCGCCCGTGTCGGCGACGACGGTGCTGTGTTGCTTCAATTGTTGCAGCTGATTCATTACTATTCCTTATCACTGAGTTGGTGCAAGGCTTGCACGGCGGGAAACAGGCTACGGTAGCGGCCGTAGCGGATGCTCAAGGCTGCGCTGTGCGCGGCATCGGGCAGGAAAGTGTTTTTGATGGGCAAGCCGGTGGACAGCAGCTGGCGCTGGCCGATGGCGGCAAAGCCCAGCTTGGCCGCGCCCAGGCTGGCCGACAGTTCGCTGTTGTGCAGGGTGCGCATTTCGCGTCCCAGCACATTGGCCAGCAATTGCGCCCAGTACTGGCTGCGCGCGCCGCCGCCCACCAGCATGCAGTGGGGAACGACGGCGCCTGTCGACGTGACGGCCGCCATGGCGTCGCGCAAGGCAAAGGCCACGCCTTCGAGCACGGCGTAACCGAGCTGCGCCGGCGTGCTGTCGTGGCCCAGTTGTAAAAAGGCGCCGCGCACCTGCGGGTCGTTGTGCGGCGTGCGCTCGCCCGACAGGTAGGGCAGGAACAGCGGCGCGGAAGGGGCGACGGGGGCGTCGAGCGGCAAACCCGCTTCCACCAGCGCCAGCAGCGCGGCTTCGTCGGGCTGGCCCAGCACGCCGGTGGCCCAGCGCAAACAGCTGGCGCCGGACAAGATCGCGCCCATCGCATACCAGCGGCCGGGCAGGGCGTGGCAAAAGCTGTGCACGCCGCCGGCCGGGTTGCCCAAGGGCGCTTCGGTCACGCTGACGATGGCGGCGCTGGTGCCCAGCGAAATGAAACTGTCGCCGCCGTTGACGGCGCCGATGCCCACGGCCGAGACGGGGTTATCTCCGCCGCCACCGGCCACCACCACGTTCGCGGGCAAGCCCAGCTGGTCGGCGATGGCATCCGGCACGGTACCGGTGGCGGCGTCGCCTTCGGCCAGCGCCGGCATTTGATCCAGGCGCAAAGCGCAGGCGGCCAGCATGGGGGCGTACCAGGCGCGAGCGGCCTCGTCCAGCCACAGGGTGCCGGCCGCGTCGGACATGTCCGTGAGTTTGATCCCGGTCAATTGCAGGCGCAGATAATCCTTTGGCGACAGCAGGCAGGCGATGGCGGCGAAGGCGGCCGGCTCATGCTTTTGCAGCCACAGCAGTTTCGGCGCCGTCAGGCCCGCCATGGGCAGGCTGCCCGTCACGTCCGCATAGGCGGGATAGTCGCGCGCCAGGGTTGCGGCCTCGGCTTCGGCGCGCGCATCGTTCCACAGGATGGCGGGACGGATCACGTTGTCGTTGCTGTCGAGCAGCACGGCGCCGTGCATCTGGCCCGACAGGCCGATGCAGGCGATGTGTGCATAGTCCTGCGGCCAGCCGGCGCGCAGCTGGGCCAGCGCCTGGACGCAGGCGGCCCACCAGTCCTGCGGCGCCTGTTCGGACCAGCCCGGCTGCGGGCGGCTGGTGTCGATGCGCACGGACGCCTGGCCGCGCACGGCACCTGCGCTGTCCATCAGCACGGTTTTCAGTTCGGAGGTACCGAGGTCGATACCGAGGGAAATCGCTGGATGCATGGTGTGTCTATATGTAAAGGTCAGGGGCAGCCGCAGGAATTGCGTACGCGCAAGGTTGGCGACAAACGCTGCACGTGCTGGGCGCGGCCCGGATTGGCGATGCGGTCGATCAGCAGATCGACGGCCATGGCGCCCAGCTCTTCGAGCGGCTGCGCCATCACGGTCAGGCGGGGGCTGAAATAATCGGCCCAGTCGAAATCATCGAAGCCGGCCAGCGCAACGTCTTGAGGTACCGCAATGTGCGCGTCGCGCAAGGCATGCATGGTGCCGATGGTCATCAGGTTATTGCCGGCGACGATGGCCGTGGGACGCTGTGCGGCGGGCAGAGCCAGCAATTCGCGCGTGGCCGCGCCGCTGCGCTCCAGGTTGGAGTCGCCCGAGCGCAGCAGTGCCGGGTCAAACGCGATGTTGGCGCGCTGCAAGGCCAGGCGGTAGCCCGCGATGCGCTCATCCGTCGTGGACAGGCCGGGCGCGCCCGCGATGAAGCCGATGCGGCGGTGGCCGTGGACGGTGATCAGATGGCTGACCAGCTCGGCCGTGGCGTGCGTGTTTTCGACGCCCACCTGGTCGAAGGGCTGGGGCGACATGCGGTCGACCAGCACGGAAGCGATCTTGTTGCTGGTCAAATAGTCGAGGGCGCGGTTGTGCGGATCGCCGGACGGCGCCAGCACGATGCCGTCGACGCGGCGCTGGTGCAAGTTCTGCACCACTTTCAACTCCTGTTCGGGGTCGTCATGCGTATCGGAAAACAGCATCATCAAGCCATGGCGCGTGCAAGCCGCCTCGATGGCGCGCACGGTTTCGCTGAAGTAATGATTGGTGAAGGCGGAAATGGCCACGCCGATGGTGCCCGACGAGGAGCCGGCCAGCGCACGCGCCAGCATGTTCGGCACATAGCCGATCTGCTGCATGGCCGCGTTGACGGCGGCGACGGTTTTCGGGCTGACCTTGCGGGTGCCGTTGACTACGTGAGAGACGGTCGACAGCGATACGTCCGCCGCCCGCGCTACATCTTCCATGGTGGCCATGGTGTCTCCTGAGGTATTTTTTATTATTGTGTACTGCGATTGGGTGCGGCTGTGTCGCCGCGATTGAAGCTATCGTAAACAAAAGAAAGCGCTTGCGCAAGCGCTTTCTTTTTTTGTGCGAACGATATTTTGCAAGGCAAGAAAGCTGCGCGGGAGGGAATGGATGGGGGAAACAGGGCGGAGCCGGACGGTGCCGGCCCCGCAGCAATTACTGAATCACCAGCTCGTGCAATTCGCCGGGAGAGTCCGGGAACAGTTTCACGACGGTGGAGGTGCGCGTGCCGTAGCCCGGCGTTTCGATGCAGACGGCGGACAGCACGCGTTCAAGGTCGAGCGGCACGCCCGTGTCCGGCAAGCGGAAGTCGGGCGCGCGCGTGGTGTCGGCCAGCATGTCGAAGTACGCTTCGTCGGGCGCGCCCTGGCACAGCAGGCTGGCGAACTGAGCCTTGGTTTTCAGCACCTTCGGCCACGGCGCGTCGAGCAGGGCGTTCGACAGGCCGTAGATGCCCGGCTCCAAGGGCTGGCCATTGCGTGCATCGCCGTCGCCCCGGTTGGAAAACCAGATCAGGGTATCCGCGTCGCCCAGCACCAGGTTGAAACCGTTGTAGGCTTTGCAGCCGGGGCGGATTTGCGCGATGTAGTCTTGCGGCGACATGTCGCCGGCCAGATAGTCGGCCACCAGGGCGCCGCGCGAGGGGGCGTCCGGGTTGCGGTCTTGCGGGCTGCGGATATTCGTGATGGCGGCAAAGCGCGAGCTGCCGCTGCCGGCCTGGGTGATGCCCATCCAGCTGCCGCCCGCCTGCAGGTCGCGGCCCGCATACACTTGCGGGTGCTCGGGCCAGGCGCCGGCGGGGGCGCTGGCGCGTTCATAGAATTCGTCGCGGTTGGCGGCGGCAATCAGCGGGATGTGCGGATTGACTTTCCAGGCAAAAACGATCAGGCACATGGGGGCAAATCCATGAACACTTCCGTATGCCGCGCGCCAGCCGTCAGGGACAGCAAACCCGCTTCCTCGGCCGCGCTGGCCAGCAGTTCCGTAAAGCCTTCGCCGACGACGGGGTAGATTTCCATCCACGTCTGCAAGCCGTCCTTGGCTTCCGGACGGCGCTTGAGTTGCGGCGCCACGCCGGAAGCAGCCGCCAGCTTGCCTTGCAGGGCGCGCACCCGCGCTTCCAGCGCTTGGGCGTGCTCTTCTTTTACCTGATAGTAAACGTACAGATCTTTCATTGCATTCTCACAAGTCGAGTGCGTCGAGCACGTAAGGCATGGACAGGAACTGCACGGCGGCGCCCTGGGCCGAGCCGTAGCGCACGGCGCCGGCGGCGCTTGAACCTTCTGCTATCGCCCCCAGCTTCATTTCGACGAGGGCGTCGATGCCGCCGTCGCCGTTGGGCGCCGCGTTGACGACCATGCCGCAAGGCTGTTCGGGGTCGCTGACGGCAAACAGTTCGCCGCCGGCGACGACGGATGCATCGGCAATGCTGACGAGGGTGGTGCGGCGCTTGAGCTTGCCCAGGTACTGGCTGCGCGCGACGATTTCCTGGCCCGGGTAGCAGCCTTTCTTGAAATTGACGCCGCCCAGCAGCTCGAAATTGACCATCTGCGGCACGAATTGCTCTTGCGTGGCGGCCGTGATCTGCGGGATGCCCGCGTGGATGTCCGATAATTGCCAGGCGTCATTGCCGCCCTTGGCCAGCTGTGTCGTCAATGGCGTCCACGCGTCGCGCGCCGTGGCGGCCGACGTCAGCCATTCATAGCGGGGGCTGCCGAAGGCGTCGGCCACGCGCAGCAGGGTGCCGGAAACGTGTTCGACCTTGCTGAACGGCGTGGCGGGCAGGGCGGGGAACCAGGCGGACAGGGCCGCGATGGCTTGCTTGCCGCCGAGGCCCAGGACGACCTGGTTCGCTTCGTCGCCGGATGCATCGTGCAGCTTGGCCTTGGCGCGCAGCACGAACATCTGCAGCCGCTTCTGGATGGCTGGCTGTATGGCGCGCGGCAATTGCAGATAAATGGTGGTGGCGTTGCGCCACATCAGGAAACTGGCCAGCATCCGGCCTTTCGGCGTGCAGTAGCCGGCCAGGCGCACTTGCTCCTGGTTCAGGTGTTCCACGTCGTTGGTCAGCTGGCCGTGCAGGAAACTGGCTGCCTCGTCGCCGTTCAAGCCGATCAAGCCCTGGTCCGTGATGGCCGCGACAAAACCTTCTTGTAGCTGGGACACTGTCAGGGACTGGCCGAAGTCGGCGATAGGGGCGGCGGCGATGGGGGCGGTGCCGTCAGGCGCGCCATCGATGGCAGCGGGGCGGGCGCCTTGGGCGGTTAAAAATTGATTCCAGTTATTCATAATTTCCATTAGATCAGCGATTAAGCATTATCATTACGGGTTCATTATAGTGATGTCGCGCAGATTGCGTCGGCAGCGGCAAGATTGCCAGTGTTGGCGCCGCTTTGCGCGTACTTGCTTCACAAATGAACGATCATAACAAGCGGACGTTGGCCATCAGCGCCCGCATCACAAGAATCGGAACAATGGCTTTCTTTAAAAAACTTGTAGTCAGCTCGGTCATCGCCGCCATCGGCGTCGGTGGTACTTTTGTGTACTGGGCGCAGCAGCCCATCACCACGGACGGCGAAGCGATTCCGTTTACGATCGCGCCCGGCAGCGGCGCGCATGCGGCCGGCCAGCAGATCGCGGACGCGGGCGTTCCCATCGTGCCCATCCTGTTCAACATGCTGGCGCGCATCGAAGGCAAGACGTCGAAGATCAAGGCCGGTTCCTACGAGCTGAAACCGGGCACGACGCCGCAGCGTTTGATTACGCAACTGGCGCGCGGCGAGTTCGCGCAAGAGTCCTTGACCATCATCGAAGGCTGGACCTTCAGGCAGATGCGCATGGCGATGGCCAGCCATGCCGGTCTCAAGCACGATACCGTGGGCCTGTCCGACAAGGAACTGATGGCGAAGATCAGCCCGGAATACGTGCTGCCGGAAGGCTTGTTCTTCCCGGACACGTATCTGTTCGCCAAGGGCGCCAGCGAAATGCAGATTTTCAGGCAGGCGCACGCGGCCATGATCGGCCGCCTGTCCGAAGCGTGGGACAAGCGCGACCCGGCCTTGCCGTATAAAAACCCGTACGAGGCGCTGATCATGGCTTCCATCGTGGAAAAGGAGACGGGACAAAAGTCCGAGCGGGCCATGATCGCCGGCGTGTTCGTCAACCGCCTGAAAACAGGCATGCTGCTGCAGACGGACCCGACCGTGATCTATGGCATGGGCGACAACTACCAGGGCAAGATCCGCAAACGCGACCTGGAAGCGGACACCCCGTACAATACCTATACGCGCGGCGGCTTGCCGCCCACGCCGATCGCCCTGGCTGGCGCGCAATCGCTGACGGCGGCGCTGGCGCCGGCCCGCACGCAGGCGCTGTATTTCGTCGCACGCGGCGACGGCACCAGCCAGTTCTCGGCCAACTTGCCCGACCATAACCGCGCCGTGAACCAGTACCAGCGCTAATATCATTATCAGATCAAGAGTTTCATGACACCACACTATCAACCCCGCTTCATCACCTTCGAAGGCATCGATGGCGCGGGCAAGTCGACGCATATCGGCTTTGTCACCGACTACCTGCAACAGCGGGGCGTGACCCTCGTCTCGTCGCGCGAACCGGGCGGCACCAGCCTGGGCGAAAAGCTGCGCGAACTGCTGCTGCATGAAAAGATGCACCTGGAAACGGAAGCCTTGCTGATGTTCGCCAGCCGCCGCGAACACATCGCGCAAGTCATCGCGCCCGCGCTCGAGCGCGGCGAATGGGTCATTTCCGACCGGTTCAGCGATGCCAGCTTCGCCTACCAGGGCGGCGGGCGCGGCATGGACTTGCGCAAGATGGAGCAACTGGAAGCGTGGGTGCACCCGCACCTGCAGCCGGACCTGACGTTCCTGTTCGACGTGCCGCTGGCCGTGGCCCGTGCCCGCCTGGATGCCACGCGTGCGCTCGACAAGTTCGAGCAGGAGCAGGCGGACTTCTTCGCCGCCACGCGCAACGAATACCTGCGCCGCGCGGCCCAGTTCCCGGAACGCTTCCGCATCATCGATTCCACGCAAAGCATTGCCGACATCCAGGTACAACTGGCAAAGCTGCTTGATGTACTGCTCGAACAAAGTGTTGCAACACGTTGATTGACAAAGAATAATATGACAAGCTCTCTCTATCCGTGGCAACAGGACGCCTGGCAGCAATTGCAAGCCTTGCGCCCGCGCATGCCGCACGCCATCCTGTTCCATGGCGCGCAAGGCATCGGCAAGGCCGACTTCATCGAGCATTTCGCACAGGCATTGCTGTGCGAAGACGTGCGCGCCGACGGCCATGCCTGCGGCGCCTGCGCCTCGTGCGGCTGGTTTAGCCAGGGCAACCATCCCGATTACCGCCGGGTCCGTCCGGAAGCGTTGGAAGACGACGTGGCGGACGACGGCGAAGAGGGCGAAGGCGCGAAGAAAAGCGCCAAGACCAAGACGCCGTCGAAAGACATCAAGATCGAGCAGATCCGCAACCTGGCCGACTTCATGAACATTTCCACGCACCGCCAAGGCTTGCGCGTGGTGGTGCTGTACCCGGCCGAGGCGCTGAACACGCCCGCCTCGAACGCCTTGCTGAAGACGCTGGAAGAGCCGCCGCCGGGCACCTTGTTCCTGCTGGCCTCGAACAGCCTGGACCGATTGCTGCCGACGATTTTGTCGCGCTGCCGCAAGTTCGCCTTGCCGATGCCCAGCCATGAGCAAGCCTTGACGTGGCTCAAGCAACAAGGCTTGAACGATGCGGACAGCTGGCTGCGCGAGCAGGGAGGCGCGCCGCTGGCTGCGCTGGCTCAGTCCGAATCTGGTGGTCGCGAGGAAACGGAACAATTGTTGCAAGTCTTGGCTAACCCTGGCGTGGAAGCGGCCCTGAAAGCGGCGGACAAATTACAGAAGTCTCCGCTGGCGCCGCTGGTCGCTTCCTTGCAGCGCTGGTTGTACGACGTGTTTTCCGTCAAGCTGTCCGGCACCATCCGCTACTACCCGCGCCACCGGCGCGAACTGGAAGCCTTGGCGGGACGCATCAACGTCAGCCGTTTGATGGCCGCCATCAAGGCCGCCAACGAACGCCGGGCGATTGCCGAACATCCCTTGTCGCCCAAGCTGTTCCTGGAAGACATGCTGCTCGACTACGCCTCAAGCTGCCAATAAAATCAAACACTTGTGCTGCGAAGTTAATCTGGATTGTGCGCTGCTTTGCCGGTTCGGAATGACTTAGCCGCAGGTGCGCGTGCAACTGCGGTACTGTACTTCGCACGCTTGCTGGCGCTCGGCACGCCGGGCGCGGAAGGCCTGGGCCTCGGTCGGGCGCAATTGCTCCGCTTGCGCACCGGCCTCTTTGCCGGCGGCAACGTAGGGATTGCTGCTCGGCTTCATCGACAGCATGGGGCTGGTATCGTTTTCCGTGGCGCCTTGCGCTTGCGCGCGGCAATCCTGGCGTGCCGAGGCGCAGACGGGCTGGCACAGGCCCGCATCGGGGATGGCCTTCGGCGCATCGCGCTTGTCTTGCGCATGCGCTGTCAGGGCCAGGCTGGCCAACAGTATCAAAGGGCCGGCAACTTTCAGCATGAACACTCTCCACGGTTCCGCGCGTAACCCCATGGTTGCGCATCGGCAAGCTACTATACATCTTGATAATATTTTTGCCTACCCATGGAAGTCAAGGCCGGCCACTTCCCCGGCCAAGTCCGTTTGCCATGCCGGGAACGCGGTGTTACAGTCAGTCATCCTTGCAAACCACGCGGCTGCGCCGCACCGGAGGCGTCAAATGAAACGAGTCACTGGCATCGGCGGCATCTTTTTCCACGCGCAAGACCCGGCCGCGCTGCGCGCCTGGTACCAGCGTCACCTGGGCCTGGACGTGCAGCCGTGGGGCGGCGCCGCCTTCACCTGGACGGACGCCGACGGCAAACCCAGCGCCGGCACCACCATCTGGTCCGTCGCGGCCAGGGACAGCGAGCAATTCGCACCCGGCAAGGCCTCCTTCATGATCAACTACCGCGTCGACGACCTCGACGCGCTGCTGCAAGCCCTGCGCGACGAAGGTTGCAACGTGTTGGAAAAGGCGCCCGACTCCGAATATGGCCAGTTCGGCTGGGTCATCGATCCCGAGGGCAACAAGGTGGAGCTGTGGCAGCCGCCGGAGGGACAGTAGGCGGCGCACGCGCTGGCAGGAGCGCACACGAGTATGAAAGAAAATACATGAGCTACCCGAGCAAAGTCATTGACTATGCACCGGAAAAGATGCGCGCCTTCCACGCGTATGGCTACGAGCACATCGATTGCCGCCAATTTGCGCTGGCGCCGGAAGCCGTGCTGGGAATGCGCGAGCAAGCCTTGCCTTACATCGACGAAGCCAGCCGTCATTTTTACGCGCTGGGCTGGCAGGGCGATGGCGAGGTCGAGCTGCTGTGGCTGCCGCCGTTCGTGTTTCCCCTGTCCATGCGCGTCCCTACGCAAGGCATCGTCATCTGGCACGTCAAGCAGGAGCGGGATGGCGTGTCATTCCTCGTTTCCCCGATTCCGCTGCCCTTCGAGGAATTTGCCTGAGGGATGGGGGCGCAGTCGGCGGCAGGGCGGATTTGCGCCTTCCCCCTGCCAGATTCCGCCCGCTCCGGTACAATCCCGCCTTATGTATATCGATTCCCATTGCCATATCAATTTCCCCGAGCTGGCTGCTCGCATGCCCGAGATCCTCGCCAAGATGGCCGAGAACAAGGTGACCCATGCCCTGTGCGTGTCCGTCGACTTGCCGGACTTCCCGCAGGTGCTGGCCCTGGCCGAGCAGTATCCGCACATCTTTGCTTCCGTCGGCGTGCATCCCGACTACGAGGATACGCCTGAGCCGTCCGTGGAAGACCTGGTCCGGCTGGCCGACCATCCGAAGATCATCGCCATCGGCGAGACGGGCCTCGACTATTTCCGCCTGACGGGCGACCTCGAGTGGCAGCGCGAGCGTTTCCGCACGCACATCAAAGCTTCAAGAATCACCCGTAAACCCTTGATTATCCACACAAGAGCGGCCAGCGAAGATACCATACGCATCATGCGCGAAGAGGGCGCGGGCGTGTCGGACGGCGGCGTGGCCGGCGTCATGCATTGCTTTACGGAATCCCTGGAAGTGGCGCGCGCCGCCATCGACATGGGTTTCTACATTTCCTTTTCCGGCATCGTCACGTTCAAGAGCGCGAAAGACTTGCAGGCCGTGGCCCTGGAAGTGCCGCTCGAACGCATCCTCATCGAGACGGATTCGCCGTACCTCGCGCCCGTGCCGTTCCGCGGCCGCATGAACGAACCCGGCTATGTGGCCCACGTGGCGGAATACCTGTCGACCTTGAAAGGCATCCCGCTGGACCAGGTGGCGCGCCAGACGACGGATAATTTCTTCAAGTTATTCAATCAGTTGCCATAACTTCTTAAGGTCAGACATGATGAAAAAACTCGCGTTGGCGATGCTGCTGTGCTGCGCGGCGGCCAGCCACGCGGCGCCGGAACCGGACGCCTTCTTCCGCGCCGTTTCCGTCAACAACGACAGCGGCGTGCGCAGCATGCTGGCGGAAGGCATGAATCCGAACCAGCCGGACGCGCAGCGGGGCGACATACCGCTGGTGCTGGCCCTGCGCGATGATGCCGATAAAGTATTCAAGCTGCTGCTCGACGCCCCCGGCATCGACCTGGAAGCGCGCTCGGCCAATGGCAACACGGCGCTGATGATGGCGGCCTACAAGCACAAGCTGGAGGCCGTGAACGCCTTGCTGGCCAAGGGCGCCAAGGTCAACCAGAGCGGCTGGACGGCGCTGCACTATGCGGCCTCGGCTGGCGACTTGCCCATCATGAAAATCCTGCTCGACCGCGACGCCATGGTCGATGCGCGCGCCCCCGCGAATATCACGCCGCTGATGTTTGCCGCCCGCGAAGGCCAGGAGGGTGCCGTCAAGCTGCTGCTGTCGTGGGGCGCGGACGCCAGCCTGAAAAGCGACCATGGCTGGACGGCCGTGCAGTTCGCCCAGGCGGGCGACAAGCCCGGCGTGGTCGCCATCATCGAAGCGGCACAGAAGGCGCGCGCGGCACGTAAATAAGTACATGCAATAAGTACGTGCAATAAATACATGTAAATAATGTTTTAATTTCAATACTTTCCATGCCAGCGCTGAAACTGGCATGGAATTGCCTCTCACCTCAGCCCTTTGTTCTCCCTGCCGATTAACGATAATGATTATGTCGCATTAATCAGGAGATACCTCGCATGGGTCATCACATCACCGTCAGGCGCCGGCTGTATTGTCGCCGCCCCTCGCGCAGCCCGTGCGATATCACTGCTTTCTGGAATGACAAAACCGATCGGCCATCGGAGCCAGGCTCCAAGAGGACAGACATGCTGAATGAACGAGAAATCGAGAGTTGTTACCTGGGGCAATTTATCCCCGTCCATTACCACCACAATATGTTGATGGACCAGAACCGCATGCACGGGTTCAAGTCGGCGATCGATTACGCGGTAAAACCCGGCATGAAGGTGCTGGAACTGGGCGGCGGCACGGGCGTGCTGTCGTGGTTTGCGGCCGCGCGCGCCGACAAGGTGTGGTGCGTGGAATTCAATCCGGACATGGTCAAGGAAGCGCGCAAGATGCTGGCGCTCAACCCCAACGGTGAAAAAGTCGAAGTCGTCCACGCGGACGCCTTTGAATACCTGCCGCCGGAGCCCGTCGATGTGGTCATTTGCGAAATGATCCATGTCGGCATGCTGCGCGAAAAACAGGTGGAAGTGATCGAATCGTTCAAGCGCCGCTACCTGGCCCGCTTTGGCGGTCCGCTGCCCATCTTCCTGCCCGAGGCCGTCATCATGGCCGTGCAGCCGATGCAGCAGGAATACGATTTCGAGGGTTTTTATGCGCCCATCGTGCAATTCCAGGAAACTACGGCCATCCATCCTGGGGTGCAGGAACTGGCGCCGCCGTCCGTGTACAGCATCATCGACTTCAGCCAGCCGACGGACAGCGTGTTCGGCTTCGACGGCAAGTTTGTCGTCGAGCGCAGCGGCACCTTGAACGCCTTGCGTTTCGTCACCAAGAACATCCTGGCCGTCGTGCCCGAGCGTTCGACCACCATCGACTGGCTGAACCACTACATGTGCTTGCCGCTGGCCACGCCGGTCGCCGTGAAGGCGGGCGACGTGCTGCAGGTGAGTTTCCAGTACCGCGCGGGCGGTTCGATTCCCTCGCTGGAAGCGTCGATCCGCGCGCAGGTGATCTACGATGTCAACTTGCAACCGGTAGTACAAAACGCCGTCTACGCATAGGATCGTTAATTTCAAGGCAACGCCGCAGCGATTTCATCCTGCGGCGTTTGTCCATTCAGGGTATATTCCGTCTTTTACCCACTGGACAGCTTTACTATCATGGAACAGATCGATCAGCGTTACCTCGTGCAACAGAACAAAATCAGCGATGGCGAGACCAGGCCGCCCGTGTTTGCCAAGGTAATGCGCAGCAAGGAAGGCGTGTTTGAAGGCGTGTCCTTCATCAAGTCGAAGGACAAGGCCACCATCATGACCATCGAAGATGCCAACCAGGCCATCAAATGGGCCACCAGCAAGAAGCCGAATGCGCATGAATACGTCACGAAAGTGATTTGCGTCGGTCAATAAGCCCCGTTCATTCCCGTTTTCGTACCGTTCATCCCCGCAGCGCGCAGTTCATCGCATGGCCGTTGCCGCCGCGGCGGCGCTTTACTATAGTGCTGTCACGGTAGCGGGGCAAGCACGGCTTGCTCCGCACATTTCATTTGAGGGGGAACGCAATGCTGGGATTCGTGCTGTGGCTGCTGCTCTTGCTGGTGTGCTGGCCCCTGGCCTTGCTGGCCCTCGTGCTGTATCCGCTGGCCTGGCTGCTGTTGCTGCCATTCCGCTTGATCGGCATCGGTGTGGAAGGCGTGTTCGAATTGCTGCGCGCCATCGTCATGCTGCCGGCCCGCGTGCTGGGCGGCGGGCGGCACTGAACTGGTTTTCCCATAAAAAAATGGCGCCCTCGGCGCCATTTTTGTTTGCCGTGCCGCTTACAGGTCGACCATGAAGCCGGCGCCGATCGATTTCTGCGAATAGTTGTAGTCGATCAAGCTCTGGCCATAGCCGGAAAACAGCTGCAGATAGCCTTTCAGGTTGGCTTTCAATGGGAAAGCCCAGCTGGCCTGCATGGAGCCATGCTTCTTGCTGAAATTGCGGCGTGCCGTCACGGCGTACTCGTGCCCCTTGTTGCGGTAGCTCACGCGCAAGTCGCCATGTCCCAAATAATCGGTGATGTCGATATTGTCATTGTCGACCGCGCTATTGTCGAGGCGGTGCCAGACGCGCGCGGCGACGGCCAGGTTATCCTTCTCCATGCCCAGCTCGGCATACACGCGGTTCCAGCTGCGCGACAGGGTCGACGTCTGGCCGTTGGACTGGTGCACGAGGCCGAAGTTCAGGTAATTGAATTCGATGCCCGCGAAATTCTTGTTGATTGGCATGACCAGCATCAGTTCCGGCTGGTAATTGGTCTCGCGGAAGGGGCTCGACGCCTTGCGGTTATACGCTTGCCAGAAACTTTGCTGCGTGTAGCCGAACCACATGTCGATGGGCGTGCCGGCGATGTCTTCCAGCAGCTTCATCTTGAAGCTCAGCTGGAAAGTCAGTTCCACGTGCTGGCTCTTGATGCCGCCCGGCGTGAAATCCTGGAACGGTTCATCGTTCGAGGCGTCGCTGTAGTTGGCCAGCAGCAAATAAGTGTCGCGGTGCGGGCGGAAGTTGAACAGGCCGCGCTTCGAGGCATCGTTCAGTTCCCACGATTGCTGGGTGCGCGAAATTGGCGCCTCCGGCGGCGCCGCGCCAGCCTGCGCGATGGCGGGAATGGCGGCGTTGACGGCGTCCGGCGTGGCCACGCCAGGCGGGCTGACAAACGTGAGGGGGGCGACCTCGGCGGCTGCCGCCAGGGTGACGGCCGCCGTGGCAGGGTCGCCGCCGGCGGCGATGGTGGCCTTTTCCGCCGCCTTGGCCAGGGTGTCGAAGCAACCGAGGCGGGCGCTGGCGTCACCGAGCACGGCGCAACGCTGCATTTGCTGTTCCAGTTCGCCGGCCATGGCCAGCGCCGGGGACGCCAGCAGGGAAGAGAGAATTATTTTTCTTAGTCGGATAGTCATAGGCTGAGTGGGGCATGTCGTTCGGTGCGCACCTGGGCTGCATGCCGGCGGCGTCGCCTTACACGATAAATCACCGTGCGTTTTGATTTTGATTAATCTTTGTTGGATTAATAAAGTTGAAAGTATAGCGGATTACCTTGTTTATCCCGTGCGGCTACCGTGCGCGCGGCCGACAGTGTTGTGCGCTTGGTAAACGGCCCTCCGCCGTGCCGCCCAAATCGATGTCTGCTACACTGGAAAACCGGTGCTGACACTGGCGCGCCGGGCTAGCCATGGAGATTGTGATGACCCGCAAAACACCTATCGAGCGCTACCGCAACATCGGCATCAGCGCCCATATCGACGCCGGCAAGACCACCACCACCGAGCGCATCCTGTTTTATACGGGGGTGAATCACAAGATAGGCGAGGTGCACAATGGCGCCGCCACCATGGACTGGATGGAGCAGGAGCAGGAACGGGGCATCACCATCACCTCGGCCGCCACCACGGCCTTCTGGAAAGGCATGGCCGGCAACTTCCCCGAACACCGCATCAACATCATCGATACGCCCGGCCACGTGGATTTCACGATTGAAGTCGAACGCTCGATGCGCGTGCTCGACGGCGCCGTGATGGTCTACGATGCCGTCGGCGGCGTGCAGCCGCAATCGGAAACCGTCTGGCGGCAAGCCAACAAATACCACGTGCCGCGCATCGCCTTCATCAACAAGATGGACCGGGTGGGGGCGGATTTCTTGCGCGTGCGCAAGCAGATCGCCGAGCGCCTGAAGGGCGTGGCCGTGCCCATCCAGCTGCCCATCGGCGCGGAAGAGCATTTTACGGGCGTCATCGACCTGCTGAAAATGCGCGCCATCACCTGGGACGACGCCAGCCAGGGCGTGCAGTTCAGCTATGGCGACATCCCTGCCGAGCTGCTGGCGCAGGCGCAGGAGTGGCACGAGCACCTGGTCGAACACGCGGCCGAGGCCACCACGGAGATGACGGAACGCTACCTGAATGGCGACACGTTCACGGAAGCGGAACTCAAGCAAGCCTTGCGCGCGCGCACCATCCGCAATGAAATCGTGCCCATGCTGTGCGGCAGCGCTTTTAAAAACAAGGGCGTGCAGGCGATGCTGGACGCCGTCATCGAATACCTGCCGTCGCCGATGGAAGTGCCGCCCATCATGGGCCACGACGAGCACGACAAGGAAGTGGAGCGCCACCCGGCCGACGACGAGCATTTTTCGGCTCTGGCCTTCAAGATCATGACGGACCCGTTCGTGGGGCAGCTGACCTTCTTCCGCGTGTATTCGGGCGTGGTGAACTCGGGCGACATGGTCTACAACCCCACCAAGAGCGCGCGCGAGCGGCTGGGGCGCATTTTGCAGATGCATGCGAACGAGCGCAAGGAAATCAAGGAAGTGTATGCGGGCGACATCGCCGCCGCCGTGGGCCTGAAAGCCGTCACCACGGGCGACACCCTGTGCGCCATCGATCACATCATCGTGCTGGAAAAGATGATCTTCCCGGAACCCGTGATTTCCCAGGCGGTCGAACCCAAGACCAAGCCGGACCAGGAAAAGATGGGCATCGCCCTGAACCGCCTGGCGCAGGAAGACCCGTCGTTCAGGGTACATACGGACGAGGAGTCGGGCCAGACCATCATGTCGGGCATGGGCGAGCTGCACCTGGAAATTCTGGTCGACCGCATGCGGCGCGAATTCGGCGTGGAAGCCAATGTCGGCAAGCCGCAGGTGGCGTACCGGGAAACCATCACGCGCGCGGTGGAAGATGTGGAGGGCAAGTTCGTCAAGCAGTCGGGCGGACGGGGCCAGTACGGCCACGTGGTGCTGAAGCTCGAACCGCTGGAACCGGGCACGGGTTACCAGTTCGTCGACGCCATCAAGGGCGGCGTGGTGCCGCGCGAATTCATCCCCGCCGTCGACAAGGGCATCATCGAAACCCTGAAGGCGGGCGTGCTGGCCGGCTATCCGGTCGTCGACGTGAAGGCCACCTTGACCTTCGGTTCCTACCACGACGTCGATTCGAACGAAAACGCGTTTCGCATGGCCGGCTCCATCGCCTTCAAGGATGGCATGCGCAAAGCCCACCCTGTGCTGCTGGAACCGATGATGCAGGTGGAGGCGGAAACGCCGGAAGAGTTCATGGGCAACGTCATGGGCGATTTGACGGCCCGGCGCGGCATGGTGCAGGGCGTGGACGACATCCCGGGCGGCGCGGGACGCATCGTCAAGGCCCTGGTGCCGCTGGCGGAAATGTTCGGCTACTCGACAACCTTGCGTTCGCTGACCCAGGGCCGCGCCACCTACACGATGGAATTCAAGCATTATGCGGCCGTGCCCAAGCATATACTGGACCAGGTGGCGGCGGCGGGGAAGGCGAAGTAACGTAGCGGGTGCTCGATAGGGGCGTGTCTGCTGATGAGGCAAAGTAAGGCTGGGGTCAGACCCGTCGGGTCTGACCCCGGATGTCGCTTGAGTTCAACGGACGGTTTAATGGGCAAGGTTTTGCGCAATAATCGCATCGGCCATCTTCTCCGCCTCATCCACGGGCTGGCTCAGCGCCTGGGTCGTGTAGACCGTGCTGGCCGCCAACGGCTGGTCCAGGGTTGCCCCTTCGCCATGGCTGGTATCGACCGTCACCGTGGTCGACAGGCCGATGCGCAGCGGGTGGGCGGCCAGTTCTTTCGGGTCGAGCGTGATGCGCACGGGCACGCGCTGCACCACCTTGATCCAGTTGCCCGTGGCGTTTTGCGCCGGCAACAGCGAAAACGCGCTGCCTGTGCCGGCCGACATGCCCAGCACCTTGCCGTGGTAGACCACCTTGCTGCCATACAAGTCCGTTTCAATCGTGGCCGCCTGACCCACGCGAATATTGCGCAATTCGGACTCCTTGAAGTTCGCATCGACCCATAATTGATCGAGCGGCACGATGGACATCAGCGGCGCGCCCGGCGTCACGTGCGAGCCCAGCTGCACGTTGCGCTTGGCGACATAGCCCGAGACGGGCGCGACCACGGCGTTGCGGCGCACGGCCAGCCACGCCTGCAGCACGTCGCCCTTGGCCGACAGCACGGCTGGATGGCTGGCCAGGTTCACGCCCGCCACGCCCGATTTGGCCGACTCGGCCTGGCGCTGCGCCACCGTCAGGGCCGCTTTCGCATTGTCGACGGCCTGTTTCGCATGGGCAAGGTCTTCGCCCGAGATCGTCTGGTCCGCCGCCAGCGGCGCGCGGCGAGAAAGGTTGCCCTGCGCCGTGGCCAGGGCCAGGCGGCGCTGCTCGATGACGGCGTCGTACTGCGCCACGCTGGCATAGCGTTCGCGCTCCTGGCGCACGACGTTGCCCAGCCGTGCCTGCGCCTGGCTCAGGGCCAGCTCCGCATCGATGGCGTTCAGCGTGATCAGCGGGGCGCCCGCTTTCACCATCTGCGTTTCGTCGGCGCGGATGGCGTCGACATTGCCCGTCACTTGCGCGGAAAGGGTGACCAGGTTGCCGCCCACGTAGGCATTGTCCGTGACTTCTTCCCTGGACAGCACCAGCTGATAGTAGGCGGCCCAGGCCGCGCCAGCCACGAGGAAGGCGGCCGTGATGGTGATCAGGACGGCCTTGCGCTTGCCCGGGTTGTCGGTGGGTGCGGAGGTGGAGGTGGTATCGCTGCTCATGGTGTGTTCCGTAATCGATGGTTATTGTTTGGTGGTGACGGTGGTGACGGTGTTGGCGCTGGCGGCAAAATCGCTGCTGCCCCGGTAGCCGCCGCCCAGTGCCACGGTCAGGCTGATTTCCGCGTCCTGGCGCTGGTTTTGCAGCTGCATGCCCAGGTCCACCTGGCCGCGCACGGTCATTTCCGCATTCAGCTGGGTGGCGCGGTCGGCCAGACCTTGCTTGAGCCGCGCATTCGCGTTGCGCAGCTGCGCTTCGCTGGCGCGCAGGTTTTCCTGCTGCAGCCGCAGCTGGTTTTCCACGCCCTGCACCCTGGCGCCCGCCTGCGCCACGTCGCGCACGACATGGAAGACATTCTGGTTGTAGTCGGCGATCAGCTCGTTGCGTTCGCTGCGCGCGCCAGCCAGCTGCGCCTGCAGGCGGCCGCTGTCGAACAGGGGCAGCGACAGGGCCGGGCCGATGAACAGGGTGCGGCTGCCCGATTGCAGCAGCTTGCCCAGTTTTATCGCATCGAGGCCGAACGAGGCGCCCAGGTCGATATCGGGGTAGAACGATGCCTGCGCCGCCTCGATTGTGCTCATGGCTGCCTGGACTCTCCAGCGCGCCGCCTGCAAGTCGGGCCGGCGCGCCAGCAATTCCATGCCCAGCTTGCCGGGCAGGGCGTGCGGCAGCGGCTGGGCCTGTTTCGGCTGCAGGCTGGACAGGGCCGAGGCATCCGCACCCAACAGCGCGCGCAAGGCTTCCCGTTCCGTGACGACCTGCGTTTCCAGCAAGGCGATCTGCTGCTGCAGCAAGCTCAAACGCGTTTGCGCGGACAGATGGTCGTCGCTGACGCCGAGGCCGTTGGCGATGCGTTTTTCCTTGTCCAGCACCAGTTGCTGCTGCAGTTGCACCAGCGCATGCAGGTTGTCCATGCGTGCCCAGCCGTTTTGCATGCTGAAATAGTGGCGGGCGATCTCGGCCGCCAGCATCTGTTCGGCCATCGCGTACTCGGCGCGCCGCGCATTGACTTCACCGAGGCTGGCGGCGATCTGCGCCTTGTGCTTGCCCCACCAGTCCAGGTCGTAATGGGCTTGCACGCCCACCGTGACTTCGTTGTAGTAATTGCCGCCGATGGGGGCGGGCATCAGGCCATTGCCCGAATAGCGCTGGCGGCTGGCATTCGCGCCCAGATCGATCCTGGGGCCGCGCTGCGCGTGCTGTGCGTCAAACGCGGACAGGGCCGAGCCGATACGGGCATTCGCCACCGCCAGGTTCGGGCTGGCGGCCAGCGCCTGTTCGATCAATTGATTGAGCTGATCGTCCTGGAACTGGCGCCACCACTGGGCGGCGGGCCAGCCTTCGCTGGCCAGGTGGATGTCGGCCGCCAGTTGCACGGTGGCCAGGTCTTGCTGCGGCAACTGTTGCGTGTCGGGCGCCATGCTGGCGCAGCCGGCCAGCGACAAACTGAGCGCCAATATGCGCAGGGAGAGTTTCATAGGTGTGTGCATGAGGGTTATTCCATGGCCGCGTGGTCGACCACGACGGGCGCATTCTTCTTCGGTGGTTTGATCAGGAGCAAGAGCGGCAGCACGAGGATGGTCAGCCACATCATCAGCCAGAAGTCGTCGAGATAGGCGATCATCGATGCCTGCCGCGTGATTTCGCCATTCAGGGCCGCCATGCCCGTGCTCGTGCCCAGGTCGAACACCTGGGCGATGCCAGGGTCATGCAGGGCCGGGTTGGCAATATTGATGTGTTCCGTCAGGGACGCATGGGCGATCTGCGTATTGCGCACCAACAAGGTTTGCACGAGGGCGATGCCGATGCTACTGCCGATATTGCGTACCAGGCTGTAGATGGCCGTGCCTTCCGCCCGCATCTGCGGCGACAGGGTGGCGAACGTGGCCGCGCTCAGCGGTACGAAGACGAGGCCCAGGCCGATGCCCTGGATGATGCCGTTCCACACGACGGTCTTCGGCACCAGGTCCAGCGTGAAATTGGCCATTTGCCACAGCGAAAACGCGGTAATGGAAAAACCCACGCCCAGCAGGATGCGCGTATCGATCTTGCCCGTCAGCCTGCCGACGATCAGCATGGCCAGCATCGTGCCCAGGCCGCTGGGCGCCGTCACGAGGCCGGCGATGGCCGCCGGATAGTTCATCAAGCCTTGCAGCATCGACGGCGTCAGCGCGCGGGTAGCGAACAGCACCATGCCGACGATGAAGATGAACAGCAAGCCGCTCACATAGTTCGAGTTTTTCAATAGGCGGTAGTCGAGGAAGGACTTGCCGGCCGGACGCAGCGCCGTGTGGGCGATGAAATAACAGAGGCTCATGGCCAGCACGATGGCTTCGATCCACGTTTCCGTGGAAGAAAACCAATCGTTCTGCTCGCCCCGGTCCAGCAGCATCTGCAGCGCGCCGATCGACAGGCTCAAGGTGGCAAAGCCGAACATGTCAAAGTTCATGCGGCGGTTGGGCGGGTCCTTGCGGATGTAGCGCCAGATGCCGTAGAAGGCCATGGCGCCGATGGGGATGTTGATGAAGAAGACCCAGCGCCAGCTGTAGCTGTCCGTCAGCCAGCCGCCCAGGGTCGGTCCCAGGATGGGGCCGATCATCACGCCCATGCCCCAGATGGCCATGGCCGAACCGTGCTTTTCGCGCGGATTGATATCGAGCAAGACCGCCTGCGACAGCGGCACCAGCGCCGCGCCGAACACGCCCTGCAGCAGACGCGCGGCGACGATCTCGGACAGGGTGCCGGACAAGCCGCACAACACGGAGGCGAGCGTAAAACCGGCCACGGAGACAAGAAAGGTGTTTTTCTGGCCGAAACGGTCGCACAGCCAGCCCGTCAGGGGCGTGGCGATGGCGGCGGCAACGATGAACGAGGTCAGTACCCAGGTGATCTGGTCTTGCGAGGCGGACAGGCTGCCCTGCATGTGGGGCAGGGCGACGTTGGCGATGGTGCCGTCGAGCGCCTGGATGATGGTGGCGAGCATGATCGAAATCGTGATCATGCGCCGGTTCAGGCTGGGGTCTTGCGAGGCTGGAAGGGCCGCTGTCGTCACGGAAGTCACGCAAACTTCTCCGTCGCAGCCTGCAGGCCTTCGAGCAGTTCGGTGGCGGCACGCAGTTGATCGGGGTCAATGCCCTGCAGCAGCTCCTTGCGGAAGCCGTCCGCTTCCTTGCGCACGGTGTCATACACCTGCAGGCCCGCCTCGGTCAGCACCACCAGCTTGACGCGGCGGTCCGTTTCCGACGGCTGGCGCTGCACGAAGCCCGATTTCACGAGCCGGTCCAGCATCGACACCATGGTGGGGTTTTCCACGCCCAACTGGTGCGCCAGTTCGCTTTGCGAGGGCGGCTGGGGCGACTTGGCGATCATGGCGATGCACATCCAGCTTGCTTGCCCCAGGTCCAGGTCTTTCAGGCGCCGGTCGATGGCATGGCGCCAGCCGCGTGCCGTCTTGTGGAGGGCGGCGGAAAAGCGCTCTTCGATAGAAGTCATAAAGTGAGTCGTCTAATGGTTAGGTGTCTAACTAATATTTTAGCATGCCTCTTTGGCAGGCGTACAGGCCTTCCCGTTTGTCTACGCCGCTGTTACATTAGTGCCAGTCCATCACCCTCAGGAGACCGCAATGAGCACCGCAGAACAGAAGCAGGAAGGACAGCACCGCGACAGCAGCGACTTTGTCATCACGCAAACTTTCGACGCGCCGCGCGAGCTGGTGTTCCAGTCGTGGGTGGAGCCGGAACGCCTGGCCCAATGGTGGGGCCCCGTCGGCTTCGAATTGAGCGTGCTGGCGCTGGATCTCAAACCGGGCGGAGTCTTCCACTACGGCATGCGTGCCGACAATGGCTATGAGATGTGGGGCAAGTTCACTTACCAGGCGATCGAAGCGCCGGAAAAGATCGTGTCCATCCTGTCGTTTGCCGACAAGCAGGGCAATGCCGTGCAGCACCCGGTCAGCGCCACCTGGCCACTGGAGTCGTTCAATACCATGACCCTCACCGAGGAAAACGGCAAGACGACGATGACTTTGCGGTCGACGCCGCATAAGGCGACGGATGAGCAGCATCGGACTTTCCTGGAAGGGCATGAGTCGATGACGCAGGGGTTTAAGGCTACCTTCGCCCAACTGGCACAGTACCTTGCGCGTGTTCAGTGAGCGTATTGTTTTGAACGGCGGGCCAGAGCCGCGGACCTGAGAAAATGGCCATGGCTGCGTTGCTTGGGCTCGCCGTACATGCGTACTGTCTTCGCCCGCGCGCCTTGCCCTGGCCATTTTTCAGGCCCGCTGGGCCCGGGGAGCCTGTTTTGGAGGCGAGGACCTGTTCTTGCTGTCGTTGGCAGTTTGCGGTTGAGGAAGGTCTGCGTCCGCCTGCGGATTCAATCGGTCAACGCAATATTCTAACCTAAACGCCCAGGTTACAACAGAACGCCCACATCGAGCGCTATAACTGAACAGTGCGCTACGACTGGCTGGCCCATCATTTGTTTGAAATCCTCGATGAGATTCAGAATTTTGCAACTCGCTGGCTGCGGACTTATGATCACGACCGGCCCAATATGACACTTAGTGGTATCACCTCGAAACAGAAACTCGCCTTGGCCGCTTAACCTCTACTTTTAGCGCGCTCTAAAAAATTGGGGATTATCTTTGGTGAGGGAATTACCTAGCAGATCATTGTCAACTTGAATTTATCGCTCCTTGTATCACTGCGTAATGGCCAGCGGTGCAAGGAGAGGGTGGATGGATGTTACGTGTTTCCAGTGTCTTGCACTATTGAGAGAAGCATAGGCACACCCGAACCATTTGCATCCATGACATGTTTATCATGATTTCTAAAGTCATTGAAATAGTCGATTATCTCATCTAAATTTGGGCTATTTCTAAGTTTACCTTTTATCGCGCCTCCCCCCATCCGCAAGACATCGTTGACGATAGAGGACCATCCACCGTCGCATCTGTCAGCATAATCATAAGTTTTTCCAGCTGAAAACGTTAACAACCTGTACAGAAAAAAGCTAAATTTGTGTTTGTGATCAACGCTCCAAGGACTCAACCTAACGTTTGGTTTGTTGTTCAGAAGTAAAAGATATTGAAATGCGCTACTCCTTTGTTCTTCCCATGAAGGCATTGTCCGGAGATCTGTGCCTAAAGAAGTATTTTCCCAAAATGAAGACGCATCATAAGAAAATTTATCGTCTAAGTCGTAAAGCCATCGCTGAGTCGCATTATCAATAGTTTCGGTTTTTTTTGCTTGGAAGAAGCTGGCTTGAGAAGTGATTACATTCTTTTTGCTGTCAACGAATACGTGTAAGCACAGCAAGTCTGCCAGTTCGCACTTCTCTGTTGGATTTGTCCCCTTCTGTTTAGCGCTATTCCCTAGAGTGCGTACTATATACGGCCGTTGATGCGTATATACGCCACCAAATTTCACGACAAACCTAGATTGCGAATCATTGATTAATTTAGCTAAATTTATATTTAAATAGTCGACTCCCTTACCCTTATCCATCACAAAGCTTTTAATGATCTTTGGTTCGGAAAGTGAGAAATCACAAGCGCCCCACGCACTGTCAATGTGATTTATTATTTGATTTTTATGCGTTGCTATAATTTCAATTGCTTCCGATATTTTGTGATGTTTATTCATGGTGAGTCAAACTGAGAAATATAATGGATGTGTATACACTATTCTATAAGGTTGCTCTTGGCTAATAGCGGCGCTAAGCATAACGGATTGCCAAGCAATAAAACTCACACATTGTCACCCCGTAATGAACGATAGTTTCTGGCCGACTGCTGCCATCATCCTCAGACTTTAACTTATTCGCCAGCCCTGCCATATGGCTTGAGGCGGAGGCTGGCTCGTTTACTACACCTTTCCACCCGCCATCCCCAACATCCCCCGCACCACCGGAAAAATCATCCCCCAGGCATTCGACGTCGCCGCAATCTCGTCATAATGGCTGGCGCCGGGCAAGATCAGCACCTCCGCATGGTCGCCGGCCAGCTTGGCCTTGGCCGCATAGTCGTGCGCGACGCGGGGTGGGGAGATGGTGTCGAGCTCGCCTGTGATCAGGACGGTGCGGCTGCCGTTGGGGATCAGGTCGGCGGCGTTGGTGTCGCTGTAGATGTCGGGGCGCTCGGTGCTGGCGCTGCCTGCCAGTTGCGCGATGTCGCGCTCGCAGCTGGTCTTGATCAATTCCTTTTCATGGCGCAGGTCGGCCAGGCCGCCCAGGCTCAGGATATTTTTTACTGGCAAGTACTTGTCGCGGTACAGGGGGCTGGTCTTTGGCAGCTTTTCCCTGCCGGCGATCCATTGCACCAGCTGGCCGCCGGCCGAGTGGCCCATGGCGAGGATGCGGCTCGTGTCGAGCTGGTACTGGGGTGCGTGCTGCTGCAGGCTGTCCAGCGCCGCGTGCATGTCTTCGTAGGTGCCCGGATAGCCGCCGCCCGGCTCGTCGACCCGGCGGTACTCGACATTCCACACGGCGATGCCTTGCGCGACGAGGGCGCCGGCGACGTTGCGCATCTGCTTGATGCCGCCGAAGGCCACCGTCCAGCAGCCGCCATGCACGAGCACGACGACGGGGAACGGTCCGCTGCCGTCGGGCCGGAACAGCTGCGCGTATTGCGACGGCGCGGGGCCATAGGCGATCTGCGCCGTGGGCGGAGGGCCGTTCAGGGCCAGGTAATCGTCCAGGCTCATGGGGACGGCGACGGCGCCGTGGGCGGAGGCGAGCAGGGCGGTGGCGATCAGGGAGGATGGCAAGGAGGTAGGCATGCTGGAATTCGCTTGAGAAGAGAGCAACACTTTAGCATAGGCCCGCGTGGGCGCAGAGATCAAGCGCTGAGCTGTTTTCCTCCTGCAAGAGGGGTGCCCCATGGTATATTTCGGGCATCAGTTTTCCCCTTATCGACACGGTGCACGCAAACAACATTCTTTCCTTGCTGGACGCCGAGCATACTGCGCTGGGCAGCATCGCGGCCGGCGCCGACCTGGCTCATGCATTGGAGCATTTGTTGCTGGCGCTGCAAGACCTGGCCGAGGGCGGCGCGCATGCCTGCCTCTTGCTCATCGACGAAGCCGACCGCTTTTGCGGCCTGTCCGCGCCCAGCCTGCCGCAAGACCTGTGCCTGGCCCTGCGCCACGGCGGCGACCAGCCATCCCCGTTGGGTACGGCGGCCTTTTCCGGCGCGCCCGTGTATTGCGGCGACATCACGCGTGACGTGAATTGGAGCGCGGGGCGCAAGGAAGCCATGCTGCACGGCTATCGCGCCTGCTGGGTCGCCCCCGTCTTCGGCGCCAAGGGGCATATCCTGGGCGTGCTGGGCCTGTTTTTCCAGGCGCCATGCCATCCCACGCAACCCGAGACCGAATTGCTGGCGCTGGCCGCTCGCGTGGCCGCGCATGTCATCGAGCGGGGCCAGCTGGAACAGGCGCTGCACGACAGCCGCGAACATTTTCATTACGCCATAGAACTGAACACGCAAGTGCTGTGGACGGCCGACGTCGACGGCAAGCTCGATTATGTGGCGCAGCGCTGGCGCGAATGGACGGGCGGCAGCGGCCTGGGCACCAGCTGGCTGGACGCCATCCACCCCGAGGACGTGCCCCATTCCCTGGCGGCCTGGAGCGAAGCGGTGGGCAGCGGCCAGCCGCTGGACCAGGAAATGCGCGTGCGCCGGCAGGACGGCCGCTACCGCTGGGTGCATTCGCGCGCCTACTGCCGGCTCGACGAGCGGGGCCAGCCCGTGAAATGGTATGGCTCCTGCGAGGATATCGACGAACACTGGCAGGCGCGCAATGCCTTGCTCGACAGCGAAGCGCAGTTCCGTTCGCTGGCCTCGACCATGCCCAACCAGGCCTGGCTGGCGCATGGCAGCGGCGCCACCTACTGGGTCAACCAACAGGTGTGCGAATACACGGGGCAATCGATGAAGTCGCTCGTGTCCACCGGTTTTCGCCAGTGCGTGCATCCGGACGATGTGCAGGCCACGCAAAAAAGCTGGGAGCGGGCCGTCGCCACCGCCAGCGCCTACGAACACGAATTCCGCATGCGCCGCGCCAGCGACGGCGCCTACCGCTGGTTCCTGGCGCGCGCCTTGCCCCTGTTCGACGAGGCGGGCACGGTGCTGCGCTGGGTGGGCACGAATACGGACGTGCAGGAACAGAAGAACGTGCTGGAAAAAATGGCCTACCTGAATTCCTCGCTGGAAGTGGAAATGGCCAACCGCACGGCCGACCGCGACCGCATGTGGCGGCTGTCGACCGACATCATGCTGGTGGCGGACCTGGCCGGCATGATCATCGCCGTCAATCCCGCCTGGAGCAAGATTCTCGACCGGCCTGAAATCGAGTCGCTGGGCATGGATTTCATCAGCCTCGTGCATCCGGACGACCGCATGGCGGCCTTGAAGGACTTGTCGCGCCTGGCCCACGGCGCGCCCACCTTGCGCATGGAAAACCGTTACCGCCGCCGCGATGGCGGCTACCGCTGGATTTCCTGGACGGCCGTGCCGGCGCAAAAGCTGATCCACGCCATCGGCCGCGACGTCACGGACGAGAAGGAGGCGCGGCTGGCACTGGTGCGCAGCGAGCAAGCTTTATTGCAGGCACAGAAGCTCGAATCGATCGGCAAGTTGACGGGCGGCGTGGCCCACGATTTTAATAACGTGCTGCAAATTATCTCGGGCAATTTGCAGTTGCTGAAACTGACGGTGGCCGACAATCCGCAGGCGGCCAGGCGCCTCGCTTCGGCGGCCTCGGCAGTCGAACGGGGCGCCAAGCTGTCGTCGCAACTGCTGGCCTTTGCGCGGCGTCAACCGTTGCGGCCGCTGGTGACGGACCTGGGACGCTTGCTGCGCCGCATGCATGAGCTGATCCGCCGCGCCCTGGGCGAAGCGATTGCCGAGGAAACCTTCATCAGCGAAGGCTTGTGGCATACCCTGGTCGACCCGAACCAGATGGAAAACGTGCTGCTGAACATGGCCATCAACGCGCGCGATGCGATGGACAAGGGCGGCCGCCTCACTTTTACCTTGAGCAATGTCACGCTCGATGCGGACTACGCCAGCCGGCATGCGGACGTGCTGGAAGGGCAATACGTGCTGCTGACCATCACCGACACGGGCCACGGCATGGCGCGCGACGTGATCGACCAGATTTTCGAGCCCTTCTTCACCACCAAGCGCGAAGGCGAGGGCACGGGCCTGGGCTTGTCCATGGCCTACGGCTTCATCCGCCAGAGCGCGGGCCACATCAAGGTGCACAGCGCGCCGGGCGCCGGCACGACGTTCAAGATTTATCTGCCCCGTTCGCTGGAAAAGCTGGCCGAGCCGCCGCCGGGCCTGACGGGCCCCGTGCTGGGCGGCAGCGAGACTATCCTCGTGGTGGAAGACGATGCGCCAGTGCAACATACGGTGGTCGACATGCTGCGCGGCCTCGGTTACGACGTGCTGCATGCGGATGACGGCGCCTCGGCCCTGGCCCTGCTGGGCACGGGCGTGGCCATCGACCTGCTGTTTACGGACGTCGTCATGCCGGGGCCCGTCAGCAGCAAGGAACTGGCGCAGCAGGCCAGGCTGCTGCTGCCGGAACTGGCCGTCTTGTTTACCTCGGGCTATACGCACAACGCCATCATGCAGGGCGGGCGGCTGGATCCGGGCGTTGAATTATTGAGCAAACCCTATCAGCGCGAAGACCTGGCGCGGCGCATCCGCCATGTGCTGGCCGACCGCCGCCTGGTGGGCGCGCCCGACCCGTCCGGGCGGCGCATCCTGCTGGTGGAAGACAATGACGATGCGCGCGAAATGACGACGGAAATGCTCAATATGCTGGGCCACACCGTGCACGGCGTGGCCAGCGCCGAGGAAGCCTTGCCCCTGCTGGCCATGCCTGGGCTGGACGTGCTGGTGACGGACATCAGCCTGCCCACCATGTCCGGCCTGGAACTGGCGCGGCATGCGCGCGCGCACTGGCCGCAGCTGGACGTCGTATTTGCTTCCGGGCATGATTGGGGCGCCAGCCTGATGCAGGACGCCAGCGCGCGTTTCCTGCGCAAGCCGTTTGGCCTGGAAGAGCTGGCCGGCGCACTGAAGGCGCGCCGGCTCGACGTTTACTAAGCCGGCGGCAGCAAGGCTTGCTGCAACTGCTCGACGGTAAATGGTTTCACCAGGAAGCGCGCTTGCGGGTCCAGCACGCCGGAATTGGCCGGCGCGTGGCCCGTGGAAAACACCACTTCCAGCCGCGGATGGTCGCGCGCCGCCAGTTCGGCCAGCTCGGCGCCCGACATGCGCGGCAGGCTGATATCGGTCAGCAGCAGGTCCAGCCCCGGCGTGGCCAGCAGGGGCAAGGCTTCCTCGGCCGTGCCCACGGCCAGCACCGTATGTCCCAGCATGGCCAGCAGGTCGCCCGTCATGGCGCGCGCGTCCGCATTGTCTTCCACCAGGAGGATGTGACGCATACCCGGCGGCGCTGTTGCCGGCTGCGGCGCCAGTTGCGCGCGGTACTGGTGCAGGGCTGTCACGTGCTGGCGGTTGGCCAGCAGGTGGCGGATGCGCCGCGCCAGGTCTTCGCGCCGGTATGGCTTGCTCAACAATTCCACGCCCGGTTCCAGCCGCCCGCCCTGCATGATGGCGTCCTGCGTGTAGCCCGAGGTAAACAGCACGGCCAGCTGCGGCAGCAGCACGCGGGCCTGGCGCGCCAGCGCCGTGCTGGCGACCTTGCCTGGCATCACCACGTCCGTAAACAGCAGGTCGATGGGCACGCCGCTGCCGATGATGGCCAGCGCGCTTTCGCCATCGCTGGCGCGCAGCACGGCATAGCCGAGGCCGCGCAACATGTCCACCACCGTCGTCTGCACCTGCACGTCGTCTTCCACGACGAGGATGGTTTCCTTGCCGCCCAGCACGGGGCCGCCCAGTTGCAGCGGCAGCTCCGTTTCCGCTTCGAGCGAGCGCGGCAGATAGATGCGGAAGGTGCTGCCATGGCCCGGCAAACTGTCCACGGTCAGGTGGCCGCCGCTCTGGCGCAGGAAGCCGTACGCCATGGACAGGCCCAGTCCCGTGCCTTCGCCTTCTTTCTTGGTCGTGAAGAACGGTTCGAAAATCTTGTCCAGCAGTTCCGCGGGAATGCCCGTGCCCGTATCCGACACGGCCAGCTGCACGTAGTCGCCGGGCGCCACGTCCGCATGGCGCGCCGCGTAGTCGCTGCCCAGCACGCTGTTGCTGAGTTCGATGGTCAGCTGGCCCTGGCCTTCCATGGCGTCGCGCGCGTTGATGGCCAGGTTGAGGATGACGTTTTCCAGCTGGTGCGGATCGACCAGGGCGCGCCAGCAGTCGTCGGCCAGCAGCAAGCGCGTTTCGATGGTTTCACCGGTGGCGCGCCGCAGCAGCTCTTCCGTCGCGCGCAGCAGTTGCGCCAGGTCCGTCACCAGCGGTTTTAGCGGTTGACGCCGCGCAAAGGCCAGCAACTGGGCCGACAGCTTGGCGCCCCGTTCCACGGCGGCCGAGGCGCTGGCGATGCGCTTGGCGGCCAGCGGGTCGTTGTCCAGGGTCAATTGCAGCAACTGCAGATTGCCCGAGATAATTTGCAGCACGTTATTGAAGTCGTGGGCCACGCCGCCCGTCAGCTTGCCCAGCGCTTCGAGCTTTTGCGATTGCAGCAGGGCCATCTCGCTGTGGCGCAACGATTCCTGCATGCTGCGCAAGGTGCTTTCCGCTTCCTTTTCCAGGGTGACATGGCGTCCGGTGGCAAACACCAGGTCGCCTTCTGGCGCGGCTACCCACGACAGCCAGCGGTGGCCGCCATCGCGGTGCCGGTAGCGGTTTTCAAAGCTGGGCATGGCTTCTTGCGACACGTGCGCCAGCGCCTGGCGCGTGGCGGCGGCATCCTCGGGCAGCACGAAGTCGAACAGGCTGCGGCCCAGCATTTCCTCGGGCAACCATCCCAGGATGGCGCCGGCGGCCGGGTTGACGGCGGCAAAGCAGCCTTCGGCATCGATGGCCACCATCAAGTCTTGCGCGCTGCGCCACAGCCGCTCGCGCTCGCTGTTGCGCGCGGCCAGGTCCGCTTCCAGCTTCTTTTCCACGGTGATGTCGCGCGCGCTGCAATACACCTTGTCGCCTTCGGGCACGGCCACCCACGACAGCCAGTGCCAGCCGCCCAGCTTGTGGCGGTAGCGGTTTTCGAAGCGCAAGGCGGGCTGGCCCTGGTTGGCCGCATCCCAGGCCGCATGCGTGCGCGGCAAGTCTTCGGGATGGATCAGTTCCAGGAAGCGCGTCGTGCGGATTTCTTCGGCCGACCAGCCCAGGGTGGCTTGCCAGGCGGGGTTCGAATGCTCGAAATAGCCGTCCAGGTTGAGCACGCCCAGCAAATCGGGGCTGACGTTCCAGGTGCGGCCGAACTCGCGCGTGCGCTCGGCCACCTGCGTTTCCATGCTGGCACTGAGGGCGCGCAGGCGCGCTTCCGCCTGGGCCCGCAAAATGGTCGACCAGACCCGTTCCGACACTTGCACGGCCAGTTCGATCTCGTCCGCATGCCACAGGCGGGCCGCACTGCTGTGCACGACGAACAGGGCCGCCAGCCGGCCCTCCTTGGCGATGGGAATGTTCAGGAAGGCACGGATGCCCAGGCGCGCAAACGTGGCCAGCGCGGCCGGCATGGCCGTGCGCGGGTCGCTGGCCACATCGCTGACGGCCAGCGCCTGGCCGGCCGCCAGCGCATCGGCAAGGCGGGCCGCATAATCGCCGAGGAAATACTCGCCGGCGGCGCCCGGCGCCAGACCGTCGCTCCACGCATGCTGCAGGGTAGGGCACTGCAGGGTCTGGTCAATATCGAAACACGCCACTTGCTGGGCGCCCAGACGCTGGCCCAGCAGCTGGGCCGAGAGGGACAGGATCTCGCCCGTGTCTTGCAGCAGGCGCAGCCGGCGTTCCAGTTGTAGCAGGAAGGCCACGCCGCTGGCGCCGGCCTGGCTGCGGGGGGCGGATGTGCTGCTCATGGGGGCCTCAGCTGCCGGCCAGCGGCAGGGTGACGCTGAACAGGGCGCCATTGCCGGGCTGGCTTTGCAGGGTGATGGCGCCGCCGTGCGCATCGACCAGCTGCTTGGTGATGAACAGGCCCAGGCCCAGGCCGCCCGTGCGGTCCTGGTGGATGACGCGCTCGAAGGCGTCGAAGATGCGCTCCTGGTCGCGCGCATTGATGCCGATGCCATGGTCGCGCACTTCGATGACGGCGCTGTTCTGCGTGTGCGCCAGGCTGATTTCCACGGGCTGGCCCTGGCCGTAGCGCACGGCATTGCTGATCAGGTTGACAACGATCTGCTCGACGCGGAAGGCATCCCAGTAACCGTGGATGGGTTCGAAGGCCATCACTTCCAGCACGCTGCCCGTCGTGGCCGCATACGGCGCCAGGTCGTCCGCCACGCGGCGCACCAGGCTGGTCAGGTCGACGGCTTCGCGGCGGATCGACAGCTTGCCGCTGGTGATGCGCGAGACGTCGAGCATGTCGTCGATCAGGCGCACCATGCTGCGGATTTGCCGCCCGTCGCGCGCCACCATCTTGCCCAGCTTTTCCGGTTCGAAGGCGGCCAGGTTGCCCCGTTCCAGGTTGACGGTGCGCATCTGCGTCTCGAGGAACAGCGTATTTAATGGCGTGCGCAGCTCGTGCGCCACCATGGACATGAATTCGTCGCGCAGGCGCAGCGAACGCTGCAGCTCCGCCTGCGTGGCGCGCAATTCTTTCAGCAGCGCTTCCTGCTGCTGGCGGCTGTGCTCGAGCGCCTGCACCTGGCGCCGCGTCTCGCTGCGCTGCTGGTGCAGGGCGACGAAGACGTTGACCTTGCTTTGCACGGCATTGATGTCGAGCGGCTTGTGCAGGAAATCGACGGCGCCGCTTTCATAGCCCTGGAAGGCGAAATTCATTTCCTTGCCGGCCGCCGTGACGAAGACGATGGGGATGTGGCGCGTCTTTTCCGTGCCGCGCATCAGTTGCGCCAGCTCAAAGCCGTCCATTTCCGGCATTTGCACGTCGAGGATGGCCAGCGCGAAATCGTGTTCCAGCAGCAGGGCCAGCGCTTCCTCGCCCGAGGAGGCCTGGTAGACGCTGCGGTCGCTCTCGCGTATCAGCGCATTGAGCGCGCGCAAGTTTTCCGGCAAGTCGTCGACGATCAGCAGTTTGGTGCTTGTTTCATTCATCATGTTTCATTCCTGGCATGGCTTTGCCGTCCAGCGTAGTGGGAAGCGGCGTGCGATGGCGCACGCTTGCGGTAGAGCTTTTCGGGACCCGGCAATGGCTCGAAGTCGGCGGCAAAGCGGGTGAAATGCGTGCTTTCCTTGCTGCCCAGGCCCAGGAAACCCCGGTGGCACAGCGAGTCGTGGAACAGGCCCAGGGCCCGTTCCTGCAAGGTTTTGTTGAAGTAAATCAGCACGTTACGGCAGCAAATCAATTGCGTTTCGATAAAAACGCTGTCCGTGGACAGGCTGTGGTCGGCAAAATTGATCCTGTCGAGCAGGCGCTGCTGGAAGCGCGCCGTCGCATGCTCGGCCGTGTAGTAATCGGTCAGCTGGCCCAGGCCGCCCGCGGCCAGGTAGTTGGCGCCATACTCATCGAGCCGGTGCAGCGGATACACGCCGCGCGCGGCCGTGGCCAGCGCTTGCGGATTGATGTCGGTGGCGTAAATCGTGCTGCGTTCAAGCAAGCCTTCCTCGTGCAGCATGATGGCCAGCGACAGCGCCTCTTCGCCCGTGCAGCAGCCGGCCACCCAGATGGTCGGCGACGGGTAGGTTTTCAGCACGGGCACCACCTGTTCGCGCAAGGCGCGGAAAAACGCCGGGTCGCGGAACATTTGAGTGACGGGCACGGTCAAAATCTGCAGCAGCTTGCCAAAGGCGGCGGCATCGTCCAGCACCAGCTGTTGCAAGGCAGTCAAGTCGGCGCAATGCAGGCGTTCGAGCGCCTGATGCAGGCGCCGGCGCTGCGAGGGTAAAGAGTAGTCGCGGAAGTCATAGCTGTAGCGCTGATAGATTGCTTCCATCAGCGCCTGCAGTTGCGCGTCCGTGGTGCGCAGGGACATCAGCGCCGCTCCCGGGCATGGCGTGTCATCACATGCGTTCCATCTTCGGCATCCACACACGCAGCAGCGAATACAAACGGTCCAGGTCGATCGGTTTGGCCAGGTAGTCGGAAGCGCCCGCCTGCAGGCATTCTTCCTGGTCATTCTTCATGGCCTTGGCCGTAATCGCGATGATGGGCAGCTTGTTGTAGCGCCCATCGGCGCGAATCAGACGCGTCGCTTCCAGGCCATCCATGCCCGGCATCATGACATCCATCAACACGAGGTCGATATCGTCCACGCTGTTGAGCTTGCTGATGGCTTCGAAGCCGTTGCGGCCGATTTCCACCACCACGCCTTTCTGTTCCAGCGCATTTGTCAGGGCAAAGATATTGCGCACGTCGTCGTCCACCAGCAAGATCTTGCGCCCTTCGAAGACCCGCTCGCGGCTGCGCACCTGCTGCAGCATGCCCTGGCGCTCGCTCGACAGTTCCGATTCCACCTTGTGCAGGAAGAGGGTGACTTCGTCGAGCAGGCGTTCGGGCGAACGGGCGCCCTTGATGATGATGGAGCGCGAATACTTCATCAGGTCCGCTTCTTCCTCGCGGCTCAGGTTGCGGCCCGTGTAGACGATGACGGGCGGGAATGAGCACAGCTCTTCATGTTCCATGCGTTCCAGTAACTCGTTGCCCTGGATATCGGGCAGCTTCAAGTCGATGATCATGCAGTCGAAAATCTGTGTTTTCAGCAATTCCAGCGCCTGTTCGCCCAAGGCCACGGCCGTGATTTCCACGTCGTCGTCGCTGATCAGGTGGACCACGCTTTCGCGCTGGCGTTCGTCGTCCTCGACCAGCAGGATGCGCTTCATCTGCTGCGTAAACTTCGATTCGAGCTTGCGGAACACTTCCTTCAGCTGCTCGCGCGTGCGCGGCTTGGTGGCGTAGCCGATGGCACCCAGTTGCATGGCTTCCTGGATCTGGTCGTTGCCGGAGACGATGTGCACGGGAATGTGGCGCGTCAGCGGGTTTTCCTTGAGCTGCTGCAAGACCAGCAAGCCGGGGCGGTCCGGCAAGCCCATGTCGAGCAGGATGGCGTCGGGCAGGAATTCTTGCGCCAGGCGCAAGCCTTCGTCGGCGCCATGCGCCACCAGGCAGCGGTATTGCATTTCATGCGCGAGGTCGAACAGGATGCCGGCAAACGACGGTTCATCCTCGATCACCAGCACGGAACGCTGGCCCGTCTTGACGGCCGGCACACTATTGCGGTCATCCTCGAAGGTGGGCAGCGGCACGGGCTTGGCGGCAGGCGCCGCCTTGGGCGCGGCGGCGGGTTTTGCGGGCGCTTGCGGCGCGGCGGCGGGCACCGTGACCGCTTCCGCCGCGCGTTCCGGCATGACGGCCGGCAGCACGAGGGTGAACGTGCTGCCCTGGCCGGGTGTGCTGGCCAGCTCGATGCTGCCACCGAGCAAGGCGGCCAGGTCGCGCGAAATCGACAGGCCCAGGCCCGTGCCGCCATAGCGGCGGCTGGTGGTGCCGTCGGCCTGGTGGAAGGCGTCGAAAATCTTGTGCTGCTGGTCGCCGGCGATGCCGATGCCCGTATCCTGCACCTGGAAGCGCACCTGGCCGGCCGCAGCGGTGCTCACGTGCAGGGATACGCTGCCCGTGTCGGTAAACTTGATGGCGTTCGACAGCAGGTTTTTCAGGATTTGCTCGAGGCGCTGGCGGTCGCTGACGAATGACGGCGGGGCGTCCGGCGCCACCTTGACGTCAAACACCAGTTTCTTTTGCTGTGCCTGGGCGCCGAACAACATCTTCATGCTGCTGAGCAGCTCGTCGAAGGGCACGGCTTCCGGCGTCAATTCCAGCTTGCCCGCCTCGACCTTGGAAATGTCGAGGATATCGTTGATGAGGGTCAATAAATCGTTGCCGGCCGAATAAATGGTTTGCGCGAAGGTCACTTGCTCCGGCGTCAGGTTGCCGCTGGTGTTGTCCGACAGCAGCTTCGACAGGATGAGCGAGCTGTTCAGTGGTGTGCGCAGTTCGTGCGACATGTTCGCCAGGAATTCGGATTTATAGCGGCTGGCCCGCTGCAGCTCTTCGGCGCGCGCTTCCAGCTGTGCATGGGCTTCGCCGATGGCCATGTTTTTCTGGTCCAGCGACAGCGCCTGCACGGCCAGCTGCTCGTTCGACTGTTCCAGTGCCGCCTTTTGCTCTTCCAGGTGGGCTTGCGACTGTTCCAGCACGCGCGACTGCTCGCCCAGCTCTTCATTGGCCGTGCGCAATTCTTCCTGCTGCACTTCCAGTTCTTCATTCAGTTGCTGGGTTTCTTCCAGCACGTTTTGCAGGCGCTGGCGGTACAGGGCCGCTTCCAGCGAAGTGCCGACATTCGCGGCAATCAGGTTCAGCCATTCCTTGGCGCGGGCACTGACGGGATGCGTAAAGCCCAGTTCGATGACGCCGTTGACGAGGCCTTCGTTGTTGACGGGCGTCAAGACCAGTTCCAGCGGCGTGCCGCGGCCCAGGCTTGACGTCACGGTCAGGTAATCGTCGGGCACTTGCCGTACATGCTTGAGGCGCTTTTCGCGCGCCGTCTCGCCCACCAGGCCTTCGCCCAGCTTGAAGACGGGCTTGTCCTTCACGCCCTGGTCGTTGAAGCCGTACACGGCCGTGCGGCGCAGGCTGCCATCCTCGTCGACGACGTACAGGGTGGCGACGGCCACGTCGAGGCGGTGGGCGAGGAAGTCCAGCACGTGCCGTCCCAGTTGCGGCAAGCCCAGCTGGCCGCTCGTGTGGGCCGCCAGTTCCGTTTGCCCCGTGCGCAGCCACGCCTGCTCCTGCAGCACGTCATTATCCTTGCCGCGCTGCTCAAGCGCATCGTTGTAGATGTCGGACAGGCGCAGCAGTTCGCGCCGTCCCAGGTAGGCGAGCAAGCCCGACAATCCCAGGCTGAGGATGAGGAAGACCACCACGGCCAGCATGGTGCGGCTTTCGGCCGTGTCGGCCCGTTCCTGGCGCAGCCGCTGCTCCATGGACAGGAAGGCGAGGAATTCGCGGCGGATTTCGTCAAATTCCAGCTTGCCTTCGCCCTGGCGCACGCGCGCGAGGAATTCCTGGTTGCTGCGGCGCTGGGCGATCACGCCTTCGGCATAATCGAGCCACTGGCCTTGCAGCGCGCGGATGCGGCGCAAGCGGTCCACCTGGATGGGACTGTCGGACACCAGTTCGAGCAGGGTGCTCATTTCGACGGCGATCTTTGCCTTGCCCGATTTATATGGCGCCAGAAACGTTTCGTCGCCCGTCAGCAGGTAGCCGCGCATGCCTGTTTCCAGGTCGACGGACAATTTCATGACCTCGTTCGCATTGCCGATCACCCGTTCGGAATGCTCGACCGAGCGCAGGGCCGACAGCAGGTAGGCGATCAGGGCGACGAACACGAGGGCCGTGACGACCCCGATGACCAGCGGCAAGGTGACGTTGCGGGCGAGGATGCGGCGAAAGCTGAAGGAATCGATCGGGGTCTTGGTATTCATCATGTCCGTGTAAGGCTGTCGCGAAAAAATCAATTTTAATTGAAATGCAAGTTTTCTGGTGGTCAAGTATGGCGTGCGCTAGCATAACAGTCTTGTGCCCAATTGCCGACTCGCACGCCTGTGCAAAGCGCGGCAACACACAGATCAAAGTGGTGGGAAAATCAAGCTGGCCACGATTGAGGCAGATCAACGAGATTGGCTGTTGTCATCCTAAGATGCAGAAGGTGGCGGCGTCCTTGCAGGCGGCCGCCGTGTGCAAGCCAGCCCATGCAGGAGGACATCATGGCCAATCATTTGATCCACCGCGATCCGCAGCATCCGCTGGGGCGTTTCGACCCCTTCAGCGATATGGAAGAATTCATGCACGATTTTTTTGCGCCCGCCTTGCGGCTGCGCGAAGGGGGCACATCGCGCATGCGTGTCGACATTTCCGAAACCGAACAAGCCTATCAGGTGCAGGCAGACATTCCCGGCGTCAACAAGGACGACATCAAGGTGTCCATCGACGGCAACCGCGTCTCCATCAGCGCGGAACTCAAGGAGGAAAGAGTGACGCGCGACGGCGGCGGCAAGACCGTGCGCAGCGAACGCGAGTATGGCCAGCAGTACCGCAGCTTCGTGCTGCCGCACGAGGTGGACGAGGCCGGCGCGCAGGCCCGCTATGAAAATGGCGTGCTGCTGCTGGACTTGCCGAAGAAAGAGGGCACGGGCGGACGGCAGCTGGCGATACAGTAAGCCGGGTCGGGCTCCAGATACAGCCTGGGGCATGAAAAAACGCCGGGCGGTGCCGGCGTTTTTTCAGTGCTGCGCGCGCTGCGCTGTATACATATATGTCAGTCGCGGATTTCCAGTGCCCGGTTCAGGCTCAGCGCGGCCAGAGAGGCGACGGCGCCTGACAGCAGGTAGAAGCTGACATAGGCGAGGCCGAAGTTGGCTGACAGGCCCAGCGCGACCAGCGGGGCGAAGCCGGCGCCGACCAGCCATGCCAGGTCGGACGTCAGGGCCGCACCCGTGTAGCGGAAGCGGGCAGGGAAGTTGGCCGTCACGGCGCCGGCTGCCTGGCCGTAGGACAGGCCCAGCAGGCTGAAGCCCACGAGGATGAACACGTCCTGGCCCGTATTGCCGCCGCCCATCAGGGTCGGCACGAAGGCGCTGAAGATGGCGATCAGCACGGCCAGCACGCCCAGGGTGGTGCGGCGGCCCACTTTATCGGCCAGCAAGCCGGAAATCACCACGCCGACGGCGGCCAGCACGGCACCCAGCATCTGGATTTGCAGGAAGTCCGGCGCGGAACGGGTCTGGTAGACGGAAATCCACGACAGCGGGAACACGGTCACCAGGTGGAACAGCGCATAGCTGGCCAGCGCGGCGAGTGCGCCGATCAGCACGTTGCGGCCCTGGCCGCGACTCATTTCAAACACGCTCACGGGCTGCAGTTCGCGTTCGTCGAGCAGGCGCGCATATTCATTCGTCGACACCAGGCGCAGACGGGCAAACAGGGCCACCACGTTGATGGCGAAGGCGACATAGAAAGGATAGCGCCAGCCCCAGTCGAGGAAGTCTTCATCCGTCAGGGTGGTCAGCATGAACCAGAACAGGCCGGCGGCGATCAGGAAGCCGGCGGGCGCGCCCAGTTGGCCCAGCATGGCGTACCAGCCGCGCTTGTTTTCCGGCGCGTTCAGGGCCAGCAGCGACGGCAAGCCATCCCAGGAACCACCGAGCGCCACGCCCTGGCCGATGCGCAGCACGGACAGCCAGACGATGGCGGCAAAGCCCAGGTGGGAGTAGGTCGGCAGGAAGGCGATGCCGGCCGTCGACACGCCCAGCAGGAAGAGGGCGAAGGTCAGCTTGGCGCTGCGCCCCATGCGGCGCTGGATCTCCATGAAGATCACGGTGCCGAACGGACGGGCGATGAAGGCGAACGAGAAAATCAGGAATGCATATAAAGTACCTTCCAGGCGTTCTTCGAATGGGAAGAAGACGCGCGGAAACACCAGTACCGAAGCGATGGCGTAGACAAAGAAGTCAAAGTATTCGGAAGCGCGGCCGATGATCACGCCGACGGCGATCTCACCAGGGTCGATATGCGATTCGACCGTGCCGGCCCCGCTTGCGTCGCGCAGGGAGTGAGGGGAAAAGTCGGCGGGTACATCCCCGCTGTGTATGCGCGTGCTGGACATGATGATCGTCTCCAATATAGTTTCGAGTTCGGCCAACGCGTAACATACCCCGGGTGTCTCACGCCCGGAGTAGGACTATTCAATAGATAGCTGTAGGAAAACTCCGCAACTACCGAGTGAAAATCCGAGCAAGGGGTAGGACAAAACGTCCAATTGCCAACGCGCTCCAGTGAGAATACAGTACCATATCTTCATCCCCTGTACTGGACTTTCCTGTATGTTTTCATTAAAAGTTCGTCGCGGACTGCTTCTTTTACCTCTCGCATTGTTGGCTGGTTGCAATACGGTGGTACTGAATCCGTCCGGAGACATCGCAGTTCAGCAAGGCAATCTGATTGTCATCTCGACATTGCTGATGCTGTTGATTATCGTTCCGGTAATCGCCCTGACCCTGCTTTTCGCATGGCGCTATAGAAAAAACAACACCGCGGCCAAATACGAGCCGGACTGGGACCACTCGACTCGCCTCGAGCTGATCATCTGGGGCGCGCCCCTGCTGATCATCATCGTGCTGGGCCTGCTGACCTGGATCAGCACCCACACCCTCGATCCTTATCGTCCGCTGAGCCGTATCGACGCCAACCGTCCGATTCCTGCCAGCCACAAGCCGATGATCGTCGAAGTCGTGGCGCTGGACTGGAAATGGCTGTTCATCTATCCGGAGCAAGGCATCGCTTCCGTGAATGAACTGTACGCGCCAGTCGATCGTCCGATCCGCTTCAAGATCACCGCGTCGTCCGTCATGAACTCGTTCTTCATCCCCGCACTGGCAGGTCAGATCTACGCCATGCCTGGCATGGAAACGCAGCTGAATGCCGTCATCAACAAGCCTGGCGTCTACAAGGGCTTTTCCGCCAACTACAGCGGTGCCGGTTTCTCGGGCATGCGCTTCAAGTTCCACGGCGTGAATGATGCGGACTTCGACAAATGGGTGGAGTCGGCACGTGCCGGTGGCGGCGCGCTGAACCGCGACGACTACCTGTCGCTGGCCCAGCCTAGCGAACGCGACCCGGTCCGCCGCTACAGCGCCGTACCTAGCGATCTGTACAAGGCAATTCTGAACCGCACCATCGTTTCCGACGCCCTGTGCGTGACGCCGGTCGAGCCATACAAATTGACGATGGCAAAAAGCCCGGTAGCGGCCGTAACGGCAGTAGTCGCTAGCGATGCAGTAGTTGAAAAGGGCGTTCAAGCCAAGTAACGACTGCATGAATCCCGCAGCGCATTGCGCTGCAGATACTGGCGCCGCTTGCCTGGCGCCTCCCTTTTTTCTCTGAGAGTAACAATGCTAGACCATATTGATCTGACGAAGCTTATATTCGGCCGTCTGACTTGGGATGCAATTCCATTTCACGAACCTATCCTGCTGGCGACCTTTGCAATGGTCGCCCTGGGCGGTATCGCACTCGTTGCGGCACTGACGTATTTCCGCGTCTGGGGTACCCTGTGGCGCGACTGGATCACCAGTATCGACCATAAAAAAATCGGTATCATGTACATGATCCTGGGCCTGGTCATGCTGCTGCGCGGCTTTGCCGACGCGCTCATGATGCGCACCCAGCAGGCGATCGCCTTCGGCGACAATGCCGGCTTCCTGCCACCGCATCACTACGACCAGATCTTCACCGCCCACGGCGTGATCATGATCTTCTTCGTCGCGATGCCTTTCGTGACGGGTCTGATGAACTACGTGGTGCCGCTGCAAATCGGCGCGCGCGACGTGGCTTTCCCTTTCCTTAACAACTTCAGCTTCTGGATGACCACCATGGGCGCTGCCCTGGTCATGGCTTCGCTGTTCGTCGGCGAATTCGCCCGCACGGGCTGGCTGGCGTATCCGCCGCTGTCGGGCATCGTCGGCAGTCCGGACGTGGGGGTAGACTATTACATCTGGTCCTTGCAGATTGCCGGGGTCGGGACGCTATTGTCCGGTGTCAACCTGATCGCCACCATCGTCAAGATGCGCGCGCCAGGCATGACCTGGATGAAAATGCCGGTCTTCACCTGGACCGCACTGTGCACCAACATCCTGATCGTCGCCGCCTTCCCGGTGCTGACGGCCGTGCTGGCCATGCTGTCGCTGGACCGCGTTGCAGGCTTTAACTTCTTCACGACGGAACTGGGCGGCAACGCCATGATGTACGTCAACCTGATCTGGATCTGGGGTCACCCTGAGGTCTACATCCTGATCCTGCCGCTGTTCGGCGTGTTCTCGGAAGTCGTTGCCACCTTCAGCAGCAAGCGTTTGTTCGGCTACGCCTCGATGGTGTACGCCACCTGCGTCATCATGATCCTGTCGTACCTGGTATGGCTGCATCACTTCTTCACCATGGGTTCGGGCGCCAGCGTCAACTCCTTCTTCGGCATCACGACGATGATCATTTCGATCCCGACGGGCGCGAAGATCTTCAACTGGCTGTTTACCATGTACCGCGGCCGTATCCGCTTTGAACTGCCCATGCTGTGGACGATCGGCTTCATGGTCACCTTCACCATCGGCGGCATGACCGGCGTCTTGCTGGCCGTACCTCCAGCGGACTTCGTGCTGCACAACAGCCTGTTCCTGATTGCCCACTTCCATAACGTGATTATCGGCGGCGTGGTGTTCGGTGTGTTCGCTGCAATCAACTACTGGTACCCGAAAGCCTTCGGCTACAAGCTCGACGCGTTCTGGGGCAAGTGCTCGTTCTGGTTCTGGTTCGTCGGCTTCTACCTGGCCTTCATGCCGCTGTACGTGCTGGGCCTGATGGGCGTGACCCGTCGTGTCAACCACTTTGAAGATCCATCGCTGCAAATCTGGACCATCATCGCCTGGTTTGGCGCCGTCTCGATCGCACTGGGCATCGCTTCCATGCTGATCCAGTTCTTCGTCAGCTACCGCAACCGTCACGCCCTGCGCGACGTGACCGGCGACCCATGGGGCGGCCGCACGCTGGAATGGTCGACGTCGTCGCCACCGCCAGACTATAATTTCGCCTTCACGCCGCAAGTGCACGAACTCGATGCATGGACCGACATGAAGAAACACGGTTACCAGCGTCCGACGTCCGGTTTCACGAAGATCCACATGCCGAAGAACACCTGGGCTGGTTTCGTGATCGCCGCACTGTCCGCACTGGTCGGTTTTGGCCTGATCTGGCAAATGTGGCTCGTCGCCGCCGTCGGCTTCGTGGTCATGATGATTACGATCATCGTCCATACCTTTAACTACAAGCGCGATTACTACATTCCTGCGGAAGAAGTGGTCCGTACCGAAGACGCTTATACTAAATTGCTGAGCAGCCATGTCTGATACCATCGCCCATAACACCGGCGCCGCTGGCGCCGCACCAAGCACGCGCAGCTACTTTGTGCGCGAGCACCACCCGGAAAACGGCAGCTTGCTGGGTTTCTGGCTCTACCTGATGAGCGATTGCCTGATCTTCGCCTGTCTGTTCGCCACGTACGCCGTGGTCGGCCGCAGCTACGCGGACGGCCCGACGGGCGCCGCGCTGTTCGACCTGCCGCTGGTGGCCGTCAACACGGCCATGCTGCTGTTGTCGTCGATCACCTACGGCTTCGCCATGCTGGCCATGCAGCGCAAGCAATTGCGCAGCACCCTGGTCTGGCTGGGCATCACGGGCCTGTTCGGCCTGGCCTTCCTGTCGCTGGAAATGTATGAATTCATTCATCTGATCCACGAAGGCGCCGGTCCGCAGCGCAGCGCGTTCCTGTCGTCGTTCTTCGCCCTGGTCGGCACCCACGGCTTGCACGTGACGTTCGGCGTGATCTGGCTCGTGACTTTGATGTTCCAGTTGAACAAGCATGGTCTGACCCCGGAAAACGGCCGCCGCATGATGTGCCTGTCGCTGTTCTGGCATTTCCTGGACGTCATCTGGATCGGCGTCTTCACCTTTGTCTACCTGATGGGAGTGCTGCCATGAGCGACCACCACACACACGGCGATAGCCACCACCATGACAACCACGATCATGGCAGCTTGAAAAGCTACACCATCGGCTTCATCCTGTCGGTGATCCTGACGGCCATTCCTTTCTGGCTGGTGATGACGAAAGCCATCACCAATTCGGGCACCATGGGCCTGGTCCTGCTGGCGTTCGCGGCGGTTCAAGTGGTGGTGCACATGGTGTACTTCCTGCACATGAACACCAAGTCCGAAGGCGGCTGGAACATGATGGCGCTGATCTTCACGATCATGATCGTGGGTATCGCCATGGCCGGTTCCCTGTGGGTGATGTACCACATGAACCACAACATGATGCCGGATCTGATGCCTGAGTACATGCATACGAAAACGGCTCCATGATGAGTCAAACGCGCCCAGACAGCACCGGGCGCGCCCCTGGCGCCGCATCGCAAGATGCCGCGCCAGGCCCACGCGGCATGGCTGTGCATTATTCAAGCATTGCACTGGCCTTGCTGGCGGGGATCTTATTTGCCGGTTTCTGTGCCCTGGGCACCTGGCAAGTCAAGCGCCTGTTCTGGAAGCTTGACCTGATCGAGCGCGTCGAACAACGCGTACATGCGCCCGCAACGGACGCACCTGGACCGGCAGCCTGGGCCAGTGTCACGCAGCAAACGGATGAATACCGCCATGTGCGACTCTCCGGTACGTATCTCCCCATTTTCAATACCCTGGTGCAAGCAACGACGGCACTGGGCAGCGGCTACTGGTTAATCACGCCATTGCGCCTGGCCGACGGCAGCACCGTGCTGGTCAACCGCGGCTTCGTAACCAAGCGCGCCGGCATCGCCGCCGGCACGCCGCCCGGCATCGTCGAGGTCGACGGCTTGCTGCGCGTCAGCGAGACGGGCGGCGGTTTCCTGCGCGAAAACAGTCCAGCCACGCAGCACTGGTATTCGCGCGACGTGGCCGCCATCGCCGCTTCGCACATGCTCACCAACGTGGCGCCATATTTTGTCGACGCCAAGGCAAAGTCGGAAACTGCCGTTGACGCCCCCGTCGGCGGCCTGACCGTGATCTCGTTCCACAACAGTCACCTGGTGTATGCGCTGACGTGGTTCGCGCTGGCCTTGATGGTAGCCGGTATCACGTGGTGGATCGTGCGCGAGAACAAGCGCCGTCGCGCGCGTGGCAAGAAGCTTGATCCATCGCAAGAAAGCGACCATGCCGGGCAGGATTGAGATCCTGCCCAACCGCGAGGTCTTAGAACGCGGCGCCGTGGCGGCCGAGATGGAACATCCGGCCGGCCACCAGAACATGAAGCTGCTGATCCAGCTGCGCTGGCTGGCCGTGATCGGCCAGATCAGCACGATCTTCGGCGTGGGCGTGGGACTGGGCATCGCCTTGCCCGTGCCCTACATGCTCGAAGTGCTGTCCTGCCTCATCGCCTTCAACCTGGCCAGCCTGCTGCGCTGGCACGAACGCCAGCCCGTGTCCAACACGGCGCTGTTCCTCGCCCTGCTGGTCGACGTGACCGTGCTGACGGCCCAGCTCTACCTGAGCGGCGGCATCAGCAACCCGTTTGCCTTCCTGTACTTACTGCAAGTCATTCTCAGCGCCGTGCTGCTGGAAGTGTGGTCGACCTGGATCATGGTGGCCATCACCAGCCTGTGCCTGGCGGGCCTGGCCTTGCTGCCCGGCCCCTTGATCCTGCCGATCGACCCGGAACGGGGCTTTTCCAGCCTGTACGTGCAAGGCTTGCTGATCTGTTTTATCTTGAACGCCGCCTTGCTGGTGGTCTTTATTACACGCATCAACCGCAACCAGCGCGCCGGCGACGCCAAGGTGGCGGACTTGCGCCAGCGCGCGGCGGAAGAAGAGCACATTATCCGCATGGGATTGCTGGCTTCGGGCGCCGCGCACGAGCTGGGTACGCCGCTGGCGACCCTGTCCGTGATCCTCGGCGACTGGCGCCGCATGCCGGAATTGAGCAAGAACAGCGAATTGCTGGAAGAAATCACGGAAATGCAGGCGCAATTGCAGCGCTGCAAGAGCATCGTCAGCGGCATTTTGTTGTCGGCGGGCGAGGCGCGCGGCGAATCGTCCGTGAAAACGACGATCAACACCTTCCTCAACGACCTGGTCGACGAATGGCGCACCAGCCGCCCGATCCAGGATTTCGAGTACGATAACCGCATCGAGCACGACGTGCCCGTCGTCTTCGATTCGACCCTGAAACAAACGATTTGCAATGTGCTCGACAATGCACTGGAAGCGTCGCCGGAGTGGCTGCGCTTCGAAGCGACGCGCGAAGCGGACGCCTTGCACCTGGTCATCACCGATGCGGGCCCCGGCTTCGAGCCGTCGATGCTGACGCACCTGGGCAAACCGTACCAAAGCAGCAAGGGCAAGCCCGGCGGCGGCCTCGGTCTGTTCCTCGTGGTGAATGTCGCGCGTACCCTGGGCGGTACGGTGACGGCGCGCAACAGGGTGCAGGGCGGGGCGGTGGTGCACCTGGCCTTGCCGCTGGCGGCCATCAAACTGGAAAGAGAAAGCGACCACCATGCAGGATGACCGTCTGTTACTGATCGTGGAAGACGATGCCGCGTTTGCCCGCACCCTGGGCCGCTCGTTCGAACGGCGCGGCTACCAGGTCATCCTGGCCACCAATTTCGACGAGGCGAGCGCCTTGCTGGAACAGCATTGCCCCGACTACGCCGTCGTCGATTTAAAGCTCAATGGCAATACCTCGGGCCTGGCCTGCGTGCAGATGCTGCACCAGCACGACCCGGAGATGCTGATCGTCGTGCTGACGGGCTACGCCAGCATCGGCACGGCCGTCGAAGCCATCAAACTGGGCGCCTGCCAGTACCTGGCGAAGCCGTCGAACACGGACGACATCGAAGCGGCCTTCGGCCACGTGGCCGGCAACGCCGACATCGAACTGACGAACCGCGCCACCAACATCAAGACCCTGGAATGGGAACGCATCCACGAAATGCTGGCCGAGACGGATTTCAATATCTCGGAAACGGCGAGAAGGCTGGGCATGCACCGGCGCACCCTGGCGCGCAAGCTGGAAAAGCAGCGGGTGAAATAGGGCGCCGCGCCAGCTAGTCGTCGGCGAACGTCAGCTCGAGCACGCTGTCGTCGCTCCAGTCCTGTTCCCGCAGCGGCGGCGTGAACGACCTGACGCTGAAGGGCACGGGCGCGCTCTTGCCATTAAAACTGATCGTTGCCGCCGTGATGCGCCGTGGTTCCGAAAAGCTGTAGGTTCCCTTTTGCGACACGAAATTGCACGGCCCGCCCAATGCGCTCATCGTCGTGCGCATGGCAAAAGGCAAGGTTTCCTTGTCGATGGCCCAATGGACTTCGCACGCCAGCCGCAGGTCGCCCAGGCGGCGCAGCGTGTCGCTGGTCGCCGCGCTCCTGACGTAGGGTATCCACCTGACCGAGCCCGCCTTGCGGTTTACGGTCAGTTCGGCCTTGTCATACAGCGGACCCTGTTCGACGGGCAGGGTGAAAATATTGTCTTCCCCCAGCGGTATCGCCATGCCCGTCTCGTCGCTTTCCAGCCGCAGCGCGATGGCGTGCATGTCGACATCGGCACGGCGCGGTTCCAGGATGAAACGCAATTCGGCGCCGGGCGCCAGCGCATGTTTTTCCTCGAAGCGTTTAATGCCCTTGAGCATGGCACTGTAAGGCTTCCAGTCCGGGTCGCGGATGCCTTTCACGTTGACCGACGCCGCCGCATCCTGCCCGGCCTGTTCCACGGCTGGTTCCGTATCAGCGCAAGCTTGCGCCGCAGCACCGCACAAACACAGCAAAAGCCCCGCTCGTTGAATGGCACGCATACCTGATCTTTCTATTCATGAATGAAAACGCGAGTGTAGAAAAAAACACCGGTATGAGCAGGTTTTTAAGACAGAGCGTCAATTGGGATGAATGAAGTGCTTGAAACCGCTGTTTTCCCGGATTCGATGGCAAGATATCTCCCGGCCGCAGACTGGCCGGATACATAACAAATTCTGGCCGAAAATAAGGCCGTTATGCCGGCGCCCGCCACTCCATCTTCTGCACCTTGATATGCGGATGGCTTTCCAGCGCTTCCCATTCCGGTAAAAAGACAAAGCCCTGTTTCAGGTAAAACGCGGCGGCGCGGGCATTTTCCGGTGCCACGTCGAGCACCAGCCGGGAATGGCCATTGTCCACGGCGCATCGTTTCACGGCGTCGACCAGGCCTTGCGCCACGGCCAGGCCCCGGTATTCCGGATGTACCCACATGGCGATCAGATGGCACTCGCCATTGCCGGCCACGACCTGCGCGGCCAGGCCGATGGGCTGTTCTGCATCGAAGGCGAGGAAAAAGGTGCGCTGCGGCGTGCTGACGGCGCGTTGCTGCCAGTCGGCGTCCGAAAAAGCGGCCGCGCTGGCGTGGCTGGCGCCAAAGGCCGTGGGGGCGTCAAGCAGGGCGGCCAGGCGCGTGGACTTCAGCGCCGGCCAATCGGCGGCGCTGGTGGGGCGGACGACGATGCGGTTCAAATCTGTGACATTTCTTCACTGGTGGGCATGGCCGTGGACGAGGAAATCTTCTTGTACGCTTCCGCCAGCATCCTGACGGTCGCCACGTCGTTCACGCTGCGCGCCTCGATGACTGTCTCGCCCGCAGCGATGGTGATGTCGCCGTTCGCATAGCTGGCGGGAAAGCGCCGCTCGGTGATCTTGTTGGTGAGGACATTGCGCGCATAGCGCAGCACCACGAGCCGCTCGCCTTCCTGCCTGATGACGACATAGTTCGGGACGGTGGTGCGTTCCAGTTTCCAGGTGCCGATAAAGTCTTCGACAGGCGCGGCGCTGGCGTTGGTGAGCAGCGCACAGCCGGCGGCGAGGGTGCTCAGGAGCAGTTTTTTCATGATGGACAAGTCTATGCAAAGGTGGCCCGCATCGCAGGAAAATACGTCACAGATGCTTGAATGGCGTAGCGCCCGTCCTGGGGATGGCGCCATCCATTTAAGTATTTGGCAATATTAACAGGAACTCGGACTTGCGCATTCGTATTTGTGGCGTGCAACTTACGCGTGCAACTTACGATTGGTCCCACACTTCGATGGTCAGCAGTTGCCCGGCCTGGCAGGCGGCGATGCGCTCCGGGTGCACTGTAATGCTGCCGGGCCAGCCCGTGGGCTTGTCTTGAAGAAACTCACCGTCCTGTGCCTCGGCAATGCCTGCTTGCAGCAGTGGCGCGATGACGTCCGCCAGGGCCGTGTAGCGGTTGGGAAAGCCGTTGAAGGCCAGCTGGGTTGCCTTGCCTTGTGTGCACAATTGCGCGATCCAGTCCGCGCCGAACAGGCCCGCTTCCCAGGTGGCGAGAAATGCGTCCTTGTTGATTTTCGTCATATCGGCCAGCTGTTCCGGCGTTTCTGTCGAGATAATGGTCCACCAGCCTGACATGGGCGATCCTTGCGAAAAGTAAAAATTAACGGGTCATGGCGCGGCGCAGCAGGTAGCTGAGGCCATCGACGGCGGCCACCATCAGCAGCATGGCGACGATGACGGTGGCGGCGTTCTGCATCTGGAACAGCGACAGATGGTACTTCAGCATCTGTCCCAGGCCGCCCGCACCGACGACGCCGAGGATGGCGGCGGCGCGGATATTGTTTTCCCAGCGGTACAAGGTGTAGGACATCATTTGCGGGCTGCATTGCGGCAAGGTCGCGTACAGGAAGGCCACGGCGGGGCGCGCGCCGTTGATGCGCAAGGTCGCCGCCGGCAAGGGCGGGCAATTCTCGAAGGCATCGGCAAACAAGCGGCCCAGCACGCCCACCGTGTGCAGGGCCAAGGCCAGGGTGCCGGCAAACGGGCCCAAGCCGGCGGCGATCAGCAAAATCGACGCCCAGACCAGTTCGGGAATGGAGCGCAGCACATTCAACACGCCGCGCGTCGCGTTGCGCGCCAAGTGACCAAAACGGCCGCTGGCGGGCAGGGCCAGCAGCGCGCCCAGGATGGCGGCGATCACCGTGCCGATGGCCGACATGGCAAGTGTTTCAAAGGTAGCAATGCCCACTTTCATCAGGAAGGGGCCGGCCAGCTCGGGCGGGGCGAAGCCGTGCAGGAAGTCGGCGCTCGTGCGCACGGCGTCCGCGCTGAAGAATTCTCCCCATTTCAAGGGCAGGGTGGCGAAGCTGGCGATGACCAGCAGCAACAAACCGGCCAGCAAGGCCCAGGTGGACCAGCGCACAGGCGCAGGGACGGGCAACATCGGTTCCGTCTTCATGCCAGCCTCCGGCGCAGCATGGCCGAGACGGCGTCGGCGCCCGCCACCAGCAGCACGAAGACCATCAGCATGGTGGCCAGTTCATTGCCTGCCATCATCTTCATCGATTCATCCATGCGCTGGCCCAGGCCGCCCGCGCCGACAAAACCCATGACGACGGAGCCGCGGATCGCGCATTCCCAGCGGTAAATCGTGTACGACACCAGTTCGGCGGCCGATTCGGGCAGGGCGCCGTACAGCAAGGCTTTCAAGCGGCCGCTGCCGTTGTGCAATAAGGCGTTGCAGGCGGATGCATCCGACGATTCGAGGATTTCCGCGTACACCTTGCCCAGCATGCCGCAATAGGTGAGTGCGATGGCGATTACGCCCGCCGTCGGCCCGAGTCCCACGATACGCACCAATAACAAGGCCCAGACCAGTTCCGGCACGCTGCGCAGCAGCACCAGCAGCGCACGCACGCAATGGCGCAGCGCGGCGGCCAGCGGCGACACCCGGCCGGAGCCGAGGCGCGAAATCGACAATCGCTCCGTCACCAGCAAGGTCAACGGTATGGCGCCCAGCATGGCCATCGCCATGCCGGCCGTGGCCATGGCGATGGTTTCCCAGCTGGAAATGGCCACCAGCTGCAAAAATTCCAGCGAGTGGGCGGGCGGCACGAAGCTGGAAATAAACTGCCAGGTGGCCGCCAGGCTTTGCGCATCCCATAAAATCCACGGCTTGAATTCCGCCTGCACCAGCATCGGCCACAGCACGAGCAGCACGATGGCGGCGCCGGTCAGGCGGCCGCGCCAGGCGGGGTCGCGCGGCATGGGGGCGTTGGTACTCTTCAGCAAAGGGGCCTCGCGGCGTCCAGCTGCGTTTCCACGGCCTCGAACTGCGGCGCCGTATCGGCCTTGTTGCGGTACAGCTCGGCGATCATGGCGTCGCTGACCTCGCTGGCAGGCAAGTCGAAGACGATCTTGCCGTCACGCAAGGCGACGATGCGCGTAAAGCAGGCGCGCGCGATCTCCACCTGGTGCAGGCTGCAGATCAGGGTGGCGTTGCGCGCCGTCGCTTCCGCTTGCAGCACGTGGATCGTTTGCAAGGCGAGCGTGGGGTCGAGCGCGGATAAGGGTTCGTCGACGAGGAACACTTCTGCATTTGAGACGAGTGCGCGGGCCATGCCGCAGCGTTGGCGTTCGCCGCCGGACAGGCGGTCGACCCGTGCATACAGCTTATCCTGCAGGTTGAATTTACCTAAAGCTTCCCACGCGGCGCGCGGGTCGACGGGCGCGACCAGCGAGCGGATGGCCGTCCACAAGCTCCATTGCGGCAAGCGGCCCGCCAGCACGGCGTTGACGACCCGCTGGCGCGGCGGCAAGGGCGGCGTTTGCGGCGCCAGGAACAGGCGCGCGCGCAAGGCGTGGCGCTCGGCGCTGGCAAGTTGCCAGGGAGAACTGCCGAGTATGCGCAAGCTGCCGGACTCCGGGCGCAGCGCGCAAGCCAGCGTGTGCAGCAAACTGGTCTTGCCGGCGCCGGAAGGGCCGATCAGGGCGATCTGCTCACCCTGGGCCACGTCGAGGTCCAGCTCGCGCAGGGCCAGCGCATTGCCGGCGGCGCCCGCGTGGTGGACGCTGACCTTGTGAAGTTGGAATGTCATGCTATGTGTTGGTGCAAATGAGGGCTGGGGTCAGACCCGGCGGGTCTGACCCCGGATTTCTGCTGCGTGTCGAAAATTACTTCAACAGCTTCGCGTCGCGCGCGGCCGCTTCGATATCCTTGTAATTCTCGGCCTTGGTCGGGATGAACTTGGTGGCGCGCTGCAGTTCGAGGATTTCCTTGCCTTCAGGCGTGGATGGGTCCAGCGCCAGGAAGGCGTCCGTCAGCTTCTTGCGCACGACGGGGTTCATGTCGGCGCGCACGCTCCAGTTGTAATCGTAGTAGCCTGGAGTCGTGTAGAACACGCGCACCTTGCTTGGGTCGACCTTTTTCGCTTCGACCAGCTTTTCCCACACGGAAATGTTCAAGGTGCCCGCATCGACCTTGCCGCCGGCCACGGCGGCCACGGTGGCGTCATGCGCGCCGGAAAACGCGATGCGCTTCATGTCCGTGTCCGGGTTGATCTTGGCGGCCAGCAAGTAGTAGCGAGGCATCAAGTGGCCCGAGGTCGACGATTCCGAGCCGAACGTGAAATTCTTGCCCTTCAGGTCGGACAATTGATTGATGTCCTTGCTGGTGGTCACAAATACCGAGCGGAATTTCGTGTCTTCCTCGCGCTGCACCAGCGGCACGATCTTGCCGCCGCTGCGCACGTTGGCTTGCACAAACGTAAAACCGCCGAACCAGACCATGTCGAGCTTGTGATTGATCAAGCCTTCGACGGACGCCGCGTAATCGGTGACGGGCGTAAATTCCACCTTCATGCCCAGCTTTTTTTCCAGGTAGCTGCCCAGCGGCTTGAACTTGCGCTGCAATTCCGTCGGCGCTTCGTCGGGGATGGCGGATACGCGCAACACTTGCTGCGCCTGCGCCAGGCCGCTGTGGATGGCCAGGGTGGCGGCGACGGTGGCCAGGATGGCGGGGAATTTGTTGGAGAATGTGGTCATGGGACTGCCTTTGAAAGATTGTTCATTAATATACGGAAACCCCGGTATTGCCATCCTGCATCTCGCCGATGACGACGGCGTCGCCAAAGCCTTCGGCGCGGAAAATCGCCAGTACTTGCTCGACGGCTTCCGGCGCGCACGCCACCAGCAGGGGGCCGGCCGTTTGCGGGTCCGTCAGGATCGCCTTGTCGATGGCGCTCAAGCCGTCGTCGAGCTGCACTTGCGCGCCGTAGCCCTGCCAGTTGCGGCCGGACGCGCCCGTGATGTTGCCGTTTTGCGCCAGTTGCTGCACTTGCAGCAGCAGCGGCACGTCAGCCATGGCGATGCGCGCCTGCAACTTGGCGCCGCGCGCCAGTTCCAGGGTGTGGCCCAGCAAGCCGAAGCCCGTCACGTCCGTCAGCGCATGCACGCCGTCCAGCAGGGCCAGTTTCTTGCCCGGGGTATTCAATTTGGTGGTGTTGGCGATCAGCGAGGCGTAGCCATCCGCGTCCAGCGCATTCTTCTTCAGCGCGGCCGACAAAATGCCCACGCCGATCGGCTTGCCCAGCACCAGTTTATCGCCGGCGCGCGCGCCAGCGTTGCGCTTCACCTGCGACGGGTGCACGAGGCCCAGCACGACCAGGCCATAGATCGGCTCGACGGAATCGATGGTGTGGCCGCCCGCGATGGGGATGCCGGCCTGGGCGCAGATGGTTTCGCCACCCTTTAAGATGAGGCCGATGGTTTCCACCGGCAGCTTGTTGATCGGCATGCCCACCAGGGCCAGCGCCATGATGGGCGTGCCGCCCATGGCGTACACGTCGGAAATGGCGTTGGTGGCGGCGATGCGGCCGAAGTCGAACGGGTCGTCGACGATGGGCATGAAGAAATCCGTGGTGGCGATCAGCGCCTGCTCGTCGTTGAGCTGGTAGACGGCCGCGTCATCCGAGGTTTCTATGCCAACCAGCAATTCTTTCGGCAGGGGAAAGCCGCCGCTGCCTTTTAAGATGTCGGCCAGCACGCCGGGCGCGATCTTGCAGCCGCAGCCGCCGCCATGGGCAAATTCGGTCAATCGGATGGGGGTATTTGGTGTTACTGCGCTATCTGACATGGGAGTTCCTGCTGATGTTGTGTACTGCTATGATCATTTTTACCCCAGACGCAAAATCTGGGGTCGGACCCTCAGGGTTCGACCCCGGTATTCTGTCTTTGGGTTCATTGCTTTCCGTCTCCGACGATAGCACATAATGCGCGCGCGGCTTGCTCAAAGGCATGTTCTGAAATGTCGGGCAAGACCAGCGGCGTCGCCTGGGCGTAGCGGCTGAAGTTGCGGGCGATCGATTGCCGGTAGACGGGGTCGTAATGCTGGACCAGCAGTTCTTCCACCAGTTCGGCCATGCGGCCGGCAGTGGCCAGTTGCTGCCAGTGGGCAATTTTCTCCTTGCCATGCAGCTGCGTCAACAGGGCCAGCTGCACGTTCAGGCGCACCGGGTCGCCGACGAAATGTTCATAGTCCTGCATCAGCAATTGCACGCGCTGGGCCGTATCGAGCCGCACGTCCGTGCAGGCGGCCGCGCGCATCTTGTCCATCAGCGCATCGGGCACGCGCAGCCGGCCCACTTTCTTGCTTTCCGATTCGATGAAGACGGGCAGCGCCGGGTCGAAAGTACGCAGTTGCTGCCACAGCGCGCTTTCAAACGCTTTTTGCGCCGGCTGGTCCGCTTCGGGCAAGCCGCCCAGCACGGAGCCGCGGTGGGCCGCCAGGTCTTCCAGGTCGACCACCTGCGCGCCTTGCCTGTCCAGCACTTGCAGCAAACGGCTCTTGCCGCTGCCCGTGGGGCCGCACAGCACGTTGATGAAGTCGAAGCGTTCGGGCAGGGTGGCCAGCTCGGCATTCACGTGGCGGCGGTAATCCTTGTAGCCGCCGTCGAGCTGCGTGACGGGCCAGCCGATGCGCGCCAGGATGTGCGCCATGGCGCCGCTGCGGTTGCCGCCGCGCCAGCAGTACACCAGGGGTTTCCAGTGCTGCGGATGGCCGAGGAAACCGTCTTCGATATGCCGCGCGATATTCTTTGCCACCAGCGCCGCGCCCAGCTTCTTCGCCTCGAAGGCGCTCGTCTGCTTGTATAAAGTGCCGACGCGCACGCGCTGCTCGTCGTCCAGCACGGGCAGGTTGATGGCGCCCGGCAAATGGTCTTCCGCGAACTCGGACGGGCTGCGCACGTCGATGATGGCGTCGAATTCATGCAGGCATGGCAGGATGTCGCTGAAGGGCTGAACTGCGGGGTATTTCATCGTGGCGCGGCTGCTGGGAATGGGGAAAGACGTATTATCCCCGATAAAGGCCGCTGGCGTGGGGCTTTGGCGCCGCCGTTCACACTTCGCGCGCCGGGCCGCCATCTTGCATGCCTGTAAAGAACCGCACCAGGCTGTGCGGCGCATCGTCGTCGAAGCACAGGCGCAGGATGCGCTCGGACTCCGCCGCAGCCGCGCTGCTGCGCACAAACAGCGCCGTTTCATACGCCAGCAAGGCCGCTTCCACGTCGCCCGGCTGCGCGGCAAGCGCCTGCGCCAGCTCGGCGCCGTCCAGCATGGCCAGGTTGGCGCCTTCGCCGGCCGGCGCCATCAGATGGGCTGCATCGCCCAGCAAGGTTACGCCCGCCACGCGCTGCCAGCGGTGGCCGACGGGCTGCAGGTGCACGGGACGGGGCACGGGCGGCGTGTCCGCGTCCGTGATCAGGGCTGTCAGCGCCGGCGCCCAGCCGGCAAACTGGGCGGCGATGGCCGCCCGAGCGGCGGCGGGGTCGGCAAAATCGATGCCGGCCAGCCATTCTTCGGATTTACTCAGGGCCACATACGCATGCAGCACGCCATCGGCTTCGCGGTGGGCCTGGATGCCTTTGCCGGGCGCCAGCGCGAACAGGGCGCCTGCGCCCACGGCGTGCGCGCTGGCCCGGTGGCGGCGGTCGCTGTCGAACAGATACGTTTCAATGAAGGCAATGCCGCTGTAGGCGGGCTGTGCGCTGGAGAGCAGCGGCCGCACCCGGGACCAGGCGCCGTCCGCGCCCACCAGCAGGTCGCTGGCCGCCGTGACGCCATGCGCAAACTGTAAAAGGTGCTGGCCGCCGCCCAGCGTTGCGATACTGGTCAATTTGTGGCCCCAGCGCACGCAGCCTTCAGGCAAGGCTTCGAGCAGGATGCGGCGCAGTTCGCCGCGCGCCACTTCGGGACGCCCGCCCGTGCCATCGTCGCCTTCGTCGTGCAAGACCGTGCCATGCTGGTCGAGCACGCGGCTCGCTTCGCCGCCCGCGTGGATGAGGGCGCGGAAGGCGTCGTGCAAGCCGGCCGCCCGCAGCGCTTGCTGGCCCGTATCTTCGTGAATATCGAGCATGCCGCCCTGGCGGCGCGCTTGCGGCGACGCATCCGCCTCATACACGGTGGCGGCGATGCCGTGGACGTGCAGCACGCGGGCGAGCATCAGCCCGCCCAGGCCCGCGCCGATGATGGCGATATGCATGGTGATCCTTCAGATGGTTTTCAAAACAATAATGGAACAGCGTTCCAGAGGAATTTTGCGGCAAGCCGCCATCTGTGTCAAGATAAGCGATGCCAGATACCGTAGCGACCCCATCACGACGCGCCGACTCGCTGACGCGCGACACCATCATCGATGCCGCCATCGTCCTGCTCGACACGGCGGGCGAGGGCGGCCTGACCTTCCGCGCGCTGGCCGCGCGCCTGGCGACGGGAGCGGGCGCCATCTACTGGCACGTGGCCGACAAGGATGATTTGTTCACGGCCGCCAGCGACGCCATCGTCGTCCGCGCCATGCAGGACGCCCCGCCTGACGATACGCCGCAAGCGGGCATCCGCGCCGTGGCGCTGGCCATGTTCGAGGCCATGGATGCGCATCCGTGGCTGGGCTCGGCCCTATCGCGCGCGCCTGGCCAGCTGCCCACCGTGCGCATCCTGGAGCGCCTGGGCCGGCAGGTCGATGCGCTGGGCGTGCCGCAGGACCGGCAGTGGATGGCGGCATGCGCCTTGCTCAATTATCTGCTGGGCGTGAGCGGACAGAACGCGGCCAATGCCGTCATCGCCCGGGAACGGGGGCTGGAGCGCGCGCATTTCCTCGACACCCTGGCGGGCGCCTGGTCACGCCTCGATGCGCAGGCGTTTCCGTTTGCCCGCAAGGTGGCGGGCCAGCTGCGCGCGCACGACGACCGCGCGGATTTTTTGGCGGGAATCGACCTGATCGTGCATGGCTTGCAGGCGCTGCAAGGGGGCCGCTAGCCCAGCAGATGCCCCAGCAGGGGCGCCAGCAGCACCGTCACGACGCCCGAGAAAATCATCGTCAGGCTGGCCACGGCGCCTTCTTCCGTGCCCACGCGGCGCGCCACGGAGAGTCCAAAACCGTGCGCGGCCGCGCCATACGGGGCGCCGCGGGCGATGCGCATGCGCAAGGGCAGCAGTTTTAATAGCGGTTTGCCCAGCATCAAGCCGAACAAGCCCGTCATCACGACGAAGATGCCCGTCAGCTGCGCCGAGCCGCCCATGTGGCGCGACGCTTCCAGCGCGAATGGCGTGGACACGGAACGAGCCAGCAAGCTGCGCGCCATGTCGCCGTGCACGCCAAATACCCGGTCCAGCAGCAGGGTGGCGGCGACCGATGCCACGATGCCGGCGCAGCTACCCAGCGACAAGGCCAGCCAGTGCTTGCGGATCAGCTTGCGCTCCTGGAAGATGGGCAGCGCAAACGCGATGGTGGCCGGGCCCAGCAGCCACGGCAGCCAGCGCGTTTCGCCGAAATACGTGGCGAACGGCGTCGATGTCGCCTGCACGATGACGATCAATATCGCCGAGGTGCAGATGGCCGGCGTGAGCAGGAAATGCGGATGGCGGCGGTGCAGCGCCTGGTTGGCGTAGAACAGCACCAGGGTCAGCAGCAAAAACAGCAGCGACAGCAGCAGGGTGCTCATGCCGCCGTCCTCGCGGCGCGCCGGCGCAGCAGCTTGTTCAGACGCAGCTTGCGTTCATAGCGGCACACCCATTCCACCGTCAACGCCGTGGCCAGCATCACGCTGGCAAAGCCCAGGCCGATATTCACGAACAGCATCAGACCTTGCGTCTTCAACAGTTGCGTAAATTGCACCACGGACACAACCAACGGTATAAAAAACAGCAGCATGTTGGCCAGCAGCCAGTTGGCGCCCAGTTCGATGGCGGCCGGGCGCACCCAGCCCGCCAGCAGCAGGGCCACCAGCACGAACAGGCCGACGACGCCGCCGGAAAACGGCAAGTGCAGGGCGGAGGCGGCCGCGTCGGCCAGCCACCAGGCGGCGATCAGCACGCCCACTTGCCACATGGTCTGCGCGGGCTGGCGCCAGGCAGGGATGGAGAGTGGGGCGGTGGTGGAACAAGGGACGGCTTTCACGGCGGGCTTTCAAACGGCAGGGGGAGGTTTTCATTGTAGTGAGCCTACATCAAAAGATAAAATGACTTAAACTCATGATTATCATTCGATTTTGGAATGCATCATGGATATCCGCTCCTTGCGCTACTTCGTCGAAGTGGTCGAACAGAACAGTTTTACGCGCGCAGCCAGCAAGCTGCATGTGACGCAACCCACCGTCAGCAAGATGGTCCAACAGCTGGAACAGTCGCTGGACCTGGCCTTGCTGGACCGCGCCGGCAAACGGTTTACCTTGACGGACGCGGGCAAGGTGGTGCTGTCGCGCGCGCATGAGCTGCTGGCCCTGCATGCGGAACTGAAGGTGGAATTGCGCGACCTGCAACATCTGGAACGGGGAGAATTGCGGGTCGGCGTGTCGCCGCAAACGCACTCCACCCTGGCGCCGTGGCTGGCCGAATACCACCAGCGCTATCCGGGCATTGAACTGAAAATGTATGAAAGCGGCACGCAAGCGATCGAGCGCGACTTGCGCACGGGCACGGTGGAGCTGGGCACCATGCTCGACTACCCGGGCAACGCAGCCACCTGGCAAGATTTCGAAGCCTTGCCCCTCGTGCGCTCACCGCTGTGCCTGCTGGCCGCGCCCGGCTCGCCGTGGCAGGGACGCGCTTCCGTCGCCCTGGCCGAACTGGCCGACAGCCCTTTCATTTTCTATGGCGCCGCGTTTGCCCTGAACGACATCGTGCTCGATGCCTGCCAGCGCGCCGGTTTCGCCCCGCGCATCACGGGCCGCAGCGGTCAGTGGGACTTTATTGCCTCGCTGGTGCGGCTGGGCGTGGGCATCTGCCTGCTGCCGAAGATGTATTGCGACACGCTTGATGCCGCGCAATTTGACGTCATCCCCCTGGATGGCCCGCCCGTGGAGTGGAACCTGATGCTGGCCTGGCGCCGCGGCGGGCGGCTGTCGTTTGCCGCCCGCGCCTGGCTGGAGCTCGTCAGGGCGCGCATGACGGACGCGGCACGTTTACAATAGGCACTCGCCAACTTCCGTCCGACCAGATGAACATCAACGCCAAGGTTACAGCCAAAATCAAACGCACGGCAGGCTCGCTGCTGCTGGGATTGTTATGCACCGTGGGCCTGATGAGCGAAATGGGCTACGCCCAGGCCGCCATTCCCGTGTATGGCTATTTCGTCAAGAATACCTATCCGCACGATACCCAGGCGTTTACCCAGGGCTTGCTGTTCAAGGATGGCCATCTGTATGAAAGCACGGGCCAGAACGGCCAGTCGTCCTTGCGCAAGGTGGAATTGACGACGGGCAAGGTGCTGCAGAAAAGCATGCTCGACAAGAATGTGTTCGGCGAAGGCATCACGGATGTGGGCGATGAGCTCCTGGGCCTGACGTGGATTTCGCAGACCGGCTATGTCTTCGACGTGAAGACCTTCAAATTGAAACGCAAATTCAGCTACGCGGGCGAAGGCTGGGGCCTGGCCAGCGATGGCAAGTTCGTCTACATGAGCGACGGCACGTCCGCCATCCGCGTGCTCAATCCGAAAACCCTGGCCGAGGTGCGCCGCTTCGAGGTGAAGGCCGAAGGCCGCCCCATCGAACGCCTGAACGAACTGGAAATGGTCGACGGGCAACTGTTTGCCAATGTGTGGGGCGCGGACGTGATTGCCCGCATCGACCCGGCCAGCGGCAAAGTCGTCGGCTGGATCGACCTGACGGGCTTGCTGCCGCCCGAACAGCGGGGCACGGCCAATCCCGACGCCGTGCTCAACGGCATCGCCTGGGATGCGCGCGGCAAGCGCCTGTTTGTCACGGGCAAGCTGTGGCCCAAGCTGTTCGAGATCGAGCTGATCGAAATCCAGCGCCGTTGATGTTTCCTATCGGACAGTGTTGCTGGCGAGGAATCGTCTATGATGCTGTTCCTTCGCCCCGTGCGACCTTCACAGGATGCCATGCTGTTCTTTCCTTTACACCGCCTGGCGGCCGCCGCCAGCTTGCTGGCCGCCGTCTTGCCCGCCGCGCAGGCGCAAACGCCATACGTGCCGGTGATGCAGCAATACGGCGACTTTGTCGTCACGCGCGACCGCCACGACCCGCTCGTCACTTTATCTTTCCGCAAGCACGGCTATTGGCCCGGCGGCGCGCGCGAAGTGGTGGAAGTGCGGCCCCTCAAGGCCAGGCGCGAAGGCCAGCCCATGCTGCTGGCCTTTACCAAGGGCTATACGGGCCAGGGCACCATCCTCATCGGCGTGCAGAATGGCGAACCGCTGATGCGCCCCCTCAGTCCCATGCAGCGCGACGACATGGTGCGCACGGAGCGCGACCCCGAATGGGGCGTGCCGCAGCCGGGCCGCAGCGAGGTGCTGCTGTTTGCCCGCGACGGCCGCGCGCTCGATACGGACACGGGCGAGCTGCTGTGGTTTGACATGCCGGGCATCGTCACGGGCGATTACGCGCCCGCCATGCTGGTCTCCGTCTCGCCCGACGGACGGCGCGGCGCCTATCTGGCCCGGAGGCTGACCAGCTTGCAGGTCTTCGTCGCCACGCGCGACGACGGCGTGGCCGGCGTCCTGGCCTTGCCACCGGACACCTATCAACGGTGGCTGAAGCCCTTGTCGCAGGCCGCTTCCGAACAGGCGGGCGCCGCCATCAAGGCGCGCCAGGGCCGCACGGATTCGAACCGCATCCGGCGCGAGCTGGAACTGGCCTGGTTCGGCCAGCAATTTCAATGGAAACAAGGCAAGGGCGGCTGGCAAGTGACGGGCCTGGGCCTCGCTTCCGCGCCGCCGGAGGGAAAACAGCCATGAGCATACCTAGACTGATCGCCGGCTGCCTCGCCGCCACCTTGCTGGCCGGCTGCGTGCACGGCGAAATGTTCCCCAAGGATTATCTGGCGCAAGACATTGACAAGCAACAAGCCCTGCTGGAACTGGACGTGGTCTTCGGGCAAGCGCCCGATGACAAGCTGACGTCGCGCGTGACGGCCCGCAATACCGTGGAATACACGGGCGCGCCGCATATCGTCGTGCCGTTCTACCAGAAGGGCCTCGGCTTCGACCAGGGTTTTGCCGGCACCTACATGTTTGCCGTGCCCTATCCGATCGCCAAGGTCGAGACGGCCACGGCCAGCAGCCGCGTCTTCGGCCAGAAACTTGACGGCCAGCAGCCGGGCAGCCCGCGCTACCGCTTCCGCGTGCCGGGCAAGGCGCAGTGGAACAGCAATGAAACCTTCATGCTGGGCTTTGAGCGCAAGGGCCGCCGCGAAGAAATCACTTTCCGTTTCAGCAACGAGCAAAGCTGCCCGTCCGCCTTCCTGGCCACCACGCCAAAATACGGCTTCCCCATCAAGGTGGTCGCCACCTTCAAGGATAACAAAGGCTGCCTGAAAGTATGCGACAGCCGCGACCAGTGGCCCGGCTTCTGCGCCTTCCAGCCGCCGCCCGGCGCCTGACTATCACCATGCAAGCCACGCGCCGGCGTTGGACGGCGCCGCGCTTATACACGCGCGCGTTTTGCCGATTCTATTCAATTGTCATCGAATGACGGCGTAAAACGCTTATTTGTACGCTGAAAACCCGGCTGAATTGACGCAGATCAATACCGCAGCCAGCGCATAAATCTTGCCGCAAAAGTATCTTTCTCAGGCGTATGATTTCTGTGCCGTGAACAGCGCACGCAGATGGCGCGGCGCGGCCCGATATCCGAAACGCATCCTCCCTGTGGAGATACAGAATGAAAATGCCCGTTTTAGGAAGCACCCAGCCCGCCATCACCAGGCGTCCGCTCGACATGCTGGACACCGACAAGGCCGCCGTGCGCGCCATCGCCCAGGCGGCCGTCAGCGTCGAGCTGTTCACCATTCCCCTGTACATGGCCACCATGTATTCGATCCAGGGCACGCACCAGATCAACTCGAAAGGCATCACGTACTACGAAGGCCGCCAGTGGCCGGGCATGGGCACCACGGCGCGGCCCGAACTGAAGGAGCAGAAGGCCTTCAATATCATCTTCAGCGTCTTCATCCAGGAAATGCTGCACCTGCAGATGGCGGCCAACCTGGCCACGGCCATCGGCACGGCGCCGTGCTTCACGGGGTCGGAGCTGCAATCGCAGGACCACGGCTGGACCTGCTATGGCAAGAGCTGCACGCTGATCCCGCACATCGTCGACTTGCGCGATACGGCCGACTATAGCCACGTGCGCGTCAACCTGGAAGAGTTGAACGCCAACCAGTGCGACCTGTTCCTCGCCATCGAGCAGCCGGAAAAGCAGGCCCGCGCCCAGTTGGCCGAGTTCGACAAGCACAACCACACCAAATATTTCCCAGAGGTACCGTTCGTGGGCTGGACGCCGGGCAAGCACGTGCATGATCTGCCCCTGTTCGGCACCATCGGCTACATGTACGAATGCTATGCGCGCTACATCAGCATCGAATACGCGGATGGCCAGACCCTGTGGCAAAAGCTGTTCGTCAACGGTTCGGTGCAGCAAGACATGTTCAACAGCCAGGTGCAGGGCCATGCACGGGCGGAATTTCCCAAGTTCGACACCTGTTTCGGCCCGCAAGACCAGGATGGCGGCCAGACGGGCTCGTTCAACAAGGCCATCGACATGATGGCGGCCATCACGGACCAGGGCGAGGGCAGCGCAACGGCCATCCAGCGCTACCGCCGCGACGCGGCGCAGCGCCTGATGGCCGTGCAGCCCGATTACCGCGAAGACCTGGCCGCGCTGAAGTGCGATTATCCGTCCTACGCGAACAATGGCAAGGATGCCGAATCGCGCGACGCGCAGGCGCGCCACGACAGCGCCCCGTTCGACCACTACGAGCGTTTCGGCCAGGTGAAGGCCATGCTGCCCGTAAAAACCTGGGCCGGCTGGCACCAGGAAGGCGGGCGCTGGAGCGAGGCCATGCTGACCAACGAGCGCTACAACCCGGCCACCGCGCCGAAGAACATCCCCGCGCCGGCGGCCGTGGCGGGCGCCCTGAACCGCCTGAAGGATGCCAGCGGCACATTGGGGATGCTGAGCACGGTCGCCACGGGCGCCATCTACGGCATCACTTCCGTGCTGGACAAGTACTGGCTGAACCAGCAACTGGACTTCCCGTATCCGTCGATGGTGGGCGCGGGCGACCGCATGGCCATCTGCTGGGCCGTGCTGGGCCAGGCGCCGAACCTGGCGACGGGCGTGCCGCTGGCCGAGAAAAGCGTGCTGTACCACGCCTGCCAGGGCATGCACCTGGAGGGCGAAGCGTCGTCCACCTGCGCCGCGCTGGCCGTCTATCACACCTGCCGCGGCTCCAACGGCTGCCATGCCCAGGGCGGCTGCGGTTTTGCCCAGGCCGACACGGGCGGCTCGTCCTGCGGTCACTCGGTCAAGCTTGCCGCATCGCCGGGCTCGCCGTGCTATGTGCCGCCACCGCCGCCGCAGCCCGATAAAGTCTACAGCGCGCCCAGCGACAACAAATGCGGGGGCTTCGGCGGCTGCGCCGTGCCGATTTCGGCCTCGCAGCTGTATCCGAACACCACGGACAAGGAGCCGCCCGAGCCCGCCACCATGACCCTGTACGATTTCGGCCCCGCGCCTGACCACCGCAGCATTCCGCTGGGCCAGAGCATGAGTTTCGCGCTGGGCGACAATGTCTACGACAAGGCCTGGGAAGCCTACGGCAAGGTGATGGCGGCGCGCGGCACGCCGGTGGGCGCGCCGCCGCCGCCCACCGACCTGCGCCTGGCTTTGCCGCCGTCGACCTGATGCGGGCCACGCATGGGGTGCCGCCGCGCCTGGGCCTGCCGAACCTGGGCCTGGGCGTGGGGCTGCGCCCGCCGCACTATGAACACATCCTGCGCCACGGGCCGCAGGTGGACTGGTTCGAGATCATCAGCGAGAACTTCATCGACAACCACGGCTATGCGCGCCATGTGCTCGAGCAGGTGGCGGCGCAGGTGCCCATCGTCATGCATGGCGTCTCGCTGTCGATCGGCAGCAGCGATCCGCTCCATCTCGGCTACCTGCGCAAGCTGCGCCAGCTGGCCGAGGAGATCCGCCCCGCGTGGATTTCCGACCACCTGTGCTGGACGGGCGCCGCCTCGCTCAACAGCCACGACTTGCTGCCGCTGCCGCTGGACGAGGCCAGCCTGCGCCACGTGGCGGGCAGAGTGCGGCAGGTGCAGGAATTCCTGGGCCGTCCCCTGGTCCTGGAAAACCCCAGCACCTACGTGGAATTTGCCCAGTCCAGCATGCCGGAATGGGAATTCCTGGGCCGCCTGGCCGAGGATACGGGTTGCGGGCTCTTGCTTGACGTCAATAATGTCCACGTCAGCGCGCATAACCACGGCTATGACGCGGCCGCCTACATCCGCCAGTTGCCGCACGCGCACATCGTGCAGATCCACCTGGCCGGGCCTACCGTCTGCGGCGCCGTGCTGATCGACACCCACGACGCGCCCGTGCCGGCCGCCGTCTGGCGCCTGTACGCGCTGGCGCAGCGGCTGACGGGCGGCGTGTCGGCCCTGCTGGAATGGGATGCCGGCATTCCCCCGTACCCGCAGCTGCTGGCCGAACTCGGCAAGGCGCGCGCGGCCGAACGGGGAGAATTCGCCGAGGCGGCGCCCGCCACGGCTGCCGCCGCCGTGTCGGCGCCGCTGGGCTTTCACCTGGAGGCTGCCCATGCCCCGTAGCGCCGATGGGGAAGCCCGCGCACCGCTGGCGCAGTTGCAGGCGTGGTTCCTGACGGCGATGACGGCGCCGGGCGGCGCGGCGCGCGGCGTCCAGCTGGCCAGCGAGCGCCATGGCCTGACGCAGGAGCAAGTATTGAAACGGGCCAGGGGCGGGCCGGCGCCGCTGCACATCCATGCGGACGGCTATGTGCAGCGCCTGCTCGAATGCCTGCAGGCCGACTATCCCGTCTTGCGCAAGGTCATGGGCGACGAGCTGTTCGCCTTCTTCGCCCGCGCCTATGTCTGGCGCCACCCGTCCGCTTCCGCGACCTTGTATGACCTGGGCGGCGGCTTTGCCGATTTTCTCGCCGCCAGCCAGCGCGCCGCTGGCGCGCAAGGGGCGGCCTTGCGCTTTCCCGTGGAACTGGCGCAGCTGGAACGGGCGCGCAGCGAGGCGGGCAGGGCGCCGGGCCTGGAAAAGCTGGCGCCGCCCATGCTGCCTTCCGGATTGGACTTGCTATTAGGAAATGCACCGGCCTGGCGCCTGGCGCCGTGCACGCGGCTGCTGGCCCTGTCGTTCCCCCTGTGCGACTATTGGCAACGGGCGCAGGCCGCGCCCGGCGACGCCGTGCCGGCCCAGCCGGAGGCCAGTCCCGCCTTTGTCGCCATTACGCGCATGCATTACCGGCTTGCCATGCACGAGCTGCAGCCCTGGCAGTTTGACTGGCTGCAGGCGCTGGCCGGCGGCGCGCCGCTGGCGCAGTGCGCGCGGCAGGCGGCGCAGTCCAGCGGCAGGGCGGCGGACGAGGTGCTGGCCGACGCCATGCTGTGGCTGCCCATGGCGGCCGCGGCCGGGCTGGTCGCCTGCGATGCCTGAAAAACAAGCGGCGGACGCAAAAAAGGCCGATGAAAATCGGCCTCGATGACAGCTGAATGCGTTGCTTAGCGGTAAAACGCTTCGACTTTGCCCTTCAGCTTGATCTGCAGCGGACGGCCGCGGCGGTCCAGCGACTTGGTGGAAGCGACCTTGATCCAGCGTTCGCTAATGCAATATTCTTCCACGTCAAGACGTTCCTTGTCGTTGAAGCGGATGCCGACGTCGTTCTCGAACACGGCGGCAACGTGGTAAGGGCTGCTGGGGTCGATCGACAGGCGATCGGGCAATGGGGGTAAGGTGGTGGTATCGTTCATGGGCGTAATTATCGCCCAGAATGCCGATCCAGACAACGGGAAGTGCACGCTTATCTGGCCGCCCGCGACATGGCGCAGCCGCATTTCCTTTCCCGGCCATCCTTCTTGCCTCACAGATGCCGCGTTTCCTGCGGCGGCGTGTCCCACACATCGTGCCAGCCATCGACAAAGGTGACGGGTACCCGCGCCAGTTCGGCGGCAGACGCATCGTCGAGGCAGTTGACGCTGATGCCGACAAACGGACCGCTGCGGGGCGAATCGCCGCGGCCGAACGGGCGCACGCCGCAGTGGCGGCAAAAGTAGTGGCGTTCGCGGCCGGCGCCGAAGCGGTATTCGCTGAGGTCCGCCTCACCGGACAGCAGGCGGAAGGCCGAGGGCGGCACGTGGCTGGCCCAGCAGCGCACTTTCAGGCAGAACGAGCAGTTGCAGCGCAGGCTGGGGGCCGCGAGGTCGATCTCGGCCGCGAAGCGCACGGCACCGCAGTGGCAACTGCCATGACAGGTTTTTTTTCATCGTGGCCTACTTTACAGCGTTGCCGTACCGTCATGCAACTGTTGGCACGGCGACAGTGCGGCATCCGCCAGGCCGCGCACTATAATGGCGCCTGTTCAACAGAGAGGAGTTGCAGCATGGAAATGGCCATCACAGACAGCCTGCGGCAGCTGGCATACGCGCAGGCCGCCGCCTTCGTGCAGACGCTCGACCGGCGCGATCCTGTTGCGCTGCAACGCGACTGGGGCCTGTCGCCCGGCGTGGCCGACGAGATCATGGAGATGCTCGACAGCTATTTTGCGGCAAACCAGGCGCTGTCCCTGGCGCCGCTGGCGCAAGCCTTCGTGCCGGGCAAGGGCGGCCGCGCGGCCGTCGATGTGTATGCCACCGACGCCGGGCCGCTGGGCCTGGAATGCATGCTGCTGGCCGATGGCCAGCCGGGCGAAGCAACCTTGCACCTGGAAATGTCCGGCCACGACGGCGCGCTGCGCCTCCACTATCAATACATCGGATCCTGAGAACAGCATGACCGCACCGATCAGCAAAACACAGCAGCGCATCTGCGACAAATTCGGCTTGCCCGCGCAAGCACCGGAACCCATGGTGGCCCTCGCCATCGGCAGCCTGGACCAGTCACCCATCTATGGCACGCGCATCGTGCTGCCGGAAAACGGCACCATCAGCTGGTTCATCCACTGCGGCGAACACGACGATGCCAGCGGCTTTTACCAGCCCCTGCATGCGGACCACCTGCACGACATGCTGCCGCAGGTGGTCGATTACCTGGCCTTGCCCAGCGGCGCCAAGTTCATCCTCGACCGGGAAGGGTATGAGGATGTGTGGCTGGACGGGGAAGAGTAGGCGGGCGATGTAAGTTTTGCTCAGTTTTAAATCTTGCCTGTGGAATAGACTTTCATCTCCTTAATCTCCCTGGGAACGGAGCCGAGATGACAAAGTCTAGCGCAGAATACGGATTGAAATGGCAGTTCCACAAGCGCAACGGGGTCGACACGATCGTGTTGCTGAACACCAGCCAGCAGGAAATTGCTATTTCCAAACTGGAAATCACCCTGAATATCGCCATTGGCACCGTCACGGGGAGAAACAGCCTCGATGCCATCATGGTGGCGAAAAAGATCGATGAGAAGGACTGGCCGAAGAAGAAGGAAGAGTTTTTCCTTGAGGAAATGAACAAGCACGAAGGTCCGCTGGACGTACGGGCGCTCGCCGGCACGGACGCGTTCTTTGCGCCATGGGGCGCGCTGGCCTCGTCGGACGAGCATCCGGCGGAATATTCGCGCGCAGTGAGCTACAAGGGAGGCGACTATGTAGCCGTGGTCAGTGTCGGCACGGAAGCAGCGGGCCGCATGGATCCGGGCGGCATGCCGGAATATGTCTACCAGGTCCGCTATCTGCGCAAGCCGGCCGTGATTCCGGCCAACCTGGGCCGCGACTTGTCGTATGTCAGCAGTTTCAAATACCTGGTCTGCCGCTCCTCGATCGACGGCCTGACCCGCCTGCCAGCTATCCGCGTCCAGCTCGACGGCGGCACAGACTGGCTGGACGTGCCGCTCGACCTGCTGCAAGCGAGCATGGGCGACAAGCGCAGCCGCGTGACCGACCAGTCCTGCCGCGGCCTCGTTTCGGCCGCCGCCTTTTCGCGCCGCTCGCTCGGCTATTACGCGAACTATTTCGGCTACCAGCGCGACGTCTTCATCCGCGACGTGCCGTTCCAGAACATCAATGAGTTGTCGTACGGCATGTTCACGATCAATCCGGACGGCACGCCCGCCAGTTCCGACCACTGGGGCGACGACTGGCAGCTGTCCTCGCTGCAATTCATGAAGCAGCTCAATCCCGACCTGAAAGTGCACCTGATCGTCGGCGGCTGGCCCAAGGTGGTGGAATTCGACGTGGGCGACTGCGTCACCCTGCGCGAGATGCAGGAGTCTGCGGCGCGCGATGTGCCGCTCAACGACGGTGTCACGATCAGCCTGTACCGCGTCAAGGAGGGCGAGGACGGGAGCGAAATGTACTACCGCCTGTGGCAGCCGCTGACGGTGAACGGCAGCGTGCTGCAACCCAGCGCGACAGCCACGCGCTTTGCCTGGGGCAAGGGCTTTTTGACGCAGTATCTGAGTGGGTACTGGGGGAATGTCGCCCTGGTGCTTGGCAGCGCGATTGTCGGCAACGGCGGGCGCCAGGACTATCCGGCGGAATACAGCGTGCGTATCCAGCTTGCGCTTGCGGCCGCCTTGCAGCAGAAGATCCAGCCGGCGGCAGAGCTGTTCAGCATGGTCGGCACCGATCCGGCCAAGGCCCGGCGCTTTGCCGAGGCGATGGTGCAGAGCGTGGTGCTGATGGGCTTTGACGGCATCGAGATCGACTGGGAGTATCCGGGCAAGGAAGACGGCGCCGCGTACGTGCGCATCCTTGAGGCGCTGCGCGCCGCCGAAGCCAACGTCAGTTTCAATCCCGAGAAGCGCAAGATTTACCTGGGCATCGCCTCGCCGGCCGCAGCGGCCAAGATCCGCCTGATCGACAGCGGAGATGTGCCGTCCGGCACAGACACCTACTGGCGCCCCATCGGCCGGTTGGTCGACACCATCCACATGATGACGTATGACTACGGCGGCCCCTGGCTCGCCTATTCGGATTTCAACGCGCCCATGCTGCCCGCGTCCGACGCGGGTCCGGGCGAACAGCCGAGCGGCGTGCGCGAGACGCTCGCCACCATGCTCGGCTATGCCGACCGCCTGTGCTTCACGCGCCAGCAACTGTCGCTGGGCTTGCCCATCTACGGGCGCGGCGTCAAAGTGGTGCCGGAAGCGGGCGGCCAGCGCGATCCCGACGCGCGCCTGGGCATCAATTGCCGCACGGATGGCCCCGCCGAAGGGCAGTTCGCCGACCAGCCCGGCACCTATCTGTACAGCCATATCGCCAGCCAGATGAAGCTGGGCAGCCGCTCCGACAAGTTTCCCAATTTCGTGGCGCCCGGCCTGCATCCGAAGGCGAGGGCGCCGTATCTGTACGTGCCGGCGCGCGATGGCCAGCCGGCCATTTCCGTGACGTATGACGATCCCGCATCGATACGCGAGAAGATACGCCATGCCAAGACGGAATCGCTGGGCGGCATCATGGCCTGGGACTTGTCCGGCGACTTGCCGGCCAGCGACCCGCGCTCGCTGCTGCGCGCCATTGGCGACGAACTGCGCCAGGAACGCCCGGCCGCGCAGCCTGAGCTGCTGGCCTTGCCCGATTCCAGCCTGTACCGACGCGCGGCCAAGGAGGGCACGGCGTTGCCGGCCCGGCCCCTGTGGAGCGTGGGCCGCGACTATGGCGCGCCGCTGGAAAGCCGCGACATGGCGGTGAGCGCCCCGGTGCTGGCGATGGCGGCCCTGCCGGGCGGACGCCTGGTGCTGGCCCTGGCCGATGGCGCCGTGCAGATCATGGCGCCCAACCGCGCCGTCGCGCCGTGGGAGTGGGAAGCGCGCGCCGTCTGGCACCTGGCCGCTCCGGCGGTCGCGCTGCTGGCCTTGCCTTCCGGCCGGCTGCTTGTATTGCAGCAAAATGGCGAACTGGCGCGCATCGATGCGCAGGACGGCACGACGCCCGTGCAGCGCATCGCCACGGGGCTGGCGCCGCAGGCGGGCAGCTTGCTGGCCGGCTGGGGCGAACAGGCACTGTGCTTCGACGGCACGGCGCTGCGCACCGTCACGGCGCCGGTCCGGCGCGAACAGGCATGGCAAGTGTCGCCGCCCATGCCGCTGGCGGCAACGGCGCTCGTCGCGCTGCCGGGCGGCTTGCTGCTGAGCGGCGCGGCGCGCAGCGCGGAACTGCCGTCGGTGGCCGTGTGGAAGATCGATGGCGGCAAGCTGGTCTTGCAGGCGGCCGTGCCCCGTTCCGGCAGGGAAGACTGGGGCGCCATCGCCTTCCTGAGCGCCTTGTCCGACGGCGCCGTGGCGGCCCTGACGGCAAATGGCAACTACCAGGCCTATGGCCCGGCGGCGCTGCAGCCGGAACGGCCGCAGGCGGCCACCTGGGCCGCGCTCAGCGACGGAGAGCAAGTCGGACGCGCGCTGCTGCCGCTGCCGCAGGGCGGCTTTCTCAGCATCAGCGACGGCGCCTACATGTTCTGGGGCCGGCGCGGCACCGGCTATGTGATGCTGCAAAGGCTGAGCAGCAGCCGGTCGGCCGACGCGGCCGCCGTGCTGGACAACGGCGACGTGGTGATCGCCAAGGGGCGCGAACTGCGCTACCTGGCGGCGCGTGGCTGGCCCCGCGCGCAGGCTGGCCTTCAGTCCAGCTGGAATTGGCGCGATGCCGACGATGGCCGTTCCTGGCTGCATCACCTGGCCGCCGCCGGCAACCAGACCGGCATGGCGCAAGCGCTGGCCGAAGGCGCGCCGCCCGAGCTGCAAGCCACCGATGCGGCCAGCGGCGCCCAGGAAAGCCTGGCCGAAACGGCCTTGCGCGCGCAGCACTGCGCCATCGTGCCCCAGCTGACGGCGGCTGGCGCGCCCTTGTGGAGCGGCGGCAACGCCGAACGCACGAGCGCCTTGCTGAACGAAGCCGTGCTGGCCGCCTTGCTGCCGCCGGAACTGCTGGCCAGCACGCCGTATCTGTTGCCCGACCTGCCGCCGGCCGGCGCGCCGATCGCGCCGGCCACGGCGGCCTTCCTCAGCGACAATCCGCGCCTCGCCACCCTGATCGCCACGGCGCTGGCGCCCGTGCTGCCGGAAACGGCGCGCCAGGTGCAGCATCTGGTGCAGGACTACGCCATCGACGACGCCTTGCTGGCGGCCGCGCGCGGCGAGGGCGATACTTGCCTGATGCATGTGCTGGTGCCGGACGGCGCCCGGGCCGACGATTGCAAGCAGGCCGAGGGCGTGGGCGAGGATTTGCGTCAGGTGCTGGCGCAGCTGCTGGGCCAGCGCCATGCCGACCCGGACGCCTTCATCGCCGCCATCGATGCCGTCTGGACGGCGGCGGACAAGGCGCGGCCTTGGCGCCGCCAGGAGTGCCGCCAGTTGGTGGCCGCCGCCGCGCGTCCCAAGCGTCCGGACGCCTACCGCCTCGTCAGCGAACCGGCCGTCTACGAGCAGGCGCTGCTGCATTACGCCGCGCTGGTGGAGCTGGGCTGGCCGGCGCCCGCCGTTGAACCGCAGGCAAGCCTGGCCCAGCGCGCGCCGGCCCACTATCGCATGCTGATGCAGGCGGGCCGCGACGCCCTGACGCCGAACGGCTGGGACGATCCCGTGCTGCGCACCGACCTTGCCAAGCGGGCCTTGCCGAACGAAGTGACGGCGTTGCTGGAAATGGCTCCGTGGATGGCCGCGCCCATGGGGGCGGCGGCCGATGCCCTGATCGGCGGCATGGGGGCAGCCGTGCGCGCCTATCACCAGCAGGAACTGGACGCCGGCCGGCTCGTTGTATCCGATCTGGCGGCGGTGCAGGACCCGTACACGGCACTGGGCGAATTTTCCGGTGGCGCGGCCATGGCCGGCCTGGCCATGCAGCAATTGCTGCTGTGGTCGTGCACGACGCCGCAGGGCGCCGCCCTGGCCTTGCCCGCCGCGGCCGCCTTGCTGGCCCTGCGCGCGCCTGCACCCTGGATACCGCAAGGCGATGTGAATGCCTATGCGCAACAGTGGTTCAGCTGGGCGGAGGATCCGCCTTACCTGGCGCAGGACCCGACGGCGCTGCCGGAACAGACGGACGCCGTCTCGCCGTTGCCCGCGCGCAGCAGCAATGCCCCCGTGCGCCGCGTGCTCGATGCGGCCGATGCGTCGGCCGTGCCGCCCGCGCCCGACATCGACGAAGAAGCCAGCCGCCGGCGGCGCCTGGAACAGAGCGTGCGCGCCACGCAGATGAAATTCATGGTGCAGACGTGGCAAAACAATATGCTGGTCGACAGCAAGCTGCAGGCGCAGGAAGACGAGCGCCTGCTGAAAAGCCCGTACACGGCGCGCATCGACGCGCTGACCCGCAACGCGGCGCAGGCCGATGCGACCCTGAGCAATACCCGCGCGCGCCGCGAGCTGGTCAGGGACCTGGAAAACAAGCCGTTCGGCATGTCGGCGGCCGAGCTGCGCAAGGCGGGCATCGACGTCAAGTTGCCAGCGGGCATGCGCGACGATCAGCTGTTGCCCGACGACCTGTATGACGACGCTCTCGAGCACGAACATGCGCGGCTCGACGGCGTGGAAAAGGACGCGCTCGCGGCGCGCAGCAAGGCAATCGGCGAAGTCGACAGCCTGCGCCGCAAGCGCGACATGGACCCCCAGCGCCTGCGCCAGCTCGAGCAGCAGGCCAAGCTCAAGGGGCAGCTGGAGGCGGCGCAGCGCAAGATCAGCAAGATGCAGGATTACGCGCTGCTGGCCGACAGCATCGCCCACTATGGCGCCTCGGCGCTCGACTGGCTGCACGACAAGGGCGTGATCTCGGGCAAGTTTGCGGAAGTGGCCAAGACCATATTGACGTGGGCCAACCGCATCGTTCAGGTCGGCATCGCCGTGGCCACCATCGCCTACGGCTGGAAACAGATGCGCGCCATGCAGGGGCTCGGGTCGATCGGCAAGGGCGGCGGCATCTCGATGATGTTTTCCATCGGCATGGCCGCGTTCAATATCGTGCAGTGCGCCATCTTCGGCCCGCCGCCCGACCCGATGGAGGAAATGTACAAGGCCTTGAGCAAGCAGATCGAAGAGGTGGGCAAGGCCTTGCAGGAAAGCCTGGCCGCCATGTCGCAGCAGCTGGCGTCGATGCAGGCCGGCATCTACAGCCGCCTGGACGGCATCGAGGACAAGATCGACGGCCTGGGCCGGGAACTGGGGCGCCAGATGGCGGAACTGTCGGCGCAGATGGACGAAGGCTTCGCCGCCGGCCGCGCCGAGACGCGGCAAGCCACGGGCCAGTTGCTGTTGGCCATGCAGCGGGGCTTCGACAGCGTCGAGCGCCGTTTCGACCTGATCGAGGACAGGCTGGGCAGCGACTTGCATTACCTGCAAGAAATGATGACCGTCAGCCTGATGGACGACTATGCGACGATGGATATCGCCATCGCCAACGCCGAGACGGAAAACCTGCACGCGGCGACGGCAGCGGCGGACGATGGCCCTCGCCTGGCCGACGATCCCGTGCGCTTGGCCGACTACCGCAACCGGCTGGTGAACGGCGTGCGCAACAAGCTGCTGGGCCTGCCGCGCCGGAAGCTGGAAGACACGCTCGACAGCAGCTGGCTGCAAACCTGGCCGCTGCCGGCCGGCGTGGCGACGCGCCAGGCGGGGCAGGTGAGCATCAACCGCATCGGCGACTGCCATGACTTTTATGTGCGCCGCAGTACGGGGGCCGAGGAAGCGAGCCAGCGCGTGTATTTTTCTGCCGCCTATGGCAAGACGCTGGCCAGCCGGCTGTTATGGGTGTCCGAACACCTGGTGCAGTTTTCCGACCATCCGCAGGGCATGCTTGCCGACCTGGACGAACTGATCGTGGCGCCGTCGGAAACGCTGCAGGGCTTTCTCAGCGATTTTGCCGACAATCAACCGTTCCTCGACGGCTTGATCGACGACTATGTGCAGGCGCTGGCCAGCCTGGCGGCGCGCTGCCGCGCCATCATTCCCGCCCAGAACAGCCAGGAATGGCGGCTGCCGCCGGGCAGGCTGGGCGACGCGGCCTTGCTGCATGGCTTGATGTTCGACGCCGTGCCCGTGCTCGACCTGGCCGAGCTGGAAGTGGAAAGCGTTGCCGCAACGCAATTGGCCGAGCGCGCCAGCCACCTGGGCAGCCTGTCGCGCTTCCTGACCAGTCCCAGCCTGGGCTGGCGCGCCGTCAAGCTGCAGCGCGTGCTGGCCGTGGCCCACGTCTTGCGCGTGGCCGACCTGTCGCTGGCCAGCGACGAGGGGCAAGTCACGCTGTGGGTAGCCTTCCGCGGCGCGCGCCAGCCGGTGGCGCAGCTGCGCCTGGTGGCAGGGCAGGTAGTCGACAGCCAGTTGTTGATCATCGGCAATAGCCTGCTGGTGCAGATCCAGCGCGCCCTGCAACCGGTGCAGCAGCGCTGGATCGCGCAGTACAACGGCCGCATCGGGGCCGATGCGAAGGCGGAACTGGCGGCGCTCGACGGCAGCGTGGCGCGCCTGATCCAGTTCATGGCGCTGGCGGGCCTGGCCGAGACGGCCATGTCGGAAACGCTGAGCCTGATCTGGACGTCTGGCCGCCTGGCTGCCTACCTGGCCAGCCAGGCCAGCCTGGCGAGCAGTGCGCAAGGCAACCAGTTCAGTCCGCCCGTAGCCGCCATGCTGCAGGCGGGTCAGGCCGGTGCCGATGCGGCGCGTGCGCGCTTGCGCGCCACCCTGGCGGCGCGCGCCGGGCGCGAGGCGGACGATGTGGGGCGCGATCCCCTGGTCGACCGGCTGCGCCAGGAAACGCATGCGCTGCTGGAACGCGCGCTGGCGCACCGCGCCATGCTGCAGCGCTGTGTCTTGCCGCCATTGCTGGGCGCGCTGGACCCGGAACCGGCGCCCAGGCTGCAGGGGGAGGGAGCCTTGACGTAGGCAAGCCGGTTCAAGCACTTCTATACATTTTTTTGTAATAGTGCTATTTTGCAATAGTGGCCCCGCCAGGGCCGCCATGCGCCGCATGCCCGGCTTGGCCGGATATGCGGCGCTTTGCCGTCCGGGCCGCGCCAGCGCGGCAGGCCCGCTTGCCCAGCATGATCCAGATACGAGAGAGAGCCGTACGATGCGTGTTCATTTTTCATCCGCCGCCCTGGCCCTGGCGCTCGCCGCAGCGTTTCCGGCCGCCGCCATCGGCGCCGGCGCCGTGCCGGCCACGCAGCAGCAAAGCCAGGCCCAGCGCGATATCGCCGCCTTTGTGCGCAGCGAAATGCAGGAGCGCCAGATTCCTGGCTTGCAACTGGCAGTGATTCAGCATGGCAAGGTCGTGCTGTCGCGCAATTTCGGCGTGGCCAGCCTGCAATACCAGGTGCCGGTGACGGATGCCAGCCTGTTTTCCATCAATTCGGCAACGAAAGCGTTTGCGGGCGTGGCCGTGATGCAACTGGTGCAAGAGGGCAAGATCGACCTGGCGGCCCCGATCGGCCAGTATCTGAAGGGCTTGCCGCCAGCCTGGCAAACGGTGACGGTGACCCAATTGCTCAACCATACCTCCGGCTTGCCAGACGTGCTGGACCAGCGCAGCGGCAAGCTGGTGGGGCCGCAGCCGGACGATGCCGCTGCGGCGTGGACTGCCGTGCAGGCGCTGCCCGTGGAAGCCCAGCCAGGCGAGCGTTACCGTTATAACCAGACCAATTACGTGCTGCTGGCGCAATTGATCGAGCTGCAAGGCGGCCAGCCCTTTACCGCTTTCATCCAGCGCCGGCAATTCGACGTGGCCGGCATGCCGCACAGCGGCTTTGGCGATGCAAAGGACGTGGTCGCCAACAAGGCCAGCTCCTACGTGCTGGACCGGGGCGGCAAGGGCTACCGCAACGTGATCGAGGATTTCCCCGTGTTCATGCGGGCCGGGGCCGGCATCAACAGCAATACGGGTGAACTGGCGAACTGGCTCGTCGCGCTGCAGTCGGGGCGCTTGCTGGCGCCCGCCAGCGTGAAACGGCTGTGGCAGCCGACCAGCCTGAACGACGGCAAGCCGGCGGCATGGGCGCTGGGCTGGCCCACCATCGGCCGCGATGCGCACCGCGCCGTGGCCGGCATCGGCGGCGGTCGCTCGGCCTTCTATGTGTATCCGGACGATGGCCTGGCCATCGTTATCCTCAGCAACCTGGCCGGCGGCCAGCCGGAACAGCTGATCGATACCGTCGCCGGCTTTTACCTTCCCGCCCTGCGCCAGCAGCGGGGCGGCGCATATGCGGCGCACTTGTTGCGCCAGCAGGCGGCCAGCGCCGGTTTCGACGGGCTGGACAAGAAACTGGCGGCCATCCGGCGCCAGCACGGCTTGTCCGCCCCCACCGAAGACGACTTGAATGCCTGGGGCTACCGCCTGCTGGGCCGGCAGCAGCCGAAACAGGCGGCGGCCGTCTTCCAGTTGGGCGTGCAACTGTACCCGCAAGGGGCGAATGGCCACGACAGCCTGGCCGAAGCGTACGAGGCGGACGGTGCGAAGGCGCAAGCCATCGCGCATTACCGCCGCTCGCTGGAACTGGACCCCGGCAATACCCACGCCACCGAGCGCCTGCGCGTGCTGGGCGCAAACTAGCTGGCCGTCTTGCCGTGCTCGGCGCCGTGCATGGCCAGGTAGGCGGCCAGGTTGTCATCGGCGATGCCCAGGGCGCGCAAGACTTCCCGCGTGAAGGTGACGGGCGCCGTGCCGGGCGCCGTGATGATGCGCTGGTCGGCCACGGCCCACGGCACGTCCTGGTACAGGGCGGCGCCCGCATAGCCGGTACCGGCCAGGTTGTCGGCGGAATTGGAGGTGTGGCGCACGGTGTCGAGCACGCCGGCTTGCGCCAGCACGCGCGTGCCGTCGCAAATGCCCGCCAGCACGACATTCTTGTCGCGGGCGGCGCGCAGCAACGGGCCGAGGTCGGGCGCCTTACCGCTTTGCCAGTGGCTGCCGCCACACACCATCAGCAAGTCGAGTTCCTCGAGATTGACCTCTTCCAGCGCCAGTTGCGGCGTGACGAGCATGCCGCCGGACGACGTGACGGGCAAGCCGCCCGGCGTGGCGAACTGCGTGTAAAAGCCGTAATACAGGCGCGCCGTGGAATTGATCAGGGCGGTTTCCCAATCGGCAAAGTTCTCGGTCAGAATGGTAATGGCACGTGTCATGAAAAGTCCTGTCGCAGGTGGTGATATCAATATGAATACAGGCTGGCTGGCCTGTCGGTGCCGAAAGCATAATAAAAAGCACTGACAATTTCTGTCAGGAGCCCACGCAAAATGATGGCACGAGTTGCAACAGCCTGCGCTACAATCGCAGGCCCGTTACCGCGGGCCTGACCCTGTTCCATGTACGCTTGTTGATTACCTCCTACTTGTCGCCTCCATGCTGATTCTGTTTTGCCGTGTCCTGTTCAGCATTGCTGGCCTGCTGCTGTTCTTCCTCTTCGATCAGTTAAGCGCGAACGAATGCCTGAAATTGAGCATCCTGCTGGCGGCCTGCCTGCTGGGCGTGGGCGGCGTGCTGCATGCGTGGCGCGGCAATGCCGGCGCCAGCGCGATTACCGTGCTGGTGCGCGTCGTCGTTCCCGTGTTTTACCTCGATGCCGCCATCAAGGGCTTCTTGCGTGGCTATTTTGGCATGCGGCCGAATCCCAATGCGGTTTTACAGGCGATGTTTGCGACAGATCAAGCCGAAACGGGAGAGTTTTTCCTGCACAACAGTGTCGCCCTGGCGCAAGCGGCCGGCTGGTTCGTGCTCGTGACGGCGGCGGTGCTGCTGGCCGACCGCCAGCTGCAGCGCTGGCAGGCCGGGCGCGACAGTACGCCGCCGGGCTTGCTGCAAAAGGGCTTTGCCGTCTTCATGGCCGCATTTCTCGTGTCCTTGCACGTCAATACCACCATGCGGCGCGAAAATCCGGCCCTGTTCTGGCCGCTGCGCTACCAGCAATACAGCGCGCAACTGGAGGCGATGAAGTCCATGCAGCACGCGCTGACGACGGCCATGGTCGCGCCGCGCGACTGGAACGTGCGCTATGCGGGCGAGGATGCCCGCACCGTCATCCTGGTGATCGGCGAGAGCACCAACCGCGCCTCGATGTCGCTGTATGGCTATCCGCGCGCCACCACGCCCCAGCTCGACGCCCTGCGGTCGAAGCTGCTGGTATTTAACGATGTGATCTCGCCGGCCGCCAGCACGGTGGAATCGATGATGACCATGCTCACGCCGGCCGATATCGGCAACCCCGATGCGTGGATGGGCAAGCCGAACTTGCTGATGCTGGCCGAAGCGGCCGGCTACAAGACGTTCTGGGTGTCGAACCAGACGCGCAACGATGGCTGGATCGGGCTGCTGGCGGGCGAGGCCGATGAAAGCGACTTCATCAATTACGGCACCGGCCGTGGCGAAAACAATTTTGATGGCAACCTGTTCCAGCCATTCGCCCATGCACTGCGCGACGCGGCGCCGAAAAAGCTCATCGTCGTGCATTTGCTGGGCGCGCATCCCAGCTATGACATGCGCTACCCCAGCCGTTTTGCGCATTTCGACCGGGCGCACGACGCCGTCAGCGCGCAGATGGAACACCAGGGCAGGTCAAGCTGGATACGCAGCCAGCGCGACGAGTACGACAACGCCATCCGCTATGGCGATTATGTGCTCGGTACGCTGATCGGCATGACGGAAAAGGCCAAGACCGACCGCGCCGCGTCGCTGCTGTTCGTTTCCGACCACGGGCAGGAAGTGGGCTACAGCCGCAACCACGCGGGCCATTCCGCCTCGGACAAGAGCGGCTATGAAATTCCCATGTTGATCTGGAACAACCAGCACACGCCGCAATCGGCGGCGGCGCGCGCCGCGCTGGAAAACCGGCCCTACCAGACGGACAAGCTCGATGCGACCGTGCTGGGCTTGCTGAAGATCGAGACGCGCTATTACGCGGCGCAGGACGATATCCTCAGCAGCGCCTTTTTGCCCGTACAGCGCTTCATGAATGGCTTGCGCTACCAGCGCGCCGCGCCGCTGGCCCGCTGACGCGGCAATGAAAAAGGCCCGGCGCCGCCGCAGTGTGCGGCGGGACCGGGCCCAAGAGTATTGCGGATGACTGGCGGATTACTTCTCGGCGAACGCGCGCTCGACAACGAAATCGCCAGGCGTCGAGGTATTGCCTTCCTTGAAGCCACGCGCTTCCAGCATTTCCTTCAGGTCGCGCAACATGTCCGAGCTGCCGCAGATCATGACGCGGTCTTCGGCAGGATTGAGTGCCGGCACGCCCAGATCTTCGGCCAGCTTGCCGTTTTCGATCAGTTCGGTGATGCGGCCCATGTTGCGGAAGTCTTCGCGCGTCACGGTCGGGTAGTAGCGCAGCTTGTCGCTGACCATTTCGCCCAGGAACTCATGCTTAGGCAGGTGCTCTTCCAGCAAGTCGTGGTAAGCCAGCTCATCGACCTGGCGCACGCCGTGCACGAGGATCAATTCGTCGAAGCGCTCGTAGATGTCCGGATCGCGCACGATGCTGAGGAAAGGCGCCAGGCCGGTGCCCGTCGACAGCATGTACAGGCGCTTGCCTGGCAGCAGGTAATCGGACACCAGGGTGCCCGTCGGCTTGCGGCCGACGATGACGGTGTCGCCCACTTGCAAGTGTTGCAGACGCGACGTCAACGGACCGCCCGGTACCTTGATGCTGAAAAATTCCAGGTGGTCTTCGTAATTGGCGCTGGCGATACTGTAGGCGCGCAGCAATGGCTTGCCGTCGACGCGCAGGCCGATCATGGTGAAGTGGCCATTCGAGAAACGCAGCGACGGGTCGCGCGTGGTGGTAAAGGAGAACAGGGTATCCGTCCAGTGGTGCACGCTTAAAACGCGCTCTTCATTCATCGAACTCATAGTATTTGTTGGCTGGTCAAAAAAATGGTTAGTTGCTGGCAACTGCTGGCAAAAGTGAAACCCTGTGTAGGCCCAGACGCTATTGTACCGGCCTCCACACGAAATTGTTACCGTCTATCGCCGCCAATGCTGCCGCACACGGTGCCAACATTATAGTGCGGCTGGCAAGATCGGGCTGGAATACGCCTTGAAACAGGCGGGCGGCAGCCAGAGTCTTGACCTGGCTCAGTTTTTGAGGCCCAAGTCACCGCGCCGGGTTCGGCAAATTCCTGCATGGTGACCAGTCTTATTGTCAACTTCAACTCACATGTATATTTGATAAATTTATTGATTGCAGGAAAGAAAACTGCATTACAATATCAAAACGTCAATCTACCATTTAATACCATGACACTGGATGAAAAAAGGCAAATAGCCGAGATAGAGAAGTTGAAGGTTGAACGCCTGAAGACCATGGGAGCACTGGGTGTTGGTGCTGGTTCGGCACTGGGCGTCGCAGCTATTTTCACATACTGTTTTTTTGTAATTGGCTTCTTTCCGACAGGCTTGAGTTTAGGCGATAGTTTATTTTTTATTTTTATTGCACTTGGCTTTTCTATTACGGGAGCCATGTTGGCGGGTTTTGGATTCATGGCCTATGTTCCATGGGTAATGCAAAAGCCCAAAGCGACTGGCGGGCTAAAAAGCAGCAATTACATAATTGCAATTTTTATATTTTCCTCAATAGGTTTCTACATTTCCTATTTGTTGTTTGAAGATATTTTTACGGATGCAGACAAAGACTATATTTGGTGTCTTTATATAATTTCGCCTTTGATAATTGTGGCATTTATCTGCATAGCCTATAGATTGGTGGAGGACTTTTCGGCAGCAATTTTCTATAGTATTCCATGGTTGATTTTCACGTTATCGACGGGCTTGATCGTGGTAGGCGTAATTATTGACAACAAGGAAAATTCAAATCAAATACTACTGGCATCCTTGATTATTTTGGTTTCAGGTTTCCTTCTGGCACTGGGTATTTCAGTGCTTTCTGACCCAACACCTGTAGTGGCCGGCGCTCCCCCGCCCAAGAACAGACTTAGCGTCAGTCTGATCTTGATTTTTATTGCTGTGCTGTTGCCGTATATCGCCGCTGCCACGGGTTCGCACCTCTTTAACTATGTATTGGGACGTTTAGGCCTGCAAGTTGATTCCATATTAATTGTAAATAAATCTAATTTATTGGTTTTACAGGCTTCTGCCGACACGGAAGGAATGCCACTTTATAGTTGCAAAATGGATTCTGATAGCTTTTCCGTGAGTAATGTACGGGTATTGTGGCATGGCATCGGAGTACGTAGCTATATTGAACTGAAAGATATGGATAATCTGCCTAAAGAGAGCGTTACACAGAAAAGGGAAGGTATACGCGTCGAACTTGATAGTGCAGGCGTAAAAATTTCTAGAGGGGGCAAGGCAGGTTCATGTGCAGAGTTTAAGAATGGCATTTATTTTGATTCTGGCAAAGATGTATTTGTCAATGATCAATCCAGCCTTTCCACCCTTTCCATTAAAAATTTTTTGCAATCGATGAAAGCCAAAGAAAGAAAGATTATTATTGTCGGTTATGCTGATCCCATGCCGCGTGGGAAGGAAGGCAATTTTTCATTGGCCCAAGCAAGGGCCTGCACCGTATTTAAACAGCTGGAAAAGGACGACTTGATCGATGCGCCTGGGGCGTTGATTGATGTGCGCTTGGATCGCGATGGCATAAGTACATGCAGCGACATGAAGGATGCCGGGAAGCAGCGGGCATGTTTTGAGCAAAGTCGGCGTGTAGAACTCCAAGTCGTCAATGACGGCAGTACATTTTTCCGTATGGGCACAGCAGTAGCGGCACAGGTTTGTGATGAGAGTAAAAAAATGGAGCAAGCGAAACGGCTCAAACCGTAGCATACGCTGACATACCGTACGCATGGGGGGAAATTCATCGTCCAGATCAACGATTTGAAAGTTAGTTGAGGCGGGCGGCGTTGCAGGGCGGGGGCGCACCAGCCTTGCGTGTATGATATTGCCGAACAGAATTGTTGGGCATCTGTCATCTTGCGGGCGCGTGGTTTGTGCGCCTTCCAGCCCATGAATCTGCGTGCACGATTCCGACCGCGAGGATGCCTGACCCACAGCGAAAGGTAATAAAGATGTATAAAACAGTGCGCGACATGTTCCTGCATTTCAAGGAAGCCGTCCCATTCCGCCTCGTTCCCGCCCTGATTTGCACGGCCTTGCTGGTGAGCATGCTATTGCTGCCGGCGCCGGACGGCTTGACGCCCAAGGCCTGGGGCCTGGTCGCGATCTTCCTCACCACGATTCTGGCGATCATCCTGAAAGTCATGCCGATCGGCGTGATGGCGATGATGGCCATCGTCATCGTGTCCTTGTCGCAAGTGACGTCGACCTCGTCCAAGGGCGCCATCACGGATGCGCTCAGCAGTTTTTCGAATCCCCTGATCTGGCTCATCGTCGTGGCGATCCTGATTTCGCGCGGCTTGAAGAAGACGGGGCTGGGCAGCCGCATCGGCCTGCTGTTCATCTCGCTGCTGGGCAAGCGCACCATGGGCATCGGCTATGGCCTGGCGATTTGCGAACTGGTGCTGGCGCCATTTACGCCAAGTAATACGGCGCGCGGCGGCGGCATCGTCCACCCCGTCATGAAATCGATCGCCAACGCCTTCGACTCGGACCCGGCCAAGGGCACGGAAAAGAAAGTCGGCACCTATCTGGCCCTCGTCAACTACCATGCCAACCCGATCACGTCGGCCATGTTCCTGACGGCCACGGCGCCGAACCCGCTGGTGGTCGACTTCGTGGCCAAGGCCAGCGGCCAGAGTTTCCACCTGACGTGGACGACCTGGGCCCTGTGCATGCTGCTGCCGGGCCTGGTCTGCCTGCTGGCGATGCCGTTGATCATCTACTGGCTGTCGCCGCCGGAACTGAAAGCCACGCCCGACGCCGTCACCTATGCCAAGGCGGAACTGAAAAGCATGGGCCCGCTGTCGCCGTCGGAAAAAGTCATGCTGGGCACCTTCGCCTTGCTGCTCTTGCTGTGGGCTAACGTGCCTGCCATGCTGTTCGGCCCCGCGTTTTCGCTCGATGCGACGGTGGTCGCCTTTGTCGGCTTGTTCGTGCTGATTATTACCGGCACCATCGACTGGGATGACGTGCTGTCGGAAAAGAGCGCCTGGGATACCCTCGTGTGGTTCGGCGCGCTGGTCATGATGGCCGAGCAACTGAACAAGACGGGCGTGATCGCCTGGTTCTCGGCCGGCATGAAGGCGGCGATTGTCGCCAGCGGCATGGACTGGCTGCCGATCGCCGGCGTTCTCGTGCTGGTGTTTGTCTTCTCGCATTACTTCTTTGCCAGCACGACGGCCCACATCAGCGCCATGCTGCTGGCCTTCCTGACGGTGGGCCTGCACCTGATCCCGGCCGAATACCACGTGCCGTTCATGCTGATGATGACGGCCGGCTCGGCCATCATGATGACTCTGACCCACTATGCCACGGGCACGTCGCCCATCATCTTCGGCAGCGGCTTCGTGACGATGGGCAACTGGTGGCGGGTCGGCTTCATCATGTGCGTGGTGGAACTGCTGATCTTTGCCGTCGTGGGCACGACCTGGTGGAAAGTGCTCGGCTACTGGTAACGCAGGCGATAACCGCCGCTACAGCTGGCGCGCCAGGCTCTGCACCGTCGCCAGGCACTGCTTGAGCTCGCCGCCGACGCTGCGCTTCCACAGGACGGCCGCCTGCGACCACGCTTTTTGCGCCAGCAAGTCCTTGATTTCGCTCTGCAATTCGCCCGGCAAGCCGCCGAACTGGCGCAGTTCCAGTGTACGGGGCTGGCCGTGGCGGCCTGCCGGATCGCTTTCTTCCAGCGCATCATGCAGGCTGCCGGGCCGGTGCGGCGCGCCGGCCTCATCCACATACGCCAGATGCACGTCGGGGGCATCGGCGACGTCGTAACCGAGGTCGCGGCAAGGCTCGTCGACCAGCTGGGCGATGTTATAGATAGTCAATACCTGCGCGGAACGCACGACGTCCGTCAGGTCATGCACGTCGACGCCGGCGTCCAGCAGGCGCTGCAGGGCAGGGGAGTTGATGAAGGGAAAGCCTGATTCTCCCAGTTCGCGCCAGCGTTCCAGCCATTGCGGCCGTGGCATGGACTCGTCGACGACGTCGGACCACAGGCCGCGCAGCAGCAACTGCTGCAGCAAGGGGCCATATTTCTTCTGTTGAATATCTTGCGCCAAGGCATCTACTTGCCCGGCATCGACGCCGGATTCCTGCAATCGTTGTGTTATGGTTGTCATGGTCCGCCGCCGGCCTTTTCCTGTCAGTGTGTACAGGCGGCATCATATACGCCAGTTGCCCCGTCACGGCAGCTGGCCGCGCACGACGTGCAGCAGATATTCGCGCGCCGCGTGCCGTTCCATGCCTTTTTCTTGTAGAAGCGGCAACAGGCGCTCAAACAGCTGGCGCCGTTGCTGGCTGGCTTCCGACGTGCCGCGCCGGTCCGAAAAGAAGTCCATCAGGGTCGAGCCGCACAGGCAGTTGCGGTAGACCTCGACGATGGCCACGTTGTTGTCATCGAAGCTTTGTTTCAGCCCTGAAACATTCTGGCGCATCGCCTGCGTCTGCAAAATGAACTCGTCCGCCGTGGCGAAGACGCGCCCGCAGCAGGCGCAATGCTTGGGAAAGGCGGCTTCGGCCAGGGCGCGCAAGCCTTCGAAGAACAGCAGCTCCTGCATGATGGCTCCCGGTGGCGCGCCTAGGCGGCACGGTTGCTGATCTCGATGCCATGCGGCCCCACTGGCGGGCGCTGCACGCCCGATTCGAAACGCTGGAAGGCTTCGCGCAAATGGTCTTTCAGCAGGGTCTCGTCCCACGGTTTGGTGATGAACTTGTACACCGAGCCTTCGTTGATGGCTGCCGTGACCGAATGCAATTCAGGGTAGCCGGACAACATCACGCGCACGATCTCCGGATAGACGCCCTTGATGCGGCGCAAAAGCTCGCTGCCGGACATGCCCGGCATGCGCGCATCCGTGAGGATCACGCCCACCGCGTGGGCGGCCACCAGTTCCAGCGCTTCCTGCGGCTTGCTGGTACTGAGTATCTGGTAGCCTTCCTTGCGCAGCGAGCGGCGCAGGGAAGACAGGATATGCTCCTCGTCGTCCACCAGCAGCAGCACGCGTTGCGGCGCGTCGGCGTGGCAGTTTTCGGGCGGCAAATGGGTGCCGGCATACAACATCAGATCCATCTCGGCGCCGGGCAGCGGGCGGCTGAAGTAATAGCCTTGCATGGCGTCGCAGTGGTTGGTATTGAGAAATCCCAATTGTGCTTCCGTTTCCACGCCCTCGGCCACCGTGGTCATGCGCAGCGACTTGGCCATGGCGATGATGGAGCGGGTCAGCGACGCGCCGTCCACGCTGTCGGTCACGTCGCGGATGAACGATTGATCGATCTTGACGACGTCGATGGGGAACTGCTTGAGGTAGGACAGGCTGGAGTAGCCGGTGCCGAAGTCATCCAGCGACAAGGTGATGCCGATTTCCTTCAACTGTTCCAGCGCCTTCACCACGAGGTCGCGGTTCTGCATCAGCACGCTCTCCGTCAGCTCCAGTTCCAGGCAGTGGGCCGGCACGCCGCTGTCGGCCAGCACTTCGCGCACCAGTTGCGGCATGTCGGCCTGACGGAACTGGCGCGCCGACACGTTCACCGCCATCGTCAGATGCGTAAAGCCGTAGGCATGCCAGACGCCCAGTTGCGCGCAAGCCGTGCGCAGCACCCATTCGCCGATGGGCACGATCATGCCCGTTTCCTCGGCCAGCGGAATGAAGCGGTCCGGCGGCACCATGCCGATGCCGGGCCGGCGCCAGCGCAGCAGCGCTTCCATGCCATAGACTTTTCCACTGACCAGGTTGACCTTGGGCTGATAGTGCAGTTCCAGCTCGCCCAGCGCCAGCGCCTGGTGCAGCGCGTGCTCGATTTCGGCGCGCTCTTCCACCAGCACGCCCATCTTGTGGTTGTAGAATTGATAGCCGTTGCGGCCCTTGTCCTTGGCGCTGTAGAGGGCGGCATCGGCCGTTTTCAGCAGCATGTCGCCGCTGTCGCCGTCGGACGGAAACACGCTGGCGCCGATGCTGGTGCTCACGTGCAAGGTATGTTCGCCCAGCACGAAGGGATCGGCGAACACCGCCAGCACCTTTTTGGCGATGTCTTCGGCGGTGTCGCTATCGGGCAAGTCCGTCAGCAGGATGACGAACTCGTCGCCGCCCTGGCGGGCCACGGTGTCGCCTTCGCGCACGGCCAGCTTGAGCCGGCGGGCCACTTCCTGCAGCAGCGCATCGCCCACCGGGTGGCCATAGCTGTCGTTGACGAACTTGAAACGGTCGAGATCCAGCATCAGCGTGGCCAGGTGCAGCCGGGTGCGGCGGGCATGGGCGATGGCCTGGCCGATGCGGTCGTTCAGCAACTGGCGGTTGGGCAAATCCGTCAGCGCGTCGTGGTTGGCCAGGTATTCGATGCGCCGCTGCTGCAGCTTGCGTTCCGTGATGTCCTGCACGGTACCGCGCATCAGCAGCACCTGATGGCCTTCGCGCACGGCCTCGGCCTGGTGAAAGACGATGCATTCGCCGCCGCCCGGCTGCAGCACCTTGTGTTCCAGGCCGTAGCTGGTGCCGCTGGCATGCAGTTCCATGAAGGCATCGAGCAGCAGGGGGCGCTGCTCTTCGGGCAGGCATTGCAGCAGGCGTTCGAAGCTGGTGGGGCCGGAATCGGCATCGAGGCCCAGGATGCGCAGCAGTTCCGGCGACCAGTAGCCGTCGCCATCGGCGACCCGGTATTCCCAGTTGCCCAGGCGGGCCAGCGCCTGCGCGTGGCTGAGGCTTTCCTGGATGCGGCTCAACTCGGTCAGGGCGCTGCTGGCCCGCAGCAGGTAGCGCAGCCGGTGCGCCAGCAGCCGCCATTGCATCGGCTTGGAGATAAAATCGCTGGCGCCCGCTTCCAGCGCCTGCTTGATGGAGTCGTCGTCGTCGTTGCCGGTCAGCACGACGATGGGCACGTGCGCGCCGCCGGGCAGCCGGCGCAGTTGGGCGCAGCATTCGAAGCCGCTCATGCCGGGCATGGCGACGTCGAGCAGGATCAAATCGGGCACGCCGCGCTGGAAGGCGGCCAGCGCTTCCAGGCCGCTGGCCGCTTCCTCGATGCGGAAGCCTTCCGGCTCCAGCGCTTCCGTCACCAAAATGCGCGTCATGGTGTCGTCATCGACCACCAGGACCAGGGGTTGCGGGGGCAGTGCGGTATTCATATGGCTTCCTTCTCAAGGGCCAGGGCGGCAAGGACACGGTCGAGTTCTTGCTGGATGCCGCGGATATGGTTGAGTGCGCTGCCGACGTCATTGCCGCGCGCGTATTGTTCGATTTCGCGGCAGGTGGCCGACAGGCCCAGCGCGCCGACGTTGGCGCAGCTCGACTTGAGCGTGTGCGCCGCCAGCTGCAGGGCTGCCGCGTCGCTGGCCTCGGCCGCCACTTCCAGCTGGCCCAGCAGGCGCGGGGCGTCGCTGTAGAACAGGTCGATGATGCGGCCCAGCACGTCGGGACGGCCGGGACGCCGCATGGCGCGCAGGTTTTGCAGGGCGGCCGCGTCGAGGATGGCGGCCGCTTCCGCCGGGGCCGGCGCCGTTTCTATGGCTGCCGCCGTCCCGGCTGCCGGCGGCGCGGCGGACGCCGGACGCCAGCGGGCCAGCACGGCCAGCAGGGCGGCGCGCGTGTACGGCTTGGCGAGATAGTCGTCCATGCCCGCGTCCAGGCACAGTTCGCGGTCGCCGAGGATGGCATTGGCCGTCAGGGCGATGATCGGCGTGCGGACGCGGCCTTGCTCGGTTTCCATGCGGCGCAAGCGCCGGGTCGCTTCGAAGCCGTCCATTTCCGGCATCTGGCAATCCATCAGGATCACATCGAAGGTCTGCCGCTCCCACAGGGCCAGCGCGCGCCGCCCGTTGTCGGCCGGTGTGGCTTGGTAGCCGCTATCTTCCAGCATGGCCAGGGCGATTTCCTGGTTGATCGCATTGTCTTCCACCAGCAGCATGCGCAGCGGCGCCTGGCCTGCGGCGGCAGTGTCCGGCGCCGCGCGCAGGCCGGGCAGCGCCGGCGGCGGCGGCGCGTCTCCGGGCGCCACGCTGCCCACGGCGACGGTGACGGCAAAGCTGGAACCCTGGCCCGCCACGGATTTCAGCACGATGTTGCCTTCCATCATCTCCGCCAGTTGCTTGATGATGGCCAGGCCCAGTCCCGTGCCGCCGTATTTGCGCGAAGTGGTGCTGTCGGCCTGGCGGAAGGGCTGGAAGACGGCCGCTGCCGCTTCCGGCGTCATGCCGATGCCCGTATCGCGCACTTCCAGCCGGATCTGGCCGGCGGCGGGGCGGCTGACATCGACGGCAATCTCGCCCCGCTCGGTGAACTTGGTGGCGTTATTGAGCAGGTTGGTGAGGATCTGCCGCAGCCGCACGGGGTCGCCGCGCACGTGCTGCGGCACGTCGGCGGCGATGCGGCAGGTAAATTCGATGGCCTTGCGCTGGATGCCGTTGGCAAACAGCGCCACGACATCGTCGATCACCTGGCGCAGGTCGAAGGGGATGTGTTCGAGCACTAGCTTGCCCGCCTCGATCTTGGAAAAGTCGAGGATATCGTCGATGATGCTCAGCAAGCTTTCGCCCGAACGGTGCACCGTGTGCACGAAACGCTGCTGCTTGGGACTCAGTTCTGTACGCTGCAGCAGTTCCGTCATGCCCAGCACGCCATTCATCGGCGTGCGGATTTCGTGGCTCATCTTGGCCAGGAATGCCGACTTGGCGCGGTTGGCGGCGTCGGCCTCGGCCTTGGCCTGCTTGAGCGCCAGGTCGCGCTGTTCGACGTGCTCGAGCATGCCGTTGAAGCCCAGGATCAGCTGCCCGAGTTCATCGCTGCCATGCTGCGCCACGCGCACCGACAGCGCCTTGCCGTCGCGGATATGGGCGATGGCATGGGACAGGCGCGCCAGCGGCCTGGCGATGGAAGCGCTGATCAGTCCGGTGATGGCCACGCAGGCCAGCAGCAGGACCAGCGCGATGCCGAAGATCAGCACGAACGCATGGCGCACGCCCTCGCGCACCTTGGCCACCGCGTCCTGCTGCTGGCCCGTGATGCGCGCCACCTGCTGCGTGGAATAGGCGGCCTGCTCGCGCTCGAAGGCGCGCACGTGGGCGATGACCTCGTCCAGCGCCGTCTGGCTGTCCAGCACGCTGCTCTTGGCCTGCACCAGCCGCTGTCCCGCGCGCTCCACCGCATCGAGCTGGGTGTTGACGCCGCGCGTTTCGGCCAGCAGGACCAGCTGGCCTATGCTTTGCAGCAAGGTCTGCATGGTCGCCATGTCGCGGTGCAGGGCGCTGATGCGTTGCGCGATATCCTGCCCCAGGCGCGTGACGTCGCCGGCTGCCGTGGCAAGCATGACTTCGCCCACGTCGATGCTGATGGCGTCGACGGCCAGGTTGATTTCGCCGCTGGCATCCTCGATGCGGGCCGAGGTGTGCATGTAGCGGCCGGCCTCCGCCAGCCGATCGCGTCCGATGGCCAGCTGCAGTTCGATGGGGTCGAGCTCCTCGGCCAGGCGCAGGTGGGCGCTGGCCAGGGCGCCGCTGGTGTGCTCCTTCAGGGCGGCATAGGCGGCCTGCTGCGCCGCGCTGGCGCCGCCCTCGGCCAGCAGACCGGCGCGCAAGGCCAGCAAGCCGGCGGCGGGATCGAGCATCTGGCGCGCCGTGGCCAGCAGTTTTGCCCGCAGCGCCTGCTGCGCCAGGCTGATGTCGCGCTCGCTGGTTCCCGCCAGGTGCGCCATCGCCGCCGCCAGGCGCTCGCGCAAGGGGGCGATGCGGAAACGGTTCTTCACGGCCTCCGTTTCGGCCAGCGCGATCTGCATGTCGTGGATGCTCTTGCGCAGGTCGGTCAGGTAGCGGGCGTTCTCGTTCAGGCGCTGGCTTTCCAGTTGCACCTCGGCGGCCGTGGCCTGGGCCTGGCTGTCGACCAGGCGGATCTTGCCCCGCGCAGCCTTGGCGGCGGCCTTGATCTGCGCCAGCACTTGCCGCATCTGCGTCGCCTGCGCCTTGTAATAGGCCTCGTTTTCCAGGCGTTTGCGCACGGCGACGCGCATGCGCTGGAATTCCTGTTCGAAGGCCGTGTGATAGCGCGGCGCCTGCGACTCGCCATGACGCCGCAAGTCCTGGCTGATGCTCTCGGCGGTCCGGATATTGGCGACGATCTTGCTTGATACCTGCTCCAGCTGCGCCAGGTCTTCCGCCTTGCCCAGTTCGAAAAAATCCGACGCCATATCCTGCACGGTATAGCGCAGGCGCAACACTTCCGTGTACAGCGGCACGGTCCGGTCGGTCAAGCCGTGCACATGGGTTTCGATGCCTTTCACCAGCAGCAGGCTGGCCGCCGCCATGGCCGCCACGCCCGCCAGCAGGACGGTGGTACTGATGATCAGCTTGGTCCTGATTTTCATGCCAGGCTCCAGGAGAGGGACGCGCGCATCACTTCGCGCCGGGCACCGGGTCGGCAGGAACGATCCTGCCGTCGGCGATGCGGGTCAGGAAGACGGCCGTCGACGCCTGGTGGTTGTCCGGACCCAGCGTCACCCGCAAGCCGCCCAGATCGAGCCGGTCGAACGTTTCGAAGCTGCGGATCAGGCGTTCGCGCGTGAGGTCGGCGCCCGCACGGCGCAGCGCCGCCACCATCAGGGTGGCCGAGATGCAGCCTTCGAAACTGACAAAAGACAGCCTGGCAGCCGGCACGTGCCTGGCCAGCAGGGCGGCGCAGTCGGCGGCGATGGGCAGCCGGTGCTCTTCCGGTAGGGGCACTACCTGCGAAATGACGATGTTGTCGCCTTCCTTGCCCAGCAGTTGCAGCAGGCTGTCCGTGCCGACAAACGACACCGTGGACAGGGCCGCCTTCAGCCCGGCCTGGCTGGCCTCGCGCACGAACGCCGCCACCGGCGTGTAGGGGCCGGCCATGACCACCGCTTGCAGGTCATGCCCGATCAGCGCCGCCAGGCCCGCCTTGACGGCCGTGGTGCCGCGCTGGAAGGAACCCTTGGCAACGAGCGCCATGCCGCGCCGCTGCAGGGCGCGCACGGTACCGTCGAGCACGGCATTGCCGAAACCGTCATCCTGGTACAGGACGCCAAAGCGCTTGACGCCCCGGCTGGTGAAATACTGCACCAGGGCATCGGACTCATCGTCATAACTGGCGCGGAAGTTGATGATTTCATGCACCACGGGGCGGCGCAAGGTCATCGCGCCCGTAAATGCGCCCACCAGCGGCACCTTCATTTCCTGGACGATCGGTATGACGGCGTTGGTGGTGGGCGTGCCCACGTTGCCGAACAGGGCGAACACCTGTTTTTCCTCGACCAGTCTGAGCGTTTCGCTGATGGCGCGGTCCGGATCGTAGCCGTCGTCGGCGACCACCAGTTCGATGCTGCGGCCATGGATGCCGCCGCGCTGGTTGGCCTCCTGGAAAACGGCCGTCGCGCCGTCGAGCATGGCCCGCCCCAGCCCCGACGCCGCCCCCGTCTGGGCATTGACCATGCCCAGACGGACTTGCGTCTCGGTGACGCCCGGTTCGGCGGCATGGCCGATGCCGGCCCCCAGGGTGATCGCGAGCCAGCAGCATTTCCGGAAAAAGCGCATGAGCTACCTTTATGGAGATTGAGCGGTATCAATAGGCATGGGGTTGACAACGAGTATGGAGGAAATTGCCAACAAAAAACTCACACATAGTCACGGCGTAAAAAGCAATCCAGGGGTAACTCAAGGCACGGCCAGTTGCACCACCACCTTGCCCCGCGCGCGCCCCTGCGCCAGGTAGGCCAGCGCCTGTTTTGCCTCAGTAAAAGGAAACACCTTGTCGATGACGGGACGGATGGTGCCCGCTTCGAGCAGGCTGGCGATCTGCGCCAGCTGGCTGCCGTCGGGACGCACGAAGTGGAAGGCATAGCTGGCGCCGCGCCGCGTCGCCAGGCCGATGATCTTGCGGCTGAGCAAACCAAATACCAGCTTCAGCACCACGTTCATGCCGCGCGCGCGGGCGAAAGCGGCGTCCGGCGGGCCGACCAGCGAGACGACGTGGCTGCCAGGCTTGACGATGCGCAAGGCTTTTTCCAGCCCGTCGCCGCGCACCGTGCCCAGCACGGCGTCGTAGTCGCGCAGCACGTCCTCGAATGCCTGTTGCTTGTAGTCGATGATGTCATCGGCGCCCAGGCCGCGCACCAGCTCCACGTTTGCCGTGCTGGTGGTGGTGCCCACGCGGGCGCCCAGGTGTTTGGCCAGCTGGATGGCAAACGTGCCGATACCGCCGGACCCGGCCGGAATGAACACTTTCTGGCCGGCCGTGAGCTGCATGCGTTCCTGCATGGCTTGCCAGGCCGTCAGGCCCACCATGGGAATCGACGCCGCCTGCACGAAATCGAGGTTCGCCGGTTTCAGCGCGGCCGCCTGCTCGGGCACGACGGCAAACTCGGCAAGGCTGCCGTATTGCGTGTCGAAAATACTCGCATACACGGCGTCGCCCGCTTGAAAACGCGTGACGCCGCTGCCGACTTCCACCACCACGCCGGCCAGGTCGCTGCCCAGGGTGGCCGGCAAGCGCATTTTTAAAATCGGCTTGAAGTCGCCCTTGGGAATCAGGTTGTCGATGGGGTTCAGGCCCGCGGCGCGTACCCGCACCAGCAGTTCGCCGGGGCCGGGAGTGGGGCGGGGCAATTCGGTAAACGCCACGTGATCGGGGCCGCCGTATTGTTTGAGTTGCAATGCTTGCATGAAGTTCTCCCTGATAGCTGAAAAGGACGCCGGGGCTCAGGCCAGGCGCAGGTCCTTGCGCAAGCCGGCGTCCAGCAGCGCGGCGGGCAGGAAGCGGCGCATCAGGCGCAGGCGCGCCGCCAGCGGCCCGGCCGTGTAGCGCAATTTCGGCTGGCTTGCCTGTGCCGCCGCCAGCACGGTATCGGCCACGACGCCAGGGTCATCGGCTGCGGCCATCAGCGCTTGCAGCCGGCGCGTGACGGCCGCGCTCACCTGCCGGTAGGCGGACAGCGGGGTGTCGGGCGCCAGCAGATTGGCTTCGAACGTGGTTTTCGTATAGGCCGGCTCGATGACGCTGGCGCGGATGCCCCAGCCCCGCACTTCATGGTCGAGCGATTCCGTGTAACCCTCGATGGCGTGCTTGGTGGCCGAATACAGTGCGCCGTAAGGCATGGGCAAAAAGCCGACGACGGAACCGATATTGAGGATGCGCCCGCCGCCCTGGGCCCGCATGTGCGGCAGCACGGCTTGCGTCATGCGCACGACGCCGAAGAAATTCGTGTCGAAGATGGCTTGCGCCTGCGCCATGCTGCTTTCCTCGGCGCCCGCCGGGGCCACGCCGAAACCGGCGTTATTCACCAGCAGGTCGATGCGGCCGTCGCGCCGCATCAGCTCGGCCACGGCGGCGGCGACGGACGCATCGCTGGTGACGTCGAGCGCCAGCATCGCATGGCCGGGCGCGGCCGCCTGGTCGCCGCGGCGGCTGGTGCCGTACACCGTATAGCCCGCTTGCGCCAGGCGCTGGGCCGTGGCTGCGCCGATGCCGGACGAGGCGCCGGTAACCAGGGCAATCTTGTTTTTCATGGCAGTTCCTTCAGTGGTTGACAGTTTTGGAAGTGGAATATGATGATCGTCATATTGTTGCTTGAAAAAAAGCCCGGGACGGATCAACGCCACGGGCGGTGCGATTAGCTGGTCGCTTGCAAGTGCGCCAGCGTGGCCGCGCACAGCGCGTCCGACAGGGCCGGTTCGTCGACGGCGCGCGCGAGGATGGTCGTGCCGATCATGGCGCACACCGTCGCCATGGCTTGCGCGTGCGCTTCCGGCTGGCCCCAGTTCGGCAACTGGCGGGCGAACAGGTCGATCATTTCCTTGATGTGGATGGTGGCGGCGCGCCGCACTTCGGGCGCCTGGCGCGGCATTTCCGAACCCAGCGCCGAGACGGGGCAGCCCACCTCGATGGCGGCGATGTGTTCGGGCGACAGATACGCGGCCAGCATGGCTTGCAGGGCCTGGCCAGGCGGGGCGGCAGCGGCCACCCTGGCCGCCAGCGCCACCGATTCGGCGCCCGCGCGGTCGCCCGCTTCGGCCAGCAGGGCGTCGCGCGAGGCGAAGTGGGCATAGAAGCCGCCGTGCGTGAGGCCCGCTTCCTTCATGATGTCGGCCACGCCCGTGCCCGCATAACCGCTGCGGCGGATGGCGCGCGTGGCCACCTCGACGATGCGTTCGTGGGTGGCTTCCTTGCGGCTTTGCGCCGTGATTTTGGCCGCTGACTTGTTGGGTGAGTTCTGCATGATGGTCATCATATCGCAATTTCCAACACGGTGCAGGCGATGCGCTGCGCCTGCTGGCAGCGCGCACCGGCTTGACCTTGCTGGCGGGGGATGGCGGCGGCGCGCCGCACTTCGGGCGCCTGGCGCGGCATTTCCGAACCCGGTGCCGACACGGGAGGACCAATTGCAGGCGTTCGATTTCAGCGCCGTGGCGCTGCCCGCGGACGGGTTCCACGACTGGCTGGGGCCGTTGACATAAGGAATATGGCGAATGACACGGAGGGCAATGAATTGTTGCAGATCAAAGCCTGTTCTGCGGGCATACGCTAATATCCCTTAAATAGGCGCAGTCAGCGCAGTTGAATATTCAGCCTGATACACGGGTATTTCAAGCGGCAGCAGACATTTGCCTGAGCCGCTTGAATAGACGCTTGAATATACAGAAGAACGATTAGTTCTTCAGGCTGCAAAAGGAAGCATAGTGGTCCTGCGTGTAATAGCGTTCCACCAGCTTGCGTTTGCCCGCCGGAGTCTGCACGAGCAATACCGCGCGATGCGAGCCTGCTCCGCCATCGCCGCCGATGCCCAGATAATATTCATAATAAATCTCGTCCTTGCCGGCGGCAGGGAGACGCTTTTCATTATTATTGAAGACGGTATTGCCCGGACCGCCCGCCACCGCGCTCGTTTTCGCGTTGCGGTATGCGTCGTATTCGCTATTTTGCGGGGTGGGCAGGGTTTTGCTCGGTTCCCTTTTGCCGCAATCGGGGATTTTCGCCGCATAGGCATGGGAAGAGAACAGGGCGCCTGCCACGATAAGACCAAGCGACCAGGTTGTTGCGCGTTGAATTTTCATCGGTAAGCTTTCGTTGGTGCTGCGTTCAATGGATGGGCTATTGCGGATGCGGCCGGAATCCGGGCGGCCGGTGTCATCACTGCAATGCTGAATATAGTCGGATTTTTAAAAGATTTACTATTCAATTGTCACTCTTCGATAAATGGCCATATATTTCCTTCAGGGAAACTATATCGAAGAACATGGCAAAAATAAATGCAAGGCAAGGAATGGAAATCAGCCGCGCCGCCTTTTGCATTAACGTGACAATGTTTGAGTTTTTTTGATCGGCAATTCGTTATGCTTCGAAAAAAGTTACTGGCAACAAGCAAGCCAGTCCAGGCGTTGCGTTCTTCCGATATTCTGTTGTTGGGTATATTCGAGCCGGAATAAAGGATGACTTCATTGATTTAAATCATTAACCTCTGATAGGAATCTGCATGAGCCATGACCACCTCGGTTGCGCCTGCTGCAACCTGCCACACCTGCCTACGCTGACAAGCGGCCTGTTGACGGGAACCGCACTCAGCGGTGAACTGGACGCGGCGTTCCAGCAGGCATATCCCCAGCACGCCCAGAAACTGACGCCGCAAGCGACGATTTTCCATAACGGCAACATTCATACCATGGCTGCGGATGGCAGCGACCAGGTGGCGGCGCTGGGTATCGCCGGCGGCACCATCATTGCCGCCGGCACGCTGCACGAGGTGCGCCAAGCCATGCAGCCGCACCAGGCAAGCGAGGTGGACCTGGACGGCCGCACCTTGCTGCCGGGCTTCGTCGAACCCCATATGCACATCCTGCCCAGTGCGCTGTACAAGAGCTGGCTGTCGCTCACGCCGTTCCAGGCCGCACCCCGGCAGCAGGAACTGGATCCGGAATACAGTTTCAAGAGCATCAGTTGGCGGATTGGCGCGGCGCTGGGGCAGCCGGACCAGCTGCCGAAAGACAAGAAAGGCAACCCTTGGGTGCTGGGCTTCGGCGTCGATCCTTCGCTGATGCAGTCATGGGAAGACATCACCGCCAGCGAGCTCGATACGCTGAGCAGCACGGTACCCATCCTGCTGATGAACTCGTCCGGCCACCTGGCCTATCTCAATACTGCGGCACTGAAGGCGGCGAACATCGAGGACAGCCCTTCCGGCGTGCTGACCGAAATCAGGATCGCCAAGGCGTTGCAGGTTGCGCCGTTGCCCAAGCTGCCGGAATTTATCGCGTGCCTGAAGCAGGTGCTGGACAACGCCTCGGCCATGGGCTTCACCAGCGTCTTCGACGCGGGCCTGGGCGCCACCGATGCGCCGCTGGTGGAAATCGGCTTGCTCAAGCTGGCGGCGCATCTCGGTCCCGTGCGCATCGGCGCCGCGCTGTTCACCAAACCCGACGAAAAGGCACTCGACAATTGGCTCGATCATTACAAGCCGGACCTGGACAACCACGGCGACCAGCGTTTCAGCATCAAGGCGATCAAGCTGATCGCGGACGGCTCCAACCAGGGCTTGACCGGTTACCAGAGCCAGCCCTATGCCTGCTCGGATGAACACGCGATACCTGAGGTGCCGCCCACCGGTTTGAGCAACTACCCCGACACGTCCGTGTTTTCCCGCATGCTGGACAAGGCGGTGGGGCGCGGCTGGCCCGTGCTGGTGCACGCCAACGGCGACAAGGCAGTGGAATATGTGCTGCACAGCTACGACAAGGTACTGACGCCACGGCCGGGCGGCATCAGCGAAGAGGAGGCGAAAAAGCGGCGCCAGCTGCGCCTGCGCGTCGAGCACGCCTCGCTGCTGAATGATGAGGCCATCACGAAAATGGCGACACTGCAGCTGAACCCCAGTTTCCTCATCGGCCACGTCGGCTATTGGGGACACACGTTCCAGCAAACCATCTTTGGCCAGGAGCGGGCCCAGTTGCTGGACCGTTGCTACTCGGCATTGAATGCGGGCATGCACATCAGCTTGCACTCGGACCATTTCGTCTCGCCGCTGGGCCCTTTGCGCATGATGGAGCAGGCGGTGTTCCGCACCATGGAAGGGGCGCCAGGGAAAGAGGTGCTGAATCCGGACGAGCGCATCAGCCGCATGGCGGGATTGCGTGCCGTTACGCTCGATGCCGCCTGGCATTGCCACATGGATCATCTGGTCGGTTCGCTGGAAGCCGGCAAGCGGGCCGACCTGGTGATCCTGGCGCAAGACCCGCTGGACGAGAACGTGCGCAAGCTGCGCGACATCGTGGTGGAGGAAACCTGGCTGGCAGGGGTGAAAGTGCACAGCGCTGCCAAATCCCCAGGGGCAATGACGCGATAAGCGGCCGTAATGTAAAAGCCCCCGGTAGCTGCAGGCAGCTACCGGGGGCTTTCAGTTACTGCGGGGCGTCACAGGGTCAGGCCAGCTTGTGCTTGCCTGCCGAGTAACGGTTCCAGCCATAGCCGGCGATGATGATGGCCAGGATGGCCGCCTGCGCCAGCAGGGTTTCCGCCGTCGGCAGGATGCCCAGCAAGTCGATGCGCATGAAGTCGACGGGGGTGACGCCGATCCAGCCCGCTTCCTGCAGCGCGGCCACGCCTTTGCCCATCAAAATCACGGCCAGCACGGCCACGAAGGCGGACGTCCACGAGAAGAACTTGCCGATAGGCATGCGGGCGCTGGTGCGCAGCAAGGCCCAGGCGATGACGACCAGCAGCACGATGGCCACCAGGAAGCCGCCCAGCAGGGCGCCGCCGTTGCCATCCGCCGCCAGGGCGGAATAGAACAGCACGGTTTCAAACACTTCGCGGTAGACGGCGATGAAGGCCAGCGCGAACAGGCCCCAGGCGGAGCGCCGCGTCATGGCCGCCGTGAGTTTCTCGTGCAGGTATTCCTGCCAGCGCCCGGCGCTGCTCTTCTGGTGCATCCACAAGCCCACGCTGAGCAGGACCAGGGCGGCGAACACGGAACCGAGCCCTTCGCTCACTTCCCGGCTGGCGCCGCTGATGGTCACCAGGTACGTTGCCGCCACCCACGTCAGGCCGCCCGCCACCAGCGCGCTGATCCAGCCGCCATGCACGTAGGGCATGACATCGTTGCGCTTGGCCTTGCGCAGGAAGGCGATGATGCCGATCACGATCAGCAACGCTTCCACGCCTTCGCGCAGCAAGATCGTCAGGGCGCCGATAAAGGTCGTCATCGGCTCGGCCTTGGCGTCGCCCAGCTCCGCTTCCACGTGGGTAAACAGTTGCTGCAGCTTGTCGCCGGCCGCTTCGGCGTCGGCCACCGTGCCCTTGGCAACGGCGGAACGGTAGGCCAGCATGGCGTTTTCCACGGCCAGCAGCAAGGACTTGTTGCGCGCGCCGACCATCGGCTCGATCGGCTCGAAGCCGTCCAGGTAGGCCGACAGGCCCAGGCGCGTGGCGCCCGCGCGGTCGCCCGCGTGCACGGCGGCCAGGCTTTCGGCCAGGCGCAGGCGCGACAGGGCCAGGCCCGTGGGCTTGTGCGCCTCGGCCTTGTCCGGGTGGCTGCGCAGGTACGCCGTCAGCGCATGCGCCTCGTCCGCGCCCAGCTTGGCCGCCGCCGCTTCCTGCGTCAGGGTCGTCACGGCGGCCAGGTCCGCGTACAGCTTTTTACTGCGCGGATCGTCTTGCCACAGCTTTTCGCCGTGCGCGCGCGCCGCCGCGTCGTGCGACATGCCGCCCACAAAGAAGGCCAGGTCCCAGCGCTCGTTTTCGGACAGCTGGCCGAAACTGGCCATCGAGGTGCCGGCCACGCCTTGCGAAATGACCTGGTACAGCGCCATCACGCTACGCGACTGCGCCCGCTCGGCATCCGTGAAGGCGATCGGTTTCGGTTCCAGGCTGGCCGCCAGGGGACCGTCGCCGCCGCCGGCCACGCCGTGGCAGGAAGCGCACTGGGCCGCATACAGGGCCGCGCCGCGCGCCAGGTTGGGCAGCACTTTCGGCGCCACGGGTATCGGGTAGGCGGCAATCAGCAAGCCGTTCGCGTGGTGCGCCAGGCGCTTGACTTCCACGCCGTCCGCCTTGGCGACAACCGCTTTGCGCAGGTCGGCGATGGCGGCGGCAATGGCCGCCTTCGAGGCGTGGGCGGGCAGGGCGGCGATCTGCGTCGTCGCGTTGTCCGTAAAATCGAGCATTTCCGCGTATTCCGCCTCGCTGACCACTTTGCCGTGCTCGACGGCGCCGCTGTAATCGACGGCAACATAATCGATCAATTGCCACAACTGCTTGGCGCCGGCGCCCTGGTCGGCCACTTGCGCTTGCGCGCCGCCGGCCAGTAACAGGCTGAGGCTGGCAGCCACGAGCGGATAACACACGAGCCATTTCTTGATAGAACTGAACATGATTCTCATTCTCATTTGTCGTTAACCCGGCGACTATAGGACAGACAGTGCGGGGTGTCAACGGCGCACGGGCGTGCGCGGGCGCAAACAGCGCTGTCCTGGTCAATATGCTTGACCAGGATGGCGTGCCTGGAGAATGGAACGAGGGGGGAAGGTTATTGCTTCGATGCCGGTTTCGCGTACAAGCCCCTGGCCAGTCCGTTGTCCGCATCGTCGACCTTCAGCCCGCCCTTGACGACGCGCAAGGCCAGCTTCTGGAACGCCTGGCCCCGCAACCACTTGGCGTCGGTGACGGCGAACGCGGCGATGCGTTCCTGCGCGCGCGCGGGCGGCACGGCCAGCCATTGATAGTCGGCCTTCGATCCCTGGCGGCGCAAGCCGGCCCGCACCCAGCGTTCCGACGCCGGCATGCGGACGATGGCGTCGCCGTTCGCCACGCTGACGGCCGTGGCCGTCTTGCCGCTTTGCGCTTCGAACTTCACTTCCACGCCGGGCATCGGCCCCACCTGTGGGTAGCCGACGATGGCCACCCACACGCCCGCTTCGGCGGGTTTCTGGATGCGCATTTCCGATTCCTCGAACACGCGAAACTGCGGCTCCTTGCCGCCGTTGCCCGCCTCCAGGGTCACCAGGTCGCCGGAAACGCGCCACTCGCCGCTGGCTTGCTCGTCGGTATTGCCGTAACTGAGCATCCATTCGAAGGTGCCGTCCTTTTTCAGCAGCAGTTCGGAACCCGCTTCCATGACGCCTTGCAGGTAATAGTGTCCGGGCAGCGCAGCCGGGGCCGGCTCGGCCGCGCTGGCCACGCCCGCCGAAACGGACCAGGCGAGGGCTGCGCAGGCCAGCAGGCCGGAGAGGGATTTCTTCATCGGTATGTCCTTGGTGTGTCTTTTATGAAATGCCATCATAGCAACATCAATCTCATTGCCGTCGCACGACACACCGCGCAGCCTGCCGGCGGCGTGCCGCTCAGCTGCCGCTGAAATCGAGCACCACGCGCGAGGCAACCTGGCCATGTTCCAGCCGGCTGAAGATCTCGTTGATGGCCGACAGCGGCTGCAATTCCACGCCGGCCTTGACCTTGCCGGTGGCGGCGAAGGCGAGCGCCTCGGCCATGTCCTGGCGCGTGCCCACAAAAGAACCGCGTATCGTCACGCAATTGGCGACGACGTCGAACAGCGGCGTCGGGAAGTCGCCCGGCGGCAAGCCGACCAATACGCAGGTGCCGCGCTTGCGCGTCATCGCCACGCCTTGCTGGAAGGCATCGATCGACGGCGCCGTGATCAGCACGCCGTGGGCGCCGCCCCCGGTCGCTTCGCGCAGGGCCGCGACCGGGTCGCCCTGGCGCGCATTGATGGTCACTTCGGCGCCCAGGGCGCGCGCGTGCTCCAGCTTGCCTTCATCGATGTCGACGGCCGCCACGCGCAAGCCCATGGCCACCGCATATTCGATGGCCAGGTGGCCCAGGCCGCCGATGCCGGACACGGCCAGCCACTGGCCCGGCCGCGCGCCCGTTTCCTTGATGCCCTTGTAACTGGTCACGCCGGCGCAGATGATGGGCGCCGCCTGCACGGGGGACAAGCCGGCCGGAATGTGCGCGACGTAGCGCGGGTCGGCAAGGATGTATTCGGCGAAGCCGCCATTCTTGGTGTAGCCGCCGAACTGCGCCTCGGCGCACACGGTTTCCCAGGCTGCCAGGCAATGTTCGCAATGGCCGCAAGCCGAATAGAGCCAGGGTACGCCGACCCGGTCGCCCAGCTGCACTTCCGTCACGCCCGTGCCCATGGCCACCACCAGGCCGATGCCTTCGTGGCCGGGAATGAATGGCGGCGTCGGCTTGACGGGCCAGTCGCCGCGTGCCGCATGCAAGTCCGTGTGGCAGACGCCGCATGCTTCCGTCCTGACGAGGATCTGGCCGGGGCCAGGCACCGGCACGGGTACGTCGCGCAGCACCAGCGGCTGGCCCAGTTGCTCGACAACGGCGGCTTTCATGGTTGTGGGTGTCATATCATTCCTTATCAAGTTGATCATGCGTAGTGCTGCCATAGTCTGTTCAACAGACATTTGCGTATGGTCACATTCTGCTGCATGCAATTCGAAAATAGATTGATCTACATCAATATATTAAAACGCGCCACGTTCAATGCCCCGAATGCGGTTTCGGATAAATCCCCCTTATTTAAAACAGCGTAAGCACTATGCCGCCGAGCGGATGGCGCCGACCAAGGGACGGCACCGCGCGGCTGCCAATGGGAAGGAGGCGGCCAACGTCACAATTGGTCACTTCTGGTGGGTATTGGTGGTTTGTTATTTAAGTAACGGAGTCACTATACTAAGCAAATCAGGGACGGAAAGATAATTGAAAGATAATGGAAATATAAAAAGTACATTATTCAAGCCGATTTTCCATCCCTGGCTGGCGATAAAAATAAATCAAAAGAACTCGCTGGGCACCGCAATGAAAGCCGCATATAAAAACAGCATGATTTTTTACCCGGCGAATACCGTCTTATTCACGAAGTTCTTGGCATAGAAAGAGACCATGTCAGCACATTTTGATGTTTTTCAACAGACGTTTGCCCTGTCCTTATTATCGAATCTGGCTTCCAACTATATCGCCAGGGACCGCTATGTTCCGGGCACGCATGGCGACCCGCTGGAAGCCCAGCTGGCGGCGAATATCCAGGCTGCCTTGCCTGAGCCGGCGGTCTCGGCTGGCCTGGGGACTGGCTGGGAAATCGTCTGGGGCCCGGCGGTCTGGCGCGGCGCGAACTCCAGGGTGGCAGAGAATGCCGCCGTTGTTTTTTATAATCCGGAAGTCGCGTTCGAGGATGGAACGACAGCCGCAAGCTATGTGGTTGCCATTGCGGCCACCAATTTCATCTCCGGCTATGACTGGATCGTGGAAGATTTTACGGTGTCGTCCACCGTCAACTGGGCGCAATATGATCCGGCCATGCCGTTTGCCGATGCCGCTGCGCCCAATTCCGCCATGCCGCTCATTTCCAAAGGCACGGCGACTGGCGTGCGGCACCTTGCCGCATTGACGCCGACCGATCCTGCGCATGGAACAAGCAGCCTTGCCGATTTTATCGGGCAGCTCAATCGCACGGCAAGCGCCGGGGCGCGCATGATCTTCACCGGGCATAGCCTTGCCGGCGCGCTGGCGCCGACTTTTGCCCTGTACCTGAAGGAACACGGCGCCTTGTCCGCATTCGAGCGGGTACGCGTTTATCCGACCGCGGGCGCCTCTCCCGGCAATACCAGCTTTTCCAGGCGCTTTGCCGATGCCTTTCCGCGCCAGTCCGCGGGCGGCAAAGCCTGGCAGAGCTGGAATGTCCTGATCCACAATCAGTACGATATCGTGCCGCATGCCTGGACCCTGGGCACGCTGCTGCAATTGCCGACCCTTTACGGCAATTCCGATGCCGAAGGCGGGGTAAAACTGCCGGAACAGATCTATGGCGTGGTGCTGCTTGCCCTGGCCGATTCCGCCGCCTCGAAAACGCTCTACGCCGCTCTGCCGGGTGCCGCATTTTCAGGTGCCGCCCCGGGGCCTGCCCCTGCCACCGCTGCGGCGTACCTGACCATGGCCGGGGTGCAGCATGTCAAGACGTACATCGAAGAGATACTCGGCCCGGATTTTCTGGCAATCGAGCACGGGCCAACTGTTCCTGGCGTTATCGAATTCAAGGATGCCACGCGCCGTATCGCGGAGATCGTCGAAATACTGGAAAAGATCCTTCACCCGGATACTGGCAGCGGGCTGCGGCCAGCGGAGCCACTGGCGACGGGGCAGGAAGCCTGAGGCCCGCCTCGCACATCTACGTTTGCTTCACAACAAGGGGAAATAAAAAATGAAATCGGTAGTCAAGAAACACTTTTCTCGCGCCGCACTGATCGCCGGCATCGTCTCGGCAGCCTGGGCGCCCAACAGTTTTGCCTGTTCCGACAGCCCCATCCTGGCGAGCATCTGCATCATGGCCGTGCCATACAATTTCGGCAGTTTCAATCGGCAGTATGTGCTGGCTGACGGACGCGATATGTATATCAATACCAATGTGGCACTGTATTCCCTGATCGGTAACGCTTATGGCGTCGTTACCCAGACGACGTTCAAGCTGCCTGACCTGCGCGGCAAGTTCGTCATCGGCGCCAACGGCGAGGACTACATGGCTGGCGACAAGGGCGGTGCAAATGCGATCAAATTGAAGGTTGCACAACTGCCGCCCCATACGTTCGCGCTGGCCGCGGTTCCCGTCGACCTGAGCAAGCTGAAGGTCGGCGTGGCCTTGCCTGCGCTGACGGGCACGGCACTCATTCCCAGTACCGTTGCGACAGGCACGGTAGCGGACTTGAAAATGAATGTGTCCGGTAGCGCCAATGGGGGCTCCTCGCCATCGGGCGCTTATCTGGGCAAGGCAATCTCTGCGTCCTCCAACATCTATTCCTCGACGGCACCGGATGCGACACTGAATGCCGGCGCCATCACCGGTGGCACCGTTTCGGTCACGGTGCCTGGCATGGCGGGAACCGTGACTACGGTTGGTCAGGCGCTGGATGGCGTCATCGGCGGCACCGCAACGGCCAGCGGCCAGACGCTTCCCGTCGGAAGTGGCGATGCAATCGATATCCGGCCATCTTTTATCGCCTTGACGTATTACATCGCGGCCTCCAATGGCCTGTATCCAAACAGGGACTAGCACTTTGCGTATTCTCGCCGTTACAACAATGGCCGCGCTGCTGCTTGCCGCGCCACAGGCCGGCGCCGCGCCGCGCGACCTCAGCACTGAGCTGAAGCGCGCCGACAAGGCGCTGGCCGCCCAGGACTACGGACTCGCCTACAAGGAGTATGCGCGCGTCGCCGCCCGCAATCCCCTGGCGCAATTCAATCTGGGCTTGATCGAACGCGAAGGATGGGGTCGGGCGCGCAATGGGGCAGCCGCCTGCGGCTGGTTCGGCAAGGCGGCGCAGGGCAACATTCCCGCTGCGCAACAGTTTTTTGGCGATTGCCTGGCTGCAGGCATCGGCCAGGCGGCTGACGGCAGGGCGGCCGAAGCGTGGTATCGCAAGGCGGCGCAGGCGGGCATCGCCTATGCGCTCTGTTCGGCCGGTCAACTGTATATCGGCGGGCAGGCCGTCGGCAAGGATGTCGGGCACGGCCTGGGGCTGTGCGCGCAAGCGGCGCAGGCCGGGTCGGTGCCGGCCATGCTGCGCATCGCCGACTATTACAAGGATGGCAAGGACGTGCCGAAAGACCTGGCGGCCGCGCGTCATTGGTATCGGCAGGCGGCGGAACACCGCGAGCATCAGGCGCAATACCGCCTGGGCGTGATGCTGGCGCAGGGCGAGGGCGGCGATGTCAACCTGGCGCTGGCCTTGTCATGGCTGGAGCATGCGGCCTCCGAAGGCTATGCGCCCGCCTATTTGCCGCTGGCCATCCTGTACGCCAACAGCGCGCCCGACCCGGCCACTGGCGCGCTGACGCCGGCCAGCCTGGCAAAGATTTACATGTGGAACAGCGCTGCCAAAGCCACCACGAAAAATACCGCGGAACTGGCCGAGATCGAACGTATCGCGCAACTGGTGGATCAGGTGATGCCGGCACAGTGGAAGCCTGCACTGGACCGCCGGGTCGCCGAACATCTGGGCCGATTTTCCGCAAATTAATACATATATAACAAGCGGCATGCCATCCGCGCAGCGCGCCGCCAACCAGAGAAAACCATCATGCGTCATGCCTCTATGAACAGAATCTATCGACTCATCTGGAGCCATGTGCACCATGCATGGGTCATCGTCCCGGAACGCACGAAGGGCCGGGGCAAGGCGGCGAATCGCAGCCTCGTGTTCAGCGCCTTGCTGGCGGCCACCCCTGTTGCCATGGCGGGACCGACAGGCGGCCAGGTGACAGCCGGCAACGGCACCATCAGCCAGAGCGGCGCCACCACCACGGTGACGCAAGCGAGCCAGAACCTGTCATTGAATTGGCAGTCTTTCAACACCACGAGCCAGGAAACCGTCAATTTCGTCCAGCCGTCGGCCAGCGCCATTGCCGTCAACCGCATCGGGGACACGAATGCCACCCGCTTCTTCGGCCAGCTCAACGCCAATGGCCAGGTCTACCTGATCAATCCGAATGGCGTGCTGTTCGGCGCCGGATCGCAAATCAACGTGGGCGGCCTGGTGGCCTCGACGCTCGACACCAGCGATGCCGGCCTGGGCGGCGCGACGCGCCATTTCAGCGGCAGCGGCACGGGCGGCATCGTCAACCAGGGCACGATCAATGCCGCCAAGGGCGGCTATGTTGCCTTCATCGGCAATACGGTCAGCAATACGGGCACCATCAACGCCGCAGCGGGTGCGGCGGCGCTGGGCGCGGGCAGCGACGTCACGCTGTCGTTCTCCGGCGATAGCCTGGTCAATCTGCAAGTCAAGCAGAGCACGCTGAACAACCTGGCCGAAAACGGCGGCCTCATCAAGGCCGACGGTGGCGCGGTCTGGCTCTCGGCCGGCGCCAGGGATGCGCTGGTGGCCAGCGTGATCAATAACACCGGCATTATTCAGGCGCGCAGCGTGCAGAACGTCAACGGTTCCATTGTGCTGACGGCTGGCAATGCCGGCACCGCAAGCAATGGCGGCACGCTCGATGCTTCCGGCAGCGGCGGCGCAGGCGGCGGCAGCGTGAAGGTGCTGGGTGGCACGGTCAAGCTGGCGGCGGGCAGCGCGATTGATGTGTCAGGCGAGGGCGGCGGCACGGCTTTGATCGGCGGCAATTTTCTTGGCAGCGGCAGCGAGCAACGCGCGCACACGGCCATCGTCGACGCCGGCGCCTCGGTCAAGGCCGATGCCATCAGCCGCGGCAATGGCGGTAATGTCGCCGTCTGGTCCGATAACAGCACGCAATTCAATGGCAGCATCACGGCGCGTGGCGGCGCGGTGTCAGGCAACGGCGGCAAGGTGGAAACTTCGGGCAAGGCCTTGAAGGTCAACGCCAGCGCCTCCGTCAGTACGGCGGCGCCCCATGGCGCGGCGGGAGAATGGCTGCTGGATCCCGACGATATCCTGATCGGCAATGCCAGCATCTGGGGAAATGACTACGGCATCAATGTCGATACGCGCGTCCTGTCGACGGCGCTCAATAACGGCAACGTGACCATCAAGACCACAGGCGCTTCCGCCAGTTGCACGGGCACGCCGTGTGCCCCGGGCAAGCCCGGCAATGGCGATATCATCATCCTCGACGGCATCGGTTACGGCAATGACTACTCCGTCAATGGAAATCCCAGCATCCCTAACTGGACCAGCAACACGACGCTGACGCTCAGTGCCTATCGCAATGTGCAGTTCAAATTGACGAATAATGTTTCTTATGGGGGAGCAATCGGCAATCTTGGCGGAGGCATCGTGGCTGAAGGGGCGGTCAATATCGTGCTGAAGGCCGACAATGGCGGCAGGGGCACGGGCACAGTCTTTTTTGACGACCTTTCCGCCATTGATAGCAATATTTTCCTTGCAAATAATGCCGGCACTGTCAGCATCTATTACAACCCCGGCAGCTACAACACCCCGACGGACTTTACCCCGTACCTCAATAATCCAGCTCAGCTGACCGCCTATATGGCCGTCAATCTGAACGCTTCGATTGCTCCCAAGGTCTATGACGGCACGACGACCGCTGGATTGGCCGGGGTCAGCAGCCTGCTGACCATGCCCACCGGACTGACGCTCGATACTGCCGGCCAGGCAGCCACTTTTGCCGACAAGAATGCCGGCACCGACAAGGCCGTGACCATCACCGGCGTCAGGTTCACTGGCGGCGGCACCACGGTTGCCTATAATGGCCAGCACTACTACCTGAATGGCCTCGACAGCAAGACGGGGACGATCACGCCCAAGAGCATCAACGTCAGCGGCGTTTCCGCCAGCGACAAGACCTACGATGGCACGGCCACCGCCACGCTCACGGGGGCAGGCATTTCGTCGTCCGACCTGGTCGGCGGCGATGTCGTTTCGCTGGCAGGCGGCTCCGCCACGGGGACGTTTGCCGACGCCAACGCCGGCGGCAACAAGAGCGTCGCCGTCAGCGGCTATGCGCTGACGGGCACGGATGCGTCCAACTACAACCTGGTCCAGCCGGGCAGCGTGACGGCCACCATCCACAAGGCCGATCTGGTCTTGTCCGGCGGCAAGACCTATGACGGCAGCACAGCGGCGGCGGGCGGCACGCTGACGGCCACGGGCGTGGCGGGACAGACTTTCAGCGTCGGCGGCGCCGGCGATGTATCGAATCTGGCCAGCAAGAACGTGCAGGCCGGCGCGGCGCTGGGCAGCACCACCGGCCTCGTGCTGGGCAGCAGCGGCAATGGCGGCTTGTCCGGCAACTACAATGTGCTCGGGACGGCCGGCAGCAGCTATACGGTGACGGCCAAAGGCATCACTTTGACCGGCATCGGCGCCATGGACAAAACCTACGATGCGACGACGACGGCGACCCTGAATACGGCCAATGTGGCGTATTCCGGCATGGTCGCGGGGGATAACGTCAGCCTGGGCGGCCAGGGTGTCGGCAGCTTTGCGACCAAGGATGCCGGCGCCAACAAGACCGTCAGCGTTTCTGGCTTCACCTTGAGCGGGATCGATGCCGGCAATTACGTCGTCACGCAACCGAGCGGCATGACGGCGACGATCAACAAGGCCGACTTGGCGGTAGCGGGCATCAGCGCCTTGAACAAAACCTATGACGCGGGCACCGGCGCGACCTTGAGCGGCACGGCCACGGTGAGCGGTTTTCTTAATGACAACGTTTCCGTCGTCGGCACGGGGACAGGCAGCTTTGCCGACGCCAACGCCGGCGGCAACAAGAGCGTCGCCGTCAGCGGCTACACGCTGACGGGCACGGATGCGTCCAACTACAACCTGGTCCAGCCCGGCAGCGTGACGGCGACCATCCACAAGGCCGATCTGGTCTTGTCCGGCGGCAAGACCTATGACGGCAGCACTGCGGCGGCGGGCGGCACGCTGACGGCCACGGGCGTGGTGGGACAGACTTTCAGCGTCGGCGGCACCGGCGATGTATCAAATCTGGCCAGCAAGAACGTGCAAGCCGGCGCGGCACTGGGCAGCACCACCGGCCTCGTCCTGGGCAGCAGCGGCAATGGCGGCTTGTCCGGCAACTACAATGCGCTCGGTACGGCCGGCAGCAGCTATACGGTGACGGCCAAGGGCATCACTTTGGCCGGCATCGGCGCCATGGACAAAACCTACGACGCGACGACGACGGCGACCCTGAATACGGCGAACGTGGCGTATTCCGGCATGGTCGCAGGCGACAGCCTGAGCCTGGGCGGCCAGGGTGTCGGCAGCTTTGCGACCAAGGATGCCGGCGCCAACAAGACCGTCAGCGTTTCTGGCTTCACCTTGAGCGGGATCGATGCCGGCAATTACGTCGTCACGCAGCCGACAGGCTTGAGCGCGACGATCAACAAGGCCGACCTGGCGGTATCCGGCGTCAGCGCCTTGAACAAAACCTATGACGCAGGCACCGGCGCGACCTTGAGCGGCACGGCCACGGTCAGCGGCTTTCTTAATGACAACGTTTCTGTCATAGGCACGGGGACAGGCAGCTTTGCCGACCCCAACGCCGGCGGCAACAAGAACGTCGCCGTCAGCGGCTATGCGCTGACGGGCACGGATGCAAGCAACTACAACCTGGTCCAGCCGGGCAGCGTGACGGCCACCATCCACAAGGCCGATTTGATTCTCTCTGGCGGCAAGACCTATGACGGCAGCACTGCGGCGGCGGGCGGCACGCTGACGGCCACGGGCGTCGCGGGACAGACCTTCAGCGTCGGCGGCGCCGGCGATGTATCGAATCTGGCCAGCAAGAACGTGCAGGCCGGCGCGGCGCTGGGCAGCACGACCGGCCTCGTGCTGGGCGGCAGCGGCAATGGCGGCTTGTCCGGCAACTACAATGCGCTGGGCACGGCCGGCAGCAGCTATACGGTGACGGCCAAAGGCATCACTTTGACCGGCATCGGCGCCATGGACAAAACCTATGACGCGACGACGACGGCGACCCTGAATACGGCCAATGTCGCGTATTCCGGCATGGTCGCAGGCGACAGCCTGAGCCTGGGCGGCCAGGGTGTCGGCAGCTTTGCGACCAAGGATGCGGGCGCGAACAAGACCGTCAGCGTTTCCGGTTTCACCTTGAGCGGGATCGATGCCGGCAATTACGTCGTCACGCAGCCGACAGGCTTGAGCGCGACGATCAGCAAGGCCGACCTGGCGGTATCGGGCGTCAGCGCCTTGAACAAGACCTATGACGCAGGCACCGGCGCGACCTTGAGCGGCACGGCCACGGTCAGCGGCTTTCTTAATGACAACGTTTCTGTCATAGGCACGGGGACAGGCAGCTTTGCCGACCCCAACGCCGGCGGCAACAAGAACGTCGCCGTCAGCGGCTATGCGCTGACGGGCACGGATGCAAGCAACTACAACCTGGTCCAGCCGGGCAGCGTGACGGCCACCATCCACAAGGCCGATTTGATTCTCTCTGGCGGCAAGACCTATGACGGCAGCACTGCGGCGGCGGGCGGCACGCTGACGGCCACGGGCGTCGCGGGACAGACCTTCAGCGTCGGCGGCGCCGGCGATGTATCGAATCTGGCCAGCAAGAACGTGCAGGCCGGCGCGGCGCTGGGCAGCACGACCGGCCTCGTGCTGGGCGGCAGCGGCAATGGCGGCTTGTCCGCCAACTACAATGTGCTCGGTACGGCCGGCAGCAGCTATACGGTGACGGCCAAAGGCATCACTTTGACCGGCATCGGCGCCATGGACAAAACCTATGACGCGACGACGACGGCGACCCTGAATACGGCCAATGTCGCGTATTCCGGCATGGTTGCAGGGGATCAGCTCGCTTTGGCAGGGCAGGGGGTCGGCCATTTTGCCAGCAAGGATGCCGGCGCGAATAAATCGGTTGCCGTATCCGGTTTCAGTTTGAGCGGGGCTGACGCCGGTAATTATGTTGTCACGCTGCCGACAGGCTTGAGCGCCACCATCAGCAAGGCTGAGTTGTCGCTGGCGGGCTTATCTATCGCAGACAAGGTCTACGATGCCACGACTGCGGCGGCAATGAACGGCACCGCCAGTCTTTCCGGTGTCATGCTAGGCGACAGCGTCTCGCTGAGCGGCACGCGCACTGCCAGGTTCGCCGATAAACATGTCGGCGCCAACAAATCGGTGACCATCAGCGGCTACGCGCTGAGCGGCGCGGACGCCGGCAACTACAATATCGTCGACGGCAAGGTGCTGACCGCCAGCATTACGCCCGCATCGATGACGGTCAGCGGCATCACGGCAGCCGACAAGGTGTATGACGCCACCACGGGGGCCACGGTCAATACGGGCAATGCCATGCTTGCAGGCAAGTTCGGTTCGGATGTGATCACGCTGGCCTCGACCGGCCAGTTTGCAGACGCGGCCGCTGGCGACGGCAAGGCCGTTGAACTGCACACTGTTTATGGCGGGGCCGATGCCGGCAATTACATCATTACCGGACAAGCGCGCGCCTTCGCCAGCATCAAGGCCGTGCCTGTCGTCACGCCCGTCACTCCCGTCACGCCGGCCGTGAGCGTCGGCGCCACGCAGCTGCAGCAAATGCAGAGCGCGGTAACGCAAGTGCAGTCGTCCGTATTGCCGCCGCAGGCCCTGGCGCAGCCGCAAGCATTGAACCTGTCCTCGACCCTCGTGGTGCAGCGGAGCGGTGCTGGCAGCAGCGAAGCCGGGCGTGCGCAAGAAGCGGCCGGCGCGCCGCTGCCCAACACCACGACAGGATTCGGCACGCCTGCGCCGATGCTGCACATTCAAAATGGCGGCATACAGTTGCCGCTCGTCGCCACCAGCATCACAGAATAAGAACGACATGACCACCCTATTCAAGCAACCCATGTTGATGAAACCCCTGTACGCCGCCTTGTTGCTGGTGCCACTCGATGCCTATGCCGCCGACCCGCAAACGACGCCGAATGCGGGATCCATCTTGCAACAATTGCAACCGGCGCTTCCTGCCGCCGCGAAGCCGAATGCGCCGACGCTCGAGGTAAAACCGAAGAGCGATGCCGGCTTGCCACCGTCGCAGCCGATTCCAGTGACGGCGCTGCGCATCACCGGCCATACCGCGTTTTCCACCGAGACGCTGCATGCGCTGCTTGCCGACCAGGAAGGTAAAAGCCTGACCTTGCCACAACTCGACGAGCTGGCCGGGCGCATCACGGCCTACTACCAGGACCATGGATTTCCAATGTCGCGGGCCATCATTCCCGTCCAGTCGATTACCGGCGGCGTCATCCTGATTCAAGTCGTCGAGGCGCACTACGGCAAAGTCCGGCTCAACAACCGCAGCGAAGTCGGCGACGCCTTGCTCCAGGCCAGTCTGGCGCCGCTCAGCGGCGGGCAATTGATCGCCGATGCCGACCTCGATCGCGCCTTGCTGCTGCTGTCCGATGTGCCGGGCGTGGGCGTGAATGCGGTTCTCAAACCGGGTTCGGCAGTTGGCACGGCCGACATGGATGTCGAGGCGCGCTACGTCAGGGCACCCCGGGCGAACATTTCGCTGGACAATTACGGCAACCGCTACATCGGGCGCACTCGCCTGAGCGGCAACTTTAATATCGTCAACCCGTTTCATCATGGCGATATCCTGAGCGCTAACCTCGTCAGCACGGGCGAGGGCATGAACTATGGCCGGCTGGGATACGACACCTTGCTCAACGGCCAGGGGACCCGGATCGGCGGCGCGTATTCGGCATTGCATTACAAGCTGGGCAGCACCGCCAGGGCGCTCGATGCGAATGGTACTGCCAGGGTGGCCAGCCTGTGGGCGAAACAGCCATTGATACGCAGCAAGCAATTCAACGTTTATGCGCAATTGCAATACGATGCCAAACAGCTGCGCGATCATATCGATGTCAGCGGCCTGCGTACCGACCGGCATGTGCATAACTGGATCGCGAGCGTGAACGGCGATCTGCGCGACGGCCTGCTGGGCGGCGGCATGAGCATTGCCAGTCTGGGCTGGACCAGCGGGCGTGGCGGCTTCGATAATGGATCGGCGGCAGCAGCCGATGCCGCTACCGCCCGCACCGGTGGCGGCTTTTCCAAGTGGAATGCGAATATCGCCCGTTTGCAGTGGCTGACGCCGCACGACTCGCTGTACCTCAACTTCAGTGGGCAATGGGCCGATGGCAATCTTGATTCTGCCGAAAAAATGACTGCCGGCGGCCCGTACACTGTCCGCGCCTATGACAGCGGCGCACTGTCCGGCGACACCGGCTATGTGGGCACGGTGGAAATGCGCCATGACCTGGGGGCGATGCCGTTCGGGAAATGGCAAGTGCTGGCGTTTGTTGACAGTGCCCATGTCAAGGTCAACCGCCATCCCTGGACCCGGGCGGAGAATAGCGCGACCCTGTCCGGCGCCGGTGTCGGCCTGAACTGGGCCGGCCCCGGCCAGTGGCGCGCCAGCGTTTCCGTGGCAACGCGCCTGGGGGCGGTGCCGTCCATGCTGGCCAGGCCGTCATCGGTGCGCGCGTGGCTGGTCGCGGGCAAGGGTTTCTGATTTTTTTGGCCTTGCCGATCTGGTAAGATAGGCAAGCTAATGGCCGACGCTTGGGCCGGCGGATTCATCCGGCGGCCTTCTTACGCTCCCCGAACAAACTGTCTCCATGGATCATCAAACAGCCAGCATTGCCTTGTCCCTTACACAGTTATGCATTTCGGCGACGATGATAGGCGTCTATTTCGCCGCACCCACCGAGCGTTATACGCGGCTGTGGGCCCTGTCCGGGGTGCTGACCGCTGCCGGAATGACCATCATCATACTCAATGCTTTCCGCCCGCCAGGCTTGCTGTTAATGGTGGGAAATACTGCATTGTTTTCCGGCTGTGTCGTCGTCTGGGTCGGGCTGAGAGCTTTTTTTGGGAAACCGATCAGCCGCTGGGCGTATTTTCTTGTCGCCTTGTTTGCATGTTTGTATTTTCTATTAATAGAAAATAAAGCGGAGTTTTCCTCCCGTGCCTGCCTCAGCAGCGCCAGCCTGGTTCTGGTCTTTATACTGTGCCTGCAAACGTTATTGGCACGCAATCCTGAAGCCGCTTCCGGCAAGCTTGGCTATGCCCGCGAAATGGCGATTGCCGGTTTATTGATGCTGATTGCTGCGCATGTGTTGCGCCTCGTCGTTTTACTCTGCAAACCTGTAAACGTCAGTGCCGCATTACTGTCCCAGATCAATATCATCACCGTCTATCTGGTGCCGCTCGCCGGCACCTTGTTATTTTTCCCGGCCTTGCTGCTGCTGTATTTTGAGCGCATCAAGCATCAACTATTGCTGTCATTGGAAGCCAAGCAGGAAGCGCTGGAAAATCAGACACGCTTCGTGCAGATGTTTTCGCACGAATACCGTACGCCGCTGGCTGTTATCCGCACCAATCTGGATATTCTGCAAAACAAAGATCAGTCCAGCGGCCGGCACTTCGCTGCCAACCTCGAAAAGATGCAGCGCGCGGTATTGCGGCTGCTGGAAGTGGCAGAAACCGCACTGCAAAGGGATCAGCATCATGACGGGCAAGCGGATATCGTCTGCGAACCGATTCTCATGCCGGACTTTCTGCGCAGTGTCATCGAAGAAGCCTCCGACTTCTGGAGCGAGCGTGCGCCGCAACTGGAATTGACGTATGCGCAAGCCATCGTTTTTCATGGAGACCGCAAGCTGCTGAAGACTGCACTGTTGAATCTGCTCGATAATGCGATCAAATATGGGCCGAAACAGGGGATGGTCAGTGTTCAACTGCGGAAAAATAATGCTGCATTGTTCCTCACGGTAGACGACAATGGCACCGGTATTCCAGAACATGAGCTCGGTCTGGTCTATGGCAAGTATTTCCGTGGCAGCCGCACCGGTTTCATTGCCGGCAGCGGCATCGGCCTGTATCTGGTACGGCGCATCATTGCGCAACATGCGGGCAGCATATTTCTGGCGAATCGTCCTGGCGGCGGCACTTCAGCGACGATCACCTTACCATTGCCGATAGAGGAGGCGCAAAGCGGTGCCATCGAATATTAGAGTGTTATTGGTCGAAGATGATGAGGATTTGCGCGATAGCGTGGTGGAATGGCTTGAACTGACGGGCATGCATATCATTGCAGTCCGCAATGCGGCCGAGTTTTATCAGGCTTTGCCGAAATGCGATTGTCAGATAGCCGTGATCGATGTCGGCCTGCCGGATCAGGATGGTTATGTGCTGGCCGAATATGTGCGAGCCAATACCAATATGGGCATCATCATCCTGACCGCCCGCAGCGCGATAGACGACAAGCTCAAAGGTTATCGCTCTGGCGCAGACCATTACCTGGTCAAGCCCGTGGATTGCCGCGAATTGTCGGCGGTAATCGCCAGCATGGCGCAGCGGGTCAAGAAAGCGGGCGTGGAAGTGCCGGAAATTCCGGACCGGTGGACTGTCTTTTCTACGCAGTGGGAACTGCATCTGGCCCAGGATGTTCAGGTAGCGCTGAGTCTGAAGGAATTGATGTTTCTCGAATTGCTGGCAAGCAGGCCTGGTCTGCCGGTACAAAAAAAGACGATTTTGAGCAAGCTGTATCAGCGCGATGACTACCATAGCGGCCGCTCGCTCGATTCGCTGGTGCGCCGCCTGCGTGCCAAAATCGTCAGCCGGACCGGCGTCGATATCCCCATCCGCACCGTGCATTCAGTCGGATACTGCTTCGCCGGCGAGATCGCCCTGGTGGAGGGGGAACCCGCGCAATGCTCATAGCCGGAATGCGGCACCGTGGGCCATTAATAACCGATTAATAGCCGATTATTGGCCGATTAATGTCCCATGAGTGGCTTCGGGGCATACAGCGCGCCTTGAAAATCCGGTACATATTCATATTTCATCAGCTTCCCCAGCTTTAATGATTTGATATAGCTGGAAAAGCTGCCGTCACCCAGTTTCAGGTCGACCGCTTCCACGTTCGTGCTCGATGCGTGGCTGAGCTGGCGGGAAACGGCATAACCGTAAGTGAGCTTGCCGGCGCCATCCTTGTTGGTGAAGCTGTTCGTCACCAGCTCGGCCTGGCGCGACAGGCCGCTCAGCTTTTTGCCTGCAAAAACAAAATCGAGCTTGCCCGTTGCGCTGTCCATGACCTCGAAGGCAACGTGACCTTCAGTATCCTTGCGCTCGATACCGGTCAGCCACTTGGGCAGATTGTAGCCAACGACACCGCGCACCCTGGCCAGTTCCGTGTTCACGGGCAGCTTGAGCACATAACCCCAGAAATCGTTGGACAGCGATTGCCCCAGCAAGGTGAAAGGGCCGAAACTGGTGGTGCCGGGCTTGTTGGTCACGATCGCCAATGAAATTTCATTGTAGCTGTCGTTGTCGCAATATTCATAGGCGTAGGCCGTCAACGCCACCGCGCCGCGGCCCGGCCACACTTGCAGCGGCTGGACTTCCCGCAAAATATCTTCCGGCATCAGCTCCTTCAGCCTCGCCAGGTCTGCCGTGAAGACGGCCGTGATTTTGCTGTTTTTGTAATAAAAATTCGGCGAATACGATTCGAAGCCGATGGCGACCTGTTCTTTTTGAATTCCCTTGAACCAGCTCAGGTCCAGCTCCGGCGCTTCCGCCGCAATCACCGATAAAGGCGGATTCGAGCGAAAGCGGTCGTACAGGCCGCCCGCCGCCACGGGCACGTCATGGCCGGCGATATCAATGAGGACCTGCTTGTTTTCGGCAGGATTGTCAGCCCACGACGGGGCTGCAGCGGCACTCCATAGCAATGCGGATACAGCCGCGGCAATTTTCATGTTCATTTCTTGCACCTTTCGTGTTGGATTGGAATCAATTCAGCGACAAGCCGCCGGGCGCCAGCCTGCTCATCCGGCGGCGATACTGCCAATTCCTGACCTTGGTTTCCAGTTGTTGCATCAGCAGCGCCAGGGCAGGGGCCACATCGGGCCTGGTTTGCTTGCCTTGGCTCAAACGCCGCAGCTGATACTTCACCATCGCCATATAGCCGATCGACGACAGCACCTTGTTTTTCCAGGTGATGGCCCTGAGCGTGGGGCTGGCCGACCGGTCGGAAAGCCATGCTTTCGGCAGCTGCGGATCGATGGCCAGCGCCGTCCCCATGCCCGCCATGGCAATGCCGCTGCCCAGCACTTGCTCGACCACTGGGTAGCGGCGTATGCCGCCCGTCACCATGAGGGGCATCGTGGCCACTGCGGCGATGTCCTTGGCGAATTCCAGGAAATACGCTTCGCGGGCCAGGGTGCGGCCGTCGCGGGTCTGGCCGTGCATGGCGGGGGCTTCATAGCTGCCGCCAGACAACTCAATCAGGTCCACGCCCAGGCTGTTGAGCAGGGAAACCACCTGCCTGGCGTCCTCCTGCGTGAAGCCGCCTTTCTGGAAATCCGCCGAGTTGAGCTTGACGGCGACCGCAAAGCCTTTGCCCACGGCCTGCCGCACGCCGTTGACGACGTCGACCAGCAGCCGTGCCCGGTTCTCGAGCGAGCCGCCCCAACGGTCCGTGCGTTTATTCGTCAGAGGGGAGAGGAACTGGCTGAGCAGGTAGCCGTGCGCCGCATGGATTTGCACGCCCGTAAAACCGAACCGTTCGGCCAGCCGGGCGCTGGCGACAAAGCGTTGTTTCACATCGGCAATATCGGCTTCCGTCATTTCCCGTGGTGCAGCAAACTGCTTGGAAAAATTGCCCAGGTCCATGGGCACGGCCGATGGCGCCATGGTTTCCTGTCCCATGGCGGCCGGCATCTGGCGTCCCGGATGGTTGATCTGCATCCAGATGTGCGCCCCGCGTGAACGGGCGGTCCGCGACCATTGCTCGAAGCGGGCGCCAAATTGCCCGGAATCGAGCACCACCCCTCCGGGTCCCGTCATGGCGCGGTGGTCGATCATCACGTTTCCGGTGATCATCAGGCCAACGCCGCCATCGGCCCACGATTGGTACAGGCGGATCAGTTCCTTTGACGGCGCGTGATCGTTGTCGGCCATGTTTTCTTCCATGGCGGCCTTGGCAAGGCGGTTGGGTACGACTGCGCCATTGGGCAATGTCAGTGCGGTAAAGGGTTTCATGCTGATCTCCAAGGTTGCGATACGCTCACGATAAGCTTTAAGCTAACTTGAAGGTCAAGCCCTGAAATGAGATTTCTTTTGCCTGTGTCCCGTTCGCGACACGGGTTCGCGCACATGCCACCCATCCGCCGCTTGACATTCAAGCTGGCTTCAAGCTTATAGTGATGCACGGCCTATAGATCAGGCCGCGATGGCAAGCCACGATAATTGAGCAGGAATACAACGATGAAAATAGGCGAACTGGCCAAGCGCAGCGGCCTGGCGGCGTCCACGATACGCTTCTACGAATCCAAGGGCTTGCTGAAAGCCGTGGACCGGCAATCGAACGGCTACCGCGACTATCCGCTGGAAGCGGTGGCGGTGCTGTCGATTATCAGCGACGCCCAGCAGGCGGGCTTTTCCCTGGACGAAATCAAGCAAGTCTTGCCGGAGGATATTTCATCATGGAAACATGATGAGCTGATGGTGGCGCTGAAAAAGAAGATAGCCGATATCGAATCGCTGGAAGTGCGCCTGGCCCAGAACAAGGCGCATCTGTTGTCGCTGATTCAATTGATCGATGCCAAACCCGAGGATCTCGACTGCAAGGATAATGCGGCGAGGGTCATGGAAAGCATGGGGATTGTCGGTAAAAAATAAATTCAAAGAAGAAAGCCGTTTTCTGCATAGGGAATGTCGTATTTTGTCGAAAGCCTGGTAAGCCTAAATAATTTCAATGTGCCCAGTCCCCGTTCGTGACCTGCACCGCATCGGCTTTGACGTGGCCGGTGTGTACAAGATAGTCAACTATACTGCAAAGTACTGAGGCAAGGACATGCCAGCAGAGCACTTGACCGGAAGCGCTGCTTCGTTCTAGGATTGGCTCAATACTTGGCCGAAGCCAAGGAACTATCGAAGCATGGAAGACCGACTACAACGAGAGTCGGCCTCACGCGTTCCTGAATGACATGCCGCCAGCTCCGTCAGCTATTCCACAGAGCACGAGCGGGTCACACTGGAGACTTGGTGTACAGATCAATCTCGTGAGTTGCCTTTAGTAATCGAGATTTATCGCATTGATATTGACGGCTATGACTGACATTGCAAACGACAAACACTTGGCCTTCACGCAATTCTCTGACGAGATCGATACATACTTCAGGAAGCGTTTCCATTACAAAAGCCGCTGTGCCTATGCACGACATCCGACCGTGGACATAAGACGCGCAGCAGTCAAGCTATATCTTCGGTTCAGAGTCGGCGATTCCTGGCCAGTCGGATCCATCGTAATCGCAGTTATCGGGTTTCGCAACCAGCGCCGTGGGCAGGGAAGAGCGCTTCTTAATAAGTTGGTGGAAATGTCGTCTACTTATGGCTACCAAAATATCGAGATCGAACAGACCGGCACGGATGTCAGCATTCAGGCTTTTGTGAGAAAGTTTGGTTTCACGAACAGTTTTGATAAACAAAATTGGATTATTTCAGTGAACCAACTGCGCGACTTGTTGACCAGATGAAATCCCCTATGACTAGTCAGCATCAACATCAAATCTTTGCCCGTAGAAGAGGTGTCCGCCTTTGTCGATGGGCTGCTTAGGACGCAGGGCATCCGAACACGCATCAAAGATGGCGTGTATTACCTGGAAATGGCGCCCGCCAGCGCTGATAAAGCCGCGCCCGATTTACCGCAAGCAGCCCTTGCTACCGCTGGCTCACTGCCTGAACGCGAGGGCGCCGCCTTCGATGTGGTCAAGCTTTATGCGCCGCGCCACCGGTCCGCCGAATTCCTAGTCACCGCTCTCAATGCGGCCTTTGGTGCGCCGTATGCGCGGCTGGCTGGCGTCGTCGTGGCGCTCTCCGTGCCCGCCGCACGATCAGCCGATGCGCGCCGCTTGCTCGAATCGCTCGATGAGCGGGGCCGTACCGTCGAAGTTTCCGCGTCGTTTGTCGAGGTGCTGCGGTCTGATTCCACTTCGCGGGGCCTGTCGTTGGTGGCATCCACGCTTGCCGCTCGGTTTGGCGCGGCCTTTTCCACGTCCACCGGTTCGCTGAGCGTGTCAGCGGGCGGCTTCCAGCTGGTGCTCGACGCGCTGCGTGCTGACGGCCGCTTCAAGCAGGTATCGAATTCGCGTGTCCTGGGGGATGAAGCGGAACACTTGCTGCTGACAGTCGGGGACGAGACGCCCACTATCGCCAGTTCGGGCCGCGACAATCAGGGCAATGCCGTGCAAAACATCGTCTACCGGCCATCGGGCGTGATTCTCGATGTGACGCCGCGTGCTGCTGGCCCTGGGCGCTTGTCGCTGGCCGTAGACGGGCAAGTGTCGTCCTTTCAATCCACGGTTAATGGCGTGACGGGTTCGCCCACGCTGCTCAAGCGCCAGGTGAAAACCTCTGTGACGATAGCAGATGGCGAAGTGGTGATTATTGGAGGCCTGGACGACACGCGCTCGTCTACGACGCACAGTGGATTCTCATTTCTGCCGCGCTCCTGGGGCGGTGGCACGTCTTCCGACTCGCATACGGATCTGGTGCTGATCCTGAGCGCCCGCGTGGCCTCCGCGCTCAATTAGCGGCCCTGAATGGCCTTGACAATACAAGCGGCCCGCAGGGCGGGCAAAATCTTTTGGGTATCTGGAATCGGCTGTGGATGTTGGGGTAACAGCCCATTGACTGAGTGGGTATGTGATGCGGCTGGCCCGCATAGTTTAAAAAGTTTTAGCGGGCAGACTTTACGGCTATTTATTTCTCAGGTGTAGCACGTCGAATACAGGCCCCATTCATGAAGACAACATTATCACAGGCAACTTGCGGCGGTCGCGCTGCTAGCAGCGGCGGCCGCCGCAAGGCGGCCTAAATTTATATTAGGGACACTTAAGCACACCACAGGAGATTCGGCACTTGCATTAAAGAACTTAATTATTTCTTTCCATAAAAAAACTCCAAGCATCGGCAAAATGCTTGGAGCCTTCGATAACCCTGCCACACAGGAGTACCGAATGAATGAATTAAATGATGAAAGCACGATTTCGTCAATAGATTTCTCTTCTGTCGAGCAAGATATTGATATAAGCAGGCCCAGCTATTGGAATGATGATGGTATTAAGAATACCTGGAACGATACCTACACGGCGCGACGTCGTGTATTTCCAGACGGACAGTGCGAAGTCACTGTTGTTAAGGAACGTTTCTTTATCGGTCCAGCGCTGCGGCGGAAACAACAAGCGAAACGCGGCGAATCAAGTCAGCGCGAAGCAAATGACGACGATGCGGGCAGACGCGCAAAAAAGAATGTGCGCCTCTGCTGCAAGCAAATCGGCGCTGATCGCATGGTGACGTTGACCTACAGGGAAAACATGCTGGACCGCGAACTTGCATTAAAACACTGGAAGGCGTTTTGTCGAAAACTTGGTAAGCATAAACAATTTCATTATGTAGCAGTCATCGAGGAACAGGCCCGTGGCGCTTTGCATTTTCATGTGGCTGTCGCTGGAAGGCAGATGTATGCGCTGCTGCGCTCCATCTGGCAAGGCATCCTGGGGCGCGGCCCGAACGGTGAGCAGATGGGCCAAGTCCACGTGCGCGACCCGCACCGTTTCGGTTTCGGTGTGGCCGGGGCACACAAGATCGCCAGCTACATAGCGAAATACTGTGGCAAGGAAATGCAGTGCAGGGCGCTTGACCAGAAACGCTACTTCCGCTCCAGGGGCATCGTGGTGCCGGTAGTCGATGTATGGCGGGTGCCGTTTTGTACAAACATGCTGCGCGCTGCGCAGGTCGCATTCCAGGCGCTATCAGGTTATTGCATGGACGGCCTACAGACTTGGTGTAACAACAATCTCGGCGTCGTGTACCTGGCGACAGCCCCGGGATTGCCACAAGTGGTGGACGATTGTCCGTTCTGACAGTTACTCCACCTTGATTGACGGGGAGGAGGGACGTGATATGGCAAATTTTGACGCTAATTCACTGCGGTTACTTGAGCAAATTGAGGATGAGTTCCGCAATCAGTACTGGATTATTCGTAACTCCAGGCGGACAAACTGGCGGGCGGTCAACAGGACTAGGATGCTTGGTGATTTTATGTATATGTTAGGAGTGCCAAAATGGGCTGTGCAACAGGCTCGTTATTGTCTTAGGCTGAGAGTATGTGAACGTTGTTTTAAGGACGAGTTTCGATGCCATGGCCTCTGTAGCCGCGCTAAACGGGGAGACTTCGATATTTAGTGCAGCAGCCAAAAAGATGAATCCAGAAGCGAATTTAGTTGGTTAAATCACACAAAGTAGCTTTAAAGCAATTTTTGCGGTTAGAATGGCAGTACCTCCGCACCTTCTGACAGAAACGTTGGTTACATTCTGTGTAAAAATGGTTGCGGCCGCATTTAATTGAAAAATAAGGTCAAATGATAATTAACATTTGAGGCCTTAAGAAGGAATATATGTCGATGGAATTTGAAGTTGTAATCGAGACCCAACAATATGAAGTAGATATGAAATCTGGATTGGACACATTGACCGGTGTTTCTGACGCTGCACGATGCATAACCCAAACTGTACTTGAACGTAAAGTTCCTATACGAAAAACGGCGCAGGCACCAGTTCGCACGATGATGAAGCGGACATTTCAAGGGTCTTATGGTCTAAAATTCAGCATCGACGTATTTGATGAAATTCTCAAAGCTAAACTCAGAGCAATCGGGCAATCTGTTTTTGCTGAAATTCTTTCCTATTATCTAAATGATTCTATTTATATTGAAGTAACAAAATTATCTGAGAAAGCTCAGGAAACGATTAGATCTCTTGGAAATATATCTCAAGAACTCACGGACCGATTGCGTATTACTGCAGTAACCAACATCCATGCAATCACAAAGAATTTTGGATATGATGTAAGAGTTCAACAAAGGCAACGTGATGGAATAAAATTGCTGGTGGAATTTAACGAGGAATCAGCCAGTACACTTGATCTTGAACGATCCAGTGAAGAGATCGAGATACTAGCTGCAATAACTAGATTTAATACCAAAACCGGAAATGGAAGACTTCAAATAAAAGGGGCCAATGAGACCGTGGCTTTCGGGTTTTCCACGGATTACGAAATTGTCTCACTTGTCGGGAAAAAGAAGTTCTCTATAAATTTAAATGACAATAACGGATTAAGGCCTGAAAATCATATACACATTAGGATTAAGGTTTCGCCGGTGCGGCTTCATAGTAAGAAAATAATTAAATATATTGTGGAGGGGAATGTTGATTAATTGGTATAGGTTGTTTGCCATCATCGCGATGGCCTTAGTAGGTTTAATATATGCTATAAAGTTCTGCGGTTCTGGCACTTCTACAGTGGAAGAATTTGCCATATGGGGGCAGTTTGGCGACTATATGGGTGGATCGCTCAACCCAATTTTAAGCTTCATATCTATTATGCTGCTGATAAAGTCGCTAAATTTGCAAAATGAGACCAATGAGGATCTACGAAAAGAGTTAAGTGAAAATAAAAGAAGTGAGAAGTTGAGGTCGTTAGGGGTTCTATTTTTCAATATGATAAATTCGCAGAAATTGTTGTTAGATAATTTCACGTTTAGCTTTATTGAGGGAGAGACCCCTGAGAAACGTGGTGCTGCAGCGATAATTCACATAGAAGACGGTGTGCAATTGCTTAGGCAGGTAGGTGCAAAAGATTCTGCGATTGCTAATTTCCTATTGGCTCTTGATTCAACGGATCAAATTTATGGAATCCTTCGTGCCTTCTACATTACCGTAAAAATGGTTACAGAGAAATTGAGCGATGAAAATGGCTTTACTAGCGGTGACAGGAAAGACCATCTGTTAACCCTTATTAATTTTACGGACTACGCTCAATTTAGGCTTGTTTTGATGTCAATTCAATTTTTGGATTTTCATGGCTCAAAATATCTTAAGGAAAATAAGGACTTTATGGCGGCATTGGAGGAAGTTAAATCAGGAATAGACCTTTATTGAGTACGTATGGTTAAGGTGCAATCGAGCGGGATGCGAAGTTGCCTTACCCATGTCATGAGGAAAACATCTAAGCACCAAAAGTATCTCCTGCTTCGATCCGCCATTTGACATAATATAAATTATGCGAAGTTATGGACGAATTCGTCAAATGCCCATTTTTGCAACTTGTACAATCGCAAATGCGATTTTAGCCCTTTGCGCGCGCCCCTGGCGCCGGGACTTTTTCGCCATGGTTTCGCGCAATCCCTTTGTGCTTCGATACGCTGGCCAGTTCCAGGCTGGCGCGCAGGATTCCTGGCGTTTGCTGCCGCATGCTGCGCTGCGTGCCCGTCTACCGGTGCAATGCTGGCGCTTCTGCGTGCGCGACTTGGCCTGCCACGCTGCAGCGCTGGTTTGCGCCGTGCCTGGCCGCAGGTCTGGCGTGTCTGTATGGCCGCGCAACTTCGGCCGCGCTCTGCCACGGCTGCCGTGCGCCGGCGGGTTTGGCTTGCGCCGCGGCCATACTGTCCATGCGGGCCATGTCGATGGACCCGGCCAGGCATGGCACGACGGATGCGGCGCGTTGACGGCGCAGCGCAGTGTGTACGGCCCCAGCAATCGCCTGCCGGACGGCTTGCATCACGCTGGCGCCCGGATCTAAAGCAGTCCGAGCAGTACGCCGCCATCGTCCACCTTGCCCACGATTGCATTGCAAATCCATAAGAATCTGCGTGCCGGGACTTGCTCGTGTAAGATTGCCCGCCTTATCTCTCTGCCGGGCATGCCTTGACTTCCTCGATGACTTTCGCAACTACACATAACAATGAAATCAAGGATTTACAGGTAATTATGAAAGCAAAGTATCAAGATGTTTTCGTGGCGCAGGCACGTCGCTCCTTGTTGTCGTCCTGCCAACTTTCGCGCTGGCTGCTGCGTGTAGGCGCCGCGCTGGCCGTCGCGGCAGCTCTGTCCGCCTGTGCCAGCAAGCCCGGTCCATGGCCTGCGCGCGCCCTGCCTGCATCGGCTGCCGTGACGGTCGACGCCGCGCAATTGCTGTCCAGGAAACAGCTGGTGGACTGGCAATACGACCTCGACGAGCGCAACCTGCGCGCCACGGGATCGCCCCGGCATGAAGCCTATATCGACGCGCTGCATGAACGTCTGCTGCGCGCCGGTGTCAAACAACTGCGCTTTGAACCGGTGAACTTGCAGCAATGGTCGGTGGAGGCGGAACACTGGGGCCTGGAAGTGCTCGATGGCGAGCGGCCCGGTGTACTGCCTTCGGCTGGCTACATTCCGTATTCGGGCGTCACGCCGCCGTCCGGCATTGCGGGACGCATCGTCTACCTGGCGCCAGACAGCAAGCCCGATGCCAGCCTGGCGGGCAAGCTGGTGCTCGTCGAGATGCCCAAAGCGGCGTGGAAGGGCCAGGTTTTCCACCAGGCGGCCATGCACGTCCACGACCCGGACCACGCCATGGAAGCGGACACGCCATATGCGCGCCCGTTCCAGATGCTGGGTCCGTTCATCGCTTTGCTGGACAGCCTGCAGGCGGCCGGCGCGGCGGGCGTGATCGTGATTCTGGATACGCCTTCCCTGTCGGCGGACGGCCTGTATGCACCGTGCGACGGCGTGGTGCGCCGGTTGCCAGGCGTGTTTGTCGACCGCGGCCGTGGCCAGCGCCTGCGCGAACGCGTGCTGGCGGGCACGGCGCCTGTGTTGCGGCTGACCATGGCGGCCACCGTGCGGCAGGTGCAGACGCGCAATTTGATCGGCATCATCCCCGGCAAGTCCGAGGAATTGATGGTACTCAACAGCTACACGGATGGCACGAACGGACTGGAAACCAATGGGCCGAACGCCATCGTCGACATGGCCCAGTACCTGACGCGCCTGCCGCAGGACAGCTTGCCGCGCAGCGTCATGCTGCTGCTGACGGGCGGTCATCTCGCGGGCGGCGCGGGCACCGGGCAGTTCATGGACCGGCACAAGGACGACGGCTTGACGCAGCGCATGGCCGCGATGCTCACCATCGGGCAACTGGGGGCGATGGAAGTGCTGCCCCACAGCGACGGCTATTTGCATCTCACGGGCAGGTCCGAGCCGGCCGCCCTGTTTTCGCCGCGCACACCGGCCCTGATGGACGCAGCATCCGCCATGCTCAGGCACGCCAATGTGGCGCCCGCGTTCGTGTTGCCGCCTGCCAATGCCGGCGGCGATGGCAGTGCGAAGAGTGCCGCCTGGCCCGATGCAGGCCGGACGTTGCGGGCTGCGCAAGGCATACCCACGATAAATTACCTCAAGGCGCCGACCTACCAGTTCAGCTATGGCATCGGCACGGTGACCCAGACGGACTACCGGCTGATGCAGCGCGAAACCGTGGCCTTGACGCAGTTGCTGCTGGATCTGTCGCGCGTGCCGTATGCCGATTTACGCAAGAAAACGGCGCCGTAGCCGCCGCAAGAGCTTGCCCGGCGTCCTCCTCCCTTCCCCGCCCTGCTCCCGGCGCCATTGTCGGACACCATACCAGCGCACTGGAAAACAGGCACTGGTATGGCCCGCATCGCCCATCTCCTGGGGTAATGCCGTAACTGGTATTGTGATCTTGCGCAAAGAACAAAACCAGTTGACTACCACCTGCAATGCTTGCACTCTGAAAAATCGGACGGTGTCCAGCCGCCCGGCCATGCTAAAAAATACACAAGGAGATGCAAGTGAACCGGACAGTCATGAATACCCTCATCCTTACCCTCTTCGGCGGCACCCTGGCGGCCTGCGGCGGCGGCAGCGGCGACGGATCCAGCGGCGGCGCAAGCCAGCTGCTGGCCGGCGCGACCGCAGCAGTGGCCTGCTACACACCGTGGAATAGCGGCACCGCCTACAACGGCGGCGGCCAGGCCAGCTACAACAACGTCAATTACACGGCCAACTGGTGGACGCAAGGCAATAACCCGTCGACCAGCAGCGGCGGCGCCGGCAGCGGCCAGCCCTGGACGGCGGTGGGAGACTGCGGCACGCCGACGCCGACTCCTACCCCAACGCCGACACCCACGCCTACCCCGACACCTACGCCGACTCCCACCCCGACACCGACGCCTACACCTACACCAACTCCGACACCCACGCCAACTCCGACGCCCACCGGCCTGGCCAAACACGCGCTGATCGGCTACTGGCACAACTTCACCAACCCCAGCGGCGCCACGTATCCGATCAGCCAGGTCAGCGATGACTGGGACGTGATCGTCGTCTCGTTCGGCGACAACGCGGGCGGCGGCAATGTCAGCCTGACCATCGATCCGGGCGCGGGCACGGAAGCGCAATTCATCGCCGACGTGGCCGCCAAGCGGGCCAAGGGCAAGAAAGTCATCCTGTCGCTGGGCGGGCAAAACGGCTCGGTTTCCGTCGGCAACACGGCCGAAGCGACGAATTTCACCAACAGCCTGTACGCCATCATCACGAAATATGGCTTCGACGGCATCGACCTGGACCTGGAAAACGGCGTGGCGCAGGGCGCGGCCATCCAGACCTATCTGCCGATCGCCGTGAAAAACCTGAAAACCAAGGTCGGCAGCAGCTTTTATTTGTCGATGGCGCCGGAATGGGTGTATGTGGAAGGGGGCTACACGAGCTACGGCAGCATCTGGGGCGCCTACATTCCCATCATCAATGCCTTGCGCAGCGAGCTGACGGTGCTGCATCCGCAGTACTACAACAATGGCGACATCTACACGCCGTACGCCACGGGCGCCATCAAGGCGGGCTCGGCCGACCAGCTGGTGGCCACGGCGCGCATGCTGATCGAGGGATTCAATTATGGCGGCAATACCTTCGCCGGCCTGCGTCCGGACCAGGTGGGCTTCGGCGTGCCGTCGGGCCGCAGCTCGGCCGGTTCGGGTTTTACGACGAATGCCGACGTCAGCAATGCCCTGAATTGTCTGACGCGCCTGCTCAATTGCGGCACCATCAAGCCGCTGCAGGCGTATCCGGACTTCCGCGGCGTGATGACGTGGTCGATCAACTGGGACCGGCACGACAACTATAATTTCTCCGTGCCGACGAAGAATGTGCTGAAGACCCTGCCGTAACGGCCTTGGCCCGACTGCGCATGCGAGCCTTGCCGCTTACATGCGCAGCAGCGCCGCGCCCAGCACGCGCATGTGCAGCGCCACGCCCTGCCGCAACGCCTCCCCTCCCCCTTGCGCATGCTTGATGCCATCCATGCTGGCCACCAGCAAGCCGGCCACCTGCGCGGCAGTCGCGTCCACCCGGCGCAGCGCGATATCGCCCGCCGTTTCGGCCTGCTCCAGCGCGCCAGCCAGCGACGCCACCAAGGTTGCCCGCGCCGTCAAGGTGATGTCGGCGGCCAGGGTGATATTGGCATCGAACAATTCCTGCCCATGGGCGCTGGCGGAAATTTCCGCCATCAAGCCTTGCTGGAATGCCAGCAGCGCCGTTTCGATGCGCGTAAAGACGGGGCCGGGTTCGGCCAGCGCCGCCGCCACCTGCGCCATGACTGTGGCATGGGCCCGTTCGGAGCCGGCGCGGAATACATCTTCCTTGTTCTTGAAGTGCAGGTACAGCGCGGCGCGCGACATATCGGCCGCCTGCGCGATGTCCAGCATGGATGTCTTGCGGTAGCCATAGCGGCAAAACACGGCCAGGGCCGCGTCGAGTATGCGCTGGGTCTTGAGGGTGTGGGGTGACATGCTGGCATATTGACATTATATACATATAGTGTCAATATGGCTTTTGGACAAATTGCGTCAAAGTGTCAATTCCCCACAGCGAAGGATGGAATCATGCAAGAACAGCACCCTGGCTCCGAGGCGGCCATGCAGGAACAATTGCGCGACATCGAACGCGGCCGCCTGCGCGCGCTGGTCGACGGCGACGTGGCGCTGGCGCGCACCCTGCACGCCGACGATTTTCAGCTGGTCACGCCCATCGGCAGCCTGCTGTCGCGGGAGGAATACCTGGGCGCCATCGCGGCGGGCCGCATGCGCTATCTGAGCTGGGAACCGGGCGAGATCGCCGTGCGCGTGCATGGCGATGCGGCCGTGCTGCGCTATCAGGCCCAGCTTGAAATCAACTTCGGTGGCCAGGCCGTGCCCCGCGCGCGCTACTGGCATATCGATAGCTATGAGCGGCACGCTGGGCGCTGGCAAGCCGTGTGGTCGCAGGCGACGGCGATACGCTGACGGCCATGGCGGCTGCGGGAGGTGTGCGCGGCAGGGGCAATTGATATTTCTCAAACCATAGCCTCAATCTATGGGTTCGGTTGAAATATTTTACTTCCTTTTGTAAATGAGAATCGTTACTATCTAAATCAAGGATAAGCGAATTCAACAGAAAGGAGCATCCCTTGTTCACAGCCATCAAAACATTCAGCCAGGTTTGCACGCATATGTCGATCGCCTTCGGCCTCGCCTACTTGCTGACGGGGTCCCTGGCGCTCGGTGGCTTAGCCGCGATCATCGAACCGATCATCAACGTGGCCCTGTTGCCGTGGCATGAAAAAGCCTGGCACGCGATTCGCCGCCGATATGCCGCAAGCCGCCTGGGCTTTGCCGCCCTGGCCGGCGAAAAACTGAGCCAGACGACCCTGCACATGGGCGTGGCCTTCGGCGTCATGTACTGGGCCACGGGTTCCATGGCCTTCGGCGGCTTGCTGGCCGTGGTCGAGCCGATCTGCAACGTGATCGTCCTGCCCTTCCACGACCGGCTGTGGGAGCGACTTCGTTTCCGCATGGAAGGCCGGGGCACGGCGCAGCTGGCTACGATGCCCAGCTGATACTTTTCACCCAAGTACAAGGACTGGGGTCGGACCCGGCGGGTCCGACCCCGGATTTTTGCCGCTGGGTGCAAACCGTGAAGTGACATGCATCATTTGCCGGACCCGCCCATAGCCCTTGCTACACCTTGCCCGCCCACACAGGCGGACGCCGCTGCCCCCACGGCGCCGCCCGTTCCAGCTGGCCCGCCAGGCGCAGCAAGGTTCCATCGTTTCCATACCCGGCCATGAACTGCATGCCGATCGGCAAGCCATCAATGGACATGCCCAGCGGCACGGACATGGCCGGCAAGCCCGCCACGTTGGCCAGCGGCGTGTACGGCGAATGCTCGAACAGGCGCGCCGTCCAGCCCAACCCATCGAGCTGCTCCTCCTTCTCTCCATAGCGCCCCAGCGGCCACGGCATATCCGGCAAGGTGGGCGTGAGCAGCACGTCGTACCGGCCGAACAAGGCGCCCGCGTGGCGCGTGACCGTGTTGCGCACGTCGAGGGCGGCGACGACATCGACGGCCGACACCGTCTGCCCGTACCGGTAGCAGGCCAAAGTGGACGGTTCCAGCGTATCGAGCGACACGCCGCGCCCGCTTTCCCGCGCCAGGCCATCGATCCACGGCACGAGGTTGGCGCACCAGATGCCGGCATTCGCGTGCACGAACGCTTGCCACGACACGCCCAGCGCGGGCGGCACTTCTTCCACGTGGTGGCCCAGGCTTTCCAGCAGGCGCACGGTGTCTTGCAGCGCGGCATCGACGGCAGGCATGGGCCGGGCGCCATTGCAGGCCATGCGCTGCATAGCGATGCGCAGCCGTCCCGGTTCCTGGCTGACCTGCGACAGCCAGCTCTGTCCGGGCGCAGAGGTCAAATATGGCTCGCCCGGCATGATTCCCTGCACGCAATCGAGCAAGGCGGCGCTGTCGCGCACGCTGCGGCTCACGCCCAGCTGCACGCCCAGGCCGCTGAAGATTTCGTCCATGGCGGGGCCGTTCGACACCCGGCCACGGCTCGGTTTCAGGCCGAACAGGCCCGTCGATGCGGCCGGCACGCGGATGGAGCCGGCCGCATCCGTCGCATGGGCCAGCGGCACGATGCCGGCCGCCACGGCCGCCGCCGCGCCGCCGCTGGAGCCGCCCGCGCTCAGGTTGACGTTCCAGGGATTGCGCGTGGCGCCATATAAGAACGGTTCGGTGGTGGTGGCAAACGCCATTTCCGGCGTGCTGGTGCGGCCGAACGTCGCCAGGCCGGCTGCGCGAAACTGCGTCATCAGGTGCGAATCGAACGGGGCGACATGGCCGGCGCCCAGGCGGCTGCCCGCTTCGCTGCGCCGGCCCGCCATCGTGACGGCCACATCCTTGATCAGGAAGGGCACGCCGGCGAACGGTGCCGCGTGGTCGATGGCAGTCAAATCGGCCGGCCACAGCTCGACCACGGCATTGATCAGCGGGTTGACGGCAGCGCAGGCGCGCTGGGCCACGTCCTGCAATTCGGCGGCCGAGACGCTGCCCTCGCGCAGCAGCTGGGCCAGTCCCAGACCATCAAAGCTTGTATATTCATGGAGTTGCATCGGTTAGTTCCTGTAATGAATGAAGAGTGGATGTCACAGGAACTACTCTAGGGCTTGCGCTATCATAGTGGAAATGAATAGTTAATATACAAGGTATAGTCATGGACAATTTACGCAAGCTGGACCTGAACCTGCTGCTGACCCTGAACGCCCTGCTGATCGAGCGCAACGTCACGCGGGCGGCGGCGCGACTGCACCTGAGCCAGCCGTCCGTCAGCGTGCAGCTGGGCAAGCTGCGCGCGGCCTTCGACGATCCGCTATTGCTGCCCGGTCCGCGCGGCATGCTGCCCACGGCGCGGGCGCTGGCCCTGTTCGCGCCGCTGCAAGCCGTGCTGGCCCAACTGGAGCAAGTATTGCAGCCGGAACAGGCGTTCGACCCGGCAACGGCCGAAGTGCGCTGGAATTTGGCGGCGGCCGACGCCACCGAGTATGCGATCCTGTTGCCCATGCTGCCCGCCTTGCGCGCGCAAGCGCCCCTGTCGCGCATGGCCGTGTTCGAAGCCGTGCCGGCGCGCATGGCGCACGACCTGGAAAGCGGCCAGGTCGACCTGGGCTTTTTGGCGCAGGAAGAAGCGCCGCCCGGCTTGCGCCACCGTACCCTGTTTACCGAGCACTATGTGCTGGCGGGCCGGCGCGACCACCCGCTGCTGCAGGCGCCGCCCGACCTCGACCAGTTTTGCGCGCTGGAATTCATCGTCGTCTCGCCCAACGGCGGCGGCTTCCGCAGCAACGTCGATACGGCACTGGAAAAGCTGGGGCGCACGCGCAAGGTGGTGCTGTCCGTGCCGCATTTCCTCATCGTGCCGCCTTTGCTGGAAGCGTCCGACATGGTGGCCTTGCTGCCGTCGCGCCTGCTGAAGAATGCGCTGGACGCGCTGCGCACGTGGGAGCCGCCCGTCGCCCTGCCCGACTACGAAATGGCCATGGTCTGGCACGAGCGCATGCACCTGGACCCGGCGCACCGCTGGCTGCGCGAGCGCATCATGGCCAGCTTGCAGGCGCCCCTACACGATTTTCCAGCGTAAAACACTAGGGAAGATTACCTAGTTGTTCGAAAGAAATTCCCAATTTTCGCCGTGGTGACGAATGCGTAAGCTTGCGCGGAATAATAAAGGGTCACCATGAACGCCATTTCCATCCTGCACCGCGGTTCGCGCCGCCCTCCCGCTTTTTCCGTTTCGATCGCTGCCTGGCTGGTGGCAATGCTCCTGGGCATGCTGGCCTTCAATGCCAGTGCCAGGGCCGCGACCGCCAACATGCCTGCGGCCTCGGCCGAACTGATCAAGCGCGGCGAGTATGTCGCCCGCCTGGGCGACTGCGTGGCTTGCCACACGAGCCCGAACGGCGCCGCCATGGCCGGCGGCCTGGAATTGAAAACGCCGTTCGGCACCATCTACAGCACGAATATCACGCCGGATGCGAAGACGGGCCTGGGCACGTACACCTTCGCGCAATTCGACCGCGCCATGCGCAAGGGCGTGGCAGCGGACGGGCACAATCTGTATCCGGCCATGCCCTACCCTTCCTACGCGAAGATCACGCCCGACGACATGCAGGCCCTGTACGCGTATTTGCAGCGGGGCGTGGCGCCCGTGGCGCAGCAAAACCGCGAAACGGACATGAAATGGCCGTTCAGCATGCGCTGGGGCTTGTCGCTGTGGAACGCCGTCTTCCTCGACGACGCGCCATTCAAGCCCGACAGTGCCAAGTCGGCCATGTGGAACCGGGGCAGCTATCTGGCCCAGGGGCTCGGCCATTGCGGCTCTTGCCACACGCCGCGCGGCGTGGCTTTCCAGGAAAAAACCATGGGCCAGGACGGCAGCAGCGGCAAGCATTATCTGTCCGGCTTCACCTTCGACGGCTGGCATGCCGTCAATTTGCGCAGTCTGTGGACGCCGGCCGACATCGTGCAATTGCTGAAAACGGGCCGCAACAGCTTCGGCACGGCGGCCGGCAGCATGACGGAAGTCATCACGCACAGCACGCAATACTTCACGGACGGCGACCTCGATGCGCTGGCGCACTACCTGCACGGCTTGCCGGCCAAGCCGGGCGCGCCAGTGCCGCAGAGCAAACCGGCGCCCGCTGTCGCGGCCAGCAACGACGCGCTGTACAACACGCGTGGCGGCCTCGGCTACCTGCAGTTTTGCGCCACCTGCCACCGCCGCGACGGCCGCGGCGTGGAAAACATCTTCCCGCCGCTGGCGCAGAACGACTCGGTGCAGTCGAAGGACGCCACCTCCGTCATCCATATCGCATTGACCGGCTGGCAGTCGGCCGTCACGCAGCACTCGCCCCGCTCGTTCGGCATGCCCGCGTATGACCGCCTGTCCGACACGGAACTGGCGGAAATCCTCACCTTTGTGCGCGGCAAGTGGGGCAACCACGGCGCGCCCGTGACGCCCGCGCAGATCGCCAAGGTGCGCAAGGAGCTCAAGCTCAAGGCGCCGGACGCGGGCGGCTTCGTCACACCCCGTTTCGCCGCCCTGACGGCCGATCCGAACGCCAATCAATTGATTCACGGCATGCAGCTGATGACGGAAACGCGCGCCCGCCTGCCGCAAAACGTGGGCAACGACCTCAATTGCAGCAGCTGCCACCTGAATGGCGGCACGGTGGCGAACGGTTCGCCCTTTCTCGGCATTTCCGCCTTCTTCCCCTCGGAAGCGCCGCGCGCCGGCAAGGTCATCAGCCTGGGCGAGCGCATCAACGGCTGCTTCCGCCGCTCCATGCACGGCAAGCCGCTGCCCGTGGACGGCCCCGACCTGCAAGCGATGGTCGCCTACATCGACTGGATGAAGGGCGCCACGCAGGCGGGCGACAAGGTGGCGGGACGCGGTGTGGCGAAGATAGACCGCACCCTGCTGCCAGACCCCGTGCATGGCAAAAAAGTGTATGCGGAGCAATGCGCCGTCTGCCATGGCGCGAATGGCGAAGGCATCCGTGGCGCCAACGGCGTCGTCGCCTTCCCGCCGCTGTGGGGCGAGCGCTCGTTCAATATCGGCGCCGGCATGGCGCGCACCTACACGGCGGCCGGCTTCGTCAAGGCCAATATGGTGATGGGCCACGGCCAGAAATTCCCGTTGGGGCAAGGCAACCTGTCCGACCAGGACGCCGTCGACGTGGCCGAATATTTTACGCACATGCCGCGTCCGGACTTCCCCGACAAGGTCAAGGATTGGCCGAATGGCGGCAAGCCCAAGGATGCGCGCTACTGAGACGCGTGTTTCCCGGGCGGCGCCCCTTCTGGCCGCCGCCCGCCTGTGATACGCTGCTCGCTCCACCACACAGGAGCCACGCATGCAGATTGACAGCGGCCGCGCGGACGCCGCCCGCCAGCAGGCGGCCCCTTCCGACACCTGGCTGGGCAAGCTGGGGCCCGGCCTGATCACGGGCGCGGCCGATGACGATCCCAGCGGCATCGCCACGTATTCGCAGGCGGGCGCCCAGTTCGGCTTCGGCATGCTGTGGACCGTGTGCCTGACGTTTCCCCTGATGCTCGGTATCCAGGTCATCAGCGCCAAGATCGGCCGGGTCAGCGGGCATGGGCTGGCGACGAATATCCGCCGCCATTATCCGAAATCCTTGCTGTACGCCATCGTCAGCTTGCTGCTGCTGGCCAATGTCATCAATATCGCCGCCGACGTGGCCGCCATGGGCGATGCCTTGACCCTGATCATCGGCGGCCCCACGCACCTGTACGCTGTGGCTTTCGGGCTGCTGTCCCTGCTGCTGCAAGTGTTTATTCCCTACCAACAATATGTACGCATCCTGAAATGGCTGACCCTGGGCTTGCTGGCCTATGTGGCCACCGTGCTGACCGTGCACATTCCCTGGGGCGAAGTGGCGCTGCGCACCGTCTGGCCCCAGTTCGCCTGGTCGGCCGCGTCGGTGACCATGATCGTGGCCGTGTTCGGCACGACGATCAGCCCGTACTTGTTCTTTTGGCAGGCGTCGCAGGAAGTGGAAGACTTGCAGGCAGATGCCGGCGCGCAAGCCCTGCGCCGGGCGCCGGAACAGGCGCCGCGGCAATTCCAGCGCATCAAGATGGACACGGCCATCGGCATGGGCTTTTCCAACCTGGTGGCCTTCTTCATCATGCTGACGACGGCCGTGACCCTGGGCGCGCAAGGCATCACGCATATCGACACGTCGGCGCAGGCCGCGTCCGCCCTGCGCCCGATTGCGGGCGAGTTCGCCTTCGCTCTGTTCAGCCTGGGCATCATCGGCACGGGCTTGCTGGCCATTCCCGTGCTGGCCGGCTCGGCCGCCTACGCCATGGCGGGCGCCTTCCACTGGAAAAACAGCCTGGAACTGGCGCCCAGGGCCGCCAAGAAGTTCTACGGCATCATCGTCACGGCCACCGTGATCGGCGCCGCCCTGTGCTTTTCGCCGCTCGACCCCATCAAGGCCCTGTACTGGAGCGCCGTCATCAACGGCGTCATTTCCGTGCCCATCATGGCCCTGATGATGGTGATGGCCTCGCGCCCCGCCATCATGGGCACCTTGACCATTTCGCGCCGCCTGCGGGCGCTGGGATGGCTGTCGACCATCGTCATGGCAACGGCCGTGCTGGCCATGTTCGTCACCATGGCGTTTTGATGCGCATCAAGTCCGTGGCTTGAGCATGCCTTCCACGATGCCCAGCACGGTCTGGCGGGGCAGCAGGCGCGGCAGCCAGGCCAGCAGGCGGTTCGGCCTGCCCGCCACGTGGCTGCTGCGGCCCCGGTCCAGCGCGCGCAGCGCCTCATCGACGACCGTTTGAGGATCCATGCGCTTGCCCACGGCCGCCTCGGGCGCGGCCACCACGTCGAAGAAGGCCGTGTCCGTGGCGCCCGGGCACAGGGCCAGCACGCGCACGCCGCGGCTGCGGTTTTCCGCCCACAGCGCTTCCGAAAACGACAGCACGAACGCCTTGCTGGCGCCGTAGACCGCCATGTAGGGATCGGGCTGCAGCGCCGCCGTGGACGCCACGTTGATGACGGCGCCCCGCTTTTGCGCCAGCATGTGCGGCAAGGCGCAGTGCGTCAGTTCCATCAGGGCCGTGCAATTGACGGTCACTTCGGCCGCCTGGCGCGCGAGAGGGATGGTCTCGAACCTGCCATGCGTGGCGAAACCCGCGTTATTGATCAGCACGTCGGGCGGCATGCCCAGCGCGCAAGCCTGTGCATGGGCTTGCGCGGCGGCGCCAGGCAGGCTCAGGTCCGCCACCAGCGCCTGGGCGCGGATGCCGTGGCGCTTGGCAAGGTCGGCGGCCAGCGTCTCGAGCACGGCGCCGGAGCGGGCCAGCAGCAGCAAATGCGCGCCGCGCGCGGCCAGGGTTTCCGCAAAGACGCGGCCGATGCCGGACGAGGCGCCCGTGATCAGCACGGTCTGCTTGGTGTAGTCGTATGGGAGCATGGTAAAAGTGTCGTAGTTGAAAGTGTTTTTACTGTAAACTGTGGTCTTTAGTCCACGGTCAATAGAAAAACCATGCGTATCGGAGAAATCACCCGCCTGACGGGCGTCAGCAAGGACACGGTGCGCTTCTACGAGCGCCAGGGGCTGCTGGACGAAGCGCCGCAGCCGGGCATGACGAACAACTATAAGGAGTACTCGGCGCAAGCGTTGCGGCGCATCGAGCTGATCGGCCACGCCAAGGCGCTGGGCTTTACCTTGAAGGAAATCGCCGAAGTCATTGCTGTATGGCAGGAAAACGCGCTCGATGCGCAGACCAAACGGGCCATGCTGGAAACGAAGATCGCGCAGATCGATGACAAGGCCCGCTCGATGGCCGTGCTGCGGGCCGGCCTCGTCGATGCGCTGGCCAAGGTGGAGACGGGCTGCGACGATGGCGTGGCGGCCGCAAGAAAATTACAAGGATAATCCATGACCTATTACACGCAGTACCGCCACCTGGCGCTCGAGGGCGCCAAGCCTGCCCCCACGGTGCAGCAGATCGCCGCCATCGAAACCCTGCTGGAAGCACCGTTGCCGCCCGCCTTCCTGGCGTTCTTGCGCGTCGCCAACGGCGCCTGGTTCGATTACACGTGCGATGTGCCGGACGGCAATGGCGGTGTGGAAAAAATGGGCTTCAATACCTTTTTCAGTGCCGACGAAGGCGATTTCTGCGATGAAACCCTCGTGGGCGAGATCCGCGCTGCGCGCAAACATGCGGACATGCCGGTGCGCATCCTGCCGTTCGCCCGCGATGGCGGCAATTCCATGGTCTACCTGGACTTGACGGAAGAAGGCGGTGGCCGGGTGCTGGCCTATGTGCAGGAATTGCCGGAGTGGACGGGCAAGCGCGCCCACGGCCTGATGGAGCTGGCGCCCTCGTTCGACGCCTGGCTGGACAGCCTGTATATCGACCGCGACACGGTGCTGGAGGAACTCGAACACAGCGTGTCGGAACCCTCGCACCTGGACGCGATGGCGCAGTGGCTCGATATCGGCATGCCCGCCTGGCGCCGCGATGCGGGCATCGCCGCTTTGTTTGCTATTAAACAAGTCGAACTGTGCGCTAACGAACAGGACTAGTCCTACGGGCATGGCCGCGCCTGTCCTATGGGTGTGCGCAGGCTGAGGGATTAACATTGTCATCAGCTTGCATAAAACGCCACATTTGAAAGGATTTCCCATGCCTATCTCCACTACCAGTTCCCGTACCCCTTCCCTGAAAAGCGTGGCCATCGGCGCCGCCGTGGCGCTGTTGAGCGGCATCGCCATCAACAGCATCGCCGCCGCCGCGCCCGGTGCGTACGACAAGCGATTCCTCAGCAAGGCCGCCGACGCGGGCAGCACGGAAATTGCCGCCAGCAAAGTCGCGCAAAGCAAGAGCAGCAATGCGGAAGTGAAGAAATTCGCCGATGCCATGGTCACCGATCACACAAAAGTGGCGGACGAGCTGAAACAACTGGCCAGCAGCAAGCAGATCGAGGTCAGCGACCAGCCCGGCGCGAAACACAAGGCGCAGCTCGACCGGCTGGGCCGCCTGGAAGGCCAGACCTTCGACAGGGAATATGCGGCCAGCATCGGCGTGGCGGCGCACAAGGAAGCCGTGAAACTGTTTACGGACGCCAGCCAGAAGGCCAGCGATCCCGACATCAAGGCCTTTGCCGCGAAAACCTTGCCGGTGTTACAACATCACCTGGAGATGGCGAACGCCCTGCAGGCGGCATTGACGAAATAGACGGCCATACCCGGCAATAAACGCATAAATGCTTGCCGTACGTGCTGTACAGCAAGTATTTATGCTCTTGACATACAATGCGGCAACTTCGTTTTCGGCCATGCCATGACCTCATGCAGCTACTCAAGAAAACCGGCTTGATCGCCGCCGCCCTCCTGTTCGCCATTTTGCTGGCAGCCTGGCTATTCATCAAGGTGAGCGCGGCGCGCAATGCCGCCGTGTATGCCCAGGAATGGAATGACCAGGGCACGTGCGTGATCAAGACCTATGTGCCCCACTACGGCGACGGCGTGCCGAACAACATCGTGCGCGCCCTCAGTACTTCCACTTTCTTCCGCGTCTATCACAAGGATGGCACCTTGCTGGAAAGCACCGAATGGGTGCTGGACATGCATGAAGACGGCATTCTCGACCATGCGCGCTGGGGCCAGAACCAGACCCGCGCCATCTACCCGACGGACATGGGCGACGAAGGCTGGACCTTGCCCGAATGCGCGTAAACATTTAGCAATCAAACGAAAGACTCCCATGCTGCGAGGCCCCTGGAGCGACGCTCCCTATCTTCCCACGCTCCACTATTTCCTCGGCCCCTTCGACGTGTATGACCGCGAAGAAACCCTGGGCGTGGAGCTGGATGCCTGGGACATGAACGACCCGCTCCAGCGCGCGGCCCTGATACGGCGCGACATCACCTCGCAATACAAGGAACTCAGCTACCGTCACCGCCATGCGCTGGTGGCCGTGCTGGCGCAGGCGCTGCAAGACCCCGCCTACGATTTCCAGGCCATCCTCGAGCACGACCCCGAAAGCACGCACGCCCTGCCCGCCATGTGGGATGAAATGGCCGATCCGCGCGCCTTTTTCGCCGATATCTACCGTTTGGTGACGCAGGATTGGCGCGATGACCTGGCGCGCGCGGCGGCGGAAGACCCGGCCAGCTGGTAACGCGGCGCACGCGCCACACTATCGACACGATAGGCTGCGCCCTCCTTTCCCCTATGAAATATCCATTGCGGCAATGTGCACGCGTCGTTGCAAAAACGCCCGTCTGAAAAAATATCTGTTGCACCAGCGCATGCCCACTGGCATCGCGCTACCATGAGCCGTCGGCACTTCGATAGGCGCCGCCTTACCGCGCCGGTTCCCCCGCCGGCTTTCCCCTGCCGCACTGTGAAGGAGATTCTCATGCCCAAGTTCGCCCCTGCCGTTTGCCTGTCGCTCTTGCTTGCCGCCGCTGCGCTGCCCGGTGTGGCCAGCGCTGCCGAAGGCGGCGCCACGCGCGCCGATGCCGAAGCCATGGTCAAGAAAGGCGTGGCCTACATCAAGAGCGCCGGCGACGCCAAGGCGTATGGAGAGATCACGGCCAAGTCGCCGCAATTCATCCTGCACGACCTGTACCTGGTCGTGTATAAGCTCGACGGCACGGTTGTCGCGCATGGCGCCAACCCGAAAATGGTGGGCAAGAACTTGATCGAATTGAAAGATATCGATGGCAAGGCCTTCGTCAAGGAACGAGTCGACCTGGCCAAGAGCAAGGGCACGTTCTGGCAGGAATACAAATTCACGAATCCGGAAACCAAGAAGATCGAGCCGAAGGTGATGTATTGCGAGAAACTCTCCGAGACCGTCGTCTGCGGCGGCATCTACCTGTAGCCAGCCGCCGCGCCGCCAGCGCCGGGATGGTTTTCCCCTCTCTTGACGATATGGGTTCCGATGAAAATCGCACAGAAGATGTTGATCGTCCCGGTGGTCGCGCTGGCTTGCCTGCTGGCCATGGGTGCCTTGTCCTATTTCGCCATGCAGCAAAACGAAAGCCGCATGCGCGACCTGAAAGACGTCACTCTGACGGCCGAGCGGCTTGCCAACCAGCAAGCTATTGCCCTGGGCCAAGTCCACGCCGACGTGTATGCGAAGATCGCCATCGCGGCCAGCCTGTCGGATGAGCAGTTCAAGCAATTCGGCGCGCAAACGGATGGCCAGCTGAACGCCATCGCGCAAGGCTTGAAGCAATTGCAGACATTCTCGGGCGCCGCCACGGAAGCGGGCCAGGCGCTGCCGGGTGTCGAACGCTACCGTGCCAGCGTGGCGCAGGCGCTGGACCTGGCGTCGATGGACCCGAATACGGGCGTGGCGGCGATGCAAAATGCCGCCACGCACTACCAGCAAGTGCGCGGGCAGTTGCGCCAGGTGCTGCAGAATCTCGACCACCGCACCGTCGACGCGCTGCAGGAGACAAAAAATGCGGGCCAGCGCGCCGGCTGGCTGTCGCTGGGCACCATGGCCATCGGCTTTGCCTTGCTGGCCCTGATCGCCACCTGGGTGGCCCGTTCCGTGGTGCGCCCCATCGACGAGGCTTGCCGCGCCGCCGAATCGCTGGCCGCCGGCGACTTGACCACGCGTATCGACGCCCGGGGCGACGACGAGGTAGGCAAGCTGGCGCGGGCCCTGGCCACCGTGCTGAAAAACTGGAACACTTTATTGGGCGACATACGCCAGGCGGGCTCCACCATCACGGTGGAAGCGAGTGAAATTGCGCTCGGCAATGCGGACTTGTCGGCCCGTACGGAGTCGCAAGCCCATTCCTTGCAGGAAACGGCCTCGTCCATGCATGCCCTGACCGATACCGTGAGGGAAAACGCCAGCCATGCGCACCAGGCCAACCAGATGGTGTTGTCGACCTCGAACGTGGCGCTGGAAGGCGGGCGCGTCGTGGGTCAGGTGGTCGAGACGATGGGCTCGATCAAGGCCAGTTCCGGGCGCATCGTCGACATCATCGCCGTCATCGACGGCATTGCCTTCCAGACCAATATCCTCGCCTTGAACGCGGCCGTGGAAGCGGCGCGCGCGGGCGAACAGGGACGCGGCTTTGCCGTCGTCGCCACGGAAGTGCGGGGCCTGGCGCAGCGCTCGGCCACGGCGGCGCGCGAAATCAAGCAGCTGATCGAGGATTCCGTTGCCAGGATAGAAACGGGCAGCGAGCTGGCCGACAGCGCCGGGCGCACCATGGGAGATATTGTCGCTTCCGTCCAGCAAGTGACGGAAATCATGAACGACATCACGGCGGCCAGCCAGCGCCAGAGCAAGGGCATCGAGGAAGTCAACAATGCCATCACGGAAATGGACGAATTGACCCAGCGCAATGCCGCCCTCGTCGAACAGTCGGCCGCCGCCGCGCAAAGCATGCAGGACCAGGCGCATGATTTATTGCGCGTGGTCGACGCCTTCCGCCTGGGCGACGGCGGCCCGCCGCTGCTGCCCCGTTAGTGACGTTGCGGCAACGCGGCCTTGGCGCAGGCCAGCATTTTATTGCCCGCTTCGGCCAGTGCCGTATCCGATTCCGCCTGCAAGACCCTGCCCCTGCTGTTCTGGTCATCGTAACTGCCCAGCATGGCCGCATACAGCGAGGCCTGGTCCTGCATGCGCCAGGTGGCGCTGCGGGAATTGCCGGGCGCCGCCGGCATACTGGCGCTGAAGTAGCTATACAGGCCGCCCACCTGCTTCTTGTGCAGCCATTCCATCAATTGCACGATGCGGTACTGTTCCAGTAGGCTCAGCTCGCTGACATTCACGCTGGACAAGGTGTAATACAGTTCCAGCCGGGCCATCCAGTTGCCCTTTTCACCGGCTGCCACCAGCGCATCCCAGGCGGGACCGGAGCGTACGCTGCGCACGGCGCGCGGCGCGCCTATCCAGGCGTCAACAGCGGCCTGGTTCGGCACAGGGCCATACTCAGCGGGCGCGCGGCAGACGAACTGGCGCGCATCTGGCCCGCCATCCTTGAGCGCGTTGCTAATCTGCGCGGCTACCTTGTCGCCGATGCGCAGCAGGCGCGTGCCATAACTCTCTATTGTCCAGTTCGACGGTACGCGCCCCAGCCAGGCCAGCGCATCGTCGTTGGCGCGGGCGGCCACCGCATAGGCGGCGATCCTGGCCTGCATCTTGACTTCCTTCTGCTGCTCCGCCAGCTTGAGCGCCTCTTGCTCCTCGTCATAGCGGCTCGTGGTCTTGGCCAGCTTGACGCAGTCCAGGAAAGCCTCCGGCGCACCCTGCCAGCACCGGGCCGGTACCTTCAGCTGCCAGCGCATGCTGACGGTTTTCAAGATATAGTTTTCTTCGCCCTCTTCCCCTTTGAGATAGGCGCGGCCGTCCGCCTTGGTCACGCCTTTTGTCAGCTGCTTGCCGCCCACCGTGCTCCAGGTGTACGGGTCATCGTCTTGCGGCACGCCGGGGGCGGCGTACAAGGTCAGGTAGTGGCCGGCGGCGGCCGGCGCATCAGCCGCATGGCAAAGCGGCGACAGCAGGGACAAGGCGAGGAAAGTTTTTTTAGGCAACAGTTTCAGCATGTAGCAATCGGTTCAATGAAGTTCGGTATGGCAGGCGCAGTCGTGACCGCTGGCCGCCTCGGACAGGTTTTGCAAAATCGCGCAGTCTTGCGACGGCTGCGGCTGGTCGCACTGGTGGCGCAGGGTCACCAGCTGCTGCTGCAAGGTTTGCAGGTTCGCCATCTGTTCGGCGATGCGCAGAATATGGTGGTCGAGCAATTCATTGACGCTCTGGCAACCTTCGGCCGGGTTGTTCTTAAATTCCAGCAAGGCGCGGATATCCGTCAAGCCGATCTGCAGAGAGCGGCAATGGCGGATGAATTGCAGCCGTTCCTGGTGTTCTTCCCGGTACTCGCGGTAGCCGGCGCTGTTGCGCCCCGGTTCCTGCAGCAAGCCCGCCTTTTCATAGTAACGCACGGTTTCCACGTCACAATCTGTCCGTTTGGCCAATTCTCCGATACGCATGGCATCCCCTTTTTTCATTCCAACTTGCAAATTCCGCTTGACCCTGTAGCGGCTACAGGGTTTCTAATGGAAGCATACACGAAACCGGAAGGACGATGCGATGCCGCACGATAGCCACGATCATACCCACGAGCACGAGCACAAGCACGACCATGAGCATGAGCATGCACCCAAGGCGGCCAGCTGCTGTTCCAGCCAGCATGCGTGCTCGTCCACGCCTGCCGCCGCGTCCGGCCCTGCGCTGCCCAGCGCCGCCATCGCCGGCGCCAACACGGCCAAATACCGCATCGCCAACATGGATTGCCCCACGGAAGAACGCTTGATCCGCAACAAGCTGGCCACCATGGCCGGCGTCGTGGGCCTCGATTTCAACCTGATGAACCGCGTGCTCGACGTGCACCACACCCTGACCTCGCTGGCCACGGTGGAAGCGGCCCTGCACGGCATCGGCATGCAGGCGATCCCGATGGAAGCGGACGCTGCCGTCGCGCGCGACCCGAACGAAGGCAATCTGTCCGGCATGCAAAAGGGCTTGCTGGTCGTTTCCGGCCTGGCCGCGTTTGGTGCCGAAGCGCTGGCGTGGACCACGCACGCAGACAGTTCGCCCCTCGTCATCGCCCTGGCCCTGCTGTCGATCGCCACGGGCGGCTGGCCGACCCTGAAAAAGGGCTGGATCGCGCTGAAAACCTTCACCCTGAACATCAATTTCCTGATGAGCCTGGCGGTTTTCGGCGCCATCGCCATCGGCCAGTGGCCGGAAGCGGCCATGGTCATCTTCCTGTTCGCCATCGCCGAGCTGATCGAGGGCCTGTCCCTGAACCGCGCGCGCAATGCCGTGCACAGCCTGATGCAGCTGGCGCCCGACACGGCGACTGTGGCCGACGCCAGCGGCGCCTGGAGCCAGGTGAACGTGGCCACGGTGGCCATCGGCGCGACCATGCGCGTGAAACCGGGCGAACGCATCGCCCTCGACGGCATCGTGCAAAACGGCGAATCGTCCGTCAACCAGGCGCCGATCACCGGTGAAAGCATGCCGGTGGACAAGACCGTGGGCGACGTCGTGTATGCGGGCACCATCAATGAACGGGGCTTGCTCGACGTTACCGTCACGGCCAACAGCGGCAACAGCACGCTGGCGAAAATCGTCAAGGTGATCGAGGAAACCCAGGGGAAACAGGCGCCCACGCAGCGCTTTGTCGACAACTTCGCCCGCTATTACACGCCGGCCGTCGTCGTGTTCGCCATCCTCGTGGCCGTGCTGCCGCCTTTGCTGCTGGGCCAGCCCTTCATGGCCTGGATCTACAAGGCCTTGGTCATGCTGGTGATCGCCTGCCCGTGCGCGCTCGTCATTTCCACGCCCGTCACCGTCGTCAGCGGCCTGACGGCGGCCGCGCGGCGCGGCATTTTAGTAAAAGGCGGGCAATTCCTGGAAACGGGTTATCGGATCAAGGCCATCGCCGTCGACAAGACGGGCACCTTGACCATGGGCAAACCGGCCGTCACGGACGTGGTGGCATTGGCGGGCAGCGACCGCGACGCCATCCTGCTGCTGGCCGCCAGCCTGGACGCCAATTCCGCCCACCCGCTGGCCGCCGCCATCGTCAAGGCGGGCCCGCCCGCGAGCAGCCACTTGCCCGTCACCCAGTTTGCCGCCCTGCATGGGCGCGGCGTGCAAGGAACGATCGATGGCCATACATACTATCTGGGCAATGCGCGCCTGATGACGGAATTGAATGTCCTGACGCCGGCACTGCAAGCGATTTTGGCGCGGCTGGAACAGCAAGCCTACACGGCCATGGTGCTGGCCACCCCGGCAGGTGCGCTGGGCGTGATCGCCGTGGCCGACGTGCTGCGCCCGACGGCGGCGTCCGCCATTGCCCGCCTGAATGCGCTGGGCGTGACGACCGTGATGCTGACGGGAGACAATTTACTGACGGCGCAGCGCATCGGCGATGAAGTCGGTGTCAGCCTGGTCAAGGCGGAATTGCTGCCAGAAAATAAACTCGATGAAATCAAGGCCTTGCAGCAGCAGTTCGGCGTGGTGGCCATGCTGGGCGATGGCGTCAACGACGCCCCGGCCCTGGCGCAGGCGGACATCGGCTTTGCCATGGGCGCGGCGGGCAGCGATACGGCCATCGAAACGGCGGACGTGGCCCTGATGGACGATGAATTGGGCAAGTTGCCTGAATTCATCAGCCTGAGCCAGCGCACGCGCAGCATCCTCGTGCAAAACATCAGCTTTGCCATCGGCATCAAGGCCGTGTTCTTCGGTCTGGCGCTGGCCGGCATGGCGACCCTGTGGATGGCCGTGTTCGCCGACGTGGGCGCCAGCCTGCTGGTGGTGGCCAACGGGCTGCGCTTGTTGCGTAATAACAAGCAGGCATAGTCCCGCGCAGAAATATTTCCATCTGGACAATTGCTGTAAAAAACGCTACTTTGGCGCTTGATCTCCACCTTCGCCAAAGTAGCCGATGACCTTCCTGCCCCGCCTGACCCTGCTGGCCACTTTGCTGGCTGGCACCTCCCTGCATGCCGAACCGATGTACTTTACCCCCTGCTCCGATACGGCCATGCCCGGCAGCCTGTGCTCGGGTTTGAACGTGCCCGGCAGCTACGATGCCCAGGGCCGCGGCATCGGTGATCCGGACGCCATGCACGTCTTCGTGCGCAAGATTGCGGCCGACGTGCCTGCCGGCAAGCCCGCCAAGGGCACGCTGTGGCTGGTGGCGGGCGGCCCCGGCGAATCGGGCGCCTCGTTCTACAGCTTGCTGCCCACCTTGCGCCGCAGCTTTCCCGGCTTTGAATTCCTCATCCCCGACCATCGCGGCACCGGCCATTCGTCGCGCCTGTGCAAGGTGGAGGAATCGGAACAAAGTCCCGGCGGCCGCGCGCTGGCCGGTGCCGAATGGGCCAGCTGCTTCAAGGGCATCAATCTGATGCCGGAATACGCGGCGCAGTTTTCCATCACGATGGCCGCACGCGACCTGCAAGCCTTGATCGAGGGCGAACGGAGCAAGCGCAAGCAGCCGCCCGTGTATGTATACAGTGTGTCGTACGGCACGCAGCTGGTCTTGCGCACCCTGCAGCTGGGGCCGCTGCCCGTCCAGGGCGTCATTTTCGATTCGCTGGTGCCGCCGCAGACGGATGCGCGCTGGGACTTGAGCCAGCGCTCGCACGTGGTCAACCAGGTCGGCATGCAGGTGCTGGCCCGCTGCGACGCGGATGCGGCTTGCCATGCGGCATTGGGTGAGCCGGCCGCCACCTTGTACCGCCGCGTGCTGGACAAGGCGCAAGCCGATCCCGCGCTGCTGGCGAAGATCCCCGGCAAGAACCTGAAGCACTTCCTCGGCGGCATGCTCGACGTGCCGGCCGCCCGCGCCCGCATCCCCTACCTGCTGCGCGAGCTGGACCAGGGCAAGGATGGGGAGCTGGCGTCCGTGCGCGCCACGTTGACGCAGGCGGCGGCCGGGCTGGGCAGCTATCCCCAGTCGCCGCTGTCGATTCCGCTGGTCAGCATCATCAGCAATTCGGAAAACACTCTGCAGCCATCGTTGCGCCCCAACTGGACGGCTGCCGACCTCGACCGTGAAGAGGCGGACTTGCTGTTGACCAGTCCCCTGCCCCGCATCCTGCTGGGCGGCGGCTTACCCACCTACCCGCGCGACGCCTATTTCGGCGCCTTGCCGGCAAAGGTGCCGCCCACTTTGGTACTGCAGGGCACGCTGGACCCGAAGACGCCCTACGCGGGCGCGCAGGCGCAAGTGCAGGCCTTGACGCAACACAAGGCCGGCAAGGCAGCCCTGTCCACCGTGCACAACGCCCCGCATTTCATCCTGTGGACGGCGCCAGCCTGTTTTGAGCAAGCCAGCACCCGCTTTATTGCCGGCAAAGCGGCACAGGATTGCACATTGTAAGTATTAAACTCCAAGGCAAGGTCTGGGGTCGGCCCCTCAGGGTCCGACCCCAGTTTCTGCTTTCGGGTTGAACGTTTTCCCGATGCATCGTCGTTATGGAACATTCTGTCAGGATAATATGCGCAAAATCTGTTCAGTACTTTCACTACTGTCCTGCCTGGGGCTTGTCCAGGCAGCCGAACCCGCTTTTTCCGCCGGCACCATCTGCGCCTCGCCTGCGCAAGCCGTGCGCGAACAGGGCTATGTGCCGATCAACGGCATCGGGCAATGGATCACGATCACGGGCGCCGCCTGCGGCAATCACGTGATCCTGTTCATCCATGGCGGCCCCGGCAATGCCTTGAGTCCGTTTGCGGACGCCATCTATGCGGGCTGGGAACGCCACTACACGCTGGTGCAATGGGACCAGCGCGGCGCGGGCATGACCTACTCGAAACAGCGCCCGACGGAAGATATCCCCTTGACGCTGGAACAGATGCGCGACGACGGCATCGCCGTGGCCCGCTATCTGCAGCAGCACCTGGGCAAGGACAAGGTCATTTTGATGGGCAGTTCCTGGGGTTCGATCCTGGGCGTGCACATGGCCAAGGCGCAGCCGGACCTGTTCCACGCGTATATCGGCACGGCGCAAGTGGTCAATGCGCGCGACAACGAAACCGGCATGTACCGGGAAGTGCTTGCGCTGGCGCAAGCGGCCGGCGATACCGCCACGGTGGACAAGCTGGCGGCGCTCGGTGCGCCGCCATGGACCGATCCGCGCAACTTCGGCATCCTGCGCCGCTTCGACCGCAAATATGAGGGATTGGCAACGGATGCGCCGCCCAAGCACTGGTGGCAGCCGGCGCCGTTCTATGCCACGCCGCAAGCGCTGGCCGATGCCGAGGCGGCCGATGACTACTCGTACATCCAGTTCATCGGCATGCGCGGCGACGGCATGTTTGCCAAGGTCGACCTGCCCGCGCTGGGCACGCGCTTCGACTTGCCCGTGTTTTTCATCATGGGCGAAGCGGACTTGCTGACCTCGCCCGTCATCGCGCGCACGTATTTCGACAGCATCACGGCGCCCTACAAGAGCTTTACCCTGGTAAAACGGGCCGGCCACGACCCCAACCAGGCCGTGCAAGACGCCCAATGGACGGTCTTGCGCGACCAGGTGGCGCCGCTGCTCAGTCGTTGAGCACTTAAACCGCGCGGCGCGCCCGCAGATGCAGGTGGCGGATGGTAGCGGCGGCCGCCATCAGGATGGCGGATGCCGTTGCCAGCACGACAATAAATGCCTTGTCGAAGGCCGAGCGGGCCAGTTCCGATACTTGCAGGCCCAGTTCGGCCGGTAACTGTTCTGCGGCCAGCAGCGCCGCGTCGAGGGTGTCGTGGGCGTTCGGCAGCAGGCCCGCGCTTTCCGGGATCACCAGCGTGGCGCTGTAGACGGCCGACAAAATCGTGCCCAGCACGGTCACGCCGATCACGGCGCCCAGTTCATACGACACTTCCTCGATCGAGGCGGCCATGCCGGCCTGTTGCGGCGCCACGTTCAGCATCACGGCGCTGGACGCGGCCGTCATGACGGCGCCCAGGCCCAGGCCCAGAATTACCAGGCTGGCCACCTGGGCCGAGACGGCGGCGTCATGCAGCAGCAGATACGATGCCATGCCGATACCGGACAGCAGCAGCGAACCCCACAAGACCTTGGCCTTGTCGGCGCGCGGCAGCATGAAACCCGTCAGCGGTCCGGCAAACACGGACGCCAGCGGCAGCGGCAACAGCAGCAAGCCCGCTTCCAGCGGCGACAATTCACGCACCAGCTGCATGTGCTGGCTCAGCGCCAGTTCCATGCCGATCAGGGCGGCGGACGCCACCATGGCGGCGGCCACGGCGCTGGAAAACGGCAGTTCGCGGAACAGGGCGAAGTCGATCAGCGGCCTGGCTTGCCGCTTCTGGCGGCGCACGAATTTCAGCATGAAGAAGGCGCCCACGGCGAAAGCAAAGGCGGCCAGCGCATACGACGGCTGCGGCTTGCCCAGTTCCTTGATCGCATACACGCCGCCAAGCAGACCCATCATGATTTGCAGCGAACCCTTCAAGTCCCACGGCTTGTCGCGGTTACCGGCCCGTTTCGGCAGGACGACGGTGGCCAGCACCAGGGTCAGCAGGACGATGGGCACGTTGATCAGGAAGACGGAACCCCACCAGTAATGTTCCATCAGGAAACCACCGAGCACGGGGCCGAACGCGGCGCCGCCGGAAGCGATGGCCGCCCACACGCCGATGGCGAACGAGCGCTCGCGGTTGTCCGTAAAGGTCAGGCGGATGATGGACAAGGTGGCCGGCATCATCAAGGCGGCACCGATGGCCAGCAGGATGCGCGAAAAAATCAACAGTTCCGGCGCGGGCGAAAACGCGGCGCACAGCGAGGCGACGCCGAACACGGCCAGACCGGCAAGGAAAACGGGTTTGTGGCTCAAGCGGTCACCGAGGGTGCCGAGGCCGGGCAACAGACCGGAGACGACCAGCGCGTACACGTTGATGATCCACAGTTTTTGCGAGGAAGTGGCCTGCAAGTCGCGCGTCAGCGCGGGCAAGGCGGTGTAGAGCACGGTCATGTCGACCACGATGAGGAACAAGGCGCTGGAGACGATGGCCAGCGTCAGCCATTTTTTCATTGGATGCATAAACAACTCATGGATTTTAGTGTAATTTTTAACAACTGTCGGTGTGGATGAATTTGGTGCTGCGCAAATATTTACGTTCCAGGCTGCCACGGGCCTGGGCTGGTCGGGGGCGGCGGGCGTCAGCCACGGTCGCCATCCTTGTCATCCACGGCGGTCGTCACTTCCGGCGCATCGAGTTCGCGCAGCATGACGACGGACACTTGCTTGAAGCCGCGTCCCTTGAAGAATTGTTGCGCCGTCAGGTTGTGCGCGCCGCATTCGAGGAACAAACGGGCGATGCCGTGGCTGCGCAATTCGCTTGCTACCCACTCCACCAGCTGGCTGCCGATGCCACTGCCGCGCACGGAGGGCAGCAAGACCAGGTCGTCCAGCGCGGCGAACGATTTCGAGGCGCGCTGGCGCGTATCGATGGAGACCAAGGCCATGCCGACGATGGCGTCGCCCAAGGCAGCCACGGCCAGCAGGGTCGAATCACCATGCGCCCAGTCATGCGACAGGGCGGCGCGGATTTCGCCACGGATGACCTCAGGCAAGTCCGCGCGCCAGTTGCCGGGCGCATCGGCGCGCTCGCCCTGCAGCTCCGAATGGGAGATATAGTCGGCGCTGACGTTATCAAGGTAGAGCTGGCACAGCGCATCTTCGGCGGTGGCGTCGTGACACCAGCTGAAGCTGATGGCGGGGTTATGGGCTTGAGCGTTTTTCATGGCGGATCTCGTGTTGTTGAAAATGTAAATGCATTTTATGTCGCCCCTGAATGGCATTCAAGTTAAAATCCATCTGTAAAACAGATAGGTGGATGCCATGCAATGGACTTTGGAACAAATGCGTTACTTTGAAGCAGCTGTCGCGGCCGGTTCTTTTTCGGGCGCGGCGCGCCGGCTGGGCCGCGCGCAATCGGTGGTCAGCACCTCGATCGGGCTGCTGGAAGCGGAATTCGGCGTGGAACTGTTCGACCGTTCGCGCCGCAGCGCCGTGCTGACGGAAGCGGGCAAAGTGATGCACCTGGAAGCGTGCGAACTGCTGCGCCAGGCCGAGCGCTTGCAGCTGCGCGCCCAGCTGCTGAGCGAGGCACCCGAGGCCCAGCTGACCCTGGCCCTGGACGAAGCCCTGCCCTACCTGGCCATCGGCACTTTGGTAAAAGAGCTGGCGGCGCGCTACCCTGCGCTGGAACTGGTGATGCTCAACGCCACGGCGTCCGAGGTGGCGCAGTACGTGGAGCAGCAGCAAGCGGACGTGGCGTTTCACTTCGACCGCGGCCCGATTTCCCCCGTGCTGGAACAGCAGCACATCGGCAGCGTGGCGCAAGGCGTGTTCGTGGCCAAAGGCCATCCGATGGCGCACGGCCAGGAAGTGAGCCGCAACGAGCTGACCCGCTACCGCCAGCTGATCATGGATTCCGAGCTCAACCGCGAACACGCCTTCAGCCCCGCCGTCTGGTTTTCCGACAGTTTTTACAGTATCGCGGAAATGGTCGCGGACGAGCTGGGCTGGGCGATCCTGCCCCTGAACATCGCCAATTACGACAATTACAAGGGCTATCTGCAGGAAGTGCCCTGCCCTGCGCTGGCCTTGTCGCGCCTGCCGGTGCGCAGGCTAGCTATTCATGGGAAAAAGCTCAGCGAGACGAGTTTGTGGCTGACGACCAGGCTGGCGGAGTTGTTGGCGGATGGGCCGCGGGGGTGAGGTCATGTAGTTAATACAGAACATTGGATGCGCAAGCACCCGAAAGACTTGCGTCCACATCGCCACTCGCCCCAAAACATCAAAGATGCTTTGGCTGGAAAGTTGCTACGAAGTTTTTAAGCAGTCACTGAGTTTATTTGTGCAACAAGGTCACTATTGATCGACAAATTCACTGGCCTTGGTCATGACAATATAATTTGAATTTATCCCGTTTATTGAAAGAAGAGTGCGCATTACAATCATTGTTAATCACGATTATAATTCGCCATGATCTTTTTATCTTTCAATTAAAAATTCCATGAATCTACTCGATTTTTTCCGAACGCGTCCCTCGCCAGATTCTTTTGCCTCCCTAGTCATGCGCCAAGCGCGTGCCGACGGCCAGGTACAGAAATTGATTTACGATGCGGAGCAGTTTCGCATTCTAATGGGTGAAAACAGTCAGCATATCTTCAATCTGGATAATGCCTATCACGATTATTGCGCCGCGCCGCGCAAGATGCGCGCGCAAGTGCTGCAAAACTATCTGGCCAGCATGGTCGTGCCCGGCCTGCCTGCCAGCTTTGCCGAAGCCAAACCCTGCCTGATGCCGGTGGTACGCAGCCGGGCACAAGGCGACTACTTGCGCCTGGTGGCGCTGGCCCAGCCAGAGCGCCAGCAAGTGAACGATGCCTACCGCTCACTGGAGGACGATACGATCATCATGCTGGCTTACAACACAGACTCGCACATGGCCATCGTCGGCCAGGCCGTCTTGGCGCAATGGGGCGTGACGTTCGATGCAGCGCTGACGGCGGCCATGGACAATCTGCGCGAATGCACGCCATACAGCTTTACGGATCTGGGCGATGGACTGCTGATGGGCGAATGGCAGGACGACTATGATTCATCGCGCCTGCTGCTGCCTGACTTGCTGAGTCGCGTCTGCAAAGACGCCGAACCGCTGGCGATGATTCCCTCGCGTGGACGTCTCCTGCTGGCATCGTCACATAATGTAGCGGGGCAATTGCGCATGATCTCCCTGGCCGACCAGCTGGTGCAGGACGAGGGACGCCTGGTCTCGGCCACCATGTATCGCATTGAACAGGGAAAAATCGTCGTGTTCCAGCCATCGGACGCGGCCGTGGCCGGAGCCTTGGCGCACTTTCAACAGTTAATGCGCGCACATCACTACGAGCTGCAGAAAGAGCAGTGGGATCGGGTCAACGACAGCATTGGAGAGGATATTTTCGTGGCCACTTGCATGTTGATAAAGTCAAAAGATGGCCAGCGCGTGACGTCTGCGGCAAGCTGGACCCGCGGTGTCAACACGCTGCTGCCGCGTACTGATGTAGTGGCCATGGTGGAACTTGACGATGCCGGCGGCGAAAGCACCACCAAGATGCTGGCATGGAATGATGCATTGGCCATCTGCGGTGAGCTGATGCAGGAAGTCGATTGCTATCCAGTGCGCTACCGGGTACAGGCATTCCCTGCCGCGCAGCATCTTGAGTCGGCGCCAGCCTTTGAGTTGTAGCATTTTATTCAAACCATTGATATTAGCCAAAGTTATTTAAAATTAAATTTCTAGCAGGACATGCAATAATGAAAATAGACTGCGACCATGCAAGAAAAGTTGAAATAGCGGTGGAATTTCCAATTTCAACACTATGCAAATATAATGGCCCTGACAATTTGGATGTGACGCTGGACGATAATATAACATACCTGATTAATGAAGCATTGAGAAAAGCCGGAGCATATGTAAAAAACACGGCAATGAAAACGTATTACTCCGCGGAGAATGAGGAAATTTTAAGTTATCAAGTGACATTGATCGTTCAACCGCCAGGAGTTAACTTGCACTGCATTGTGGATGACCTGACTCAGGAGAATTTCCATCAAGGATTATGCATTAAAATGCAATCTCAGCATCATGGTTTTAGAATGGTCTATCCGCAATCCGCAATCCGCAGTCGGGGGAGGCTGAGCTGAGCATTGATGTACTTCCCAGGCATGAATTCAAGAATTGCTTTTCGACGGAGTACGCTTTGCAGTCGCAGTCATCGCAAGCCCGATTCAGCCGAGAATTTTGCTGTGAATCAGCGGGAAGCCACAACTCAGGAAGTCCCCTGGCCTTGTCGCGCCTGCCCGTGCGGCGGCTATCGATACATGGCAAGAAACTCAGCGAGACGAGTTTCTTGCTGACGACCAAGCTGGCGGAGTTGTTGCCGGATGGGCCGCGGGGGTGAGTGCATGCAAGTCCATGTAGAAATGTGGATGTTTTTAATGCTCAATAGAAGCGAGTTCCTGGGTGCTGATCCGGTACGACAAGGAAGCAGAGTTAAATGCCGAGGTATGGCACAATCCGGAATGGGCTGAACTTGAATGACTGAAAACAGCTGCATGAAATGACAACCGGTGGCATCTTTATTGATACTGGCCGTATTTTCCAGTCAAGGGGCATGATTGGTTAATATTGAAAATTCATTACGGAATTTTATTCTGGCCATGAATGGGCCGTCGAAATATTCTTAAATTCAGTGATTTGCGTGAACGCGAGCCATGCTGCAGTTCCCGCTTCCGGTAGTCACCAGTAACCATAACTAGCGCGGTATCGTCCGCACCATGAAAAGAATGAGTATTAACACCAAACTGAAAAAACTCGAAGATAAGGCCATGGCCAAAGGCGAGTATGCGGTCGCCGCAGCCGCAGCCCATCTGTTGCACGATATTGGCTGCGTGGACAAGCAGATTAACCTGGTCGGGGCGCTGCACGAAGTCGGCTACCTGCAAAATTCATTTTCTCCATACTGGAAAGAATTCAGAACTGATGAATCGGCATGGATAGAACGCTGTTTGGCCAGGCTTGTCACTGCTGATCATGACTATTGGGCGCTTGCCGCGCTTCTGGGCTGCAATGGTCCAACGACCATCAGCATCGCCATTGGCCAGGGTTTCAAATCCGCTGCAACAAGGCTTTACGAACGTTTTGACAAACCCAAGGTCCATGTCGATACTTTATATTTGACAGCCAATGGAGAAGTGCTGCATCCCGTATTGGAAGTCGGCTATGACATCAAAGACATGAAAACTGTCGACATGGGAAGAGCACGGGCACTTAGTCTGAAGAATAAACAATGGAAGCCAGGCGATCGTATGGGCGACGGCGGACTGTCACTTTCCATGCAGGCCAAACTTCCGCATGGCGCATGGCGTTCGGTATGGACGGCTTTTAAAACATGGGATGCATGACGACATGATGAATTGCAGGACAGTCAATGCATGGCTGGAAATGGCGCAAGACGATGAGGTGTTCATTGATGCCGACGACATCAACCGCGAAGCGATGGAGAACATGTGGAGCTTTTCGCCCACGGACGAGGAAACGCCGCAGATTCATGCGGTCGATATCGTTGCATTCATCGGAGAGTTGATCGCGGCACGCCGCAGCGCCCTCGCTGGCGAGCAGATGCTGTTCTATTGCTGGCACGATGCGCAGTGCCGCCAGCTGCGCTTCAGCCTTGTGTCGCGCTCGCATGGGCGGCTGCCGTTTCGCTGCGAGGTGCGCGAAACGCAGGATCTGGCGTTGATTGCCGAGCGGGTGGTGAACGGCGACTGGCGCAACGAGGATTTCATGCAGGCCCCGTCGGAGGAAGGCGATGAGCAGGAGCCGGTGCCGTTCATCCTGCCCGTATTTGTCGCGCCTGTGCCGTAGGAATCGGCGCGGCACGGGGTCTTTACGTCATTTACGCCAGGAAACGCGCGGGCCGGCAAGCTTCCAGGGCTGGCGCTGGCTCGCCGTCGACAATTTCCCCGCTGGCAAGCTGTCCCGCGATAGCGGCCAGCAAGACGCCCGGATGCATGGCGCACACGTACGCCCCTTCGACCTGCGGCAAGTAGCCGATGACGGGCACGCCGTCGACGGGCATGGGGCGCAGGCCGATGCAGGCGAATTCCGGCGCGATGGCGTCGGCTCCTTCCAGTTCATTGCGGATCACGCTGGCCACACGCTGCGCCATGGCGGCCGGCTGGTTTTCCAGGGTGTCGTCCAGGTAATCTTCCGCCGCCAGCATGGCGCCGTCTTCGTCTTGCCGCACTTCCATTGCATGGCTGGAAATAATGCCGCGCACCAAGCCAGGCGGCGCCTGGTAGCGCAGGAAGATGGCGGGCGAGGCGTGAATCGGCAAGTCTACTCCCAGCTGCGCGGCCAATTTGGCCGTGCCTGTGCCCGCTGCCAGCACGACCATATCGGCCTCGATGACGCCAGCGGCCGTTTCCACGCCCGTCACCCGCGCGTCCTGGACGGTAAAGCCCGGCACGGGCGTCTGCATGCGGATGGTCGCGCCGAGCGCCCGGGCCGCTGCCAGCAAGGCGTGAGTCGCGGCGACGGCGTCGAGGGCGCCCTGCTCCGGTTCGTGGAGCGCCTGTTCCGGCGGCTGCCGCAGCTGCGGTTCCAGCTGGGCGATGCGGATGCGGTCAATCACCGTGCAGGAGGGAGAAACGCGCCCATCCTGCGTGCCGTACGACAAGGCGCCATGCCAGCGCACGGCCAAGCCTGGCACCTGCGTTTCCAGCCGGCGCCAGGCGGCGATGGCGCCGCCGCGCAGGGCCGCGATGGGATCCATCCCCGCGCAGGATGCGTTAATCCACGCAAACGAGGTGCCCGTCACGCCGGAAGCGATGCCGCCCGCCTCGACGACGGTAACTTTCGCCCCCTTGCTGGCCAGGTGGTAGGCGAGCGACGCGCCGACGATGCCGGCACCGATGACGACGATGCGTTTTGGGGCTTCATGATTCATATCTGATAACTTTGATTTTATGGCAGGACAGAGTCTACCCCAGCCGCCCGCAAATCCAGCGCAAACCGGTGGCCATCGACGACGTTGTCTTCCACGATGGCAATATCGGGCACGGCCATTCCCTGCGCAAAACCGCAGCGTTCCAGCACGCGGATCGACGCCGCATTGCCATCGATGGCGTAAGCGCACAGGCTGGCCAGCCGCCATTCGTCTTGCGCCAGGGAAATGAGGTACTGCAGTGCGGCCGTGGCCAGGCCCTTGCCCGCCTGCTGCTCGCCGATGCGGTAGCCGACTTCGGCCAGCCCTTGCTCCCGGTCAATGTCCTTGAGGTTGGCGCGCCCGATCAATTGTCCATGTTCGTCCACGATGACGCAGGGGTGCATGCGCCCCTGCGCATGCTCGTCCAGGAATTGCGCGACGTGCGCGCGAATGCCGTCGATGCTGTAAAAAGCGTCCGGACGCCGGTCGATATGGCGCTCGAACCATGCCCGGTTGGCTTGCTCGAAGGCCAGCAAGGGCGCGGCATCATCCGGGCGCAGGGTGCGAATGGTGTGTGTACTCATGGAGGCTCCTGGAAAGGCATGAGTCTAGTGACGCGTGGCCCGGCCCGTCAATCTTGATTCCATCAATCAATATAAAGTGACAGCCGCTACAATGGCCGCCATGAACAACGATCTGTCCGCCCTCGACGCGGCGCGCCTGCTGGGCGTCAGCCTGCCCACCCTGTATTCCTATGTGAGCCGGGGCTTGCTCGCTTCCGTCAGCAATGGGGCATCGCGCCGCAAGCGCTATCCGCAGGAAGACGTGCTGCGCCTGGCGGCCCGTAAAAATGACGCCAAGCGCGGCGGCCAGACGGCCGTGGCCGCCATGCACTGGGGCTTGCCCGTGCTGGAGACGCGCATTTCCCACATCCTCGATGGCCGCTTGCTGTACCGCGGCTGCGATGCGGCGGCGCTGGCGCGGCACGCGACGCTGGAAATGACCGCCAGCCTGCTGTGGGACGATGGTGCGAGTGACTATTTTCAGCAAGACGCGCCTGCCCAGCCGCCAAAGCTGGCCAGCGCGCCCGATGCGCCGCCGCTGGCGCGCGCCATGCTTGCCATGGCCATGCTGACGACAGCGGACATGCCGCACTCGCTGCCATCCGGCCCCGCCGCGATGCGCCTGCTGGCCGCCGCCCTGCTGCAGACGGCGCCGTCCGCCTTGCCGCTGCACCGGCAGCTGGCCCAGACGTGGCAAGCCGATGCGCAGCAGGCTGAATTGCTGCGCGCCTCCCTCGTGCTGCTGGCCGACCATGAGTTGAATGCGTCGACGTTTGCCGTGCGCTGCGTCGCTTCGACGGGCGCCAGCCTGCCGGCCGCGCTGGGCGCGGGCTTGGCAGCCTTGTCCGGCGATAAACACGGCGGCGGCAGCGCGGCGGCCAGGTGCATGTTGACGCAGGCGCTGGCAGCACCGGATGCCGGGGCTGCCATCGTCGCTTATTACAAGACCGTCGCGCCGGAATTCGCCGGCTTCGGCCACCCGTTGTATCCGCACGGCGACCCGCGCGCCGCGTATCTGCTGGGAATCCTGTCTGCGATGTCGCACGGGCACCCGCAGCTGGGCGCCATCCTGGCAGCGTGCGCCACGGCGGGCGAGTTGCTCGCAGTAAAACCGAACGCCGACCTGGCGCTGGCCGCCATGGAACTGGCGTTCGGCTGGCCCGAGGGCGCGGGCATGGTGGTGTTTGCGCTGGCCCGCTCGGCCGGCTGGATCGCGCATGCCGCCGAGCAGGCAGACAGCGCGGCCCTGATACGCCCGCGCGCACGCTACATCGGCCGCCACCAGCGCGACTAGCAATATCCGCTTGATTTATTACGCATGCGTAGTAGTATACTTCGCATGCGTACCAATACCACCCCCACCCCAGACGTACCCGATGCCGCGGCCTGCCCGCTGGGCGAGCGTTCGCCGCGCCTGTTCAATCTGCTCAACCTGGCGCGCCAGAACCTGTTCCGCTCGGCCGATGCCGTTTTCACCAGCGAACTGGGCTTTTCCGGCACGCAAGTGGTCGCCCTGTTTGCCCTGAAGGGCGAAGAAGGCTGCCAATTGAAGGATCTGGGGCGGGCGCTGCAGCTGAAAAACTCGGCCGTGACGGGCCTGGTGGCGCGCATGGAAGAAAACGGCCTGATCGTGCGCGGCCAGTCGGCGCTCGACGCGCGCGCCGGCACCCTGCACATGTCGGCCAAGGGGGGCGAGGTGCTGGCCCATGCCCTGCCCCTGCTCGACAGCCTGAACGAACAACTGAAAGCGGGTTTCAGCGAGGAAGAGCTGGCCGTCGTCGCCCGCTTCCTGCTGCACGCTTCGCGCCTGCGTTTCCAGCAAGACGTTTAATCGGCAAGACGTTTAACCCAACCCTCACCCCACAGGAGTTACCATGCACCCCAATGACATGACCGGCTTGCAACTGATGCAAGCTTTCGCGCAAGGCCTGTTCCCCCGGCCCGGCATTTCCAAGACCATGCCCATGGATGCGCACACGATCGAGCACGGCAGAGTCATTTTCACGGCCACGGCGAATGAAAACCACACAAATCCCATGGGCGGCGTGCACGGCGGTTTCGCCGCCACCGTGCTCGACACGGTCACGGGCTGCGCCACCCACACGGTCTTGCCGGCCGGCGAAAGCTACGGCACGACGGACCTGAACATCAAGATGTGCCGTCCCCTGCCCTTCAACGTAACGGTCTTTGCCGAAGGCAAAGTCATCAATGCAGGCCGCAACCTGGTCATTTCCGAAGGCACGATCCGCGACGAAGCCGGTAAAGTGTATGCGCACGCGACGGCCACCTGCATGATCATCCGTCCCCGGGAACAAGCGGCAGCGTGATGCGGCCCGGCACCATCGCGGAAGCCTGGCAGGTGCTGCAGGCCATTCCCGAGTTCGACCGGCGGCGCAGCCTGGCGCAGCTGCAGGACCGGCTGCCCGCCGGCGCGCTGGTGCTGATCGCGCAAGCGGACGGCCAGCCCGCCGGCTGCAAGCTGGGCTATGGCGCCGAGGATGGCTCCTTGTATAGCTGGCTCGGCGGCGTGCTGCCCGCGCACCGCAAGACGGGATTGGCGCAGCGCCTGCTGGAAGACGCTACACTGCCAAACACCGGCTCAACGATTTGAACAGTGTGTTGCATTGATCGATTGAATCCGCAGCCATAATCTGATTCCCGCCACTTCCGGGAAAAGTTGATTATTTGCAATGCGAGCATGAACTAGTTAAACTAATCGGATACTAACTTCCCCTCTTCAATATTCGTGCCAGTCAACTTAAATTTTAGCGAGACAAAGCCATGGCACTTGATGGATTAATCGAGATTGCATTGCGAGCTGTCGCCGAAGTAATCATTGTCGGCATATTTTATTGGCCGGGATGGCTACTACTGCGGATAATTACGGTAGGTCGCTATCCACCTCCAATTGGCAAACCGCATAACCACATGGCTGTTGGTAGCTTCGGATTTTGTGTATTTTTCGTTGTGCTGATCCTATGTATTCCAGGAGCACGTCAATAGATGTTTTTCATTCTAACTCGTCGTTGCACACTGGTATTCTGCGTCACTGAATTTGGTCGTTGAGCGTGCGCTTTGGCAAAGCAAAACAGACCGGTTTCGGTCGAATCCGGTCTGTCGTAGGGCGCGCTAGATTTTCCATCCGACAACCTGCTATGCTGGTCCGAACGGCCCGGTTCGGCCAGCATAGCAAACTTACCCAGCGTGCAGACTGATATGAGTATTTACTGGTGGCAACAACGGAGCGACAGGCAAGCCACCGCAGCGGATCTCCGCTTCGCCTCCACGGCATGAAGGCCGTGGTGCTGCGCAAAAAATCGACGATGAAATGGAATCAATGCATTTCCCTTTTAATAACATTCGTTGGCAGTTTTATCGCATTTGCCTTCGTTTATTACCTGCTGGACCTTTCCTCAGGATTTCTTGCGCTAGCTCCCAACGGGAATAAGGAACCATTTTTCTTCCAGATAATGGATTTTCTTGATCGCGCTGGCGGCTTTTTTACCGGAGTTCCATTTCACAAAAGAAATGTCGGACGGGCAATCTTATTTTACGCAACAATATTTGCATTGTGGATAACCTTCTTGGATCACAAGAGAATGCAAAACCAAAAAAAAGGACCGTAAATAATGGCTTTGTTGCACAAATAAACTGAGAGTGTAATAGCCCCTTGCCCCTGACGGAATTAGGCTATAGCCACCGTCGTCGGCGTACCGATGAGTATTCTCATCAAGCCGGACACCGATTCTTACACCAAGCTGGACACCCAATGGCATTTGAAGCCGGACACCATTTCTCTTAGCCGGACAGTCACTGGAAGCCGCCGTTGCTGACGACCATGATGTGGATGTTCTTGCCGCCGCCCCGCAAGGCATGTGAAATTCCACGTACTTTTCAGATTGGCAACATGTTATCCTTAGGCGCTACTGCAGCGCTCGGCCATGAGCTGACATTTGTCGCAGGCTATTGCGTGAGGGCGAGTCAGAGCAGTTCTGGCTCACGGCGGTTCTGGTGATATTGTTGACTGTGCCCGTTGCCGCGCTAATCTTTCGATGGAACGCCTTAGGATGACAGTGACCGGTCACAAGCGGCCATGCATTGTTAGCGGCCCCGATACGGGACCAAAATATTTTCTTGACCTCTATGCTCGAAATTTTTTCTCCGTTTAGTTGCACCCCAGATGTCTTGGTCATCGAGTTGCCGAAAGACAGTGCACGATTGAAAATTCAAGCGTTTGAATCAGAATGGGGACCTACGGATGAAATCCTCTGCTATTGGGATGGAATATTGTTCGGCCAAACCACTCCCAACGATAATTTGAGGTTTGCAAAGTTGCTACCCAAGCTGGATCGTCAGAGGAATTATCATTGGCCAAGTGCCGATTCCTATGCATCTGCAATGGTAAGTTTGCTGACCCAATTTCCTCAACTTGAAGTTTGGTGTGAGCGGGACTGTGATCAGTATGATGTTGCCCGCATTGACACAATTGACGAACTGCTTGGACAGCTTAAATTAGTGCAGTCCTATTGTCTGAACGGCCGAATTCAATGTCCAAGTTTCTCGTATCGTCCCGTTGAAAGGAACTAACTTCGAAGTTCTGAACGAGCATATTCGGGAAAGTCCCGAATTGTTCAATTCGAATGCCAGGAAGTGCCAGGAGCGGGCGTCCAAACGTGACGTGACAAGAGATCATCTATTTTAAATTTACACCAGAGGTTGCATGCGCAATTGTCAAAGTGGAAGCTACTTTACGGCTTGTCTGAACATTCGGCCAACGCTGCCATTCGAAGCCACGGTTGTCATTCTGGCTCAGGCACTGGGCATCAGATTCTCGCCTGACGAGGAAGGGAAATACGAGGAATATCCGGCGTATCGCGCCTTCGCGCTTGGACTGGAAATCGCGCTATTGGCGCCTCCACCGCCGGATTTGGATACGCGGGATATCCGCGACAACTGTTTTCAGCTAATTATCGATACCTGCGCGGACGTATCCGATGGCGGTGCGGACGTTGATCTGAGCGCTCTCATTGCGGCGCAATTAAGCTCCGCTACCGAGCTGGAAATTGAGCGTGTCGACGTAGCCCCTGCGTAATCCCCAGGGCACTGCGCCCGCATGGGCATCCGCTGACTGGCCGCTGCAAGATCTTGCAGGGCACCCTCAGCCCGCCGGCTTCTTCTTCCCCTTCAATAAACTGCCGGCCGCATTTTCCTCGAAGCGGCCCGCCTCTTCTATATAGCCATGCACGGTGCCGTCGTGGCGCCAGCCGCCCTGGCGCTTGATGGCCTGGAAATCGGCGCCGGCCCGATGCGCGCTGGTGGCCATGCCGCGGCGCAGGCTGTGGCTCGACAGTTCCGGCACATAATCGAGTTCGGCCAGCCTGGCGCAGTCCGCCAGGATCGTGTTGATGCTGCTCGCGTGCAGTGCTTTCGCGCTCACATGGCCCCACTGATTGACGGGGCGCAATAGCGGCCCCGTGCGGATATGCGCCGCGGCCAGCCAGGCGCGCAGTGCCGTGGCCGGGCAGCAGACGCCGTCGCCGAACGGGATCGCCTTGACGATGCCCTCCCCCAGTTGGTCCGTTTTCGAGCGGGGCAAGGTGATCACCATGCCCTGCGGCTCCCAGCTCACGTCTTCGATAGTCAATCCCGCCAGTTCGCTGCGGCGGAAACCGCCAAAAAATCCCAGCTGCAGCAAGGCGCTGTCGCGCAAGGCCTTGACGCTGCCCAGCGCGGCCAGCCTGCCGACGATCAGCTCCAGGTCTTCCAGCGGCAGGGCCTTGGCCTTCTTTTTCGGCTTGCCGTGCAGGCGGGCGATGCCGGCCAGGGTCTTGCGCACGGTGGGCGTGGATGCGGGATCGGCAAAGCCCTGGTACACATGCCATTGCGACAGGGCCGTCAGGCGCAGGGCCAGGGTGCGCGCGTTCAGGCTGTCCGCATACGCCAGCAGATAGCGGATGACGGTGGATTCGTCGGCGGGCAACGCCCCGCCCCAGGCCTGGAAGTGGCGGATGGCGGAACGGTAGGTGCGGCGCGTGTTGTCGGACGTGGCGGCGGCTAAAAAGGACTGGTGGCGCGCGGCCAGCTCGGCATCGATCAGGGCGCCGCGTAACGGCACAGGAGCCAAGGCGGCGCTTTTGGGCGCGGCGACACGGCGTTTGGAAAGGGGCAAATCGGGCATGGAATCGCTGAAATCGGGCTGGTGTACTGGGAAATACGCAGAATACCATGCAAACCACCCCCATAACCCGCGATAAGCGATCTTATCGCGATATATATTTTTTAAAATTGATCAAAATTTATATCGTAATATTATTCGATATTACGTATCATGTAATACGTTACTAAATTTCGTTCATAGGTGATTTCATGGCCCGCACCGGCATTCTGTACTCTGATGTTATGAAAGCAGCCCAAATCGTCGCTGCCGATGGGCGCAATCCCACGGTCGACAGCGTGCGCGAAGCGCTGGGCAGCACGGGCAGCAAGAGCACCATTGCTCCCCTGCTGAAACGCTGGAAGGAAGAGTTCCAGGGCGCGGGCGCCGTGAAAACGGAATCAGGCTTGCCGGCCGAACTGATGGAAGCGATGCGCGGCGTGTACGACAAGCAGCAGCGCGACGTGGCGCAGCAGCTGGAAACGGGCAGGCGGGAAAACCGCGCCGAACTCGACGCGGCGCTGGAAAAACTGAAGAAGACGGAAACGGAGCGCTTGAAACTGACGGAGGCGCGCGCCGCCCTCACCCAGGAATTGCGCGCCACCCAGCACGCGCTGGCGCAATTGAAGGAAGAACACCATTTCCGCGCCGTCACCCTGGCCACCTTGCACAGCGATAATGCAGGCCTGACGCAGCGCCTGGCCGACCGGGGCGAGGAAATCGCCGCCCTGAACCGCCAGCTGGCGCAGGTGCGTTCGCAGTTCGACCATTACCAGGAAGCGGCGGCAGCCCAACGCAGCGAAGAACGGGCCCAGGCGCAGCAACGGATCAGTCGCCTGGAACAGGAAAACGCCCAGCTGCAGCAGCGCCTGCAAGGCCAGCAAGCGACGCTGGTGCAGCAAGACATGCGCCTGGCGCAGCTGCAGGCGGAACAGGCGCGCCTGGCTGACGAAGCGGCGGCCGATCGCGCGGCGCTGGCCATCGTGCGCCCCGAGCGCGACCAGTTCGAATTTCAATACTTGCAGGCGGCCGCGTCCGCCGACGCGCTGCTGGACAAGCTCGACACGGCCCTGCTGGCGCTGAACGACACCAAGGTGGCGCTGGCCGCGCAAGACCGGCAACTCGACATGCTGGCGGAAAACGGACAACTATCGCAGCAGAAAATGGAAGCATTGGCGCAGGAGCGCGACGGTTTGTTGCGCGACAATGCCGGCATGGCGGCCAGGCTGGGGCTGCTAACCGAGAGCAAGGAGCAACGCCGGGTTTGACCCCCTCCACGTGTGGCCTGGGATATCTGCGACAGTCCCAGGACGGGCATCGCCCGCTATCGGGGCTGCCCCCTTTATTTTGCCTGTCCGATGACGGCCGACGGGACAAATATGTGCCGCATTTCACGTTGACGCCGACCGGCGCGCCGCCCGAGCAAAACTACGACCGTGCTGCCATGGATGCCAGCTTCAGGGAAGCGGACCCGGCTGGCGGCGCCTGCTTGCGCGCTTCCGACACGCCCAGCACGAACAGGACCATCCACAGCACGACGCCGAAATAATCGAGGAAATCGAGGCCGGCGAGGAACACGGCGGTATCGTTCGGGTCGCGCGGCCGGTAATGCACGCGGATGTGCGCGCCTGGCGCCATGCCGGCCAGGCGCCAGGCAGTGACGGCCTGGTCGCGGTGGCAGCCGGCGTTGCCGATCCGCGAGACGCCGATGCGCGAGCTGCGGTAGGCCTTGCCATCCACGCTGTAGCGGTAGCTGAGCTTGACGCACCAGTCCTGCGACTTGCCCGTGCGCTGATACATGCTGCTGCGCACGATCTCGGCGCTGGTCACGGGCCAGGCCGGCGAGGCGAGCTTGTCATACGCGCGCCAGAAGGAAAAATACGCGGCGGGAAGGGCGAGCAGGATCAGGAACCAGCCCATCATTCTCGCCAGGGCGGGGTCGATGGCGCCAGGGTCTTTCATCGCTCAGGCGGTGCGGCGCGGTAGCGCACCCGTATCCACGCGCCAAGGATGTCCACGCCGCCGTCGGCGGCGTCTTCGACCCAGCCCGCGCGCGCATACAAGCGCCGCGCGCCCGTGTTGGCCAGCTGCGTCTTGAGGCTCAGGCGGGGACCGAAGCGCGCCGCCACGGCGGCCAGCAGCCGGGTGCCGATGCCCAGTCCGCTGTGCGCCGGGTGCACGTACAAATGGTGCAGGAAATGCTCGGGCGCGTCGTCCGTGTGCACGGCCGCAAAGCCGGCGACGATGCCGTCACGCTCGGCAACGAGGATATCTTCGCCCTGCGTCGCTGCCGTAAAAGCGGCGACGCTGGCGACAGGGCCGAAGGTGTCGCGCCCCGCCAGCGCCAGGATGGCGGCGCAGGAAGCCGCGTCCGCCAGCGCGAATGGCCGAAGCGTGGCTGGCGTCATGCGGCGGCGCGCAAGCGAGGCGATGCCGTGGCGAAATGAGGACGAAGCATGGCGGGCGTGTATCAGTTATCGGAATGCCATTATATGCTCACAAACGGCGGTTCAGCACGCTGTCGATATCGTGGGTTTTCAGTTCCACTTCGAGCCTGCCGTCTTGCAGCCAGTAACCGTCGCCCCCCTGGCGTAGCGCGTCCAGATCGAGCGTGCCCAGCGCTGGCGGGATGGCGCCGGCGAGAACAGCCGCCGCATCGTCCCAGGCCGCATACAACAGTTTCAGGTACCAGCCGTCGTCGTGGGCAAAGGCGAGGAAGCGGTTTTGCAGGGCGGCCAGCTCCGTGCGCCGCGACGCGGCGGCGCGATAGGCCAGCGCCGCGGCCACGTCCGCATCCTGGGGCGGCGGCGCCGCGCCCCGCCAGTCGGCCCAGGCATGGCTGCCGCAGGCGTGCAGGTCTTCCCGGGCCAGGGCCGGCAACTGCTGCCGCGCCAGGGTCTGGTAGCCGGCCGGCTTCCTGGCCGTCCCGGCGCTGCCCTTGCGCAGCACGATGCCGCCAGCCTCGCCGAGGGCGGGGAGGAAATCCTTGAATTCGATGCCGGAAGCGACCAGCATGCGCTCGGCCGGGTCGTGCCACAGATACAGATAATGTCTCAAGTCGGAGTCCGTTTTGGTTTCGGTGTCGTATTCAGCGCCACGGCGGCGCGTATCAGCGCCTTGAACGCCGCCGTATCGAGGTGCGCGCCTTCATGCAGGTCGATGGCCCGGCGCGTGTTGCCGTCCAGGCTGGCATTGAACAGGCCGGCCGGATCGGGCAAGGCGGCGCCCTTGGCGAAGGTGAGTTTCACGGCCAGTTTATAGGTTTCGCCCGTGCAAATCATGCCCGCGTGCGACCAGACGGGCACGCCGCGCCATTTGACTTCCTCGACCACGTCCGGATCCGCCTGGCGTATCAGCGCGCGCACCGTGGCCAGCGTCTTGCCGCGCCAGTCGGCCAGCGCGGCGATTTTCGCATCGATCAGGCGAGTAGCGGACTCGGCGCTCACCGCGCCATCCTGGGACTGCGTGCTTGGCTCTGCTTTTTTCATGGCGGTGATCTCCTTTCCTGGCTTGCCCGTGTGCGCCTGTCTTACGGCGCGGGATCGGCCATGCAAGCGGCCAGCGAGCTGATGAACTGGTCGCGCAAGGCCCGGTACTGCGCATCCGTCGCGAATTCCCGTTTGTCCGCCGGCTGGTTGAGCAGATAGGCGGTGGCGACCGTCCCGCTGGCGGCATGCAGCAAGGTGTATAAACTGATGATGCCCGCCGATTGCGTGACATTGGGATTGTTCAATCCTAGCACTTCCACGCCCTGGTGCGTGTCCGTTTCCAGCGATACTAATTGCGGCGCCTTGCTGTTGGCGGCCAACTGCTGCATTTGCGCCACGATGGTGTCGCGGTCGGCGGCAAACCTGCCTTCGGCGCTGCGTTCGATTTTCAGGTTCACCAAGGGCAGGCTGCCCTTGCGGAACAGCATCAGCCGATAGCCATCGGCCGTCGATACCTGCCCCTCTCCCGTCGCCAGCTTGACGCTGCGCGTCGTCACGTGCGCGGGCAGGCGGTCCTGCTGCCGGAACTGGAACTCGCTGCGGTTGATGCATTGCGCCAACGGCCCAAGGGGATCGGCCGTGCGGTCTTGCGCCTGGGCGGCCAGGGCGGCGACGAGCATGGGAATGGCAAGCAATGGGCGTTGATTCATGAGCGGTATCAGTCAAGGAGTGAAGGTGCCGCGAGCATAACCGTCCATATTGCCAGAAGGCAAATGTTTAGTTGCCATCCTCTAAAGCCCGCGTGCATGGCTTCTTAATAGGAAATTCACCTGGCCCGCGTAGCATTCAGATTGGCAAGGCTCTCATTGTGCAGCGCCTGCCCTTTTCCGGCAGAATCATGAATGACATCGCTTTAGCTCTGCGCCACGGCGCCGCCGTGCCACCCGCCGTGCAACCACACCCCGCCAGCGGCCACCGCTTGAAAGCGGCGCTGGGCGCCCTCTTCTTTCCCCGCCAGCGCACGCGCTGGCAAGCTTTCCTGGGCAGCATGCCCGGCCTGAGTTCGCTGGCGCAGCTGCATCCCTGTCTGCGCTTCAAGATCTACCGCCCTTACGCCTCGCGCCAGCTCGGTTGCGCGGATAGACTGGCCTTGCTGGAAGGGCATTACCGCTTCCTGTGGCAAGCCGGGGCGCGCGCCCTGGTCGAGCGGGCCGCGCGCCAGCCCCTGGTGCTGGCCGCGTTCGAAGGCAAGGATGGGGCGCTGTACCGCCTGCAGCTGACGGCCATCCACGACAGCTACCGCGAAGGAGAACTGTGCCTGCGCCTGACGCGCGACGGCCAGCCGTTCTACCTGGCCAGCTTTTTGTTCCTGCCGCGCGCCGATGGCGTGTCCCTGCAGCTGGGCGCGCTGCAAGGCTTGCGCTGCGAGGCCGGCAAGCTGGCCGTCAAGGAAGCCACGCGGGCGCTGCACGGTTGCCGCCCGAAAAACCTGATGGTGACGGCCCTGCGCGATTTCGGCGATTTTTTTGCCTGCAATAACCTGTTTTTGATCAGCAACGACAACCGCATCGCCCTGAATGCGCGGCGCCGGCGCCATATCGCCGCCGATTACGACCTGGCGTGGCAGGAATTGCATGCCTTGCGCATGCGCGACGGCAACTATCACCTGCCCTGCGCCCCCTACCGGGCGCCCGACCTGGCCGATGTACCGTCGAAGAAACGGGCCGATGCGCGCCGGCGCGGTGAATTGCTGCAATGCATGTCTGCCGACATGCGCGCGCAGCTGGCGTGCCTGCTGGAAGCGCCGATGGCTGAACATTGAGCAAACGCAAGCCTTGCCATACCGGCAAACATAAAACTCAGGCAACCTTCATGTTGGGCCCGTATCCTTCACCAGGCATGCCAGCCACCTTTCCCATGCGCCGGCGTGCCTTCGATCCACCCTGGACAAGGTTACCCATGACACCCACTTTCGCCCTCCTCCCCCTTTGCCTCGCCGGCACCGTTGCACTGGCCGCCCCTGCACTGGCCGCGCCCGCACTGGATGATGCCGTGCGCCAGCGCGCGGAAGAACTCACGCGCACGGGCCTGCATGCCAGCATCGTCATCGCCGTAATCGAAGGCAAGGACAGCGCCGTGTATGGTTTTGGCAGCAGCCAGGCGGGCAAGAGCGCCAAGCCTGGCGCCGACACCGTCTACCAGATCGGTTCCGTCACCAAGACCATGACGGCCTTGCTGCTGGCCAACGCCGTCGTCGAAGGCAAGGTCAAGCTCGACGAGCCCGTGGCGGCCTTGTTGCCGGACTATACCGTGCCTGCCTTCGATGGAAAAACGATCAGCCTGCTCGACCTGGCCACGCATTATTCCTCGCTGCCGCGCCTGCCAGACAACTTCGCGCCCAAGGACCCGGCCAACCCGTATGCCGATTACACGGAAGCGAAGCAGCGGCAGTTTCTCGCCGCCTACCACCTGCCGCATGCGCCGGGCACGGCCTTTGACTACTCGAACATCGGCTATGCCGTGCTGGGCACGGCCCTGGCGGCCCAGGCCGGCACCAGCTATGAAGCGCTGCTGCAAAAGCGCATCGCCGTGCCGCTCGGCATGCGTTCCACCTCGAACAAGCCCACGCACGGCATGCTGGCGCGCCTGGCGCCCGGCCATCTGCTGTCGGGCGAAGCCACGCCTGCCTGGGATTTGAATGTGGTGGCGCCGGCCGGCGGCGTGTATTCCAGCGCGCGCGACATGGTCGCCTACCTGCAGGCGTATATGTTCAAGCCGCTGCGCCCGTATGCGCTGGCGATCCAGCCGCAGCGTCCGGTGGCGTCCGGCGACGACACGAAAATCGGCCTGTCCTGGCTGCTGGAACAGCGGCAGGGCCAGGCCTACGCCTGGCACAGCGGCCAGACGGGCGGCTACAGCAGCTATGCGGCGTTCACGACGGACGGCAAGCGGGGCGTGGTGGTCCTGACGAATACGGCGCGCGACGTCGATGCGCTGGGCTTGTCCACCTTGCTGCCCGGCACGCCCCTGCCGCCGCTGAAAAAGCCGCAAGCGGCCATCGACGTGCCGCGCGCCGCGCTCGCCGAGTACGTGGGCGAGTATCCATTGGACAAGGATTTCACCTTGACGGTGAGCCTGGGCAAGCAGGGCCTGGAAGCGGCCGGCACGGGCATGGGATCCGCCCCTTTGTTTGCCAGCGCGAAAGACCAATTCTTTTTCCGCGCCATCGACGCGGAACTGGCGTTTACGCGCGATGCGGCGGGCAAGATCGCCAGCGCCGTGCTCAAGCAAAGCGGACAGGACACGGTCTTGCCGCGCAAGCCGTAGCGATCAAGCTGCCGGGTCTTGCATGAATTGCTCGACCCGCGCGACAAATTCCGCCTTGCTGCGCGTGCGAAACTCGCCCAGGAAGGCGTCGCTGCCCTGCACGATCTTGCCGTCGCGGTCGTATGCCACCTTGCCCATCTCCAGTACGAATTCGCCCTGCGGATCGTCTTCCGGCTCGAAGTGCGAATTGAAGCAGAAACCGCTGTCGCGGCAGCTGCCCCACAGCAGCAATGCGCTGCTGAACCATTCCATGGTGTCCGGGCCCGGCTCCACTTCGAACAGGGTATTGACGGTGATGTGCCAGCCGCCCGGTACGCGCAGCGGCTGCAAGGGATAGGGAACGCGTGGCGGTTTCATGGGGACGGCGGCGCGCGGCGCGTTTGATAAAAGGCGAGGAACTCCGCGGCCGGCAGCGCTTTGGCAAACAGCCAGCCCTGGCCGAATTCCACCTTGCGTTCCAGCAAATAATCGGCTTGCTGCTGCGTTTCGATGCCTTCGGCCACGATCAGCATGTTCAGGGTGCGGGCCATGGCGATGATGTGCGGCGTGACGCTGCTGGTGGCCGCGTCCGTGCCGATGGTGTCGACAAACGATTTGTCGATCTTCAAGGCGTCGAGCGGCAGGTTTTGCAGGCTCGACAGGCTGGAATAGCCGGTGCCGAAGTCGTCGATGGCCACGGCATGGCCGCGCGCCCGGGCCTTGTCGATGGTGGCGCGCGCCGCTTCCACGTTGATGAAGCCCCGCTCCGTCGCTTCCAGCCAGATCTGCTGCGCCTCGATGCCGGTGCCGGCCAGCGCGCGTTCGAGCACGTCGAGCACCCTGCCCGTCTCGATATCGCTGGCGCACAGATTGATGGCGATGTGCAATTCGCGGTCGGCCAGCAGCGCGGCGCGCATGTCGGCGATGACGCAATCGATCACCTGGTCCGTGATGGGCAGAATCAGCTCGCTTTCCTCGGCCACGGGGATGAACAGGTCGGGCCGTATCATGCTGCCGTCGGGACGGCGCCAGCGTATCAGCGCCTCGGCGCCCACGCACACGCCCGTGTCAAGGGCAATAATCGGTTGATAATGGACAAAGAATTCGCGCCGCTCGACCGCCGTTTCCAGTTCGCCGCGCAGCGACAGCCGGCGGCGCGACAGCCACACGACGATGCCGACGATGAAGGCGGCCATCAATAAACCCATGGGCAAGAGCAGCAGCTGTTCGCGCCGCAGCCTGTCGTTCAGCTTGCTGCGCGGCTCGATCATGACGGCCGTCAAGCCGTCGCGATACAGCGTCGCATGGATGCTGCCGTCGTGCGCCGCGTCTACGTTCGCCGGCAGTCCGGCGAGCAAGCTTTGCACCAGCGCGGGGTCGGGATGGTGCAAGGTGTCGAGTACGCCTTCCTTGCCGATGGCCACGGCCATCTGGATGTCGCTGTCGACGATGACGTCGGAAAAGCGCACGGGATCGATCAGCACCTTATAGGCGCGGTGGGACAGCCCCACCATGCGCTTGCCGCCGCTGACGACGGGACGCAGGTTGAAATCGAGGCCCATGCCGTTGGCCAGGGTAAAGTCGGCGGGCGTGACGGCGATGCGCTCTTCCTCGATGCCCGTGGACGTGCATTTGAGCAAGCCGTTTTCCACGTAGCCGATATCGTCGATGCTGCGCGTGGTGATGGTGATGCGGCGCAATTGCTGGATATGCGCTTCCGAGCACGGCGCCAGGTCCAGGGCATCGGCGCTGCGCAGGGCCATGCTGGCCGAGGCGATCGAGCGGTGGGCGCGCTCGAGCGCGTAACCGGCCAGCAGGCGCAGGCGTTCCTGCTCGCCCTGCTCGGCGCGCACGGACGACAGATAGAAGGCCAGGCTCAGGGGAGCGGCTACGCCGATGACGGCGACCAGCACGCTGGTCACGATAATGCGTTTTCTGCGCATGCGAATACCTGTGGTAGTTATATGATTGCCATGTATTGCTCGATGGCATCATATTACAAGCAGAGGCGGCGCACGCGCATATTACTGAAGAGTTACACTTTTTCCAGCGGCCTGGCCAGCACGAACACCAGCGCCGCCACCACGGCCGCCAGCCCGCCAGCCAGGTAGAGCACGCTGGCAAAGCCGTCGATGAAGGCGTGCCGGGCCGCTTCCTGCGCCACGGCCTGCATGGCGGGCGGCAGCTGGCCGAAGGCGTCGGCCGCGTTGCCGGCGACGATGCGTCCTATCATCTCGGGCGAAGCCTTCAAGCCGTGCAGCCACGCCAGTTTCTCGAACGAGGCGGCCGTGCGCATGGCCAGCACGGCGCCCAGCGCGCCCACGGCCAGCACGATGCCGACGAAGCGCGTGGTGGTGCTGATGCCGGATCCCATGCCCGTGCGCTCCCTGGGGATGCAGGCGAGGATGGCCTTCTGGGTCGTGCCGTTCAGCAATCCGGCCCCCGCGCCCGTGACAACCATGCCGGCCGCCACCCAGCCGTACTGCAGGCTGCCGGCGGCGAGGGCCGTGGCCACGTTGCCGACGGCGACGATCAGCAAGCCCGTCACTAAAATGCCGCGGTCGTCCAGATGGCGCATGGCGCGCGGCGCCAGGCGCGACAGCACGACCATGGCGACGGCAAACGGCAGCATGGCGCAGCCGGCCAGCACGGCGGAAAAGCCGAAGCCGTTCTGCAGATACAGCGGTAAGAACGTCATCATCACTTGCGCGGCAATGGCGTAGCCGAACATGCCCAGCACGGCGCCGACGAACACGCGCCTCCCAAACAGGCTCAAATCGACCATGGGCGCGCGCTGGCGCCGCTCCGCCAGCACGAACACCAGCAGCAGCGCCGCGCCCGCCGCAAAGCGCAGCATGGTGGCATGGCTGGACCAGCCCGCCACGCTGGCGTCGATCAGGCCCCAGATGATGCAGAACAGGCCGGCGGAAAACAGCAGCGCGCCCGCCGGGTCGAAGCTGGCGTTGGACGCGTCCTTCGACTCGTCCACGTGCCTGCTTACCAGCCACATCAAGATGGCCACGACGGGCAGGTTCAGGTAGAAGATCCAGCGCCAGTCGATGGCGCTCGTGACCAGGCCGCCCAAGAGCGGCGCCACCGTCATGGCCACGCCCATGGCCGCGCCCCACACGGACCAGGCGCGCGCCCGCTCCTTTTCCGCGTGGAAGGTATGGCCGATGACGGCCAGCGCGGACGTCAGCAGCAGCGCGGCGCCGAGTCCCTTGACGGCGCGCGCCACGTTGAGCACGAACGGCGTCCAGGCCAGGCCGCACAGCAGGGACGCCAGCGCGAACACGGCCAGGCCAAACAGCATCACCCTGCGCCGTCCCAGGCGGTCGGCGATGCTGCCGGCAGGCAACAGGAATGAGGCGAACGCCAGCATGTAGGCGCTGACCACCCATTCCACGTCGACGAAGCTGGCGTTGAGCGAGCGGGCGATCGACGGCAGCGAGACGGCGACGACGTTGGTGTCGAGCATGATCAGCGCGCACACGCCCGAGCACGTATAGAGGGTCCAGTTGGTATTCTTCATGCCTGTATTTTAAGCAGGATTGTATTATTTCCTGTTATAAGATGATCGCCTTATAATTTACTGATGGTGAATACAGACAAAGACATGGAATTGCGGCATTTCCGCTGCGTGCTGGCCGTCGCGCACAGCCTGCACTTTGCGCGGGCGGCCGCCGAGCTCGGCATCTCTCCGCCCGCGCTGACCAAGCAGGTGCAGGAAACGGAAAGCCTGCTGGGCACGCGCCTGTTCCAGCGCAGCAAGCGCGCCGTGGCCCTGACGGCGGCCGGAGAATTGTTCGTGCTGGAAGCGGCGCGCGCGCTGGCGCAGCTGGCGCAGGCGCAGGAAGTGGCGCGGCGGGCGGGACGGGGCGAGCTGGGACGGCTGGAAATCGGCTACGTGGCCTCGGCCGCCTACTCAGGCGTGCTGCAGGACCAGTTCGCCAGCTTTCGCGCCAGCCACCCCGGCATCCACATCGGCGCGCGCGAATACGCGATGGATGCCCTGCCCGGCTTGCTGGACCAGGGCCGCGTCGACCTGGCGTTCGTGCGCCCGCCCCTGCACTTGCCGGACGGACTGGACAGCGTGGTCTTGCTGCGCGACCGCTTCGTGCTGGCCGTGCAGGCGGACAGCCCGCTCGCCCGGCTGGAGGTGGCGGGGCCGGCCGCGCTGGCGCAGCAGGTCTTCATCGTGCCGGAACAGGAATTGGGCACCCTGGAGGTGAGCCGGCGCGGCGGCTTTGCGGCGCAGGTGGTGTCGCGCCCGGGCAGCCTGGTGGCCGTGCTGACGGAAGTGTCGCTGGGCGTGGGCTGCGCCATCGTGCCCCACTCGGTGATGGCCAGCGTGCAATTGCCCGGCGTGGTATTCCGCGAGCTGGCAGCGCCGCAGATCAGCTCGGAAATCGCCGCGGCTTTCCGCCGCCACGAACAGGCGCCCGCCGCGCGCGCCTTCATCGCCCAGTTGCGCGCGGCAGCGCTGACTTAAGGTCAAGCTCCTTTCAATACCGCCACGGCGTAGGTGCAAGCGCTGGCCGTTTCATTCCTGAACACGCAGTCGGCTGGCGGGCCCAGTTCCAGGCAGTCGCCCTCGTCCAGCACGTGGCGGGTCTCTCCTTCGAGGAAGACGAGGCTGCCGGTCAGCGACCAGATGAGTTGTCGCCGCGACGCATAGGCGGCGGCCGGCATGGCCACCACGGCGCCGGGCGGCAAGGTAATATGCACGAGGTCGAGCGGCATGTCGGACGCCGGCGACACGTGGCGCCGCACATAGCCGCTCTGCGGGTCGACCCACACGGGCTGCTCAAGCTTGCGCAGCAAGCGCCCCTCGCGCATTTCGGCGCGGGCGATCAATTCGGACATGCTCAGGCCGAAGGCGCCCGACAGGCGCGCCAGCAAGGTGGCCGTAGGGCTGCAATCGCCGCGCTCCACCTTGTGCACCATCGCGCGCGACACGCCCGAGCGGGCCGCCAGCTGCGTCAGCGACCAGCCCAGGCTTTCCCGCTCGAGGCGTACCCTGGCGCCGATGCGCTGGTTCAATTCGTCTGGTTTAGTGGACATACTCAGGATTTATTGGACAAAAGCGTGGGTGGCAATCTATGATTTGTCCATTATAGTAGACGACTAGCAAGGAGAGCAACATGCAGATACGCGATGCCCACGCGGGCGACATCGAGGCCATCACGGCCATCTACAACGATGCCGTCAGCAATACCCTGGCCATCTGGAATGAACGGACGGTCGATGCGGCCAACCGCGCCGCCTGGCTGGCCGACCGCGAAAAGGCCGGCTATCCGGTGCTCGTCGCCATTGATGCGGATCAAAACGTGGCCGGCTACGCCTCGTTCGGCGACTGGCGCCCGTTCGAGGGTTTTCGGCATACGGTCGAGCATTCCGTGTACGTGCGCGCCGATCGGCGCGGCGCCGGCGTGGGCAAGGCCTTGATGGGGGAATTGATCGCGCGGGCGCGCGGCCTGGGCAAACACGTGATGGTGGCGGGCATCGAAGCGGGCAATGCCGGCTCGATCGCCCTGCACAGGCAGCTGGGCTTCGAGGAAGTGGGCTTGATGCGCCAGGTGGGCACCAAGTTCGGCGCCTGGCTGGACCTGGCGTTCCTGCAGCTGCAGCTCGATACGCGCAGCGATCCGGACGGCATCGCGCCGCCCGGTTGAGGTCAAACCGACGTCAGAGATCGCGCATCAGAGATCGCGCCTCAAAGATCGATCTCCGGCGGCGGACGGCGCAATGCCATATGTTCCCACACGGCCACCAATACCAGCACGCAGCTGGTGATGCAGGCCAGGGTCAACGGTGAATACAGCCGGCCGTACGCCATCGGGATCAGCGCCAGGATGATCAGGATGCCCAGCAGATGCGACAGTGGCGGCGTGGCGCGGTCGTTGCTGACCCATTTAAATAAGGCATTACCCAGCAGATACAGGATCGGGCCGCCCAGCAAGGCGCTGATGCCGGCAAAACTGGCTTCGTCCGGATGCACGAGGGCCAGTTCGTCGGCCACGGCGGAAACGATCACGCCGCCCACGATCAGCACGTGGATATACGTGTAAGCCTTGCGGGCGATGCGGCCCGGGTCCTTCGAGTGGGCGATGCGGTGGTGGCCCGCCTCGGCGCCCGTGTCGAAATAAATCCACCACATGGCGATGCTGCCGACCAGGGCCGACAAAAAGCCCAGCCAGTTGGCGGCCGTCCATTCCAGGCCGGCGAAGGTGGCGCCCGTCACCAGCAGCGATTCGCCCAGGGCGATGATGACGAACAGCGCGCAGCGCTCGGCCATGTGGCCGCCGTCGACATCCCAGTCGGCCGTCGAGGAGCGGCCCAGGCCCGGCATGCCGAACTGCATCCAGGGACCGGCCAGGTCGATCAGCAGGGCCGCGCCCCACCAGAAGATGCGCTGCTCGGGCGATGCGATGCCGCCGGCGATCCAGAAGATGCCGGACAGCACGGCCCACAGGGCGATGCGCTGGAAATTGCGGCGGCGCGACAATTCCTCATGGCGCACGGCCCACCAGGCGAACAGGGGCCGGCCCACCTGCATGGCGACGTAGGCGCCCGCAAAACCGAGGCCCCGCGTGCCGAACGCTTCGGGAATCGAGGCCGACATGAGCAAGCCGCCCAGCATCATGGCGAACAGGCTGATGCGCACGGGAATGCGTTCGGGATCGAGCCAGTTGGTGATCCACGACGTGAAGATCCACACCCACCAGACGGCCATCAGCAGCAGGCCCGTCTGCAGCCAGCCCATGGCGGTCAAATGCGCCAGCAAGCCGTGCGACAGTTGCGTGACGGCAAATACGAACACGAGGTCGAAGAACAGCTCGATCATGCCCACCTTGCCGCTGTCCTGCACGCCGCGCTGGCGCAGCAGGGAAATGCGATTATTCATTTTTTTCCTTGCATAAATACCGGACCGGCGCCCGCGGCGCTGGCCAAAACGGCACGATGATAGCAGATGGGGATGGCGGCCATGGCGACGCCCTGCGGTCGGCATGCGTTTGCTCTTCCGGCCGAATTTCGTTACGATGGGTCGCATGCGCGGAACACCACCTCCACCATGTATCAGCTGAATTGGCGCGGCCCCTGGCTGGCTGCCGTGCTGCTGCTATCGCTCGGTGGCGACGCCCCGGCGCTGGCGCGCCAGCTGGCAGAACCGGCCCCCGCGTGCCGGGCGCCGCAAACCATGGCGCTGACGGTCAACAGCGACGCCGTCGCCACGGCCAGCAACGATATCAATGACAACACCCTGGTGGCGCTGCGCGCCAACGGCACCGCGTACTGGACGGTTTTATTGTCGACGGCGAATATCCTGCTGCAGCTGGGCGCCGACCGCGGCGATACCGTCGTGACGTTCCAGAAAGGACTGACCCTGCGTTTCCAGGCGCTCGGTCCGCAGCAATATCAAATCCTCATCGATGGCCCCATCCTCGATGACGGCACGCAATACACGCTGACTGGCAAGGTGGTAGCCGTTTTTGAACGCTGTCCGGCCCTGCCTGCGCCGGCCGCGCAATAAAGCCGCGCATGCCATCTATTTAAATCAATAAACCGTTTATATTCAATTGCATTTCCTATCCCGCTTGCCTGCCGCCGCGAAAAATGGCCGGCGGCGCATTCCCGCACCGCCTCCGGACGCCCCATTATTCTTGCTTTTGCGACAATTCGAGAGAATCGCGCAAAAAAATAGGCATAGAATCGCTACTCGTCATGCGCAAGAGCCGACATGGTTATATTCCGAATAGCCGGAAACTATTTTTTTTGAATAAGCAAATAAGAAATATATTAATCAATTACGGATTGATTAATATCAAATGTCTTGTCTTTATTTGAAATTGCGTATTGTCCCGCCATATTTTTATGGCATGGTCGCAAAGCCGTTGCAATGCCGTTTCCACCGACTTACCCAACTGCCCCGAACCTGTCGGCCACGGGGCGCCCACCGCAAGTGCAGGCCGATATCACCTCATGGAGAATGTCATGTCTAACTTACCTCGCGTCGAAGTCACCAACCATACGCTGGCTTCCGGCCAAAGCGTCACCACCAACACCACGCCGAACAGCATCGCGCTGTCCATCGCCAGCGGCGACAGCAACAACCAGACCGGCATCGCCTTCCAGTTCCAGGGCCGCACCACGTACTGGAATCCCAGCGTCACCACCGGTTTCACCACGGCCAAGCTGGCCAGCGACACGGGCAACGGCGTCGTCACGTGGAAAGCCGGCCTGACGGTCACCTACTCGCCGCAAAGCACGGGCCTGTATAACGTGCTGCTCTCCGGCGACATCGTCGACGGCGGCACCGTGTACAGCTACACGGGCTTCGTGCTGGCCACCTTTACCTCCAACTCGCAGTAAGCGGCGGTTCCGCGCCCGCCTGCGGGCGGGCGCTCTGGATGGCCGCCCGCCACCGCATCCAGGCAAGCCGCCTGGCCATCCGACGCCCTTCCGGGCCCACCCGTTGTAAACGATTGCGTTGCCGCGCGGCAGCCATGCCGCCGCATCGCAGCCCGAGTCGCGTCTTGAGTGGAGGTTGTCATGGGTTTCAGTTTCGTCGCCACCGATCCCGCCAGCAAGGTCAGCCTGTATGAATCGCCGCCGCAGGCGGACCATGCCTGGGCCGGCTACCTGCTGCCGCCCGTCGCGCCGCCGGCCACGCCCCCGGACAGCATCAGCTATGCCGACAGCCTGTCGCCGCAGCGCATGGGCAGCTACGTGTTTGCCAGCGCCCGTCCGGCGGCGCTGGACGCGGCGCCCGGCCCCTTCATCGCCGCCCTCGTCGCCTATATCGACCGGCAGTCGTCGGCGCCGGGACTGAACCTGAACGCGCTGCTGTGGCTGCGCGACACCGATGCGGCGCCGTCTGATTCCTTCAAGAACTACGGCTGCAGCTACACCTATAACCAGCTGACCATGGGCTTTGCCACCAGCACCAACGTCAATTTCCGGCTGGGACAGGACCTGCTGTTCAACGTGCTGTCCGGCGTCGGCCTGTCCATCGACGCCGTCAGCGGCTGTCTGCGGCTGTCCGCGCCGCTGGCGACGCCGCCGGCGCTGGCCTTCCAGCGCAACGCCGGCGACATCGGCATACGCGTCACGGGCAGCGGCAGCACGATCCGCACGTTCGTGCCTTTGGCGGGCGCGAATGCGGGCTGCCTGACGTTTACGGCCACCGTCAACCCTCCCGTCACCTTCGGCCCAAGCGGCCTGGCCGTCGGCTTCCCCATGACCGCGCGCGATACGGCCAGCGGCCAGCTGCAGCAGCTGTTCTACCCGGCGCTGAGCGCGCCCGCCAAGCTGTCGGCCAGCCTGGCCTGGGTCGGCACGGTCGACCCGCTCGATCCCTACAATCAGAAGCTGTCCGCCCAGGCGAGGCTGGAAGGGGTATTGCGCTGCGGCTTGCTGCCGGCCGACCGGCCCGCCTTGCCGTCCACCTACCGCACGGCGCTGGGCCATGCGACGACCTTGCGGCCGCTGGGCGCCGCCAGCGGGCAGCCGCCCGTGATCGGCCTGCAGTCGGGCGCCCTGGCCTTTGGCTGCGCCGCGCGGTCACCGTCTGCGCCCGCGACCAGCAAGGCCCTGCTGACGCCGGCCGGGCGCTTCGGCCTGAGCGCCACCGGCCAGGCTGACGGGACGCAGACAAACTTGTTATGCGGCATCTTCGGCTCGGAACAGCTGAGCATGACCACCTATGACGGCGGCGCGCCGGAGAATGACAGCCTGCTGTTCGTGCCCGCCTCGCCCGCCTACGCGCCCGTCTTCCCGTTCCAGGCCGCGACCCTGGACTTGCCCGATTCCGGCAACGTGGCCACGCCGCTGACGGCCGTTTACCTCAGTTGCTGGGCCAGCGTGCTCAAGGGCGGCGCGGCCATGCCGCAATACCATGCGGAGCCGGCGGGCAGTCCCATGTACGGCCTGCCGCCGGCCGCCCGGGCGGCCGCCTTGCTGCGCGCCGTGGCCGCCGATACCGTGCTCGCCTCGACGCCGCCCGCGCTGCCCGTGCCGCAGGGCGCCGCGCACGCCTTTCCCCTGCTGCCGTATGGCGGCGCCGTCAGCGGCGGCCCGCTGGACATCGACGCCGCCCTGCTGTCGAGCTTTGAAAGCAGCATCGTGGCCGCCACGCGCAAGGCCGTCATTTCCAGCGGCGCCGGCGCCACCTGGCAGGCGCGCGCGGCCGCCAGCCGCCGCGTGCGCGGACTGGCCGCCGGCGAGGCGGTGGCGGAAGCGCCGCACTACCGCACCACGCCGCAGGGAGCGGTCGCCACCGTGTCCAGCCAGGCGCAGGACCAGGACGCCTTCCTGTCGGTGACCCTGGGCCAGACCCTGGGCGGCGGCGGCCAGGTCTTGCCGTTCGGCTTCCGCTTCCCGGACGCCACCTTGCAGGATGCCTTGCAGACCAACCAGCTGTTCCTCGTGGCCGTCAACGCGGCCCACCTGTCGGACGGCGGCGCGCGCTTCGACAATACCGTGGGCATCGCGGGCTGGACCATGCAAGCGCAGGTGGGCGTCGGCGTGACGCCCACGTCCTACCGCAACGTGATGCTGCTCAAGTATTGCAGCGGCAGTGTCAGGGACCGCGTCGCCAATCCGAACGCCTGGTCGGGCGCGCCCGATTTTTCGCTGGCCGCCGACGCCGGCCCCGGCGTCCAGGGCATCGCCTACACGGGGCTGTCGCAGTGGCTGCAGGACCTCATCGAAGCGGCCGAGGTGCTGGCGGCGGACAAGCCCGAATCGCCGTACCGGCATTTCCTGGAACTGGTCAGCGATCCCGCCTGGACGGGCGTGCTGGTGCTGCAGGCGGACCTGGATCCGTCCAGTCTGCCGCCCGGCCTGCAGGGCATCGCGGCCGGCCTCGACCTGACGCGCTTCGTCGCCCACCATTTCGGCTTCACGGCCAGCCGCGTGACGGTGCATGGCGACGGCAGCATCACCCTCGACGGCAATTCCAGCACCTTCGGCCTGGTCGACTATCAGGACCCTGCCTTCGCCGCCGGCCAGCGCAACGGCTTGCCGCCCGATACGCCGATCGCCCTGCCCGACACCGACAACTATGCATTCCGCGTGCTGCAATTGCAGGTGCTGTTCGACAATGCCGTCATCAAGACCTTCAAGAGCTACGTGCAGCTGGCCGTCAACGGCCTGCTCGGCTCGCGCGTGACGGCCACCACCTTCGGCGGCAATGCGATGCCGAACAACGGCGTGGTCCTCGACGGCAGCTATATCGACCAGAACGGCACCGGCATCTACATCTTCGAGCAAGCCACGCCGTCGATATTCAGCCTCGACAGCAATCTGCTGCGCCACGTGGCTTTCCAGCGCATCCAGTTCAACTGCCTGGGCACCACCGACGCGGGCGCGACCGTGCTGAACCGTTTTTCCGTCTGGGGCACGCTGGACTTCGCCAGCCTGGACGACCGCGCGGGCGCCGCGCTGGACCTGCTGTCGTTCGGCGCGCTGGCGCCGGACCTGCCGCCGGACGGCGCAGGCCTGGCCTTTTCCAACCTGGTGATCGACATGCGCTATCCGCAGACGACGCCGTCGGCCGTGCGCTTCGACGAGGTGACGGCCAGCCTGGCCTACGACCTCGACGCCAGCCAGGCCAGGCCGGACAGCCTGTTCAAGGGCTTCGGCCTGGAACTGTCGGGCTTTATCGCGGCCGCCGACGGGCAAAAGCCGGCCGATTTCGGCTTCCTGCCCGTCAGCACGGCGCTGAACCTGGGCACGCTCGACGGGCCATGGCACGGCGTCGTGTACGACGTCACCATGGGCGGGCCGGGCGCGCTCGTCTCGGCCGCCGGCTTCCACTCGACCCTGCTGCTGGCCTGGTCGCCCGCCAGCACGGCTGGCGACGACGAGCAAGCCGTCTTCGTCGGTCTGTCGCTGCCCGGCGCGGCGCCTGGCGCCAGGCTGATCAGCCTGCAAGGCATCTTCAAGCTGGCCATCGACAATATCGGGCTGATGCGGCAAAAAGTGCCCGACGGCGACTCCTACTATTATTGCCTGCGGCTCGACAACATCGCCATCAAGTTCCTCGGCATCGCCAAGCTGCCGCCCGACGCGAACATCCAGTTCTTCCTGTTTGGCGACCCGAAGAATACGGGCAGCCTGGGCTGGTATGCCGCATACATCGCCGATGCGGCCGCCCGCCAGGAGCAGGCACTGGCCGCGCTGCCATTGCCTGCCATTTCATTGGGGAGCGCAGCATGACCAACGTCGTGTACTGGAATATCGAGAACTTCGGCATCAACAAGGTCAACAATCCCAGCCGCAAGCGGCCCCGCTATGGCGAAGGCGGCCGCTGCGGCGGTAACCTGCCGGCCGTGGCCGCGCTGCAGCGCCGCAACCACATCCTGACCATCCTGCGCGCCACGCAGCCCGATATTTTCGTCCTGATCGAGGTGTCGGCCAGCGCGGCCGGCGTCGGCGACCTGGCGCCCGACACGGGCGGCCTGCAGGGCGCGATCTTCCTGCTGCAACAGCTGCGCACCGACCCAGCCGACCCCAACCGCGCTGCCTGGCGCATGGTGCCGCCGCTGAAAGTCGGCACGGGCGGGCGCACGGAATCGGTCGCCGTGCTGTACCGCGGCATATCGGGCACGGTTGGCACGCCCACGGAAGTGCGGCGCTATTTCACGGGGCCGAACGTGTGGACGGGCGGCGGCGTGTCGGCCGTGGCGGCCGGCGCCGTGCCCGCCGCCTACCCGGCCGGGGGCGCCGGCACGCCCGACATCCAGGATTTGCTCAACCCGCAAGGCCAGCCGGCGCGCACCATCCCGGCCGGCGCGCAGTACAACGGCGGCCTGGCCGAGGGCATGGCGGCGGCGCGCATCGCCTTCGCGCCCGCGCCGGCGCCAGCCACGCCGCCCATTGCTGGCGGCCTGGTCAATTTCAACGGCTTGCGCCAGCCCTTCATGGTCAGTTTCGTGGAAACCAACCAGGCCAATGCCATCACGCGCAACCTGACCCTGTTTGCCGTGCATGCGCCGCCCAACCACGGCGGCGCCACCAATTTCATCAATATCCTGCTGCGCGGCGTGCTCGACGTGGCGGCGGCGCCCGCCGGCGCGCCGCACAATGAAATCAAGCTGATCTGCGGCGACTTCAACCTGAACGCCATCTACGCGCAGCCGCCAGCGGCAGGCGGGCGGACGACGGCCTACGACCAGTTGCGCGCGATCAACTACATACCGCTGCTGGACCCGCCGCCCGTCATGCCGGCGGCCGCCAACCTGACGCTGGACGCGTATCAGGGCTATCTGGCCACGCATATCCGCCCCAAGCGCACCAAGCAGCAGCTGACGCAGCAATCGCGCTTCCTGTGGTCCGACAATACGGCCGGCGGCGCGTTGGTGGCGGCGCCGTATCCCGGCTATAACTATATCGGCAGCGATATGGTGAGCAACTTTTTCTCGATCGACAATATGCTCGTCAACCCGCTGGTGCCGGCGAATAACTACCAGTTCACGGTGATGAACCCCGTCTCGGGCACGCCGTTCACGGTGGCGGGCGCCATGCCCCCGGGCGTGCCCACCGGCACGCGCGCCCTGCCCGCGCAATTTCCGAACGTGCCTGCCGGCATGGTCTGGCCGCAATCGCCGGCGGCCGTGTATGCCGTGGGCCAGGCGCGCACGCTGAACGGCTGGGCCAATTACGGCTACCTGCGCAGCACCAGCGACCACCTGGCGCTGTTTGCCGTGCTGTAGACAGAGCGTCCGGGCGGGTGCGAGCGTCCGCCCCGGACATCATGACTGATTCAAGGAGCAAGTTCGTATGGCCACCACCGATACCGCGCTGGAAAACCTGCAGCAAGCCATCGTCAACGCCGCCAGCAGCGGCCCGTTCGCCCTCGATGCCGCCTTCCTGGAAGCGGGCCTGGCCGACCCGGACGTCGCGCCGCCCGAAAAATTCGACGCCATCATCGGCCAGGCATTCCAGATCGACGCGGCGCAGTTCCTGATCAGCTGCGCGCCAGCCGACGTGGGCGCCGTCAGCGACGGCGTGTTTACGGTCAGCAAGGCGAGCCTGCCCTTCATCGGCGGCCTGCTGCACACCCCGGCCACGCTGGTGTTTTCCACCCAGCCTGCCGCCGCGCGCACGCCGGGCGACAACGACGATGACGACGGGGATGACGCGGCCGTGCTGGTGGTGCAGGCGGCCGCCAGTCCCGCCGACTGGAACTGGGACAGCAGCTTTCCCTTCATGGGCGGCTGGCCGTTCAGCGAGTTGCCGTTGTCGGGTGCGCTGCTGGTGTTTTCCAGCGCCGACGGCGTCTATCCATGGGGCGGCGACGGCGCGCTGCCCGTCACAGGGGGCGCCAAGCAGAATCTCAGCGCCAGTGTGGCCCTGCCCGCCTTCGTGACGCCGTTTCTGGAACTGTTTTCCGACCTGGCGGCGCCGCCGGGCAAGCTGCAGATCGGCGGCTACCTGGACATGGCGCTGTACGACGGCAAGACGTTCGAACTGGGCGGCCTGATGCCCAGCGGCGTGCTGTCGGCCACGCTCAGCGAGCTCGACTGCACATTCGCCGGCTACCTGCGCGTGGCCGCGCCCAGCCTGACCGTGACGATCCCGCCGCCCGTCGATGCGCCGCCGCCCGACGCCCTGCTGCTCGACGACGGCATGCAGCTGCTGCTGCGCGGCGAAGGCGAACCGGACGACGAGGAAGCGGCCGACGGCGACCAGGCCGCCACGCTGGCCCTGACGGCCACGCTCAGCGTGGAAGGCGCAGGCGCCGCCGATTACACGCTGTCGCTGCTGCTGCAGCCATCGAACGCCGAAGGCGACGGCAACTACGCGGTCAGCCTGGAAGCGGGCAGCGACGGGCCGCCCCTCAGTCCCGCCGCCGCCATCGGCCTGATCGGCGGGGGCGCCAGCTATTTCCGCGCCACCCCGGCCGTGCTGCAGGAGTTCCTGACGTCGTTCGGCCTCGGCGGCATGACCATCAGCGGCAGCATCCCGCCCAAGGCGGCGCCCACGGTGGACCAGGTCACGCTGCAGCTGCGCAGCGTGCGCGATCTGAGCTGGCAACCGATCCCGGCGCCCACGCCCGAGCTGAGCTTTACCGTCACCTCGTTCTTCCTCGACTGGACGGCGTACCAGCCGCTGGCGAGCAAGGCCAGCGGCAAGTCGCGCTATGAATACCTGTTCGGCACCACCTTCACGCTGTTGCCCACGGTATTTCGCAACCTCGACGGCACGCCGGGCGGCGAATTCGAGGTGCAGTTCAACTCGGCGCAACTGTTCCAGGCCAACTTTCCCGGCAAGGCCACGCTGTCGGATTTCCTGTCCGTCGTCTCGAACGGCCTCGTCAGCCTGCCCGACAGCATCCAGGCCGAGGTGTCGAATATCGCGCTGAGCATAGACGGCGCGGCCCAGTCCTTCGCGTTTTCCAGCGACTACGCCATCAGCCTGTCCTTCCTGACGGTGGGCGGCGCGCCCATCCTGAGCATTTCGGATGGCCAGATCAGCCTGTCGGGCATCAGCGCCACGGTGGCCGCGGACAAGCAGGAAGGCGCGTTGATCCTTGTCGATGCCGGCAAGGCGGGCGCCGGCACGGCCTGGGCCGGTTCCATTTCCGGCTTGCTGGGCGTGGGCGCCAGCCTGCAGGCGGCCGTCAGCGTGGCCTACAGCAGCCAGGAAACGCCGCCCCGCTGGACCCTCTCCGCCTCGCTCGCGCAAGAACTCGACGTGGGCGAGATGATCAAGCAATTCTTTGCCGCCGGCGGCATCTATGATTTCCCGGTCTTCTTGCCGGGCAACCTGAAGATTTCCGCGTTCGCCATCGACGCAGTCATTCCCAGCGGCAAGCCCAGCACGGACCTGGCCACCAGCTACACGGTCGACACCACCTTTACCTGGCTGTTCCTGCTTGGCCAGCAAGAGATCGGCTTGCAGAAAGCCACGCTCTCGGTGCAGTATGACGGCGCCAAGCCGGCCGCGCAGCAATTCTCGGGCAAGGCCGATGCCGTATGGATCTATACCGCCATCAATCTGAAGCTGGGCTTCGGCTATGCGTTCCAGCCGACGGACAAGGGGCCGAACCACACGCTGTACGTGAGCTGGGAAGGCTTCACGGCAACCTATACCAGCGGCAACGAGATGCTCAGCTTCACCCTGGCGGGCTGGTCGCTGGGCAGCCTGATCCAGGCGCTCGTGCGCACGCTGGGCGATCCGTATTTCGTGCTGCCGTCGCCGTGGGACTTGCTGAACCAGGTCACGCTGGACGGCCTGTCCGTCAACGTCTCGCTGAAAACCGGCGAAAAGAACCGCCTCAGCGCCACCTACACGCTCAGTTCACCGCTCAACCTCGGGTTCATCGTCATCCGCAGCATCGTCTTCAAGCGCAATACGGACGGCAAGGTGACCCTGGCGCTGGACGCCACGGTGCCGCCATTGCTCAAAGGCAGCATGGGCGACCTGCTGGACCCGGCCAAGGGCCAGGACGTGGAAGAGATGCCCAGCGTGCCGGGCGCCGGTTCCAGCTATTTCAAGGTCTTCCTGCTGATGCTGGGCCAGCGCGTGGCCATCAACGGCGCGTCCGACTTCAGCTCGACCAAGGCCGTCATCGACGCGCTGGCCGGCGTGCCGCCCACCACGGGCAAGAACAATCCCGTCAACCCGGGCAGCGGCGTGCACGGCCAGCCGTACTACCAGCCGGACAGCAACTGGCTGATCGCCGCGCATTTCGGCGTGCTGCAGACCGCCGGCGTGTGGGCCGTCGACGTGCAGATCGTCTTCAACGATCCCAACCTGTACGGCCTGCGCCTGACCCTGGGCAGCCCCAAGATGGGCGGCCTGGCCGGCCTGGTGGTCGATATCCTGTACAAGAAGATCAGCGACGACGTGGGCCTGTTCCAGATCGACTTCACCTTCCCCGACAGCATACGCAACCTGAACTTCGGCGCCGTCAGCGTGGTGCTGCCGATGATCGGCATCAAGATCTATACGAATGGCGATTTCCTGATCGACATCGGTTTTCCCTACAATATGGACTTTACGCGCTCGTTCAGCTTCAGCGCCATCGTCTACGGCGTGCCGGTGCTGGGCTCGGGCGGCGTGTATTTCGGCAAGTTGTCGAGCGCGACGGCGACGCAGGTGCCGAAAACCGAGCTCGGGTATTTCAATCCCGTCATCGTCTTCGGCCTGGGCCTGCAGCTGGGCCTGGGCTACAACTTCGTCAAGGGGCCGCTGAAAGCGGGCTTCGCGCTGACCGTGTTCGGCATCATCGAAGGCGTGATCGCCACCTACCATCCGTACGACCGCAGCAGCGCGGTCGCGCTGGCCAACGCCGGCGCGTCCGGCAGCGTCCAGGAAAGCAGCTACTTCAAGCTGACGGGCACGTTCGGCGTGATCGGCATGCTGTACGGCGAAGTGGACTTGAAGATCATCAGCGCTTCGCTGCTCGTCAATATCACCGTGTCGGTGCAGATCGGCTACGAATCCTACCGCGCCATCCCCCTGTCCGTAACGGCCTCGGTGCGCATCAGCCTGCGCGTCAAGATCGACCTGGGCATCTTCAGCTTCACCATTTCCGTGGGCTTTTCCGCCACCGTCAGCGCGCAATTCCGCATCGGCAGCGACAGCCGCGCGCCGTGGGATGGCGGCGGCGCGCTGCGCCTGGACAGCCTGGCGCGCGGCCGCGCGCGCACCTTGCCGATGGAATTGCAGGCCGCCATGCTGCGCGCCGGGCCGCGCCGCCAGCCGCGCCGCGTGCTGCGCACCGGTGCCAAACCGGTGCTGCAACTGGTGACGGCGCCGCAATTCACGGTGCTGGCGCCGCAGGGCGCCACGGCCAGCAGCGCGCAGCAAGGCGCGTTCGTCTGCCTGTTCGCCATGGATGCGCCGGACCCGGCCGCCGGCGGCGCGGGCACCGGCACGACCTCGTTCGACCTGCTGTGCACAGCATATTTCCCGTGGCTGCTCGACGCCCTGCAGCCGGCGGTGCGGGCCGACGGCCCGGCGCTGGACCTGGTTGCCGCCGCGGCCGCCAGCGTCACGCTGGCGCAGCTGGTGGCGGGCATCCAGGTGCTGGCCGACCCCGCCATGCAGCCGTTCGGCATGGGTGATCTGCTGCACTTCCTCGGCGACAGCTTCACCGTGAACATCAGCGCGCCGGGCGCCAATATGGACGGCGCCACGCTATTCCCGCTGTTCGACGGGCTGCGGCTGAACGTCCCCGACCCGCAAGGCGGCGCCGGCACGCAAGCGATCGACCTCGAGACCTACGCGACGGCGACTGAGCAGTACCGCAGCACGGTGGCCGGCGTGCTGCGCCAGGTGGCCGCCAGGGTAGGCAAGGCGCCCGCCAAGCCCGCAATGCTGGCGCAGGACGACGCTGAGCCCGAATCGATGGCGGCCTTCATCTTCGTCGACGTCTTCAGCCTGATCGGCCGCGCGCTGCTGCAATCGGCCATCGATGCCTTCGACAATTACAGCTATGCGCTGCAGCCGGGCGACAGCATCGCCGGCATCGTCGCCGCCTTCAACCGGGCCGGCAACGCCATCGACGCGGATGACGTGTCGCTGCCGAATGCCGCGTATCCGCTGAACGGCGCGCTGCCGCTGCAGGTCGGCGGCCTGTCCGACGTGATCCAGGCCGGCGATACGCTGGCGGCCATCGCCGCCCGCTACACGGATCCGGCCGGCGCCGGCGGGCGCTGGCAAACCACCGCGGCCCAGCTGATCGGCGCGAATGCCGAACCGCGCGCGCTGCGCACGGGCGTGACGCTGGTCTTCGACTTCGGCGCCGGCGCCGTCAGCCACGTCACCGCGCCCGGCGACAGCTTCGGCGCCATCGCCGCCGCGCTGGGCGTGCCGCTGGCCGCCCTGGCGCAGCAGGCATCGCTGTATGCGCGCGCCGACCTGCTGCTGCCGACGGCCATCCTCGCCGTGCCGCCGCTGGCCTATACTTCCGTCGCCGGCGATACCCTGTCCGGCATCGCCAGCCGCTTCGCCGCCACGACGGCCGCGCTGGGGCGCGACAATGCCGGCGTCGCCAATCTGTTCGCCGCGGCCCCGGGCCGGCTGGCCATCGCCCGCCTCGACGCCTTGCCGCTGGAGCAGCTGTGGCAAGGCGTGCAGGCGAGCGGCGCCGTGGCCCAGGCCGCCGGCCAGGTCGCGCGCTTCATCACCTATGGCTTGCGCCTGCCCGTGGCGCCGGGCCTGAGCCTGTCGCCATCCTTCCTGTATAGCAAGACGCAGACCGACTACGCGCTGTACCAGCTGACGGGCCAGCAATTCCCCACGCCCGCCAGCGCCGCCGGCGGCTACCGCATCGGCCTGGGACGCAATGCCATGTCGCATGGCGTCGCCCTCGATTTCATCACCTTCGCCGGCGCGCCCGGCACCAGCCTGCCCATCGACCTGGGCGCCGCCTACGGCTTGCTGTCGGGCGTGCTGGCGTATGCGCAGGCGGGCAGCTTCGTGCCGTCGCCTGCGCTGCAGATCCTGCCGCTGGCTTCCTTGCAGCCGCGGCAGTTCCCTGCGGCTGGCTACGCCGCCTGGATCACCGCCGACCTGGCGCGCCTGACGGCCGTGACGTCAGGCGCCGCTTCGGGGGTGCGCGCCGCCGCCAGCCAGGCCGCGCCCGCGCCGTATCTGTGGCAATTGCCCGACGCCATGCTGGCCAGCATCGCCCAGCGCCAGGATACGCTGCAGACGCTGTACCCCCAGGCGCCATACGCGGACATACTCGCCCTGATGCCCGCCTATCGTCCCCGCATCGGCAACACACCGCCCAACAGCAGCAGCACGGTGTTCCAGGACGTGAACGGCTATGCCTACGCCATGCGCGTGGACTTCCAGATCACGCGCATGCCGGCCGCCACTGTGGCCACCAACGACGCCAGCGGCACCGCGCTGGCCAGCGCCGCCACCCTGGCCCACGTCTACGAGCTGGTGGGACCGTCGGCCGCCGATGCCCAGCGCCTGGAATACCTGCTGAGCGGCATGGCCGCCGTGGGCGAAACCCTGGCGGCCGGCCTGTTCCTGCTGTACAGCGAAGGCGGCAGCGACCAGGTGGCGCTGACGGGCCAGGCCGATGCCGACTACCTGTGCTTCCTGACGCAAACCAATCTGTCCACGGAAAGCCATCCGCCGGCCAGCCGCATGCTGCTGGACGCGGCGGGGACGGCCATGCCGCGCGGCATAGCCAACAGCCCCTCGCAATTCATCAAGCTGCTGTGGGAGCAATCGGTGGTGCGCGGCGGCGGCTACTATCTGTATTTCGAGGACATGGTGTCGGGCGCCGGCCTGCCCCCATCCGTCTTCGACGCCACGGGCACGGCCACGCTGACCCTGGTGGTGCCGCTGGCGCGCCAGACGGCGGGCGCCGCCGACACCGTGCCGAACTTCGTCAACGCGCTGTTGACGACGCAGGCGATCGATCCGCAGCAGGACGTGCTGGTGTTCGAATCGTTGAGCAAGCCGGCCAAGAGCCAGCCTTTGGCCCTGGCCGCCACGCGCACCCTGAACGCCGTGGCCGCCACGTACGGCATGGGCGTGGGGCAGCTGGCGCGGCAAAACGCCGTGCGGCCGCTGCGCGCCGGCGCCAGCGTGCCCGTGGCCGGCATCCTGCACCAGCTGAACCAGCAAGACATGGCCGTGCCCGCGCAAGCGCTGGAGCGGCTGGCCGCGTATTACTCGGCAGGCGCCACCCCGCTGAGCGCGGCACAGATCGCCGCCTACAATCCCGGCGTGACGGTGGCGCTGGGCGCAACCATGCGCATTCCGCCGCTCGTCTATCGCGTGCCCGCCGCCTCTGACGGTCCCGGCAATACCTTCGCCGCCCTGGCCGCCTACTACGGCTTGTCGGTGGACGCCCTGGCCCTGGGCGCGGCCGACACCGAAGGCCTGTACGCCGATGGCGCCGTGCTCGACGTCGACAGCCTGGCCCTCGATGCACAAGCGACCTTGGCGCCGGGCAACCTGTCGTTCCAGCTCAAGCGCACCAACGACGGCGTGCCCGTGCTGCCGCCCGATCCCACGCCGCAGCAACAGCAGCAATATGCGCAAGCGACCCTGTCCGCGCTGTACAACACGCTGTCGGCCGGCCTGGGCCGCAACCCGTTTTTCCTGCCCAGTCCTTACAGCCTGCCTTTCGGACCGCAGGACCATGCGAACGACGGCGACGGCGACGGCGGCGACGCCGGCGAAGCGCAGCGCCGGCGCTATGCGGCCGCGGCCCTGGCCGATTACGACTACCGCCAGGCGCTGGGCTACCTGGGCAACGACAGCCAGGGACGGCCGTTCGCCACGCTCAATGCGGCACCGGCCAATCCACCGGCCGGCCTGCCGCCCGCCGCCGACAATCCCTACCTGGGCGTGGGCGGCCATGCGTCGCTGGCCCTGCGCTGGCAAGACCTGTTCGGCAACACCACCGTGACGCCGTTCGAGGCGCCGCCGGCCGGCTACACGGGCGCGCTGGACCAGGCCCCCGCCCCGCTGCGCTACACGGATCGCCTGCTGGGCCTGTCCGCCTGGCCGAAAGTCCAGGCCAGCTACCTGTATGGCACCGATGCGGGCGGCGCGCCCGCGCTGCTGCTGACCTTGCGCATGGATGGCCTGGCCTACGCCACGCCCGCCGATGCGATGCAAGACTTGCCCACCTACCAGCGCCTGTACTTCCAGCTGCACCAGGACTATACGGGCCTGGGCGTGCCCGGACTGAGCGGCAATGCGGTGAGCATCTCGCTCAGCAACTCCCTGCTGGCCACGCCGCTGCAGCCGCTGGGCGAGGCCCAAGCGCGGCAGGTGCGCGACTTCGCCGCCGCCTGCGCCATCTACCTGCAGACCCTGGCCGGCGGCGGCAGCGCCAAGGCGCCCGCCGCCACGCTGTCGGTGCCGGTGCCGCTGGCGCAACTGGCCGGCGCCAACCGCATCGCGCTCGACGTGGCGCTGGTGCTGACGCGCCAGGCCATCCTGCTCGATCCCGCGCTGGCGGCCCTGCCGGACGGCGCCAGCGTGGTCAGCGCCGTGCTGCCGCAGGCCGACACGGATGGCGGCGCGTCCAGCTACACCACGTTTGCCAAGGCGCTCGAAGCGTGCCTGAAGACGCCGCAATGGTCGATGCGCGCGGGCGCGGGACTGACGCGCGTGGGCAGCGCCGGCCAGCAGACGCAGCAGCTGTTCGCCGTGCGGTTCAGCGACACGCCCGGCCAGGGCATCCATTTCCGCCTGGGCCAGCAAGCCAGCTACTACGCGCCGTTGCCCGTCGCCAATTCGCTGGAAAGCCGCACGGTCAGCATCGACGCCTATCCAAGCAATACGCCGCATGCGCTGACGCTAAATAGCGTCGACCTGAACCTGTGGCTGCAAAGCTGTCTCGACGCCATCGACAAGTTCCTCTCGGCCACCTATGCGCCGCCCGCCTACATCCTCGATCGCCTCAACGGCGTCGCCGATCCGCTGCAGAGCGGCCAGCTGGGCCTCGTGCTCAAGGCGAAACAGACGCTGGCCGACGTCATCAGCGCCACGGTCAGCCCTGTGCTCAGCAGCAGCGCCGCGGACGAAGCCACGCGCGTCAGCGCGGCCGCCACCATGCGGCAGCAGCTGCTGACCACCCTGGGGCCGGCCTTTGCCGCCGGCGCCGTGGTGGTGTACGGCGTGGACCAGGTCACGGGCGCGGACGACAAAGACAAGGACGCGCCGCCGGCGCTGTACGGCCAGCCCGCCGGCGCGGGCACAGCCGACGGCGACGGCAACCAGAACTACACCTTGTTCCCGACCCGGCTGCCTTTGCTGGGCACGGCCGTGGCGGACCAGAGCCGGCTGTCATTCAACTTTATCTCGAAGAATGTCGAAGGCCAGGCCTATGTGCCGCTGGACTTGCGCTATCAGATCACGCACATGGAATTCGACCAGCAACCCGTGCCCGGCATCGAAAACTACATGCAAAGCCAGTGGCTGCTGTTCATCACCGGTCCGTTCGAGGTAGCGCTGGGCAATGGTACGCAATACATCCCCGTGCTGAACCGCGCCCTGCCCGTGCCGCCCACGGTCAACCGGCAGACCGCCACCGCGTCCGCCGCGCCGCAGGCCGGCCGCCTGCGCCTGGCCGCCGCTGGCTTGCAGCCGGCCCAGCTGGCACAGTGGGATTACGGCTTCAGCTACACCTATCGCCAGGCGGCGCAGGATGCCGTGCACGTCAGCGTCGTGCTCAACGTGCCGCCGCAGGTTGCCAGGCTGTCCGCGGCGACCGGTCCCGACCTGTTCACGGCGCTGGCCGCCTTCGTCAGCAACTATCCGCTGATCTCGGCCGACCTCGACGCGTTCCTCGCGCCCCTCGACGGCAAGCAGGACACGGCCGATAGTATCGCCAAGGCAACTCTGGCCACCACCGCCTTCCAGCAGCTGGTGACCCAGGTGGCAGCCAGCTATGGCCAGCATTTCGGCGCGGCGCGGCTGGCGGCGGCGCAAGGCGAGACCAGCGTGGCCGTGGAATTCGACGCGCGCCTGGAAGACCATGGCGGCGACGCCTGGTATGCGCTGCTCAATGTCACCGTCGGCGGCGCGCCCGCCACCTACGACCCGCAGGCCGGCACCCTGAGCAACGGCATCGTCAGCGTGCCCGTGCCCGTGCTCGACATCGATGCGCAGCAGTACCGGGCCACGCCGGCCACGCCCACGCCGCCCGATGCGCTGCTGGCCTACCGCTACGCGGCCATCGCCGCCGCCGCGCCCGACCTGTCGTTTGCCGCCGCGCTGGCCAATACCGGCCGCGAGGTGCGCATGCCGGGGCTGAACGTGATGGTGTACAAGAACGCCCAGGCCTCGCTGTACGTGCAGCGCAACCGCTACCTGTGCCCGCCCAGCCAGACGCAGGTGTCGACCATGCCCGCCTTCCTGTACCAGACGCCGGTCGTCAAGTTCAGCGACCCCATCCTGCCACGCCTGAGCTGGCAAGGCTATGATTTGCGGCAAGTCGCACCGGTGGGCGGCAGCGACGTGGCGGCCTATATGCGGGGCTTCTTCAACGCCCTCTTCACGGGCGCCTCGGGCAGCGTGCGCATCGCCATGGATGGCAGCTATTCCTACAGCGTGATGCCGGCCGTGGCGGGTTTTCCCCGCACCTCGCTGCCGGTCAGCCTGCTGCCGGCCGTGCTGGCGCCCATCGATGCGGCCCAGCCGCCCGCCGCGCCCATGGCGCTGGTGGCCCAGGTGCAGCAATGGTATGACACGCAGCAGCCGACCACGGATGGCGGCGCCGCCATGGATTTCCGCCTGAACTTCTTTACGGACGGCGCGCCCGAGCAACTGCTGCTGTCGCTCGAAGACGTGCGCTGGGTGGTGCGGCCTTGACGCGGCGGCAGCGTCAAGGCACGGGTGTGAGCAGCGGCAAGCCGGCAAAGTGGGCGGCCAGGTTATCGACCACCAGTTGCCCCATCGCATGGCGCGTTTCCACGGTCAGGCTACCCACGTGGGGCATGAGCACCACGTTCGGCAAGGCGCGCAGGGCGTTTGGCACGCGCGGCTCGTCCGCAAACACGTCGAGGCCGGCCGCGCCCAGGCGGCCCTGCTGCAAGGCGGCGATCAGGGCGTCTTCATCGACCAGGGCGCCCCGGGCGATGTTGATCAGCGTGCCTTGCGGACCGAGCGCGTCGAGCACCGTGCGGTCGATGCTCTTGCGCGTGGCCGGCGTGCCCGGCGCGCAAACAATGAGGTAATCGCTTTCCTGCGCCAGGGCCAACAGCGATGCGGCGCGTGGCGCACTCGCGCCGGGAATGGCGCGCGGCTGGAAATAGCGGACGTTGACGCCGAAGGCGGCCAGACGCAGCGCGATGGCTTGCCCGATCTGGCCGAAGCCGAAGATGCCGGCCGTCTTGCCGCGCAGGCTGGATGCGGGGGCGATGGCCTCGCGCCGTTCCCAGCCGCCGTCGCGCACGAAACGGTCGAGCGCCACGACGTGCCGCGCGCTGGCCAGCAGCAAGGCCAGCGCCAGGTCGGCCACGTCATCGGTCAAGACGTTTGGCGTGGTGGTGACGGCGATGCCGCGCGCGCGGGCCAGGTCGAGCGCCACGCCATCGAGGCCCACGCCATTCACGGCGACGATTTCCAGGTTCGGCAGCAAGGCCATATCAAAGGCGTTCAAGCCCAGCGCGCCCGTCGTGACGACGGCGCGGATGCCGGGTGCCCGCTGGGCCAGCCAGGCGTGGCGCTCGTCCGCCGGCACTTGCCACGCGTGGTGGCACGTGTATTGCTGTTCCAGCTGCGCGTTGACGGCAGCCGAGGGACTGGGGGCGAGGATGAGGAGTTCGGGTGGCATGGGCGTCCTGGGTCGTGTCGACAAGATTTGCAGACGCAACTTAGCATAGTTGGGAACCAGCCGGGGCTGAGCGCCCGTAATTGCCGTGAAAACCGTGTACCGCTTGGAAACTTTAGCCCGGACAAGGCACGCGTTTGACCTTGCCGCCCGTCCGGGCCGGGTCGGCGCCCGAGCCCGGGTTCTCGGCCATGCCGAAGCACGTGGCGCCGCCGGCGCTGACGACGCGCGTGGCGGGCCGGCCGTCGGCCGTCAGGTAGTCCTCGACGCGGAGGACGGGGCCGCCGCGCCAGGCGGAGGCGACCAGCTTCTGGAAGCTGCTTTCCCCCTTGAGGTCGGCTGCGGCCAGCCAGGGTTTGTCTTGTTTCAGTTCGCCGCGCAGGGCCTTGTCGGCGGCGCCCGCGGCCAGCCGGGCGCGCGTGCGCAAGTCGGCCGTGGAAGGCGCCGTGGCCGGCGCGGCGGGAAATTCCTCGGCCGGTACGGTGATCGCTTCCGCCGCCACGGGCGGCGGCGCGAAAAAGACGGGCGGCGCGGCGGGCGGCGCGACAGCCCGCGCGCGCGGCGAAGGAGCCGGCATGGGCATCGGCAAGGCCATCGGCGGCGTCTGCGGCAGCGCACGGGGCGGCAGCAAGGTCATGAACGCCACTTCCGTGTATTGCTTGAGTTGCCGCGCCGGCAAGAGCAGGAAATACAGGCCCAGCACATGCATGGACAGGATCAGCGCGACGGCCGCGCCCTTCAGGCTCAAGCCGCCCCGTATGCGCATGCGCATGGAAGCGGACGGTAAATGGCGAAGCAATGGCATGCGGTGTCCTGTGGGCGCGGGGCGCGATGGCATATTCTAGCGAAACTTGAATATGTACATTAATAAATCCACAAGGTATCGCCTGGCGCGCCTTTTTCCGCCGGATTCCAGCACCCTGGCCTGCCCGGTGTTGTACGAATGGCGACTTTTTTGCTCGCTTTCTCACACTTTCCCACGCGCTGCGCTGCGCTGGAATATAATGATAATCATTCTCATTAATATCCAAACAATACCATGCGCACCTTCCACCTCGTCCCTACCCCGTTCGCCCTGGCCGCCTTCCTGCTGGCCAGCGCCGCCGCCCACGCGCAAACCGCGCCGGCCGGCGACGCGCAAACCATGCCCACGGTCGTCGTCAATGCCTCGGCCGATGCGTCGGCGGAAGGACTGTCGAAGGCGTATGCGGGTGGCCAGGTGGCGCGCGGCGGGCGCATGGGCATCCTCGGTGCCGTGGACATGATGGACTCGCCATTCGGCAGCACCAGTTACACGCAGCAATTCATTGCCGACCAGCAAGCGCGCAGCGTGGGCGACTTGCTGCAGAGCGATCCGGCCGTGCGCATGTCGCGCGGCTATGGCAATTTCCAGGAAGTGTATGTGATCCGCGGCTTCGCCCTCGATTCCGATGACGTCGCGTACAACGGCCTGTACGGCGTGCTGCCCCGCCAATATGTCTCGCCGGAATTGCTGGAGCGCGTGGAAGTGTTCCGTGGCGCCAGCGCCTTCCTGAATGGCGCGGCGCCGGGCGGCAGCGGCATCGGCGGCGCCATCAACCTGATGCCCAAGCGCGCCGGCAACGCGCCGCTGACGGAACTGACCGTGGGCGTGGAATCGGGCGGCCACGCCTATGCGGCCATCGACGTGGCGCGCCGCTTTGGCGAGCAGCAGGAATTCGGCGTGCGCGTGAACGCCGCCAAGCGCCAGGGCGAGACCGGCATCCAGCGCGAAGACCACGACGTGGGCATGTTTTCGGTCGGCCTCGACTATCGCGGCCGCGGCTACCGCCTGTCGGCCGACGCCGGCTACCAGAATTTCGACCTGACATCGCCGCGCCCGTCCGTCGGCATTGGCAGCGTGGCCGTGCTGCCATCCGCACCCGATGCGTCGAAGAACTTTGCCCAGCCGTGGAGCTATTCGAAGGAACACGATGTGTTCGGCACGGCGCGCGCCGAAGTGGATCTGGCCAAGGATGTCGTGGCCTGGGCCGCATTTGGCTCCCGCTCGACCAGGGAAGCCAACAGCCTGGCCGAGCCGACGTTGACTTCGATCAATGGCGACGCCGAGGTGTCACGCTTCGACAATGCGCGCAAGCAGGAAATCCGCACGGGCGAACTGGGCATTCGCGGCAAGCTCGTTACGGGCGCCGTCAAGCACACCCTGGTGGCCAGCTGGTCAGGGCACTGGAATGAAGCGAAGAACGCGTATGCGATCGGCGACAAGTTTGCCACCAACATTTACGCACCGGCGGATGTGACCGCGCCGCCGACGCCATACACGGGCGGCATCATGAGCGACCCGCGCATCACCCAGAAAACCATCCTCAACAGCTACGCCCTGGCCGACACCATGGCCTTCCTCGACGACAAGCTGCTGCTGACCGTGGGCTTGCGCCGCCAGCAGATCAAGGATGCCGGTTACGACTACAACACCTCGGCGCCGCAAGGCAAGGCCTATGACGAGAGCGCCACGACGCCCGTGGCTGGCATCGTCTTCAAGGCCAGCAAGGACGTGTCGCTGTACGCCAACTACATCGAGGCGCTGGTCAAGGGACCGGCGGCCACGGGAACGTACGTGGAAAACGGCCAGCAGCTCAATGTCGACAACATGGGCGAGGTGTTTGCGCCGTATAAATCGAAGCAGAAGGAAATCGGCGTCAAGTATGACGGCGGCAAGCTGGGCATGAGCGCCGCCCTGTTCACGACAAGCAAGCCTTTGCTGGCCGTGGTCGGCAAGCGGGCCGAACTTGATGGCGAACAGCGCAACCGCGGCCTGGAATTGTCGGTTTTCGGCACGCCGATGCAGGGCGTGCGCCTGCTGGGCGGCTTGACCTGGCTCGATGCAAAGCTCAGCAATACCGGCGTGGCCGCCAACAATGGCAAGAAACCCATCGGCGCGCCGGAAACGCAGATGAGCGTTGGCGGCGAATGGGACGTGCCCGGTGCGCCGGGCCTGACCCTGAACGCCCGCACCATCTACACCTCGACGCAATACGCGGACCTGGCCAACACCAGGCAACTGCCATCGTGGACCCGCCTCGACATCGGCGCGCGCTACCTGACGCAAGTGGCGGGCCGTGACGTGACCTTGCGCGCCCGCGTGGACAACGTGACGGACCGCAATTACTGGTCGTCGGCCGTGTCGTCCTTCAATATCGGCTCGCTGGTGCTGGCCGCGCCGCGCACCGTGGTGGTGTCGGCCAGCGTGGCGTTTTAAAGACCGCGCGCCTGTCGCCCGACGAAAAGCTGCCTTCGGGCAGCTTTTTTTATGTGTGCGCGCCTGTGCCGCAAGCCGCGCTTCGGCGACAATGCCGACATGAAACGACTCCCTGCCCTGCTGCTTTTGCTTTGCCTGTCCCTGCCCGCCGCTGCCCAAAAACAAGCCGCCTGCCCGTATGCGGCCTGGAAAAGCGGCTTCAAGGGCGATGCGCGGGCGCAAGCCACGTGTTTATTGCGTCCCGTCAAACTGTATGCGCGCCTGGGCGACAGCGCGCCGCTGCCGGACTTTCTGGCCGCCCGCATCGGCCAGCGCGCGGGCATCGCTCCGGCCCGCCTGCGCGCCTGGCTGGCGGAACAAGGCATCGCCGAGGCGGACGTGGGCGGCGCCGTCGATGCACCGCTGTCGCGCGCCGTGGGCCGGCTGGCGGCGCCGATGGCCCGCTATTTCGTCATCCACGACACCAGCTACCCGAATTTCTTCTTAGAAACCATTCCCGAGCACATCAACGACGCCAGCTGGGATTTCAACGATTTCACGATACGTAACCCCGCGCTGGGCGGCGGTCCGAAAGGCCATGTCTACGTGAACCGCCTGGGCGGTTCCCTGGCCGTGCGCGACTTCGGCACGGCCGGCTATGCCAGCAAGCTGGAAAAGGACAAGCCGTCGCTGACGGGCCTGTTCCTGCACGTGGAACTGGTGCAGCCGCGCAACTCCGTGCCCGGCGGCGGCAAGGGCAACGATGGCCTGGCGCCCGATCCCGGCTTTACGCCGGCCCAATACGACCGCCTGGCCCTGCTGTATATCGCCGCCAGCGTGCGCAAGGGCACGTGGCTGATTCCCGCCTTCCACGCCGTGCTCGATACAGGGTTTGCGAATGGTCATGATGACCCACAGAACTTTTCGCTGACCGAGTGGTCAGCCTCGCTTTCCCGCCTGTATGCGGCCGTGCGCCAGGCCGATACTGGACAATAAAGCGTTTCCCCGGCGGCTGATTAGGCGCATACTATTGCAAGCATAGTCACTGCGGTCAGGGAGGCCAGGTGAGCATCAGCACGGATCAGCACGCGGGTCGCCAGGCCGGCGCGCACCAGCCATTGCAGCGCGCGCAGCGCATCTTCGCCATGCGCGACGCCGTCCTCGAGGCCTGGGAACAGCGCGTGCGCGCCAGCGTGCGCGGCGCGGACCAGTTGCTCACGCCCATACTCATCAATACCTTGCCGGCCTTTTTCGACAACCTGGCCGAAGCCCTCACCCCCGGTCACCCGCGCGACAACGCCGCCAGCAACAGCAACGTGCCCGCCGTGCATGGCAACGAACGGGCGCGCATGACCAATTACGGCCCGGAACAGGTGATCCAGGAATACCAGATCTTCCGCGACTGCTTCGCCGCCACTGCGCATGAGTCCGGCATCACCTTGCGCAGCAAGGATTGGCAAGTGATCAACAAGTCGATCGACGTGGGCATCCGCGAATCGATACGCGAATTTACCAGCATGCACGAAAGCTTACGGCGCCGCGTCGCGGCCGGCCTGTCGCACGACATGCGCAATCCCCTGGCCGTCATCAGCACCAGCGCCCAGCTGCTGCTGCGGCCAGCCGACCCGGAGCGGGTGGTATTGCTGGCGCACAAGATTGTCGAGCACAGCAAGCGGCTCGACAGCATGATCGAGGAATTGCTCGATGGCCTCAGCTATCACCAGGGCCAGCAACTGCCGCTGGTGCTGAGCCAATTCGATGTGCTGCCGCTGGTACACGCCGTGGCCGGCCAGGTCAACTTGCAGCGGCCGGACAAATGCCGGGTCAGCGGGCAAGCCGTCGTCGGCTGGTGGTGCGAGAACTCGCTGCGGCGCGCGCTGGAAAACCTGCTCGGCAATGCCCTCAAGTATGGCGACGACACGCCCATCAGCGTGCACGTGGAAGCGGTCCACGAACGCCTGATCATCACCGTCCACAATGGCGGCCAGGCCATCGCGCCGGAGCAGGCCGCACGCATCTTCGACTACTTGCGCCGCGAAAACGACAGCCCCGCGCCAGGCTGGGGCATCGGTCTGCCCTTCGTGCAAAGCGTGGCCGAAAGCCACGGCGGCAGCATCGCCGTCGACAGCGCGTCCGAAACGGGCACCAGCTTCATCTTCGACGTGCCCGTCGATTGCCGCCCCTTCGTCCCGTCCGCCGACGTCCCCAAGAGTGGCGCCTAACGCACCGAATTGGTGCGTGGAATGGCGCGACGCCACAAAAGTGGTCATCTTTACACCTGTTCACGCCCGCCCTGTTGGCACGCTTCCTGCTGAGCTATACCCAGACACGGCTCAAGGGAAATCACAACATGGCAAATTTTTTCAATGAAATGACTGCAAATGACGTGGGGACGGACAGCAAGGTACGTGAACACTATCGTGAATTCAGCAATTGGCTGGAACAGCAATCGCCCGAGACCATCGCCCGCAAGCGGGCCGAAGCCGACCTGACGTTCCGCCGGGTCGGCATCACGTTCGCCGTGTACGGCGACGATGCCGGCACGGAACGCCTGATTCCGTTCGACACCATCCCCCGCATCATCCCCGCCGCCGAATGGGCGCAGATGCAGACGGGCCTGGTGCAGCGCGTGCAAGCCTTGAACATGTTCATCCATGATATTTATCATGAGCAAAACATCATCAAGGCGGGCATCATTCCCGCCGAGCAAATCTACAAGAATGCCCAGTACCGCCCGGAAATGCAGGGCATCGCCGTCGCTTCCGACATTTACGCGCATATCGCCGGCGTCGACATCGTGCGCGCCGGCCAGGGCGAATTCTATGTACTGGAAGACAATTTAAGGGTGCCGTCCGGCGTGTCCTACATGCTGGAAGACCGCAAGATGATGATGCGGCTGTTCCCGGAACTGTTCGCGCGCAACCGCATCGCCCCAGTCGACCATTACCCGGACATGCTGCTCGACAACTTGCGTTCCGTCGCCCCGATGGGCGTGGATGACCCCACGGTCGTCGTCATGACGCCCGGCATGTACAACTCCGCCTACTTCGAACATGCGTTTTTGGCCCAGCAAATGGGCGTGGAATTGGTGGAAGGCAAGGATTTGTTTGTCAACGACAATTCCGTGTACATGCGCACGACGCGCGGCCCCAAGCGCGTGGACGTCATCTACCGCAGGGTCGACGACGATTTCCTCGATCCGCTGGCCTTCCGTTCCGACTCCTCGCTGGGCGTGCCGGGGCTGCTGTCCGTGTACCGCGCGGGACGCGTGACCCTGGCGAACGCCATCGGCACGGGCGTGGCCGACGACAAGTCGATCTATCCTTTTGTGCCCGACATGATCAAATTCTACCTGTCGCAGGAACCGATCCTCAACAACGTACCGACGTACCAGTGCCGCAAACCGGCCGACTTGTCCTACGTGCTGGCGAATTTGCCGAAACTGGTCGTCAAGGAAGTGCATGGCGCGGGCGGCTACGGCATGCTGGTGGGGCCGGCGTCCAGCCTGGCGCAGATCGAGGATTTCCGCCAGCGCCTGCTGGCCAATCCGGGCGGCTACATCGCCCAGCCGACACTCGCCCTGTCCGCCTGCCCCACGTATGTCGAGGCCGGCATCGCGCCGCGCCACATCGATCTGCGTCCGTTCGTGCTGTCCGGCAAGACGATTTCCATGGTGCCGGGCGGCCTGACCCGCGTGGCGCTCGGCGAAGGCTCGCTGGTGGTCAATTCCTCGCAAGGGGGCGGCACCAAGGATACCTGGGTATTGGAAGCCACATCCGCTTTTGCAGGAGAGAAAACATGCTGAGCCGCACCGCCGATCATTTATTCTGGATGGCCCGCTACACGGAGCGGGCGGAAAACACGGCGCGCATGCTGGACGTCAACATGCAAACGTCGATGCTGCCCCAGTCCGAGCAGGACGCGGAGCAAGGCTGGCGCGCCACCCTGGGCATTTCCGAGCTGCAAAGCGCCTACGACCACAAATATGGCCGCTTCCACACGCGCGACGTGCTCGACTTCATGGTGCGCGACCCGAACAACCCGTCTTCCATCCTCGCCTGCCTGACGGGCGCGCGCGAAAACGCCCGCGCCGTACGGGGCACCTTGACGACGGAAGTGTGGGAAATCCAGAACGCCACCTGGCTCGACATGCAAAAGCGCCTGAAGAGCAATCTGCTGGAAACGGACCCCAGCCAGTTCTTCGAATGGGTGAAATACCGCTCGCACCTGTCGCGCGGCGTGACCCTGGGCACCATGCTCAAGGACGAAGCCATCCACTTCATCCGCCTGGGCACCTTCCTGGAGCGGGCCGACAACACGGCGCGCATCCTCGACGTGAAGTTCCACGGCGCGCGCGACACGTCGAAAGACATCACCCAGCGCGATTTCTACTACTGGGCGGCCCTGCTGCGCTCCGTTTCCGGCTTCGAGATCTACCGCAAAGTGTACCGCGACGTGATCACGCCGGCCCGGGTGGCGGAATTGCTGATGCTGCGCGGCGACATGCCCAGGTCGCTCTTGGCCTGCATGGATGACGTGGTGGAAAACCTGAAACATATCCGCAACGACGTGTCGGCCGATACGGAGCGTTTCGCCGGCAAATTGCATGCGGAGCTGAAATTCGGCCATATCGACGACATCATGAAGGCGGGCTTGCACCATACATTGACGGAATTTCTGGAAAACATCTATGACCTGGGCAACCGGGTCAGCCGCGACTTCCTCGTTCCCTTGGCGGCCTGATGCAGCTCACCATCCGCCACGAAACCCATTACGCCTATAGTGCGCCGCTGGCCTACACCATCCAGCAGCTGCACCTGACGCCGCGTATCGAGCCGCAGCAGCGCGCCCTGTCCTGGCATATTTCCACGCCGGGCCAGTGCCACGCCTACACGGATGCCTACGGCAATCTGTCGCACATGCTGACGATTAACGGCAGCCATCAGTCGCTGAGCCTGGTGGCGCACGGCGTGGTGGAAACCATCTACCCGCACAAGGGACGGCTGAACCTGGTCGATACCCTGTCGCCGCTATTGTTTACCATGCCGACGCCGCTGACCCAGGCCAACCCGGCCATCCTCGAGCTGACGGCCGCCAGCCTGCCGGACCGCCGCGTGACGGCCGGCACGGGCCATTTGCTGCGCCTGGCCGAGCACATCGTCGGCAAGGTCGCGTATGAAAGCGGCGCCACCATGGTCACCACCACGGCCGGCGACGCCCTGGCCCTGGGGCGCGGCGTGTGCCAGGACCACGCCCATTTGTTCCTCGCGTGCTGCCACGCCTGGGGCATCCCCGCCCGCTATGTGTCCGGCTATATCGATCCGGGCACGACGGGCCACGCGGCCAGCCATGCCTGGGTCGACGCCTGGGCGGAAGACACGGATTTCGCGGGCTGGGTCAGCATCGACGTCACGCATGCGCGGCTGATGACGGATGCGTATTGCCGCCTGGCCATCGGACGCGACTACGATTCGGCCGCGCCCGTGCGGGGCGTGCGCCAGGGTGGCGGCACGGAAACGTTAAGAGTCGATGTGCAGATCGTGCCCGTGTAAACGGACAGGAATGAGGCTGGCCGGGGCTTGCAGGCGGTAGACCGGGCCCGGCTGGTGTAAAATGCTTCCCCTTTTGATTTGATTTACGACAATGACTTATTGCATAGGCATGCGCCTGAACGAAGGCCTGGTCTTCCTGTCCGACTCCCGCACCAACGCCGGCGTGGACCAGGTGGGCACCTTCCGCAAGATGAGCGTGTTCGAAAACCCGGGCGACCGCATGCTGGTCTTGATGACGGCCGGCAATTTGTCGATCTCGCAGGCGATCCGCCAGATCGTGTCCGAACACGTGGATGCGGACGGGCGCAGCATCTGGAACGTGGCCAGCATGTACGACGCGGCCCGCATCGTGGGCGAAGCCGTGCGCACCGTGCACCTGCGCGAAGCGAAGGCGTTGGCCGACTGCGGCATCGATTTCAATGTCAGCATCATTCTCGGGGGCCAGATAGGCGCCGAGCGCTGCCGCTTGTTCCAGGTGTATTCGGCCGGCAATTTCATCGAATCGCACGATGAAAACACGTATTTCCAGATCGGCGAAGCGAAATACGGCAAGCCCATCATCGATCGGGTCATCAATCCATTCACGCGCCTGGACGAGGCTGCCAAGTGCGCGCTCATTTCCATGGATTCCACTTTGCGCTCGAACATTTCCGTCGGCTTGCCGCTGGACTTGCTCGTCTACGAGACGGGCAGCCTGGCCGTCACGCGCTTCGTCACCATCGATGAAAAGAACCAGTATTTCCGCATGATCCGCGATACGTGGGGCGAACAGTTGAAACATGTGTTCGAAGGCATCGTCGATCCCGTGTGGAATGCGGCGCCGGAAACGACGACGAACGTCTTATCGTCGTCCAACATGCAAAGCAAGCCCGTGCGCGTGGCCATCCCCGAGCACGTGAGCCGCGGCGGCCTGACGGTGGCGCCCCTGCAATCCCTGGCGCAGCAGTTCAGCGACGACAAGCAGCATTGACCGTTGACAGGCCCGCTGCGCGGGACGCTGGACAAGTCGCTTTCCGCGTGCTTTTATGGCAATATGGGTTGACATTCAATCCAGATTGACCTGAAAGGCAGGTGGCGCATGGACTTGATCACTTCCGCCGTCGTGGCAGCCATCGGGCATGGCGCGCCCGGCCATGCTCTCGAAGCCGTCGCCAGCCACTATGAACGCCTCAAGCAAGCCATCGCCAAGTTCGACGGCGCCGCCGCCATCCTGGCCGCCATCGCCGCGCTGGAAGCCGAACCGGCCAATACCCAGCTGCAACTGGCCCTGTCGGCCGCCCTGTCGGCCGCGAAAGTGCCGGACGACATGGAAACCCTGTTTGCCGCGCAAGGCTTGCTCGATGCGGTGCAGCGCCCGCCGTCACCGCTGCCGGAGGTGGAAACCGCGCCCGCCCCTGCCGATAAAAGCGCCGTCGTGTCAAACTATGCCGTGGTGAAAGTGTATTTCGCCACAGACCGCCAGCGCGACGTGGGCAAGCCGCCGGCACAGCGCTTCAGCGGCGAACGCAGCAAAGGAGTGAGCAATGGCAATGGCGGCGGCGATGGCCCGCTCAGCTATGGCAGCTGCGACGTCAGCATTCCCCGCGACCACCGCATGGGCCAGCTGGAATCGCCTTCGCTGTGGCGCCTGGAATTTCGCGACGACCCGGCCAAGCACGTGGTGCTGCTGTCGGCCGACGTGCAAGACCGCGACAATTTCTTTGCCGCATTAAGAACGCAGATCCGCGCCTCGGCCGGCAAGAGCGCCTTTGTCTTCGTGCACGGCTACAACGTGAGTTTCGAGGATGCGGCGCGGCGCACGGGACAGATGGCCTACGACCTGGGCTTCGATGGCGCGCCCGTGTTCTACAGCTGGCCGTCGCGCGGCGACGTGGCCGGCTACACCATCGATGAAAACAATATCGAGTGGAGCACGCCCCATCTCGCCAACTTCCTGGCCGACTTTCTCGCCAGCACGGAGGCGGCGCAAGTGTATCTGGTGGGCCACAGCATGGGCAACCGGGGCCTGGCGCGGGCCGTGGCCGATTTGCTGGCCGCGCAGCCGCAGCTGGCGCAAAAGATCACGGAAATCATCCTCTCCGCGCCCGATATCGACGCGGCCGTCTTCAAGCACGATATCGCGCCGAAGCTGGCCGGCGCGCGCAACCCCGTCACTTTATATGCCTCGTCGCAAGATCTGGCCCTGGCCGCCTCGAAAGCCGTGCACGGCTACCCGCGCGCGGGCGACAGCGGCGCCGGCATGCTGATCGTGGCAGGCGTGGAAACCATCGACGCCACCGGGGTCGACACGAGTTTCATGAAGCACTCGTACTTTGCGGAAAAGCGCTCGGCCCTGTCCGACATGTTTTATCTGATACGCAACCATGCGCGCGCCGACCAGCGCTTTCTCGACCCCGTCGATACGGTCGCCGGCCGCTATTGGACGTTCAAACCGTGACGCCGTTCCATCGAGTACGGCACGCATGCTAAGATACGGCCCAGAGGGTGGCAACGGGCACGGCGATGACGCCGCCAGCCGATCCCCCGCAAGCAGGCCTATCATGTTGACATCATCTTCTACACCGCAAGCCGAATCGCTGATCCGCAACACCAACGCCCGCGTCACCAAGACGCGCGTGAAGGTGCTCGACTTTTTAATGGCGCAAAGCCGTTCGCTGACCCACCATGAAATCCAGCAAGCGCTGTCGCAGGACAGCGACATCGATTCCGTCACCCTGTACCGGGTGCTGGAATGGCTGACGGAAAATGAACTCGTGCACCGCATCGCCGGCACCGACCAGGTGTGGCGCTTCAGCGCGGGCGCCGGCCACCAGGCGCACGAACACGCGCATTTCCAGTGCACCAAGTGCGCGAACGTCACCTGCTTCAATGAAGTCAAGCTGCCGCCGCCCGTGCTCTTGCCGGAAGGTTTCAGCGGCGGCGAAGTCGATTACCTGATCAAGGGCCTGTGCCCGCGCTGCAAGTAATCGGCAGCGGCATTACCTGATCAATAAAGCCAGGTGATGCTCGTCATAAAATAGCTCGCCCACGCGCATCGAGCGCGGTTCCGTGCCATATGCGATAAATCCCAGCGATTCATACAGGCCCAGGGCGGCATTGTTTTCCGCATTCACGCTCAAATGCACTTGCATGACGGCGGGGTCGCGCTCGGCCTGTTCGATGCAGGCGTTCACGAGACGCCGCGCCACGCCACGGCCCCGCTGCGCCACATCGACGAACACGCCCCACAGCAAGGCCTTGTGCGACAGTTGCCGCATGGATTCGCGCCGCAAGCCGGCAAAGCCGACCAGGCGCTCGCCATCGAAGGCGCCGAACGCCCGGTGCAGCGGGCCGCCGGCGATGCGCTGCACATGTTCTTCGGGCGTGCGCGCCAGCTCGTCCTCGCGCGACGAGGAAAACGAGCTGGGCGAATCGAGGATGGCGCGCAGGCGCAGCGCGCAAAAGGCGGCGGTGTCGGCCGGCGTCAGCAGGCGGATGACGATTTCAGGTGCGGGCATGGTGGAATCCGGCAGTTTTTTTCCATTATACCCACGCCCCCGCCTCAGGCACGCACGCGGCGCAAACCCAGCAAGGTCCAGCCGTACAGGGCCGCCATCAGCAGCACCATGGCCGCGCCGAGGGCCGCCGTCCAGCTTTCCGGCAGCGACCAGGCGGCATCGAGCTTGCCGGCCGCCATGCAGGCGGCCATGGCCACGCAAATGGCGACGATGGGCCAGCCCAGGCGGCGCCGGAAGGCGCGCACGAGGTCACTCTGGCCGGTGCGCATGACTTTTGCCGTGACCCAGCCATCGAAGGTATCCGTCACGCCCATGCCGACGGCAAATACCAGGCCCGTCAGCAAGGCCGGCTGCATGCCGCCCAGCGCCACGGCCGCGTAGCCCCAGGCGGCCGCCTGCACGGCCGTGTCGAACACAAGCGCGAACAGCATGCCGACGAGAATGGCGCCGAATGGCCCGGACGCACCCCGCAGCCAGCGTGGCAGCAGGCGGCCGCGCACCTCGGCCAGTTGCGCGCCGGCCAGCAGGCTGCGCGCATTCAGGGCCGCGATCAGCAGCAGCAAGGCGATGGGCAGCCATTCCAGCCAGCCGAATACGGTTTCCGACGGTGAAAATTGCTGCGACGCCACGGCGGCCACGGCCACGATGGCCAGCACGGTGACGCCATGGCCCAGCGCAAACAGCGCGCCCATCCACGGCGTCCAGCGCGGCGATGCAGCCTGGCTGCGCAGGGTCAGGCCGTCGACGGCGGCCAGGTGGTCCGGTTCCAGCCCATGCCGCATGCCCAGCAAAAAGATCAGCGCCAGGGCGGGCAAGCCCGCTTCCACGCTCACGCCGCCACCTCGACCGGGCTGTCCGCCTTGGCCACGCAACGGTCCAGGCCACGGGTCAGCATATCCAGCGGCAAGTCGCGGCCGATGAAGATCATCTTGCTGGCGCGCGTCTCGCCGTCGCGCCATGGCGCGCCCAGTTCCGAGCCCATCAGCATGTGCACGCCCTGGAAGACGGCGCGGCGCGGCACGTCGGCCACGTACAGGATGCCCTTGTAACGCATCAGCTGGCTGCCGAACAGTTGCACCACGGCATCGAGAAAATTTTCCACCTGCAGCAGATCGAGGGGCTGGGACTGGTGATAGACGAACGATTGCACGCCGTCGCCATGGCGGTGCCCCAGTTCTCCGAGGAAATCCGGCTCCAGCTCGACGATGGCGTTCAGGTTGAAACCGCGGATGTTCAGGATGTCGCGCAAGGGCACATTGCCGAAGCGCACTTTCTGGATGCTGGCGCGGCCATTGATGGCAATCAATCGCTGGCGCAGCGCGGCCAGCTCGTCCTTGCCGACCAGGTCCGTCTTCGACAGCAGGATGCGGTCGGCAAAGCCCACTTGCTCCTGCGCTTCCTTGTGCGCCGTCAATTGCTGCTGCGCATGGCGCGCATCGACCACCGTCAGGATGGCGTCGAGCATGTAGCACTCGCTGACGGACGGCTCCGCAAAGAAGGTTTGCGCCACCGGGCCAGGCGCGGCCAGGCCCGTCGTTTCGATGATCACGTGGTCGAAGGCGATGGTGCCGGATGCGCGTTTGGCGTGCAGCTCGCCCAGGATGCGGATCAAGTCGCCGCGCACGCTGCAGCAGATGCAGCCATTGTTCATTTCCACGATCTGCTCGTCGCTGTCCTGCACCAGCAAGCCATGGTCGATGCTTTCGGCGGCGAATTCGTTCTCGATCACGGCGATGCGCACGCCGTGATCGCCCTGCAATATGCGCTTGAGCAAGGTGGTTTTCCCGCTGCCGAGAAAACCCGTGATGATGGTGACGGGGATCAATTCTGTCATATGTCTTTCCTATCGATGGTTAATCTTCCAGTTCTTCCATGCGCTGCCACTGCGGGAACGGATCGGGCAGCTTGCGCCAGGCGGCCATGCCCTGGCGCGTTTCCGTATAGTTCAATTGACATTTCTTCAAATCCGCCTCGATGGCGGCCTGGTCCATGTCCTGGCCGATGAAGACGAGCTCCTGGTAGCGGTCGCCATACGTTTCGCTCCAGCCTGCCTTGACTTCCGCCAGCGAGGCCGCATCCGTGGGCCAGCGTTCCTTCGGCACGGACGCCCACCACAGGCCCACGGGTTCGATATTCATCAGCTTGCCCGCGCCGGACAGGCTGGCCACCCATTCGGGCCGGCTGGCCAGCCAGAAATATCCCTTGCTACGCACCACGCCCTTGATCGGCTGGGCAATGTAATCGTGCAGGCGCTGCGCGTGGAACGGCTCTTTCGCGCGGTACACAAAACTGCGAATGCCGTACGTTTCCGTCTCCGGCGCATGCACGCCGGCCAGCTCCTGGGCCCAGCCCGGCATGCCGGCCGCCTGTTCCAGGTCGAACAAATTCGTGCCCAGGATGGCGTCCAGCGGCACGATGGACTGGTTCGTTTCGATGATGCGCGCGCCGGGATTCAAGGCTTTTAAAATGGCCAGCACGCGCAGGCGCTCGTCCGCCGCCACCATGTCGACCTTGTTGAGGACGATGACATTGGCAAATTCGATCTGTTCCGTGAGCAAATTGGCCAGCTGGCGGTCGTCGCCCTCGCCCGCGATCTCGCCCCGCTGCTCCAGGCTGTCTTCGCTGTGGAAATCGTTGAGCAGGTTGGCGCAGTCGACGACGGTGACCATGCAGTCGATGCGCGCCACGTCGTTCAAGCTGTCGCCGTGCTCGTCCTCGAAGTCGAAGGTGGCGGCCACGGGCATCGGTTCGCCCACGCCCGTCGATTCGATCAGCAAGTAATCGAAGCGGTCTTCCGCGGCGAGGCGCCGCACTTCCAGCAGCAGATCGTCGCGCAAGGTGCAGCAGATGCAGCCGTTGGACATTTCCACCAGCTTTTCTTCCGTGCGCGACAGGGCCGCGCCGGCCGCCTCGGCGCTGTCCTTGACGAGCGAGGCGTCGATATTGACTTCGCTCATGTCATTGACGATGACGGCCACCCGCTTGCCTTCGCGGTTGCGCAGTATATGGTTGAGCAAGGTGGTCTTGCCGGCGCCGAGAAAGCCGGACAGGACGGTGACGGGGAGTTTGCGCTGGGTCATGGGTATCTTTCGGATGGGGTGATCGGGTTGTCAAGCAAGGGAGAAATGGACGGCCGCATTTTAAATGCAAGTCGATTGCGTTTGAATTATAATGCAGCCAAGTTGCATTTGTGCGCCAATCTTTGCCTGCCGGCCAGTTACCCGAAAGAACTTCATGCTCCACCTCGCCTCTTTGACCTACGGCTATGACCCCGACCGCCCCGTGCTGGACATCGCCGCCTTTCATTTGCCCGCCGGGCGCCACGCCCTGCTGCTGGGACCATCCGGCTCCGGCAAATCGACCTTGCTGCATTTGCTGGCCGGCATCCTGACGCCCCAGGCGGGCCGCCTCGACGTGGCGGGCACGTCCCTGCCCGGCCTGACGCCGCGCCAGCGCGACAGCTGGCGCGGCCGTGCCGTCGGCTTGCTGCCCCAGCAACTGGCGCTGGTGCCCAGCTTGAACGTGCTCGACAATGTCTTGTTGCCCGCCTACGCCAGCGGCCAGCGGCCCGATCCGGTCCGCGCAGCCAGCCTGCTGGGCCAGTTGGGCCTGGCCGACAAGCTCGACGCCTACCCGCATGCCCTGAGCGGCGGCGAACGGCAGCGGGCCGCCATCGCGCGCGCCGTCGTCCTGCGCCCGCAACTGATCCTGGCCGACGAGCCGACGGATAACCTCGACGACGAGGCTTGCGCCGCCGTCGTCGCGCTGATGGCCAGCCAGGCCGCGCAAGTGGGCGCCTCGCTGGTGATTGCCAGCCACGACGCCAGGGTGCTGGCCGCCTTGCCGCACGCTGTCGTGCTGCGCCTGCCGCGCGCCAGGCAGGCGGCATGAACGCGGCCACCCTCGCCTGGCGCGCCCTGCGCCACAAACCGCTGGCGTCCAGCCTGAACCTGCTGCTGGTCGCCATCGGCATCGCCATGATGACCTTCATACTCGGCGTCTCCGCCCAGCTGGAAGAGCACGCGGAGCGCGATGCGCAAGGAATCGACCTGGTGGTGGGCGCGAAAGGGTCTCCACTGCAACTGATCCTGTCGTCCGTGTATCACGCTGATATTCCGACCGGCAACATCCCCGGCACGGCGCTGGCGGCGCTGGCCGCGCAGCCGCTGGTGAAAGCGGCGATCCCGCTCGCGCTGGGCGACAATTTCCACGGTTTCCGCATCGTCGGCAGCACCGCGGCGCTGCTCGGCCATTACGGCGCGCACCTGGCGCAGGGAACGCCGTTCGCGCAGCCGATGCAAGCCGTGTTCGGCGCCCGCGCCGCGCGCGAGACGGGCGCGGTCCTTGGCGCCAGCTTTGCCGGTTCGCACGGGCTGGCGGCGGGCGGCGAAGTGCACGACCACGCGCCCTACACGGTGACGGGCATCCTGGCGCCCACGGGCACGGTGCTGGACCGGCTGATCCTCACGCCCGTCGCTTCCGTGTGGCAAGTGCATGAAACGGATCCCGATGAACACCCCGCCAGCGCGCCCGGGCGCGAACTGACGGCCGTGCTGGTGCAATACGCATCTCCCCTGGCCGCCCTCAGCCTGCCCCGCTGGGTGAACAGCCAGGCCCGGCTGCAGGCGGCGCAGCCCGCTTTCGAGGCGGCACGGCTGTTCAATCTGCTGGGCGTGGGCATCGCCGTGCTGCGGGCGATCGCCGCCGGCGTGCTGCTGGTGGCGGCCCTGTCGCTGTTCGTGGCCCTGTATGGCGCGCTGGAAGAACGCAAGACCGACCTGGCCATCCTGCGCACCCTGGGCGCCTCGCCCGCCAAACTGCTGCGCTTGCTGCTGGCGCAAGGCTTGCTGCTGTCATCGACGGGCGCGGCGCTGGGCTGGCTGCTGGGCCATGCGGCCATCGGCTTGCTGGGCTGGCTGGCATCGATGCAGGACCTGAACCTGCAAGCCTGGCGCATCATCCCCGGCGAAGCGTGGCTGCCCGTGATCGCCGTGGCGGTGGGCTTGCTGGCCGCGGCCCTGCCCGCCCTGCGCGCCTACCGCACCGATATCGCCGCCACGCTGGCGCGCCCCTGAAAGGAAAAACATGTTGAAAATCATGGCATTAAGCGCGTGCGCGCTGCTGGCAGGCACTGCCGGCGCCACTCCCGCCGACGAACCGCCCTCGTTCTTCGCCCCGCTGACGGACTTGCCCGGCGTCGTGTCGTGGAAGCTGCTGGGCCAGGCCACGACCGTGAAAGCGAAAAAGGGCCGCATGGTGCCGAAGTACACGCCGGCAATCAGCGCGCTCGACAATACTGAGGTGAAAGTGCAAGGCTTCATGATGCCTTTGGAGCCAGGACAAAAGCAGAAACACTTCCTGCTGACCATCACCTCGGCCAGTTGTCCCTTTTGCCTGCCGGCCGGTCCGGAAGGCGTGGTGGAAATCAAAAGCAAGACGCCCGTGAAGTTCAGCTATGCCCCCTTCATCGTGCAGGGCAAGCTGAAAGTGCTGGCCAGCGACCCCATGGGCCTGTATTACCGCATGACGGACGCGGCCGTGGTGCCGCAATGACGCGCTGGGCGGCGTTATTGTTCGTGCTCGCCTGCCAGGCGCACGCCGCGCCGCTGTCCTTCAACTTGCCCCGCCTGGATGCCGGCGGCAAGCTGCGCCTTGATCAGTTCCACGGCCGGGCCGTGGTGCTGAACTTCTGGGCCAGCAACTGCCTGCCTTGCATCCAGGAGTTGCCGATATTCAATGCCCACGCCGCCAGCCAGCCGACACTCCCCGTCATCGGCATCGCCATCGACACGCGGGCGGCCGCACAGGCGTTCCTGCGCAGCCACCCCGCCAGCTATTCCCAAGCCCTGGCTGCGCCCGCCTTGTTGCCCACCTTTGGCAATCAAATCAAGGGCTTGCCGTACACAGTGATACTAACTTCTGAACATCGGATCTGCATCCGGCGCCTGGGGCCCGTCGATGCGGCCTGGCTAGCCAAGGCCGCGGCCGCCTGCGCGCGCCCCTGAATCCATGCGCCTTGCACGGCTGTCATCGCCGCGTCATATGGCGGCGTTACAGTCGCGTCCTTTGAATCTCTCCGAGGGCGGTAATGAAAACAAATTGGGTCATGCTGGCAGCGCTGGCAAGTGCAGGTCTCGTCGGTTGCAACGGCAGTTCGAATACGGCGCCGGCCATTCCCGAAGGCACGACGGTCACCGTCGCCTTGCTGGAAACCACGGATATCCACTCGAATGTCCTCAGCTATAACTATTACGCGCTGGCCGAAGACACGAGCCTGGGCCTGGAACGCACGTCGACCCTGATCCAGGCGGCGCGCGCGGAAAATCCGAACAACGTCTTGCTCGATGATGGCGACGTCATCCAGGGCACCTTGCTGGCCGACCTGCAGGCCGTGGCCGCACCCGTGCCTTGCAGCGGCACCTTGGCCGTGCACAAGGCCATGAACGCGCTGAAATACGATGCGGGCGGCATGGGCAACCACGAATTCAACTACGGCTTGCCTTACCTGAGCCAGATCACCAACACGGATTTCGGTATTCCCGGCGTGGCCAAGCCGACGGGCACGTGCGGCGCGCCCGCCTTCCCTTCCGTGCTGAGCAATGTCGTCGGCGTGTCCAGCGGCAAGCCGATTTTCCAGCCCTACACTTTGCTGCCCCGCGATTTCGCCGCCACGGCGCCCGATGGCAGCAAGCTGACCGTGAAAATCAATGTGGGCGTGCTGAGCTTTGTGCCGCCGCAAATCCTCGAATGGGATCAAAAAGTGCTCGCTGGCAAAGTCAGCGTGACGGGCGTGCAGGAAGCGGCGAAACAATACGTGCCGGAATTGCGCAGCAAGGGCGCCGACCTCGTCGTGGCCCTGTCGCACGGCGGCCTGGACACCAGTCCCTACAGCCCGAAGATGGAAAACGGCAGTTATCATTTGACCAGCACGGGCATCGACGCGCTGATGATCGGCCACTCGCACTTGATCTTCCCGAAAGGCAAGGAAACGGGCGCGGCCGCCCTGGACGCCTCGTTCGCCGCCTTCCCCGCCAGCGCCAAGATCGATGCCGAGAACGGCTTCGTCAACGGCGTGCCCACCGTCATGGCGCAAAGCTGGGGCCGCCGCCTGGGCATCATCAAGCTGACCATGGCCTACCAGGGCGGCAAGTGGGTGGTGCAGCCGGCCAAGACGACGGTGGAATCGCGCGGCTTCAAATACACGGATGGCAAGACCCTCGTCAAAGCCGACCCGGCCATCGCCCCGCTGGTCGCCACCGAGCACGCGGCCACCATCGCCTACGCCAAGCAGCCGCTGGGCATCAGCACGGATTTCGAGATGTCCGCCTACTTCGCGCTGGTGGGCGACGTCAGCGCCATCCAGCTGGTGAACCAGGCGCAGCTCGATTACGTGAAAAATTTCATCGCCACCAGCACGGATGCCACCTTGTCCAGCTACAAGAACATCCCCGTCATTTCCTGCAGCGCGCCGTTCAAGGCGGGCCGCAACGGGCCATCGGACTTCACGGACGTGGCCGCTGGCGCCTCCCCGGCCGCGCCGGTCGGCTTGCAAGTGCGCAACCCGGGCGACTTGTATTTGTATAGCAATAACAACCTGCAAGCCGTGAAAATCAAGGGCGCGGACTTGAAAGCGTGGCTGGAAACGTCGGCCAAACAATTCAACCAGATCGACCCGGCCAGCAGCGCCGAGCAAGACCTGGTGCCGTCGTATGGCACGATCTATAACTATGACGTGTTCTACGCGGAAAACAATGCGCTGACGTACCAGATCGACGTGACGAAAAAGCCGGGCAGCCGCATCGTCAACCTCACGTACAAGGGGGCGGCGGTCGCCGATGGCGATGATTTCATCGTCGCCACCAACGACTACCGCGCCGGCGGCGGCGGCGCCGTGCCGGGCATCGACGGCAGCAAGACCATCATCAAATCGCCCGATGCGAATCAGGCCGTGGTCAGCAACTACCTGGCGTCGCTGAGCACCAAGGGCGGCAAGGTGACCCTGGCCAACAATGGCAGCGCGCGCAGCTGGAGCTTCGTCAAGACGGCCACGGCCGGTCCCGTGATCCTGCGCTCGGCGCCCGGCCATCTGGCGCTGGCGCAAGGCAGCGGCATCACCAACGTGGCGGCCGAAGGCGGACTCGACGCCAGCGGCTTTGCCAAGTACCGCATCGACCTGAGCAAATAAGGTCCGAGGGCCGGAACAAGCGCAGTGCCGGCCCGTTTTGATGAAAGTTGATCCCAATGAAACACGCACTCTCCCTGCCCGCCGTCGTGCTGGCCGCCGTCCTGGCCGCTTGCCAGGCGTCGCCACCGCCCACGGCGGCGGAAATCGAAGCCGTCGCCATGCATGCGCGCCAGGCGGGCGACCACCAGGCCGAGCGCAAGGTGCGCAGCTGGGCCGGCAAGGACATGCCCGTCGCCGAGCGCGAACTGGCGCTGATTTACCAGCCCCGTGCCGAACGCCGTGCCGAGGCCTTGAGCCTGTTCGAACAGGCGGCCCGCGCGGGCGACACGGAAGCGGCCTTCGAGCTGGGCCAGATGCTGCGCGCGGCCACGCCGGCCCAGGCCTGGCTATGGTACCGCCAGGCGGCGCAGCAAGGCCACGCGAAGGCGGCCCTGATGCTGGGTTTGCTTGCGGCGAATGGCGAAGGCGTGCCGAAAGACCCCGTGACCGCCGCGCACTGGCTGGACAAGTCCAGCGAGCTGGGCAATCCACACGCCATGTTCCTGCTGTACAACGCCTACCGCGAAGGCCGCGGCGTGCCGCGCGACCTGGCGAAAGGCCGCGAATTGCTGGAAGAAGCGGCCCATCACGAATACCCGCCCGCCATCCAGGAATTGGCCATGACGGTGCAAGCGGACGACGCCCTGCGCGCCGGCCACCTGATGAAGGAAGCGACGGAGCACCGGCACAATAACTGGAACAAGTTTTAAGCCAGGTCAAGGCCAGCCCATATTGCTGAATGGAATGCTTGCCGGTGGCATAAGCTTGCCTGGCGCGGACAGGTGTTCGCGCACAATTTTACCGGGAGGCAGGCATGGCAGATCACCGGTTGGGGCCCATGACAAAGAGCGACTTGCAGTTCAGCTATCCGGATGGCCCGGCGGCGGGCGACGACCCGGCGCAGCGCGGCATCCCCGACAGCACCTTGCTGAACCGCCACGAATGGTATGAAGTGCTGTACAGCTGCAACAGCTGGTCCGGCGGCAGCCTGGCGACGGCGCTCAAATGCGAACGGCTGATCCAGCGCCACTTGCCCGCCGACATACGCGGCCATGCCGCCGTGCTGACGTGGTTGCGGGCGAACTGGGCCAAATATCGCTGATACCGCCAAAACATATGGCTCTGTCATCGGCAAATAGGGGAAATGCCGGAATCTTCCGTCGGCTGCGCTATCTGACTCTGCATATTCACCATACAGGGAGCAGATCATGCAGCCAGCCGACTGGATCAGCTTTATCGCACAGTTTGCTTACCTGAACCGGCGCCAGCGGCAGGCAGGCATGGCCTTGCTGCGTGGCAACGCGCCACACGACGCGACCGTCGCGCTGCTGGAAAGCGTGGCGCAGCCGCGCTTGGCCTGTCCCGCCTGCCACTCGCATCAGTTGCACCGGCATGGCCATGCGCATGGCTTGCAGCGCTACCGCTGCGTGCCGTGCGGGCGCACTTTCAATGCCTTGACGGGCACGCCGCTGTCCCGTTTGCGCCATAAATCGTTGTGGATCGCCTATGCCGATTGCCTGCTCGATTCCAGGTCGGTACGCCAGGCCGCTCAGCAGCTGGGACTGCACCGCAACACCACGTTTCGCTGGCGCCACCGGTTTTTATCGTTGGCAAAAACGGACCGGCCGCATGGCCTGCATGGTATTGCCGAGGCGGACGAGTTATATGTGCTGGAATCGGAAAAAGGATCCAGGCAGATGACGCGTCCGGCCCGCCGCCGGGGCGGCCATGCCCGTCAGCGTGGCATTTCCGATGAGCAAGTCTGTATCCTGGTGGCGCGCGACCGTACAGGCCAGACCCTCGATTTCGTCACGGGCAAAGGGGCGTTGACGAAGGCACAGCTGCACCGCTGCTTGTTGCCCGTCATCGATAAGGATGTCCTGCTGGTAACGGATGGCCATGCCGCCTACCGGGCGTTTGCCAGGGAAGCGGGCATCAGCCACCAGGCCGTCAACTTGCGCGCCGGCATCTGTGTGCAGGGTGCCGCGCATGTGCAGAACGTCAATGCGTATCACAGCCGTCTGCGGGACTGGCTGCGCCCCTTTCGCGGCGTGGCGACGCGCTACCTGCCGAATTACCTGGGCTGGCGCTGGATACTCGACGCCAGGCGCATCCGCTCAGCAGAAACGTTATTGAAAGCAACGCTGGGAGCATTCCCACACTTGACGGTGACATAACCAAACATATCGCCAATACGTCGGAAAATCACGCTGCGCTTTGCGCTCGGTCAATCGTGTTGGGCTGGACAAGGCCGAGAGGCTATGATGGGCAAGCCGCTTCCCCGGACGCGGCGGGGCTGTTGCCGGCTCCGAAATGGATTACACTGAATTTGCTTTTTAGAAATTTGTTACTCTGGACCAGCCTCGGTGAGCACGTCGTACACGCTCAGCCCAGCCAGTGTTTGGGTAGGCCCTGGCTCGTCCGTTGACCTCCCCTATAAAGAAAGAGTCCAATGAAAAAGCTGACCACCGCCTTTGGCGCGCCCGTAGTCGACAACCAGAACATCCAGACGGCCGGCCCGCGCGGCCCCGCCCTGCTGCAAGATGTGTGGTTCCTGGAAAAGCTGGCCCACTTCGACCGCGAAGTCATTCCCGAGCGCCGCATGCATGCCAAGGGTTCCGGCGCGCACGGCACGTTTACCGTCACGCACGACATCACGCGCTACACGCGGGCGAAAATCTTTGGCGCAGTGGGCAAGAAAACGCCGATGTTCGCGCGCTTTTCCACGGTGGCGGGCGAACGGGGCGCGGCGGACGCGGAACGCGATATCCGCGGCTTCGCCCTGAAGTTTTACACGGAAGAAGGCAACTGGGACCTGGTCGGCAACAACACGCCCGTGTTTTTCATGCGCGACCCCTTGAAATTCCCCGATTTGAATCACGCCATCAAGCGCGATCCGCGCACGGGCTTGCGCAGCGCCAACAGCAACTGGGACTTCTGGACCTCGCTGCCGGAAGCCCTGCACCAGGTGACCGTGGTGATGAGCGACCGGGGCTTGCCGCGCAGCTTCCGCCACATGCACGGCTTCGGCAGCCATACCTTCAGCTTCCTGAATGCGCAAAACGAGCGTTTCTGGGTCAAGTTCACGTTTAAAACCCAGCAAGGGATTCAAAACCTGACGGATGCCGAAGCGGAGGAACTGGTGGGCAAGGACCGCGAAAGCTCGCACCGCGACCTGTACGAAAGCATCGAAAACAAGGATTTCCCCCGCTGGACCCTGTACGTGCAGATCATGCCGGAAAAAGAGGCAGGCACGTATCACCTCAACCCGTTCGACCTGTCGAAAGTGTGGCCGCACGGCGACTATCCGCTGATCGAGGTGGGCGTGCTGGAGCTGAACCGCAATGCCGACAACCATTTCGCGGAAGTGGAACAATCGGCCTTCAATCCGGCCAACGTGGTGCCCGGCATCAGCTTTTCGCCGGACAAGATGCTGCAGGGCCGGCTGTTCTCGTATGGCGACGCGCAGCGCTACCGCCTCGGCGTGAACCACAGCCATATCCCCGTCAACGCGCCGAAATGCCCGTTCCACAGCTATCACCGCGACGGCCAGATGCGGGTCGACGGCAATCAGGGCGGGACCTTGGGCTATGAACCGAACAGCGAACAGGAGTGGGCCGAACAGCCCGATTTCCGTGAACCGCCGCTCAGCATCGAAGGCGCGGCCGACCACTGGAACCACCGTGTCGACGAAGATTACTATTCGCAGCCGCGCGCCCTGTTCCGCTTGATGACCGCGGCGCAGCAGCAAGCCTTGTTCGACAACACGGCGCGCGCCATCTCGGGCGCCTCGGAGCAAGTCAAGCAACGCCACATCGGCAACTGCACCCTGTGCGACCCCGCCTATGGCGCGGGCGTGGCTGAAGCGATCGGCCGCCTGAGCAAATAAGGCGGGCGGATAAGCGAAGCCAAAGGCCTGGCAACAGGTCTTCCTGCGGCTATGCGCAGCCCGGCGGCCTGGCCGTCGGGCTCGCTTGCCTACCAGCGCTGGATATCGATCTGGCCCGTGATGCTCGTTTCTACGGGATAACCGTCGACCTGCAACGGCACGCGCCGCTTGACGGACGAGTCGCGCAGGTACACGACGAGCGCTTCCTTGCCCACGGCCGTCTGCCCCAGGCTGACGCCTTCCACGCCGTCGATGGCCATCAGCGCCCGCTCGTTGCGTCGCCGGGCCGCTTCCAGGCGGCCTGGCGGCGCGGCCTGGGCATGCTGCCCCGGGCCCTGTCCAGGAGGGGCATCCGGCAAATACGGCATGGCGGCGTCCTCGAAGACGGCATATGGCGATTGTGCGAACTTACTGTTTGACATGACACATCCTCCTGATATGACAAACCCTCCCGATCCCTTGCATGATACACCCGCCCATCCGGCGCTGCAGCACGCTTCGCCGGCCAAGACCCTGCGCGGCGGCCGCCCTTGAGCAAGACTTGAGCAAGATCATCATCGTGCAAAAAACAGCGTCAGGCAAGGCGGCGCGGGGCCGCCCGGCCGGCTCCTAAAGCGTGCTCAAGTGTATAAATTGATGTCGAGCGCCGCCACCACGCGCCGCATCTGGTTGGCAAACGTGATGTTGCCGCCGCCGGCAAACAGCAGGCCGACGGGATTGCGCTGCTGGTTCCAGGTCCAGATGGACGAGCCGGAATCGCCGCCCGCGCTGAACGCCCCGCTGACGCCCGTGATGGCGATCTGGTCCTGGAACAGCGCGATCCTGCCGCCGCCGTAATTGACGTTGATGGTCGCGCCCAGGCCCGTGATGCGGCCCTGCGTCAATTGCGTCGTGCGCCCGGACTTGCCGACCATCATGCCCAGTGCGGGCGCCACGAGCGCATTGCTGATGCGGAAGTACGCGGGCACGCCGCCGCTCAGGTAGACCAGTTCCGGACGTACCCTGTCTGGCCAGGCCCAGCCGGTGGCGCAATCGACAAAATTGACGCCGCCGCTGAAATTGATGGGCACGAAACGCTCGAGCACGGCCACCTGGTCTTGCGGGCAGCGGCCGCCGTCGATGGGGCCAGGCTGCACGATGCAATCGTTGAACACGCCGCCGTTGGAATTTGCCAGCACGTGATTATTGCTAAGAATCATCAGGCGGCTGTTGCGCGGCGCGCTGCGCCCCACGGCCAGGCAGCCGATGGTGCCGGCCGTGATGCGGAAATGCCCGACCGACACGCCGCCCGGCGCCGGGCGCAAGCGGAAACGGTGCGGCTGCGCATCGATCACGCCCGTGACGACGATGTTGACGGGCACCTTGTCGCTGGCCATGGCGCGCACGCCCATGGCGCCCACGATGGCGGCCTTGGCGCGGTCGACGGAAGTGGGTTCGGCCACGTACAGGGTCAGGGCCGGCAAGCCCGGTTCACCGGACGAGCTGTCGCTGGCGCCCTCGCCCAGGCCGATGGACACGCCCTGGATATTGCCGCTGTCGCTGAAGGCGTCGGCCGCGCGCGCGCCGCCCGCTTGCGCGATGCTTTGCCGCATGCCGTCCTCGATGCTGCGCTTGATTTCCAGCAATTCCATGCTGACGCCGCTCAGGGCGTCGGGCACGTCCGCGACGGACGCGCTCTCGATCGTATTGTCGTCTTCGCCGGGGACGGAAAATTGGCCGACGGCCTCTTCATCGTCCACGCTCTGGCCCCTGCCGCTGCCGCCCGGCGGGGCGCTGAAACCATTCTCGTTGCCTATCATCGTGTTCTCCTCGTGGGTCGCCGCAAGCTTCCAGTGTGGACGGGCTGCGCGGGCCGGTATTGATCTGGATTGAACCGTGCGGATGCCTGGCTGCCCTGCCCCAATGGGTGCAGCGAGTGCAAAAATAGTTCCCTCGTCAAGGTTGAGCGGGATCAGGCGTGCGGGCAGAGGCGCCGCCGTATACTTGGCCGACAGGCTGGAACCGGGCCTGCTCCACGGCAGCAACGCCAGCAACGCCAGCAACAGCAAGGATGGGGAAACAATGACGAGCCCTGGTATCACACGCCAATCCGACGACGCCCCTGCGGCAGCGGCGTCAGCCGGCGACACTCCAGCCGGCGACAATACGACAGACGCCGGTGGCGCGGCCCAGCATGCGGGTTTCGTGCACGGCATGGCGGCCTGGGCGGAAAAACACCGCATCACGCCCTGGCGCGGCAGTTTTGCCGACTTCCTCGAGCAAATCCTGCCCGGCCGCGCCGCCCTGCTGACGCGCAGCGCGCACCAGTACCTGTGGGACATGATGCGCTGGAATGGCCAGACCGACGGCAACGGGCGCTTCCGCTGCCGCCTGTTCGACGACGAGCTGTTCGGCATCGACGAGGCGATCGACCGGGTCGCCGCCTACTTCAAGGCGGCCGCTGCCGGCTCCGAAGTAGGCCGGCGCATGTTGCTGTTGCTGGGCCCGCCATCGGGCGGCAAGTCGACCATGGTGATCCTGCTCAAGCGGGGCCTGGAAGAGTACAGCCACAGCAGCGAAGGCGCGCTGTACGGCATCGCCGGCTGTCCCGTGCACGAATCGCCGCTGCATCTGGTGCCGCACAGCATGAGGGCCGACTTTCGCGCCAGCTATGATGCAGAGCTGCAGGGCGAACTGTGTCCACATTGCCGCGCCCGCCTGGAAGAGCAGTATGCGGGCGACTTCCTGCGCATGCCCGTCGAGCGCATCCATTTGTCCGAGGCGGGCCGCTGCGGCATCGGCACGTATGCGCCGCACGATCCCACGACGGCCGACCTGGCCGACCTGGTCGGTTCCGTCGACCTGTCGAAAGTGGCGCAATACGGCGACGAAGGCGATCCGCGCGCCTGGTCGTGGTCCGGCGCCGTGTATGCGGCCAGCCGCGGCATGCTGGAAATGATCGAAATCCTCAAGGTCAAGCGGGAATTCCTCTATTTACTATTGACCCTGACGCAGGAAAAGAATGTCAAGGTGTCGCGCTTCCCCCTGATCTACCTCGACGAGACCATCCTCGCGCACACGAATCTGGCCGAATTCCGCAAATTCCTGCAAGAGAGCGAAAACGAGGCGCTGCTCGACCGCATGGTCATCGTGCAAGTGCCCTATACGCTCAATTACCGCGAGGAAGCGCGCATCTACCGCAAGCTGATCCTCGCGGCCGCGCCCGCCTTCCGCGACGTGCACCTCGACCCGCACGTGCTGCATGCGGCGGCCGTGTTTGCCATCCTCAGCCGCATGCCCGAGGGCGAGGACAAGGAGGCCGAACTGGTCAAGAAACTGCGCATCTACGCGAACGAAGATGTGGACGACTTGCAACCTGCCGACCTGCGCCGCATGCGCGAGCGCGACAAGTCGCCCGACGAGGGCCTGTCGGGCGTGTCGCCCCGCTTCGTCATCAATGCCCTGTCGCACGCCATCATTTCCGCCCAGCGCAACAGCCTGTCCACCATGGACGTGCTGCTGGCCCTGAAAGACGGCATCGAAAACGATGCGCGCATCGAACCGCGGCGCAAGCGCAAATGGGTCGATTACCTGGTGCTCACGCGCAAGGATTTCTATAACCGCTGGGTCAAGGCCGACGTGCACAAGGCCTTGTTTGTGTCATTCGAGCAAGAAGCGCAAGACTTGCTGAACAAATATCTCGATGAAGTCGAAGCCATGCTCGACAACCGCCAGATCCGCGATCCCATCACCAGCGAAGAGCGCCGTCCCGACGAGCGCTTCCTGCGCGCCGTGGAAGAAAAAATCCACATCAGCGACTCGGGCAAACAATCCTTCCGGCAAGAAGTGGTGCGCAAGGCCATGAGCGCGTTCAAGCGGGGCGAAGCGTTTGGCCTGGCCAGCCATGCGCAATTGCACGACGCCATCCAGCAATACCTGTTCGAGCAGCGGCGCGACGTGCTGCGCCTGGTCGGCTCGGCCAAGCGGCCCGACGACGACGTGCGGGCCAGGATCTCCGCCGTCGAACAGCGCCTGGTCGATGAATATGGCTATGACGCCCATAGCGCGCGCGAAGCGCTCAACTACGTGACCACCTTGCTGGCGCAGGAATAGCCATGGCCGCCACCACGACGCCAGGCAGCGGCAAACAGGATGCCCGTCCGGCATGGGGTGATTCCACGGCCCCCTCAGGCACCGCAGACCCCGCCGCCACGGCCGGTTGCGCCGGCGCGGCGGCGTCGACGGGCGCCGCGCCAACCCTGGCCCGGCCCTGGTACGCGCTGTTCTCGCGCGGCGCGCGCGACTGGCTGCGCCACAACCAGAAAGTGCGCGAAGCCGTGCAGGCGCACTTGCCCGAGCTGGTCGCCACGCCCGACCTGATCGGCGGGCCGCAGCAGCGCACGGTGCAAGTGCCCATGCGCCTGCTCGAACATGTGCGTTTCCGCCTGGCGTCCGCGCGCAGCAGTCTGGGCGCGGGCCAGGGTGACGGCCAGCCCGGCGATATCCTGCGCCCGGCCCGGCCAGCCGCCACGGGCGGGGCCGGCACGCAAGGTGACGGCGGCGATGGCGAGGGGGCCGTGCGCCTGCTGCTGGAGTTTCCCATCGACGACATACTCGACTGGCTGTGGGACGCCTTCGAATTGCCGCACCTGACGCCGCGCCACCTGGGCGCCATCGATGACGTGCGGCTCGTGCGTAGCGGCCTGGACCGGCATGGCGCCCGTTCGCGGCTGGATCGGCGGCGCACCGTCAAGGAAGCCATCAAGCGGCGCGCCCTGCAAGCGCAGCCTGTGCCCTTCACGAATGAAGACTTGCGCTACCGCCAGGTGCTGCCGCAACCCCGGCCCAGCACGAACGCCGTCGTGTTTTTCGTGCTGGACGTGTCGGCCAGCATGGCGCAGCCCGAGCGCAAGCTGGCCAAATCGTTCTTTTTCTTTGCCTTGCAAGGCTTGCGCCGCAGGTATGCGCGCGTGGAAACGCGCTTTATCGCCCATACGACGCGGGCCTGGGAATTTTCCGAAGCCGAGTTCTTCCAGGTCAATGGCATGGGCGGCACCATGGCTTCCACCGCGTTTCGCCTGAGCCGCGAATTGCTGCAGGAACACTACGCGCCGGGCCGCTACAACGCCTATCTGTTCTATGCCTCCGATGGCGAGAATTTCAGCGAAGACCGGGGGCCGGCCGGCGTGGCCCTGGGCGAACTGGCCGTCTTGCTCAACTATATGGGCTATGTGGAAACCGTGCCCGGCGTGCCGCGCAGCCTGGAAACTGAAATGCACAGCTTGTTCGCCGAGCAGGAACGGCGCGGCTTGCCCTTGCACAGCAGCATCCTCGGCAAGAGCGACGACGTGTGGGAAGCCATCCGCACTTTTTTCCGGCACGAGGCGGCCGATACGGAGGATACGGCATGACGCGGCATGACGCCCCACGCCACGCCGACACGGCCGATACGGCGGACAAAGCGAACACAACTGGCCTGGACGGCTACGCGGCCCGCATCGAAGCGCTGGCGCGGCAGCTGGGGCTGGCGTTCGCCCCCGTCGAGTTCGAGCTCGTACCGGACAGTTTCATGGCCGAGATCGCCATCTATGGATTGCCCGTGCGCATGCGCCACTGGTCGTTCGGCGTGCGCTACATCCACCAGCTCGTGCACCAGAAGATGGGCAACTCGCATATGTTCGAAGTCATGTTTCCCGGCGACCCTTGCCATGCCTACATGGCCGAACACAATTCCGTGGCGGAAAACACCCTCGTCACGGCCCATGTGCTGGGCCATGCCGATTTCGCCAGCCGCAACGCCCTGTTCCTGCGTTTCGGCGCCATGGCGGGCCAGCACATCCTGGAACAGAGCGCGGCGCGGGCGCAACGTCTGGAAATGGCGCTGCAATGCCACGGGCAGGAACAGGTGGAAGCCGTGCTCGACGCTGCACTGGCGCTGGAACAGCACGTGGACATCCACGCCGAGCTGCACCGCGCGCCCTATGCCACGCTGTCCGGACCGGCCGGTGTCGCCGGCAGGCGTGGCGGCGCCGGGGGGGACGATCCGTTTGCACAACGCTACCGGCGCCTGCCCGGCGAAGCGGCCGCGCTGGCGGCGCGCGAGGCGGCACGGGCCCGCGTGACGCAGCGCCCGCTCCTGCCGCCGCAGCCCGAATACGATTTACTATGGTTCCTTGCGCAATATGGGCCGGACCTGGCCGACTGGGAGCGCGATATTTTCCTGGCCGTGCGCGAAGAGTCGTTTTACTTCTATCCCGTGTACGCCTGCCAGATCATGAACGAAGGCTGGGCCTCGTACTGGCATGCGCGGCTGCTGCGCGAAGCGGACTTCCTGCCGCCGGCCCTGTACCTGGCCGCCCTCAAGTCGCACTCCGACGTGGTGCGCCCATACGCGGGCGAGCACCAGCAGGCGCTGGCCGTCAATCCCTATCACCTGGGCTTCTGCATGTGGGAACACATCATCGAACGCGAAGGAATGGCGCGGGCGCGCCAGATTTGCCGCGACGACGATGACTGCAGTTTTATTCGCAACTATCTGGACGGCGAACTGGCTGACCGCCTGGGCCTGTTCGTGCATGAAAGCCGCCGCGACGGCGAAACACGGCTGGCCAGCCGCGACTTGCGGGTCATCCGCGAAGCCATCCTGGCGCCCAAATACAACTATGGCGCACCGTGCATCGCCGTCACCCTGCTCAACGACGACGGCAGCCTGGTGCTGCGCCACGACCACCTGCGCGATGGGCGCGGCCTCGACCTGGAGCGGGCGGAACAGGTGCTGGCGTATATCGCCCGCGTCTGGCGCCGTCCCGTCACCCTGCATACGGCCGACTTTCGGGGCACGCCCCGGGTGCTGCGCAGCAAGAGTGACGGCGTACCCGAGCCGCCCGCGCCGACAGCGTCAGCAACAACATCAGCAACGCCGACAGCGCCGCCCGCGCAACGCTGAACGCCAGGCAGCATGCACCAATCGGTTTCGCGGTTTCGCGGTTTCGCGGCCAGGCGGCAGGCGGCAGGCGGCAGGCGGCAGGACGAGTATCGAGCCTGCGCATCCGGCATGGGTATCTGGTAGGCATATCTGCTACGTATATCTGGTACGTATATCGGGTATGTGCATGTACATCTGGTGCGTATATCGGGCATGCATATCGGGTACATACATCGGGCATGCATATCTGGCAACGAAAAGTTGCCGATGGCCAGTGCCGGACACGGACTGCGTCGGCCGCCTGCGCGCGCACCGCAGCGGCGGCCGGCTATGCCTCCCTGGCCAGCGTGTTTTTCAAGCCCCGTCCGCCTGCGCCGCATACCAGGCGATGGTGTGCCGCAAGCCTTGCGCCAGGTCGTGCGTGGGCGCATAGCCGAGCAAGCGGGCCGCCTTGGCGATGTCCGCCTGCGAATGGCGCACGTCGCCGGCGCGAAACTCGCCGTACTGCGGCGCCTGCGGCACGTGCTGCGGGCGGGCGGCAAGCAGCATCTGCTGCATCGTGGCGTGCAGCTGCGTCAGGCTGGTGCGGGCGTTGACGGCCACGTTGTAGACCTGGTTGACGGCCGCCGGGTCGGTGCCTGTGGCGGCGAGGAGATTCGCCTGCACGGCATTGTGCACGAAGCAAAAGTCGCGGCTGGTGGCGCCGTCGCCGTGGATGTGCACGGCCTCGTTGTCCAGCATGGCGGCGATCCAGCGGGGAATGACGGCCGCGTAGGCGCCCAGCGGGTCCTGGCGCGGACCGAAGACATTGAAGTAGCGCAGCCCCACCGTCTGCATGGCGTAGCAGCGCGCATACACTTGCGCATACAGTTCATTGACATATTTGCTCAGGGCGTACGGCGACAGGGGCGCGCCGATGTGTTGTTCCACTTTCGGCAAGTCCGGATGGTCGCCATACGTGGCGCTGGAAGCGGCATACACGAAGCGCCGCACGCCCGCGTCGCGCGCGGCGGCCAGCATGTTCAGGAAGCCGCTGACATTGACGGCGTGGCAAAGCAGCGGGTCTTCCAGCGAACGGGAGACGGAACCGAGCGCCGCCTGGTGCAGCACATAGTCGACAGCGACGCCGTCACCGGCGCCGGAACCGTCCGGAACGGCACGGCCGTCCGGAGGTTCGCTGCCGCCGTCGCTTGCACCGGCGGCACGACTCGCATGGCGCGCGGCATGAGCGGCGCCGATACCGGCGATGTCGGCACCGGCAACGCCGCCTGCGCCTGCCATGCCGGCACTGCCGGCCATGCCTGCGCCTGCTCCGCACGCGCGCGCGCACGCTTGCGGGTCGCGGATATCGCCTTCGATGAAGGTGAAGCGCCGCCACGCCTGCTCGCCCACGCTGGCGCGCACCTGCTCCAGGTTGTGGCGGTGGCCCGTCATGAAATTGTCGAGGCCGCGCACTTCCTGCCCCAGGTTCAGCAGGGTTTCCAGCAAGTGCGAACCGATGAAGCCCGCCACGCCCGTCACCAGCCAGCGGCGCGGCGCCTGCGCCAGCCGTTCGCAGGCCAGCGCGTACGCGCCGGCAGCCGGGCCGCCAGCGATAACGCCATTGGAAGCGCCAGCGGAGGCGCCTTGCGCCGCGCCCGCCGCCCGATCGAAGGCACCGGCCGCCATCACAGCCGCCACACGTGCAAGCCGCCGTCTTCCAGCGGACGGGGGTCGAAATGCGATTTGATGTCGATGAAGCAGCCGTTTTCCTGCACCTTGGCCTGGAAATCCGCCAACGGGCGGGCCAGCAGGGCCTGGTGCGAGACGGCGCTGATGATGGCCTCGGCCCGCGGCAGCTGCTCCCAGCTTTCCAGGGTCAGGCCGTATTCTTCCAGCGCTTCGCGGCCATCGGCGACGGGGTCGTGCACGTGCACCTGCACGCCGTACGATTGCAGTTCGTGGATCATGTCGACCACTTTCGAGTTGCGCAAGTCCGGGCAATTTTCCTTGAAGGTCAGGCCCAGCACGTTCACGTGCGCCCCCTTCAGTTTGAAACCGGCGCGCACCATTTCCTTGATGGTCTTTTCCGCCACGAACTTGGCCATGCCGTCGTTGATGCGGCGCCCGGCCAGGATCACGTGCGGGTGGTAGCCCAGCATTTCCGCCTTGTGCGTCAAATAATAGGGGTCGACGCCGATGCAGTGGCCGCCCACCAGGCCGGGACGGAACGGCAGGAAATTCCATTTCGTGCCCGCCGCCTGCAGCACTTCCAGGGTGTCGATGCCGATGCGGTCGAAGATGATGGCCAGCTCGTTCATCAGCGCGATATTCAGGTCGCGCTGCGTGTTTTCGATGACCTTGGCCGCCTCGGCCACGCGGATGCTCGATGCCCGGTGCACGCCCGCCTCGACCACGCCTTCGTACAGGGCGGCCACCTTGTCGAGCGTGGCGGCGTCGTCGCCCGAGACCACCTTGCGGATGCTGTGCAGGGTATGGTCGCGGTCGCCCGGGTTGATGCGCTCGGGCGAAAAGCCCACGTGGAAGTCTTCTTTCCAGCGCAGGCCCGAATGCTGTTCCAGGAGCGGGATGCAGATTTCCTCGGTGGCGCCCGGATACACGGTGGACTCGTAGATGACGATGGCGCCGCGCCGCATGTGGCGGCCGACGGCCGCGCTGGCGCCGGCCAGGGCCGAGAAATCGGGATTGTGCGCGCTGTCGACGGGCGTGGGCACGGCCACGACGATGAAATCGGCCAGTTGCAGCTCGGCCGGATCGCAGCCGACGCTCAGCCCTTGCGCCGCCAGCAACTGTTCATGGCTGACTTCGCCCGTCGGGTCGATGTGGCGCCGGTAGCTTTCCACCTTGCGTGCCGACAAGTCGAAGCCGATCGTGCGCTGGCGCATGCCGAACGCCACGGCCAGCTGCAAGCCCACATAACCTAGCCCCACCACCGCCACCACGCCCGCCTTGCCGTCCACCTTGCTATCCGCCTTGCTGTCCATATGCATGTGCTCCGAAGGGTTGCGGCCTGAGCATCGCCGTCCGGGAAATTCTACGGTCGCCGGTCCGGACATTCTTGAGCGGGAACAAGGAACGCGGGGCGGCGGCCGGCAGGCGCGCGGAGAATCGGCGGCTTGTTGAGCGCAATCAAGGAGAGCGGCGGCCATCTTTTTAAGCTAGGCCATGCCTATCCCTCATGCACGCCGCTACCGGAGACTTCCATGGCCCGTTCCCTGCCCCGCCCTTTCCCCGGCCTGCCGGCCGCCGCGCTGTGCTGCACCCTGCTGCTGCCCCTGCTGACGGCTTGCCACGGCACGCAGAGCAGCGAAACCCTGCTGGCCGACGCGCAGCAGTACCGCCAGAAAGGCGAAGCGCGCGCCGCCATCATCCAGTTGAAGAACTTGCTGCAAAAGGAGCCGGACAACAAGGCCGCGCGCTTGCTGCTGGGCAGCATCTACATCGACACGGGCGAAGCGCTGTCGGCCGAGAAAGAATTGCGCAAGGCAAAATCGCTGGGCCTGGCATCGCAGCAAGTGATGCCATTGCTGGGCAAGGCCTGGCTGATGCTGGGCCAGTTCGACAAGGTGCTGGCCGAGATCCCCGACGATGCGGCGCAGCCCGCCAGCGTGCTGGCCCTGCGCGGCGACGCCTTGCTGGCCCTGGGCCGCCAGGACGAGGCGCGCGCCGTGTACGCGCGCCTGCTGGAAGCCCATCCGGACCAGCTCGAAGCCTTGCTGGGCCTGGCGCGCCTGGCGGCGCTGCAGCAGCAGGTGCCGGCGGCCGAGCTGCTGCTGGCGCAAGCGTTGAAAGGCGCGCCCGCCAACCTCGACGCCTTGCGCCTGCAGGGCGACCTGCTGCGCCTGCAAGGCAAGAATGGCGCGGCGCGGCTCGCCTACATGCAGATCCTCAAGATAAAGCCGGACAATACCCAGGCGCACATCGACCTGGCCAACCTCGACATCCTGGAAAACCGCTACCTGGAAGCGGCGGCCCAGCTGGCCACGGCGCGCAAGACGGCGCCCAACAGCCTGGGCTTGCTGCAAACCCAGGCGCTGCTCGATTTCCGCGAAGGCAAGCACAAGGCGGCCTTGCAAGGCTTGCAACTGGTGCTCAAGGCAGCGCCCGACCACATGCCGTCCATCCTGCTGGCCGGCGCCGTGCAACTGGCGCTCGGCTCGCCGCCCCAGGCGGAAAACTACCTGCGGCGCTTCCTGGCCGCATATCCGCGGCATTTGTATGCCGTCAAGATGATGGCGTCGATCGAATTGATGCGCAACAAGACCGACGCGGCGATCGACTTGCTGCAACCGATGCTGGCCGCCTACCCCGAAGACGTGGAATTGCTGTCGCTGGCCGGCGAAGCCCACTTGCGCGCGCGCCAGTACGACAAGGCGGCAGCGTATTTCGAACAGGCCAGCACCCTGGCGCCGGACACGGCCAAGCTGCACGCGGCGCTGGGCATCAGCCGCCTGGGCATGGGCGAAAACAGCCGCGCCATCAGTGAACTGGAACGCGCCCACATGCTCGACAAGAGCACGCCGCAGGCGGGCACCATGCTGGTGATGACCTTGCTGCGCAACAAGCAGAACGACAAGGCCCTGGCCAGCGTCAAGATGATGGAGCAACAGCAGAAAGGCACGAATCCCTTGCTGCTGAACCTGAAAGGCGGCGTCTACCTGGCCTTGCGCGATTTGCCGGCCGCGCGCGCCAGCTTCGAGCAAGCGCTGGGCATGGACCCGGTCTACCTGCCCGCCCTGAACAACCTGGCGCAGCTCGACCTGGTCGAGAAAAAGCCGGAGCAAGCCAGGCAGCGCTTCGAGCGGGCGCTGGCGAAGGCGCCGAAGAATGCCGACCTGTGCGCGGCGCTGGCCAAGCTGGCCGCATCAGAGGGCAAGACGGACGAGGCGCGGCGCTGGCTCGAACGGGCCCACCGCGACAATCCCGACGCCGTCGCGCCGGCCCTGCTGCTAAGTAATTTTTACCTGAAGACGGGTGCGCCCGACAAGGCGCTGGAACTGGCGCGCACCCTGCAGACCGGACATCCGGGCGACGCCGATGCGCTGGCCCTGCGCGCCCAGGTGGAATACAGCGCCGGCCTGGCGCCGGCTGCGCTCGACAGCTACATCAAGCTGGCCAGCATACAGAGCACGTCGGCCCCCTTGCAGATGCGCATCGCCAGCCTGCACATGGCGCTGGGCGACCATCATAATGCGCTGCAAGCCGTCAAGCGGGCGCAGACGCTGGACCCGGCCCTGCTGGAAGCGCGCGTGGTGGAAGTGGCCATGCTGCTGACCCTGAACCGCCAGCGCGAAGCGCTGGCCGTGGCGCGGCAGGTGCAGGAACAGCAGCCGAAGCTGGCGGCCGGCTACAAGCTCGAAGGCGACGTGCTGATGGAGCAAAAGCTGCCGCAGCAAGCCGTCAAACTGTACCAGCACGCCTTCGGCATCAGTCCCATCGGCCCCTTGCAGGTGCAGCTGTACCGCGCCTTGCAGGCGTCGGGACAGGAGCGCGAAGCCGATGCGCGCATGGCCGCGTGGCTGAAAGAGCATCCGGAAGACTTGCCGACGCGCACCTACCTGGCGGGCACCCGGCTAGCAGCGAAGCAATACCGCGCCGCCATCGAACAGTTCCAGTATGTCGTCGCCAAGGATGCGGGCAACGTGGTGGCCTTGAACGACCTGGCCTGGGCGTATCAGCAGGAAAAGGATCCGCGCGCGCTGGCCACGGCCGAGCAGGCGCTGAAACTGGCGCCCGAGAATGCCGCCGTGCTCGACACCCTGGGCTGGATCGCGCTGGAGCAAGGCGACGTCAAGCGCGCCACGACGCTGCTGCGCAAGGCGGCGGGCCTGGCGCCCGCATCGCCCGAAGTGCAGTACCACCTGGGCGCGGCCCTGGCGAAATCGGGCGACAAGGGCGGTGCGCGCAAGCAACTGGAACAACTGCTGGCCGCCAACAAGGACTTTCCGCAGCGGGCCGCGGCGCAGGCCTTGCTGACCCAGTTGTAGGCCATGGCTGTGCAAGCGGCCATGCCCGGCGCGGCGGCGCGGCCGCTGGCCCTGCTGGCGGGCGCGGCCTGCGTGCTGGCCCTGCGCCATTATCCGCTGGGCCACGGCTGGCCCGGCCTGCTGTTTGCCATCCTGCTGCCCGCGTATTTCCTGCTGCTGTGCTGGCGCCCCGCCTGCTGGCTGTTCTGCGTGCCCGCCCTGCTGCCCGTGCTGGACCTGGCGCCGTGGACGGGCTGGTTCTTCCTCGAAGAAATCGACGTGCTGCTGATGCTGACGGTGGCCTGCGGCTATTGGCGCCTGGGCGGACCAGGCCAGCCGGCAGCGGCGCGGCTGTCGCCCGCCGCCCGCCTATGTTTGCTGCTGTGCAGCCTGGCCTGGCTGGCGGCGCTGCTGCGCGGCCTCCTGCCGCGGGCGCCGCTCGACCTGAATGCCTGGGATAATTATTTGAGCCCCTACAACAGTTTGCGGTTGGGCAAAGCCTGGGCCTGGAGCATGCTGCTGCTGCCGCTGCTGCTGCGCGACGCGAGTCCGCACGCCCTGCGCCGCTACGCGCTGCCGGGCATGCTGGCCGGGCTGGCCATGGTGTCCCTGTTCGCCCTGTGGGAACGGGCCGTGTTTCCCGGCCTGCTGAACCTGTCGAGCGACTACCGCATCACGGCGCCGTTTTCCGCCATGCACACGGGCGGCGCCGCGCTGGACGGCTACCTGGCCCTGAGCCTGCCGTTTGCCGCGCTGTGGCTGGCGCGCGCCCGCAGCCGCTGGCAGGCGGCGCTGGCCTTGCTGCTGCTGGCCCTGGCCCTGCACGCGGCGTTCACCACCTTTTCACGGGGCTTGTACGCGGCCCTGGCGGCGGCCATGCTGCTGGCCTTGTGGCAAGCCCTGCGGACACCGCCCGGCGCGGCGCGGCGCCCGCCCGGCCGCCCGCCTGTGCGCGGCGTCTTGCTCAAGCTGCTGCTGGCCGGCCTGGGCACCGCCCTGCTCGTGTACATGTTCAGCCTGGCGGGCTACCGGGGCTTGCTGGCCGCCGCCGTCCTGCTCGCCGCCAGCTTCGTGCTGGCCGCGCGGCCCCTGCCGTGGCGCCTGGCGCCGGCCAGCCTGCTGTGCGCGCTGTGCCTGCAGGGTCTGCTGGCCGCCTGGTGGCCGGAACCGGCCGGCCAGCCAACGGCCGGCTGGCTGAAAGGCCCGTATTTCCTGTTCCTGCTGGCCGCCGTGCTGCTGACGGGCACGCTGTGGCCGGGCGGCGCCGGCGGCAAGGGTCCAGCCAGGCTGGGCCTGGCGATGATGGCGTGGACCATGCTGGCATGCAATCTCGCCTGGATAGGCTGGCACTGGGCCGGTGCTGCCGCCCTGCCGCCGGCCGGCCTGGTGGTGCTGCTGGCCATGCTGATGCTGGGCAACGGACGCTTGCACCCGCCGCTGTGGCGGCTGGACCGGGCCAGCCTGAGCATCGCGGGCGCGGCCGGCATCCTGCTGTTGCTGGCCATCCCCGTGTCGGCCAGCTATTACGCCACCGAACGTTTCGCCACCACGGCCTTCGACATGCAGGGCCGCTTGCGCCACTGGCGGCAAGTGCTGGCCATGCAGCCGCCCGACTGGGGCGACCGCCTGTTCGGCATGGGCAGCGGCAGCTTTCCCGCCACATATTACTGGCACAATCCGGGGCGCGAGGTGCCGGCCAGCATCGCGTATGCAGAGGACAGGGGCGCGCCCGGCAATTATTATGTGCGCCTGGCCAGTCCCGGCTACAGCGCCGGCTATGGCGAACTGCTGCGGCTGCTGCAACGCCTGCGCGTGCAGCCGGCCACGCGCTACACCCTGGCGCTCGACGTGCGCAGAAGCGGCCCCATGCCCGTGCTGCAGGTGCGCCTGTGCCAGCGGCAATTGCTGTATGCACAAAATTGCGTGAAAATCCCCCTGCGCCTGCGCCCGCCCCCGCCCGGCAATGCGCCGGCGGCCTGGCAACACTATGACCTGCCGTTCGACAGCGCCTGGCTGGGCACGGGCGCCTGGCTGCTGCGCCCGCCCGTGCAGCTGGAACTGGCGGCCAGCGGCACGGCCGCCTCGTCCGTGCTGGACGTCGACAACCTGAGCCTGCGCGCACCCGGCGGCGAGGAACTGATCGCCAACGGCCATTTTACGCAGGCTAACAATTACTGGTTTTTCAGCAGCGACCACCATCACTTGCCGTGGCATATCAAGAGCATGGCGCTGCATGTGCTGGTGGAAACGGGCTGGTGCGGCGCACTGTCCTTGCTGGCCCTGCTGGCCGTGGCCGGCCTGCGCCTGCTGCGCCGCGCCGGGCGGGGCGACCCGGGCGCGCTGGCCTGCGCCGCCGCCCTGCTGGGCTTTCTCGTCGTCGGCCTGTTCGACAGCCTGCTCGACGTGCCGCGCCTCGCCCTGCTGTGCTATCTGATGCTGCTGTGCGCGCTGCTGCAGCCCGCGCCCTCCCCGCCTCCTCCCCACCTTGAAAGCGCGCCGCCATGACAGCCCTGTTTTCCGCCCTGCTATTTTGCCTGGCCCTGGCCAGCGCGCCGTGCCGCGCCGACGCGCCGCTGGCGCAAACCATCGCGCGCATCAAACCATCGATCGTCGGCGTGGGCAGCCTGCAAAAGACGCGCACGCCGCCGATGAATTTCATCGGCACGGGTTTCGTGACGGGCGACGGCTTGAGCGTGCTGACCTGTGCCCACGTGATCCAGAAGCTGCTCGACGCCAATCCGAACGAAGTCATCGGCATCCTCACGGGCCAGGGCGAGGCGGCGCAATTTCGCCCCGCCAGGGTCCAGGCGCTGGACACGGAACACGACCTGGCCTTGCTGCGCCTGGCGGGCGCGCCCCTGCCCGCCCTGGCGCTGGGCGACGCGGCCACGGTGCGCGAAGGCCAGGCCATGGCGTTTACAGGGTTTCCGCTGGGCACCTTGCTCGGACTGCACCACGTGACGCACCGCGCCACCGTGTCATCGCTGACGCCGGTGGTCATGCCCAGCGAAAACGCGCAGCGCCTCGACATCCGGCGCCTGGCGCAGCTGCAAAAAGCGCCCTACACCGTGTTCCAGCTGGACGCGACGGCGTATCCGGGCAGCAGCGGCAGCCCCCTGTTCGATCCCGAGACCGGTCTCGTCTACGGCATCGTCAACATGGTGTACGTCAAGGGCCTCAAGGAGGCGGCCATCAGCGCCCCGAGCGGCATCACTTACGCGATTCCGGGCAGCTACATGCAGACGCTCTTGCTGAAAAACAAATGAGTGATCAGTTGCGCCCCTGCCTCAGCCGGTCCGTAATGCCAGGCTCATCCCATGTCGGAAAAAAAAAGGGGTAAAACGACCGTTCACCCCCATGCTGTTCCATCAGGCCACCGTATTTACGGATCTGGGCCCCCATGTAATCGAGGTCCAGCCGTAGCAGCACGGCCGGCGCCCCCACGCGCGTGCACTCGCGCTCGCCGCCGAAGTCCTGGAAACCCAGCATGCGCTTGTAAAACACCACGTGGCGCGGGTTGACTTCGATCACGTAATCCGTAAAGCCGTGAATATTGTGGGCATAGATATAAGAGATATGAATCAGCGCCGCGAACACGCGCTTGCTCACCCCCTTGTCGATGGCCAGGCGCGACGGTTCGCACAGACGCCGGCCTTCCTCGCGCAGGACGTCGAGCTTGTCGCGGAAGTTGTCATCGGCCGGCAAGCCGGTCTCGTCATTGTCGAGGCACAGGGTCATGGTGCCGACCGTGGTGCCGGCCGTTTCCGCAAACAGCGTGATTTTATTCAGGGCATGCGCGATGCCGGGATCGACGGCATAGCCGCGCCAGCCGTACATCTTGCGGATCAGCAAACTGGCCGCCTCGCGCCGGCCGCGCGAATTGGCCATGCGGATATGAAAGCGCTGCAGGTCGAGCTCATGCTCCATGGCCGGGTCGATCTGCCCCTCGCCCACCACCATGTCACTGAAATTGCCCGGCGTGTCGAAGGAAATTATGGGTTCATCTTCAAAGCTCATCTTGTCCTCACGTTCATCGGCTGCCGTCGAGACGGACTGAAGCCAATGCCTTGTGACAAGAGAAAAACTGGAGAAGTTCCCGCGCCAGGCAAAAAAAACAGAAGAAATATGCTATTTAATAGCAAAATTGCATGCTGAAATTTGCCCGCAAGTACAAAATGACAAATATAAATGCTGTTTTGATATTGCCGAGTCCGCTGTTAAAAGAAGCTCTCCGGTATCAGCAGCACGTCGCCCGGGCGCATCATGACGTTGGCGGAAATATCGCCATTCTTCAGCAGGTCGTCGAGGCGCACGCCCAGCTGCTGCTGGTTGCCTTCGCGCATGCGGATAATGCTGGCCTTGTTGCCGGCCGCAAAATCGGTGATGCCGCCCACGGCGATGAGCACGTCCATCAGCGACATGCCCAGCCGGTACGGCAGCGCCTGCGGCTTGGCCGCCTCGCCGATAACCCGGATCTGCTCGCCATACGGGCCCGAGAAATTGGTGACGATGACCGTTACCACGGGCTGCTGGATGAACTTGCCCAACGCTTGCTCTATGTCGCGCGCCAGCTGGGTCGAGGTCTTGCCGCTGGCGGGCAAATCCTCGACCAGCGGCGTGGTGATCTTGCCGTCCGGCCGCACGGCCACCGTCAGCGACACTTCCGGGTTGCGCCAGACGATGATGTTGACGGAGTCGCCAGGTCCGATCAGGTAGTCGTGCATGGGCGCGCTGTCGTCGGAGGGCGCCAGCGGATGGGACGTGCGGCAGGCGCCCAGCAGGCCGGCGGCCAAGGCCAGGCCCAGCGTATTGCAGACAAATGCACGGCGAAACGGATTCATGCGGAGCCTCTTCGAGTCGATGGCGCGTCCATGGCCGGCCCCGCAGAACCAGCCTGGGCCGCGAACTTCCTATGATTATTAAAACCCGGCAAGTCAACCTTGAGGCGTATCAAGAAGCAATCATCTTGGGAAATTTTGCCTCCCAGCCGCCCTATACTTTGCTTACTCAACAGGCAAGCATTTCTTGCAAGACGCCGTCGCCAGCCCATCGACCGTGCAGCACCGTCACCTGAAGGAAGCGACATGGAAGTATTGATACAGCAATTGCTTTCCAGCCTGAAAGGCATCTGGAAGTACCGCTGGCATGCGGTGCTGGTGGCGTGGCTGGTGGCCGTCGTCGGCTTCATCAAGGTGATCACCCTGCCCGACGACTTCCAGACGTCGGCGCGCGTGTTTGTCGATACGCAAACCATCCTCAAGCCGCTGATGGCCGGCATGACCAGCGTGCCGAACACGGAACAGCAGGTGGCCATCATGAGCCGCACCCTGCTCAGCCGCCCGAACGTGGAGCGCGTCATGCGCATGGTCGACCTCGACCTCGATTCGAAGACCGTGCGCGAACACGAGGCCCAGCTCGACGATTTGATGAGCCGCATCAAGATCACGGGCACCAACGCGTATGACATCTACACGATCAGCTACAGCGGGCGCGACCCGAAGCTGGTGCGCGACGTGGTGCAAAGCCTGCTCACCATCTTTGTCGAAGGCAGTTTCCAGGGGAAAAAAGGCGATTCGCAAAAGGCGGTGCAATTCATCGACGAGCAGATCAAGAATTACGAGGACAAGCTGAGCGCGGCGGAAAACCTCGTGAAGGAATTCAAGATCCGCAACACGCTGCTGCTGCCGCGCCAGGGCATCGACTATGGCAGCCAGCTGCAGATGTCGTCCGATAGCCTGAACAATGCCAAGCTGGAACTGGTCGAAGCGGAACAGGCGCGCAAGGCCATCCAGAGCCAGATCGAAGGCGACGAGCCCGTGCTCGACCTGGAGCCGAACGCATCGGCCATCGCGAATCCCGAACTCGACGAGCGCATCGCCTCGCTCAACAAGAACCTCGACAGCCTGCGCATGCAATTTACGGAACTGCACCCCGACATCATCGCCTCGAAGCGCCTCATTGCCCAGCTGGAAGAACGCAAGATCGAGGAAAGCAAGCTGAAAACGGCGGCCGGCGACCCGGGCAAGAACTACAGCCCCATGCTGCAGCAGCTGAAGGTGGCGCTGACGGATGCGGACGCCAAGGTGGCCGCCATCAAGGCCCGGGTGCAGGAATACAACGCGCGCAATGAACGCCTGCTGGCGCAGAGCACTGCCGTGCCCGAGGTGGAATCGCAGCTGGCGCAGCTGAACCGCGACTACATCATCAACAAGGAAAACTATGAAAAGCTGATCGGCCGGCGCGAAGCGGCCAAGCTGTCGGGCGAACTCAGTTCCACCACGGAGATGATGGCCTTCAAGATCATCGACCCGCCCACGGTGCAATATGCGCCCGTCGGCCCGAACCGCCCGCTGCTGTTTTCCGCGGCGCTGGGCGCGGCCCTGGTGGCCGGCGTCGCCGCGGCCTTGCTCATCAGCCAGGTGCGTCCCACCTTCCTCAGCCCCGCCGAACTGCGCGACGCCACGGGCTTGAACGTGCTGGGCACGGTATCGATGAACTGGACGGCGCTGCAGCAGGTGCGCCGCCGCCGCGCACGCTACGGCTTCGGCGCCTGCCTGGGCAGCCTGTTCGTGCTGTACGGCGGGGTCATGACGGCCGCGCTGCTGAAATTCTAGATCCCGGGGAGCGACGATGAGCAGCAAGGACAGCGGCAAGCAGGAACCGACGATACTGGGCGTGGCCGAGGCCGGCGTGCCCTACGTTGCGGCGGGCCCGGATAGCGCGGACGCGGCCCGGTCGCCCCAGTACCGTCCCCTGAACCTGGCCCGGCTGGCGGAGCAAGGCATGCTCACGCAGGAAGGCGGACGCAGCTCGGTGGCCGAGGATTTCCGCATCATCAAGCGCCCGCTGCTGCGCCAGGCGCGCGCCAGCGGCGCCGAGGCCATCCGCCACGGCAACCTGATCGTCGTCACCAGCGCCATGCCGGGCGAAGGCAAGACCTACTGCGCCGTCAACCTGGCCATGAGCATCGCCATGGAAATGGATATCACGGTGCTGCTGGTCGATGCCGACGTGGCGCGCCCGTCCGTGCTGAAAGTGCTGGGCCTGCCGCCGGAGCCGGGGCTGATGGACGTGCTGCTCGACCCGCAACTGGCCATGGGCGACGTGATCCTGAAAACCAACGTGGCCAACCTGAGCATCCTGCCCGCCGGGCGCAGCAACAAGCATGCGACGGAATTGCTGGCCAGCCGCGCCATGAGCCGCCTGCTGGCGGAAATTGCCAGCCGCTACAGCGACCGCGTCGTCATCTTCGATTCGCCGCCCCTGCTGATCACCAGCGAGGCGCACGCGCTGGTCGGGCAGATGGGGCAAGTGGTGATGGTAGTCGAGGCGGAAACGACGACGCAGCACGCCGTCAAGGAAGCGCTGCGCCAGATCGAGTCGTGCGAACACATTCATTTGATCTACAACAAGACCAAATCGTTCCCCGGCAACGACTACTACGGCTATGGCTATTACGACTAGCGGCCGGGTTCCGCTGCCGCTGCTGCCGTTCCTGTCCCTGCTGCTGCCCCTGCCGGCCGGCGCCGTCGACTGGCTGGTGAAACCGTCGCTGCGCCTGCGCGAAAGCTATACGGACAATGCCTTGCGCGCACCGTCCGGCCAGGCGCAATCGGACTTCATCACGGAAATCGCGCCCGCCATCGCCCTCATCGGCACGGGTCCCCGCCTGCGCGTGCACCTCGACTACAGCTGGCGCAAATACCTGTCGGGGCAGCGCGCCGATACGGATACCCACGAACTGCGCGCCTCGGCCGACGCCGAGCTGGTGCAGGACTGGTTCTTCATCGATGCGGACGCCAGCGTGAGCCGGCGCAACATCTCGCCATTCGGCCCGCAACTGATCGACGACCTGCCCGACACGGACAATGCCAGCACCGTGCGCACAACGGGCATCAGCCCCTACCTGCGCCACCGTTTCCGCGGCCTGGCCGCGGCCGAGCTGCGCTACACGCGCAACACGGTCGACAGCGGCGGCGACCTGCTCTCCGTGCACAGCGATGAAATGGAGTTGCTGCTCAACGGCGAGCCGCGCGGCAAGGGCTGGACCTGGAACGCCAGCCACGACGTGCGCCGCACGCAGGACAGCAAGCTGGCGCCCGTGCGCATGCAGCGCAGCAGCGCGGGCTTGCGCTATCCCTTCAGCAGCAAGTGGGCGGCCACGGCCAGCGGCGGCATGGAAAAGGAAGGCTATCTGTCGACCAGCGGCAAGGCGCCGGCGGGCCGCTTCTGGTCGCTGGGCGGCGTGTGGACGCCGTCGCCGCGTACCAGCGTGGCCTTCAGCACGGGCAAGCGCTTCTTCGGCACCACCTACAGCCTGGACGCCACCTTCCTGCAGCGCCATACCAATTGGCAGCTGAGCTACAGCGAAAACATCACCACCATGCCGACGCAGTTTTCGCGCCTGGGCGACCGCGATGCGGGCCGGCTGCTCGATCAATTGTGGCGCGGCATCTTTCCCAATGCGCGCGACCGGCGCTTGCGCATCGATGCCTTCCTGCGCTACGCCAACAGCCTGGGACCGGAACGGGGCGCCATCAATTACTTCAGCCACCGCTATTTCCTGCAAAAGCAGCTGAAGCTGACGATGGCGCGCGCCACGGCGAAAAGCACGATGATCGTCGGCGTCACGGCCGTCGACCGCACGGCGCAAACGGCCAGCGGCATCGACAGCGGCTTGCTGCCCGGCGTGGAATTCGGCAGCGAAGACCGCACGCGCCAGGTCGGCGCCAACCTGGGCTGGGGCTGGCAAGCCAATTCGCGCACCACCGTCAATGTCAATGCCGGCTACGCCGGCGTGCGTTCGCTGAGCGCGCCCCGGCGCGACAACAACATCACCCTGACGGCCGGCTACACGCGCATCCTGCAGCCGGACATGACGGCCAGCATCGACGTGCGGCACACGCGGCACGCCAGCAACCGCGGCGGCGACTACCGCGAAAACGGCGTCAGCGCCACGCTCACCATGCAATTCTAAGGAGCCCGCAATGCCCGACCCCTCGCCGTCATCCGCCGCGCCGGCGCACCTGCTGTGCGTGGTGGCCGCGCGTCCCAACCTGATGAAGATGGCGCCCATCCTGGCCGCCCTGGCGCGCCAGGCGCCCGCCGTGCGCGTGACCTTGCTGCATACGGGCCAGCATTACGACACGGCCATGAACGCGCAGCTGTTTGCCGACCTGGACATGCGCCCGCCCGACATCGCCCTCGACGTCGGCTCCGGCAACCACGCGCAGCAGACGGCCGAGATCATGCGCCGCTTCGACGCCGTACTCGACGCCCATCCGCCGCTGGCGCCCGATGCCGTGCTGGTGGTGGGCGACGTCAATTCCACGCTGGCGTGCGCGCTGGTGGCGGCCAAGCGCGGCACGCCCGTGATCCACGTCGAGGCGGGCTTGCGCAGCGGCGACCGGCGCATGCCCGAGGAAATCAACCGCGTGCTGACGGACCAGTTATCAAGCCTGCTGCTGACCAGCGAGGAAGGCGCGCGCGCCAACCTGCTGCGCGAAGGCATCGCCGCCGAACGCATCCACTTCACGGGCAACGTCATGATCGACAGCCTGCGGCAGCAGTTGCCGCGCGCCGTAGCGCCCGCCGCCACCCTGCGCGCCCACGGCCACGCCTGCCCGCCCGCGTATGGCCTGTTGACCCTGCACCGGCCGTCGAACGTGGATGATCCGGCGCAACTCGAAGCGCTGCTGCAGGCGCTGGGACAGCTGTCCCGCCAGTTGCCGCTGCTGTTTCCCATCCACCCGCGCACCCTGGCCGGCCTGCGCCTGGCGGGCCTGGAACCATTGCTGGCGCGGCAGGCCATCGTCTGCCTGCCGCCGCTGGGCTACCTGGAAATGCTGGGCCTGATGCAAGAGGCGCGCCTGGTGCTGACCGATTCGGGCGGCGTGCAGGAAGAAAGCACGGCCCTGGGCGTGCCCTGCCTGACCCTGCGCGACACGACGGAGCGGCCCGTCACCGTCAGCGACGGCACGAATACCCTGGCCGGCACGCAGCCGGGCGCCATGTTGTCGCTGGCGCGGGGCATCCTGGACACGGGCGGCAAGCGCGGTCGCCTTCCGCCCCTGTGGGATGGCCACGCGGCCGAGCGCATCGCCGCCATCGTCGCGCCGTGGCTGGCGGCGCGCCGGGGGCCGCCATGACGCCGCCGGCGCTGCTGCCAGCGCTGAAGAATGCGCTGACCGTCGACGTGGAAGACTATTTTCAGGTGTCCGCCTTCGCGCCGCACATCGCGCGCGCCGACTGGCCCCGCCTGGAATGCCGGGTCGAGGCGAATATCGAGCGCATCCTGCTGCTGCTGGAAGGCCGGCGCATCCACGCCACCTTTTTTACCCTGGGCTGGATCGCCGAGCGCTATCCGGCCATGCTGCGCCGCGTGGCGGACGCCGGACACGAAGTGGCCAGCCACGGCTATGCGCACCTGCGCGCCTGCGACCAGTCGGCCGCGCAATTCGCCGACGACGTGCGCCGCAGCAAGACCATCCTGGAACAAATAACGGGGCTGGCCGTGCACGGCTACCGGGCGCCCAGCTTTTCCATCGGCGCGGCCAACCTGTGGGCCTTCGACGTGCTGCAGGAAGCGGGCTACCGCTACAGTTCCAGCATTTACCCGATCCGCCACGACCACTACGGCATGCCCGACGCACCGCGCTTCGCCTGGCGCCCGCGGGGACCGCAGGGCGTGCTGGAATTGCCCGTCAGTACCGTGCGCCTGCGCGGGCGCAACGTGCCGGCCGGCGGCGGCGGTTATTTCAGGTTGATGCCGTATGCACTGTCGCGCTGGCTTTTGCGACGCATCAATTCGCGCGACGGGCAAGCTGGCATATTCTATTTTCATCCCTGGGAACTCGATCCCGGCCAGCCGCGCCCGGCCGGCCTCGACGCCAGGACGCGCTTTCGCCACTACCTGAACCTGGGTCGCATGGAAGCGCGGCTGGCGCGCCTGACGCGCGATTTCTCCTGGGACCGCATGGACCGTATTTTTTTGGAAAGCACATGATGCACGAGGCCAGCCTTCCTCCCGACACGCTACAGTGCAGCGCCGCCATCGCCGTGCGCTCGCTGCAGGGGCACGAGCATGCGCGCTGGGATGCCTTCGTCGACACGTGCCCGGACGCGACCTTCTTCCACCGCGCCGGCTGGCACACCATCATGCAGCAGGGTTTCCGGCACGACAGCCATTTCCTGTACGCGGAACAGCACGGGCGCATCGCCGGCGTGCTGCCGCTGGCCCACCTGCGCAGCCGCCTGTTCGGTTCGTCCCTCGTTTCGCTGCCCTTTTGCGTGTACGGCGGCATCGCCGGCGGCAGCGCGGCCGTGCGACTGGCCCTCGACGGCGCGGCGCTGGCGCTGGCCCGGCGCCTCGGCGTGGGCCACCTGGAATACCGCTGGCGCGAGGTGGAACAACAGCCGGACACGGCCTGGCTGCATAAACCCCTGTACGCGACCTTCCGCCGCGCCTTGCACCCCGAGGCGGAACAGAATCTGCTGGCGATCCCCCGCAAGCAGCGCGCCGTCGTGCGCAAGGCCATGGCGGGCGGCCTGCACAGCGCCATCGACTATGACCTCGAACGTTTCTACCCGCTCTACGCATCCAGCGTGCACCGGCTGGGCACGCCCGTCTTCGCGCGCCGCCACTTTGCCCTGCTGCGCACGGTGTTTGGCGGCGATTGCGAGATCCTCACCGTGTACCACGGCCAGCAGGCGCAAGCGAGCGTGCTGCTGTTCTATTTCCGCGATGAAGTGCTGCCGTATTATGGCGGCGGCAGCGTGCTGGCGCGCCGCACGGGCGCCAACGATTTCATGTACTGGGAAGCGATGCGCCGCGCCAGCGCGCGCGGCTGCCGCCTGTTCGATTTCGGCCGCAGCAAGCTCGGCACCGGGGCATACGACTTCAAGAAGAACTGGGGTTTTACGCCGCAGCCGCTGCCGTATGCCTGCCGGCTCGTGCGCGCCAAGGCGTTGCCGGAAGTCAATCCCCTGAATCCGAAATACGCGCTGTTCATCCGCGCCTGGCGCCGCCTGCCGCTGCCGCTGGCCAACCTGCTGGGGCCGCACATCGTGCGGCAACTGGGCTAAGCAAGGGGACATACCATGCGCGAACTGCTCTTCCTCGCCCACCGCCTGCCGTATCCGCCCAACAAGGGCGACAAGATACGTTCGTGGCACATGCTGCAATACCTGAGCCGGCATTTCCGCGTGCACCTGGGCTGCTTCATCGACGATGACGACGACTGGCGGCACGCCAAAAGCGTGGCCGCCCTGTGCGCCAGCACGCGCTTCATCGGCTTGCAGCGCGGCACGGCCCGCTGGCGCGCCATGCAGGCGCTGCTGTCGCGGCAAGCGATGAGCGTGCACTATTACCGCGATGCGCGGCTGCTGCAATGGGTCGACGGCTTGCTGTCCGGCGGCAAGGTGCGCCATGCGCTGGCCTTTTCCGGGCCCATGGCGCAATACATCGACGGCAGCGCGGGCCGCGCCCTGCACCGCGTGATCGATTTCGTCGACGTCGATTCCGACAAGTGGCGCCAGTACGGCGACAGCAAACCCTGGCCCATGTCGCTGCTGTACCGGCGCGAAGCGCAGCTGCTGCTGCAGTACGAGCGCCATATCGCCCAGCAATTCACGGCCGCCAGCTTCGTCTCGCCGGCCGAAGCGGCCCTGTTCCGCCAGTGCGCGCCGATGGCGCGGCGCAAGACGGGCTATTTTAACAACGGCGTCGACACGGCGTATTTCACGCCCATGCAAGCCCAGTCCGGCGTGTATCCGGCCGGCGTGCAGGCGCTGGTGTTTACGGGCGCCATGGATTACTGGCCGAACATCGACGCCGTGCAATGGTTCGTGCGCCACGTCTGGCCCGCCCTGCGGCGCGAGTTTCCCCGGTTGCAGTTTTATATCGTCGGCAGCGCGCCCGTGTCCGCCGTGACGGCGCTGGCCAGGGTGGCCGGCGTGGTGGTGACGGGCAAGGTGCCCGACATCCGGCCCTACCTGGCGGGCGCGGCCCTGGCCGTGGCGCCCCTGCGCATCGCCCGCGGCGTGCAAAACAAGGTGCTGGAAGCGATGGCGATGGGCAAGATCGTGCTGGCCACGCCGCAGGCGCTGGAAGGCATCGCCGCCCAGCCGGGCCTGGAACTGCTGCTGGCGCGCGACGACGCCGAATTCATCCACCATGCCGCGCGCGTGCTGCGCCATGCCCAGGATGGCGCGGCCGAAGCGAGCGGCGCGGCCATGGGCGCGGCGGCGCGCCAGCTGGTCTTGCAGGATTACGACTGGGAGCGCAACCTGCGCGGCCTGGGCGCCATGCTGGGCATATCGGCCGAGGCCGGTTCGAATACGCCTGCCGGCGGCGCCGCCGCGCCTGTGCTGCCCGTGCGGGAACCCTCCACATGAGCGTGCAACTCGACCCGGTGGCCTGCTTGCCGGATGCGGCCGTCCGGCCGGACGGGCATGGCCAGCGACATGCCTTGCAGCTCCTGCTGCTGGCCCTGGCCGCCGTCGTGCTGCTGTACCACGCCACCTTCTGGTCGATGCTGGAATTATGGTCGCGCTCGCAGACCTTCGCGCACGGCTTCTTGATCGTGCCCATCAGTTGCTGGCTGGCCTGGCGCCAGCGCGCGCGCCTGGCCGCGCTGACGCCCCGGCCGTCGCGGCCGGGCTTGCTGCTGCTCGGTGCGCTGGGCCTGGCCTGGCTGCTGGCCGACGCCGCCAACGTGCCCGTGGTGGAACAATATGCGGCCACGGCCATGCTGCCCGCCTGCGTGCTGGCCATCCTCGGCTGGCCGGCCGTGCGCCTGCTGGCTTTTCCCCTCGCGTATCTGTTTCTCGCCGTGCCGTTTGGCGAAGTCTTCCTCGAACCGCTGATCGACTTCACGGCCGCCTTCACCGTCACCGCGCTGCAATGGACGGGCGTGCCCGTGTTCCGCGATGGCAGCAATTTTTCTCTGCCCACGGGCAACTGGTCGGTGGTGGAAGCGTGCAGCGGCTTGCGCTACCTGATCGCCGCGCTGGCCCTGGGCGCCCTGTTCGCGCATGTCCACTTCCACAGCACGCGGCGGCGCCTGGCCGTCATGGCCGCCGCGCTGCTCGTGCCCATCCTCGCCAATGGCGTGCGCGCCTACCTGATCGTGATGCTGGGCCACCTGAGCAACATGCGCTTGGCCGTGGGCGTCGACCACCTGATCTACGGCTGGCTGTTCTTCGGCCTGGTGGCGCTGCTGCTGTTCTGGCTGGCCGCGCGCTGGCGCGAACTGCCGCTGGCGCCGACGTTGCCCCCCACTTTGTCACCGACCTTGCCACCCGCCTTGGCAACCCCGCCCGCCCGCCCCGGCGCCACCCTGCGCGCCAGCGCCGCCTGCCTGCTGCTGGCGGCGCTGTGGCCTGCATTGGCGCTGGCCAGCCACCGCGACGACGGCGCCGCGCTGCCCGCCATCGTGCTGGCCTTGCCCGATCCGCCCGCCTGGCGCCGCCTGCACGATGCGGCACCGGGGAGTATCAGCTGGCAAGCGCCGTATGCGGGCAAGCCCGCGCTGTTTGCCGCCACGTACGCGCGCCAGGACGGCGACGGCGCGCCGGTGGGGCTGCAGCTGCACTGGTATGCGCGCCAGGCGCGCGATGCCGAATTGCTGACGCACCAATCGTCGCCCTACGGCGCGCGCTGGACGGCCCTGGCGCAGCGCGTACGGCAGGTCGGCTTGTCCGGCGGCGCCCTCGACGTGCGCGAAAGCGTGCTGGCCCACGGCGGCGAGCGCCTGCTGGTGTGGCGCGTCTACCGCCAGGGCGGCGTCGTCACGGCCCGGCCCGTGCTGGTGAAGCTGCTGCTGGCGCAAGCCAAGCTGCTGGGCAGGCGCCAGGATGGCGCCGACCTCATCGTCTTTGCCGCCTACGACGAGCTGGCGCCGCCGCCGCGCGCGCACCTGCAAGCCTTCCTGCGGGCGGCGCTGCCCGTCATCGAACAACGCCTGCAGGAGCTGCCGCATGGCCCTTGACACCGAGACGGGCCGCGCGCCGGCGGCCAGCACGGCCCCGCTGATCGTGCACGTGATCCACCAGCTCGACGTGGGCGGGCTGGAAAACGGCCTGGTGAACCTGATCAACCATTTGCCGCCGGAGCGCTACCGGCACGCCATCGTCTGCCTGAAAAACGCCACCGCGTTTCGCCAGCGCCTGACCACGCCGGGTGTCGACATCATCAGCCTGGACAAGCGCGAGGGCAAGGACTGGCGCCACTACCTGCACCTGTACCGCGTGCTGAAACAGCTGCGCCCGACGCTGGTGCACACGCGCAACCTGGGCTGCCTCGAGGCGCAACTGCTGGCCTGCCTGGCCGGCGTGCGCCTGCGCGTGCATGGCGAACACGGGCGCGACATGAGCGACTTGCACGGCACCCGCCGCAAATACCGGCTGCTGCGCAAATGCATGCTGCCGCTGGTGCAGCACTTCATCGCCGTCAGCGCCGACCTGGGGCAATGGCTGGTGGACGCCATCGGCGCGGCGCCCGCGCAGGTGTCGCACATCGGCAATGGCGTCGACAGCGTGCAATTCCATCCGCGCCTGGGCCCGCCGGCCGCCGTGGGCCCGCCCGGCTTCCTGTGCAACGGCGCCTTCGTCATCGGCAGCGTGGGCCGCATGGCCCCCGTCAAGGACCACGCCTCGCTGGTGCATGCCTTTTTACTGTTGCTGGCGCAGCCGGGCGCCCGCGCGCGCCTGCGCCTGATCATCGTCGGCGACGGGCCGTGCCGCCAGGCGTGCCTGGACTTGCTGCGCCAGTCCGGCGTGGCGCACCTTGCCTGGCTGCCCGGCGCGCGCGACGACGTGGCGCAGCTGCTGCGCGCCATGGACCTGTTCGTGCTGCCGTCGCTGGCCGAAGGCAGTTCGAACACCATCCTCGAAGCGATGGCGACGGGGCTGCCCGTCGTCGCCACGCAGGTGGGCGGCAATGCGGAACTGGTGCAGTCGGGCTGGAGCGGCACCCTGGTGCCGCCCGGGTCGCCCGAGATGCTGGCCGACGCCATGCTCGACTACTACAGCATGCCGGAACTCGGTCCGCGCCACGGCGCGCGCGGGCGGCGCCAGGTGCTGGCCGAGCACAGCCTGCCCGCCATGGCCGGCGCCTACCTGGCCGTGTACGACCGCCTGACGGGCGCGCGCCAGCCCTCTCCCCTGTCCACCTATCCCTGAAAGGCCTCCCATGTGCGGCATCAGCGGCATCTTTGATTTGCAGGGCCAGCGCGACATCGACGTGCTGCTGCTGGCGCGCATGAACCACAGCCTGCGCCACCGGGGGCCGGACGAAGGGGGCTTGCACCGCGAGCCGGGACTGGGACTGGCGCACCGGCGCCTGTCCGTGATCGACCTGGCCAGCGGCCAGCAGCCGCTGTTCAACGCCGACCGCAGCATCGCCATCGTCTTCAATGGCGAAATCTACAACTATCGCAGCCTGATGGCCGAACTGCGCCAGTTCGGCCACACCTTCCGCACCAGCAGCGACACGGAAGTCATCGTCCACGCCTGGGAACAGTGGGGAGAGCAATGCGTGCAGCGCCTGCGCGGCATGTTCGCCTTCGCCCTGTGGGACCGCCGGCGCCACCTGCTGTTCCTGGCGCGCGACCGCCTGGGCGTCAAACCCCTGTATTACGGCGAGGCGGACGACGGCACCCTGCTGTTCGGCTCCGAACTCAAGGCCCTGCTCGCGCATCCGGCCATGCCGCGCGCGCTCGACCCGCTGGCCGTGGAAGAGTATTTCGCCTACGGCTACGTGCCCGAGCCGCGCAGCATCTTCCAGCACGCGCGCAAGCTGCCGCCCGGGCATACCCTGTCGATTCGCGCCGGCCAGCCGCTTCCCGCGCCGCAGTCGTACTGGGACATCCCGTTCACGCCGAACCCGCCCGCCAGCGAAGCGCAGGCGGCCGACGAGCTGCTGGCGCGCCTGCGCGAAGCGGTGCGCATCCGCATGGTGGCCGAAGTGCCGCTGGGCGCCTTCTTGTCGGGCGGCGTCGATTCGAGCGCCGTCGTGGCGCTGATGGCGGGGGCCAGCAGCACGCCCGTCAACACCTGCTCCATCTCGTTCGGCGACCCGGCGTACAACGAGGCGCGCTACGCCGACCTGGTGGCGCGCCGCTACGCCACGGCGCACCACGCGCGCCAGGTCGAGCAAGACGACTTCGAGCTGATCGACCTGCTGGCCAACCTGTACGACGAGCCGTTCGCCGACAGTTCCGCCATGCCCACCTACCGCGTCTGCCAGCTGGCGCGCCAGCGCGTCACGGTGGCCCTGTCGGGCGACGGCGGCGATGAAAGCCTGGCCGGCTACCGGCGCTACCGCCTGCACACGCGCGAAGAAAAAGTGCGCAAGGCCATGGACCCGCTGCTGCCGGCCGGCTTGCGCCAGTCGCTGTTCGGCACCCTGGGGCGGCTGTACCCGAAGGCCGACTGGGCGCCGCGCTTCCTGCGCGCCAAGACCACGTTCGAGGGACTGGCGCGCGACACGACGGACGCGTATTTTCACGGCGTCAGCCTGCTGGGCGACGCCATGCGCGCGCGCCTGTTCAGCCCCGAGATGCGGCGCAGCCTGCACGGCTACCGCGCCGTGGAAGTGCTGCGCCGCCACGCGCTGGCCAGTCCCGCGCAAGACCCGCTGTCGCAGGTGCAGTACCTGGACTTGAAAACCTACCTGCCCGGCGACATCCTCACGAAAGTCGACCGGGCCAGCATGGCGCATGCGCTGGAAGTGCGCTCGCCCCTGCTCGACCATGAACTGGTGGCGTGGATGTCCGGCCTGCCGCCGCAATGGAAGCTGCGGCGCGGCGAAGGCAAGTATTTGCTGAAAAAAGCCCTGCGCCCGCTGCTGCCCGACGCCCTGCTGTACCGCCAGAAGATGGGCTTTTCCGTGCCGCTGGCCGACTGGCTGCGCGGCCCGCTGCGCCAGCGCCTGCAGCAGCGGCTGCTGGGCCCCACGCTGGCGCAATGCGGCCTGTTCGACATGGACTACGTGCGTCTGCTGCTGGAACAGCATGCGAGCGGGCGGCGCGACTACAGCGCGCCCCTGTGGGCGCTGCTGATGTTCGAAGCGTTCCTGCGGCAGGTTACAAAGGGGTCAGACCCGTTGGGGGAATATGGCCCAATGGGCCGTATTCCGCTCCCGCAGGGACTGACCACAACATCCGTCCCAGGCTAATCCATGCGCATCCTGCACATCCTCGACCACTCGCTGCCCCTGCACAGCGGCTACACCTTCCGCACCCTGGCCATCCTGCGGCAGCAGCGCGCGCTGGGCTGGCACACGATGCAGCTCACCAGTGCCAAGCAAGGGCCGACGGATGGCGCGCAGCAGCTGGTCGACGGCTGGCATTTCTACCGCACGGCGCCCGATGCGCGCTGGTGGGCGCGCCTGCCCGTGCTGCGGCAGGTGGCCGTCATCGCCGGCCTGGCCGTGCGCCTGCGCCGGCTTGCGCGGCGGCTCAAGCCCGACATCCTGCACGCGCATTCGCCCGCCCTGAACGCCATCGCCGCCCTCAACGCGGGCCGCGCGCTGGGCATCCCCGTCGTGTATGAAGTGCGCGCCTTATGGGAAGACGCGGCCGCCGACCATGGCAGCAGCCGGCCCGGCGGCCTGCGCTACCGGCTCACGCGCGCGCTGGAAACCTACGCGCTGCGCCGCGCCGACGCCGTCACCACCATCTGCGACGGCTTGCGGCGCGAGCTGTGCGCGCGCGGCGTGCCCGCGCATAAGATCACCGTCATCCCGAACGCCGTCGATGCGGCCGCCTTCAGCGCCACCGCCGCCGAAGACCACTGGCTGGCGCACAAGCTGGGCCTGCATGGCCACCTGACGATCGGCTTCATCGGCTCGTTTTACGCCTACGAGGGACTGGCCCTGCTGCTGCGCGCCATGCCGCGCCTGCTGGCGGCGCAGCCGGCGTTGCGGCTGCTGCTGGCCGGCGGCGGCCCGCAGGAAGCGGCGCTGCACGCGCTGGCGGCCCAATTGGGCATCGCCCACGCCGTGGTCTTCGCCGGCAGGGTGCCGCATGCGCAGGTGGCCACGTATTATCAGTTGATCGACATCTGCGTGTACCCGCGCCTGCCGATGCGCCTGACGGAGCTGGTAACGCCCTTGAAACCGCTAGAGGCGATGGCCCAGGGCCGCCTCGTGGTGGCGTCCGACGTGGGCGGCCACCGCGAACTGCTCGAGCATGGCAAGACGGGCATGCTGTTTCGCGCCGGCGACGCCAACGCGCTGGCGCACGCCATACTGGAGCTGCTGCTGGCGCCCGCCAGCTGGCCGGCACTGCGGCGCCAGGCGCGCGCCTTCGTCGAGACGGAGCGCAGCTGGGACGCCAGCGTGGGCCGCTATGCGCCCGTGTATGCGCGCGTGGCGGCGGCCCGCATGGCGCTGAATGCGGCCGGAGTCATGCCATGATCTTCACCGGCTTGCGCATCGCGCTGGTCGGCCCGCTGCCGCCGCCGGCCGGCGGCATGGCGAATCAGACGGCGCAACTGGCGCGCAAGCTGCGCGAGGACGGCGCGCAAGTGCAGCTGCTGGCCGTCAACGGCCCCGTGCTGCCAGCCTGGCTGGCGCGCATCCGCTACCTGCGCGCCGCGCTGCGCCTGCCCGTGCACCTGTGGCGCCTGTGGCGCGCCGCCAATACGGTCGACCTGTTCCACATCATGGCCAATTCCGGCTGGTCCTGGCATTTGCAGGCCGCGCCAGCGCTATGGATCGCCAGCCTGAAAGGCAAGCCGGCCCTGCTCAATTACCGCGGCGGCGAAGCGGCCGCCTTTTTCGCCCGCTCGCCGCGCCTGGTGGCCTTCAGCCTGCGCCGCGCCAGCGCCATCGTCGTGCCCTCGGCCTACCTGGCCGGCGTCTTCGAGCGCCATGGCCATACGGCCCACATCGTGCCGAACGTGGTGGACTTGCAGCGTTTTACCCACGCCGCACGTGCCGCGCCAGCATCGGCCGATGGCCCGTGCATCCTCGTGGCGCGCCACCTGGAAAGCCTGTACGACAATGCCAGCGCCGTGCGCGCCTTCGCCCTCGTGCGACTAAGCTATCCCACGGCGCGCCTGGTGCTGGCCGGCGGCGGGCCGCAGCGCGCGGCGCTGGCGCGCCTGGCCAGGTCGCTCGGCGTTCTGGATGCCGTGCGCTTCGCCGGCCCCGTCGACAACGCCGCCATGCCGGCCCTGTACCAGGCCAGCGACATCGTCCTCAATCCCAGCCTGGCCGACAACATGCCCAATTCCGTGCTCGAAGCGCTGGCTTGCGGCGTGCCGGTCGTCAGCACCAACGTGGGCGGCATCCCCGCCCTGCTGCACGATGGCGTAACGGCGCTGCTGGTGCCGCCCGGCGAGCCGGCCGCCATGGCGCAGGCCATCGTGGCGCTGCTGCGCGACCCGCCCCGCGCGCGGGCCATGGCAGACGCGGGCCTGGCGCATGCCGCCACCTTCGGCTGGCCCGGCATCGCGCCCCGGCTGGCCGCCCATTACCGCCGCATCCGCGCCGCGCCGCGCCCCGGCGCCTACACGCGCTGCGTCGCCCGCTGGCTGTTTCCCCTGCACGAATGGTTGAAGGGCCACCACAGCGCGCGCCTGCTGCGCCGCCTGGAACGCTCGCAGTGGTGGAGCGCGCAGCAGCTGGAAGCGTGGCAGCTGGCGCGCCTGCGCGCGCTGCTGCGCCACGCGGGCGCGCACGTGCCGCATTACCGCGCCCTGTTCGCCCGCAGCGGCTTCGACCCGGAACAGGTGCGACAGCTGGCCGATCTGGCGCGCCTGCCGCTGCTGCGCAAGCGCGACATCGCGGCCGCGCGCGACAGTTTCAAGTCCGCCCGCGCCGTGGACTTGCGCCCGTTCGCCACGGGCGGCTCCAGCGGCGAGCCGCTGCAGTTTTTCCTGGGACGGCGCAGGGTCAGCCACGACATCGCCGCCAAGTGGCGCGCCACGCGCTGGTGGGGCGTCGACATCGGCGACCGCGAAGCCGTGTTGTGGGGTTCGCCCATCGAGCTGCATGCGCAAGACCGCGTGCGCCGCCTGCGCGACGCGCTGCTGCGCACCACCCTGCTGCCCGCGTTTGCCATGTCGCCCGACCGCCTCGACGGCTACGTGCGGCAGTTGCGCCGCTGGCGTCCGCGCATGCTGTTCGGCTACCCGTCTGCCCTGTGCCGCATCGCCAGCCACGCCGGCGCGCGCGACCTGCCGCTCGACGGCCTGGGCGTGAAAGTGGCCTTCGTCACGGCCGAACGCCTGTACGACGAGCAGCGCGCGCAGATCGCCGCCGCCTTCGGCTGCCCCGTGGCCAACGGCTACGGCGGGCGCGACGCGGGCTTCATCGCCCACGAATGCCCGGACGGCGGCATGCACATCACGGCCGAAGACGTGATCGTGGAAATCCTTGATGGCCAGGGACAGCCGCTGCCGCCGGGAGTCACGGGCGACATCGTCGTCACCCACCTGGCCACGCAAGACTACCCGTTCATCCGCTACGCCACCGGCGACGTGGGCGCGCTGGGCACGCAGCCGTGCGCCTGCGGCCGCGGCCTGCCCCTGCTGCAGAAAATCGAAGGCCGCAGCACGGATTTCCTCACCGCCGTGGACGGCACCGTCATGCACGGCCTGGCCCTCGTCTACATCGTGCGCGAACTGCCGCAGGTGCGCAGCTTTAAAATCATCCAGGAAACCCTGCTGCGCACGCGCGTGCTGCTGGTCTGCCAGCCGCGCCTGGACGACGCCACGCGCAACACCATCGTCAGAGGCTTCCAGGCCAGGCTGGGCGCGCAAGTGGAGGTCAATATCGAGGAAGTCGACGAAATCGCGGCGGAGGCGTCGGGCAAGTACCGCTATGTGCTCAGCAAAGTCGCCTAGCCAGGCCACTTGCAGCGATATCATATATTTCCTGTTCACCAGGCGGCCATGCCGGTCCAGTTCTACGGCCTACAGCTCCAGCTCCGTGTTCAAGCGCTTCTCGAACCACAGCGCATCGTCGGCGTGTCTTGGCACGCCGGGCGTTCAGTCGTCCACCAGATCGAAATCGGCAAACAAACCATCCGCCGTCAGGTAAGCCAGCAGCGTGCGCTCCGGCTGGATGCCGCTGACGTGGAAGGCCAGGACGCTGTCCACCTTGCTGCCATGCCGCTCGATCGCGCGGCCAGCGACAGCTTGCTCGTGCAAAAAAGTGAGCGACTTAACATTGACGAGTTCGCCAATCGCCTGCGTGCCAAAGTTGTTCTTGATGCCAGGTGTCGCAAAATCCGAATTGGCCAGGGCGCTGCCGCCACGCGCTATGTCGGAAAGCAAGGCCTGCACACTCCGGGTACGCGCAGGCTGGGGGTCGGTGCGCGCTTTCAAAGTGTGCATCAGCGGGCCGATGCGCGGCGCCGTGCTGGCTTTGTCCTTGGTCGTCACGATAACGTCAGTCACCTCTCCTTGTGCATCGACGACGAACGCCAGTTCGCAATTGCGCGACGTCGAATGGAAACGGTGCGCGCCGGCAGGCACGAAAGTTTCGTCGGGCAAGCCATCGTAAATGCTGCGCAGCCGGCCACCCTGCATATCGAAGGTGCCTATCGTGTTGTTCGCCAACTCGTAGCGGCCCGTGTAGCGGCCGAGCGCCCTGGCATCGATCTTGATGACGGGGTGCTTGCGCAACACGGTGTAATCGGCATCCGGCCAGTGATAGGCGCGGCCGATGGCGGCGGTCAGGCGGTCCATCATGCGGGAATTGTCATTCGCGTTAATCATGATCACGGCGCCCTGGCCCGTGCGGGAAAATGCCGTCAACAAGGTATCGAAGCCTTCGTCACGCCCGCCGTGCGAGAAGCGTTGCGCGCTGCCGCTGCCGTGCAGGAAGACGCCCAGGCCCGCGTTCTCTATTTGCGGGGTCAGCATCTGTTGCGTCAAGGCTGCCGAGATGACCGGGTTGGACGTGCCCGCCAGGGATTGCTGCACGCCGATGGCGAAGCGCGCCAGGTCCGACGCGTTGGTCCATAAACCGGCCGCCGCCATTTCCGGATACACATGCCAGCGTCCCGCCACCAGGCTGCGGTCGGCAAGGTGGCCGCTGGCATTCAGGCGCGCGCGCTCGGCTGGCGGCGGCTGCAGATAGGAGCTCTCCTGCATGCCCAAGGGCGTGAGGACCGCGTCACGCATGTAGTCGGGATACGCCTGGCCGCTCACGTCGGCCACCATTTGTTGCATGACGGTATAGCCGCCACCGGAGTAACGCACCTTGCTGCCTGGAACGATGTCAACGCGGATGGGCGCGGTATTCGCCGGTTGCTCGCCGTTCAGCACCTGGACCACGGTGGGCAGCGGCGCATTGCCGGCGTAGCCGGGGAAGCCGTGCACGGTCAGCCCCGCGTTGTGGCTGAGCAGCCTGCGCAAGGTCACCTTCTGTTCGGCCGTCAAGGCGCTGTCCGGCAGCTTCCACGTGAGCAGCCGGGGATTGACGTCTTCGTCAAGGCCAAGCTTGCCCTGCTCTACCAGGTGCAGCGCCCCCAGCGCGGCTACCGGCTTGCTGACCGAACCGGCCTGGAACAGTGTGTGCGGACCGACCGGCGTCTTGCCGCCCTTTTCCGTGACACCGTACCCTTGCGCCCTGACAATCTTGCCGTTCTCGATGACGGCCAGCGACAGTCCGGGGATTTGCCGCATCTGCATTTCGGCCTTGACGATGTCGTCCAATGCGTCCGCCCGGGCGCCACTTGCAAACAACAGGGTAACGATTACTGCCAAGGAATGAACTCGCATGAACGATTCTTTCAACGGTGATGGACGGATGCCAGGAAGGAAAAGTTGACGATACGTCAGCGCGCCCCGCCGCCATGCAGCATTGCGACAGGCGGTCAAATATCAGTCATGGACGGTCATTTTCCCGGATGAGTGGCGGCCCGCGTTTGCTGGCGTGCCGAATTCCGGCTGCTTGCCGCCGTTGGCAGGTTCTGCGCCGTTGTGGGCCTTCACGAATCGCCGGTACTTGAAATATTCTGCACCATACTTAGCTCCCAGTGCTTTTGCCATTTTTCTGAATCGTCCTGATCGAACCAGTCGGCTACGTAAGAGGATATTTCATCCGCATCCTGCAAGTTCGATTCAGCCAAATATGAAACTGTCGCTTGAAATCCCGCCCCAATAAAAAATTCCACGCCCATTGATGTTCCGACATCCATATTTATATGCTTTGCTACCCAAAGGCTATGGATATCGCTTGTGCTGCCGAGGCGATAAAGCAAGAAGGCACAACGATAAATTCCTTCGTAAGAATCACCATCATCTTTTATTGCCCCCTCCCAAAGCGCAATTCTATACTGCACTTCCTTCTCGAAGACTTGTCGAATTAGCGTGGAGTATGGCGCGAGTGGCCGCTCCAGCAGAATTTTATAGAGTTGTTGGCGCACCCGCGGCGAGTCGAGTTCACTCTCGCTGTCAGGTGTAAGAAGTCCCTGGGAGTTTTCAAAACACTCAAGAATTTTTTCAGCGCACAAGAAGGATATTTTATTTCTTTCTGCAGACCTATTTTGACTTATCTCAACTTCAACCTGCGCCACAATCTGAGGCGTGATAGGCAATTCTGGCGTATTTTTACGCTTAAAAAAATTCCACATTAAACTTGGCCTTTTAGATCCGGTCCGCTCCCACTTTAGCTTCCTATAGCCTCGGCTGATTACTACCTAGTGTGAGTCGTATTTCCAAGCGACCCGTGATAATTTCTCTCGTTTAAAAGTAAAAGTTACTTCACCGTTTTGCTCTCCACCTGTGGCATAAACCCAATCCCCCGACTGTACGTATGTGGGTTCCCCAAGGGTAGCTCTAACTTTCGTTTCAGACTGCCCTACTTTCAAACCGCAGGGTAGCTTGAAACTGGCTGAGGTAGTAGAAAGTTCAAATGGCATCGGTGTGCCGTTCTTATAACGAAAGAAGCTTGCTTGAAAGCTCTTGAACTCCGTATTGTAAAAGTCAATTTTGCTGCCATCGCCAGAAGGGTCATCGACCATTGATACTGAGACTTTATCAGGTTTTTCCGTTACTGCGATATCAACGCTGCCATCCCGACGCGATCCCGCACCGGATACTGGAGCCGCCCCAAAGCGCTAGTAACTCGACGATGGGGCCGGCGCCGCGCACGCCCTGACGGTCTTCGCGCCATAGTCGAAATTGATGCTATTCGTGCCCTGGCCACGATACATGCTCTCACCTTCCCCGATGGTCGCCTGCGCGCCCATCTTGCACAGCACGGCCGGTGCACGCTGCGTCCAGTCCAGCCTGCGCAAGGTGGCGATATTCCTGTCGCGCAGCGCAGCGCTCCAGCCCTCGTCCCTGAAGCGCACCGAATAGACCACACTATGCAGCTGCACCCGGCTAGTCCGGTCGATCACATTGCCGCCGTTCTGCAGCACTTCGGCCAGGTCGCTCTCGATGAACTGCATGACGTCGGGACCGCGCTTGGGCGTGTCATTGCGCCCCAGCTGGGAAAGAACGAAGATCGCGAACACGGCAAAAAGCGTCAGATAAATTTTTCCATCAAAAAAGGACTTCATTCCCGCTTTCCCATGTTGTTCAGCATGTATATCTGCCCCCAGGCCGGAAACGTCAGGCGATGTCCAGCAGCTTTGCCAGCCCAGGCTGATCCCCCGCCGTCACAAACCACGCCGCCTGCCAGCGCTGCGTGCGCTGTGCCTGGATCGATTCAGGCGCGCACCACGGCGGATACACGCGCAGCGCGCGCTTGCCGCCCTGGGCGGCGCGCGACATCACGCCGCGCTCGATCAGCACGCTGCGCGGGAAAATGAAAAAGCCGTGCCGCGCGCCGCCGTCGTCGGCCACGGCGATGATGACGACATCGACGGAGTCCGCTTCGTCCAGCGGGGCGATGTCGGCGTCGGGATGGGGGCGCTTCCAGACGGTGACGAACTGGCCGGTTTTCGTCGGCGTGGTTTTCGCCACGCGCAGGACCAGCCGCCTGCCGTGCAGTTCGGCGCGGCAGGCGCCGTATTCCGCGCTTTCCGCTTCCGGCACGGGGGCTTGCGGCAAGCCCAGGAAAGCCCAGGGACTGGCCTTCATTGCGCGCTGAACTCGGCTGCGGCCTTGGCCGCCCACAGCGCTTCGGCATGGCTGGCGAACGGGCGGTCATAGCCGTCGACCTTGCCATCGTCGTCGACAAAGTACAGCCACCAGCCGTCGCCCTGCTCGCGGATGGCCGTCTGGCCCGGTGCGCAATGGGATTCGATGGCATCGCCGGCGGCCAGGGTGGCGATGCGGATGCCGCGGTGAATAATATGCTCGGATGTCATGACAAAATAGATAGTGCAAAATAAATAATGGCGATAGTGTAGCCGCAGCGGCCCATCCTGGCCAGTGCGCTACACTGCTCTTTCACACGGAGGACGACATGGCATCACAGCAAGGCACGGTGGATTTTTTGCTCGACCAACTGGCGGGCGCGGGCGGCATCAGCGCAAAAAAAATGTTTGGGGAGTATGGCCTGTATTGCGACGGCAAGATGTTCGCCATCGTCGCCGACGACCAGCTGTTCATCAAGCCGACGGACGCGGGCCGCGCCTGGATCAGCGCACAAGGCACGCTGCAGGAAGCGCCGCCCTACCCGCAAGCCAAGCCGTATTTCCTCATCGACGGGGGGCTGTGGGACGAACGCGACTGGCTGAGCCAGCTGGCGCGGCGTACGGCGGACGCCTTGCCGCTGCCGAAACCCAAGCCGCCGCCCAAGCCGAAAAAACCGGCATCAGCTGCTTAAGACGCTGTTCTCGCACGCCTTGCCTTCACGGAAGCACGCCAGGTTGTGATACGTGATGGCGGCGATCTCGCGCAGCGCTTCGATGGTGAAGAAGCCCTGGTGGCCCGTCACCAGCACGTTCGGGAAGGTCATCAATCGCTGGAAGATGTCGTCGTCGATGATGTCGGACGAGCGGTCCTGGAAAAACAGATTGCTTTCCTGCTCGTACACGTCGATGGCCAGGGAGCCCAGCTGGCGCGACTTGAGCGCCTCGATGACGGCGCCCGTGTCGATCAGGCCGCCGCGCGACGTATTTACCAGCATGGCGCCCTTCTTCATCAGCGGTAATGTATCTTCGCTGATCATGTGGCGCGTGCTGTCCATCAGCGGGCAATGCAGCGAGACGATGTCGGACTCGGCCAGCAGCCGCGGCAGCTCCACCATCGTGCCCAGCTGCGCGAACGCGGGCGCCGGATACGGGTCGTGGCCCAGCACCGTGCAGCCGAAACCTTTAAAGATGCGCGCCGTCGCCAGGCCGATCTTGCCCGTGCCGACGATGCCCACCGTCTTGCCGTGCAAGGTGGCGCCCAGCAAGCCGTCCAGCGAGAAATTGCCCTCGCGCACGCGAGCGTAGGCGCGGTGCGTATGGCGGTTCAGGGTCTGCACGAGGGCCAGCGTGTATTCGGCCACGGCTTCCGGCGAATACGCGGGCACGCGCGCGACGAACAGGCCCAGGCGTTTGGCCGCTTCCAGGTCGAGGTTGTTGTAGCCGGCGCAGCGCAGCAGGATGGCGCGCACGCCGTAGCCGCGCAGGGCTTCCAGCACGGGCGCGTCGAGCACGTCGTTGACGAAGACGCACACGGCGTCGGCCCCTTGCGCCAGGACCACGGTTTCCTGGCTCAGCAAGGCGCTGTGGTAGACCAGTTCGATGCCGGCGGAATCGGGCTGGGCCGGCAAGGCTTCGTCGAAGAAACGGCGGTCGTAGGGCTGGCTGGCAAAGAAGGCGATTTTCATGGGGAGTCCTGGAACTTGCTGGATGGCAAAACATTATCATAGCGCAAGCGCCCTGCCCCGCGCCGTACGCCTGGTTCCAATCGCCCCCTATTTGGGTTCGCGGGGCAAGGTCAGCGCGTGGCGCAGGTAGGCCGTTTCCTCGACGTGCTGCGCGTGGTAGCGCTCGCGCGCGGCGCGCATGGCCGCCTGATGGGCGTCGACGCTGGCCTGCGTCAGCTCCACGCCGAAGTCCGCCGGCGGCGGCTCCGGGCCGCCGAACAGGCGCGCCAGGATCATGCGGCCCACATTGTCGCGGTAGTGCGACGCTTCCCAGTAATAACGCATTTCGCGCGCACCCGTCACTTGCGGGATCGGCTCGCTGGTGATGCTGTTGAAGCCGGAAAAATCGTACAGGCGCACGTCGCAGCCCTGGCGCCGGTAGCGTTCGGCCAACTGCGCCAGGTCGCGCTGCCACGCTTCCATGGCGGCCCACTTGCCGCGCCAGTACAGGGCGTCGAGCGTGAGCGCGTGCGTGGGATTGATGTACAGGCGCAAGCGCGTGCCGCCGCGGCACAGTTTCCCGACGCTCGCATCGAAGGCTTGCAGCGCGGGCGCCGTGGGGCCCAGGCCATCGCTGAATTCCTGCAGGCGCGGCGTGAAAGCGCGCGCCGTGCCGGTCCAGGTACGGTTGCGGCTGGTGAGGCAGGATTCGTCGCGCTGGCCGTGCAGGGCCAGGCTGGACAGGCAGACGCCGTCATAGCTGCCGCTGAGGATGCGCCAGGTGTCGCGCGTCATGTCGACAGTCAGGCCGCGCTTGATGTTGAGCAAGGCGCGCCGCGCGAAAAACGCGGGGCCGGGGTCCGTCAGGCCCGGTTCCACGCCGGCCGACCCCAGTTCCAGCGAGAACGAAGGCGCGTCGATGCCCCACACCATGGTGTCGACATGGCTGACCCTGGCCGCATGCTCGGCCAGGCGCATGGCTTCGCCGATGGAGGCGCCCGACACGGCGCTGTTGAAGACGCTCTTGCCTTCGAACAAGGTGCGCACGCGATGCGTCGGCAAGCCCATTTCCGTGCGCGAATTGCCGATGTAGACGACGGCCGGCCGGTAGCGCGCCACGGCATACGTCTTGCCCCACACGCTGAGCTTTTCGGTCGTCGGCCGCAATCGCTGCAGCAGCGGGCTGTCCCACTGGTGCAGCAGATACGGATCGACGCGGTAATTGACGGCGGACACGAGGGCCAGCGCGGCCAGCACGCAGGCGAAGAAGATGGCGAGGTAGCGGCGGGCGGTGGTATCCATGGTCAGCACGGGAAGTAGCAATATGAGTAGAAAAATGGGGTTCAGCGCCGGATCAGCGGCCCGTCCAGCACCCGCCGCGCATAGGCCGCCTCGCGCGCGTGTTCCACGCCATAGCGGTCGCGCGCCGCGCGCATGGCCTCCTGGTGGTCGTCGACGTTGGCCTGCGTCAGCTCCACGCCGAAATCAGCCGGCGGCGGCGTGTCGCCGCCGAACAGGCGCGCCAGGATCAAACGGCCCACATTGTCCCGGTAATGCGACACTTCCCAGTAATAGTGCATGTCGGGCTTGCCGCTGACGAGCGGGGTCGCTTCCGTCGTGATGCTGTTAAAGCCGGAAAAATCATGCAGGCGCACGTCGCAGCCGTGCAGGCGGTGGCGTTCGACGAGCTGCACCAGGCCCCGCTGCCAGGCTTGCATGGCATCCCACTTGCCGCGCCAGTGCAGCGCGTACAAGGTCAGCGCGTGCGTGGGGTTGATGTACAGGCGCAGGCGCAGGCTGCTCCGGCACAGCTTGCCGATGCTGGCGTCGAGCGCCAGTGTCGAGGGCCGCGTCGGCCCCAGTCCGTCGCCGAATTCCTGCAGCCGCACGGGTATCGCATCCTTCGTTCCCAGCCAGTGCCGCATGCCCTTGCGGGTGCACGTCTCGTCGCGCTGCCCGTACAGGGCCAGGTTGGAGCGGCAGACGTCGCCGGCCTTGCCGGTGAGGATGCGCACGCTGTCCTCCGTCATGTCCAGGGTCAGGCCGCGCTTCAGGTTGACGAGGGCGCGCCGGGCGAAAAAGCCGTGTTCGGCGCCCGTCAGGCTGTCTTCCACCCGCGCCGCGCCCATGTCCAGGGAAAAAGTGGGCGCGTCGACGCCCCACACCATGGTCTCGACGCGGCTGACCCTGGCTGCATGCTCGGCCAGGCGGATGGCGTCGCCGATCGAGGCGCCGGACACGGCGCTGTTGAAGACGCTCTTGCCGTCGAACAAGGCGCGCACGCCCGTCGGCAAGCCCAGTTCCGTGCGCGAATTGCCGATGTAGATGACGGCCGGCCGGTAGCGCGCCACGGCGTAAGTCTTGGCCCAGGCGCCGAGCTTTTCATTGAGCTGGCGCGGGCGCTGCAGCAAGGGGCTGTCCCACTGGTGCAGCAGATAGGGGTCGACCTGGTAATTGAGCAACGAGACGGCGCCCAGCACCAGGCAGACGCAGGCGAAAAAGCCGGTAAGGTAATGGCGGGCGGCGGTATCCATGCTCAGAACTGGAAGTAGAGAAACTCGGTGACCCGGTTCATGCCGAAGATGCAGGCGATGAACAGCGCGGCAAAGCCCACGCTCCAGCGGCGCGTGGGGCGCCAGCTGAAGGCCCAGCGCCCCGCGGGCTGAAAGATTCTTTCAATGGCAGGCTCGTAAAGAAAGAATATTTCTTGCGTATTCGGCGCCTTGAAGGCCAGCAACATCGCCGCCAGCAGCACGGGCAAGCCCGGTCCCGCCAGTTCGATCCAGCGGATGCCGTCGAACGCGGGATGCAGGCCCCACTGCGCCAGGCTGGCCCCATGGCTGGCCAGGCCGCGCGGCAGGCTCACGCCGTTCGCGCCCGCCAGCGCGCCCGCGATATCCCAGGCCGTGGCCACATCGGGCGCGCGGAAAAAGATCCAGGCCAGCATGACGGCGAGAAAGGTCAATACGCCCGGCCACCAGCGCAGCCAGCGGTACGCCCGCGCCGCGCCGAAGACCCGCTGCCACGCCTGCTGCAGCACCAGGTACAGGCCGTGCAAGCCGCCCCAGATGACGAAGGTCCAGCCGGCGCCGTGCCACAGGCCGCCCAGCAGCATGGTCAGCATCAGGTTGCGGTAGCGCATCGCTTCGCCGCGCCGGCTGCCGCCCAGCGGAATATATAGATAATCGCGCAGGAAACGCGACAAGGTCATGTGCCAGCGGCGCCAGAAGTCGGCGATATTGGCGGCCTTGTACGGCGAATTGAAGTTCAGCGGCAATTTCACGCCGAACAGGCGCGACAGGCCGATGGCCATGTCGGAATAGCCGGAAAAGTCGAAATACAGCTGGAAGGTGTAGGCCAGCACGCCGATCCACGCTTCGATCAGGGTGGGCGTGGCGCCGGCCGCGAAGACGGGCATGGCCAGCGGCGACAGGTTGTCGGCGATCAGCACCTTTTTTGCCAGGCCAATGGTAAAAATCGACAGGCCGATGGCGAAATTGGCCGCGCGCGGATGGGCGTTGGCCGGGTCGGCGAACTGCGGCATCATGTCGCGGTGGTGCAGCACGGGCCCGGCGATCAGGTGCGGAAAGTAACTGACGAACAGCACGTAATGAATGAAGCGGTATTCGCGCACCTCGCCCCGGTAGCAATCGACGAGGAAAGCGATTTGCGTGAAGGTAAAGAACGAGATGCCGATCGGCAGGATGATGTCGAGGCCGGACCACGGCAGGCTGCCAGCGCCAGCACCAGCAAGCCCGACGACGGCATTCACGCTGTCGATGAAGAAATTTGCATATTTATAGTAGGCGAGCAGCCCCAGGTTCAGGGCCAGCGCCGCCAGCAGCACGCGCTTGCGGGCCGCGCCTGCGTGGGCGCCGATCAGGCGCCCGGCGCCGTAATTGACGCAGATGGACGCCAGCAGCAGCGGCAAATAGCGCACGTCCCACCAGGCATAGAAGAACAACGATGCGCCGGCCAGCCAGGCGGCCGGCGCCAGGCGGCGCCAGCTGGCGGATGCCCCGGCGGTGGCCCAGCGGTCCAGCAGAAAATAGCCGGCCAGCACGATGGGCAGATAGCCGAACAGGAAGGCGAAGGAATTAAACAGCATGTTGCCTCCTGGCAGGCAGCGACTGCGCCTGGTAATAACACTCGGCGATCTGCGCCGCCACCCGTTCCCACGTAAACCGCTCCACCAGGGCTTGCACGCGGGCGCGCGCGGGGGGCAGCGCCAGCAAATCGAGGATGGCCTGGCGCTGCGCGGCGCCATCGTCCCAGCGCACCTTGCGCAGCGCAAACGCGGAATCGGGCAAGTCCAGCGCACTTTGCGCCGTCATGACGACGGGCGTGCCGGCCGCCAGCGCTTCGAGCACGCTCAAGGGAAACACTTCGCCCTGGCTGGGCAAGGCCGCCACGGCCGCCGCATGGTAGGCGCTGGCCAGCAGCGGGTCGGCGTGGTCGAGCGCGCCCAGCCAGCTGACGTGCGGCAAGTCCAGCAATTGCTGCAGATACGCCTGCTGTTCGCGCGGCGCGGCGCCGATCAGCACCAGGGGCCAGCCAGCGCCCGCCAGCGCCTGGGCCAGTCCCAGCTGGTTTTTATACGGCGAAATGCTGCCCACCATCAGCACGAACGGCCCGGCGATGCCTGTCTCGCGCAGGAACAGGTCGCCATTGGCCGTGAAGAAATGCGGGTTGATCCCGTTCGGCAAGACGCGGATGGCGTCCGCCGGCATGCCGAAACCGTGCACGATGGCGTCGCGCTCGGCGTCGCCCAGGGCGACCACCACGTCGGCCAGCTGCAGGGCGCGCCGCGTTTGCGCATAGCTCGTCTGCACCATCCATTCCGTCAATCGCCCCGCCAGCCGGTCGGCCAGCCGCGCGCGCCAGGCGCTGGCCCGGCCCCAGCCCGGCGACAGCAGCGGCGACAGCACCACGGGCACGCCTTGCTCGCTGGCCATTTCCATGATGCGGTAGGTGCCATTGCTCGCCGAAAACACGTGCAGCACGTCGAAATCGGCCAGCCGCTGATGGTTGGCGTCGACCAGCTGCACGGCCAGGGGACGCGCCGGCAGCTGGGGCAGCCGGTTCAGCGCGGCAATGGTTTCGCGTACCTGGATCTGCAAGCCGCCGTCGCGCTGGAACAGCATCGGGTAGGACAAGATACCGACACGCATGGTCATCCTTTCGTCCATTTGACTGCCAGCCAGCGTCCCGCCAGCTTGCGTTGCAATAACAAAAATTCTCCGGCCAGCTCATGCTGCAACAGGAAAATCCCCGCCAGCCAGCACAGCAAGGTGACGAGCGCTGTGCCCGTCAGCGCCAGCAGCGCCGGCGTTTCCACGGGCAGCCACAGCAGCGCAGCGACGGGCGCGACGCCACTGACGCCGCAGAGCAGCAGGCTCTTGCGCAAGGCCCGCGCCAGGATGCGCCAGTCCAGGGCGCTCAAGCGCCGCAGACAGCCGTAGTTCAGCCAGCTGCGCAGCACATTGCTGAGTACCACGGCCCAGGCCACGGCCACCAGGCCGAACGGCGCCGCGGCCAGCAGCAGCGCCACCTTGATGCCGCCGGCGCAGGCATCGAGCCGCACTTGCGCCTGCAGCTGGCCCGTCGCCACGAACAGGTAGCGGGCCATGCTGAACATGCTATACACGGCCGAGGACAGGCACATGATGCGGATCAAGGGCACACAGCCTAGCCATTGCGTGCCGTACAACACCTTGACCAGGGGCAAAGCCATGCAGGCGAGAAAGAGAAAAAACGGCCAGGCCAGCGCCGTCATGTAGCTGATCGTGCGCAGATACACGAGTTCCGCCCCGCCCTGCCCCCCTTCCCCGCGGGCACGCGCCGCGAACAGGGGAAACACCACGGGAGAAATGGCGCTGGTGATGGCCTGGTTAAAGATATTGAGCACGCTTTGCGCCTTGCCGAACAGGGCCAGGCTTTCAATGCCGATCAGCTTGCCGATGATCAGGTCCGGCGCCGCCACGCCCGCCTCGTCGACGAGCCCGCCCCCCGTCGCATACGCGCCGAAACGGCCGATGGCGCCCATGCCGCGCCGTCCCGGCAGCCACGGCAGCTCCTTCGGACGCACCAGCAGGCTCACCAGCAGCGACGCGCAGGAACCGGCCAGCGCCGCCCACACCATGCTCATGTAACTGCAGCCCTGCAGCGCCAGCAGCACGGCCACCAGCAGGTTGACCGCGCTATTGGCCGCGTTGATGGCGTAGATGGCGCGAAAGCGCAGTTGCCGGCGCAGCATCGGCAAGGTCAGCGCGCTGAACGGAATCAGGACAAAATTGATGGCCAGCAGGCGCAGCACGAGGGTCAGCCGGGGTTCGCCATAGAATTGCGCGAGCGGCGCGCTGGCCAGCAGCACCACGCCGGCCAGCAGCCAGGCGACGAGCAGGCTGGTGGCCAGCGCGGCGCGCAATTTCACGGCATCGAGCTGCTTTTCCTGGATCAGGTATTGCCCCACGCCAAAGTCGCGCACCACTTGCGCCAGGGCCACCAGCACGGCACCCAGCGAATACACGCCCACCTCGGCCGGCGTCAGCAGGCGCGACAGCACCATGGTGGCGATGATGCCCAGCAACAGCACCGTGTATTTTTCGGCGAAGGAAAAGAAAAACGAATGGCGGGTGGCATTCATCGCCGTGACCGGCGCCTACACGAGGCCGGCATAGAACTGCCGTAGCTGGCGTTCCAGGCGCGGCATCGAATAGCGCTGCACGGTTTCTTCGCGCGCCAGCCGTCCCATGCGGGCGCGCTGCGGCGCATCGGCCAAAAGCTGCGCCACGGCCGCGCAGGCGGCGTGCTCGTCGTCCAGCGGCAGCAGCAAGCCGCCGGCGCTGTCGTGCAGGATATCGTGGGTGCCCGGCACATCCGTCCCCACGGCCGGCACGCCGCACGCCATGGCTTCGATGGTGGCGATGCCGAAACCTTCGTTCTTGCTCAGCAGCACATGCAGGTCGAAGGCCGGCATCAGCAATTCGACGCGCTGCCGGAAGCCGGCAAACACGACTCTATCCTGCAAGCCAGTCTGTTGCGCCTGCAGCCGCAGCATGGCATCCAGCGGCCCCGTGCCCACGAGTACTAAATATAAATTGGGAAACTGCGGCGCCAGGCGGGCGAACAGGGCCAGCAGCGCTTGCGGGCGCTTCTGTGCGGAAAGCCGCGCCACGCAGCCGAGCACGAGCGCCTCCGGCGGCAGCCCCAGCTGCTTGCGCGCCAGCATTCTCCGTTCCGGCGAGACGATGAACGTCTCCGTATCGACGCCGTTGGGTATCACCGCCAGCCGCGTTTCCGGCGCCAGCATATCGCGGTACAGGTCGAGGAAATGCCGCATGGACGAGGCCGATACGGCATACACGCCCTTGACGGCGCGAAACGCTTCCTGCAGCCGGGGCCGCTGCCAGTCGCTGAACGGCTCCAGGGGAAACGCATTGTGCACGCTGATCACGGCCGGCAGCCGGCATTGCCGGGCCAGCCACAGGATGGAAGCGCCATAGCTGGTCCAGCAAAACGCCACGTGGACGATGTCGGGCCGCAGCCGCCGCAGCCGCCACGCGCCCGTGACCCTGGCGCGCAGCCAGTTCCAGCGCCGCCAGGCCCAGTGTTCGAGAAACAAGGGCGGCTCATACACTTGCACCTGCAGCTGCTGCGCGCGCAAGCCTTGCGCCCAGGCAGTAAAACCGGGAAAGCGCCGCAGCGCCAGCACGCTGTCATAGCCGTTCGCGCCCAGCATCTTCGCCTCTTGCGCCATGCGCAGCTCCATGCCGCCCAGCTCGCCCGAATAGCTGCTGATGACGATGCGCGGCAAGCGTTTGCGCCGCCCCCGCCACGCTTCATGGAAGAAACCGCGCAGCCAGGCCCGTTCCCATTGGCGCAGGAACAGGTCGGCGTGGTCACGCCGCAGCCAGGCCCGCACGGCGCCCAGGGTATCGCGCGCATATCTGCCCAGCATCCAGCGCGGCACGCCGAATAACTCCACGCTGGGGGCGAAGGTCGCCAGCCGGCATTGGCCCCGGCCGAACAGCATGGCGCGGCGCAGTATCCAGGCGCGCTGCACTTGCGGGACGCGGATGATGTGCGCCACTTGCGCCCGCGGACAGAACCACGATGGGTTGCCGGCCGCATGCATCTCCAGGTTGAGCCGGGTTTCGCTGCCCATGGCGTAATTGGCGCCCTGCGGGCCGATGCTTTCGTCATAGCGGGCGCCCGCCTCGAAGATGCGGCGGCGTATCGCCATGTTGGCGCCCCAGACGAGGCCAGGATAGATGGGGGCGTCGCGCAGGTCGGCGCTGGTGATGCCCCACGTCAAGCCGACGGGGGTCAGGCGCAGCAGCCAGTCGGCCGGTTGTTCGCGCCAGGCGGGCACGATGGCGCCGCCGAACAGGGCGTAGCCGGGGTGGGCGCGCGCGCTGTCCTGCAGGCGGCACAGCCAGTCGGATGCGGGCATGGCGTCGTCGTCGCCGAAGACGAACAGCTCGCCGCCATCGCCGCCCAGGCGCAAGGCGTGTTCGACGGCGCCGTTCAGGGCGGGACTGCGGCCGCGCCGCGCCACGTAGATATAGCTCAAGGGCAAGCGGCCGCGAAAGGCGGCGATCACCCGGGCCGTGGCGTCGGTGCTGCCATTGTCGGCGATGACGAGGCGCCAGCCGCCCACGGGCGCTCGCAAGCCCATGTAGGCGTGCAATACCTGGGGCAAGGTGCCGGCGCCATTGTAGGTCGCCATGAGAACGGTCAACAAGGACATGCCTCCTTGGTCTTACCATGACAAAACTGATTGGCAGTTTCAACAACGCCGGGCGGTATTGAACCAGTGTACTGAGCCTGCCCGCCAGCCCGTTGACAGGCATCAAGACCTTGGCAACCCGGGCAACACCAGGAGCATCCCCCTTCATGCGCGACATATTGATCACCGTCATCATCCTGGGTTCGCTGCCCTTCATCCTGAAGGCGCCGGCCATCGGCGGCCTGATGTGGGTCTGGGTCAGCGTCATGAACCCGCACACGCAGGGCTGGGGTTTCGCCACCCACATGCCGTTCGCCTTCATCATCGCCATCGCCACCCTGCTGGGCCTGCTAATGACGCGCGAACCGAAGAACTTGCCGCTGACCCCCGTCAGCGTGCTGCTGCTGCTGTTCGTCGCGTGGATGAACGTGACGGCGCCGTTCGCCCTGCTGCCCCAGTCGTCGTGGGTGCAGTGGAACAAGGTCATGAAGATCATGCTGATGAGCTTTGTCGTGATGATGGTGATACGCTCGCGGCGCGATATCGTGCGCCTGGTCTGGGTGCTGGTGGGCTCGATCGGCTACTACGGCGTGAAAGGCGGCATCTTCACCATCCGCAGCGGCGGCACGGAAAGGGTGTGGGGGCCGGAAGACACGTTTATCGGCGATAACAACGCGCTGGCCCTGGCCCTGATCATCACCATTCCCCTCATGTATTATCTGCAGCAAAACACGGACCGGCGCTGGCTGCGCCACGGCTTGTCCGGGGCCATGCTGCTGTCGGCCCTGGCCGCGCTGGGCTCGTATTCGCGCGGCGGCTTGCTGGCCATCGCCGCCATGGGCCTGTTCATGTGGCTGAAAAGCGACCGCAAGCTGGTGCTGGGCGCGCTGCTCGCCGCGGTCACGCCGCTGTTGCTGGCCTTCATGCCCGAACGCTGGGCCGAACGCATGGACACCATCAATACCTACCAGGACGACGAATCCGCCATGGGCCGCCTGAATGCGTGGCGCATGGCCTGGAACCTGGCGCGCGACCGCTTTTCCGGCGGCGGCTTCGACGTCTCCGACGCCGCCGTCTTCGCCCGCTATGCGCCGAACCCCATGGATGTGCACGCGGCGCACAGCATCTACTTCCAGGCGCTGGGCGAACACGGCTTTATCGGCTTGCTCATTTATCTGGCGCTGGGCATCGCCACCTGGCGCACGGCGGCGGCCATCATCCGCCGCACGCGGGGCAAGCCGGACCTGCGCTGGGCGCACGGCCTGGCCACCATGAGCCAGGCCAGCCTGATCGGCTTTGCCGTGGGCGGCGCCTTCCTCAGCCTGCTGTATTTCGACATGCCGTACTACCTGATGGCCGCCCTGATCGCCACGCGCATCGTCGTCGAACAGCAGGCGCCGGCCCCGACCTCGCGCCAGGCCAAGCCCCGCACGGCCGTCGCGGAGCAGCCATGACGGCCGCCTTGTCCATCCTGATCTACCACCGCGTGCTGGCGCGGCCCGACCCGCTGTTTCCCGGCGAAGTCGATGCGGCCCTGTTCCAGCGCCAGTTGCGCCTGTTAAAGCGATTCTATACGCCGCTGCCGCTGGGCGATGCCGTGCGGCGCCTGCAGGACGGCAGCCTGCCGCCGCGCGCCGCCTGCATCACCTTCGACGACGGCTATGCGGACAATGCGCAAGTCGCCCTGCCGCTGCTGCTGCGCCACGGCTTGCATGCCACGTTCTTTATCGCCACGGGCTACCTGGACGGGGGACAGATGTGGAACGACACGGTGATCGACGCCGTGCGCCAGGCGCCAGGCGCCGTGCTGGACTTGCGCGCACAGGAATTGGGCACCTTCCCTGTCGCCACCCTGGCGCAGCGGCAGGCGGCCATCGCCACCTTGCTGGGCCGGCTCAAATACCTGCCCTTCGCGCAGCGCCAGCGGCTGGCCATGCAGATCCGCCGCCAGGCGGGCGCCCGGGCAAGCGCGCCAGCCATGCTGAGCACGGCGCAACTGCGCCAGCTGCACGGGGCCGGCATGACGCTGGGCGGGCACACGGCCAGCCATCCGATTCTATCGACCCTGGCGGAGCGGGCCGCGCAGCTGGACATCGCGAATGGCAAGCGGCAGCTGGAAAGCCTGGTCCAGGCGCCCGTCACCCTGTTTGCCTATCCGAACGGCAAGGCCGGGCGCGATTATGGCGCGCCGCACGTGGCGATGGTCAAGCGCCTCGGTTTCCAGGCGGCCGTCGCGACGGACTGGGGCGTGGCGCGCCCCGGCGCGGATCTCGACCTGCTGCAGCTGCCGCGCTTTACGCCGTGGGATCGAGGACGGCTGGCGTTTCTGTGGCGCATGCGGCAAAACCGCCGGCAAGCGCACCCAGCGCGCCCGGATGCTGGCTGAGCCACTGTTCCAGCATCAGCAGCAGCCACACCATGGTGCCGTGATAGGCCGGGTGTTCCGCCAGCAAGCGCCCTTGCAGATCGTCGATGAAGGCCGGCCGCACGATGCCGCGCCCGCGCAGCTGGGTCAGGTTGTCGAAGGCAAACTCGCGCAGCGGCACGTGGCTGTGCAGCCACTGGCCGAAAGGCAGGCCGAAACCGTGCTTTTTCTTGCGCACGATGGCCGGCGGTAAGATCTCGGCCAGCGCCCGCTTGAAGAACGGCCGCAAGTTTTGTCCGTCGAGCTTGTCCCGCGGCGCCAGGCGCGCGGCAAACGCCACCATCGCATCGTGCAGGAAGGGAAACGCCGCTTCCACGCCGGCCAGCTCGCACGCCTTGCGCACTTTGAACAAGTCGTTGTCGGCCAGGGTAAAGCGCATGTCCAGGGCCAGCAGTTCATTGATCTGGCTCAAGCCCTGGCCTTGCCGCTCCCAATACGCGCCATTCACGCAGCCAGGCGCCATGCCGGGGTCGATGGTGTCGATAAAGCCCGCTTCCAGCACCGTGCGGTAGCCATGGCGCAGCAGCAAGTTATAGCTGTCGAGGCGGGCCGGCAGCGGCAGGCTGGCTTGCTCGATGTAGCGGCGCGCCTTGTCGCCCAGGCGCCAAGGCTTTCCCTTCTGTTCACGGAACAGCAGCGGTTCGATGATGGCCTGGCGCAAGATGACGGGCAAGCGCTCGTACTGCGACAGCAAGGCCTGGTGCGCATAACGTTCATTGCCGCCAAACAGTTCGTCGCCGCCGTCGCCGCCCAGCAAGCGCGTCACGCCATCCTCGCGCGCCATCTGCGCGCAATAGTAAGCGGGAATGGCCGAGGCATTGCCGAACGGCTGGTCGAAAATGGCCGCCATGGCGGGGATGGCGGCCAGCACGTCGCCTGGCGTCACATAGCGTTCGTGGTGCAGGCTGCCCGCATGGCTGGCGGCCAGGCGCGCATACGCCATTTCGTCATAGCCGGGAAAGTCGAAGCCGATGGAATACGTGCGCGCGGGCCGGCCGGTCACTTGCCCCATGATGGCAGCCAGGGTGGAACTGTCCGTGCCGCCGCTGAGAAACGCCCCCGTGTCCGCCCCATCCGCGCCCAGGCTGCTTTCCACGGCCAGTCGCAGCAGGCGCAGGAATTCCTGCTTGTTGCTGGCAAAGGTGGCCCGCGTGCGCGTGCGCGCCGCCGGCTCCTGGAAGGCCAGCTGCCAATAGCTGCCCTTGCATTGCTTGCCGCCCCGCATATGCAGGTATTCGCCGGGCAGCAGGCGCTGCTGGCCCAGGTAAGCCGTGGCCGGGCCGGGCACCATGTGGAAGTATAAATAGTTATACAGTGCCTGCGGATCGAGCGCGCCCCGCACGGACGGATGGGCCAGCAAGGCGTCCGCCGAAGAGGCAAAGAACAGGCCTTGCGCATTGCCCGCATAGCTGAGCGGATGCATGCCGGCGCGGTCCACGGCCAGCAGGGCCGAGCCGGAAAAGGCGTCGAGGATGGCCAGCGCGAAGGGCCCGGACAGGCTGGCGCAGGCGGCCACGCCCCGGCTCAGCCACAGGGAAGCGAGGCGGTACGCCACGTCGTCGGCCGAGCCGTCGAGCTCGGGCCGGCCCCACAGGGCCACTTGCAAGCCATCTTGCTGATACACATGGCGACTGCCGTCGATGGCGGCCACGGCCACGCCGCCCACTTCGCTCAAGCTGCTGGCCAGCGGCGCGCCATCGAAACGCGACAGGGGCGCCGCCATGCTTGCCAGCGCGGTGGGCGCGCTGGGCGCGGCGCCATCGGACGCCGTGCCGCCTTGCGCGGCGGCAAGGCCGGCAGCGCCGTGCGCCCCCCCGCCAGGCGCTGCCAGCCAACCGCACAGGCCGCTCATACGAGCACCTCGGCCGGCAGCGGATGGCCGAGAAACGCCGTCGGGCTGGCCGTCAAGCCGTACGCACCCGACTGGAACACCACCACCAGGTCGCCTTCCTCGGCGCGCGCCATCTCCATTTGATCGGCCAGCAAGTCCAGCGGCGTGCACAGCGGCCCCACGACGGAGGCCACTTCGCGCGGCCCGCCCAGCAGCCGGTTGCCGATGGCGACCGGATAATTCTTGCGGATCAGCTGGCCAAAGTTGCCGGAAGCGGCCAGGTGATGGTGCAAGCCGCCATCCGTCACGAGAAATACCTGTCCATGCGACACCTTGCGTTCAAGCACCTTGCACACATACACCCCCGCCTCGGCCACCAGATAGCGGCCCAGTTCCAGGTTCAGGCGCGCGCCGGGCGCCGCCTGGTCCAGGATGGCGAGCTGCCGCTGCAAGCCTTCGGCCACGGGTGCCAGGCCGAGCGCCTGGTCGCCGGGAAAATACGGCACGCCGAAGCCGCCGCCGATATTCAGGGTGCGCAAGGGCGACGGCGCGCTGTCGGCCAGTTGCAGGGCCAGTTGCACGCTGAGCGCCTGTGCTTCGGCCAAGGCTGGCGCCGACAGGCTTTGCGAACCCGCATACAGGTGGAAGCCATGAAAATCCAGTCCCAGCTGGCCGATGCGGCCCAGCAGCGCCGGCACCAGGGCCGCGTCGACGCCGAACGGCTGCGCCCCGCCGCCCATGCGCATGCCCGTGCGGCGCAAGGCGAAATCGGGATTCACGCGCACGGCCACCCTGGCCGTCAGGCCCAGCCGTTCGCTGGCCAGCGCCAGGCGTTCCAGCTGGGCGCCCGATTCCACGTTGACCAGCACGCCAGCGGCCACGGCCCGCGCCAGTTCTGCGTCGCTCTTGCCCGGCCCCGCAAAACTGATGCGTTCGGCCGGCATGGGCGTATCGAGCGCGGTGGCCAGTTCGCCGCCGGACGCCACGTCGATGCCGTCGACCAGGCCCGCCAGCCACTGCACCACGGCCGGCATGGGGTTGGCCTTCATGGCGTAATGCACGTGCACGCCGGCAGGCAAGGCGGCGCGCAAATCCGCCACGCGCCGCGCGATGTGCGCCCGCTCATAAGCGTAGAACGGCGTGCTGCCCACCCGCTGGGCCAGCCGGCGCAGGGAAACACCACCCAGCTGCAGCATGTCGTTTTCCACTGCGAACTGGCACAGCGGTGCGTGCGACGGCAATTCCGTATTGTTCGAGCGTATCAAGTCCTTCATGCCGCATCTCCTGATTGGACCGCATACGCATGCGCCAGTTCCCGGGCCAGCAAGGGGCGGTCGATCTTGCCGTTCGGATTGCGCGGCAACACGCCGTCGCGGATGTCTACCCACAGCGGCACCATATAGCTGGGCAGGCGCGCGCGGCAGGCGGCCAGCACGCTGTCGCGCAGCAATTCCACGCCCGGCGCGGGCGTGACGAGCAAGGCGATGGCCTGGCCCAGCACGGCATGGGGCAAGCCCAGCGCGGCCGCCTCGCCCACCAGCCCGCTCGCATACACGACTTCCTCGATCTCGGCCGGGCTGACCCGGTAGCCGGACGTCTTGATCATGTCGTCGCTGCGGCCCACGAAATACAGGTAGCCGTCCGCATCGCGGCGCACCGTGTCGCCCGACCAGACGGCCAGTTCCGGCAACACCAGGCCGCTCGCCTGGGGCGGCAGCGGCTTGAAGCGCTCGGCCGTGCGCGCCGCATCGTTCCAGTAGCCGAGCGCCACCAGCGCGCCACGGTGCACGAGTTCGCCCGGTTCGTCCGTGCCGCATACGCTGCCGTCCGGGCGCAGCACCAGCACTTCCGCGTTGGGGATCGCTTGCCCGATGGAATCGGGGCGCCGCTCCAGCTGTTCCGGCGCCAGGTAGGTCGAGCGGAACGCTTCCGTCAAGCCATACATCAGGTACACCTGCACGCGCGGCAGCGACTGGCGCAGCCGGTCGAGCGTGGAGCGCTGCATCACGCCGCCCGAATTGGTGATGTAGCGCAAGGGCGTGGACAAGGGCCAGCTCAGCTGCGACAGCTGCACCCACAGGGGCGGCACGGCGGCCAGTCCCGTGATGGCTTCCTGCTCGACGGCTTCGACGATATCGCGCAGCAGCAGATAATTCATCAGCACGGCGCAGGCGCCGCTGGCAAACGCCGTCGTCAGCTGGCTCAGGCCGTAATCAAAACTGAGCGGCAGGACGCACAAAATCCGGTCGTCCGGCGTGTTGCGCAGATAGCCCGACACGCTGAGCGAGCCCGCCAGCATGTTGCGGTGCGACAGCACCACGCCTTTCGGCCGCCCCGTGCTGCCCGAGGTATATAGAATGGCGGCCATGTCCGCGTCGATCACCGCGTGCGGCCTGGGCGCGGGCGCAGCGCCGGCGGGCACGTTGGCGGGCACGGCGGTCCACGCCAGCACGCGCACCTTGCCCAGGCGCGATTCGGGCAGCGCTTCGCCCGTCAGCAGCACCGTGCGCAAGTCCGGGCAGGCGGCCAGCGCCGGGCCCAGCTGCGCCAGGCGTTCGCGCGAGGTGACGAGGATGTCCACGTTGCAATCGGCCAGGATGTACGCCACCTGCTCCGGCTTGAGCAGCGGATTGACGGGCACGAACACGCCGCCGGCCGCCGCCGCACCGAACATGGCGCTGACGTTTTCCGGGCGTTTTTCCAGGTACACGGCCACGCGCGCGCCACGCTGCAAGCCCAGGGCCAGCAGCGTGCAGGCCGCCTCGCGCACGGATTGCGCCAGCGCGGCATAGTGCATTTCCTCGCCCTGCCACGACAGGGCCGGCGCCTGCGGCGCGCGCTGCGCCGTTTCAAAGATCAGATCGTGTATCAGTGTCGCCATCGTTTCATCCCCGGGTTGCCATGATTGCCATGCATTCCCCTATGATTCAGACAAACGGCCACAGCGGTCTTGATTTTGATCAATTAACAGTTTCAGCAACACAGCTTGAGCCGGCGCAAGACCGCCGCTGGCCGCTGCGCTCTAATGGACAGCGTTGGCTGCATAGCCGCCCCATCCGTTACCGCCATGGCCCTGTCCCCACGATTTCCCCTGCTGCAACGCCTTGCCGCCAGCCTCGATCAGCTGGGCTGGCGCGACAGCGCCTGGCTGGCCGTGGCGCGCCTGCTGGAAAGCGTGCCGGGCGGTCGCTGCGCGCTATATCGTTATCAATTCGTCGCGCAGGCCGTGGCGCCCGGTTCGCTGTGCCGCGGGCGCGGCCAGTCGATCAAGGTGACGCCTTGCCTGGCGGAAGCGGACTTGCCGCCCGGTCCCGCACGCCGGCCCGGCGCCCTGCGCGAACGCTACCGGCAAGGCGCGCAATGCCTGGTGGCGCGCGACGCGTCGGGCATGCTGGGCTGGATCTGGCTGCTGCGCCACGGCTGCCAGGAAGACGAGGTGCGCGCCCGCTATGCGCTGGCCTCAAATCAGTCGTCGTGGGACCTGGACGTGTGGGTGCATCCCGAACGGCGCGGCAGCCTCGTCTTCGCGCGCCTGTGGGAAGAAGCCAACGCCGTGCTGCACGCGCAGGGCGTGCGCTGGACGTGCAGCCGCATCTCGCGCTTCAACCGCGCCTCGCTGGGCGCCCATGCGCGCCTGGGCACGCACGCGCTGGGCACGGCCACCTTCATTCGCTGCGGGCGCTGGCAAGCGATGGCCGCCAGCCTGCCGCCGTATCTGCACCTGTCGCGCCGTCCCGACGACATCCCCTGCCTGGCCTTCGATACGTCTTCCCTGCCGCACTACCCTTCCCTGGAGCTGACATGCCGCATCTTGAAGCAGTAAAGCACATCCTCGACACGACGCTGGGCTTGAACGGGCGCGCGCTGGAAGCCCACACGCCGCTGCTGGGCAGCGTGCCGGAACTCGACTCGATGGCCGTGATCGGCGTGATCGCCGCGCTGGAAGACCATTTCGGCATCGTGGTCGCCGACGACGACATCCATGCGCGCCACTTCGCCACCGTCGGCACCCTGCACGATTTCGTGTTTGCAAAGCTGCGAGCATGAACCGCGCCGCCTTCGACGCCCTGCCGCTGCTGCCCTTCTTCCTGCCCGCCAGCGGCGGCCAGCGCTACTGCCTGTTGCACCTGCCGCCGCCGGGCCAGGCCGCGCGCGGCGGCATTATCTACGTGCATCCCTTCGCCGAAGAGCTGAACAAGAGCCGCCACGTGGCCGCCGCGCAGGCGCGCGCCTTTGCCGCGGCCGGCTACAGCGTGCTGCAGATCGACCTGTTCGGCTGCGGCGACAGCAGCGGCGACTTTGGCGAAGCGCGCTGGGACATCTGGCACAACGACCTGCACCTGGCTTGCGCGTGGCTGGCGCAGCGCGTCGACGGCCCGTTGAGCGTGTGGGGCTTGCGCCTGGGTGCCCTGCTGGCCCTCGATTTCGCCAGCCGCGCGCCGCTGCCCCTGGCGCGCTTGCTGCTGTGGCAACCGGAACTCGACGGGCGGCGCAGCATCGACCGCTTCCTGCGCCTGCGCCTGGCGAGCCACATGCTGGCCGGGGCCTCGCAGGAAGCGCCCGGCCAGGCGCGCGCCGCCCTGGCGGAAAGTGAAACTGTGGAAGTGGCCGGCTACCTGCTGGCGCCCGAACTGGCGCACGCCATCGATGGTGTCAACGCGTCGACGCTGCAGCCTTCCGTGCCCGTCTATTGGCTCGACTACCGCGCGGCGGACCAGGCCGGTGCCTGGTCGCCGCCGCTGCTGGCGCGGCAATGGCGCGAACGCGGCGCCGCCGTGCACGTGGCCAGCTTCGATGACGGTCCGTTCTGGCACAGCGGCGAGCTGCTCGCGTGTCCGCAGCTGCTGTACGCCACGCGGGAATTGTGCCGCGACTGGCTCGACGAGGAAAGGCCCCCGCCATGAAGCGCGACGACAGCCGGCAGCACCCCGCGGCGCACGCCGTGCGCGAGCTGGCCCTGCGCTTTCGCAGCGCAGCCGAAGACGAGGAAGCGCAGGCGCGCCTGGCCGGCATCCTCAGCCTGCCCGACGCGCCTGGCCCGCGCGGCGTGCTGATCGTCACGGGCGGGCCTCAGTACAGAATCGGCAGCCACCGCCAGTTCGTCCTGCTGGCGCGCGCGCTGGCCGCGCAAGGCTGGCCCGTGCTGCGCTTCGATTTGCGCGGCATGGGCGACAGCGAGGGCGGCGCGCGCGACTACCGCGCCGCCGGTCCCGACATCGCAGGGGCGCTGGCGCAATTCTTCGACGCCGTGCCCTCCTTGCGCGAAGTGGCGCTGTGGGGCTTGTGCGACGGCGCCACGGCCGCCGCCTGCCATGCGCCGCGCGACGCGCGCGTCAAAGCGCTGGTGCTGCTCAACCCGTGGGTGCGCAGCAGCGCCGGCCTGGCGCGCGCCACCTTGCGCCATTATTACTTGGGGCGCCTGCTGCAAGGCGATTTCTGGCGCAAGCTGGCCAAAGGCGGACTGCGGCTGGGCGCCAGCCTGGCGTCGCTGCGCCAGGTGGCGGCCGCCACGCGGGGGCAGGCGCAGACAAAGCAGGAAGACGACGCGCCCGCGCCGGCCCTGCTGCGGGCGCTGGCGCAATTCCAGGGCAAGGTCTTGCTGATCCTCAGCGGCGACGACCTGGGCGCGCGCGAATGGCAGGCGCTGCTCGATGGCGATCCTGCCTGGCGCGCCGTGGCCGCCCGCGCGCAATGGACGCAGGCGCGGGTCGACGGCGCCAACCACACGTTTGCCAGCGCCGCCTGGCGCGGCGCGGTCGAACAGCTGTGCGCGCGGTGGCTGCAGTCATGGTAAAGACCTCGCCGAGCGCGGCCCGACCGAACGCAGCCCGACCGAACGCGGCCCGACCAAAACGGGTGCTGATGGTCGCCTACCATTTTCCGCCCCTGGCCGGCGGCAGCGGCATCCTGCGCACCCTGGGCTTTGCGCGCCATTTGCCCGACTGCGGCTGGCAGCCGCTCGTGCTCAGCCCCAGCGCCAGCGCGTATGCGCAGCGGGGCGATACGCAGCTGGCGCAGGCCGGTGCGCAAGCCACCGTGCGGCGCACCCTGGCGCTGGACGCGGCGCGCCATTTCGCCGTCGGCGGGCGCTATCCGCGCTGCCTGGCGCTGCCCGACCGCTGGAGTTCCTGGTGGCTGAGCGCCGTGCCGGCCGGCCTGCGCATGATCCGCGCCTACCGTCCCGACGCCATCTGGTCGACGTACCCGATCGCCACGGCGCATTTGATCGCGCTGACCCTGCAAAAACTCAGCGGCCTGCCGTGGATCGCCGACCAGCGCGACCCGATGCTCGATGACAGCGACCCGCAGGCGCCGTATCCGTCCGAGCCGCGCCTGCACCGCATGCATGCGTGGATCGAACAGCGCATCGCGGCGCGCAGCGCGGCCATCGTCTGCACCACGCCGGGCGCCGTCGCGGCGCACCGGCGGCGCCTGGCGCAGGTGGCGCGCGAGCGTTTCCACCTGATCGAGAACGGTTACGATGAAGACGGCTATGCGGACACCCATGAACGGACGGGCCGGCGCGACCGCTTCCTGCTGCTGCACAGCGGCGTGATCTACCCGTCCGAGCGCGATCCGCAAGCGCTGTTCGAGGCCCTGGCCCGGCTGCGCCGCGACGGCGTGCTCCACGCGCGCAATTTCCAGCTGGTGCTGCGCGCCACGGGCCACGATGCGTGGCTGGCGGGCCTGCTGGTGAAATACGGCATCCTCGACCTGGTGCGCCTGGAACCCTTGCAGCCGCACGGCGCGGCGCTGCAGGAAATGCAGGCAGCGGACGGCTTGCTGCTGCTGCAGGCGGCCAATTGCAACGGGCAGATTCCCGCCAAGCTGTATGAATACCTGCGCTGCCGCCGGCCCATCCTCGCGCTGACCGACCCGGCGGGCGACAGCGCGGCCAAGCTGCGCCACTGCGGCATCGACACCATCGGCCAGCTGGCCTCCAGCGGCGATTGCGCGCGCGCGCTGCTGCGCTTCCTGGAACTGGCGCGCCAGGGCCAGGCGCCGCTGGCCAGCCCCGCCGCCATCGCCCTGCAATCGCGGCAAGCCCGCAGCAACGCCCTGGCCGCCTTGCTGGACCAGGTCAGTCACAGGAGCCCGACATGAAGCATCGCCTGCTTGCCTGCACCCTCGCCGCCTGCTGCGCCCATGCCGGCGCCGCCGCGTGCCCGCCCTACGTCAAGGGCACCACGGGCGGCGACTACACGAGCGCGGAAGACCGCAAGGACCTGTCCGTGGTCGAACAATTCCATTTTTCGCGCGCCGTGGAAACGCTCACGCAAGGCATGACGGGCAGCCTGGGCGGCGACATCAGCTACACGCTGGAGCACTTCCCGAACCACCACCGGGCGCTGGCGTCGATGGCAAAACTCGGCTTGCGCCTGAAAAGCGCGCAGCCGCATGGCGCCCGCTACACGGTCAACTGCTACTTCGAACGGGCGATCGCCTTCGCGCCGCACGACGTGACGGCGCGCATGGTGTACGGCAATTACCTGCTGGCCACGGGCCAGGACGCGGCGGCGCTGGAACAGCTGGACTCTGCCAGCCGCCTGGCGCCCGACCAGGCCACCATCCAGTACAACCTGGGCTTGATGTACGTGAAAAAGAAGGAATACGACAAGGCCAGCGCGCACGCGCAAAAAGCCTACGCGCTGGGCTTTCCCTTGCCGGGCCTGAAGAACAAGCTGAAGGCGGCGGGCAAGTGGAAAGAACCGCCGCCGGCCGTGCTGGAGGCCAAGGAAGCACCGCAGAAAGCGACAGAACCGGCCGTGCCGCCGGTCGAACAGCCTAGCGGGGAATGACGGCGGGCCGCCGGGCCACGCTCAGGTGGCCCGTCGGCGAGGCGGCCAGCGCGGCGGCCAGGTCGCGCCGCGACTGCGCCTTGTCGGCGGCATTGCCGATATGCGCCAGTTCCGCCGGCTGCAGCACGGTGACGGCGAGCAGCAGCACTTCGCCATACGGCGTGGCGAACGCTGGTGGAAGCGTGGCCGCGCCCTGGGCCAGCAGCACGCCCACCTGTTCGTTTTCGTCTTCCAGTCCTGCCGGCGCCTGCTGCACGTCCAGCACCATCGACACGCTGCCGTGGCGCTGCAGCAGCAAATCGATGGAACCGTGGTCGGCCACGTTCTGGCTGACCTGGTAAATCACGTCGAAGAGCCAGGATTGCGCCACGTCCTGCTCGTCGAAGGCGGACAGCGGCGCTTCGATGCACACTTCCAGCAGGTGGCCGCGCGGGACGAACACGTCGTCGTCATCCTCGAAGGGATCGCTCAAGCCGTCGCTGGCGATGAGGATGGAATCGGCGCGGCGGATCACGCGCCACGCCTGGCGCAGCGACGGCCAGCGCGGGCCTCCCATGAAGGCCGGGTTGACCAGCGGCGCCAGCACGTCGGCGTCGACGCTACCCAGGGTGGCATAGAAGGCGTCGCGCGCGGCGCAGGCCGTGGCCAGCATCTGCGCGCCCGCTTCCTTGCCGACGACGGCGTCGTCAGGTTGCGGTACTTGGGGAATGTCGTTATCAGGCATATCAATACTCGTCGAATTAGTCGGCAGGCGGGAAGTCATGGTAAGAACGGGGCAGATAGCCCCAGATGCGCGCCACCCGGTCGCGCACCTCGAAATCGAAGCCGATGCGTGCCAGTTCCGGCACGATCCACACGCCGTGGTCGATGATTTTCTTCGGCAGCAGCATGGCCACGTGTTCTTCCGAATACAGGCTGATGTCGAACCATTCCACGCCCAGGAAGGGGAACGGCGGGTGGTAATCCCATTCCGTGTCCCAGCGCGAGACGTAGCCGGACACGGAACCATAGCGGTACGACGGCGCCCAGTCGGTGCGCCCGCGCATGAAGGCCAGCAGTTCGTTCCACTTGCAGTCGTTGGCGGCGCCGGCCAGGTTGCGCCGCGCGATGTGGCCGCGCAGCTTGCGCTTGATGTCGTCGCCGCCGGCGTCGGCCAGCGGCAGGCTGTGCTGCGTCGCTGAGGCAGTCATGCGGGGTCCGTTACGGCCACGCGCATGTTGGCCCGCAAATCCTCGACCAGGCGCTTGCGGCTGCTCAAGGCGTATTCGACGGGAGAAAAAGGCATGGCCGCCGCGGCATAGGCATCGATCAGCGCATGCATTTCCTGCGCCTGCTGCTGCGGCAGCAGCGTCTTGCTGCCGTTCCCGCTTTGCTGCGCGAGCTTTTCCTGCAGCACCTCTTTCCAGGCGATGTGGGCTTCCGACATGGAATTGGCCACGCACAGGGAAAACGTGCCGTTCAAAAAATATGTCCAGGCGCTGTCGGTACGGGCCAGTAAACCGTCCGCGATCGGGGCGCCCCTGTCGTCGAAACTGTCGCGCAGGCGCCAGGTCGTCAGGTTCAGGGTCGCAAGCGCGGCCGCATAGCGCGACGTAAATTGCGCCTTCAGGCGCGCTTGCGCCGTTTCCGCCCCCTCGGTGAGGGCGTGGCGCGCAATGGCGATCCACCCCAGCTGGGACGGCGGAAAATAGCGGCCGGTCCTGGAACCGGGCGCCGCCATGGCGCCAAAGACGAAGGAACACAGATTGCCGCCGTCATCGACCACGTATGCAGGCGCCGGAACCAGGCCAGCCCGGATCAGGGCATCGATTTCGTCCATGCCCATGGCGGCGGCTGCCGCCAGCTGCGTCTCGTCCAGATAGTGCTGCGCGAGATAAGTATCGAGTTCCGTCATGCCCCGGCTTCCATGTTGATGACTGTTGTATCCGTAAACAGGCTTACTTCGCCACCGGTTTCACTTTGGACGCGGCCAGCACAGCGCGCGCGCGGGCCGTGTCGATATCGTCGGCCGTGGCCAGCGCCACGCCCATGCGGCGGCGGGCGAACGATTCAGGCTTGCCGAACAGGCGCAAGTCGGCGCCCGGCACGCCCAGGGCATCGGCCACGCCTTCGAAGGCGATGCCTTTCGCTTCCAGCTGGCCGTAGATGACGGCCGAGGCGCCGGGCGAGCGCAGCGCCACGTTGACGGGCAAGCCGAGGATGGCTTTCGCGTGCAGCTCGAATTCGCTCTGCACCTGGCTGGCCATGGTGACCATGCCCGTGTCGTGCGGGCGGGGGCTCACTTCCGAGAACCACACCATGTCGTCCTTGACGAACAGCTCCACGCCGAACAGGCCCAGGCCGCCCAGGTTGTCCGTCACCTTGCGGGCGATGTCGCGCGAACGCTCAAGGGCCAGCGGCGCCATGCGGGCCGGCTGCCACGATTCCACGTAGTCGCCGTGCACCTGCAAGTGGCCGATCGGCTCGCAGAACTGCGTCTCGATCTGGCCCGAGGCACCGACGGCGCGCACCGTCAGCAGGGTGATTTCATAATCGAAGTCGATGAAGCCTTCGACGATGACCCGGCCCGTATCGACCCGGCTGCCGCTGGCCGCATACGCCCACGCCGCGTCCACCTCGGCGGCGCTATCGAGCTTGGACTGGCCCTTGCCCGACGACGACATGACGGGTTTGACCACGCACGGGAAGCCGATCTCCCGGCAGGCATCCTGCAACTCCTGCAGGCTGCTGGCGAAGCGGTACGGCGACGTCGCCACGCCCAGGGTTTCGGCGGCCAGGGTGCGGATGCCTTCGCGGTTCATCGTCAGCACGGCCGCGCGCGCGTTCGGAATGCACGTGATTTGCCCGGCCGCTTCCAGCGCCGCCAGGGTGTCCGTGGCGATGGCTTCGATTTCCGGCACGATCAGATCCGGCTTTTCCAGGGCGATCAGGGCGGCCAGCGCCACGCCGTCGCTCATGTCGATCACATGCGAGCGGTGCGCCACAGGGTGGCCCGGCGCGTTCGGGTAGCGGTCGACGGCGATCACTTCCACGCCCAGGCGCTGCAGCGCGATGATCACTTCCTTGCCCAGCTCACCGGAACCGAGCAGCATGACCTTGATGGCGGTGGAAGACAGGGGCGTGCCGAAAGTGCGGGGCACGATGGTGTTGCTGGTGCTGATAGTCATGGGCAGGGTCAATCTGGCAATGGAAAGATGGCCGGAACTATAGCAAATGCCGGCCATCTTGGACAGGGTGCGCACTATTGTCGGCATGCAGAGTCGCGATGCCGGCGGATGGAGCTGTCTGCTGGCATGGCTAGCGATTCACGCCAAACGTAGTGACATCGATAGGCGACACAGTCATTACCTTGACCTCGTAAACCTTCTCGACATACGTTTGAAAGAACCAGAAACTCAGTGCCAAAATACCAATGCCAATCACGGTACTGCGCAAGTCGAACGAGCCGCCGCCAAACTTGATGCTGATGCTGGAACTGCCGCCTCGCCGAAAATCCACATAAAACTGCAAGGCACTCAGTACGAGGCCAAATCCCACCATGATAAAAACCATAATTGATATGGCGTTGGTTTGCCATTGCTGTTGCGTCAGTTTTTGCTCCATATCGTTCATCATTTTTGCCTGATGCTGGGCGATACGCTGCAGGTAGGCACGTTGAATGTCGTAGGTGGTGTCTCGGTAATTCTGATAGGCGCTCGTATCCGGTGCGGCTTGCACAGGTATAAAAAGAAGTGACATCAACAGCAATACCAGTCCGCATATTTTATTCATGAGGCGACTCCGATCTTGATCGTACTGAGCAACAAAGGCTATTCGCCTTACCTGCCTTGCAACGCTGCGACTGACTGGCCACGAGGACCTTGTCTCCGCTATTGCGCACCATATTGAGCGCGTAGATACAGATACCGATACAGGGCCTTGCTGACCAGCACGTAATCGTCATCCGTCACCCCGGCAGGCAAAGCGGCGCATTTCAACTCTTGCGTTCGGAAAGCATGGGGCAAAGCCGTGTCCTGGGTTGAGGAAGAGCCTCTGGGAACACCCGCGCCATTGGCGCCGATAATAGTGGTTCCACCTATCGTTACGACAGTCGAGCAGCTGGGACAGATGCTCAGCAATTTATTGACCTGCGCTTTCAGTTCAAGCTTTTTCAGGTCACTGATAGTAAAACGGCCTGCGCTGCTTGCCTCCACCTGCAACGGTCGCGAGGCGACAGGTATCCGCGCCCTGAGTGACGAAGACGCGGTGGCACGCCCCGCCATCCCGCCCTGGCCGGACATCTGGCACAGTGCTGGGGATGGTGCCAGGAAGACGACGCAGGCGACAGACAACAGCATTGCAGTAGTCGGCATACATCCTCCATCCCTTTGTCCGGCAGTGTGAACGACAAGCAGACGACAACTGTTGGCAGCTTGCGGCCTGTTCAGCTCGCAGTAAGCATCAATCAACTGGCGCCATATCGATTCACTTTGCACCGTGCAGACGCAAGTAGCAATTTATTTGCCGGCCTAGTTTGAAGCAGATCAAATGCGCAGTGATACCTGTTCAGGCAAAGCTTGCTGTCGCCACTGGTGCGGAAGTGCCACAAGTCAATAGTAGCCCCACGGATACTGTCAGCCCGCGTACGCGCGCTTGATCTGCTCGATGTCGATTTTCTTCATGCCCATCATCGCTTTCATCACGCGCCCGGCCTTGACGGGGTCGGGGTCCGTCAGCAGGCGGATCATGAGGGTGGGCACGATTTGCCACGATACCCCGAACTGGTCCTTGAGCCAGCTGCATTGCTGCGCTTCCGGCGGCCCGCCCCGGGACAGCAGGTTCCAGTAGTGGTCGACTTCATCCTGGGTTTCGCAATTGACCTGGAACGAGATCGCTTCGGAAAACTGGAATTGCGGCCCGCCGTTCAAGCCCGTAAACGTCTGGCCATCGAGCTCGAAGGCCACCGTCAGCACGCTGCCCGGCTCCTGGCCGTGGATTTCCTTGCCTTCCTCGCCGTAGCGCAGGATCTGGCCGATCTTTGAATTGGGAAATATTTCCGTATAAAACCGGGCCGCCGCCTCGGCGTTGCCGTTGAACCATAAACATGGGGTAATCTTTTGTACGCTGTGCATGATGTCTCCCTTGGTCGAAGTAGAAACACCTTCCCTGTGCGGGAAGGCCAGTGCTCCATCATAGTCACTATCGCGCCGTCGAGGCGCGCAATTTGCCGCCGCTTGCGCCACCCTCTTGCGCGATATCGCCGCGTCCCAGCATGCCGGCGCTGGCCAGCAGGCGCAGCCGGGCCGAGCGCCATTCCGCCTGGCAACGGATGCGCTCCTGCTGTGCTTCCAGCAGCGCCGACTGCGTATTCAGCATTTCCAGGATATCCGCCGCGCCCAGGCCGAACTTGCGCTGCACGCTGGCCAGCGCGTCCTGCGCCGCGTCCAGCCATGTCTGCGCCGCGGACAGGTTGGCCAGGGCCGTGCTCGCCTCCGCATGCGTCCTGACCAGGTCCATCAGCGTCTGCTGCTGCACCTCCTGCGCCTCCGCTTCCCTTTGCTCGGCCTGCGCCTGCGCGCCGCGCACCTTGTAGTGGCGCGCAAAACCGTCGAACAGGGGGATGTTGAGCGAGATGCCCACCAGGGTTTCGCGCGTGGAAGCCGGCGACAAGCCCTGGTTGGGGCGGCCGTTCTGGTACAGATTCGCCGTCAAGTCGATGCTGGGGCGGCCTTCCGAGCGGGCAATGTCCACCCGATCGCGCGCCGCCGCCAGCTGCGCCTGCGCCGCCACGATGGCCGGATGGCGCTCCCTGGCCAGCGCCAGCCAGGTGCTCAAGTCGTCACGCCAGCCTGCGCCTGCGCTCGAGCCCGCCCCTGCGCCATCGCCGTCGTCGTCCACCAGCACCGCCGTGCCGGCCGCCAACCCCAGGGTGTACACCAGTACGGCGCGGGCCTTGCGTTCGTCGCCGTCGGCGCGGCTGGCGCCCAAGGCCGCCTTGGCCAGCGCGCTCGTCGCTTGCAAGGTGTCGCTGTGCGAGCCCAGGCCCCGCTGTGCGCGCCGCCGCGTCGCTTGCACCGTTTCCTGGGCCAGCGCCTCGTATGCCTGCCGCATCCGCACGCTGGCCCGCGCCGTCTGCGCGTCGAAATACGCGCTGACCGTCGCCGCCAGGGTCTTTTGCAGCACGGCGTCGCGGTTGGCCAGGGCCGCATCGAGCAAGGCCTGCGCCGACCGCTGGCCCGCCGCGCGGCCGCCAAAGTCGAACAAACGCCAGGACAGGCTGAGCGAACCCGTATTGCTGTCCAGGCTGCTGGAAGCCGTTCTGGCGCCAGGATAGGCCGTGCGGTCATGCACGCGGCTCAGGCTGCCATTCAGGGTGGGCAGATAGGCGGCCCTCGCTTCGCCCACGCCGGCCGCCTGCAGCCGGATGCCGGCCCAGGCGCCGTGCACCTGCGCGTTGCGGCACAGGGCCAGGTCGACGGCCGCCGGCAAGCTCAGCGGCACATGCAATGGCACTTCGGCCTCCCGGCTGGACGGACATGGCGCGGCGTCCAGCTTGCCCGCCAGTTGCGCCTGCGCGGGCAAGGCCCCCAGCAAGGCGGCGGCCAGCAAGGCGGCGCGGCATCTAGCGTTCATGCAGCGCCTCCTTCTGGTGCTGCACCAGCGGCGAGAGCACGTATTCGATCACCCGTCGCGTGCCCGTGCGGATTTCCGCGCGCACGGCCATGCCGGCCGACAGCGGCACCAATTTGCCGTCGACGGCGATGGCCGGCTGCCGCAGCGTGATCCTGACGGCGTAGACGAGGCCCTTCTTGTCATCCTCGATGGCGTCGCGCGACACGCTGCTGACGACGGCGGGCACGGTGCCATACTTTGTGTAGTCGAAGGCGTCGACCTTGATGGCGACCGCCTGCCCTTCCTGCACGAAGCCGGCGTCGCGGTTTTCCAGCATGGCGTCGATTTCCAGCCTGCCCTGGCGCGGCACGATCTGCATCAGCGCCTGCGCGGCCGGCACCACGCCGCCCACCGTATGCAGCTTGAGCTGCTGCACCGTGCCGTCGACGGGGGCCGTCAAGCGCAGCAGGCTGCCGCGGGCGCCGGCGCGGCGCGCATCCTGGCCGCTGGCGGCCGCCACCCTGGCCCCTTCGGCCAGCGCGTCGTACGCATCCTTGCGCGTCTGCGCGACCAGGGCCGCGCGTTCGCTGCGGGCCGACGCCAGCTGGCCCGCCAGATCGATGCGCGCCTGCTCCTTTTCCAGCCACGCGTGTTCGGCCACGTCGCGCGTCCCGGCCAGCGCCCGGTAATCGCTGGCGCGCTGCACCGCCAGCGGCAGCGCCTGCGCATAGCGGGCGATTTCGCCATCGAGATGGGCCAGCCTGGCGCGGAAACTCGCGTACTGGCCGTCCACATGCGCCTGCGCGGCGGCGACGTCGGCGGCGGAAGCATCCGCGGGCGGCGCCAGCTTCGGCGCGCGTACGGCGTCGACAGCGGCGATCAGCGCGCGCGAGCGGGCCATCTGCAGCGCGGCCGCCACGGCGTCGCCGGCAGCCTTGTCGCGCTCGGCGTCGGGGCCGCGGCTGTCGAGCTCCACCAGCAGCTCGCCCGCTTTGACGGCTTGCCCTTCCCGCACGTGAAGGGCGCGCACGGCGGCCACGTCGACGGAAGCGATGGTCTTGGTATTGCCGGACGGAATGATCTTGCCCGCCGCATTGACGATGATGTCGACCTTGCCGAAGACGGCCCACAGCACCACGCAGCCGACGAGCAGCATCAGCACGCGCGCCGTGAAGCGCAGCGACGGCGACACGGGCCGCTCCTGCAGCGCCAGCGCGGCCGGCAGGAAGGCCGCCTCGTCCTCGCTCAGCACGGGACCGCCCAGGGTGGCGCGGATGCGCCAGCTGTGCCGCAGCACCTGGCCATAGCGGGCCAGCAGTTCGCCATACGCGGCCAGGCGGTGGCCGGCGCTCATGTTGCGTCCCCTGTTGCGCTCCCGGTCGTTCCCTGCTGCAAGCCGTACAAATGGGCATAGATGCCGCCGGGCCGGGCCAGCAGCGCGTTATGCGTGCCCAGTTCGGCCACCTGGCCCCGCTCCATGACGACGATGCGGTGCGCCTCGCGCACGGCCGACAGGCGGTGGGCGATGATCAGCACGGTGCGCCCCGCGCAAATGCCGCGCATATTGTCCTGGATGATTTTTTCCGACTCGTAGTCGAGCGCGCTCGTCGCTTCGTCGAAAATCAGGATGCGGGGGTTGCCGACGAGGGCGCGGGCGATGGCGATGCGCTGGCGCTGGCCGCCCGACAGGCCCGTGCCGTGCTCGCCCACCATGGTATCGTAGCCTTCTGGCAACTCGCAAATGAAATCGTGGGCGCCCGCCAGTTTCGCCACGGCGATAATGGCGTCGATGGGCTGTGCCGGGTCGCTCAGCGCGATATTGTCGCGCACGGAGCGGTTGAACAGGATATTTTCCTGCAGCACCACGCCGATCTGGCGCCGCAGCGAGGCCGTGTCGATGACGGCGATATCCTGCCCGTCGATCAGCACCCTGCCACGTTCGGGGATGTACAGGCGCTGCGCCAGCCGCGTCAGGGTGCTCTTGCCGGAGCCGGAACGCCCGACGATGCCGATCACTTCGCCGGGCGCGATGGCGATCGACACGTCGCGCAGCACCTCGGCCGCGTCGGGCCGGTAGCGGAAACCCACCTGCTGGAATTCGATGGCGCCCGCAATGCGCGGCATGCGCGCCTTCTGGCTGCCTCCGTTCAAGCCGCCCGATTCCGTGCGGGCATTCAGGATATCGCCCAGCCGGCTCATGGAAATGCCCACTTGCTGGAAATCGTTCCACAGCTGCGCCAGGCGCAGGATGGGCGTAGCCACCTGCCCGGCCAGCATATTGAAGGCCACCAGCTCGCCCACCGTCATTTTCCCGTCGATGACGAGGGTGGCGCCCCACCACATGATGGCGGCCGTCACCAGCTTGCTGACCAGGGTGACGCCGCCGCTGGCCAACATGCCGATGTTGTTCGCCGACAAGCCCGCCGAGACGTAGCCGGCCAGCTGCTTTTCCCACTGCTGCTGCCAGCGCGGTTCGACGGCCATGGCCTTGATCGTGTCGACGCCGCTGATCGTTTCGACCAGGAAAGACTGGTTTTCCGCGCTGCGGTTGAATTTGTCGTTCAATCGCCCCCGCAGCACGGGCGTGAGCAGCATCGACAGGGCCGCATACACGGGAATGGAAACGAGCACGACCACGCTCAGCGCGGCGCTGTACCACAGCATGGCGGCGATGAAGATGAAGGAAAACAGCAAATCCAGCACCAGGGTCATCGCGTTGCCGGTAAGAAAAGAACGGATGTTTTCCAGTTCATGGATGCGGGCCACGGAATCGCCCACGCGGCGGGCCTGGAAATACGCGATCGGCAAGGCCAGCAAGTGGCGGAACAGGCGCGCGCCCAATTCCACGTCGATCTTGCTGCTGGTGCGCGCGAATACATAGGTGCGTATCTGACCCAGCACGGCCTCGAAGACGATGGCGCACACGAGGCCGATGGCCACCACGTTCAGGGTCTGCATGGCGTGGTTGACCAGCACCTTGTCCATCACCACCTGGAAAAACAGGGGCGTGGCCAGGCCGATCAGCTGCAGCACGAAGGAAATCAGCAGCACTTCGCCCAGCAGCCGGCGGTATTTGACGATGGCGGGAATGAACCAGCTGAAGTCGAAACGGGCCGTCTCGCCCGCGTAGCTGGCCTTGCTGGTAAAAAAGATCAGTTCGCCCGACCAGATGGCGAGGAAATCGTCGCGGCCCAGGATTTGCGGCGGCTGGCCCGGATGCTGAACGAGCACCTTGCTCACGCCGCCGTCGCCCGTGTCGACCTTGCCGAGGATAAAGAAACGACCGTCGTGGCCGATGGCGATGGCCGGCAGCGGCGCCTGCGCCAACCGTTCAGGCGCTTGCGGCACCAGCTTGGCCGTCAAGCCCAGCTGTTTTGCGGCCAGCAAGACGGTTTGCCGCGTGAACACGGACTGGCCGAATGCGTGCTTGAGCTGGGCGCCGTCGGCGGGCACGCCATGCAGGCTGGCCATCAACAGCAGCGACAGCAAGCCCGTGTCGGGCGCGGCAGGTTCCAAGGGGGACGTATCGTGGCGATATAAAAATGCGGTCATCGGATCATGTCAGAAATTCAATGGCGCAGCCGGGCCGGCACGTGCAAGGCCGGCCCGGCTGCGCGGGGGTGGAACTACGTGCTCAAGCGATCAACGTCAGCGATCATTGCGCTGCCGCCAGCTGGATCTGCGTTGACGGGGTGCCGTGGCCGGACCAGGGCGCCGATGCGGCCGTGGGCACGGCAAAGCCGGCCATCGCTTGCACCAGCTGCGCCGGATCTGCTCGCCAGGCAGCGGATCCGCCCTGGCTGGCCGCGCCAAATTGCTGCGCGGCACGCCAGTTCTGCGCCAGCGCAGGCGCCAGGATGACAGCCGTGCCTGCAGGCAAGGTCAGCTGGCCGGCCGGCGGCGGCGTCAGGCCCGCCATGGCTTGCACGAGGTTTTGCACATTGCTGCCCAGCAAGACGCGGCCATCGGCCGTGCGGAATTCCTCGATGCTCGCCCCCGTCGCCGCATACCAGCCCGTGATGCTGATCTTATCCGTGGTGCCGATGGTGCTCACTTCCAGGTTCGTGCCTACCTGGCGGAACCACAGCTGCTCGGCGCTGACACCTGCCAGGAACGACACCACGTCGCGGCTGCCCGCCTCGTTGGCCTCGTTGATCATGTCCGCGCCGTCGCCGCGGGCGAAGATATAGGTGTCGTTGCCCAGCACACCGGCCAGGGTGTCGTCGCCCTTGCCGCCTTGCAAGATATCGTTGCCCAGGACGCCCAGCAGGGTGTTCTTCAGTTCATTGCCGATCAGCACGTCATCGAACTTGCTGCCGACAACCGCGTTGAAATTAGCCACCACATCCACACCCGGACGCGCCGCCAGGGCCGTGCCTGCGGCTGCGAAGGCAACCGTCGCGCCAGCGCTTGCATTGACGTAATTGAGCGCGTTGCCCGCACCGCCGCCGTCGAGCACGTTGCCGCCGGGGGTAGTGACGAAAAAGATGTTGCTGGTGAAGGCGCTGCCCGTCACCGTCAGGCCAGGGGCCCCGAGGCGCACATTCTCGACGTTGTCGGCCACCGTGTAATTGACGCTGGTGTACACGGTATCGTTGCCGCCGTTGCCCGTTTCGGCGATGAAATCGCCCGCGTGGTTGACGTAATACGTGTCGTCGCCGCCCAAGCCTTGCAGCAGATCGGCGCCGGCGCTGCCGTAAAGAATATCGGCATTCGCCGTGCCGGTGAAGGTTTGTCCCGTCGGCTGCGTGGGAGCGTTGAGGTGCCAGGCCTGCGCCAGCGCAGGCGCCAGGGCGGCGGCCGTGGCGGCAGGCAAGGTCAGCTGGCCCAGCGCAGGCGGCGCCAGGTACGCCATCGCCTGCACCAGCGATTGCACGTCGGCGCCGCGCAGCACGTGGCCGGCGGCCGTGCGGAATTCCTCGATGTTCGGCGCGGCCGCGTTCCAGGCGCGGATGGTGATCTTGTCCGTGGTGCCGATGGTGCTCACTTCCAGGTCCGCGCCCACCTGGCGGAACCACAACTGGTCGATGTTCACGCCGGCCAGGAAGGCGATGGCATCGTAATTCGCATCGGCGGACGATTCGGCGATGACGTCGGCGCCGTCGCCGCGCGCGAAGACATAGGTATCATCGCCCAGGCCGCCCGTCAGCACGTCGTTGCCCTTGCCGCCTTGCAAGGTATCGTTGCCGAGGCCGCCGGACAGGCTGTTGTCCAGCTCGTTGCCGGTCAGCACATCGTCATAGGCGCTGCCTGTCGCGCTGGAAATATTGACCAGCTTATCGCTGCCAGGCAAGAACGCGGTACTGCCGCCGACGGGAACGATGGTCGCCGTGGCGCCCGCCTTGGAACCGGCATAGGTGGCGGAATTATTGTTGCCGACGCCATACAATACGTTGCCGCCGGAAACGTCGACGTGGAAGACGTTACCGCTGCCGTTACCTGTCACCCCCAGGCCCGCAGCGGCCAGGTGCACCTCTTCGACGTTGGCGGCCAGGGTGTAGTCGACCGTCGTGTAGACAGTATCGCGGCCACCGCCAGCCTGTTCGATGACCACGTCTGCGCCATGGTTGACGTAATAGATGTCGTCGCCGGCCAGGCCTGCCATCACGTCGGCGCCCGCCGTGCCCTTGATGATGTCGGGGTTTGCCGTGCCGGTGAAAACGCCATTGCCGGGCTGGTTTGGTCCCTCGGTGCGCCAGTTCTGCGCCAGCACTGGCGCCAGGACAGTGGCTTCGTAGATATGCAAAGTCAGCTGGCCCAGCGGCGGCGGCGTCAGGCCCGCCATCGCCTGCACCAGGTTTTGCACGTCGCTGCCCAGCAGCACGCGGCCGTCGGCCGTGCGGAATTCCTGGATGCTGGGCACGATGCCCTCGCTGTACCAGCCGCCGATGGTGATCTTGTCGCCGGTGCCGATGGTGCTCACTTCCAGGTTCGAACCGACCTTGCGGAACCACAGCTGGTCGGCGCTGACGCCGGCCAGGAAGGAAACGACATTGTGCGCCCCCGCTTCGGCCTTTTCGGTGATGAAATCTGCACCGTCGCCACGGGCAAAAATATAGGTGTCGTCACCGCCCAAGCCAATCAGATAATCATCGCCCTGGCCACCGCGCAAGGTATCGTTGCCAATACCGCCCAACAGACTGTTTTTAAGTTCATTGCCAATCAGTACATCATCGAACTTGCTGCCGACGACATTGGCGAAATTGAGCAGCACGTCGCTGCCGGCAGGCGCCGTGTGAGGGGCATTCGGACTCGACAGGGTCGCCGTCACGCCCGTGCCGGAAGCGATGTAGTTGACCGTGTTGCCCGCGCCGCCGCCGTCAAGCACATTGCCGCCGGCTACGGTGACGTGAAAGATATTGTTGGTGTTGACGCCGCCCGTCACCGTCAGGCCGGCGGTGGTGAGGCGCACGTTCTCGACGTTCTCGGCCACGGTGTAGTTGACGCTGGTGTACACGGTATCGCTGCCGCCGTTGGCCAGTTCGACGATCACGTCGCCGCTGTCGTTGACGTAATAGGTGTCGTCGCCCGCCAAGCCTTCGAGCACGTCCGCGCCCGTGGTGCCGGTGAGCACATCCGCGTTCGCCGTGCCGGTGAAGCGCTGCGGGGCGGCCGCGACACCGTTCAGGTATGCCTCGATGGCGGACATGCCATCGTCGGCGGCGGCGGTGGAAGTTTGCGATGCAAATTTTTCAGTCATGTTGCAGTTTCCTGTCATTAAACGTCAAAACCAAGAGTAAATATGTCGGCGCAAGCTGACATGCAAGGCAAAAGTCCCGGCCGCCTCCACTTGCAGTTCAGCGTGCACCTTCAACGGTCCGGCACTTTCGGCGCAGGGACGGCGCGCGATTGAACGCCGCCTCGCATGCACGCCGTATTGACGTTCAAGCGGGTATCACACTGTTATTTGTCATGCAAATGTCACACTGCAGGGAGGGAAGAAGTGGAAGACGGGGAAGGAAGCACGCGGGCGCGCCCGCTGCGATGGGGGTCTGTTTTCAGGCGGCTGGGAGAGAGCTCTCGCCGCGCTGGCCGCCATCGGCGCGCTGCTGGTGCTGATCAGCGCCGATGGCGTGGCGCTGGTGCCGTATTTGCTCAAGAAAAGAGAACTTGACGACGTTTGACAAAACCGTAGCGAGCGGAAGGTAGAGGTGGTCGAGAAGCGCAACCGTACCAGATGAGCATCGCAGGCCGCCCATACCGACGCGCAGCAGGTTTCGGCAGGCGTCTAGGTGTCGAGACCGTAAAACACGGCAACCAGGATGGCGATGTTGTTGCAGGCGCGCGAGAATGTCGTGGTGGCGTAGGCAACGGCCACGCCGGGGCCGCGGTAGCGCAGGTAGACAAAGCTGAACATGGCACCCGAACCGAGCGCGACGATGGCGTGCAGCAAGCCGCCGCTGATGAAATGCACGATGGCCCACAGGATGGCGCCGATAAAAATGCTCAGCTGGCGGCTGGCGCCCAGGCGCCTGAGGATTTCCAGCGGCAGCAGCTGGCCGAGGAAGGTTTCCAGGATGGGAGAATAGATGACGACCCAGAACACCAGCAGCGGCAGCGACATTTCGCGTTTGAACTTGGACAAGCCCGTGTGCGCGCCCCAGTATTCGGGCGGCAACAGCCATTTGGTGAGGAACAGGATGGCAAAGCACAGCATGCAGGTGAGCAAACCCCAGCCGAGGCCGGCAAGGGCCAGCTGCAGCACGGGCGGCGCCGGGTCGTCGTCCGGGCTGGAGAGATCATGGCTGCTGCGCACTTGCATGAGTAGTCCTGGCGGTGATCCAGCGCTCATTGTAGCGCGGAATAGGACTGTTCGCGCATGGCTGTGGAGCGCGGCGCATGGCGCGCCGCGCTGCCGCGCTATCGGCGTCAGGCCGCCAGGCGCAGCGGACCGTTGGCCGGCTTGGCCAGTTTGAAGATGCCCACTTCCTGTTCCAGCTGCGCCGCCTGCTGCTGCAGTTCATGCGCGGCGGCGGCCGCCTGCTCGACCAGGGCCGCGTTTTGCTGGGTCACGCGGTCCATGTCGACGATGGCGCGGTTGACTTGCTCGATGCCGGCGCCCTGCTCCTGCGTGGCGTGGCTGATCTCGGCCATGATGCCCGTCACCCTGCCGATGCCGGCCACCACGTCATGCATGGTGACGCCGGCCTGCTCGACGAGCAAGGTTCCCGTACCCACCTTGCTGACGGAATCGTCGATCAGCAACTTGATTTCGCGCGCGGCGGCGCTTGACCTCTGCGCCAGGTTGCGCACTTCCGTGGCGACGACGGCGAAGCCGCGCCCCTGTTCGCCCGCGCGCGCCGCTTCCACTGCCGCGTTCAAGGCGAGGATATTCGTCTGAAAGGCGATGCTGTCGATCACGCCGATGATGTCGACGATCTTGTTCGACGAGGCATTGATCAGGCTCATGGTGTGCACCACTTCCGCCACCGCCTTGCCGCCCTGCTCCGACACCTTTGACGCTTCGCGCGCCAGGTGGTTCGCCTGCTGCGCATTGTCCGCATTCTGGCGCACGGTGGAAATCAGTTCTTCCATCGACGAAGCCACTTCTTCCAGCGAACCGGCCTGCTGCTCCGTGCGCTGCGACAGGTCGCGGTTGCCCGAGGCGATCTCGGTCGAGGCCGTGGCAATGCTTTCCGTACCGTGGCGCACCTTGCCGACGATGGCGGCCAGGTTGTCGCGCATAGTCTTGATCGCGAACAATAAGCTGCTGTCGTCGCCGTGGCGCGTGTGCACGTCGATGGCCAGTTCGCCCAGCGCGATGCGGCCCGCGATCGTGGCCGCATACGCCGGTTCGCCGCCCAGCTGGCGCAGCAATCCCCGCGTGATGACGGTGGCGACCGCAATACAAATAAGCACGCTGAGGGCGGCCAGCACGCCGATCCAGCGCAGCGACTGGCCATAGATGGCGCGCGCGGCCACGCTGGCCTGCTCCGATTCGCGCTGCACGTTTTTCAGCACGGCATCGATGTCGGCGACGATCCGGCGCCGCAGGGGGCTGCATTCCTCGACGAGGAAGGTGCCGTACTGTTCCATCTGCCCCGTGGCGCGGAACTGGCGCGGACGCTGCAATTCCTGCGCCATGGTTTTCAGGCCCGTGCTGACTTTCTCGAATTGCGCATCGCCGGCGAACTGCGGCGCCAGCTTGGCCAGCGCTTCCAGGTACAGCGCCTTCTGGCTGTCGAGGATGGCCAGCTCTTTTTCGGCGGCGGCCTGGTCATGGAAGATATACGCGTTGCGGGCGGCCAGGCCCGTCTGGTCGAGCGCTTCGCGCGCCACGTACAGGGGTTCGAGTTTTTCCAGTTGGACTTTTTCTTGCGCGTCCATGGCGCCGGAGATGGCGCCGATGCGCAGCAGCGCGAAAGCCGCCAGCACCAGCATCAGTACCACCAGCAGCCCGAAGCCTGCGCTCAGGCGCGCGCCTATCGTCAAACGATTGAATGACATCATTGTTGTTATTGCCCTGTAAATAAAGTTGATTGTTGCTGGTTATTTAAAAACCAGCGATCTGCTCGCCGTCGTGTTGCCTTTCCTGCATGGTGCAGGATGGGTCTCTAACTGGCGTTTTTTGGGCAGTCAGCTTCTAATTTCGGGCAATGCAGGCGCGCGGGACAGACCCTGCGCCATACAACAGCACACTGAATTATAAGCGAACAGCGTTATGGATGATTCCACGTGTCCACTTTTAATGCCTTGACGCATATCAAAAAAGACAATTAACGCTGGCCTGGCGTATCGATGACGGCCATGGTGATGCGCGAGATGCAGCACAGCTTGCCATCGTCGTCGCTGATGCGGATTTCCCAGACCTGGCTGGTGCGGCCCCGGTGGATGGGCGTGGCGCGCCCCGTCACCTGGCCGCCGCGCACGCCGCGCACGTGGTTGGCATTGATTTCCTGGCCCACGCTCACTTGCCGGCTGGAATCGAGGCAGGCATTCGCGGCCATGCTGCCCAGGGTTTCGGCCAGCAGCACGGACGCGCCGCCATGCAGCAGTTTAAACGGCTGCATGGTGCGGTGGTCGACGGGCATGGTCGCCTCGATCCAGTCCGGGCCGAAGGCGCTAAATTCGATGCCCAGGTGGCGCATGGCCGTGCCCTCGCTGGCGGCGTTGAGGGTGGCCAGGTCGAGCGGTGCGTGCCAGATTTCCATTGTTACTCCTTCACAGATGAAATAAACCCATTGTAGGACAGAGCGCCCGCGCGCGCCGCTTCATCTTTCCTTCACCGTGGCACGGGGTGGCGCCGGCATTAACTGGTTATAATTGCCCCATTCTTAAAAAACGAGGTTGTGTATGAAGTGGGCCTTGCTGGGCATTTTTGTGTTTTCTGTTTTACATATTCATTTTCGTGGCAAGGTGCGCCTGCCGTTCCGCCGCCAGATCTTCGATCACTCCTCGTTCATGGCGCCGCTGAACCTGTTCATGCACACCTTTTCCAAGGTGCCTGCCACGCCCTATTTAGCCGTCGAGCAATTCCCGGAACTGGCGCCGCTGCAGCAGAACTGGCAGATCATCCGCGATGAAGCGCTGCGCATGCAGGAAATGAAAAAGATCAAGGCGGCGGAAAAGAACAATGACGTGGGCTTCAATTCCTTCTTCAAGTATGGCTGGAAGCGTTTCTACCTGAAATGGTATGACGCGAACCACCCGTCGGCGCAGCAGATGTGCCCGCAAACCTATGCGCTGCTGCAATCGATTCCATCGATCAAGGCGGCCATGTTCGCGGAACTGCCGCAAGGCGGCAAGCTCAACCCGCACCGCGACCCGTTCGCCGGCTCCCTGCGCTACCACCTGGGCTTGCAGACGCCGAACGACGACCGCTGCTTCATCGACGTCGATGGCGAGCGCCACAGCTGGCGCGACGGCCAGGCCGTGATGTTCGATGAAACGTATATCCACTGGGCCCGCAACGACGCCGACAGCGACCGCATCATCCTGTTCTGCGACATCGAACGCCCGATGCGCTACCGCTGGGCGCAAGGCTTGAACCGCTGGCTGGGCCGCACCCTGATGACGGCCGCCGCCTCGCCCAACGAGCTGGGCGACCAGGTGGGCGGCGTGAGCAAGCTGTTCCAGATTTCCTGGACCATGGGCCAGTACCGCCGCCGCTTCAAGGCATGGAACAAGACGGCGTACCAGGTCACGCGCGTGGCCCTCGTCGTGGGCGTGATCGCGCTGATCTACTTTATCTAGACGCCGGCATCGCCTCTTTGACAAAAACCGCCTTAGGGCGGTTTTTTTTATAATGCGATGCCACTCACCAGGAGAATCTGAAAATGACCGAACGCGACCGCCAGTACGATATCCAGATCGGCGACGACGCCTGGATCGAATTCATCGATCTTGACGGCCGCTATGACCAGGCCGTCGACATCGATGCCCTGCTGGACGGCCTGTGGCCGCTGATCTGCCGCCTGGAAACCTATTGCGTGGCCGGTTGTTGCGGTATGGATGCATTCGATTTCACGCCCGAAGGCATCGCTGCGGCGCTGGTAGACCTTGAGCGCGCGCAACTGCACGCCGCCTGCGCGCAAGCCCGCAAAGCCGTGGCAGCGGCCGCCAGCGACGTCTTCACGAGCAACACGATGAATCACATGGCCGACAAACGCGTGTTCCTGCAATTGCTCGAGCATCTCGCGCGCTGCACGGCGGCCCCTGAAACGGGCCGGCCGGCAAGCCAGCCGCGCTGACATCGGCGATAATACGGGCTCACACCACTCTTTTCTCTTATTTATGCGCGACATCATTGCCGGATTTCTACGTTTCCAGAAGGAAGTCTTTCCTGAACGCCGAGAGCTGTTCAAGACACTGGCCACGGGACAGACGCCCAAGGCCCTGTTCATTTCCTGCTCCGACAGCCGCATGGTGCCGGAACTGGTGACGCAACGGGAACCTGGCGAACTGTTCGTGATCCGCAACGCGGGCAATATCGTGCCTTCGTTTGGCCCGGAACCGGGCGGCGTGAGCGCGTCCGTCGAATTTGCCGTGGCGGCCCTGCAGGTGACGGACATCGTCATTTGCGGCCATTCCGACTGCGGCGCGATGAAAGCCATCGCCACCTGCACCTGCCTCGAGCACATGCCGGCGGTCAAGAGCTGGCTGCGGCACGCGGATGCGGCGCGCATGATCAACGAATCCGTCGAGCACGCCACGGAACAGGACCGCATCGACGGCATGGTGCGGGCCAACGTCGTGGCGCAACTCAACAACATCCGCACCCACCCCTCGGTGGCCCTGGCCATCACGCAAAAGCGGCTGACCCTGCATGGCTGGGTGTACGACATCGAAAACGGCTCGCTCGACGCGCTCGACGAGTCTACCGGCCAGTTTGTCCCGCTCGCGGAACATCCGGCCTCGAAGCTGTAAGCGCAGGCATCCCCGTCAGGCGCAAAATGCGCTTGACCTTGTCCAGACGGGAAGGTGCAAGGTAGCGATATTCAAGGAGATTATCGTATGCCAACCATCACCGTATTACCCCATCCCGAGCTGGCCCCCGAAGGCGCCGTGTTTGACGCGCCGCAAAACATGAGCATTTGCGACGCCTTGCTGCTCAATAAAATCGACATCGAACACGCCTGCGGCCAGGTGGGCGCCTGCTCCACCTGCCACGTCGTCGTGGTGCAGGGTTTCGACTCGCTCAATGCGCTGGGCGACAATGAAGAAGACATGCTCGACCAGGCCTGGGGCTTGCAGCCCCACTCGCGCCTGTCGTGCCAGGCCCGCGTCAGCCAGGACGACCTGACGGTCGAGCTGCCCCGGTACACGCTCAACCACGCCAAGGAATAGTTCCCGGCGCGGCGAGCTGCTTAACCCACGCTTACCACATGATCACGCGCTGCTCGGGCGGCAGATACATCGGGTCGCCCGGCTTGATGCCGAACGCCTCATAGAAGCCGGGCTGGTTTTTGACCGTGCCCTTGGCGCGGAATTCGCCCGGCGAATGGGGATCGCTCTTGATCTGCGCGATGGCCGCTTCCGGACGCAATTTCGCGCGCCATTTCTGCGCAAAGCCGATGTACAGGCGCTGTTCGCCCGTCAAGCCGTCGATGACGGGCGACGGCTTGCCGCCGAGCGAACGCTGATACGCCTTGTAGGTGATCGACAGGCCGGAATTGTCGCCGATGTTTTCGCCCAGGGTCAGCTCGCCGTTGATGTGGTAGCCAGGCACGGGGCTGTAGGCGCCGTACTGCTTGACGAGGCCGGCCGCCAGCGCCTTGAAGGCCGCGCGGTCCTCCGCCGTCCACCAGTTGCGCAGGCGCCCCTTGGCGTCGTACTGGCTGCCGGAATCGTCGAAGGCGTGGCTGATTTCATGGCCGAAGGTAATGCCCAGCAAGCCATAATTGACGGCATCTTCCGCCTTCACGTTGAAGAACGGCGGCTGCAGAATGGCGGCCGGGATCGTGATCGCGTTGAGGGCCGGGCTGTAGCTGGCGTTGACGGTTTGCGGCGTCATCGACCATTCGTCGCGGTCCACCGGCTTGCCCAGCTTGGCCAGGTTTTGCTGGCGGCTCCACGCGCGCGCGGCGCGCACGTTGGCGATCAGGTCGTTCGGCCGCGTCTTCATGCTGCCGTAGTCGCGCCAGGTAGCGGGATACGCGATCTTCGGCTTCAGGGCGGCCAGCTTGAGCTGGGCTTCCTTCTTGGTTTCCGGGCCCATCCAGTCGAGCTGCTCGATGCCATCCTTGAACGAGGCGACGAAATTGTCGAACATGGCCATCACGCGGGGCCGGGTTTCCGGCGGTAAATACATTTCCACGTAGCGCTTGCCGACGGCGTCGCTGATGGCGTTATCCGTGAAGCGCAGCGCCAGCTGCCACTGCGGTTCGCTTTGCGGCACGCCGCGCAGCACCGTGCCGTCGAAGGCGAAGCGTTCCTTGACGGTCGCGCTGTCCAGGTAGGAAGCATAGCTTTCGATGATGCGCCAGCTCAGGTAGCTTTTCCACGCTTCCAGCGGCACGGCGGCCACGATCTCGGCAAAACCTGTCATGAAGCTGGGCTGGCGTACCACGGCCGAGGCGGCTTTCGGCGCCAGGCCGGCAGCCGTAAAGTAGGCGTTCCAGTCGAAGGCCGGCGCCAGCGCGCCGAACTTGTCGAAATCGACGCGGTTGTACGATTTGACGGGGTCGCGCATCTGCACGCGCGTCCATTGCGCTGCCGCGAGACGGGTCTCGATATCGAGGATCTGCGCCGCGTGTTCGGCTGCGGCCTTGTCGCCGCTCATGGCCAGCATGGTTTCGACGTGCTTGAGGTATTTGGCGCGCACGGCTTGCAGCTTGGCGTCGTCCTCCTTCAGGTAGTAATCGCGGTCGGGCAAGCCCAGGCCGGACTGGCTGATGTTGACCGTGTAGCGCTCGGGGTCTTGCGCATCGGGCGCCACGTAGGCGGAAAACGGCGTGGCGACGCCATTGCCTTGCAAATAAGCAAACAGCGCCGGCAAGTCCTTCTTGTCTTTCACGCCAGCCACGCGGGCCAGCTCGGCGCGCAGGGGCTTGAAGCCGGCCGCATTGCGCGCCTTCTCGTTCATGAAACTCGTGTACAGGTCGGCGATCTTGTGCGCTTCGCTGCCCGGCTTGCCGGGGTTCTTGACGGTGGCGTCGATCAGGCCGCGCAGCTGGCCTTGCGCGATTTCGCGCAATTCGATGTACGTTCCCCAGACGGATTTGTCGGCCGGGATGTCCGTATTGCGGGTCCACACGCCGTTGACGTAGCCGTAGAAGTCATCCTTGGGGCTGACGGCCGGGTCCAGGGTCTTCAGGTCGATGCCGGAGACGGGCGCAGTCGGATTGGCGCCTTGCTGGGCGTACAGCGAGGGCGTGGATAAGGCGAGCAAGGCGCAGCAGGCGGCGCTGATAAGCGAACGTTTCACGAAGATTCCTTTAATTGTTTTGACTTCATGTTGGGGAACATGCTGTGTCCAGGCATGAGAGACAGGATTATAGTCGGCCTGCCTGCGGGGCAACAATGACAGTTGAACAATTCCAGGGATCAGCGGATCAGCAGGTCAAACAGATCCAGGCCTTTTTTATCCTGATTTTTCAGCATGTCCGCAAGCGAACCCGGCGTTGGCCCGCCATTGCCGGCCGCATGATTGAAATAATTAAAATCGAGCTTGATCTTGTCTTCCAGGTCGCTCGCATAATTGGCCGGATATTGGGACTGTTCCAGCTGGGGCAATGCCTGGTAATGCGCCAGCACGGATTTGAAGAAATTGGTCGTCTTGCCGGTAGTATTGTATTCATGCATGGCTTGCGCCACGACTTGCGTGCGCCAGGCCTCTTCTTCCTGATACGCCTGCATAAAGGCGGCGCGCCGCTCGTTGATGGTAAATGTCCCGCTGTCATCGTTCGAAATGGCGGACAATTGCTCGCGCGAAAGCCCGGCAAACGGATTGGGGCCCTTTCTCTCGACATAAGCGGTGGCGGCGGCGGCCGACTTTGCCGCTGCCGCATCGTTCGGTTGCGGTACCTGCTTTGCGGCGGCCGCCTTGTGTTCGGCGTCCAGCGGATACAGGATGTCGGTGGTATTGCCATTCACCCACGCACCCAGCGTAGCGTGGTCGTAGCCCCGGATGGTGGCGCTGGTGGCCGTCGCGGCCGCCGACAAACGCCCGGCCAGGGTCGAGATCACGACATCGTCCGCCACGGCGCCGGCGCCGGCCGGCGCTGTCTGGGCCTTGTCCGATGCTGCCTTGCCTGATGACACCTTGCTGCCATCCGCGGCAGACAGTGCCCCGGATTGGATTCCCGCCGTGCTGATATTGACCATTGCCCGCCCCTGGAGAAGTAAATGTTACTATATAAGTAAATATTACCATAGCACAACAAATATCAAACCTGAGCAAGGGAATGGAGCAGCTTGATGCAGGAATACAGATTCAATATTTTCGGCACGCTGATTGCCGTCCGGGGCAATCCGGGCGCCTGGCGCGCCTTCTACCTGGGCGCGGAAGGCAAGCGCCGCCCCGCCGATTTCATTATTCCGGACGATATTCCAGCAGATGCGCTGTGCGACTACCTGGCGGACCTGTTCCATGAAGAGGCGACGCCGCGCAATAACACGGCCACGCCTGTCACTGTGCCCGCATTCCAGGCCTAGCTTATTTCACCGGCTCGAACGTCACCGTCAGCCCGTTGCCCGTGGTCCTGATCTGCGTGGGCACGAATTGCACGCCCGCATAGCGCAATTCGTCCGGCTTGAAGGTGTAGATCGGCGTTTCATGCATGAGCTGGTCGGCCACCAGGCTGGCCACCTTGGCGAACTGGCGCTGCTGCGACTCGTCCATGCCATCGATGGTCACCTTGTCCACGCTCGCTTCGCTCAAATACACCGCGTTGCGCCGGGCGTCGAGCACGAGGCGGCCCGACATGGCCAGGCTGCCGCGCCAGCTCTGGCGTATGAACGGCGGCATCACGCTGGCATCCACGCTGAGGGCGACTCTTTCGCGCTCGGGCTGCAGCGACAGTTGCGGGTGGGTCAGCTTGACGTCCAGCACGGACAGCACCCGTTTATCGATGGGAAAGCGGCGCTCCAGGCCTTGCTGCATCTTGCTCAGCGACACATTCACGTCGCGCGGGCCGATCAGGGTGGAACACGCGGCCAGCACGCTGCAGGCCAAGGCGGCGATGGCGGCGGTTTTCAGCAAGGGACGAAAGGCGGTCGCGGTCATGGATAGTCTCGGTGGAAAGATGGCGCCATCTTACACATGCGCCCGCTTTCACGCAAAAACCGGCGCCCGCCTTGCAGCGGGCGCCGGTTTTTCTCATGTTGGCCCGCTTAGCGGACGAACAGGGCGATCAGTATGACGATGGGCAATGGAATGCCCAGCAACAGCAAGAGGATGGAACGCATGGCAGACTCCTTGATTTTATGGTGGGGGGTTCAGATGGTGACGTGGCGCAGCACGCGCTCATGGTCGCGCTGGCGCCCGCCGAACGTTGCCGCCAGGCTAGCCACGAAAGCGCCGAGCAGCAAGGCGACGAACATCCACAGTGCCGTGTGGGCGCCGGCCTTGCGCGCCGTTTCGGCCGCTTGCTGTGCCTGCGCCTTGGCATCGGCGGCAGCCTTGGCGGCGCGGCCGTAGACGGCGTCGACGCGCGCTTGCGCCTCCGCCTGCGTCAAGCCCGTGCGGCTGGCGACGAGCTGGCCCAGATAGGCGCGGTCATCGGCGGCCAGGCTGCCCGTGGACAGGCTGGTGGCGAAAATCTTGCCGATTTCAAGACGCTGGTCGGCGGCCGTCGCGCCAGGATTCGCCATCGCCGGCGTGCCGGTGGCAGCGTCAGCCGGGGCCGGAGCCGCGCGCAGCAACATGTCCGAGAAATAATCGAGCGGATTGGCGCCACCGCCCTCGCCTTGCCTGGCGCTGGCAGCGCCTGCCGCACCTGCAGCACCTGCGCCCGCCCCTACGGCCGGGCCCACTGCCGCCGCCACCCCGCTGCCCGCGTCGATGGCGCCGCTCAGCACGGCGCGCGTGCCGCCGGCCAGCACGGCCACGGTGATCAAGGTGGCCACGGCCCAGGCCAGCAAACCGTGCGCCGTATCGCGGAAATGCACTTCATCCGTGTGGATGGCACTCCATTTCACGCGCAGCCGCCCCGCCATGTAGCCGCCGATGCCGGACGCGGCCAGCTGCATGAAGGCCAGCCAGGCGATGGTCGACACGCCGATGGCCGTCGCATTGAACGACCACGGCGACACGGACGACAGGCCCAGGCCCACGCCGAGGATCAGCAGGATGAAGGACAAGGCGGCCGCAGCGGCAGCGCCCGCCAGTACGGCGCCCCAGGAGACGCCCGGATTGTTCAAGTCCGAGACGGACAGTTGTGTAGCTTGCATGAAATACTCCCTTGCTTGTTGATTGTTTAAGCCATTCAGGCAGCGACGCCCGTCAGCTGTTCCTTGCGCGCGGCCATTTCCTTGCCCAGCGCATCGAGGTCGACGGCCGTATCGCGCACCTTGGGAAACATATCGCCCTCTTCTTCCCCGACGTGGTGCTCGATCTGCTCGGACAGCACCTTGACCTTGGCGTCGTACAGCTCGTCGGCCGGGTCCATCGCTTCGATCTGCGCGATGAGTTCCTTGGCGCTCGCGTGCTCGACGAGGGCTTCATCCATCAGGTCGCCATCGTGGATGGGGCGGCGCACGGCCGGGTAGAAGATTTCTTCTTCCAGCTGCGTGTGCACGGTGAGTTCCTGGCAGATCTGATCGGCCAGCTTTTTCTTGGTGGCAAATGAGCGGTCGCTCAAGCCTTCGTACTGGGCAAACAAGGCCTTCACGGCTTTATGGTCCTGCATCAATAAACTGATCGCGTTCATGGCGCCTCCTCGTTGTGGATGAGGCAAGGATGCGCCACGGCGGCGCCGGCGTATGTGCGACGCCTTACACAATCTTGATTTTTAATACACTGCCTGCCTACTTGATGCCGTGGTGGCTCATCAGGTCGTACAGGGTGGGCCGGCTCACGCCCAGCAGTTCGGCCGCCTTGGCGATATTGCCGTCAGCCCGCGCCAGCGCGCGCACCATCACCTTGTATTCGGCCCCTTCGCGGGCCTGGCGCAGGTTCAGCGGTTCATCCGGGGCCGCCGCCCGGGCACTGGCGGGCAAGCCCAGGTCGTCGGCGGCGATCTGCGGGCCGTCGCTCATGATGACGGCCCGCTTGATGCAGTTTTCCACTTCGCGCACATTGCCGGGCCAGCCATAGCTTTCGATCAGCTGCAGCGCGCCCGCGCTGAAGTGCAGGCTGCCCCGGCCTTCGCTGGCGCAGAACTTGTTCTTGAAATGATGGGCCAGCAAGGCCGCATCGCCGGCCCGCTCGCGCAGGGGCGGAATGCGCAAGACGATTTCGCTGAGGCGGTAAAACAAGTCTTCGCGGAAACGTCCCTGCTCCGCCAGCACCTTTAAATCCTGGTGCGTGGCGCAGACGATGCGCACGTCGACGGCGATCTCGGCGCGCCCGCCGACACGCTCAATGACTCTTTCCTGCAGGAAGCGCAGCAGTTTCGCCTGCAGCGGCATCGGCATGTCGCCGATCTCGTCGAGAAAAAAGGTGCCGCCGTGGGCCAGTTCGATCTTGCCCAGGGTTTGCCGCGCCGCGCCCGTGAACGCGCCCCGCTCATAGCCGAACAGCTCGCTTTCCAGCAGGTTTTCGGGAATCGCCGCGCAATTGATGGCGACAAAACGCTGCGCATGGCGGCTCGACAGCGCATGCAGTCCCCGCGCAATCAGCTCCTTGCCGCTGCCCGAATCGCCCAGCAGCATCACGCTGGCCGACGAGGGCGCCACTTTTTCCACGTTGCGGCACAGTTTCAGCATGCCGGGGTCGCGGCTGACGATGCCGGCCAGCGGCGAATCGGCCTGCGTCTGCAGCATGCGGCGGTTTTCCTGCTGCATCGCGTGTAAATAGAACGCGCGGGCGATGACCAGGCCCAGCATGTCGGCCTCGAACGGCTTCTGGTGGAAATCGTAGGCGCCCAGCGCGATGGCCTTCAAGGCATGCGCGCGCTCCTGGTTGCCCGAGAGAATGATGACTTTCGTGTCCGGCGCCAGCGCGAGGATCTGCTGCAGGGTGGCCAGGCCTTCCGTGGCGCCGTCCGGATCGGGCGGCAAGCCCAGGTCCATCGTCACCACGGCCGGCTGGTGGCGCCGCACGAGCGCCAGCGCCGCCTCGCGCTCGCCCGCCAGCAAGACGTCATAGCCGTCAAAACTCCAGTGCAACTGCTTTTGCAGGCCGGGATCGTCTTCGATGACCAGCAGTTTTTGTTTCGCCATACGATCACCTACTGTCAGTGGATGACGCCGCGGAATTTTGGGTCAGTCCTTGCGGATTGGAATGCGCCTCATTGAGGCGCATTTCCCCCGGCGGGTCTGACCCCAAAGGCGCATGCAGCGGCAGGATCACGCGAAACGTCGTGCCCACTTGCGGCTCGCTGCGCACTTCCAGGCTGCCGCCCACTTCGCGCAGGTATTCGCGGCTTTCGAACACGCCGATGCCCATGCCCGCCGTCTTGGTCGTGTCGAACGGTGTAAATAGACGTTCGCGGATGAACTGTTCGCTCATGCCCTGCCCCGTATCGTCGAGCTCGACGACGGCCGTATGCTGCACGCGCCGCAAGCGCACGGCCACCTTGCCGTCGCTGGCCGTGGCTTCGATGGCGTTCTGGATCAAATGGCCCAGCACCCGCTCCAGCCGCGCGCGGTTGGCCAGCACCGTCAGTTCGCCATCGACGATTTCCAGGCACGGGGCCGGCGCCAGGCTGGCCTTGGCCGCCACGGCCTGGCGCAGCAAGCCGTCCAGCAGCAGCGGCGCGGGCGCTTCCGGCGCTTCGCCGCGCGCCAGTTTCTGCAGCAGGGTTTTCATTTTCTGCACGGAATGGTCCAAAGTGCCCAGCATGTCTTCCTGGAAGGCGGGATTGGCGCGGTGCTTTTCCGCATTGCTCAATAGCAGGGAGAGTTGAAACACCAGGTTCTTCAAGTCGTGCACGATGAAGGTGGACATGCGGTTGAACGAGTCGAACTGGCGCGCCACCGTCAGGGTGGCGAGCGATTCGCGGTGCGCCAGGTAGCTGGCGGCCTGGCTGCCGGCAATTTTCAGCACGTCGCGGATTTCCCAGTTCAAGCCGATGCGCGTGCGGGGCCGCGCCAGCGCGACAAAGGCGAACAGCTGGCCATGCAGCATCAAGGGCACCAGCAGCCACACGTCGGGCAGCGCCAGCAGCGCGGGCGGCAACGGCAAGCCGCCGTACTGGTCCGGATTCTGCACCCAGTCGGGCACGTCGATCACCCATTGTCTTGCTTCCAGAAACTGGCACAGGGGGCCGGACGCCGGCTCGCTCCACGTGCCCGGCGGCCAGTTCCAGCTGGCCGCCGGCGCGAACTGGCCCTGCTCGCGCAAGATCCACAGCGCGCCGGCGCGGCTTTCCACCAGCTGCGCCATGGCCTGTATCGTGCGTTCGCCCAGGTCCGGTCCGTCTTCGGACAGCGCGCGCGTAAATCGCAGCCATTCCTCGCGGTAATCGAAGATGGCATTGTAAAAATGCTTGTTGATCGTCACCTTGAGCTTGGCGCGCAAGCTGCCGGAAAACAGCACGCCCGCCAGCAGCAAGGCCGCGCCGCCCAGGTAAGCCATTTGCATCAAGGAGCCCCAGGTGCCGCCGAAGTAGCGCAAATAGTAGGCGCTGGCCGCCATGGCCAGCAAATAGATGGCCGAGCCCAGCAAGGCGGCCGAGCGGTACAGCATCTGGCGCGACACGGACAAGCCCAGCGCCCAGCCCGGATTGCGCGCGGCCGAGACCGCCAGCAGGGGCGCGCACAGGGCGTCGACGATGCCGCGCGCGGCCCAGATGTCATCGTTGACCGCGCGAAACAGCAAGGCGTCGCTGTACAGATAGAAATCGTAGGCGAACAGGCCACCGACACCGAGACACGCAAACTTGATGCCCCAGCGTTTCAAGGGCGGCGTATTGCGGTACCACTGTTCCACCAGCAACATGCCCAGCACGGCCAGCAGCAAACGGCAGACACTGGCGATGAGTCGCGCCGGCAAAGGCAGCGCCAGCCAGGACGAGGCCATGGAGAGCAGCCAGGGCGCCAGCGCCGTGAGGGCGATGCCGGTCAGCACCAGGCGCAAACGGGACCGCGCCGGTTCGATCAGCAGCAGCAGGAACACCAGCCAGGCCAGGGTGCGCAGCAGTTCCAGCGCATCGCCGGCCAGCGCCGTGCGCTGCCCCAACAGCACCAGCACCACCGTGCCCGTCGCCCAGCCGCCCGTCGCCAGGCACGCGACCAGCAAGGCGCGCACGTTTTGCCGCGCGCGCCAGTTGCTGATCAGTAGCAGCGCCAGCACGAAGAAGGCCAGCGACGCCAGGCCATGGCTGAGGGCCGCTGCGTCGGCCGCCGCCAGCCAGTCCGACTGCGCCCGCATCATCGGCTGCCCTTGCCAAACAGCACCACCTGCACCGTGTCGAGCAAGATCAGCAAGTCGAGGAACAGGCTATTGTTTTTCACATAATACAAATCGTATTGCAGTTTTTTGACGGCATCGTCGACGGAGGCGCCATATTGATAGCGCACCTGCGCCAGGCCCGTGATGCCCGGCTTGATGCTGTGACGAATGTTGTAGTACGGTACCTGCAGCTTCAATTGCTCGACAAAATAGGCGCGCTCGGGGCGCGGTCCCACGAAACTCATCTCGCCGCGAAACACATTGAGCATCTGCGGCAGCTCGTCGATGCGCAGCTTGCGAATCAGCTTGCCCACGCGCGTGATGCGCGCATCGTTGTCCAGCGCCCAGACGGGCTTGCCATCGCGCTCCGCATCGCAGCGCATGCTGCGAAATTTCAGCACATTGAAGGGCAAGCCGTCGCGCCCCACCCGCTCTTGCTGGTAAAACACGGGGCCGCCGTCTTCCAGGCGGATGCACAAGGCCGTCGCCAGCATCACGGGCAGCGCCGCCAGGCAGATGACGCCGCTGGCGGCCAGGTCGAACAGCCGTTTCGAGGCGGCGCGGAAAAAACTCTGGTCGAAGCCGCCGCCATAGATCAGATAGCTCGGTTGCAAGGAATCGATGCGGATCTGGCACGCTTCGCGCTCGAAAAACGTGGCCGCGTCGATCACCTTGACGCCGCCCAGCGCGCATTCCAGTAGTTGCTTGGCAGGAAACGCACCATTGCGCCGGTCGCTGACGGAGACGACGATCTCATGCGCCGCATGGCGCTGGGCCATGGCCAGCAGCGACGGTTCCGCCGGCAACAAGGCCGAGGCCGGCACGCAGCATTGCTCGCCAGCCACGTCGATGCAGCCGACGACGGTAAACTGGTGGAAACCGATCTTGCTCGCCGCCAACTCCATGCATTCGCGCGCCAGCGCCCCGCCGCCCACCAGGATCAGCCGGCCTTCCATCAGCGCCGATTGCGAGGATTTGAACACCACCAGGCGCGCCAGCAGCACGCCGATGGCGCCCAGGCCGAAGATCAGCACGCTGCCGCGCCCGAAATGCAAGGAAGGAATAAAGCGGATCAAGACGCTGAGCACGGCAAAACCCAGCGCGAACGACGGCAGGATGCGCAACAGGGTGTTGCGGATGTCTTCGCGCGAGCGGTGCTGGTACATGCCCAGCGCGCTCATGCTGAAAACGATGACCAGGGCAAAAATCGAGGACGACAAATACACCTCGCTCGCCCGCACGAGGCGGCTGCCATCCGCCAGCCACAGCAGGGACGTCAGGGTGGCCGACAGCAGCAGGATCAGGATTTCCAGCAACAGCAAGATAAACGCTGTTTTCGAGACGTAATGGCTGAAGATGCGGATCATGGGGCCTCCTGCGGCAAAGGCGACACGCCGCGCACAAGGCGGCCTGCTGCTGTCCTGCCATCATGGCGAACTGTTCCACGAGGACATTGATACGCCACAAGCTACGGCCCCAGCTATCTTTCACTGGCAGAATTTATCTCAACACATTACCGATTGATGTGAAATGGACTATAGTATGCTTCCCCTAAAAAAAGATAAATGTCATGAAATTTGATGTAGCGATTGTCGGCAGTGGCCTGGCGGGTTTATCGGTTGCACTGCATTTAGCTGAGACGCGCACCGTCGCGATCATTTCCAAACGCGCGCTGCTCGATGGCGCCAGCAACTGGGCGCAGGGGGGCATCGCGGCCGTGCTGGACTCGGGCGACAGCCACCAGCAGCACATCGAAGACACCCTGATCGCGGGCGGCGGCCTGTGCGACGAGAGCGCCACGCGCTACATCGTCGAGCACGGCCGCGAAGCCATCGAATGGCTGATCGAGCAAGGCGTGCCGTTTACGCGCGACGCCACGGCCGAACTGGGTTTCCACCTGACCCGCGAAGGCGGCCACAGCCAGCGCCGCATCATCCACGCGGCCGACGCCACCGGGCACGCAGTGCAAGTGACCCTGGAAGAAAAGGTGCGCGCCCACCCGAACATCAGCCTGTTCGAACACCATTGCGCCATCGACCTGATCACCTCCGACAAGCTGGGCATGAAGCCAACCCAGCGCAATGCGCAACCGCATTGCCACGGCCTGTACGTGCAGGATGAGCAAACGGGGAAAGTCCTGACCTTTGCCGCCGAGCATACCGTGCTGGCGACGGGCGGCGCCGGCAAGGTGTATTTATATACCACCAACCCGGACACGGCCAGCGGCGACGGCATCGCCATGGCCTGGCGCGCCGGCTGCCGCGTGTCGAACATGGAGTTCATCCAGTTCCACCCGACATGCCTGTACCACCCGTACGCGAAATCCTTCCTGATCACCGAAGCCATCCGTGGCGAAGGCGGCTTGCTGAAACTGCCGCCCGAAGCGGGCGCGGCGGCTGGCACCCGCTTCATGCTGGCGCACGACGAGCGGGCCGAACTGGCGCCGCGCGACGTGGTGGCGCGCGCCATCGACTTCGAAATCAAGAAACGGGGCCTCGACTACGTGCACCTGGACATCAGCCACAAGCCGGCCGAATTCCTCATCGAACACTTCCCGACGATTTACGCGCGCTGCCTGGAACTGGGCATCGACATCACCAAGCAGCCTATCCCCATCGTGCCCGCCGCCCACTATACGTGCGGCGGCGTCGTGACGGATCTGTCCGGCCGCGCCGACTTGCCGGGCCTGTACGCCGTGGGCGAGACGGCGTGCACGGGCTTGCATGGCGCGAACCGCCTGGCGAGCAACTCCTTGCTGGAATGCATCGTCATCGGCCGCGCCTGCGCGCAGGATATCGAAAGCAAGGAAAAGCTGGGCACGCCATACCTGCCCGACTGGGATGAAAGCCGGGTCACGGATGCGGATGAGGAAGTGGTGATTTCCCACAACTGGGACGAGCTGCGCCGCTTCATGTGGAACTATGTCGGCATCGTGCGCACGACCAAGCGCCTGGAGCGGGCCCAGCACCGCATCGCGCTGCTGAAGGAAGAAATCGACGAGTACTACCGCAACTTCCGCATCACCCACGATTTGCTGGAACTGCGCAACCTCGTCGACGTGGCCTCGATGATCGTCAACAGCGCCCTGTCCCGCCGCGAAAGCCGCGGCCTGCACTTCAGCCGAGACTATCCGGAAACCTTGCCGAAGGCCATCGCCAGCGTGCTGACGCCGCCGCACCGGTAGACGACAAACACAAGCGCCTGCTGATACTGAAAGCAGGCGCATCGTGCGATGAATCGTGGCGGTGTGCCGCCATTTGCCACAGGCGGCCCCGCCGCAGGCATCGCGCAATCACCGAAACGTAATGCAAATGTTGAATAAGAGACTTTTTGATGCCATTGCATCTGCGGTGGACCTGGATGACCCTGCAGAGCAATCTTCAGCTCAGCGATTCATGATTGAGGCTATTGGCAGAGTGACTTCACAATTGCCTGATGTTGCCAAGTCAGCAGCCGCTGTGGCGAATCGATACATCACCGGTGCGGCGACGGCTGAGGAAGTCATTGCTGAGCGTGTACGCCTCTGGCGAGCAATCGAAGGGCGAGACCAATCGGACGAGCCAGACGTTTTGAAAATAAGAACGGCCATATGCGTCTTGCATCCCATGGATATTGGCGCTGCTGCCGAAACATTGGAGTATTTTTTTGAATTTTGGCGGCAAGCAGGCTTGGCGCAGGCTGAGCTTAAGGCCGCCGTTCAGAACAAGTATGGAATTTAAGGTGGCTTCAAGCGGCCAGAAGCAGCCGTTGAACAGGCATGCGCTGCTTCTGGCCTGCCTTTACGGGCAAGAACACAATCGTCTTCAACGATGCTGAACCCAAGTCGATTTGCGTCGAATTTTCCCGGGCTACTTCAGCGAGGCTAACTGCTGCAAGATAGAGGTTGTTTAATTCAGGGCATGCAGTCGCCCATTGCTAAACATGGAATCAATGACAGTGATGGCAATAAAGTGGAAGAACCAGGAGGTGCGAAGCCACAATGGCCTCCTGTGCAGCAATGGTGATATCTACGACGTGCACGAAACCAGAATGGTCAGCGTACGTGAAAAACAGGAACTTGGCGGTTGGCTCAATGTCGCGATTCTGGCGCAAGAAGAGCTGTATGGCGGACAGTACATAGTTAAGTGCGGAGAGGCTGCGGAACACGGCTCAATCGGCGTAGTCGTTTTGGAATCGCTGCAAAATCATGAACCTGTTTGGACGTTTGTTTCGGATCAATCCAATCCCTTTGATCAAATAACAATCAAGGGCGGCTTGGTTTTGGTGCTGTCAACGTCAGGCGCCGTGTTACGGTTTGGTGCGCCCATGAGGGAGGCAAGGCTTCTGCTTCCGAGTACGTCGATCCATGGTTCGAACGACGGGCGCTTGTAAATAGGCCGAAAGCAGCCGACCACAAAAGGCCCTGCTCGGCGCAAGCAGCCATGCGCCACGGTTCAGTCCGGGCTGGCAACGGTGTTTGACGCCACCGGCACGGTGCCGCGACCGGACGAATCGCGGATGTCATCCGCCATACGGTATCCCTGCATTACCCGTACACGCCTGGCAAAAAGGCTGGCCACGCATCAGTGATCGAACGGCGATGACGTTCCCGGCTCACGATTCCGGTTTCAGCGGCTCGATGCCATCCTCCGTGTACGACATCTTGGCCGACGCGCCCGTGCACTCCCCCTGCGGCTCGTCCGCCACATAGCGGCACTCGCTTTCCACGCTGCCATCTTCCCGCCAGTGCCGGGTCCAGCCCTGGCGTTCGCCATCCACGTATTCGATCAGCTGCCTCGGCTTGCCATCGGCATACCATGAGCGCAATGCGCCCTCCTCGCGTCCGCCCGCATTCCACAGTTTGTGCACGATCAATACGCCGGTTCGGCTGAAGCGTTGTTCGCTGCGCAACACAAAGTGATCGATGTGCGTGCGCTTGCTGGCGACCTTGCCGTCCGGGTAATATTCGACGCTCTCGCCGACAGGCTTGCCGTCAACGTAGTTGGCGGTGCGCTGCACCGTGCCATCCGGAAAATATCCGATGCTGGGGCCCGTCATGATGCCGTTGTCATGCTGGCTGCGGCTTTCCACGGTGCCGTCGGGATAGAACAGCAGCAGCTCGCCGTCCGTCTCGCCCTTGACCCGCGTCATGCGCGTGCGCAGCTTGCCGTTTTCATCGAACGTTTCCACCACACCGTCGGCGCGGGCGCCGTTGCGGTAGGTGCGTGACTCGATCAGCTTGCCACTCTGGTGATAAGTCTGCTCCTCGCCCTCCTGCACGCCATTGCGCCACGTGCCGCGCATGGAAATCTGGCCGTCCGGATAATAGCGGGTCTGCATGCCCTCTTGCACGCCGCGCCCGTCCTGCTCCACCTGCATTTCCAGCTGTCCATGCGGGTAATACATGCTGTAATTGCCCACCAGCTTGCCGCGCAGGTAATCGGGGGCGTCGACCTGGCCCGTCAGCCGCTTCGGCTCGCCTTCGCGCACATGATAGATCTCGACTTGCCAGGTGCCCGGCGTCTTGCCGGGCGGCAGCGGAACGACCAGCGCATAGCGCGCATGTTCCTTGACTTCGCCGCGCGACAGGTTGTGGTTCAGGTAGAGCCGCGCCTTGCCATCGGCACACGCTTGCGGCTCGCAGCCGCCCAGCTTGCTGACTTCGGGCATGGCGAGCGCTGCGCCGGGTGCCGGACACGATCTGATGCGCATCAGCAAGGGCGTCGCCTCGCGTATCAACGGCGCCAGCTGCTGCTTCATGGCCGCGTATTGCGCCGCATCCAGCCCGACCGAGCGGGCATCCATGCGCACCTGGCGCCCGCCGCAGCCGCTGTCGCCGGCCAGGGTCAGCACGACGCCGCCGCCCTTGCCGGGCTCGGCCTGGATCGCGCTGACCACTTGCCGCTGCACGATCTCGGCCTGGGCCAGCACCGGCAACAGCAGCATGGCGCCAAGCACGTGCTTCACAAGGCGCGCCATGCCTGCTCCTTGCGCTGCAGTTCCGGCGCCGGCGCCGGCGGCGCTTCCCCGCATGCGCCCTGGGCCTTGCCGGCCAGATACTGGCACTCGCCCTTCAAGCTGCCATCCTCGTGCCAGCTGCGGCTCCAGCCGTCGCGCCGGTCGTTCACGTACTCGATGGCTTGCTCGGGCTTGCCATTTTCATACCACGAGCGCGACGTGCCCTGCTCGCGCCATTGCGCATCCCAGCGTCTTTCCAGCACCAGCACGCCTTGGGGGCTGTAGCGCTGGATACTCAGCAGTCCGCCTTTGTCGCCATACTGCTGGCGGCTTTGCACCTTGCCGTCCGGATAGAATTCCAGCGCCTCGCCCGTGGGTAAATCGTTGACCTGCGTCATCCTGGCGTGCACGGCGCCATCGGGGTAGTAATTCGTCGTCACGCCATTGGACTTGCCATTTTGCATTTCCGAGCGGCTGGAGACTTTTCCATCCGGGAAATACGTGAGCATCTCGCCTTCCATCTTGCCGCCGCGCAAAGTGTAGCTGGTGCTCGGCTTGCCATTTTCATCGAAGGTTTGCACGGGCCCGTCCAGGCGCTGGCCGTCGCGGTAGCTGCTCGTCTCGCTCAGCTTGCCCGTCGCGTGATAGCGCTGGTGTTCGCCCTCGGGCATGCCATGGCGCCAGTTGCCGCGCAGCTCCAGGGTGCCGTCCGGATAATACTTGCTGCCGATGCCGTGCTGGCGGCCTTGCCCATCCTGCGCCACCTGCTTCTCGATCTTGCCATTGGGGTAATATGTGACATAGCCGCCCACCAGCTCGCCGGAGGCATAATCGGCCTTGTTAACCTGGCCGGACAGGCGCAGCTTGCCGCCCGCCACGCTAACAATCTCGACCTTCCACGTGCCCGGCAGCTTGCCTTTCGGCAAGGGCAACAGCAGCACGTTGGGCGCGTTTTCCTGCTCGATGGGGTAGAAACCTTCGTGCAGGTACAGCCGCGCCCGGCCATCGGCGCAGGCGGCTGGCGTGCAGGCGGCGATCTGGCGCACGATGGGCACGCTCGCATCCTCGGGGCATTTTTTCAGGGTGACGAGCATGGGCGTCCTGGCGCGCATGCGTTCAGCAAGCTGGACTTTCAGCGCCTCGTACGGCGCCTCGTCCAGGTTCACTGAACGCGCATCCATGCGGATCTGCTTGCCGCCGCAGGCCGTCGTGCCCGCGATAGTGAACACGTCGCCGCCTTCGCTGTCCGGTTCGCTGGCCATCGCTGTCACCACCAGGCGCTGCACGATTTCCGCCTGCGCCATGGCTGAATACAGCAAGGAAGCGCCCAGCACGGCGCATATCATCTTGATTTTCATGGTATTCCTCTAATTTTCCGCCGTGACGGCGACACCGCCCGGCACGAAGCTGACCCGGCCATCGCGGTAACGCACCAGCACCACCACCTTGGCATCCATCAACTGACCGTGCTGTACGGCCGGCAGATAGGTCCAGCGCTTCACGCTATCGAGCAGCGCCTTGTTGAGCATGGGTTCCATCGGCAATTCCGCTGCCGCAAGCGTCAGGCTGCCGTCGGCCGCAATCGACAGGATCAAGCGGTTTTCGCCCGTCGCGTGCTTTGCATCGAGCACGCCATAGTCGACCGTCGTCATCGTCTCGCGCTGCACGCCGCCGACCTGGTCCCGCAGCGGCGGCATGGCCTGGAGTTTTTGCGCCAGCAGCGCGCCATCGGCCAGCGTCTTGTCCCAGCGCTTCTGGTAGGCGCCCGGTTGCGCCAGGCGCAACACCTTGGCGGTCAGGTCCATGCGCTGCATCGTGCGCGCGACGCCATTGTCGGCCGGCTCGCCCGGGTCCGCCGGCAAGGCGTTCTGCACGGCATAACGGTAAGCCGTCAGTCGCGCCAGCGCCACCAGATTGACGGCATCGCGCTCGTCGCCGCCGCGCAGCTGTGCAGCAGCCGCGATGCCCAGCCAGGCCGTGCCATCGGTCGGACGCGCCCACACGGCTTGCTCGAAGTACTGGCGCGCCGCCTGCGGTTCGTTCAGGCTCAGGTGCATGCGGCCCATGGCCGCCGCCACCAGATGGTCGCGCGGGTTGGCTTGCAGCAGATCAAGATAACTGGCGACCAGCGCCGGCTCATAACCGGGCACCCAGCCCAGGCCTTCCAGCAACGAGGCGCGCAGCTGCGCCTGCGTGCGGTCGCCGCCGTAGCCGGACTGCTTTTCTTCGCCGGCCCGGTACAGCAACTGCAAGCCGCGCGTGACGGCGTCATCGTCGCCCTTGCTGACGGCTTGCGACAGGCTGCGCACGGCCTTGCGCGCATCGGACGGCTGGAAACCTGCCGCCTTGCGCGGGCGCCAGCGAAATACTTCCAGGCCAGCCGCCTGGTCGGCCTGCGCCTGCAAGTTGGCCTTGTCCTTGACTTCATCGGACGACGAGGTCCAGGCCGTAAAGCCGATCAGGAACAGCACGATCAAGAGCACCACCACGGCCCAGCCCTTGCCCGTGATGCCGCCGCCCGCGTTGCCCGCCACATTGCCGGCCGCATTGCCAGCCCAATTCGCAGCGGGAATGGCGACCGGCGCCTGCCCCGGCGCCGTGCGGCGCGCGCTGCGCTGCGGCGGCTGTTGCAATTGCATCTGCTGCGCCTGCACGGAGGCTTGCGCGGCCGCACCGATGACCTTGTCGCGCGCGCAGGCCGCGCAACCGTGACCCGCAAAATGCTGATGTTCGGCATTCACGGCGCAAACAGTCAACTTGCCGCCGCTGCGCTGAGCATAGCCGCGCAGCAACTGCGCCCAGTCGGCCGCCGCGGGCCGCTGGGGTTTTGGCGACTGGGAAAACGCGCGGTCGAACATGGCGCGCAATTCGGGCGGCATCAGCGCATGGCCGCTGGTGGCGTTCGGCGCCAGCTGCTTGTGGCGCTTCACGCCATACGCGTAGCAGCCGTCGCGGATGCGCCCGGGGATATCGGTGGCCACCTGCGCATTGCCGGGCCGCCCGCTGTACGGGTGGATGCCGAAGTTGAGCAACTGAAAGATGATGACGGCCAGGGCGAAGCGGTCTTGCGCCATTTCCGTGCCCGCCGGCATGCCCTTGCGCTGGAATTCCGGCGCCAGGTAGTCGGCCGTGAATTGCTCGGCAGGAAATCTCTCCGCATGGCCCTGGATGCTGAAACCGTCGCAATCGAGCATGGCGATGTACAGCGAATCGCGGTAAAAGCGCAGATTCACGGGCTTCAAATCGACCACGTAATGCTGCTGCTGGTGCAGCGCATCGAGGACGGCGGCCAGGTTGGCGGCCAGGGTCAGCTTGGGACCGAGTCCCGTGGGCAGGCCGGCCGCGCGCGCTTGCCGCTCCTGCATGATCTGTTCCAGCTCGGCCGTCTGCGCCATGTCCAGCAGGGGCATGACGAACCCGGCAAAGCCGCCCTGGCCGTCGAACACGGCCGCTTGCGGCCAGGCGATCTGCACGTAGCGCTTGCCGTTTTCCACTTGATCGGGCAACTCGGGCGACAGTTCCAGCATCGCTTCGAGCTTGCGCCGGTTGGCGGCCCGGTCCAGGTGCGGGTGGTACAGCTTGGCAACCTGCGCGGGCGCGCCGGGCAACAGGTACACGCTGCCCGCGCCGCCGCTCTTGACGAGTTTGCCCAAGATCAAACTGCGGACTTTATCCAGCCAGATTTTTCCACCCGGACTCAGGCCGGGTGTCACGCCTTGCTTCCGGCTCATGCGCGCAAGGCCAGCAGCAGGGTCTTGTCGTCGCCCGTGATCTGGTGCGTGCGCGGGTCGGCCAGGGTGGACGCCAGCGCCGCATTGCCCAGCTCGATACTTTCGACCGTGCGCAGATAGCCTTGCACGGCATCCATGAACGGCGCGTACAGGCCCCCATTGTTCTTGCTCATGGCAAAGGGCATGCAGCCGTCCGACATCAGCACCACGCCGCGCGTGGCATGGGGAATCGGCAACAGGCGCAACTGCTCGCGCCAGCGCTCGCCGCTGATGAAATATGTTTCGTTGGCGTATTCGCCGTTGGCTGGCAACGAGATCAGTTCGCCGCCATCGCCCAGTTGCGCCACGCCCAGGCCGTCGCCCAGGTGGAAGAAGAAGCCTGTATCTTGCCCCATGACCACGCCGACGACGGTGGCAGCATAGTCATCCAGGGTGGCGTTGGCGGCGCGGGCGATGTCGTCCAGTGCGGCGCGTATCTGCGCCAGGGTGCCCGCCAGTGCGCCGTCATGCAGATCCCGCACGGTGGCGCCCTGCTCCAGCCGTCCGGCCAGCGCCTGCACGGTTTGCGCTGCGACAAACTGCGCGCCTTGTTCGCTGAGCCGGGCCGAACCGGCGCCATCGCAAACGATGGCGACCAGCACGTCATTCGCGACGGCGTGCGCGTGCGCATCCTGGCAAGCGATGTCTTTATCCAGGTGCGCCTTGCCCGTGACGGAGGCGCCGAACACGCGCCAGATATTCTGTACTGCAGTCATGGATCAGCGGGCTTTCACGTATTCACGACCGACCAGCCGTCCGTCGAGGCCAGCTGGGCCTGCGCACCGGGACGCGATTGCGACACCACCTGCATGCTGGCGCTCAGCCACAGGAACAGTTCGCGGAACTGCAAGCCCTTCAGCTGCTTCACGCCCCGTTCGCCACGGCTGGAGAATTCGCCCAGGGAATCGATATTCGCATGGTCGCCCACGGCGATGGGGAAGATCGCCACTTTATTCGCCTGCTCGGCCGCCCGCGCCTGTTCGGCGCCATGCTGCCAGCGGTCCGTCGGCTCGCCGTCCGACATCAAAAACAGCCACGGCCGCGTGTACGCCACGCCCGCCTGGCGGAAACGCTGCTTTTCCTGCTCGATTTCCGCCAGCGCCAGTTCCACGGCCGCGCCGGTCGGCGTGGTGCCGTTCGCTTCAAGCCGGGGCGCCGTGAAATCCATGGCGTCGCACCAGTTGCTGGCGACGACCGCTTCATCGTGGGCGCCATACTGAATCACCAGGATGCGCACGCGCTTGGCGGCGATTACGTCGGATTTCAATTCCTGTTCCAGCAAGGCCAGGCCTTCGTTGAGCAGCGAGACGGGTTCGCCATCCATGCTGCCGGAGCAGTCCAACACGAGCACCAGCGGCGTGCGTTGTTCGGTATTGTCGACCAGGGCGACATCGGGGATCATTATGGAAGTCATGTAATTTTGATAGAGTTGCGAAATAGCCTAGCCCCGAAGCTTACCCTATGGATATGTTTTCCATGCGTCCGATTGCTTGGGATTGCGCCATGCGCTATCAAAGTGCTGATTTTTAGGGATTTTTTCATCCCTCCCCCATCGCGTGCCCGGTGAACTTGCTCTGAAAGCAACAACCTCGTACACTGCGCCATTCAGGTCGCCCGGCAACGGCCAAATAAGCAAACTTGATGATGATACCGATCGCCAGCCTGGAAGAGCTGGAAGAATTCCTGGGAGAAAAACTGCAGCAGTTCGATGCTGGGCCGCCAATCGCGCATCCAGGGCTGCGTCTGTCGCACGTGTGCAAGCAAGTGGCGCTGGAAATCCGCAACGGCAACGCCACTGCCGTGCGCGTCGCCTTCCTGATACTGACCAAAGATCCTGGCCTGCCCTTCGGGAAACGCATCAAGAGCGGCTTCGCCAGGGCGTTAAGGCAACGTGCCGACCTGCTGTCCGAGATGCAACGGCGTGGCTTGACAGCAAAAACCGTCGCGTTGCTGGAACTTGAATTCTGTCCGCGAGAAACAGAAGATTATTGCAAATTAATCAAAAAATTTGATCCAGCCGAGCTGCCCGCCCGGATCGATGATGTGCGCGCCACGGATGCGAAGTCGCGCATGCTCCTGCAAAGCCTGATTGCCGAAGGCGCGCGACGTGCATCCCGAAGATAGCAGCGCTATTCCCAGATGATTTCCAAGGGCACGCCCGGCTCCAGCTCCGCCTCCTTGCCGGCAAGCGGATATTTCCGATGCCCCAGCGAGTATTTGGTCACGAAGACCTTGTAGCTGCCATTGCGCAGAAAATGCACGATGAACAGTCCCGCATCGCCAGCCGCATATTGCGGCACTGGCACGGTTTGTTCCACGCGGATATCCTTGCCTTTCTTGATGGTATGCATGACGATATTCGCCGTCATTCCCGCCTGCCACACGCGGGGAATGGAAAGGCAACAGGTATGGCCGCCGCCGCCCTGGCCGGCGTCCAGATAGCCCGCCCCCGCAGTGGCGCCATTCTGCAAGGTCACCTCATAACTGCCTATCCCGTGATCGGTATGGTTGTAGCCGCTTAAATTGACCGTCAAGTCCTGGCTTTCCTGGCCCGTTGCCGCCTGTGAAACCGCCATGCAAAGACACAGGAAGCCGATCAAAAGCGGTTTCATCGAAAAAATACTGCTGGCCATATGACTTCCTCAATCAGCATGGCATGCGACTCCCGCCCCATGCCCTGAGTTTATATTTTTGACAATTTTTTATTGTATCGGGGAATCTTTTATCCAGGAGCACGATTACACCGGCGGCGCCGCATTGCGGTGGCGCCGCGCATGTACTATCTTGATAGTTGCCCAGGACAGAAGACAGCGACCCGCCCCTCCTCACAAAGGTGGGGCGCATCGTTGCGCAAGACCGCCCTTACCCAGTTCCGCACCTGCACGCCTGCGGCACACTGATGTCATCAGGATTGGGGGCAAGCATGCACACAGGGACAGTCACCGCGGACGTGGGCAAACTGATCGGCGCCATGTACGACTCGGCCTGCGGCACGGGCGACTGGCCGCAGCTCGACAACGCCGGCCTGAACGGCCAGCAATGGCAGGAACTCCTGCCGCATCTGCAGCGCGCGCTGTGCCTGCAGCAGCGCCTGCGCGAGGCGCAACTGGCCAGCCACTGCGCGCTGGCGGCGCTCGACGCCATGGGCGCGGCCGTGCTGGTGCTCGATGGCAACCTCGCCTTGCGTTTCGCCACCCCCGCCGGACACGCCCTGCATGCGGCGCAACTGGAACACGCGGCCCCGCCCGCCCTGGTGCGCGCCGTGCGCCTGGTGATCGCCAGCGCCGGTGGCGCAGCGCAATGCCAGTCGCTGCGCCTGCCGCGCAAGCAGCAAGCGCCGCTGGCCCTGACTGTCACCCCGCTTGCCGATTGCCAGCCCACCTGCGCCCTGCTGATCGCGCGCGACCCCACGAAAACGTGCACGTCCGTCCCTGCCTTGCGCCAGTTGTTTGACTTGACGCAAGCCGAGGCGCAAGTGGGCAAGGCGCTGGCGCAAGGGGCCACCATCGAAGAAATCGCCGCGCAGGGCGGCATCAGCGTCAACACCGTCAAGACGCACCTGCACCACACCTATTTAAAGACGGATACGCGGCGCCAGGGCGAGCTGATCGCCCTGATCCACGGCGCCACGGCGCACCTGGCCGTGCTCGATGCATGAGGCCGTGTCATCCGATCGGATGATGCGCGGTGGATATTGCCTGCCTACACTGGCAAGACCGGCAGCCCGCGCCTTGCCAGAGTGACAGCAGCGCTTGCGGACCAGCCGGTGCGGTTTCCCTGTCACCCACATCAACATCGCCGCGCCGGCAGCGGACGGCACCACAGTTCAAGGATGGGTAAAAAAATGAAAACATGGATATTGGCCGGCACCCTGGGCGTCTGCGCCCTGCTGGCAAATGCGCAAACGCTCCCCGACAGCCAGACCGTCGTCGTTCCCGGCGGACGCCTGCACACGATCGAATTGCCGGCACACAAACATTTCATGAGTGCGGAAAGTTTTGCCCCGTTCCGCGGCGGCTATGAGCTGTCGAACGGACAAGTGCTCTACCTGCGCAATGCGGGCAGCATCGGCGCCATGATGTATGCGCGCATCGATGACCAGGAAGAACACCGCATCATCGCCACCGGCAGCGACAGCTTCGTGGCGCTCGACCAGCAACTGGCCATGCGCATCGACCTGCGCGACGATGGCAGCGTGGGCGGCGAAGTACGGATGGTCGTGCCGGCCGAAAAAATGGCCAGCGGCGAGATCGTGCCTGCCCATGTGCAAAGCATGAGCCTGGCATCGCGCTAGGGCGGCAAGCCGCATGCCGCATGGGTGGCAGCCATGAGCAAGCAGTATTCCGTGCAACAGCAAAACGCCCTGACCCAGGCCGCCATCAAGCAGACGGCGGCCTGGTGGCGCGCCCGCCCCCTGCCCGACGCCTTGCGCCAGTGCGCGGCCAGCCATGGCGTGGCGCTGGGCACGGCCCTCATGCTCGACCTGCAACTGGCCTGGCCCGGCATGCCCGCCGTCTACGGCAAGCTGCTGAGCGCCGACGGCCGCTTCATTCATTTCGAGATGGATCTGGACGACAAGCTGCGCCCCTTGCCCGGCAGCGTGGCGTGGGACGACATCAGCGCCGGCTACGACCTGGCCGCGCACAAGCGCGGCACGGGCGTCGGCTATGGGGTGTTGTGCAAGAAAGTATTGCAGGAATTGAATCACGGCGCGTCCTAGCGGAACCGCCGCCTTCGCATGCTATGATCGGCGCCCGTTCATGAGACAAATGGCAACGCCACATGCAGCATCCATCCGGCAGTCAATCCCGATCCCTGCTGCGCCGCGGCCTGCGCCTGCTGGCCTGGCCCTTGCTGGCGCTGGTCAGCGCCGCCTGCACCAGCACCACGCGCCATCCTGCCAGCGAGCCCACGCCAGTCATCCTGCGCTTTACCTATGACGATGGCAAGCCGATGCGGCATGACGATTACCTGGCCCAGGCGCGCCAGCAAACGTATATCAAGTACTGCAGCAAGATAGGCAGCACCACTGTCTGCGACATCGGCTCGGATGCACTGTTCACGGGCGGCGACGCCCCGCTGGACGCCAACGGCGAAGTGCGCGTCACCCTGCACTCGACCGGCCCCATCGGCAACAATCCGACCAGTCTTTGCATCAAGGGCAAAGGCTACGTCTTTGATTCCGGCGACTGGAAACGCGGTCCCTTCAGCCCCGGCCAGGTGATCGAGATCCGCTACAGGATCAGCGAAGTGGAGATGGCGTGCCCCTGGTCGTCGGGCACGCCGCCGTGGTGGGACAAGAGTTAAGCCAGCCGGAGCCGGCTGGCCCGGCTTTACTGCAACTCGAACTCCGCCGGGGTCAAGCCCAGCTCGCGCGCGATCTTGCTGGCCACGCGCTGCTCGTTGGCGTCGAAATTGCCGTCCGACGAAGCGACGGCGATGATCATGCGCACCAGCAGGCGCGACGCCTCCACATTCGACTTCATCTTGCCCAGCGCCTGATAGGCCTTGGCTTCGCCGATATCCTTGTCGAACTCCAGCTGGCCGACATACTCCTGGAAAGCCTTGATGACATCGCTGGTGGTAAACACCGACAGCGCGTCATTGCTTTCAATAAACTTCACCATCTTCTGCTTCTCTTCCGCACTGACGCTGCCGTCGGCCATCGCGATCAGGGCCGAGCCCGCCATCGCGGCATTCAGGAAATCCTTGTTCTTGTACTTCAAGGCCTCGGTTTTCAGTTCGCTGGCTTTGGTCTTCAGTTTGGACAGAAAGGAATCGAAACTCATGGCGGTTCTCCTGGTTAGTTCGAATGAGGTAGCGCTACAGGCTACCACTATCACCTAGCTGGGGGCGCGGGGGTGGAATCCAAGCGCTGGAAGCATGCCTTGCCTCCGCTGACCGCATGGTCCAACCCACAGGCAAAGAGCCGGGGTCAGACCCTAAGGGTCTGACCCCAGTTTCTGCCTTGGGGTGAAATTCAGCCAACGCCACACTAGCGCACATAAAACACCACAAAAGCAAGATCGTGTGAGCATTATCTTATTTGCAGTTGAAAAATAAGTAACTTCATGGCAGCATGGAATTACATTTTCTTTACTGCAAGGTTGTGATGGACAAGCAATTGCTGCTGATTTGCGCGCTGACGTTCATCATCCACATCATCGGCACCCTGGCCTACTCCGTGCGCATCGCCGGCATCCGTACGCGGCGCATCGCCGTCTCGCTGGCCCTGTTCAGCATCCTCATGCTGCTGTCGCGCACGTCGAACTCTTTCCTGGGGCCATTTCTGGCCAAGCGCATGGAAACGGGCATCGACCAGCACGTCGCCGCCGGCACGCTATTGCTGGACTTCCGCTGGCTGCTGTTCTCCGCCAGCCTGGCGACGATATTGGGCGCCATCCTGATCCCCACCTTCCAGCGCGCCTTCTGCCGCGCCGTCGAACACTTCCAGGTGCACAGGTCGGTGCCGAAACTGCTGCTGCACGCCGTCTTCAAGGGCGGCTTGTCCTACCTCAAGACCTCCGCCAGCCTGCCCAAGCCCGCCAACGTCACTGGTTTGCGCGAAAAATCCGGCGTTTCAATCTCCATGACGGCCATGAACGTCATCGCCACGGCCCTGTGGACGGTAGGCGTCTTCGCGGCGTTGTACGCAGGCGTGCTCGACCCCAGCGTACGCGTCACCTCCAGCACCCTGTCATCGATCATCAACGGCGGCGCCACCATCATGATGGCCGTCTTCATCGACCCGCACATGTCGGGCATGACCGATGACGTTATCGAAGGAAAGATCGAAGAATCGCAGTTCCGGAGAGCAGTGGTGTGGCTGGTGGGAAGCAGATTGGCGGGCACGCTGATTGCGCAGTTTTTGCTGGTGCCGTCGGCGGTGGTGATTGTGGGGGTGGCGAAGGGTTTGTGAAGATAGATAATTATAATTTCAATTAATTAATGTCATTTGAAAAATATGATTAAATTAAAATAGGAGACTTCAATAAATATGAATACACCCGGCGTTGATTTCAGATTTCGTAGGAATGACACAGTAGGCACCGCTGATGCCGAATCCGATGATAAATATCTATCTGAGTGCTTCATTGAAACTGGCGACTTAAATGCGCTTCAAGATATACATAACCCAAAGCGCATAATTGTTGGCCGAACTGGAGCAGGCAAAAGTGCGCTAATTAGAAAATTGCGAGAAGTTGAGGAAAATGTCATAGAACTTCCACCTCAAAATCTTTCACTTGCATACATTGCCAATTCTGACATATTGAATTTCTTTGAGGCTGCAGGTGTAAATCTTGATTTATTCTATCAACTACTATGGAAGCATGTTCTAGCCGTAGAATTACTGAAAAATAAATTTAACATCAATAACGAAGATCAAAAAAAGGGGTTTCTTGCAAACTTCTTCAATAGCATAAAGCGTGATCATTCAAAAGAGCAAGCAATAAACTATCTCAAAGAATGGGGAGAGAAATTTTGGGATGAAACAGAATATCGCGTTAAAGAGCTAACCACGAAAGTGGAAACAGATTTAAGATCATCCTTAGGGACCGATCTACAAGGCGTAAAATTTGATTTGGCGGGAGGAAAAAAACTCACAGAGGAACAAAAACAGGAGGTAATTCAACGCGGGAGAAAAGTTGTTAATCAAATTCAGATAAAAGCATTGTCCGATGTAATACGAATATTATCAGATGACGTCTTCAATGATCCACAAAGACATTACTTCATCACAATAGATGGCCTTGATGAACACTGGGTTGAGGATTCATTACGCTACAAACTAATTAGAGCACTAATAGAAACGGTTAGATCTTTTCAGAAAATAAGATATGTTAAAATAATAATATCAATAAGAGTGGATTTACTTAACAGGGTAATTTCCGCAACTCGAGATTCAGGTTTTCAAGAAGAAAAATACGAATCACTGTATCTAAAGCTAAGATGGTCGAAATCACAAATAGAAGATTTATTGGATAAGCGAATTGGCAAGCTCGTCCGCGAACGATATACATCAAAAGCCATAAAATTAAAAGATCTTTTCCCGCAAAAAATAGGGAAAATTGAATTTATAGACTATTTAACAGAAAGAACATTCTATCGACCTCGCGATGCCATCTTATTTCTAAACGCATGCCTAGACCACGCGGAAGATAGGAAAAATGTTTCGGCTCAATGCGTTTTAGATGCCGAGGGAGAGTATTCAAGTAAGCGCTTAACGTCACTTCAAGAAGAATGGGGGGCAACATATCCTAACCTCACCAGATACACGAGAGTACTTTTACGAAAACCTACATCTTTCAAAATGAGCTTTATATCAAAAGAGTCCATTGAAGATTTGGTATATAACGAGTTCTCAAATGAACTGGAAAGCGGCGACATAGTAATTGGCGCCGCAGTTGATTTTTTGATGAATGGCAAAGGAACAATTCACTTTGTCACACAAACATTATTTAATATATTTTACATTGTTGGACTAATTGGAATAAAACCAGACTCCACCAGCGGCACTTTTTGGTCTTTCCGAGCAAGTGAAGGTCCCAGTTCTGGCGCGATTAAACCTAACTCAATTGCTCATATTCACCCGACTTTTTGGCGAACATTGGGTGTAAAAATTGCAGACACATAAATTACAATCTTGCTTGCAAAAAAGCCGCTGTCTCCCGACAGCGGCTTTTTAATTCCTACCCAGCAGCAGCGCCTCGAATCAAGACGCCGCGCCGTAAATAGCTAAGTAAATTACCCCACAAACTTCCGTGCATTCCTGAACATGCGCATCCACGGCGAATCCTCGCCCCATGCTTCAGGGTGATACGACTGCTGGACTGACCGGAACACGCGCTCCGCGTGCGGCATCAGCACCGTGAAGCGGCCGTCTGCCGTGGTGACGGAGGTGATGCCTTCGGGCGAGCCGTTCGGGTTGTACGGGTACGCTTCGGTAGCAAAGCCCTTGTTGTCGACGAAGCGCATGGCTTTGGTGACCTGGGTGATGTCGCCCGTTTGCGAGAAGTCGGCGTAACCTTCGCCATGGGCGATGGCGATGCCGGCTTGCGTGCCGGCCATGCCGTTGAAGAAGATCGATGGGGAATCCATCACTTCGACCATGGCAAAGCGGCCTTCGAATTTCTCCGACTTGTTGCGCGTGAATTTAGGCCAGGCTTGGGCGCCGGGGATGATCGATTTCAGGTTGCTCATCATCTGGCAGCCGTTGCAGATACCCAAACCAAAACTGTCCGTGCGGTTGAAGAAGCGCGCGAACTGTTCCGCCAGGCTGGCGTTGAACAGAATCGTTTTCGCCCAGCCTTCGCCCGCGCCCAGCACGTCGCCGTACGAGAAACCGCCCACGGCGATGACGCCCTGGAAGTCGTCCAGTTTCACGCGGCCCGCAATCAGGTCGCTCATGTGCACGTCGACGGCCGTGAAACCTGCCTGGTGCATCACGTAAGCCGTCTCGATATGCGAGTTGACGCCCTGCTCGCGCAGGATGGCGACACGCGGGCGCACGCCGGTGGCGATGAATGGCGCGGCGATGTTGTCGTTCTGGTCAAACGTGACGATCGGCGACATGCCCGGGTCTTGCACGTCCAGCAGGCGGTCGTATTCGGCGTCCGCGCAGGCCGGATTGTCGCGCAGGCGGGCGATGCGCCAGCTCGTTTCGCTCCACAGGCGGTGCAGGTCCGCGCGCGGCTGGGTGTAAATGAGCTTGGCGTCGCGCGTGAATTCGATCACGTCGCGGTCGTTCAATTTGCCGATGATATGGCTGCAGGCGCCCAGGTTGAAGGTGCGCAGCACGTCCATGACGAGCGACTTTTCTTCCGCGCGCACCTGGATCACGGCGCCCAGCTCTTCGCTGAACAAGGCCCGCAGGGTCAGTTCGTTGCGGCGTTCCGCTACCTGGCCCGTCCAGTTCTTGGCGTCGCCCCAGTCGCTCGAATGCTCGCCTTCCATGGTCAGCATGTCCAGGTTGACGGACATGCCCGTGTGGCCGGCGAAGGCCATTTCCGTCAGGGTGGCGTACAGGCCGCCGTCCGAACGGTCATGGTAGGCCAGCAGCTTGTCGTCGCTGTTGAGCTTTTGGATGGCGGCGAAGAAGCCTTTCAGGTCTTCCGCGCTGTCCACGTCCGGCGTCTCGTTGCCCAACTGGCCCATGACTTGCGCCAGCGCCGAGGCGCCCAGGCGGTTCTTGCCGCGGCCCAGGTCGATCAAGATCAAGGACGTGTCGCCCTGGTCCGTCTTCAGCTGCGGCGTGAGCGACTTGCGCACGTCCGTCACTGGCGCGAACGAGGAGACGATCAGCGACACCGGCGAGGTGACGGATTTCGCCGCGCCCGTGCCCTCGTCTTTCCACGTCGTGCGCATCGACAGCGAATCCTTGCCGACGGGGATGCTGATGCCCAGCGCCGGGCACAGGTCCATGCCGACAGCTTTCACCGTGTCGTACAGGGCCGCGTCCTGGCCAGGCTGGCCGCAGGCGGCCATCCAGTTGGCGGACAGCTTGATGTCGGAAATGTCGGCAATCGCCGCGGCGGCGATGTTGGTGACGGCTTCGCCCACGGCCATGCGGCCCGAGGCGGCGGCGTCGATGACGGCCAGCGGCGTGCGTTCGCCCATGGCCATCGCTTCGCCCAGATAGCCTTCAAAGCTCATGGTGGTGACGGCGCAATCGGCCACCGGCACTTGCCACGGTCCCACCATCTGGTCGCGCACGGTCATGCCGCCCACGCTGCGGTCGCCGATGGTGATCAGGAAGGATTTGTCGGCCACGGTCGGCAGCAGCAGCACTTTTTGCGCTACATCAACCAGGTCCATGCCCGTCAGGTCGATGGCCGGGAAATCGTTGGCCACGTGGACCACGTCGCGCTGCATCTTCGGCGGCTTGCCCAGCAAGACGTCCATCGGCATGTCGACCGGCTCGTTGCCCAGTTCCGGGTCGATCAATTTGAGTTGACGCTCTTCGGTGGCCACGCCCACGGCGGCGAACAGGCAGCGTTCGCGTTCGCACATGGCTTTAAATAATGGCAGGCTTTCCGGCGCGATGGCGAGAACGTAGCGTTCCTGCGATTCATTGCTCCAGATTTCCTTCGGCGCCATGCCCGACTCTTCCAGCGGAATCTTGCGCAGGTCGAAAATCGCGCCGCGCTTGGCGTCGTTGGTAATTTCCGGGAAAGCGTTCGACAAGCCGCCCGCACCCACGTCGTGAATGGAGATGATCGGGTTGTCCGCGCCCATTTGCCAGCAGGCGTTGATGACTTCCTGGGCGCGGCGTTCCATTTCCGGATTGCCGCGCTGGACGGAATCGAAGTCCAGGTCGGCCGTGTTGCTGCCGGTGGTCATCGACGAGGCGGCGCTGCCGCCCATGCCGATGCGCATGCCCGGGCCACCGAGCTGCACCAGCAGGCTGCCGACGGGGATGTCGTTCTTGTGCGTGTGCTGCGCCGAGATATTGCCGATGCCGCCGGCGATCATGATCGGCTTGTGGTAGCCGAATACAGAATCTTTGTCTGCGCCCACGTTCTGTTCATACGTGCGGAAGTAACCGCCCAGAACCGGACGGCCGAATTCGTTCGAGAACGCGGCGCCGCCCAACGGGCCTTCGATCATGATTTGCAGGGGCGACGCGATGCGCTCCGGCTTGCCGTATTGATCCGCGTCAGTACGCGCGGCCAATGGCGCCGTCACGGAAGCGGCCGTTTCCCAGCTGCGCACGGCGTCCGGCAGCGACAGATTCGACACGGTGAAACCCGTCAGGCCAGCCTTCGGCTTGGCGCCGCGGCCCGTCGCGCCTTCGTCGCGGATTTCGCCGCCCGCGCCCGTGGAGGCGCCGGGGAATGGGGAAATCGCCGTCGGGTGGTTATGCGTTTCCACCTTCATCAGGGTGTGCGTCAATTCCGTGGAAGCCGCGTATTCGTGGTTTGCACCGCGCGGGTAGAAGCGCGAGACGGTGGCGCCTTCCATGATGGACGAGTTGTCGCTGTAGGCGACGACGGTGCCCTTCGGCTGCAATTCATGCGTGTTCTTGATCATGCCGAACAGCGATTTTGGCTGCGCCACGCCGTCGATGGTCCAGTCGGCGTTGAAGATCTTGTGGCGGCAATGCTCGCTGTTCGCCTGCGCGAACATCATCAGTTCCACGTCCGTCGGGTTGCGGCCGGCCTTGGTGAAGGCGGCGTCCAGGTAGTCGATTTCGTCTTCCGACATCGCCAGGCCCAGTTCCGTGTTCGCCGTTTCCAGCGCAACCTTGCCCTGCCCCAGCAAGTCGATCGATTCCAGCGGACGCGCTTCCAGCGTGCGGAACAGGTCCTTGGCGTCGTCGGCGCTGCGCAGCACGGATTCCGTCATGCGGTCGTGCAGCAGGTCGGCCACGGCTTGCACTTGCTCGTCCGTCAATTTGCCGGCGCCGATGGCGCTGCCCAGGATGCCCGATTTCAGGTTGATGCGGAAAGCGATGCCGCGTTCGACGCGCTTGATGTGCGCCATGCCGCAGTTGTGCGCGATGTCGGTGGCTTTCGAAGCCCACGGCGAAATCGTGCCGAAACGGGGGATGACGAAGAATTCTTCGGCAGCGCCTTCCGTATTGTCAGCGTGGGCCGGCTCGCCGTACGTCAGCAAGGCGCCAAGGCGCGTGCTGTCGTCGTTGCTGAGAGGCGCGCCGGCATCGATGAAATGGACATAGCGTGCTTGCACGGCAACAATCGCAGGCGAAACGGCTTGCAGTTGGCTTAACAGACGGTGGCTACGGAAATGGGACAGGGCATTGGAACCCGGCAGTATCAACATGATTGGAAGGTGGTTGATGCAGCGTGGCTGCGGGTTAAAGGTAGGTATGACAATATCTTTCGTACGGCAAATTTCCTTTGCGCGCATTATACCCGTTTTACCCCTGCCTTATGACCGGAACTTGGGCCTTTGCCACCCTTTTGCCCCGCACAGCGGCCATTTATGACGCGACAACAACACCGTCAGCCGACGATCAGGCGATCACGTAGCGGTTCTTGCCCTGCCGCTTGGCCAGGTACAGCGCCTCGTCGGCCAGCCGGTAGCTGTGGCCCAGCTCCTTGCCCCGGTCCAGCTCGGCCACGCCCACGCTGATCGAGACGAATTGTGCCGCATGGAAAGCCTGGCTGACGGCCTCGACCAAGGCGCCGGCAAAGGCGCGCGCAGCGTCGCGGTCGCCCGCGTAGACGATGCCGAATTCTTCGCCGCCCAGGCGCCCGCACAGATGGCCTTGCGCCTTGTCGGCGATGATGGCGGCCGTGCGCACCAGCACCTCGTCGCCCGCATCGTGGCCCTGCTGGTCGTTGATGATCTTGAAATCGTCGATATCGATCATCAGGAAGTACAACATGCCGCCGTGCGGCGCGCCATGCATCTGCTGGGCGCGCTGCGTGAACATGCGGCGATTATTGAGGCCCGTCAAGCCGTCCTGGAAGGCCAGCCGCGTCAATTCCACCTTGGAGTGATAGTTGCGCAAGCGCAATAAACTGAAACTGACATTCAGCGCCAGCCCGAACAGCACGCTGACGGCGATCATCAGCGGCGCCCACGACTGGTCGGGCAAGCCCGCATTCACCGGGTACAGGCCGTGGCCCACGTTCCACCACACGCCGGCCACGACGGCCAGGTAGCTGAGGCCGCCATTGAAGATGGAGGCGATGGCCAGGGTCATGAAGACCCCCACGGGCAAGACCCAGAAGCTGGCGTGCTGGACGGCGTCGGCCATGGTGCGCAGGCCGAAGGTCAGGGTCAGCACGGCGCAGGCGCCGGTAATGGTCAGCACGGGCAAGGTGGTGCAGCGGTAGCGCACGATCAGGCTCGTCAGCATGCCCAGCAGCGCCAGCACGGCGTGCGGGAAGTTCGGATGATAGGGCTCGGGCATCAGCAGCCAGGTCAGGCTGTAGGCGATGATGCCCAGCAACTGTGTCACCATGCCGACCCGGTGCAATTCCGCGAAATACGTGTGCTGCTGTTCGCTGTTGCCGCCAAAAGCGAGGGGAACGGCAATGCGCCGCAGGGAAGAAAGGTCAGGAACACGCATACGGGTATCGACACCAGAAAGAAGAAAGCGCCCGGTACAGCCTTGCGCATGCCTGGCCGCAAGATTACGCGGCATCCAACATTAGTTGTAATTAGGATACTATCATGCTAGTCAACTATTTGCTGAATTATGCGGCGCCGGCACCCGCGCGCAGGCTGGCGGCACCATGAAATACAACGCCGAGCGCCAGCGGAGGCACATGGCGCCCTGCCCCGCGCCCGATTGCATGCATTTTGCTGGCAGTGTCGGCCGGCTTTGCAGTATGCTGATAAAAAACAATACTGCCAGGCAGAGACATATAAGAAGAGTTCCCGCAAATGACCGAACAGATGAACGAGAGCTGAACAATGCCAGAAACTAGCGACTTATCTGTCCTGATCGTCGACCCGAACCCCAGCATGCGGGGCAATCTGCACAATATGCTGAACCAGGCGGCCATCACCAAGGTGGAATACGCCGTCAATTCCGGCACGGCCATCCGCCTGCTGACGAAGAAACCGTTCGACATCATCCTGTGCGAATACGATCTTGGCAGCGGCACGGACGGCCAGGATGGCCAGCAATTGCTGGAAGACTTGCGCCACCACAAACTGATCGGCCTGTGGACGATCTTCATCATGCTGACCTCGGAAGCCATCCACAGCAAGGTGATCAGCGCGGCCGAACTGACCCCGTCCGACTACATATTAAAACCGTTCACCGTCGATGTGCTGAGCGGACGCATCGCGCGCGCCATCGAGCGGCGCGCCATGTTCCTGCCCACCTACCAGCTGATCGACAAGGGCGACTTGCGCGAAGCCGTGAAAAGCTGCCGCGCGGCCGAGCTGCAGCATCCGCGCCTGGCGGCCGACTTCACCCGCCTGCGCGCCGAGCTGCACCTCACCCTGGGCGAATGGAAGGAAGCGGAGCAGCTGTATGCCGACATGCTGGCCACGCGCCCCATGGCCTGGGCCCACCTGGGACTGGCGCGCACCCTGTTCGAGCAGCAGCGCCACGAAGAGGCGCAGGATGCGCTGCTGGAACTGGTGGAAATCTATCCCCGCTTCATGGCCGCCTACGACTTGCTGGCGCAAAACCATGAAGCCATGGGCCAGCAGCTGCAGGCCAAGAAAATCCTCGAGGACGCGGTGGCCATCTCGCCGCACATGGTGCGCCGCCTGCGCCACCTGGGCGGCATCGCCTACGACACGGGCGACATCGGCGCGGCCGAACGCGCATATAAACAGGTCGTGACGAAAGCGAAGTACTCCGAATTCCGCGATCCGGAAGACCACGTCAACCTGGTCAGAACGCTGGTCAAGAAAGGCGATGCGCCGCAGGCGAGCGGCGTGCTGCGCGACATGGAGCGCTCGCTGCGCGGCGGCGCCAACGTGGAAGCATGCCGCGCCATCTCGGCCGCCATGCTGCATGAATTGTCGGGCAACGACATCGCCGCCGCCAGCGAACTGCAACTGGCCGCCGCCGCGCTGGACACGGCGCGCGGCCTGTCGACGCAGCTGAAGGTGGGCCTGGTGCAAAGCTGCCTGAAGAACAACCTGGAGCAGGCTGCGTCCGACGTCATGATGAAGCTCGTCAACGAAGCGGACAGCGAGGTGACGATGGAAGCGGCCGTCGACGTGTTTGAAAAAGCGGGCCGCCATGATCTGGCGCAAGGCATGGGCCAGCAGATCACGAACCAGGTGCAGGAACTGATGCAGGATGCGGCCAGCAAGTCGGAAAGCGGCGAGCTCAAAGGGGCAGTCTTCGTGCTGCGCCAGGCCCTGCGCAAGACGCCGGGCAACCTGCCCGTGCTGTTCGCCTCCGTCGAGGCCATTTTGCGCCAGCTCAACATGCTGGGCTGGGAAGCCCCGCTGGCCGAACAGGCGCAGCACCAGATGCAGGTGATCCGCAAGATCGACCCCAGGCATCCGCAGCTGGAGTCGCTCAAGCAGCAGTATTCGGCCACGCAGCACAAGTATGGTATTGCGACCTGAGGTATTGCGACCTGAGCTGAGGGATGCACTGCAAACCTGCTGCTACGGTTTTCAGAGGCGTCGTGACGTGCGTTGGCGTCAAAAACGCAGATCAGTCACGCGGGTCAGATTGGCGAGCGGCGCGCGCTTCTTCGCGGGCACGTTCGGCGGCTTGTATCAAGGCTCGCCCCTGAGCGTGTAGACCGGCTTCTCGGATTCGCCTTTTTCCGCCATCGCCAGCACGCGCTGCAGTTCCTTGCGCTCGCTGCCCTCCTTGGACGATGACACCAGGTTGCGCAGGATGGCGACATGCGCCGTCTGCAACGCCTGCGCCGCAGGCACGGCGATGTCCGGTTTCACGCCGACGTGCTCCCAGTTGGTTTTGGTGACGACATTGGTCGTGCGCGCGGTCGGGATCGAGACTATGATGTCCTGCCCCAGGTTGTACCAGCTCACGGGATTGGAGCCGCCGCCGGTGGTTTCTCCGACCACCGTGCCGCGCTTCTGCGCCTGGATGCCATAGGAGAAGTCCTCTCCGGCGGAAAACGTGCGCGCCGAGGTCAGCACGTACACGGGCTTGTCGTAACGCTGTGCGACCGTCTTCACGGTCCAGAACTGCCGCGTCAGGCCGGTCGGACGATCGTACATGTCGATCAGGTGACGCTCGTCGCCGAGCGGGAAGAAATGACTCATCAGGTAGGCCACGCTGGCCGGGCTGCCGCCGCCGTTGCGGCGCAGGTCGAGGATCAGCGCATCCGTCCCCGCCATGAGCGACATCGCCGCCGTGTACGCCGCGCCGACGTATTCCGGGCCGCCGAAGCCGCGCAGCTCGATGTAGCCGACGTTGCCGGGAAGGCGTTCGATCTTCTCGATGTCATAGCCGCGCCGCGCGGTCTGGTCGCGCCATTCGTCCGTCTTGGCGCGGCTAGGCAGCTCGGGGGCGGCGCTGCGCTCGCGAAGGCCTTCGTACACCGCGGTGCCGAAATGCAAGTCGCCGCTCAACTCCCGCAAGTCCTTCGCCAGCGCCGCACTGAACGCCTGGGTATTGGCGGCGGCCGCATAGCCTCCTTCGGCATTTTTCCTGCTGATCGCAGTGCCGACACGTTCGGCCACGGCAGGTTCGATGTAATTCGCGTTCATTTTCGTGACCAGTGTCTGCACGACCGCAGCCCGGCCGGACGCGTTCAAGACGGTGTCCGCCGCCGCCAAGGCCTGAAACGACACCAGCGTACCCAATACGACAGCTGCGACAAATTTCTTGCTACCTGACATACATTCCTCCAAGTTGGACTGCGAAGCGATTGATCGTTGTGTGAAAAAAATACGCGCGATGCCCCCTGGGCACGTCATCGAAGCGGCGCCTGGGCAGGCATGCCTGCCTCATTCGGATTGATCGTCAAGGTGTGGCCGTGCCTGCGCCAGAGCGGTATCGAGCTGTGGCCCGCCGTCGCGCAGGCGCTGCAAATTGGCGTCGCGGATGCGCGCGCCGAAAGAGCGCGTCTCGAGTACGGCGATCGCCTGTTCGAGACAGGCGGACAAGGGAAACGCCAGTTCCGCATCGAGGCTGTCGGCTGCGGATTTGGTCGCCTGCCAGCACACGCGCAGGCGCGGCAGCAGCGTTTCGCCATCGGCGCTGAGGCGCACCACGCGCTGCCGGCCGTCTGCGCCGCCGGCGGCCACCGTCAACAGGCCCTTTTTCACCATCAAGGCCACCGTCTGCGTCGCGGCCGGCTGCGTGAGGCCGGCCATGGCCGCCAGCTCGCCGATGGTCGCGCTAGCCTGCTCGGCCAGCACGCGCATGACCGGCGTGTAGCGCGGCCGGTAATCGAGCCCCGCTTCCACATAGGCTTGCTCGACCGCGCCGTCCAGCAGTTCGATGAGATGTCGTAATTGTGTGCCGAGTCCAGGTTTCATGGAACCATGGTAGCACCATTTACATAAGAGCTTATGTAAATATTTTCCACATTTGACAACGCTGGCGGCCGCCGCCGGAGGCTGCCGCGTGGAACCCAGGAAGATGAGAGACGAGATGAGAAACGGATGGATGGCGTTCAGAGGCAAAGGGACTTCCCCGCCACGGCGGATGGCGAGGGATGCCCTGCCCGACCAAGCTGGCCACAGCAGCGCGGCTGCTACGGCGCGCTACAAGTCATCGCCTGCATTTACGCCAGGTTGTAAGCTGTTTCCTGGACCGCGATTGTCAGCGCGGCAATTTGTACCGTACCAGCAGCGTGGGTCCCTTGCCGCCGGATGGCGTCAGCAGTATCTCGTCACCGGGCTGCATCTCTTCATACATCACCGTGCAACAGGTCGGCATCGAGTGGCCGCGCGCCGGATACACGCCGACGTCGGTGTGCAGGGTCGCAGCGCGCACGTCCACGCTGGTCTTGCCGGCCTTTCCCTCTTCTTGCAGCAGTTTGCGCAATGCGGTGACGAAATCCCCTTTACTGAGCCTGGCAGGTGTCTGGCTGGCTTGCGGGCGCGCGGTTGCGTCGTTTTTCATGGCAGTTTCTTTCAGTGTATACATTCCCGCCACTATATCATCCGCCCCTTGGCGGCATCACGCCAAAAATAGCGGCCGGAAGCTGCCCGACGCAATTGCGCAATGGACCCACTCCATATATCTGGCCAGTGTGCATTCTGCCCCTCTTTTCGGGCGGTCCGTCGCATGCCTGTCAAGCGGTGAAAAATCACAGCGTATTGTTAAGCCTTTATCATGAGCGGCGGGTAGCACGCTGCCAAACAAGGGGAAACAATGCAAAAGAAGATAGGTCTGATAGCTGCGGTCGTATTCGCCTTGAGCGCCGCTGTCAATGTCCAGGCAAGCACGCTTGACGAACTCGTGCGCGCTTACGCTGAACAGCGCGACTTTAGCGGCGTCGTGCTGGTCGCGCGCGATGGCCAGCCCATCTACCAAGCCGCGTTTGGCATCGCGCAGCCGGCCTGGAAGGTAGCCGTCACCGACGATAGCGTCTTTCGTATCGGTTCGCTCAGCAAGCCGCTCACTGCGACCCTGGTCATGCGGCTCGCGGAGCTTGGCCGTATCAACCTCGATGAAACCGTCGGCACCTACCTCCCGGCGGCGTATGCAGGTACTGCCGCGGGGAAAATAACGGTGCGACAACTGCTGGCGCATACGTCCGGCCTGGCCGATCTGCCATCCCGCTACACCGATACATTCTGGAGCAAGGACGCGCGCCGTCATTACACGCCCAAAGAATTCGCAAGCGAATGGATTCCTGGCGCACTGGCAAGCGAACCCGGGACCTGGCGCTACAACAACAACGGCTATTACTTGCTCGGAATGATAGTGGAAGCGGCCACAGGGAAAAGCTATGCCGAGAATATGAAACAATATGTCTTTGCGCCGGCGGGCATGCAGGACAGCGGCGTATTCGATGGCCGCGCAATTATCGCGAAACTTGCACAGGGAACCGTGCAGGCCGACGATGGCACGCACGTGATGCCCCCCTATATCGATCCATCCGTATCTTATTCCGCGGCCGGCCTGTATGCGACGGCGCTCGACCTGGCGCGCTTTGACGCTGCGCTGGCCGGCGGCCGCCTGCTCAAGCAGACGTCCCAGCGCGAAATGTTCACCAACAGGGGCAAGGGCTATGGTTACGGCTGGGAGGTCGAGGACTGGGCCGTACGAAAAGATACGCCACTTCCCGTTGTCCTGCATACGGGAAGCGTCCCTGGCTACCAGAGCATATTTGTGCGCTCCTTATCCGATCATGTGGCGATCGTCATTCTTGACAATGCCTGGCAGGGGGCGACGGTGGTCGCGATGGCAAGAGACATTGCCGACCTTGTGCACGGCAAACCGGTGGCCTTGCCGCGACGCAGCCTGCAGGCTGCCCTCAGTCCCATCTTGTTTCGTGAAGGCCTGGACGCAATGCGTGCCGCCTACCTCCGCCTGGGAGTACGCGAGTCCGCAACGTACGATGTGAGCGAATCCGCACTCAACGCTTTTGGCTATAGCCTGTTACGCAAGGGCCAGCCGGAAGCTGCCATCCAGGTCTTTCGCTGGAATGCGGAAGCCCATCCCCTTAGCCATAACGTCCACGACAGCCTGGCTGAAGCCCTGCTTGCATCGGGAGACCGCGAAGGCGCCCGCGCCGGCTATGCCAGGGTATTGGCCCTGGATCCAGGCAATCGCCACGCGACTGAAGAACTGGAAAAGCTCCGGCGCACAAATCCCTGAGACCACCGGCCAACAGACTATTCTCGGATTACGGCCCTATCGGGCCGACTCCGCCCTGCGTTCCACCCGCGCCACCACCAGCTCGATCAGCTCCGCGATCAAGGGCCGGAACGTGGCCGCATTGCCGCCCTGCCCCAGCATGACGGTGCGCGTGGTCAGGTGCGAAAAGACGGCGTCGAACAGAATTTGCGGCAGGTTCGAAAACGCGGTGTCGGGCGCGATGCGGCCCTGGGCGCGCTGCTGCTCCAGCAGGCGCAGGATCAGTGCGTGCCACACTTGCGGGCCGTGTTCGTACCAGGTCAGGCCCACGGCCGGCACGGCGGCCGCGCCCGTGACGACGAGGCGATAAAAGTCTACGTGGCGGGGGCTGGTGACGACGGCCACCAGTTCATCGAGGATCAGCTGCAAGCCCTGTTCCAGGCCCGCTTGCGAGGTATCGAGCCGGCGCAGGTCGATGATGAAATCGGCGCACAGGTATTCGACGACCGCCACCAGCAGCTCCTGCTTGCTGCCGAAGTAGCGGTAGGCCGTGGCCTTCGAGCCGCCCGCCGCGGCCACGATGGCGTCCATGCTGACGCCGTCGTAGCCGGAGGCGAGGAAGAGGTCCGCCGCCGCCGCCAGCAGCTTGCGCCGCCGCTCCTCGCTTCGGGTACTCGGGGAAGCTGGAACGGTGCGCAACTGGGGCATGAAGCAAACTCTTACTGTGTCCTGGGAAGCGCGTATGCTATCACGTAATCTCCCCGGTCCGGACTCTGGCGGGCGCCGCCCGCCACCACCGCGACGTACTGGCGGCCAGAGGCTGGCGACACATACGTCATCGGCGTGCCTTGCGAGCCGACGGGCAGGCGCGCCTTCCACACTTCACGGCCCGTGGCGATGTCCATGGCGCGCAGATAATAATCCTGCGTGCCCGCATAAAACACCAGGCCCGACGCCGTGCTCACGCCGCCGCCCAGGGTGGGCATGCCCAGCGGGATGGGCAGCCGCGCGCGCACGCCGTGGATGACGGCATCGCGCACCGTGCCGGCCGGACGCTCCCACACCTTGGTGCGCGTCTTCAAATCGATGGCGGCGAACACGCCCCACGGCGGGCTTTGGCAAGGTATGCCCAGCGGTGAATTGAATGCCTTGTGGTCGATGACGAAGGGCGTGCCATCCATCGGATAAGTGCTGCCCACGCCGTGGCCCGACGTCAGCTTGGCCACGTCCACCGTTTCGCGCGGCACCAGCCTGACCACCTGCGGCATGCGGATATCGTTGACGAACATATAGCCATTGCTTTCATCGACGGCCGCGCCGCCCCAGTTGAAGCCGCCGTAGTAGCCCGGGTAAATCAAGGTTTCGCGGGTGCTGGGCGCCGTGAACTCCCCTTTGTAATTGAGCTTGCGGAAGCTGATGCGGCACGCCAGCTGGTCGAAGAAGGTGGCGCCCCACATGTCGCGCTCCGTCAGGGTTTCCGCGCCGAGGGCCGGCATGCCGGTGGAGTATGGCTGCGTTTTCCACACCCAGTCGCCGGCCGCATGCTCCTGCGGCACGGCTTTTTCGATGACTTCGGCAAGCGGCTTGCCCGTGCGGCGGTCCAGCATGAATATCTGGCCACGCTTGGTCAGCTGCACCAGCGCTGGCGTCTTGCCGCCCTTGCCGTCCGGGACATCGTACAGGGCCGGCTGCGCGGCCACGTCGTAATCCCAGATATCGTGGTGGACGGTTTGATACGTCCAGCGTTCGCGGCCCGTGGCCATGTCGAGGGCGACGATGGCCGACGCGTATTTTTCCGTCAGCGGCGGGCGCTTGCCGCCCCAGAAGTCCGGCTGCTCGTTCCCCGTCGGCAGGTACACCAGGCCCAATTCGTCGTCGAAGGCCGGGGTCGACCACATGTTCGGCGTGCTGCGCGTGTAGGTCTGCCCCTCCGGCGGCAGCTTGGTGATGGCCGGATTGCCCAGGTCCCAGGCCCACACCAGTTCCCCCGTGTCGGCGCTGTAGGCGCGCACGACGCCCGACGGTTCATCGGTGGAGCGGCCGTCGAAGACCCAGCCGCCGAGGATGATGAGGTTGCGCGCCACAGTCGGCGCGGACGTGTAGGCATAGTACGGCACGTTCATTTTCACCTTGCCCAGGCCGACGGTCAGGTCGACGGAGCCCTTGTCGCCAAAGCCCTCGCACTGCTTGCCCGTCTGCGCGTCGATCTGAATCAGGCGCGCATCCATGGTCACTTGCACGATGCGCCTGGCGCATGCGCCCGCCACCGGCGCGCCGGCCGCCTGCATGCCCTCGAAGCGGAACGGCTTTGTCACTTTGGCCGGCTCGTAGTAGCCCACGCCGCGGCAGCGGTTCCACGTTTTGGTGTTGGCCGGCTTCGGGTCGAAAGTCCAGCGCTCCTTGCCCGTGTCCGCGTCGAGCGCAATGACCTTGCTGGTCGGCGTGCACGTGTAGATGGTGTCGCCGATCTGCAGCGGCGTGTTTTGCGATTCCGACGCGCCCTCGGCCAGCTCGCCCGTGCGGTAGGTCCACGCCACCTGCAGCTGGTCGACGTTAGCCTTGTCGATCTGCGTGTACGGCGCGAAGCGCGTGCCCTTCGGCCCATGGCCATAATGCGCCCAATTGGCGCTGCCGTCATTGACGACCGTCACAGCATCCTGCTGCGGCTGCGTCGTCGCTTCCGTCACGCCGTGCGGCTGGAACATCGAGGCGAAACCGGCCGCCAGCACGACGGCGAACAGGGCCGCGAAGCCGCGCGACTGGCCGCTGTGGCCACGGCCTGCCAGCCACGGATGCAGCAAGGCGGCCGCCAGGCCGATGACGAGGAACGGCGCCAGGCGCGGCACCATGGGCCAGAAGGCGAAGCCGGTTTCCCACACGGCCCAGACCAGGGTAGCGATGAGCAGCGCCGCGACAACGCCGCTGGCCAGCAGCTTGCGGCGCCAATACAGCACGCCCGCCAATAGCAAGCCGAGACCGGCCGGCAGGTAATACCAGGAACCGCCGAGAGTAATCAGTTCGATGCCGCCCGCCGCCAGGGCCAGGCCGGAACATCCGAGAAATATGCCGAAAACCGCCAGGGCAATGCGCTTGCCCCTGGAGACCGCCGGGATCGCCGCCGCTCCATTCTTTGTTGAAGTGTCCATTTTTTATCCATGACGCCTCCCCTGCCCAGGCCAACACGCCGGGGATGGCTGATTTTTTAAATCTACGTAGTGAAACTGTACTGTACGGTTTCATTTTATGCCGATTTTTGACGCAAGGAAAGAAAAATTGACGCGGGAGCTTGATTTTTGGCGGGGATGGGGAACTGGCGGGGACCAAGGGGTCAGACCCGATGGGTCTGACCCCAGCCTTGTGCGTCGCTCGGAGCGTCCAATAATGCTCAGGGCGCAGCATCGGAAAAGCTGGGGTCGGACCCGACGGGTCCGACCCCTTATCAAATTACTCAGCCAGCGACGCCATGTCGATGACGAAGCGGTAGCGCACATCGCTCTTGACGACGCGCTCGAACGCCTCATTGATATCCTGGATGCGGATGATCTCGATGTCGGAGACGATATTGTGCTTGCCGCAGAAATCCAGCATTTCCTGGGTTTCCTTGATCGAGCCGATCATGGAGCCGGACAGGCTGCGGCGCGCGCCCACCAGGCCGAAGGCGTTCACGGGCGGCACGGCGCCGTCCGGGATGCCGACGATGACCATGTTGCCGTCCACTTTCAGCAGGTTGATGTACTGGTTCCAGTCGATCGAAGCGCCCACGGTGCAGATGATCAGATCGAAGGTGCCGGCCAGTTTGCTGAACGTTTCCGCGTCGTTGGTGGCGTAATAATGGTCGGCGCCCAGGCGCAGGCCGTCTTCGCGCTTCGACAGGGTCTGGCTCAGCACCGTCACTTCGGCGCCCATGGCGTGGGCGATTTTCACGCCCATGTGGCCCAGGCCACCCATGCCCAGGATGGCGACCTGCTTGCCGGGGCCGGCTTTCCAGTGGTTCAGCGGCGAATACAGGGTGATGCCGGCGCACAGCAGCGGCGCGGCGGCGTCCAGCGGCAGATTGTCGGGAATCGACAGCACATAGCCTTCCTTGACGACGATGCTGTCCGAGTAGCCGCCCTGCGTGGCCGTCTTGCCGTCCGCTTCGACGCCGTTGTAGGTCTGGATCAGGCCCGGCATGTACTGTTCCAGGTCCACGTTGCGGGTCTTGCAAGTGGTGCAGGAGTCGACGAAGCAGCCCACGCCCACGTGGTCGCCCACCTTGAACTTGCTCACATTGGCGCCGACGGCCGTGACGACGCCGGCGATTTCATGGCCGGGCACCATCGGGAAGGCGGCGCCGCCCCATTCGTCGCGCGCCTGGTGGATGTCGGAATGGCACACGCCGCAGTATTTGATCGAGATGGCCACGTCGTCTTCGCGCGGGGCGCGACGCTCGAACGTGAACGGTTGCAGTGCGGAGGTCGGGCCCAGTGCGGCGTAGCCTTTGGCGATGGTGGTCATGAAAACTCCTGTATCTATATGTGTGTAACGAGGGGGAACGCGTGCCATGCATGCGATTGCACAAGTGTGCCCGAGAAGCCGGCCTGCCGTTACCGCGATCCTGCAAGACCTTTGCACGATCCTCCAAATCTGCGTAAGATCAGCCCCTGCCCTCCCTCGCCTGACGCATACTGCCACCCATGCCTACCTTAATCCTGCCCCAAGACGAAATCGCCGCCCTGATCAGCCGCCACGCGCCGCGCACCGGCGACTACGCGACGGCCATCGGCAACCTGACCTTCCACCGCCAGTCCTCCGTCACGGAATCGCTGTTCCATGCGGCGCGGCCCAGCGTGGCCATCATCGCGCAAGGAGCGAAGGACGTCACCCTGGGCACGGAAACCTTCCATTACAGCCGCATGCAGTATCTGCTGACGTCCGTCGACCTGCCGGTGCAGGTGCGCGTGGTGGAAGCGAGCGTGGACAAGCCGCACCTGTGCGTGGTGCTGGGCATCGACATCGCCGACGTGGCGGCCCTGCTCGACAGCGAAAGCGGCGCAACCGGCACCGCGCAGCAGAAAATCCTGCCCGCCACGCGCGGCATTTCCGTCAGCGACGTGTCGCCCGAGCTGCTCGACGCCATGCTGCGCCTCGTGCGCCTGCTCGACAAGCCGGGGGAAATCGCCGCGCTGGCGCCCCTGATCCGCCGCGAGCTGACGTATCGCCTGCTGAATGGCCCCGTGGGCGCGCGTTTGCGCCACATGGCGCTGGCCAGCAGCCAGTCGCACCAGGTGGGGCAAGCCATCGACTGGATCAAGCACCATTACGCGCAGCCGCTGCGCATCGAGCACCTGGCCGGCATGGCGAACATGAGCATGTCGTCGCTGCACCACCACTTCAAGGCGATTACCGCCATGACGCCGATGCAGTACCAGAAGCTGCTGCGGCTGCAGGAAGCGCGGCGCTTGATGCTGGTCGAGCAGATCGACGCGGGCACGGCCGGCTACCGGGTCGGCTACGCCAGCGAATCGCAGTTCAGCCGAGAATACAGCCGCCAGTTCGGCCGCGCGCCCATGCGCGACGTGGGCCAGGTGCGCGCACAGCTCAGCGGCGCCGGTGCCAGTGCTGACCTGGCCTATTCCGTCTTGCCGTAGCCGCCGCCGCCCGGCGTCTCGATCACGATCACGTCGCCCGCCCGCATGTCCGTTTTGCCGATATGCGCCAGGTGCTCCACCGTGCCGTCCACGCGCTCGACGTAGTTGCGCCCCAGCGCGCCCGCCTCGCCGCCGGCCATGCCGAACGGGGGAATAATGCGGTTGTTCGACAGGATCGCCGCCGTCATGGGTTCCAAAAAACGCACCCGGCGCACGCCGCCATTGCCGCCATGCCAGCGCCCCGCCCCGCCCGATCCGGCGCGGATGCTGTAGCTGTCCAGGCGCACGGGGAAGCGCCACTCGAGGATTTCCGGATCCGTCAGGCGCGAATTGGTCATGTTCGTCTGCACCACGTCCGTGCCGTCGAAGCCGGGGCCGGCGCCCGAGCCGCCCGATATTGTCTCGTAATACTGGTATTTCTCGCTGCCGAACGTGAAATTGTTCATCGTCCCCTGCGAAGCGGCCATGGCCCCCAGCGCGCCATACAGGGCGTTGGTGATGCAGGTCGAGGTTTCCACGTTGCCCGAGACGACGGAAGCCGGATAGCGCGGGTTGAGCATGGAGCCGGGCGGGATGATCACGGTCAAGGGTTTCAGACAGCCCGCATTGAGCGGAATCTCGTCGTCGACGAGGGTGCGGAACACGTACAGCACGGCCGCCATGCAGACGGCGGACGGCGCATTGAAGTTGTTCGGCAGCTGGCTTGAGGTACCCGTGAAATCGATGACGGCGCTGCGCCGCGCCACGTCGACCCGGATCGCTACCTTGATCTGCGCGCCGTTGTCCAGGTCCAGCGCGTAGCTGCCATCCTTCAGGGTCGTGATGACCCGGCGCACGGCTTCCTCCGCATTGTCCTGCACGTGGCCCATGTAGGCTTGCACGACAGGCAAGCCGAAATGCGCGACCATATTATGCAGTTCCTCGGCCCCCTTCTGGTTGGCCGCCACCTGGGCGCGCAGGTCGGCCAGGTTTTGCCGCGGATTGCGGGCCGGCCAGCTGGCGCCCGCCAGCAAGGCCAGGGTTGCGTCCTCGCGCATCACGCCCGTGGCGCCGTCGACCAGCTTGAAATTGTCAATCAACACGCCCTCTTCCTCGATGCGCGTGGAGTCCGGCGGCATCGAGCCGGGCGTGGTGCCGCCGATATCGGCATGGTGGCCGCGCGAGCCGACGTAGAACAGGATGGATTCCCCCTTTTCATCGAAGACGGGCGAAATCACCGTCACGTCGGGCAAATGCGTGCCGCCATGATACGGGTCGTTCAGCATGAAGACGTCGCCCGGCCGCATGGCGCCCGCATTGCGCGTCATGACGGTGCGGATGCTCTCGCCCATGGAACCCAGGTGCACGGGCATGTGCGGCGCATTGGCGATCAAGTGGCCTTGCGCATCGAAGATGGCGCAGCTGAAATCCAGGCGCTCCTTGATGTTGACGGAATGGGCCGTATTCTGCAGGCGCAGGCCCATCTGCTCGGCGATCGACATGAACAGGTTGTTGAAAATTTCCAGCATCACGGGGTCGGCATTCGTTCCGATGGCGCGCCGCTCCGGCAAGGCCACGACTCTGCGCAAGATCAAATGGCCATGCGCCGTCACTTCCGCGCGCCAGCCCGGCTCGATCACGGTGGTGGCGTTGGCGTCGCTGACGATGGCCGGGCCGTCGATGGCATCACCCGGGCGCAGGCTGTCCGCCGCATACAGGCCGCTGTCGCGCCATGCTCCGGCGCAGTACATGGCCACCGTCTGCACGGGCGCCAGCGCGCCCGCGCGGGCCGCATACGCCGGCGTGGCCGCTTGCGGCGCATCGGAAGCGCCGAGGGCTTCCACGGAAATGGCTTCGACGATCAATGCGCGCGCCGGCATCAGGAAGGAAAAGCGTTTTTTGTACGCCGCTTCGAACTGCGCCTGCATGCCGGCCACCGTATCGAACAGCACGACGAGGGCCGAATCCGTGCCTTCATAGCGCAAATGCACGCGATGCACGAGCGCGATGCGCTCGCCTGCCACGCCCTGGCACAGCAAGTCGCCCCGCGCCTGCTCTCCCAGTGCGGCGAAATCGCGCGCCAGGTCGGCCCCCAGTGTCGCTTCGATGGCCCGCTCGCGCATGGCGCTCTGGTCGGCCAGGCCCATGCCGTAGGCCGACATCACGCCCGCCAGGCTGTGGATGAACACCGTGCGCATGCCCAGCGCGTCGGCCACCAGGCAGGCATGCTGGCCGCCCGCGCCGCCAAAGCTGGTGAGCGCATATTCGGTGACGTCGTGCCCCCGCTGCACGGAAATCTGCTTGATGGCGTTGGCCATATTGCCCACGGCGATGGCGACATAGCCTTCGGCTACCTCCTCCGCGGTCGAGTTTACCGTGCGCGCCAGCGCCTCGAACTGGGCGCGCACGGTGGCCGCGTCCAGCGCTTCATCGGCGTCGGGGCCGAAGACGCGGGGGAAGAACGCGGGCTGCAGCTTGCCCAGCATGACGTTGCAGTCGGTGACGGCCAGCGGGCCGCCGCGCCGGTAGCTGGCGGGGCCCGGGTTGGCGCCCGCGCTGTCCGGCCCCACCTTGTAGCGGGCGCCGTCGAAGTGCAGCAGGGAGCCGCCGCCGGCCGCCACCGTGTGGATGCTCATCATGGGCGCGCGCATGCGCACGCCGGCGATCTGCGTCTCGAACACGCGTTCGAACTCGCCCGCGTAATGCGACACGTCCGTCGAAGTGCCGCCCATGTCGAAGCCGATGACCTTGTCGAAACCGGCCAGCGCGCTGGCGCGCACCATGCCGACGATGCCGCCCGCTGGGCCGGACAGGATGCTGTCCTTGCCCTGGAAAGCGCGCGCGTCCGTCAAGCCGCCGTTCGACTGCATGAATTGCAGGTGCACGCCGGGCAGCTCCATCGCCAGCTGGTCGACATAGCGGCGCAAGATCGGCGACAGATAGGCATCGACCACCGTGGTGTCGCCGCGCGCCACCAGTTTCATCATGGGGCTGACCTCGTGCGACACGGACACCTGCGTAAAACCGGCCTCGCGCGCCAGCTGCGCCACACGCGCCTCGTGCGCGTGATGGCGGTAGCCGTGCATCAGCACGATGGCGATGGCGCGCACGCCGCGCGCATGGGCTTGCGCCAGCGCGGCCTGCGCGGCCGCCTCGTCGAGCGGCGTCACGACGTCGCCGTGGGCGCCCACCCTTTCATCGATCTCGATCACGTCACCATACAGCAGTTCGGGCAGGATGATCTTGCGCGCGAACAATTGCGGGCGGTTCTGGTAGGCGATGCGCAAGGCGTCGCGGAAACCGCGCGTGATGGCCAGCACGGTGGGCTCGCCCTTGCGTTCGAGCAGCGCATTGGTGGCGACCGTCGTGCCCATCTTGATGGCGCCCACCTGCTCCACGGGCAGCGGCGCACCGGGCGCAAGGCCCATCAGCCGGCGCATGCCGGCCAGCGCCGCGTCGCGGTACTGGCCCGGATTTTCCGACAGCAGCTTGCAAGTGGCCAGGCTGCCGTCGGGACGGCGCGCCACGATGTCCGTAAAGGTGCCGCCACGGTCGATCCAGAATTGCCAGTCCATCGCCTTGCCCCCGCGCTTATGTGAGATGGCTATTGTAGCCGCCAAACAGGGGCGCATTTCAGGCGTGCGCGCCTTGCCTTTCGTCCGCATCGGCCTTATGTTGAAGACATGCTGACTAACGGAACACGCTCCATGCCCCTGATCGACTCTGCAACACCGCTGTACTCCATCGCCGAATTGCGCGCCATCGAACAAGCGGCCATGCAAGACCTGCCGCAAGGGCTGCTGATGCAGCGCGCGGGCCAGGCCGCCGCCAGTGCCGCCCTGAAGCTGCTGCACGCCCAGGAAGATGGCGACGATGCGGGCCACCGGCGCGTACTGGTGCTGGCCGGCCCCGGCGACAACGGCGGCGACGCGCTGGAAGCGGCCGCGCACCTGGCCGGCAGCGGCACCGAGGTGCTCGTCTGGCTGGCGCCCGCGGCGCCAGCCACGTCGCCCGAGCGCGAACAGGCGCTGAGCCGCGCGCGCAACAGCGCCGCGCGCTGCATGGACGCGGCAAGCAGCACGGCGTCGGCCGCCGTGGGCGCCGCGCCGTGGCACCTCGTCATCGATGGCCTGTTCGGCATCGGCGCGTCGCGTCCCCTGGACGGCGAATGCCGCGACGTGGTCCAGCTGGTGAACCAGCTCGATTGCCCCGTGCTGGCGCTCGACGTGCCCAGCGGCCTGCACGCGGACACGGGCGCCATCGACGGCGTCGCCATCCGCGCCACGCATACGCTCACCTTCATCGGCGACAAGCCGGGGCTGCACACGGCAAATGGCCGCGACCATGCGGGCGAAGTGGAAGTAGCCGCGCTGGCCATCGCCCCTGCCCTGCTGCCGGCCGCCAAGGCCCAGCTGGGCGGCCTGCACCTGTTCGCCCGCCAGCTGCAGCCGCGCCGGCAGAATACGCACAAGGGCAGCTACGGCAGCGTGGCCGTCATCGGCGGCGCGCAAGGCATGGCGGGCGCGCCCATCCTGGCGGCCCGCACGGCCCTGCATGCGGGCGCGGGACGGGTGTATATCGCCTTTCCCGACGCGCCGCCGGCGTTCGACAGCGGCCAGCCGGAACTGATGTGCCGGCACGCCCGGGACGTGGATTTCTCGGGCCTGCACTTCGCGGCGCTGGTGGCGGGGCCCGGCCTGGGCGACAAGGCCGGCACGGTGGAGCTGCTGCTGCGAGCGTTCGACAGCGACAGCCCCCTGCTGCTCGACGCCGATGCGCTGAACCTGATGGCGGCCGAGCCGGAACTGCAATCGGCGCTGGCCGTGCGCACGGGCGCGGGGGCGACGATCTTGACGCCGCATCCGCTGGAAGCGGCCCGGCTGCTCGACATGACGGCGGCCGAGGTGCAAGCCGACCGCCTGGGCGCGGCGCGCCAGCTGGCCACGCAGCTGGGCGTCATCGTCGTCTTGAAAGGGTCGGGCACGGTGATCGCCGCGCCCGATGGCCAGGTCGTCGTCAACAACACGGGCGGCCCCGCGCTGGCGACGGCCGGCACGGGCGACGTCTTGGCGGGCCTGTGCGGCAGCCTGCTGGCGCAGGGCTGGCCCGAATGGGAGGCGGCGCTCGGCGCCGTGTGGCTGCACGGCGCGGCGGCCGATGCGCTGGTGGCGGCAGGCAACGGCCCGATCGGTTTAACGGCGGGGGAATTGATCCCGGCCATCCGAAAATTGATCAATGCCTTGTCGGCATGATCACTGCGCTAGATCAAACGGCCTGCTGAAATCGTAATCGTCCGGCCGCAACGGGCCGCGATCGAACTGTCGTGCGTGACGAGCACCAGGGTCGAACCCCGTTCGCGGTTCAGCTCGAACATCAGCTGGATCACGGCTTCGCCCGTGGCGGCGTCCAGGCTGCCCGTCGGCTCGTCGGCGAACAGCAGCGGCGGCTGCGTGACGAAGGCGCGGGCCAGCGCCACGCGCTGCTGCTCGCCGCCGGACAGGTATTTCGGATAGTGTTTCAGGCGGCTGCCCAGGTTGACTCTGCCCAGCATGGCTTGCGCCTTTTCCTTCGCATCCGGGTCGCCGCGCAATTCCAGCGGCAGCATGACGTTTTCCAGCGCCGTCAGGTGGGCCAGCAGCTGGAAGGACTGGAACACGAAACCGAGCTTTTCCTTACGGAAACCGGCGCGGCCGTCTTCATCGAGGGCGAAGATATCGGTGCCGTCGAGCATGACCTTGCCCTCGCTGGGCGTGTCCAGGCCGGCCAGCAAGCCCAATAAAGTGGACTTGCCGGAACCGGAGGCGCCGACGATGGCCAGCGTCTCGGCCGTTTGCACGGTAAAATCGACGCGATGCAGGATGGTCAGCTCACCATCGGCATCGGGTACGCGCTTGGCCAGCTGGACCACTTCGATGGCCGGCCGGGCATTTTGGCTGTTTTGGCTGTTGCTTGCGGCGGGCCGCTGGTCCGCTCGCCGTGCGGCTGTCTCTGACGGGAGAAAACTGGTGGAAGTCGCTTTAGGGAATTCGGGCATGCTGATCTATCTTAAAAAATTTCGTGAACAAATAAGTGTCGAGGGCGGCAACCGCCTGCGGCGGCGCACCCTGTCCTTGCTTCCTGCGGCAGCCCTGCTCCTGGTGTCAGGCATGACGAACGCCTATTCTGCACCAAAAACGCTGCTGGTGCTCGGCGACAGCCTGTCGGCCGAGTACGGACTGGCACGCGGTACTGGCTGGGTGGCGCTGCTGGAACAGCGGCTGCAAGCGCAAAAGAACGACACGCGCATCGTCAACGCCAGCATCAGCGGCGAGACCACCAGCGGCGGCCGCGCGCGCCTGCCCTCTCTGCTGGCGAAGCACCAGCCCGACGTCGTGCTGATCGAACTGGGCGCCAACGACGGCTTGCGCGGCTTGCCCGTGGCGGCCGCCGAAGCGAACCTGCGCGCCATGGGCGAGGCCGTGAAAAAGACGGGGGCGCAGGTCGTACTGGTGGGCATGCGCATGCCGCCCAACTATGGCCGCGCCTACGGCGAGCAATTTTACGGCGTGTACGGCAAGCTGGCGAAGGAATGGAAGGCGCCGCTGGTCCCCTTCATGTTCGAAGGCATCGCCGACCAGCCGCAGCTGTTCCAGGCCGACCGCATGCATCCGAATGCGCTAGCCCATCCAACCATCCTGAAAAACATCTGGCCACAGTTGGCGCCGTTGCTGAAAGCCAAGTAAACCAGTGTACCGAACACCTGATAAAACTGTAGCGAGCGGAAGTGAATTGTGGATGAGAAGCGGAACTGTGCTTTGCACGGGGCCGCCAAGGCAGTGAGCATCGCAAGACGCAAGTCACGACGCGCAGTAAGTTTTAGCTGGTGTTCAAAAAAATAGCCGCTCTGGGAGCGGCTATTTTTATGCGTGGAAACTAACTCTTATGGTGCTTCCGGCGCTGCGGCGGCTGGGGCGGTGAGCGGTTTGACGATCTTCACCTTGGCCTTGGCTTTCAGGTATTCGACGTAATCGAACATTTCCTGTTGTGCCAGGATGCCGCTGATCTGGTCTTTCTCTTGCTGGCGGCGCGCCGCGTCCACTTGCGCCGGCTGCTGCACCTTGGCGATGCGGTAGATGCCATAGCCCAGGGCTGGCAGGTCCACGCCCACATAGGCTGGCAGCTTGCTCGTGTCGGCCTTCATGACTTGCGCGATGGCGGCACGGTTGATGCCGTCCAGCTTGCTGCGCGATACCCATTGCGCCGCGCCGAAGCCAGTCGCATCGCCCGACGCCTTCAAGGCGGCCAGCTTGGTCTCGCCCGCCTTCTTGGCCAGCTTTTCCGCTTCTTCCAGGGTCACGCGCTGACGGATCATCGCTTCGACTTCGGCCAGCGGACGCTTCGTTGCCGGCTTGAATTCCACCACGCGGCCGGCGATCAGCACGTTCGGTGCGACGGTCACGGCTTCCGTGTTGCGCTTGTCTTTCAGCGAATCGTTCGAGAAGATGGCCGACAGGAACTTGGCATTGTTGAACGGCGCCTTGCCCAGTGCCGGCGACGGCGTGCGCGACAGGTTGGCAACGGATTCCACTTTCAGTTTCAGCTTGTCGGCCACCGGTTTCAGGCTGTCCGATTGCTCGTAGACCGTGTTGGTGAACGTTTCCGCCATTTCCGAGTATTTCTTGGCAGCAAATTGCTTGCGCAAGTCGGCCGTGATTTCGCCGCGTACTTCATCGAGCGCACGCACGTGCTGCGGCTTGAGCGAGGTGACGGTCAGGATGTGGAAGCCGAAATCGGAAGCGACGACATCGCTGATTTCGCCCTGCTTGAGTTTCGAAACAGCGCTCAGCAGCGGTGCCGGCAAGCCATCCTTGCCGATCACGCCCAGGTCGCCGCCCTGCTCGGCGGATGCCGGGTCTTCCGACTTGGCCTTGGCTACGGCGGCAAAGCTGGCAGGCGTTTTACGCACGTCAGCCAGGATGGCTTCCGCCTTGGCCTTCGCGGCTGCCTTGTCGGCGGCCGAGGCGTCTTTCTTGACGGCTACGAGGATGTGGCTGGCCTGGCGCGCTTCTGGCGTCGTGTAGGCTTTCTGGTTCTTCGCGTAATAGGCGGTCACGTCGGCGTCGCTGACGTCGACTTGCTCGCCGGCAGCGCTGTCGTCCAGCACGACGTATTCGATCTTGGCTTGTTCCGGGATTTCGAAGAACTTGCTGTTCTTGTCATAGAACGCTTTGATCATGGCGTCCGTCACTTTGACTTCCGGCACGTACTGGGCGATCGGCAACAGCAGTTCCTGCACTTCACGCTCTTCCGAGGTGATGTCGGACAGGCGCTTGGAGACGGTGTTCGGCGCGAAGGCGGTGCCTTGCACGGCGCCGGCCAGTTGCTGCAGGGCCAGGTCGCTGCGGCGGCGCGCATCGTACATCTGCGGCGTCATGCCCTGGGCGGCCAGCATGGCCTTGTAGCGTTCCAGGTCGAATTTACCGTCCGGCAAGGTCAAGCCTGGAATTTCCAGCACTTCTTTTTGCAGCACGGCATCGCTGATGACGAGGTGGCTACGGCCCACTTCGGCGGCCACGGCGCGCTCGGCGATCAGGTTGTCGAGGATGCTCTGGCGCGCTTCCGGCGTGTCAAACATTTTTTGGTCGAACTGCTCGCCCATCATCTGGCGGTAGCGGTCGATCTGCTGGCGTTGCGCTTCTTCATATTGCTGCTGCGTAACGACCTGGTCGCCGACCTTGGCGATGGTGTTCGCGCCATCGCCGAAGCTTTGGTAGCCGCTGATACCGACCAGTGCAAAAGACGGGACGATGACCAGCATCAGGAGAAACTGCATCAAGCGTCGATGGGTACGAATAAATTCAAACATGGTCAGCCAATTCGGGATGAGTGGATCACTATAAAAAAAGGCGAACATGCGTTCGCCTTGATTTCTTCGGCGGAATGGACGGGACAGATGTCCACTTCCCCTTTAGATTCAACAACTTGGCGCTGGAACTAAAGCAGGATTCTGACGCCCAAGCCATTATCTCCTGATTCTACAATGCCCATAGCGCTATAGCAAGAGTAAATCAGGGCGCGCGCCCTGCCCTGGCGCCGCCTGGCTGGCAAGGCGCCGGACTCGGGCATTTAACCCGATGCAGCTTAAAGGGGATTTAAACGCCGGCGTTTTTATTCAACGCGGCAGGAGGGAATTTTAAAAAGCAGGCGCGCCGGGATAATCCGGCGCCGAAAAAGAAAAACCCGCGCTACTTATTCAGCAGCGCGGGCTTCTATATTCTGGCGGAGCGGACGGGACTCGAACCCGCGACCCCCGACGTGACAGGCCGGTATTCTAACCAACTGAACTACCACTCCTTGAGAGCGTATTTTTTTGGCGGAGCGGACGGGACTCGAACCCGCGACCTCCGACGTGACAGGCCGGCATTCTAACCAACTGAACTACCACTCCGAAAAATACACAGTACTACTTGCATTTGTATCCGGGATCGCCATTCAAGAACGTCGATCCCGAAATCGCGGCACCCGGAGGCGCCGCCAAATGTTTCCGGTGATTGTCACCTCACCGAAGTCCGTTAGTTTACAGCATCCTTCAAAGCTTTACCAGCTTTAAATTTTGGAACTTTTGCTGCTTCGATCGTGATCGCTTCTTTGGTACGCGGATTGCGGCCGGTACGCTCAGCGCGTTCGCTGACCGAGAAAGTGCCAAAACCAACCAGCGTCACGCTGTCGTTGTTTTTCAAAGTTTCCGTCACGCCGCCGATAACAGCGTCGAGTGCGCGCGCAGCGGCGGCTTTGGAAATGTCAGCTTTTTCAGCAATGTGGTCGATCAATTCAGTCTTGTTCACTAGCATCCCCAATTACAAAGGTATAAAACGTTTACCGTATCGTTGCGGCACTTTTGGCACCACAGCTGTCCGGCGAAAAAAATGTGCAGGCGTATTAAACAAGCCACACTGTATATGTGTCAAGCGCTTTGGGGGCGCAATTCACGTTTCAATATAAAACAAGCGCTCTAAAAGCGCTTGTTTGGGGAAAACAGGGGTAAAACGTTAGTGTTTTACTACCTCGCCGGCCGCGTCAGGCTTGGCCGCGGCGGCCGTGACAGCCTCCACCGCAGCGACGTCCGCCAACGCTTCAGGCATGCGTTCGAGGGCGATTTCCAGCACTTTGTCGATCCAGCGCACCGGTACGATTTCCAGTTTGTTCTTGACGTTGTCCGGAATGTCGGCCAGGTCTTTCACATTCTGCTCTGGAATCAGGACCGTCTTGATGCCGCCGCGATGCGCCGCCAGCAGCTTTTCCTTCAAGCCGCCGATCGGCAATACTTCGCCGCGCAAGGTGATCTCGCCCGTCATCGCCACGTCGGCGCGCACGGGAATGCCCGTGAAGACCGACACCATCGCCACCGTCATGGCCGCGCCAGCCGAAGGACCGTCCTTCGGTGTCGCGCCTTCCGGCACGTGGATGTGGATATCGCTCTTCTCGAACACGTCCGCCTTGATGCCCAGGCGCTGTGCCCGGCTGCGCACCACCGTGCGGGCTGCCTCGATCGACTCTTTCATGACGTCGCCCAGGGTACCCGTGCGGATGATGCCGCCCTTGCCCGGCATCGACACGGCTTCGATGGTCAGCAGATCGCCGCCCACTTCCGTCCATGCCAGACCGACCACCTGGCCTACCTGGTTTTCTTTCTCTGCGACACCGAAATCGTAGCGGCGCACGCCGAGGAATTTATCCAGGTTCTTCGAGTTGACGATGACTTTCTTGTCGGATTTCTTCAGCAGCAGCATCTTGACCACCTTGCGGCAGATCTTCGACACTTCACGCTCAAGCGAACGCACGCCGGCTTCCCGCGTGTAGTAGCGGATGATGTCGCGCAAGGCCGACTCGGCCACCGAGATTTCCTCTTCCTTCAAGCCATTGTTCTTGATCTGCTTCGGCAGCAGATAACGCTGCGCGATGCTGGTCTTTTCATCTTCCGTGTAACCGGACAGACGGATCACTTCCATGCGGTCAAGCAAGGCTGGCGGAATGTTGTACGAGTTCGACGTCGCCACGAACATCACGTCCGACAAGTCGAAATCGACTTCGATGTAATGGTCGGAGAACGTGTGGTTCTGTTCCGGGTCTAACACTTCCAGCAGGGCCGACGACGGATCGCCACGGAAATCGGCGCCCATCTTGTCGACTTCATCGAGCAGGAACAGGGGATTGCGCACGCCGACTTTCGACAGCGATTGCAAAATCTTGCCTGGCATCGAGCCGATGTAGGTGCGGCGATGGCCGCGGATCTCGGCTTCGTCGCGCACGCCGCCCAGGGCCATGCGCACGAACTTGCGGTTCGTCGCGCGGGCGATGGACTGGCCCAGCGAGGTCTTGCCCACGCCCGGAGGACCGACGAAGCACAGGATAGGCGCTTTCAGCTTGTCGACGCGCTGTTGCACCGCGAGGTATTCCAGGATGCGTTCCTTGACCTTGTCGAGGCCGTAGTGGTCGCCTTCGAGCACTTTTTCCGCGTTCGCCAGGTCGTTATTGACCTTGGATTTCTTTTTCCAAGGCAAGTTGACCAGGGTGTCGATGTAGTTGCGCACGACGGTGGCTTCGGCCGACATCGGCGACATCAGTTTGAGTTTTTTCAACTCGTTGGTGGCCTTGTCGAGCGCTTCCTTCGGCATTTTGGCCGAAGCGACTTTTTTCTCCAGCTCGTCGAGGTCGGCGCCATCTTCGCCCTCGCCCAGTTCTTTCTGGATCGCCTTGACTTGCTCGTTCAGGTAGTACTCGCGCTGCGACTTTTCCATCTGGCGCTTCACGCGGCCGCGGATGCGCTTTTCCACCTGCAGGATGTCGAGCTCGCCTTCGAGCTGGCCCAGCAGGTGCTCGAGGCGCTTGGCCACGCTGAAAATTTCCAGGATGACTTGTTTTTGCTCAAGTTTCAGCGGCAAGTGCGCGGCCACCGTGTCGGCCAAACGGCCGGCATCGTCGATGCCCGACAGGGAAGCGAGGATTTCCGGCGGGATTTTTTTGTTGAGTTTGACGTACTGGTCGAACTGCTGCACGATCGCGCGGCGCATGGCTTCGACTTCCGACTCGTCGCCCGGCTCGGACTCGAGCGGCGTCAGGTCGGCGATGAAGTGCGTCGGGGCATCGCTGATGTGGTTGATACGGGCACGCTGTGCGCCTTCGACCAGCACCTTGACGGTGCCATCGGGCAGCTTCAGCATTTGCAGAATATTGGCAACGCAGCCAATTTCATAGATATCCGAAGGAGACGGCTCGTCCTTCGCGGCTGCTTTTTGAGCGGCAAGCATGATGCTCTTGCCCTGCTCCATCGCAGCTTCCAGCGCCTTGATCGACTTTGGACGGCCAACGAACAGCGGTATCACCATATGCGGGAAAACGACGACATCCCGCAACGGCAATAACGGCAGTTGAGTTTGCTCAGTTAATTTGGAAGTTGTCATGGCGTACCTTATAGAAAGCGTGTTTACGATGTTGGCGCTCGCTGCCAAAACACAAGACCGGCGAGAATAAATAATTCTGTGAAACAAACATTTTTCTGTTTATTCCGCAAAACACACCCGCATGACGGTAATAAATGCAGTTTTCACAGTAAAAAAGCCACGCGCAGCTAAGCGCCGCGAGTGGCTTTCCGATTGAAGCCTGCACTCATTGATTTAAATTGTACTGCCATGCATTAAGGAATCAAAACCCTTTTTATGCATTTGTCTCGGCAGTTTTCAATTTTCTCCGGAGGCTTTGGCAGTCTCTTGATAAATCAACAAAGGTTTGGCGCCGCTGGTGATGGTATTTTCGTCGATGACGACCTTCACCACATTTTGTTCGCTCGGCAGTTCGTACATGACGTCCAGCAAAGCATGTTCCAGGATGGAACGCAGGCCACGGGCACCGGTCTTGCGCGCCAGCGCTTTCTTGGCGATCGCATGCAGGGCGGCCGGACGAATCTCCAGTTCCGCGCCTTCCATCTCGAGCAGCTTCGAATATTGCTTGATCAGCGCATTCTTCGGCTCGACGAGGATCTGGATCAGCGCCTCTTCCGTCAATTCCGCCAGGGTGGCGATGACGGGCAGACGGCCCACCAGTTCCGGGATCAGGCCGAACTTGACCAGGTCTTCCGGTTCCGCCTGCAGCATCAGTTCGCTGGCCGAGCTTTGCGACTTGCTGCGCACCGTGGCCGAGAAGCCGATGCCGCTCTTTTCGGAACGGTTGGCGATCACTTTCGACAGGCCGTCGAAGGCGCCGCCGCAGATGAACATGATGTTGGTCGTGTCGATCTGCACGAAATCCTGGTTCGGGTGCTTGCGGCCGCCTTGTGGCGGCACGGAAGCCATCGTGCCTTCGATGAGTTTGAGCAAGGCTTGCTGCACGCCCTCGCCCGACACGTCGCGCGTGATGGACGGATTGTCGGACTTGCGCGAAATCTTGTCGATTTCATCGATGTAGACGATGCCGCGCTGGGCTTTCTCGACGTCATAGTTGCAGCTTTGCAGCAGCTTCTGGATGATGTTTTCCACGTCTTCACCCACGTAACCGGCTTCGGTCAGGGTGGTGGCGTCGGCGATCACGAACGGCACGTTGAGCATGCGCGCCAGGGTCTGTGCCAGCAGGGTCTTGCCCGAGCCGGTAGGACCGACCAGCAAGATGTTGCTCTTGGCCAGTTCGATGTCGTCTTTCTTGCCCAGGTGCTTGAGGCGCTTGTAATGGTTGTACACCGCCACCGACAGGATGCGCTTGGCAGTCTGCTGGCCGATCACGTACTGATCGAGCAAGGCGGCAATTTCTTGCGGCGTCGGCAGGTCGGATTTGGTACCGGTCACCGTCTCGATGCTCGACGTTTCATCACGGATGATGTCGTTGCACAGGTCGATGCACTCGTCGCAAATGAACACGGACGGGCCGGCGATGAGTTTCTTCACCTCGTGCTGGCTTTTGCCGCAGAACGAGCAATACAGTAATTTTTCGCCGCTAGAGGATTTTTTGTCTGACATAAGGCATTTTGGTTGGAACTGCATTAACAATATTGCAAAATCGCAAGCCGGATGATGGTTGCCGCCCGTTAAGGCAACTCCCCATGGCGCAAGTCAACAACGTGCACAAGCTCCATGCTACCCGAAATAAAAGCGAAACGCCCGAACGTTTGATCGCCCGGGCGTTTACTTACATGCTTAGCAATACCGGTAGGGGCTCATCAAGCGCGGCTGGTCAACACTTTGTCGATCAAACCATACTCAACGGCCTCGTCGGCGGACATGAAACGGTCGCGGTCGGTGTCCTTGGCGATCTGTTCGATCGTCTGGCCCGTGCGCTCGGCCATGATGCCGTTCAAGCGGGTGCGCAGGTAAAGGATTTCCTTCGCCTGGATCTCGATGTCGGACGCCATGCCTTGCGAACCACCGGACGGCTGGTGAATCATGATGCGTGAGTTCGGCAGCGAGAACCGCTTGCCCTTGGCGCCAGCGGCCAGCAGGAAAGCGCCCATCGAAGCAGCCATGCCCGTGCACAGGGTCGAGACGTCCGGCTTGATGAACTGCATGGTGTCGTAGATGGCCATGCCGGCCGAGACCGAACCACCTGGCGAGTTGATGTAGAGCGAGATTTCCTTTTCCGGATTTTCGCTTTCCAGGAACAGCAGCTGGGCGACAACCAGGTTGGCCATCTGGTCATTGACCGGGCCGACCATGAAAATCAAGCGTTCCTTCAGCAGGCGCGAGTAAATATCATACGAGCGCTCGCCGCGACCGCTTTGTTCCACCACCATCGGCACCAGGCCGAGCATCTCTGTGTCCAGCGCCGGATTACGGTTCATACCTGTCATTTCATTTCCTTGTGAAGCAGTTAGGGGGTGCCGCCACTACCTTGCGGCAAGAGCCGGCACCCGGATACCAACTGGTTTACGCTTGTGCGTTGCTTCCCATCAGTTCGTCGAAAGCAACTGCTTTCGTCGTGACTTTCGACAGGCCCAACACGTAAGTGACGACGTTTTCTTCCAATACAAGGGCTTCGATCTCACCCAGACGACGACGGTCGCTGTAGTAGTACTTCAGCACTTCGCGTGGATCTTCGTAGCTTTGGGCGAAATCTTCGATCTGCGCCTTGACTTGCTCAGGCGTAGCCTGCAGCTTGTTGTCGCCCACCAGTTGCGACAGGATCAGGCCCAGGCGTACGCGACGCTCGGCTTTGTCTGCGAACAGTTCTGCTGGGAAAGGCACGTCCTTGACGTTCATGCCGCGCTGCGCCATGTCCTGGCGGGTCATTTCGGCCAGGCGCTCGGAATCCTGAGCGATCAGCGTTTTTGGCACTTCCAGCTCAGCAACTTTGATCAGCGCGTCCATGACGGCTTCCTTGTTGCGTGCTTTCACGCGGCCAGCGACTTCGCGCTGCAGGTTGACTTTGATGTCTTCGCGCATTTTGGCCAGGTCGCCATCGGCAACGCCCAGGGACTTGGCGAATTCGGCATCGACTTCCGGCAGGTGCGCCCATTCCAGCTTTTGCAGGGTGATGGTGAACGAAGCGGTTTTGCCGGCTACGTCTTTACCGTGGTAGTCCTCTGGGAACGACAATGGGAAAGTCTTGGACTCGCCCACTTTCAGGCCCAGGGTTGCTGCTTCGAATTCCGGCAGCATGCGGCCTTCGCCCAGCACGAAAGCGTAGCCTTCAGCTTTGCCGCCTGGGAATTCAACGCCGTCGATCGAGCCGACGAAGTCGACGGTCACGCGGTCGCCGTTGGCAGCGATCGGCTCACCGCCGTCGCCGTGTTCGCCAGCTTCGCCCTTGGTGTGGAAGTGCACGCGCTGCTTGCGCAGGATGTCGATGGTCTTGTCGATTTCGGCTTCCGACACGTCGGCTTGCACGGTTTCGATTTCAACGGCCGTCAGGTCGCCGATGGCGACTTCCGGATACACTTCGAACGTTGCGTCGAAAGCCAGCTGGCCTTCGGCTGCTTCTTCTTTCGGCACGATGTTCGGGAAACCGGCCACGCGCAGATTGTTTTCGTTGGCGGCGTCGTTGAACGCGCGGCCGACTTTGTCATTCAGCACTTCGGATTCAATTTGGTAGCCGTATTGTGCTGCGACCATTTTCAACGGCACTTTGCCCGGACGGAAGCCCGGTGCCTTAGCCGTACGGGCTTGCACTTTCAGGCGCTTCTCAACTTCCGTGCGGACGTCCGTCAGCGGGAAGGAGATCGTGATACGACGTTCGAGTTTGCCCAAGGTTTCGACTGCAGTTGCCATGTAAAAAATCGTCCAAAAAATAAACACTGTTGGTGCGAGAAAAGAAGACCCGACCCCTTGCGCCATCGCTGGCGGCAAGACATGGGTCCAGCTTCACTCGCTCGCATATTCATCTGTAAAAGCACTGCAAGCAGGACAATGGACCTGGTCTACCCGGCTGAGGGAAAACCCGCACCAGGCACCAAACAATCCGCCGCTTCCAGTACTGCGACAGGGCTCCGAGCGTCCAGCCTTGCTTCTAAGTAAATGCAGGGCCGGCCATCATTCGGTAAAGCGTGGCATTATAACAAAGGACTTCGGGAAAGTGGCTGGCTTTGCAGCGCGGCCACAGAGGATACCAGCGGCGGCGAACGAGTCGCCACAGCCTGGGGGTGCCCTGTCTTTACTCTTGCCCCGGCATTCTTTGTTTCGCCAGAGACAGGCTTTCCAGCCTGCTTCGTTCATTAGTATATGCGAACTGGCGCCCCGTCCGAAACAAAGAAATGCGCTCATAGCGAAGATTTCGGGCAAAAAACCTTTGATTTATCTCAATTTGGCCATTTTTCAGGCAAATCGCCGCCCATACCCCACCCTATCCTGCCGTACCGGGCGAAAAATAGCGTGATGGAAGACGCGTCCCATGACGAAAACACGGGAAGAGCGAGAAGAAAAACAGGAAGATGCCTGAACGAGGCTGAAGAACAACTTGATGGTGCTGCACCTCCGGGCTGGAACAACCCGGATTGGTGCGGATGGGGAGACTCGAACTCCCAAGCCGAAGCACTGGCTTCTAAGACCAGCGTGTCTACCAATTCCACCACATCCGCATTTTGTACTACGGTACTACTTGCCGCAGGCTGTTCCTGATTTTAACAACTCGGGAGCGATCTGGCTACCGCAGACTCAACGAGCAAGCCCTTGGTAAAGCAAAGGCGGCATTCTACTGGATTTCCCAGAGGAATGCCGCCTTTTTTTGCCTATGCCCTGGCGCTGGCTGCTAGCCTTCTTTTGCGGTCGCCGGCGCCGGCTTCCTGACCCGGAACCAGGCCGCATACAGGGCCGGCAGGAACAGCAACGTCAAGGCCGTCGCCAGGATCAGGCCGCCCATGATGGCGACCGCCATCGGGCCCCAGAACACGGAGCGCGACAAGGGGATCATGGCCAGCGCGGCGGCGGCGGCCGTCAGCACGATGGGACGGCAACGGCGCACGGCCGAGTCAATGATGGCGTCCCATGGGGCCGAACCATCCCGGATGTCTTGCTCGATCTGATCGACAAGGATCACCGAGTTGCGGATGATCATGCCGAACAGCGCGATGACGCCCAGGTTAGCCACGAAGCCCAGCGGACGGTGCAGCAGCAGCAAGGCAAACGCGGCACCGGCCACGCCCAGCGGCCCCGTCAGGAACACCAGCAGCGAGCGCGAGAAACTGTGCAGCTGCAACATCAGCAGGGTGAAGATGATGAAGATGGCCAGCGGCAAGTTCGCCGAGATCGACGCTTCCGCTTCGCCGCTGTCGGCCGCCACGCCCTTCACATTGATGCGGTAGCCGGCCGGCAACTTGGCCCGCAAGGCATCGAGCTGCGGCGCCAGCTGCGTCGACACGGTGGCGCCCTGGATGCCGTCGATCACGTCCGACTGCACCGTAATGGCCCATTCGCGCTTGTCGCGCCAGACGACACCCGGCTCCCACACGAAATGCGCGCGGGCCAGCTGCGAGATGGGCACGGACTTGCCCGTCGCCGTCGGAATATTCGTGTCATTCAGCACGGAAATCGTCGCCCGCTCTTCCAAAGGCTGGCGCACCTGGATATCGATCAGCTTATTGTCTTCGCGGAACTGGCCGATGACCGTGCCCGACAAGATCGTATTGGCCGCCTGCATCACCGTTTTCGACGTGACGCCCAGCGCGCGCATCTTGTCCTGGTCCAGGTCCAGGCGCAGCACTTTCACCGATTCATTCCAGTTGTCGTTCACGCCCAGGGTGTTCGGATTGGCGCGCATGATGTCCTTGACCTGGTCGGCGATGGTCCGCACGCCCGCCACTTCCGGCCCCGTGACGCGAAATTGCACGGGATACGGCACCGGCGGCCCGTTCGGCAGCAGTTTGACGCGGCCCCGCACTTCCGGGAAGTCCTTCTTGAAGACATCGACGATTTGCTGGCGCAAGCGTTCGCGGTCGGCCAGGCTCTTCGGCAAGACCACCACTTGCGACACATTGGTCTGCGGGAATATCTGGTCGAGCGGCAGGTAGAAACGGGGACTACCGGTTCCCACATAGCTGGTGACGCTTTCCACGCCGTCGAGCTTGCCGACGAACGCCTCGAATTTCTTCACCTGTTTCTCGTTGGCAGCAAACGTCGTTCCTTCGGACGACCACAGCTCCACCATCAGTTCGGGACGGCTGGAATCGGGGAAGAATTGCTTTTCGATAAAGTTAAAGCCGTAGATACCGAGCGCAAAGATGGCCAGGGTGGCGGCTATCGTCGTCTTGCGCCATTCCACGCACCAGGTGACGGCGCGGCGGAAGCGGCGGAAATTCGGTGTGTCGAACAATTCATGGTCGTTGTGCGCGTGCGGCTTGACCTTCAGCAAGACGTAGCCGATGTAGGGCGTAAAGACGACGGCCACCACCCACGAAATGATCAGGGCCAGCGCATTGACGGAGAACAAGGAGAACGTGTATTCGCCGGCGGCCGACTTGGCCAGGCCGATGGGCAGGAAGCCCGCCACCGTGATCAGGGTGCCCGTCAGCATGGGCATGGCCGTCGACGTGTAGGCGAAGGTGGCCGCGTCGAAGCGCGACATGCCCTCTTCCATCTTGCGCACCATCATCTCGACGGCAATGATGGCGTCATCGACCAGCAAGCCCAGCGCGATGATCAGGGCGCCCAGCGAAATCTTGTGCAAGTCGATGTCGAGCAGGCGCATGAACAGGAAGGTGACGGCCAGCACCAGCGGGATGGTCAGCGCCACCACCAGGCCCGGACGCACGTCGATGCGCAGCGGCTTCGTGTGCAAGCCCAGCGCGACAAAGCTGACGGCCAGCACGATCAGGATGGCTTCGACCAGGGTATGCACGAACTCGCCCACGGAGGCGGACACGGCTTCCGGCTGGTTCGACACGCGCTGCAGCTCTATGCCGACCGGCAACTCGCTCTTCATGCGCGTGACCGTTGCCTGCAAGGCCTTGCCCATGTCGATGATATTGCCGCCCTTTTCCATCGACACGCCCAGGCCGATCACTTCCTTGCCGTTGAAACGCATCTTGTCCTTCGGCGGATCGATGAGTTCACGTTTCACGGTAGCAAAATCACCGAGGCGGAAGGTGGTGCCGTTGGCGCGCAGTTCCAGGTTTTCCAGGTCCTTGACGGTCAGCATGGCGCCCGTCACGCGCACTTGCAGATTGTCCGTCGGCGTCACCAGCACGCCCGTGGCGTTGATGCTGTTTTGCGCGGACAGTTGCTGCACGATGGCGTCGAAAGGAATGCCCAGCTGGGCAAATTTCTTGTGAGAAAAGACGATATTGATCTTTTCATCCTGCACGCCGAACAGTTCCACCTTCGATACCTGTCCCACGGCCAGCAGTTCCTGGCGCACCTTGTCCGCGTAATCCTTCATTTCCGCGTAGGTAAATCCGTCGCCGGACAGGGCGAAGATGGAGCCATACGTGTCGCCGAACTCGTCATTGAAGAACGGCCCCACGACGCCGGACGGCAAGGTGCCCTGGATGTCGCCGATCTTCTTGCGCACCTGGTACCAGGCGGCCGCCGTTTCCTTGGGCGGCGCCGATTCGCGCAGCTCCAGCAGGATCAGGGTTTCGCCCGGCTTCGAATAGCTGGTGATTTCGTCGATGTACGGCGTTTCCTGCAGTTTCTTTTCCAGCTTGTCCGTCACCTGCTCGGCCATCTGCAAGGCCGTGGCGCCGGGCCAGTACGCTTGCAGCACCATGGCGCGGAACGTAAACGGGGGATCTTCATCCTGGCCCAGGCTGGCATAGCTGAGCATGCCGCCGATCAGCAGCACGGCCATCAAGTAACGCGTCAGCGGGATGTGTTCGAGCGCCCAGCGCGACAGATTGAAGCCGCCCTTCATTTGACCGCACCCACGCTGACGGCGGCGGCACCGGCGGCAGGCTTGCTGGCCAGTTCGGCGCCGAGGATGGTCACTTTCTGGCCCGGCTTGAGCAGGTTGACGCCGGCCGTGACCACGGTCTGGCCCTCTTTCACGCCCGAGGTCAGCAGCAGTTCATTGCCCGCCACGCCGCCCACCGTCACCGGCACCAGCTTCACGGTGCCGTTTTCCACCACCCACACGGAACTTTGCGATTTCTCATTGAACAGGGCCGTCAGCGGCACCTTGATCTGCGGCGTGGCCGTTTGCGAGGCGAACTGCACCACGGCCGTCATGCCCAGGCGCGCCTGCGGCGCGTCCGGAATGCTGACCTTGGCAATATAGGTGCGCGTGGCGGCATCGGCCACGGGCGACACTTCGCGTATCTTGCCCGGCAAGCCCTGCTTCGGGTCGGCCCACAGGCGCACGGTAACATCCTTGACCTTGCGCAAGGTCTCGACCTTGTCTTCGGGAATGCCGATCACGATTTCCTTCTCGCCGCTCTTCGCCACCTGCACCACGGGCGCGCCGGGCGCCACCACCTGCCCCACTTCGGCCTCGATGCGCGTGACGACGCCATCGACGTCGGCCAGCAAGCTGGCATAGCCGGACTGGTTCGCCTGGCCACGGTACAGGGCTTGCGCCGCTTCCACATTCGCCTGCGCCGCCTTGTAGGTGGCGTCCTTGCCATCGAGCACGGCCTGGCTGACGAAATTTTTCTCGCGCAAATCCTGGTAGCGCTTCAGTTCCGCGCGCGCCAGGTCGCGGCTCGTTTCCGCGCTGACCAGCGACGCCTTGGCCTGCGCCTGCGACAGCTGCAAGTCGGCAGGATCGAGCTGCATCAGCACTTGCCCCTTCTTCACGCTGGCGCCCACGTCCACCTTGCGCGCGACGATCTTGCCGCCCACGCGGAAGCCCAGCTGCGATACGACGCGGGGCACGACCTCGCCCGACAGCTCGGCACTCACGTCAACATTACTGCTAGACAATACGATCGCGCGCACGGGGCGCACGTCTTCCACTTTGACGGCAGGCTTGGAACACGCCGCCAGGGTCAGCGCCAGGGCGGCGGCGGCAATCAGCCGCAGGGCGGGAAGTGCGGGAGCGCCGGTCTCGCGGCGCAGGGTTTTCAGGGCAAACAAGGTATTTTCCTTTACTATGCGGGCTGCAATATTTTTATGCGGAGAAACTTTTTGCTTGTCCTTTGGGCCAAGCCAAACTTTTTCGCACGCGATATCCTTAAATTTGTGACAATATCAGCTTGGTCATGGCGGGGAGTGATTTTCCCCTAATGACTTTCTGGTTATTAATTATAATCGTGCGTAAAAGTTTTTAGTGACTTTTGCGTCATTAATCTTGAGACGTACAACGTCCGGCCCCATTCCAGCGTGTGAGGGTGCCGGACAAACGCAAGACTAGAGAAGTGTGTTCATGCCTGTAGACCATTACGAAAATTTTCCTGTTGCATCATTTTTACTGCCGCGCCGCCTGGTGCCCGCCGTCGAAGCCATCTATGCCTTCGCCCGCAGCGCCGACGACCTGGCCGATGAGGGCGACGCCACGCCGGCCGAGCGCCTGGCGGCCCTGCACGCCTATGAAGAAGCGCTGGGCCGCATGGACCGCCACGAAGGCCATGCCGGCGAGAACGCCGCCATGTTCGAGCGCCTGGCTGCCGTCATCGCCAGACACCAGTTGCCGCTGAAGCCGTTTTACGATCTGTTGTCAGCATTTAAACAGGATGTGGAAACGACGCGCTACGCCAGCTATGACGATGTGCTCGATTACTGCGCCCGCTCCGCCAACCCCGTGGGGCTGCTGATGCTGCACCTGTATGGCGCGGCCGATGAACAGAATGTACGCGATTCCGATGCGATATGTTCAGCTTTGCAACTAATTAATTTCTTGCAAGACGTTGCCATCGACCAGCAAAAAGAGCGCATCTACCTGCCGATGGAAGATTTGAGCCGCTTTGCCGTCTCCGCCGCCGCCTTCGAGCGGCCCGAGGCGCACGGCAAGTGGAGCGCCCTGATGCGCTTCGAAGTGGCCCGCACGCGCGCCCTGATGCTGTCCGGCGCGCCGCTGGCCCTGCGTTTGCGCGGGCGCATCGGCTGGGAATTGCGCCTGGTGGTGCAAGGCGGCTTGCGCATCCTCGAATGCATCGAAGCCGTCAATTACGACGTGTTCCGGCGCCGCCCCAAGCTGGAGAAACGCGACTGGCTGATCATTTTCTGGCGCGCCCTGCGCATGTCGCGCAAAAGCTTGCATCAAGAGACACAAGTAAAAACGGCTTTTCCCCCGTCGCCCACTCTGTAAGACGATAGAATAGCGGCTTCGATCTGCAACCCTTGCTCTTTTGACTATGTCTCCCGACGAATACTGCCAACAAAAGGCCGCCCAGAGCGGCTCCAGCTTCTACTACAGCTTCCTGTTCCTGCCGGCCGAACGCCGCAAGGCCATCACGGCCCTGTACGCCTTCTGCCGCGAAGTCGATGACACGGTCGACGAATGCACGGACGAAGCCGTGGCACGCACCAAGCTGGTGTGGTGGCGCAAGGAAGTCAAGGCCATGTACGAGGGCATCCCCACGCATCCCGTGATGCGCGCGCTGGAACCGCATCTGGCCGTGTATCAACTGGAAGAAAAGCATTTGCAGGCCATCATCGACGGCATGGAAATGGACTTGAACCAGACCCGCTACCTCGATTACCAGGCCATGAGCCGCTATTGCTGGCATGTGGCCAGCGTGGTGGGCATCTTGTCGGCCAGCATCTTTGGCGCGACCCGCCCGGAAACCCTGCTGTACGCGGAAAAACTGGGCCATGCCTTCCAGCTGACCAACATCATCCGCGACGTGGGTGAAGATGCGCGCAAGGGGCGCATCTACCTGCCGATCAGCGAATTGCAGCAATTCAATGTGACGGCGGCCGACTTGCTGAACGCGCGCCACAGCGAAAACTTTGAAAACCTCATGCGTTTCCAGGTGGCGCGCGCGCAAAAGGCGTATGACGAAGCTTTCGCGCTGTTGCCGGCCGAGGATCGCCGCGCCCAGCGTCCGGGCCTGATCATGGCCGCCATCTACCGCACCCTGCTCAACGAAGTCGAGCGCGACGGCTACCACGTGCTGAAACAGCGCATCTCGCTCACGCCGATCCGCAAACTGTGGCTGGCCTGGAAGACCTGGGTCCGTGGCTGATATTCGCGTGAAGCAACGCTACGCCATCATCGGCGCCGGCTGGGCCGGCTGCGCGGCGGCCATGGAACTGGCGCGCGCCGGCCATGCCGTCACCGTCTACGAGGCGGCGCGCACCCTGGGCGGCCGCGCGCGCCGGGTCGAACGGGAAAATACTGTGCTCGACAACGGCCAGCATATCTTGCTGGGCGCCTACACGGAAACCTTGCGCCTGATCAAGCTGGCGGGGCAAGACCCGGACGAACTGATCCTCACGCTGCCGCTGCAGATGCGCTATCCGGCCGGCTCGGGAGGCATGGATTTCATCGCCCCCCGCCTGCCCGCGCCGCTGCACCTGGTCTGGGCCCTGCTGCGCGCCACGGGATTATTGCGCGCCGACAAACTGGCCCTGATGCGCTTTTCCACCGCCATGCGGACGATGGGTTGGCAGCTGTACAACGATTGCACGGTCAGCGAATTGCTGCAGCGCTTCGACCAGACGGACACTTTGTGCCGGCTGATGTGGCACCCGCTGTGCCTGGCCGCATTGAATACCCCGCCCGAGCGCGCCTCGGCCCGCGTCTTCCTCAACGTGCTGCGCGACAGCCTGGGCGCCAGCCGCCGCCGCGCCTCGGACATGCTGGTCCCGAAGGCGGACCTGAGCAGCGTATTGCCCGACGCGGCCGCCCGCTATGTGGAACAACATGGCGGAGAGATCCGCACGGGCGCCAAGGTGGCCGCCCTGCAGGCGCTGCCCGACGGCCGCTGGCAGGTCGACCATGGAGATATCTTTGACGGCGTCATCGTGGCCACTTCGTCCGGACAGGCGGCCGGCCTGCTGCAAGGCTTGCAGGACGCGCGCCTCGATGACGTAATTAACCGCATGCAAGCCTTCACGCCGGAAGCCATCAGCACCTGCTACCTGCAATACGACGCCTCGGTGCGCCTGGACTTGCCGTTCTACGCCCTCGTCGATACGCCGGCGAGCCGGCACTGGGGCCAGTTCGTCTTCGACCGGGGCCAGCTCGACAGCAAGCAGGCGGGCTTGCTGGCCGTCGTCATCAGCGCCTCCGGCCCTGCCGCCGAGCAAGGCCACGGGCCGCTGGCGCAAGCGATTGCCGCGCAGCTGGCGCAGGTGTTGCAGCGCCCTGAACTGGCGCAACCCGTCTGGACCCAGCTGATCACGGAAAAGCGCGCCACGTTTGCCTGCACGCCGGATTTATTACGCCCCGGCAACGCCAGCGGCGTGCCTGGCCTGCTGCTGGCCGGCGACTACACGGCCAATGACGACCGGACGCAAGACTATCCGGCCACCATCGAGGCAGCCGTGCGCAGCGGCGTGGCGGCGGCCAAGGTCGTCACCACGGGCAAGGCGGCAAAACAGACTTGACGGTGCATCCTCCCCTGGTGTCGCTCGCCCCCGAGAAATTGCATTCTGTCGCACTGCGCTGGTGCGCTCGCGTGCGCTTGGGTACAGTCTGATCATCGACAACGGCCATGCCACGGGGAATACCATGCACACCACCTTGCACTTGAAAAACAGCTTGAAAGCCCTGGCGCTGCTGGCGGGTGTGGTGCTGGCCACCTTGATCGTCATGCAGGTACAGCAGGCGCCACAGGCACCGTTGCTGCTGAGCCAGGCAAGCATGTTGCTGCCGGCGATGGGCTGAAGCGGCGGACAGGAAGAATATGATGAACAAGCAAGATTATCTCGAGGCGCTGCGGCGCGCACTGGCAGGCTTGCCACCGGACCTGGTGGCCAAGACCCTCGATTATTACGAACAGACCTTCATCGAAGGCGCTGCGGCCGGCCGCAGCGAGCACGAAATCGCCGACGACCTGGGCGACCCGAAAAAAATCGCCCTCACCTTGCGCAGCAGCACCCATCGCCAGGCTTTCGAGCAAAAGAAAACGCCCGTCAACCTGCTGCGCCTGCTCGTCTCGCTGGTGGGCCTGGCCATCTTCAACCTGTTCATGGTCGTGCCTGCCGCCGTCTACGCGGCCCTGCTGGCCACCCTGTACGCCGTCGGCCTGAGCTTTTACCTGGCCGGCATCGCCATCACGGCCAGCGGCTTGTCCGGCGCCAACGAACTGGTGCTCGACGGCCCCCTGCGCCACGTCTTCATCCATGACGATGACGGCGGCGAAGGCGGCGAACGGCGCGAAACGCGCATCACCATCGGCGACACGGGCATCGAAGTCGACCACGTGCCCGGCCCCTTGCAGCGTGACCCGGCCGAGTCCGCGCCCGAGGCACCGGGCGCCTCATCGCGCATGATGGAGCGGGCCGAAGCGCTGGCCGGCGGCGGCATCCGCATCTCCACCGACATGGACCGCGATGCGCGCACCACGCAAACCGTGTTTGGCGTGGGCATGCTGCTCGGCGGCATCGCCATCTTCCTGCTCAGTCTGGTCGTAACGCGCTATACCTTGATCGGCATCAAGCGCTACATTGCCATGAATGCTTCCCTGCTCAAAGGTCACTAGAAAGGCTGCCATGAAACGCTTGTTCAAAGTTGGCCTGTCCATGCTCTTGCTGGCACTGGTCCTGATCGCCATGTCGTATGCGGCGCTGCGCGCCAAGGGAATCAGCAATCCCAGCAGCGCTGCCGGCCGCGCCGTGCGCAGCGAAACGCGCCCGATTTCCGCCGATATCACCAGCATCGACCTGGCCGGTCCCATCGACCTGGTGCTGCGCCGCGGCGCCACGCCATCGCTGAAGGTCAGCGGCGAACAGCGTCTGCTGTCGAACGTCGACACCACGCAGGATGGCGCGACCCTGCATATCGGCCCGAAAGGCATGCTGTTCCACCATCGCCAGCCGCTGCAGGTGGAACTGGTGCTGCCAGCCCTCGTGCGCGTCGAAGTGCACGGCAATGGCGACAGCAAGATCACGGGCTTTTCCGGCGACAGTTTCATCCTGGAATTAACGGGATCGGGCGACGTCAGCTTCACGGGACGCTACAAGCAGGTTGCCGCCACCGTCAACGGCAGTGGCGACCTCGACATCAATGCCGGCAACAGCGACAGCGTGGTGCTGGAAATGGTGGGCTCCGGGCGCATCGCCGCCAGCGGCAATACCAAGTTCCTGCGCGCCGACCTCAGCGGTTCAGGCGACATCGATGCCGAGCACCTGGCCGCCGACAAGGCCAGCGTCAGCCTGCAAGGCTCCGGCACGAGCACCGTCTTCGTGCGCGACGCCGCCAACCTGACCCTGCGCGGCAGCGGCGACATCCACGTCCACGGCAACCCGCGCCAGCGCGAGACGCAGAAAAGCGGTTCAGGCGACATCATCTGGCATTGATGATGACGGTTCTCTAACGACTCTTTTCCAGCCAGGACACCGCCTGCTCGCCGGCCGCCTTGCCTTGCGCCAGGCAGGCCGTCAGCAGGTAGCCGCCCGTGGGCGCTTCCCAGTCCAGCATTTCCCCCGCCAGGAACACGCCCGGCATGGCTCGCAGCATGCTGCCGTCGACGCCGTCGAAGTCCACGCCGCCCGCGCTGCTGATGGCTTCATCGATGGGACGCGGACGCCGCAAGGTCACGGGCAGCAGCTTGATGGCGGCCGCCAGCCTGGCCTCGTCGGCAAAGTCGGCGGCGCTCAGGCATTCGCGCAGCAGGCCCGATTTCACGCCCTTGATGCCCAGGCGGCTGTTCAGGTGGCTGGACATGGAGCGGGCGCCGCGCGGGCGCGTCACTTCCGCGAACACGCGTTCATGGCTGTGGTCGGGCGCCAGGTCGAGCCAGATGGTGGTGCTGCCCTCGGCGGCGATCTGCTCGCGCAGCGCGGCCGACAAGGCATAAATCAGGCTGCCCTCGACGCCGCCCGCCGTGATGACGAACTGGCCCTGGCGCTTGATCATGCAGTCATCGATATCGCGCGCCGAAATGGCCACCGTCGCCAGCGGTTCGCCCGCATGACGGCTGCGGAAATACTCGCTCCAGTCCACGTCGAAGCCGCAATTGGCCGGCGCCAGGGGCGTCACGGCCACGCCCTGCTCCTGCAGCAACGGCACCCAGGCGCCGTCCGATCCCAGCCGCGCCCAGCTGCCGCCGCCCAGCGCCAGGATCACGGCGTCGAAAGTGAAGCGACGTTCGCCGTCCGGCGTGGCAAACGCCAGCTGGCCGTCTTGCCAGCCCGTCCAGCGGTGGCGCATGTGAAATTGCACGCCCGCCTCGCGCAGGCGGTGCAGCCAGGCGCGCAGCAAGGGCGCCGCCTTCATGTCGGTAGGGAAGACGCGGTTCGAGGAGCCGACGAAGGTGTCGACGCCCAGGCCGTGCACCCAGTCGCGCACCTTTTGCGGGCCGAACTGGTCCAGCGCCGGTTTCACCCGGTGCGCTTGCCTGGCGTAGCGCGAGACGAAAGCCTGGTAGCCTTCCGCATGCGTGATATTCATGCCGCCGCGCCCCGCCAGCAGGAATTTGCGGCCGACGGACGGCATGGCGTCGAACAGCTCCACCCTAGCTCCCTGGTCGCTGGCCGCCTGGGCGGCCATCAGGCCGGCGGGGCCGCCGCCGATGACGGCGATGTGAAACAGAGGGGAACTGGTTTGGGTCATGGCGAGCTGGAAAGACGGTGAAAACCCCGGCATTTTAGTCGAGATTGGGCCGGATATGGCCCGCCGATGGCGATCTCGCCCAAAAATGAGGCATACTGCGCGGACGTGCCGCAGCGATCGGCGGCTTGACTTCACGAGACAACGCGACGACAAGAGGAGAAACACATGGGCGCAGGATTCTGGATTTCCCGCTATTTGCTGGCCAGTTCGATTTTATTCATCATTCTGACGGTGGTCGAATACAGCAAGGGCACCACCAGCCAGGCCGACATCCTCAGCGCGCTGGCCTGGTCGCTGGTGGCATCGGCCATCTTCATCGGCTCGAAATACTGGCGCTACAAGAAAGCCATCGCCTGCGCCACGTGCAGCGGAGACAAACCGAAAACCAGATCTTCATGAAAAAACGGCCACTTCGATGAAGTGGCCGTCTCATTTGGCGAGCAGGATCAGCCACCCGTCACGGGCGGGAAGAACGCCACTTCGTCGCCGTCGCCTGTCACGGTGTCGGCGTCGCACATCACCTGATTATGCGCCATGCGCAGCGCGCGGCCCTGCGCCAGCGCATATTCCCAGTTGCCGCCGCGCGCGATCAGCAGGGCTCGCACCTCGCCCACCGTCAGCGGCCCGGCCACTTCCAGTGCTTCCTGGCCCGTGCCCACCAGCTCGCGCACGCTGGCAAAAAAACGCAGATTGATCTTCATCAAGACTTCCTTAGTACAGCAATTCGTTAAACGGGATAAACCGCAGCATGTCGCCGCGCGCGATCGACAGCCCCGGCGGGCAATCGATCAAGCCGTCGCCCCACACGGTGGATGTCAGCACGCCCGAACTCTGGTTGGCGAACAGTTCCAGCTCGCCCGCGTCATTGACCTTGGCGCGCAGAAATTCGTTGCGCTTGTCCGCCTTCAGGCGCTCGAACGCGGCCGGCAGCTTGTAGCTGCGCGGCGCCAGGCTCCCCGCCACGCCCTGCAGGCGCAGGATGAACGGGCGCACGAACAGCAAAAAGGTGACGAAACTGGAGACGGGATTGCCGGGCAAGCCGACAAAGAACGCGTCCCGCACTTCGCCGAAGGCCAGCGGCTTGCCCGGCTTGACGGCGATCTGCCACATGTTCAGCCGCCCTTCCGCTTCCACGGCCGGCTTGATATGGTCTTCCTCGCCCACGGACACGCCGCCCGAGGTGATGATCAAATCATTGCCCTGGGCCGCCTGGCGCAGCACGGCGCGCGTCGCGTCCAGGCTGTCGGGCACGATGCCCAGGTCCGTGATCTCGCAGCCCAGATTTTCCAGCAGGCCGCGCAAGGTAAAACGGTTCGAGTTGTAGACGGCGCCCGGCACCAAAGGTTCGCCGGGCATGGCCAGTTCGTCGCCCGTGAAGAACACGGCCACGCGCAGCTTGCGCAGCACCGGCACTTGCGCCAGCCCCACCGAGGCGGCCAGGCCCATTTCCTGGCTGCGCAGGCGCCGGCCGGCACCGAGGATCTCACCGCCGGCGCGGATATCCTCGCCCTGGCGGCGCACCCATTCGCCGGCCTGCGGCACGTGATTGACCGTCACCACGCCGTCGAGCACAGTGCACTGCTCCTGCATCACGACACAATCGGCGCCGTCCGGGAGCAAGGCGCCCGTGAAGATGCGCGCCGCCGTCCCCGCTTGCAAAGGCTGGCCCACGTGGCCGGCCGCGATGCGCTGCGACACGGGCAGGCTGGCCGCGCCGCTGGCGCAATCGCTGGCGCGCACGGCATAGCCATCCATCTGCGTGTTATCGCGCTCGGGCACGTTCAGGGTCGACGTCTGCGCCGTGGCCAGCACGCGGCCGTTGGCACGCATGGTATCGACCAGCTCCACCTCGGCCACCGGGCGCGCCGCGCCCAGCATGAAGGCTTGCGCCTCGGCCACCGACAGCATGGGTTTGCGTTCCGCGGTCGGATCGTTCATCACAGGCGCGCCCATCACAGCCCCGTATTGGCGGCGATATACGCCTTCATTTTTTCCACGTCCGTGCCCATCACAACAAACTTTTGCGGCAAGTCTTCGATGTTTTCGAAGCCGGCCGGGCGTTCCGCGTCCACGCCCAGCGCTTCGAGGATGGTTTCGTTGAACTTGGCCGCCAGCGCCGTTTCCAGCACGATCATCGGCACGTTCGGCTCCAGGTGCTCGCGCGCCACCTTGATGCCGTCGGCCGTGTGCGTGTCGATGGTGATGCCGTAGTCGTCGGCCACGTCGCGGATGGTGTCGAGGCGGTCCTGGTGCGTGGACTTGCCCGACTTGAAGCCGTATTTGGCCACCAGCTTGAATTCGTCGCCGTCGCTGCCCGGCTTGCCGGACAGGTCAAAACCGCCATGGGTTTCCACTTTCGTGAACAGGGCGCGCACGCGGCCGCTGTCGCGGCCCACCAGGTCGTAGACGAAGCGCTCGAAATTCGACGCTTTCGAGATATCCATCGACGGGCTGCTCGTGTGGTACGTTTCGGCGGACTTGCGCACGCGGTAGACGCCCGTGCGGAAGAATTCGTCGAGCACGTCGTTTTCATTCGTCGCCGCCACCAGTTTCGAGATCGGCAAACCCATCATGCGGGCGATGTGACCGGCGCAGATATTGCCAAAGTTGCCAGACGGCACCGTGAACGACACTTTTTGCTCGTTGCTGGTGGTGGCCGCCAGGTAGCCGCGGAAGTAATACACGACTTGCGCCACGACTCTCGCCCAGTTGATGGAATTGACGGTGCCGATCTTCTGCTTGGCCTTGAACGGCAGGTCGTTCGACACGGCTTTCACCATATCCTGGCAGTCGTCGAACACGCCTTCGACGGCGATATTGTAGATGTTCGGGTCTTGCAGGCTGAACATCTGCGCCGTCTGGAAGGCGCTCATTTTCTTGTGCGGCGACAACATGAAGACGCGGATGCCCTTCTTGCCGCGCATCGCGTACTCGGCCGCGCTGCCCGTGTCGCCCGAGGTGGCGCCGAAGATATTGAGTTCGGCGTCGTGCTTGGCCAAGGTGTATTCGAACAGGTTGCCCAGCAGTTGCATGGCCATGTCCTTGAAGGCCAGGGTCGGGCCGTTCGACAGCGCCTGCAGCATCAGGGTGGTCGATCCGCCCTTGACGACGTTTTCTTCGAGCACGCGCAGCGGCGTGATGTCGGCCGCGTTTTCGCCGGCGCGGGCGTTCTTGTAGACTGCCTTGGTATAGGTTTTCGCCGTCAGCGCCTTCAGGTCCGCGGCCGGGATATCGGTGGCGAACTTCTTCAGGATTTCGTAGGCCAGGTCGGCATACGACAATGTGCGCCAGGCGTTCAGCTCGGCACCAGTGACTTGCGGGTAGTGTTCAGGGAGATACAGTCCGCCATCGGGGGCCAGGCCCCCCAGGAGGATGTCGGAGAATTGCTGCGGATTCATTGGCGCTTTATCAGCGCGGGTAGACACGTAGTGCATAGATTTGAAGAGTCCAGTTGAGCTGAGTGCGGTTGATCATGAATGGCAGCGGATATTATAGTGCGAGGCGGCGCCCAAGGCGAATCCGTCGCGTCTGCCGCGCGGCTGCGCGAGCGGCGGGAAGCGCTGCTGTTGTCAAATGGCACAGCCCGTCAAGGGGAAACCATTTCCAAATGGAAATAACCGGCACCGAAATCAAGCCCGGCGGCAAAGACAGGCGCGCCTACTGGCGCCACTGCCCGATTTGCGCCACACTGGTGCCTGTCGGCCCGCCTGCGGGTCATTCATGGAAGCGGTCATGTCGCTGAGTAAAAAACCGTATTTGCAAAGCGCCGCGCTGCGCCCTGACGCCGTCGTCGACCTGGACCACTATCCGTTCACCATTCCCGCCATCCGCGACTTCGTGCACATGGACTTCCACCGCGACGTGACGTTTTTCGTGGGCGAGAACGGCAGCGGCAAGTCGACCATGCTCGAAGCGCTGGCCGTGGCTCTCGGTTTCGGCAAGGATGGCGGCACGCGCAACGTGCGCATCGCCCTGCCCTCGGACGAGGAATCGGGCTTGCACGCGCACTTGCGTCTGAGCAAGAGTTACAAGAAGCCGGACGACAGTTATTTTTTGCGCGCCGAGAGCTTTTTCAACGTCGCCACCTACATGGACGACATGCCCGAATACCTGGCCAGCTACGGCGGCAAGTCGCTGCACGCGCAATCGCACGGCGAAGCGTTCATGGCCACCCTGATCAACAAGCTGCGCGGAAAAGGTCTGTACCTGCTGGACGAACCCGAGGCGGCCCTGTCGCCCAGCCGCCAGCTGGCGGCATTATCGGTGATCCACCAGCTGGTGCAGGACGACTCGCAGCTGATCATCGCCACCCATTCGCCGATTCTGCTCGCCTACCCGAACGCGAAAATCCTCATGTTTACGGGCGGCGGCATCCATGAAGTGGCGTATGAAGACACGGAACACTACGCCGTGACGCGCGATTTTCTGAATAACTACCCGCGGAGGCTGGAGCAGTTGTTTGAGGAAGATTAAGGAAAACTAAGGCGATTCCGCCTTTATCAGCGCCCGGGACGTAACGGCGGCGCGAGAAACCGTAGCGAGCAAGCCCGATATCGCGTTGAGTAGCGCAGCTGTACCAGGGTACAGCGAGCAACGCCGACGCGAGAGTGGGCTGCGCAGTAGGTTTATCGCGTCGCCATCAGCAAGCCGCGTGGTTGACGGTGATGACATGCACGGCGAGCCCCCCCAACGACGTTTCCTTGTACTTGTCCTGCATGTCCGCGCCCGTCTGGCGCATGGTTTCGATGACTTCGTCGAGGCTGACGAAGTGCGTGCCGTCGCCCTTCAGCGCCAGCGAGGCGGCCGTAATCGCTTTCACGGCGCCCATGCCGTTGCGCTCGATGCACGGGATCTGCACCAGGCCGCCGATCGGGTCGCAGGTCATGCCCAGGTGGTGTTCGATGCCGATTTCGGCCGCGTTTTCAATTTGCTCGTTGGTGCCGCCCAAGGCCGCCACCAGGCCGGCCGCCGCCATGGCGCACGCCACGCCCACTTCGCCCTGGCAACCCACTTCGGCGCCCGAGATCGAGGCATTGCGTTTGCACAACATGCCGATGGCAGCCGCCGTCAGCATGAAGCGGCGCACGCCGCCGACCGGGTCGCTGGGGCGGCAATCCTGCGCGTAGTAGCGCAGCACGGCCGGGATGATGCCGGCGGCGCCGTTGGTCGGCGCCGTGACGACGCGCCCGCCGGCCGCATTTTCCTCGTTGACGGCCATCGCGTACAGGCTGACGAGGTGCACGGCGTCGTGCGGCAAGTCGTTGGCGCGGTTGTCGGATGCTTTCGCTTCCTGCGCCAGGCGCCACAATTTCGCGGCGCGGCGCTTCACGTTCAAGCCGCCCGGCAGGTTGCCCGTCGTTTCCAGGCCGTGCGCGATACAGTCGCGCATGACGTGCCAGATGCGGTCCAGGCCTTCGTTCAATTCATCGTCGCTGCGCTTGACGCATTCGTTCGCGCGCAGCATTTCCGGGATCGACAGACCGCTTTCCACGCCGTGCGCCAGCAGTTGCTCCATGGTATCGAATGGGAAGACGACGCGAGCAGCAGCGGCCGATTCCACGGCCGCTTCGGCCTGGGTCTCAGCTTGCACTTCGCCCGCTTCGCGGATAAAACCGCCGCCGATCGAGTAATACACCTTGTCGATGCGGCTGCCGTCCGCCAGTTTCAGGGTAAAGCGCATGCCGTTCGGATGTTCGGGCAGGGACTCGCTCTTGTGCCAGATCAAGCCCGTGGCGGCCGTGAACGGCACCACGTGCGTGCCCAGCAAGGCGATTTCACCGGCCGCCTCGATGGCGGCCAGCTTGCTGTCGACGGCATCGGGCGCCACGTCTTGCGGCGTCTCGCCCATCAGGCCCAGAATGACTGCCTTGTCCGTGGCATGGCCCACGCCCGTCAGCGCCAGCGAGCCATACAGGGCCGCCTCGACGCCCACCACCTGGTCCAGCGGACCGTATTCGACCAGAAAACGCCGCGCCGCCGCCATCGGCCCCACAGTATGGGAACTCGACGGCCCGATGCCGATTTTAAACAGGTCAAATACGCTCATGTCCATATGGTGTCTCTTTATATTAGTATGTTTTTATGAATGCCGGTACAGGACTCAGGCCGCCTTGGCAGCCTGCCCCGCATCGACATTGGCCAGCATGTCCGTGACCATCTGCTCGACGCCGATCTGCGCCTTCCAGCCCCAGTCGGCGCTGGCCTTGCTGTCGTCCAGGCTTTGCGGCCAGCTGTCGGCGATGGCCTGGCGGCTGTCCGGCTTGTAGCTGATCTTGAAGTCCGGGACCATGCGCACGATGGCTTTCGCCAGTTGCTCGGGGTTGAACGACACGCCGGCCACGTTGTACGAGGAACGGATCTTGATCGATGCCGCTGGCGCATCCATCAGTTCGATGGTGGCGCGGATGGCGTCGGGCATGTAAATCATCGGCAAGGTGGTGTTCGCGTCGAGGAAGCAGTCATAGCGCTCGCCGCGCAAGGCCGCATGGAAGATGGCGATGGCGTAATCGGTGGTGCCGCCGCCCGGAGGCGATTTGTAGCTGATGATGCCAGGATAGCGGATGCTGCGCACGTCGACGCCGTACTTGTTGAAGTAGTACTCGCACAGGCGCTCGCCGGCCAGCTTGCTGATGCCGTACATCGAGGTCGGGTCCATCACCGTCATTTGCGGCGTGTTCACTTGCGGCGTGTTCGGGCCGAAGGCGGCGATCGACGACGGCCAGAAGATGCGCAGCGGCTTGCCCGCTTCACCGCGCTCGCGCGCCAGTTCCAGGATATTGAGCAAGCCATCCATGTTCAGACTCCACGCCCTCAAAGGGGCCGCTTCGCCCGTGGCCGACAGCATGGCCGCCAGCTGGTACACCTGGGTGATGCCTTCGTCGGCGATGATCTTCGCCAGGCCGTCCTTGTCCAGCACATTCAATTGCGCATAGCGCTTGGCCTGGTACAGGTTGTTCGTGCCGATGTCGCTGGCGATGACGTTGTCCGCGCCGTGCTGCTGCGCCAGCGCGCCCACCAGTTCACTACCGATTTGGCCGTTTGCGCCAATGACTAAGATGCGTTCCATGCTATTTTCCTGAATTCTTGTTAGTTGGTCGTGGTCGTGGCGGTCAGCAAACCGAGTTCCTTGCCTGCCTGCTCGAAGGCGGCCAGCACTTGCACCAGCTGTTCGCGGGTGTGGGCGGCGGACAGCTGCACGCGGACACGGGCCTGGCCCATCGGCACGACCGGGTAGAAGAAGCCCGTCACCAGCACGCCCAGTTCATACAGGCGGGCGGCGAATTTCTGCGCCACGGGGGCGTCGAACAGCATCACGGGAACGACCGGATGGGTGCCCGGCTTGATGGTGAAACCGATGCGCTCGATCTCGCTGCGGAAGAAAGCCGTGTTGTCATGCAGGCGGTCGCGCAGTTCCGTCGACTTGGCCAAACGCTCCAGCACCGACAGCGAAGCGCCGGCGATCGATGGCGCCAGCGTGTTCGAGAACAGATACGGGCGCGATTTCTGGCGCAGGGTGTCGATGACTTCCTTGCGCGCCGACGTGAAACCGCCCATGGCGCCGCCCAGGGCCTTGCCCAGGGTGCCCGTGATGATGTCGATGCGGCCCATCACATTGTGGTGCTCGTGCGTGCCGCGGCCCGTCGCGCCCATGAAGCCGGAAGCGTGGCATTCGTCGATCATCACCAGCGCGCCGTACTGGTCGGCCAGGTCGCAGATCTTGTCGAGTTGCGCGATCGTGCCATCCATCGAGAACACGCCGTCCGTGACGATGACTTTATGGCGCTTGCCGGCGGCAACGGCCGCCTGCAGCTGCACTTCCAGGTCGGCCATGTCGTTGTGCGCATAGCGGTAGCGGCCAGCCTTGCACAGGCGGATGCCGTCGATGATGGAAGCGTGGTTCAGCGCGTCGGAGATGATGGCGTCGTTTTCATCGAACAGCGGCTCGAACACGCCGCCGTTGGCGTCGAAGGCGGCCGCGTACAGAATCGTGTCTTCGGTGCCCAGGAAGGCGGAAATCGCCTGTTCCAGCTCTTTATGCACGGTTTGCGTGCCGCAAATAAAACGCACGGACGACAGGCCGTAGCCGTACTTTTGCGTGGCGGCAATAGACGCTTCCTGCGTCTGCAGGTCGCCGGACAGGCCCAGGTAGTTGTTTGCACACATATTGATCAGGGTACGGCCATCGTCGCACACCACTTCGGCGCCCTGGCGCGAGGCGATCACGCGCTCGGGCTTGTACAAGCCCTGCTGGCGCAGTTGATCGAGATTCTGTTGCAGACCGCTGAAAAAGGTGTTCTTCGCTTGCTCGCTCATGATATTCCTTGTGTCCCTGATGTATGCGTGTGGTGTCCGTGTGGTCTCAGCCGCCATAGGGGAAAAGCCGCCGCTTGACCGGTGCGCGCACAATGCTGTACCGTGAAGCGCTGTTTGAAGTCTACACGTTTCCGTGTTTTTCCTCAAAATCCACTATTTCGAACTGAAATTCAATATAGTGGATATTACCCAAGCCTTTTGAACTTTGCAAGCCACCTGCCGATGAAAACCAGCGTTTCGACCAATTCTCCGCCCGAAGTGGGTGCCACCCTGCAACGGCTGCGCCTTGCGCGCGGCCTGACACTGGAGGATTTGTCGCGCATCGCGGGCGTCTCGAAGTCCATGCTGTCGCAGATCGAGCGCGAAAAGGCCAATCCCACCATCGCCATCACGTGGCGCCTGGCCAACGCCCTGGGCGTGCAGATCGGCGAATTGCTGTCCAGCGCGGAAAAAGCCGTGGAAACCATCCGCATCACGGACGCCCACGAAACCCCCACCCTGCCCGGCGACCACGCGGGCTACGTGCTGCGCATCCTGGGGCCGATGGAGCTGGCGGGCAAATACGAATGGTATGAAGTGACCCTGGCGCCCGGTGGCGAACTGGCGTCGCAACCGCACGATCCGGGCACCACCGAGCATTTGACGGTGATCCACGGCAACCTGGAGCTGGAAGTGGGGACGGCGAAGAAAAAGGTCAAGAATGGCGGCACGGCCAGGTATCCGGCGGACTTGCCGCATACCATCAGGAATCTGGGAAAAACGGAGGGCAAGGCGCTGCTGGTGGTGATCCACCGCTAGCGCGCCGGCCCATCCTCCATCCTGTCTGGCAGAAAGTATTACGTTACGGCATCACACGGGCGCTGCCGGCGCCGGCGCCCCGCAAAGCCCAGCAAGGCCATGCCAGCCAGCAACATGGCATAGGTTTTCGGCTCGGGCACGGCGCTGACGGGATCGAGGCGGACAATCTCGCAAATGAACGACTGGCAACGGCGCGCGGAAATCTGTCCCGCCTCGTTGATGCCGCCGACGGCCATGTAGCTCCAGCCCGCCTCACCCTGCACCAGACTTTCCAGGCTGTAAGTCACCCCATTGCTGTAGAACATGGCGTTTGCCCCCAGCACTTGGCCCAAGCCATCCACGCCGATCGGTGTGGAGATGGATTTCAGGAACGTGTTGTTGCCGTCGGTCTTGAGAAAACCGCGCGTCCGGTCCTGGTTCCAGTCGGGGGTGACATGGCCCACCATCTGGCCCGCATTGTTGATGCCCGAAATCGTGCTCTGGTAACCGCCCCAGCCCGTCGCGCTGGTCATCACGCCATCCTTGTACATGAAGCCTTGCGCGCCGCCGGGCGTCGGCGCCATCGCGGAAGCGCCGACGACGACGCCATCGTCATTGATGCCCGTGACATAGCTGTCCTTGCCGCCCAGGGTGCCCAGCGCCCGTATGCCCGTTTGCGGGTCGTACAGATAGGCTTTCGTCGTGTAGTCGAAGGTGGCATAGCTGCCAAACCCCGCATTGAAGGCAACTTGCCCTGCAGCATTCATCGTGCCGGACCAGGTCGTTTGCCCGGCGATATTGAGCGAAGTCGCCACGCCGCCCGACAGGATGTGCACCAGCGCATTGCCATTGCTGCCGGCCGAGCGTATCAGGCTATCCCCTGCCGCATTGCTGGCAAACACCAGGTTACTCACCGCGGCCTTCGGCGCCACCGTCAACTGGCTGCCCGCCGTGGCATACACCATGTCGACGCCGTCGAGTCGGCCCACGCCGTAAATCTGCCCCATGGCGCTGATGCTGCCCACGCTCAGATTGGCCAGCGATGCATTCTCGAACACCGTGACCGAAAACCGGGGCGGCGATGCCGGCGCCCCCTGTGCCAGCGCCGGCGTGCTGACGCAAGCGCAAAACAAGGGCAGCGCGATTCTCCGGATTATTTTCATTATTCCCTCCAAGAAAAATACACGATACGGTTAAATATCAAAAATGTAAACTTATTTGACAACATTGTTGTTTGTAAGGCATTTCCGGTCGCTGCGTTGCCGCGCAGCCGTGCGCAATAAGTCCTTTTGTCCATGCTAAGATTTCGCAATAGACAAGATTTCCAGGCCTGGATGTCTTTGCAGAGCGCCGCAGCACATCCCGGCTCGCCCCATCTTTGCTACGCCCCTGCGCGGCATCCAGGCCCCAACTGTTTTTAACGGAGCCCACGCGATGACCATTTCCGACAGCACCACCACCTTCCACAACAAGAAAGTCGTCCAGTACGACCCTGACCTGCCCTTCGACGCCTCGCCCGGCATCGTCTACCGCCTGTCGCTGGAATACGACGACAAGCGCAAGATGGACGAGCTGATCGCCGGCTTTCTCGCCAAGGCGGACCAGAACGCGCTCGCAGCGCTGATCATCGGCATGTGGGGCGATCCGTACGAATCGGGCGCCGACGAAGTGATGGCCGCGCTGATCGCCCACGCGCCGCAGCTGCCGAACTTGCGCGCCCTGTTCATCGGCGACATGACGTACGAGGAATGCGAAATCTCGTGGATCGTGCAAGGCAGCTACAAGCCCCTGCTGGACGCTTTCCCGCTGCTGGAAGAATTGCGCATCCGCGGCGGCAATGAGCTCGTCATCGAACCGTTCGCGCACCAGCACCTGCGCCGCTTCACCATCGAAGCGGGCGGCCTCGATCAAAAGATCGCCGAGGCGCTGGCGCAATCGAGCATGCCGCAGCTGGAACACCTGGAGCTGTGGCTGGGTACCGAGGAATACGGCTTCTCGGGCGACGTGGACCTGTACCGCAAGGTGCTGGCGCAGCTGACCGTGCCGACCCTGAAATATCTGGGCTTGCGCGACGCGGAAATCGCCGACGACCTGGCCGTCTGGCTGGCCGAGGAACCGCTGGTGGCGCAGCTCGACACGCTCGACCTGTCGCTGGGCACCATCGGCGACCTGGGCGCCGTGGCCGTGCTCAATCACACGCAGCTGGGCGGCTTGAAGCGCCTGGACCTGTCGCACCATTACATCTCCGAGGAAAACCAGGCCAAGCTGAAGGCGCTGCCTTTCGAGGTGGTGCTGGACGATCCGCAGGAAGCGGACGAGGACGACGGCGAAAGCTACCGCTACGTGGCGGTGGGAGAGTAAGCGGAGCTGCTTCCTTTGGCCACACCCCTCACCCTGCTGGCGACACAGGGCAGCAAGCGCGTGCGCCTGATGCAGGCGGCGCGCGCGCAACTGCGCCTGCCGCCCGCGCAGGTGCTGGAATGGCGCGACTGGCTGGCGCAGCCGGCGCTGCTGGCAGACGCCTTGCGCCAGCCCGGCCTGTTGAAGATCGAGCCGCCCGGCGACGATCCTGTCGCCCACCGGCTCTTGCTGCAGGCGGGCTGCCTCCGGCTGGACCGCCCACCCGCGCGCGCGCCCGAACATGGCGAACTGCTGGCCATGGATGCCTGGTTCGCCGGTTTTACGGCCGCCATGACTGCCCTGGCGGCGCAACTGCTTGACCTGCCGCAAACGCGCGTATTCAATGCGCCGGGCGAAATCACCGTCATGACGGACAAGCTGGCCTGCCAGCGCCACCTGGCCGCGCACGGCGTGCCGATACCCGACTTGCTGGGGCCCGTGCAAGGCTACGACCATCTGCAGTCGCTGCTGCATGAACGCCAGCTTGACCGCGTGTATTTAAAGCCGCGCTACGGCTCGTCCGCGTCCGGCGTCGTCGCCTACCGCCGCAACAAGGCAGGACGCCAGCAAGCCACCACCTCGGCCGCCCTGCAGCATGGGGACGGCGCGGCGCGCCTGTTCAATGTCAAGCGCATGGCGCGCTATGAAACGCGGCACGACATCGCCGCCCTCGTCGACGCGCTGGCCGCGCAGGAGCTGTATGCGGAAGCGTGGCTGAACAAGCCGCGCTGCGGCGACAGCCACTACGACCTGCGCGTCGTGACCCTGGCGGGCCAGCCCGCACACCGGGTGGCGCGCATCGGACAGCACATGATGACGAATCTGCACCTCGACAACCGGCGCGGCGAGGCGTCCGGCCTCTTGAACGCAGCCGACCTGGCCGCGCTGGAAGACACCGCCGCCCTGGCCGCGCGCGCCTTCCCCCATAGCCACGTGACGGGCTACGACCTCGTGGTGCGCCAGGGCCAGGCCCACGTGCTGGAAGCGAACGCCTTCGGCGACCTGCTGCCCGGCCTTCTCTGGCAAGGCATCGATACTTACACGGCGCAACTGGCCCATGCTTAAAGAAACACCGACCATCCCCGACATGCACGCCATCCCCGACATGCACGCCATCGTCGGCAGCCACGATATCGTCTTCCTCACGCTCGACACGCTGCGCTTTGACGTGGCGCAAGCGCTGTACCAGGCGGGCGAATTGCCCGTGCTGGGGCGTTTCTTACCGCCGGGCGGCTGGGAACGCCGGCACTCGCCCGCCACGTTCACCTATGCGGCGCACCAGGCCTTCTTCGCGGGTTTTTTGCCCACGCCAGCCGCGCCGGGCCGCCATCCGCGCCTGTTCGCCAGCGCTTTTGCGGGCAGCGAAACGACGTCAAAGCACACGTTCGCCTTCGAGGAAGCGGACCTTCCCGCCGCGCTGACCGCGCGCGGCTACCGCACCATCTGCATCGGCGGCGTGGGCTTCTTCAACAAGCAAACCGCCTTGGGCTGCGTGCTGCCGTCGCTGTTCCAGGAAAGCCACTGGAGCGCGGGCATGGGCGTAGCCAGCCGCCATTCGACCGAAAAACAGGTGGCGCTGGCGACCCGGCTGCTGGCGCAAAACGAGCAGCGCACTTTTTTGTTCATCAACGTGGCCGCCCTACACACGCCGAACCGCGCCTACCTGCCCGGCTGCCGCGCCGACTGCCTGGAAAGCCATGCGGCAGCCCTGCGCTATGTCGACGGCGCGCTGGCGCCCTTGCTTGCCGCCTGCGCCGCGCGCGCGCCCACGTTCGCCATCGTCTGCTCGGATCACGGCAGCGCCTATGGCGAAGACGGCTACCGCGGCCACCGCATCGCCCACGACAGCGTGTGGAACGTGCCGTATGCGCACTTCTTCATCGCCCCCGATACACGTCCCAAGGAGTCCCCACCGTGAACCCAGCCGAACAACCTGGCACCCTGGCGCAGCGCATGCGCCACACGCCCTACCAGGCGTATTCGTATTCGTATCCGCACAAGGCGGCCTACCGCGCCTTGCCGCAGGCGGCGCCCCTGGCACCCCTGTGGGCGCGGCAAGACCGCTCCGCCCTGTTCGCGTATATCCATATTCCGTTTTGCGAGATGCGCTGCGGCTTTTGCAACCTGTTCGCCATGGCCCGCCCCAGCGCCGGCATGGTCGAACGCTACGTGCGGCAAGTGCTGGTGCAGATGCGCGCACTGGCCGGCGCGCTGGGCGAACGGCGCTTCGCCCGCTTCGCGCTGGGCGGCGGCACGCCCACCTATCTGTCGCCGGCGCAGCTGGACACCCTGCTGTGCGGCGCGCGCGACATCCTCGGCATCGACCTGCAAGCCACGCCGGCCGGCATCGAAGCCTCGCCCGAAACCATCACGGCCGAACGGCTGGCGGTCTGCCGCACGCACGGCATCGACCGCGTCAGCCTGGGCATCCAGAGCTTTGCCGCCGGCGAGATGCGCGCGCTGGCGCGGCCCCAGCAAAACGCCACCGTTCATCACGCCATCGGCCTGATACGCGACGCCGGTTTTCCCACCCTGAACCTGGACCTGATCTACGGCATCGCGGGGCAAACCGTCGCCAGCCTGCTGGCGTCCATCGACAGCGCGCTGGCCTTCCGGCCCGAGGAAATCTATCTGTATCCGCTATATGTGCGCGAGCAGACGGGCCTTGGCAAGATCGCGCGGCGCAAAGGCGCCGGTACGCTGAACCCCATCATGCTGGCGCAGGACGGCGACAGCCGGCTGGCCCTGTACGCGGCCGCGCGCGACCATTTGCGCGCGCAAGGCTACGAACAGGTATCGATGCGCATGTTCCGCGCTCCCCATGCGCCGGAACAAAACGGTCCCTCGTACTGCTGCCAGAATGACGGCATGGTGGGCCTGGGCGCGGGCGCGCGCTCGTACACGGCCAGCCTGCATTACTCCAGCGAATACGCGGTGGCGCGGCTTGATACCATCAATATCATCGACAACTACCTGGCGCTCGACGAGGCGCGCTTCGCGCAGGCCGAACACGGCTACGTGCTCGACGAGGAAGAACAGCGCCGGCGCTATGTGATCCAGTCGCTGCTGACGGAACCGGGCCTGGACCGCGACGCCTACGCGGCCCGCTTCGGCACGCGCTGCGAGATTGATCTGCCGCAGCTGGCCGAATTGCACGCGCTGGAGCTGGTGCAGGAGGATGGTCCGCTGCTGCGGCTGAACGAGCGGGGCTACAGCTATGCCGACACCATCGGCCCCTGGCTGGCCTCCGAGACGGTGCGCGCGCTGATGGCGCAAGAGGGCCAGGCGTGCTGACAACGCAGCCTGGCACTTTGTCCCTGCTGTACCGGGGCACGCTGGCGAGCTGCAACTACGCCTGCGGCTACTGCCCGTTTGCCAAGAAGCGCGACAGCCGCGCCGCGCTGGCCCGCGATGCGCGCGAAGTGGCGCGTTTTACGGATTGGATTGCGCGGCAAACGCGCCCCATCGGCGTGCTGTTCACCCCCTGGGGCGAAGCGCTGGTGCGGCGCCACTACCGCGCAGCCATGCAAGCCCTGGCCGCACTGCCCCACGTGCGCCAGGTGGCGCTGCAAACGAATCTGTCCGGCCCCCTGAACTGGCTGCAGGGGATGGACGGACTGGGAAAGATCGGCCTGTGGTGCACCTACCACCCGGACCAGACGACACTGGCCCGCTTTCTCGAACGCTGCGCGCGCCTGGACGCCATGGGCGTGCGCTATTCCGTCGGCGTCGTGGCGATGAATGAACACCTGGATGCCATCCGCGCCCTGCGCGCGGCCCTGCCCGCGCACGTCTACCTGTGGCTGAACGCGTATGACCGGCGTGGTCCCGGCTACTACGCGGTGGAAGACCTGGCCTGGCTCGACGCCGTCGACCCGTGGTTCGCGCAAAACCGGCGCCCTTCGCCCTCGCGCAATAAACCGTGCCTGGCGGGCGAGACGTCGCTGTCCGTCGATGGCGACGGCGAACTGGCGCGCTGCCATTTCGTGCCCGAGCGCCTGGGCAACCTGTACACGGACGACCTGGCGGACCTGCTGCAGGAAAAATCCTGCCCGCGCTTCAAGTGCGATTGCTATATCGGCTATGCGCAGCGCAAGGATTTGCCGTTTCAGGCCGTGTTTGGGGAGGGGGTATTGGCTAGAATAGCCCCAGAGACAAGGGCCGGGGTCGGACCCTCAGGGTCCGACCCCAGTGTCTGTCTTGGGGTTTAAATAAGACTTACTGCGCCGCCACCTTGGCCGGCTCCGCCACTACCGGCGTCATCTTCAGCGAACGGCTGAGGAAGCCCCAGCGATCGGCCACTTCTTCGATCTGCTTGGTCGTCGGCTTGCCGGCGCCATGGCCGGCCTTGCTGTCGATACGGATCAGCACGGGCGCCGCGCCGCCTTGCGCTGCCTGGGCGGCGGCGGCGAACTTGAAGCTGTGGGCAGGCACGACGCGGTCGTCGTGGTCGGCCGTCGTGATCATGGTGGCTGGATAGCAGCCGCCCGCCTTCAGGTTGTGCAGCGGCGAGTATTTCACCAGCGCCTTGAACTGCTCGGCATCGTCCGACGAACCGTAGTCAGGCACCCAGCCCCAGCCCACGGTGAACTTGTGGAAACGCAACATGTCGAGCACGCCCACTTGCGGGATCGCCGCGGCGAACAGGTCCGGACGCTGCGTCATGGCCGCACCCACCAGCAGGCCGCCATTGCTGCCGCCGCCGATCGCCAGTTTCGATGGCGATGTGACCTTGTTGTCCACCAGCCATTGCGCTGCGCCAATAAAATCGTCGAACACGTTTTGCTTGTTCAGCTTGGTGCCAGCCTGGTGCCAGGCTTCGCCGTATTCGCCGCCGCCGCGCAGGTTGGCCATCACGTAGACGCCGCCCATTTCCACCCAGGCAAGATTCGCCACGGAGAAGCTAGGCGTCAGCGAAATATTGAAGCCGCCATAGCCGTACAGGTAGGTCGGGTTGGAACCGTCGAGCTTCATGCCTTTTTTCGAGACGATGAACATCGGCACCTTGGTGCCGTCGCGGCTGGTGAAGAATTGCTGGCGCGTTTCAAAGGCGTTCGGGTCGAAATCGACCTTCGGCTGGCGGTACACGCTGCTCTTGCCCGATTTCATGTCGTAGCGGTAGATGGTCGCCGGCGTCGTGAAACTGGTGAACGAGTAGAACGTTTCCGTGTCGCCACGCTTGCCCGCAAAGCCGCCAGCCGAACCGATGCCCGGCAAGGCCACTTCGCGCACCAGCTTGCCGTTCAGGCCGACGATCTTGATTTGCGTTTGCGCATCTTTCAGGTAATCGAGCACCAGCTGGTTGTTGATCAGGTTGACGGCAACGAGGGTTTCCGCGCTTTGCGGCACGATTTCTTTCCAGTCGGAGGGCAGCGGCTTGCGCGTGTCGATGGCGATCACGCGCGATTTCGGCGCCTTGTTGTCCGTCTTGAAGAAGAATACGGGGCCGTCATTGTCGATGAACGAGTACGACGCGTCGAACGCTTCCAGCAAGCCGACCACCTTGGCGTTCTTCTGGCGCAAGTCCTTGTAGAAAATGCGGTTCTTGCGTTCCGTGCCCTGCGTGGCCGTGATGATCAGGTAATTGCCGTCGTCGCTGACGGTGCTGCCGCCAAACGCCCATTCCTTCTGGTCGGGACGGTCGAAGACGAGCACGTCGTCGCTTTGCGGTGTGCCGATCTTATGGAAATACAATTTCTGGAAGTAATTGATATCGGCCAGCTTGGTCGCTTCATTCGGCGCGTCATAGCGGCTGTAGAAGAAACCGGTGTTGTCCTTGGTCCACGAAGCGCCGGAGAACTTGGCCCACTTGATGTGGTCCGTCAAATCCTTGCCCGATTCGATGTCGCGCACTTTCCACTCATTCCAGTCGGAACCGGAAGCGGACGTGGCATACGCCAGGTACTTGCCGTTCGGGCTGATCGAAGTGCCGGCCAGCGCCACCGTGCCATCCGTGGACAGGGTGTTCGGGTCCAGCAGCAGGCGCGGCTCGTCCGCCAGTTTTTTCACCGTGTACAGCACGGCCTGGTTCTGCAAGCCGTCATTGCGGCTGTAGAAGTAACGGCCGCCCTGCTTCGTTGGCGTAGAGAAACGCTCATAGTTCCACAGCTTGGTCAGGCGCTGCTTGATCGCGGCGCGCTCCGGGATGGTGCCCAGATACGATTGCGTCAGCTTGTTTTGCGCCGCAACCCACTCGCCCGTTTCGGCGCTGTTGGCATCTTCCAGCCAGCGGTACGGGTCGGCGATGGTGGTGCCGAAATAGCTGTCTTGCTGGTCGACTTTTTTGCTGACCGGATACGTCACGGGGGCGCCGTCGCCGGCCGGGCACGATGGCATCGCGGCGCTTTGCGCCAGGGCATTGCCACCGAAGGCGGCCATCAAGCTGAATATGAGGGTTGCACTACGTAATTGCATGGGTTGTTGTCTCATTGTTGGATGTCGAGGAAAGCAGGCCGCCTGCATACGCCGCGGCTGCCCATGTTGACTTTCGCCAAGAGAAATCATAGCGCGGATTGCCACTTTTAAAGCACAGTTATCCGGTGGATTTACCGTCTTTTGTTTGGGAAATTTACATGAATGACCATGATAAATCTCGCTTTCGCCGGAATCGGCAAACTGACGTTCATGCAAGAAACATTATCAAAAACAAAGTCGTTTCATCAAGCCGTCATAAATCTTCTTTACTATCGGCAACATGTTCATGGCCCGTCCAGAGGCCGTGCCGCCACATCCGCCTATGCACACTCTCGCCCTCCCCACCGCCACCGCCGCGCCGCCCGGCGCGGTGCCATCGAACGTGGCTTACCTGAAGCCGTCATCGGTATCCATGAGCATCGAAGGGACGGATGCCTTGCACGATATCCTGGCGGGCCGCAAGCTCAGCGCGCTGTTCCAGCCCATCATCCACATGCACAGCGGCGACATCATCGGCTACGAAGGCTTGATACGGGGGCCGTCCGACAGCCCCCTGCACGCGCCGATGAATCTGTTCAAGGTGGCGCGCGCGCATGACCTGACCCTGGAAGTGGAACACCTGTGCCGGCAAGTGGTGCTCGAACGCTTTGCGGAACTGCAGTTACCAGGAAAACTGTTTCTCAACGTCAGCCCGGAATGCCTGTTGCTGCGCAATGCCCGCCACGGCGAAACCCTGGAATACATCGAGCACATCGGCATCAATCCGGACAGGGTCATCATCGAGCTGACGGAAAACCAGCCCACGTATGACTACGAGCTGATGCGCGAAGCGGTACTACACTACCGCAACATGGGTTTCCAGATCGCCATCGACGACCTGGGCGAAGGCTTTTCCAGCCTGCGCCTGTGGTCGGAATTGCGCCCCGAATACGTGAAAATCGACATGCATTTCATCCAGGGCATCAATAATGACCCCGTGAAACTGCAGTTCGTGCGCTCGATCCAGGAAATCGCGGAGAAATCGGGCACCCTGGTGATCGCCGAAGGCATCGAGGCGCAGACGGAATTGCTGGTCTTGCGCGACCTGGGCGTGGCGTTCGGCCAGGGCTATCACCTGGGCCGGCCCAACGCGGTGCCGGCGCGCGCCTTGCCGGCCGAAGTGGTGCAGGCGCTGGGGCGCAACGGCGTGGCCGTGTATCCGCAGCGCAGCAGCCTGGAAAAGAACGGCGCCAGCATCCGCAAGCTGCTGCACCGCGTGGCCGCCGTTTCGCCCGAGAAAAACAATAACGAGGTGTACGATATTTTTCTGAAAGACCCGAAGCTGATGATCATTCCCGTCGTCGACGACGGCGTGCCGCTGGGCCTGATCAGCCGCTTCGAGATGATCGACCACTTCGCCCGTCCGTACCAACGCGAACTGTATGGCAAGAAATCGTGCAGCCTGTTCATGGATGCCACCCCCCTGATCGCCGACCACGAAACGAGCTTGCAGGAACTCAGCTACACCATGGTGCAATCGAGCGCCCACCACCTGTTCAACGGTTTCATCATTACCGAACACGGCCGCTACCTGGGCATGGGCACGGGACACGACCTGATGCGCGAAATCACGCAAATGCAGATCAATGCGGCCCGCTACGCCAACCCGTTGACGCAATTGCCCGGCAACGTGCCCATCAACGAGCATATCGACCGCTTATTGCACAGCGGCAGCCGCTTCTGGGTCTGCTACTGCGACCTCGACCACTTCAAGCCCTTCAACGATGTGTACGGCTACCGCAAGGGCGACGACGTGATCCAGCTGACGGGAGAAATCCTCAGCGGCCATTGCGACCCGAACCGCGACTTCATCGGCCACATCGGCGGCGACGATTTCATGATCCTGTTCCAGAGCGAAGACTGGGAAACGCGCTGCCAGGCCATGCTGGACGACTTCGCTGCCGCCATCCTCGCCTACTACAGCAGCAGCGACTGCGAACGGGGCGGCTACATCAGCGAAGACCGGCAAGGCAAGAAAGTGTTTTACTCATTGATCAGCCTGTCGCTGGGCGTCATCAAGGTCGAGGCGCACCAGTATTACACGCACCACCAGATTGCCACGCAGGCGGCGGAAGCGAAGAAGCAGGCGAAGAAAATCCACGGCAACAGCCTGTTCCTGGACCGGCGGCAAGGCGCGGGCGTGGCGCGCATGGATGCGTAGCCAGGGGCAAGAGTCAAAAGCTGGATGGGGCCAAGCCAGGCGCGCTCAAATACGCACGAGGTCGCCAAACGCATTGCTGCTGCGGGCATCGGGCACGAATGCCAGGCTGATGCGTGCCTCATCGCGGCGCGCCTGCAGGCGGTAACTGCCCGCGGGCACGTCCACGAACAGGCCACCATATGCCGTGTCCGGTTCCAGGCCGCCGCCGGTGACGTCTTCCCCGGCGCCGATGAAGACGCGGCCGGAGACCACGGCCAGATGCACGACCACATGCGGCTCGGCAAGTTCGGCGTGCAAGGCGATGTCATACGCGCCGTCGCCGCCCACGTTGAAAAACGCCACTTGCCCCGCATTCACGGCCGCCAGCTCCGCACCGGGAATGCTCCACCAGTCGCAGTCATCGTCGAGCTTGTGGCGCAGGAGGGCCGGGTCGAACACGCACAGGGTAGCCGTGCCGGTCACGATTCTCGTCATGCGGCCAGCGGCGCCGGTCCCAGCAGGGGCTGGCTTTCCACGTACTGCGCACTGGCTTGCGCCTGCCATGGAAAATAGCCATCACGCGACGGCCAGACGATCTGGTACACGGTAAAATCATCGCCCTGGTAATACCAGCGCGCATAGCCGACGTAGTTGCGGTATTGCTCGACAGGCACGCGCACGAAGGCGCACTGATGGCCTTCCAGCAAGACGTCCGTAGTGGCCGTGAAATCCGTGATGGCGCCGCTGCGCGCGGCATCGAGCGCCACGTCGAGTATCTGGTGGGCCATGGCGCGCGGCAAGCCCATGATGAGAAATTCAGGCTGGCCAAAGCTGTGGCAAGCGCCTATCGTGAAGGCATAGCCGGGGCCCTCTTCATCGGCACTGATATGCACGCCATGCCAGCCATGCGTGGCGATGTCGTCGATGACTTTTTGCTCGGATGCATCCTCGCCTGCCTGCCTTACCATGTTCCGCCTTTCGCTGTGCCAAAAACCACGCCGCCTTCGCGACATTCCTGCCGGCAATTATCGCATGCAGCCCGCGTCCGCGCCCACGCTTCAGTCGCGCGGTGGCCGTGGCGGGGAACGCACCTGGTGCCATTGCCGCATGCGCTGCTGCGCCTCTTGCAGCTGTGCCGGCTCCAGCCTGGCGGCAGCCGCTTCCCGCGCCCTGGCCGCTCCGCTATCGCCGCCCTCGGCCGCCAGCGCCAGCCACATATAGCCGCAAACGGGATCCTTCTCCACGCCGCGCCCGCTGTTGTACATGCCGCCCAGGTTGTACTGCGCCAGCGCATGGCCCTGGCCGGCCGCGCGCGCATACCATTGCACGGCCAGGCCATCGTCTTGCGGCACGCCGTGTCCGCTCGCATACATGACGCCCAGGTTGTTTTGCGCGCTGGCATCGCCCTGCTCGGCCGCCGTGCGGTACCAGCGCACGGCGCACACCTCGTCGCGCTCCACGCCCTGGCCATTGGCATACATCACGCCCAGATTGAACTGCGCATTCGACGCGCCCTGGGCCGCCGCCCTGGCATACCAGTCCAGCGCCTGGCGCAGGTCGCGGGCGACGCCGCGCCCGCCCGCAAACATGCCGCCCAGATTGTATTGCGCCATGCAATGACCTTGCAGGGCGGCACGCCGGTACCAGACGACGGCGCGCGCCTCGTCCTTGTCCACGCCCTGCCCCCGCGCCAGCATCAGGCCCAGGTTGAACTGGGCGTCGGCGTCATCCTGCTCGGCCGCCCGCTGCAGCCAGGCGTAGGCGCGCAGCTGGTCGGGCGCCACGCCCAGGCCTTCCGCATACGCCACGCCAAGTTGCCGCTGCGCCACGGCCAGGCCCTGGGCAGCGGCCTGGCGGAACCAGGCCAGCGCCTGCGTATCGCTTTGCGCCACGCCCTGGCCCCGCTTGTAGACGAGCCCCAGGTTCAGCTGCGCCTGCGCATCGCCCTGCAAGGCGGCCTTGCGGAACCAGGCCAGGGCCAGCGCATCGTTCTTTTTCGCGCCCAGCCCTTGCGCATAGGCTTCGCCCAGCAGCGATTGCGCGCTGGCCACGCCCTGTTCGGAGGCGCGGTAAAACCACGCCAGGGCCAGTTCGTCGCTCTGCAGCACGCCGCGTCCCTTGCGGTACATCTGTCCCAGGTTTTGCTGGGCCGAGGCATCGCCCTGCGCGGCCGCGCGGCGAAACCACAGCACGGCGTCCTCGTCGCTCTGCGCCACGCCGCGGCCGTGGTAATACAGGGCGCCCAGATGGTTTTGCGCGAACGCCAGCCCTTGCAGCGCGGCCAGCCGTAGCCAGACAAAGGCGCGCGCATCGTCCTGCGCCACGCCTTCGCCCTTCTTGTACATCAAGCCCAGATTGAACTGGGCGTAGGCATTGCCCTGCTCGGCAGCCGTGCGGAACCAGATATACGCCTCGTGGCTATCTCTGGCAGTATGGTGCTTGTCCATGTGCGCCCCCATCCACATTGCGCTTGCTGGCAGCACGCGCAAAACGGCGGCCCAGGGCGGCGAAATCATGTGTTGCTTAAATTTTAAATTCGATGCGGGGGAAGGACTTGAGCAGGCTCAAACGAAATAACAAAATTATATCGTTTTGATGAGCCCGCTTAGGCAGGCATGGCGATCAGCGGCGTGATGGGTGTTTTTGCAGGAATTGCGGCACCTTGGCGGCGGCCAGCTTGTTCAGCGAGACCAGCAAGTCCGCGTCGACGTCGGCGATGCCATAGCTGCTGCGCAAATGGCGGCCGATATGGATCAGCACTTGCGCCGCCACTTCCGCATCGGATTCGGCCCTGTGGGCGGCACTCTTGAAGGCGATGCCCAGCTGGCTGGACAGCAGCCCCAGCTTGTAGCTGGCCATGCCGGGAAACACGCGGCGCGACAGTTTCAGGGAACACACGAGCGACTGGTGCGCAGGTGTCAGGTTCAGCCTGGCGCTTTCCGCGCGCAGGAATTTTTCATCGAAGCTGGCATTGTGCGCCGACAAGGCATCGCTGCCGATAAAATCCAGCAGCTGCGGCACTACCTCGGCCACGGGCGGCGCCTTGTCCACCATCGCCTGCGTGATGCCCGTCAAGCCCGTGATGAACGAGGGGATGCGCGCATTGCAGTTGATCAAGGTCACATAGCGGTCCGTGATCTGCCCGCCCTCGATGCGCAGCGCCGCCACTTCCGTGATGCGGTCGCCCATGTCGGGAGATAAACCGGTCGTCTCGAAGTCGATCATGACGATCGGTTTGTCAAACACATTCATGGGGCGCTCTTTCGTGGGTGCAACAGTGGATGTATCGATAAAATGCGCAGGGCAAGGCGCCGCGTCGCAGACAGTACACTAGTACGGCAAGACGCGGCAACGCCGCCATGCACATTTTATCAGCCGAACTTGCGCACGGCGTCCAGCGCGAGTCCCGCACCGATACTGCCGAACAGATCGCCCTCGACCTTGCGCGCGGCCGGCACCAGGGCTGCGATCTTTTCGCGCAGCAAGCGCACGCCGCTCGAACCGCCCGTGAAGAACACGGTGTCGACGGCTTCCGGCGCCACGCCCGCGTCGCGCAGCAAGCGCAGCACGGTTTCTTCCACGGAACCGCACAGGTGGCCGATGGCCTCGTCGAACTGCGTGCGTTTGAGCAACAGACTTTGCGCGGGCGACAAACGGTCCAGTTCCAGCTGCACTTCGGCCGCGTCGGACAGGGCAATCTTGCCCTCTTCGACTTTCATGGCCAGCCAGTGGCCGGCGCGCTCGTCGATCAGCTTTTGCAGGCGCCCCATCTTGTCTTGCTCACGCGCATCGCGGCACACGTCGGCCAGCTGCACCCAGATCTTTTTCGTGTACGCCAGGTTGATCGTGTGCCAGGTCGCCAGGTTGAAATAATAGCTGGACGGTACTTCGCTATTGTTATGCAGGCGGCTGCCGTAGCCCAGCAAGGGCATGACGGAAGACAGGCTCAGGTATTTATCGAAATCCGTGCCGCCGATGTGCACGCCGCCGGTGGCGAGGATGTCGTCGCGCCGCTCGGTTTTCTTTGCCCGTTCCGGCGACAGGCGCACCAGCGAAAAGTCGGACGTACCGCCGCCGATGTCGGCGATCAGCACCAGTTCTTCCTTGTCGATTTGCGACTCGTAGTCGAACGCCGCGGCAATCGGCTCGAACTGGAAGGCGACGTCCTTGAAACCGACGGAGCGCGCCACTTCGGCCAGCGTGTCTTGCGCCAGCTGGTCGGCTTGCGCATTGTCGTCGATAAAGAAGACGGGACGGCCGAACACGGCGGACGAGAATTCGCGGCCGGCGGACTGCTCGGCACGGCGTTTCACTTCGCCAATGAATTGCGCCAGCAACATGCGGAACGGCAAGGCGCGGCCGCCCACTTCCGTCTGGCCATCGATGAGGCTCGTGCCCAGCAAGCTTTTCAGCGAGCGCATCAAGCGCCCCTCGTAACCGGCCAGATAGCCGGCCAGCGCCGCGCGGCCAAAACTGACTTCCTCGTCTTCCGCATTGAAGAAGACGACGGACGGTAAGGTCGTCTTGCCATCTTCCAGGCCGAGCATGGTGCTCTGCCCGGGACGTGCCCAGCCTACCGTGGAATTTGACGTGCCGAAATCGACGCCGCAAGCATTGGCCATGTCGACCCTTCCCTGAATAAAGGGGCGTTATGTTATCAGAAGGCAGGCTATTGCACCAGCAAAACCCGTTCGACGAGGTCAACAGCATAAGCTTGCTTTGCATCAAGTAGCCGCCGCGCGCAAAAGCTACTCTTGGGAAATTGATGCCGAGCAACTCAACAAGCTTCCGGAGACCCATCGTGCCCCTCACCCCGCTGCGCCGCCCGCGCCACCTGCCCGCTGCTTTGCTGCCTGCTACCGTGCTGGCGACCTTCCTCGTTTCCCTGGCCGGCTGCGGCGGCGGTTCGGCCGATACCCAGGCCGGCGCCGGCTGCTCGCTGCACAGCACGGCAGGCTGCGGCGGCAGCCCGCCGCCCACCGTGCCGCCCGTGAAGCCGCCAGTCACCCCGCCCGTGACGCCACCCGTGATTCCGCCCGTCACGCCGCCCGAGCCGGCCAGCCTGGCCAGCGCCGTCAACCTGGTCTTTTCCAGCACGGAACTGGCCTCGGCGGGATTGGCCGGCAGCGAGGTGGCCGTCACGGCCCTCGTCAAGGATGGCGCCAACCTCGCCTTGCCAAACGCAAAGATTTCCTTTGCCGCCGATTCCGGCATCCTCGGCAGCGTCGATGCCGTGACGGACAAGAACGGCCAGGCGCGCGCCCTGCTGGGGACCGGCGGCGCCAACAGCAACCGCAGCATCACCGTAACGGCGACTGTCGGCGCGCGCAGCGGCAAGGGCACGGTAGCGGTGACCGGCAGCAGCGTGGAAGTGCTGGGGCCGGCCGCCCTGATGCTGGGCCAGGGCGCCGACCTCACCGTCACCGTGCGCGACTCGGCGCGCAAACCCGTGGCCGGCGCCGCCATCGCCTACAGCACGGGCACCGGCAACGGCGTGCGTGTCAAGGATGGGGGCGCGGCGCTCAGCAATGCGCAAGGCCAGCTGGTGCTGCGCCTGACGGCTGGCAGCCTGGGCAAGGATGCCGTGTCCGTCAGCGCGCTGGGCACCGCCGCCACGCAAGCGTATGCCGTGGCCGGCAGCGACCTGCGCCTGAGTCCGGCCGTGGGCCAGGACGCCAGCGGCGCGGACGTGCTGGCGGAAGTGGCGACCCTGGCGTGCCAGCCCATCGACGCGCGCTATGACAAGGCGGGCGTGCCGCAAGCGGGCAGCGCCAGCCTGTCGACCTCGCGCGGCAGCCTGTTCAGCGACAGCGCCTGCAGCCAGGCCTTGCCTGCCAGTTTGATTTTCAGCAATGGCAACTTGCCGCGCAGCTATGTGCAATCGGCCAACGCGGGCGTGGCCACCCTCACGGCCGCCGTGGCGGGCGGACCCACGGCACAGACGCGGCTGGAATTCGTCGCGCCATTGAGCGGCGCCAGCAAGCTGGCCGTGCAGGCGGAGCCGGCCGTGCTGCGCGCCAATACGACCACTTCGGCGGCCTCGGCCGACAACGTCAGCACAAGTATCAGCACAATCAGCGCCGTGGTGCGCGATGGCGCGGCGAACAACCTGGTCAAGAACGCGCCCGTGCTGTTTTCCATCTTGAGCGACCCCAGCGGCGGCTACCTGCGGCAGGCGGGCCGGGTGCTGACGGGCAGCGATGGCCTGGCGCGCGCCGTGTATGTGGCGGGGCCGGCCGACAGCGGGCGCGACGGCGTGCTGATCCAGGCACGCATCGAAGGCGCGCCGCAAGCGGCGGCCACGGCGCTCGTGCGCCTGACGGTGGCGCGGCAAGCGCTGTCGATCAAGCTGGGCACGGGCAGCCTGCTGCGCGAATATTCGGCCGGCGTGCTGCAGAAGGACTTTGCCGTGTTCGTGTCCGACAGCGCCGGCAATGCCGTGCCGGGCGTCGCCATCACGGCCGCCGCCTGGCCCAGCCGCTATGCCAAGGGGTCTTACGTGTGGCAGGCGGACAAGCCCGAATTCCCCGACACGGGCGTCTGGCGCCTGGCCCTGCCCCTCTACAGCTGCGCCAATGAAGACGTCTTGCGCAACGGCATCTTTGACGCCGCCTACGACCGCAACGGCAATGGCGTGCTCGACCCGGGCATCCCCCTGACCGTCAGCGCCAGCGGCCTGAGCGACGCGCTGGGCATGGCCACCGTCACCGTCAGCTATCCGCGCAATTATGGTTCCTGGGTGCACGTGGCCCTGACCGTGCGCGGCACCGTCAGCGGCACGGAGGCGAGCGCCACGGCAGATTTTCCATTACCCACGCTGGCCAGCGATTTCAGCGCGCGCCGCGTGGACCCGCCGGGACGCCTCAGCCCGTATGGCAGCGGCCCCTGCGACAGCGCCGATTGAGGAGCAAGCATACCACTTGCCATTCAGTCATATTTTTTGCAACATGAACAAGAAAACAGTCTTGCCATGCGGCAATCTTTTGCGCTATGCTCATTCTGCCCGCCCAGGCAGCCACAAGCGGCCGGGCCTGCAGGAATACTTTGAGACAGGTTGCTTGCCAGACCAATATGCGAAAAAAGAATACTGTAGCCCGGACACCCGGCACCGCCAGCCGCGCCGTACCCGGCGCCGGACGGCGCGTGACCTCGTATGACGTGGCCTTGCTGGCCGGCGTGTCGCAATCGGCCGTGTCGCGCTGCTTCAAGCCGGGCGCCAGCATCTCGCCAGCCACCCACGCCAAGGTCATGCAGGCGGCCATCAGCCTCGACTACATCCCCAACGCGGCCGCGCGCAGCCTGATCACGCGCCGCTCGAATCTGGTGGCCGTGATCATTTCCAACCTGGCCAATCTGTACTATCCGCAAGTATTGTCCGACCTGAGCCAGCACATCGCCCGCCAGGGCAAGCGCCTTCTATTGTTTACCCTGGAGCGCGAAGCGGACATCGGCAAGGTCTTGAGCGATGTGTGGCAATACCAGGTCGACGGCGCCGTCGTGGCCGCCTCCCTGTCGGATGAGCAGATGGCCGAATTCGGCCGGCGCGACGTGCCCCTGGTGCTGTTCAACCGCAGCCCGCGCGAACACGCCGTGCATGCCGTGCTGTGCGACCAGGGCGAAGCGGCGCGCCTGCTCGTCTCGCGCCTGGCCGAAGCGGGCCACCGCCAGTTCGCCATCATCGACGGCCCCGGCGATTCGGCCGTGGCGCAGGAACGCAAGGCCGGCATGCTGGACCGTTTGCTGACCCTGGGCTTGCCCGCGCCCATCGTCGTCAGCGGCAACTACGACTACGCCAGCGGCGGACGGGGTTTGCGCAAGGTCATCGACCGCCTGGGCCGCGTGCCGGACGCCGTCATTTGCGGCAACGACATCATGGCCATCGGCTGCCTGGACACGGCGCGCCACCAGATGGGCATCCAGGTGCCGCTGCAAATGTCGGTGGCCGGCTTCGACGCGCTGGAAGCGTCCGGCTGGCTCAGCTACGACATCACCACCCTGCGCCAGCCCGTGCAAAAGATGGCCGCCGACGCCGTCGCCATGCTGGGCGAGCTGATGGAACGACGCGGCGGCAGCGCCGAGCGGAGACGGTACTGCTCGTATCTGGTGGAAGGCAGTACGGCCAGGCTGACCAGCGAACCGGCGTATATGGCGCAACGTCTCGGCATGATGGCCGCCGCCTGAAAACAAAAAACCTCGCATCGCTGCGAGGTTTTTCACTTGCAAGACCAGGGAATCAACCGAAGATCTTGCCCTTAAGCATATTCAAGCCCTGGCTGACGAGGTCATTGCCTTCCGGCACCTGGCCGTCCGGGGTCAGCTTGTCGATCAGCTGGGGCAGCAAGGCTGCCAGGCCGCCCGAAGCCGCGTCCGGGGCGACGCCCGCTTTTTCAGCGATCTGGGTGATCGTGTCGCTGCCCAGCGCATCCTTGATCTGTTCGCCGGAGACGGGCGCATTGGCGCCGGTGCCGATCCAGCTGGCCACTTGGTCGCCCAGGCCGCTTTCCTGGAATTTCTGCAGCAGGCCGGGCAAGCCGCCATGCTGGTTGACCAGGTCCATCACGCTGGCCATCAATCCCGATGGGGCTTCCCCGTCAGCACTTTTATTGCCCAAAGCGCTCATCGCCTGTCCTGCAAGTTGATCTAGCAAACTCATCGTATTCTCCTGAACGCTATCGATTGGTGCCGCGTGACCGCGGTGTCCGGCATGGCGCAGACCATTCTCCGCCATGGAAATCATTATACTATGAATAATAACAGTGACATAATTACAATCTCAAGGCGAACGCACAGACGGCCTCACGGTCGAGGCGCCCACCTCCATCATATTTAGTTCGGCACAACTTGCAAGCGTAAATTGACGGTTCTCAAAAACGTGTAGAATTAATTTTCCTACTTACTGAGGAGTATCAACACATGAACATCAATAAAGCGGTAGACAAGGCTTACGAAAAAAAGACGTTCAAGGAAATCGCTGATGCACCCGTCGATGCGCTGCAAGGCGTGAGCGAGAAGGATGCGGAGCTGCTCAAGCAGGCATTCAATATCAAGACCGTGCGCGACCTGGCAAACCTGAAATACTCGAAGTGGGCGCGCGCCATCGTCACCCTGGCCGATACGGAAGAATAGACCGGGCCATGCCTCAGGCATCCCCGTCAGCCCAGCCCGCCCCAACCGGCGGGTTTTTTGCTTCCGGCCAGCGAGCGGCTGGCAAGCCGATAGCCGCGCGGAGGCGCCATTGCCCACCCCGCTGACCCTGCCCGGCATCTGCTGGCCCCTGCACGCGAGCACGGGCCATCTTGCCGTCGCCACGTCCCACATCACGGGCCACTTTCGCGCCGGCGCGGGACTGGACGCCATCATCGTGTGCGACCTGCTGCCCGCTGGAAAATTTCGCAATGGCGCGGCACGCCACTGGTGCCGCACGCACCAGTGCTACTGGGGCACGCAAGCCGACCTGGCCGCCTGCCCATCCGCGCAACCCATGCAGTGCCGCCAGCACGCCAGCCCCATGGGCTATGTGCTGTATCCGGAATTGTTCGACCCCACGCAATTCCACGCCGCCACCTTGCGCCTGGGTCCGGAGGGCCTGCTGCAACTGCGCGCCCGGGCCAATGACGGCGGCGCCCTGCTGGCGCGCGACGCGGCCGCGCTGGCCATCGACTGCCGCGCCCTGCCCGGCCTGTTTCCTCCCGACATAGTGCAACTGAATATCACGCCGCCCGCCGCGCAGGCGTTCGCCGCCGCCTTGCAGGCTGGCGCACCGCTGGGCTGCAGCGACTGCGCCCGCTGCGGCCACCCGCACCTGGACCTGGGCGACTTCGCCCTGGCGCCGCACCGGCGCCACAGTTGCGGCCATTGCGGCCACGACGCCTCGCACAGTCCCGCGGCCATCGTCTCGACGCCCTTGTGGCGGCTGCGCCAACGCTACCCGCACTGGTTCTGACGCAATGCGTCTGAAGGTGCGCCCGCCCACAGTCGGCCTGGCCGCCTGTGCGTAGACTGGCCCCATCGCCACCAACAGGAAGAGCGCCATGCCGCACAGCCCGCCACATGACGACAATAATCAGCCAGGCGAGGAAGGCGACTTGTCCGACCTGCTCAGCGAATTGCGCATTCTCTTGCCGGGCGCGCAGATGCTGACGGCCTTCCTCATCATCCTGCCCTTCAACGGCGGCTTCGCGAAGATCGTGCAGGCGGAAAAAATCGTCTTCCTGCTGACGTTTTTCCTGTCCATGACCAGCCTCGTGCTCCTCAGCGCGCCGGCGATCCAGCACCGCGTGATGCGCCCCCTGCAAGACCGCGAGCGTTTCAAGCGCGTGGCCGACCGCATCATGATGTGCGGCGCCTTTTCGCTGGCGCTGGCGTTCATCCTCGGCACCAATCTGGTGATGTCGGAAGTGTTCGGCCACGTCGCCGGCATCGTCGCCTGCGTGCTGATGGGATCGCTCATCGTCTGCATGTGGTGGCTGCTGCCCCTGCACCTGAAGCGCAGCAGGAAAATATAAGCGGGGTTGGTGCTGCCGCCACCGCCGGCTGACTAGCGAAAGCATAGCCGTTTTGATTTACTGTATGACAATATTGCCGGTCAACCCGGCAATGCCCGTCCATTTCTTCTTCCAGTGGCGCCAGCGTGCCGGCCGCCGCGTGCCGCTGCGCCGGTTTCTTGCCGTCAAATGTTGCCTCTGCACCCAGTCGCCCATGTTATTCTAGAAGCAATATTTTTCTTTTCCCAATAGCGCCTGGCCGCAATGGAAGGATGACAACTTGACTGCCGATCTCGACCAAATCAAGAGACAGCTTGCGCTGATGAACGTGCATGCGCAATCGACCAAGGAAAAAAAACAGATCCAGATCATTGCGACGGCCACCCGCGAGATACAGACGACGTATGAGGATGCGCTGCGCACCTTGCACGACGAGAAATCAGGCGACAAGGCCAGGAAAGATGCCAAGGACATTCTCGATGCCATCGACACAAACCTGCCCGATATGGTCGACGCCATGCTGTCCGCGTCTGCCGCCTTCAAGGCCGGCGACCATATCAACGGCAGTGCCGCGCTGATGAATATCTGCGCTTCCGGCATGCAGATACTCGCCGGCTTCTCTGTCGCTGCCGGCCCGTATGGCGTGGCGTTTGCGGCGCTGTTTGGCCTCGTCGGTCAGCTCCTCACGTATTTCGGCGAAGAGCAGCCTTCTCTCAAGGACCAGATCATCGAAGCGATCAAGGGGCTGAACGCGGACGAAAAACTGCGCAATGCGCAAGAGCATGCCGATGTCGTCGACGAATATACGCGCACCGTGTATCGCATGCGAGCAGACTTGCCGCTCCTGTTGCAACTTCCCATGAAGACGGAAGAGGACCTCAGGACGTTCCACAAAGGTCTCGATACCTGCCTCGTTTCCATCAACAAGGCACACGACAAGATTTCCCTGTTATACAAAAAATGGGCGACCGCGGAATGGCTGAAGGACCCGAAAACCCAGGAACTGCCCCAATGGCCGGAAATCCTGGGCGTTTTCTGCCGCACCTACGCCGACTCCCTGCTCGCCAACATGGCCCTGGCATCCATGGCAAACCTTGCCGTATTGAATCGACGGCTGGACGACGCCTCGAATAAAAACCCGGACTACAGGAAGTTCCAGCACCAATTCGACGCGATCTATGATCGTTTGATGATGCTCAGTGCAACCGTCGAGGCGATACCGAAGCTGTGGGACGACGGTAACGATCTGATCCTGCGGTTCATGCAGGCCGTCGAGCCGGTGGCACGCACGCGGGGACTGTTCGTCTACCTCGGCGCCAGTGAAAACAGTGACCTGAACAACAACTATAACAATAGAAACAGGAACAAGTCCGACCTCTACGCTGCCACGGGAGGCAAGGTCATGGAGCCTGGCGACTGGACCCTGTTGCAAATGGGGCCTTACGACCGCGGCCGCCGCTTCGCCATGAGCATTCCCGGAACATTCGCGGGCTCGCTGCAGGCCCGCTACCGCATCTTTTTTTGCCAGCACTGGGTCTTGTCCGACAACGGAGACATGGAGCACGGCTGGGTAGACCCGGCCGCCGTCGACATTTCTGGCCGCGCAATGATTTCCCCGGATAAATTCCATGACGTCTGGGCCATCCCCTCCCCCAAGGACCGCGATACCTCGTTCGTGTATGCGGCACGCAACGATGGCAACAGCGGCGCCGTCAAACTGTTTGCGATCGATGCCAACGACACCTTGAAGGAAATCGGCTGGAAAGCGACCACCAGATCCGGCATCGTCAATGTGCGCGCGCTGCACCACCCGCCCGCCACCTTGCCTGGCGATCCGCACGGGGACGCCATGCCACAAGAGTTACTGCAAGGCAAGGGCGAAGAGCATGCCATCCTGTATGGCGCGCTCGCCTCTTCCGGCGACATTTATGTCGACTATTTAAACACACTGCGCTACGTGCCGTCTCCGTGGGGCAGCTATGGCGGCATCGACGTCGATTCACACTTTCTCTGGGTTTTCGGGCCATGGGGCATGGCGTGCGCCACGCACGCCTCGGTCATCAGCTGCCTGCGCGGGCTGATCGACAAGCCAAGGTGGATGACGCACTCGCCCGATGCGCTGATCGGCGACAGGGATGCCCGTGAGGAAAACAAGTGGTGGGACAGGCAACGCAAGACCAGGACCTACCCGCCGCTGATCGGCATTCGATCGCTGTCCCCATGCAAGGATGGCACGCTATTTGCCAGCATCCATCACCGTAGCGTGACGAAGAGGAAGAACGAAGACCATTGGCTGTTCGAAGTGCAGGATACGCCAGCGCTGTACACGGCCCGTTACAGCATCGATATCAAGAACGGACACCTGCATGTCGACTCCTGGAGCAAGCTGCCAGCCGAGCGGCAAGCGCAGCAAGTCCAGAAGCTGGCCATCCCCTGCTGGCCGCAGTTTGCGCGCCTGAAAGCGAGGCTGACGGATGTCCCCGTCATCGCCAAGGCTAGGCCACGCGCTCCGCGGCCCGGCAGCGCCTGATGCCAGAGCGGCCTGGCGGGCACCCCGTCAGGCCAGCGCGCCCGCCTGTTCCAGCAAGGTTGCGCGGAAAATCCCCACCAGCGGACGCAAATTGACCTTATGCCAGGCCAGCCACAGGGGCGTGCGGTAGCTGAACCACGGCAGTTCGCGCACGACAACGCCGGCCGGCGCGTGCTGGCGCAGGCTGTGCTGGATCATGGCCATGCCCAGCCCGGCCGCCACCAGGCCCAGCGCCGTCAGCGGCTCCGTCGCTTCCATGCGGATGTCGGGCGTAAAACCGGCGCGCGCGCAGGCGGCGATGAAGTTATCGTGTTTCAGCACGCTTTCCTTGTGCAGCACGGCAATCCACTCCTGGCCCGCCAGGTCGTCCGGGGTCAGCTGGGCCTTGTCCGCCAGCGGATGCGTCGCGGGCAAGGCCAGCAGCATGGGGTCGCTCAGCACTTGCGCGCAATCGAGGTCCGGGTCGTTCGGCAGCGGCGGTTCGCACAGCAGCGCGATGTCGAGGCTGCGCTGGCGCAAGCCCTCGATCTGCTCGGCCGAATGCAGGTTGTACAGCGCCACGTGCACTTGCGGCCGGGTGGCGCGCAAGGCGCGCAAACCGTCGGGCAAGACGCCCGCATGCATGGCGTTTTCGATGTAGCCGATGCACAGGCCCCCTTCGTCGCCGCGCCCCAGGCGTTTCGCCAGCGCTTCCAGCCGGTTCCCGTGGGTAATAAAAGCGCGCGCTTCGGCCAGGAAGGTATGGCCGTCGCGCGTCAGGCGGATGCGCTGGGCGCTGCGCTCGAACAGGGTCAGGCCCAGCCTGTCTTCGAGCTGGGCGATTTGCCGGCTCAGCGGCGACTGGGAAATATGCAGGCGCTCGGCGGCCCGCCCCACGTGTTCTTCCTCGGCGACGGCGATGAAGTATTGCAATTGGCGTATGTCCAGCATATCAGACCTTTCAGGACTCAAGTTACGCCAATTATGTCTTGGACAGGCTTAACTTGTCCAGCTATTCTGTCTTCACTGATCCACACATTGAAGGAAAACACCATGACAATCAAACACTTACTGACAGGCAAACTGGGTTTCGGCACGGCGCCGCTGGGCAATATGTTCCGCAACATTCCGGAACAGGAAGCGCTGGCGACCGTCGACGCGGCGTGGGACAGCGGCATCCGCTACTTCGACACGGCCCCGTTCTACGGCGCTGGCCTGGCCGAACTGCGCCTGGGCGCCGCCCTGAAACAGCGCCGCCGCGACGATTACGTGCTGAGCACCAAGGTCGGCCGCCTGATCCTCGACGAACTGGAAGACCCGGCCGCCCGCGAACTGGGCGAAAAAGGGGGATTGTTCGAATTCGGCCGCAAGAACAAGATCGTCGATGACTACTCGGCCGACGCCACCCTGCGCTCGATCGAAGACAGTTTGAAACGCCTGGATACGGACCACCTCGATATCGTCTGGGTGCACGACATCGCCCAGGATTTCCATGGCGACAACTGGCTGGCGCAATTCGAGATTGCCCGCACGGGCGCCTTCCGCGTGCTGACCCGCTTGCGCGAAGAAGGCGTCATCAAGGCCTGGGGCGTGGGCGTGAACAAGGTGGAACCACTGGAACTGACCCTGGATTTAAGCGAAGCGCAGCCGGACGCCTTCCTGCTGGCCGGCCGCTACACCCTGCTCGACCATGAACGGGCGCTGCAGCGATTGATGCCGGCCGCGGCAAGCCAGAACGTCGACATCGTCGTGGGCGGTCCCTACAGTTCGGGCATCCTGGTCGGCGGCGCGCACTTCGAATACCAGAAGGCTACGCCCGAAATCATTGCCAAAGTAGAACGCATCAAGGCGATTGCCGCGCGCCACGGCATCAGCGTGAAGGCTGCCGCCCTGCAATTTTCCTTGGCCAATCCCGCTGTCGCCGCCGTGATCCCCGGCGCCAGCCGTCCGGAACGCCTGGCCGAAGACCAGCAAGCGTTACACGCTGTCATCCCCGCCGCCTTCTGGCACGACATGCGCGCCGAGCAACTTGTCTCGGCCAACGCTCCGCTGCCAGCTGGCGCCAACTAATATAGACAAGGAACACACCATGGCCCATACCACTACTTCCATCGACATCGCCGCCACGCCGGCGCAAGTGTGGCAACTGATCGGCGGTTTCAATTCCCTGCCCGACTGGCTGCCCTATATTCCCAGCAGCACCTTGAGCGCAGGGGGGCGCATCCGCCACCTGGCCAACCCGGCCGGCGACGTCATCGTCGAACAGCTCGAAGCGTACGACAACACGGCGCGCAGCTACAGCTATTCGATTCTGCAAGCGCCGTTTCCCGCCACCGATTACCTGTCCACCCTGAAAGTGGAACCACTTGCCGGCAGCGAGGGCGCGCGGGTCACCTGGTCGGGCCGCTTCACGCCCGTGGGCGTGAGCGAGCAGGAAGTGACGGACCTGTTCCACGGCATTTATGTGGCGGGCCTGGAAGCACTGCAGCAATCGTTAGCGAAGTAATACGCAAGGAAGACCATTTCCGCCACAGCCAGGCTTTCTTCGCTCCTCCTGTGGCGGAATCGCGCAGATTCCGTGTTATCGTTAACAACAAGAGCAATCGCTGCTGTGTGCAGTGCAGCAGATTTTAGCCGGCGCCCTGCAGAGCTTGCCCGAATCTCTTACAATGTTGTCTTTGGGCAGCTCTTCTAGCCCGAAAATACCGGCCATCCGTCGACTCTGGTGGCGCATTGCCACCTCCGGCTGGGCCACTGCGCGCCCCTCCGCCCTGTCATTCTTTACCCAACTAACAAGAACATGCACGCCTCCGTAGATCCCCTGATTCCGCGCGTCACCGCGCCTTTTGGCGCCGGATACGCCGACCTGGCCCTGGCCATCGGCGGTCTCGCCATCGGCACGGGCGAGTTCGCCTCCATGAGCATCCTGCCCGTGGTCGCCGACGACCTGGGCACGACCTTGCCGCAGATGAGCCACATGATCAGCGCCTACGCGCTGGGCGTGGTCATCGGCGCGCCCCTGATCACCATCTTCCTGGCGCGCATGCCGCGCCGTTTGATGCTGATCTGTCTGATGCTGATGTTCGCTGGCGGCAACTTGCTCAGCGCCATCGCCCCCAACTACGGCTTGCTGGTCGTCGCCCGCTTCGTGGCCGGCATCCCGCATGGCGCCTACTTTGGCGTGGCGGCGCTGGTGGCGGCCGCGCTGGCCGAACCGGACCGGCGCGGCCAGGCCGTGGCCCGCGTCCTGATGGGCTTGACCGTGGCGAATATCTTCGGCGTGCCGCTGGCCACGTATATCGGCCAGACCCTGGGCTGGCGTTCGGCCTTCTTGCTGGTCGCCGCGCTGGGCCTGCTGACCATGCTGATGGTGCGCATCTTCGTGCCCATGGTCGCCGCCGGCGATTCCAGCCCGCGCCGCGAACTGGGCGTGTTCCGCCGCCTGCAAGTGTGGCTGACCCTGCTGATGGTGGCGATCGGCTTCGGCGGTATGTTCGCCGTCTACACGTTTATTACGCCAACCCTGCTGGAAGTGACGAAAGTGTCGCCGCTGGTCATTTCCATCTTGCTGGCCATTATCGGCATCGGCATGACGGTGGGTAATCTGATCGGCGGCTGGCTGGCCGACCGCTCGCGCCTGTGGACCATCTTCGGCGTGCTGCTGTGGAACGTGGCCGCGCTGGCCGCCTTTACTTATACCAGCAGCAATGTCTGGTTGACGGCGATCAACCTGTTCGCCATCGGTGCCGGCATCGCCGTCGCCCCGGCCGTACAGACGCGCTTGATGGACGTGGCCGGCGACGCGCAAACCGTGGCGGCCGCCCTCAACCACTCCGCCTTCAACATCGCCAACGCGCTGGGCGCCTGGGCCGGCGGCATCGCCATCGCCATGGGCATGGGTTTACGCTCGACGGGCTGGGTGGGCGCCATGCTGGCCTGCGGCGGCATCGTCGTGCTCGGCATTTCCGTACTGGTGGAAAACCGCAGCCGGAATGTGGGCGGCGCGCAGCCGGCTTGATGATGACGAGAGCGGCAGCCTGCCCAGGCAGCCGCTCTGTTGCCAGCGCTTAATCTTCGATGGCAAACGCCACCGCCGCCTCGCAATGAATGGCCGTGGTATTAAATAGCGGCAAGTCCACATCGCCCTGCTGGATCAGCAGCGGTATCTCCGTGCAGCCCAATATCACGCCCTGCACGCCTTGCAGCAGCAGTTTCCCGATAATCTCCAGGAAAATGTTCCGGCTGGCGTCGGTAAAGATATTCTGCACCAGCTCCGTGTAGATGATGTCGTGCAGGATATCCTGGTCGGCCGCCACGGGCGTCACCGTGGCAATGCCGCGCTGCGCCAGCGCCTGGTGGTAAAAACTCCCTGCCATCGTCTGCTTGACGCCAAGCAAACCCACCTTGCGTATGCCCGACTGCTGCACCCGCTTTGCCGTTTCCTCGACAATACTGATAAAAGGCAAGCCGATGCGCGGCACGACGGCCGGCGCGAAACGGTGCGCGCCATTCGCGCACAGCAGGAAGAAGTCCGCCCCCATGCCTTGCAGGCGCTGCCCTTCCCCGATCAGGAATTGCTCGATGGCATGGGAATCGGGCTGCGCTGCGTGTGCGACGAAATCGGCCTGGTCCATGCTGACCAGCATGATGCGCGCGCTGTGCGCGGGCCCGATGCGCGCCACCAGCATTTCATTGATGAGCCGGTAATATTCCAGGGTCGAAGCCCATCCGATGCCGCCAAGTAAACCTATTGTCTTGTTTTGCACATTATTTCCAGCGAAAAGAATTGCGCAAATTATACGATAGCGGCCGCCCGCCACGCGCATGCCGACCTTAGGCGTCGATCCACGCAAACAGCGCCTTGTCCGGCGTGGCGGATTGATGCCAGGTCGATTGCAACTCCATCAGAAATCCGGCCGGATCGAAGGGATTGATATCCGAACCGGCCCACGGCGTGGTTTTTGACCACGCCACCGCGATATCCGACAAGTCGTCGTCGGCCATGCTCCCGATCGCCTGCGCCATGGCGTCCGTAAACACGTAAAGCTCGCGCCCCTGCATCGGCGCCGGCCGGAGGGCAGGCGCTGCCGACTGCGTCAATAATTGCCCGAGTGACACAAAATCCAGTTCGCCGGGCAAGGTGATGCCGGTGACGGGAAACGCAGTGAAAGCCGCCTGCCAGCTGGCACATGCGCGCATCTCGGCCTCGGAACAGACAAAGATATCGATTTTCTTCATAGTGCGTTCTGCATCAGGTAGCGCTCACATCGTGCCGGTTCGACATCTCGCGGGAATATTGCTGCTCAAACTCGGCAACATTACCGGCCTCGGCCCACAAGCCCGCAACGTAATCGAGCTCCCGCTCGAACGGCTGCTCAAAGTCGGGCACGTCCGTCGCATACTCGCAATTGCGGCTCAGCATGACCAGCCAGTCGGGATAGCCAAGTGCCGGATACAAGCGCGTCAGCTTGGCGTCCAGCGATTGCACGCTTTCCCTGCCGGCCAGGTAGGCGGCGCGCAGTTCGACGAGGTATTTGCCGGCGAGGAATTGTTCCTCCAGGCGCGCGTCGCCACGATAGCGTCCGATGATGGCCTCGGCCAGCGGCAGCACCTCGTCCATGCCCCGGGCGCTGGCCAGCAGCACGATATTCAGGTCGTCGCCCTCCTGATCCAGGCGCAAGCGCTCCACGGCCCAGTCCACGCAGCGGTCCGCCCGGCCATCGCCATGGCGCAGCCGGAAGCATTCCACCTCAAGTTCTGTCAATTGTTCCATTGTTATTCTTCGCAAGCGCGTCGCTGCTATAAACGGTGCCCGGCACCTGAAAGGATGGTTGTTGCGGACATATTATACGATGGACAGTGCAAAGCCCACACAGGGGATAAGGATTGAAACGAAGGGGAGCATGCTTTGATATGAAAGAGAGGGGAAACAATTCACTATAGTGCCGCACAGCGGGGCAATTATTGAGGAGAATGGAAACAATAAATCAATTTGAAATATCAAATCTAAAGTTTATCGGGAAAGTATTCTTTTTAAGAAACATAAAAACAAACAGGCCATGCGCGCGGCATGCCGAACATGGCCCTTGCCCGATTATTGCGGATTCGACGCCACGATGAATGGATCGAAGGTCAGCAGAGTATTGCCCGCCAACAACAAGGTTATCGTATATTGCACATTGCTGCCTTTGGCATTGACGCGGCCACCCCATACGGTGCTGTCATATTGCGGGTAAGGCGCCGGATTGATCATGCCGCTGGTGATGGCCGTGCCATCGAAGTTGTGGATGGAAACTTGCTCGGCCGGGTCCAGCGAGCTCACGTTCCAGACGATGGTGTCGCCGTTCTTGCACGTTGTCACCAGTTCATTGCCGCCTTCGTTGCCATTGCCCGAGTAGCCGGTCGTATCGACCATGAAGACGTACTTGCTCAGATTTTTTTGTGCCACTGCCTGACCAACATTGACCGCTACCAGTACATTAATTGTTGCCATGGTTTTACCCCTATTTGGAATGGAATTAAACATTACAACTATCCTTTGTGCGATGAAATAATGAAGACCCATTCAGGTTTCCGGCAGCGCTCGCGGCGTAATCGGACTCCATCATTGGTGCATAAAAATACGCCAAATGTATCAATTAAAAATACACAAAATATATCAATAAATCACCAAATCTATCGATAAGATAATACGCATGATGACCAATGATGTTTTTTGACCCTCATTACCGCAACCACGAAGTGAGGATATTTCGTTTGTTTTCGCAAGTCAAATTATTTTTAAATAATATTTAGAATCTATCCATTAATAACATTTAATTTTTAAATGAAATTTCTTTTATTCATAACATTGAAATTCCGTGTTTGATTTACCGCAAACAATAGAGGTATATCAACGGAAACAGATAATGAAAAGAAAGAAAACAGGGGATGTGATGGTCGCCGCTGGCGGGCAGGATGGCGCTACGGAAACTCAGGTAGTTTGCAGCATCTTCTGCAACACCGCATCGAGCTCATAAAAATCCACGGGCTTGGTGAGATGCAAATCAAAGCCCGCGTCGGACGCCATCTGGCGGTCCTTGTCCTGGCCCCAGCCCGTGACGGCCACGAGGATGGCGTCCTTGCCGCAGGGCTGGCTGCGCAACAGGCGCGCCACATCGTAGCCATTCATGTGCGGCAAGCCGATGTCGAGCAGGATAACTTGCGGCATGAAAACTTGCGCCGCCGCCATGCCCGCCGCGCCGTCGTAGGCCGTGCGCACGTCATAGCCGAGGATGTCGAGCGCCAGCGCCAGGCTTTCGGCCGCGTCGGCGCTGTCATCGATCACCAGCACCTTACCTTCGCGCGTGCCGGCCAGCAAGCGGCGGTTGGGTTCGGGCGGCGCCTGCAAGGGCACGGCGGGCAGCGGCAGGCGCAAGGCGAAGGTGCTGCCTTGCCCCACGCCATCGCTGTGCGCGCTGATGCTGCCGCCATGCAACTCGGCCAGGCCGCGCACGAGCGACAGGCCGATGCCCAGGCCTCCCTGCGCCCGCGACAGGGCCGGTTCCAGCTGCGAAAACAGCTCGAACACCGTGTCCAGGTGCTCGGGCGCGATGCCGATGCCCGAATCGCGCACGCTGATGTGCACGTCGTTGTCCGTGCATGCCACTTCCAGCCCGATGACGCCGTTGGCGGGCGTGTACTTGATGGCGTTCGTCAGCAGGTTGGCGACCATCTGCCCCAGGCGCGTGGCGTCGGCGTCGAGCCAGATGGCTTGCGGCCATTGCTCCACGAGCACCTTGTGGCCGGACTGCACCGCCAGTTCCGCCACGCTGTGCAGGGCCGCCTCCACCACGGGCGCCAGTTCCACGCTGGCGCGGCGCAGTTCCAGACGCCCCTGCGTGATGCGCGACACTTCCATCAGATCGTCGACCAGGTGCGTCATGTGTCCCACTTGCCGGCCCAGCACGTCGCGGGCCCAGCGCAACTGCGGGTCGTCCAGTTGCGCCAGGTGCAACACTTCCAGCACATTGCGCATGGGCGCCAGCGGATTGCGCAGCTCGTGCGCCAGGGTCGCCAGGAACTCGTCCTTGCGCCGGTCGGCGGCCGCCAGTTGCTCGTTGAGCTCGCCAGCTTCCTTGCGCGCCAGTTGCAGCTGCTGTTCGTACTTGCGCCGGTCGCTGGCGACAAAGACGGCGATCTCGTCATAACGCACGCCATCATGTTCGCGGCGCACGGCGTTGAACAGCATGGGAATGGACTGCCCCTGGCGCTGGCGCATGTCGAGCAGGATTTCCGACACGCTGCCCTGCACCTGCATCAGCGGCAGCCAGTGCGTCTGGTGGAATACGCGCCCGCCGATGGTCAGCAAGTCCTGCAGTTTCTTTTTCCCGAGCAACTCCCCGGCACCATAGCCGAGCCAGCCGCAAAAGGTGGCGTTCGCCTGCACGATGGTGCCGTCGGCCGTACACAGCAGCAAGCCGCAGGCCGCGTGCTGGAACAAGGTGCTGGCGTCAGGCAAGGAAGGCATCGAGTCGCGCATTACAGGTGTTGGCCGTCGAGAAAGTGGCGGATGGCGCGGTAGCTGGCGTCGGGGACGCTCATGTGCGGACAATGGCCCACATTCTCGAGCACGTGCAGGGTGCTGTGCGGCAACATTTCACGCAGGTACTCGCCCACGCAAGGTGGCGCGATGAAGTCGTCGCTGCATTGCACGATCAGGGCCGGCGTACTGTTATGCGGCAAGACGGCGCGGTGGTCGGACAAGAACGTGGCTTGCGCGAAATGCCGGGCGATGACGGGGTCGGTGCGGCAAAAACTGTTCACCAGGTCTTGCCCCAGCGCCGGCTGCCCTGGCGCACCCATGATGGCAGGCGCCATGCCGGCGGACCAGCCCAGGTAGTTGCTGTCCATGGCATCAAGCAAGTCGTCGATATCGGCACGGCTGAAGCCGCCCCGATAGCCGGCCGCCGCATCGTCGACATAGCACGGCGACGGCGCCAGCATGACTTGCGCGGCGAACAGCTCCGGCTCGGCGATGCTGGCCAGCAAGGCGCTCATGGCGCTGACGGAATGGCCGATGCAAATCACGGGAGCGCCGCCGACGGCATGGATGACCTGGCACAAATCGGCGCCATGCGCGTCGAGCCGCGCGTAGCTATCGAAATCATAGGCACTGAGGTCGGAAGCGCCGCTGCCGACCAGGTCGAACAGCACGGTGCGGTAGCGCGCACGAAACAGCGGCTCCAGGTAACGCCACATGGTCTGGTCGCAGCCAAAGCCATGCATGAAGACCATGGTGGCAGCCGTGCCCGCCTGCGGCGCACCGCTGCATTCGCGGATGCGGACATTGTTCCGGTCTTCTATGCGCATGCCGCCTCAGCCTTGAATATTTCCATGTGGAATGTAAATTAACTTCTTGCTAGCATCTTAGCATGCGCCATTTGACTCTGGGCAACACCATTGGCACTGGACAAACGCCACGCCCGGGCGGATAATGAGAACGATTCCCATTATCAAAAATGTCAGGCCTATACCGGGCCCGTCCTTGGCTCTTCCTGTGCGCCGCCACGGCGCCTGCTGGCGGCAACAAGCCGGTTTTATGTTGAAGGTTTGTACCGCATGCGCGCTTTCTGGACTGTCATACACCGCTGGGCCGGCCTGACCATCGCCCTCTTCCTCATCGTCGCGGGCCTCACGGGCGCCGTCACGTCGTGGGACCACGAACTGGACGAATGGCTCAACGCCGACATCATGGACACGCCGGGCCGCGGTCCCTTGCAGCAACCGTTTGTGCTGGCGCAAAAAGTCGCCGCCGCCGACCCGCGCGTGGAAGTCAATTACATGACCCTGGGCCTGGAAGAAGGCCATGCGGCCGCCTTCATGGTGCGCCCGTTGACGGACCCGGCCACGAACACGCCGTTCGTGCTCGACTACAACACCGTCTACATCGACCCCGTCACGGCGCAGATCACTGGCACGCGCGATTCGACGGCCATCTCCCTGTCGCGCCGCAGCCTGATGCCGTTCCTGCGCCACCTGCACTACAGCCTGCACGTGCCCGCCTTCTGGGGCACGGACCGCTGGGGTTACTGGCTGATGGGGACGGTGGCCCTGGTGTGGCTGCTCGACAGCATGGTGGCGTTTTATCTGACCACGCCGCGCCGCCTGCGCCCGCGCGCGCAGGACGAGGCGCCGCGCCACCGCGACGCCGCCAGTTGGTGGCAGCGCTGGAAACCGTCGTGGGTGCTGCGCTGGGCGGCCGGCGGCTACAAGCTCAATTTCGATCTGCACCGCGCGGGCGGACTGTGGGTGTGGGTCATCATTATCGTCGTCGCGTTTACCTCGTTCTCGCTGAACCTGTACCGCGAAGTGTTTTATCCCGTCATGTCGCTCGTTTCCACCACCACGCCGGGACCGTACGAAACGCAGATGCCGGCGCCCTACGGCAGCTACATCACGCCCGCGATCGGCTTCGGGCAGGCGGTGGAAATTGCTAAAAAGCAAGCCGCACAGCGCGGCATCACGGCACCCATCGGCGGCATTTATTATGGCGGCAATTATTCCTTCTACAACGTCTCGTTCTTCGACCCGGCCGACGAATTCGGCGCGGCCGGCATGGGCCTGTCGAACCTGTACGTCGACGGCATGGACGGCAGCATCATCGGCCAGCACAAGCCGTGGGAAGGTACGGCCGCCGATGTTTTCGTGCAACTGCAATTCCCGCTGCACTCGGGCCGCATCCTCGGCTTGCCGGGACGCATACTGATGTCCTGCATGGGCCTGATGGTTGCCATGCTGTCCGTGACGGGCATCGTCATCTGGGAGAGAAAACGGCGCGCGCGCCGGTTGCAGGCGAAAAAGCCGGCGAACTTTACCTGAAGCAGCGACTCCATCACGGCGCAGGCGGACCAATGCAGGCTGCGCCGCACACCTTGCCAGCGGCCTGATCACGCGCAACGCCCAAGAGCATCACACCTCCCCACTTTACAACCCAGTAGCCGGCACATGCCGGCCGCCTGCGCTGCGCTGGTTCCGCGCGCCGGCCCGCGAATATCGTTAAATGCAGTTTACTTGCAATAGCATCAAGCGCAAGCTATTATTGCAACCAACTTGCATTTACACCTTCGCGCTGGGCCTGCGTCCAGCACCACCTTCCGCCTTTTTAGAAAGTCCTATGCGCCATCACGTATTCGCAGCTGCCATGCTGTCCACTGCCCCGCTCGCTTACGCGGCGGACGACGTCACCCTGCAAACCATCAAGGTCCGGGCTGACCGGCCTTCCACCATCGACAGCGTCGTCCTCGTCGAGAATACGCAAGCCCAGAACCGGACCCTGGGCGGCATGCTCGAACATGTCTCGGGCGTGCAAAGCAGCGCCTTCGGGCCGAATGCCGGCGCGCCGGTGATCCGCAGCCTGAGCGGCAGCCGCGTGCAGATCCTCGAAGACGGCCAGTCCATCCTCGGCATGAATGCCCTCAGCGGCGACATCAACATCCCTTTCGATCCGCTTTTCGCGCGCAGCGTGACGGTGAACAAATCCTCCGACAGCGTACGTTTCGGCGGCAATGCCATCGGCGGCAGCGTCGATGTCGATTCCGGCCTCATTTCCAGGAAGATGGAAACCAAAGAAAAGGACGTGGAACTGGTCCTGCGCAAAGGCTTCAACGATGCCGACGCGCAAGGCTTGCGCGTCAACTTCAACGATGGCAAGCGCTTCTCGACCAATCTGCAACTGTCCTTCCAGAAGATCGGGCATTACGATATTCCCGGCAACAGCAAGGCCGGCGTGTGCAACAGCCAGCTGTTCCCCTTGAAGGGCGGCGTGAACACCTTCCTGGCCGACAGCTGCCAGAAGGAAGCGCGCATCCAGCAAATCTACAACAAGGCTTCGCAACCGTTTATCGACCAGTTCATGAAGGAAAATCCGGACTGGGCGGACGGTGATTTTTCCTTCTATACGAATCAGCCGACCTCCGTCTGGCAACGCAAGACCTACGTCAACCCGGCCAACCCCGCTTACGTGCCCGGTACGCCATCGACGGCGCAAAACAAGATCAACAAGGACGTCACCCCCAATTACCACGGCACGCTGGGCAACAGCCATGCCAGCAATGCCCACTTTGCCGTCGGCACCACCTACTTTTTCGACCAGGGCTACGTGGCGGTCAGTCTCGACTCCAAGGAAAGCGAGTATGGCGTGCCGGGCTTTTCCATGGAAAACAAGTCGTTCGGCGCGAATTATGACGAGGGGTTGCCCGTCGGCGTCGTGATCAAGCAGGATAAATATGCGCTGGAAGCCCAGCTGTCCAGCCCCGTTGCGTATCTTGAAAGCGTGCAATTGCGCATGTCACGCCTGAACAATGCGTCGGGAGAGCGCCTGGGTTCCACCAAGGCGAACGATTACCAGTTCGACATCAATCAAGCCGAGCTTCTGCTGGCGCACCGGCGCGCGGGCCCCTTGAGCGGCTTGCTTGGCTTGAGCCACAAATCCCGGGATATCACCGGCAGCGGGCCGCAGCGCTACCTTCCCGATGCGAACACGGTCAGCCGCGCGCTGTTCCTCAAGGAAAGCCTGGACGTCGACTGGGCCACCTTCGATGCCGGCTTGCGCCATGAAAAAGTGGACCATGAGATACGCAAGAGCGGCTTCAAGACGTCGAGAAATGCAAGCAATTCCACACTCGAGGACAAGTCGTTCAGCCTGAACAGCTATAGCCTGGGCGCCTCGGCCAAGCTGGGCCAGCTGTTCGGCGCGAAGCTGCGCTACGCATCGTCGGAAAGAGCGCCCGACGTCAATGAATTGTATGCGAGCAACCGCCACTATTCCATCATGACCCAGGAAGAGGGAAACCAGAAGCTGAAGGCCGAGCGCGCGAAGAATACGGAACTCACCGGCCTGTTCGCCAACCGCGGCTTCCAGCTGTCGGCCACCGGCTACGTCATGAAGTACGAGAACTACCTCTACCTTGGCCACTCGGGCGCCCAGATGGCCAATCGCCTGCCCCTGAAGTACTGGAAGCAGACCGATACGACGGTGAGGGGATTCGAAGTCGACGCCTCCCAGGTCGTGCAGCTTGGCGGCTACGGAAAACTGAACCTGTCCGCATTCGCCGACCTCGTCAAGAACAAGGCGGACAATCCCGACAAGCTGCGCGCGCACAACGACGGCGCATACTTGCCCAACATGCCCACCAACCGCTATGGCGCGAATGTGCAGTGGGAAAACAAGGGGTGGAAGGCCAGGCTGTCCGGCACCCGCTACGACAAGCAAAAGTACCTGGGCAAGAGTGTCAGCGAGGAAGTGCCGCTCGACGGCTACACCATGGTGAATTTCCAGCTGAGCCGCGCCCTGCAGGTAGCCAATTCGCCGTTTGCAGGCATCGACGTGTTTATCAGCGGCAGCAACCTGCTCGACGCGGATGCCAGGCCGCACAATTCCCCGCTGAAATACATCGCGCCCCTGCCGGGCCGAGGCTTCCAGGTGGGCCTGAGCGCCAGGCTTTAAGGCACGGCGCCGTTGCGCTCCCGCCGCACCAGCGCCAGCACGCTGTCGCCGCGGTTGCCTTCGCAGCAGACGGCCACGCCGTCCGTGAAATCGGGCGCCGTCAGCCGCGTCAGGACGCTGCCCGGCGGCATTTCCAGCGCCAGCCGGGCGCCCCGCTCCCACGCCAGGCGTACGGTACTGGTCCACTGCACGCGCCGCGCCATGTTGGCGGCCAGGCCGTCGCGGATGCGGGCCGGGTCGAACAGCGCGCGCGCGGCGCTGCTGCTCAGGTAGACGAGCGAGGGGCGGCGCACGGTCACTCCCTCAAAAGCGGCGGCCATGCCGGTCGCCGCGCCGTCCAGCAGCGGGCAATGCGACGGCACGCTGACGGCCAGGCGCCTGGCCTTGCCGGCGCCGTGCGCCAGGGCCAGCGCCATCACGGCTTGCAAGGCGGGCTCGCTGCCGGCAATGGCAATCTGGCGCGGCGCATTCAGGTTGGCGACATACACGGGCGTGGCGGCGCCATGCACTTGCGCCAGCAACGGTTCGAGTTGCGCCAGATCAAGTCCGACGATGGCCGCCATGCCGTAGCCGGCCGGATACGCCTGTTCCATCAACTGCCCGCGCCGCGCCACCAGGCGCACGGCATCCGCAAAATCGAGCGCGCCGGCGACGACGGCGGCCGCATACTCGCCGATGGAAAAGCCGGCCACCATGTCGGGCAGCGCGCCGCGCGCCGCCAGGGAGCGCGCCATCGCCACGCCCGCGATCAGCAAGCACAATTGCACGGCCCGCGTCGAGGCCAGCGCGCAAGCCGTGTCCAGCGCCAAAGGATCGCCACCCAGCACTTCGGCCGCTTCGGCCAGGGTATCGGCCACCGCCGCGTCGCCGGGCAACGCGTGCAGCATGCCCGGGTATTGGGCGCCCTGGCCGGGAAAGGTAAACAATACGCTCATGCCGGCTCCCACGGCGTGGCCGTCAGCACGGGACCGTGGTCCGTCTTCAGCAGCACCCTGCCGCGCCCCGCCGCCCACTCGGCATACGCAAAGCCGCCATGGCCCGTGTCGATCTGCAGATCCAGCCGGCACGCCGTGACAGTCGCCGCGATGGCGCGCAGGGCCTCGGCCTGCACGGCGTCCGGCGGCGCGGCCATGCGCAGCACGAGATCGAGGTCGCTGTCCGGGCGCAGCACGGGCAAGCGGCTGGCCAGGGCAAAGCCCACGCCGCCCGTCGGCCCCCAGGCCCAGCCCGTGGCGTCGAGCAGCGGCGCCACCTGCCGCAATGCGTCCAGCGCGGCGCAGGAAAGATCAGGCAGCGGCATCCTCGCCACCGTTTCCGGCGTCACGCGGCGCACGACGGCGGCAGCGTCCACTTCGCACGCCTGCCGCTCGCTGCGCAGCATGCCGCGCGCACCGACGGGGATGCGCCCTGGCGAGGTGCTGGCGCGCCGCACCACCAGCGGCGCGGCGGCCAGCCACGCGGCATCAAGCCAGGCGGGCAAGGATGCACCGTCCGGCAAGCCGGACACCCACAGCAAATCATGCGCGCGCCAGGCCTCCATCAAGCCACCACCGCCTTGACGGCAAAGAACAGCAGCGAAGGCCCCAGCAGACAGCCCAGGCCCGTATGAAACGTGGCCACCAGGGCGCCATACGGCACCAGCTTGCGGTCGGTGGCGGCCAGACCGGCGGACACGCCGCTGACGGTGCCGGCCAGGCCGCCGAAGACCATCGCCGAACGGGGCGTCTTCAGGCGCAAAAAGCGCGCCGCGGCGGGCGTGCCCACCATCACCAGGATGGCCTTGATGAGGCCCGCCGCGATGCTCAGGGCCATGACGTCCGAGCTGGCGCCGATGGCCGCGCCCGTGACGGGGCCGACGATGTACGTGACGGCGCCGGCGCCGATGGTGGTCATGCTGACGGCGTCCGAATAGCCAAACGCCCAGGCCACGCCGGCGCCGACGAGGAACGGCAGCACCACGCCCAGCATCAGCGCCACGACGCCGATCAGGCCCGCCTTGCGCGCCTCCGTCGCCTGCACCTCAAAGGCCGTGGCGACGATGGCGAAGTCGCGCAGCATGGCGCCGCCCATCAAGCCGATGCCGCCGAACAGCGACAAATCGGCCAGGCCCTTGTGGCCGCCGCTATGCACGCCGCCCCAGTAAGCGAGGCCCAGGCCGATCACGATGGCGATGGCCGAGCCGTGCACGCGGCCCAGGGTCAGGTATTTCGACAGCGCCACCGAGACAAGCATGATCAGGCCGACAAAGGCGAAGGCCGTCACCAGGCCATTGTGGATGGCGGCTTTTTCAAAGATTTCAAGCATGACGGTGCTCCTTCATCAACATCGAGTCGGCTTGCACGCGGTCAGCTTCAGCGGCAGCGATGGCAGCAGGGCTTTCCGACCGGTTAATCAACGAAATCACGGCGCCGCAAACGAGCACGGAACCGATGGCGGCCAGCACGGCCACCGGGCCGCCGCGCAGGGCCGCGACCACATCCTGCTGCGCCGCCATCGCCACCACCACGGGAATATACATGGCGCCCCAGTATTCGACGCCCCGCTCCGTCATCTGCGGCAGCCATGCGCGGCGCTGCATATAGAGCCGGGCGCAGATCAGGAGCAGCATGGCGATGCCCACGCCGCCCACGTTGGTCTTGACGCCCATCAACTGCCCGAGCAGGTCGCCCAGGAAGATGCCGAGCAAATGGCACAGTGCCAGCAATGCGGTTCCGTAAATGATCATGATTGTCTCCGTTATAGGAATAGGAATGACTTGATGTCTTCTCTGTTGTTGCACCTACCACTGCTGCCCCAGCACCTCCCTGACTCTTGCCGACGCCTGGCGGTGCGGCGCGCCCAGGCGGCTGGCCAGTCCCCGTTCCGGATCGGCGCGGATATCATTCAACGCCGCCTGCAGGCTGGCGCGCACTTGCGCCAGATCAAGCTCCGACGGCGCATCGGGCTGCGCCACCTGCAAGGTTTGCCACAACAGTCCCAGGGTGGCGTAATTCTTGACGTCATAAGCCATCGGTGGAATCGTCGCGGCCAGCGCTTCGAGCGCTTCCACGGTGCGCAGGGTGATGCGCGCGGCCGACGCCTTGCCCATCGCATGCACCATCACTTGCGGATCGTCGAGCGCGATCAGCCGGTTGGCCTGGTAGCCGTGCGCGAGAAACGCGCCCGACATGGCCTTGCCGACGATCAGGCCGATCACGGGATGGCCGGCCAGGCGCGCCTCGGCATAGGCCCCCGCCGCGCCGGCCAGCGCCTGGTGGATACCATACGCTTCCTCGCGCCGGCCATACGCCTGGCTGGCCACGTCGATGACGGCGACGATGGGCCGTTTCACGGCCTGCGCCTGGTCTGCGAGAACCACTTGCTGCACGGCGCGCGCCAGCTGCCACGCCTCGACCAGGCCGATTTCTCCCGTGCGGGCGCGCGTAAAACGGTTGTCCGGATCGGGCAGCACGGAGACATAGCGCGCCGGCTCGCCCGCCAGCGGCGCGTCGACCACGCGCACGGAAGGCGCATAGCCGTCCAGCGGCGCAGCGTTGTGCGTCAGGGCCGCCAGCCAGACGGCGCCGCGGCTCGTGTCGGTGATGGCGTTCATGCTGCTGCTCCTTTGCTGTAGATCAAACGTACGGCTTCCGGCGTGGCTTGCGGGCCGGCGTCCACTTGCGCCAGGCGAGCGAGAAAACCGTCCGCCTGGCTGCTGCGGTGCCGATCCGGCAGGCCGCGCGCGAACAGTTCGGCCACGGTGGCGCGCATCTGCGCCGTATCGTCTTCCACATAGGCGTCGGCCAGGCCGCTCTTAAAACGCTGCTCGCCGCCCGTCAGGCTCCAGATGAACGGTTTGTTGCGCGAGTCGAATTCGTCCACGCCCGCTTCCTGCTCGATCACGGCCGGCCCGTTGAGACCCAGGCGCGCCTCGCGGGTAACGACCAGATAACTGCACAGGCCCGCCGCGATCGACATGCCGCCGTAGCAGCCCACAGTGCCGGCCGTGATGCCGATCACGGGCTGGTAGCGGCGCAAGTCGACGATGGCCGCATGGATGTCGGCGATGGCCGCGAGGCCCAGGTTGGCTTCCTGCAGCCGGACGCCGCCCGTCTCGAACAGGATCACGGCCCGCGTCGGCACGCCCTGGCGGTTGTCGCGCGCCGCCAGTTCCAGCGCCCCGGCGATCTTCGCGCCGCCCACTTCGCCCATGCTGCCGCCCTGGTAGGCGCCTTCGATGGCCAGCACCACGGCCGGCTGGCCGTCGAACAGCCCCTTGGCCACCACCACGCCGTCGTCCGCCTGCGCCGTCACGCCTTGCTGCGGCAGCCAGGGCGAAGCGATGCCGCAGAACGGATCGAGCAGTTCGCGCATGCTGCCCGCATCCAGCAAGGCCTTGGCACGGCTGCGCGCCCCCCGTTCGATGAAGCTGTCGCGCTCCAGCAGTTGTTGTAATGTGCTCATGCCGCCCTCCCCGCTTGCAATTCTTCGTAAGCCTGCTCGATGCGCATGCGCACGACGCCCGGCGTGGCGCCGCAATCGTTGATGACGATGTTCGCCGCCGGCAGCAGCTCGCCGCCGAAGACGCGCAGCAAGAGCGCATCCCAGACGGCGCCCTTGCCGTCGACGGAGGTGTTGACGACGATGCGGGTCACGCCATCGCCGGCGGGCTGCAACAGCACTTCCAGGTCGCCCGAACCGACGACGCCGGCCAGCGCGCGCCCCGATGCCGGCCGCCCGGCGGGGAATGTATAGTCACGCGTTTCCATGCGCTTCTCCTTCTTGTAATCTGTCCAGGAACAGGGTCGCCGCCAGCAGATCGGCCGCGCCGCCCGGCGATACGCCGCGCGCCAGCGCCGCCGCTTCCAGCGCCAGCAGCGCCTGCGTTCCGGCATTGGTAGCCGCGCCGCCGGCGGCCAGCACCCGTGCCGCTCCCGTTTGCAGTTCCAGCAAGGCCGCCTCGCCGCCGCGCGACAGCACGCAGGTGTCGTCCAGCCGCGCAATGATGGCCAGCAGGGCGTTCAGGCGCGCCGTCGTTTCGTTGTCGCCGCGCGCCCGCGACGCGTGCAGCTGCACCAGCCCGGCGCCCGTCACCAGAGGAAAACCGGCCCGGGCCTGGCCCCGCGCGCCATCGACGTGATACTGGCGGCACGCCAGCTCGCCCTTGTTGCCGGTGACGGCAGGCGCCCCCCGGTCGTGCAAACGGGCCAGCGCGCCAGCCCGCGCCGCCACGGCGTGCGGCGCCAGCGATGCGCCCCGAGCGCCCTGCAGCGCCGCTGCCGTCACCAACAGGCCCAGGGCCCAGATGGCGCCCCGGTGCGTGTTCACGCCGCCCGTGGCCGCCAGCATCAGCGCCTCGCCGTCGCGGCCGAGGGCGCCGATGCGCTGGCGCAGGCCATCGTCATCGCCGCTTTCCCAGCCTGCCTGCGCCATGGCGGCAAACACGGGCTCCAGCACGCAGGCCGAGTGGCACATCAGGGCCCAGTTCAAGTCCGTGTGGGCGCCGCGGCTGCGCAAATCGACCAGGCCCGGTTTCGGCGTCAGGGTCACTTCATCGAGCAGCGCCTGCAGCACCTGCCGCGCCAGCGCGGCGCAGCGCTGACGCACCGGCACTGTCGTCATCATCGTCGTCGTCATTGCGCTCATTACCAGCTCCTGAATTTGGCGGGGGGTTGATACAGGCCGTCCGACCATTCGACCAGGTCGGCGATGCTTTTCGCGGCCAGCAGCGAGCGGTTCGCCGCGCCGCGCTGCACGCCGATATCCTCGGGCAGCGCGATCAGGCCGTCGGCGCGCAATTTCGCCGTCGTCTTCGGGTCGTGGCGCAGGCCGATGGGCGTCACGCCCGCGACGGCCGCCAGCATGGCCTTGCGCTCCTCAAGCGAACGGGCCTTGTACAGGTAGGCGATACCCTCTTCCGTCAGCACGTGGGTGACGTCGTCGCCATAGATCATCACGGGCGCCAGCGGCATGCCGCTGGCCTGGCCCACGGCCACGGCGTCGAGCGATTCGACGATCGTCGGCTGGCCGCCGTCCTGGAACGTCTCGACCATCTGCACCACCAGCTTCTTGCCGCGCGCGAGAGGGTCGTCCGTCTCGATCAGGTCCAGCCAGGCCGGCGTCGGGTGGCGCCGCCCGTGCGGGTCGTGGCCCATGTTGGGCGCGCCGCCGAAGCCCGCCAGGCGGCCGTTGGTGACGGTCGACGAGTTGCCCAAGCCATCCATCTGCAGGGTGGCGCCGATGAACAGGTCGACCGCGTACTGGCCCGCCAGCTGGCACAGGGCGCGGTTCGAGCGCATCGAGCCGTCGCGGCCCGTGAAGAACACGTCGGGCCGCGCGGCCGCATAGCCTTCCATGCCCAGCTCCGCGCCGAAGCAGTGCACGCTCTCGACCCAGCCCGTCTCGATGGCGGGAATCAGGGTCGGATGCGGGTTGAGCACCCAGTTGCGGCAAATCTTGCCCTTCAAGCCCAGCTGCTCGCCGTAGGTGGGCAAAATCAGTTCGATGGCGGCCGTATTGAAGCCGATGCCGTGGTTGAGCGACTGCACCTGGTGTTTTTCATACACGCCGCGGATCGCCATCATGGCCATCAGCACGTGCACGGGCTTGATGACGCGCGGGTCGCGGGTAAACAAGGGTTCGATGAAGAACGGCTTATCGGACTGCACCACGAAATCGATCCACGAGCCGGGCACGTCGACCCGGGGCAAGTCGCTGACATCGTCGACGATCTGGTTCACCTGGGCGATGACGATGCCGTCGCGGAAGGCGGCCGATTCGACCAGGGTGGGCGTGTCCTCGGTGCTGGGGCCCGTGTACAGATTGCCCTGGCGGTCGGCCATGTAGCCGGCCACCATGACGACGTTGGGCGTCAGGTCGACGAACAGGCGCGCATACAGCTCGATATACGTGTGGATGGCGCCCACTTCCAGCAAGCCATCCTGCAGGAATTGCGCGATGCGCAGGCTTTGCGTGCCGGCGAAGGAAAAGTCGAGCTTGCGGGCGATGCCCCGTTCGAACAAGTCCAGGTGCTCGGGCAGGCTGACGCTGGGCATGATCAAGTGCAGATGGTGGATCTTGTCAGGGTTGACCTGGGTCAACATGCGGGCGAGGAAGTCGGCCTGCTTCTGGTTATTGCCTTCGAGGACGACGCGGTCGCCCGGCGCAAGCAGCGCTTCGAGCACGGCGACCATGTCGCCCTGTTGCAGCACGGGGCCGTTCGCGTATTGGCGCACGGCTTCCAGGCGGCGGCGTTTCTCGGTGCGCCGCGTGTCCCATTGTTTTTGCCGCTGCGCTGGCGCTGCTGTGGCGGTTGACATCATGCCTCCGGAATGAGCTATCGAATCCAGACGATAGAACGAAAGCGCCAGCGCGACAATCAATCTGCTAGCATGTTCATTACTCTGAAGTTAATGAACTGCCGTTAAAAAGGGTAGCCATGGCCATCAACGAAGAAATTACCTTGAAAAAGCTGGAGGTATTTCTCAGCTTCATGGAATTGAACAACCTGGCGCGGGTGGCCGATGCGCTGGGCCAGAGCACGGTCAGCGTGCACCGCGCCCTGCACTCGCTGGAAGACGGCTTGCGCTGCCCCCTGTTCAAGCGCGAGGGCCGCAGCCTGATTCCCCTGCACGCGGCCTACACCTTTGCCGAATCGGCGCGGCGCGCGCTGGCCGAATGCGAGGAAGGCGTGCGCAAGGTGCGCGAAATGTCGGGCATCAATCCCGTGCGCCTGAAGATCGGCTCGCTGTATTCATTGACCCTGCACTGCATCCCGCAACTGGTGATCGCCCTGAAGCTGCGCCGCCCGGGCCTGGACATCGACCTGACGCTGGGCTCGAATCGCGAACTGCTGCAAAGCCTGGCCGACGGCCGCCTGGACGCCATCATCGTCGGCGTGCAGGAAGACGAACAGCATGCGGGCCTGGTGGCCGTGCCCCTGTTCCAGGACGACATCTTCCTGGCCGCGCCGCTGGCCTCACCCTATGCGGGGGCCGCCTCGGTGGATTTGCAGCAGTTGCGCAACGACAAATTCGTCACGCTCAGCGAAGGTTTCGTCACCTCGCAAAGCTTCAACCACGCGTTTGAGCTGGCCGGCTTCGTGCCCGACACGGCGATGCGCGTGGGCGACATCTTCTCGCTGATCAACCTGGTGAGCGGCGGCATCGGCTACAGCCTGCTGCCCGGCAGAGTGCGCGCCTTCAGCTCGCGCATCGAACTGCTGCCCCTGGACGCGCGCTACGGCTCGCACCAGCAAATCACCCTGCTGATGCAGAGCAGCCGCGAGCGCGACCCGAATCTGCTGGCGCTGGCGGCGGAGTGCAGGTTGTATGGGCGTAGCGAACCTGCGTTACCCAAAACTTTGACTTAATATCTAAACAATGGCAAATCAAACCAAGGCCCGAGTCTCCAGCCCGGGTACCTCGGGCCCAGCGGGCCTGAAAAATGGCCAGGGCAAGGCGCGCGGGCGCAGACAGTACGAATGTACGGCAAGCCCAAGCAACGCAGCCATGGACATTTTCTCAGGCCCGCGATCCAGGCCCGCACTTAAATAGCACTATCCCAAGGCGCCGACAACCTGACCGCGCAGTTGATCAACCCCACCATCGAGTAAGTCTGCGGAAAATTCCCCCACATCTCTCCCGTCACGGGATGCGTGTCTTCCGACAGCAGGCCCAGGTGGTTGCGCGCCATTAACATCGTTTCGAAGATCTTGCGCGCTTCGTCCTTCCTGCCGATGCGCGCCAGGGCGTCGATGCGCCAGAAAGTGCAGATGTTGAAGGCCGTCTCGGGTTTCCCGAAGTCGTCGGGCGCTTCGTAGCGGCGCATGTAGGGGCCGTCGCACAGCGAAGCTTCCAGCGCATCGACGGTGGCGATGAAACGGGGGTCCATGGGGTCGATGAAGTTGACTTCCGCCATCAGCAGGACGGAGGCGTCAAGGTCGCGTCCGCCCAGGCTTTCGGCAAACGCCTGGCGCTCTTCGCTCCACGCTTCGCGCAGCAGCCGTTCGCGGATCAGCACGGCGCGGCTGTTCCAGTGGTCGGCCCGGTCGTCCAAGCCCAGCTTGTGCGCGACTTTCGCCAGGCGGTCGCAGGCGGCCCAGCTCATCAGCATGGACGAAGTGTGGACCCTGGCGCGCGTGCGCAGCTCCCACATGCCCGCGTCCGGCTCCGCGTGCAGCCGGAATGCCTGGTCGCCCACGGCTTCCAGCGCGGCAAACTCGGCCTTGCCGGCCCGGTGGAACAGGCGGTGGTCGAGGAAAGCCTGCGCCGCCCCTAATACAATGTTGCCGTAGACGTCGTGCTGGAAGTGTTCCTGCGCCTGGTTGCCCACGCGCACAGGGCCATTGCCCCGGTAGCCGGGCAAGTGATCGAGCATGGATTCGGGCAACTGCTCTTCCAGGCCGATGCCGTACAGGGGCTGGATGTGGCCGCCCTTCGAGCGGGCGACGATATTCGTCAGCCAGCGCAGATACTCTTCCATCGTGCCCACTTCCGACAGGCTGTTCAATGCCCGCACGACAAAGAAGGCGTCGCGCAGCCAGCAGTAACGGTAATCCCAGTTGCGGCTGCTGCCCGGCGCTTCCGGGATACTGGTGGTCATGGCGGCGATGATGGCGCCCGTGTCTTCATATAAAGACAGTTTTAATGTGATGGCGGCGCGGATGACCACGTCCTGCCATTCCAGCGGCACGGCCAGCCGGCGCGTGTAGGTGCGCCAATAGTTGATGGTTTCCTTTTCGAAGATGCGCGCCGTCTCGTCGATGCCGCCGGCCAAGGTTTCATCGGGGCCCAGCAGGAAGTTGGCCGTGCCGCCCAGCACGAAATACGTTTCGCTCAGTACATAGTTGAGCGAAACATCGGTGTTCAGGCGCAAGGTCTGTTCCGGCCCCACGTAGCGGATGTGGTGGCTGCCCTGCGTGATCTGCGGCGCCAGCCGGCCCCAGTCGTAGCGGGGGCGCAGCCGCACGCGGATGCGCACGGCGTGGTCGAGCGGCCGGACCCGGCGGATCAGCATCAGCGGGCGGAACATGCGGTCGCGGCTGAGGAAACGGGGCGCGAAATCCGTGATTTCCACGCCGCGCCCCTGCGTGTCGTACAGGCGCGTGCGCAGCACGGCCGTGTTCGGTTCATAGACTTGCTCGCTGCGCGCAAAGTTCTCGATGTCGATGGCCCACACGCTGCCGTTTTTCGTGTCGTCCAGCAAGCGGTTGAAGACGGGATCGCCATCGAAACGGGGCAGGCAAGACCAGACGACCTGCCCCGCCTGGTCGATCAGGGCGTTGAAGGCGCAATTGCCCACCACGCCGCAGTTGAGGGACGCTTGCGCGGGCGCGCCGCCGGGGGTGTCATCAGCTTGTTCATTGGATATGCTCATCGGCTACTCCTTGAAAGGGGATACGGACGCGGCCAGCAGCGCGGCGCGCAAGGCGCGCGGGCTGGCCAGGTGCAGGGTGGCGGCGCTGGGGCCGTTGCCCACTTTGATGCCCTGCCCGCCTGCTTGTTGAACAAAAGCAAAGCCTGCCTCATCGGTGGTGTCGTCGCCCGCGAACACGGGCCGGCGGCCGGCGAACGGGGTTTCGCGCAGGAAGGCGGCGATGGCGCCGCCCTTGTCCGTGGCGGACGGCTTGGCTTCCAGAACCATTTTGCCATGCAACAGCAATATCCCCGGACACGCTTGCACGGCCGCCGTCATTTCTTGCATGCACAATTGTTCGAGTTCCGGCGCCAGCCGGTAATGCAGGGCCACGGCGCCGCGCTTCTGCTCCACCAGCAAGCCGGGATGCATCGCCGCCAGCGCCAGCGCGCGCGCCAGCACGGGCGACACATCGGGCGTGGCCGCCACGTGCAACTTGCCATCGGCGCCGCGCCGCTCCACGCCATGCACGCCGGCCACCGGCAACACCAGGGGCGCCAGCATGGCGTCGATCTGGGCAATGGGACGGCCGGAAATCAGGGCCAGCGCGCCGCCATGGCGTTCGGCCAGCAGCGCCAGCGCCTCAATGACGCCCGCTTCCAGGCGCACGCCGTCGGGCGTGGGCGCCAGGTCGACCAGGGTGCCGTCGAAGTCGAGGAAAACGGCTGTGCTGGGCGTACCCAGCAATTGCAGCAAGGCCGCGCTATCGTCAGGGGTATCGGCCATCAGATCATCCCCTTGCGCCGCTTGATGCGGCTGTGGGCGTCGATCTTGGTCATGACCTTGTCGCGCTGGCGCAAACGGGCCGCGTCCAGCAGCATGCGCCCGGCCCAGCGGTAGACATTGAAATGTTTCACGCGGGCCCGCATGCTCTTCATGCGCTCGCGCTGTTCCACGGGCGGCATCACCAGGGCACGGTACAGGGCGTCGGCGCCCTGCTCGATGTGGTAAGGATTGATGATCAGCGCCTCATGCAGCTCGCGCGCGGCGCCGGTGAATTGACTTAAAACAAGTACGCCCAGCTCGTCGTCGCGCGCGGCGATGAATTCCTTGGCCACCAGGTTCATGCCGTCATGCAAGCTTGTCACCATGCACACTTCCGAGGCGCGGAAATAGCGCTGCAAGTCGTCCTGGCCATGGTGCTCGGCTTTCAGCAGGATGGGCACGTAGTCGCCGCTGCCGAAACGGCGGTTGATGCGCTCGACCATCTTGCGCACCCGGGCATCAAAACTTTGATATTCGTCAAGCGAAGCGCGGCTGGGGGCGGCGATCTGCACGAAAGTGAAATTTCCGACCATGCCGGGCTGCAATTCGAACATGCGCTCGACGGCCTGGAAGCGCTCGACGATGCCTTTCGTGTAATCGAGGCGGTCCACGCCGATGCCCAGCAAGTGGTCTTGTGCCACGCCCAACTCGCTGCGAATCTGCGCTCGGCAGCTGGCCACGTCGGGCTGCGCCGGGTCGTCCTCGGGCCAGGCGATGGAAATCGGGTAATCCTCGACCTGCGTCATCTCGCCGCCGTAGGAAATGGTCGATGCTTCCGGCTCGATGCGGGTTTCCAGGTAGCGGTCCACCGTTTCGAGGAAATTCTTGCGGTGGAATGGCGTGTGGAAGCCGAGGATGGTGCTGCCCAGCAAGCCGTCGAGGATTTCCTCGCGCCATGGGCAAATGCCGAACGACTCCGAATTCGGCCAGGGGATATGCCAGAAGGTAATAATCGTCGCCTTCGGCAAGGCTTCGCGCACCATGCGCGGCAGCAAGGCGAAGTGATAGTCCTGCACCAGCACGACGGGGTTGTCCGTCTTCGCCTCGGCGATCACGGCGTCGGCGAAGCGGCGGTTGACCTTGACATACTGCTCCCAGTCGGACGAGCGGAATACGGGGCGCACGTGGGCGATATGGCACAGCGGCCACATGCCTTCATTGGCGAAACCATAATAATATCCCTGCTCTTCCTCTTGCGTCAGCCACACGCGGCGCAAGGTATAGCTGGGGTTATCGGGCGGCACGGGCACGTGGTCGAGTTTATCCACCGTCTCGCGGTCGGCGGAACCTGCGCCATGCGCGATCCACGTGCCGGAGCACGCGCGCATCACGGCTTCCACGGCCGTCACCAGGCCGCTGGCGGGGCGCTGCACGACGATCCCGCTCTCTGTTTTGGTGTGGATATATGGTTCGCGGTTCGACACGACGAGCACCTGGTCGCCCTGCAAGTCCGCTTCCAGCAGCGCGCGCAGCTTGTCCGGCGTCCAGTCGGACGACCAGCCGTTATCGCCCTGGCGTTCCAGATGGTATTCCTGCAGCAATTCGCGCAAGTCGCCGATCAGCGGCTGCATTTCCGGCGGCGGCGCGGGCGCGGCGGCGGGCGCCGTGGCGGCGGCCACTGCGCCATTGCTTTTCGGCAGCAACTCGCCCCGCAAGATATCTTTCACGGCCGACAGCCAGCCGCGCCAGCTCAGGTGGGCCACGAACACGGTCATCAGGGAAATGAGCACGGCCAGCACGGCCAGGAAGGCAAAGATGAAGCGCTTGGTATCGGTATTGCGGCGCTCGACAAAGCTCATGTCCTGCACCAGCACCAGCCGTCCCAGTTGGGACGCATCCTGCATGACGGGCGTTTCGCTGAGGTGGACCTGGCCCTGCGGCAATTGCGCGAGGGATTTGTACAGGCCGCCCGTGGGAGGCGTGCTCCAGCAGCCGATGGAAGCCGGGTATTGCGCGGACTGGTACAGCAAGTGGCCCGCATTGTCGCAAAAGCCGATGGCGATCAGCCGTTCGTCGCGCGTGGCGCCCTGGAACAGTTCACCTATGCGCGTGGCATCCTGCGCGGGCAGGTATTCGGTGAGCGAGGGGCGGAGGGTTCCAGCGAGCAATTCGGCCCGGCTGTCGAGGTCGCGCACATACCAGCGCAGGGTGATATTGTCGAGCAGGGGTACAACGATATAGGCAAACAGCCCCAGCATGAGGGCCAGCGGCAGGATGAAGCGCAAGGACATTCGCAGTGATCGTACTATCATCGTTTTCCTTTGCAAAAACAAAAAGCATGGCAAGTATGACTATGTTTCCACTGCGGCGACGCCCGTTTGCTTTCCGTATTGAAACGTCAACGTGGCATGGCGCAGCGCAGCAATTTCTTCCAGTATCCACCTTGATGCAGGTCTTATCCGTACGGCAACGCACGCCCCCGTTACGCCATCTGCCCGTAAAATACCGCTTCCGACATCCATTTCATTTAAAAACAAGGAGTTTTCGCCTATGGATCTCAGCACGTTCCACTCGCTGATGGGAGGCCCGCTGCGCTCGGCGCTGACCGTGCTCGTTTCCGCCCTGCTCGTCACCGTGGTCGCCATCGGCGTGCACCGGGCCGGCATCGGCTTGCTGAAAAGATTGGCCCAGGGCCACGCGCTGGCCAGCAACGTGGCGCGCGTGGCCTTCCGCGCCAGCCAGCTGTGCCTGATCGTCTTCGGCCTGCGCATGGTGCTGGCCAGCGCGCCCGACGACACGCCGGGCCTGGTCGCCATATCGCATGTCACCAGCGTGGCGCTGATCATCGCGCTGACCTGGCTGGCCATGCAATGCATCGAGTCGCTGTCCATCACGATTTCCGAAATCAACCCCGTCGACGCGGCCGACAACCTGCGCGCGCGGCGCCGGATCACCCAGGCCCGCGTGCTCACGCGCAGCGCGCACGCGATCGTCGTCCTGCTGGGCGTGTCCTTCGTGCTGCTGACCTTGCCCGGCGCAAGACAGATCGGCGCCAGCCTGCTGGCCTCGGCCGGCGTGGCGGGCCTGGTGGCCGGTATCGCGGCACGTCCCGTGCTCGGCAATTTCATTGCAGGGCTGCAAATTGCGTTTTCTCAACCCATCCGCATCGATGACGTGCTGATCGTTAATGGCGAATGGGGCACGGTCGAGGAAATCAAGGGCACCTATGTGGTCGTGCGCGTGTGGGACGAGCGCCGCCTGATCGTGCCGCTGCAGTGGTTCATCGAAAATCCGTTCGAGAACTGGACGCATACCTCTTCGGACATCCTGGGCACGGTGTTCCTGTGGCTGGACTTCAGCGTCCCGATCGAGCCCCTGCGCGCGGAACTGACGCGCATCTGCGAAGGCGCCAAGCAATGGGATGGCCGCGTCTGCACCGTGCAGGCGACGGATTCGAACGAGCGGGCCGTGCGCGTGCGCTTTCTGATCAGCGCGGTGGATTCGGGCACGGCGTTCGAGCTGCGCTGCCTCGTGCGCGAGCAGATGCTGGCCTTTATCACCACCAATTATCCGCACAGCCTGCCCCGCTTGCGTTCCACGCACGACCCCATCGAACTGCACGCCATGCAGGCGCAGAACGATACGGTACAGTTGTACAAGGCGTAAAAATAGCCTGCGGCGCGCTGCCCTGGCCCGCGCGCCGCTACAATGGTTCACATGAGCACCACCGCCTGGTTCATCCTGATCGGCTGCCTGATGCTGGCGCGCGGCCTGGGCGCCGACGGCATCGCGCGCCTGCCCTTGACTTCGGCCATGGCGTACCTGGGCGTGGGCCTGCTGCTGGGGCCCATGTTCCTCGGCCTGTTTGCCTTCGACCTGGTGCAGCAGGCGCCCCTGCTGGAAACCCTGACGGAAATCGCCGTCCTCATTTCCCTGTTTTCCGCCGGCGTGAAGATGCCCGTGCCGTTCAGCCTGGCGCGCTGGCTGCCGTCGCTGCGCCTGGCCTGGCTGTCGATGGCCATCTCCGTGGCCCTGGTGGCCGCCTTCGCCTGCCTGGTGCTGGGCCTGCCCCTGGGCGCGGGCGTGCTGCTGGGCGCCATCCTCGCGCCCACCGACCCCGTGCTGGCCACCGACGTGCAGCTGCGCCATGCGGGCGACAGCGAGCAATTGCGTTTCATGCTCACCAGCGAGGCGGGCATGAACGACGGCAGCGGCTTTCCCTTCGTCATGCTGGGCCTGGGATTGCTGGGCTTGCATGAGCTGGGTCCCCATGGCGCCACCTGGCTGTGGCGCGATTTGGTCTGGGCCAGCGCGGGCGCCATCGCCCTGGGCGCGGCCGGCGGCGCACTGCTGGCCTGGCTGGGCTGGCAAGTGCGCGCCAAGGAGCCGAAACACGCCATGCTGGACGACCTGGCGGCCCTGGGCCTGATCGCCTTCGTCTACGGCGTGACTACCTGGCTGCACGCGTGGGGCTTCCTGGCCGTGTTCTTTGCCGGCGTGGCCTTGCGCCAGACGGAACTGCGGCTGGCCGGCGCGCCGAAAGACCGGCAAGGCTTGCTGCAAGCGGGGGAAACCCACGCCGCGTCCGCCGCCAGGCCGCACGACAGCGAGGTGACGCTGACCGTCAGCGGCGAATCGCTCGTCTTCAAGGAACACCTGGAACGCCTGTCCGAACTGACCTTGGTGCTGTTGCTTGGCGGCGCCGTCACGGCTGCCGCCTGGCGCTGGCAGGCGTGGAGCGTGGCGCTGTTCCTGCTGCTCGTGGCGCGTCCGGCCAGCGTGATGCTCGGTTTGCTCGCTTCGGGCACCAGCGTGCGCCTGCGCGGGCTGGCCGCCTGGTTCGGCGTGCGCGGCATCGGCTCGCTGTACTACCTCAGCTATGCCATCGCGCATGGCTTGCCGCAGGGCCTGGCGCGCGAACTGGCCGACATCACCCTGGTCGTCGTCATCCTGTCCATCGTCGCGCACGGCCTGACGGTCAAACCGCTGCTGGAACGCTACTGGCGCAAATAACTGGTGTAAATGAGCGCCGGCAATCCCCTTTTGTCATTGCTACAGAGCAATGATTTGTCAATCGCCCCTATGGCGGGCGGAAATATTGTTAAGATAATTAAAAATGGCTAAAGAAAGAATCAATGAAACGACGAAGCGTGCTGGGACTGGGTGTCTCACTGGCCCTGCTGCAAACGGGCTGCGCCACCGATCCGGCCAGGCTGGCGTGGGAAACGGAATTTGACGGCTTCATGCGCGACGGCCTGGCGCGCACGGAAACGCCGGGCATGAGCGTGGCCGTGGTGCGCGGCGAGCAAACCATTTTCGCGCGCGGCTATGGCTGGGCCGACATCCAGGCCGGCAAGAAGGCCGATGCCAACACGGTGTTCCATGTCGCGTCCGTCAGCAAGCTCGTCACGGCCGCGGCCGTCATGATGCTGCTGGAACAGGGCGCCTTCCAGCTCGACGACAAGGTGGCGGCCTACCTGGACTTCCCGCTCATGCATCCGAAGTTTCCCGACGTGCCCATCACCTTTCGGCACTTGCTCAGCCACACCTCGGGCATTTCCGACGCCGTGTACGAAAAGACGACAGCGTTTGCCGTGCAGGGCGACCCGCGCTTGCCCCTGCGCGACTTCGTCAAGGGCTATCTGTCGCGCGGCGGCGCCTGGTATGACGCGGACGTGTCGTTTGCCGCCCGGCCCGGCACGGAATGGCGCTACAGCAATGTCGGCATCGCCCTGCTCGGCTATCTGGTGGGCCGCGTGAACCCCGATGGCCTCGACGCCTTTACGCACGAGCACCTGTTCGAACCGCTGGGCATGGACAATACGGCGTGGAGCCTGGCCGGCTTGCCCCGGCGCGCCGTCGTCGCCCAGCCTTATGCGCACAAGGAGCCGGGCCTGCAAGTGCTGCCGCCCGTCGGCTACCCGGACTGGCCGGCCGGCCTGCTGCGCAGCTCGGCGCATGACTTCGCCCGTTTCCTGGCCATCTTCAGCAATGGCGGCCGGGTCGATGGCCACCGCTACCTGCAAGATGCCACCCTGCAATTGTTTTTTGCCCCGCAAGCGGCCCCCGTCGTGCCCGCCGATTCATCCGTGCGCCAGGCCCTCGTCTGGCTCTTGCGCGACGTCGACGGCCGGGCGCTGGCCACGCACAGCGGCGGCGACCCGGGCGCCGCGTCCGTCGTCTGCGTCGACCGCGCCAGCAAGACGGCCGTGCTGGCCTTCGCCAACGTCAGCGCGGACAAGGAGTTTCGTTCCTTCCAGAAAGAAGTCGTGCTGCGCCTGCTGGCCCATGGGGGCAGCGGCGCGCCGGCGGCCAAGAAAGCCTAGGCGCCGAACCAGCCGCGCAGTTTCTCGGCGGCGCGTTCCTTGACCTCGGCCGTGATGTAGGTGGCGACCGTGGCGACGGCCGCCGCCAGCACGGCCAGGTCATCCGCATAGCCGACGACGGGCGTGATGTCGGGAATCGCGTCGATCGGCGAAATGAAGTAGCCGAGCGCGCCATAAATGGCCGTCTTGGCCCACAGCGGGGTGTTCGGCTGCTGCGCCGCGTAGTACAGCCACAGGGCTTTCTCGATGACTTCGCGCCCCGCCGTCTTGGCGAACTTGACGACCTTGTCCCAGAAACTGTCATCCGTGTACTTCTTTTCATACTGCTTGTCGGCCTGGGGGGCGTGGTCTTCTTCCAGATTCTTTTTTCTGCCAAACATCTGCTGCTCCTGTCTGCCGCGCACGGCGTTACGAATGCGCACCTTAGCATAACGGCGCGCCCGGTGCGCGGCGTGCAAGGTAAGCTATCGTCATGGAAATATCCGCCACCACCACGGCCCGCGCGGCCGGCCTGCGCTATACGGGCGACCATCAAAGCGGCATCGCCCGCCTGGGCAAGCCCGGCAAGTTCCGCTACCGCGACGGGGACGGCCAGTTCCTGCGCGATGCCGCCGCCTTGACGCGCATCAAGGCACTGGCCATACCGCCCGCCTGGACGGACGTGTGGATCTGCCCGCACGCCAACGGCCACCTGCAGGCGACGGGCCGCGATGCACGGGGCCGCAAGCAGTACCGCTACCATGCGCGCTGGCGCCAGGTGCGCGACGAAGTGAAATACGAGCGCATGCTCAGCTTTGGCCGCGCCCTGCCCGCCATCCGCGCCGCCGTCGCGCGCGGCATGCAGCTGCCGGGCCTGCCCCGTGAAAAAGTACTGGCCACCATCGTGCACTTGCTGGAATTGACGATGATGCGCATCGGCAACGAAGAATATGCGCGCACCAATCGATCGTTCGGCCTGACGACCTTGCGCACGCGCCATGTGCAGCTCGACGGCAGCGCCGTGGCCTTCCACTTCAAGGGCAAGAGCGGCGTGCGCCACGATATCCGCCTGAGCGACCGGCGCCTGGCCAGGGTGCTTGCGCGCATGCGCGAGCTGCCCGGGCAGGAACTGTTTCAATATGTCGATGAGGATGGCGCGCGCCACGGCGTCGATTCGGGCGACGTCAACGATTATCTGCGCGAGGTGACGGGCGAAGACTACACGGCCAAGGATTTCCGCACCTGGTCCGGCACCCTGCTGGCCGCGCTGGCCCTGCAGGCATTCGAGCAGGTCGATTCCGAGGCGCAAGCGAAGAAAAACATCGTGCAGGCGATCGAGTCGGTGGCAAAAAAACTGGGCAACACGCCGACCATCTGCCGCAAGTGCTATGTGCACCCGGCCGTGCTGGAATCGTATCTGGATGGCAGTTTATGGGAAGGCATGCGCGCGCGGGCGCGGCAGCAATTACAGGAAAACTTGCCGGCGCTGGCGCCGGAAGAAGCGGCCGTGCTGGCCTTGCTGCAGCAGCGCCTGCAGGCTTGACCCATCAAGCCTGGCGGGCGGGCTGGGGCTGGCACCGGGCCGACAGTGTGAGGGCGTCGCTGCGGCACACGGGCAAGGCGCCGTGCCCCCCATCGCGCGCCACGGGCGCCGGGACGGCATCGTCCGTCCGCGCTTCGTCCATATTGATCAAGGTGGCCGCCAGGGTCGAGAAAGTAAACAGGCAAATCAGCAGGAACGGCTTGTTCACGTGGATGGACTGGACTGGCTTTTGCATCGCATACTCCGTCGGACTGGTTGGCTGTTGCAGCATGAACAGCATCATCGCGTGTTTCCGCAAGGCATACAATCAGACAGTTTCGACAAGATAAGTAGGACAGCGCTGACAGGCTCAGCCATAAAGACCGGTGTCGGCAGATTTGACACCGGCGCCGGCCTGTTTCAGCCAAACCCTTGTTTTTACAGCACAATTTGTACGGGAACGCTTCCTGCTTGACCTCTTGCCTGGGCACGCTTGGCGCCGGTCAACGGGGGAACAATCATGGGTGTTATCAAACAGGCGCTGCTGGCGCTGCTGCTGTGCGCGATGTCCGCCGCGCACAGCAGCAGCATCGGCTACACGGCAACCACGCTGGGCGGCACGCAGTGGCGCTACGACTATACGGTCAGCAATACCACCCTGAGCGTGCCCATCGGGGAATTCACCTTGTTCTTCAGCGTGGGCCAGTACGCCAGCCTGCGCAACGTCTCCACGGCGCCAGGCTGGGACATGCTGCTGGCGCAGCCCGATCCCGCCATCCCCGCCAGCGGCTACCTCGACGCGCTGGCGCTGGCCGGCGGCATCCATCCCGGCGCCACGGCCACGGGCTTTTCCGTCACCTTCGACTACCTGGGCGCGGGCAGGCCCCGCGCCCAGCCGTTTTCCATCCTCGACCCCGTTTCCTTCATCGAACTCGACTCCGGCAGCACGCAGCCGGCCGCCATCGCCCTGCCCTCCACACCATGGCTGCTGCTGGCCGGCGTGCTGGCCATGCTGTGCCTGCGGCGCCGGCAACTGGCCGCCGCCGCGCTGGTCCCATTGCTGGCTGCGGGCCTGTGCGCCTGCGGCGGTTCGGACGATCCGACGCAGCCGCCCACGCCGAAAGTCATGCTGGCGGCGGATGCGAAGACGCTGCCGGGGCCGGACACGGCCGTGCCCCTGGCGGCCAGCGCGGACGCCGGCCTGGCTGCCGGTCCCTTCACGGTCACGGCACTGCACAAGGTCGACGAGCAGCGCATCAACCGCCGCATCTACGAATACACGTTCCGCATCAGCATCCGCAACAATGGCAGCGAAGCGGCAAGCAACGTGCGCGCCATCCTGACCAGCGTGCCCGCCGGCGCCGGCATCGTGGACGACAGCGTGCTGGCCGGCGGCATGGACGCGGGCGCGACTGTCACTCCCGACGACACCATCACCCTGCGCATCGATCGCACGCGTCCGTTCGAGCTTGGCGGCCTGGCGTGGAACATCACGTCCGGCGCCAGCGTGGCGCTCGACCCCGCGCGCCCGGCGCAGGTGGTCAGCCTGCCGCTGGCCGAACTGGGCTTTCCAGCTGGCGCCGACAAGGTCGCGGTCAGCGGCGCCGTGACGGACGTGCTGCTGAAAGATGGCAGCCTGCGCTTTTCCACCCCGGGCGACACGGGCGAAGACCAGCACGCGCAGTTTTTTGTCACCAAGGGCAACATCGTCACCACCCTCGACCTGCTGATCCAGAGCGAGCTGCCGACCGCCCTGCAAGTGTATGTCGAGCCGCTCGAGAACGGCTCGCTGCCGCCCGCGCCGCCGAAGCTGGCCATCGGCGGCCTGGGGCCGAACAATACGCTGCAGCCTGGCGGCCTCTCCTTCCGCCTCGAGGGCGTGGCGCCGATGAACCTGCGCAACGACAGCAGCGGTTTCCTGGCGGCGCAAGGCGGCGCGACGGTGGCCATTCATCCCTACTGGGTCTTTCATCCGGACACGGGCAGCTTCAGCATCAGCGCCACGGCCATGCAGCAACTGCTGAACGTACTGCCGGCCGGCGCACTGCAGTTGCACCTGAATTTTGTCACGCAGGATGGCGAATTTGCCGCGTCGTACGCACTCACCGTCATCAAGGCCGCTACCGTGCTGCAGGGCCAGATGCGCACGCCGGCAGGCGGCAACGCCAGCGGCCTGGCCGGCAAGAAAATCTTGCTCACAGGCTATAACTTCCACCTGCGCCGCGTGGCCGTGATCGACGCGGCGGGCGCCTTCCATTTCGACGGCGTCATTCCCGACACCTACCAGCTGACCCTGAACGACCTGGACCATCCGAATGTCGTCGGCATCAGCACGGCCATCTTCCCCACCAGCACCATCGTCAACGTCGGCATCACCTACCCGTATGCCGCCGGCCCCGGCTTGCAGGCGCCGACGGCGCCATGGACCGCCGCAGCCGTGACGCAGGATGGCGCCGCACCGCCGGCGCGGCAAGCGGCGCAGACCATGGCCGCGCCGGCACCGGCCACGCCGCAGGATGAGGACGAGGACGGCACCCAGTCCTTCACCGCCACGGCCGGCCCGCAAAACCAGACCGTCGTGCGGCCCTTCAGCTACACGGTACCGAAAGGCACGCAGGACGTGGGCGTGAAAATCACCGTCAGGACGGCGGAATATCCCACCTACACGACCCAGCAAAGCCAGTACAACGATACCTGGGCCTACGTCGTGGTCGGCTTGCCGGGCGTCGACCTGGCAAACATGGGCGCCGTCAACCAGTCGCATTTCACGCAAGGCAGCACCGTCAGGACGGAATGCGTGGATGTCAGCCAGGAAACCAGGACGGGGCCGCTCGTCATCACGGGCGCCGTCAGCGCCACGAATATCGGCGACAGCCTGCTGGCCACGCTCACCACGGTCGAACTGAGCCTGGCCTGCAAGGGCTTGAAGATCACGCGGGCGCGCTTCTTCCCGATCAATGCGGAACTGCATCCCGTGCTGCAGCCGCGCAATCTCACGCACAACCTCCCCGGCCCCTACGTGTCCGTGCCGCAGAACACGCCCGACCGGCACACCATCTCACTGGAAGTGCGCTATTCCCCGGAAAGGGTCAACTTGACCGAGGTCAATATCGGCATGTCGGCCGATGGCGCCAACCCGGCCTTCAGCACGGTCAATCTGCTCGGCCAGGCCAACATCCGCGGCAAGGACAGGATCACCTTCCCGCGCCTGAGGCTGCCCGACTTCCCGGGGCCGAAAATCGACAGGAAAGCCGTGCTCACCGTCCGCCTGAAGGGACGCGTCGGCAATGCCAACGCCGCGTCCGACCCCGCGGAAGGGGGGCAAGTGGAACTCAAGGGAAGCACGGCGTTTATCCCGCTGTATCTTGCCAACAACGAGGCGGCGCTGGCGAAGCGGCGCTACGGGCCGCGCGATGACGGCGGCGACTCGTGGGCCACGCGCCTGAGCATCGCCTGGCTGGCGGAAAAACCCTACCGTTTCAACGATATCAGCGGCCAGCACGTGACACAGGAGGCGTCAGGCCGCTCCATCCTCGACCACGACGGCCACAGCGATGGCCAGCAGATCGACATGCGCTACGCGGATGGCGCGGGCGGCTACTCGGACGAGCTGGGCGGCCTGGGCAATGGCGCCGCCATTCTGCAGCTGATCAACGATGCGCAGGCGGAAGTGGCGGCCGGCTTGCCGAAAAAGCCGAAACTGGCCAGGCTGGGCGCGTGGATCACGGCCAACCGGGCCATGCTGACCCTGGAAGCGGGCGCCGCCAGCACGCGCGTCGTCTACATCGGCCACCGCTTCATCAAGCTGGCCCTGATCGACGGCTGTTTCGCCAGCCCGCCGCACGCGCGGATACCGGGCGTGCCGGTGTGGACCAAACCCCTCAAGGTGAGCATCGACCCGTCCCACTTGCACCACTGGCATCTGAGCATGACGGCCCATCCTTGAACAGCCGGGCGGCGCCCCGGACGTGTTCAGGCAGGCAGGTCGGACAGTTCCAGCTCCGAAAACCCGGCCCGGCGCCGCGCTTCCAGGTTGAACGGGCCGCGCAGCGTGGGCGCTTCGTAGCGCAGCGCCAGCTCGGCATAGGTGGCGCGCAGTTCCAGCCCCCGCTGACCGCACAGGTAACCGTACCAGCGGTTGCCGATTTCCACGTGCCCCACTTCATCGCGCAGGATGATGTCGAGAATGGCGGCGGCGGCCAGGTCTCCCGCCTGCGCCAGCTTGGCGCGCAGCGGCGGAATCGCGTCCAGCCCCCGCGCTTCCAGGGTGCGCGGCACCAGCGCCATGCGCGCCAGCACGTCGCCGCGCGTCTTGTCGACCATTTCCCACAGGCTGTCGTGGCCGGGAAAGTCGCCATACGTGTGGCCCAGCACCTGCAGATGCGCCTGCAGCATGGCGAAATGCGTGGCTTCCTCTTTCGCCACGCGCAGCCAGTCCGTGTAGTACTCGACGGGCAGGTCCGGGAAGCGCCACAGGGCGTCGAGCGCCAGGTTCATCGCATTGAATTCGATGTGCGCCAGCGCGTGGACCAGCATGGCGCGCCCTTCCGGCGTGATCATCGAGCGCCGTCCCACCAGGCGCGGCGGCACCAGTTCCGGACGCGCGGGCCGGCCCGGCACGGCACCGGTGGGCGCCAGCGGCGCCTTGACGTCCAGCGCCAGCTCGGCTGCGGCCATGGCCGCCACCATCGCCACCTTCGTCGCCGGGTCGGGTTCGAGCAGGCAAGCGAGCGCAAACGTGCGCAATTCCGCTGGCGCGGTGGAGGTCGATGAGGGCAGTGGCATGGCGGTTCTTCCGGACAGGTTCTTCAACAAGGGCCGCAGTGTATCAAATTGCCTGCCCCGCCAGCCAGTCGGACAGCGCCTGCACTCTGGCCGGCAGCGGTGTGCGCGCGGCGTGCACGAGGTAATACGCCTGCGGGCTGGCCAAGTTGAAACCGCCGAACGGCAGGACCAGCTGGCCGCTGGCCAGCCACGGCTGCACCAGCTGGCGCCGGCCCATGGCCACGCCTGCGTGGTGGATGGCCGCCTGCGCGCACAGGTCGGCGCGGTCGAAGCGCAGGCTGCGCGCGGGCAAGGTCACCTCCGGCGCCTGCCCGTCCAGCCACAGCCGCCACTCGGCATCGGGCGCGCAGGCGGGCCAGGCCAGGGTGTCGTGCAGCACCGTCGCGCCAGGCAAGTTGTGCGGCGCATCGAGCAAGCCGTGGTCGCGCGCATACTGCGGGCTGCAGACGGGCGCCAGCCATTCATCCATCAGCTTGCGCGATACGAGGCCGGGAAAGTGGCCGTCGCCATAGTGCAAGGCCAGATCGACCTGGCCGGCGCGAAAATCCACGCTTTCATTGCCCACACGCAAGTCAATCGACACGTCCGGATAGTGCGCAGCGAAGCCCGCCAGGCGCGGCACCAGCCAGCATTGCGCGACAGACGGGCGCGCATGCACGGTGACGCTGCCCGCCAGCGCATCGCCGCCGGCAAGGGCCGCCTGCAGGCTGTCCCAGCCGATTTGCAGGGCCGCGAAGATGCGCTCGCCGTCTTGCGTCAGTCTGACCTGGCGCGTCAGGCGCTCGAACAAGCGCAGACCCAGCCCCGCTTCCAGCCGCGCGATGCGGTGGCTGACGGCGCTGGGCGTGAGCGCCAGTTCCTGCGCCGCCAGCGCGAAACTGGCATGGCGCGCCGCCACGAGAAAGGTGTGCAGGTTGGCGAACTGGCTGGCCGTGAGCGTGGCCCCAAGCGTGGCCCTGCGCGGCGCGCCGGCCGGCATCAAGCGGCTCCGGCCGCCAGCAGGGCGCGGCCGCGCGCCACGTAGGCCGCCATCTCCTGCTCCGGCACCATGCTGCCGCCCGTGCCCCACACCAAATGCGTGGCGCCTTCCAGCGTTGCCTGGTACTGCGGTGCGGCCAGCACGTGCGGAATGCCGGCGAAACCGGCCACGGCGGACGGTTCCAGGCGCCAGCCTTGCGTTTGCTCAAGCGTCGCCAGCAAGCGGTACAGTTCTTCATCCGTGACGGTGGCGTAGCCGTCGATCAGCCGCTGCATGGCGCGTCCGACGAAACCGGACGGGCGCCCCACGGCCAGGCCATCGGCGGCCGTGACGTTGTCGATGCCGATTTCCTGCACGCTGATTCCCTCGTGCAAGCCCGTGTGCACGCCCAGCAGCATGCACGGCGAATGGGTCGGCTCGACGAAGACGCAGTGAACAGCATCGCCAAAGGCCAGCTTCAAGCCGAAGGCCACGCCGCCGGGGCCGCCGCCCACGCCGCACGGCAGGTACACGAACAGCGGGTGCTCCTCGTCCACCGCGACGCCGGCAGCGTCAAACTGCGCTTTCAGGCGCTGGCCCGCCACCGCGTAGCCGAGAAATAAATCGTGCGAGTTTTCATCGTCGACGAAGTGGCAGGTCGGGTCGTTCTCCGCCTGCCTGCGCCCCGCTTCCACGGCCACGCTGTAGTCGGTCGCGTATTCGACGACGGTGACGCCGTGGCTGCGCAATTTGTCCTTCTTCCACTGGCGCGCGTCGGCGGACATGTGCACGGTGGCGCGAAAGCCCAGGCGCGCGCTCATGATGCCGATCGACAAGCCCAGATTGCCCGTGGAGCCGACGGCGATCGCATACTGGCCAAAGAAGGCGCGCACGGCGTCGCTGGCCAGCAGGCTGTAATCGTCGCCCTCCTTCAGCAAGCCGGCGTCCAGCGCCAGCGTTTCCGCGTGCTTCAGCACTTCATAGATGCCGCCGCGCGCCTTGATGGAACCGGAAATGGGCAGATGGCTATCCTGCTTGAGCCATAGCTGACCGCTCGTCATGCCTGACGCCCAACCCAGCGCCGCCTGCATGGCGGGCAGCGGCACGACGGGCGACTCGATGACGCCGCCGCTGGCCGCCGTTTCCGGAAACGCCTTCGCCAGATACGGCGCAAAACGCGCCAGGCGCGCGCTGGCGTCGGCCACGTCGGCCGCCGTCAAGCCCACGTCGTGCAAGGCCTCGGCCGCCGGTGCAATGCGGGGATTGAACCAGCTCAAGGGCTGCAAGGCCATCAGTTCTGTAATCAGGGGAAATTTTTCGCACAGTGCGGCGATGGCGGAAGTGGGCAGCATGGCAAGCTCGTGTAGGGACAGGCCATGATTAGACCGCATCCGGGCGCGCCTGGCAAACGATGGTTGATCAGGCAATGGGTGACGGGAGATCACCTGTCATGCCGCAACAGAAAAAACAAGGCTATTTGCCAAGAGCAAGCGCCCTGGATTTTCTGCTGCTTAAGAACGATGCGATAAACACGGCTGGAAAACAGGCCAGCCAAAGATAGCATCCGGCGCCGAATCCCAGCACCGCATAAGAACCATTATCACTAGGAATTGCTTCAATGCCAAAGGTGGTCAGTGCCAGCGCAAAGCCAAAAAAGACAGCCAGCATCGCGGCACTGGGCTTCTCTTTCGAAAAGTACATGGCAAAAATAAGCAGCGGATTGGCAAACCAGGCAAAACTGCCGGCCAACGGCCCTAGCCAGCCGAGCAACAACACGCCCCCGCCCAGCAAGACTTCGTGGGAGTCCACGATTGCCGTTAAAAACAGGGATGCCACATATGCAACAACGCCAAGGGACAGCACGATGGCGGCGGCATCTTCGCCGAGTATTTTTTGATATTTCACAGGTTTCCGATGGCACGAACGGGTTTAGCAGGACGACGATGAATTAACCAGGAGAAATAGTCCCCTTACGGCTTTAGCGGCACGGCGCCCACTTCAGACCACACCCGCATGCCTCGCCATCGCCCGCCTGTGCGGCAAACGCCGAAAACAGGACGCCATGCAGCATAACAAATTACCAAGAAGAAACATGCACACATTGTCACAAGCACCTGGCCAGCGCCGATGCGGTGCATTCGGCAGGCGCCTTCCCCTCCCGCGTCGGCAACTGGAAGGCGCCACGTCTGACTGCCGGGCTTAGAACTTCAGCTGCAGCCCCACATCAATCGACCGGCCCTCGGCCGGCAAGGCTTGCAGCGCGCCGCCGTTCGCCTTCAGGCCGGACAAGTACACGCCGCCCAGCGGGTCCGCATAGGCGCGGTTGAACAGGTTGCTGACACCGGCGCTCAGGCTGGCCATCTTGTTCAATGCCACGCTGCTGCGCAGGTTGACGAGCGCATAGCCGCCCGTTTCCGGTTCGAAGCGCCGGGCATCGACCTTGTCCTTGCGGGCCACGATCTTCGTTTCGATGCGGCTGCTCCAGGCGCCCAGCTTGTGCTCGACGGCCAGCAAGGCGTTGAACGGCATCATGCGGTACAAATCGCCGCCATCGCTGCGCTTGCCCCGCGTGTAAGCGGCATTGCCCGTCGCCATGAAACGGCCCCAGCGCGCGCTGCTGGCCAGCGGCAACTGCCAGGCCACATTCGCGCCGTACAATTTGGCGTCGTGGTTGGCAAAGCGCAACAAGTTGCCGTTCGCGCCCATTTTCATATACTGGTGGAAAGACGCCAGCACGTCGACGTCGATGTAATTGTCGACCTTGCTGTAATACGGGTTGACGCGCAGGAACCAGCCCTCCTCGCCGCCGCCATGCCAGTCGGCCGTGAACGCCGCCGTGTAAGCCGTCTCGGGTTTCAGGTCGATACTGCCCACATAGCCGTTGCCGTCGCCAAACCAGTTGGTCATGGTCATGGCCATCGAGCCGCGGCCCCACGAGTAACGCTCGTACAGGTTGGGCGAGCGCACCTTGCGCGCCAGCGCGAATTCATAGCTGCTGGCGGCGTCCGGCGCAAACGTCGCTTGCGCCGTGGCATCGATATTCGTGTCGCGCTGGCTGCGGCTGCGCGCATTGAAGGCTTTGGCGGCCATCAGGTCCGGCATGTTCATCATGTTGGTGCCGTACGATTGCACGTCGCCCGTGTCCATGCGCACGGATTCGCCGCGCAAGCCCAGCACGCTGGTCCAGCGCGCATCGTGGCGCGTTTCCAGCTCGCCAAACAGCACGGTGCGGTCGCGCTTGCCGTCGTTGATGTTCAGGTAGGTGCGCGGCCCCATCATCATGGAACCGGGCACGGCCGGCCAGTAGTCGTCGAGGCGGAAGCCGTGCCATTCCTGGCCCAGGCGCAACTCGCCCGCCGCCGTCGGCAGGCTGGCCATCAAGGCATAACCGGTGTTGCGCCCGTGCGTAATCATCGGCATCGAACCCTTGCGCTCGCTGCTGAAGAAGCCCATCTCATGGTCCGTCTGCTGCCAGTAGGCGCGCGCATCGAACATGCCCCAGGCAAACGTGCCCTGGTAAGCCAGGTTGGCGAACTGGCCGTGGTTGTCCGTCATGTCCATGTACTGATTGGGAAAACCCTGGTACGGGATGTGCTGCACGCCGGCGCGCAGGGTCAGCTGCTGGCCATCGCCTTTCGCCGCCAGCACGATGGACTGGTTGATGCTTTCATACATGCTGGCCAGCACGGAGTTGCCATGCCCATCTTCATAGCTGTGGCCGCGCGTGTAAGCGCCGCTGTAGCCGACGCTCAAGGTGTCGCTGGCGGCCGACGCATGCACGCTGGTCGCCACGCTGTTGTTGACGCTGCGTCCCGACACGGCAAAGCTGCCTTGCGTGAGCAAGCCCGCGCCGGGCTGGGCGAACACGGGCGCGTTCGATTGCACCTCGATGGTGCCGCCGATGCTGTCGCCGCCTGCGCTGACGGGTGTCACGCCGGCGATCAGGCGGATGCGCTGCACTTGTTGCGGATCAATGTAGGACAGCGGCGCATTCATATGATTGGCGCAGGCCGACGTCAATTCCATGCCGTCGATGCGAATCTTGAGGCGGTCATCGGCAAAACCGTTGACCACTGGCAAGCCGGACACGCCGCCTCCGGCCGCCACGCTGTAGCCGGGGGTGCTCGACAGCATTAATGCCGTGTCGGCAGCAGGACGGTAGCCGTCGACTATGGCCGTGACGATGACTTTCATTTCGGGCAAGACGGTGGTGCCGGCTTCAGTACGCGTTTGCGCCACGGCAGGCATGGCGAGGGCGAGGGAAATCAATAACGGTAAATGTTTCATGGTGCTGCTTTCAGTTTCTGTATGGGTAAGACGAACAGGCGCAAGCGCAGCACAGTGCCGCGCGGCGCAAGGCAGTTCAGGGAAAGGGACAGATCAGAAAGCGGCGGGCGGGCCACGGGGCTGGACGGGCGTCCAGGCGAACAGCGGCGTGGCGGATTGGTAGAACAGCTCGGGCAGCAAGCCCGTGATGAGCTCGCCTGACGCGAGCACGAGCGAGGTAGGCGGTATCGACAAGGTGTCGGCATGCATGCTGCAGCACGGGCAATCGCCCATGCGCATGCCGCCCTTGGAAGTATCGGGCGCGTCCGTGGAAAACGTTGCCGGCAGCATGTTCATGCCGCCCGCCACCGAGCAGATTTCCAGGCTGGGCACGGCCAGGCCGCTGGCGACCGTCAGCGCGCGCGACACCGTAGGGGCGAGCGTGGCCAGGAAGATGGCGATACACGCGATCCACAGGACGATGCTGGCCTTGCCTTTGCTGATGAACATGGCAACATTGTATCAGGGCAAGCCCCCTGCGCACAGGGTGCAGGTCAAGCCTGGCTTACAAATCCACCTTCAAGCTCAGCTTGATAGCGCGCGGGGCGCCCGATGCCAGACGCGTGCCGGCGCCAGCCCAGTAGCGCTTGTCCGCCGCGTTTTCCACGTTCAGCTGCCACACGACGGCTTTGTTCATGACCGTGCTCGCATAGCGGGCGCCCGCGCTGAACAGGCTCACGCCGCCGAGGAAAGCCTGGTTCAGGTCGTTGACGGGACGGGCGCTGTAATAATACGCGCCGCCGTTGACGGACAGGCCAGGCACCGCATCAAACGCGTAGGCGAGAAAGGCGCTGGCCGTGCGTTTCGACGCGTTTTCCGGCGCCTTGCCGTTGTAGTCGGCGTTGATGTGCGCAAAGCGCGGGTCGAGCAGCTGGGCCGACGTCTGCCACGACAGCTGGCGCGTCAGCTTGCCTTGCGTCGAGATTTCCAGGCCGCGATAGCGCTGTTCGCCATCCGACGTGAAGACATTGCTGCTATTCGTGTAATAGCCGGGGCGCGTGATGTCGAACAGCGCGGCCGACAGCAAGGTGCCGCCCGGCGTCAGCCAGCGCGCGCCCAGTTCCTTTTGTTTGCTCACGCCCGGCGCCATCTTGACGCCCTGGTTGACGGTGCCCGTCGGGCCCGTCTCGCCCTCTTCCAGCCCCCGCGCCGTCGAGGCGTAGAACGACAGTTCGGGCGTGGCCTTGTAGATCAATGAGGCCATCGGCGTCGTTTTGCTGACGTCGTAGTGGCTGGCGCCCTGGTCGCTTTGATAACTGCTGCGGCGCACGCCGATGACGCTTTGCCATTGCGGGCTGAAGACCATGCGGTCGAGCGCGTACAAGCCCGTGTCGCGCGTGTCGAGCGCGGCCGTCGTGGGCGCCGTCGGCTTGGGACCGAACACGACATTCGTCACGGGCACGGGCTGGTACAGGTTTTGCGCCGCGATCGTGTAGTTGCTCTGGTAGATAGGATCCTGGGATTTGTCCGTGCGCGAGGCGCCCAGGGTCAGTTCGTGGGCAATCAAACCCGTATTGAAATTGCCGGCGAGTTCCGCGCGCAGCAGATCCGACGCCGTCACGCTGTGCTGGATATTGCCCGTGATGCGGCCCGCGCCCGTGGCCAGGGCCGCCGCGTTATTCAGGCGAAAGATCGCCAGGCGGCGGTCGCGCGCCGTTTCCGAGTGGCCCGCTTCCACCGTCAAGGCCCAGCCGTCCGTAATGGCGTAGTCGGCGCGCAATTGCGCGTTTTTCGTCTGCGCCTCGAAATTCGACCAGTCGGGGCCGATCAGCTGGCGCGGGTCGACGGCGCGCGGCAGGCTGATCATGCCTTTGACGGCGGCCGGCAAGGCCACGCCCGCCTGTTCCGTCACCTTGCGGCGGTCGTATTCCAGGTCCGCCTTCAACAGCAGTTTATTTGTCACCCGCCAGTCCAGCGCGGTGGAGAGAAAGCTGCGGTTGCCATTGCCGACATGATCGAGGTAGGAACCCAGGGTGCCGCCGGCCGCGTTGATGCGCACGCCGAATTCCTGCTGCGCGCCGAAACGGCGGCCCACGTCGACATGCGCCACGGCACTGCCCCGGTCATCGAGACTCAAGCCCATGCTCGTGACGGGCTGGCTGCCGGCCCGCTTGGTGACGAAGTTGACGACGCCGGCCGGCGACGTAAAACCGTAGTACAGGGCCGAGGCGCCCTTCAGCACTTCCACCCTTTCCTTGTTTTCCATGGGCACTTGCGAGAAGTTCATGATGGGCATGGAACCGTTGAGGCGGTAATTCGTGCGGTTTTCCACGGCGATGCCGCGGATGACCAACTGATCCCACGTTTCGCCGCCGTTTTGCTGGCGCGTCACGCCCGCCGTATTGCGCACGGCGTCGTACAGGCCGGACACGGCTTGCTGTTCCAGCAATGCGCGCGTGATCACGTTGACGGTCGACGGCACATCCATGATGTTGGCGCCGCGAAAACTGCCCGCCTCCGTGGTCACGGGCACCAGGCCTTGCGCGCGGGCACCCGTCACCTGCACCGCCTGCATGACTTTCTCATCGCCAGCCGTCAAGTCATCCTGGCCGCTGGCGCCATTGGCGGCGCAGGCCGTGTGGGAAGCGAAAGCCAGCGACAAGGCGGCAGCCACTGGAAGTAGTTGCAAGGAAGGGAAAGCTGCGCGCATATAAACGGGTCTTTCGACAAAGAAAAGTGATAGAAGGAAACTTCAAGTTACCGCGCATAATATCCGTAACGAGAATCATTCGCAATAAATAAGTGACAATTCGTGAGAATCTGAGAATTTCATAAGATAAACAGTCCGCCAGGCCGCCTGTTATCACTTGAACACGTTTGGATTTTGCAGACGAGGCCGCAAAGAGGCATACTGACAGTCACGGCGCGCAGGACGCGCCGCCCAACAAGATCAAAAGGTAAGTTCGTGAATACAATCGACAACAAAAGCGTGCAGACGAAAACATTTCGCTGGAAACGCTGGCAGCGCTGGGCCGTCGGCACCGGCTGCGCCCTGGCCGCCTACAGCGCGGCCGGCTTCTGGCTGGTGCCCTACGTCATCAAACACCAACTGCCCAAATTTGCAGAGAAAGAACTCGCGCGCCAGGCCAGCATCGCCGACGTGCGCTTCAACCCGTTTACCCTGCGCCTGGAAGCGGATCAGATCGCTTTCAAGGAAGCGGCCAGCGCAAACAATGCGCCGCTGCTGTCCATCGGCGCCCTGGCCGTGCAACTGGAGTGGAAATCCATCGTGCGCCGCGCCTGGAGCCTGGCGGAAATCCGCATCACGGCGCCGCAAGCCCAGCTGACGATCACGCCGGACGGCAAATTCAACCTGGCCGAAGTGCTGGCCACCTGGCAACGCAACCATCCGGAAAAAAGCGAAGGCGGCATGCCGCGCCTCGTCATCGCCCACTTTGCGCTGGAACAAGGCAAAGTGGATTGGCACGACCAGAAGGCGGGCTATGCGGACAACTTCACGCCCATCAACTTTACGCTCGACAATATTTCCACCCTGCCCGACGCCAACGGCAGCTACAGCCTCAGCGCCGACGCGGCGCGCGGCGGCAAGCTGCACTGGCGCGGCACGGCCTCGCTCAGCCCGATCCGGGGGGAAGGTGAACTGATACTGAACGACGCTTCCCTGCCCGGCCTGGCCGCCTATCTGAAAGCCTATACGCGCGCCACGGTCGCGAGCGGCAAGCTGTCGGCGCGCCTGCCCTACGCCTTTTCCTATGCCGACGGCACGCTGCAAGCGACGGTCAAAGGCGCGGGCCTGGCCTTGCGCGACCTGGCGCTGGTGCAAGACGGCAAGGGCGCGCCATTTACATCGCTGGACACCCTGGGCATCGCCGGCGTGAACGCCGACCTGGCGCGCCAGAACGTCACGGTGGATAAAATCAACTTGTACGGCGGCAAGGTGGCCGTGCGCCGCGACAGCAAGGGCGAGATCGACGTGGCGAACCTGATGCTGCCGGGCAATCCCGCACCCGCAGCATCGGCCGCCGCACCAGCCAAGCCTGGCAAGTGGAAGGTAGATCTAAAACAGCTGGCGCTGGCCAACGTGGACGTGTCCGCCATCGATGAAACCGTCACGCCCGCCCTGCAATTGAGCGCAAGACAGTTGCAGCTGCAACTGCAGCTGGGCTTGCAACAGGGGCCAGCGGGCATGGCCACCGTGATCGACGGCGCCAATTTCAGCCTGGCCGATCTGGCCATGCAACGCGGCGCGCAAACGCCGTTCAAGCTGGCCCAGCTGGGCTTTACGGAAGGCAAGATCGACCTGGCGGCGCATGCCGTGCACCTGGGTGCCGTGACGGCCAGCGGCGCGCAGATCGACCTGGCGCGCAACCGCCAGGGAGACTTTGCGATTGCGCAAAAGCTGCCCGTGTTTGCCTCCAGCAAGGCCGACGCAGGCAAGGAAACCGCTTCCGCGCCGTGGTCCACCAAGGTAGACAAGGTAGAGCTGAGCAGGTTCGGCGCCCGTTTCGATGATGCAAGCACCGGCATCAAGGGCACGCTGCAGGACGCGCGCCTGTCCCTGCACAACGTCAGCAACGATATGCAGCAGGCGCTGCCGTTCGAACTGGGCGTGGGCCTGCGCGAAGGCGGCTTGCTCACTGCCAACGGCAAGTTCGTGCCGGGCACGGGCGCCGTCGATGCCCAATTGAACTTGAAACAGCTGACCCTGGCCCCCGTGCAACCCTTGCTGGCGCAACATCTGAAACTGAAGCTGGCGGGCGGCTCGCTCTCCGGCAGCGGCCGCCTGACGACGGGCGGCGGCGCGCCGAAAGCGCCGAAAGTACGCTATGTGGGCGGCGTGGATATCGCCGGCCTCGTGCTCAATGAAACGGATGGCAAGCGCTTTGCCTCATGGAAAAGCGTGCGCGCCGACAAGCTGACGGCCAGCGTCGGCCCCGATTTCGTCGACATCCCCGAATTGCGCGTGGTCGAACCGAACGCCCAGCTAATCATCGAAAACGACCGCAGCCTGAACGCCCAGCGCTTGCTGGTGAAAGCGCCGGAACCGGCCGCGCCCGCGCCGTCGGCCACCGCCACGCCGGCCGCCGACGCCGCCTTCCCCGTGCGCGTGCGCCGCGTGCGCCTGCAGAATGCCAAGCTGGACTTTGCCGACCTGAGCTTGCGGCCCCAGTTCGCCGCCAAGATTTATGAACTCAACGGCGTCGTCACGGGCCTGTCGACGAAACGCGATGCGCGCAGCCAGATCGAACTCGACGGCCGCATCGACGAATTCGGCCTGGCCCGCGTGCGTGGCCAATTGAACCCCTTCGCCCCGACCGACAACACGGACTTGAACGTGGTGTTCAAGAACGTCGACATGGTGTCCGCTTCGCCGTACACGATGAAGTTCGCCGGCTATAAAGTGGCTGAAGGCAAGATTTCGCTGGACTTGCAATACAAGGTGCGCAACCGCCAGCTCGACGGCACCAACCAGATCGTGCTCGACAAGCTGACCCTGGGCGAGCGCATCGACAGCCCGGACGCCCTGAAACTGCCTTTGGAACTGGCGCTGGCCATCCTCAAGGATAGCGACGGGCGCATCGACCTGGGCTTGCCTGTCTCGGGCGACATGAACGACCCGCAATTCAGCTATGGCGCCCTGATCTGGAAAGCCGTGGGCAATGTGCTGACGAAAATCGTCACGGCGCCGTTCCGCGCGCTGGGCAACTTGCTGGGCATCAGCGCCGACAAGCTCGAAGCCATCGATTTTGACGCGGGCAGCGCCGTGCTGCTGCCGCCGGAGCGGGAAAAGCTCAAGCAGGTGGCGCAAATCCTCGCCAAGCGCGAACAGCTGAAGCTGGCCGTGCCGGGCCAGTACAGCGACACGGATGCGGCCGCCCTGCGCGCCCAGGCCGTGCGCCGCGCCGTCGCCGCCAAGGCCGGCATCAAGCTGGAAGCGGGCGAGGAACCGGGACCGTTGAACCTGGGCGAACGCAAGATACGGGGCGCCCTGCGCGACCTGTACGGCGAACGCTTCGGCAAGGCCGAGCTGGACAAGCAAAAGAAAGCGGCGGAGTCGGCCGTACCAGCCGCAGCGGCGGCAGCCTCCGCCAGCGCCTCCGCTCCGGCGACGGCCAAAATCCCCGTCCTGCAACGCCTGGGCAAGCTGATCGAGGGCGAGCCGCAAGTGGCCGACACGGGCGCTTTCTATACCGGCTTGCGCGAGCAGCTGGAAGCCAAGCAGCCGCTGCCTGCCGACGCCTTGAATAAACTGGGCGCCCAGCGCAGCGCGGCGATTCTGGCCGCTTTGCAGCAGGACGGCACGCCGGCGGCCAGGATCAGCGCGGGTGCGCCGGAAAAAACGGAGGCTGCGCCGGGCAAGCTGGTGGGGCTGAAACTGGGATTGGCCGCGAAATAAAATCTGGGGTCAGACCCGTCGGGTCTGACCCCGGCTCTTTGCCTGTGGGTTCCATTCATCCCATAGCGTTCACGGTACAAGCCTTTAAAGTTCCGGGGTCGGACCCTCAGGGTCCGACCCCGGCATTTTCGCGGTATGGGTTAAGTGCCCAATGCTTTTGCTCGCTTATTCTTGCTCGCTTACCTTAACGGCATTACCTCCTATCCAGTGTTTTATTGAAAGCCACGCCAAACCCAGCGAAAAGCAACATACAAACCTCGCAACATTAGCAAGACAAGTATCACACCTATGGTCGGTGGTAAAAATGTAAGGGCCAGTGCCGTCCAACTAGGCTCGGAAAGCTTAAACTCACGAATACATTGCTTGACCCGTAATTTCTCAAGCTCGACAGCAATCTGCTTTTTCTCTAAATTCTTTTTTTCATCTGCCGCTGCAGCTTCTTTCGCCCTTGCCTCGATGCGTTTGAGAAGACACTGATGGATTTCATCAGTAGATCTCTCTTGACCGCCATAACCAGCCAAGATAGGCGGATTGCAAACGATATTATCACTAGCTGTCTGGGTTGCCATCTCGCGTTCCCACATCAGAATGTCCGCTAACTGACTGCGCCCGGGCATGACTTCAGGTTCTTCCTCCTGTGGACGTAAAGTTATATGAATAGGGCAGAACGAATTAGCCTCATCAATTGCAAAATCTTTACGATCAAAATAATAACTTACCGCATATGTGAACTCATATATGGCGTTCCAGCGAACCAATGCAAATATTATCCAAAAAAATGCGCATATCACCCACAAACGATACCAGCCTCGTTTAACCGTCATACTGTCAACTTGCTCGGCACTACTATAGTTACAATCATCGCGTACCCAAAAAATCGTATTCTATTTGGCTGCGGCGTCACCGAGCAATGCCGCAGCACCACATGTATTAACTACTTCCCTTTCCCCGCCTCCTTCACCGCCTCATCCGGCAAGGCAAACGCCACCAGGCTATCGCCCATCTTCGTGCCCAGCGAACCGTGGCCGCCGGCCATCACCACCACATATTGCTTGCCCGTCTTGTCGGAGACATAACTCATCGGTGTGGCCTGGCCGCCGGCCGGCAGGCGGGCTTTCCATACGGTCTTGCCGTTGCGCACGTCGTAGCCGCGGATGTAGTAGTCGAGCGTGCTGCTCAAAAACGCCACGCCGCCGCCCGTGGTACTGATGCCGCCCAGGCTGGGTACGCCCAGCGGCAAGGCGATGGGCACGGGAGCGCTGTCGCGCGTGGTGCCGTTCTTGTGCATCCACACTTTTTTCATGGTGCGCAAGTCGACGGCGGCGATATAGCCCCACGGTGGCGCCTGGCAAGGGAAGCCCAGCGGCGACAGGAAGGGCTTGATTTCCACGGCAAACGGCACGCCAGTCTGCGGCTGCAAGCCCATTTCCGTGCCCGTGCCGCCCGGCGCATTGGCTTGCGCGCGCGGCACCAGGCGTTCCAGGAAGCCCATGTAGTCGGGGTTGACCAGCAGCAACTGGCGCACGGGATCGACGGCCGCCCCGCCCCACTCGAAGATGCCGAGCGGACCGGGCGAAATGATGGCGCCCTTGATCTTGCCTTCGGCCACCGTTTGCGGCGTGAACGGCCCTTCATAGCGGTGCTGGCGGAAAATGATGCGGCACGCCAGCTGGTCGAACGGCGTCGTGCCCCACATATCCGTTTCGCTGATGTTTTTCTCGGGCAAGAAAGTGAGGGCCGAGAACGGCTGCGTGGGCGACAAGCGATCGCCGGGGGCGGCGTTGGCCGTCGGCACGGGTTTTTCCGGCGCCGGCACGACCAGGCTGCCGTCGCGCCGGTCGATCACGTAGATGTCGCCCCGCTTGGTGGTCGCCACCACGGACGGGACCTTGCCTTTCGGCGTGTCGATGTCGACCAGCGTGGGCTGGCCGCCGATATCCATGTCCCAGATGTCGTGGTGCACGGTCTGGTACACCCAGCGCACCTTGCCCGTCGCCAGGTCCAGCGCGACGATGGCACTATTGAATTTCTCGCCATGGGGGTTGCGGTTGCCGCCCCACGTATCGGGCGTTTCGTTGCCCATCGGAATATAGACCATGCCCAGCTTTTCATCCACGCTGGACACGCCCCAGGAATTCGGCGAATTGTTCGTGTAGGTTTTCCCCTCGGCAATCGGCGCCGTGTCGTCGGGGTTCGAGGCATCCCAGTTCCACATCAGCTTGCCGGTGACGGGGTCGTAGCCGCGGATCACGCCAGACGGCTCTTCCGTGGAAAAATTGTCGGTCACGCTGGCGGCCATCACCACCACGTTTTGCGCCACGGCCGGCGGCGACGTCGGCATCAAAAAGCCCCGTTTCTTCATGCCCATGCCGTGGTACAGGCCGATGACGCCATTTTCGCCAAAGCTCTTGCACGCTTCGCCCGTATCGGCATTGACGGCGATCAAGGTGGCGTCCATGGTGGGCGCGAAGATACGGCGCGGGCATTCCATGCCGGCCGCTTCCGGCGCCGGACTGTCCTTGGCGCGGCCCGCGTTGACGTCCCAGTAAGCGACGCCGCGGCAGATCATGTGCTGGTAGCTCGACGCGTCGCGGTTGATCTTCGGATCGTGGCGCCATATCTCCTTGCCCGTGTCCGGGTCCAGCGCGATGACGATGTTATGCGGCGTGCACAGGTACAGCATGCCGTTGACCTTCAGCGGCGTGACTTCGTTGGCGATCTCGCCCGGGTCGTTCGGCCCCTTGAAGTCGCCCGTGTTGTAGACCCACGCCTGTTTCAGCTGCGCCGCGTTGGCCGGCGTGATCTGCGCGGCCGGCGCATAGCGGTCGCCATAGCCGGAGCGGCCATACGCGGCCCAGTCGTTGGGCGCCACGCCGGGCGCGAAATCGCCTTGCGGCGTGGCCGCCATGTTCTCGGCCGGCACTTCGCCGTGCAAGGTGTAATAGTCCTGGAACAGCGAGAACACGCCCACGGCGGCCGTCACCACCACGGCCGCCGTCAGGGCGCTCTTGCCGGCGTCGCGCGGTTTCGTCCCGGCCGTCAAGGGCGGATCGAGGCGGCGGTCGATGAACGGCAGCAGCAGCCAGACGGCGGCGGCGAACCAGATATCGAGGCGCGGCAGCAATTGCCACCAGTCGAACTTCACTTCGATCACGGACCAGATCAGGGTGCCGAACAGCAGCAGCGCCAGGAAAGGCTGGGCGCTGCGCCGCCCCTTCCACACGAGGGCGCCCGCGATGAGCATGCCGATGCCGGCCACGACGTAATACCAGGAACCGCCGAGGCTGACGAGCCAGGCGCCGCCGCCAACGAGCGCCAGGCCCAGCAAGATGAAGATGACTGCGGTGATGACAAGCAAGGGTCCAGGCCGGGCAGAGGCAGTCATGATGCTCCTTTACAAGAGTCAGTCGGCGGCACGCGCCTGCGCACCGTATTTGATGGCAATCAAGGACATTGCATTTTTTCACTAAATGGCAAAGCGTGCCACACGCCAGAACGCCCGCTGCCTGCCGTGTGGCTTTTTATACACGGCATGCCAGTTTACTCAGCTTCCGCGATGCGATTTTGATGAAAAACATCAATTAAAATAAATAAACAACAAATTTCTCGAATAAAACAAATTTATGTCGTAAAATAAAAAAACCAACCCGAACAAGCATTCTTCATGAATTTCAACTTTCCTTGGAGCGGCGCCCATCATGACCATCGCTAAACGGCTGTATGCCCTGATCCTCTCCGTCGTCCTGGGGCTGGCCGCCCTGGCGGGCTTTGGCATCTACCAGATGGACCGCGTGTACACGGCGGCCAGCTATGCCACCGTCAACACCGTTCCCAGCCTGCTGACCCTGAACCAGGCGTTCGTGCCGTTCGCGCAGATGCGCACGGCCGTCTGGCAGCACATGGCCAGCAAGGACGCCGCCAGGCGCGACAAGCTGGAAGCGGGCATCAACGAGGCGCGCGCGGCGGTCGGCAAGGCGCTCGACCAGTATGAAAAGGAAAACATTTCGGACGAGCAAGACAAGGCGCTGCTGGCCGCGGACCGTGCCATGCTGCTGCGCTACGACGCCGTGCGCGACAAGGTGCTGGCGCTGTCGAAGGCGGGCGAACCCGACGCCGCACGCGACTTGCTGATGGAAAGCCAGCCCCTGATCAAGGAACTGGTCGACGCCCTCGCCGCCCATCACCGCTACAACGAAACCCTGGCCGCCAAGGGGGCTGCCGACGGCGCCGCGGCCGCGGTCAGCGCGCGCTGGATTTCCAGCGGCCTGGCCCTGGCCGTGACGGCCCTGGTGGCCGGCATGGGCCTGCTGCTGGCGCGGCGCATCGCCGCCTCGCTGGCCGATGCCATCGGCGTGGCCCGCACCATCGCAAGCGGCGACCTCAGCGTGCAGGTCCCCGCCGCCTCGCACGACGAGGTGGGCCAGCTGATGACAGCCCTGGCGGAGATGAGCGACAGCCTGGTGCGCATCGTGGCCGAAGTGCGTGCCGGCACGGACACCATCAGCACGGCGTCAAGCGAGATTGCGGCGGGCAACCTGGACCTGTCGGCGCGCACGGAGCAGCAGGCCGGCTCGCTGGAAGAAACCGCCTCGGCCATGGAAGAACTGACGGCCACCGTGCGGCAGAATGCGGACAACGCCCGCCAGGCCCGGCAAATGGCCGTCGCCGCCTCGGACCAGGCGCAGCGGGGCGGGCAAGTGATGGGCGACGTGATACGCACGATGCAAGCGATCGACAGCTCGTCCGCCAAGATCGCCGACATCATCGGCGTCATCGACGGCATCGCCTTCCAGACCAATATCCTGGCCCTGAATGCGGCAGTGGAAGCGGCGCGCGCCGGCGAACAGGGACGCGGCTTCGCCGTCGTGGCGACCGAAGTGCGCAACCTGGCGCACCGTTCGGCGGCCGCTGCCAAGGAAATCAAGACACTCATCGGCGACTCCGTGCAACAGGTGCAACAAGGCGGCAAGCTGGTCCAGCAGGCCGGCGCGACCATGACGGAAGTGGTCGACACGGTACGCGGCGTCACCGACATCGTCAGCGAAATCTCGGCCGCCAGCGTGGAGCAAAGCACGGGCATCGAGGAAATCAACCGCGCCATCACGCAGATGGATGAAGTCACGCAGCAGAATGCGGCCCTGGTCGAAGAAGCGGCGGCGGCATCGCAATCGCTGCAGGAGCAGGCGGCCAACCTGGCCGGCGTGGTGGGCACCTTCAAACTGGCGCAAGGGCAAGCCGCCGCCGCGCCCCGCGCGCCTGCCGCCCGGCGGCCGGCACAGCACAAGGCCACGCTCAGGCTGGTCGCCACGCGCCCAGCAGGCCAGGCCAGGAACACGGCGCCGGCCGCCGCCGATGCCGGCGACTGGGAAGTATTCTAGGTCCGCCCTCACGCAGGATCACGCGCATAGTCAGCACTGGAGCACCGCCATGAACGCCTTCCTCTCCATCCATCCCTTCCTGCGCTGCGAAGACCTGTCGCTGATGCGCCCGGCGCTGGCGCTGGCAGGCCTGCTGTTGCTGCTGGCCGCCCTGCTCTGGCGCCGCACCCGCTGGCGCCAGGCCGGCCGCGCGCCAGCCGCCGGCGGCAGCACGCCGTCCGACCTGCATCAACTGCTGCAGATGCGCAAAGCGGCCCCGCCGGCCCGGGGGACTGACAGCGCACCGCCGCCGCAAGCGCCCAGGGCGCCGGGCGCGCCGCCATTCGAACTGGCCCGCCTGGACGCCATGTTCGGCTACGACCGGCGCCTGCAGGGCGAGATTCTGGCCCTGTTCGTGGCCGAGACGCGCGACCGCCTCGCCGGCATCGCCCATGCGCTGCGCTGCGAGCGGGCCGCGCCGGCACGCGTGCTGGCGCAGGAAATTCTCGACGGCAGCCAGGCCATGGGCCTGCTCCCCTTGCAGGCGCTGGCGCGCCAGGCCGTGCATGCGGGCTTTTCCAACGATATCGGCGCGCTGCGCCGCCTGCATGCGGAACTGCTGATGGCGCTCGACGCGCTGTCGCAAGCCGTCACGGCGCTGCAAACGGGCGCGGTGCTGGCCGAGGAGCGCAGCGGCGCAGGCAGCCGGCCATGAGTGCGCGCATCGACCTGGCGCGCCAGCCCGGCCCTGAACCAGCCAGGTTTTTAGTGAATTTATCTAATTCGTTGAAATTGATTTTTTGAGCGCGATTGCGTATCATCCTCTTCAACTTCATCCGTAACCATACAGCCCATCATGCACACTGCAGACGTTTGCACTACCCAAAAGGCCGCCGAAATCCTCGGCATCTCGGTCACATCGGTGCAGCAACTGGTCGAGGCCGGCGTGATCGAAGCCTGGAAAACCAAGGGCGGCCACCGGCGCATTCCCCTCGCGGCCGTCGAAGCCTACAAGGGCAATCCCGGCCAGCCGGGCCAGGACCAGCGCGCCGCACGCGCCAACCGCCCCGCCCCGTCGGGCCGCCCGCCGTCCATCCTCGTCATCGAAGACAACCCGATCGAACGCGCGCTGTATGAAAAGCAGATCGGTTCCTGGGGCTTGCAGGCGGACTTGCGCTTTTGCGAAAACGGCTACCAGGCGCTGATGGAAATCGCCCGCGACCAGCCCGACATCCTGCTGGCCGACATCATCATGGAAGGCATCGACGGCTACGAGGTGATCCGCACCATCCTGGCCGACCCGCTGCTGGCGGACATGCACATCGCCATGCTGTCGAGCCTGACGCCGGAGGAACTGGAAGAACGGGGCGGCGTGCCGCCCGGCGTGGTATTTTTTGCCAAGCCCGTCAATTACGACGAGCTGCGCGGCTATCTGCGCGCCTGCTGCGCCGGCCATGCGCGGCGCAACAGCCTGGCCGCCTAGCCGGCCACCGCCTTTCCCCCGCCACGGAGCCGCCATGCCAGCCTATCGCCACATCGATCCTGCCGTGCTGTTCCAGGCCACCGGCCGCGACCTGGAGATGTTCCGCGCGCTGTCGCAGACTTACCTCGATACGGCGCCGGCCATGTTTGCCCGCGTCGAGCAGGCCGTGCGCGGCGGTGCGGCGCAAGCCATCGTGCACAGCTGCCATACCTTGCGCGGCACCGTCGCCCTGCTGGGCGCCAGCGCCCTGGTGGCGCGCCTGGCGGAACTCGAGCAGCTGGTGCGCCGCCAGGGCGTGGCGGCAGCGGGCTGGCTCGATGAGACGGCGGCGCTGGTCGGCGCAGTGGAGCAGGAGGTACGCCGCAGCATGCTCGACTACACGGGCGCGCAGGCATGAACGCGCGCCAGGCCGCCCTGCGCCTGGTGCACCGCTATCGGCCGCGCACCACGGCGGCCGTCGTGGGCCTGGTGCTGGTGGGCCTGCTGGCGCTGCGCATCGTCGTCTCCGGCGTGCTGCTGCACCGCGAAGCCGTCGATGACTGGAAACAGGACCTGTCCAACCTGTCGCTGCTGCTGGCGGAAAACACGGCGCAGAGCATGACGGCGGCCAGGCTGGTGCTCGACGGCGTCAGCGGCGAAATCGATGCCGCCGCCCCCGCGGACGCGCAAGCGCTGGCCGCCGCCGTCGGCACCCGGGCCACGCACCAGATGCTGCTGCACAAGATCGGCGGCGTGCCGCAAGTGGACGTGGTGTCCATCGTCGGCGGCGATGCCAGCGTGCTGGCCTTCAGCCGCGCCTTTCCCGCGCCGCCCATCCGCCTCGACGAGCGCGATTACTTCGAGTATCACCGGCGCCACCCGGACGGCGGCATGCATGTCAGCGCGCCCGTGCAAAACAAGGGCAATGGCGCCTGGACCTTCTATATCAGCCGGCGCATCAGCGGCACGGACGGCCGCTTCCTGGGCGTAGTGCTGGTGGGCCTGTCGTGCGACTTCTTCAGCAAATTCTTCCAGAACACCAGCATCGGCGAACACACGGCCTTTTCCCTGTACCGCAGCGACTACACGCTGCTGGCCCGCTGGCCGGCCGTACCCGCCATGATGGGCAAGCGCAACCTGACGGGCAGCACCTACCGTCTGCTGGAACAGGGCAAGAGCGATGGCGTGCTGCAGGTGGACTCGCCGCGCGCGGCCGACCAGGGGCGCGCGGTCGACCGCCTGGCCGCCATACGGCTGGTGCGCGACTATCCGCTGGCCATCAACGTGACCGTGACGGACGACGTCTACCTGGCGGGCTGGCGGCGCATGCTGCTCACCATGGGCGGCGCGGCCGTCGTCAGCCTGCTCGTGCTGGCCGCGGCCGTCGCGCTGATCCTGGCCCTGCTGCGGCGCCAGGAGCGCGACGCGGCCACGCTGCTGGCGCTGCAGGAGTGCGCGGCAACGGCGCATGCCGCCGAGCCGCCGCAGCCGCAGATAGCGCCGCCATCCGCCGATGCGCCTGCATCCGCATCGGCGCAGGGCGCGCGCATCCTGCTGGTCGAAGATACGGCGCTGAACCGCCAGCTGGTGTGCCTGCAGCTGGGCACCTGCGGCTACGCCATCGACACGGCGGAGAACGGCGCGCTGGGCCTGCAGGCGCTGGCCGAACAGCAGTACGACCTGGTCCTGATGGATTGCATGATGCCCGTCATGGACGGCTACCAGGCGTGCCAGGCCCTGCGCGCCCGCGAAGCGGCCGGCGGCGCGCCGCGCCTGCCCGTCATCGCCCTGACGGCCGGCGTCACGGACGACGACCGGCAGCGCTGCGCGGCGGCCGGCATGGACGATTACCTGTCCAAGCCCTTCACGGCCGCCCAGCTGCGCGCCATGGTGGAACACTGGCTGGCGCACTAGCCTCCGCCTGCCGCCTGGCGGCAAATTGGCCACACTATCAGATGCATAGTTGTGCGCAAAAGTTGTTCTCCGTGCATATCGGGTATAGCATCGCCACATGACCTACCACACAGACGCGGCGGCAGTGCACAGACGATTGATCGAATGGCTGTTTTTGCTCCTCGGGCTGCTGATCGTTGCTGCCGCCCTCGCCTACGCGCACCTGGCCGAAGCGTCGCGGCACGATGCGGCCGAGCGCGAAAGGCTCAGCGTGCTGACGGCGCTGCTGGCAAAAAATATCGAGGTCGACCTGGCGTCGACCAACCTGGTGCTCGCCGGCGTGATCCGCGACTATCTTGCCGCCGGCACCGCGCCCGACGCCGGGCAAGCGCTGCCCCGGCGCCTGGCCGCGCTGGTCGACGCCATGCCGGGCGTGCGCACCATGCTGGTCATCGATGCCGGCGGCAAGCCGGTCGCCACCAACATCCCGGAACTGGCCGGCCAGGATTTTTCGCGCCGCGGCTACTTCCAGACGGCGCGCGACGCCCCCGATGCGCGCATGCTGTACATCTCGGCGCCTTTCCTGTCCTTCAAGCGTGACCTTGTCATCACGGCGGCGCGCATGGTGCAGGACCGGCAAGGCCGCTTTGCCGGCGTCGTCGTGGCCACCTTCGACCCCGACTATTTCACGGCCAAGTTCCGCACCGCCATGTATGCGGCCGACGTCTGGGCCGTGGTCGTGCATGGCGACGGCCGGCAATTCCTGAACTATCCGCCCAGGAGCGCCAATGGCGGCAATCTGGACGTGCCCGGCAGCTTCCTGCGGCGCTTTCGCGACAGCGGCTATCAGGCGGGTGTACTGAGCGGTGTCGAGATCGCCGGCGTCGGCGGGTCCGCCGCCCCCCGCGTCATGGCCATGGCGACCATCGCCCCCGCCGCGCTGCACATGGACCGCGCCCTGATCATTGGCCTGAGCCGCGAAGAAGCGGCCATCGCCGCCCCTCTGCGGCGCCAGGCGCTGGGCTACCTGCTGGGCTTTGCCATGCTGGCGCTGGCTGCGGCCAGCCTGCTGTTCTGGAGCCAGCGGCGGCGCCGGCAGCAGGCGGCCTGGCAAGTGGAACAGGAAAGGGAGCGCCAGGCCATGCAGGCCGTGTCCGACAGCGAAACGCGCTTTCGCACCCTGATCGAAGATGCGCCCGTGGCCATCGCCATCCTGCGCCATGGACGCTTCGTGTATTCCAATCCGCGCTACCGCCACCTGCATGGCTATGCGCCCGAGGATGACCTGAGCGGCCTGGCCTGGCGCACCATGCTCACGGCCGACTCGCAAGTGGCGCTGGCAAGCAACGAGGCGCTGATCGAGGCCGATTCGGCCAGCGAACAGGTGTTTGAAGCCGTCGGCCTGGACAAGCAGGGCCGGCCCGTGCCCATCCTCAAGACCAGCACGCGCGTGATGCTCAAGGATGGGCCGGCCACCTTGATCTTTGCCCAGGATATTTCCGCGCAAAAGCAGGCCGAGGCGGCCATGCAGCTGGCGCGCGACGGGGCCGAAGCGGCCAACCGCAGCAAGGCGGAATTCCTCGCCAACATGAGCCATGAAATCCGCTCGCCGCTGAACGCCATCCTCGGCATGGCCTGGCTGCTGGAAAGGGGCCGCCTGGATGAAGACGGACTGTTGATGACGCGCAAGATCCGTGCCGCCGGCCAGTCCCTGCTGGGCATCATCAACGACGTGCTGGACGTGTCGAAAATCGAGGCGGGCCACATGACCATCGAGCAGGCGCCGTTCCGCTTGGCCGAGGTGATCGAAAAGATTGCCGCCAGCATGGGCGTTGCCGCGCACGACAAGCCGATTGAGGTGCGGATAGGGCCGTTGCCCGACGATATCGACCACATGCTGGGCGACGCGCTGCGGCTGGAGCAAGTGCTGGTCAACCTGGGCAGCAATGCCATCAAGTTCACGCCGCAGGGCACGGTCGAGCTGCTGACCACGCTGGACAGCCGCGACGGCGACGCCGCGGTGCTGCGCTTTTGCGTGCGCGACACGGGCATCGGCATCGCCCCCGAGGTGCAGGAAGCGATTTTTTCCGCCTTCGCCCAGGCCGACAGCTCCACCACGCGCCGCTTCGGCGGCACGGGACTGGGTCTGACCATCTGCCGCCAGCTGGTCCGCCTGATGGGCGGCACCCTGCAGCTGAAAAGCGGCCTGGGCCAGGGCAGCGAATTCAGTTTCACGGTGCCGGTGCAACTGATGCCCGCCAAGGCTCCGCCCTCGCCCGACATGCAGGGCCTGCATGTCTTGCTGGCCGATAGCAACGCCGGCACGCGCGAGGCGGTGGGCGCCGTGGCGCGCGGCCTGGGCTGGAGCGTGCATGCCGTGTCCGGCGGCCAGGCGGCACTCGATTATGCGCTGGCCTGCGCCGAGGGCGAGCGGCCCGGCGTCGTGGTGCTGGCCGCGCACCTGCCGGACCTGGACGGCGAAGCCACGGCGCGCGCGCTGCGCGAATACTTGCCGCCGCAGGACTGCCCCGTCGTCATCCTGGCCGCCAGCGGCGTGCCGGCGACAGCGCCGGCACGGCGGCACACCGACCCGGCCAATGCCGCCGATGCCATCCTTAACGAACCGGTGACCGCCTCCAGCCTGTATAACGCGACGATGGATGCGCGCCAGCAGCGCGCCACGGCCGCCGGCCTGGACGTCAGTCTTGTTCCGCTGGAAGAGCGCCTGCTGGCCGGCGTGCGCGTGCTGGTGGTCGACGATAGCGAGATCAACCGCGACGTGGTCAGGCATATCCTATGCGACCAGGGCGCCGTGCCCTCGTTCGCCTGCGACGGCCAGCAGGCGCTGGACTGGCTGCTGGCCCACCCCGCCGACGTCGACATCGTGCTGATGGATGTGCAGATGCCCGTCATGGATGGCTTGCAGGCGACGCGCGCGCTGCGCCAGTTGCCGCAGTTCCAGGACTTGCCCGTGGTGGCGCTGACGGCCGGCGCCTTCCAGACGCAGCGCACGGCGGCACTGGAAGCGGGCGTGAACTATTTCATCAGCAAACCGTTCGACGTGCCGCAGACCATCGCCCTGGTCGCGCGCGCGCATCGGCGTCATGCGCAAGGGCTGCCCGCCCTGCCGCCGGTCATGGCCGAAATGGCGATGACCGTGCCGCCGGACGGCGCGGCGCCCGCGATCGACCTGGCGCAAGGGATGGCGCAGTGGCTCGATGAATCGCCCTACCGCCAGCACCTGTTGCGCTTTGGCAACACTTACAGCAACACGGTCGGCGCCATGCGGGCGCTGCTGGCGGCCAATGCGCGCGGCGATGCGGCCGCGCTGGCACACACGCTGGCCGGCGTGGCGGGCAGCCTGGCCCTGCCAGCCACCCTGCATGCGGCCCGGCATGCCGAACAGCTGCTGCACGCCGGCGACGATGCGGCCGCCGCGCTCGACACACTGGAGCTGGCGCTGGCGCACGCCATCGAGGCCGTCGCCGCCTTCACGGCACGGACGCCGCCGTCCGACCAGGCGGCCGTACCAGAAACGCAACATGGCCGGGCATGCCAATGATAAACTTGCCAATATGAAAATTTGGGAGACGCCATGATCTGGTGCAGGGATTTACTGCTGAGAGCCTTGATGCTGGGCCTGCTGCTATTCGTCGTGGGCGAATCGCTGTCCTACTGGACGCCGGAAATCAGGAAACTGCTGGCCTGGCGCCCTTCCTGACGGTTAGCCTTCGCGGCCATCCGCCCTGGCGCGCCACAGGTACGGCGCATACACGCACGCATACAGGCCAAAGGCCAGCGACCAGCAGGCGCCCGCTGCCAGCAGCAGCGGCATGGCCAGCGTGGCGGGACCGACGGCGGCCAGCAGGCGCGCCAGCGCGCCCAGCTGGATCAGCCAGTACATCGCCGCTTCCGCCCTGCCGCCTTTCAACGGCCGCCCCGTGTGGCCCAGGGTGGTGCGCGTCATCATGCCGATGATCAGGCCCGCCATCGAGCCCACCGTCAGCGCATGAAACGCGGCGCTGGCCGGCAGCAGGCCCAGGCTGGCGGCCGCCAGCAGCGCGAAGCCGATGCCTATCCACGCATACGACAGGTGCAGTATCCACAGCAGCGGCACGCGCAGGGTGCGCTGCGGCTGCCAGGCCAGCAGGTTGGCCAGCGAAACGCCGGCAGCGCAGAAAGCCAGCGGCGCCGTCAGCCAGGCTGGCGCGCCGGCCAGCCACGCGATGGCCGCCACCGCCATGCAGGCCACGGCGATCAAGGCCCGCTGCGGACTGGCCAACGGCGTGCTGCCAGGCGCGCCATTGCGGGTAAACATGGGGATCACGCGCGCGCCGATCACCGATTCAATCAGCACGATGATGAAGATGGCCGCCTGCACGGGCACGAACAGCGACAGCGGCAGAGCGCCCAGCACGGCCGCGTGGAACAGGCCATTGGCCAGCGCCAGCAAGGCCAGCAGACCGACGAGGAACAGGTTGCGCGTATTGCCAGAGCGGCGCAGCACCTGGTACAGGGGCCAGGCGGCCAGCGGCAGGAACAACCAGTCGACCAGGGCCGCCACGAGGCTGGGGCCGCACAGCATGGCCACGCGCCCCGCCAGCCACAGCGCCGCCAGCGCCATCAGCGGCGCGCCGTGCGGCGTGGGCAAGCCCGTCCAGTTGCGCCCCGCCGTGTACAGGAAGCCCACGACGACGGCAAGCGCGAAGCCGAACACCATTTCATGCATATGCCAGCCCAGCCCCACGCGCAAGCCGCCCGCAAACACGCCGAAGTAGCTGGCCAGCCACAGCGGAATGCTGATGGCCGCAAACACGGCCGCCAACAGGTAAAACGGGCGAAAACCCAGTTGCCAGACGGCGTGGCCGGCATGCCAGGGCGCCGCGCCGGGGGCGGCGGGAGAAGGAGATGGTTCGCTGATCGGGGTGATGGCCATGATGGGCTCGCATTTAAAGATATATTCAATATACTACTTTAAAAGCGCAGCTACCGCCATCGGCAAAAGGATTAGGCGGCTAGCCCGCAAGGACTAGCCGCCGGCGCAGGGCTACTTGCCCTGGCGGTGCTCGACCGCGTACACGGCCGCCTGCACGCGGCTGGTGAGGTTAAGTTTTTTCAGCACGTTCTGCACGTGGATCTTGACCGTGCTTTCGGCCAGGTCCAGCGTGCGGGCGATGCCCTTGTTGCTCTCGCCGCGCGACAGGCAGTCGATGATTTCCTTTTCGCGCGGCGTGAGCTTGTCGAGTTCCGACACGGGTTCCTCGCGCCGCGTGCCCGCCTGCAGCTGCGCCACCAGCTTGCCCGTCATGGCTTCGGCGATGACGACTTCGCCGGCGGCCGCGCGGCGAATGGCGCGCACCAGGTAATCGGCGTCGATATTCTTGATCAAATAGCCGCAGGCGCCCGCGCGCAGGGCCGTCGCCAGGTCCTCCGCATCTTCGGACACGGTCAGCATGACGATGGCCGTGTCGGGACAGTCGTGCTGCATCAGCTGCAGCGCTTCCACGCCGGACATGCCGGCCATGTTCAGGTCCAGCAGCACCACGTCGGGCTGCAGCTGGATGGCGCGCTTGATGCCTTCCACGCCATCGGCCGCCTCGCCCACGACGGAAAAGTCCGTATGCCGCTGCAGCAGCGAGCGTATGCCGCTGCGGAACAGCGCGTGGTCGTCCACCAGCATGACGGTGATCGGTTTATCGGGAGTCTCCATTTTTTTGTACTTTCAGGTGGTTACTTAGGCGGCGCGGCGCTGCTCGCGCGACAGATGCAGTTCGACCGTGGTGCCGCCGCCAAGGCAGGCGTGCACGTCGAACGTGGCCTCGATGCGCTGCGCGCGCTCGCGCATGATATGGATGCCGACATGGCTGTCGCCTTTTTCCAGCACGACGGCAGCGTCGAAGCCGACGCCGTTGTCGCTGATCGTCAAGGTAAAATCCTGGTGATCGGCGAGGCGCACTTCGACGTGGCTGGCCTGGGCGTGCTTGCGGATGTTCGACAGCGCTTCCTGCACGATGAATAATAACTGCAATTGCTGCTCGCGGGGGAATGGCGCGCCGTCGACGTCGGCCAGCAGATCGGCCTCGATGCCCGTCTGGCGGCGGAATTTATCCACCGCCGCGCGCAGGGAGCCGATCAAATCGTCTTCCATCAGGCGGCTGCGGAAATTGGCCAGCAGTTCGCGCACGTCTTCATAGCTTTCCTTCACGCCCGCATGCAGGGCCGGCACGATGCCCGCCACCTCGTCGAAACGCGCGTTGCGCACGGAGTCGTCGAGCATCTGCACTTGCAGGTTGAGGAAATTGAGACTTTGCGCGATGCTGTCGTGCAGGCCCTGCGCCACCAGGTTGCGCTCTTCGGAAATGGCCATTTCGCGTTCGCGCGCGGCCAGGCGCAGGTTTTCCAGCGCGATGCCCAGCAACTGGCCCAGGGTTTCCAGCAAGGCCAGCTCGCGCGCGGAAAACACGCGCGCATGGCGGAAATGCAGGTTGAAGAAGCCCAGGTGCTGTTCATGCGCGTGGATGTGGAAGACGGAAACGGTGGCAAAGCCCTCGCGGTGGCAGCGCAGCTCGTGCGCCTTGTCGATGCGGCGCATGTCGTGCACCTTCGCCACCTTCATCTCGACGGCCGTGCCGCACAGGCAGTCGCCCACCTTCAGGCAATGCTCGGACGCCACCAGTTCCTCGGACAGGCCCGTATGCACCACCATGTGCAGGTTGCCCCGCTCGGCGTCGAGCACGCGCACGGTGGAGCCGTCGGCTTCGAAATAGTCGACGATGCGCTGCATGAAGCCGCCGCAAATGTCTTCCAGGGGCTGCGGGCGCTGCAAAAAGGCGGCGCTTTCGTACAGCAGCGCCAGTTCGCGGTTGCGGTATTCGAGGGTGGCCGTCTTGCTGCGCACGCCCTCTTCCAGGTTGCCGTACAGCGCCTGCAGGCGGTCGGCCATCTGGTTGAAACCGCTGGCCAGCTGGCCGAATTCGTCATTACTTTCCACGGCCAGGCGCACGCTGAAATCGCGTTCCTTCATGCGCTGCATGCCCAGGCGCAGGCGCGTCACCGGTTCGATGATCAGCATGAACATCAGGTAAATCATGCTGACCGTGCCGATGACGGCCATGCCGACGAGGATCAGCTGCGAGGCGCGCAGCCAGAAGGTGCGCTGTTCGCTATCGTGCTCGATCAGGCGCACCAATTGATCGACCTGGCCGACGAAGGTGTCGGCATCATGCTCGAACTGGCGCGCGCGCGCGCTGGAATCGGCGGCCAGGGCGGCCGGGCGCAAGGCGCCGCGCCAGGCGGTGCCGATGCGTTCGAATTCGGATTTAATGGCGCTGCTGGGAGGCAGGAACAAGGGGCGCTGCGGGTCGCCGTGGCCAATCTTGGCCAGGGTCTCGTCGATCAGCAGCACTTGCTGGCGCGCCTGCTCGCCCGCGTCGCTGGCAAGCAAAAGGGTCAGGCGGTAAGTCTGCATGCGCAGACGGCCCGTTTCATTGATGGCGGCCGAGCTGCCTTCGAGCTGCCACGACAGGAACAGGGTGCAGCCGATAGCGCTCAGGGCCAGCACCAGCATGAGCAGCAGCGCGCCGACGATCTTGGTCGACAGCTTCTGCCACGAGGAAAACATCGCCTTGAATTTCATACCGCCCTTGAATGTAAATACAAAACTGCCTCAGCCGCCCGTCTGCGCCATGAAGCGCACTATCTTGTCCGGCTGCGTATTGAAATCATGCTGCTGCGGCTTGAGTTCGATGGCGGCGCGGATCGCCGCCTCGATCTGCGCATCCGTGGCCCCGCCGCGCAGCATGGGACCAAAGGCGAATTTCTCTTCCTGCCCCAGGCACAGGTACAGGGTACCATCGACGGACAGGCGCACGCGGTTGCAGGTGGCGCAAAAATGCTGCGACATGGGCGTAATGAAGCCGATGCTCGAGCGTCCATCTTGCGTCGCCAGATAGCGCGCCGGCCCGCCACCGAGCTCCATCGCCTGCGGCACCAGGCCAAAACGGCCCGCCAGGCGCTCGCGCACGGGGCCCAGCGGCATGTAACTGGCATTGCGGCCCGTGCTGCCCATCGGCATGGCTTCTATCAGCCGCAGGATGAACTGCTGCTCGATGCAGAAGGCCGCCATGGCCTCGATCTGGCCGTCGTTGATGCCGCGCATGGCCACCATATTGATCTTGATCGGGTCGAAACCGGCCGCCTTGCCCGCCATCAGGCCATCGAGAATCGGCTGCAGGCTGTCGCGTCCCGTGATCTGCTGCATGCAGGCGCGGTCGAGCGAATCGAGGCTGACGTTGATGCGGTCCACGCCCGCCGCGCGCAAGGCCACGGCGTGCTTGCCCAATTGGGTGGCGTTGGTCGACAGCGACAGGTCGTCCAGACCGGGCAACGCGGACAGCTTCTGCGCCAGCTCGGGCAGGTTGCGCCGCAACAGGGGCTCGCCGCCCGTCAGACGCACGCGGCGCGTGCCGAGGCGCACGAAAATACCCAGCAGGCGCTCGATCTCGTCGAACGTCAGCCAATCCTTCGGCTCTTCGAAACCGCGAAAGCCCTTGGGCATGCAATAACTGCAGCGCAAATCGCAGCGGTCGGTAACGGACAGCCGCACATAATCGATCGAACGGCCAAAACGGTCCTGCAACTTGACGCTACCCATGACGCTACTCCTGTTTCTTCCTTGATTGTAAAGGCTGGGGCACGATCTGGCTGTGCCCCAGAAGGCCTAGCGGCCTACGCCTTTTTAGCTACGCATTTCTACTTACTGAACCAGCGGACTGGCCGTGCCTTCGAGCTCGATGCCGGCGATGTCGGCGCGCCCCACCAGCAAATGCAAATACTGGTGCACGGCGCGCTGCCACGCGGCCCGCGACAGGCGGTCGGCGATCTGCGCCTGCACCGCCTCATAGGCGATGGCCTGGCCTTCGACCCGGCGCAGCACCTGCACGATGTGGTAGCCGAAGCGCGTTTCCAGCAAATGGCCGGCCAGCGTGCCCTCTTCCAGGCGGAACAGCAGCGCGTCGAACTCCGGCACGCTCTGGCCCGGCGACAGCTGGCCCAGGTTGCCGCCCAGGGCGCCCGAGGGGCAGTTCGAATACTGCGCAGCCAGTTCGGCGAAGCGTTCCGGCGCCAGTTTCAGGGCGTCGAGCACGGCTTGCGCCGTCGTGCGCAGCAGCTCCAGTGGCGCCTCGGGCGTCACCTGGAACAGGATGTGGCGCGCCTCGACCAGCGCCCCGCTGCAAAACAGCTGCGGGCGCTGCGCATAAAAGGTGCGGCAAGCCGCATCATCGGCGGGCGGCACGCGCACTTCCTGCGCGAACAGCGCTTCGATGCGGTCGTCATCGTTGCCGCCATGCACGCCGAGGCGCTTCGCTTCGTCCAGCAGCAGCCGGCGCAGCACCAGTTCATGCACGGCCTGTTTCAGCGGATTGCCGGCGCCGTCGTGATGCGGCAGCTCCTGCGCGATGTCGGCATCGTCGATATCGATGCCATTGACGGAGATTCCCATAATATTGCTCCTTTCTTAACGGCGGCGAACCAACTGGTAAGCGCGACCAAGATATGCGACGGCGCCAAAGCCGCTCCACACGTGCACCAGGCGGGTGAACGGGAAGATGACGAACAGCGACATGCCCATGAACAGGTGCAGCTTGAACACCAGCGGCGCGTCGACGATGAAGCTGGCCGCGTCGCCGCGGAAGGTCACGATGTGCTGCGCCCAGTTCATCAGCAAGACCATCATGTGGCCATCCATGTGCGACGCCGACACAAAAATCGACGACAGTCCCAGCAGCAAGGTCAGCAGGATCCACAGCATCACCAGCTTGTCGCCGGCCGTGGTGACGGCGCGCAACCGCTCATTGGAAAAGCGACGCACCAGCAGGATCAGGATGCCGGCCAGGCACAGGCCGCCCATCACACCGCCGGCCGCCATGGCCACGCCCTGCTTCAGGCTATGCGACACGCCCAGCGTATCCCATACCCAGACAGGGGTCAGCAAGCCGGCCGCATGGCCGAACAGCAGGCCGATGATGCCGATGTGGAACAGGATATTGCCCAGGCGCAGGCTGCCGCGGTGCAGCAGCTGGCTGGAATCGGACTTCCACGTGTATTGCTCGCGGTCGAAACGGATCAGGCTACCCAGGAAAAAGATGGCCAGCGCGATGTATGGATAAATGCCATACACAAATTGATGCAAGTAATTACTCATGATGTACTCTCCTCATGCGGGCGCAGTGGACCATTTAGGCTGCGCGCCGCGGCTGCGGGTGAAAATGCACGGGATGGACGCCGCCTGGGACTTGGCCCAGACCTTGGCCCGGGCCTTGGCGCAGCAAGGGCTCGACGCCGTCCGCACCGGGACCGAAGGTTTCCAGCGCTTCATCCATGTCGCGCACCGGCGGTTCGGCCAGCATTTCTGCCGCCACGGGGCTCAGGCGTTCGAGCAAGGTGAAAACGGGCGCGTACGGGCTGCCATTGGCCGTCAGCTTGCGGCCGATGTGCGCCAGCACGTGGACGGCGTCGCCCAGCAGCGGCGCCGAGACTGCCTCGTCGAGCTGCGCCAAAAACTCCAGGAACAAGGGCACGAAGTCGGGCAAGTCGTCGCCCACCATTTGCAGGCCGTGGCGCTTGTATTCCTCCATCAGGTCGACCATGGCCTGGCCCCGGTCGCGCGATTCGCCGTGGATATGCTCGAACAGGTGAAGCGAGTGCGACGGATTGCGGTCGAACGTGGCCACGTACTGCTGCTGCAGGTCGATCAGGCTGCTGCTTTCCAGGTGCGCCAGCAAGGGCTGCAGCAGCGCGTGCTGCTCCGGCACGGCCGCCAGCGCGGCCTCCAGTTGCGGCAGGTGGGCGATGAGCTCGGGTTCCGGGTACAGCAGCAGGCGCGAGAGGACTTGGTAGTGATGCATAGCGTGTTCCATATGAGCTCCTTAAGCGCCTGGCGCCGTTTTGCGCGACTTCGGCATCTGCATGAAGATGGCCGAACCGTGCTTTTTCTTGCCGAACAAGGTCGGCTCGCTGCTGCCGTCCGAGCAGCCGTTGCCGAAGCTGAAGCCGCACGAACCCTTCTCGTTGAAGCTGTCCTCGGCCATTTCCTTGTGGCTGCTGGGGATGACGAAACGGTCCTCGTAGTTGGCGATGGCCATGATGTGGTACATGTCCTCCACCTGCGCCTGGGTCAATCCCACCTGCTTCAGCACCGTGAGGTTTTCCACCTTCTCGACGGTCTTGCTGCGCATGTAGGCACGCATGGCCAGCATGCGGTCCAGCGCCGTGACGATGGGCGGCTGGTCGCCGGCCGTCAGCAGATTGGCCAGGTACTGCACGGGAATGCGCAGGCTTTGGGTGTCCGGCAGCATGCCGTTCACGCCCAGCTTGCCCGATTCGGCGGCCGCCTGGATCGGCGACAGGGGCGGCACGTACCACACCATCGGCAAGGTGCGGTATTCGGGATGCAGCGGGAACGCCACTTTCCACTCGACGGCCATCTTGTAGACGGGCGACTTGACGGCCGCTTCCAGCCAAAGGTCAGGGATGCCCTGGCGGCGCGCCTCGGCGATGATGGCCGGGTCGTGCGGATCGAGGAACAGGTCGAGCTGCGCTTGGTACAGGTCCTGCTCTTGCGGCACGGAGGCGGCAGCCTCGATCTTGTCGGCGTCGTACAGCAGCACGCCCAGGTAGCGGATGCGGCCCACGCACGTTTCCGAGCACACGGTAGGCTGGCCCGCTTCGATGCGGGGGAAGCAGAAGGTGCACTTCTCCGCCTTGCCGGAAGACCAATTGTAGTAAATCTTCTTGTACGGGCAACCGGAGATGCACATGCGCCAGCCGCGGCACTTGTCCTGGTCGATCAGCACGATGCCGTCGTCTTCGCGCTTGTACACGGAGCCGGACGGGCAAGACGCCACGCACGTCGGGTTCAGGCAATGCTCGCACAGGCGCGGCAAGTACATCATGAAGGTGTTTTCGAAGGTGCCGTACATTTCCTTCTGCATGTTGTCGAACAGTTTATCTTTGCTGCGCTGGGCAAACTCGCCGCCCAGGTCATCTTCCCAATTCGGACCCCACTCGATTTTTTCCATCTTTTTCCCCGTCAGCACGGAGATCGGACGGGCCGTCGGCGGCGTCTGCGACAGCGGCGCGCTTTGCAGGTGCTCGTAGTCGTAGGTGAACGGCTCGTAATACTCGTCGATGGCCGGCAGGTTCGGGTTGGCGAAGATATTCGCCAGGATTTTCAGACGGCTGCCCTGGCGCGGCTCGATCTTGCCAGAGTCCGTGCGGCGCCAGCCGCCATTCCACTTGTCCTGGTTTTCCCACTGCTTCGGATAGCCGATGCCGGGCTTGGTTTCCACGTTGTTGAACCATGCGTACTCGACGCCGTCGCGGCTGGTCCACACGTTCTTGCAGGTGACGGAACAGGTGTGGCAGCCGATGCACTTGTCCAGGTTCAGCACCATGCCGATTTGCGCTCTGATTTTCATACTATGCTCCTTCTTCCTGCAACGGGCCTTCGAGCCAGTCGACCTTGTTCATCTTGCGCACCAATACGAATTCATCGCGGTTGGAGCCCACCGTGCCGTAGTAATTGAAGCCGTACGCCAGCTGGGCGTAGCCGCCTATCATGTGCGTCGGCTTGGGCACGGCACGCGTCACCGAGTTATGGATGCCGCCCCGCTTGCCCGTCATCTCCGCGCCAGGCACGTTGATGATCTTTTCCTGGGCGTGGTACATCATCGTCATGCCGGCCGGGATGCGCTGGCTGACGATGGCGCGCGCCGTCAGGCTGCCATTCACGTTGAAGACTTCGATCCAGTCGTTGTCGACGATACCGGCAGCTTGCGCGTCGGTTTCCGACAGCCACACGTGGGGTCCACCGCGCGACAGGGTCAGCATGCGCAGATTGTCCGAATACGTGGAGTGGATGCCCCACTTCTGGTGCGGCGTCAAAAAGTTCAGCGCCAGTTCCTTGTTGCCGTTCGGCTTGGTGCCCAGCAGCGCTTCCGTCGTCTTCGTGTTGATGGCCGGCTTGTACACGCACAGCCCCTCGCCGAAGTCGCGCATCCACAGGTGATCCTGGTAGAACTGCTGGCGGCCCGTCAGGGTGCGCCATGGGATCAGTTCATGCACGTTGGTATAGCCGGCCGTGTAGCTGACTTCCTCGCTTTCCAGGCCCGACCAGGTGGGCGAGGAAATGATCTTGCGCGGCTGCGCCTGCACATCGCGGAAGCGGATGCTGTCATGCTCGCGCGGCAGCGCCAGGTGGGTATGCTCGCGTCCCGTGATGGCGGACAGCGCGGCCCAGGCTTTCACGGCCACGTGGCCATTCGTTTCCGGCGCCAGCGACAGGATCATCTCGGCCGCATCGATGGCCGTATCGAGGCGCGGCTGGCCCTTCGACACGCCCTCGTCGAGCACCGTGCGGTTGATGCCGCGCAGCACGTCCACTTCATGGCCCGTTTTCCAGGAAATGCCCTTGCCGCCGTTGCCGATGGTTTCCAGCAGCGGGCCGATCGAGGTGAATTTCTTGTAGACGTCGCGGTAATTGCGCTCGACCACCGTCATGTTCGGCATGGTCTTGCCCGGGATGGCGTCGCATTCGCCGGCGCGCCAGTCCTTGGGATCGAAAGGCTGACCCAGTTCGCCGGGAGTATCGTGCATCAGCGGGGTGAGGATGATGTCTTGCTGGGTGCCCAGCAGTTCGCCGCCGATTTCCGAGAATTTCTCGGCCAGCCCCTTGTAGATTTCCCAGTCCGACTTCGATTGCCACAGCGGCTGTACGGCTTCGGACAGCGGATGGATGAACGGATGCATGTCCGACGTATTCAGATCATCCTTTTCGTACCAGGTGGCCGTCGGCAGCACCACGTCGCCATACAGGCAGGTGGTCGACATGCGGAAGTCCAGCACCACCAGCAGATCGAGCTTGCCTTCGGCGGCAGGACGCACTTTCACCTGCTTCGGCGTGATGCAGTCGTCTTCGTCGCTGAGCAAGCCGTTCTGCGTGCCGAGCAGGTATTTCAGGAAGTACTCGTGGCCCTTGCCGGAGCTGCCCAGGATGTTCGAACGCCAGACGAACATATTGCGCGGGAAGTTGGCCGGGTTGTCCGGGTCGTCGCACGAGAACTGCAGCTGGCCCGCCTTGATCTGGTCGAGCGCATATGCGGCCGGCGCCTGCCCTGCCGCCTTGGCGGCCTTGGCTACTTCCAGCGGATTGGTCTGCAACTGCGGAGCCGATGGCAGCCAGCCCATGCGCTCGGCCTTGGCGTTGTAGTCGAGCAGGGTCAGGTCGCCCGTGCCGCCGGCCGCCGATGGCGAGGCGATGTCGCCCGTTTCCAGCTTTTCATGGCGCCACTGGCTCGTGTGGGCATAGAAGAACGAGGTGCCGTTCATCTGGCGCATCGGACGCACCCAGTCCTGGGCAAAGGCCAACGGCGTCCAGCCCGTTTGCGGACGCAGTTTTTCCTGGCCCACGTAATGGGCCCAGCCGCCGCCCGACTGGCCGATACAGCCGCACATCATCAGCATGTTGATGATGCCGCGGTACGTCATGTCCATGTGGTACCAGTGATTCAGGCCGGCGCCCACGATGACCATGCTCTTGCCGCGCGTCTGGTCCGCGTTTTCCGCGAACTGGCGCGCCACGGTGATGACGTCGGCGCGTTTCACGCCCGTGTGCTTCTCCTGCCATGCGGGGGTGTACGGCACGTCGTCGTCATAGCTTTCCGCCACGTTTTCGCCGCCGAGGCCACGGTCGATGCCGTAGTTGGCCAGGGTCAGGTCGAACACGGTGGTGACCAGGCCCGTCGTGCCGTCGGCCAGGCGGATGGTTTTCACCGGCACCTTGCGCAGCAGCATGTCGGACGCATCCTTGCCGCCGAAGTAGGCAAAGCCCACTTCCGTGACGGCATCGCTGTCGTTGATCATGGAGAGCATCGGCACGATAGGTTCGCCGCTGCCGCCCGCTTTTTGCTCCAGGTTCCACTTGCCCGATTCGCCCCAGCGGAAGCCGATGGAGCCTGCCGGCGCCGTGATGGCGCCCGTGGTTTCATCGATGACGAGGGTTTTCCATTCCGGATTGTTGGTTTCGTCGAGGTTGTTGTCCAGGTGCGAAGCGCGCAGGAAGTAGTCGGGCACCAGCGTGCCGTTATGCTCCTTGAGCAGCACCAGCATGGGGAAGTCCGTGTACTGGCGCGCATAGTCGCGGAAGTAGGCGCTCTGCCCTTCCGAGTGGAATTCCTTGAGGATGACGTGGCCCATGGCCAGCGCCAGCGCGGCGTCCGTGCCCTGTTTCGGTGCCAGCCAGATGTCGCCGAACTTCACCATTTCGCCGTAATCGGGCGAGATGGCCACGGTTTTCGTGCCCTTGTAGCGCACTTCCGTGTAGAAGTGCGCATCCGGCGTGCGCGTCATCGGCACGTTCGAGCCCCACACCATCAGGTAGGTCGAGTTGTACCAGTCGGCCGATTCCGGCACGTCCGTCTGCTCGCCCCACACTTGCGGGCTGGCCGGCGGCAAGTCGCAGTACCAGTCATAGAAACTCAGGGCCACGCCGCCGATCAGCGACAGGTAGCGCGTGCCGGAGGCATAGCTGACCATGGACATGGCGGGAATCGGCGAAAAGCCGACAACGCGGTCCGGGCCGTATTTCTTGATCGTCAACGCGTTCGCGGCGGCGATGATTTCATTCGATTCGTCCCACGTGGCGCGCACGAAGCCGCCCAGGCCGCGGATGGATTTGTACTGCTGCGAGCGCACAGGATCCTGGCTAATCCAGTCCCAGGCCGTGACGGGGTCCATGGTCTTGCGCGCTTCGCGCCACATTTCCATCAGGCGGCCGCGCACCATCGGGTATTTCACGCGCTGGGCCGAATACACGTACCAGGAATAGCTGGCGCCGCGCGGGCAGCCGCGCGGTTCGTGGTTCGGCAGGTCGGGCCGCGTGCGCGGGTAATCGGTTTGCTGGGTTTCCCAGGTGATCAGGCCATTCTTGACATACACCTTCCAGCTGCACGAGCCGGTACAGTTCACGCCATGCGTGGAGCGCACGATCTTGTCGTGCTGCCAGCGCTGGCGGTAGGCGTTTTCCCAGGTACGGTCTTCATCGACCACGGTGCCATGGCCGTTTGAAAACGGCTCGGCGGGCTTGCTAAAAAATTTCAGGCGGTCCAGAAAGTGACTCATGCTACCTCCACATTGCGCCGCAGGCAGCGGCGCCAGGTCTTAAAAAACGCTGCAAGCAGGATGGCTCAAGCGTCGATACAAACAGTCTATCGATGCGCCGTGCCCGGCGGTATTGGCAAGAAGTCGGTTTCCGGCACCAGGAATGCATAGGCGCGTAGTCACCCGGATAGTCACTATTGCCTATGGGCGCCGCGACCGTGCTGCGGTATACCTGTCGTCATCGTTCAACACAGAGAAAGAGCATCATGCCAATTACCGATTACGCCAGCCTGCTGCGCAGCGCCCGCAACCAGGAGCAGCCGCAACGTCTGCTGTTCACCTTTACCCAGGCGCAGGCCCAGCCTGGCGGCCAGGGCAAGTCCCTCACGCCCGTGATGTGCGCCGACAAGCTGCCCGAGGAACTGGACAGCTTCGAAACATTGAAGGAGGAGTCGAAACAGATGCAGACGCACTGGGACGTGGTCTTCGTGGCGGGACTGGCGGGCCAGGACGGCCAGCCGCCGGCAGCGCAGGAATGCGAGGCGCCCCTGCGCGCCATGGTGACGGCCATCGAGCAAGGCCGCATCGACAGCCTGCTGGCGTTTGACCGCAGCGGGGATTTGCTACGTTTTAGCTGAATCCGGCCAAGGGCGCTCGTGCAGATGCCGCGCGCGCTCTATCGGACACACGAGGGGCAAAAACTGCTGCTGGCGCGCCGAATACGCCATCAGCGCGCCGCTGTCGATATCGAAATACCATCCATGCAATTTCAATAACCCCTGCTCCACCCGCCGTTTCAGCCATGGGTAGGTGAGCAGGTTGTCCAGCGACTGCAGGATGCTGGCCAGTTCGCACGCGTGATGCTGTTCTGCCGACGAACGGTGCGCCAGCTCGCGCCGCACGCGTTGCGCCACCGGTTCGGCAATGCGCATCCACTGTCCCACGAAGTCCGTTTCCTGGCCTTCCGCACGCGGCTGCGGTTCCAGCAGCGCGCGGATGCCGCCGCAGCGCGCGTGGCCCAGCACGATGACCCTGGCCACTTCGAGCTTGCAGACGGCGAACTCGATGGCCGAGCTGACGCCCGGCGGCGCGTCGGGCGTGCACGGCGGCACCAGGTTGGCGATATTGCGCACGACGAACATGTCGCCCGGATCGCTGCCCGTCAGCAGCATGGGATCGACGCGCGAATCGCAGCAGCCGATCAACAGGGTCGAGGGCCGCTGCCCGTCGCGCAGGCTGTCGTACAAGGTTTGCGGCTCGCTGAAATACTGCTGCTGAAACAGGCTGAAGCCGTTGACGAATTTTTCCAGTTCTTCCATGACTACCTCTTACTGAATACAACGCCCGGCAAACAGGACTTGCCGGGCGTTCTGACGCTAACTAGCAAGGCATCGGTGCGTTTTTACGGGCGTAGCACCACCAGGTGATGGCGATGCAGCTGACATAAAAGCCGATGAAGCACCACAGGGCCGCGTCGGGGCTGCCCGTCAGCGCAATCGAGGTGCCATAGCTTTTCGGGATGAAGAAGGCGCCATACGCGGCCACGGCCGACGTGAAGCCCAGGACGGCGGCGCCTTCCTTGTTGGCGTCGACGATGGCTTGCTCCTGCTCCGCCTTGCCCTTGCCGGCGGCCGCGCGCTGGTGTTCCGTCAAAAAGATCACGGGGATCATGCGGAAGGTCGACGCATTGCCGATACCGGTGCCGGCGAACAGCAGCATGAACATCCAGAAGAAGCCACTAAAACTACCACCCACGCCGGCTTGCGGCATGAAGTACAGCACGCCCAGCACGGCGCCTATCATCAGCAGGAACGACCACAGGGTGACGCGTGCGCCGCCCAGTTTATCGGAAATCACGCCGCCGGCGACACGTGCCAGGGCACCGACGAGGGGACCGAGGAAGGCGTAATCGAGCGGATTAACGTCGGGGAACTGGATCTTGATCAGCAGCGGGAACGCGGCCGAATAGCCGATGAAGGAGCCGAAGGTGCCCGTGTACAGCCAGCACATGAGCCAGTTGTGCTTGCGCTTGAAGATCACGGCCTGCTCGGAAAACGAGGCCTTGGCCGAGGCCAGGTCATTCATGCCGAACCAGGCCAGTAAAGTCGACAGCGCGATGAACGGCACCCAGATGAAGCCCGCGTTTTGCAGCCACATGTCCTTGCTCACGCCATTCTTGACCCAGGTGAGCGAATCGCCGCCCCAGGCGCCGAAGACGGCGAAGGTGATCACCAGCGGCACGACGAACTGCACCACCGACACGCCCAGGTTGCCCAGGCCCGCATTCATTCCCAGCGCGAAGCCCTTGCTCGCCTTCGGGTAGAAAAAGCTGATGTTGGCCATCGACGAGGCGAAATTGCCGCCGCCGAAGCCGCACAGCAGCGCCAGGATCAGCATGGTCGGATAGCCCGTGTTCACGTCCTGCACGGCCAGGCCGATGCCGATGGCGGGAATCAGGAGCGAGCCGGTGGAAATGGCCGTCCAGCGGCGACCGCCGAAGATCGGCACCATGAACGAATAAAAAATGCGCAAGGTGGCGCCGGACAGGCCCGGCAAAGCCGTCAGCCAGAACAGCTGGTTGTTACTGTAGGTAAAACCGATGTTGGGCAGGTTGACCACCACCACGCTCCACACCATCCATACGGCGAACGCCAGCAGCAGCGCGGGAATCGAGATCCACAGATTGCGCGCGGCCGTGGCCTTGCCCGTGTTTTGCCAGAAGCTCGGGGTTTCCGGCTCCCAGGTATTGATCATATAGCGGCTCATGCTTTCGCTCCTGCAGGTTGATTGATGGGTGCCGCGCGCAGCGGCTTGAACGAGAAATACATCCAGACGAGGGAAACGCAGACGGTGCCGTACAAGAGCATGAAGGAGCTCGAACGCACGCCCGTGAAGTCCACCAGGGCGCCGAACATCACGGGCAGGATGAAGCCGCCCAAGCCGCCGGCCAGGCCTACCACGCCCGAGACGGCGCCGATGTTGTCGGAAAAATCATCGCCGATGAACTTGAAGACGGATGCCTTGCCGACAGCCATAGCGATGCCGACGATGAACAGCAGCACGGTGAACCACAGCGGCGACAGGCCGATATGGAAGGCCAGCGGACCCGTGACGGTTTCCACCACCATCTGGGTTTGCGGATACGACAGCAGGAAGAAGCACACCCAGCACACCCACATCACGGCCCAGGTAACTTTCGCCGCACCGTATTTGTCGGATATCCATCCGCCCACGGCGCGCAGCACGCCGCCCGGCAGCGAGAAGCAGGCGGCCAGCAGCGCAGCGTGCTTCAAATCAAAACCGTATTCGGCCACGTAGTACTTTGTCATCCACAGCGCCAGCGCCACGTAGCCGCCGAACACCACCGAGTAATACTGGCAGTAGCGCCACACGCGCGGGTCCTTCAGCACCTTCATCTGCGCCGAAAAACTTTCGCCCGACGGCGCCAGATGCGATTTGTCCGTGTACGAAAACAGCCAGAAGATGATGGCAGTGGCCAGCATGGCTACCGCATACACCTTGGGCAGCATCTGCCAGCCGAAGGCGGCGACGATGCCGGGCGCGACGAACTTGGTCAGCGCGGAACCGGAGTTGCCGGCGCCGAAGATGCCCATCGCCAGGCCGCGGCGCTCCTTTTCATACCAGCGCGCCACGTAGGGCGTGCCGACGGAAAACGAACCGCCCGCCAGGCCCACGAACATGCCCAGCACGAGGAAGTGCCAATAGGCGGTGGCGTAAGAGATCAGGTAGATCGGCACCACGCTGGCCAGCATCAGCCAGAAGAAGACGCGGCGTCCGCCGTATTTGTCCGTCCAGATGCCCAGGGGCACGCGCACGAGGGAACCCGTCAGCACGGGCATGGCGGCCAGCAGGCCGAATTGTGTTTCAGTCAAGCCCAGGCTGGTCTTGATGGGGATGCCCAATACGGCAAACATCATCCAGACTGCAAAGCAGATGGTAAATGCGAAGGTGCTGCTGACCAACACGGAAAACTGCTTGCGCCGCATGCCGGGTTCGACTGCCTTGTTACTACTGTTGTTCTTAGTGCCATCTAGGGTAGCCACGATGTTTCTCCATGAATGCACTGGCCGTCTGGCCAGCCGTCCCGACCAGCTTACGTGGCAGAGCGGAAAGGCACTATCGGTCACAGGGTGATTCTGGAAAGGCAATCTGGATAGCCGTATCGGCAAAAGTGACTAGACAGGGGGGCGCCGCACTAGGCTGAATGGAAGGCCGGGCTGGCCGGCACGATGCGGCCAGGCTCGTGCGGACCGCCGCCCTGCCCAGCCTGAAAAGCAGGCCCGCGGGCAGTCCAATTCCCGCCATGCCTTGATCTGCATCAAGAACATGAAATTGCCTGGCGAAACCGCCTTGCCGCATCACCGCTCTATCCTATTCGCCTCCCGCCGCCTGCATTCCCCAGTAGCGGCAAGAGCTTCACCAAGAGGAGTTACCATGAAGATATTCTTTTTCACTATCCTGTTGCTACTTTTACAGGCACTCCCGGCATCGCCACGTGCCAGCGGAAGGCTGCCCGCGCTGGCCGCCAGCCAGTCGCAAACTTCCGTTTCCGGCCTTTCCGCAGGCGCATTCATGGCTGTGCAATACCAGGTCGCCTATTCGGGATCGGTGATCGGCGCGGGCATCGTCGCCGGGGGGCCGTATTACTGTGCCACCGGCATGGCCACACGTACGGCGCTGTGCATGGGCTGGATGAGTCCTCTTGAACCGAGGCCGCAGCGAATGCTCCTCGCGGCCGAATATTTCGCCACCATGGGCCTGATCGACCCGCTCGACAACTTGAGGCACGAGCGGATCTACATATTCAGCGGCCTGAATGACAAAATCGTGGTACCGCCCCTGGTCGACGCTACGGCCGTTTTTTTCAGGGATGCCGGCGTTCCCGCCGAAAATATGCTGTACATCAAGAATGTTCCTGCTGGACATGCGATGATATCGCCATCGTACGGCGGCGACTGCGCCACGAATGGGGACCAGTACATCAACCACTGCGAGGTCGACGGCGCGGCATATGACCAGCCTGGCGCGATACTCAAGCACATCTATGGCGACTTGAATCCGCCGGTGCGCAAGCGCACGGACAAGGCGAAAAGCTTCAATCAGCGCGAATTTTCCGTGGGCTGGACCAGCCTGGATGCCGATGCCCATGTGTATATCCCCGCCATCTGCCTGCGCGAGCCCGGCTGCCGTATCCATGTGGCATTTCATGGTTGCGAGCAGACCCAGGCGGATGTCGCCGATGCCTTTTATGAGAAAACCGGCTATAACGATTGGGCCGACAGTAATAAAATCATCATCCTGTATCCGCAGCTGCGGCGTGTCGGCATCCTCAATCCCCTCGGATGCTGGGACTGGATCGGCTATACGGGGCAGAACTACGCGTTGCGCTCAGGGGCGCAGATGTCCGCCGTGCATGCGATGCTGACGCGGCTGATGTCCGCCCCGGACTGACCGCGGATGATTGCCGCCCGCTTCTTCGTCCGGGCAGCAAGGCGCAAACCCGCTGGCGCCTCATGCGATTTTGCCGGCGTGTTTGCCGGCGTGGCAAGAAAGACGCATGATGATGGCAGCGGCCTGCATGGCCGTGCATGTCCGCTGGGCGATATCGACAAGGGAAAATCCGACTGGAAAGGAGCATTCATTGATGTATTACGCAGGAAACAGCGCCGCACAGGGCGACGAGAGCACCGTGCTGGTCCGCACTGCAAGCCCCGAAGAGATCGACGCCATGCTCGCCTGCGATGCCTATGCGCAGTCGCACCCGGAGCGTGGCGATGCCGTACGCGACGCCGTCGCGAAGCGGCAATGCCTGCTCGCCATACGCGCTGGGCAGGTCGCCGGCTATGTGCTGCTGCGCCACGACTTCTTCGACTACGGCTTCGTCTCGTTGGTGGTGGTCGCCCCCGGGCAGCAGCGGCGCGGCGTGGGGCGGCGCCTGCTGGCGGCGGCCGAAAGCGCCTGCCAGACAGCCAAGCTGTTCACATCGACGAACGAGAGCAACCTGACCGCGCAACGGCTGTTCGCCAGCGCCGGTTTCGTGCGCAGCGGCCAGATCGACCATCTCGATGAAGGTGACCCTGAACTCGTGTACGTGAAATTCCTGCGCTAGCAGCGTCTCATCCCGACGACGTATGGCGCGGCGTGCCAAAGGCGGCTATGCTGGCGCCATCGTCAATCAACGCCGACAACATCACGCATGGATTACCTGAGCCTCAAGCATTTCCACATGGGTTGCGCCGCCGCCAGCGGCTTTCTTTTCCTCTTGCGCGGCGCGTGGATGCTGCGCGCCTCGCCCGCCTTGCAGCAGCGCTGGGTGAAAATCCTGCCGCACCTGGTCGACACGGCCCTGCTGGCCAGCGCCATTGCCCTGGCCGTGTGGAGCGGACAGTCGCCGGGCAGCCAGCCGTGGCTGGCCGCCAAGCTGTGCGCGCTGGTGGCCTACATCGTGCTGGGCACCATCGCCCTGAAACGTGGCAAGACGCCGGCCGTGCGCGGCGCCGCTTTCGCGGCAGCCGTGCTGGTATTCGCCTACATCATCGCCGTGGCCGTGACCAAACAGGCCTGGCCGCTCTGATACATCAGAAGAGGTAGCGCAGCGTGATGCTGGCATTGCGCGGCGCGCCCCAGTAACCCTGGTTGTACATGCCAAGCTGGCTGTAGTAATGCTTGTCGAACACGTTGTTGATGTTCGCCTGCAGCGACAGCTGGCGCGACAGCGCGTATTTCGCCATCAGGCTGGCCACGGCGTAACCGCCCTGCTCCACGCGTTCCGTACCCGTCGGCCCGGTGGCGTCGCGGTAGGCGCCGCTCTGCCAGTTCACGCCGCCGCCCACCGATAACGCGCGCCAGCCGCCACGCAGCTGATACGTGGAAAACACGCGCGCCAGGGTCTGCGGCACATAGCTGTTCAGACGCGCGCCCGTGCTGTCCTCTGCCGCCGCGTGCGACACGCTGGCCGAGACGTTCCAGCCTTGCGCCAGCTCGCCCGAGACGTCCAGTTCCACGCCCTTGCTGGTGGTGCCCGCTGCCGCGTAATACGCCTGCGTCAGCGAATTGCCGACGAAATGCCCCGTGTCTTCCTGCGCCAGGCCGTCTTGCGCGATGCGGAACACGGCCAGCGCCGCATTGAGCCTGCCGCCAAAATACTCGCCCTTCACGCCCGCTTCCACATTCTTGCCCTGTACGGGATCGAGGTAGCGGCCGAACCGGTCCTGATAGCCCTGCGGCTTGAAGATCTTGCTGTAGCTGGTGTACAGCGCATGCTGTGCATCGATATCCCACACCAGGCCCGCGTACGGCGTGACGGCGTGCTTGGCATAGGCGTAGCTGCCGCCCCAGTCGTCGACGTGGTCCGCCTTGTAGCGGCTGTAACGCGCGCCGACGATCAGTTTCAAGGGATCGGCCAGCGAGAAGCGCGCCGTGCCGTAGATGCCGCGCTGCTGCACCGTGTCGAGCAGCTGCCAGCGCGAGAAACTCGGGTCATTCCAGTCCGGTTCCGGCGCCACGCCCTGCCACTGGTAGAAATTGCCGTAATCGACGCTGCTGCCGGCAATCCCCGGATAGCTGGAGAACTGGTTGCTGCCCGAGACGCCGAACGCCAGGTCGTGCGTGCGGCCCAGCAGCTGCACGGGGCCCTGCACATAGGCGTCGACGCTGTCCTGGCGCCGCGTGCCCGCGTAAAAACCGGCGTAGCCCGTCACGCCTTGCCCCGTGGCCTTGTCCGGCCAGGTATTGGCGAAAAGCTCGGCGGCCGAATAATTGCCCCAGCCGTGATTCAGCATGGCCGTCAGGTTCCAGCCGCTGCCCAGCGCCTGCTCCAGGCGCACAAAGGCCGTCTGGCTGGTGCTGAACCAGCGGCTCCAGGTGGTCGCCGTGGTGGCGGAGCGGGAAAGCGTGGCGCGTTCGCCATCCGCATACCACAGCGGCAAGCCGCCATACATGCCGCCGCGCGGGCGGTTGTCCTGGTACTCATAGCCGGCGATCAGCACGCTGCCCGGCGCCAGGTCCGCTTCCACGGTGGCATACGCCATGGCCTTCTTGGCGTGATACAGGTTCACATACGATTCGCTGTCCTGGTAGCTGGCCACGACTCGTCCGCGCACCTTGCCGTCGGCACTCAATGGCGTGGACAGGTCGGCGCTGGCGCGCGCATTCTTCCAGGAACCCAGGCTCAGGGCCGCATTCCCGGCCAGCTGACTCGATGATGCGCGCTTGCGCACCAGGTTGATGGTGGCCGACGGCTCGCCGGCGCCCGTCAGCAGGCCCGTGGCGCCGCGCACGATCTCGACCCGGTCGTAAGCCGTCATGTCCAGGGTGCTGTCACCCACGCTGAATGCATTGTCGACCGTGGTGGGAATGCCGTCGTACTGATAGCTGGCGATGGAAAAGCCGCGCGCGAAAAACGAGGTGCGGTCGCTGTCATAGCGGTTGATGGCCACGCCGGCCGCGTTTTGCAGCACCTCTTCCACCGTTTGCAGGTTCTGGTCATCCATCTGCTGGCGCGTGACCACGCCGACGGCTTGCGGCGTCTCGCGCACGGACAGGCCCAGGCGCGTGGCCGAGCGCATGGTCTGCGTCGTATACGAACCGCTGCCTTCCGTCGCGCCGTTCGCATCAAAGCTGGCGCTGACCTTCATCTCGGGCATGGTCTGACCGCCATCGGCCGCCGCCACGTCGAGCACATAACCGCCGTTCGCCTGCGGCACGGCGCGCAAGCCCGAGCCGGCGATGATGGCCCCCAGCGCTTGCGGCACGCTGTAGCTGCCCGCCAGGCCGGCGCTGCGCTTGCCCGCCACGGCGGCGGCCTGGTAGGAAATCATGGTGCCCGTCTCCTGGCCGAAGCGCACCAGCACCTGTTCCAGGGTACCGGCGGGTATCGCCAGCTCGATGCGCGCCGCATTGGCTGCCTGCGCAAGGGGTGCGGCGGCCGAGGCGCCGCTGGCGGCGAGCAGCCACAGGGCCTGGCTGACAGCCAGCGCCGCCACGCTGCGGCGGCATGTGCTGGAAATGGAAGAAGCGTAAATAGGTGTTGTGCTGGGCATGCGGACTGTTTTCCTGAAAGTGAATGAAGGGTTCACTCGCTATGTCACGCGAAAATCGAAAACCCCTCACTTTTTCGGAAAATAATCATGGATGCTTCCGATGCGGCACCACGCTCACCCAGAAGCGCGTGCTCTGGCGCACGTCGACGGGCAAGGTGCGCGTCAGCATGTCGAGCACTTGCGTCGTGTCGGCCAGCGGATAGATGCCCGACACGTGCAGGTGGGCGATGGCAGGATCGCAGGCCAGACGCCCATGGCGGTAACGGGCCAGCTCGCCGATAAAATCGGCCAGCGGCATATCGTGCGCTACCAGCATGCCGGCCGTCCACGCATCCGCACCGGCAGGCAAGGTTTGCACGCCACCGACCTGCGCCGCCGTGAAGCTGGCTTGCTGGCCGGCCTGCAGCCTGCGCGCGGCGGCGGGCGCCTGTTCCGGCAGAATATCGACGGCGCCCGCGAACACGCCCAGGTGCGTGCGTCCCCCTTCCGCGCGCACGGCAAAACGCGTGCCCACGGGCTGCAAGCGGCCTTGCGCCGTGCGCACGAAAAAGGGACGGCCAGCCGCATCGCGCGCCGTGCTGACCATGATCTCGCCTTTTAACAAGGTCACCAGGCGCTGGCCCGCATCGTAGCGCACGTCGATGCTGGACGCCGTATTGAGCGCGATGCGCGTGCCGTCTGCCAGCACGAGGTGGCGCAGCTCGCCCGTGCCGGTGCGGTAATCGGCCAGCCAGAAGGCCGCCTGTTCGTCGCCGCCCGCCAGCCAGGCGCCGCCGCCCATGGCCAGCAGCGCCAGCAACTTGAGCGACTGCCGGCGCGCCGCGTTGGCCTGCGCATGCGCGGGCTTGCGCGCCAGGGTGCCGTGCGCCAGCGGCGCCGGCAAGGCTCGCATGCGCGCCATGCAGCCTTCCACATGCTGCCAGGCTTGCTCGTTTTCCGGATCGCTGCCGCGCCAGGCGCGCCAGGCCTGCTCCACTTCGGGCGTGGCGTCTCCGGCCTGCAGGCGCACCAGCCATTCGACAGCCTGCAAGCTGGCCGCCTCCGGCGTCAGGACGCCCATCACGGCGCCGACGGGGAAAAGAAGCACTGGTGCATGGCTTTGACCAGGTGGCGCTGCACGGTGGCCAGCGAGATGTTCAGTTCCAGCGCGATGGCCGCCTGCGGCATGCCATCGAGCTGCGACAGCAGAAAAGCGCGGCGCACGGCGGGCGCCAGGCCGTCGAGGCGGCGGTCGATATCGAACAGGGCTTCGAGCAGGATCGCTTGCGCCTCGGGATCGGGCGCGCATTGCGCGGGCAGGCTGGCCAGGGTTTCCAGGTAAGCAGCTTCCAGGTCGCGGCGGCGATACAGATTGCCCAGCACGCCCTTGGCCACCGTCGTCAAAAAGGCGCGCGGCTCGCGGGCGGCGATGGCCTCGTCGCGGTTCAGCAGGCGCATGAAGGTGTCGTGCGCCACGTCGGCCGCGTCAAATGCGTTGCCCAGCTTGTGCCGCAGCCAGCCTTGCAGCCACCGGTGGTGTTCGTGATACAGGCTGCCCACTTCCTGGTGGACGCCGGATTGGGCAGCCGACACGTCGCATACTCCCTGATTCACAAATAATAATGATTCGCATTCTATATCTATGCGGTGCTGCGGCGCAAGCGGCCTGCAAATGCCAGTTTGACGCGATTCTTGCCAAAATTTCCAGGCTGGCCGCGTCCGCCGGCGCAATGCACGGTGCAAGTTCTACCGGGCGCGCCCCGGTACGCGGCAATGATAGTATTGATAACATCATCCAGCCGGCCATCCGGGCCTGGCGCCCCTCCATTGAAAGGCAAACATGCTGTTATCTGAACTGCTGACCAAGCTGACCTGCGGTGACCTGGAAGGCGAGGAGCTCGACGCGGCCGTCACCGCCATCACCAACGCGCCGTCCGCGCCACGCGACGAATGGATCGACAGCGATGCGCATGCCTACGCGGTGGCGATCCTCTGGCACCTGGCTGGTTATACGGCGTCGGGCGACAAGCTCGATGAGCTGCACGAACAGATACAGGACATGTTCGACGAATTCCCCGACTTCCCGTACGCAATGCTCGAGGGAGGCGACGGTAGCGCGCTGCCCTATTTCGAGTGGCTGGACGCGGAACTGGCGCAGCGCGCCGTGGACGAAGGCGGCTATGACCTGATCCAGATCGACGGCAACGGCACCGACCAGATGGATGCGCTGGTCGTGTACCGGCGCGATACAGACGACATCATCCAGGCGGCGGCATTGATGGGAGTGACGATAGGCCGCCCGCTCACTTACTATCGCGGCATCGAAGCGATGGTGGGCAAGCGGCCGGGGTAAGGATCAACACCTATTGCATCGGCAAGGCGCTCACATCGACGATGGGCTCCTTGCCCGTGGCCGGGCGCGTGAAGTTCTGGCCGGTTTTCACGTCATCGGCAAAAAAACCGCCGTTACGCAGGTAGAACTTGCCGTTTTCCAGCCCGCCCGCATAATCCATGCGCTGCCCATTGGTGGCCGTGGCGTCGCCCGTGAAGCGCCCTGCCGTCACTTCGGACCAGGCGCCTGAAACGTTCCTCGCCCACTGGTTGCCGAACTGGACGCGGCGCTCCGTGTAGCCCAGGGTATCGATGAAGTTCTCGAGGAAGGAATGCACGCGCGTCAGATACGTGGAAATCGCCGGCCGCTTCCAGGTGGCGATGTAGCGCCACTTGCCCGTATCCGGCGCAAAGAACCAGGCCGAGTAATCGCTGCCGCCCTTGCCGTCCGGCCGCGCGCGCGTGATGAAGCGGTACGTCGTGCCGGCCGTCCAATTATATGAAAGGTAGGTTTGTCCGCCCGTGCCCTCGCCGCCGAACGCATTGTCGACCACGCCGGCGCCTTTGCTGACCAGGGTGGTCCTGGCGCCATTGTCGGCGTCCCACACGGAAAACAATATCCAGCGCTCGCTCGGTGATTTCACCTGGATGCCCATGTAGCCCTGACCAAAACCGTTGGCCATGAAATAGGAGCCGATGGCGTCCTGGCCCTTGGGTATCGTCATTTCGTTATAAAAGTACTCGGTATTGGCCGGCACCGTGTAAGCCATGTGCACGGACGGTCCGCGCCGCGACCAGTAGTAATTGGCCGGGTCGTTGGCATACGTGAGCGCCGCGTTCGCAGTCACCTTCAGCGCAGCCACGTCGCCAAACGTGGCTTTTGCGCGCGTCAATCCCTGCAAGTCCACCTTCACGTAGCCGGCCGCCGGCACATCGACCGTGCCGACGGCGTAGGTTTTGCGGGCCTTGCCGGCCAGCCTGACGTCGAACGGCGCGCCGTTGATCTTCACGCGGATGGTGCTGTTGCCGCCATCGGCCAGGCTGGCATCGAGCGCCACCTGAACGGGGCCCGCCCCGGCCACGCGGAAATACGTGCTGGCGACGGCAGCCGGATCACTCCAGCCGGCCAGGCCATGTTCACCGATGACGGCGCCCTTGTCTCCGCTGGTGATGAAGGCATTGCCGGCCAGTTCCACGGTGGCGGGCGTCGCGGACGCCACGGGCATGGCCAGGCAGGCGGCCAGCAAAGGCATGGCGGGCAGGACTGCATGGAGTAATGCACTTCTGTGTTTCATCAACGTCTCCCGGAATGGAAAAAAACCCGCTACGGCGGCAGGCACGGTAGCGGGCGAATGGGGCTTAGTACTTGCCGTCGAGGGCGAAGATCGGCTTGCGCGATTTCCACTGCCCGCCCGTGAAGTCGGGGAAGTCCAGGGTCTGGAAGTTGGCGGCGATCGATTGCTCGGACAGGGGCGTGATGGCGCTCCACGTCACGGCATCATAGATATCGATCGGCATCGGCGCATTGGCCTTCAGGGCTTCGACAAAGGCGTGGATGACGAAGAAGTCCATGCCGCCGTGACCCGCGCCTTCCGCTTGCGCCGCGTATTTGCGCCAGACCGGGTGCTCATACTTGTCCTGGTAGGCCTTGAAGTCGTCCCACTGGTGCGGCTTGCTGACGCCCTCGATATGGATGGCATTGTTCAAGTCCATCCACAGGCCGTCCGTGCCTTGCACGCGGAAGCCCAGCGAATACGGGCGCGGCAGGCTCGTATCGTGCTGCAGGATGATGGTTTCGCCGTTTTCGCACGCCAGGGTGGTGGTGACCACGTCGCCCAGCTTGAATTTCACCTTGGCGTTCGCATGCTGCGCGCCGCCCGGCTGCTTGACGATATAGTCGTGCAAGCCGCGCGCCTTGGTGGCGAAGGCGTTGATGCGCGTGAAACGGTTGCCGCGGTTGATGTTGGTGTACATGGCGCACGGGCCGATGCCGTGGCTCGGATACAGTTCGCCATTGCGCTCGACCGAGTGCTGCGTGCGCCAATGGGCTTCCGACCAGCCCTTTTCGCCGAATTCCACGCCGCCGCCATACGGCTTGGCCGGATTGCCGCTGTTGAATTTGACGGCGCGCAAATCGTGCTGGTAGCCGCCCTGCAGGTGCAGCAGTTCGCCGAACAGGCCTGCGCGCACCATCTGCAGCGCAGCCATCACGTCGCGGCGGTAGCATACGTTTTCCAGCAACATGTATGGCGTACCCGTTTTCAGCTGGGTATTCAGGACGTCCCAGTGATCTTGCAGGGTGATGCCGGCCACCACTTCGCAACCGACGGGTATCTTCGCCTGCATGGCGGCGATCGCCATCGGTGCGTGGAATTCCCACGGCGTGGCGATGATCACGCCATCGAGGCCGCCCGCGTCCAGCATGCGCTTGTAGGCTTTCTGGTCGCGGTCTTCGCCATACGTGCGCGGACGCGGCTTGCCCGCCTTTTCCACCTGGCCCAGCGCGTGTTTCAGCATGATCGGCTCGATATCGCACAGGGCGACCACTTCCACGTCGTCGCGGCGCACCAGTTCAGCCAGCAGCACCTGGCCGCGCATGCCCGTGCCGATCACGCCCAGGCGGACCTTGTCGCGGCCGGCCACAGGGGCGGCGTTGGCGTCGCCGGGCAGCAGTGCGCTGCCGGCCATGGCGCCACCGGCCAGCGCGGCGCTGGCGGAGAGGAAATTGCGTCGATTGATTTGTGTTGTCATTGGTCTCTACTCGCTTCCGTTGGTAATGTTCGTCGCCGGCCCGCCAGACAGCGGGCCGGCTGCAGTTTAATAGGTGTATTCAGCCGTGAAGCGCACCGAACGCGGCGCCGTGCGTCCATCGACCTGCAGGTAATTGCGGGAGATGGCGCCATGGTCTTCGCGCGTTTCGGTGTAGCGGGTCACGGTCTGGCTGTTGAAGACGTTGAAGACGTCCACTTTCAGGCTCAGGCCCTTGATGGCGCTGGGAGTATAGGCCACATTCATGTCCAGCTGCGCTTGCCACGGCAGGCGGCCCTGGCTGCCGCGCGGCGCCGGCTTGCCATTGCAATAGAAGTAAGAATCGCCGTAGTTGTTCTCGAACTTCAGTTCATCCGGCAGCGCGCCGATGCAGTTGCGCGGTGCGCCCGAGGTCAGCGACAGGTTGGCGCCCACCATCACGTCCGGGATGACCTGCATAAAACCGTAGGCCTTGAAGGCGTGGCGGTGGTCGCCCGGCAGGTAGCCATATGCGTTGTACATCAATTCCTTGTGGTCGTCGCTGACCGTCAGGCCCACGTCGCCGCCGCCGATGCTGTCCGTCTGGCCTTCCATATTGCCCTTCAGGCCGGACAAGGTGTAGGTCAACTTGCCGTACCAGCCATTCGTGTACGGGTGCTCGATGAACATGTTCAAGGCACGGTAGGTGCGCGATGGCAGCGGGTTGCCCCACTCCGCCGCCGAAATATCCACGCGGCGCAGGCCCTTGCCATCGTCAAAGTCCACCATCAGGCTGTTGTCGCGGCCCGGGTTGATGATGGCGCACTGGAAGCCGCTCCATTTGCCCGTGTCGACGCCGTTGCGCGTGGCCCAGGCTTGCAGCGGACGCTCGTCGCAGGTGTCGTCGTTTGTGTCGTTCAGCTTGCGGTACAGGAAGCTGGCGCCCACCACCAGCTTCTTGCTCAGGGCGCGTTCGAAGCCGAGCGAGAATTCATCCTGCGACAGCGGCTTGAGGCCGACGGCCGTCACTTCGCGCGCATCGCGGCTCTGGCCATACGCGTTGTTGGCCGAATACGGCTTGCTGATGGCGTGCAGGCCCGTCGGCGCGCCCGTGACGGGATCGACGCCCGTGTAGGTGAACATCTCGCTGGTGGCCAGGAAGGGGCTGGCCATGTTGCTCGACAAATTCGATGGCACCGGCAAGTGGTAACGGCCGCCGTTGGCGAAGAATTTCAGGGTGCCGTCGCCCAGGTAATCCCAGGTGGCGCCCACGCGCGGGGCGATCATGTTGCGCTGCGAAATGAAGGCCACGCCATCGGTGCTGTAGTTGGTGAACTGTTCGCGGCGCAGGCCCAGGTCCAGCAGCACGCGTTCCGTGACCTGGTAGTGATCCTGGATGTACTGCGCCGATTGCACGCTGGTCGGACGCGCCAGGTTGGCGTTCAATTCCTTGCTGACGTAATAGCCATCCTTGCCGTAGCCATTGCCCTGGGCCGGCGTTTCAAAGGCGCCGTTGATCAGGAGCGTCGCATCCTTGACCTTCTGGTACTTCCAGCGGTAGCCGCCGGCCAGGCTCAGGCCCACTTTCGATTCCACGTCGATGCGGTCGATGCCGCCGCGCAGCGAATGCTTGCCCAGCTTGTATTCCAGGTCCAGGCGCTTGGCCTTCTGGCGGTCTTCCGACGACGGGTCGACCAGAGTGCCGGTCACCGTTTGCGGATTGGTGTACGTCAGGCCAGGCACCTGGGTCGATTCATTCGACGACGTTTGCGCCAGCAGCGGATTGTAGCCTTCCGGGGTACGGCGGTGCGAAGTGCGCGACTGCCCCATCATCGCCGTCACCGTCAGGTTGTCCGTCAGGTAGCCCGTGTACTTGAAGATGTCGACATTCGCGCCCGGCGCGGCCGACGAGCCGCAGCAGTTGATGGTGGTCTCGCTCCCGCCGCCAGGCACGTTGTTGCGTTTCAAGGTGGCATAGTCGAAACCATAGCTCTGGCTGTCCGTAGTCGTGCGGTCATACAGCTTGGTATATTCAAAGTGATGGTCGTCCGTCAGGTTGTAGTCCAGCTTGGCCATCATGCGGTCAACCTTGCTCTTGCTCTCGCGCCAGCCGTTCGGCAGCACCTTGTCCACCAGGTCGTCGCGCGCACCGGCGACGGCGCCGCCGTCCGTGCGCGTCTGTTCCAGCGCCACGAAGGCGAACAGCTTGTTCTTGATCAGCGGTCCGCTGCCGTACAAGCCGACGACCTTGCTGGTGCTGCCGTTATCGCGGTTCCAGTACTTCAAGGTGCCATCCGTCTCCGGATTGGCGCCCGTGTTCGGGTAATACCGGTTTTCCGTCGTGCCCTTCAGCGAGCGGGGGATGATGGAGACCTTGCCGCCGAATTCGACCTTGTTGCCGCCGCTCTTGGTGGTGATATTGATCACGCCGCCCGTGGAGCGGCCGAATTCCGAACCATAGCCGCCCGACAGCACCTGCAGGTTGGAGATCGCGCCGAACGGCAGCTCCGACGCGCCCACCTGGGTCAGGAGGTTAGTGATGGGGAAGCCGTTGACGTAGAACGCATTTTCGGACTGGCCCGAGCCGCCGATCGATGGTGCATTGCCATACACGCTGTTGGTGCCGCGCGCCACGCCCGGCGTCAGCTGCACGATGGAGGCGACATCGTTACCGACTGGAAGCGCCTTCAATTCCTTGGCGGTGAAGATCACGCCATTGTTGGTGTTCGACACGTCGATCGGATTGCGCGACGCCTTCACCACGACGGTCTGCTCCTGGCCCACGGGGCCAGCCGCGCTGGCCGGGCCGAAGTTCGCTTCCGCGCCGGCGCCGATCAGGGCCTCGACTTCCTGCGACGCTTCCACCGAACCGGCACGCAGCACGCGCACCGCATAGCGGCCTGGCGGCATGGAGTTGGCCACATAGCGGCCCGACGTATCCGGCGTCAGGCTGCGCTGCACGCCCGTCGCCAGGTTTTCCAGCACCACGGTGGCGCCGGCCGGCGCGCTCACTTCGCCGAAAATGGTACTCGTGGCGTTCGACTGTGCCCAGGCCTGGCCTGGCACGCCGGCCGCCAGTGCGATCACGATCGCGGCGGCGCGGCTGATGTCGCGCAATTTGAGTCGGGTGCTATGCATGATGTCTCTCCGTCTATATCGAGGGTTATGCGCGCCCTCCCCGCTCCAGGGCGGAGTCGGAGGGACGCAATTTTTATGGTGGTCGTCGGAAGGTAGAGCCAGGCAGTTGCACCTTCCGGGGAATCAGTCCGTATCGGCTGATTTTCGTTTTCTTGGGATTACTTTAAAAAGAAAAATAAATATCGTCAACAAAAAGAAAGTTAAAACGGTAATTTATCGGTAAATTGAGCAAATAAATGCAATTTATCTTTCGTTTTAATCAGCATTGCGTCAAATAACTTTCGTTATCGTGGTGTGGCAGATACACGCGTCTGCAAGAATGTGGCAAACAGAGGACGATCCGCGTGGGAATCAGGGCAAAGAAACACGAAAGACGATAGGGCAAACCTCTTTCGCTTACGTTTATCTTTCGCATTGTGCATTTCGGAACATTGTTTTTTTCTTTTCCATGACAAAAAACCCGGCCCGCCACATGCAGGCTGGCGGGCCGGGGCAGTGTCACGCCTTAAAAGAACTTGTAGCTGGCCGACAGGGCAAACTGGCGGCCGAACAGGTCCTGGCTATGGTTGTAGCCTTCCCAGCCGTTCGGGTCGTAGTACGGCTGCTTGTTGAACGCGTTTTTCACGTTCAGGCCCACGTCCAGGTGCTTGATCGGCTTCCAGCTGAACGCCAGGTTCACCGTGGTGTACGACGGCGCGCCCTTGCACTGGCCGGCCGGCAGCGCCACGGAGGCAGCGGTGCAGTTTTCCGGCGTGTTGTCCTTGTCCCAGGGGCCATATGCCCAGCGCGTCTTGCCTGAGTAGTTGACGAACACGCTGCTGACGAAGTTGCGGTAGCTCCAGTCGGCGTTGACGGTGGCGCGGTAGCGCGGCGAATCGTAGTAGCCGACGGTGTTGCCCTTGATGTCGCTGCCGTCTTCGCTGTCGTGGGTATCGCGCTTGCGGATGGTGGCCGCAATGCCCGTGCTCAGCTTGCCCATGTCTCCCAGCGAAAAGCGCGTGCGCGCATCGATGTCGACGCCGTCCATCAGGGTGCGGCCGCGGTTCGAATACGAGTTGATCAAGCCGCCCAGATTGCCCACCGAGTAGCCGGGCACGCCGCCCGCGCACACGCCCGCGTTGGCGGGATTGGCGCACATGGCCGCCACCGCCGCCACGTTGCCCCGGTCCGTATCCGTCAGGTCGTTGCGGATGGCGCTGGACGTGCCGGCCAGGGTCGGGCCGTACTTGTCCACCAGTTCCGTAAACAGCTCGTTGAAGTCCTGGCGCACGATTTCGTCGCGGCGGTTGATGAACCAGTAATCGACGGAGATGCTCACGTCCTTGGCCGGCTGCAGCACCAGGCCCACGGTCGATATCTTCGCCTTCTCCGGACGCAGGTTCTGGTTCGGCGGCGTCAGGCCGCCCACCGTCGTGGAGCAGTTCGAATTGAGCAGACTCTTGCCCAGGTCCGCGTCCGTTGCCACCGTGGACTTCATCAGCGCGCGCGCCATGGCGTTCGTTTCGTCGCAGCGCACCGTGTCGCGTATGCCGCCCACCTGCGCAAAGACGCCGCCCGAACCCGATTCGGCCAGATTGGGCGCGCGGAAGCCTTCCGAATACGTCCCGCGCAGCATCAGGTCGGGCCGCGCGCGCCAGATCACGCCCAGCTTGGGCGCCAGGTTGGCGGCGAAGTGCGGGTATTTGTCCAGGCGCGCGGCCGCATTGACTTCCAGGGTGTCGCTGAGCGGCACCACCACTTCGCCGAATACGGCGGCGATGGTGCGCTTGCCATCGAACCAGGAACCGCCCTGCTGCGTAATCAGGCCATTGGCCGCATCCGCGTTGCCGGGAGTGAGGAAGCTTTCGCGCATGACATTGGTGCCCACGGCGGCGCGCACTTCGCGCTCGCCCAGCTTGAACAAGGTGCCTTCCAGCTTCGCGTCCCAGGTCATCAGCCTGGTCCAGGATTCGATGGCGAAGGTCGGATAGGCGGCGCGCACCAGCGCCGCATTGGCCTCGCTGATTTCGCCGAACTTGTAGGCCGGATTGTCCGAGATATACGTGCGCCCGCTGACGGGGTCTTTCGTGAACGGGCCGAACGCCTGCTTGAAGCCATTGATGTTGATGTTCGCCGTCTGGAACAGTGTCGAATGGCTGCCCGCCACGCTGAGCGCCGTTTCAAAATCCCAGCCGCCGCCGATGCCGCCGCGCAGGCCGACCAGCGCGCGGTAGTTTTCATCGACATTCTTCTGGCCGAAATGGCCCGTCGCATCCTGCAGCAGGTAGTTCAAGCCGGCCGCGCCGCCCATCCTGGCCGCCATGTCGGCATCGAGCTTGCCTTTCAGGTAGACGTTGTTGGGGCTCAGGAAAGGCGTGGCGAAAGTGTTCAGGGTATTGCCCGTATTGCGCGCAAACCAGTTGTTCGTGCTGCCGCTGTTGAAGCTGGACGGGCCGTTTTCGCCGCGCATCTTGATGTGGGTGAAAGCGCCTTCCGCGAACGCTTCCAGGTCGCCGCCCAGTTTCAGCCTGCCGCTCAGGTAGGCAGTGGCGCGCTCCGATGTGGGGCCCGTATCGAGCTGGTTGGGCAACGCATTCCACACGCAGCGCGTGCCCGACGCTTCGGTGATGCTGGTGTTGCAGCCGGGCGCGGCGCGCTGGGTGCGCGCATTGTTGTTGGCCTTGTCGAAGACAAAGAAGGTGCCCGGGTTCATCGTGCCCGGCTCGCTGCCCACGCCCACGCGCATGTTCGGGATGAAGTTGGGATTATTCGCATAAAAATATGCGGGACGCTTCTGCCAGGTGTCGGCCAGCGCGATGCGGTCGCGCTGGTAGACGTTCACGGAACCGTAGATGTTGTAGCCGTCGCTGGCCAGGTCGCCCAGGCCATACAGCACGCTGGCCTGACGCTCGCCATAGGCTTTCACGCTGGGCGAAAACTCGCCGTTGGCGCGCGCCTCCAGCCCCTGATACGACTTCTTGGTGATGACGTTGATGACGCCGGCCACGGCATCGGAGCCGTACACGGCCGACGCGCCGTCCGTCAGGATTTCCATGCGCTCGATGGCGGCGGCGGGAATGGCGTCGATATTGACGAACATGGTCTGGAAACCGGCCGGCGCGCCATAGAACGACAGGCGGCGGCCATTGAGCAGCACCAGGGTGCCCTGCGCGCCGAGGCCGCGCAAGTTCGCCTGCGAACCGCCATCGGACCCCGTGAACATCGAGCGGAAGTCCTGCTGCGCCGGACGGGCGGCGGGCAGGTTGTCGAGCACCTGCAACAAGGTGAGCGCGCCCATGTTTTCGATCTGCTTGGCGTTGATCACCTGTACGGGCGACGCCGTTTCCGCGTTGATGCGCTTCAGGCTGGAACCCGTCACTTCGACGCGCGCCAGTTTTTCTTCCTCCGCTGCCAGCGCCGTCGACGCCAACGCGGTTGAGCCAAGTCCTACCGCCACCATGGCGGCCATCAGTTTTTTCAAGTGCATTCCCAACTCCCTTTTATAAGTGATTTGTTTTCGCAAGGCTGCAAGAGCCCCTCCCCGGTCCGAAGAGGGGCTCGTTTTTGGTGAAATGATGAAGTGAAGTGTGTCTAGCGCGGCTTGACTGTCGCGCCTTCCGTGCCGGTCAGCACGGCGTTGGCCCAGTTGCCGCAGACCTGGGCCGGGTGGGCGCCGCGCGCGCCCAGGGTGCGCAAACTGAGCTGGCTCAGGCCGCGCACGTCGATTTCGGGTTTGACCACCCCGGGAGCCGTGACCAGGCCGCTGTCATACAGCAGCCGCTCACCGCTCCAGACCTGGAATTGCAAGCCGCCCGCGCTGCGGCAGCTATCGTCCACGCCCAGGTCGGCGCGCAGCAGATTCCAGTTGCCCGCCAGTTGCAAGTCAATGCGGCTGGCAGGTCCCACGCCGAGGCCCTTGCGGAACCACAGTCCGTTCATGCGCATCTCGGCCGCCTTGCCGGCTGGCCTGTCTTTCGCGATATTCTTCGGCAGCGCCAGGTCCGACAGATAGCGCTGCACCTCCTCACCTTCGGCCACGCGGTGCTCGAGCACGCGGAATTCGGACAGGGTGACGGGCGCCACGTCGGTCGCCAGCGCCGCATCAAACGCGCGCGCCACCGGGCCCGTTTGCGCCGCCGTCACCATCGGGTCGGTGGACGCCGCGCCATCGCCTTCCGGATTTTGCGTGCTCATGACGCGGAAGCGCAGCAGGCGCCCGGCCGTGGCGGGGAAATTGATCGTCTGCACACCCTGCTCCAGTTTAAGGGTGCCGCGCGCAAGCGCCGCGCCCCATTCGCCGTTGTTGTCGCCGATGTAGATTTCATAATCGCGCACCTGGCCATGCTTCCAGTGCTGGTCGTTACGCGGCGCCAGTTCGATGCCGTCCACCAGGCGCCGCTCCGTAAAGCCGATCACCCATTCGTGTGGACCGCTTTTCACGAACGGGCTGCGCACGGTGCGGAACCACGTCTCGGGCTTGCCGTCGAAGGCGTTTTCCAGCGGATAGCCGCTTTCTTCCGCAGGACGCGCCACCACCTGCATGACGTCGGCCGGCAAGGCGCGGCCCGGCACGGGAGCGGCCGGAAAATCGGCGTCGACTCTCGCCACGGCCAGCGCGCCGGCCACCTGCAAAGTCAAGGCCTGGCGGATGTCCTGCGCCGCCACTTTCACGTGCAGGGTGCCTTGCCTGTCTGCCGCGTCGAAATACCAGCCTTCGACCGCCTTGTCGTAGGCGGCACGGTCGGCGGAGGCCGCGATCAGGCGTTCGCCCGCCTTGACGGCTGCCGGGCGCTGGCCTGCCAGCATGCGCAGCGCATAGCCGCGCCGCGCTTCCTGGCCCTGGTACCGGCCATCGACGGCGCCGATGTCGACCTGCACGTCGCCGCCCGTTTGCCGCATGCGGATGACTTGCTGGCTGAAGGCGCCGCCCTGGTACTGGCGCGTATTGCCGTCGTCTTCATACAGCGTGTATTCGGAGTCGCCGTGCGGGTAGATATCGAGCGTGAGCTGGTCCTTCGGCTTCTGGCCGTCGTACAGCATTTCCGGATACATGGGCAGGATGGCGCCGGCGCGGACAAAAACCGGCAGCTTGTCCAGCGCGACCTGCATATCCAGGTCGCGCCCTTGCGCGTCCGCCGTGGCCTGGCGGCCATCCCAGTAGTCGTACCACGTTCCCTGCGGCAGGTGGATGCCCTTGCGCCAGCCGCCGCTGACGGCCTGGCTGCGGTAGACGGGCGCCACCAGCACGTCGCGGCCCAGCAGGAATTGATATTTATAGGCTTCCGTGTAGGCGGCCGGGTCTTGCGGATAATCCCACATCAGGCCGCGCACCAGCGGCGCTCCCGATTGTTCCGCTTCGCGCACCAGGGTATACATATACGGCGTGAGGCGCATCTTCAGCTTCAGATAGCGGCGATTGATGTCGCGGTAAGGCGCGTCGAACCACCACGGATGCTTGCGCTCGGCCGCGGCCCAGCCGGACATGCCCATCAGGACGGGCGTAAAACTCTTCCACTGCAAGTCGCGCAGATAGGTTTCCGGACTGCCGCCGAAGATGGCGTCCACGTCGCCGGACGCATACGCCTGCCCGGACAGGCCCGAGCCGATCAGGGTCGGAATGTGCCAGCGGATGTAGTCCCAGCTGGCGCTCTGGTCGCCCGTCCACGCCACGGCATAGCGCTGGATGCCGGCCCAGCCCATCACCGTCCACAAAAACGGGCGGCTGTCGGAGTTGTTCAGGATGCCGTCATAGGCGGACTTGTTGGCATCCATAGCAAATTGATATCCCTTGCCCGTCCACGCCACGTCCAGCTTTTGCACGCGGCTGCCCGCCTGGCCCACTTCCCAGGCGATCTTGTCGACGCCGTTTTCCGTCCACAGGCCCGTGCGGAAGCCATAGCCGGCCAGGCCCTTCACCGTTTCCGGCAAGTTCGTGTAGCCGCAGCCGTAGCCATCGTTGGGCAAAATCCAGCCGCCCGGCATGTCGTGCTCGCGGTACTGGCGCGCCACGGTTTCCACCACGTCCGGCGTCTTGCCGGTGGGGCCGTCGGTCCAGCCTTTGGGCACTGAACCCGGCTTTTTCACGTTGTCGCCATCGTTGTAGCAATCGGCGTCGCCGTATTCCAGCGCCCAGCGGGGCAGCATGCGGGCGCGGCCCGTCAAGTCCGTGTAGCGGGCGACGACGTCGCGCAAGTCCTTGCCAACAAAGAAATACGCATCGAAGCGCCCTTCCGCGTGCTGCAGCGAGATCTGCTCCTTGTCGCGCAAGTCGTAGTTCCCGTCGGACCAGGTATTGCGCAGCATGCCCCAGCCCCGTGAACTCATGAGAAATGGCGCGGGATTCGGCCGGTCGCCCTCTTCCCAGCCGCCCGAATACGACACGGGCACCTGCTTGCCCTTGAATTCGAAGCGGCCATTCTGCTGGCCGCCGCCAAAGTATCGTTCTCCCGGCAAGCTGGAAAGCACCTGCACGCCCTGCTTGTCGTCGAGCGACAGCGGCTGCACTTCGCGCCACAGGGGCACCGCGTCGCCCTTGCGGTACAAGGTAAAGCGCAGGGGCTTGCGGTCGATGCGCAGGCTCAGGGCTTCGGTGCCGATCAGGATATGGTCGGCCTGCTCGCTGATCTCATATGCCACCTGCGCGGCGGGCTGGCCCACGACGATGGGCGCGGCCTTGTCGCCGGGCCCCGTCAAACCGGCCTTGCCGCCCGCCTGGATGCGCAGCACGTCCGCCTGCGGCAGGCTGATACGCAGCTGCATGCCCGTGTCGCTGCGCACATCCCAGCCCAGCGCCTCGCCCTTGGCCACGTCGGCCGCCTGCACCGCACTCAGGCTTGTCAGATTGCCGATAGGCGCGGCCTGCAGGCCAGGGGCAGCCAGGGAGGCAAGAGCGGCGAGGACGCAGGCGGCTAGAGCGCGAAGGGGAAGCGGGAGAGGTTTCATCAGCGGGCTTTCAGAAGTGATTCAATGAAATTACTTTAAGAAGAAAAATAAATATCGTCAACAAAAAGAAAGTTAAAGCGTCACTTTATTAATAAAATGCCCAGAATTGGCGCACTTATCTTACGTTTAGCCAAAATTACACAAAACATACTTTCGTTACCGTCGCATTTCAGCGACAGGCCGCGCCGCCACATGCTTTTACGCTGCACCGCAGCATGTTTCACGGCCTTTAAAACGACATTATTTCGCAAGACACACAACTATTTACTTTCGTTTTACTTTCGTATTTGACTTTTCGAAATTTAGTATTTATGCTTTCTCCAACAAACACTTTACTGACCTCTCATGACTACCCTTCTTCAGCGTGACATTCAAACCTGGCGCGACATCGGCGGCCTGCACACGGCCGAGGAAATCGCCCACCAGCCAGCCATCTGGCGCGCGCTGGCCGGCATTTTGCGCAACGAACAAGCGGCCCTGGCCGCCTTCCTCGGCGACGCGCTGTCCAATCCGCAGCAACGCGTCATCCTGACGGGCGCCGGCAGCTCGGCCTATGTGGGCGAAATCGTCGTCGATACCCTGAATGCAGCCTGGCCTGCGCAGATCCGCGCCATCGCCACCACGACCCTGCTGACGCACCATGAGCTGTATCTGGAAGCGGACGCCCCCACCCTGCTCGTCTCGTTTGCCCGCAGCGGCGACAGCCCGGAAAGCCTGGCGGCCGTGGAACTGCTGCGCCAGGTCGTGCCCGGCGCGCGCTTCCTGAACATCACCTGCAACGCGGACGGCAAGCTGGCGCGCCAGGGCGCCAACGACAGCAACACCTATAACCTGCTGATGCCGGAAGGCAGCTGCGACCGCGGCTTCGCCATGACCAGCAGCTTTAGCAGCATGCTGCTGGCGGCCCTGTCGGTGCTGGGCAAGGACACGGATTTGCATCGCCTGGAAACCCTGGCGCAGCTGGGCGACCTAGCCTTGCGCGACTGGTCGGCGCGCGTGGCGCAGCTGGGTTCAACACCCGTGCAGCGCGTCGTCTACCTGGGCAGCGGCCCGCTGGAAGCGCTGGCCAAGGAAGCGGCCCTGAAAATCCTGGAATTGACGGGCGGCCGCGTGATGGCGATGGCGAATACCGCGCTGGGCTTCCGCCACGGCCCGAAATCGGCCGTCACCACGGAGTCGCTGGTGATCCTGCTGCGCAGCAGCAAGCCCTTGGCGCGCCAGTACGAAGACGATTTATTGAAAGAACTGCAGCGCGACAGCGTGGCGCAGGCGTGCCTGACGGTAGGCATCGGCGGCGACCTGTCAGCCGACGCTCCGGCCTGGCCCGACGCCTGGCTGGCCCCGCTGTGGCTGCTGATGGCGCAGCAATATGCGCTGCACCAGTCCGCGCTGCTGCAACTGCGCCCCGACAATCCATTCGCCGGCGGCATCGTCAACCGTGTCGTGCAGGGCGTCACCATCTATGGCCATGACCAATTCTAATCACGCCGCCGGCTACCACGGCATCGACATCGGCGGCAGCAAGATGGAGCTGGTCGCCTTTGCCGACCGCGACGGCGCGCTGGCCGAGGTGTTCCGCGAGCGCGTGGCCACGCCGGGCGACGATTTTGCCGCCTTCGTGCAAGCGATCGTCGACCTGGTGGCGCGCGGCGACGCCGCCCTGGGCACGACGGCGCCCGTCGGCATCGGCTTGCCCGGCGTGATCGACAGCGCCAGCGGACGCCAGCTCAGCTCCAACGTGCCGGCCCTGAACGGCCGCCTGGTGGCGCAAACCCTGCAGCAAGCCTTGCAGCGCCCTGTCGCCATCGGCAACGATTGCCAGTGCTTCGCCCTGTCGGAAGCGCAGGGCGGCGCGGCCGACAATGCCGCCAGCATGTTCGGCGCCATCCTCGGCACGGGCGCCGGCGGCGGCTATTGCGTGGGCGGCCAGCTGCTGCGCGGCTTTAACGGCGTGGCCGGCGAATGGGGCCACTGGAGCCTGCCCGCCACCCTGCTGGCGCAGCACGGCCTGGCCGAGTATCCCTGCCCATGCGGCAAGGCGGGCTGCCTGGAGCGCTATGTCTCCGGCCCCGCCATGCGCAAAATCCACGCGCATTTCGGCGGCGACGGCGCAGAGCCTTTGGCCATCGTGGCGCGCGCCAACATGGGCGACGCCGTGGCCCAGCGCACGGTCGCCGTGCACCTCGACGTGCTGGGCCACGCGCTGGCCGGCCTGGTGCTGGCCTACGACCCGCACGTCATCGTGCTCGGCGGCGGTTTGTCCAAGCTGCCGCACCTGTACGACAAGCTGCCGGCCGCCGTCAAGCGCCACCTGTTCCCCGGCGTGCACGTGCCGCCTATCCTGCCGCCGCGCTTTGGCGACGCCGGCGGCGCGCGCGGCGCGGCCCTTTTGATACGACAACATACAAAGGCGTCAACATGATGAAGCAAGCGGAAAACCCGACTTTTACCCTGTCCCCGATCCAGCAAGTGATCAAGGCGCACCGCCGCGGCGAGCGCGTGGGACTGTACGCCGTCTGCTGCAGCCACCCGAGCGTGCTGCGCGCCGCCATGCGCGTGGCCAGCGAATACGACACCGTGCTGCTGGTCGAGGCGACGTCGAACCAGGTCGACCAGTTCGGCGGCTACACGGGCATGACACCAACCGTTTTCCGCGACACCATGCTGGCACTGGCCCGCGAACAGGGTTTTCCGGCCAGCCGCCTGGTGCTGGGCGGCGACCACCTGGGTCCGAACGCCTGGCAGCACCTCGATGCGGCCACCGCGATGGGCCACGCCGAAACGCTGATCGCCGCGTATGCGTCGGCCGGCTTCCATAAAATCCACCTCGATTGCAGCATGCGCTGTGCCGACGACCCCTTGCAGCTCGACGATGAAACCGTGGCCGCCCGTTCGGCGCGCCTGTGCATCGTCGCCGAGGAAGCGGCGGCCGCCGCCGGCTTCGCGCCGCCCGTCTACGTGATCGGCACGGAAGTGCCGATTCCCGGCGGCGAAGCGTCGCTGGCGCAGGCCGGCGCCGTCACCAGCCCGCAGGCGGCGCGCCGCACCCTGGACGTGCATTGCCGCGCCTTCCTCGACAACGGCCTGCACGACGCCTGGCGCCGGGTCATCGCCATGGTCGTGCAGCCGGGCGTCGACTTCGACCAGAGCAGCATCCAGCACTACGATGCGGATGCCGCCGCCGAGCTGTCGGCCTTTGTCGCCGAGCAGCCTGGCCTCGTGTTCGAAGCCCATTCCACCGACTACCAGCGCGAGTCCGCCCTGCACGCCATGGTGCGCGACCATTTCGCCATCCTGAAAGTGGGCCCGGCCGCCACCTTCGCCCTGCGCGAGGCGCTGTTCGCCCTGTGCCAGATCGAGGAAGAACTGCTGCCGGCGCACGCCACCTCGCAGCTGATGCAGGTGCTCGACGACGTGATGGTGGCCAAGCCGAAGAACTGGATCAAGCATTACCTGGGCACGCCGGAAGAACAGCGCCTGATGCGCCGCTACGGCTTGAGCGACCGTTGCCGCTATTACTGGGGCGAGCCGGAAGTGGCGGCCGCCGTCGGCAAACTGCTGGCCAACCTGGACGCCGTGGCGATTCCGCTGCCGCTCCTGAGCCAGCATTTGCCGGAACAGTACCTGGCCGTGGTGCAGGGCAGCCTGCAGGCGCAGGCACCGGCCTTGATCGAGCACAAGATCGGCAGCCTGCTGGCGCAATATGCGCGCGCCTGCAACCGCAATGCGGCAGTGGCCGCCATTGCCGAAGCGGCAATCTGTTAAGCTCGGTATTTTCATTTTTTACTGAGCCCGCCACCATGCGAAATACCAGCCAACGCCGTGAATCCATCCTCCAAATGCTTGCCCAGCAGGGCTCGGTGCAAGTGACCGATCTGGTGGAAAAGCTCGGCGTGTCCGCGGTCACCATCCGCAGCGACTTGAATGCGCTGGAAGCGCAAGGCATGGCCACGCGCAGCCACGGCGGCGCGACCCTGACGCGCACGCCGCCGCCCGAGCACACGATACGCCAGAAGGATGCCATCAACCACGAGCAGAAGGAGCGCATCGGCGCCTATGCGGCGCGGCTGGTGGAACCGGGCGACAACATCATCATCGACTCGGGCACCACCACCATCTCGCTGGCGCGCCATCTGCGCGATGCCACCGGCGTGACGGTGGCGACGAATGGCCTCAACATCGCATGGGAGCTGGCCGACGCCCCCGGCGTGGACCTGATCCTCACGGGCGGCCTGCTGCGCAAGCAGTCGCTGTCGATCCAGGGCAGCCAGGCCGAAACCTGCCTGCAGGCGTACAGCTTCGACAAGCTGTTCCTGGGCGTGGACGGCTTCGACCTGCAGTTCGGCGTCACCACCCACCACGAAGCGGAAGCAAGCCTGAACCACAAGATGGTGGAACGGGCGAAGAAAATCATCGTCCTCACGGACGCCTCCAAGTTCGGCCGCGTCAGCCTGCACCGCATCGTGCAGCTGGACCGCGTCGATACCGTCATCACCGATGCCAGCATCAGCCAGGAGTACCGCGAAGGGCTGCAAAAGCTGGGCATCGAACTTTTTATAGCGGAATAACACATGCTGAGCGGCAGAATCCTTACCCCATCTGGCTGGATCACGGGCACCATCACCTTTGACCAGCGCATCGTCCAGATACAAGAAGACCCTGCCGCCGACAGCGCGCTGACCATCCTGCCCGGCTTTATCGACCTGCACGTGCACGGCGCTGCCGGCGTCGACATCATGGAAGGCGCAAACGCGGGCGCCACCGTGGCGCAAGTGCATGCGCGCCACGGCACCACGGCCCTGCTGGGCACTACGCTGACGGCGAAAGAACCGTCGATCCTGCGCGCCCTGCAAGGCCTGGCCGGCGTCATCGCCGAGCGCCCTGCCAACGGCGCGCGCATGCTGGGCGTGCACCTGGAAGGCCCGTTCCTGAACCTGCACCGCCTGGGCGCGCAGCCTCCCGACGTGGTGCAGGCCAGCCTGGCGCTGGTGCAGCGCTTTCACGCCATCGCCCCCATCAAGGTATTGACCATGGCGCCGGAAATCCCCGGACACCTGGAACTGATCCCGCAACTGGCGGCGATGGGCATCCGCGTGCAGATCGGCCACAGCGCCGGCACGTATGACGAAGGCGTGGCGGCGCTCAAGGCCGGCGTCTCCGGTTTTACCCACCTGTACAACGGCATGACGGGCATGACGCACTACGACCCGGGCATGGTGGGCGCGGCTCTCGCGCATGCCGAATACGCGGAAATCATCCCCGACCTGCAGCACGTGGCCAAGGGCGCCCTGCGCGCGGCCCTGCGCGCCATCCCGCGCCTGTACGGCGTGACGGACGCCACCTCGGCCACCGGCATGCCCGATGGCGAATACGGACTGGGCACGCAGCGCGTCTATAAATGCATGGGCTGCGTGCGCCTGGCCACGGGCTCGCTGGCCGGCAGCGTGCTGACCATGGACCAGGCCCTGCGCAATTTCGTCGACCTGGGCCTGGATCTGGCCGACGCCTCGAACCGCTTGTCGCTGTACCCGGCCGACTACCTGGGCGAATCCGAACGGGGCCGCCTGGCGCCCGGCGCCTGGGCCGACATCGTCGTCCTCGACTCCACACTACAGCCAGTGTCCGTCTTCGTCGAAGGCGCGGCCATCGATCTTTCCACCCGCTAGATTCAGTCTCTAGACCCAGCCCCCAACCTCAACCCCGTCCCGGAGTTTTCATGCACGACACGTCACACAAGGCCCCCGTGTGGGCCATGCGCTACCTGCTATTTATTGCCGGCATGGGGGGATTGCTGTACGGCATAGACATCGGCATCATCGCCGGCGCCCTCCCCTACCTGGAATCGACAGCCTCCGTGGCGTGGAAACTGACGGCCCAGCAGCTGAGTTTTATCGTCGCCGCCGTGCTCCTGGGCTCCGTCCTGTCTTCGCTGTTCGCCGGCGCCCTGGCCGATATCCTGGGCCGGCGCTGGGTGATGTTCCTGGCCGGCGCCCTGTTCAGCGCCAGCATCCCGTTGATCGCGCTGGCCGACGGCTACACGCCGCTGCTGCTGGGCCGCCTGCTGCAAGGCATCAGCGGCGGCTTGATCGGCGTCGTCGTGCCCCTGTACCTGGCCGAATGCCTGCCCGCGCAGCAGCGCGGACGCGGTGCCGCCCTGTTCCAGCTGCTGCTGACCATCGGCCTGGTGGCCGCCGCCCTGATCGGCCTGCTGCAGGCGCAGACGGTGGAAACGGCCACGCAGGCGGCGCAAGCGTTGCCGGAAGCGGGCCGCATCGCCGCCATTTTTACCGCCAAGGACCACGCCTGGCGCAGCATCTTCTGGGTTTGCCTGACGCCGGGCCTCGTGTTTACCATCGGCGCCCTGCTGCTGGCCGAATCGCCGCGCTGGCTGGCGCAACGGGGCCGCATCGAGCAGGCGCGCCAGTCGCTGCTGCGCACGCGTTTGCCCGCCGATGCCGACATCGAACTGCGCGAGATGCAGGATACGCCGGAAAATACAGCCAAGGCCGGCGGCAAGGCCAGGGATCCGCTGCTGAGCCGCCGCTACGTGCTGCCCTTCCTGCTCGCTTGCCTGATCCTCGCCTGCACGCAGGCGACGGGCATCAATTCCATCCTCGCCTACGTCGTCAATATCCTGAACCAGGCGGGCCTGTCGGGCGCCTCGGCCAACATGGCGGACGTGTTATTGAAGGTGCTGAACGCCGTGATGACAGTGGTGGCCGTGCTGCTGGTGGACCGCAAAGGCCGCAAATTCCTGCTGATGCTGGGCACGGGCGGCATCGTCGTCTCGCTGCTGGCGGCCGGCCTGCTGTTCCGCGGCGCAGAAGCGCACCTTGCCGACGTGCGCCCCGCCATCGCGGCGCAGGTGCAGGGCGACGCCCTGGTCTTGCGCCTCGATGCGGCCACCTTGGCGGCCCTGGGCGCGGCTGCCGACGGCACGCCGCAGCAGCTGACCATCGCCTACGCCTACGGCCCCTTCACCAACGTGAAAAGCCTGCGCAGCGACGATCCCGTGCTGCGCCAGGTGTCCATCGCCCGCGCGGACGCCGTGCAGGCCGACAGCGTGATCGGCGTGTTCTTCCGCAAACTGCACCTGACCCCCTTCGCCGACCCGGCCGCCGGGCGCGAGGCGCCGCTGCGCATCGAGAAGGCCAGCCTGGGCCCCGTGCCCTCGTCCACGCACGGCTGGCTGGTGGCGATTGCCATCTGCGTGTTCGTTTCCAGCTTTGCCGTGGGACCGGGCGTGTGCGTGTGGCTGGCCCTGTCCGAGCTGATGCCGACGCGTATCCGCTCGAACGGCATGAGCATCGCCCTGCTGGTGAACCAGTTCGTCTCGACGGTGATCGCCGCCATCTTCCTGCCGACCGTCGGCTTGCATGGCTATTCGACACTGTTCTTCTTCGGCGCCGGCTGCACGGTGCTGTACTTCCTGGCGGCGGCCTTCCTGCTGCCGGAAACCAAAGGCAAGACACTGGAAGAGATCGAGGCGCACTTTTCAAAGTAAGCCAAAGTAACCATTTGTAGCAGTCTCCTTTCCAGCCCCGGCCACTTCCGGGGCTGTTTTTTTGCCCGCAAGACAAGCTTCCGGGCTGGCGCGCACGCCAAAGTACGGTTTTCCTTCTGGAATCTTGGCCGCCTGGGCTAGAATCTGGCTGCGTCGTGCTACTCACGAGGCGGCAATGGCGCCATGACAAAAACCACCAGGAGACACAGTGAGCTTATTTAGAACCAAGAATTTGGATGACATGATTGCCCACAGCAAGAAGCCAGGAGGCCTGGCCAAGGTGCTGGGGCCCTTCGACCTTGTCCTCATGGGCATCGGCGCCATCGTCGGCACGGGTATTTTCGTGCTCACCGGCACGGGCGCGCTGACGGCCGGCCCCGCCCTGTCGCTGTCGTTTGTCGTGGCGGCCGTCGCCTGCTGCTTCGCCGCCCTGTGCTATGCGGAATTCGCCTCTACCGTGCCCGTGGCCGGCTCCATCTACACCTACAGCTACGCCACCCTGGGCGAACTGGCCGCCTGGATGATAGGCTGGGACTTGCTGCTCGAATACGGCCTGGCCGCGGCCGCCGTCTCCGTCGGCTGGTCCGGCTACTTCCAGTCGCTGCTGTCGGGCTTCGGCATCGCCCTGCCCGTCGCGCTCACCGCCGCACCGGGCGCGCTGCCCGGCGTGACGACCTTCATCAACCTGCCGGCCCTCGTCATCATGCTGGCCCTGACGGCCATGCTGGGCTGGGGCGTGCGCGAATCGGCGCGCCTGAACAACATCATGGTGGCCATCAAGGTGGGCGTGGTGCTGCTGTTTATCATCTTCGGCGCGCGCCACGTGCAGCCGGCCAACTGGCAGCCCTACATGCCGTTCGGCTACCACGGCATGCTGAGCGCCGCCGCCCTCGTCTTCTTCGCCTTCATCGGCTTTGACGCCGTCACCTCGGCCGCCGAGGAGGTCAAGAAGCCGTCGCGCGACCTGCCGATCGGGATCATCGGCTCGCTGGCCGTGTGCGCCGTGCTGTACGTGGTCGTCTCGGCCATCATGACGGGCATCGTGCCGTACCAGAAATTCCTCGGCGTCGACCATCCCGTCTCGCTGGCCCTGCAGTATGCGGGCGAAAACTGGATCGCCGGCTTCGTCGACCTGGGCGCCATCCTCGGCATGACCACCGTGATCCTCGTGATGGCCTTCGGCCAGACGCGCATCATCTTCGCCATGTCGCGCGACGGCTTGCTGCCCAAGCGCCTGTCCACCGTGCACCCGCGCTTCCACACGCCGTTCTTCGCCACCTGGCTGGTCGGCATCGTGTTCGGCCTGATCGCCGCCGTGATCCCGCTCAACATCCTCGCCGAGCTGATCAACATTGGCACCTTGGCCGCCTTCACCATGGTGTCGATTGCCGTGGTGGTGCTGCGCAAGAAGCGTCCCGACTTGCCGCGCGCCTTCCGCTGCCCCGGCGTGCCGTATGTGCCGGCGCTGGCCGTGATCCTGTGCGTGGGCCTGATGAGCTTCCTCAGCTGGGTCACCTGGGTGGCCTTCACCATCTGGCTGGTGATCGGCCTGGTCATCTACTTCGGCTACGCGCGCCGCCGTTCGCTGCTGCACCCGCCCCAGTAAAAAGTCCCCTGCAGCGACATATCCTGTCGCTGCCCCAGTTAAGATGGCGGTCTCGCAACCACCGCAGGCCGCCATCCATGCAACGTTCCCCCGACCTCATCGCCCAGCTGGACCAAAGCACGGACCAGCTCAAACGCGCGCGCCTGCGCAACATGCAGTGGCTGGCCGTCGGCTTGCTGCTGCTGGCCGCGCTGGTCTTCGCCGTGGCCCGCTCGCAGCGGGACGGCCATCCCGCCTGGGGCTACGTGGAGGCGTTCGCCGAAGCGGCCATGGTGGGCGCGATCGCCGACTGGTTCGCCGTCGTCGCCCTGTTCCGCCACCCGCTGGGCATCCCCTTGTGGCATACGGCCATCATCCCGAACAGCAAGGCGGACATCGGCCGCAGCCTGGGCGCCTTCGTGGAAAACCATTTCATTACCGAGCAAGGCATCGCCGAGCGCATCGTGCAAGCCGACCCCGCCGCGCGCCTCGGGGCCTGGCTCGGTGACGAGACCCACGCGCGGCAGCTGGGTATGGCCGGCGCCGGTGTCGCCAGACAGCTGCTGGCGATGGCCGACCACGACAAACTGGGCCGCCTGCTGCGCGAGCAGGCCAGCAGCTACCTGGCTCAATTAAATTTGTCGGACGTGGCGGCCGACTGCATCGATGCCCTGATCGCCGACGGCAAGCCGCAGGAATTGCTGGACTTCCTGCTCGACCGCAGCGCCGCCTACCTGGACGACGAGCACCACCACGCCGCCATCGGCGACTTCGTGCTGGGCGCCTTCCAGATCGAGAACGGGCTGGTGAAAAAAGCCGTGAAGGCGTACGAGCCGCGCATGATCGCCTCGCTGCAGAAATTCGCCCTCGCCGTGCGCGTCGACCCGGCCCACCCGCTGCGCCAGCGCATCGCCGGCTGGATCGCCGACAGCGCGCTGCACCTGAAGGCCGACCCGCAGTGGCAAGCCACGGTGCGCCGCTACCAGCTGCAGCTGATCGCCAGCGATACGGTGCAAGCCATGCTGGGCGACGTCTGGCACCACCTCAGCACGCGCCTGCTGGCCGACCTGCACGCGGACCAGCCCGTGCTGGCGCAAACCATCGCCAGCCTGGCGCAGAACACGGGCAAGGTGCTGGAGGCGGACAACGCTGCGCGGGCATGGCTGAACGACGCCATCGTCGCCGGCAGCGGCGCGCTGGTACGGCGCTACCGGGGCGAGGTGGGCGCCTTTATCGCCGCCCGCCTGGATCTGTGGAGCAAGGATGAAATGAGCGAGCGCATCGAACTGGCCATCGGGCGCGACCTGCAATTCATCCGCATCAACGGCACCATCGTGGGCGGCCTGGCCGGTTTGCTGATTTATACGGCTACCCAGCTGTTTTAGGCCGCCTTCACCAGCGCGGCACGGCGCTGGCCGCCGCCGCGTGCGAGGGAAAATGCGGCAGCACTTCCTGCGCCAGTTCCTGCAGCACCTCCGCGGCCGGGCGCTGGCCATGCTGGATGCCCAGCGCCGCATGGTTGACGCCAGCGTCCCGCCATTCACCGAGCAAGTCGATCAAACCCTTGCGTCCCGTGCGCAGCACATAGCCGCTGCGCACGGGCGTGCGCGGGTAATCGGGGTCGTCCACCAGGTCCAGCCACTCGTTGCACATATGCGGGCGAAAGCCGCCATCCGGTATGCAGGCGCGCCAGGCGCGGATCTTTTCCGCCAGCCGGCGCGGCCCGTCCGGCGTATCCGTCGCTTCCGGATACGTCAGCCAGCCATCCGCGTGGCGCCCTATCCACTCCAGCGGCTGGCCCGAGGAACTGGTGACGACGAGGGGAATGGCGCCCGCCACGGGTTTGGGCAGCAGTTCGAGGCCAGCCAGGCTGCCCAGCGGGCCGTCGATGCTGGCGGGGCCTGCCTGCAGCAGCTGGCGGAACATGTGCACGGCCTGCGCATAGCGCGCGCCGCGCGTGGCATGCGGCACGCCATACGCGGGAAATTCGCTGGCGCGGTCGCCCGAGGCCGTGCCCAGCACCAGGCGTCCGCCCGACAGCTGGTCGATGCTGGCGGCCGCCTTGGCCAGGTCGATGGGATGGCGCAGGGTGAAAATGGCGCTGCCCGTGGCCAGGGCCAGCGACACCGTGCGCGCCGCCAGATACGCCAGATAGGTCCACGGGTCGAACAATTGGCCCGCATCGCCGAAGCGCGGGTCGAACAGGGGAATGTCGCGCACCCAGGCGGCGGCAAAGCCTTGCCGGTCCATGGCGGCGACCAGGTCCGCCTGGCCGGCCAGCGCCCGCATGTCGCCCTGGTAAAAACGCAGCGGCAGATAAATGCCGAGGGTGAGCGCGCCGGGCGCGAACATGCGGCGGTAGCTGGCATGGCGGGCAAACGCGTGCGAGGACGCGCCGCTGGTATTGATCGTCATATTGTTCCTTGATGTAGGTCAAGCGCCCGTGGCGGGCGCGGGAAGCGTGATGCCCAGCCGGACGGCCGGGCGGGCCGCCACGCGGACGTACCAGGCGTCCACGTGGCGCCAGGCGGAAAAATCGAAGCCGACGATGCGGGCGATGTGCAGCCAGCCGAAGGTGGCGATGTCGGCGATGGAATAGTCGTCGCCGGCCAGGTAGGCATTGCCGGCCAGGCGGCCGTCCATGGTGGCCAGCGCGGCGTCGCACAAGTGGCGGAAGTGCGCCGTGGCGGCGACATCCGCGCCGCCGTCGGCCAGTTCAAAATGCACGCGCTGGCCCAGCATCGGCCCCATGCTGGCCGCGTGAAATTGCAGCCAGGTGATGGCGGCCCAGCGCTGCTGCGGCTGCGCCGGCAGCAGGCGCCCCGTCTTTTCGGCCAGGTACAGCAGGATGGCGGCCGACTCGAACACGGTGATGCCCGTGTCATGGTCGACCAGCACGGGAATGCGCCCGTGCGGATTGAGGGCCAGGAAGGCGGGCAGCCGGTGTTCGCCCTGTTCGATGCGCACATGGTGCAATCGATACGGCAAGCCCAGTTCGGCCAGCGCGATGGTGGCCTTGAAACCGTTGGGCGAGCTGTCGGTGTAGAGCTCCATCATGACGCCGCCTCCTGGCGCGCGGCCTTGCCGGGCAGGATAACGATGGCGCAGGCCAGGCCCGCCGCCACCAGACAGGCGGAAACGAGGATGGCGCCACTGTAGCCTTGCGCGGCCGTGCCGCCGCCGGCCAGCACGGCGATGCTGACCGCCACGCCCACGGCCAGGCCGACGGCCGAGCCGACTTCCTGCGTGGTCGTCAGCATGCCGCCCGCCAGGCCATGGTCCGCTTCCGGCACGCCATCGATGCCGGCCACGGTCCAGGCGGGAAACGCCAGGCCATAGCCGATGCCGGCCAGTACGGTGCCTGGCAGGATGGATGCGGCCCACGACGCCAGCGTGGCCAGCGATGCGCCCAGCATGGCCAGGCCGCCGATGAACAGCAGCATGCCGCCGACGATGACGGGTTTGGTGCCGCAGCGGGCGATCAGTGCCGGTCCGGCCCACGCGCTGGCCAGCGTAAAGGCGACGGCCATCGGCAGCAAGCCCAGTCCCGTGCGCGTGGCGGAAAACCCCAGCACTTCCTGCATGGCCAGCGCCACGACGACAAAGGTGGGGCCGAGGGCCGTGTTGGCCAGCAGGGAGACGATATTCGCGCCGCCCGTCGAGCGGCGCCGGAAGACGGCCAGCGGCATCAGCGGCGCGGCCACGCGCCCCTCCACCCAGACGAACAGCGCCAGCAAGGCCAGCGCCAGCGCGACCAGGGCAAACGTGAGCGGATGCGCCAGTCCCACATGCTCGCTATTGGCAAAGGCAAACACCAGCGTCGCCGCGCCCGATGCCACCAGCAGCGCGCCCCACACGTCGAGCGAGCCGCCAGCCGCGGCGCTATCCGCATCGGACCGGCCCAGGGGCAAGGCCGGCGACAGGGCCAGCACCAGCAGGCCGACGGGCACATTGATCCACAACACCCAGCGCCAGCCCAGCAGGTCCGTGATGAAGCCGCCCAGGATCAGGCCCGCGACAAAGCCGCTGGCCGCCACGGCCGTCCAGGCGCCGAGCGCCCGGTTGCGCCGGGCCGGCTCGGGAAACACGGCCAGCAGCAGGGAGAACGCGGCCGGCGAAAACATGGCGGCGCCGAAGCCCTGCAGCGCGCGCGTGGCCACCAGCATGGCCGGGCTGTGCGAAAAACCACCGAGCAGCGAGGCAGTCGTGAACAGCAGCAGCCCCGCGATGAAGACGCGGCGGCGGCCGAACAGGTCGGCCGCGCGCCCGCCCAGCAGCAGGAAGCCGGCGATGGCCACGCCATACGCATTGATCACCCACTGCAGCCCGCCGGGCGTAAAGCCCAGGCTGTGCTGGATTTGCGGCAAGGGGATCATGGTGATGGAAAAATCGAGCAAGGCAACGAATTGCGTGGTGCACAGCAAAAGCAGGCAAAGCTGCCGATGTGAAAGTAACATGGAGATCCTATCGATATAGTTTTACTCGACATCAAAAGAACGCCGAACTCCCCTATAATGCGTTTTCCCAGAGCGAAACAGAAACGATGTTTTTTCGCGCTTAACTATAGAAAAACTATATCGATGACGCATCCTTTACCGCTCCAGGCGTTGCGCGCCTTTGTCGAAGTGGGCCAGCGCGGCAGCATCAAGGCGGCCGCCGAAGCGCTGCACGTGACGTCGGGCGCCGTCAGCCAGCAAATCCGCCTGCTGGAAGAACGGGTCGGCATGCCCCTGTTTACGCGTGAACGCCAGGGCTTGCGCCTGACCGAGGCGGGCGCCAGGGTCCACCCCGCCCTGCTGGGCGCCTTCGCGCAGATCGCCGGCGCCAGCCAGGCGCTGGAAGACATGGGCGCGCGCCAGACGCTCACCGTCAGCACGGTCGCCACCTTTGCCGCCGCGTGGCTGGTGCCTCGCCTGGGCCGCTTCAACCAGCGCCATCCCCATATCGAGGTGCGCGTGGAAGCGACATCCGCGCTGGTCGACCTGCGCCGCGACCGGGTCGACGTGGCCTTGCGCCACGGCCTGGGCGACTATCCGGGCTTGCAGGTGACGCGCCTGATGGCGCCCGTGCTGGTGCCCGTCGCCAGTCCATCCCTGATGGCGGGGCAGGCCCCCATCGCCACGCCGGCCGATTGCCTGCGTTACCCGCTGCTGCACGACACGGACCGCGCCGACTGGCCCTTGTGGCTGGCCGCGCATGGTGCGCCGGACAGCAGCGAGGAGGCGGCACGGGCGCTGCGCGGCTCGGCCTTCGAAGATGATTTTCTGTTGATACGCGCGGCCGAGGCGGGCCAGGGCCTGGCCCTGGTGCCGCAGCTGTACGCGCAGGAAGAAATCGCCGCCAGGCGCCTGGTGCAAGTGCTGGACTTGCCGTGGCCCGCGCGCTTTGCCTACTACCTGGTGACGCGGCCCGACGCAGCCACGCGCCCTGCCGTGCAGGCATTCATGGCATGGATTTGCGAGGAAGCGCAAACCGCCGCTAAGTAATCCTCAGGAAATCATTGTCGATTTGTGACGAACAAGATCGGATGCCAGGCAAGGCGCCAGCTGCGACGCAGAGCGCCGCTTATGGACGCCAGAAATCGCAATCATTTACTGGGGCTTGCTTACAGCGCATGCCCCCCGGCCGCGCACGACACCACGCCGCACGCGGTGCTGAACAGCGCCGGTACGCCGGCGCGTCCCATGGCGATGCAGCTTGCGGCGGGCAGCACGGCCAACAGCAGCGCCAGGTAGGCGAGCGCCTGCAGGCGGCCCAGGGCCGGTCGCGCAGCGCCCGCGGTATCGCGCGCCATGCCGCGCCTGAACGCCGCGTTGCCCCTGCAGGCATCAGCCCTGCCGCTTGTCATCCTGTTCGTAAGCATGTCCCTCTCCTCGATTCCGGTTACCGGCCTGTCCCGCCGGCTTGAACGGCCTGCACGCTTGCTGATCAGGCCGCAATTGCATTTTGCTGCATAAATTTACCAAATACAATAAATAAATCCATATAGAAACAAATTTTTTCTGTGCGCCGGCATGCGTCGCGGTGGAAAAACGCGCGCTGGCAGAGCGAGAATGGCGGCATGAGACGCTGACAGCGTCATCGAATCCCGATGCCGACTGTAGTAAAAATCCAAATAAAATCATTAAAATCAAGATATTTGTTGAAATCGATTTTATTTGATGTATGATGATTTCCAAGGAGAAATCAAAGTGGTGCAACAGCTATCGCAGCCTCGACCGCTCGGCATCTCCGCATTCCTTGCATGGGAGAAGTACATGAACCAAATCCTGGCATTGCGTCTGCTCGACGCCGCCGACGCCGCCGTCATCATCGATGCCGCTTCACGCATCCGCTATGCCAACGATGCCATGTATGCGCTGAGCGGCTATGACGCGGGCAGCCTGCCCGGCCAGCAGATCGAGACGCTGCTGCCCGATGCCGTGCGCGAACAGCATGGCGCGCAAATCGGCGCCTATCTGGCCGGCGGCTGCAAGGACGCCAAGGTGCTGGGCCACAAGCGCCATTTCGCCATTCGCCATCGCGATGGCTCGATGCTGCCCATCGTGCTCAAGGCCATGGACCTGGGCAAGCTGGACAATGAAAACTACATGGGCGCTTTTTTCATCGACCAGCGCCACGAACGGGCTATCGAGCAGCAGAACGCGGCCCGCTGGCAGCAGTTGCAGCGCATCGCCCTGAGCGATCCCCTGACCCTCCTGCCGAACCGCCGCGCCTTCGAGATCGACGCCGTGCGCGTGGCGGCGCGGGCCAGGCGCGCGGGCAGTGCGATGACCATCGGCATCGCCGACATCGATTTCTTCAAGAAGGTCAACGACCGGCATGGCCACGCGGCCGGCGACGCCGTGCTGCGCGCCATCGCGGCCGTGCTGCAGTCCCAGGCGCGGGCCTCGGACGTCGTCGCCCGCGTGGGCGGCGAGGAATTCGGCCTGCTGTTCCCGCATACGGACATGAGCACGGCGCACCAGGTGGCGGAACGCATCCGCCTTGCCGTGGCCGCCACGTGTGTCGACTTCGAGCTCGCGGCCATCACGGCGACGATCAGCATCGGCCTGGCGCCGCTGCCCCACAGCGGCGACTGGAAAGCCGGTTTCATGCAAGCCGACGCCGCGCTGTACCAGGCCAAGAACAAGGGCCGCAACCGCATCGAGCAGGCTTGAGCAGCAACCGGGTACTTTCGCAGTTTCATGCATCACGCATCACCTGACAGGAGCAAGCACATGGAAACCATCACGACGCATGCCGCAGTGCATGCAGCAGCAACAAGCCAGCCGGCGCAGGCGGGCGCCCGCGAATTGCTGGTCTTTGGCCTGGGCAAGGAGGAATACGCGCTCGACATCGGCCTGGTGCAGGAAATCCGCGGCTACGGCGCCGTCACCCGCATCGCCAATGCGCCCGCCTTCCTGAAGGGTTTCATCCACCTGCGCGGCAGCATCGTGCCGCTGCTGGACCTGCGCATCGCGCTGGGCCAGGCCGAACCCGCCTATGACGCCTCGACGGTGGTGATCATCCTCATCTTCGCGCACGGCGCCACCGGCATCGTGGTCGACCGCGTGGCCGATGTGGTGCAACTGGCGCCGGCGCAGCTCAAGCCGCCGCCGCAGCTGCACGGCTCGGCCATGGCAGGTCACGTGACGGATATCGGCACCCTGGACGAGCGCATGCTGATCGTGCTCGACATGGGCGGGCTGCTGGCGGGCCTGGGCATGCATGCCACGGGCAAGCTGGCGGCCTGAACAAGTCATCGCCATCGCGCCCGCCACCTGTCCGCCATCCGCCGGAGACACCATGAGCATCCTGATCGTCGATGACAACGACACCAACCTGAGCCTGCTGGCGACGCTGGCCCGCAAAGCCTGCAGCATCGAACCGGTCTGCATGAACGATCCCATCGATGCCCTGTACTGGTGCGAAACAAACGTGCCGGATCTGGTCTTGCTCGACTACCGGATGCCCAGCCTGTCGGGCAATGAATTCCTCAGCATTTTCCGCAAGATGCCGGGCATGGCCGACATCCCCATCATCATGGTGACCACCGAGAACGACCGCGCCGTGCGCAAGCAGGCTTTTTCGCTGGGCGTGACGGAGTTCCTCACCAAGCCTGTCGACACCATCGAGTTCAGCTTGCGCGTGCGCAACCTGCTGGCCCTGCGCATGGCGCAAAACCTGCTGACCGACCGCGCCAGGCTGCTCGAACACGAAGTGGCCCAGGCCATCGCCAACGTCACGGCCAGGGAAATGGAACTGGTCACGCGCCTGGCGCGGGCGGCCGAATTCCGCGACCCGGAAACGGGCGGCCACATCATGCGCATGGCGCGCTACTCGGCGCTGATCGCCAGGGAGCTGGGCCTCGACGCGCCCTGGCAGGAGCTGCTGCTCAAGGCGGCCCCCATGCACGACGTGGGCAAGCTGGCCACGCCCGACCATATCCTGCTCAAGCCGGGGCGGCTGGACCCCGAGGAAATGGCCATCATGCGCCAGCATGCGGAAATCGGCGGCCAGATCCTCGCCGGCAGCGATTCGCCGCTGATCCGCCTGGCCGAGGAAATCGCCTGCGGCCACCACGAGAAATACGACGGCAGCGGCTATCCGCGCGGCCTGGCGGGCGAACAGATACCGCTGTCGGCGCGCATCGTGGCCGTCGCCGATGTCTTCGACGCGCTCACTTCGGAACGCCCGTACAAGCCCGCCTGGCCCGTGGAACAGGCGCGTCTGTTCCTGCAACAAAACAAAGGCAGCCATTTCTGTCCGCGCTGCATCGACGCCTTCCTGGGCGCCTGGGACGAGGTGATCGCCATCCGCGACAGCCTGCCCGACCCCGTCCCTCACCACGCCCACCCACTGTAAGCGAGGAGCCCGCCATGCGCGTGCAACAACTGATCCTGAAAAACCGTGCCGGCATCGATGCCACCCTGGCCCCCCTGGCCGCGATGGCGCCCGACCTGGTGCTGGTGTTTGGCGCCTGCGCCTACTTCGCCACCGCCGAACTGACGGCGGCCTTGCGCCGCCAGATGCCGGGCGCCGTCATCGCCGGCTGTTCCACGGCCGGCGAAATCGCCGGCAAGCGCGTCTACGACGACAGCTGCGTCATCACCGCCATCCGCTTTGCCCATACGACAGTGGCGATTGCCGACGCCATCATCTGCGACATGGCGGACTCGCGCGACACGGGCGAACGCCTGGCGCAGGCGCTGCCGCAGGATGGCCTGACGGCCGTCTTCATGCTGGGCACGGGCGTGGCCATCAATGGCAGCGCCCTCATCGCCGGACTGCAGGCGAACCTGCCGCCGGGCGTGACGGTCTCCGGCGGCCTGGCGGCGGACGGCGGCGCTTTTCGCCAGACCTGGACCCTGGGTCCGCGCGGCGCGGCCGACAATACCGTCGTCGCCGTCGGCCTGTACGGCGAACATGTCCGGCTCGGCTACGGCAGCCATGCGGGCTGGGAAGCGTTCGGCCCGGCGCGCAAGGTGACGCGCTGCGTCGGCAACGTGCTGTATGGCCTGGACGGCGCGCGCGCACTGGATATCTACAAGCTGTACCTGGGCGACCATGCGCGCGATCTGCCCGGCTCGGGACTGCTGTTCCCGTTCGAAATGCTCACGGCCGCGCACGAAAAAAGCAATGTCTTCCGCACCATCCTCGCCGTCGATGAAGAGCAAGGGTCGCTGACCCTGGCCGGCGACATCCTCGCCGACGGCTACCTGAAACTGATGCATTCGAGTACCAACCGGCTCATCGACGGGGCCGAAACGGCCGCGCGCGGCGTCCAGCCCAACGCCGATGCGGCGGGCGACCAGCTGGCTCTGCTGGTCAGCTGCGTGGGCCGCAAGCTGGTCATGGGCGACCGGGTCGAGGAAGAGGTCGAAGCCGTGGCCGACCTGCTGGGCGGCGTGGCCTGCATCGCCGGTTTTTATTCCAACGGCGAAATCGGCATCGCCCAGCCGCACGGCGCATGCCAGCTGCACAATCAGACGATGACCGTGACTGTGTTGAGCGAAGCATGAACCGCACCCTGGCACGCCAATTGCACCGCGTCTGCAACATCGACTCGGACAGCGCCTGCGCCGCCCTGCTGCAACAGGCGCAGGCACTGAGCGTGCACGCGGACACGCCGCCCGAACTGGCCGGCTTCCTGGCCGGCCTGCCGGCCCTGCTGCAGCGCATCGACAGCGCCTACGAGCAGTCCGAACGCGACCTGGACTTGCGCTCGCGCAGCCTGGAACTGAGTTCGAATGAGCTGAGCGTCACGAATGACCTGCTGCGCACGCAACTGGCCAGCCGCAACCGCGTGATCCAGTCGCTGCGCGTGGCGGCCGTGCGCCTGCTCGACAACGACGATTCGGGCCTGCACCTGCCCGGGGAAGGCGATATCGAGGGCCTGTCCGTGCTGCTGGCCGAGCTGGTGAACCAGCAGGAGCTGCGCCGCATCGAGCTGCTGAACCAGCGCTTTGCGATGGACCAGCACGCCATTGTCAGCATCACCGACACGGCCGGCGCCATCATTTACGTCAACGACAAGTTCTGCGCCATCAGCGGCTATGCGCGCGAAGAGCTGATCGGCCAGACGCACCGCCTGATCAACTCGCACACGCACCCGGACGCCTTCTTCGCGCAGATGTGGCAAACCATCACCACGGGACAGGTGTGGCACGGGGAAATCTGCAACCACGCCAAGGATGGCCAGCAGTACTGGGTCGACGCCACCATCGTGCCCTTCCTCGATGCGGCAGGCAAGCCCTATCAGTACATCGCCATCCGCACGGAAATCAGCGAGAGCAAGCGCATGGCCGAAACCATCGCGAAAAGCGAGCGCGAATACCGCAACGTTGTCAACAGTCTCAACGAAGTGGTGTTCCGCACCGACGTGCACGGCGCCTGGACCTTCCTGAACCCCGCCTGGCACACCATCACCGGCTTTCACGCCGCCGACAGCCTGGGCAAGAGCGTGCTGCAATTCATCGACGCGCGCGACCGCGAGCGCGCCGCCGCCGGCCTGTCCCAGCTGCTGGACGGCCAGGTGGACAGCATGCGCCATGAAGCGCGCTACGTCACCAGCGACGGCAACGTGCGCTGGATCGACGTGTGCGCGCGCGCCGAACGCGACGGCCTGGGGCGCCTGGCCGGCATCACGGGCAGCCTGACGGACATCACGGAGCGGCGCCTGGCGGCGCGCGAGCTGCGGCACAACCTCAATTTCGTCGACGCACTGATCGAAACCATCCCGATCCCCCTGTACCTGAAGGACGTGCAGGGCCGCTACCTGCGCGCCAACCGCGCCTTCTGCGCCTTCTTCAATGTCGACCAGGCGCGCATCCTGGGCCTGACGGCCGCCGAACTGCTGCCGCCGCAGGAAGTGCATCTGGTGACGCAGCACGATGCGCGCCTGCTGCAGGACCGCGGCAACCAGACCTATGAAGAGCGGCTGACCGTCGGCGCGCGGCAGGTCGACGTGTTGTTCAGCAAGGCGGCCCTGCTGGCGTCAGACGGCAGCCTGAACGGGCTGGTGGGCACCCTGGTCGACATTTCCAGCCAAAAGGCGGCCGAACGGGCCCTGTTGCTGGCCAAGGAAGCGGCCGAATCGGCCAGCCGCTCGAAGAGCGAATTCCTGGCCAACATGAGCCACGAAATCCGCACGCCGATGAACGGCATCCTGGGCATGACGGACCTGGTGCTCGATTCGGAACTCGACACCCATCAGCGCAAGTACCTGGAAATCGTCAAGGCCTCGGCCGACGCCCTGCTGTGCATCATCAACGACATCCTCGATTTCTCCAAGATCGAGGCGGGCATGCTGACCCTGGAAAGCATCCCCTTCGACCTGCGCCAGCTGATGCAGGAAACCATGCGCGCGCACCTCATGCGGGCGCAGGCCAGCGGACTGGAACTGGTGCTCGACCTCGATCCCGCGCTGCCGCAGACCTTGCTGGGCGATCCCGGCCGCCTGCGCCAGGTGCTGACCAACCTGGCGGGCAACGCCATCAAGTTCACGCCGCGCGGCGAGGTGGCCGTCAGCGCCCGGCTGCGCGCCAGCGACGGCAACGTGGCTCAGCTGCAGCTGGACGTGCGCGACACCGGCATCGGCATCGCCGCCGACATGCGGCAGGCCGTCTTCGACGCCTTCCAGCAGGAAGACGGCTCGACCACGCGGCGCTTCGGCGGCACGGGACTGGGCCTGTCGATCACGCGCCGCCTGGTGACGATGATGGACGGCAGCATCAGCCTGTCGAGCGAGCTGGGCAAGGGAAGCTGCTTCACCGTGGAGCTGACCTTGCCCATCGGCGAGCAGGCGCCCATCCTGCCGCCGCCCGGCGCCTCGCTCGTGGGACGCGCCATCCTGCTGGTCGACGACAACCCCAGCAGCCTGACCATCCTGCGCAAGATCTTCGGGCACAGCGGCGCAAGCGTGGCCGCCTGCGAGTCGGGCGAGGCGGCGCTGGAGCACTGCCGCACCAGCTTGCCCGCGGACTGCATCATCATGGACTGCGCCATGCCCGGCATGAATGGTTTCGATGCGGCCTTGGCCCTGGCCGCCCTGCCCCACTGGAGCCAGGTACCCATCGTCATGCTGTCCTCGAGCGGCAGCCTGGGCGACGCGGCGCGCTGCCGCGAACTGGGCATCGATGGCTACCTGCTCAAACCGGCCAGCCCCGAGGAATTGCTGGCCATCACCATGAGCGTGCTGGGCACGTGCCGCGGCATGCCCGGCGCCGCCCCCGTGATCACGCGCCATACCGTGCGGGAAAGCATGCCCGGCCTGGACATCCTGCTGGTCGAGGACAACGCCATGAACCGCGAACTGGCCACCGTGCTGCTATCGAATGCGGGGCACCGGGTCACGCATGCGGCAAACGGCCGCATCGCCCTCGATTGCCAGGCAGCCGCCCATTTCGACATGATCCTGATGGACTTGCAGATGCCGGAAATGGGCGGTTTCGAAGCCACCGCGCAGATCCGGCAGCGCGAAGCGCAGGGCATGCCGAGGAGCGTCATCATCGCCATGACGGCCAGCGCCTTCGAAGGCGACCGCGAACGCTGCATCGCCGGCGGCATGGACGACTACCTGTCCAAACCGTTCCGCACCGCCGCCTTCCAGAGCCTGATCGAGCAGCATGTATTGCGAATAAGCAAGCAGCAACCCACCCTGGCGCCTGACGCGGCACTGCCGGCAACGCACAACGCGCCGCGCTTCGACTACGCCGGCGCGCTGGCCGACGCCGACGCCGACGTGATCGGCATCATCGGCGCATCCTTCCTGGCCGGCATGCCGTCGCAGCTGACCGCCCTGCGCGCGGCCCTGCAGGCGGACGACCGCTCCACCGCGAGCCGCCAGGCACATACCCTGGCCGGCTTGCTGGCCAACTTCCATGCGGCCCCCGCCGTCGCCATCGCCGCCGCCATCGAGCGCGAAGCGCCCATGGCTCCGCGGGGCGCGCTGCTGGCACGGCTAGATGCGCTGGAAGTGCAACTGCGTCTGTTTGCGCAGGAAACGGACGCTGCCATCCCGGCGGCAGGCTGCCTGCTGCACGCATCCGGCCAAACTTGATGTAGATCATAATTTTTTGAACAAGCTCTTGCTATCCTGTAAAAAAATGACGGGAGCCCTGGATGAGCGATGCGACGCAACAAGTGGAACACGAACGCCTGGGCAGCGCCTGGCAAGGCGTGCCGGTTCCCGGCTATCCGGAAAGCGCGCCGGAAGGCGCCACCCTCGACCTGCTGCTGAACGCCTGGCTGGGCAAGTTCACGGGCGGCATTTCGCCGGCAGCGCTGGGCAACGCGTATGCCGACTGGCTCAGCCACCTGGCGCTGGCGCCATCGAAGCAGAAAACGCTGCTGCAGGAAGCGTGGAAGAAGATCGGCCGCTGGCAGCAATATGCCTGGCAATCGGCCCTGACCGGCGGCGCCGCCGAGCCGCCGTGCATCGCGCCGCTGCCGCAGGACCGGCGCTTCGACGACCCGGCCTGGCAACGCTGGCCCTACAATCTCGTCTACCAGGGCTTCCTGCTGCAGCAGCAGTGGTGGCACCGCGCCACCACGGGCGTGCGCGGCGTCTCGCCGCACCACGAAGACGTCGTCACGTTCACCGTGCGCCAGTGGCTCGACATGCTGGCGCCGTCGAACTTCCTGCTGACCAATCCCGTGGTACAGCAAGCCACCCTCGAGAGCGGCGGCGCCAGCCTGGCGCGCGGCATGGTCCACGCGGCCGACGACTGGCAGCGCGCCGCCATGGGCGCCGGCGCGGCCGGCGAAGCCACGTTCAAGGTGGGCGGGAACGTGGCCGTCACGCCGGGCAAGGTGGTCTACCGCAATGACTTGATCGAATTGATACAGTACGCGCCCGCGACAGAGAGCGTGCATGCCACGCCGCTGCTGTTCGTGCCCGCCTGGATCATGAAGTTCTATATTCTCGACCTGTCGCCGCACAATTCGCTGGTGCGCTACCTGGTGGGGCAAGGCCACACGGTGTTCATGATTTCCTGGAAAAACCCGCAGGAAGAAGACCGCGAGCTGTCGCTGGAAGACTACCGCCAGCTGGGCGTGATGGATGCGCTCGACGCCGTCGCCCGCATCACGGGCGCGCCGCAGGTGCACGCGGCCGGCTACTGCCTGGGCGGCACCCTGCTGGCGATCGCCGCCGCGACGATGGCGCGCGACGGCGATGCGCGCCTGGCCAGCCTCACCATGCTGGCCTCGCAGGTGGACTTCAAGGAGCCGGGCGAACTGTCGCTGTTCATCGACGACAGCCAGGTCAGCTTCCTGGAGGCGGCCATGTGGAAGCAGGGTTACCTCGATACGAAGCAGATGGCGGGCGCCTTCCAGCTGCTGCGCTCGAACGATCTGATCTGGTCGCGCCGCTTGAACCACTACCTGCTGGGACAAGATGAACAGGACAGCGACCTGATGGCCTGGAACGGGGACGCCACGCGCATGCCCTGCCGCATGCATTCGGAATACCTGCGCCGCCTGTTCCTGCACAACGACCTGGCCGAAGGCCGCTACCGCACGGCAGGCCGCCACATCGCCCTGCCCGACATCGATGCACCGATCTTTGCCGTCGGCACCCTGACGGATCACGTGGCGCCGTGGCGCTCCGTCTACAAACTGCAGCTGCTGACCGACACGGACGTCACCTTCCTGCTCACCTCGGGCGGCCACAATGCGGGCGTCGTCTCGCCGCCGGGCCAGCCGCGCCGCAGCTACCAGCTGGCCACGCACCGCCACGACGCGCCCTATGTCGACGCGGACAGCTGGCAGCGCGACGTGCCGCACCATGACGGTTCCTGGTGGCCCGCCTGGCAAGCCTGGCTGGCGCAGCAAGCGGGCGCGCAAGTGGCGCCGCCGGCCATGGGCCCCGACCTGGGCGACGCGCCGGGCAGCTACGTGCTGCAGACCTGACAACTGACAACCGAGGAAACGCCATGCCCTACACCACCCTGCTGGTCCACGTCGACAATTCCCGCCACTGCGCCCGGCGCATCCGCCTGGCCGCGCGCCTGGCCGTCGCCGAAGGGGCGCACCTGATCGGCTCGGCCATGAGCGGCATTTCGCGCTACGCGTATGGCGGCGGCGTCAACGCGCTGCAGTTTGCGCCGGCGCAAATGCAGGCGCTGCGCACCCAGGCCAGCGAAGCCTTGCACGACTTCAAGCGCATCGCGCGCGAGGAAGGCCTGGGCGCCTACGAAACGCGCTTCGTCGACGACGACGCGCAAGGCGCGCTGCTGCTGCAGGCGCGCTATTGCGATTTGCTGATCCTGGGCCAGACGGATGCGCAGGATACGCCGTCGCGCGTCATCGCCGGCACGGCCGAATACCTGATGCTCCATTGCGGCCGGCCCGTGCTGATGGTGCCGCACGCGCCCTCCGCCGCGCCGGCCGGCACCGCGCAGCATCCGCTGCTGGCCTGGAACGGCAGCGCCGAAGCGCTGCGCGCCATCACCGATGCGCTGCCGCTGCTGCAAGGGGCGCGGCAAGTCACCCTGGCCGTCGTCAATTCGCACGCCCAGCCGGCCGCGCACGGCGAACAGCCGGGCGCCGACCTGGCCCTGTACCTGGCGCGCCACGGCGTCAACGTCGAGGTGCTGCAGCACGACACGCCGCCGGGCCAGGACGTGGGCACGGCCCTGCTGGCCATGGCCGCGCAGCGGCGCTGCGACCTGGTCGTGATGGGCTGCTACGGCCACATGCGCCTGCGCGAAGCGCTGCTGGGCGGCGTCACGCGCACGGTGCTGCAGGACATGACGTTGCCGGTGCTGGTGTCGCACTAGCGCGGCCGGCGGGCCTTCAGCCTTCCTTCACCGGCTCCTCATCCGCGCTTCATGCGCGGCGGCGACACTGCTCATGCCCTTACCCACACCAGGAGTACAGCATGAGCAAGACACACGGCGCCCCCGCGCATTTCCACGCCCGCAGGCACTTTCTGTCGGGAATGACGGCGCTGGCCGGCCTCGCCGCATGCGGCGGCAGTCCGCTGCCGCGCGCATCCGGCGTGACGGACCGGCAGATCGGCGTCGCTCCCGGCGTCAGCCTGCACGTGCGCGACTGGCCATCGGCAAGAGGCGGCAGCGACGACGTGATCGTGCTGCTGGCCGGCCTGGGCGCCAATGCGCATGCGTTCGACAGCCTGGCGCCCGCGCTGGCGCGCCGCCACCGCGTGCTGGCCGTCACGCGGCGCGGCTACGGTTCATCGAGCAAGCCATCGCCCGCCAGCGACGCCAGCTACTCTCCCGCCACCCTCGTGGCCGACCTGCTGGCCGTGCTCGACGCCCTGCGCATCGGGCGCATCATCCTGGCCGGGCATTCCATCGCCGGCAACGAGCTGACCCTGTTCGCCGGCAGCCACCCGCAGCGCGTGCGGGGACTCGCCTACCTGGACACGACCTTCGACTACCTGGCCAGCGGCGGCTATGAAGAACCCGCACCGACGCCCTACGACGAACCGCCGCCCGGCCCGGCCGACCTGGCGTCGCTGGACGCCTCGATCGCCTATGCCAGGCGCATCAACAAGCAATGGTGGCCCGCGCTGGAAGCGAACTGGCGCAATGCGCTGGAAGTGCTGCCCGGCGGCGCCGTGCGGCCGAATACCCCGCCCGCCATCGCCAGGGCCATGGACGTGGCGGCGCACAATTTTTCGCCCGACTACCGCCGCGTGCGCGCGCCGGCGCTGGTCGTCACCGTCGATCCCGGCACCTTGCGCAACCTGTTTCCATGGCTGCTGCAAGCCGATCCCGCCACCCGGGCCGCCGCGCAGGAAGTACTCGACTTTATCCGGCCCCTGCGCCTGGCCGACGGCGAGCGCCTGGCCGCCGCCCTGCCCGGCAGCAGCCACCTGGTGATGCGCAACGGCTTCCACAGCGATTTCTTCATCGAATACGAGAGCACGGTGGTCGACGCCATCGAGGCGATGCGCTGGGAAGGTCTACAATAGGCGTGCAGCCAGCCGCCGCGCAGTGCCTCCTCGCATACGGCGCGGTCTTCTCCGTTTCCCTTGTCCCAAGGAGTTCCGCATGAGCAAGCAAGCCACCATCGTCCTCGTCCACGGTTTCTGGGGCGGCGCCGCCCACTGGAGCCGCGTCATCGTCGAATTGCGGCGCCACGGCCACACGGCCATCCGCGCCGTCGAACTGCCCTTGACGTCGCTGGCCGACGACGCCGAGCGCACGCGCAAGATGGTGGCGCAGGTCGATGGTCCGGTGTTGCTGGTGGGACACTCCTACGGCGGCGCCGTCATCAGCGTGGCCGGCAATGCGCCGAATGTGGCGGGCCTCGTGTACATCGCCGCCTTTGCCCCCGACGCGGGCGAAAGCCCGGGCAGCATCACGCAGGAACACCCGCCCCTGGGCGCGGCCAGCCTGGAAGGCGACAGCGACGGCTACCTGTGGGTCAAGCCCGAGCAATACCATGACAGCTTTTGCCAGGACCTCGACGCGGAAGAAGGCGCCGTGCTGGGCGTGGTGCAGAAAGCGCCGCTGGCCAGCACCTTCGGCGACACCGTCAGCGACCCGGCCTGGAAACATAAGCCCAGCTGGTACCAGATGTCCAGCGCCGACCGCATGATTTCCCCCGTCAACCAGGAGCGTATGGCGGCGCGCCTGCAGGCGCGCAAAGTCATCACCCTGAACGCCAGCCACGCGTCGCTGGCCTCGCGCCCCGTGGAAGTGGCGGCGCTGATACTGGAGGCGGCGGGCGCGCTGGCCAGCGAGTAAGCCTGCCGGCTACAGCCAGCCTTCGCGCTTCAGGCGGCGGTGCAGCCAGTAGCAGCCGGCGATGATGACGACGATCACGGCCGGATAGCTGCCGCGCCACTTCAGTTCCGGCATGAACTCGAAGTTCATGCCGTACAGGCTGAAGACCATGGTGGGCACGGCCAGGATGGCGGCCCAGGCGGCCAGGCGCTTGACGACCTCGTTCTGGCGGATCGAAATTTGCCCCAGCGCCACCTGCATGGCCGAATTGACCAGCTCGCGCATCTGCCCCGCCGTATGCGTGACCCGTTTCACGTGGTCGAGAATATCGCGGTAATAGATGCGGTTTTCCTTGGGCACGATATCGCCATGGAAACGGATCAGCTGGGTGCAGATGTCATGCAGGGGGTTGACGGCCGCGTCGAGCTTCAGCAGCTCCGTCTTGAGCTGGTAGAAATCCTGCAGCTTGTCCTCGCTCAAACTGGGCTTGAACAGCTGCAGTTCATGGTGCTGGAAGCGGGCCTGCAGATGGTCGATGCAGGGCTGGTACTGGTCGACGATGAAATCGATGATGGAATACAGCACGTAGCCAGGGCCGCTGGCCAGCTTTTCGGGCACGCTTTCCTTGCGCTCACGCAACTTCGCATAGCCGGCCGAGGCGCCGTGGCGCACCGTGATGATGAAGCGGGGGCCGAGAAAGACGTGGGTTTCGCCGTAGACGATGGCCTCGCCGTCCAGGGTGGCCGTGTGCATCACCATGAACAGGGTGTCGCCGTATTCTTCCAGCTTGGGGCGCTCGTGCGCGCCCTGCGCATCCTCGACGGCCAGTTCGTGCAGACCAAACGCCGACTGCAGCGCCTGCATGGCCGTGACATCGGGGCTGGCCAGGCCGATCCAGACGAAACAATCGGGGTCGCCGAGGAAATCGCCCACCTTGTCGATGTCGAAATGGGCGATCTTCCTGCCGTCGCGATATGCTTCGCAATTGACGACGGCGGCGTGGGTACTCAGGTCCATGGTGATTTTCGGCCAAGGGCGGCAATATTGGGGGGCCAGTATAGCGGAAAGCGCATGATTGCCATGCCAATCCGGCTGCCGCATTGACATTCGGGCACGTCAATGTAAAATGAGAACCATTCGCATTTAAGAAGAGCCTGCATGCGCCAGCGGCACGGGACTTCCGCGCCAACCTGGAGTGTGCTGTGACGTATGCCGTATCGCCTGCCGCCGGTTCTCAAAGCCCCGCGTCATTGAGTCAGCTGTATGGCCAGCACCATCCGTGGCTGTTGCGCTGGCTGCGCGGCAAATTATCCTGCACGGACCACGCGGCCGACCTGGCGCAGGATACCTTCGTCAAGCTGCTGGCCACGCCCGGCGAGCGCGCCGTCACCCTGCGCGAGCCGCGCGCCTACCTGACCACCGTGGCGCGCCGCCTGCTGATCGACCATTACCGCCGCCAGTCGCTGGAGCAGGCATGGCTGGCCACCCTGGCGCAGCTGCCCGCCCCCGTCACGCCGTCGGCGGAAGACCGCTTGCTGATCCTGGAAACCCTGCACCAGATCGACGCCATGCTCGACGGCCTGGGGGCGAAAGTGCGCACGGCCTTCCTGCTGTCGCAGCTGGAAGGCATGGCGTATGCGGACATCGCCGCGCGCCTGAAGGTGAGCGAGCGCACCGTCAAGCGCTACATGGTGCAGGCGTTCGAACAATGCATCCTGCTGCTGGCCTGACATGAGCGTAACCCTCGATGCGCGCGCCGCGCGCGAAGCGGCGCACTGGATGATGCGCCTGCAAGGCGGCGAACTCGACGCTGCCGCGCAACAAGGGCTGGCCCGCTGGCGCGCCGCCCACCCCGACCATGAAACGGCGTGGCAGCGGGCCGAGCAAGTGTGCCGCACCTTCGGCATGCTGCCCCCGCCGCTGGCCATGCCCTTGTCCAGGCAAGTGCTGGACCGCCCGGCCGGCACACAGCGCCGCGCCATCCTGAAGACCCTGGCCGTGCTGATCGTCGCCGGGCCGGCTGGCTGGGCCATGCTGCGCGTGGCGCCATGGCAGGCATGGACGGCCGACCTGCGCACGGCCACGGGAGACATCCGCCATTTCCCCCTGGCCGACGGCAGCGGCCTGAGCCTGAACACGGCCAGCGCCGCCGACGTCGCCTTCGGCGCGTCCCTGCGCCTGATACACCTGCGCGGCGGAGAGATACACGTGGCGACCAGCCCCGATGCCCTCGGGCGTCCCTTCATCGTGCGCACCAGCAACGGCAGCATCCGCGCCCTCGGCACGCGCTTCACGGTGCGCCAGGAAGACAGCCTGTTCGGCGCGCGCACCCGCGTGGCCGTCACGCAGGGCGCCGTCGAAGTACGGCCCGCGGAAGGCAATCCCGTCATCGTTCCAGCGGGCTGGCAAGCCAGTTTCGACGAGGCGGCGGCCAGCGCGCCGCGGCCGCTGGCGCCGCATGCGTCCGCGTGGACCAAGGGATTGCTGTACGCGGACGACACGCCGCTGGCCGACGTGCTGGCGCAACTGGGCCGCTACCGCCACGGCGTGGTGCGCTGCGACCCTGCCGTGGCGCGGCTGCGCGTGTCGGGCGTGTACCAATTGCATGATACGGATCAACTATTGTCACTATTGCAAGCATCGCTGCCCATCCGCGTGCTGCGCCACAGCCGTTGGTGGATTTCCGTCGGGCCCGCATAAAAATTTTTGAGAACAATGTCCCTTTCCGTCATGTGCCCCGTCAATCCACACAGGACCAACACATGAACGAAGGGAAACAAGCAATGAAGCACTACCGCCACACCAGCATCACCCTGGCCCTGCTGGGCAGCCTGGCCTTGACCGCGCCCGCATCCGCCCAGCAGCAAGCGCTGCAGGCGCCCGCGCGCCACTACCAGGTGGCCGCCGGCCCCCTCGGTGCCGTCCTGTCCGCCTTTGCGGCCGACGCCGGCGTCAGCATTTCCGGCGCCGCCGGCCTGTATGCGGGCTTGAACAGCCGCGGCTTGAACGGCGACTACCAGGTGGCCGACGGTTTCGCCCGCCTGCTCGACGGCAGCGGCTTATACGCTGTCGACCAGGGCGGCGGCCACTACGCCGTGCGCAGGCTGCCCTCGGCGGCCGAGGCAAGCACCCTGCCCGGCATCGCCGTGCGCGCCACGGCCGAACGCAGCACGAGTACGGAAGGCACGGGCTCGTACACGACGCCGGCCACGGCCAGCGCCACGGGCCTGGTGCTGTCCTTGCGCGAGACGCCGCAATCGGTCAGCGTCATCACGCGCCAGCGCATGGACGACCAGGACTTGCTGACGGTGCGCGACGTGCTGCGCAACACGCCCGGCATCGCCGTCAACCAGTTCGACACGGAACGCAGCACCTTTTCCGCGCGCGGCTTCGACGTCGACAATTTCCAGTACGACGGCGTGCCCACCACCTATAAGGTGCAGTATTCGGGCGGCGAATCGGAAATGGATTCGCTGATCTACGACCGCGTGGAAGTGACGCGGGGCGCCACGGGCTTGCTGACGGGCGCCGGCTACCCGTCCGCCTCGATCAATCTGGTGCGCAAGCGGGCCAGCGCCAGGCAATTCGAGGGGCAATGGTCGCTGGCGGCCGGCTCCTGGAGCGATTACCGTGGCACCGTCGACCTGGCCGCGCCGCTGAACGCGGACGGCTCCGTGCGCGGCCGCGTGGCCGGCGCCTGGCAGGACCGCAAGTCGTTTACCAATGGCTATTCGAACCAGCGCCAGCTCGTCTACGCCACCGCCGAGGCGGACCTGGCGCCCGGCACCGTCGTCATGATGGGCGCCAGCTACCAGAAGAACGACCCGAAAGGCAGCAACTGGGGCGGCTTCCCCCTGTGGTACAGCGACGGCACGCGCACCAATTTCGACCGTTCCGTCACCACGGCGCCCCGCTGGGCCGCCTGGGCCACGGAACAGACCAACGTGCATGCCACCGTGGAACACGCGCTGGGCCAGGGCTGGAAGGCGCAGGCGCAAGCCATGTACAGCAAGCACACGGAAGACACGCCGCTGCTGTTCCTGGCGGAACGGCCCGATAGAATCACGGGCCTGGGCATGCTCGGCTATCCGAACCGCTACATCGGCGCGCGCGACCAGAGCAGCGCCGACGTGAAGCTGTCGGGGCCATTTTCCCTGGGCGGACGCCAGCATGAAGTCATCGTCGGGGCCAACTACACGCTGCAGCACGCCGAGTTCAGCGTCAAGGAAGCGCTCGACCCCGAGCCGATCGGCAATTTCCTCGCCTGGGATGGCAGCTACCCGCAGCCGGCCTGGGGCGAACCCGTGCTGTCGGAAAAATACACGACCAGGCAATATGGCGCGTATGGCGCGGCGCGCCTGAACCTTGCCGACAACACCAAATTGATACTCGGCGGGCGCTTGAGCCGCTGGGACAAGGACCGCATCGGCTTTGACGGCAGCGCCCGCTTTGCCTTCGCCAAGAGCAAATTCGTGCCCTACGCGGGCGTGGTGGTGGACCTGAACGACACCTATTCGATGTATGCCAGCTACACGGACATCTTCCGCCCGCAGGAAAACCAGGACCGCGCGGGCGCCTGGCTGGACCCGCTGACGGGGCAAAGCATGGAAGTGGGCTTGAAGGGAGAACTGGCCGAGGGCCGGGCCAACGGTTCCATCGGCATCTTTGAAATCAAGCAGGACAAGCTGGCCCAGCCGGACGGCGCGCACCGCGTGCCCGGCACCACCACGCAGGCGTATTACGCGGCGCGCGGCGCCACCAGCCGCGGCATCGAGGCGGAATTGTCGGGCCGCCTGGCACCGGGCTGGAACGTGACGGCCAGCGCCAGCCACTTCCGCGCCAGGGACCGCGAGCAGCAGGATATCAATACCCTCTCGCCCCGCTCGACGGCGCGCCTGTTCACCACCTGGAAGGTCAAGCCCGACCTCACCGTGGGCGGCGGCGTCAACTGGCAAAGCAAGTTCTACTTTGACGACGAAGGCCCGAACGGCAAGGAAAGAGTGACGCAGGAAGCCTACAGCACGGTCAGTCTGATGGCCACCTACCAGCTGTCGCGCCAGCTGACGGCACAGCTGAACGTGGAGAATGCGCTGGACAAGAAGTACATCAACATCAACACCTACGCACAAGGCACGTACGGCATGCCGCGCAGCGTGCGGGGAACGTTGACGTACCGGTTCTGATACAAGCTGTACCGGCACAAAACGCCAGGCGAGCGGTGGCAACGGCTGAAAAATGCCGTTGCCGCAACTCGCCTTACTGCGTTCTTTCGTACATCACGCGCACCTCCACCCTGCGGTTCAAGGCATTGCACTGTTCCGTTTCATAGGAGGTAGTACTTGCCTCGACAGGGCATTTCACGCGCGGTTCCCGCGCACCCGCCCCTTCCGAGGTAAATGTCAGGTTCTTTCCCTCCAGCGTAGTTCTGAGCACATTGACAATCGCCTCTGCACGCAACTCCGAAAGACGCTGGTTATCCACGCCTTTTCCAGCAATGCTTCCCGTGAAAGGACGGGCGTCACTGTGACCCCGCACCAGAATGTCACTCGGCGTACCCGATGCCAGAATGGCTGAGGCAAGGGCTTGCAGCCGCGGTTGTGCCGTTGGCAACAATTGCTCGCTGCCAGTCTTGAACAGCAAGTCGTTGGAAAGGTCGAAACAGGGATTGAGCGCAGGCCGGCTCTTGATGATGCGCATCGTGGCCGCGTCCAGACGCAAGGTGGCAACCCTGAGGATGGCCGGTTCAGGGTTGAAAATGCCGGCCTCCGGCTTCGTGCGTACACTGAAACTGACAAGCGACACGCCGCCAACGCCGGTCCACAAGACATCGGCATGATGTACCAGTAATCTCCCCCCGGCGCTCCTGCGGCAGTCAAGGATGGGGCGGCCGACGACTTCCGAGACGCGCTCGATTTCACCGAGCTCGCTCTCGGGCACTTCGATGCTCACGTCGGGAATACGCACACCCAATAGCTGGAAAGCCATATGCACCATCTTCATGAACGGCCCGAAGAACAGCACGAGTATCAGCGGTGCGACGAACACTGCAGCAAGCTGCGCCAATTTGCGCGGCGGCCTCGGCTGCGTACCTGCGACGGTGATACCCGCTTCCGTACCAGCCGTGCCTATAAAAAGGGTAAGAAAACCGGCACAAAAAAAGATCGTGAGCAATAAAAACAAAGAAGGTTGTGCACCGGCGAATGCATACAGCAAGGACAGCAAAAAAAAGAACATCGATATCAGAAAATAGCCAACGCCACGCAGCCCGGCCGGAACGACAAATAGGGCCGGTCGCCCATGGAAGGCGTGACACCTGGAAACCCGCCTTTCCAGCCAGGAAAGCAGCTGGAGCAGCCACACTGCAGACATGGCCCCGAACAACAGGAAGATACAGTACAGAAAACCGAACATCAGTGCCACAAAGATAAAGAACACCACTTCGCCTGGCGTCAGGCTACTGGGGAAGAACCGAATATCAAACAGATAGGTCAGCGTGACGATGGCGCCCACTGCAACGGCCAGTTTATATGTCAAGGTCGTCACGAGATCGAGGATCGCTATTTTCTTGCTCAGCGAATCACTGCTGTACGCTGGGACAGTTGCTGGGCCTGGCGGGGGTCTCGGTATGATCACAGTATCCCCCTCTTGTGGACAACGCGTTTGACTCGCTTGAACAGGCATGCCCATCACGCCTTTGGCAAAGGCGCCAGCGACGGTTCCATCCATACAAGTCTAGTGCGTCGTCACGCCGCTATGCGGCCATTGCAGCGAAGCTTGATGCGGATTAAACAAGGATAATCGGGATTGAACGACCTCGGCGGCCTATACCGTCGAAATCACCGCATTCAGCGCGCGCCGCAATTCCTTCAGCCGGGGCGGCTTGCCCAGCACGCAGTTGACGTGTTCGGGGTAGTCGCTGTCGGCCGCCAGGCGCTGGCCCCAGCCCGTGAGCATGATGATGGGCGTGGCCGGCGAGCACTGGCGCACGGCGCTGGCCACCTTGCGCCCGTCCACGTGGGGCATGCCGAGGTCCGTGATGACCACCGCGAAATGCTCGCCCCTGTCGCAGGCGGCCAGGAAGCAGTCGATGCCGGCCTGGCCGCCGTCGGCGGACACCACGTCGTGGCCGTCGATTTCCAGGATGTCGCGCAGGGACTTGAGCACCATCGGGTCGTCGTCCACCACGAGGATGCGCAGGCGCGGCGGCACGGCGTGGGCCGTGTCGGGCACTTCCTCCCCCTCGCCTTCCGCGCAGGCGGGAAAAGCCAGGCGCACCGCCGTGCCCTGCCCCGGCGCCGTGACGATGTCGATGCCGGCTCCATGGCGCTCCATCATGCCGTACACCATGGCCAGGCCCAGGCCCGTGCCCCGCTCGCCCTTGGTGGTAAAAAACGGTTCCAGGCAGCGGCGGCGCGTATTTTCGTCCATGCCGATGCCCGTGTCTCCCACTTCTACCTGCACCTGCCGTACCCCTGCCTGGCCTGGCGCGCCGATGCAGGCCGTGCGCACAGTCAGGGTGCCGCCTTCCGGCATGGCGTCGACGGCGTTGAAGACCAGGTTCGTCAGCGCTTCGCGGATTTCGCCCACGCTGCCGGGCAGCATGGGCAGGCCGTCCGCCAGCTCCGTGCGCAGCGCAATGACGATGCCGCGCTGCTGCGGCATGTCGCTCCAGCGCGCGCGCGTCAGGTCCAGCACCTGCTGCACCACCAGGTTGGCGTCGATGGGAGACAGCGCCAGCTGCGGTTCGCGCTGGCGGTAGAATTCGCGCATGCGCGCCACCGTGGCGGCCACGTCGTCGATGGCCCGTTCGATGACTTCCAGGCAATGCCGGCCCTGCGGACTGAGATTGGTTTCCGTCTCCAGCAGCGATTCCGTGTACAGGGCCACGGGGGAAATGGCATTGTTGATATCGTGCGCGATGCCGCTGGCCATCTGCCCCAGCGCGCGCAGGCGCTCCTGCTGCATCACAGACTGCTGCGTCTGGCGCAAGTCGTCATACGCGCGCTGCAGCGCGCCGTAGAGCTGCGCCTGGTTGGCGGCCAGCGCCACATGCTCGCTCAGCTGGCTGAGGAATTCGCATTCGCCGCTGGTGAAGCTGTGCGCCGCGCGGCGCGCCACGATCAGGATGCCGAAAACCGTGTTTTCGGCCAGCAGCGGCGCCATGACGAGGGCGCGCAGCCCCCCTTGCGCCAGCCGCTGCGGAAACGGAAACGCCACCTCGGCGATGTCGGCTTCATACACGAGCTTGCCACGCACGCAGCTCGACAAGCCATTTTCATCGATGGGAATGTGCGCGTGTTCGCTCATCATGAACGATAGCGCCAGCGCCTCGCTGCGCACGCCCACGCACGTCACCTGCAGCGCGTGTTCGGGCGGCCGGTACAGGCAGATGCAGCTGAAATCGATGGGCAGCTGCTCTTCCAGGCTGCGCACCACCACCTGGAAGATGCTGCGCAAGTCCTGCCGTTCGCCGATCGAGCGCGTGATCTGCTGCAGCAGGTTCAGGCGCGCGAGCTGCTCATGCACCTTGCGCTCGGCCAGCTGGCGTTCGGCGATCTGCGTTTCCAGGGCGGCATTCGTGTGCGCCAGCTCGTCGCGCGAGACGGTGGTGCGCCGCAGCTTGTCCGTCATGCCGTCGAAGGCGCGCGCCAGGTCGCCGATTTCATTTTTGGTGTGCACGCCGAGCGCAAAATCGAGCTTGCCGGCGCCGACGATCAGGGTGCCCTGGCGCAGCTTTTCCAGCGGTCCCGTGACGCTGGTCATGGTGAAGTAGATCAAACCGGCCACCAGCGCGATGATCATGCCGCCAAACAGCATCACGGCCACGTTGGCCTGCTGCTGCGCCTCCAGCACCCCTTGCCGGCTCAATTCGGACAGCCGCATCGCGTCGGCGATCATGCCCTGCACCTTGCCCATGATCTGGCCGGACAGGCGCGCTTCCAGCTCGCCCAGCACCTCGCGCCGCTGCGGGTCCTGTCCCAGCTCGCGGTGATTCGCGACAAACAGCTCGAACAGCCCGCCCACGCCGGCCAGGTCGCCCTGCAATTCGCGCAGCAGCTTGCGTTCTTCGTCGCCGTTGAAGGCGGGCGTGGCCAGCAGCCCCGTGGACAGCGACTCGCTGCGCAGCTGCCACTGGGCTCGCGTGCGCGCGCCATGGTGCAGCGCATACTCGATCGACAGATAGCGCAGCGAGGTGACGGCTTGCAGGATATCGGCCGCCGCCTTGTTCTTCGCCAGTTCGCGCTGCATCGCCATGGTGGTGGAAAACAGCACGGCGACGATGATGGCCACGAGCACCACGCAAAACAGTTGGGCCAGCTTGAAGCGCGTGACGATTTTCACGGTGGCCCTCTCAATGAATGACCGTCACGGCCGATGGCGCCACGGCTTCCAGGCCGTCCAGGTAGACGGCGTCGAGGAAGTTCGGCATCTCGCCGCGCTCGCCCAGGCGGTTCTTGATGGCCCAGCGCGCCTCGTCTTCCAGCGCCAGCAGCAAGCCCTGGTCGAGCACGATGCCAAACTGATAACCGTGCCAGGCCGCCTGCAGGCGCGCCGCCTCGCCGGCCGACGCCCTGGCAAACAGGGCGCGCGCGGCGTCGGGCTCGTCCTGGCAAAAGCGCGCGCCGGCGATCAGCGCGCGCAGCACCTTGCGCATCGTCGCCGGGTGCGCGCGCACGTAATCGCCCGCGCCGGCCACGTTGAACAGGCCCGCATACACGTCCTCGCCGTAGAAGATGGCCGCCTTGCCCGCGATGGCATGCGTCATCGCCGTCAGGAACGGTTCCCAGCCGGCCGCCGCGTCGACCTCGCCCCGCGCCAGCGCCCCGGCCAGCTGGTCCGGCGCGTAGTTCTGCAAGGTAACTTCCCTGGGCAGCAGCTTCTGGCGGTTCAGAAAAGCATCGAGCGTAAACTGGCCTGACGTGCCCAGGGTCACGCCGATGCGCTTGCCCTTCAGGCTGGCGGGCGTGGACACGCCGCGGTCCAGGCGCCCCACGATGCCGTGGTCGCGCTCGGCCTCGAAAATGCTGGCGATGATGACGACGGACTGGTTTTGCAGGCTGGCCAGCACCACGGGAATATCGGACACGGTGCCCAGGTCGGCCTGGCCCTGCAACACGGCTTCCAGCGAAGCCTTGCCCGACGAATAGGGTTGCAGCCGCGCGCGAATGCCTTCGCGCGCGAAATAGCCCTGCCCGTGCGCGGCCAGCACGGGGCAGCTGCCCACGTATTCCGCATTCACGGCCAGGCGCAGCTCTTCCACGGGGCCGGGCGGCGCGGGACGGGCGTCGAGGCGCCACAGGGCGATGGCGGCCAGCGCCGCCAGCAGCAGTGCGGCCGCCAGCCAGACCGCCCGCCGCGCCGGCGCCTGGCCGCTCATGCGCTGCACTGCGCCGTGGCCGACTCCAGCGCGCTGTTGATCGCCTCGGAAAACGCCACCACGTCGACCGGCTTGGTGAGATAGCGGTAAAAGCCGGCCGCCAGCCCCTGGCGGATATCGCCGGGCCCCGCCACGGCCGTCAGGGCGATGACGGGAATATGCGCGGTGCGGGCATCGGCGCGCAGCAGCTGCATGACTTGCGTGCCGCTGATGTCGGGCAGGTCGATATCCATCAATATCAGCTGCGGCAGGCGGCGGCGCGCCATCTCCAGGCCCGTCTGCCCGTCGCCGGCCGACAGCAGGTCGAGATCGGGGCGAAAATGGATCAGGCCCGCCACCAGGGTCACGTTCAGGGGATTGTCTTCCACATACAACAGCGTCTTGCGCTCCGGCAACGCTATCGGCTCGGCGGGCCGGGCAATGGCGGGCAGGCGCGGGCTTTCCTGCAGCGCCTGGCGCGCCGGGCAACTGGCGATGTCGAGCCAGAAGGTGCTGCCGCGCCCGGGCGTGCTGGCCACGCCCAGCCTGGCCTGCATGGCTTCGGCCAGGCGCTTGCTGACCACCAGCCCCAGGCCCGTGCCCTCCTCGTCGCGCGCATCGCGTCCCAGGCGGTTGAAGGGCTGGAACAGCGCCTCCAGCTGCGCGGCGCTCAACCCGGCGCCCGTGTCGCGCACGGACAGGCGCAGCCGGCGCGCATCGACGGGTTGGCAATCGACATGGATCTCGCCCTGTTCGCGGTTGTACTTGACGGCGTTCGACAGCAGATTGATCAACACCTGCTTGAGGCGCGTGCGGTCGGCCAGCACATGCAGGCCGACCGCTTCCACGAACGTCAGGGTGATGCCGCGCTTGTGCGCCAGCGGTTCCATCATTTGCCAGCATTCGTGGTAGATGCCGGCCAGGTCCACGGGTTCCATCGACAGCGACAAATTGCCCGACTCGATTTTGGCGATGTCGAGGATATCGTTGATCAAGGTCAACAAATGCCGGCCGGCGCCAAAGATATGCGAGGCAAAGGTTTTCTTTTCCTGCGCCGTCGAGGGGATGGAATCGGACGTCAGCATCTGCGAAAAGCCCAGGATGGCGTTGAGCGGCGTGCGCAGCTCGTGGCTCATGCTGGCCAGGAAATTGGTCTTTTCCTGGTTTGCCCGCTCGGCCACCTCGCGCGCCAGCCGCAGATCCTGGTTCATGGCGTCGAGTTCGGCCGTGTGCTGGCGCAGCAGCAGTTCCAGGCGCGCATTGGCGATGCGCAGCTGGCGCGTCTCCAGCGCCCGCGCCAGTATCAGCAGGACGCCCGACACCTTGAACGGCTTGACGACGTAATCGAGCGCACCCGCCTGCATGGCCTGCACGGCCGAGGCGATCGTGCCTTCGCCCGTCATGATGATGCAGGCCAGGTCCGGGTCGATCTTGCGCGCCGCTTCCACCACGGCGATGCCGTTCATGCCCGGCATCATCAGGTCGACCAGCAGCAGGTCGAACGATTCGACGGCCAGCAGGGACAGCGCCGCCTCGCCCGAAGCGAGCCCCGTCGTGTCGTAGGCCTGGCCGCGCAGGGTGTCGCACAGCGCGCGCACGTGCGCCAGCTCGTCATCGACGATCAGTATCCGCGGCGGCATTGACGAGCTGTTCATGCATTCTCCTGGCGGCATGACCTTGCGGGCCGGGAACTTGCCCCGCAACATGCGTTCCGAGCATAGCACCTGGAAATTACCAAAAATACACGCTTTGTCACGCGCCCGCCGGCGCCGGGGTGCTAAGCCATCACGGGCAGCCCCCGCAGCAGCTTGTCCAGGGTCACGGGATAGTCGCGCACCCTCACCCCGGTGGCGTTGTAGACGGCATTGGCGACGGCGGCCGCCACGCCGCAGATGCCCAGCTCGCCCACGCCCTTGGCTTTCATGGGCGAGGACATGGGGTCGGTTTCGTCGAGGAAGATGACGTCCTGGTGCGGGATGTCGGCGTGCACGGGCACTTCGTAGCCGGCCAGGTCGTGGTTGACGAAGAAGCCGCGGCGCCGGTCGACCGCCAGTTCTTCCATCAGGGCCGCGCCCACGCCCATGGTCATGGCGCCGATCACCTGGCTGCGCGCCGCTTTCGGGTTCAAAATGCGGCCCGCCGCGCACACGGCCAGCATGCGCCGCACGCGCACTTCGCCCGTGTCGCCGTCCACGCCCACTTCCACGAAATGCGCGCCGAACGTCGATTGCTGGAATTTCTTGTCGAGGTCGCCGTACTCCATGCGGTCTTCCGCGACGACGTCGCCATGGTAGGCGGCGGCAGCGAGCGGCACGCTGCGATCGCCCTCGCTCACTTGCCCATCGGAAAAGCGCGCTTGATTTTCGTCAAAGCCCAGCTTGGCCGCGATGGCCTGGCGCAGGCGCACGCAAGCCGCATACACACCGGCCGTGGCACTGTTGCCGCCCCACTGCCCGCCCGAACCGGCCGAGACGGGAAAATCCGAGTCGCCCAGGCGCACGACGACACGGTTCAAGGTCACGCCCAGCATTTCCGCCGCCGTCTGCGCGATGATGGTGTAGCTGCCCGTGCCGATGTCCGTCATGTCGGTCTCGACGGTCACGACGCCGTTGCCATCGAGGCGCACGCGGGCGGCCGACTGCATGACGAGGTTGTTGCGGAAAGCGGCCGCCACGCCCATGCCCACCAGCCAGCGGCCGTCGCGCCGCATGCCCGGCTGCGCTGCTCTCTCCTTCCAGCCGAATTCCACGGCGCCCGTGCGCAGGCAGTCGATCAGGCGGCGCTGGGAAAACGGCCGGCCCGGCTTTTCCGGGTCCACTTTCGTGTCGTTCAGGATGCGCAAGACGATGGGATCCATTTTCAATTTCTCCGCCAGCTCGTCCATGGCGATTTCCAGCGCCATCAGCCCCGGCGCCTCGCCCGGCGCGCGCATGGCGTTGCCTTCCGGCAAGTCGAGCACGGCCAGGCGCATGGCCGTCATGCGGTTGGCGCCCGCGTACAGCAGGCGCGTCTGCATCACGGCCGTTTCCGGCTGGCCGCCCTTCAGGTCGCCCGACCACGATTCGTGGCCGATGGCCGTGATCTTGCCGTCGCGCGTGGCGCCGAGGCGCAGGCGCTGGATGGTGGCGGGCCGGTGCGTCGTGTTGTTGAACATCAGGGGCCGGGTCAGGGCCACCTTCACGGGGCGCTGCGCCGCGCGCGCGCCCAGCGCCGCCAGCAAGGCTTCGGCGCGCACGAACAGCTTGCCGCCGAAGCCGCCGCCGATGTAGGGCGAGACGATGCGCACCTTGTCCTTTGGCAGCCCCAGGGTGCGGGCCAGGTCGCCCCGGCCCCAGTCCACCATCTGGTTCGCCGTCCAGACCGTCAATTTATCGCCCTCCCAGGCGGCAATCGAGGCGTGCGGCTCCATCATGGCGTGCGACTGGTCTGGCGTCGTGTAGGTCGCGTCCAGGCGCACGGGGGCAGCGGCAAAGGCGCCGACGAAATTGCCCGTCTTGCTGTCGGGCTTGCCGTCCTTCGGTTTGGCAGCGCTGCCTTTGGCCTTGGCCAGGTCGAAAGCGCCCGGCTGCTCGATATACTTGACGTCAAGCAACTGCGCGGCCGAGCGCGCCTGCTCGAACGTTTCCGCCACCACCAGCGCGATGGCCTGGTGATAATGCTCGATATCCGGCCCGCCGAGCAGCTTCGCCGTGTTCATCTTGCCTTTTGTTAATTTCCCGGCCGAATCCGCCGTCACCACGGCCAGCACGCCGGGCGCCCGGCGCGCCGCGCTGGTATCGATGGCAGCGATGCGCCCCCTGGCGATGGCCGCGCCGACGACGTAACCGTAGGCGGCATGCGGCGCGGCCTTGTTCTGTTCATACGCGTACGGCGCCGTGCCTGTGGTTTTCAGGGGGCCGTCGATGCGGTCCGTGGGCCGGCCCACGACTTTCAGCTGGTCGATGGGATTGGTGGTCGCGGGTGTCGTGAATTTCATGGCCCTAGCCTTTCTTCGCTGGTGCTTGCGCCAGTACGGACGCCACGGTGCGCTGCGCCAGCATCAGCTTGAAGCCGTTGTCGGCAGTGGGATGGGCGCCGGCCAGCAGGCGCTCGCTGACGGCGGCCGCGCCATTCGGCATCGCCTGCTCGGCGCCAGAAATTCTCCACGGTTGCGGCGCGACGCCGCCCAGGGCCAGCCTGCCCGTGCCATCGGGCAAGATGATGGCCGCCACGGACACCAGCGCGAACGCGTACGAGGCGCGGTCGCGCACCTTGCGGTAGACCTGCGTGCCGCCCACGGGCGGGGGCAAGGTCACGCTGGTGATCAGCTCGCCAGCCTGCAGCGCCGTTTCCAGTTGCGGCGTGCTGCCCGGCAAGCGGTAAAAGTCGGCGATGGGGATGCTGCGCGTGCTGCCGTCGGCCCGCACCGTGTCGATGCCGGCGTCGAGCACGCGCATGGCCACGGCCATGTCGCTCGGGTGCGTGGTGATGCACGCCTCGCTGCCGCCCAAAATCGCCAGCGGCCGGCTGTAGCCGCCGATGGCCGAGCAGCCGCTGCCCGGCACGCGCTTGTTGCAGGCCTGGTTCGTGTCATAAAAATACGGGCAGCGCGTGCGCTGCAGCAAGTTGCCGGCCGTCGTCGCCTTGTTGCGCAGTTGCGCGGAAGCCCCCGCCAGCAAGGCGCGCGACAGCACGGCATAGTCGCGGCGTACCGTGGCGTGGGCTGCCAGGGCCGTATTGCGCACGAGGGCGCCGATGCGCAAGCCGCCGTCCTTCGTCGCCTCCACCTTGTCCAGCGCGAGGCCATTGACGTCGATCAAATGCGTGGGCGTTTCGATTTCCAGTTTCATCAGATCGAGCAGATTCGTGCCGCCGGCGATGAAACGGGCGCCCGGCGTGCTCAAGGCGGCCTGCGCCGCTTCGGCCGGCGTGGCGGGCTTCTGGTAGCTGAAGACTCTCATGCGGGCCTCCCCGCCACCTCGGTGATGGCTTCGATGATGTTGGAATACGCGCCGCAGCGGCACAGGTTGCCGCTCATGCGTTCGCGCAATTCTTCCGGCGTCACCGAGGGGAGCGCGTTCAAGTCAAGGCTGACGTGGCTGGGGATGCCCTGGCGGATCTCGGCCAGCGCGGCGACGGCCGAACAGATCTGCCCCGGCGTACAATAGCCGCATTGATAGCCGTCATGCGCGATGAAGGCGGCCTGCATCGGGTGCAGTTTCTCCGGCGTGCCCAGCCCCTCGATGGTGGTGACCCTGGCGCCGTCATGCATCACGGCAAGAGTGAGGCAGGCATTGATGCGCTGGCCGTCGAGCATGACGGTGCAGCCGCCGCACTGGCCGTGGTCGCAGCCTTTCTTGGTCCCCGTCAATTGCAAATGTTCGCGCAAGGCGTCGAGCAAGGTGGTGCGCGTGTCGAGTTCCAGGCTGCGGCGCCGGCCGTTGATGTCCAGGTTGACTTTCATCAACACCGGCGGCGGCGAAACACTGGCCGTGTTGACCGCTTGCGCCGCTCCCGCCACGCCGGGCACCGCCGCGGCCGTGGCCGACAGCGCGCCGGCGATCAGCACGCCGCGCCTGCCGGCATTGATAGGATTAATCTCTGTCATGTCGCGCTTCCTCCTGGCTGTGGACTGGCTGGGTGGGCGCATGCGAGCCCGAAGTGCCAGTCTGGCGGCAGGAGAATTACGCGTCTGTACGCGAACGAACGCAGAACCCCGCTTGGCGCCTATCCTTTGCGCAAGCGCAAACCGCGCCGGGTCGTGCCGACGCCCCCCTGCGCCGCGTAACCCGTGTGGCGCGCGCAATGGTCGAGCGCCTGGCGCAGGGCCGTATCGACGTTGCGCAGCGACATGTCGTGCCGTTCGGCCACTTCCTGGCGGGTCAGCTCGTCCACGCGCAGCGCTTCGAGCACTTGCCGGTGGCGCCGCGGCAACAGCTCGACGGCCTGCGCCAGCCGGCGCACGTCCGCCTGCAGCTCGGCCAGGCGTTCCGGCCCGGCCGCCGTATCGGCGAGGAAATCGACGAGGCCGGCGGCGCCATCGTCACCGCCCTCGTCCGCATACAGCCAGGCACGGTTGCGGCGCAGGCTGTCCATGGCCGCATTGCACGCCACGCGAAACACATAGGCGACGGGGCTGTGCGCCAGCGCCGCGCCATCCCCGGCCGTCAGCCCGCCCAGCCGCAGCCAGGCGTCGTGCAGGCTGTCGCTGGCCAGCTCGGCGCAACCGAGGTGGCGCGCCAGGCGCCGGTGCAGGCCCGCGTAATTGCTTTCCAGCACAGCCTGCAGCCGGGCGCCCTGCCCTGGCGCCGCCGCCATGTCGTTGGCCGCCGGCAAACGGGGCCGGATGGCGGGCCGGAACCTCGCCATGCCTGCAGGCCCCATGGCACCCGCCATGCGCAGGGGCAAGGATTCGCCCAAGCGGGCCATCATGGCGACAGCCTGCTGCGCTCTTGCGCCGTCAGCTGGCGCGTGGCCGATTCCGGCAGCGCGCCCAGGCCCAGCACGCGCACGGCGCTGCGCGGGTTGTAATCGGCCGCCTCGCTGCGCGCGCCATCCTGCGGCGCCGCTTGCGCGCTGTCGGGCGGCGCGTCGCTGCCAAAGCCCAGCACGCGCACCGTGAACACGGATGGCTGCGCGGAACGGGTGGCGGCGCGCTCGCGCTGCACCACGTCCTGCGCCGCCGCCGTCGCCTGGGAAGCGGCCGCGCTGGCGTTGGTCATGGCCGCCACGTTGACGGACGCCGCCGTCGGCATGCCCTTCGCTTCGCCCTTGACCTGGATGTTCGCCGCGTTCATCACCTTCAGCGCGGCCAGGTTGACGTTGCCCGAAACGCGGATGCCCGCCTCGCCCGCGTCGATGGTGCCCAGCGGGGCCAGCAAGTCCACGTCGCCGGCCGGCACTTCCGCGATCGGCGCCAGCGTGGCGATGCCGGCGCCCGTGCTCGGCACGTCGGACGACAGGGTCACATTGCCCCAGTTGTCATACACGCGCTTGGGCGGCGTGTAGACGATGGTCGACTTCGAGCCGCGCCCCGCATTGATGTCGCCCTGCGACGACCAGCCCAGGATATCGCCGCCGAACGTCGTCATGATGCGGCTCTGGCCCAGCAGGATGCTGGCGTGCGAGAACAGGTCGATATTGCCGCCGCCCTTGGTGATGACGCCCGAAGTCGACGGCGGCGCCTCGCCTTCGATGCCGAACACCTGCTTGCCGCCCGGCGTCAGCAGCTCGATGTCGCCGCCGAAGTTGGTGTGCACGTAGCCGCTGCGGGCAACCATGCGGTCGTTTTTTCCCGAGTCCGAGTTGAAGAGACCAACCGTGCCGCGGTACATGGTGATGTCGCCCGCATACGAAATTGCCTTGCCGCTGGCGTCCGTGGCCGGCGCCAGGGCCGCGATGGCGTTGCGGCTGCGCAGGAAACTGCCGTAGCGGGCGCTGTCGGCATCGTTGAACTCGCGCCCGCCCGCCTTCAGTTCCGCGAAATACACCTGGCGGGCGAACACGCGCTGCTGCGGCTCGGCCAAGGCGAGATAAAAGGCCTGCGCCTCGGCGGCCGTGCCCTTGAAGCCGTAGCGTTCATTCAGCCAGGTCGTCAATTCGGTCGCGTACGATTTCACCACCTTGCCGGCCTGGTCGGCCAGCGGCACGCCCGTCTGCGCCACGTTCGCCGGGTCAAGATACGGCTTGACGAAGCGCAGATAGTCGAGACCGGCCGCGCCCACGCCCGCCTGCATGGCGATGCCGGCGCCCGGACGCTTGTCGCCAGGAACGATGGGGCCGAGGCTGACGACGCTGCCCTTGTCCTGCATCAATATGTTGCGGCCGGCGCTGATATCGAGGGTGCCAGGACCGGCCACGTTGAAGGAGCTGCCCAGGATGTCGCGCCCGGCCGACACCAGCGACACGTCATACGCATTGTTATGCACGAATAAATTGCTGAGATTCCTGAAGCGCATATCGTTGCCGCCGGCGGTGCCGTCGATGGATTCCAGCAGCGCCGTGCCGCTGCTGACGATATCGCGGCCCGCCTTCATCCAGACCGGTTGCGCCCCCTCGTACCAGGTGATGCCCGCGTGCGCGGCATCGGTGAACTCGACGATACGACCGCTATTGACGCCGATCAAATCGCCGTGGACGGCATAGATGCGCGCCACTTGCGTGCCGCTGTTGGCCGGACCGCTGGCGGAATCGGGGCCGAAGGCGAAGAGCGGATAGCTCGTCCGCGTCGCCGGCGCCCCCGTGCTCGAGACATTGCCGGCCTTTGGCGTGAAATCGGCCTGATTGGCGTTCCAGACCACGAAGGCCGGCTTGAACGGCGTCGCCATGCTGTCCGCACCGGCGCCGGACTGGCTGATGGCATAGCCGCCCGCATAGATGGAATCGCCGGCCAGCCATTCCAGCTGGGCATTCGGCGATGGCGCCAGCACCAGCGGATCGGCATAGCTGGTGGCGCCATTCCAGCTGGCGGTTGCCTTGCCGTAGTACAAGCTGCCGTTCGGCGCCGCGACCCGCACGATGGACGGGTAGACGACGGCCAGGTCGGTGGCCGTGCCGACCGGCGCGGTCAGCGGCGTCATGTTGCCGCCGGCGGAGAACAGGTCGAGCGCCGTGCGCGGCGTCCACAGGCTGAACCAGCTGTAGCCGACGCCCGCCTCGCCCTTGGCGCTGGTGAACGCCGATGCGCTGAACAGGGGCACGCGACCGGGGTCGGCCACATCCTGCAGCACCTGGTCGCCCAGCGTCGCCACGGTGAAGGTGGCGTCGCCCGGCACCAGGGTCATGCCGCCCTGCGGCGTGGCGCGCGTGGCCGTGAAGGCATCGTAGGCCCGCGTTTCCAGCGGCACGTGCTGGGTCGGCTGCGAACCGTATTGCAGCGCCAGGCTGCCCAGTTGCGTGGCCGACGTTTCCGCGTGGCCGCGCAAATCGATCAGCGCGCCATTTAAGTGGCTGAGCCCTGCCGAGCCGGCCGGATTGAGGGCACCCCCCACGCGCAGGTCGAGATCGCCGCCGCCCGTCAGCAGCAGGCTGCCGTCGGCCTGCACGCGGCCCGTGCCGCCGACAGCCAGCAGCAAGCCCTGCGAACGGGGATTGATGCTGCCGTTATAGGAGCTGCCAGTGAGCAAGGTCTGTACGCCCGCGTCGCCCGCCACCTCGGCGCGCAGATTGCCGCCGCCCAAGGTGCCGAAGCCCGTAAAGCCCAGCACGGTGTCGGCCAGGGTATCGCGGCGCGCATAGCTGCCGAAATTGATCCACCACGCCGTCGGCTGGGCCGGGCCGCCCGTGGCCACGCTGCCGCTGCCCTGGCGCCACAGCCAGTTGCCCACTGCCGCCGAATCGGCCATGGCATCCTTGCTGACGGGACGCTCGTTGCTGGCGGCAGGCGCGTCGACCAGCGAACCGCTCAGGTTACCGGCCACCTTCAGCAGCAGATTGCCGCCCTGGTCCGGATACCATGCCCGGTAAATGCTGTCGGCGCCGCCGTCGACCAGGCGCTCATGCGCGCCATCGGGGTTGGCCAGCACCGTGCCGTCCGCATTGCGCGAACGTGGCAGGTTGAACGGGTCACTTGCGGAGGTCGGCGCAGACGACATGCCGGCCGTGTACACGCCGTACAGGCTGTCCACGCGCAGGTCGCCGCCGCTGACCAGGTCCAGGTCGCCCGTGCCCGTGCGCAGCACGCTGTGGCGCAGGCTGGACGGCTTGTAGTTGTAGCTGGGACTGGAGGTGCCGCACCAGGTGGGGTTTTCCTCGCACATGGTTGGCCAGCCCAGGCCGTCCAGGTCGACCACGTCGCCCGCCTTCACGCTGGGGTCCGCGAACTCTTCCGCGCCTGCCTTGGTCCACACGTAGGCCACCTTCAGCACGCACAGGGACGGATCGCCGGCGCAGAATTCCGCCACAGTCTGGCCGAACTGGCTGATGAATTCCTCGGTGATCGGTTCGCCCGCCACGATGCCGGGGATGCCCTCGCGCTCGCCCAGTTCCTGCGCTTCCTTGGTCCAGTACTGTACGCCCTTCGGCGGAACCAGCACGCCATACATGCCGTAATGGCTGTCGGCCAGGCGCAGGGTGGCATGCGCGGGATGCGCCTGCACGCTGCGCGTGTCGGCCGCCTCAAGGTCGGCGCCGGCCACCAGGCGCAGGCCCCACGCTTGCGAACCTTCGGCCAGCATGGGCGCGATGGCCCACAGCTTGCCCTGGCTGCCCGCCACTTCCGGGCGCAACTGGATAGACTCCACATTGGGCATCAGCTTGACGTCCGTGCCGGACGGAATCAATGCACCCACGGCCAGCGCCAGATTGCCATCAAGTACGAAGACGCCGCGTTCGCCGGCCACGCCAGGCAGCGGCACGCCCTTGGGCCAGGTCATGGCGCGCACCTTGACCGCATGCGCCAGCACGCTGCCCGCGTCGAGGCGCATGCCAGGCGTAAACACTTGTTCCGTCGCCAGCAGGCTGCCGGCCGCGTGGACGATATTGCCGGCGCTGTCGCGCACGGCGGCGGCCAGCACGGTGCCGGCCCGCACCGTCATGGGCTGGTCGAGGGTGACGGCCACGGGCAGGCGCGTATTGGCGAGCAGATTGAAGCCCTTGACGGGTAAGTCGTAATTGAGCGCGATACCGCCCGGGAACAAGGTGCCATCGGCCACGGTCACGCCCTGGCCCGGCACGATGACGTCGCTGCCGTTGATGTCGCGCCCCGGCAGCAAGATCCAGCCCTTGTCATCCTGGGTGGCGGGCGGCGGCGCGAAGCCGTCGTTGATGCTGCCGTAGATGCTCAAATCGCCGCCGGCGCGCAGCAGCAGGCTGCCGACCTCGCCCGAACCGCGCACAGCCGTGTGCAGGAAGCGCGGGTTCAGGCTGGCGTAGCGCATGCCCGACAAATCCAGGTCGCCCCGCACCACCAGGTCGCCGTCTGGCGTCTTGCTGACGATATCGACACCGGGACGCAAGTGCAGCGCCTCGGCATACGCGGCCGTGTTCAAGCCCGCCAGCTTGATATTGCGCAAGTTCGTGTTCGCCAGGGCCGCATCGATGAAGGCCGTGCTGTCCGCATGCTTGCTGTCAAGATATGCCTGGTCGATCACCTGGTACGGCCGGCCGCTGGCCGACAGGTCCGTGGCGTAGGCCGCGTCGTCGTAGCGCTGCATGGCGTTGACGGCGATCGATTTCGCGCCGCGCACGGTGAAACCGCCGCCAGCACGGACGTCGACGTCGCCAAACGTGGCCGCATCAATATCCGTGCGGGAACCGCCGCTGCCCAGGCGCGGCGCGCTCAGTTCCAGCGTGCCGCGCGCGGCGCCGTCGTGTTCGCCCTTGCCCTTGCCGGCCACGGCCGCCGTGCCGTGGCGCACGTCGATCTGCGCGCCGCCCGCCAGGCTCAAGGCGCCCTCGCCCCCGTTCAATTCCACCGTGGCCCGGTTCGGGCTGTCGATGATCTTGCCATAACTGTCGACGCGCAAGAGCGTGCCATGCGCATCGAGCACGGCGTTATCGGCCAAGGTAACGCCATGCTTGCCGGCCAGGCGGATGCTGCCCACGCGCTCGCCGCTGGCGTCGATCACGCCGGCCACCGTCAGGCGGCCATTGTCGACGGACACCTGCACCTCGCCCGCCTTGAGTTCATTGCCGATGGTCAAGTCGCCCTGTTTCAGCTGGAAGCTGCGTCCGCCCGTCACGCCGCCTTCCGTCAGCCGCGTGTTCAACGAAGCGAACTGGCTGTCCAAGCTACCGCCCGCGCCCAGCGTCTGCGCGCGCACGTCCACGCTGCCCTTCTTGTACGGCACGACGGTGCCGCCCGCGTCGTAGCTGCCGCTGGCGCCGCCGAGTATCTTGCCCTGCAAATCGACCATGCCGGCCGCGCCGTCGAGCGCCACGGCCTTCAGGCTGCCGGCGCGGTTGTTCACGGCAGACAGGTCGATCACGCTGCCCGCGCCCTGGCGGATGTCGCCGGCGCGGCTGTCCAGCGTCACGTCGCCGCCCCAGCTGTATTTATCCACTTCAAAGAAGGTGCTCTTGCGGCCCGCCATGTCGATGCGCGCGCCGTCGGCCACGGTGATGTCGTGCTGCGCGCTGATCGTCAACTTGCCGCTTGGCAACACCACGGCCGTCGCCACGCTCACGCTGTCGCCGTGCAAGGCCAGCTGGGCGCCCAGTCCATCGGTATTCTTGACGGGCGCGGCCGGCGCCGCACCGGCCGGCGCCGCCACCGTCAGCGCGCCGCCCGCCGTGTAGCTGTGCGCGGAACCGGCGTCGCCCGTCAGCAGCGGCGTGGTGATATGGAGGTTGCCGCCGCTGTACTGGTAGCCCTTGCCCGTTTCATAGGCGCCCTGCGCCTGGTAGACGGACAGGCTGCCCTTGTGATTGGCCGTGACCTGGCCCGACGCTTTCAGGTTGACGTAGCCAAAACCCAGCGCCAGGCGGTCGAACGAATCGACGCCGGCCGGCTGCGTGAACGGGCCGAAGCCGAAATCGATGCGCTCCGCTTCCAGATTCAGGGTGCCGCTGCCCGTGCCGGCGCCGCGCGTAATCACATTGCCGGCCGGCGACAGGGCGCCGCCCCAGATCAGGTTAGCCGTGCGGATGGTCGCCACGGCATCGGCGCCGCCCTGGCCGTACATGGCCGGCGTGGTCAGCACCAGGCGTTCCAGCGTCGATTTGCCGCTCGTCTTGTCGTAGGTGTCGAGCAGCACGTCGCCATAGAAATTGACGCTGTCGGCCGCGCTCAGCATCAGCGCCTGCAGGGCCGGCGCGCCCGTGCTGGTGTCGCCGCGCAGCAGGCGGTCCAGCACGCCCTGGTTCATGGCCAGGCCGCTCGAACGCGTGCCGTTGGCCTGGGCCGCCGCCAGCGCCTCGCTGCTGCCCATGTTGATGGCGCCCACGGCCAGGCTCAGGTTGCGCGTGCCGTAGCGGGCCGAGTTATCGAGTTCAAAACTGCCGTTCGTCGACATCAGCAAGGTGCCTTCCGAATACAGGCTGGCTGTTCCTTTGTCCGCGCAGGCGTCGCCGCACACGCCGACGCTGATGCCGCCGCGCGCCGAACCTCCGACCGGCGCCACATTCATCAAGCCGTTCGAGGCGGCCAGCATGTGGATACCCGCATTGCTCTGGTAAACAAAGCCGTCGTTGGCGTCATAGGCCACCTTGCCGCGTCCCAAGGTGTTGATGCCCGCGCCGGGCGCGATATCGATCAGGCCGGCCGTCCATTCGATATTCCACGGGTCGCGCGCCAGCAGCAGCACTTCCGGCGCCGACAGGACGGCGCCGCTGCGCAGATAGATGTTATGCGCCTGCGCCGTGCCAAAGCTGATGTAGTTGCCGCCCTGACCATAGATGACGATGGGGCTGGAACCGACGACGATGCGCGCCGCACCGATCGCGTTCAGGCTGGCGGCGTGCAGCGTCACGCCGCCGAAGTCCGGCGTGGCCGATGCGCCGTCGGCGACGATTTCAATGTCTTCGGGGCCGCCCGGGATCACCGACACGGTGCCGCCAAAGCCGCCCGTGGCGGCAGCGAACTTGCCCGTGCCGTCGAACTGGAAGGCGTCGATGCCGGCGCCTGGCGCCAGCTGCAGCTTGAGCGTCTTCGCATCGGCCGGCAGCAGCGGACGGGGTATGCCGCGCGTTTGCGCATCGGCCAGGGCAAACGCGGCATAGCCGGTCTCGTTGTACTGGGAATACGTGCGCAAGACCTTGGCCGGCGTGAGTATCAGCTGGCTGGCCAGCGGCGCGCGGATATCCGTGCCAGCGATCGACAGGGTGCCGGGCGCGGCCCAGGAACCGTTGCGCAGCGGCTGCGCCAGGGTGGTGCTTGCCCCCTGGCCCGCCAGGCCGTTCAACTCCACGCGGAAGGCGCCCGGCAGCAAGGCATAGGTCGAGGGCATCAGGGTATAGGTGCCGGCAGGCAAGCCTGGCACGCCCTTGCCTATCGTTACCTGCCGGCCGATGGCCGGATCGGCAGCGCCCTTTTCGCCGCCGGCGGGCGCCTGCGGCGCTTGCGCGCCGGGCACGATGGCGTACACGGGGTTGGTCGCCAGGCCCGGCAAGACGAAGCCGCCATTCGCGCCCACCTGCAGCAGCGGATGATAGCGCGCATCGGTGGAGCCGCCGCGCCCGGAAATGAAGCCGGCGCCCGTCAGTTCGCCGCCGCCGGACAGGTCGAGCAGCGCGCCCGGCTTGACGGCCACCTCCACGCTGGCGATATCGATGCCGACGCGCATGACGCCGTTGACGGCGGCGCCGCCGACGCCGATAAACTCCGTCTTCTTGCCATCGACATTCCAGCTCTGCCCATCGGCGGTGCCGCCATACGGCATGACCATGCCGGCGGCGCTGACGGAAGTAATACTTCCAGGCAACAAATTGATGCTCAGGCTATTCTCGCTCGCAAAAGTACCGACGCCCAGATTGATGAGGCCCAGCGGCGCGCGCACGATGCCGCCCTGCTCGATGTGCGCGGCGCCGAACTGCAGCATGCCAAAGGCCGAATACGGCACGGCGGGGATGGTGTCCGTGCTGCGCGCGATGGTCAGCGTGCGCTTCGGATCGTAGCTGATATTGCCCAGCGTTGTGCCCACGCCCGCGCGCACGGCGGCGCCGGCGCCCGCTTCCGGATACAGCTGGGCCGCGCTGAGGGTCATGTCGCCCTGCGTGGACAGCACCGTCGTCGGCTGGTTGCCATCCCAGCCCAGCGGGGACAGCAGGAAACGCAGGTCGCCGCGGCTGGTCAGGCGCACGTCGTCGGCGACGATATTGACCAGGCCGCGCACATCGATCAGGTCGCCTTCAAAGCCGATCTGCCTGGCGACCGGCGTTTGCCCCGCCGTGCCTGGTCTGACATAGAAATCGCGTCCGACCGGCTTGATGCTGGCCAGGCGCACATACGGCGCCGCCACCTTGACGCGCGCGTCGGACGAACTGCCGGGGGCCAGCGCCGGCGCGCCATACAGCTGGAAGCTCTGCTGCATTTTCAGCGCCACGTCGCCGCCAAAGGTGACGGCGCCGAGCAGGGCCAGGTTGCCGAAGCCGCCCGCGTCCACCTGCTCCACCGACAAGCGGCCATGGCCGTACTGGAGTGCCTGCTCGCCATCCTGCGCACTGATACCTTCGGCCAGGTCGCTGGCAAGCTGGCGCTGCGTGAGGATCAGCTGGCGTCCCTGCAATACCCTGGCCTGCGCCAGCTCCTTGCGGTATTCGGGCGAACCCGTGGCCACGGACAGGGTGCCGCCCGCCGCGCCCGCGCCGCCCGCCCTGGCCAGCAGCTGGCCATCGAGGTACAAGCCGTTGTTCGACGCCAGCGCGATGCTGCCGCCCGCGCTGGCCACGTCGACGGCCGCGCCGTTCACGTCCAGCACGGCGTGCGCGCCGGACGCATCGAGCACGGCGCCGTCGCGCACGACGACGAACAGGCTGGCCGCCGACGTGCTGCCCTGTGCATGGTCGATCTCGCCGCCGATGACGATGCTGCCGCCATCGATCACCTTGCCGTAGCGCCGGCCCTGCACGTCCGTTGCCGTGACGGCGCGCGCGGCCACGTCGAGCACGGCGTTCTCGCCTATCCACAGGGAACGGCCATGGCCTGCCGCCTCCACCGCTTCGGAGACGTTCACGTCGACGCCCACGCCGCCCAGGCTGATCTTGCCGCCCCAGGCGTTCAGCCGGCCTTCCACCGTCAGCTGGCCCACGCTGGCCAGTTTTATAGCCTGGCCAGCATCGACGCTCACGACGGCGCCCTTGCCTATCAGCAACTCGGCGCTGGCCATGTCGGCCGCGCCGGACTGGATATCGCCCACCTGCAGGGCCAGGCTGGCACCCTTGCGCTGCGTCAAGGTGCCCTTCAGCGGATTTTCCGTGACCTGCTCCGGCATCCACAAGGCCAGTTTCTCGTTGTCCACCACGCGCAGCACGGGCATGCGCACGTCGACCCGCGTGCCGTCCGCGACCGTCAAGCCCTGCTTGCCGACCAGGCTGTAGCTGGAAAAGCCCTTGTCGAAGAAGTCGCCGCCCAGTTGCAGGGTGCCGGCCCCGGGTTTTTCAATGTCGCCAATGACGATCTTGTTCGCCTGCAATTCGAGCTTGCCGCCGCCCGCCACGCCATGGCCGCGCACTTGCGCGCCCTCGCCCAGCAGCAAATCGGCCTTGGCCCCATAGCTGGCCAGGGTCACGTTGCCGCCCTTGCCGCCCTGCTGTTTCGCCTGAGAAAGAATTGCCGCGCCCGCGCTGACGTCGACCAGGCTGCCGCTGCCGATGCGCACGTCGCCGTTCGCCCGCAGCGTGACATTGCCGCCATTGATATATGGCAAACCGGCGGCGGCCAGCGGGTCGCGCAGCACGTTATTCAACAGGCCGCTGGTGTCGAGCGTGACGCCGCCGGCCAGCAGCAGCTTGCCCCCTGGCCCGCCCGGGTTGACGACCGTATCGACCATGCCCAGCGCGCCGACCTGGTTCAGCACATTGCCGGCCAGGATGCTGCCGCCATGGCTGCGCAGGCTGGCATTGATGGCCACATCCTTGCCGTACAGGGTGATATTGCCGCCATCGGCCACCTGCAGCGCGCTGTCGACCGTGATGGCGCCTTTCGCGGCGAGGCGGATGGCGCCCAGTTGCTGCTCATTCAGCAAGGCGGTATCGAGCAGCAGCTTGCCCTGGCGCTCTGAAGCCAGCACGCCTGTCACGTCGAGGCCGGCCGCGATGCCGTCCTGCACGCGCGTCAGGCGCACCTCGTCCATGACGGCCGACAGCACATGCTGCAGCACGCCCGTGCGCTTGTCGAACATCGGCTGATACTGGCCGACGATCAATTGCCCCCGCTGCGCGGCGGCCAGCTGCGACTGCTGATAGCCATCGAGCAGCGCCTGCGGCGCCTGTGCCTGGCGCTCGCCCTGGAAGACGTCGCCCGCGATGCCCCCTTCCAGCACGGCCGACCCCGTCGCCACCACCAGCTTGCCCGCGTCGCGGCCCACCGTGTAGCCGTTTTCCAGGCGCTTTTGCGCGGCGATCAATGGATTGGCGTAAAAGGCGCTGGCATCCTTGCCCCAGCGCGCATGCTCTTCCTCGTAACCCTTGTACACGCCCGCATACGGCAAGTCGGCGGGCGCGCTGCCTGCCTCATACAGCTTGCCGTCCGCGCCTTTCAGCCAGGTCTGGCGCAGCGCCCCCGTCTGCACGTCCAGCGTGCCGCCCGACAGGTTGATGGCGGAGCCGGCCTGCGTGACGATGTCCTTGCCGCCGAAGGTGACCGTGCCGCCCTGCGCCATCCATTCGCTGACGGAATGACCCTGCGTGCCCAGGTAGCCGGCCACTTCCAGCAAGCCGCCGGCCGTGTACCAGCGGTCGCTGTCGTAGCCGTTCGTGCCTTTCGGCACGAACACCAGCTTGCGGCGGTCGACCCAGATATTGTTATTGATCAAGGCCTTGCCGTCGCGGTTGACGGGCGCGTCGCGCTGCTCGTTGCCCTGCACGTTGATCTCGACATTGTTCGCTTCCATCGCAACCTTCACGCCCACGGCGCCGGAAACGTCGAGCTGGGCGCCGTCGCGCAGCAGGCTGCGGCTGGCCGCGTTGACGGCGATCTGGCCGCCCGTGGCCAGGGTCAGCGAGTCGCCAAGGAATTCCACCGTGCCGGCGCTGCCGATCTCGATGCGCGACTGGTCGCGGCGGTCGTTGACGACCGAGATATTCTGGTCTGTCGCCACGGCCGGGCCGCGCATGGCGTCGCGCTGGCTGTCGAGCGCCGTCGTCTTGCCGTCATCCTCGACGAGGATGGCCGTGGTGGCGCCGCGCCCCACGCTGACAGCGGCGTCGCTGCCCAGGGCATTGAGGTGGATGGTGCCGCGCGTGGCCGTGGTGGTGGACGCCAGCAGCACGCCGTCCTGCTGCACCGTGCGCCCGGCCAGGGTGACGTCGCCTTCGCGCGCCTGGATCAGGCCCGTGTTGACGACCTTGCCCGCCGTGCTGCCGGCCGCGAACTGCGGCGTGACTTCGCTGCCGCGCGTGGTCGACAGCGGATTGCCATCCGTGCCCACGCCTTTTTTAATGGTAAAGCTGTCGCCGGCGGCCAGCAGGGCCTGACCTTTCGGCGTGCTGATTTCGCCCCCGTTGTGCACTTCCTTGCCCAGCAGCATCACATAACCGCCGCCTTCCGTGCTGCCCTTGGGCGCATTGCTGGCGATGCGCGCTCCCGCCTGCACCTGCACCTTGCCGGCCGCATCGGTCAACGTCGTGGCGCCGGCCGTGCCGGGGCTGTAGATGCCGTTTTTCTGGAATTGCGCGTCGCTGATGCGGGCCGCGGCCGCCACCAGGCTGCGCGTGTCGACCTGGCTCGCGCCGTTGAAGACGATGCCGTTGCGGTTGACCAGCAGCAGCGTGCCGTCGGCCTTGATCTGGCCCTGGATCTGGCTGGGACGGGCTTGCGGATCGTTGACCCGGTTCAGCACGGCCCAATCCTTTTGTTGCTGGAACGTCAATGTCGTATCCTTGCCGACGTTAAACGTTTCCCAGTTCAGGATGGCCTTGTCCGCCGTCTGCTGCACCACCACGGCCGTCTTGCCGTTCGCGACCGTCTGCACGGGCGCCTGGGCGTTGAGCCAGCCGGCCGTCAGGCTGTTGGTGTCGACCTGCAAGCCGCCTTTCACGAGGCCATCGGGTGCGCCGGGCACGCCGGCCGCCGCCTGGCGCGCCTGCGCCTGGGCCGCTTGCTGCGCGGCGATGGCGCGCGCGGCCAGGTTCAGGTTGTTGAGCGAGCGCTGCAACTGCTGATTTGCCTGCTGTTGCTGTCCCTCGGGTCGGCTGCCCAGCGGCAGCGGCTGGCCATTCGGCAGGCGGCCCGAAGTGGCCGCCGTATTTTGCGCCGCGCCCTTGGCCGCGAACCAGCCGCCGCTGAACGCCTGCTGCGCGCGGGCCGGCGTGACAAAGGCGCCCGCCATCAGCATGGTGGTCAGTGCGTAGGCGAGGGGCGTGAGCCGCAAGCGGCTGCCCAGCGTGGAGGACCGCTGCGCGCCCGTGTCGACGTTCGGGACTGGGCGCTGGGCAGTGTGAAGCTTGGTCATGGCAATGGTTTCCTGGCTAGAGAGTAGGGAACGGAGCCTGGCGGTAGCGCAAGCGTCCATGCCTCCATGACGTAGCCGGATGGCGGAAGGGATAATGTTTTTTGAAAAATATTTTCAAATATTTTCAAATAGGCCTGCCAAAGGGAAACCTGGAATCAGCGGAAATCAGCTGAGCAGCACGATGCCGCCCGGCAAACTGGTCATTTGCGCGCCGTACAGGTCGCGTATCATCGCCAGCGCGCCATCGGTTTGCCCGATGGAAAAACGCATGCGCACGAGGCGGCGGCCCAGCTCGGCATTGCGCAGCACCACCCGGCCCGGCCGGTAGCGGTTGATTTCATCGACGACTTCGGCCAGCGGCTTGCCGACAAACGACAGCGCGCCCGTGCGCCACGCGCTGGCCTCGCCCTTTGGTGCGGCCGTGGCGGCCTGCACGCCGCGGTCGTCGTAGACCAGTTGCTGCCCAGCATCGAGGGTCTGGCGGCGCTGCTGCCAGACGACTTCCACTGCGCCCGCCAGGCAGGTGACGCAGATGGCGTCGTCCGTGTGGCGCACATTGAAGCGGGCCGACTGCGCCAATAAACGCCCCGCGCCCGCCAGCACCGACACGGGCTGGCGCGCGCCGCTGGCGAGGATTTCCGCCTCGCCGCCCAGCAGTTCGATGGCTTCCGGCGCCCGCACATCGATGCGCGTCTGCGTATTCATCTGCACCGTCATCTGCTGCGACAGGGCCAGTTGCCGCTGTTCGCCCGTGCCCGTGCGGTAGTCGGCATTCAATTCCTGCAGCGACGGCCAGGCGCCCAGCGGCGGGCGCAAGGCCAGCACGGCCACGCCGGCCGCCAGCGCGCCGCCGAGGAAGGCCCGGCGCCCGGGGCGCGCCGGGAACGCCAGCACGTTCGCCCGCTGCGGCGCGGCGGCGGCGCGGGTCAAGGCGGGATCGAGCGCCTGCCATACTTGCCTGAGTTCACGCCAGGCGCGCGCATGCGCGGGGCTGCGCGCGCACCAGGCGCGCAAGGCGTCGGCATCGGCCTGCGTGAAATCGTCGCCGCGCAGCCGCGCCCACCAGGCGGCGGCTTGCCGGCCGATGGCAGCATCGCCGTCGGCGGTATTGGAAGGGTCGCGTGGATCGCGGTCAGGAGCAGTCATGAGATTCATCAATATTTACGGCGGCCCGACACATCGCTGCGCTGGGCGGCATCGGCGTCGGCCATGCACGTTTTACAGTGTTGCATGGCGGCCTGCAATTCTTTCTTCACCATCGCCACGGAAATGCCGAAGCGCTCGGCGATTTCCGCATTCAGCATGCCGTCGATGCGCGCCGCCGTCAGGATGGCGCGGCGGCGCGGCGACAGGCCCGCCAGCGCCGCGTCGAGCGCCTGCACATCGAGCCGCGCCGAGACGATGCGCGCCGGGTCGCTGATGTCGTCGCCCACCTCGTCGGCCAGGTGCATCAGCTCTTCGCGTTCGCGCTCGGTGACGATGATGCGGTCGCGGCGGTAAGCATCGGTGGCGATATTGGCCGCCATGCGCAGCAGATAGGCGTCGGGGTTGTGGACGGGCGCGGCGGCGGGACCGGGCGCCACCATCGCTTCGAGGCGCAGCCAGGTTTCCTGCAGCGCATCGGCCGCATGGTGCTTGCAGCCGACGACCCTTTCCAGGCGCCAGCGCAGCACGGCGTAGCGCGAACTGAGGTGGCGTTTCAGCCTGGTGCGCAGGTCGGGCATGCTCATGGCGCGTTTCTGCCCGGCGCGGCGGCGCAATCGACTTCGCTGCCCGGGCCTTGCGGCAGCAGCAGGATGGAGACGGGCTGCGGCATCGACGGCAGCGGCGCCATGCCCACGCGCATGCCTAGCACCACGCGCGCAATCGCCGTGTCGCGCGCGCGCAAGCCCGTGCTGTCGAGCAGGTGCACGCGCTCCACCACGCCGGCGCGGTTCAGATACAGCTGCAGCGCCAGCCGGTAGCCGCCGGGACGCGTCTGCGTCGCGCGGCACAGCAGCCCCAGCAACACGTGCTGCAGGCGGCTGACATATGCCAGATGGTCGCCGCCGCCCTGCACGGCGCCCGGGATGTCGGCGGCGGCCACGACGGCGGCCTGCGGCAGCTCCGCCGTGGCGGCAGCGCCAGCGCCGGCCGGGGCGTACACGATGACGGCTTGCGCGTCGGACAGGCGCGATTGCAAACCCGTTCCTTCCAGCAAGGCTTGCAGGGCCGCGCCGGCCGCATGGGCGCCGCGCACGGCGCCCGACTGGCGCTGCGCATAGCGCTGGTCCATCAGCACGGCGATGCCCGTGCGGCGGCTGTACAGGTCCAGCGCGTCGCCCAGGTTTTGCGCAGCGATATCGAACTGCAGCACGGGGCCGTCGACCGGCTGCGCCCGCACCGGCCCCGCCGCGGCCAGGAAACCCAGCAAAACCAGGTATCCCGCCAGCGCAAGCACATGGACGGATGCCGGGCTGCCTGTCATATCGCTATCGAGTCGCTATCGTGTGAGGGGGAAACTGCGTGGAAACAAGGCATTGCCAAGTAACAACTCTTGCATCAACTGCAATAGCCTACACACAAAAAATGACGGCTTCGTGACATCGTCAGCATGCATAAATTTCGCCATGCGGGACGCCCGGCGCGCCGACTATTTCGGCTACACTGGCTGTCACTTTCCCATTCAGACGCCTGATGATCGAAAAGAATCTGCCCGAGCTGGTCATGCTGAAGCGCCTCATCGACGAGGGCGGCAGCCACCTGGAAGTGGCAGCGCCCTGCAGCATCGCCATGGATGGGCGCGAGTTTCCCGTGTACTCCATCGCGCTGGGCAATCCGAGCCCCGACGTGCCCGTGCTGGGCTTTTTCGGCGGCATCCACGGCCTCGAGCGCATCGGCACGCAAGTCATCCTGTCTTTCCTGGAAAGCCTGGTCGCGCGCCTGCGCTGGGATGCCACCCTGCACCAGCAGCTGGAAAGCATGCGCCTCGTGTTCATGCCGCTGGTTAATCCGGGCGGCATGTGGCAAGCCACGCGCTGCAATCCGCGCGGCGTGGACCTGATGCGCAACGCGCCGCTGAGCGCGCGCGAAAAAGTGCCGTTCATGCTCGGCGGCCAGCGCTACAGCCCCCGCCTGCCCTGGTACCGGGGCGCGGCGGATGGCCCGATGGAGCTGGAAAGCCGGGCCGTGTGCGACCTCGTCGAGCGCGAACTGCTGTCGCGCCAGTTCAGCATCGCCCTCGATTGCCATTCCGGCTTCGGCCTGCGCGACCGCATCTGGTTTCCCCATGCGCATACCAAGGTGCCGATCGAACACCTGGCCGAAATCGGCGCGCTGGAAGAGCTGTTCAGCCAGAGCTACCCCAACCACAACTATGTGTTCGAGCCGCAAAGCCGGCAATACCGCACGCATGGCGACCTGTGGGACTATCTGTACCTGAACGGCACCAGCTACAGCGGGCGCGTATTCCTGCCGCTGACCTTGGAAATGGGCTCGTGGCTATGGGTCAAGAAAAACCCGCGCCAACTGTTCAACCGGGTCAGCATTTTTAATCCCACGGCTGCGCACCGGCTGCAGCGCGTGCTGCGGCGCCACCTGGTGTGGTTCGATTTCCTCATGCGCGCCGCCAGCAGCCACGGCCGCTGGATGCCGGAAGGCTTGCTGCGCAAGGCACAGCGCCGGCGCGCCCTGGCGCAATGGTATGAATCATGACGCAGATCAACACGCACGATAACTGGGTCCTGCTGCGCGGCCTGATGCGCGAACAGCGCCACTGGGGCAGCTTCCCCGCCACCCTCGCGCGCGCCCTGCCCGGCGCCCGCATCGTCACGCCCGACTTGCCCGGCAACGGCACGCGCCACCTGCAAACGAGCGCCACGCGCGTGGCCGACATGGTGGAAGACTGCCGCCGGGAGCTGCAGGCGCGGGGCATTCCGGCGCCCTACCACTTGCTGGCCCTGTCCCTGGGCGGCATGGTGGCCGTCGAATGGGGTCACCGCTACCCGCAGGAAATCGCGCGCTGCGTGCTCATCAATACCAGCATGCGGCCGTTCAATCCGTTTTACCGGCGCCTGCGCTGGCAAAACTACGGCGCCCTGCTGCGCCAGCTGCTGGCCGGCGACCAACGCAGTCAGGAAGCGCTGATATTGCGCCTGACGAGCCGTCGCAATGCGGACGGCAACCCCGCGCTGCTGGCCGACTGGCTCCGTTACCAGCAGGAATACCCGGTCAGCCGCCGCAACGCCTTGCGCCAGCTGCTGTCGGCCGCCCGCTACCGCGCCCCGGCAATACGCCCACCCATGCCCGTGCTGGTGATGGCCGGCGCGCAAGATCAATTGGTCGACCACCGCTGTTCGCAGCGCCTGGCGCGCGCCTGGCAAGCCGATTGCCTGATCCACCGCGACGCAGGGCACGACTTGCCGCTCGACGAGGGGGAATGGCTGGCGCGGTCGGTGGCGCGCTGGCTGGGGGAAGAATTGACGGACCATGGCAGGGCGGCACAATTATCATGCAGTTAATAAACAGCCATACAGAGCAACTTGCAGCGCTGGCGGAGGCCGGCGTGCAGGAGCGGATTTTCCCGGGCGCGGCCTGGGCCGTGGGCACCGTCGACCACGGCGCGGCGGGCGCGGCCGGGCGGCTCACGCCGGATCCCGCCAGCGCCGCGATGCAGGTCGACACCCTGTTCGACATCGCGTCGCTGACCAAGATCGTCAGCGTCTGGTCGCTGATCGGCAGGCTGATTGGCCAGCAACGCCTGCGCCTGGACGACCGGCTAGACGACCGGCTGCCCGGCACCCACGGTTATGCACTGGCGCCCGTCACGATTTTCCAGCTGCTCACGCATACGGCCGGCTTGCCGCTGCGCGCCCGCCTGCGCGCCAGCTATGGCGAGGTGTACGACGACATCGTGCGCGGCGTGCTGCGCGAACCGCTGGAAGGCACGCCGGGCCAGGCTGTCGCATACACGGACCGCGCGGCCCTGATCCTCGGCCTGGTCATCGAACGGCTGCTGGGCCTGCCGCTGGACCGGGCCCTGGCACAACATGTGCTGCACCCGCTGGGCATGGCCGCCACGGGCTACGGCCCTTTGGCGCCACGCCACGGCCAACTGGTCGCGCCGACCGAGTACTGCGAACAGGCGGGCGCCCACCTGACCGGCGTGGTGCATGATTTTTCGACCCGGCTGCTGGGCGGCGTGTGCGGCATTTCCGGGCTGTTTTCCAATGTGCCCGACTTGCAGCGTTTCCTGCAGGCAATGTTGGCGCCGGGCCTGCATGGCGCAGGCCAGGTGTTTGACGCCGGCTGGGTGCGCGCTTCGCTGACGGTGCAGACGGGTTCGTTAAATCCCTCGCGCGGCCTGTTCTGGCACCCGGCGGCGGGCACCGGGCCCCAGGACGACGTCTGGTGCCACCAGGGTTTCACCGGTACCGCTATGTGGCTCAGCCCACGGCGCGGCCGCTACGCGGTGCTGCTGACGAACAAGCTGTACTACACGCGCGACTTCGCCCGGATCAACGCGCTGCGACACGACTTCATGCGCTGCGCCTTCGGGCTCTGAACCCGCGGCTGGCGCACGCGCAAGTGCCCGGCCGGATCGTCGCCCGCAATCGGCAGCCGCGCCTGAGCCAGCGCGACAGCACACCCCTCCCCTGAGATCGCCCTCATCCAGCGGCTTACTACCCTATCCGGCGCTCCAGCAGGTCCTTGTTGTATTAAGAATTTAGCGATGTGCTTTAAGACCAGTCCTATTTTTCCGCCCTTTTCCGCTCGGTATATTTGAAGTCGCCCATTGAGAAAAATACAATATTTCGATGAGCGCTAGCCGCTGATGCATCAGGCCACACCAGTGCCATACCAGGCACCGGAATGGCCAGGCGGCAAGTCGCGTTATTGGCTACCACAACAATTACCTATAACCAAAGAGGGTGCAATGTTACTCAACGAAAAAAAACTCGTCGTACTGGTCCGGCTCGCAATGGCGACAGCCGCCGGTTTCAGCATCGCGGGGCAGGTACAGGCGCAGCAAGCAGGTGCGGACGTTCCCGCCATCCAGGCGGACGCGGCGGACAAAGCCCCCACGCAAAAAGTCTACGTCACAGGCTCGAACGTACGGCGCATCGAACTCGAATCGGCCTCGCCCGTGCAGATCATCACGCGCGAAGAACTGACGCGCGGCGGCGCCACTTCCCTCAATGAAGTACTGCGCACGATTTCCGCCAATATTGGGGGCATCAATGAAAACAATACCAACGGCTTCACGGCCGGTGCCGCCGGCATGAACCTGCGCGGCATCGGCAGCCAGGCGACCTTGATGCTGATCAACGGACGCCGGCTGGCGGCGTATGCGCAACCGGAATTCCAGACCACCTTCGTCGACTTGAATTCCATTCCCGTCGGCGCCGTGGAACGGATTGAAATCCTGAAGGATGGCGCCTCGGCGATCTATGGTTCCGAAGCGATGGCCGGTGTGATCAACATTATCCTGCGCAGCAGTTACGAAGGCCTGGAACTGAGCGCTTCGCTGGGCCAGTCCAGCCGCGGCGATGGCGAACAACAGCGCGCCACCATCAGCGTCGGCAAAGGCAGCCTGGTCAAGGACCACTTCAACGCCTATGCCACGCTTGACGTGCGTTCGCGCAAGGAAATGTATCTGCACAAGCGCGATGCCTATCTGGGCACGGATGATTTGCGCGCCTGGGGCTACAAGGACAAGCGCACGCTGTACACCTACCCCGGCAACCTTTTCTGGATCGACAAGGCGACTGGCCGCTATGTGATGCGCACCCTGGACAATCAATGTCCGGCGGACCGCCTGGTGCCGGCGTCGTCAATACTGCACATTAATTCCATGGGACAAGCCTGCGTCTTCGACAATGCAAAGGATAGCACCGTCAACGCCGGCGGCAAGACGGACCGCATCGGCCTGACCAGCCGGGTTACCTGGCAGGCAAACGCCAGCACCACCGTATTCGGCGAACTCATGTTTAACCGGAACACCGGGACGATCACTGGCATCCCGCACTGGTTCGCCGGGCAAATTGGCCAGCAGACCCTTAGCCTGCCCATTACCCACCCACAATACCCGAAAGAACTGATCGGCCCTGACGGCAAGACCCTGGCCGGCGAAAATGGCACGGTGCGCGTACGTGCCTCGCTGCGCGATTTCCCTTCCCAGGGCAGGAAGAATACGACCGATTTCAGCCGCTACCTGGCAGGCGTCAAAGGCGACTACAAGAACTGGGATTGGGAGACAGCCGTCCTTTTCACCGGCAGCAAAGTCCAATCACACAATAGCAGCGCCATTCTGACCGCCCCCCTCGCCAAGGCCTACCACGAGGGCCGCTTTATCTTTGGCGGCGGCAGTGCCAACGAGGCGCTGTACCGCACAATCATAAGCAGCGCCGACAGTACATTCAAGTCGTCCCTGGCACAAATCGACGCCAAGATTTCCGGTGAATTGTTCACGCTGCCCGCGGGCGCCGTGGGTGTGGCGCTGGGAACGGAATTCCGGCGCGAATCGCTGACCACCTCGCCCGACGCCCGCGCCATTGCCAATGAGCTCTATCATCAGGCGCAATCGGCTCCTGGCATCTCGAACAGCCGCCATATCGCCTCCGTGTTTGCCGAAGCCACCATTCCTCTGGTGAAGAATCTGGAAGCGAGCCTGGCGGCAAGACACGACCGCTATTCCGACTATGGCAGCTCGACGACGCCAAAGCTGGGCTTGAAATGGTCGGTCACGCCCGCATTCATGCTGCGCGGAACGTATGCGGAAGGCTTCCGCGCGCCCACGCTGGTGGAAAATTCGACCGATATCCGCAATGCCTATCTCACGCACAAGGATACGGCCCGCTGCAATAGCAATTTCAAGCTGGGCTGCGACAGTATCTTTGCGTATCGCAGCGGGGCCAACAAGGATCTCAAGCCGGAAACGGCGAAAAGCGTCACCCTCGGCATGGCCTGGGAGCCCAGCAGCGCATTCCTGAGCACACTCGATGTGTGGCAGATCAAACGCGATAGCGAAATTTCCACCTTGGATCTGACGAAAGTCTTGAACAACCCGTCACAATACGCCAACAATCCTGCCGTGGCCGTCGTGCGCGCACCGCTCTCGTCAGCCGATCAATTGGCAGGCGCGACTGCGGGCGAAATCACCGCCGTTACCATGCTGCTGACCAATTTGGCAGTGACACAGGTCCGCGGCCTGGACTTGAAGATGGTGGGCAGGTTCAACCTCGGCGAATACGGCACCCTGCATCCGCAGCTGAACCTGAGCCATACCCATTCCTACCAATATGCCGCATCGGTGGACGACAAGCCGAGCCCGCAGGCTGGTCTCGCAGGGTTTCCCACCGTGCAGGGCAATCTGGGCGTGGCCTGGAAAAAAGCCGCCTACCAGCTGTCGGCAGATGTGGATTTTACCGGCAAGATGTCGTCTTTTACAGACCGGAGCCAAGCATGCAAACTGGCAACAGAAGGTTATCCCGCCTTATGCAAAGGCATTGCCTCGTTCACCGTCTTCAATCTGGGCGGCAGCTACTCCGGTTTCAAGAACACCAAGCTGAGTCTTGCGGTGCGCAACGCCTTTGACCGGAAATCGCCACTCTATCCAAATGGTGAATCTAACTACATTTCCGGCTTGCATAGTGCAATGGGACGCTACGTCCAATTGACGGCCGACTACACCTTCAAGTAACGCAAGGGATCGAGGCGCGCCAGTTCTGCGCGGCCTTGTCTGCTGCAGGCGGCCTGGCTGGCCAGGCCGCCATACCCGATGTCACCGCACATTCTGACTGGAGAAATAAGTGAAATACACTCCCACTCTCACGCTACTCGCCTTGCTGCTTGCCTGTGGCGGCATGCATGCGCACTTCGCGCACGCCGACGAGACGATTCCCATTGCGGATTTTTTCAAGAAAAGCGAATTTAGCGGCAGCCCCACGCTGTCGCCGGACGGACAGAACCTTGCCGTGCTCACGCCCCGCAACGGACGTTTCGTGCTGGCCATTATCAACCTCGAGACGCGCGCTTCCACCGTCGTGGCCTCCGATCCGGACTGGGATGTCACCAGTCCGCTGTGGGTGAACAACCAGCGCCTTGTGTTCAGCATCAGCAAGGGCAGCAGCGAAGTGATGGAAAAACAGACGGGCGGCGGCTTGTTTGCCGTCAACCGCGACGGCAGCGCTTTCCGCATCCTGGTAGCCAGCGTCAAGGACGCCATGAGCACCGGCAAGCCCTACAAACCGGTACAGGTATTGAAGCGGGTTGGCGACGGCAGCAACGATTTGATTGTCTCCAATAACGAGCGCGGCAGCGGGGCCGACCTGGGCGCCAGCGACGTTTTTCGCATGGACACGACCACTGGCCGCAAGACCTTGTTGACATTTGATAATCCCGGCGCCGTCAGCGACTGGCTGCTCGATCATGACAATGTGATCCGGGTGGCCTCGGCCATGAGCGTGGAAGATGGCAGCAAGCGCATCAAGCAGACCGTGTATTACCGCGAAGAAGACAAGGCGCCGTGGAAACCCATCTACCAAGCCTATGCCACTGAAGGCAAAACCATGAATCCGCTGGGCTTCGATTTCGACAACAAGACCTTGTTTGTCGCCGGCCGCTTCAACGGCCGCGACAAGGCGGGCGTCCACATCTGGGATTTCTCCGGCAATAAGGCCGGGGATTTAATTGCCGAGGATACACTAGTCGATGTCAATAACGGCTTGCTGTTCGACTATGCGCGCAAGAAAATCATCGGCGTGCAGGTGGATGGCATGAAGCCGACAAAGCACTACTTCGATCCGGAATATGCACGCCTGCAGGCGTCGCTGAACGCCAGCTTGCCCAACGAAGAGGTCAATTTCCAATGGCGTGGCGACCACGCGGTTGTCAGTGCCACAGGTGTGAATAATGTGGGCAAGCTGTATTTGTTCAACACGCGCAAAAAAACCTTGGAGCCTTTGTACAGTGTGATGCCCATTCTGGATGGCAAGAAACTTTCCGAACAGAAAGTAATCTCTTACCAGGCACGCGACGGACTGAATATTCCGGCCTATCTCACCTTGCCGCAAGGCCGCGCGCCCAAGGCCCTGCCGCTGGTCGCCTACATCCATGGCGGACCGCACTCGCGCGACCATTTTCAGTACGATCCCTTGAGCCAGATGCTGGCCTCGCGCGGCTATGCCGTGCTGCAGCCGCAATTTCGCATGTCGACCGGTTTTGGCTGGAAACACCACACGGCGGGCTGGAAGCAATGGGGCCTGAGCATGCAGGACGACATCACGGACGGCATCGAGGAGCTGGTCAGGCAGGGCATCGTCGACCGCAAGCGCGTGTGCATCATCGGCGCCAGTTACGGCGGCTACGCCACCATGTACGGCCTGGTGAAAAACCCCGACCTGTACCAATGCGGCATCAACTGGGTCGGCGTCACCGACGTCAAGATGCTGTTTACCGTCAATTGGTCCGATATGTCCGGCCCGGTCATGGATGACATGGGTGCCAAGATGCACGGCGATCCGAAGACCGACGACGCGTATTTCCAAAAAGTTTCGGCCATCGGCAATGCCGCCAGGATCAAAGCGCCCGTGCTGATGGCCTACGGCAGCGAGGACATGCGCGTGCCCCTGATTCACGGCGAGAAAATGCGCGACCAGTTGCGCAAGCAAGGTAATACCGTCGAGTGGATGGTGATGACGGGCGAGGGCCATGGCTGGGCCAAGGAAAGCAACCGGATTCTGTGGGGCGAGACCGTATTCCGCTTCATCGACCGTTATATCGGCCCGGGAACGGCACGCTAGCCGGGCAAACTGGCCGGTCCGTCATGACGTCCAGCCTGGGCGGGGCGGCGCTTTTCAGAACAGTCCGATTCCCCGCTGAAATCGCCGTCCCTATACTTATTCCATCTTAATCCGCCGGGAAAAATGCCATGAGCGCCACCGTGTATGCCATTCCTTCCATCACGGTGTGCCAGCGCCTGCCCTTGCGCCTCACCGTGCCCGGCGCCGTGCCGCAGGAACGCAAACAGCATCCGCAAGCGCTCAAGCGATATGCCCCGGCACGGCCCAGCGATGCCGACGTCGTCCATGCGATATGCACAGGCGAGGGCCTGCGCGTGCTCTACCAGCCACAGTATGACCTGCACAGCAGGCGCATCGTCAGCGCGGAAGCACTGCTGCGCTGGCGGCACCCACGGTACGGCGACGTGTCGCCGGCGGTGCTGATTCCCATGGTCAACCGGCTCGGCCTGCATATGCAGCTATTCGACCGGGTCGTCAAGGAGGTCATCGATGTGCTGCGGCACCTGCGCCGTCAAGGTGCGGACGTGCCGGTTGCCGTCAACGCCTCGATCGATACCGTGTGCGCGCCCGGCATGGCAGATATGCTTGCCACAAGAATGTGGGATGCCTGCCTGCCGCCGCGGCTGCTGAAAGTCGAAGTCACCGAAGACTTGCCTGTCCTCGATGAACTGTGCCTGTCGGGCTGCCTCAACACCCTGCGGGCGAAGGGATTTCCCCTGTCGCTCGACGACTTCGGCGCCGGTTCCGCCACCTTCAACGTCCTGTTCAAGATGCCTTTCGATGAAGTCAAGATCGACGGCGCCTTTATTCGCGACATGGAAACCAATAGCCATTCGCATGCCATCGTCGCCACCCTCGTTGCCCTGGCACACAGGCTCAATCTGAAACTGGTGGCCGAAGGCATCGAAAACGAATCCGTGCTGGCGGCATTGCTGGGCATCGGCTGCCGCATCGGCCAGGGCTATGCGCTGGCACGCCCGATGGAGCGCGAGCAATTCCTCCAGGGTCAACTGGCCAAGCCTGGAAGCATGGCGGTAAAGGCGCAATGACATGACCATCATGCAGCAACTGATACCGCATTCCCAGGCCGCCAACCCCATGGAAGCCGAAACACCGGCCCAGGGGCATGGTGCCGCGGCGCTGGTCGAACGCCTGCTCGCCTACATGGGGCTGCCCAATGACGCCTGCCTGGCGCGCGAACTGGGCGTGCCGCCCTTCGCGGTCAGCAGACTGAGAAAAGGGAACTCCGCCGTCGATACCGACATGCTGATACGCATGCACGAGGCATCGGGCCTGCCCATCGGCGAACTCAAGGCACTCATGGCCCCCTCCCGGCATCGCTTGATTTCCTGAAGCTCTGGCGGCCCGCCGGCCACACGCAACGACGCGCCCTCACGGGCGCGTTTTTTTTTTGGTTCATCGCGCTTTGCCGGAGAAGGCATCCTTGATTTTCAGGAAGAAATAGGCTGAATCGCGAAATCCGTAGGCCATGCGCTTGATGATCAGACGCCCCTTGGGATCAGCACGCAATATTGGCTTGATCGACCCGTACGCGGTCGACGACCTTACGGCGGAAGCGGGCCACCACGTGGAACAAGTCGCAGACGACTCCGGCGCTGGGGCAATACTGACGCACGTCGATACCCATCGCCGTGTTCATTTCTACCAGGAGCTGGAAAAAGGAGCGGATCGCCGCCCGGCCATTGCCTTGGCCGACCCACAGCACGCGCATGCGCTGGACATCGAAAACGACGGTGGCGTAGCGGTGCTCCTTGTGCAGGGAGAATTCATCCATGGCAAGGCGCCGCACGCCCGCGACCTCGTACGCAGACCGGTGAGTCTGGCGACATGCACGATTGGCAGCAGTTGCACCAGCACATCAACCCAGACCCGGACCCGGCGCCATCGCCGTTCGTGCACCAGGGCGCATGGTTGGCGACAGCCGCCGCACAGCGCATCGGTTTCGGAAGCGGCATCGACGGCGATTGACAGCGAAGCGTCGTCCAACCCGCTGACGGAATCGACGATATACCTGTCCTGAAATGCAAGAGGCGACCTGCATTGAGCGTGGCGGTGGCGTGGCAAGGTGAATCGGTTTATTTGGCGACAACTGGTTTAGCAACTGAAACTATCCATCGCCACCCTCCTGACAAAACGCCAGGCCCCATTCCCCCTGAACCGCGATGAAACTTCTTTTGGCCTATGTCATCATGAAATTTGAGCAACGTCCAGATTTGAAACAGCCACAGCCTGACCGTCTTGCCAGCCCGCACCCACGCCGTTGCTCACCTTTCAACCTGGCAAGCAAGCGCTACTGATAATTCAGCGTATACGTCGCCACGGCATTGGCCCAGCCGGGCTTCACCTTGGCCGCCGTTTGTATATAGCGCGCGCCCAACTTGATGCTCACCGAAGTGGTATTGGCATTGAGCTTGGGCACGCTGACGTTCTTCGACAGGGCAAAAGGAGAGCCTGAAGCGTCGAGCAATTGCACTCCGACGCCGGTGGCTGCCCCTTTTTCCGTCGTCAGACCCAGCACGCCTTTGCCGGCATCGAGCACCGTTGCGCCCGCAATCTGGAGATTGACATTCGGTGGTAAATAAACAGGAGCCCGAATAGCGCCATCCTGTGAAGATATTGGAGACTTGGAACTAGAATCATCAATTCTTCCGGGAAAACCAGGGCAGTCGGTTAAACGGATCTCAAAACTGACCGTCGGGGTAAAGGTGTTGATCCCCTTCAGCGACGACACTTTGTGACGCGCAAGCGGCACCTTGACATCGGGCGTCGTGCAGGTTTTGCCGACAACCTGAATGCTGCCTTTCAAGCCAATTGAGGCAACGCCAATTTTGTCACTAAGCTCAAATATTTCTACCCTATATTGCGCAGAGTAGTTCACCCTTCCCAAATCGCTTGCCCGTATGACCCCCGTCCCGACCGGCCCCGTCTTTACCAACCTGACTGAAGGAGAATTTGCCAGCCTGGCTTGACAAGTTGCAAAAGAGATGGGGCTGCAAACGGTGGCAATCCGCGTTGTCTCGTTATTGGAATCCATATACCCCCCGTCTCCGGCAGACCATACCACTCCAATGCCGGGTACCCCGGTTGCATAGACTTTCCCAGCAAAGAACGTAGTATTGACACCACCGAGAACGCCGGAGAGAGTCGCGAACTGTGTCCCAAATGCAAAGGACCTAGGACACTCGATCTTCACACCCTCTCCCGCCTGACTAAAAGCCTGCGCATAGAGGGTGGTACCATTGGGCAAATTACGCGGCACGGTAAGACTGCTGATCTGCAGCGCCATCGCTCCCCAGAAATAGCCACTCACGTTATTACAGTTAAGCCGAGTCGCCGCCTGAACCAGCTGCGGCACGGCACACACGAACAGTCCGGCCAGCAGACCTAACACTCTATGCAATTTCATGGCTTTCTCTTTTGGGTGAGTTTCATCGCGGTTTCGTCGTATTTTCTGGCTGCGGCCAGTTGCATGGCCTGGCGTGAAATTTGAACAACGTCCAGATTTGAAACAGCCACAGCCTGACCGTCTTGCCAGCCCGCACTCACGCCGTTGCTCACCTTTCAACCCGGCAAGCAAGCGCTACTGATAATTCAGCGTATACGTCGCCACGGCATTGGCCCCGCCGGGCACCACCTTGGCCGCCGTTTGTATATAGCGCGCGCCCAACTTGATGCTCACCGAAGTGGTATTGGCATCGAGATTGGGCACGCTGACGTTCTTCGACAGGGCAAAAGGAGAGCCTGAAGCGTCGAGCAATTGCACTCCCACGCCGGTGGCCGCCCCTTTTTCCGTCGTCAGACCCAGCACGCCATTGCCGGCATTGAGCACCGTTGCGCCCGCAATCTGGAGATTGACATTCGGTGGTAAATAAACAGGAGCCCGAATAGCGCCATCCTGTGAAGATATTGGAGACTTGGAACTAGAATCATCAATTCTTCCGGGAAAACCAGGGCAGTCGGTTAAACGGATCTCAAAACTGACCGTCGGGGTAAAGGTGTTTATCCCCTTCAGAGACGACACTTTGTGACGCGCAAGCGGCACCTTGACATCGGGCGTCGTGCAGGTTTTGCCGACAACCTGAATGCTGCCTTTCAAGCCAATTGAGGCAACGCCAATTTTGTCACTAAGCTCAAATATTTCTACCCTATATTGCGCAGAGTAGTTCACCCTTCCCAAATCGCTTGCCCGTATGACCCCCGTCCCGACCGGCCCCGTCTTTACCAACCTGACTGAAGGAGAATTTGCCAGCCTGGCTTGACAAGTTGCAAAAGAGCTGAAGCGGCAAGTGGTGGCAATCCGCGTTGTCTCGTTATTGGAATCCATATACCCCCCGTCTCCGGCAGACCATACCACTCCAATGCCGGGTACCCCGGTTGCATAGACTTTCCCAGCAAAGAACGTAGTATTGACACCACCGAGAACGCCGGAGAGAGTCGCGAACTGTGTCCCAAATGCAAAGGACCTAGGACACTCGATCTTCACACCCTCTCCCGCCTGACTAAAAGCCTGCGCATAGAGGGTGGTACCATTGGGCAAATTACGCGGCACGGTAAGACTGCTGATCTGCAGCGCCATCGCTCCCCAGAAATAGCCACTCACGTTATTACAGTTAAGCCGAGTCGCCGCCTGAACCAGCTGCGGCACGGCACACACGAACAGTCCGGCCAGCAGACCTAACACTCTATGCAATTTCATGGCTTTCTCTTTTGGGTGAGTTTCATCGCGGTTTCGTCGTATTTTCTGGCTGCGGCCAGTTGCATGGCCTGGCGTGAAATTTGAACAACGTCCAGATTTGAAACAGCCACAGCCTGACCGTCTTGCCAGCCCGCACCCACGCCGTTGCTCACCTTTCAACCTGGCAAGCAAGCGCTACTGATAATTCAGCGTATACGTCGCCACGGCATTGGCCCCGCCGGGCACCACCTTGGCCGCCGTTTGTATATAGCGCGCGCCCAACTTGATGCTCACCGAAGTGGTATTGGCATCGAGATTGGGCACGCTGACGTTCTTCGACAGGGCAAAAGGAGAGCCTGAAGCGTCGAGCAATTGCACTCCCACGCCGGTGGCCGCCCCTTTTTCCGTCGTCAGACCCAGCACGCCATTGCCGGCATTGAGCACCGTTGCGCCCGCAATCTGGAGATTGACATTCGGTGGTAAATAAACAGGAGCCCGAATAGCGCCATCCTGTGAAGATATTGGAGACTTGGAACTAGAATCATCAATTCTTCCGGGAAAACCAGGGCAGTCGGTTAAACGGATCTCAAAACTGACCGTCGGGGCAAAGGTGTTGATCCCCTTCAGCGACGACACTTTGTGACGCGCAAGCGGCACCTTGACATCGGGCGTCGTGCAGGTTTTGCCGACAACCTGAATGCTGCCTTTCAAGCCAATTGAGCCAACGGGAATTTTGTCACTAGGATCATAGTAATCAGCCCGATATTGCGCAGAGTAGTTCACCCTTCCCAAATCGCTTGCCCGTATGACCCCCGTCCCGACCGGCCCCGTCTTTACCAACCTGACTGAATGAGAATTTGCCAGCACCAAACTGGCTCGACAAGTTGAACCAGTGTTGAAGGTGCAAGTGGTGCCAGTCGACTTTGTCTCGTTATTGGAATCCATATAACCCCCGCCTTCGGCAGACCATACCACTCCAATGCCGGGTACCCCGGTTGCATAGACTTTCCCAGCAAAGAACGTAGTATTGACACCACCGAGAACGTCGGTGAGAGTCGAGAACTGTGTCCCAAATGCATAGGACCCAAGAGCACACTCGATCGTCACACCTCCCGCCTGACTAAAAGCCTGCGCATAGAGGGTGGTACCATTGGGCAAATCACGCGGCACGGTAAGACTGCTGATCTGCAGCGCCATCGTTCCCCAGAAATAGCTACCGCCACTACAGTAAAGCTTACTCGCCGCATGAACCAGCTGCGGCACGGCACACACGAACAGTCCGGCCAGCAGACCTAACACTCTATGCAATTTCATGGCTTTCTCTTTTGGGTGAGTTTCATCGCGGTTTCGTCGTATTTTCTGGCTGCGGCCAGTTGCATGGCCTGGCGTGGCGCCGGCGCCACCAGCGATGCCGCCGGCACCTGCAGATCGAGGCGCTGCACGGCGGCCTCATGGCGCCAGCTGGCGCCGGGGATCGCTGCCAGCACCTGCTGGCACGGCAGCAGCAACTGCTCTTTGGACAAGCGCACGCCGTACTCCTGCAAATCCACCGTACTCATACACGGCGACGGGCGTGGTTCTCCGGCCGCCGGCATGAAGGCCACATCGCGTCGCTCCATGCGCTGGCCATTGACGAAAATATCGACCGAATAGGTACCGTCAAGCAGTTCGGCACTGCGCTCGTCGTCCGGCGCCGCCTTGACATTGATCAAGTCCGGCACGCATACGGCGTCGGCCTGCTGCAATGTTCCGCCATCGCCCTGCAGCAGCGACGCGGCGATGGGCACGGTACAGCGCTCCTGCGCCTTGCCGCCCCAGGAAATCGACAGCTGCCGGCTATTTTCCTGCAGGCGCGCGTACAACTGGCCATCCTGGCCGACCATGCCCACGGCCTGGCCCAGCTCATCCTTGACGGTGGCGCCAAACGGCAGCGCGCCGCCGCCCGTCAGCCGCACGTGGAACAGGACCGCGCGGCCGGTGCTGGTGGCATATTTGAGGAACACCACGGCGCCGTCGCGCGGTGCCACCTGCTGGCTTGTTTCGCGCATCTCCACGGCCATCGACGAACCCGCGGGATCGATCGCCACTTCGTTCAATTCATACGGACGCAGGTACGGCACGACCGCATTGCCGCTGGCATCGAGCCTGAGTCCGGGATAACCGGCCACCTTGGCGCCGGCGGCGCCAGGCGCATGCACCACGGCCATGGTGTCGCTGCGGTGCGGCGACAGGGTCACGCCGCCCGGATGGGCCACCACGCTGCCGCTCATGTTGAACGACGCGCTGCTATAGTCCTGGCCGCGCCCCAGCGTACCGCCGACAAACGCCCGCGCTCCCGTGTACTGGCCGTTCAAGGTGCCGCTGCTGCCGCCGCTGGCGCCATCGCGGCTGACCGACGCGCCATAGCCATACTGGCGTTCTTCGCCGGCCGTGCCGCTGATGGTGGCCAGTTGGCTGTAGCGGCCATCGGCGTTGCGCGACAGCTGGGCCGACACTTGCGGTACGTCAATACTACCGTTGCCGCCCAGCGGCAGGTTCACGGACAGCAGCAAGCGGTTTTCCATGCCGCCGTAAGACGTCCTGCCGCGATTGGCGCTGATGCCATAGCTGACTCTTCCCAGCCGCTGGTTATAGCTGAACTGGTACTGCAAGTCCTGCCCTTCCCGGTTCCAATAGTTTTGTGTATAGCCGCTGATGCTCAGGTTACCCCACTCGCCCAGGCTCTGGTCGGCCGTCAGCGAAAGGCGGTTGCGGGGACGGTCCAGCACGCTGGAGGCATACCCCTTTTTCTCGGCATCGATCACCTGCATGGCATTGGCGAAATCCAGGTAGCCGCTGGTGGAAAAGCGGTAAGCGGCCATCGAAAAATTACTGCCGGTGCTCAGGATATTCTTGTTGTACGACAGGCGCATACTCTGGCCCTTGGTCTTGCTGGCGGCCAGCTCCGCCTGCGCATGGCTCAGATCGACGGACATGGCGCCGATCGGCGTGGCAAACGCCATACCGCCCAGCAGCGACAGGTAATCCGTGCTGGCTTGCACGCCGCCGTAGCCCGTCATGCTGTTGCTCAAACCATATTGCACGCTGCCTTGCAGAAAATTTGCCTGCTCGCTCAGGTAATTGTTGCGCGTCACGCCAGCCGTCGCGCCGAAACGCACCGTTCCCGGGCGCAGCAGCTGCGTCACGGCCGCATACGGCACCACGAAGCGCTGTTCGCTGCCATCGGCTTCGGACACGGTCACGTTCAGGTCGCCGCCGTAGCCGGTGGCGTACAGGTCATCGATGACGAAGGCGCCCGGCGCCACCGTCGTTTCCAGCAAAATATTGCCCGCCTGGCGTATCGTCACGCGGGCGCTGGTGCGGGCGATGCCGCGCACCACGGGCGCATAGCCGCGCAGCGAGTTCGGCAGCATGCGGTCGTCGCTGGCCAATTGCACGCCGCGGAAAGACTGGGTATCGAAAAGTTCGCCGCTGGTATTCGCGTCGCCCAGGGTCAGCTGGCTTTTCAGGGCGGTAATGTCGCGCCGGAGATAGGTATCGAGCACCTGATAGTGACTGCCGCCGGCTTGCCGCCAGCTCAATGCGCCCGTGTGGCGCAGGCGCCAGGCACCCAGATTGAAGCCGCCATCGAGACCGAGGTAGGCGGAACTGGAGGCGCTGTCGCGACTCTTGCTGTGATTGCTGCTGAAGTTATAACCAAGCATGCCGGACGTGACGCCGCTATCCCACAATTCCGGACTGACATAACCGCGCGCATCGCGCCGCAACGAAATCTGGGGAATGCTGATGTCGACTTGCTGGCTTTCCGGCACGAACCTGGCCGTCGCATTCTCGATCAGCTTGCTCAGCTCGGCACAGTTGCCCGCTGCCAGCAACGCCGTCGCCTCCGGCGCCAGGTGCGCCAGGTCGACGCCCAGCAGTTCCAGCAGCTTGCGCGACACGCACACCACGGGATGGCTGCCGTCGTCATTGGCGCGAACCTGGATATCCTGGCGTCTTTTCAGCTGACCATTGAGGACGACATCGGCACGGTAGGTGCCCGGCAAGACAGGATTGCCCTTCTGATACACGGCCAGGTCCAGGCCGCGCGAGCCTTCCGGCAGGAAGGCGCTATTGAACTCGACTTCGTCAGCGTATGCCAGCGGCAAGACCAGGACACAAGAACTCAACACCACTGCGTGGAGCATCGCGTGCGCGACGGAGACTGCCAGGCGATGACGTGGCGGCAGATGGTAGCGGTGGTAAAAGTGACTAGGCATGATGGGGCGGCTCAAGGCGCAAGCCTGGCGTGGGCGGCAGACAGGGCACGGCGGGTCGGTACCTGGGCACCGTAATCATTGATCGCGCTAAACTCCACTTGCGCGCCGGCGGCCGGCAAGGCTTTCAAGGTCGGCAGAGCGAATTGTTTCGTTTCGCCAGGCGCGACCATGCCGTCTTCACTGTTATTGCGCTCGGCGCCTGACACCAGGGTCAGCGCTACCAGGGAGACGTGAAAGGCGGATGGATTATGGGCTTCCAGGGCGTAACCCTGCCCCGTACTGGCGGAAACGATCCGCCATTGCACTTGTCCGATGGCTTCATCAGGAGAGCCGGGCAAGCCTTCATGGCGATAAAAAACCTTGATGCGCGAACGGAACGCCATTTGCAGGGTATTATCATCGCTCTCCTGCGCTTTGGGAGGAATTTCCAGCACATTCAGCCAGAACACGGATTCCTTATCCGATGGCAAGGCGGCACCGGAAAACATCATGCGCAGGCTCTGCCCCTTGCCCGGATCGATGCGCGCCAGCGGCGGTGTCAGCACGAATGGCGCCTTGGCCGTGGACGGTGTCGAGGCGCCGTCGCCGCTATCGACCCAGGCTTGCACCAATGCCGGCTGGCCACCGTCGTTATTGAGCTTGACGGTGATTTCTTTCTGCTTGGCTGGATATATCTGACGCGTGCCGGTAATCACCACACTGGCCATGGAGGAAGTACAAATCAGCAAGGCCAGGCTGAATAACAACGGACGTTGCAGTGAAGAGTGACGAAACATGCGCGGATTCCCCGATAGTTGCCGCAAGAGCATCCCAACCTTCCAGGTCAGGATGCTCTTGCTAGACGATTTAGTTACTGATAGTTAATCGAATACGTCACGGTACCGGCCACGGTGCCGCCAGTGGCTTCACCAGTCGCTACGTATTGCACGGCATACGGCAGAATGGTCTCGCCGTTGGCGACTTTGGTAACGCGGCTGGTGGTGTCGCTCTGGGTCACGTCGCCAGCTCTGATCGCCTTGCCATTTTGGGCGTCGATCAATTGCAGCTGAACAAACTTGGCGGTGCCGGTGCTTTTTAAGTTGAAGGTCAGCGGATCAACGCCAGGGCCCGTTTCAAAATACGCGGCGGCCGTGGTCGTGGCACCCGTGCAAGCAGTCAGATGAATATTGAAACCGGTCTGCCCGGCAACGTTCTTGGCCGTTTTCAGCATGGCGGCTGACAACTTCGGCAAGACGACAACCGAAGTGGCACCATTGACTGCGACGACGCAAGTCGAATCCACCAACTCACCATTGAAGGTGATGGTGCCATCGCCAGCGAAAGCGGATTGGGTTGCGGCGGCGGCCAGCAGAACGGCGAGAATACGGGCGTGGAAATTCATTGAGACTACTCCTGAAGGATAAATATAAATGCGCACCAGTTAATGTAGGTACGCGGCTGTTGAAGCAGATTCGTACTGTACAGAGCCGCGATACTTGTCGATATGAGAATGGTCTTAAAAATCCGCCCCGCCGGACAGGCGGCACTTGTATGCGCCTCGGCGACGACATGCGCAGGAGGCAAGCTGCCTGGCGATCTGGCGTTGCCGCGTGACTGGAGCGAATGGGGAGACAGTGCGGGGATGAAAGCGGTAGGGAACGCCTGCAGGGCGGCGCTTGCAGGTGGTACGAATGGCTGCTGGCCGATCAGCCCGGAAGCACAGCCTTGTCGGCCGGCGTCAGTATTCTCTGCGCCAGCCAGACGAGAACGGTCGCCAGCACCAGGGGGAAGACAAGTTGCACCAAAACCAACGCCGTCCACCCAAGCATCTCTCTCAGGTAGGCAAAAAGGACACCCGTGACAGGAATGCCCAGGTTGAACGCGCAGTAGAATAAACCCGCAGCCCGCATGTTCTGCATGGGCGCCACCGATTGAATCAGGGCCGCCAGCATATTGACATAGAACACCGCAGTCAGGCCCAGTCCCATCAGAAACACCTGGAAAATGAGGACACTCAAGGGCATACGCCATCCCAAAAATATCAGGCCGCCGACAGCCGCCGTGACGGGCAGCGTCAGCAACAGCGTTTTCATGGCGCCATAACGGTCCCCCAGCCACCCGGCCAGCGGCGACAGCAAGGTTGAAATCCCGGCAATGCCCATCGCCATCTGCGCCGTCTTGATGGGCAATTCCAGTATCTCGCGCAGGTAGGTGCTGTAAAGGTAGCCAAAGTTGGCAGTACTTAATGGCATGCAGAAGGCGGTCAAAAACAGCAGCAGCGGGCCGCGTGACCAGACCGACCCCACCGGACTTCTGGCTTCAGGACGGATGAACCGCCGCTCGCCGGCGGCGCTGATTTGCTGAAAAAAATGCCAGATCAGGATATACAGAAGAATCAGGATGAGCATGCCGGCCATGGCCGGTAACAGGGGCAATTTCCCCTGTTCATTGAAGGCATGCTGAATGGCACTGAGTTTGGCGGCGACGATGCTACTGGCCACGGCAAGGCAATTCATGAGCCCCACCACCAGCGCGCAATGGCGCGGAAAATATGTGACCCCGATACTGATCCAGGCACAGATATTCATCGTACATCCGATGCCGCCCAGCAAGCTCCAGCAGCACAGCTCAAATGGCGAACGGGAAAACAGGCCCATGAACGCCGCCAGCGCCAGCAGCAGGAATCCGGACAGCAAGGTTTTCTTGCGCGACAGGGTTGCCGGCAGAAGTGCCAGCACCAGCCCCGTCAACCCCATGCTGATGTAAAGGATCGCGGCGGCTATCGGCAAATTGCCGAGCGTCGCAGGCAAGCCGAATGGCAAGGGCCGGGATGCCGACGGCAATGTCGTCGGATCCATGCCGGACAGCATCAGGAACAGCAAGGTGGTCGGCAACATCAACGCCAGCATCCCCATTGCCTCTTTCTTATTCTTGCTGATACCTCGCGACATGATGCTCCTTTCGATTGAAATCAATGCTGGTCACGGGTACGCCAGGCTGCCACGACTTCCTGCAGGGGCTGACTGCAACACGCATCGGTCGGCTCCGCCACGCTGCGCAACAGGCTTTCCAGCTTCCCCGCCGGCTGCGCCATCTCTGCCCATTGCATGGCCAGGGCCGCGCCATGCAGGCGGTGCGCGGCGCGCAAGGCGGTATCATGTTCATGCATGGCCATGGCCTGCAGCAACTCATCCATATCGTCGGCGAACGCGGCGCGCACTTGCGGCATATCAAATACCGCCAGGGACTCCATCGGCGGCGCTTGCAGCACCAGCGTCACGTCGCACCACAGTTCGACGATATCCTGCAGTTTCGCCAATCGGATCGGCTTGCTCAATATGCCATCCATGCCAGCCTCGAAGCAGCGTTCGGCATGATCCGTTCCCGTCGAGGCGGAAATCGCGATCACCGGGCAGCGCGCCTGTTCCAGGTCCGCTTCACGCCTGCGCCACTCAACCGTCAGGCTGTAGCCGTCGATGTCAGGCAAGTCGCAATCCATCAGTACCAGGTCATATTCGCGCAGGCTGAAGCAAGCCAATGCGCTGGCGCCATTCTCGGCAATATCCGCATCGCAGCCGAGGCTGGCAAGCTGGGCCCGCAACACGGCCTGGTTGGCCGGCACATCCTCGACCACCAGAATGGAGAGGCGCTGCGCCGCCATGCCGCCCGCCGGACCGGGCCGGGCAACAGCTACATCCACCGCCGGAGGCGACCCGGTCGCCAACGCCACAGGCAAGGAAATCACCATGCGCGTGCCCCTGCCCATCTCGCTGTCGATGGTGATCGTGCCATGCATCAGATTCACCAGTTCGCGGCAAATGACCAGGCCCAAGCCGGTACCGCCCGAGCGCTTGTAGGTGCCCTCCACCTGCACATACGGCCGGAACAGTGTTGCCTGCATGGCGGTGCCGATGCCGATGCCCGTATCGGCAACGGCAATTTCCAGCCGCGCCTGCTCCGTTCCCTCATCCAGCATGGCGATCTGTATCTCGACGCCGCCTGCCGCCGTAAATTTGATGGCGTTCGACACCAGATTGTGCAGCACCTGCAGCAGCCTGGCCTCGTCCAGCATCAGCCGCGGCACGGTCTGGTGCGCCGTCACATCGAGCGTAATGCCCTTCTCGCGCGCCCGCAGCTGCTGCAAGGCCGCCACATCGCTGGCCAAAGCTGCGACATCTACCGGATCAAGGCTGAGCGTGAGCTGTCCCGCCTCCAGCTTGGAGACGTCGAGCACGTCGTCAAGCAAACGCAGCAGGATATTCCCGCCGTTGCTGGCCAGGTCGACAAAGTGACGCTGCTCCGCATTCATGGGCGTGGAGCGCAGCAACTCCACCGCGGCCAGCACGGCATTCATGGGCGAGCGGATTTCATGGCTCATCACGGCCAGGAACATGGCCGCCCGGCGTTCGTTGCGCAAGGCCCGCCGGTGCGCGCTGTAGGCCTGATACGCCAGGCCCGCCAGGATCAGCAGCAAAGCGGCAGCCAGGCCCACATGCTCGCCAAAGTGGTCCACCGCGAACAGCATGTTCGAGTGACTACCGGCCTCTCCCCCCAGCCAATCCTGACGTACCAGCCTGATTTGGGCCGGGGTCATCGCGGCCAGCGACTTGTTCACGATCGATACCAGCATGGGGTCGCTGTCGCGCAGCGCCATGCGCACTTCGGACGTCATGGCCACGGGCAGTTCCGTAAAATGCAGGTCAACGCCCTCCTCGCGCATCAAATCCGGTAACAGCTGCGCCTTGCTGCCGATGGCGACATCGGCGCCGCCCTTCGACAGCAGCGCCAGCGCCTGCCGCATGGTGGGGCTGACGACGATGCGCATGCCGTCGTAGCGCTGGCGCAGAAAGGGACCGAACAGGCCAGCTTCTGCGGCCGGCAGCACCACTGTCTTGCCATCGAATACGATGCCATCGGCAACGGTGCCAACCTGTCCACGCGTGACGGCGATAGCCTTGGTCGAGAGGTAAGGCAAGCTGTAGCTGACACCGGACACCTTGGGCGGTGTGCCGATACTGCGCACCGTGGGAAGACAATCGACCCTACTTTCTCGCAACAGGACAAAGCCGCTGTCCGTGTCGGCCAAGGTCACTATGTCAAAGGTCAGGCCGCTATGCCGCTCAATGACTTTCATGTAATCCGGGCCGATGCCAACCCCGATCGCCCCGCGCTGGATGGTTTCGAATGGTGGACGGTTCTGCATCATGCCCAGCTTCAGCACAGGATGCGCGCGCACCCAGGCTTGTTCCGCGGCGCTGAGCGGATAGGTCCCATCCTGTCCCTGCGCCGCCATGCAGCAGGCGGCCAGCAGGAACGCGGCGTAGCCAGCTCGCCAGCGCCTCATGCGTCCCCTATGCTATGCCGGATCTTGAACAGTTCATTGTTCGACGTCACGCCCAGCTTGCGGAAGGCGGTGGTCTTTTGCGAGCTGATGGTCTTGATGCTGCGCTTGAATTTTTCCGCAATTTCCGTCACCGTCATGCCCGCCAGATAGCAGCGGATCACCTCGCGCTCGCGCGCCGACAATGCCGCGCCCAGCAGCAGCGCGTCCGCGCCGTCATCGCCTTCCCGCGCATCGAAGGTGGTGCTGGCTTCCGCCACCCGGTAAGACATCTCGGCGCTCAGATACACGGCGCCGGACACCACCTTGCGCAATGCCTTGACCAGCTCCGCCATGTCCTCGCCCTTGCCGACGAAACCGCGGGCGCCGACGCGCAAGGCCAGCGCCACCGTGGCCGGCTCATGGTGCGTGGACAATACGAGTATCGGGCAATCGGGGAATTTGGCGCGTAGTGCGCGGATCAGCGAGACGCCATCGAGTTCGTCCGGACCCAGCGCATAGTCGAGCAACAGGACGTCTGCCGGGGCCCGGATCAGCCCGGCCATCAGTTGGCGGCTGGTACTGTAAGCACCCACGACGTCAATATCGGGTTCAGCCGTAAGGCGGGCGACGAGGCCATGCCGCACCACCGCGTGATCATCGAGCAAGGCAATACGTAAGTGTTTCATAGGCAGGGGCTAGGAGCAGGCACTGCATGGGAAGGATTTCCTTTGATGAGATTACTCCTATTTGCGCCATTAGCGCCATCCAAGATGTTATTTATCAACATAAGTGCCCTTGTGCAACAAAAATGCTCCGATTCGCCATGCAACAGATAAATGATCAAGAAAATTACCTTTATATTAACTTTGCAGCCATTTCACTCCTTGTTGCTGACGCTGTCAAAAAAGTCGCGCAGTTCCATGGGACGCGCCAATGCATAGCCTTGCCCCGTAGGGCAGCCAAGGCAGGCCAGTGCCTCGATACATGACGCCTCTTCGATCCCTTCCGCCACAACCTTCAGATTCATCAGCCGCGCCAGGCTCACCGTCGCGGCAATCACGGCCTGGGCGGAAGCGCTGGTTTTCATGTCGCGCACAAACGCCCCATCGATCTTGACCTCATCGAAAGACATTTTTGCCAGGAGATTCAGGGTCGATGTGCCTTGTCCAAAATCATCGAGCGAAACGGGGAAGCCTTTTGCCCGCAGTGTATTGAGCGATGCAGACAGGAGCAGTTCATCGGCGACCGGCAGATCGCCGGTCAGTTCAATTTTCAGCAAGTGCGGCGACAGGCCCGCCCGCTGCATTTTCTCGGCCAGCCGCTGCGCCAGACCGGGCGTGCACACGGTTTCGGCCGAGGCATTCAAGGCGATGGGCAGCGCCACCTGGCGGCTCTTGAGCACAAGCAACACGTCGATGACGCGCGTTTCGATATAGCTGAACAGCAGCAGATGCAGGCCAAGGCGGTCGACCATCGGAATCAGCACGGATGGCGGCACTTCGCCCACGCCGGGATGACGCCAGCGCAGCAGCGCCTCGGCACCGATGATGCGCCGCGTGCGCAAATCAAATTGCGGCTGCAGCATCACGCGCAGGTTCTTTCCTGTCGTCAACGCCTCGATCACATCGACCTCGGTGGGAGCATCGGCGGGGGCGGAGCACGATGCATGCCGGTTGTTCGACGGCGCCAGCAGCAAATCGCGCAAGGCCTCGGTGAATGCGGCCTTGCCGCCACCATACACCATCCCGACATTGATGCCGGCCCGGTGCGCCAGGCGTGCATGCGCCAGCAAGGCCGTCACCGGCAGGCCGCCGACGCGGCGGACTGCCGGCTGCTCCGCCAGGGCCGGCCATGGCGCAGGCAGCAGATTGACGGGCGGTGGCTGCCCCACCCATAAAATACGCGGGAAACGCGGCATCGGAGTCGCCGCATCGAGCGTCTTCAGCAAACTGGGGAGCATCAGTCCACCGTGCGCGACATCCGCGACGATCACGTCGATATCCCCTTCGCGCAGGAGCGCGGGCACCATGCTCAAGGCCCGGACATTTTTTACATTGGCAATATCGATGGCATTCAGCATTGAGCCCAGCCAGCGTGCGCCCTCCTCCGAGTCAGGCGTCAAGGTCAGCACGCGCAGGGAATGAAATTCGCTACGCATGAGAGAACTGATGGTTTTCACGGCATTTTTCCTAGGGTTAGATCATATGGAGAGACAAGGCTTGGGTCTGCTACCAGAGGAGCCGCCGCGCGCCAGTAGGATGGCGGGCGGCAAGCCTCCTATTTTCTTTCGCCCTCGTCGAACATGCCGAAATTGGCGCGATGATCGCCCATGCATGCCCGCAGTTCATGAATACTCAGCCCGCTCACTTCGTGCATGCGTATGAGTATGGCGGCGCTGACGGGCAATGCCCCATGCCGGATTTTGGAAAGGATGGGAGCCGACACCCGCAGCTCGCGCCCCAGGGCCGCATCATTCTTCAATCCCAGGAAATCGATGAGCACGTCGAGCAGGTCGGCGCTGCGAAAGCTGTTCGCCCCACTCCGGGGGAGGCGATTGCGCAAGCCCGTCATGCGTGCCGCATACTGCTGCGGATGCTGTTGTATTTGCTTTGTCATTACCGCTACTTTCAAATAAGGGAGATCAGGGACCGGGCTTGCCACGCGCAAATTGGCTGGCGGGGTCCGGTGACTTATTGAAGTCTAGCAACGGAGTTTCTTGAGCGAAATCAGAACAGTCCTAAAATGAGTCGCGGATCAGGCCGGGGGGGGGCGCTGCTGATATGCGTCAGCGAGCGGATTGAAAAGGATTGGCTATGTCACCGTCAAATGTGGGAATGCTCCGAGTGTTGCCTTCAATAATGTTTCCGGCGAACGGATACGCCCGGCGTCGAGTACCCAGCGCCAGCCCAGGTAACTCGGCAGGTAGCGCGTCGCCACGCCGTGAAAGGGGCGTAGCCATTCCCGCAGACGGCTGTGATAGGCATTGACGTGCTGCACATTTCCCCTACTTAGCGGGGACAGAGCCAAAGGATTTACAGGCGCAAGCTCACGGCAATGGCCAGCAGCAGCGCGCCGGCGGCCGCCAATAATGCGCCGTTGAAACTGTGCGACTGCGCATACAGGCTGCCGGCCAGCACCGGGCCGATAATCTGTCCGATGCCATACACCACCGTCATGATGGCCATCATGTTGCTACCTGCCTTGACTGCGGCCCGCTGCGCGGCCGGCATGGCGATGGTCACCGTGCCGACGAACGTGCCGCCGACGAGGATGGCGCTGAGCAGATAGCCGGCGGCCGAGGGCGCCAGCACGGGCAAGGCCACGCCCAGCGCCTGCAGCAGCAAGTTCAGCCGCAGCGCCTGGCGCGTGCCCAGGCGCTCGTGCAGCCGGTGCCACAGGAAACACGAAGGCGCCGCGCCGAGGCCGAACACGGCCCACACGTGGGCGGAATTGAGATTGGGCAAGGCCACGCCCACCAGCACGGGCAAATACGTGGCCGTGACGATGTAGCCGAGCCCTGCCAATCCATAGATCAGCACCAGCGGCCACGGCGCCACGGGCGCCAGCGCCGGCGCGGCGGCTGGCGGCGCATCCGGGGTCGCCTGGCCGCTGGCGGCAATCGCTGGCGCGGCCGCCAGCCCCGCCAGCACGGTGACGCTGGCCAGCAGCAGCCACATGCCGGCGCTGCGCCAGCCCAGGTGCGATGCCAGCACCAGCAATTCGGCCGAGACGGCAATGCCGGCGCCCACGCCCGCGTACAGCAGCGGCGCGCCGCGCGCCTGCCCGCGCTGCACCAGCAACCACAGCGAGGCGGCCACCATGGCCAGCGCGCTGAAGACGCCCGCCACGCCGCGCACCGTCACGATGAGCCAGACGGGCATCGGCAAGGCCAGCACGCCCAGGCACAGGGCCGTGCCGGCCACCGACCACAAACACAGCCGGTGCGCGCCGTGCGCCCGCGCGCGCATGGCCAGGATGGCTCCCAGCAAGTAGCCGGCATAGTTGGCCGAGGCGGCCAGGCTGCCGTCGCGCAAGGTCAAGACGCCTTCCGCGAGCATGTGCGGGTAGATGGCCGTGAAGGCGAAGCGGCCGAAGCCCATGCCGATGGCGAGGATGGCCGCCGCGGCGATGGCCGCGCCCAACCTGGCCGGCGCACTCACGCCGCCTCGCCCAGCTGCGCCAGCAAGTGCTGGAACGCGGGCACATCGAAGCCTGCGCGCCACACGAGCAAGGTGTCAATTTGCCCAGCGGAAATAGTCGCCAGGGTGGCCGGCGCGCCGGACAGCGCCAGCACGCTGGCAGGCAGCAGGGTCACGCAGGCGCCGGCCGCCACGCACGCGATCATGCAGTGATACGAACTCAGCTCCTGCACCCGCCATTGCGTGCTGCCGGCCACGCCGAGCACGTCTTCCGCGATGCCGCGATAAGTACAGCCCTGCGGAAACGCCGCCAGCGAGCGCGTGCGCACATCGACGGCGCGGCGCGCCTGCGCTTCGCTGGCCGGCAGCAGCAGACACAGTTCCTCGCGCCACACGGCGGTCGATGCCAGCCCCAGCTCCTCCAGGGCGGCCGCGCCGCCGAACGCAGGCGGCAAGGCCACGAAAGCGCAGTCGAGTAAACCCGTGCGCACCTGCTCGATCAGGGGCCGCGACGGCCCCGTGCTCAGCGCCAGGCGCGTCGCCGGATAGCGAGCGTGATACGCGGCCAGCAAGGCCGGCAAGCGGCTGGCCGCCGTGCTTTCCATGCTGCCGACGCGCAAGGTGCCGCCCTCGCGCCCGCCCGTGACGACGTGGCGGGCTTCGTCCGCCAGCGCCAGCAAACGCTGCGCATACTCGAGAAAGCGCTCGCCCGCCGCCGTCAGGGCCATGCGTTTATTGGTGCGCACGAACAGTTCCGCGCCGATATCGGCTTCCAGCTGCTGGATGCGCGTGGTGACGCTGGACGGCGCCCGGCCCAGCCGCGCGGCGGCCTGGGTGACGCTCAGCTCACTGGCGACCGAGCAAAAAATCCGCAATGATTCCGAATCCATCGTATTCTCTTTTTGAAAATGATTATGCTATTATATTCTTAAAATACGAATAAAATGCAGCATCCTCAACTTCATGAAGGAATCATCATGACTTCGTCCCGGCACTTCCTCGACCGTCTCGGCTTGCAATTGCCCATCATCCAGGCGCCGATGGCGGGCGTTTCCACGCCGCGCCTGGCCGCCGCCGTCTCGAACGCGGGCGGCCTCGGTTCGCTGGGCATCGGCGCCGGCACGGTGGCGCAGGCGCGCCAGATGATCGCCGACACGCGCGCGCTGACGGACAAGCCCTTCAATATCAATGTGTTCTGCCATGCGCCGGCCGTCAGGGATGCGCGGCGCGAAGCGGCCTGGCTGGCCCATCTGGCGCCCCTGTTTGCAGAACTGGGCGCCCCCGTGCCAGCGGAGCTCGATGAGATATATCAAAGTTTTCTCGGCGATGAGGCGGCGTTTGCCCTGTTGCTGGAACAGCGTCCCGCCGTCGTCAGCTTCCATTTCGGCTTGCCGACGCAACAGCAGATCGCCGCCCTGCGCCAGGCCGGCATCTACACGATGGCCACGGCCACCAATGTGCGCGAGGCAGCGCTGATCGAACAGGCGGGCGTCGACGCCATCGTGGCGCAAGGCGTGGAAGCGGGCGGACACCGGGGCGTCTTCGACCCGCAAGCGCCGGACGAGCGCCACAGCACCAGCGTGCTGCTGCGCCTGCTGGCGAGCCGCACCGCCCTCCCCCTGATCGCCGCCGGCGGCATCATGGATGGAGCAGGCATCCGCGCCGCGCTGGACCTGGGCGCCGCAGCCGCGCAGCTGGGCACGGCCTTCGTGCTGTGCCCGGAATCGTCGGCCAACGCGGGCTACCGCGCCAACCTGAAAAGCGCGCGGGCGGCATCCACCCGGCTGACCAGCGTGCTGTCGGGCCGCCTGGCGCGCGGCATGGCAAACCGCTTCATCGAATACGCCGAAGCGGCGGGCAGCCCGCCGCCGGCCGATTATCCCGTCGCCTACGATGCTGCCAAGCAATTGAACGCGCTGGCAAGCCGGCACGGCGACAGCGAATTCGCCGCCCAGTGGGCCGGCCAGGGCGCGCCGCTGGCGCGGGAGATGGGGGCGGCGCAGCTGGTGGCCGCCCTGGCACGGGAAATGGCGCGCTGACTTCGGGAGAGTGTTGACATGAAACGCCGCCGGGACAGCGCGCGGACCTGCGCATGGCGCAGACAGCCGAGATGGGATGACCCGGCGCGGCAGGCATTGCCGTGAGCGAAATTGGCGATAACAGAATGCAGTGCTGGCACAGGAAAATTTGCACGGTGATTTGGACGCTTGTCACCCGAAAAAGCCACAGGGGACCTGCGGCAGCGTGCCTGCCCGTGATGCGCTTTACAGATAACGCCCACGTCAGCTTTTACGCCCCCCTTCCCGGGTGACATCATTTTTCCAGTTTACAACCGACAAGCATCGACGCGTTTATTGGAACGGGTCCAAAAAATGCCGGCGCACTGGCAAAGCCACCTATGCGCCGTATCCAGGCGGTGTCCTTTTTTTCGTTAATGACCAAAGAAAAGAAAAATCCATCCGGAACGTATGGCGCACTTTTAAGCAAGCGCACGGAAGACAATTTCTCTTGGGGCTTAGGCAGAAGAGATGTATCTGAAATTTCAGGAACCTCTTTTTTCATCCCTGAAAACGACAAGCCATATTCAGACTCGACAGTCTTGGCAATATTACATTGCGCCTGCGCCCAGCCGGTAGATGTCGCCAATAACGCAAAAATGGAAAATGAAAGAAATTTAATCATGTTTTAGCTCTTCAGCATAAAAAATAACGGCGCTATTTACCCCGTTATTTTAATATGAATTTATCTGCAATCTGAAATTACGGATCGAACTGAAGATTATGCTGCGAATCAAGCGGGTAGCCACCTGAGTCGTAGCAGCTACCGCTGGTGCAATCAATCACATTATCGGAAAGCCGGCCTCTTGACAAGTCCAAACCACCCGACACGTTTTCAATCTCAAGCTCATTCAAAATTTCCATTACTCATCCTATAATGATTAATTAATTTCAGAAATACTTGCCACCATAGCGAATAAGCGCATTGCAAATTTCCATTTCAACTCCGGAATTCACAAAACCCGATTAGGCATGAAGAGTATGCTTACGATTTTCCAAGCTGTCAACTCAATACCCACATTTAAAATGTACTTCCTTATACACAACTCCTAACACGCCTGGCATTCCCAATAACGACAACTATTGGAATTGACCGAATGATGGCCGATGAATGCATCATCTCGATCATCAATACGGACCAGCTTCGGCGATTATTGCTGCGCACCTTACTTTTTATACCGCGTCGCAAGAAAATAAACGCCAACCGCCAGGCTGACCATTCCGACCAGACTCAATCCGGCCTGCGACAAACCTGACCAGAACAATGAACTTACTAAGGCTGCCGTCATCACCGGCTGCAGTTTAAAAGCACACATGCCTATACCAAAAAAAATCAGGCCGCGGACTGTGCGAGGAGACCAGTTATTCATTTTTTTCATTCCTGTAAACGCACACCAGTGCTAACCGGCAAATATTACACGAGACGCGATATCAGAAAGTGGCGAATACCCTTCGGCTTATCCACGCTTAAGCCGGCGGCTGCATGGCGCAGTGCTTGACCTGGTTGCCGCGCAGGCGCGCGGCCACGTCGCAGTCTTCCTCATTCAGCGGCACATCGTGCAGAACCTGCGCTTCCGCCCCGCAGTCGGACGCTAAGGCGTTGTCGATGGTGACAACGGGCGCGTCGTTTACGGCAACCGGTGCCGGAACGTCGGTTCGATATGGCGCGCATGCAGCCAGCGCACGATGTCTTCCAGCGTGGCATCCTGCAACAGCAAGCCCGGCGCGGTGGCGGACGTTACCGACGGCAACGCAACTGCCACGGGAACAGGCGCAGGCACGGCGTCAAGCAGCCCCGCATGCCCCTGCAGCTTCGCCAGCGCCTGCGCGAACTGGGCCGGGTTGATGCTGCGCAAGCTTTCCAGGAAGCCCAGCTGGGCGGCGGGCGGCGGCGGCATGTCCAGGCCCGGTTCATCGACGAAGGCGGCGCCCATGCTGGGGTGGATGAAGGCGGCCCACTTGCCGGACGGCTGCAGGCTTGGCGGCAGCGCCGCCTGTTCCACGTAGTCTGGCGGCGCGGCGGCGAGGATGTCGGTCGAGGCAGGCAAAAAGGTCGAGCGCAGCAGTTGCACGAACTGGCGCGCCTGGGCGACGGGCACGGGCGTGGCCAGCGACAGCCATAACTGGAACGCCGTGCCCGAGATGCTGACGGCGGGCGCCGGCAAGTCCAGCTCGTGCTGCACGGCATTGGCGATCGCGCACAGCGCGCTCCAGTGCGCCTCGCCGCCGCCCTTGCCGCCAAACTCCAGCACCAGCGCGCGCGTCAGGCCGCTTCCGGTCACGAGTTGCACCGCTACCGTCTGCTCGCCCGACAGATGTCGCGCCAGCACGGCCGGCGTCAAAGGCTGGGCGCCGCCCTGCACATCGACATAGTGCTGCTGTTCCTCGAACAGATACAGGCGGGTGAGTTCGGAAATCAGTTTATGCATGGACGGCCTCGTAATGACGTTGAGCAACACTTGTCAACGTGCCCAGATTATAGCCTCCCAAGCCTTGGCGCACCCGCACGTCCGACGCCAAACACGAGCCAGCTGGCCACGGCGAACAGGCAGGCGGCCACGCCGCCGTACAGCATCACGGCGCCAAAGCCTTGTGCCAGCGCAAGCTTCGCCACGCCGGCCGGCAGCGCGCCGCCCTTGCCTGCAGACACTTCCTCCGCCAACGCCCGCAATGCCGCCCCGTCAATCCCGGCAGGTACGTGCTCGCGCAAGGCGGACTGGATGGCAGCGACGAGAATAAAACCCATCAGCGCGATATTGATGGACAGGCTGACCATGCGCGCGCTGATGTCGATGCCGGACGCCATGCCGGCCCGCTCGCCCGGCACGGCGCCCGTCGTCGTATTGGTGACGGGCGTGTTGGTCAAGCCCAGGCCCGTGCCCGCCAGCAGGCAGCCGGGCAGGATCGTCAGCCAGCTGGCGGCGTCCGCGCGGCTGCCCCAGCACATCAGCAACAAGCCCGTGCCGATGGCCAGCAAGCCGGCGGGAATCACGGCATCGGCCCGGTAGCGCAGCGCCAGCCGCTCGGCCAGCGGCGGCACTAGCAAGGTGGGCAAGGTATAGGCCAGCAAGGTCAGGCCCGTGTCCAGGCTGCTGTAGCCGAGACCGTGCTGCACGTACAGGGGCAGATAGATCATGAACGGCCAGAAACTGCAGTTCATGCCCGCCGAACCGAGCAGCGCGCCCGAAAAGCGGCGGATGCGAAAGACGGAAAAGTCGATCATCGGCTCAGGCTGGCGCCGTTCGATGACGGCAACCGCGGCAAAACCGGCCAGCGCCACGGCCAGGCTGGCCACGCTGCGCGGGTCGGAAAATCCCAGCGCCGGCCCCTGCGTAAGGCACCAGGCCAGGCTGAACACGGCCAGCGACAGGGTGGCGATGCCCGCCACATCCAGCTTGCGCCGCTGCGGGTCGCGCGATTCCGTCACGCCCAGGCCCGCCAGCAGCAGCGCGACGACGGCCAGCGGCCCGTGCACGAGGAATACCCACTGCCAGTTTGACAGCGCGACGATGGCCGCGCCGATGATGGGACCGAAGCCCAGGCCCAGGCCAAAGACGATGCCCCAGGCGCCGAACGCCCGGCCCCGCGCGGCGCCGGCCGGGAACTGCTGCGACAGCACTGCCACCTGGCAAATCAGCATGGCGCCGCCGGCCATGCCTTGCAGCGCGCGCGCGGCGATCAGCACACCCGTGCTGCCGGCCCAGCCGCATGCCAGCGAACTGAGGCCGAACAGCGCCAGGCTGGCCAGCAGCAGGCGCTTGCGGCCATAGCGGTCGGCCAGGGTACCGGTTGCCATCAGCACGGTGGTGCACGCCAGCGTGTAGGCATTCATAATCCACTGCAAGTCCTTGAAGTCGCCATGCAGCACGGTTTCCAGGGTGGGCAGGATGACGGGCACGCTGGAAATTTCCAGGCCGAACATGAGCGAGGCCAGGCAGACGGCGGCCAGGGTCAGTGCATTTTGTTGCGAAGTAGTCGGTAGCATCGAAGCCTTGATGTCGGTAGTCATGGAGGGGCGCGTAGAGACGGCGCACCGCGAGCCGCCATTCTAGAAAGCCTCGACTCATGAGGGAAATGATAAAATTTTGTACAATTCATTCATTTTCATCATGAATCACGGGAGCATCACGCCATGGACTTCGATACCGCCCTGCTGCGCGCCTTTGTGGCCGTGCAGGACACGGGCGGCTTTACGCGCGCCGCCGAACGGCTGCACCTGAGCCAGTCCGCCATCAGCCACCAGATCCGCCGCCTGGAAGAGCAGGCGGGCACGGCGCTGCTGGTGCGCACGACGCGCAGCCTGCGCCTGACGGAAGACGGCGAGGATTTCCTGCGCCACGCGCAGCAGGTGCTGGCGGCTCAGGAGGCGCTGTCGCGGCGCTTCCAGCGTTCCTCGATCGCCGGCGCCGTGCGCTTCGGCGTGCCGGAAAATTTCATGGGCGCGCGCCTGCCCGCGCTGCTGGCCCAGTTCGCGCACCTGTTTCCCGCCGTGCGCCTGGACGTGACGGTGGGCACCTATCTTGATTTGCAAAAACTGGTCGCCGCCGATGCGCTGGACCTGGCCGTCGTCATGACCCTGGCGGACGGGCAAGATGAAGCGGCCGTGCTGCGCCGCACGCGCTTCGTCTGGGCGGCCGCGCAGGATTTCCGGCACGACGGCGCGCTGCCGCTGCCGCTGGCGTTTTCACCGGCGCCGTGCATGCACCGGCAAGTGGGCGTCGATGCCCTCGAGGGCGCCGGCATCGACTGGCGCGTGGCGTTCACCTCGCCCAGCCAGCAGGGCTTGCGCGCCGCCGTGCTGGCGGGCCTGGCGATTACGGCCCTGCCGCAAGGCGACCTGGAGCCCGGCATGGTGGTCATCGATGGCCAGCATGGCTTGCCCGCCCTGCCCGCCGCTGCGTTCCAGCTGCTCTGGCGCGCCGCCGGCAGCACGGCGGCGGCCGAAGCGTTCGGACAGTTGCTGCGCGAATGGTCAGCCGCTGCGGCGGCTTGACAGCACCAGCAGCAAGGCCAGCGCCAGCATGGCGGCCGCGCTGCCCAGGGCCAGCGTCACGCGGTGCGCCAGCAGCGCCGCGCCAACGAGCTGGTGCGCGCCAAAGGCCGAGATCGCCACCAGCGCCGCCAGCCCCAGCGAACTGCCCAGCTGGTGCGCCACGTTGACGAGGCCAGATGCCGCGCCCGCATCCTGCGCCGGCACGCCGGCCACACCGGCCGCCGTCAGGGGACTCAAGGCCATGCCCTGCCCCGCGCCGATCAGCAGCATGGGCAGGGCCACGCCCAGCCAGTACGCCGTGTCCGCATCGATATGGCTCAGCCAAGCCATGCCCAGCAGGGTCAAGCCCAGTCCCATGGCCAGCAGGCGCGCATTGCCGAAGCGGCGCGTCAAACGCGGCACGCACAGGGCCACGCCGAAGTTGACCAGGGTCATGGGCAGGAAAGCGAGGCCCGTCAACGATGGCGGATAGCCGAGCACCACCTGCAGGAATTGCGTGGTGAAAAAGAAGAAACCGATCATGGCGCCCATGAACAATACCCGCGCCCCGTACGCGGCATTGCGCTGCGCATCGGCAAACAGGCGCAGCGGCAGGATGGCTTGCGCGGCGCGCCGTTCGATGGCAATGAAAGCGGCCAGCAGCAGCACGCCCGCCGCCAGCGCACTTTGCGTCAAGGAATCATCCCAGCCGGCGCCGGCCGAGCGGATCAAGCCATACACGAGGGCCGACATGCCAAGGGTGGAGCTGGCCGCGCCGGCCACGTCAAAGCGGCCCCGAGTGGTTTCATTCTCGGCGATATAGCGGCGCGCGGCCACCAGCATGGCCACGCCGATGGGCAGGTTGAGGAAGAAGCCCACGCGCCACGACAGCCATTCGGCCAGCACGCCGCCCAGCACCAGGCCCACGCTGGCGGCAATGCCGGCCACGGCGCTGTACAGGGCGATGGCCCGCGTGCGTTCGCGTCCCTCCGCAAACGTGGTTTGCAGCAAGGCCAGGGTCGATGGCGCGAGGATGGCTGCGCCCACGCCCTGGATGGCGCGCGCGGCGATCAGCATGGCCGGCGACTGCGCCAGGCCGATGGCCAGCGATGCCAGCGTGAACAGCGCCAGGCCCACCTGCAGCAGGCGGCGCCGGCCAAGCACGTCGCCGGCGCGCGCAGCCAGCAGCAGCAAGCCGCCAAACGTCAGCGTATACGCGCTTTGCACCCAGGCCAGGCCCGTATCCGTAAAGCCCAGGTCATGGTGAATTTTTGGCAAGCCCGTCAGCACGATGGACGTGTCGAGCACGATCATCACATAGCTGACGAGGATGATGGCGAGGATGGCCGCCGGGTGCGGCGCGGCGGAGCTGGCGGGAAGATTTTTCATGCCACCACTGTAAGGCTGGCGTATTACCATGAATAGATGCTAAAGTCCGCATGAACTTATTAGCAGGACTAATGAATTGCAATCAGGACCGATGACCCAGCCGAGCCGCCAGCATTGCCGCCCCGGTGGCAAAGCATAGCCAGCACGCCAGGAACATGTCGGCCGCATACGGCGTACGGTCCCAATAGCTGTCGCCGGGCGGCAATTGCAACACCAGACCGCCCCACAGCAACAGGGCGCCCCACGCCATGGCGCTGGCAAGGACAAAACCCAGCAATGAGTACAGGAATGTTTTCATCAGGCGATCGTCCGGCCACATGGCAGAAATATGCTTGCAGAATAACAGCAAACTGACAGCAAAACGCAGCGCAATGCATGACTGAAAGGCAAGCACATGGCACAAACCAACTTCAACGATATCCTCGCCTTCGTGGCCGTGGCCCGCGCAGGCAGTTTTACCCGGGCGGCGGCCAAGCTGGGCGTGTCGCAGTCGGCGCTGAGCCAGACCGTGCGCGCGCTGGAAGAACGGCTCGGCTTGCGCCTGCTGGTGCGCACCACGCGCAGCGTCTCGCCCACGGAAGCGGGCGAACAGCTGCTGCGCACGGTAGCGCCCCGCTTCGACGAGATCGAGGCGGAACTGGCCCTGCTCAGCGAGCGGCGCGACAAGCCGGCCGGCAACATCCGCATCAGCGCGGGCGAGCACGCGGCGCTCACCGTCCTGCAGCCGGCCATCGCCCGTTTGCTGCCCCACTACCCGGACATCAACATCGAAGTCATCGTCGACAACGGCATGACCGACATCGTGGCCGCGCGCTGCGACGCGGGCGTGCGCCTGGGCGAGCAAGTGGCCAAGGACATGATCGCCATGCCCATCGGTCCCGATTTCCGCATGGCCATCGTTGCCTCGCCAGCCTATTTCAGCCGGAATCCGCCGCCCGTCACGCCGCAGGACTTGATGGCGCACAATTGCATCAACATGCGCCTGCCCACCTTGGGCGGCCTGTTTGCCTGGGAATTTTCCAAGGATGGGCAGGAACTGAAGGTGCGCGTGGAAGGACAGATGATCTACAACAACATGGCCATGCGCTTGCATTCGGCGCTCGATGGCCTGGGCGTGGCCTGCATGGCGGAAGATATCGTCCTGCCCTATCTGGCCGATGGCCGCCTGGTCCGCGTGCTGGACGACTGGTGCCCCGCGTACGCGGGCTACAAGCTGTATTACCCGAGCCGGCGCCATCCGTCGCCCGCGTTTACCTTGCTGCTCGACACCTTGCGCTATCCCCGCGTTTGAGCCAGCGCAATCCTTTACCAGCAGTGAACAGTGAATTGCACGAACACGCGTTTACCGTGCGGCGGCGCAGGACTATAGTGGCTGCTTTCCCACCTGTTCAAGGATCGCCATGAAACTCTTTTATTCGCCGGGCGCCTGCTCGCAGGCGCCGCACATCATCCTGCGCGAAACGGGGACGGCCTTCACCCTCGTGAAGGTCGACCTGGGCCAGCACAAGACGCAGGAAGGCGGCAATTACTACGAACTCAACCCGAAAGGCCAGGTGCCGCTGCTGGCGCTCGACGATGGCACGACCTTGAGCGAAGGCCCCGTCATCGCCCAGTACATCGCCGAACAGGCCGGCAGGCAGGATTTATTGCCGCCCGTGGGCAACTTTGCCCGCTACAAGGTGCTGGAATGGCAGAACTACATCACGTCCGAACTGCACAAATCGTTCAGTCCCCTGTTCGATCCCCGCTTCGACGCCGCCACCAAAACATTATTCATCGAGCAACTTGGCAAAAAATTCAAGTGGGTGGACAGCCGCCTGGAAGGCCGTGCCTATCTGACGGGCGACACCTTTACCGTGGCCGACGCCTATCTGTTCGTCATCGCGGGCTGGGCGCCGAACGTGGGCGTGGATTTGTCTGCGCTGGCGCATCTGCAAGCCTTCCTGGCCAGAGTGGGCCAGCGCGACAGCGTCAAGGCGGCTCGGGAAGCGGAAGGCTTGCAGAAAAGCGCTTAAAAGCAGTGTTGCGGCGCCGGGAAAGCCCGTGCCTTGACGGCCGCCACATAGGCACTGAACGCGCCGCCGATGCTGGCCTGCCCCGTCATGAAGTCGCGCACGAAGCGCGCCTTCTTGCCGGGAAACACGTTGAGCATATCGTGCATGACGAGGATCTGACCCGAGCAATCGGGCCCGGCGCCGATGCCGATGGTGGGAATGGCCAGCAGTGCCGACACTTCCTTGCCCAGCGCGGCCGGAATGGCTTCGAACAGCAATAGCGAGGCGCCAGCCGCCTGCAGGGCCAGCGCGTCGGCTTGCAAGACAGCCGCGCTTTCCGCCGTCTTGCCCTGTACCTTGAAGCCGCCCAGCTGATGCACGGACTGCGGCGTCAAGCCCAGGTGGGCGAACACGGGTATGCCCCGCTCGGTCAGGAAACGCACCGTGTCGCACAGCCAGCTGCCGCCCTCCAGCTTGACCATGTGCGCACCCGCCCGCATCAACTGGACGGCGTTGGCGTACGCCGCTTGCGGTGTGGCATAGCTGCCGAACGGCATGTCGGCCGCCAGCACGGCCGTGCGGTTGCCGCGCGCCACGCTGGCCGTGTGGTAAGCAATGTCGGCCACGCTGACGGGCAAGGTCGTGCCCTGCCCCTGCACCACATTGCCCAGCGAATCGCCGACCAGCAGCAGTTCCACGCCGCAAGCGTTCATCAGGCTTGCGAAACTGGCGTCATAACTAGTCAGCGCGGCAATCTTTTGCCCCGCATCGCGCATGGCCAGCAAGGCTTGCGCCGTCAACGGCTTACTGTTCATTGTGGTCTGTGGGGCGGGCATGCTTTCTCATTTCATCAAGTTAAGTTTTTTCGGACTTGCCGTGCATCACCATGATGGTTTGCTGCATCAGCGCGCACAGGGTTTCCTTGCCATCGCGCACGGCGAACACTTCGGCTTGCGTAACGATCAGCGTGCGGCCGGGCCGCACCACCTTGCCGCGTGCAATCAATTTCTCGCCATCGGCGGGCGCCAGCAGGTTCATCTTGTATTCCACCGTCAGCACGGACGCGCCGTCGGCCACCATGGTCATGGCCGCGTAGCCGGCGGCCGAGTCGGCGATCATGCCCACCACGCCGCCGTGCACGAAGCCGTGCTGCTGCTCGATGCCGCTCCAGTGCGGCACGTGGATTTCCGTGCTGCCATGCGCCACCACGGGCAGGCTGGCCTTGATCAGGGTCATGGCGTTCTGCAAATCAAAACTGGCGCGGACTTTGTCGGCGAATTGCGGGTCGGGAAGTCGGGTCATGGTGAAATACTTTCTCAAGTGAACAGAACAAAGAACTTATGGCACCACTCTACCCTGCTTCTTGCGCGCCGCGAACAATACGGTCAGGGTGCCGCAGGCACTGACCAGCACGATGCCGGCCAGCAGCACGCCGGACAGCGGCGTCAGGATTCCTTGTTGCAGAGTCATCATTATCAATGGTGCGGCTTTTCTTGATATAGTGAGAATCCGACACTCCCTCCTTCAATACAGCCAACCACAACGCCCGTGCCCACCACAAGACATCTGCTGCTGGCGCCCTACAGCGGCGCCCTGCCAGCCCCCATCTGCTTTCGCAGCGCCGCCATGCCGGCCGCAGGGATTTATCCCAGCCACAGCCACTCCTGGGGCGAGTTCGTGTATGCGCTGGGTGGCGTAGTGGAAGTGCTGGTGGCAGGAAAACACTACCTGGTGCCGCCCCAGTACGGCATCTGGCTGCCGCCGCGCGTGATGCACACGGGGCAAAACCGCCATCCCGCCTTCCACAGCTCGCTGTATGTGAGCGAAGCACTGTGCCGGGAACTGCCCGCCGCGCCGTGCGCGCTGGCCGTCACGCCTTTCGTGCGCGCCATGCACGAGCACTTGCGCGCGCACCCGCCCGGCTTGCCGCAGACCATCCATGAAGAGCGCCTCCTGCAGGTCTTGCTGGACCAGCTGGCACGCGCCACGCCCGTGGGCAGCTACCTGCCCAGCTCGGATGACCCCATGCTGGGCAAGGTACTGGCGATGCTCGACAGCAACCCTGGCGACCACCGCCCGCTGGCCGCACTGGCGCAAGCCGTCAACACCACTGAGCGCACCCTGATGCGCCGCTGCCAGCGCGACCTGGGCATGAGCTTTGCCCAATGGCGCGCGCGGTTGCGCGTGATCAAGGCCATGGCCATGCTGGAGGCAAACCAGACGGTCGAAAGCATCGCCTTCGACCTGGCGTATGCCAGCTCCTCGGCCTTCATTGCCATGTTCCGCAAGGTAACGGGTGAGACGCCGGACGAGTACCGGCGGCGCAGCGCCTAGCCGCAAGCGTGCCCGCTGTGCGAAAATGCCCGCCTTCGCCATTGCCGGACTTTATTCATGCCGCACGCCGCCCTCGCTACCCTTGCCACCCTTTCCGGGCGCGACGCGCGCCGCATCGCGCGCCATGCGCCGGCCGCCGACGCCGCCCGCTTTTTGCATCCGGCCCAGCAAGCCTTGCTGCACCGGCGCGGCTGGCTGACGATGCTGGCGCCGCGCGGCGCCGGCGGGGCCGAGCTGCCCTTGCCGCAGGTGGTGCGCCTGGAAGAAGCCGTGGCTGCCGTCGACGGCAGCGTGGGCTGGGTGCTGACCCTGTGCGCAGGCGCGGGATGGTTCGCGGGCTTCCTGGCACCAAGCATGGCGCGGGAAATCATCGGCACGCCCCGGGTCTGCCTGGGCGGCAGCGGCGCGGCCACCGGTGATGCGGAAGAGGAAGGCGGCGGCTACCGCATCACGGGCAGCTGGGACTACGCCAGCGGCGCGCCGATGGCGACCCACTTCACGCTGAACGCCCGGCTGCGGCGCGATGGCCAGCCCCTGCTCGATGCGGACGGCAAGCCGCGCATCCGCGCCTTCCTCGTGCCCGCCGCGCTGGTGCAGCTGGTGCCCTCGTGGAACAGCATCGGCATGCGCGCCAGCGCCTCGCACAGCTACCGCATCGACGGTCAATGGCTTGCCAAGGAGCACGGTTTCACCATCGATGCGGCCGCCGCGACGGCCGACGGCCCCCTGTACCGCTACCCGTTCTATTCGCTGGCGTATGTCACCCTGGCAGCCAACGTGGCCGGCATGGCCGGGCATTTCATGGAATTGGCCGAGGAATGCATGCGCCACCGCCGCCATGCGCGCGCCGGCTTGCCGCTGCTGGACGTGCCGGAAGTGGCCGCCATGCTGCAAGCCAGGAAAGACGCGTTCATGGCCGCACGCACCCGCTTCTATGCCGTGCTGGATGACAGCTGGGCAACGGTGGCAGACGGCGCGGCGCTGGGCGCGGACGCCATGCAAGCCGTTCAAGACCGTTCGCTGGACCTGGTCGCCGCCTGCCGCGCGGCCGTCGGTGATGTATATCCGTATTGCGGCCTGTACGCGGCCCGCGAAGACAGCACCATCAACCGCGTGTGGCGCGACTTCCACACGGCCAGCCAGCATGCGCTGCTGCTGCCGTAAGCTGCCGGAACGCCCGGCGCGGCATCGTCATTGAGCGCCTTGGCGCGGATAGCTGTCGTCCGTCACCTGCTCCAGCCAGCTGACCACCGATCCATCTTGCGCCTCGGCAATGGCGACATGCTGCATGGCGGACGTGGCCGTGGCGCCATGCCAGTGCTTGACGCCGGGCGGTATCCACGCCACGTCGCCCGCGGCCAGCGCCTGCAGCGGGCCCTGCCAGTGCTGCACCCAGCCCTGGCCTTGCGTGACGATCAGGGTCTGGCCCAGCGGATGCGTATGCCACGCCGTGCGGGCGCCGGGCGCGAAGGTGACGATGGCGCCGCCCACGCGGGCCGGAGCCAGGCGCTGGAACCTGGCGTCGACTGCAACCTTGCCCGTGAAATAGGCGGCGTCGCCCATGCTGCTGGGCATGGCGGCGGCCCGCGTCACTGTCACGGCCGCCGGCGCGGCAGCGGCGCCGGCCTCGGCAGCGGTGGCCCCCGCGGGCAGGCAAAGCGGCAAGAGTGCCGCGGCGTATCGATGCATGTCTGTTTTCCTTTCATGCCGGTAAGATAAGCACACGTGCCGCCGGGCAGCCGGCGGCGCCTGTCCTGGCAAGTCCAGCTTAACAGCGCTGGCCCGCGCTGATTAGCGGCGCAAATCCGCTAGGGCCTATAAGCTGGGCTGATGAATGCGCCGATGCGGGGCCGAGGCGCGGCCTGTTGCACAGGAAAGGCTGGCGGACGCCATGCGGTCTGGATTGCCTGATAATATGGGGGCATTGCCATTTCTCGCTCCCCTATCCATGCACGTCAACACGCTCAGCAGCCTGGCGCAACTTCTGGCCAGCGCCGAAACGGAAACCCTGGCCTTTCCTACCAGCATCAATACGGCCCTGCTCCTGCAAAAGGAACTGGCCAATCCGGATTGCCATTCGGCCGACATCAGCCGACTGCTGCTGTGCGAACCGACCTTGTCGGCGCGCGCCGTGGCGCTGGCCAATTCAGCCCTGTTCGCGCCCGGCCAGGCGCCCGCCATCACCAGCGTGCGCGCCGCCGTCGAGCGTCTCGGCCACCGCAACCTGTATGCGCTGGCGACGGCGGCCGTCATCCGCCAGCTGAACGCGGGCATCCGCGACGAAGCCCTGCGCGCCCATGCCACCCAGCTGTGGGCGCACACCGTGCACGTGGCGGTGCTGGCGCATGCGCTGGCGGGCGCCGTCACGCACACGGATGCCGACACGGTGCTGTTCGCCGGCATCGTGCATGAAGTGGCCGGCTTTTATTTGCTGGCCCAGGCCGACAAGACTCCGGGCCTGTACGCCGAGCTGGAAACGCAGATGGCGTCCGCGCTGGAAGTGATCGGCCGGGGACTGATGCGCCAGCTGGGCGTACCGCTGCCGGTGGCAGATGCCGTCAATGCCTTGCCCGGCTCCACCATCATGCTGCCGCCCGAAGGCTTGCGCGACACCCTGCTGCTGGCCAAGGCGCTGGCGCCCGTCCCTTCGCCGCTGCCGCAGGCCGGCGTCACCGTCAGCGAGGCGCTGCAAGCCTATCTGGAGCACGATCCCGTGCTGCAGGCGCTGCGCACGCAGCCGTCGGCCGAAGCGAAGGGCCTGATCGAGGTACTGCTCAGCTGATGGCCGATCTGCTATGATGGCGCGAGCCGGGATGGACCCGGTCCGCTTTCATTGATGCTCACTGGAAAACTGCCTTGACTACCTCCTTACGCATGCTCGGCCTGGCCGCAGCTCTGACCATGGCGTGCAACGCCAACGCCGACAGCTTCGTTTCCTCGGCCTCCAGCGCCGGTTCCCAGTCGAGCGGCAGCATTTCCGATTCGCTCAACGGTTCGAGCAACAGCTCTTCGCGCGACAACAAGGTGGCCAATGGTCCCTACCGCATCATCGACGTGGCCGCCGTGCCGGGCCGCGCCGGCATGACGCGTTTGACCATGCAGGCCGACGCCGCGGCCACGCCGCTGGTGCTGGACTTGCCGCAAGCGGCGCTCGACAAGCAGCAGCTGGCGCAGGGCGACGTGGTGCATGCGCAAAACCGCGCCTACGGCATCGAATTCTCGCGCAACGACACGCGCGCCGCCTTCTTCCTCGTGCTGGCCGGCGACTGGTACGGCGAAATGGCCACGCGTCCCGTCAGCCTTTGATTTTGCGCAAACTGGCGCCGCTGCTGGCCGGCTGCGCCGCGCTCGTCCTGGCTGGCGCCGCCCAGGCAGGCACCTCAATGTCCTCCTCGCGCTTTTGCGACCGCGCCCAGGAACTCACGGCCACGGAACAGGACCGGCTCTTGCGCTTTGCCGCCGTCGTGCGCGAAGAACTGGCCGCCAGCGAAGGCAGCGTGGCCCTGATCAGCCGCTCGGGCCTGGACCTGGCCCGCTTCGGCATCCGCTATTCGCACGCCGCGCTGGCCTGGCGCCACGACAATGACAGCGGCTGGTCCGCGCGCCAGCTGTACTACGCCTGCGACGAAGGCCGCCCGCGCATCTTCGACCAGGGCACGGCCGGTTTCGCCATGGGCACGGAAAACCCAGCGCTCGGCTACATCTCCCTCGTGAAACTGCCTGCAGAAACCGTGCCGCCCCTGCGCCGCGCCCTGCTCGACCCCGTGCGCGTGCAGCAGTTGCTGGCGGGCCGCTACAGCGCCAACGCGTACGCCTTCAATTTGACATACCAGAATTGCAACCAGTGGGTGGTGGAAATGCTGGCCTCGGCCTGGGGCGAACTGGCGGCAGGCGGCGACTTGCGCGCCCGCGCCCAGGACTGGCTGCGCGCCGCGCCCTACAACCCCGCCGCCGTCGACGTGGGTGCGCGCTGGCTGATGCTGGGATCGATCTTCGTGCCCCTGGTGCACATGGACGACCACCCGCCGGAAGCCATCGGCACGATGCAGCTGGCGGTGAGCCTGCCGGCCAGCCTGGAAGCATTCGCGCGCCAGCGCCTGCCCGCCAGCGAACGCGTGGAAATCTGCCACGACGGCAAGCAGGTGGTGGTGCACCGGGGCTGGGAACCGATCGCCGACGGCTGCGTGCCCGGCGCAAACGACCGGGTCATCGCCCTCGACGATACCTAGCTTCCCTAGGCAGACTAAGCGGCCAGGGCCGCTTCGACGTGATCCAGCAGGCGCGCTGATTCGAGCCCCTGCCCCATCCGGCGGGCCACCTCGCCGCACGCCAGCCTGACTTCGGGCGCGGCCAGCAGGCGCGCCAGTTGCCGCTGCATGCGCCCGGCGGACAAGCGCCTGGCCAGCAAGACCTCCCCCACGCCGAGCCGATTGGCGCGCCAGCCATTGTCGAACTGGTCGTACGCGAACGGCACGATCAGTTGCGGGATGCCCGCGCGGAAGGCGTCCGCGCTGGTGCCGATGCCGCCGTGGTGCACCACGGCCGCCGCGCGCGGCAACAGCGCCGCGAACGGCACATGCGCCTGCCACAGCACGCCAGCCGGCAAGTGCTGCGGCACTTGCGCCGCATGGGGCGTGAGGAACAGGCCGCGCCGCCCCAGCCGCCGCAAGACCTCCAGCGCGATGCTGAAATAGCGTTGCGCGTGCTGGTGGCCGGTACCGGGCGTAAACACGATGGGCGGCTCGCCCTCGCCCAGAAAACGTTCCAGTTCCGGCGGCAGCGCGGCGGCGCCAGGCATGCCGGCGGCGGTGAAACCGGCTTGCGCGAAGTGCGGCGGCCAATCCGCCTGCGGCGCGGCGAACCAGGCGGGAAACAGCCCCAGCGAAGCATCGGGCGCGGACAGCATGTGCGCGAAAAAATGCGCCTCCGGCGGCAAGCCGTGCTGCGCGCGCGCGCCGTTCAGGCCAGGCAGCAGCAGCGGGTCGATCATCGTGCGGTGGATCATCCGCCACAGGGCCTGGCGCCAGGCCAGCGGCACCCACGCGGGAATGCGCAGCGAACCGGCCGTCAGGAAATCATGGCTGCTGCACAGGTTCGATGGCGCGAGATACGCCGCGACGATGCGCAAGTCCGGGCGCGCGGACCGCGCCAGGGCCGCCATCGGCACGAGGATGGGATGGCACAGCACCACGCAAGCCTCGTCAGCCGGCAAGCCCTGCACCACGTCGCGCACGGCGCCCAGGTGCGGCACGAGGCCATTCCACACCACGCCCCAGCCCTTGCGCTCATCCCACAGGGCGGGGTCGCCCAGCATGGCCTGCCCCTCTTCCGCGCTGCCGAAGGTGCGATACGGCAACTTTGACGCCTGCGCGGCCGCTTCCTGCCAGCCCGGCGCCAGCAGCAGCACGCGCCGGCCCCGTTGCTGCAAGCCCTGCGCCAGCGCGATAAACGGCTGCATGTCGCCGCCGGTGCCGCTGCTGGCGATGATGACGAGCGGGGATGGGTCAGGCATGCAGCCATCCTTGCCTGGCGGCAATCTTCAGCGGGAAATCAAGCAAGAACAAGGGGTGCATCGGCATCTTTCCTAGTTGAAACACCCAGCGATAGCAATCGATTAACGTTATTATTTCAATCAATTATTGAGCACGGCACGGCGCCATGCCTGCCGCTGCTACACCGGCAGTTGCAGTACCATGTCCCATTGATCGATGCCCGGCCCGAAGCCGTCCGGCGTCACGTTGACCGTCACGAAACCGTAGCCCGCATAAAAGCCTTGCGTGTGCTGGCTGGTATTCATGCGCACGCTGGCGATTCCCTGCACGGCGCGGATGGCGTCCAGGCGCGCCTGCGTCAGCGCCCGGCCCAGTCCCTGGCCATGCAGATCCTGCGCCACCATGCCCCAGCACAGGCTGGCGACGCTGCCGCCCGCCTCGATGGCATGGCCGCCGGAGGCGACAATGCGGCCGTCGCGCAGAATGACCAGATACGGATGCGTCGAAGTATCGAGCCAGGCGGCAAAGTCCGCGCGCTCCGAGAGGTCGAAAAAGCGCGGCGTGTTGCCGTCGAAAAGGGCCAGACAGGCATCGCGGTCGCTGGCCCGGTAAGGACGTATTGTTTGCATTTTCCGTACTCAAAAGAACATGAATGCCGATTATAGGCGATGCGCATTCATGCCAGTTGCTCCGAACTGACAACATGCACGCCCGGCGCGGCGGCCAGCGCCGCTTCCAGCAAGGCGCTGGCGATGCGCGGCGCGGGATTGATGCGCCAGCGGCGCGGCAGCACGGGACCGAGCACGCGCAGGACGCGCAAGGCGGCGCCCTCGCCCGCCCGCGCCTGCTCGCGCTCGCCGCCGATCAGCCCGGGCCGCACGTAGGTGAGCGATCTAAAACCCAGCTGCTCCAGGTCGCGTTCCAGCTCGCCCTTGACGCGGTTATAGAAGATGCGCGAAGCGGCGTCGGCGCCGGCCGCGGAATTGAGCACGTACGTGCGCGTGCCGGCCGCCAGCGCCAGCCGCGCCACGGCCAGCGGATAGTCGTGGTCCACGCGCGAAAATATTTGCCGGGTGCCGGCCACCTTCATCGTCGTGCCCAGGGTGCAGATGACGGCGTCCGCCTGCCACCAGGATGCGTCAGGCGGTAATTGATCGAAATCAACGAGCGGCGCGGCCAGCTTGGGATGGGGCGGCAGCGGCCGCCGCACGGGCGCCACGATGGCCGTGATCCGCGCATCCATCAGCGCCAGGCGCAGCACTTCGCTGCCGACGAGGCCGGTAGCGCCTACGAGCAGTAATTTCATTGCATCCCAGTATAAAGTTGCTCACAGCCACCACCATACACGGAACTCAGGACAGGCGCAGCGCCAGCGCGGCCAGGGTCACCAGCAGCACGGGCACGGTCAGCACGATGCCGACGCGGAAATAGTATCCCCAGGAAATGTGGATGTTCTTGCTGTCGAGCACGTGCAACCACAGCAAGGTGGCCAGGCTGCCGATCGGCGTGATCTTCGGCCCCAGGTCGCTGCCGATGACGTTCGCATAAATCATCGCTTCGCGCACGGCCCCCTGCGCCGTCGTCGGGTCGATGGCCAGCGCGCCGACGAGCACCGTCGGCAAATTGTTCATCACGGACGACAATAACGCCGTCAGCACGCCCGTGCCCATGGCCGCGCCCCACACGCCGTACTGCGCAAAGTGGTTCAGCATGCCCGTCAGGTAGGCCGTCAAGCCCGCATTGCGCAAGCCGTACACGACCAGGTACATGCCCAGCGAAAAGACAACGATGTGCCATGGCGCATGGCGCAGCACGTAGCGCGTGGAAATCACGTGGCCCTTGCCTGCCACGCCCAGCAGCAGCGCGGCGCCCACGGCGGCGATCAGGCTGATGGGCACGCCCAGGCTTTCTTGCGAAAAAAAGCCCACCAGCAGCAGCGCCAGCACCAGCCAGCCGGCGCGGAAGGTGGCCAGGTCGCGGATGGCGGCGTCCGGGCGTTTCAGCTGCGCCACTTCGTAGTCGCGCGGAATATCCTGGCGGAAAAAGAGCAGCAAGGCCGCCAGGGTGGCCAGCACGGCGACGACGTTGACGGGCACCATCACGGACGCGTACGCGGCAAAGCCGATCTTGAAGAAATCGGCCGAGACGATATTCACCAGGTTCGACACCACCAGCGGCAGGCTGGCCGTGTCGGCGATGAAGCCGGCCGCCATCACGTAGGCCAGGGTGGCTTTGGCGGAAAACTTCAGCGCTCGCAGCATGGCGATGACGATGGGCGTGAGAATCAGCGCGGCGCCGTCGTTGGCGAACACGGCGGAAACCAGGGCGCCCAGCAAAACCAGCAGCACGAACAGTTTTCTGCCGCTGCCGCCGCCCCAGCGCGCCACGTGCAAGGCGGACCATTCGAAGAAGCCGGCCGCGTCCAGCAGCAGGCTGATGATGATCACGGCAACAAAGGTGCCGGTGGCGTTCCACACGATATGCCAGACGACGGGGATGTCGCCCCAGTGGATGACGCCGGCCAGCAAGGCGACGCATGCGCCGATGACGGCGCTCCAGCCGATACCCAGGCCGCGCGGCTGCCAGATGACGAGGATGAGGGTGGCGAGGAAGATCAGGAAAGCGGTCAGCATGCGGTAATGGTCTCGTGCAATGCGGCGTCGCGGGCACCATGCGCCGCAGCCTGTGAAATAGAATAATACTTCTATATTACTGGAATTATTGAATCAATGCAAAACCACAGTGCTTGCGCCTCACTGCAGCGCCATGCCAGCCAGGAGGCCGGCGGCGCAAAAAAAATACATGCACCTCCACTTATGATTGTCTTTAAGCAACTTAATCGGTGTATAGTCACAGCACCGTTGACACCAGGAACGAACAAGGAAGCATACATGGCGCGCATTTACCAGACCAACAATATGGGCGAAGCGGACGTGCGCGTGGCCATCGTGCAGCGCGGCAACGCCGACTTGCTGGTGCAACGCGTGAGCAGCTGGGGCCTGGCGCATGGCGACGCCCATTGGTTCCTCAGCCGTGAGCGGCAGGACGCCACGGCCAGCGTGTATTTCACTTCGCAAAGCTTCGCGCAACTGACCATCTGCTTTGTCGACCACGCGGGCGAGGCAGGCTGGGTCCGGCCACACCGATTTAAAGGTTGCCTGTCGCACGGCGGCACCTGACCGTCAAGCAGAGGAGTTCGTCATGGATTTGATCTTGCTGGAACCCGGTAACGGGGAACTCATATTCGGCAAGGCGCCGGACGGTGGCGGCAATATCGACGCCATCTGGCGCGACGCCGCCGCACTGCGGGGCATGGGCCAGTGCATCGAACTGGTGTCATTACATCAAGGCATGAAGCAGCAAGTGACGACCGACGTCAGCAACGCGGCGCGCACCTCCGGCCGGCCCCTCATCACCGAATTTACCTGCGTCAAATATGTCGATGCGACCTCGGTGAAATTATACGAGCTGTGCCTGCTGGCGAAGCCGCTGGGCACGGGCGCGGCCCAGCCGACCAGGCTGTACATCGCCCGCTATTCGAGCAGCAAGACGGCCAACGTCATCACCATTGCCCTGCGCGACGCCCTGATCACCGAAATCCAGCTGCAAACCCATCCCGACGACATGCCCACCGAGCAGTTCAAGCTGAACTTTACGGAAATCCTCTGGAGCCACAGCGTGCAGCATGCGGACGGCCAGCCCGACGCCCAGCAGACGACGGGCTGGAGCCTGGCGCGCAACCGCCCGATCGGGGCATTTACGGGATAAGCCCACAAGGCCCCTACTCCTCCAGCCCGCCTCCCAGCGCCTTGTACAGCGCCACGGCCGACTTGAACTGGTCGCGCCGCGCGTCGAGCAAGGCTTGCTGCGCCGCATACGACTGGCGCTGCGCGTCGAGCAATTCCAGCCGGCTGTCCTGGCCCGCGTCGTAGCGCAGCTGCGACAGGCGCTGGCGCTGGTGCGCCGCCGTCACCACGCGCTCTTGCGCGGCGATCTGCTGCGCATACGTGGCGCTGCCCGCCAGGCCGTCGCGCACGTCGCGAAACGCCGTCTGGATCGCTTGCTCGTATTGCAGCACGGCCACGTCCTTGCGCAGGCGCGACAGCTGCAATTCCGCGCGCAGCTGGCCGCCCTGGAACAGCGGCTGCGTCACTTGCGGCGCAAACGACCAGCTGCGCGCGCCGCCGCGGAACAGGTCGCCCAGTTCCGGGCTGGCCAGGCCCAGCTGCGCCGTCAGCGACAGGCGCGGGAAGAAGGCGGCGCGCGCGGCGCCGATTTCCGCATTCGCCGCCACCAGCGCGTATTCCGCCTGTAGGATGTCGGGACGGCGCGCCAGCAAGTCCGACGGCAGGCCGGGCGGCAGCTGCGTCAGCACGGGCTGGCCGTCGAGCGGCCGGCCGGCGGGCAAGTCGATGGGCAATGGCGCACCGAGCAGCAATTCCAGGTTGTTGCGCGCAAGAAAGCTGGCACGTTCCCGGGCCTGCACGTCCGCTTCCGCCGTGGCCGCCTGCCCTTCGGCTTGCGCTACATCAAGACCGCTGCCCTGCTGCGCGCCGTGCAGGCGCTGCGTCAGGAGCAGCGCCTGGCGCCAATCAAGCAGGGTTTGCCGGGCCAGCGCCAGCTGCTCCTCGGCCAGCCGCTGTTCCAGGTAGGCGTCGGCCACGGCGCCGATCAAGGCCATGTGCGCGGCCCGCTGGCCCTGCTGCGTGGCCAGGTAGCGCGCAAAGGCGGCCTCCGACAAGGAACGCAGGCGACCGAACAGGTCGACCTCGAACGCGCTCATGGCGATGCCGGCGGTGAACTGGTTTTGCACCGTGGGATTTTTTCCCGTGGCATCGACAGCGCGCTGGCGCGTGCCGCCGCCGTTGAGACCAATCGCCGGATAGCGGCCCGCATCCTGTATCTGGTACTGGGCCCGCACGGCTTCCACGTTGAGGGACGCCACGCGCAAGTCGCGGTTGTTTTCCAGCGCGATGTCGACCAGGCGCTGCAGGCGCGCATCGAGCAGCATCTGGCGCCAGCCCAGGTTGGCCGCGGTGTCGGCCGCGGTGTTGGACGCGCCTGGCGCGGATACCTCGGCATACGCAGCCGGAATGGGCGGCGCCGGCTTGACCAGCGGCGGCGTCAATGAACAGGCCGACAAGGCCAGCGCGGCCAGCGGCGTGATAAATATCAAACGCATTACGATTCTCCTTCCACCGCCTTGACGGCGGTGCGATTGCGTTTATTTTCTTTTAGAAAATAACTTGCCATCTTGTCGACGGCGCCCAGCACCACGACAAAGAACACGGGCACGAAAAACACGGCCAGCACGGTGGCGGTGATCATGCCGCCGAACACGCCCGTGCCGATCGCGTGCTGCGTCTCGGCGCTGGCGCCCGTGGCCAGCATCAGCGGCACCACGCCCAGCGCGAACGCCAATGACGTCATCAGGATCGGGCGCAAGCGCAGCCTGGCCGCTTCCACCGTCGCCTCGACCAGCCCACGCCCTTGCGCCTGCAGCTGGCGCGCATATTCGACGATCAAGATGGCGTTCTTCGCCGACAGGCCGATGATCGTGATCATGCCCACCTTGAAGAACACGTCGTTCGGCATGCCGCGCAGCATCACGGCCAGCACGGCGCCCAGCAAGCCCAGCGGCACCACCAGCATCACGGAAACGGGAATCGACCAGCTTTCATACAGGGCCGCCAGCACGAGGAAGACCACCAGCATCGACAGCGCCATCAGCATGGGCGCTTGCGAGGCCGATTCCTTCTCCTGCAGCGACTGGCCCGTCCACGCCAGCGCGAAGCCCGGCGGCAATTGCTTCACGAGGCGCTCCATTTCCAGCATGGCGTCGCCGCTCGACACGCCCGGTGCCGCGCTGCCGGAAATGCGCGCGGCAGGATAGCCCTGGTAGCGCACCAGTTGCAGCGGCGACTCGCTCCACACCGGGCGCACCAGCTCGCCCAAGGCCACCATGCCGCCCGCGTTATTGCGAATGCGCAAGGCCAGCACGTCGTTGAGCTGCATGCGCGATGGGGCATCGGCCTGGATGATCACCTGCTGCATGCGGCCCGCATTCGGAAAATCGTTGACATAGGTCGAACCCATGGCCGCCGTCAGCATATCGGCGATAGCCGTAAACGGCACGCCCAGCGCCTCGGCCTTGGTGCGGTCGATATCGAGGCGCACGCTGGCGCCGGGCGGCAAGCCGTCCGGATACACGCCCGCCACCTTGGCGCTTTGCGCGGCCAGGCCCAGCAGCTGATTCTGCGCCGCCTGCAGGGCCGCGATGCCTTGGCTGGCGCGGTCTTGCAGGCGCAGGGAAAAGCCGGACGAGTTGCCCAGTTCATCGATGGCGGGCGGCATCAGGCTCATGATCACGCCCTCCTTCGCCTGCGACATGGCTTCCTGCGCCAGCGCCACCTCTTCCTGCGCCGTGGCGCCGTTACGTTCTTTCCAGTCCTTCAGCATGGTGAACGCCAGGCCCGCGTTCGGTCCCGCGCCGGAAAAGCTGAAGCCGAGGATCGATTGATTTACCTCAATGCCGGGCCGCGTGGCCACGTGCTGCTCGTACAACTTGACGACATCGAGCGTGCGCTCCATGGTGGCGTCGGACGGCAGCTGGATCGAGGTGATGAAATAGCCCTGGTCTTCTTCCGGCAAGAAGGCCGACGGCAGCTGCATGAAGGCCACGCCCAGCGCCGCGACGATGGCGACATACAGCACCATCGAGCGTCCCGCGCGTTTGAGCATCGCCACCACGCCCTTTTCATAGCGCGCCGTCATGCGGTCAAACTGGCGGTCGAACCACAGGAAAAATCCCTTTTTATCGTGGTCATGCGGGCCGATGGGTTTGAGCATGGTGGCGCACAGGGCCGGCGTCAGGCTCAAGGCCAGAAACGCCGAGAACAGGATCGACACGGCCATCGCCAAGGTGAACTGGCGGTAGATGGCGCCCACGGAACCGCTGGCCAGCGCCATCGGGATGAACACGGCCGTCAGCACCAGCGTGATGCCGACCACCGCCCCCGTGATCTCGCGCATGGCCTTGGAAGTCGCTTCCTTCGGCGACAAGCCTTCGGTCGCCATCAGCCGCTCGACGGCTTCCACCACGACGATGGCGTCGTCGACGATGATGCCGATGGCCAGCACCATGCCGAACATGGTCAGCACGTTGACGGAATAGCCGGCCAGCAGCATCACGGTAAAAGTGCCCATCAGGGCGATCGGCGCGACGATGGCGGGAATCAGGGTGTAGCGTATCTTTTGCAGGAACAGATACATGACGAGGAACACCAGCACCATCGCCTCGAGCAAGGTGACGATCACCTTTTCGATCGAGATCTTCACGAACGGCGCCGTATCGAACGGCACCGAGTACTTGATCCCGGCCGGCATGGTGTGCGCCAGTTCGGCCATGCGCGCGCGCACGGCGGACGCCGTCTGCACGGCGTTGGCGCCCGGCGACAGCATGATGGCGGCGCCCGACGCGGCTTGCCCGTTTTCGCGGATGCTGAAATTGAAGCTTTGCGCGCCCAGCGAGACCTTCGCCACGTCGCCGATGGTCACTTTCGAGCCGTCGGGATTCGCGCGCAGCACGATGGCGGCAAATTCGGCCGGCGTGTGCAACTGGCCCTGCACCGTCAGCGGAATCGTCACGCGCTGGCCGTGCACGGCGGGCGAGTCGCCCAGGCGGCCCGGGGCGATCTGCGCATTCTGCTGCGCGATGGCGGCCGTCAGCTCGCCCATGGCGATGTTGTACGACACCAGCTTGGCCGGATCGACCCAGATGCGCATGGCCCGCTCGGAGCCGAACAGCTGCACCTTGCCCACGCCGGGGATGCGGCGCAGTTCTTCCGTCACGTTGCGCGCCAGGTAGTCGCCCAGCGCCACTTCGTCATGCTGGCCATTGTCGGAAATCAAACTGACGATCATCAGAAAGCCCGACGACGCCGATTCCACCGTCAAGCCGTTTTGCCGCACCGCTTGCGGCAAGCGCGGTTCGATGGCTTTCAGGCGGTTCTGCACGTCCACCTGCGCCATTTCCGGGTCGGTGCCAGGCTGGAAGGTGACGCTGATCGAGGCCGAACCCGAGGTGTCGGTGGACGACTCGAAATACAGCAGGTGCTTGACGCCCGACAGTTCGCGTTCGATCAGGCTCACCACGGAGTCGTTCATGGTTTGCGGCGTGGCGCCGGGGTAGTTGGCGCTGATGCTGACGCTGGGCGGCGCCACGGAAGGAAAACGCGCAATCGGCAATTGCGGTATGGCGATCAGTCCGAACAGGACGATGAAGACCGCCACCACCCACGCAAAGACGGGGCGGTTGATGAAAAACTGAGGCATGTAATTAAACTTTCAATAAGTACACTTTAAATATGTACGGATCAGCGCACGGCGCTGACGACGGGCGCGGTGGCTACGGCGGCGGCGCGCTTCCATGGCTGGGGTGCGGCGGTGGCGCCCGGCTGCAGGCGTTCCTGGCCTTCGATGACGACCGTGTCGCCCGCCTTCAAGCCGCCGCTGACCACGTACTGGTGCTCGACCACGTCGCCCACGGCAATCGGTTTCAGGCTGGCTTTGTTCGTGCCGTCCAGCACCCAGGCCTGCGCCTGGCCGCCGCTGCTGCGCAAGACGGCTTGCTGCGGCAACAGCACGCCATTCGCCTGCACGGCGCGGGCGATGCGGGCGCGCACGAACATGCCTGGCAGCAACTGGCGCTGCGGATTGTCGACCAGCACGCGGATGACGGCGTCGCCCGTGCCCGCATCGACGCTGATGCCCGAGAACAGGATGCGCCCCGTGACGGGATGCGGCTGGCCATCGGCGCCCAGGATGGTCACGGGCAGCTTGTCCGCGCCGCCCGTTCCCGAGGCTTGCAATGCCGCCAGCGCGGCGGCCGGCTGGCGCACGTCGACATACACCTTGTCGATCTGCTGGATGCGCGCCATCGGCGCCGCATCGGCCAGGCCCACGAGCGCGCCTTCCGTCACCAGTTCCGGGCCGATGCGCCCGGCAATGGGCGCTTCGATGCTGGCGAAGGCCAGGTCCAGGCGGCGCCGGGCCAGGGCGGCGCGCGCCTGCGCCACGGTGGCCACGGCTTGCTCGCGCTGGGCCACGGCGTCGTCATACGCCTGGCGGCTGATGGCGTCCGCTTCCACCAGCGGCTTCAACCTGTCCGCCTGGCTGCTGGCGCGGTTCGCCGTGGCCACCGCATGCTGCAGGGCGGCGGCGGCCGAATCGACGTCCGCCTGGAACGGCGCCGGGTTGAGCTGGAACAGCTTCTGTCCCGCCTGCACTTCGGCGCCCTGCTCGAACTGGCGGCGCAGCACGATGCCGCCCACCTGCGGGCGGATGTCGGCCGTGCGGAACGCGGCCACCCTGCCCGGCAATTCGTCGCTGAGGACGACGGGCGCCGCTTGCAGCTTGAGCACGGTCACGGCGGCGGGCGGCGCGGCGCCTTCTTCCGGCGCGGGTTTGGAACAGGCGGCAAGGCTGAGCAGTGCCGCGGCGATCAACATGTTTTTCTTGGTGAAGTGGCTCGGATGCATGGTCTTTCTCTATGGCAGATCCCAACCGGCGGTCCGGTCGACAGATAAGCGCAGCATAAAAGGCCAAGGTGGATATTTCGTCAAAGAAATGTGGAGATTCGATGGAGAGAAAGAAGAATGCTAGACTATTTCAATGAACTATCATCACAGCGCCAGCCAGCCCTCGTTTCTTGCCACCACGCCGCCTTCCGCCCTCGTCCTGATCGCCGAAGATGAACCGCAAATCGCCCGCATCCTCGCCGGTTACCTGGAGCGCGACGGCTACCGCACGGCCTTCGCCCTCGATGGCCAGGAAGCGCTGCAGCAGCACCTGGCGCTGGCGCCGGACCTGCTGCTGCTCGACGTGCAAATGCCCCGCGTCGACGGCTGGGGCGTGCTGGCGGAAGTGCGGCGGCGCGGCGAAACGCCCGTCATCATGCTGACGGCGCGCGACCAGGATGCCGACAAACTGGCCGCCTTGCGCGTGGGCGCCGACGACTACATCATCAAGCCCTTCAATCCGGCCGAAGTGGTGGCGCGCGTGGCCGCCGTGCTGCGCCGCTCGCGCGTGCGCCACCACCCGGTCGGCGGCCAGCGCCTGCGCTGCGGCCCCATCGACATCGACCAGGAAACGTACGTGGCCAGCGTGCTGCAGGATGGCATGGCCCAGCCTCTCATGCTCAGCCTGACGTTGACGGAATTCCGCCTGCTGGCCCACCTGGCGCGCACGCCGCGCCGCGTCTGCAGCCGCCTGGAATTGCTGGAGTCATGCATGCCCGAAAGCAATTCGATGGAACGCACGGTGGACAGCCACGTCAGCAAGCTGCGCAAGAAGCTGGAAGAAGCGGGCGTGATGAACATGCCGGCCAGCCTGCGCGGCGTGGGCTACCGGCTGGAAAGCGACTGATGCGCTTCACGGGCCTGAACCGGCAAATCATCCTGTCGATGTCCGTGCTGATGGTCTGCAGCATCCTGATCATCTGGATCGGTTCCTGGACTTTCTTCGCCATCGCCTTCAAGATCGATCCCGACATGCTGTCCGAGCCGGACGACTGGTCGCCCAGCACCGTCGAATGGCTGTGGATCTTCGCCATCACCATCTTCGGCCTGGGCCTGGCGGCGTTTTTCGCCCTCAAGCTGGCCGCGCGCATCTTGAAACCGATCAATTCCGTGATGGACAGCGTGCGCCGCGTGGCGCATGGCGACCTGTCCGCGCGCGCCTTTGCGGGCGACCGCAGCCTGGGCGAGACGGCCATGCTGGTCGATGACTTCAACAGCATGGCCGAGCGCCTGCAGCGCGGGGCCAAGGAGAGCGAAACGTGGAATGCGGCCATCGCGCACGAACTGCGCACGCCCGTGACCATCCTGCGCGGCACCTTGCAAGGCGTCGTCGACGGCGTCTTCAAGCCCGAGGAAGTGCCGTTTTCCAGCCTGCTGGCGCAAGTCGAGGACCTGGGCCGCCTGATCGAGGACTTGCGCACCCTGAGTCTGGCCGACAGCGGCCACATGCAGCTGCGCATGGCGTGGACGGACCTGACCCTGGAAATCGGCGAAGTGCGCCGCCTGCTGGCGCAGGAAATGGAAGCGGCCGGCTTTACCTTGCAATTGCACCTGTCCGACCATCCCGTCTGCTGCGACGCGGCCCGCATCCGGCAAATCGTGCTGGCCCTGCTCGACAACGCGCGCCGCTACGCGCATCCGGGCCTGCTGCGCGTGCGCACCCGCGTGCAGGCCGGCCAGTACTACCTGAGCGTCGAAGATGCGGGTCCCGGCATTGCCGAGGACCTGGCGCCGCACGTGTTCGAAGCGTTCCGCCGCGGCGACAGCGCCAGGGTCGACCTGAACGCGGGCAGCGGCCTGGGCCTGGCCGTGGTGGAAGCCATCGCGCGCGCACACGGCGGCAGCGCGGCCTGCACGCGCGGCAAGGCGGGCGGCAGCGTGTTCACCGTCAAGTGGCCGGTCGAGCATGGCGCCCTGCCGCCCGCCGGCTGACTACGCGGGCGGCGCGCGCAGCATGTCGACGAAGGCGCGCAGCACGGGCGGCATCTGCCGCCGGCCCGGGTAGTACAGGAAGTAACGGGACGGCGGCGGCAGGCAGCGCTGCAGCACGCACGCCAGGCGCCCGGCCGCGATATCGGCGCGCGCATCGGCCTCGTACACATACGCCAGTCCCGCGCCATCGCGGGCCGCGCGCAGCATCAATTCATCATCGTCGAACACCAGCGGGCCGCCGACGGCGATGCTGACGCCCTCCCCGTCCTGCTCGAACTCCCACGCATACTGGCGCCCGCTGGGAAAACGCCGGCCGATGCAGGCATGCGCCAGCAAGTCGCGCGGCGTGCCTGGCGCGCCATGCGCCGCCAGGTAGGCGGGCGATGCCACCACCACGAACGCTTGCGGCGCGCCCACGGGCACGGCGACCATGTCGGCCGCCACCTGTTCGCCGAAGCGGATGCCCGCGTCAAAACCGTCGCGCACGATATCGATCATGCCGTCATCGGTCACCACTTCCACTTGCACGCGCGGATAGCGGGCGACAAAACCGGCCAGCATGGGCCCCAGCAGCAACCGGGCCGCCGGACGGGGCACGTTCAGGCGCAACTTGCCTGCGGGCACATCCTGCAGGGCGCTCAAGTCCTGCAAGGCATCATCGATTTCGCGCATGGCCGGCGCCAGCCGCGCCAGCAGCAGCTGCCCCGCCTCGGTCGGCGTGACGCTGCGCGTGGTGCGGTTCAGCAAGCGCACGCCCAGGCGCTCTTCCAGCGCCCGCAGCGCATGGCTGAGGGCGGACGCGGACACGCCCCGCTCCAATGCCGCCTTGCGAAAGCTGCGCAGGCGGGCGACGGCCGCAAAGGCCGTCAATTCGTTGAGGTCAGCCATTGTTGAGGAAGAAATTCATGAGAAAAATTCAGCAATACATGCAGGATTAGCCATCTTATCGCATGCTGTTGCTTCATCCATACTCCTTGCATCTTTTTTTGAAAGGAAATGACAATGGAATACAGAACACTGGGCCACTCCGGCTTGCGCGTCGCCCCCATCGGCCTGGGCTGCATGGGCATGAGCTTTGCCTACGGCGGCGCGGACGAAGCCGCCTCGCTGCGCGTGCTGCACCGGGCCGTGGACCTGGGCGTGACCCTGATCGACACGGCGGAAGTCTACGGCCCCTACGCCAACGAGGAATTGGTGGGGCGCGCCCTGAAACAGCTGCGCGGCAAGGTCAGCATCGCCACCAAGTTCGGCTTCAGGATCTTGCCTGAAGGAAAAGGCGTGGCACGCATGGCGGGTGTCGACAGCCGCCCCGAGCACATCGTGCAAGCCGTGGAAGGATCGCTGTCCCGGCTGGGCATCGAATGCATCGACTTGCTGTACCAGCACCGCGTGGACCCGGCCGTGCCCATCGAAGACGTCGTCGGCGCCATGGCCGGCCTGGTGCGCGCGGGCAAGGTGCGCCACCTGGGGCTGTCGGAAGTGTCGGCCGCCACCCTGCGCCGCGCCCACGCCGTGCACCCGATTGCGGCCGTGCAGTCCGAATACTCGCTGTGGAGCCGCGACGTGGAAGCGGACGTGCTGCCCGCCTGCCGCGCGCTCGGCATCGGTTTCGTCCCCTACAGCCCGCTGGGCCGGGGCTTCCTGACGGGCCAGCTCACGTCCAGCGCGATGCTGGCGCCGGACGATTACCGCCACAGCCTGCCCCGCTTCCAGCCGCCCGCGATGGCGGCCAACGCGCATATGGTTGCCGAATTGCAACGCCTGGCGGCGGCGCGCGGCGTCACGGCGGCCCAGCTGGCCCTGGCCTGGCTGCTGGCGCAAGGCGACGACCTCGTGCCGATACCCGGCGCCCGCAGCCTGGCGCACCTGGAAGAGAACGTAGCCGCCGCGCAACTCACCGTGAGCGACGCCGAGCTGGCCGCCATCGGCGCCGCCATCGCGCCCGCCAGCGTGCAAGGCGCGCGCTACCCGGACGTGGAACTTGCCATGCTTGGCCTGTAGACAACCGTGCTGGAGTCCGCTAAGTTGAGCACGCTAAGCAATTCTTTGCCCCTCAGCACTTGAAATGCCTGAATCCGCTATCATTTTCAATCTGAACTATTCATTATGAAAGGGATTTACATGTCCGCACTGCTCGAAACACTGCAATGGCGCTACGCCACCAAGAAAATGGACCCGACGAAAACGGTGCCGCAAGACAAGGTCGAGCGCATCCTGGAAGCCGTGCGCCTGACGGCCAGCTCCAGCGGACTGCATCCTTACGAAGTCTTCGTCGTGACGAATCCGGCCCTGCGCGAGCAGATCAAGCCGCATGCGTGGAACCAGGGCCAGGTGACAGACGCCTCGCACCTGCTGGTGTTTGCCGCCTGGGACAATTACACGGTGGAACGCATCAACGCGCGTTTCGACCTGGTCAACGAGGTGCGCGGCTTCAAGAATGAAGGCTGGGAAGCGTACCGCCAGCAAATCCTGGCCACGTATCCGCAGCGCGATGCGGAAACCAACTACCAGCACGCGGCGCGCCAGGCTTACATCGGCGTGGGCACGGCCCTGATCGCCGCGGCACAGGAACAAGTCGATTCGACGCCGATGGAAGGTTTTGATCCGGCCAAGGTCGATGAAATCCTGAACTTGCGCGAAAAAGGCCTGCGTTCCGTCGTCATGTTGCCGCTGGGCTACCGCGCCGACGAAGGCGACTGGCTGGTGGACTTGAAAAAAGTGCGCCCTGCGCGCGAGCAATTCATCACCGAGCTGGCGTAAGCGCCTCGCCCGTGATGGAAAAGCGGATGCCCTCGCCGGCATCCGCTTTTTTCATGGCGACTCACCCATACCCTTGATTAACTTGGCCACGCAGCACGGACAAGTCGCTGTAAGAACACTCTAACGGAACCGAATCTCATTGAAGTGAGATTTGGTGAGTAATTGTCTCCCTCCATGTGTTAATGTCATTCGATGAATATCTCTATAGCAAATTAATTTGCAAAAATAGACACAAAATTCATTGAATTCATTAACGGGGAAGTAATTGGAACAAGTAGAAGACCTGGCGGAACAGCCCGTCAAAGCGGCACCTGAGTACGCAATTCGCATCTCAAATGCCAGCAAGCTGAACCTAGCAGACTTCCAGAACTCCATTCCTCTGCTACGTGAACTGGCCATTATCAATGACGGTAATGGAGAGATCACCGACTTGCGGTTGCGCCTAGAATCATTTCCTCCGTTTTTGAAATCGAAGACCTGGTTGATAGATGCCTGTCAGGCGAAGTCCAACTACGACATCAGGGACTGCGATGTTCAGCTGGATGGCATCGTACTGGGCAAATTGACCGAGGCTGAGACCTCGACAATTACATTGACACTGGTTGGCAAGGCCGGCTCGTCCCCGGAGCGTGTACTAGCGACAGAAGAGCGCAAGGTTGAGCTGTTGCCGCGTAACCAGTGGGGAGGACTATCCCACCTCCCCGACCTCGTAGCGGCATTCATCCAACCAAATGAGCCGGCAATTGACCGGTTGCTCAAGCAAGTCGCCGAGGTATTGCGACAGGCGGGAAAAAGCCCGGCGCTGGATGGCTATCAGGGGGGGGCAAAACGAGCATGGGAACTGACCTCGGCTCTGTGGACAGCCGTGGCAGGGCTGGGATTGGACTACGCACTGCCGCCAGCCAGTTTCGAGCACCGAGGCCAGAAGGTACGCAGTGCGGCGCAGGTGATGGACGCCCGCATTGCCACCTGCCTCGACCTGACGCTGATGTTTTGCTCTGCGCTGGAGCAGGCGGGCTTGAATCCTATTGTGGTATTCACGAAGGGTCACGCGTTCGCTGGCGTATGGCTACGCCAGGAAGAATTTTCCACAGTAGTTGTCGATGACGTGACGGCCATCCGCAAACGCATCCGGTTGAAAGAACTGATCCTGTTCGAAACAACACTGATTACCTCGCGGCCGGCGCCATCCTTTACGTATGCAACCGATCTAGCAGCCAATCAGATCGCCGAACAGGTCGAAGAACAATTCGAGCTGGTGGTTGATATACGGCGTGCCCGCATGCAACGGATCAAACCGCTTGCCAGCGGTGCAAGCCAGGTCATCCTTCCACCCACCGATAGTGCGATGAAAGCAACCGCCACCACGTTTGACGATGGTGCACCTGATTTGCCGGACTACGGGGTGACGACCGAGCCTCCAGGATTCGATCCGAACGACAGGCTGGCCCGATGGCAACGTAAATTGCTTGACCTATCGCTGCGGAACAATCTTCTCAATTTCAAAAGCGGCAAAAAATCCCTCAGGATCGACGCACCGGAACCAGGCTTGCTGGAGGATGTGCTGTCCAACGGTGCGCCGATACGCTTGCTACCAAGACCGGATCTTATGGATGGGCAAGATCCACGTAACCAGGCAGTACACGAACAGCGCGCACGTGAAGATGTACGTCGCGAGCACGCCCTCGATGCGCTGAAACGGCGCGAGGTATTCGTCAACGTGAACGAACTGGAGCTGGAGACCCGACTCGTCGATCTCTATCGTAGTGCCCGCACGGTATTGCAAGAGGGGGGAGCCAACACGCTGTTCCTGGCACTGGGCTTTTTGAACTGGACGCGCGATGACAAAGCGGGACAGAAGTGCAAGGCGCCGTTGATTCTTATTCCAGTGTCGCTGCAGCGCAAGAGCGCGCGCTCCGGCTTTACCTTGTGCCTGCATGAAGACGAACCGCGCTTTAATCCGACGCTGATCGAGATGCTGCGGCAAGACTTCCATCTCAACCTGGGTGTCATGGATGGCAAGTTGCCGCAGGATGCCGCTGGACTTGATGTCGCGCTGATCTGGCGTACCGTTTCTCATGCCGTGCGAGACATCAAGGGCTGGGAAGTGTCAGACGAAGTGGTACTAGCGTCGTTCTCGTTCGCCAAATATCTGATGTGGGTTGACCTAACCCAGCGAACGGATCAATTGCGCCAGAACCCCGTCGTACGCCACTTGATCGACAGTCCGCGCGAACCCTATCCGTCCACGGTAGCGTTTCCGCCGCCGAAAGAACTCGATGCGCAATTTTCTCCTGACAAGACATTCTGTCCGCTTCCTGCCGACTCGTCACAACTCTCTGCAGTCATGGCTGGGGCCAAGGGCAAAAATTTTGTACTGATCGGGCCACCTGGTACGGGCAAGAGCCAGACCATTGCCAACCTGATCGCCCAGTGTCTGGCCGAGGGAAAGCGAGTGTTGTTTGTATCGGAGAAGGTCGCAGCGCTTGACGTCGTGTACCGGCGCTTGCGCGAAGTGGGTTTGGGTGAGTTTTGTCTAGAACTGCACTCGAACAAGGCACGCAAGCTCGATGTGATCACCCAGCTGCAGAAAGCTTGGGAGGCTCAAGGCGAAGTCAATCCCGAAGAATGGAACGCTCAGGCGGTCAAGTTGAAGCGACTGCGCGATGAATTGAACCAATATGTCGCTCGACTGCACCATCGACATCCCAATGGCCTAACAATTTACAAGGCGATCGGCATAGTGGTCGATGGCGAAGATGTACCTAAACTCGATCTTTCCTGGGCCGATGCCAATGCGCATGACCATACCCAGCTTGAGGCGATGCGCGATTTGAGTGTCCGTCTGCAGGTCAATGCCGAGGCGGTTGGCGCCAGCGAATTGCTCAAGGGACCGCTGATGGCAGTCAGGCAAGCGGAGTGGACACCTTCCTGGCAACAGGCATTCATCAGCGCAACCAGAGCGGTGGTGCCAGCAGCTGAAGAACTACAATTGGCCATCACGAATTTTGAAAATGCAACTAGTCTTGCGGGCTTGCCGACTGGCCGTCGCGCGCGCCTGGCAGTAGCAGATCTGTCGCAGGCGCTGCCTGATGCCTTTGGCCGTCAATGGGGCTTCGTGTTTCGGCCTGAGGCGCGCGAGCTTCTGGCTGATCTACGAGAAGGGCACCAACTGTTGCTCCAGCATCGTGAACTGAATGCGCGCATCCGTCCTGCATGGAACGAGTCCGTCGTCGCCCGATGCAAAAAAGCGCTGGCGCTGCTCGACGAGCGTGACCGCGTGATGTCACTACTGGGCCAACCTTGGTCTGACGATATACTGACCGAGTTAGAGAAAGGATTGAAACTGCTCGACGATCTGGCCGCGAGTACAAGCAGCCTTTCAGTGCAGTATGGCGAACAGGTTGACGCACTAAATGTGCACCAGCTTCAACGTGGCTGGGTCGAAGCAGAACGCAGTACATGGCCCTTGTCGTGGATGCGCAAGCGCCAGATCTCCAAAGTACTGACCGACTGCGTGACCGGCGACGGCAATACCGATGTCACACGCGACCTGCCTTTGCTGGTACGTATCCGCGAATTGCGGTCCGCAATCGACAAGGTAGAAATGGGTCCGGTAAGCGAAGGCGTCTGGGCGGGCTTGAAGACGCGCCCTGAATTTGTTCAGGCAGCGCTGCGCTTGCAGCATGTGCTGGGGCAGGCGCGCCGACAGGAAGCCTGGGATGACCAGGGATTTGACATCATCGAGAACGGGCGATGTGGCAAGTTGCTAGCTCTGGAGTTAGAGCCCTTGCGGCAACTGCGCGCGCTCAATACCGAGATCGCCGACATGCAGCCGCTGAACGCAGAGACAGGTGGACTGTGGAATGGCCAGGTGACACGTCCACATCTGTTGGCAGCAGCCATGCGCTTCGCGCTTGCCTTGCGCACTGTGCAGGACGCTGGCGCACTGCAAGGCGAGCACGCGGAGGTCGCGACGTCAGACTGTGGCCCGGCGCTGGCGACTGATTACCAACATGTGCGCCAGCGCGCCATCCTTGAAGAAAAGCTGCGCGCCTTTGATTATCTGCGCGCCTCAACTGGCGGCACTTGGGCTGGCCTGCAAACACGCGCAGACGACATCGACAGCGTAGCAACCTTTTATTCGGTACTTACAGTGGCAATTGCCAACCTGGCCGAGACAATCGAAGACGCTGGCGTGCTACGTCAGGCATTTGAACAATTGATGATTGAAGGCAACGCACTACTTGCACCGTCCGGTGTACTAGCCAGTGCTGGCGCTCAGTATCGCACCGCGCATGACGCCCTGCAGCCCGTACTCGCCAATCTTGCCACCGTCGGCACATTCAGCGAAGGTGTAGCCATGCAGTTCAACGAGCTGCCATTAAACGAGCTGATCACCTGCTGCAAACAGATCGTTGCCGGAGAACCACGCCTGAAAGCATGGTGCGCGTGGCGCAAGGTGCGCACAGAAGCGCTGTCATTGTCGCTGGCGTCGCTGGTCGACGCAATGGAGACCGGCACGGTGCAACCGGCGGAAGCACTGCGCGCATTTGAAACCAATTACAGCCGCTGGTGGCTCAATCAGGCTGTCGACAACGAAACCGTCATCCGCAACTTCGTTTCTGTCGAACATGAAAAACGGATCGGGGACTTCCGCGCACTTGACCGACAATTTACGGACGTCACGCGCGCATGGGTGCGCGCCTCGCTGTGCGCCGGCATGCCGCGCTCCGAGGAAGTTACGCGCCAATCGGAATGGGGCGATTTGCGTCATGAAATCAACAAAAAGAAGCAGCACATGCCGTTGCGCGAGCTGATACAAAAGATTCCCTCGGTACTGGGCAAGCTGGCGCCATGTCTGTTAATGAGTCCGTTATCGATTGCCCAGTATCTGGCAACCGATGCCAGTGCATTTGATCTAGTGGTGTTCGACGAAGCATCGCAAATTCCAGTATGGGATGCGATAGGCGCCATGGCGCGCGGCAAGCAGGTAGTGATGGTAGGTGATCCCAAACAGTTGCCACCCACCGCGTTTTTTGATCGCGCCGAATCGTCGGACCATGACGCGGATGTCGAAGGCGATCTGGAAAGTATTCTCGACGAATGCATGGGGGCGAACCTGCCGACAATGAATCTGGCCTGGCACTATCGCAGCCGCCACGAATCCCTGATCGCATTTTCCAACCATCGTTACTATGGCGGTGGCCTGGTAACATTCCCATCGCCGGTCGCCGACGACCGTGCCGTCAGCTTCCATCACGTAGATGGCGTGTACGAGAAAGGTGGCGCGCGCATCAACAAACGCGAAGCGAAGGAACTGGTGGCCGATATCGTTGCAAAGCTGCGCGCGCCAAACTTCCAGGAATCGAAACTGACAATCGGCGTTGTCACCTTCAATACCGAACAGATGAACCTGATCGAAGACTTGCTTGACGAAGAACGCCGGAAGGACCCATCTCTGGAACCATATTTTTCGGAGACAGAACTCGAACCGCTGTTTATCAAAAACCTGGAATCGGTGCAGGGTGACGAGCGCGATATCATTTATTTCTCGATTACCTATGGTCCAGACCTGGCGGGCGCTGTCTCGATGAACTTTGGTCCGATGAACCGCGATGGCGGCGAGCGTCGGCTGAATGTCGCGATCACGCGTGCGCGCCAGGAGTTGAGAGTATTTTCTAGTCTGAAGCCGGAGCAGTTCGACCTGTCTCGCACGCAGGCCGCTGGAGTGCGAGACCTCAAACACTTTTTGGAGTTTGCCGAACGTGGCCCCCACGCACTGGCCGAGGTGACCAAAGGTAGCCTGGGTGGCTTCGACAGTCCATTTGAAGAATCAGTCGCCGCAGCACTTGCCTCTCGCGGCTGGCAGGTGCATACCCAAATCGGTGCGTCGTCTTTCCGGGTGGACTTAGGCGTGGTGCATCCCGATGCGCCTGGCATCTACCTGTGCGGAGTCGAGTGCGACGGCGCCACCTACCACCGCTCGGCAACGGCGCGCGACCGGGACATGTTACGTGAGCACGTATTGCGCGGTTTAGGGTGGGAAATCGTGCGTATCTGGTCTACTGACTGGTGGATAGACCGGGCAGGTACACTTGAAAAGACGCATGCTGCATTAGAGCGCTTGCTGGAGTTCAGCAGGCAAAGGCGCAGCAAGGTGGCGGAGCGCGAGGCGACCGAGGCTGAGGCAAAGGAAATCCTAACCAAGACACAAGCAGAAACGATGCTACCTACAAAAATGATCGAATTAACAAGGCCCGCTCTTGATATCCAATACGCCTCACGCTTTGTCGTCGGTCAGGGTATTGACTCACCGATCACCCGGCAATTTGAAATGACTGACCCTGCAGTGGTAGGCGACGTGAACGCCGACGCTTTTTTTGAAGCATCCTACGATGGCCATCTTCGAGAGATGATTGAGCAGATCGTTGATCTCGATGGGCCATCACGCGACACCGTACTGGCACGCAGGATCGCACGGGCGCACGGTTGGCAGCGTACCGGGGCGCGCATTCAGGAGCGCGTCTCCTCGATAGCGCTTTCGTGTCTGAAATTCACAGAGGAAGACGTCGGCATGTTCTTCTGGGCACGGGACCGAGAACCTGAGCGTCCTATTATATTCAGCCACAACGGGAACGGCGGACGCAGCGTGGACGAAATTTGCATGGCGGAACTGATCTCCCTCGCCCAACTGATTACCGGCGAAGGTTGCTCTGGCGACAATGCTGTGATGGCGATGGCCAAACGACTTGGTATGCATCACGTTCGAGCCAGTAGCCGCAAAAGGCTAGAGACCGCACTGGACAATGCTATGGGCTAGAGCAGGTACTTCATTTTTAGCGTGTTGAGCACTGATGTCATACCGATCGACATCTATTTTTTGACCGTTCAGGCCGCCTGCGGAAAACGTACCGTCACCTGCAAGCCCCGCCCCGCCTCGCCGTCGGCCAGCGCGATGTCGGCCTGGTGGTGCTCGGCGATGTGGCGCACGATGGACAGGCCCAGGCCGCAGCCCCAGGCGTCGTTGCCGTCGGGACGGAAGAAGCGGTCGAACAGGCGCGCATGGTGCTGGCGCGGCACGCCGGGGCCGTTGTCGGACACGCGCAGCAAGGGCCTGCCCTCTTCCACCGCCGCCTGCAAGTCGACCCTGCCGCCCTGCTGCGTGTAACGCAAGGCATTGTCGATCAAGTTGTTCAGCAACACTTGCAAGCCGTCGGGATCGGCCTGCACCAGCACCCTGGCCGACGGCGCTTCCACCACGCCCAGGTCGATGGCGCGGCTGTCGGCCAGCGCGCTGTGGTCGCCCACGGCCGCTTCCAGCAATTGTCCCAGGTCGACCGTGTGCAGCTGGCTGGCCGTGAGCGCCGCTTCATGGCGCGCCAGGCTCAGCAACTGGCGCACGAGATGCGTGCTGCGGTCCAGCCGTTCGTGCAGCCGCGCCAGCGCCACGCGGCGTTCTTCCTCGCTGCCGGCCCGCTCGGCCACCTGCAGCTGCAGTTTCAATGCCGTCAGCGGCGAGCGCAATTCATGCGCGGCATCGGCGACAAAGGTGCGCTGCGCCGTCAGCGCCGCCTCGAACTGCCCCATCAGGCTATTCAACGCCAGCGCCACGGGCCGCAGTTCGGGCGGCATGTCGTCGGCCGCCAGCGGCGTCAGGGCGTCAGGCGAACGGCCCGCCACGGATTCGGCCAGCCGGTGCAGGGGCGCCAGCGCGCGCCCTACCACGGCGACGATCAGCAGCGCCAGGATCAGCGCGAACACCAGCAGGGGCGCGCCGGCCCGCATGGTCATCCGCCAGGCCAGCTGGTCGCGCACGGCCTGCGCCTGCGCCACCTGCACGTAGCGGCCGCGCCGCGTTTCGCCGTACAGGCGCCAGTTCTCGCCGTGCAGCTCGACATCGGCGAAGCCGGCCAGCGCATAGCGCGGCAGTGCCGGCTGGTCCTGCAGGACGGGCAAGGGCTGGCCCTCCTCGTCCCACGCCTGCAGCACGAACGCTTCTTCCGGCTCTTGCGCGGCGGCCAGGCCCGCCTGCGGCTCGAACTCGTCGGGCAAGGCCACGGCCAGCTGGCGCAGCTGCAAGTCGGCCAGCTCATTGGTTTCTTCCAGCAGCGAACGGAACAACGAAATGCCGGCGCCCAGCACGCACAGCAGGGTGGCGGCCAGCAGACCGAGCAATAACTGGCGGCGGATGGTCAGCAAGATGCCACCCGCATCTTGTAACCCACGCCGCGCACGGTCTGGATGGCGTCCGCGCCGAGCTTCTTGCGCAGCTGGTACACGTACACGTCGACGGTATTGCTTTCCACTTCGCTATCCCAGCCGTACAGCTTTTCGCTCAGCTGGCGCTTCGACACCACCTTGCCCGGATGGTCGAGCAAGGCGCGCAGCACGGAAAACTCGCGCGGCGGCAGCTTGATCAGCTCGCCCTCGAACGTGACGTCGTGGCTGGCCAGGTCGAGGATCAGCGCGCCATGCTCGATGACGGAGCGCGAACGGCTGACGCGGCGGCGCAGCAGCGCGCGGATGCGCGCCAGCAGCTCGTCGAGGTCGAACGGTTTGACCAGGTAATCGTCGGCGCCGCTGTCGAGCCCTTCCACGCGGGCCGGCGTGCCGTCGCGCGCCGTGATGATCAGCACGGGCAACTCGGCGCCCCGCGCGCGCATGGCGCGCAGCACGTCCATGCCCTGCTTGCCGGGCAAGCCCAGGTCCAGCAGCATCAAATCGTAGGCGAAGCCGGCCAGCGCCAGCTCCGCATCGTGGCCATCGCGCACCCAGTCCACGGCATAGCACTCGCCGCGCAAGCCCTCGACCAGGCTTTCCCCGATCATCGGATCGTCTTCCACCAGCAACACGCGCACGCGGGCCTCTCAAAGTCTTGAAAAAGCCACTATCTTACCTTGACCGGCGCCGCGCCGCATGGGCCGCCGCGGCGGCCTTACTTGGACCCGGACCCGCGGAACGGTGGGATATTGCCTTCTTGCGGATACAGCGCCACGCCTTTCGCAAGCGGTGCCGCCGCAGCGAGCGCCTCGCCAGGCTGGGCCGCTTGCGATACGGGCAGAAAGGCCAGCAGGGATACCGCGCCAACACAGAAAACAGCCTTGATTTTCATATCATTCCTCAAAGGTTGCATAGAAAAATATCGGATCAATACATTATTTTATATATTGATAAACGGGCAATGCCAATCCAAGATAGCTACATGCCGGCAACAAGTCAATCTCCGCAGCAACTGAATTGCCCGCGTGTCCGCCCATGCCATGCAGGGCGTGAATTCGCGATACCGTGACTATGTGCGCATTTGGCGCGTTTTTTATACGGTATATTTTCCTTCCCTCCACGCCACCTGGAAAGGCATGCCATGTCCAGTTCCACCCAAGATACCGTCATCGTCAAGGCGGCGATTTATCCGCCCATCGGCATTGCCCGCGTGGGCAACAGCCCCAGCGAATACTTCCTGGGACCGGAGGTGCCGGAACCGGCGCCGCGGCCGGCCGGCTATTACCGCGATGCGTCCGGGGCCATCAAGCGCCAGGCGGCGGGCTTTCGCATCTACGGCCTGAACGCCGCCGGCGTGGCCGTGGCCGAGTTGAACGCCAGCAATGCCGACATCGAATGGTCCGTCACCCTGGCCAACACCAAGGCGGCGTGGTACCAGTTCCAGATCGCGCTCGACATTCCCGAGGCGAATGTCACCCAGCCCTCGTTCCTGCGCAACATGGCCGTCACCGACCGCGCGCAACTGTCCATCACGCCGGGCGAGCGCAAGATCGGCGGCAGCGAACAGCCGGCCGTCGCCTTCGACAGCGGCCGCTTCATGGGCACGCCCGTCTACCTGGGCGAATTGCGCACGGACGCCATGGGACGGCTGATCGTGCTGGGCGGCCATGGCAAGTCGGCCTCGTGGAATGGCGCGCGCGCCATCACCTTCGCCAACAACGAAGGCTGGCATGACGACACGGCCGACGGCCCCGTCTGCGCCACGGTGCACTACCAGGGCCATGCCTTGCCCGTCGACATGGCCTGGGTGGTTGTCGCCCCGCCCGACTACGCGCCGCAGCAAAAGTCGGTGCGCACCATGTGGGACTTGATGCGCGACCTGTTTGTTTCCGAAGGCAAAATTACCGCGCCTGCCGTTCCCTCGTTCCAGGACGACATCCGTCCCATTTTCGAGCGCCTGTCCAACCTGCAATGGGTCAATGCCGGCTTCGCGGCCGCCTTCGGCTGGGATGGCAGCACGCCGTTCAGCCGCGACGAATGGATGGCGCGCCTGGCCAGCCCGTCCGAAAACCGCCAGGAGTGGCGCAACGTCATCTATAACCAGTTCCGCCAGTTCGAGCGCGACGCCTGGGCGCCTTCGCCGTGGCCATGGCTGTATGGCGATGCGATGGCCATCCCGCCGGCAGACACGCCGCGCCAGAACTGCGCGCTGAGCAATTTGCAGTTGCGCTTCCTCAAGCAATGGGCCGACGGCAAGTTCACGGACGACTATGCGCCCGGCAAGACGCCGCCGCAAAGCCTGGCCGACGTGGAACTGGCGCAGCAACCGGACACCCTGCTGCGCGCGGCCATGGAATTCTGCCTGGCCGACGCCTTCCACCCCGGCTGCGAAATGACCTGGCCCATGCGCCAGGCCAGCATGTACAGCGCGCCGTTCCGCCTGGCGCACCGGCCGCCCGGCTGGGTGGAGCCGGATTACGGTGCCGTGTTGACGCCGGACAATATCAGCAGCCCCTGCTCGGCGCAGATCGCCGGCGGCGTGACGCGCTGGATGGCCGTGCCTTGGCAAACGGACACGGCCAGCTGCCGCTCCGGCTACCAATCCGACTACGATCCCTACGTGCCGACCTTCTGGCCCGCGCGCGTGCCGAACCAGGTGATGAGCAAGCTCGCCTACGACACGGTGATGAACCGGGAAGCCCCCACCGACGACCGCCTGGCCGCCTTCGCCCGGCGCGCCGCGTGGATACGTCCGCTGGGCAACATCAGCTATGAAGAGCAGATCAACAACATGATCGCCGACCTGGCGCAAGTGGGCGTGGTCGAGGTACGCCCCGGCCCCACGGACGTGAGCGGCTTCCCCGCCTTCCTGCAGGTGGAAAACCTGCCGCAAGCGATCGCCGGCAAGCAGCCATTGCGTGCCGCGGCGCCCATACCGGACGAGTTTGTCGACGTCGACCTGGAAGGCACGGAAAAAGCGCGGCACCTGCAGCGGCACCGCTTGTGACCGCGCTGCAGGCCGACGTGCTCGTCGTCGGCGCCGGTCCGGCCGGCGCCACGGCCGCCCTGAACCTGGCGGGGCGGCACCGGGTCTTGCTGGTCGACCGGCTCGCTGCGCCGCTGGCACGCATCGGCGAATCGCTGCCGCCGGCCGCCGCGCGCCTGCTGCAGGACATGGGCTTGCTCGACGCTTTCCTGCGCCAGGGCCATGCGCCCTACCACGGCAACCGCGCGTGGTGGAATGGCGCCTGGGCGGAACACCACTTCCTCAGCGCCCCCGACGGCCACGGCTGGCACCTGGCGCGCGGCACCTTCGACCTGTGGCTGCGCGACGAGGCGCGCCAACGCGGCGCCGCCCTGCTGGCCTCGGCCAGGGTGGCGGACATCGCGCCGGACGATGGCGGCTGGAGAGTCCGGCTGGAAACGCCGCGCGGCCCGTGCGACGCAGCGGCGCGCATCGTCATCGACGCCACGGGACGCAGCGCCCGGCTGGCCCGCAAAGCGGGCGCGCAGCGCCGGCACAGCGACCGGCTGGTATCGATATGGCAATACGGGCATGAACGCACACCCTCCGCGCGGGGCTTTGCCCACATCGAGGCGTGCGAATACGGCTGGTGGTACAGCGCGCCCCTGCCCGGCCAGCGCCGCGTGCTGGCCCTGCATACGGATGCGGACTTGCTCGGCAACACCACCCTGCGCGATGCCGGCTGGCTGGAAGCGGCGGCACGGCGCTTGCCGGCCACGCGGGAATTGCTGGAGCAGCAAGGCTACGGGGCCGATACACCGGCCCTGGCCACGCCCGCCCATACGGCCGCTCTGGATGCCGCCGCAGGACCGGGCTGGTTCGCCGCCGGCGACGCGGCCCTGAGCTTCGATCCGCTGTCGTCGCAAGGCATCTTCAACGCCCTGTACACGGGCCTGGCCGCCGCCGAGGCGGCCGACCGCACGCTGCAGGGCGACGCCACGGCTTTCCAGCAATACAATGCGGAACTGGCGGCCATCGGCGCGGCATACGGACGCCACCTGGCATACTGTTACGGCCAAGAAACACGCTGGCCGTCGGCGCCATTCTGGAGCCGGCGCCGGCCGTTCGCGGCCCGCTGACCCGCTGGCCCGCAAAAAAATCGCCGCGCCGCCGTGCTGCCACGCGCTGCCGCTATGGCTGCATGGCCAGCGCCCCGATCACCAGCGCGCGCATGCCCAGGTCGAACTCGGCCTCGATGAACGCATCGTCCTCTGCTTCCCAGGCGTCGCCGGCCGGCGCATACACGGTGTCGGCCAGGGCCACGCAGTGGAAGGCCACGGTCGACAGCAGCCAGCGGGCGCGCTCCCTGGGCAGCCGGTAGCTGTCCGCTACCTGCGCCTGGTGGGCGTCGATCCGGGCCAGCATGGCCGGCGTCGTCGCTTTTCTGCGCCGCAAGTACGGCGCCAGCCCCGGATGCGACTTGACCAGCGCGCGCAGCGAGGCGCTGAAACGCAGCAGATAGCCCTCCAGGTCGTCGTTGCCCGTCGCCGGCAGTTTCCATCGAACAAAAATTTCCTCGGCCACCAGCAGCTTGAGCGCCGCCAGGTTCGCCACATGCCTGTACAGCGCCACATGGCTGACCCCGAGCAAGGTGGCGACACCGGTAAACGTCATGGCGGGCAGGCCCACCGCCATGCCGGCGTCAGCGATGCGTTCGCGCGTGATGCTGGGGGGACGCCCGGGACGGGGCGAAGTGCTTGCAATAGTCATCGTTATGGTCCGTGGCGGCAGCTGCGTTGTCGGTTTCAGTTAATTAGTTTAGCATGATGAAACTAATTACCCGATACCAAGGAGTACTTACCATGGCAACACCCCTGGAACAGCAATCCGGCGGCCCCCTGCGCAATGCCAAGCATGACCGCAGCCTGCATGACGTCACGGCCGTCGTCAGCGCCATCGCGCTCCCCGTTCCCAGCGTGCTGCGCGTCACGGCCCGCCTGGACCGCTCCGGCGACGATCCCCAATGGGCACTGCCCAACGTGGCCTTCCGCATCCACCTCGATGGCGGCGCGTCGCGCATCTACACCGTGCGCAGCTTTGACGCGCAGGCAGGCGCGTTTACCTTCGATATCGTGCGGCATGCACACGCGAGTCCGATGATGCACTGGGGTAACAGCCTGCGCGTGGGGGAGGTCTTCCGCCTGACGGGGCCGCGCCCGCAGTTCGTCGTTCCTGCTGGAAACGAACGCAAGCCTGCCCTCTTCCTCGACGAGACGGGCATACCCGCGCTGTACGCGATGTTGCAGCAGTGGCCCGCCGGCGCGAGCGGCATCGGCTGGGTGGTGACGGATGATGCGGCCGCCTTTGCCGAGCTGCCCATCGTGCCGGGCCTGGCACTGCAACGCCTCGGCACGGCCCACGTGGCGCCGGACGGGCCGCTGGCGGCCCGCGCCAGGGCGTTACAAGATCCGCACGATTACGTGATCTGGGGCGCCGGCGAGCGCGATGAAATGCGCGCCATCCGCCAGCATTTTCGCGTCGACGCGGGCTTGGCGAAAGACCAGGTGCTGGTGGCGGGCTACTGGAAACGGGGAGTCAGCAACACGGACATCGATCTGCGCCGCCGGCAAAGCTTCGAGCAACTGATCGCCGATGGCGGCACCCTGGCCGATTTCGACGACCTGGCCGTCGAAGTATAGACAGCGCGACTCCGCGCGCTCCAGCTGAAGTGAAACCGAAGCGCCACAGGCCCTGGCGGATGCAGGGCCTGTGCGGGGTTTCATCGAACGATTACTGCGCCAGGTAGCGTTCCGAACGGGGACCGTACAGCAGGCCATTCGGCACGCCGGCCGACAACATGCGCGCATTCGCCGTGCCAGCGAGCGGATGGCTGGCATCGGTGCTGGTGTTGATGATCTGCTTGACGGCCGCCGTCACCAGCATGCCGACCAGGCCGCCGCCGCCGCTGTTATTGCCTTCGTTGCTGGACGCGCTGGCCGCGCCCTGCCACAGCAAGGCGCCCGTCTTCAGGTCCACCAGCTTGGCATCGACCGACACCACCGTCACGCTGTCAATCACGGCATAGGTCGTGCCGTACTTGGAGATCGTCACGTACAGGCCCGCATCGGCGCCAAAGATCTCATTGAGCTTTTTCGCATCGACGCCGTGGATATCGGCGGCGTTCGTCAAGCCGTTCTGCTTGAAGGTTTCACCGACCACGGCCACCGGCAGCACATAGTATCCCGCTTCGGCCAGCGGATACGTCACTTGCGCGTAGACGCTGTTGCCGGCATTGACTTCCGGCGAGTTGTTCAACGGCGGCAAGACCACGATGGAACGGGGCTTGGCTGCCTTGAAGGCGGTGTAATCGTATGCCGCCTGCTTGGTGGCGCAACCGACCATGAAGATGGCGGGACCCAGGCACAAGGCCATTTTCAACATGCGCGACATCATAATTTCTCGCCTTTTTTCAATTTGCCCAACAGGAAGTCCATGTACGGCGTCGATTCCGGAAACAGTTTTTTCTCGTCTTCGAACTGCGCTTCGACCTGTTCCGGCTTGCCCGCGATCGAGTACAGCATGCCCAGGTGGGCGTGGTAGCCCGGCGGCGCATGGTTGCCCTTCGCGCCGATCACTTGCAAGTCTTTTTCCATGGCAGCGATCTGCTGTTCAGGGCTTTCACCCTTCAGGTATTCGTACACTTGCGGCTCGTAGCCTTCCCATTGGTACAGGGTCTTCGATTGCGTGGCACAACCGGTCAGGGCGGCACAGGCGAGCAGCGCCAGCAGGGCTGCGCCCTTGTTCATCATTGTTTTCATGGGATACCTTATTGTTTGCGCATTGCGCCCGCTTCGACACCAGCCACCAGGCGCTCGACCGCTTCGCGCATGGCCAGGTCCAGCACCTTGCCGTTGAGGGTCGCGTCATAGCTGGCGGTGCCGCCAAAACCCAGCACTTCGCGGTTCGACAGGCTGTATTCGCCGGCGCCGGCGGCCGAAAACACGACTTCCGAGGTGGCGATGTTGACGACGTTCAAGGTGACCTTGGCATATGCCACTTGCGTCTTGCCGCGGCCCATGATGCCGAACAATTGCTTGTCGCCAACTTCCTTGCGGCCGAATTCGGTCACGTCGCCCGTGACGACGAAATCGGCGCCCTTGATATTCTGGCCCTGCTTCTTGAACTCGGCTTCCTGCTTGAGTTCCGCCATGTTGTCGCGGTCGAGCACATTGAAACGGTTGGACGTCTGCAGGTGCGCAATCAGAATCGTTTTCGACTGGCTGCCCAAGCGGTCGACGCCATCGGAAAAGATGCCGCGCATGAAGTTCGAGCGGTTGTCGAATTTGCCGACAGCGATCAGGGTGCGTGGACCAACGTAGGGACGGGCTGCGCTGGCAACCGTGGGGACAGCCAAAGCTTGCGAGGATTCGGAAGCGCAACCAGCCAACGCCGCGCCAATCAGCGCTGCAATCAACAACGCGCCGGGTTTATTCTTGTTCATAGTGCCCTTATGATATGGAGGATCAGGAGCAACCTGCGAAATTGATTTTTGGCAAGTTAATTTCCTAATAGCAATTATATGGTATTGCATGTCTCACAATTCTCTCCAAAAGTAACGATGGCAAGGATTGCATGATTGCCCGCGCTACTCAGGCGCGGCCCTGCTTGACTTCCCGGGGCCGATTCATTAACTTGGCAGTAAAAAAGCGCGCCGTCAGCGCCCTGTGCCACTGTCCCTCACAGACCTCGCCCGCCGGCCTGTTTCACTCCGGCGCCAACGCCACGCTTTTCCACCTGGACGGGTCCCAAGGCCATGCCGATAGACGATCATTCCCCGGCCCATCCGCTGGCCACGGCGCTGGCGCTCTCGCTGGGCGCCGCCGTCGCCCTGGGCCTGTCGCGCTTTTCCTATGGCTTGCTGCTGCCGCCCATGCGCGCCGACCTGGGCTGGTCCTACCTGCTGGCCGGGGCCATGAACACCTTCAATGCGCTCGGCTATTTTCTCGGCGCCCTGGCCACGCCGGCCCTGATGCGCCGCCTGGGCGTGTGGCGCTTGCTGATCGTCGGTTCCGTGCTGGCCAGCATCTTCATGCTGATGTCGGGCCTCGTCAGCGACACGGCCACCCTGTTCCTGCAGCGCGTGTGCGCGGGCGTGGCCAGCGCCTTCATCTTCATCACCGGCGGCGTGCTGGCGGCGCGGCTCGGTTCCATGCACAGCCAGCGCGCCGGCTTCTACATCGGTCTGTACTATGGCGGCACGGGTTTCGGCATCGCGCTGTCGGCCCTGCTGGTGCCGGCGGCGCTGGCGGCCGCCCAGGAGCACGGCGCCGCGCATGCCTGGCAATGGCCGTGGCTGGCACTGGGCATCGCCTGCCTGCTCGCCACCGCCGTCATGGCCTTGCCGGCGAAAGCGATCGGCGAAGCGCCGCGCGCCGTCGACACGCCGCGGCGCTTCGCCTGGCGCGACTTTTTGCCCAGCCTGGCCGGCTACTTCATGTTCGGCGTCGGCTACATCGGCTACATGACCTTCGTCATCGCCCTGCTCAAGCAGCAAGGCATGTCGCCCGCCTTGATCACGGTGTTCTACACGGTATTGGGCCTGGCGGTGGTGGCGTCGTCGCGCATCTGGGCGCGCATGCTGGACCGCTACAAGGGCGGCGAATCGCTGGCGATATTGAATGGCGTGCTGGGCGCGGCGACCATCCTGCCCGCACTGACGAGCTTTGTCCCCGTCGTGTTCTTCTCCGGCCTCGTCTTCGGCGCCGTGTTCCTGTCGGTGGTGGCGTCGACCACGGCCCTGGTGCGGCATAACCTGCCGCAGCAATCCTGGACGGCCGGCATCAGCGCCTACACGACGGTATTCGCGCTGGGCCAGATCGTCGGCCCGATCGTCGTCGGCTGGATCGCCGACGGCCCGGCCGGCCTGGAACGGGGCTTGATCGCCTCGGCCATCGCCCTCTTCATCGGCGCGGCGCTGGCCGCGCGGCAAAAGGCGCTGACGGCGGGCGTGTAAGCGACTGTCTCGCGCATACATTGGCCCCGCTTATTGCGGTTTGGCATACCTTGCGACGCCGGTGACATCGAACAGTACACAACGCTGGTTTCCAACCACCCAGGCGTCGTGCCCCGGTGGCATATAGAAGACGTCACCCGGGCCATATTCCATTTCGGCGCCATCATTCATCCTTACCACCATCCGTCCCTCAAGGACCATGCCGGTATGCGCTGCCTGGCACGAATCGGTTCCTGCAATCGGTTTTACGTGCAGACTCCAGCGCCAGCCAGGCTCAAATTCGCCGCGCCCCATGGTCTGTTCGCCAAGCGTAAAGACAGCCATCCGGCCGGCTCCGTCCTTGAATGGGCGGACTTCGTCCGGCTTATCCAAGGATTTCTTTTCTAACATCGCACTCATGACCCGTCCCTCCTTTGGAATTTCTGGAAGTATTAAATTTCCGAATCGGAATAACTGACACGATATAAAAATCACATCATTTTCCAATATAGTTTAATAATGGAAATTTACAAGCAAAGCACCTGCCGCACTGACCTCAAATGCGGAGCCGGATCGTACAATTGAAACTTCCAGGCCAATGCTTCAACATCCATTTACACTGCAGGCATAGCCCACCTTCACGGAAAGAAAACGATGAACACCGATGCACGAAAAATCCCGGAAACGATGGATGCGGAAACGCTGGAATTCATCCAGGGCCTGTTTGCCCTGGTGCGCGAAGGCGATACGCAGCAACTGGGCGCCATGGTGGCCCACGGCGTGCCAGTGAACTTTCGCAATGAAAAAGGCGACAGCCTGATCATGCTGGCCAGCTACCATGGCCACCTGGAAACGTCGCGCCTGCTGCTGGCAGCGGGCGCCGACGCCAACGTCCCCAACGACCAGGGCCAGACGCCGCTGGCCGGCGTGGCCTACAAGGGTTACCTGGACATCGCCGAACTCCTGCTCCAGCACGGCGCCACGGTGGAAGGCGCCAGTCCGGACGGCAAGACCCCCTTGATGATGGCCGCCATGTTCAACCGCCTGGTCATCCTCGACCTGCTGCTGCAACACGGCGCCCGCATCGATGCCGTGGACAGCCGCGGCATGACTGCCGTCTCGTTGGCCAAGTCCATGAATGCGCAAGAAACCCTGGGCCGCCTGGCCAGCTTGGGGCAGATGGCATAGCCAATGTTAGCATTTAACAAAGCGCAACTTGCGGCAGATCGAGATGGCCAAGGCTGAGATCGTGTACGAATGACGGACTTGACCCCGGCCCTCCCCCTTTGACCAGCTTGGGGCAGACGGCCTGAGTACGGCGGCTTGAGGTGCCCCGGTGTTGCGACACCCAGGATCAGTAACAATTTCACGGACGGAATGAGGCTTCGCCATTTCGACGAAACCTCACCATACCGATGAAAAGTCACCTGTCGATTATCGCAACGAACCTTCTTTAAATAAATCCCCCTCATAACCCAGATCCATAGAGAATTTACCGGCATCAACATTTACCGTAAATTCGCAACGTGTCCATGCAGGCTGATTATTGCTGACCATGAATTGCTGATGTTCACTAACCAAATCAAGAAGTTTCTTAGTCTCCAAATCACTGATGGAGAAATTGCTTTCGGCGACTCCGTTATTTGAATAAAACTCAAATCGACCAACATCACCTTCAGGAGAAATGACTGCAATCATCAAAATTATTTTTGCATCTTCCGGAGCGATATTATATAAATATTTTCCAACTTCTTTAGATATTTCAATATCTTTCGATTCCATTTTTTATCCTAAGCCTCATTATTAAAAATAACTTCATACCTCACATTATTCACCTTATATTCTACCATAAACGAGGTGGGTCTAGCGTCAGCACCCACATACGTAGGTCGAATATCAACACTTACTTTCTTTCCGTCTTTTAACGCAACAGCCCATGTCTGCTCCATGGCTTTCCATTGACCTTGATTCAAACTCGAGTTCATTGGCACAAGGTTAATTTTCTCCCCTGCACCATCGAATTGTGCGCCAATCAGATGCCCGCCTTCATCACCAGCAACGCCACACTTGCCTGCCTTGCACTGCTGATATCCATTCCTATCATGTTTGTTCAGGGTAAGTTCACCCTCGACATGGACAACGCGTGAAAATTCATCCGTACGATAGGTATGATTTGAATCTACCACATAAACGGTATTTGGCTGAGGTTTATTCAATTCCTTGTTCCACTCACCTTTTTTTCCTGATTCGATTTCCTTGACCGGCTTGGCGTCAATCTCCAGATTCCTATTGGGATTTTCCGAATTATTTGCGTTCGGATTCTCATTCTTTTCATTGACCACTTTATTTTCATGTGGCTTTTCGCTGCCCCCCTTATGTGGCGCCGGGACATCTGGGGCCCCATCTTTCAGATTTACATGGGTATTGGGGAAAACTTTGGCTATCTTCCCGGCATTTTTTATCATGCCAGCAAATCCGCCCAGCCCAACCATCGAAATCGACGTACCACCAACTGCACCGTTATCAATCCCCGACTGGCCATATCCCGCGTCTTTGAAACCTTCACCGAAGAAAGAGCTAACCAGATCCGTAGCCTGATTTTTCAAGTTCTCCACTGCTGGTATTTTATTGACGCCATAAATGATCGCCCCAGACGCAAAATCAAGCGCTTCAAGGGTATACTTTGCACCGATATTGCTATCGATCAACTTTCCAAATTTGGTGACCACCTCGCCGACGCCCTGCGTCCCCTTATCAATGACCTTGGTCCCCAGGAAAACATTAGGCTGAGCACCATCTGGCGAATAGTCATACTCCCCCACGTCGCCCGGTGACGCCACCGCCCCCAAAAGAGTTTGCTCCACACGGGGAGTGCGCGGCGTGTTGACTGCGGAAATACCAGCATCCGCAAACGTCTTTTGTATATCGGCAATCTGCTCTGCTGACGCCCCCAGCAGTCCCAGGTAATCGCCGATGCGGCGATTCACTTCCGCCTGAGGTAGATTTTGCGACTCCGGATCGAAGCGCAAGTCGGACACCAGCTTTAACTTTTGCCATGACTCCTGGGACGTCAGGCCATTGAAACCGGCCTCCTGCCCCATTTGTTGCATCCTGGCCTGCTGCTCCTGCGACAATCCCTGCATAGACTCAGGGATATCCGCATGATAAAGAACACCAGACACCTTGCTGCCCGCAGCGGAAGCGGACGCACCAAGCAACCCGCCACCCAGGGCACCCGCGGCGGTGGAAGCGAGAACACGCGCCGTACCGCCTTCGCTCCACTCACGGGTAATTTCCGCAGCTTGGCGCAACAGCGCATCGCGCTGCTCCGGCGCCATCGGCTTGGCCGCCTCTTTCCGCAACTTGTCAGCTTCTTCCAGTTTTTTATCGGCATACTTGCCAATTTCAGACGCAGCGGCCACGCTGAATGCCTCGGTAATGGCCACCTGCGCCTGAACTTCCTTCTCGATCGCTTTTGCGTCCCATCCTTTTTTCAACGCACCGCTACTGTCCTTTTCGCTGCTGACATCGCGATTAAGTCCAGCCAACATCTCCGCTGCCGTCTTACCATTCAGCGCCTGCTGCTTCTCCACATCAGCAATCACTATGGTGCCGCCACTAATACCGGACGTCGTGGTACTACTTTGACTACCCGATGTACTACCAAAGCCCGTTGAACCGCTACTGCCCGATTTCGCATTCGCCGCGGCAGTATCGGCTGTAGTGCTTGCCTCATTCTGCGTACCCACTTTCGCGCCAGCCGACCCGCTCAAACTGAACCCGCTAGCCGAATGCTGATCCTTGTTTTGCAGCTCGCTCGTCGTCAAGGTGCCCGTGATCAGCGAGTTCTTGCCATCTGTGATCGCCTTGCCGCTGCTGGCAATCACGCCGGCCTGCAAATCGGTATTGCCGGCGACGTTGATCTGGAAGCCCCCGTCGCCCGCCTTGATGCCGCTTTGTTCCGTGACGCTGGCAAAGTCACCTTTGGCCTTGCTCTTCGAGACACTGCCGCCGACGGTGCTTGCGCCATAGCAGGCAGGGGGAATGCACAGGCTCATGTTGAAGCCCGCGCTGCTGCTCTTGCTGGCGTAGGTGCTTGTATCTTGCAAACTGATAATGTTCAGGTTGCCGCCGATGGCGGCCTTGACCGTATCTGCCGCTAGAATGGCACCCTGCAAGGTCGTATCGCCGCCGCTGACGATGGTCGCAGTCTTGCCCGCTGTCACATAGGTGTTGGTGTAGTAATTGTCCGTGCCATCAGCCTTGCCGCGTGCCTTGTTTGCCGCAATATCGAGGCTGAAACCATTCTGCGCACCGCCAATGGTATAGCCGATGCCGATGCTGGAACCGCTGCTGCTGTTCTTGCTCGTTTGCGTCGCCGTATTTTGCGCCGCGATCAAGTTGATCTTGTCATCGGCGAACAAGGTAAGATTGCCGCCTGCAGCAATTTTGCTGCCAGCTACCGTCAAGTCGCTGTCCGCCCCTGCCCCGGTCGCAATGATGCTGACGTTGCCCGCAGCATTGACCGCGCTGCCAACCACCGTGCTGCTGCTTTGGTGCATCTCGCTTTCGCTCTTGCTGCTGCCCAGGCTGACGCTGATCTTGATGCCTTTATCCGTCAAGCCCTCCGAGGCCAAGCCAGCCAGATCCTTCGCCTTCGATGCCAAAGTCACGGCCGCCAGCGCCTGCATGCGCGAGTCCTTCGTCTGTTCAGCGGCCTTCGCCAGGCTGCCGATGCTTTTTACGGCATCGACAATCGGCACGTTGACCGTGCCGCCAAGGGCCACCTTGCTGAAGGTCGTGTGTTGCTCACTGGCATTGCTGTTGTACGCCTCCTTGATCAGCACGTTTTTGCCCACGATGCTGATATCGCCAGGCAAGCCGCCATTCGCACCCGCGCCGGTGGCCAGCACTTCGCTGGCCGTCTGCGTGTAAGTTTCGCCCGCGCGCAGCGACACATTGCCGCCCAAGCTGGCAATCTGGCTGCCCACTTGCGCCACGCCCGTGGTCTTGCCATCGCTGGTGGTTTTTACGGTGCCGAAGGCTGGCTGGTTGATGCTGCCAATAAAGCCGGACTTTTTGCTGAAGCTGCTCGACGTCGTATCCTTGTCATTCTCGGCACTGACGATGCTCAGGTTGCGCAAGGCGGTCAAGTCAATATTGCCATCGGCTACCACCGTGCTGCCCTTGATGGCGACGTCGCGTCCGCCCACCATCGTCACACTGCCGCCGCTGATGGCGCTGCCAGCCTGGGTAACGGTGCGGCCATCGTCGGCCTGGCTGGTCAGCGACTTGCTCAGGCCAAAGGTGCCGCTCTTCTTGACTTGCTTGGAGTGAATCTCTTTGCCGTCCAGTCCGACGGATTCGATGCTGATATCGTTCTTCGCCATTAAATTGGCGGCCTCTTGTGCAAGGATCGAGGAACCCGCCACCTTCAGGTCATGCCCGGCAACGATATCGACGGTATTGCCCGTCAATGACGTCCCCAGCGCCGTGCTGGTCTGCACGAGATCGCGCGTGGTCGTCGTTTTGCTGGAGAAAGTACCGCTCTTCTTGACCTTGCTTGCCACATCCAGGCTGTCGGTGGCCACGCCATTGACCAGGCTGATGTCATTGCCCGCCACCAATCCCAGCGCCCCGCCCGCCTGCACATCGGCCGCACGCGCCAGCAAATCATTTCCTGCCTGCAAATTGACATTGCCGGCGCCGATGATCTGGCTCCCCACTTCGCCCGTCTTGCTTTCTTTACGGTAATTGTCCGCATTGCGCACTTGGTCGTGCGTCGAGGCGACGGCGACGGTATTGAGGGTCAGGTTATGGCCTGCGATCAGGCTGGTCTGGCCATTTGCACCGGCATTGGCGATGACGCCGCCGGTCAGCGTCATATCACGACCCGCTTGGGCGACCAGCGTATTGCCTTCACCCGTGCCTGTCACGTACAGTCCTGCGACCTTGTCGACGACGGTGCTGGTTTCGCTGTTGCCTGCCCATTTCGAGCTGGCATTGCTGACCGTGGTCGTAACCACGTTGATATCGCGCCCAGCTCCAGCGATGAGCTTGTCTGTCGCGATCACCTGGCCGCCAACATTATTAATGTCATTGCCCGCCAGCATGACGATCTGCTTGCCGCCCAGCTCGCTGCCCTGGCTAGTGCCTTTGGTCGAGCTGCTGCCATACCAGCTTTGACGCGTTTCTGTATCACGCGCCGTGGCAATATCAATATTGCGTTCCGCAGATAGCTGCAGCGTTTCCGCTGCCTGAACATTTGCTGCTTTCAGCTGGATATTATCACCGGCACTCAGGCGAATATCGCCGGCAGATGAAATAGTACTGGCGGTTTCTTTGCTGGACGTGTCGGTCATATGCCGCTGCCCAGGACCTGCCAACTTGAACTCACTACCGCTGCTCACCGTCGTGACGGCAATATCACGGCCGGCTGCAATGCCAATACCGCCACCGGCATCCGTATTCACGACGGAAGCACCCGCGATAGTCACATCGCGCCCGGCAGAAACCAGCAAATTGCCGCTGCCGGCCGTGCCATTGCCAGTCACGTACAGACCAGCCAGCTTATCCAGGCTGGTACGACTGAAGCTGTTTTTACCATCATTGCTGCTGGATGCCAGCGTGGAGGTCTTCACGTTGATATCCCTGCCCGCAGTGATTTGCAGTTCGCTGTTGGCGGAAATGGTACCGCTGATGTTATTCAGATCCTTCGTGGCATGGGCGGAAATTGCATCGCCAGTGATGCGCCCGCCCAGGTTGTCGATATTTTCCGCATTCAGCTTGACGATCGTGCGTCCGGCAATCGTGCCGCTATTGGTCAAATCGCCCTCGAGATTCAGATTGACCTCCTTGCCGGCCAACAAGCCTCCCTGTCCATCGATATCGCCCTCACGCACGCGCACATATACTTGCGGCGCCAGCACTTTTTGCGTGCTGCCGTCGGCCAGCACGACTTCCTGTTCCACCAACCAGACGATATCGCTGGTCAGCCCCGCCATTTGCTCCGCTGTCAGCGCAATGCCGGGACGAAGGTCCCACTGCTTGGCAAAGGCAATGCCCTGATCCATCAAGGCCTTGTACTGCTGTTCGTCGTTGCTGTAGTCGCCCACGAAACGCTGTCCGGTCAACGCGGCCACTTGTTCGCGCACCAGGCGTTGCTCATAGAAGCCATCGCCCAGGCGCTTTTGCGTCACGGAGGGATCGTTTTTCACCTGCTTGAGCAGATAGTCGGAACCCGTCCATTCCCGATAACTGGCAAAGCGGGGGTCGGTTTCCACCAGATAGCGGGACGATGGCGCGGAGCTCACTTTATACAGGCTGGCGTTCGGAATCTGCAGCGATGAACCCGTGGTCCGCACCACTTGTGCGCGCGTGGATGGGTTACCCAGTTTCACCTGGGTAATGCCATTCATGCGCACCTGCCCCACTCCACCGACGGCGCCTGCGTGTGCCGCGCTGCCTGTCGAGGCTGCAATAGCCACGTCTTTCAGCGGCTTCAATCCGGTTCCGGCGCTTGCTTGCGCGCCGTTGACACCCGCCAGTGCAGTCGGCGCCAGCGTTGCGATCTCGCCCGCCCGGCCAAGCATGCCGGCATCGGCAATACCGCCCGGCCCGCCCTTGCCCTGCACTTGATCTGCCGCAATGCCAGTCCCGGCTACGGGAACGAGCCCCGTGTGCGAGCTGACTTGGCTGCCGGCAATGCCACTCAACTGGGCAGAATTCACCGCCCCAAGCTCTCCAGCTTGGCCAAGGACGCCACCATGAGCCGCGCCGCCGGGTCCATTGCCGCCCGACACGGCCGTGACCGATCCCACAGACGAGCGAGACAGCAAGGCCGCATCAACGCCTGCGCCAGGCTGGCCAGCGCCGCTGGCCGCATCAACGTGAGCGCCGGACACCGAGTCAACGGCAACAGTACGGGCCGCATCGCCCGTACGCGTGCTGCCCGTCGCGCCGTGAGCGCCCGACACCGCTGCAGCGCCCTGTGCGGCAACGCTACCTGCCGCGCCCGTCGACACGTGGTTCAGTGACGTCCCTGTATCCGCAGCGATGCCTGTCGCGCCATCAAGCTTGCTGCCTGGCGTGACGCCAACCGCCGCATCGGTGACGGGATTGCCAGCGCGGTCAGTCTTTTGGACAATACTACTGCCATCGACGTGACCAGACTTAGTACCACTTACATTGCTGGATGATCCACTGTCGACTGAACTCACCACAACATTCGAGGTATTAACGTTGGCAGTAGTACTGCCAATGCGTTCAGTTCCACTACTGACATTGGCAACAGCTACGGTAGTAGGTCTTGAACTTTGCTTTCCAATCGCCGTGAATTGTTCATTACGGGCAGTACTTGTTGATGTGGAAGGCAGTGTCTCTGTAAGATCAATAGGCGTCACTTTAGCATGTGTCAGACGTACATCTTGAGCAAAATGTACAGGTCGATAAAACGTAGACGTTCCTGACTCTCGTACGGTTTTCTTTCCATCACTAGTACTATTTTTTAATACAGCCCTATCTATATCCAGCGCCCCGCCAGCAAGAATATGGCTGTGCTCATTTATGACCGCGTTAGCCTTAATTCTTACATTATTGCCTGCAATAATTTTTCCAGGATCTGAGTTAATGACAACATTTTCATATGTGGTACGCGTTACTTCACGATGTGTGAACTCCAGAAAATACCGTCCGTCGGAGGTTTCTATACGGTAAAGATCTTCGGTCCCAACTCCACCCGTCCCCCAGTTTGGGGCCCCACGAGTCCCACGCAGCTTGAAACCTGGTTGCCCTTCCACGAATATTTCGTTGCTATTAGCAACTTGATACTCAGATATTTTTTCCGTATTTGATTGCCCCTCCTGAAAAACTATATGGTTGTTAAGCACATTCACCTGACTCGCACCCAAATCCAGATTCCCCAGCGCCTCGATCGTCGCACTGGCATTCGTCACCGAGCCAGCCCAGCCCGTGGCGATGCGGTTGCCGTCCAGGTAGCCGCCGATGGCCATATCGCCGCCGCTGAAGATCAGGCCGTGTTCGCGGTTGTTGAGTGTCGTGACGCCGATATCCAGGCGGCTGCGCGCCGCGATGGTGGCCGCCACGCCGCCTTCCACGTCATTGTTGACGGTACCGCCACCGATGCTCAGATGGTCGCCGTAGATGCGGCCCGTGCCCATGTTATTCAGCGTGCCGACGTTCAGTTGCGTGCTGATGCCGTCTATCACGCCGTGGTTGTTCAATACGCCGCCGACGTTGATGCGCGTCGTGCCTGCGTTGATGTCGCCCGTGCTCGTATTGTCGAAATTGGCCGCGCCCAGGGTCAGCATGCTGAGCGCCTGGATCTTGCCAGCATTGGTCAGCAATCCGCCGATAGTGATACCGGCATTGCCATTGGCCATGATCTCGGCGCCCGCGTTCAGCGTAAAGTTGCCGGCCAGGTCCAGCGCCAGGTCTTGCTGCGACAGCAGCTTGCCGTCGCCGCTCAGGCTGCCTGCGCGGATGTCGGTGCGCTGGCCGCCGATGATGGTGCCGCCCGTGTTGGTGATGGCCAGGCCACGGCTGGAGCCGTTATCCTGCAACGACAGCGTGCTGCCGGCACTCAACATGCCCAGGGTATTGTTGACGCTGCCTGCGCTGTTGATCGCCAGGTTGCCATCGGCGCGCACCGCGCCCTGCACATTGCTGACATTGGCACTGTTCAGGGTCACCTGCACGCCTTCGATGCCCTGGTTCGCGCCCAGGGTGCTGGCGTTGTCGATTGCGCCACCCGTCAGCGTGACGGCCGCGCCGGAGCGGATCAAGCCTTGCTGATTGTTGACGCTGCCGCCACCGGCGTTCAGGCCGATATTGCCCAGCACCTGGATTTGCCCGCCCTGGTTTTGCAAGCCGCTCAGGGTCAGATCCAGCGCCGACTTGCCGACGACCTGGCCGCCACGGTTGTCCAGCTGGCCCACGCTGCCCGTGATGTTGCCTGCCGCGCCCAGATAGCCACCCGCATTGTTCCAGCTGCCCGTTTGCAGGGTCAATCCGGCACCGCTGCTGATGCCGCCGGCGCTGCCGGGATGGCGCACCGCATATGCGCCCGCATTGGTGTTGAGTAAAGCGTTGCCGTGCGTGTCGATGGTCATGGCACCGCCCGATTGCAGCAAGCCGCCATCGTTGTCCAGGATGCCCGTCTGCAAGTTGACGGTGCCTGCGCCCGCCAGGGTACCCTGGGTGTTGTTGAAGACCTGGCCGTGCGTATCGAGTGTGACGTTCACGCCCGCGATGGTGCCCAGCCCGTTCGACAGGCCGCCATTGCGCAGGATGATGTCGCCGCCCGACTGCATGGTGCCGCCGTCGTTGACGGTGGCGCCCGTGGAGGTGACCGTCAACAAGCCTTGCACCGAGGCCAGCTTGCCGCCGGCGCTGTTATCGACGCTGGCCGCGTTCACGGTCATATTGCCCGTGGCGGCCAGCAAGCCGCCCGCATTGTTCAATGCCTGCGCCACATTCGCCGTCAGTTGCCCGCCCGCCGTGGCGCTGCCGCCCTGGTTCAGCAGATTTCCTGCGCCCAGCACGACATTGCCGCCACCGGCGATGGCGCCGCCATGGCTGTTGTCGAGTACATTGTTCGCCGTCACTGTCAAATTGGCGGTACCGGCCGCCTGCAGCTTGCCGCCCTGGTTGTTCAGGGTCGGGGCAACAATCGTCGTGTTGCCATTGCTGGCGATGGTGCCGCCGTGGTTATCCAGACTGGTCGTCAGTTGAATGCTGGTATCACCTTTACCCAGCTGCGTCAGGTTGCCACCGCCATTGTCCAGGGTGCTACCCGTCACGCTCAGTTGCTGCGCGATGGTGCTGGCGTTGCGGTGGTCGATGGCGCCGGCCGTGACGACCAGCGCGCCATTGCCCGTGATCTGTCCGCGCAGGTCGTTCAGCTGGTTCGCTTGCAGGTTCAAGGTGCCGCTGCCCGCGTGTTCGATCTTGCCATCCGTATTCGTCAGGGTGGCCGCTTTCAGCCCCAGGTTGGCGCTGTTGACGGCGATGCGTCCGCCCGTGTTGTCCAGCACGCCCGCTGGCGCCGTCAACTCGATGGCCGTATTGCCGGCACCGGTCTGCACGATGCTGCCTTGTTGGTTGTTCAGGTTGCCGGTTGTGACGGCCAGTTGGCCGGCGCTGATGTCGCCGCGCTGGTTGTTCCACGTCTGGCTATTCGCACCGGCCTTGATCGTCAAGGCGCCCGGCGTGGTGACCACGGCGCCGCTGGTGCTGACGTCGCCTACGCTGGCCGTCAGGCTGATATTGCCGGCGCTGCTGCGGCTGCCGCCGAGGTCGACGCTGCCGCCGCGCAGGACGGCATTGCCTGCCGCCAGCACTTGCCCATGGGCGCCCAGCGCCTGCTGCGCCGTGACTTGCAAGTTTCCGCTCGTCTGCAAGCTGCCATCGGCTTTCACGCCCGCGCCGATCAGGCTGGCCGCGCCGCTGTTGATGCTGTTGGCACTGATGGTGTTGTTGCCTTGGGCCAGGATCACGCCGGTATTCTCCAGCGCCCCCGTCACGCTGAGCACCTGTTCTGCGCCGGCAAACAGGCTGCCGCTGTTGCGCACGCTGCCCGCCGTCGTCGTCAGATTGCCGCTGGCAACGATACTGCCTTGCGCATTGAGCAGCTCGTCCATCGTCAATTGCGCATTGCCGCCCGCCGCCTGCAACTGGCCCAAGGTGTTGTCCACCGTGCCGCCAGCCACCGTCAGGTCGCGACCGGCAATGATCACGCCGGAGGTATTGTCCAGCTTGCCCGTCGCCGCCACATTGACATCTTGCGCAGACGCAATACGGCCATGATCGTTAAGCAACTCACCCGTTTCCACGCGCACATTGCCATTCGCTTCGATCTTGCCGCCGCTATTGTCCAGGCGCGTGCTGGCCAGCACTGTTGCCGCGCTCGTGCCCAGCTGCGTAATCTGCCCCTGGCGATTATCGAGGATGCCGGCGGAAACGTTCACCTGCTGCGCCAGCAGGCTCGCGTTGCGGTGATCGATGTAATTGGCCGCCACCTGCAGCGCGCCATTGCCCGTCAGCTGGCCCCGCTGGCCGTACAGATTCGTGGCGCGGATGTCCAGCACGCCCTTGCCTGCATGCTCGATCTTGCCATCGATATTCGTCAAGTCGCCCGCCTGCAGGCGCAGGTTGGCGCTGTTGACGGCGATACGGCCGCCCGTATTGTCCAGCTTGCCCGTCTCGATGACGGTGTCGCCCGTGCCCGTCTGGATCAAGGTGCCCTTGGCGTTGTCCAGATTGCCTACACGCAAGGCCAGTTGCCCCGCGCTCAGGCTGCCGCCCTGGTTGACCAGTGCCTGCCCGTTGGCGGCACTCGCCGTGATATTCAACAGGCCATTCGTCGACACGACCGCCTTGCTGGTCGTCACATTGCCCGTCAATGCCGTCAAGCCGATATTCGCCGCGCTGGTCTGGCTGCCGCCCACGTCAACCGATGCACCCGTCAGCTGCAGCTGGCCGGCCGCCATGTTCTGGCCGCCAGCCTGCAAGGTGCCGCCCGTTTTCACCGTCAGATCGCCAGCCGAGGCAAAGCTGCCATCGGCGCGCATGCCCGCTGCCAGCAGGCCGTTGCCGCCCAGACTACCCGCCGTGATCGTCGTATTGCCCAGGGCGGCCAGCGAGCCTGTATTGCTGAGCAAGCCGCCGATATCCAGGCTCTGGTTGCGTCCCGCATACAGCACGCCAGCGTTGAGCACGTCGCCGCTGACCTTGGCCGTGATATCCGTGCCTGCGCTCAGCGTGCCCTGTGCATTGCGCACGCTGGCCGCGTCCAGGCGCAAGGCGCCAGTGCCAGCCTGCAGCAAGCCGCGCGTATTGTCGATGGCGCCGCCCAGGTGCAGATCGGTCGCCGCCGCGATCACGCCGTCTGTATTGACGAGTTCGCCGGTGCTGACGATGTCGGCGGAAGTGGCCGAAGCGATCTTGCCCTTGGTATTGTCCAGGCTGCCGGTCTGCACCGACAGCAAGCCATTACCGGCAATCTCACCACTCGTATTATCGAGCTGTCCCGTGACGGCCACCGTCATGCCGCCCGCGCCCGTCTGCAGCAGATGGCCGCCCCGGTTGCTCAGGCTGTCTGCCTGCACGTTCAGGGAGCGGCCCGTGGTGGTGGCGTTGGCGTGGTCGAACAGACCGGCTTTCAGATCGACGGCGCCGTTGCCGATGATGCTGCCGCCGGCCCCCTGCAAGGTGGCTGCCGTGATGGCCAAGGTGCCGACACCCGCATGCTCGATCTTGCCGCCCGCATTCGTCAAGCTGGCCGCGCCCAGGGTCAGATTCGCGCTATTGACGGCGATGCGACCGGCGCTGTTGTCCAGTTTGCCCGTCTGGATGACGGTATCGCCCGTGCCTGTCTGGATCAATGTGCCCTTGGCGTTGTCCAGGTTTCCCACGTGCAAGTCGAGCTGGCCCGCCTGCAAGGTGCCTTCCGTGTTGTGCAAGGTGGCATTGCTCGTGACGTTCAAGGTGCCTGGTGTCGTGACGACCGCCTTGTTCGTACTGACGTCACCCATTTTTGCCGTCAGGGCGATGTTGGCGGCGCCGGTCTGGCTACCAGACAAGTCCACGCTGGCGCCCGTCAGGTTCACCTTGCCCGCCGCCAGGTTCTGGCCATGCGCGGCCAGCGTTTGCATGGTGCTGATCGTCAAGTCACCAACCGTGCCGAGCTTGCCATCGGCCTGCATGCCGGCGCCGATCAGGCTGCTTGCGCCGCTGTCGAGGCTGTTGGCTGTCAGGCTGTTGTTGCCCTGCGCCGCAATCACGCCTGTATTAATGATGGCGCCTGTTGCGGTCAGGGATTGATTCCCGGCCGCATACAGGCTGCCCGTGTTGTTCAAGCTGGTCAGTGTCGCGTTCAGATTGGCGCCGGCAAACACGTTGCCTGCGGTGTTATTCAAGTTCGCGACGTTCAAGGTCGCGTTGCCGGCCACGGCCTGCAACTGGCCCTTGGTATTGTCGATGTCAGCACCGCTCAATGCCAGGTTGCGCCCGGCGGCCACGGTGCCTTCCGTATTGTCCAGGCTGCCCACTGCAAGCTCAGCATCCTGCGCCGCCACGATGCGGCCCTTGTTGTTCAGCAACGAGCCCGCTTTCACCAGCGCATCGCCATTGCCCTCGATCTTGCCACCCGTGTTGTCCAGCAAACCCGTGCTGTTGATGCTCATCAAGCCTGTACCCGTTTGCGCCAGGGTACCGGCACGGTTATCCAGGCTGCCTGCGTTGACCGTCAGCTGATTGGCGATGGTGGTGGCATTGCGGTGGTCGAACGCCGCCGCCGTGATGTCGAGCTTGCCATTGCCTGTGATCTTGCCTTGCTGGTTGTTGAACTGGCCCGCGTTAATGGCCAGGATGCCGGCACCTGCGTGCTCCAGCTTGCCATTGATGTTCGTCAAGACCGTGGCGTTCAGGGCCAGGTTCGCGCTGTTGACGGCGATGCGGCCGGCTGTGTTGTCCAGCTTGCCCGTGGTAATGGTGGTATCGCCGGTGCCCGTCTGCACGATCTCGCCGTTGGCGTTGTTCAGGTTGGCCACGTTCAGTTGCAACTGGCCTGCTACCAACTGGCCCTGGATATTCACCAGCGACTGGGCGTTATGCGCATTAGCCGTGATGGCCAGCACGTTGCTGGCGGAAATCACCGCCTTGGTCGTCACTACATCGCCAGTATTTGCCGTAATGGCGATATTCGCTGCGCCAGTCTGGCTACCCGACAAATCGACCGCTGCACCTTTCAACTGAGCGCTGCCCGCCGCCAGGTTCTGGCCGCTCGCTTGCAGCACGCCATCGGCATTGATGGTCAAGTCGCCTGCCGTACCCAGGCTGCCATCGGCTTTCACGCCGGCGCCCAGCAAGCCGCTGCTGGTGACTTTGCCGGCGGTAATATGGGTGTTGTTGACGGAAGCGATTGAGCCGCTGTTGTTCAGCAAGCCACCCACCGTCAATTGCTGGTTGCGGCCCGCGTACAGCAGACCGGCGTTATTCAAATCACCACTCACTTTCGCCGTCAGATCCGTGCCGGCGCTCACTGTCCCCTGCTGGTTCAGCAAGGTCGCCGCCTCAAGATGTAAATTGTCCGCCTGCAATACGCCGCGCGTGTTGTCCAGTGCAGTGCCGCCAACCTGCAGATTGGTGGTGGCGGCGATCACGCCATCCGTATTGTTCAGCACACCTTTGCTGATGACAGAAGCTGCTGCCGCCGACGTGATGCGGCCCTTGTTGTTGTCCAGCACACCCGCCTGCACATTCAGCGTCCCCGTGCCCGCGTGCTCGATCTTGCCATCCTGGTTCGTGACCTTGACGGCATCGATATTCAAGTTCGTGCTGTTGACGGCAATGCGCCCAGCCGTGTTGTCAAGATTGCCCGTCTGGATGCCGGTATCGCCAGTGCCCGTTTGCAAGACAGTGCCCTTGGCGTTGTCCAGGTTGCCCACGTGCAAGTCGAGCTGGCCCGCCTGCAAGGTGCCTTCCGTGTTGTGCAGGGCGGCATTGCTCGTGATGTTCAATGTGCCTGGCGTCATCACCACCGCCTTGTTCGTACCAACATCGCCCTGAGTGGCCGTCAGCCCGATGTTCGCCGCGCTGGTCTGGCTGCCGCCGATGTCGATGCTGGCGCCTGTCAGGGTCGCCTTGCCCGCCGCCAGATTCTGGCCGTGTGCAGCCAGCGTTTGCGCGGTGTTGATGGTCAAGTCACCAGCCGTGCCCAGCTTGCCATCGGCCTGCATGCCGGCGCCGATCAGGCTGCTTGCGCTGCTGTCAAGACTGTTTGCCGTGATGTTGTTGTTGCCTTGCGCCGCGATGACGCCCGTGTTCACGATGGCGCCGCTGGCGTTCAAGGTCTGATCGCCGGCCGCATACAGGCTGCCGCTGTTGCTCAAGGTATCGAGCGTGGTGTTCAGATTGCCGCCAGCAAACACGCTGCCGGCTGCATTGTTCAATTTACCGACTGTCAAAGCAGCATTGCCGGCTACGGCCTGCAATTGGCCCTTGGTATTGTCGATGTCAGCACCGCTCAATGCCAGGGTGCGCCCGGCGGCCACGGTGCCTTCCGTATTGTCCAGGCTACCGACGTTCAACCCGGCATCCTGCGCCGCCACGATGCGGCCCTTGCTGTTCAGCAACGTATCCGCTTTCACCAGCGTATCGCCATTGCCTTCGATCTTGCCGCCCGTGTTGTCCAGCAAACCCGTGCTGTTGATGCTCATCAAGCCTGTACCCGTTTGCGCCAGGGTGCCGGCGCGGTTGTCGAGGCTGCCTGCGTTGACCGTCAGCTGATTGGCGATGGTGGTGGCATTGCGGTGGTCGAAGGCCGCCGCCGTGATGTCGAGCTTGCCATTGCCTGTGATCTTGCCTTGCTGGTTGTTGAACTGGCCCGCGTTAATGGCCAGGATGCCCGCGCCCGCGTGCTCCAGCTTGCCATTAATGTTCGTCAATACCGTGGCGTTCAGGGCCAGGTTCGCGCTGTTGACGGCGATGCGGCCGGCTGTGTTGTCCAGCTTGCCCGTGGTAATGGTGGTATCGCCGGTGCCCGCCTGCACGATCTCGCCGTTGGCGTTGTTCAGGTTGGCCACGTTCAGCTGCAACTGGCCGGCTACCAGCTGGCCCTGGGTATTCACCAGCGACTGGGCGTTATGCGCATTGGCCGTGATCGCCAGCACGTTGCTGGCGGAAATCATCGCTTTGTTCGCCAGCACGTTACCGCTGCGCACGGTGATCGCGATGTTACCGGCCCCCGTCTGGCTGCCCGACAGGTCCACATTGTCGCCCGTCAGCACGGCGCTGCCCGCCGCCAGGTTCTGGCCGCTCGCTTGCAGCACGCCATCGGCATTGATGGTCAAGTCGCCTGCCGTACCCAGGCTGCCATCGGCTTTCACGCCGGCGCCCAGCAAGCCGCTGCTGGTGACTTTGCCGGCGGTAATATGGGTGTTGTTGACGGAAGCGATTGAGCCGCTGTTGTTCAGCAAGCCACCCACCATCCATTGCTGGTCACGGCCTGCATACAGCAGGCCGGCATTGTTCAGGTCTCCGCTCACTTTCGCTGTCAAGTCCGTGCCCGCGCTGAGCGTACCCTGCTGGTTCAGCAAGGTCCCCGCATCCAGACGTAAATTGTCCGCTTGCAATACGCCGCGCGTGTTATCCAGTGCAATACCGCCCACATGCAAGTCGGCAATCGCGGCAATTACGCCATCCGTATTGTTCAGCGCGCCCTTGCTGAGGATTTCTGCCGAAGCAGCCGACGTGATGCGGCCCTTGCTGTTGTCCAGCACGCCCGCCTGGACGGACAGGATGCCGGTTCCCGCATGCTCGATCTTGCCATCGCGGTTCGTCAGCGTAGTCGCATCGAGGGTCAACTTGTTGCTGTTGACGGCGATGCGGCCAGCCGTGTTGTCCAGATTGCCCGTCTGGATGACGGTGTTACCCGTGCCCGTTTGCAGCAACGTACCCTTGGCGTTGTCCAGGTTTGCCACATGCAGGTCGAACTGGCCTGCCTGCAAGGTGCCTTCCGTGTTATGCAGGGCGGCATTGCTCGTGATGTTCAATGTACCTGGCGTCGTCACCACGGCCTTGTTCGTGCTGACATCGCCCTGTGTCGCCGTCAGGCCGATGTTGGCCGCGCTGGCCTGGCTGCCACTGATGTCGAGCATGGCGCCTGTCAGATTGGCATTGCCGGCCGCCAGAATCTGGCCGTGTGCATCCAGCGCTTGCGCGGTGCTGATCGCCAGGTCGCCAACCGTGCCCAGCTTGCCATCGGCTTGGATACCCGCGCCGATCAAGCTGCTTGCGCCGCTGTCAAGACTGTTTGCCGTGATGCTGTTGTTGCCCTGCGCCGCGATGACGCCCGTGTTCACGATGGCACCTGTTGCGCTCAGGGATTGATTCCCAGCCGCATACAGGCTGCCCGTGTTGCTCAAGGCGTCGAGCGTGGTGGTCAGATTGCCGCCGGCAAACACGTTGCCTGCCGCATTGTTCAAGTTCGCGACGTTCAAGGTGGCGTTGCCGGCCACGGCTTGCAGCTGGCCCTTGGTATTGTCGATGTCAGCACCGCTCAATGCCAGGTTGCGCCCGGCGGCCACGATCCCTTCCGTATTGTCCAGGCTACCCACATTCAATTCGGCATCCTGCGCCGTCACGAGGCGGCCCTTGTTGTTCAGCAAGGTAGCGGCCTTTACCAGTGCATCGCCATTGCCTTCGATCTTGCCGCCCGTGTTGTCCAGCGAGCCGGCGGCATTGAGGCTCATCAAACCTGTGCCCGTTTGCGCCAGGCTGCCGGTCCGATTGTCCAGCGTGCCGGCGTTGACGCTCAGCTGATTGGCGATGGTGGTGGCGTTGCGGTGATCCAGGGTAGTCGCCGTGATGTCAAGCTTGCCGTTGCCCGTGATCTTGCCGAACTGGTTGTTGAATTGCCCCGCGTTGATGGCAAGGATGCCGGCGCCCGCGTGTTCCAGCTTGCCATTGATATTGGTCAAGACGGAGGCGTTCAAGGCCAGGTTCGCGCTGTTGACGGCGATGCGGCCAGCCGTGTTGTCCAGCTTGCCTGTGGTGATGACGGTGTCGCCCGTGCCCGTCTGCACGATCTCGCCACTGGAGTTGTCCAGGTTGGACAGTTTCAGTTGCAACTGACCAGCCACCAACTGGCCCTGGCTGTTCGCCAGTGACTGGGCGTTGTTCGCGTTGGCGGTGATGGCCAGCAGATTGCTGGCGGAAATCACGGCCTTGTTCGTCAATACGTCGCCGCTGCGCGCAGTGATGGCGATGTTGCTTGCCCCCGTCTGGCTGCCCGACAAGTCCACATTGTCGCCCGCCAGCACGGCGCTGCCCGCCGCCAGGTTCTGCCCGCTCGCTTGCAAGATGCCATCGGCGTTGATGGTGAGATCGCCTGCCGTGCCCAGGCTGCCATCGGCTTTCACGCCGGCACCCAGCAAGCCGCTGCTGGTCACTTTATTAGCGGAAATATTGGTGTTGCCAACGGAAGCGATTGAGCCGCTGTTGTTCAGCAATCCCCCAACCGTCAGTTGCTGGTTGCGGCCCGCATACAGCAGGCCGGTATTGTTCAAGTCTGCGCTGATACGCGCCGTCAGGTCCGTACCGGCGCTCACCGTGCCCTGCTGGTTCTGCAAGGCCGCCGCGTCCAGACGTAAATTGTCCGCCTGCAATACACCACGCGTGTTATCAAACCCGATACCCGTCAACTGCAGCGCCTGCGTGGCCGCGATCACGCCGTCCGTGTTGGTCAGCGCGCCCTTGCTGGCGATATCCGCCGAGGCGGCGGACGTGATACGGCCCTTGCTGTTGTCCAGCACGCCCGCCTGCAGCTGCAGGCTGCCATTGCCGGCGATGCTGCCGCGCGTGTTGTTCAGGGTCTGCGCCACGTCCACGCGCATCTGTCCTGGCCCCGTCTGCTGCAGGGTGCCGTCGCGGTTGTCCAGATTGTCGGCCTGCACTGTTACCTGCTGCCCGGACGTAACGGCATGACGGTGATCGACCGTTTCCGCCTGGATATCAACCAGGCCATTGCCCGTCACCTTGCCGCGCTCGTCATCGAAACGCACCGCGTCGATGCTCAGGCTGCCCGTGCCCGCGTGTTCGATGCTGCCGTCGCGGTTAGTCACAGTTTCCGCAGTCAGCGCCAGCTTGGCGCTGTTGACGGCGATGCGTCCGCCCGTGTTGTCCAGGGTGCTGCCAGTTAATGCCGTATCGCCAGTGCCCGTCTGGATCAGGGTACCACCGCGGTTGTCGAGCGATCCCGTCTGGATATCCAATTGCCCCGCGCTCAGGGTACCGCGCACGTTCGACAGGGCCTGGCTGCTGCCGGCCGCCGTCACGGACAGCAGGCCCGTGGTCGTCACCAGCGCGTTATCGGTGACGACATTGCCAGTTTTGGAGTTCAAGTCGATGGCCGCACCGCCCGTCTGGCTGCCGCTCAGGTCGATGGTGGCAGCGTGCAGGCTGGTCTTGCCGGCGGCCAGGTTCTGACCGTGCGCACTGATCGCTTGCGCAGCCGTCAGTTGCAACTGGCCGTTGCCGGCCAGGCTGCCGTCGGCGCGGATGCCTGCACCCAGCAGGCTGCCGGTCGTGCTATCGATGCGGCTGGCATCGATGCGGTTGTCGCCCTGCGCTGCGATGACGCCGCTGTTGCTGATGGCGCCGCTCACCTGCAGCGCCTGGCTGCCGGCCGCATACAGGTTGCCGCTGTTGAGCACTTCGCTGGCCTGCGTGGCAAGGTTGCCACCAGCAAATACGCTGCCGGCCGTATTGTTCAGCTTTGCGACCGTCAAGGCCGCATCACCCGCCACTGCCTGGATCTGGCCGCGCGTATTGTCGACGTCGCCACTGTCGAGGCGCAGTGTACGGCCCGCCGCCAGGGTCGCTTCCGTGTTGTCCAGAGCGCCTGTCGACAGCGCCAGGTCCGTACTTGAGACGATACGGCCTTTCTGGTTTTGCACATTGCTTGCCTGCACAGTCAGCGCGCCATTGCTTTCCAGCGCGCCGCCGCGGTTGTCCAGCCCGCCGCGCACCTGCACACGCGTGTCGCCCTGGCCGCTCTGCGCCAGGCTGCCGCCCCGGTTGTCCAGGGTAGCGGCGTCGATACTGAGCTGCCCCGCCACCGTGCGCGCATCGCGGTGGTCGATGTGCTCGCCCGTCAGCGCCATGGCGCCATTACTGAGGATGCTGCCGCGCTGCAAGTTGATCTGCGCTGCGCCGATCTCCAGCGCGCCCGTGCCCGCATGCTGGATCGTTCCGTCCTGGTTGCTCAGGCCGGCGGCCTGCAGACGCAAGGTCTGGCTATTCGTGGCGATGACGCCGCGCGTATTGTCCAGTGAACCCGGCAAGCGGATGGCCAGATCACTATTGCCCAATTGCATGATCTGGCCGCCCACGTTCGACAGGTCGTGCGCGTTCACGCCCAATTGCTGGCCCACCAGTTGCGCCGCATCGCTGCGCACGGTCTGCGCCGCATCCAGTTGCAGGCGGTCGCGGGCAGTGACCTGCGCGCGGCTGGCATCGAGGTCGCCGGCGCTGGCCCCCAGGCTGACATTCCCGCCCGAAACTTGCGCGCCAGCAAGGTCCAGCTGGCGCGCCGCCAGGCTGCTGTCTCCGCCTGCCACGGCCGTGCCATGCACGGCAATGGTATCGCCAGCAGAAACGCTCAGCTTGCCGCTGGCAGCCAAGGTATTGTCCAGATTCAAACCAGCCGCCAGCACCGAGCCGGCAGTGGCATCGATGCGCGCCGCCGCACCCGTGGCGTGCACCTTGGCATTGCCCTGGGCCGCGATCACGCCGCTGTTGGCAATATTGCCCTGCGCCTGCATCTGGCTGTCGCCGCCCGCATACACGGTGCCGCTGTTGGCCACGTCGCCCGCGACGGCGATGCTGGTCTGGCTGCCGGCGCCGGAAGACTGGATGTTGCCGCTGTTGCTCAGCCAGCCATTCGATTGCAGCACCAGGTTGCCGGCCGTGGCCGCCAAGACGCCCGCATTGCGCACGCCCAGGCCCGCTTCCGTGCCGACCAGGGTGATCTTGCCCGCATACATGCCGCCCAGCTGTGCCACGTCCAGCGCATACCCCGGGGCCGGCCCCACGCCAGCCGCGGCGCCCGCCACGCCATGCGCCGCATCGATCTGGTTAGTTCCCGTCACCACTTTCAGTTCCTGCGCCCAGATACCGCCGTTGATCTGCGCGGCGCGCGCCAGGATCGCCGTGTAATCGCTCAGCGACGTATCCAGTCCCCTTCCATTGATGCTGACCACGCCGCGCTGCACCATGTAGCCGTCCAGGCTGCCGCCGTTGAGGATAGGCGTGCCCGTCGTCAGTGTGACCCGGCTGGCGTTGATGAAGCCGCCGCCATCGATGGCCACGCCGGCCGGGTTGGCGATGACGACCTCGGCGCGCTGGCCCGCCACTTCCACATAGCCGCGCAGCTGGCTCGGGTTGGCCGAATTGACTTCGTTGAGGATCACGCGCGCGCTGCCGCCTGCCAGCCACGGATTGCCCTGCACCCAGCCGCCCGTCTGCGTCTGCACGTTGCCGCGGCTGTTGTTCAGGATGGCGCCATTGGCCGTCACGTCGAACTGGCTGTAGGTATTGCGCGACACGCCCGCCGCGCTCGGCGTCTGGATATTGACCTGCGTCACGCCATTCGCGCTTTGCACCACCGTCGGACGCTGGCGGCCCGGCGCATTCGGGTCCGCCACGATCTGTCCCATGGCTGGCCCCGCCACAAAGGTCACCATGCCCAGCGCGCCAAAGATCGCCAAGGCCAGCGGCCGCAATTTGGCATTGACCCCGCCACCGCCATCACCGCCAAACACGCCGCTGTCCAGGCCGCCCTCCCCCTTGGCAGCCTTGCCTTGCGAAGAGGCATTTTCGGCGACGACCATCAATTGGCCACGGCGTTTGTTGAAGATGATGCGGTACAGGTTCTTGTTCATGAAAGTCCTAATAGCGGCCAAATACAGGGAAAGGAAAACGTCTGGCGGATGGCTGCGTTTAGTGACTTAATTCTTTAAAACTACGTAACTACATTGCTAAATATCAATAACTGGCGTTCAGGCGGAAGCCGGCCGTATGCCTGGCCGTGCGGAAGAGTTCAGGTTTATGCACGGGCCAGCCGACAAAGGCGTCGTACTGCACGCCCAGCCATTGCCCCCGCAAGCCGACGAAACCGCCCGTCAGGCGGCGCGCGATCAGCCATTCCGCGGATGGCCCCGATACCTCGCCATGATCGAGTCCCGCATACGCTTGCTGGCCGCTGCGACCCAGCGGCACGCCGATTTCGTTACGCAGCAGCCAACCCCGTTCGGCCGACAGGCTGCTTTCGCCGTCGTAGCCGCGCACCGTATAGCGCCCGCCGATGGCGAAGCGGTCTTGCGGCACCAGCGGCGTGCGGTTGTGCTGCGTGCGCCAGCTGCCCGTGTAGTGCAACGGCTGGCCAGCCAGTGTGAACGGCGCCGACACGGCCGCGTCGGCCAGGATGAGCTTGAACCGCGACGTGCCCTCGCCAAACGCTTCCTCGGGCGCGGCCAGCGCATCCATCGCGCCCGTGCCGCGCCGGTATTGCAGGTTCAGGTCCAGGGTGGCTTGCCCCAGGAATTCGCGGTGGCCAAGGCCCAGTTCCCAGCCGGCCATGCGGCGGCGCTGCACTTCCACTTCCGTATCATCGATAAAGTTTTGCGCGGAACGCTGCCAGCCCCGTAGCGACACCGTCGTCTTGCGCGAGGCGTCGCGGTACACCAGACGCGACAGTTTCACTTCGCGATTCTGGCTGGCGCCGCTGTAGTTGTAGTCCTGGCTGATGCCGGCTACGGACTGGTGGTAATGGCTGTCGCTGACCGTGAAGGCCAGCAGCCAGTAGGCGTAGGGAATCGAATAATGCGCCACCATGCCGGCCGTGCCGCGCGGACCGTCGCGGTCGCCGTCGACGTTCTGGTTCAGGCTCAGGTAAAACAGGTCGTTCAGGGTCAGCCAGTGGTCGTACGACAGGGTCACGCTGCCCTGCAGCTTGCCCGTCGAGCGCGAACCGCCATCGTCGAGGCCCAGCGCCAGGCGAAACGGCAAGCCCTGCTTCCACTGGATCTGCAGGTCGCTCTCGCCCGGTTTCGCATTGCCGCCCTCGGCCGGCATGATCTGGATATCGGCCTCGGCCGTCGGCACGCGCTTGAAGTTTTCCAGCGCCTGTTCCGTATCGCGCACATTGAGCAAGTCGCCTGGGCGCGCCGGCACGGCATTCCACCACGTGGCGCGGGGATTCGTGCCGGGCGCAAAGCCGATCTGGCGGATGCGCCCCGGTATCAGGCTCAAGGCCAGCGTCCCCTTGCTCAAATCCTGCGGTTCGGCCAGCACGCGCGTCGTGACATAGCCGCGCGCGATGATGGCGTTCTGCAGCCGCCCCATCAGCACATTGATGGCCTGCGTGCCCAGGCAGCGCCCCAGCGCAGAGTCCGGCGCACCCAGGTCGTCGCGCCCGGCGGCGGCCAGCGCCCACTGGAATTGCGCGGCGTCCTCGCCACGCAACACCAGCTGGTCAATCGTAAAGCATGGCGATTCGCCTGCGGGCAGGCGGTTGGCGGAGGCGGCCGCGGGCGCCTCGAGCAGGCGCACGTCGGGCGTGCGTTCCTGCTGCTGGCGCAGGAGGCGCTCACGTTCTTGCTGGCGGATAAGTTCTTGGCTGGCATCGTCGCGCTGACTGGCGCCAGGCGGGTTGAGAAGGGGCGGCGCGATTTCAGGACGGGTCTGCGCGGACACGGCGGCACACAAGGTGCCACTAAACAAAAATACACCGCACCATGGCGTCAAGCGCGGGTGCATATGTTGCCTTAAGTAATTATTTACGTAATGAAATTATAAATTAATTATTTCTGCATGGCAACTATATTTATTTCTTGAGAACTTTACTTCTTTGGTAACTGTCTTTCAACTATCCGATTACCACTAGTAAATAGATGCGCGGCCTTCTGGCGGCAGCACAGGTAATGGGACCCGGCATCCATGGCACAAAAAAAGCCCTGTAAAACAGGGCTTTGGCTTACCAAATCAGTAAGAACAGGAAATTTTATAGTGGAAACCTATTCCACTCAATTCTCAATGAGGCCGCCATGCCTTTGATTTTTCAGTGTTTACCAGGTTATCCAGTTGCCAATACCCTCAAAAATACCTTCACCAGAAAAATCCGTCATTGCCGGTTTGTCGCTGCAGGGATGGGAGAAACTAGTCCGCTCGTTCGCACTTTTCACTAGATTCTTCTGGGCGATGAAGCCTTCATATCGGCACATCAGCAATCGCAGCGTTCCCCGACGGTTTGGCGTTCATAGCGCTTGCAGAACGTCAGCCTCAAGGCGGCGCCATTCTCTATCCGCGGCCATTGATCCAGTCCAACCGGAAGGAATCCGAAACAAGGGGGTGCCGCAATGCCGCTCCCGGGCAGTAAAATCACTGCTGCTGACCAGGCTGTGGCCAGCAAAACGCTCTCGTTCCTTTCATCATTGCGGAGACAGCTGCGTCACAGCCGGTCATTCACGAACGTTGTATATATGAAAGGCAATATGTATGTCTGGCAACACCCATGTTTCTGAGCGGCTCAAAAGCGGCCGCGAGAATCTTCGTATCTCACAAGTGCTGCTTGCCGAAGTGGCGGGCATCAATCCCACGCAACTGTATCGCTATGAATCAGGCAAAGCCAAACTGCCTATGGACGCGGCAGAAAAGATTGCCGCCGCCCTCGGCGTCAGCACCGCCTGGCTTGTGCATGGGACGTTGCCCATCGCCAGAGGGACGCAAATCGACCCGCCAGTGCCGGCCGGAGGGGCGCTGATCCTGAATTTTCTGGAACTTCCCCCCGTGCTTGCCTCCGCCGTGAAGCGCCTGTCCATGCAAAATGGCAGCACCGTAGAAATAGAGCTGCTGGACCTCGCGCGTCAAGGCCTCGAAGCCATTCCCCAAAAAGCCTTCGATTGCGCCGAGTCCGCAAGCAAGAGCGAGAAATAGCCAGATCACTACCTTGCTGAAAAGTCGCGGTAGATGGAGTGGTGCAGCTCACGGGGAAATACGCGGAGCGTGATCCATGCGCTGCCCTGTGAAGTCAAAAAACTACCTGATGGCTGGATGGAGTCATTGACTTGGGATCGTGCTGGAGACGTCAATGCACGCATTTCCTTGGCGCGACGGATCAACCGAATGCACATCAAAAAAATGGCCATTGATAATTTTTTTGAATTATCAATGGCCATATATTTTTCACTTTAAAATCAATTACTTAAAGCGAACCCATCATTCCCACTCGATGGTCGCCGGCGGCTTGCCCGAAATATCGTAAACGACGCGGTTGATGCCGCGCACTTCATTGATGATGCGGTTGGAGACCTTGCCCAGCAAGCTGTGCGGCAGGTGCGCCCAGTGGGCCGTCATGAAGTCTTGCGTTTGCACGGCGCGCAGGGCGACCACGTATTCGTAGGTGCGGCCATCGCCCATCACGCCCACCGATTTGACGGGCAGGAAGACGGCGAAAGCCTGGCTGGTCGCTTCGTACCAGTTCGCTGGCAGCGCATCCGGGTCAACGGCCTGGCCGGCGACGAACTCGTACGGCGTATTGCGCAATTCTTCGATGAAGATGGCATCGGCGCGGCGCAGCAGGTCGGCATAGTCTTTCTTGACTTCGCCGAGGATGCGCACGCCCAGGCCCGGGCCCGGGAATGGGTGACGGTAGACCATGTCATGCGGCAAGCCCAGGGCCACGCCCAGTTTGCGCACTTCATCCTTGAACAGTTCGCGCAAGGGTTCGAGCAATTTGAGCTTCATGGTGTCCGGCAAGCCGCCCACGTTGTGGTGGCTCTTGATGGTCTGGCCTTTTTTACCTTTACCTGCCGATTCGATCACGTCCGGGTAAATCGTGCCTTGCGCCAGCCATTTGGCATTCACCAGCTTGCCCGATTCGACCTGGAAGACTTCGACGAATTCACGGCCGATGATCTTGCGCTTTTGCTCGGGGTCGGTGACGCCGGCCAAATGGCCCATGAACTGGTCTTCCGCATCGACGCGGATGACTTTCACGCCCAGGTTCTTGGCGAACATGTCCATCACCATCTTGCCTTCGTCGAGGCGCAGCAAGCCGTGGTCGACGAAGACGCAGGTCAGCTGGTCGCCGATGGCGCGGTGGATCAGGGCAGCCGCGACGGACGAATCGACGCCGCCGGACAGGCCCAGGATGACGTCGTCGCTACCGACTTGCGCGCGGATCTTTTCCACCGCTTCGCTGATGTAGTCGGGCATGTTCCAGTCCGACTTGCAGCCGCAGATTTCATGCACGAAGCGGCCGATCATGGCCTTGCCCTGCACCGTGTGGGTCACTTCCGGGTGGAATTGCACGCCGTAGAACTGGCGCTCTTCGTCGGCCATGGCGGCGATCGGGCAGCTCGGGGTATTGCCCATCAGCTTGAAGCCTGGCGGCATTTCCAGCACCTTGTCGCCGTGGCTCATCCACACTTTCAGCATGCCGTGGCCTTCGTCGGTGACGAAGTCGGCAATACCGTTGAGCAACTTGGTATGGCTGCGGGCGCGCACCTCGGCGTAGCCGAATTCGCGCACCAGGCCGTTTTCCACCTTGCCGCCCAGCTGGGCCGCCATGGTTTGCATGCCGTAGCAGATGCCCAGCACGGGCACGCCCAGTTCGAACACGGCTTGCGGCGCGCGCGGCGAATCGCCGTCCAGGGTGGAATTGTGGCTGCCCGACAGGATCACGCCGGCGGCGCCATAGTTGCGCACGAATTCGTCGCTGACGTCATACGGGAAGACTTCGGAAAACACGCCGGAATCGCGCACGCGGCGGGCGATCAACTGGGTGACTTGGGAACCGAAATCGAGAATGAGGATTTTAGAATGCATGATGGGGACTTTATCTGTGGTCATTACAAAACCGGCGCACTAGGCGCCGGTCTGGTCTGTCGCTAATTACTCTGAACGGTAGTTAGGGGCTTCTTTGGTAATCTGCACATCATGGACATGCGACTCGCGCATGCCGGCCGAAGTGATTTCCACGAATTCCGCTTTTTCGCGCAGTTCGTCGATGGTGGCGCAACCGCAGTAACCCATCGATTGACGCACGCCGCCCACCAGCTGGAAGATGATCGCCAGCACGCTGCCCTTGTAGGCCACGCGGCCTTCGATACCTTCAGGCACGAACTTGTCGGCCTTCATCGTGGCGTCCTGGAAATAACGGTCAGCCGAACCATCGGACATCGCGCCCAGCGAACCCATGCCGCGGTACGACTTGTAGCTGCGGCCCTGATACAGGATCACTTCGCCTGGTGCTTCTTCCGTACCGGCAAACATGGAACCCATCATGACGGTCGAAGCGCCCGCGGCCAGCGCTTTCGAGATATCGCCCGAGAAACGGATACCGCCGTCGGCGATACAAGGCACGCCCGTGCCTTCCAGTGCTTCAGCAACATTCGAGATGGCCGTGATTTGTGGCACACCCACACCGGCGACGATACGCGTGGTGCAAATCGAGCCAGGACCGATGCCGACCTTGACCGCATCGGCGCCGTATTCGACCAGCGCCTTGGCGGCAGCGGCGGTAGCGATGTTGCCGCCAATCACTTCGACTTGCGGATACTTTGTCTTGATCCAGCGTACGCGGTCGAGAATGCCTTGCGAGTGGCCGTGGGCCGTATCGACCACCAGCACGTCGACGCCGGCAGCGACCAGCAAATCGATGCGCTCTTCATCCTTGGCGCCTACGCCGACGGCAGCGCCGACCAGCAGCTTGCCCTGGCTGTCTTTCGACGCGAACGGGTGGGAAGTCGACTTCTGGATATCCTTGACGGTGATCAGACCGCGCAGCTCGAACGCGTCGTTGACGACCAGCACGCGCTCCAGGCGGTGCTTGTTCATCAGGCGCTTGGCTTCGGCCGTATCGGCGTCTTCCTTGACGACCACGAGTTTTTCGCGCGGGGTCATCTTGGCGGAAGCTTCCGCGTCGAGTTCCTGCTCAAAGCGCAAATCGCGGTTGGTGATGATGCCGACGACTTCCTTGCCTTTGACAACAGGGAAACCGCTGATGCCGTATTGTTCCGTCAGGGCGATCACGTCGCGGATTTTCATTTCCGGCGGAATCGTGATCGGGTCGCGCAGCACGCCGGCTTCGAAACGCTTCACGCGGGCCACTTCACGCGCCTGGTCTTTCGGATTCAAATTCTTGTGAATGATGCCGATGCCGCCTTCCTGGGCCATCGCGATCGCGAGGCGGGCTTCCGTCACCGTATCCATGGCTGCGGACAGCAAGGGAATATTCAGGGTGATATTGCGGGTCAGGCGAGTTTTGAGGGACGTATCGGCGGGCAGAACGTTGGAGTAGGCTGGGACGAGCAGCACGTCATCGAATGTGAGTGCTTTTTGAAGTAGACGCATAGCATTTCCTATTGGCGCAAAAGCAGATTATACAGAAAAAAGCGCCCTCCGTCCTTGCAGCATAGAAAAGATATTTGGAAATAGCAAAAAAATGTCCCGCCAGGGCCAGCCGCAAGCCGCAGCCCCGCCCTCTTCCAGACCCGTCAGGTCTTGGCGGGCTTGCCGCTGGCACGCCGGCGGCGCGCTTCTTTCGGGTCTGCCTGCAGCGGACGGTACACCTCGATACGGTCATGCTCGCGCAAGACGGTGTCCAACGGCTTCTTCTTGCCATAGATGCCGACCATATTCACGGCCAGGTCGATGCCGGGGACTTCCTGCAGCAAGCCGCTCTGCTCCACCGCCTGCCCGATGGTGGTGCCTGCAGGCACCTTCAGTGAGCGCAGAAAGCTGCTATCCGGCAAGGCGTAACACACCTGCACCGCAATGTCCGCTTCAGCCATACACCGTCTCCGCGCGCTTGCAGAAGGAATCGACCATGCTGTTGGCGATCATGCCGAAGACGGGGCCGATGATCTGCTCGAGCACGCGGCTGGAAAACTCGTAGTGCAGGTCCAGTTCGATCTTGCATGCATCTTCGCGCAGGGCCTTGAAGGTCCACACGCCGTCGAGGGTCTTGAAAGGACCGTCCACCAGCTTCATCTTGATGGAGCTCGGCGGCACGTTCTCGTTGGACGTGGTGAAGCTTTGGCGCACGCCGTGGTAATGTATGCCCACGCTGGCGACGACCGTGTTCTCGCCCCGCTCGCGAATCTCGACCGCACCGCACCAGGGCAGGAATTTGGGATAATCCTCCACCGCCGCCACCAGCGCGAACATTTGTTCGGCGCTATAGCCGAGAAAAACTGATTTATGTACTACTGCCATTGAAGAACCATTTGCTATGATGTTGGATACATTTGATTTTATCGCGCTTGCGCGAGACAGTAGTTTAACCGACCCGCGCACATTTACCATCTCATGACCATAGCAGACAACAGAAAAGCCTTCCACGACTACTTTATCGAGGATCGCTACGAAGCCGGCATCGTGCTGGAAGGCTGGGAAGTCAAAGCCATCCGCGACGCCCGCGTACAAATCAAGGAAGCCTACGTTGTCGTCCGCGGCGATGAACTCTTCCTGTTCGGCGCGCATATCAGCGCCCTGCCGACCGCCTCCACCCACATCCACCCGGAAGCCGTACGCACGCGCAAGCTGCTGCTGCACCGCACGGAAATGGATAAACTGATCGGCAAGGTGGAACGCTCCGGCTATACGCTGGTGCCGCTCAACCTGCACTACAAGGGCGGCCGCGTAAAATGCGAAATCGGCCTGGCCAAGGGCAAGAAACAGCATGACAAGCGGGCAGCGGAACGCGATCGTGACGGCGCGCGCGAAGTGCAGGCGGCAATGAAGTCGCACCGCCGCTGATCCGGCACCACGCGCAGCGATCTGCTCCAATACCACCAAGCCCGGCTATATGCCGGGTTTTATTTTGCCGGCGCCTGCGGCAAGCGGAAATGCACAGCGCACTGGGACAAAAACAGGAAAATGAAGAGATACTGCGGAATAAGACAGGTATTATTGAAAATACCGTGGAGATAAGCGAATGAATCAGCTTTGCCCACCTGGCCAAAGACAATTAATCAGAAAAGTTCCGGATGCTTGCATGCTGCCTTGTACTACACCTGTCACTCCACAGGGCAAGCATCCGAATGAGCGGTTTTTTAAACCTTCAGGATCAAACCTTCAGCAGATCGCGCGACTTGCCCGAATCGGTCCACTCTTTGACCCATTTCGGTTGACGGCCACGGCCAGTCCATTGCTGCGTCGCATCATCCGGATTGCGATAGCGTACTGCGACCGTGCCGGTTTTAGCGCGGATACCGGTACCAACCAGATCTTTTACGGAAACGCCAACGCTCTGGGCGATTGCCAGGATTTGTTCGCGCGCTTTGGATAGGTCGTCCTGTTCGCGTTTCTTCATTTGCTTCTTGATGTCGTCCTGCAAGGTGCGCAGTTCGGACAGGGATAAGCTGGACAGATCCATGATATTTCCTTGTGTGAGTTGAAAAATATAACTGAACAGTTAAATTCTATCCAATTGTAACGCGACTGAGGTGATTTTTCTTGAGATTTGATTGTTTTTTACAATTCTTTTACCAAAAACCCGACTTCCCCGACCTTCAGATGATGTAAGTCTTCAATCCAGGGAGCGGACATCGCGCTGGACCGACTGTCTGCGCCGACTTCCCTGCCTTGTGCGATCGCGATTCAATGCAGCACCATCGACGGTATTTATTTTGCAGCACTTTCTGCCTCATTGCAATTTATAGTAATCATAAATTGCAATTCAAAATATACATTGGAGCAATACCATCGCCAATTATGCCTCAACTCCCAAACACTACCCAAGTATCCGCTGCGGATATCGGTTGAGTCATCGCAATGCATGAGCAGCAGATTTTACTTCAATCAAAAAGATAAGCGTCGTACGACAGCATATAATCCCGAAAGTGCGCACAGCATAGCATAAAGAAAATATTTTCAACATTACCATTTAAAGCGCAGATACTCGAGCCCTGTTGCCAGCATATATTCCAGCAGCACAAATGAAAACTGCCCGCGATATGGCGGGCAGTTTTGACGACAAACTTGCTACGAGTTTGCTATTCACCAGGCAATCAGGGAATCGCCACGCCGCCTTTCGGCTTTTGCGTTTTCACCACCTGCATCGCCGTGGCGATCAAACCGCTCATATCGCCCAGATTGGCCGGCACGATAATCGAGTTATTTGTTTTCGCCAATTGCGCGAACGCGCCCACATACTGTTCGGCCACCTTCAGGTTGACGGCATCTTCGCCACCCGGCTCACGGATGGCGGCACCTACCTGGCGCAGCGCTTCGGCACTGGCTTGCGCCAGCGCGACGATGGCCGTGGCCTGGCCTTCGGCGCGGTTGATCGACGCCTGCTTTTCGCCTTCCGAGCGGGCAATCGCCGCTTCGCGCTCGCCGCTGGCGATATTGATCTGCTCCTGCTTGCGCCCTTCCGAGGCGGCAATCAGCGCGCGCTTTTCGCGCTCAGCCGTAATCTGCGCCTGCATCGCATGCAGTATCTCTTTGGGCGGCGTCAAATCCTTGATTTCATAGCGCAATACCTTGACGCCCCAATTCGCCGCCGATTCATCGATGGCATTCACGATAGCCGTATTGATATGGTCGCGTTCTTCAAATGTCTTGTCGAGTTCCATTTTACCGATCACCGAACGCAAGGTCGTTTGCGCAAGTTGCGTAATGGCGGCGATATAATTCGACGAGCCATACGAAGCACGCATGGCGTCGGTAATCTGGAAATACAGAATGCCATCGACCTGCAATTGCGTATTGTCGCGCGTAATACATACCTGCGGCGGCACGTCGAGCGGAATTTCCTTGAGCACGTGCTTGTAGGCGATACGATCGACAAAAGGCACGACGATATTCAAGCCAGGGCCCAATACCGCATGGAACTTGCCCAGGCGCTCCACCACCCAGGCATGCTGCTGCGGCACCACATTGACCGTCTTGAAGACAAATACCAATGCCAGCAATAACAAGATCAGCGACACGCTACCAGTGCTTACTTCCATAATCTACTCTCCAGGTTATCCAACAATCAAACGGCTGCCACGCACGGCACGGATGGTGTAATGGCCGGCTTGCGTATCGCTGCCGGGAATCAGTTCCACATCCCACAAGGCGCCGCGGTACATGACGCGCGCCGCGCCATCGACCCAATGCGCAACCGCCACGCTTTGGCCGATATCGAGATTGACATTCGGATCCTGCGCCGCATCGCGCCGCGCCGCCTTGGCAAAACGGCTGCGCCGCAATAACAGGGTGGCCGCCACGCCGACAATGGCGGCCGTCAGGGCTTGCCAGCCGCCATTGCCGCCCGCCAGCGCCACCAGTCCTCCGGCACTGATACCGATGGCGATCATCAGCAAATAAAACGTGCCCGTAAACAGCTCCAGGATCAATACCGCGCCAGCCGCCACAAACCAGCCCACCCATTCAGCCATGATGCCTCCATCTTTGCGAATCCGAAAATAAAAAACCCCGCAGCCTATATAAGCGACGGGGTTTAATGCGTATTACTGCCTGATATTATTCTTGCCAAACACCTATATACAAGCAGTCTAACGCAATTCCTGATGGCGTCAATAGGCAGGGACGAATTAGCGCCGCAGGCCCGGCAATTACTCTTCCAGCAGGCTGCGCAACATCCACGCCGTCTTTTCATGCAAATCGAGGCGCTGCGTGATCAGGTCGGCCGTCGGCTGGTCATTGGCTTTTTCCAGCAGCGGGAACAGGCGGCGCGCCGTGCGCGCGGTCGCTTCCTGTGCCGATACCAGGTGGCTGACCATGTCCAGCGCCGGCGGCACGCCGTCGATTTCCTTGATCGAGGCCAGCTTGACGAATTCCTTGTAGGTACCGGGCGCCGGATAGCCGAGGGCGCGGATGCGCTCGGCGATCAGGTCCAGCGCGGCCCACTGTTCCGTGTATTGCGTCATGAACATCAGGTGCAGGGTGTTGAACATCGGCCCCTTGACGTTCCAGTGAAAATTATGGGTCATCAGGTACAAGGTGTAGCTGTCGGCCAGCAGGCCGGACAGGCCCTCCGCAATCTTCGCGCGGTCCGCCTCGGAAATGCCGATGTCGATCTTTGCCACTTTGCTCGGTTTCTTGCTTGCCATGAGAACTCCCGTTTCAATGTATTGGTGGAATCATTTTAGCTGATCTGGCGCAATGCCATCGAATACAGGCGTGCGCCGCGTGGCAGGCATAAAAAAACCCGCTGCCGGGTGAGCGGCAGCGGGTTTTCAGAAGGCGGACAAGACGCTTACGCTTTCAGCGCAGCGAGCTTTTGCCAGGTGTCGATCACCGAGTCCGGGTTCAGCGACATCGATTCGATGCCCTGCTCCATCAGCCAGACGGCGAAGTCCGGATGGTCGGAAGGACCCTGGCCGCAAATGCCGATGTACTTGCCGCGTGCCAGGCAAGCCTTGATGGCCAGGGCCAGCAGGGCTTTCACGGCAGGATCGCGCTCGTCGAAGTCGGCGGCCAGCAATTCCATGCCGGAATCGCGGTCCAGGCCCAGGGTCAGCTGGGTCAGATCGTTCGAACCGATCGAGAAGCCGTCGAAATGGTCGAGGAACTGGTCGGCCAGGATGGCGTTCGACGGCACTTCGCACATCATGATGACGCGCAAGTCGTTCTCGCCGCGCTTCAAGCCATTCTTCGCCAGCAAGTCGATGACTTTCTCGGCCTGGCCCAGGGTGCGTACGAATGGCACCATGATTTCCACGTTCGTCAGGCCCATGTCATTGCGCACGCGCTTCATCGCTTCGCATTCCATGTTGAACGCTTCGGAGAAGTCGGCCGACAGGTAGCGCGCCGCGCCGCGGAAGCCCAGCATCGGGTTTTCCTCGTCCGGCTCGTAGCGCGAACCGCCGATCAGCTTCTTATACTCGTTCGACTTGAAGTCGGACAGGCGCACGATGACTTTTTTCGGCCAGAACGCGGCGGCGATGGTGGCAATGCCTTCGGCCAGCTTGTCGATGTAGAACGCTTTTGGCGAAGCATGGCCACGCGCCACCGATTCCACGGCCTTTTTCAGGTCGGCATCGATGTTCGGGTATTCAAGGATCGCGCGCGGGTGCACACCAATATTGTTATTGATGATGAATTCCAGGCGCGCCAGGCCCACGCCCGCATTCGGCACGGACTGGAAGTCGAACGCCAGTTGCGGATTGCCCACGTTGAGCATGATCTTGGTATCGAGCTTCGGCAATTCGCCGCGCGACACTTCCGACACTTCCGTTTCCAGCAAGCCATCGTAAATCTTGCCTTCGTCGCCTTCGGAGCACACCACGGTGACAAAGGTGCCGTCTTTCAACACGTCGGTGGCGTTGCCGCAGCCGACGACGGCCGGCACACCGAGCTCACGCGCAATAATTGCCGCATGGCAAGTACGACCGCCACGGTTGGTGACGATGGCCGAAGCGCGCTTCATGACCGGTTCCCAGTTCGGGTCCGTCATGTCGGCAACGAGCACGTCGCCTGGCTGCACGCGTTCCATGTCGGCCGGATCGTGGATCACGCGCACGGGGCCGGCGCCGATCTTCTGGCCGATAGCGCGGCCGGAGGTCAGCACGGTGCCGGTGCTTTTCAGCTTGAAGCGCTCTTGCACGTCGGTCGCCTTTTGCTGCGACTTGACGGTTTCAGGACGCGCTTGCAGGATGTACAACTTGCCGTCGCGGCCATCCTTGCCCCACTCGATGTCCATCGGACGGCCATAGTGGTTTTCGATGATGACGGCGTATTTTGCCAGCTCCACCACTTCGCTGTCGTTCAGCGAGTAGCGGTTGCGCATTTCGACGGGCACGTCGACGGTTTTCACGGAACGGCCGGCTTTCGCTTCGTTCGTGAATTCCATCTTCAGCAGTTTCGAGCCAATATTGCGGCGGATCACAGGCGACTTGCCTTTTTCCAACATCGGCTTGTGCACATAGAATTCGTCGGGATTGACGGCGCCCTGCACCACGGTTTCGCCCAGGCCATAACTGGATGTGACGAAGACCACGTCCTTGAAGCCCGATTCGGTATCGATGGTAAACATCACGCCGGCGGCGCCCAGGTCGGAGCGCACCATGCGCTGCACGCCGGCCGACAGGGCCACTTCAGCGTGCGTAAAGCCCTTGTGCACGCGGTACGAGATGGCGCGGTCGTTGTACAGCGACGCGAACACCTGCTTCATGGCCTCGAGCACATTGTCGATGCCGACCACGTTCAGGAAGGTTTCTTGCTGACCAGCAAAAGACGCGTCCGGCAAGTCTTCCGCCGTGGCCGAGGAACGTACGGCAAACGACATTTCGGTGTCGGAATCGGCCACCAGCTTGGCGTAGAACTGGTCGATTTCGGCGGCCAGGCGTGGCTGGAATGGCGTTTCCACGATCCATTGACGGATCTCGGCGCCGGCTTGCGCCAGCGAGCGTACGTCATCGATGTTCAGCCCTTCGAGGCGCTGAGCGATGCGTTCGGCCAGCGGCAAGCCGCCGTTGGCGCTATATGACAGGAAATCGCGGAATGCCTGCGCCGTGGTGGCAAAGCCACCGGGCACGCGCACGCCGGCTTCCGCCAGTTGGCTGATCATTTCGCCCAGGGAGGCGTTCTTGCCGCCGACGGATTCGACATCCGTCATGCGCAAATGCTCGAACGAGGCAACATACACCGCGTCCTTGTCTTCCTGCTGTTGCGATACTGCGTTGGTCATAATGACACCCTTACTGATGATAGAAATCTTTACGCGAGGCGCACAGACAGTCTTCTTGTTATTCTTGGCGTCGTGCAGCACAATCATACCGTTGCAGCCATTTTACCTTGTGCGGCGCAAATTGACGACGCACAATCTTGATCCGAAAACCCATGACACAAGAACCACGCCCTCCTCTGCCCTCCGCGGCCCGCACCGTCTTCTTCGTTTCCGACGGCACCGGCATCACCGCCGAGACCTTCGGCCACTCGGTGCTGACGCAGTTCGATCTGCGCTTCCGCCAGATCCGCCTGCCCTTCATCGATACCATGGACAAGGCCTACGAGGCGGCGCGCAAGATCAACGAAGCCTTCGCCACCGATGGCCAGCGCCCGATCATTTTCTCGACCCTGGTGAAGAACGACCTGTCGGCCGTGATCCGCAAGTCCAGCGGCATGCACATGGACCTGATCCAGACCTTTGTCGCCCCGCTGGAGCAGGAGCTGGGCGTGATGTCGACCCATACCATCGGGCGCTCGCACAACATCGTCGACAGCGAGGAATACAAGAACCGCATCGAAGCGATCAATTATTCGCTGGCGCACGACGATGGCCAGTCGCACAAGAACCTGTCTTCGGCCGATGTCATTCTGGTGGGTGTTTCACGCTCTGGCAAGACCCCGACCAGCCTGTATCTGGCCATGCAATACGGCATCAAGGCAGCCAATTATCCGCTGATTCCCGACGATTTCGAGCGCGACAAGCTGCCATCGGCCTTGCTGGAATTTAAGAATAAAATTTTCGGATTGAGCATTACGCCCGAACGTTTGTCGGAAATACGCAACGAAAGACGCGCTGGAAGCAAGTATGCGGCCATCGAAAACTGCCGTTACGAGGTCAACGAAGCGGAAAAGATGATGAAACGCGAGGGTATCCGCTGGCTGTCGTCGACCACCAAGTCGATCGAAGAGATCTCCACGACGATCCTGCAAGAGATTAAGCCGAACCGCCGCGAGTACTAGAACGCCTGACCAAACCTGCTGCGCGTCGGTATAGGCGGCTTGCGATGCTCACCGTACTAGAAGTACGGTTGCGCTTCTCGGCCACCTCTCCCTTCCGCTCGCGACGGTTTTGTCAGGCGTTCGCCTCGCGGGACAGCACCGTCAGCGCCGCCACCAGCCGGTCCAGTTCAGCGGTAGTGGTGGTGACGGCCACCGTGGCGCGCACGATGTCGGTATCGCCGATATTGCGCTCCACCGTGAAAATGCCAAAGCGCTGCAGCAAGGCTTGCTGCAACTGGCGCGCGCTCATGCCGTCGACGGCAAAGGCCGCCAGCGCCGTGCCCCGTTTCGCATCGAGCGGCGACAACATGCGCACGCCGGGCAGCTGCGCGGCGCGGCTGACCCAGTAATCGCGCAGCCAGGCCAGGCGTTCCATCTTGGCCGGCGTGCCGCCCAGGCGCGCATGGAAGTCCAATGCGGCGGGCGCGGCCAGGATGGCGCCGATCGGCGGCATACCCATGTGCAGCCGGCTGCGGATATCCGCTGGCGGATAATCCTCGTCGCCAAAATGCGGCTCGATCTTGTGCAGCTGCGATGCGCGGATATACACGACACCCAGTCCCGCCGGCGCCCCCAGCCATTTGTGCAGATTGAAACCGGCGAAATCGACGCCCATGGCCTGTACGTCCACGTCGACTTGCCCCAGCGCATGGGCGCTGTCGAGCAGCACATCGATGCCGTGCTCGCGCGCCAGCGCCATGATGGCCTGCACCGGCAATTGCTGGCCGTTGGCCGGCGTCACCTGCGACAGCAGCAGCAACTTGGGCTTGACGGCCTGGCGCATGGCTTGCGCGTAACTGGCAACGATCTCGTCATCGCTGATGGGCAAGCGCAATGTGACTTGCGTGCTGGTGACGCCACGGCGCTGCGCCAGCCAGCGCATGGCCGTGCGCATGGCCGGATAGTCGAGATTACTCCACAGCACCGTATCGCCGGGCGCCAGTCCGTGGTATTGCGTGATCAGCACCTGCATGGACTCGGTGCCGCTGCGCGTCAGCAATATCTCGTGCGGTTCCGCCTGGATCAGCGCGGCGACGCGCCGGCGCAGGATATCCACATGCGTGCGCGTAAACTCGCCGCGCACGAAAGGACTCAGCTGCTCGTTGGTGTAGCGCACGGCCTGCTCGAAGGCCGCTTGCACGGGTGCGGCCATGGCGCCGAAATAGCCGTGTTCGAGATTGACGATGGCGTCCGGCGGCGCAGGATACAACGCGGCCACCTGGCGCCACCAGGCTTCGTCACGTACGGCACCGTCGGCAAGCAGGGGGAAAGTCATGGCTACCCTGTTCAGGCCTGGCCCTGGCGCAGCTGCTCGAAGAAGCAGACGGCGGCGCAGGCGGCCACGTTCAGCGATTCGATCTGGCCCAGGTGGGGAATGACCACCTGGTGCGTCGCCATCGACAGCAGGTCGTCGGCAACGCCCTGCCCTTCATGGCCGAACAGCCAGGCGACGGGCTGGCGCAGGTCGACGTCGTACAATCGCTGCGTGGCATAGCCGCTGGTGGCGAGCGTCGCCACCTTGGCGCCGGAAACAAGCGCCGCCAGGTCGACGTTTTCAAAAATGTCGAGCACGAAGTGTGCGCCCATCGCCGCGCGCAGCACCTTCGGCGACCAGCAGAAAGCCGTGCCGGCGCTGCAGTACACCTGCGTAATGCCGGCGGCGGCCGCGCTGCGCAGGATGGAACCCACGTTGCCCGGGTCCTGCAGGTTATCGAGCAGCACGGCCGATACGCTCAGCGGCTGCGTGACGGCCCGTTCCGGCGTCTCGACGAGGAACATCACGCCCACGCCGTGCTCGACCTGGCTCACCGCGTTATACAGCGCGTCGGGCAAGCCCAGAACGTGCGCACGCTGGCTTTCCAGCTGGCCGACGATGTCCGCCACTTCCGGGTTCTGCAAGGCGCTTTCGCTGACGATGCACTGCTCCGGCATGCCGCGCAGCTGCAGATAAGACTGGCACAGGTGCACGCCGTCGAGCAGGGTGCGGCCCGACTTGCGGCGCGCCTGCGAACTGCCCGCCAGTTTCAGCAAATCCTTGTATTGCGCATTGTCGCGCGAGGTAATCGTCTTCATGCCACCACCTCCTGTCCGCCAAACAGGGCAATCACGTTGCGCACGGGCGCGAACGAGCGGCGGTGCACGGGCGAGGCGCCGTGCAGGTGCAGGCGCTCCAGGTGCAATTTCGTGCCATAGCCCTTGTGCTGGTCGAAGCAGTATTCGGGATAGGCCGCATGCAGGTGCACGAGGGCCGCGTCGCGCGCCGTCTTGGCCAGGATCGAGGCGGCGGAAATCGAATCGACCTTGTCGTCGCCGCCGATGATGGCCATGCCGCGTGTTGGCATCACGGGACAGCGGTTGCCGTCGATCAGGGCCAGGGTCGGCACGGTACTCAAAGCCTCGACGGCGCGGCGCATGGCCAGCATCGACGCCTGCAAAATGTTCAGGCGGTCGATTTCCTCTTCCGACGCTTCGGCGATGGCCCAGGCCAGGGCCTTGGCCTTGATTTGCGGCGCCAGCAGGTCGCGCCTGGCTTCGGTGAGCTTTTTCGAATCGCGCAAGCCGTCGATGGGCTGGTTCGGGTCGAGGATCACGGCGGCGGCAAACACGGGGCCGGCCAGCGGACCGCGCCCTGCCTCGTCGACGCCGCAGATGATTTCATCGAGCGAGAATGGCAAGTCGTCAAACAGGCCGGGATAGATATTTTTCACGTTGAATCTTTGGTTGGTACTGCAGTTGAAGCGGTGATCGGAAGCTACTTGCGGTTGGCGGCGATGACTTGCATGACGGCGTTGGCGCTTTCGCGCGCGCTGTCGCGCAGCAGGCTGTGGTGCATGTCAGTGAAGCGCTGCACCAGGCGCAGACGGCCGGGAATGTCGCTCAACTGCTGCCACATGGCCTCGGCCAGCGCTTCCGGGCTGGCCGCGTTTTGCAGCAGCTCGGGCACCAGGTAGTCGCGCGCCAGGATGTTGGGCAAACCAATCCACGGCTGATAACCCATGTGGCGCATGATTTCCCACGAGGCGCGCATCATCTTGTAGGCGATGACCATGGGTTTCTTGTACAGCGCTACTTCCAGCGAGGCTGTGCCCGACGCCACCAGCACAGCATCGGCGGCGCAGATGGCCGTGTGCGAGCCGCCATCCGTCAGCAGTATCTCGACGTCCTGCAAGCCCGCTTCGCGGATCAGTTGCAAAAAGTACTGGCGCTGTTTTTCGCCGGCCATGGGCGCGACGAAACGCAAGGAGCGGTCGCGCGCCAGCAGCAGCTTGCAGGCGGCCACGAACGCCACCGTATTGTATTTGAGCTCGCCCATGCGGCTGCCCGGCATCAGGGTCACGACATTCGCGTCTTCGGGCAAGCCCAGGGTGCGGCGCGCGGCCGCTTCGTCGGGCTGCAGGGGGATCATTTCGGCCAGCGGATGGCCGACATAGGTAACGGGCACGCCCGCCTTGCGGTAGATCTCTTCCTCGAACGGAAAGATCACCAGCATGTGCGAGACGGCCTTGATGATTTTCTTGATGCGGCCACCGCGCCAGGCCCAGATCTGCGGCCCGATGTAGTGCACGGTGGGGATGCCGCCTTCCTTGAGCTGCTGTTCCAGCCCCAGGTTGAAGCCCGGATAGTCGGCGCCGATGAAGACGGCGGGACGCTCCGCCAGCAGCTGGTCGCGCAGCGCGTTCTGGATGCCCTTGATTTCGCGGTAGCGGGGAATGATCTCGAACAGGCCGCGTACCGTCAGCTTGTCGAGCGGCCAGTCGGAAATAAAGCCCTGTTTGACCATGTGCTCGCCGCCGATGCCGTGGAAGCGGGCACCGGGCAGCTGCGGCACGAGGCCGGACAGCAGCCGGCTGGCCAGCAGGTCGCCCGACACCTCGCCGGCGACGATGGCGACGTTGGCGACAGCGAGGCCGCTGGCGTGGTCAGCGGACGATGCCACGCGAGGCCACGCCAAGGAATTCGCGCATGGCGCGAATGTGTTGCGCCACCTCGGGCGTCGACGCCGCTTCTTCTTCGAACAGGGCTGCCTTCGATTCTTCCAGGGTCAGTCCCGAGCGGTAGATGAGTTTATACGCGGTGCGGATGCCGTTGATCTGCTCGCGCGTAAAACCGCGGCGTTTCAAGCCCTCGATATTGACGCCATGCGCCTGCGCCGGATTGCCGTTCAACAGCACAAAAGGCGGCACGTCCTGCGTCAGGCTGGTGCTCATGCCGACAAAGGCATGCGCGCCGATCTTGCAGAACTGGTGCACGTTGGCGAAGCCGCTCATGATGACCCAGTCGCCGATCTCCACGTGGCCCGCCAGCTGGGCGTTGTTCGAAAAAATGGTGTTGTTGCCCACCAGGCAGTCGTGCGCCAGGTGCACGTATGCCGAAATCCAGTTGTCGTTGCCCAGGCGCGTCACCCCGCCGCCCTGCACGGTACCCGTGTTGAAGGTGCAGAATTCGCGGATGGTATTGCGGTCGCCGATTTCCAGGCGCGTCGCCTCGCCTGCCCATTTTTTATCCTGCGGCTGCGCGCCGATGGAAGAAAACTGGAACAGGTGGTTCTCGCTGCCGATCGTCGTGTGGCCGTCGATGACCACGTGCGGACCGACCTTGGTGCCGGCGCCGATGCGCACGTGCGGACCGATGATGGTGTACGGACCCACCTCGACCGAGCTGTCGAGCTCGGCCTTCGGATCAATGACTGCCGTGGAGTGGATGGCCGCCATGTTACTGCCCCGCTGGCTGGCTCGCAGACTGGCTCGCATCCTGCGCGCTGCGGATGGTGCACATCAGTTCCGCTTCCAGCGCCACTTTGCCGTCGACGGAGCCGACTGCCTTGTATTTCCAGATGCCGCGCGAGACGCGCAGGATTTCCACATCCATCTTCAGCTGGTCGCCCGGTTCGACAGGACGCTTGAAGCGCGCATTGTCGATGCCGACGAAGTACACCACCGAATTTTCGTCCGGTTTCACGCCCATCGACAGGAACGACAGCAAGGCCGCCGTTTGCGCCAGCGCTTCGATCATCAGCACGCCGGGCATGACCGGCTTGTGCGGGAAATGGCCCTGGAAGAACTCTTCGTTGACCGTCACGTTCTTGATGGCGGTGATGGTTTTGTTCGCTTCCCAGTCCAGCACGCGGTCAACCAGCAGCAGCGGATAGCGGTGCGGCAGCAGCGATTTGATGGCCAGGATGTCGAGGGTCTTTTTTTCAGTAGTCATTTTTCGTCTTGCGTGGTCAGTGTTTTAATTGTTTTTTCAAGCGTGCGGATCTTCTCGCGCATGCTTGACAGGTTGCGCACGATGGCGGCGCTCTTTTCCCAGTCGGCGTTCTTGGCCAGCGGATAAAAACCCGTGTACTGGCCCGGCTCCGCGATCGAACGCGAGACCATGCTGCCCGAGCCCACGTGGACGCGGTCGGCGATGGTCAGGTGGCCCAGCACCATGGCTGCGCCGCCAAAGGTGCAGTACTTGCCGATGATGGCGCTGCCGGCCACGCCGACGCAGCCGGCCATGGCCGTGTGTGCGCCGATGCGGCAGTTATGGCCGATCTGGATCTGGTTATCGAGCTTGACGCCATCTTCGATGATGGTATCGGCCAGTGCGCCGCGGTCGATGGTGGTGTTGGCGCCGATATCGACATCGTCACCGATCACCACCCTGCCCGTCTGCGGAATCTTGATGTACACGCCGCCTTCGTTGGCGAAGCCGAATCCGTCGGTGCCGATCACGGCGCCCGAATGGATGATGCCGCGCTGGCCGATCACGCAGCGCGCATGGAAGGTCACGTTGGCCAGCAGTTGCGTGCCCGCGCCGATGACGGCGTCGCGCCCCACCACGCAGCCAGGCCCGATGACGCAGCCGGCACCGATCACGGCACCCGCTTCGATCACCGCATGCACGCCGACGGAGGCGCTGGCGTCAACCTGCGCGCTGGCGTCGACAAAGGCGCCCGGGTGGATGCCGACCGGGGCCTTGATCTCGTGCAGGGCGGCGAAATACTGCGCTGCGCGCGCGAAATACACATAGGGATTCGGTGTGACGATGCGCGCGCCCGCGTACTCGTCGCCGATCAGCGCGTCGTCGGCCGGCGTGAGGATCAGCGCGGCGGCGCCGCTCTGGGCCGCCTGTGCGCGGAATTTGCTATTGCTGAGAAAGCTGATGTGCGAAGCGCCGGCGTCGGCCAGCGGTGCGATGCCTGTAACTTCCAGGTTGGGATCGCCCGCCAATTGTCCGCCGAAGCGTTCGACCAATTCTCCTAGTCGAGTGCCCATCTATGAAACCCTTATAAAAACGCCTGCCACTGCCTACTGCGCGGCGCGATTTGCGGTCTCCGATGCTCACTGTGCATGCGCACAGCTCCGCTTCTCAACCACAACTCACATCCGCTCGCTACGGCACTGCCAGGCGTAAAAACTATTACAATTACTTGTCCAGCGCCTTCAGGACCTTGTCGGTGATGTCGATGCGCGGGCTGGCCCACAGGGCTTCCTGCAGCACGATGTCATATCCTTCGATATGCGCCATCTGCTGGATGATGGTGTTGGCTTTTTCCGCGATGGCGCTGCGCTCTTCGTTCGTGCGCTGACTCAGGTCTTCGCGGAACTCGCGCTGGCGGCGCTGCAGTTCCTTGTCCAGCTCGAAAAACTCGCGCTGGCGCTTGGCGCGCTCCGCCTCGCTCAGGGTCGGCATGTCCTTTTCCAGGGCTTCGTTGGCGACCTTGAAACGGGCCGCCAGTTCCTGCACGGCTTTTTCGCGCGAGCGGAACTCTTCGGCCAGCTTGGCGCTGGCCAGCTTGGCCAGCCTCGATTCGTTATAAATACGTTCGCTGCTGATCCAGGCGATCTTCGACTCCTGAGCCTGCGCCTGCACCGGCAACAGCGAACTCCAGCACAATGCAATCATGGCAAGGGACTTGGGCAGGGTGGCGGATGCGGTGTTCATGATACTCCATGGTCAAAAAGTAAAAGCTGTCGCCCCGGTTCAGATGGCCGGTTAGAAACCGGTGCCCATCTGGAACTGGAAGCGCTCCAGGCGGTCCGTCGGCTTGGCGTTCAGCGGTTTGGCATAGCTCAGCTTGAGCGGGCCCACCGGTGAAATCCAGCTGATGCCCAAGCCAGCAGAATAGCGCAATTGTGAAATCCGCATTTTTTCGCCTTCCTGGTAGACCTGGCCGCCGTCAAGGAAACCGAACCAGCGCAGGCTGCGGTCATTGCCCGAACCAGGGAATGGCATCTGCAGTTCCGCGTTACCGATCAGGCGCGAAGCGCCGCCCAGGGCATCGTTGGTGCTCGGTTCGACCGCGCCCAGCGAGGAACTCAGGTAGCCGCGCACGGAACCGATGCCGCCGCCGTAGAAGTTCTTGAAGACTGGATACACGTGCTTGCCGATACCGTGGCCGTAATCGATCTCGCCCTTCAGCGCCAGGGTGACCTTGCTGAACAGCGGACGGAAGTACTGGTGCTCGTAGATGGCACGGAAGTACTTCTGGTCGCCGATCAGGTCAGCCTCCAGGTTGACGCGCTGGTAGCGGCCGATCGATGGCGTCAGCGCGCTGTCGCGGCTGTCGCGCTGCCATGCCGCCGTCAGCGGGATGGAATTGGTGGTGGCCGAACCGATACCGTCGGACGGGCCGCCATTGTCGACCACGTACTGCTTGAAGCGGATCGGGCTGGTGACGTCGGTCTCGATGCGCGAGCGCTCGCCGCCGATACCGAAGAACACGGTGTCGACTTCGGAGAACGGCACGCCGAAACTGACGCGGCCACCGGTTTGCTTGATCTTGTAGCTGCCGATGTTCAGCGCCGGCGGTTCCGTCGTCCGCAGGTAGACTTCAAAGCTGCGCGAAATGCCGTCATCCGTGAAGTACGGGTTGGTTTGCGAAAACGCAATCGTGCGGCTGTAATGACTGGTATTGAGTTCAATGCCGACCGTGTTGCCGCTACCGGCAAAGTTGGCCTGCGAAATCGACGCCGACAGGGTGAATTTTTCCGACTGCGAGAAGGCGCCGCCGATCAGGAAGTTACCCGTTGGTTTTTCCACCACCGTCACGTTGACGTCGACCTGGTCGGTCGTGCCCTGCGCTTCCGGCGTATCGATGGTCACGTCCTTGAAGTAGCCCAGACGGTCGACACGGTCGCGCGACAGCTTGATCTTGTTGCTGTCATACCAGGACGATTCGAACTGGCGGAATTCGCGGCGGATGACTTCATCGCGCGTGGTGGTATTGCCGGCGATATTCATGTGGCGCACGTAGACGCGCTTGCCCGGATCGATGAAGAAGGTGAAACCGACTTCATGCTTTTCACGGTTGATTTCCGGATTGGCGTTGACGTTGGCGAACGCGTAGCCGAACGTGGCCAGGCGATCCTGGATGCGCTTGTTCGTCGCCGTCAGGCGCGCGCCCGAATAGATTTCGCCTTCGCGCATCAGGTTCAGGGCTTTCAGCTCTTCTTCGCGGCCAAACATCTCGCCTTCGAACTTGGTGCCGGCGATCTTGTACTTTTCACCTTCGGTGATATTGATCGTCAGGTAAATGTCTTTTTTATCGGGCGTGATCGACACTTGCGTCGAATCGACCTGCATCTCGATATAGCCGCGGTCCAGGTAGTAGGATTTGAGCGACTCGATGTCGCCCGTCAGCTTGGTCTTCGAATATTGATCGGCCTTGGTGTACCAGCTGAACCAGCCGCCCGTGTTCAGGGCCAGCTGCTCGCGCAGTTCCTTGTCGGTGAAGGCCTTGTTGCCGACGATGTTGATCTGCTTGATACGGGCCACGTCGCCCTCGTCGACGGCGAACACCACGTTGACGCGGTTGCGCTCGATCGGCGTGACGGTGGTGGTGATCTTCACGCCATACAGGCCATGCGACAGATACTGGCGCTTGAGTTCCTGTTCCGCGCGGTCAACAGACGCCTTGTCGAAAATCTTGGCTTCACCCACGCCGATTTCCTTCAATGCCTTGACCAGCACATCCTTTTCAAATTCCTTGGTACCCGTAAATGCCACGGAAGCGATGGCCGGACGTTCCTCGACCAGCACCACCAGCACGTCGCCATCGGCTTCCAGGCGCACATCCTTGAACATGCCCGTCGCATACAGGGCCTTGATGGCGGCGATACTCTTCTCGTCGGAGAACGTTTCGCCGACCCGCACCGGCAGGTAGGCAAAGACGGTGCCCGCTTCGGTACGCTGGATCCCTTCGACCCGGATGTCCTTGACAGTAAATGGCTGGACGGCCAGCGCGTGGCCGGAACAGATGGCCATGACGGCGGCGCCGATCAGGCTGCGGCGAAAGGAAGGCAAGGCAAAACGAGCAGAATGTAATTTCATTGGGGTTATTCAATGGGTAAATCAATGGACAACATACACAAAAGATTGCTTGTGCGACTCACGCAATGGCATCAACCACCGCCCTAATTCAGCAATCGCAACACGTCATTAAAGACGGCAAGCACCATCAAGGTCAGCAACAAACCGATCCCCAGGCGCTGGGCAATCTCGCCTACGCGCTCCGGCAAGGGGCGTCCGGTCAAAACTTCCAGCGAATAATACAGCAAATGCCCGCCATCCAGAACAGGAATGGGTAGCAAATTCATCACGCCCAGACTGATACTGATGAAGGCAATGAAGCTCAGGTAGCTTACCAGGCCGATGCGCGCCGTCTGGCCCGCGTAATCGGCGATGGTAATGGGACCCGTCACATTCTTCAGCGAGACCTGGCCGGTGATCATTTTGCCCAGCATTTTCAGGCTCATGACACTGGTATCCCAGACCTTGGCGGACGCCTTGCCCACGGCGGAAAACGGTCCGGAGGCCACGGTGATCATATCCGGCACCTGTCCCAGCTTTGCCTGTATCTTACCAACTGTTACAGCTCCCTCTGCCCCGGCGCCCGGCACGGCGTCCGGCGTAATGGACAGGGTCAGGTCCTGGCCCTGGCGCAGGAGCTGCAATTGCAAGGTCCGGCCCGGTGCCTGGCTCAGGGTGGCGATGACGGCCGCCACGTCGTGCACGGGCCGGTCGTCGATGGCCAGGATCTGGTCGTTTTTCTGCAGACCGGCGCGCGCGGCGGCGCCATCGGGCATGATTTCCATCAAGGTGGGCGCGGAACGGGCCAGGGTCAGGCCCAGCTTGCCCAGCACGTCGCCTTCCAGGTCCGTTTCCGTCAGGCTGGCCGTCGGCAAGGTCGCTTCCTGCTGGCCACGGTCGGGACGGCGCACTTCGATGCGCGCCGGCTGCTTGTCGAGGGTGGCCTGGATCAGCTCCCAGCGCAGTTCGGACCAGCTGGCCACGGCCTTGCCATTCACCGCTTCGACCGTATCGCCGCTGCGCAAGCCGGCCGCGTAGGCAGCCGTCTGTTCGGCCACGGGGCCGAGCTTGCTCGACGGCTCTTCGATGCCATGCATGAACAGGCCCGCGTACAGCACGATGGCGACGAGGAAGTTGGCCAGCGGGCCGGCGGCCACGATGGCGATGCGGCGCCACACGCTCTGGCGCGTAAATTCGCGGCGCAATTCGCTTTCCGGCAAGTCGCTGAGGTCCTGCGCGCGGCTGTCAAGCATGCTGACATAGCCGCCCAGCGGCAGCGCGGAAATCGCCCACTCCGTCTGGTCCTTGCCAAACTTGCGCGAATACACCACTTTTCCCATGCCGATCGAGAAACGCAGCACTTTTACGCCGCACCAGCGCGCCACCAGGTAGTGGCCCAGCTCGTGCAGGGTGATCAGCGAGCCCAGCGCGACGATAAACGCCAGCAAGGTGGTAATCAGGGTCATGCGGCCAGCCTGCGGGCGATGCACGCGTGCGCGGCCGCTCTGGCCAGGCGGTCCTGCTCCATCACGGCCTCGATGCTCGAAGCGGCGCCGTGCGGCACCGTCTCGATCACGTGCGCGATGACGCGGTCGATCTGGCGGAAGCCGATCTGTTCGTCGAGGAAGGCTTGCACGGCCACTTCATTGGCCGCGTTCAGCAAGGCCGGCGCCGTGCCGCCCGCGCGCAGGGCGTCGAAGGCCAGCGCCAGGCAGGGGAAGCGGCGGAAATCGGGACGTTCGAACTGCAAGGTGGCCACTTGCGCCAGGTCAAGCTGCGCCACGCCAGAGTTGATACGCTGCGGATATGCCAGCGCATGCGCAATCGGCGTGCGCATGTCCGGATTGCCCAGCTGGGCCAGCACGGAACCGTCGATGTACGAAACCATCGAATGGATCACGCTTTGCGGGTGGATCAGCACCTCGATCTGCTCCGCCGGTGCGCCGAACAGCCAGTGCGCCTCGATCACTTCCAGGCCCTTGTTCATCATGGTGGCCGAATCGACGGAAATCTTGCGCCCCATGGCCCAGGTCGGATGCTTGCAAGCCTGGTCCGGCGTGACCGTGTCGAGCGTCTCGACATCGCGCGTGAGGAAGGGGCCGCCGGAAGCCGTCAACACGATTTTCGCCACGCCCGCGGCGCCCGGCGCGCGGCCATGGGCATGCGGCATGCATTGGAAGATGGCGTTATGTTCGCTGTCGATCGGCAGCAGCACGGCGCCGTTGTCATGCACGGCATCGATGAACAGCTGGCCGGACATGACCAGCGCTTCCTTGTTGGCCAACAATACTTTCTTGCCAGCACGCGCCGCCGCCAGGGTCGGCGCCAGGCCGGCCGCGCCGACGATGGCCGCCATCACGCCCGTCACTTGCGGCGCGCTGGCGATGGCGCACAGGGCTTCCTCGCCGTACTCGACTTGCGTATCGACGCCCTGCCCGCGCAGCAAACGCGTCAGTTCAAGGGCGGCGTCAGCCGTGCCGACGACGGCGCGCCGGGGACGGAATTGCAGGCACTGGGCGGCCAGTTCGGCCACACGGCTGTGCGCGCTCAACGCGTACACGCTGTATTGCTCCGGGTGACGCGCGAGCACGTCCAGGGTGGACACGCCGATCGAACCGGTCGCGCCAAGGATGGTGATGTATTGCATGAGTTTCCTTAAAGCCAGCTGGCCACGAGGGCGGCAAATGGCAGGACCGGGATCAACGCGTCGATACGGTCGAGTACACCGCCATGGCCAGGCAGCAGGTTGCTGCTGTCCTTGATGCCGGCGCGGCGCTTCAATTGGGATTCGAACAGGTCGCCGACGATGCTGGCGGCGACGATCAGCAGCAGCAGCAGCAAGGCCACCAGCCAGCCGCGGCGCAATTGCAGTTGCACGGCAAATGTATCTTGCAAGACCGGCAACGCTGGCGCGGCGAAAATCGTGATGGCGGCAATGACGAGCACGGCAATGCCGCCGCCGATGGCACCTTCCCAGGATTTACCAGGAGAAATACTTGGCGCCAGCTTGCGCTTGCCGAAAGCCTTGCCCGAGAAGTAGGCGCCGATATCGGCGATCCACACGAGGGCCATCACGGACAGCAGGAACAAGGGGCTATGCAGGAACAGGGCGATGATGGCGACGAAGCAGCCGACGATGGTCACCGGATACACCAGGCTGAGCAAGGTATTGCCCAGGCCTTCGGTGGGCGGCAGGCCCGTCGCCAGCGAAGGCACGAAGCGGATCAGCCAGATGGCCACGCACAGGGCGAACCAGAAATTGAGCTGCGCCATGCCGTTGCCGATAAAAAACGTATAAGCGAAGGCGGCAGTCCAGATGGCGGCAATCAAGAGCGCCTGGCGATTTTTGAAAATGCGGAAGCTTTCCCAGATGGCGGCGCCGAAGAACGCCGTGGCGATCACGGCGAAGGCGGGGAAGTAATTCAGATACAGAACCGGCAGCAAGACCGCCAACAAGACCAGGGCGGTGATTATCCGTGTTTTCAGCATCAGTTTGTCTTTTCAGTTAATTGCGCGCTGGTACGGCCAAAGCGCCGTTCGCGCTGCTGGTAAGACGCGATTGCCGCGTCGAGGCACTCGTCATTGAAGTCGGGCCAGAAAGTCTCGGTGAAAAACAACTCAGTGTACGCCAGTTGCCACAGGAGGAAATTGGAAATGCGCTGCTCGCCGCCGGTGCGGATGAACAGGTCGGGCTCGGGCGCGTAAGCCATGGCCAGGTGCGGCGCCAGTTGCTCTTCCGTGTATGCGTGCCCGGCAGGCTGGCCGTTGGCTGCCGCCTCGGCCGTCATTTTGTTGACTGCCTGCATGATATCCCAGCGGCCGCCGTAATTGGCGCAGATGGACACCGTCAGGCGCGTGTTGTTCGCCGTCTTGCGTTCCGCATTGGCGATCAGGGTTTGCAACTGCTCATTGAAGCGCGACAGGTCGCCCACGACCTTCAGGCGGATATCATTGGCGTGCATCTTGACCACTTCGCGTTCCAGCATGGTAACGAACAGGCGCATCAGCATCGACACCTCTTCTTCCGGGCGGCGCCAGTTTTCCGAACTGAAGGCAAACAGGGTCAGGTACTCGACACCGCGGTCGAGGCAAGTCTCGACGATGCCGCGCACGGCGTCGGCGCCCTTGACGTGGCCAGCCACGCGGGGCAGGAAGCGCTTGGTTGCCCAGCGGCCATTGCCATCCATAATGATTGCCACATGGCGCGGCACCGTGCCCACCTCAGGTACTGCCGTTGTCGAACTCGAATAGATCATGAAAACACGAATACCAAAAATAAAAGATAGCTATTATGCGCCAAATAGCACTGCCCGGAAAAGCCATGCTTTTCCGGGCAGCGTCGAAGAACTGAAAACTAGACCGTCAGCACTTCTTTTTCTTTGTCGACCACCATCTTGTCGATGTCGGCAATAAACTTGTCCGTCAGCTTCTGCACTTCCTCCGACGAGCGGCGCTCATCGTCCTCGGAGCAGGCTTTTTCCTTGACCAGCTTCTTCAGCGATTCGTTCGCATCGCGGCGAATGTTACGCACGGCAATCTTCGCATCTTCCGCCTCGCTCTTGACCAGCTTGACCATTTCCTTGCGGCGCTCTTCCGTCAGCGGCGGCGTCGGAACGCGGATCAGGTCGCCCTGTGCCGACGGGTTCAGGCCCAGGTCGGCGTCGCGGATGGCTTTTTCGATGGTGTTGGCCATCTTCTTTTCGTACGGCTGCACACCGATGGTGCGCGCGTCGATCAGGGTCACGTTGGCAACCTGGGTCAGCGCCGTCGGCGAACCGTAGTAATCGACCATCACGTGGTCCAGGATACCCGTATGGGCGCGGCCGGTACGCACTTTGGCCAGGTCGGCCCGCAGTGTTTCCAGCGACTTCGTCATGCGTTCCTGGGTGTTCTTTTTAACGTCAGCTAAGGACATTACCTACTCCTTGTCTTGATAATAATGAATATTCTATTGCGCTTGCGGCTTTAATGGTACCGCAGCCGGGAGCGCCGAAAACCGTTCTGGGCAAGGCGCAGCGCCGAATGTACGGCGAGGCGCTGCAACGCAGCCATGGACGGCTTCCCGGTGCTCCTTATTTCTATACGTGAACCAGCGTGCCTTCGTCTTCGCCCATGATGACGCGCATCAGCGCGCCCGGCTTGGTGATCGAAAACACTTTGATTGGCAGTTTCTGGTCGCGGCACAGGGCGAATGCGGTGGCATCCATCACTTGCAGGTGCTTGGCGATGGCGTCGTCGAACGTAATCGTGTGGAACAGGGTGGCGTTCGGATCCTTCTTCGGATCGGCCGTGTAGACGCCGTCGACCTTGGTGGCCTTCAGGACGATCTCGGCGCTGATCTCGGAACCGCGCAGGGCGGCTGCCGTGTCGGTGGTGAAGAACGGATTGCCGGTACCGGCGGCGAAGACGACCACTTTACCTTCTTCCAGGTATTGCAGGGCTTTCGGGCGGACGTACGGCTCGACCACTTGTTCGATGCCGATGGCCGACATGACGCGCGCGGTGATGCCCACGTGGCGCATGGCATCGGCCAGGGCCAGTGCGTTCATCACCGTGGCAAGCATGCCCATGTAGTCGGCGGTGGCGCGGTCCATGCCTTGCGCACCAGGCGCGACGCCGCGGAAGATATTGCCGCCGCCAATCACGATTGCCAGTTCCACACCCAACTTTGCCACCTCGGCCACATCGGCCACCATGCGCTCGATCGTGGCGCGGTTGATGCCGTAGGGATCATCACCCATCAGGGCTTCGCCGGACAACTTGAGGAGGACGCGCTTGTAGGCTGGTTTTGACATGAGCTGGGGCTCCATAAATGAGGTTATTCGAGTATGACATGGCGCAGCGCCTTGCAGCGCCGGATAGGCGGGAGGAAGCTGCCCATGCCGCCGCCCGGCACGACAGGTGCGGGCGGGCCAAAAAAACGGGCCTCTCGGCCCGCTTTACTTACGCTCCCTGGGAGGCAGCCATCTGTGCTGCGACTTCTGCTGCGAAGTCGTCTTGCTTCTTCTCGATGCCCTCGCCCACTACGTACATGGCGAAACCTTTGACGCTGGTGTTAGCCGCCTTCAGCATTTGCTCAACCGACAGCTTGTCGTTTTTCACGAAAGCTTGGTTCAGTAGGGAAACTTCTTTCAAGAACTTCTGTACGGAACCTTCCAGGCGCTTGGCCAGGATTTCCGGCGATTGCGCTGGCTTGCCTTCGGCGGCCGCTTTGGCTGCGTCTTCTTCGGCTTTCAGTTGTGCAACCGAACGCTCTTTTTCGATCAGTTCCGCAGGAACTTCGTTCGACGACAGCGACACTGGCTTCATGGCAGCGATGTGCATGGCCACGTCTTTGCCGACTTGCTCATCGGCGCCGTCGAATTCGACGATCACGCCAATGCGCGAACCGTGCAGGTACGAAGCCAGCTTGGCGCTGGTTTCGAAACGCTGGAAGCGGCGGATGGTCATGTTTTCGCCGATTTTGCCGATCAGGGCAGCGCGCACGTCTTCCAGGGTCTTGCCGTCGAGTGGCAGGGCCAGCAGGGCAGCGACGTCAGCCGGGTTGTGTTCTGCTACCAGACGGGCAGCGTTGTTGGCCAGCGCCAGGAAATCGTCGTTTTTCGCAACGAAGTCGGTTTCCGAGTTCACTTCGACCAGGGCGCCTACGCCGTTGGCGATGTAAGTTGCCACGACGCCTTCAGCGGTGATGCGTGCCGATGCTTTCGATGCCTTGCCGCCCAGTTTGACGCGCAGGATCTCTTCCGCACGAGCCATGTCGCCTTCGGCTTCGGTCAGTGCTTTTTTGCATTCCATCATTGGTGCGTCGGTTTTGCCGCGCAATTCGCCTACCATCGCTGCTGTAATCGCTGCCATGTGTTTCTCCTGATTCGGTGAGTCGATAGTCGCGGCCGGGCATGCATGCCTCGCCAGCGGTCACTATCGTTTTTTTGTTAAAAAAAAGGGGGAGCTGCTGCCACCCCTTTTCCCTTACTGCTGTGCTTACAAACGGCTATCCTGCGATAGCCTGGCCATTAAGCCTGTTCGTTTACTTCGACGAATTCGTCGCCAGCGGCTGCTTTAACCATTTCAACAACTTCGTTACCGGCAGCTGCACGGCCTTCGATGATTGCATCAGCAACACCGCGAGCGTACAACATGATGGCTTTCGAGGAGTCATCGTTACCTGGGATCACGAAGTTCACGCCTTCTGGGGAGTGGTTGGTATCGACAACGCCGATGACCGGGATACCCAGTTTAGCTGCTTCGGTGATCGCACCTTTGTGGTAGCCGACGTCGACTACGAAGATTGCGTCAGGAATGCCGCCCATGTCCTTGATGCCGCCGATCGATTTTTGCAGCTTGATCATTTCGCGGGAGAACATCAGCGCTTCTTTTTTCGACAGCTTCTCGATCGAACCGTCTTCGATCATCACTTCCATGTCTTTCAGACGCTTGATCGAGGTTTTGATCGTTTTGAAGTTGGTCAGCATGCCGCCCAACCAACGTTGATCAACGAAAGGCACGCCAGCGCGTTGTGCTTCAGCAGCGATGATTTCGCGAGCTTGACGCTTGGTGCCAACCATCAGGATGGTGCCACGGTTTGCAGCCAGTTGACGCACGTGCTTCATTGCGTCCTGGTACATCGCCATGGTTTTTTCCAGGTTGATGATGTGGATCTTGTTGCGATGGCCGAAGATGAACGGTGCCATTTTTGGATTCCAAAAACGGGTTTGGTGACCAAAGTGGACACCGGCTTCCAGCATTTCGCGCATTGTTACGGACATTATTAACTCCAGGGTTGGGTCTGGAATCCGATCAGTCACCATACAGGCACCCTTGTCGACCGGATTCGCGTGTTTATATAAATTAAAGACACTGTTTTGCTACATTGCTTAAAAGAGAATTCAAGCAACCCGGGATTCTACACCGAAATGCCCATTCCATCAAGTCCACGGCGCAAATCGCGCGCGCAGCGATGGCAAGCGTTGCACCACGCTGGTGCAACGCGTATCCGCGATGGCCATTCCCGCAAAAAACGCCTGCCCGCCATAGGAAGGAGGCGGCGGATACAGGGCGCCTCGTTTATAATTTCGACATATTTGCAGACTTTTCCTCCTACGCTGAGATTCGTCTGTGCTTTTCACCCGAACATCTTGCAGATTGCGAATTACATCATGTCCACCATCCGTATCAATACCGCCGCCGACATCGAAGGCATGCGCGTTGCCGGCAAACTCGGCGCCGAAGTGCTCGACTACATCACTCCCTTCGTCAAGGTCGGCGTCACGACCGGCGAACTGGACCGCCTGTGCCACGAATACATGGTCAACGTGCAAGGCACCATCCCTGCCCCGCTGAACTATTGCCCGCCCGGCTACACGCCCTACCCGAAAGCCATCTGCACCTCCGTCAACGACGTCATCTGCCATGGCATCCCCGGCGACAAGGTCTTGAAAAGCGGCGACTCCGTCAACCTCGACATCACCGTCATCAAGGATGGCTACCACGGCGACAACAGCCGCATGTTCCTCGTCGGCACGCCGACCATCCTGGCCAAGCGCCTGTCGGAAATCACCTATGAATGCATGTGGCTGGGGATCGACCAGATCAAGCCGGGCGCCCACCTGGGCGATATCGGCCACGCCATCCAGCAGCACGCGGAAAAGGCCGGCTACAGCGTGGTGCGCGAATTCTGCGGCCACGGCATCGGCAAGGTCTTCCATGAAGAACCGCAAGTATTGCATTACGGCAAGCCGGGCACCCTGGAACGCCTGGAAGCGGGCATGATTTTCACCGTCGAACCGATGATCAACTCGGGCCGCCGCGAAATCCGCGAAATGAACGATGGCTGGACCATCAAAACCAAGGACCGCAGCCTGTCGGCGCAGTGGGAACACACAGTGCTGGTGACGGAAACGGGCTATGAAGTGCTGACCGTCTCGCCCGGCATGCCGCCGCCGCCCGCCTTGATCGTGAACAAAGCCTGATTCCCCACCCCACGCACCGCCACCCAGGGCCCAGATGAAAAAGCAAGTTCGGGAACAGCTGAAACAGCAACTGAAAGCCGACCGCCAGGTCGTCATTGCGGCCTTCCAGGCCGACGGCAAGCCTGAAAAACTGCTGCGCAGCCTGCGCCACAGCGTCGACGGCGTGCTGGCGCGCGCATGGCAGGAAGCGGGCTTGCCGCCAGGCACTTCCCTGGTGGGCGTGGGCGGCTATGGCCGCGGCGAACTGTTTCCGTATTCCGACGTCGACCTGCTGATCCTGCTGCAACAGGCGCCCGACGCGGCCACGCAGGAAAAGCTCGAGGAACTGGTGCAACTGCTGTGGGACCTGGGCCTGGAAATCGGCCACAGCATCCGCACGGTCGATGAATGCCTGGTCGAATCGAAGGCCGACATCACCGTGCAAACGAGCTTGCTCGAAGCGCGCCTCGTGTGCGGCAACGCGGACTTGTTCGCGCAATTGCAGCAACGCTATGACGCGGCCATGGATCCGCAAGCGTTTTTCCAGGCGAAAACGGCGGAAATGCGCCAGCGCCATGCCAAATACGAAGACACGGCCTTCAGCCTGGAGCCGAATTGCAAGGAAAGCCCGGGCGGCCTGCGCGACCTGCAGGTCATCCTGTGGGTAGCCAAGGCGGCCGGCTTGGCGAACTCGTGGCGCACCCTGGCCACGGGCGGCCTGATCACCCTGACGGAAGCGCGCCAGCTGATGGAAAAGGAGCGCGCCTTCAAGGATATCCGCGTGCGCCTGCACCTGCATGCGGGGCGGCGCGAAGACCGCCTCGTGTTCGACGTGCAGACGGCCATCGCCGAATCGCTGGGCCTGCAGGCGACGGGCAGCGGGCCGCACATGCGCCGCGCCAGCGAATTCCTCATGCAGCGCTACTACTGGGCCGCCAAGACGGTGACCCAGCTCAACACGATCTTGCTGCAAAACATCGAGGCGCGGCTGTTTCCGCAAGATGACGTGGCCGTGCCCATCAACGAGCGCTTCAATGAAGTCAACAGCCTGATCGACATCAGCGCCGACGATACGTTTGAGCAATACCCATCGGCCATGCTGGAAGTCTTCGTGCTGATGACGGAACGCCCCGCCCTGAAGGGCATGACGTCGCGCGCCACGCGGGCCCTGTGGCACGCGCGCTTCAAGATCGACGCCGCCTTCCGCCAGGACCCCGTCAACCGCGCCCTCTTCCTGCGCATCATGCAAGCCCCGGTCGGCATCATCCATGCGCTGCGGCGCATGAATGAGATGAGCATCCTGGGGCGCTACCTGCCGAATTTCCGCCGCATCGTCGGCCAGATGCAGCACGACCTGTTCCACGTGTACACGGTCGACCAGCATATTTTGATGGTAGTGCGCAACATGCGCCGCTTCACCATGAGCGAACACGCGCACGAATACCCGTTCTGCAGCCAGCTGATGGCCGATTTCTCGCAATCGTGGCTGCTGTACGTGGCGGCCCTGTTCCACGACATCGCCAAGGGCCGCGGCGGCGACCATTCGAAGCTGGGCGTGGCCGACGCCACCCAGTTCTGCCAGGAGCACGGCCTGTCGGAAGAAGACACGGAACTGGTGGCTTTCTTGGTGGAAAATCACCTGACCATGTCGCAAGTGGCGCAAAAGCAGGATTTGTCCGATCCCGACGTTATCGCCGCCTTTGCAAAGGTGGTCAAGGACGAGCGGCACCTGACGGGCCTGTACCTGCTGACGGTGGCCGACATCCGCGGCACCAGTCCGAAAGTGTGGAATGCCTGGAAGGGCAAGCTGCTGGAAGACCTGTACAAGATCACCTTGCGCGTGCTGGGCGGCGAACCGCATACGGCCGACCGCGAGCTGAAAAACCGCCAGCAGGAAGCGCTGGCCACCTTGCGCCTGTACGGTTTGCCGCCGGACGCGCATCTGAAACTGTGGCAGCAGCTGGACGTGGCGTATTTCCTGCGCCATGACGCGTCCGACATTGCCTGGCAGACGCGCTCGCTGTATGACAAGCTCGACAGCAAGTTGCCGGTGGTAAAATGCCGGCTGGCGCCCATCGGCGAAGGCTTGCAGGTGGCCGTGTACATTCCCGACCAGCCCGACCTGTTCGCGCGCATCTGCAGCTATTTCGACCGCAAGAACTTCAGCATTCTCGACGCGAAGATCCACACGACCAGGAATGGCTATGCGCTCGACACGTTCCTTGTCACGGAGCAGAACTTCGCCAAGAGCTACCGCGACATCATCAGCCTGATCGAGCATGAGCTGGGCGAGCTGCTGCAGTCGCAAACGCCGCTGCCGCCGCCGGGCAAGGGACGGCTGTCGCGCCTGTCGCGCACCTTCCCCTTCCAGCCGACGGTGGACTTGCGGCCCGATGAAAAGGGCCAGTACTACCTGCTGTCGGTGGCCGCCAACGACCGCACGGGCCTGCTGTATGCGATCGCCAACGTGCTGACCAAGTACCGCATCAACTTGCACACGGCCAAGATCATGACCCTGGGCGAGCGGGTCGAAGACGTTTTCCTCGTCGACGGTCCCGCGCTCAACAATGCCCGCAACCAGATATTGCTGGAAACCGATTTACTCGATGCGCTGAAAGTGTAGATGTAGACTTTCCGCGCAGCGCCTACCTTACTGAAACTGAAACAACATGACCGAAGAATTATTACGCTTGTCCAAACGCATGTCCGAACTGGGCCTGTGCTCCCGCCGTGAAGCCGATGAATGGATCGCGCGCGGCTGGGTCCGTGTGGATGGCAAGCTGGTGTCCGAGCTGGGCAGCAAGGTCTACCCCAGCCAGCGGGTCACCGTGGAACGCCAGGCGGCGGCCGAGCAATCGAAGCGCGTCACCGTGCTGATCAACAAACCCGTCGGCTATGTCAGCGGCCAGGCCGAAGACGGCTACACGCCCGCCGTGGCCCTGATCAAGGCGGAAAACCGCTGGGCGGAAGACCGCAGCCCGGAACAATTCCACCCCACCCAGCTGCGCAGCCTGGTGGCGGCCGGCCGCCTGGACATCGATTCCGTCGGCTTGCTCGTCCTGACGCAGGACGGCCGCGTGGCCAAGCAGCTGATCGGCCACGATACCGATATCGACAAGGAATACCTGGTGCGCGTGAGCTACACCAAGGGCGGCACCCTGCCCGACAGCGAACTGAAAAAGCTCAACCACGGCCTGTGGCTCGACGGCAAGCCGCTGTTGCCGGCCAAGGTGCGCTGGCAAAACGAAGACCAGCTGAGCTTTACCTTGCGCGAAGGCAAGAAACGCCAGATCCGCCGCATGTGCGAAGCCGTCGGCCTGAAAGTGCTGGGCCTGAAACGCGTGCGCATCGGCAAGGTCAAGCTGGGCGACTTGCCGACGGGCCAATGGCGCTACCTGAGCGCGGACGAACAGTTTTAAGCGACGGCATCAAGGTGGCATGCCAAGCCATATAAGCAACAGGAATATAGTGATATAAAAACAATTATTGTGATTTACTTAGTAAATATTGCTTTAAACCTATACACTATTCCCCATCAGAACAAAAGAGATACGCTGTCGTGAACGATCCCATCCCCAATCCCCTGCGCAAAGGCGCGCCCAGCCTGGCTGACGTGGCCGAGCCGATGGCGCCAGGCACCAAGCCGCACCATATGAGCGATCCGTGGGATATCGGCGAAACCCTGTGCAGCCTGGCAGACAACGGCGACGCCATTTCCATCTACCCGACGGGCGGCGAAGACGTCATCATGGCGCGCATCCTGTCCGTCGACGACGACTTGCCGCAATTCGTGCTGGAACTGAATGAAGGCGCCACCCTGCCTGAAGGCGGCGCCACGTTTGTGTCGTGGGTGCAAAGCGCCAAGTTGCAATTTACCATCAATGGCGAATGGGAAGCGTATCCCGAACGGCCGAACGTGTACCTGACGAACTTCCCCAGCCATTGCCTGGTGCTGGAACGGCGCGAATCGGCACGCCTGGAAACGCCGCTGGGCGTGTACTACCTGGCCGCCTTCGTGCTCGAGGGCCGTCCGTATGAATTGCAGCTGTATGATTTCTCGGCCGGCGGTATCGGCATGCGCGCCCATCCGCGCGACACGGTAGGCCTGTACGTGGGGCGCAAGCTGTCGCGCGTGCGCCTGGAACTGGGACCGAACAAGGTCATGATCGCCGACCTGGAAATCCGCCTGTCGCGTACCTTCCGCTCCTTCCTGCTGGGCGAGCAGGTGCAGATAGGCTGCCGCTTCCTGAACCTGACGGAAGCCATGGAGGATGAATTGAAAGTGCTGCTCGATAACCTGGGCAGCAGCCGCAAGGTGCGCTAGCTTTGCTTCACGCATGAAAAATGGCCGCCCAGCTGATGCTGCGCGGCCATTTTTTTATTCATTAACCGTTACCACCGGCAACGTTTGGGGTCTGCCCCCAGGTTAAGCGGCAATTAATCGTCGTCGTTTGGATCGAGATCCGGGAACATGACTTCCGTATAACCGAATTGCGTAAAATCAACGATACGCATCGGATACAAAATGCCGTGCAAATGATCCACTTCGTGCTGCACCACGCGCGCATGGAAACCGTCGCAGTCGCGGCTGATGGGCTGGCCGAACTGGTCCACGCCTTCGTAGTGCAGCTCGCTCCAGCGCGGCACGCTGCCGCGCAGGCCGGGCACGGACAGGCAGCCCTCGAAACCCTCTTCCTTGCGTTCCGACAAAGGCGTCAGCACAGGGTTGATCAGCACGGTTTCCGGCACTTGCGGCGCATCGGGGTAGCGCAGGTTCTGCTTGAAGCCGTAAATCACCAGCTGCAGGTTGACGCCGATCTGCGGCGCCGCCAGGCCCGCGCCATTGGCCGCATGCATGGTGTCGAACATGTCGGCGATCAAGGCATGCAGTTCGGGCGTATCGAATTCACGCACGGGTTCGGCCATGCGCAGCAGGCGCGGATCGCCCATCTTGAGAATTTCACGTACCGTCATTTTGTTTCCAGTGTCGCTTGCAGTTGTTGCAGATAGCTACGGAAAGCGGCGCCCGTTTCCGGATGTTTCATGCCCATCGCCGTCGTTGCCTTCAGGTAACCAAGCTTGGAGCCGCAGTCATAACGCTGTCCCTGATAGCGGTAAGCCAGCACGCGCTCTTCGCGCATCAGGGCGGCGATGCCGTCCGTCAACTGGATTTCGCCGCCGGCGCCCGTGCCGATATTTTCCAGATGGTTAAAGATACGGCTGGTCAGCACATAACGGCCCACCACGGCCAGGGTTGACGGCGCCTCTTCGGGCGCGGGCTTTTCCACGATGGCCGAGACCAGCTCCAGGTCGGGCTGATAATTCTTTGCCGACACAATACCGTACTGCTTGGTTTCCGCGCGCGGCACGTCCTGCACGGCCAGCAGCGAGCAATTTTCATACTGGAAGACATCGGTCATCTGCGCCAGCACGGGGCGCACGCCCTCTTGCACATCCATGAAATCGTCGGCCAGCAAGACGGCAAACGGCTCGTCGCCGATCACGGGACGGGCGCACAGCACGGCATGCCCCAGGCCCAGCGGCGCCGACTGGCGGATGTAAATGCAATTGATGTGCTTGGGAATGACGTTTTGCACCATGTCGAGCAACTGGCGCTTGCCGGCCGCTTCCAGCTCCGATTCCAGCTCGTAGGCCGTATCGAAATGGTCTTCGATGGCGCGCTTGTTACGCCCCGTGATGAAGATCATTTCCGTGATGCCGGCCGCCACGGCTTCTTCCACCGCGTACTGGATCAGCGGTTTATCGACGATGGGCAACATTTCCTTCGGTTGTGCCTTGGTCGCTGGCAAGAAGCGGCTGCCCAGGCCGGCGACGGGAAAGACTGCTTTTCTGATTTTTTTCATGGGTCTTCTGTAATATTTTAAGAATTAATCCTGCGCGAGCAAGGCCAGCAAGCCAGCCTCGTCGAGGATGGCCACGCCCAGTTCCTGGGCCTTGGCCAGCTTGCTGCCGGCATCCGAGCCGGCCACGACATATCCTGTCTTCTTCGAAACAGAACCGCTGACCTTGCCACCGGCCGCTTCGATCAGCTCCGCCGCCTCGTCGCGGCTCATATTGGGCAAGGTGCCCGTCAGGACGAAAGTCTTGCCATCCAGCTTGCCGCCAGCGGCTGGCATTTCAGGCAATTGTGACAGTAATTCACCGCGCAGGGCGTCCAGTTGACCAAGCAGCTTGACATTGTTCTCATCGGCCAGCCATTGCGCCAGCGACTCGGCCACGGCGGCAGGCAAGCCAGCATGGAAGCTGGCGCCTTGCGCGGCCAGGCTGGCCAGGGTCACGCCCCGCTCCACCAGTTGTTTGCTGCGCGGCTCCGTCAGCTTCGGGATGCCGATGGCGGCCAGCAAGGTGGTTTGTTCGAGCTGCGTGCGCAGCTTGGCGCTGGGCGCATGTTCGCCCTGTGGCGCGACGCCCGCGTCCAGCAACGCCTGCAGCGCCTGCTGGTTCTTTTCTTCGGCAAAGAAATCGGCAATCGACTCGGCCACCGTGCCGCCGATGTCGGGCAGCACGCGCAGCAAGGCCGCCGGCGCTTGCCGCACATACGCCAGGCTGCCGAGCCATTCGGCCAGGGTCTTGGCCGTCGATTCGCCCACGTGACGGATGCCCAGCGCAAACAGGAAGCGCTCAAGCGGCGGGCGCTTGCTCGCTTCTATACCGGCCAGCAAGTTTTCCGCCCACTTGGTGGGAATCTTGCCTTGTTGCACTGTTTCCGGCGTCGAACCGTCGCGCTCGTCGGCGCGTACTTTCATTTCCAGCAGTTTTTCCAGGGTCAGGCTGTACAAGTCGGCCAGGCCATGCACGTATTCCAGTTCGACCAGGGTATCGATATAACGTTCGCCCAGGCCTTCGATATCCATCATGCGCCGGCCCGCGAAATGGCGGAACGCTTCCTTGCGCTGCGCCGAGCAGAACAGGCCGCCCGAGCAGCGGGCAATCGCCTCGCCCTCTTCGCGCACCACGTGCGAGCCGCACACGGGGCACGTTTCCCGCATCTTGAACGGCGGCGGCGCCGGGTCCGGCCGCTTTTCCAGCACCACGGACAGCACTTCGGGAATCACGTCGCCCGCGCGGCGCACGATAACCGTATCGCCCACGCGCACATCCTTGCGCAGCACCTCGTCTTCATTGTGCAAGGTGGCATTGGTGACCGTCACGCCGCCCACGGACACGGGCGCCAGGCGCGCCACTGGCGTCATGGCGCCTGTGCGGCCCACCTGGATATCGATGCCCAGCACCTGCGTCAGCGCCTCTTCGGCGGGAAACTTGTGCGCCAGCGCAAAACGCGGCGCGCGCGACACAAAGCCCAGCTCCTGCTGGTCTTCCGTCGCGTTCACCTTGTAGACGACGCCGTCGATTTCATACGGCAAGGCGGGACGGCGCGCGCCGATGTCCGCGTAGTAATCGAGCAAGCCTTGCGCGCCCTGCACCACACGGCGCTCTTTCGATACGGGAATGCCCAAGGTCTCGTACCAGTCCAGCAAGGCCGAATGCGACACGGGCATGGCGGCGCCATCGAGGGCGCCGATGCCGTACGCATAGAAGCGCAGCTTGCGCTGGGCCGTGATGCGCGAATCGAGCTGGCGCAGGCTGCCGGCCGCCGCATTGCGGGGGTTGGCGAATTCCTTCTGCCCCGCTTCGCGCTGGCGCTCGTTCAAACGGGCAAAATCGGCCTTGAACATCATGACTTCGCCGCGCACGTCGAGCACGGCAGGAATCCTGTCGCCATGCAGCCGCAGCGGGATGCCGGAAATGGTGCGGATATTCGCCGTCACATCCTCGCCCGTGGCGCCATCGCCGCGCGTGGCCGCCTGCACGAACAGGCCGTTTTCATAGCGCAGGTTGATCGCCAGGCCGTCGAATTTCACTTCGGCAGCGTAGTCGACTTCCGCACCGTCAAGGTCCAGGCCTTCGCGCACGCGGCGGTCGAAGTTGACGATATCGTCATCAGTGAAACCATTGTTCAGCGACAACATCGGCACCGTGTGCACGACTTGCTCGAATTGCGGCAAGGGCGCCGCGCCCACGCGCAAGGTAGGCGAATCGGGCGTGCGCAAGTCGGGATGGGCCGTTTCCAGTGCCTGCAGTTCGACGAACAGCTTGTCGTACTCGGCGTCGGGGATGGTGGGATTGTCGAGCACGTGGTAGGCGTGCAGATGCCGATTGAGTTCGGCCGTGAGTGCCAGGACGCGCTGAGCGGCATTCCGCTGGGCAGCGTCCTGGTTGATCGGATCAGTCATTGTTGCGGGATTCTTCAGCTAAATAAACGCAGGGCGCGGGTGGAACCGGCCGGAATGTCGGCCGCGTCCATTTCCTGGTAAAACTCTTGCACCTGGCCGGCGATCTCGGCCAGCGCCGCGTCCGACAGGGCCTGGTTGTAATCGTCGACGATGGTGGCGTCCAGGCGGCCCACCAGTGCCTTGGCGCAAGCGACCATGGCGCCGAAGCCGTCGCGCGCGGGCGCCACGCAAGGCACGTCCAGCAGCAGGGTCAGGCGCGGCGTCGTTTCCTCGGCCAGGGTGACATTCGTCGACAGCGAGAACAGATGGCTACCTTCGCCGTCCGGCATGACGAAACGGCCATCCGGACGCACGTCGAAGCCCTGCTTTTCCAGCGCGAACAGCAAGGTGGAAATGGCCCATGGCGCGCCATTCGTGTGCAGGTTGACGCCCAGCTGGGCATCGTGACCGGCCACGAAGCGGTGCAGATTGCGCGCTTCGGCCATCACTTCCATCATGTCGGGCACTTCCGGCTCGGCGCCGATCTCGTCAGCGACGCCGCGCAGGCGCGTGACCAGTTCCGAGTATTCCAGTTCATTCAGGGCCGTGCTGCGGCTGGCCAGCTGCACGCCGCCCTGCATCTTGGTGTAGACACCGCCATGCGTGATCGGTTCCCAGTCGCCATTCACGTGCAAGCCGATGAAGTGGACGGGCTTGTTGCCCACCAGGCGCAGGGTTTGCAGCACGGGCAGGATCTTGTCGCCGCGCACGGGCGCTTCCAGCGACAAAGGCAGCAGGCAATCGATCAGCGGGTCGACCAAGCTGGTCGCCTGTTCGCTGGCGGCGCTGACTTCCGGCTGCGCCGGCGCGGCAGGAGCGGCGGGTGCCGGGTCGGCATCGGCCAGCGACGGTTCCGCATGCACGGGCGCGTCGGCTACCACGGCCGCTGGCGGCGCGCCGAACGACGGTTCGGCCTTGGCGGCGGGCGCCGCGTCGAAGCGCGGCTCCTGGCGCAGCACGGGTTCCTGGGATTCCACGGCAGGGGCTTCGCCCTCGCGCATCAGCACGTCGTCGTGGTCGGTGGAAAAAGCCCGCTCCACGCTTTTCTTGGCCTTGTATTCCTGCCATTTGTTGTACGAGAAAACGCCGACGATAAAGACGCCGCCGGCGCCGAACAAGGTAATTTGAAGGTCTGTCATGCTGCTTGTGCCTCGGTTGCAAAATTTGCGGCGGACTCCATGTCCACCGCCACGATGCGCGATACGCCCTGCTCCTGCATCGTCACACCGATCAATTGATGGGCCATTTCCATCGCAATCTTGTTATGCGAAATGAAAAGGAATTGGGTCTGGTCGGACATGCGCTTGACCATGCGGCAGAAGCGTTCCGTGTTCGAATCGTCCAGCGGTGCATCGACTTCGTCGAGCAGGCAGAACGGCGCCGGATTCAGGCGGAACATGGAAAACACCAATGCGGTCGCGGTCAGCGCCTTCTCTCCACCGGATAACAGGTGGATGGTGGCATTTTTCTTGCCGGGAGGCTGCGCCATGACTTGTACACCGGAATCGAGAATCTCGTCGCCCGTCATGGTCAGCCTGGCCTGGCCGCCGCCGAACAGAATCGGGAACAGCTCGGAAAAGTGATGGTTGACCTTGTCGAACGTGTCTTGCAGCAAGTCGCGCGTTTCCTTGTCGATCTTGTGGATCGCGTCTTCCAGCGTATTGATCGCTTCCGTCAGGTCGGCATTCTGGGCGTCGAGGAAATTCTTGCGCTCGGATGCCTGCGCCAGCTCGTCCAGCGCGGCCAGGTTGACGGCGCCCAGGCCCGTGATGGCGTTGGTCAAACGCGTCACTTCGCCCTGCAGATACGATGGACGCATGTCCGGGTGCAACTTCTCCGTCAGCGCGGCCTCGTCGGCACCCGCTTCCAGCAGTTGCTGGGCGAATTGCTCCTGGTTCAGGCGCGCGGCTTGCTCCTTGAGCTGCATTTCCATGATCTTGTCGCGCTGCGGCTGCAAGCTGCGTTCCGATTGCGTGCGCGCATCTTCGGACAGGCGCAGCTGCTGCGTAATTTGATCGAGTTCGTGGCGCGCGTCCGCCAGCGCCCGCTCCTGCGTGGTGCGGCGCTCGAGCAGATCCTGCAAGCCGTCGGCGGCCGCGCCGCTTTCCAGGTTGGCCAGTTCCAGTTCGCCCGCCTGCAGGCTTTCCGTCACTTGCTGCGCCTGCGTGCTGGCCGTGGCGATGTTGCGGCGCAATTCCTCGATCTTCGCGCGGTGGGCTTTTTCCGCGTATTCCGTATCCTTGGCGGCCCGCTCCAGGTCGCGCAAGGCTTCGCGCGCTTCGGCCAGACGCTGCTCTTTCTGTAAAAAGTCCGTATGGCCGTCTTCGTGCGCTTCCTGCAAGTTGCCCAGTTCCATGTCCAGCTGTTCGAATTTCTCTTCCGATTCCAGCTTGGTCTGCATCTGCTCCGCTTCCTGCGCGGCAATTTCCGCCAGGTCGGCGCCGATCTGCGTGCTGCGCTGGTTGAAGCGCGCTTCCACTTCCGACAATTTGACCACGTCCAGTTGCAGAGTATGCACGGAAGACGTCAGTTGCTGTATGCGCAAGCGCAAGTCGGACAGATTGCGCGTCAGGGTGGCGACGGCCGCATCGGCCCGCACGGAACGGGCGCGCGCCTCTTCGGCCAGCAATTGCTGGGCACGCAACTGCTTGCCGATATTGTCGATTTCCTGCTGGCGGCCCAGCATGCCTTCCTGCTCCGAATCGGCCGCATAGAAGCGCACGCTGGTGGCCGTCACGACGTGACCGGCGCGCGTGACGAAATAGCCGCCCGGCGGCAACTTGCCGCGCTCGGCCAGCGCCTCGGCCGCGTCTTCCACGGCGTAGGCGTTGTACAGCCAATCCTGCAGCAAGCCGCGCAAGCCCGGATCGTTGAGCTTCAACAAGTTCAGGAACGGTTTCAGGCCGGCGATTTCCGGCTGCGGCAGCGGCGCCACGGTCGACGGCGCGTACAGGGCCAGCTTGGCCGGCGGCGCGTCGGCAAAGAAAGCCTTGGCCCAGTCGATATTCGACAGTTGCAAGGCCGACGTGCGCTCGCGCAGGATCGATTCCATGGCCGCTTCCCAGCCCGCTTCGATCTGCAGCTTTTGCCACAAACGCGGCAAGGTGTCGAGCTCGTGCTTTTTCAGCCAGGGCTGGACCTTGCCCTGCGTCTGTACCCGTTCCTGCAATTGTTTCAAAGCGGAAAGACGCGCTTCCAGCTGGGCATTCGCCGCCGTCTCGGCATTGACTTGTGCCTGCGCCTCGGCCCGTTCCTGCTCCAGCTTTGGCTGCTGCTCCAGCGCTTCTTCCAGGTAGAAACCCTGTTCTTCCAGGGTTTGCTGCTTTTCTTCCAATTGCAGTTTCAGGTTTTCCAGGTGACTGCTGTCGGGCAAACTGAGGCTGTTCTTTTCCTGCTGCAGGCGCTCGCGGCGGCTCAACAGGCTGGCCAGGATATTCGAGGCGTTGCGCTGGTGCGCCGATTCCAGTTCCAGCTGCTGCTGGGCCTGCATGATGCGCGCGCGCGATTCCGTGCTCTTGTTTTGCGCGGCGCGCCAGGCGGCGTCCAGCTCGGGCAATTGCTCGCCCTTCTGTTCCGCCATCATTTGCGACTGTTCCACCTTCGCGGCCAGTTCCTCAAGGTGGAATTCCGCCTCTTCGATCTGTTCCTGGTATTCGCCGCCCTGGCTGGTCCACTGGTCGCGCTGGGCCGTCAGGGTGGCCAGCTGCGCCTGCAGGCGGGCGCGCGATTCGATGACGAACTTGATCTGCGCTTCCAGGCTGCCGATTTCCGCATTCGTCTGGTACAGATGGCCTTGCGCCGTATGCAAACGGTCGCCCACGGCAAAGTGCGCCTGGCGCATCTGTTCCAAGGTCAGTTCCACGTTGCGCAGCTTGGCCGTCTGCTCTTCCAGGTCCGTCTGCGCCTGTTCCACTTCGCGGAAATAGCGCGTCTGCTCGTTTTGCGCCTCGTTCTTGCGCAGCAGCCACAGTAATTTCTGCTTTTCTTCCTGGTCCGCCTGCAAGGCGTGGAAACGCGTGGCGACAGCGGCCTGCGCTTCCAGCTTTTCCAGGTTGGCATTGAGTTCGCGCAAGATGTCTTCCACGCGCAGCAAATTCTCGCGCGTGTCCTGCAAGCGGTTTTCCGTCTCGCGGCGGCGTTCCTTGTATTTCGATACGCCGGCCGCTTCTTCGAGGAAGACGCGCAATTCTTCCGGGCGCGATTCGATGATGCGCGAAATCATGCCCTGGCCGATGATGGCGTAGGCGCGCGGGCCGAGGCCCGTGCCGAGGAAGATGTCCTGGATGTCGCGCCGGCGCACGGGCTGGCCATTGATGTAATAGGTGGAGGTGCCGTCGCGCGTCAGGGTGCGCTTGACGGCGATCTCGGCGTACTGGCCCCACTGGCCGGACGCCTTGCCATCGTTATTGTCGAACACCAGTTCCACGGAAGCGCGCCCGGCAGGCTTACGGTGGGTGGAGCCGTTGAAAATGACGTCCTGCATCGATTCGCCGCGCAATTCCGACGCTTTCGATTCGCCCAGCACCCAGCGCACGGCATCGATGATGTTCGACTTGCCGCAGCCATTCGGCCCGACCACGCCCACGAGCTGGCCTGGCACCTGGAAATTGGTGGGATCGACGAAAGACTTAAATCCCGACAACTTGATGGAAGAGAGACGCACGTGTTTTAGAGTTCCTGGCCTATGCTGGCGGTTATATTTGGGTGAACCCGGTTCATATTCAGTTCATGGCCACCTTGGCCATCCTTGCGGCAACAGTCTGGCCACTCACCGCAGGGAGTGGTTCATCATACCATTTCCTGATGCTTTTCTGGCCAAAAAACCGCAGCGCCAGGCGCCGGCCTGCCCCGCCTTACGGGGCTGGGCGGCCATCCTGCGCCAGTTTCCAGTCTTCGCGGGAAAAAACACGCTCATGGCCGGACAGCGCCAGGGCCAGTTTTTGCAGCCATTGTTCGGTCGGCATGGGCTCCGCCTTGAAGCTGAGCACCACCATCAGCACCAGGCTGGCCAGGGCCAGCGCATGGCTGACGGCGATATTCACGGCGCCGCGGGCGCTCCACATGAAGCCCAGCGCCAGCGCCAGGCCCAGCACGCAGCCGCTGACGGCTTCCGACACGCTGTGCGCATGCACGACCACGCGCGAAATGGCCACCAGCACGGCAAAGGCCACGCCGACGAGCACGCCGGCATGACGCCAGCGCGGTGCAGCCCGCTGCAGCAGCACATACATCAGCACGGGAAACACGGCGCCGGCGCGCATGGCGTGGCCGCTGAAGCCCGTAAAATCGAGCGCGCTGCTGCCCACGCCCCAGCTCATGAAGGCCAGCTTCGACAGCACCACGAGGGCCAGGCCGCCGCCGTACCACAGGCTCCAGCTGAGCACCAGGCGCCATTGGCGCGAGACGAGCAGCCATAGGGCAATCGCCACGCCAGCCGGCCCCATCACGGACATATCGGCCGCAAAAGAAATCCCATTCCACCAAGTCATCGCGCCTGCACTTATTTCATGATCAGCTTGCACTATGCCACGACTCTGCCCTGTTCCGCGCGGCTTTTGCTGTGCTGCAGCGAAGAATTACATTCGATTACAAACTTTCCACGCTGAAACCATCGGCCCGGCATGGCGCGGCAGGCGTCAGATATTCGTCAGGCGCTTGCCCTTGGGCGGCGCAAAGTCGCGGATCGATTCGATCATGCCCACTTCCAGCGCCTGGTCGGCCGTCAGGTGCAAGTCGGAATACGCGTGCACCTGCCACTGCTCTTCCGTCAGGTTGACGTGGCCGCGCAGGATGCGCTCGGTGCGCATGTCGTCGGCGCGCAAGCCCTCGACGATGATGCTGAGCGCGTCGGGGCGGGAACCGGGCGAGGCTGTCGCATGCGACTTGTGCACCATGAAGCGGGCCGTGTCGCTGGCATGGCGGCGCCGCCCCGCCAGGAACAGGGTGACGGCGATGGACGCCACAGCGCCCGCGTTATAGGTGATGATGTCGAGCGGCAACTTGCTGAGGAAGTTGTACAGACAGATGCCGTCGCTGACATAGCCGCCGTTCGACTGGATCAGGATGTGCGCGGTGGTGAGCTTGTCTTCCGTGATGTCGGCCGCGGCGTTGAACACGCGCCGCACCATATCGCTGTTGACGTCGCCCGAGAGGGTAAAGTAACCGTGCTGCTCGGTGTTGTTTTGCGTCTCGCTTTGTGTAGTGTTCATGGCAGGCACCCGCAAGAAAGCCAGAATTTCATCATAGCGCATTCCCGCGCGGCCGGGCGCCCTTTTGCGGCGTCTCCAGCCCCCTGACAGCCCCGCAAACCGGGGCTTTTGCTGCAATTTGGCAACGTCTTTTCAGATTGACAGAAACACCCTGCTGGCATATATTCCTCCCACTTGATCGGGAGAGGGCAAACCAGCGTTGCCGCCGAAGGGGCACTACCCAAAAACTCTCAGGCAAAAGGACCGATCAGGCGGACTGAAGCTGTTGCTTTGGCGACACGTTTCAGCTCAACTCTGGAGAGCGGCCGCGGCTATTGCCGGCGGCCCACCGAAGGGGCGCACGGGGCAAGCCCCCGTAATCTCTCAGGTACAAAGGACAGGGGGGTCAGTGATCACGCTGGAAAGCCGTGTTTGGCTATTCTATGTTTTGTTAACTCCCCTTTTACCTTCGTCCCGAGGAATCCATGACGCTCAAAGCGACCCCACTCAATAACGCCCACCGTGCCCTCGGCGCCCGCATGGTCGATTTCGGCGGCTGGGACATGCCCGTCAACTACGGCTCGCAAATCGAAGAACACAATGCCGTGCGCGGCGATGCCGGCATGTTCGACGTGTCCCATATGTGCGTGGTCGATATCGAAGGTCCGAACGTGCGCGCCTTCCTGCGCGGCTTGCTGGCCAACAACGTTGACAAGCTGCAAGTGTCGGGCAAGGCGCTGTACTCGTGCATGTTGAATGCCGAAGGCACCGTCATCGATGACCTGATCGTCTACTTCTTCAACGAAAACTGGTTCCGCCTCGTCGTCAACGCGGGCACGGCTGAAAAAGACGTGGCGTGGATGCAGCAGCAAAACACCAACACCAACAGCGGCCTGACGATCACCGAGCGCCGCAATGCCAACAATCCGATGGCCCTGGTCGCCGTGCAAGGCCCGAACGCGCGCGCCAAGGTGTGGCAAGTGCTGCCGGAAACGCAAGCCGCGTCCGAAGCCATCAAGCCGTTCAACGTCGTCATCGTCAAGGATACGGCCTTCGGCGAAGTCATGCTGGCGCGCACCGGCTACACGGGCGAAGACGGCTTTGAAATCGGCGTGGCCGCGACCCAGGTGGAAGCGCTGTGGAACGCGCTGGCAGCGGCCGGCGTCAAGCCTGCCGGCCTGGGCGCGCGCGACACCCTGCGCCTGGAAGCGGGCATGAATCTGTACGGCCAGGACATGGATGAAACCGTCAACCCGCTCGACGCGGGCCTGGCATGGACCATCGACCTGGTCAGCGAGCGCGACTTCATCGGCAAGGCCGCCCTGCTGGCCAAGGGCCAGAATGCGCAATTCGTGGGACTGATCCTGCGCGAAAAAGGCGGCGTGCTGCGCGCCCACCAGAAAGTCATCATCGCCGGCAGCGACGCCACGGGCGAAATCACCAGCGGCACCTTCAGCCCGACGATGCAGGAAGCGATCGCGCTGGCGCGCGTGCCGAACGGCGTGAACGTGGGCGATACCGTGCACGTGGAAATCCGCGGCAAGCAGCTGGCCGCTTCCGTCGTCAAGCTGCCTTTCGTGCGTAACGGTAAAATCCTGGCTGCGTAAGGTTTTATAGAGCCGCCCGCAAGACCGTACAACCATAATCAATAACGAACACTTACCATCTGGAGCCACACATGAACATTCCTGCAGACCTGAAGTACACCGCTTCCCACGAATGGGTACGCCTTGAAGGCGACGGCACGATCACCGTCGGCATCACCGAGTACGCGCAGGACGCACTGGGCGACATCGTCTTCGTCGAACTGCCAACCGTGGGCAATACCTACGGCGCCGGCGACGACGCCGCCGTGGTGGAATCGGTCAAGGCAGCGAGCGACATCTACGCGCCGATCGCCGGCGAAGTCGTGGCCGTCAACGACGACGTGGTCAACTCGCCCGAGTCGATCAATGCCGACGCCTACGCCAACTGGCTGTTCAAGATCAAGCCAGCCGACGTGTCGGCCCTGGACGGCTTGCTCGACGCTGCCGCCTATGGCGCCACCACCGGCGCGTAATCGCGTTTGACTCACGGGCCGCAATCGCGGCCCGTTTGCATTTAATTTTGTAGCTATACCCCGCCGCCGCGCCCGCGCGCCGCATCCCGGTTTTTCAGTCTTTTTTGGCCTCTATATCATGACCCGCACCAGCCTGACCCAACTCGAAGCACGCGATGCCTTCATCGCCCGCCACATCGGCCCTTCCCACACCGAACAAGCAGCCATGCTGGCGACCCTCGGCTATCCATCGCGCGCCGCGCTGATCGACGCCCTGGTACCGGCCAACATCCGCAACAAGGGTGCCCTGCCCCTGGGCGCGTACTCGCAGCCGATGCCGGAACAGGAAGCCCTGTCGCGCCTGAAAGCCATCGCCGGCAAGAACCAGGTACTCAAATCCCTGATCGGCCAAGGCTACTACAACACGTTCACGCCTGGTGTCGTTTTGCGCAACATCTTTGAAAATCCGGCCTGGTACACGGCATACACGCCTTACCAGCCTGAGATTTCGCAAGGCCGCCTGGAAGCGATTTTGAATTTCCAGCAAGTGATCACGGATTTGACCGGCATGGGCATCTCGAACGCCTCGATGCTGGACGAAGGCACGGCCGCCGCCGAAGCGATGACACTGATCCAGCGCGTGGGCAAGTCGAAATCGAACGTGCTGTATGTCGCCAATGACGTGCTGCCGCAAACCCTGGAAGTGGTACAGACGCGCGCCCAGCCGATCGGCATCGAAGTGCGCACCTTCGATCCGGCGGAAATCGAGTCGCTGGACGCCTGCTTCGGCGTGCTGCTGCAATACCCTGGCGTGAACGGCGTCGTACGCGACTACCGCGCCGGCGTGGAAAAACTGCATGCGAACGGCGCCATGGTCATCGTCGCGGCCGACCTGCTGGCCCTGACCATGCTCACGCCTCCGGGCGAATGGGGCGCCGACGTCGTCGTCGGCAACAGCCAGCGCTTCGGCGTGCCGCTCGGCTTCGGCGGCCCGCACGCGGGCTATCTGTCCACGCGCGATGAATTCAAGCGCAATATGTCGGGCCGCCTGGTGGGCGTGACCGTCGATGCGCAAGGCAACAAGGCGTACCGCCTGGCCCTGCAAACGCGCGAACAGCATATCCGCCGCGAAAAAGCGACCTCGAACATCTGCACGGCGCAAGTGCTGCTGGCCGTGATGGCCTCGATGTACGCCGTCTACCACGGCCCGGCCGGCCTGCTGCAGATCGCCCGGCGCGTGCACCGCTTTACGGGCGTGCTGGCGGCCAACCTGAAGACCCTCGGCTATGGCGTCGTCAATGCGACTTACTTCGACACCCTGACCATCAACGTCGCCGATGCGGCGCAACTGCACGCGACGGCCATGCACCACGGCGTCAACCTGCGCAAGATCGACAATACCCACGTGGGCGTGTCGCTTGATGAAACCACCACGCGCGACGACATCGCGCTGCTGTGGAAAGTGTTCGCGCACGGCCAGGCCAACGCACCTGCCGCCCCGGACTTGGACAGCGTCGAAGCAAATGTGACCAGCGCGCTGCCGGCGCAGCTGGCGCGCGAGAGCGCCTACCTGACCCACCCCGTCTTCAACAGCTACCACTCGGAACACGAGATGCTGCGCTACCTGCGCAGCCTGGCCGACAAAGACCTGGCGCTGGACCGCACCATGATCCCGCTCGGCTCGTGCACCATGAAGCTGAACGCGACGAGCGAAATGATCCCCGTCACCTGGCCCGAGTTTTCGAACATCCACCCGTTCGCGCCGGATGCGCAAACGGTCGGCTACCGCGAGATGATTTCGCAGCTGGAAGAGATGCTGTGCGCCTTGACGGGCTACGCGGCCGTATCGCTGCAGCCGAACGCCGGCTCGCAGGGCGAATACGCGGGTCTGCTGGTGATCAAGGCCTACCATGAGTCGCGCGGCGAAGGCCACCGCAACATCTGTTTGATCCCGTCGTCGGCGCACGGCACCAACCCTGCGTCGGCCAATATGGTCGGCATGCAGGTGGTCGTCACCAGCTGCGACGCCAACGGCAACGTGGACCTGGCCGACCTGAAAGCGAAAGCGGAAAAGCACAGCGCCAACCTGGCTTGCGTGATGGTCACCTACCCATCCACCCACGGCGTGTTTGAAGAAGGCATCCAGGAACTGTGCGAGATCATCCACTCGCACGGCGGCCAGGTCTACATCGACGGCGCCAACATGAACGCGCTGGTCGGCGTGGCCGCTCCCGGCAGTTTTGGGGGCGACGTGTCGCACCTGAACCTGCATAAGACCTTCTGCATCCCGCACGGCGGCGGCGGACCAGGCGTCGGCCCGATCGGCGTGGGCGCCCACCTGGCGAAATTCCTGCCGAACCAGCGTTCCTCCGGCTACCAGCGCGATGCGGCCGGCATCGGTGCCGTCAGCGCCGCGCCGTTCGGCTCGGCCAGTATCCTGCCGATTTCGTGGATGTACATCGCCATGATGGGCGCGGAAGGCTTGACGGCCGCCACCGAAACGGCGATTCTGGCGGCGAACTACATCGCGCGCCGCCTGGCGCCGCACTACCCCGTGCTGTACTCGGGCCACGACGGTCTGGTCGCCCACGAGTGCATCCTGGACCTGCGCCCGATCACGGACGCCACCGGCATCAGCAACGAAGACGTGGCCAAGCGTTTGATGGACTTCGGCTTCCATGCGCCGACCATGAGCTTCCCCGTGCCGGGCACGCTGATGATCGAGCCGACGGAAAGCGAATCGAAAGTGGAGATCGACCGCTTCATCGACGCCATGATCGCCATCCGCGCGGAAATCGCCAAGGTCGCCAGCGGTGAATTCGACCACGACGACAACCCGTTGAAAAACGCGCCGCACACGGCACAGGTATTGATGTCGGACAACTGGGAACGCAAGTACAGCCGTGAAATCGCGGCCTACCCCGTCGCCTCCTTGCGCCAGCGCAAATACTGGCCACCGGTCGGCCGCGCCGACAACGTGTACGGCGACCGCAACCTGTTCTGCGGCTGCGCGCCGATCAGTTCGTACGAAGAGGAATAACGCCAGACCAAACCTACTGCGCGTCGCGCTTTGCGGCCGGCGATGCTCACCGGCTCGGCGCCCCCGTATAGAGTACGGTTGCGCTTCTTGGCCACAAGGGGGCGCCGAGCCTCGCTGACGCTCGCTACGGTTTTGTCAGGCGTCGAAACTCAGTAATCAGGAATTAAAATCCCGGCGAAAACCGGGAGCATTAACCCAGAACGGCAGGCCGCAAGGTCTGCCGTTTTTTTATGCGCCGCGTTACAGCGCCAGCAAGGCCGCGCCCGGCAATCCCAGTGCGGTGCCCAGCATCGTCAGCAACACGACATCGCGCCGCTCGCAGCGGGCGCGGTGCGAACTCCAGGCGGCAAACAGCAAGGCCACGGCCACGCCGCTGAGCGAAATACCCACTTCCGTCATGCCCGCTCTCCCCGCAGATGCGGCGCAGCCGCCATTGTTACGTTCATCATCGTCGTCATCCTTTGCCTTTATTGGGTTAACTACCTATCGGTAGGTAGCCAGTGTACAATAAAAAAGACGGCAGTGTCCATGCCGTGTTTTTTGACGATACAAAGGAAGCGCAATGCAGCAGCAACCCCCTCTCCCCGCCGCCAGTCTCGGGCTGGCGGCTTCCCTGGCCCTGGTGGCCGTGCTCGGCCCGGCCGGCATCGACATGTACCTGGCCTCGATGCCGGCCATGGCGCGCGAGCTGCACACCTCGTATGCGAACGTGCAACTGAGCCTGACCGTTTTCCTGCTGGCCCTGGGCGGCGGACAATTGCTGTGCGGGCCGCTGACGGACATGCTGGGCCGGCGCCGCCCGCTGCTGGCCGGCATCGCCGTGTACATTCTTGCCGCCGTGTGGGCGTCGCAGGCGGATCAATTGAGCACCCTGCTGCTGGCGCGCTTGCTGCAAGGCCTGGGTGCCGCGCTGACCCTGGTCGTGGTAATGAGCATGGTGCGCGACGTGGCCGATGGCGTCACAGCGGCACAGCTGTTTGCCCTGTTGATGACCATCGTGGGCCTGGCGCCCGTGCTGGCGCCGGCCGTGGGCGGCTTGCTCGACGCCCATTACGGCTGGCGCGCCGTGATGCTGGCCCTGGCCGCGCTGGGTGCCTTGACCTTGCTCAATAGCGCGCTATTCCTGCCGGAAACCTTGCCGCTGAAGAACCGCGTTTCGCCCCGCGGCATGCACCGCACGTATGCGCGCATCGCGCTGGACCGCGCCTTCCTGCTGCCCGCGCTGGCCCTGTCGGCCGCATTCTTTTTCCTGTTTGCCTATATCGGCGGCGCCTCGCTCGTGTACCAGCGCGATTTCGGCCTGTCCGCCGGCAGCTTCGGCCTCGTGTTCGGCGCCACGGGCGTGGCCGTGCTGCTGGGCGCGATGGCCAGCGGCCGCCTGGTGGAAAAGCACGGCGTGGCGCGCCTCTGCGTGGCGGGCAGCGTGGCCATGCTGGGCGGCGCGGCGCTGGCCCTGCTCGGTGCCTGGGCGGGAGCAGGCATCGGCGCTGTCGTGCCGGGCATGTTCGTGGCCCTGTTTGGCCTGGGCATCGCGGAAGCGGCGCTGATGGCCATGGCCATGGGCTCGCAGCAGCGCGCGCTCGGTTCCACGGCCGCCCTGCTGGGCGCCATCCAGATGACCTTGTCGTCGCTGGCCACGCCGCTGGCGGCCAGCCTGTCCGAATGGGGCCCGCTGCCGTGGCTGCTGTTCTTGACCGCGGCCGGCCTGCTGGTATCATGGCTGACCCTGGCCACTGCGCGCGTCCATCCGGTCCATGCCAGCAGCCTGGGAGCGCACTGACGCCTCACCCCAAATCACCCCCATGATGAAAAAACGCTCGGCCTCGGCCGATAACATCTGTGCCGTCGCCGTCGTCCACTTTTCGGAACACGGCTACGACGCTTCGTCCCTCAGCGACATCGCCGCGCAAGCGGGCATGCGCAAGGCTTCGCTGTATTCGCACTTCACCGGCAAGGACGCCCTGTTCCTCGACGTGTTTGCCGACGCCCTGGCCGAAGAGCAAGCCTTCATGGATGCCTGCTTCGCCGACGAAGCGGCGCTGGCGGCGCCCGGCGGCCAGCTGGCCGGCGCCCTGTACTGCGACCGCATGGCGCAGCGCTATGCGGACTCGGCCCATTTGCGCTTTCTGCTGCGCACGGCATATTTGCCGCCCGCCCCCCTGCGCGTGGAAGTGGGCACGGGCTACGAAGCCTTGCTGGCGCAACTGCAGCAGTATTACGTGCAGAGCCTGGCCCGTCTCGCGCCCGCGTTATCGTCGCAGCGCATCGACCTGTATGCGCAAGCCTACCTGGGCATCGTCGACAGCCTGCACGTGGAACTGATCTACGCGGGCGGCGCCGCTCTGCAGCAGCGCCATGCGGCGCTGTGGCAGATACTGTCCGATTCGCTGGCGATAATAAGTTAATCTCAATAAATTTTATTTTCGAAAATGAAAAATTTAAAGTTATGGGAAATATTCATTGACATTTAAATTCAGCATAGAACAAAAAATATTTCGAAAAATCACTCTATCCTAAGCGACCAATAAGCTCCGTCAATTCAAAGAAATATATCTATCAAATCGCCTTTAAATTTCCCTCTAAACACATAGTAACCTCTCTTTCGAGGTAGGAGCACTATTTTTTAACCAATCAATGGCAGCCTCACCTTCCACAGCAGGATTGACCCACATGATCGTGGACATATCATCACATGATTTCGACATGCCAATAAATAGATTTCTCACGACCTCGTCCAAGGCCGCAACTCGCTTTCCTTTGTTATTACTCAACTCCACCAAATGAACATCCTTAAGCATAGCCCCTGCGGCCTTCTCATTAGGGGCAAATTTTTCTATCTTACCTCTTAGAATATCGTTAATTGGATGTGGAGTAACATAACTAAATAGGCCTCTTGCGACCATATTTATAAGCCATCCTCGTGAGAAATTAGAGGCATGACGCATCCATTCGGCTCTTAATTCCGGGCTAAAAACAGCAACCATTGATTTTTCAGATACCGCCAACATTGCCTCCCGGCAAAATTTTGAAGTTGGATGTACTGAAGTATCACCACTTGCACGTGCAACAGATGCATCAATGACGATATGAACATTTTTTTTATTATCAGTCATACTATTCACTCATCAATCTATTTTCAATAGCACTTAGATACGCATCTTCCGCATATAGAGAAGTCTCCATAAAATCAGTAGGCCACTCACCAAAAGCACCAAGCCTATCCAAACTTCCTTTACTTATTGTTGTTATTCCACCATCATTTATTGAAAACCAATTCAGACCAACATCGGATGGCGTCAATTTATTGGCAGCAACCAGTGTTTGAATTCCCAATATCAAAATATTACTATGTGTTTCAATAACTACCGTAACCCCTCTTTTTACTGCGCGAGCAATAATTTCTGAAAGCTTAGATTGTGCTCGTGGATGCAAATGAAGTTCAGGCTGCTCTATCAACACCATTTGCCCCTTTGCGGCAACCAAAAGACTAACCAACACTGGTAGTGCTTGCGAAACCCCAAAACCAACATCTGCAATACTTACATCAGGCGTGATTTGCGAATCAACATCACATTTTATTCTGCTTACGCGCAACTCAACTTCCGTATCATTAATTTTTCGAGCAGATATACCAGAGGTGAGACCCAAATCAAAAAGATCAGATATAAGCCTTCGCAAATTTGGATCATTACTACGCTGCCACTCCAAAATTATACTGGCAACATAGTTTTCAAATCTTCCAGGAAAGCTATCGCCTACTGCAGTCGTTGTATATGTTCTTTCCGGATTACCTCGCAAACCGGGAACATGAATAAGATTTTGCAAGCACTCTCTAACCTTGTCAATTATCTCTGAAGATAATCCAAATCTCATCCTTCTATCGTCCGATGAGTCAAAAGAAAATGATACTTCAACATCAAAAAAGCACCTGGATCTCTTAACAATAATAGATCCAGTTTTATCATCAGTAACCTTGGAATAAATTGTTTTATGAAATTCATTATCCAACCCAATAAAATCAATAATTTTCTCTTTTTTTGAATTAAGAGATATAATACTTGATTTTCCCTGCCTATTAACGTGACGAATATTCTTTATTGATAATCCACTTGGCTCCTTCAAAGAAAAACCATACGTCACAGAAATTGCAGATCTATCACTAAACAAAAATTCTATCGTAAAATTTCTTTTACTTTTCCCGCTCAAATCCTTACTAAAAATCTGCTCCGTAGATGTCATCCTGACATTGGGGCCGTTTAACATAATTGTCCCTGGATCATACGAGCATTGCAATGTTTGCTTCAACAGAAGCAACACCTGCGTGAAGGACGATTTTCCTGAACTATTGGCGCCAGAGAAAATAGTTAATGGCGATATTGATGACACCTGTTTGTTTAATATCGATTTAAAACCCATCAGTGAAATGCCGATTAATTTAGATTCTTTTCCAGCCACCTTATCCATACCCACTGATTTATCTTTTTTCTCTTTTTTCTCAACAGCCATTTCAATCTCGCATTTAATAAATTGCAACAATTAATAGAAAATTCAAACCATAATTACAAAGAAGTATATCAGCGATACTCTAGCATGCATCATCGAAAACTTAAAAATATTCAACAAATACACATCTTAAAAAAAACGCATACCACACTACGTGCAATAAAAAACTCTCCAATTTCCACGAATTCATGAGAAATTTGATCATTTGAAAATTTTCTTGCCATGTTAAATTACAGCCAAAGAAAATAAATTGCATTTATACCAATTACGTTGACTCGCGCTACCATTACACTTTGGAAACCTAAGATTTCTTCAGTTGACACCCTCGCGGCACGTGCATAAGATGCCCCCATTATTCATTTACGGAGTCCCACGTGGGTACTTGTTCTAGTGACAGTAGCCGATCTTGTATCGGCGATTGCCTCGGCAGCTAAACAGCAAGCAACGCGGAATTCCGTTTCCTCCGTGCCTTGCTGAGCAAGGTGCGGTGTCTCGCGCGGCCAGTACGGCCGCGCGCCTCTCCCCCCTCTTTCCGATCGCGACCGGCTACTGACCCGGATTGCCCGCCAGCACTATCGTGCTTTGGCGGCACGCAAGTCTTGCCTGCGGCTGCGCCGCCCGTCAACACCTCGTCGTGAAAGGAAGAGCAATGAATCTCTTCACCCGCTTATTCGAATCGTTCCTGCGCAAGCGCCATACGGCAGGCAACTTCCGCCGCCGCGCCATGCCGCTGGAAAACAGCACGGCCCGCCCCGTGCCCGACCACCTGGCGCGCCAGCTGCTGGCCGCCGCCCACGAAGACCTCGATAGCGCCCTGAACCGCCTGCACACGCGCCTGGAAGGCTTGCGCGATGCCGAAGCGCAAGTGATCGGCGCGCAAACGGGTCCGAACGAGGTCGAGCATGAAAAACCGCTGGCCTGGTACCAGCACCTGTGGCTATGTTACAAGAATCCGTTCAACCTGCTGCTCACCGTGCTGGCCATCGTGTCCTACCTGACGGAAGACCCGAAGGCGACCATCGTCATCGGCACCATGGTGATCCTGTCGACCTTGCTGCGTTTCGTGCAGGAAGGCCGCTCGAACCGCGCCGCCGAGCGCCTGAAAGCCATGGTCAGCAATACAGCCACCGTGCTGCGCAATGGCCAGCAAGTCGAACTGCCGATCCGCCAGCTGGTGCAGGGCGACCTCATCGTGCTGTCGGCCGGCGACATGATCCCCGCCGATTGCCGCTTGCTGTCCGCGAAAGACTTGTTCGTCAGCCAGGCTGCCATGACGGGCGAATCCTTGCCGGTGGAAAAGATGGCCGAGCTGGCCGACAGCGCTGGCCGCGACCCCATGGAGCTGGCCAATCTGCTGTTCATGGGCACGAATGTGATCTCGGGCGCCGCCACGGCGCTGGTGCTGGCCACGGGCAACCGCACCTACTTCGGCACCATCGCCACGCGCGTGACGGCCACCGAGCGCACGCCGACGGCGTTCGAAGCGGGCGTGAACAGCGTCAGCTGGCTATTGATCCGCTTCGCCCTCGTGATGGCGCCGCTCGTGTTCCTGATCAACGGCTGGACCAAGGGCGACTGGATGGAAGCGTTTTTGTTCGCCCTCTCTGTCGCCGTCGGTCTGACGCCGGAAATGCTGCCCATGATCGTCACCAGCACCTTGGCCAAGGGCGCCGTGAAACTGTCGAAAAAGAAAGTCGTCGTAAAGCGCCTGGATGCCATCCAAAACTTCGGCGCCATGGACGTGTTGTGCACGGACAAGACAGGCACCTTGACGCAGGACAAGATCGTGCTGGAACGCCACACGGACGTGTTCGGCCAGCCGTCCGATGAAGTGCTGCAATTTGCCTATCTGAACAGCCATTACCAGACGGGCTTGAAAAACCTGCTCGATCGCGCCGTGCTCGACCACGTGGAATTGCAGACGGAAATGCAGCTGGCGCGCGATTACGTAAAAGTCGATGAAATCCCGTTTGATTTCGTGCGCCGCCGCATGTCCGTCGTTGTTTCCGAAAAGAATGATCACCATGAGCTGATCTGCAAGGGCGCCGTCGAGGAAATCCTCGCCGCCTGCAGCCAGCTGCGCCTGAACGGCGTCAACGTGCCGCTCGACGCGGCCCTGCTGTCCAAGGTGCTGGAAACCACGCATGGCCTGAACGCGGAAGGTTTGCGCGTGGTGGCCGTGGCCGTCAAGGAAGTGCCCCCGCATAAAACCGTGTACGGCGTGGCCGATGAAACGGCGCTCACGCTGATCGGCTATGTGGCCTTCCTCGATCCGCCGAAGGAATCGACGGCGCCCGCCCTGCGCGCGCTGGCGGAACATGGCGTCACCGTGAAAGTATTGACGGGGGACAACCACCTGGTGACGGCGAAGATTTGCCGCGAAGTGGGCCTGGCCGTGCATGGCGTGCTGCAAGGCCCGCAACTGGACGACATGGACGACGCGACCCTGGCCAGGGCGGCCGAGGACAACACGGTGTTTGCCAAGCTCAGCCCGCTGCACAAGGAGCGCCTCGTGCGCGCCCTGCGCGGCAATGGCCATATCGTCGGCTTCATGGGCGACGGCATCAACGACGCGCCCGCCCTGCGCGCGGCCGATATCGGCATTTCCGTCGATTCCGCCGTCGATATCGCCAAGGAAGCGGCCGACATCATCCTGCTGGAAAAAAGCCTGATGGTGCTGGAAGAAGGCGTGCTGGAAGGCCGCCGCACCTTCAGCAACATGCTGAAATATATCCGCATGACGGCCAGCTCGAACTTCGGCAATGTGTTTTCCGTGCTGGTGGCCAGCGCCTTTCTACCGTTCTTGCCCATGCTGCCGCTGCACTTGCTGGTGCAAAACCTGCTGTACGACGTGTCGCAGATCGCCATTCCGTTCGACAACGTCGACGCCGAACTGATCCAGCAGCCTTTGACTTGGAACCCGCGCGACATCGGCCGCTTCATGGTGTTTTTCGGCCCCATCAGCTCGATCTTCGACATCAGTACCTTTATTTTGATGTGGCATGTGTTCGGCGCGAATACACCGGAACAGCAGACCCTGTTCCAGTCCGGCTGGTTCGTCGTGGGACTGTTGACGCAAACGCTGATCGTGCACCTGATCCGCACGCCGAAGCTGCCCTTCATCGACAGCATCGCGTCCGTGCCCCTGCTTGTGGCCACGACCCTGATCATGGCCGTGGGCGTATTCCTGCCGATGGGACCGCTGGCGACCTACTTCAAGCTGCAAGCCTTACCCTTGGGCTATTTCCCCTGGCTGCTGGGCATCCTCGTCTGCTACACACTGCTGACGACGTTCATGAAACGCGTGTACCTGCGCAAATTCGGCTGGCAATAGTATGATGGGCCGCTCTTTCCTCTACCCAAGGCGCGCATGAGCGGCTCTTCCTCACCTTCATCCATATCCAAACGCACGCAGGCCATGCTGCTGTCGGGCCTCGTGTTTCCCGGCAGCGGGCATTTCTTGTTAAAACGCAAGGCGCGCGGCTGCCTGTTCCTCGTACCGGCCCTGGTCGCGCTGGCGATCGTATTGCGCCAGATCATGGCACGATTGGATCAAGTTATGGCACAGATCGACAGCGGCGCCCTGCCCCTCGACGTGCAGCTGATCGTGGAAAAAGTCGATGCGCTGTCGGCCCATGACGGCCCCGCCATGACGGTGGCCGTGGGTGTGCTGGCGGCGTGCTGGATCGGCAGCCTCATCGACACCTTCCTGATCAAGCCATGACGGCGGAAGCGCAGGCGCGCAAACTGCGCAAGGAAGCCAAGATGCAGGCGCGCCGCGCGCAGCTGGCGCTCAAGCGCCAGGACCATGGCGGCCCGCTGGCCTGGCGCGGCTGGTTCGACGGCTCCGCCCACCCGAATCCGGGCAAACTGGGCATCGGCGCCCTGCTGCTGGGGCCGAACGGCGAACGCATCGAGGTGAGCGAGGCGGCCGGTTACGGCAGCAGCAGCGATGCGGAATATGCGGCCCTGACGGCCGTGCTGAAGGCGGCACTCGGCGTGCGTCCGCCGCCCGTGCAACTGTTGCTGTACGGCGACAGCCAGGTGGTGATCAACGATGTGCTGGGAACGGCGGCGGCCGGCGCCAAGGGGCTGGAAACGCAAAGGGCCACCGTAGTGGCCCTGCTGGAACAATTACACGATGTAACGCTGCGCTGGCTGCCGCGCCACCGCAATGGCGAGGCGGACCGGCTGTCGCAGCTGGCGATCGCCGGCTGGGTGGAGGAAGACCCTCCACCCCTTGCCGTTTAGGCGGCGCGGCCGATCTGCAATGCCTCTTGCGGCGCCTTGGCCGCCGGGCGCTTGCTGCCGCCCACGGCCTTCAAGCCGCCGGCGCCGGCCTGCTGTCCATTCAATTTGAACACGCTGACCACTTGCGCCAGGTTGTGCGCCTGGTGCTGCATCGATTCGGCGGCGGCCGCCGACTCTTCCACCAGGGCCGCATTTTGTTGCGTCACGGCATCCATCTGGCCGATGGCGCGGTTGATCTCGTCGATGCCCACGCTTTGCTCGCTGCTGGCTGCCGTAATTTCCGTGATGATGTCGCTCACGCGCTGCACGCTGTCGACGATATCGTTCATGGTCGAACCGGCTTGCGCCACCAGCATGCTGCCCGCGTTGACTTGCTCCACGGAAGCGCCGATCAGGGTCTTGATCTCTTTCGCCGCCGACGCGGAACGCTGCGCCAGGTTGCGCACTTCGGACGCCACGACGGCAAAGCCGCGGCCCTGCTCGCCTGCGCGCGCCGCTTCCACGGCCGCGTTCAGCGCCAGGATATTCGTCTGGAAGGCAATGCCGTCGATGACGCTGATGATGTCGACGATTTTATTGGACGAGGCATTGATCGATTCCATCGTGCCCACCACCTGCGCCACGACCGCGCCGCCCTTGACGGCCACTTGCGCGGCCGACGCCGCCAACTGGTTCGCCTGGCGCGCATTATCCGCATTCTGTTTCACGGTGCTGGTCAGCTCTTCCATCGACGAAGCTGTTTCTTCCAGGGAACCGGCCTGCTCTTCCGTGCGGGAAGACAGGTCCTGGTTGCCGGCGGCGATCTGCGTCGACGACGTCGCGATGCTGTCCGTGCCGCTGCGCACTTCGCCCACGATATTGAGCAAGCTCGTGTTCATGTCCTTCAGGGCCAGCAAAAGTTGCCCAGTTTCATCTTTGGCGCTGGCGTCGATCTGCGCCGTCAAATCGCCATCGGCCACCTTGCGGGCAATGTCCACGGCCGTGCGCAGGGGGCGCACGATGCCCGTCGTCAGCAGCCAGGCGCAGACGACGCCAAAGCCCAGCGCCAGCACGGCCAGGGTCAGCAGCAAGTTGCGGCTCGTCTTGGCGACCTCGTCGATCTCGCGCGCCGTCGTGTCGATGCTGGCGCGCTGGTGCTGCAGCATGTCGTTGACCACTTTCAGGTATTTCGTCGAACCGGGCACGAAGATGCCCTGGAACGCCTTTTCTGCCTCGGCTTCCTGTCCATCCGCCTTCAGCTTCGACACTTGCGCGCGCGAATCGAGGTAGACCTTGCGCTGTTCGCTCACCAGGCGGAACAGTTCCTTTTCTTCCGGGCTGGAAATCAAGGCTTCGATTTTCTTTTGCAATTCGCCCGACACGACGGACGATTGCTTGGCCTCTTCCGCAAAATACGCGCCCAGCGACGTGTCGCTGCTGCGCGCGATGGCCGTGGTGCGGCGCACGCCGCTATCGATCTTTGCATACCAGTCGGAAATATAGCGTTCCTTCGCCAGCGGCAGCTCCATCATGGTGCGCGTGGCCATGGCCACGTCGTGCAAGCGCCACACGCTGATGCCGGTAATGAGCATGGAAAACAGCAAAATCACGGCAAAACCCAGGCCGAGGCGCACACCAATACTGACGTTTCTTAACAAATTCATGTGAATATCCTAAAAAAGCGGAACCAGACTATATAAAAGGGGTTGCGGCTGCCCAGGGCAGCCGCGGCGGCATCAGCGCGTGCCGATGCGCAAGGTGGTTTGCGGCGCTGCCGGGCGTTTCTGCACGTGCTGCACACCCTTCCCGCCGCCGGCGCCGGCCTGCTGGCCATTGAGTTTAAAGACGCTGACCACTTGCGCCAGGTTGTGCGCCTGGTGCTGCATCGATTCGGCGGCGGCCGCCGACTCTTCCACCAGGGCCGCATTTTGTTGCGTCACAGCATCCATCTGGCCGATGGCCCGGTTGATCTCGTCGATGCCCACGCTTTGCTCGCTGCTGGCTGCCGTAATTTCCGTGATGATGTCGCTCACGCGCTGCACGCTGTCGACGATATCGTTCATGGTCGAACCGGCTTGCGCCACCAGCATGCTGCCCGCGTTGACTTGCTCCACGGACGCGCCGATCAGGGTCTTGATCTCTTTCGCCGCCGACGCGGAACGCTGCGCCAGGTTGCGCACTTCGGACGCCACGACGGCAAAGCCGCGGCCCTGCTCGCCTGCGCGCGCCGCTTCCACGGCCGCGTTCAGCGCCAGGATATTCGTCTGGAAGGCGATGCCGTCGATGACGCTGATGATGTCGACGATTTTATTGGACGAGGCATTGATCGATTCCATCGTGCCCACCACTTGCGCCACGACCGCGCCGCCCTTGACGGCCACTTGCGCCGCCGACGCCGCCAACTGGTTCGCCTGGCGCGCATTATCCGCATTTTGCTTCACGGTGCTGGTCAACTCTTCCATCGACGAAGCTGTTTCTTCCAGGGAACCGGCCTGCTCTTCCGTGCGGGAAGACAGGTCCTGGTTGCCGGCGGCGATCTGCGTCGACGACGTCGCGATGCTGTCCGTGCCGCTGCGCACTTCGCCCACGATATTGAGCAAGCTCGTGTTCATGTCCTTCAGGGCCAGCAAAAGTTGCCCAGTTTCATCTTTGGCGCTGGCGTCGATCTGCGCCGTCAAATCGCCATCGGCCACCTTGCGGGCAATGTCCACGGCCGTGCGCAGGGGGCGCACGATGCCCATCGTCAAGACCCAGGCGCAGACGACGCCAAAAGCCAGCGCCAGCGCTGCCAGCACCAGCATCAGGTTGCGGCTGGTATTGGCGACGGCGTCGATCTCGCGCGCGGTCGTGTCGATGCTGGCGCGCTGGTGTTCCAGCAAATCCGAGACCATCTTCTGGTACTTGGCGGCGGCCGGCACGAAAGTCTTTTCAAACACGTCATTGGCGGCATCGACCTGCGCTTCACCCTTCAGCTTGTAGACCTGGTCGCGCGAACCGATGTATACCTTGCGCTGTTCCAGCAAGCCCGCGAACATGGCTTTTTCCTCCGGCTTGTCGATCAGCGCCTCGATTTTCTTTTGCAGCTCGGCCGAGCTGGACGACGAGACTTTCGATTCTTCGGCGAAATAGCCGCTCAGCGAAGTGTCGCTGCTGCGGGCAATGGCGATGGTGCGGCGCACGGCGCTGTCGATACGGCCATACCAGTCGGAAATATAGCGTTCCTTCGCCAGCGGCTGCTCCATCATGACGCGCGTGGCGCTCGCCACGTCATGCAGGCGCCAGACGCTGATGCCCGTAATGAGCATGGAAAACAGCAAAATCACGGCAAAACCGAGTCCCAGGCGGACACCGATGCTGACGTTGCGTAATAAATTCATGTGACTATCCTAAAAACCCGGATGCCGGCGTGGCGGCCGGCTGGCGCTCCCGCTCTGGGCGGACGCTGGCTGGCTGATCTGGCGAAACGGGCGTAAAAAGTGAAACTCAAGTGAAACTGGCGCACGGTTCGGCTGAACCGTGCGCCAGGAAATGCGCTAGCGTGCGCCTTGCAGAAAAAGCAAACAATGCTTGGGGTCAATTGTTTCCAACAAACTTGGCCGACTGACCTTCCGCAAGAATTTAAGCAGCCAATTTTTCAATCAAACCCATGTCGGCGCTGGACATCAACTGGTCGATATCGACCAGGATGAGCATGCGCTCGTCGATAGTGCCCAGGCCGATCACGTATTCCGTGTTGATCGAACGGCCCATGTCCGGCGCCGGCTTGATCTGTTCCGGCATCAGCGTGGTGACGTCGGAAACGCGGTCGACGACCATGCCGACGACGCGGTTGCCGATATTGAGGATGATGACGACGGTGAACTGGTCATAGCTGGGCGTGCCCAGGTTGAACTTGATGCGCATGTCGACGATGGGCACGATGATGCCGCGCAGGTTGACCACGCCTTTGACGAACTCGGGCGCGTTGGCGATGCGGGTCGGCGTTTCATAGCTGCGGATTTCGCTGACTTTCTGGATGTCGATGCCATATTCTTCCTGGCCCAGGGTAAAGGCCAGGTATTCGGCAGCCTTGGCAACGGTTGCGCCAGTGTCGCTGGAAATGGTATTCATGATATTCCTTTCGTTAACTCGCCTGGGGCGCAGGCCAAGGCACGCTGCAAGCAAGCCTTGGACGTGGCAGAGTCATCCAACAGGGGATGGCCGCCACTTGTGTGTTTTTGCAAATATTTTCTAGCAATTAGCTTATGCCTCTAATTTCCGTGCGGCAATGTTACCCCATGTAAATTTTACATGCACTAAAAAAGAGCAACCGTCTGATTTTTGATTTTCAAAGATGCAATTTATGTGGCGAATGCGGCACGCCGGCGTGCCTGCCCCCCGCAGTACTGGCGGCCCTTGCTTTATGTAAATTTTACATGCGCTAAAAAAAAGCGACCGACTGATTGTTGATTTTCAAAGATACAATTTATGTGGCGAATACGGCACGCCGGCGTGGCGGCTCCCCGCCACGCGCGGCGGCGTTTTATGCCACACTGGCGGCCCCTGCTTTTTACGACTGTGAACATGCATTCTTTGCTTTCCCAATGGCAACCACGCCTGCTGGCGCTGGCCACGGCCGGCCTGGGCGATGACGGCGCCCACGACCTCAACCACCTGCACCGCGTCTGGCGCAATGCCAGTGTCCTGCTGCAAGACCATGCGGACGCGGACGCCCTCACCGTGATGGCCGCCTGCTACCTGCACGACCTGGTCAACCTGCCCAAAAACCACCCCGAGCGCCACTTGGCCTCGCGCCAGGCGGCAACGCTGGCTTGTCGCCAGCTGGCGGAACTGGATTTTCCGGCAGAAAAATTGGCCGGCGTGGCCCACGCCATCGAGACGCACAGTTTTTCCGCCGACTTGCCGCCGCACACGATCGAAGCGCAAATCGTGCAGGATGCCGACCGCATCGATGCGCTGGGCGCCGTGGGACTGGCGCGGTTGTTCTATACGGCGGCGCGCATGGATAGCGCGCTGGCGCATGGCACGGATCCGCTGGCGCAGCAGCGTCCGCTCGACGACAAGGCCTACGCGCTCGACCATATCGTCACCAAGCTCGACAAGCTGCCCGGCAAGATGCAGACGGCGGCGGGCCGCGCACTGGCCGAACAGCGGCTGGCCGTGCTGACGGACTTCCGCGCCGCCTTCGCCGACGAATGGGGAATTGCTCTCTAGCATGGGTGGCGATAGCCAGCATGGCCCACGCTGTCTATAATGCAAGGCTCAGCTATCGCGCCGCGCGCCAGCAGGAAGCTGCCACGCGCCGGCGCCACGCCAACAACTGAACTCCGCACGCCGCACGGCGTCGCGGGGTGCGCGCCGAAAGCATGCATGTCCGATAAAACCAGCCCCGACAGCCATCCCCCGTCATCCCCCGCCCCAAAGAGCGCCGGCAACCTCAATTTCATCCTCGTCTGCGTCTTCATCGACATGCTGGGCATCGGCCTGGTGGTGCCCGTGCTGCCCATCCTGATCGGCGACTTTGTCAACGGCAAGGATGAGCAAGCATTCTGGTACGGCATCATGGCGGCCGTCTTCGGCTTGCTGCAATTCATCTTCATGCCCATGCTGGGCGCCATCAGCGACCGCGTGGGACGCCGTCCCGTGCTGCTGTACTCGATGGCCGGCATGGGCATCAACTTTCTCGCCACGGGCTGGGCGCCGAACCTGGCCTGCCTGTTCATCGGCCGCATCATCGGCGGCGTCTCGTCGGCCAGCATGTCTGTCGCGTCCGCCTATGCGTCCGACGTCTCCACGCACGACAACCGCGCCAAGAGCTTCGGCAAGATCGGCGCCGCCTTCGGCCTGGGCTTCATTTGCGGCCCCATGCTGGGCGGCCTGCTGGGCGAAATCAACCTGCACCTGCCGTTTTACGTGGCGGCGGGCCTGTCGGCGGCCAATTTCCTCTACGGCTATTTCTGCGTGCCCGAATCGCTGCAGCCGGGTCCGCGCGCACCGTTCACCCTGGCGCGCATCAACCCGTTTGCCGCCCTGCTCAAGCTGGTGCGCCGCGTGGAGATCCGCGGCCTGGTACTGGCCTTCGGCCTGATGACGTTTGCGCAAATGATGCTCAACACCACCTGGGTGCTGTACACGCACTTCCGCTTCGACTGGACGCCGCGCCAGAACGGCATCGCCCTGTTCTGCGTGGGCCTGTGCGCGGCCGTCGTGCAGGCGGGCTTGCTGGGCATCCTCATCAAGCGTTTCGGCGAAGTGCGCCTGTCCCTGCTGGGCATGGCCTCGGGCGCCCTGACCTATCTGCTGTACGGCCTGGCAACGCAGGGCTGGATGATGTATGCGCTGATCCTGTGCAACCTGCTGGCCTTTGCCGCCGGACCGGCGCTGCAAGGCATCATCTCGAAATCGTCCAACGCCAGCGAACAGGGAGAATTGATGGGTTCCTTGCAATCGATCAGCAGCCTGGGCATCATCTTCATGCCTTTGCTCGGCAGCATGATCCTCGGCGAAGTGAGCCACTTGCCGCCGCAGGACTGGCGCATCGGCAGCACCTTCTACCTGTGCGCCATCATGCAAACCCTGGGTATCCTGGTGGCCTGGCGCTACTTCAAGGTACAACGGCAGGCAAGACTTGTGGTTTCCACCACAAAGTAGTCGGTGGGATAATATTGTATTTGGGAAATAAATAGGCGAGAATGGGATAATCAGGCGGGCGTTGCCGACGCCCGCGATACGATGGTGAGCAAGGATGGGTATGACTGACTTTTATTCCAGCGCCTGGCGCCGAACCGTGGCCATGCTGGCGCTGGCGCTGCCATCGCTGGCGGGCGCGCAATGCTCGCGCGACATCCAGGTGCCCGTCTCGGCCATCGGCGCCAGCGTGGTGGTGAATGGCGCCACCATCAGCGGCATCTATCCCGACTTGCTGCGCGGCATGGGCGCCAAGCTCGGCTGCAATTTCATCTTCACGGCCGTGCCCCGCGCGCGCCTGGAAGCGATGTTCGAGACGGGCAAGGCCGACTTGCTGATCCCGGCCAGCAGCACCTTGCGGCGCGACCAGCACGGCCTGTTCATCCCCATGCTGGGCAGCCGGCCCCTGCTGATCTCGCTCCAGGGCGCGCGACCGCCCATCAACACCATGCAGGAACTGATCGAGCGGCGCGAATTGCGCGTGGCGCTCGTGCGCGGCTACGACTATGGCGCACCATACCAGGCGCTGGCGAAGGAATTGAGCAGCCAGGGCCGCCTGTTCTACGAAGTCGACGCGCTGTCCGTGGCGCGCCTGATGCAAAGCGGCTTCATCGACGCCACCATCATGAGTCCCACCATCCTCGCCGGCGTGGCGCAGAACGATGCGCGCGTGTATGGCCTGGCCGACCGTTTGCGCCTGGAAGCGTTGCCGGAATTGCCCTGGGGCATGAGCGGCGTCTACCTGTCGCGCAAGTCGCTGACGGCGGAAGACCAGGCGACCCTGCGCGAACTGCTGGACAGGGCGGGCCGCTCCGGCTCCGTGATGGAGGGCTTCCAGCGCCATCACCGCCAGGAACTGTTGTCGCTGAGCATACGCCCGCGCTAAGGCCTGCATGTCCGGTCTGGTCGTCGCCGTTGTCCTGTTTGCCGCCCTGCTGCACGCCAGCTGGAACGCCATCGTCAAGTCGGGCAAGGATACCTTCCTCAGCACGGTACTTGTTTCCGTCGGCGCGGCGCTGATTTCACTGGCCGTCTTGCCCTTCGTCAATACTCCCGCCCCCGCCAGCTGGCCCTACCTGGCCGCTTCGGCCGTGGCCCAGCTCGCCTATTATTCACTGCTGGCGGCCGCCTACAAGGCGGGCGACATGAGCCATGCCTATCCCTTGATGCGCGGCAGCGCACCATTGCTCGTGGCGCTGGCCAGCTGGCCGCTGATCGGCGAGCGCCTGTCGTCCATGCAAATGGGCGCCGTCGCCTGCATCAGCGCGGGCATCTTCGGCCTGTATTTCGCCGCGCGCCTGCCCGCCGCGGCCGGCGCCGCGACAAACACGGGGCGCGCCACGGCCTTTGCGCTGGGCAACGCCTGCGTCATCGCCAGCTATACCTTGATCGACGGCATCGGCGTGCGCCTGTCCGGCGCGCCGGCCGCCTACACCATGTGGATTTTTGTCTTGAATGGCGCCGGACTGCTGCTGTGGACGGCCTTGCTCCGTCCGGCCGACTTGCTTGCGTATGCGCAAACGCAATGGCGCCTGGCCGCCCTGGGCGGCTTCGGCACCCTCGCCTCGTATGGCCTGGCCCTGTGGGCCATGACGCAGGCGCCCGTGGCCGCCATCGCGGCCCTGCGCGAAACGTCGATCCTGTTCGCCATCGCCATCGCGGCCCTGTTCCTGCGCGAAAAGATCAGCCCCCGCCGCTACCTGGCCATCGGCCTGATCGCGGCGGGAGCGGTCTTGATGCGAATCGCTTAGCGGGCGTCCAGCGGCGCGATCGGCAACTCGATCGCGCTGGCCGCCCCTGCCGCGTGGTACACGCGCTGCGTCGCCTTTCTATAATGGCCCGGGTCGGCCAGGAAGATGTTCGGCACGTAGTTTTGCGGGTTGCGGTCGTACAGGGGGAACCAGCTCGACTGTACTTGCACGGCGATGCGGTGGCCGGGCAGGAAGACGTGATTCGCGTTCGGCAAGGCGAAGCGGTAGCGTTCCACCTTGCCCGCCGGTATCGGCGTCGGGTGCTCGAAGCTGTCGCGGTAGCGGCCGCGGAAGATATCCATCGCCACGCCCAGCTGGTAGCCGCCCATGGCCGGCTGCGACGGCACTTCGTCCGGATACACGTCGATCAGTTTCACGACCCAGTCGGCATCCGTGCCGCTGGTGGCGGCGAACAGGTTGACCATCGGCGCGCCGGCGATGCGCACGGCCGTCTTCAACGGTTCGGACACATAGCTGAGCACGTCCGTGCGGTCGGCATAGCCGCGCTGGTCGCTGACCAGCCATGGCTTCCACACATCGGGGTCCATGAGGCGCACGGGACGCGCCACGAAAGGCACGGGCTTGGCGGGATCGGCCACGTATTCATCGAAGGCGCCCTCAGCTGCATCCGCAGCGCCCGACGGCACCGCAAACCCCAGCCTGGAACCGTCCTGCAGGTAGATCGGCGTCAGTTTCGTGTCGCACGTCTCGCAGGCCAGCGGCCACTGCTGCAGGCGCTGCCACTGGTTGGTGCCGGTCTGGTACGACACCACGGGCGCCGTGTTCGCGTCCGGCGCGCCATCCTTCAGGTATTGATTCAGGAATGGCTGCATGACTTTTTCGCGGAACTGGCGCGCCGTATCGCCGTCAAACTTCAGGGCGCCCAGGCTGGAGCCGTCATAGTTGACGCCGCTATGGCGCCACGGGCCGATGGCCAGGTAGTTCAGGTTGTTGCGCTTGTCGCGCCCCTCCATCGCCGTGTAGGTGGCGTACGGGCCATAGATGTCTTCCTGGTCCCACTGCCCCACCACGTGCATGGTGGGCACGATCAGCGGGCGCTTGGCGAGGATCTTGTCGAGCGCCTGTTCCTGCCAATAACTGTCGTAGGCCGGGTGCTCGAACAGCTTTTTCGTGTAGGTCAGCTTGTCGATGCCGAACTTCTTCGCGTAATCACCGGCCGAGCCGATGCGCAGATAGGCATCGTATTCGTCATACACGCCCAGCGCCGGCGCCTCGCTACTGCCGCGCGCGCTCGTCTGCCACGCCAGGTAGGACAGGCTCGGCATGCGGAAGGCGCCGTTGTGGAACCAGTCGTCGCCGCGCCAGCCGTCGACCATGGCGCTCATGGGAATGGCCACCTTCAGCGCCGGATGCGGGTCGACCAGGGCCATCAGCACCGTATGGCCCTCGTACGAGGAACCCAGCATGCCCACCTTGCCATTCGTTTCCGGCACGTTTTTCACGAGCCAGTCGATGGTGTCCCACGCATCGGTGACGTTATCGACCTTGGTATGGTTCAGCGGGCCGCGCACGGGGCGCGTCATGACGTAATCGCCTTCCGAGCCATGCTTGCCGCGCACGTCCTGGAATACGCGGATGTAGCCGTTTTCCACCAGGGTATCGTCACCCTGCGGCAGGGCGGCCAGCATGCTGGGGCTGGCAGCGCGCTGGGCGCGGCGGGCAGCGTTATAGGGCGTGCGCGTGAGCATGATCGGCGCTTTCTGGGCGCCTTTCGGCACGACGATCACCGTGTACAGCTTGACGCCGTCGCGCATGGGGATCATCACCACGCGCTTGACGTAGTCATTCATATCGGGCATGACCAGCTTGGCGCCGATATCGGGCGTCATGGGCGGCGTTTGCGGGGTTTGCGGGGTTTGTGCCAGCAAGGGAGCGCTGAATAAGGTACTGACAAGCAGGGCCAGGCCGGTGAGCCGGACGGGGGACGACACGCGCATACTGTTCTCCAATGATTCATGCCACGCAAAAGTGGCCGAACGGCAATAGTACCCGGAAAGCAAGTTTTGCATAAGGCAAGCCTCTGACGCGGCGCAGCAGATAAATCCGGGCGCAAACTTGACAGAACGCGCCCGAACTGCAACCATAACGCCATGAAATTTATCCCTTCACAACACGCCTGCTTGAATTGGTGGTCCCGCTCACTTTCGCGCGGCCACTGCATAGTGATGTGAATTTGATCCACGCCGCCTCGATCGGTGGCGTAACAGGCTCAGCCTGGATCATCCCCGATGCAGGCGGCTCAAAAGGAAACTTGATGAGCTTGCCTAATACGCCCGATACCCCCGACACCCAGGACCAGAACGACGCCGCGCCGCTATCCGCCGCCGCCATCGCTTCGCAATCCGTGATCCTGACGGGCGACCGCCCGACCGGCCCCTTGCACCTGGGCCACTATGTGGGCAGCCTGCGCGACCGCGTCGCCTACCAGAACAGCTACAAGCAATTCATCATGCTGGCCGACGCGCAAGCGCTGACGGACAATATGGACGACATCGACAAGGTGCACCGCAATGTCGTCGAAGTGGCGCTCGACTACCTGGCGGTCGGCATCGACCCGACGAAAACCACCGTGTTCATCCAGTCGCAGATTCCGGAACTGGCCGAACTGACCTTTTACTACCTGAACATCGTCACCGTGGCGCGCCTCGAGCGCAACCCCACCGTCAAGGAAGAAATCCGCCTGCGCGGTTTCGAACGCGACATCCCGGCCGGCTTTTTGACCTACCCGGCCAGCCAGGCGGCCGACATCACGGCCTTCAAGGCGGGCGTGGTGCCCGTGGGCGAAGACCAAATCCCGATGATCGAGCAAACGAATGAAATCGTGCGCCGCTTCAACCGCATGTACAACCGCGAAGTGCTGATGGAATGCAAGGCGCTGGTGCCGGACATCGGCCGCCTGCCCGGCATCGACGGCAAGGCGAAGATGAGCAAGTCGCTGGGCAACACCATCAACCTGGGCGCGACCCCGGCCGAAATCACGGCCGCCGTGAAAAAAGTCTATACCGACCCGCTGCACCTGCGCGTGGAAGATCCGGGCCACCTGGAAGGCAACATCGCGTTTACGTACCTGGATGCGTTTGACCCGGAAAAAGCGGCGCTGGCCGAAATGAAAGCCCATTACGTGCGCGGCGGCTTGGGCGACAGCATCGTCAAGAAGCGCCTGGACCTGGTCTTGCAGGAAATGCTGGCGCCGATCCGTGCCCGCCGCGAAGAGTTCGCCAAGGACAAGGGGCAAGTCATCCAGATGCTGAAAGAAGGCACCTTCAAGGCACGCGAAGTGGCGGCCCGCACGGCCGATGAAGTCAAGTCGGCGCTGGGCCTGAACTACTTCTGATCAGCAGCAATAGCAAACTGATATAGCAAACTGATGCGCTCAGGCGGAGTCGGGTAAAATCCCGCTTCCGCCTGGGCGCAATTCGTTTGTCACCGTGGCACCAGCAATCCGTAGAGAAAACAACGCGCCATGACCGATACCCCTGTCGAACAGCTGCTGCAGCAGCATTTTTCCATCGATGCATTGCAGCAGGCGCCCGCGCCCCTGCGCCAGGCGCTGGGCATGCTGGGCGGCTGGCTGGCCGCCGAGCGCGACGCGGCCTATCCGCACACGCCGTATGCGGAGCTGCTGACGCAGCTGTCCGGCACCAGCCTGCCCGCGCACGGCATGCCCGTGGCGGATTTCCTGCAAGAACTCGACACCACCGTGCTGGCCAATACGGCCCAGCTGAACCACCCGCAATACATCGGCCACATGACCCAGGCCCTGCCCTGGATCAGCGTGCTGGCCGAAGCGTTTACGGCCACCCTGAACCAGAACCAGGTCAAGATCGAGACGGCGTATGTGTCGACCCTGATCGAAAAGCAGATCCTCGGTTGGCTGCACCGCCAGGTCTACCAGCAGCCAGAACATGTCTATACGCAAGCCATGGCCGCCACCAGCGGCGCGCTGGGCAATGTCGTCAATGGCGGCACCATGGGCAATTTGACGGCCCTGGCCGTGGCGCTGGAACAGCAATTGCCCGGCACGCGCAAGCGGGGCCTGTTTGCCGCCATGCAAGAATCCGGCTGGGCGGGGCTGGCCGTGATCGGCTCGGCCCGCAGCCACTATTCCGTCAAGAAGGCGCTGGCCACCCTGGGCCTCGGTGAAAACGCCTTGCACCTGGTCGCCGTCGACCGCGACAACCGCATCGACGTCCAGGCGCTGGAAGCAACGATTGCCGACTTGAAATTGCGCAATATCAAGGTCGTCGCCATGATCGGCATCGCCGGCACGACGGAAACGGGCGCCATCGACCCGCTGGCCGCCATGGCAGCGATTGCCGCGCGGGAAAGCATCTGGTTCCATGTGGATGCGGCCTGGGGCGGCGCCCTCTTGATCGCGGAGCAGTACCGCCCGCTGTACGACGGCATCGCCCTGGCCGACTCCGTCGTCATCGACGGGCACAAGTTGCTGTGGGTGCCGATGGCGCAAAGCATGGTGCTGTTCAAGGACAGCGCCAGCCTGAACTTATTGAAACACAACGCCAACTACATCTTGCGCGACAACTCGGGCGACCTGGGCCAGACTTCGCTGGAAGGCTCGCGCCGCTTCGATGCCTTGAAACTGTGGACCTCGTTCAAGGTGCTCGGTGTGTCCGGCTACACGACCTTGCTGCAGCAGGCGGCCACCTTGTCCGGCCAGTTGCAGGATTTATTGGCCGACCAGCAGGATTTCGAACTCGTCACGCGCTCGGACACCTTCATCCTGACCTACCGCTACGTGCCCGCGCACTTGCGCCAGCGCATGGAAAGCTTGCTGGCCGGCGGCCAGGTGGAGGCAGCGACAGAGCTGAACAAGCAACTGAACACCTTGAACGCCAAGCTGCAAAACCGGCAAAAGGCGCAGGGCCACAGCTTTGTGTCGCGCACGGTACTCGAATCGACGCGCTACCCCGGCCCGACCAATGTGCTGCGCGTGATCATGACGAATGTCAAGACGCGCCCCAACCACTTGCGCGCCATCCTGGCCGAACAGCGGGCCATCGGCCAGACGCTGGTGACGGAACTGGGATTGTAAGAACGTTCCACCCATCAACCTTGACTGGATGCCCGATGCAGCGTCTTAGCGCCCTCACCGATCTGTTGAAGCATCTGTTCAAATGGCTGCTGCTTGCGAGCGTCGTGGCCGCGCTGGCGGGCTCGGCCTCGGCCGCTTTCCTGTTCGCGCTGGACTGGGCGACACGCACGCGCCTGGCGCACGCCTGGCTGATCTGGCTGCTGCCCGTGGCGGGCTTTGCCGTCGGCTGGCTGTATTTGCGCTACGGCAGCAGTGTCGAAGGCGGCGCGAACCTGCTCATCGATGAAATCCACGATCCCAAGAAGATCATCCCCTTGCGCATGGCGCCGCTGGTGCTGGGCGGCACCGTCGTCTCACATCTGTTCGGCGCCTCGGTCGGGCGCGAAGGCACGGCCGTGCAGATGGGCGGCGCGCTGGCTGACCAGCTGACCCGCATGTTTCGTTTGAACAATGAAGACCGCCGCATCATCCTGATGGCCGGCATCAGCGCCGGCTTTGCCTCCGTCTTCGGCACGCCGCTGGCGGGCGCCCTCTTCGGCCTGGAAGTGCTGGCCATCGGCCGCCTGCGCTACGAAGCCATGCTGCCCTGCCTGCTGGCCGCCGTCATCGCCGACCAGGTGGTCCTGCTGTGGGGTCCGCTTTTGCACATTGCTCACACGCATTACGCCGTGCCTTTGATCCCCGCCATCTCCGCCTGGACCTTGTCCGCGATAGTGATCGCGGGCGTGCTGTTCGGCGTGACCGGCAACGTGTTTGCGCAAGCCACGCACGGCTTGAGTGCCTTGATGAAACGCAAGATTGCCTACGCCCCGCTGCGCCCGCTGATAGGCGGCCTCGTCGTCGCGCTTGCCGTGTGGCTGCTGGGCACCGACAAATATATCGGCCTGGGCATTCCCACCATCGTCGATGCGCTCAAGCAGCCGCTGCCCGCCTGGGATTTCCTCGGCAAGATAGCGTTGACCATCGTGTCGCTGGGCACGGGCTTCAAGGGCGGCGAAGTGACGCCATTGTTCTTCATCGGCGCGACCCTGGGCAATGCGCTGGGCCCTCTGCTGCACCAGCCCGTCACCCTGCTGGCCGCCATCGGCTTCGTCGCCGTGTTTGCGGGCGCGGCCAACACGCCGATTGCCTCGACCCTGATGGCGATGGAGCTGTTCGGCGCGGAGATCGGCGTGTACGCCGCCATCGCCTGCGTCGTGGCCTATCTGTTTTCCGGCCACGCGGGCATTTACCGGGCGCAACGCAGCGGGCATGCCAAGCGCCATCCTGCCAAGGATCTCGACACATGACGCAGAATATCTACGATAACGACGCCTTCTTCACGGCCTACAGCCAGCTGCCGCGCTCCGTCGGCGGACTCGACAGCGCACCAGAATGGCCGGCCCTGCGCGCCCTGCTGCCCGACCTGCAGGGAAAAAGCGTGCTGGACCTGGGCTGCGGCTATGGCTGGTTCTGCCGCTGGGCTGCCGAGGCCGGCGCGGCGCGGGTGCTGGGCGTGGACGTGTCGGAAAAGATGCTGGCGCAGGCGCGCGCCATGGGAGAGCATGCGGCCGTCAGCTATGCGCGGCTTGATCTGGAACAACTGGCCTTGCCGCCGGCCAGCTATGATCTGATTTACAGCTCGCTGGCATTCCACTACATCGAAGGCTTCGCCACCTTGCTGGCCGCCATCCGCCAGGGTTTACAGCCGGGCGGCAAGCTGGTGTTTTCCATCGAGCATCCGATCTTCATGGCGCCGCGCCAGCCCGGCTGGCTGACGGATGCGCAAGGCCGCAAGCGCTGGCCCGTCGACAGTTACCAGGAACAAGGCCCGCGCGTGTCGGACTGGCTGGCGCCGGGTGTGATCAAGCAGCACCGCACCCTGGGCACGACCTTGAACGCCTTGCTACACGCCGGTTTCGAGCTGGAACATGTGGAAGAATGGGGTCCCGGCGATGAGCAAGTCGCGCAGCAGCCGTCCCTGGCCGAAGAAAGAGAACGACCGATGCTGTTGCTGGTAGGCTGTAGCCTGCGCTAGCCCCGGGCCCGCTCGAACAATTTGCCCGCCAGCTCTTCGATATCGCCGCGCATGGCCAGCACTTCCAGCCAGCGCGCCGGGATTGCCTGGGCCCCATAATAGGCGCCGGCAAGCTGGCCGACGATGGCGCCGGTCGTATCGGCATCCTCGCCCAGGTTGACGGCGCGCAACACAGCCTCTTCCAGTGAGTCGGTATTGAAGAAGCACCAGAGCGCCGCTTCCAGCGATTCAACACAATAGCCCGTGCCGCGTATCTGCCCTTCCGTCTTGGCGATGAAGTTGCCACTGGCCAGCTCCACCAGCTTGGGTTCGACAGGCCGGTAAGCCACACTGTCCATGAGCGCCTCTTTCGGCGTACCCGCCAGCGCGCTGCACAGCAAGGCGGCGAACAACTGGCAGCTTTCGATGGCTTCCGGCGCCGCGTGGGTCGTGCGCGAGCTATCGGCGGCGTAAGCGACGACCGCCACCACATCCGGATAGGCAAACAGCACGACGGGAGCCAGGCGCATGAGCGAGCCATTGCCTGCTGTCATCGGCGCGGTGGAACCACTGTAGGGATTGTCTGTTTCCTGGAAACTGGCCAGCGCGCCCCTGACCGTGCCACCGATATCGAAGCAGGTGCCGGTGGAGCTCAGGTAGCCCCATTGCCACCAGTTCAGATACCGCACCATCTGGTCCGCCGGATCGAACACCCCTTTCAATACCAGGCTCTCGGCCAGGCACAGCGCCATCGAAGTATCGTCCGTCCACTGTCCCGGCTGCAGGCCGAACGGGCCGCCGCCAGTCATGTCCGTCACGGGCGCGAAACTGCCGCGCGGGGCAAATTCCACGGCCGTGCCGACGGCATCGCCGCAGGCCAGCGCCAGCATGGCGCCCAGATAACGATTATTCAAGCTCGATGTGATCATTGCTCTCCATGCAGATGAGGTTGCGGATGAAGAAGACATGATAACAAGCTGGACGACAATTCCCCCGCATGGTCTGCGCGCCGATGGCAAGGCCATCGGTCCATCCGATTACGCCTCGGTACGCCGCAGCGCCATCTCCCCATGCAGGGCCAGCGGCACGGCCCTGGCCCAGCGGTTCGACGACAGCGAAAACGTCAGCGCGCGCACCTGGTGGTACCAGCCCGCGGGCACGTACAGCATGTCGCCCGGCTCGACGAGGCATTCGATCATGGTCGCCTGGCGCGCCAGGGGAAAACGCTCGAAGTCGGGCGCTTCCGGGTCGAAGGGCGAGCCGAACAGGATGGCGTTCGCTTCGCTGGGGTACAGGAATTCGTCGTGGTGCGGCGGCGACAGGAAGATACGCTTGCGGCCCCACACCTGGGCGAAGATATTGTCGTCGTAATCGCAATGCAGGGGCGTGACCGTGCCGGCCGGCCCCACCCAGAAGCGCGGCGGGCCCATCTTGTCGAAATACGCGGGCCAGTGGCACAAACGGTTCAGTTCGCGCAATTCCAGGTTGCCCAGGTAAGGCGGCAACGCGTGCCTGCCCTCTGCCACCAGGTCCAGGTATTGCCCCATCGACATATCCTGCATGGCACGGTCGGCCGCAAAGGCCGTGTTGATGTAATCGCCCACGCGTGCCCGCACGGGCACGTGACTGTACTGTTCGCGCAAGACTTCAGGTCCCATGGCCGACAGGGGCCAGCGCTGCACCAGCCCGCGCATCAGGAAAGGCAAGCCCAGCGCGGCCCGCGCGCGGAAGGCGGCGGCGTCCAGCATGGCCAGGCGCGGCACCTCGGTGATGCTGGGCAAGTCGCGCGCCGCCTGCTTGATGGCCCCGCGCATGGCGTCGATGGAGGTGACGCCGCGCACCTGCGCATCCTTGCCCTCGCGTGCCTGCTTGCGTGCGAGGGCCGCTTCGGGCGAACTGAATTGTGCTGGCGGCCGGGGCGGCAGCGCGCGCGGCGATATGGGCGTGGCCGCAAGCGGAAGCGGCACTTTCTTTTCTACGGGCATAAACCTTCTTTGCGATCAGGGCGTCGCACGACATGGCGCGACAGTTCGCCATTTTAAGCCAGCAAGGCCCGCATGACATATTCCCCCGACGCATCGACGCCTGACAACACCGTCGCGAGCGGAAGGTAGAGGTGGCTAAGAAGCGCAACCGTGCTGAAGCACGGTGAGCATCGCAGGCTACCTATACCGACGCGCAGCAGGTTTGGTCAGGTGTATTCAAACGGGCGTCTTGAATATCGGATCGACGATGAACTGCTGCGCCTTGATGCGCAAGGTGCGCTCTTCATCGAGCTCGGCGCGCGTTTCGCCCAGCTCTTCGCGCTCCGCTTCCAGTTCCAGGCGCGCCGCCGCCAGTTCCGTCTCCACGCGCGTCAGGCTTTCCAGCTTCAGCTGGGCCTGGATCAGTTCCGCGCGTGCCGCTTCGGCAGCCTCTTCCAGGCGCGGGATGCCTTCAAGCTTGAATTGCGCCTTGGCAAGGTCCATGCGCGCCTGCTCGGCCGCCTCTTCCAGGCGCGGTAAGCCTTCCAGGCGCAGCTGCGCCTTGGCCAGGTCCGTTCTAGCCTGGTTCGCCACTTGCCGCTCGCGTTCCAGCTCCTCGCGCAAGGTTTCCAGCTCGCCGGCCTGCAAGTCGAGCAACTCTTGCTGGCGCTCGTTCTCGCTGGCCAGGTCCATCAATTCCTGTTGATTGTCGTTCATCTCGGCTTCATGCGCGCTGTGGCTGGCGCTTAATTCCTGTCCTACATAATCGAGGATGGCTTGCTGCAGCACGGGCGACAGTTCGGCGGCGGCAGCGATCTGGCGCTGCGCACCCGCCTTGCGCCGCTGCAAGAGCTTGCTGATGGTGCCCAGGCAGGCGCCGTTGCCCAGCCGTTCGCGCAAGGCGCGCACCGTGATGGCCTGGCCTTCGCCCGCCATCGCTTCCATTGCCGCATTGATCTGTTCCGCGCTTACTTTTGCCATGTCGTGTGCTCTTGAATGTTGCTCAGGGCAATCTTGCCCAGGGGCATTATCTTATGCCAGCAGCGGCAAAGCGTAAAGTATTTCTCAATAGAAATTGCAATTGCACAACGGAAGCATGAGAAAACATGCGGGATGCGGTGTTTAGGACACCTAACAAAACCGTAGCGAGCGGATGTGAGTTGTGGCTGAGAAGCGGAGCTGTGCGAATGTACGGGGGCGCCGAGCCAGTGAGCATCGGAGGCCGCGACTCGCGACGCGCAGTAGGTTTTGATAGGCGTCACTCTTCGAGTAAACCATTTTCCGTCAGCATATCCTGCACCAGTTCCAGCCGCAGCACGGGATTGTCCTGGCTCAGCAAAAGCTGCTTCTGCATGGCGTTCAGCGACAGCAGCTCGCACCAGCGGTTCGCCACCCAGCCGCACTCGTCGAGCCGGTATGGCGGCTGCAGGGGCATTTGGTCAGGCGGGATCTTTTGCTCCTGCAAGGTGCGGATCAGCGCGCCGAGCGCGTCGGCCACGTTCTGCTGCTCTTGCGGGATGGGGATGGTCTTGTCGGGTGCCAAAGTTTCGATCCGCGCCACCCACAAGCCGTGCTTCAGCTGCTCGCTGGACACGATGTGAAAGCGCTGCATGCCCATGCATTTGATTTGCAGCAAACCCGACAAGGGCGCCGCCCAGTCGACGATGCGCGCCAGGGTGCCCACGGGCGCCAGGGTTTCCTGCTGGCCCGGCTTGCGCACTTCCGCGCCGTCCAGCAGCTGCACCACGCCGAACGGCTGCTCGCCCATGATGCACTGACGTATCATGTCCAGGTAGCGTACCTCGAAGATCTGCAGGGGCAGATAGCCATCGGGATACAGCACCGTATTGAGCGGGAACAAAGGTATCGAGGTCATGGCGCATGATGGCACGAATGCGATATCCGTGCTGCGCGCCTTGTGCGTCCTTTACTTATAAAAACGGCGCTTTTTCGCCCGCTCCGCCGCCTTCGGCGCCAGCACTTTCACTGCCTTTTTCTGGATGGTGCCGCCGGCGGACGTGCCCGGCACGCGGTGTTCCGCCTCGAAACCGGGCTCCTCGTTGCGTTTCAGGGTTTGCCGGGTCAGCGCTTCCACAGCCGACAGCAATTCGACTTCATCCGCGCAGACGAGGGAAATCGCTTCGCCCGAGGCGCCCGCGCGGCCCGTGCGGCCGATGCGGTGAATATAATCTTCCGCCACGGTGGGCAAGTCGAAATTGACGACGACGGGCAATTGATCGATATCGAGGCCGCGGGCAGCCACGTCGGTGGCCACCAGCACTTGCACCTCGGCAGATTTGAAGCGGGCCAGCGCGCGCAGGCGGTTCGGCTGCGTCTTGTCGCCGTGAATCGAATCGGCGCGCACGCCCTGCTCCAGCAAGGTGTTCACCAGCAGCTCGACACCCTTGCGCGTCTTGACGAAGACCAATACCTGGCCCCAGCGCTTTTTCTTCAGCAAGTGCAGGAACAGTTCCGGCTTGCGTTTCTTGTCGCACACGATCACCGACTGTTTCACGGCCTTGACCGTGCTGTTGCGCGCGCTGACTTCCACCGAAATCGGGTCTTTCAGCATGGTTTTCGCCATGGCGCGGATGGCGTCCGAGAAGGTGGCCGAGAACAGCAGGGTCTGGCGCTGCTTGGGCATGGTCATCAGCAAGATATCGAGCTCGCGCTCGAAACCGAGGTCCAGCATGCGGTCCGCCTCGTCCAGCACCAGGGTTTGCACCTGCTCGAACTTGACGGCGCCCTGCGTCTGCAAGTCGAGCAAGCGGCCCGGCGTGGCCACCAGCACGTCGAGGCCCTTGCGCAACTTGCTGATCTGCGGCTCGATGGGCACGCCGCCGTAGGCGACGAAGCTGCGCAGCGGCAAGTTGCCGCCATAGCTGCGGAAACTGGCATAGACTTGCTCGGCCAGCTCGCGCGTGGGCACCAGCACCAGCACGCGCACGCACTGGGGCGCCACCACGCCTTCCAGGGTCAGGCGCTGCAGCAGCGGCACGGCAAAGCCGGCCGTCTTGCCCGTGCCCGTCTGGGCGGCGGCCATCAGGTCGCGTCCGGCCAGCACGGCAGGAATCGCTTGCGCCTGCACGGGCGTGGGCTTGGCATAGCCGAGCTCGTCAAGTTTGCGGACCAGGGGATCGATCAGGCCGAGGGAGGAAAACGTCATGGGAAAAGCAATCTTGGCAAAGGAAAAGGCGGCGCGCACGGACAGGCCGTGCGCGCGATTGCCGAGATTATAGGCCAGCGGGGATGCCGGCCGGGGTTTTCAGTACGAGAACGTCACGATCAGAACTTCATTTCCAGGGTTGCGCGCGCCTGCGGCGAGCTCGGTGAAATGCTGTTGCGCACGATGGTGCCGCTGGCGTCCGCATACGTGGTGGTGCTTTCGAAGTCTTGCGCCAGCAAGTTGGACACGGCCAGGCGCAGCTGGTTCTTCGCATCGAATTTCCACAGCGCATAAATGTCGAGGTCGCGCCGCGGCGACGTGTAGGCGCTCTGGCGCTCGGTGATGCGCACGGGGCCGCCATTGCGGAAATTGAAGCTGCCGCCCGTGGTAAGCATGCCATCGGGCGTCTTGTAGTCGAGACCAAAGTTGCCGCTGACGGGCGTTTGCTGGTCGAGCCGGTTGTTTGGCCCCGGCACCTGCTCCACCTGCGACCAGTTGCGGCTGACGCTGGCGCGCAGGTCGATGGCCGGCACGGGCGCGGCCAGCACGGCGCGCAGCGGGAACTTCGCTTCCAGTTCCAGTGTCTGCGTATTCGCGCGACCATCGTTGACGGGCGTGGAGACCCAGCGGTCATTGATAAATAGCAAGCCCTGGCGCGTATAGCCGTCGATACGGCGGGCCGAGGCGCGCGCGCTGAGCAAGGCGCCTTCGGCCCAGTAATGTTCGTAGGAAGCGTCGATGCCCAGCGCCAGCTCCGGTTTCAGGTAGGGATTGCCTTCGCGGTCGGGGTCGGTCTGGCTGTTGTTGGTCGAGGTATTGCGGCGCGGAATCAGGCTCGATGTGGGTTGCGCCTTGTAGGTGCGCGTCAGGGCCAGACGCACCTGGTCGCCCTTGGTATCTGGCAACTTCCACAGGGTTTGCAGCAGCGGGCTCCACACGCTGGTGCGCTGATTCACTTCGTCATAGGTATCGCCCGCGCTGCGCGTATCGATACCTTCCCAGCGTACGCCCGCATACATCGACCAGCGCGGCGTGATTTCCCAGTCATCCTGCACGAACAAAGCCAGGCGCTGGATGGTGGCGTCGAAACCTTCGTCGCTGTCGACGGGCGGACGCACGCCCAAGGCGCTCAGGGCCGCTTCGCGCTGGCGGCGCGTTTCCTCGCGCTCCGTGTAGGCGCCATCCCAGCCCATCGACAGGGCATGGCCGGGCAGCAAGGGCGCGGAATACTTGCCGGTGGAACTGACGCCGTTTTCCGTCGCCTTCACGCCCACCTTGCGCTCGAGCGCCAGGCCGCTGCCGTCGATAAAGCCCTGCTGCAGGCTGTCGGACGTATTGCGGGCGGCCGAGGCGCCGATCTTCAGTTCCAGTTTGGCGCCGCCGGCCAGCTTGTGCATCCACGTCAGGTCGCTGCGGCCAAAGGCGTTGTGGTTGCTGGAACTGCCCGTATTCGTGTCGTAATCGGGGCGCAAGCCCAATTCTGTTTCCGCGCGGCTGAAATTGCGGTGGTTCGAGCGCCCGCCATTGAAAAAGAATTGCGCCGTCACGTTATCGCCGTTGGCCAGCACCCAGTTCAGGCGCGGCGACAGATTGATGCCTTCCGGACGGCCATCGCCCGTGCCATTCGTGCGGCGCAGCAGGTTTTGCCGGCCATCGGGCGCGTAGCCCAGTTCCACTCCGGGATTATCGTAATGATAATCGTAGCGGAACAGCGAAGCGGCCAGCGAATACGAGAAATTGCCGTCGCGGTCGGACAGTTGCAGGTTCACGCTGGGCGAAAAACTCACGTCGCTGCCCTGCACGCCCAGCTTGAGTTCGCGCTGCGCCGTTTTGACGGCCTTTTTCAGCACCACGTTGATGGTGCCGGCAATCGACTGCGTGCTGTATTCGGCGCTGGCCGCGTGCAAAATCTCGATGCGCTCGATGACGTCGGGCGACAGGGTGTCGAGCGAAAAACCGGCCGGCGCCCGCTCGCCATTGAGCAATATCTGCGTGTAGCCGCTGCCCAGCCCGCGCATGCGGATTTCGCCGCCCGTGCGCCCGGCCGCGCCGGACACGGTAATGCCGGGCAGGCGCTTGAGCACGTCGGTGACATTGCTGTCGCCATACTTGAGGATTTCTTCGCTGCTCACGACCATCTTGCTGGCCGTATCGTCGCGGCGCGGATCGTAGCCGCTGCCCTTCACTTCGACGGTCTGCATGGCGGGAGCGGTGAATTTCTCGGCCTTCTCGGCCTTCAGCGGCGCAGCGGCGGCATCCGCGGCTGGCGTTTCGGATTGCTGGGCCTGGACATTCCAGGCAAGTAAAACAGCGGAACAAAGGACGGTAAGGCGAAGGCAACGGCGTGGCATCATGACCTGGCTAAAAAAGTTGGCTGAATAAAAATGGCTAAAAGCTAAAAAACAGGCCGCTGTATTGTGCTGTAATTTTTTCCGCGTGGCACAGTTTCCTGAAAATATTTCCTATGGCAAATTAAATTCGGCGGCCGGCTACGCTACGCCCCCTTACATACGGTACATATCATTGCGCGCCACATCGCCGCTATAATGCGTTTTCATCATTGTTCCCATCACCCCGTCAAAGGCTTCCCATCGTGTCTGACCGTCTTGCCGTTTTGCCTCAATATCTGCTGCCCAAGGGAGCGTTGACCAATTTTGCCGGCCGGATCGCCGGCGCCAAGGGCGGCGCCATGACGACGCGCCTGATCCGCTGGTTCGTCGGCCGCTACAACGTCAACATGGATGAGGCGCTGGACCCGGACATCACGCACTACGCGAGCTTCAACGACTTTTTCACGCGCGCGCTGCGCCCGGACGCGCGTCCGCTGGCGCAAGCGGACTACGTCTGCCCCGTCGATGGCCGCATCAGCCAGTTCGGCACGATCGACAAGGACCAGATCTTCCAGGCCAAGGGCCACCATTTCAGCACGACGGCCCTGGTCGGCGGCGATGCGGCCCTGGCGGCCCAGTTCGAACACGGCAGCTTCGCCAATCTGTACCTGAGCCCGCGCGACTACCACCGCATCCACATGCCGTGCGATGGCCGCTTGACGCGCATGATTTATGTTCCCGGTGAACTGTTTTCCGTCAACCCGACGACGGCGCGCGGCATTCCCGGCCTGTTCGCCCGCAACGAGCGCGTCGTCTGCGTGTTCGACACGGCCAACGGTCCCTTCGTCATGACCCTGGTGGGCGCCACCATCGTCGGCAGCATGGCCACCGTCTGGCACGGCGTCGTCAACCCGCCCCGCACGGGCGAGATCCGCGACTGGAGCTATGCCAACGACAATGTGGTGCTGAAACAGGGCGAAGAGCTGGGCCGCTTCCTGCTGGGCTCCACCGTCGTGATGCTGTTCCCGAAAGACACCGTGCAATTCAATGCCAACTGGCAACCGGCCGGCCCCGTGCAGCTGGGCGAAGTCATGGGCAACGTGCCCAGCTAAGCCAACAGGATGCGCGCCTACACGGGCGCGTCCGTGCGGTACATTTCCTCCATCAAGTCCAGAAACGCCCGCGTCTTGGCCGGCATCAGCCGCCGGCCGGGAAACACGGCCCAGCCCGTGACCAGCGGAAAACTCCACTCCGGCAACACGCGCACCAGTTCCCCCGTCGCCACATACGCCTTGGCGAAGCGGTCCGTGCTGGCCGCGATGCCCACGCCCGTGCAGGCCATGCGCACCAGCAATTCCGGCGAATTGGCCAGCAGGCGCACGGGCAAGTCCCGTTCCCACGTTGTCTTGCCGCGGATCAAAGTCCAGTGCACGAGGCCATGCACGGCGCGTGGCAAGCTCAATAAATCGTGGCCATACAGATCGTCGGGATGCTCGGGCAAGCCATGCACGCTCGTGTATTGCGGCGAGGCATACAGGGCCAGGGTGCTGAAGGCCACGCGGCGCGCGGCCAGGCTGGCATCGTCGGGCAAGTTGCCCATGCGGATGGCCAGGTCGAAGTTCTCTTCCAGTAAATCCACGCGGCGCGCCGACAAGTCCAGTTCCAGCGAAATGGCCGGATAGCGGCGCACGAACTCGGCCAGGACCTGGCGCATCAGGGTGTCGCCGAAATCGGCCGGCATGGAAATGCGCAGCAAGCCGCTGGGCCCCGCCTGGCGGTGCTGGGCCAGGGCGCCGGCCGCTTCCGTTTCTTCCACCACCTTGCGCGCATGCTCGAGCAGGCTGGCGCCGAATTCCGTCAGCGCCAGCTTGCGCGTGGTGCGCAGCAGCAGCCGTTCGCCCAATTTCGCTTCCAGCAGCGAGATGCGGCGCGACAGGGTCGACTTGGGCAAGTCCACGCGCACGGCGGCGCGCGAGAAACTGCCGCATTCGACGACGCGGGCGAACAGCAGCAAATCTCCGGGATCGATGTCCATAGCTTTAATTGTTCCATGAATGGGTTAATGTTATCCATTTTAACGGCTTCCGCATCAATTTTGGAATTGCTATAGTTCATCCATCGCAAGACACCTCACAACGGAGAAAACAAGATGAACATCCTGCAAATCAATTCCAGCGCCCGCAGCACCGGTTCCGCCTCGACCCGCCTGGCTGACGCCATCGTTGCCCGCGTGCAAGCCGCCAACCCTGGCGCCACCCTGGCGCGCCGCGACCTGGCTGCCCAGCCGCACCCCGTGCTCGACGAGCCGACCCTGCAAGCGCTGTTCACCCCGGCCGACAAGCGTACGCCGGAACAGGCGGCCCGCATCGCCCTGGACGACGCGCTGATTGCGCAAGTGCAAGCGGCCGACGTCATCGTCATCGGCGCGCCCATGTACAACTTCGGCATCACCGTGCAACTGAAAAGCTGGTTCGACGCGATTGCCCGCGCCAACGTCACCTTCAAGTACACGGAAAACGGCCCCGTTGGCTTGCTGACCGGCAAGAAAGTCTACGTGGGCCTGTCCCGCGGCGGCTTGCACCGCGACAGCGCCAACGATAGCCAGGTGCCTTACCTGAACACCATGTTCGGCTTCCTGGGCCTGACCGACGTGCAATACGTGTATTCGGAAGGCATGGGCATGGGCCCGGAAGCCGTGGCCAAGGCACAGGCGCAAGCCGATGCCGAGATCAACGCGATCCTGGTGTAATCCCCAGCAGTAAAAGGGGCGGCGCACTGGCGCCGTCCTGGCCTAGAGGAGAGAACAATGAGCGATACCACCACCGTCAACAAGCCACGCGCCGTCGAGCGCGTGATCGCCGGCCAGGCCGTCATGGATGGCGCCGGCGTGAAGATCAACCGCGTGCTGACGCAGCAGCTGCAGCGCCGCCTCGACCCGTTCCTGATGCTCGACAATTTCGCCAGCGACAAGCCGAACGACTATATCGCCGGCTTCCCCGAGCATCCGCACCGCGGCTTCGAAACAGTGTCGTACATGATCACGGGGCGCATGCGCCACAAGGACAGCGCGGGCCACGAAGGCTTGCTGACCTCGGGCGGCGTGCAATGGATGACGGCCGGCAGCGGCGTGATCCACTCGGAAATGCCGGAACAGGAAGAAGGCGTGATGGAAGGTTTTCAGCTGTGGCTGAACCTGCCCGCGCGCGACAAGATGCGCACGCCGTGGTACCGCGACTTCGACAGCAGCGAAATCCCCCGCTACACGACGGATGCGGGCGTGACCGTGCAAGTGATCGCCGGCACCAGCCATGGCGTGAAGGGCGCCGTGCAGCGCGAGCTGACGGAACCGTTGTACCTCGACATCGACTTGCCGGCCGGCAGCAGCTTCGAGCAGCCCTTGCCGCCAGGCCATAACGCTTTCATCTACACGTTCCGCGGCGAAGTGCAAGTCGATGGCAAGGCCGTGCCCGCTTTGCGTATGGCGATCTTCGCCAACACGCCGGGCAGCGACGGCGTGCGCATCGAGGCGCCGCAAGGCGGCCGCGTGATCCTCGTCGCCGGCCAGCCCTTGAACGAGCCCATCGCTCAGTATGGTCCGTTTGTCATGAATACCCAGGCGGAAGTATTCCAGGCCGTACAGGATTTCCGCGAAGGCAAGTTTGGCGAGACGGCCGCGCAGTAAATGATGTATCTCAGCAAAAACCTGCAGTGCCTTTAGGCCTGCAGGTTTTTTTACGTGCCGACTATGTTGTTGCTTTTCAATTACACTGGCGGCAAGTTCATTCCACAAAGCATTCCATGCAGCCGACGCACACCGAACACGACGCCACCCATTTGCACGCCCACCTGAAGGGCGACGCCAAGCACACCCACTCGTTCGAGGGGCGCAGCCAGAGCATCCTCGCGTGGGCGCTGGGCCTGACCCTGTCATTTGCCGGCATCGAGGTGGCGGCCGGCTTCCTGTCCAATTCGCTGGCCCTGATTTCCGACGCGGGCCACATGGTCACGGACGCGGCCGCGCTGGGCCTGGCACTGCTGGCGCAACTGATCGCGCGCCGCCCGCCCTCGCCGCGCCACTCGTTCGGCTTTGGCCGCGCCGAGGCGCTGGCCGCCTTCGTCAACGGCCTGGCCATGCTGTGCGTGGTGGGCTGGATCTGCTACGAAGCCGTGCTGCGCTTTTCCTCCCCGCAACCCGTGAAGGGCGGCATGGTCTTCATCGTCGCCTTCATCGGCCTGGCGATCAATATAGTCGTGGCGTGGGTATTGTCGAAAGACAAGCAAAGCGTGAATACGCGCGCGGCCCTCGTGCACGTGATGGGCGATTTGCTCGGCTCGGTCGCCGCCATCATCGCCGGCGCCGTGATTTACTTCACGGGCTGGATGCAGATCGACCCGCTGCTGTCCGTGCTGGTGTCGCTGCTGATTTTAAAGTCGACATTCGGCGTGCTGCGCGAGTCCTACCACTTTCTGATGGAAGGCGTGCCCATGCACATTGACTACATCGAAGTGGGCACGGACGTGGAGCAGGTGGACGGCGTGATCGCCGTGCACGATTTGCACGTGTGGGACATGTCGCCGGGCCAGCCGGCCCTGATCGGCCACGTGGAAATCGAGCACCTCGACCATTGGCCGAAGGTATTGCGCGCGATCAAGAAGATGCTGTTGGCCAAGCATGGCATCGACCACATCACCCTGCAGCCGGAGACGGCGGCGATGGCGGGCTTGCATGCGGACGACAAGACGCACAGGTAAAGGCTGGACACTGCAGCAAACCCTCCGGCAAACAGTAGCGAGGGCGTAAGGCCAACGTGCCAGAACGTCCTGCCCCGCCGCCGCCCGTCACGATACGGAAGACACGGTTACTAAATCCCTTCGACAGCGCTGCTTTTTTTGCATTTGCCGCACATATCGTCCACTTCACTTTTCACTCCGCTTCCCTCATCTCCAGCCCCCAGCGAAACATAACGCATGCGGAACAAGCCGGCATGCATGGCCATCGTCTCGACAAGGCAAACTATATCTCAAAAAATATTTCCACAAAGCCACAAAAAACAATGTTTTTTGCTAAGATAATATTTTGAGCAATAAAGAAATTCCAAAAAACACCGTTCGTTGAAAAAGGATGATGTCATGAAATTGCAATGGGCCGTTTTGGAAGACTGGCTAAAGAAAAACAATCCACGCCTATGGACGGATCTCAACCCTCCTGCCACCGATGAAAAAATTCGTGATTTCCAGCATAAGGTCGGCATCAGCCTGCCACCGGATTTCATTACATGCCTAAAACGGCATGATGGACAAAAAGGCCAGGCTGAGTGGCTATTCTCGGGCTATGAATTTCTATCGATTGACAATATATTATTGACTTGGTTGGCCTGGAATGACTTGTTGGCCGATGGCGATTTTGATGATCGTTTGCCAAAGGCGAATGACGGCGTCGAAAACGTCTGGTGGTCGGATGCCTGGATTCCATTTGCTTCGAACGGCGGCGGGAAAAATTTATGCTTAGACATGCGCCCTTCACGCAGTGGAAATGTCGGACAGGTCATTACTGTTTATCACGATTTCCCGGACAGAACGCTGATCGCAGCCGATTTCTCCATCTGGTTTGCCAGCTTCGTCGATATCAGAACTACTTAAATGCACAGAATCTCAACAATGGAAACAAGATTATCGGACCTGCGTGAACAACGCCTGCAAAAACTATTTTCCGATTGCCGGCAACAGGTCATTGCCCAGGTCATCGGTCCATTCGGTCTCTCGACAGCAATGTTCGAGGATCGCAATGGAGGCAATGTCACGACTTTGCGCAATTTCAAGAGAGAAGATGACAGCTATGTTGCGACTGATAGCGATAAGGCGCTACATGCCCACTCCAAGAAAGATTATAGCGTCGAGATAAGGGAAGGATATGAAGTCGATACAAAAAAGAAGGCAGTGGAAGCCGACAGCACAACCTGGCAAGAAAAGCGTGCCGCAAAAATAAAAGTAGGCAAGGATGAGTATACCGGACGCGCCGTTTCCGAGCAAGGAACGATCACGCTCAAGGATGGCAAGATAGTTCGGGCTGAACTCGATCATGTCGTCTCCATCAAGGAAGTTCATGATGATCCCAAAATACACCTATCCTTGGGCAAGACCAACAAGGACAGCACAGGGAAAATCACCGTCGATGTGAGCCGCGTCCGCGCGACAGTCAATCATGACGACAATCTGGCGCTTACCAATCAGCCACTGAATGGTTCAAAGAGCGACAATGATCTCCTGGATTGGGGAAGCGAAAAACGCAAGGATGATTCAACGAATTGCGACAAGTTCGATGCCGATGCCAAACTGCTCAATGAAAAGCATGAAAAAGCCAAAGCCAGAATCGATGAAACCGCGGACCAGTCCCTGAATCGCAAGCAGGCAGAGGAATTGCTGACAACCGGGACCAAGCAAGCGGCCCTGATGGCAATGCGTCAGGCACTGGGCTTGCTGCTCACGGAGTTGGTGAATGGCTTATTCAATGAAATAAAGGTATTGATCGCACATGGCATCGAGGCCGGCAAAACGCTCTTTGACGAAATCCGTGAACGCATGGACCGTATCATGTCTTCTGTTGTCAAAAAAATCCCCGATGCCGTGTCGCTGATGTTTCAAGGTGGAATTAGCGGCTTCATAAGCAACCTTCTGACCTTCATACTCAACAATTTCCTATCGACCGCAAAGCGATTGGTGGCAGTGATAAGGGAAGGATTGCTTGGATTGTTTCATGCATTCAAGATGATATTTTTCACGCCGCAACATATGACTGCGGATCAGGGCTTACAGGAAGGCCTGAAGATCCTGGGTACGGTCATTATCAGTACCATCGGAATACTGCTCAACGAATCAGTGTCGGCGTTCATGGCCACCGTACCCTTCCTTAAACCCCTGGCCGACATGATTACTCCTGTATTGATCGGCATCATGAGTGGCTTGCTCTCCGCATTTTTAGCTTACCAGATCGATTGCTTGTTTGACCGCTATCGTCACTCGCTGGATGAAAAATTCATAAACGAATTGATGGAAGACGCCAAGCGTAGCGATGAATTCGCCAATAATCTGACGGCGCTGTCGAAAAGCTCAATCAGCAATGTAGAGCGCTATTCGAAGAGCATCTCGCTTTATCAGGATATTGGCGTCGCCTTTGGCGCGGCAGCTACCGCAGCGACCGGAGCGTTCGTCAGCCTGGAACAGGCTACTTTGACAACGCGCGAGCAGGCAAAAAAGAGCGTGGCAATGGTTGCCTTCATGTGCGAGAGCCAAGCAGAAATTGACGATTTTCTAGCGACATTTTAAAGGTGAAGTGTGAGTGCATTAAAAGAACTGCAAATTATAAAAGCCTTTTCTGCGGTAACGTTACCCGAGAATACTCTCAATGAGAGGCAGATCAAAGAGCTGGTTTCGACGATGATACAAGAGCAAGATTCGGTACGCAGTGATGCCGAACGCCTGGACAAATTACGTCAGGAGCAAAAAGATGGTAGTACCTATAACAACTGGAAGGAAAACCGCAGCGAGAAAATCCAGGAAGCGCAAATTGACCTGAACAAGTCAATTGGCAGGCTGACTCGGCAAACATCCCAATTACTACTGGTAAATACGGCCATTTCCAAAGTATTGAGCGACCAGCAGGCAATCCTGCTGAGTCAGCAAGATATTCTCAGCCTGCAGGCCAATCAGTTGCGGCAGCATGATGAAAAATTTGCTCATCAACAAATTCTTTTTTCCGAAGATCAAAAGACAATAACCGAGGCCAATGAGAACTTATTGTTAGCTGCGGGAAAATCGCAGGAGCAGGCAACTGCGCTCATGAGATGCATGGCGCGTGTAATGGAATCTGAGAAAAAGATTGCCGCGGCAAACAGCGAACTACTCGCGTCTCTCGAACAGCGATTTCGGCAATCGGTCGAAGACTGTCTGACGCGCATGGACAAGGGCTTGGCCGAACATGCCGAACAGCGGGTGGCCGATGAAAACCGCCTTCAAGATAGCATGCGCGTCCAATCGGGCAATTTGCGTGCGGAGTTGGAAACGTCAAATAAAAAACTGCACCAGGAAATATTGACGCAAATTGAAACGATGCATGGCGAGTTCCATGCAACATTGACCACGCAAGGGCAGACCTTTGAAGCGCAGTTCGAGAAATCGGCTTTGACACTGAGCAGCAAGGTCGATGAATTGAGCAGTACTGTATCCAGGCTGACCAGCCTGCAGGAACAGCAGCAGCACAACGTGAGCACCAACCGCAAGGCATTGACGGCGATCGGCGTAGTGGCGCTGCTTTCCTCAGGATGGCAAATCGTCCAGCACTTTTACCGATGATGTCATTACCCCGTTGACCAAGGACAAGTGGTCCAAATCCGCACTCCCGCCCGTATCATGACACAACAGCAGGTTGGCAGAACCACCGTCGACCTGCTGTTGCAATACCCTTAGCTGCGTCTTGCCTCCAGCACCCCGCTCACATCCTTGATCACATTCAACGCCTTCAACAACTGCGCCGTCGAGCTGATCTCGGCCGTAAACGTCATGCGGGCCTGGCCCTTGGCGCTTTGGGTGTTGACGCCGATCACGTTGATCTTTTCGCGCGAGAAGATTTCGGAGATGTCGCGCAGCAAGCCCTGGCGGTCGCCGGCCAGGATAAAAATGTCGACCGGATACACGGTGTCGTGCCCGCCCGTGCTGCCCCATTCCGTAAAAATCACGCGCTCGGGCGACTTGGCGCGCATTTCCTCGAAATTCTTGCAGGTGGCGCGGTGAATCGAGACGCCCTTGCCGCGCGTCACAAAGCCGACGATGCTGTCCGGCGGCGCCGGCTTGCAGCACTTGGCCAGCACCGTCATCAAGCCTTCCGTGCCGACCACCAGCACGCCGGACTTGGCGCCCTGCTCCACGCTGGAGGCGCGGCTTTTACCCACCAGCACGGCGTCTTCCGGCACCACCACTTCGCCATTATCGTGCAGCGCCTGCTCCACGTGGCGCAGGCTGAATTCATCCTTGCCCACCGACAAGAACAGTTCGTCGACTTTCGCAAAGCCCAGCTTTTGCGCCAGCGCTTCAAGGTTGACAGCCGTCTTGCCTTCTCGCTGCAGGGATTTCTCCACCAGCGCGCGGCCGTGGGCCAGGGTTTCCTGCATGTCGATGGCATGGAACCAGGCGCGGATTTTTGACCGCGTGCGCGTGCTGACGGCGTAGCCGGCGCTGAGCCAGTCGCGCGACGGCCCAGCCGTGCCCGGCGCGCCCTTGGCCGTGATGATTTCGCAGGTCTGGCCGTTCTTTAATTGCGTATTCAACGGCACCATGATGCCGTCGACCTTGGCGCCGCGGCAGCGGTGGCCCACGTCCGTATGCAAGTGATACGCAAAATCGACGGGCGTGGCGCCCACGGGCAATTCCAGCACCCGCGCCTGCGGCGTCATGACGAAGATGCGGTCGTCCAGGGTGGCCGATTTGAGCTTTTCCACCCATTCGCGCTGGATTTCTTCCTGGCCCACGACGGCGTCGGCCACTTCCGTCTTCCAGGCCAGCAACTGGCGCAGCCAGGCGATCTTTTCGTCGTATTTCTGGCCGGCAAAGTTCGAGCCGCCCTCTTCCTTGTAGCGCCAGTGCGCAGCCACGCCGTACTCGGCAAAGCTGTGCATTTCATTCGTGCGGATTTGCACTTCCAGCGGGCGGCCATCCTCGGCCGTCACCACCGTATGCAGCGACTGGTAACCGTTCGGTTTCGGCCGCGAAATGTAATCGTCGAATTCTTTCGGGATGGGGGTCCAGATATTGTGAACCACGCCCAGTACCGTGTAGCAAGTTTTCACGTCGGCAACGATGACGCGGAAGGCGCGCACGTCGTACAGGGCCGTGAAATCGAGTTCCTTGCCGCGCATCTTGTTCCAGATGCTGTAAATGTGTTTCGGGCGGCCAAAGACTTCCGCCTGGATACCGGCCGAAGCCAGTTCCGTCTGCAGGCGCAGAATCGCCGAGGACACGAAGCCCTCGCGCATCATGCGCTTTTCTTCCAGCATTTTGGCGATGCGTTTATACGCTTCCGGCTCGATGAAGCGGAATGACAAATCTTCCAGTTCCCACTTCAGCTGCCAGATACCGAGGCGGTTGGCCAGCGGCGCGTACAGGTCCAGCGTTTCCTTGCCATACTCGCGCGTCATTTCATTGAACAGTTTTAGTTCAGCAAAGTAACGCAAGGTCGTCACGCAGGCGGCCAGGCGCACCAGCACGACGCGCATGTCGGACGCCATCGCCAGCAACATCTTGCGCAAGGTTTCCACCTGGGCCACGGCTTGCTGCGCCGCATTCTTGCCGCGCCCGCCAGCGCTGCCATGCTGCGCCTGGGTCAGCGCGCGCAAGCGGATCAGCTGGCGCACGCCTGTTGCCAGGTCGCACACCTGTTTGCCGAAGCGCGGCTCGATATCGGCCGCCGTGTCGGGTTCCAGCAGGGTCAGCTCGAACATCAGGCCGGCAATGCGCGTTTCCGCATCGCTGCGCAGGAAAGCGAGGGTGGTGGCCACGCCGAGGGCGAACTCCAGCGCGGAGCGGCCGGCAAAGGTCAGCTTGTCGCCATACGCTTCGGTGGCATACGCGAGCGCGTCAAGCACGCGCGCGCTGTCCGGCGCACTCAAGCCCTCTACCAGTTGTTCCGAGGTGACGCTATTCGGGGCCGAGATGGAAACCATGCAATACCTTTAAACTTAATAACTCAACAACTGAATAACTTAACGCTCTGCAGCGATGATGACGATTTCCACCAGGCAAGCAGGATTGGCCAGCTTCGCTTCCACCGTGGCGCGCGGCGGCGTGTGGCCGGAAGCGACCCAGTCATCCCACACTTCATTCATGCCAGGAAAGTCTTTCATGTCGGCGATGTAGATCTGGCATGACAGGATGCAAGTCTTGTCGCTGCCCGCTTCCATCAGCAGACGGTCGACGTGACCGAGCACTTCGCGCGTCTGGCCGACGATGCCCTGCGTGGTGTCTTCCGCGATCTGGCCAGCCAGGTAAATGGTGTTGTTGTGTATGGCTACTTCGGAGAGGCGTTTGCCTACGTGCAGTCGTGTAATTTCCATGCTTCTTCTTTCGGTTGTTTCAAAATCTGTACAGCGCTATTGCTTGTTGCATTCTTATTTGCCCAGCAAAAACTTGCGGGCGATGGCGATCTGGTCGTCGTGCACGAACGTGGGCGCATGGCCTACGCCGGCAATTTCCACCAGCTCCGCTTTCGGGCCGCGGCCCAGCATGAGCGTGGCCGTCTCGTGCGACAGCAGATCCGATTCCGAGCCGCGCACCAGCAAGGTGGGGCAGCGCACGGCATCATACGCGGCCCACAGCATGGCTTCGTCGCTGGCCGCCGATTCCGGCGTGGCCGAGCGGAACGGCATGGCCAGTCCCATATCATAGTGGCGGCGCCAGTGGCCATCCTTATCCTGGCGCAACACATCCACCGCCAGTTTATGCCATTCCGCGTCCGTGTGCGGGCCGAAGCTGGCGGACACGTCGCGGACAAAACGCGCGCCTTGCTCGAATGTCTCGAAACGCAGGTCCTGGCCGATGTAGTCGCCGATGCGCTGCAAGGCTTCCGGCGCCAGGGTCGGGCCGATATCGTTCAAGACCAGCTTGCTGATCGGGCTGTCCGGCAACGATGCCAGGCCCAGGCCGATCAAGCCGCCCATCGAGGTGCCGAACCAGTCCACCGTCTGGCGCTCGCCATTGGCCAGCACGCGCGCCAGCAGGGTCACCATGTCGCTCACATATTGCGGCACGCGGTAAAACTGCGGGTTGGCCAGCCAGCCCGAGCGCCCGCGCCCCACCACGTCGGGGCAAATCACGCGGTAATCGCTGGCCATGGCGCGCGCCAGGTTGTCGAAGTCGTCCGCCACGCGCGTCACGCCATGGGCGCAGACGAGCACGTTCGGATTGTCCGCCGCGCCCCACTCTTTATACGACATGGTGTGCAAGCCTGCGGGGGAAATGCACTGGACGGATTTAATGCTCGCTTCGATCATGCCAATTCCTTATTCGATATAAAAAGAGCACCGCCTCCTGCCTGCCAAGGGGTGTCCCGCGCGCGACGCTACGGCAGTGTAGCGCAGCGCGGGCAATGCTCCAAGCGCGCGCCTGAAATGCTGCGCCGCAGCATTGCACTGGCACATTCGCCATGGCGCAATACCCGATATAGCGAAACTGCATATCTGCGGTTATCCACAATTGAGCCTGCCTGGCAATGGGCGGATGATCGCAGCATCAACCCGCAAGAGGAGACCACTCGTGAAAAAACCATTCTATAAAATCCTGTACGTACAGGTGCTGTTCGCCATCGTGGCTGGCGTGCTGCTGGGGGTGTTCTACCCATCGAACGCCGTCGACATGAAACCGCTGGGCGACGGCTTTATCAAACTGATCAAGATGATCATCGCCCCGGTGATCTTCTGTACCGTGGTCTCCGGCATCGCCGGCATGCAGGACGTCAAGAAGATCGGCCGCGTGGGCGGCAAGGCGCTGCTGTACTTCGAAGTGGTTTCCACCTTCGCGCTGGCCATTGGCTTGCTGGTTGCCAACATCCTCAAACCGGGCGCCGGCTTCAACGCCGATCCGGCCCACCTCGATGCCAAGTCGATCGCGCAATACACGCACGCTGAAGGCATGAGCACCGTCGACTTCGTGATGAATATCATCCCGAAGACCTTCGTCGACGCCTTCGCCAAGGGCGACATCCTGCAAGTGCTGCTGATCGCCATCCTGTTCGGCTTTTCGCTGTCCCTGCTGGGCGAACGCGGCCGTCCCGTCACCAAGCTGATCGACGAACTGTCGCATGCCATCTTCGGCATGGTCAACATCATCATGAAAGTCGCTCCGATCGGCGCGTTCGGCGCGATGGCCTTTACCATCGGTAAATACGGCCTGGCTTCGCTGATCCCGCTGGCGAAACTGATGGGTTCGTTCTACCTGACCTGCTTCCTGTTCGTCTTCGTCGTGCTGGGCCTGATCGCCAAGTACACGGGCTTCTCCATCGGCCGCTTCTTGTTGTACATCAAGGAGGAACTGCTGATCGTGCTGGGCACGAGCTCGTCGGAATCGGCCCTGCCGGCCCTGATGAAAAAACTCGAACGCCTGGGTTGCTCCAAGCCAGTCGTCGGCCTGGTCGTGCCTACCGGTTACTCGTTCAACCTGGACGGCACCAATATCTACATGACCATGGCCGCCCTGTTCGTGGCGCAAGCTACCAACACGGAACTGACCATCTGGCAGGAACTGACCATCCTGGGCGTGGCGATGCTGACGTCGAAAGGCGCGTCCGGCATCACCGGCGCCGGCTTCATCACCCTGGCCGCCACCCTGGCCGTCGTGCCGACGATTCCCGTGGCCGGTATGGCGCTGATCCTGGGCATCGACCGCTTCATGAGCGAATGCCGCGCGCTGACCAATTTCGTCGGCAACGGCGTGGCCACCATCGTCGTGTCGAAATGGGAAAAAGAACTGGATATGGACAAGCTGCACAGCGAGCTGGCCCACCCAACCCACCCGACCGAGGACGCCTACGTTGCACCGAGCGTCAACATCGTCAAGTAAGCCGTACTCAGTATTGAAAAGCCCCGCGGAGCGATCCGCGGGGCTTTTTTCATGCGCGCAGGCTTTTGCCGGCATTATCAACAAACAGTAAATCATGCATCAATATTTTACTGAATGATCAATGAATGAAAAACCATTACAGTACGGTCACCTGTTCGCCACCTGGTTCCCGCATAATGACATTGCGTTAATGCAAGCCTGACACCGAACCATCCACCTTTGAATGGAGTACGTCATGTCCCTCTCGCCCGCCTTCTACGCCACCTGGAACCCACGCCTGCTGGGTCTGCTGCGCATCATCCTCGGCTTCCTCTTCCTGCAGCATGGCACGGCCAAACTGTTCGGCGCGCCGCACGTGGCCATGTTCGACGGCTTGCAATTGTTGTCCGTGATGGGCGCGGCCGGCGTCATCGAGCTCGTCGGCGGCAGCTTGCTGCTCGTCGGCCTGTTCACGCGCCCCGTCGCCTTCATCCTGTCGGGCCAGATGGCGGCCGCCTACTTCATGGCGCATGCGCCTGCCGGCTTCCTGCCGATCCTGAACGGCGGCGAAATGGCCGTCATGTATTGCTTCACTTTCCTGTATTTCGCAGTTGCCGGCGCCGGCGCCTACAGCCTGGACGGATTGCGCGGCAAGGCGGGCGCATAAAAAAAGGGCGGACATCGCTGTCCGCCCTGCTTCCCTGCGACGCTACGCGTGGCTTATACGGCGGAAACGTCCAATTCAGCGCCCGTGGCCGCCTGCACCTGTTCCTTGGTCACGCCCGGCGCCAGTTCCACCAGCTTCAAGCCGTTTTCCGTCACGTCGATCACGCCCAGGTCGCTGATGATGACGTCGACCACGCCCACGCCCGTCAGCGGCAGGTCGCACTGTTTCAGCAGCTTGTGCGACGTCGTGCCATCCTTGGCCGTGGCCACGTGTTCCATCAGCACGACGACTCGCTTGACGCCGGCGACGAGGTCCATCGCGCCGCCCATGCCCTTGACCATCTTGCCTGGAATCATCCAGTTCGCCAGGTCGCCCTTTTCCGATACCTGCATCGCTCCCAGGATGGCCAGGTTGATCTTGCCGCCGCGAATCATGCCGAAGGAATCGGCCGAGCTGAAGTAGGCGGCACCGGGCAGGGCCGTCACCGTCTGCTTGCCGGCGTTGATCAGGTCGGCATCGACCTCGTCGTCCGTGGGGAACGGGCCGATGCCCAATAGCCCGTTTTCCGACTGCAGGAACACTTCAATATTTTCCGGCACATAGTTGGCCACCAGGGTCGGCAAGCCGATGCCCAGGTTCACATAAAAGCCATCCTGCAATTCCTTTGCCGCGCGCGCGGCCATTTCATCTCTAGTCCAAGCCATGATAATCTCCGTATTCTATTTTTATGCTTCGGCGCGCACGGTGCGCTGCTCGATGCGTTTTTCCGGGTTCGCGTTGACCACGATGCGGTGCACGAAGATGCTCGGCGTATGCACCTGGTCCGGGTCGATCTCGCCCACTTCGACCAGTTTTTCCACTTCGACGATGGTGATCTTGCCGGCCATGGCCACGTTCGGGTTGAAATTGCGCGCCGTCTTGCGGTAGACCAAATTGCCCGCGCGGTCGGCCATGTAGGCTTTCACCAGCGACACATCGGCCACGAGGCTGCGTTCCATCACGTATTGCTCGCCGTCAAATTCGCGCAGTTCCTTGCCGTCGGCAACGATGGTGCCCACGCCCGTCTTGGTGAAGAAGGCGGGAATGCCGGCGCCGCCGGCGCGCAGTTTCTCGGCCAGCGTGCCTTGCGGCGTGAATTCCAGTTCCAGCTCGCCGGCCAGGTACTGGCGCGCGAATTCCTTGTTTTCGCCCACATAGGAGGCGATCATTTTCTTGATCTGGCGTGTGGTCAGCAGCTGGCCCAGGCCGAAGCCGTCGACGCCGGCGTTGTTGGAAATGGCCGTCAGGCCCGTCACGCCCGAATCGCGCAAGGCGCCGATCAGGGCTTCGGGAATGCCGCACAGGCCGAAGCCGCCGACGGCGATGGTCTGGCCATCTTGGACGATACCGGCCAGCGCCGAGGCGGCGTCAGGATAAACTTTATTCATGGGTGTCCCTCTATCTTTTGTTAAGCTTTGGTCTTGAGTCCATGACTCAGGCAGCGACTCAGCATAAAATACGCGAGTGGAAAGTACAATACCGTAGAACTACCGGCGCCGTGCCGGCAATCCCCCTGTGAGAGTGATACGTATCAGATGAACGCCGCGTCAGCCATCGATTATGAAAGTATCTTCCTGCACGCGCCCGTGGGCATGTGCATGTCGGAAAACCGCATCATGCGCAGCTGCAACGAAGCGCTGGCGGCCATGTTCGGCTATGCGCGCGCCCAGCTGGACGACCAGTCGTTCGAAGTACTCTACCCCACGCACGACGAATTCCTGCGCACGGGTGACCGCATCATCCCCATCATGAACGCCAAGGGCCGCTATTCGGACGAACGCATCATGCGCCGCAGTAATGGAGAATTGTTCTGGTGCCACGTCACCGGCCACGCCATGCTGCCGAACAAACCGCTGGGAGCGGGCATCTGGACGTTCGAGGATGTCAGCGAGAAACGCCCCGTGACGGCGGAGCTGACCCCGCGCGAGCGCGAAATCGCCGCCCTGCTGGTGGAAGGCAAGACCAGCAAGGTCATCGCCCGCCAGATCGACCTCAGCCCCCGCACGGTGGAAATGCACCGCGCCAAGCTGATGCGCAAGTTCGCCGCCTCGACCTCGTCGGAGCTGGTGCACAAGCTGGTGGGATTGCAACTGCAGCGCTAGGGTTTGACGCAGGACAAACCCGCAGCGTGCCGCAAAACGCGACGCGCAGCAGGTTTTAGGCGTTAAAACGTGCTCATGCCGCCATCGGCGGAGATAATGGCGCCGTTGATGAAATGCGAATCCTCGCCCGCCAGCAACAGCAGCAGGCCGTCGAGGTCTTCCGGCTTGCCCGGCCGTTTATTCGGCAGCATTTCGATCAGCTTCTTGCCCTGCTCGGTGGCAAAGTAATCCTCGTTGATTTCCGTGGAAATGTAGCCGGGGCAGATGGCGTTGGTATTGATGCCATATTTACCCCACTCCACGGCCATGGCGCGCGTCATGTGCACCATGCCTGCCTTGCTCATGCAGTACACGCCGATCTGCGGCAGCACCTGCAAGCCCGCCATCGAGGCGATATTGATGATGCGGTGCTGTTTTTTCGGGTCACCCTTGGCGCGCGCGATCATGCGCTTGGCCGTTTGCTGGGCCACGAAGAACGATCCGCGCAGGTTGGTGTCCATCACGAACGAGTAATCTTCGGGCGTGACGTCGACCAGGCGTTGCGTGGTGGAGACACCGGAATTGTTGACGAGGATATCGATGGGGCCCGCTTCCGTTTCCGCATGCGCGATGGCCGACTTGATGCTGGCGAAGTCGGTCACGTCGAGCGACACCACGTGCGCGGCGCCGCCATCGGCTTCGATTTCGGCGCGCAATTCCTTCAGGCGTTCGGTGCGGCGCGACGCCAGCACGACCTGCGCGCCAGCCTGGGCCAGCACTTTCGCAAAGCGCGCGCCAAGGCCGCTCGATGCGCCGGTAATCAGGGCAATCTTGCCCTCGAAATTGACTTCTATGCCCACGAGCTACTCCTGTTTTATTTTAGACAACACTTTACGCCGTGCCACTGGCACAGGGGCAAAATACCCTGCATCGCACTTGAGCCAAGGTAAACGCCATCATTACACAAAATGGCCGGATTTAGATTGCGGCGAGGGGCAATGTCACGCAAAATGGCGCCAAAGTTGCAATCCTCGTCAAAAACAAGCACACTCGTGCTTAAATTTCCCCGATGATGCTTTATTCCCTATCCTTGCTACCTAATTGAGTGACTATAAATCGAGACCATGACACAGCCTAATAACTTAGTTGAACAGTACGGACCGCGCGAAACCATGGAGTATGACGTGGTGATCGTCGGCGGTGGCCCCGCAGGCCTGGCCGCGGCGATCCGCCTGAAGCAGCTGGCCGCTGAAAAGAGCCAGGAAGTGTCCGTCTGCGTGCTGGAAAAAGGCGGCGAACTGGGCGCGCATATCCTGTCGGGCGCCATCATGGACCCGAAAGCGCTGACCGAACTGATTCCGAACTGGAAAGAACTGGGCGCGCCCTTGAACACGGAAGTGACGGAAGACCGCATCCTGTTCCTGACCGAAACGAAAGCGTATAAAACGCCGGGCTTTGCCGTGCCGGCCTGTTTTGAAAACCACGGCAATTACATCGTCTCGCTGGGCAATGTGGTGCGCTGGATGGGCCAGCAGGCGGAAAACCTGGGCGTGGAAATCTTCCCCGGCTTCCCTGCCGCGGAAATCCTCTACAACGACGACGGTTCCGTCAAAGGCGTGGCGACCGGCAACATGGGCGTCAAGCGCGACGGCGAGCCGGGTCCCGACTTCCAGCTGGGCATGGAATTGCACGCCAAGTACACCCTGTTCGCCGAAGGCGCGCGCGGCCACCTCGGCAAGCAATTGATGGCCAAGTATGACTTGAATGCCGGCAAGGACCCGCAGTCCTACGGCATCGGCATCAAGGAATTGTGGGAAATCGACCCGGCCCAGCACAAGCCGGGCCTGGTGATCCACTCGAGCGGCTGGCCGCTGGACACGAAAACCTACGGCGGCTCCTTCCTGTACCACCTGGAAAACAACCAGGTGATGGTCGGCTACGTGGTGGGCCTGAACTACGAAAACCCGTACCTGTCGCCGTACGAGGAATTCCAGCGTTATAAAACGCATCCGGAAATCCGCAAGTTCTTCGAAGGCGGCAAGCGCATCTCGTACGGCGCGCGCGCGATTGCGGCCGGCGGCCTGCAATCGCTGCCGAAGCTGGTGTTTGCCGGCGGCGCGCTGATCGGCTGCGATGCGGGCTTCCTGAACATGAGCCGCATCAAGGGCAGCCACGCGGCCATCAAGAGCGGCATGCTGGCGGCGGACGCGGCCTTCGGCGCGCTGAGCGAACAGCGCCAGCACGACGAACTGACGAGCTACCCTGTCGCCTTCGAACAATCGTGGCTGCATGAAGAACTGCACGTGGCGCGCAACGTCAAGCCATGGCTGTCGAAAGGCCTGTACCTGGGCAGCCTGATGACGGGCATCGACCAGCTGATCTTCCGCGGCAAGGCGCCGTGGACCCTGCACCACTCGCATGGCGACCACGAATGCCTGAAACCGGCCGCCCAGTCGAAAAAGATCGTGTATCCGAAACCGGATGGCAAGTTGACCTTCGACAAGATGTCGTCCGTGTTCATTTCGAACACGAACCACGCGGAAGACCAGCCGATCCACCTGACGCTGAAAAACGCCAGCGTGCCCGTCGACGTCAACCTGGCCACGTATGCGGGTCCGGAAGCGCGTTACTGTCCCGCCGGCGTGTACGAGTTCGTGAAGAACGACGACGGCGCCGAACGCCTGCAGATCAATGCACAGAACTGTGTGCACTGTAAAACCTGCGACATCAAGGATCCGACGCAGAACATCGTGTGGGTGACACCGGAAGGCGGCGGCGGGCCGAACTATCCGAATATGTAATCGCAAGGTTCCGCAGCACCGGCTGACAATCGGCCAGAACAGCGCACTCCCATCCGGCAGTGCGCTGTTTTTTTGTCGGAAGGATCAGAATTGCCCGCACTTTGGACCAACTGCAACAGCAAGTGCGCATTCGCGCGGCGTGCGTCAACAAATTCCCCTCGGAAAGTTTCTCACGGGCACTGTCACCAGTTACAATTCCCGTTGCTAAACATTTCTGCCAGCCTCAGCCCATGCACCCGACCCTCCCTCCCGCAGTCTCCCCCGACACCGAATTACAGCAAGCCATCGCTGAACACCAGGCAGGGCGTTTTGCCGAGGCGGAAGAGATTTACCTGTCGATCCTGCAGGCCCATCCCTACCATGCCATCGCCAACCACAATCTGGGCTTGCTGGCCGGACAAGTAGGCCAGCATGTGGCCGGCCTGCCGTATTTGCGCAAGGCGCTGTCCGTCGCCCCGGACGAAGGCCAGTTCTGGCTGTCCTATGCGCAGGGATTGCTGCAGGCGGGACAACCCGACGAAGCGCTCGACATCGTCGACACCGCCATCGCCCGCGGACTGGACAATGATGCTTCGCAAGCGCTGCGCCGGCAGGCGCAGGAAGCCGTCGCGCTGGCGGCCCTGTCTCCGTCGCAGCCGGAAATGGACCACATCGTACAGCTGTACCAGGCAGGCCAGCATGCGCAGATGGAAGCGGCCTGCCGGCAATTGCTGGCAACCTATCCCGACTCGCCATTCGGCTGGAGCGTGCTGGGCACGGCCCTGCAACTGCAAGGCAAGGATGCACTCGCCACGCTGCAGCGGACGGTGGAACTGACGCCGCACGATGCGCAGGCGCATGGCCACCTGGGCAATGCCTGGCAAACGGCCGGAAAACTCGATGCAGCGCGCGACTGCTACCTGCGGGCGCTGGAAATCGAGCCGGCGTTCGCCGAGGCGCACTGCAACCTGGGCAACCTGCTCCAGGCGGAAAACCGGCTGGACGAGGCCGTGGCGAGCTACCGCCGCGCCCTTGCCTTGAAGCCGGACTACGCGCTGGCGGCATTTAACCTGGGCAATGCGCTGCTGCGCCAGAAACAGTTTGGCGCCGCCGCCGACAGCTTCCGCGCCGCCACCCTTGCATTGCCCGACGACGCCGAAGCGCACAACCGGCTCGGCCAGGCGCTGCACGAAAACAAAAATGTGCAGGACGCCGTGCGCAGCTTCCAGCGCGCGCTGCAGATCAAACCCGATTACCGGGCGGCACGGAACAATCTGGTCGCCGCCTACCTGGCGCTGAAACAGTATCAGGATGTATTGACGTGCCTCAACACGGCCATGGAATCCGAACCAGATGATGAAGAATTGCATTTTCATTTAGGTAATGTCATGCGCACCATGGGCAAAAGCAAGGAAGCGCTGGCCGCGTTCCAGCGCGCCCTGGAAATCAAGCCCGACTACGCAGCGGCGGAAATCAACCTGTGCTCGCTACTCCATGCCGAAGGCCACCTGGAGGAAGCCATCGCCAGCGGCTATCGCGCGCGGACGGTGGCCCCGCATATTCCGGAAAGCCACAGCGGCCTGCTGTTTTGCCTCAGCCATAGCATCGATATCGACGCCCAAAGCCTGTTTGAGGAACATTGCCGCTTCGGCGAAGCCTTCGACCGCCCGTCCACGGCCGGGACAGCGGAAGGCCACGGTTTCCACAACGACAACGATGCCGCGCGGCGCATCAGGGTCGGCTTTGTCTCGGGCGACTTCAATTCGCACGTGGTGTCCAATTTCGTCGTGCCCGTGATCGCGCACCTGAGCGCCAGCCCCGGCCTGAGCCTGTATGCCTATTACAACAATACGCTGGAAGACGCCGTCACGCAGCGCCTGCGCGGCTATTTCCCGCATTGGCAAAACATCATCGAGGTGAGCGACAGCAACTTGCAGGAAAAAATCCGCGAAGACGGCATCGACATCCTGGTCGACCTGTCCAGCCATACAGCCTTCAACCGCCTGACGGCCTTTGGCCGCAAACTGGCGCCGATTCAGGTCAGCTGGATCGCCTATCCCGGCACAACGGGCCTGAAAACCATGGATTACTACCTGACGGATCCGCAATTCGACGTCAATGAAAAGTACTTCACGGAAAAAGTCGTGCTGCTGCCCGCCAGCGTGCCCTTCCTGCCATCGTCGGACTCCCCGGAGCTGGTCCGCGCGCCAGCGCTGGGCAACGGCTACCTGACCTTCGGCAGCTTCAATCGGCTCAGCAAGCTCAATCCAGGCGTCATCGCCCGCTGGGCAAAGCTGCTGCGGGCCCTGCCCGAAGCGAAAATGCATCTGGCTGCCATGCAAAAGGACAGCGACATCGCCACCTTGCAAGCCTGGTTCGCGCAGGAAGGCATCGCCGCCGACCGCCTGACCTTCCACGGCCGCACCCACCTGGGCGGCTATCTGGCCCTGCACCAGCAAATCGACCTTTGCCTCGACACCTTCCCGTACACGGGCGGCACCACCACGCTGCACGCGCTGTGGATGGGCGTGCCCACGCTGACGCTCAAGGGTACAAGCGTACCGAGCCATGCCGGCGCCTGCATCTTGCAGCATGTGGGTCTCGACGCCTTCATCGCGACCGACGACGACGATTTCGTCCGGAAAGGAATATTCTTGTCTAACAACATCATGCAACTGGCCGTCCTGCGCGCAGACTTGCGCAACCGCATGCAAGAGTCGGCGCTGGCCGACTCCCGCGCCATCGCCCACAATATGGAACAGGCTTTCCGCACCATGTGGCAGCGCTGGTGCGGCGGCTTGCCGCCCGCATCGTTCGCCATTGCGCCCGACGACGCCAGCAAGCAGGCGGTGCAGTCATGAGCGACAAGAAGCCGATTTACGTCACGCAGCCGCTCATGCCGGATTTGCAAGACTTCCTGCCGTATCTGGAAGATATCTGGGAAAACAAAATCCTCACCAACGGCGGCCCGTTCCACCAGCAACTGGAACAGGCGCTGTGCGAGTATCTGGGGGTCAAGCACATCTGCCTGTTTACCAATGGTACGCTGGCGCTGATCACGGCCCTGCAGGCGCTGCGCATCACCGGCGAAGTCATCACCACGCCCTATTCCTTCGTCGCCACCGCCCACTCGCTGCTGTGGAATGGCATCAAGCCCATTTTTGTCGATATCGACCCGCTGAGCCTGAATATGGATCCCGCCAGGATCGAGGCAGCCATCACGCCGCACACCACCGCCATCATGCCGGTGCACTGCTATGGCCGTCCCTGCGACGTGGAACGCATCGAAAAGATCGCCGACAACTATGGCTTGAAAGTCATCTACGACGCGGCGCATGCGTTCGGCGTGCGGCACAAGGGCAGCAGCGTGCTCAATTGCGGCGACCTGTCCGTGCTGAGTTTTCACGCCACCAAGATTTTCAATACCTTTGAAGGGGGCGCGATCGTCTGCCCCGACGCCAAGACCAAGCAACGCATCGACCATTTGAAAAATTTCGGCTTCGTCGACGAAGTGACGGTGGTGGCGCCCGGCATCAACGGCAAGATGAGCGAAATCAACGCCGCATTCGGCCTCCTGCAATTGAAGGGCATCGACGCGGCTCGCCTGCAGCGGCGCGCCATCGATGGCCGCTACCGGGAACGGCTGGCGGCCGTCGCCGGCATCGACTGCCTGCCAGCAGGAGAGGAAGAATCGGCCAACCATTCCTACTTCCCCATTCTCGTCAAGGACGCCTACGGCACCAGCCGCGACGCACTGTTCCAGCTGCTGCGGGACGAGAATATCTACGCGCGCCGCTATTTCTATCCGCTCATCAGCGACTTCCCCATGTACCGCAGCATGCCGACCGCCGCCCACAGCAATCTGCCGAACGCGCTGCAGGCATCGCGGCAAATCATCTGCCTGCCCATCTATCCCGGCCTGGGCCTCGATCAGGTCGATGCCATCTGCGCCATTGTCGAGCGGCATGCACAGGCCGGCCTGACGCCATGAATATTTCCACAGACACCGACTTTTTCGGCACCATCGACGACCATCGCTGGGCGGCACAATTTACCGTGCTGTCCTATAAAAGTGGCGGACAGACCCTGATACCGCATGGCTTTTTCCGTAACTGGCTGGGCAATGAGCCGGACTTCGGGCAATTTACCATCGGCCGCTGTTCCGGCATCGGCATCGGTTCGCAAGCCAAATACGATTCGACCGCACAGCACCTGCAAATCGGGCGCTACGTTTCCGGCGGCGCGAATCTGCGCTTCATCCTCAACGGCCAGCACGACATGCGCACCATTTCCACGTATCTTCTGGCATTGGGCGGCATGGGCCTGGAAAACAGCCCGATTCCCCAATATGCCGATACGGTCATCAAGAACGATGTGTGGATCGGCGACGAAGCGATGATATTGGGCGGCGCGGTCATCGAGAATGGCTGCGTCATCGGCGCGCGCACGCTGGTGCCGCCCAATTTCCGCAGCGAACCCTACGGCATTTACGCAGGGACGCCCGCGCGGCTGCTGCGCTTCCGCTTCAGCGAGGAAGTGCGCGCAGCCCTGCTGGCGCTGGCCTGGTGGGAACTGCCGCTGAGCTGGATACGCGAGAATAACGCGCATTTCCTGCAAAACATGACGGCCGACGACGGCGAGGCGCTGCGCGTCATAGCCGAACTGGCGGAAAGCAAGCGCCGCCACCTGGAAGCCGGCGCCGGCGCCGCACACCCGCACAAGGATGACCATGTCTGAACTTTTCAATCCCGGCTATTACACCGAAGAAGACTTGCACGGCGCGGGGTTTCGCAGCCTCGGCCACAACGTGCGCATCGCCAGGAACTGCGTCATCATCGGCATCGACAATATCGCCATCGGCAACAACGTGCGCATCGATGGCTACAGCACGCTGGTGGCGGCAGGTGGCCATATCCGCATCGGCAGCTACGTTCACATTGGCGGCGGCTGCTTTCTCTCCGGCGGCGCCGGCATCACGCTGGAAGACTACGCCGGCTTGTCGCAAGGCGTGCGCCTGTACAGCAAGACCGATGATTACAGCGGAGCCAGCATGACCAACCCCACCGTGCCGGCGGAATTTACAAACTGCAAGAGCGGCGCCGTCCACCTGGGCAGGCACGTCATCATCGGCTCGGGCAGCGTGGTGCTGCCCGGCGCGCAGCTTGGCGAAGGCGTCGCCGTGGGTGCGCTCAGCCTGGTCACCATGTCCCTGCCGGCGTGGGGAATCTATGCGGGCACACCGGCGAAGCGTATCAAAAGCCGCGACCAGGGGCTGTTAATTGCGGAAGAGCAATTGCGCGCGCGGGATGCCGTGAAAAATAGTTAAAAGTATATTTTTAGACATAATTTCCATGGCAATAAAAAATCATCGCAGGCTGGCGGCCAGATAAAAAATATTTCCATGTAGCATTTAATACATAAGCAGAAATAGCCGCCTTGTGCTTGTGAGAGCAGAAAAATAGCGCGTCTCGCTGAATATATCCTACAGGAGCAATACAATGCTGAGCCTTCACACCAATAACGCATCGCTGTCCGCACAAAACTCGATCGCCAAGACCCAATCGCAACTGTCGACCTCGATGACCCGCCTGTCCACCGGCTACCGCATCAACTCGGCAATGGACGACGCTGCCGGCCTGCAGATCGCCACCCGCCTGAAAGCACAGACCAGCGGCATGACCGTCGCCATGAGCAACACGCAAAACAGCACCTCGATGCTGCAAACGGCTGAAGGCGCGTTCGGTGAAGTCACCAACATGCTGGTGCGCATGAAAGACCTGGCCACGCAAGCTGCCGATGCTTCGTCGAACACGGCCGACAAGGACGCCATGCAAGCCGAGTACGACGCACTGGGTCTGGAGTTGTCCAACGTGATGAACAACACCACGTTCGGCGGCCAAGCCCTGCTGACCGGCGGCACCATCGCCAGCGCCATGACGTTCCAGATCGGCGCCGCGAAGTCGGAAACGATGACCATCAATCTGACCACCTCGATGGGCAGCGTCGCCACCGCACTGGGTTCGGCCACCGCCAACTTCGCCGGCACCGCCGGCGGCACCGAACTGAAAACCCTGGCCAACACGGCCATCGGCAGCCTGGTTTCGGCCATCGACAGCATCGGCGTGGTACGTTCGGCCCTGGGCGCCGCCGCCAACCGCCTCGACCACGTCAACAGCAACCTGTCGAACATCTCGACCAACACCAAGGCCGCTACCGGCCGCATCATGGACGTCGACTTCGCCACCGAAAGCTCGAACATGACCTCGTCGCAGATGCTGCTGCAAGCCGGCACCGCGATGCTGAAACAAAGCAACAGCATGTCCTCGATGGTCATGTCCCTGCTGCAATAATCACCGGCGCCTCGCGCTGCATGAAAGCCCCGGCAAGCGATTGCCGGGGCTTTTTTTCATGGCGGCGCGCCAGATAAAAATTTCCGTGTGGAATTTAATGAAAGGCGCCCCCCTGTCGCCTTGTAGGGGTGAGGGCAAGAAATGACCTGCCGCTCGACGAATTCACTTACCAGGAGCAATACAATGCTGAGCCTTCACACCAACAACGCATCGCTGTCCGCACAGAACTCGATCGCCAAAACGCAATCGCAACTGTCGACCTCGATGACCCGCCTGTCGACCGGCTACCGCATCAACTCGGCAATGGACGACGCTGCCGGCCTGCAGATCGCCACCCGCCTGAAAGCACAGACCAGCGGCATGACGGTCGCCATGAGCAACACGCAAAACAGCACCTCGATGCTGCAAACGGCTGAAGGCGCGTTCGGTGAAGTCACCAACATGCTGGTGCGCATGAAAGACCTGGCCACGCAAGCTGCCGATGCTTCGTCGAACTTGGCCGACAAGACCGCCATGCAAGCCGAATACGACGCACTGGGCCTGGAACTGGGTAACGTGATGAAAAACACGACATTCGGCGGACAAACGTTGTTGACGGGCGGCACTATTGCTGCTGCCGCCGGCATGACCTTCCAGATCGGCGCGGCATCATCGGAAACCATGACCATCAAGCTGGATACCGCAATGGCCAGCGTCGCCACCAGCCTGACCAGCGCCAGCGTCAATCATAACGCAGCGGCAACAGGCACCGAACTGACCGCCAGCGCCAACGCCGCCATCGGCAGCCTGGTTTCGGCCATCGACAGCATCGGCGTGGTACGTTCGGCCCTGGGCGCCGCCGCCAACCGCCTCGACCACGTCAACAGCAACCTGTCGAACATCTCGACCAACACCAAGGCCGCTACCGGCCGCATCATGGACGTCGACTTCGCCACCGAAAGCTCGAACATGACCTCGTCGCAGATGCTGCTGCAAGCCGGCACCGCGATGCTGAAACAAAGCAATAGCATGTCCTCGATGGTCATGTCCCTGCTGCAATAATCACCGGCGCCTGGCGCCGCATGAAAGCCCCGGCAAGCGATTGCCGGGGCTTTTTTGCATGGCGGCGCGCCAGATAAAAAATTTCCGTGTGGAATTTAATGAAAGGCGTTCCCCTGTCGCCTTGTAGGGGTGAGGGCAAGAAATGACCTGCCGCTCGACGAATTCACTTACCAGGAGCAATACAATGCTGAGCCTTCACACCAACAACGCATCGCTGTCCGCACAGAACTCGATCGCCAAGACCCAATCGCAACTGTCGACCTCGATGACCCGCCTGTCGACCGGCTACCGCATCAACTCGGCAATGGATGACGCTGCCGGCCTGCAGATCGCCACCCGCCTGAAAGCACAGACCAGCGGCATGACGGTCGCCATGAGCAACACGCAAAACAGCACCTCGATGCTGCAAACGGCTGAAGGCGCGTTCGGTGAAGTCACCAACATGCTGGTGCGCATGAAAGATCTGGCCACGCAAGCTGCCGATGCTTCGTCGAACACGGCCGACAAAACCGCCATGCAAGCCGAATACGACGCGCTGGGCCTGGAACTGTACAACGTGATGACCAATACCACGTTCGGCGGCCAGAATCTGCTGGGCGACGGCACGACCGGCAAGGGCACCCTGTCGGAAGCCAAGATGACCTTCCAGATCGGCGCCGCCAAGTCGGAAACCATGGACTTCACCGTGCAAGCAGGCATGGTCACGCTGGACGGCGCGCTGAAAGGCCTGTCCGCCAACAACTTCAAGGCAACCAGCGCCGGCGTCGGCACGGAACTGACCGGCACGGCAAACGCCACGATCGACCTGCTGAAAAATGCCATCGACAACGTCGGCACGATCCGCTCCTCCCTGGGCGCCGCCGCCAACCGCCTCGACCACGTCAACAGCAACCTGTCGAACATCGCCACCAACACCAAGGCCGCTACCGGCCGCATCATGGACGTTGACTTCGCCACCGAAAGCTCGAACATGACCTCGTCGCAAATGCTGCTGCAAGCCGGCACCGCGATGCTGAAACAAAGCAACAGCATGTCCTCGATGGTCATGTCCTTGCTGCAATAATCTTTGCCTGGCCGCTTGTGGCCAGCAAACGAAGCCAGACTGCGGTCTGGCTTTTTTTATGCGCGAAACGTATTTATTTGACTATATTGCCTTTCGATTTAACAATGCGGGCGGCGCAGTCGCCTATACAAGGTAGACCCGATTCACCCTCACCGCCCACCGGAGCCGCCTTGTGCTGAGCATTCACACCAATATCGCCGCAATGTACGCCCAAAGCGCCGCAGCCAGTGCGCAAAGCCGGCTGGCGACGTCGATGCAGCGCCTGTCCACCGGCTTTCGCATCAACTCGGCCATGGACGACGCCGCCGGCTTGCAGATCGCCACGCGCCTCAGTGCCCAGGTCAGCGGCATGACGGTGGCCATGCGCAACACGCAGAACAGCACCTCGATGCTGCAGACGGCCGAAGGCGCGTTTGGCGAAGTCACCGACATGCTGGTGCGCATGAAAGACCTGGCCACGCAGGCGGCCGACGCTTCGTCCAACCAGACCGACCGCGACGCCATGCAGTCCGAATACGATGCGCTGGGGCTCGAGTTGTACAACGTCATGACCAACACCTCCTACGGCGGCGGCCTGTTGCTGGGCAACGGCAGTGCCGGCAAGGGCACCTTGTCGGAGGCGATGACCTTCCAGATCGGCGCCAGCAGCAGCGAAACCATGCAGTTCGACGTGTCAGGCAAGATGGGCAGCCTGGATACCTTGCTGAAAGCCATTTCGGCCAACTTTGCCGCCAGCGGCACGGCCGGCAGCGAAATCGGCACGAATGGCAGCGCCAACAACATGATCGACCAGCTGGCGGCGGCGCTCGACCAGGTCGGCGGCGTGCGCTCGGCCCTGGGCGCGGCGGCCAACCGCCTCGACCACGTGCACAACAACCTGGCCAACATGGTCACCAATACCAAGGCCGCCATCGGCCGCATCATGGATGTCGATTACGCGGCGGAAAGCGCCAACATGGTGTCGGCACAAATGTTGCTGCAGGCCAGCACGGCGATGCTCAAGCAAAGCCAGAGCATGCAGAAAATGATACTGTCCCTGTTGCAGCCATGATGGCTGATACCGCCTGATTCACCGGCTCTTATAGACTTTCATCTGGACACAGTGGCATGGCGATAGACCGCATTTCATCGGGCAACCCGGTTCCCCTGATTACCCAGCGCTTCGACGTCAGCCCCGCCACGCCGATGGTGCCGGGCGTAGTCCAGCCGCTGGTGCCCATCGGCCCCTACATGGCGCCCGCGCCCGACGCCGGCACCCTGCCCGCCCAGCTGCAACAGAAGGGACAGGACAGCCTGGCGTCCCTCATCAAGCCGAATGCCGATGGCACGGGCGGCGCCATGCCGCGCGACAGCAGCGCCATGCAAGTCAATCAACTGTTCTTCACGCGCCAGCTGGTCTGGCAGCCGCCCGACGCGGCGCAGCTGGCCGCCTCGTGGCGCGTGATGGTCAAGACATATGGCGAGCAATATGCGGCCCTGCAGGAACAGGCGCGCGGCCAGCACGTGCCGGGCAACCTGTTCATGGCCGAGCAGCAACCGGCCCTGCTGCGCGAAGGCGCCCGCCCCCCGCTGACGGTCGACAGCGAAGCGTGGCGCTTCGCCGTGTATGGCTGGGGCGGCCAGCGCCTGCTGCTGCGCGTGCTGGCCAGCGACGAGGAAGACGATGCAACGCCCCGGCGGCGCGGCAAGGTGGCGCTGCGCGTCGAACTGATCATCATCGGCATCGGCCGGGTCGTGATCCAGATGGAGCCGTCCGGCGACGGCGTGCTGCTGGAGCTGGCTGCCGACGAGGAAGCCGCATTGCGCCATTTGCGCCTGGCCCTGCCCGGGATCGCCGACGCCGTGCGGCGCGCCGGCCTGCGCGTGGTGCGCTGCCGCCTGAACCGCCAGCTGCACGCGCAGCGCGTGCACGGCAATTACCCGATGCAGGCGGGCGCCGCCTCGCTGTCGCTGGCCCTGTTCCGCGCCATGGCCGAAGTGGCGCTGCTGCTGACGCAGCCGGAAGCGGAAGCGGCGGCCGATCCCGATGCGCCCGCAGCCCCCGCGGACGCGGCCGAAGAGGAAACCATCATCGTCTCGAAGGAAGTGGCGGCGCCGCTCGGTTACGACTATGGCGACGAAGAAGAAACGGCGCAAGGCCGCACCGTGCTGCTGCTGGCCGACGGCCAGGAGCACGACCTGCTGCCGCCCATCGATGAACAGGATTGATGCAGCAAGATTGATACAACAAGATTGATACAACATAAAAAAACGGCGCCCGAAGCGCCGTTTTTTTGTTTATTCCACCGTTTACCCCACCGTGCCGATGATGCTCACTTCGCGGTTTTCCGGGATTTCGTTGTACGACAGCACATGCAGGCCCGGCGCGAAGAGGCGCGCATAGCGGGCCAGCAGCGGACGGATCTGCGGCAGCACCAGCAACAGCGGCGGCGTGGCCTGCTGCTTCATCTGCTCGCGCGCCACCGGCATGTTCACCTGCAGCTGCGACAGCAGGTGCGGATCGATCGGGTAATTATCCAGCGTGACCTTGCCCGCCTGGCGCGCCTGGTTCAGGGAGCCGAGCAGCATGTTTTCCAGCTCGCCGCCCAGGTTAAACGCCTGCATTTCCATCTTCTGGCCGAACAGGCCGCTGACGATCTGGCGCCGCAGCGCACAGCGCACTTCGGCCGCCAGCAGGATCGGGTCCTTGGTCGTTTCCGAACTGTCGAGCAAGGTGGTGGCGATGGGCACGATATCCTTCAGTGACACATTTTCCGCCAGCAAGACGCGGAACACGCGCAGCAGCTGCGTGTGCGTGAGCGCCTTGTCCAGCGCGCCGGCGAGCTTGGGCGACAGGGCCGTCAGGCGTTCCATCATGTTCGAGACGTCTTCGTGGCGGAACAGTTCCGGCAAGTATTCGCGCACCATTTTCGACAAGTGCGTGGCGATCACGCTGGGCGCCTCGATGACCTGGTAGCCGAGACCCAGCGCATGCGCCTTCTCGCCTGGCTCGATCCACGTGACGGGCATGCCGTAGGCCGGCTCGATGCCGGGAATGCCGTCCAGCTGGCCATACACGTTCGGCGACGGGATCGCCATCAGGCGGTCGGCCTGCACTTCCGCCTGCGCCACCACGGTGCCCGACAGCACGATCGCGTATTGCGACGGCTTCAAGGCCAGGTCGTCGCGCACACCGATATTCGGCAACAGCAAGCCCATCGCTTCGGACAGGCTCTGGCGCACGCCCTTGACGCGCTTGGTTAAAGGTTCGCCTTGCGTTTTATCAACCATGCCGACCAGCTTATAGCCGAGCATTACCATCAATGGCTGCACGGCAGGCAATTGCTGCCATTCCAGCTCGGCCGGGCGCTCCTCGCGCAAGGCCGCCTCGATGGCCGCCATGCCGGCCGCGTCCGGACCCTTCACGCGCTTGGTCAAGCGCCAGGCCACGAAGGCCAGCACGGCCGCGAAGGTCATGAACATGAACCATGGCATGCCCGGAATCAGGGCCAGCGCCACCATCATGCCGGCCGCGCTGAAGATCACCGTCGGCGACGTCAGCACCTGGCCTGCCACTTGCTGTTCGAAGTCGCCCGAATCGCTGATGCGGGTGACCAGGATGGCGGCCGCGGCCGACAACAGCAGCGCCGGAATCTGCGCCACCAGGCCATCGCCGATGGTCAGCAGTGCGTACTGGCGGAAAGCGTCGCCGAACGACAGGTCGTGCATCAGCGAGCCGATGGCCACGCCGCCCACCATGTTGATGATCAGGATCAGGATACTGGCAACGGCATCGCCGCGCACGAACTTCGACGCGCCGTCCATGGCGCCATAGAAATCCGCTTCGGCGGCCACGTCCTTGCGGCGGATCTGGGCTTTTTCCTGGTTGATCAGGCCGGCGTTCAGGTCGGCATCGATGGCCATCTGCTTGCCCGGCAAGGCATCGAGGGTAAAGCGCGCGGACACTTCCGAGATGCGCTCGGCGCCCTTGGTGACGACGGCGAAGTTGATAATCATCAAGATCACGAAGACCACGATACCGACGACGAAGTTGCCGCCGATGACGACGTTACCAAACGCCTCGATCACCTTACCGGCCGCATCCGCGCCCGTGTGGCCGTGCAGCAGCACCACGCGCGTGGACGCCACGTTCAGGGTCAGCCTGAGCATCGTGGTGGCCAGAATCACCGTCGGGAAGACGGAGAAATCGAGCGGCCGCTTGGCCGACACGCTGACGAGGATGACGATCAGTGCCAGCACGATATTGAAAGTGAACAAGATATCGAGCAGCACCGGCGGCAGCGGCAGGATGATCATTGCCAGGATCACCAGCAGGAACAGCGGCGTGGCGAACTTGTGGCGGCGCATTTCGGCAACCAACCGGTTCAGGAAATTCATGAAGGTACTACCTCGCTCAAATGAGATGGCACGACCACCTCGGTGGGAAATGGGGGCTGGGCAGCGCGCTGCCCAGAACGGAATGCTTTCAGCTGCAGGATGTAGTTGAGCACCTGCGACACGGCCTGGTACAGCTGCACGGGAATCTGCTGCTGCACCTGGCTGGTGTTGTAGATGGCGCGCGCCAGCGGCGGCAACTCCAGCGTTTCAATATCGTGTTCCTTCGCCACTTGCCGGATATACAGCGCCATCTCGTCGACGCCCTTGGCAACGACAAACGGCGCCTCGGCGCGGTCCTGGTCATACTTCAATGCGACGGCGTAATGCTCGGGATTGACGATCACCACGTCGGCGTCGGGCACGGTCTTGCGCACGCTGCGCCGGCCGATCTGCTGCTGCAGCTGGCGGATGCGCTGGCGCACTTCGGGACGCCCTTCGCTGCTCTTGTGTTCTTCCTTGACATCCTGCTTGCTCATGCGCTGGTTGCGGGCAAAGAAAAACGCCTGCGCCGGCACGTCGATGATGGCAAACAGGACAAAGACGGAAATGAGCGCCATCAAGCCGTCGAGCATCAGCGCCGAACCATCGAGCATGGCTTGCTGCAGGGGCCGGTGTTGCAAATCCACGTATTGCGTCAGGCTGGAGCGGCTCACATGCACGAGCACCATGCCCAGCACGGCGGCCTTGGCGATGGACAGGCCGAATTCAAAAGCATGCTTGGGCGCAAACAGACGACCCAGGTTCTTGGCCGGGCTCAGGCGCTCCATCTTCGGCATCCAGTTCTTCGTGCTGATGACCCAGCCGCCAGGGATCAAGGAGCCGAGCACGACGAACAGGGGTACGCAAAACAGCGGCACGATCATCTTGATCAGCAAGCCCACCGACGTCGTAAACGCCATCGACATGGCATTTTCCAGCGCGCCCTTGCTGTCGAGCGGCATGAAAGCCATGGCGAACAGCTCGCGAAAGCTCAGCAGATAGCTCGGCAGCAGGTAAATGAAGACCTTCATGCTGATCAGGATGCCCAGCGCCGTCGACAGGTCGCGCGAACGCACCACCTGCCCTTCCTGGCGCGATTTCTTCAGCTTTTGCTGTGACGCCTTTTCTGTCTTGTCGCCCGTGCTGCTATCCGCCATGCGTCACACCTTTCCGCACGTGCCCTACAAGCGTAGCGAGCAAGTTCAATGCCGGGTTGAGTAGCGCAGCTGTACGGAGGTACAGCGAGCAACGGATGCCCGGAAGTGGACTGCGCAGTAGCTTGTTGGCACGTGCGCTATCCATGGGCCACCCGCATCTGTTCGGCGATCATTTCCAGCACGCGATTCGTCATGGCGATGTAGTGCTCGGGGATAAAGCGCACGATCTGCCCCAGCATCAGCAGGCCGAACACGGTGATCATGGAAAAACCCAGCGAAAACAGGTTCAGCGACGGCGCCACGCGGTTCAGGAAGCCAAAGCCCAGCTGCACCACCATGGTGGAAAAGACAATGGGCAAGGCCAGCAGCATGGCGGCGGCGAAAATCCACGCCACGTTATACGCCACCGTCTGCAGCAGCAACGGCCCGTAGCCCTGCCCCACGGGCCAGGCCGTGAAACTGGCGCCGATCACGCCCGTCAGCACGAGGTGGCCGTCGATGGCGAAAAACACGATCATGCACATGATGGTGAGCATCCCCGTGATCACATCCGACGAGGTGCCATTGAGCGGGTCGTTCATGACGGCCATGGAAAAGCCCACCTGGCTCGACACCAGATAACCGAGCACCGACATGACGGACATGGCGAAGTGGAAGGCCAGGCCGAGGACGAAGCCGATGATGGCCTGCTCCAGGGTGGCGACGGCGGCGTGCAGGGAAAACGGATCGATCTTCAGCAAGTCCTGCGAGATACCCGACGCCTGCATCACGGGCAGCATCAGGATCGCCAGCACCAGCGACAGCAGCACCCGCACGGGGACGGGCACCATGGCGTCGCCGATCACGGGCGAGGCGCTGAGCATGGCCAGGATGCGGCAGAACGGCCACCACACGGCCAGCAGAAACGGCAGCACCTGATTGAAAATCTGATCCATGGCGCGCGGCGCTATCCGACCAGGGTGGCGGCGCGCTGAAAAATGGACACGCAATAATCCATCAGGTAACCGGCCATCCAGCGGCCGGCCAGGATCAGGGCCAGCAGGGTGACCAGCAGGCGCGGCAGGAAACTCATGGTCTGTTCATTGATCGAGGTGGCCGCCTGCACCAGCGCGACCAGCAGGCCCATGAGCAAACCGGGCACGACCAGGATCACCACCAGCAGCATCACGACGTGCAGCGCTTCGATGATCAGGTCGACGGCGACTTCAGGGGTAAACATCGGTCAATAGCCCTGTATGCTGGTAACTAAAGTGTTGACGGTCAGGGTCCAGCCGTCGACGAGCACGAACAGCAGCAGCTTGAACGGCAGCGAAATCACCAGCGGCGAGAGCATCATCATGCCCATCGCCATCAGCACGGACGCCACCACCAGATCGATGATGAGGAACGGTATGAACAGCATGCAGCCGATCTGAAACGCCGTCTTGAGTTCGGACAACACAAATGCAGCCAGCTTGACCGTGAAACTGTGGTCTTGCGGGCGCATGCTCGACGGTTCGCCGGCCAGGTGCGCGATCTGCGCCAGCGCGGCCTTGCTCGTCTGCGCCAGCATGAAGCGCGAAATCGGCACTTCGGCGATCTTCAGCGCTTCCTGCATGCCGATCTGGTCGCGGTCGTAAGGCACGAACGCTTCCTTCCACACCTGGTCGCCGATGGGGCGCATGACCAGCAGGGTGAGGATCAGGGCGATGCCCGTGACGATGCGGTTGGGCAAGCCCTGCTGCAGGCCCAGCGCCTGGCGCAGCAGGGACAGCACGATGACGAAGCGGGTAAAGCTGGTCATCATCATGACCATCACGGGCAGCAGCCCGAGCAGGGTCATGACGACGAGGATCTGCATCTTCACCGACAGGTCGGTCTTCGCGCCCGGCACCACGCCGGACAGCAGGTCCTGCGCGCCAGCGGCGTTGCAGCACAGCATCAGAACGGGAACAGCCAGCGCGGCAGCCAGCGCGCCGCGGCGCCGGCTCAAACCGGGTACCGCCAGCTTCATGCTGTCATCAGGTCGAGATTGAGGCCGTCGAGGTCGATGACTTTCAGGCCATAGTTCTCGCCGGCCACCACCACTTCGGCGCGGCCGATCGGCGTGCCGTTGACCTTGATCACCAGCGGTTCGCCGGCCAGCATGTCGAGTTCGATCACGCTTTCCGGGCCGATGGCCATCAATTCTTCCAGCGAAATGCGGGCCGAGCCCACTTCCAGGGTCAGGGTGACGGGAATCTTGCGCATCATCTGCGGAATGTCGCGCCGCGCGCGGCCGCTGGCCACGTCGGACACGTCGCCCTGGTCGATGATCATGTCATCGCCCAGGTCTTCCAGCAGGGTTTCGCTCTGGTTGGTATCGGTCATATTCATATTATTCGACATCTTCAAAGGAGGTTAAACAGAGCTTGCCCTTGTGTTCGGAAACAGCAGCTGTAAAGAGACGGGAGTCGTCGAGCATGACGTCGGTACGGCTGAGGCTAACGGGAATCACGTCGCCCACGCGCAAGTCGAACAAGGCGCCCAGCTGCACCTGCTTGCTGACGAGACGGCCTTCCAGGGTCACTTGCAGGCGCGACGCGAGCGGACGCACGCTGCCGCGCAAGGCTTTCTTCGCCTGCGCGCGCTCGGGCAGCAAGCCGCGCAGCACATCGGCCATCAGGCGCTTGTCCAGCGAGAACCAGAACTGGCCGCTCTGCCCCGCCTCGACGTCGCTAAGGGCCACCGTGACGATCCAGCTGCCGCGCGCCGGATGCACGCCCGACTGCGCGGCGACCTCGGCACTGGTGTCGATGTCGCTGCTCTTGCCCAGGGTTTGCAGGTTCTTGTGGACGCGGGAGAACAAACTGTTCACCAACTGTTGTCCAAGCACCACAGCGAGGCGCTCCTCCGTGGCCGTCACGCGCACCTGCGCCGGATCGGGCAGCGCGCCCTTGGCGCCGGCACTGCCGTAGCGATAGTTCAGCACGCTCAAGAGTATCTGCCGTTCGAGGGCAAAGCCCGTCTGGCTGGCCGGCGTGGAAAAGCTCAGCCAGCGGTTCACGCTGTCCTCGTTTTCCACGCGCGACAAGGTCACGGCATCGATCTGGAAATTCCCCCAGTAGCGGCGACTCATCGGCTGGCGCAGGGCCACGGCCAGGTCGTCGCGCAGCTGGGCGCCGAATACATGCAGCAAATGGACAGGACGTCCAAGCAGACAGGAATCGAGGACTTGATGGCGCACAGTTTGATCTGTCTTGGTAAGGATTGTCATGTAGTGGTCATGTCGGTATTGCGGTGGCAGAACAAATTATACGGATCGCCCGAAATTAAATACAGCATCATCTTGACCTGGCGTACTGGTCTGCAAGCAAACGATTGCGCATCGTATCGCATGCTGGATGACTACGGTGCTGAACAATACATGAAAAAGCTAAATATTGCCATGTATCAATATTCCTTGAGGCAATCCTCTCTTTACTTTATAGTTGCCGCGAGGTAAGCTTATAGCGACAAAATATAGATTTGCAGTGCGCCATTCCGCTTACCTGATTCCGGTTTTTATGGCAGTTTCCAGTCCCGCTTATTGCCACCAGAAGAAACTTTTATCAGATAATTATTAGTTGTCATGGCCATGTAAATCACGTCGGCGCAGGTCTGCCGGGTTTGTTTGAATCTGCTTGAGCGGATGGTGTGGCAACTGATAAAACTGATGGGCCCTGTTAAGCGGGCCGGGCAAGATGGCGTGGGATGTCATGCCTGCCGGAATGGCAACACCAGTAATTTCTGATTGATACGTCACCGCATATTGAAAGTAGAGGGCACGATGAGCAACGAACTCGCAGGTCTGATCAAGGCCGATCTGGCAGCACTGAGCAATGACGCGCGCGCCCTGGGCGCCAGCATCGCGCCCGCCGCCCAGTTCGGCGCGCCGGAACAATCCGGCTTCTCCTTTGCGCAAAGCATGAAAGACGCCATCGGCAAGGTCAACGGCGACGACCGCATGGCGGCGCAGAAAATGAGCGACGTCGACAGCGGCAAGAGCGACGACATGGTCGGCGCCATGCTGGCCAGCCAGGAAGCGAGCCTGTCCTTCTCCATGTTGATGCAAGTGCGCAACAAGGTCATGGGCGCCGTCGACGAACTCATCAAACTGCCTCTGTAATCTTCACGTCCTGATCCACGCCCAGCCTCCCAGCGAAAGTTACCCCAAGTGATTACCCCCATGAAGTCCGCATTTGCGCGCTGGCGCCTTGGTGCCCAGCCCGCCATCCCGCCCGCCCTGCTGAAAAACCTGGTTCCCATCGTCGTGCTGGCCATCGGCATCACCGCCATGGTGACCATGTATGCCTGGCGCGACCAGGCCAACTACAAGCCGGTGTTTGGCGCGCGCGAAAAAGTGGCCGTGACGGACATGATGGCCACCTTGGACGCCGAACACATCCCCTACCGCCTGCATCCGGACAGCGGCCAGGTGCTGGTGCCCGACGCCATGCTGGGCAAGGTGCGCATGCTGCTCGCCTCGAAGGGCGTGACGGCGCAACTGCCGGCCGGCCTGGAGCTGATGGACAAGAATGACCCGCTGGGCGTCTCGCAATTCGTGCAGGACGTGCGCTTCCGCCGCGGCCTGGAAGGCGAACTGGCGCAAAGCATCATGACGATGGACGCGATCGCTTCGGCGCGCGTCCACCTGTCGATTGCAAAATCGACGTCGTTCGTCGCCAGCGACGGCGACAAATCGTCCGCCTCGATCGTCGTGGCGCTGAAGCCGGGCCGCACCCTGGCGCCGGAACAGATCGCCGCCGTCATCAACATGGTGGCCGGCAGCGTCGCCAGCCTGGCGCCCACGCGCGTGAGCCTGGTCGACCAGGGCGGCAACCTGCTGTCCGCGCACGTCGACCTGACGGACGGCTTCGACGCCTCGGCCGCCGGCAATGAAGGCGCGAAACGTTTCCAGGATGAAATCCGCCGCAACGTCACGGGCTTGCTCGGCCCCGTCATCGGCGAAGACAACTTCAAGCTCAGCGTGACGGCCGCCGTGAACAACGACCGCGTGGACGAAACGCTGGAAAAATACGGCGAAGCCCCGAAAGTGACGAGCGAAGCGATGCGCGAAGAGCAGGAACGCAACCGCACCGTGGCCGGCATTCCCGGCAGCCTGTCGAACCGTCCGCCGGCGGCCGCCGTGCCGGCACCGGCCGACGCCGCCGGCGCCGCGCCTGCCGATGGCGCGCCGAAACCGTCCGACGACGGCACGGCCCGCAAGAACGCCACCACGCGCCAGTACGCGTACGACCGCAGCATCACGCAGATCAAGCGCAGCCGTGGCCGCCTGGAAAAACTCAGCGTCGCCGTGGTCCTCAACAGCGCCGCCGCACCGAACCCGAAAACGGGCTGGACCCCGGCCGAACTGGGCAATATTGAAAAAATGCTCAACAGCGGCCTGGGCATCAACGCCCAGCGCGGCGACAGCCTGAGCCTGACGGCGCTGGCCTTCCCCGCCAAGCCGCCCGTGGCGCAGTGGTGGGAAGAGCGCGATACCGTCGTCGATTTCAGCAGCTGGCTGCTGTACGCGCTGGGCGCCATCCTCGGCTACTTCCTGATCCTGCGTCCGCTGCTGCGCCTGCTGACCACGCGCCTGGCGCCGCCGGCACTGAAACAGCTCGACCCGGCCCTGGCGCTGGGCGGCAGCGCCGCCGCCGGCGCGAATGGCGCGGCCGTTGCCGGCGCGCCAGCCCTGGGCGTGAATGGCACACCGCTGGCGCTCGAAGGCGAAGCCGCCGGCGGCAGCATGCCGGTCGTGCCGCTGCTGGAAAACTATGACTTGCCGCCACCTGGCTCGGCGGTCGACGTGATGGTCGACCACCTGAAAGTGCTGGCTGAAAAAGAACCCGAGCGTGTCGCCGAAGTCGTCAAACAATGGATGCAGAAAAATGGCCGAACTCAACAACAATAATCCCTCCGACGGCGCCGAATACGAAAGCGCCAGCCTGAACCCCGTGGAACAGGCGGCCATCGTGCTGCTGAGCATAGGCGAAGAACAGGCGGCCAACGTGCTGCGCTGCCTGTCGCGCGAAGAATTGCTGGAAGTCACGCAAGTGATGTCGCGCATGAGCGGCATCAAGGTCGAATCCGTGAAAACGGCGATGCAGACCTTCTTCGACGACTACCGCCAGCAAAGCGGCGTGCACGGCGCCTCGCGCAGCTACCTGAAGCGTTCGTTGGACATGGCGCTGGGCAGCGATATCGCAAATAGCGTGCTGAACAACATTTACGGCGATGCGATCCGCCCCAAAATGGCGCGCCTGCAGTGGGCTTCGCCCAAATGGCTGGCCGAGTACATCGTCAACGAGCACGTGCAGATGCAGGCCGTGTTCCTGGCCTTCCTGCCGCCCGCGCTGGCCGGCCAGATCCTCGACGCCCTGCCCGTCGAAGGCCGCGACCTGGTCTTGCTGAACCTGGCGCGCCTGGACGAGATCGACCGCGACCTGCTGGTCGAGCTCGACGAACTGGTGGGCCGCTGCCTGGGCACGCTCGACACGCAAAGCACCAGCGTGGAAGGCATCCGCCAGGCGGCCGAGATTCTCAACCGCATGCCGGGCAACCGCGCCGCGCTGGTCGAGCTGCTGCGCGCGCACGACCCGGAAGTGGTGTCGGAAATCGAACTGAGCATGTACGACTTCCTGATCCTGGCCACGCAGAGCGATGTCACGCTCACGCGCATCCTGGAAGACGTGCCGATGGAACAGTGGGCCATCGCGCTCAAGGGCGCGGAACCGTCGATCCGCGACGCCGTGCTGAAAACCATGCCGCGCCGCCAGGCGCAGAGCTTCGAAGACATGATGCGCCGTTCCGGCCCGGTGCCTTTGAGCCGTATCGAACAAACGCGCCAGGAAATCATGGCCACCGTCAAGGGTCTCGCCGATGCGGGCGAGATCGAAGTGCAACTGTTTGCCGAAGCGGTGATCGAATGAAACACTTCCGCTCGTATCGTTTCCCGCCCCTGTCGCAATTCATCGCCGCCGGCCAGCGTGCCTCCAACGAGGACACGGACGGCCAGTGGCAGGCGTCCGTCTCGGAAGGCTTCGAGCAGGGCCAGCGCGACGGCTACGAAGTGGGTCTGGTGCAAGGCCAGCAGGACGGCTACGACTCCGGACGCAGCGACGGCATGGCGCAGGGCCGCGAAGAAGGCCGCAATGAAACCCTGGTGGCGCTGGACCGCCTGGCGCGCCCCGTCGACGCCATCCTGCGCGACCTGAAAAAAGTGCGCGCCGACTACCGCGAAGCGCAGCGCAAGGAAGTGGTCGACCTGGTGGCCAAGGTGGCGCGCCAGGTGATCCGCGCGGAACTGGCGCTGCAGCCGGTGCAATTGCTGGCCCTGGTCGACGAGACCCTGGCCTCGATGCCGCCCACGCGCGAGGAAATCGACGTCTTCCTCAATCCGGAAGAATTGAAACGCATCAGCGAACTCGATCCGAAGCGCGCCAAGCGCTGGAACCTGATCGCCGACGCGCGCCTGGACGCGGGCGAATGCCGCATCAAGGCGGGCGACAATGAAGTCGACGCGGGCTGCCATCAGCGCCTGTCGGCCTGCATGGAACAAGTCAGCAGCCACCTGGCGCTGGCCGCCGAGCACGCGGACCAGGGCGCGCCTGCATGATCGCCGACACGCTGCGCAGTTTCGAGATCGGCGATATCCCGGTCGCGACACCCACCGGCCGCCTGGTCGGCGCCTCCGGCCTGCTGCTGGAAAGCGCCGGCTGCCGCCTGCACACGGGCCAGCGTTGTCAAATTGAAACTGTCAGCGGCGAGTGGCTCGATGCGCAAGTCGTCGGCTTCCGCGAAAAACTGTCCTACCTGATGCCGTTCAAGAAGGCCACGGGCCTGACCACCGGCGCCAGGGTTCTGCCCCTGCCCGACAAGGCCAGCCTGCAGATCGGCCCGTCGTGGCTGGGCCGCATGGTGAATGGCCTGGGCGAGCCGATCGACGACCTGGGCCGCCTTGGCGGCGAACACATCCTGGAAGTCACGCCGCCAAAAATCAATCCCCTGAAGAAACAACCGGTGGTCGAACCGCTGGACGTGGGCGTGCGGGCCATCAACAGCATGTTGACCTTGGGCAAGGGCCAGCGCGTGGGCCTGATGGCCGGTTCCGGCGTCGGCAAGAGTGTGCTGCTGGGCCTGATCACGCGCCAGACGGTGGCCGATGTCGTCGTCGTCGGCCTGATCGGCGAGCGGGGCCGCGAAGTGCGCGAATTCGTCGAAAAGTCGCTCGGCGCCGAAGGCTTAAAAAAGGCCGTGCTGGTGATCGCGCCGGCCGACGAATCGCCCTTGATGCGCATCATGGCCACCGAACTGTGCCATTCGATCGCCGCGCATTACCGCGACCAGGGCAAGCACGTGCTGCTGCTGGTCGACTCGCTGACGCGCTATGCGATGGCCTTGCGCGAAGTGGCGCTGGCCCTGGGCGAGCCGCCGGCCACGCGCGGCTACCCGCCGTCCGTGTTTTCGAACCTGCCGCAACTGGTGGAAAGCGCCGGCAACGGCGCCCATCCGGAAGGCAGCATGAGCGCCATCTACACGGTGCTGGCCGAAGGCGACGACCAGCAGGACCCCGTGGTCGACACGGCGCGCGCGATTCTCGACGGCCATATCGTGCTCACGCGCGAACTGGCCGAACGGGGCCACTACCCCGCCATCGACATCGCCGCCTCGATCAGCCGCTGCATGGCGCAGGTGATCACGCCCACCCACATGCAGGCGGCGCGCGCGCTGAAAGCGTCGATGGCGCGCCATGCGCGCGTGCGCGACCTGATCCCGCTGGGCGCCTACGTGCCCGGCGCCGACCCGATCACCGACCGCGCCGTGCAACTGCACGCGCCCATTGAAGCCTTCCTGTGCCAGGGCACCAAGGAAGAGGCGCCGATGGGGCCGTGCATCGAACAACTTGAACAGATCATGGCCTAGGAGCATACGTGAGCGACGCGCATACCATCCGCAACCTGACCACCCTGGTCGGCCTGCGCAGCACCGAAGTGGAACGCCTGCAAGGCGAAATGGCGGCGCAGACGGCCGTGCGCGAGCGCTACCAGAAAAACCTGGAACGCCTGACGGGCCTGTACACGGACAGCGGCCCCAGCGGCGCCCTGCCCCTGGCCCTGTCCGTCAACTGCGGCAACTTCAAGCAAGCCGTGATGCAGATGGCCGACCAGCACCGTACCGACCTGCACCTGCACGAAGCCAACATGGCAGTTTCGCAACGCGCGCTCAATACGGCCTGGGCCAAACGCGAAGTGCTGGATCAGGTGCTCACGCAGAAACAAAAGTATGTTGCAAATGAGCAACAACGTGTCGATGCCAAGCGGCAAGACGAGCTGGCGACGCAATTCTGGTTCCGCGGGCAGGTAAAATGAGGTTTGTGTAAGTTTCTTTCAGGAAAACTTCACAAAACGGGAATGGGGGTCGCCTTGTACCGGTATATCCCTTTATTCAGGAGTCTGGCATGGCAAGCGTAATTACTGCACCGCAATACGATCCAATCCCAACGGCCGAAAAACTGGCAACCAAGGCTGTCGCCGCGCAAAAGGCAGCCCTGCAGGCGCAGAACACGCTGGCCAGCAACACCAGCACGGCGCTGGGCAACCTGAAATCGGCCATCTCTGCCTTCCAGAGCGCCATGTCGACCATGACCAGCAGCAAATCGGTGCTGAGCCAGTCCGCCACCTTCCCGGCCGCCGGCTACGGCACGGCCACGGCCGGCATCAATGCGACGCCGGGCACCTACTCCTTTTTTGTTGAAAAACTGGCCACGGCCAGCCAGATGTCGTATGGCGGCTTGAGCAGCGTCAATACCGCCGATGGCACGGGTACGCTGAAAGTGAAAATCGGCGATGGCGTGGGCGACAACACGCTCGACATCGACCTGGCCGCCGCCGACAAGGATGGCAACGGCACACTGACACCGCAGGAAATCGCTGCCGCCATCAACGGCAACAGCAAGAACAATTCGCGCGTCACCGCCTCCATCGTGACCATCAATAACCAGGCGCAACTGGTACTGACGTCGAATGCGACGGGCATTGCCAACGCCGCCACGCTCGACGCCAGCGCTGTCGACAATATCGCGCTGAAAGGCGCGCTGATCGCTCCGGCCAACATCAAGGAAGTCGTCAAGGCTGACGACGCCACCGTCTGGCTGGGCGGCAAACCCGGCGGCACGGCCATCACGCAGGCATCGAATACATTCACCAACGTGCAGGACGTGAAAATCACGTTCACGCGCGCCATGAGTGCAGCCGAAGCACCCGTCACGCTGACCGTCGCCACGGATAACTCCGGCACCGCCGCCAACGTGCAAGCGTTCGTCGATGCCTACAACAAACTGAAAACCCTGATGGATGGCCTGGCCAGTCCCGGCAATCCGGAAAAGAACATCGCCGCGGGCATCTTCGCCCATGATTCCGGCCTGAATGCCCTGCGCAGCAGCATGGGCAATGCCCTGCGCCTGAACGTCAATGGCGTCTCGCTCGTGTCCTACGGCATTACGGCCCAGCGCGACGGCACCATCAGCCTCAACGCCGCCAAGCTGACGGCCAAGCTGGCCGACAACCCGACGGGCCTGGACAAGCTTTTTGGCAACAACAGCCTGTCCGCCCCGGCCGGCGTGCTCGGCAGCCTGGACAAGGTACTGGGCCAGTGGAGCAATGTCACCAAGGGCCAGATCACCCAGCGCCAGGCCGCCACGGACAAGCTGCAGAAAAGCCTGGTCAAGAGCGGCGAGCGCCTCACGGCCCAATATGACACGGCATACAAACGTTTCCTCGATCAATTTTCACGCCTGCAAGTAATGCAGGAGCAAATGAGCAAGACGTCCGATATGTTCGATGCCATGTTTAGCAACAATAAATCCTAAGGCGGATGCGCCTGCCGCGCCGCCACAGTTAACATAGCGAGAAGACAATCATGTTAAACAATGAAGCTTACGGCAACTACCACGCCGTCAACCTGGATGCCCAGACCGCCCGCGCCACACCGGTCGAACTGGTACTGGTGCTGACGGACGGCCTGCTGGAAGAACTGGCGCGCGCGCGCGGGCATATCGTGGGCAAGCGCTACGAACAAAAGGCCGTCAGCCTGGATAAATGCACGCAGATCATCAACGGTCTGTCGAGCTCGCTCGATTTCGACAATGGCGGCGAAGTGGTCGTCAACCTGGCGCGCCTGTACGACTATTGCGTGGCGCGCCTGTACACGGCCGGCATCAAGCTCGACCCGACCCTGATCGACGAAGTGACGACCTTGATGACCACCATCAAGCGCGGCTGGGTGGGCGTCCAGGCCAACAATGCCTAGGCGCGCCGCGCTGCAGCAACTGAGCCGGCAATTGAGCGCGGCCATCGCGCAGCCGGACTGGGAGGCGATGGCAAAACTCTCGGCCAGCCTGGCGAAAAACATCCCGCTGCTGGCTGAACGGGGCGCATGGAATGCGCTGGAACAAACAGAATTGTTGCAATTGCGCAAAATTCACGCGCAAGCGGTTAAAATTTGCTCTGAGGAAAAAGAACGCCTGGGGCTACACCTGGGTGTATTACAGGCAAATAAGGAAGGTTGGGTCGCCTACGCCGCACTCGGCGAATACGACTCGGACGGGAATCAAGCATGATCATGAACTTCAACACGGCGCCGGCCGCTCCGGCACCGGCAGCCTCCGCTGCATCCGCACCGGCGCCAGCGCCGACACAGGCCGCTGCCTTGCCCGGCACGCCAGGCTATGGCAGCACCGGCACAGCGCCGTCCGTCCTGCCCCTGTTTGCGCAGGTGCTCGATGTGACAGCCGTGGAAACGGCCGACGCCGGCACGCCCGCGCCCGCACCCGCCAAGGACGGCGACAGCGACAGCCAGGCCGACAGCAGCCTGCCAGCCATGGCCGTCCCCGTCATCGGCTTGCCGGTGACGATGCTGGCGCCAACGGACGCGGCCGCAGCCGAGGCGCGCGCCGCCGCCCAGTCGCAGGCGCAGACACCAGTGCAGGCGAATGCGGCGCAAGCCAACCCGGCACTCAACATCAGCCTGCATCCCGCGGCCGTCACCCTCTCCGCGCCGGCAATGGCGCCAGCGCCAGGGCGCGACATGCGCGAACCGCTGGCCGCCGCCAACCCGGCGACCGCCGCCAAGGGCAGCGCGCCGGCACAGCCGTTCGAAGCGCTGCTGCAGCAAGGCGCTCCGGTGACGGCCGCCGCCGCCCCGGCCGCGCGCGAGGGCGAACGCGGCGCTGCGACGCCGCCCCCCGCCACGCCCAACCTGGGCTTGACGGGCGCGGTCAACAATACGGCCACGGCGGCTCCGTCCGGCGATACCATCAAGCTCAACGGCCCGGCCCAGCAATGGCAGGAACCGCTGCGCGAAGCGCTGGGCGAACGCCTGCAGACGCAGATCGGCCGCAACAGCGAGCACGCGACGATCCGCCTCGACCCGCCCATGCTGGGACGCATTGAAATTTCCATCCGCCACACGGCTGGCGCGCTGCAGGTGAACGTCACGGCGTCGAACTCGGAAGTGTTGCGCCAGCTGCAAGGCATCGGCGAAAACATGCGCAGCGACCTGGCGCAGCGCCAGTACACCGAGGTGGCCGTGAATATCAGCGCGACCCCGCGCAGCCCCGCCGCCCAGGCGTTTGCCGAAGGCGACGCGCGCGGCCAGCGTCAACCGGGCCGCCAGAACGACGACGCGGAACCGGGACGCGCCCTGTCCGACGGCAGCCCTGCCGGTACCACTTACGCCATGCATGAGCGAGAGACTGCCTGATGAATATGAAAATGAAACTGATAGGCGGCTTTGTCGCCGTGGCCGTGCTGGCCGCCGGCGCCGCTGGCGGCGCCATGTGGTACCTGGCCAAGCCGGTTGCCGGCCATGCCGAGGTGGCCGAAGCCAAAACCCCGCCGCCGGCCACAGGCAAGAAGGCGCGCAAGTTCCTCACGCTGGACAAGGTCATCGTGATGCTGCGCCGCGGCCCCGGCGAAGGCGAAACGCATTACCTGTCGGCCGACCTGGTGATCGCCACCACCGAGGAAAAGGAAAAGCTGACCAAGGACCACTTGCCGCTGATGCGTTCGATCGCCGTCAGCACCCTGTCGAGTTTCCCGATGGACAAGGCACAGACGATGACGGTGGAGCAATTTGCCGAACAGATCAACAAGGCCTTCAATGTCAGCTATGAACGCGAACAGATGGAAAAACCGTTCACCGAAGTCATGGTCGGCAAGCTGATCATTGAATAAGCCAACACGCCAGCCGACCTAGTGGGAGATCCCTTGGCCTATGTAGAGCAATACCAGGAAGCGTATGGCGCCGGCGAATATGCCGCCGCCAGCGCTTGCGCGGCCGTGCTCAGTGTTGCCGAAGAACAACAACATCTGGTGGCGTACTCCCCTTTGGTGAAACGCATCGTGCGCCAGCTCAATTCGCAGGTGTCGGGCGCCATCGACCGCGACGACATGGAACAGATCGGCCTGATGGGCTTGCTCGAAGCCTTGCGCCGCTACGGCGTGCCGGACCAGTCGTTCGGCAGCTATGCCAGCCTGCGCATCCGCGGCGCCATCCTCGATGAATTGCGGCGCCAGGACTGGCGTCCGCGCGCCGTGCGCCAGGAAAGCCACCGCCTGCGCGACAGCGTGCGCGCCCTGACCCGGCGCCTGGGACGCGAGCCGCTGGAAGCGGAAATCATGGCGGCCCTGAAGCTGACGCCGGAAGCCTTCCAGGAGTACCAGCTGGCGGAAAACGCCGAGCTGATCGCCAGTTTCGACGAAGTGCTGCAGGAAAGCCTGGGGCAAGCCGACAGCGCACCGAGCCCGGAAGAGCAATTGATGGTGCGGCGCAGCCTGGAACAGGCGCTGCGCACGCTGGACGAACGGGAACAGCGCGTGATCCAGATGTATTACGAATTCGAACTGAGCTATAAAGAAATTGCCGCCGTGCTGGACCTGAGCGACGCCCGCGTCTGCCAGTTGAACAAGACGGCGCTGGGCAAGATGAAAACCATGCTGCAAGACGCATAAGTTTCAGCACTATCCATCAAATTGACGCAGCACAATGACGCAGAAAGGCAGTTGACATGGTAATTATCGGTATCTTAATCGTGATGGGGTGTGTATTCGGAGGCTTCGCCCTGATGGGCGGCACCGTCCACGCGATCTGGCAACCGGTCGAGTTGATCATCATCATCGGCGCCGCCGTCGGCGCCCTGGTGCTGGGCAACCCCAAGCATGTACTCGGTGAAATGCTGCACCAGATGCGCAAGATCGTTACGCACAAGAAGCAAGGCTCGGAATTCCAGCGCCAGTTGCTGCTGCTGATGTATGAACTGCTGCAAACGGCCGCCGGCGGCCTGAAGGCGCTCGACGCCCACGTCGAGGCGCCGCGCGAAAGCGCCCTGTTCCAGCGCTACCCGCTGGTGCTGGAAGAGCCGAAGCTGCTCGCCTTCATCGTCGACAACTTCCGTTTGATGGCGATGGGCAAGATCAACGCGCATGAGCTGGAAGGCGTGCTGGAGCAGGAACTGGAAGCCATCCACGACGAATTGCTGCAACCGTCGAAATCCTTGCACAAGATCGCCGAAGCCATGCCCGGTTTCGGTATCCTGGCCGCCGTTCTGGGCATCGTGATGGCCATGAATTCCGTGGCCGACGGCGCCGATGCGGCGGAAATTTCGGAAAAAGTGGGCGCCGCCATGGTCGGTACCTTCATCGGCATCTTCTTCTGCTACGGCGTGCTCGATCCGATGTGCAACATGATGAAGCAATTGGTGGGCGAGGAAGGCTCGACCATGGAATGCGTGAAGGTCGTGCTGGTCACGCACGTGGCGGGCAAACCGCCCCTGCTGGCCATCGATGCGGGCCGCCGCCTGGTGCAGCTGAACATCAAGCCTAGCTTCGCCCAGCTGGAAAGCTGGATCAATGCGCTGGAAGATGGCGGCGCCGAACAAGAGCAAGGCCAAGGCCGGGGAGGCCGCCGTGCTAAAGCCGCATGAGAAACATGAACAGGCCATCATCAAGCGTGCCGGCCGCAAGCACGACGACGATGGCCATGGCGGCGCCTGGAAAGTAGCGTTCGCCGACTTTTGCCTGGCCCTGCTGTCGCTGTTCCTCGTGCTGTGGCTGATGGCCGCGCGCGAGCAGCAGGCGATGAAGGAAATCATGATGGATGCGTCGGCAGGCAGCCGCCAGGGCGAAGGCCAGGGCGTCATGCCGGAACAGAAAGGCGGCCCGCGCGGCAGCCTGATCGAGCGTTTCCCCATGCCCCGCAAGGGCACGGGCGACACGCGCACGGAAGGCAAGCAGACGCAGGACGGCAAGGCCGGCGCCGCGCCGCAAAACCAGACCAAGGTCAGCTACCAGTCGCCGGAAGACTTGCTGAGCCTGTCGCGCGCGCTCGACAAACTCAGCGATGAAGCGGGATTGAAGAGCAATTTGCAATCCGTGATCACGCCGTACGGCTTGCGCGTCATGCTGCACGATACGGACAAGCAAGGCATGTTCGTGCGCGGCAGCGCCGTGCCGACCGACCGTTTCCGCAAGCTGCTGCGCCAGATGGGCCCCGTGTTTGCGCAAATGGATAACCAGATGCTGATCGTCGGCCACACCGATTCGATGCAATACGCCAATACCGGCTATGAAGGCTTTTCGAACTGGACCCTGTCGGCCAACCGCGCCATGTCGGCGCGCGCGCAATTGTTGATCGGCAGCATGAGTCCGGACAGCGTACTGCAAGTGGTGGGCATGGCCGACCGCGCGCCGCTGGACGTAAAAAACGCCAGCGCCGGCATCAACCGCCGCATCGAACTGTTAATATTGACGCGTGGCCAGGCTGACAGCATCGCCGCCATGTTCGGCATGGCCGGACAAAAGCCGCAGGGCGAAGAATTGCAAGTGGGCGAACCGGACTCGGGCACCTTGCAGCGCCTGCGCGAGAAACTGGGCTTGCCCGCAAAGAAGGAGCGGGATGAGCATGCAAATTAAGGGCAAGGGACAACGTATGAAAATCTCCTCCGGCAATACCGGCGCTGCCGTACGCAGCAGCGCCGTCGCGCCGGCCGAGGCGATCGCCGAGAACGCGGGCGCCGCGGGCGCCATGGGCGGCTCGTCGGCCGGGGCGGAACTGCAATCGGCCGTGCTGCAACCGGCCATGGCCGCCCTGCGCGCCATGCCCGAAATCGACCATGAGCGCGTGGCCATGCTGCGCGATGCGCTGGCCAAGGGCGAATTGCCGTTCGATCCGTCGAAACTGGCAGGCTTGATCCAGCGTTTCCACGGCGGCGAATCGTGACCGCGCCGCGCAAGGGCATCACGCGCCAGGAAGCCATGCGCCGCGTGCTGCAAGGCATGAAAGACGACAGCATCGGCTATGCCGCCCTGCAAACCGTGCTGGAAGAGCAATTCCAGGCGACCTTACACCATCAGAGCGCGCAATTGACGGCACTGGCGGACCAGGTCATCGCCGCCGTCGAGCCCCTCGATGCGCGCCGCCGCCAGCGGGTCAGCCTCGTCACTGCCCTGCTGGGCCCGCAAGGCGATATGCCGCAATTGTTTGCGTTGTTGCAAGATGACGCGCGCGCCACCGCCGAGCGCGACTGGGCTGCGCTCGAGCAAATGGTGCTCGAATGTAAGCGCCTGAATGCCCGCAACAGCGATTTATTAACAGAGCAGTACAGCATCATGCAGCGCGTGCTGCATGGCGAGGAAGATACCTATGCGCCAGGCTGATTTTTCACAGATGCGCGCCATGGCCGCCACGCCGTCGACGATGGCGACGAATGCCGTGCAAAGCAATATGCGCGCCACCGACGCCGCCAGTTCCAGCGGCAACTTCAGCAGCGTGTTCCGGCAAGTACAGGGCGAAGTGGCCCGCTTCATCGAACAGGGCGGCGGCAACGCCGCCAGCCTGAACCCGCAAGGCCGCGCCTACCTGGAGCAGAGCCAGCCCGTGAATGTGCTGGGCAGCATCAACCAGGGCGGCGAGATCGGCGAAACGCAGCAGCAATTCCTCGCCTCGATCAAGCCATGGACGCAGGAAACGGGCGCGCGCCTGGGCGTGGCGCCGGAAATCGTCGCCGCCCACGCGGCGCTGGAATCGGGCTGGGGCCAGCGTCCGCTGCGCCAGGGCACGGGCGCGGACACGAATAACTTGTTCGGCATCAAGGCCGGCGGCAAATGGCAGGGCGACGTGGCCAGCAATGTCACCACCGAATACGAGGCGGGCAGCGGCACGGCCCTGAAGAAAACCGAACGTTTCCGCAGTTATCCGGACCAGGCCAGCGCCTTCCGCGACTATGCGCAAGTATTGCTCGACAATCCCCGCTACCGCGCCGCCCTGAACACGGGTAGCGACGCGGGTGCTTTCGCGCAAGGCCTGGCGCGCGGCGGCTATGCCACCGACCCCAACTATGCCGCCAAGCTGACCCAGTTGGCGACGCGTTTGCAACGCACGGCCGCCGCCGAGTAGTTTCCTTACCGGCCCGGAATGTCGGCCGGTTCCACCACGCCCGCATCGACCACCCTGGCACGTATCACCGTGCCGCTGGTGGCGTTGCGCACGCGAATCATCTCGCCCAGCGCGCCCGGATCCAGCGCTTCGCCGGCCATGCTCACCTCCACCTGCTCCTTGCGCGCCACGATATTCACCGCACTGCCCCGCTTGATCAACACGGGCGACGCCAGTTGCCCTTGCCGCAGCACTTCACCGGCACGCAAGCTGCGCCGGCTCGACAGGCCAACGGCGCCGGGCAAGGAGGAAATACTGTCCGGCACCATCGTCACGTCGCGCCGCGCCAGGGTCACGTCGCCCGCCTGCAGCGGCGTATTCGCCGTCACGGGGGCGCTCGTCACCGCGACCTGGGCCGTGATGCTGCCGCGCGCCAGCATTTCATAGCGCCAACCGTTGCTTCCAGGACACACTGCCACGAAGCGCATGCGCTGCGCCGAACGGCTGTCCGCCGTTTCCAGCGCGACGGGCGCCGCGCACGCCGGCACGGGGCGCGTGCTTTTGACCACGGCCACTTGAAACTGCGGTTCCAGCAGTCCCGCCGAGGCTGCTTGCTGCGCCAATTGCTCGCGCGCCAATTGTTCCACACGCGAAAATATATTGTCGGCTGGCAATTCTGCGCGTCCTGCACTACTATATAGGCTGGTCAGTAAAAATAGGCTTGGCAGCAGTATGTGACGACATTGCGCCTTGTTCCACATCACGGAATAGTTCTCAAAGTAAATCATTGCTAACCTTAATCAAAGATACTGAAGCGGCATGACCTTACCATGCGTCAACATGACCAGGCTGGGATTTTACCTCTGCACCATCTATTTTCTGGCCCGAACCGCAAAAAGCACGATCGAATTCAACACAAAGGATGACCATGGGGATTAATTTCAAGGATGCGCTGGGCGTGCACGCCGATGCACTCGCGCTGCGTGCCGACCGTACACGCGTACTGGCCGCCAACATCGCCAATGAAAACACGCCCGGCTTCCAGGCCATGGACATGGATTTCGGCAGCGCCCTGCAGCAGTTGCAGGACAACGAGGCGGGCCTGCTGTCGACCGATGACGATGCCAGCGCCCTGTACCGCGTCCCCTACCACCCCAGCCGCGACGGCAACACCGTCGAGATCGGCGTCGAACAGGCGGCATTCTCGCAGAATGCCACCGACTTCCAGACCAGCCTCACTTTCGTCAACATGAAACTGAAGGGTCTGTCCAAGGCCATTTCCGGACAATAAGGATCAGCATGAGCTTCCAGGACATTTCCAAGATCGCCGGTTCGGCGATGGCGGCGCAAACCGTGCGCCTCAATACCATCGCCAGCAACCTGGCCAATGCCGATTCCGTTGCCGGTTCCGAAGGCGAAACCTACCGCGCGCGCAAACCCGTGTTTGCGGCCGTGATGGACGGCCCGGGCGCCAGCGGCGCCGGTGGAAGAGTACAGGTACTCGACGTGGTGCAAAGCGATGAGCCGCTGCGCAAGGTCTATGAGCCGGGCCACCCGATGGCCAATGCCGATGGCATGGTGTTCTATCCCAACGTCAATCAGGTTGCCGAGATGACCGACATGATGTCGGCCTCGCGCGCGTTTGAAACAAATGTCGAAGTTCTGGGCCGCATCAAGTCGATGCAGCAATCGCTCCTCAAATTAGGTGAAGCATAATCCATGGAAACCAACCTCTTTACAAATAACACCAGCGGCAGCAATAGCAACAGCAATGCCGTCAAGTCGCAAAGCAATGCCACCCAGGATATGTTCACCAAGTTGCTGGTCGCGCAGATCAAGAACCAGGATCCCCTCGCGCCGACCGATCCGAGCCAGTTCGTCAATCAATTGACGCAGCAGGCGCAAACGGAAGCGATGCAAAACCTGTCGGCGCTGACCAGCGCCAATGCCAGCGTGCTGCAATCGATGCAGGTGCTGGCCCTGGGTGCGCAAGTGGGCTCGGAAGTCATGGTCAATACCGAAACGGTCCAGCTCGACAAGAGCAAGGTCAGCGGCACCATCGCGCTGGCCGCCAGCACCACCAAGACCACCGTGACCCTGAAAGGGCTGGACGACAAGGAATACAAGATCGAACTGGGCGCCAAGGCGCCCGGCACGGTGCCGTTCACCATCGATCCCGTGGCCTTGGGCTTGCCTGCCGGCACTTACAGCATGAAGGTCAGCACCAGCGGCGCCGAAAAACCAACGGTCGACATTGCAGGCAAGCTCAACAGCGTGCGCCTGTCGTCCAGCGGCAGCATGATTTTGAGCGTGTCGAACCTGGGCGAAGTCAACCCTGGCGCGATCACCGGCTTTAACGGCAAGACGGCCTGATCCGCTCGCCCCTTCGTTTCCTGCACACTAATCTCGTCCTCCACTAAAGGAAGTCAACATGAGTTTCGACATCGCCCTGTCCGGTATCCAGTCCATCAACCAACAGTTGAACAGCACCAGTAACAATATCGCCAATGCCGGCACCTACGGTTTCAAGAGCAGCCGCGCCAACTTTTCGGCCATGTACGCCGGTTCGCGCGCCACGGGCACGGAAGTGGGCTCGATCACGCAAAGCATGTCGCTCAATGGCGGCGTGCTGAACACGGGCCGCGCGCTCGACGCGGCCATCGATGGCCGCGGCTACTTCGTCACGCGCGATGCGCAAAACACCATGACCTACAGCCGCGTCGGCATCTTTTCGGCCAGCAATGAGGGCAAGCTGATCGACTCGAACGGCCGCCTGGTGCAGGGTTATGCCGCCGTCAAGGGCAGCACCACCCTGGGCACCATGGGCGACATGAACATTCCGACCGGCCAGATTCCCGCCGTGGCGTCGACCAAGCTGGCGTATGCCGCCAACATGTCATCCGAATGGACCATCAAGACCCCGGCTTTCGACAAGACCAATGAATTGAGCTACAACAGCGCCAAGTCCTCGATCGTCTACGATTCGCTGGGCGCCAAGCACTCGGTGGGCCAGTACTTCGTCAAGACGGCAACGGGCGTGGACGTGCACTACACCCTGGACAACGCCGATCTGGGAACCGTGACGAGCATGACCTTCAATACCTCCGGCAAGCTGAACATGACCGCGCCGGTCAACCTGGCGCTGGGCACGCCGACAGGCGCCGCGCCGCTGTCGATCGCCATCGACTACACGGGCACCACCCAGTTCGCCGGCGAAGCGACCACCTCGACCGACCGCGCCGACGGCTATGCCTCGGGCACCTACACGGGCGTGGAACTGGCCGATGACGGCTCCGTCGTGGCGAAATACACGAACGGCCAGAAGCAAAGCATCGGCGTGATCGCCCTGGCCACCTTCCCCGACGAAGGCGCATTGACGGCCGTCAACGATACCAGCTGGGTCGCCTCGACCACGTCCGGCACCGCCATGTATGACCGTCCGGGCGTCGGCATGGCCGGCAAACTGACGACGAGCTCGCTGGAACAGTCGAACGTCGACATCACCTCCGAACTGGTGGGCCTGATGACGTCGCAGCGTAACTACCAGGCGAACTCGAAGGTCATCTCGACCGAGAACGCCATGCTGCAATCGCTGATGCAAGCGCTGTAATCCACGATACGCAAAGGTAAAGAGCAATGGATGCGCTGATTTATACCGCCATGAGCGGGGCCGACCGGGCTCTGCGGGCACAGCAGGTACACGCCAACAACCTGGCCAACATCGAGACGGGCGGCTTTCGCGCCAACCTGGAAGTGTCCACTGCCCAGCCGTTGCAAAACGGCTATGGCTACGACGACCGCCACATGACGCAGACGCAGTCGAGCGCCGTCGGCACGCGCACGGGCGCCATCAAGGAAACGGGACGCGAACTCGACGTGGCCGTCACGGGCCCCGGCTTTCTTGCGGTGCAGTGGCAAAACGGCGAAGCCTACACGCGCGCCGGCGCCATGGACCTCGATGAAACGGGCGCGCTGACCATCAATGGCCGGCCCGTGCTGGGCGAAGGCGGCCCGATCACGATTCCCGAGCACACCAGCCTGTCGATCGGCAGCGATGGCACGATTTCCATCCAGGTGCCGGGCACCGCGCAAATGCAGACGGTCGACAAGCTCAAGCTGGTCAACGCCGAAGCGGGCGAGCTGACCAAGAACGAAGCGGGCCTGATCGTGGCGCGCGGCGGCGAAGACTTGCAAGCCGATCCGGCGGTACGCATCCGCGACCGCCACCTGGAAGGCAGCAACGTTTCGGCCGTCGAGGAAATGGTCGCCACCATGAGCCTGAACCGCAGTTTCGAGATGCAGATGAAAGTATTCAAGGCCAGCGATTCCATGACGGAATCGGGCAACCGCCTGCTGGGCGCTTAAGAATGCATGACATAAGCTACTGCGCGTTGCGACTTGCGGCCTGCGATGCTCACTGTGCTCAAGCACAGTTGCGCTTCTCGACCACAACTCGCGGCCGCTCGCTACGCTTCTGTCAAGCATTTTTCACCCAACAAAAACAAACGAATTCAAGGAGTAAGCCATGAATCCAGCAATGTGGATCAGCAAGACCGGCGTGCAGGCACAAGATGCCAAACTGCAAGCCATCGCGAATAACCTGGCCAACGTCAACACCGTCGGTTTCAAGCGCGACCGCGTCGTCTTCGAAGACCTGTTTTACCAGGTCGAGCAACAGCCGGGCACGCAGCGCGCCGACAACACCCTCTCGCCTTCGGGTGTACAGCTGGGTAACGGCACGCACATGGTCGGCACGCAAAAGGTGTTTACCACCGGCAGCCTGCAAACGACGAGCCGCGAATTCGACGTCGCCATCACCGGCAACGGCTTCCTGCAGGTGCTGCGCCCGAACGGCGAAGCGGCCTACACGCGCGCCGGCCAGCTCGGCATCAATGAAAACGGCGTGATGGTCAACGCCCAGGGCCTGCCCCTGGTGCCGCAGATCACCGTGCCGAACAACGCCACGGCCATCACCATCGGCGAAAACGGCATGGTCACGGCCACCGTGCCGGGCAATGTCAACGGCACCCAGCTGGGCCAGCTGAACCTCTCCAGCTTCGTCAACCCGACGGGCCTGCTGGCACTCGGTGAAAACCTGTTCCAGGAAACGGCATCGAGCGGCACGCCGACGGAAGGCCGTCCCGGCGAAGGCGCCCTGGGCAAGCTGAAGCAGTTCGCGCTGGAAGGCTCGAACGTCCAGGTGGTCGAAGAGATGGTCGACATGATCGCTGCCCAGCGCACCTATGAAATGAACACCAAGGTGCTGTCGGCCGCCGACAATATGCTGCAATACCTGGCGCAAGCGGCACGCTGATGACAGTCGCCATGAAAGCCACGGCAGCCATGCTGCTGGTATTGATGGCCGGTTGCGCCAGCCGGCCGGCCGCGCCGGTGACGCCAAGCTTTTCCGATACGCCGCTGCCCGTGGCGCCGCGCAGCGCTGCGCGCGGCGGCGTGGCCGGCGGCGTCTTCAATCCCGACGCAAGCCTGGACCTGATCTCGGACAGCCGCGCCTTCCGCGTCGGCGACGTCGTCACGGTGGCGCTGCAGGAAACCACGCAGGCCAGCAAGAAGGCGGGCACCTCGTTCAACAAGGGCTCGTCCGTCGGCGTGAATGCGGCCAATATCCTCGGCAAGACCTTCCCCAAGACGGGCATCGACCTGTCGGCCGACCGCAATTTCGCCGGCGACTCCACCAGCACGCAGCAAAATGCGCTGTCCGGCGCCATCACCGTGATCGTGCAGGAAGTCCTGCCGAACGGCTTGCTGCGCGTGCAGGGCGAAAAAACGCTGACCCTGAACCAGGGCGAGGAATTCGTGCGCCTGCGCGGCTACCTGCGCGCGGCCGACATCGATTCCAACAACCAGGTCTCGTCCTTGCGCATTGCCAATGCACAGATCGCCTATTCCGGCCAGGGTACCCTGGCCGAAGCCAATACACCAGGCTGGCTGACGCGCTTCTTCGTCGGCCCATGGATGCCGTTTTAAGGTGACCTCATGAAATTTCGTTCCGCCCTGCCGCTGGCAGCCATGCTGGCCGCGCTCTCCGGCTTTGCCCTGCCCGCCAGCGCCGCGCAAGTGCTGCGCAACCTGGTCAGTATCGAGGGCGTGCGCGACAACCCGCTGGTCGGCTATGGCCTCGTCGTGGGCCTGAACGGCAGCGGCGACACCACCCAGGTGAAGTTTTCCAGCCAGTCCGTGGTCAACATGCTCAAGCAGTTCGGCGTGAAGATGCCCGATGGCGCCGAAGCGAAAAGCAAGAACGTCGCCACCGTCATGGTCAGCGCCGTGTTTCCACCAGGATACCGTCGTGGCCAGGCCATCGACGTCACCGTGTCGTCCCTGGGCGATGCGAAAAGCTTGCGCGGCGGCACCCTGCTGCTGACGCAATTGCGCGCGGCCGACAATGAAACGTATGCGCTGGCGCAAGGCAACGTCGTCGTCGGCGGCCTCAACGCCACCGGCAAGAGCGGCTCGTCCGTCACCGTCAATACGCCCACCTCGGGCCGCATTCCCAACGGCGCCAACATCGAGCGCGAGATTCTCAGCGATTTCTCGACCAAGCCGACCGTCACCCTGAACTTGCGCCACCCGCATTTCGAGACGGCCATCAATATCGTCGAAGCCGTCAACCGCCGCTTTGGCGCCGTCGCCACCACGCGCGACGCCACCAGCGTGGAAGTGCTGGCGCCGGAAAACCCGACCCAGCGCGTGGCCTTCATGGCCAAGCTGGAAGCCTTGAGCGTCGACGTCGGCGTCGATACGCCGAAAGTGGTCTTCAATTCGCGCACGGGCACCGTCGTCATCGCCGAAGGCTTGCGCGTGAAGGCGGCCGCCGTCACGCACGGCTCGCTCAAGGTCGTCATCTCCGAAAGCTCGGCAGTGAGCCAGCCGGCGCCGTTCGGCCGCGGCCAGACCACCGTCACGCCGCAATCGAAGGTATCCGTCGACCAGGGCAACGGCAATATGTTCAAATGGCCGGCCGGCGCCAAGCTGCAATCGATCATCGACGTGGTCAACAGCCTGGGCGCTTCGCCCGATGACATCATGGCAATTTTACAAGCCCTCGACCAGGCGGGAGCCATCGAAGGCGAACTGGTGGTCATATGATCAATATCAACGACAGCAGCAGCGCCCTGCCCTCGGCGCTCGACGACCGCTCCCCCGCGGCCGCCACGCCGGCCGACCCGCGCTATGCGGCCAAGGCCACCGAGGCGGCCGTCAAGTTCGAAGCGTTCTTCATCTCGCACATGCTGCGCCAGATGCGTTCGGGCACGCGCGAGATGGCGGGCGAAGACAGCGTCTTCAAGGACCCCGTCAACAGCGACATGCTGGAAATGGCCGACAACCTGGTGGCCGACAAGATGGCCGGCCAGCGCGCCTTCGGCATCGCCGACGCCATCCTGCGCCAGCTGCTGCCGGCGGCCGGCGCCCCCGTGGCCGCCAAAAGCGCTGTCAAGACCGACAATATTGCGGCACCGCTTAATAAATCCGTCTGAAGCGTCGCCTGTACAAGGTAACAACGATTCAATGCCTGCCCACCCGCATGCGCCACACTCTTCACGAAAGAAACTTGCCCAATGAGCATCATCAGCAATGCATTGTCAGGCAGCATCGCCGCCCAGGCCGCACTCAATGCGGCCAGCCAGAACATCGCCAACCTGCAAACGGCGGGCTACACGCGCCAGGGTGTGTTGCTGTCATCGCTGGGCGCCACCGCCGGCGTGCGCTCGGCCGGCAATGGCGTGGAAGTGTCCGCCTTGCTGCGCTTTGCCGATGCGTATAAAAGCCAGCAAATGTGGCGCGCCGCGTCCGACCAGGGCGCCCGTTCGCAGACCCAGCCTTACCTGACCCAGCTCGAGCGCGTGATGGGCGACGATGCCTCCAGCATCAGCAACGGCATCGACGGCTTTTTCGCCGCCCTCAACGCCTCGGCCGTCGACCCGACTTCGACGCCGCTGCGCCAGCAGATCATCACCTCCGCCGACTCCATGGCGCAGCGCTTCAACAGCATCAGCACCGTGATGGGCAACCAGTTGCTGTCGTTGCAGCAGCAACGCGCAGCGATCGTGCCGCAAGCGAACACGACGCTGGCGAATATCGCCGCGCTGAACCAGCGCATCAGCACCGCCACGGCCTCGGGCACGAACGTGTCGTCGCTGATGGATGCGCGCGACCAGCTGATCGACGGCCTGGCCTCGCAAATGGGCATCGACGTCCTCGACCAGCCGGACGGCTCGCGCAATATCGCGCTGAAGTCGGGCCAGCCGCTGGTCATCGGCAGCCTGGCCGGCACCTTGACCAGCAGCATGACGAACACGGGCGACCAGGTCCTGAGCCTCGATTTCGCCAAGTCGTCGTACAACCTCGATCTGGTCGCCATCGGCGGTCAGATGGGCGGTCTGGGCGAATTCGAGAAAAATACCCTGAAACCGCTGCAGCAGTCGCTGCAAGACATGGCCACCCAGCTGACCGGCAAGGTCAACGCGCAACTGGCCCTGGGCAAGACCATGGCTGGCACATCCGGCGGCCCCCTGCTGGCCTACGCGAATGGCAAGCTGAGCATTACCCCCGGCTTCAACGCCAAGGACCTGGCCCTGTCGTTGACAGGCGCGGCCGGCGACAGCGGCAACTTGCAGGAATTGATCAATATCAAGAATCAATCGATCAACGTCAGCTGGGTGGGTCCGGTCCTGATGAGCGATGCGGACACGCAGCTCGTCGGCAAGCTGGCCATCTACAGCCAGCAGAACCAGGCCCTGCTGAAGACTTCCAACACGGTGCGCGCGCAAGCCATCGACGACTGGAAGTCGACCAGCGGCGTGAACAAGGACGAGGAAGCGATGAACCTCGTCGAATTCCAGAATATGTACCAGGCAAACATGAAAGTCATTTCCGTGGCGAATACCTTGTTTGATGCCACTTTGCAAATGATGGGTTAAGGAGAAGAGCATGCGTGTCGCCAGCAGCCAGTACCAATCGCTGATCAATATTTCGCTTCAGCAAAATCAAGAGCGCATCAATTACCTGACCCAGCAGATGGCCTCGGGCCTGCGCATCCAGTTGCCATCGGACGATCCGATCGGCAACGTGCGCATTTCGCGCCTGACGCGCGAGCAAGCCATGGTCACGCAGTACCAGGACAATATCGCCACGGTGAAAGTGCGCCTGCTGAAAAACGAAAACTATCTGACGAGCATGGTCACCGACATGGGCCAGGCGCGCGACCTGCTGGTATGGGCCGCCGACGGCGGCAATGCGCCGGACGACCTGAATGCGATGACGCAGTCGCTGATCGCCATGCGCGACAGCGTGCTGTACACCGCCAACCTGAAGGACCAGGAAGGCCGCTACATGTTTTCCGGCACGGATACCGACAAGCCGGCCATCGCGTTCAATCCCGCTGCGGCTCCCGGCTTGCGCTACACGTACAACGGCAACACCGCCACGCAGACCGTGGTGGTGGGCAATGGCGTGACGCAGGCGGCCAACGTCGACGTGGACAAGCTGGAAGTGTGGCTGAACAAGATCGACCAGGCCATCGATACGCTGGGCAAGCCTGGCGTCAGCCCGAACGACCCGGCCGTGCGCAGCGTGGTGGGCGCGGCGCTCGATGGCACCGATGACGGCATGGATTTACTCTCTGGCAAGATCGCCATCTTCGGCGGCGCGCAAAACATCCTTACCACGCTCTCCGGCAACCTGGCCAACGTCTCGTTGTCGAACGACATGGCCTTGTCCGACTTGAAGAAGACCGACATGGGCGCGGCCGCCATCGAGCTGAACGGCTACCAGACCGCCCTGCAGGCAACATACAAGGCGTACGCCAAGGTTGGCACCCTTTCCCTGTTTGATCTTCTCTGACCATCATGCAAATCGTTCAGACTTCCTCCTCGTCCGGCGTCAATGCCAAAGGCGCCGGCACAGCCCGCGTCGTCGATGACGCGTCCGCCGCAGTCAAAGGCGGCGCCAGCGCGCGCAGCGAGGCGCCGGCGGCGAGGAGTTCGACGGCGAGCCTGCAGCGCGGCCTGAGCAACTGGGATCACCAGTTGCAGGGAGAAATTTCCAACGCGCAACAAACCCTCGACTATCTGGAACGCAGCAGCAGCCAGTTGCAAGCGCTGAAGAGCGAACTGGCGGCCAAGCTGGCCGCGCGCCAGGGCCGCGAAGGACAAGTCGAGGCCAGGGTACGCCAGTTCAGCAATACCTGGCGCCAGCGCGCCAGCGCCTCGGGCGGCACGCTCGACGCGCAGCTCAGCTATACCAGCCCGCAGGCGGCGCAGCAGAACTTCAGCATCCGCGGCCTGACCATGGCCAGCCTGCAGGAAGGCCCGCAGGAAGTGCTGGCCTTTTCCGTCGGCGGCGCGAACCAGGCCTTGCGCTCGGTCAACATCGAACCTGGCTTGAGCCAGAGCGAAATCGTTTCCCGCTTCGACCGCGCACTGATGCCGTCCGGCATCGGCGTCAAGCTGGGCGAGAACGGCGAACTGGTGTTCAGCACCTCGGAAGCGGCCTGGGCCAACGTGCGCGACAGCCTGTCCGTGCGCGGCAGCGGCATCCGCTACCCGACCGGCCAGATGAGCCGCGTGCGCACGGATGCGGAACCGGCCGCCATCGCCCCGGAAGAATGGAATACCGGCGACACGGAAGCCCTGCGCGCCACCTTGCAGCAAGTGGTGCAGGCGCTGGCCCAGTTGCAGGCGGCGCGCAGCTCCGTCAGCCTGGCCCTGGCGCAAGCGACGGGACGGGTGGCCCGCGCGCAACCGGTGCAAGTGCACGTCAGCATGGATACCTTGGCGGAAAACTTCATGGAAAAGGCGCGCCAGCCCGGCTATGAATCGCTGCTGGCGATCAGCTCCGCGCTGGTCGGCATCAGCCGCGAACGCGTCGTCGCGCTGCTGGGCCTGGATTAAAAGCGCCGGCCCGCGGCCAGCATTGCACTCAGCTGCTCCACAGGCACCGCGCCTGAAAATACATAACCCTGCGCATAATCGCAACCGGCGGCCCGCAGCAAGTCACGCTGCGCGGCCGTTTCCACGCCTTCCGCCACCACTTTCAGGCCCAGCCCCTGCGCCAGGCTGATGATGGCCGCGCATACGGCCAGCGCCGCGCCTCCCGCCCCCAGTTCCCGCACCAGCGAGGGGTCGAGCTTGAGTACCTCGAGATCGCCCCGCTTCAGGCAGGCCAGCGAGGCGTTGCCGGCGCCAAAGTCGTCGAGCGCCAGCGCCAGGCCCATGGCGCGGAACTGGCGCAGACGGTCGGCCACCGGGCGCGCCTCGTCGAGCAGCACCGCTTCCGTTGCCTCAATGACGATGGCGCCCGGCGCCAGGCCTGCCCGCGCCAGCGCGTTGCCCCAGTCCTGGTAGAACGCGGCATCGCAGCGAAATTCCACGGCCGACTTGTTGATACATATCTGAAACACGGCGCCATGCGCTGCTTGCCACTGCCGCGCCTGGCGCACGACCTGGCGGAAGACCCACTCGCCGATATCGATGATCAGGCCGTTGGCCTCGGCAAAGGCGATGAAATCGGCGGGCAGCAGCAAGCCGCGCAGCGGATGGCGCCAGCGCAGCAGCGCCTCGGCCCGCTCGATGCTGCCATCGCACAGGCGGACGATGGGCTGGTAATGCACTTCAAACTGGTCCTGCGCCAGCGCCAGGCGCATCTCGCGCACCGTCGCGCGGCGCAGGTCGGCCGCTTGCTGCAAGGCCGGCGTGAAATAGCTGTAGCCGTTGCGCCCCGCGCTCTTGGCCGCATACATGGCCTGGTCGGCATGCCGCAGCAAGCTGTCCGTTGCCTCCGCATCAGCCGGATACAGCGCCACGCCCACGCTGGCCGATACGTGCGCCGTGTCGCCGTCGAGCACGAAAGGCAGGGCCAGCGCCGTCGTCAATTCCTGCAGCACGCGCTCGATGCCGCCCAGCTGCCGCACGCCGGCCAGGATGACGGCGAACTCGTCGCCGCCCAGGCGCGCGACCGTATCGCTGGCGCGCACGCGCTCGCAGATGCGCAGCGCCGCCTGGCGCAGCAGCATGTCGCCCTTCTCCTGGCCGAGGCGGTCATTCACTAGCTTGAAATGGTCGAGGTCGATGAACAGCAAGGCCAGGCAACCGCCTTCGCGGCTGGCGTGGCGCGCCTCGTGCTGCAGGCGGTCGACTAACATGTGGCGGTTCGGCAAGCCCGTCAAGGGGTCGAAATTGGCTTGCCGCCAGAGGCGCTCGGACGCCGCGCGCTGCACCGTGATATCGCTGACCAGCGCCAGCGCCCCCAGGTAGGCGCCGCCGGAGTCGAAGATGGGATTGGTGGCCAGGGTCGCCCACAAGGTGCTGCCGTCACGCCGCAGGAACTTGAATTCGTGGCGCTCGACGATGCCATCCTGGCGCCGCGCAATGTTCCGCTCCAGAATGGCGCGCCCCTCGTCATCCATGAAGGCGGCCAGCGGCTGGCCCAGCATATCCTCGATCTGGCAACCGAGCATCTGCGCCATCTTCGGATTGACAAAGCTGGTCAGCGCCTGCGCATCGATTTCCCAGATACCCTCCTCGGCGCTGTGCACGATGCGCCGGAAACGCTCTTCGCTGCGTTCCAGCGCGGCCAGCTTGCCTTCCGCCTGCTCCAGCACCAGGCGCAGCGCCTGGCCGTTCGGATCGGCGCTGCCCAGCAGGCTGACGGGCAAGCCGGCCTCGCGCGCGCCGGGACGCCGCCGCACCTGCAGCTGGATGCGCTCGGGCTCGCTGCTATTGAGCACGCGCTGCACGAATTGCTCGAAATCGTGGCGGAACGCCTCGTGCACATACGAACGGAACAGCACGTGGCCAAGGCGCTCGCGCACCAGGCCGAACAATTCGGCCGCCACCAGGTTGACTTGCACGATCACGCCATCGAGACCGAGCACGAAATAGGCGACGGGCGCCAGCAGGTATAAATCGTTGAAATAGGCTTGCTCCCGCTCGGCCTTCACCCGTTCCGGGCTGAAGACGCCATCGTCAAGCAAGGGAGTGGCCGGCCACGGCACGGGGTCCTGGCCATGCAGGGAGGAATCAGGAGCTGAGACCGCATGCGGTGTATTGTCCATGGCTATCCTTTGCACCACCGCCCAGGCGATCAGGCGGATGCTGTCCCGAGACTAGCATGCGCAAGGCTCAGTGTCGAGCGATGCATGGCGGCAGCCGGCGCGGCAGCCGCCAGGACGGCTATGCGCGCGGCGACGCCGGGCGCGGGCGGACGTGCGTGAGCGCGTGCATGCCTGTACGCAAGGCAAGCAGGCAGGCATCGCCGAATAGCGCCGCACCGCCGTTGATGCGCCGCCGCAATATCCTTGCCGCCATCCGGTAGCGGCCGGAGCGATACAGCTGCTTGATCAGCCCGCGCGCGGTTGGCGCATGCATTATGGCATCGTCGCACTTGCGCAGGTAATCGGTCAGTTCCGTGTCGTCCAGCACTTCGCCAAAGTTGAAAAAACCATGGAAACCGAACGTGGGACCGGCCGGCATGATGCCTTCGAAGGCAAAGCTGGAGGCCAGGCCCGCATCGGCGAAACGCACGCCGAATTCCTCGCGCAGCCGGTCGCCATGCAATTCGCAGATCGCATAATCCTCCGGATGGGGTTGCGTGATGGCCAGCTGCGGCAAGACGTCGTACAGGCGCCGCGAACGCAGCGAGAAGCCGCCATTGCCGACGGCTACCGGACGATGCGACCACGGTGCGCCGATATAATCGCAGTCGAGGAAAGCGCTCTGCCATTGACGCGCATCAACGATGAAACTATCCCACTGCATGACGAGCGCATGCGTGCCGCTGAAATGGGCGCCCAGCTCATGCACCATGAATGCCGAATACGCTTCCACGCTCTCGATGGGGGCGATCAGCACCTGGCGTATATGCGGGGGCAAGTCATGCAGGCGGGAAGTGAACAGCAGGCATTCCTTGAAATCGGCGCCGGCCAGGCAGCGCTCGATGGCAAAGCTGGCCAGCTCGGGATAACGCGTTTCCACGCACACCAGGCTGATGTCGCGGAGGTCCAGCTTGTCATTATGCATTACAGGCTTTTCATCGAATGGAGGCGGAAGGCATGCCAGGCGCGGGCATGGCATATTTTGCAACGCCCGCATGATACAGCGCAAACGGGAGCGGGACAAGAGGCATGAAATATGGAGCATGGCCGCCCGGCCCCGGCGGCGCGCGAACGGCTCAGCGGCCCATGCCGCGCCGGCGCAAGCCGAAATCATGGCCCACCACCAGCAAGGTGCTGGCCACCAGGCTCGATAGCCCCACGATCAACTGGATCAACTTATCGTCAGGCAAGATCCACAGCGACCCATCCGGCGTCTCGCAGCCCGTGGCCGCGCTGATCAGGGGAGAAACCCAGGCCGCGTCCGGCGTCACGTCGAGCACGACGGCGCCGTCGGCGCTCGTCTGCATATAGATATCGCCCCCTTCGGCCAGGGTAAAGCAGATGCCCACGCCCGTTTCCGTGGCGCGGATATTGTCCTGCATGCTGCGGTTATGTTCTTCGATCCACACTTCCACGTCGTACGGCGTTTCCAGGTGCTGCCACGGAACGGGGCGAAAACGGGGACGTTCGTCCGCGCTGGCGGGGGTATCGGCGGGGGTATCGGGGATGTTGCTGTCTGCTGCGCCTTGCATGCTCGTTGACCTTTTCTGCGGTGATGCGGCGGGACCGGTTGCCTGCCAGCCGCCATTATCCACCGTTCGCGGCACGCACGGTATTCTCACAGTGAATTCATCAGAAAAACTGACAGCTATCGACTTCAAACATCAGTACACCTGACTTAAAATACCCGCCATCTCTTCTTTACAGGCTTTACATGCAAGGCATCAAACGCAAAATCGTCTACGTCACCGCCTTTGAAATCATCGGCATGGCCATTTCCACGGCCTGGCTGACCCTGCTTTCGGGCGAGTCGCCCACCAGCACGGGGCCGCTGGCGATCATGATCACCACCATCGCCGTGATCTGGAACCTGCTCTACAACACGGCCTTCGAATACTGGGAAATCCGCCAGGTGTCGCGCACGCGCACCGTCTGGCGCCGCATCCTGCACGCGATCGGCTTCCAGATCACCCTGGTCATCTACCTGATCCCGCTGATCGCCTGGTGGCTCGATATCAGCCTGTGGCAAGCGTTCGTGCTGGACTTCGCGCTGATGCTGATCATCCCGTGCTACAGCTTCATTTTCAATTACTTCTTCGACGGCCTGTTCGGCGTGCCCCTGTCGGCGCAGCAGCCGAAGGAAGAAGCGCCCGATACTCAGGGCGCGACAGTTTCCGACGCTGTCAGCAACTGAAGAAAGGACCGCGCCGCCATGCCCAGCGGCCGGTCCTTCATCCACACCAGGTGGATGGGCACGACCAGGCCATTGCCCGTATTCTTGAACGCCACGCAACGCACCCGCCCCGCCGCCAGAGAGTGCTGGATGGCCGAGGCGGCAAAGTTGCCCCATCCCAAGCCCGCTTCCACCATGGCCAGCGCCATCGGCAAGCTGTCCGTGCGCCAATAGGACAGCCCCACCACGGGGCGCGCATCGGCCAGGTCGAGTTCGCGGCTGGCGACGATGATCTGGCGCAAATTCACCAATTCCTCGATATACAAGGGCTGGCCCGCCGCGCTGGGCGGATGCTGTGTGGAAATAATCGCCAGCAAGGCATCGCTGCCCACCAGCTGGAACTGCTCCTCGTGATTGATGCGCCCGCCTGCGAAAGCCATGCAGGCGCTGATGCGGCCCCGGTGCAGCATGTCGAGCACATCGTCCTGCGGCGCCGTCAGCACTTCGATGTCGAGCAGCGGATGGCGCTGCGACAGGGCGCGCACGGCGGCCAGGAAGGGCGTATGGTCAAGCTCGGCCGCGATACCCAGCGAAATGCGGCTTTCCAGACCCTGCGACAATTCCTGCACGTGCAGGTGCAATTGCTTCAGCTGCTCGGCGATCAGGCGCGCGTGGGGCAGCAGGGCCAGCGCGGCCGGCGTGGGCACGGCTTCGCGCGCGCCCCGGTCGAACAGGGTGATGCCCAGTTCCGCCTCGATGTTGGCCATCGCCATGCTGACGGCCGACGGCGCCCGCCGCAAGGCGCGCGCGGCGGCCGAGAACGAGCCGCCGTCGACGACGGCCAGGAACAGTTCGATGTTATGGCTGGAGAGTTTCATGGGCTGGATGAGAAAAGTAGCGGCACTTTCTGGCGCGCCGGCGGTCGAATCATGTATGGAAGGAGGCAATATGCGCCATCGACTGCCCTACCGCCGCGGCGGCTATGTTTCGGAATTCACGCGCTTCATCGACACTTACCTGCAAGCGCATCCCGAGGTGCAAGCCAGCCAGCGCCTGGGCTGGCGCATTTACTGGGAACGCCCCGTGAATTTCGACGCATGGCGGCGCGCCGGACGCGATAGCGTACCGGAGCCGCCCTACCACTACGACTAGAAAGCCTTAGCCCTTCCAGGTGCGCTGGAGGCCCGTATCCGCATGGATCCAGCCGCCACGGGGGCCGGAGCGGTAATAGAAGCCCACGCCGCCCTGCTTGAAGCTACGCACGAGCGAACCGAGCACTTCCGCGTTCAAATTCGCCACGCGGATGTCGGCGGCGCGGCCCGAGATGTGCAGCGACTGGCGCGCGGCCGGCACGCCCGCTTCGCGCAGCTTGCCATTCGATTCGGCCGTGCGGTAGCCCGACAGGATTTCCAGCGGCTGCTCGATGCCGTAGCGGGCCACGAACGCCTGTGTGCCCCACAGGGTTTCCAGCAGTTTCGGGTCGATGGGCGCCGTCTTCTTGCCGTTCACGTCGCGCAGCAAGTGGCACAGTTCCTGGTAGGCGGAATCGATGACTTCGCCATCTTTCCAGTACAGCAGCCTGGCTTTTTCATTGCTGGCCGGGCGCACCACTTCCAGGGTGCGTGGCTTGAGCCAGAATTCCAGGTCCAGCGCCTGTGCGTCGAAGATGTCGGGAGGCGGTTCCATCTCGGTGATGGCCGGGCGCGGCTGCGAGGTGATCGAGCGGTCGATGCTGGCCAGTTGCGTCGGCTGGGGCGGCACGCCCGTGCGCGGCGCGCGCGGCTTGGCGCCGGCCGAAGCCGAGGCGGGAGCGGCCGTGCGCGAGGCGCAGCCGATGAGAGGGGTGGCAACCAGGCCCAACGCGGCCAGGCCCATACCGTGATGTAGAAAATTTCTGCGCGATGCCATAGTCAGTCCAATATAACGATGGGAATACTATAGCGTATTGTGCTGCGAAGAAAAACCCTCATTTTCTATCGTCTCTGCCTGTTTCTCACGTATTTTCCGCTGAGCCTGCTTAAGCGGGAAACTGCTCACGCGGCCGCGCTGGCGGCCGCATCCTGCTTTGCCTGCGCCAGCGCCGTCAATGGCTTGTCGAGCAGATAACCCTGGGCCACGATGGGCAAGCCCGTGATGGCGGCGACGCGCTGCAGCGCGGCCAGCGCGGCCGGCGTGTCGAGGCGCTTGAAGACGACGCGGATTTTCGCCGCATGGCACAGGGTGACGAAGCTGGCGACGGCCTGCTCGTCGCTGAGGTTGCCCGCGTCGAGCTTGAACGCATGCGGGTGCAAGCGCTCCAGCATGCCCGTGGCCTCATGCACGCTGGCCACGTTGATGGCCAAGCGGAAACCGTTGCGCCGGTAATTGTCGGCCACATAGTTGAGCAGCCAGCCCTGGTTCGGCGTGACCGTCGGCAATTGCAGCACGATGCGCTCGATGGGCAAGCCCAGCGCGTCGAGGATGCGCTGGAAGGCGTGGCCGTGATTGCTGCTGACGGCGCTCAACAGGCGGTCATGCACGTTCAGGTACAGGTCGGCCTGCTCCGCTTCCGCCTGCCGGAAAAAATTAATGGCGTGCAACATGCGGCACAGCCGGTCCAGCTCCACGGATTCATCGTCGCTGGCCGCATGGTCGAGCAAACGCCACAGCGACAAGCCCTCGTCCGCCTTCGACACGCTGCGCGCCAGCCCTTCGAACGCCACCAGCTTGCCGCTCTCGAGCTCGCGCAGCGGCTGGAAGGCGCTGGTCATGGTGCAATTGAAAAAGCGCCCCAGCGCCCTGCCCTCCCCGTCGAGCCAGACGCTGGTGCCGGCCTGGGTTTGGTGCGACAGGCGGGCCAGGTAGTTTTTCAGGACGGGAAATGGCATACGTGCTCCTTCATCGGGCTGCGCCAGCTGCCCTGATGGGGAAGGCGGCGCCAAAGTGTGCAGAGTAAGGCAGCGCCAAGCAAAGGAGAACGAATGGTTTCGCCATTTGATATGCGTCCAGCATATATGGCCGCAACAATGGACAGCGCATAACGATAGTCGGAAACATTCGTTCCAGCGGCCTGCCCCGGCCTTTACTGTGGGCAGGTACCGATACCATCAGGAAGGGCCGCCATGTGCCAGTTACTCGCAATGAACAGCAGCAAGCCAGCGGCGCTGGGATTTTCCTTTGCCGGCTTTGCCGAACGGGGCGGACGCACGGACGAGCACCGCGACGGCTGGGGCATCGCCTATCATTCCAGTAGCGGCTGCACCTTGCTGACGGATCACCTGGCGGCCATCGATTCGCCGCTGGCGGCCCGGGTGCAGCAGCATCCCGTGAAGGCGAAAAACATCGTCGCGCACATCCGCAAGGCCACGCAGGGCCGCATCGCGCCGGAAAACACGCACCCGTTCGCCCGCGACCTGTGGGGCAAGACCTGGTCCTTCGCCCACAATGGCGACTTGAAAACGTGGCGCGCGCCCGCCAATGGGCACTACCGTGCCAGCGGCGACACGGACAGCGAACAAGCGTTTTGCCACCTGCTGGCCCGCTTGCGCACGCAGTTTCCCACGGGCGAACCCGCGCGCGCCGCCTTGCGCGCCGCCATCGGCGACGTGGCGCGCGAGATTGCCGCGCACGGCACCTTCAATTTCATCCTGTCGGACGGCGAACTGCTGTTTGCCCACTGTTCCACGCATTTGCACTATGTGATACGCGAATACCCGTTTTCCGTGGCGCAACTGATCGACTGCGAGCGCAGCATCGACTTTCGCCAGCATAATCACCTGGACGACCGCATCGCCGTCATCGCCACGCACCCGCTGACGCAAAACGAGGACTGGCTGGCGTTCGCGCCCGGCGAACTGAAACTGTTTGCCGGCGGCACCTTGCTGCCGGCAAACGATAGCGTGCAACAAGGCGTGTATATCCAGATCAGTTACTGAAGGGAACTATTCAAAGAGGGGAAATGGCCCGCCGCCGGATGGGCGGGCTGAAGTGCAGAAAAGCCGTCAGGCCGAATTGCAGTTGCAAAAGCGCTTGCGCTTGGGGTCGCCGCTGGCGATGCCTGCGGGGTCAATCTGTTTCCAGCAAAAAATCGTTTCCACGCCATACGGCGAGCGCACATTGCCCGCCTCGATATAGCCCTGCTTGACGAAAAAGGCCTGGCTGCTGGCCGTGCTGTGCAGTTGCAGGGCCTTGATGCCCCACTCGCGCGCCTGCGCTTCCAGCTGCTCCACCAGCGCCTTGCCGGCGCCACGGCCTTGCGCCTCGGGCAGCAGGTAGCACAGGGCCAGCTTGCCGGCGCGCGTCAGCAAGCCGACGCCGACGACGGCGCCCGCCTCGACTGCGACCAGCGAAAAATTGGTGGGCGACGCGAACCAGCACGCCACCATCTGCGGTGTTTTATTGCCCAGCCAGGCTTCCAGGATGGCCGGATCGTCCCGATGATCGAGGCTGCAGCATTCGACGATGGAGCGTCGTAATACGTTGCACGCCTCGAAAGCGTCGGTCGATGTTGCAATACGAATTTCAAGACTCATGTACGCTCACAAAATATTCCAGTTGCCGATGCAGGCGGTTTTACCCCTGTATCGCGCGATTCGACTATACACCAAGCGGCGCTTTCGGGTTTTTTGCCGCACGCCACGGACCGGTTTTGCCTGTAGCGCCATGCGTGCAGACTAAGTGCTGATGCGCATCTTGCCCACGAATGTTTCCAGAAATCGATATATGTTTTTTAGCGCAAACGGGAATCGAATCTAAGCATATTACGAAAAATTCGTTTCTTTTCCGGCCGGAATTTTAGACTATGTCTATCTATTCTCACAACAAGAGTTCAACATGACCCATTCCACCGCCGTATCGACTGCCGCAGCAACGCTCACCCAACGCTCGCGCCGCTGGTTCCTGGCCAGCGCCCTGGCCGCTTCCGCTGCCGCCATGAGCCTGCCGATAGCCGCCAGCGCCGCCGAACCGGTGGTCTTGCTGAACGCGTCCTACGACGTGATGCGCGAACTGTTCAAGGACGTGAATCCCGCATTTATTGCAGATTGGAAAGCCAAAACGGGCGAAACCATCACCATCAAGCAATCGCACGGCGGCTCCAGCAAGCAGGCGCGCTCCGTCGCCGATGGCCTGGAAGCGTCCGTCGTGACCATGAACCAGGCGAATGACATCGACATCCTCGTCGACCGCGGCCTGGTGGTGGCCGACTGGGCCAAGAAATTCCCGAACAATGCGGCGCCGTTCTACTCGACCATGGTGTACCTGGTGCGCAAAGGCAACCCGAAACACATCAAGGATTGGGACGACCTGGCCAAGCCCGGCATCAAGGTCATCGTGCCGAACCCGAAAACCTCGGGCAATGGCCGCTACACCTACCTGGCGGCGTGGGGCTATGCCGTGAAAAAAGGCGGCACCGAAGCGCAGGCGCGCGAGCTCGTTACCAAGCTGTTCAAGAACGTGCCCGTGCTCGACGGCGGCGGCCGCGGCGCCACCACCACCTTTACGCAGCGCGAAATCGGCGACGTGCTGGTGACGTTTGAAAACGAAGTGCAACTGGTGCGCGCCGAATTCGGCGATAACTTCGAGGTCGTGTATCCAAGCATCTCCATCCTGGCCGAGTCGCCGGTGGCCGTCGTCGACAAGGTCGTCGACCGTCGCGGCATCCGCAAGGAAGCCACGGCCTACCTGCAATACCTGTACTCGGAACCGGGCCAGGAACTGGTCGCCAAGCACTACCTGCGCCCCCGTTCGGCGGCAGTGGCGAAGAAATACGCGGCCAGCTTCAAGCCGATCACCCTGTTCACCATCGATGATGTCTTTGGCGGCTGGAAACAAGCGCAAAAGAAACATTTTGACGATGGCGGCGAGTTCGACAAGATTTATCAGAAGTAAGCTTGCGCCACATCAATAAAAAACCGGGACGAGTCCCGGTTTTTTTATTACCGCCGCGTCACTGCTTTTTCAGCAGCAGCTTGAATTGCGGCAGCCAGCGCCCGTCCACCAGCATCTCGCTGGCCGCCTCGTAGGCATCGCCCGACGGCGTCCAGCGCACGCGGTAGGTCAGCGCCTTGCCGCCGGCGCCTACGTATTGCGTGGCAGGAAAGTCGAGGCCGCCGTCCGCCGGCAACATCGTGCCGCGGCTGTAGCCGCCGCTGTTTTCCACATACAGAAAGGCTACCTTGCCTTCGGCGGCATCGTGGTAATACGTGGTTTCGCCCACGTAATCGGGCTTGCCGGGGCTGCGCACCGTGTGCACGTCGCGCAGCATCCGGCCGCCATACAGCCACTGGAAACAGTGCTCATCCGTCTGCTTACCACCAGGAAATTCGCCCTTCCAGCAATGCCCGGCCAGGAAAGCCATCGGTTGCAGGGCAGCGACCGGCTGCGCCAGCGCGGCAGAGGTGAACAACAGCAGGGGCAACAACGACAGCAGACATGGACGCATGGCAAACCTCCCCCGTGGATATACCGACGAGTATAGGCGAATAATATGCTTGCGGCGGCATCCGCGCGCCATTTCCGCATATCGATATGCGCATCGATTCGTGGTCAAAAGCGCGCGCGCGCCGTACTCTGGCCTTGTCGCGCCGCACGGCGTATTACGGACACAAAGGAAACATCATGGCTATCTCGGAAGTAAATGTACGCAACCAGTTTCGCGGCAAGATCAAGGAAATCATCTTTGGCCCCGTGGTGTCGGAAGTGGACGTGGAAACGCCGCACGGCATCGTCACCTCGGTCATCACGTCGCGCTCGATCAAGGACCTGGACCTGAAAGTGGGCAGCGAAGTCATCGCGCTGGTGAAATCGACGGAAGTGTCGATCGCCAAGATCCAGTAAGCATCGCCTGCCCATGCGCCGCGCCCTTGCCATCTGGCAACGGCGCGTGCATCAGGGCTTGATGTACACATAGCCTTCCTGCGCCTGCAGGCGGCTCAGTTCGGCCACGCCCGACGGCACGATGACGGCTTCGGGCAGCACGCGCTGGCGGTCGATATTGCGTCCTTGCAAGGTGTTATTGCAGACGCGAAAGCTCACGCCCCGCTTGACCAACTCGCGCACCGCCACATCATACGGATAGCCCTGCTTGTCGATGGCGCCGTCGAGCAGGAAGTCGATGCCGGGACCGTGGGCGACCAGCACGATGGTCGCCTGCGGGCTGGCATCGAGGTGGTTGCGGATATTCCTCAGCGCAGCCGTGGCATTGCTGGCGTCATTGACGTGATACACAACCTTTTCCTCCTTCTGCGCCGCGTGGGCGGCAGTACAGGAGAGCAAGGAAAGAAGGATGGCGGCGAACCAGCGGCGTAGAATTGTCATGAGAAGTCCATATGGTGGCAGATTAAAAACATTGCCATCATATCAATCCCTGAACAAATAGGTAAACGTGCGGCTGACGGGCAGCTTTTCCGCGCTGCCGCGCAGCAGCACCTGCATGCGCTCGGCGTCGATGCGCTCGGCCGCCTCGATGGCTTTCACGTTCACCATGGTGCCGCGGTGGATTTGCCAGAACTGCTCCGGATCGAGGCCGCCCAGCAAATCCTTCAACGGCGTGCGCACCAGCGCTTCCGAGCCGGCCAGCACCACGCGCGTGTACTTGGTGTCGGCCTGGAAGAACAGCACGTCGTCGATGTCGATCAGGCGGATTTGCTTGCCCACGCTGGCCTTGATCCATTTCAGTTTTTCGCGCGGCGGCGCCGGCAGCGCCGCGCGCAGCGACTGCAGCAGATGGGCCATGTCGGCCGGCTGGGCGCCCAGCTTGTCGCGCAGCCGGGCCAGCGCCCGCTGCAGGCGCTCGGCCTGCACGGGTTTCAACAGATAATCGACGGCGCCCGCGTCGAAGGCATCGACGGCATACTGGTCATACGCAGTGACAAATACCACGTGCGCCCGCGTGCCGATACGCTCGGCCACTTCCAGGCCCGACAGGCCCGGCATGCGGATGTCGAGGAAGACCACGTCCGGCTCATGTTCGAGGAAACCGTCCCAGGCATCGTTGCCGTTTTCCGCCACCAGCACGATGCGCGCCTCGGGCCAGGCCAGCGCCAGCATCGTTTGCAGGCGTTCGCGCATCAGCGGTTCGTCTTCGGCGATCAGGATGGTGGCATTCATGCGGCGGTTTCCTTCAGATTCATCGGCAACACAATTTCGGCGAGCACGCCCGCTTCCTCGCCATCTTGCACGCGCACGCTGGCAGCGGCCGCGGCCAGCTGCAGCCGGCGGCGCACATTTTCCAGGCCCAGGCCGCCTCCAGGCGCACTCGCGGCGCCCAGGCCCACGCCGCTATCCTGCACGCGCAAGCGCATGGCGCCGTCCCCGTCCAGCACGGCCGAGACGACGATCTCGCCGCCCCGCAGCGATGGCTCGATGCCATGCTTGATGGCGTTTTCCACCAGGGTCAGCAAGATCATGCTGGGCACTTGTATCTGCGCCAGGCCGGGCGGCAAGTCGAGGCGGAAGGACAGGCGCGCGCCCATGCGTACCTGCATCACTTGCAGATACGCTTGCACCACGTCGAATTCCGTTTGCAAGGGCACCTGGTCGGCGCGCATCTCGGCCAGGCTGGCGCGCAGGAAGGCGATCAGGTTGGCCGTCAGCGCGGCCGCCTGCACCGCCCCGTGGGCGCCCTGCTCGGCCAGCTGCTGCACCGCGCCCAGGGTATTGAACAGGAAATGCGGTTCGATCTGCGCGCGCAGCAGGCGCAGCTGCGATTCGCTCAGTTCGCGCGCCAGCCGGTCGCGCTCGGCATCCTGCTGCAACTGCAGGGCCAGCGCCTCGTACTGGCGGTTGCGCCAGATGGCCACGATGGTGATCGGCACCATATACACCAGCCCGGCCGTCAGCGCGGCCCAGCCGCCCACGCGCGCGCCCCGCTCCAGCGCCGCGCCGAGGGAGCCATGACCTTCCAGCATGGCGCGCAGCACGCCGATCGCCACACCGGCCAGGGCCGGCACCAGCAGCAGCAACAGCACCTTGAGCTTGCGCTGCGCCAGCTTGCGGTAATTGAACCAGACGCCCAGCACGCCCCAGGCCATCGCCAGGCCCAGGACATTGCTGAGCACCACGGCCTTGGCCCAGCCGACCTTGTCGGGCAGCAGCAAATGCAGCACGACGCCGATGAGGCTGAACAGCAACATCAGCCTGGCCGCCGCCAGGTAAAAACCGGCGCCCCGGTACTTGAGCATGAAGGCGTGGAATTGCTGGCGCTCGATCGGCGTCAAGGTGATGAGCCGCAACGCCACCCAGCGCCGCCAGCCTGGCGGCAACTGGGCCGCCGTGTCCGGATGCGCAAGCACTGTGAGGGTTTCATCGTCGTAACAGCGATACCATCCGGCAAATTTTTTCCACATGCTGCGTTCTCCTTGTCGTGTCAATCAGGCATGAACGCAGTCTACGGCGCCCCTGTTGCAGGGCATAGCGCGGGGCGACGAAGCACGAAGCGGCAGGCATCAACGACGAAGCGCGCGGCGCCTGCCGGACCATGGCTGCCAATATTGCTGAAATAATACGAAGTTTCCAAGACGAAATCAATAATCACGCAACAATTTTCACTACGGCAAGATTCGCCCCATTTATTTGCCAAATTGGCCGCAACGCCGCCTGTCGCGGGCCTGTACCGTAGACATCGCTTGATCTTTAATGGTATTGTTTAAGCTTGGCAAATATTGCCTCCGAGATACACGCTGCGTCCCCGCGCGGCCCGCTTCCGGATTTGCGCGCAGCGCCCACGATGGCGCCCCAAAACTGCTTTCCCACATACAATCCCATGCTCAAAAAAATGTTCGCCGCGGTGCTGATGACGCTTTCGACAGCGGCCATCGCCGTGCCCTTCGGTTCCCAGTCGATCCTGGTGGTCGAAGACGGCACAGGCAAAGTCTTGCTTGAAAAAAATTCCAACGTGGTGGTACCCATCGCCTCGCTGACCAAACTCATGACGGCCATGGTCGTGCTCGACTCCAAGGCGAATATGCAGGAAGAGATCAGCATCGACCGCGAGGATGTCGACACCCTGAAGCACAGCACCTCGCGCGTGCCCGTGGGCGCCACCCTGAGCCGCCACGACGTGCTGCAACTGGCGCTGATGTCGTCCGACAACCGCGCCGCCGCCTCGCTGGCGCGCACCTTCCCCGGCGGCCCGACGGCGTTTGCCGTGGCCGTCAACGCCAAGATCAAAGCCCTGGGCATGCGCCAGACCGTGATCGAAGAGCCGACGGGCTTGTCGCCGAACAACCAGTCGACGGCGGCGGATCTCGTCAAGATGGCCGTGGCCGCCTCGCGCTACCCGGAAATCAGCCGCATCACCACCGATTCGAAGGACGTGATCCAGATCAAGGGCCGCGACGTGGAATACCACAACACGAACCGCCTGGTGGGCGCCAAGGGCTGGGATATCGGCCTGTCGAAGACGGGCTACACGAATGAAGCGGGCCGTTGCCTGATCATGCGCATCAAGTCGGCCGGCAAGTTCGCCACCATGATATTGCTCAACGCGCGCGCCAATTCCGTGCGCGCCATGGACGCCGTCAACATCCGCCGCATGCTGGCGGCCGAAAACGGCATCGAAGAACCGAAAGTGATGCGCGCCTCCGTCAGCCGGCACAAGAAGGCGCCGGCCAAGCCATCGAAGCGCCGCCGCGCCCGTTGAGCTATAAGTTAACCCTTGAAATGCCGGGGTCGGCCCCTCAGGGTCCGACCCCAGTCCTTGCTTAGGGTTAAGCCTTGATTTGCCGGTTGGTCATCACTACGCCGGCAATCGTCACCGCGCCGCCCACCAGCATCGACGCCAGCACCGGCTCGCCCAGCAGCGCCGCCGCCAGCACGATGCCGAACACGGGCACGAGGTTGTTGAACACGGCCGTGCGCGACGGCCCCAGCGCTTTCACGCCCTCGTAATACCAGACAAAGCCGATCACCGTGCCGAACACGCCCAGGTAGCCGATGGCGGCCCACACTTGCCAGCCAAAGCTGTGCCACGGCACCGTCGGGAATTCCACGGCCGCCCCGACCAGCAAGAAGGCCAGGCCCCACATCGACGCATACGTGGTAGCGGCAATGGGCGAGAGGCCCTTCAGCGCGACGCGGCCGATCAGGGTGTAGGCGGCCCAGCTGGAAATGCCGCAAAACATGAACACCTCGCCCATGCCGATGCCGCCGCCCGTGCCGTGCAGCACGCCGGCCAAGTCGCCGCGCGTGATGACGATGGCCGTGCCGCAAAACGCCAGCATGATGCCCAGCCACTTGAACGATCCCAGCCGTTCGCGAAACAGCATGGCCGAGGCCAGCGCCGTGACGATGGGATTCAGCGCCACGAACAGGGCCGTGCGCCCGGCCGGCATGCGCGACAGCGCCGCCAGGAAGCACAGGTTATATAAAAAGATGCCCGTCAGGCCCAGCGCGGCCGTCGTTGCCAGCTGCTTGCGGTCCAGGCGCGGCAAACCCCCTTCCAGCTTCCACGCCAGCGCGACGAGCAGCAGCACGGCCACGCCGAAGCGGCCGCTGGCGGCCGTCATAGGCGGCATCTGCTGCGCCAGCACGCGCCCCGCGATGAAGGTGCCGCCCCAGAACAGGGCGACGAAGATCAATTTGATGTAGACGAGCGGCGACTGCGCGGCGAGCAGCGGAGCCTGGGGTACGGCGGAAGAAGACATGGGAGTTCCTGTAAAGCCGCTTGCGCGGCGGGTAGTGTCCCTATATATTAATACTAATATTGACTCATGAAATAATGAGTAAATACTCATATAACAGGAAAACCACAGCATGACCTTCACGCAACTGGAAATTTTTACCCTGGTGGCCGAACTGCACGGCTTTTCCGCCGCCGCCGCGCAGCTGGGCATCAGCCAGTCCGCCGTCTCGCATGCGTTAAAAGCGCTGGAAAAGGAAATGGGCGTGGACCTGATCGTGCGCCATCAGGCCTCGGCCGAGCTGACGGACGTGGGCCGCCAGCTGCTCGTGCGCGCGCGCGAAATCCTCGGCCTGTCGGAAGCGATGCGCCAGGAAGCGGCCGACGTGCTGGGCCAGCGCCAGGGCAGCTTGCGCATCGGCTCCTTCGGCCCGACGTCTTCCTTGAATCTGCTGCCGGCCATCACGGCGCAATTCCGCCTGCGCTATCCGGGCATCGACCTGCGCATCGACGAGGGTGCAGACCATGAAGTGGTGCAGTGGATACGCGAACGCCGGGTCGATGTCGGCTTCGTCGTGCTGCCCGACGAGCGTTTCGATACGGCGCCGCTGGTGGAAGACCAGATGATGGCGCTGGTGCCGCGCAGCCATGCGCTGGCCAGCGAAACCGCCATCACCCTGGCCCAATTATGCGAGGGGCCGTTCATCATGTCCGAGGCGGGCTGCGCCTGCCTGATCGAACCGCTGTTCGCCAACGCGGGCCTGCAGCCGAATGTGCCCTACCGCATCAGCCAGGTCATCACCATCCTCGACATGGTCAGCCGCGGCGACGGCGTCTCCATCGTCGCCGAACTGGCCCTGCCGCAGCGCCTGCGCGAACAATATCCGGAGCTGGTCGCCCTGCCGCTCAATCCGCCCGTCAGCCGCAAGGTGGGCCTGGCCGTGCGCGACCGGCGCCAGAACACGCCGGCCACCAACGCTTTTTTCGAGGTGGCCAGGCAGATGGCGCCGACCCTGGCGCCCCGGCGCGCCTGAACGCTGCTTAGAATGTTTCCCACTCGTCGCTGCGCTCGGGCTTGGCGGCGGCCTTCGCTACCGGGCGGCTGGCGATGCGCGGCGCGATGGCAGCGCGCACCACGGGCCTGGCCGGCGGCTGCACGGCGACCGGCCCCTCATCGAGCTTGAACACGCCCACCACCTGCGCCAGGGTGCTGGCCTGGTCTTGCAGGCTTTCCGCCGCGGCGGCCGCCTCTTCCACCAGCGCTGCATTCTGCTGCGTCACCTGATCCATTTGCGCGATCGCCTGGTTCACCTGTTCGATGCCGGAGCTTTGCTCGGCGCTGGCGGCCGTGATCTCGCCCATGATGTCGGTCACGCGGCGCACGCTGTCGACGATTTCCTGCATCGTCGCGCCAGCCTCGTCGACTAGGCGCGCGCCCGAATCGACCTTGCCCACCGAATCGTCGATCAGCAGCTTGATTTCCTTCGCTGCGCCGGCGGAGCGTTGCGCCAGGCTGCGCACTTCCGTCGCCACCACGGCAAAGCCGCGTCCCTGTTCGCCCGCGCGCGCCGCTTCGACTGCCGCATTCAGAGCCAGGATATTCGTCTGGAAGGCGATGCCGTCGATGACGCTGATGATGTCGACGATCTTCTTCGACGAATCGTTGATCGAGGCCATGGTATCGACCACCTGCGCCACCACCTGCCCGCCCTTGCTGGCCACGCCGGATGCCGATTGCGCCATCTGGTTGGCCTGGCGCGCATTGTCCGCATTCTGCTTCACCGTGCTGGTCAGCTCTTCCATCGAGGCGGCCGTTTCTTCCAGCGAGCTCGCTTGCTGTTCCGTGCGCGACGACAGGTCCTGGTTGCCGGCGGCGATTTCCGACGACGACACCTTGACCGATTCGCTGGCCGTGCGGATTTTCACGAGAACGGCGGCGATCTTGTCGATGAAGCGGTTGAAGGCGCCGGCGATCTGCGCCAGTTCATCCACGCCGGAAGCGTCGAGGCGGCGCGTCAGGTCGCCCTCGCCCGAGGCGATGTCGTCGAGCGCATCGCGCACCAGTTCCAGGCGCTTGAGCATTTTAAAGACCAGCAGCGACAGCAGCAGCGCCGCCAGCCCCGTCAGCAAAGCGGCCGTGACGGTGGCCGTCGTCAGCATCGTCTGCAAGGCTTGCATGGCTTCCTGCTGGTCCAGCACCACGGCCAGCAGCCAGTCGGTGCCGGCCACGCGCGTCACATACAGCTTGCCGTCGCGGTCATTCAGGCGCACGGCATCGCTCGTGCGCGTGCTTTCCAGGCGGTTGACCTGCGCGGCCGACAGCGCCGCATCGAGTTTCGCCACCGGCTGCAGGCTCAGTTCCTTGTTCGCATGGGCGATGATGGTGCCGCTCTGGTCGACGAGGAAGGCAAAGCTGTGCGGCGTCGGCTTGATCGCCACCACATTGGCGATCACCGTATCGAGCAGCACGTCCGCGCCTGCCACGCCGCTCAGCGCCTCTTTCGGGCCGACGGGCGCCGTGAACGACACCACCAGCTTGTGGCTGGCCGCGTCCACGTACGGCGGCGTGAGCATCGGCACGCCCGCCTTCACGGTGTCCGTGTACCAGGCGCGCGCCGTCGGGTCGAAATCGGCCGGGCGGCCCGGATGGGTAAACACGGAGCGCTTATTCGCGTAGCCGATGAACACTTCCGCAAAATCGCCGGCCTTTTCCGCGATCTGGAAAGCGCGCAGCGGATCGGGCGTCTCGGCCGACATGACGATGGACGCCATGACCTTTTTCTTGCCATCGACCCATTGCGCCAGCACGGCCGACTGGCTTTGCAGCAGTTGCTGCATCTGCTGGTCCGACGACGCCAGCATGCTGCTGCGCGTGGTGATGTAATTGGCGACCGACAAGGCCAGCATGGACAGCACGACGATGGCCACGCAAATGAGCACCAGCCGCGTGCGAAGGGAAGACAACATGATGGACTCCTGGTTTTGATGTTAATGGAATGACACAGCGTTTTCGCTCCGCCACCCTGTCTTTGCATTTTCACACAAAAATTGGAACAATATTATTCAATATTCGGAATAATAAACGTTTATTACATCAAAGCAACACCATCTAACATTGACGCCCTATTATGATTGCCTTATAGTTAATTTTTCAAGGGAGCGTCCATGCGTTTGCACCAAGTCATCCTGGCCTGCGCCAGCTTTGTCGCCGCCGGCGCCTTTGCCTCGCCGCAAGTACCCGTGCCGGGTGCCGATTATCTGGTGCTGGCCACGCCGCAACCGGTGCAGGCGGCGCCTGGCAAGGTGGAAGTGATCGAATTTTTCATGTACCACTGCCCCGCCTGCAACGCGCTGGAGCCTGGCCTGGCCCGCTGGGTCAAGGAGAATGCCGCCAGCGTGTCTTTCCGCCGCATCCATTTGCCGCACACGCCGGCAAACGATCCGGAAGCGCATTTGTTCCTGACACTGGAAGCGCTGAAGAAGGAAGAAGCGCTGCACGCGCAAGTCATGCACACCTGGCACGTGGAACGCAAGCGCCTGGCCAGCGACAGCGACAACCTCGATTGGGCGCTGAAAAATGGCCTGGACAAGGCCGCCTTCGAAGGCGCCTACCAGTCGTTTGGCGTGCAGACCAGGCTGAAAAACCTGCCCCGCCTGGCCGCGGCTTACCAGGTCGACAGCACGCCCACCCTGATCGTGGGCGGGCGCTACCTGACCAATCCATCGATGGTCGCCGGCGCCAACCCGGGCTTGCCGCGCCAGGGCGTGGAGCAAGCGACCCTGCAAGTGGTGCAGGCGCTGGTGGCGAAGGCGAAGCTGGCGAAGTAAATCAGCCGATCAAGCCGCGCAGCCCGCTGGCGCGCTGCGTGCGGCGCAGGATCGCGTCGAACAGCACGGCCTGCGTGGGCGAGACCAGCGTAAAAAAGTCGCGCGCGCGCGTGATGCCCGTGTAGACCAGTTCGCGCGCCAGCATGGCGCCGCCTTCCTGCGGCAGCACCAGCACCGTGTGGCGAAATTCCGAGCCTTGCGACTTGTGCACCGTCATGGCGAACGCCGTCTCCACGTGGCGCAAACGCGTGGCCAGCACGCTGCGCACGTTCTCGCCTTCCAGGAAATACACGCGCAGGGAGCCGGGCCGCGCAGGGTCGCGCAAGGTCAATCCGATGTCGCCATTGAACACGCCCGTGCCGTAATCGTTGCGCGTGACCATCACGGGACGGCCCACATACCATTCGCTGCGGCGTATCAGCCCTTCCTTTTCCAGCCGCAGCTCGATGGCCGTGTTCAGGCCCGCCACGCCCCACTCGCCCTCGCGCACGGCGCACAGGATGCGGAACGCTTCAAAAGCGTGCAGCACGGCGCGCACCCAGTCGTCGTGCTGCGCATAGCCCTCTTCGCCCGCATTCACCAGTTCCAGGTAGGGCTGGTAGCCGCCCGGCGCATCGCTCCTGCCGCGCAAGGCCAGGCGCAGCACCTCGTCCGGCTGCGCGGTCACGCTCCACGCCAGCTGGCCGCCGCTGTCGCCGGCGAAGCACGCCTTGGCCAGATCGGGTCTGCCGCCATTCACGGCCAGCGCCAGCTCGCCGATCGGACCGCTGAAACGGTGGCTATGGCGCAGCATCACCGTCTGCTGCGCCAGCGCGCCCGCCGCTCCCGCAAAGGCAGGTGGAATGGCCACGCCGCTGGCCGCCTGCGCATATGCGATGGTGTCGGCCGTATAGCCGCCCGCCTGCGCGTCATGGCACAAGTCGCCCAGCACGGCGCCCGCCTCCACGGACGCCAATTGATCCTTGTCGCCCAGCAGGATCAGGATCGCCTTGGGCGGCAAGGCGTCGAGCACCGACGCCATCATCTCCAGATGCACCATCGACGCTTCATCGACGATCAGCACGTCGACCTCGAGCGGATTGCCCGCATGGTGGGCAAAGGCACGCGTATCGGGCCGCGCGCCCAGCAAGCTGTGCAGGGTGCGCGCCGCGCCCATGCGCCGCGCCAGTTCCAGCAGGGGCAGCGCGTCGCCCGCCTTGGCCGCCAGGCCTTCGAGCGCCTTGTCGATCGACTGTTTTAATCGCGCGGCCGCCTTGCCCGTCGGCGCGGCCAGCGCGATGCGCAGCTGCTCCGGCTGCGGCGAGACGGCAAACAGCAGGGTCAAAAGGCTGGCTACCGTGTAGGTTTTTCCCGTGCCGGGGCCGCCCGTGATGATGGCCACCTTGCCGCGCAGGGCGACGGCGCACGCCACCTTTTGCCAGTCCGGGCCACCGTCCCGGGTCGGCTGGTCGAACAGGATGTCGAGCCATTGCCGCACCTGCGCCAGCGGCGGATTCGTCAAATCCTGCGCCCGCACGGCGATTTTCCCGCCCACCAGGGTCTCGTCGCGCCAGTAGCGGCGCAGGTACAGGCGGTCGCCGTCGAGCACCAGCGGCTGTTTCACGTCGGGCGCACCGACGCGCCACACCTGCGGCGCGCGGGCCAGCAGCGCGCGCCAGCCGTCAAGCGATGCGGGCAGCGGACCGGAAACGGCCAGCACGCCATGCCACAGCTCCTCGCTCCAGCCCAGCAGCTGCGACGGTTCGCCGGCCAGGTCCGCCAGCATCAAACAGCTGTGGCCCCGCCCTTCCAGCTCGGACAGCACCACGCACGCGACGGCCACGGCGGGCGCATCCGGCGCCTGCTCGTCCAGGCTGGCGATGAAGCGGGCAAAGGCGGCGCTCAGGCGGCGCAGATGGCCATCCCCGGCGACGCCGTCGACATGGGCAAACAAAGCGTTCATCTGTGCGTCATGCTGCATGGTGTTCCGTTTCTTCTAACAGTTGATCGAGGCCGTCCAGCAGTTCCAGCTGCGGCGCCAGCCAGTAGCAGCCATGCGTGTCCGCGTTCGCGATGCCGCGCAGGAACAGGAAAATGGCGCCGCCCAGGTGTTCGGCCGGATCGTAGGCGTCGCCGAGCCGGCTTTTCAGCAGCCGATGCAGGGCCAGCATGTAGATGGCGCCCTGGATATCGTAGCGGTGCTGCGCCATGCCGGCCGCCAGCGCGGCCGTGTGATAGGCCGCGTCGTTGGCGCCCAGCGCATTCGACTTGTAGTCGAGCACCCAGTAGCGCCCCTCCCTTTCGATGACCAGGTCTGCAAAGCCTTTCAGCATGCCGTGCAGCTGGCGCCGCGGCAGCAAGGGACGCGGCGCGCCGTCGAGCAGCAAGCGCGTGCACAGCTGGTCGAGCGCCCCAGTGGACAAATGCTCGCTGGGGAACCAGAACTCCATCTCGGACAGGGTGCTGTCCAGTTGCGACAGCGATGCATCGAGCAGCGGCAGCGGCGTGACGGCGATTTCCCGGAGCCAGGCGATGGCGTCTTCCTGGCGGTGGCCCCAGCCCGCCCGTTCGCAGCGCGCGGCCAGGCGCGTGTCGAAATTGGTATCGTGGACGCTGTCAAAACCTTCGCTGCCCATCCACTCGAGCTGCTCGTGCAGGAAATTGCCGGGCACGGAACCGCGCGGGAAGCGGTGCCATGGCGCGTCGCCCGTCTGCAGCGGCGAGGCGGCGGGCACGCCCGTGCCATCTTCCAGCAGGGTTTCTTCCAGCGCCCGCTGCGGCACGTGCGCGGCTGCCACGGCGCCGATCTGGCGCGTCAGCGACGTAAAGCTGCCCACCGACCAGTCGCGCTCGAATTCGCCCGCGAACACGGGGGCGGGACGCAACTCGGGACGCCGCTCGACCCGGTCCAGCACCGTGCAGGCGTCGGGCTGCGCCAGGGAAGTCGCGTAGATGGCGTCGCAGCTGCCCGCCACCTGCTGCCAGCGCAACAGCAATTGTTCCGCCGGCAGCTTGTCGCCGCCCGTCAGCAGGTAGCCGAGCGCCGATTCGTGCAGGGTGTTCTCGCCCGCCTTGCGCGCCGCCTGGGCGGCCACGCCCAGCCACAAAAAGTGGCGCGCGCGCGTCAGGGCCACGTACAGCAGGCGCAGGTCTTCCTCGATGCGCGCCTCTTCAACCGCCGCCATGGCTTCGTCGGACAGCGACAAGTCGAGGCGGCGCTCGCCATCCTCGCCCGCATACTCGAAGAAGCTGCGGTTGCGTTTATCCACCTTGCGCGCCGTGACGGCGAACGGCAGATACACGAGCGGGTATTCGAGCCCCTTGGATTTGTGCACGGTGATGACCTTGACCAGCTCCGCATCGCTTTCCAGGCGCAGCACGCGCTCGTCGCCGCCCTCGCCTTCGCCGGCAATCTGCTCGGCCAGCCAGCGTATCAGCGCCTGCTCGCCATCGAGCTGGCGGCTGGCCGATTGCAGCAGTTCGGCCAGGTGCAGCAGATTCGTCAGGCGCCGCTCGCCGCCCGTCTGCTGCAGCAGCATGGCGGGCAATTGCAGTTCGTGGATGAAGCGGCGCAGCATGGCCAGCACGCCCTGGCGCTGCCAGATCAGGTGCAGGGCCTTCAGCTGCTCGACCCGGCGTTCCCACTCCAGTTCATCGCTCGACAGGCGCGCCAGCTCGCCCAGCGACAGGCCGATGGTGCGCGTGGCAAACGCGGCGCGCGCCAGGCCCCCGTCGAGCGGGTTGGCCAGCGCCGCCAGCCAGCGCAGCACGTCTTGCGCTTCCTCGCTGTCGACGACGGAATCCTTGTCGGACAGGTAGACGCTGGCGACCCGGCGGCGCGCCAGCGCGCGGCGGATGGCGGCAGCCTCCTTGCGGTCGCGCACGAGGATGGCGACGTCGGCCGGCTGCAGGCGCGTAAAACCGTCGGGACCGTCGAAACCGGCTTGCGCATCGCCCAGCATGGCGACGATGTGCTCGGCGCAGTGCTGCGCGAAATACTCGCGGTAGCTGTCGCCGCGCAGCCCTTCATCGCTGGCGCAGGCGGCCAGCAGGGCCGGCAGCGGGCCGCCGGCGTTCACCAGCCATTCGTCGCGGCCCTTGGCGTCGACGGCCTCGAACGGCAGCGGATTTTCATCCCCTTTGCGGTAGCGGAAGGCACCGGCAGGCACCTCGGCGCGCTCGGCGTGCAGGAACAGCTGGTTGACGGCCGCCACCAGGGGGGCCGTCGAGCGGTAATTGGTGCCCAGCTGGTAATGGCGGCCCGTGGTGGCGCGCCGCGCCGCCAGGTAGCTCTGGATATCGGCGCCGCGAAAGCCGTAGATCGACTGTTTCGGGTCGCCGATCAAAAACAGGCCCAGCGCCGGGTCGTTGTCGGCGATGCGGTACAGCAGGTTGAAAATCTGGTACTGGGCCGGCGCCGTATCCTGGAATTCATCGACCATGGCCAGCGGATACTGGTCGATGATGCGCTGGCGCAGGGCCGCGCCATTCTCGCCGGCCAGCGCGTCGTGCAGCCGTTGCAGCATGTCGGCAAAGCCGAACTGGCGCGACTGGCGCTTCAACTGATCCATGCGCCGCGCGATGGCCGCCGCCGCGTGCAGATGCAGCTTGTGCGCCAGCGGCGTGAGGGCCGCCAGGGCCGTCCCCAGCGCTTCCGTATGTTCGAAGCACTCGGGCACCTGCGCCGTGAAACTCTTGGCAAACGCATCCTCGATGCCGAACGGCGTCAAACGCTCCCACGCCTTGGCCGTAATGGCCGGCAGCAGCAACAGCGGATCCTGCGCCCAGCGGCGCAAGCCGTCGAACCACTTTGCCAGGTTCTCCGGCTTCATCTTGACGCCGTTAAAACACTTGGGATTGGCGGCGCGGTGGTCGTTGATCCAGGCGGCCATCCGGTCGACGCGCTCGACCCAGCCCGCCTTCAGGGCGGCCAGCTGCGCGGCCAGCGCCCGCTGTTCGCGCGCGATCAGGGCAGATAACGGTTCTTCGTCGGCCATGCCCATGATGTCCGCGCGGCGCGCCAGCTCGCGCGCGCCCTTCTTCAGCGCGCCCACGTCGGGCCAGCAGGCCAGCAGCACGTCGAGCGCCTGCGGCGGCAAGGGATAGACTTGCTGGCGCCAGTAATCGTGGGCAGCATCCTCGAACAAGGCCTGCTCGTCGCTGACCAGTTCTTCGTCGAACAGGCTGCCGCTGTCGAACGCGTGCTCGCGCAGCATGCGCTGGCACCAGGCGTCGATGGTGAAGATGGCCGCTTCATCCATCGTCTCGGCGGCCAGCATCAGCCGGTGCGCGGCCTTTTGCCGTTCGCTTTCGTCCGGATAGGACTCGAGCAAGGCGTCGAGAAACGGGTCGCTGCCGCCGGATTCGTGGCGAAAATAAGCGGCCGCCTCGATCAGGCGTTCGCGCACGCGGTTCGACAGTTCGCGCGTGGCGGCGCGGGTAAACGTCATCACGAGGATGTCGGCCGGCAGCAGCGGCCGCGTAAAACGGCTGTCGTCGTCGCCATGCCCCAGCACGAGCCGCACGTACAGTGCGGCGATGGTCCAGGTCTTGCCCGTGCCGGCCGAGGCTTCGATCAAGCGCGAGCCGTGCAGCGGAAACGCCAGGGGGTTGAGCAGATGGCTCGTCATTGTTCTTCTCCCGCGCCGTCATCGGGCGCGCTGATCGGGTCGATGGTGATGTGTTCTTGCAGCCAGTCGGCCAGCGGGCCATACAGCTCGCGCGTGCAGTCCTGCCACGCTTCCTCGGCGGCCAGCGCGGAAAACTCGGGCCACAGGCGCGCCAGGCACAGTTCATCGCGCTCGCCCGAGATATCGAAACCGCCATCGTAGACGGCGCGCGGGTCCCCCTGCTGCACCAGCGCCAGCCCCGTCTTGCACGCCGTGGGCAGCGGATGGTTCATGCCTTCGCGCCACAGCGCCAGCAAGGTGGCCAGGGCGGCGCGCGAAGCGGCCGGATCGAGCGGCGCCATGCTGACGATGGCGTCGCGCGCCACCAGGTAGCCGGTGACGGGGAAGCCGAGGGCGGCGGCGGCCAGCTGGCGCAGCCACATCAGCATCAGCTTGTCGCCGCGCGCCAGGCCGCCCTTGTCCGTCACTTTCGAGGAAATCTGCATCAGCCAGGCCGTCTCCCGCCCGTTGCTGCACAATTTGTCGAGCCAGTCGTCGATCTGCAGCTCGCCAAACGGCAGGTTGATGGCGCGCTTGTCGGCCGCGTACGGGAACGAGGCGCGCAAGGACAGCCACGCGCTGCGCACGGGCACCAGCGCCTCGACCAGCTGCGCCTGCACCTGCCGGCCGATCAGGCCGATGGGCAGCACGCCTTCGCGCGCCAGCTTCGCTGCGCGCGCTTCCAGGCTGGCGCGCACGTCGTCCGCCGCTTCCAGGGCGCCGCCGTCGTCGAGCATGGTGTCTTCCAGCAGATAGCGCTCGAGCGCATTCAGGCCGAACGGTTCTTCATCCTCGCCCAGCATGGCGGCGTCGGCGAAATACACGCTGAGGCGGCGGCGGAAAAAGTATTTGACGGGTTGGCGCAAAAAGCTGGCCAGCTCGCCCAGCTTCAGCCGCGTGCCGGGATCGAGCTCGTAAGGGCCCAGCGGCAGCACGGCGGCCTGCGCATCCGCATCCGCATGCGCGACACGCCATTCGCGCGCATAGGTGAGCAAGCCATCGGCCTCGAAATAGCGGCGGCTGAACGGCTGCAGCGCATGCTCGGTGGTCAGCGATACCAGGTGCCGGTCCAGCGACCAGCCGGCCGCCAGGTAATCGCGCAGCTGCGACACCAGCACGGACGGCGGCTGCTCGGAATTGTCACGCACATTGCGCCCCACCCAGCTCACGTACAGTTTGTCGCGCGCGGCCAGCAAGGCTTCGAGCATCAGATAGCGGTCGTCGTCGCGGCGCGAACGGTCACCCGGGCGCGCCATGCCGGGCAGCGCCAGCAAATCGAAATCGGCCTTTGGCGCGCGGCGCGGGAAATCGCCATCGTTCATGCCCAGCAGGCACACGACGCGGAACGGCACGGCGCGCATCGGCATCAGGGTGCAGAAGGTCACGCCGCCGGAGACGAATTGATGGTTCAGGGTCGGCTCGTCCAGCGCGCCCAGCCACGCCACGCGCAGCACGGACAGCGGCACCGGCTCGACGAAGCCCGCATGTTCGCAGGTTTCCAGCCAGCCCTGCAAGGCGCCTTCGAGCTGCGCCAGGGTCAAACGGTCGCCTTCGTCGCCGGCGTCAAAGAAGGCCGCCAGCAGCGCGCGCGCCTGCACGCCCCATTCGGCCGGCGTGCGCGCGCCGGCCAGCACGGTGCGCCAGTGCAGCAGCGCCTCGACCAGCTGCGCCAGCGAGCCGGCCAGCGCCGCATCGAGGCCGCCCACTTCCGCATACGGTTCGATGCCGCCAAAGCTGGCGCCGCTGCCGCTGGCATAACCAAGCAGCATGCGCCGCACGCCGAAGATCCACGCATTCTGTTCCCCGGCCGCGCCCAGCCCCAGGCCGGCGCGGTGCGCCTGGTCCAGGCCCCAGCGCACGCCCGCCCCTTCGATCCAGGCGCCCAGGGTGGCCAGGTCGTCCGGCTGCAGGCCAAAGCGGGTGGCCAGCGCGGGCACGTCGAGCAGGTCGCGCACTTCGCTCTGGCGGCAGCGCTGCTGCGGCAGCTGCAGCAGCCACTCGAGCGCGACGAGCAGCGGATTGACGCTGCGATCCTTCACGTCGCCGATCTCGAACGGAATGAAACGCTCGTCATTGCGCCGGTACTGGCCGAAGACGGCGTGGATGGCGGCCGTGAACGTGTCGATGTCGGGCACCATCACCACCACGTCGCGCGGGCGCAGGCCCGTCTCGGCGCTGTGCGCGAACATGGCCAGCAGCTGGTCGTGCAGCACTTCCACCTCGCGCTGCACGCTGTGCGCCACGTGAAATTCGATCGAGCGGTCGCCGGCGCCGGGCGGCGTTTGTTCATGTTCGGCCAGCGGGCGCAGTTCGCGGATGGCCACCTGCACCTGCTGCAGCAGGGTCTCGCCCGTTTCCTCGCCAAACAGGTCGATGCGCAGGCTGTCGTCGCGCCCCTCGGCTTGCGCGTGCTCGTCGAACTCGTCGAGCATGCGGATGAAATCGCGCCCTTGCCTGCCCCAGCTGGCCAGCAGCGGATGGCTGTGCGCATGCAGCGCTTCGAGCGGGATTTGCGCCAGGTCGGTGCCGTTGCGCTGCCGCTGGCGCTTGTTTTCCGCGCGCAGCAAGTCGCGCCCGTCGATGATGTCGCCCCAGTAGAACTGGCACGGATTCGGCACGGCCAGCACCACCTGCGTGTGGCGCGCCAGCGCGGCCAGCGCCTGCAAGGTCTGGTACGGCAAGGCCGACACGCCGAACAGCACCACGCGGCGCGGCAGCTTGCCCACCGGCGCATCGCCGGCGGCGATCGCCGCCAGGAAGGCGTCGTGGATGTCGGCACGGCCCGTGTCGCGCTCGAAAGCCTCGACATCGGCTGCCACGGCGCGCCACAACTGCGCCTGCCAGCGCTGGTCTTCCTTCAGTGCGATGGCTTCATTGCGGGCCGTGCGCAGCTGGTCGCGCCCCGCCGCCCAGTCGGCCAGCCAGTCGGCGCGGTAGACCTGGTACTGGTCGAACAAATCGGCCAGGCGTTCGGCCAGCTGCAGCCGGCGTTCGCTATCGCCATCGGCAAGGAAGTAGCGCAGCGGCGCGAATACCGGGTCGGCCAGCAAGGACGGCAACAGGCGCATCAAACGCCACGTCAGCGGGGATTTGTCGAACGGCGACACGCGCGGGACGCGCTCGCGCCCAAGCATGCCCCGGTAGCTTTCCCACAGCAGGCGCGCCGGCAGCGCGATGCGCGTGGCGGCGCACACCCCCATCTCCTCGGCCAGGGCGATCTTCAGCCATTCGGCCACGCCGTTCGACTGCACCAGGAAGATATCCGTTTCCAGGGGGGCCAGCGGATGCTGGCGCAGCCACTGGAAGACGGCGGCGCGCAGCTGTTCCAGCTGGTTGCCATGCAGGATGAGGAGGCCGGGCGTGACGGGAGTATGCATGCTGATCCGATGGGTTGCCGCGTCTTCGGCCGGGTGGCCGGAGACGTCAAACGCGTATTATCGCCGCTGCCTGCGTCAGGGGGCGTCGCTGGCGGCAAATTCCACGGAAATTTGTTCCGCCACCTGCGCCAGCGCCGGCCCCAGGGCCGTCAGCAAGGCGCGCGCCTGCTGCAGGTCGCCGCCAAGGCGCAAGCCTTCGATCGACGCGCACAGGCCGGCAAAGGCATGGGCGCCGACGGCCAGCGCCGACGATTTGCTGCGGTGTCCCAGGTCGGCCAGGCGCCCCAGGTCTTCCAGCGCCATGGCTTGCTCCATTTCGGCGATGCCGTCGCGCGCCGTATCGAGAAACAGCTGGGTGTACTTGCGCATCTTCACGGGGTCATTGCTGAACGTGAGCGCCAGGGTGGCCAGGTCGAGAATCGCCGTATCGCGCAAGTCCGGCGAAGCGGCTGGTGGCGGCGCTTTCGGCACCGCCACCAGCCTGTCGCCCGCGCGCGCATGGCCGATGCCGCCGATGCCGCCACGCAGGCGAAACCATTTCGCCAGCAGGTGGAACAGCAGATTCGGGGCGATCGGCTTGGTCAAAAATTCGTCCATGCCGGCCGCCAGGCAGCGGGCGCGGTCTTCGCTGCCCGCATTGGCCGTCATGGCGATCACCAGCAGGCCGGCAAGCTGCGGGTCGGCGCGGATGCGGCGCGTCGCCTCGAAACCGTCCATCTCCGGCATCTGCACGTCCATCAGCACGCAGTCGTAGCGCCGGTGGGCCAGCAATTCCAGCGCTTCGCGGCCATTGCAGGCGACGCAGACGGTGGCGCCGGCGTCTTCCAGCAATTCGCAGCCCACCTGCTGGCTGAAGACGTTGTCTTCCACCAGCAGGATGGATGCGCCGCGTATCACGCCCAGCACTTCCGGTTCCACTTCGGCGATGCGCTCGTCGCTGGCCTGCGCGCTTTTCTCCAGGCGCGCCGTGAACCAGAAGGTGCTGCCCAGGCCAGGCTGGCTGTACACGCCCACCTTGCCGCCCATGAGCTCCACCAGCTGCTTGCTGATCACCAGCCCCAGGCCGCTGCCGCCATATTTGCGTGTGGTCGACGGGTCGGCCTGGTGGAAGGAGCGGAACAGCTGCGCCACCTCTTCCTGATTCATGCCGATGCCCCGGTCCTGCACTTCGAAGCGCAGCATGCCGTGGCTGCCCCGCTCCTCGGACTGGCGCACGCGCACGAAGATGCTGCCATTGTCGGAAAACTTGATGGCGTTGCTGGTCAGGTTCAGCAAGACCTGCTCCAGGCGCAGCGGGTCGCCGCGCCAGCGCTGCGGCAGTTCCGGCGCGATATCGAACTGCAGCGCCAGGCCCTTGACAGCGGCCGCGTCGCCGAGCTGGCTGGCGATGTTCGCCAGCAGGGTATCGAGACGGAAGTCCAGCACTTCCAGTTCCAGCTTGCCCGCCTCGATCTTGGAAAAGTCGAGGATGTCGTTGATCAGACCCAGCAAGTGCTGGCCCGAGTGGAAGATTTTCTGCAGATAGTCGCGCTGGCGCGCATCGGCCACGGATTTCAGCGCCAGGTGCGCCATGCCGATGATGCTGTTCATCGGCGTGCGGATTTCATGGCTCATGTTCGACAGGAAGTCGCTCTTGGCCTGGCTGGCCGCGTCGGCCTGTTCCTTCAGGCGGTGCAGTTCCGTCACGTCGGTGGACAGGCCGATCAGGCCCGTGACGGGACCGGGCAAGCCCAGCGGCACCTTCACGCTCCACAGATGATGCACCTGGCCCTGCGCATCGACGAAGCGCTCCTCGCCGACGAACTTGGCGCCGCTGTCGAACACCTGGCGCTCCGTGCGCTGCACGGACGCCGCCGCATCGCCGAGCATCAATTCGCCATCCTGGCGGCCGATCAGCTGCTCCACCGAACGGCCCAGTATCTTCGCCGTGCGCGCATTCACGTAGCGGTAGCGCAGGTCGGCATCCTTCATGTAGACGTAGGCGTCGACGCTGTCGAGCACCGTATCGAGCAGGGTGCGCTGCGCCACCGCATTGCGGCGCGAACGGTACAGGGTAAAGATGTAGCCATAAATGAGCAGGGTGCCGGCCACGCCGACAGCCAGCGCCAGCCACGGGAAATAACGGTCGAAGGGGCTGTACAGCTCCGCCTTGCGCACGCGGAAATGGGCTTTCCACAGGCCGCCCTGGTAAGCCACGGGCAGCACCTGGTCGAAATAGTCGGCATCGCTGCCCGGTTGCGGCGGCGCCGCCGCCAGGTCGCCGTCATCGTTGAACAGCAGGCGGTCCTGCGGCGTGATGCGCAGGGCGCCATCGGTGGGCGTCGCTTCGGCGGCGCTGTACAGGGTCAGGTGCAGCGGCTCCAGGGCGCTGCGTTCGAGCGCGCTGTGCACCAGCTGCGCCACGCCAAAGCCGATGCCGACGGAACCCTGGTAGGCGGCGCGGCGCTCGGCCACGCTGCCTTGCGGCATACCGTTGCGGTACACGGGCAGGCGCATGCCCAGGCCCACGTGCGCGGGCGGCCCCTTGATCATGATCACCTGGCCAGACGCGCTGACCTCGCCGCTGTCGCGCGCCTGCGCCAGGGACTGCGCTACCAGCGGGTTGGCGCCGATATCGACGCCCATGCGTTCGGCCAGCAGGGAATCGGGTTCCAGGTAGGTGAGCACCGCGTATTCCGGCCGCTCCCCCGCGGGACGGATGGTGAAGGCGGGATAGCCGCGCGGCGCCAGGCTGGTGTCGCGGCGCACGGCCTCGATGAAGGCGGCGCGCCGCGCCGACGGGACGGCCACCGCATAGTTGACCGATTCGATGGCCGGGAACTGGCGCGCGATATCGAGGCCGGCCACGTAATCGTGGAACTGCCGGCGCGTCAGCTGCTCGCTGGTGCGAAACAGGGCTTCGAGGCCGCGCAGCAGGTCGGAATAGCTTTTTACGCGCGTGATCAGGCTATGCTGGGCGCCATGCGTGAGGTTGTCGAAACGCTGCTCGGCATCGTCATCGACCGTGCGCGCCGCGCCCGCATACAGGGCGCCGCCCACCGCCAACGCCAGCAGCAAGCCACCCGCCCATATCCTGATGCCTGATCCCGCCCCGCCCTTGCTCAAAGTGTGCATTGTCGATCGCTTATTCCGGTTTCCTTGAATGGGCGGCGCCCCGGCCGCCCAGCAAGTACGAGGATACTATCAAAGCCCCTGCCCGACGCGCTTGTGGAAGAAAAAAAGCGCGTTCAATGGTTGCCCTGGAAAACACCTGGCGCCTGGGCACCCCGCAGCGCCCCGGCCAGGAAGTCGCAAAAGGCGCGCACCTTTTCCTGCACGTGGCGTCCGTCGGGCGTCAAGGCATACACGCCGCGCCTGGCCATGCCGTGCGACGGCAGCACGCGCACCAGGGCGCCGCTGGCCAGCAGCGGCGCGGCGACAAACGACGGCAGCGCGCCCACGCCGATGCCCGCCGCCAGCATGTCGGCCAGCAGCAGGCTGCTGTCGGCGGAAAAGCGCACGGGCAGGACGATGCTGCTGCTCCCTTCCGGGCCGGCCAGCTGCCACACGCCGGGGCTGTCGGCCAGCCGGTAAGCCAGGCAATCGTGACCGTGCAAGTCCTGCGCCAGCCGGGGCGTGCCGCACCGCGCCAGATAGGCGGGCGATGCGCAGATCATCTGCTCGACATCGCCCAGGCGGCGCGCCACCAGGGTCGAATCGGCCAGCGCGGCGCGGATGCGCAGCGACACGTCATAGCCCTCGCCCACCACGTCGCGCAGGCGGTCGTCCAGGGTCATCTCGATTCTCACTTCCGGGTAGCGCGCCATGAACACCGGCAGCAGCGGCGACAGCACCTTCAGGCCAAACGACAGCGGCGCATTCACGCGCAAGCGCCCCGCCACCTTGCCGGTGCAGCCGCGCGTGGCCAGTTCCAGCGCGTCGATTTCATCGAGCAGGCGGCAGCATTCCAGATAGTAGGCGCGCCCGCCATCCGACAGACTCATGCGTCGCGTCGTGCGCACCAGCAGCACTGTACCCAGATGCGCCTCCAGCTGGCGCACCTGCTTGCTGATGGCCGCCGCCGACTGGTTCAGATCCAGCGCCGCCTTGCTGAAGCTGTCGCGCTCGACCACCTTGCGAAACACGCGCATGTGCGCCAGGACATCCATGATTCTTTCCTTGTGGTTGAATATCTTATTATTTTATCGCTGATTATCATTGGAATTGAAAATAATATGATGGCGGCTTCTTCATTCATGTCACGCAAGGAGTACCCCATGTTCAAACCATCCGCCACCCTGGCCACCCTGCTGCTGGCGCTGCTGGCCGGCGCAGTGCAGGCCGCCCCGGCCGCCGCCCTGCCCGAAGTGGGCATCAGCCCCTGGGGGCCGAAAGACGAGATCGGCCGCCTGAACCTGATGACGGCCGCCTCGCGCGCCGCCATCCTGGCGCGCATCGACGGCGGCAAGAGCTACGACCTGGCCGTCGATTTCTATGTCGGCATGCCCAGCTGGCAGGCGGCCGGCGACCCGCCCTACCAGATGTGGATGACGCACACGCCGAAGGGCAACGTGGTGGCCGACTCGATGAACGTGGGCGAACAGATGAACCGCCACGTCAGTTACACGGGCTCGGCCGTGTCTATGTATGCGCACATGGGCACGCATATCGACGCCCTTAACCATTTCGGCTTGAACGGCAAGATCTGGAACGGTTTTACGGAAGAGCAATACCTGGGCGACCGGGGCTGGACCGTGACGGGCGCGGAAAAACTGCCGCCCATCGTCGCGCGCGGCGTGCTGATCGACGTGGCCGTGGCCAAGGGATTACAGCAACTGCCCGACAATTACCGCGTGACGCGGCAGGATTTGCGCGCGGCGCTGGCGCAACAGAAGGTGACGCTGGCAAAAGGCGACGTGGTGCTGATACGCACGGGCCGCATGCAGCACTATGAGCAGGCGCAAGCCTATATGGCGAATCCGCCCGGCCTGTCGCTCGATGCGGCGAAATTCCTCGTGGAAGATGGCGGCGCCATGGTGGTGGGGGCGGACAACCTCAGTTTCGAGGCGTTTCCCTCCGAAGTGCCCGGCAATTACCTGCCCGTGCACACGTATCTGCTGGCGCAGCAGGGCGCGCCCATCCTGGAACTGGTCGACCTGGAAGGCTTGTCGCGCGACAAGGTCTACCAGTTCGCCTTCATCGGCGCCTCCTTGAAATTCCGCGGCGGCGACGCGGCGCCCATCCGTCCCGTGGCCCTGCCGATCCGCTAAATCACACGGCCGCGGCCAGCAAGCCCTGTGCGCCATGGTCGTCCCAGGCATCGGCGCAGCGCACCACCTCGCCCACGACGATGATGCTGGGGCTGCCCAGGCCGCTGGCCAGCAAATCGTCCGGCAAGCGCTGCAAGGTGCTCAGCAACTGGCGCTGGGCGGCCAGGCTGGCCGATTGCACCACGGCCACGGGCGTGCCGGGCGCCATGCCGCCAGCCAGCAAGCCGGCCTGGATGGCCGCCACCCTGGCCACGCCCATGTAGATGACGAGCGTCAGGCCGCTTTGCGCCAGCGCAAGCCAGTTCGGCTCGGACGCGCTATCCTTGCCGTGGCCCGTGACGAAAATGGCGCCCTGGCTCCAGCCGCGGTGCGTCAACGGCACGCCGATGCTGGACGGTGCGGCCAGGCCGCTGCTGATGCCCGGGATCACCTCGACGGCCACGCCGTGGCTGCGCAGGTAGGCGCGCTCTTCGCCGCCGCGCCCGAACAGATACGGGTCGCCCCCTTTCAGCCGTACCACGTGCAGGCCGGCGCGCGCTTCGGCCAGCATCAGGCGCTCGATGAACGCTTGCGGCGTGGAGGCACAGCCGCCCCGCTTGCCCACCTCGACCACGCGCACGCCTTGTGCCGCATGCGCGAGGATGGCCGGGTTGACGAGGTCGTCGATCAGCACCACGTCGGCCCGCGCGATGGCTTTTACTGCCTTGATGGTCAGCAGGTCCGGGTCGCCGGGACCGGCGCCGACCAGGGTCACGCTTCCAAGTTGCGCCATGATGAACTCTCCAATCAGAAAAAATGGCCGATGGCAAACGACGCCGCGTACGCTTCCGGCGCGCTGCCGTCCCACACGACGCCGTCGCACAGGGTCGAGCTGCGCAGCGGTGATGCCGGCAAGGGCGTGGCCGTCATTTCCGCCGCCTGGCGGTACAGGTCGATGCGGTTGACTTGCCTTGCCACCGCCAGGTAATCGGGTTCGTCGCGCAGCAAGCCCCAGCGCCGGTGCTGGGTCATGAACCACATGCCGTCCGACAGGTAGGGAAAATTGACGGCGCCGGCGCCGTAAAACTTCAAACCGTGCGCCTCGTCCCACGTCTTGCCCAGGCCGTCCTGATAATGGCCGAGGATGCGCGGCGCCAGCGTTTCCTGCAGCGTATTCAGATAAGCAGGCTCGGCCAGGGTGGCCGCCATGGCCAGCCGGTTGGCATCGCTGGCGTCGATCCAGCGGCCCGCCTCGAGCACGGCGGCGATCAGGGCGCGGCAGCTGTTCGGATGCTGGTGCGCAAACGCGGCGCTGGTGCCCAGTACCTTGCCCGGATGGTCGGGCCAGATGGCGCCGCTGGTGGTGGCCGTCACCCCCACGCCATCGACGATGGCCTTGTAGCCCCACGGCTCGCCCGCGCAAAAGCCATCCATCTGGCCCGCGCGCAAGGCGGCCACCATCTGCGACGGCGGCACCGTCATCACGCGCGCGTCGCGCAGCGGATCGATGCCCTGCGCGGCCAGCCAGTATTGCAACAGCATCGCGTGGTTGCCGGTTGGGAAAGTATGCGCAAACGCAAAGGGCCGCGCCGCGGCGCGCATGTGCCGCGCCAATGTGGGGCCATCGTGGGCGCCGTCGCGCGCCAGCGCCGCCGACAGGGTCACGGCCTGGCCGCTGTGATTGAGATTCATCAAGACGGCCATGTCGTGCCGCTGCCCGCCGATGCCCATCTGCACGCCATACACGAGACCGTACAACACGTGGGCCGCATCGAGTTCGCCGTTATTCAATTTGTCGCGCACGCCGGCCCACGACATTTCGCGGCTCAGTTCGATCTTGATGCCGTATTTTTCATCCAGGCCCAGCTTCGACGCCATCACCAGCGAGGCGCAATCGGTCAGCGGCAGGTAGCCGATGCGTATCGTCTGTTTTTCCGGCTGCAGGGTCCGCGCCACTTGCGCGCCCTGCCCTGTCTCTTTGCCCATTTGCTCTGTCATACCATTCCTTGCTGATAAGTACTGTTTTGCCGCGCCGCCATGGGCAAGGTCATGCTGTTCCAGCAGCAAGGACCGTGCCCGTGCATGCCCGGCTCATGGCGGCGGGAAACGCACCGCAATGGTGCGCTGCACCAGCATGTATCAGAAAATGGACGTTTCATCCCAGCAAGTCCTCCACGTCGAGGATGCGCTGGGCGATCTCTGCCAGCTTGAGTTTCTTGTTCATGGCCATGCTGCGCAAGCGCTGGTAAGCCTGCTCTTCCGTCAAGCCGTGATGCGTCATCAACAGGCCCTTGGCCCGCTCGATCACCTTGCGCTCCAGCAACTTGTGTCGGGTGTCGAGCAATTCGGCGCGGAGTTTTTCTTCCTGGCGAAAGCGCGCCAGCGCCACGTTCAGCACCGGTTGAATGCGCTCGGCCTGCAAGCCGGCCACGATATACGCGGACACGCCGGCCGCCATGGCCGCATCGATGCTGGCCGTGGCGCCGTCTTCCGTAAACAGCACGATGGGGCGGCGCTCGTCGCGCGTGGCGATGACGATGTGTTCGAGCACGTCGCGCGCATCCGATTCGGCATCGATGATGATGAGATCAGGCTGCAACTGCGCGATGCGCTCGGGAAGGTAGAGGTCGGCTGGAAGCGAGGCGACGATGTCGTACCCCGATTCCAGCAAGCCGATGCGCAAGGCATTGCCGCGCTGCACCTGCGCAGCCAGGGCCGCATTCTCGTGCACGCCGTGCTCGACAATGGTGTTGACGACAACGATGCGCAAAGGCTGGGTACGGCTGGACGTCATGGGAGCGATCTGCAATGGCTAAATAGTTAACCATTGCATCAAGCAAGAAGCGAACCAGCGGGTTTTACAGCGGATTTTACTTCAAGGTCGGCATGGCAAACTCGGCCCCGGCAGCCGTCGAGGCCGGCCAGCGCTGCGTCACCGCCTTCTGTTTCGTGTAGAAGCGCACGGATTCCGGGCCATGCGCATGGTGGTCGCCGAACAGGCTGCGCTTCCAGCCGCCGAAGCTGTGGAAAGCCATCGGCACGGGAATCGGCACGTTCACGCCCACCATCCCTACCTGCACGCGGTGCGTGTATTCGCGCGCCGTGTTGCCGTCGCGCGTGTAGATCGCCGTGCCGTTGCCGTACTCATGCGCATTGACAAGGTCCAGCGCGGTGGCGAAATCGGGCACGCGCACGATACAGAGCACGGGGCCAAAGATTTCCTCTTGATAGATCGTCATCTCGGGCGTGACGTGGTCGAACAGGCTGCCGCCGAGGAAAAAGCCCTTTTCATGGCCGGGCAGCACGAAACCGCGCCCGTCACTGACCAGCCTGGCGCCTTCCTTGACGCCCGTGGCGATATAGCCGGCAATCTTGTCCTTGTGTACCTGCGTCACCACGGGGCCCATCTCGGCCGACAGATCCATGCCCTGCGTGATCTTTAACGCCGCGATGCGCGGCACCAGCGCTTCGACCAGCTGGTCCGCGACATTGCCGACCGCCACGACGACGGAAATGGCCATGCAGCGCTCGCCCGCCGAACCGAAGGCGGCACCCATCAGGGCGTCCACCGTCTGGGGAATATCCGCGTCGGGCATGACGACCATGTGGTTTTTCGCGCCGCCGAGCGCTTGCACGCGCTTGCCCTGCGCGCAGCCGGTCGCATAAATATACTCGGCAATCGGCGTGGAACCGACGAAACTGACGGCGCGCACGTCCGGGTGGTGCAATAACCCATCCACGGCCTCTTTATCTCCCTGCACCACGTTGAAGACGCCGTCGGGCAAGCCCGCGTCCGTCAACAGCTGCGCCAGCAGCAGGCTGGCCGACGGGTCGCGCTCCGACGGTTTTAATACGAAGGTATTGCCGCAGGCAATCGCCATCGGGAACATCCACATCGGCACCATCACGGGAAAGTTGAACGGCGTGATGCCGACGCAGACGCCGAGGGCCTGGCGGATCGACCAGGCGTCGATGCCGCCGGCCACTTGCTCCGAATATTCTCCCTTCATCATTTGCGGGATGCCGCAGGCAAATTCCACCACTTCGATGCCGCGCGTCACTTCCCCTTTCGCATCCGTGAACACCTTGCCGTGCTCGGCCGTGATCAGGGCTGCCAATTGATCCGCATGTTCTTCCAGCAATTCCTTGAACTTGAACATGACACGGGCGCGGCGCAAGGGGGACGTTTGCGACCAGGCGGGAAAGGCCGCGTGGGCGGCGGCCACGGCCGCGTTCAGCTCGGCAGGCGTCGCCAGCGCCACCCTGGCCGTCACGGCGCCCGTGGCGGGGTTGAACACGTCGCTCGTGCGCTCGGAGCGCGAGGCCATGGGGTTGCCACCAATAAAGTGGCCGATTGTCGGGGTCGTCATTGTCTTGTCCTTGGTTATTTCGTCATCAGCCAGTCATGGGCCGGGTCGTTTTTAAAGTGCCACACGCGTTTCGGGCCGGCCATCACGTTCAGGTAATAGCCGTCGTAGCCATATGGCACGGTGACGGGGTGGTAGCCCCTGGGCACCATCACCACGTCGTGGTTTTCCACGGCCATGGCTTCATCGATGGAACGGTCATCCGTGTAGACGCGCTGGTAGGCAAAGCCCTGCTCGGGGTGCAAGCGGTGGTAGTACGTTTCTTCCAGCGAACTTTCCAGCGGGATATTGTCATCGTCATGCTTGTGCGGCGGATAGCTGGACGAGTGGCCGGACGGCGTGACCACCTCGACCACCAGCAAGCCGTCGGCTTCCTCCGTCTGCGGCAGGATGTCGCACACATAGCGGGTATTGGCGCCCTTGCCGCGCACGGAGCGCGTCATGCTGGCCGGTTCGATCAGGCGTGCCGGACGGTGCGTCGTGGCCGGTGCGCTGCACAGGGCCACTTCCGCGGCGTTCACGGCCGTGATGCCGACCGTGGTTTCCAGCGGCACATACACGGCATAGGGCGAGACGTCCTCGAAGACGCTGGCGCGCTTGCCGATGGCTTCCCAGGTCTGCTCGCCCGCCTGCACGGTGACCGTGCCCGTCAGCACGACGAGGCACAGCTCGCGGCGGCCCGTCTCCAGGCTGATGTGTTCGCCGGCCTGCAACCTGTGCGCGGCAAAGCCCACGTGCGTCCAGCCGGCGGACTCGGGCGTGACCTCGACGATAGTCTGTCCCTGCCCCGCTTTCACCAGCAGCGGGCTCATGCCGCCTCCCGGCCCAGGCGCGGAATCGCGTCGACCAGGCGTGCCAGGTAATCGTGGCCCATCTTCGCGTATTCATAGCTGGGCGCCACGGCCGGGTCTTGCTCCGCCTCCACCACCAGCCAGCCTTCGTAGCCGTGCAGATACAAGCGCGTCAGGATGGCCGGGAAGTCGATGCAGCCGTCGCCCGGCACGCTGAAGGCGCCGTTGATGACGGCCTGCAGGAAACTCCAGTGGCCATTGCGGGCCAGTTTCACCACATTCGGGCGCACGTCCTTGCAATGCACGTGGCAAATGCGATCGATATGTTTATTCAGCACCGCCAACGCGTCGCCGCCGGCAAAGGTGATATGACCCGTATCAAACAACAAGCCGACTTCCGGCCCCGTCAGGGCCATCAGTTGATCCACGTCAGCCGGCGTTTCCACGTAAGCACCCATGTGGTGGTGGTAGGCCAGGCGCACGCCGTGGTCGAGCAAGTGTTTCGCAAACGCCGTGAGTTTATCGGCGTAGTCCTGCCATTGCTGCTGCGTCTGGAAACGCGGACGTTTATATAACGGGCGGGCTTCGCCCTGGATCGCATCGGCCACTTCGCCGTAGACCATGACGGTGGCGCCGCTGTCGGCAAGCAAGCGCAAGTGCGATGCGACGGAAGCGATCTCCTCTTCGACGCTGCGGTGCGCCAGCCGGCCCGAATACCAGCCGGAGACGCAGGCAAGATTGTATTTACCCAGCACGGCGTTCAGGGCCGGGGCATCTTTCGGAAACTTGTTGCCCAGCTCAAAACCCACGTAGCCGATCTCGGCGCCCTCTTTCAGCGCCGTTTCCAAAGGCGTCTCGCCGCCCAGGCTGGGCAAATCGTCGTTCATCCACGAGATCGGGTTGATGCCGATCTTCACATTCCATGTAGTCATTTCAATTCCTTTGTTTCAGGCGATCGTTTTCATAACGGGCACGGGCAGCTTGCACGCCGGCTTGCGTCGAGACTTCGGGCACGGCCACTTCCCACCAGCAACCACCCTCCTCGGTCGTGCGCGTGTCGTCCGTATTGATGCAGATCAGATACGTGCGCGCAGCGGCGCGGGCGCGCAGCATGGCTTGCTCCAGTTCTGCGATACTGGCCACGTGCTCGCTCAAGGCGCCCAAGGATTGCGCATGCAGGGCGAAGTCGATGCGGGGTGCGCTGTCGGGCAACATATTGTTGAACGAGGCATTGCCGCACGCCTGCTGCAGGCGGTTGATGCAGCCGTAACCCCGGTTGTCGAGCACGACGATGATGAGTTTTTTATCGAGCATGACGGAGGTGGCGATTTCCGAATTCATCATCAGATAACTGCCGTCGCCCACCATGACGATGACTTCGCGCTCGGGTTTGGCCATCTTGACGCCCAGGCCGCCGGCGATTTCATAGCCCATGCACGAATAGCCGTATTCCATGTGGTAGCCGCCCGGCGTGCTTGTTCTCCACAGTTTATGCAGTTCGGCCGGCAAGGTACCGGCCGCGCAGACGACGATGTCGCGGGTGGTGGAGTCAAGTGAAGAGCGCTGCACGGCGCCGATGACTTCGCCGTCGTACGGCAAGCCGGCGACTTCCCGTTTGCCGGTGATGGCCAGCACGGTCTCGCGCCACGCGCTCCCCGCCTGCTGCGCCCGCTCCAGCCACTGGCCCGCGCTGTTCCAGTTGCCCAGCAGCCGCGACAGTCCCTGCAAGCCAAGTGTCGCGTCCGCCTGCAGGCCCAGGCCACGGCGTTTCAGCGCATCGAAAGCGTTGACGTTCAGGCTGACCAGTTGCGCTTGCGCAAACAGGGAGTTGGACCCCGTCGTGAAATCCTGCAAGCGCGTGCCGACGGCCAGCACCACGTCCGCCTGCGCCGCCAGCGCGTTCGCGGCGGGCGAACCCGTCACGCCGATGGCGCCCAGCTGCAGTGGATGATCCCATGGCAAGCTGCTCTTGCCGGCCTGGGTTTCCGCCACGGGAATACCGTGCCGTTCGGCAAACGCCTGCAAGGCGGCGCCGGCCTGGCCGTACAACACGCCGCCGCCGGCCACGATCAGCGGCTGTTTTGCATTTTTCAGCAAGGCGGCCGCCTCTTCCAGTTCCTGTTCGATGGGCGGCACGGCGCGGAAACGCACGACTCTCGGTTCGAAAAAGTCGACCGGATAGTCATACGCCATCGTCTGCACGTCTTGCGGCAGGGACAAGGTCACGGGGCCGCAGGCGGCCGCGTCCGTCAAGGCGGCGATGGCGCGCGGCAAGGCGGTGAGCAATTGCTCCGGATACACGATGCGGTCGAAGTAACGCGACAGCGGCTTGAAGGCATCGTTGACGGAAACGCTGCCGTCGCTGGCATCTTCCAGCTGCTGCAACACCGGGTCCGGCGCGCGCGAGACGAACACGTCGCCGGGCAAGAGCAAGACCGGCAGGCGATTCACGTGGGCCAATGCTGCCGCCGTCAACAAGTTGGTGGCGCCGGGACCGATGGAACTGGTCACCGCCATCATGCGCCGGCGCATGTGCGCTTTCGCATAGGCAATGGCCGAGTGCGCCATCGCCTGTTCATTGTGGGCGCGGTAAGTCGGGAAACTGTCACGGTACTGGTACAGCGCCTCGCCCAGGCCCGCCACGTTGCCGTGGCCAAAGATGGCAAAGGCGCCGCCGAACAGGGGGATCAAGGAACCATCGCCCTCCTCCGTGCGCAGGGCGGACAGGTAGCGGACTAATGCCTGCGCCATGGTCAAGCGGATGGTTTTGTGCATGGTGGCGCTCATGCGGCACGCTCCAGGCGGTTGCGCGTGCGCTGCCACAAGCTGATCAGCTGCTCGAAGTTGGCGCGCACTGCGGCGATCAGGCCTGCATCGTCGAGTTCCCCGGCCAGCCAGCGGCGGCTCGGTTCCTGGAAGATGGTGCGTCCGACCATGAAGCCGCGGCACGTCGTGCTGGCACTGGCCTGTTCAAAACTGGCAGCCAGTTTGTCGATGGGCGCGTTCAGGCCCAGCAAGACGACGCCACGGCAATACGGATCGCGCTCGTGCACGAGGGCATCGATGGCTTGCCATTGCTGGGCCGACATGCTTTCCAGCTTCCACCATTCCGGATAGATGCCCAGGTTGTACAGGCGTTTGACGGCGCGCAAGACCGTGTCGTCGCCGTGCGGCAAGGAGTCCGACGGTATGACTTCGAGCAACAGTTCGTGACCGCTCACTTGCGCGGCGTCATACAGGGCCTTGATCTGCGCTTCCTGTTCCAGCCGGTTTTCCACGGCGTCGTCCGGATGCAGTTGCACCAGGCACTTGATCACGTGTTCCTTCGGCCAGCTGAGCAGGTGCGAACCGATGGAGCGGCCCCAGTCGAACTGCAACGGGTTCGATCCCGGCAATTCCACGGGACGGCCGATCCACCAGCCACGGCCCGTCGCATCGTTGAGCGCGTCGACGCCATAACGGCCATCGATCAGCACGCCCGTCTTGCCGGACAACTGCAAGGCCGTTTCCGTCTGCGCCACGGCTTGCACCATCAATTGCTTCAGGGCGCAGATACGCGATTCGGGCGCGCCCGCTTGTTGCGCCAGCTCAAAGAATTGCGTACGGTGATCGAACGCGAACACGCACAGCTCATTCCACTGTTTGCGCGCCACCGTCGTGCGGTGCAGGCGCGACAAGGTGGCGTCCTGGTCCGGCTGCGTCAGTTTCGTCGCATTGGCCAGGAAATAGTCGAGTTCCACGGGCGACGGCATGGCCGGCGCGCAGCCATGCCGCGACACGACGAGGGCGCCGCAGCCATTCGCGTAGCGGCAGCACGCCTCGTAATCCTCGCCGCGCAGCCAGCCTTTCAAAAAGCCGGACAGAAACGCGTCCCCGGCACCCAGCACGTTCAGCACTTCCACGCGCACGCCGCGGTAGTTATATGCATCGTCGAGACTGGCCGGCACCACGCTGTCGATGACGGCGCTGCCCAGCGGGCCACGCTTGACGACCAGGGTCGCCAGGGTGGCGGCCCGCACGGCGCGCAAGCTGGCCATGATGTCCGCGCCGCCGCCGGCGATCATGAATTCCTCTTCCGTACCGACGATCAGGTCGAACTGCGGCAAGATCGCCTGCAGATGTTTGGTGACGCCTTCGTTCGAAACGAAACGCGTTTCGCCGTCCGCCTTGCCCGACAAGCCCCACAGCACGGGCCGGTAATCGATGTCGAGCACGGTGCGCACGTTGTTGGCGCGGGCCAATTTCAGGGCCTGCATGCTGACGGCGTGCATGGCGCTAGTCGAGAAATGCGTGCCGGTGATCAACAGCGCCTTGCTGGAAGCGATGAAGGCAGCATCCACCAAGGATGCGTCGATGGCCATGTCGGCGCAGTTTTCACGGTAAAAGATGAGCGGAAAGGTGTTCTTGTCCTTGATGCCCAGCATGACGAGGGCCGTCAGGCGGTCGCGGTCGATGCCGACGTGACTGACGTCGCAGCCCTCTTTCGCCAACGTATCAGTGAGGAAACGGCCCATGTGGTCGTCGCCCACTTTCGACAGCATGGCGGACTTCAGGCCCAGCCTGGCCGTGCCGAAGGCGATATTGGCGGACGAGCCGCCCAGGTATTTGGCGAAACTGGTCGCGTCTTCCAGGGAGCTGCCAATCTGCTGCGCGTACAGGTCCACGGCCAGGCGGCCCAGGCAGATGACGTCCAGCGCGCGGCCCTGGGCAAATTGTGTCGGGTTATTCATGGTTATCCTTAAATCGTGACACCGTCGAGTTCAGCCATCAGCGTTTGCATTTCCGCACCGCCCGCCATCATGTCGAGTACTTCATCCTTGGAAACAGTTTCCTTGGTGTAAGTACCCAGCGATTTGCCCCGGTTCAAGAGGGTGAACGAGTCGCCCACGGGGTAGGCATGGTGCACATTGTGGGTAATAAAGATCACGGACAGGCCCCGTTCGCGCGCCTTGTAGATCAGTTTCAGCACATTGAACGACTGTTTCACGCCCAAGGCCGCCGTAGGCTCGTCGAGGATCAGCACGCGCGCGCCGAAGTGGATGGCGCGGGCAATGGCCAGGCATTGCCGCTCGCCGCCCGACATGGTGCCCACGGCCTGGTGCGGGTCGCGCACCATGATGCCCATTTCGGCCAGCTTGTCGCGCGCCGTGGTGGCCGCATAGTCCATATCCATCACGGGCAGCACGCCAAACATTTTTTTGATCGGTTCGCGGCCCATGAAGAAATTGCGCGCCACGGACAGCAATGGCACCAGCGCCAGGTCCTGGTAGACGGTGGCCACGCCCAGGTCCAGCGCTTCCTTCGGCGAATTGAAACTGACGGGCTGGCCATCGACCAGGTATTGGCCATCGGTGGGCTTGTGCACGCCGGCCAGGGTCTTGATCAGGGTCGACTTGCCGGCGCCGTTATCGCCCAGCAGGCAATGCACTTCACCCGGTTTCAGGCGCAAGGTGACGTTTTGCAGGGCGATGACGGAGCCGAAGCGTTTGCTGATGTTTTCCAGCGCAAGGATGTATTCGCTCATGGCTTATCTCGCTTCCGTGACACGGGCACGGACAAAGTTGTTGAACAGTACCGCGATCAGCAGCATGACGCCGAGGAAGACGCGGAACCAGTCGGAATTGATATTCGTATAAGTAATGCCGATCTGCACCACGCCGAAGATCAGCGCGCCGAAGCAGGCGCCGACGACGGAACCGTAGCCGCCCGTCAACAGGGCACCGCCGATGACGGCCGCGATGATGGCTTCGAATTCCTTTTGCATGCCGCGGTCGGCGGCGGCCGATCCCACGTCAAATACTTGCAATGTGGCAAACAGGCAAGCGCAGAAGGCCGTGAAGACGAACAGCGAGACCTTGATGGTTTTCACGGGCACGCCCACATTCTTGGCCGCGTTGGCGTCGCCGCCGACGGCAAAGATCCAGTTGCCGATGCGGGTGCGGGCCAGGACAAAGCCGGACACGAGCGCCAGGCCGGCCCACCAGACGATGACCTTGGGGATGCCCTTGACCAACGGCGCGCCATTGTCGAGCGCCGTGATCCAGCCGGCCTTGGCCATCCAGGCGAACAACGAGGTGCCCACTTCGCCATGGAACAGGGTCATGGCCAGCCAGTCGTCGGCGGCCAGCGCGCCGATGCCGCTGACGATGGTGCGGTTGGCAAACATGATGGACAGGGCCAGGGTCAGGCCGCGCAGGATGAACAAAAAGGCCAGCGTGACGATAAACGAAGGCAAGCGCGTCTTGATGACGAGGTAGCCGTTGAGCCAGCCCAGCGCCATCGAACCGGCAAAGGCGAACAGGATGGCGGCCCACACGGGCCAGTGGAAATACACGGAAGGGATGGCGATCATCATACCGGCAAAGCCGATCATGGAGCCGATCGACAGGTCGAATTCTCCGGCGATCATCAATACGCAGGCGCCGATGGCGATGATGCCCAGGTAGGCGGCCACTTGCGCCCAGTTGATCACGCCGTCGAGGTTGAACATGCCGGAATCGCCGGCCGTCAGGATGAAGAAGGCGAACACCAGGATGGCGCCCGAGATCGAGGCGAATTCCGGGCGGCTGAACAGCCGCTTGAGCCAGCTGACCTGTCCCACGCGCTCATCAAAGCCCTGCTTTTGCGGCGGCGTGCCCGAGGCGGCCATGCCGCCCTGTTCCACGCTGAATTTCACGGTACTCATGCTATGTCTCCCTTGATTTATAGCAACCTGCCAGCCTCGACAACAATTCCAGGGCGGCAGGACCCGCGCGCCGGCAAGCTTGGCCTGCGCACGGGGACAACAACTAAGTATTAATTGAATTGAAAAGCGGGTGCTTAACGGAACTGGCCGGCGTATTTCTCTACCTTGCCGATATTGTCCTTGGTGACATAACCAGGACCGGAACCGATATGGCGCGGGCCATATGATGGTGCCAGGCCATATTCGGCCAGGCGCGCCTTAAATTTGGCGTTATTGATCAGCTTTTCGCGCACCTTGGCCAGGTCCGTGGTCTTGTCCTGCTTCATGATGGCCAGCACGGCAACGGGGATGTAGCCTTGCAGGTAGGGCTGCTGGTCGATGGCGAACTGGATGCTGCCATCCTTGATGCCTTTCGAGATTTCATCGGACAGGTCGAACGTGGCGAACCACATCTTGCCCTTCAAGCCCATCTTTTCCAGCGCCTTCAGCGAAGCGTGGGCCGAGGTGGGCCCCAGCGCCAGCACGGCCTGGGTTTTCGGGTTGTTGCGCAGGTAGGCGCTCAACTTGCTTTCGATGGTGGTCGGATCTTCGCCCGCATCCAGCGTGGCGGCCTTGAAATCGACGCCGATGGCTTCGGCAAAGCCGCGGCAGCGCTCGAACGACGATGGATTCGTCGCGTAATGGTTGACGCAAACGAAGGACTTGATGCCGGCCGCCTTGGCTTTTTCGCCGGCGCCCTTGCCTGCCTCGTATTCAGGCTGGCCCACGTGCATCACGGCGCCCAGCTGCTCGCTTTGCGCCAGGGTGCCGGAGTTGATGGTGACAAACGGAATCTTCTTGGCGGCAACGAGGCCCAGCGGTTTTTGCAGCACGCTGAAGTCGGCGATGCTGACGATCACGCCGTCGTAGTTGCGAGCAGCCGATTGTTCGACCAGGCGCGCCATGTCGGCCAGGTCGCCATTCGGCGGGTTGCGGTAGTCGACGGTGACATTGAAGTCTTCACCTGCTTGCTTGACGGAATTTTTGATCGTATTCCACCAGGAATCGGAATCGGGCGCATGGCTGATCAGCACGAATTTCTCGCCCGCCGCGTGGCTGGCGCTCATGCCCAGACCCAGTCCCAGGCCGAGTCCCAGCATGGCCAGGCTCTTCAGAAATCCCTTACGCTTATTGCTTTGCATGAATGTCTCCTTGAAGGATTAATTTTTATAGTTGCCAGCTTTTGAAGCGTGTCAGCGGGGAACCGGAAAACCGGCAAGACCCGATGCACTGCGCACAGCTTAGGCCACAAAAAAGACAAATGCAATAAAATTTTCAAAATAAATTTAAATAGAAAATCATTTCTATTTTCTGGATTCACTCCTATAATTCTCGCCAGAACCAGCCGCCGCAATCATGTTGCGCGGCCTAGCAAGCAACCGAGGAAAACACCATGGCAGCCACCGCCCCCATCGAACAGCTGATGCAGCACATTGCCGCCGAGTACGACAACCTGTCGCGCCAGCTGAAAGTCATCGCGCAATACATTGAAAAGCACCGCGCCAGCCTGATGCTCGAACGCATCAGTGACATCGCCGCCGCCTGCGACGTGCAGCCGTCGGCCATCGTGCGTTTCGCGCAGCGCTTCGGCTACACGGGCTTTTCCGAAATGCAAGATGTGTTCCGCCAGGCATACACGGACCAGGCCGGCGCCACGCCCGATTACCAGCAACGCATCCGCAAGCTCATTTCCACGCGCGACGCCGCCCTCAGCGCGGGCGACCTGACGCGCGAATTCGTCGGCGCCAGCCGCGCCGGCCTCGACGACCTGGCGGCAGGCCTCGACGACGCGCAGCTGGAAGCGGCCGTCAACCTGCTGTTGAAAGCGGAAAACATCTATGTGATCGGCGTGCGCCGGTCGTTTCCGATCGCCTCCTACATCGCCTACGCGCTGGAACACACGGACAAGCGCGTGCACCTGATTAGCGGACTGGGCGGCATGCACCGCGAACAGATGCGCAGCGTGCGCGAACGCGATGTGGCGATCGCCATCAGTTTCTCGCCTTACGGCAAGGAAACCCAGCAGTGCATCAAGGCCGCGCAGGACAAGGGCGCCAAGGTCCTGGTGATTACCGACAGCAAGCTGGCCCCGCTCGCGCGGGCCGCCGACGCGCTGCTCACCGTCACCGAGGGCAGCGCCTTCGCCTTCCGCTCGCTGACCAGCACCATCTGCCTGTGCCAGGCGCTGTTCATCGCGCTGGCATACAAATTAGAGCTCGACATCGAAGAAATCCACACCCCAGGAGAACATGATGATTGAAGTAGCGTTATTCGGCGCCGGACGCATCGGCAAAATCCACGCGGCCAACCTGGCTGCCCAATCCGGCATACAGTTCAAGTACGTGGTCGACGTCAACCAGGAAGCGGCCGCCGCCCTTGCCGGCTTGCACGGCGGCAGCAGCGCGACTGTCGAAGCGGCGCTGGCCGACCCGGCCATCAAGGCCGTCGTCATCGCTTCCAGCACGGATACGCACGCGGACCTGATCCTGCGCTCGGCCGCCGCCGGCAAGGCCATCTTTTGCGAAAAACCCGTCGACCTGACGATCGACCGGGCGCGCGCCTGCGCCGCCGCCGTCAAGGAAGCCAAGGTGCTGTGCATGCTGGGTTTCCAGCGCCGCTACGACCCCACCTTCAATGCCGTCAAGACACGGATTGAGGCGGGCGAGATCGGCACGCCGGAGTTGCTCATTGTGACCAGCCGCGATCCGGGGCCGCCACCCGTGAGCTACATCAAGGTCTCGGGCGGCATCTTCAAGGATATGCTGATCCACGATTTCGACATTTTCCGCTGGATACTCGACGATGAAGCCGTCAGCGTGCACGCCACGGGCAGCTGCCTCGTCGACCCGGCCATCGGCGAGGCTGGCGATCTGGACACGGCCGTCGTCACCATCCGCACGGCGAAAGGACGTTTGTGCCAGATCAATGCCTCGCGCCGCGCCGCCTACGGCTACGACCAGCGCTTCGAAGTGCTGGGCAGCGCCGGCATGCTGCAGGCGGGTAATCACAAACCGACGGAAGTGACGGCCTATGGCGCCGTGAACGTCAGCGTGGACAGGCCGGAAGATTTTTTCCTGGAACGTTATCGCGTGGCTTACGCGCAGGAAATGGCGCACTTCTTCGACGCCCTCAGCCACGGCACGCCGCTGCGCACCACCGTCCACGATGGCTTGAAGGCGCTGGAACTGGCGGAAGCGGCTACCCTGTCGTGGCGCGAGGGTCGTGTCGTGACCCTGGCGTCGTAACTTTATAAATAACAATAAAAAATCTGGAGACACCATGTCATCCCCAACATTAAAAGTCGGCATCGTCGGCCTGGGCCGGCTGGGCCAGCGCCATGCCATCAACCTGGCGCAGCGCGTGCCGAATGCCGAAGTCGTGGCCGCCTGCAGCCCCGTGCAAGCCGAACTGGACTGGGCCGCCAGCCAGCTCGGCATCACCAACGGTTATGCCGATTACGACGCCCTGCTGGCCCACCCGGGCCTGGACGCCGTCTTCCTCGTCACGCCCACCTCGCTGCACGCGGAGCAGATCATCGCCGCCTTGCGCGCCGGCAAGCACGTATTTTGCGAAAAGCCGCTGTCGCTGGACCTGGCCGACTGCCTGAAGGTGGAAGCGGAAGCGGCGCGCCACCCGCAGTTGACCGTCATGATCGGCTTCGTGCGCCGTTTCGACGCCAGCTACCATGACGCGCAGCAAAAGATTGCTCAAGGGCTGATCGGCAAGCCGTACCTGGTGCGTTCGCAAACCTGCGATCAGAACGACCCCAGCGGCGCCTTCATGCGCTTCGCCCCCACCAGCGGCGGCATCTTCCTCGATTGCAGCGTGCACGATATCGACCTGGCGCGCTGGCTACTGGGCAATCCCGTGCCCAAGCGCGTGTACGCAAGCGGCACCAACGCCATCCACACGGGCTTGCAGGCGTTCGGCGATGTCGACAATGGCCTGGCGACGGTCGAGTTCAGCGATGGCAGCATGGCCAGCTTCATGGCGTCGCGCACCATGGCGCATGGCCATGAAACCCTGACGGAAGTGTTCGGCACGGGGGGGCGCCTGGCCGTTGGCAGCAATCCGCGCCTGAACAGGGTGGAAATCTCGGACGCGCATGGCGTGCGCAACGAATGCACGCCGGACTTCTATGCCCGCTTCGCTGACGCCTTTTTGATCGAGGCGCAGGAGTTTACGGATGCGGCGCTGGGCCGGCGCACCCTGTCCTTGACCTTGCACGACGCGACGGAAGCGACGCGCATCGGCCTGGCCATGACGCAAGCGATGCGCGAAGCGCGGCCCGTGGAGTTTTAAGCCAAAGGCAGGGACTCAGGCGGCCGGCGCGGAAAATGGACGTTCTGGCTGCCTGGGCTCCACGGCCAGCCGCAAGCCCATGGCATCGAGGATGGCCGTCAAGGTGCTCAGCGAAGGATTGCCATCGGGCGACAAGGTGCGGTACAGCTGGGTGGGATTGAGCTTGGCCGCCTGCGCCACGGCGGGCACGCCGCCAAAGGCGCGCGTCAGCTGGCGCAGCACGGCCAGCAGTTCGCCATGGTCGCCATCGACGAGGATATTGTTGATCAATTCGAGGGCGAGATCGGGATCGTCGCGGTACAGTTCGGCCATCGCCTCGTCATGCGAGCGGTCTCTCGGTGGTTTGCTTAGTTCCTCTTTCATGTCCTCTCTCCTTCCAGTCGTACCAGCAGGCACAGGCGTATTCGATATCTTTCGATTGGGTGCGCTTGTCGCCTCCGCACAGCAATAAAATGATCTGTTCCCCGGCAATGGCGTAGTAAATACGGTAGCCGGCACCCACATCGATGCGCAATTCCCTCACGCCATCGTGGCAAAACTTGTGGTCGCCAAAATTGCCGGGAATCATGCGCAGCACGCGCCGCACGATGGCCACCCTGGCCGTATTGTCACGCTGGCGCTTCAGCCACTCCGTATATAAATCCCTGCCCGATGACGTCAGATAGTGCCGGATCTCATACATCATATTCGTCCATAAACGAAGAAAAATCAAGGGGAAAATCACGTGTATGCGAAAAAAGAAGACCACGCCATCTTGCGGCCAAACCGCGTGACGCAGGTGCTGAATGCCGGGATTTCTGATGCATATCAAGATGTCGTTCCTCAGTTACGGTAGAGAAATGATGTGGCGCGCACACGCCTCACGCGCATCCGATTGCGCTATACAATAAGCGCTGCCCAACCGCGAGAAACCCTGCCGCCATGACGAACAACGACAGCAACTCCCCTTCCCTCGCCGACGTAGCCGAACGCTACGTCAAGCTGGTCCTGGCCATGGGCCAGCACGACGCCTCGTATGTCGACGCGTATTACGGCCCGCCCGCGTGGCAGGCAGCAACGGTCAAACAACCACAGAGTTTGAGCGATATCAAAGATGGCGCAAACGCGGCGCTGGCCCTGCTGGCCGACGCCTCCTGCCTGCGCGCCCTCAACCTGCGCAAGCAGTTGCAAGCCGTGCTGGCCAAGGCGGACATGCTGCAAGGGACACGCCTGGATTTCGACACGGAAAGCGCGCGCCTGTACGACGCCGTCTCGCCCCACCACAGCCGCGCATATTACGCAGAACTGGTGGCGCAGATCGATGCCCTGCTGCCTGGCGACGGCACTGTCAGCGACCGGGTCAACGCCTTGCGCGCGCAACTCGTCATTCCCGCCGACAAGCTGCGCGCCGTCATGGATGCGGCCATCCGCGCGGGCCGCGAACGCACCTTGCAGTACATCGCCCTGCCCGAAGGCGAGGATTTCGTGCTGGAATTCGTTACCGACAAACCGTGGAGCGGCTACAACTGGTACAAGGGCAACTACCAGAGCGTGATCCAGATCAATACCGACTTGCCCGTGTATATCGACCGCGCGGTCGATCTCGGCTGCCACGAAGCGTATCCCGGTCACCACGTCTACAATGTGCTGCTCGAGCGCGACCTGGTGCGCGGCAAGGGCTGGATGGAGTACTGCATCTATCCGCTGTACTCGCCGCAATCCTTGATCGCCGAAGGCACGGCCAATTACGGCATCGAACTGAGCTTTACAGATGCAGAACGGCTGGCATTCGAACAGCAGGTGCTGTACCCGCTGGCCGGCCTCGATCCTGCGCTGGCGCCCCGCTACGCACAGCTGAACCAGTTGCTGGCCAAACTCGGCTACGCCGACAACGACATCGCGCGCCAGTACCTAGAAGGCAGCCTGAGCCGCGAAGAAGCGCTGGAATGGCTGGTCAACGTGCGCCTGTATCCGGCCGAAAAATCCGCGCAGCGCCTGCAGTTCTACGACGCCATGGGTGCCTATGTGATTAATTACAACCTGGGTCAGGACATGGCGAAAGCGTATGTGGAACGCCAGGGCGCGACGCGCGCCGAGCACTGGGCCGCCTTCCGCGACCTGATGTCCTCGCCGCGCGTGCCCAGCGCGCTGCTGGAATGAGGCACAAACGATAAAGGAGAGTCGCATGCACGTCACGCACACTGCCAGCGCCCTGCTGCTGGCGCTTTCCGTCAGCAATGCGGCACTGGCCCGCGATGCCGCCGTCGCGCCCGCCCTCAGCGCGCGCCAGCAGGCGCTGATGGCGACCGTCACGGGCAGCGCCGCCCATCCGCGCATCCTGCAGGTGCGCCTCGATGAACTGCACCCGACCCAGCCGGCCATCGGCTACGACCAGGTGTACTACAAGCTGGGACGCTATGCGGCCGAAGAAAAACACATCGCCGACATCGCCAAGCCAAAGAAATTTGCCGACCTGTGCGAAGCCAATGGCCAGGGCGACGTCTTGCCCGGCACGGCCAATGTCGTCGGCGCCACCCTGGCCACACCGCCGGCCGGCTACCGCTGCAAGGCGGCCGTGGGTAGCCGTCCCGATGACATGAAGACTGTCGTCATCGGCCCGCGCGGCACGGTATACCTCACCGATGGCCACCACACATTTTCCACTTTCTGGGATGCCGATGGCGGGCGCAACCACCAACTCAAGGTGTGGGTCAAGGTCAGCGACAATTTCAGCGCGCTGGGCGAAGCGGCCTTCTGGGCCCGCATGCGCGCGGAAAACAAGGTATGGCTGAAAAACGGCCGGAACCAGGCCATCACGCCTCAGCAGCTGCCGTCCGCCATCGGCCTCGCATCCCTGGGCGACGATCCATACCGCTCGCTCGTCTACTTTACGCGCGAGATCGGCTACAAGCCGCCCGACCAGGCCACGGAATTTCTCGAATTCTACTGGGCCGACTGGCTGCGCCGCAAACCGGCGCTGGACCTGGCGCGTGTCGACCTGCGCGATCCCGCCGCGTATGCCAGCACCATCCTGCTGGCGGCGCAGGCGATGGTGGCGCTGCAACCGGCAGAGCTCGTCAGTGGCGGCAAGCGGGCGGCGGATCTTGGCGCACTGCGCGAAATCGACCACGCAGCGTTCGACGAACTGACCGAAGACAAGGGCAAGCTGGGCTACGCCATCGACTACCGCAAGTCGCTGCTGCGTCAGTAACATCCAGGCGTGTCATCATCCTGACATCTGCGCCCGCTAGCATGTCGGCACTTTTCAGGCCGACATCACGGGACACCATGTACAAGCACAGCATCCGCCGCAGCACCTTATCGATTGCCATCGCCCTCGCGCTGGGCGCCAGCCTGGCCGCCTGTGGCGGCAAAGACGATCGCGACACCAGCACGGCGCCCGTCGCCCCGGTGGACTCCGTCACCCCGGCACGCATCCTGAACGTGGTAGCGGCCACCGGCAAGGCTGTGGCGAATGCCTCCGTCGCCGTGCTCGACGCCGGCAAGAATGTCGTCGGCAGCGGCACCACAGACGCGACAGGCAAGGTGGCCATCACCCTGGCTGCCACGGCGAAGGCGCCCTTCCTCGTCTCCGTCACGCCGGCAGGCGGCACCACCCTGTACGCGCTGTCGCTGAAGGAAAGCGCCGTCAACCTGACCCCGCTCACCTCCGTCATCGCCATGCAGTTGCTGGGCAGCATCCCCTCAAGCGCGTCCCCCGCCAGCCTGGCCGCCATCGATGCGGCCAGGCTGCAAACGGCGCAGACGCAGCTGGGCACGGCCCTGGCGGCGCCCCTGCAAACCCTGGGCATGGCGGCCAACTATGATTTCGTCAATGGCGCCCTGACGCCGAACAGCAAGGACCCGGCCGACGTCCTGCTCGACAACCTGCAGGTAAAACAGAGCGGCACGGATATCGACATCGTCAATGCCAGCGGCAGCATCGTCGCGCAAATCATCGATGGCGGCGCGCCGCTCGCCACCGGCAAGAGCGTGCTGGAAACGCCGCCCGTGCTCAGCGCGCGCCAGCAAGTGCTGGCCGCCACGGCTGCCGGCACCGATGCGGCGCCCATCTTCCTGCAAGTATCGCTCGACGAACTGCATCCCACGCAGCCAGCCGTCGGCTACGACCAGATTTACTACAAGCTGGGCCGCTACGGCGCGGAAGACCTGGTCATGGCCAAGACCAACAAGCCGAAGAAATTCGCCGAACTGTGCGAAGCCAATGGCCAGGACGACGTGGTGAGCAAGACGGCCAACGTGGCCGGCGCCACCCTGAGCAATCCACCGGCCACGTTCCAGTGCAAGTCCGCCGTGGGCACCAAGCCGGGCGACATGAAAACGGTCGTCATCGGCCCGAACGGCACCCTGTACCTGACGGACGGCCACCACACGTTCAGCGCCTTCCGGGATGCCGACAATGGCCAGAACCTGCAGTTGAAAGTGTGGGTCAAGGTGACGGACAATTTCAGCAAGCTCAGTGAATACGATTTCTGGGCGCAGATGAAGAAGGTCAACAAGGTCTGGCTGAAGGACGGCGGCAACAAGGCCATCGCCACCAGCCAGCTGCCCGCATCCATCGGTTTGAAGTCGCTGGGCAACGACCCGTACCGCTCGCTCGTCTACTTCACGCGCGACGCCGGCTACGTGGTGCCGTCGACGGCCACGGAATTCCTCGAATTCTACTGGGCCGACTGGCTGCGCACGCAGCCCGGCATCGACCTGGCCAAGACCGACACGCGCGACGTTGCCAGCTACATGGCCACCATCAAGAGCGCATCGACGGCGATGGCGGGCCTGAAGGCGAACGATATCGTCAGCCGCGGCGTGACGGCGCAAACCCTGGGCTGGACGGGCGTCTTCAGCCAGGCGGCGCTGGACGACCTGGTCACGCCGACGGGCAAGCTGAGCTACGCCATCGCGTATAAAAAATCGCTGACCAAGTAAGCGCGGCGCAAACGACAACGGCCCGCCTGTCAGCTGACAGGCGGGCCGTTTTTATGGGCAGCGTCGCTTGCTTACGCGATGCGTTCACCATTCTCCGGATCGAACAGGGCCGCTTTCGACAGGTTGAACGACAGCTGCATGGTCTGCCCTGGCAGCACGGCTTCGCGCGGATGCGTGCGGCAGGTGACGGCGGCGCCGTTCAGGCGCGTCGTCAGCAGCGTATCCGGACCGGTCGGCTCGACCAGGTCGATCAGGCAACCCAGTTCCTGGCCCACGTCGCCGTGCGCGCTGCTCATGTCCGTGATCTGCTCCGGGCGCACGCCCAGGATCACGTCGCGGCCAGCATAGCTGCGCAGCTTGTCGGCGGCGAACGGCAAGGCCAGGCGCATGCTCTTGCCCGCGTTGTCGATGGCGGCAAACACCTCGTTGCCCTCGACGACAGGTTTGACGGTGATGAAGTTCATCGATGGCGAGCCGATGAAGCCGGCCACGAACAGGTTGGCCGGATTGTCGTAGATTTCCTGCGGCGTGCCCAGTTGCTGCACCACCCCATCCTTCATGACGGCGATCAAATCGCCCATGGTCATCGCCTCGATCTGGTCATGCGTGACGTAGACGATGGTGGCCTTCAGGCGCTGGTGCAGCAGCTTGATCTCGGCGCGCATTTCCACGCGCAGCTTGGCGTCCAGGTTCGACAGCGGTTCGTCGAACAGGAACAGCGACGGCTTGCGCGAGATGGCGCGGCCCATGGCCACGCGCTGACGCTGCCCGCCGGACAGCTGCGCCGGGCGGCGGTCCAGCAAATGCGTGATCTGCAGGGTTTCGGCGACGCGGGCGACGATTTCTTCCTGCTCCGCCTTCGGTACCTTTTTCACGTTCAGGCCAAACGCGATGTTTTCGCGCACCGTCATCGACGGGTACAGCGCATACGACTGGAACACCATGGCGATGTCGCGGTCCTTCGGCGGCAGGTCGTTGACCACCTTGCCGTCGATGAGGATTTCGCCCGACGTGACGCTTTCCAGGCCGGCCACCATGTTGAGCAAGGTCGACTTGCCGGAGCCGGAGCCGCCGACGAGGATCAGGAACTGGCCATCCTTGATCTCGATGTCGATGCCTTTCAAGACTTCGACGCCATTCGTGTACACCTTGCGGATGCTGCGTATCGATAAACTGGACATATTCTTTCCTTAACCTTTGACTGCGCCTGCGGTCAGACCGCGCACAAAATAACGGCCTGCGACCAGATAGACCAGCAGGGTCGGCAGCGCGGCAATCACCGCGGCCGCCATGTTGACGTTGTATTCCTTCACGCCCGTGGACGTGTTAACCAGGTTGTTCAAGCCCACCGTGATCGGCTGCGAATCGCCGCTGGCGAAGACGATGCCGAACAGGAAGTCGTTCCAGATCTGCGTGAATTGCCAGATGATGCAGACGACGAAAATCGGACCCGAAATCGGCAGCACGATCTTGCGGAAGATCAAGAAGAAGCCGGCGCCGTCGATGCGGGCCGCCTTGATCAATTCTTCCGGCACGCCGATATAGTAGTTACGGAAGAACAGGGTCGTGAACGCCGTGCCATACACCACGTGGACGAAGACCAGGCCGGTAGTCGTGTTGGCCAGGCCGAATTCGCCCAGCAGGCGCGCCATCGGCAGGATCACCACCTGGAACGGAATGAAGCAACCCACCAGCAGGGCGGCAAACAGGATTTCCGAACCGCGGAAGCGCCAGTGCGCAAATACATAGCCGTTGAAGGCGCCCAGGAAGGTCGAGATCAGCACGGCGGGAATCACCATCTTGATCGAGTTCCAGAAGAACGGCTGCATGCCGTCGCAGGTGACGCCCGTGCAGGCCGACGACCAGGCCTTGGACCAGGAATCGAACTGCCACACGTGCGGCAGTGCCAGCAGGTTGCCGCTGCGGATCTCGTCGAGCGACTTGAACGACGTCGACAGGGTCACGTACAGGGGCACGATGTAGTACACCGCAAACAGGATCAGCAGCAGGTATACAACCACCCGTCCGAGGGTGAGGCGATTATTGGGGGTAGGTGTCATCTCATCGCCTTTGCGCTGCGCGTTTCCAGGTACATCAGCGGCACGAGCACGGCCACGATGGTGGCCAGCATCATCATGGCCGATGCCGAGCCCAGGCCCAGCTGGCCGCGGGTGAAGGAAAACTGGTACATGAAGATGGCCGGCACGGACGACGAGTTGCCAGGTCCGCCAGCCGTCAATGCGATGACCAGGTCGAAGCTCTTGATGGCGATATGCGCGAGGATCAGCAGCACGCTGAAGAACACGGGACGCATGGCGGGAATCACGATGCGCCAGTAGATCGTCGGCAGCGATGCGCCATCGACTTGCGCCGCCTTGATGATTTCATCATCGATGCCGCGCAGGCCGGCCAGGAACAGGGCCATGACGAAACCCGACGATTGCCACACGCCGGCGATCACCACCGTGTAGATGGCCATGTCGGAGTTCACCAGCCAGTCGAAGGTAAACGAGGTCCAGCCCCAGTCGTGCATGACCTTTTCCAGGCCCAGGCTGGGATTGAGCATCCATTTCCAGGCCGTGCCGGTGACGATGAAGGACAGCGCCATCGGATACAGGTAGATGGCGCGCAGCGCGCCTTCGGCGCGGATTTTCTGGTCCAGCAGGATGGCCAGGAACAGGCCGATGGCGATGCTGCAACCGATGAACAGGACACCGAAGATGCCGAGGTTCTTGAGCGAGGTCCACCAGCGCTCGTTGTCGAACAGCTCGTAATATTGCACCAGGCCGGCGAACTCGTAGTTCGGCATCAGCCGCGATTCGGTCAGCGACAGCCAACCGGTCAAAAAGATAAAACCATAGACGAATACCAGGCTGGCGATGAGCGTGGGGCCCAGCACCATCTGCGGTATCCATCGGTCGAATTGCTTGCGTATGGACATAGGACAGCCGTAGAAGTAAAAACTGCGTGTGGCGCCGGCCCGGCCGAAAGCCAGGGCGGACGCCTGCGATGCATGCGATGCAGCGGGCGCCGGCGGGAGTGCCGGCGCCGTCGTGATTACTTCACTTTTGCCGCTTTGGCCAATGCAGCAACCGCGTCTTTCGAGCTCATGTTGGTGTTCATGAACTTGGCGATGACGTCGGTCACGGCGCCTTGCGTGGCCGATGCCAGCGCCATGCCGTGGGCGAACGATGGCACCAGGCCGCCGGTCTTGTTGGTGGCGTCCATGTCTTCCATCGATTTCAGGGCGCAAGCGTCAAACTTGTCCTTCGATACGCCGGAACGCACGGGGATGGAACCCTTGTTCAGGTTGAAGATCGACTGGAACTTCGGATTCATGATGGCGTTGGCCAGGGCGATCTGCCCTTTCTTCGCATTCGCATCCTTTTGCGTGAACATGGCAAACGAATCGATGTTGAAGGTATAGGCCTTGTCCGTGCCTGGCGCTGCTACGCACAGGTAGTCCTTGCCCGGCACCTTGCCGGCAGCCGTGAACTCGCCCTTGGCCCAGTCGCCCATGAACTGGAAGCCGGCCTTGTTGTTGATGACCATGGCGGTGGCCAGGTTCCAGTCGCGGCCTGCCGCATCCTTGTCGATGTAGGTCTTCACCTTGCCCAGGGTGTCGAACACCTTGAGCATGGTCGGGCCGGTCAATTCCTTCTGGTCCAGCTTGAGGATGGCCTTTTTGTAGAATTCGGTGCCGCCCACGCCCAGCGCGACGGATTCAAACACGGTGGCGTCCTGCCATGGCTGGCCGCCGTGGGCGATCGCGATGCCGCCCGATTTCTTGATTTTCTCGGCCGCGTCGAAGAACGCATCCCAGGTGGTCGGGGTGGTGGCCACGCCGGCTTTTTTCAGCACTTCCGGATTGACCCACATCCAGTTGACGCGGTGGACGTTGACGGGAGCGGCAACGTAGTGGCCCTTGTATTTCATGATGTCGGCGACGACTTTCGGCAGCACGGCATCCCATTTGCCTGGAATGGCGGCATCATCGATATTGGCCAGCACGCCTTCCGCGCCCCACTCCTGGATCGATGGGCCCTTGATCTGGGCGGCCGTTGGCGGATTGCCGGAAATGACGCGGGTTTTCAGCGCGGTCGCGGCGTTTTCGCCAGCGCCGCCAGCCACGGCGAAGTCTTTCCAGCCGAAGCCGCTTTCCTTCACGATTTGCTGCAACTGGCCCACGGACTTCGCTTCGCCGCCGGAGGTCCAGTAGTGCAACACTTCCACGTCGGTCGCAAAGGCGCTGCCGGCGAATGCCAGGGTGGTCAACGCGGCCAGTTGGGTAATCTTGAATTTCAGTTTCATCTCCACATTCCTTTTTTGATCAAGCTTTTAGGGGGCTTCGGCATACGGGGGCCGAAAAAGGTGAAATCTGCGCCTGTACCGGCGCTCTTGTGCTCAGACCCGCTTGCAAACGGGCATCATCTTGGTGTAAAGACGGCGCCGTGATCCATGAAACGACTACATTGCATTTATATCACGGGACGGCGCCAAAAACGCATCCGCGAAGGATGCGCCAGGTTGATCTAGACTGACTACGCCTGCAAACTTAGAACCAAGTTTCCACCTGGAAACCATAGGACGTGCCGCTGGTATTGTTGTTGTAGATCGGGCCGCCGTTGTTCGACGCATTGACCGAGGCGGTGGCCGCATCGTTCCATTTGCCGTAGGTCACGAAAGCGCGCAGTTCAGGACGCGACCACAGGCCAGGGCCGGCCGAGATCGTCGGCGCGATGGTCAGCTTGGTCAGCCGCTTGGCTGGCTGGCCGCCCGCTTGCGTCACGCGGTCCGTGCCCAGTTCGCCCACCAGCTTGAAGTTGTCGGTGAATGCGTACACGGGACGCACGCCGACCGAGGTCCAGGTCGACGAACCCTTGGCGTTCGACTCGTCTTTTTGCCACAGGGCGACGAATTCCATGCCGAAGTTGGCCATCGGCTGGATCGCCATGTCATTGAAGATGCGCGTGCGTTTCACGTCCGAACCCAAACCGGTGTCGCCCGAAGCGCCGAACTGCGCGCCCTTGCCGGTGCCGGGACCGACGCCGTACTGCACGCCGAAGGTATTGCCGCCGCCAAACACTTTACCTTGACGGTGGAATGCCGACAGCTGCCAGCCGTTGTGCTTCTTGCCAAAAGCGTCGTTGTCCTTGCCTTCGCCGATGATGTAGGTCGCGGCCAGGTCCAGCGTGCCGTTTTCATTCACGGGGATTTCACCGTAGATGAAGTTCTGGCGCACGGCCGACTTGGTGCCACGAATGGTACCGTCATCATTGAACTCGTTGAAGTCGTTGTCCTTGAAGAAGGCATACGAGAATTTACCCGGGCCAGCGGGAATGCGGTCCAGGCCGGCGCCCGTGCCGTTCATGTTGATATATTGCAAGTCCAACATGTGGATGTCAGGACGGTAGTAGAAGCGTTTGCCGATCCAGGCCGTGCCGCCGTTCAGGAAATCGAGTCCCTGCGCTTCGACGTAGGCCTTGACGATGCCCAGCTTGTTGTCGCCGAAATCCGAGTTTGGCGCGTAAGCGTTGACCCAGATGGTGGCCAGGTAGTTCACGCCGCCGGACTTGGCGACGGACTTGGTGTAGCCGAATTCCGTGTAGGCGTCGCACTCATTGCCCAGACGGTATTTCATGGTATTGCCGCCCAGGCCGAAGCAGCCTTGCGAACCGCCGTCGCCCGACGTATTGCTGCCGGCGCCGGCGCGCAGGTAGCCGTGGAAGCCTTCGGAGTCGGATGGGTACATCGGGTCGGCGGCAGCGGAACCGCTGGCGATGGCTAAGACGATGGCAGCTGGCAGTGTTTTCAACACGGCCTTCAACATGGTGCGATGCAGCATGGTAAGTCTCCTCAGTAATTTATTTTTTATCTAGTCATTCGTGGCCGAATGTACTGGCCAGAATTCTTTCCAGCAGGGACATAGTAACTATACTACGAACAAATATCAACATATTATGTTGTAATCCTACGACTACTCTGCGACACTTTATTTGCGTACCGACAGGCGCATTGACTGCCCCGTTTTTTCCGCTGGCGCCGCCCGTTTCCGGCACTGCGGGCAAGCATTTACGCAGGCGTCCCGCATTTTTCGGCACGCGGCACGTATACGAATTAAAATCCTTGGTTTTTGCCATAACGACAGTGCGCCGCCACGACAGCGCACGCAGACGAGACTAGGCACCGCCATGAAAATTGATGAAAAAATGGAAGTAGCAGGCAGCGATCCGGCGGAGCGTTTCAGTGAAGGGCCACGCTTGCTGGCCGACATCGGCGGCACCAACGCGCGCTTCGTGCTCGAAACGCGCCAGGGCCACCTGGAAGCGGTCGCCGTGCTGCCCTGCGACGACTACGCGTCGCTGCTCGACGCCATCACCGCCTATATGGATAGCAGCGAGGCGCGCGCCGCCGGTTCGGCGCGCGTGCGCCATGCGGCCATCGCCATCGCCAATCCCATCGACGACGACAATATCCGCATGATGAACCATCACTGGTTCTTCTCGATCGAGGCCATGCGCGCCACGCTGGGCCTCGACACCCTGCTGGTGGTGAATGACTTCACGGCGCTGGCCATGGCCCTGCCCTATCTGCGGCCCGACCAGCGCCTGCAGATCGGCGGCGGCATGGCGCGCGCCGACAGCGTCATCGGCCTGCTCGGTTCGGGCACGGGCCTGGGCGTGTCGGGCATGATCCCTGCCGAAGACCGCTGGATCGCGCTGGGCAGCGAGGGGGGCCACGTCAGCTTCGCGCCCTGCGACCAGCGCGAGATGGACGTGCTGTCCTTCGCCTGGCGCGAACTGTCGCACGTCTCGGCCGAACGCCTCGCTTCCGGGCGCGGCCTGGAACTGATCTACCGCGCTTTGTCCGAACGCGCCGGCAAGCCCGATGCGCTGCCGCTGCTGGCAGCCGAAATCACCAGCCGCGCCCTGAACAATGAATGCGACGTGTGCCTCGAAGCGGTGGACTGCTTCTGCGCCATCCTCGGCTCCATCGCCGGCAACGTGGCCATGACCCTGGGCGCGCTGGGCGGCATCTATATAGGCGGCGGCATCGTGCCGCGCCTGGGCCCCCTGTTCGAACAGTCGCAGTTCCGCGCCCGCTTCGAGCAAAAAGGCCGCCTGAACGAATACCTGGCGCAGATTCCCACCTTTCTGATCACGGCCGAACTGCCGACTTTCCTCGGCATCGCCGCCATCCTGGCGCAAAAGCTCAAGCGCGCCCATACCGGCGCACCCGTGCTCGAATCCGTGCGCCAGGCGCGCGGCAGGATGAGCCCCTCGGAATGCAAGGTGGCCGACTGGGTCCTGAAGGAACCGAACGCCATGCTGACCCTGCCGATCGCCGAAATCGCCCAGCGCGTCGGCGTGAGCCAGCCGACCGTGATGCGCTTTTGCCGCTCGATCGGCGTGCAGGGCCTGGCCGATTTCAAGCTGAAGCTCGCCTCCGGGCTGACGGGCGGCGCCATCACGGTGGCCCACTGCCACGTGGAGATCTCGGATTCCGACGCCGAACTGGCGCGCAAGGTACTGGGCAATAATGCCTCGGCCGCGCTGGCCCTGCGCGACATGCTCGACGTCAAAGCGCTGACGGCCGCCATCGAACTGCTGCGCGGCGCGCAGCGCGTGGAATTGCTGGCCGTGGGCAGCGCCCGCGTGGTGGCCGACGACATGCAGCACAAATTGCTCAACCTGGGCATCGTCAGCAGCTTCTTTGCCGACCCGCAGGCGCAGGAAATGAGCGCCGCCATGCTGAAACCAGGCGACGTGGCGCTGGTCATTTCCCGTTCCGGCGCCCTGCCCGACCTGCTGCGCACCGTCAAGGTGGCGCAGGGCTGCGGCGCGCGCGTGCTGGCGATTACGGCCAGCGGTTCGCCGCTGGCCAAGCTGGCCGACGTGCTGCTGACATTGAACCACCCGGAAGGCAACCTCAATTTCGTGCCCATGATTGTGCGCCTGCTGCAGCTCATGATGCTCGATATCCTGTCGGTGGGACTGGCGCGGCGCGACACGGCGCAGCGCACCAGCGCCGCCGAACTGGAAGAGGGGCAATTGCACGGCATGCGCATCAGCGGCAAGCTGAAATTCGGTGGCCACCTCGAATAAGGCGGCGCACGCCGCCCCCGACACCGCCAGCGGCGCCACCGTGCACGACGTGGCGCGCCTGGCCGGCGTGTCGGCCATGACGGTGTCGCGCGTGATCAACGGGCGCGCCAGCGTCAGCGCGGCCACGCGCGACAAGGTCGAGGCGGCGATCGCCAGCCTGCGCTACCAGCCCAACCTGGCGGCCAGGGCGGCCCGCACCGGCACCCTGCGCATCGGCCTGTTGTACAGCAATCCGAGCGCGGCCTTCCTCAGTGAATTTCTAGTTGGCGCCATGGATCAATGCCGCCAGGGCGGCGGCCAGCTGCTGCTCGAACGCTGCGAAGACATCGACAGCCAGCGCGCCGGCATCGATTGCCTGGTGGCGGCCGGTGTGGACGGCATCCTCGTGCCGCCGCCCCTGTGCGATTCGCCGGAAGTGCTGGCCCAGCTGAACCGGATGGGCATCCCCGCCATCGCCGTGGCCACGGCGCGCCCCTCGTCCGGCGTATCGGCCGTGCGCATCGACGATTACGAAGGCGCGCTGGCCATGACGCGCCACCTGCTCGCGCTGGGCCACCGCGACATCGGCTTCATCGAGGGCGATCCGGCGCACACGCCCGCCCTGCTGCGCCGCCAGGCCTTCGAGGACGCCATGCGGGAAGCGGGCTTGCGGGTAGCGCCGCACAGGGTAGCGCAAGGTTACTTTACGTATCGTTCGGGTCTCGATGCGGCGCGCCAGCTGCTGGCGCACGCACCGCATCCCAGCGCCATCTTCGCCAGCAACGACGACATGGCCGCCGCCACCCTGGCCGTGGCGCACGGCATGGGCTTGCAGGTACCGGCGCAATTGAGCGTGTGCGGCTTCGACGACACGCCCGTCGCCACCACGGTCTGGCCCGAGCTGACCACCATCCACCAGCCCATCGCCGACATGGCGCGCGCCGCGGTCACCCTGGTGATCGACGAAATCCGCCAGCGCCGCGCGGGCGAAACGGCGCCCGCCACGCATCATTTGATGGCGTTTACCCTGATGCAGCGGGCGTCGACGGGGGAATGCCCTCCAGTGGGGCACATTCCGGCCGCGAAGTGACTGCCCCCACTAACCCGTCGAGCGTCCCTTAGCGCACCACCGTGCGCGCCGCCAGCGACTCGACCAGTTCCACGGAGGGCGGCGAACCGCCGGCCGCCAGGCAGGCACCCGCGCCCGCCGCGACGGCAAAGCGCAAATGCTCGCCGCCATCGACCTCTGGCCGGTACATCAGGCTGTACAGCAAGCCGCCGATGCTGGCGTCGCCCGCCCCCACCGAATCGACCACCTCGATGACGGGCGGCGCCGCCTGCCAGGTGTGCTCGCCCCGGTACAGCGCCGCGCCTTGCGCGCCGCGCGTATACAAATACGTGGCTTGCGGATTCCAGCTGCGCAGCATGGCAAACGCGCCATCGATGTCGTCATGGCGGAACAGGCCCGCCAGGTCTTCGTCCGACACTTTGATCACGTCGGCCAGCTGCGTCATGCGGCGCAAGGTGGCGTCGTAGCGTTCATCCATCGTGATGCGGAAATTCGGGTCGTAGCTGATCTTCACGCCAGCCGCCTTGAGTTCCTGCGCCAGCGCCACCAGCTTGCCCGCCAGCGGTTCGCGCGCCAGGCTGATGCCGCCGAAATGCACCCACTGCGCCCCCTGCATCCAGCCGGCCGGCAAGAGCGACGCGTCGAAATGCAGGTCGGCGCTGTCGTCGCCGATGAAGTAATAGGTAGGTGGATGCAGTTCATGCACGATAGCCAGCAGCGGCGACTTCGCATGGCGCTGCAGGAAGCGCATGTCCAGGCCCGCCGCTTCGGTGGCAGCGGCCAGCGCGTCGCCGAAGACGTCGAGGCTGACGCCGCCCGCAAAGGCGCTGGGCACGCCCAGGCGCGCCATCACGCGCGCCACGTTCCAGGTCGAACCGCCCACCTGGCTGTTCCAGGCGTCGGCGCCCGTGCGCAGCATGTCCGTCAGCGCTTCGCCGGCCGACACAAAAGTCGGGAAAGAGGGAAAAGCGGCGGCGCTCATGCGGCACCTTTGAGCACGTTCAGCACTTCATAGCAGGCGCCCATGGTGTGGTAATCGGTCTTGCCGGCCGGGCTTTTCTCATTGCTGATTTTCTGGTTCTCGGGCGTCAGGATGCGGTACCAGGCGCCGTGTTCATGGTCGACGAAGTGCGTCCAGCTGTAGTCCCAGATCTTGTCGTAGCTGTGCCAGTAAGCTTCCTCGCCCGTGCGGGCGGCCAGCACGGCCGCGGCCGCGAAGCTTTCCGCCTGCACCCAGAAGTATTTGTCGCCGTCGCATATCTCATCGTGCGGGCCGAAACCGTAATGGATGCCGCCATGCGCGCCATCCCAGGCCTTGGCCAGCGCCGTGTCGTACAGGGCGCGCGCGCGCGGCAGCAGCCAGTCCGATGGGCCGGCCATGAACCGGCTGTGGCGCTCCATGATCAACAGCAGCTTGGCCCATTCCGTGAAATGGCCGGGCTGGTAGCCCCACGGACGGAAGATATTGCTCTTGTCGTGCAGGTTGTAATCCCAGTCGATAGCCCAGTCGGGCGTGTAGTGCTCCCAGATCATGCCGTTCGCCAGACCCGCCTGGCGCACCGTGATGTTGTGCGCCAGCGTCTCGGCGCGGTGCAGATATCTCGCTTCGCCCGTCGCCTCGAACGCGGCCAGCATGGCTTCGCAGGCATGCATGTTGGCGTTCTGGCCACGGTAGCCGTCCAGCGTCGCCCAGTCGGCGCTGGCCACATCCGCATACAGGCCGTGTTCGGGCAGCCAGAAGCGCTGTTCCATCAACTCGAACGTTTCGTCCAGATACGCGCCTGCCTCCGTTACCCCGGCCTGCAAGGCATGGGCATACGCGAGCAGCACGAAAGCCAGGCCGTAGCAGTGATTGGCGCCGTCTTCCACCGTCTTGACGCCGTCTTTCCACGACAGTTGCCAGGCATAGCCGCCCGTGGCCGGGTCGCGGTGTACGTCGCGCAGGAAGGCCACGCCGTGGCGCAGCGCTGCCTGGTAATCGTCGCCGCCGAAACGGCGGTACGCCATGGCGTAATTGAAGATGAAGCGCGTGCTGCTGACCAGGTGACGCGTACTGGCGTCGTAGACCGTGCCGTCATCGAGGAAGAAGTGATAAAAGCCGCCGCTGGGGTCAAACGCGCGCGGGTGATAAAAATTCATCGTGTGCTGGATATGCTTTTCGAGCATTTCCCTGGAGCGGAAATCGGGATTCATGGGTCTCTCATGATATTGTTATCGATAACAATGATGATAGCATGCCGTTTCCGCCCCGTCTCATCCACTTAGGGCGTCCTGGCCAGCCTGAGCTTTTCGCGCCACAGGGCCGCCTGCGCAGGGTCGGCCGCTTGTTCCAGCTCGCCCCTATCGTACACCTTGACCAGCCGTTCGATGGCTTCCAGGTCGCCCTGCTTCGCCGCCAGCAGGTACAGCGCGAAGGGCTTGGGCGCCGGCCCTTGCCGGGTCGGGCCGCCACGGCCCTGCTCCAGCAGCCGCGCGAAACCCGTCTGGCCGGGCGGGCTTTTCGCGATGGCCGCCATTTCATACCAGCCCAGAGCCGCCTCGTCGCTCTGCTGCACGCCCTGCCCCACTTCATATGAATAAGCGACATTGTTCAAGCCGGGCGGATCGAGCGCCTTGGCCGCCCGCATGTACCAGGTGAATGCTTCCTTGCGCTGCGCCTCGTCCTGCGCCGTCATCATCAGGCGGTAGCCGATTTCATTGTAGGCGGGAACAAAACCGTTTTCGGCATAGAACTTCAGCCAGTGCAGCGCATGCGCCTGTTCTTCCGCGCTGCTGTGGATGTTTTCAAAGTGCATGGCCACCGTGAAGTTGGCCAGTTCCACGCCTTGCGCGGCGCCCTTGCGCGACCAGTATTCGCCCAGCTTGCGGTCGACGGCCATGCCCTGTCCCAGCGTGTAGGCCACGCCGAGGAAAGCCTGCGCCGGGCCATAGCCGCCTTCGGCCGATTTCTGCATCCACGCCAGGCCGGCGTCAAAGTCGCGCGGCGTGCCTTCGCCGCCATGCAGCATCTGCGCCAGTTCCAGCTGGGCGGCAGTGTCACCCCCTTGCGCGGCGCGGCGCGTCGTTTCATAAGCGGCGACCTTCTCCGGCGACAGGTCGGCCGGGCGGTCGACCACGGCCCGCACCCTTGCGCGCATGGCATCGAGGCCGGACATATCGAATTCGACCAGCGCCGGATGCTGGCGCGGCGCCGGTTCGGCGGCTGGCTGCGCCAGCACGCTCTGCGCCATGGCCAGGCTCAATATCAACAGGACAGTCTTCATTTGTTTTCCTTCTCTGCCAGCCTGGCGCGCCATTCGGCGGCGTCCTCGGCATTCGCCTGTTCTCCCAGTTCACCTTTGACATACACCTCGATCATGCGCCGCATGGCGGGCAGGTCGCCGCTCCATCCGGCCCGCTCGTACCAGACCAGGGCCCACTTGTCCGACTGCGCCACGCCCAGGCCCAGCTCATGTGCGCGGGCCAGGTTGCGCATGCCGGCCGGCTCCTTTTCACGCGCCGATCTGTAATACCAGTGGAAGGCCTCGCCACGGTCCTGTTCATCGACGGCTGCGCGCATCAGGTGCTCGCCCAGCGCATTGTAGGCGGGCACAAAGTGCTGCTCGTTCGCCGCCGCCTTCAGCCAGGTGATGGCCAGCGCCTGCTCTTCGGCACTGCTGTCACCGTTGATGAATTCCAGCGCCAGGATGGTTTGCGCCAGTTCGTCGCCTTGCGCCGTGCCCTTGCGCAGCCAGTATTCGCCCTGCACGCGGTCGACGGGCACCTTGCCGCCCACGGTGTAGGCCAGCCCCAATGCCGCTTGCGCCGGCGCATAGCCGCCCTCGGCCGACTTGCGTATCCAGGCCATCGATAGCGCCGTATCTTGCGGCGTGCCGACGCCCATCTGCAGCATGCGCGCCAGCTCCAGCTGCGCCTCCACGTCGCCCGCTTCGGCCGCGCGCCGTGCCTGCTCAAATTCGGCGATGCTTTCCGGGCTATGGCTGGTCACATCCGCCCTGACCTTGATGGCGAGCAGCTGCAGGTCGAGCAAGGTGGGCGAGGTCTGGGCCAGGAGCGGTAACGGCAGCAGGAAAGGAATCAGCAAGAGGAATTTCTTGGGCATGCGAAGGTGTCGGGAAGAAGAAAACACGCATGGTAGCCGATGCCATGCCAGACAGGCGCGCACTGTACGGGAAGTTTGACAGGGCAAGCCGGCAGGCTTACATTGCACGAGCCCACCACTTACACAGGAATGCCATGACCCGCCTCGCCACAACTGCCTTGACCCTGCTGCTCGCCGCAGCCTCCGTGGGCGTCAGCGCCGCCGAAACCCAGCTGGCCGGCTGCGCCGCCAAGCGCGAAAACATCCGCAGCGAATTGCGCCAGGCCAAAGAACAGGGCCTGTCCGACAAGGTCGCGGGCCTCACGCGCGCGCTCGACGAAGTCAACGCCCACTGCAGCGACAACGCGCTGGTCGAACGCCATAACAAGAAGGTGCTGAAGGCGCAGGCAAAAGTAAACCAGACGGAGCGTTCGCTGCGCCTGGCCCAGGAGGCCAATAAACAGCCGAAGAAGATCGCCAAGCTGGAAGGCAAGCTGGAAAAAGCCAGGGCCGAGTTGGCGGCCCTGCAGGCGCAACAGCCTTAAGCTTTATCGCCCAGCAGCTGATAAATGCTGGAGAAATCCAGCGCGCCCGATCCCGCCTTGCTGTGCAAACTATATAGATTGCGCGACAAGGCGCCCAGCGGCACCGAGGCGCCGCTGGCCAGCGCGCTTTCCACGGCCAGCCCCAGGTCTTTCAGCATCAAATCGACGCCAAAGCCGCCCGTGTAGCCGCGCGATGCGGGCACGTTCTCGGCCACGCCGGGGCACGGGTTGTACACGTCCAGGGTCCAGTTGCGGCCCGAGCTTTTCGCCATCACGTCCGACACCACTTTCGGATCGAGGCCATTGGCCACGCCCAGGCGGATCGCTTCGCTGGTGCCGATCATGAGTATCCCCAGCAGCATGTTGTTGCAGATCTTGACCGTCTGGCCGCAACCGGAGCCGCCCGCATGGAAAATCGCCTTGCCCATGACGTCCAGGTAAGGCCGCGCCGCCGCCAGCGCGGCTTCTTCGCCGCCCACCATGAAGGTCAGGGTGCCGTTGGTGGCGCCCGCCGTGCCGCCCGACACGGGCGCGTCCAGCATGGGCATGCCCTGCTCCTGCGCCGCGCGGCCCACCTGGCGCGCCGCTTCGGTGGAAATCGTCGAACAGTCGATCAGCAGGGTGCCGGGCCGCGCCTGCGCCAAAATACCCCCGTCCCCAAGGTAGGCCCCCAGCACGTGGCGGCTGGCCGGCAGCATGGTGATGACGATGTCGGCCTGGCCTATCGCCGCCGCCTGGTCGTCAGAGACCAGGCCGCCGCCGGCGGCAAACTGCCGCACGCTGGCCTGCACCAGGTCGAAGCCCGTGACGGCATGGCCGGCCCGCACCAGGTTTTGCGCCATGGGCAAGCCCATGTTACCGAGGCCGATGAAAACGATATTGGTGCCCATCGCCGCCCCCTTACTTCATCGAGATGGTGGTATTGACGCCGCTGCCGCCGTCGTCCGGGGCGAACCAGCGCGCCGTAACGGTCTTGGTCTGCGTCCAGAAGTACAAGGCCTGCTTGCCGTTCGGGCCCAAATCGCCCAGTTTCGACGCGCGCGACCCGGTAAAACTGAAATAGGCGACGGGTACGGGAATGGCCACGTTGATGCCCACCTGGCCCACGTCGATCTCGTTCTGGAACTTGCGCCCCGCCCAGCCGGACGAAGTGAAGATCGAAGTGCCGTTGCCGTTCGGGTTGGCGTTGATGAAGGCGATCGCTTCGTCGAGCGTATCGGTTTCGACCACGCACATGGCGGGGCCGAAGATTTCCTGCGTGTAGACGGAGTTCGACGCTGCCACCTTCGAGAAAATCGTCGGCCCCATGAAATTGCCGCCCTCGTAGCCAGCCACCTTGTGGCCGCGGCCGTCGAGCAGCAGCTGCGCGCCTTCATCCACGCCTGCCTGAATCAGCTTTTCCGCGCGCTGCATGGCCGCTTTCGAGACCATCGGCCCCAGGTCGGCCGTGCGGTCGCTGCCCGGCCCCACTTTCAGCGCCTGCGAACGGGCGACGATTTCCGGCAGCCAGGAGCGCGCCTCGCCCACCAGCACGACGACGGAATTGGCCATACAGCGCTGGCCGGCCGCGCCGAACGCGGCGCCGATCAGGTTATTGATCGCCTGTTCCTTGTTGGCGTCGGCCAGCACCACGCAATGGTTTTTTGCGCCCATCATCGACTGCGCGCGCTTGCCCGATTCGCTGGCGCGGCGGTACACATGCGTGCCCACGTGGGTGGAGCCGATGAAGGAGACGGCCTTGATGTCGGGATGGTCGCACAGCATGTTGACGACGTCCGCGCCGCCATGCACGACGTTCAGCACGCCGGCCGGCAAGCCCGCCTGGTACATCAGTTCGACCAGGTACATCGACGAGGACGGGTCCTGTTCCGACGGTTTCAGGACAAACGTATTGCCGCAGGCGATGGCAATCGGGAACATGAAGCATGGCAGCATGACGGGGAAATTAAACGCCGTGATGCCGGCGCCCACGCCCAGCGGCTGGTAGATATTGTAGACATCGACGCCGGTGGCCGCGTTTTCCGCGATCTCGCCCAGTTGCAGGGTGGCGATCGAGCACGCGTGCTCCACCACTTCCAGGCCCCGCATCACTTCCCCTTCCGCGTCGGGTAAGGTCTTGCCGTGTTCGCGCGTGATCAGTTCGGCCAGGGCGCCGATATTGTCCCGGATCAAATGCTGGTACTTGAGCATGATGCGCATGCGCGCCGCCAGCGGGGTATTGCGCCACGTTTTAAAGGCTTCCCTGGCCGTGGCGACGGCCAGGTTGACTTCATCGGGCGTGGAAAACGGCACCCTGGCGACGATTTCCTGCGTGGCCGGGTTGACGACGTCGCGCCATTCGCTGCTGGTCGAGGCGTGGTGCTTGCCGGCGATGTGCAGGGGGATGGCGGGAACTGAGGTGAGGGCTTGGTTCATGATTGAGGCTCCGGATGTTCGATGTTCATAGGGTACGGATGAGCAAATGAGTACTGGGGTCAGACCCGGCGGGTCTGACCCCGGCCTTCTGCTGCTCCGTCGATAGACTAAAATTACTTTTTAACCAAATTGCACGCCGCCGCATCCATCGGCTTGAACGCCTGGTCGGCGGGGATGGTCGACAGCACCTTCAGGTAATCCCACGCGCCTTTGGATTCGGCCGGGGTTTTGACCTGCACCAGGTACATATCGTGGATCACGCGGCCGTCGGGGCGGATCGAGGCGTTGTTCATGACGGCATCCTTGATGGGCAGCTCGCGCATTTTCTGGGCGACGATTTTCGAGTCGTCGCTCTTCGCGGCCGCCACCGATTTCAGGTAGTGGTAGACGCTGGAATACACGCCCGCCTGCACCATGGTCGGCTTGGCGCCCTTGTTGAGCACCTCGAAGCGCTTGGCAAACGCGCGGCTGCGGTCATCGAAATCCCAGTAAAAGCCATCCGCGTAGACGAGGCCCTGGGCCGTTTCCAGGCCCAGCGCGTGCACGTCGGAGAGGAACACGAGCAAGGCGGCCAGGCGCTGGTCCTTGCCGCTGCCGATGCGGAACTCGCGCGCCTGCTTGATGGCGGAAACGGTGTCCGCGCCGCCGTTGGCCAGGCCGATCACCTGCGCCTTGGAGCCTTGCGCCTGCACCAGGAAGGACGAGAAATCGGACGCGTTCAGCGGATGGCGCACGGCGCCCAGCACCGTGCCGCCGTTGCGCTTGACGACTTCGCTGGCGTCCTTTTCCAGCGAATGGCCGAACGCGTAATCGACGGTGACGAAATACCAGGATTTCTGCCCCAGTTTCGTCAGTGCCGCCGCCGTGCCGGCCGCCTGCGAATACGTGTCGAACATCCAGTGGAAACCGTTCGGCGAGCAGTCTTCATTGGTCAAGCGACCCGTGGCCGGGCCGCTGAACATGGCGATGCCGCCCTTCTCCTTCATCAGTTTTTGCACGGACAGGGCCACCGAGGAATTGGTCAGATCGGCGATGGCGTCGACCTTGTCGCGGTCCAGCCATTCGCGCGCCTTGGAGGCGGCGATATCGGCCTTGTTCAGGTGGTCGGCCGACAGGATCTCGATCTTCATGCCCTTGCATTCGGCCTTCAGGCAATCCTCGACGGCCATCTGGCTGGCGACGACGGAGCCGCGCCCGCCCATGGCCGAATACGGGCCGGACATGTCGGTGAGGATGCCGACCTTGACGACGCCATCGGAAATCTGCGCGTGCGCGCCGGTGAAAGACAGGGAAAGCGCCAGCGCGCCCATGGCCAGAACGGTTTTTTTCATACGTGTCTCCAGGTGAACGGGTTTTCTTATAGGTATAGATGCATTCTGCATGTGTAAAAATATGCACTCAAGTGAAATTAATGCATAATTCCTTTGCAAAAATGCACAAGGAGAACAAAGTGCTCGATTGGGACAATGTACGGGTCTTCCTGGAACTGACGCGCAGCGCGGGACTCGTCGATGCGGCGAAAAAGCTGGGCATCGACCATTCCACCGTGTCGCGGCGCATGCGCAAGTTCGAGGAGCAGGTGGGCACGCAGCTGTTCGACCGCAATTACGTGGGCTACCAGCTGACGCCCGAGGGCCACCGCCTGATGGAATACGCGGAAACGATGGAAAGCACGGTGTTTGCCGCCACCGAGGAGCTGGGCGAACACAACCGGCTGCTGTCGGGCCAGGTGCGCCTGGGCGCCACCGAGGGCTTCGGCGCCATCGTGCTGGCGCCCCACCTGGCGCAGTTTTGCGGCCGCTACCCGCACATCAGCGTGGACCTGATCGCCGTGCCCCGTTTCGTCAGCCTGTCCAAGCGCGAGGCGGACGTGGCCATCTCCATCGAGCGCCCCCTGTCCGGCCCGTATGTCGTGACCAAGCTGTCCGACTACCGCCTGAAACTGTACGCCACGCCAGGCTACCTGGCGCGCCACGCGCCGATCACCAGCGTGGCGCAGCTGGCGCAGCACCCGATCATCGGCTACGTGGACGACCTGGTCTTCAGTTCGGAACTGCGCTATATGGACAACGTGGCGCCCGATTCCCTGCGCGCATTCCGCAGCACCAGCGTGATCGCCCAGTACCACGCGGCGCGCGCGGGCCAGGCGCTGGCGATCCTGCCCTGCTTCGTGGCGCAGCAATCGAATGAACTGGTGCCCGTGCTCGACGGCGAGATCGACCTGCTGCGCGCCTTCTGGATGATCTCGCCCAGCGAACGGCGCAACATCGCCCGCGTCAGCGCCCTGTGGAATTACCTGCGTGCCGCCATCGAGCTCAATCACGCCTACCTGATGGGCGAAACTGCCGTGCCCAGCTGGCCAAGCTGACTGCGCGCTACACTGTCGCCACAAATGAATAAGGGAGAATGCCATGCTGATAGATGCAAACCAGGCCGTTTTGGTCATTGTCGACCTGCAAGGCCGTTTGATGCCGGCCATCCACGATGCCGGCCTGGTGCTGGCACAAAACCTGCGTCTGGCGAAGATTGCCCGCCTGCTCGACGTGCCCGTGCTGGGCACGGAACAGAACCGCCAGGGGCTGGGGCCGAACGTGGAAGAGATCGCCGCCCTGTGCGAACGGACCTTGCACAAGACGCATTTCGGCGCCTGTTCTGATGGCTTGCAGGATATCCTGCCGCCCGGACGCAAACAGATCGTCGTCACCGGTTGCGAAGCCCATGTGTGCATGCTGCAGACGGCCATCGGCCTGCTGGAACGCGGCTATGACGTGAGCATCGCCATCGACGCCGTCGGTTCGCGCCAGGCCGCCAGCCGCGACGCGGCACTCGCCCGTCTGGACAAGCTGGGCGCGCACCTGGTGACGGTCGAGATGCTGGCCTTTGAATGGTTGCGCGACTGCAAGCATCCGCGCTTCCGCGAGGTATTGGCACTGATTAAATAGCCACTCCCTTACGCAGGATCAAGCCCGAAGGCCATCCATTTGCTAGCTTGGTAACAGCGCCGCCACTGCGAGCGGCGCAACTGTCCAACCGAGCTGGAGAACCATCATGGCCTATATCCTGCGAGGCAAGCTGTGCGGCTTGATCTGCGCCGAATGTCCTGAAGCCTTATCCCACGTCATCGTGCGCCTGTACCGGCCGCGCGAGTCGCAAAACGTCACGGCCCTGGCCGTGGCCAGCGCCAAGGAAACCTTCGCCATCCTCACCGACGAGGAAGTGCAGGCGAAAGCGCCCTTCCTGCTGGCCGAAACGCGCACGGATGACGACGGCAACTACAGTTTTACCCTGGCAGGCGATTACCAGGGCGAGGCCGTCGAAGTCGATATCCTGTGCCCCACCGTGCCGCATCTGAAACCGGGGCCGAAAGACCCCGTGCCGCTGCAGTTTTCCATCACCACCATCCAGCCGCGCTGGCGCCAGGTCGACAATGATTTCCTCGCCGTCTGGGACTATTGCCTGCCACAACGCTTCTGGTGCCTGGTGCGCGCCCGCTTCGGCGCCTGGACCATCTGCGGCCGGCTGCGCACCTGCGACGCACCGCATGCACCGATTGCGGGCGCCACCGTGCGGGCTTTTGATGCGGACTGGCTGCAGGACGATGCGCTGGGCGTTGCCGTCACCGATGCCACGGGGCGCTTCCGCATCGATTACCTGACGTCCGACTTCACGCTCACGCCGTTCTCGCCGTTCATCAACGTGGAATTTGCCAGCGGGCCCGACGTGTATTTCACGGCACAGCTGGGCAGCGTGACCATCCTGTCGGAAACGCAGGCGAACGGGCGCCAGCCGGGGCGCGAAAACGTGGGCCACTGTTTCTGCGTGGAATTGTGCTCGAAAGACGTCTTGCCGCCCGATGTGGAAGGCGTGCCGCACTGGCAGCAGGTGGAAGTGTTCGACATCCACCCGTTTCCCTCGCTGGCGGGCTTTTCCGCGCAAGGCTATGCGGGCGGCGCCGGCGCCTCGTACGTGTTCGCCGGCGGCGTCACCTTGAAGGGCAATTGCCCGCTGCGCAACAGCGCCATCCCCGCCAATCCGCTCGAATACCGTTTCCTGATCGGCGAATGGTCCTGGCCCGGCGGCATGGACGACCCGACAGCCATTCCGACGGTGCCGCCCGCCAGCCTGGTGCCGTTGACGCAAGTGCTCGGCACCCTCGTCGGCTATGTGTTCTATACGAATGGCCTGGGCCTGGCCGACTCGGCGCAAGTGATCGTCGACGCGGGCGATCTGAAACCGGGCGGCTGGATACGCGTGGACGGCAAGCAAGTCACGGTGGACATGCGCGACGGCACGACGGCCATCGTCATCGTGCAGCAGAATATCTTCCTGCGCACGTTCGACTTGCTCACCGTCAATACGCCCGCCATCACCAGCCTGCATCCGGCCAAGCTGCCGGGCGGCTTGCCGATACTCGACGCGGGCCGCAGCCTGACGACGGCCGAAAGCGAACCGATACGCCGCTACCGCATGGGCTTCGAGGTGCGCGACGGCAATACCCTGGCGCTGGTGGCCACGGACGGGCTCGACTCCATCGTCTTCGACAACTCGCCCGTCATCGTAGCGCTGGACCTGGAAGAGTTGCGCAGCAATGCCTGCAATCCCATCGCGGGCGGCCTCGTGCATATTCTGTACACGATCGATCATCCGCATTTGCGCTTTTTCAATATCACGATTTCCAACAACAACGGCATCCAGCACCCGCCGCCACCGCTGCCGGCCGCCAGTTTTACGCCGCCTCCGCCGCCCAGCAATTATCTGTTCCGCGGCGGCGCGGGCGGCCCTCACCTGTCGGGCAACAACGGCGGCTTCCCCGTCAACGTGGCGCTCGATCCGCCGTGCGCCTACCGCGTGGCGATTTCGTGGCAGACAAGGCATTACCTGGCGTCCAGCCACAGCATTGACAGGCTGTACTGCAAATAGAATAGGCTTGACTCAGAAATAACGTACCCAAGCCTGTGTTGAGGTGCGCTTGTAACTGGCAAACGCGCGGCAGGGAAAGTACAGCACGGGCATCAGGGCCAGCGCGATCAGCCACACTTGCCAGACATGCTCGACGCCGTAGCGGGCACCGTGGTTGGCGCCCAGCCCGGTCGTCAAGGCGAGGCCGATGGCCAGCAGCAGGTATAAATGCAGCAGATAGTAAAACATGGGCGCGCCGCCAAACGTGGCGCACGCCCGCGTGAACCAGTTGTCGACGCTTTCCAGCCAGGCCAGGCCCAGCAAGCCCAGGCCCAGGGTGAACAGCAGGAAATCCAGCGACGGCGGATACTTAGTGAAGTTCAGCACGCTCATGGCCGTGCGCAAGGCCGTATCGCCGGCCACCCACGGCAAGGCTTCGCCGTAGATATTGAAGCCGCGCAGCACCGCCAGCAGCAGCAAGCTGCCAGCACCCAGCGCCAGCAGCAGGCGGCGCCGTCTTTCCGGCGAGCGGCTGCGCGCATACAGGGGTCCGGCCGCATAGCCGAGCACGATCACGCCTATCCAGGGCAGCAACGGATAGCTGACCTTGATCTGCATGGCGCCGTCCGCCACCAGGTAGCCCCGTTGCAGCAGCACCGTCAGCAGATAATAGGCCAGGCTGCCCTCTTCCGCGCGCAAACCGGTCAACAGATGCTGGCCCGCGATAATCGCCACGCCCAGCAGCGCCAGCACTTTCAACGGCAGTTGGTGCAGCACGGCCAGCGCCATCATGGCCAGGCCGATGACCCAGATCACCTGCAAATACAGCACGGCGGGCGGAAACGCGCCGCTCCAGGCGAAATTGACGAACAGCAGCTCCAGCACGACCAGCAGCAAGCCCCGCTTGAACAAAAAGCCGCTGGCACTGCGCGGACCGGCAGCCGGATGCGCATACAGCCAGGCGGACAGGCCCGTCAAAAAGACAAACATGGGCGCGCACACGTGGGCCGCCAGGCGGGTAAAAAACAGGGCCGGATCGACGCCGGCCGCATCCATCGGGTCGCTGACCTGGTGATGTAAGAAGACCGTTTCGCGCACATGGTCGAACAGCATGATCAGCATGACGAGGCCGCGCAGCACGTCGATGACGGCGATGCGGGTGCGCAGGGTGGAGGAGGAAGTCAGTGGAACAGTCATTTATTCATTTTTAATGTAAGGGTAAGAGTAGCGTGCGTACCCCAACGGCAGAACCTAGGGTCGGACCTTAAGGTCCGACCCCGGCACTTTGCTGTTGGGTAAATACATCAAAACCTGTAATGCGCATTCAACGTCACCGTGCGCTCGGCCCCCGGCGCCACCCACAGCTGGCTGTAGGAACTCGCATAGTAGCTGCGGTTGAACAGGTTTTCCACGTTCATAGCCAGGCGCAGTTTCGCCGTCGGCGAATACGATGCCAGCAGCTTGGCCGTCGTGTAGGCCGGCAGGGTAAATTGGCTGCTGACGGCGACGTCGCCCAGGCGCTCGCCCACGTACTGCACGCCGCCGCCCACGCTGGCCGTGCCCGTACCCAGCGCGAACTGCTGCGTGGCGAGTACATTGGCGCCGTGGCGCGGCACGTTGGCGAAGCGGCTGCCCGTCACGATCGTATTGTCGCCGCGCGTGACGGTGGCGCTGGTGCAGGCATAGGCGCCCGAGACGCGCAAGCCGCGCCCCAGTTCGCCCGACACGTCCACTTCCAGGCCCCGGCTGCCCACCTCGCCCGCCGCGATGGCGAAGTCCGTGTTGGCGGGATTGGTCGTCAGCACATTGCGCTTGCGGATGTCGTACACGGCCACGGTGCCCGTCAGCTTGCTCGTTTCCAGCTTCGCGCCCAGTTCATACGAGCGGCTGCGCTCGGCCGGGAAAGCCTGGTTGGCGATGCTGATGCCGCTGTTGGGCCGGAAGCCCTTCGCCGCGCTCGCGTACAGCGACCATGCCTTCGATGGTTGGTAGACGAGCCCCGCGCGCGGGCTGGTGGCCGACAGCGACTGGCGATTGCTGACATTCAGGCGATGGTTTGCCACGTCCTGCGTGTATGTATCGTGGCGCACGCCGACCAGCGCCTTCCACTGCGCGCCCAGCTCCAGTTGATCTTGCGCATACAGGCCGCGCGCCCGTTGCCCTTCCTGCGTATCGATGGACAGGGCCAGCGGGTCGGCCTTGCCGCCATACGCGGGATTGAAAATATCGATGGCATAGGCATTCGCGGCGGAGGGATTGCGGCGCAGCTGCACCCGGTGGTCGTCAAAATGGTAGGCGTCGACGCCGGCCAGCACTTCGTGCGCCAGCGCGCCCGTCCTGAACTTGCCCAGCAACTCGACCCGGGCGGAGGCGTCGGTGGCCGAGAAATCGCGGTGGCGGCGCTGGCGGTTCAGGGTGCGGCCATCGGCCAGCAGCTTGTTCGCCTCGGTCGAATAGCCAGTCAATTCGCTGTCGCGGTAGGAAGCGCCCGCCTGCACCGACCAATCGTCGGACAGCGCGTGGTGGATGAACAGCTGCTGCCCCAGCGACTTGACCGTCATGGGACCGTCGCCAGGTTCGCCCAGGAAGCGCGAGACGGGGACAAGACCCAGCTGGCCATGCACGGCCAGCACGCCGCGGTCGAACGGGGCGCGCTGCCGCACGGCTTCGATTTCATACGACACGGTCGTGTGCTCGCCCAGCAGCCAGAGAAACGAGGGAGAAAACAGGCTGCGTTCGACTTTCAGCGTATCGCGGAAGCTGTGGCCTGCTTCATGCACCGCGTTGAGGCGGTAGGCGATGGTGTCGCTCAACGGTCCCGTCAAGTCCACGGCGGCGCGGCGCGTCTGGAAACTGCCGAACGATACATCGGCGCCGTACTCGGGCGCGAACTTCGGCTTTTTCGTCGTGATGTTCACCGTGCCGCCCGGCTCGCCCCTGCCATACAGGGCCGAAGCGGGGCCTTTCAGCACTTCCACCGCCTGCGTACTGCCGCCGTCGCGCATGCCGTTGTAGCCGCGGCTGGAACTGAAACCGTTGACCATGTAGTCGGAACCGAAATTCGGGTCGCCCGTGAAGCCGCGCATGGCGTAGCTGTCCCACAGCCCGCCCAGCGGACTTTGTCTTGAAATACCGCTGGCCAGGTCCAGCGCGCCCGCCAGGGTCGTCACGCCCGCGTCGCGCAGCAGGTCGCCCGTCAGCACGCGCACGCTTTGCGGCAAGTCCATCAATAAAGCGTCCGTCTTGGTGGCGCCCGTGGCCGACAGGCTGCGGTAATGCTGGCGCTCGGCCTTGACGGTGACGACGTCCTGCGCGTCGGCGGCAGGGTCGGCGGCCAGCACCAGGGGAGAGGCGGCGGCCAGCAAAAGGGCCACGGGGCGGCGTAAAAACACGGACATGGGATTCCTGACAAGGGGCAATTCAATGCAATAGGCTTGCATTATAATTGATAATCAATTCTCATTAAAGCCCTCACCAAAAATCTGCGCCAGGAATTCCACGAACACTTGCACCTTGGCCGCGCGCAGCTGACGCGGATGGAACAGCGCCCACAAGTCCGGTCCCCGCGTGCGGAACGGTTGCAGCAAGGGCACGAGGCTGCCCTCGCGCAAAGGCTGCAGCACGGAAACGGACAGCGCCTGCACGATGCCGCAGCCGGCCTGGGCGGCGGCGATCATCGATTCGATATGGTCGAAGGACAAGGCGGCCGGCGGCGTGTGGACATACGCCGCATCGCCCCCGTCGGCCTGGAACAGCCAGGGGCGCACCTGGCGCGCTTTCGGATACAGGAAATGCAGGCAGGCAAACTGGTCCAACTCCTGCGGCGTGCGCGGCATGCCGTGCCGGGCGACAAACGCGGGCGCGGCGCAGCACAGATAATCCATTTTCAGCAGACTGCGCGCCACCAGCGACGAATCCTGCGGTTCGCCGATGCGCAGCATCACGTCGATACCCTCTTCCACCATGTCGATCAGGCGGTCGCTGACGGTCAGGCGCAGGGCAACGTCGGGATAGGCGGCCGTAAAGCGGGGCAAGGCGGGCGCCACCAGGTTGCGGCTGATGCTGCTTGGCATATCCACGCGCAAGCTGCCCGAGGGTTTCCCGGCCGCTTGCTCCAGGCTGGACTCCAGCGCGGCCATATCGGCCAGCAACTGGCGCGCCTGCGCATGGCATTGCCGGCCTTCGGCCGTGAGCGACATGCTGCGCGTGGTGCGCTGCAAGAGCCGCACGCCGAAATGCTTTTCCAGCGCCGCCACCTGGTTTGTCACCGACGAGGTGGAAATACCCAGGCGCTGCGCCGCCTTGCTGAAACCGCCCGCCTCGACCACGGCGCAAAACACCTGCATCGCTGCCAGCCTGTCCATGCTTTTTCCTCCTGTTTTGCAGGCGATTATCCACGATTCCGCAATAGTGCATCGGGCCGCGCCCCGTTTTTCTTTGTGCCGTCGCCGCCTAGACTGGGGCATCAACCACAGGAGAATCCCATGCAAGCCCTCGTCCTCACCAGCTTTGCCAGCCCCATGAGCATCGAGCACCTGCCCGTGCCGCAGCCCGGCCCCGGGCAAGTCCTCGTGCGCATCGCCGCCAGCGGCGTCAATCCGCTCGACACGAAAATCGCCGCCGGCGCCGCCCCGCACGCCCGGCCCCGCCTGCCCGCCATCCTCGGCATGGACATGGCCGGTACGGTGGCGGCCGTGGGCGAGGGCGTGACGACTTTTCACGTTGGCGCAACAGTGTATGGCATGGCGGGCGGCATCGCCGGCGTCCAGGGCTCGCTGGCGGAATATGGCGTCTTCGACGCTGCGCTGCTGGCGCCCGTGCCGCCAGCGCTGAGCCTGCGCGAAGCGGCCGCCCTGCCCCTCGTCTTCATCACGGCCTGGGAAGGGCTGGTCGATCGTGCCCACGTGAAGGCGGGCGACAGCGTGCTCGTGCATGGCGGCGCGGGCGGCGTGGGCCACATGGCCGTGCAGCTCGCCGTAAGCCTGGGTGCCAGCGTCTTTGCCACGGGCAGCGCCGCCAGCCGCGCCGCCATCGAAGCGCTGGGCGCGCGCTTCATCGATTACCGTGCCAGCACGGTGGACGACTACGTGGCCGAACATACGGGCGGCGCCGGCTTCGACATCGTCTACGACACGGTGGGCGGCGCCACCCTGGACGCCAGCTTCCAGGCAGCAAGAATCTATGGCGGCCACGTCGTCAGCTGCCTCGGTTGGGGCACATTCGCCCTGAGCCCGCTGACGGCGCGCGCGGCGACTTACTCGGGCGTGTTCACCCTGCTGCCGCTGTTAAGCGGTGAGCATCATGCGCGCCATGGCGCGATCTTGCGCGAAGCCAACAAGCTGATCGAGGCGGGCAAACTGCAGGTGCGGCTCGATCCGCGCCGCTTTAGCTTGCGCACGGCGCACGAGGCGCATGTGGCGCAGATGGACGGCAGCGCGCGCGGCAAGCTGGTGGTGGATGTGGCGAATTGACGAGTACCTTGTTTCTCGCACGCGCAAGCGTTAATATGCAAGTATTAACTTGCATATTAATCTGAGGCGAAAATGCTGCGTGAACAACTTGAAAAACTGCTGGCGCAGGGGCGCGACAGCGCGCTGCTGCGCTTTGGCCTGGGCGATGCTTGCCTGAAAGACAATGACGCCGAGCAAGCGGCCTTGCACCTGGCGCAAGCCACCGTGCAGCAACCGGGCTATTCCGCCGCCTGGAAGTTGCTGGGCAAGGCCTTGCACCAGCTGGGCAGGCTGGATGAAGCGCAGGCCGCCTGGACCACGGGCGTCACAGTCGCCCAACAGCAAGGCGACTTGCAAGCCGTCAAGGAAATGACGGTGTTCGTCAAACGCCTGCAAAAACAGCGGCAGGCGGCAGAATAGAACGGTTAATGTGCGTGCACGGCGGCCTTGGCTTCAAGAGGCGCCGCCTCGTCCCGTTCCTTCGCCAGGCGCTTGGCCAGCAAGCCGCCCGCTTCGGCCGCATAGGCGCGGCAGGCGCTGGCGTCGATCAGGGGATTGTCCGTGCCGCTGCGCCTGGCGGCCTTGCCCAGCACGTCCGTCGTGCCCGGATGCACGGGGATGATGATGTCGCATGGCAAGGCCGCCACCTTGGCGATGCTCGCTTCGAACGAAGCCGAAATATCTGGCGAACCTCCCTTGCCCTTGCCCGTATAGCGGAAATCGCCGCTCGCATACGGGTTCAGGCTGTCCGCATACACGACATCCAGGCAGCGGTCGCCTTCGCACGAGGTCCACGTCCACGTCGTGCCGCCTGGCGTGTGGCCCGGCGTCATGTGGGCCGTCAAGGTCAACGGTCCAACCTTGACGGCATCGCCCTCGCCCACCAGGCTGACCTTGCGCACCTTGGCGACATGCACGACGGGATTGGCCTGGTATTGCGGGTCATCCTTGCCATTCGTGCCGCTTTGCAGCCCCAGGGCGCCCGAGGCGCTGGCCATCACGGTGGCGCCGCTGGCCCGTTGCAGCGCGGCAATGCCGCCCGCATGGTCCCAATGGGCGTGCGAATTGAGGATGACTTTCACATCCTCGATGCGAAAGCCCAGCGCCTTGATATTGTCGATGATCAAGGGAGCCGATTGCGGCAGCGCGCCGTCGAGCAGGATATGGCCCTTCGGACTCGTCACCAGCACGGCGGACAAGCCCGCCGTGCCCACATACCAGGTATTGCCAAAGACATTGAACGGCTTGACGGGCGCGTTCCATTCCTTGCAATTGTCGCAATTAACAGGTTTATCCTGCACCGGTGCGGGTGTCTTCGCCTGCACCGTGCCAGCCGCCATGGTCGCAACCGTAGCCAGCATCAACTTCGCCAATAGTGTCATCTTCATCTCCAGAGTGTCAAAAAGAAGGGCGCCCGCACTGGCGCGCCCGGGGGGGGGTATCAATGCATGCGGCCGGTCCTGTCGGCCAGGGTGTCGCGGATGTGTCCGGCGTCGAGCGAGCGCCGCTGCGCGCCGGCGGCATCGAGCAGCACCACGGTGACGTGCTTGCCGCCGCTGCGCATGCGCATCGTCAGGCAGCTGCCCGCCGCGTGGCTGCTGCCCGTCTTGGACAGCAAAATGTCCCAGCCCTGGCCGCCCACCAAGGGATTCGTGTTGTGCAAGGTGCGGACCTTGCCATTGACGGCCACGCTCGCTTGCGGGTGGCTGGTGATGCGCGCGATGTCCGGATAGCGCGCGGCCGCCGCGACGATCTTCGCTACCTCGCTGGCCGTGGACGTATTCGCGGGCGAACTGCCGACCGGGTCCGTCAAGGTGGTGCGCGTCAAGCCCAGCTGGCGTATCTTCGCCTGCAAGGCTTGCTGAAAAGCCGCGTTGCCGCCGGGATAAGTGCGCGCCAGCGCGGCGGCGGCGCGGTTTTCGGATGGCAGCAGCGCCAGTTGCAACAGCGCGCCGCGCGACACGGCCACGCCCTCGGCCAGCAGGCTGTGGCGCTGCAAGGACGCATCGCCATCGGCGCGCGCGATGCGCAGCTGTTCCTCCGGGTCAAGGCCCGCATCGAGCACCACCATGGCCGTCATCAGCTTGGTGATCGAGGCGATGGGCACGACGGCGTCCGCATCTTTCGCCATCAGCACCTGGCCCGTGCTGTCGTCAAATACCAGCATGTGTTTCGCGCTGACGGGCAAGTCCAGCATGGCGGAGGCAGCGTCGGCCAGGATCGTCCCATTGACGGCGGGCTTGCCCTGCACCTGCAGCAGCAGGGTGGCGCAGGCCAGCAGCAAGGCGGGCACGGCCAGCTTCCAGCCGGCCGTATCAAGCCCGGGGGCCATCAGGCGTTCGATGCGCGTCAGCAACGCCCCGCCCCGGGCCGACATCAGCAAGCCGGCATGCTGCGGCGCGGCAGCGTGCAAGGACAAGGCATGCAGCGCCGTGGCCAGCTGCTGCGGGTCTTGCAGCGCTTGCGCGGCCAGCGCGTCGGCCACCTGCTCCCGTTCGGCCCGCATGCGCGCCGACAGCCACCAGACAACGGGGTGAAAAAACAGCAGCGCCTCGGCCACGCTTTGCAGCAGGTTGACCAGGTAATCCCAGCGCCGCACGTGCGCCAGTTCATGCGCCAGCAAGGCTTCGAGCAAGGCGACGGGCATGCCGCTCAGCAAGGCGGCCGGCAGCAGGATGACGGGGCGCCAGAATCCCACCGTCACCGGGCTGGACAATCCCCCATGCAGCTTCAGCGGCACGTGCTGACTGCCACGCAAGCCCATGCGCAGCGCCAGCGCATCGAGGCGCGCCTGCCAGATGGCCGGCGCGGCCACTGCCTGACGGCGCAGCTTGCCGACCCAGGCCAGGCCCAGGCACAGGCGCAAGCTCATCAGGGCGACACCGGCGCTCCAGGCCAGCACCAGGGCCGGCATCCACGCTTGCAGCGCGGCGCGCCAGGCGGGCGGCGCGTCCACCGTCAGCCGGGCCGGCGATGCGCCCGACAGCAGAGACAGCAGGTGCACAAAAGGAATACACAGGCACAGCAGCAGTGCCAGCGCGCAGACGGCATAGCGCCAGCGCGCGCTGGCGTGGCGCAGCAGCCAGAGCAATACGGCAGATACGGCGCCGACGATCAAGCCCTGCCAGACGAAATACAGCAAGACCCAGCCCAGCGCGGGGACCAGCTTGCCCACTTCGATGCCGAGGCGCAGGTCCAGGTTCATGGCTGTTTGCCATCCTTGCTGCGCAGGATTTTTTCAATTTCCAGGCGTTCCGCGTCGCTCACGTGCTCGCGTAGCGCCGTCAGCACGAGCGCCTTGCCGGAACCGGAAAACACCTTGCCGATCAAGTCCTTGAGCAGACTCGTCTGCAGCTTTTCCTGCGCTTCGACGGCGGCATACAGCTGCGGCCGCTGGCTTTCGTCGCGGCTCAGCAAGCCCTTGCCATGCATCAATTGCAACTGGCGCAGCACGGTGGCGTAGCTGGCGTCAGCACGCTCTGCGGCCAGAGCGTCGTACACGGCGCGCGCGTCGGACGGACCGCGCTGCCACAGGATGCGCAGCAGGTCCAGTTCGGCGGCCGTGGGATGGGGAGTGGAGGTATTTTTTAACATGCCGCTAGAATACCGATTCTAGAACGCGCTGTCTAGAACTTTTTTTCTAGTACATGCGTCACTAAAAATCGCGCAAGCGGTCGAACAAGGCATACAGCGCCGCCACATCCGGCAGCGCCACCTGTGCCAGCACCTGCTCCAGCGCCACATAGATTTCATCGCGCTCCACCGTCTCGATGACGCTGGAACGCCGCTCGATCTGGTTGAATACGCCGACATAGGCAGTGACCATCTGCTGCGCCATGGCTTGCACCGTCCCGGCATCGTTCACCCCGTCGAGCGTGCGCGCCGTGGCCAGCAGCTTTTTATACGCCTGCGCGGCCTTTTTGGAATACGCCGCCGAAATATGTGCGCGGCCATCCCAGTCGCGGAACGCGTTATGCAGGTTTTCCGCCAGCCATTCCGGCTTGCGCGGCCGCGTCACGGACAAGTCCAGACCCAGCGCCGCCGCCTTTTTATAGCGGGCCTTGATGGCCTTGGCGGCGTCGGCCGGCAGGCTGGTCAGGCACAGGCTGGACAAGGCCGGCAACTGCGCCGGCGCGGGGAAGTCGTCGGCACCGTAGCCGAACAGCTCATACGCGGTGAAGGAGCGCAAACGGTCCAGTCTGGCGATGCTGGCCAGGTTCGACGCCACGCCCGGCTTGCCCCATACCGTCAGGTCCGTCAGCACGGGGAAGCGTTGCGCCACGGTATCGAAATCCACAGCCGGCATGGCGCTCAGCGACAAGCGCGCCAGCTGGTCGAGACCATGGAATGGCGCCAGGGTGCCGGACAACTGCAGCCGCAGGAAGCGCCCCGCATGCGGGTCGTCGATGCGCAGCGCGGGCGACGGCGCGCCATTCAGGATCAGGGTGCTCAAACCCTCGTTCAGGCGCAGCGAGCGCAAGCCTGCGCCATGCACGACGAGGCGGCTGACATTGCTGTTGCGCAAGTCGAGTTCGCTCTCCGTCGACGATTGCCAGTGCACTTCGTTGATGATGGGGTTGCCGTTGATGTAGGCGGCCAGCGCCGCGCTGCCGTGGCGCGTCTCGATGGTCGTCAGGCAGGGCAGCTGGTCCAGTTCGGACAGGTCGCCCAGCGCCTGCAGGATGCCGTCGTCGATGCGGCTCGTCTTCTGGCGCACGGCCTGGCCGCCTATGCGTACTTCCTCGCTCGATGCCGCCTTGAAGCGCTGGCGCCTGGCCGGGTCGACCTGTTCCCAGCGGCGCTGGCGGTACACGCTGTCGCCCATGTGCCAGCCGCCGCTGTAGCTTTTCACTGCTACATCGACCAAGGGCGCGACATTGGCCACCAGGCTGTAATGGCGCGGCACTTTTGCATTGGCAAAGCTGTGGTCGTGGCGCTTGTTCCAGAAATAGTAATCGCACACCAGCGGGCGCATCGCCTGCACGGCCGCGGCATCGGGCAAGGCGTCGCCCGTCCAGTCCAGCTGCAAAATGGCGGCCAGCGGGGCGCTGCCGGACGCAGCATCGTCGATGGCCGTGACCTGGCAAGCCACATACTGCTGCAGCCTGTGCGAAAACACACTATAGATATCTCCAACCTTGGCAAGCACGCTGATTTCCTTGTAGCAAACAATGAGGCCAGCACGATAGCAAAGATTGGCGGCGCGCGGCGTACGCGCCGCCGGAGCCGTCAAGGTGCTTACATGGCTCAGTCCACGTGCAGCTTGTGGTGCATGCGGCGCAAGCCCAGCCAGACGCCAGCCGCCACGAACGGCACCAGGGCGCCGACGAGGATTTCCGGGTTCACGGGCAAGCCCAGCACCTTGGCCGCCTTGCCCGTGTAGCTGCACAGGCCGATCACGTAATACGAGATGGCGGCCACGGACAAGCCTTCCACCGCTTGCTGCAGGCGCAGCTGCTGCGCCGCGCGGGCGTTCATCGATTGCAGGATTTGCCGATTTTGCAATTCCTGCACGATGCCCACGCGCGTGCGCAGCAAGTCATTCGTGTTGGCAATGCGCTGCGCCATCGCTTCCTGGCGGCTGGCCATCGCTTCGCACGTGTTCATGGCGGGCGTCAACCGGCGGTCCATGAATTCCTCGACCGTCGGAATGCCCTCGATGCGCACTTCGCGCAACTCGTCGATGCGCGCCTTCACAAGCCCCATGTACGCTTTCGAGGCGGAAAAACGGTAGCTATTGTCGAGTGACAATTTTTCAATGCGGGCCGCCAGGCGCGTGATGCGGTCCAGCAAGGTTTGCTCGGCCACGCCCTCGTCGGCCTTGACCAGGCCCGGCGCGTCGTCCGTGTCGACCATGGCGGCGGCCAGGGTCGCCAGTTCGTTCTCGATGGCATTGAGCGACGGCGCCGCCTGCATGGCGTAGGGCAAGCCCAACAAGGCCATCATGCGGTAGGTTTCGATTTCCAGCACGCGCTGCACCAATCGGCCCGACTGCTGCGAGCGCATGCCCGCATCGCGGATGACGAAACGGCTGAAGCCGTCGGACTGGATCGTAAAATCCGTCCACAATTCGCCGCCCTGCAGCACCTTGCTGCCGGCCAGGGTATTGCCTTCGAACACGCGCGACAAGCCCTGCATGAAGATTTCGGCCGGCTCGGTTGCCTGCTCCAGCACCACGTGCGCGGCCACCATCAGCTTGCCCTTCAAGCCCGCCAGCCATTGCTGCGGCAATTGCGCCAGCGGCATGCGCTCGAACGCCTGCTCCAGGGGCAAGGCGGTACCCGGATGCTCGGCGAACGTAAACGTGGCAAATTCCGTGTGGCACTCCCATTTCAGACGGAAGCGGCCGAAGTCGTAATAAAAATACTTGGCTTCGGCGGCGGGCGGCGTGACGCCGAAATGCGTGCACAGGGCCGCCAGGGTGGCGTGCTGGGCCGTCATATTCGACGCGCCCGGCGCCGCGCTGTCATCTTTATAGACGGCCAGATGGGTGATCAGCTCGGGGGCGTCGAGCTGCAAGAACGGCCGCGAGTGGATTTCCGCAGCCAGCGGCACGCGCAAGGCGTGGTTCAAACTGGAGTTAATCAAGTGCATGATAGCCAAAGGTAAAGTTGCAAAACTGCTTAGACCCGCGCGCGTGCTGCCGTGCCCGCAGCGGGGGTCTGATTGTCACAGTGTAACAAAGCAGAAAGCATGCCATCTTTTTCCAGGGCCCATCATGCTGTTTTGGCAAGTCCAGTGACGCCCTGCCCCGCCCCCTGGCGGCTGCCCAGCCACCAGAATACGGCGGCCAGCGCCACGGCCGAAGCCTGTCCCAGCGCCAATTTAAATGCGCTGTCGAACAGCAACGGTGCAACAAAACCGGACACCAGCGCAAACACCAGCATTTGCACGAAATTCTGTAGGGACGCCGCCAGGCCCCGCATCTGCGGGAAGATGTCGAGCGTCGACATGGTCATGCCCGGCAAGGCCAGCGACATGCCGAACGCGTACAGCATCACGGGCACGACGGCGAACGGGATGCTGGCGGCGAACCAGTGGTTGTAGATGATATTGAGCGCGCCCGTGGCCGCCATGGCCAGCAAGCCCCAGCGCACCAGCACGGTGCTTTTCACTACGTGGGCCAGCTTTCCCGACAGCGCCGAGCCCAGCACCAGGCCCGCCACCATGGGGATGAACATCCAGCCAAACGCCGTTTCCGGCAAATGCAGCAGTTCCAGGATGAAATGCGGCGCCGAGGCGATGTACAGGGCGAAGCCGCCAAAGGCGAAGGCCACGGCCAGCGAACGCAGCAGGAAAGCCCGGTGGCGCAAGGCCAGCCAGTAATTGCGCGCGATGTTGCCTGGGTGGAAAGATTGGCGTTGCTCGACAGCTAAACTTTCCGGCAAGCCTTTCAGGCAGGCGAGCGCCAGCAGCACGGTGACGGAAAAGGTGAACACGAACGTCGATTGCCAGCCGTAGGCCACGTGCAGCCAGCCGCCGATGATGGGGGCGATGGCGGGCGCGATGCCGAACACCATCATGATATTGGCCAGCATCTTTTGCGCGGCCGCGCCCGATAGACTGTCGCGCACGATGGCTTGTCCGATGACCCTGCCCGCCCCGGCCGAGGCGCCCTGCATGCCGCGGAAGAACAGCAGCCAGCCAAAGCTGGGCGCGAACGCGGCGCCGATGGAGCCGACGGCAAAGATCAGCAGTGAAGCGAGGATCACGGGACGGCGGCCGAACGAGTCGGACAAGGTGCCGTAGAACAAGGTCATGAAGGCATAGGCGGCCAGGTAGACGCTCAGGGTCTGCTGTACCAGCACGCTGCTGACGTCGAAATGCGTGCCGATCGCGGGAAACGACGGCAAAAAGGTATCCGTGGCGAACGGGCCCAGCATGGCCAGCCCGGCCAGCACCAGGGTCAGGTTGCGCGCCTTCATGCGCCCGCCTGCACGGTATATTGAAGGCGCAAGCCATCGAGGGCCGCCAGCGAGAACGCGGCGACATGCTGCGCGATGCTGGCGGTGCCCGCCTCGTCATAGGTGATTTCCGGCGCCACCAATTCATGCACAATGCGCGACCGGGCGTAGAACACGGCCTGGCCGATCACGCTGAACACGCATTTCTGCACCACGTCCGCCGGCATGGCCTGCCCCACCACGCCACGGATCAAGCTGGTGAACAGCGCATGGTGCGCGCGCACATCGCGGTCTGCCAGCATGTGGATGGCGGCCGTCGGTTCGATCAGTTCGCGCGCCACCAGGCGGCTGAACAGCGAAGATGGTCCCGGACGCAGCATGTCGAATACCATCGCTTCTATCGCCAGGCGCAACTGTTCCACGGGTGCCACGGCCACCACAGGGCCGGCATCCGCCGCGGCAGCAGCCGAGGCACGCGCCAGCGCGCGCGCATGGTCGAAGGCCGCCAGGTACAGCTCTTCCTTGCCATGAAAATAATAATTGACCATCGCCACGTTGACGTGGGCCGCTTCGCAAATCCGGCGCACGGACGCGAGCCGGTAGCCTTCGTCGGCAAACAGCTGGACCGCCACTTGCAGGATGCGCGCGCGCGCCGGCTCCGTTTCCTTGTCGCTTCTCGTTTCTTGCTTCATGCCATTCCCATCGTTTAAACAACCGTTTAACATTATGGGGAATTATATCAAACAGCCGTTTAACTTTCAGGCGGACGTAAAAAAGCCCGGCGAACCGGGCTTTTCAAGGGCGTATCGGCAGCTTAATGCTTCATCGCCGGCATCGGGGCCGAGGCGGTGCCCAGCGGACGGGCCACGGCATTGACTTCGATGGTTTCGCGGCGCTTGTCCTCGCCTTCGACGACGAGGGTCAGCGGAATCTTGTCGCCCGCCTTCACCTGTCCTTTGAGTTCCAGCAGCATCACGTGGTAGCCGCCCGGCTTCAGTTCGACGGCTTTGCCGGCCGGCAAGGCGATTTCCTTGACCTGGCGCATGCGCATCATATTGTCCGTCATGCTCATTTCGTGGATTTCCGCCACGCCCGCCACGGGCGAGCGCACTTCCAGCAGGCGCATGGCTTTCGGCGCCGTGATCTGCATGAAGGCGCCCGTGGCTTTTTGCTGCGGCACGGTGGCGCGCACCCACGGGTCGGTAATTTGCACGGAAGTCTGGGCAACGGCGGAGAAGGACAGCACGGTCAGGGCCGCGGCCAGCAGGGTTTTCAGGTGGGTCATGATTATTCCTTTCGTGATAGTTACAAGGTGTATTTCGATTTCATCAAGGTCTTGATGTCCTGCACGCACTCGTCGCCCGTCAACTGGTGCTTCAAGCCCAGGCGCATGCGCCCCTCGTTATCGAGCACATAGCTGATGGCCGTGTGGTCCATCGTGTACGAGCTGCCGCTGGGCACGCGGCGGTAGAAGACCTTGTAATTGAAGGCCGTCTGCGCCGTCGCCTGCGGGTCCGTGCGCAAGCCGAGGAAGCTGGGGTCGAAGGCGCGCATGTACTCGCCCAGCAACTCGGGCGTATCGCGCTCGGGGTCGATGCTGATGAAGATCACTTGCAGTTTATCCCCATCGGCGCCCAGCTTCTGGCGGATTTCCAGCGCGCGCGACAGGGCCGTCGGGCAAACGTCCGGGCATTGCGTAAAGCCAAAGAAAACCATCACATACTTGCCCTTGAAGTCGGCCAGGGTGTACACCTTGCCGTCGGGGCCGCTCAACTTGAAGTCGGGCTTGTAATCGCCCCCCGTCAGGTCGAGGCCGTTGTAATGGGGTTTCGGTGCTTGTTCGCAAGCGGCAAGCGTGAGCAATCCCGCCGTGCCGGCGAGAAGGAAAAGACGACGTTTCATGGCAATTCCGGCCCAATGGGCGTAGTTGAGACAAGTTAGGACGCAGGTACTCTGCCGCAGGGCGGCAGGCAGAACAGAGGTATTCAGGCCAGTTCAGGCGGACCGCGGGGGCTGGCAGCCAGCCATGCGAACGGCGCTGTGGGTGCCTGGTAAAACAATGGCGGATAGTGGTCGTGGCCCGTGACGACGGCCAGCGGCGAGGATGAGGACGGCGGCAAGCCAACGCTGCCCGCATGGCTCATGCAGAACGGGCAATGCTCGATGTGGTGCAGCACGGAATCGGTGGTGGACTTGGCGGCCGGCGCCAGGTCCGCTTGCGTGTAGACGGCGCCGCTGGCCGAGCAGATCTCGACGGCGGCATTGTTCGCGTTGGCGTGCAGCGAAGCAAACGCATACGACAGGGATGGCGACAGCGCATTGAGCAGTATCGCCAGGCAGGCGAACCACATATGCCACTGTTTGCGCTTCAATAATGATCCCATGGCCCCGATTATAACGGAGTCTGGCTATGCGGGCGCCTGGCCGCGCAGGAACAGGCTGGGACGCACGCCCGCCACGTCCACGCAGGCGTCGCAAAACGCGGGGATCGAGGCAAAGCCGGAACCGGCCGCCACTTGCGCCAGGTCGCGTTCGCCGTGCTCGCCCTCGGCGTCCGCTTGCGCCGCCGTGTGCAGCGCGTGCGCCAGGCGCTGTTCGCGCACTAAACTGAGCAGTGCCTCGCCCTCGGCAAACAGGCGCGCCCTGGCCTTGTGCGGCGTCACTTGCCACAAGGTCGCCAGGCGCGCCGCCGTCCATTTGCCTTGCGGCGTATCAAAGATGTGCTGCGCCAGCGCCTGGCTCCAGCGCTTGCCGCCGCCGTGGCCGCCTTCGGGTTCATCGCCTTCCAGCGCCAGAGTGAACACGGCCGGTTTGCCCCGCCCCGGCATCACGTCGCAGGCGAAGCGCAAGAAGGCGGGCACGACGAAGCTGTCGCCGCTGGCCAGTTTCTTGGTGGCGATTTCATTGTGCAAAGTCACAAAACCCTGGCGCACGGTAACGCGCAGGCGGAGCGGAAAGCGCAAGCCCAGCAAGTGCAAGGGGTGATCGGAAACGAGGGCCATGCGTCAGGTCAAGTTGGTGAACGAGCCGCCAGCATGCCACACATCGCGCGTCCGGTCTGTCATCACAGCGACGCCACGCCGTAACGGCGCAAGCCGTCGAGGTCGACCACGCGGATGGATTGGTAGGCGATGCTGATCAGCTTGAGCTCGGCCAAATGGCCCAGCGCCTGGTTCACGCGCTGGCGCGAAATGCCCGTCAGCAAGCCGATTTCTTCCTGCGACAGCTCAAGCACGCTGGACGTGCGCGGATATAACATGGGGTGGAACAGTTGCGCGATGGATTGCGCCACTTGCGCGTCGACGGCCAGCAGGCGCTGGTTCTGGATGGTGGCGATGAATTGCCCCATGCGCTCGTTCAGCTGGCGGATGACGAAGGCATTGAAGGACAGGCTCTCGGCCAGCAACAGGTGAAACAGGTCCACCGGCACGAGGAGGATGCTCGACGCGCGCACGGCCACCACGTCGTAGCGGCGCAGTTCGCGCTTGAGCACGCTGCCCTCGCCGCACCAGCCGCCGGCCGGCACGCCGGAAAACGTGGCGCCGCGCCCGTCGGCATTGTAGACGGCCAGCTTGATCAAGCCCGTGTGCACGCCGATCCAGTGCGCCGACGGTTCACCGCGCCGCGTGATGAAGGCGCCCGCCTCGTAATGCCGCAGCACGCTGCCGGCGCGCAACAGGGCTTGATGCCGCGCATCGAGGGCCGTGAACCAGTCGTGGCTGTCGAGTTCGGGCACGGCACGCTCTACAGTATCGTTGCTATCCATTCCATCCTTCAGTTGTCACTAAGATGACAGTGATTTTCCAGCACCGGTGCTATGCTAACCGGCATCAATCCCGAAACAGGGAGCTATAGAATTTTATTTAACAGGAGACAAGCATGACACCTGATTTCAATACCGGCCTCGGCAAAAACAGCGCCAACTACGCCGCCCTCACCCCGCTCGACTATATCGCCAGGGCAGCGGCAGTATATGGCAATCGCCTGGCAATTGCACATGGCGCCGTGCGCCAGACCTGGCGCGAAACGTATGCGCGCACGCGCCGCCTGGCGTCAAGCCTCATCAAGCTGGGCGTGGGCACGGGCGATACCGTCGCCGTGATGTTGCCGAACACGCCCGCCATGGTGGAAGCGAGCTTCGGCGTCCCGATGGCCGGCGCCGTCCTCAACGCCCTCAATATCCGCCTCGACCTGGCCTCGCTGACCTTCATGCTGCGCCACGGCCAGGCGAAAGTCTTGCTGGCCGACACGGAATTCGCCGAGCTGGCGCGCCAGATGGCGGCGCAGATTCCCGGCTTGCGCGTGATCCAGGTCAATGACGTGCTGGGACCGGAAGTGGAACCATTTGCCGACCTCGACTATGAAGCCTTGCTGGCCAGCGGCGACCCCGAGTACGACTGGCAGCCGCCCGCCGACGAGTGGGACGCCATCGCCCTCAACTACACGTCCGGCACCACGGGCGACCCGAAAGGCGTCGTCTACCACCACCGCGGCGCGGCCCTGAACGCCCTGTCGAACATATTAGAGTGGGACATGCCCAAGCATGCCGTGTATTTATGGACCTTGCCGATGTTCCACTGCAACGGCTGGTGCTTCCCGTGGACGGTGGCCGCGCGCGCCGGCGTCAACGTATGCCTGCGCAAGTTCGAACCCAAGCTCGTGTTCGACCTGATGCGCGAATTGCGCATCACCCACTATTGCGCCGCGCCCATCGTCCATGCGGCGCTGGCCAACGCGCCCGCCAACTGGCGCGACGGCATCGATTGGACCGTGCGCGGCATGGTGGCTGGCGCGCCGCCGCCGGCGGCCATGGTGGCGAAGATCGAAGCCATGGGCTTTGATTTGATCCATTCGTATGGCTTGACGGAAGTGTACGGCCCGGCCGCCATCTGCGCCGAGCAGGACGAGTGGGCGGCCCTGTCGCAGGAAGAACGCGCCGTTTTAAAGTCGCGCCAGGGCGTGCGCTACCACTTGCAAAGCGCCGTGGCCGTGATCGACCCGGAAACCATGCAACCCGTGGCGGCCGACGGCGAACAGATCGGCGAGATCATGTTCCGCGGCAACATCTGCATGAAGGGTTACCTAAAGAATGAAAAGGCGACGCAGGAAGCGTTTGCGGGCGGCTGGTTCCACACGGGCGACCTCGGCGTGATGTATCCGGACGGCTATATCAAACTGAAGGACCGCAGCAAGGACATCATCATCTCCGGCGGTGAAAACATTTCCAGCGTGGAAGTGGAAGATGCGCTGTACCACCACCCGCAAGTGCTGGCCGCCGCCGTCATCGCCCAGCCGGACGAAAAATGGGGCGAGACGCCATGCGCCTTCGTCGAACTGCGCGAAGGGGCGACGGTGACGGAAGCGGAATTGATCGCTTTCTGCAAGAACAACCTGGCCGGTTTCAAGGTGCCGAAAGCCATTTATTTCGGTCCCCTGCCCCGCACGTCGACGGGCAAGATCCAGAAGTTCGAATTGCGCAAGCGCATGCAGTCGGACAAGGCCATCGACGTCTAGGCTTAGCTGCCCTTGCCTGTCAGCCACGCCGGCTGCGCCACCACCAGGCGCGAGAAGCTGGCGATGCTGGCCACGGCGGCGAATCCTGCCGCCAGGCACAGCGCATACGTCGTGCCCCGGCTGGCCGACACCGTGAAGCAGTAGGCGACCAGCGCCGCGCCCGTGGCTTGCCCGATCAGGCGCGAGGTGGCCACCACGCCGCTGGCCCCGCCGGCCCGTTCGGGTGGCGCGCTGCCCATGATGGCTTTCAGATTGGGCGCCTGGAAGAAGCCGAAACCGATGCCGCACAAGGCCATGCGCCAGCCGATGTCGAACACGCTCGGGTGCGCCGGTATCCACACCAGCGTCAGCAAGCCGCCCGCCAGCGCCGCCAGGCCGATACCGCCCAGCACGCCCGGCGAATAGCGGTCGCTGAGGCGACCCGCCACGGGCGCCATCACGGCCACCAGCACGGCCCACGGCGTCATCAAAAAGCCCGTTTCCACGGGTGAACGGCCCAAGGTGACTTCAAAATAGAATGGCAGCGAGACGAAGGCCAGCCCCTGCGCGGCAAACGTGCAGATGGCCGTCAGCGACGACAGCAAGAACAGGGGGCGGCGGAACAGGTCGATCGGCAGCATCGGCGCCGCATGCCCCGCCTGGCGGCGCAGCAGCAAGACAAAAAAGATGACCACGGCCAGCAGTTCCGGCAGCAAGGTCGACAGCGCCGCGTGATGGGCCGCGTCGCCGAACAGCAAGATGAGCAAGCCGAAGGCGCCCACGTTGTACAGCGCCGTGCGCGCATCGAGCGTATGCCCGGAAAGTTTGGTCGCCGGCAGCATGCGGCTGGCCAGGAAAAAGCCGGCCACGCCCAGCGGCACATTGATGGCGAACAGCCACGGCCACGACGCCGTCGCCAGGATCAACGAGGCGGCCGTGGGCCCGATGGCGAACGCAACGGCCACCACCAGCGCATTGTTGCCGAACGCCCGGCCCAGCAAGTGTTTAGGGTACAGGGCGCGCAGCAGCGCCGTATTGACGCTCATCATGGCGCTGGCGCCGACGCCCTGAAACAAGCGCGCCACCACCAGCGAGGGCAAGGACCAGGCCAATGCGCAGGCGAGCGACGCCAAAGTAAATAAAAACATGCCGGAGATAAACACGCGCCGGTAGCCGGCGATTTCGCCCAGCGCGGAAAACGGCAGCAGGGTCGCCACCATGGCCAGCTGATACACGTTGACGATCCAGACGGAAGCGGCCGGCGTCGTGTGCAGCTCGCCGGCGATGGCCGGCAAGGCCGTGTTGGCGATGGCCGTATCGAGCGAAGCCATGCCCACGCCGATGGCCAGCGCCAGCATGGCCCATACACGGGCGCCGGGCGGCAAGCCATCCTCGCCCACCATCACGGCCTGCGTTTGCTGCCGCATAGACTGCTGCATACACTACCTGTTCATCTTGCTGATCCGGACAATACACTAACATGTATGTAAGAAACCTGCAGGACAGGCCAGCTTACTTCTGGCAATCGATGACCTTGAAATCTTTCGAATAGCAGATGCGCAACTCGCCCGAGTGCTTTTCATAGCCGAGCCAGCGGCCCTTCAGTTGCGGATTATGCTGCTTCATCCACTGGAACAGCGCGTTTTTCGGCATGGTGGAGTCCGGCAACTTCAAGGCCTGGAACAGCTCGCGTTCCTTCTCGAAATACTGCTTGGCAGTATCGAAATCGCAGGCGCCATGTTTTTCCCATTCGCCCTGCAGCAAGGCTTCGCCGGGCTGCATGCACATATAGGGCAGGATCTCGGACGGCGCCAGCTTCGGCAAATTGCCCTTGCAATAGCGCGGGTGCAACTCCGTCTTGCGCGGCGGCGTCACGGAAATGTCGTCGCAGCTGGCCGGATTGTTCGACTGCGCCCACAGGCCATGCACGATCCAGCCGAAGTGGTTGCTATCGGCGCACTGGAAGGCGGCCTTCTTCGACACGGCGCCACGGCGGCGCTGGCTGTCGCAAAAGCCTGGCGACCACGACAGCGCCAGCATGAAGTAATCGGTGGGCACGTTCGTGCTTTGCTTGTAGCACGTGTTTTTCTCGTCCGACGGCTTGACGTCGTAGTCGACATAACTGACGTTGCGGGGAATGGCGCAGGCGGCATCGGCCGCGTGGACGGCACCTGCCGACAGGCTGAGGAAAACGGCGGCCAGCGCCGGCAAGACAGTTCGCAATTGCATCGGTTTCCCTTTCAGAATATAAAAACGCCGGCAACTGGGTGCCGGCGCGGTATCAATCAATCAATCAAGCAAGCTGATCAGCAAACCTTGTGCATCCAGCCGTGGGTGTCTGCGGCCGTGCCATGCTGCAAGCCCAGCAGCGCTTCGCGCAGGGCCAGCGTGACGGCGCCGTTTTCATTGTTGTTGATGGTCATTTCAAAGCCGTTGGCCTTGGCCACGCCCACCGGGGTGATGACGGCGGCCGTGCCGCAGGCGAACACTTCGGTCATGCGGCCCGAGGCGATGTCGTCGCGCCATTGCTGGACGGACAACTTACGCTCTTCCGTCGCATAGCCGAGGTCTTTCGCCATTTCCAGCAGGCTGCGGCGGGTGATGCCTGGCAGCAAGGTTCCCGTCAATTCCGGCGTCACCACGGTGACCTTTTCGCCATCTTTATACACGAAGAACAGATTCATGCCGCCCATTTCTTCGATGAATTCGCGGTGCACGGCGTCCAGCCAGACGACCTGGTCGCAACCCTTCTCTTGCGCTTGCGACTGGGCCATCAGGCTGGCCGCGTAGTTGCCCGCGCACTTGGCTTCGCCTGTGCCGCCCGGCGCGGCGCGCACGAAGTCTTCGCTGATCCACACGGTGACGGGTTTCACGCCTTTCGGGAAATAGGCGCCGGCCGGCGAGGCGAACAGCACGAACAGGTATTCTTCCGATGGACGCACGCCCAAGTAAGGGTCGGTGGCGATCATCAGCGGACGCATGTACAGGCTCTCGCCCGTGTTCTTCGGCACCCAGTTGCGGTCTTGCGCGATCAGCGCGTCGCCCGCTTCCAGGAACAGCTCGACGGGAATGGCAGGCATGGCCAGGCGCGCGGCGCTGCGGTTGAAACGTTCCGCATTTTGTTCTGGACGGAAAGTCTTGATGCTGCCATCGGGCTGCGCGAACGCCTTATAACCTTCGAAGATGGCCTGGCCGTAATGCAGCGACGACGCGGACGGGTCCAGCGTCAAAGGGCCGTACGCCTTCAGTTCGCCCTGCTGCCATTTGCCGTCGCGGTAAGGAATCACCACCATGTGGTCGGTGAAGATGCGGCCGAAGGCGGGATTGACCATGCGCGCGGCGCGTTCGGCGTCGGACAGGGGGTGGGCGGATGGGGTGACGACGAGATTCGGTGTGGAAGTGGTCATGGCGGCAATGGGAACTAGTGAACAGTATCCCTATTGTAGCGCCTAATCAGGCAAACGAGGATGGCCGGGACTGCGCCCCGCTCCGTGTCAATCCGGCTGAAAAAAAAGCGCCGTCCACCTTGCGATGGAAACGGCGCTTTTGCATTACAGCAAAATCACTGCATCAGAACTTCATGTTGGCCGTCAGGGTTGCCGAGCGGCCCGGTGCCACGCCAGCGTAATGCGGCGAGGAAACCTTGTCGAAGTACAGCTTGTTCGTCAGGTTCTGGATGTTCAGCTGCAGGGTCACGTTGCGGCTGACGACATAACTGGCCATGGCGTCGAAGCGCGTGTAGGCCGGTGCATACTTGTTGTTGGCCACGTTCGCATAGACCTTGTCGACGTAGTTCACGCCGCCGCCCACCGTGATGGCGGGCGTGACCAGGTAGGACGTCCACAGCGAGGCGCTGTTTTTCGGCGTCGTGGGGAACTGGTTGCCGTTGTACGGCGACGGCGCATACACGGGCAAAGCCGTCGTGCCCGTATTGACATAGCCATTGTTTTCCACGATGGCGTTCAGGTGCGTGTAGCCGCCGAAGACCGACCATTCGCGGGTGATATTGCCGCTCACGCCCAGCTCGATGCCCTTGACTTGCTTGTCGCCCACGTTTTGCGTGCTGCCGTCCGGTGCCGTCACGCGCGCATTGCTCATGTCGCTCTGGAAATAGGCGCCGCTCACGGACAGGCGGCCACCCGGCAGCACTTCCCATTTCGTGCCCAGCTCGAAGCTCTTGCTCTCCTGCGGCTTCAAGTTCTGGATGGCGACCGTCAAGCCGTCGATGCCGTCGCCGCCGTCATTGCCCGGTGGCGTGGACGAGGTGCCGTAGGACACATACACGCTGCTGTTGGCCGATGGCTTGTACACCAGACCCGCCTGGTAGCTGGCGAAGGTGGCGTGCACCTTGGCGCCGGTGGCGGCGGTGGTCTTGCCGTCGAGCGTGTATTGCGGCGTGTTCAGCGAACTCTTGTAGTCATCCCAGCGGATGCCCACGTTGAGCAGCCATTGCGGCGTGAACTCGATGGTGTCGAAGCCGTACACGGAACGCGTGTTGGTGACGATGTTCGTGCGGGCCGGCGACACGGAGCGCGTGTAGACCCATGGGTCGTTGGCGTTCGGATTGAGCAACGGTGCGCAGTTGTACAGGGTGGCCGCGCCATAGGTCGGGCAGTTGGAACCGACTTTTTCCAGCGGGTTGTTCGTCCCCGGGCTGAACAGATAGGAGCTGCGGTCCGTTTCCTCGCGGCCGATTTCCAGGCCCACGGTGTAGGTATGCTTCACGCCGCCGGCCAGGAATTCGCCGCCCAGGCTGGTCGCATTGGCCAGCGCGTCCGTGTCGGTCGTGCGCGTGTTGGCGCGGCGCCAGACGGTGCCGTACAGCATGGTGTTGCCCTTGGAATCGTCGGGCTGGGTCCACACGTAGTCGTTGCTGGTCTTGCCGTAACGGGTCACGTTGCGCAAGATCAATTTGTTGCCGAAATCGTGGCGCACGTCGATGGTGCCGATATCGCTCTGCGTGTCGCGGAAATCGCGGTTGACCAGGCCATAGAAGGTGTCGCGCGGCACGTTGACGGGGGTGCCGTTGCCGTTTTTCGATACATTCGCGCCGGACGAGAACGGGTTGTTGAACGGCAAGCCGGTGTCCGGCAATTCGCTCGACTGCATGTGGTAGTAGCTGAGCGTCGCCTGCGTGGCCGATTTCAGGCCGAAGGTGATCGATGGCGCGATGCCCCAGCGGTCGCCATTGATGTAGTCGCGGCCGGCAACGTGGGCGTCATGCGCCATCACGTTGACGCGCACGGCCACGTCGTCGCTGACGACGCGGTTCGCATCAAGCGTGGCACGGCGGTACTTGGCGCTGCCCAGGCCCACGGTGGCGTTGGTGAAATTGTCGACTTTCGGCGTCTTGCTGATCAGGTTGACGCCGCCGCCCGCGGACGAGCGCCCGCCGTAGGCCGAGTTCGGGCCCTTGACGACTTCGATTTGTTCCAGCGCAAAGATTTCACGCGACTGCGAACCCGTGTCGCGGATGCCGTCGATATACGTATCCGTTTGCGCGTTGTAGCCGCGGATAAACAGGTTGTCGCCCACAGGGTTGCCGCCTTCGCCGGCGCCGATGGTGATGCCCGGCACGGTGCGCAGCGCATCCGTCAGCGAGACGGCGCCCGTTTGCGAAATGATTTCGGCAGGAATCACGGTGACGGATTTCGGCGTGTCCAGCAGCGGTGCCGTCAGCTTGTCGTTGGCCGATTTGACGGGCGCCTGGATCAGGCGGTCAGCCGTGCCCACGACCTTGACTTCCTGCAACTGCTGCGGCTTGTCCGTCGTTTGCGCGTGCAGCGCCAGCGGCATGGCCAGGGTGGCAAACGCGGCCAGGGCCGTGCCATGCATGCGTGGCGCGGCGGCGATCTGGTGCTTGCGGCTGCGGATGAGAACGGCTGGCTTGGCGGCGCCTGCGGTGTGTTTCAATGTCATCGTGTTCTTTCAATCTATCAAGTGGGCTGAATATAGCTGGCGAATGCGCCGTAGCGCCTGGCTGGCCATGCTTGCTTGGGTACTACAAAACTGCCACAGCACCGTCATGCGCGGCGCCCGGGACAAGCCGGGCGGAGCGCGATATTGTCATTGCTGTAGGAAGTGTCCTGCGCCGGTGAGACAGCCAGCCATGCTGGCAGGCGTACTGGTCGCTGAAATCGTCAATGGCTTGCACGGAAAAACGAAGCAAGGAGCTGCCGGACTTGCCTGCCAGGCGGGTCCGCCTGTATCCGCAGCGCATGTTCAACGATTCAGGATCCGCTCATAGTTGCGAATGAGAATGATTTTTATTTTTACATAATTTCACTGTGATGTAAATTATCAATGTCAGCATTTTTCAATTCCGTGGCTCTTTTCTCCGGCTCCAGGGTCCTTGCCATCATTTGCGAATGATTCTCGTTTGCGTTAATATGTCAGCCTTCCTTCTTCCCCGCCATGCCTGACGCCCCTGCATGGCGGCGCCATCGAAAGCCGCCATGACGACCTCCTCCCTTCCACAACCCCAGTTGCGCGCCAGCGCCGACGAGGCGCCGGAGACCCGCCAACAGCAACGCCAGCCTGCCGCCAACCCGCCGCAACGGCGCTGGCACTGGAGCTGGAAGCAGGTCTGGTTTCAATTGCACTGGTTGATCGGCATCACGGCCGGCACGGTGCTGGTGATCATCGGCCTGAGCGGCGCCACCCTGGCCTTCAAGGATGAATTGCTCGATGTCATGAATCCCGGCGTGCGCCATGTGGCCGTGGAAACGCGCGCGCCGCTGACGCCTGGCCAGCTGAGCAACATTGCCGCTGCCGAACATGGCCAGCGCGTCGCCTCCATCACCATGTATGCGGAGGCGGGCGCGGCGCCTCGTTTATTCTTCGCGCCGAAGAATGGCCAGCGGCGCGGCGAGTCCATTTATGTCCACCCGTACACGGGCGCGGCCCAGCCGGCGCTGGCGGGCGCGGGCTTTTTCGAGTGGACGGAATCGCTGCACCGCTGGCTGCTGCTGCCGCGCGAGCCGGGCCGGCAAGTGGCGGGCGCGCTGGCCCTGTGCCTGCTGGGACTGGCCCTGTCCGGCCTGTATCTGCGCTGGCCCCGCCGTCCGCTGGACTGGCGCACCTGGCTGACCTTCGATCCCGCGCTGAAGGGCCGCTCCTTCCTGTGGAATCTGCACGCCGTGGCCGGCACCTGGTGCCTGGTGGTCTACGTGGCGTTGACCCTGACGGGCATTTACTGGAGCTATGACGTGGTGCGCGACAATATCGACGCCTGGGCCGGCAAGCCCCCGCGCACGGCGCAGGCGCCCACGAAAAAGGGTTCAGCGAAGAAAGATGCGCCTCCCGTCGATCTCGGCCCGGCCTGGAGCAGCTTCCAGCAGCACGCGGCCGGCTGGACCCTGGCCAGCGTGCGCCTGCCGACACGCGCCGGCGAAGCCGTGCAATTCACGTGGCTGGCCAGCGACGCGCCGCACGAGCGGGCGCGCAGCCGCATGAGCATTGCAGCGGCCGACGGCGCGGTGACGGAAAACGAACCATACAGCCAGCAAGCGCTGGGGGCGCGCCTCGTCAACATCATTTATCCGCTGCACATGGGCACGTATTTTGGTTTACCGGGCCGCATCATCGTCACCCTGGCCAGCCTGGGCCTGCCCCTGTTCGCCATCACGGGCTGGATGCTGTACCTGGGCCGCCGCAAGGCCAAGCGGGCCGTGCAGGCGCAGCGGGCCCTGCTGGCTGGCATGCCGGGCAAGACGGACACGGGCTTGCCGACCCTGGTGGCCTACGCCAGCCAGTCGGGCCAGGCCGAGCGCCTGGCCCTGGAAAGCGCGCGCGCCCTGCAGCAGGCGGGCGTGGCCGTCGACGTGCAGTCGCTGGACCAATTCGATCCCGCGCAATTGCGCCAGTACGAACGGGCCCTGATCGTCGCCAGCACCTTTGGCGAAGGCGAGGCGCCGGACGGCACGCGCCGCTTCGCGCGCCTGCTGCAGCAAACCTCGGGCACGCCGCTGGCGGGCCTCGATTTCGGCATGCTGGCCCTGGGCGACCGCCATTACAGCGCCTTTTGCGGCTTCGGCCATGCGCTGGCGCAACAATTGCAAACGCTGGGCGCCACGCCCCTGTTCCCGCTGATCGAAGTGGACAAGCACGACCCCGCCGCCCTGGCCGGCTGGTCCACAGCGCTGGCCCGCTGCAGCGGCAGCGCCATCGACGCCATCGGCGTGCAGGAAGCAGCGTCGTATGGCGAGTGGCGCCTGGCGCGCCGCGTGCTGCTCAACCCGGGCAGCCAGGGCGGCGAACTGCATGAGATCACGTTGACGGGCCCGGCCGGCGCCAGCTGGGAAGCGGGCGCGCTGGCGGAAATCATTCCCTGCAATGCGGACGGCAGCGATGGCGATGCCAGCAATGCCCATCACGCGCCGCGCAGCTACTCGATCGCCTCGCTGCCGTCCGATGGCGAACTGCAGTTGCTGGTGCGCCAGGAACGCCATGCGGGCGAGGAAAATCAAGGCCATGGCCTCGGCTCCGGCTGGCTGACGCGTTTCGCTCCGCTGGACGCCGCCATCCGCCTGCGCCTGCAAGCCAATCCGGCCTTCGCCCCCGCCCTGGTCGACGTGCCCTGCATTTATATCGGCAACGGTTCCGGCCTGGCCGGCCTGCGCTCGCACTTGCGCGCGCGCCAGCGGGCGGGACTGGCCCGCAACTGGCTGCTGTTCGGCGAGCGCCAGCAAGCTTTTGACAGCGTCTGCGGCGCAGAGTTGCAAGGCTGGCTGGACGCCGGCCACCTGGTTCGCCTGGACCGCGTCTTTTCGCGCGATGGCGCCGATGCCCGCAAGCGTGAATACGTGCAAGACCGCCTGCGCGCCAGCGCCGGCGAGCTGCGCGACTGGCTGGCGCAAGGCGCCATCGTCTACGTGTGCGGCAGCCTGCAGGGCATGGCGGCAGGAATCGATGCTGTACTGCAAGAAATGCTGGGCCAGGAGGGACTCGACGCCCTGCTGGCGGCCGGACGCTACCGCCGCGACGTGTATTGACCTGGATCAAGCCATCGCCGGCGCCGCCCGGCTATGTGGGCCGGCGCACGGTCGGCGCCAGCCATCGGACTACAGTGAGGGCATGGCGGCAGGGCGACAAACCCGCGCCGCCCCACCCACTGTCTGCGAGGCTTCCCATGAAAAACCCCTGAATGAGCATGTACCTGAGCGCCGCCAACCGCATCGCCAACACGGCGCGCGGCCATGCGACGGCCGCCGTCAAGCGCGAGGCGGCGAAAAATACGCGGCAATTGACGCAAGTGTGGTTCGATTCCTTCCTGCCGCCAACAGGCAAGCCGCGGCGCAGCCGCAAGGCGAAATAAGCTCCCGGCAACGGGCGAACTGGTGCGGTGCATCACAGCAATAAATTGAAGTTTCAATCAGATGAACTAAACTGCAAGCATGGTAGTACATAAGGAAGTGACCGGCAGGCGCCGCATCCCCGCGCCGCCGCCGGGACACCGGGAGACGACCATGTTGACGCTCAAAGTGCTGGCTTGCCTTGCCCTGTCGGCCTTGCTGCTCGTACCCCTCGTGCTGCGCGACGCGATGCAGACATCTGCCGGGCAGCAATTGCAGGTGCCGAATGTCGATGCGCAAGGCATGTGGGCCCACTGGCCTCGGCAATAAGACGCGCGGCTGAGAAAACACCGCTGACTGCGTTGCTTTGACTTGCCGTACTCGCGTACTGTCTGCGTCAAAGACGCCTTGCCAGCGGCGTTTTTCAGCGGCGCTCGCTAGTGGTGTTCAGCTTTAAAATTAAAAACCGCTTTGTTGCGGGTGGGGAATTGTTCCCTTCGTCCATTTGTTTTTGTCTTGTTTTCCTCTTTCCCTCTTCACCATACTTTTGATCCAGATCATGGATTTCGCCCTTCGCTGCGCCCACACTGGAACAGTCCGCTTCGCACCGTGACGGACTTAACCTGGAGCATCAGCATGGGTAAATCGGATTGGAAGGATGAGATGGCGCTGGGCGTTCCCGTCATCGACGAGGCGCATGAGGCGCTGTTTCAGGAACTGGCGCGGCTGCAGCAGTTGGGCGACCAGCATTTCAGCATGGCGTTTCGCGAGCTGATCGCGGCCGTCGAGCGCGATTTCCGCGAAGAAGAGGATTTGATGGAGCAGATCGCCTTTCCCTCGCTGGCCAACCACCGCGAACAGCATGCGCGCGTGCTCAGCGGCCTGCACCATGCCTGGGCTGCCGTCGATGAAGGCGACCTGGAACAGGGGCGCCATGCGCTGTCGCTGTTGCCGCAATGGCTGATCTTTCACCAGGCTACGATGGACCTGGCCCTGGCGGCGGCGCTGGAAATGGTGCAGCGCCAGCCCAATTAGCAGTTAATTACAGCAGCAGCACCGTGGCCTGCTCGGGCAAGACGACGCGGTAGTGTCCCGGGTATTTGTCTTCGCCATCGAAAATCTTGCAAAACACGGGCTGGTTGATGTCGTTGACGGCGGCCTCGTTCATGGGCAGGGTGGCGATCAGCTGCTCGCCTTCGACCAGTTGCAGCGCGCTGCCCCGCTCGGCAGCGCAAAACGCCAGCGATTGCACGTCGCTGGCGAACGGCCGCTTGTACCACGGCGTGATGGCCCGCACGGCGCGCCGGGCGTCCTGCAAGACCTGCCCCACGCGCTTGACGTTCCAGGCATCGCGCGCCACGGACGGCTGGAGCACGATATTGGCCGTCAGTTCGCCCCTGCTCTTATTCACCAGGAAGGTACCGTCCTGCGCGGCGATGTCTTCGTTGAGCGGCACGACGAACACGCCGCCGTCGGACACCTTGATCGGCATGGGAGCGCCATTGCCTTGCAAGGCCACGCGCACGTCGTCGATGGTGGCGCTCAGCTTGGCCGGAATCAGGCGCAGGGCCATGACTACGCTGCCGCTCGACACTTGCCACACTTTCCTGGCCGTCAGATAACTGTCGCGGTAAGCCGTGAAGCGCACGCGCGGCGCCTTGGCGTCGCTGCTGGCGGTGACCGTCACCGTTTGCGATGGCAAGGTTTCCTCGGCGCTCGCCGGCGCCGCCGGCGCCACGGGCGTGGCTGGCGTGGCTGGCGCAGGGGGCGGCGGCACGGGCGGTGGCGGCACGACGGCAGCGGGCGGCGCGCTGGCGCTCTGCAGCGGCGCGGGGATGGCCGGCGGCGCGTGCTCCTGGGCCTGGCCCAGCGACACGACACACAACCATCCGGCACAAGCGATCCATGTACGCATGCATTTCTTTCAATGAGGAAAATATTTTATCAGCGCCTGCATTATCGCAGAAGGCCGGACGATGCGCCGCCCTTGGGCGGCGTGTACTCGGCTGCCTGCACTCCTTTGGTGCGCGCGCTTGATTATTTGGCAAATACCACCTATATTGATAATGATTCTTATTCACATAATGTGAACGGAATCATGCACGACCTTTCCACTGCCATGCGCGGGTGGAACTGCTATCCGAGCCAGATCCCGGGCCAGCGTCACGCCATCCCCCAGCTACTGCGCCACTCGCCAGACGAGATAGGAACACACACGACTAAAAATACTCCAGGAAAATAATGCAATCGACCACCGTCCTCTCTTCTTCGCGCCAGCCCGCCTTGCGCCCCCTCCCCCGCCTGTTACACGTCGCCCTGCTGAGCCTAGCCGCCGGCACAGTCTTGCCGACCCAGGCCGCCGACGCCGCTGCGGCCGACGTCACCATGCCGGCCGTCACCGTGCTGGGCCAGTCGATGGCCAGCACCGAAGGCACGCAGTCGTACACGACAGGCGAAGCGCGCAGCGCCACGCGCATGGACCTGTCCCTGCGCGAAACGCCGCAATCGGTCAGCGTCATCACGCGCCAGTTGCTCGACGACCTGGGCGCCGTGCGCCTGGACCAGGCGCTGGCGCAGACGACGGGCATCCAGGTGAACCAGAACGACACGGAACGCACGACGTTTAGTGCGCGCGGCTTCGGCATCAACAATATCCAGATCGACGGCATGGCGCGCGGCGGCAATGCGCCGCTGCAAGACACGATTTTGTACGACCGCATCGAGGTCGTGCGCGGCGCCACCGGCCTGATGGGCGGCAAAGGCGACCCGTCGGCCACCATCAACATGATACGCAAGCGCCCGACGAAGGAATTCCAGGCCAGCGCCGGCCTCATCATGGGCCGCTGGGATGACCAGAGGATCGAGGCCGACCTGTCCACGCCGCTGAACGCGGCAGGCAGCGTGCGCGCGCGCACGGCCCTGGCCTGGCAAAAACGCGATTCCTACCTGGACATGTATCACGAACGCAAGACGGTCGGCATGCTCATCGTCGAGGCGGACTTGCGTCCCGGCACCCTGCTGACGGCGGGCGTCGACTTCCAGGACAACCAGCCTACGGGCGCCACCTGGGGCGCCGTACCCTACTGGAACGCGGACGGCAGCCTGGCGAATTTGCCGCGCAACACCAGCTGGACGGCGCCATGGAGCACCTGGGCCAACAAGCAGCACACGGTATTCGCGTCGGTGGACCAGCGCCTGCCCGGCAACTGGAATATGCACCTCGGCTATGCGCGCACGGAAAGCACGAACCGCACCACCGTTCTGTATGCGGGTAGAGGTTATCCCGATCCCGCCACCGGCAAAGGCATGGAACTGTGGACGGGCGCCTGGGGCGCGGGCAAAAAGTACAGCGACAATTTCGACGTCTACGCCAGCGGGCCATTTACCTTGCTGGGACGCAAGCACACGGCCATCGTCGGCTGGAATGGCAATAACGGCCAAGACAATGCGATAGGCGGCAAGGCGAAAATCGACTATGAACCTTTGGTCCCTGATTACCGCAGCTGGACGGGCAACATCCCCCGCCCCGTGTTCACCCCGGACGGCTCGCACACGGAAACCGTGACGCGCCTGGCGGGCGGTTATGTGGCCACGCGTTTGAGCCTGGCCGACCCGCTGCATGTGATCATCGGCGCGCGCAGCAGTACTTACCGCACGGAAAGGCGCAACTACAACACGCAAGGCGTGCACACGAACAGCAGTAACTTTGTGGAAACGCGCAATGAAGTCACGCCATACGTGGGCGCCGTGTTCGACATCAACAAGCAGTATTCGGCCTACGCCAGCTTCACGCAGCTGTTCAATCCGCAATCGAGCAAGGACCGCAACAACCAGTTCCTGGCGCCGGAAACGGGCGACAATGCGGAACTGGGCATCAAGGGCGAATTCTATGAAGGCAAGCTGAATGCATCGGCCGCCCTGTTCCACACGAAGAAAAAGAATCTGGCGGAACTCGACCGCTCCGTGCCGCCCGGCTTTTTGCTGCCCGACGGCAGCCAGGCCATGGTGGCCAACGGCGCCGGCGTGACGGCCAAGGGCGTCGAGTTCGACGTTTCCGGCCAATTGTCTCCCGGCTGGGAAGCGAGCGGCGGCTATACCTATCTGCACGCGGCCGAGGCCGATGGCAGCCGCGCCGCCACCACGCAGCCGCGCCATTTGCTGCGCCTGGCTACCAGCTACCGCTTCGACGGCCGCCTGGCAGGGCTGAAAGCGGGCGCCAGCCTGACGGCGCAAAGCGCCATCTACAGCGAATCGTGGTACGGCCGCCCGCCGTCAAGCGAGATGACGAATATCCCGCAGGCGGGCTATGCACTGGTCAACGCCATGGCCAGCTATGCCATCAACCGCCACGCCAGCGTGCAGCTGAACGTGAATAACTTGCTCGATAAAAAGTACTACCGCACCATAGGCTTCTACGACAGCGTGTTCTGGGGCGAACCGCGCAACGTCAGCCTGGCCGTGCGCACGGCGTTTTAAGCGGGACGCAGTGCATCAGACTGCCGGCGCGCTGCGCCAGTGCGCGGGCGCGGGCAAAGTGAAGCCTTCGAGCAAGGGACCGCCCACGGGCGCCAGCACGGCGGCGGCCACCTGCCCGAACGCATGCTGGCCGGACGGCAAGTCGCTGGCGACCAGGCGCAGCGCGCCGTCCAGTTGCCCGGCGACGGCGGCGTCGAACGCCTGCAGGCGGCGGAACAGGTGCTTGCCGCCGCCGCTCCATACGCCCGCCGCGCGCAAGTGCAGGTCGGCCAGCGCTTCGTACAGCTGGCAGGCCACGGCCAGCGCCTCGCCCGGCTGCGTGCTGTCGACCAGGTCTTCCAGCGCCGTGGTGATGGCATAGCGCCGGCGCTGCAGGTTTTCCACGTCCAGCACGGGCGGCCCGGCCGTGTCGATGGCTTGCGCCAGCGCAAGCAACTGCGCGGAATGCTCGCTTGCAGCGACGATGTTTTCCCCTTCGACCACCATCATCGCCAGCGGCACCGTGCCGCCGGGCGCATCCATTTCCTTGCAAAAATACGTGAACGTGGCCACGTCGTGCGCGAACAGCTCCACCGTGCGCCCTTCGGCCACGAGGGTGTCGCGCCAGGCGCAATCGACGTGCTCGAACAGCAGCAGCAAGTCGATATCGGAAGTGGGCGTCTGCCGGCCCGTGGCGAACGAGCCGCCGATGATGGCCGCCACGGCCGTGGGGTAGCGCTGCTGCACCAGCCGCACGGCAATCGCGCGGATGGTCTCATAGGTGGGGATCGTCGTCAAAGCCAGTTCTCCATGCCGAAAACGCTATCCTACCTGCAATATGCATGCGGCCGCCAGCCTGCTACACTGGCACTCTCCGATCAAGGAACAGACATGGAATACGACTGCATCGTGGTGCCCTCGCCCGTGGGCGAGCTGACGCTGGTGGCGCGCGGGACGGCCCTGGCCGCCATCCTGTGGGAAAACGACAAGCCCAACCGCGTACGCCTGGGCGCGATGCGCGTCGATGACAGCTGCGCCGTGCTGCAGCAGACGGCGCGCCAGCTGGGCGAGTATTTCGCCGGCACGCGCCAGCAATTCGACGTGCCGCTCGATTTTGCCGGCACCGCCTTCCAGCAGGAAGTGTGGCGCGCACTGCTGACGATACCGTATGGCCAGACGCGCAGCTATGGCGAGATCGCGCGCCAGATCGGCCGTCCCGCCGCCGTGCGCGCCGTGGGCGCCGCCAACGGCAAGAATCCCATTTCCATCATCGCCCCCTGCCACAGGGTCATCGGCGCCACGGGCGAACTGACGGGCTTTGCGGGCGGCCTGCATGCCAAGGAAACCCTGTTGGCGCTGGAAGGCATCGCCCTGTCCAGCGACCGCGAAGCGCTGAAAACGGGCCATGCCCGCCGCCGCGCCGTGCCCATCGATACGGCGCAAGGCTGTCTGTTTTAGGCGCGGCAGCGCTCCCCTTGTGGGATACTCACGCCTTCCGCTCAAGCCAACCCATCCTATGCCCTACCTTGCCATCCTGTTCTTTGTCTTCCTGTATTTGCTGGCCACCTTCTTTTTCCACATCCCCGCCCTGGTCGCCCTCGTGTATGGCGTGCTGAGCCTGAGCTGCTTCGTTGCCTATGCGATCGACAAATCGGCCGCCAAAGGGGGCCGCTGGCGCACCTCGGAACGCACCTTGCTGCTGCTGGGGCTGCTGTGCGGCTGGCCTGGCGCCGTGCTGGCCCAGCAATGGCTGCGCCACAAGTCCAGCAAGCGCTCGTTCCGCATCCTGTTCTGGATCACGGTCGCCCTCAATATCGGCGCCTTCGTGTATTTCAGCATGCATTACGCGGCGCCCGATATCGGCACCGAAGTGGCGCCCATCGAACTGTAAAACTGCCTGCCGCCAAGATGTAACAATCATTGCAGCCCGTTGTTCTTGAAATGATCGCCTGTCAGAATATCAATACTTACGATATTCAAGTCAATTCATCTCCACGGGAAAGCCCTTTTCGACCATGCGTACCTTGCAAATCCACCATTCCTTCTTGTTCCGCCTTGCCGCCGCGATTTGTTTCGCCATCACCTTGGCGGGCTGCACAAGCTATCGCTTTATTCCCCCGGACTCCGATGCGGGGCGTCAATGCGTGACGAGTTGCGGGACCAATCGGCAAATATGCATTGCTGGCAAGGAACAAGTTGCCGCGGCCCAGGCACAAGCTTGCGAGATGCGCAACGTCAGTACCGTTTCCCTCTGCCTGGCCGTGGCGAAAACAGATGCGGACCGGGAACTGTGCTCGAAGAAACGCCAATATTGCGCCTCAGACAGCTCTGCAACGTGGCAATGCGAGGCAGATTACCGAAGCTGCTATACGCAATGCGGCGGCAGGATCGAGGAAAGCGAATAAACGCTGAAAGCCTGATGCCGTCGAACAGGATGCCGCGTGGCGAGCGCAAGGCGCGATGAACGACGCGCGGCAGGCTTCATTCACCTGCTTACTCGCCCAGCAGGCGCAGCGATTCGAGCCAGTCCGCCTTCCATTCGCGCAGCAACGGTTGCGTGGCGAACGCCTTCTTCAGGTGCGCCATCGGCACGCGGTGCACGTCGTGCAAGCCGAACGCCAACGTCACCGGATGCCACAGATGGCTGTTCTTGCCGCCGCGCGAATTCTTGCGCACGCGCGCGCCATCGTCGCCGAAGATGCCCACGCCGCCAGCCATCCCTTTGTCCAGGTCGACCTTGCCCACGCCGGCAAAGGCCAGCAGAATCTGCTCGCGCCCCAGGCCCTTCAAGGCGCTGGGCAAGACCACGGGCGCCTTGTCCGCCTCTGCGACATCCGGCTGCGGATGCTGCAACTCCTTGATCAAACGCAACAAATCGCGCTCCTGGAAGTGCAAGCCGTCCAGCGGCGCGCGCAATCCCGGCGCCTTCAGTTCGATGGCGATGTTGCCCGAGTCGCGCGTAAAGCGCAGCCACACGTCGTCCGCGCCCGAGGCCAGGTGCTGCTTGTCCCCGATAAACACGACGGGCGCCGCATAGCGCGTCACGCCGTCATGGAACAGCTCGGCCCATGCATCGCTGTAATCGAGCCAGACGTAGGGCAAGCCGCCCTGCTCCAGCAAACGCGCCAGGGTCCACGGCGTGCCCGTCTGTTCAGCCAGCCAGGCGCAGGCGTCAAGGGCGGTGGCGCGGTATGGCAGGGATATGGCAGTCATGGCGGTTCCATCGATAAAAGTGGAGCGCAGTGTAGCAGACCTCTTCATCATCCCCTTCGGCAGGCGCAGCGGGCGCGCTTTTTTTGCGCGATGTGCTAGGCTGGAAGCATCAGCACGCGCCATGCCCATTCCGGCCACCTGGCGCACCAACGCGAGGGGATCACCATGCATTCGAGCACCAACGCCGCCACCGCACCTGCCCCGCCACCGGAACGCGATTCGCCCACGCCGGCCAGCGAAAGCCATGCCGAGCAGGCGCTCGATGAAGCGCTGAAGGAAAGCTTCCCGGCCAGCGACCCGATCGCCATTGCCACGCCCAAACCGGCCGGCAAGACACCGCCCTGAAGGCGCACCCCGCCAGCCACCGTTGCGGTGGCTTTTTTTTGCCTGAACTGAATCCGGACGCCCCGCCCCCGCGTAGATGGCTATGCCATGACCGAACGAAGTTACTACGCGGAAAGGAAACGCCATGCGGCACTACAGCAAAAAGACGGATCCCCTGGACCAGCGCCTGTACCTGGCCCAGCGCATCGACCGGGCCGATGCGCGCTTGCAACGCTTGCACGATGCGGCCGAGCGCGAACGCTGCGCGCGCTGGATCACGGCCTGGGCCGTGGCGGCGGGCGCCGACGCGCCGCGCGGCATGAAGCTGCGCATCCGCGGCGAATTCATCCTGCTGTAGGGGCTGCACGGATTCGCGGGATAGGCTGCCGGCATCTTGCGAAAAAAAGGGCGATTGCGGCAACCGTGGGGCATGCGCGCCATCGGCCGACGGGCCAAGCGCGCAAGACCGGTCAGTGAGGGCACGCCAGCAATTTAAACACGCGCACGTCCTGCATCATATTGTCCGCCTGCTCCTGCATGCTGGCCGCTGCCGCTGCTGCCTGTTCGACCAGGGCGGCATTCTGCTGGGTCACCGCGTCCATCTGACTGATGGCCTGATTCACCTGCTTGATGCCATCGCTTTGTTCGTGGCTGGCGACGGCGATCTCCCCCATGATGCCCGCCACCTGCTGGACGGAGGAGACGATTTGCTGCATCGTGCCGCCCGCTTCATCGGCCAGCTTGCTGCCAAGCGCGACTTTTTCGACCGACTCGGCAATCAGCTGCTTGATTTCTTTGGCGGCACTGGCGGAGCGTTGCGCCAGTGTGCGCACCTCCGATGCAACGACGGCAAAACCGCGCCCCAGCTCGCCGGCGCGCGCCGCTTCGACTGCCGCGTTCAGGGCCAGAATATTGGTCTGAAACGCTATGCCGTCGATCACGGAAATGATGTCGACGATGCGGTTCGAGCTATCCTTGATGGACACCATGGTCGCGACGACACGGTCGACCACCTGCCCACCCTGCACCGCGACGGCCGAAGCCGACAAGACCAGTTGATTGGCTTGCTGGGCGCTTTCGGCATTCTGCTGCACAGTGCTGGTTAATTGCTGCATCGTCGACGACGTTTGCTCCAGTGCACCGGCCTGAGCCTCGGTTCTCGCCGAGAGGTCCAGATTTCCAGCAGCAATTTCCTGCGAGGCAGTCGAAATGGTTTCAGTGCCGCCACGCACACGGCCCACCGTATGACGCAGGCTCTCGGTCATGCTTTTCAGAGCACGCATCAATTCGCCCGGCTCGTCGCGATAGTCGGTCGCGATATGGCTACGCAGGTCACCGGAAGCGACAAGGCGCGCGACGTGCACGGCGTCCTGCAGTGGCCTGGTAATACTCTTGGTAATGAGCACAGCCACCGCAACCGCCATGCCCAGCGAGAGCACCAGTATCGCCAACAGCAAGCTGCTCGCTACCGTGATGCGCGCGCCCGACTCCGCCTCGACCGCCGACGCGCGCTGGGCGGTCATATCGACCAGTTGCTTGATTGCCTGCAGATGCTGGGCGTAACTCAACGTCATCTTTTTCATCGCAACAGCGGCGCCAGCCTTATCCTGTGCCTGTATTGCGGGGATGAACTGTTGCAGTGCCACCATGTAGAAGGCCTGTGCCGGCAGATGGGCCTTGTTCAGCAACAGTTCGGCGATATCGGCATCCAGTTTCGCGCCCTGCCAGAATGCATGGCGCTCGTCGTAATCATGTTTGAGCGTTGCAAATCGTGCCACTAACTGCGCCTGTTCGGCACGATCCTCGCTCGCCAGCAGCTGAAAACTGACCAGATAGGATTCCAGTATGTACTCCGGCGGCGGCAGCACGTCCGCAATCAAATCCTTGCTTTGTACAATATTCTGATAGACAGGACCGTTCACTTTCCATTCGTGCAAAGTCTTGAACGACCATACGCCATAGAGGATGAATCCGGCTGAAAAGATCACAATTAATACAGCCAGACGGTGCGACAGTTTGAGTACTCGTAACATATTCATGATGTTCCCCCTATATTCACTGTGCTCGCCTCTGGTCCACCGACCGGGGTGACACGACTCTCGCACGTATGGCCGCTGATCATTCGAAGCCGCGATTCCTTACCAAAGCGTCATTCTGTTTTCATGACAGGCAACTTATCTTACAACGAATTTATGCAGATTTAATGTGAATTCAATTAAAATCAACAAAAATAAAACAAAAAACACAAAAACAATAAATTTAAGTGGGAATCTGCGACATGGGCATGAAAGTAAGTGCTGGCAACTTCCCGCCCCTGCGGACCTCCCCTGCAGCGAACGCAGATCTGCGCGATGAGCATGAGGGAGCGGGGAACCCAATAGCGGCGGGTTCGGCACGGCGCGGCTCCACCGGCACGGCGGCGCGATGGCTTGAATGGATGCCGCGGTGGAAAGCGCCAGGCAGCGGCGTGCGCCAGTCTGGCAAGTAGAGCGTGCACAGGCGGTACGCGGACCTGGCCAAGCGCGAAGTGACCATGATGGCCTCCTTCAGAAATGAAAACACCCTATAAGTTTGCCAACCTACAGGGTGGAGATTGAGCATCTCATCAGCCCCGCCGGGCAGCGATGGTAAAACCATCGCACCGGACGGGGCCAGTCAAACCGGCACGGACTTAATCGGACGTGTCGCGGTACTGCTCGGGCGTCGTGTCGCCATCGGCGACTTCATACCACATCGCATTGAGCACGGCGAAGGTCGCCGCCAGCGGAAGACCCAGTATCCAGGCGAAATACCACATAGTTATATCCTTTCGTTGATTCTTAGTAGGCGTGACCGCTGTCGTCCTTGATTGCTTTTGCATCAACCTTGCCCCACAACACTTTATATACCCACGTCGTGTACGCCACGATGAGGGGAATGAAGACGGCCGTGACGACCAGCATGATGAACAGGGTCATGTGGCTGGACGAGGAATCCCACACCGTCAGGCTGGCGCGCGGGTCGATCGACGATGGCAGGATGAACGGGAACATGGCCGCGCCCACGCCGAGGATGATGCCGGCGATGCCAGCCGCGCTGGCCAGCAAGGCGGGCACTTCGCGGCGCGCGCGCTGGAAGGCGAAGGCCAGCAGCGGGCAAAGCAGGCCCAGCGCGGGGGCGATCCAGGTCCAGGGATGGGCGGTAAAGTTGAGGAACCAGGCGCCCACGTGGACTTCCGCCGTTTTCAGCAGCGGATTCGACGGACCGTCGACCACCACCGTGCTGCTGATGCGGTAACCATCGACCCACAGCCACAGGGCCACGCCGGCCAGCGCATACAGCACGACGGTGGCAAGCGCCGCCACGCTGCCGTAGCGGCGCGCCCGTTCGGCAACCGGGCCGTCCGTTTTCAGCTGCAGCCAGGTGGCGCCGTGCATTACCAGCATGGCCACCGAGACGAGACCGCACAGCAAGGCAAACGGGTTGAGCAGCGCAAAGAAGCTGCCGTCATAGAAGATGTGCATGTCTGGCGAGAAACGGAACGGCACGCCCTGCAGCACGTTGCCGATGGCCACGCCGCAGATCAGGGCCGGCACGAAGCCGCCCACGAACAGGGCCGCATCCCAGCGGGCGCGCCAGCGCGGGTCTTCGCGCTTGCTGCGGAACTTGAAGGCCACGGGACGCACGATCAGCGCCACGAGAATGACGAACATGGCCAGGTAAAAGCCCGAGAATGACACGGCGTACAGCTGCGGCCAAGCGGCAAAGATGGCGCCGCCGCCGAGGATCAGCCACACCTGGTTGCCTTCCCACACGGGACCGATACTGTTGATGACGACGCGGCGTTCCAGGTCCGTCTTGCCGACGAAGGGCAGCAAAATACCCGTGCCCAGGTCGAAGCCGTCCGTGATGGCAAAGCCCACCAGCAAGATGCCGATCAGCAGCCACCAGATCAGGCGCAGTGTTTCGTAAGAAATCATTTCATGCAAAATCATGGTCTGGCCCTCCTCAGGCGCGTTGAGTATGAATGGCTGCGGGGGCTGGCACGGGGGCCGGCGCCTTCTCTTCCGGCCCCTTGCGGATGGCCTTGAGCATGAGCTTCATTTCAATCATCAACAGCACCGTGTAGATGGCGGCAAAGCCGGCAATCGTGATCAAGAGGGTCGAAGCGCCGAGGTTCGAGACGGCCACGGCCGTCGGCAGCACGCCTTCGATGACCCACGGCTGGCGGCCCACTTCGGCCACGATCCAGCCCGCCTCGATGGCCACCCACGGCAGCGGGATGGCGAACACGGCCAGCTTCAGCAGCCAGCGGTGCTTGTCCAGCGTGCGGCGCGTCGACAGGATGAAGAAGGTGCCGGTCAACAAGATAAAGAACATGCCCAGGCCCACCATCACGCGGAAGGACCAGAACAGGGGCGCCACGGGCGGCACCGTGTCGAGCGCAGCCTTGCGGATCTGCTCGGGCGTGGCCTGGCGCGGATCGTCGACGTAGCGTTTTAATAACAAGGCATAGCCCATGGACTGGCCTTTCGACTCGAACATGTCTTTCGCATCCTGCGGCACGGGGCTGCCCGGCGCCACGCTGCGGATGGTCTGCAGCGCGTCATACGCCTTGATGCCATCCTTGATCAGCAGTTCGCCGCGGTCGACCAATTGCTCGATGCCGGGGATTTCCGTCGTCAGCGAACGCGTGCCGATCAAGCCCATCACCATCGGGATGTGCACGGCGTAATGCGTCTCGCGCGCTTTCGCGTCAGGGAAGCCGAAGGCCGTGAAGGCGGCCGGGGCCGGCTCCGTGGTCCACATGGCCTCGATCGCGGCCAGCTTCATCTTCTGGTGTTCCGACGACAGGTAGCCGCTTTCATCGCCCAGCACCACCACCGACAGCGAAGCGGCCAGGCCGAACGAGGCGGCGACCGTCATCGAGCGCTTGGCCAGCTGCACGTGGCGGCCCTTCAGCAGATACCAGGCGGAAATACCCAGCACGAACACCGCCGCGGCCGTATAGCCGGCCGACACCGTGTGCACGAATTTCGCCTGAGCAACAGGATTCGTCAGCACGGCGCCGAAATCCGTCACTTCCATGCGCATGGTTTGCGGATTGAAGGCCGCGCCGACGGGATTTTGCATCCAGCCGTTGGCGATCAAAATCCACAGGGCCGAGAAGTTCGAACCGATGGCCACCAGCCAGGTCGTGACCAGGTGGCCCCGCTTCGACAGCTTGTCCCAGCCGAAGAAGAACAGGCCGACGAAGGTCGCTTCCAGGAAGAAGGCCATCAAACCCTCGATGGCCAGCGGCGCGCCGAAAATGTCGCCCACATAATGGCTGTAGTAGCTCCAGTTCATGCCGAACTGGAATTCCATGACGATGCCCGTCGCCACGCCCATGGCGAAGTTGATGCCGAACAAGACACCCCAGAACTTGGTCATGTCGCGCCAGATGGGGCGGTTCGTCATCACGTAAACCGTCTCCATGATGGCGAGGATCACTGACAGGCCTATCGTCAGCGGAACGAATATAAAGTGGTACAGAGCTGTCAGCGCGAACTGCAGTCTGGATAAAGCGACAATATCGAAGTCCATATGATTTCCTTGGTGTTTCCCTGCTGTAATTGTAAACTTGGTATCTATCTGATGCGATTCGATTGGTTCCGCCGCCTTCGGGCTGGCGTGCGGCACCGCCTGTGTCTCCAGTCTTGCCTTGATTCCTTAATCGCCGCGCAAGCCCGCCAGCGCCGCCTCGAAGGCTGGCGTGCCACGGCGCGCGTCGCCCACGATGCGGCCATCGCGCAAACTGACCAGCCGGTCCGCCAGCGCCGCTTCGCGCCGCAAGTGGGTTGCGATCAGCAAGCTGCGTCCTTCGCAGCGCGCGCGCAAACGCTGCAGGACGTCGCTTGCCGTCCCCGCATTCAGCGCCTCCGTCGCTTCGTCGAGCAGCCACAAGGTCGATTCGTGCAGGAACAGCCGCGCCAGCGCCAGCCGGCGCGCCTGGCCGCCCGACAAGCCCAGGCCGCCCTCCCCCAGCATGGTGTCCAGGCCGCCTGCGAAGGCCCGCACTTCCCCGTCCAGGCCGGCCGATTGCAGCGCCGCCCACAGCTGCGCATCGCTGGCGGTGGGGTCGGCCAGGCGCAGGTTGTCGCGCAAGCTGTCCTGGAACAATTCTGTCTTCTGCGTGAACAGGCAGGCACGCGGCGCGCTCACCTTGCCCGACAATGGCGCCAGCTCGCGCGCGGCCAGGGCCAGCAAGGTGGACTTGCCCGCGCCGCTGGGGCCGATCAAGGCCACGCGCTCGCCGTCCGCGATGTGCAGAGAAATATCATGCAAAATGGCAACATGGCTGCCCGCATGCGCGGCGCTGACACTTTCCAGGCGCAAGCCCGGTGCGGCATCCATGGGCGGCGTGGCGACATCCTGCTGCTCCAGGCGCGGCGCCAGGCGGCGCATGGCCAGCAGCATGCGCCCCGCTTCCAGCGCGCCGCGGCGCAATCCCGCAAACGGTTCCACGGCCGTCAGGGCGATCAGCAGGGCCAGGGCCGCCAGCGGCACGCTCATCGTTTGCTGCTGCACCAGGGCGGCGACGGCCAGCAGCACGCCTGCCAGGGTCGCGCTGCCGGCCACGCCATACGCGGCGCCCGCCGCCGTCTCCAGGCGCAGCAGGGCGAAATCGGCTTGCGCCAGCGAGCGGTCGATCCGCCCCAGCGCCGCGCACTGGGCGTCGATGCGGCCCGCCATCACCAGGTCCGTCTGGCCGGCCACCAGGTCGATGGCGCCGGAACGCAGTTTTTCGATGGCGCGCGAGCGCACGATGGCGGGGCGGCGGGCGCGGCGCGCCACGCTCCAGCTGATGCCGCCGCCGGCGGCCAGCAGCCACGCGGCCAGGCCGACGCCCAGCTGCCACTGCATCACGCCCAGCGCCACGCCAGCGAGCAAGGCCGCGCACAGGGCCGTGAAGGCAGGCACCAGCAGGCGCAGATACAGCGCTTCGAGCGCATCGATATCGGCCGTCAGGCGGAACAGCAGCTTGGCGGGCTGGCGCAGCAGGCGGCTGGCCGCTTCCGGGCGCGACCAGCCGCGAAACAGCTGCACGCGGATGCCGGCCAGCGCGGCGAACGTGGCGTCGTGCGTGACGAGGCGTTCCGCATAGCGCGAACCCGTGCGGCCGATGGCCAGCAGGCGGATGCCGGCCGACGGGCCGAACACGTCGAACAGGATGGCCGTCGAGGCATGCAGGCCGGCAATCGAGGTGGCCGTGATAAACCAGCCGGACAAGCCCAACAAGGCCATGCCGGACACCGCCGTCAGGGCCGCCAGCAAGGCGCCCCCGATCAGCTTGCCTGGTTGGGCCAGCAGCAATTGCCGCAGGACGGGATTCGAGATCAGTGTGGTACTCATGCGCGCAACTCCTGTGCCTGCGCCCGGGCATCGACCCGCACCGTGCGCTGCAGGCGCCCGGCCAGCACGGGGTCGTGCGTGGCGACGATCATCGTCTTGCCTTTCGCCAATTCCAGCAAGGCGTCCGTGACGCGCATCGCCGTTTCGCTGTCCAGGTGGGCCGTCGGTTCATCGACCAGCAGCAGGTCCGCATGCGGATGCAGGGCCACGCGGGCCAGGGCCAGGCGCACGGCTTCGCCGCCGGACAAGCCCTGCCCGCCATCGCTGAGCATGACGGCCGGCTGCGCCTGCGCCACGGCAGCCAGGTCGGCCAGGTGCAGCGCCTGCGTCACTTGCGCGGGGCTGCCGCTGGCGCCGACGCGGCCCAGGGTCACGTTCTGGCTGACGGAACCGGCAAACACGTGCGGACGCTGGCCCATCCACGCCATGCGCTGGCGCAAGGTATTCACGGTGCCGTCGGTCAGGCGCACGCCGCCGATGCGGATCTCGCCGCCGCTGGCCGGCAGCAGGCCGGCCAGCAAGGACAGCAAGGTGGTCTTGCCGGCGCCGCTGGCGCCCAGCAGGGCGACATGTTCGCCGGCGCGCACGGTCAGGTCGAAGCCGTCGAAGACGCGCGCCTCGCCGGGATGGGCAAAGCGCAGTTGATGGATATCAATAGCGGGCGGCGGCGCCACCGCCATGGCGGCGGCGGAAACGGCAGCGGCTGCCACGCCGGCGCCGGGCAGGGGCACGCCCTCGGCCGCCAGGTCGTGCAGGCCGGCCAGGCCCGCTTCGCCGGCCGCCTTGTCGTGCCAGACGGCGGCCAGTTCGCGCAAGGGCTCGAAAAACGCGGGCGCCAGCAGCAGGATGAACAAGCCCTGCCCCAGGCTCAGTTCGCGGCCCCAGGTGCCGAAATTGATGCTGCCCAACAAGGAGAAACCGATGAAGGCGGCCACCATGGCGACACCGAGCGCGGAAAACAGTTCCAGCACGGCGGACGACAAAAAGGCGATGCGCAGCACCACCATCGTGCGCCGGCGCACGGATTGCGACGAGGCGTCCAGCCGCGCGGCCGTGGCGTCGACGGCGCCCAGCGCGCGCAGGGTGGCCAGGCCGCGCAGGCGGTCCAGCAGAAATGCGTTCATGCCGCCCATTTCCACCATCTGCGCGCGGCTGGCCGCTTGCGCGCCCATGCCCACCAGGGCCATAAAGACGGGAATCAGGGGCGCGGCGATGAGCAGGATCAGGGCGGCGATCCACGACAGGGGCGTTACCACGGCGAGGATCACGAGCGGCACGAGCATGACTTTCCAGCGCGCGGGCCTGTAGCGCACCAGATACGGCACGATGGCTTCGGCCTGCTCGGCGATGACGCTGGCAGCCTGGCCCGACTGGGCGCGCTGGCGGTCCAGCGGCGAACGGTGCGCCAGCGCTTGCGCCACTTGCGCGCGCAAGGTGGACAGGTGGTCGCGCGCCGCCGCATACATGCGCCGCGCGCCCCACGCTTCGCAACCGGCGCGCAGCACGCCCAGCAGCAGCACGCCGGCGGCCGGCAACAGGGCCGCGCGCCACTGTGCGCCGTCAAGCATGGCTTGCACGGCCCAGGCCAGCAAAGCCGCTTGCGGCAGCCACAGCAAGGCGGCGCCGCCCTGCGCCAGGCTGGCGGCACGGGGAAGGATAAAGCGGGGCAAGGACAGTGGCGTGGTCGGCATATCTATACTTTTTGAGTTTTCAGAATTTTCTGTAAATTCGATTTTTTGTATAATACTGCGAAACATGACATATATCAATTGACCCTGCGGGTGTGGCGTGAAAAAATTCAGATAATTATGAAAACTCAACATATCCAAATGACGCCGCTGATCCTGACCTTCGTCAGCCATTTCGGCGAGATGGGCAGCCGCTGGGGCTTTAACCGGACAGTGGGGCAAGTGTACGCCTTGTTGTTTGTCGCGGAGCATCCTTTACACGCGGATGAAATCGCGGAACACCTGAGTTTTTCACGCTCGAACGTGAGTATCGGCCTGAAGGAATTGCAGGGCTGGGGCTTGATCCGCCAGTCGCGCATCCCGGGCGACCGGCGCGAGTATTTTTCCTCGCTGGGCGATGTGTGGCAAATCTTCCGCGTGGTGGCCGCCGAGCGCCGCCGCCGCGAAGTGGCGCCCACCTTGACGGTGCTGCGCGAATCGCTGCTGGCGCCAGCCACGGAGCCGGTCGACCAGTATGCGCAGGAGCGCATGCGCGAAATGTATGAACTGGTCGACCTGGCCAACACCTGGTTCGACGACTTGCAGCGCCTGTCGCCCGAATCGATGGCGCAGCTGATGAAAATGGGCGCCAAGGTGCAAAAGCTGCTCAATGCCAAGGATCGCCTGTTCGGCGTCAGCAATAACAGCGACTGAAACCCGCCCCCTATTCCCTAATCAAGGTATTGCTGGCACAAGCTGGCGCGCCTTGTCACGTCATTTCGACTCCCGGTGCAGGCTCTCGCCAGCACAGCCATACATAGCCGTATGCGATGTTGTCAAGCATGCCAATAGTATTATTTAAATTGTATTAATTTACATCAAGACTAAGCTTGCATATGCGTACTCACGCAAAGGCGACCGGGCGACAAGTTGACCTCCCTGACCGGATGGCGCGCACCCTGAAGCAGTGAAATGTCTGCAATAAAATAAAAGGGGATTTTCATGAAAAGCATAACAAGCATTGCCATACGGGCATCCATGCTGGCCGCCCTGACGGCCGGCATGGGCGTGGCACAGGCTGCTACATGGGTCGATGTGGGACCGGCCAGCGGTTTCAGCATCGAAGGCAGCACCGTCACTTACTCGCCGTCACCTGCCCTCATGGTGAAATACTATGACGACAATCTCGTGCCGCAGAGTCCCGCCGACATCCAGGGCTATATCAACGGCGTTTTCGGCACCAGCCTGGGCGCGGCCGTCTCGTTTTGCGACAATGCCACCTCAGGCTGCACCGCCGGCACCACGGCAGGCGCCAGCGGCGGGGTGAATTCCTTCACGAGTGCGGCGGACTATGATTACCTGGCCATCCATTTCGGTCAGGGCGAACTGGTCTTCCAATGGGCAGCGCCCGTCGCAGCTGGCACGACCTTCACGGTGGCAGGCTTGCCCAAGGACCTGAGCAATTACCGCGCCTACGTTTCCGCCATCCCTGAACCGGAAACCTATGCCATGCTGCTCGCCGGCCTGGGCCTGCTCGGTGTCCTGGCGCGTCGCCGCCAGGCAAAATAAGAGCATCAGGCAAGACCCGCAACACGGCGCCGGCGCACCCATGTTTACAGCGCGCTTGCGCCGCGCCGCCCACTCTTTACACCGCCTTTATGCCCCTCCCGCTATGCTGACCGACATCTTCAGTCATCGTTGCGAGGGAGCCCACATGCATGAATCCCCATTCCAGCCGCGCGCGCGCCATGTGCTGCGCCAGCACTTGCCCGTGCGCGAACGACTGCGCCTGGCACGCCTGGCCAGCAAGAAAGTGCTGTCGCTGTGTTCCGCGCTGCTGTGCGCGGCGCCGCTGCTGTATTTGCTGAGTGTGGTGCTGGGCGCGCAGCCCTGAACAGCTGCGCGAAAACCGGATGCGGGGGAAAGATGGGGTGCGTTGCGGCAGCTTGCCGCCGCATGATCGTGGCCAGTATGAAACTGGTCCGCCCAGAGGGAATCGAACCCCCATTCACGGTTTAGAAGACCGTTGTCCTATCCGTTGAACGATGGGCGGAGAGGTGCAGTATTTTAATCCATGCGCGCCAGCAATGAAATGCCAGCGCGGAATAGAAAACGGGCTGTCATTTCTGACAGCCCGCTTATGACTTTGGTCGGAGTACAAGGATTCGAACCTTGGACCCCCTGGTCCCAAACCAGGTGCGCTACCGGGCTGCGCCACACTCCGAAGACAAGATAATAACGCCCCCACCCAATTTCGTCAATTGCCATAGACGAATTAGATGGAAATAACTATCGCTCCCTGCCTTTATGCACCAACCTTGTCGGCGATGCGGCGCGCCATCGACTCGGCCTTTTCCTTATCTTTCGCCTCGACCATCACGCGGATCAGCGGCTCGGTACCGGAAGCGCGGATCAGCACGCGGCCCGTGTCGCCCAGTTCGGCCTCGACCAGTTCCTTCTCGGCCACCATGGCGGCATTTTTTTGCCAGTCGAAACCGGGCGCCACGCGCAGGTTGATCAGGGTTTGCGGGAACAGCACCAGTTCCGCCAGGCATTGCTGCAGGCTCTGGCCGCTGCGCTTGAGCGCGGACAATACTTGCAGCGCGGAAACGATGCCGTCGCCCGTCGTGTGCTTGTCCAGGCACAGCAGATGGCCGGAACCTTCGCCACCCAGTATCCAGCCCTTTTCCTTCATGACTTCCAGCACGTAGCGGTCGCCCACCTTGGCGCGCGCAAAGCCGATGCCCTGCTGCTTGAACAGCACTTCCAGCGCCATATTGGTCATCAGGGTGCCGACGGCGCCGGCCACGGGACCTGTCGCCAGGCGGTCCTTGACCATGACGTACAACAATTCGTCGCCGTTATACAAGCGGCCCGTGGCATCGCACATGATCAGGCGGTCGGCGTCGCCATCGAGGGCGATGCCCAGGTCGGCGCCATGCTCGACGACGGCTTCGGCCATGGCCTTGGTTGCCGTGGCGCCGAAGCCCGCATTGATGTTGAAACCGTCGGGCTTGTTGCCGATGGCGATGACTTCCGCGCCCAGCTCATGGAACACGTGCGGCGCGATATGGTAGGCGGCGCCATGCGCGCAATCGACGACGATCTTCAGGCCGCGCAAGTCCAGTTCGTTCGGGAAGGTGCCCTTGCAAAATTCGATGTAGCGGCCCTGGGCATCGTCCAGGCGCTTGGCGCGGCCCAGCTTGTCCGACGGCACGCAAGCCATGGGCTCGTCGAGCGCCGCTTCGATTTCCAGTTCCACGCTGTCGGGCAGCTTGGTGCCCTGGCCGGAAAAGAACTTGATGCCATTGTCATGGTACGGATTGTGCGAAGCGGAAATGACCACGCCGGCCGACAGGCGCAGCGCCCGCGTCAGGTAGGCGATTGCCGGCGTCGGCATGGGGCCGGCCAGCATCACGTCCACGCCGGCGGCCGACAGGCCCGCTTCCAGCGCCGCTTCCAGCATGTAGCCGGAAATGCGCGTGTCCTTGCCGATCAGCACCGTCGGTCGCGTCTTGCCGCCTTGCGACTTGGCCAGCACCTTGCCGGCCGCATAGCCGAGGCGCATGACGAAATCGGGGGTGATCGGAGCCGTGCCCACCAGGCCGCGGATGCCATCCGTGCCAAAATATTTACGCGTCATAGTATTTCTCTTTTTGTTGTTTATGATAAATCTTACAGGCTCAGTGTGCCATGCGCCAGACCTTCAGTGCATCGACGGTTTCAGCTACATCATGCACACGGATAATTTCCGCACCTTGCGCTACCGCAGCAAGTGCACCGGCAACACTGCCGGCCAGGCGCTGCTCGACGGGACGTCCCGTGACGGCGCCGATCATCGACTTGCGCGACAGTCCGGCCAGCACGGGCAGGCCCAGCTCGCTGCGCAACTGGCGCGTGGCGCGCAATAAAGCGTAATTCTGCTCCACCGTCTTGCCGAAGCCAAAGCCGGGATCGATGCACAGGCGCTCGCGGTCGATGCCGGCCGCCGTCATGGTGTCGATGCGCTCGCGCAGGAAATCCGTGACTTCGCGCACCACGTCTTCGTACTGCGGCTGGGCTTGCATAGTTTCCGGCACGTTTTGCATGTGCATGATGCACAACGCGCAATCGCTGTCCCGCACGGCGTCGATGGCGCCCGGCGCGCGGAAACCGTTGATATCGTTGATCATGTCGGCGCCCGCCAGGATGGCTTCGCGCATCACTTCAGGCTTGTACGTGTCGACGGACAGGGGCTTGCCGCAGTCGCGCAAGGCGTACAGCACCGGCATGACGCGCTGCAACTCGTCCTGCAGCGGCAGCGGCGGCGCGCCGGGGCGGCTCGATTCGCCGCCGATATCGATGATGTCGGCGCCGTCAGCAATCATCTGCTCGGCGCGCGAGAGGGCAAATTCCAGGTGTTGATACTGGCCCGCATCGGAAAACGAGTCGGGCGTGATGTTCAGGATACCCATCACCAGCGCCTGCGTGCCGGACAGGTTGAAGCCGAAGCGGCCGAATTGCAAATAGTGTCGCATGTGAATCTTTTTAGTCGTCAGGAAAAAACTGCCGCGGCAACGAAAAAGGGCAAGGATTGCTCCTTACCCTTCTATTACATGCCGCCGATCAGGCAGTGGCAGCTATCAGGCTGGCGCCGTTACGTTAGGCGAGATGCCGCCCGTGCCGCTGTCGCCCGCATTGCGGCGTGGCGGGATGACTTTCGGCGGACGCGGCTCCAGGCCGGCCATGATGTCATTGATTTGCTCTGCATCAATGGTTTCCCATTCCAGCAAGGCTTTGGTCATCATTTCCACCTTGTCGCGGTTGCTTTCCAGCAAGGTGCGCGCCAAAGCATATTGCTTGTCGAGAATGTTGCGGATTTCAGCATCGACCTTTTGCTGGGTCGCTTCCGAGATCGTCTTGGTGGCGCCACCGAAGAAACCTTCGTTTTCGCTGTCTTCGTAGACCATCACGCCCATGCTGTCGGACATGCCGAAGCGGGTCACCATGGAACGGGCCAGCTTGGTGGCGCGCGAAAAGTCGTTCGACGCGCCCGTGGACATTTGTCCGACGAAAATCTCTTCGGCGATACGGCCGCCGAACAGGATGGAAATTTCTTCCAGCATCTTGTCCTTGTAGGCGGACAAGTTGTCGTGTTCCGGCAGCTGCCACGTCAGGCCCAGGGCCCAGCCGCGCGGCATGATCGTTACCTTGTGCACGGGATCGGCCTTCGGCAGCAGCTTGGCGACGACGGCGTGACCGGACTCATGGTAAGCCGTATTGCGACGCTCTTCCTCGCGGATGATCATCGATTTACGCTCGGGACCCATGTAGATCTTGTCTTTCGCATCTTCGAAGTCCGCCATTTCCACCAGGCGCTTGCTGCGGCGCGCGGCGAACAGGGCTGCCTCGTTGACCAGGTTGGCCAGGTCCGCACCCGAGAAACCGGGGGTGCCGCGGGCCAGGATATCGGCTTTCACATCGGTACCGATAGGCACTTTGCGCATGTGCACGTTCAAGATCTGCTCGCGGCCGCGGATATCGGGCAAGCCGACGGACACCTGGCGGTCGAAACGGCCCGGACGCAGCAGCGCTTTGTCGAGCACGTCGGCGCGGTTGGTGGCGGCCACGACGATCACGCCGGAGTTCGCTTCAAAACCGTCCATCTCGACCAGCAACTGGTTCAAGGTCTGTTCGCGTTCGTCATTGCCGCCGCCCATGCCGGCGCCGCGGTGACGGCCGACAGCGTCGATCTCGTCGATGAAGATGATGCACGGCGAATGCTTTTTCGCGTTTTCGAACATGTCGCGCACGCGGCTGGCGCCGACGCCGACGAACATTTCCACGAAGTCGGAACCGGAAATCGAGAAGAACGGCACCTTGGCTTCGCCGGCGATGGCGCGCGCCAGCAGGGTTTTACCCGTGCCCGGAGGACCGACCATCAGCACGCCGCGGGGAATGCGGCCGCCCAGTTTCTGGAATTTGCTCGGATCCTTGAGGAAGTCGACCACTTCGTTGACTTCTTCTTTCGCTTCGTCGCAACCGGCGACATCGGCGAAGGTGACGGTGTTGCTGGCTTCATCCATCATGCGCGCCTTCGACTTGCCGAACGAGAATGCCCCGCCCTTGCCGCCGCCTTGCATCTGACGCATGAAGAAGACCCAGACGCCAATCAACAGCAGCATGGGGAACCAGGAAACAAAAATAGTTTGCAGGAAAGACGCTTCCTCGGGCGGGCGCACATCGAAATGCACGCCATTGTCGCGCAAGTCGCCGATCAGGCCCTTGTCGAGGCTGGTGGCGGTGGTACGCACCTTGGTGTCGTCCATCAGCTTGGCGGTGATCGACGAACCTTCGATCACGACATCCTTGACGCGCTTGGCTTTGACTTCATCCAGCAAATCGGAATAAGCGATGGCCTTGCTGCCGCCTGTGGCGCCATGACTGTCGAATTGCTTGAACAGCATGAACAACAGCAGCAATACGACTACCCAGATGGCAGATTTGGAAAACATGTTATTCACGAAGACTCCTTGGATGCAGTGCGCATCTCTTTACCTATAGCTAGAAACACGATTTTACTCGCAATAAGCGGGCCGTGCCAAAGCCCGCCGATCCGTGCGCGCGAAAAAATCGCGTTCACGCAAAAAAATGCAGTATAAACAATTTAGGCTTTTATGCCATCAGACGCTACTGCACTTCCCGTTCCCATGTGCGGATTCCCTCTTAAATATCAAGGGCGGAATCATCTTCTTCCACGGCATTTTTCAGCGGATTCTTGATTCCACGGCCCATCAGGAAGATTTCCGACGATTTATCGCGGCTGGCCTTGGGCTTTTTCTGCACAACGACCTTGAATTCGGCGCGGAATTTCTCCACGATCTGGCTGAAACCCATGTCCTTGAAGCATTTCACCAGCAGCACGCCAGACGGCTTCAGGTGCAATTGCGAAAATTCGATGGCCAGGTCGATCAAGTGTTCCATGCGCGCGGCATCCGCCGTGGCGATGCCCGACAGGTTGGGCGCCATGTCCGACAGGACCAGGTCAACCTTGCGGCCCTGCAACACCACTTCCAGCTGGCGCAGCACGCGCGCTTCGCGGAAGTCGCCCTGGATGAAGTGGAAATCGGCGATCGGCTCCATTTCCAGCATGTCCAGGCCAATCAGGGTACCATTGACCCCGCCGCCGTCCTTGCCGGCCAGCTTGCGCCGCGTGTACTGGGCCCAGCTGCCAGGAGTGCAGCCCAGGTCGACGATCACCTGGCCAGGTTTGATCAGTTTCTCGTCTTCATCGATTTCTTTGAGCTTGTATGCTGCCCGGGCGCGGTAGCCCTCTTTTTGCGCCAACTTCACATAAGGATCATTTATGTGGTCGTGCAACCAGTTTTTGTTTAATTTCTTCTTTGCCATTCGCGTAGAATACTGCTTTTAAGGGAATTACTAAATATTATTATGCTAAAACTTACACCCGTAGAGCGCAGCGCACTGCGCGCCGAAGCACACGCGCTGAAGCCTATCGTCATTATTGGCGAAGCGGGCTTGACACCTGCTGTCCTCAAAGAGATCGACCTTGGCCTGGATTCGCACGGTCTGATTAAAGTCCGCGTGTTCGGCGACGACCGCGAAGCGCGCGTCGGAATGTACGATACGATTTGCGGCAATCTCGGCGCCGCCCCGGTACAACATATTGGCAAACTGCTGGTAATCTACCGTCCGAAAAAAGAAGTGGTTAAGGAGAAGGTCAGCGCCGGCAAAGGCATGCGCGAAGTGACCATCGTCAAGGCCAGCGCCAGCGGCACCAAGCGCCCGAGCGTGACGAAAGTCATGATCAAGGGCAATGAGCGCGTTACCGAAGGCGGTTCCATCAAGCGTGCCAAGCCACGTCAGAAAAGCGCCAAGAAAAGCGCACTGGGCAGCAAGTAAGCCTGTTCACCCGGCAACCGCAAGGCGGCCGGGCTTGAAACAAGAAGCGGAGCACGGGATATTCCCTGCTCCGCTTTTTTCATGTGATTACTTTACCTGCATCAAACTACTGTTGTTTCCAGATCAGTACGCCCGCCAGCAGGCTCTGCACGGCAAAGATCAGGGTCGACACGCCATGCAGCATGCCGAAGCGGCTGCGCATGGCCTCGTCCATGATGCCGGAGGAACCCTGCGCCTGCGCCTTGAGTTCGGCCATCAGCGGCGTGATGCCGAAATGGCTGAGCAGCGCGCACACCAGCATCGCCAGCACCAATGCTGCCAGCAAGCGCCGGCGCTTCAGTTCCAGCGCGCCGGGCGCCCATTGCAGCAAGGCCAGCAGAATCAGCGCACAGGCGATGGACAGCCAGGCCTCGGCGCGGAACATGCTGCCGGCGATATTGCCTGCCAGCACGCGATCGCCCAGGGTGCCGAACAGGGTCGGTGCCACGATGAAGCCGATGGTCCACAGGCTGCCGGCCCACAGGGTGGCAACGAGGACGCGCACGCGGCCCAGCATCAGATGTACAGTACTTCCAGAATTTCGTATTCGCGCGGGCCGGACGGCGCCTGCACTTCCACCACGTCGCCGGCGTACTTGCCGATCAGCGCGCGGGCGATCGGGGACGTCACGGAAACCTTGTTCATTTTCAAGTCGGCTTCATCGAGGCCGACGATCTGGTACGTGACTTTCTGGCCCGACTCCAGGTCTTCCAGGTTCACGGTCGAGGCAAACACCACGCGGCCTTCCGCGTCGAGCGCGGTCGGGTCGATGATTTGCGCTGCGCCCAGCTTGCCTTCGAGCTCGGCGATGCGGCCTTCGACGAAGGCCTGGCGTTCCTTGGCGGCATCGTACTCGGCGTTTTCCGACAAATCTCCGTGCGAACGCGCTTCGGCGATCGCATCGATGACGATGCGGCGTTCCTTGGTCTTCAAATGATGCAGCTCTTCCTTCAAGAGTTCTGCGCCGTATTTGGTCAATGGGACTGAGGTCATGTTATCTCTACTATCTGCTAGTTATCGGCGCCGCTGTCCGTGTTTTGCCACGGTTAACGGACTTACCAAGTGAAAACCACAGAGGCCGCGCGCTGCTCTGCACGGAACTCTGTGGTTGATAAGCATGCAGTGTACCGCCTAACGGCGGCCACTGCAAACGCACTTAGTTCAAGGTCTTGTGCAGACCTTGCAAATCGTACACGCGCAGCTCATCCAGGTGGCGGATGCCTTCGACGGCCGCTTCCGCGCCGGCGATGGTGGTGTAGGTCGTCACGCGCGACGCCAGGGCCGACGTGCGGATGGCCCGCGAATCGACGATGGCGCTGCGTTTTTCTTCCACGGTGTTGATCACCAGCACGATTTCATGGTTCTTGATCATGTCGACCACGTGCGGACGGCCTTCGATCACCTTGTTCACTGGCGTGACGGCGATGCCGGCAGCAGCGATCACGGCGGCGGTGCCCTTGGTGGCAACCACGGTGAAACCGGACTCGACCAGGTCGCGCGCCACTTGCACGGCGCGCGGCTTGTCCGACGCTTTCACGCTGATGAAGACCTTGCCCGATTTTGGCAGGTTTACACCGGCGCCCAGTTGCGATTTCACAAACGCTTCGCCGAACGTCAGGCCCACGCCCATGACTTCGCCCGTCGATTTCATTTCAGGGCCCAGGATGGTGTCCACGCCAGGGAACTTGACGAACGGGAACACGGCTTCCTTGACGCTGAAATATGGCGGCACGACTTCCTGCGTGATGCCTTGCGACGCCAGCGATTGGCCGACCATGCAGCGCGCGGCGATCTTCGCCAGTTGCAAGCCGGTGGCTTTCGAGACGAAAGGCACGGTGCGCGACGCGCGCGGATTGACTTCCAGCACGAAGACGACGTCTTTCATTTCACCGTCGATCTCTTGTTTCTGGATAGCAAATTGCACGTTCATCAGGCCGACCACGTTCAGACCCTTGGCCATCAGCGCCGTCTGGCGTTTCAGTTCTTCAATGGTTTCCGGTGCCAACGAGTATGGCGGCAAGGAGCAAGCCGAGTCGCCCGAGTGGACGCCGGCCTGTTCGATGTGTTCCATCACGCCGCCGATGAACGTCGTTTCGCCGTCGGAGATGCAATCGACGTCGCACTCGATGGCGTCGTTCAGGAAGCGGTCCAGCAGCACCGGCGAATCGTGCGAAACCTTCACGGCTTCGCGCATGTAGCGCTCGAGGTCGCGCTGCTCGTGGACGATTTCCATGGCGCGGCCGCCCAGCACGTACGATGGACGCACGACCAGCGGATAACCGATTTCCTGCGCCAGCGCCAGGGCGTCGGCTTCCGTGCGCGCGGTGCGGTTAGGCGGCTGGCGCAGTTCCAGCTTGTGCAGCATCTGCTGGAAACGCTCGCGGTCTTCGGCCGCATCGATCATGTCGGGCGAGGTACCGATGATCGGCACGCCATTCGCTTCCAGGTCCAGCGCCAGTTTCAATGGCGTCTGGCCGCCGTACTGCACGATCACGCCGACCGGTTTTTCGATGGCGACGATTTCCAGCACGTCTTCCAGCGTCAGCGATTCGAAGTACAGACGGTCCGAGGTATCGTAGTCGGTCGAAACCGTTTCTGGGTTGCAATTGACCATGATGGTCTCGTAGCCGTCTTCGCGCATGGCGAGGGCCGCGTGGACGCAGCAATAGTCAAACTCGATACCCTGGCCGATACGGTTCGGGCCACCGCCCAGCACCATGATCTTTTTCTTGTCGGTCGGATTCGATTCGCACTCTTCGTCGTACGTGGAATACATGTACGCCGTGTCGGTCGAAAATTCCGCCGCGCAAGTGTCGACGCGCTTGTAGACGGGACGGATGTTCAGCGCATGGCGCTGCTGGCGCACGGCCGTGTCGGTCGTCTGCAACAGGAAGCCCAGGCGGCGGTCCGAGAAGCCCTTCTGTTTCAACTTGTACAGGGTGTTCTTGTCCAGGTTTTCCAGCTTCTGCGTATCGAGCCACAGTTCCAGGTCGACGATTTCCTTGATCTGGATCAGGAACCATGGGTCGATCTTGGTCAGATTGTGTACTTCTTCCAGAGTGAAACCCTGGGCAAACGCGTCGCCCACGTACCAGATGCGCTCAGGACCAGGCTCGCCCAGTTCTTCTTCGATCTTTTCGCGGTCCTTGGTCTTTTCGTTCATGCCGTCCACGCCCACTTCCAGGCCGCGCAAGGCTTTCTGGAACGATTCCTGGAAGGTACGGCCGATGGCCATCACTTCGCCGACGGATTTCATCTGCGTCGTCAGGTGGTGGTCGGCGGTCGGGAATTTCTCGAACGTGAAACGGGGAATCTTGGTGACGACGTAATCGATCGACGGTTCGAACGAAGCCGGCGTGGCGCCGCCCGTGATTTCATTGCGCAGCTCGTCCAGGGTGAAACCGACGGCCAGCTTGGCGGCGATCTTGGCGATCGGGAAGCCCGTCGCTTTCGATGCCAGCGCCGACGAACGCGATACGCGCGGGTTCATCTCGATGACGATCATGCGGCCATCGACGGGGTTGATCGAAAATTGCACGTTCGAGCCGCCGGTGTCGACGCCGATCTCGCGCAGCACTGCCAGACTGGCATTGCGCATGATCTGGTATTCCTTGTCCGTCAGGGTTTGCGCTGGCGCAACCGTGATGGAGTCGCCCGTGTGCACGCCCATCGGGTCCAGGTTTTCGATCGAGCAAATGATGATGCAGTTGTCCGCCTTGTCGCGCACCACTTCCATCTCGTACTCTTTCCATCCCAGCAACGATTCTTCGATCAGCAGCTCTTTCGTCGGCGATGCTTCCAGGCCGCGCTTGCAGATGGTTTCGAATTCTTCTTCGTTGTAGGCGATGCCGCCGCCGGAGCCGCCCATGGTGAACGATGGACGGATGATGGTCGGGAAGCCCAGGGTGCGCTGCACGGCCCACGATTCTTCCATCGAGTGCGCCACGCCGGAGCGTGCCGAACCGAGGCCGATCTTGGTCATCGCGTCTTTGAACTTGGAACGGTCTTCCGCCTTGTCGATGGCTTCCGGCGAGGCGCCGATCAGCTCGACGTTGTATTTTGCCAGCACGCCATTGTTGAACAGGTCCAGCGCGCAGTTCAGCGCCGTCTGGCCGCCCATCGTCGGCAGGATGGCGTCAGGACGCTCCTTGGCGATGATGCGCTCGACGACCGACCAGGTGATCGGTTCGATATAGGTCACATCGGCCATTTCCGGATCTGTCATGATGGTCGCAGGATTGCTGTTGACCAGGATGACTTTGTAGCCCTCTTCGCGCAGGGCCTTGCACGCTTGCGCGCCGGAATAATCGAATTCGCAGGCCTGGCCGATCACGATCGGGCCAGCGCCAATAATCAGAATACTTTTGATATCTAAACGTTTAGGCATTTTTCTTTTTCTCCTCCGCAGCCATCAAGTTGATGAAGCGGTCAAACAGGTAAGCAACATCCATCGGGCCCGGCGACGCTTCAGGGTGGCCCTGGAAGCAGAAGGCCGGCTTGTCCGTGCGGGCAAAGCCCTGCAGGGAGCCGTCGAACAGCGATTCATGGGTCACGCGGCAATTCGCGGGCAACGTTGCCGCGTCGACTGCGAAACCGTGGTTTTGCGAAGTAATCAAGACCTGTTTCGTTTCCAGGTCCTGCACCGGGTGGTTGGCGCCGTGGTGGCCGAACTTCATCTTCAAGGTTTTCGCGCCGGAAGCGAGCGCCATGATCTGGTGGCCGAGGCAGATGCCGAAGGTCGGGATGCCCTTCTCGATCAGCTCCTTGGTCGCCGCGATGGCGTAGTCGCACGGTTCCGGGTCGCCGGGGCCGTTCGACAGGAAGATGCCGTCCGGATTCAGTGCAAGGGCGTCGGCCGCCGTCGCTTGCGCGGGCAGCACGGTGACCTTGCAGCCGCGCGCCGTCAGCATGCGCAGGATGTTGCGCTTGACGCCGTAGTCGAAGGCGACCACGTGGTATTTCGCATCGGCGTCAAGCAGCTGGCCATAGCCTTCGCCCAGGGTCCATTCCGTTTCGCGGTACTCGTAGGCGTCCTTGCTGGACACGACCTTGGCCAGGTCCATGCCGGCCAGGCCGGGGAAGGAGCGGGCCAGTTCCAGCGCTTGCGCGGCGGATGGTTCGTTGCCTTGCGTGCCGACGAGGATGGCGCCGCCCTGCGCACCTTTTTCACGCAGGATGCGCGTGAGCTTGCGTGTATCGATGCCGGCGATGGCGACGATATTTTCAGCTTTCAGGTAATCGGACAGGGAGAGGGTGGAACGGAAACTGGATGCCAGCAATGGCAGATCGCGGATGATGAGGCCGGCGGCGTGAACCTTGGAAGATTCGACGTCTTCCGGATTGACGCCCGTATTGCCGATGTGCGGATAGGTCAGGGTGACCATCTGGCGGCAATAGCTTGGGTCGGTAAGGATTTCCTGATACCCGGTCATCGAGGTGTTGAAAACAACCTCGCCCGTGGTATGACCGGCGGCACCGATCGAAAAACCTTTAAAGATCGTTCCATCAGCAAGCGCTAATATGGCTGGAACGGCAGGGCCAGAAAAAAATGGCGGCAAGGGCAACTCCTGATAAAGTTACCGTAGCTGCGCCACGTCAGACCGACCGCCTAGATACCCGAGCCAGATGCACTCAGGGTGTTTCAACGGTCATTTTGAATGAGGGGATGGGTAGTCGCTACGGTATATGTGTGATTGGCTAAACCTTTGAATTATAACCAAAAGGAAGCTTTTCCACAAGGAAGAAAATATAGAATCGGCGGCATTTTTTTGCGCAGCAGCATAAATCCTGCACCCCATGAAAAAAGCCGCCCGGCTTGCGCGGGGCGGCTTGTTCTGCAACTACGGATAGTACTTAGGCCGTCAGGGCCGCAATGCCCGCTTTCGCGATTTGCGCATCTTCCGCCGACTTGACGCCCGAGACGCCGACGGCGCCCACATAGTGGCCGTCGAACACGATGGGCACGCCGCCTTCGAGCAAGCCGTCGATTTCCGGCGCGCTCAGGAACGAGACGCGGCCGCCGTTGATCATCTCTTCATAGATGCGCGATTCGCGGCGGCCCAGCGCGGCCGTCTTGGCCTTCGATGGAGCGATGTGCGACGAGATCGGCGCCACGCCATCCATGCGCTGCAGCCACAGCAGATGGCCGCCGTCGTCGACGATGGCGATCGTGACCGCCCAGTTATGCTTGACCGCTTCCGCTTCGGCGGCGGCAGCGATTTTCTTTACGTCGTCCAGGGTCAAAATCGGTTTCGATTGCATGGTGCATCCTTGTTATGTTGAATCAAAATTGTATACGAAATGCGGGGCCAGAATAACGGCTTACTGCTCGCGCTTCGCTTTCAGCTTTTGCTTGAGCTGCGCCATGACGGCAAAGGTCGCCTGCTCGCCCGCCAGGATGGCCTGGTTGCGGCTGTTGAAATCGTTGCCCTTCATGGTGCCCAGGCTGGGCTGGATCACCACGTCCGCATCTTTCAATTCGAACTGGTTGATGCGCTGGCCCATGATGGCGAAGGTCTGCATCAGCACCTCCATCGAGCTGATGGCCTTTTGCGTATCCGTTTGCGACGAGATATTCACGGCGATGATGAAATCGGCGCCCATGTCGCGCGCAAAGCGCACGGGCACGGGAGCGACGAGGCCGCCATCGACATAGGTGTGGCCCGCGATCGTCACGGGCTGAAACACGCCGGGCACGGCCGACGAGGCGCGCACGGCCATGCCGGTGTTGCCACGCTGAAACAGGATCGGCTGGCCATTCTTCAGGTCCGTCGCCACCACGCCGAATGGAATTTTCAGCTTTTCCAGCGGCACGCCGCCCACCGCCTTGTTGACATAGCTTTGCAGCGCTTCGCCTTTCAGCACCCCTGACGACTTGCCGAACAGGGGCAAGGCCCAGTCGGAAATGGCCGCCTCGTCCATGTCGAACGCCATCTTTTGCAAGGCAAAGCCGGAGTTGCCCGCCGCATACATGGCACCGACCACGCTGCCGGCGCTGGTGCCCGTCACGATATCGGCCTGGATGCCTTGCGATTCGAGCGCCTTGATCACGCCGATGTGCGCGAAACCGCGCGCCGCGCCGCCGCCCAGCGCCAGGCCGATCTTGATCTTGCGCGGCGTTACGACGATGGGTTCGGGTGGCGTCAACACCTGGATCGGTTTCGGGGCAGGAGTGTCGCAGCCGGCCAGCGCAAAGGCGGCCAGGGCAAGCATGGTCAGGCGTTTAGGGAACATGGTGGAGAATGAGAACCGCGCGCGGCAGTGGCAACAAAGGAGAGCCGATTGTAGCGCAAGCGGGGCCACTGGCACTGAAGCTCGCCTTAAATGTTTATAAATGACAAGATTCTGAATCGTGCGCGCCACTGCGGCTGCTAGACTGGCGCCTGGCTTACCGCATCATTAATATTATTTTTAATATAATCAATTGCGCGCCAGCCTGGCGCCGCAAGCCAACCTGCATTGATCGGCTTATGAAAACAGACCTGTTACGCCTCATCGCACATCCATGCCTGCTCGCTGCCGCCCTGCTGGGTGCGGCCGGCGCCAACGCCGCCGCGGCGACGCAGGGCGCAAATAACATCGCGGCGAAAATGGCGGGCTTTACCTGTACGGGGAACCTGCAGATGCCCATGGATCCGGGGGAGCACACAATAGCGCTCAGCTTTGACGCCCCCGACCAGCACGGGGCGCAAGGCACCATCATGGTTGACGAGCGCGGCAAGGCGAGCAACTTCTACGACTGCCGGCAAAGCGGCGACAACCTGGCGTGCACGTATGACGCGGGGCCAAGCAGCGGCCCGCTGACCATGCGCTTTACCGGCAAATTGAAGGAGGTAAAGGGCGAGATCAATTCCCCGTTTGAAAACAGCGCCACCATGCACTTTTCCGCGCGCTGCCAAAAATCGGCGCAGTAGCAGCCACCCCTCCGGCGTCGCAGCGTCCGGTGTATTGCTCAAGCCTGCCCCTGGTCTGGCAGGCAGTCAACCTATAATCTCTTCTCACTCGCCGAATCACAGAACATGTCCGACGACTATCAATTTTCCGACAGCCGCGCCCTGAGCGCCCCGTTTGCCCAACAGCTATCGCAGCAGCCGCCCGACGGCGCCCTCGCCTGGCTGACCGCCATCCTCGCCACGCAGGCGCCCGCGCTGCGCTCGTCGAACGCCGCCTTGCTGGCCTACACGGGCAATCCGGCCGCCCTCGCCTGGATCGACGCCAATGCCGGCTCGCCCGTGGCGGGGCAATGGGGCGTGGCGGCGGCGCTGCTGGGCACGCCGTGGCCACGCATCCTGGACTGGCTGCAGCGCGGCGACCCGCACCGGCTGATGGCGCTCGATACCTTGATTGCGTACCGCAAGCCGGCCGTCAACATGTCGCCGCTGGAACAGATCGCCGCCCCCGTGCTGCCGCAAGCGCCCGCGCGCGCCGACCTCGACGCCGCGCTGGCCGCCTGCCTGGCCGCCTCCGCGACGCCGCGCATCCAGGCGGCCGTCAGCTCGATCCAGCAGCATGCGGACGAAATCCTGCGCGGCGGCCCGCGCGGCGTGGCCGTGGCCGACTTGCCGAGCCTGTATCTGGACCCTGCGCCATTCCAGGATGCACCCGCTATCCTGGAGCAGCACGAGGCGGTGGTGGGCGGCATGCGGCAAAACCTGCAGAACCTGCTCAAAGGCATACTGTGAATCGACCGGCCCTGGTGACAATCGACTTGAGCGAGATCAATACGCCACGCCAGCTGCACACGGCGCTGGCCGCCGCACTGGGTTTTCCTTCCTTCTACGGCATGAACTGGGATGCGTTCTGGGACGCCATCACAGGCCTGGTGGACATGCCGCAACAGCTGGAGCTGCGCGGCTGGCCAGCCTTCGCCGCGCGCCTGCCCGACGAAGCGGCCATGCTGCAGCGCATCCTGGCGCGCATGGCGCAGGATATGCCGGCCCAGGCGGCGCAGGTACGCCATGCCTGAGCTTTTACCATCTATTATTTCGAATAGCCCTGCTCATTGAACTGTCCCGCATCCAAGGTCGCCCAGGCATGCCGGATGCCCCACCACATCAGATAGGCATTGCCGCCACCACGCGCGCGGAACCAAGGTTTCACGGGGTCGATCGGCCGCACCTTGGCCGGGGGCAAGATCAGCACGCCGGTCGTCTGGCCGGCGTCGCTGGTGCCGGCCACCAGCACGTTCTGGCCAAAGTGATTCGCCTGCGCGATGCCCAGCGCCACATTCGTCAAGGCCGTGGCGGCGCCCATTTCACCCAGCAAGGCAGGGGTGTTGAAGGTCTGCTGGAGAAAATCGAAAGCCGGCACCTCGGTCGTCAAGGTCTGCGCCAGGTAGCCGATGCGGTCCGACGAGGCCGGATGCTTGTTGTGCGCATCGTGGATCACATAGCCGATCTCGGCATCGGTCTTGCGTCCATTCGCGGCCGCCTGCGCCAGCGTCGCCTGCCACGCCTGCACCGTGGGCGGCGGCAAGCCCTTTTGCGCTGCAAAGGCGCTGACCTGCTGCGTGGCCGGATAGCCTATCCACGCCAGCGCATCGCGCTCCGTCTTGTAATTCGGACCAGCCAATACCAGCAAGACCATGTTTTCATTGATCTGCTCATCTTTCGGAAAACTGGGTGCATCCCAGCTCATCACCCATACCGTTTCCTTGGGATGGGCCTGCAGATAATCGAGGGCGGCGGCCAGGGAAATAAACCCGGCATTCGCGCCGCCGGCCGTCACGCGCACGTCGGGCGGGGTGGACTTGGTCCAGGAATTGGGGAAGTTCGGGTTACCAATTGAAAAAGTACTTGTAATTTGCTTGCGCAAGTCTTCCCCAGCGAGAAGGGGATCAAACCGTTCTGCAGGCAAAGCGTACTCAACATGGATACCCGCCAGTTCATTCCAGCCTTTTTTGTGTTTGAAGTCGTGGGCGTTATAAAAATAGGTGGCGTTGGAGAAATATACACCGTGAAAATTACCTATCATTTCAAACAAATATTTCCCATGAAAATTAAAAAAAGTACCTTTACCATCATTTGATGAAGCTATGCCAGACACAGATCTGACCTCAGAGAAAATAGCAGGGTATTGTTCCACCATGTCATCTTTCTTATTGGGCCTTACTTTCCCAAGGGTCCATAGCAGTTGCCATTCGGTTGGATAATCCTGACGCTGAAGGGGATTGAGCCACTGCACGCCCACCACTTGTGCCATGAAGGGCTGGGCAATCATTTTTTCATTCTCACGGCCATCTTTGCTCGCCGGATGCGTCAAGCACGCCGACAAAGCCAGGCCCGCCAGCAGTGCCGCCAAGTTGCGACAGGAAAAGAAAAGGTTCATTTTTCACCCTGGTCAGTTTCATCAAGTACGCCATCTGGCGCGCCAATCCCATCGCCTACTTCGAATATCCCTGCTCATTGAACTGTCCCGCATCCAAATTAGCCCAGGCATGCCGGATGCCCCACCACATCAGATAGGCATTGCCGCCACCACGCGCGCGGAACCACGGTTTCACGGGGTCGATCGGTCGCACCTTGGCCGGGGGCAAGATCAGCACGCCGGTCGTCTGACCCGCGTCGCTGGTGCCCGCCACCAGCACGTTCTGACCAAAGTGATTCGCCTGCGCGATGCCCAGCGCCACATTCGTCAAGGCCGTGGCGGCGCCCATCTCGCCCAGCAAGGCCGGCGTATTGAAGGTCTGCTGGAGGAAATCGAAAGCCGGCACCTCGGTCGTCAAGGTTTGTGCCAGGTAGGCAATGCGGTCCGACGAGGCCGGATGCGTGTTGTGCGCATCGTGGATCACATAGCCGATATCCACCTCGCTCTTGCGCCCGTTGCCTGCCGCCTGCGCCAGCGTCGCCTGCCATGCCTGCACCGTGGGCGGCGGCAAGCCCTTCTGCGCTGCAAAGGCGCCGACCTGCTGCGTGGCCGGATAGCCTATCCACGCCAGCGCATCGCGCTCCGTCTTGTAATTCGGACCGGCCAATACCAGCAAGACCATGTTTTCATTGATCTGCTCATCTTTCGGAAAACTGGGCGCATCCCAGCTCATCACCCACACCGTTTCCTTGGGATGGGCCTGCAGATAATCGAGGGCGGCCGCCAGAGAGATAAACCCGGCATTCGCGCCGCCGGCTGTGACGCGCACGTCTGGCGACGTAGACTTGGTCCAAGAGTTGGGAAAACTTGGATTACCAATTGAAAAAGTATCGATGATTTCCTCACGCAGGGCAGCGCCAGCCAAGAGAGGATCAAAGCGCGTTGCGGGCACCGCATATTCAACATGGATACCCGCCAGTTCATTCCAGCCTTTTTTGTGTTTGAAGTCGTGGGCGTTATAAAAATAAGTGGGATTGGAAAAGTACATGCCATGAAATTTTGCAATCATCTGCCGGACATATTTTCCGTGAAAGTTAAAAAAAGTACCCTTTCCATCATTGGAGGAAGCTATGCCAGACACAGATCTGACCTCAGAAAAAATGGCAGGATATTGTTCCAACATGTCGTCTTTCTTATTTGGCCTTACTTTCCCAAGGGTCCATAATAGTTGCCATTCGGTTGGATAATCCTGACGCTGTAGGGGGTTGAGCCATTGCACTCCCACCACTTGAGCTATAAATAGTTTTCCTGCATCGAGCGCGATGCGTTTATCTTCATCGGCAATTTCTGCCGGGCGCACCGCACAGGACGACAGACCTATCGTAGTAACAACTGCAGCAATAGATGTAAATACAATATTTTTAGCCATAGTTAGCTTCTCCATTTTTTAAAGACCGCCATTTTCACGCGAGTTCTTTATTTTTTTTGGCATTGCACCTTCTGCGGACTCACCGACCCATTCCAAGGCAGTCCTCTTTTTCAACTTTCCTTTAGTAAAATATTCGTCAAATTTCTTTATCTCCTCATCACCTTCAATCTCATAAAGAAACCGCCAATCCGCCATCGTCCTCAACTCCCGCAAATCCGTTTCCAGCAGATGGCAACAGCCCACGGCCACGTCATACGCCAGCGCCTTTCTGGAATGCTCGCTGTTGGTCAGGATGGTGGAGTGATCGGTGGCATAGGTGCCGACGTTTCCAGCGAGTCCCGCCTGGATTTTCCGATGGCGCCATGCCGTGTATTGCGCGCTCGCCGTCTCGGGACGGTCTTCTTCCGTGACGTGTTTGCCTTTCTCGACCTTCCCTTCGCGCTTGGCCATCATGCGCAGGGAGGCGTGGTATTCGTATTGCAGGGCCGCTTCGCTCTCCTCGTTGCCGCGCGCCGCATCGGTGCGTTGTTTTTCGCCATGCAGGCCACCGCGCGGTATCTCCAGTTCGCGCTCGCCATGGAAGGGGTCGCCCTTCGGATGGGCGGCATCCTTGTTGCGATTCCAGCCATGCGGATGCAATCCCATGTCGAAACTGGGGCAGATAGCGCCAAATAACTTTGCCTGCGGAAAGAAGGTCTCTGGCAGGTCGGGCGCTTCCAGCGGGATTTTCCAGTACTTGTCAGGCGAGGCATTGATACGCTTGCGCATCAAGGTGGTGGCCACGATGGCGATGGGCGCAAACGCCACGGTGAGTATCTGGAACAGCCAGTTCTCTTGCGCTTCCAGGCCCTTGGCCACGCTATAGGTGGAAATCATGGAAGGCGGATTCCAGAAATGGTCGCTGCCAAAATCAATGGCAGGACGATGATCGCCCCAATAGTCGTACGCGCCCGTTACGCCGACGCCCCCCCGCCATAGGCATCGATATCCTGCTGCGCCTTGAATGGATGGTGGGCACTGCTCATGGCCTGGTCGATTTTCTCGGCCGGCCATTGTTCGGCGCGCCGCGGCCGTCTGGCGGCCCGTGCCGCCGTCGACCGCCTTCAGGTTCGACGACGTCAAGTTCTCCGCCATATTGTCTTTCACCACGCTGCAGGGCGGATTGCACAACACATAATTGTCGACAAGCCCAGCGCACCACTGACGAACACGCTGGAAACGGCCGCAGGTAGTGCGGGAAATTCACCTCCAGCATGGACTCGGTGAAAACATGGCGCGCATCATCGATCTTCTTGGCCGTGCGGGCATTGCACAGAGCATATGCCTCGATCAGGCGCTCGATGTGGGGATCGTGGCAGTTGCTGCCCACGATGCCCAGTGCAGCAGCGACACCAGGATAGCGGGCGGCAAATTCCTGCTGGTGCGTACGCAGCATGCCCAGTTCCAGTTCATAGTATTTCAGCAAGGATTCCATGCAGCCGACTCCCATGCAGGACGGGCGACACGCGTCGCCAGACGGAAACTGCATTATTCAACAATAATAGAAAAGTAAGTTGCGCAGGAACAATAAGTCGTCCCGCGGCATGGCAGCAGCATCGCTCCCGGCTGAAATATGCTTGACAGCCCCGCCCGACATCCCTTACATTGAGTGCATGTCCTCCTTCAAACATTCCTCCCCTTCCCTGCTGTCGCTATCGCGACTACTACTAGCACGCGCATAAGTTTGCCGCATTGCTTCGCCTGGCCACACGCCGGCGTGTTTCAAAAACCCTGGAAGGTTTGATGATGTTTGCACCATCCCCATTCGTACACGTAATCCCCGCTGCGACCGCCCCTGCCGGCATCGCGGCCGCTCTGCTACCGCTACCGATCGCTTGCCTGGCCTAGTGTTGCGTGGCCGCCCGGCAAGCTTGCGCCACAACCATTGATTTCCCCCTATCTTCAGGAGTACCCGATCATGATGTTGCAAAACCCAGCTTCCAAATACCGCGCCTTTCCTCCCGTCAAATTGACCGACCGTCAATGGCCAAACCAGATCATCAGCAAACCGCCCATCTGGATGAGCACCGACTTGCGTGACGGCAATCAGTCCTTGATCGAGCCGATGAGCGCGGAAAAGAAGCTGCGGTTCTTCGACATGCTGATCGCCATCGGCCTGAAGGAAATCGAAGTGGGTTTCCCATCGGCATCGCAGACGGATTTCGATTTTGTCCGCAAGCTCGTCGATGAAGGCCGCATCCCGGACGATGTCACCATCATCGTGCTGACCCAGTCGCGCGAAGAGCTGATCCGCCGCACGGTGGAATCCGTCGTCGGCGCCAAGCGCGCCATCGTCCACCTGTACAACTCCGTGGCGCCCGTGTTCCGCAAGGTCGTGTTCGGCATGTCGCGCGAAGAAATCACGAATATCGCCACCACCGGTACCACTTTGGTAAAACAGTTGGTGGCCCAGCACCCGGAAACGGAATGGGGTTTTGAATACACGCCGGAATCGTTTTCCACCACGGAGCTCGATTTCTCCAAGCATATCTGCGACGCCGTCAGCGCCATCTGGAAGCCGACGCCGGCCAACAAGATGATCATCAACCTGCCATCGACCGTGGAATGCAGCACGCCCAACGTGTATGCGGACCAGATCGAATGGATGTCGCGCAAGCTGGCGCGCCGCGATTCCATCATCATCAGCGTGCACCCGCATAACGACCGCGGCACGGCTGTCGCATCGGCCGAGCTGGCCGTGATGGCGGGCGCCGACCGCGTGGAAGGCTGTTTGTTCGGCAATGGCGAGCGCACCGGCAACGTCGACCTGGTGACGTTGGCGATGAACTTGTACACGCAAGGCGTGCACCCGGGCCTGGATTTCTCCGACATCGATACGGTGCGCAAGTGCGTGGAAGAATGCAACCAGCTGCCCGTCCACCCGCGCCACCCGTATGCGGGCGACCTGGTGTTCACGGCATTCTCCGGCTCGCACCAAGATGCCATCAAGAAAGGTTTTGCCAAGCAACAACCGGACAGCATCTGGGAAGTGCCGTACTTGCCGATCGACCCGGCCGACCTGGGCCGCAGCTACGACGCCGTGATCCGCGTCAACAGCCAGTCCGGCAAGGGCGGCATGGCATATTTGCTGGAACAGGAATACGGCCTGGTCTTGCCGCGCCGCCTGCAGATCGAATTCTCGCGCGCCGTGCAAGCCGTGGCCGACGCCACGGGCCGCGAAATCGCCGCGCAGGATATCCATGAAATCTTCCAGCGCGAGTACCTGGAGCAGACGGCGCCCTACGCCTACGCTGCGCACCGCATGGTGGAGGACACCAGCAGCGACGAGTCCGTGCAGATCGACATCAGCCTGTCGCACCGCCAGACGCCGCTGGCCCTGCAAGGCGGCGGCAACGGCCCCATCGACGCCTTCGTCAATGCGCTCGGTCTCGACATCAAGCTGATGGATTACCATGAGCACTCGATCGGCTCCGGCGCCAATGCGCAAGCGGCTTGCTACGTGGAATTGCGCCTCGACAACGGCCCGACCCTGTTCGGCGCCGCCATCGACAGCAATATCGTCACCGCCTCGTTCAAGGCCGTGCTGTCCGCCGTGAACCGCCGCATCGGGCAGACGGAAGCCGAAAAAACAACAGCGGCCGACGTGGCTGCCAGCGCCGCCTAAGCAATTTCGGCACGCTCCAGAGGGAGAAAAAGCGGTACGGCTTGATCGCCGTGCCGCTTTTTCATTTCTGCAAGGCAATTAGTAGTGCAAATCAGGTATCACCCGCCGTATAATTGTTTCATAACAAGACCACCGGAGACAGATCATTAGCTACCGAGGGAATCAGTATGAAATTGACGGATATGAAGATAGGCGCGCGCCTGGGTGCCGGTTTTGGCGTGGTGCTGCTGCTGATGGCAGTGCTGGTGGGCACGGGCCTGCTGCGCCTGGATAGAATCGGTGCGCTCAGCGAAGCCATCATCGAGAAAGACTGGGCCAAGGCCGACGCCATCGCCACCATCCGCAGTACCACGCGTTCGAACGCGGCACTGGTGCTGGAACTGTTCATCCATGAAGATCCGGCCCGCGCCAACGCCATCCACGGCGAAATCGACGCCAACAAGGCCACCATCACCGATGCGCTGGTCGTGCTCGACCGCCTGATCGTGCTGCCTGAAGGCAAGGAATTGCTGGCCACCCTGAAGCAGCAGCGCAAGGCCTATGTCGTGTCGTTCAGCCAGGCCGACAAGCTGCTGGTGGCGGGGCAGCGCGCGGAAGCGGCCAAGCACGTGCGCGACGACACCCTGCCCGCCCTGAACCAGCTGCAAAAGACGGTCAACCGCCTGAATGAAATCCAGCGCGGCGTGGTCGTGCATGGCGGCCAGCAAATCAAGCAGAATATTTCCGCCGCCAATGTGCTGATGGCCAGCCTGGGCACGGCCGCCCTGCTGCTGGGCGTGCTCTTTGCCTGGCGGGTCACGCGCTCGATCACCACGCCGATCGCGTATGCCTTGCGCGTGGCGCAAGCCGTGGCCGGAGGCGACCTGAGCAGTAAAATCGTGGCCGACGGCAAGGATGAAGCGGGCCAGCTGCTGCAGGCGCTGCGCGACATGAATACCAACCTGGCCACCCTGGTGGGCCAGGTGCGCGGCGGCACGGGCACCATCGCCGTGGCGTCGAGCCAGATTGCCAGCGGCAATGCCGACCTGTCGGCCCGCACGGAAGCGCAAGCGAGCGCGCTGGAAGAGACGGCCTCGTCGATGATCGAACTGACGGGCACCGTGCGCAGCAACAGCGACAATGCGCGCCAGGCCGACAGCCTGGCCCGCTCGGCATCGGCCATCGCGCAGCGCGGCGGCTCGGCCATGGCGGAAGTGATCGGCACCATGGACGCCATCAATGCCTCGTCGCGCAAGATCGTCGACATCATCGCCGTCATCGACGGCATCGCCTTCCAGACGAACATCCTGGCCCTGAACGCGGCGGTCGAGGCGGCCAGGGCCGGCGAACAGGGACGGGGCTTTGCTGTCGTGGCTTCCGAAGTGCGCAACCTGGCGCAACGCTCGGCGGCCGCCGCCAAGGAAATCAAGGAACTCATTGCCGACTCCGTCAGCCGGGTCGACCAGGGCGCACAGCTGGTCAGCCAGGCGGGCGCGACGATGGATGAAGTGGTGGCCAGCGTGGGCCGGGTCAGCGCCATCGTCGGTGAAATCAGCGTCGCCAACCACGAGCAAAGCGAAGGCATCGAGCAAATCAATGCCGCCATCATGCAGATGGACCAGACGACGCAGCAAAACGCGGCCCTGGTCGAGGAAGCGGCCGCGGCTGCGGCAGCCATGCATGAACAGGCGGGCGACCTGGAAACCCTCGTCAGCCAGTTCAAGCTGGAACAGAGCGCCGTCGCCAAGGCGCCGCCCCGCCCCGACGCGCCCGCCGTGCCGCGCCTGCACTAAGTTACTCCACCTTTATTCCACCTGGCGCGCCAGGCGGATGCCGGAAAATTGCCAGCGCGCGCCGGCCGGGAAGAAATTGCGGTAGCTGGCACGCGCATGGCCGGCCGGCGTGGCGCACGACGAGCCGCGCAACACATATTGATTCAGCATGAACTTGCCGTTGTATTCGCCGAGCGCCCCGGGCGCCGTGCGGTAGCCCGGATACGGCGCGTAGCTGCTGCTGGTCCACTGCCAGCAGTGGCCAAACATTTGCCGCAAGCCTGCTCCCGGCGCGCCGGCGGCCGGATGCAGCCGGCCCGTTTCCATGGCGACGCCTTGCGCCGCCACTTCCCACTCCGCTTCCGTCGGCAGGCGCGCGCCAGCCCAGTGCGCATACGCATCGGCCTCGAACAGCGATACATGCGTGGCCGGCGCCTGGAGATCGAGCGGCCGCAAGCCAAATAAGGTGAATTCCTGCCAGCGGCCGGCGTCATCGCGCTGCCAGTACAGCGGGCATTGCAACTGCTGGCTGCGCACCCAGTCCCAGCCTTCGGCCAGCCACAGGTGCGCCGTGCGGTAGCCGCCCGCCTCGATGAAGGCGAGATAGTCGCCATTCGTCACCAGCGCGCTGGCCAGTTCGAAGGGCGCCACGTATTGCGGATGGCGCGGCAATTCATTGTCGAAGCAAAAGCCGTCGCCCGCATGGCCGATCTGCGCCAGGCCGCCGTCAAAGGCGAGCCAGGCCGTGGGCTGCGCGTGTTCTTGCGCTGGCGCAAGCCCGCTGTCCCGCGCACTGCCCATGTAAGCGGGAAACAGCGCGCTTTGCGCCAGCAGGTGCTTGACGTCCGTCAACAGCAATTCCTGGTGCTGCTGCTCATGCTCGAGGCCCAGCGCCAGCAGCATGGTCAGCCGTTCGCGCTCGTCGCGCGCCAGTTCGCCCCCCAGCAAGCGCGCGATGCGCGCATCGACGTTGGCCCGGTAGGCGCGCACGACATCCATGCCGGGGCGCGTCAGCAAGCCCCGCTGGGCGCGCGGGTGCTTCTCGCCCACGCCGTTGTAATACGAGTTGAACAGCACGCGGAAGGCGGGGTGGAATGGCGCGAACGCCGCCTCCATGCTTTCCAGGATAAACGTTTCGAAGAACCAGGTGGTATGCGCGAGGTGCCATTTGACGGGACTGGCGTCCGGCATCGACTGGGCGCCGCAATCCTCGTCGGACAGGGGTTCGGCCAGCCGCAGAGAATGCTGGCGCACTTGATGGTAATGATCGATCAGCATGATAGTTCTTTGTTTTATGTTGGTATCTTGAACGCCTGACAAAACCGTAGCGAGCGGCAGTGATTTGTGGCTGAGAAGCGCACCGTACTTTGTACGGGGGCGCCGAGCCGGTGAGCATTGCAGGCCGCAAAGCGCGACGCGCAGTAGGTTTGGCCAGGCGTTGTTAGTCCCTGATTACCCGCGCGTAGATAACCGCAAACCACTGCTGCGGGTCCGTCCAGACTTGCACTGTGGAAAACCCGGCCTGCTCCAGCAAGCCGACGAAGGTGGCGCGCGTGTATTTGTAGCTGTCTTCCGTATGGATGCGCTCGCCTTTCGCGAAGCGCCGCTGGCCACCTTTCCAATGGACAACTTGTTCGCTGCGCGCTTCCAGGTGCATTTCGACGCGGCGCTCGTCGGCATTGAAAAAGCCGTGGTGCTGCCACGCGCGCACGTCGAAATCGGCGCCGATCAGCCCGTTCACGTGGCGCAGCATGTTCAGGTTGAAGGCGGCCGTGACGCCCAGCGCATCGTCATAGGCGGCGTCGAGGATGGCGTCGTCCTTGACCAGGTCGACGCCGATCAGCAGGCCGCCATCGCCATCCGCATTCGCGCGCAGGCGGCGCAGGAAGGCGGTCGCTTGCTCTGGAGCAAAATTGCCGATCGACGAGCCGGGATAGAAGAATAATCGCCGCGCCTCGCGCACGCTGTCGGGCAAGTCCAGGCGGCTGGAAAAATCCAGGCCCAGGCCCGTCATCTCGATGTGCGGAAAGCGCTGCTGCAGCCGGCTCAGCGATTCGCTGAGGAAATCGTAGGAAATATCCACGGCCACGTATTGGGCCGGGTGCAGCAGCGGGAACAGGCTGGCGGCCTTGGCGCAATTGCCCGCGCCCAAGTCGATCAGGGTGCCGCCCGGCCCCACGGCGTGCGCGATCTCGGCGCCGTGGCGGGCGAAGATGGCCGCTTCCGTGCGCGTCGGATAGTACTCGGGCAAGGCGCAGATGGCTTCGAACAGTTTGGAGCCGAGCGCGTCGTACAGGTACTTGGGCGAGGTCCAGGCCTGGCGCGCCAGCAGGCCGCTGCTGATCTCGGCTATCGTGGCAGGAGTGGCGCTGGCCGCCGCGGCGTGGCTGGCGGGGCGGAAATCGGACTGCTGTTGCGCAAGTGGCATGGTCATGGGCTGGCGTCGTCAATGTTAGGTTCACGAAGGGCTTGCACGGTCGGCCACCGGGCGCGCCGCCCCTGCCGTAGCGGTTGGCGGGCGCCTTGCCGATGACTTTTTTCCATCATAGCGGAATCCGCGCAAGCCAGCCGTGCGGCAGGTAACTTAGGGTTCATATCGGCGGCGTTCACACAAAATTGGTATTGCCAAGCAAAAAGCATAAGCCTGTCGTATACTACACATTGCCGGCCAAACAATCCGCGCCCCTTTGCAGTTCCCAGGCCCCCCTCTCCCCCGCGTGCCTCCCTTTACGATAGCCGTTAACATCATGCTCGAATTGCGCCATCTGTCGAAGTCCTATGCCAATGCCCGTCCCGTGCTGGCGAATATTTCCTGCCGTTTCAAGGCGGGGGAATTCATCGCCATCATGGGCGACTCGGGCGTGGGCAAGTCGACCTTGCTGAACCTGATCGCCGGCCTCGATACGCCCGACGCGGGTGCCGAAGCGCACCCTATCCTGGTGGACGGCATTGCCATGTCCAGCCTCGATGACGCCGCCGCCACCCGGCTGCGTCGCGCCCGCATGGGCTTTATTTTCCAGGCTTTCCACGTCTTGCCGCACCTGACCCTGCTGCAAAACGTGGCCCTGCCGCTGCTGCTCAACGGACTGCCCCAGGAGCGTGCCGCCAGCATGCTCGAGGCGGTCGGCCTGGGCGGACGCGGCGGCGACTTTCCGCAGCAATTGTCCGGCGGTGAAATGCAGCGCGTGGCCATTGCCCGCGCGCTCGTGCACAAGCCGGCGCTGGTGCTGGCCGACGAGCCTACCGGCAACCTCGACCCGGACACGGCACACAGCATCCTGCAATTGCTGCGCGCCGAAATCAAGGCCAACGGCAGCTGCGCAATCATGGTCACGCATTCGCTGGTCGCCGCCGAAATGGCGGACAGAACCATGATATTGACCAAAAGCGGACTACAAAATACAACAATCGTCAACCAAATTGATCAAACAATCAGTTAATTTAACTGACCATCTGTCACAAGTTTTGTTATCGTAGTATTATTTAAAACACTTGCCTGGTTATCAATGTTTTAACGCGAATGTTGTCACGTCACCCAGACAGCCGTACTGCGATGACGAACTATAGCCGGGACCGCCTAAAGTGGTCTCGTCCCTTGCATAACCTGAAGGAGGAGTAAATGAACGTTCGGCAAAAGAAGCTGGAAATGATTGAAGCGATGAACCGGGCGCGTGCGCTCGAACCATCGAGTTTTGTGCCCAACAAGCTGCTCGACACCCTGATCGAGAAGATGAACCTGAAAAATGATGCGGAACTGTGCCGTGTACTGGAAGTGCAGCCGCCCATCATCAGCAAGATTCGTCACGGCAAACTGTCGGTCGGTGCAACGATTTTATTGCGCATGCATGAAAAATCGGACATCACCATCCGCGAACTGAAGGAACTGTCCGCCACGCCAGTCCATTGATTTACCCGCTGTTGTAATGCCATGCCAGGCACCCAGGTCCCCGGCGCCATGAACTTTTGCCATACAATTCGCGTAGTTCGTTCACCGCACCGCATCCGGACACGATAGCGAAGAGACCCAGCCCAAACCATGCTGACCGTTTCTCTGCCTTCCAGCCCCCTCCCAGCTTCTCCCCTGCATTTCCACTCAAACTTGATCTGACACAACACGCATGGTCCGCGCAGGCATCAAGGTCAGCTTTTAACCAGTGATCCCAACCGCATGTCCAGCGACCCTCTTGCGCCGCCCGTGCTGCGCCTGACGCTCACGCGCGATCCCCTCGCCAGCGCCGGCGACTGCCCCGCTGCGCCCGGCTGGCATAGCCAGACCCATGTGCTGTCCGGCGCGCGCGGCATCGGCAGCTGCCGCATCGCCCTCGATATCGGCCCGGACGACGTCGTGCAACTGCTGCTGTGCGACGGCAGTTCGCTGCTCGCCGGCAGCCTGGACCTGCCACGCTACCTGGGGCCGGCCACGCTGGCGCGCGACGGCGCGCCCGCCGGCATCGAAGTGGGACTGGCCTTGCGCCCACAGGCGGCGCGTCCGCCGCCCGGCGCCAGCCGCGACGGCCTGGGCGCCTGGATGCTGCGCGCCGTGCGCGTGTACCGCTGCGGCGGTGCCGCCATGACGGCGCTGGCGGCGGCGGGCGCCTTCCAGGACCGCCAACTGGAACAACGGCTGGGCCTGTACCGCTGCGGCATCGAGGCGGGCAGCATGACGGCCGTCGCCAGCCTGCCCGCCGGGCCGGAACCGCTGCTGCTGTTGTTGCACGGCACGGCTTCGTCGACCCAGCGCAGCTTTGCCGGCCTGTGGCGCAACGGCCTGGCGCCGCAACTGGCGGCGCAGTACGGCAACCGCATCTATGGCTACGAGCACCGCAGCCTCAGCGACAGCCCCATCGAGAACGCGCTGGCCCTCGTGCGCCAGTTGCCGCACGGCGCCGTGCTGCACCTGCTGAGCCATTCGCGCGGCGGCCTGGTGGGCGAATTGCTGGCGCGGGCGCAGCGCATCGACAGCCGCGGCGCCGTCGACCTGGCAGGCGACGGCCTGGAGCGGCTGAGCGAAAACACGGTGGGCGGCGAAGCGTTCAACAGCCACGATATCGACCACTTCACGGCGCAGGCGCGGCTGGGCGGACGCGGCGGCTACGACGGGGATGCGGCGCGCCTGCGCGACTTGAGCATGGAGCTGAAGACGCGCGCCATCCGCATCGCCCGCTTCGTGCGCGTGGCCTGTCCGGCGCGCGGCACCACCTTGATGTCGGGCCGCCTCGACCGCTGGGCCAGCGCGATGCTCAACCTGCTGCTGCACGGCGGCCTACCCGATGGCGCCATGGCCTTCCTGCTGGCCGTGGTGCAGCAGCGCTGCGACGCGCGCATCCTGCCGGGCCTGGAAGCGATGATGCCCGACTCGCCCCTGGTGGCGCTGCTCAATGCACCCGACGTGCGCGTGGCCAGCCCGCTGCATGTGCTGGCCGGCGCATGCAGCGGCGATGGCCTGCTGGGCTGGCTGGGCGACTGCCTCGACGACCAGCTATATGGCGGGCAGAACGACCTGGTGGTCAATTGCGCCTCGATGGCCGGCGGCGCCACGCGCAGCACGCCCGTGCGGCAACTGCTGCTGCGCGGGCCGCACGCGCACCACCTCAACTATTTCGAGCGCGCGCCGTCCGGCCTGGCCGCCGTGCAGGCGCTCACCGGCGACGAGACCGCCTACCTGCCGCTGCCCGGCATCGAGCACGGTCCGCTGGCGCGGGGCGGCGAAGTACCGAAGCGGCGCGCGCACGCGCCCATCGTGCTGCTGCTGCCCGACATCATGGGCAGCCACCTGCAAGTGGGCAGCAACCGCATCTGGTTCGACCCCGTCAACCTGGTCGAAGGGCGCATCGAACGCCTGGCCGTGGGCCAGCCGCACATCGTCAGCGCCGGCTGGGTCGAATCCTGCTATGAACCGTTTGCCCGCTTTCTCGCGCAAAGCCAGGAAGTGCGGCCCTTTGCCTATGACTGGCGCTTGTCGCTGCAGCACTCCGGCAACGCCTTCCTGCCCGTGCTCGACGAGGCCATGCGCGACGCCGAACAGCGCGGCCAGCCCTTGCGCATCATTGCCCACGGCATGGGCGGGCTGGTGGCGCGCCTGGCCCTGAAAGACCGCTGGCAGCGCTTCGGCGCCCTGCCCGGCAGCCGCCTGCTGCAGGTGGGCACGGCCAACCGCGGCACGCAGGCGATGGTGCAGGTGCTGCTGGGGCGCGACCGGCTGGTGCAGATGCTGGCGTGCTGGATAGGCTGGAAGCACACGCGGCGCCAGTTTCTCGGCTTCGTGCGCGCCTTTCCCGGCGTGCTGGACATGCTGCCGTGGCCGCAGGCGGGCGGCATCGATTATTTCGACGCCGGCGCCTGGGCGCAGCTGGCCGCCGGCGACGCGCAGGCGGGCCTGCCCGGCGGCTGGCAGGCGCCCGAAGCCCAGGCGCTGGCCGCGGCGCGCGCCACCGTGGCCCTGCTGGAAGCGGCCCCGCCCGACGCCCGCCATTGCAGCTACCTGGCCGGCTGCGCCGACACGCCGGTGGCGCTGCGCCTGCGCGACGGCGGCATCGAGACAGCCTGGTCGCCGGATGGCGATGGCCGCACGGCCTGGCAAGGCGCGGTGCCGGACGGCGTGGCGGCCTGCTACCTGCCGGTGGCGCATGGCGACCTGCTGCTGCAAAAGGAATACTACCCGGCCATCGCGCAACTGCTCGACGGCGGCCAGGCCGCAGCCCTGCCGCGGCACCCGCCGCACGCGCCTGGCGGCGCCCCGCCCCGCTTCCATCCGTACGCCCCCGACGCCACGCCGCTGTACCCGCAGCCGCAGGAACTGCTCGACGCCGCCCTCGGCGCCGCCGGCCCCGCCATCGCGCCGGAGAGCCGCGCGCCGCAGCTGAGCCTATCCATCATCCACGGCAGCATGGCCTCGGCCGACGCGCCCGTCATGAGCGGCTGCTATGCGTATGAATCGCTGCGCGGCAGCATGAGCTTCCTGGACCGCCTGCTGGCGGGCAAGCTGCAGGAAATCCACGCGCTGGGACGCTTTCCGCAGCGCCCCGACTCCGCCCTGGTGGTGCTGCAGCCCGATGCGGCGCGCCGGCCCGGCGGCGCCATCGTCATCGGACTGGGCGCGCTGGGCGAGCTGACGCCGGGCGAACTGGCGCGCGCCTTTGCCGGCGGCTTGCTCGAATACGCGTGCGTCTGCCTGCAGGTGCGCGCCGCCGGCCATGCGGCCGCGCCTCCGATGGGCGAGCACGGCCTGCGCGTGGCCAGCCTGCTGTCCGGCTCCGGCTATGGCGGCTTGAGCATCGCCCTGTGCGCGCGGGCCCTGCTCGACGGCGCGCGCAGCGCCAACCGGCGCCTGGAAGACGCGGGCATGGCGTGCCGCATCGGCCATATCGCCATCTACGAACAGTCGGAGGCGCGCGCCATCGCGGCCGCCATGGCCATCGAGCAGATCATGGCCGAGGCGCGCTACCAGGGCAGCTTCACGTTCGAGCGGCGCATCCGCCACAGCCCCGGCGGCTACCGGCGCATCTTGCCCAGCCTGAGCGGCGACAATGGCTGGCGCCGCGTGCAGATCGTCGCCGCGGATCTGTCCGGCGCCCTGCGCTTCACCGTGCTGACGGACCGCGCCCACAACAGCGTCGACGAGGAGCCGAACCAGCGGCAAGCCGTCGATGGCCTGATCATGGACGCCACCGACAACACCACCGACCAACCGGGCCTGTCGCGCGCGCTGTACGAACTGATGCTGCCCAATGGCCTGAAGGCGGCCATCCCCGAGATGCGCGGCCTGATCCTGGCCGTCGACCAGAGCGCCGCCATCTATCCGTGGGAGCTGATGCGCGACGAGGCGGGCAGCGAGGAAAGCCCGCTGTCGACGCGCATCGGCATGGTGCGCCAGCTGGCCAGCCTGCGCGAGCAGCCATCGGCCGTCAGCCCGCCCAGCAACAGCGTGCTGGTGATCGGCGACACCGATTCCGGCCTGCCCGAGCTGCCCGCCGCGCAGGCCGAGGCGCAGGACGTGGCGCGCATGTTCGGCGCGTACGGCTACCAGGTGCGCGAGCTGCTGCGCCCGCAGGCGCAGCGCGTGCTGGTGCACCTGTTCGACGAGCGCTATTTCGCCATCCACCTGGCCGGCCACGGCGAAGTGGCCGGCCCCGGCATCGCCCATACGGGCCTGGTGCTGGGGCCGAAGACGCGGCTGACGGCGGCGCAGGTGGGTAAATTGAAGCGCGTGCCGCAATTCGTCTTCATCAATTGCTGCCACCTGGGCGACATGCGCCCGGACGCCATCGCGCCCTGGTCGAAACTGGCCGCCAGCCTGGCCACGGCCTTCATCGAAATGGGCTCGCAGGCGGTGATCGCGGCCGGCTGGCGCATCGACGACCAGGCGGCCAGCATCTTCGCGCACAGCTTTTATCACGCCATGCTGAGCGGCGAATATTTCGGCGACGCCGTGCGCCTGGCGCGCGAGGCGGCGTACCTGCAGTTCCCGGCGTCGAACACCTGGGGCGCCTACCAGGCGTATGGCGACGACCGCTACCGCTTCCCGAACACGCAGAGCCGGCCCTGGCAAGCGCCCGATTACCACTATCACGGCCACCTGCTGGCCGACCTGGAAACCCTGCACGCGCGCCTGGCGGGCGCCGATGCGGCGCGCCGCGCCGCCATCGAGGAAAAGCTGGGCAGCATCGAGGAAGCCGTGCGCGCCCGCTTCTTCGGCTGCGCCGACATCCGCGAAAACATGGCCGCCACGCGGGCCGGCCTCGGTGGCCTGGAGAACACCCTGCGCGCCATCGAACACTACCGGGCAGCGCACAGCGCGGCCGACGGCAAGGTGGGCTTGCGCGCGCTGGCGCACTGGGCGGAACTGGAAATACGCCAGGGCGCGGCCCTGTGCGGCCTCGATGCGGGCGCCGGCATCGAAGTGCCGGCCGTGCCGGATATGGCGCAGGGACGGCAGTTGCTGCAGGATGGGAAACAGCATATCGACCTGCTGGTGGCGCTGGCGCCCACGGCGCAGCGCCTGGCCCTGCTGGGCCGCTACTGGGCCTTGCAGGCGCGCCTGGCCTGCCGCGCAGGAAGCTCCGGCGCGCCCGCCCTGCGCGCCATGACGGACGCCTGCCTGGCCGCGCTGGAGGAAGCGCGGCGGCGCAGCGGCGTGGCCGACTGCGACCTGATTTTCCAGGTGCTGGCGGGCGCCCTGCTGTTGAAAGCCCATGGCGACTGCGGTGCCTGGCGCGCGCTCGATCCGCAGCTGGGCGACCTGCTGCACGACGCCATCGCCTATGCGCGCCAGCGCCACGCGGACGAACACCGCGCCATCGACGCCGGCGCCCCCGTGCGCGCCGCCCTGCTGGCGGCCCTGTGGCAGGTGCCGGACGGCCAGCCTTTCGACGCGCCGGCGCGCGCCGCTTTCCTGGCGCTGTACCACGACGCCGTGCGGCGCCACGGCAGCATCGGCGAACCCGAGGCGATCACGGCGCCGCTGCGCTTCCTGCTCGAACTGCTGCCGCCCGACAGCGCGGAGAGCGGCTTGCGCAGCGCCGTGCAGGCGCTGGCCTGCCAACTGCAGGCGTCACTGCCCGGCATTCACCTCAATAGCCTTAGCCAGGCACCACTCCGTAGTGGCGCGCATAGCGCTCGTCCAGATTCGCCAGCGGCATCATCATGAACATGTCGGCGCTTTCGAAATCAGGATCCCACGCCGGTTCGCCGCAAATCCAGGCGCCCGAACGCAGATAGCCCTTGATCAGCGGCGGCACCTGCGGCTTGTGCGCCGCTTCCACCTGGTGGATGGGGAAAGGCAGGTGCGGCGTGACGCGGTATTCGCTTGGCGCCATGTGCTTTTCGGCCAGCGCCTGGTACACGGCGACGGCGTTATGGCCGCCATCGGCCAGGCTGATGCTGGCGCAGCCGACCAGGTAGTCGCAGCGCTCGCGGCGCATGTACTCGGCCAGGCCGGACCACAGCAGCATGATCACGCTGCCGCCCCGGTATTTCGGGTGGATGCAGGCGCGGCCCGCTTCGACCATGCGGCCGCGCAGATTCTTCAGGCGGCTCAGGTCGAACTCGTTTTCCGCATACAGGCGGCCGATCTTGGCTGCCTTGGCGGCGCTCAGCACGCGGTAGGTGCCCACCACTTTCAGGGTATCGGCGTCGCGCACGATCAGATGATCGCAGTGCGCGTCGAATTCATCGCTGTCGAGGCCATCGGCGTTCGCCAGCGACGTCAAGCCCATGGTCTCGATAAACACCTTGTAACGCAAACGCTGGACTTCGCGCAATTCCGCCGCGGTCGTGGCCTGGCTCAGCACCAGTTGGACCGGCCGGGCCTTGGCTTCGTTTGATGCGACTATGTTCTGCATGGTTTCATCCCCTGTGATCAAGACGACTCCAGCGTACTTGTCTAATATGTCAGGAAAATGACAGCCGAATGTCATTTCCATGACGCAAGTCAATGTCATGCGGGGATCGTGCATAATTACCACACTCGCCCAGCCGAAAGAGCCCATGAAAGACCAGGACGCACCGCACATCACGCCCTACACCAGGCCGGCCGCCGGCTGGGACGCCTTGAAACACGTGGCCATCAGCCTGCGCCAGGAGCGCGTCGCACCCGAAAACTTAAAGGCGCTGCTGGCGCAAAACCAGCCTGACGGCTTCGATTGCCCCGGCTGCGCCTGGCCCGACCGCAACCACGCGTCCACGTTCGCCTTTTGCGAAAACGGCGCCAAGGCCGTCGCCGCCGAAGCGACCAGCCGCCGCGCCGGCCCGGAGCTGTTCGCCAGCCATACTGTCACGCAGCTGCTGCAACAGTCGGACTACACGCTCGAGCAGCACGGCCGTTTGACGGAGCCGATGGTGTACGACGCCGCCAGCGACCGTTACGTGCCCATCGCCTGGGAAGACGCCTGCGCCCTCGTGGGGCGCCACCTGCGCGCCCTGCCCGACCCGAACCAGGCTGCGTTCTATACGTCGGGCCGCGCCAGCAACGAAGCCGCCTTCCTGTACCAGCTGATGGCGCGCCTGTACGGCACGAATAACTTCCCCGACTGCTCCAACATGTGCCACGAAGCGACCAGCCGCGGCTTGCCGGCCACCGTCGGCATCGGCAAGGGCACGGTGACCCTGGCCGACTTCGAACTGGCCGACACCATCCTCATCTTCGGCCAGAATCCCGCCACCAACCACCCGCGCATGCTGGGCGAATTGCGCGACTGCGCGCGCCGCGGCGGCAGCATCGTTTCCATCAATCCCCTGCGCGAACGGGGCTTGCAGCGCTTCATGGACCCGCAAAGTGCGCTGGAAATGGCGACCCTCGGCAGCACGCGCCTGGCCGGCCTGTTCGTCCAGCCGACACTGGGCGGCGACTTCGCCCTGATCAAGGCCGTCGCCAAGCGCGTCGTCGAGCACGACGACGCGGCGCAGGCGGCAGGCAGGCCCGCCGTCATCGACCACGCCTTCATCGTTGAACACTGCAGCGGCTTCGACGCCTTCCGCGACGACCTGCGTGCAGAAAGCTGGGAACTGCTGCTGCGGGAGTCCGGCGTGGCGCGCGCGCAGATCGAGGCATTGACGGACATCTTCGTCAAGGGCCGGCGCATCATCGCCACCTGGGGCATGGGCTTGACGCAGCACAAGCACAGCGTGGCGGCCATCCGCATGCTGTCGAACCTGATGATGTTGCGCGGGCAGATCGGCAAACCGGGCGCCGGGCTATGCCCCGTGCGCGGCCACTCGAACGTGCAGGGCGACCGCACGGTGGGCATCGAGGAAAAGCCGACAAACGCCTTCCTCGACCGCCTGGGCCAGGTGTACGGATTCGCGCCGCCGCGCGCGCACGGCCACGACGTGGTGGCCACCATCGAAGCCATGCGGCGCGGCGACGTCAAGGTATTCATCGCGCTGGGCGGCAATTTCGCCGCCGCCACGCCCGATACGCCATTGACCTTTGCCGCCCTGCGCCAGTGCGCGCTGACGGTGCAGGTGGCCACCAAGCTCAATCGCAGCCACCTCGTCATCGGCAAGGAAGCCCTGCTGCTGCCCACGCTGGGCCGCACGGAGATCGACTTGCAGCACGGCGTGGCGCAGGGCGTGACGGTGGAAGACTCGATGAGCATGGTGCATATCTCGTACGGCCGCAATGCGCCCGCTTCGCCGCAACTGCGCTCGGAAGTGGCCATCGTGGCCGGCATGGCCGAAGCGACGGTGGGCAGCGCCCTGGTGGACTGGCGCGCGTATGCGGCCGACTATGCGCGCATCCGCGACGACATCGAAAAGGTGTTCGACGACTTTTACGACTACAACGCCAGGGTGGCGCAGCCGGGCGGCTTTCATTTGACGGTGGCTTCGCGCGAACGCGTGTGGAAGACGGCCAGCGGCAAGGCCAGCTTCCTCGTCGCCCCGCTGGACCTCGATACGCCGCTGCACCGTGCCCGCAAGCGCCACGGCGAGCGCCTGATGGTCCTGATGAGCACCCGCTCGCACGACCAGTACAACACCACCATCTACGGCATGGATGACCGCTACCGGGGCGTGTACGGCACGCGCAAGGTGGTCTTCGCCAACAAGGAAGATATCGCCATGCTGGGCTTTGCCGATGGCGACCAGGTGGACCTGATCGGCGCCTGGGACGATGGCGTGGCGCGCCGCGCCGACGGCTTCCGCCTCGTCGCCTACGACATCCCGCGCGGCTGCCTGGGCGCGTATTACCCGGAGACGAACGCGCTGGTGCCGCTGGCCAGCACGGCGGACGGCGCCGGCACGCCCACGTCGAAGTCCGTGCCGGTGCTGCTGCAGCGTTCTGCCGCTTAGATACTGATGCCTGGCGTGTAATCGACGAAGGCGTCCTGACGGCAGAAACCCACCAGCTTCATGCCCGCCTGCGTGGCGATGGAAATGGCCAGCGAGCTGGGGGCGGAAATCGTCGCCAGCAGCGGAATCTGCATGCGCGCCGCCTTGCGCGCCAGCTCGTAGCTGCCGCGGCTGGACAGGAAGACGAAGCCGCGCCGCATGTCCGCCCCGCTCAGTGCCAAATGGCCGATCAGTTTATCCAGGCCGTTGTGGCGGCCGACATCCTCGAACACGTGCACGATATCACCGTCGGGCGCGCACCACGCGGCCGCATGCACGCCGCCCGTTTCCCGCATCAGCGCCTGGTGCGCGCGCAGGCCGGCGGAGGCACGCGCCAATGCGGCCGGCAGGTTGACGTGGATCAAGGCCGGCGGCAGCGCCTGCGGCTGCAAGTCCAGCATGTCGATGCTGTCGATGCCGCACACGCCGCAGCCCGTGCGGCCCGTCAGCTGGCGGCGCCGGTCCTTCAGGCGCACGAAATCTTCCTGGGCGATGCTCAAGGACACTTCGGCGGAATCGGGACGCAGGAACACTTCGCAGTCAAAGATGGCGTCGGCCGATGCCACCACGCCTTCCGTCAGCGCGAAGCCATAGGCAAATGCCTCCAGGTCGCGCGGAGTGGCCATCATGACGACGTGGGAAATGCCATTGAAGACCAGCGCGACGGGGATTTCCTCGGCGACGTGGTCGATGGCTGGGGTAGAGTCGCCCGCCTGGTGGCGGACGATGGCGCGCTCGACGAAGCCGGCGCGTTCGATATCTGTATCTTCTGACATGGCAACCATGGGGGAACTATCACAGGCCCCATGGTAAACCAGAACGGCCAGGCAGGGGGCGGCCCCTGCCCGCGCCATCAATCCTTCTTCGGACGGCCCGTTTTCAGCTGCGGCAGGCCGGCCAGCACGTTTTGCAGGGTCGCCAGGTCGATCTGGCTGATCAGCGCCACGCCGATGCGCAGCAATTCGCTTTTCTTGATCTCGAAACCGGCCTTCAGGCAGGCTTTTTTCACCTGGCCCAGGACTTCGTATTCCGCTTCCGGCATGGTGAAGCTGTCGCGCACCAGTTTCGGCTTGCGGGCTTTTTCCTTGACGGCAGCAACCTTGGCGACCGGCGCTTTTTTCGCTGGCGCAGGCTTGGCGGCCGCCTTGGCTACCGGTTTGACGGCGGCTTTCGCGGCCGGCTTGGCGACGGTCTTCACCGCAGGCTTGGCCGCCGGCTTGGCGACAGCTTTCACGGCTGGCTTGGCTGCCGGTTTGACGGCGGCTTTGACGACGGCTTTGGCCGCAGGCTTGGCAACGACGGCCTTCGCTGCCGGCTTGGCGGCTGGCGCCTTGGCCGCGGCTGGCTTGGCCGTCGCTGGTTTGGCTGCCGCCGGCTTGGCGACTGCCGGCTTGACGGCGGCTTTTGCCACTGGCTTGACGGCTGCTTTCGCAGCTGGTTTAGCTGCGGGCTTGGCAGCCGGGGCGGCCTTGGCCGCTGCCGCGTTAATCGAAGCGCTGGTAGGAAACATCGATACGGGCGCGCTGTCGGCTTTTTTCGCTGGGACGGTTTTGGTCATAAATTTTCCAATCTGGTAATTAATATAAACAATATATACTGTTTTTTGAAATCTTGCTTGCTGCACATCAAGTCATGCGCACGACATGACCTCCTAGGCGCTGGCGCGGATGGTGAAATCGACCCCGACCTCATCCCAGAATTCCTGCTCCTTCTCGATCCAGAACGACACGGTGGGATGGTGCGCCACCCAGCCGCGCTTGATATCGAGTTCGATGCGGTTCTTCATGCGCAGGCGCAGTTCGCTGAAATCGGCTTCGATGCGCGCATGCATGAGCAGGATCGACAGGCGCAGCGCCAGCACGGCCTTGGCAAAATCGGGGTCGGACAGCACTTCGCCGATCTTGCGCAAGTTGCCCTTCTGCGCCAGGATCAGCCGGCTCATGGTCTTCTGTTCGCGCGTGGTAAAACCGGGCAAGTCCGCGTTCTCCACGATGTAGGAAGCGTGCTTGTGGTAGCCCGTCTGCGACACGGCCAGGCCCACTTCGTGCAGCAGGCTGCTCCAGCGCAGGGCTTTCACCAGGGCGTCGGACGTGGGCTTGAGCTGCGCATACATGGCCAGCGCCTGCTCGGCCACCCGGCCGGCGCGCTGCTGGTCGATATGGAATTTTTCCATGCAGCCCTGCACCGACTGTTCGCGGCGGTCGCGCTTGGTCGAGCGCAGGTACAGATCCCACATCACGCCCATGCGCAGACCCGCCTCGATCGGCGTCATGGCGGGAATGGCCAGTTCGCGGAACAGGCCGATCAAGATGGCCAGGCCGCCGACGATGGTACTGGCGCGGTCGGGGCGCAAGCCGGGCATGTCGATGCGGCTGGTGTGACCGAGTTCGATGAAGCGGCGCGCCAGCGCGTCGAGGCTGGCGCTCGTGAGCAGGCCGTCGCCCAGCTTGTTGCGGGCGATGATGTCGGCGATGGTGCGGATGGTGCCGGAAGAGCCGTAAGCCGTCTTCCAGTGCTGCGGACGGTACGGCGGCGCGGCATCCTCGAAATGGCTGCGCGCCGACAGGATGGCGGCCTCGAACGACGGCGCGTCGATGCGCCCGCCGATGAAAAACGACAGGCTTTGCTTGACGGTGCCCAGGCTGAAGGACTCGACGCGCTCGATATCGTTGCCGCGTCCCAGTATCAGTTCGGTCGAGCCGCCGCCGATATCCATCACCAGCCGGCGTTCGCCGGGAATGGCCAGCGCATTGGCCACGCCCATGTAGATCAAGCGCCCCTCTTCCTCGCCCGAGATGATCTCGATCGGATGGCCGATGGCTTGCTCGGCCAGCGGCAGGAAGACGGCGCCGTTGCGCGCCACGCGCATGGCCGACGTGGCCACCACGCGCACGGCATCGAGTTCGAAGCCGGCGAGAATGGCGCGAAAGCGCTGCAGGCAGGCCAAAGCGCCCTGCATGGCCGCCTCGGTCAGGTCGCCATTGGCATCCAGGCCGGCAGCCAGGCGTATCGGATCGCGCACGCTCTTGACCACGCGGATCGTGTCGCCATCATGCTTGCCGACGTGTAAACGAAAACTGTTGGACCCCAGGTCCACCGCTGCATACATACTGGCCTCTTGTCTTGTCATTACCGTGCCAACTGAAAAAGTTGGCAAAATCAGTTACTAAACTATATAAATCATTTAAACGATTTAAAAATCCTACCACACTACCCTCATCGTATGACAGCGGCGTGACAGGATTGTGACAAAACGGCGGCCAGCCGTGGCGCTTACGGCACGATGGTGGTAAATAAATAAACGGCGAAAATCACCAGGTGCACCGTACCCTGCATGACCGTGGTGCGGCCCGTGCCCAGCGACAGGGTGGCCACCATCAGCGACAGCAGCAGCAGCACCGTCGACTTGATGTCGAGACCCAGGGTAATCGTCAGGCCCGTGGCCAGCGACACCACCACCACAGCCGGAATAGTCAGGCCGATGCTGGCCAGGGCGGAGCCGAGCGCCAGGTTCAAGCTCGTTTGCAGGCGATTCGCGCGCGCGGCGCGCACGGCGGCCAGGCCTTCGGGCAGCAGCACGATGGCGGCGATGACGATGCCGACCAGGGTTTTCGGCGCCCCCATGGCGGCAATTGCCGTCTCCAGCGCGGGCGCCAGCGACTTGGCCAGCAGCACCACGGCGCCCAGGCACACCAGCAGCGCGCCGGCGCTGACCCAGGCGACGGTGGGCGTGGGCGGCGCCGCATGCACCTCTTCATCGCCGACGGCTTCCTTGGGCAGGAAGTAATCGCGGTGGCGCACCGTCTGCACCAGCACGAAGGTGCCGTACAGGACCAGGGAAATGACGGCGATGAAGATCAGCTGGCTGGAATTGTAGAAGGGACCGGCGGCGCTCGAGGTGTAGTTCGGCAGCACCAGGGTCAGAACGGCGATGGCCGCCAGAGTGGCCAGCGAAGCGCTCACGCCCAGCAGGCCGAAGCTCTGCTCGCGGTGGCGCCCGGCGCCCAGCAGCAGGCAGATGCCGACGATGCCGTTCAGGATGATCATGATGGCGGCAAACACGGTATCGCGCGCCAGGCCCGTCGTTTCCGGTCCGCCGGCCAGCATCAGCGAGACGATCAGCGCCACCTCGATCAGGGTCACGGCCAACGCCAGCACCAGGGTGCCATACGGTTCGCCGATGCGGTGCGCCACCACTTCCGCGTGGTACACGGCGGCCAGCACGCTGCCGATCAGGCCCGCCACCAGCAAAATCTGGTAGGCGCCGCCGACATTGAAGGTGGAGCCGAACAGGAACAGCCAGCCGGCAAGGGGGGCGGCAAGCGGCCATACAGGCAGGGATTTGAGCATTTTCATTATGGGCCTGGCAAGAGTAAGAAAGAGGAACTGCGGTGCGGACGGCACAGGGCAGCCTGGCGTGCGCTCGATAGCATAACTTGCTTAGCTTAAATGAAAGTTAGGGAATGCACACGTTCGGGCAGCGGCGCCCCGCGCCTTGCTCACCGTGCGAGCGCCTTGCTGTGATGCACCTGCTTGCTACCAGCAACTATAGTCCCTTTGGTAACATGCCGTTGCAATTTTCTTGTGTTTTTGCTTCCGGCTGGCGTCATAATGCAAGGCCCGCCCTCGCGGCACCGACCAAGGACAGACCATGATTTCCATAAATAATGCCGCCATGCGTGCGTTCATCCTCGCGGGCAGCTTGCTGAGCGCCGCCGCACACGCGGACACACCCCCAGCGCGCACAGCGCAGGTTGACGCGAACTGGGCCACTGCGCCCGCGCCTGCCGCAGAGCCAAGGTGGCAAGACAGCCTGCCGCCCGCGCCGCCCGTGGAACCACGCGAAGAAAAGATCCTGCCCAAGAGCGAATGGCTGACCGTCGAACCTATGAAGGCGCCTGACCATCGCTGCGATCCCGGCCTCGATGCCTTGTTCTTGCCCAAGGAATGCGGCAAGGAACCCAGCTGGCTGGGCTCGCGCAAGAAGTAAGCGGGCCTATACGTCCAGCGTACTGGCGCCTTGCGCCTCGACGACGCGATTGCGGCCCGCCTGCTTGGCCGCCTGCAGCGCCTCGTCGGCCCGCTTGAACAGGCTGACGGTGCTGTCTTCGGCACGGATGGTGGTCACGCCCAGGCTGGCCGTCAGTTGCAGCACGGCGCGCTCCGTCTTGACGGGCAGCACTTCGACGGCGGCGCGGATGCGCTCAGCCACCATCAGCGCATCTGCCAGGGTCGTGCGCGGCAGCTGGATGGCGAATTCGGCGCCGCCCAGGCGGCCCATCAGGTCGCTGTCGCGCAGTTGCTGGCGGCAGGTGTCGACGATGGTTTTCAGCACCGCGTCGCCCACCGGATGGCCATAGCTGTCGTTGACTCTTTTAAAGTGGTCGATATTGAGCACCACCAGCGCCGTCGGCAAGCCGGGCCGGCGCGCCAGTGCCATCCACGGCGCCAGCGCCTGGTAAAAGCCGCGCCGGTTCGGCACGCCCGTGGCCGCGTCGAGCACCTCCAGGCGCGCCAGTTCGCCGCCCAGCTTTTCACGCGACAGCAGCAGATAGCCGAAAGCGTTCGTCAGCATCATCAGGTACAGGGCGCCGAAGCCGGCCAGCTGCATCAATTCCGCATCGAAACCGGGCACGGCGGCGGCCAGCACGCCGCGCGCGGCGATCAGCAGCGACAGCAGGCCCATGCTGACGACAAGGAAGCGGCGCAGCATGCTCGCCTCGCGCCATTTCAGGCACAAGGCCGCCACGCCGGCGAGGAAAAAGCCGGCCACGATCAGCGAACCGCCGGCGCTGCGCAGCAGCGGCGCCACGTCGAACAGATAGCAGGCGGCGAACAGCGCCACCGACAGCCCCAGCGCCGGCAGCACGGTGCGGCGCCAGCCGCTGCGCCCGGCCGCCTGCCACAGTGCGCCCGCATCGAGCGCCATGCCGGCAAACAGCAGGCTGTTGCCCAGCAAAATGGAGAGAAAATCGGGCAGCACGCCGCGGAAATACAGCAGGCACCAGGCCACGGCCTGGCATTGCTTGGCGACCGCCCAGGTGGACATGCTGAGCGACTTCTTGCGCTCGTACTCGAAGAAGAACAGGGCCGCGCACAGGCTCAGGTTGCCGAGCGCCAGGGCCAGTACCAGGGTTTTGATATCCATGGGCTACGCCGTCGCCGCGCTGCCGCGGCACGCTGTATCAGATTTCGTGTTCGACATTGGTGCTGCCGTCGCCGATCTTGCTGGCCCACGCCTGCACGAAATACTGCTTTTCCACCTCGCTGGGCGCCTCGTGCCAGAAGACGATGAGGGTGCCCTTGTGGTCGTGGATTTGCGCCACTTTTTCGATGAAGCCGAGGTTGGCGGCCTGATCGGCCAGCGCCGCCGCGTAGCCGTACACGCGCGTCAGCCGCTCGATGCGGTCGGGCTCGGTAAAACTGTTCGTCGCCGTAATGATGGGGTGATCCAAAAACATGCTTGTCTCCATGGTGCCCGACTGCGCGGCCGTGCCGCCGCGTACCGTTACGCATGCTCGGCGCGGATTAATCGGGTATGCTCACGGGAGCTTATCAGATTTCTCTGAATGCAACAAAGCATCTCCCCCAGTCCACTCAGCGAAGTCGTCCCATGCCGGAAAACAGAAGCACCACCCCGCTTGCCCCGCAGGTGCATACCTGTGGCGACCGGCGCCGCCTGGAATTCCAGCCCGGCATGATCCAGAGCGAAATGTTGCTGTCGCGCCCCGACCATCTGCTGCTGCGCTATGCGCGCGCCATGATGTGCTTTACCCTGTTCGTGCCCCGTCCCCGCCACATCCTGATGGTGGGACTGGGCGGCGGTTCGCTGTTGAAATTCTGCCACCGCCACCTGCCAGACACCCGCATCACGGTGCTGGAACTGCGCGCCGACGTGATCGCCCTGCGCGAGCAATTCATGCTGCCGCCCGACGACGCGCGCCTGCGCATCATCGAAACGGACGCCGTCAGCTATATCCGCCAGCATCCGGGCTGCGCCGACGTGCTGCTGCTCGACGGCTATGACGAAACGGGCTTGCCGCCGGCCCTGGGCAGCGCGCGCTTCTATGCGGACTGCCTGCGCGCGCTGCTGCCCGGCGGCGTGCTGGTGGCCAACCTGTTCAGTTATGACGAGCACTACCCCGCCATGCTGGCGCGCCTGATGCTTACCTTCCGCGGCGCCGTATGCCACTTCGACGGCATCGCCGGCAATAACCGCATCATCTTCGCCGCCAGGCCCGAGCAAGGCGCCGACGGCCGCGCCGTGCGCGTGGTGCGCCTGGTGCGCTGGCGACGGATAGCCGGACTGGCGTTCCTGAACCGCTGGCTGCCGGCATGGCAGTTGTGGCGCTTGCGCCGCCGGTCAGGCGCGGGCAGCGACTGAAAGTCGTCTTCCCCGGTCATAGATATTGTTGCTTATTAGCAGTAATTTGGTGCAAAATCCGCATGATGGATGTGGTTTATGACAAACTACCGCCTGCGTGGGGCCGGCAGGCGCCGCCGAACCCAAGTGTCCATGAAGTGAGATAGGAAAAAACATGCTGCGTGGCCGCCTGCCATTGTCGATTTCCGCCGCGGCCGCGCTGACCTTTGCCTGCGGCATCAGCGTGACGGCCGTGCTGTTTGCCGCCATCAGCCAGCTCGAATACGACAAGATGGGCCTGAGCCTGCAGCAGCGCGCCGGCGCCAGGGTGGCCGCCATCGAGCAGGGGCTCGACGACGCGGTCGAGGTGCTGACGACAACAAACCAGCTGTTTGCCGCCGTCGTGCCCGTCACGCGGGAACAGTTCCACGACTTCACCACGCCGCTGCTGCAGCGCCATCCATTCATCCAGGCCTTCAATTTCCACCGCATCGTGCCGCATGCGCAGCGCGCCGCCTTCGAGACGGAGCTGCGGCGCATCGTGCCCGACTACGCCATGACGGAAATGCGCGACGGCGTCGTCGTGCCCGCGACGACGCGCGCCAGCTACCTGGTGGTCGACTACCTCGAACCCCTGCAGGGCAACCGCCCCGCCTTCGGCCTGAACGTCAGCCCGAGCGGCGTGCTGGCGCGCGCGCTGGAGCAGGCGATCATCAGCGGCCAGACCACGGCCACCGGCCTGCTGGCCCTGGCGCAAGGGCCGCAACGGGGCTTCGTCATCGTGCGCCCCGTCTACCGCCACGGCGTGCCCCTGCAAACGATACAGCAGCGGCGCGCGGCGCTGATCGGCGATACGGCGGTCATCGTGCGCGCCGGGGAACTGGTGCAGAAAATCCTCGCCGGCGCCGACCTGCTGGGCGACTCGCAGCTTGAACTCAGCGTCTACGCGGACGCCGGCGCCGACCCGCGCCAATTGATCTTCCGGCATGGCCAGGCGCCTGCCGACGAACCGGGCGGCGCCTGGGAGTCGCTGCCGCGCTGGCTGCACACTGCCTACCACAGCCATTACGACCGGGTCTTCGTGTCCGCCGGCCGGCCCTGGCATGTGCGCGTGGTGGCCCATCCGCGCCCCTTCCTGGCCGACCATCTGGGCTCCCTGTTTACCCTGATCACGGGTTTGCTGTTCAGCGCACTGACGGCCGCCTTCGTGCAATCGCTGACGCAGCGCTCGCGCCGCGTGCAATTGCTGGTGGAGCAGCGCACGGCCGACCTGAAACGCAGCAATGAGCTGCTCAGCGCCGACGTGCGGGCGCGCCAGCGCACGGAACGCGCCTTGCAGGAAAGCGAAAAGCGCTTCCGCCGCCTGCTGGCCCTGTCCTCGGACTGGTACTGGGAACAGGACGCCAACTTCTGCTTCACCCACATCACCAGCGGTTTCACGGACAAGTCGAACATGCCGCTGGAACGCTTCATCGGCATGACGCGCTGGGACAACAACCCGGAGATGCGCAATTCGCGCTGGGGCAAGCAGCATATCGCCAACCTGGAAGCCCACCTGCCCTTTTCCAACCTCGAATATGCGATGCACGACCGCGATGGCCAGCTGCGCTGGTTCAGCATCAACGGCGAACCGCTGTTCAACGAGCTGGGCGACTTTCGCGGCTACCGGGGCACGGGATCCGAAATCACGGAACGCAAGCTGGCCGAGCAGCAAATCCAGCACATCGCCCACCACGACGTGCTGACGGGCTTGCCCAACCGCGCCCTGCTGCGCGACCGCCTGGCGCAGGCGATGGCCCTGTCGCGCCGCAAGAACCGCGCATTGTGGGTGCTGTTGATCGACCTGGACCGGTTCAAGTTCGTCAACGACAGCCTCGGCCACAAGGCCGGCGACCTGCTGCTGAAAACCATCGCCACGCGCTTGCAGTCCAGCCTGCGCGAAAGCGACACGGTGGCGCGCCTGTCGGGCGATGAATTCGTCGCCATCCTGTGCGAGCAGGCCGACGAAGTGCTCAGCGGCGCCATCGTGCAGCGCGTGATGGATGCCGTGGCGCAGCCGGTACTGCTGGACGGCAAGGAGTTTTTCGTCACCTGCAGCATCGGCGTGGCCGTCTACGACATGTCGCGCTACGACGCGCCCGGCGACGTGACCCTGAATGGCGAAACGCAGAACCTGATCGAGCAGGCCGACATCGCCATGTACTGCGCCAAGAAACAGGGCCGCAACAACATCAAGTTCTACACGACGGCCATGAACCAGGCCACCCTGGAGCGCCTGCGCATCGAGACGGCGCTGCGCAACGCCCTGGAACGCGAGCAGTTCGTGCTGCATTACCAGCCGCAGGTGGACCTAGCCAGCGGGCGCATCGTCGGCGTGGAAGCGCTGCTGCGCTGGCAGCATCCGGACCTGGGCATGGTGGCGCCGCAGCGCTTCATCGCGCTGGCCGAGGATACGGGCCTGATCGTGCCGATCGGCGCCTGGGTCATGCGCGAAGCGTGCGCGCAGGTGAAGCGCTGGCATGCGGCGGGACTGGACACCTTGCGCCTGGCCGTAAACCTGTCGGCGCGCCAGTTCAACGAGCCGAACCTGGTCGCGTCGATCGCCGACGTGCTGCTGGAAACGGGCTTGCCGCCCGCCTGTCTGGAACTGGAACTGACGGAAAGCCTGTTCATGCACGACGTGGCGCTGGCCGTCAGCCAGCTGCACGACATGAAGGCGCTGGGGGTGCAGCTGTCGATCGACGACTTCGGCACCGGCTATTCCAGCTTCGCCTACCTGCGCACCTTCCCCATCGACGTGCTGAAGATCGACCGCAGTTTCGTCGGCGACGTGGCGCGCGACGCGGACGACGCGGCCATCGTCGTCTCCATCATCGCCCTGGCGCACAATTTGAAGCTGCGCGTGGTGGCCGAAGGCGTGGAAACGGCGGAGCAGCTCGATTACCTGCGCCGCCATGGCTGCGACGAGGCGCAGGGCTATTATTTCAGCCGGCCGCTGCCCGCCCATGAAGTGGAAGCCCTGCTGCGGGCGGAAGAAACGCACGTCATGCTGTAGGCGACGGCGGCACCCTTGCCCCGAGTTCGAGCTCGTCCCAGTCGTCGTCCAGGCCGGATTGCGCCAGCAGGGAAGCCACATCCGTGGCATGCGCCGGATCAATGTCCTGCTCCGGATGCGGCCACGCGAAATCGCACTCCGTGCAGACGATCACCTGCTGGCCCGTCTGGCGGACCGTGGAGTGCACCAGGTCGCCATATTCGTCGCAGATGGGGCATTGCATGCCATGTGCGCTCATGTCCGGGCCTTACAGTTTCTGTTGCAGGAATTCGAGAAAGCAGCTGATGCGCTGCGCCAGTTGCGTGTTGCGGTAGTAGACGGCGTGGATCTGCTGGCGGTAACCCGTATAAAACGGCTGCAGCACCCGCACCAGCCGGCCGGCCGCGATGTCGTCCTTCGTCATGAAGTCGGACAGGCAGACGATGCCCTGGTCGTGCAACGCCAGCTGGCGCAGGGTTTCGCCGCTGGACGCGGCCAGCGCCGGCACGATCTGCAGGCTGTTGCCCGCTTCGTGGCGCAGCGGCCAGCTATTTCCCAACTCATATTGCGCAAAACCCAGCAGCGCATGGCCGGACAGCGCTTCCGGCGTGGCAGGTTCGCCGTGGCGCGCCAGGTAGGCGGGCGTGGCCAGCACGTGCAGCGGACTGGCGCTGAGCGGGCGCGCATGCAGGGTCGAATCGACCAGCGCGCCGATGCGGATGGCGATATCGGTGCGGTGTTCGAGCAGGTCGGCGATCTGGTCGTTGCTGGTCAGCTCCAGGCGGATATCCGGGTACATGGCGCGAAACTCGGCCACGTGGGGCACCACGCAATGGAGCATGAAGGGCGAGGCGGCGTCGACCGACAGGCGCCCGGCCGGCTTCTGGCGGCGGATGCGGATCGACTCTTCCACGTCTTCCATCGAGGCGAGGATGGCGCGCGCCTTGTCCAGGAACAGCTGCCCCTCTTCCGTCAGCTCCATGCGGCGCGTGGTGCGCGTCAGCAGCGACGTGGCCAGCTTGTCTTCCAGGCGCGACAGGGCGCGGCTGACGCCGGAGGTGGTTTGTCCCAGGTGCACGGCGGCCGCGCTCAGGGTGCCGCTGTCGATGACGGTGACGAAGATTTTCAGGTCGTCCGAATTGATATCCATTGTTGCCTTATTATTGCCGCATTGTTGCGCTATTTTCACATATCGCGCCATTATAATGGAATCATGGCAACAGTGATGGCAAGGGATAACGTCAGGCAACGTAGAACAAAATGGCGATAAAATGACAGCTACTGCCAGCCAGCACGAACAGGTGCCAGATGCCGTGGCCATGGCGCAGCTTGTGGTCGGTGGCATAGAAGGCGATGCCGCCCGTGTAGCACAGCCCGCCTGCCACCAGCCACAGGAAACCGTTCCACTCGAGCGCCGCCAGCAGCGGCTTGATGCCGATGACGATCAGCCAGCCCATGGCCACGTAAATCACCAGCGACAGGATGCGCGCGCCTTTCGCGTACACGTATTCCTGCACGATGCCCAGCAGGGCCAGGCCCCAGACGACGCCGAACAGCGACCAGCCCCACGGCCCGCGCAGCGTCACCAGCATGAAGGGCGTGTAAGTGCCCGCGATGAGCAGATAGATGGCGCAGTGGTCGAGCCGCTGCAGCACGGCCTTGGCCTTGCCGCGCACGCTGTGGTACAGGGTAGAAGTGAGGTAGAGCGTGAGCAGCATGGCCGCATATACGCTGCAGCTGACGATTTTCCAGGGGTCGCCCGTGCGGGCCACCGCGACGATCAGGATGACGCCGCCGATGGCCGCCAGCGCGGCGCCCACCGTATGGGAAATACTGTTGAACCGTTCACCGTGGTACATGCTTGACCGCCCGCCGCGTTAAAAACAGGCTCATCGTACACGCTTGGGGAGATCGGGGTGCGCGGTTTGCGCAAGGCAGGGGCCGGAAAAGCGGGGGCGCATGCGATTGCCGCCCCGCTTGTTGCCGCTCAGGCTATCAGGCAGCTTCCGCCTTCTTGCGCGCGGGACGGCGCGCCGGCGTCTTGCGCGGCGCCTTGGCCGGCTTGTCTTCGGCCACGACAGCCGCTTCCAGCGGCGCCGCTTCAACGACAGGCGCAGCTTCCACCACAGCTTCTGCCGCCTTCTTGACCGGTTTCTTCGCCGCTGCCGCCTTGCGGGCCGGCGTGCGCGGCTTGGCTTTCGGTTTCGCTTCGGCGGCCACTTCAATTACCGCGTCCACTACCGGTTCAGGCGCAGGCACGGCTTCCACCACCGGCGCCACCTCGACGGCGACGACTTCAGCGCGCGCTTCGCGGGCGCCATCGCCATTCTTGCGGCCACCGCGGCCATTGCGGCGCGAACCGCGCTTGGCGTTGCCCTCTTCTGCCGCCACCTCGGCCACCGCTTCGGCCACTTCGTGCTGCACTTCCGGCTGCGGCGCCGGCGCATACTGCTCGACGACGACGGCTTCCGCGTCGGCCACCGGCACGAAGGCCTGTGGCGCGGACTCGCCGCGGCGTTGCTCGTTCTGCTTGCGGCCGCCACGGCCATTGCGGCGCGAATCGCGGCGGCTGCCGCCTTCGCGGTGATTGCCCTCTTCCGCCGTCACGCCGGTCTCGCCGCTGGCCTCGTTGGCTGTATCCGCGTTCACGGCGGCCGGCACGGCCACCAGGCCGCTGCTGCGGTAGACATAGGCGCCCGATTTTTCATCGCGGCCAAATTCCAGCAAGCCGCGCGTTTGCGCTTCTTCCAGCAGGTTGCCGAAGGTGCGGAAACCATAGTAGGACTCGCTGAAGTCCGGCTTACGGCGCTTGATCGCTTCCTTCAGCATCGAGGCCCAGATCTTGCCGCTGTCGCCGCGCTCGGACACCAGCGCGTCGAAGGTCTCGACGGCCATTTCGATCGCTTCCGTCTTGCGCGACTCGTATTTTTCCTTGCGGCGCACTTCTTCGTCCGGCGAGCGCTTGGCGGCAGGCGTGTCGCGTGCGTCGCGCTTGGCGGCCGTGCGGCGGCTTTCGCGCACCAGGTCATCGTAGAAAATGAATTCGTCGCAGTTGGCCACCAGCAGGTCGGAGGTCGACTGCTTGACGCCGACGCCGATCACCTGCTTGGCGTTTTCGCGCAGTTTCGACACGAGCGGCGAAAAGTCGGAATCGCCGCTGATGATGACGAAGGTGTTCACGTGAGCCTTGGTGTAGCACAGGTCCAGCGCATCGACCACCAGGCGGATGTCGGCCGAATTCTTGCCGGACTGGCGCACGTGGGGAATTTCGATCAGTTCGAAGTTCGCCTCATGCATGGTGCCCTTGAAACTTTTATAACGGTCCCAGTCGCAATATGCCTTCTTGACAACGATGCTGCCCTTGAGCAGCAAGCGTTCCAGGATGGGCTTGATATCGAATTTTTCGTAATTTGCATCTCGCACGCCGAGCGCGACGTTCTCGAAGTCGCAAAACACGGCCATGCTGAGGTTTTCTGGGGATGACGCCATAAGGGTGAATTCTCGCTGATGATAAGGGCGGACGGGAAGCGCAACGCCTCCCTTTTCGCCTAGTATATTCGCCCATCCCCCGTTTCGGCGACAACTATCGTGCGCGGCGGCCTATTGCGCGCCGCCGGCGGCGCTTGCGCTGGCGCCGGCGACCGGCCAAACGACGCTTTCATCGACCGAATACAACTGGCATGGCAGGCTGCTGCGCCGCTGGCACGAGGCCAGCGCGCGCACATCGGGACTTTCACCCTCCTCGGCCCAGCCCCAGGCGCCGCTGGCCGACAGGGCAAAGGCGCGCGGCGCGGTTTTCTCCAGAAAGACGCGGTAGGCGGCGCGCCCCTGCTCTTCCAGATAGGGCACGGCGGCGATATCGTCCTGCGGCGCGAAATGCGTGGCGGGCGGCGACGGCGCATCGGCCACGCGGTAGACCTGCCGCACCGGCATGCCGATTTTCTGCAGGAAGCGCTCAGTGGCGGGCAGCCACACGGCCACGCCATCGCGGCTGCCCAGGGTCAGGTGCGCGTCGCGCTTGAACGGGCCATAGGCGAGCAATTGCGCCCGGCCGCCCGAACCGGTAAAGGAATTGAACAGCCGCCGCGCCAGCGCCGGCGAAAAATACGAGTCATTCGCGCCATACAGCCACAGGCTGGGGATATGGTTGTAGGCGCCCAGGGTGGCGAAGGATTTGGCCAGCGCCCCTTGCCAGTCGCAGCCGGGCATGTCGACGCGCAGGCCGCCGGAAAAATTGAGCACGCCCCGCACGCCGGGCAGCACCCGGGTGGCCAGCGCCAGCGCCGCCATGCCGCCGTACGACTGGCCCGCGACGACGATGCGTTCCGGGTCGACCCAGCTCTGGCGCCGCGCATACGCGAGCGCGGCCAGCACGTCGCGCGCCTGCCCCTGGGCGTTGCCCAGCATGTCGCAGCCGAAATCGCGGTAGGCGCCCGTGGAGCGGGCAAACCCGGCGCGCATGGGCAGCATCACCGCATAGCCGCGGCGCACGAATTCGGCTGCCATATAGATGAAGCGCTCGCGCGCCTGCAGTTTCGCCGGCCCAGCCTGCTTGCCGTGATTCATCAGCAACAGGGGAAACGGGCCGGGGCCTGCGGGACGGAACACGGTGGTTTCCAGCACGTCGCGCAAGCCGTCGCCGGCCGGCACCATGATGACCTGCTCGTTCAGGCGCGCATCGAGCGGCAGTGAGGCAGAAGCAGGCTGGGCTTGCAGGGTCAGGCAAGGCCAGCTGAGCAGCAAAGCCAGGCAAAGGCGGCGTACGAGGGGAGAAATGGCAGGCTCCATGCGAGATTTCCCAGCCAGTCTAGACAGTGAAAGGGCGCAGGACAATATTAAAACATTATGTATGGGTAACTTTTTTTGCGGTCATCGACGGCGCGGAAAAATGTTGCCTTGCACCAACCACATAGTGCCCGCATGGGAGTAAACTAGGAGCATTCTGAAGGAGCCGCCATGTCCATATCCGCCCTCACCACCGGTACCTCGGGGCTGACCGCCAACCAGCGCGCGCTGGACGTGGCCGCCAACAACGTCGCCAATGCGAACACGCCGGGCTTCCAGCCGCAACAAGCCGAGTTCCAGGAGTCCAGCCCGGCCGGCACGGGCGTCACCCTCTCCGTCGAAGGACGCAAGCTGGCCGCCGGCGAAAGCGTCAGCGGCGCCAATGCGAATGCGGCCAAGGCGGCCGAAAGCCGGCCGAACGGCGTGGGCCTCGCCTCCGAACTGACGGATAACCTCGTCTACAAGGCCGGTTTTAATTTATCCGCGAATGTCGTCAAGGCGGCCGACCAGGCTCTGGGCAGCCTGATCGACGTCAAGACTTAAAGTACGGCGACTATCGACAAGCTAGTCTGATTTTTTCATTTCCAGCGCCAGCGGCGCCATCGCCGGCGTAATCAGCGCCAGCAGCCGTTCGGCGGGAATGCCGTCGCGCGCCTGCACCGACAAGCCATGCAGCAGCGCCGCATAATAGTCTCCCAGCGCCTGCACGTCGGCTTCCCCTTTCAATTCTCCCGCCAGCTGCGCCGCGCGCAGGCGCTCGATGACGGCCTGCGTGCGCGCGCGGCGGTGCTGCGCCAGCCAGTCGGCGATGCCCGCGTTGTCCGCGCTCGTATTCGTGGCGGCCGTGACCACCATGCAGCCTTGCGGCTGGCCGCTGCGCGTGTACAGCAGCACGGCTTCTTCCAGCATGCGCGCCACGGCGTCGCGCACATTCAGGCTGGCCGCCAGCGCATGCACGGCAAAGGCGCCCTCGCCCGTTTCATACAATTCCACGGCTTCGCGGAACAGCTGCTCCTTCGAGCCGAACGCCGCATAGATGCGCGCCGAGGCGATGCCCAGCGCCGCCACCAGGTCGGCCATCGATACGCCTTCATAGCCGCGCGTCCAGAACGCGTCGCGCGCTTTTGCCAGCGCCTGCGCGCGGTCGAATTCCCTCGGTCTTCCTGCCATTTTCATCCTCTGCTTGCAAACTGGCGGCCAGTATAACGCTTGCAAGCCATACCGATTCCGCATTTATTTTGCATCACGGCCTTGACCTCGCAGAAAATTTCGCCTATTCTTTGTCGATCGACAAACAATAGGAGCCGATATGAAAACCATCCAAGGACCAAGCCTGCACCTGGCACAATTCGCCGCCGATACGGCGCCCTTCAACACCCTGCCCGCCATCGCCGAGTGGGCGGCCGGCATGGGCTTCAAGGCCCTGCAGATCCCCGCCTGGGATGCACGCCTGTTCGACGTGGCGCAGGCTGCCCACAGCCAGCAATACTGCGACGACCTGGTTGCCATGCTGGCCAGCCATGGCCTGGTCATCAGCGAACTGACGACGCACATCCTCGGCCAGCTGGTCGCCGTGCACCCGGCCTACGACGCGCTGTGCGACAGCTTTGCGCCGGTACACCTGCACGGCCAGCCGGCGGCGCGCACCGAGTGGGCCATCGAGCAAGTGAAACTGGCGGCCATGGCCTCGAAACGCCTGGGCCTGACCGACATGGGCACGTTCTCCGGTTCATTCGCCTGGCCCTACCTGTTCCCGTTCCCGCAGCGCCCGCCCGGCCTGATCGAGGCGGCCTTCGACGAACTGGCGCGCCGCTGGCTGCCCATCCTCGACGTGTGCGAGGAACAAGGCATCAACCTGTGCTACGAAATCCACCCGAGCGAAGACCTGCATGACGGCATCAGCTTCGAGATGTTCTACGAGCGCGTGGGCCGCCATCCGCGCTGCAAGATGCTGTTCGATCCGAGCCACTTCGTGCTGCAGCAGCTGAACTACCTGGAATTCATCGACATCTACAAGGACCATATCCGCATGTTCCATGTGAAGGATGCGGAATTCAATCCGACGGGACGACAAGGCATCTACGGCGGCTACCAGTCGTGGGAAAACCGCGCCGGACGTTTCCGCTCGCTGGGCGACGGCCAGGTCGATTTCAAGGCGATCTTCTCGAAGATGGCGCAAAACGACTACGCGGGCTGGGCCACGCTGGAATGGGAATGCTGCCTGAAGGACCAGGAGGTGGGTGCGCGTGAAGGCGTGGCCTTCATCAACGCCCACATCATTCCCGTGACCGACAAGATCTTCGACGACTTCGCCGGCGCCCCCGTCAGCGCGCAGCAGATCAATACCCTGCTCGGCATCACGCACAACTAATCGACTAATTAACTGAATCAATACAAGGACTTGCCATGCATCAGAATGAAGACAGCTACACCCACGACTATGTGCGCATCGACGGCCAGCGCCTGCATTGCGTCATCGCCGGCGAAGGAAAACCCGTGCTGCTGATCCCCGGCTGGCCGCAAACCTGGTACGCCTGGCGCCATGTGATGGCGGCCCTGGCCGCCCAGGGCTACCAGGCGATCGCCATCGATCCGCCCGGCAGCGGCCACTCGGAACGTCCGGCCGGCGGCTACGACACAGGCGCCGTTGCCGCCACCCTGCACCGCGCCATGCTGGCCCTGGGGCATGCGCAGTACGATGTCGTCGGCCACGACATCGGCATGTGGGTCGGCTATGCGCTGGCCAGCGACTTCCCGCAGGCCGTGACGAAACTGGCGCTGACGGAAGCCGTCATTCCCGGCCTGGCGCCCGCGCCGCCGATTTTTGTCGCGCCGTCCGACAATATCTTCCTGTGGCACTTCATGTTCAACCAGGTGCTGGACTTGCCGGAGATGCTCACGGCCGGCAAGGAGCGCGAATACATCCGCTTCATCCTGGACCGCTGGTCGTACCGTCGCGACAAGGTGGCCGTCGACGTGTATGCGGACGCCTATGCCACGCCGGGCGCCCTGCGCGCCGGTTTCGCCTACTACCGCGCCATTCCGGAAACCATCCGGCAAAACCTGGAACGGGCGAAAAAGAGCCTGGCCATGCCCGTGCTGGCCATCGGCGCCGACCATGCGACGAATGACGCGCCCCTGCTGACCATGCAGGGCAAGGCGGACATACTAAAAGGCGCCATCGTCGCCGAATGCGGCCACTTCATCATGGAAGAACAGCCGGAAGCGTTCATCGCCCACCTGCTGCCGTTCCTGGCCGGAGAAGCCGCATGAGCCTCGATCCGCTGATCGCCGCCTGGCTGGAACAGACAAGGGATGCGCCGCCGCCCGCCTCGCTGGCGGACTTGCGCGCCGCCACGGAAATGGGCTTGCGCCAGCTGCACGGGCCGCTGGAAGACGTCGCCTCGATCAAGGATTACGTGCTGCCTGGCGAGCACGCGCTGACCGTGCGCGCCTATGTACCCGCCGGCGCGGACACGGGCAAGCCCCTGCCGGCCATCGTCTTTGCGCATGGGGGCGGCTGGTGCCTGTGCTCGCTGGACCTGTACGACAATCCGTGCCGCGCACTGGCCAACGCCACCGGCTGCGTGATCTTTTCCGTCGACTACCGGCTGGCGCCCGAGCACAAGTTTCCCGTGCCGCTGGACGATTTTTACCGGGCAGTCTGCTGGGTGGCGGACCATGCCGAAGCGCTCGGCATCGATGCGAAGCGCCTGGCCGTGGGCGGCGACAGCGCAGGCGGCAACCTGGCGGCCGCCGCGGCCCTGATGGCACGCGACCAGGCCGGTCCCGCGCTGGCGCACCAGTTGCTGCTGTACCCGGCGCTCGATTTCGCCTTCGACACGCCGTCCTACCAGCGCTATGCGGAAGGCCACTCGCTGACCCGGGAAGCCATGCGCTTTTGCTGGTCGGCGTACCTGTGCGAGCCGGCTGACGGCGCGCAGCCCTACGCGGCGCCCCTGCGGGCAACGTCGCTGAAGGACTTGCCGCCGGCGACCGTGCTGGTGTGCGAGTACGACCCGCTGCATGACGAAGGCGAGGCCTATGCGCGGTATTTGCGCGACGACGGCGTGGCGGCACAATGCGTGCAGCTCGACGGCATGATCCATGCGTCGATCCACATGCTGGGCCTGACGCCAGCGGCGCGCGGCCTGTTCGACGTGGTGGGTCAGGCCATGCGGCAAGCGCTGGCGGCATAAAGAAAACGCGCCGGGGATGGCTCCACGGCGCGTTTTTTTCCATCAGCTTCTCGTCACTCCACCAGCTTGCGCACCTCGATGCCGTTCAACCACTTCACGTGGCGCGGTCCCGTGCGGATGTCCTTTGCCGAAATGAGGGCGATTTCGCCATCGTTGTCGTCGAGCGCCTTGCCGTTTTTTTCGTAGTAGACGATCACGCCCTCGCCGGCCGGCGCGTTATACAGCTCGCCCCAGGAAAACACCACCGCATAACCATCGGTGGCCGTGGCGATGATGGCGAGCTTCTTGACGTCGTTGTGGCCCGGCGCATCGAGTACCGCCTTGTCGAGGATATCGCGCAGGCGCACGCCCTTGTAACTGTCAATGGTCTCGGCCTTCTCGCCGTTGTGGCGCGTGACGGCGATTTCCCCGCCGTTGGCCGGCGGCAGCTGGCGCAGGTCGGCCACTTTCAGGGTCAAGGGCGTTTCCACCATGCCCGTCACGGCCAGCGCGTGGCTCATATTGTCGCGCGCCGGCGCCGGGTCTGCCCACGCGGGCGCCGCCGCCAGCAGTGCCGCCGAAACGAGGCTTGTGAGTATTGTCTTCAACATGCTGTGTCCTTTCATGAAACATTCAAAAAATCAGAACTGGTACTGCGCATTGGCCAGCCAGGTGCGTCCCGCGCTGGGGAACCCGTCGGCCAGCGCGTAATTGCGGTCGCCCAGGTTCGCCACGCCCGCTTCCAGGGTCAAGGCCGGCAAGGGGCGGTACACGGCCTTCAGGTTCAGCGTCGTAAAACCGCCGAGTTCCAGGGTGTTCGACACCCAGCGCCCGCTGTTCGCTTCCGCAATGGCCACCAAGTCGACCTGGCGCGCCGCGTGCAGCACGGCGTGCGCCGTCAGCTTGTGGCGCGGCACGTCCGTCAGGCGCGTGGCGCGGTCGCTGACGTTCTTCATTTCCGTGTAGGTGTAATTGCCGCCGAAATCCAGCCAGGCGCCGGCGCTGCCGCGCAAGCCAAGTTCCACGCCGCTGATGTGCGCCCTGCCAGCGTTGCGCATCTGCGAGCGCACGCCCGAGACATTCGCCACGCTCTGGATCTTGTCCTTCACGTCGCTGTAAAACAGCGCCGCTTCCACCTTGGCGCCCTGCGAGTTTCCTTGATACCCCAGCTCATAATTCATCGCCTCTTCCGCGCGCAGGGCCGGGTTTTCGATATACGTGCCCAGGCGTTGCGAGTAGCGATCCTTCAGGGTCGGCAGGCGCGACTTGCGCGCCACGGTGGCGTACACGCGCGCGTCGGCGCCGACTTTGCGGAACAGGCCCGCCTGCAGGTCCGTGGCCGATTGATTGGCTGGCAAGGTGTAGGCATTGCCGGCGCTGTAGACGGTGTCCGGGCGCAGCGCATTGCGCGAGGCGCCCAGCGACAGTTCCGTCGCCGCATCGAGGGCGATGCTGTCTTCCGCGCCCAGGGTCCACAAGGCATCCTTGTACCAGGTGGTGCGCACGCCTTTTGCGTCGAGTTCCTGGTGCTCGTCGGCCTTGTAGCTGGCCACAAAACGCAGGCTGTGCGCGGCCAGGCGAAACGATTCGAGTTCCACCGCGCCGCCATTCGTGCGGTCGTTATAGATGCTGCGCCCGCCGCTGACGCTGCCCTGGCCGCTGGTTTTCAGGGTCGCGTAGCTGCCGCTCGTGTAGGAGGTGATTTCATTGTCGTAGCTGTCGTGGTACAGGCGCAGTTTCAGGCGCTCGGCTTCGCCCAGGCGCGTCTGCGAGACGAAGTACACGCTTTCCTTGTTCCAGTACGGCCATTGCCAGTAGCGCGCGCCGACGGGATTCGTCGAAGGCGGCTGGCCCTTTTCGCCATGCTGCTTGTAGTAGCTGAGTGCATATTCATCGCCCGCCTGCGCGCCATCGGGCGTGTAGCCCACCTTGAACGACAGTTTATGATCCTTGCGGTAGGAATTGTTGCGCGTGCCGCCGTCTTCCGTGGCCGTGGGCCGGAAGTCCGACGACAGGGGAAAACCGTCGCTGTCGATATACGACACGCCCGCCTGCAGATACCACAGGCCCTGGTTCGTACCCACGTTGGCCGACACCTGGCGCTCGCTGCCCGAGCCGAAACCGATGGACGTATCGCCTTCCATCCGCGCGGACGGCTTGCGCGACACCAGGTTGATGGCACCGCCCAGGGTATTGGCGCCATACGCGACGGAACTGTAACCCTTGGCCACCTGGATGGCGGCCAGGTCGCTGGTGGTGAAGCGGTTGAAATCGACATAGCCGTCGTACGGCACGTAGACGGGAATGCCGTCGATGTACAGCGGCACCTGGCGCGCATCGAAGCCGCGGATGGCAACGGTTTTTTCATTGCGCGAATTGGTCGACAGCGACACGCCGGACAGCAAATTCAATGCGTCGCCCACATTGTCGCGGTTAAAGCGGCGCATCTCGGCGCGGCTCACTTGCGCACCCACCTGCTGTTCCATTTGGCCTGCCTGCTCGCGCTGGCCGATCACCGTCACCGTGCCCAGCACGAACGGCGCCGCCGCATCCACGCCATCGTTGCCCGCCGTTTGCTGCGCCTGCGCCATCTGCGCCATCGCCAGCATCACGGCGCCGGCCATTACCTGTTTCAACATCATCTTGTTCTTCCATCTTTCGTTATATATCGTCTTATATAGCGATATTCAAAAAAGCGGCCGCGCATGCGGCGGCCGTCACCCAACAGCGAAATATACAGACGTATATAGCGATGCTCAAGCGGCAAGGCCAAAAGGCCTCGCGCAAGTCAATTTCTCACGCTTTTTTCATGCACTGCAGCATTTCGCTGTGCGAACGAATGTTTCACAAAACGATTGACACGTCCAATTTGGCTAGGCAAACTGATTTCCAGGGAGCCAGAAAATGAATGCAAATATGACAAATATTCAGGCCGCAGCGGATCCGGAAATCATCGTCTTCAGCGATGACGAGGAAGGCAAGGACCGCCAGTTCGTCAACGCGCTGGCGCGCGGACTGGAAGTGCTCCGGTGCTTTCGCCCCGGCGAAGTCTATCTGTCGAATGCGGACATGGCCAAGCGCACGGGCATCCCGAAACCGACGATTTCACGCCTCACCTATACCCTCACCAAACTGGGCTACCTGAATTACTCGGACAGCCTGGGCAAGTACCAGCTGGGCGCCGGCGTGCTGGCCCTCGGCTACCGCATGCTGTCGAACCTCGACGTGCGCAAGATGGCGCGCCCGCTGATGGAGGAACTGGCCGAACATGCGCAAGCGTCCGTTTCGCTGGGCACGCGCGACCGCCTCAGCATGGTGTACGTGGAAACGTGCCGCAGCAGCGCCAACGTCACCCTGCGCCTCGACGTCGGTTCGCGCATCCCCCTGATGACGACGGCCATGGGCAAGGCCCTGCTGTGCATCCTGCCGCAGGCCGAACGCGACTACCTGATGGACCATGCGCGCGTGCACGAGACGGAACGCTGGCCGCGCATCAAGGCCGGTATCGAACAAGGCTTCAAGGATTACCAGGACCGGGGCTTTTGCATCTCGGCCGGCGAATGGCAGAACGATGTGCACGCCGTGGGTGTGCCCATGCTGGGTGCCGATGGCGAACAGGTGATGGCCTTCAATTGCGGCGGCCCCGCCTTCCTGCTGTCGCGCGAAAAACTCGAATCGGATCTGGGACCGCGCCTGGTCGCCCTGGTCAAGACAGTGGAAAAAAACCTGGGCCGCGGTTAGACTGCGCGCCCCCTCTCAACGACAGATCAAATCAAAGCGCCGAGGAAACCGATGATACGCGACGAAGAAACCCTGAACATCCTGCTCGACAGCATCGCCCGTTTCGTGCGCGAAGTGCTGGTGCCGAACGAGACGCTGGTAGCTGAAACGGACACCATCCCGCCCGCCATCGTGGCGCAGATGCGCGAACTGGGCCTGTTCGGCCTGTCCATCCCGGAAGCTTATGGCGGCCTGGAACTGAGCATGGAAGAGGAAGTCAGGGTCGCTTTCGAAATCGCCCGCACCTCGCCCGCCTTCCGCTCGCTGATCGGCACGAACAACGGCATCGGCTCGCAAGGCATCGTGATCGACGGCACGGAAGCGCAAAAACAATACTATCTGCCCAAGCTGGCCGCCGGCGAGATCATCGGCTCGTTCGCTTTGACGGAAGCGGGATCAGGTTCCGACGCCGCGTCCCTGCGCACGACGGCCGTGCGCGACGGCGACTTTTATATCCTCAACGGCAGCAAGCGTTATATCACCAACGCGCCCGAAGCGAGCATTTTTACCGTCATGGCCCGCACGGACCCCGTCAAGCGGGGCGCCTCGGCCATTTCCGCCTTCATCGTGGAAAAGGATACGCCGGGCCTTTCACTCGGCAAGATCGACAGGAAGATGGGCCAGCAAGGCGCGCATACCTGCGACGTGATCTTCGAGAACTGCAAGGTGCCGGCCGCGAACATCATCGGCGGCAAGGAGGGCGTGGGTTTTAAAACAGCCATGAAGGTGCTCGACAAGGGCCGGCTGCACATCGCCGCCGTCTGCGTGGGCGCGGCCGAGCGCATGCTGGCTGACGCCCTGGCGTATGCGATGGAGCGCCAGCAGTTTGGCCAGCCCATCGCCGAGTTCCAACTGATCCAGGCCATGCTGGCCGACAGCAAGGCGGAGATTTACGCGGCGCGCAGCATGGTGCTCGACGCGGCGCGCCGGCGCGACAACAAGGAAGACATTTCGACGGAAGCGTCGTGCTGCAAGCTGTTCGCCTCCGAAATGTGCGGCCGCGTGGCCGACCGCTCCGTGCAGATCCACGGCGGCGCCGGCTATATCAGCGAATACGCGGCCGAGCGCTTCTACCGCGACGTGCGCCTGTTCCGCATCTACGAAGGCACGACGCAGATCCAGCAGATCGTCATCGCCCGCAACATGATCAAGGCAGCGCAAAAGTGAAGGAGGCCGCGATGGACATTCCCGCCCTGCTGGCCCACTTGCCGGCGCGCCTGTCGGCCATCCCCATCTATTGGGCGACGCGCGCGCCCGACGCGCCCGCGCTGCATGAAGGTGGGCGCAGCTGGACCTACGCCCAGCTGCAGCACGGTGTGGAAAGCGCCGCACAGCTGCTGCGCCAGCTGAACGTGCGCGCCGGCGACCGCCTGATGGTGGTGGGCGAGAACTGCGCGCTGCAGGTGGCGCTGATCTTTGCGGCGGCCAGCATCGACGCGTGGATCGTCAACGTCAATGCCCGCCTGTCGGCGCGCGAGATCGACACCATCGCCATGCACAGTTCCGCACGGAGGATGCTGTTCCTGGCCCGCACCTCGCCGGAAGCGGCCGCGCATGCTGCACGTCTGGGCGCGGCCAGCACCACGGTCGACGGCATGGGCGAGTTGCTGGTCGGCGACTTGAACGAGACAACTATCGTCGAAGACACGGTCCCCGGCAACGAACAGGTGGCCGCGCTGATCTACACGACGGGCACGACGGGGCAGTCGAAGGGCGTGATGCTCACGCACCGCAACCTGCTGTTCATCGCCGCCGTCTCCAGCACCCTGCGCGGCTTGACGCGCACCGACCGCGCCTACGGCGTGCTGCCGATTTCGCACGTGTACGGCCTGGCCTCGGTGGCCCTGGGCACCCTGTATGCGGGCGCAGCCTTGTACCTGGTGCCGCGCTTTTCCGTCGACGGCCTGCTCTCGGCCCTGAAGGACGACGAGCTGACCATCGTGCAGGGCGTACCCGCCATGTACGCCAAGCTGCTGCAAACCCTGGGCGGCGCCGACACGCCGCTGCCCACGCGGCTGCGCTTCGCGTATGCGGGCGGCTCGCCGCTGGCGCCGTCGCTCAAGCACGAGGTGGAAAAGCTGCTGGGCACCGCGCTGCACAATGGCTACGGCATGACGGAAAGCGCGCCCACCATCAGCCAGACGCGCCTGGAAGCACCGCGCCGCGACGACTCCGTCGGCATGCCGATCCCCGGCGTGGAAGTGCGCGTGGTGAGCGTCGACGGTACGGACGTGGCGCCGGGCGAGCCGGGCGAACTGTGGATACGCGGGCCGAACATCATGGCCGGCTATTACAAGGAACCCGCCATGACCGCGGCCGCCATGCGCGATGGCGGTTGGCTCAATACGGGCGACATGGCGCGCCAGGATTCCGACGGCGCCCTCTTCATCGTGGGCCGCACCAAGGAACTGATCATCCGCTCCGGCTTCAATGTGTATCCGCTGGAAGTGGAAACGGCGCTGAACGCCCACGCTTCCGTGGTGCAGTCGGCCGTGGTCGGGCGCACGCTGGCCGATGGCAACGAGGACGTCATCGCCTACGTGGAGCTGGATCCGCGCCAGCCCGCCAGCGTGGCACAATTGCAGACCTGGCTGGCGCAGACCCTGTCGCCCTACAAATGCCCGTCCGCCATCATCGTCATGGACGCGCTGCCGGCCGCCGCCACGGGCAAGATTTTAAAGGGGCAGCTGCGGCAAATGGCGCAGAATGCACGATAAGTTGACCATGTAGTAGCAGAACCGACAATAAAACCAAGCCACATCACCGGAGGAGACACGATGAAACGCACCTACACACGCATCGCCATGGCAGCACTGGTTGCCAGCGCCTGGATGACGCAGGCCAGCGCCGACGAATTCCTGGTCGGCGCGGAAATCCCGCTGACAGGCAACCTGGCGCGTGTCGGCGCCGGCATGCAGGAAGGGATCATGGTCGCGGCCGAAGTCTTCAACAAGACCAACGGCAAGCACACCATCAAGATCATCACCGTCGACGACGAATCGGCACCCGCCAAAGCCATCGCCGCCGTGGAAAAGCTGGCCAGCCAGGGCGTGGTCGCCATCACGGGCGGCTATGGCTCGAACAATATCTCGCCCGCCTCGGACACGGCGAACAAACTGGGCCTCGTCTACATCACCTCGGGCGGCGTGGACGACAGCCTGGTGAGCAGCGGGCGCAAGAATTTTTTCCGCATCAATAACACGGCCGGCTACGAAAAAGCCATGCTGGGACTGCTTGCCGACGTGGGCGCCAAGTCCGTCTCCATCGTGTACTCGACCAAGGACGCCACCACGGGCCTGGCCAAGGACGTGGAAAAAGCCCTGGCGGCAAAAGGCGTGAAGGTGACGACGCACTCGTTCGACCCGGCCATTACCGACTTCAAGCCCATCATCAACAAGATCAAGCTGCAGGATAAATCGGAAGTGGTGGCCATGGTCGGCTACGAAAACGATTACGTGGGCATCATCCGCGCCGCCCGCGTGCTGAAACCGAAGATCAAGGCCATGGTGGGCGTGTGGTCGCTGGCCACCCCTAAAATGGCGTCCGACTTCCCCGACCTGATGCCGAACGTCTTCGGCACGGCCCTGCTGCCCTTCCCCACCGAATTCAAGACGGCCGACGGCAAGGCCTTCAGCGACGCTTACAAGCAGCTGTACAAGAAGGAGCCGGACTACCTGGGCCAGTTCGGCTATGTGCAGTCGATGCTGCTGTTCGAAGCCATCGCGCGCGCGGCCGACAAGGGCACCATCAAGAAAGGCGGCGTGGCCGAGGAAATGCGCAAGACGGACCGCGAAACCCTGATCGGCCGGGTGCAGTTCGCCGCCAACGGCGACAACCAGAACTTCGTGCACCGCATGGCGCAGCACCAGGACAAGAAAGTGGTGATCGTCTGGCCGAAGGAACACGCGACGGGCAAGCTGGCCTATCCAGCCCTGCCCTGGTAGGCAGCCTCCCGCTGCGCACGCGCGCGTCCGCCAGGACGCGCACCGATGAACGGCAGCCCGGGCGCATCTTCGCGATGCCCTTGGGCTGCCTGACGGGATGACGACATGACAGAATTAATCTTGCAAGCCCTGTATTCGGGCTTGCTGCAGGGCGGCTCCTACGCCCTGATCGCACTGGGACTGGCGCTGGTCTTCGGCACCATGAAAGTGATCAACCTGGCGCACGGCGAACTGGTGCTGCTGGCCGCCTACATCGCCTACAGCGTCGAATCGGGCATGGGACTCGGTCCCATGTTCGCCATTCCCATCGCGCTGGTGATCGTCAGCCTGACGTCCGTGGGCGTGTACCTGATCGTCAGCCGCATCAAGAAGGACCGCGAAATCAATTCGCTGATCCTTACCTACGGCATCGGCGTCATCCTCACCAATTTCATCCTGCTCGTGTGGAAGGCAGACATCCGCTCGACGTCTTCCAGCTGGCTGCAGGAAGGTTTTGAAATCGGCCCGTTTTTCAGCATGCGCAGCGAAGTGATTTTCTTTGGCGTCAGCCTGGTGCTGATGGCGGCGCTGTGGCGCTGGCTGTCCACCAGCTGGTATGGCCGCGCCGTGCGCGCCGTCTCCAGCAACCGCGACGCGGCCAAGCTGATGGGCATCGACCCGGGCCGCACGGAACTGGTGTCGTTTCTGGTCGCAGGCATCCTGGCCGCCTTCGCGGGCGTCGCCCTGTTCAGCTATGGCGTGATCCAGCCGGCCTACGGCGGCGCGCTGACGGTGAAAGCCTTCATCATCACGGTATTGGCCGGCATCGGTTCCATCCCCGGCGTGCTGCTGGCCGCCGTGCTGCTGGGCGTGGCCGAGGCGCTGACCGTCACCCTGGCCAGCTCCGCGCTGCAGGAATTGTCCGGCATGGTGCTGTTCCTGCTGGTGCTGTTCATCATGCCGAACGGCTTGTTCGGCGCACAACGGAGGCGCGGATGAAGCGCTCGACTTTCCTTTCAACGGCGGGCCTGCTGCTGGCCGCGTATATCGCCGTGCCGCTGGCCCTGGGCGCCAACCAGTATGTGATGAGCATGGTGGTGGCGGCGCTGATCATCGGCGGCGTGGCCATGTCCTGGGCCCTGCTGGGCAACCTGGGCGGCATGGTCAGCTTCGGCCACGCGGCCTTCTTCGGCGTGGGCGCGTATGTCTCCGCGCTGGCCAGCGTGAAACTGGGCGTGCCCGTGTTTGCCGCCATGCTGCTGGGCGGCGCGGGCGCGGCCATCGCCGCCGTCATCATGCTGCCCGTGCTCCGGCTGCGCGGGCCGTATTTTGCGCTGGCCATCCTCGCCTACGCCCACATCTTCCGCATCCTGGCCACGGAATGGAGTTCCGTCACGGGCGGCGCCGGCGGCATCAACAATATCCCGGCCTTGCCCACCATCTTCGGCTTCGACCTGGCCAGCAAGACGGGCGCCTACCTGGTGGTGCTGACGCTGGTGGTGGCGTGCGCGTTTGCCTACGGCCGCATCCGCGCCAGCCATTACGGCATCGCCCTGCGCGCCATGCACGACAGCGAAGACGCCACGCGCGTCGTCGGCGTCAACAGCACCTTGCTGAAAGGCGCCATGCTGCTCGTGTCGGCCTTCATGGCGGGCCTGTTCGGCGCCTTCAACGCCCACTACATCAATTTCCTGGAACCGGACTACGCCTTCAACAGCCTGTGGGTGACCTTGCCCATCGTGGCGGCCATCTTCGGCGGCTACCGCACGATACTCGGCCCCGTGCTGGGCGCCGTCGTGGTCTATCTGGTCGACCAGCTGATTTTCAAGTCGCTGATTCCGACCGGGCACCAGCTGGTGCTGGGCGTGCTGCTGGTGGCGATGATCGTCTTCAGTCCGAACGGCTTGCTGCCGCTGCTGCAAAAATGGCTGAAAAAAGCGCAGCTCAAGGGAAACGCGAAGGAGAAAGCACATGCTTGAACTCGATAATGTGTCCGTGCGCTTCGGCGGCCTGACGGCCGTCGATTCCGTCACATTAAAAGTGGGCAGCCACGACGTGATCGGTCTGGTGGGCGCGAACGGCGCCGGCAAGACCACCCTGTTCAACGCCATTTCCGGCCTGGTGCGCCCCACCAGCGGCGGCATCCGCTTCGAGGGGCGCGACATCATGGCCACGCCCATGTACCAGCGCGCGCGCCTTGGGCTGGGCCGCACCTTCCAGATCCCGCAGCCCATGCATGAATTGACGGTGCGCGAAAACCTCGTCGTGGCGCAGCGCTTCGGCACCGGCAAGGTGGACATGCGCAAGATCGATGAAATCCTCGACTTCACGAGCCTGGCGGACAAGGCGCAGCGCGACGCGGCCAGCGAACTGGCGCTGACGGAACTGAAAGCGCTGGAAGTAGCCAAGGCGCTGGCCACCAACCCGAAACTGCTGCTGCTCGACGAAGTGCTGGCCGGTCTGGAAACGAACGGCAAGCGCCGCTTCATGGGCATGCTGAAGGACTTGCATGCCGCCTTCGGCGTGGGCATCGTCATGATCGAGCACGATATCGAAACCATCAGCAATCTGTGCCAGCGCGTCGCCGTGCTCAATTTCGGCCAGCTGATCGCCGACGGCACGCCCGATTGCGTCTTCCGCGATCCGGCCGTCATCGAAAGCTACACGGGAGCAGCGCATGCTTAACATAGAGAATCTGCGCGCCGGCTATGGCGCCATCAATGTGCTGTGGGATGTGTCGCTGTCCATCCAGAAGGGCAAGCTGACAACCATCATCGGCCCGAACGGTGCCGGCAAGACCACCTTGCTGCGCGCCATCATGGGTTTGCTGCCCGTGGGCGCGGGCAGCATCGCGCTCGACGGCGTGGCCATCAACGGCACGCCTACCTGGAAGATGAGCGATGCCAGGGTCACGATGATACCCGAGGGGCGCATGACGTTTCGCGACATGAGCGTGGAAGAAAACCTGATCATGGGCGCATTTCCGAAGGAGCACCGCGGCCGCATGCCGGCGCGCCTGGCCGAAGCCTACGCCATGTTCCCGCGCCTGCACGAGCGCCGCAGGCAGCTGGCCGGTTCCTTGTCCGGCGGCGAGGCGCAGATGCTGGCGATGGCGCGGGGCTTGATGTCGGACCCGTCGTTATTGATCATCGACGAGCCGTCGCTGGGCCTGGCGCCGCTGGTGGTCAACGAGCTGTTCGAGATCCTCGCGCGCCTGAATGACGGCAAGCGCACCATCATCCTGGTGGAACAGAACACGGCGCGCGCCGTGGGCGTGGCCGATCACGTCTACCTGATGCAAAGCGGCAAGGTGGCACTGTCGCAGGCGGCTTCCGAGGTGGACCTCGATCACCTGCACGAACTCTATTTTGCGCGCTAGTCGGCAGAAAACACCAGCCCCGGCATCTTCGCCACGCAATCGAGGTTCAAGGGCGCGCGCGGATCGCGCAGGAATGCCAGTGTCAGCTGTCCGCCGCAGCGGTTGAACGTGGCGCCATGCGCCTGGCCCGGCATCTGCACGAAGCGCGCGTTGGGCATGCTGCGCAGCAGGCGCCGGCCCCAGGCTGGCGGCGTCACGGGATCGAATTCGCCGGCCAGGATCAGCACCGGCACATCGCTTTTCACGGCATCGTTTGCCTGCGCCGCAGCCGCTGCAACGCGCCAGGCGCCGCACATCCCGGGCGTCGCCGTGCGGTTATCCGCGCCGCCCAGCCCCAAGGCCGGCGCCACTTGCGCGGCCATACGGTCGGGCTGCTCAAATGGCATCTCCTCGCCGCACCAGATCGACAGGCGCAGTCCCCAGTTGAAGCCGGAAGGAGCGCTGCGCAGCAATGGCAGCAAGCCTGGCGGGCGGCCCTGCGCCGCTTCGCTGATCAGGCGGGGCAAGGTGGGGATCAGCTCCGGCTGCTGCTAGCCCTCGGCCAGGGCATTGACGATGTCGCGCCGGCGCAGCACGCGCCCGGGCGCCGCGATACCGTCGCGGTCCGCGCGCGCAAGCAGTGCGTCTATGCGTCCGCTCAGGTCCGGATAGCGCACGTCGCACGCAGGCTCCGTCGCGCAGCCGTCGAGGACCAGGTCGATGGCGCGCCAATGAAGGCTACGCATGCTTGTTGCCGCGTCCTTCAAGCAATATCTGGTCGCGTTCCAGCAGGAAGGGATTGCCTTTGCCGCTGGTGCGCCCGTCGATGCTGCTCAGGCCAGGTCCGCCGGGCAGATACACGACGGGATCGGCTGCCGGCGTGACGGCGCTGCTACGGAAAATCATGACCGGCAAGGCGATGGCGCGGCTATCGGCCTTGCTCCGATGTTCGGGGACGGTCAGCATGCCGCACTCTATCTTTTCGCCCGGCAGCACCGGCACCGCACAGGCGGACGGTGCAAAGGCCGGTTTGACGGGCAGTGTGTCCGGCGCGGCGGCGCACAGCTACGCCACTGTTACCAAACACGCGGCGGCAAGCATGGAACGGCGAAATGGAAGCGAGGGACCTCCTCGGCAGCATGGGCATACGACAGGATGGAATGGCAGGCGGGCCATTCACTTAGTTGTCAAATTACCATGCAATCGCGGTCCTGGCCGCAAGAATCTGCTACCGGGCCGGGGTGCTGTTCTACCGGCCTGCAGCCATCACTCGTCGTCCTCGTCCTCGTCGTCGGCCAGCTTGTCAAACACCTGCAGCTCGGCCTTGCTCAATCCCGTCATCACGAAGGGATCATCGGCAGGAAAGCGGCCAGTGTCGACCAGCATGCGCAGCTTGCTCAAGCGGTCGCCCAGCGCCAGCGCTTGCGCCTGCGGATCGGCATCAGTCTGCGCCGCCTGCCCGATCGCGCGGGTCACGGACTCGGGAAACTCCCATAACTCGGCGATCCGTACCGACAGGACGCGCGCTTGCGCAAACACCTGGGCGATGAAGGCGTCCGATTGCGGGAAGGCATCGGGCGCGTGCATCTGATCGATCAGGCGGAACGCCACCACCAGGCCCACATTGGCCATCAACCCCGCCAGATAGGCGTCGAAGGCGTTGGCCTGCATTGCGGGCGCGACCAGGTTGGCCGCCAGCGCACATTTCTCGGACTGGCGCCAGATCAGCGGCGCCGTGCGTATGGTCAAGCCGCCGCTTTGCATGCTGACGATGGGGCGGAAGGCGACGCGGGCGAGCAGCATGCGCATGCCGTTTTGCCCGAGCAGCATGATGGCGCCCTCCATATTGTTGATCGACGGGCTGGCGTTGTAGCGCGAATGGTAGCGGGGCCGATTCGCTTCGCGGTAGACCTCAGCGACCAGCGGCACGTCCTGGGCCAACTGGCGCGACAGCTCGGCCGCGCTCATGTTTTCATTTTGCAAGGTACGCATCAACTGCGGAATGATGGCCGGAATGCGCGGCACCAGCGCGGCGCCAGCGATCGGTTCACTGGCCAGGCGCGTCAATTCGTCCAGAATCTGCTGTTCCGCCTGCGTTGACGCCTGCGCCGAACCGGCGGCCGCCAGCCAGCGGTAGTAGATGGCATCGATTTCGGTGATGCTGGCTGGCTGCCGTGTCATCTCGGGCGCCGCCGCTGCCGTGCCTGGCGCAAGCTTGCTTTTTTCGCCGCCGTTCAGTAATTTTCCTATCCAACCCATTTTGCTTTTCCAGCCCTATATGCATCACTATCGCGACATCCGCTGCGCGATTTTACTTGATGACAGCCGTGCCGGTGCGGCGGGCGTGGCCGCCTTGGTCCACCTGCCGCAAAGTGCTACAGTGGCGCTGTCGCAGTTTCCCCTCTTTGCAAGGTAAATCATGAGCAACATGCTGGCCCGCTACGTCACCAATCAGGCGTACAACAACGCCTGGGCCAACCACCGCCTGCTGAAAGCCTGCGGCGAGCTAAGTCTGGCCGAATTCCAGGCGACGCGCGTCAGTTTTTTCCCCACCATCCAGTTCACCCTGAACCACATCCTCACATGCGACTGGTTTTATCTCGACGCGCTGGAGCGCGAGCTGCGCGGCGAGGCGCCGCATGCCGACTGCTATGCCTTCTTTGAACAGGACGAGCCATTTACCGACTGCGCCACGCTGCAGGCGGCACAGCATGCGTCCGACGCGCGCCTGATCGCCCACTGCCGCAGCCTGTGCGATGCCGACCTGGCGCGGCCCGTGACGATCCTGCGCGACACGCCGCAAGTCGACACGCGCCAGCGCATGCTCGCGCACTTGTTCCAGCACCAGATCCATCACCGGGGGCAAGTGCATGCCATGCTGGCCGGCACGCGCATCGCCCCGCCCCAGCTCGACGAATTCTATTGCGCCGGCGAAGCGGGCGAACGGGCGCAGGATTTCCTGGAACTGGGCTGGACGGAAGACGACGTCTGGAAAGTACGCTGAATCATTCCTCCGCGTGGCAGCAGACGCACAGCTTGTTGCCGTCGAGGTCGCGGAAGTAGGCGCCATAGTAATGGGCGTGGTAATGGGGACGCAGGCCGGGCGGCCCTTCGCAAACGGCGCCCAGCGCCAGCACGGCCTGGTAGCTGCGGTCCACCTGCGCGCGGCTGGCCGCCAGCAGCGCCGTCATCTGGCCATTGCCGGGCGTCGCCGGCAAACCGTCATGCGGCGCCGTCAGCACGAACAGGGGGCGCGGCACCTGCTGCGCCATCCAGCCGGCCCAGGGCTTGGCCGGATCATGAAATTTCTCGATCAAATCAAGTTCTCCCAGCAGGGCCGCGTAGAAAGCATAAGCGCGGGGAAAGTCGTTGGTGCCAAGACAAATATGGGACAGCATGCTGCTCCTCCATGAATTCAAGCATGTGCGGCGAAAGGCGCCAGCTGATTATAATGGCGCATCGCTTTCCAGACACATCCCATGCCCGACCTCGACCGCCTCCAACTCCAAACGCCGACCAGCGCCGACCTGCCCACCTTGCTGGCCTTCGAACTCGACAACCGCACCTATTTCGAATCCTGGGTCACGGCCCGGGCGCCGTCCTACTACACTGACGAGGGCATCGCCACCGCCATCGAGCAGTCGCAGCGCGAACGCGAGAAAGACACGGCACACCAGTACCTGGCCAAGCTGGACGGGCAGATCATCGGCAGGGTCAACCTGACGGCCGTCACGCGCCCGTATTTCAACAAGGCAACGCTCGGCTACCGCATCGGCGAACGGTTCGGCGGACGCGGCTACGCCACGCGCGTGGTCGCCCTGCTGCTGGAAGAAGCGTTCGGCGCACTGGAACTATGGCGCCTGGAAGCGACGGCGCGGCCGCAAAACCTGGGCTCGATCGCCGTCATGCAGCGCAATGGCTTTCACCAATATGGCCGCTCGGAAAAAGCCATGCGCTTCCAGGATGCCTGGTCGGACTTGCTGTACTTTGAACGGCGCAACGACGGCGCCGGAATCGAATAAAGCCGAGCAGTTGTTCTATAAGTCATACAGAGAAAAAACCTATCTGGCCGGCAGCGGCATCGGTACGCTGGCTGCTCGGCGCGACGTGCCGGCCATCCACGCGCACGACAAGTCGCTGAAGGTCAAGCTGGACGCCGTCATCAAGGCGTTCAAATAGGCGCATTTGCGGGCTCAACGCCGTTTTCAGGCTATCGGCCGCGACTTTGTGGCAACGCAAAGCAGCGCGATATCGGACTGATAACGTCAAGGTTCGGGAATTTCCCCTATCTTGCCAAGTCCAACATGAAGCTGCGGCTCCGCCTGTTCGAACACGTGCTGCTGGTGCTGGCATTGGCCGTCGTCATCTTTGCTGCCGCCATCGTGCTGGCACGCATGACGCAGTGGGCGGAAGCGCGGGAACTGCCCGCCTACCTCGTACAGGGCATGCACCTGGTGGGCAAGGTGCTGTTTTTCCTGGACGGCTGCATCGTCATCGCCGTCAGCAGCATTCTGGCAGCCCGGCTGTTCCGCATGCTCACCAAGGAGGATTTATGAACGACCTTCACTACCTGTTCACACTCCGGCATCCGCGCCGCTTCTGGTACAGCGCCATCGTCATCGCCGTGGCGTCGGCCGTCCTGCTGGGACCATGGCTCGACAGCATTCCCTGGCTGGTGGCGGTTCCCTTCGTGGCCGGCGGCTTGCTGGTGGCGCTCGGCGAGCTGTGGGACGAGATGCACGGCAAGCGCCTGCGGAACGGCGACGACACGCATACACCGTGCCGGCATCCCTGAGACAACGTGATGCGTGCACGCAACAATGGTCACGCCATCGGCCGCGCCTGCGTTCGATTTAAGACTGGCTTCAGCCTCGCCGTGCATCGTGATATGGCGCCAGCGGCAATGGCGCTTCCCTTCACCCTCACGGGCACTGCCCAGCGAAAGAGCCGACATGAGCACATGGATGCGCGCCAACAAAGGTTTTTTGATGTTCCTCCTGCTGTTCGGGGTGTTCCGCACGGCCGTGGCAGACTGGAATCCCATCCCGTCGGCGTCGATGCGCCCCAACCTGCTCGAAGGCGACGTGGTCTTCGTCAACCGCCTCGCCTTCAACCTGAAAGTGCCGCTCACCGATATCGTGCTGCAGCGTCTGGGCGAACCGCAGCGGGGCGACATCGTCACCTTCTCCTCGCCGAAAGACGGCACGCGCCTGATCAAGCGCATCATCGCCCTGCCTGGCGACACGGTGGAAATGCGCAATGAGCAACTGGTCATCAATGGCCAGCCCGCCCAGTACACGGCCCTCGACACGGCCCCTGAAACCATCGCCCACGTGGGCCAGCTGACGGCGCAGCGCATCAATGAACGCAACCCGACCGAGCAGCACCGCATCCAGGTCTTGCCGCAAATGACGGGGGCGGCGCGCAGCTTTGCCCCCGTGACGGTGCCAACCGACCACTTCCTCATGCTGGGCGATAACCGCGACAACAGCGCCGACTCGCGCTACTTCGGCTTCGTGCCCCGTGCATTGCTGATCGGCAAGGCCGAGCGCATCCTCGTGTCGGCCAATATCCAGGAGCATTGGCAGCCGCGACTGCAGCGCTTCGGCATGAAACTGGAATAAACATCCCCTCTGCAACGGCGCCATGCTTTTCGGTTAGCATGGCGCATCATGCAAAATTTTCCCTCCGCCAGCCAGCGGTCCGCCAGCAACGATCTTGCCCTCGTGCAGCTGGCGCAGTTCCTGCGGCGTCATCCCGACGTGCTGCTGCTGACGGGCGCCGGCATCAGCACGGCGTCCGGCATACCCGATTACCGCGACACGGAAGGCGTGCGGCGCGGCAATGCGCCCGTGCAAGGCCCCGATTTTCGCCGCCAGGAAGCCGTGCGCCGCCGCTACTGGGCACGCAGCATGGTGGGCTGGCCGACTCTGGCGCGCGCCACGCCGAATCCCGGCCACCTGGCCATCGCGCAACTGGCCCGGCGCGGGAGAATAGGCGGTCTAGTCACGCAAAACGTGGATGGGCTGCATCAGCAAGCGGGCAGCACCGCCGTCACGGAGTTGCACGGCAGCATACATGGCGTGGTCTGCCTCGATTGCCGGGCTCGTCACACGCGCCGCCTGATCCAGGATCAGCTCGAACACGACAATCCGCAGCTGCTGGGCGCCACGGCCACGCCGGCGCCCGACGGCGACGCCTTGCTGGAACCAATGCAGCTGGCCACCTTCCACCTGCCCGTCTGTCCCCGCTGCGGCGGCACCCTGCAGCCGGACGTGGTGTTTTTCGGCGATGGCGTGCCCGCCGCCTGCGCGGCCGAAGCCGAGCGCAAAATGATGGAAGCTGGCGCCCTGCTGGTGGTGGGCTCGTCCGTCATGGTGTATTCCAGCTTTCGCCTGTGCCGCATGGCTGCCGAAACGGGCAAGCCCGTGGCCGCCATCAACCTGGGCAAGACGCGCGCCGACCATTTGCTCGCTTTCAAGACGGAAGCGCCGGCGCAAGATATCCTGCCGCTCCTCGCGGCCGTGCTGGATTGATGCGGCCCCTGCCGCTGCCACGCGGATCGGCACGCATGCTGGCCGGTGCCGGCATCGCCGTGCTGCTGCATGTGCTGCTATGGCAAGTACTGCGTTCAAACAAGCTGCCGGTTCCCCCTTTGCTGCCGCAGCGCAGCATGCAAATGCTGTTTTTGGCCCCCGTAACGCGGCCTGCGCGCCCCCTGCCGCCAGCCGTTTCAAAAAGCCAGGCGCGGCCCCGGCATGCCGTGGCCATCACGCCCGCGCCAGTGCCCGCAGCAATGCCCGCGCCCGCTTCCGACGCAGCAGCATTGCCGCCGCCCGCTGCGCTCGATCTTGACGCCTTGAAACGCCTGGCCAGGGAAGCGGCGCGCCAGGCGGGGCCATCCATCGTCGGGCAAGCATTGACGGTCGGCGACAGGACGGCGCAAGCCATCGCCAGCGCTGCGCGGCCCAAGTGCGACAACGATTACAAGCCACGCCTGGGCAATGTGGAATTCACCGGCCTGGCCAAGCTGCCCTTCCTGCTGAAAGGCGCGGCGGGCGACAGCGGCTGCAAGTGGTGAGGCGCGGGCCGGCCATGACAGCGCTCCCCCACTCTGGCTATACTGTGAGATTAACGAGGAGAATTCATGCTGGAACTGTTGAGTGAACACGCCTGTTTTGGCGGAGTACAACGCTTTTATCGCCACGACGCGCACGCCATCGGCTTGCCCATGCGTTTCTCGGCCTTCATTCCCGATACGGCGCCAGGCAGTGTGGCCGCCACCAAACGCCCCGCCCTGTTTTACCTGGCGGGTCTGACTTGCACGGAAGAAACGTTCATGATCAAGGGCGGCGCGCAGCGCGTGGCGGCCGAGGAAGGCCTGATCCTGATCGCCCCCGACACCAGCCCCCGTGGCGCGAACGTCGCGGGCGAGAGCGACTCCTGGGATTTCGGCGTGGGCGCCGGCTTTTACGTGGACGCCACCGAGGCGCCGTGGAGCAGCCACTACCGCATGTACAGCTACATCCTGGAATTGCGCGCCCTGCTGGAGCAGGAACTGGCGCTCGACGCGCAGCGCACGGGCATTTTCGGCCACTCGATGGGCGGCCATGGCGCGCTGGTGCTGGCCTTGCGCAATCCTGAACTGTTCCGCTCCGTCTCCGCCTTTGCCCCCATCGCCGCACCGAGCCAGTGTCCGTGGGGCAAGAAGGCGTTCACAGGCTACCTAGGCAACGATGCAGCCAGCTGGCAGCAATACGACGCCAGCGCGCTGATGCGCGGCCTGCAAGGCCAGCCCGTACTGTTTCCCAAAAGCATCTTGATCGACCAGGGCCTGGCCGACAAGTTCTTGCCCGAGCAACTGTACCCCGACGTCTTCGAAGCGGCGTGCCGCGACGCCGGCCAGCCCCTGCAGCTGCGCCGCCATGCCGGCTACGACCACGGCTATTACTTCATCGCCAGTTTCATGGAAGAGCACGTGCGCTTCCATGCTCAAAACCTGCGCACCATAGAGGTATAAGCTACCGAGGCATTTTTTTGATGTAATTTTTACCATAATTCCGTTGATTTTTTAGTTGCTAAAATACATCCTTCCTGCTCCCTGCAATACTAATTCTGGAACTGAATTCGTGCATTTTTTGTACACGCTTTCGCAGCGTAATTTGCGCATTTTTTGTGCACGGAATCGGTATTGCAACACTTCAGGAGAATGAAATGGCAATCTACCAACGTAATGGTCTTTGGCACTGGCGCAAAATGGTCGATGGTGTAACGCTTAGCCGATCCACCAAGACGGACGACAAAGCCTCAGCGACTAAGATAGCCCGGAAATGGGACCATGAAGCAGTCCAGAAAATCAAGGTAGATGGCGAACGTCCTGTATTACTGCATGACGCCATCGACGACTTTCTTGCAGACCGCATGCATAATAAAGGTTACGTCTCGGCAGTGGGCTACATGAAGAAATGGAAGAACGCGTTGCCGAACGTGTACATGAAAAAAAATCATAAGCACCAAGTGCAAAAGGTCGTGACGAATCAGATTAAGCTTGGTCTAGCACACAACACAGTGTCGATATTTGTCACGTATTGGAATGCACTCGTCAATCACTACGAACGCAAAGGCCTATCACCCGGATCTAAGCTAGACCATATCAAGCAATCACCAACCCGCTTCCGAGTTATCACAAATGAGGAAGAAGCCTTGTTGCCGGCAGCAACTTGCCCTGACACCAAGTATCCAGCTAAAAATGCAACCTTCGATGCTATGCGGCAGGACAATCAGGATACTTTCGTTTGCCTACTACATCTGGGTGCCCATATCGGCGAGGCCCATAACTTGCTCTGATCGGACATCAACTTCGAACTCAATACGATCTTCGCAAGACGGCTGAAGCGCGGCAATGACTGTTTGCTTCTCATGACAAACTCACTACGCGCCGTTATGAAGCGCCGGTTCAAGACCCGCATTGACAAGAGAGTATTCCCGATGAAACGCGAAAAGCTCCATGCCGATACCGTCTGGGTACAAAACGTCGTCAAGCGGTCAGGTGTAAGCCTAGAAGGTGGCAAGATCAACAGCCATACATTCCGGCACTCGTGCGCAACTCGCCTATTGCGCGCAGGCATGGACATCACCATGGTGCAGAAATTCCTGGGCCACAAAAACATTGCCAGTACGATGGTCTATCTCCATACCTTGCCAAGTGAAGTTGCGAGTAAGGCAGTGGCAGTGTTCAACAGCGGGTAGCAATAACCTGACTTTTGTTATTGTATGACTTATAGTTCTTTACTGAAATTTTATTTTCTGCCAACTACGTTTCTAGAAAAATAGACTTAACTAAAGGAGAACGAATGAAAAGGCGTGAACGTGACCTAATTGCACTTTTTAACGCACTTTGGTATCGAGATTTTCCCGTGATTCCAGGTCACGAGGATCTTGGCAAGCGCGCAGTTTGGACTACCCACATTGCATCGACCGTGAAGCAATGTGGTGACTTGATGGGTTTGTTTACATGTTTTGAGAGCGGTGGCAGGACTGATGCGGTAATTCAAGATTCTAATCGTCGAGCCTGGGCCAAGGTTGAATGGGAGTGGATTCAACCTAAGCAAGAAAAAGTCAACGAAATTCATAAACTGGCTGAAGCCCACAACCAAGCAGATGTTTTTATCTTCATTGGCTATAGCCGCGCTGATAATCACGAAGAGAATCTTCTAAAAATAAGGAACGTATGGGGTCAGCTTGAAAAGCCCTTAATAGTCATCCTCGTAACGTACTCCTATAAAGGCAAGCGCCGACACTTCGACCATCTTCAAACTCACGTCATCCAGAAAAATCGACAAAAAAAAGTTAGACGGCAGCCTGCGTTACCATGGCATGTACCGGGCACAAAGTGGTCTGCGCTATCACCCGTTTCCGCGAGGATGGATGCGCCGGAAAATGACAGTGAAGAGTAAGTCACCTATCGTATTATATGAATCGAACCTTTTAAAGCTACCCTGAATACCCATGAACGAAACATCCACAACCACAAAAAAATTATTGACTTAGAAGAAGACTCTATTGATGTAGCCACCAAGTGATCTTTTGTGCGCCGCATTGACCCACTCTGTTTGACCCTCCCTTCATTGCCTGGCGAACACCGCCACTCGGTCGTAAGACCCCTTGAACCCCAATTCCATTAGATCCTCGTGAAGCTGTTTTATGCTGCGCCGTTGATAAGTCCAAGGAAGTCCCGGTCACGACTGCGCTTTGCCCTCGTTTGAACTGCGCATACTCAAGCGGAAAACGCCATTCATAGAAATCAGTCACTTGCGCATGGACGATCAGGTCGCGATTGCCAGGCACCGTTATCATAATGAAGTCCATGTCTACGCACTTGGGCACGCCGCCAGCGAAATACGTCTTGCGCTTGGGAAACACCGACTCGACGGTGAACTTGACGTTCAGGCCGACATCATCGCCATAGTCCGTATGCTTCATTAGTCGGCCTGTTCGTGGGTCACGAATGCCGCGTGTATGTTCTTCCGCAAAGCGATTGATGCCGCCTTGATTGGCAATAGCGACATCCAGGTTGATTTCATTCAGGTCGTTATCTGTACTCATTGATTTCTCCTGCCATGCTCGGTGTGAGTAACACTTGTTATCGCGGCTCTCGGATCTGGCGGCAAATAGCAACAGCGTGATTACTGCGCTGATGTATTTAGCTGAAGTCTATTTTTAGAATGACAACCACCATCAAATGAGTTAGAGTCCTCTTTCCATCGCTATCGACCATGTTCTGCCCTTTACCGGGTGAAGGACAGGACTTTGTACATATTCAGTTTTATACCAAAGCTTGTTCTGGAGTGGCTTAAAAAATATCAAGCCACTCTTCTTCACCCTACACATTGACCCATCCTATTTGCATAAATAAGTATCATTTGGATTTTTAAATATGAGCTCCAGTACATCCCTCGACAAAGCATTAAAAGGAAATCCCAATGCCACCAAGGTGGCAGATGGCTACCTAATTAAAGGTGACGGATGGGTGTTCCACGCATTTGAACAGCACAGCGCTGAAGAAATCGAAGGATTAGATCATGCTGAAATATTTTACCTCCCTTTTTGCACGCGAGAGGAAATACTCAGAATGCGAGATAAAAAGAAGGCTGAGGATCACCTATTATGGCTGCGAGCTGAGGCCATCGCTGATCAACCCAGATTTTGCCGAGTGTTCAGGTCCAGGCTAAAGAATGCAAAAAACTGGTCTTTGACAAATTGGTATGCAAAAAAAGAGTCTGCCAGAGACGAGTACCTTAATGGCCTCATGCGATCCGCGATGCAAAAAGTATCTCCAATTCCAGCAGGAATGGCATTACTTAAAGACGTTAATGCCATGTGTTGCAAAACTGAACATGGGAACTACATCGCCATATCTGAAGCCCTTGAACACTTTCTTTATTACATGAACTTGGCGACTTATGGAGAGACGTTTAAACTTGATATTAAAGATCAAATGGCCGCTTTGGTCATAGGTGTGCGCACAATGTTAGGTACAGAATCCATTGACTTTGACATTGATCCTCGTGGAACTCCGCCTAGACTTATAGATGAAGCCATAAAGAAGCTAACCCATGATCAATTATCGTTTACATTTGGCCATGAGTATGCGCACCACCTTCTAGGCCACCTCTCTCAAGGTCAAATAAAAAAGAAATCATTAAGTGAAATATTTTACGCAAATGAATTAGGGAAATCCGTTGGGAGCTACTCATACAAACACAAACAAGAATATGAGGCAGATTTTTTCTCAATTAAAAACATAAAAAGCAACACAGAATACAAAAACCGCTTAGCAAATGCTGCCTTTATTATGTTTTCCCATTTCTCAGTATTAAATCATGCACTTGAAGTGATGGCAGTAAAATCGCAATTCAAGTCAGACCATCCGGATCCTATTGATCGCATTTGGAAGCTGCGCCGTCGCCTAAATAGAAAAATTGGCATGCAATCTGAAGAAATAGAAAATTTACTTGCTAGGGCGGATCAATTTAAAAAAATTCTAGCTGAAAATTTCATACCACTCCATTTTGAAGAACTTGAAATGTACGGATCACATTACCTTCCTAGCTACAAAGAAAAAATCCTTGTCGATAGAGTTGATTTTTAGTGAGGGAAGTACAACACACAGAAATTAACTTAGCGTTCAACGTACTCTTCAAATAAAGAAAAATGACGGCACTGGGTACGGATTCAATCGGCAAAACCCAATCTAAAATATTGCAGTTTTGCCAAATAATAAAAAGGCTGTTCTTTTACGCGCCGAATCGACCCACTCTATTTGCCCTCCCTCCATTGCCTAGCGAACGCCGCTACTCGGTCGCAAGACCCCTTGACCCAATTCCGCTAGGTCCTCGTGAAGCTGTTTTAGGCTACGCCGTTGCTTGCGTGATTTGGCCGCCTCGGTCTTGAGCCACCCTGCGAGGTGAAAAACGTATGGGTCGATGGCGCTGGCCGATTGGCGCTCCGCATAGGCGGGCTCGGTTATCTCCGAGCGTAGGTAACGCCGGACGGTGTTGCGCGAAATTCCGATGCGCTTGGCGATTTCCATCAATGAGCCTTGGTCGCGAAGATGCTAGCGCCTAATAATTCCTAGTAATACCACGTCAATCACTCCGATCCCCTACTCATTCAGATAAGTAGGATTGTGTGCTAAACATGGGGCAATTTTCGATGTAAATCAACACCATTAGCGCATTGCACAGTCAGAACGAAAAGCCAGATAAGCGAAACCGTTACATCAATGCCATTAAGTTGATGATGAACTGTTCAAGTGGTGAAAATTTGAATGCCGACGGAAAATTGTAAACTTTTTTTGAAATTTCATATTTTTCGTGCAGAATTTGTACATGCAATTGTTAACAACGGGAGAGCCGCATGGTTCCTGATGCTCCGCCAATTCAAGGGCTACCGCATGTACAGCTACATCCTGGAATTGCGCGCCCTGCTGGAGCAGGAACTGGCGCTCGACGCGCAGCGCACGGGCATTTTCGGCCACTCGATGGGCGGCCATGGCGCGCTGGTGCTGGCCTTGCGCAATCCTGAACTGTTCCGCTCCGTCTCCGCCTTTGCCCCCATCGCCGCACCGAGCCAATGTCCGTGGGGCAAGAAGGCGTTCACGGGCTACCTGGGCAGCGATGCAGCCAGCTGGCAGCAATACGACGCCAGCGCGCTGATGCGGGGCCTGCAAGGCCAGCCCGTACTGTTTCCCAAAAGCATCTTGATCGACCAGGGCCTGGCCGACAAGTTCTTGCCCGAGCAACTGTACCCCGACGTCTTCGAAGCGGCGTGCCGCGACGCCGGCCAGCCCCTGCAGCTGCGCCGCCATGCCGGCTATGACCATGGCTATTACTTCATCGCCAGCTTCATGGAAGAGCACGTGCGCTTCCATGCGCAAAACTTGCGCGCCGCCTGATCTGCTGCCTTACTGCGCCGTGCTGGTATGCCCGTTGAAGTGGCGCGTGTACCAGTCCGTGGCCAGCAAGGCGGCCTGGTGGCGCGTGTCGGGGCCGCCAGGGGCGGCGATCTGTTCCAGTTGTTTGTCGCAGCGCAAGGTGGCGAACGCCATGCGGTTCAGGCCGGCCACGTCGGGGTCGCGCCCGCCCACGATCAGCAGCGACGGCACGCGCACGTTTTCCAGCGCCGCCTTGCCGGCCATTTCCACCTGGCCATCGCACACGGCCAGCGCGGCGATTTCCGCGCTGCGCCAGGCCGCCAGCTGCATCACGACGGCCGCACTGGTGCCATAGCCATACAGGCCGCAGGGCAAGCGCCGCGTGGACGGGTCGAGCTGCAGCCAGCCCAGGGCTTTTTCCAGCTGGCGCGCCAGCAGCACGATATCGCTGCGCACGAAATACGCATGGCCATTGCTACCGCCGCCAGGCTCGACACCGCCCTGGTCGAAGCGCAGGGTGGCGATGCCCGCTCGCAAAAAATCCTGGGAAGTGGCGTGGCTGGAAGCGCCCAGGTAGTCGCTGTCGGCGCCTGCGCCGTGGGCAAACAGGACGATGCCCACCGGCCGTTCGGGCATTTCAAGCACGCCATCCATTTGAAGTTCATCGGCCGTAATGCTGACAAATTGTTCTTGCATGGTTGCCTCCGCAATCGAGCTGGGATCAAGCTAAAGCTGAAGTCAAGCTGTACGCTGATTTTACGCTGATCTTGCCGGGCCGGGGACAGCCTGCGTGCCCCGGGCGGCCAACTTCAGTGTAGCAGCCCGCGGCCATTCCTGCGCAGCCGTCCGCGCACCGCCGCCAGGAAGGCAAGACTATACGGCGCCGTGCCGGTCCAGCCCCTTCAGCACGGCTTCCGGACGGATCGGCAAATGCCGCACACGCGACGCCACAGCGGCGAAGATGGCGTTGCCGATGGCCGGCGCCACGGCCGTCGTGGGCGGTTCGCCCATGCCCGTTGCCGTGTGCGTGCTGGCAACGAATTCGATGTCGAGCTCGGGCACGTCGGCCATGCGCAGGGGCGTGTAGGTATTCAGGTTGGTATCCTTCACTTCGCCGTTCAGGAAAGCCGTGCCTTCATGCAAGGCCATGCTCACGCCCCACAGGGCGCCCCCTTCCGCCTGCGCCAGCGCGCCATCGGGGTCGACGATGCTGCCCGCATCGATCACCATGAACAATTTTTCGACTTTCACCATGCAAGTGCCGCGATCCACCTTGACCCGCGCGACGCACGCCGTCCAGGTGGGCATGTCGCGTTCCTGGCCGAACGTGGCGGCGATGCCCAGGCCCGTGTCGGGCGGCATGGCCTTGCCCCAGCCCGCCTTGTCCGCCACGCGCTGCAGCACGTGGGCCAGGCGCGCGGCGCCGCCGACGGCGTTCGGCGCGCTGCCCGCATTGCGGCCCGACGCCTGCAGCAGGGACAGGCGGAATACCAGCGGATCGACCTTGGCCGCCTGCGCCGCCTCGTCCATGAAACTTTCCACAGCCCAATTCGTCCAGCCGGGCCCCACGGAGCGCAGCCAGCCGGAGCGGAAACTGCTGTTGGCCAGGTCGTTCGACACGGCCCGCACGCGCTGCGCGCCCACCGCGTACCAGTGGTCCGCGCCGGCGATGGCGAACGTGTCATACGGATGGCCCTGCTTATCCTTGGCCAGGAAGGCGGGAATCATCGCTTGCGTGGGCCAGCCCGCGCTGGCCTCGTGCACCATCGCCGACACCTTGCCCGCGTCGTCGAATGCCATGCGCACATGCTGCACGGACGGCGAGCGGGGCGAATCGAAACGGGCATCGTCGGACCGCGTGCAGATCATCTTGACGGGGCGCCCCACGGCTTGCGCTGCCAGGGCGGCCGGCACGCAATAATCGCCATTCAGGCGCCGCCCGAAACCGCCGCCCAGCAGATAGGTGTGCAGCATCACCTTGTCCTGCTCCACCTTGAGCGCCTGCGCCAGCACGGGCAGGATCAACGATTGCCATTGGTTGCCCGCATGAATGTGCCAGACGCCGTCGATTTCCTGCGCCAGGGCATTCACGGGTTCCAGCTGGAAATGCAGCACGGTGCTGGTCGTGTAGTGGCGTTCCAGTTGCAGGCTGGCATCCTTGAACGCTTGCTCCACGCCGTCATCGTCGACCACGCGCGCGCCCAGGCTGGCATCGGCCAGCTGCTTGGCGGCGTAGTTGAGGATATCCTGCTCCGCCACGTGGGCCGCCGCGCCAGCCCGCCATTTCACTTGCACCAGGTCGGCCGCGCGCATGGCGGCCGCATACGTTTCGGCCACCACCATGACCCAGCCGGGCACCGTGCCGCTGGGATCCTGCAAGGCGAACGAACGCAGATAGCCCTTGACCTTTTTCGCGGCCGCATCGTCGATGGACACCACTTTCGCGCCGTAGCGCGTGGGCGGAATCTTCGGGCGCGCATACAGCATGCCCTCGACCTGCGCATCGATGCCGTACACGGCCGCGCCATTGATTTTCGCGGGTATGTCGAGCGCCTGCACGTGCTGGCCGATCAGGCTGCGCTGCTGCGGCGTCTTCAGCACGATGGCTTTCAATTGTTCCGGCGTGTACTGGCGCGCCAGCTTGCCACGGCGCACGATGTCGCCATAGCTGATCGACCGTCCCCGGCCATGCACGACGCCCAGCCTGGCGTGGCAGGCGGACACGGGCACGCGCAGCAGGCGCGCGCCCTCCTCGACCAGCGCCAGACGCCCGGCCGCGCCGGCACGGCTGAGTGGATCGAAATTCTGCCAGACGGACCAGCTGCCGCCCGTCACCATCAATCCCCATTTCGGGTCCGTGTCCACATAATGCAGGCGTACCTTGCTCCAGTCCGCTTCCAGCTCTTCGGCGACGATGCGCGCCAGGGCCGTACCGATATGCTGGCCCATTTCCGCCTTGGCGATATTGACGGTGATCATGCCATCGCGGCCGATCTGGAACCAGATGCTGGGGTCGAACACGGGCGCGGCCGGCTTGGCGGGCGGCACGCGTGCCACCTTGCTGTCGGCCAAGGAGCTGTCGGCGCGCAAAAAGGCCAGCGTAAACCCCGTGCCGGCGGCGGCGATCAGGAAACCGCGCCGCCCCAGCGAGCTGGGACGGGCAGCAGAATTTTCTTTCGGCAACTTAAACACCGGGCGCCTCCTGCATGCCGGCCGCCAGCTTGATGGCCTTGCGGATGCGCACATACGCCATGCAGCGGCACAGGTTGCCGCTCATGACGGCATCGATATTCGCATCCGTCGGTTGCGGATAATCTTTCAACAAGGTGGCCGCCTGCATGATCTGGCCCGACTGGCAATAGCCGCACTGGGGCGCCTGCGTGGCCAGCCACGCCCGCTGCAACGGGTGCGTGCCATCGGGCGAGAGGCCTTCGATGGTGGTGATGGCGCAGCCGGCCACGGCGGCAATCGGCGTGATGCACGAGCGCATGGCGCGGCCATCCACGTGCACGGTGCAGGCGCCGCACATGCCGATGCCGCAGCCAAACTTCGTGCCTTTCAAGTTGACTTCGTCGCGCAGCACCCACAGCAGGGGTGTTTCGGCGTCGGCCTCGGTGCCGAAGGGCTGGCCATTGACGGTAATGTTATACATGAGTGCTATACATAAGAAACTTTCAAGAATTACTTGCCGGCACGCGCGCGTGTCACGGCCGCTTCCAGGTTCGTCCAGGCCGGCTGGTGGCTGCGGCTGCGGCGCAAATAGGCGGCCAGCTGGGCCACATCGTTGTCCGTCAGCGAAGCGGCAAAGCCGGGCATCAGCAAGCCGGGCATGGCGTCGTCCTTGCTGATGCCGTGCAATATCACCTGGATCAGGTTGGCGGGATCGGGCGCGCTGACGGCGCTGTTCAGGCTCAGTTCCGGGCGCAGAGCCACGGGTTTTCCATCGCTGTTCGAGTGGCACGCCGCGCAGGCGGCCACGTACAGGCTGGCGCCACGGTCGTTGTCGACCAGGCTGACCCTCTGCGAGCGGACGATGCCGGCCTTCACCACGGCATCGGTATCGACCTGGCGTTGTTCAGCCCCGGCCACGCCGGCAAAATACGTGGCCAGCGCGCGGAGATCGCTATCGGGCGAGGCGCCCATGCCTTCGTGCACGACGGCCGACATGGGCCCTGCCGCCACGCCGTGCAGGGCCGTCGCGCCCGTGCGCAGGAAGGCGTACAGCTCGTCCTGCGTCCACGGCAAGGGGGCCGTGTTGGCGCTGGTCAAGGCCGGCGCATACCAGTGGTCGATGGCCGCGCCCAGATAGGACGAACCGGCCAGCTCGGCGCCCAGCGCATTGCGCGGCGTGTGGCAGGCGGCGCAATGGGCCAGGCCCTCGGCCAGGTAGCGGCCCCGGTTCCAGTCCAGGCCTTGCGCAGGATCAAGCTGGAAAGGCGCTGGCTTGAAAAACAGCAGCTTCCAGCCCGCCTGTAGCGGCCGCAAGTTCAGGGGAAACGGCACGCTGTTGGCGGGCGCCGCCGCATACACGGGCGGGCGCGTCATGAAATACGCATACAAGGCCGTCAGGTCCGTATCCGAGACAAGGTTGAAATGGGTGTACGGAAAGACGGGATACAAATGCGCGCCATCGCGGCCCACGCCTTCGCGCATGGCCCGCTGGAAGGCCGCCAGCGACCAGCGGCCGATGCCCGTTTGCCGGTCGGGCGTGATATTCGTCGCGTAGATCGTGCCGAACGGCGTGGCCAGGCCGTGGCCGCCCGCGTAATCGGCGCCGCCCTTGGCCGTATGGCAGGCGGCGCAATTGCCCATGCCCGCCAGGATGCGGCCCCGCTCCACCACTTGCGGGGAAAATGCCGTGGCGGCAGGCGGATCGATGGGCGCCAGCGCGGGGCGCCAGTAATACAGATACGCGGCAAGGGCCGCCACGATGAGCAATGCCAGCGACAGCAGCAGGCCGGTGAAGATTTTCTTGAGCAAAACGGGAACCAGTGAAAAGTAAAGTCCAGGGTGACAGCAAAGAAATAAAGCAAGGCGACCAGCCGCCGGCCAACGGCGGCGGCAACAGGGGCACAGTGACAATCTTACCGCGATTGTGACTTGTTGTATGTACGCAATGACACGCAGGCAACGCCTGCAGGCGGGCTGCGCCTTATAATCAGCGTTTCAGCACGCCGCCGCTCCTTCATGCATACCGTTACCATCATCCTCATCCTCGTCCTGACCGTCGTCCTGTGCGGCTTTCTCGCCCGCTCGCGCTGGGTCAGGCTGCCGCTGCCCCTGATCCAGATCGCCGGCGGCACGGGATTGGCCTTGTTTGGCGTGCAAGTGCCGCTCGATCCCGACATTTTCTTCCTGCTCTTCATCCCGCCGCTGCTGTTTCTCGATGGCTGGCGCATCCCCAAGGGCGCCTTCTTTTCCGACGCGCGCTCGATCCTGATGCTGGCCATCGGCCTGGTGCTGTTTACCGTGCTGGGCATGGGCTTTTTCATCGACTGGCTGATCCCCAGCGTGCCGCTGGCCGTCGCCTTCGCGCTCGGTGCCATCCTGTCGCCGACGGACCCCGTGGCCGTCTCGGCGATCGCTGCCGGCAACCCGATCCCGCCGCGCCTGATGCACATCCTCGAAGGCGAATCGCTGCTGAACGACGCTTCCGGCCTGGTCTGCTTCACGTTTGCCGTGGGCGCCATGATGACGGGCGGTTTTTCCATCGGCGCCGCCTCGCTGAGTTTCCTGCAGGAAGCGGGCGGCGGCATCGTCATCGGCCTGGCCATCTCGTGGGGCGTGGGCCTGGCGAATAAATGGCTCGTGAGCAAGGTGGGCGAAGAACCGGGCCTGCAAATCCTGATCAGCATCCTGATCCCGTTCGCCGCCTACCTGGGCGCCGAGCAAATCCACGGTTCCGGCATCCTGGCCGCCGCCACGGCGGGCGTATCCATGCATTACGCCGACCTGATCGGCCGCCCGCTGGCCGCCACGCGCACCCAGCGCAAGGCCGTGTGGGATACCGTGCAACTGGTCTTGAATGGCGTGATCTTCGTCATGCTGGGCGCGCAGCTGCCCGCCACCGTGGCCGGCTTGCCCGCCGCCTCCGCCGAAATCGGCGCCGGCAGCGCCTGGAAGCTGCCCCTGTTCGTCATCGCCATCACGGTGGGGCTGACCTTCATGCGCTTCCTGTGGGTCTTCATTTCCATGAAACTGACCCTGTTCAAGCACCACAAGAAAATCGCGGGCGAACCGAAGGATGCGGCGCTGCTGGCGCGCCCCAGCCTGCGCCTGCTGCTGGTGGCGTCGTTCGCGGGCGTGCGCGGCGCGCTGACCCTGGCCGGCATCCTGACCCTGCCCCTGTTCTTGCCCGATGGCAATCGTTTCCCGGCGCGCGACCTCGTCATCTTCCTGGCCATGGGCGTGATTCTGCTGTCGCTGCTGCTGGCCAGCGTCACCCTGCCCCTGCTGACCAAGGGCCTGGTGTTCGCGCCGCCCGCGCGCCGTTCGACGGAAGAGCGCAATGCCCGCGCCGCAGCCGCCGAGGCGGCCATCGCGCGGCTGGAAAAAGTGTGCGAAGGCATCGACAAGAATGACAAGCAGCAAGTCGTCACGGAGGCGGCCAACCGCCTGATCGAAGCCTACCGGCGCCGCCTCGCGTATGGCGAAAGCAGCAACGACGAGGCGATGCGCTTGCAGGAACTGGCCAAGGCCGAGCGCGCGCTGCGGCTGGAAGCGCTGAATGCGGAGCGCGATGAACTGTTCCGCCGTCGTATTTCAGGCGAACTGGACGACACCATCCATTTGCGCCTGCTGCGCGAAATCGACTTGCTGGAGGCGACATTGGAAGAATAGCAACACTCTGGCGTGCCACGGCAGTGTTGACAAGTAATTCTCATGGTAAAGAATGCAAGTTTTCACATTCGTGTTTATAATGCAAGGTTGTATGGCGTAGCGCCGTGATTTACTTTCAACCGGGACTTCCGTACAGTCTGTGTTGCTGAGTAACAATTTAAGTAGCCACCCGACCCGAATAAAGACACCGACGCCGTGCCCTCCTCCCCTCGCCACCGGCAGCGCTCCGCGCCGCCAGCCCTGTTCGCTGTCGTGCTGCTGGCCTCGCTGCTCGCCTGCAGCGCGCTGGCGCCGTGCGCGGTGTGGGCGCAAACGGGCGCGGCGGCCGACGCCAGGCGTCCCGCCGAGGTGGCCCAGGTCCTGTTTGGCATCGTCAGCTATGTGCGCTGGCCCGTGGCGCGCCAGGAAGTGCGCGTCTGCATGGTCGGTGCACCCCGCTACGGCGCGGCCATCGTCGACACGCCCGCCTCCAGCCTGGGCCAGCGCATCCGCGTGAAAATCCCGGCGCTGGCAAGCGCGGCCAGCGAATGCGACGTCGTCTACCTGGGCAGCCTGCCCGAGGGAGAGCGCGAGCACTTGCTGGCGCAGCTCATCGGCAAGCCGATTTTATCGGTCGCCGAGCCCGGCACATCGTGCACCGTGGGCACCATGTTCTGCCTGCGCCTGAACGAGGCGCAGATCGGTTTTGACGTCAACCTCGACGCCATCGCCCGCAGCGGCCTGCGCGTGCATCCGAACGCCTTGCAAATTGCACGTCGCAAGGGACCGCCGCCATGAGCGCCCGCATGAGCAACAAGCCTGCCCGCCCGCCCCGCCCCACGCTCGACAGCGTGCTGCGGCGCGCCCACCTGAGCGTATCGCTGATCGCCGTGCTGGCGGCCGGCCTGACCCTGACGGCCGTGGCGCTGCTGGCCCTGCGCGTGTATTCGGACCAGAACCTGCGCCTGGTGGCCCGCTCGATGAGCTACACGGTGGAAGGGGCCGTCGTCTTTGGCGACGCCATGGTCGCCAGTGAAGCGCTGGCCTTGATCGGCGTCAATGAGGATATCGACCAGGCGCAGGTGAGCGACAAGGCCGGCAAGGTACTGGCCCGCTGGGAACGGGGCGAACACAGTACCCGCTACTACATCGAACGCGCGCTGACGGGCTGGATGCTGCCCGATTCGCTGACCTTCCCCGTCACGCGCAATGATCAGGTCATCGGCAACATCACCCTGGTGCCGCACAGCCGCAGCCTGCTGCCCTTCCTGCTCAGCGGCCTGGCCTGCCTGCTCGCCTGCCTGGTGCTCAGCCTGGCCGTCGCCGTGCGCCTGTCGCGCCGCATGGAAACGGAAATCACGTCGCCCCTGCGCCACCTGGCGGAAACGGCCCACCGCGTGCGGCGCGACCGCTCGTTCGAACTGCGCGTGCCGCCAGCCAATATTGCCGAGTTGAACCAGATCAATGACGACTTCAACGCCCTGCTCGACGAACTGGAAGCATGGCAAAGCCATCTGCAAAAGGAAAACGCCTCGCTGTCGCACCGCGCCAACCACGACAGCCTGACGGGCCTGTCGAACCGCGCCTTCATGGAAGCGGAGCTGGAACGCGCCATCCTCGAAGCGCGGGTCGGCAATGGCAAGGTGGCCGTGCTGTTCCTCGACAGCGACCGCTTCAAATACATCAACGACACCTTCGGCCATGCCTCGGGCGACCGGGTGCTGGTGACGATCGCCGCGCGCATCAAGCAGCAATTGCGCGAGGGCGACCTGGTGGCGCGCCTGGGCGGCGACGAATTCGCCATCCTGCTCAAGCCGCTGCGCAACAGCAGCGACGCCATGCATATCGCCGACAACATCATCGCTGCCATGGCGCAAGCCATTGAATTACCCACCGGCAACAGCATCGTCAGCTCGCTGACCATCGGCGTGGCCGTCTTCCCCGACCACGCCATCGACGCCGTCTCGCTGGTAGGCGCGGCGGATGAAGCCATGTACCGCGCCAAGCAGGCGCAGCGCGGCACGCGCCAGGTGGCGCGCCTGCCGCAACCCCATATTCACCCCTGAACCAAGGAGCAACACCATGCAATTTCTCTACAAGCAATTTCGCCGCGGCGTCCTCGGTCTGTTCATGCTGGGCCTGCTGGCCGCCTGCCAGAGCACGCCAGAAATCAAACCGCTGTTCAATGCCGAGCAAGTCGCCACCTTGAAGGAGCAAGGCTTCAACCAGACCGACGAAGGCTGGGAACTGAGCTTTACGGACAAGCTGCTGTTCGAATTCGACGCCGCCAAGCTGACGGCACCGAGCCGCAACGCCATCCAGAAAATCAGCGCCGCCCTGCTGAAAGTGGGCATTACCCACATGCGCGTGGAAGGCCATACGGATAACGAAGGCACGGAAGCGTACAACGACAAGCTGTCGCTGGCGCGCGCCAACGTGGTAGCCGACGCCATGAGCGCATCGGGCATTCCGCGCGACAACATCAGCGTCAAGGGCCTGGGCATGAGCAAACCGGTCGCCTCGAACGCCAGCAAGACGGGCAAGGCGGAAAACCGCCGCGTCACCGTCATCGTTTCGGCGCCTTGAGCCTGGGCGTGCCCGCCGTGCGCTGGGTCGTGATGGGCGTGTCCGGCTGCGGCAAGAGCGCCGTCGGCAGCCTGCTGGCCGAAGCCCTGCACGTGCCCTACGTGGAAGGCGACGACGTGCATTCGCCGCAAAACGTGGCCAAGATGGCGGCCGGCATCCCGCTCGACGATGCCGACCGGGCCGGCTGGCTGGCCGCCCTGCGCGACCGGATCGCCACGGCCCGCGCGCAAGGCAGCGGCCTCGTCGTTTCCTGCTCGGCCCTGAAACGCGCCTACCGCGACGTGCTGCGCGCAGGCGACCCGGCCCTGCGCTTCGTCCACCTGGACGGTCCGCGCGCCGTGCTGGAAAGCCGCTTGCAGCGCCCGGGCCACTTCATGCCCGCCAGCCTGCTCGACAGCCAGCTGGCCACCCTGCAGCCGCTGCAGGCGGACGAGGCCGGCATCGTGCTCGATATCCGTCAGCCGCTGCCCGCGCTGCTCGAACAGATCCTGCAAACGCCCTGACTGGCGGCCGTGCGGCTGGACAGCCCGCGGCCCCCTGTGTAGACTGGCGCGCACTTTCATGAGGGATTTTTATGAGCACACCAACGACAAAACCAGCACCGGGCCCGGAATTCTGGGAACGCGCCGACCAGGTCATCGCCCTGGCCAATGAGCAATGCATGCACAGCGGCGGCAATGAAGTCGCCACCTCGCTGCTGTACGCGGCCGCCCGCTTCAACGCCTTCCTCGTCGCCAGCAAAAGCAGCGACGTGGCCAAGATGCAGGCAGAGAAGGAAGGCGCCGTGGCCTTCTTCACGGAACAGTACAAGCGCATGCTGACCGACAACTTCAACGATTACATCACCAACTTCGACAAGTACACGCAACCGTCGTCGGCCCCCAAGGGCTGATGCCAACGGCCAGCCTGGACAGTCACCGCGTCCGCGCCAGCCACGCTGGCGAAGTGCTGGACGGCTCGGTGCGCTACGCGCCGCTGTCATCGCTGTGGCTGACGGCCATGCTGGCCGGCGCCATTGCCGGCGCCCTGCTCGCCTTCAGCTGGACGGGCATGGCGCTGTTTATCGTCAGCACGGCCATCGTCCTGCTGTTCGGCCACTCGCTGGGCAGCCACCGCAAACTGATCCACGACAGCTTCCAATGCCCGCAGTGGCTGGAATACCTGCTCGTCTACCTGGGCGTGCTGGTGGGACTCAGCGGCCCGCTGGGCCTGCTGCGCCAGCACGAGCTGCGCGACTATGCCCAGCGCTTGCCCGACTGCCACCCGTATCTGCGCCACGGCGCCGGCTTCTGGCGCGATGCCTGGTGGCAACTACACTGCCGCCTCGACCTCGACCACCCGCCGCACATCGCCATCGAGCAGCGCATCGCGCACGACCGCTTTTATCGTTTCCTGGAAACAACCTGGATGCTGCAGCAACTGCCGTGGGCCGTGCTGTTCTACGCCTGGGGCGGCTGGGGCTACGTCTGCTGGGGCGTCTGCGCGCGGGTCAGCGCCGGCGTGCTCGGCCACTGGCTGATCGGCTACTTCGCGCACAACCATGGGCAGATGCACTTTCATGTCGACGGCGCCGCCGTGCAGGGCAGGAATATCCGCCTGACCTCGCTCCTGACCATGGGCGAATGCTGGCACAACAACCATCACGCGTATCCGGGTTCAGCCAGGCTGGGCCTGCTGCCGGGCGAATGGGACCCGGGCTGGTGGATGCTGCTGCTGTTGCGGCGCCTGGGCCTCGTGTCGGGCCTGCGCCTGCCGCACGACCTGGCGCCGCGACCGGAATTGCGCCAGCGGCTGCCCGCCGATAGTTATTGACCAATCGTTCACCAATGCATATAGTGTAAGCAGATACGGGACATCCCGCCCCGCCGCACGCATTGCATACGTACCATGGCCAGACCGCGCAACTTCAACGAAACGACCGTCATCAGCCAGGCCGCCGCCGTCTTTGGCAGCCTGGGCTACAACGCCGCATCGATCGATGACCTGGTCAAGGCGACCGGTTTGCTGCGCGGCAGCCTGTACAAGGCATTCGGCTCCAAGCGCCATCTGTTCGAGCGCGTGCTGGCGCAGGCGCTGCAGCCTGGCTGGCCGGCGCGGGAAGAAGCGGTCGATTTACTGATCATCGCCTTGAAGGAACTGGCGCCCTCCGACGCCGCCATCACGGCGCTGTGCCGCGCCGCCGTGCTGGACACGGGCGCCGAGACGGCCCGCCTGCTGGGCGAACGCCTGTTAAGCCATCTGGATCAACCACCAAAGGAGACACCATGCCTGTCCTCGAATTGAACGACGATGCACTGACCATCCGCCTGGCCCTGTGGGAAAAGCTGGCGTCCTTTCACGGCAACCTGCATATTCCCCTGCAGCATGTGCGTGGCGCCACCGACGATGACGGTTTCCGCGGCACGGCCCTGGGCTTGCGCGCCCCGGGCACCAACTTGCCTGGCGTCATTTCGGCGGGCACTTACCACAAGGGGGGCGACCGCCAGTTTGTCTTCATGACGCGCGGCACGCAGCCGCTGGTCATCGAATTGCAGGGCGAAAAGTGGGCGCGCCTGGTACTCGGCGTGCCTGACGCGCGCGCCATGGCGGCGCGCATCAATGCGCTGGCCACGGCGCCAGCTTGACGCATCAGCCCGGCTCGCCCGCCAGGTAATTGTTCTTCACGCGCACGTAGTGCTCGGCCGAATAGCGCAGGTAGGCGATCTCGGCCTCGGTCAGTGCGCGCACCTTGGCGGCGGGACGGCCCACGTACAAGTGGCCGCTTTCCAGCACCTTGCCCGGCGACACCAGGCTGCCCGCGCCCAGCATCACGTGTTTTTCCACCACCACGTCATCCATGACGATACTGCCCATGCCGATCAGGCATTCGTCGCCGATGGTACAGCCGTGCAAGATCACGGAATGGCCGATGGTGACATACTTGCCGATGGTCAAAGGCGATCCATCGGGCTTGGCTGCATTCCTGTGCGACACATGGCCCATGGAAAAGTCCTGGATATTGCTGCCCTCGCCGATGACGATGCGGTTGACGTCGCCGCGCAGCACGCTGTTGCACCAGATGGAACAGTCGTCGCCGATCTGCACGTCGCCAATCACTTGCGCCGTGTCATGCAGGTAGACGCGCTCGCCCAGCACGGGACGGGTATTCAGGTAAGAGCTTACAGGCATTGTCTTCTCGTTTCTTTAACATTAAACAACAGGTTTCACACCCAGCCGGCGGCCAGCGCAAAAATCGCCAGCCCATGCGCCAGCGATGCGCCCAGCAAGCCGGCACGGCAATATACCAGCCCCGCCACCACGCCCTCGATCACGGTAAACACGAGGATGGGCGCGCCCACCTGCGTGACGGTGGCGGCGAGAAAAGCATGGCACAGGCCAAACAGCAGGCCCGACACCAGCGCCGCGCGCCAGGCCGGCAGCCAGGCGCGCAATTGCTGCTGCAGCAAGCCGCGAAACAGCAATTCCTCATAACAGTTGGCCGCCAGCGCAAAGCCCAGCAGCAAGGGCAGCGCGGATGGCGCAACGGGCGCCAGGGACGGCAAGCCGAACAGGGCTTTCAATCCCGTCGCCAAGGCGATGATCACGCACGCGCCCGCCACGCCCAGCAGCACGGACAGGGCCGGCCGCGTGCCCAGCCAGCGGATCTGCCGGCGCGCCTCGCTTTCCAGCCAGCAAGTACTCGCCACCAGGCCCAGCGACATGGCGCCCAGCGCCAGCAAGACCGGCGGCGGCGCCGTGAAGCGCAAGCCGCCCGCCGCCACTTGCCAGTAGCCGTGCGCCGTCATCGCGTCGCGCGCCAGCACGAAGAACAGCATATGCACGAGCACGCGCAGCAGCGGCACCGTCCGGGGAATGGCCAGCAGCAAGGCGGCGCAGACGAGGAAGGCGGGCGCGATCGCCAGCAGATACTGCGCCAGGGAAGTGATCTCGGGCATCGTTCAATCGTTCAGTGGTGCCAACGGGCACGGGCGCAGCAATTGTATGCGGCGGCCGGCAACATGGGCAAGCTGTCCGGCGATGCCGCCGTCAAGCCGCCTTGCGCCAGCCATGCATCAGCGCATGCGCCGCCAGTCCGGCCGCCAGTCCCCACAGGGCGCCGCCCACGCCCAGCAGGGTCACGTTCGCGGCCGTGGCAAGAAACGTGATCAGCGCCGTTTCGCGCATGCGCACGTCCGCCATCGCCTGCGCCAGGCTGTTGCCGATGGCGCCCAGCAGGGCCAGGCCCGCCAGCGCCGTAATAAAACTGCGCGGCAAGACCATGAACAGGCTGGCCAGGGTCACGCCGAAGATGCCCACGAGGATGTACAGCACGCCGCACGCCAGGCCCGCCACATAGCGCTTCGACGGATCCGCATGCGCATCCTTGCCCGTGCAGATGGCGGCCGTGATGGCGGCCACGTTGAAGGCGTGCGCGCCGAATGGCGCCATGAGCAGCGAACCGAGTCCCGTCACCGTCAAAATGGGATTGGCACTGACCTGGTAACCGTCATTGCGCAGCACCAGCATGCCGGGCATGTATTGCCCCGTCAGCGTAATCAGGAACAGGGGCAGCGCCACGCCCAGCAGGGAGGCCACGGAAAAGCGCGGCATCTCGAACACGGGCGCGGCCAGGGCCAGCTCGATGCCTTGCGCATCGATGCGTCCCTGCGCCAGCAGCAGGGCCAGGCCGATCAGCATGATGCCCACCACGGCAAAGCGTGCCGTGAAACGGCGCAGCACGGCGTACGACAGCAGCAATACCACCACCAGCAGCGGATCGGCGCTGGCGCCGCCAAACGCGTTCACGCCAAACTGCAGCAGGATACCGGCCAGCAAGCCGGCGGCGATGCCGCCAGGAATCCAGCGCACCAGGCGCTCGAAGGCGCCGGACATGCCCAGCACAATGAAGGCGATGGCGGAGATCATGTAGGCGCCGATCACCTCGGCATACGGCGTATGCGGCATGACGGTGGCCAGGAAGGCCACGCCGGGCGTGGACCAGGCCGTAATGATGGGAGCGCGGTAGCGGTAGCTGAGCCAGATGCCCGTCACGCCCACGCCGATGCTCAGCGACCAGACCCAGGACGCCGTCTGCGCGGCGCTCAGCTGGGCCAGCTGGGCCGCCTGGAACACCAGCACGAAGGTGCCGCCATAGTTGACGAGGACGGAAATGAAGGCCGCCATGATGGGGGACGCCAGGTCGCGCCAGCGCGCCCGGTCGGCCATCGCGGCCGTTGTGGTGGTTGATGTCATGTGTATGCCCCTGCCAATGAAAGGGAGCAGTGTAATGGCCACATGGACTGCTCAGGCAGGCCAATTTCCTCACATATAACAGACCACTTGCGCAGTCACCCCAGGGCGCGGGCCAGGCGGACGATGCCGCTGTCGATCTCGTGCGGTGTGAGCGCGGCAAAGCCCAGCAGCCAGCCGCCCCGCACCGGCGGCGTCGCATACAGCCGGCTCAGGCCCGGCAGCACGATGCCCGCCTGCGCCGCCAGGCGCAGCGTTTCCAGCTCGTCCCTGCCCTCGTGCAGCAGGCACGGCATCTGCAAGCCGCCCGGCGGCAGCTGCGCCGCGACCACGTGCGGCAAGTGCCGCTGCACGGCCTGCGCCATCGCATCGCGGCGCACGGCGTAGACCTTGCGCATGGCGCGCACATGGGCCGCGAAATGGCCATCGGCGATGAAACGGGCCAAGGTCAGCTGGTCCAGCTGCGGCGTGTGGCCATCGAGAATGCTGCGCGCATACGTCATCGGTTTCACCAGCGCGGGCGGCAGCACCATGTAGCCGATGCGCAGGCCCGGATACAGCGACTTGGCGAAAGTCCCCAGGTAAATCGTGCGCTGCCGCGTGTCGAGTCCCTGCACGCAAGCCGTCGGCAAGCCCGCGTAGTGAAACTGGCTGTCGTAATCGTCCTCGATGATCCAGCCCTGGCGCTCGGCGGCCCAGGCAGTCAGGGCCAGGCGGCGCTCGAGCGCCAGGGTGGCGCCCGTCGGGTATTGATGCGACGGCGTGACGTACACCGTGTTAGCCCCGCTGCGATCCGCCTGCAGGTGCTCGATGGACAAGCCATGCGCATCGACGGGTACTGGAATCACCCGCAATTGCGCCATCTCGAACGCCTTGCGCGCACCGAAATAGCCGGGGTCTTCCATCAGTATGGGACCATGCGCGTCGGCCAGCACTTGCGCGCACAGGTACAAGGCCTGGCGCGTGCTGCTCAGCACCAGCACCTGGTCCGCCGTGGCCCGCGCGCCCCGCTCCAGGTTCACATAGTCGGCGATGGCCTGGCGCAAAGGCCCGGCCCCTTGCGGGTCGCCGTGCAGCAGCACGCCGGCACTGTGTTCGCCGGCGGCCTGGCGCCGCAAGCGCTCCCACACGTCGACGGGAAAGGCCCGCGTTTCCGGCAAGCCCGTGGCGAAGGCCTTCACGCTCTGCTGGTCAGTCACGCCGCCGCTGGCGAGAATCTGCGCGCCGCGCGCGCTGAGCGCCACCGGCTGCGCGGACAAGGGCGGCAACGCAGTCGCAGGCTTGCCCAGCAAGCTCGCGCCTATCGTCGGCGAGACAAAACTGCCCGATCCCGCCTGCCGCCGCACATAACCATCGAGGCGCAGCTGCGCATACGCCATTTCCACCGTCTCGCGCGACACGCCCAGCGACTGCGCCAGCGCGCGCGTGGCCGGCAGGCGCAGGCCGGGCGCCAGCACGCCGTCGAGTATCAGCTGGCGCAGTGCGCGCTGCACCCGCACGCGCAAGTCGAGCGCCGCCAGTTCGGGCGCGGCGATACGGATTTTCAGGGTGTCGAGTTCGAACTGCGGCGTCATATGGCCTTGGCGCGGGCCGCATCCACGGCCGCCATGCTGCTGGCCAGCGAAAACCCGTGCTGCTGCAGCACCGCCACCAGCTGTTCGCCGGCGCAGCCGAGGCGCAGGTTTTCCGCCACCCAGTCCTGCCAGGCGGCACCGATCTCCGGCATGTGTTCTTCTTCCAGCGTGAGACCGAGTATGCAGCTGGCCAGCAAGCCGTTGATGCGCTTCGTGTCGATCAGGTGCTGCACCACCGCGTGACCCGACTGGGGATATGGGTGCAGGGTGCAGCGGCCGAACGCAGCCAGGCGCTGCGCGTGCATGGCGTCGAGATTCACCGATTCGCTGGCGCTGGCGCCAGGATTAGCCGCGTCCGGCCGCGTGCCGAACACCAGATGCAGCTGCGTATCGTCCGTCGCCCTGGCGCGGCACAGGGCCGCCAGGTCGTAGTAGCCAGACGGCGGCGGCTCTTGCGCCAGCGACTCCATCACGGGCAGCCAGCGCAGCTCGTGGTACAAACGCGCCTGCTGCACGTCGAGAAAGGAGAGCGGTCCGAAGGCGACGATCTGCTGCACATCCAGCAGCAAGCCATACATGACGGCCGCGTACGCGCCCATGGATTGGCCGAGGGTGGTGACGGTACTTGGCGCGATGCGGCGCACCAGTTCGCGCAGGGCTTGCGCCGTCTCATCCACGTGGCTGCCCAGGCCCGCGATGCGGCGGTGATACCAGGCATTGCCCGAATCGCGCACGAGGATCTTGTTCAGATGCTGGCCGCTGGCCTGCTCCAGCTTGCGCAGGCGCCCGTAGAAATCGAAGGCGGGACGCGTGGTCCACGAAACGAAGCCGAAGGCGATCACCAGCGGCGCGCCGGGCACGATGCGATCGACCAGCACGTCGTCGGCACTGGTGGCGACCAGTCGATTATCCAGCGCTTGCGCTTGCAGCATCGGCCCGGCTCCCCGATCAAGGTTGAAACAGCAGAAAGCATGAGTGTAATGCCAGTACTGGCAAAATGGAAACATTCGCCGCTGCGGTACGCGGGCAGGCACGGAAAAACTGCTAGTCTGGCGGCTATTCCCCTTGACACTGGAGTTCACCATGCTGCATCGCCTGACGCATCGTCTCACATACCTGTCCCTCGCCGCCGCCATCGCCATGGCCGGCGGCTGCGCCGCCACGTCCGACAGCGCCAAGCCGGACACCGGCCTGACGCCCAGCTACAGCCTGACGAATACCTACTGGAAGCTGACGCAGCTCGATGGCGCCCCGGTGACGATGGCGCCGCAGCAAGAGCGCGAAGTGCGCATCACCCTCACCGACGATGGCAAGGTCCATGGTTTCACGGGCTGCAACCAGGTCATGGGCGGCTACACGCTGGCCGGCACGGCCCTGCGCTTCACCCAGTTGGCCAGCACGCGCATGGCCTGCCCGCCGCCGTTGATGCAGCTGGAAAGCGCCGTGCTGGCCAACTTGAACAGTGTGACGGGCTACCGTTTCGAAGGCGAGTACCTGATCCTGCTCAAGGATGGCGCGCCCGTGGCCCGCTTTGAATCGGTCTACCTGTGAAATAAAAACCGGCTGCCGTTACAATGGCTTCCAGCCCATCATCCGGAAGGAAGCCATGTCCGCACTGCCCTCGCCGTCTTCATCCCTGACACCATCGGTCGCCGGCCGCTATCGGGCTTTTCTTTTTGATATGGACGGCACCGTCATCAATTCCATCGCCGCCGCCGAACGCATCTGGGGCACCTGGGCCCAGCGCCAGGGCCTCGACGTGGCGTCCTTTTTGCCCACCATCCACGGCGCGCGCTCGGTCGACACCATCGCCAAGCTGCGCTTGCCCGGCATCGACGCGCAGCGCGAATCGCAGGGCATCACGGATGCGGAAATCATCGATGTGGAAGGAATTATTGAAATCGCGGGCGCGCTGCGCTTCCTGCAGTCGCTGCCGCCAGCGCAATGGGCCATCGTCACTTCGGCGCCGAGGGCGCTGGCCACGGCGCGCCTGAAGGCAGCCGGCATGCCGATACCGGCCATCATGGTCACGGCGGAAGACGTCAAGGCGGGCAAACCCCGGCCCGATTGCTATTTGCTGGCGGCGGAAAAGCTGGGCGTGGCGCCCTCAGACTGTCTGGTATTCGAGGATGCCTCCGTCGGCATCGAGGCGGGCGAAGCGGCTGGCGCCAAGGTCATCGTCGTCACCGCCACGCATGCGCATCCGCTGGCCACGCGCCACCCGGCCATCGACAGCTACGAGGGCATCGTGGCGACCGTCGATGGCGACGGCTTTATTGTCCTGGCCGAGACGGCTGCAGCACCCGCGACAAGATAGCCTGCTCCAGCGCGGCGAAAGCCGCGGTGCCGCGCTGACGGGGGCGCGGCAAGTCCACCCGCACGTCCAGGGCGATCTGCCCATCCTCGATCAGCAGCACGCGGTCGGCCAGGGCCACGGCCTCGGCCACGTCATGCGTCACCAGCACGGCCGTGAAACCGCGCGCCAGCCACAGCGACTCGATCAGCTGCTGCATCTCGATGCGCGTGAGGGCGTCGAGCGCGCCCAGGGGCTCGTCGAGCAGCAGCAGTTGCGGCTCGTGCACGAGGGCGCGCGCCAGCGCCACCCGCTGTTTCTGTCCTCCCGACAGGGCTGACGGCCAGTCGTCCGTCCGCTCGGCCAGGCCCACCGTCCACAGCGAAGCGGCCGCCGCGCCGACGGAACGGGGCAGGCCCAGGGCCACGTTGTCGAGCACCGTCTTCCACGGCAGCAGCCGCGATTCCTGGAACATGATGCGGATATCGGGCGCGCCCACGCCGCTGCCGATGGCGATGCTGCCTTCATCGACGCTTTCCAGGCCCGCGATCGAGCGCAGCAAGGTGCTCTTGCCGCAGCCGCTGCGCCCCACGATGGCGACGAATTCTCCCGCTTCCAGCTGCAGGTCGACGTTTTTCAGGACCGGACGTTCGCCAAAGGCCTTGCTCAATTGCGTCAGTTCCAAAGGCACGCCACGGCGCGCCAAAGGAGCTTGCGGGGCAGCCTTGGCCTGCGGCGGCGCGCTGGCCGGGTCGTACTGGACGAAGTGCGACAAAAAATCCGTTTCGATCTGGATGGGGGCGAGCAGCATGGTATGTACTTTCTTCGTTAGCGGTAAGCGGGATTCCAGCGCAGGCAGTGGCGTTCCAGCCGGCGCGAGAACAAATCGGCCAGCTTGCCCAGCAAGGCGTACAATAAAATCCCCACCAGCACCACGTCCGTTTGCAAAAATTCGCGCGCATTCATGGTCATGTAGCCGATGCCGGCCTGCGCCGAGATGGTTTCGGCGACGATCAGCAGCACCCACACGAGACCGAGCGAAAAACGCACGCCGACCAGGATCGACGGCATGGCGGCCGGCAGGATCACGTCGCGGTACAGGGGCCAGCCCGACAGGCCATAGCTTTTCGCCATTTCGATCAGCCCCTGGTCGGCCGAGCGGATGCCGTGGAAGGTGTTCAGGTAGACGGGAAAGAACACGCCGACGGCCAGCAAGAACAGTTTCGCCGTCTCGTCGATGCCGAACCACAGGATCACCAGCGGGATCAGGGCCAGGGCCGGGATGTTGCGCACCATTTGCAGTGTTGTGTCGAGCAGGGTTTCCGCGTGACGGAAGCTGCCCGTCAATAGCCCCAGCAGCAAGCCCAGTCCCGCGCCGACGGTGAAACCGACCGTGGCGCGCCACAAGCTCGTTTTCAGGTGCAGCCACAGTTCGCCCGATACGGCCAGGTGCCAGAAGGCTTTCGCCACGGCCCACGGCTCGGGCAGGATGCGGCTCGACAGCCAGCCCCACTGCGCCGCCAGTTGCCAGGCCAGCAGCAGCGCCACGGGCAAGGCCCACGGCGCCAGCGCATTGCGCCACGGCGTGCCGGGCAGACCTTTGACGGTGGCCGTCGCCATCTCAGGCCGCCTTTTTCTGCGGCGCAGCCGGCACGATATTGCTGGCCATGACTTCGCCGAACGGGCCGCTCAAGGATTGCTCACCCACGGCCTTGCCCTTGCCCAGCAACGGGAATACCAGTTCGGCGAAGCGGTACGACTCTTCCAGGTGCGGGTAGCCCGAGAAAATGAAGGTGTCGATGCCCAGGTCCGCGTATTCCTGCATGCGCGCCACCACGGTCGGGCCGTCGCCCACGAGTGCCGTGCCCGCGCCGCCGCGCACCAGGCCCACGCCGGCCCACAGATTCGGCGACACTTCGAGCTTGTCGCGCCGCCCGCCATGCAGGGCCGCCATCCGTTGCTGGCCCACGGAATCCATCTTGCCGAACGCCGCCTGCGCCTTCGCGATGATGTCGTCGTCCAGGTGGCTGATCAGTTCATCGGCCGCGCGCCAGGCCGCCTCGTTGGTTTCGCGCACGATCACGTGCAATCGGATGCCAAACCGGACTGTGCGTCCCCGCTTGGCGGCGCGCGCGCGGATGTCGGCGATTTTCTCGGCGACCGCGGCGGGCGGCTCGCCCCACGTCAGGTACACGTCCATCTGCTCGGCCGCCAGTTCATGCGCCGGCTCCGACGAGCCGCCGAAGTACAGCGGCGGATACGGCTTTTGCACGGGCGGATACAGGGTTTTCGCACCCTTCACCTGGATATGCTTGCCCTCGAAATCATAGCCGGCCGCGCCGCCCTCGCCCGCCAGGGTGGCACGCCACACCTTGATGAATTCATCGGAGATTTCATAGCGCTTGGCGTGGTCGGCAAACAGGCCGTCCGCTTCCAGTTCTCCCTGGTCGCCGCCCGTGACGACATTGATCAAGAGGCGCCCGTTCGACAGGCGGTCGAAGGTGGACGCCATGCGCACGGCCAGGCCGGGCGTGGACAGGCCTGGCCGCACGGCCACCAGGAATTTCAGCTTTTGCGTCACGCTGATCAGCGACGACGCCACCACCCACGCATCTTCGCAGGAGCGGCCCGTGGGCAGCAGCACGCCGTCGTAGCCGAGCGTGTCGGCGGCCACGGCTACCTGGCGCAAGTAATCGGCATCGACGGGACGCGCGCCCTGCGACGTGCCCAGGTAGCGGCTGTCGCCGTGGGTGGGAATAAACCAGAAGACATTCAATGACATGATATTTGTTCCTTATTTTGTGCTGGTAGCCAGCTGGCGCGCCGGCAGCAGCGCGTCCTTGACGATGATCGGTTTCGGAATCAGCTTCAGGCTGGAAAACGCGTCCGCCACCCTTTGCTGCGAAGCGATCACGTCGACCGACACGGGTTTGACGCCATACGCATAGCGCGAAGCGGCCAGCGCCACGACATCCTTGCCCAGCCCAGTCTGGGCCGACAGGATCGTCGCCACTTCCTCCGGATTGTTGCGGCCCCAGTCATCGACCTTGGCCACTTCATCGAGCACGATGCGCAGGATTTCCGGGTTTTTCTCGGCATACGTGCGCGAAGCGAGATAAAACTGGTAGTTCGCCACCAGGCCCTTGCCATCGGCCAGCACGCGGGCGCCCAGCTGCTTTTCGGCGGCCGCCAGGAACGGGTCCCAGATGGCCCACGCGTCCACGCTGCCGCGCTCGAAGGCGGCGCGCGCATCGGCCGGCGGCAGGAACACGGGCTGGATGTCGGCGTACGCGACACCCGCCTTTTCCAGCGCTTTGAGTAACAGGTAATGCACGTTCGAGCCCTTGTTCAGGGCGATTTTCTTGCCCTTCAAGTCGGCCAGGGTGCGCAGGCCGGAACCCTTGGGCACGACGATGGCTTCGCTGGCGGGCGACGCCGGCTCATTGCCGACATACACCAGGTTGGCGCCGGCCGCCTGGGCAAAGATCGGCGGCGCCTCGCCCACCGTGCCGAAGTCGATGCTGCCCACGTTCAGGCCTTCCAGCAGCACGGGACCGGCCGGAAATTCCGTCCATTTCACGCCCACGCCCTGCTCGGCCAGGCGTTTTTCCAGGGTGCCGCGCCCTTTGAGCAAGGTCAATGTGCCGTATTTCTGGTAGCCGATGCGGACCTCTCCCTTGGCCTGCGCCTGCGCCGCGACCGGCATGCCGGCCGCCATCACGCCGGCGGCGGCGGCAAACAGCAAGCCCAGGGTGGTACGGCGCGAGAGTCGTTGTGCGTGGCGGTGTGTCATGGCAGTTCCTTGGTCGGTGAATAATCAGGCGGCTTGATAGTGGGGCGCGTAAGGCTGGTCTTGCAGCGAACGCACGGGTACGGAGATGTCGGCGGGTGCGGGCGGGCGCTGTCCCTGCAGCACGAACAGGCCGGTGGAGAGTTCCTCGATACCGGCCTGCACGCGCTCGGCAATCGGCGCATCCAGGCTCAGGCCCCGTTCTTCGTGCCACGCCAGCTGCTGCGCATTGGCGTAGATGCTGGTGAAGACCTGCTTGGCGCCCAGCGCATGCAGCACGGGGCGCAACGCGTAGTCGAGCGCCAGGGTGTGGGCATGGCCGCCGCCCGTGGCCAGCGGCAGCACCAGCTTGCCGGCCAGGCCATCTTGCGGCAACAGGTCGAGGAATGCTTTCAGCAAGCCGGTATACGAAGCCTTGTAGATGGGCGTGGCGATCACGATGGCGTCCACGTCGGCCACGGCGCGCACGGCGCGGGCAATCGCCGCGTCGTCGTAGTCGGCCAGCAGCAAGGCGCGCGCCGGCAGGTCGCGCACATGCAGCTTGGCGTAGCTGTGGCCCTGCAGCGCCAGCTGTTCGCCGATATGCAGCAGCAGGCGGCTGGAACTCGATGGGAGTTGCGGGCTACCGCCCAATAACAAGATGCTCATGTGATGCCCGTCCCTGTACGTAATGATTTGATTTGGCTACTTGGATGCTTGCAGCCTATCGCCATCAGCAGTCCGGTAAAACGAATGCTTTCGCGCTTCGATATGCGTTTTTTGACTATCCGGGCCTGACGCCCCGCACGCCATCGCGCATTCAGCCGCGCGGCTTTTTTCGCATATCCATGCGCGGTTTTCTTCGTGTACGGCACGCGCCTGGCGGTGCAATATCGGCCTCATCGTCTTTCTGGAATGTCACTCATGTCTAGCGCCTTTCTCCACTCCGCCTGCTCCCAGGTCCCCGCACAGGAACCGCTGCAGGACGCCATCCGCATCGCAACAAAGCTGGCCGCGCGCCTGGCCGAAACGGCCAATGCCCGCGACCAGGCCGGCGGGCACGCGGCGCAGGAACGCGAATGGCTGCGCGAGTCGGGCTTGCTGACCCTGTCGATTCCCGTGGAATTCGGCGGCCAGGGCGCGTCGTGGCCCCTCGTGTATCAGGTGATCCGCATCCTGGCGCGGGCCGACAGCGCGCTGGCGCACGTCTTCGGCTTCCACCATCTGCAGCTGGCCGGCTTGCAGCTGTACGGCAGCGCGCAGCAGCAGCGCCGCCTGCTCACCTTGACCGTCGACGAGCGTCTGTTCTGGGGCAATGCCTTGAATCCCCTCGACAAACGGGTCACCGCGGCCGACAGCGACGACGGTTTCACCCTCGACGGCATCAAGAGCTTTTCTTCCGGTTCCGTTGGGTCGGACTGGCTGACCGTCTCCGCCTGGCACGCGCCCACGCAGACGGCGCTGATCGCCGCCCTGCCCACGCGCCAGGATGGCGTGACCGTGCAGGCGGACTGGGACGCCTTCGGCCAGCGCCAGACGGACAGCGGCAACGTGCATTTCCACGGCGTCGCCCTGCCGCGCGAGCTGGTGCTGCAGGCGCCCGCGCAGGCCGCCACGCCGCAAGCCACCGTGCGCTCGCAGATCGCACAGCTGATCATGGCCAACCTGTATCTGGGCATCGCCGAAGGCGCGTTCGAGGCGGCGCGCCGCTACACGGACGAACAGGCGAAAGCCTGGTTTGCCTCGGGCGTGGACAAGGCAACGGACGACCCTCTGGTACAGCACCGCTATGGCCAGCTGTGGCTCTTGCTGCGCCCCGCGCAAGTGCTGGCCGACGCGGCGGCGCAGGAACTGGAAAAGGTGTTCCGCAAGGGCGCGCTGGTGACGGCGCGCGAACGGGGCTTGCTGGCCGTCTCCGTGGCCGAAGCCAAATGCCTGTCGCACAAGGCGGGACTGGAGATCAGCAGCCAGATGTTCGAACTGACGGGCGCCCGTTCCACCTCGGCCCAGTATGGCTTCGACCGCTACTGGCGCAACGTGCGCGTACATACCCTGCACGACCCCATCGACTACAAGCTGCGCGACCTGGGACGCTTTGCCTTGAACGGCACGCTGCCCGAGCCGACGGCGTACTCATAATTCACCCACCAAGGAGCTACCATGACCATCGCCCGCCGCAGCATCCTCCTCACCGCCCTGACCCTGGCACTGGCCAGCAGCTTCGTCCACGCCAAGGACCCGAAAGACATCACCATCGGCACCAGCGCCGGGCCGTACGCGGACCAGATCAAGCTGGGTATCAAGCCTATCCTGGAAAAGCAGGGCTACAAGGTCAAGCTGGTGGAATTCAACGACTATATCCAGCCCAACTTCGCGTTGGCAGAGGGTTCGCTGGACGCCAACGTCTTCCAGCACATCGTCTACCTGAAGAAATTCGCGCTGGAACACAAGCTGGCCCTGACGGACCTGATCACGATCCCCACCGCGCCGATTGCCATCTACAGCAAGAAGCACAAGACGCTGGACGACGTGAAGGAAGGCACGACGGTGGGCTTGCCGAACGATCCGACCAACCAGGCGCGCGCGCTGGTGCTGCTCGACCAGCTGGGGTGGATCAAGCTGCGCGCCAGCTTCGACCCCGTGCGCGCATCGGAAAAGGATATCGCCGTCAACACGAAGAAAATCAAGCTGCTGCCGCTGGAAGCGGCGCAACTGCCACGCTCGCTGGGCGACACCGACTACTCCTTCATCAACGGCAATTACGCGCTGGCGTCGGGACTGAAACTGACGGATGCGCTGGTGGCCGAGAAAATCTCGCCCAATTACATCAACCTGGTGGCCGTGCGCACGGCGGACAAGGACAAGCAGTTCGCGAAAGACCTGGCGGCGGCCTACCGCTCGCGCGAATTCCTCGACATCACGAATAAACACTTTGCCGGCTATTCGAAACCCGATTACCAGCAAGCCCTGCAGACGGCGGCCAAATAAGCCATGGCCAAGACGATACGCTTCAACGCCTTCCAGATGAATACCGTGGGCCACCAGTCGCCGGGACTGTGGACGCATGCGCGCGACCGCAGCCACCGCTACACGGACCCCACGCACTGGACGGAGCTGGCGCGGCTGCTGGAAGCGGGCCTGTTCGACGCGGTGTTCCTGGCCGACGTGCTGGGCGTGTATGACGTGTACCGGGGCAGCCTCGATGCGGCCCTGGAACACGGCGTGCAGGTGCCGCTGAACGATCCGCTGGCCCTCGTGCCCATCATGGCGCAAGCCACCACGCACCTGGGTTTCGGCGTCACCTGCGCCCTCACCTACGAGCACCCGTACACGTTCGCGCGGCGCATCTCCACCCTCGACCACCTGACGAAAGGGCGCATCGGCTGGAATATCGTCACCGGCTATTTAGACAGCGCGGCGCGCAACCTGGGCTTGAACCAGCAACTGGGCCACGACGAGCGCTACGACCTGGCCGACGAATACCTGGACGTCGTCTACAAGCTGTGGGAAAAGAGCTGGGATGACGACGCCGTCGTCAACGACAAGGCGCGCGGCATCTACGCCGATCCGGCCCGCGTGCATCCGATCAACCATGCCGGGCGCCACTACCAGGTGCCCGGCATCCATTTGTGCGAGCCGTCGCCGCAGCGCACGCCGCTGCTGTACCAGGCAGGCACCTCGCCGCGCGGCACGCGCTTCGCGGCGCGCCATGCGGAAGCCACCTTTGTCAGTGGCCCCAGCAAGACGGTCGTCAAGCGTTACGCCGACGACCTGCGCGCCGCCGTGCGGCAAAGCGGGCGCGATGGCGACGCGCTGCTGATCTACGCGCAAGCGCTGGTCATCACGGGCGCCACGGAAGAAGAAGCGCGCGCCAGGCATGCCGATTACCTGCGCCACGTGAATATCGAGGCGGCCCTCGTGCTGCTGTCCGGCTGGACGGGCGTCGATTTCAGCCGCTACCCGCTCGACGCCACCATCGAGTACATCGACTCCCCGGCCGGCCGCTCGGCGCTGGCCTCGTTCAGCCAGGCCGACCCGGACCGCCGCTGGACGGTGCGCGAAGCGGCCGAATACATCGGCCTGGGCGGACGCGGCCCCGTCATCGTCGGCGACGCGCGCCAGGTGGCCGACCAGCTGGAAAGCTGGCTCGACGAGACGGGCATCGACGGTTTCAATCTCGCCTTCGCCGTCGCCCACGACAGCATGGCCGACGTGGTGACCCACATCGTGCCGGAACTGCAGCGGCGCGGCCGCTACCGCACCGCCTATGAGGAAGGCAGCTTGCGCCACAAGGTCTTCGGCCAGGGACCGCGCCTGCCCGCCGATCACGCGGGCCGCCAGGTCAGCATCGCACCCGCGTCCGCGCCCGGCTCTGAACTGGCGGCCTGACGCCGCCAGTGACAAGCCTTGTCATTCATGTTAGCTTGCCATGTTGAAAACAAACAGGCGGCTACGTGTACCTTCCTATCCTTCCCATCCTCGTCATGCTGGCCGCCAGCCACGTCGCGGCCCATGCCGGCACGCAGGCTGACGCACCTGCCGAAGCGCCGGCGGAAACCGGCCAGTCCATCCACATCAACAGCATCCGCAATCCGGAATTGAAATCGTACCGCGTGATGGCGGCCGGCCTCGACGCCTTCGATGAATACCATGCGCTGGCGCCGAAAGCGCGCGAAGTGCGCTTCCAGCTGATCACGGGCAGCGGCGCCCCGGCGGACGCCATGCGGGACCTGAGCTTGCGCATCGCCGGCAACGAAACTTCGATTCCTCTGTCCCTGGCCGCCGATGGCAGCTTTACGCTTCCGCGCAGCGCGCAGGCCGAGAGCGAAGACGCGGACCTGATCACCAACAAAAAAAAGGGCAATTACCGCTGGCAGCCGTCCATTCACAGCGACGGCGTGCCGGCCGGCATGCGCCGCCTGGGCGACCTGCGCCTGCAATGCCAGGTGACGATTGCCATCGCCAGGAAAGAGATACCGTTCTGGGTACGCACCCTTGTCGGCACCCTGCTGCGCACCACCGACTGGTGCTCCGCCGAGCAGCTCAAGTTGGGCACCCGCAGCAATGTGCCTCTCGCCAGCGCCACCCTGCTCGATGGCGAACGCCGCATCGCCCTGAAGGTGGAAAAAGAGGGGCATTCCTTCCTCTCGCCCATCGGCGACACCCACTATGCGGACGATACCCTGATCGAACTGCTCTACCAGCAGGATGCCGCCGGCGCGCCGTCCGCCGCCCCTTAGCGTTTGCGTGCAGCCCCGTTCCATGTCAGCATATGCCACCCTGGCACCACGGATAAGGATCGCAATGCCCCCCACTCTTACGCGCGCGCTGGCACTGGCGCTACTGGCAGGCCATGGCTCCCTGGCATGGGCGCAGGCGCCAGTCACGCCGCCGACGCCAGGCTGCGAAGTCTGCGCCACCTGGAACGCGGATCAGGCGCCGTTCCGCATCTTCGGCAATACCTATTATGTGGGCGTAAAAGGCCTCAGTTCCGTGCTGGTGACGTCGCCGCAGGGCCACGTGCTGATCGACGGCGGCTTGCCGGAATCGGCACCGAAGATCATCGCCAATATCGGCACGCTGGGTTTTCGCATCGAGGACGTCAAGCTGATCCTCAATTCGCACGGCCATATCGACCATGCGGGCGGCCTGGCCGAACTGCAGCGGCGCAGCAACGCGCTGGTGGCCGCCAGCCCGTCGGCGGCGCTGGACCTGGCGTCGGGCGAAGTGGGGCCCGATGACCCGCAATACCACGCGCTGCCCAAGTACCCGCCCGTCAAGGACATGCGCCTGGCGCGCGACGGCGGCCAGTTCAATATCGGACCCGTCAACCTGACGGCGCATGCCACGCCGGGCCACACGCCCGGAGGCCTGAGCTGGACGTGGCAATCGTGCGACGGCCCCCGCTGCCTGCACATGGTCTACGCGGACAGCCTCAACGCCGTCTCGCGTCCCGGCTTCAAGTTCAGCGACAGCAGCGAGTATCCGAACGCGGTGGCGGACTTGCGCCGCAGCTTCGAGACCCTGGAAAAACTGCCTTGCGACGTGCTGATCTCCGCGCATCCGGAGGCTGCACAGTTGTGGGAACGGCTGGAAGCGAGCGCCACGGCCGGCAGCGACGCCTTTGTCGACCCGCAAGCCTGCCGCGCCTACGTGGCGGCGGCGCGCACCGTGCTCGAGTCCCGGCTGGAACAGGAAAAGCAGCAGTAAGCTTGCCAAAGCGCTCGTCAACCGTGCATGCTGGCGCGGCGCGGATCTGCTAATCTGGCGCCATTCATTTAAAGAAGGAACCGCCATGTTCAAACTCGCCAGCCTGATTCCCCTCGCCGCCATCGTCGCCATCACCGCCGGCTGCGCGCAAACACCGGTGCGCAGCGACGCTGCCGCCGCCGCGCCAGGCGCCACCTCGCCCGCCAAGCCGGCACCCAAGCTGACGGGCACGCAGTGGAAGCTGAAGGAATTGAAGGGCAAGCAAGTGGTACGCAAGACGCCCGAGCAGCGCGAAGTGACCCTGCTGCTGGCCGAAGGCCGCGCCAGCGGCAACAGCGGCTGCAACCAGATGATGGGCGGCTACACCAGCGATGGCGTCAGCACCTTGAACTTTGGACAACTGGCCGGCACCATGATGATGTGCCAGCCGCAGGACATGGACCTCGAACGTCTGCTCCTGACCACCCTGGGCGAAGTCAATGGCTACCGCTACGCCGACCAGGAATTGCTGCTGCTGAAGGATGGCGTGCCCGTGGCGCGCTATGAAGCGCTGACGGTGAAGTAAGGTTTTTGCAAAGCCAGGCGCCCTGCCCGGCTTGAAGCGTGCCCGAAAAACGTTCAGGGCAAGGCGCAGCGCCGCAGGCAGTACACTAGTACGCCAAGGCTCTGCAACGCCGCCATGGACGTTTTCTCGGCCACGCTTCAATCGTTGCGCATCTGCGCCTGCGATACATTGCTTTCTGGCGGCACGCTCTGCGTCAGCCACACATTCCCCCCGATGGTCGATCCCGCGCCGATGGTGATGCGCCCCAGTACGGTTGCGCCTGCATAAATGACCACGTCATCCTCGACGATAGGGTGGCGCGGCGTGCCCTTGATCAGCGCACCGCTGGCATCGGCCGGGAAGCGCTTGGCGCCCAGGGTGACGGCCTGGTACAGGCGCACCCGCTGGCCGATGATGGCCGTCTCGCCGATCACCACGCCGGTGCCGTGGTCGATGAAGAAGGAGGCGCCGATGTGCGCGCCCGGGTGGATGTCGATGCCCGTCAGCGTATGCGCGATGTCGGCGATCAGGCGCGCCAGGAACGGCGCGCCGAGGGCATGCAGCCGGTGCGCCAGGCGGTGGTACAGGATGGCGATGGTGCCCGGGTAGCACAGCATGATCTCGGCCACCGAGGTGGCGGCCGGGTCGCCCGCGTAGGCGGCCTGCACGTCCGACACCAGCAGGGCGCGGATATCGGGCAGGCTGGCGGCGAAGGCGCGCGTGATGTCGCGCGCCTGCTGCGCCAGGGCCGCATCGTCGCTGGCGCCATCGCCCTCATCGCCGGCCGGCACGGAAAAGAGCAAGCCGCGCCGCACCTGCTCGCTGAGGCGGTTCAGGGTGGTGTTGAGCGTGTCGCCGACAAAATAATCGATGCTTTCGTCCGTCAGGTTGGGCCGCCCGTAATGCGTGGGGAACAGGGCCGCCGACAGGCCGTTGACGATGGTGGTCAGGGCTTCGCGCGACGGCAGTTCGCGCACCCTGCCGTTATGGCGGATCTTGTGCTTGTCTTCGCGCGAACTGCGCAAGGCCTGGATCACGGGTCCCAGGTTCCACTGGGCCGTGTCGTCGGCGGGCGCCGCGGGATAAATACTGTGCATGGCGTATCACTTCCAGAAAACGGCAAACAGGCCGGGTCGCCCCAGCTTAGCGGCGGCGGCAAGCGATGCAAACGAAGAATTCCAAGGTTTCATATGCGAAAAACGCATATGGATGGCAAAAAGGTCGGCGCCAAACCTGATTCCGGTCACTAGCGTAAAATGACGGACTAACAAAAACACTGTTCAACATGACTAAATTATTAACATGGATTTTGGCGGGCCTGGCGATGGTCGGACCGCTTGCAATTGACACCTATCTGCCGTCTTTCCCCGCCATTGCGCATGATTTCAATGCCAGCCCCCTGCTGGTGCAGCAAACCCTGAGCTTTTTCCTGTTCACGTTCGCCTTCATGATGCTGTTTTACGGCACCTTGTCCGACTCGTTCGGCCGCCGTCCCGTCATTCTCGTTTCGCTGGTGCTGTATGTGATCGCTTCCGTGGGCGCCGCGCTGGCGCCGTCGCTGGGCTGGCTGCTGGCCTGGCGCGTGCTGCAGGGGCTCTCGGCGGGCGCCGGCTCCGTCATCGGCCGCGCCATCGTGCAAGACCGCTATTCGGGCGCCGCCGCGCAGAAAATCCTCTCGCACATCATGATGGTGTTCGCGCTGGCGCCGGCCATCGCCCCCGTGCTGGGCGGCTGGCTGCAGGTGGGACTGGGCTGGCGTTGGATCTTCTGGTTCCTGACGGCCTTCGGCGTGCTGATGTTCGTCGTCGTCTGGCGCGCGCTGCCGGAAAGCCTGCCGAAGGAGCAGCGTCACGCCTTCCACCTGGGCGACATCGCCGTCAATTACTGGAAAGTGCTGTGCCACCGCCAGTTCCTGCTGCTGTCGACGGCCATCGGCGCGGCGTTTGGCGGCTTCGCCCTGTACATCGGCTCGGCCGCCTACTTCATCATCAACATTCTGCATTTGCCGGAAACGGCCTTCGCCTGGCTGTTCATACCTTTGATCAGCGGCATGGTGTTCGGTTCGGCCCTGTCGGCGAAAATCGCCCATCGCTACAGCCAGCGCCAGATGATCTGGACCGGCTTCATCCTGATGCTCATCGCCGCGTTGGTCAACATCGGCTACAACTACTTCTTTGCCGCCGAAGTGCCGTGGGCCGTGCTGCCATTGTTCTTCTACTCGTTCGCCCTGTCCATCGCCATGCCGCCGATGACCCTGATGGCCCTGAACCACTTCCCCAACAACAGCGGCCTGGCGTCCTCGATGCAGTCGTTCATCCAGATGCTGCTGTTCGCGCTGGTGTCGGGCCTGGTGGCGCCGCTGCTGTTCGACAGCGCCCTGAACCTGGCGTATGGCGTGATGGCGGGGCTGCTGGTGAGTTTGCTGTGCTGGGTGTTTGCGCAGGGCAAGAAAGCGGAAGTGGTCAAACAGTAACTTTTACAGCGGATTTTTCAGGACGGGGGCACCTGAAAAACGTTCAGGACAAGGCGCCGTGCCGCAGGCAGTACGCTAGTACGGCCAGGCACGGCAACGCAGTCATGGATGTTTTCTCAGGCGCTCCTCAAGGCCAGGGGGCTGGCGTCACATCCAGATATTGCGCGCCGCCCTGCTCTGGCTCGGCCTCATCCTTCTGCGCCGGCTGGTTCAAGGAACCGGCCGGCGAACGCAGACTCAATATCTCTTTGCGCGCCTCGACGAAGTCGGCGGAACTGAGGGGATGCTGCTGGTCGGGCCAGTGGCTGACGGCCCATTCCTGCAAGGTTTCAAAGCGCCGCCACAGTTCGGCGATGAATTCGCGGCGCGCCTCTTCCTCCTGCTGCGGCGTCTTTTCGGCGCCTTCCCCGATATGTACTTGCATGGCTGCTCCCTGGCTGATCAATCGTCCTGCCAGACTACGCAGGGACCAGCCAGGCGTCTGTTCGCGAACGAACACAGGATTTATTCGGGCATCTTGCGGAAACCCACGGCCAGGCGGTTCCAGGTATTGATGGAACCGATGGCCAGGGTCACGTTGACCATTTCCGCCGGCGTCAATTGTGCCGCCAGCGCCGCATACACGTCATCCGGCGCCTGGCTTTGCGGCAGCAGGGTCAGCGCTTCCGTCCAGGCCAGCACGGCCCGTTCGCGCGGCGTGAAGAACGGCGTTTCGCGCCAGACGGACACGGCATACAGGCGGCGCTCCGTTTCGCCCGCCTTGCGCGCGTCGCTCGTGTGCATGTCCACGCAAAAGGCACAGCCATTGATTTGCGAAGCGCGCAGGCGGATCAGCTCGAGCAGCGAGTGTTCCACGCCCAGCCTGGCGATTGCCGCTTCCAGCGCGTACATGGCCTTGACGGCGTCCGGCGAAGCTTGTGTAAAATCGAGTCGTTGCTGTGTCATGATGCATTCCTTGAAGGAGTAGAGATGCACCATTGTAGTAGCCCAGGAACAGCGCGCGGCAGGCCAATCCCCCCGAAAAACAGCAGACCACCAGCAGATACTCCATGGAATTACATATCCTGATCGACGGCACGCGCGACCTGGGCGGCCAGCTGTACCGCCAGCTCAGCGAGGCCATCCGCTCGGGCCGGCTGACGGATGGCCAGCAATTGCCGCCCTCGCGCCTGCTGGCCAGCCAGCTGGGCCTGTCACGCAAGACGGTGTCCGACGTGTATGACAAGCTCGGTTATGAAAAGCTGCTGGTCGGCAAAGTGGGCGTAGGCAGCTTCGTGCAGACGCCGCACGCGTCGCCGCAACGCCGCCACGCCAGCACGCCGCTGGCCAGCGCACAGCGCATCGCCCGCTGGGAAGCGACGCCCACGCCCCTGCGCCGCGCCAGCCAGGAAGAACCGGCGCGCTACGCCTTCATCGGCGGACGCGCCACGCCCGCGCACTTCCCGCAGGATGAATGGCGCGCCTGCATGCTGCACGCGCTGCGCCAGGGCGGCCAGGCGCGCGGCCGCTATGGCCCTGTCGCCGGCTTGCCGTCCTTGCGCGCGGCGATCGCCGGCCATGCCGCTTTCAGCCGCGGCATCCATTGCACCGAGGAACAGGTGCTCGTCACCAGCGGCGCGCAGCAAGCCTTGCACCTGCTGGCGCTGACCTTGCTGGAAGCAGGCGACACGGTTGCCGTGGAAGAACCCGGCTACCCGGTGGCGCGCGCCGTGTTCGCCAGCCAGGGCGCCCGCGTGGTGGGCATCGACGTGGACGAGGATGGCCTCATCGTCGGACAAATCCCGGACGGCACGCGGTTGATCTATGTCACCCCCGCGCATCAATTTCCGCTGGGCATGCCGATGAGCATGGCGCGCCGCCATGCCTTGCTGGAGCGGGCTCAGCAGCTAGGCGCCATCATCATCGAGGACGACTACGACAGCGCCTTCCGTTACGAAGGCCGGCCCGAAGATTCCCTGCAAAGCATGGACCGCTACGGCGTCGTCGCGCACGTGGGCAGCTTTTCCAAGATCATGCTGCCAGAATTGCGGCTCGGCTATGTTGTGCTGCCGCAAGCCATCGTGGCCGCCGTGGAAACGGTGAAATACCTGAGCGATTGCCACACGGCCAGCCTGGGCCAGCATGCGCTGGCCAAGTTCATCGGCGACGGCCATTTGCTGCGCCATATCCGCCGCTGCCACGATATCTATGCGGGGCGGCGCGAGCGGCTGCAGCACTGGTTCAACGGCCCGCTGTCGCCGTGGTTCCGCCTGGTGCCCGCCAGCGCCGGCTTCCACGTGGCGGCCCTGGCCCAGGCACCGCTCGACATCGCCGAATTGCTGCGCCGGGCGCGCCTGGCCGACATCAGCCTGTATGCGCTATCGGGCTTTTACCACGGCGTGGCACGCCACGCAGGCCTGTTCCTCGGCTATGGCGCCATCGACAAGCTCGATATCGACACGGCGCTGGCCCAGGTGCTGGCGATCCTGCAAGAGATCGCTCCCCTCCCCCTCAGCGGGGTTGCCAGCGATAGTGTCCCGTGATGGGATAGCTGAATAGAATATTTTCCTCGCGCGCGCCTTCGCCGATGTTGTGGATGATGAGCGGCACGCCGCTCCACGACTGCTTGTCGCTGACGATGCCGATGTGCGTGAGGTTGCGCGGCAGGCGCCAGGTGACGATGTCGCCCGCGCGGTAAGCGTTCGCTTCTTTGCTTGGCGGCAAGCTGGTGCCGTGGCGGGCAAAGTAGGTGCCCAGGTTCGGCACGCGGCGGTGGTCGATATTGCGGTCCGGCCCCTTCATCTGCCAGCGCCCCTGCTGCTGGTACACCTGCCACGCCTTGCGCATGTCTTCGTGCACCAGCACTTGCAAATCCTGCCCCAGCTGGCGGTAGGCGCGCACCACCACATCCGTGCACACACCCCGTTCCAGCGGCACGTCGCCGCCCGGATAGGCGAGCCGTTCGTAGCGCGGGTCGTACTGCAGGGTCACGCCCACCTGCTTGCGGGCGGCGACGACGAGGGCTTGCGGGGTGGCAAGGGCTGCCGACGCCAGCATGGGCGCCAGGGCAAGCATCAGGGTGGAAAGCAGTTTGATTGGCATCAACGTCAATGGTCGGATGGAAATGCCAACTTTACCGCAGCGGCAAGGAAAACGGCGGACGCTTAGACGGCGGCCAGCTGCGCCAGGTGGGCAGGAAAATCCACGGCCTGTCCCGCCGCATTGATGGTGTCGAAGTAATCATGCCAGCCCGTGGCGGCGATGCCGGCAAGCAAGGCGTCCAGTGCCGCCTCGTCCGGGAAGCGCCAGACGGCATAGAATTGCTGGGCAGCCCCATGCAGCTTGCCGCCATCGATGGCGCCCATGGCCAGCGCTTCGGCGCCGCTGCCGGACAAGGCCGCCATGCCGGCGCCCACAGTGGCGAAATACGCCTGGCGCGCGGCGCCGTCGAGGGCCAGCCAGGCCGGTTTCGGGCTGTACAGTTCTAACAGGTAATGCATGTTTTCCTCCAAACAATTAAGAAAGTGAACGCTGGGCGCGCTTGCAGATACGTGCCGTGGCGGCAACGGGGCTTTCCAGCAGCCATTGCGCGCACAGGCTGCGCACCCAATCCGGCTGGCCCTTGGCCGCATCGTTGAGCCAGTTGGCCACGGAATCCTGCACATAGACGGCCGGGTCGGCACGCAGGGGCTGCAACAGGGGCAAGGCCAGCTGCGGCTCTTCCTTCAGCTCGGCGATGTGCGCGCACCACACGCCGCGCGGGCGCAGCGCTTCGCAGGCAAAGCGGCGCACTCTTTCCGACGGGTCCGCCGTCCACGGCGCCAGCAGCGCGATGGCGTCAGGCAAATGCTCGGCCAGCCGGGGCCGCAGCGCCAGCCAGGCCCATTCGCGCACGCCGAAGTGCCCATCGTCGGCCAGCGGCCGCATGGCGACCAGCCGTTGCGGCAAGGGCCAGCCGGGCTGGGCGGCAATGGCAAAGCAGGCCCAGCCTCGCACCGTGTCGGAAACATGGCCTTGCAGCGACGCCAGGTCGGCGTTGGCATCGAGCAGCATTTGCGCCGCCAAGGCCATACGTTTGGTGATGCCGGCTGCGGCCTGCGCGCGCAGTTGATCCAGGCGGGCCGCGCCAATAGCGGGCACGGCGGCAGCCAGCAACTGGGCAAAATCGATGGCCAGCCCTTCCGTCAGGGTGGCGCTGGCCACCATTCCCTGGTTCAGCAGGGCCAGGCGCGCGGGAGCGATGTCGGCGATGCCGCGGCTCATGCGGCGCCCCTGTCCGTCTTGCGCCAGGCTTTTTCCAGCAGCGCACTCAACAATTGCATTTCCTCCGGCGTGAAATCGGCAAACAGGCTGGCGATCCATTGCGCGTGCTCGTCGACCAGGGTGGCGGCAGCCATTTCTCCCTTGAGGCTCAGGCGCACCAGCAGCTTGCGCCGGTCGGCCTGGTCAGGATGACGCGCGAGGAAACCATCGCGCTCGAGGCCGTCGAGCAAGCCCGTGATGGTGCCGCGCGTCACGCCGGCCCGCTCGGCCAGCTCGTGCGGCGACAGTCCGTCAGGCACATCGCGCAGCAGGGACAGCAGCACAAATTTCCCTTCCGACAAGCCGTGCCTGCCCAGGCGCGCGGCGCAATCGCCATCGATGGCGGACGCCAGCCCCAGCACTTCAAAGCACAGGCGCAAGCGTCCGACGGATGCCGGCATGTCGGGGCCGAGTGCGCGGCGCTGCACGTCGCCCAGCAGGGCCGTGTATTTCTGTTCGAGCTTTATCATATGGCACAATATAATATGGCGCCATATTAAATGTCAAATGGAAAACCTGAACGGCTTTCCCGCGCGCCTAGAAATGTGCCTTGTCCCTTGCCCACGCGATGATGGCTTGCGCATCGATGGCGCCCGGCTGGCGCGCCACTTCCACGCCCTTGCGAAACAGGGCCAGGGTGGGAATGCTGCGGATATTGAAACGGCCGCCCAGGTCCGGCGACGCTTCCGTATTCACCTTGACGACGCGAAACGCGGGCTCCAGGGTCTTGGCGGCTTGCACATAGTATGGCGCCATGCTGCGGCACGGACCGCACCAAGGCGCCCAGAAATCGACCAGCACGGGAATATCGCTGCGTTCGATATGCTTGAGAAAACGGGCGCTGGCCAGGTCCACGGGTTGGCCCGTAAATAAATCCTTCTGGCACTTGCCGCACGTGGGCTGCTCAATCAGGCGTGCTGCCGGCAAGCGGTTGACGGCGTCGCAATGGGGGCACACGATGTGCAGGGAGTCTGGCGTGGTCGGGGTCATGGCATTCCTGGATGCAAGCTGGTTAAAGCGCTCAATCAGGCATTCTACGGCGATTCGCGCCAGCCATGGCGGCGCGCACAACAGGCAATTGTTGCTTGACCATAAATACTGCAGAATATACATCATTGCCGGATTGCTGTACCCTGCCCGGGACGACACCGCCAGCCCACGCGAGGAACCATGCACATGACCGCTCCCCCGGCGCACGCCGCTCTCGATGCCACCCTGGCGCGCCAGCGCGCCGCCTATCTGGCCCACCCCGTGCCCAGGTTCGCCGAGCGCAAGCGCGACCTGCAGACCCTGCAGCGCTACATCCGCGACCACAAGCTGGCATTGTGCGAGGCGATCAGCGCCGACTATGGCAACCGTTCCCACCATGAAACCTTGCTGGCGGAGATATTCCCCGCCATCGACGGCATCGATCACGTATTGAAAAAGTTGAAAAAGTGGATGCAGCCGCAGCGCCGCAGTGTGGACTGGCGCAATTTTCCGGGCGCCCGCAACCGCGTCATTCCCCAGCCGCTGGGCGTGGTGGGCGTGATCGTGCCGTGGAATTTTCCCGTCAACCTGAGCCTGGTGCCCTTGACCTATATCTTCGCCGCCGGCAACCGCGCCATGGTCAAGATGAGCGAAAACTCGCGCCACCTGGCGCGGCTGCTGATCGACACCATGCCCGCCTATTTCCCGCCGGAAAAGCTGCAGTTTGTTGACGAGACGGGCGGTGTAGGTATTGCGTTTTCACAACTGCCGTTCGACCATCTGCTGTTTACGGGTTCCGGCCAGACGGGCCGCGCCGTCATGGCGGCGGCCGCCCAGAATCTGTGCCCCGTGACGCTGGAGCTGGGCGGCAAGGCGCCGGCCATCGTCTGCGCCGATTTCGACGTGCGCACGGCAGCCGAGCGCATTTTGTTCGTCAAATACCTGAACGCGGGACAAATCTGCACCAGCGTCGACCACGCCTGGCTGCCCGAGGCCGGCATTCCTGCCTTCGTCGAACACGCACGCACCATCATGCCCACGCGCTACCCGCGGCTGGACACGCCCGACTACACCTCCATCATCGACGAGGCCGCCTTTGAACGCCTGCTGCAGGCGCTCGACGAAGCGCGCGCACGGGGCGCGCAAGTGATTTCGCTGTTGCCGGGGCCAGCGTACGACAGGACCACGCGCAAGATCGCGCCGCACATCGTGCTCGACGCGCCCGAAGACAGCCTGCTGCTGACGCGGGAAATCTTCGGCCCCATCCTGCCCCTGCGCGGCTATGCCAGGCTTGACACCGTGATCGACAGCATCAACGCGGGGCCACGGCCGCTGGCCATCTATCCCTTCAGCAACAATAAACAGACCGTGCAGCTGCTGATCGACACGGTGATGTCGGGCGGCGTATCCGTCAACGACGCGCTGTTCCATGTGGGCCAACACGATCTGCCCTTCGGCGGCGTGGGCGAGTCCGGCATGGGCCACTACCACGGCGTCGAAGGCTTTCACACTTTCAGCAAGCTGCGCCCCGTGTTCTACCAGGCGCGCTACAGCCCCTTGACACTGCTGCGGCCGCCGTACGGCAAGCTGGCCAGCCGCGTATTGAACTTCCTGACCCGCTGATTACAGGAACAGCGAGGCGGCGATGGCCCACATGACGAGGGCGATGATGCCGTCGAGCACGCGCCAGGCCATGGGCTTGGCAAACACGGGCGCCAGGTAGCGGGCGCCAAAGCCCAGCAGGAAGAACCACAGGGCCGACGCCATGATGGCGCCGCCGGCGAAGTAGAAGCGCCCCACGCCTTCATGCTGGCCACCGATCGAACCGAGCAAAATCACCGTGTCGAGGAAGGCGTGCGGGTTCAGCAGGCTGAACGCCAGCGCCGCGCCGATCACGGCCCAATAGCCTTCCGGCGACTTGGCTGCCGACACCGTCAGGGCCGTTGGGCGCCAGGCGGACTTGGCGGCGCGCAAGCCATACGCGATCAGGAATGTGGCGCCGCCGGCCTTGGCCCACAGCAAGAAATTGGGGTTGTCGGCAATGAAGGTGCCCATGCCGGCCACGCCGGCCGTGATCAGGATCGCATCGCACACCAGGCAGACCAGGATGCAGGTGAGCACGTAATGGCGCTTCAAACCCTGTTTCAGCAAGAAGGCGTTTTGCGTGCCGATGGCCACGATCAGGCTCGCCCCGAGCCCCATGCCTTTCAAGAAGATTGCGCTGTCCATATCGATTCCTTTATTGCTTTCCATCACGCGCACGGCCGCCCACGCTCTGCCGGCAACGGCAAAGTCATCAGAGGTAGGTGGAGGGTGGTGCGGAACCAGGAGGACCGCGCGGGAGAGTGGAGTTGTTACCCTATTTCAACAGTGTAAAGAAAAAGTAAATATAAGTATAATGAATGATTCTAACCATATATAAGAGAAATTTATGCGCGTCGTCGATTACCGTGGATTGGCCGCCCTCGACGCCGTGATCGGCCTGGGCAGCTTTGAAAAGGCCGCGCAGGCGCTGGCGATCAGCCAGCCGGCCGTGTCGCAACGCATCCGCACCCTGGAAAACCTGGAAGGCACGTTATTGATCATCCGCAGCCACCCGCCCCTGCCCACGGAAGCGGGCCAGCGCCTGATCGCCCATTACCGGCAAGTCAAGCTGCTCGAAGCGGCGCTCGACGCCCAGCCCGGCCCCACCACGCATTTGCCGGAACTGGCCATCGCCGTCAACGCCGACAGCGCCGCCACCTGGATCCCGGAAGCGCTGGGGCCGCTGCTGTCGCCGCCGTCCTGCCTGCTCGACATCCGCCTCGACGACCAGGACCACACCCTGAGCCAGTTGCGCGAAGGGCGCGTGTTTGCCTGCGTCACCAGCGCCAACGACCTGGTGGCCGGCACCACGGCCACGCCGCTGGGCGGCATGCGCTACCTGTGCGTGGCCTCGCCCGCGTTCGCGCAGCAATGGTTTCCCCATGGTTTTACGGTGGAAGCCGTCAGCCAGGCGCCCGCCATCACGTTTGGCAGCAAGGATGCGCTGCACGAGCGCTATCTGCAGCACCGCCTCGGCTACACGGGCCGCTATCCGCACCACGTGCTCGGTTCGGCGCGCGACTTCGTGCGCTTCATCGAAGCGGGCTATGCGTATGGCATGGTGCCTTTGCTGCAGGCGGAAACGGCGCTGGCCACCGGCAGGCTGGTCGACGTGGCGGCAGGACAGGCGCTCGACGTGCCCCTGACCTGGCATGCCTGGGATATCCAGACCCCGCTCACGCGCACCCTGTCGGACGCCGTCATCGCCACGGCGCGCAAATGGCTGTTGCAGGATTGATTGACGCATGCCACATTTATCTATGCTATACAGCAACTTCCCCGTGTGCGCCCTGTCCTGCCTGGCCTACACTGCAAGCATCAACCCTCACCATCAGGAGCTGGCATGACGATCCTGCGCACCACCCTGCTCGGTTTGCTGGCGGCCATCCCGCTGGCTGCCGGCCTGGCCGCCTGCTCGCCCTTGATGGCCATCAATGCCTTCTCGTCCGGCAGCGCCTCGCACGTGACGCGCGGCCTGGCTTACGGCCCCCTGCCACGGCAAAAGCTCGACGTGTACGCCCCCAAAATCCGCACGGGGCCCGTGCCCGTGGTGGTGTTCTTTTATGGCGGCAACTGGACGACGGGCGAGCGCGCCGACTATGCCTTCGTGGGCCATACGCTGGCGGCGCGCGGCTATCTGGCCGTGATCGCCGACTACCGGCTGTATCCGGACGTGCACTATCCCGAAATCCTGCAGGATGCGGCCCGCGCCGTGGCCTGGGCCGCGATGGAATCGAGCCGCCACGGCGGCGACCCGACGCGTCTGTTCGTCATGGGCCATAGCGCCGGCGCCTACAATGCGGCGATGGTGGCGCTCGACGCCAGCCTGCTGGCGCGCCACGGCATGCACCCGCACGACTTGCGGGGCTGGATAGGCCTGGCCGGCCCCTATGATTTCCTGCCGATCGAAAACACCACCACCCGGCCCGTTTTCTTTTACCCGGACACGCCCGCCGCGTCGCAGCCCATCCACCACGTGACGGTCGAAGCCCCGCCCGCCCTGCTGATCGCCCCCCTGCCCGGACAGGATAAATTGGTCGATCCGCGACGCAACACGGGCGGCCTGGCCAGCGCCCTGCGCGCGCTTGCCAGGCCCGTGACGGAAACGTATTTCGACCACGTGGGCCACGCCACCCTCGTCGCCACGCTGGCCACGCCCTTGCGCAGGCTGGCGCCCACCCTGGACGCCGTCAGCGCCTTCATCGACGCCAACTGCGGAAGCGGCAGCGGTGACGCGATCTTGTCCGCGGTCTTGCCCGAGGCAGCCGTGCCGGCAAGCATCACCTTGCCAACCCGCGCACCTGGCGCGGCCACGCCGGCCGCTGAACTGCACGCATACGACAAAACGCCCGCCCCGTGAAGGGCGGGCGCTCTGTCCAAACCAAAACGCACGATGTTGCGTGCCGGCTGGCCGCATAGCTAGCCGCACCTCAAGGCTCGGTCCTCGCGATGCGGCTCAGCCGCAAGCAGCCTCGTGCTTACTCTTTACGGCTGGCGCTGCTGCTCTTGCTTTGTGCGGAACCCGCTTGCGATACGCTGCCGCTGGCCGAGCCTTCGCTGCCGGCCGACTGCTGGCTGCCCTGGTGGCTGCCGCTTTGCAGGCTTTGGCCGTCACGGCTTTGCGCGCCCCGTTGCTGGTCGCGGCTGGCGCCGTTTTGCTGATACGCCTGGAACGGTTCAGCGATGCGCTGCATGGCTTCCTGCTGCTTGCGCACGTTTTTCTCCGTTTCTTCCGACGCCGTGCGGGCCACTTCTTCGGCCAGCGCCTTGGCAGTACGGCTCGTTTCATTCACATGACGCTCTGCCACGTTGGCCAGTTCGACCTGCGTATCGGCTGCCAGGCGCGACACCTGCTGCTGGTATTTGCGCAGTTGCTCGGCGGCTGGCTGGCCCGCCGCGGCAGCCACCTGGAACACATCTTCAGCGCGCTCGACCGTCAGCAGGTTCTGGCTGGTGACCGTGCTTTCTTCCAGCAAGCCTTGCGCCAGTTGCATGTTCAGGTCGCTGAAGTGCTGCACCGACTGGAACAGCGACTTCGACAGTCCATTGAAAAAAGCCAGTTGCGCTTCCAGGTGGTTTTTGGCGGCGGGGGTAACACTACGGGAATATGGATACATGGAGTTCCTCATTAAATAGCGGTTGGGTGGACATAAACAAATGGCGACACCACCGACTGTCGAACGGTGAGGCAGACGGCCGGGCTACGCCACGAAACGCGAAAAAACATATCCGATTGGTGGGACGATGCTTTGCAACGCGAGTCCCAAGGCTACGTGAGCACCGCAGTTGAGGGATGATCTGGATCAAAGGTGCGCTAGGCTGCGCAGAAAGTTTTGGTTGGACGGCTTGCCCTTGGCAAACGTCAGTGACGTGACGGTAAATCTGTGCCAGGCACGTTCAGCCCGGCACGACGGGCTTGTAGCCACGGCTGCGCAGCGAAGCTTCCAGCCAGCGGTTGCCATACCAGCCGCGCGCCAGCAGGTAACTGAGCTCCGCGGCAGCCATCAGCAGCATCATCGGGCCGATGCGCAGCTCGGTGGCCAGGTGGCTGCCAAACCACAGGCACGCATCCATGGCCAGCATGAGCAGCAACAGCCACCAGCGGCGCTTGGCGAAGGCCCAGAACGAGCCAAGCAACAGGGCCGGCCAGGAAAACCCTGCTTTCACATAGGCATAGCGGCCGGCATCGTCGGCAAACAGGGTGGCGCTGTGCTTCATGCTGCTCTCTTCAGGTAATGACCGGCGTCAAGGTGCGGGATGGTGGCAGACGGCTTCGACATTGTGACCGTCCGGGCCCAGCACGAAGGCGCCGTAGTAATTCGGATGATAAATTTCGCGGATACCGGGGGCGCCGTTATCCTTGCCGCCCGCTTTCAGTGCGGCCTGGTAAAAAGCATCCACCTGGGCACGGTTGTCCGCCGCGAAGGCGAGATGCATGCCGGCATGCGGCGCGCCGCCCACGCCGAACCAGAAATCGGGCTTGCCATCCTTGCCCAGGCCAACCCAGCCCTGCACTTCCATCACCACCGACACGCCCAGGGGCGCCAGGGCGGCCGAAAAGAAGGCCTTGCTGGCCTGTGCATCGCTGACATTCAAACCGATGTGATCAAGAATCATGCTGGCGCTCCTTTGGAAGTGATAGAACAGGCCGCACAGTATGCGCCAACATTGCCTTTTCAGCAAGTAAAACTACAGGTCCGGCGCATAGCGGGCAACCATCTGTTCCTGCGTTTCCTGCGGCCCGCTGCCGCCCGTCTGGTCCTGAATCATCTGCCCCATCGTCGGCAATACGCTGCGTTCGACCTGGGCCGCGCTGTCCCACAGGCGCGAACGCATGAGGGCCTTGGCGCAATGCAGATACGCCTCGGCCACGCGCAGGCGCATGACCAGGCGCGGCGGGTTGCGCTCGCCGGCGAAGTGCGCCAGCAGCGCAGGATCGTCGCTGAGACTGGCTTCGCCATTCACGCGCAAGGTTTCATCGACGCCGGGGATCATGAACAGCAGCCCCGCCCTCCCCGTCTCGGCAATATTGCTGAAGCTGTCGAGGCGGTTATTGCCCTTGGCATCGGGCAGCAGCAGGGTATGGGAATCGAGCACCTGCACGAAACCGGGCGCGCCGCCGCGCGGCGAGGCGTCGAGCTGGCCGCCAGCGCCGCCCGAGGCCAGCACGGCGAACGGAGACAGCCCGATGAAGGCGATGCAATGCGGGTCGAGATGGTCGAGCTGCTTGCTCAGCGCCCGCCCCTGCGCGGGCGGATAATGCGCGCGCAGTTGCTCCAGGGTGATGGCCACGTGCCTGCCTCGCCTAGCGCAGGTTGCCCGTGTGGCCCAGCGAATAGCGGCCCGGCTGCGGCCATACGGTCAAGCCGTGCGGTTCCTGGCCAACTTTGACCTTGGCAACGTCGCCGCTGTTCGTATCGATGCGGTACACCACGTCGTCGAAACGGCCGGACAGCCACAGGTACTTGCCATCGGCGGACACATTGCCCATGTCGGGGCTGCCGCCGCCAGGTATCGGCCAGTTCGCCACCACTTTTTCCGTCGCGAAATCGATCACGCTGACGCTGCCCTTGCCCTTGGGCTTGCCGTGGATGCGGTGCGTGCCACGGTTGGCCACGTACAATTTCTTGCCATCGCGGCTAGGGTACAAGCCGTGTGCGCCCACGCCCGTCTGGATGAAGCCGATTTCCTTCAGGGTGGCGCCATCGACGATGTGCACGCCGTCGGCGTCCATGTCGGCGATGAAGAATTTCTTGCCGTCCGGCGAGATGCGTATGTCTTGCGGCATGCCCTTCTTGACGCTGCAGATTTCATTCGCCGGGCCGCCCACGGGGCCGGACTCGGCAAAGCGCTTGGCCGGCATCTGCAGTTTCAGATAGCCGTCGACCTTGCGGCCCACCAGGTCGATCTTGGCGATGGTGCCGTCGAACTCGCAGGTGAACATGGCGTAGCGGCCGTCATTGGAAAAATCGGCATGGTTGATGCCGCCGCACTGGGGCGTGTCGATCGAATACTGCACGGCCATGGTCTTCGGATCGCGGAAATCGAGGCGGTGGCGCGCTTCGGCCACGACGATGGCCGACTTGCCGTCCGGCGTGTAATACATATTGTAGGGATCGTCGACGGGCACTTCCTTGCCCGGCTTGCCCGTCAAGGGGTCGACCGGCGTCAGGCTGCCCTTGTCCGTGCGCTCGGCATTGTTCGCCACCCACAGGGTGCGCAAGTCCCACGACGGCACCACGTGCTGCGGGCCGCTGCCGACCTTGAACTTGTCGACCACTTTCAGGCTGTCCTGGTCGATCACATACACGTCGTTCGAGCGCAGGTTCGGCACGTAGACGCGGCGCAAGTGATCCTTGACGACGGGGCTCATATTGCTGCTGGCGATGCTGCCATACACGTTTTTCGGATCCACCAGCGGCGGCATGCCCGGCAGCGGAGAGTAGGCGGCAGCCGGCGCTACAGCAGCAGCGGCAGCGGCCGGCGTGCTGGCGCCGATGACCTGGCTGGCCACGCCCAGGCCGGCCAGTGCGGCAGCCAGGGCGGACAAGGTGACGATGGTGCGTCGTTGAGATTTTTTCATGTGATTTCGCGTCGTTTCGTTGCAAAAGCCGGAAGTTCAGCACTTCCAGCGGAATTATTTAGGTCGTTGCAGCAGTTGCCTGATGGCGGCCACCGAGGTATCCACCTGCAGCTTGATGCCGATCTGGCCCAGTTCAGCCGTGGCGCGGGTCGCGTCGCCGCGCACGCCGTCCGCCACGCCAGGCTTCGCTCCGTGGGCCATGGCCTCGCTGCGCACCAGCGACGGGTCCGTCGCCAGCATCAGCGCCGCGTCCGCCAAGCCGGCATGCAGGCCGATCTCGGCGCTGCTGTGGCCGCGCTTCTGCAGTTCGGCAATATAGGCCGATTGCGTGATGTCATAGTAATCGAGCAAGGCGTAAGCGCGCGCTTCCTTGCCGGCGGAAGCCTTGCCTCAGGCGCGGTTGAGTTTATTCGCCACGTTCTGCTCGTTCTTTTGATAGCCGCCATGGTCGCCGAGAAAAATAATGTCGCGGAAACCATGCTGGCGCAGGCTGGCAGCCGCCCCTTCCAGCACGGCTTCAAAGGCGGCTGGCGGTATCGAGATCGTGCCGGCAAAGCGCATGTGGCCGGCCGGCGGGGTAATACTGCCTTCCGGCACGTAGGAAACAACGGGCGCGACGATGGTATTACCCAGCTTTTGCGCAATCTGCCGCGCCAGCAGCCCGGCGCGCACATTGTGCTTGCCCAGCGCGATGTACGGTCCGCTTTGCTCGACGCCGCCAATCGGCACCAGCACGGTGGTGGCGCCATGGTCGATACGGCTGCGCAACTCCGTGCTGGTCAGTTCTTCCAGCATGACGCTGCTGCTGGCAGGCGTAGCGGCCAGGGCGGGCGCCGTGAACAGCAGAGCCGAAAACGTCAGGACGAACAGGGAAACGAGGGGCTTGCGTGAAATACGGAGCGTGGATGGCGCACAGGGCGCCGGTCGCTGGGGGAACTGCAGAGTCATAAGCCAACATCTTTCCGAGGTCAAAGGCGCCGTGCCCGGCCTTGCCAGGCAAGCTGGCTGCCACGCAGGAATTGTATTCCATCATGACGGGAAGGGCACGTTAATTTGACGCGGTGCTTTGCAAGGAATTGACCAAGAGAAACTATCTGTCAGGCAGTGGTCGCCTTCGCCCTGCCCGCCTCGCCATCATGGAGGGTTTCGTTGCGTTTCTCGGCATAGGCCTTCAGCGCAAGCATCGTCCTGGGAAGCCCGTCCCTGACTTGCCTGGCAACGCCTGGCCCGAACAGAAAGGCAAGCGCTCCTGTAAACCACACGCGGTGAACGACTGCCGATCCGCCATTGACGGCGGCAACCGTGTGCTCGAAGTGGATGCGGAACAGGGGGATGTGGCCCTCGACGGTGAACGAGCGGCCGGCCGTGCGCTCCGTGACCAGCATCGCAATACCCATCCCTTTATTCGGGACTATCCTGCCCTGTGTTCCAACAGCGAATGGCCCATTGAGCCCGGCTTGCTTTGTATCCGGATCCCACAGGTGCCATCGGTCGACCTCGCTCCAGATTTGATCGATGACCGTGGGCGTGACGGCAATGTGGATGCTTTCTTCGATTTGCGTCAATGGGGACTCTCCCTATTCATAGCAATATAATTAAATTCTGGCTGTACTTGCCGCAGACAGAGCCGGGCCATAACGACAGCCTTGTTTGGAGCCAGGCTTGAGCGGTAAGCCAGTGAGTTGGCGCGCTTGACAAGGCACAACCAGGCAAGCATGTCACACCTGGGCACGATGCTATCCTAAAAACGCTGACCGTGAGCACCTTGGACGTTGAGAAATGATGAAGGCAACACACTGGAGGGTTGAAGAGCTAAAGCATCACACTGCGGATATCGTCTGGCTTGATGCCGAGGGTGCTCGCCGTGCCTATGATGTAGTGCGCCTTCATGATTCGAAGACGCATCCCGGCCTGGACGTTAACACCGTTGGCTCCATCGAGCGGTTCGCATTCGGCAATGATGTGGCCAGCGCGACCAGGTGGTTACGTGCCCGTATGCCGGGAAGTCAGCAGGTCGTAGTTGTGTTTGGAGAAGACGAATGCTTGGTATGCAGCAGTGTGTTCCTGGTCGAGAATTGGTCGGATATTTTTGTCCCTTCGCGTGACGACGCGATGATCCATTCGAACAACACGCCTCTTATCGTATTTTATTGCCATGAGAATGCATTCGAGGTGAGGCAGCGAATTGTCTTTGATTAAGAACCCGGTCCGGCCAGGAGCCAACAGCCAGGACGAGTCCGGTCCCGAATTGCACCGCTAAGATGAGCCTGCTATCATCGTTCACATTCAACGCAACTACTATCGGAGTTCACAGTGACGGCATACATCCCCGCTTTGATCTGGCTGCTTTCGGCAGTGGCTTGCCACCTGATTGCCAAACGACGCCTTCTGAAAAAAACTGCGGTCAGGGACATGATAGTCGCTCTGACAGGCCCGTTTGCCATCCCCTGGCTTCTCATCGCAAAGCCCGAAAAAACCTAAGCACGCGAGCACCCGCAGGTTTGGACTGAACATCGGCAGTGGGGCGAAAACTGCTGGTGACGGCAGACGGCCAGGAGCAGCGGTCGCGCTTTTAACTCTTCCTTCAGCCGAGCTTAGCTGCGCCGCTGATCATTTATATTAGGCTGCTCGTGAGAACAAATTTTCATTGCACCTCGATCGAAGATTATGGCAACGGCCGATTAGCAATTGTTCGAGGCTCATTATCGTCGGGAACTGCTTCCCCAGGGATGTCGCTTCAGATTGGATTGAGCGGCACATTCGGCATGACGGTTCCAATCACCGACATACTCGATTCCGGCGAGCTATTGATTGACTGCGACGATCAGGAGGGCGTGGAGATGCTCCTTGCATTTGATGTGGCGAACGAAGATCTCGACCTTGGGTAGAATTCAATATCGTCAAGCCTGCGTTCAGATGTCCGTTTTGGGGCTGAACCTGCCGACGACTGCAACCGGCCAGAAGCGGACAGTCGGCAATTGACCAATTAAGCTTTACTCAGAAAGTCAGCATGTCTCACCGTGATCCTTTTGATGTTATTTCATCCACCGTTGATCTGGATGATCCGGTAGAGCACGGTGATGCTCAACGCTTTATGGTTAACGCCCTGGCTCGGGTGATCGAATGTCTACCCGTTACCGCGCAGTCTTCTGTTTTGGTTGCTAAACGATATCTTGAGGGCGCGGCAACGGATAGCGAGGCCTTAGCTGTCCGGGTGAGGCTTTGGGAGACCATCCGAGGACGCGATATGTCGGATGACCCTGAGGTGTTGCGTATCAGAACCACGATTTGTGCGCTGCACGGCATGGACGCTGAAGCACCTTACGACAAGTTGGAGTACTTTCTGTTTTTTTGGGAGCGCAGCGGCTTAAGCATGGTCGAGCTAGCTGGAGCTATGTTCGACACATACGGCGTTGTTTATCACGACGCTTAATCTGCTGCGGCGGCATATGTCGAATGCGTCAGATCTATGTCTGCTTCGGGGCGAAAGCGGACTCACGCGCCCGAAAATGAGACAGGCACCCAGACTGGCGAAGAGCCGGGTGCCCCCCTCATTCCGCCCTGCCCGCCCGGGCAACTTGACGACCCTCGCCACAGGCGCAGCACGTCCACGCTCGCGCACCGGACAGTTGCGCCGCACAACCCCGGCGTACCGGGGCAGTCACAAAGTTTAAGCGCGGGCACTGCGGCCGGGCAGCGCCAGGCGCCGGCTGGCCGTTGCCGGGGCCGGCAAGCCGCCTGCCACTTTCAGCGGTTTTGCCTGGGCGTCGCCGCGCAGGCGGAACACGGCTACCACGTCGACCAGCTCGACGGCGCGGTCTTGCAGCGAGGACGCGGCGGCAGCAGCCTCTTCCACCAGGGCCGCGTTCTGCTGGGTCACCTGGTCCATTTGCGAAATGGCCTGGTTCACTTGCTCGATGCCGGCGCTTTGCTCGTGGCTGGCGTTGGCGATATCGCCCATGATGTCCGTCACGCGACGGATGCTGGCGACGATTTCTTCCATCGTCGCGCCCGCCTGGTCGACCAGCGCGCTGCCCGTGTTGACCTTGTCGACGGAATCCTCGATCAAGCCCTTGATTTCCTTGGCGGCAGCCGCCGAGCGCTGCGCCAGGTTGCGCACTTCGGTGGCCACCACGGCGAAGCCGCGGCCCTGTTCGCCCGCGCGGGCCGCTTCGACGGCCGCATTCAGCGCCAAAATATTGGTTTGGAAGGCAATGCCGTCGATCACGCCGATAATGTCGGCGATCTTCTTCGCCGATTCATTGATCGAACCCATCGTGCCCACCACTTGCGCCACCACGGCGCCGCCCTTGCGGGCCACGTCCGAGGCGGACACGGCCAGCGAGTTCGCCTGGCGCGCATTGTCCGTATTCTGGCGCACGGCCGAGGTCAGCTCCTCCAGGCTGGACGCAGTTTCTTCCAGGGAAGACGCTTGCTGCTCCGTGCGCACGGACAAGTCCGCATTGCCGGCGGAAATCTGCGCGGCCGCCACGCTGACCGTATCGGCCGAGGTGCGCACGGTGGCGATCACGCCGACGATGCGCTCGAGGAATTTGTTGAAGGCAGTGGCCGTGCGGCCCACTTCATCCATGCGCTCGACGGGCATGGCGGCGGACAGGTCCAGCGAAGCGCTGACACGCTCCAGCGTGTGTTCGATATCGCCCAGGCCGCCGCTGATGGTGCGGTAGATATGCCAGGCCAGCGCACCCGTCAGCAGCACGGCCACGCCCAGCACGGCCAGCATGGTGTTGAACGCCGTGTCGTAGGCGGCCAGGCTTTCCGCTTTGACATCGTCGACCAGCTTGTTGTTGTAGGCGATATGGTCATCCATGCTTTTCTTGGCGGCCGCGGCCGTGATGGCCAGCGGCGTGCCGGCCAGCAAGGTGGCGCGCACGCCATCCATGTCGCCCGCGTAGGCGGCGGCAAAGAATGGCACCAGCGCGCGGCGGTAGGCTTCCATGGCGGCCTGGTCGGCGTCGAGCATCTTGCTGTCCGTCGCGTCGTACAGGCGCTCGGCGCGGTAAGTGGCGATGACCTTGTCGAAATTCGTGTTGGCATCGGCCACGGCCTTGTCCAGCGCCGTCTTGTCGGCCAAATTCGAGAACACGGACAGGCGGTAGCCGGCCAGGCGCGAATCGGCCAGGAAACCCTTGGCCGCATTCAAGCCCTGGATGCTGGGGATGATGCGGTTTTGCACCGTGTCAAAACGCTCCTGGGCGCGCTGCAGCTGGATGGCGCCGCCGGCCCCCAGCAATAGCAGGGCCAGCAAGGCGATGGTGAGAGTCAGAATTAATTGCTTGGTGATATTCATGGTGTTTCACAGTAAAAAGAGTGGCCTGGCAAGGCCAGGCAGGATAAATAGCTGCCGATCGGGTGGCCGGGGATCGGTGGCTAGGCCGCCAGCGGGGAAGCGTCAGGCGTGCGGCGCAGCAAGTCGCCATGCTGGCGGCAAAACGCCAGGCCCGCCTTGTGGCCCACATCGAACAGCAGCTGCATGTTCGAGCTGGACCAGTCCAGGGTGTCGGGCCAGTGCTGCTCCGGGATGCCGCCCATCAGGTCGAGCTTGAGCAAGCGCCGCTTGGGCTGGCCCGTGCGCGCATCCGTGTTGTGCTCGAGTTCGAACAGGCGCAGCTCGCTCTTGGAAATTTTCACCAGCGGCGTGATGATGGAGCGCACCCAGGCGTCGTACAGGTTGCGCGGCTTGCGCAGCAAGCGCTCGTCGCCGAGGATATCGAGGATGACCAGGGTATCGGCGTCATGGTGCTCGCCCTTGCCTTCGATAAACGGGTCGAAATTGAGCGTGTCGAGCGCCGCGCCTTCGATGTAATCGTCGCCCGCGATGGTGGTGGGCGCATACAGGAAGGGAAACGACAACGCGGCGCGCACGTGGATGGCTTCGATTTCGTGCTTGCCCCAGATTTGCATGCGGTGTTCGCTGAGGTTGTAGGCATTGATGTAGAAATCGGGGCGCATGCGGGCCACGCCCGAGAAATCCACGGCCTTTTCCAGGAAGGGCAAGTGCGCGCATAGGCCCAGGCTTTTCGCCGACAGGTCCGACGGCGACAGCGACGACACCATCAGCTTGCCCCAGTCCGACCAGGCCGTGGGCACGCCCGCAAACGTTTGCTGGAACGCCTGAAAAAAAGGATTGTTGGCCGGCGGCTGGAAGGCGTCGCGGAAAGTGCTCGCGTGCATGCCCGGCTTCTGGAACACCTTGTAGTTGATCGGGATCATCTTGTAGATGCTGTCGGCCACGCCCGTGTCGGCCCAGCTTTGCAAGGCCTGGCGCGGCGTCGCCTCGTGCGGCGTCGTGTAAAGCAAGCCCATCAACACACCGGCGCCCGAGGCGGAAATGACGTCGAACTCGATGCCCTCATCGAGGAAAGCGGCCAGCGCGCCGGCGATCAGGGTAGAATTTGGTGCGCCGCCACCAAGCAGCAAACCCGTTTTACGGGCCGGTTTCGCTGGCGCGGCTGGCGCCGGATCCGGCGGTGTCGTAGTGACTGTCTTCATGCACACTCCCTGAACGGAACGGGGTTACCATCCCTTAATTGTTGGTTACTACACGCTTATGGCGCCTAATCCTGCACATGTTCCCGCAAGCGACCAGCCGATGCAATGTTGCAGAAACAGATATGAAATTAACATAAATAAATTCCTTATGGCAATTTCCATAACGAATGACCGGTATTCAGGAAGGATATAAGTTGATGCCGTGCGGCATTGCCTGATGCGGTGCAGCAAATATAAATTCGGCAGCGTTAGGAATAATCTCTTTGGGGTAGGAATATTCCCCAACCAGCCGCCGGCGCGGCGGCCAGGGGCATCAAGGGGAGGATGCAGGGTCGGCAGGGGGCGCGGAAAAATGCAGGTGGGTACACAAATGGTCAACAAAGACGCGGATTTTGGGCGACAGGTGGCGGCTTGACGGCCACAGCACCCAGAACTTGCTCGAGTGCAGCAAGTAGCCGGCCAGCACGGCTTGCAATTCGCCGCGCGCAATAGCGTCGCGCACGATAAAGTCAGGTAAATAGGCGAGGCCCACGCCCTGCGCGGCGGCGCCGATCAGCGCTTCAATATTGTTGCAGGTCAAGGCGGTCGGCAAGCGCAACTCGCCGCCGCTGTCGCCCCCGGCGCGCTGCAGCGCCCATTCCTGCAGTTTCCCTGTGGTGGGGAATTTATAGCGCACGCAAGCGTGCCCTTCCAGCGCGCGCGGCGTGGCCGGCACGCCATGGCGGGCGAAATACGCGGGCGAGCCCACGATGGCGAAGGCAAACGGCCCCAGCTCGCGCGCCATCAGCCGCGAATCCGTCAAGGTGCCGCTGCGCACGGCCACGTCGACGCCTTCGGCTACCACGTCGACCAGGCGGTCGTTGAAATCGAGGTCGAGCTCGATTTCCGGATACTGGCGCGTAAAGTCGGCCAGCAGGGGCAGGATGATGCGGTAGCCGATCACGGGCAGGCTGACCTTGAGCTTGCCGCGCGGCGCCTCGGCCAGGTGCGACAGTTCCGCCTCGGCATCACCGAGGTCGGCCAGGATGCGCTGGCAGCGTTCGTAAAACAGCGCCCCCTCGTTGCTCAGGCTGATGCGCCGCGTGCTGCGGTTGAGCAGGCGCACGCCCAGCTTTTCTTCCAGCCGCGCCACGCTCTTGCCCACGGCCGAGGCCGACACCCCGAGCAGCCGCCCCGCCGCCACATAACTGGACGTTTCCGCCGCGCGCACGAAGGCGGCAATGCCGTTCAGATTATCCATGTCATCTCGCCATGTTTATTAGGGAATATTTGTCCGTTATGAGTGGATTTTCAACCACTTTTTCATTGATTACGTCCATATTATCATCGGATTCCCTCTTTCTGGAATCATTCCCATGGATACCAATCACCGTATGAAGCCGGCCTCCCCGGCCCGGCGCGCCTTCGTGCTGGCGGCCGTCTGCCTGGCCGCGCTATGCATGCCGCTCAGTTTTACGGGGCCGGCCATCGCCATTCCCGCCATCGCCGCCGAGCTGCACGGCTCGCCGCTGGCGCTGGCGTGGATCACGAATGCCTTCATGCTCAGTTTTGGCGGCTGCCTGATGGTGGCCGGCGCGCTGGCCGACCGCTATGGCCGCAAGCGCGTGTTCTTGCTGGGCATGGGCGTGTTTTCCGCCGCCGCGCTGGCCCTGGCGGCGGCGCCGTCCATTGCCCTGCTCGACGTGCTGCGCGCCATCCAGGGCCTGGGCTGCGCCATGGCCCTGTCGAGCGGACTGGCGGCCCTGGCGCAGGAATTCGACGGCCCCGCCCGCGCGCGCGCCTTCAGCCTGATCGGCACGGCCTTCGGCGTGGGCCTGGCCTTCGGTCCCTTCCTGGCCGGCACCTTGATCACGCACACGGGCTGGCGCGCCATTTTTGTCGCCACGGCCGCGGCCGGCCTGGCCGCCCTGCTGGCCGCCGCGCGCGCCATGCGCGAATCGCGCGACCCGCAAGCGCAAGGCGTCGATTGGCCCGGCGCCCTGACGTTTACAGGCGCCTTGTCCCTGTTTACCTATGGCTTGCTGCAGGCGCCGCACAAAGGCTGGGACAGCGCCGCCAGCCTGGGTTTATTCGGTGCTGCGGCCTTGCTGCTGGCCGCGTTCATCCGCGTGGAGCGGCGCGCGGCGCGCCCCATGCTGGATTTATCCCTGTTCCGCCTGCCCGCCTTTGCCGGCGTGCAACTGCTGGCGGCCGCGCCCGCGTTTTCCTTCGTCGTGCTGCTGGTATTGTTGCCGGCCCGCTTCATCGGCATCGAAGGCTACAGCGCGCTGGAGGCGGGACGCATGATGATAGCCCTGTCGGCGCCCATGCTGGTGCTGCCAGTCCTGGCCGGCATGGCGGCGCAGCGCCTCGCCGCCGCGCACATCTGCGCCAGCGGCCTGCTGCTGGCGGCGGGCGGCCTGCTGTGGCTGTCGACGTGCGCGCCGGGCCAGCCGTCCGTCAGCTTGCTGGGTCCGCTGCTGCTGATCGGCTGCGGCATCAGCCTGCCCTGGGGCTTGATGGATGGCCTGGCCATCAGCGTCGTGCCCGTCGAGCGGGCCGGCATGGCGGCCGGCATCTTCAATACGACGCGCGTGGCGGGCGAAGGCCTGGCGCTGGCCATCGTCAGCGCGCTGCTGGGCACGTTTACTGTCGCGGCGCTGGGCGGCATTGCCGGCATCGGCGCGGAGCAGGCGGCGCTGGCGGCGCCCTTCCTGGCGCTGGGCGAGCTGCGCCACGCGGGCGCATTGTTGCCGCAGGCCGGCGCCGCCGAACTGGCGCAAACCTATGGCGCCGCCTTCCGCCACTTGCTGTATGTGCTGGCCAGCATTACGACGGCGTCGGCCCTGCTGATCCTCGCCTTCCTGCGCCATCCGGCGAATGCAGCCGATGCCGCACGTGGCACGGCAGCCCTGCCCGCCTGCAAGGCGCCAAACTAAGCTGCCCGGCTTTCCCGCGGCAGCCATCCCCTGCCCCGCCATACACGGCGGCGCCCACGCGCCGCCGCCCGCCGTTGATGTTTCTCCGCAACACCTCAAAAGTTTCAAGGATTAAAACTAGTTTACTGATCAAAGCGCTTTGAACTATACTCAAAGCGCTTTGAAACATAACTAAAGCGCTTTGGCTGTGCGAAGTTATGCGCACCGATCCCACACCTATAAAAACACTGGAGACGCAATGAACCAACATTTCTTGAAAACTTTGCCTGCCGCCGTGGCGTTGGCCTTGAGCGCTTCGGCCGCCCAGGCCGCCCTGCCGATCGATTTCGGCGGCTACATCCGCTCGGGCTTCGGCACCAGCAGCGAAGGCGGCAAGGAAGCGTGTTTCGGCCTGGCCGGCGCCTCGTCCAAGTATCGTCTGGGCAATGAGTGCGAAACCTACGGCGAGCTGAAATTCGGCGGCGAAGCCTTCAAGGCAGCCAACGGCACCACCTTCCGCATCAATACCCTGGTGGCGTTTTCCGTCAACCAGAACCAGGACTGGGAACAATCGGATCCGTCGTGGCGCGAAATGAACGTCGTCGCCGACAAGATCGGCACGGGCGCCTTCGCCGAAGCGCGCGCCTGGGTCGGCAAGCGCTACTACGACCGCCAGGACGTGCACATCACCGATTACTACTTCTGGAACAACAGCGGCCCTGGCGCCGGCCTGGAAAACATCGACCTGGGCGCCGCCAAGCTGGCCTACGCCGTCGTGCGCACGGCCGATGACGGCGACAGCAAGCGCATGGGCCTGTCCCACGACCTGCGCTTCTCCGGCATCAAGGTCAACCCGGATGGCGAACTGACCCTGGGCCTGCAATTCAACCAGAAACGCAATGCGCAAGGCGCGGCCCCCATCGCCAGCGGCCACTTGCTGACCATCATGCATACGCAAGGCAATCTGCTGGGCGGCTTCAACAAGGTGGCATTGCAGTACGGCAAAGGCAGCGCCGCCAACACGGGCGGCTTCAGCCTGGGCGCCAACAAGGATGACAAGGTCGTGCGCCTGACGGAACAGATCATGATCCAGCCCAAAGGCGCCTGGTCGGGCATGGGCACCTTCGTCTATGAAGACAAGGAATCGGCAGGCGTGAGCAGCAAGTGGACGTCGATCGGCGCGCGTCCCGTGTATCACTTCACGGACAACTACAGCCTGGCCGTGGAACTCGGTCACGACATCGTCAAGCCGGAAGGCGGCGAAAGCCGCAACCTGACCAAGCTGACCTTCGCGCCGCAACTGTCGGCCGGTAACAGCTTCTGGTCGCGCCCCGTGCTGCGCGCTTTCTACACCTACGCCAAATGGAACAAGGCAGCCCAGTCGGCCGCCGCCGCGGAATCGGCGCTGTCGTCGACCGGCGTGTTCGGTGGCAAGACCAACGGCAGCTCCGTCGGTTTCCAAGTGGAAAGCTGGTGGTAAGCGCGGGACTCTAGGACTTTGGCAAGCGTCCCCGGACGCTTGCCGGTGGCAGCAACACCGCCCGCTTATCCAGGGGCAAGTAATATCCGGACCCACCATTTCGCCGCTGCACGCGATGGCCGGCAGCTTCAATGTAGTGATTCAGCAGTATCCTCTTTTAGCGCGGGCGCCCCTGGGTTTGCCCGCGTATTTTTTTGGGCGCCGCCGCCGCTTGCCATGACCCTGATCAATCCGGCATTTATCAGATAAACTACCCGTCATCGCACCGCATCGCTCCCGACCCACCCTGGATAGACCCCAACCGCAGCATCCATGAACCTCAAAAATCTCGCCAAAACGCTAGGAATATCCGAAACCACCGTCAGCCGCGCCTTGAATGGCTATCCGGAAGTGAGCGAACGCACGCGCGAGCGGGTGCTGGCCGCCGCGCAGGCGGCCGGCTACCGCCCCAATCCCATGGCGCGCAGCCTGGCCGTGGGACGCACGAATATCGTCGGCATCATCTACCCGCTGATGCCGAACGACCTGGCCGACCCCATGTTCATCGACATCGTCGGCGGCATGTCGGAAGCGCTGGAAGCGCAGCAGATGGACATGATGATCGCGCCCGCCTCGGCCACCAACGAATTCCACACCTATGAACGCATGGTCAAGGGCCGCCGCATCGATGGCCTGATCGTCGGCCGCACGAAGCCGTTCGACGAGCGCATTGCCTACCTGGCGCAGCAGGGCATGCCGTTTGTCGCGCACGGCCGCACCCAGCTGAACCAGCCGCACGCGTGGTTCGACTACGACAACGAGGCCGGCATGCGCCTGGCCGTCGAGCGCCTGGCGCAGCTGGGCCACCAGCGCATCGGCCTGATCAGCGCCACGCCGGACCTGAACTTCGTGCGCCAGCGCGTCGAGAGTTTCCAGCACGCCATGCAGGCGGGCGGCCTGGCCGTCGACCCGGACAACCTGGTCGACAACGCGCACGACCGCCGCGCCGGCTACCAGGCCATGCAGCGCCTGCTGGCCCGCTCGCCCCGCCCCACGGCCGTCATCGTCGACAACCACATGTCGGGCGTGGGCGCCGTGCGCGCCCTGCTCGACGCGGGCATCGCCATCGGCCGCGACATGTCGCTGATCGTCTGGGGTGTAATGGAAGATTCCCTGGCCGGCCACAACGTCACCACCGTCGTCCAGCCCGACCCGCGCGGCGCCGGCGCGAAGATGATCCACATGCTGCTGGCCCTGATGGACGGCACGCCCGTCACCGACCTGCAGGAACTGTGGCCGTGCGAACTGTTGCCGGGCGAGTCGGCCGGGCCCGTAATCCACGCCTGATTTCCCCTCGCACCGCGCAACCCGCGAAATACTGGGGTCAGTCACTGCGTGATCGGAATGCGCCCCACCGGGACGCATTCCCCCGGCGGGTCTGACCCCGGCTCTCCCGCCTTGTTGTCCTGAATCACCCTCATAAAAAAATCGTATGTCTGGCGCGTGTATCGCTTTACTTTTCAAAGCGCTTTGAACTATACTCATTTCATACCCAAAGCGCTTTGAATTTTAAAATAAGACGTTCGCCTACCAACCAGCAGCGCGTCCTGATAGCCAAGGCTACAGGCAACTTTTAAGAAATCATTCATGCCGACCATCCAGAACAATCTCGCCCACCTGCCCGCCGACTGGTGGCGCAGCGCCGTCATCTACCAGGTTTATCCACGCAGCTTCCTCGACAGCAATGGCGACGGCATCGGCGACTTGCCTGGCATTACCTCCAAGCTCGATTACATCGCCGCCCTGGGCGCCGACATCGTGTGGATTTCCCCCTTCTTCACGTCGCCGATGAAAGACTTCGGCTACGACGTGGCCGACTTCTGCGACGTCGACCCCATGTTTGGCAGCCTGGCCGATTTCGACCGCCTGGTGGCGCGCGCCCATGAACTGGGCTTGAAAGTGATGATCGACCAGGTGTTGTCGCACTCGTCCGACGTCCATCCATGGTTCGTGGAAAGCCGCTCCAGCCGCGACAATGCCAAGGCCGACTGGTATGTGTGGGCCGACCAGAAACCGGATGGCACGGCGCCGAATAACTGGCTGTCCGTGTTCGGCGGTTCCGCCTGGCAATGGGAGCCGCGCCGCGGCCAGTATTACCTGCACGATTTCCTCGCCAGCCAGCCCGACCTGAATTTCCACAATCCAGCCGTGCAGCAGGCCCAGCTGGACAACCTGCGTTTCTGGCTGGAACGCGGCGTCGATGGCTTCCGCTTCGACTCCTGCAACTTCCCGTATCACGACCAGTTGCTGCGCGACAATCCGCCCGCCGCGCAGCGCGACGCCAGCAGCGTGTCGGCCATCAACCCGTACGGCATGCAGGCGCACGTGTACGACAAGACGCAGCCGGAAAACATCGCTTATTTGCAGCGCGTGCGCGCCGTACTTGACGAATATCAAGCCATTTCCATCGGCGAAGTGGGCGACGACAATGCACTGGCCACCATGGCTGCCTACACGGGCGCCGACAAGCTGCACATGGCTTACAGCTTCAACTTGCTGACGGCGGAGTTTTCCGCCGCGCACATCCGCACGCAGGTGGAAGAGTTCGAAGCGCAAGTGGCCGACGGCTGGGCTTCCTGGTCCGTGGGCAACCACGACAGCGTGCGCGTCATGACGCGCTGGGGCGGAGATAATCCGTCGCCATCGCTGGCCAAGGTGGTGCTGGCCGTGCAGGCGGCGCTGAAAGGCACGCCGTGCCTGTACCAGGGCGACGAGCTGGCCCTGACGGAAGCGGACATTCCTTTCGAAGCGCTGCAGGACCCGTACGGCATCCCGTTCTGGCCACAGTTCAAGGGCCGCGACGGCTGCCGCACGCCGATGCCGTGGGTGGCCGATGCGCCGCACGGCGGTTTCAGCACGGCAAAACCTTGGCTGCCCGTGCCGCCCGAGCATTTGGCGCGCGCGGTGGATGTCGAAGAAAACGATTCCGCTTCACCCTTGCAGTTTGCGCAGAACATCCTCGCCTGGCGCCGCACCCTGCCGCAATTGCTGCGCGGCGACATCGTCTTCTTCGATGCGCCGGAACCCGTGCTGGCCCTGCGCCGCGACTTGCCGGGCCAACCGCCCGTGCTGGCTGCCTTCAACCTGGGCACGCAAGCCGTCACGTTCGCCTGGCCTGACGCGGCGCCAGCGGCCGACCTGGCCGGTCATGGATTGCCAGGCAGCAAGGATGGCCAACAGCTCAGCCTGCCCCCGCATGGCGGCTGGTTCGGCACCCTGGCGTAAATCGCAGGCTTTGGCGGCCATGCCGCCAATTACAATAACGAGCCCCGCGCATCAGCGGGGACGGATTGACACAGTGAGGACGACATGGCAGGACTGAAATTAGCAGGGCTGAAGAAGGCATATGGCGACGTGCAAACCCTGCACGGCATCGACCTGGAGATCGCCGACGGCGAATTCATGGTCTTCGTGGGCCCGTCGGGGTGCGGCAAATCAACCTTGCTGCGCAGCATCTGCGGCCTGGAAGAAATCAGCGGCGGCGACTTGTTCATCGGCAAGACCCGCATGAACGACGTGCCGCCCGCCAAGCGCGGCATCGCCATGGTGTTCCAGAGCTACGCCCTGTACCCGCACATGAGCGTGGCGCAAAACATGGCCTTCGGCCTGAAACTGGCCGGCATGAACAAGGTGCAGATCGCCGACGCCGTGCAGCGCGCCGCGCAAATCCTGCGCATCGAACCTTTGCTCGAACGCAAACCAAAAGACTTGTCGGGCGGCCAGCGCCAGCGCGTAGCCATCGGCCGCGCCATCGTGCGCAAGCCCGACGTCTTCCTGTTCGACGAACCGCTGTCGAATCTGGACGCCTCGCTGCGCGTGCAGATGCGCATCGAACTGGCGAATCTGCACCGCGAATTGCGCTCGACCATGATTTACGTCACACATGACCAGGTCGAAGCGATGACCCTGGCCGACCGCATCGTCGTGCTCAACGCGGGCCGCATCGAGCAGGTGGGCGCGCCGCTGGAGTTGTACCACCACCCCGCCAACCTGTTCGTGGCCGGCTTCCTCGGTTCGCCCCGCATGAACTTCCTCAAAGGCAAGATCCATAGCTATGCCGATGGCGTCGCCACCATCGCCACCAACGCGGGCGGCATGCTGCAGGCCGTGTTGACGCAGCCATTGGCCAGCGCTACCCCCGTCACCGTCGGCGCGCGCCCCGAGCACGTGCAGGCATGCGCGCCCGGCGCCACGGCCGCCATCACGGCCACCGTGCAGGCGGTGGAAAAACTGGGCGACATCAGCTATCTGTATGTGCAGGTGCCGGGCGGCGACGAGCCGCTGGTGGTGCGCGCCGATGCGGAAACGGACTGGGCGATTGGCCAGTCCGTGGCGCTGCAGGTGGCGCCCGCCCGCGTCCATGTGTTCGACGAGCATGGCCAGACCCGTACCTGATTTCGAATTTAAGGGGCCAGGCGCTACAGGCGCCGCCTGGCCTGGTTGCATCGTTTCAGCCTTGATACTCAACATAAACTTAGCATAAAAAAAGATACTGGAGATTGACATGTCCTTCACGCACCCGAAACGCAGCTTCATCAAAACCACCCTGATCGCCGCCGCCCTGGCCGGCATCGGCAACCTGGCCGCCGTCAGCATGGCGAACGCGGCCGAAGCAGGCACCCTCTTGATCTGGATCAATGGCGACAAGGGCTACAAGGGCCTGGCCAAGGTCGGCGAGGAATTCACCAAGAAGACGGGCATCAAGGTCGTCGTCGAGCACCCGGAAGATGCGCCGAACAAATTCCAGCAAGCGGCCGCCGCCGGCAAGGGCCCGGACATCTGGATCTGGCCGCATGACCGCATCGGCACCTGGATCGACGCCGGCTTGCTGCAACCATTGACGCCAAGCAAGGAAGCGCGCGCCGCCATCCTGCCGCTGGCCTGGAACGCCTTCACCGTGGGCGGCAAGACCTGGGGCTACCCGATCTCCATCGAAGCCGTCGCCCTCGTCTACAACAAGGACCTGGTGCCGACCCCGCCAAAAACCTTCGAGGAAATCGCCGCGCTGGACAAGAAATTGTCCGCGCAAGGCAAGAAAGCCATCCTGTGGGATTACACGAATACCTATTTCACGTGGCCTTTGCTGGGCGCGGGCGGCGGCTTCCCGTTTGAAGTCAAGTCCGACGGCCGCTACGATGCGGCGAAAACGGGCGTGAACAATGCCGGTTCGCAGGCTGGCGTGAATGCGCTGATGACCCTGATCAACAGCGGCGCCATGCCGAAGGGCGCTGGCTATGCCGAGATGGAAGCCGGTTTCAACCAGGGCAAGATCGCCATGATGATCAACGGCCCATGGTCGTGGGACAATGCGCGCAAGTCGAAGATCAATTTCGGCGTGGCAACGATCCCTACCGTGGCAGGCAAGACGGCCACCCCATTCGTGGGCGTGCTGGGCGCGATGATTTCGAAAGCCAGCCCGAACAAGGACCTGGCGACGGAATTCCTGGAAAACCAGATGCTGCAGATCAACGGCCTGAAAACCATCAACGCCGACGTCCCGCTGGGCACGCCGGCGAACAAGGTGCTGTTCGCGGAACTGAAGGCCAATCCGAACATCCAGGCAACGATGGAAAGCGCGCAAGCGGGCCGCCCGATGCCGAACAACCCGGAAATGGGCCGCTTCTGGTCGTCGATGCAATCGGCGCTGGAAAACATCACGCAAGGCCGCCAGACGACCAAGGATGGCCTCGATGCGGCGGCGAAGCGGATTACGACGGCGAATTAAGAGCTATATCGTTGGCTTGGTTGACGCTTTCAACATGAATCAACCCTAAACCCAAAACGACATCCGGGGTCGGACCCTCAGGGTCCGACCCCGGCCGTTCAACGGGTTCGGCCATCAATACGCCAACATCGTTCCCGCGCCATCCTTACAGCGCTTCATTTTCACAGGTATCCATCGTGCGCAAGTTTATCGGCCCTACGGTATTGACCATCAGCATGGCGCTGGGTCTGTATCTGCTCTTCATGTTGTACATTTCCGGCCAGACCATGCTGGCCGCCGTTTTCCTCGGCTTGCTGACCCTGACGACGTTTGTCTTCACGTCGCCGCGCGCCTATGCCTACCGTTATCTGTTTCCCGGCATCACGGCGGTGATCGTCTTCGTGCTGCTGCCGATGGTGTACACGGTGTCGATCGGCTTTACCAATTTCAGTTCGCGCAACCTGCTCACCTATGAGCGCGCCACGCAATACCTGCTGGACGAGACGCAGCGCGTGGAAAGCGCCGGCTATGCCATGACCGTGCATGCCGACAACAAGGAATACCGCTTGCGCCTGGAAAGCCCGGACACGGGCGAAGTGCTGCTGACGCAGCCGCTGGCCCTCAAGCGCGCCGTGCCCCTGAACGTGGAAGTGACGCCGCTCGACCCCGTGCAGGCGCCCGTGCTGGCCCCGCCGCTGCCCATCAAGGACATCATCGCCCTGCAAAAGGATATCAAGTTGCTCACCTTGATCCTGCCGAACAGGATCGAGCTGCGCATGGTGGGCTTGCGCGAATTCGGCCCCGTCGCGCACGTCTACAAGCAGTTGCCGGACAAAACGCTCAAGAAAGTCGCCACCGGCGAACTCGTGACACCGAACTTCAAGACGGGCTTTTATGAAATGCCGGACGGCACGAAACTGGAACCGGGCTTCAAGGTCAACGTCGGTTTCGCCAACTTCGTCAAAATTTTCTCCGACGAAGCGTTCCGCGGTCCTTTCCTGCGCATTTTCGTGTGGACCATCGTTTTCGCCCTGATCAGCGTGGCCACCACGACGGGCCTGGGCATGGTGCTGGCCGTGCTGCTGAACTGGGATGCGCTGCGCTTCCGCGGCCTGTACCGTACCCTGTTGTTCCTGCCCTACGCCGTGCCGGGTTTTATCTCCATCCTGGTCTTCAAAGGTTTATTTAACAATAACTTTGGCGAAATCAACCTCGTGCTCGACGCCTTGTTCGGCATCAAGCCCGCCTGGTTCTCGGACACCACGCTGGCCAAGGCCATGATTCTCATCGTCAACACCTGGCTTGGCTACCCCTACATGATGGTGGTGTGCATGGGCTTGATCAAGGCGATCCCGTCGGACCTGTACGAAGCGTCGGCCCTGGCCGGCGCGGGACCGCTGACGAATTTCTTCAAGATTACGTTACCCCTGATCATCAAGCCGCTGACGCCGCTGATGGTGGCCAGCCTGGGTTTCAATTTCAATAATTTCGTGCTGATCAGCTTGCTGACGGGCGGACGTCCCGATTTCCTCGACACAACGTTACCGGCCGGCACGACGGACTTGCTCGTGTCCTACACCTACCGCATCGCGTTCGAGGATTCCGGCCAGAACTTTGGCCTGGCCGCCGCCATCTCGACCCTGATCTTCTTCCTCGTGGCCGCGATTTCGCTGGTCAACATGCGCCTGACGCGCATGAACAAAGCATAAAGGACAGCATATGGCTATCGTTGTCGACCGTTCCAACCGCTGGCGCATCCTGGCGGCCCACGTCGCCGTGATCGCGCTGATCGCGCTGGTGATGTTTCCCTTCCTGATGATCTTGTCGATCTCTTTGCGTCCTGGCAACTTCGCCTCGGGCAGCCTGATACCGCCCGAGATCAGCTTCGAGCACTGGCGATTGGCGCTGGGCATGTCTTACCAGGCGCCCAACGGCACCCTCGTCGAGCCGGACTTCCCCGTGCTGCTGTGGCTATGGAATTCCATCAAGGTGGCCAGCATGAGCGCCACCGTCACCGTGCTGCTGTCGACCACCTGCGCGTATGCGTTCGCGCGCATGCAATTCCGCTTCAAGTCGCAGACCCTGTCCGCGCTGATGCTGCTGCAGATGTTCCCCGCCGTGCTGGCCCTGGTGGCCATCTACGCCATCTTCGATGTGCTGGGCAGCTACGTGCCGTGGCTGGGCATCGACCACCACGGCAGCCTGGTGCTGGCCTACACGGGCGGCATCGCCCTGCATATCTGGACCATCAAGGGCTACTATCAAACCATCCCCATCGAGATCGAGGAAGCGGCCAAGGTCGACGGCGCCACGCAATGGCAGGCGTTTGTCTACGTGCTGCTGCCGATGACGGTGCCCATCCTGATGGTGGTGTTCCTGTTGTCGTTCATCGGCGCCATCATCGAATACCCGATCGCTTCCGTGCTGCTGCATGAACAGAACAACCTGACCCTGGCCGTCGGCTCGAAACTGTTCCTGTACGAGCAAAAATACCTGTGGGGCGACTTCGCCGCGGCAGCCATTCTGTCCGGCTTGCCCATCACGGCCGTATTCCTGCTGGCGCAAAAATGGATGATCTCCGGCCTGACGGCTGGCGGCGTGAAGGGCTGACCATGCGACGCTCCCTGACTGCGCTGGCCGCCCTGTTACTCAGCGCTTCGGCGCAGGCAGGGAGCTTCAGCTTCGCTGACAACCCCATCGTCTACTTTGCCGTAACGGACCGTTTCGCCAACGGCAATCCCGGCAACGACCACAGTTACGGCCGCGCCGCCGACCCGCAAGGCGGCGACGTGGGCAGCTTTCACGGCGGCGATATCGCCGGCCTCACGCAGCAGCTGAAGGCCGGCTACTTCACGGACCTGGGCGTCAACGCCCTGTGGATCACGGCGCCGTACGAACAGATCCACGGCTGGGTGGTGGGCGGCAAGCAGCAATTCCAGCATTACGCCTACCACGGCTACTGGGCACTCGACTACACGACCATGGACGCCAACATGGGCACGCGCGAGGAATTGCGCGAGATGATCGATATTGCCCACGCGCAAGGCATCCGCGTGCTGTTCGACGTGGTGCTGAACCATCCCGGTTACGCTGACTTGCGCACCCTGGCCGAATACAAGGTGCCCGTGCTATGGCCCGGCCACGAAAAAGCCACCCTGCGCGACTATCATAGCTACATCGACTATAACAACTTTGATTTCGCACAATGGTGGGGCCCGGACTGGGTGCGCGCCGGCTTGCCCGGCTATCCGGACGGCGGCAAGGACGACTACACGATGCAGCTGGCGTATCTGCCCGACTTCCGCACGGAAAGCGCCAAGGCCGTGGGCTTGCCGCCCATCCTGCAGCGTAAAAGCGATACGCGCGCCGTGGCCCTGCCCGATACCAGCGTGCGCGGCTACTTGGTAAGTTGGCTGGCCGACTGGGTGCGCGAATTCGGCGTCGACGGTTTCAGGGCCGACACCGTCAAGCACGTGGAACCAGACAGCTGGCTGGCCCTGCGCGCCGCGGCCACCGATGCCCTCAAGGATTGGAAAACCCGCCACCCGCAACAAAAAATCGACGACGCTCCGTTCTGGATGACGGGTGAAGCGTGGGGCCATGGTCCCGAGCGCAGCAGCTGGCATGATGCCGGCTTCGACTCGATGATCAATTTCGATTTCCAGAATCGCGCGAGCGGCGACTGGACAAGCATCGACGGCGTCTACCGCCAGTACGCCACTTTGCTGGGCAAACGCATTGGCAATGCGCCCCGCTACGACATCCTGTCGTATATCTCCTCGCACGACACCAGCCTGTTCCCGCGCGGGCAATTGAAGCACGGCTTGTCCGCCCTGCTGCTGGCGCCGGGCGGCGTGCAGCTGTTCTATGGCGATGAAAGCGCGCGCCAGCCTGGCGCGGCGCCCATTGGCGACGAACAGCAAGCCACACGCTCTGACATGAACTGGGGCTCGCTCGATGCGGCGACGCTGGCGCATGCGCGCAAGCTGGGCCAGTTCCGGCTGCGCCACCCGGCCCTGGCGCACGGTGAGCATCGCCTGATTGATGAAAAGCCGTATGCCTTCGCCCGCGTGATGGAAGGCGACGCCGTCATCGCCGTGCCGGAAGCGCAAGGCGCGCTCGAACTGAAAGTGCACGGCGTGTTTGCCGATGGCGCCCTGCTGCGCGACACCTACACCAATCACACTTACACCGTCAGCAATGGCGCCGTCGCAGTGAATGCGGCCGGCACCGTCCTGTTAGAAAAGGCAGCACCATGAGTACCTATGACATTTTAGTGGTCGGCGGCGCCGGCATCGACACCATCGTGCGCGTCCCCGACCTGCAATTGCCCGTCGCCGATTCGCTGCACGTGCCGCCCATCCGCGACTACGTGGCGCACACGGGCAATGGCGTGGCGCTCGGCTGCCACGCGCTGGGACTGCGCTGCAAGTTCATCGACTTCATCGGCGACGACGCGCAGGGCGCGGCCATCCTGCAGCGCTATAAAGAGACCAAGCTCGATTTTTCACACCTCGTCGAACCCTCGGGCACGCGGCGCAGCGTCAACCTGGTCGACCCGCAAGGGCGCAGGCTGTCGCTGTACGACGGCCGCCACCCGGAAGACGTGCGCATGCCCGCCGCCTTTTATCTTCCCTACCTGGGGCCGGCACGCCACGCGCACTTTTCCATCATGGGCTGGGTGGCCGAGCTGTTTGACGATGCGCAAGTGTGCGGCACCACCGTGTCGACCGATCTGCACGACTGGGACGGCGTCAACCCGCACCACAAGGTGTTCGCCCTGCGCGCCGACCTGGTCTTCCTCAGCACGGCGGCGCTGGGCGAGCGCACGCAGTCCGTCATGCGCGCGATTGTCGCGGAAGGCCGCGCGCAGGCGGTGATCGCCATGGCGGGCGCGGATGGCGCCTACCTGCTGGAACGGGGCAGCGAGACCGTGCGCCACACTCCGGCGGCAGGGTTGAAGCTGCCCGTGGTGGACACGAATGGCGCGGGCGACTCGTTCGTGGCCACCTTCCTGCACGCCTGGCTGGGCGGCGCGGGCCTGGACGAAGCCATGCGCCGCGGCGCCATCGGCGGCGCGTTTGCCTGCGCCCAGCATGGCACGCATGAACGGTTTATCGGCCAGGCAGAGCTGAATGACTTATATCAAGACAGCACTAGCTTATGACTTAAAATTCTATCAAGCGTGATAACTTGGTAACGGGCGCATGGCACAATGGCTGCGAATTTCAAACGCTTCACCATTGCAGACCATTCGAACCGGAGACCACATGAGAATCGAAACCCTGGCCGTGCACGCCGGCTACACCCCCGACCCGACCACCAAGGCCGCCGCCGTCCCTATCTACCAGACGGTGGCCTACGCCTTCGACAATGCCCAGCATGGCGCCGACCTGTTCGACCTGAAAGTGGCCGGGAATATCTACACGCGCATCATGAACCCCACGCAGGACGTGCTGGAAAAGCGGGTCGCGGCGCTGGAAGGCGGCGTGGCCGCGCTGGCCGTGGCATCGGGCATGGCGGCGATCACCTACGCGATCCAGACGATTGCGGAAGCGGGCGACAATTTCATCTCCGCCAGCCAGCTGTATGGCGGCACCTACAACCTGTTTGCCCACACCCTGCCGCAGATCGGCATCGAAGTGCGCTTCGCCGATGCGCGCCAGCCCGAGACCTTCGCCGCGCTGATCGATGCGCGCACCAAGGCCATCTTCTGCGAATCGATCGGCAACCCGCTGGGCAACGTCACGGATGTGGCGAAACTGGCCGAAATCGCGCACGCGCACGGCATCCCGCTGATCGTCGATAACACGGTACCGAGTCCCTATCTGTTCCGCCCCATCGAGCATGGCGCCGACATCGTCGTCCACTCGCTGACCAAATACCTGGGCGGCCACGGCACCACCGTGGGCGGCGCCATCGTCGACAGCGGCAAATTCCCCTGGGCCGAACACAAGGAGCGCTTCAAGCGCCTGAACGAACCGGACGTGTCCTACCACGGCGTCGTCTACACGGAAGCGTTCGGCCCCGCCGCCTTCATCGGCCGCGCGCGCGTCGTCCCGCTGCGCAACATGGGCGCGGCCATTTCACCGCTCTCCGCCTTCCAGCTGATCCAGGGCATCGAGACCCTGGCCCTGCGCATGGACCGCATCTGCGACAACACGCTGGCCCTGGCCAAGCACTTGAAAAACCATCCGAAAGTCGCGTGGGTCAACTACGCGGGCCTGGAAGACCACCCGGACCACGCGCTGGTGAAAAAATACATGCGCGGCCGCGCCTCGGGCATCTTGTCCTTCGGCCTGAAGCTGGCGGCAGGTGAAGACCCGCGCGCGGCCGGCGCCCGCGTGCTCGACGCCCTGCAGCTGTTCACGCGCCTGGTCAACATCGGCGACGCCAAGTCGCTGGCCACCCACCCGGCCTCCACCACGCACCGCCAGCTCAATCCGGAAGAACTGGCCAAGGCGGGCGTGTCCGAAGACATGCTGCGCCTGTCCGTGGGCATCGAGCATATCGACGACTTGCGCGAAGACCTGGAGCAGGCCTTGAACGCGGCGTAAGCCTCTTTTCCACGCCGTCCGGAGGGGACTTCATGCCATAATCGGCGGCATGTCTTCCCCTCCTGCTCCCCCTAAGCAGCCGGCCTCCGGCCTGTTCCGCGCCGAATATGCGCGGCGCATGAATGCCGTGCTCGATCATATCGACCGTCACCTCGACACGCCGCTGGACCCGGCCACCGGCGAATTCTCTTGTGATATCTGCATCCCCGTGCGGCCCCTGTAGCTTCCTCTTTCGCGTGTATCAGCCAGCGATACCATAGCGCGATGCCGGCTTGCCGCGCATCGCGCCTGCGAACAGGGCCAGGCGGGCCGCGTCAAACTGCTCCCACAAGGCCTGGTCTTCAACGGAAGGCAAGGTCACCAGTTCGCCCTGGTCCAGGCCCGCCAGCGCCGCATCGACACAGTCTTCGGCGCGCATGATGGTGGCCTGGTCCAGCTGCGCCAGCGGCACGCCGCTCAATTCCCAGATTTCCGTCGCCGTCGATGCGGGCAGCACCAGCTGCACCACGATGCCCGTGCCGGCCAGCTCCTGCTGCAAGCCGCGCGTGAAATTCATCACATAGCCCTTGGTGGCGCTGTAGATCGTGCTGACGGGCAGGATGTGGAAAGACAGCACGGAGCCGATATTGATGATGGTGCCGCTGTTGCGCTGCTTGAACTGCGGCAGCACGGCGTAGCTCAGCTCCGCCACGGCCGTCACGTTGACCTTGTCCATGGTGGCGATGCCCGCTTTCGGCGTATCGACGACGGGCGCCAGGGTCGAGGCGCCCGCATTATTGACCAGCATGGTGATGGCCGGATTGCTGGCCAGTTCATCGGCCACGCGCTGCAGGTCGGCCGGTGCGGACAGGTCCGCCGCCATGGCACGCACGGACACGCCATACTTTTCCGCCAGCGACCTGGCCAGCACGCCCAGACGTTCGACCCGGCGCGCCACCAGGATCAAATCGAAGCCGCGGCTGGCCAGGCGGTCCGCATACACGGCGCCCAGGCCCGACGATGCGCCAGTGACGAGAGCCGTGCCCGGTGTATTGACTGTACTCATGATGATTCCTTTGCAATTGGTAAATTCGAATGAATGGCTTTCAGCAGGACGGATCAAACATGACAACCGTCATCCTTTGATGTGACACTAAACATGATGATCATCATGCTTAGTGTCGCAAGCATGACGTACGTAATGTATGATGTCAACAGAAATTATTTAATGATCGGGAGAACACCATGCGATACCCAGCGGCCGAGACGGCAGAAAAACACCAGCGCATCCTGCAGGAAGCGGCGCGGCTGTTCCGTGAACAGGGCTTTGACGGCGTCAGCGTGGGACAGATCATGAAGGCGACAGGACTCACGCATGGGCCCTTCTACAACCACTTTGCCTCGAAGGAAGCGCTGATGGCGGAAAGTACCCTGCACGGCTCGGAGCACTCGCGCGCGGCGCTCGATGCGGCAACCATCAGCCCGGAAGCCATGCGCCAGTATGTGCGCGATTATGTGAGCGCGGCCCACCGTGATGCGCCGGGCAACGGATGCTTGCTGGCGGCGCTGGCCGGCGACGCGCGCAAGCAGCCGGCAGTGCTGCCCGCCTTCACCTTCCACCTGAAATCCATCATCGGCAAGCTGACCACGCATTTTCCATGGCAGAAAAAACGCAACCCCCGCCAGGAAGCCATCGTCATGCTGTCGGCCATGGTGGGCGCCGTGGCGCTGGCGCGCGCCGTCGACGATGCCGCGTTTTCGGACGAGATCCTGGCGGCGGTCAGCACGGCATTCGCGCCGCCAGCACTTGCGCCACCTGCCTGACCCTGTCGTTCACCGAACCTGACACATCGACAAAGGCGATCCCCCGCCGCGCCAGCTCCGCCTGATACCACGCATGCTGGCGCGCGCGGAAATCCTCGTCGCGGCGCGTGCCGTCCTGGATGAAGGGAAAATCAGGTGCGCACAGCAGCACCAGGTCGTAGCGGTGCTCGGCCAGCCGCGCCAGCTCCTGCTCCGCCTTGCCGAACATCTCGACGCAGTAAAAATACGTCGTCATGGGCGAGGTGTCGCAAAACAGCCAGCGCCGCGCAGCCAGGCGCGCCTGCGCTTCGCGGCGCAGCTGTTCCCGGCCGATTTTCAGCAAATCGTCATAGTTCAATACGCCATCCTGACTTTCCCACAATTCGCGGCCATACTCGGCCACCCAGGCCGTCTCGAAATGCGCCGCCAGCGCCTCCGCCAGGGTGGTCTTGCCGCTCGATTCGCCGCCGAGCACGCACACGCGCGCGACAAAATCGGCGCGCACAATCGGCGACAGGAACGCACTGTGCGCATGCGGGTCTTGCCGCACCCGGGTGCCGGACACGGGCACCTCAGTTCTCGCCCGGTCCACGCTCACGTGCGCCACCGGCCCGCCGGCATAATGCCGTTCCAGCACCTGGGCAAAGCCGGGGCCATAGTCTTCGCTGGTGAACACGGCATCGGCGGGCAGCGCCAGCACCGTCCAGCACAGCCAGCCCATGAAGTGGCGATGCAGCTCGCCATCGTCGTCGTTGTGCGGCAAATGACGGGCAGGCACGCCGCGCGCGGCGCACAGGGCCGCCAGACGCGCATCGTCCAGCACCACGATGTGCGCCTGCGGGAATTGCGCGCGCAGCCACCGTTCCCGGCGCGCCGGCTCATAGCCGGGAAATTCGGGCCTGGTGTAGCTGACCACCAGCAGTTCTTCGCAAGCGTCTTGCGCACGTTTGATCAACAGTTCGTGGCCCTGGTGCAGCGGACAGAATTTGCCGACCACGAGGCCGCGTTTATAAAGGTTCATGCCACTGCTTCCTGCAAATCCGAGGTGTATTGAATGATCTTGTCTTCCGCCAGCAAGGTCTCGACCGTGATGGCGCCGAAAAAAGGCGCGAGCAAGGCGCGCGCCCGGTCAGCCTGCGGCATGGCGCCCGGCGCCAGGCGCAGCGCGATGGCGCCGTCGCCATGCTGGTGCACGCCGAACAGGGCGATGGCCAGCGGTTTCAAGGCGTGCGTGATATCGATATTATTGATCCATGCACCGCTGACCGTCCTGTAGCGCAGGGGGCTGCGGCCGGCCAGCCCCACCAGCACGGGACCGTCGGGTCCATGCGCCAGCGAGGCGTAGTCGCCGGTGCGGTAGCGCACGAGGGGCAGGCAAAAGTTAAAACCGCCCGTCACGGTGATCTCGCCGCGTGCGCCATCGGGCACGGGCTGGCCCGCACTATCGAGGATTTCCACGTACAGCCGGTGCTGCAGCAGCACGTGGCCGCCGGCCCGCTCGTCGTAGACAGCCACGGGCCCCACTTCATTGAGCGAATAGATGTCGAGCACGGGGCAGCCAAAACGCGCTGCCAGGCGGGCGCGCATGCCGGGCAACAGCATCATCGAGACGGACAGCAGCGCGGCCGGCTTGTGCGCCATCGGCAGGGTCAGCAGTTCGGCAAACGAGATGGGGTCGCCCGCGATCAGCTCGGGCGCCATGGCGTCCAGGTAGCGCGCGCGGTCGTCCGGGTGGTGCCAGTCGTCCGGGTGCAGGTTGATCTTCGCCAGGCCGGACTCGTTCATCGTGGGCGTGACGGAAACATAGGTGAAGCAGCGGCGCTGGTGCCCCAGCAGCATCACGCCCACCTGCCCCGCGCCATGGCGCAGAATCACGCCGAAGCGGCACAGCGCGCGCTTGTGGTAGGCCAGGTAGCGCCCCGCCACCAGCGGGTGCGAAGCGATCAGCAGCGGGTGGCCCGTGGTGCCCGTCGTCTGGAAATTGATCATGCGCGCCAGGTCCGCATCGTCGGGCACGAAGGCGGCAATGTCGTGGGCCAGTTCGGCGCGGCTGATGGGCGCCACGTCCGCAAGGCGCGCGGGGGGCGAACCGCAGGCGCGGTAATGCGGCACCGTGGCGTAAGCCGTCCTGAGAAAATCCGCCAGCCAGGGCGGCGGCGCGTCTTTGCTCCAGCCGATCTCCGCCTGCATGACTTCCTGCTCATAGGCGCGCAGCGCTTCGACCTCCCCGGCCAGCAGCTTGTTGCCGCTGCGGTTGCGGTAGCGGGGTGCCGCGGGATGGCTGCGCAGCTTGTCCAGCATGCGCGCCCCCGCCTGCGTCAGGGTGGGACAGTAGTCGCAGTCCGATTCCCAGGCGCCGCCAGGCAGATTGACATCAGCTTTGCCAGCGAGCGTCATTCGCGCGACCACTTGTCGGCCGATTCCTCGGCCGCCTTCTTCGCCAGCGCCTCGCGGATTTCCCGCGCGCGCTGCTCGGCCAGGCGGCTCGCTTCGAGCAGGCGGCGGCGCTCCGTGCCGCTGATGGCGGACAGTCTGTCCGTGGCCTGCGCCACGCTTTCGTCGCGGGGCCGGAAACCCAGGCGCGCCAGCACGATGCGTGCCAGTTCTTCGCGCCGCTCGGGGTCTTGCGTGAACTGGTGGGCCGGCGTGGCCGCGGCCAGTTCGCGTGCCGCCTCGCCCAGTACCTGCAGCAAGGCTGGCTGCGGCAGCTGCTGCCCGATGAACCAGTCGTCGGCCAGCAGCCAGCACAGGATCATGGCCAGCGCCAGCCGGTTGCGGTCCGCCTTCACTTGCGCGCCGATAAACCCCTGCAGGGACGCGGCCGGCGCGCGCGCGCCATGCAGCAGCAAAATGTCGTTGACCAGCGCTGCCACCGCCACTGCCTGCGCATTGGCGACGCCGGCGATACGGGGCTCGGCGAGGAATTCGACGGGCGTGTCGGCCAGGCGGTGGGTTAATATTTCGAGGTGGGGACCAGAAAGATTCATGGGCCTTTTCCTAATACAGTGATGTGCAAATTTAGCCCGAAAAGCAAAGGCTGGGGTCAGACCCGGCGGGTCTGACCCCAGATTTAAACATAATGGCGCCGGCTGAACGCCCGCGCAAAGTCCAGCAAGTCCTCGTAGCGCTCGACGGCGTGGATATCCCACCCTTGCTCGCGGCGCGCGCGTTTCAAATCGTCATAGGTTTGCTGCAGCCACTTGCTGGCCGCGGCGCCATCCCAGTCGCGCTCCAGGTTCAGGGCCATGGTGCCGCCCGCGCCGCCCTGGGCCAGCGCTTTCGCCGAGATATCCCAACCGCTGTTACCCAGTTCATCCTTGTCGAACATGGTGGTGATGCCGTCGTCGGAAATCATCAGGATGTGCGCGGGCCCTTCGCGCTTGGCCGCATAGGTCTGGCGCAGGCGGTGGATGGGGAAACAGGTACCGCCGCCAAAAAATTCCGTCAGCACGCCCAGGATCATGTCTTCATCGCGTACGAAACCTGGCGTCTGCATTACCTCGTTCTTGCCGCTCCACAGGGTTACCTGCACTTTCGCGCCCGCGCGCAGGGCCGACAGGGCGATGACGGCGCCGGCCAGTGTCAAAAACGAGGTGTGCGCCTGCGGATTCGGCATGGAGCCGGAACTGTCCACGTATATATCCAGGTCGACGGGCACGGCATCGACGGCGCGCGCCGGTTCGCGGCCGTACACTCGGCGCACGGTGGTCACGCCGGGCACGGGGCGCGGCGACTGCATCACGGACTGCAGCCAGTCGATGTCTTCCAGCGGGTCGCCGATTTCCCATGGTTCCAGCCCCTCCATCTGCGGCTCCTGCGATTCCGGCGCCGGGCGGCTGGGAAACGTCACCAGGTGCGGCAAGGCCCGCTCGCGGTAGTAGCGGATGGCGATTTCATGGTCGCTCAGATCGATGCCCGAGGCCTTCAGAATGTCGCCCAGCTCGAACGGTTCGCGCAGCTGGCCGCCGCCCGCCCTGGCCGGCGCCTCGCCTGGCGGCTCCTCGCCATCGAGGCCGGAAATGCGCTTGTCGTGCACGGGGTGGATGGCGCCGCCCTCCTCGTCATCCTCGATCTGCTGCGCGCCGTAGGTCTGGCAGCCACGCGCCGCGTCGCGCGTGTCCTGCAGATAGCGGCTCGGACTCAACGCATCCGTGTCTTCCACCAGGTAGGGCAGCAGCAAGGTGGCGAAGCGGCCCGCCGCCAGCATCCAGTCGTTCGCATACACGCGTATCAGGCGCGCGCCCAGCCAGGCGTCCGTATCCAGGCGTTCGTCGGCCTCGTTCTCTGCCCCTGCTCCGCCCAGCTCGCCCTTTTCCAGCTGCCACAGGTTTTCATAGATGCGCATGTACAGCGTCCATACGCCGCCGCTTTTAGCGTCAGCTTGCGCCGTGCGCCCCTGCTGCAGCTTGCGGTAGATGTCGGCCATGCGCAAATTCGCCTGGCGCTGCAGGCGGTCGTTGATGAACAGGTCCGTGTACAGGTTGGCCACCATCGGCGCGTGCTGCTCCAGGGTGGGCAAGGCGCGGCGCATGCGCGCCAGCAGGCGGAACTGGTCGCCGGCGCTGCCCGGCGCGAGGATATGGTGGCCGATTTCATGCGCGAGGATTTCCAGCGCATAGTCGTCCAGCCCCAGCTCCGTCACCAGCGGCAAGTCCACCACCACGCTCTGGTCCAGCAAACGGATCATGGCGAAGCTGCCGGACAAGCCCTGCCTGCCGGCTTCGACGCGGCTGGCGCACAGGCTGGGGTCGCGCAGGCGCGTAAACTTGCTCCATACGGCCAGGGCCTCGGGCCAGGCGGCGCGCCAGCGGTCGATCAGGACGGTGTCGGCATCGTTCTTCATGCGAGCGGCAGCAGGCGGATGGCGTGCGTCCACGGTGACGTGATGGCCAGCGTATGCGCATTCGCGGCCAGCGCGATGTCGCAGGTCGGCAGGTCGAGCGCGATGCTGCGCGCGCCGACGTGAACGGTGGCCCCATCGAGGCGCACGGACGCCGGCACGCCGGTTTGCGCCAACTCAAACTCCTGCGCCGTGGCGCTGTGCAGCACGGCGCCATAGGCGTCGGCCACCAGCAAATAATGGCGCTCGGCGCTGCGCACGACAAAGCCATCCTGTGTGGCGCGCACCAGCGGCGGCGTGGCGAAGTCGCCACCAAGACCGCTGAAGCTGCCGAACTCCCGACCTTCGGCATTGCCGCGCCACGGATAGTCCCTTAGCTGCGCATGCACCTGCGGCCATTGCGCGCCAGGCTCGCCAAAGGCGGCCAGCGCCAGCGCATGCGGCAAGGTGTCGGCGGCGGCCAGCGCGCCCTGGCGGAAATGCGCGACGCCGGCGCGCCAGGCCAGCACCTGACCCACGGCGCGCAGCTGCGCGACGCTGCCGACTTGCGGCGCCACGGCAGCCATCCCGGCCTGCCATTGCGCGGGCCGCGCTCCCGCCACGGAGGAAATATGGATGGCGGCGTTGCTGAGCATGCCCAGCACGTCGACGGGGGCCGTCGCCAGCAGCGGCGCAAACGATGGCGCCAGTTCGCGCCAGACGGTATTGAGGAAAGGGTTTTTCGCGGCAGGACCGGCCAGGCCATGGCCCACCAGCTCCAGGGCCATGTCGTAGGCAGCCAAGGTGAGGCCGCCCACGCGCTCGGGTGCCGCAGCGGATACGGCCGCCACCAGCGGATCGACGCCGTCTTGCAAGAAGGCGCCGAAGGCAGCCATGTCGAGCGCGGGAAAGCGCCGGCGCGCTTCCGCCGCGCGCGCATTGAACTGGGCGCGGCCGCTGGCAAGTATCGCCGCAAAGGCAGGAGAGATCATCGCCACCTTTCAGTCGCTGTGCGAAAAGTGCAGCAGATAGCGTTCATCGCCCAGTTCGAACGCGATCTCGTCCCAGTGGATCGCGTACCAGAAACCGGAGGGCGGCGCCATGGTCACGGCGTGCAGGGAAAATCCGCCCAGCGCCTCGTCGAGCGACTCCAGGAACCTTGCCACCAGCTGCGCGCGGAAGCGTCCCGGTGGCGCCACCTGCATGTGCCGCGACGAGAAAAACCAGCGCTGGCACACCTGCTCCAGCTGGGCACGCGCGCACGGCGCCAGCTTGATCTGCCACAAGGCTGCCGGCAAGTCGCGTGCGGGTTCGATCATGTTCAAGGCATAATCCTCGACGCGCAAGCCCAGCGCCGTGGCGAGATCGGGCGCATCGGGCAGGCGCTGCAACTCGTAGCTGGCACACAGGTCGCTGGCTTCACTATTCAGTAGGGCCAGCGCTTCCAGGAAGCCTTGGGACGCAGCGAGGTTCAAGGCGAAACTCATTGCGAACGCAGCCAGCTGCGGTAATTCGTATACCGCTGATGCAGGTATTTGAGCTTCAGCAGGTCGTCATACAGGGGGCCGTACAGTTTGCGTCCCTTCGTGCGCTCGCCGATCAGCTTTTCGATGCGGTTCAGGCGCGCCAGGGTTTCGCGCTCGCTCACGCCATCGAGGCCCAGGTCGAATTCGGCCGACAGCACGCCGACGGGATCGTCGCGGTCCAGATCCAGGCGGTTGAATTCATCGTTCGACAAATCGAACAGGCGGCGCAGCCAGCCCAGCCTGTCGCTGCGGTAGGCGGCGTTTTCCGGCAGCGCGAAAAACGGCGCATCCGGGTCCGGCTGCAGCTTGTTGTGCAGGACGAATGGCAGCACCTGGCGCAAGTCTTCCAGCTCCACCTCGCCATTGCCGCGGAAATAAGCCATGGCTTTGGCGTAGATCAAGAGCGCCATCAGGGTGCGCACGGAAATGCCGTTCAAGGTCTGGCAACCGAGATCCTTCAAACGGTCGCGCCCATTGTCGGCCGCCTGCGCGGCGCCACGGTCGGCGCCGGCCAGGCGGGCCGTATCCTTGGTCATGTATTCGAACTGGCCGCCCGCCGTCTCGAACAGCTCGAACTGGCTGGCGAAGAATTCCAGGCGGCGGCGCACGGCGTCGGGTATGCCCACCTGGCGGATCGCCTCGCCGATCTGGTCGACCTCCCCTTCCGTGAAGATGATATCTGGCGGCACCAGTTCTTCTGGCCGCACGTTTTCCTCCACGCGCAGCAGCAGTTCATTCAGGAAGCGGGGGTTGAAGGCCAGCGCCTGCATCGTCACGTCGACCCGGTCGCGCAGCGCTTCGATCACCTGATAGGTACCGCCGCCCTGGTCATCGTTGGCCGTCAGATACCAGGCCGCTTCCGGACATTCGTAAATATGGTTCAGCACTTCCGCGTAATTGTCGCCCATGACGGTGAGCAGCGCGCTTTGCGTGCGCGTGGGGATACGGTTGTATTCATCGACGATTTTCACGCGCATGCCCAGCCAGGCGCGCCAGGCGATGCGGATATCGTCCATGCTTTGCGCGTTGACCAGGTCCGCCGGCAGCGGATTGCCCAGCAAGTCGGCCACCGTCATCTGCGGGTGTCCATGCTGCATGGCGCGCTTGACTTCCTTGACGGTGGAACCGGCCAGCACGCCCATCAACAGTGCGCTGGCCGTCTTGCCCCGCCCCGGCCCGCCGACGAACAGGCATTTGCGGCGCGTGGCGAACGTCAGCAGGGGCAGCAAAATGAAGCTGGAATAGCTTTGCGCCGACGGCAGATTCAGGGTGCGGCGGCTGTCGCCCACGGCATAGGTCTGCGACGGCCCATCGTTGTATTCGATATCGTAATGGGGGCTGATGATGGCGTGGTTGACGATCCAAAAGTATGCCTGGCGCAGCTTTTCATCGAAAGGCCGGGCTTGCGCCTCGCCTTCCGCTCCCAGCGCGATGGGGCCCTGGTACAGGTCCGCCACGTCGAACTGCCGCGCGGCGGGCACGGCCTTGGGCTTGGTGGGGGCTTGTGAAAGACGCTGGAACAGATTAAAAGCTGACATGATTGGCTAACGCCTGTCAAAACCTGCTGCGCGTCGGTTTTGTCAGGCGTTGTTATTTAATGTGGAAACGAAATTATTGCATATCGGCCCAGTTATGCCTTGTTCAAATCGACAATGGTTTCCTCCATCCCACGCCAGCGCCACCAGCCCAGCGCCACGCAGGCCAGCAGCAAGGCCAGCAAGCCCGCCACTTCATGGCGGATTTCATACAGCGAGGCGCCCATTTGATTGAGCGCAACAAAGCCCTGGATGCCGGCCGTCGACGGCAGCAGCCAGCGCAGCCATTGCAACACGACGGGCATGGACGACACGGGCCAGGTCAGGCCCGCGAGGAACAGCACGGGCATCGAGGTGGCGATCATCAGCTGCGTGCCCCGTTCGCGCGTGCGGAACAGCATGCCCAGCAGCATGCCGAACGCCGCCTCACACAGCGAGAACAGCACCAGCAGCAAGAGCATGCCGCCAAAGTTGCCGCCACGGGGATAATCCTGGAACCAGAAGACAAAGCCGAAGAAATAGCAGCAGTTCAGGAAGGCCACACAGGCAAACGCCAGCAGCATGCCCGCGTAGCCGCCGGCCGTGCGCCTGCCCGCCACGGGAAAGGCCTTGCGCTGGTACCAGGTGCCGAACAGCATGGTCATGCCGATCAGCAAGGTCTGTTGCACGATCAGTGTCGCCACGCCCGGTACGACATAGGCGCCATAGCCTTCCTTGACGTTAAACAGGGGCACGGCGTCGAAGGCGATGGGCGAGCGCTGCTGGTTGGCCTGGATGGTGGACGGCGTGCCCGCCCCCAAACGCTTGAGCTCAATACCGGCCGACACCGTTCCCACCACTTCGGCCAAGCCGTTCAGGGCCACCTTGTTCAGCATCAAATACAGGCCATTGCCCGCCACCTGCGCGTGGGCGGCGCGGCCGGCCAGCACGTCCGTCTGCAAACCATCGGGAATGATCAATACGCCCATGACCTGGTCGCGCCATAATAAATCTTGCGCGACGGGCAAGTCCGGCGTGACGGCGACCACGTGCAGCGACGGATGGGCCATGGCGAAGCGCGTCAGCTGGCGCGACATGGCGCTGCGGTCCTGGTCGACGACCGCCACGGGCACGCGCTGGACGATTTCCGTCGAATACGGCAACGGATAGAAGAAGGAATAGATGATACCGCCGATAAACAGCAGGGTCAGCGCGCCCTTGTCCGTCAGCATGGCGCGCCAGGTGGCGACAAAGGCCGGCCAGATCATGTGCGTCCCCAGGCGGCAGGCGCATTCGCGCGGCGCGCCAGCAAGAACACGCCCACGGCGCCGCAGCCGATGGCGATGCCGGCCAGTATCAGCATTTCCTGCACTCCATAGCGCCATGGCGCGCCGGCCAGCCAGTATTTCGTTTGCAATTGCAGATAATGCGTGAGCGGCAAGGCTTCCGCCCAGGCGCGGGCTGGCGCCGGCATGGCCATCAAGGGAAAGGCCTGGCCCGCAAACGCGAAGGCCGGCGCCGTAATAAATGCCGCGCCCGACAGCGCCAGGCGCAGGGACAGGGTGGCGGCGATCAGCAAGGTGGCCAGGCCGCAATACGCGAGCACCAGCAACAGCATGCTCAGCAGCAATGCCGGCAAGCTGCCCGCCACGGCCCAGCCCCGCGCCAGGCTGAAGAACAGCAGATACAGCAGCGCCAGCGCGCTGTAGGCGACGAGGGGAAACAGCAGCTTGGCGCCCACGGCGCGCAGCCAGCTGCCATGGGCCGAGGCCAGCCATTGCGGCACCGTGCCGTCGCGCAACTCGCGTCCGATACTCGTGACGACGGCGACGACGATGAAAATCTGCAGCATGGCCGGCATCAGGGCCAACGTTAAAAACGCTTCATAACTGGTGTTTTCATTGTATAGACTGTTCAGGGTCGTGCGGATCGGTTCGAACTGGGCCGCCGCCTGCATGCCCGACATGCCTTTCTTTACCCGCGCCGTCATCTCGATGCCGGCCGACAAGGTCGTGCTGACCGTGCGCACGTCGCGCAGCAAGGCGCCCGCGTGCGAGGAAAACTGCGCGTTGTACAGCCATTGCACGGTGGCCTGGCGGCCGCCCAGCAGTTTCTGTTCGAAATCGTTCGGGATCAGCAAGTAGCCGAATGCCGTGCGTTCGCGCAAGCGATGCAGGGCTTCGTCGCTGGACGCCACTTTCGCCGCCACCGCGATGCCGGGCGACGCGTCGAGCCAGCGCGTGAGCTGGCGCGACAAGGTGGAGTTGTCGTTATCGATGACGACGATGGGCAAGTCGCGCGCGATGCCGGCGGAAAATACCAGCCACAACATGCCGCACAGCACGAGCGGAATCCAGCTGAGCATGCCGAAGTCCCAGAAGTCGCCACGCAGGCGCCGCCACTCGCGTGCCAGCGCCGCCGGTTGCACTTTGTCAATCTCGCTCATCGGCTATCAGAGCGGTGGAAACACGACCGACATGCCCGGACGCAAGCCCTCGACCTTGATGGCGGGACGCAGGCGGATTTCAAACGTGCGCAAATCCGTGCCGCCCGGACGGGCCGCGCGCCACGTGGCGAAGTCCGGCAGCACGGCCACGGAGCTGACCTTGAAGCTCAGTTGCTGTTTCAAGGCCGGCACGTTCGCCGTGTGCGTGCTGCCCATGGAAAACGCCGCCATCTCGTCTTCGCGCACCTGCAGCACGGCCCAGGCGTCGTCGAGGTTCACCAGGGTAATTACGGGAAAGCCTTGCGGCGCCAGTTCACCTGGCTGTATCTGTATCTTGCTGACCTGGCCCGCCACCGGCGCGGCGATCTTCGTTTCGGCCAGCGCGATCTGCGCTTCCGTCAGCACGGCGCCCACCTGGCGCGCCTGGGCGGCGGCCGCCGTCTTGTCTTCGGGACGGGCGCCCTTTTGCGCCATGTCAAACTGGGCGCGGGCAGCCTGGGCCAACTGGTCGGCGGCGCGCCATTGCGCTTGCGCCTCGTCGCGTTTCTGCTGGGCAATCACGCCTTGCTCGTACATATTGTTGACGCGGGTATACGTCGTCTTGGCGATGGTGGCGCCCGTTTGCGCCCGCTCCCAGTTGGCTTTCGCAGCGGCAATTTCTTCCGGACGCGCACCGGCCTGCGCCTTGTGCGCCACGGCCTCGGCTGCCTGCGTGGCGGCCGTCGCTTGCGCGATCTTCGCATCCACTTCCGGACTCGTCAGCTGGAACAGCAGCTCGCCTTTCGGCACCGTCTGGCCCAGCTTGACGTACAGCTGGCCCACCCTGCCCGGCACTTTTGACGAGACATTGACTTCCTGCGCATCCATCTGTCCCTGCAAAGGCAGGCGCTGCGGCTGGAACGCCTGGTACAAGCCCCAGCCCACGAAGCCCAGAACGATGACAGCGGCGACTATGGCCAATGGTTTTTTGGAGGTGCTCATTATTATTTGTCCACAGGTAATTGGATATCGGCCGCGGCGGCCAGGCTGCCCAGGCGCTGCGTCTCGCCCGTCGCTTCCAGCAATTGCGCCAGCCCCATCACATAGTTATACGCCGTCTGCGCGCGCTGGGTTTCCACCTTGGCCAGGTTCAGGCGCGCGTCGACCACTTCCAGCGACGTCACTTGTCCTTGCTGGAAAGCAACTGTTTGCAAGCGGATATTTTCGCGCGCCAGTTCCACCGACGAGGCCGTGGACAGGTACTGGATACGGGCGTTTTCCAGCGCGCGCCAGTTCTTTTCGATCAGGGTGGGAATGTCGCGCTCTGCCTGGCGCGCCACCACTTCCACCCGCTCCTGGTCCAGCTTGGCGGCGGCGATCATCTTGCCCGTGTTGATGCGGTGCACGAGCGGCACGGACACGACCAAGCCAACAGCCCAGTTCGAGCGCACGAGTTTTTCATTGCCGCGATTCAAGTTGTAATTACCGATGGCAAAGACGGTAGGCGCGTATTCCTTGCCATGCAGCTTCAAGGCTTGCTCGGCCTGCACGCGCTTGCTGTCGATCTTTTTCCAGTTCGCGTTTTCGCGCATGCCCGTGCTGATGAACGATTGCAAAGTACCCACCGGCAAGCTGTTGACGAACAGGGGCGTGCTGGGCCGCACTTGCGTATTGACGGCGAGCAAGCGGTCCAGCGCCACTTGCGCGATTTCCTCGTCGCTGCGCGCCTGCGCTTCGTCGCTGCGGGCGCTGTCCAGTGCCACGTCGGCGCGCAGGCGTTCCGCGCGCGAGATCAGGCCGCCCTTTTCCAGCTTGGCCGCATCGCGCTGGTGCTGCGTCACGCCGGCCGTCACTTCGGCCCGCACGGCCACCACTCTTTTGGCCAGCAGCAACTGAAAATAGCGCTGCGCCACCAGGGTCGCCAGCTGCTCTTCCGCTTCCGTGCGCTCCGCTTGCGCGGCCAGGGTCAGGCTCGATGCAAGCCCCTTGACGGCGTCCAGGCGCCCGCCCGTGTAGATTGGCCACATGCCCAGCAAGCCGAACGAGGTCAGGTCCGTCACCACTTCACGGTTCAGGGAATTGGGAATGTGCGGCGTGGGCAAGCCGGGAATCGGCGGCAGCACGGATTCGATGCCGCCCACCACGCCCGACAAGCCGCTCGTATCGATACTCAAATCCGTCGACAATCGGCCGCGAAACGCCGTCAAGTCCACGGAAGGACCGTCGATATTCGACAGCGCCTCCGCCTTGAGGGTTTTCGCGCGCACGTCGAGCGCGGCGCCCTGCACGGCGCCCGACGCCTTGGCCGCCTGCTGCAGCGCTTCGCTGAAACTCAAAGGCGCGCCGGCCGGCGTTTGCGCCTGGGCCGGCAGCGCTGGCAGTAATGCGGCCAGCGCGCCAGCGAAAAATAAATGTCCTTGCAATCTGCCCATGTAGCGTCCAGTCAATGAATGAGGGGAAAGCACGGGGTTGCCATGTTTATACTTTCACAATAGCAATTATATCCATGGATGTCTATTCCAGCCTGCACTATTGGTTACGCAGGCAGACAGACAAAAACGGGCGCCTCTTGCGGGGCGCCCGTTGAGCTCAAGCAGCTACCCGGCGAATTACTTCTTCGCCTTCTTGCCGCCCTTCTCCTTTTCAAATACGGCAAAGAACTCGGACGCCATGTTGCGGATGGCGCGGCCGATGTTGGCGTAATCGTATTCGTTCAGGTTGGCCAGCGACACGCGGCCGGACGGGTGCGTGGTGCCGAAGCCGCGGCCCGGCAGCAGGATGACGCCCGTTTCCTCGGCCAGGCGGAACAACGCTTCGTTCGGTTTCAGTTTTTTCAGCAGCCACTGCGAAAACTCCACGCCATGCATCTGCGCGGCCAGCGATTCCATGTCCAGCAGATGGTAGTAGCGCACGGAATTGGCGTCGTGCACCATCGGCAAGCCCAGTTCGCGGTACAGCGCTTCCTTGCGGCGCAGCACGATACGCTTCATCGACTGCTTGTACTTTTGCTCTTCATCCATCAGCGAGAACAGGGAGAACAAGGTCATCTGCGCCTGCACGGGCGTGGACAGGCCGGCCGTGTGGTTCAGCGCCACCGTACGGCTGTCGGCCACCAGGCGGTCGATGAATTTCAGCTCGCGCGGCTCCGTCGTGATGGAGTGATAGCGGGCATCAAGCTGCTTCTTGATGGTTTCCGGCAACTTGGCAATCTTGGCGTCAAGCACATTGTTTTCATGCGTGGCCACCACGCCCATGCGCCAGCCCGTCGCGCCGAAGTATTTCGAGAACGAATACACGAGGATGGTGTTGAACGGACACATGGCGAACAGCGAGACGAAATTATCGGCAAAGGTGCCGTACACGTCATCGGTCAAAATGATCAGGTCCGGACGCTTCTTGATGATCTTGGCGATGTATTCCAGCGTTTCGTCATCGATCTTGACGGATGGCGGATTGCTCGGATTGACGAGGAAGAAAGCCTTCACCTTCGGATCGAGCAGCTTGTCCAGCTCCTTCTTGGTGAATTGCCAGTTGTTCGATTGCGGCGCATCGATATGCACGGTGTTCAGCTTGTAATCGTTCAGCTGGGGAATTTCGATGTACGGCGTGAAGATCGGCATGCCCAGGGCAATCGTGTCGCCTTCCTGGATGATGTGGTTCGATTTCAGGCTGGCGAACAGATAGGTCATGGCCGCCGTGCCCCCTTCGACGGCGTACATGTCGAAGTTGCCGACGAAAGGATGGTCGCCGATCATTTCGCGATGGATATACTGGCCGACGATTTTCTCGGACAGCCGCAGCATGCGGTCCGGCACCGGATAGTTGCAGCCGAGAATGGCTTCGCACATTTCATAGATGAAGTCGCCCGCGTCCAGGCCCAGCTGGTCGCGCACATACGACACGGCCGCCTCGATGAAATGCGCGCCCGGGTTGCCTTCGTGCTTGCGCACGAAGATTTCAAAGCGGGCCTCGATGCCCTCGCGCGTGGGAAAGCCGCCCACGTCGTCCATGTACACGTAGGAACGTTCCGCTTCCGTCATGGCGAACTGGCCAAACTGGAAGAAACCATGGCGCGGCGTGGTCGCCAGGAAATTCGGGTTGCCGCGGCCCGCATTGAGCATCAGACGGTTGCTTTGCTTGGCCGTCTGGATCAGCGCATCCTTCAATTCGAAGGGGCTCAACAGTGCGAGTTTGCTTGGGTTACTGAAATCCATTTCAACGACTCCTTATCAACTGACAATATGGGAAAAGCCCCGCACAGGCGGCTTAGGTCCTGCAAATACGCCCGACTCAGACGAAGGCCACAATCAGCGGCCCCAGCAAGGTCAGGAAAACGTTGGCCAGGGCATACGTGATGGCAAACGGTACGGTGGGAATCGAGTTTTGCGCCGCATTCAGCACTTCGCCGAACGCGGGATTGGCGCTGCGCGAGCCGGACAAGGCGCCAGCAAACACGGCGACGTTGTCATAACGCAAGATGTAGCGGCCGATCAGCATGGTCAGTATCATCGGCAGGATGGTCACCACCACGCCCACGCCGAACAGGGTCAGGCCGTGTTCGCGCACGGTTTGCACGGCTTGCAGGCCGGAGGTGAGGCCGACGACGGCAACGAAGCCGGCCAGGCCCAGGTCTTTCAGGATTTGCACGGCGCCGCTGGGCATGTAGCCAAACGTCTGGCGCTTGGCGCGGAACCAGCCGAATACCAGGCCCGACAGCAGCACGCCGCCGCCGCTGCCCAGGGTCAGCGGAATCGAGCCGATGCGCGCCACCAGCAAACCCACGAGCAAACCGACGACGAGGCCGGCGCCCATGTAGACAAAATCCGTCTTGGCGCTCGGCACGATCATGTAGCCCACTTCGGCCGCCACGCGCTTGACGTCCTGCTCGGCGCCATAGATGGTCACCACGTCGCCCGTCTGCACCACGGTTTCCGCTTGCATGGGCAGGATCTTGCCCATGCGGCTCAGTTGCACGACAAAGATGCCGTGGCGTACGCCCGGCGCCGTCGCGCTGCGGATTTCGCCCACCGTCTTGTTGTGGTAAGCCTTGTTGGTCAGCACCATGTCGCGGCGCTGCATCACCAGTTCCATGCCTTCGACGGCCAGCAATTCCTTGCCCAGCTGGGAAGACACGCTGAGCATGGCTTCGCGCCGCCCCACCAGCAGCACGATATCGTCGGCCGCCAGCACCAGGTCGGGGCTGACGTCGATGATCTGGCCATTGCGTTTTACGCGTTCGATGGTGATGGCCGTGCTCGGGTGGGCGCTTTCGATGTCCGCCACGGAGCGCCCGGCACCGGGGCCCACGTCGTAGATGCGGCCGATGAGGTCGGGCGCGGCCGGCGTCTGGCCCGGCCCCAGCACTTGCACGCCCGCCTGCAGCGCCGTTTCCGCCTTGATCGCATCTTCGCGGATGGTGCGCCCCATGAGTTTCGGCAAGATATTGACGCAGACGATGATGGCGCCGAACGAGCCGAACACATAGGTCACGGCATAGCCGACGGCCACGTTGCCCTGCAGGCGCGCCACTTCGTCAGCCGCCAGGCCCAGCTTGGTGATCGCGTCGCCGGCCGTGCCGATGATGGCCGACTGCGTCAAGCCGCCCGCCGCCACGCCGGCCGCCAGGCCCTTGTCCAGGCCAAAGACCCTGGCCAGGATGACCACCGTCAGCAGCGCCGTCACGGCCAGCACGACGGCCAGGATGATTTCGCGCACCGACTGCCGGCCCAGGGAATTGAAGAATTGCGGCCCGCTTTCATAGCCGACGGCGTAAATGAACAGGGCGAACAGCACCGATTTCACGCCGGGATCGATGGCGACGCCCACCTGGCTGACGAGCACCGCCACCAGGAGTGAACCGGCGACCCCGCCCAGCTGAAACGAGCCGAACTTGATCTTGCCGATGTAGTAACCCGCTGCCAGGGAGAGAAACAAGGCAATTTCAGGCGACTTCTTGAATAACTCATGCAACCATTCCATGCGGACCGCCTTTCGTGTTGAAGGAATTCTTTACTGCGTTTGCCCTTGCTGGCTGCTCATGCGTGCACCGACCCTGCCAGGGCCACGATCAGCGGCCCCAGCAGGGGCAGCACCACGTTCGAGATCGCATAGGTAATCGTGTAGCCCAGCAAGGGCGTGGAATTGCCGGCCGCATTCTGCACGGCGGACAGGGCCGGCGTGCTGCACTGCTGGCCGGCGATGGCGCCCAACAGCACGGGCGCTTCCAGCTTGAGGAAAAAGTGTCCCACCAGCAAGGAGAGCGAGGCGGGGATGACGGCGATCAATACCCCCATCAAGGGCAGCGACAGGCCGTACTGGCGGATCAGGTCGATCGCCTGCGGTCCCGACGCCAGGCCCACGCAGGCGATGAAGGTGGCCAGGCCGATATCCTTCATCATGTCGAGCGCGCTGGAGGGGATGCCCTGCATGCCCGGCTTGCGCGCCTGGTACCAGCCGAACACGAGCCCCGTCAGCAAGGCGCCGCCGCCCGTGCCCAGCGAAAACGGGATGCCGCCCAGCTTGGCGGAGAAGCCGCCGATATACACGCCCAGCACGATGCCGATGCTGGCATACACGATATTGCTGCGGTCGCCCGTGGGCACGCGCTTGCCGATGGCGGCCAGCGCCGTGTTCAGTTCCCTCCCTTCCGTCGTGCCATACAGGCGCAGCACGTCGTCGCGCTGCAAGGAAAGATCAGGCAGCGGCGGCATGCTGTGTTCGCCACGGACGACGGTCGCCACGTGCACGCCGGACGGCAAGGCCAGCTGGCGCAAGGGCTGACCGACCAGCGCGGCTTGCTGCAGTACCACTTCGACGGCGGAGACGGCCATGTTCAAACCCGTCGTGTCGGCAAATTCCTCGCCCAGGATGGCTTCAGCCGCCACCAGCGCGGGACGGTGGCCGATCACCAGCACTTCGTCGTTATTGCGCAAGCGCAATGCCGGTTCCAAGGGCAATACCTTGCCGTGCCGGCGCACGCGCGTGATGCTGGCGCGGCCCGCAAAGATATGCTGCAAGGCGTCGAGGCGGCGTCCCGCGCCGCGGCTGATGCGGTAGGCGCGGCCCACCATCTCCGGCGTGGCCTGCACGCCGTCGCCATCGGTCTGCGCGCCGCCCATCTTTTCCCACAATTTATCGGCTTCCTCACGCAGGTTGACACGCAGCAACAACGGAAAAATCTGGCTGGTGACGATGACGATGGCGATCAGGCCGAAGATGTAAGTGATGGAATACGCGGTGACCACGTTGGCCTGCAATTCGGCGATGCGCGCTGCCGGCAAGGCCAGCTTGGAGATGGCGTCCGTGGCCGTACCGACGACGGCCGACTCCGTCGCCGCGCCCGCCATCATGCCGGCCGCCGTGCCCTGGTCCAGGCCCAGGAAGCGCGTGGCCAGCAGTACCAGCGCCAGCACCACCACCACTTCGATCAGGCAGAGTATGCCCAGACGCAAGCCCTTGGCATTCAGGTTGGCAAAGAACTGGGGGCCGCCCGCATAGCCAAGGGCAAAGATGAACAGCATGAAGAAGACATTCTTGACGCTGGCGTCCAGGGTGATGCCCAGCTGGCCGATCAGCAGCGCGGCGACCAGGGTGCCGCACACGCCGCCCAGCTGGATGGGGCCGAAGCGTATCTGCCCTGCCGCGTAACCCAGGGCCAGCGCCAGGAACAGGGCCAGTTCCGGCACCTGGTGCAATACGGACGTGATCGAATCGAGCATGGACGAACCTTCGAAAAGATAACGGATGGTGACAAGGGGACAGCGCGTTCGGCGGCTGGCGGCAGCTGGCTGTGGAACGGGCGCACGGCTCCCGCACGGCACCTGCGGCAAGCGCTTGTGCTGGGAACGTAAGCAAAAGAGTTGCAACGTGGAATTATGTTCGGTGAAAATTTTACAAGTGTCAACAGGTGTTCTGTTGAACTCGCTTTGCGTTTCATCAAACATCGGGCGCACGATTGAAGCCGCTGTTTGACACTGATCAATAAAACTATTAGTAATGTTTTGGACGATACCAAAGTGCCTTGCGCGCCAGCGGCGTCTGCTCGGGCAAGTCGGGATTGGCCAGCTCCAGCACGTGGCGCCGGGACAGATGCAGACCATCCGCGAGACGGCCGAAATGGCGCTGGAACAGCTGCGCGAAACTGCCATCGGCAAGCATGCTTTCCAATCCCCTTTCAATGTGGCGGGCCAGTTCCGGCCGGTGTTTGCCGACAAAGAAGTACAGCGCGGCCGGGTAGCGGATGACCAGGTGGGCGTCCAGCGCCAGCGGCAAGTGCGCATGGCTGGCCAGTTCGCTTTGCGCCTCGATCACGGAACGGGGAAAGTAATCGATGCGCCCTGCCGCCAGTTGCTGGAACAAGCCTTCATAGGTACTCGAGGTATCGAGGCGCAAGCCATTCGCCTGCAGGATGGCGGAGTCGGGCCAGTCGCGCATCTGGCCGGCCGACAGCCGCGCCAGGGCGGCGATGCTGCGCACGTCGCGCAGCAGCTGCGGCTGGCGCGCCTGGATCAGGGCCACGCGCCAGCCGATCAGGCCGCGGTCGATGGGGATGCGCACCGGCAACAATTGCGTTTCGCGCGCGCGGCTCGTCATGGCCCAGACGACGTCGACACCACCCGACGCCGTGGCGATTTCCTGCATGGCGCGCGTCTGCACCATGCGCAGTTCGGAGCGGCGCAAGGCATACGCCTGGCCCGAACGGGCCAGCGCCTGTTGCAGCAAGGCCGTCACATAGCCTTGCTGCGGATCATCGAGCGCCTGGTGGCGCGGATACACGAGCGGCAGCGGCGGCACCGCGCCGGCGGCAGCGCCCAACGGCCACAGGGCGGCAAGCTTGAGCAGGGGGCGGCGCTGCATGGCCCCTCCTTTCCAGCGCTGTCATAGCGTTCTTATCAGAATGACAGTATCGCGCAGCAGGGCATGCTTGTCGACTGGAATACGGCAACTGTGTACAAAACAACAGCACTTTCAAGCTGACCCGCAGGGCTGGGGATTAATCCAGATCAATAAAACCGCAAATACAAAATAAATCTTGCGTGCTGCTCTGGACGGCATGCGCATGGCTCGCCTACGCTGTTTTTTTATCTGAAAAACAAGAGGAACCCATGCAGACTGCACGCTTGAATATTATCGGAATGGATCATGAAGGCTGCGCCGACAGGCTGACGGGCGCGCTTGAAGCCGTCACGGGCGTAGCCACCGTGTGCGTCTCGCTGGCGCGCCACGGCGCCACGGTGCAGTTCGACGAACGGCTGGCCACGCAGGAACGCCTGCTGGCCGCCGTCAATGACGCCGGCTTCATGGGCGAGGCGACGGATGAAGAACAGCTGGCCTCGTGCAGCGGCGCCTGCGGCCACTGCCGCCACTGACCGCCCTGCCGGCAATTCCCCACTCAGCCTTCCCGCGCGCCCCGGTCGCGCAGATGCGCCAGCACGCGGCGCGGTCCCAGCGCCTGCAGGTCGAATGGCGGCAACTCGATAGCATCGAGCGTATTCTTGAACAGCAAGCCCAGTTCCGTGTCGCCTTCCAGGCTCAAACGGCGGCTGAAGAACAGCGTGTCCGGATCTTCCTGGCGCCGCGCCAGCAGCATCAAGTCATGCACGCTGGCGGCGATGCACAGATCGGGCACGTCGACATAGCGCTCGGCCACGAACACCGTGCCCTGCCACTCGAAGTCGAAGGCGATGCCCGCGTCCAGCAGCCGCAAACGCAAGCTGCGCCCTTCCAGGCTGCGCCGCACGTCGTCGGGCAATTGCGGCGCCAGCAGGCGGTTCAAGCCCTGCACGAACAGCCAGGAGGCGGGATACGGGGGCAGCTTGGACAGCAATTCGGCCAGCGGTTCCGGCAGCCGGTACGACACTGCGGGCTTGCTCATGCCGGGACGGGCGGGGACCGGCGCCGGGACGGGCAATCTTTCCAGTTGATCTTGCATGGTGCTTCCTTTCGAGGCGTTCAATGGGCGGCGTGCTGTTCCATGCCGGGCCGGCCGTGCCAGTAGCCGTCGCAGGCGCCGGCCGGCTGGCAGGCCGCCAGCTGGGCCTGGGCGCCGATGCCGCTGACCTGGCCGCGGCGGGCGCGGTCGAAGATGGCGATGACTTGTTCCGTATGCATGGCCTGCGGGCTGATGCGCGCCACCGCCACGCCCATGTCGCGCATGGAGTCGAGTTCGCGCACCAGGTTGTAGACCAGCGCCGACTGCGTCTGCGTGCCATTCAGTACGAGGAAGGGCACTTCGTCGCGCGTGCGCAGCAGCAGGCCGTCCGGCTCTTCCAGGCAGCTGTAGCCGCAATCGTCCTTCGGCAGGTTGCGGTTGCGCGCCGTGAAGCAGCGCGCGGAAAACGCCAGCGGCATGCGGCCGTAGGCGAAGACTTCCGTCTCCAGCCCTTCCGGCTTCTGGCGCTGCATCTCGGCCAGCGCCGTCTGCCCCATTTCCAGCGGCATCACCCAGCGCTGCGCGCCCAGGCGCGCCAGCAATTGCAGGCTGGGGCCGTTGAACAGGTTCAGATGGGGACCGGCGACGAAGGACGTGCCCTTTTCCATGCAGTGCACGGCGCCCATGTCGTTGGCCTCGACCGGATAGCGGCCATTGCCCGTGATGCGGCGCAGGGTCGCCAGTTCCGCGCCCGCCTCGATCAGCGCCTGCGTCGACAGCACCACTTCCTTGCCGGCGGCGGCCAGCATGTCGGCGATATCGAGCCAGTCGGCCAGGCGCAGCTCATGCCGGCGCGAGCACACGGTTTCGCCCAGGTAGACGATATCGACGGCGGTGCCGGCGATCTGCTGGTAAAACTCGAAGACGGTGGCGCGCGGCCAGTAGTACAGCAAGGGGCCCAACGATAGTTTTAGCATGCCTTTTCCAGTATTTTTAAGTTACAGAACCGTAGCGAGCGGCTCGCGGCGGGGTCGAGAAGCGCAGCAGGCTTTGCTATTTCCAGGAGCGGTGATACGCGCCCAAGGTGTGCTGCTGGCCCTCGGCCAGCTTGTCCATGGCCGCCATCCAGCCCGGCTTGACGGCGTAGCGCGCATTGCCTTCGCGGCAGGCGTCGATCGCTTCGCGCCACACGCGCGTGACCTGCGCCACGTAGGCCGGGCTGCGCTGGCGCCCTTCGATTTTCACGGCGCGCACGCCCATGGCGATCAGCTGCGGCAGCAGCGCCAGCGTGTTCAGGCTGGCCGGCTCCTCGATGGCGTAATACTCTTCGTCATTGACTTCGAAACGCCCCTTGCACAGGGTCGGGTAGCTGGCATTTTCGCCCGGTGCGTAACGGTCGATCAGCACGCCGTTCAGGCGCGATTCGAGGCCGTTCGGCGTTTCCAGCCAGCGCACGGATTTCGCCGGCGAGCACACGCCGTGGGTGTTCGGCGCCTCGCCCGTCGCATATGACGACAGCGCACAGCGCCCTTCGACCATCACGCACAGGCTGCCGAAGCCGAACACCTCGATCTCGACTTCCGTCTTGGCGATCAGTTGCTCCACCTGCGCCATCGACAGCACGCGCGGCAGCACGGCGCGGGCGATGCCGAAGTGTTCCTGGTAAAAATTGATGGCTTCGTAGTTGGTGGCCGAGCCCTGCACGGACAGGTGCAGGCGCAGCTGCGGGTGGTGCTGGGCCGCGTAGGCCATCAAGCCCGGATCGGCGACGATCATGGCGTCGATGCCGGCATCGGCGGCGCGGTCGATGGCGCTGCGCCACACGGCCCAGTTGTGCGGCTGCGGATAGGTATTCAGCGCCAGCAGCACCTTGCGGCCATACTGGTGGGCGTAGCGCACGCCCTCGGCGATGGCCTTCTCGTCGAAATTGAGGCCGGCGAAATTGCGCGCATTGGTGGCGTCGCGAAAACCCAAATAAACGGTGTCGGCGCCATTGTCGACGGCCGCTTTCAAGGCTGGCAGGCTGCCGGCGGGGCAGACCAGTTCCAGCGGTCCGGCCACGCGGGTGGCGGTGGTTGATTCAAGCATCATGGTGTTCACAGTCCTGTATCGGCTCAGGGTGCAGACTATAGCCCCGCCCAGGCTGCCCAGTCCTTGACGCAGGTGAAGGAATGCATGCATGGCTGGCGCGCGTTCAACTTGCTTGACCTGGCTGTAAAATGCCCCCCCTTTTCTCCCTGTCCGATTGCCCGCCATGACCCGCAAACCGCTGCTGATTTTCCTGCTCACCCTGTTCCTCACCGCGCTGCAAGTGCAGTGGGCCGGCCCGGCCGATGGCTATGACGCGGGGACCATCTCCGTGCTGTCGCCCGAAGTGCTGGGCGCGTATCCGGGCGTGCTGCTGTTCCTGCTGGCCGTATTCGCGCGCCGCCAACTGCCGCTGCTGCGCCAGGCCGCCATCTGCACGGGCCTGCTGGCCATCTACTGGCTGCTGGCCAATTACGTCACCTTCGACGCGCGCGTGGCCAGCTGGAGCACCTACTCGCCGCTGGAAATCTGGGCCCACGTGCTGCCCGCCTCCGTCGCCAGCATCGCCGCCTGCGGCGCCGCGTATTTCGGCGCGACCGTCTTGATCCTGCGCCAGGGCCGCCTGAAAAAATAAACAGAGGCGCTTTTTTCACCTGCATCAAGGATTCGTCACGCCGCTGCACGCGCCCTTTGACGCCACTATATTTAGTGATTAATCTCCATAAAAACACCGCATGTTGTGTTTATTGGAGGTTTCATGACGACGAATGCAGTTTCCCCAACACGCGGCCAGGTCGATGTCGCCGCGTCCATCAATGAATACCTGGACCGGCGCGACTGGCGCGTCAACGCCAACGCCAACCAGGGCTACTCGCTGGGCGGCCTGATACTCAACGTGTCGGGCAAGGTCATCGCCAACTACTGGCTGGACCAGGTCTATCCGCCGGAAGTGGGCGCGGCGCACCGCGAAGCGGCGCTGCACATCCACGACCTCGACATGCTGGCCGGCTATTGCGCCGGCTGGTCGCTGCGCACCCTGCTGCACGAAGGCTTGAATGGCGTGCCGGGCAAGATCGAATCGGGTCCGCCGAAACACATGTCGAGCGCCATCGGCCAGATCGTCAATTTCCTCGGCACCCTGCAAAACGAGTGGGCCGGCGCGCAGGCGTTCAGCTCCTTCGACACCTACATGGCGCCCTACATCCGCAAGGACAGCCTGCGCTATGAAGACGTGCGCCAGTACATGCAGGAGCTGATCTTCAACCTCAACGTGCCATCGCGCTGGGGCACGCAGACACCGTTCACCAACCTCACCTTCGACTGGGTCTGCCCGGACGACCTGCGCGAGCAGATTCCCGTCATCGCCGGCCAGGAAATGGACTTCAGCTATGGCGAGCTGCAGGCGGAAATGGACATGATCAACCGCGCCTACATCGAGATCATGATGGCGGGCGACGCCAAGGGCCGCGTCTTCACCTTCCCCATCCCCACCTATAACATCACCGAGGATTTCGACTGGCATAGCGAAAACGCGGAACGCCTGTTCGAGATGACGGCCCGCTACGGCCTGCCCTACTTCCAGAATTTCATCAATTCGGAACTCAAACCGAACATGATCCGCTCCATGTGCTGCCGCTTGCAGCTGGACTTGCGCGAACTGCTGAAACGGGGCAATGGCCTGTTCGGTTCCGCCGAGCAGACGGGCTCCCTGGGCGTGGTGACGATCAACTGCGCGCGCCTGGGCCACCTGTGGCGCGGCGACGAGGCGGCGCTGCTGGCGGACCTGGACCGCCTGCTGGAGCTGGGCAAGACCAGCCTGGAAATCAAGCGCCGCACCATTGAGGAATTGATGCAGCAAGGCCTGTTCCCCTACACGAAGCGCTACCTGGGCACCCTGCGCAACCATTTTTCCACCCTGGGCGTAAACGGCATCAACGAGATGATCCGCAATTTCAGCGGCGACGCCTGGGACATCACGACGCCAGAAGGCCATGCGCTGGCAGTGCGCCTGCTCGACCACGTGCGCGACCGCATGGTGGCCTTCCAGGAAGAGACGGGACATATGTACAACCTGGAAGCGACGCCGGCCGAAGGCACGACGTACCGTTTCGCCCGCGAAGACCGCAAGCGCTATCCCGCCATCCTGCAGGCGGGCACGGTCGACAACCCGTACTACACGAATTCGTCGCAGCTGCCCGTCGGCCATACGGACGACCCGTTCGAGGCTTTGGCCCTGCAGGACACGCTGCAGCGCAAGTACACGGGCGGCACGGTGCTGCACCTGTACATGACGGAAGCGCTGTCGGACGCGAACGCCTGCCGCGAACTGGTAAAACGCGCCCTGAGCCGCTTTTCGCTGCCCTACATCACCGTCACGCCCACGTTTTCCATCTGCCCGCGCCACGGCTACCTGGCCGGCAAACATGAATTCTGCCCCACCTGCGACGCGGAACTGATCGCGCGCAAACAATCCGATCTTGCTCACCCACTCAAGGAAACGCCATGAATGCACGTCCCGACTTCACTCCCGCCATCACCCTGCTCGACACCGAACGCCAGCGCTGCGAAATCTGGACCCGCGTGATGGGCTATCACCGCCCCGTCGCCTCGTTCAACATCGGCAAGCAGGGCGAATTCCACGAGCGCCAGTACTTTACGGAAGCGGGCGCCCGGATTGGCCAGCCCGCCTGCCATGGCGCTTGAACTGAAAGTGGGCGGCCTGACGCCCTTTTCCGCCACCGACTATCCCGGTAAGCTGGCCGCCGTCGTCTTCGTGCAGGGCTGCCCCTGGCGTTGCGGCTATTGCCACAATCCGCACTTGCAGCCCCGCACACCGGAAGGCGCCATGCCCTGGCAGGATGTACTGACCTGGCTGCGGCGCAGAGCGGGCCTCGTCGACGCCGTCGTCTTCAGCGGCGGCGAGGCGTGCATGGACCCGGCGCTGGGGCGCGCCATGCTGGACGTCCGGGAACTGGGTTTCGGCATCGGCCTGCACACGGCCTGCATCTATCCGCAGCGCCTGCAGGAAGTGCTGCCCCTGGTCGACTGGGTGGGCTTCGACATCAAGGCGCCGTTTGCCGACTATCGACATGTGACCCGCGTGGCCGGCAGCGGCGACCCGGCGCGCGCCTGCCTGGACGCCATCCTCGCCAGCGGCGTCGCCTACGAATGCCGCACCACCACCCACCCGGACCTGCTGCCGGACGACCAGCTGCTGGCCCTGGCCGCCACTCTGGCCGCCAAAGGCGTCGATAACTACGTTCTGCAGCAATTCCGCGCCGAAGGCTGCGCGGATGCGGCGCTGTCCGGCCGCCCCCTGCACGGCTATCCGGCGGCGTGCACGGTGGCGCAAATCGGCGCCATGTTTCCCCGTTTTACATTCCGTAATCATGGCAGTTGAGCCGACAAGCACATTATTTCGGAAAGCCCCGCAAAATTCCCCGTTCTGCAACGCTGAAATGTCTTGCGTGCTGTAATGTATCAACTGTGCTGCGCACCACGCGCAGCCCGTCAGATTCCTCACACCGCATTACAGATAAGCGTCATCCATGAACGATTTCACCGCAGCCAGCCCAGGCACCCCTTCCACTCATGCCGACATCCTGTACGGCCCGCCGCGACCGGATCTGCTGCGAGAAGAAGTGCTGGCCGACCTGCTGGAAGCGACGGCCCGCCGCTGCCCGCAGCAAACCGCCCTGATCGATGGCGCGCGCAGCATCACGTATGCGGAACTCGATGCGCAGGCGGGCCTGGCTGCGGCGCGCCTGGTGGCGGCCGGCGTCAAGCCCGGCGACATCGTGGGCCTGTGGCTGCCGCGCGGCGCGCATTTGCTGCTGATGCAGGCGGCCATCGCCAAGGCGGGCGCCGCCTGGCTGCCCGTCGATGAAGACACGCCCGTCGAGCGTCTGCAAGTGTGCCTCGATGACGCCAATGGCGCCGGTGTGGTCAGCTGCGCGCAATTCGCGCCGCGCCTGTCTGATGCTGGCGTCCAGCGCCCCGTATGGACGGCGGAAAGCTTGCTGGCGCCCGCCGCGCCTGGCGAACATTTGCCCGCGCGCGGCGCCGTGCTGCCCGAACACCCGGCGTACGTGATCTACACGTCCGGCTCCACGGGCAAGCCGAAAGGCATATTGATCAATCAGCGCAGCATCTGCCACTTCCTGCGCAGCGAAAACGCCGTGCTGGAAGTGACGCAAGACGACACCGTCTACCAGGGCTTTTCCGTCGCCTTCGACATGTCGTTCGAGGAAATCTGGATCGCCTACCTGGTGGGTGCCACCCTGTGGCTGGGACCCAAGGATATCTCGGGGGATCCGGAAACCTTGCCGCGCGCGCTGGCCGCCAACCACGTCACCGTGCTGCACGCCGTGCCGACCTTGCTGGCCCTGTTCGCCGAAGACGTGCCGAGCCTGCGTCTGATCAACCTGGGCGGCGAGATGTGCCCCGAGTCCTTGGTCGAGCGCTGGTCGCGCCCGGGCCGCGCCATGTTCAACACCTACGGCCCCACGGAAGCCACCGTCTCGTGCAGCCTGGCGCGCCTGCGGCCCGGCGAACCGGTGACCATCGGCACGCCGCTGCCCAACTATGGCTTGCTGGTGCTGCAGGTGGCCGAAGCGGGAGAAAACCGTCCCTTGGCCCTGCTGCCACGTGGCGAGACGGGAGAACTGTGCATCATCGGCCCCGGCCTGGCCGAGGGGTACCTGGGCCGGCCCGACCTGACGGTGGAAAAATTCCTCCCCAATCCCTGGGCGACCAGTGACGATGACGCGCGCCTGTACCGCACGGGCGACCTGGCCCGCATCGATGCGGACGGCCAGGTGCTGTGCCTGGGCCGCGCCGACGACCAGGTGAAAATTCGCGGCTTCCGCGTGGAGCTGGGCGAGATCGAAGCCGTGCTGGCGCAGCAAGCGGGCGTGGGCACGGTGGCAGTATTGCTGCGCAAGGACGACGGCATCGACCAGCTGGTGGCGTATATCGTCTGCAGCGACGAGGCGCCCGAGGACGCCCTGGCGGCAAAAACCCTGCGCACTGCCCTGAACCTGCATTTGCCGCCGTATATGGTGCCGGGCCGTTTTGAATTACTGCCGCTGATGCCGCGCCTCACTTCCGGAAAAATCGACAGGAAGGCCCTGAAAGCCATGCCATTGTCGGCGCCGCCAGCAGGCGAGGCGGGCGAATCGGACGTGCCGGAAACGCCGGCCGAAGCGGCCCTGTTCGCGGCGCTGGCCAAGCTGTTTCCCGGCCAGGCGATCTTGCGCCGGCTGGACTTTTTCAGCGACCTCGGTGGCCATTCCTTCCTGGCCGCGCGCCTCGCATCGAGCCTGCGCGCCGATCCGGCCTACGCCCACATGACGGTGCGCGACATTTATCAGAACCGGCAGATCGGCAAGATCGCCGCCGTCTTGAACGAGGCACCCGCGCTGGCCACGCCGGAAGCGGAATGGACGCCGCCATCGACCTGGAAACGCTGGCTGTGCGGCGCGGCGCAGGCGGCGGCCGTGCCGGGCCTCGTCACCTTGCGTATGGCGCAGTGGATGGCGCCGTTTTTCACCTATCACTTCTTCACGGGCGACACGGGAGACACCGTGCCGCGCGCCATCGCCGCCTCGATCGGCGTGTTCCTGCTCGCCACCCTGGCCGAATTTGCCATCGCGATTGCCGGCAAGTGGCTGATCGCCGGGCGCCTGAAGCCGGGCAGCTATCCGCTGTGGGGCGTCACCTATTACCGCTGGTGGCTGGCCGACCGCCTGGTCGAGTCGGCGCCCGCCTACCTGCTCAGCGGCTCGTCCCTGAATAGCTGGTGGCTGCGCGCGCTGGGCGCCAAGGTGGGCAAGGAAGTCGTCATCGGCTCGATGACCCTGCGCGCGCCCGACCTGCTGGCCATCGGCGACAATGTCAGCGTGGGCAATGCCGTCAACTTTGAAAACGCCAGGGTCGAGCGGGGCCGCCTGTTGCTGGGCCAGATCCGCATCGGCGACGATGCCTGCATCAGCTCTTACGCTATCCTGGAAGGCAATACCAGCGTGGGCGCATTTGGCCACCTGGAGGGACAATCGGCGCTGGCCGATGGCGCCTCGGTGCCGGCCGGCAGGGTCTGGACTGGCTCGCCCGCGCGCGATGTCGGCCCGTTTGACGTGGCCAGCCAGCCGCCGCGCCCCGCCGTCTCGCGCCTGCGCCTGACGGGCGAAACCCTGTTCTTCTGCTTTGGCATGGTCCTCATCGCCGTGCTGTTCTTCATGCCCGTCTTCCCCAGCTTCGTGCTGATCGACTGGTTCGACGAGCGCGAAATGATGCCGTGGCTGCAGGGCCGCGACGTGACGACCCAGCTGGCCCGCTACTTCCTGCTGGCCTTCCCCGCCAGCGCCGTGCTGATCGTGCTGACCGCCCTGCTGTCGGCGGCCATCCGCTGGGGCGCGCTGCCCCGCCTGAAGCCGGGCAGCTCGCCCGTGCACAGCAATATCTATTGCGCCAAGTGGCTGGTCAGCCATATCCAGGAATCGAGCCTGAACGTGCTGCACGGCATTTACGCCACCGTCTACGCGCCGTACTGGTACCGCCTGCTGGGCGCCAAGGTCGGCAAGGGCGCCGAGATTTCCACGGCGCTGGGCGTGGTGCCCGACATGCTGACCCTGGGCGACGACACCTTCATCGCCGACGCCGTCATGCTGGGCGACGAACAGATCGACGGCGGCTGGATGACCATGCGCCCCACCGTCATCTCGCACCGCAGCTTTGTCGGCAACGGCAGCTATATCCCGGACGGCACGGTGCTGCCCGAGCACGTGCTGATCGGCGTGCACACGCATGCGCCGCGCAATGAACAGATGCACAGCGGCGACACGTGGCTGGGCTCCCCGCCCATGCACCTGCCCGCGCGCGAGCAGGTCAGCGGCTTTGCCGAGCACCTGACCTTCAAGCCATCGCTGTTGCGCCGCCTGGGCCGCAGCCTGATCGAAGCGTTCCGCATCGTCGCGCCGCACGCGGTGGTGATCGCCGTCGGCTATACCCTGGTGCTGGACGTGATGCCGATCGCGGGCGCCGGGCGCTGGGGCGAAGTGGTGGGCGACCTGGCCATCGCCGGCCTGGCCTACGGCATCGGCAATTTCCTCGTGGTGGTGCTGTTCAAGTGGCTGCTTCTGGGACGCTACCGCAAGCACGCGGCGCCCATGTGGACGCCGTTCGTGTGGATTTCGGAAGGCGTGACCAATCTGTACGAAGGTATCGCCGTGCCCAACTTCATGCGCTACCTGCGCGGCACGCCGTGGCTGCCTCTCGCCTTCCGCCTGTTCGGCTGCAAGATCGGCCGCGGCGTCTACATGGACACGACCGACATCACGGAATTTGACTGCGTGCACATCGGCGATTACAGCGAATTGAACGCCCTCACCTGCCCGCAAACGCATCTGTTCGAAGACCGCGTGATGAAGATCGACCACGTGGAAATCGGCCGGCGCGTCTACATGGGCCCGCGCAGCTCCGTGCTGTACAGCGCCAAGGTGGGCGACAATGCGCGCCTGGGACCGTTGACCCTGGTGATGAAGGGCGAGCACATCCCCGCCGGCAGCAACTGGGCGGGCTGCCCGGCGGCGCCGCTGCGCAGCTGATCGCAGTTGATGAATCGTACGGTGCTCTGGTCTGGAAACGGCGTGCTGGTAATCGGCATCGCCGCCGTGCTGCCGCGCACCGAGGCCCGGTTGCGCATCCGCGCCGCCGTGCGCGAGGCGCTAGCCCAGTGGCTGCAGCTGGACATCGAGGCGATTTCGGTGGAGTCAACGCCTGGCCAGGCCCCGCGCCTGCTGCTGGCCGGCCGCCCAGCGGGTTTGTCATTGACCCATGACGAGGGCATCTCGCTGGCCGCCGTTCATCTGCATGGCCCTGTCGGCATCGACGTGATGCGCGTGCAGGCTATTGCCGACTGGTTCAATCTGGCGCGCGACTACCTGGGGCCGCAGGTGACGCAGGAGCTGGCTTCATTGCCCGATGCTCAACGCCCCTTGGCCCTGGCGCAAGCATGGACGGCGCGCGAGGCGGCGCTCAAGTGCGCGGGCTTGCCGTTGATGGAATGGGATGGGGTGGTATTGAATTACAAGGTACAGCACATCGCCTTGCAGGACGGATTTGTCGCAATGCTCGCAACCCCGAAGACGAAGACTGGGGTCGGACCCTGAGGGGGAATAGGGTTCAACGGACCGTATTCCGATTCCAAAGGAACCGACCCCGGCCTTTCTGCCGTTGGGTTTCCACGCGAAACGTACATCAATCCTCACTATCCAATCCTGAGCGACCGCCGCCGATCTGGACGAAAATCAGTTTTACGATAATACTGACGAGCAGTCCCAGCACCCCGATCAATTCCAGCATGGCCATTCCTTTGCAGTGACAGCAGACCAGGCCACTGTAACGCGAACCCCGGGGCCAGGCTAATATCAAATCAGGCAGTCTACGATCTCGAAAAGGCATACGATTGATTTCCATCAGACAGTTCCGCTATTTTGTCGAAGTCGTCGATGCGGGCAGCTACTCGCGCGCGGCGGAAAAATTATATATCGCGCAGTCGGCCCTGAGCCGGCAGATCAAGGAGCTGGAGGGCGAGGTGCAGGCGCTGCTGCTGACGCGCGATGCGCGCCATATCGAACTGACGTCTGCGGGACAGGTCTTCTATGAGCGGGCCAAACGCATCCTCGAAGATATCGATGAAACCGTGCGCCAGACGCGCCACGTGGGACAAGGGGCGCAAGGCATCATCCGCCTGCTGCATTCGAGTTCCGTGACCCTCACGCCCGCCATCGGCGCCGTGCTGAACCGCCTGCTGGCACAGTTTCCCGGCGTTTCGCTCGATATCTCCAAGGGATCGTCGGAAAACCAGGCGGCGGACATCGAGGAAGGCCGCGCCGACCTGGGCCTGGTGCGCCTGCCCACCTTGCGCAAGCATGCCAACATCATCGTGCGCGAACTGTACGCGGAAAGGCTGGTGGTGGCCGTGTCAGCGATGTCGCCATTGGCCGCGCTGGAGCGCACGACGATCGCCGCCCTGCGCGACGAAGCATTCGTCTCGATCCCGCACAAGGACCGCGGAGGCCTCAGCTACCTGGTGGCGGGCCTGTGCCTGGCGCAGGGCTTTTTCCCCAAGGCGGCGCGCGCCCTGTCGCGCAAGACCTCGCAGCTGAACCTGATCGAAGCCGACATGGGCATCGCCATCGTCCCGGACAGCATGCGCCTGGTGGCGCCGCCCGGCGTGCGTTTTATTCCCTTGCCGGACGAAGAATCGCACTCCGTCGTGGGATTGATCTCGCCGCGCGCGGCCGGCGGCATGGTGGCCGCGTTTACGGAAGCATTCGTGCGCGAGATGGCCAAACTGCCGGCCGGCTAGCCTTCCGCGTACAGCACCGCATCCGCGTCGCGCACGGCCGCCATCAGCAAGGCCAGCTTCATGACATCGAGCTTGCCGTCCGTGCGCACGCGCGAGCACAGGTCGATGCCGTAGGGGCGTACCTGGCGCAGCGCGTCGGCTGCGTTGGTGGCGTCCAACCCGCCGGCCAGGAAGACGGGACGGGGGCTGGCGCGCACGAAGCGCGCGCTGATGCTCCAGTCATGCGTGCGGCCCGTGCCGCCCAGTTCAGGCACGGCAGCGCCGGGACGGCCCGAATCGAGCAGGAAAGCGTGCACGTGGGGCGCATAGGCGGGAATCAGCGCCAAAGCCTCGGGCCCCTCCACGTGGATCACCTGCACGCGCCGCACGTGCGGCAGCAAGCGTGCCAGTTCGGCCACCTCGCACGGGTCGATATGCCCGACGATCTGCACGGTGGACGGCTGCGTGGCGCGCACGTGTTCTGCGATGGCTGGCGCCGTCGTCTCGGACGTCAGCAAAAAGGTGGCCACGGGCGGCGGCGTCCAGGCGGCGATTTGCGCGATGCGCGCATCGGGAATCGGGCCAGGGCCGGAGGGCATGGCCGCCACCAGGCCCAGCGCGTCGGCGCCGGCGGCAATGGCCAGTTGCGCTTCGTCGATGGAAGCGATACAGCAAATCTTGATGCGGGTTCTCATGGCCTGGCGTGTTCAATCGGGATGATCAACATTACAACACAGGGCGGCGCGCGCGCCAAGACACGCGGTCAAGCCCGCGCGCGATTGTGTGCCAGAATGGGGCCTGCCCACTTCCCGAGGAATCCATGGCCGACTACAAGAACCCCAGCTATGTGGCCCGCTCCATGCATCCGCGTTTCGATGAACTGACGTCACCGGGCGAAGCCGTGCCGTATTCGGGCATCTACCGCTGCGACGGCTGCGCGCACGAAATCGTCTCGACGGAAGGCCACGTCATGCCGCCGCAAAACCACCACCAGCACAGCAGCGAGCAGGGGCCGATCCGCTGGCGCCTGATCGTCAGCCCGCGCTGATTGACATGCGCCAGGTGGCGGACGATACTTGATTTATCCGGGATCGCCATTGGAAGCCGCATATGCGCATCGTCGACTTTGAAATCCGCAAGGAGTGCCCGCCGCAGTTGTGCGACTGCGAACGCGAGCGCCTGCTCGACGATGCGCAGGCGGACCTTGCCATCCTGCGCCTGAACCTGGCGGAAGAAAAGCGCCTGCTGGCGCATATCGAGGGCATCGCCACCCATGCGCAGTTACGGAAGCTGCAGCAGCGCTTGCGCGACAACCTGGGCGTGGAATTGCAGATTACACCGGGCAGCGGCGAAGTGCGCACCGTGCGCGGCTTCCAGATCCGCCTGCTGGAGCGGCCCGGCCTGTGCCGCAAGACGCGCGCCGCCGTTCCGGCTGCCGTGCGCCGCTGCCTGGCCGCGCATCCCGAGATCGCGTTTGCGATATTGAATGAAAACGATTTGCTGGGCGGAGTTTAACCCCACGGCAAAGGCTGGGGTCAGACCCTCAACACTGTTAGCGTCAAGCTCGGTGCCAACGTATCCGGGGGTCTGACCCCGGTTCTACGCTGCGTGTATCTCGATCACTTTCCTGCCCTTCGCTTCGCGCGCCCGCAGCTGCCCGCAGCCGCCCTCCACGTCCTGCCCGGCCGAATCGCGCAATTTGGTCAGCACGCCGCGCGCGTGCAGGGCGGCGGCAATCGCACGCGCCTTTTCCCAGCTGGGGCGCTTGAACGGCAAGTCGTCGATGGTGTTGTACGGGATCATGTTCAGCACCGCATATTTCCCCTGCAGGAGCGCCACGATGCCGTCCATCTCGTCCTCGCCATCGTTGACGCCTTCCATCAGGGTCCACTGGTACTGCACCGGGTAGCCCGTCAGGCGCGCATACGATTCGCCAAAGTCCACCAGTTCCTGCGGGGTGAGCCTGGGCGCGCGCGGCAGCAGCTGTTCGCGCAGCTCTCGCTTCGTCGTGTGCAGGGACAGGGCCAGCGCCGGCTTGACGCGACCTTGCGGCAGGCGCTCGAAGGCGCGCGGGTCGCCCACCGTGGAAAACACGAGGTTCTTGTGGCCGATATTGCCCTCGGTACCCAGCAGTTCGATCGCTTCCATCACGTTGTTCAGGTTATGCGCCGGTTCGCCCATGCCCATGAAGACGACTTTTTTCACGGGGCGCAAGGTGCGCGCCAGCACCACCTGCGCGACAATTTCTCCGCTGGTGACTTGCCGGATCAAGCCGTCGCGGCCCGTCATGCAGAACTGGCAGCCGACGGCGCAACCGACCTGGCTGGACACGCACAAGCCGTCGCGCGGCAGCAGCACGCTTTCCACCGTCTGGCCATCGTGCAGTCCCACCAGCAGGCGCGCGGAACCGTCCGCGCCCGGGTGGGTGCTGAGCAGCTTCAGCATGCCCTGCAATTCGAGGTCGAGCGCGGGCAAGGCCTCGCGCACAGGCAGCGGCAAAAAATCCTCGGCGCGGCGCCGGCCCTGATCGTGCGGCTGCGCCTGTATCCAGTCGCGCAGCACGCGCTGTTCGTGCAGGGGCTTGGCACCCAGGGCGCGCAGGCGCTGGCGGAGATGATCGATTTGCATGGCTTCTGAATAAAAAAACGGCGCGCCGGCAGGAATGCGAGGCGCGCCGCGAATGGCAAGGAAAAAGCTTAGACTTTTTTCACGAACTCGGTTTTCAAGCTCATGGAACCGAAGCCGTCGATCTTGCAGTCGATATCGTGGTCGCTGTCGACCAGGCGGATGTTCTTGACCTTGGTGCCCATCTTGACGACACCGCCGCCGCCCTTCAATTTCAAGTCCTTGATGACGCTGACCGTGTCGCCGTCCTGCAGGATATTGCCAGCCGAATCGCGGTACACCTTGGCGCCCTCTTCCGCCGCTTCTGCAGCCGTGGCCGACCATTCATGCGCGCATTCAGGGCAGATCAACTGGCTGCCGTCTTCGTACGTGAATTCGGATTGGCATTGCGGGCATGGTGGTAATGTGCTCATTTTCTTCTCTGTCTGGTGAACAGCGCGTGCTGTAAAAGCCGACATTATACTGCCTACGCCCCGCATCAGCGTGCTTTTTCGCCATCATTGTCAAGGCCGGCGAATAATCTCGATGGTGCTGTGAACGATTTCCTCGTGAATGCCGATGCGCGCGCGCAGTTCGGCCGCCGTCAGGCTGGCGTCGCGGCTGACGACGGACAAGGCGCATGAATACAGCTGCTTGCCGACCCGCCACACGTGCAGGTCGACGACGCGCGGCGTGTCGCCGGCGCTTTCCACTTCCACGGCTTCGCGAATTTCATCCACCACGGGATGGTCCATCTCGCGGTCCAGCAAGACCTTGCCCGTCTCCTGCATCAGCTTTTTCGCCCACAGGGCCACCAGCACGGCGCCCGCGATGCCCATCACGGGATCGAGCCAGCGCCAGCCGTAAGCCCACGCGCCGGCCAGCGCGACGATAGCCAGCACGGACGTGGCGGCATCGGCCAGCACGTGGACGTACGCAGCCTTCATGTTCAAGTCTTCGCCGTGGCCATGGTGGCCATGGTGCTCGTGGTGCTCGTGGTGAGCGTGATGGTCATGATGCCCGTGGCCGTGGTGGTCGTGATGCCCGCCGAGGATCAGCGCGCACACGAGGTTGACCAACAGGCCGAAACCAGCCACCGCCATCGCCTGCGGATAGTGGATGGGCTGCGGCGAGAACAGGCGTTCGACGGAAGCGGCCACCATCAGCACGGCCACGCCCAGCAGCAGGATGGCGCTCGTGTAGCCGGCCAGCACTTCGATCTTCCACGTGCCGAAGGCAAAGCGCGGGTCGCGCGCATAGCGGCGCGCGGCCGCATACGCAAATGCGGCCAGGCCGATGGCCAGCGCGTGCGAACTCATATGCCAGCCATCGGCCAGCAGGGCCATGGAGTTGTACCACCAGCCGGCGACGATTTCCAGCGCCATGGTGGCCAGGGTGATCCACATGACGATGCGCGCGCGGCGTTCCGCCTTGTCGCTGGCTGCGCCAAAAACGTGTTCATGCTGCCACGCGGACAGGTCTTCGTTGAGGGATTGCGTTTGCATGACGTGCTCCTTATTTGAGGTAGGTGCGCAGGATGCCCGCGATGTCGTCGGCGCCCCTGGCCCGCTCGTCGCCGGAGATATCGGAACTGGCCACGTGCTCGCGCAGGTGTTCTTCGATGACTTCGGCCATCAGGCCATTCACGGCGCCGCGCACGGCCGCGATCAGCTGCAGCACTTCGCCGCAATCGCGGCCCTCTTCCAGGCCCCGTTCCAGGCCTTCCACCTGTCCCTTGATGCGTTTGATCCTGTTCAGCAGCTTGGTCTTGTTGTGCGCCGTGTGTCCCATGGTTTTACTCCGACAAATACTATAGGGGGGTATACTATCAGAAAGCGCGCGGCATGCGGCAAGGCGTTAAAAAAGCCGCGCATCCTCGCGGATGGGCGGCTCATTCAGGCAGGAACAGGCGCTATGGTGCCGGCGCGATCTTCCGCAGCTTGCTGGCCAGCGAGGCGTCGGACAATTCGCCCAGGTGGGTATCGACCAGGCGCCCCTGCGCGTCATAAAACAGGGTGGTGGGCAGGGCCGAGGAACCGGCCGCCTTGCCCAGCACCGCCTCGCTGTCGAGCAGCACATTGCGCAGGGCCGCGCCGCTCCGCGCCAGGAAAGCGCTGGCGGCCGCCACACCCTCGCGCTGGTTCGCATACACGAAAACGATATCGGCGCGCGCCTGCTGCGCGGCGGCCAGCACGGGCATCTCGCGCCGGCATGGCGGGCACCAGCTGGCCCACAGATTGACCACCAGCGGCTTGCCGCCGGCCAGCGCCGCCAGGGTCACCGGCGCGCCATCGAGCGCCGGCATCACCACGGCCGGCAAGGCCGCCGGCTTGTCGTAGGCCAGCGATATCCCCGCGCTCAGCACGCCCCAGGCCAGCGCGCCCGATGCCACGCTGATGGCGAGAGGGCGGCGCATGGCCGCCATGGCGGGACGGCGGCAACGCCACGCGGCGATGGCCAGCGCGGCGGCGATGCCGGCCGGCGCCATGAAGCCGCCGTCGCGGATGTTGAGGATGGACCAGGGCGCGGCCAGGTACTGTTCGTGCCAGCGCAAGACGAATGCCAGCCGCGCCGCCAGCAGCCCAGCGATCAGCATGTCGGAAACGAGGGGACCGGCGTCCGGCAGTTGGCGATAGCGCCGTAGCGACCACGCCGCGACGTAGGCCGCGCACAGGGAAACGATCAGCAGGACCAGGCCCGTAGGCAGGGCCAGGGGGCCGATTTGCAGGGACAGCATGGGCGCTCTTTATAACGTCGAATGGACGACCATTCTGCCCGATGCGGATTAAGCGGGCATTAAGAAGCGGCCAGCGCCTCCTTGCGCACGAAATGCATGGCCTGCGGCTGATCCACCAGCACGCACTGCTTGCCCGTGCGCTTGCAGTGGTCGTGCACGCGCCAGTAGGCATCGTGGCTGACGCAGCCCGTCTGGCAAATTACCAGGTCGGCCGCCACCAGGCCCGCTTCCAGCGCCGCCGCATCGTCGGCGCCATCGTCGCCGCCGGCATGGTGCAGGAAGCGCCCGCCGGCCTGCTCGATGGCTTGCTGCGCCACGTTGGCGCCACCCGCGTCCTGGCCAAGCTCCAGGCTTGAATAGTTGCTCACATATAGCACGGCTTTTTCGCGCACGTCGGCCTGCAAGGCGGACACGGGTACGGCGGAGGGCGCGGGCAGCCACTGCAGGCGCAGCAACTCGCGCATCAGATCCTGCACTCGTTCACCGAGCCACTCGACCCGGCGGGCCAGCCGGACGCGCGTCGGCAAGCCCGGCACGCTGGCCGCCAGTTCGGCCAGTTCATCGCGCGCCAGCGCCAGCCGGGTATCGCGGATCACGACCTGCACCCGCGCGCGCATCAATTCAGACTCCAGCTGCGCGATGCGGGCCGCCTGCGCAGCCAGTTGCGCACTGCAGCGCGCCTGCGCGCGGCCATATTCCCCCATCAGCACGCGATGCTCGTGCGCGATCATGTCCTCGTTGCCATACACACTGCCCATCATACCCTCCTTCACCGACCGTGGCGCCATGGCGCCAGCCCATCGCACCCCCATGGATTCGCATTATAAATGAGAATCATTATTATTTTTCTGAGCGCGCGCGAGGGGTATGCGGCGGCCGCCAGCGTCACGCAGTCGGCGGGCAAGACAGCAGGCGCTGCCATACATCGTCCTGCACCTGCCGCACATGCCGCAAGCCGTCGGGGCCACGATAGATCCCCAGCGTGTTCGGCCACGCCACATCGATGAACAACAGCCGCGCCGGATCGATCAGCAGGGACTGGCCCACATAATTGCCCTTGATCTCGCCCTTGTTCACGATCAGCAGGCGCGCGCCACCGGCCAGCGCCCGCTCTTCCAGCGCCACTCCGCTGCGCTCGGCCACATCGCGCAGCCAGCGTTCGCGCCAGCGCGCCTGCTCCCCGAACTGCCCCGTTGGCGGCCGGTCCAGCTTGACGATGGCTGCCACGGGACCGTCAATGCCCGCCTGCAGCGAAAAGCCCATGCGCTCCTGCAGTTCGACCGTGTAGGCCTCGCCCTTGACGTCGATCTGGTAGCGCCCCGCCCCGTCCTGTACCCGCAGCTCGGCCTGGTGATAGGCGGGCTGGACGCAATTGGCATATTCATAGGCAAGCACATCGAGGAACGGAGGTTCGACGGGAGATGCCGCCGCCATGGCGGGCGACAGGCTGGCACACAGCACGGCGGCAGCCGCGCATTTCATTGTATTCATTTTTGCTCCGGTTCACGTGGGACGGCTGCCGAAAAACAGGCACGGCACGCCATATTATTGTTTTTAAGCAATATTTCGCAGTATTTTTTGCAATGGTGGAATTGGCAAGATCCGCACTCTAGCAGAAGGGGAAAAAACGGCCCGCACGGCCCGCGCATGACAGGGGCTGCCGCACGATTCAATTGAATCGCGCTTGTTAAATCACTATTTCTAAGGTGTAATCTTATAAGCAAATCATTGAATTAATTGCAAGTACCCACATTTCGCCACACGGAGTTCCAAGCAATGTCCGAATTGGTCCAAGCAAGCGCGTCGCCGTCATCTGCTGCGTCACCCGTCGCCAACGGCTTCAGCCAGGCCACGCGCCTGCTGAAGCTGAGCACGCCCCTGGGCCCGGACAAGCTGCTGGCCGAATGCGTGCGCGGCGAGGAAGGCCTGGGACTGGGCTATGTCTTCCACATCGCCGCCCTGTCGCTCGACGCGGCCATTGCCCTCAAGTCGCTGATCGGCCAGCCCATCCTGCTGGAATTGCGCACGGCCGCAGGCACCGAGGACTGGCGCCCGTTCCATGGCCACATCACCGCCGTCGAACTGGCGGGCGCGAACGGCGGCTTTGCCCGTTACAACCTGACCATGCAGCCGTGGACGGCCTTCCTGGCCCACGGCCGCGACAGCCGCGTCTTCCAGGACCTGGCGGTGCCGGACATTCTCGAAGTCATTTTCGCCCGCTACCAGGGCCAGGGCATGCTGGCGCCCGCCTGGCGCTTCGATCTGCTCGACCGCGCGGCCTATCCGAAACGCAGCATCTGCAGCCAGTACCAGGAAAGCGACTGGACCTTTGCGGAACGGCTGATGAGCGAGGAAGGGCTGTTTTATTATGCCGAACACACGGGCGATGCGGGCAGCGCCAGCCTGGGCAGCCATACCCTCATCATCGCCGACCACAACGGCAGCTTCAAGCCCAACGTCCAATCCAGCATCGCCTACAGCCAGCCAGGCGCCGTCATGCCGCAAGACACGATGGACCGCTGGCGCATGCAGCTGCGCCAGCAAACCAACGGCATCGAACTGTCCAGCTGGGACTACCGCGCGCTGGGCCAGCGCCCCATCAGCGCCGCTGGCGCCAGTGACGGGACGATGGCGCTGGTCAGCCGCGACACGCCAGGCGCCTATGCCTACCCGTCGCGCGAGCACGGGCAACGGCTTGCCGAGCGCCAGTTGCAGGCGCTGACGGCGGCCAGGGAAGTGTTTACCGGCGCAGGCACCGTACGCACCCTGGCGCCCGGCACCACCTTCACCCTGAGCGGCCAGGCGCAAACGGACGCGGCGGGCGATGGCGACGCAGCGACCTTCCTCGTCACCCGCACGGTGCACCTGATGCATAACAACCTCGATGCGGAGCTGGGCGGCGGACTGCTGCAGCGCTTCGACCAGGGCTTGCTCGACGCGCTGATCGGCGACGAAGCGGCCGGCAGCCTGCATGCCGTCGGCGACACCATCGGCGAACGCCCGCCCTACCGCAACCGCATCGACGCCATCCGCAGCAAAATCCCCTATCGCAGCAGCTATGCCGACGACCACGGCCAGCTGCTGCATCCGCGCCCCAGCATCATGGGCCAGCAGACGGCCATCGTCGTCGGCCCGGCCGGCGTCCAGCTGCATACGGACCGCGACCACCGCATCAAGGTGCAATTCCACTGGCAGCGGGGAGCGCAAAGCCATAGCCGGCTGGCGCATCCGGCGGCCGACGGCCACACGGGCGCGCCCGGCGACGATAGCGCCAGCACTTGGGTCAGGGTCGCCACGCCGCTGGCCCCCGTCGCCGGCGCCAACTGGGGCAGCAACGCCCTGCCCCGCGTGGGCCAGGAAGTGCTCGTCGATTTCTTGGAAGGCAATATCGACCGCCCCGTCGTCATCGGCACGCTGTACAACGGCCGCGGCCAGGCCGACGCGCAAAACAACCAGGTCAGCCAGGGCACGGGCGCGGCGACGGGCAACGCGCCGGCGTGGTTTCCCGGCCAAGCCGGCGCCCACGCCCACCCGGCGGCCTTGTCGGGCATCAAGACGCAAGCCATGCAGGCCAGCCAGGGCGGCGGCGGCGCCTACAGCCAGCTGGTGTTCGACGACAGCCCGGGCCAGGGGCGCGTCGCCTTGCAGCGCCACGCGGGCCCTCACCAGGGCACAGCCGAACTGAACCTGGGCCATTTGCGGCACCAGAGCGATAACCAGCGGCTGGCGCCGGCAGGCTTTGGCGCCGAGCTGAAAACGGAACACAGCGCCGCCCTGCGCGCGGGAGCGGGCATGCTGCTGTCGGCGCATGGCCGCGATGCCAGCGGCAGCCAGATGGATGCGCAGGAAGCGCTGGAACAGCTCAGGCAAAGCTTGCAACTGCAGACCTCGCTGGCTGAGCAGGCGCAGAAACATTTCGCGCTCGAAATGCCCAGCCCGGCCACAGCCGGTGCGGCCGCGCCAGCTTCCGCTGCCACGCCGGACCAGGCGGAGACGCCTTCGCCAGCCGCCCAGCTCCCCGCCCTCGCCCAGATGCAGCACAGCATCGAGGTCCTGGGCGCGACGGCCGAGGGCGCTGCCGCTGCGGGCCAGGGCCAGCAGGCGGCGGGCGGCGAAGGCCAGGCCAGCGCGTATGGCGACCCGCAGCTGCAATTGTCCAGTCCGTCCGGCATCGCCGCCACCACGCCGGCCAACGCCGTGCTGGTCGCTGGCGGCAATGGCAATCTGGCGGCGGGCGCGGATCTCAACTTTGCGGCGCAAGGCAACAGCCTGTACGCGCTGGGCAAGGGCATCAGTCTGTTCACCTACGGCAAGGCCAGCAGCAAGGACAAGCCCAACCAGGAAACCGGCATCCGCCTGCATGCGGCCAGCGGCAAGGTCAGCAGTCAAAGCCAGTCCGATGCGACACGGCTGACGGCGGACAAGGCCATCACCGTCAGCAGCACCGCCAAGAGTGTCACGGCGGCGGCCAAGCAGCACATCCTGATGACGGCCCAAGGCGCGTACATCCGCCTCGAAGGCGGCAACATCATGCTGCATGGACCGGGCAAGATCGATTTCAACGCCAGCATGAAGGAATTGACGGGGCCGGCGAGCAGCCAGCTCACCTTGCCGGCGATGCCGAATGCGGCCGACCTGGGCCGGGCAGTCGAGCTGAACCTGCATTATGGCGATCTCGAGCCTGTCATTAACTCCCCTTACAAAATCACGTTCGCCAATGGCACTTCCCTCAGTGGATTGCTCAACGACAAGGGCCATGCCCGCCTCGAAAACATTCCTCCCGGCGCATACCACATTGAATATGGCGAGGACCAGCGCGACTGGGTGGCGCCGCCATTGGTAGCGGAACCCCGTCTGCAGCAAGCGAGGCAGCAGCTGAAACAGGCATCCGCATTGCTGGAAGCGGCCAGGAAAACCAGTAAACCGGATCCCCAACCATGAGCCAGAATTTTGTCGATGAGATTGTAGAGTTTTTCAAGGACCTGATCTTGGGCGACTTCGAGGATGACCAGGGCAAGGCCGCCATGATCGTCGGCGGCGCCATTTCCCTGATCCCCGTGGTTGACCAGGTGATGGACGTGCGCGATGTCTCGGGCATGATCTACCGGGTCGGCAGGAAAGGCGTGTCGCGCGCGACCCGCGATGACTGGGTCGACATGGCGCTGGCGGCATTCGGCTGCATTCCGGAAGTTGGCAGCCTGTTCAAGACCATCATCAAGCCTTTGCGCAAGTACCGCAAGGAGGTTGGCGCGGCGGCCGCTGGCGGCAATGTCATGATCGAAGCCATGCTGGGCAAGAGCAAGGGCGCCGCGATCAAATTCCTGAAAACCTTCCAGTGGGCGCAAAACACCCAGCTAGCAATCAGCACGGCCATGAGCGCGCTGGACAACTGCGTGCAATTGCTCGGCTACCTGTCGACCAGCCATTGGTGGCTGCCGTCGGACTTGCAGCACTTGGCGCGCGACATGAAGCCGCAAGTCGAGGCGGTGCGCGGTCCGCTCAAAGCCGGCATTGCGCAGGGCGCCAAGGCGCTGCAGGAATTGATCGAAGACATGCTGGGTGAAGACGCCTTGTGGGCTGCAAAAAAAATCGCCGTCGCAGCCGGCACCGGCGCCAATACGGCAGCCAGGCACAATCACAAGCCAGGCAACGCGCATCCGCACAGTGCCAACGCCCAGTTCAAGTCGCCCACGACAAGCTCAGATAAAAAGTCCAAGGGCGTGGATGCCAAAGCAAAAAACAAAGAACGGGACTCGCCGGGCAAGGGCAAGGAACACAAACCCGTGGACGACTCGCACCGCCAGAGCAGCGACGGCGGCACCGCGCCGGTGAAGAATACGTCGCGACCGATTCGCGAATTGCTGTCTGAAATCAAATTTGGGCCGCGGGGACTGGTCGGTGAGCACATGGCAGACTATTACCATATGGATCATGTGCTCAAGAAGGCAGGCGCTTGGCCGCACGGCAACATCCATGGCAAATGGCGCAGCGAATATCCACGCATTGTCGGCCCCGACAGCAAACACAAGCGCCCCACGGAGTTGGTGCCGGAAGACCTCGCCAAGGTGACGCTGTCTGGGGTCGATACGATCTGGCAGACGGATGGCCCTACTTTCCACTTCATCGAAGCGAAATTCAGCGAGAGCGTATACAGCCTGCATGCGCGCCTGAAAAGAAATACGGCAAAAGGTACCATTCCGCCACCACCCGCATCGTCCAACGACAGACAGCTAATGTTATGGACCTTGCTAGGGGAACCCAAAAAAGGGACTCAGATGGGCAAAGACTGGATACGCAACAGTACTAAGTCGAGTGCCATGCAGACAAGCAGCAATATGAAAAACCGCTGGGTGTATCTGATGCTGGGCACCACTGCAGTCTCGAATCCTTTCGTCACACCAGCGCACCCACAACACAAACTCAAGCTGCTCGCAGCACCAGGAATTCTCGACCATTTTGAAGCGACGCTGGAGCTACTCGCATCGGGTGATCATTACAATATCAAGTTACACGACAAGCATCGCCAAACGCATGGCATCACGGATACCTTCACGTATCTTGAAATTGACGATACCGAAGACAACCGCAAACGCATGAAGATAGTGGCATCAGAAAATTCAGCCGGCCGGCCAGAAGCAAAAAACAACTCCGGCAAACCGCCCTCAAGTCAAAAAAATAAGCAAAGATAAGATGAATACTCCTCCATTCCATCAGCGCCGGCGGCAACAGTTTCTTTACGAGCAACTGTATGAAAAAACACGGGAAAATCAACTTTCCTTGATCCGGGGAGGAGAAGAAAACAGAAAGGATGCATACTCGATAGGCGAAAGCTCCTCCGTTCATCATTTCCTGTATCTGGAATTACTCTGGATATGGATGCTTGACTACACGGCAGGCATTGCCCTCGATCAACTGGCGCCTCGAATCGCCGACATCGTGGACAAATTTGAAGAATGGAACGAAGTGGATCAAAAGTATCAACAGGAATGTGCACTGAAGCTGCCTGAATATGGTCCATATAAATATTCGGGGGCGCCCGATTTCTCGACACTTTCCGACTACGAAGACACGCTGCAACTGCTGAGCATTGCCATTTTGGCGCGCGATCAGCGTTCGGTCCAACGTATCATTCACGTACTTCGTAGCCATCGCGGTCAAGATGGCCTGTTCGAGCAATTGATCAGTGCTTATGTCGACAACGTCGTCGAGCGCGATACCTGTGTACTTGGCGCCCCTTATGACACCTTGCTACGTGTGTTTTATGAAGAAGATGAGACGGCCACACTCACCTTGCTCAAGCAATATTTACAACAGTGGTATCCGGCAATGAAGGATCATCCACGCTGGTATGACGAGCACCTTAGAATCAGCGAAGAGGGCTACACCGGCTACTATGGCTATTGGGCATTTGAAGCCGGAGCTGCAGTCTTTATTCTCGATCTGGACGACAGCGCTATCGATCATCTGGTCTACCCTAAAGACTTGGTCAATTATGGCCGCAAGTTACGCGCGGAACACCGTTACACAAGCATGGATACTGACTTAATAAATAAGGCCGGTCGTGTTGAGGGCGGCCAGCCCTGCCCGCAAACCGGCTTCTGGGAAACCCCAGCAAAGCTACACAGCCGCAGTCACTTTGCGCAAGGTCAAGTGATGCCTGTTTTTGATGATGCGGCATACGGTGAAACCATCTGGCATTGGAGTGAAGAACAATAGCCAATTTTCCATCTCGCACAGCCAGCGACTGGCCCAGCGCCGAGCTGCGTCAGCGCCCAAATAACGGCGGCCCGGATGTCGCCACGCCAGCGCAGGAAGCTTTGGAATTGCGCGCCTACGCCGGCGAGGCCTGCCCACAGACCGGTCAGTGGCAAGCGCTCGATATTCCGCCGCAAACCCGGCGATTTGAACAGGGGGAGATCATGAGCAATCTGGATTCTGCCTATGGCTTGACGGTGTGGCGCGTCCTGAACGCATGAGGAAACAGCGACTGTACTGATGTTCGAGACCATCAACCTGATGCTCGACCGGGAAAGGCAATCATGCATTGCGGTTCCAGCTCGCGCATACCTTCTTTGACAAAAATACAATTTACCCAAGAAAAAAGCACGTAGACATGGAAGATTTATCCTTTCATCACCGACGCAGACAGCAACTTCTCTATGAAGAACTTTACAATAAAACGCGATTGAATCAATTGTCGCTAATTGGAGGAGGAATTGAAAATAGAGAAATTACTAAGACGATGCAACAAAATGCTGCGATTCATCAATTCTTGTATTTGGAAAAACTCTGGATCTGGATGCTCGACTATACGGCAGGCGAATCAATCAATGCGCTAGCGCCGCGCATCGCAGGCATCGTCGATAAATTTGAAAAATGGAATGCGGTCGATCAACTCTATCAACAGGAAACGGCAATTGAGCTTCCGGAGTTTGGGCCGTACGAATATGAGGGAGCACCGGAGTTTTCCGTCCTTTCCGACTATCAGGACACACTACAACTACTCAGCATTGCCATCTTGCTGCCCGATCATCATTCGGTTAAACGCATCATTTACATGCTACGCAGCCACCGTGGCCGTGATGGCCTGTTCGAACAATTGATTGACGGGTATGTGGAGGATGGGCAAGCGCTTGGCACCGGTATCCTCGGCAAGCCCTATGACACCCTGCTGCAAGCGTTCTATGAGAAAGATGAGAAGGCCACGCTCGACCTGCTCCAAAAATACCTGAAACAGTGGTATCCAGCCATGAAAGATCATCCCCGCTGGTACGACGGGCATCTGAGAATCCGCGACGAAGGCTACGCGCCCTATTACGGTTACTGGGCATTTGAAGCGGGTGCGACGGTTTTTCTACTTGACCTGGACGACAGCCAGATCGACCATCTGGTCTATCCCAAGGACTTGGTTGACTACGCGCGCCAGCTACGGAAAGAAGGCCGCTATACCAGCCTGGCTGCAGAACCGCTGATACACAAAGGGCGTGTCGAGGGCGGCCAGTCCTGCCCGCAAACTGGCTTCTGGGAAACCCCGGCAAAATTACACAGCCGCAGCCACTTCGTGCAAGGCCAAGTAATGCCTGTTTTTGACGATGCGGCATACGGCGAAACAATCTGGCATTGGAGTGAAAAACAATAGCCAATTCCCACCTCGCACAGCCAGCGACTGGCCAAGCGCCGAGCTGCATCAGGCCACGAGCCTTTGGAATTGCGCGCCTGCGCCGGCGAGGCCTCCCCGCAGGCCGGTCAATGGCAAGCGCTCGATATTCCGCCGCCAACCCGCAGATTTGAACAAGGCAAGATCATGAGCAATCTGGATTCTGCCTATGGCTTGACGGTGTGGCGCTTCCTGAAAGCATGAAGAAACAGCGACTGTACTGATGTTCGAGACCATCGACCTGATGCTCGACTGGACAAGCCCGTTAAAAGCCGAGCCGAACTACAGTCGCGCAACCCAGAAGGCATATTTGGGCACGCCGCCCACGCGCCCGCAGCGGCTCAGTGACGTCTTTCCATTCTGGCCCCGCCCACGTGGCAGTCTGGCGCCCGACCTGGTGATTCCGGAATACCGGCAAATGCCATGGGAAATCGACAATGTATTCGCGGCGGTGGAGATCAAGTTTCCGAATGATTGGGTGAAGGATGCACAGATGAAAGACTATGTGAAACTTATGACGCCCAAGAGCGGAAACACAAGGAAAAAAATCGGCCAGGAACGAGTCGCATTGCTGCGTGTACCGGAAGACTGCATAGGCGTCGCAGCGAAGGAACCTAAAGAGAAAAAGCACGAACAGGAAACCAGATTAAGGAATAGACGATGAGCACAACGGAACGTTTTTTTACTGCCGAAGATGTAGAGGGAATGGTTGCTGACCTCAAAGAATGGCTAAACATGTCCTGTGACGATGGTAATCAAGATCTGGCGGTGTCTCCTTTCATAACATTTTACTTCTTGTATGATACTAAACGCCATCTTGACATATCCAATCTCATGATTGATATCCATGAAGAATTTTATAAAATCACAGGAAATCCATATATTATCGCAACACATCCGAGTTCTGAGAGACCGCACCCTTACGGATCGAAACGTTTACCTGATCTGCGTGAGTTTGCAAAAAAAACAAAAAAAGAAGACTATTTCATTTTCAAATTTACCGATCAGAAAAAACATAACTCGTCTCCTTCTACTGCTGGATATTTCTGGAAAATGCGGGATCATATGAACGATAATTCAGAACCATCAAACAGAGATTACTCATTCATTCAATTCTACTATCGCTGGTCATGGTGGAAGGATAACAAGAATGCATGGCGGCAGTTTGTTCTGGAAACCATGGAAAAACTAAAACCTGATCAGGTTTACAGCGGCTTTTCGATGGCCAATCCGATTGCTTTCGGCACCCGCTCGGAAGTGACCGTGTGGGAACGCTCTCTGGCACCTCGATTTTTTGGTTTGGACATTGATTATCCTTTTTCCATGAGCGGCTCGCTGGCAGACGGCATCCGCCCGCCAACCTGGGGCTTCCTGCTATCGGATACGTGGCGCGAAAAATTGGATCTCAGCCGCGAGCAGGTAAAAATCAATTTGCACCATCCGCAAATCCGGATCGACGAACTCAATACCGGCCTGTGGATCGAACTGGGCGAGGAGCCATCGCTCTACCCGGTTGAAGAGGGCGTCCCTGAATTGCCGGCGCTGCTCAACAAACTGCTCAGGCCAATCCGCGACGACCACATGGCGCTGCTGGGCTTTGGCCAATGGGATGGCGACCCCAACGAACGCTTCAATGACGCCGACTCGCTGCGCTGGATGCGGCGCTTCGACGCCGACAGCGACTGGCCCAGCACCGAACTGCGTCAGGGCCAAAATAACGGCGGTAAGGATGCCACCGCGCCAGCGCAGGAGGCTTTGGAATTGCGCGCCTACTCCGGCGAGGCATGCCCACAGACCGGTCAGTGGCAAGCGCTCGATATTCCGCCGCAAACCCGGCGATTTGAACAGGGGGAGATCATGAGCAATCTGGATTCTGCCTATGGCTTGACGGTGTGGCGCGTCCTGAACGCATGAGGAAACAGCGACTGTACTGATGTTCGAGACCATCAACCTGATGCTCGACCGGGAAAGGCAATCATGCATTGCGGTTCCAGCTCGCGCATACCTTCTTTGACAAAAATACAATTTACCCAAGAAAAAAGCACGTAGACATGGAAGATTTATCCTTTCATCACCGACGCAGACAGCAACTTCTCTATGAAGAACTTTACAATAAAACGCGATTGAATCAATTGTCGCTAATTGGAGGAGGAATTGAAAATAGAGAAATTACTAAGACGATGCAACAAAATGCTGCGATTCATCAATTCTTGTATTTGGAAAAACTCTGGATCTGGATGCTCGACTATACGGCAGGCGAATCAATCAATGCGCTAGCGCCGCGCATCGCAGGCATCGTCGATAAATTTGAAAAATGGAATGCGGTCGATCAACTCTATCAACAGGAAACGGCAATTGAGCTTCCGGAGTTTGGGCCGTACGAATATGAGGGAGCACCGGAGTTTTCCGTCCTTTCCGACTATCAGGACACACTACAACTACTCAGCATTGCCATCTTGCTGCCCGATCATCATTCGGTTAAACGCATCATTTACATGCTACGCAGCCACCGTGGCCGTGATGGCCTGTTCGAACAATTGATTGACGGGTATGTGGAGGATGGGCAAGCGCTTGGCACCGGTATCCTCGGCAAGCCCTATGACACCCTGCTGCAAGCGTTCTATGAGAAAGATGAGAAGGCCACGCTCGACCTGCTCCAAAAATATCTGAAACAGTGGTATCCAGCCATGAAAGATCATCCCCGCTGGTACGACGGGCATCTGAGAATCCGCGACGAAGGCCACGCTCCCTATTACGGTTACTGGGCCTTTGAAGCGGGTGCGACCGTCTTTATGCTCGACCTGGACGACAGCCAGATCGACCATCTCGTCTACCCCAAAGACCTGGTCGATTATGCGCGACAGTTATGGAAAGAAGGCCGCCACACCAGCCTGGAAATGAAACCATCGGCCAAACGAGAACCCGGCGAATAGAATGAAAAATCCACCATTTGATGATCGTCGTCGCCAACAATTCCTTTGTCAGGACCTATATGAGAAAACCCTGGAGAATTCACGCGCCCTGCTACAAGTTCAGCTGAAAAACAAGGAATCAGCTGAATTCGCTGACGACATCAGTTTGGCGCACCATTTCTTATATCTTGAAAATTTCTGGATCTGGATGCTCGATTACACCGCTGGCGTGCCAATCGAGAAACTTGCGCCACGGCTGTCAGATATCGTGGACAGGTTTTCGGAATGGAACGAAGCCGATCAGTATCGACAAGAGGAAATCTTGTCGCAATATCCCGAATATGGCCCATACCGATACAGGGCAGCGCCGAATTTCGGCGACCTGTCCGAGTATGAAGATACGCTGCAATTATTAAGTGTCGCCATATTATTGCGCGATCAGCGCTCGGTCATGCGCATCATCCGCATATTTCGCAGTCACCGAGGACAAGACGGCCTGTTTGAACAGCTGATTGGCGCGTATGTGGACGATGAAATGACCCTCGATACCTGCATACTGGGCCAGCCCTACGACACGTTGCTAAAGACGGTATATGAAAACAATGAGGATACGGCACAAACTCTCATCAAAAAATATTTGAAGCAGTGGTACCCTGCCATGAAGGATCATCCACGCTGGTACAACGGCCATCTGCGCATTAGCGACGAAGGCTACGCTCCCTATTACGGCTACTGGTCATTTGAAGCGGGTGCAATGGCCTTTGTGTTTGACCTCGATGACAGCGGTATCGATCATTTCGCCTATCCGACAGATCTAGTTGCGTATGGACGTGCACTGCGCGCGGAAAACCGTTATACCAGCATATATATGAATGAGGCGGGCGATGTCGGACATGTCGAAGGCAAACAGCCCTGCCGTGACACGGATTTTCGGGAGTAAAGATGCAGACTCTGGACGAGCACACTTTTTTGGCCAGGCGCAGGGAACCGCTGCTGTCCTACGCGATTTACCTTGAAAGCAAAGACAGCCAGGACGAGTGCTTCGACATGGTGGAGGCAGGCTTGCAACAGCCTGCCGAAGTACTGCAAAATATCCCGCCAGAAAATTTCATGACAGCCACGCGCCAGCGGGCCTGGGAAGGCATCGACCTGCTCAGCCTGGCCTACAGCGCCGGCCATGCGACAGCCGATCTGCGCGCGCTGTATCCCACGGTACTCGAATACTGGGAAGAGTTTGCCAGCTATGACAGGGCTTTTGATGTGCAGGCCAGCGCTGCGGAACAGGGATTTCCCCACTTCGCCTTGCCTGGTGACGGCTACGAGCAGGTCAACCGGATGATCTGCCTTGGCATTCTCCTCGGTTGGGGCAGTTTGCTGCCCCGCCTGGCGCCAGTCATCGATTTCAACAACCACGAAAAAGATGGGCTGGTCGAACGCCTGCTGGCATTTTCCATCGATAACAGGGATACCGCCTGGCCGGAATGTACCCGCCACTTGCCCTACGTCAAGACGCTCAAGATATTTGCGGCAGAAAAAAACCAGCGCCCGGCGCTGATGCAGGATTACCTGAGGCAATGGTATGACGCCAGCCGCCGCGAACCCTACTATGACAGCCACGCGCGCGACACGTCCTTTTCAGGCTACTGGTCATGGGAAGCGGCGGCCATCACCTGCCTGCTCGATATCGACGACAGCAGCTACCGCGATGCCAAATTCTATCCCGCCGACCTGGTGGCATTCCACCGTCAGCCACCCTGTATGCGATTGGAGCCAGCATGAGCCACAAACCCGCCTTGATCGCAGCCTGCATCATCTTCGCGATGTCCACGCTGTCGCACGCCGCAGACTCGCCCTTTCCGGGGATTTATTCCGTCATCGATCCCGTCACGGGCATGACGCAGGATGTGCTGAAAATCGAACCGTTCATCAACGGCGAATTCAACGTCTTTCCCCGCTTCGCAGGGGAACGGGCGTGGGCTGGCGTGCTCTCTGGAAAGGTGATGGGCGCCAGGGATCGCTATCTGGAGGAAGCACTATTTCCGCAGGACAGCAAGGTGCACACCCTGTCCATTGCAGACATCGGCTACCTGTACCGCACGCCCGGCGACAGTTATTCGCGCGACGGCCGTTCGGATACTGGCTACCTGAGTCATATCTTTGCCATCGGCATCCAGTCCGTGCAGCGCCGGCCGCTGCTGGCAGGCCATGCCGAACGCGGCGAGCGCGGCCAGCACGATTACCGGGCCGGGGCCGATGAGGCAAAGATAGCGGTCAGCACCCTGAACTACAGCGCCCGCGCCATCCAGGTCGGCGTCAGCGATGCCGGCAATCCGGCCAATGCCGTCGATACCGATCCCCTGAACCCTTACATGAGCAGTGCCGCCAATTGCTGTTTCTACCTGCCGGCCACGCCGCACAAGCCGGTGCAGCTGACCATCGAGTACCGCTGGTTGCCTGACGGCAAGCCGGAAACGCGCACGCTGCCGCTGCCGGCCGGCAATGCCACCGAGGAGTTGCTGGTCGTCGTGCAAGCCGATGGCAAGCTGGCGCTGGAATTTCGCGCCCCGTACGAATCGCAGTCGATGACGGCGGATGGCAGTGTCGGGGCCGGCAACGGCAGGCTGTATCCGGCCCTGCCCGCTGCCGAGCGCAAGGCCGTGCTGGCCGCGGAACTGGCGCGCCAGCAGCGTTCTCTCAAAGACCTCAGCAAGAAACTGGAAAAACTGCCCCCGACGACACCATTGCAGCTCACGCAGCGGGTGGCGGAACTGGTCGAAGAGCGGCAGGCCGCCGTGACGTATCTGCAAGCGTTTTCCGCATGCAAAGCGGCTGCGCGCGAGTGCGACAAGCAAGCCAGGGCGGCGGCCCGCGCCAGATAGCAGCTAGGCCCGTTTCTGCTAGGCTATCGCCGTGTCGCCACCTGTCGACGCTTCTTTCGGCACCAGCATCGCCTCTTTTACGCCGCCCGATGCCGGTTTTGAACCCTCATATCGCCAGTACAGATATTTCTTGCCTCGTTTCCCCATGAAATACTGCCGGTTTCGGGACCAGCGACTGGCTTCAACAAAGCCGATACTGGCGTCACTCATCTGATTCTTGAATCCCGCAACAGAATCATGCACATAACGATCGAAGAATTTGTCAAACAAGGCCCGCTCGGCAACCGGCATCGACTTTCGGAGCTTGCCTTTCCAGGCATCGTAGATCGCGTCCTCCAGCGGTTCCGTGGCACTGCGAAAAAAGCCTGTCTTTTTTTCTGCGATATTCTGCACGTCGCGTTCCCATTCGCTGTCCGTCGTGGTCATGTATTTATCAGGCGTGGCATACATGACGGACTGCCCTTTTGCGATGATGGCTTCGCGTTCCTTGCGCGCCGCGCGCTGGCGTTCCGTGCGTCCCCAGCGCCAATGATAGTAATTGTTCATGTGGCTGATGACTTGCGTCTCGAGCCGCTTGTCCGCGCTGACGTGCTTCATGTAAGCGTCGAAGCATGCCTCCAATTCGCTGCTGATGTTAAACAGCGAGCCATAATCCTGAAGAACCTCTTCGGGAGACTTGAACGGCACCCCGGCGGCATATGCCGACAGATACATATTGCACAGCGGAATGCGCGCCAGTTCGTTTGACCGTCCTTCCTGATTCATGTCGTCATAACCGCCGCCCACGTCGGAGTGGGCCCCGGGATAAAGGGTTTCCCGACAGTTCGAGTCAGTGGCCTGGTCGATTCGGATAGAGTCTGATGGAAATTTCTCGCGCACTTCATGCGCTGCGACATAATGCTCGCAAAAGCGCACATACGGTGGAATACGCAGATCGGAGGCCCATTCCGCATGGCCGCCCTCGTCTGCCAGATACATCACGCCGCCCCAGACAGGTCCCAGGTGATATTTGAGATTCGACTCAAGGCGGCTACCGCCAAACCCCACCGAGGCCACGGTATCAAAAATACCAAGGAAGTAAATCACCAGACGCGGCTGAATAAATCCGCCACTTTTGATCCAGATCAATCCATCTCCCTGCTGATAACACTGTCCAGCCAACTGACGCACAAAGGCCCGCGCCTGGGCCGCCCCCCGACTGAAACCAAACACGGCAACATTGATTTGATTTACATGCGGCATGTGTTTGTCCACCCGCACCTTCAACTCCTTCAGCATCCAGCTGATGCGGGCCTGCCCTTTTGCAGCCGATGCCATGCCGAGCGCCCCATCGATTCCATCACCGCTGTCCTGAATCTCCGGAAACGGCGTGCCGACCCCTGGCGTATATATCGCGTAGGTTTTGTTTTTTTCATCGTCGGCCGTATGCGCAAATTTTCCCAGTTTCGCAATATTGCTGTACTTTACATTCGACGAAGCCAGCGAACCATTTCCATCTTTTTTGAAATTATTTCCAGTTCCGTCAAAAAAACAACTGATCCAGACGGGCTTTCGGCAATCCGACTCCTTCGCACATTTCTCCAATTCCTTGCGATAGATTCCTCGGGCAAGCCTTTCACTCTTCGTGACGTCGCTAAGCCGGCGTATCGTTGGTTTACTCATGGTCTATTCCCTATGCGGTGTGCGAGGTATGCCATAAAAGGGATTCTCGATTTCCTGCTTGCAGAACTGGCCTTGGGGAAGGCGCGTGGCATGCAGTTTCACTTGCTCGGCAGAAAGTGGCGCCTGCGTCTTGAAGGTTCCCAGATGTGCCTGAACTGTCCCATCGGCAAGAAAGTGCAAGAACACGGTGGTTGGGCGATCTGGCCCTTTGGCGGGCAGGATGTCCACAGTGGCCTGACACCAGCGGCTTCCGGGAGAACTCAGCCTGGAAGTGCGTTCGTCATAGTCAACACTCGATTTTCCATTGTGGTAGGCAGTATCGAACACCACACTCCAGACCACCCGCACTCTCAGCGGTTTATCCACGGGACTGTCCCAGATAAAACAGCAATTTCCGCTACTGAAACGGACTTTTTCACCATTGTCCATTTCAGCCTCGCTGGCGTCGCGAAAAAAAATGGAACCGCCGCTGGGAGCTTCATCGATCTTGAATGGCAGTGAAATACCCTTGAAGGTGATGGAGTAAATATCGTACGGCGTGTAGTTATATGAGGTGGTAGTGAAAGTTTTCTCGCTTAATTCCTGTTGCAAGCGATTTTCCTTTTCCTTGGAATTGCAAGCGGCCAAAATAAATAGGCACAATACGATAGAGGTCAGTTTTTTCATGTCGGGATCGCATTCATATGCTGGAAGCGGAAATTTCTTCGAGTGCAGCCCATTGCTGGGGAGTCCAGGCCAATATCCGGTCGCTGAATGACTGCGCCGTTCCCGTCGCCTGCAAAGCGACGGCGGCGATTGGGGACAGGTGAAAATCGGCGCCCAGCATGAGCGACAACATGCAGTAGCTTTTCAAGTCTGTGGGCGAACTGAGTCCATATACCTGTGCCCTGCCCAGCTGTTGAAGGAAAAAGTCGTAGCGCTGATCCGGAGGTAAACCATCTAGCGCCTGCGGATCATCGTTCTCCATTTGCTTCATCAGCATGTACGGCGCTGTTCTATTCATCAGCTCGACATATTGATGTTGTGTCAAAAGCATTCGTTCACTTCCAAGGGGCGCAGGCGCCTCATCCTTCTCGCCAGGTACAATTTGTGGCACCCCACGCACGTCCATGTACAACCAGCCCGTGATTTCTGCGAGTGCAGCCTTGCGCTGCGCCGTTTCCAGTACGTCCAGCCAGTGCGGCAGGATAAGCGGATCGTAGTAGCGCATGATCCACTCGCTACCGTCATCGTGCTCCACCTCGGTCAGCCAAGTCAGCCGTTCCAGCAATTGCGGCAGGGGCCGGTCAGAAACAATCAGCGACATGAAATGGGCGCTGCCGGCAGTGCAAAGCAATTGGGCGAGCAAGGGACATTGCTCGCGCTTGATATGCCGCAACAATATCGGGCCGGCGTAGAGGGCGTCTGGCTCGGCCAATTCACCTAACAAGGAATACAACTCAACGCTGTGATCGCTTGGCAAGCGGATACGGGCCAAACCATCGAACTTGGCGCCATCAATCAAGCTGTAGAGGATCACGTCCTGGTCGACAAGATGGCTATCGAGCAACGCAAGCAACTGCAAGCCGCAGGCGGGAGCCCCGCCATCGTCGTCGTGCATGCTTATTCCCCCTTCGCGGCAAAGGGCGAGCCGCTCCTGGCCGCATTTAACAGACATTCCTTGCAAATACTGCGAGGCATGACCGGCAGTGGGTAGCTTGCACGGGATGGCCCCGTAAAACTCTTCTTGCCGGCATGCACCGTGATTTTGCCCGGACACTGCACGGTGATATTGCCGCCCTCGATCGTGATATTCGCCCCGCCCGCCGTCGACAAACGGATGCTTTTCGCCGCCGCCCAGTCGATATGCGCGGCGGCGCTGACGATGTTGACTTCCTCGCGCGCCTGCACGTTGAGCACGTCGGCCTGCGCCTGCAGGTCGATGGCTTGCTTGGCGGCGATCAGTTGCAGGCCGATATTGTTCTCGCCCGCCTTGACGACGCCGGCCAGGGCGCCGATGGCTTGCCCGCTGTGCACGCGCAGCTGGCCGCCGCCGACGAACTGGGTGTCCTGGCCGCTCATCAGGGAGGTGGTTTCGCCATTCGCCAGCTGGATATCCTGGCCCGCCAGCACGCCCAGGCCGGCGCGGGCGGCGATGGCGATGATGGCGTCGCTGCTGTGCGGCAACTTGTCGTCGCCGGGGCTGGTCGGCTTGCCCGCCGCGTCGCGCCTGGCGGCGGCCGTATCGTCCTGGCTCAGCATGCCGGAGACGCTCGTCAGAAACGCCGGCAAGGGCGCCGCCTTCTCGTCGAGCACGCTGGCATTCGCCTTGGCTGGCCCCAGGTGGCTGGCATACGCGACCGTCTTGTGCGTGACGGCGGCGGCGCTGAAGGTTGCACCCAGCTTGGCGGCCTGCTTGAGCAAGACCATGCCCGGCGCATTGTCGCCGGCCGGATCGCGCGCCTGCGCGTCGTGGTTGACGAGGTAGCTGGAAATCAGCAGCCCGGCGCCGGCCCGCACGGCGCCGTAAGCGTCGGTGCGCAGCTCGGCGCCCGTGCCGCGCAGGCTGCCTCGGTAATTGTCGGCCGCATGGATCAGGTGGCCAAGATTGAGTTCGCTTGCCGCATGGCTGCTCTTGAGCTGGATGCGCCCCTGCTGGTCGGTATCGTCGAACAGCAACTGGTTGTAGCCGGCGGCGCCGAATTCCTTGCTGCGGACACCCCATTGCGCCGCACCGTTGCGGTGGCCGGCGCTGCCGCCGGCCGCGCCATGCCAGAGCGGGCTGTTGCCGCCGGCCACGTTGCCCTGCGCCGACGGCGCATGGTCGCGCGCCGGCTCGAAGACGCTGGCATCGGACGGTTGCTCGGCCAGACCGCCCGGCGTGGGCGCGACGCCGCCCTCGCCCTGCCCGTTGTACAGGGCGCCGACGATGATGGGGCGGTCGATATCGTTTTCCAGGAATTGCACCAGCACTTCCTGGCCGATGCGCGGCAGGAACTGGCTGCCCATGCCGCCGCCGGCCGAGCGCTGCGCCACGCGTACCCAGCAGGTGGCGCCGCCCTCCTGCTGCCAGTGAAAACGGATGCGCACCCGGCCCAGCCTGTCGCACTGGATCTCGCTGCCACCGCTGGCACTGGCGCCGCCGTCGGCGCCGACGACGATGGCGCTCTGGCTGCCGCGGGCCGTCGGTGTAGGATGGTGGCGCGCGTCGCCGCCCTCTGGTGCCGGGCGCCAAGGCGTATCGGCCGCGATCGCCTCAATATGGTTGGCATAGCCGCTCTCGACCGCCTGGGCGATCACTTGCTGGACATACGCGATATCGCGCGGCACCAGCGCCTGGCCAGCCAGGCCTTCCTGCAGCAATTCGGGTAGGGGACCGAACAGTTCAGCCAGGCCCTGCCTGGCGGGCGCCGGCAAGTTATTCACGCCCACGCTGTACACGCGCAGCACGACCAGCGCCGGCGCGTCGGCGCCGTCCTGCTGCAACGGTCCCTGCGTCAGGGTAAACCGCGTGCCGGCACGCAAGGTGCGCACCGTCGAACGCGCCTGCCAGCGCTCGCCGCGCGCTTCGATCGCCTGCATCCGCAGCAAGGCATAGCGTTCGGCCTGGGCCGCACTGGCATAGAAATACTGGCCCGGCGTATCATAGCTTTCCAGCGCGGGCGCGTTTTTCCCGCCCGGCGCCAAGCGCGTCGGCACGCTGGCGCTGACGGCTTTCTTGGCCTTGTAATCGTAGCTGAGCACGGTTGCCACCGCCGTGCGCAAGGCGCGTGCCCGGCTGAGCGCCTGGATGGAATCGGCCTGTTCCATGGCCTGCGCGCCCTGAAAACGGATGCCGCCGCCTTGCGCGCTGCTGGCGTCTTCCGGCACCGCGCTCAAGGCACTGCTGTCGGCGAACAGTACCAGGCAGTGGCCGCCCTCGTGTTCTTCGAAGCGCCAGGCCAGGCCTTCTTCGCCCAGCAGGCGCGTGACGAAGGCCAGGTCCGACTCGCGGTACTGGCAGCAATAGCTGCGCGGCGGCGCCTCGGCCATGAACGGCCCCGTGTCGCCGCTCCAACGCCAGTCGGCTTGCGGCGCGTAGGCCTGAAACACGCTGTCGACGATTTCGATGACGCTCTTGTCTTGCCAGACGCGGCTGTTGCGTACCTGGCTCAACAGCCATAGCCACGGCGTCAGGCGCAGCCGAAAACGGGCCAGTCCGCCGTCGCTGCCCAGCATCGCCGCTTCGCTGACATAGCCGCTGAAGACAGCGCGGCTGCCGTCGGCCAGGCTGGCGTGCAGCGCGGCCCGCTTGCCCAGCAGGGGCGCCAGCGCCACATTCGCCTGCGTGGACAGCACGATGACGTCGCGCACGCCCACGGCCTGCAACTGCTCGTCGGCGACAAACGCTTCCACCAGCCACTGCGCCGTCCCGCCGTCGCCGTCGTCCAGCGACAGCTCATACAGCCGCGTCACGCTGCTGAAACCAGCGAGGGAAGCGTTGACCTGAGCGGCGCTGGCGGCACTCATTTCTCGCCTTTCGCAGCAACTTTCTCCGCCTTGCATTGCGCATTCTCGGCATGGCCCTGGCAGGCGCGCGCGCGGCACGCCACGGCGGCGTCGCGCTTGAGCGCCGCGCATTGCTGCAACTGGGTCCGCAGATTGGGAACGGTTTTCTTCGGCGCCGGCGCGGCCTGCGCGTGGGCCAGCAGGGCCGACAGCAGGGCGATATCGCTGTCTTCCGCGCGACGGACGGGCGTGGCCGCAGGCCCTTTCGCCGGCGGTTTTTTGGCTGCCGGACGGGGCGCCTTGGCCACCTGTTTCGAGACGGGTTTCGAGGCGGCGGGCGGTGGCGACGGCGTTTCCAGCGCCTTGCTCAGGACATCGCCGGGGTGTGCGGCACTCGCGTTCCGGGCAGCGGCTGTGGCGGCTGTGGCGGCCGCGCCGGCATCGAGCATCTCGCTCAGGCTCTGCTGCGGTGCGGCGGCGCCGGGCGGCGCCTCGTCACGGATGCTGGCGACGGCCGGCGGCGCTTCCACGGCGGCGGGCGCGGCGGTGGCGACGGGCAGGGAAACCGGCGGCGCCGGCGCATCGTCGTCGCCAACCCGTTCTCCGCGCTGGCCCAGCCAGACGCCCGCTGCCAATAACAGCAGCAGCGCACCCACGCCTCCGCGCAGGGCCAGGCTGCCGCGCCTGGCCTTCGCGGACGCGCCGGCATTGCCACCCTCGAGCGTGCTCAGGATGCGGTTACGGTCGGCCTCCGCCTGCTGCGCCTGCGTCAACAGGCTGGGCCGGGCCGGGAGCCGGGGGCTATCGTCATGAGTTCGCAAAATGTGCGCTCCTGTAATATTTGCAAGACTTTACGCTATTCAACAAAATCATGACGCGTGCCATAAAATCAACAGTGCGCACCCCCCGCACAATTGAAAAAAGCCGCCCTTAATTATCAGTTTTGTAAGATATACTTCCAGGCAATATCCATCGCAGCCCTGTTTTTCCCGATGGACAGCACCGTTCCCCGCAGCCAAACATTTCTTGATTGAGGTTAGCGTGTTCCTACTCGCGGTAGCGCTGTATTTCATCCTGGCATGCCTGATCAGCTGGCTGATCCTGTTCCCTGCCGGGCGCGATTTCGTGCTGCACGCCGTCGATGGCGCGGAGCAGCGCCTCGCCGCGTGCCTGCAGCGCGTGGCCAGGCGCCGGCAGACGGGCATGGCCAGCCTGGGACAGCGCAGCAGCGCACTGTGGGCCCGCACTGCCGACTTGCTGCGCCGTCATTACCTGCTGTGTCTCGCGGGTGTGGCTGCGCTCAGCCTGCCGACCCTGCTGGCCCTGATGGCCGACAGCAAATCCATGCTGGGCGCCTACGATGTATCGACGCGGGAAATGAATACACAGGTCGCCAGCCTGCTGCAGGGCGAACAGCTGGTGCCGCCCGTCGACCTGCCGCCGCTCGTGTTTGCTACGGAAGAAGTGCGCCAGGAGCGCCCGCTGCTGGTATCGGCCAGCCGCAACTGGACCTTGCTGAATGTGGAATATGCCCAGCGCTTGCTGCTGGTCTTCAAGATCATGAAGGAAAAACATGGCTATGAGATGGCGCTGCTGGAAGGCTACCGCAGCCCCGAGCGGCAAGACATGTTGGCGGGCATGGGTCCCAACGTCAGCAACGCGGCCGCCTTTCAAAGCTGGCACCAGTACGGTCTGGCGGCCGACTGCGCCTTCCTGCGCAATGGCAAGCTGGTCATTTCCGAGAAGGACCCGTGGGCCATGCGCGGCTACCAGCTGTATGGCGAAGTGGCCGAATCGGTCGGCATGACCTGGGGCGGACGCTGGAAAATGATGGATTTCGGGCATACCGAACTGCGCCTGCCCGGCGTAATGAAAAAACACTGAGGGGAGCGCGTATGGCGGGTCCGGTAATCAGATTGGGCGACAAGACATCGCATGGCGGCACCGTGCTGGAAGCATCGGCGGTGAGCGACAGCGGCGGCATCGGCATGGCGCGTGTCGGCGACAAGGTCGCCTGTCCCCTGCCCGGCCATGGCGTCTGCCCCATCGTCAGCGGCGACTCCAGCTTCATCGTCGATGGCAAGCCCGTGGCGCGCCACGGCGACAAGACCAGCTGCGGGGCGCTGCTGATCGCCAGCCAGCAAGCCACCATCGACCAGGCATGACGGCCCTGTCCATACGCGGAGGAGCCCGCTGATGCGCCCCTGGTTGCGACGCTGCCTGCTGACCGTGTCCGTCTTTGCCCTGAGCTGGACAGGCGCCATCGCCTATTGGCGCGACAGCACGCGCATGCCGACGCCGGGCGAGCTGGCCGGCGCCATGCTGGCACTGCCGCTGGCCCTGCTGTTGATGCTGTGGCTGGGTAAAAAACTGCTGGCCAGGCTGCTGGCCGGGCCAGCCCTGGCGGCGCCGGGTCTTGCCGCACCACTCCAGGCCGAGGCGGCGACACCTCCCACGGCACCGTTGCCGCTGCATATCGTGGCGGCCAGCCTGCGCATGCCGGGCGGCGCCACGCCGTCAGAATTGCTGGCCGCCATGCGCTCCCGCCAGGCCCGCCCCGCGCTCGACGGCCAGTTGCTCGATGAAGACGGCTATCCCCTGCTGTGCGGCAGGGTGGACGGCATCGACGAAGAAGAGCAGCAGCAAGTGCTGGCCGCCTGGCTGCGCGAGCACCCGCAGGCCGGCCTGGCCAGCGAACCGTTTCCCTTCAATCCGGAAGACGTGCGCGCGCTGGCCCTGGGCGCCGAGGTGCTGGCCGAACTAGTGGACGAAGCCCTGCAGCATGCGCTGTCCGCAGGCGCACCGGCCTCGCCGGCCAGCGCGCCGCCCATGCTGCGGCTGCACCTGCTGATGCCGGCCTCGTGGAGCACCGCCCAGCGCCAGGCCGGCGACGCCTGGCTGCGCCACCTGGCGCGCGAGCAGGGCTGGCCAGCGAAGAATTTGCTGCCGTCCGCCGAACCGGCCACCCGGCCACCGGCGCCGTTTGCCCTGTTGAACCAGCTTGCCGGGCACGCGGCGCCGCCGCAGCCGCCCGGCCTGTCCATCGTGCTGGCCTGCGATTCGCACCTGGGCGAGCTGCGCGTGCATGTCCTGGCGAGCCAGGGCCAGCTGTTCAGCGCCACCCAGGCGAACGGACAGATTCCCGGCGAAGGCGCGGCCGGCCTGCTGCTGGCCATCCCTGGCGCGACGGCGCCACCGGACGAGCCGGCGCCAGTCGTGCTGCACCGCGCCGCCACGGGCGAACTGCCGCAAGGAGCCAGCCAGCGGGGATCAGCCGACAAGAGCATGCTGGCGGACCTGGGCAGGCAGGCGCTGGCGGCAGCCGGCGAGGATGCGGCGGCCGGCATCGCGCTGGTCAGCGCCGATACCGACCAGCGCGCCAACCGCATGCTCGAACTGATGCAGTGCACCGGTGCCATCTTGCCCCAGCTGGACCTGGGCGAGCAGGTGCTGGGCGTCGGCACCGCATGCGGCCAGTGCGGCGCCGTCACGACGCTGGCCGCACTGGCCATGGCGCGGCAGGCGGCGGCCGACGACGGCGCGCACGTTTTATGTCTCAGCAACCTCGATCCACTGCAGCGCGGCGCCCTCGTCATTGGTCCGCCCGCGAAAAACAGTCACAGCACCACCTGATACAGCGACGTCCCATTCACGCACCTTAACGGTTTGCACACTATAAAACTATGATGCAACGATTCTGGCACTCCCTGACTTCACGCACCAGCCTGCTCATCCTCGGCATCGCGGCCGCCATCCTGCTGCTGTTCGCCTGCGCCCTCATTTTCGACTGGCCGGCCATCCAGTTGCTGCCCTTGCTGGCCGCGGCGGCACTGCTGGGCGCCATCGTGTGGTGGCTGCGCCGTCGCCGACGCCGGCGCGAAGGCGCCAGCTTCAACAGCATGCTGGAGCAGCAGGCGGCCGGCGCCGCGCCCAAGGCCGGTCCGGTGCAGCGCGAGGAAACCGAAGCCATCCGCAAGCGCATGCTGGAAGCGATCAATACCATCAAGACATCGCGGCTCGGCCAGCTGTCGGGCGATGCCGCGCTGTATGAATTGCCGTGGTACATGATCATCGGCAATCCCGCCGCCGGCAAGAGCACGGCGATCGCCAATTCCGGCCTGCAGTTTCCTTTTGTCGACAGCAAGATCGTGCAAGGCATGGGCGGCACCCGCAACTGCGACTGGTTTTTCACCACGGACGGCATCCTGCTCGACACGGCCGGGCGCTACGCCGTCAACGACGAAGACCGCGCCGAATGGTTCGGCTTTCTCGGCCTGCTGAAAAAGCACCGCAAGCGCGCGCCGATCAACGGCATCATCATCGCCGTCAGCATTGCCGAGCTGACCGGCAGCAAGCCCGAATTCGCCATCGACCTGGCCAAGAACCTGCGCCAGCGCGTGCAGGAACTGACGGAGAAGCTGGAAGTCCATGCGCCCGTGTACGTCGTCTTCACCAAGGCCGACCTGATCACCGGCTTCAGCGAATTTTTCCAGGATGCCGAGCGCGCCGAACGCGACAAGGTCTGGGGCGCCACCCTGCCCTACAGCGTCAACAGCTCGAAACAGGATGTGCTGGAGCAGTTCGACCAGCGCTTCGATGAGCTGTATGATGGCTTGAAGGACCTCAGCCTGGCCAATATGTCGCTGCTAGGACGCGAGCGCATGCCGCCCGGCGTGTTCACCTTCCCGCTGGAATTCAGTTCCGTGAAGGGACCGCTGCGCGCCTTCATCGCCACCCTGTTCGAGGAAAATCCCTTCCAGTTCAAGCCCGTCTTCCGCGGTTTCTATTTCACCAGCGCGCTGCAGGAAGGCGCTTCCGTCTCCGCCTCGTCGGAACGGGTGGCGCAGCGCTTCGACCTCAAGCCGCAGCAGCAGGAACACAAGGCGGTCCAGGCCCAGGACCAGCACGGCTACTTCCTGCTGAACCTGTTTCGCAAGGTAATCTTCGCCGACAGGGAACTGGTGGCGCAATACGCCAGCCCGCGCAAGACGCGCTTGCGCTATGCCACGTTTTTCACCGCCATCGCGCTGGCCGGCCTGGCGCTGGGCGGCTGGAGCTGGTCCTACCTAGCCAACCGCCAGCTGGCGGCCAACGTCCAGGCCGACCTGGAGCAAGCCATCAAGGTGCAGGACCAGCGCCTGGATCTGCAGTCGCGCTTTCAGGCCCTGGAAATCATGCAAGACCGCATCGAGCAGCTGGAAGCGTACCGCAGCAAGCGGCCGCTGGCGCTCAGCCTGGGCCTGTACCAGGGGGACTTGCTGGAGCGCAAACTGCGCGAAGAGTATTTTTCCGGCCTCAAGGAAGTCATGCTCGCGCCGGTGGCGCAGTCGCTGGAGTCGTTCCTCGCGGAAGTGAACGCGGGCGCCGACCGCCTGCAGCCGCTGACGCCGGCACCTGCCGGCACGACGGCCGCTGCCACAGTCGGCACGGCAGCCGGTACGGCGGTCGGTACGACAGGCCAGCCCTTCAAGGATGCCGCGCCGACGAATGTGGAGGATGCCTACAACGCCCTGAAAACCTACTTGATGCTGGGCGACAAGTCGCGCGCCGAAGCCGGCCACCTGAACGACCAGCTGACCCGCTACTGGCGCGGCTGGCTCGACGCCAACCGGGGCAACATGCCGCGCGAACAAATGATCCGCAGCGCCGAGCGTCTGATCTCGTTCTACCTGACGCAGATCGACGACCCGTCCTGGCCGCAGATCGAGAACAAGCTGGCCCTGGCCGACCAGTCGCGCGACAGCCTGCGCCGCGTGGTGCGCGGCATGCCGGCGCGCGACCGCGTGTATGCGGACGTGAAGGCGCGCGCCGCCACGCGCTTCCCGTCGATGACGGTGGCGCGCATCGTTGGCGAGCAGGACAAGGAACTGGTGCTGGGCAGCTACGCCATCCCCGGCACCTTCACGCGCGACGCGTGGGAAAAATACATCCAGCAGGCGTTCCAGGAAGCGGCCAACCGCGAATTGCAAAGCGCCGACTGGGTACTCAAGACGGCGTCGAAGGATGACCTGACCCTGGAAGGCAGCCCGGAACAGATCCAGAAGGCGCTGGTGGAACTGTACAAGACCGATTACGCGAGGGAGTGGCAGAAATTCATCCAGGGCGTCAGCATCCGCGAATTGAACGGTTTCGACAACGCGGCGCAGGCGATGAACCGCCTCGGCGATCCGCAAGCCTCGCCGCTCAACAAACTGATCGAGACCGTGTACCAGGAAACCTCGTGGGACAACCCTTCGCTGCTGGGCCAGGGCTTGCAGCGCGCCCAGCGCGGGGCGATGGACTGGTTCCGCGAAACGGTGCTGCGCCAGAAGCCTGCCGCCGCGGCGGCGGGCCAGCCCGGCAGCGCCATGCCGATGGGGCCCGTCGGCCGCGAATTTTCCGGCGTGGCGCGCCTGGTGGTGGCGCGCGACAAGGAAGCCTCGCCCATGCGCGGCTACCTGGCGGCCCTGTCGAAGCTGCGCGTGCGCTTCAACCAGATCAAGAACCAGGGCGACACAGGCCCCGGCGCCAAGCAGTTGATGCAGCAGACGCTCGATGGCAGCGGCTCGGAGCTGGCCGACGCGCTGAAGTACGTGGACGAGCAGATGCTGACCGGCATGAGCGACCCGCAAAAGCAGGCCATCCGCCCGCTGCTGGTGCGCCCGCTGATGCAGACCTTCGCCGTCATCGTCAAGCCCACCGAGACGGAGATCAACAAGGTATGGCTGGCGCAGGTGCTCGAACCGTTCCAGAAAACCCTGGCGCCGAAATATCCGTTCGCGCCCGACTCGCGCATCGAGGCGAGCAATGCCGACATCGGCCAGGTATTCGGCCCGGAAGGCGCCATCGCCAAGTTCTTCAACACCACCATCGGCCCGCTGGTCGTGCGGCGCGGCGACGCCATCAGCGCCAGGACCTGGGCCGCGATGGGTATCACCCTGGCGCCGCCGGTGGTGGCCAGCCTGCCCGGCTGGGTCGCCCCGCTCAGCGCCAACGGCGTGGCCACGGCGGCCGGCGCCGCCGAAGCGCAGACGCGCTTCGACCTGCAGGCGCTGAGCGCGCCCGGCGCCGCCGAATATACGATCGAGATCGATGGCCAGGCGCTGCGCTGGCGCGGCCAGCCGCAGCCCTGGGTGCACATGGTCTGGCCCAACCCGCAGGGCGTGCCCGGCTCGCGCATCAGCGCCATCACGCCGGAAGGGCGCACCGTGGTACTGCTGAACGAACCGGGGCATTTCGGCCTGAAGAAGATGATCGACTCGGCCAGGCGCACGCGCAAGGAGGGCGGCGTATTCGAACTGAGCTGGGAGAACGGCGGCGTCACCGTGATGGCCAACCTGAAGATCGTGGCCGCGACCGCGCCGGCCGCCGCCTCCGCCGGCAACCAGGGTTTCCGCGGCCTGAAACTGCCGGAATCGGTCGTCATCGGCGCGCCGGAAACGGCCACCGCCATCGCCGGGAACACGCCATGAGCCGCCCTACCGTTACCCAGATCGGCTATTTCGGCAAGATCCCCAGCCGCGGCGACTTCATCAAGCATGGCGACAACCCGGCCCTGCTGAAGATGCTCGATGAGTGGCTGGCCAACGCGATGGAGCTGATGACGGCCGATGCGCGCTGGAAGCTGACCTACGACGCGCTGCCGCCGCTGCATTTCGCCTTTATCGGCCCGCGCCGCGGCCGCGCCATCGCCGGGCATATCGCCGCCAGCAGCGATGCCTCGTCGCGCCGCTTTCCCTTCCTGATGATGGGCGCCATGGAAGTGGCGCAGCCGGCCGGCTTCGTGCCGACCAGTCCGCTGGTTCTGTCGCGCCTGTGGAACCGCCTCGATGCCCTGAGCGCCGAGATGTGCGGCGCGGCGGCCGGCGCCGCGCTGCCGGCCGCCGCCGCGGGCGCCAGCATCGAACTGGACTTGCGCGGCAGCGCCTACGATGCGGCCTTCGACGATTTCCTCGGCTTGCAGACTGTGGGCGCGCTCGACGCCCTGCTGGCGCCCACGGGTTTTGGCGGTTCCGTGCGCCAGGTGCTGCTGGCCCTGGGCATGCTGCTGCAGCCCGTCATGGCCAGCAGCTCCAGCCGGCTGGAAAAAAGCCTGGAACTGCCGCTGCCGGCCGACCCGCTGTACCGCAACCTGGTGGCGGCCTTCTGGATGCACCTGATCGCCCCGTTCCTGGCGCGCGCCGACTTCGAACTGGCGCTGTTCATCACCCGCATCCGCGGCCGCCATGCGCTGGTGCTGGGCTTTTGCGGCGCCTCGGCGCAGACCCTGCACGCCATCATGGAACCGCAGGCGGCGCTGGAACACCACATCGCCTTCGACGACCTGGCCTGGGTCGAGGAGCACGCCAACAGCGACTACGCCATCAAGAAAGCCTCGAGCTACCTCGCGCAGGCCAACCTGTCGCTCAAATCGGCGCACGACACGTTTCGTGCCGCCTTCATCGGGACCTGATCATGCGCCACATCCGCCTTGCCATCCTTCTCAGCCTGGTATTCGCCCCGGCCGGCGCCAGCGCGCAAAGCGCCGCCGCGCCGGCGGCCGCTGTCTCGGCGCCCGCCGCCGCCACGCCGCAACCGGGCCAGGTCCTGGCCAGCGGCACGGTGCCGGACGAAGCGGCCAAGGCCGCGGTGCTGGTGCGCCTGCGCGAACTGTATGGCGCCGACAAGGTGGTCGACCAGATCGCCGTCGGCCAAGTGGCGCAGCCGGCCAACTGGAACGCCTATGTGCAAAAGCTGCTGACGGCGGACCTCAAGCAGATCCGCCGCGGCCAGCTGAAGATCGAAGGCAGCGTGGTCAGCGTGCGCGGCGAAGTGGCCAACGAAGCGCAGCGGCAAAAGATCGCCAGCGACTTCGCCACCAGCCTCAATCCCACGTACACCGTCAACAACGGCTTGCGCGTGTCCGCCTCCGACCAGAACATCCTCGACGGCACGCTGGCCAACCGCACCATCGAATTCGAGAGCGGCAAGACCACGCTGACGCCGTCTGGCCGCGCCATCCTCGACGAAATGAGCGCGGCGCTGCACAAGCTGGCGGGCCGCAAGGTGGACATCATCGGCCACACCGACAACCTGGGACTGCGCGCCAGCAACCAGAACCTGAGCCAGGCACGCGCCGAGGCGGTCAAGACCTACCTGGCCGGCAAGGGCATCGACGGTGACCTGCTCAGCGCTTCCGGGCAGGGTCCGGACCGTCCCATCGCCAGCAATGACAGCGCCGATGGCCGCGCGCGCAACCGCCGCATCGAATTTCGCATGGTCCAGTAAGACCGCCACGCCTCCCGCAAGCTATCCGCCCCACTGCCGAGAACACACATGATTTCAGCCGACCAGCTCCTGCTTCCCATCAGCGCCGAACAGCCATGCGGCGTCGACCTGTCCTTCTCCACCGACTTCGACACCATCGGCCAGGCGCGCAAGTTCGACGACCCCACGCTCGACCAGGGCGAGTGGGTCACCGACCTGAAGGAAGCCGACTGGGCCTTCGTACTGCAGCGCTGCGCCACCCTGCTGGGCGAGAAGAGCAAGGACTTGCGGCTCGCCGCCTGGCTGGCCGAAGCTTGCGCCAGGCAAGACCATTTGCGCGGCCTGGGAGAAGGCTATCGCCTGCTGGCCGGCCTGCTGCGCCAGTACTGGGACCTGGGCCTGTACCCGCAGCCCGATGGCGACGACCACGAGCAGCGCATCGGCAACCTGAGCTGGATCCTGGCGCGCACGCCGTCCCTCGTGCGCGCCATGGCGCTGACAGACAAGCAGTCGGGCGGCTGGTCGACAGTCGACTTCGAGACGGCGCGCAAGCGGGCCGCCAGCAACCAGGACGGCGTCAACGGCACCAGGCTGGTGGACATGGAGGCGGCGCGGCGCGGCACGTCGGCGCAATTCCGCGCCGCCTTTGCGGCCGACGCCCAGTTCTGCCTGGATGCGCTGGCCGAGCTGGAACAGGCGGCCGATACCCGCCTGGGCCGGGATAGCCCGGGCTTTTCCATGGCGCGCGAGGCGCTGCAGGCGATGCAGCTCGCCCTGCCTGCCGCCGCCACGGCCCTTCCTGCCTCCAGCGGCGCCGCCGCGCCGATACCGGCTGGCGGCCAGACGGCGGTGGCCGCCGTGCCGGCGCTGCCGCCGGCGGCGCCCGGCGAGCTGCAAAGCCGCGCCCAGGCGCTGGCGCAGCTGCGCCAGGTGGCGCAGTACTTCCGCCAGACGGAACCGCACAGCCCCGTCTCCTACTTCGCCGACAAGGCCGCCAACGCCGGCGAACAGAATTTGCACGAATGGCTGCGCGGCGTGGTCAAGGACGGCGCCTCCCTGGCCCACATCGAGGAGCTGCTGGGCATCGCGCCCGGCAGCGGCCACTGAGCCGGCTAGACGCCTATTTGATCGTATACCGGAACTGCCCCTGCTTGCCGGCGCTGGCCTTGATGCGGCTGATGCCCTGCCCTTCCGCCATGCGCGCCAGCACGGCTTCGGCGATTTCCGGCAGCAGGCTGCCATTGAGGATCTGATCGACATTGCGCGCGCCCGAATCGACTTCGGTGCAGCGCGCCAGCACCGCCTCGACCAGCGCCTCGTCGTAGAGGAACTCGGCCTGGTGATTGGCGGCGATACGCGCGGCGATCCGGCCCAGCTTCAGGCCGATGATACTGGCCAGCACATCGTCGCCGAGCGGATAGTAGGGAATCACTTTCAGGCGCCCCAGGAACGCGGGCTTGAAGACCTTCAGCAGCTGCGGGCGGATGGCCAGCTCCAGCTGCTCCGGCGTCGGCAGCTGCTCTTGCGGCAGGTTCAGGCACGCCTGCATCATGGTGGCCGACGCCACGTTCGAGGTCAGGATGATGATCGTATTCTTGAAATCGATCTCGCGTCCCTCGGCATCGTCCATCACACCCTTGTCGAAGACCTGGAAGAACAGCTCCATGACATCGGGATGCGCCTTTTCCACCTCGTCGAGCAGCAGCACGCTGTACGGATTGCGGCGCACCGCCTCGGTCAGCACGCCGCCCTCGCCATAGCCGACATAGCCGGGCGGCGAACCCTTCAGACCCGACACGCTGTGTGCTTCCTGGTATTCGCTCATGTTGATGGAAATGAGCTTGCGTTCGCCGCCGTACAACACGTCGGCCAGCGCCAGCGCCGTTTCCGTCTTGCCGATGCCGGACGGGCCGACGAACAGGAACACGCCCTTCGGCTTGTCCGGGTCGTCCAGGTTGGCGCGCGCCGTGCGCACGCGCTGCGCCACCGCCTCGATCGCGTGGGGCTGGCCCAGCACGCGCTCCTGCAGCAAATCCTTCAGCCGCAGCACCGTCTTGAGTTCATCCTTGACCATCTTGCCCAGCGGGATACCGGTCCAGCCGGCGACGATTTCCGCCACCACGTGGCCGTCGACCTGCACCGGCACCAGCGGCGTCTCGCCCTGCAGCGACGCCAGTTCGGCCTGCAGCGCCAGCAGCTCGCGCCCCTGGCCCGCGTCGGCCGGCTTGCCCTCCTCGAGCTGCCGGCGAATCGCCTGGATCTGTTCCGACAGCGCCTTTTCGCTATCCCAGCGCGCGGCCAGCTGCGCGTGTTCCTGCGTGGCGGCGCCGCGTTCAGCGTCGAGCTGCTGCAGCCGCGCGCCATGGCGCGCGCCGCCGCTCTCCTCGCGCGCCAGGGCCGAGGCTTCCGCATCGATGCGTTCGCGCCGGCGCGCAACGCTGTCGAGCAGGGCCGGCGTGGCGCTCTGCCCCAGCGCCACCCTGGCGCAGGCCGTATCGAGCACGCTGATGGCCTTGTCCGGCAGCTGGCGCCCGGCGATGTAGCGGTGCGACAGGCGCACGGCTTCGGTGATCGCCTCGTCGAAGATGCGCACCTTGAAATGCTGTTCCATCAGCGGCGCCATGCCGCGCAACATGGCGCACGCCAGCTCTTCGCTCGGTTCCTCGATCTTGACGACCTGGAAGCGGCGCGCCAGCGCGGCATCCTTTTCAAAATATTTTTTGTATTCGCCCCAGGTGGTGGCCGCGATGGTGCGCAGCTCGCCGCGCGCCAGTGCCGGCTTCAGCAGGTTGGCCGCATCGTTCTGGCCGGCGCTGCCGCCGGCGCCGATCATCGTGTGCGCCTCGTCGATGAAGAGGATGATGGCGTGCGCGCTCTTGCCCACTTCGGCGATGACGTTTTTCAGGCGGTTCTCGAACTCGCCCTTGACGCTGGCGCCGGCCTGCAGCAGGCCCATGTCCAGCGTGTGGATTTCCACGCCCTGCAGGATGTCGGGCACGTCGCCCTGCACGATGCGCAGCGCCAGGCCCTCCACCACGGCCGTCTTGCCGACCCCGGCCTCGCCCGTCAGGATGGGATTGTTCTGGCGCCGCCGCATCAGGATATCGATCGTCTGGCGGATTTCCATGTCGCGCCCGATCACGGGATCGACCTTGCCGGCGCGCGCGCGCGCCGTCAGGTTGACGGTGAACTGGTCCAGTGCCGGCGTTTTCGACGCCGCCGCCGCGCCGGCCAATTCCCCCACGGGATCGCCGCCGGCGTCGCCCGCCTCCTCCTGCCCTGCGGCCGCCTCGCCGGCTTCCTGCGACCCATCGGTCAGCTTGTCGAGTCCGTGCTTGATCTCGTCGAGCTTGAATTCGTGGAACAGCGCCGAGCCCCGGTAGGCCAGCTGCGCCAGTTCCGGTTCGGTCAGCAGCGCCTGCAACAGGTGACCGCTGCGGATGCTCACCTGCCGCCCGGCCCGCAAATCGAGCGAAGCGATCAGCCAGGCATGCTCGAACAGTTTCGGCAGGCGCACGGAAAACACGGGCGTACGCGCATTGCCCGTCTGCAGGCGCGCCACTTCGGCGCGCAAATCCGCTTCCAGCATGCTCACACTGACGCCGCTCCTGCGGGCAATCAGCACGAAATCGCTGCGCGGCTGCTCCAGCAGCGCGAGGAAGACATGCTCCAGGTCGACTTCATACTGCCCCAGGCCGACGCACAGACTGGCCGCGCGCGTGGCGGCAGTGCGGCAGGTGTCGTTCAACTTGCTGATCAGGGTTTTCAGGTTGATGCTCATGGGGCGGCGGTCCTTCTCGGGTGATGGTTGACGAAATCGGTGGAGTGGCGCGCTCAAGCCGGCGCATGCAGTTCATAGCGGACATCGGCGCGGTCGCGCGCCTCGCCGCCGGTGATCAGGAAACTGTCCCAGCCCAGGCGCCCGCCGCTGCGCGGCACTGCCAGCGCCATGCCCTGCACGTCGGCGGCGCGCAGCACCAGCTGCACTTCGTATTCCAGGCACAGGCCGGTGAACATGGCGAGCATCTTCTCGAGCGCGAGGGCGGCCGCGCCGCCGGGCAGGAAAGCGTCGAAGTGGCGGCGGGCCAGGGGGCCGATAGTCAGCCGCAGGCGCAAGTCGCGCTGCCAGACGCGCGCACCGACCATGGCGGTGGCGCCCAGCACGGCGTTGCTGCCGCCCAGCGTGCTTTGCTGCTCGCGCGGCACTTCATACCAGCAGCCGACAAACTGGCTGACGGCGATGCGCTGCCCGAAATACTCGGACAGCACCTGGCCGATCATCACGGCCGACGGCGGCCGGTGGCGCATGGCGGAGGCAAAGTAGCCCACCGATTCGTCGAGCACGCCCGTGCCGTCCCCCGCCAGGCGCTGGCGCAGCGAGGCGTTGCCCAGCCCTGCCAGCGACAGCAGCAGCGGCAGGAACTGGTCCTTGCCGTCGAGCTGATATTTGAGCTCCAGCCGGTACTTGCGCCACGCTTCATAGAACAGGGCCAGGGCGCGGTTCGAGAACGTGTCGAGGAAGGCGCGCGGCCCCTCGTCCTTTTCATACAGCTGATGCGTGGCGATGCGTTCCGTATAGTGCAGCGGCAGCGCGCCGGCGACGCCGAGAAAACCCATGAAGGCCGGCGTGACGCGCACGTATTTCAGCTGGGCGCTGCGCAGCGCCGCGCCCAGGGCGTTGGCGTCCGTGGCCAGTTCGCGCGGTTCGGGCGCCAGCGCTTCGATCTGGCTGGGGGCGAAGTCGAGCGAGACGGAATTCTGGAAGCGCAGGAAACTGGCCACCGCATCGTCGTGCGGCAAGCCATTGCGCCTGAGCCAAAGCTCCAGCATGCGTACCGCCTGGAAGTACTGGAAGCGGCAAGGCTGGGCAAACAGGCGCTCGATTACACTAGGCTCGAATCGCCGCTGCGTGGTTTGCATCGCCACAGCTCCTCTCCTGATTTTTTTGCCAGCACCACCAGCTGCGTAAAGCTGTTCGCATGCACATACAAGCCCAGGAAGCACTCGATCACATGCGCAAAGGCGTGGATGCCGCTGCCGACGAAGGCCTCTTCATCTATCGTCAGCCGCACTTCGACGCCGCGCACCAGGCAAGCGAAGGGATTGCCTGGCAGCCAGGCATTGGCGGCCTGGTGGGCGATGGCCGTGATGCCGCGGATTTGCCGCTGCGACGTGGCCGAGCGCGGCAAGTCGTACAGTGCCAGCATTTCCTGGAACGCTTCCAGGCCGCTGCCGGCCAGCGACAGGTGATTCAGCGACAGATGCGAAATCAAACGCCAGTGGGCGCCCCTTCCCCGTTCGAAACGGTGCGACTCGCTGGGTTTGCGCAGCAGGCTGATGCTGCGCACGCTGGAGCCGCCTTCGAGGAACAGGTCGCCGCCGTGCAAGCCGTAGGTCAGCTGCGCCGGCAAGTCGCGGTTGGTGCAGCTGAGCTCCAGGCTGAGCGTGTCCGTTTCCACCGCGGCCGGATCGAAATCGATGTCGACGATCGAGATCTGCATCTCGTAGCCGGGACTCTTGCCGGCGATGATCTCGTCGCGCCGCATGACCCAGTAGTGGCCATCCCTGGCCGGGGTCTCACCATGGCGCAGCGAATAGAATGGGCGGAATTCCACCACGGATTCGCCCTGCGGCGTCTGCCGCACCAGCTTGACCGAGTCGATGGCCTGCACCTCAAACGCATACGCACGGCGCGCATCGGCCAGCACGGGATAGCTGGCGGCCGTGTGCGTGAGGCGGATGGGCTCGCCGCGTTGGCGGAACAGGTTGACCACCGGCGTGCAGCCCAGCAGCAGGTTGTGCGTGTTCATCGTCCCCAGCAGGCGCGCCGTGTTCGAATCGGTGCGCAAGCCGCTCAGCGCCAGGTGCAAGGTGATGCGGCGGCTGCCGGACGGCAGCGCGGCGCACAGCGCACCCAGGTCGATGTCGAAGAAATTGAATTTTTCGGGAAAGCAGAAATACTCGGTCAGCAGCCGGTAGGCCGGATGCGAGCGGGCGGAAAACGGGATCAGTGCATCGTCCTCGGCAAAGCCGGCGCTGCGCACGGGAATGCCGTCGAGCGCGACCCAGCTGCCGCTGCCGTCCGCCTCGGCATAGGCCTTCACGGTGCGCATGAACAAGGCGTCGCGCAGCGCCGCGCAAAACGAGGGCTGGCCATCGATGAACACGCGCAGCGACGCCAGTCCCAGCTGGCCCAGCGACAGCTGCGCGGCGCTCGACTCGATGGTGATGCGCACGCCCGAGGTGGCATTCGCCGGCAGCAGCACCTGTTCCGGCGCCTCGATGATGGCGGAAAAAGCCGCATGCGTGAGCGCCAGCGGCGCCACCGTCACGGGATAGGCGGTACGGAAGGTGCAGGCCACGCCTTTCACGGGGCGCGTCGTCAGCTCCGTGCCGCGGGCGATTTCCGCAGGCGCCGTCAGCTGCGCCGCCGCAGCGCCGTAATCCATGCGCGCGATCGAGCACGAGGGAAACGGCCGCAGGTAGTGCGGATACAGCACTTCGAACAGCGCTTCGGTAAATTCGGGATAATCGTCGTCGATGCGCTTCGAGATGCGCGAATTGAGCAGCGCAAACGACTGGATCATGCGCTCGATGTGCGGGTCTTCGCACACCTCGCCGCCCATCAGCAGGCGGCCGGCGATCTTCGGGTAGCGCTCGGAAAACTCGCGCGAATAGCGGCGCAGGAAACCCAGTTCGCGCTCGTAATAGGGCAGCAATTCGTCCAAGGTCAGGCTCCCGTGGACGCGGCGCGGCGTCCCTTGCTGATCGTGTAATGCAGGCTGGAAGGCTGCAGGATGGCGTCGAAACTGACCGGTTCGTGCGCCGCATGCACCACCAGCAGCGCGCTGATGGCGAAATTGAGGCGGTTGATCGAGCCTTCCTCGATTTCCAGCGAGGCGCGCACCTGGCGCAAGCGCGGCTCGTGGCGGGCGATGGCCTTTTCCAGGCACTGGCAGATATAGGCGCGGTCGTCCGTGCTCGACAGGCTAAGCCCGGCGAAATCGTTCAAGCCGTATGTGATGATCGACTTGCCGCACTCGGGAAAGGGTTTGAGCAGCGCCTCGGGCAGCACGGCGCGCGTGTTGAGCAGCGCTTCGAGATCGCGCGCCACGGTGTCTTTCAAGTCTTCGAGCGAGAGGCGCGAGACGGTGCCGCTGGAGGCGCCGTGCACGGGCGTATCCATCAGGCGGTCGAACAGGCCCGGCGTAAAACCTTTCATGGGCTTCCCGTTTCATGGGTGGCGTGGACGCCGCTGCCGGCGGCCAGGAAAGCCAGCGGCGGCAGCGCGCCGCTGGCGTACGCGGTCAGATACGGTCAGAGTCGGTCAGGCCGTCTTGTTGGCCGACAGGTCCCAGCCGCCGGACGTGTTGCCGCCCGAACCGCCACCCACTTTTTGCTGCGTATACTTCCACTTGACCTTCGAATACTTGAGTGCCAGGTCTTCGCCGAGAATGTCGCCCGCGGCCACCGATGGCGCCACGCTGCTGATCATCACATTCTCCAGTTCGATCTCGAAGTACTTGATGCGCTCGCCCTGGCCATCGGCGCGCAGGAACTCGAGCTTGGCTTTCGGGATGGTCTTGCCAGAAGAGCAAGTCTGCAGCAGCAGGGGGCTGGCGAGATCGGCCATCTTGGCGATGACGATATCCTTGTGCTCGGTACGTTCGGCGGTATGGCCGCCGCCCGTCGAGGCGGTCGCCGATTTGGGTTGCAACACCTGCCACTGGACCGACTTGCATTCAATCCAATCTTTGTGGCTGTTATCCGTGGATTCGCCTTTGATGCCATCAATTTGCAAGTATACGTCGATTGCCATGTTATTCCTTTCAAGGGTGTGAAGAAAAATACATTACGATTTGGTCGACTGCGGAAGCTCCGCGACCAAACGGAGTGAAACGGACAATTCGTCGAGCTGAAAATGCGGACGCAAGAAGGACACGGCGCGGTACACGCCGGGCCGGCCCGGCACTTCCGATACCTGCACCGACGCTTCGCGCAGCGGAAACTGGGCCTTCTGTTCCTGGCTGGCGTTATCGTCGAGCAGCACGTACTGCGTCAGCCAGCGGTTGAGGAAATCTTCCACGTTGGAGGCGGCGGCAAAGCTGCCGATCTTGTCGCGCATCATGGCCTTCATGTAGTGGGCGATGCGCGACACGGCGAAGATGTATTGCAGCTGCGCCGACAGCACGGCGTTCGCGTTGGCGGCATCCGTATTGTATTTTTTCGCCTTCTGCGCCGATTGCGCGCCGAAAAACGCGGCATAGTCCGTGTTCTTGCAGTGCACGAGGGAAATGAAGCCCAGGTCGCTCAGTTCCTTTTCGCGACGGTCCGTGATCGCGATCTCGGTCGGGCATTTCAGCGCCACCTCGCCCTCGTCCGTCTTGAAGGTATGCGTCGGCAAGTCTTCCACCAGGCCGCCCCCCTCCACGCCGCGGATCGCCGCGCACCAGCCGTAATCCTCGAAGGCAGCCGTCAGCTTGGTGCCGAACGCGTAGGCGGCGTTGCACCACAGGTATTTCTGGTGGTCGGTGCCGTCGACGTCCTCGACGAAATTGAAGCCGTCGACGGTGGCGCCATCGAGCGGATTGAACGGCAGCCGGCCCAGGAATCGGGGCAAGGTCAGGCCCACATAGCGCGAATCTTCCGATTCGCGCAAGGATTTCCACTTCGCATACTCGACCGTGTCGAAGACCTTGGCCAGGTCGCGCGGCTTGCCCAGGTCGCTGTAGCTTTCCAGCCCAAACAGTTCCGGCGACGCGGACGAGATGAACGGCGCGTGCGCGGCGGCGGCCACATGCGACATCTGTTCGATGAAATACATGTCTTCCGGCTGGCGGCTGAATTCGAAGTCGCCCAGCAAGGTGCCGAACGGCGCGCCGCCAAAGGTGCCGAATTCCTCTTCGTAGACCTTCTTGAACATGGTCGACTGGTCGAACTCCAGCGCGCTCTGGAAATCCTTGACCAGTTCGCGCTTGGTCGCGTTCATCATCTTGATTTTCAGATTCGTGCCGGTGGCCGTGTTTTTCACCAGGTAGTGCAGGCCCGTCCAGCTGCTTTCCAGCTTCTGGAATTCGGGCGCGTGCATGATGGCGCTGAGCTGCGCGGAAATGAGCTGGTCCAGTTCGGCCACGCGGGCGTCGATGGTGGCGGCCAGGTTATTCGATACCACCACCGTGCCATCCATGACCTGGCTGACCAGTTCGGAAATCAGATCCTTGGCGCGGGCGTGTTCGACGCTGGACTTGGCCACCTTGCTCTGCTCGACGATCTGGTCGAGCAAGTCGATTTCGGCGGCGCCGGCGGCGCTCAGTGCGGGGGTCAGTTGTGCGGACATATCAATCTTTCCTGACGTGGGAATGTTGTTCCAGCTGGGCCAGTTTTTCCGTGCTGTTGAGCACGTCATTCAGGATGTCTTCCAGTTTGTCGTTGCCGGCCAGCTTGTTGCGCAGGTCGGCCAGCTTGGTGCGCGCCTCGAGCAGCTTGCGCAGCGGCTCGACCTGCTCGACCACCGCTTCCGGGCGGAAATCGGCGATCGCGCGAAATTTCAGCTCGACGCCGAACTGGCCGCCAGCGGCGCCCAGTTCATTCGGCACGCGGAAGGTGGCGCGCGGCTCGATGCCCTTCATCACTTCATCGAAATTATCGCGGTCGATATCGACGAACTTGCGGTCCTTCAGGCGCTTCTGTTCGAGTTCGGAATTGCCGCCGAAATCGCCCACCACGCCCACCACGAAGGGCAGTTCCTTGTTTTCGATGGCGTCGCCGATCTCGACGTCATAGGTCATCTGCACGCGTGGCGGGCGTACCTTTTGCAAGCGTTTCTGCACACTATCTTTTTTCGACATGACATCCCCTTCCCAAATATTGGCGGCATCGGCGATGCGCCTGTTGAACTGCGGCGTACCTGTGCCTGGCTGGCTACTTCAGGGCATTGAATGGATTGGCGCTGCCCTCATCGGCAGTGCGCTTGCTTGGCTGCTTGCGCGAAGCGCGCACGGGCGGCTTGTCCGGCGGCGGCACCAGCACGGTTTCGCCGAGGCTCTCGCGCAGCAGCTTGGCCAGGTCCTGCGATTCCGCGCGCAGCGGGCCGGACAGGTTGTTCTGGCGGCTCAGGTCGGCCAGCGCCCGCGTCGACAGGCGCAGGCCGCTGATGGCGATCACGCTGTTGGCCAGCTTGTCGGCAGGATCGCGCACCAGCACTTCCTGGGCATTGAGGATGGCTTCGCCATACTGGCCGGCATCGTAGCGGCTTTGCGCCATGCGCACCCAAGGCTGCTTGTCGGCTGGCGCCGCGGCGGCCGCCTCCTGCCACAGCGCCAGCGCCGCTGCCTTGTTGCCCGTGTCCACCGCCTGCGTGGCCTTGGCCATCAGCTCTTCCAGCGTCGGCGCCACGACGGGCGGCGGCTTGGCCACCGGCGCCGTACTGCAGGCGCTGAGGGCAAAAGCACAGGCGATAACTGCAAGCGTGCATAGCGAAACCGGGCGTGTCATGTTGAGCTTTCCTTCAAAAAAGAGGCGCATTCTGCGGATTGAAAAGTTGCTTTTTATAGTTGCTAATTGTTTATTTTTCGGAGCGTAACACGATTTGAAAATTCACTGCGTTCAATAGAAAATACGCGAAAACTCACACTACTCGCGTTAAAAACGTACAGTACGCACCATTCTTCAAGATAATGTTAAGGTTCTTGCAGTTGCGAAAAAAGCACCAAGTTGCGCGATGCGAAGCATGATTTTTAGTCGCTGCCGCGCGCCTCACTGTGTCTGGCATAGAGGGCAATCCATGAGCATGGCAAACAAATTGTTATGGGGCGAAGGGCTGTTCCTGCGGCCCCAGCATTTCCAGCAGCAAGACCACTACCACGAACAGCGCCTGCACGAGAGCGTCAAGGCGCTGCACCCGTACGCGTGGGGCGTGAATCAGTTGCAGATCGACCGCGATGCGCTGGCCAACAACAGCTTGCGCCTGCTGGAACTGTCGCTGGTCTTCCAGGACGGCGAAATCTACAACGCCGCCGGAAGCGATGACCTGCCCGACGCGCTCGACCTGGGCAACGTGCCGTCGTCGCTGCAATCGGTGACCTTCCACGCCGCCTTGCCGGCTTTCAAGCCATTCGGCGGCAACTTCGCCGCCAGCGGCCAGCCCAACAACGCGGCGCGCTACGCCCAGGCCAATCTCAGCACGCCGGACCTGTACACCCAGGCCGCGCAGGCCGAACTGACCTACCTGAAAAAAACCCTGCGTCTGGTCGCCGATGCCGAACCGCGCGATTCCTACGTCAGCTTCCCCCTGCTGCGCCTGCGGCGCCTGTCGACGGGCGGCTTCGAGCAGGACCCGGCCTTCGTGCCCCCCAGCCTGTCCATCCGCAGCGCGCCCCTGCTGTTCCTGCAGCTGCGCCGCCTGATCGACGCGCTGCAAGCCAAGGTCAACGCGCTGTATGGGCATCACCGCGAGCCGAGCAAGAGCGTGATCGAGTTCCGCTCCGGCGACATGTCCTCGTTCTGGCTGCTGCATACGGCCAGCGCGGCCTACGCCTCGCTCAGCCATTATTTCCATCATCCGGCGCTGCATCCGGAGCGCCTGTACGAACAGCTGCTGGCCCTGGCGGGCGGCTTGATGACCTTTTCACGAAGCCATGCGCTGGCCGACCTGCCGCCGTACCGGCATGCCGATCCCGGCCCCGCGTTCGCCCAGCTGCACGCCATGATCCGCGAATTGCTCGACACGGTGATCTCGTCGAAATACTTCGCCATCGCGCTGACGGAAACCAAGCCGTCCTACCATCACGGCAAGCTGGACTCGGAAAAGATCGATGCCAAGACGGCGTTCTACCTGGGCGTGTCAGCCGACATGGCCGGCGTGGAACTGGTCGACGTGGTGCCGCTGCGCTTCAAGGTGGGCGCGCCGGACGACGTGGAAAAATTCGTCCTGTCCGCCCTGCCCGGGGTGCGCCTGCAGCATGCGCCGCAGGTGCCGGCCGCCGTGCCGGTGCGCCCCGACATGTTTTATTTCACCATCGAGGCCAAGGGCCAGATGTACGAACGCATGCTGCAGGCGCAGTCGCTGCTGGTGTATGTCCCTTCCGGCATGCGTGAACTGAAACTCGAACTTGTCGCCGTCACTTCCTGAGGTCCAACGATGCACTCCAGCGCTCCCCCTTCCCTGATGTCCGGCAGCCAGGCCGCGTATGCCGCCAGCATGGCTGCCGGTTCCGGCACCGAACACACCTTGATGGACTTGATGTACGACGGTTTTTACGCCCTGTTCATGCTGAAGAACGGCAGCGGGCCGCAAGACAATGCCGATTTCATCAGCAAGATGACGCACTTCCTCGACGAGTTCAGCCGCGGCGCGAAAAAACAGGGTGCGTCGGCGGACGACATCGACGCCGCCAAATATGCGTTCTGCGCGGCCGTCGATGAAATCATCCTGCGCTCGCCCTACAGCATCCGCGACGAATGGGCGCGGCGGCCGTTGCAGCTGGTGCTGTTCGGCGACCAGCTGGCCGGCGAAAACTTCTTCATCCGTCTCGAAGCGCTGCGCGCGCGCGGCAGCGCGCACCTGCAGGCGCTCGAGGTCTTCCACATGTGCCTGCTGCTGGGTTTCCAGGGCCGCTACATCCTCGAAGGCCCGGAAAAACTCAATTACCTGACGGCGCGCCTGGGCGACGAAATCGCCCAGATGAAGGGCAAGAAAACCGGCTTCGCCCCGCATGCCGAGCGGCCCGACCAGATCATCCACAAGCTGCGCAACAACGTGCCGCCATGGGTGCTGTGCTCGGTGTTCGCCCTGATCTGCGCACTGGGCTACCTGGGGCTGCGCACCATGCTGGCCAAACAGACGCAAGCGCAGATCAATGCCTACAACGACATCGTCAAGCTGGCGCCGCGCGTGGCTAACCTGAGCATTACCCTGCCGTGATGGGCGGCGCACAACAAACCCCGGCACCAACGGGCCAGTTCGGCACGGGCCTGAGCCAGTATGCACGGCTCATCAGCCTGGCCACGGCCCAGCAGTCCGGGCAGCCGGAATCGCTGATGGCGGAACAGTTCGAGGGCCGCGAGGCCGTCAATGAACTGTTCCGCTTCGAGGTCGACGCGCTGAGCACCGCGGCCAGCCTCGACCTGGCCTCCTTCATCGGCGAGGAAATGACGCTGTGCCTGCTGCAGCCCGACGGCAGCCAGCGCGCCTGGCACGGCATCTGCACCGATTGCGCCTGGCTGGGCGCCGACGGCGGCGTGGCGCGCTACCGGCTGCGCCTCGAGCCGGCCCTGGCCCTGCTGCAGCTGCGCCGCGACAGTTACATTTTCCAGGACAAGAATGCGCGCGACATCGTCACCGAGCTGCTGGCCGACTACCCGCAGCTGCGCTTCGAATTCGACGTCAGCCAGGCGCTGACCACCCGCGCCATCCGCACCCAGTACCGCGAAAGCGACTTCGATTTCTTCGCGCGCCTGCTGGCCGCCGAAGGCCTGAGCTGGCGCTTCGAGCACGACCAGCCCGGCGGCGCGCAGGAAGGCGGCGAGGGCGAGGCGCAGGCCAGGCACAAACTGGTGATCTTCGACGGCAAGGCCACCGCGCCGCAGACGCCGGGCGGCGGCGACATGCGCTTTCACGGCGTGCGCGCCACCGATACCGACGACGCCATCGACCGCTTCGGCGCGCGCCGCCAGGTGCAATCGAATGCCGTCAGCATCAGCAGCTGGGACCCGGCGCAGGTGACGGCGCCCGCCGCCGAGCAGGTCTCCAGCCTGGAGGCCGGGCAATTGCCGCAGCTGGCCGTGTATGACGGCGCCGGCGAGCGCCTGCACGCCGACCGCGCGGCGGCCGGGCCGTACAGCGAGCGCATGCTGCAAGCGCTGGAACTGGACAACAAGCAGTTCGACGGCGCCGGTGCCGTGCGCCGCCTGGCCGCCGGCCACGCCATGCGCCTGCTGCAGCACGAGCAGCATGCCGATGGCGCCAACGCCTTCACCGTACTGTGGGCCGAGCACCAGGCGCGCAACAATACAGGGCCAGCTGGCGCCAGCCTGGGCGGCGTGCTGTCGAAGCTGGCCAGGACGGCCGGCCTGGGCGGCGTGGCCGACTGGATCGCCGGCCAGATCGAGCCGGGCACCTACCGCAACCGCTTCGGCTGCGTGCGCGCCAGCGTGGCCATCGTGCCGCGCGCCACCGCCGCGCGCGCGCCGGCCGTGGCGCTGGGCCCGCAGACGGCGCTGGTGGTGGGCCTGGCCGACAGCGTGGCCACCACGGGCCGCGACCACCAGGTGCGCATCCAGTTTGCCTGGCAGCGCGGCAGCGCCGCCAATCCGGGCGGCCTTGCGCACAACACCGACCAGCAGGGCAACGCGCCCGGCAACGAGGCTTCCGGCGCCTGGGTGCGCGTGGCCGAAGCGCTGGCCGGTCCGAACTGGGGCTCGCAATTCACGCCGCGCCTCGGCACCGAAGTGCTGGTCGACTTCATCGAAGGCGACATGGACCGCCCGCTGGTCGTCGCCCAGCTCTACACGGGCAGCGACACGCCGCCGTATGCGGCCGGCGAGGATTCGGGCGTCAACCACGCGGGCGTCCTGTCGGGCATGCACAGCCACAATTTCGACGGTGCCGGCTACAACCAGTGGGTGCTGGACGATACCCAGGGCCAGCTGCGCACCCGGCTCGCTTCGAGCAGCGCCGCCACCGAGCTCAATCTGGGCTACCTGGTACAGCAAGGCGCCAGTTCGGCGCAACGGGGCAGCTACCGCGGCAGCGGCTTTGAGTTGCGCACCGATGCCTGGGCCATGTTGCGCGCCGGCGAAGGCGTGCTGCTCTCGACCACGGCGCGCGCGCGCCAGGGCGCCGGCGTGGCGTCGAGCCAGCTCGACACCAGGGAAGCGCTGGCCCTGCTGCGCGGCGCCTGTGAACTGAGCAAGACCGTGGCGACATCGGCAAGCCAGCAAAAAGCCCTCGTCAGCAAGGATGCGAACCAGGCGCAGCTGGACATGGCGAAGCAGATCGACCCGGGGCAGGACGGCAAGTACCAGGCCAACGTCGGCGGCCAGGAAGCCAGCAAGGCGGGCAGCGGCACGCGCGCGCCCGATGCGGCGCAGCCCGTGGAACGCTACGCCCAGCCGCTGGTGCTGATGGAGTCGCCCACCAGCATCAACTGGGCCACGCCCGCGTCGACCGTGCTGTTCGCGGGCCAGCATCTGCACTGGACGGCGCAGGCCGACCTGCACATGACGGCCGGCCAGACGGTCGCCTCGGTAGCGGCCAACGCGGCCACGCTGTTCAGTCAGGAAGGCGGCATCAAGGCCGTCGCGGGCAACGGCCCCGTCTCGCTCGAAGCGCATACCGACCAGCTGGAAATCCTCGCCGATCAAGCCGTCACGGTGATCTCCGTGAGCGACAGCATCGACATCAAGGCCAACCAGAAAATCGTCCTGCAGGCGGGACAATCCTCGATCACGCTCGAAGGCGGCGACATCACCTTCCGCTGCCCCGGCCATTTTACGGTCAAGGGCGGGCAGCATATCTTCAACGGCGGCGCCAGCGTTGCCGCCGGCCTGCCGCCGCTGCCGGACAGCCGCTTGAAACTGTTCGACGAAGGCTTCGTGCTGAAAGACCGCGACACGGGTGAGCTGATGCCGCGCCAGCCGTATCGCGTCAAGCGCGCCGACGGCAGCATCGAAACGGGCATGACGGACGCCAGGGGCTTGACCCACATCGTGGCCGCTGCCGCCGTCGAGGCGCTGGTGATCGAACTGCTCAAATCGCCGGGCCAGATGCCCGAGACGGAGAACAGCCCTGACCCGGCTCCTGCCCCGCCACCCGGCTCGGACACGCGCGCCAAGGCGCCCGCGCCCGGCACGACGGCCAAGGCGCCGCCCACACCCGAACCGAAATTCAAGGCAACGGGCACGTCCAGCACCAGCCCCGTCGACAACAAACAGCGCAAGGAAGTGCTGATCAAGCGCCCCGCCTGCTGGATCGCCGACTATGAAAAGGAGATTAGCGTCTCCAGCGTGCCGCGCTACAACAACACCTTCGGCGCCACCGGCGCACCGCATGACTATTTCGACAACGTGCGCTACAAGATCTACGTGCCCGTCAAGTCGAATACCGGCATCATCGCCGAATTGCGCGTCAAGGTGATCACGGTGCTCGAGCCGGCCGACCAGGCGCTGGAAGACCGCGAGAAAGGTACCCCGCAGGCCGCCACGCGGGCCAAGCAGCGCGCCGCCGTCATCAAGTACGTCAAGGGCATCGCCACCACGGGGCTGGAAAGCCACTGGAACAATAAATTCCAGATGAAAATCAGCGATCCGGAATGCGGCACGCGCACCCTGCCCATCATCTACCGCGTCGTTTATGTGGAGAGCAACGAGCATTACGTCATGCAGATCCACAAACGCTACGACCGCGAAAGCGTGACGGGTACCATCATCGACGTGTCCGCCTCGACCGATGGCCAGACGCACGCGCATGAATTCGGTCACTGCTATGGCCTGCCGGATGAATATTCGTATGTGGAAGGCGACGACGAGACCGTCAAATACAAGAAGCCGGACGGCAGCTGGGATGCGCCCGTGCCTTCGCTCTCGGACGATGAGGAACCGGAACCGGCCGCTGCCAACATCATGAACTCGGCCGGCTCCATCGTCATCCGTGACCGGCATGCCTGGCAGATCGCCATCGAAGTGCAGGAATTGCTGCGGACGAAAATAGGAAGGCAGATCAAATGCGATATCATCCTGAACGGCTCCTAATCGCACTGCTCGCAGTGTCCCTACAACTCCCAGGAAACGCCATGCCGAACGACATCCTCTCCATCAGCGCCCACTGCATCGATAATCCGGCCTGCATTTTCACGGGCAGCGACATGCGCATCGAAGTGGTCATCAAGAATATCGGCAACGGGGAAGTCGGCTATCCGCTCCAGTACATGCAAGCGCGGGGGCCCAATATGCGCCTGATCGACAACGCGAGCGAACAAAGCCAGGTATTGAAGACGGGCCTGGCCAATCACGCGCTCAAGCGTGCCTTCACCCCCATCGCGCCGGGTCAGTCGATTGCGCTGCAAAGCGTCATCAAGCACACCGAGCTGCGCATGTTCCGTACGGAATTCATCGATGTGACGGCCGAAATCGGCGTCTCGGCCGGCATCCAGACGGCGGGCAGCGAGGAAGCGCTGCCCTTCAAGGGCGGCGCCAGCCTGAAGATCATCGGCAAGGATACGCTCGAACGCGAAGCGCAGCGGCGATAAGACCGCTAGCGCGCCTGCGCCCCCGCATGCAGCTGGCGCCAGAACGGCGCGGCGGGCCAGCGCTGCTCCCAGCCGTAGTACTGCTGGCGCTGCGCCAGGTATTGCGCATGGCGCAGCGCCACCGTCTGCGCCACCGCGTCCAGGGTGGCGTGGCCGGCGATGGCGCCAGCGGCCGCCATGCCGTTGGCCAGCGCCTTGACGATGCCTTGCGAAGTGACGGGATCGTAGGCCGAGGCGGCGTCGCCGATGGCCAGCCAGCCGTCGCCATGCAGTTGCTCGAGGCAGTAGGACGGCGCGGGAAAACTCTGCACGCCGCCTGCCAGCGGCGCCGCGCCGCGGGCCAGCGCAGCCGTGTTGGGCGCGGCCGCCAGCCCGTCCAGCCAGTGCCCGGCATGCTGCAGGCGCCGCGCCCTGACGGTGGCCGCATCGCTGTAAAACGCCAGCAGCAAGGTGGCGTCAGGCAGATGGGCGCCATACCACCAGCCATGTTCGACCGCTTCCAGGTGCGTCAGGCCGGAGCGGGGGCCGTCTGGCGCGGCAAAGCGCATCGCCAGGCATACCAGCGGCAGCGTTGCGACCTTGCGGCTGCCGCGCTGGCGCGCGAAGACGGCGCGCGTGCCGCTGGCGTCGACCACCACATCGGCATGGATGCTGGCCAGTCGCGGGTGCGCGGGATCGCCCAGCATCAATTCCAGGGTAAAACCGCCGCCTTGCGCCGGGGCCGACGCGGCCAGGCTGGCGCGCAGCAGCACTTCCGCCCCGCGCAAGCGCGCCTGGCGCGCCAGGAAGCCATTGAAACGGGAACGCTCCAGGTGCCAGCCATGGCCCAGCGGATGCAGCAGCGCGTCGTTGTAGCCGCGCTTGTCGCTGCCCCACCAGGAACAGCTGCCATGGCAAGGCGCGTGCGCCTCGGCGAAAAAATCCTGCGCAATGCCCAGCGCCTGGAACAGACGGTTGGCTTCGGGCGGAATGCTTTCGCCGATGCGAAATTGAGCGTAGTCGCCCGCCTCGATCACGAGCACGTCGTGCACGCCATGCTGCGCCAGCGCCAGCGCGCAGGCGCAGCCCGCCGGACCGCCGCCGATGATGGCGACCCGGTAGCGCGGCCGCGATGGCCCGGCCGCGCCGGGACTGTCTGCAGCCGCCGCCATCAGGGCTTCGGTTTCGTCTGCGGCTTCGGCCGGTACACCTTGTCGATGGCCGTGTTGCGCCAATACTCGACCAGGTTGCTTTCATCGCTGTCGAACAGGCTTTCGACTTCCAGGTAGTAATCCTTGCAGATGGCCTTCTCGCCAGCCTTGCGCGCAATCACCGTGCTTTGCACGACCACGCCGATGCGGTGCCAGTTCAGCAGGAACTGCGCGCGGTCCTGGTAGCGGCCCACATGCATGGCGGGCCGGTCGATTTCCGCATTTTCCGCTGTGGTCGATGGCACCCCATCGGCCCGCGTGCCCTTGCCGCGCACGGAATAGCGCGGCGTCGCCAGTTCGCCGCCATTGGCGACGACGTCGTCATACGTGTACACGGCTACGGGCCGCTGCGCCGGCCAGGAGGAATACAGCAAGGTATTGTAGCCATTGCCCTTGAGCGCCGTGGCCGCATCGATCGCCTGCTGGTTATTGAGTACCTTGCCGCCGGGATTCGGATCGGGCAAATGCGTGGCGCACGAGTTGTAATCGGTATGCCACGGCAAGGCCATGAACTTCGACACGTCGCCGGGCTGCACCTCGCCGCCGCGCAGCGGCATGTAGCCGGCGCCAAGGAAGGGCTGGTCCCTGACGGCGGCTGCGTAATCGAGATGCTGTGCATTGATGCGGAACGGGCCGCCGGCATCATGGCGCCGCCACGCCTGCCGGTACAGGCCGGAGTCGCGCACGATAAAACCCATCTCGATGCCGGGGCTGTAGCGGCCGCCCAGGCAGTTGAACAGGACGGTGCGGTCGAGCGCTTCGCCCGCGCCCAGCAGGAAATCGCCGCTGTCGGCCACGTACTGGCCATGCGCCCACTGGTCCATGAAAAAATACTGCGCCCGGGTCAGGGTCAGCAGGCTGCTGCCCGCGTCGCCCAGCGACAGCGGCATTTGCGGCTTCAGCGACGGCGCGCCCGTCTGGTCGGGATGGCGGATGAAATTCATGATCGGGTAGCTCAGGCCGTCCGCCTTCATCTTGCCCAGCAAGTCGTGCTCCTTGATCGCCCTGGGCGGCAAGCTGGTCGTCCAGCGCTGCAGCGAGGCCGCGCGCAGGATGGGCTGGACATCGGTGCTGAAATTGCTCCGGTAGCCCGTCTGGTAACTGCCATCCGCGTAGACGGCGGGGCGCAGCGCCATTTTTTCCAGCCAGGTGCAATACAGGTCGTCCCACAGCGAGACAACGTTCGCCGTTTGCGGCGCGTACGACGGGTCGCTCGATATCACCCAGGCGCTGCCCTCGACGCTGCGCGCCGTGCCGTCGGCGAAGAGCAGCATGGCCGTGACGGGACCATCGGCCACGTCATCGAACCAGTTGTCGTTGTTGACATTGTCGTGCAGGACGGCGGCGGGCGAATAATTGCCTTGCGCGTCGAAGCCGCATGCCTTGCCATAGCCGCCCAGCACCAGCAAACGTCCATTCGTTTCCGTCGCGATGGCGCCCAGCGAGGCGATGATGGCGCCAGGGCCTTGCGCCGGCGCGCCAGGCGGCCCGCCACGCGGGAACGACACCGGATAGTCGGGCAGGCTGCGCACGGCGCCGCTGGCCGCATCCGCGCACGACGGCGGCGTCGATGTGTCGAACTGCTGCACGCCCTGGCGCGAAGCCTGCACGGTGCGCGGTCCAGGGTCGATGACCAGCAGCTTCAGGCGCAGTGGGTCGGCCGGCGTGCCGAAGTGCGGCGAGCCTGGTGTGCCGAAGGCCGGATTGCGCAGGGCTGGCGCGCGCTGCTTGTCGAACGGTGCCACGCCTTCCCCGCCCTCCCAGCTATTGGCTTTCTTGTTGGCCAGGTGCACGGTCCAGACGATGTCCTTGACGATCTTGCCATCGACCATGCTGCCGATGGCCACTTCGGCCGCCGCGCCCCGCCGGCCCAGCGGGTAGCTTTCCACGCCGTCCGCCGCGTCGAACGCATATTGGTAAATCCGGAAGCGGGCCGCCTGCCGCTTGAGCTTTCCGCCGGCGTCGCGCAACTCGGTGCTGGCGATGGTCGTGTCTTCCGTGCCGGGCCGGATCGGCAAGCCTCCCGTGCCATCCTGGCCAGCCAGCGGCATGCCGGCCAGGCTTTCCGGGCCCAGATAGTATTCTTCGCTGTTGCCGACGCGGGCGATGCCGATGGCGGGGTGAATTCTCAAACCTGTGTATGCCATGCTGAACTCCTGATCATCAAGGGTGTCTGTGCCGGTTGGCCTGATAGTCACGGCTGCATGCCGTCCCTGACCCACTGGTCGAAGATATCGATGCCTTCCTGCGGCATCGGCCCGTCGGGCGGCATCGGATGCGGCGCGGACATGACATACTCGCCTTCCCGCCCTCCCGGCGCGCGCAGGCGGTGCCCGGCGTCCACCAGCCATTTTGCGTTGCGGCTGTCATAGTCGTAACCGTGGATGGCCACCTGGATTTGCCAGGCAAACGCCTTCACGCTCGCATAGTCATTCAGGTACAGCCGCTGCACGCCCGTCGACTCGGGGTTCGACAGCTTGATCTTGTTCATGTCGGCCACGTAGCGGGAAAACAAGCCCTGCACGTCGCGCTTGAAGCTGGTCCGTTCGCTCATGGCTTGCTCTCCTCATACGTGGGTTCGGCAGGTTTGCGGCGGTCGACGACCTGGATCACGGGCGTGGAAAAATCGCCTTGCCGTATCAGGCCGCGGCCCTTGTCATTCGTGGTGATGGCCGCCGTGATGCGCCAGGCCTGCCTGCGCTTCTTGGGGACCAGGCTGTCGACGATGCCCGTGATATCCGTTTCGATGACATATTTATCATGCTGGTGGGCACCGGACAGGGCCCAGTGGCTGGTGCTGGTGACCAGGTAGCGGTCGCGGAACGCCTTGTCGCCGATGCGCGCAGTCACCTTGGCGGGATACAGGTAGATATCGGCCTGAAAACTGTAGTCTTCGTCCGCATGCGCGCGGTCCAGCACCATGTTCGCCCGCTTGTCGCTGGCCACCCGCCGCGCCGGGATCGTGTAGGCGCTGGTCACGGTGAGGTCGGGCCTGGCGACCGCGCCATCGGCCGCATCGTCGCTGAGCAGGGCGGCGAACAGGCTTTTCTGGTTGTCGCCGAATACAAACCCCGCCTGCTGGTGCCGGTCGATCAAAGCCTGGATATCCTTCTTGCGGGCAAATTCGCCGCCATAGCGCGGCTGGAAGCCATAGCCTTGCCGGAGGGTGTCGAAGTACAGCACCGCCTGGCCCATGTTGGCCGTATAGTCGCCCGAATCGCTGCGCTGGGCATCGCCGCTGCCGGCGCTCCAGCCGACGGGCCGTGGCAAGCTGGCGTCCTGTTCGCTGCGCATGAACGCCGTGCGCCCGCTGCCGCGTATGCCGGCGTCGCCATGCTCGTCCAGCCACTTCTCGAAACTGTAATCGAGGAAATTATGGAAGGCATAGAACAGCGGATCGAGGCCGGCCGTGACGTTGTCGCCCATATTGCCGCCCATGTAGGTGGCGTGCATGTGATTGTGGATCTTCGTCTCCAGGTTGCCGCCGCCCAGGCTGCCATATTCGTCGCCGCCAAAATCGGCCCAATCCATGTAATAGATCTGGTAGGCCAGTAAGTTGGGCGAAGCCGTGGCCAGCGAGCTGTCGAGCCCCTCCCTCTTGCGCGTGGCATCGTACAGCGGCGAATCGACATCCTCGAAGGCTTTCGGATAACGCACGCCGGAAGGCTTGCGGGTGAAGTTCCAGTACGGCAACGCGACGTTGCGCGTGCTGGGGCCACGCTCGCCGTTCGGGTCGGCCGCCTGCAGGGCTTGCTCATAAAAGTACAGCTGCGCCCGGTGCCATTGCAGGAAGGTGTTCTTCTGGTGCTCGCACTCGCCCGGGAATTCCTCATGGGCATTGTCCTCGGTCGCCACCTTGTCGATGAAATAAGCAATGTCGCAGCTGTTGCGCGTCGGATCGCCCAGCAACTGCTTCAGCCTGTCGCCTGGCAAGGCCGCCTGGCGGTCATTGAAGACATCGACGGAGGTGCAGTTATGCACCCAGGCTTGCCACAGGAAGCCGCGCCGGTCATACACGTTTTCCTGGCTCTTGCGTTTCATCTCGCTCACCGCATGCTTGAAGGCGTCAAGCTCGGCCGGGGTCAGCTCATCGATATTCTTGCGGTAGCGCACGACGCGCGCGCCACCCGGCTCCGCCTGGGCCTGCAATTCCGGGCGGCAAGATACGCCAGCCTGCGCCTGTACCGCAGTGCAGACGCCCGCGCACAGCAAGCCGGCCAGGAGGGGAAGGAGGGAAGTTTTCATGCGTAACATGGGCAATTGCTCCGGAAGCAGGTTGGGAAAGGCGAAAGCGCGCCGGGCGCGCTGCCGCCAGGAACGGTCAGTGTCCGTGTCCGCCCACGTCGCCACCACCCTTGCCATCCGGCAGTACCACTTTGACGTTTTGCATCATGCCCTGGTCTTCATGCTCGAGGATGTGGCAATGCAGCACGTATTCGCCGATGTAGCGCTGGTAACGCGTGGCAATCTCGATCTTGTGGTTCTCCATCACCAGCAAGGTGTCTTTCCACGTGCCGATCAGATCCTTGTACTGCGCATTGACCGTGCCGCCGTCGGTGCGGGAAATGCCGATGATCTGGAAGGGGTTGACGTGGATATGGAAGGGGTGGCTGCCATTCTTCGACGCGAGCTCCCAGATCTGCTCGGTGCCCAGCACCAGCGTGTGGTCGACGCGGTGCGGATCATATACATACTTCAGCTCGGGTATCGGCGAGTCTTCCGGCTTGCCTTCCACCATGAAGCGGACCTTGCCGTCCAACTTGGCAATATTGAAGGTCACATACTCCTTCTTCTTGCCGCGCATCGCGTCCTTTGCCGCCTCGCTGAAGCCCGCATGCGGGACGAACTTGCCGAGCTTGAGACCATTCTCCAGGTCGCCGAGGATGATGCTCTTGACGTTATCGGGCAACTGGGCGCCGGGCAGGCTCTTGACGGCGTTGCGCAATTCGGCCAGCAGGAAATCGCGCGGCGACTCGCCCGCCCTGGCGCGCGCGGACGCCTTGGCGTTGGTCTTGGCGGCGATCACGCCGATCAGGCGCGTGTTGTTGACGTCATGCATCGTCGTCATGTTGTTGAGGTTGGTTTCCGCATATACGCAATACGCACCGGCTTTCGGCAGGGCAAACAGAATATCGCTGCGGTAACCCGGCTGCAGGTAATTCAAGGTCTTGGGGATAATCTTGTCGTGCGTCAAGCCATCGCTGGCCACCTCGAATTGCGTGACGTCCTCGCCATCGCACAACTCCATCACGTCCTTGTCCTGGTTGGCCACGCCGAGCGCCCGGAACAGCTTTTGCGGGTCGTTGGCACGGCGGATGCGCAGCACCACCGTTGCCTGAAAGCCCGTGTCGATCATGCGCCAGCGGTACAGGCGCTGCGTCTTCATCTTCAGCACCGGCTGCACCTTGCCGTTGACGGAGGTATAGCGGCCCGACATCAGCCAGGCATCCGGATCCTTGACCTGATTGAAATCCTCCAGCACGCCGACTCCATCCGTGGCGCACGGCTTCGTCGGCGTCAGGCTGTTGCTGGGGCAGTCATAGGGAATTTGCTGCAGCAGTATCACCTCGCCGGCGCTGCCGCTGCCATCGTCGGGCTGGAATTGCTTCAGTATCACATCGAGGTCGCCATTCGCCGTGGCGGTCGGATATCGGTCGCCTTCGACCACCAGCGCGCCGGCCATGCCGCTGGCGACCTGCATCGCCGTCGCGCCATGCTGGTGCGGGTGATACCAGAAGGTGCCGGCCGGGTGGTCGATGGGAATATTGTATTCGTACTCAAAATCCACGCCAGGCTTGATCGATATCAACACGTTGTCGCTATTGCCCGAGGGCGAGACCCACAGGCCATGCGAATGCAGATTGGTATCGTTGAAGCAGCCAAGCGGACGCGCCGCATTGATATCGCTCGTCGCGCACTGCTCGGCCGGCAGCGCCGGCAACTGGTTATGCAGCTTGAAGCGCACGGTTTGCCCCGGCGCCATCACCACGGTGGGCGCCATGAAGGTGGCCGCATTCTCGTCGCGTCCATCGAGCGCCAGGCCGTCCGTCTGCTGGTAGGAACGCAGGCGCACCTTGTCATGCTTGGCCGTGGTCGGGTTATAGATGCTGCCGTTGGCATAGCGGATGTACAGGTCATACGACCTTTCAAACTCGTCGCGCTTGCTCGCCGCGCGGTTGGCTGGCCTGGCGCGCGCCTTCAGCTTCGGCGGCTCCTGCAGCAGGCGCAGCTCGAGTTTGGGCACGGACTGCAGGTTCAGGTCGACATTCAGATTGACCGTGCTTTCTGCGGCGAAGGCGGCACTGCAAGCGAACGGCATGGCGGCCAGGCACAGCGACACGTACCTGCGGGGAAGGCGGTGGGACATGACAACTCCTCGATTGGACTGGACAATGGAAGCATGGCTGGGCATGCGTATTTTTATTAATAACATTGCCATTATCCATAATGACAAAGAGTCAATACTCACACTAAGTCACTTGTTGTATTTATTGCTGAGGCGGGACGGGGGTAGGAATGAGGGTACTGATGGGGGCTGATGCAGAGGGGGCGCTTGCCGCCAGAGCCTGAGGTGAGGGGACGGCGTTGGCCGCTGCGCGGCCAACGGCCCGCGCGCAGCGCGGTGATTGGGCGATTCGGAGAGGACTGGGCCGGCACGGCCCAGTCCTTCGAATCCCACCGTTCCGTCCAGACAAATAAAAAAGCCTCCCGCAGGGGAGGCTTTTTTATTTGATTCTGGCGGAGACGGTGGGATTCGAACCCACGATACAGGTATAAGCCGTATGCATCCTTAGCAGGGATGTGCCTTCGGCCACTCGGCCACGTCTCCTAGCTGATTACTCAACTATGTCTCTGTAGCTAACTGCGCTGCAGCGACGAACGTCATAATATCGATTGCCCCCCCTTTGGTCAAGGGCGTGGGGCAATATTTTTGGATATTTAAGCTTTTTCCAGCTCGAACGCTTTATGCAGCGCGCGCACTGCCAGTTCCATGTACTTTTCATCGATCAGCACGGAGATCTTGATCTCGGAAGTGGAGATCATCATGATGTTGATGCCCTCTTCCGACAAGGTGCGGAACATTTGCGATGCGACGCCGACATGGCTGCGCATGCCCACGCCGACGACGGACAGTTTCGACACTTTCGCGTCGCCCGTGATACTGGCCGCGCCCAGCGATTCGCGGTTCGCTTCCAGCACGGCCAGCGCGCGCGTGTATTCGCCGCGCGAGACGGTGAAGGTGAAGTCCGTTTTACCGTCCACCGACTGATTCTGTATGATCATGTCGACTTCGATGTTCGCGTCCGCCACCGGTCCCAGGATGTGGTACGCCACGCCTGGACGGTCGGGCACGCCGAGCACGGTGATTTTGGCTTCATCGCGGTTGAAGGCGATGCCGGAGATGACTGCTTGTTCCATGTTTGTATCTTCCTCAAACGAAATCAGGGTGCCTGAATTGGCTTCTATTTCCAGCGGCAACATCGGGTCGGTCAGCGACGACAGCACGCGCGTGGGAACGCGGTAGTTGCCGGCAAATTCCACCGAGCGCGTCTGCAGCACTTTGGAACCCAGCGAAGCCAGTTCCAGCATCTCTTCAAAGGTGATGGTCTTCAGGCGGCGCGCCTCGGAGACCACGCGCGGGTCGGTCGTGTAGACGCCGTCGACGTCCGTGAAGATCAGGCATTCGGCCGCCTTCATGGCGGCGGCGATCGCCACGGCCGAGGTGTCCGAACCGCCGCGGCCCAGGGTCGCGATGTTGTCGTGTTCGTCGACGCCCTGGAAACCGGTAATGATGACAATCTTGCCTGCATCGAGGTCGCGTTTGACTTTTTCGTCATCGATCGACTGGATGCGTGCCTTGGTAAAGGCGGAATCGGTCTTGATCGCGACTTGCCAGCCAGCATAGGATACGGCTTGTTTGCCGATCGCCAGCAGTGCCATCGACAATAGGCCGACGGACACTTGTTCGCCTGTCGAGGCGATCATGTCAAGTTCACGGGGATCGGGTTGATCCATGATTTCCTTGGCCAGTCCAATCAGGCGGTTGGTTTCGCCCGACATGGCGGATGGCACCACCACGATTTGATGCCCGGCGTCGTGCCACTTGGCAACGCGCTTGGCGACATTCTTGATACGGTCAGTCGAGCCCATCGACGTACCGCCATATTTGTGGACGATTAAAGCCATAAGAGTGAAGTTTCCGCTCAAGAAGAATAAAAAAGGAGGGCTTTACTCTACATGCCGCAATGCAAAATAACAAGCTAAAAAGCGCATTAGCTCATACCGATTGCGCATATGGAAATAACCAATCCATGCAGTCCAGCTGGCTTGAGCAGCCGCTTGGCAGCCACCCCGGGAGTGGCCGTGGCGGCTGCCCTTACGCTCAGCAGGAGACCCAACGCAAGGCGACGCGGGGACGATTCAGCAGACTCAGGCAATGGCAATCGAGGCCAATACCGGCCGCGAACAGCAATTGTTGCGCCGCACAGACAAGGGGCAGCCGTTCGCGCTCCCAGGCGGGCACGTCAAACGCCTGATAATGGTATTTCAAGCTCTTGGTGGGACGGTTCAAGGCCAGTTTCAATCGCTCGCCGCCTTGGCGGAAGTCGATGGTCAAGGTCTGTGCTTGCAACCAGGCAATATCGATACCCTGGCCGCCCTCTTCCACCGCATCGAAATGCAGCACGCCGCCATACGCGGGAAACGCCAGGCTGGCCTCGCCCTGCCACGTAAATTGGTGGCCGGCTTTTTCCAGCCCGGGGATGCCCGCATCGTCACGCTCGCGCATGCCGGCCAGCTCAATCAGCTTCGGCGTCAGGTATAAACGGTCGCGGTGGCGCCGCACGTGGCATTCGGGATGCGTGACCAGCAATTGCGCATCGGGCCGCGCCTCCAGCAGCTGCGCCAGCATTTCCGCCAGCCACGCCGTCGACGGCATGCGCAAGCCGCGCGTGCCGAACCAGTGGCGCAGCAGGTTGTAGCAGCGGTCCGCGCTCAGCGCGCGCAATTTCGCCAGCTCGATGCACTCGCCATCGAGACAGTCCGCCAGATCCTGCGTCGCCAGTTCCGTCAGCAGGCGCTGCGCCGATTGCGCATGCTGGGCGCTGCGGGCGAAGCGCTCCTGAAAACCGGGAAACGCCTGTGCCAGCACGGGCATCACCTGGTGCCGCAGGGCATTGCGGGCGAAGCGGGGATCGTCGTTCGACTCATCGTGGATGTGCGCGATCGCGTGCTTCGCCACGTACGCTTCGAGTAGCCTGCGCGACACGGGCAGCAGCGGGCGCGCCATCACCAGGTCAGGATTGCCCAGCAGCTCGGGCGCGCTGTTGGCGCCATCCATGCCGGACAGGCCCGCCGTGCCGGAGCCGCGCAGCAATTGCAGCAACACCGTTTCAGCCTGGTCATCCTGGTGGTGGGCTGTGAGCAGCAGGCGCACGCCGTGCGCGGCGCTCAGCTCGCCCAGGGCCGCGTAACGGCGCTTGCGGGCCGCTTCTTCCGTGCCCGTTTTCGCATTCTTTTCCAGAGTGACCTTGCGTGCCTCGAAGGCGATGCCCATGCCGGCGCACAACTGCTCGCAGTGGGCCAGCCACGCATCCGCGTTCGGGCTCAGGCCGTGGTGCACGTGAAACGCGTGCAGGGCCACGCCGTGCTCGTGCGCCCAGGCATGCGCCAGGTGCAGCAGGGCAGAGGAATCGAGGCCGCCGCTGAGGGCGATGCCGACGGTGCTGCCGGGTGCAGGTGCGCAGGCGTCCAGTGCGCGGGCGAAGATGTCGGGCACGGTGGCGGTTTGTTGCTTTTTCATTCGGACTCCGGGAATGCAAAGAGGGACAGGCTGCTAAACGGATGGTGTCGTTTAGCGGACTGTCCCTGGTAAAACTTACTCACCGCAGGCAAAAATCCGGGGTCAGACCCGGCGGGTCTGACCCCGGCATTTGCCTGCGTGACCAATAGTACTTACTCGCTCGGCGTGGTTTCCTTGAACTTGCCGTAGCTCAGCAGTTTTTCATGGCGCGCGGCCAGCAAGTCCTTGGTTTTCATGCCGTGGAACTGGCGCAGGGTGTCGGCCAGTGCGCGTTTCAGCAAGGTGGCCATCTGTTTCGGATCGCGGTGGGCGCCGCCCAGCGGTTCGTTGATGATCTTGTCGATCAGGCCCATGGCTTTCAGGCGGTGCGCCGTCAGGCCCAGCGCTTCGGCCGCGTCGGAGGCGCGCTCGGCGCTCTTCCACAGGATCGAGGCGCAACCTTCCGGCGAGATCACGGCATAGGTCGAGTATTGCAGCATCAGCACGGCATCGCCCACGGCGATGGCCAGCGCGCCGCCGGAACCGCCTTCACCGATGATGGTGGCGATCAGCGGCACCTTGAGTTCCGCCATCACGTACAGGTTGTGGCCGATCGCTTCCGACTGGCCGCGCTCTTCCGCGTCGATGCCGGGGAAGGCGCCTGGCGTGTCGACGAAGGTAAAGATAGGCAAGTTGAACTTTTCAGCCACTTTCATCAGGCGCATGGCCTTGCGGTAGCCTTCCGGCTTCGGCATGCCGAAATTGCGCATGGCGCGCTCTTTCGTGTCGCGGCCCTTCTGATGGCCGATGACCATGCACGGCTGGCCGTTGAAGCGGGCCAGGCCGCCGACGACGGACAAATCGTCCGCGTAGCTGCGGTCGCCATGCAATTCGTGGAAATCGGTAAAGATTTCATTCACATAATCCATGGTGTAGGGCCGCTGCGGGTGGCGCGCGATCTGCGCCACTTGCCAAGGGGTCAGCTTGGCGTAGATATCCTTGGTCAGCTGCTGGCTCTTCTTGGCCAGGCGGTCGATCTCTTCCGAGATGTCGACGGCCGAATCGTCTTGCACGAAGCGCAACTCTTCGATCTTGGAATCGAGTTCCGCGATCGGCTGTTCAAAATTGAGGAAAGTCGTTTTAGTCATTGTACCTCCAGGTTTTACCGGCCACGGCGCCAGGGCGCGCGGCGTCATCTATGTTTATTTTACCGTACCGGCTGGTGCGCCGGGGGCTGTATCGGATGCGGCAGGGGCGGCTGCAGGGTCGAGACTGCGCCACAAATACCACGTCGCCACGGTGCGCCACGGCTCCCAATTGGCGGAAACTTCGCGCGCATCGCTGCGGGAAACTGGTTCGCCGGAGAAATAATTGACGCTGATGCCCTGGATCAAACCGGGATCGTCGAGCGGCAAGACATTCGGCCGGAGCAGATTAAATATCAGAAACATCTCGGCTGTCCAGCGGCCGATGCCGCGGATCTGCACCAGCTCGGCGATGACGGCTTCGTCATCCATCTGGTCCCACTGGCTCGCGTGCACGCGCTTGGCCTTGAAATGGTCGGCCAGGTCGAGGATGTATTCGGTCTTGCGTTTGGACAAACCGCAGGCGGACAGTTGCTCGGCGCCTGCCTTCAATACTTGCGAAGGCGTGCATTTCGGGCAAGCCAGCAGCAGTTTTTTCCAGGCAGCATCCGCCGCCTTGGGCGTGATCTGCTGCCCCACCAGCGAACGGGCCAGGGTGGTAAACGGGTCGCTATGGCCGACCAGGTGCAGGTCGCCAAATTGCGGGATGAGCTTTTTCATGATGCGGTCGCGCTTCATCAGCTCGATCTTCGCCTCTTCCCAGTAATGCGGCACCTGGATCACCTGCGCCGCCACCGGGGCTTCCCCGTTTTCCCTGGACGTTGGCATCATGCGCGGCGCCAGTTGGTCGAGCCGTCAGGCTTGTCTTCAAGAATGATGCCCGCAGCCAACAATTCGGCGCGGATCTTGTCGGACTGGGCAAAGTCGCGCGCCTTTTTCGCCGCGCTGCGCGCCGCGATGGCCGCTTCGATGCCGGCCGCCTCATCCTGGCCGCCGTCAGCGGCGCCGACGGTGGCTTGCAGGAATTGCTGCGGCGTGCGCTCAAGCAAACCGAACACGCCCGCCAGGCCCTTCAATTGACGCGCCAGGGCCGGCGACTTGCTCTTGTTGACTTCCGTTGCCAGGTCGAACAGGGCGGCCACGGCCAGCGGCGTGTTGAAATCGTCGTCCATCGCTTCGCGCACGCGCACGGCATGGGCTTCGCTCCAGTCGATGGCGCCCTCTTCCACCGCCACGTCGGCCAGCGCCGTGTACAAACGGGTCAAGGACAGGCGCGCGTCATCGAGGTGCACGTCCGAGTAATTCAGGGGGCTGCGGTAGTGCGCGCGCAGGATGAAGAAGCGGATCACTTCGGCATCGAACTTTTGCAGCACTTCGCGGATGGTGAAGAAGTTGCCGAGCGACTTCGACATTTTTTCATTGTCCAGGCGCACGAAACCGTTATGTATCCAGTAATTGACGCTGGTATGGCCGAACGCGCCTTCGGATTGGGCGATCTCGTTTTCGTGGTGCGGGAATTGCAAGTCCGCGCCGCCGCCGTGGATGTCGAATTGTTCACCGAGCAAGGCGCACGACATGGCCGAGCACTCGATATGCCAGCCCGGGCGGCCCTTGCCCCACTTCGAATCCCATTTGACTTCTTCCGGCTCCGACTCTTTCGACGACTTCCACAGCACGAAGTCGAGCGGATCGCGCTTGCCCGTGTTGACGTCGACACGCTCGCCCGCGCGCAGGTCGTCGAGCGACTTGCCCGACAGCTTGCCGTAGTGGGGGAAATTGCGCACGGCATAGTTCACATCGCCATCCGCACCCTGATAAGCCAAATCTTTGGCTTCCAGCTGCTCGATCAGGCGCAGCATCTGCGGCACGTATTCGGTGGCGCGCGGCGTGTGGTCGGGCGTCAGGATGCCCAGCGCGGCCGTGTCTTCATCCATGTAGCGGGTGAAACGCGTCGTCAGCTGGGAAATCGTTTCGCCGTTTTCCACGGCGCGGCGGATGATCTTGTCGTCGATGTCCGTAATGTTGCGCACATAGGTGACGTCGAAACCGGACGCCTTCAGCCAGCGGTAAATGACGTCGAACGCCATCATCATGCGCGCATGGCCGATATGGCAATAATCGTAGATGGTCATGCCGCACACGTACATGCGAACCTTGCCCGCTTCCATCGGGACGAATACCTGCTTCTCGCGAGCCAGGGTGTTGTAAATCTTTAGATTGCTCATCGTGCTTTGCAAGTGGAGCGGTCGCCAGCCTGGCAAAACGACAGACAGGCGCGGACACCGGGGGTGCCGCGCCACAGAACTGCCGTGTGCGCCGAAGACTGTACGACCCGCTATATTGTTGTTCTTGTTTGTTAGAATTAGGGCGTTAGCGGTCAAGTATAACATTGATAAAAACCATACTGGCCCGATATGAATCAGGTTTTTACGATGTTCAACCGAATTTTCACTTCTTTACAATTAAAGCAAGTTTAAAGAAAAATAACGATCAAGGACGCCTTCATGCAAGAAATCAAATCGAAACGCCTGTCTTTCCTGGCCCGCTTTTGCACCCTGTTTGCCGGCCTGACCCTGGGCAGCGCCGTCGTGGCAGCCGCTCCGGCGACCGCCGTCGACCCAACGCCGCACGTGGCCCTGAAAACCAGCATGGGCGAGATCGTGCTGGAACTGGACCAGGAAAAGGCGCCGAAAAGCGTGGCCAATTTCCTGCAGTACGTCAACAGCGGTTACTACAAGGGCACCGTATTTCACCGCGTCATCGACGGCTTCATGATACAGGGCGGCGGCTTCGACAAGAACATGAAGCAGAAACCGACGAAAGCGCCGATCAGGAACGAGGCGCAGAACGGCTTGCAGAACGTCACCTACAGCATCGCCATGGCGCGCACGGGCGACCCGCATTCGGCCACCGCGCAATTCTTCATCAACGTCAACGACAACGGCCCGCTCGACTACCCTGGCCGCGACGGTTTCGGCTACACGGTGTTCGGCAAAGTCGTCAGCGGCATGGAGGTGGTCGACAAGATCAAGGCCGTGCCCGTGGCAGACAAGGGACCGCACCAGAACGTGCCCGTCACCCCCGTGGTGATCGAATCGGCGACTTTACTCAAGACAGCGCCCGCAAAACTGTAAAATAGCGTTTTTGCGGCGCCCGCCTGTCTGGCGCCGCTGAATCAATTATTCATCCAATTTATTAAGGATCATCATGACCTCCGTCATCATCACCACCAATCTGGGCAAGATCACCGCTGAACTGGACGCCGAGAAAGCGCCGAAAACGGTTGCCAACTTCCTGGCCTACATGCAAGCTGGTCACTACGACAACACGATTTTCCACCGCGTCATCGACGGCTTCATGATCCAGGGCGGCGGTTTCGAGCCAGGCATGAAACAAAAGCCAGCCGACACCACCGTGGAAAACGAAGCCAAGAACGGCCTGAAAAACGACACGTACACGCTGGCCATGGCCCGCACGTCGGACCCGCACTCGGCATCGGCCCAGTTCTTCATCAACATCAAGAACAACAGCTTCCTCGACTATCCAGGCCAGGACGGCTGGGGCTACGCCGTATTCGGTAAAGTCACCGAAGGCAAGGAAGTCGTCGACGCCATCCGCGCCGTGAAAACCTCGCGCGCCGGCATGTTCGCCGATGTGCCAGTGACCGATGTCATCATCGAAAAAGTCGAAGCCGCTTAAGGTAGCCCTGCAAACCTACTGCGCAGCCCACTGCCGGGTTTCCGTTGCTCGCTGTACTCAAGGTACAGCTCCGCTACTCGACCCGGCATCGGGCTTGCTCGCTACGGTTTTCAGAGCCACCTTCAACAATTCATTCCATACACCAAACAAGCCAGGCAGCAATCATGCGTCCCGCAAGCAAGCAGTCCCTTTACTACGGGAGCGTTGAACGATGACAATGCCTGCCGCACTCTTTATTTCCGACCTGCATCTGCAGAGCTCGCATCCGCGCACCAGCGCGGCGTTTCTTTCTTTCCTGGAACACCATGCGCAATATGCGCAAGCGCTGTATCTATTAGGCGACCTGTTCGAATACTGGGCCGGCGACGATGACCTGGAAGACCCGTTCAATGCGCGCATGACGGCCGCCATCCGCGCCGTCAGCGATGCGGGCGTGCACGTCTACTGGATCGCCGGCAACCGCGACTTTCTCGTCGGCTCCGGCTTTGCCGCCGCCGCCGGCGCCACCCTGCTCAGCGAACCGCACGTGGCCACACTTGCCGGCCGGCGCATCGTCTTGCTGCATGGCGACGCCGAATGCACGAAAGACGTGCAATACATGGAGTTTCGCGCCATGGTGCGCCAGCCTGCCTGGCAAAAACAGTTCCTCTCCATGCCGCTGGCGCAGCGCAAGGCGATCATCGACGGCTTGCGCAAAAGCAGCCGCGAGCACAATGGAGAAAAATCCATGGACATCATGGATGTCACGCCCGATGCCGTAGCACAAGTATTTGCCGAACACGCGAGCACCGTCATGATCCACGGCCATACGCACCGCCCCGCCCTGCATAAAGTTGACGAAACCTTGCGCTATGTCTTGCCCGACTGGGAATGCGACGTGACGCCGCCACAACAGCCGCGCGGCGGCTGGATCGCCATCGATGCGCGCGGCAACATCACGCGTCATGACTTGAACGGCGACATCATCGACTAGGCGGTCGCCTACCGCCGCACGGGCACTTGTCCGATAGCCGCGCCCGCCTGGCCTTGCTGTAATGGCGCCATGCACACTGTATACATCGGCACGGCCGGCTGGAGCCTTTCCAGCGCCGTCGCCAGCCGCTTCCCCCTCGATGGCAGCCAGCTGCAGCGCTATGCCCAGGTGCTGGATTGCGTGGAAATCAACAGCTCCTTCTACCGCTCGCACCAGAGCGCCACTTACGCGCGCTGGGCCGCCAGCACACCCGAGCATTTCCGCTTCAGCGTGAAATTGCCGCGCAGCATCACGCACGAACGGCGTTTGCGCGATGGCGCGGCCGAACTGGATCGCTTTGCGGGGGAAGTCATGCAACTGGGCAATAAGCTGGGCTGCGTGCTGGTGCAGCTGCCGCCCAGCCTGCGTTTCGAGGCGGACGTGGCCGCGGCATTTTTTCAGGCGCTGCGCCAGCGCTTCGGCGGCATGCTCGCTTGCGAAGCACGCCACCCCAACTGGTTCGCGGCGCAGGCCACCGGACTGTTGACCGCGCAGCGCATCACGCGCGTGCGCGCCGATCCGCCCGCCGGCCAACCGGGGCCGCACGTGCCCACCACCAGCGAGGCCTACCTGCGCCTGCACGGCAGCCCGAAAATATACTATTCCGACTATCCGGCAGACTACCTGGCGGCACTGGCCGCTGAATTGCACGCACAAACACAGGCGGACAACTGGTGCATCTTCGACAACACGGCGGCCGGAGCCGCCCTGTTCAATGCGCTGGATTTGCAGGCGCGGCTGAGGGATGCGCCAGCCGCGCCTGCGCATCGCGCCATTTAAGGCAAGGGCATCTGGATGATGGCGCGGGCGGTATAGCCATACAAGGTACCGTTGCCAAAAGCCAGGGCCTCCACGATGGGATTTCCCCATGCCAGTTGCGGTGAGGAAATGACCCCGGCCGTATCGATCTTGCGCACGCCATCCTGGCCGCTCAGGTACAGGTTGTCGGCCTGGTCGATGGCCAGGCTGGGCATGCCGGCAAAGGACAGGCTGCCCACGCCAGGCGCACCATCGGCATTTTTAGTCGAGTACAAGGTGCCGGCAAATATGGTCACGGCGCCGGAACGATCCGCCTTGAAGATCACTTGATGATAATAGTCATCAAAATACAGATTCCCCTTGCTGTCAAACACCATGCTGTAAGGCAAAACATCTTGCAAGCCGAGCTCACTGTCGCCGAAGGAGCGCGCGAGCGTCTCAAAAGACACAAACAAGGAAAATACGCCACCGGGCGGGCGCCGGTAAATCCCCCCGTCCAAAGCCTCCGTCCAGGTGATATAGCCATCCTTGTCAATCGCCAGGATATACTGCTGAAGGCCAAAACCGTCTGCTGGCAATGGTTCAACGGTGGACATGACCCCGTCGGCATTGATCTTGCGCAAATTAAATGAAGCAGAATTCGGCGCCCTGTCCGCCACATACACGGCGCCATCCGCGCCGCAAGCAATGGCCACGGGGCTGAGCATGGTCGCGCTGAGCCGTGGCCCGTCATCGCTGCCGGCGCGGCCGGCAATCCCTACATAGACTTCCAGCTTGCCATTGGGCGTCAGCCGGCGCAGCACCTTGTTGGCCGCCTCAAGCAGATAGACATTCCCGGCAGGGTCGCTGCACACGTCCGATGCCTTAAGAGTACCCACGCGGGCCGCAGCGCCCACGCCATCCACCTGCCCGATATTGCCCTGTATGACAGGCAGGATCACAATCCTGTTGCCGCCATCCACCCGGCTCAAGCGCTGCAGGGTGGAATCGTAGACCAGCATGCTGCCCGTATCCCCGATCAATATCTGGGTCAGGTTTTTCCAGTCGAGATAATTCCCTCCCGCGTCGGGCACATACCGGCCCACCACCGTCGTCACCTGGCCATCGGGCGTCATGCGGCGGATGGCCTCGCGATCGGTCAGCAACAAATTGCCGCTGCGCTCGAACACCATGCCGCGCACGCCCCTGAAGCTGGCATTGACACCATTGCCGTCATAGCCAGACGTTCTCACATTTCCGGCGACCAGGGAGGCCACGCCATTGGCAAGGCGATACATCTTGCTGCCGCTACTGTTGCTCAAGTAAATGACGCCGTTGGCATCGACTGCCATCTGACCCACGCGTCCCGTCCGCGGCTGGCCATTCGGCTCGGCAAACAGGACATTGTAGGAACTGACCACGCCAGTTGGCGTCACCCGCCGAACCTGGAACTGTCCATCATCGACGAGCAGCAAATCACCGTTCGGATCCATGGCCATGCTGGCGATCACTCCAAACCGGGCTTGCGTCCCCGGCCCGTCGGCATACACAGGCACACCATCCGGCTCTGCCAGAGTCGCACTGCAATTGGCACGGCGCTTGCCGGCCAGTGTACTGACCACGCCAGCCGGCGTAATTTTTCGTACCTGGCCATTGCAGGTGTCGGCCACATACAGGTTCCCCTTGCCGTCGCTCACCAGCGGTGCACGGCCCCCCATGTAAAAAGTCGCGCTGGCAGCAGGCCCGTCAACGGCACCGGCCTTGCCCGGCATGCCGGCGTAGATACTGAGGCTGCCGTCAGGGGCCAGCTTGTGGATCACTTGTGAGGGAACATCGGCGATGTAATAATTGCCCGCGCCATCCTGCGCTATGCCATCGACACGCTGGATCCGCTCCTGCACGCCCGCCAGCAAGATGGGCAGGCAACGCACGGCCAGGGTGCTGACATCCGCGCTGCCCATGGTCGCCGCGCCTTGCGCGATGCTGCAGCCCAGGCCAGCGGAGGCGCTGTCGACCTTGCCTTGATACGCCGTGCCCGCCGCCAGCTTGCCAACAAAGCTGAAGGGACCGTTGGCCGTGACGGTCAGCTTTTCCGTGCCGTTCGCCAGCACGACGCTGGCGCCAGGCAGCAAGCCGCTGACCGTGCCGCCCAGCAGATAGCGTGGCGTTTCGGCCGGCGCCACGGGTGTCGGTGGCGGCGTGGACGTGCCGCCGCCGGAACCGCCGCCACAGGCGCTCACCAGCGCCAACAGGGCGGCGCCGCAGCCGGCACGCCTGAACAAATTCTGTACTTCTCCAAAGCAATTTATCATTTCTGCTTTCATGGCTGTGGCGACATGCGCGCAAAAAGTTATCAAGTAGGATTTTCAAACACGCAACATTATAGTTTCCTTATGGATAGAAAAACATGAATAGGTTGACATTTGAATTTTCACTGTTATAGTTAACTACAACACCAACTCAATACATCACGGAGCTTCGATGCCTACAGCACTTTTTATGCGCCGCACCGCCCCGCCCTTGTCGGAGCGCATCCCATGAGCGCGGAATGGAACGACAATAGCCCCATCTACCGCCAGCTCAAGGCCAGGGTGGTGGGCATGATGCTCGATGGCGTGCTGCAGTCCGGCGACGCCTTGCCTTCGGTGCGCCAGGTGGCGGCCGATTATCAATTGAATCCCATCACGGTCTCGCGCGCCTATCAGGAACTGGTCGACGATGCCCTGGTGGAAAAACGCAGAGGACTCGGTATGTATGTCTTGGAAGGCGCCCGCGACAAATTGCTGGCCAGCGAACGCGAGCGCTTCCTGCGCGAAGAATGGCCAGCCTTGCTGGAACACATCACCCGCCTGGGCCTTGATCTCGATCAACTGCTGCAAGCGAGCCGCGACGGCGGCGCACACGGAGAGAACGCATGAATGCATTGAACAAGGACAGCGTCATCAGCGCGCGCGGCCTGCGCAAGCAGTATGGCAAGCAGGTAGCCATCGACAACATCAGCTTCGATATCGCACCGGGGCGCATCGTCGGCCTGATCGGGCCTAACGGTTCCGGCAAGACCACCACCCTGAAAGCCATCCTGGGCCTGACGGGCTTCGATGGCGACTTGTCCGTGCTGGGGCGCGATCCCCGCGTGCAGCGCGACGCGCTGATGGACGACGTGTGCTTCATCGCCGACGTGGCCATCCTGCCGGGCTGGCTGCGCGTGGCCGACGCCATCGATTTCGTTGCCGGCGTGCATCCACGCTTCGACCGCAGCAAGGCCGAACGCTACCTGGCCCACACCAAGCTGGCGCCGAAGATGAAGGTCAAGGCCATGTCGAAGGGCATGATCGTGCAGCTGCACCTGGCGCTGGTGATGGCCATCGACGCCAAACTGCTGGTGCTCGACGAGCCGACCCTGGGCCTGGATATCCTGTACCGCAAGCAGTTCTACCAGAACTTGCTGGAAGATTACTTCGATGAAAACAAGACCATCGTCATCACCACCCACCAGATCGAGGAAGTGGAACACATCCTCAGCGACCTGATGTTCATTCGCGACGGCAAGATCGTGCTGGCGTCGAGCATGGAAGAGGTGGGCGAGCGCTACATCGAGGTGATGGTGGGCCCGCAGCATGTCAATCCCGCGCGCGCCCTGCAGCCGATCAGCGAACGCAGCGTGTTCGGCAAGTCCGTGATGCTGTTCGATGGCGTCGCCCGCACCCAGCTGGCTGCCCTCGGCGAAGTACGCACGCCCAGCCTGGCTGACCTGTTTGTCGCGACCATGAAAGGATCGTACCAATGAGTATTTCCCCTGTAAACAAGATGCAATGGCTGCTCCGGCGCGAGTTGTGGGAACACAAGGGCATGCTGGTGTGGACGCCGGCCCTGATCGGCGTCGTCATGACGGTGCTGGGCGCCCTGATGGCGGCCGCGACCGTCGCAAAGACCAAAATGCACACGGCGCTCATCGTCAATGGCGAGGAAATTTCCTGGAGCACCGTCTTCAATACGCGCACCTTCGGGCCGCGCCGCACGGAAATCATCGACGCCGTCGCCAACAACTATACGTACGCGGCCGCGCCGCTGTTCCTGGCACTGGGCTTCCTCGTGTTCTTCTATTGCCTCAGCGCCCTGCATGACGACCGCCGCGACCGCAGCGTGCTGTTCTGGAAATCGCTGCCCATCTCGGATGCGCAGACGGTCCTGTCGAAAGCGGCCATCGCCCTGCTGGTCGCGCCGCTGATCGTGGCCGCCGCCGCCAGCCTGACGTCGCTGGCCCTGATCCTGATCCTCAGCGGCGTGCTGGCGGCCAACGGCATCCACGTGTTTGCCGAACTGCTGGGCTCTTCCGGCCTGTACCTGGGGCCGCTGCGCGTGTTTGGCTTGTTGCCCGTGTATTGCCTGTGGGCCTTGCCGACTGTCGGCTGGCTGCTGATGGTATCGAGCTGGGCCAAGTCGAAAGTCTTCCTGTGGGCCGTCGGCGTGCCATTGCTGCTGCTTATCCTGACAGTCTGGGCCGGCAAGCTGACGCAGACGGAAAGCGACGTCAGCTGGATACAGATGAATGTCATCGGACGCGCCCTGCTGGGCACCCTGCCCGGCAGCTGGTATCTGTTCGAACCGGAACTGCTGCCGCGCATGCACGCCCTGGCAGAGGGGGGATCGCACATGACGCGCATCGATGTGTTCAGCAATTCCTGGTCCAGCCTGGCCTTGCCGGCCGCCTGGCTCGGTGCGGCGGCAGGCGCGGCGCTGATTTACGCCGCCATCCGCCTGCGCAGCTGGCGCGAGGAAGGCTGACAGCGCACTATCTCTTGCCCGTCAAAAACGCCCCGCCCGTCGGGGCGTTTTCTATTTCTGCACCATCGAAACATCTGAAAACAATCACTACCTTTCTGATAGTGATTATTAAAAAACTCCCTCCCTGAATAAAGACTATTCAATCGATAGCATCAGTCCAATATAAAAAATGCAAATAATTATTTCTATCGCATTTTATTACCAATCCAATTTGATAATCACCATACAAAAAAGCAACAACTAGCAATTCGATAGCGATATGGCTTTTTCGATGAAAGGCGCCAAAACACTGCCGCTGGGTAGCGGATTCAGCCGAAAAACACCATTCCGTGACAATCCGTGATTATTCACTTGCGCAAGGCTTGACAGAATAGAGTCATGAAAAATGATTAAAATTGAATTGAAAGTTTCAAAATTGAAACCACCATCAGAGTGAGAGCTGGTGCGGCCTGCATGCAAATTGCGCTGTCTCAGGAGGTAGATCGCCTGGCAAGCCAGTTATCGAAAAAACAGGATGCAAGAAAATAGCGCCATGCAAAACAAATGCAAAAATGGCATTTTTAATATTTCAAGGCAAGCGTTCCATTACGCCAGCGTTTTTTTGCCAGTTATGTTTTACTTCACCATCTGCATCGGCAATACCCAATTTCAACCACGGCCCAAGCCACGCCGGAGTAAGCAAGGAAACGAATTAAATTATTGATTTTTTAATATCTTAAAAAGTTGAACGAACATATAACCTTCTTCCGGAGACTTTCAAATGGCCACCATCCAAAATCCAGCACAAGTTCCCGTCAATGCCGAAGGCGCTGGCGCCAAGGTCGCGACGCCCGCTAAAAAAGCGGTCAATCCGAAAAACGGCGACCGCAAGCAGTATGACGAAGACGAGCTGATTAAAGGGGCCGATGCCAGCGCGACCATGCCGCCTGAAAATGTCGTGGAAGTCACGGGTAGCGCCGATAGCGGCAATGCCGCTGCCCTGGGCACGGCCGCAGCGGTGGCTGCAGCCGCCTTGGCGGCCGGTGGCGGCGGTGCGGCCGCAGGCCAGGCCGGCAACGGCAGTGCCGATCCCGGCACGGCGCAAAGCGACAACAACGGCGGCGCCGCGGGCGCGGCAGGCACCGGCGCGGGCGCCGCCGGCATCCCCAGCGGCAGCGTCGTGGATGTCGCGGGAGCATCAGCTGGAGCGGGTGCAGGCGCCGGTGCTGCAGGCGGTCTGGGCGGACTTGGCGTGCTGGGCGCGCTCGGGGGCCTTGGCCTGGTAGCCGCCGCGGCAGGCGGTGGCGGCGGAGGCGGTGCCGCGGCTGGCGGCTCCGGCACGGGCGGCACAGGTACGGGCGGGACCGGTGGTACCGGCGGCACGGGCGGTTCGACCGGCGGTGGCACGGGAAATCAATCCACGACCACCACCATTACCGACGCGGCCGTGCTGGCTGCCGCCGCAGCGGTCGCGGCGGCCAACAATGCCCTGGCCGATGATGCAGCCGCCGCCGCAGCAGCAGCCACGGCAGCAGCTGCGCTGGCAGCGGCGAATGCGGCCACCCTCGCCGACCAGCTGGCGGCGCAAGCGGCCGCCGCGACGGCAGCAGCCTTGCTCGCAGCCAATAACGCCACCAGCGACGATATGCTGGCCGCCAGCACGGCAGCCGCCGTGCCCGGTGCGCAAGCCGCTGCCACGGCTGCCACGAACGACGACGACGCGGCCGCCGCCGCGGCGGCCGCCGCCGCCATTTCGCTGGCCGCCACCACGTCGGCACAAAATGCCGATGCGGCTGCCGTCACGGCCGCCGCCAACGCCGCCGCCGCGCACGCCGCTGCCGATGCGGCACAGACGCAAGCGGACCAGACCAACGCCCCCGCACTGCAATTAATCGCCGATGCAGCCGATGTCGTCTCCGCCGCCGCCAATACCCAGGCAGCACTGACCGATGCGGCGGCGCTCGGCGTCATCTCGGCCAATGATGCCGCCGCCGCCGCCACCGCCACGGCGCTGGCCAATGCCACGGACGCCGCCGCGCTGGACCTGGCGGCAACGGCCGCCGCCAATGCCGCCGTCGCGGCCGGCATACAGGCCAGCCTGACGGACGCCGCCGCCCTGACACTCGTCTCCGATGCCGATGCGGCCACCGCCGCCGCGGCCGCCAGCGTGGCCGCCGCCACCGATGCCGCCGCCCTGACCGCAGCCTCGAATGCGGCCGCTACCGCGGCAGCGAATGCGGCAACCAACGCCAATGCCAGCGACGCCGCGGCACTGGGCGTCGCCGCCACGGCGGCAGCGAATGCCGCTGCGGCAGCCAGCACGCAAGCAGGACTCACCGACGCCGTGACGCTGACCATGGCAGCGGACGCCGCCGCCGGCGTCGCCGCCTGGGATGCCTCGATCGCCAACGCCACCGATGCCGTGGCCCTGCAGGCCGCCGCCGATGCCGCCGCCACGAACGCCGCAAACGCGCAGACACAAGCCAACATGACGGACGCGCCCACCCTGGGGCTGATCGCCGATGCGGCCACCCTGGCGTCGGATGCGGCGCAGGCGCAGGCCGACCTGACCGACGCGGCAGCGCTGGCCCTGATTTCCAGCGCCGATGCCGCCGCAGCGGCGACAGCGGCCACATTGGCCGGCAACACGGATGCCGCCGCGCTCGACATCGCTGCCGCCACTGCCGCCACTGCCGCCGCCAACGCCGTGGTGACAGCCAACCTGAGCGACGCGGCCGCCCTGCAGATCACGGCCGATGCCGCCGCCAACACCTCGACCGCCGCCGCCGCGCAGGCGGCGCTGACCGATGCGGCCGCGCTGCAAATCGTCTCCGATAATGACGCTGCCGCCGCACTGGCAGCGCAAACCACCGCCGACCAGACGGATGCTGCCGCCCTGGCCGCTGCCGACGCGGCGGCAGCCAGCGATGCCGCGAATGCCCAGGCAGTGGCCGACCAGACCGATGTAGTTGCTCTGCAGCAAGCTGCCGACCAGGCGGATGCGGATGCGGCGGCCGCCAATTCGCAAGCGAGCCTGCTGGATGTCAACGTTGCCCTGAATGCCTTCAACCTGGCCAACCTCGCCGCCCTGGCCGCCAACGTCACGGCCGGGCAGACCAGCGTCGTCGACCTGACGGCCACCGTCAACGCCTTGCAGCTCGACGCCGATGGCGCCGATGCCGATGCCAGCCTGACGGACGCCCTCCTCCTCGCAGGCATCTCCGCCGCCGATGCGCTGGCGGCCGCGACTGCGCTGACCACTGCCAACCTGACCGACGCCGTGGCGCTCGCCAACGCAGCCGCCACTGCCGTCTCGGCGGCGGAAACGGCCGCCCTGCTGGGCGGGATCGATATCTCGGCCGTCAGCGCCGCCGCTGCGGCCCAGGCCGCAGCCACGGCCGCAGCGGCCACCGCCGCGCTGACCGATGCCGGCGCGCTGGGCCTGATCTCCACCGCCGACGCCGCCGCTGAACTGGCTGCCCAGACGGCGGTCACCACCTTGACCGCCGCCAATACGCTGGCGCAAAATGCCCTGACCGCGGCACAGCTCGTGGCCGGCCAGACCGATGCCGCGGCCCTGGCCGTGGTGTCATCGACCGCCGATGCGGTCGCCGCCGCAGCCGTCACGACGGCGGGCCAGACGGACGCCATCGCGCTGAGCCTCATTTCCACCGCCGATGGCCTGGCCGCCGCCTCGGCCGCCAGCCTGGCGGCGCTGACGGATGCCACGGCGCTGGGTGTGATCTCGACCGCCGATGCCACCTTGGCCGCCACCCTGCTGACAACGGCCAACTTGACGGACGCTGCCGCCCTGGGCCTGGCCGCCGCGGCGGCCGCCGCCGCCGCCAATACGGCGACGAATGTTGCCAACCTGACCGATGCAGTTACCCTGGGCACGCTCTCGGCAGCCGCCACCACGGCCGCCAATACGGCGGCCACCACCGCCTCGTTGACGGACGCCACGGCCCTGGGCCTCGTCGCCACGGCCGATGCGGCGCTCGCCGCCACGGCGCAGACGACGGCCAACCTCACCGATGCCGTGGCACTGGGCCTCGTCTCGACGGCCGCCAACACGGCCGCCGGCCTGGCTGCCACGGCGGCCAACCTGACGGACGCCGTCGCCCTGGGCACCGTCTCGACGGCCGCCACGGCAGCCGCCAACACAGCCGCCGCCACCGCCGCGCTGACCGATGCCGTCGCCCTGGGGCTGACGGCCACCGTCGATGCGGCCGCCGCCACCGCCGCGCAAACGACGGCCAACCTGACGGACGCCGTCGCCCTGGGCCTGGTGGCGACCGTGAATGCCACCGCCGCCGCGACCGCCGCCACCGTCGCCGGCCTGACCGACGCCGTCGTGCTGGGCACGCAGCATACGCTCGACGTCACGGCCGCCACCGTGGCCGCCACCAAGGCGGCGCTGACGGACGCGGCCGCGCTGACCACCATCGCCAACAACGATGCCGCCAGCGCCGCCGCGGCCGCCGCCTATTCGGCCGCCCATCCACTCGACCTGGTGGCCGCGCTGGCCGCCACCGTGGCCGCCACCACGGCCGGCCTGTCGCACACGGCGGCGTTGGCGGCGCAAGCCGACGACGCGGCTGCCGCCTCGACGGCCGCCACGGCTGCCGCCTCGCTGGTCACGCTGAACAATGCGATTGCCGCCGACAATGCCGCCACCGCCGCCGCCACGCTGGCCCTGACCTCGCAAGCTGCGGCCACGGCGGCGCAGCTGGACGACACCCTCGCGGCGACCGCCGCCGGCGTGGCCGCCACCTCGCTGGCAGCGGCGCAGGCGGCGCAAGCGGCCGATGCCGCCGCCGCCGCGACGGCAGCGACGGCAGCCAATGCGCTGGCCGCCTTGAATGCGGCCCTGGCCGCCGACGCGAATGCGGCAGCTACCGCCGCGGCTGCCGTCACGGCCAATGCGGCCACGGCCGCCGCCGTCGCCGACGATCTGGCCGCCGCCACGGCCGCCACCGTCGCCAATGCCTCGCAAGCGGCCGCGCAAGCGGCGCAGCTGGCCGACAATGCCGCCGCCAGCGCCGCCACCATCGCCGCCAATGCATTGACCGCGTTGAACCAGGCATTGGCTGACGATGCGGCCGCCGCTGCCGCCGTCCTCAACTCCACCAACGCCACGGCCGCCGCTGCGGCCGCTACCGCCGCCGATACGGCCGCCGCCGCTGCCGCCGCCGTCGCCGCCATCTCGGCCGCCGCCACGCAGCATGCGCAGGCGGACGATGCCGCAGCAGCGGCAGCCGCCCTCACGGCGGCCATCTCGCTGGCCGCCACGCAAGCCGCGCAGGCGGCCGACCTGGCCGTCGGCACGACGGCGGCGGCCGCAGCGAGCGCGCTGGCCGCCCTGAACCAGGCCCTGGCCGATGACAACGCCGCAGCGGCAGCCGGCACGGCAGCCGCCAACGCGCAAGCGGCCCTGAATGCGGCCACGACGGCGCTCAACGCGGCAATCCTGACGGCCAGCGCCTCGCTCGCCGCCACCAATGCCGCCCTGGCCGACGATGCCACGGCGGCAAGCACGGCAGCCGCCGCCGCGGCCGCGCAAGTCATTGCCGACGCCGCGCTGCTGGCCGACGCGGGCCTGGCCGCCCTCGCCACGGCGGCCAACAATGCACTGGCCGCGGCCAGCGCCGCGCTGGCCGCCGACGATGCCGCCGCCAGTGCCGCGCACACGGCGGCAATCTCGGCAGCCGCCACGCTGGCGGCGCAACTGGCCGACACGGCCGCCATCAACGCCCATGCGGCGCTCAACGCGGCCATCGCCAACCTGAACGCGGCGGTGACGGCCGATACCAACGCGCTGGACGCCGACAATGACAAGACGCTCAAGCTGAACCTGCTCATCTCCGCGCAAAATGCGTCCGATGCGGCAGCCCAGGCCGACGCCAATGCGGCAGCCGCCCATGCGGCGCTGACATCGGCCCAGGCCGACGATGCGGCGGCCGTCACGGCCGCCAACAATGCGGCAGCCGCGCATGCGGCAGCCGTCGCGGCGCAAAATGCCGATGCCGCCGCGGCAGCGGCAGCGGCGCAGGCAGCCATCTCGCTGGCCGCCACGCTCAATGCCCAGGCCGACGACGCCACGGCGGCAGCGGCCGCCACGGCCGCCGCGAATGCGCAGCTGGCGCTGAACGCGGCCCTCGCCGCCGACGCCAACGTCGCCGCCACCGCCGCTGCGGCAGCCGCCGCCCAGCTGGCGGCGCAAAACGCGCACGACGCCGATGCCGCCGCCGCGGCAGCGGCCGTCGCGGCCGCCATTACCCTGGCAGCCACGCAAGCGGCACAGGCCGACGATGCGGCGGCCGCCCTGGCCGCGGCCAACGCCGCCAACGCCCAGGCAGCGCACAACGCCGCCGTCGCCGACGACCAGGCCGCGGCGGACGCCGCAGCCGCTGCCTCCCTCGCACAAGCAGCAGCGACGGCCGCAGCAGCAGCCGATGCCGCCGCCACCGCCAGCGCCGCGGCGGCGGCAGCGGCACTGCTCGCCGCCCAGGCAGCACAAGCCGACGACACGGCCGCCAACCAGGCTGCGGCAAACGCCGCCGCCGCCACCGCCGCACACACGGCAGCCATCGCCGCCGATGCCCTGGCCATCAGCACGGCGGCAACGGCAGCCACCGCCCTGGCCGCCGCCACCGCGGCGCAGAACGACGATGACGCCGCGGCGGCGGCCGCCGCCCAGGCCGCCATTTCGCTGGCCATCACGCAGCAGGCACAGGCCGACGATGCGGCAGCGGCAGCGGCCACCGTCAACGCCAACAATGCGGCCGCAGCCGCGCTGGCCGCCCATGCCGCCGATGCGGCAGCGCCGCTGGCCCAGGCCCAGGCCGCCGCCTCGCTGCTGGCCTTCCAGGCCGCGCAAGCCGACGATGCCGCCGCCGCCAACGCGGCGGCAGCAGCGGCCCAGGCACATGCCAATGCCAACGCGGCCTACGCGGACGATGCGGCAGCGGCCCAGGCCAACGCCGACGCGCAGGCAGCCGATGCGGCCCTGGTGCAAGCGAACGCCCTGGCCGCGCAAACGGACGCCAGCGCCCTGGCTGTGGTGTCGGCGGCGGACGCCGCCCACGCCGCCGCCGTGCAAGCGCTGGCCGACCAGACCGATGCCGTGGCGCTCACCCAGGCCGCCGATGCGGCTGCGGCCGCCGCCCTGGCCGCGGCGCAGACGGCCAACCTGACGGATGCCACCGCGCTGCACCTGGCAGCCGATGCGGCCGCCGCCGCCGCCCTGCAGGCGCAGGCGCAGGCGGACCTGACGGACGCAAACTCGCTGACGGTGTCGGCAAATGCCGCAGCCGCAGCCGCGGCGGCAGCCCAGGCGCAGGCCGACCTGACGGATGCGAGCCAGCTGTTCGTGCTGAGCCAGAACGCCCTGCACAACCCGCTGACGGTGAGCGACTTCAGCACCGGCCTGCCGGCCGCCGGCGGCGACGTGATCGACATGTCGGCCATCGCCCACCTGACGGCAGCGGTGGCGGTGAACGTCAACGTGGGCACCGACTTTGGCAACGACAACCTGTTCATCTTCGACGGCACGTCCGTGTCGATCGGCGCGGCGGCCGGCGCCATCGCGGCCGACGACAGCGTCCTGTCGGGCCAGGGCTACATCGTCATCGCCGATGCGCAAAACAGCGGCGCCGTGACGGTGTATCACTCGAGTGACCTGAGCAACGCCAACGCCATCGACACGGCGCTGGTGCTGCTGAGCGGGGTGAACATCACGCAGCTGACGGCGGCCAACTTCATCGTCTGAAGCAGGGCCCCCACGCCAGGCGCCGCACCTGGCGCGGCAGCGGGAGCGCACGGCGGCGCGCTCCCGCCCACCTTGAAATGCGTCAGGCCTCGGGCCGGAAAAATACGGGATGAGATCAAGCGGTTCCCCAGCATTGTCTTCACTGCCACGCATCGCGGCCCTGCTGATGGCCGCGGCCATGGCATCCATGGCGTCTTTCGCCCATGCCCAGGGCGCCACCGCCTGGAGCTTCGACCAGGTCCTGCAGCAGGCGCTGCAAAGCCATCCCGCCGTGCAGGGCAGGCGTTCGGCGCAGGCGGCCGCGCGCGCCGACCTCGATGGCGCGCAATGGCAGCGCTTTCCCAGCCTGTCGGCGGAAGTCCCCACCGGTTCGCAGGAAACGGGCGGCGTGGTGCGCATCGAGCAGCCGCTGTGGAGCGGCGGGCGCATCGACGCCGGCATCGATGCCGCCGGCAGCCGGGTCGACGCGGCCGGTGCGGCCATCGAAGAAGAACGCCTGACCCTGTCCCTGCGCGTGATCGCCGCCTACACGGAAGCGCTGCGCCAGACGGCGCGCGTGCGCTCGGCCGAGGCGGGCCTGGCCGAGCACCAGCGCCTGCTGGACATGATCAAGCGCCGCGTGGTGCAGTCGGTCAGCTCGCAGACGGACCAACGCCTGGCCGAGTCGCGCGCCTACCAGGCGGCCAACGACGTGTCGAATGCGCGCCAGGCACTGGAAAACGCGCTGGCGCAGCTGTCGCAACTGGCGGGCAAACCCGTGCGCCTCGTCAGCACCACCGGCATCGGCGTGGGCGAACCGCTGCCCGACGCCAGCCTGGAGCGGGTCATGCGCCAGGCCATCGACTATTCCCCCACCCTGCACCGCCTCGATTTCGAGGCGCAGGCCGCCGATTCCGAAATCACCATGCAGCGCTCGGCCTACATGCCGAAAGTCGTGCTGCGCATGGAAAAGCCGACAGGCGGCATGAATGCCGACAACCGCACGCGCGCCATGCTGGTGCTGCAGGCGCAGCCGGGCGCGGGCCTGTCGGCCAAGGCCGGCGTGGATGCCGCCGTGGCGCGGCGCGAAGGCGCGCGCGCCGCGCACGACGTGGCCGAACGCGAGGTGCGCGAGCGTTTTACCCTGGACTGGAACGAGGCCGAGGCGAGCCGCCAGCGCCTGGGCAACGCGGGCGAAGCCAGCACCACCTCGACGCAGGTATTCGAATCGTATGCGCGCCAGTACGTGATCGGCCGCAAGAGCTGGAACGACGTGCTCAACGCCGTGCGCGAAGCGACCCAGGCGCAATTTTCGCTGGAAGACACGCGCGCGCAGGCGATCGCCGCCAGCCTGCGCCTGGCCGCGCAAACAGGCACCCTGGCCGGGCGCACGGCGCCGGCCGCGTCGGTGCGCGCCAATTGACCGCCACAGAACACGAACAGGAGACAGCGTGGATACCTCCATCAAACATGGCTTGCTGACACTCATCGAGCGGGCCGCCCGCCTGACGGGACAGCACGTGCCCGCCGCCCGCCTGGCCGACCTGCAACGCCATCTCGATGACATCGACGACAACAGCGCCCCCGGCGCGGCATTGACCACCATCTGGCAGGCGGCCGGGCTGGAAGGCGCGGCGCGCGCGCTGCACGAGCCGACGCCGGGCGAGCTGCCGTTCGCCGTCTACAGCGCCAGCGCGGGCTGGGGCTTGCTGCAGGCGCGCGGCGCCGACGGCGCCTGGCGCGGCGAAGGCGTCGACGGGCGCGCCTTGCAACTGGCCTCGCTGGCCGGCCTGGCTTGCGTGAGCCTGCCGCGCCGCAGCGAAAAAAGCGGCGCCCGCCCCGGCGCCCTGGGCCTGGTGCGCAACGCCCTGTGGCTGAAAAAAAGCGTGTTTGTCGACGCCGTGCTGGCCACCGCGCTGGTGACCCTGCTGACCATGGCCACCTCGCTGTTTTCCATGCAGGTGTACGACCGCGTGATCCCGAACCAGAGCTTCAGCACCCTGTGGGTCCTGGTGGTGGGCGTGGCCCTGTCGATCGGCCTGGAATTCATCCTCAAGCAGGTGCGCAGCCGCATCGTCGACCACTCGTGCAATGACGTCGACCATGAGTTGTCCGAGTGGTTTTTCCAGCGCATGCTGGGCATCCGCATGGAGGCGCGCCCCGCTTCCGTCGGCACCCTGGCGGCGCAGGTAAAAGGCTTTGAGATGGTGCGCGGCGTGCTCACGTCGACATCGCTGTTCGTGCTGACGGACGTGCCCTTCGCCGTGATTTTTCTCGCCATGATCACCATCATCGGCGGGCCGCTGGTGGTGGTGCCGCTGGTGGCCCTGCCGCTGGCCCTCGCATGCGGGCTGATGTTCCAGCGCGCCATCGAAAGCCATACGCGCAAGAACCTCAACGCCAGCAACCGCAAGGCCGGCTTGCTGGTGGAAGCCGTCGACGGCGTCGAAACGCTCAAGGGCAGCAGCGCCGAATGGATGATGCAGGCGCGCTGGGCCGAACTGGTGGCCGAGAGCAGCCACGCCGAGCAGAATATCCGCGACTATGCGGCCCTGTCGCAAAACATCACGGCCGCCTTCCAGCAGCTGACCAACGTGGCGCTGATCTCCATGGGCGCCTGGTTCGTGGCCGAAAACCAGATGACCATGGGCGCCCTGATGGCCTGCACCATCATCAGCAACCGCGCCCTGATGCCCATCGTGCAGCTGCCCGCCGTGATGGTGCAATGGGCGCATGCGCGCGCCTCGATCGACGGCCTGGAACAAGTCATCAGCCTGCCCAACGAAGCCGACAATGCGCAGTTCGCGCTGACGCCGCGCAGCCTCGACACGGGCTTGCGCTTCGAACGCATCCGCTTTACGTATGGCGGCGCGCAAAAGGTGGCGCTGGAAGTGGAAAACCTCGCCATCCACCCCGGCGAGCGCGTCGGCCTGGTGGGCGCCATCGGCTCGGGCAAGAGCACCCTGCTGAAACTGGCCTCGGGCCTGTACCTGCCGGCCGAGGGAAAAGCCTACCTGGGCGACGTCGACATGGCCCTGCTGGCGCCGGCCGTGGTGCGCGAAATGGTCGGCTACCTGCCGCAGGAAACGCGCCTGTTCAGCGGCACCCTGCGCGACAACCTGCTGCTGGGACTGGCCGACCCGGGCGAAGAAGCGATCCTGGCTGCCGCCAAACGCACGGGCTTGATCGAGCTGATACTGGGCCAGCCACGGGGACTGGCGCTGGGCATCACCGAAGGCGGACGGGGCGTGTCGGGCGGCCAGCGCCAGTTGATCGCCGTCACGCGCCTGCTGCTGGCCAAGCCGCGCATCTGGCTGCTCGACGAGCCGACGGGCGCCATGGATGCGAAGACGGAAGCGCGCATCGTCGGGCTGTTGGGCGAGCTGGCGGCCGAAGGCGTGACGATGGTCGCCACCACGCACAAGAACGCCCTCCTGCCCCTGCTCGACCGCCTGGTGGTGCTGCAGGCGGGACGGGTGCTGCTGGACGGCCCGCGCGATGCCGTACTGGCCAAGCTGTCGGGCAAGCCGCAGGCCGTACCCGCTTCCGCACCCGCGCCGGTGGTCCAGGCAGCGGCGGCGCAAGGAGCCGTCGCATGAAACTGGCCAAGGTCGAAACGCGGGAAGAAGCGAAACGGGGCCGGGTGCTGATCTGGAGCTGCACGGCGGCACTGGCGGGCGTCATCGCCTGGGCATCGTGGGCGGAGCTGGACCAGGTCACGCGCGCCAATGGCCAGGTGATCGCCAGTTCGCGCAACCAGATCATCCAGGTGGCCGATGGCGGCGTGCTGGCCGAGTTGCGCGTGCATGAAGGCAGCATCGTGAAAAAGGGCGAATTGCTGGCGCGTTTCGACCGCACGCGGGCCGAAACAAGCTACCTGGAAAGCACGGCCAAGGCCGCCGGACTGAAGGCGGCCGTGGCGCGCCTGCAGGCGGAAGTGTTTGGCGGCGCGCCGAAGTTCCCGCCCGAACTGCAGGCGTTTCCGGAATTTCGCGCCAACCAGCTGGCCCTGTTCAGCAAGCGCCAGGGCGCCGTGCAGGCGGAAGTGAGTTCGCTGGACAGCGCCATGAAACTGATCAAGGAAGAGCTGGAAATGAATCTGCCGCTGCTGGAAACGGGGGACGTCAGCCGCGCCGAAGTGCTGAAACTGCGGCGGCAGGTGGTCGACATCCAGGCGCAGATCACCAACCGGCGCAACAAATACCTGCAAGACAGCCAGACAGACCTGGTGAAAGCCCAGGAAGACCTGGCCGGCGTGCTGCAGACGGTGACGCAGCGCAAGGAGCAGCTGGGCTCGACGGACATCTACGCGCCCACCGACGGCATCGTGCGCAACGTCCGGCTCACCACCCTGGGCGGCGTGGCCAAGCCGGGCGAGGAAATCCTGCAAATCGTGCCCACGGACGATGACCTGATCATCGAGGCGAAAGTCAAGCCGGCCGACATCGCCTTCATCAAGCCCGGCCTGCCCACGGCCGTGAAACTGGACGCCTATGACTACGGCATCTACGGCCGCCTGCGCGGCACCGTCAGCTACATCAGCGCAGACACTTTAAGTGAAGACAACAAGGGCAACGAGCAGCCGTACTACCGCGTGCAGATCAAGACCAGCGGGCGCAAGCTGATGGGCAAGAATGGCGAGCCGATTCTGATCCAGCCCGGCATGACGGCCACCGTGGAAATCAACACGGGTCGCAAGACGGTCTTGCGCTACCTGACGAAACCGATCACCAAGACGTTCTCGGAGTCGATGGGGGAGCGGTGACGCAGCGGGCTGCGTCACCGGCAGGCTTCAAACGGCCGGTTTCAATTGACCGATGACGCTGGCCACCTTGGCCGTAATCATGTCGACCGCGGGGCCATTGGCGCCGTGCGGCAGGATGACATCGGCATTGCGCTTGGTCGGTTCGATGAATTGCTTGTGCATCGGGCGCACGGTTTCCAGGTATTGCTCGATGACGCTCTCGACCGAACGGCCACGTTCCGTGATATCGCGTTGCATGCGGCGGATGAAGCGCACGTCGGAGGCCGTGTCGACAAAGATCTTCAGCGACATCATGTCGCGCAGTTTTTCGTCATACAGGGCAAACAGGCCTTCGATGACGATCACCGGCGCCGGCTTGACGGGAATGGTCCGGCTGGAGCGATTGTGCAGCGTGAAGTCGTACTCGGGCATCTCGATCGCCTCGCCATTGCGCAAGGCCTGGATGTGCTGCACCAGCAATGGCCACTCGAACGCCTGCGGATGGTCGTAATTCTGCTGCCGGCGCACTTCAGGGGAGAGGTGGGTTTGGTCGCAGTAGTAGTCGTCCTGCATCACGACCGAGACCATGTCGGCGCCAAACGACGCCAGCACTTGTTGGGATACGGTGGACTTGCCACTGCCGCTTCCGCCAGCGACACCAATGATAAACGGTTGGAAGGAAATAGTATTCATGCCGAATGATACCGGAAACATGAGCGGTCCGACAGGGAGCGGCTGCAACGCCGGGCCTGTCACGCGCCATGCATCAGTCGTGCATACAGCTCGGCCACCCGCTCTGCCGTGATGCCGTCACGCTGTTCCACCGCCAGCGGATGATCCGTCGGTTCCAGCTCGATTGCCGGACGTATGCCATCGTCGCGCAGGTGCACGCGGGTTTTCAGGTTCAGGGTGTCCGGATACACGGGCAGTTGCGTGCTGAGCCAGCCGAAGAAGGGGCCGATGTGCGCCCGTTTGGCATCGTTGAAGCAAGCGTCCCAGGCGTCGAAGCTGTCAGCGCTCAGCGACACCCACACGCCCCAGCTGAACGGCTCGTCAAAGCCATGCACGGGGATGTCGATGGTGGCGCGCACGAAGCAGTGCGCTTCGTCGACGATGCAGGCGTCGCTGTCGAGCTGGCAGCGCGCGCTCCGTTCGGCGGGCGCCATCTGCTCGCACAGCCACGGCGCGTCGGCGCCGAAGCTGGGCATGCCCGTGTGGGTCTCGCCGCAGGAGCGGCACAGGAAGGAAAAAACCATGCTTGCAGTAAGGTTATTCGAACTGCTTGCGGAACGCCTCGAACTGCGCCGCCAGGCCATCGAAATCGCTGCGCAATTGCAGCACTTCCTGTTCCAGCTGGGCCACACGACTGCCCTGCTGCGGCGCGCTGACGGCACCGGCGAAACCGGCCGCCGTCTCGATCTGCGCCAGCGCCTCTTCGCCGCCCAGCAAGTGGCCGTAGCGCGGCTCCTTGGCGCCGGGCGCGACGGCCAATTTCGCCACCAGCGGCGGGTATTTATCGATCAGGAACTGCAGGCCGGCTTCCACTTCCGCCACGGACTTGAATTCATGCACGCGGCCGCTGCGGCTGCGGATCTCGCCCGCCGTCTGCAAGCCGCGCAGCATCAATATCGTCAGGATGGCCAGCTTGTCCTGTTCCAGCGACCACTTGATGCGCATGCGGTGCTCGTACTTGGCGACCCGGGCGCCCGCCTGCGTGATGCCATTGACGAACTTGCGCTGCATCAAACGCTGCAGCACGTCGTAGACGGTTTCTTCGGACAGGGCCATGACGGGGTCGCGGCTGGACAGCTGGTTGCAGCCGTTCGTCAGGGCGTTCAGCGACAGCGGATAGCTGTCCGGCGTCAGCGCTTCCTTTTCGGCCAGCACGGCCAGCACGCGGATCTCGAAGGGGTCGAGCAGATTCGGATTGTCATTGCTTTTTTCGCCTGCCGTCACATCAGTATTCATGCCTGTATCCTTAATCAACCAGCTTGTTCATTTGCTCGGAATCAAATTTATCACACTCGGGCACGCCCTGGCAGCAGATGCCCGCCGCCTTCAGCGTGGCGAGGATGGTCTCGATGCGCTGCTCCTGCGCCACGGCGTGCGTAATCAAGCCTTGCAGGGCTTTCGACAGCGGGTCGTCGCCGTTGGGCGTGACGCCATACGCGGCGAACAGATGGGCCGTGCTGCCTTCACGCAAGGCGCTGACATCCTTTTGCACGATGTGCGCGGGGTTGCCGACGGCCGTGGCGCCGGACGGCACGGGTTTCAGCAGCACGGCGTTCGAGCCCACCTTGGCGTACTCGCCCACGGTAAAACTGCCCAGCACCTGCGCGCCCGCGCCGACGATGACGCCCCGTTCCAGGGTCGGATGGCGCTTGCTGCCGCTGTGCAGCGAGGTGCCGCCCAGGGTGACGCCCTGGTAGATGGTGCAGTCGTCGCCGACGACGGCCGTCTCGCCGATCACCACGCCGAAACCATGGTCGATGAAGACGCGCCGGCCGATGACCGCGCCCGGATGGATCTCGATGCCCGTGATGATGCGGCCGATATACGAAATGAAGCGCCCTACCCACTTCAGGTGCCGCGTCCAGCACCAGTGCGCCCAGCCGTGCATGACGATGGCGTGCAAGCCCGGATAACAGGTCAGCACCTCCCAGCCATTGCGGGCGGCGGGGTCACGTTCAATGATGCTGTTGATGTCTTCGCGCAGGTGGTGGAACATAATGAAAATGGATAAGGTGGAACGCAAATGGTAGCGTATTCGGAGGGGGACTGCTGGAGGGGGCTGCCGTTGAGAAGCTGCTCAACGGCAAGCTGGGGTCAGACCCGGCGGGTCTGACCCCAAATAACGCTAACTTAAGCTTCTAAAGCGATGCGCTGGCGGCGGGCTTCATACAGACAGACACCGGAAGCGACCGACACGTTCAGGCTCTCGACGGAGCCGAACATCGGGATGCTGACGAGGATGTCGCAGGTGTCGCGCGTCAAACGGCGCATGCCTTCGCCTTCCGAACCCATGACGAGGGCCGTCGGGCCCGTGAAATCGGCTTCGTACAAGCCTTTTTCGCCGTCGTCCGAGGTGCCGATCAGCCAGATGCCGCGTTCCTTGAGTTCACGCATGGTGCGCGCCAGATTCGTCACGGTGATGTACGGGACGGTTTCGGCGGCACCGCTGGCGACCTTGGCGGCCGTGGCGTTGAGGCCCACGGCGCGGTCCTTCGGCACGATGACGGCATGTGCGCCGACGCCGTCGGCCACGCGCAGGCAGGCACCCAGGTTGTGCGGATCGGTAATGCCGTCGAGAATCAACAGCAGCGGCGGGCCGTCGATGGCGTCCAGCAGCTCATCGAGATTGCGCGCCAGCGACAGTTGCGAGGCAAACGCGATCACACCCTGGTGACGGCGCGTGCCGACGATTTTATCGAGACGCGACGAGTCGACAGGCATGACGCGCACGTTGGCAGCCTTGGCGGCGGCGATCATGTCCTTCATGCGGCCGTCGACGCGGCTGGCATCGACGAAAATTTCTTCCACGGACGACGCTTCATGACGCAGACGCGAGGTGACGGCGTGGAAGCCGAAAATCATTTTATTCTTCATTATTTATCGTTTCTTCTTGCTTGTTTTTGATGCAGATACAGTTTTTGCTGCTCGTGGTGCCGCCGCAGCGGGTGCCGCGGCTGGTTTCTTGCTGCGTTTCGGCGCGGCGGCCTTGGAAGCTGCCGCCTTCGGGGCTTCCTTCGGGGCTGCCTTGGCGGCAGGCTTGGCTTGCGCCTTGGCGCCGTTGGAGCGGCCGCCGGAACCATTGCCGGATTTGCCGCCGTTGCTGACGCTGGCCTTGATCTCGTGGCGCTGCTCGGTCGCGGGACCGGGCTTGACCATCGATTTCTTCTCGCCCTTGCGCTTGCCGCCGCCATTCGGCTTGGCTGGCGCTTCTTCGCCCGCCAGTTCCGCGTCGGTGACCAGGCGCAGGTCGATCTTGCGCGTTTCCAGGTCAACACGCGCCACTTGCACCGTCAGACGGTCGGTCAATTGATAACGCTTGCCCGTGCGTTCGCCGCGCAACTCATGGCGCGCATCGTCGTACTGGAAGTAATCGGTGCCCAGCTCGGTGACGTGCACCAGACCTTCGACAAACAGGGTATCGAGCTGCACGAACACGCCGAAGGTGGTCACGCCCGTAATGGTGCCGGTGAACTCTTCGCCCAATTTATCCTGCATGAAGTAGCACTTCAGCCAGGCTTCCACGTCGCGCGACGCTTCGTCGGCGCGGCGTTCGTTGGCCGAGCAATGCACGCCCAGCGCGTCCCAGATGGTGAGATCAGTTTTCTTCGGCTTGCCGTCGGCCTTGTCCTTGGCTTGCTGCTTGCGCGTGGCGTTCGACACGTTCGTGTTCAGCACGGTCTTTTCGGACAGCTTCGGCTCGTATTTCTTGCCTTGCAGAATGGCCTTGATGGCGCGGTGCGTCAGCAGGTCGGGATAGCGGCGGATAGGGCTGGTGAAGTGGGCATACGCCTCGTACGCCAAGCCGAAGTGGCCGATATTGTCCGGGCTGTAGACGGCTTGCTGCATCGAACGCAGCAGCATCGTTTGCAGCAGGGCCGCATCGGGACGCGCCTTGATCTGCTGCATCAGGGTCTGGTAATCGGATGCCGACGGCGTGTCGCCGCCCGTCAGGTTCAGGCCGACCTGCTTGAGGAAGGTGCGCACTTGCGTGAGCTTTTCCTTGGTCGGGCTGGCGTGGATGCGGTAGGTGCCAGGATGCTTGTTGCGCAGCAACAAATCGGCCGCGCAGACGTTGGCCGCCAGCATGCACTCTTCGATGATCTTGTGCGCTTCGTTGCGCGTGCGGGGGATGATCTTTTCGATCTTGCCGGCGCTATTGCAGACGATATACGTTTCCGTCGTCTCGAAATCGATGGCGCCCCGCTCCGTGCGCGCTTTCAGCAAGGCGCGGTAGACGGCTTCCAGGTTTTGCAGGTGCGGCAGGATGTCCGCGCGGCGTGCCGCTTCCGGTCCCTTGGTGTTGCCCAGCACGGCAGCGACTTCGTCATACGTCAGGCGCGCGGCCGAATGAATGACGGCCGGATAGAACTGGTAAGCCTTCAGCTCGCCCTTGTCGCTGACGACGGCGTCGCAGACGAGGGTCAAACGGTCGACGGCCGGGTTCAGCGAGCACAGGCCATTCGACAGTTTTTCCGGCAGCATCGGGATCACGCGGCGCGGGAAGTAGACGGACGTGCTGCGCTCCAGCGCGTCGATATCGAGCGCGTCGTTCGGTTTCACGTAATGGCTGACGTCGGCAATCGCCACGATCAGGCGGAAGCAGTTGGCGCGGCCGATCTTGACGGGTTCGCAATATACGGCATCGTCGAAATCGCGCGCGTCTTCGCCGTCGATGGTCACCAATGGCACGTCGCGCAGGTCGACACGGTCTTTCAGGTCGGCGGCGCGCACTTCGAACGGCAGTTTTTCAGCTTGCTTGAGGGCGGCGGCGGAAAAGATGTGCGGCACGTTGAATTTGCGCACGGCAATTTCAATTTCCATGCCGGGATCATCGAGCGCACCGAGCACTTCGACGATCTTGCCGACCGGCTGCTTGAAGCGCATCGGTTGCTCCGTCAGCTCGACGCTGACGATCTGGCCGGCTTTCGCCTTGCCCACCGAACCGGTGACCAAAATGTCCTGGCCGATGCGCTGGTCTTCCGGCGCCACGACCCAGGTACCGTTTTCCTGGATCAGGCGGCCGATGACGTGGGTATTGGCGCGGTAGGTGACTTCGACGATCGTGCCTTCCGGGCGGCCGCGGCGGTCCGTGCCGACGATGCGGGCCATGACCTTGTCGCCATGCAGTACTTTCTGCATTTCTTTCTCAGGCAGGAACAGGTCGGCGCTGGCGTCGTCGGGAATGACAAAGCCGAAACCGTCGCGGTGGCTGGTGACGCGACCGGCGACAAGCGCGCTCTGGTCGGCCAGGCAGAAAACACCGCTGGCGTCAGACTTGAGCTGGCCGTCGCGCTCCATCGCCTTCAGGCGACGGACCAGGACATCCATGGAATCGGCATGCACTTGCAGCGTTTTCCCGAGAGACTGCGGGTCGAGAGGCGCGCTGACGCTGCGGAATATGCCGAGAATGTCCTCCCGGCTGGGGATGGTGTGGGTATTTTGGCTCAAAAGTATTTCTATAGTTGTTATTGACAGTGATCAAACGGAAGACAAAGACCGATGACATCACCGTCAATATTGACACGGTGATGTCCGGTAGTGTACCGGAGGACGCCTTGGTTTGCCTAACGGACAGCGTAGCGGAAACCGAACAAGTGCCCCGCCGATGAAAAAAAGGAGAAAAGCTGCGCAATGCATTTGACTTCGGCAAATATTGCTCTATAATCTCGGTCTCTTGCAGCGACAAACCTTCACGGGAATGCAGTTGCAGGAAAGCGGTACAGGGTTGATGTGCAGTATGGAGCGAAAGCTCATCTGGCGCAAAACTCTTCAAGTCGCTATAATAGCAGAATTGCTGTAAAGTTATTTTGCAACAAGTACTCGAGCAGTAAAGTAGTAAGCAACAAGTAATAGAGCAGCATCAGTGCCCACGTGGCGGAATTGGTAGACGCGCATGGTTCAGGTCCATGTGCCTTCGGGTGTAGGGGTTCGAGTCCCTTCGTGGGCACCATTACCTAATTCGCAAAAAAGCCGCAAACTTTCACGAGTTTGCGGCTTTTTTCATTTCCGCGCCAAACATCCCTCCCCTCCCGCCAACATAACTTGACTGGCCGCACTGCGGCAACCGAGCCACCCGGCAAGCCCACGGACAGAAACCGGCGGAAAAGCGCTGAAAAAAGAGGCAGATTCAGCCTTTTTTCATAGGGAAAAGCCCTTTTCAGGCGAAAAAGCATGTTTCTTGCAGAAAAGTGCAAAATGTTGATTGACCGAATGCGCGCCAGCCCTTATGATTTTGTCCTCGCTGCAGAACACGCAGCGACAAGCAGCAAGCAGTAACAATGCCCACGTGGCGGAATTGGTAGACGCGCATGGTTCAGGTCCATGTGCCTTCGGGTGTAGGGGTTCGAGTCCCTTCGTGGGCACCACCAGCAACAAGTTGTTCATTGTTGTGATCCGCAGTAAAGTAGCAGATAGTAGCAACAAGCAGCAAAAGCAGCACAATGCCCACGTGGCGGAATTGGTAGACGCGCATGGTTCAGGTCCATGTGCCTTCGGGTGTAGGGGTTCGAGTCCCTTCGTGGGCACCACCAGCAACGAGTCGTTTTCGTTGTAGTCCGCAGTACAGTAGTGAGATATAGTAACAAGCAGCATCAGTGCCCACGTGGCGGAATTGGTAGACGCGCATGGTTCAGGTCCATGTGCCTTCGGGTGTAGGGGTTCGAGTCCCTTCGTGGGCACCATTACCTAATTCGCAAAAAAGCCGCAAACTTGTAAAAGTTTGCGGCTTTTTTCATTTCTGCATGTCTTCCACGGCAGATGCCGCGTGGTTTCCCCACCTGCGGCACCCTCCTCTCTTGCTTACCTGGCCAGCGCCGCCTTCACGGCGTCAAACAGGCTCGTCGTCGGACGGCCAATCAGCGTGCTCAATTGCTTGCCATGATCTTCCAGACCGCCCTTGGCCGCGCCCGCATCGGAATCAGCCAGCAGATCGGCAAAGCCTTCCGGCACGCCCACGCTCACCAGCGCCGCCTTGAAGTCCGCCTGCGGCATATCCTTGTAGACAATCACCTTGCCCGACTGGCGCGCCACTTCGGCCGCATATTCCGCCAGGGTAAAGCCGTGGTCGCCCGCCAATTCATAGATGGCTTGCGGCTGGGCCGCCGTCAGCACGGCAGCGGCGGCCGCCGCATAGTCGAGACGCGCGGCCGACGAGAAACGCCCGTTTTGCGCCGCGCCCAGCACGACGCCATGCTCGAGCACGGGCGCCAGGTGTTCCGTATGGTTTTCCAGGTACCAACCGTTGCGCAGGAAAGTGTATGGCAGGCCGGATGCGCGGATGGCCGCTTCCGTGACGACGTGCTCGGCGGCCAGGCCCAGCGGCGACGTGTCGGCGCGCAAGACGCTGGTATAGGCCAGCAGGGCTACGCCGGCGCGCTTGGCCGCATCGATGACGTTCTGGTGCTGCTGCGCGCGCTGGCCCACTTCGCTCGACGAGATCAGCAGGATTTTCGTTGCACCCTTGAACGCCGCATCGAGGCTGGCGCCATCGTTGTAATCGGCCTGGCGCACTTGCACGCCCTGGGCGGCCAGGCTGGCGGCCTTGGCCGGGTTGCGCACGGCGGCGATGATGTTGGCTGCAGGGATGGATTTGAGCAGGCTGGCGATGACGTGCTGGCCCAGATTGCCTGTGGCGCCGGTGATGACGATCATGATTTCTCCTTGGTACGTGGGTGGTAAAACCCTATAATAGGACTATTACTTACTTATTGTAAGTACGTACCTTTTGGTAAGTACTCTTGGATACCAAACTTCGAAGGCCAACTATCATGTCCACAGACACTCCCGGCGCCAGCCTGCGCGCCGCCCTCGCCCGGCAAAACCAGGGCGCGCACCTGCTCGCGGCCGCCTGCCCGTCGCGCGCCGTGCTCAGCCACCTGACCAGCCGCTGGGCCGTGCTGGTGCTGGTACTGCTGCTGAGCGGCACGCGGCGCTTCAGCGAACTGCGCCGCGAAGTGGGCGGCGTCAGCGAAAAAATGCTGGCGCAAACCCTGGAAGCGCTGGCAGGCGACGGTTTCGTGCTGCGCCAGGCGTACCTGGTGATCCCGCCCAAGGTGGAGTACAGCCTTACGCCGCTGGGACGCGAGGCGGCTGAACGCCTGGCCGTGCTGGTCGACTGGATCGAGGATAATTACCCGCGCATCGAACAGGCGCGCGCCGACCTGAATGCGGCACCGGCCGTGCAAAAGGCCGCGTGAACGAGAGCCATCCGCATTGCTTTTAGCCATCAAGAATTATCGTTTACTCCTACTTGCCTTGATGTAATACTAGGCCCATGAAACGCGTAAGGGCGCGACACCATGAACCAGTTGATTTCTTCCATCACTGACCGGGCCAATGTGCTGCTGGTCAGCAATTCGCCGAACGATGTGCGCGAACTGCTGTATGTGCTGGACCGGCATAACCTGGGTACGGGACTGGCGGGCGATATCGACGAAGGCGTGGAACTGGCGGCCGGCGGCACGGACCTGATCCTGCTCGACGCGGCCCTGGCGGGCACGAATATCGGCGCCACCTGCATGCGCCTGCGCAATGCGGGCGGGCCCCACAGCGTGCCGCTGCTGCTGATGTCGGCCACCCCCAGCGCCGAAGAGCAAGGCCGCAGCGTGGGCGCCGGCGCTTCCGACTACATCAAGATGCCCTTCAATGCGCGCGACGTGGCGGAAAAAATCCTCATGGAACTGGCGCTGCACAAGGCCGAAGCGCCCGCGCCGCGTGCCGCCACGCCGCCGCGCCCCTTGCACCCGCAAACGCTGGAAGTCAATTACCACTCCATCCTGGCCGGTTCGCCCGACGCCGTGCTGCTGTTCGATATCGACAACCGCCTGCTGATCGACGCCAACCACCTGGCCGAAGATTTGTTCGGCATGCCGCTGGCCGAGCTGCTGCAAGGCGGCATGGAACCGCTGTTCCCCAGGCACCAGGTCGATGGCCGCGCCTCGCCGCAACTGCTGGAAGAAAAGATCCGCGATACCTTGCAAGGCAAGATCGTCGTCTTCCGCGCCAACTGCTGCCACCGCGACAGCCACCCGATCGCCTGCGAAATCCGCCTGATGCGCCTGTCCGTGCCGGGCCGCCAGCTGGTGCATGCGCGCATCATCGACTTGACCGAACGCAACCTCGCCGAGGCGATGCGCTCGGGCCAGAGCGCCCTGCTGGAAATGGTCGCCAAGGGCGCGCCGCTGATTCCCACCCTGAACCACTTGCTGCTGCTGATCGAAGGCCAGTCGCGCGGCGTGCTCTGCTCCATCATGCTGCTCGACGATGACGGCATCCATATGCATAGCGCGGCCGGCCCCAGCCTGCCGGCCGAATACATGGCCCTGCTCGAAGGCGTGGCCATCGGCCCCGGCGTGGGGTCTTGCGGCACGGCCATGTTCCTGCGCGAACCGGTGGTCGTCACCGACATCATGCGCGATCCGCTGTGGGCACCCTACCGCGAGCTGGCGGCGCCATTCGGCCTGCGCGCCTGCTGGTCGCGCCCCATCTTCGGCCAGGATGGCACCGTGCTCGGTTCCTTCGCCATGTACTACCGCGAAGTGCGCCAGCCCGACGCGCGCGACCTGGAGCTGATCGACACGGCCACCGACCTGGCCGGCATCGCGATTGGCCGCATGCGCCACGAACGCGAGCTGCAGCGCCACCGCGCCCATCTGGAAGAGCTGGTGGCCGAACGCACGGCGGCGCTGACGCAGGCCAAGGAACACTCGGAACAAACGAACCTCGAATTGGCCGCCGCGCTGGAAAACCTCTCCATCACGCAGGAAGAACTGGTGCGCCGCGACAAGCTGGCCGCGCTGGGCGCGCTGGTGGCCGGCATCGCGCACGAACTCAATACGCCGATCGGCAACGGCCTCGTGGTGGCCACCACCATGGCCGAGCGCACGCGCGAAATCCAGGCCAGCTTCCAGGGCGGCTTGCGCCGCTCCGAACTGGGCGCCTACCTGACCCAGGCCAGCGAGGCGGACGCCATCATGCTGCGCAACCTGCAGCGCGCCGCCGACCTCGTCTCCAGCTTCAAGCAGATCGCCGTCGACCGCGCCAGCTCGCAGCGCCGCCACTTCCTGCTGCGCCAGTTCATCGCCGAACTGATGCTGCCCATGTCGACGCCGCTCAAGGCCGCCGGCCTGAGCCTGACGCAGGACGTGCCCGAGGGTCTGGCCATGGACAGCTATCCCGGTCCGCTGGGCCAGGTACTCAGCAACCTGCTGGAAAACTGCCTGCGCCACGCCTTCGAGGGCCGCAGCGGCGGCACCATCGCCATCACCGCGCGCGGCAGCGACGACGGACAGACGATCACCCTGTCCATCGCCGACACGGGCGTGGGCATCGCCGCCGATGACCTCGTGCATGTCTATGACCCCTTCTTCACGACCAAGCTCGGTTCCGGCGGGTCGGGCCTGGGCTTGCACGTGGCGCACAACATCGTCACGGGCGTGCTGGGCGGCCATATCCATGTTGCCAGCAGCACCGGCGACGGCAGCGGCACCACGTTCACCCTGCAGTTGCCCGCCGCCGCGCCGCAAGCGCCCGCCCCCTGACGGGCAAGCGCGCTACAATGCCAGCAAGCATTTCTTTCGGAGCACCCATGAAATACCTTATCGCCACTGCCCTGCTGGCAGTTTGCGCCGGCGCAATGGCCGGACCTGCCCCCTGGTACAAATGGCGCAGCAAGATCGACGGCACCCTGGCGTGCGCCCAATCGACCTTGGGATTTGGCTGGGAACTGGCCTCGGGACCGTACAAAGATAGCCGTTGCGAAAAACCGGCGCTTGTTAAATAATGGGGTCATGACCACACGGGGCACCGGCTTGAGAGCAAGCGATGGCAATGCGGCGTCGAAAGAGTATGGAACGATAAGAACGTATCTATTCAAACCGAGGAGACCACATGTTTACGAATCCCGAACAATTCGCAACGGCCACCAAGGCCCTGTTTGAATTCCAGCTGATGACCTTCAACACCCTCACCTCCAAGGCCGTGCAAGGCGTGGAACAGGTATTGGCGCTGAACATGGCCACCGCCAAGTCCGGTATCGAGGATGGCCTAGCCGCCAGCAAGGAAATCAGCCAGGCCAAGGATCCGAAGGCCGCCATGGCCGCCGCCGCTGCCCAGCTGCAACCGGGCGTGGCCGGCGCGAAAGCGTATAAACAGCAACTCGACGACATCATCAAGGAAATCCACACGGAATTCACGACGGCTGCAGAAGCCCATGTGGCCGAAGCGAAAAGCAATTTGAGCGCCCTGATCTACGACGTGACGAAAAACGTGCCGCCGGGCTCGGAAAACGCCGTCGCCATCGTCAAGGCCGCCATCGACAACGCCTTCCTCGGCTACGAACAAGTCACCAAGGCCACGAAACAGGCCGTGAAAACAGTGGAAGAGCAGATCGCCAAGGCCAGCGCGCAAGTGGCGCAGGCCACGGAAAAGGCGACGGGCGGCGCCACCGCCGCAGCGGAAAAGGCGGCGCCTGCCGCCAAGCCCAAGGCTGCCAAGAAGTAACAAGTCCCAGGAGCAGATACCGGGGTCGTACCCTGCAGGGTACGACCCCGGCCTTTGCTGGGTTTTACCCCACCGGCATGATCCTGTACACGCAGCGCCGCCCCCCCTCCAGCAGATATTCGCTGCGTTCCACCGTGCAATCGTCCCCCAATACCCGCTGAAAGATGGCCAGCTCTGCGCGGCAGAAATTCTGGCACGCCTTGGCGGCCGCACAAATCGGGCAATGGTTTTCCACCAGCAAGACACTGCCATCGTCCTGCGGCTCGGCATGGGCCATGTAACCCTCGCCATCGCGCGCCCGCGCCAGGCTGTCCACCCGTTGCGCCAGATCAAGCCGAGGGTCGACCAGCTTGCCGTAGGCCGCTTCGCTGCTGCGCTCGCGCGCGCCGATCAGTCTATCCAGCCCCTCGTCGCCGAACAGGGTTTTCACTTGCGCGATCAATTCCAGTGTCAGGTCGGCATGGCGGTCGGGAAAGCGCGCGTGGCCGGCCGGCGTCAGCTGCCAGCGCCGCGACGGGCGCCCCACCTTGTCGGCCACGTCGCCGCAAGCCACCAGGCCCTTGTCCTGCGCCGCTTCCAGCTGGCGCCGCGCGCCCATGGAGGTGATGTCGAGCAAGGCCGCCAGTTGCTGCGCCGTCTGCGGCCCGCGCATCTTCAGCAAGAACAGCGTCTGCTCGGACGTATTCATGCCACCGCCTCGGCATCGACCGCGCCGGCCAGCTGGCGGCGCCAGGCGGCCATGCGCCACGCGGCCCAGGCGGCAGAACAGGCGCCCGCGACAAGGATCAGCCGCGTATCGATCAGGGTCAGCACGGAGCCGCTGAGGGCGACGACGATATTGGCGATGCAAAAGGTCGTGGCCAGCAAGCCCATCACGGCGCCCTGGCCGTGCGCGCTGAAGCGCTCGGCGCACCAGCCCTGGATCACCGTGTTGTACAACGCATTCGGAAGGCCGAACAGCACGATGGCGGCGATGCCCACCCAGATATTGCCAAGCGCCAAGATTCCCACGGCCAACGCCACGCCGCACGCATACCAGCTGGCGCGCAGCAGCGGCGCATGGCGGCTGGGACCGCCCGCCAGCAGCGAAGTGATGGTCATCGTGCCGCACAGGCCCACATTCACCCAGGCAATCTCTTGCGCATGGTAATTGGCCGTCTCGACCAGCCACAGCGGATAGAACTCGTAAAAGCTGGCCACGCCGCAGGTCAGCGCCAGTTGCACGATGAACAGCGTGCGCAGCTCGTCATGACGCAGCAAATTGAGCGAATGACGGTCGCGCGCCACTTGCCACCACGACGTCGTCAGCAGGGACGGCGTTTCGCGCGGCAAGCCCACGGCCACCAGCACGGCGACGAGCATCAGGGCGGCGGCGGCGATCCAGAACGGCACCGTCACGCCCCAATGCAGGGTGGCGCCCGCCAGGATCGGCCCCACCAGCCAGCCCAGGTAAAACGCGCCATTCAGCCAGGACATGGCGCGCAGGCGCAGCGGTCCCGTCAGCTGGTCGGCCAGCATGGCGCGCGCCACGGCGCCGTTACCTTCCAGCAAACCGGTGATGAAACGGGCGACGATGAACAGGGGGTAGGACTGGATCACCAGCGCCCAGGCCGTGAAGGCGTGGCCGATGGCGGCGCCCACGGCCGTGCGCATCAGCAGGGGACGGCGGCCATAGCGGTCCGACAGCGGCCCCAGCAAGGCCGAGCCGATCAGCAAGCCCAGCGGGTTGATGGTCAGCGCCAGGCCGAACAGCAGTTTCGATGGCAAGCTGAGGAAATTATTGAAGGCATTCGGCGCTTCGGCCGCGAACAGGGGCGGCAGGATCGGGTACGGCAGGGAGGCGCCGATGGTCGACAGCAGCGCCAGCAAACAGGCGGCGGAAATCAGGATGATGTTTTTCATGCGGGCTCGATGGAGATTGTCCGGCCAGACTACGTGAGCACGCCACATAAGTAAACTAAAATGTTTATTAATTATGCGCATCATTGTCGCCGCGGGGCCAGCCGTGCGCGCCATCGCCTCGGCTATCATTGCCGCATGACTCACGTTGAACAGGGCAAACATGACACTGGCAGAAATTGAACAGCAACACGGCTTCACTTATCCTGCACTGTACCGGCAGCTGGACCGCGACGGCATGCTGGCCGTGGGCGAATACGGCCCCGACTGGTACAAGCTGGTCTATCCCACCTTGACCGAGCGGCCCACCCTGCTGCTGCATGCGGACGATTTCGAGTTGCTGAGCGTCAAAGCCGCAGCGGCAGCCATGGAAGAACTGGCCGATCCCGACGATTACCGGCAGATCGATCCCGCCTTCCGCTTCATCCCGTTTGCGCAAACGGGCGCGGGCGACCACTACTGCTTTTTCGCGCCTGGCCAGCAGGACGGCGACATGCCCGTCGTGCTGCTGTGGCATGACCAGAATGAAGCCCAATACCTGGCAAAGAACCTGCAGGATTTCCTGTTTCACATGTTGTTGAACAGCATGGCCGACCAGGACACGTACAACGACGTCAGCGACGAGGAATTCAAGGAACAACTGGCAAACACCCTGGGCACGCATGCGCGCTACCTGACGGCGCGCCAAGCCGAGGTGCTGCAATCCTTGCTGGCCAGGGTCATCATCGATTACGACGTGCTGCTGCCGAAGGGACGCAAGGAAGCGCACCGGGGCTTGCTGAGCGATATCGAACTGGCTGGCCTGCGCGCGGAACTGATTCCCTACGAAAAGTTCGACAGCTGTTTTGCCTACAGCACGGCTGGCTGAACATAATTCGCTGGGCAAGCGGCGGCTGAAGGTTTAAACTGTATATAAACACAGTAAAATCGATCACCTTGCAACTTGCCCTATTGCCATCCCCATGTTGAGAGTCCTGGAAAATCCCCTGTACTATCTGGATAATTTCCAGGACGTGCTGAGCTGGATCAGCGCCCGTTACGCCGATCTGCTGAGTCTTGAGGAAACGCAATTCATCGCCGACTTCGGCAAGCTGCCGCAGCCGTCGCGCGCCCTGTTCGTGCGCCTCGTCATGCGCAAGGGCTGTCTATTTCGCGCAAGCAAGCTTAATTACCCGGAAATCGGCGACACGCGCTCAGCCGCCCTGCCCTTGCTGGCCACGGGCTGGGTCGAAAGCGATCCAGCCATTTCTGTCGAGGAACTGTTCGATCTGCTGCTGAAAACGGAAATCGCCCAGGCTTTCGATCTCGCCGCCCCCCTGAAGGCGGCGCGCAAGGCGGAACAATTGGACGCCATGCGCGTACTGCATGCGGAAAGCAAACCGTTTTCCGCGTGGCATCCGACCTCCGGCGACGTGCTGTACCGCCTCGGCCTGCAAGCCCTGTGCGACCGTTTGCGCCTGATTTACTTTGGCAACTATCACCAGGACTGGTCGGAATTCGTGCTGTCCGACCTGGGTGTGTACCAATATGAAAAAGTGGAATTCTCGCCCGCTTCGCGCGGTTTTCGCACGCGCCAGGAAATCGAGCACTATGAAGTGCTGCACCAGTGCCGCGAACGCTACAACGACAGCGCGCCGGCCGACGATGTGCTGCAGGAACTGGCGGCGCTGCCCTTGTCGCAGGACAATAGCTGGCTGGCCAGCCGGCGCGACAAGCTGCGCTTCCAGATCGCCCAGCACCTGGAAAAATGCCAGGACTGGCCGGCCGCCTACCGCGCCTACGCCGATTGCCGCTATCCGGGCGCGCGTGGCCGCGCCATCCGCGTGCTGGAAAAAGATGAACAGCCGCAAGCAGCCTACGACCGGCTGACGATCGCGCTGGCCGCGCCGGAAAGCGAAGCGGAACAGCAGTTGCTGCTGCGCATGGCGCCCCGTTTGCGGCGCAAGCTGGGCCATGCGAAGCAGGCGGCCAGCGCCCCCGCCGCCGTCGACCGCATCGACCTGCTGCTGCCCTGCCCTGAACAGGCGTACTACGTGGAAGGCGTGGTGCAGCAGCACCTGAGCCACGACGACGCGCCCGTGTATTACGTGGAAAACACCCTGATCAACTCGCTGTTCGGCCTGCTGTGCTGGCCCGCCATCTTCAAGGCCATGCCGGGCGCCTTCTTCCACCCGTTTCACCGTGGCCCGGCCGACTTGCACAGCGCCGATTTTTACCAGCGCCGCAGCATCGACTTTGCCGCCTGCCTGACGCAACTGGACGACGGCAGCTACCACGCCGCCATCCGCGCCACGCTTGCCGCCAAACACGGCATCGTCTCGCCCTTCGTCAGCTGGGACGTGCTCGACGACGACTTGCTGGACCTGGCGCTGACCTGCATCCCGGCCGCCCACCTGAAAAAGGCGTTCGAGCGCATCTTGCTCGACATCAAAAGCAACCGCAGCGGCTTTCCCGATTTAATCCAGTTCTGGCCGGCGGAACGGCGCTACCGCATGATCGAAGTCAAAGGTCCGGGCGACCGCCTGCAAGACAACCAGCTGCGCTGGATCGCGTATTGTGCCGAGCACGCCATGCCCGTCAGCGTGTGCTACCTGCAGTGGGGGGCCGCAGCATGAGCCGCAGCACGTACACGATCGCCGTGCGCGCCCTGTGCGAATTCACGGCCAAGGCAGGCGACCTGGACTTGCGCTTCACCCCCTCGCCCACGGCGCAGGAAGGCATGGCGGGGCACGCCACCGTCACCTCTCGGCGCGACGACGATTACCAGCGCGAAATCAGCCTGTCCGGCGACTTCGGCCCCCTGCACGTGCGGGGCCGCGCCGACGGCTACGACCCGGCACGGCGCCAACTGGAAGAAATCAAGACCTACCGGGGCGAACTGGACGCCATGCCCGCCAACCACCGCCAGTTGCACTGGGCGCAGGCGCGCATCTACGGCCATTTGCTGTGCCAGCAGCTGAACCTGCCCATGCTGCGCGTGGCGCTCGTGTATTTCGATATCGCAAGCCAGAAGGAAACGCTCATGCACGAGGAGTGCACGGCCGAGGCGCTGCGCCTTTTCTTCGAACAGCATTGCGCCCTCTTCCTCGACTGGGCCGAGCAGGAACTGGCGCACCGCGCCAGCCGCGATACTCAACTGACGGCCATGGCCTTTCCCCATGCCGACTTCCGCCCGGGACAGCGCCAGCTGGCCGAAGCCATGTACAAGGCCAGCAGCCGCGGCTGCGGCTTGCTGGCGCAGGCGCCGACCGGTATCGGCAAGACGGTGGGCAGCCTGTTCCCCATGTTGAAAGCCACGGCCGCGCATGGCCTGGATAAACTGTTTTTCCTCGCCGCCAAAGTACCGGGACGCCAAATGGCGCTCGACGCCTGCGCCATCCTGAAGGATAGCGCGCCCCTGCTGCCACTGCGCGTGCTGGAACTGAGCGCCAAGAGCAGCGCCTGCGAACATCCTGACAAAGCCTGTCATGGCCAATCGTGCCCGCTGGCAAAGGGTTTTTACGACCGCTTGCCGCTGGCGCGCGAGGTGGCGCTGGCCAGCGGTTTGATCCTGGACAAGGAAGCCGTGCGCGCCATCGCCTTGCAGCAGGCTATTTGCCCGTATTACCTGGGCATGGAACTGGCGCGCTGGAGCGACGTCGTCATCGGCGACTACAATTATTACTTCGACCTCAGCGCGATGCTGTACAGCATGACCCTGGCCCACGACTGGAAAGTCAACGTGCTGGTCGACGAGGCGCACAATATGGTGTCGCGCGCGCGCAGCATGTATTCGGCCGAGCTGGCGCAGATCGACCTGAAAATGCTGCGCAAGTTCGCGCCCGAGGGCTTGAAAAAGCCGCTGGACCGCCTCTCGCGCCAGTGGACGGCCTTATTAAAAGAGCAGGATGGCGATTACCACGTGCATGCGGCCTTGCCGGACAAATTCTTTGGCGCCCTGCAAGGGGTGGCGACGGCCATCGGCGACTACCTGGCCGAGCACGCGGGGGCGCTGGACGAGGATTTGCAGCGCTTTTACTTTGACGTGCTGCTGATCAACCGCCTGGCGGAAAGCTTTGGCGAGCATTCGCTGTTCGACGTCAGCAAAACGGACACTGGCTCCACCGTCTGCCTCCGCAATATCGTGCCGGCACCGTTTCTCAAGGAGCGCTTCGCGGCCAGCCACAGCACGGCCCTGTTTTCCGCCACCCTGAGTCCGTGGAATTACTACAGCGACACCCTGGGCATGCCAGCCGACACGGCCTGGGTCGACGTGGAATCGCCGTTCCAGGCGGAACAACTGTCCGTGCGCGTGGCAGACAGCATTTCTACGCGCTACCAGCATCGCGCCGCCTCGCTGCTGCCCATCGCACAATTGATGGCGAAGCAATACGCAGAAATGCCGGGCAATTACCTGGCCTTCTTCAGCAGCTTCGACTACATGGAAAAGACGGCCCACTTGTTCGCCCAGCATTACCCAGACGTGCCACTCTGGCAACAACCGCGCCGCATGGACGACGCTTCCCGGGCGCAATTCCTGGGCCGTTTCGGCCTGGAAACACGCGGCATCGGCTTTGCCGTGCTCGGCGGCGCCTTTGGCGAAGGCATCGACTTGCCCGGCGCGCGCCTGATCGGCGCCTTCATCGCCACCCTCGGTTTGCCGCAGATCAATCCCGTCAACGAGCAAATTCGCCAGCGCATGGGCGACATCTTCGGCGCCGGCTACGACTACACGTACTTGTATCCGGGCATGCAAAAGGTGGTGCAGGCGGCAGGCAGGGTCATCCGCACGCAATCGGACAAGGGCGTCGTCTACCTGATCGACGACCGTTTTTCCCGCCCGGAAATCCGCCAGCTGCTGCCCACGTGGTGGGATGTGCAGCTAGCCAACCAGTAATTTCAGCTTTTGATACCCCGCCTTGCTCACGGGTATCCTCGTATCGTCGCGCAGGATGGCCACGTGGCTGTCTTTCGTGGCCGCCTCGATGCGGCGGATGCCGTCGATATTGAGCAGATACGAGCGGTGCACGCGCAGGAACTTGGCGGGATCGAGCTGGGTTTCCAGCTCCGCCAAGGTCTGGCTTTTCAGGTAAGAATTGCCCTCGGAACGGATGCTGATGTAGTCATCCTGCGCCTCGATATAGTCGATGCGCGCGCTGGCGATCACGTGGACCTTGGCGCCGTCGCGTATCAGCACGCGGTCCAGTGGCGCCGCGCGCGTGGCCGCCTCGCGCGCCACCGTCAGCACAGTCTCGGGCGTGCTGCGGCTGGCGCGCGCATGGGCCAGCGCCTGGTCGAAGCGCTGTTCGCTGAACGGTTTCAGCAGGTAGTCCAGGGCATGGCATTCGAATGCCTTCAAGGCGTACTGGTCATAGGCCGTGACAAAGATCAAGCGCGTCTTCGCGCCGATCAGCTCGGCCACTTCAAAGCCGTCCAGGCGCGGCATCTGGATGTCGAGAAACACCAGTTCCGGCTCCAGCTCCGCGATGGCCTTGACGGCCTCGAAGCCGTTGGCGCACTCGGCCACGATGTCGATATCGTCGTGGCGCGCCAGGTATTCGCGCAACACGCTGCGCGCCAGCAGCTCATCGTCAACAATGGCGACCCGCATTCTTGCCTGCATCATGCTTCCTCCGTGTCGCCGGTCTGCGCCGGCATGGAAATCATCACTTCGAACTGACCGTCGCGCCGGCCCCAGTGCACGCTGGCTTCGTGGCCATACGCGCCGGCCAGGCGCTGGCGCACATTCTCCAGGCCCACGCCATTGCCGCGGGCGGGCCCTTGATCTGCGTCAACCGGGTTGCGCACGGCGATCTGCAGCAAGCTGCCTGCGCGCCGGGCCTCGATGGCGATCAGGCCGCCCTCCGTCAAGCCGCAGATACCATGCTTGACGGCATTTTCCACCAGCGGCTGTATCAGCATGGGCGGCAGCAAACACGCCAGCGCGGCAGTGTCGATGCTTTCCGCCACTTGCAGGCGTTCGCCAAAACGCACGTGCTCGATGGCAAGAAAATGGCGGATCAACACCAGTTCCTGTTCCACGGTGATGTGCTTGTGCGCTTCCAGGCTCAGGCTCTGGCGAAAGAAACTGGCCAGTTGCACCGTCATCTGGCGCGCCCCCGCCACATCGATAGACGTCAAGGCGCTGATGGAGTTCAAGCTGTTGAACAGGAAATGCGGATCGATTTGCGTGCGCAGCATGCGCAATTGCGCTTCCTGCGCCGTCAGCTGCGCTTCCAGCCCCCGCTGCTCGGCCATCCTGGCGCGCACGAATTCCAGCAACAGATAATGCACTGCGGCAGCAAGGCAATACAGCAGCACGCCCAGGCCGAAGAACAGGGCCAGCAGCGATTGCGTCAGGTTCACGCCCAGCCAGCGCAGCTCCAGCAACAGGCTGACGCTATTCAGAAATTGCAGCAGGGTGGCCCACAGCAAGCCCGCGAACAGGGCCGCCACGCCCACCACGCCGGCGATGGCGAGCGGATGGCGCGCGTGCAAGGGATAGGCGCGGCACAGGTAAAACGCGGAAAAGCCCGAACCGATCGCATACACGAGCGTGGCAGGCACCACCAGCACGACGGCATTGAGCCACGGCGCGTGGGCCACCCTGGCCAGGATGAAGGCCAGGGCCAGGCCCAGCGCGATGCAGACCAGGAACACCACCACGGCGCCGCGCCGCTTCGACAAGGGCCCCGACATGCGCGCCTAGTTGCGGATTTCCAGGCCGCCCATGATGGCGTAGCCCGTCACGTACAGACGCTTGTTCTGGTTCGGCGGCACGATGGTCTTTTCTTCGAAGCCGCCGAGGATGGGCGTGCCCTGCAGCACGACGCTCCAGTCGGGTGGAATCTTGATGGTGACGCCGCCGCACAGGGCAAATACGTTGAGCACGGCTTCGCCTTCGATCGACGCCTGGCGCAAGTCGATTTCGCAGCCGGCCATGATGACATTGATATCGCCGCCCTTGAAGCGCTGCGACGACACGCGCCGCACATAGCCGCCGAGGATGGCCGTCACTTCGATGATGCTGTCATCGTCCGCCTGCCCGCCGGCGCCGGGCGCTGCCGTGTCCTTGTCGAGCGACACGGCGCCATTCCTGGCCTGGCCGAAAGAGTCAGGCGCTGCGGCGCCCTCCTGTTGCGCGGCAAAGCGCCGGCGGCGCTGGCGCTGCTGCGCGCCGGGCAGGGATTTCGACACCACGGCCACACCCAGGCCGATGATCAGCAGGGGCCATAGCAAGTCCCAGTTCATGTAGAAGATGCCCATGTGCTTGAGGGTCCAGGCCACGCCCAGCAGCACCAGCATGCCGCCCAATAAATAACCGTTCGCGCTGCGGCTTTGCGACAGTTTCAGCAGGCCAAACACGATCAGCGCCGTGGGCCAGAAGCGGAAGGTGTAGCGCACATCGATGAAACCGAGGTTATCGAGCAGAAACAGCAGTCCCAGGCCGATGACGATGACGCCCAGCACGATCTGCGATGGCGAGTGCAGCGGCGGTTTATTTTTCATGCTCGGACTCCCGGTAGGCAATAAAATGTTTGTTCAACAGCGGTTCCAGCACGAGGCCCACGCCCCAGGCGATCAGCAAGGCGGGCCAGCTGTTATAAAAACTCAGGTTCCACAGTTCTTCATACGATACATACCACCAGGCGGCGAAAAAGATCAGCCACAGGCCGCTCAATACCTGCTTGGCGGACACTGGCGTGAGCAGCTTGTTGAGGCCGAAAACGACCAGTATCACCGGCCAATAATGCCATAGTGAATAGTAATCGTGGAGATAGATCATATCGAGCCGGTCCAGCAGGATGACGGCGCCGGTGGCGATCAGCAGCACGCCCCACAGCAGCTGGGTACGGCGGCAATAAGCTGGTTCAGGTTTCACGGTCACCCCTTGAAGTTGGTTGATCGTAAAGATACGCGGATTTCGGGGAGGAGAAAACAGCGCTTCGGCGAATGGCGGAAAGACAGCGGTGAATGGCGCGGCGGCGGAAATAACGGGCAAAAAACAGGCAAAAAAAAAGACCGGCTAGAGCCGGCCTTGAAGGGGTTCGCAGTCCACACCGCGACCTGGAGTTGCAGTGCACAGCCGCATGGCGCAAGCGCGCCGGCAGCAAGAATCTGGTGCCGATCCTTGAGGCGACCGGCTGACCTGCTGGAAGATCGAACATGCCGCCAACTTCACGGCAGTGCGTCTCAACCAAGCAAAGCCATCATACTCCCGATCGCCACAAAGCACCGTTCGCTAGCGCACACTGATGAGGTTTTGCTGAGCTGCATCAAACGGCGCTGGCTTGCGGCGGGTGCAGCATGTTGTTCTTAATCCATGCCAGCACGGACGGTCCCTGCGGCTGCCAGCCCAGCAGCTTGCGCGCCCGCTCGCCGCGCACGCGGCTGTTGGAACCGAGGCCGTACGACGCCATCTCGTAGCCCCATTCGGCAATCGCCTCGGGCAACGGCCAGTCCTGCGCAGGCCCCAAGTCAAGCGCCTGGGCGATGGCGGCCGTCATGTCGCGGAAAGCCGCCTCGCCCGACTCGACAAAGTAAAAGGTGCCGGCGGGCGACTTGTCCAGCGCCAGCAAATACAGGCTGACAACGTCATCGATATGCACGTTCGACCAGATATTGCGGCCCGGACCCACGTGGCGCACGATGCCGCTCTTGCGCGCCTGCTTGAGCAGACGGGGCAATTGCACGCTGTCGCGCGGCAAGGCGCCATGGCCGTAGATCAGGGTGTTGCACAGCACGCTGGCGCGCACGCCCTTGTTTGCGCTGGCCAGCACCAGGTCATCGATGGCGACCCGGGCCGCCTTGTCGGCCGTGGGCGCCGGCAACTTGTCTTCGTAATAGATCTGCTGCGTGCCCTCGCCGCCCGAGGCGTCGCCCACGATGGACGAACCGCTGGTGTGGAGGAAAGGCTTGTTGCTGCCGGCCAGCGCCTCAATGATGGCTTCGACGGCGCCCCGGTGGTCACTGCTGGCCGCGTTGATGACGGCGTCGGCCGCCCTCGCCTGCTCGATGAGCAATGCGCGGTCGTTCAACTCGCCCTGCACACCCAACACGCCGATCTTGGCCAGTTCGGCCACCTGTTCCGGTTTGCGCACGAGGCCCGTGACCTGATGGCCGGCGCGCACCAGGCCCGCCGCGATGGAACTGCCGATGAAACCTGCTGCGCCTGTCAAAAATACTTTCATACCGTGGACGCCAAACAAAACCTACTGCGCGTCGCGCTTTGCGGCCTGCGATGCTCACCGTGCTCTAGCACGGTTGCGCTTCTTAGCCACAAATCATCGCCGCTCGCTACGGTTTTGTTAGGCGTCGTTCCTCCTTGGTTAGCTTTGTTAATTCAGATCAAAAGCGATCACATGAACAAAGTATGCCCGCTTTCATCTTTCGCAAAAAGCGGCCGCGCAGCAAAAGATCTATGACTTGGGCGCAACAATCTTGAGCTGCAGGGCGGCGATGTAGCGGCTCCGCCAGGCGGGGTCTTGCGGCGCCAGCAAGGTGAGCCTGTCGCGCGCGCGGGTGGCGGCCACATAGAAACGGTTTTCCTCTTCCAGCGGATCGGTCTTGCTGCGCGGGAATTCGTCGACGGCCAGGTAGGGCAGAATCACGTGGTTGTATTCGAGGCCCTTGATCTGGTCGATGCAGGCGATGACGAGTCTGGCCTTGCCGGTCGAGACCGTCACGGCGTCTTCCATCTCGCCCAGCCAGCCGGCAAAACCGCCCAGCGCCACGCCCGCTTCGCGGCACACGGCAATGAAGCCGTGCAGGGAACGGGCGACCACCCGCGCCTGCGCCGGGTCGACATAGATGCGGCGCGCCGTCTGTTCCAGCTGCATCAAGTCAAAGACATGCTGCAGGGCATCGCCCGCCAGGGCGTCGGGAGGCAGCGCGCGCAGGTAATCGACGGCGGCCAGGGTCAGGGCCGCCTTGTCCTGGTTCTGCGACTTGGCTAGCTGGTTCGTCAAGAAGCCTTCCAGCAAGTCCGGGTAGTTGGCCACGTCGGCCTTGGCTTGCTGCAATTCCGTGCGCGTAAACGGGATTTCCGCGAAGGCCACGAGGGCTTCGAGGATCTCGCCGCGGCGCGGGCCGCTCTTGATCGCATGCAAATCCTTGCGGGCGATGGCGACCATGCCGCGCAGCATCAGCACTTCCAGGCTCAGCAAATAGCTGTTCATATCCACCAGGCCATACGCGATGCCGTTCTGGAACAGCGCCGTTTCCACGCGGATCGCCTGGTCGCGGTCGCGCAGCAAGATGGCCGTCGTGCCCGCATGCGCGTGTTCCAGCGCGGCGATCAGCTGGGCGCTGCACGCTTGCGGCTGCGCATGGTCGTACTCGAGCAGCTCGATGTGGGTGGCGCGCGACAGGGCCGACACGCTGGCCTTGTTTTTCAGCACGCCCACGGCGTGCGCCAGCTGCGGGCCGTAGCGGTAGGAGGCCGTCAGCGGCAGGCGCTGCAAGGCCGGGAATTCCTGTTCGAAGCGCTGGCGCAGGAAGCGGTGGTCGGCGCCCGACCACGTGTAGATGACTTGATCCTTGTCGCCGGCGCCGCAGAAAAATGCGTTGCCACGGCGTATCAGCATGGTCAGCAGGCGGAACGACGCTTCGTTCAAGTCGTGCAATTCATCGGCGACGATGATCTGGAAGGCGGGCAACTGCTGGCGCAGCGGCTCGTCGCCATCGAGCATGCGCACGAGGTCGTAAGTGGCGTCGAACGGGGCGCGGAACTGGATGTCGCCCGTGTCGGCGCCGCGCAAGCCTTCGTATTCGCGCAGCCACAGATAGTGCGTGCGCGACATGCCCAGCAGCTCCAGGTTGTCGTCGAGGGAATTGCTCTCGAAGTCGGGATTTTGGAAATCCAGGCGCGCCTTGGTGCGCAATTGCAGTTTCAAAAACTCGGCAATCGCCCCGTTGGTCGTATTGATTTCCAGCGGGTAACGATGAGCGTACTTTTCCGACACGACTTCCAGTGCTTCCCAGGCCACCGGGCGCAGCTCTTCATCGCTGCGCATGGCTGCCACCTGCATGTTTTCCAGCTGCAACAGCACCTTGGCGGCAAAGGCGTCGAAGGTGTCGATGGTCAGGCGCTTGACGACACCCAGCGGCACGCCAACTTCCAGCAGGCGCTGGCGCAGGGCCACGCGCGCCGCCTCGGTGAACACGAGGGCCAGCATGCGCTCGGGCGCGCGGCCCCGGTGCAGCGCCTCGGCAAGGCGCAGGGCCAGGGTCGTCGTCTTGGCCGCGCCGGCATTGGCGTCGATCAAGACCACTTTCTTTTGCGCCGTCTGGATGGCGACCTGTTCCGGCGTGGGCGTGATGCGTTTGGGAATGAACTGCGGGGCGTTATCTGTACTCAAGGGTATCCTGAAATGATGTCTGTTTTCGGCGCGCTACCAGGCGCAGGTGCGCAGGCCGGCAAAGATGTCGCCCCGCTCGGGCGCGTGGAAGGCGCGCATGCGGGCCGAATGCAGGCGCGGCGGCGTGGCGAAGGCGGCGCCGCGCAGCACCTGGTGCTGCATGAAATACGGCGCCGAATATTCGCGCCAGGCATCCACCGCAAAGCCCGGATACGGCTCGAACGGCGTCGCCGTCCACTCCCACACCTGGCCCCAGTGAAAGCGCGGATGGCCGGACAGCGCAGCATACTCCCATTCCGCCTCGGTCGCCAGGCGGCGCCCCGCCCAGGCACAGTACGCCTGCGCTTCAAACAGGTTGATGTGGCGCACGGCTTCGTTCGGCGGCAAGGTCGTGCGCCGGCCGAAACGCATGGTGCGCCACTGCGTCGCTTCGCGCAGCCAATATAAAGGCGACGAGCGCTCCTGCCGCATCAGCCAGGCGCTGCCGGCAGCGCTCCAGAACTGGCGGTTCTGGTAGCCGCCATCGGCGACGAAGTCGGCAAACTGGGCGTTTGATACGGCGCAAGCATCGATGGAAAACGGCGCCACGTAGCAGCTATGGGGCGGCGATTCATTGTCGAAGGCGAAACCGGCACCGCGCGGCGAGCCCAGTGTGACGGTGCCGCCAGGAAAAGCGATCTGCCCCGCCCCGGGCGGCAAGGCCGGGCTGGCAGCGAGCGATTCCGGTGCTTCCAGGCCCAGCCATTGCAAACCGGCCAGCATTTCCTCGCCACACAGGTCTTCATGCGCCAGGGCCAGCCGGTACGGCGCCAGGGCGCCGTCGACATTGGCTTCGCGCGACAGCTTATCGAGCACGCGGTCGAGTACTTCGCGGCAATACGTCTTCACGGCGCCGGGACTGGGCAGTTCCAGCCTCCAGCGCGCGCGGTGCTCCACCATGTTGGCGTCGAACAAATCGTCGCCGCGCGTCAGCAGGGAGTTATAAATGGCGTCGGCCGGGTGGCTGGTAGCGGCTTCGCGCAGGATGAACCACTCGGCAAACCAGGCGATATGCGCAAGTTGCCACAAGGGCGGCGTGAGCCGCGAATGGCGCGGCATGCCGGCCACCACGTCCAGGCCGGCAGTAACATAACAGTCGAACAGGGAAAGCGTATCCTGGCGCGCGGCCTGCAGCGACTGGGCCAGTTGCTGCGCGCCGGCGTGGCGAAAAGAGGCGTTGATTAAAGTCATGGCCTGATTGTAACGACTTATGCCAACCTTGCACTAGTCGCGCAGGAAACATGGGGCGCCATGCCCCCCCCGGCCTACTTGACCAGCAACTCGCCCTGCAGCGGCGTGACGACCGATTTTGGCATGCTGACAATAAAACTGCTGCCCTTGTCGGCCACGGACTGGATGGCCAAGGTTCCGCCGTGGCGCAGCAGCACGTGCTTGACGATGGCCAGGCCCAGGCCCGTGCCCTGGGTTTCGCGCGAACGGCTCTTGTCGACGCGGTAAAAACGTTCCGTCAGGCGCGAAATATGTTCCTGGCTGATGCCGATGCCCGTATCTTGCGCGATGAATTGCGGACCGGCCGGGCCATCCTGCCAGCGCAGGGTGATGGTGCCGCCGGCCGGCGTGTAGCGCACGGCATTCGAAGCCAGGTTGCCAAACGCGCTATACAGCTCGTCGTAGCTGCCCAGCACGTCGGGACCGTTGCATTCCATGGTCACTTCATGCTTGCCGGCAGACAAACCCTTGGCGTCGCGCAAGACTTGCTGCATGAGTTTCTTGATATCCACCGGTTCGGGACGCAGCGGATAGTCGACCGATTCCAGGCGCGACAGGGTCAGCATGTCCTCGATCAGGTGCTGCATGCGGTGGCCCTGCTCCGTCATCAGCTTGAGGTGGGCGGCGCGCGTGGCGGCGTCCAGGTCCAGCTCGGCGGAAGCGATTTCCAGGAAGCCCACGATGACCGTCAGCGGCGTGCGCAGTTCGTGCGAGGCATTGGCGATGAAGTCGCGGCGCATCATTTCGATGCGTTCCGTCTCCGTCACATCGTGCGTGACGAGAATCTGGCGGCGGTTTTCAAACGGGATGATCTGCACGATCAGCTTGCGGTTGCGGAAGGTGATCGTCAGCGGCTGGTCGTAGCGGCCCAGGATGATGTAATCCATGAACTCGGGGCTGCGGATCAGGTTGGTCACGCGCATGCCCTTGTCGCGCTCGTGCGTGAGGCCCAGGTGTTTCTCGGCGGCAGGATTACACCATTCGAGGAACAGCACGTCGTCCATGATGACGACGCCGTCGGGCAGCAGGTGCATGGCCTGGCGGAAACGCGCCAGCCATTCCGTCAGCTCGGCCTGGTTTTTCTCGTCGTCGCGGCGCATGCGGTACAGGCGCGCGAAAATGCTGGTCCAGGCGCCCCAGCCGTCGGGCAGCTTGGCGCTTTGCGGATTGTCCAGCCAGTTACTCAGCTGGAACAGATACGACAGCTGCACGAACACCATCATGGCCATCAGCACGAAGGCGATGCCCAGCGCATACGTGGCGCCAAACAGATACCAGACGACGGCCACGCCCAGCAGCGCCAGCACCATGCGCAGGGCGGCCGGTACCCAGAACAGCAATTTCGGATTCATAGAGTCAAACTTTACTTTTCAGACAACATGTAGCCGACGCTGCGCACCGTCTTGATCAGGCTTTCCGCCTCTTTCAAGGCTTTGCGCAAGCGCAATACGTGGACATCGACCGTGCGTTCCTCGATCACCACATGGTCGCCCCACACCTTGTCGAGCAGCTGGCTGCGCGAAAACACGCGTTCCGGATGGGCCAGCAGGAATTTCAACAGCTTGTATTCGGCATGGCCGATATCGATCTTCTGTTCATCCATCATCACCGTGCAGCTGACGGGGTCCAGGGCCACGTTGCCGGCGCGCATGGGCGCCTGCGCGTGTTCCGGACTCTTGCGTCGCAGCAAGGCCTTGGCGCGGGCCAGCAGCTCGCGCGGCGAGAACGGCTTGGTGACGTAATCGTCGGCCCCGCTGTTCAGGCCGGCCAGCTTGTCTTCTTCCATGCTCTTGGCGGTGAGCATGATGACGGGGATGGCGGCGAAATTGCGGTCGGCGCGGATGCGCGACAGCAGGCGCAAGCCCGTCTGGTCCGGCAGCATCCAGTCCAGCAGGATCAGGTGCGGCGTGCGGTGCTGGATGAATTCCCAGGCATCGGCGACGTTTTGTACGGAACAGCAATTCCAGCCGGATTCGCGCAGCGAATAGGTCACCAGTTCAACGATGGCCGGCTCATCTTCAACAATCAATACCGTGGTTTTATCAGATGCCATAAAGCTTACTCAGGGAGCTCCTCGGAAATGGCGGGAGCAGCCACCTTGGTGTGGCGGATGTCCTTGCCTTCAACCACGTAAATCACGTATTCGGCGATGTTTTTCGCATGGTCGCCGATCCGTTCGATGGCCTTGGCCACCCACAGGGTATCGAGCGCCGCCGAAATCGTGCGCGGGTCTTCCATCATAAAGGTAATCAAGTTGCGCATGATAGACCGAAACTCGTGGTCGATGATGGCATCTTGTGCAATTAATTGTAAGGCCTGCTTGCCATCGTTGCGCGCGAATGCGTCAAGCGCATCGTGCAGCATGTCGGTGGCCGTATTGGCAATGCCGCGCACCATCTCGTAGTGGTTGACGACGCCGTTGCCGCGCTTGTGCAGATTCTTCGCCACGCGGGCGATTTTCGTCGCCTCGTCGCCTACGCGCTCGAGGTCGGTAATCACCTTGATGGTGGCCATGATGGTGCGCAAATCGTTGGCGGCCGGCTGGCGGCGCACGATCAGATGGCTGCAGGCGTCGTCCAGCGACACTTCCAGCTGGTTGACGACGTCGTCTTCGCGCATCACGCGGTCGGCGCGTTCCGGGTTGCCGATGCGAAAGCACGTCATCGCGTCGAGGAACTGGGTTTCAACGATGCCGCCCATCAGGAGCACTTTCGAGCGGATCGCTTCGAGTTCGTTGTCGTATTGCTTGGATGAATGTTCGCCTATCATGCTGTCTCTCCGTATTCAGTTGTTGTGTATGCGCGGGGCGGATCAGCCGAAGCGGCCCGTGATGTAATCCTGCGTTTCCTTGCGGGCCGGATTCATGAAGATCTGGTCCGTTTCGCCGAATTCCACCAGCTCGCCCAGGTACATATAGGCCGTGTAGTCGGAGCAGCGCGCCGCCTGCTGCATATTGTGCGTCACGATGGCGATCGTGTAATCCTGTTTCAGTTCGCTGATCAGCTCTTCCACCTTCGAGGTGGAAATCGGATCCAGCGCCGAGGTCGGTTCATCGAGCAGCAAGACGTCCGGCTTGACGGCCACGCCGCGCGCGATGCACAAACGCTGCTGCTGGCCGCCCGACAGCGACAGGCCGCTCTTGCTCAGCTTATCCTTGACTTCGCCCCACAGCGCGGCCTTTTTCAGGGCCCACTCGACGCGCTCGTCCATCTCGCCCTTCGACAGGTCTTCATACAGGCGCACGCCGAAAGCGATGTTGTCGTACACGGACATGGGGAACGGCGTCGGCTTCTGGAACACCATGCCGACCTTGGCGCGCAGCATGTTGACGTCCTGGTCGGCGTCGAGCACGTTGCGGCCGCGGTACAGGATCGAGCCTTCCGCGCGCTGGCCCGGGTACAGGTCGTACATGCGGTTCAGGGTGCGCAGCAGGGTTGATTTACCGCAACCGGACGGGCCGATGAAAGCGGTAACCTTCTTTTCGTGGATGTCCAGGTTGACGTTATGCAAGCTTTGCGTTTTGCCGTAAAAAAAGTTCAGGCCCGAAATTTCGATGGTTTTTTTCTTTGGTGCCAGGTCTTGTGCTGGATTCATTTGCGTATTCATATGGGTTCGCTTCGCTCGGTATCTGTTTAATTAGGGACTTTTTGGCTGAACACGGTGCGCGACAGGATATTCAAGGCCAGCACGCTGAAGGTGATCAGCAGTGCGCCGCCCCAGGCCAGCGAGCGCCAGTTGTCGTACGGGCTCATCGCAAACGATGCGATGACGGACGGCAAGTTGGCCATCGGCGCATTCATGTTAAAGCTTTGGAACTGGTTATTCAGGGCCGTGAACAGCAGCGGTGCCGTTTCGCCGGCGATGCGGGCCAATGCCAGCAGTACGCCGGTGATGACACCCGCCTTGACGGCGCGCAAGCGCACGAGTGTCGCCACCTTCCAGCGCGGCGCACCGAGGGCAAATGCGGCTTCCAGCAGGCTGTTCGGCACCAGACGCAGCATATTGTCCGTCGTGCGCACCACCACCGGCACGGCGATCAGCGACAGGGCGATGGCGCCAGCGTAACCGGAGAAGTGTTTCACGTGCGCCACGTACAGCGCATACACGAACAGGCCGATGACGATCGATGGCGCCGACAGCATGATGTCGGTCACGAAGCGCGTCACTTGCGCCAGCTTGTTTTCTTCGCCGTATTCGGCCAGGTAGATGCCGGCCAGGATGCCGATCGGGGTGCTGACGACTGTTGCCAGGCCCACCATCAGGGCGCTGCCGACGATGGCATTGATCAGACCGCCGCCTTCGCTGCCGGGGGCCGGCGTCGTTTGCGTGAACAGGTCGACGGACAGGGCGCCGAAACCCTTGATCACCAGGGTGAACAGGATCCACACGAGCACGGCCAGGCCCAGGGCCATGGCGGCCACCGACAGGGCGATGCCGACGCGGTGCATCAGCAGGCGCTTGCGGTAGACGGGGTTCATGGCCGGCTTGGCCGGAACGTCGAGAGTGCTTACTTGGCTCATTTCGTGCCTTCCTTGCGGGACATGCCAGCCAGCATCAGCTTGGCGGCGGATAAGACGATAAAGGTGATGACAAACAGGATCAGGGCCAGCGAGAACAGCGAGGACACGTGCAGCGCCGATTGCGCTTCGCCAAATTCGTTCGCCAGCAAGGAGGTGATGCTGTTACCAGCGGCAAACAGCGACCACGACAGCTTGTTCGCGTTGCCGATGACGAAGGTGACGGCCATGGTCTCGCCCAGCGCGCGGCCCAGGCCCAGCATGACGCCGCCGACGACGCCGGTCTTGGTGTAAGGCAAGACAATCTTGCGCACCACTTCCCAACGCGTGCAGCCGAGGCCGTATGCGGATTCCTTCAGCACGGCAGGGACGATTTCGAACACGTCGCGCATCACGGAAGCGATGAAGGGGATGATCATGATGGCCAGCACCAGGCCGGCCGTCAGCAAGCCGATGCCCATCATGGGGCCGCTGAACAGCTGGCCGATGACGGGTACGTTGCCGAGGGTGGCTTTCAGCAGGGGCTGGACGTGGTCTGCAAACAGGGGGGCGAAGACGAACAGGCCCCAGATGCCGTAGATGATCGATGGCACGCCGGCCAGCAGCTCGACAGCCGTGCCCAGCGGGCGGCGCAGCCAGGCCGGGCAAATTTCAGTGAGGAACAGGGCGATGCCGAAGCTGACGGGAAAGGCGATCAGCAAGGCGATGACGGACGTCACCAGGGTGCCGATGATGGGGATCAGGGCGCCGTACTGGTCATTGACGGGGTCCCATTCCGCGGACACGATGAAATGCAGGCCGAAGGTCTGGAAGGCCGGTATCGATTCCATGATCAGCGAAATGATGATGCCGACCAGGACGATCAACACCGACAGGGCGAACAGCATCGTCACCTTGTGGAACAGAAAATCCTGGATGCGCTGCTTGCGCATGGTGGAAAGCATTTGCGCGTGACTGATGGAATCGGTCATGGTGCCGCCTGGCATGGGGATCGTGGAGGAGGTAGATTGTGCGCTCATATTGTGCCAGATGTGGGTGGTACTGCCGGTACTACTGTTTGCAGATACTGCTGTTGTTAACTCTTGTTTTATTGTTGCTTCTTAGCCAGGACCGTCTGCAAGGGCTTGCGGGCGGTCCTGGCTAACTCCCTGCCCCGCCGCCGTGCTGCTGGCGGGGACAAGGACATTCTTGCTTGAATAAACCGTAGCGAGCGGCAACTAGTTGTGGCTGAGAAGCGGAGCTGTGCTTTAGCTCAGTGAGCATCGCAGGCCGCAAATAGCGCCGCGCAGTAGGTTTATTAGTAGATCGACTTGCCCGATGCATCTTTCAGGTTGGCTTTCCACGATTCCTGCACCAGTTTCACGACCGATGCCGGCATCGGCACGTAGTCCAGTTCGACGGCAGCAGGGCCGCCGTTCTTGTAGGCCCAGTCGAAGAATTTCAGGACTTCTTTTGCCTTGGCTGCGTCAGCCTGGACTTTGTGCATCAGGATGAACGACACGCCGGTGATCGGCCAGCTGTTCTTGCCAGCCTGGTCGGTCAGAACCACGCCGAAGCCTGGAGTTTGCGTCCAAGGAGCCGAAGCGGCTGCTGCCTTGAAGTTTTCGTCGTCAGGCTGCAGGAAGTTGCCGTCCTTGTTTTGCAGCTGGGTGTGCGACATCTTGTTTTTCTTGGCGTAAGCCCACTCGACGTAGCCGATCGAACCCTTGATACGCTGCACGTTGGCGGCGACGCCTTCGTTACCCTTGCCGCCCACGCCCACGGCCCATTTCACAGCCGAGCCAGCACCGATTTTCGATTTGAATTCCGGGTTGGTTTTCGACAGGAAGTCGGTGAACAGGAACGAGGTGCCCGAACCGTCGGCGCGGTGTACCACGGTAATTTCCGTGTCCGGCAGCTTGACGCCCGTGTTCAGTGCGGCGATTTCCGGCGCGCTCCACTTGGTGATCTTGCCCAGGTAGATGTCGCCAACGACTTTACCCGTCATTTTCAGCTGGCCTGGGGTTACGCCGTCCAGGTTGACGATGGTGACCACGCCGCCCATGATGGCCGGAAACTGCATCAGGCCCGCTTCTTCCAGCTCTTCTGCCTTCAAAGGCATGTCCGAGGCGCCGAATTCAACAGTCTTGGCCTTGATTTGCTTGATGCCGGCGCCGGAACCGACGGACTGGTAGTTCAGGCCGTTGCCGGTGTTGGCTTTGTACGTCTCAGCCCATTTGGCGTAGATCGGGTACGGGAAGGTTGCGCCAGCACCTGTCATATCTGCCGCCATGACGGAAGCGGAAGAAAATGCCATCGCTGCCGAAGCACCCACGACGATAAATTTGAACATTTGCTTCATTTGCATATCAAGTCCTCAGGGTTGTTAGGGCTCAAAGTCCCGGTTGAATGCTGCGCAGTCTAGCAAGCGAATATGACAGCTTTATGACATGGGTAAAAAATCCTGAAATAATTGGCTACGCCCCGAGAACACCCTTTTTCAGCATGAAAAATGACAGGGCGGGCGACGCTTTATGACAGCTTATGTCACGCTTACGTCATATTTCATGATTACACTCACAGCGCGTCATACATGATGAAATACGGCTAGAATTAACTATCTGCAAAGACAAAAGAATATGAAACCTGAACTGCACACGGAAGTGACCAAATCGGGCATCCTGCTTGACCGCGAGCTGTCGCAACTGACTTTCAACCGGCGCGTGATGGCCCAGGCGGAAGACCCGAACATTCCGCTGCTCGAGCGCCTGCGCTACCTGTGCATCGTCAGCAGTAATATGGATGAGTTCTTCGAGGTGCGCGTGGCCAGTCTGCTGGCGGCCGGCAGCATCGGCGGTTCGCTGGCCGGCCACCCTGCCCTGGCGGCCAACCTGGAGCGCATCGGCAAGGAGTGTCATGCGCTGGTGGAACGCCAGTACGAGATATTAAATAACGACGTCTTGCCGGCCCTGCGCGAAGCGGGCGTGCATTTGCTGCGCGACAGCGACCGCAACGAAGCGCAGCGCGCCTGGGTCAAGCAATACTTCGACCGCGAAGTGCGTCCCCTGCTGACGCCGATCGGCCTCGACCCGGCCCACCCGTTCCCGCAAGTCGTCAACAAGAGTCTCAATTTCATCGTCTCGCTGAGCGGCAAGGATGCGTTCGGCCGCGGCACGGCGATCGCCATCGTCAAGGCGCCCCGCGTCTTGCCACGCGTCATCAAGCTGCCGGACGAGATTTCCGGCGACGGCGTGTCCTTCTGTTTATTGTCCTCGGTCATCCATGCGCATATCTCGGACCTGTTCGCCGGACGCGAAGTGATTGCCTATTCGCAATTCCGGGTCACGCGCGACAGCGACCTGTGGGTTGACGAGGATGAAGTCAAGAATCTGCGCCAGGCGTTAAAAGGCGAACTCGTGGGGCGCCAGTTCGGCACCTCCGTGCGCCTGGAAGTGGCGCGCAATTGCCCGCCAGAATTGTCGCAGTTCCTGCTCGACCAGTTTAATCTGGATCAAAGCCGCTTGTACCGCGTCAACGGCCCCGTGAATCTGGTGCGCCTGTCGGAAATGATCGACCACGTCAAGCAGCCCGAGCTGCGCTTCCCCCCGTTCTTCCCCGGCCTCGCGCATAAAGCCATCGGCAACGACATCTTTGCCGCCCTGACCAAGCACGACATCCTGCTGCACCACCCGTACCAGTCGTTCCAGACGGTCATCGACTTCATCCGCAGCGCCGCCTACGATCCATCCGTCGTCGCCATCAAGCAAACCATTTACCGCACGGGCATGAACTCGGACCTGATGGAATCCTTGATCACGGCGGCGAAGATGGGCAAGGAAGTGACCGTCATCGTGGAATTGATGGCGCGTTTCGACGAAGAAGCCAATATCAACTGGGCCGACAAGCTCGAACAAGCCGGCGCGCAAGTCGTGTACGGCGTCGTGGGCCTGAAAACCCATGCCAAGGTGGCGCTCGTCATCCGCCGCGAAGAAGGCTCCTTGCGCTTCTACGCCCACTTGGGTACCGGCAACTACCATCCCACGACAACCAAGCTGTACACGGACTTCGGCTTGCTGACGGCCAACCAGGACCTGGCCGTGGAAGTGAACGAAGTCTTCATCCACCTGACCAGCCTGACCAAGCCGCACAACCTGAACCATTTGTGGCTGGCGCCGTTCGGTCTGCAAAGCGAGATCATCAAGGCCATCCGCAACGAGGCGAAAATCGCCCGTTCGGGCCGTCGCGGGCGCATCATCGTGAAAGTCAACGCGCTGGTGGACGAATCCGTGATCCGCGCCCTGTATGCGGCCTCGACCGATGGCGTGAAGATCGACCTGATCGTGCGCGGCGCCTGCACCCTGAAGCCGGGCGTGCCGGGATTATCGGAAAACATCAAGGTGCGCTCCGTGATCGGGCGTTTCCTCGAGCATAGCCGTATTTACTACTTCCGCAACGACCTGGCGCACGATGTCTACCTGGCCAGCGCCGACTGGATGAGCCGCAACCTGTTCCGCAGGGTGGAAGTGGCCTTCCCCGTGCTGGACCGGGCGCTGAAGCGGCGCGTGATCGCCGAGGGCCTGAATCCGTATTTGAAGGATAATACAAATGCATGGGAACTGGAGCCGACGGGCCATTACGCGCGCCGCAAGCCGCGCGGCAAGCAAACGCCGTTCAGCGCCCAGCAGTATTTGATGCATACACTGGGCACGCCGGGCGCGGAGGTCGGCGAATAGGCAATTCTACACAGAGGAGCACAGCATGGATCTCATCTTGTGGCGACACGCAGAAGCCGAGCCGGGCGTCCCCGACCTCGAACGCGCCCTGACCGTCAAAGGCCAGAAACAGGCGCGCCGCATGGGCGAATGGCTGGCCTCGCAACTACCGGAAAATTGCCGTATCCTCGTCAGCCCCGCCCTGCGCACCCTGCAAACGGCGGAAGCGCTGGGGCGCAAGTTCAAGCTGATGCCGGAACTGGCGCCCGGCGCCGAGGCGGAGGATATCCTGAAGGCGGCCAACTGGCCCGGCGGCAAGGAAAGCGTGCTCATCGTCGGCCACCAGCCCACCCTGGGCCAGGCCGCCGCCCTGCTATTGACGGGTGAAGAGCAGGAATGGGAACTGCGCAAGGCCAGCGCGTGGTGGTTCTCGCAGCGCGAACCAGGCGACCCCATCAGTGTTTATCTGAAGGCGGTGATGGCGCATGATTTGGTGGTGAAATAAGGGTGGTGAAATAAGGGGGCTGAAGCAGAAAATGCGCAAAAAGTGCGCTGGGACAAATACTAGCAGGAATTACAACTCGGCGGCCTTGTAAAGCGCTGCCGATCTGCTAGAGTTTAATTGCATCAACTACGTGTTGGAGCGCTGCTCCGGCACATTGAGCAACCCAGCGGACAGCCGTCCAACGGCGGCTGAAAGACCATGTTAACCTTCGTCGTTTTTCTCTTCATCGCCATCTTCGCCGCCATCATCGGCTTCGTCGCCTTTGAACTGATCGAAGAAATGCGCGGCAGTCACCACAAGCTGATGGATCGCTACCACGAGTAGTGCTCACCTCGGCAATATCGCATGGCGCCAGCGACGGCCTACAGGCCCGTCCCTCGCGCCATCCTTGTTTTTACACTCCCGTTTTACACTCCCGTCTTGAACTTCGTATAGATACGCGTCATCAAGCGGCGGATATCGGCCGTGGTCGCTTCCGGTGCGGCCATGCGCTGCTTGTCGGCGTCCGACAGGAAGATAGCCTTGTTTTCACCGATGTCCTTGCGCACATATTTGATGCTGGCCGGATTCGGATTCGCGTAGAACACCTTATTGCTCAGGCTGGCATGCACTTGCGGGCGCAAAATATAGTTGATGAACAGGTGCGCGTTGCTCGGATGCGGCGCGTCGGCCGGGATGGCCATGGTGTCGAACATCAGGGCGGCCGTCTTCGGCACCAGCACCTGGATCACATTGCCGTTTTTCGCATCGATGGCGCGCTGGCGCGCGATATTGATGTCGCCCGACCAGCCCAGCGCGACGCAGACGGAACCGTTGGCCATGTCATTGATGTAGCCGGATGAACTGAACAGGGTCACGTAGGGACGGATCGCCTGCAGCACCTTGCCCGCTTCCTGGTAATCGGCGGCCGCTTTCGAGTAAGCGGGCTTGCCCAGGTATTGCAGGGCGGCCGGCAGCACTTCCGACGGCGAATCGAGGAAGGACACGCCGCACGATTTCAGCTTCGCCGCGTATTTCGGGTCGAAGATCAGGTCCCAGGCGTTGTCCGGCATGGGCATGCCGCCCAGCGCGGCCTTGACCTTGTTGACGTTGATGCCCACCGTCGTGTAGCCCCACAACCAGTCGACCAGGTAATCGTTGTTCGGGTCGATCTTCGACAGCTTGGCCTGCAGGTTCTGGTCCAGGTTGCCCAAATTCGTCAGCTTGCTCTTGTCGAGCTTGCGCAACAGGCCCGCATCGATCTGCAGGCGCGCCCACTGGGCCGTCGGCACGACGATGTCGTAGCCTGACTTGCCCGCCACCAGTTTCGCATTGAGGATTTCGTTATTGTCGAAAACGTCGTAGCGTACCTTGATGCCCGTTTCCTTCTCAAAATTCTTGATCGTATCGTCGCCGATATAGTCCGACCAGTTATAGATGTTCAGAACCTTTTCTTCCTGAGCCTGAGCTTGGCCAGGCAAGGCCAATACGGCCGCCGCCAAGGCCAGTCCCACTCCAATGCGCCGCCCTGCTTGCCATGTGTTTGCCATCGTACCGCCTCCGGAATTAGTCAGAAAATAGTGACGATGATAGCAAGAAGGGCGGCATCAGGTCTAGCCTGATACCGCCCTGCTTTAGATTATGCCGATGTTAGCTTGCGCCAACACCCCACAGCGTAAAACTGGGGTCAGACCCGACGGGTCTGACCCCGGCCTTTGTTCGCCTTTGGGGTAAATTACACCTTGTCCAGCCCCACTTGCGCTCCCGTAAATACGAGGTTGCCGTTCTGGGCGTCGATGCGGATTTCGTCTTTCGGGCCGAACTTGCCTTCCAGAATCAGCTTCGACAGCGGATTTTCGATCTGCTGCTGGATCGCCCGCTTCAATGGACGGGCGCCATACACCGGGTCGTAGCCCGCTTCGGCGATCTGCTGCAAGGCCGCGTCCGTCAAGCTCAACGCCATGTCCATGCGCGCCAGGCGTTCTTCGAGGATCTTCAGCTGGATCTTCGCGATCGCGCCGATGTTCTTCTCGTCGAGGCCGTGGAACACGACGATTTCGTCGATACGGTTGACGAACTCGGGACGGAAGTGCGAACGTACCTCGGCCATCACGGCCAGCTTCACGACACCGGGATCATCGCTTTCCATGGCCTGGATTTTATGCGAACCCAGGTTCGAGGTCATGATGATGACGGTATTCTTGAAGTCCACCGTGCGGCCCTGGCCATCCGTCATGCGTCCGTCGTCGAGCACTTGCAGCAGCACGTTGAAGACGTCGGCATGCGCCTTTTCCACTTCGTCGAGCAGAATCACGCTGTACGGCTTGCGGCGCACGGCTTCCGTCAGGTAGCCGCCCTCGTCGTAGCCGACATAGCCGGGCGGCGCGCCGATCAGGCGGGCCACGGAATGCTTCTCCATGAACTCGCTCATGTCGATGCGGATCATCGATTCTTCCGTATCGAACAGGAAAGTGGCCAGCGCCTTGCTCAGCTCGGTCTTGCCGACGCCCGTCGGCCCCAGGAACATGAAGGAACCATATGGACGGTTCGGGTCGGAGAGGCCGGCGCGCGAGCGGCGGATGGCGTCAGCCACGGCCGTGATCGCTTCATCCTGGCCCACGACGCGCTCGTGCAGCTTCTCTTCGATGTGCAGCAGCTTGTCGCGCTCGCCCTGCATCATGCGCGACACGGGTATGCCCGTCGCGCGCGACACCACTTCGGCGATTTCCTCGGCGCCCACTTCCGTGCGCAGCAGTTTCGGCTGGTCAGGGTCGAGTTTCGGGATGCCGCTGTCAGCCTGCTTGAGCTGGGCTTCCAATTGCGGCAGCTTGCCGTATTGCAATTCCGACACTTTCTGCCAGTTGCTTTCGCGCGTGGCTTGCTCCATCTGCAGCTTGACTTGCTCGATCTCTTCCTTGATGTGCGTGCTGCCCTGCACCACGGCTTTTTCCGCCTTCAGGATTTCCTCGAAGTCGTTGTATTCGCGCTGCAGCTTGACGATCTCTTCCTCGATCAGGCCCAGGCGGCGCAACGACGCTTCATCCTTTTCCTTCTTGACGGCTTCGCGCTCGATCTTGAGCTGGATCAAACGGCGCTCCAGCTTGTCCATCACTTCCGGCTTCGAGTCGATCTCGATCTTGATCTTCGCCGCCGCTTCATCGATCAGGTCGATCGCCTTGTCGGGCAGGAAACGGTCCGTGATGTAGCGGTGCGACAGCTCGGCGGCGGCGATGATGGCCGCGTCCGTGATTTCCACCTTGTGGTGCAGCGCATATTTATCCTGCAAGCCGCGCAGGATGGCGATCGTCGCCTCCACGGTGGGCTCATCGACGAGCACCTTCTGGAAGCGGCGTTCCAGCGCGGCATCCTTCTCGATGTACTTGCGGTACTCGTCGAGCGTGGTCGCGCCCACGCAATGCAGCTCGCCGCGCGCCAGCGCCGGTTTCAGCATATTGCCGGCATCCATCGCGCCGTCGGCCTTGCCCGCGCCCACCATGGTGTGCATCTCGTCGATGAAGACGATGGTTTGCCCTTCATCCATGGCCAGTTCCTTCAGCACGGATTTCAGGCGCTCCTCGAATTCGCCGCGGAACTTGGCACCGGCAACCAGGGCGGCCATGTCCAGCGCCAGCACGCGCTTGCCTTTCAGCGATTCCGGCACTTCTCCATTGACGATGCGCTGCGCCAGGCCTTCGACGATGGCCGTCTTGCCCACGCCCGGCTCGCCGATCAGCACGGGATTGTTCTTGCTGCGGCGCTGCAGGATCTGGATGGTGCGGCGGATTTCATCGTCGCGGCCGATCACAGGGTCGAGCTTGCCCTTGCGCGCCCGCTCCGTCAGGTCCAAGGTGTATTTTTTCAAAGCTTCGCGCTGGCCTTCGGCCTCTTGCGAATCGACCTTGTTGCCGCCGCGCACAGCTTCGATGGCCGCTTCCAGGGCCTTGCGGGTCAGGCCGTTTTCGCGCGCCAGCTTGCCGCAGTCGGACTTGTCGTCCGTCATGGCCAGCAAGACCATTTCGCTGGACACGAACTGGTCGCCCGCCTTCTGCGATTCCTTGTCGGCCAGGTTCAGCAGAGCCACGAATTCGCGGCTGACCTGCACATCGCCGCCCGTGCCCGACACCTTCGGCAAGCGTTCGATCGAGGCGCCCAGGGCCTTCGACAGGCCGCCCACGTTGACGCCGGCCCGCTGCAACAGCGAGCGTGCGCCCCCGTCGTCCTGGTTCAACAGGGCCGTCAGCAGGTGGACTGGTTCGATATAGGGATTGTCGTTGCCCACGGCCAAGCTTTGCGCATCGGCCAGGGCTTCCTGTAATTTGGTAGTGAGTTTGTCTTGTCGCATGAAAAGCGCTCCCGGTTAATTAGTTGTTAACCAAATTGGGGTGAGGCAGTACTTTTCAAGCATACACAAAGCAGAAAACCGCTGCACTCGGGAAAATGCTAGCGTGCGCGGCAGATACAACTCAAATGGGGCTGGCTTTTACGGTCCACTTGTCCAGGGCCGTCTCGTCGCTGTCGCGCGCATCGACCCAGCGCGCCCCTTCCGGCGTGTCTTCCTTCTTCCAGAACGGCGCTTCCGTCTTCAGGTAGTCGATGATGAATTCGCAGGCGGCAAACGCCTCGCCCCGGTGGGCGGACGAGACCGCCACCAGCACGATCTGCTCCTGCGGCAGCAGGGGGCCCACGCGGTGGATCACCAGCGCGCCGGACAAGGGCCAGCGGCCCCGCGCCTGCTCGACGATGGCTTCGATGGACTTTTCCGTCATGCCCGGATAGTGCTCGAGCTCCATGGCGGCCACGTCCAGCCCCTCGTTCATGTCGCGCACCGTGCCGACAAAACCGACGACGGCGCCCACCTTGGGGTTGCCTGCACGCAATTGTGCGATTTCTTGACTCAAGTCAAAATCAGCTTGCTGGATGCGGACGCTGGTACTCATTTGGCATGTCCTCCGATACGGCGCAGCAGGGTTTCGATGCGGCTGGCCGTGCGCGCATCGGTGGCAGCGGCAATCGCGCACAGCTGCATCAGCTGCGACACTTGCGTAAGCGGCTTCTGGCCCGATTTCAGCGACGATTGCAGCACTTCCACCTGCATTTTCAGGCGGTCGCGGGCAAATTCGGCGCCGCTGTCGACGCCGGCGACGATTTCCAGGCGCAAGACCTCTTCGAGCAAGCGGGCCTGGTTGGCCTGCAATTGCTGCACGTAGGCGGCGGCGCCCTCGCCCAGCGCGGCCTGGGCGGCGGCAAAGCGCTGCTGCAGGCTGCGTTCGTACTGGGTGTCGAGCGGCGGCAAGGCGTTCCAGCGTTCGGACCAGGCGGCCGCATCCGCGCTGGCATCGCCCTCGACCAGGGCCGTTTCCAGCGCCTGCGCCAGGCGCAGCTTGTCGCGCAAGGCGTTGGCCTGGGCCGCGCCGGCCCGTTCGGCGATGGCGTCCGCTTGCGCCTGCACGCCGGCGACGGCCGCGTGGTAGCGCTGCTCGATCTTCGCTTCGCTGGCGCGCGGCACGGGGCCCGTGGCGTTCCAGGCGGCGCGCGTGTCGCGCAGCAAGTGGTTAATGAAGGCCGTGCGGCTCTTGTCGTCGCCCTCGGGCACGACGGCCGTTTCCAGCGCGGCGCACAGCGCTTCGCGCGCATGCAGGTGTTCGCGGCGCTCGTGGTCGGCCGCGTGGGCCGTTTCCTTGCGCCTGGCGAAGATATCGTCGCAGGCGGCGCGGAAACGCTGCCACAGCGCCTGCTCCGCGCGGCGTTCCAGCGGCAAGGCTTTCGCCAGTTCCTGCCATTTGTCCTGCAAAGCTTTCAGCATGTCGACCGTGTTGCGCTCCGATGGCTTGAGCAGACCCACTTCGACGATCAATTGCTCGCGGCGCGCCGTCTCGATCTGGCGCTGGGTGTCCAGCGGCTTCGACAGGGCGTCCAGCGCGGCGCCGAATTCCGCATCCAGGCGTTTCTTTTCCTTGCGGTCGATGGTGCCCAGGCGCGTCCAGGCCTGGCGCAGGCGTTGCGAGGCGGAGGCGACATGTTTCCAGTCGGTACTTTCTTCGGCCGCCAGGGCCGCTGTTTCCGCGATCAGTTCCTGGGCCTTGGCCGCATTGCCGTGGCGCTCTTCGGCCAATTGCTTGAAATGCTGGGCCGCCGGCGCATACGCGAGGCTGCAGGCGGCGTCGAAACGCTCCCACAGGGACTTCGGCGCCGGGCCGGACAAGGTATCGAGCGACTTCCAGCGTTCGCGCAGGCTGCCCACTTTCTTGGCCAGCTCGGCCATCGGGAGTTCCTGCGCCGGCAATTCCTCGCCCGCCTTGACCAATTCCTCGCGCGACACATTGCCGCCCCAGCGCGCCCAGTCGGCCAGACGCTTGAATTCTCCCCGCACATGGGCCAGACGGTCCGCTTGCGCAGGCGTCAAACGGCCGTGCTTGCTATCGCGCAATGTCTTGTCATGCTCGGAAGCCACGTGCAGCAAGCCATCCTGCAGGGCCGCCTCCAGGGCGTCGAGCGTCTTGAAGAACTGTTCCGTCGCTTCCTTCGAGACGGGCGCGTGCTCCTGGCGCGGCTTGCGCAGTACAGGTATAGGCTCGGCATGGCCCGCTGCGGCCTCTGGCGCTGCCGCCTGCACGGGCGCCGGCGCGCTGGCCAGCACGGCCGCAAATTGCTGCTGCAAGCTGTCGGACAAGGGCGACTCTGGCAGGCGCGGCAAGGCTTGCCATGCGCGCTTCAGGGTATCCACGTCGAGCGTGGCGGCGTCCTGCGCCTGCCATTCGGCCAGAGCAAGCTGGCGCGCGTCGAACACGGCCTGGTGTTGCTGCAGGGCTTGCAGGGCGGACTGCGCCTGCTCGCGCGCCTGGATGAAGTCGCTTTCCAGGTGTTTCGGCAAGGAGCCGCGCTCGGGCGATTGCGCATGCTGCGCATGTTCCCCGTCCAGGCGGGCCAGCGCCTGCGCCAGCTCGCCGGCGGACTGGCCATTGCTGGCCAGCGCGCGCGCAGCGGCGACGGCGTCGATCACGGCGCGCTGCAGCACCACTTGCGCTTCCAGGCGGGCGGCCAGCGCGGCACGCGCGGCGGCAAAGGCGGTCGCCAGTTCCGGCGTGGCCTTGATGACTTGCCATTGGCGGTCCAGCTCGGCTACCTGATTCGGACTGAGCTTCTCATCGTTCAACAGGCGCTGGGCCGTGTCGAGGCTGGCCTGGGCGCGTTGCGTCTCGGCAGCCTGATGACGGATCAGGTCGATGCGGCCCTGCATCAGCTTGGCCACGCGGCGGTCCGTGTTGCGCATGGCGTGATGGACTTTTTCCAGCAGAGGCAAGGCGTGGACGTGTTCGGCCGCGATCAGACGGGCATCGGCAAATTCGCTGGACACGATGAATTCAAAGGCGGCAGCCTCGTCGCCAGCCACGGCATGGGCACGCGCCACCTGTTCGGCGCGGCGCGATGCGCTCTGCGCCGAGGCGGCGGCCTGTTCTGCCACGACAGGGTCGGGTACGGCAGTCTTGCTGGCAGAACGCTTGAAGAGAAATTCGAACATGACGGGTTTCGCGTGGATCAAAACCACCATCATAACAAAGCCCGGGGTATTGCATCGGACAGGACTGAACAAGTTATCAAATGAATAAAGCGAATCTTTTTCCTCTATTTTTTCCTATGACAGCTCGCCAGCCACCATACCCAAAGTGCCTGCAGCAGACTCCGCTTGTCGGGGTGTGCGCTCGCTACCCGTTCAAGCCTGCGCACGCAGCGGCTGTGCCGCCACCGGCAACGCGGACGCGGCGCCATCGGCTGCCGTTTCAGCGCCGCCGGTTGCCGGCAAAGGCGCTGGCAAAACAAAGGGCAGCACCTGCGCCTTGCCACGGCGCGCTTCCTGCGCGCGTGCATCGTGGGCGAGGAACTGGTAGGCGATGGCAAACCACGCTTCGCCGACGATGACCTTGCGCGCCAGCGCGAACAGCTCGCGTTCTTCCTTTTCCAGGCGCTGCAGCAAGGCCGCGCAAAAGGCGTCGATGGCGGCGCACAGCTGCTCGGCTTGCAATTCGGAATGGTCAATGGCGGCACCCGCGCGCTGCTGCACGACATTGATGCTTTCCAGCGCCGCGTGGTTCAAGCCGTTCAACTCGTCCAGCAAGCCGTCGGCATGCGGCGCGGCCTGGCGGATGGCGGGAATCAGGTACATCTCCACCTTGCGCCAATAGCTTCCCTGGTACAGCCGGTTCAGCCAGTCACCCGTGTACTGCAGTTGCGCCAAACTGAGCCTGCTTTGCTGGCGCAGCTGCACCTGCATGTATTTCTGAAAAGCTAACAAGCTCATGCGGATGCTGGCCTGTTCCACCGACAGGGAAACCAATATATATGTTGCAGTAAGCATGCACTCACTCCCGAAAACGCGCTGGATATGTCATCCTGGAAGTGAAAGTGTAAAGACTACCGACAGGGGCCGGTTTGATCCTGCACAAACCCGCGGCGAGCCCGCTGCGCTTTTTTCAGGGCGCGCGCAGGCCGATATGCAGGTTGACGACGCCAGGCTCTTCCGATGGCGTGACCTCGCCGCCAAAGCTTTTCACCAGCCGCTGCATGCCCTTGTTGCGCGCCATCGCCTCGCCCACCAGCGCTTCCGTGCCCCGGCTGCGGAAATAGTCGACCAGCTTCTCGAACAGGATGTGTCCCAGTCCCTTGCCTTTCAGGGCCGAACGCACGGCGATGGCGAAATCGGCGTGGATATTGTCCGGATCGGCCACGGCGCGCACCACGCCCAGGGTTTCCGGCTTGCCATCCGGGCCCGTGTGCGTGGCGATGAAGGCCATGGCACGGTCGTAATCGATCTGCGTCAGGCGCGCCAGCTGCGACACGGGCAGCTCGCGCATGGAGGTGAAAAAGCGCAGGCGCACGTCGTCCGGGTCCAGCGCGTGGAACAGGTCCATGTGCTGCGGCGCGTCCTCGGGGCGGATGGGGCGCAGCAGAATCGATTGCCCCATCCACATCACCTGCTCTTCCAGCTCCTGCGGATACGGGCGGATGGCCAGGCGGTCGCGCTGCTGGCCCGGCTGCAGGCGGATGCGCGCGTCGAGGGCGATCACGCCGTCCGCATCGGCCACCAGCGGGTTGATGTCGAGTTCGGCCAGCTCGCCGATGTCTGCCACCAGCTCGGCCACCTGGATCAGGGTGTAGCAGATGGCGTCGATGTCGGCCGGCGGCTGGTTGCGGTAGCCGGCCAGCAGTTTTGAGACGCGCGTGCGCGCCAGCATGTCGCGCGCCAGCACCATGTTCAAGGGCGGCAGGCCGATGGCGTGGTCGGCCGTCACTTCCACGGCGATGCCGCCCTGCCCCACCAATATCACGGGGCCGAAGGCGGCGTCCGTCGTCACGCCGACGATCAATTCATGCGATTGCGGCCGGCGCGCCATCTGCTGCACCGTGAAGCCGTCGATCAGCGCGTCGGGACGCATGCGGCGCACGCGCTTGAGCATGGCGGCGGCGGCCGTGCGCAGGATGTCGGGCGTGTCCAGGTCGAGCGCCACGCCGCCCACGTCGGACTTGTGGGCGATGTCGGGCGAGTGGATTTTCAGCGCGACGGGATAGCCGATGTCCGCCGCCACGGCCAGCGCCGCTTCCACGTCGGCCGCCATGCGCGTGGTGGCGACGGGAATGCCGTAGGCGGCCAAAATCTCTTTCGAGCGGCACTCGCCCAGCACCGTCTGGCCGGCCGCCAGCGCGGCGGCGACGATTTCGCGCACGCGGGCGCGGCGCGGCGTGGCCGACATGGGCAGCTGCGCCGGCACCTGCATCAGGGTTTCCTGGTTGCGCCGGTACTGCACGATCTGCATGAAGCCATGCACGGCCTTTTCCGGCGTGTCGTAGGTGGGAATGCCGGCGCGATTAAAAACCTGGCGCGCGGGCGCCACGGTGGTGCCGCCCAGCAGGCACGACAGCACCGTGCGCGAGGTGGCCTTGATCAGCGGCGTGACGGCTTCGGCGATGTCGATCGACGAGACCATCGCTGTGGGCGCATGCAGCAGCAGCAAGGCGTCCGCCTGCGGCTCGTCGAGCAGGGGCTTGATGGCGTCGGCATAGCGCTGCACGGCCGCGTCGCCGGGCAAGCCGACGGGGTTGTCGTGCGACCAGCCGCGCGGCAGCGCCTTTTCCAGCGCGATGACGGTATCGGGCGACAGGTCGGCCAGCTTGCCGCCGCTGCCCACCAGGGCGTCGGTGGCCATCACGCCCAGGCCGCCGCCGTTGCACAGGATCGCCAGGCGCTCGCCGCGCTGCGAGCGGATGTGCGTGAGCGTTTCCACGGCGTCGAACAGCTCTTCGGCCGAGTACACGCGCAGCATGCCGGCGCGGCGGATGGCCGCGTCGTACACGGCGTCGGAACCGGCCAGCGCGCCCGTATGCCAGGCCGCCATGGCCGCGCCTTCCGCCTCGCGCCCCGCTTTCAGGACGATGACGGGCTTGCTGCGCGCGGCCGCCCGCGCCGCCGACATGAATTTGCGCGCCGCCTGGATGTCTTCCATGTACAGCAGGATGGCGGCCGTATCGATGTCGCCGGCCAGGTAGTCGAGCAGGTCGCCGAAATCGATGTCGTAGCTGGCACCGAGCGAAATGAACTTGGAAAAGCCCACGCCATGCGCGTTGGCCCAGTCGAGCACGCCCGACACCAGCGCCCCCGATTGCGAGACGAAGGCGATCTTGCCGCTCGTCGCGCCCACGTGGGCGAAGCTGGCGTTCAAGCCCAGTTTCGGCACCAGCAGCCCCATGCTGTTGGGTCCCAGGATGCGCAGCAAATGCGGTTTGGCCGCCTTCAGCATGGCCAGGCGCAGCGACTGCTCGCGCACGGGGTCGAGGCCGGACGTCATGACGATGGCCGCGCGCGTGCCCAGCGCACCCAGTTCGCGGATCAGGGCCGTGATGGTGGCGGGCGGCGTGCAGATGATGGCCAGGTCCGGCGCCTTCGGCAAGTGCGCCAGCTTGCGGTAGCATTTCAGGCCCATCAGCTCGTCGTACTTGGGATTGACGGGCCAAATCTCGCCTTGATAGCCGCCGCCCAGCAGGTTGTACAGGGCGATGGCGCCCAGCTTGCGTTCGCGCGCCGTGGCGCCGATCAGGGCCACCGAGGCCGGCTTGAACAGCTTGTCGAGATTACGGATACTCATGTTCTGGCCTCATGGATTGCCGGAGCGGGATTGCCGGAGCGACTACGCGCCAGTGTAAGGGATGCGTTGCCAAAAAAATTTGACCTTGCGATGCATTTCACGAAAAATCCGCGCGCGCCTACCAGCGCGAGCGGTGGCTTTCCGTCACCCCGGCCAGCTGCGCCACGATGCGCTTGGGAGAGTCCGCGCTGGTGCGCACCCAACCGCTGAAGGTGCCGATGGGCTGGATGTAGCGGCTGGCGGCGATCCACAGGTTTTTATCCTCGCGCCGCGCGCCTTCCGGCTTGAAGTGCAGGTCCAGCAGATCGTCGTCCGTCCATACGTGCCACGGCGCCAGCGGGTTGTCGGGATTGAAGTCGAAGTGCGCGCGGCCCAGCGGATACAGCTGGCCATCGAGCCACAGCGCATTTTCATGCGCGCCGAAATAGCCGGCCTGCAGGTTGAAACCCAGGTCCAGGCTGTGCGCCGAGGCCCAGCGCCATTCCGTTTCGCGCGCCAGCAAGCCATTCGAATAATCGAAGCTGGCCACGCCATCGTCCAGGCTGTAGCCCATGGCGCCGCAACGCACCGTGCCCCACAAGGGCAAGCCGCCCGACTTTTGCGTCGCGTGCACGCTGCCGCCCTCGCCCACGGGCCCCACGGCCAGCAAGGTGGGCGCCACGGGCGGGCCGAATTCCGCGTCGATGCCGAAATGGCCGCAATCGAGCCGCAATCGGTAGCGCTGCTGCGGCTGCGCCTCGATGGAGATCACTTGCGAGAGGAAGCGGAAACGGCTGCTGGCCCCCGCATGCGGCGCCACAGTGGCGCTCAAGCCCGGCACGCCATCCTGCGAAAAACTGGCCACGATCTTGCCCTTGTGGCGGTCGAAGGCATACGCGAAGGCCGTGCTGGTCCAGCCCAGGTCGACGATGGCCACGCCGCAGAACAGCGTGGGCGTGGACAGAGCCACGTAGTGCCAGCGCTTGTGGTGGAACAGCCGCCACAGGGCGCCGCGCGCGTGCGGCGGCGCCAGCGCGGCCCAGTCGAAGGCGTTCAATTGGCCCGTGTAGCGGCCAAAGCAGGGAACGCCATCGGCGTCGAGCAGCTGGAGAGGAGCCGGCGGCAGCATCATGCGGCCCGCCTTGCGGCAGCGCCGCCGTCGTGCAGGGCCTCGGCCAGCTGCACACCAAATAGCGCCGGCTGCGCTTGCGCAATATCAATGTCCGGACAGGCGTGCCACAGCGCCAGGCGCTGCACGGCGCCGGCCACGTCCTGCACCAGGCGGGCACTGAGGCGCACGCCGTCTTCCAGCGCCAGCGACTTGATCTCGAAGCGGCCCTGCGCGCGGTGCGCCTTGGCGTCCAGGCGGCCCACCAGCGCGCCGCGGCGCAGGATCGGCAGGGTGAAGTAGCCATACCGGCGTTTTTCAGCGGGCGTGTAGCATTCGAGCCGGTAGTCAAAGCCGAACAATTCCAGCGCGCGGCGCCGGTCCCAGACGACGGGATCGAACGGCGAGAGTATCGTCGTCAGGGTAGGCGCCAGCTTGCCGGCCGCCGCGTCGCGCAACAAGTCCCCATGCTCCGCATGCACGTATACGGCATCGCTCCAGCCATCGACCGTGCAGCGCAGCAGCGCGCCCTCGTCCACCAGCGCCTGCAGATCGTGCGCCAGGCTGGCGCGTGACTGTTTGGTGCGGAAATAATCGCTGATCCAGCCGGCCCGCGCCAGGCCCAGCGCCTTCACGCTGGCCAGCAGCAGGCGGCGGCGCACCTGCTCTTCGGGCGGCAGCAAGCCATCGTGCCAGCCCGGCAAAACGCGTTCGGCGAGGTCGTAATAGCGCTGGAACTGATGGCGCTTGGCGATCATCAGCACGCCCGACGTAAACAGGACTTCGAGCGAGCGCTTTTCCGGCTTCCAGCTCCACCAGCCGCCCGCCTGGCCATCCGTGCGCTCGAAGTCGGCCGAACGCGCGGCGCCGTTGGCGCGGATGTGTTCCAGCACCGAAGCGACGGCCTCGCCCTGCTCGGCCATCCATTTGACCGAGTATTTCCAGCCCATGGCGGCCGGATCGAGCATGCGGTGGCGGTACAGGCCATAGTCTTCGATGGGCACGAAGCAAGCCTCGTGCGCCCAGTACTCGAACAGCGCGCCCTCGGCCAGCAGCTGCTCCAGCCACGGCTGCGGATAGTCGCCCAGCCGGCTCCACAGCACCAGGTAGGGGCTGCGCGCCACCACGTGGATGGTATCGATCTGCAGCACGCCCATCCGGCGGATGGCCGCCAGCACGTCAGCCTTCACGGCTTTTTTACGCCGCGCCTGCAGCAAGCCCTGGGCGGCCAAGTGCAGGGCGCGCGCGGCGGCCAGCGAGAGCGGAGGGAGGTCGGGAGGCGTGGATAGGTCTGGACTGTGCATAACAGAAAGATACCGCATTCCGGACGCGCCTTGTGCGTTTTATCGCTATCGGATCGCGCAGCCGCTGCCCCCGCTACGTTGCGGGAAACACAAGCGTCACCGCCAGGCCCCGGCCCTGCAGTCCGGCGCCGAGGACGATCTGCGCGCCATGCCGCTCGGCGATGCGGCGCACGATGGACAGGCCCAGCCCGCTGCCGGGAACCTGGCTGCCGCCCAGACGCACAAAGCGCTCGAACACGCGCGCGTGCCATTGCTCGGCGATGCCCGGCCCCGTATCGGCCACGCGCAGGTAGCTGCGCCCCGCCTCCACGCCGCAGCTGATCTCGACGGCGCCCAGCGCCGGCGTATAGCGCAGCGCATTGTCGACCAGGTTGCGCAGCAATACCTGCAGGCTGTCCGCATGCAGCGCGCAGGGCGCCGGCGCAACGTTGACCGCCAGCGACAACGGGTACGGCGCGGCCAGCGCCTGCCACTGCGCGCCCTGCGCTGCCAGCACGTGCGCCAGGTCGCCCGGCGCCAGCGCCGTCTCTGCCTGCGACTGCGGATCGAGCTGCGCCAGCGCCAGCAACTGATTGACGAGGCGCGTGGCGCGCTCCACGCTGGCGCCCAGCGCGGCGATGAATTCCTCGCGTTCGTCCGCGCTGCGGGCCCGCTGCAGCACTTGCAGATTGGTCTTGATGGCGGCCAGCGGCGTGCGCAGCTCGTGCGCCGCATCGGCCGTGAAGCGCTGTTCGTTGTCTCGGCTGTGACGCACCCTGCCGAACAGGCGATTAATTTCCAGCAGCAGCGGATGCAGCTCCGAAGGCGCGCCGTACACATGCACGTCCGTCAGTTCATCGGGCGTGCGCGCCGACACTTCGTCGGCGGACGCCTGCAGCACGCGAAACACGCGGTGGATGCTCCACCAGATGGCGATGGTGGCCAGCGCCACGAGCAGCAGGCCGAACAGCGCGATGCGGTAAAAGAAGCCGCGGCTGATGTCGTCGCGGTGGCTGGTCGGTTCGGCCACCAGCAGCTGCAGGCTGCGCTGCGGATCCCACAGCGAAAACAGACGCCAGCGCTGGCCGGCTATGCTGGTCCACGACAGGCCGTCCGGCGCGCTGCGCGACAGGGCGATGTCGGACGCCGCGTCGTTGCGGTACAGGACGCGCTGCTGCGCATCGCGCACCTTGAACAGCAAATACTGGTGGGGATTCGGATGGCCGCGCAGCGGCAGGTCGATGGGCCCCGTCAAGGCATGCTCGCGCGCATCCTTTTCCACCAGCGACAGCAGCAAATGCCCCGTTTCGATCAGCGACTGGTCGAATAATTCCTGGCTTTCGCGTCGCGCTTCCACGTAGACGATGGCGGCGCTGCCCACCCACAGGGCCAAGGTAAGACCCAGCAGCACGGCCAGCAGGGTGCGCCGCAGCGACCAGCTTTTCACGCCGCCGCCAGCCGTTAAGAATCTCTTAAGAACTTCTGCGCAAGATCCGGAGCGAAATATTTTTTGGGAAGCCATGCCTGCAATTGTAAATGATTCTTATTGCTTTCATGATTCCCATTACCTAAACAATACAGACCAATAATTAATTCACCCTCAGGAGTTTGCATGTCCAACAGCCCCCGCCGCGCGCGCCTGCCGCGTCCCACCACCCTGGCCCTGGCCTTGGCCGCCCTGTCCTGCCTGCCGGCTCACGCCCAGACGGGCACGCCTGCCAGCATGCCGGAAGTGGTGGTTTCCGCCTCCGGTTTCGAGCAGGATATCAAGCAGGCGCCCGCCTCGATCACCGTGCTGACGCGGGAAGAGCTGTCGAAGGAGCGCTTCGGCAACCTGACCCAGGCGCTGGAAAGCGTGGAAGGCATCGACGTGGGCGCGGCGGGCGACAAGACGGGCGGCATGAACATCAGCATCCGCGGCATGCCCAGCGACTACACCCTGGTGCTGATCGACGGACGCCGCCAGAACGCGGCCGGCAATGTCACGCCGAACGGCTTCGGCGGCACGCAGACGAGCTTCATGCCGCCGCTGGCCGCCATCGAACGCATCGAGATCATCCGCGGCCCCATGTCGACCCTGTACGGCTCGGACGCCATGGGCGGCGTGATCAACATCATCACGCGCAAGGTGGGCAAAGAGTGGATGGGCTCCGTCTCGGCCGACTACACCGTGCAGCAGGAATCGGACTTTGGCGACGTGAAAAGCGGCCGCTTCTACCTGAGCGGCCCCATCGCCACCGACCTGCTGGGCCTGTCCCTGCGCGGCAGCAAGCAGCGCCGCGATGCGGCCGACATCCGCTACACCGACGCGACTGGTGCGGAAAATGTGCCAAGCATGGGCGCCAATCCCGTGCGCGCGGACATAGCCAACTTCGGCGCGCGCCTGGCCTTCACGCCGAACCGCTACCATACCGTCATCCTCGACGCCGACGCGGGCCGCCAGACCTACGACAATTCGAGCGGCCAGCTGGGCACAAAGACCGTGCAGGGCGGCTACGGTCCGGAGCAAAAATACCAGCGCGACCAGTGGACGCTGTCGCACACGGGCCGCTTCGGCTTCGGCACCCTGGACAGCAGCTACATGGTGAACAAGACGGAAACCCTGGGCCGCACGATTCCGCCGGGCACGCCGGGCGCCGTGGCCGGCAGCGCGCGCACGCTGGAAGTGGAAAGCCAGGTGTTCGACACCAAATTGGTCATGCCTTTGGGCAAGCACATGGCGACCGTCGGCGCGCAATGGTGGAAAGCGGAAATGACGGATGGCGTGGCGCCAAAGAAATTCGAATTCACGCAAAAAGCCCTGTTCGTGGAAGACGAATGGCAGGTGCTGGAGAGTGTCGCGCTGACCTTCGGCGCCCGCTATGACGATCACAGCATCTTCGGCGGCCAGACCAGCCCCCGCGCGTATGCCGTGTGGAACGCGACGCCGAGCTGGACCGTCAAGGGCGGCGTCAGCAAGGGCTACAAGACGCCGCGCGTGGAACAATTATCGCCAGGCATCAACGGTTTCGGCGGCCAGGGCACGATTCCCCTCGTCGGCAGCCCGGACCTGAAGCCGGAAACGAGCACGACGACGGAAATCGGCGCCTACTTCGACAACCTGGCCGGCTGGACCGCCAGCGGCACCGTGTTCAACAACGAATTCAAGGACAAGATCACGACGGGCACGGGCCTCGTCAACTGCGATTACCGTCCGGCGCCGAACCGTCCCGGCTGCGTCAGCTTCGGCAACTGGCCCAACGTCGATGCGTTCGGCCAGTCGGTCAACGTGGATGAGGCCGTCACGCGCGGCGTCGAGCTGAATACGCGCTTCCCGCTGGGCAAGACCTTGTCGGCCAGCGCCAACTACACGTACACGGAAAGCGAACAGAAGAGCGGCAGCAACGCGGGCAAGCCCCTGAGCGACACGCCCAAGCACGCCGTCAACGCGCGCCTGAGCTGGGATATCTCGCGCGCATGGAATGGCTGGCTGCGCGCCGAGTACCGCAGCGAGCGCTTCCGCGATCCGGGCACCTCGGCCGCCACGCGCGCCGCCCAGGCCGCGCTGGGCGACTACAAGGGCTACACCATGCTGCACCTGGGCAGCAGCTACCAGCTGAACAAGCGCGTGACCCTGAACGCGGCCGTGTACAACCTGCTCAACAAGGACTTCATCGACTACCAGCCTTACCGCGCAGGCTCGGGCCCGGCGTTGACCTACGCCAACCGCTATGTCAACAGCCTGGACGGCCGCCGTCTGTGGCTGTCGGCCACCGTCGATTTCTGATGAGCTAATCCATCCGCATTATCGATGCCAACGGGCTGCCTCAGGGTAGCCCGTTTTTTATCAAGCCGCTTGCGCTTTATCAATGCAATAGCCGATCGCATGCACGGTGCGTATCAAGTTCCGTCCCAGCTTCTTGCGCAGGTGGTGGATATGCACTTGCACGGCATTGCTTTCCACTTCATCGCCCCAGCTGTACAGGTTTTTCTCCAGCTGTTCCCGGCTCAGCACGCGGCCGCCGTGTTCCAGCAGCAATTGCAGGATACGGAACTCCTTCATCGTGAGCATCACGGGCACGCCCCCTTGCGTCACCTGCCGGTCCGCGATATCGAGCACCAGGTCGCCATGCACGAGGTTTTCTCGCAGGCGGCCCGCGGCGCGGCGGCAGGCGCTGCGGATGCGCGCGGCCAGTTCGTCGAGGTCGAACGGTTTGACGATAAAGTCGTCGGCGCCCGCGTCGAGCCCGGCGATGCGCTCGCCCACCTGGTCGCGTGCCGTGACGACCAGCACGGCGCCGCTGTAGCCATTGTCGCGCAGCACGCCCAGCGCCTGCATGCCGTCCTGCCCCGGCAAGCCCAGGTCGAGCAGGATGCAGCCATAGTCGTGTAGGCGCACGGCCGTGTGCGCGTGTTCGGCGCTCGTGACCCAGTCGACGGCATAGCCGCCCTGTTCCAGGCCGATCTGCGTGGCGCGGCCCAGTTGCGGGTCGTCTTCGGTCAGCAGGATACGCATGGGGTGGGAGCCGGACGGGCCGCTCAGTCCTTTTTCTTGATCAGGCCAGCCAGCGCGGCGAACGGATTGTGCGTGGCGGGCGCCACCTCGGCCGACAGCAGGCCGGCGCCACGGTCCGCTTCCAGGTAGCGCGAGTGCTCATTGTCGTGGCAATACAGGCACAGCAGTTCCCAGTTGCTGCCATCGGGCGGATTGTTGTCGTGGTTGTGGTCGCGGTGGTGCACCGTCAGCTGCTGCACGTTGGCGCGCGTGAATTCGCGCATGCAGCGGCCGCAGACCCACGGGTACATCTTCAGCGAACGCTCGCGGTAGCCGCTCTCGCGCTGGTCGGCGGCGCGGCGCGCTTCAGCCACGATCTTGTCCAGTCTTGCCGCGTCGGGCTTTTTACTCTGCATGACAACTTTCGATATGGGAGGAAGAAGCATCCATTTTAATGAGGATGGGGGCGCAATTGTACTTTTTCTGCCACGGCGCCAGCCCGTGTCGCCGCCGGCGTGCTTTTTTTAGCGTGCGCGGCACCACAGATACTTGATTTAACGCAAAATAAGGCCAGCGACAGACGACGAACAGACGCTAGGGCGGCAGTCGGCGCGCAGGTCAGCATATTTCGGCTATGATGCGCGCCACGCCGCCCTTCCCCTTTTCCATGACCCTAGCCTGCAAGCGCCCGTGATAGCGATAACAAGACCCCTGCAACGCCTTGCCCGCCGCCTGTACCGTCTCAGCCTGGTGCCCCTGTTCGCGCTCATCCTGCTGCTGGCGCTGTGGGCGGCCGTCTACTATCAGGTGGGCCAGGAGCGGGCCAGCGCCGTGCGCGATGCCGTGGCCGTGAGCCAGTCGCTGGCGCGGACCCTGGCCGACCATACCAGTTTCACCTTGCGCCAGACGGACCACGCCACGCAATTGTTCAAGCTCAAATACGAGGAAACGGACGGCGGCCTGCGCCTGAATGAATTCACGCGCCGCCAGGGCCTGCTCGACAGCGTGCTGCCGTCGAAGCTGGCATTGCCGATCGCCCTCATCGACGCGCACGGCGACGTGATCGACAGCGCCAACGCGTATTTGCCGGAAAACCTGGCCAGCCAGGCATTTTTCAGGGCGCTGGCCGCGAATGCGTCCGACACGGCCCTGGTCGACACGCCCATGCTCGACGCGGGCGGCAAGCACTGGACCATCCGCCTGGCGCGCCGCCTGGACGATGCGCAAGGCCGCTTTGCCGGCGCCATCGTCATCCTCGTCGACCCCACGTATTTTGTCGACGACTACGACCGCCTGAACCTCGATGAACAGGGCGCGCTGATGCTGGTGGCGCGCGACAGCGGCCTGACGGCGGGGCGCATCGGCGAGCAATTGATCCTCAGCGACCGCATCGACTTCCGCATGCCGGGACCGCCGCAGCACGCCGCCGAAGAACTGCTGATCGAGCCGCCCGTCGACACCACGCCCCGCATCTACAGCTACCACGAGCTGCCGCGCTACCCGCTGCTGGCCGTGGTGGGCGTAAGCCGCGCCGTCGCCCTGACGCGCTTCGAACACCGCCGCCTGATATATGTCGGCGCGCTGCTCGCCGCCAGCGTGCTCATTGCCGGCTTTACGGCCCTGCTGATGCGCCAGAGCGCGCGCCTGCGCCGCAGCATCCGCCAGGCCACGGAAACGCAAGCCTTGCTGCGCGCGGCGCACCAGGGCAGCCTCGATGCCGTGCTGCTGCTGAAAGCCTGGCGCCCCGCGCCGGGCAAGCCGGTGGAGGACTTCACCTTTGCCGACATCAACGAGCGCGCCGCCGACATGCTGGGCAAACCGCGTTCGGAACTGCTGGGCCAGCGCGTGCTGCCGCTGATGCCGCTGCTGCGCGGCGAGCGTTTCTTCAAGCGCTTCGTGCTGGTGATGGAAACAGGCCAGCCGCTGGAAGATGAATTCGAGCTGCCGCTGGCCTCGGGCGGCACGCGCTGGCTGCGCCACCAGGTGGTGCCGATCGCCGACGGCGTGGCCGTCACCTCGCGCGACATCAGCGCGCGCAAGCACGACGAACTGGCGCTGCAGGACAACCGCAGCTTCCTGCAGTCGCTGATCGACCATTTGCCCGTGCTGGTCTACGTGAAAAGCGCGCGCCCGGAAAATTTCGGCCAGATGGAAGTGTGGAACAAGGCGGCCGAGGACATCACCGGCCACCTGGCCGCCGACGTCATCGGCAAGACCGATTGCCAGGCCTTCCCGCCCGACTTCGGCCTGCACGACGCCGAGGACGACCGCGCCATCCTGGCCGAGCGGGGCGTCATCGACCATACGGAAAAGCCGTTGCGCCTGTTCGATGGCAGCCTGCGCTACCTGCGCGCCGTCTCCGTGCCCGTGTTCGACGAGCGCCAGCAGATCGAACATATCCTGTGCATCGCCGAGGATATCTCGCAGCGCCGCCAGCAGGAACTGGAACTGCGCCAGAAACAGGCCGAACTGGCCGCCGTCAACGACGCTTCGCCGCTCGGCCTGGTGCGCCTGGACCGCCAGCGCCGCTGCACCTACGTCAACCGCACCTTCGAATCGATCACGGGCTTGCCGCGCGCGGCCGCCTTGGGCGCCGGCTGGACCAGCGCCCTGCACCCGGACGACTATCCGCTGATGCACGTGGCGCTGGAACAGCTCACGCGCAGCCATGCGCCGTTCCAGTCCACTCTGCGCTGCCTGCACCGCGACGGCAGGCTGGTCTGGGTCTCCGTCAAAATTGCCCCCATCCTCATCGACGGCCGGATCGAAGGCTACGTGGGCAGCCTGGACGACATCACCATCCTGCGCGAATCGGAAGTGGCGCTGCTGGAAAGCGAAGCGCGCCTGCGCACCATCGCCGACACCCTGCCGGCCATGATCGCCTACATCGACGCCGACCAGGTCTACCGCTTCCTGAACATCGCCTATGAGCGCGAATTCGGCCTGACGGGCCGGCAAGCGCTGGGTAAGAGCGTGCGCGACACGGTGGGCGAGGCGCGCTACCGCACGGTGGCGCCGTACATCGAAAGAGTGCTGGCGGGCGAAACCCTGAGCTTCGAGGAAGAAGACGACAAGGAAGGCATCGAGCGCTGCATGGAAGTGATCTACATCCCGCAGATCGGCGAAGACAAGCTGCAGGTGGCGGGCTTTCACGTGATGCGCCAGGATATCACCGTGCAAAAGCGCGAAAAACAGCGCCTGCTGAAACTGGCCCAGGTCGATGCATTGACGGGCTTGTCGAACCGCGCCGGCTTCCAGCAAAAACTCAGCGACGCCATGCACGCGAGCCGCCAGCATCAGCACCTGATGGCCGTCATGTACATGGATATCGACCGTTTCAAGCCCGTCAACGACACGCACGGCCACGGCACCGGCGACGCGCTGCTGCGCGCCTTCGCCCAGCGCCTGACGCAAACCATGCGCGTCACCGACATCGTCGCCCGCCTGGGCGGCGACGAATTCACCATCATCATGGAACAGATCACCCGGCCCGAGGACGCGGCCGTGCTGGCGGAAAAAATCGTCGCAGCCATGCAGCAGCCGTTCGAACTCGATGGCATCACCGTGCGCATTTCCGCCAGCATCGGCCTGGCTTTCTACCGCGACGAAGACATTTCCCCCGCCGTGCTGCTGCAGCGGGCCGACGTGCTGCTGTACCAGGCCAAGCAGGATGGGCGGAATACGTACAGAGCCGGCGCATTGACGGCTTGATGGCTGAGGGCAAGCCCAACTGAAGGCTGAGGTCAGACCCAACGGGTCTGACCCCTATCATTCCTGCTATATTGGCGCCTGTCTTCCCTACCCTTGCCCCACCATGCGCCTGCTGCACACTTCCGACTGGCATCTGGGCCAGACCCTGCACAACTATGAACGGGGCTACGAACACCAGCGCTTCCTCGACTGGCTGCTCGACACGCTTGTGGCCGAACAAGCCGACGTGCTGCTCGTCGCCGGCGACGTGTTCGACAACGCCAACCCGTCGGCCGCCTCACAAAAGCAGTTATATGTCTTCCTGCAGCAGGCGCGCGCGCGCCTGCCCGCGCTGCAGCTGGTCGTCGTCGCCGGCAACCACGATTCGGCCGGCCGGCTGGAAGCGCCCGGCCCCCTGCTGGCCGCGCACGGCACCCATGTGATCGGCCATTTACTGCGCGACGAAGATGGCCAGATCGACCTGGAACGCCTGCTGCTGCCTTTGACGGGCGCCGATGGGCAAGTGCAAGCCTGGTGCCTGGCCGTGCCTTTCCTGCGTCCCGGCGACGTGCCGAAACTGCCGGCCGGCGACACCCAGGACGCCTACCTGGGAGGCATCGCCCTACTGTACCGCCAGCTGACGGACCTGGCGCTGGCGCGCCGCCAGCCCGGGCAAGCCATCGTGGCCATGGGCCACTGCCACATGGTGGGCGGCGAAATGTCGAACGACTCGGAACGCCGCATCGTCATCGGCGGCACCGAGATGCTGCCCTCGGGGATTTTCGATGCCGCCATCGCGTATGCGGCGCTGGGCCATCTGCACAAGGCGCAGGCCGTGGGCGGCCAGGAACGCATCCGCTATTGTGGCAGTCCGATACCGCTGTCGTTTGCCGAAGTAAACTACCGCCACCAGGTGCTGTGCCTCGATATCGAAGGCGAGCAGTTACGCGAGGTGCGCACCATCACCGTGCCGCGCGCCGTGCCGCTGCTGCGCGTGCCCGCCACACCGGCGCCCATCAGCGAGGTGCTGGAACAATTGGCCGCCCTCGACGTCCTCGCCGCCGCACCGGAAGCGCAACCGTTCCTGGAAGTGCGCGTGCGCCTCGATGCGCCCGAACCGGGCCTGCGCACGCGCATCGAAACGGCGCTCGACGGCAAGCACGTGCGCCTGGCGAAGATCGAAACGTCGAGCGCCGCGCGCAGCAGCGCGCCCGAGAACATGACGCTCGACCAGCTGGGCCAGCTGCAGCCCGACGACATCTTCCGCCGCCTGTACCTGCAAAAATACGGCCGGCCCGCACCGCCCGAACAACTGTCGGCCCTGGCCGAACTGCTGCTGCCTGGCGCCTGACGTCCAGGGGCATTGCGCCAACCATCCATTCTCCCACGGTACCACTTGAAAGGCTTTATGAAGAAAATCCGTCATTTCCCACTGCTGGGCGTTTCGTTGCTCATATCGCTTGCCGGTTGCGGCCCAAGCGCCGAGTACCCGCCCCCGAGGCCGGCCGAAAAGACAGCAGCGTCGCAACTGTCGAAACCCATCATGCTCAAGGACCTGAGCACCGGCATCAAGGCGGGTAAATCGGTGGCGGATGGCTATCTGGGTAAATGGAGCTATTTCGGTAAACCGCGCGTCGTCACGACCGAGCAGCTGGCTGACGGTACCATTACCGCCATCACTGTCTTGCTGGAAGGGTCGGACCTCTACCCGCTCAAAAGCGAACTGGAAGAGAGATACAGCAAGGAGGAAGGCCATCCCGTCACTTTCAGCTGCAACCTTGCGTTCCGCCGCCTCCCCGCGCTCGACAACTTGAGAATCTCCGATGAAAACTGCATTGTGTACCATGCCGATCAGATATTGCGCATACATTCCATCTTTCCGTCTGACACGCAGATGATCAATAAATTATGGTCCGCGAGAGCCCTGTTCTACACCACCAAATTGACGCTGGTCGATGCCGGGCTTGAAGCCAGGCGCGAGGCCGCCATCAAGATGGCGTCCGATGAAAAGCGCGCGGCCGAAGAAGCCAGGGCGAAAAAAGATCTGTAAGCGCACCAGCGCGGCGACTGCACCAGCATAAAGACCAGCATGAAAATCCTCAAAATCAGCGGCAAGAACCTGGCTTCGCTGGCCGGCGAATTTGAAGTCGACTTCCAGCAGGAGCCGCTGGCGTCCGCCGGCCTGTTCGCCATCAGCGGGCCCACCGGCGCGGGCAAGAGCACCCTGCTCGACGCGCTGTGCCTGGCCCTGTACGACGCCACGCCGCGCCTGTTGAAGGTGCTGGGCCGGGGCAGCGCCCTGCCCGACGTGGGCAAGGAAACCGTCAACGCCCAGGATACGCGCACCCTGCTGCGCCGCGGCACGCCCGAAGGTTACGCGCAGGTGGACTTTGTCGGCAACGACGGCGCCAGCTACCGCGCGCGCTGGAGCGTGCGCCGCTCGCGCACGAAGGCCGAAGGGGCGCTGCAGGCGACCGCCATGAGCTTGCACCAGCTGCCAGCACTGCAACCCATCGGCGGCACCAAGACGGAAGTCAAGGAAGAGATCGAAAAGCGCATCGGCCTGTCGTTCGACCAATTTACGCGCGCCGTGCTGCTGGCGCAGAACGAGTTTTCCACGTTCCTCAAGACGGAAGACAATGAACGGGGAGAGTTGCTGGAAACTCTGACGGGCAGCAGCATCTATACCGACATTTCCATGCGCGCCTTCGAGCGGGCAAAAAAGGAAAAGCAGGTGCTCGAACGCCTGGGCGAAAAACTGGCCGACCAGCGGCCATTGTCGCCGGAAGAACGTGCTGAAACGGCCACGCTGGGTGAGGCCGCCGAAGCGGCCCTGCACACCATCGACTTGCGCAAGGCGGTGCTGGAGCTGCAGCAGCGCTGGCACCACGAGACGCACAAGCTGCAAAACCAGGTAACGGCGGCGCAAGCGGCGCTCGATGGCGCGGATGCCGAACGGGCCGCCGCCGACGAGCGCCGCACGGCGCTGGCGCAGTGGGAATTGCTGCAGCCGGCGCGTCCCCTCATCGACGACGTGGCGCGCCTGGCGAACGACATCTCAGGCACCGGCGCCGCACTGGAAGCGTCGCGCGCGCACGCGGCGCAAGCCGTGGCCAGCGAAACGCAACTGACCGCCAGCGTGCAGCTGGCGGCGGCGGCCTTGCAAGCCAGGGAAGCGGCGCAGCGCGACGCGGCGCCCCGGCTCGATCAAGCCAAGGCGCTCGATGCCGGCATTGCGGCACACTTGCCAGCGCACCGCCAGGCGCAGGATGGCGCACTGGCGGCCGACCAGGCCAACGAGACGGCGCGCGCCACCTTGCACGAGCTGCAGCAGCACCAGCACGCCATGCAGGCGGAGCAGGAAACGGGCCGCCTGTGGCTGACGTCGCACCAGCACTGGCAAGCGCTGGCCGCGTCGTGGCAATTGTCGGACCAGCTGTTCGCCCAGGCCGGCCAGGCGGCCGCGCAAGCCGATGCGGCCGACGCCAGGGCGGCCGAAGCGGCGCAGCTGGTGCGCGCGGCAGGCGCCGCGGACCAGGAGGCACAGGCCGCGTTGGCGGCTGCCGCCGCCACGCTCGCCGCGCACGATGCGCAGCGGCGCGAGGCGCAGTGCGCCGTGCAAGCCATCGATGGACAGCTGCTGCAGCAACAGCGCGGCCAGCTGGAAGACCATGCGCGCCAACTGAATGCGGCGGAAAAGACGTGGACGGAGCTGGCGCGCAAGCAGCAGGAGCTGGCGCACGGACAAGCGAGGGCGGCGCAACTGGCGCAAGCCGCGCAAACGGAAACGACGGCGCTGGCGGTGCAGGCGGCACAAACGGCGCTGCTGGAAGCGGCCCTGGCGCAAGCGGAAAAATCCTTGAAAAGGGCGGAAGCGGCATGCGCGGCCAGCGTGGAGCAATTGCGCGCCACCTTGCAGGACGAACAGCCCTGCCCCGTCTGCGGCGCACTCGATCACCCTTACAGCCACGCCGACGACGCCTTGCAGGCGATGCTGGCCAGCTTGCAGGATGAAGTCCTGGCCTGCCGCGCACAGGCGCGCGGCAATCTGGAGCAACTCGCCACGCACAGGGCGGCGCTGGCCGCGACCGCGCGGGAACAGGCGCAGACGGATGCGGAATTGGCCGTCCTGCCGCCCGCCATCGACAGCTTGAACGCGCAATGGCAGCCGCATGCGGACACCCTGCAACTGCCGCCGGCACACCAGCGCGCGGACTGGTTCGCGCAGCAGCTGGCGGCCAATACGGCAGCCCTGCAAGCGCTGGCGCAGCAGGAGGAGGCGCTGCGCCAGGCCGGCGCGCGGCGCGAGCAGGCGCAGGCGGCGCACGAACTGGCCAGCGCCGTACACGCGCGCTGCACAAGCGCCGTCGCCGAAATGCAGACGCGTCTGGCGCAATTGCAGGCACAGCAGGCGGCCAGTCTGGACAAGGCGGAAACGTCGCGCGGCGCGCTTGACGGCTTGCTGGCGCAGCTCGATGCCGCGTTTGCCGACGTGGAAGGCGCCGAAGGCTGGAAAGACAGCTGGCGCGCCGGCCCCGCCGCCTTCCGCGCGGCGCGCGAAGCGGAAAGCCGGCAATGGCTGAAACAGCAGGCGGACCAGGACCAGCGCGGCCACGCGCTAGCGACCCTGGCCGCGCAGCTGGCAGCAGCGCAGCTGGCCGCCGGCAAGGCACGGCAAGCGGCGCAGGAATCCCACGCCGCCTTTGCCGCCGCCGACAAACAGCGCACGACACTGCAAGCGGAGCGCAACGCGCTGTGGCAGGGCCAGAGCGTGGCCGAGGTGGAACGCAGCCTGGCGGCGGCCATCGCGCAGGCCAAAGACCAGCTGGCGCAGCAGCAGGCGGCAGCCCACGCGGCCAGCCAGCAGCGCGCGCGCCTCGACGAAGCGTGCGCACAGTTGTCGCAGCGCCTGGCCGCCCTGCGCGAACAGGAACACGGCGCCACCGTCGCCCTGCACGACTGGCTGCAGCAGTTCCGGCAGCGTCACTCCGGCCACGCGCCCGCCACGCTCGACGAGCTGCGCGCGCGCCTGGCCATCCCCATGGACGCCATGCGCGCCGAGCGCGATGCCCTGCAAGCGATCGCCGACCGCCACACGGTGGCCGTTTCCGTGCTGGCCGAGCGCCGGCAGCAACTGGCCGCGCACGTGCAGCAGCCGCCGGAGGCAGTGGAAATGGACGAGGCCGTGTTGCAGGCGGCGCTAGACGCGCTTGGCGCCGAACGCCAGGCGGCCAACCAGGAAGCGACGCGACTGCGCCTGGCCATCGCGCAGGACGACGCCAGGCGCCACAGCGCGCAAGCGATGCTGGCGCAAATCGAGGCGCAAGCCGTCATCGAGCGGCGCTGGGCCAGCCTGAATGAACTGATCGGCTCGGCCGACGGCAAGAAATTCCGCAACTACGCGCAGCAATTCACCCTAGAAGTGCTGCTCGGCTATGCCAACGCGCACCTGAACCACCTGGCGCGCCGCTATCAGCTCGAACGCATCGACAACCCGAACAATCCGTCGCTGGGCCTGATGGTGCGCGACCAGGACATGGGCGGCGAGCTGCGCTCCGTGCATTCGCTGTCGGGCGGCGAATCGTTCCTCGTCTCGCTGGCCCTGGCGCTGGGCCTGGCCTCGCTGTCCTCGAACCGCGTGCGCGTGGAATCGCTGTTCATCGACGAGGGCTTCGGCAGCCTGGACACGGAAACCCTGCGCGTGGCCATGGATGCGCTCGACGGCCTGCAAGCGATGGGACGCAAGGTGGGCGTCATCTCGCACGTGCAGGAAATGACGGAGCGCATCGCCACCCGTATCCTCGTGCAACCGGGGTCAGGCGGCAAGAGCGTGGTGACGGTGCGCTAACGGCGTGGCAAAGGCGTCATCGAGCTAGCGGTTCGCGTCCCAGCCTGAGCAAATCCCAGCCCAGTTCGCGGCGGATCTGCTCGGGGTCGGGCGGGGGCCGGCGCTGTTCCAGCTCCGCTTTCAACCATTTTCTCACCAGCTCCTTGGCGGGCTGTACAGGCTTTTCCTTGTCACGCTTGTCCATGGTGCTACCTCTTCAATGGCGGTCAGACGACCTCCTATATACGTTCAACGTCACGGCGCGGATTCAGTTGACGTCCGCGTGGCGCAGATGCAACAACGTGTAACGATGACCGGAGTGCGTTAAAATCGCCGCCTTCGCGTAGACGAACTCTACGCCCCGCAACAGTTCAAGGAACCCCATGAAAGCCGCCCGCAGCCTCACCTTCAAGTGCGTAAAATGTCACAAATCCATGCAGGTTTACCTGCAAAAAGTCTCCGCCTGCTCGCATATCCAGCCGTATCAGGGCATTTGCGCATGCGGCGAACTCAAGCGTCACGCCACGGGCCAGGCCGATGCCGTCAAGTCCTACCTGGAATCGGCAGACGGTAGCTGGTCGCACCACCACTAATGGTTAAAGAATGGGGCGATAGTGCCGTTAATTCGCCTATCTCCCCCATTTGAACCCACCATGTCCCAGCTCCCCGCCCTCCTTTCCGGCTCGCGCCAGCCCGCAGCCAATCCCCTGGCAGGACAGGCGCCGCAAAAAGCGGGCGCCGGCGCCACCGGCCTGGCCGCTGCGCCCCTGATGCAGCGCACGGCGCAAGACGTGGTGGCGCTGTCGAAAAATGGCCTGGACCTGTCGGCCAAGGGATTGTCGCAACGGACCGATGCGCTGGGCAACGCCACGGTCGACGTGGCGCAGGATTTTCTTTCCACCATGACGCGCCAGCTGTTCGGCGACGGCGCCAGCGTTGCCTTCGATTCCGTCGACCTGCAGGCCGGTTCCAGCTTCAGCAGCGGCAGCGCCAGCGTCTCGGGCGCAGGCGCCAGCAGCCGCGCCGCCGCCTTCAGCCTCGATGAAAACGCCCATTTCATCGGCAAGGGCAAGATCACCACGGCCGATGGCCAGACCTTCGACTTCGAAGTGGAAGTGCAATATCAATCGAACATCAGTGCGGGCGCATTTGCGCAAACGCAAGGTGAAACGCCGGAAGCCACATCATCCGATGACGCCGCCCCGCCCGCCAAAGAATTGCCCGCCACGCACTTCGGCGGCAGTCTGCACGACCTGTTCGAACTGCTGGGTCAACAATTGCAAAGCAACATTTTTAATAACAATGTCAACAGCAACGCCGATGGCGCCAGCGGCAAGGATGGCGACCTGGCGGGCAGCCTGAGCTTGCGTTTGCTCAAGCTGGTGCAGCCGGACCATGCCACCGAGACCGCCAAAGTCGACAGGCAAGCCGTGGAAACCACGCCGGAAGAGCAGGCGCGCGCCCGCGCGCTGGCACTCGCCTATGGCACGGCCCCCGCTGGCAGCACGGCCGGCGACGTATAATGGAAGACGGCCTGCGCAGGCGACCATGCCGCGCGCCCCCTTCTATCGATTGAATCCCATGTCCGACACTTCTTCACCTACCGTTCATCCGCAGATCCACTGGAGCGAAAACGGCGCCGAGCATTCGGCCCGCTGGCGCTCGGAAAGCGGCATGCCGCCGCCCAAGCGCGTCGTCATCGCCGACGACCGCACGACGGCCGACCAGGCTTACCGCCTGGCCTGCGAAGGCACGGCCATGCTGTGGCGCGGCGACTTCCAGAACGCGCGCCAGCTGCTGCAGGCGCTGGCGCGGCGCGCCGACCACAAGAACGACAAGCCGAGCAAGAAGGCCAAGGCCGCCAAACTGGCCAAGCCGGAACCATCGGCCACGGAAGCCTTCCATCTGCACCGCCAGGCCCAGTCGCAGCGCGCCCGCACCCTGGCCATGCTGCTGCTGCCTTTCGATGCCGATTACACGATCCCGCTGCGCCGCGCGCCGGACGTGAAACTGGCGTGCAATGAAGCATATGGCCGCGGCGAAGAGCCGTTCGTCGCCTCGCTGCGCGAACTGCTGGGCCTGATCGGCGCGCATGAATGGCGCCGCACGGGCGTGGAACTGCCGGCCCTGGGCCAGCGCATCCATCCGCATTACGGCGTGTTCGCGCCCATCCGCGGCGAATACGTGGGCCTGGTGGCCGACGCGCCGCTGCCCGCGCGCGCCAAGCTGGCCTTCGATATCGGCACCGGCACGGGCGTGCTGGCCGCCGTGCTGGCGCAGCGCGGCATTCAGCGCATCGTTGCCACCGACCAGGACCCGCGCGCCCTGTCCTGCGCGCGCGAAAACCTGGCCCGCCTCGACTTGATCGACAAGGTCGAGGTGGTGCAGGCCGACCTGTTCCCCGCCGGCCGCGCCCCGCTCGTCGTATGCAATCCGCCCTGGCTGCCGGCCCGCCCCAGCTCGCCGATCGAATACGCCGTCTACGACCCGGACAGCCGCATGCTGCGCGGTTTCCTCGCCGGCCTGGCCGACCACCTGGAGCCAAGCGGCGAAGGCTGGCTGATTTTGTCCGACCTGGCCGAGCACCTGGGCCTGCGCCCGCGCGCGCAATTGCTGGAATGGATAGCGCAGGCGGGCTTGAAGGTCGTCGACCGCCTGGACGTAAAACCCACGCACCCGCGCGCGCAGGATGCGACGGACAGCCTGCATGCGGCCCGCTCGCAGGAAATCACCTCGCTGTGGCGCCTGGCGGCGGCATAATCCAGGGTCTGAAACCCGGCCATTGCGCATTGCAGCAAACCCCGCTATAATTCGCCTGCGGGGTGGAGCAGTCTGGCAGCTCGTCGGGCTCATAACCCGAAGGTCACAGGTTCAAATCCTGTCCCCGCAACCAGATACCGAAAAGCCGCTGATTCTTGCAAGAGAATCAGCGGCTTTTTCCATTGCGGCGCGGTATCTCAATGGCCATCCTGCAAGCCAAATATCCTCCATTTCCATCCGCTCTTTCGCAATGCAGCAAACTCGGTTATAATTCGTCTGCGGGGTGGAGCAGTCTGGCAGCTCGTCGGGCTCATAACCCGAAGGTCACAGGTTCAAATCCTGTCCCCGCAACCAATACATAAAAACCGCTGATTCCTGCAAGGGAGTCAGCGGTTTTTTCATTCCAGGCCTGGCCCGCTCACGCGGCGACGCTGGCCCTGATCTGCCTGGCCGCCGCATGCAGGCTGGCCGCCACCCGTTCCAGCTTGTCGGCTCCCGCCGTTTCGGCCAGCGCGGCAAAGGCGCTGATATGAAACGTGGCCACCATGGCGGGCGACACTTCCAGCTCCAGCGCGGTCTTGCTCAATTCCGTCGACGCTTCAAGGTAAGGCTCGCTGCCCGCCTCGAACGCCTGCTTGGTTTCCAGCAATTCCTGGCCGCCTTCCGCCTTGGCCAGACACGCATCGACCTTTTGCTGGAAGGCCGGCAAGGTATCGCGCACGGGTCCGGCGTCCGGCGCCGCCTCCGGTTCCGGCTCCGCAGGCGCAGGAGCGGCTGCGGCCGGCTTGTCCGCCGGCGGCATGTCGCGCAAGGTCAGCCAGCGCTCGACGGCGAGGAAATCGGCAAACGGCTCCTCTACCTTCGGATTCATCAGCCAGACCTCGCCCGTGCGCCAGTCGATCCGGGCGCCGCGCTCGTTTCTCGCCAACAGAATATCCTTGCCGCCATCGGCATTCGACACCCGGCCGATGTCGAGCCAGTTCATCAGTTCCGCCTGGCGCGACATCGCGTTGACCCGGTGAAAAAAGGCCAACCATAAGAATCTGGCGACCAGGAGAACCAGGGCACCGCCAACCATCCACATCATTTTTCGCTCCGCACCACATCGACAGCCCGCATTTTCTCACATGAAAGCTTGCGCCAAGGAAACTTTTACATCTGCCGTGCGCGGGCGCAAATCCACCACCGCACACGACTGGGACGCGCAGTCGCATTTCAACAACGCCGCGTTTTCCCGATTGCCTGGCGGGCGCCGCTACGCTATCATGAGAACAATTCTCATTTAGATTAAGCCATCCCGTACGCATGCTGTCCGCCCCTTCCCCGTCGTCCGATTTCCAGTCGCTGTATGCCGAGCACCACTCCTGGCTGCTGCATTGGCTGAAGCGCCGCCTGCACGATGCGGGGCTGGCGGGCGACCTGGCGCAGGATACCTTCCTGAAGATCTTCGTTGCGCGCAGCAGTGCCGGGATCGCGCAGCCGCGCCCTTTCCTGGCCACCATCGCCAAGCGCCTGCTGGCCAACCACTGCCGCCGCGAAGCGCTGGAACGGGCCTACCTCGACGCCCTGCTGCTGCAGCCGCAAGCGTGCGCGCCGTCGCCGGAAGCGATGTCCCTCCTGCTCGAATCGCTGCAACTGGTCGACCGCGCGCTGGACCAGCTTTCCGCCAAGGCCAGGGCCGCCTTCCTGCTGGCCCACCTGGACGGCATGACCTATGCCGAGATCGCCGCCGAACTGGGCACCACCACGCATTCCGTCAAAAAATACCTGAGCAAGGCCAACCTGCTGTGCTTTTTTGCCGTGCCCGATTTTGCCGCGCCCTGACATGCGCGGCGCCACCGTCTACGCCCAGGGCCAGCCCATCGACCTGGCCGTCGCCATGCAGGCGGCCGAATGGCTGGCCACCCTGATGAGCGGCGCCGCCACGCCGGCGGAAAAAACGGCCTGGCAGCAGTGGCGCCAGGCGCATCCCGACCACGAACGCGCGTGGCAGCACATCGAAAGCGTCAGCGGCGGCTTGCGCGAACTCGATGCGCAGGCCAGCCGCAAGGCGCTGCTGCAACGTCCCACCGCGCCCCCGGTCTCGCGGCGCAGCAGCCTGCGGTTGCTGGCGTGGGCATCGACCATCGGCCTCACGGGCTGGTTCGGCGCGCGCTCGGAATACGCGCCCGACTTTGCCCGTGCCGCGCTGGCCGACCTCTCCACCGGCGTGGGCGAACGCCGCGAGCTAACCCTGCCCGACGGCACCCGTTTGCACCTGAACAGCGGCAGCGCCGTCAACATCCGCTACACGGGCACGCAGCGGCTGCTGCAACTGCTGCAGGGCGAAGTCTTCATCGCCACCGCCCGCGAAACGGGCATGCCCTACCGCCCCTTCCTCGTCGAAACGGCGCATGGCCGCGCGCAGGCGCTGGGCACGCGCTACTCGGTGCGCCAGGCGGGCGGCAGCACCGAGGTCGCCGTCGAAGAAGGCGCCGTCCGGCTGATGCCGCGCCAGGGCGACGGCAATCTGCTCCTCCGTGCGGGCCAGGGCGGCGGCATGACGGCGCAGCAGGTCTTGCCGGCGCACGCCGTTTCGCCCGACATCTGGGCCTGGCGCCGGGGCTTGCTGCTGGCCGACGCCATGCCGCTGCGCGACTTCCTGCATGAATTGAGCCGCTACCGCCACGGTTTGCTGGGCTGCGACGACGCCGTCGCCGGCCTGCGCATTTCCGGCGTCTTCCCGCTGGCCGACCTGGATGCCGTGCTGCTGTCGCTGCCCGACTCCCTGCCGGTGGACGTGCGCCTGCGCACGCGCTACTGGGTGCAGGTGGAAGCGCGCCAACGGCGCTGAGCATTTATTTTGAGGCCGACGCAAAAAAAGGTACCCGCTTTCGCTTCTCGCGTGACCTGTGTAGGCAACGTCCTTTTTGACGACTACACCACAAGGTAACCATGTCTCTTGCCATTCACTCCAAGCCGCGCATCAAGCGCATGGCGCATGCCATTCAACTCGTCTTCATCGGTTCGGCCCTGCTGCTGAACGCCCAGGCGCCAGCCCTGGCGCAGGAAAGCGCGGCAGCGCCAGCGGCCAGCCTCGACTTCCAGGTGCCGGCCGGCGACCTGGCGGCGGCGCTGCGCCAGGTCGCCAGCCAGTCGCGGGTCATCCTCAGCTTCACGCCGGAGCAGACGCGCGGCAAGACGTCGGCCGGCTTGAGCGGCCGCCACGACGTGCTGGCCGCCCTGAACGGCGTGCTGCGCGGCACGGGCCTGAAGGCCGAGCGCAGCGCCAACGGCAGCTATGTGCTGCGCCCGGCCGATGCCGCGGCGGGCGGCGAAGCGCTGTCGATGATGCCGGAAGTGTCGGTCAAGGCGCAGCAGGATGCCACCGAAGGCTCGGGCGCGTATGTCTCCACCCTGCCGATCGCCACGGCCACGCCACTGGGCCTGTCGATCCGGGAAACGCCGCAGTCGGTCAGCGTCATCACGCAGCAGCGCATGCAGGACCAGGGCTTGAGCACCATCGCGCAAGTGATGGCGCAAACGCCGGGCATCACGCTGTATTCGCTGGGCAGCGAACGCACGGGCTTTACTTCGCGCGGCTATTCGATCAGCAATTACCAGCTCGATGGCGTCAGCACGCACTCGGAAACCATGGGCCTCAATGCGATACCGTCGCAAAGCCTGGCCGACATGGCGCTGTACGACCGCATCGAAGTGCTGCGCGGCGCCTCGGGCCTGATGACGGGCGCGGGCGATGCCTCGGGCGCCATCAACATGGTGCGCAAGAAGCCGACGGCGCAATTCCAGGCGTCCGTCGAAGGCGAGCTGGGTTCCCACGATGAGCGGCGCGCCATGGCCGACGTTGCCGGCCCGCTCAACGACGCGGGCACGGTGCGCGGCCGCCTGGTGACGGTGTACGAGGAAGGCGACAGCATCGTCGACGGCTACAGCCGCGACAAGAAAGTGGTCTACGGCGTGCTCGAGGCGGACCTGTCCGCCGACACGAAACTGACGGCCGGCGTCACGCACCAGCGCAAGCGCTCGAACGGATCCCTGTCCTACCTGGGCTTTCCCCTGTTCTACAGCAATGGCAACATGACGAACCTGCCCCGCTCCTTCAGCCCGGCAGCCACGTCGAATCGCTTCGACACCAATTCGACCGACGTCTTCGCCACTGTGGAACACGCGCTGGCGAACGACTGGAAGCTGAAAATCTCGGCCAACCGCGTGCAGTCGTCGCAGGAAGAGCGCTCCGTCTACCTGAACGTCAGCGGCGGCTTGCCCAACCAGGCCACGGGCGATGGCCTGCGCCTGAACGCCGACTACCGCGACTACCAGCTCCAGGTCAACAGCGTGGACGTCAACGTGCGCGGCCCCTTCGGCGCATTCGGCCGCCAGCACGAACTGGTGCTGGGCATGGACTACAGCGAATTTCAAAGCACGACGGATGCACGTTTCGACAATGGCATCGAGCGCACGCCTGTCAACCTGTACCGCTGGAATCGCACGGCGACGCCCGTGTTTGGCGGCACCTATGGCACCAACGACAGCACGCGCCGCCAGGCCAGCGTGTATGCCGCCACGCGCCTCCATCTCTCCGAGCGCCTGAAATTGATCGCCGGGGCAAAAGTGCTGCGCTACGACGAAAATTACATCTCGGACACGCCTGCCGAGTCCTATTACAACGCGGCGCCAGCCTCGGAAAGCCGCGTCGTCACGCCGTATGGCGGCCTGGTGTTCGACATCGACGGCACGCACAGCGCCTACGCCAGTTATTCCACCATCTATCAGCCGCAAGCATCGCAAGACCGCTACGGCAAGCTGCTGGCACCGCGCGAAGGCAAGACCCTGGAAGCAGGCGTCAAGAGCGGCTGGTTCGATGGCCGCCTGAACACGGCCGCCGCGCTGTACCAGATTCGCCAGAACAATCTGGCCGAGTCGGATCCAGGTTACTACGTGCCTGGCACAAAGATTTCCGCCAACCGCGCCATCAAGGGTGCCAAAACCCAGGGCGTGGACCTGGAAGCGACGGGCGCACTGACGCCGGACTGGAACATCTCGGCATCGTGGTCGTACAGCCAGACGGAAGACAATGCGGGCAAGGCCATCCTGACCACCTTCCCGCGCCACCTGGTGAAACTGTGGACCACTTACCGCCTGCCCGGCGAATTCAAGCGCCTGACTGTGGGCGGCGGCATGAACTGGCAAAGCCGCGTGTATTCCGACATCGATGCGTGGCAGGTCAACCGCACCCTGCACTGGGAACAGAAGGCGTACTCGGTGGCCAGCCTGATGGCGCGCTACGACGTCAGCGACAAGCTGTCGGCCACCGTCAACGTGGCCAACCTGTTCGACAAGCAGTACACGGCTTCCGTGTCGGACTGGTGGTTGTCGGGCATGCATGGCCCGGCGCGCAAGGTGGCGTTGACCGTGCGCTATCAGTTCTAAAGCCAGGGCAAGGGCCGGGCTGAATATTTCACATTGCCGCGGGGCCGGTGATACAATTTTCCCGCTTCACGGGCGTTGCCGGCCATTGCCGCCAACGCCCGTGCCCATAGAGACACCCAAGGAGAATGTGTGAAGGACCTCGCCCCCGCCCTGCCAGCCGATCCGGCCGATCAACCCGCCAATCCCGCGCGCCGGCGCATTTTCCAGGCCGCTTCCGCAGTCGGCCTGGCCGCCAGCCTGCCGGCGCTGGCCGACGCCGCGCCAACAAAAAAAACCATCGCCAAGGGCTCGCTCGACGCGAAACTCAAGGCGCACGTCAAGAACGTGGTCGTGATCTACCTGGAAAACCGCAGCTTCAACAACCTGTTTGCCAATTTCCCCGGCACCAGCGCGCCCCTGTCCGCCGTCACGGCGGAACAGGCGCAGCAACTGGACCGCGACGGCAAGCCGCTGGCCACCCTGCCGAAGATCTGGGGCGGCCTGGTGCCGAACCAGCAGAATATCGGCGGCATCGATTACCTGATCAAGGAAGACCAGATTTCCGGCCTGCCGAACGCGCCCTACAAATTGAGCGACGCGGCCGGCAAGCCCCTGCCCGAGAGCATCATCACGCGCGACCTCGTGCACCGCTTCTATAACAACCAGATGCAGATCAACGGCGGCAAGAACGACGGCTTTGCCGCGTGGGCCGACAGCGGCGGCCTGGTGATGGGCCACTACGGCGAAACGTCGAAAAACCTGAACCTGTGGCAGATCGCCGAACAGTACACCTTGTGCGACAACTTCTTCATGGCGGCCTTCGGCGGCTCCTACATGAATCACCAGTTCCTCGTCACGGGCCGCGCCAACGAATATTTCAATGCTTCCGAGACGGCGGCGAAAAAAAAGATCGCCGTGCTGTCAGACGGCCCGCAAGGCGTGCGCCTGGCCATCTCGCCCGACTGCCCCGCCTCCGCGCTGGACGGCAAGCCGAAATACGTGAACGACGGCGCCCTCACGCCGGACGGCTATGCCGTCAACACCATGGCGCCGCCATATCAACCGAGCTACATCCGCCCGGCCTTCGACGGCGACCCGCTGCACGCCGACCCGGCCGACGCGAATACCCTGCCGCCGCAAACCTACGACACCATCGGCGACCTGCTGTCGCGCAAGGGCGTCAGCTGGGCGTGGTATGGCGGCGGCTGGCAAGCTGCGCTCGACCACAAGGGCGGCGGCAGCAAGCCTAACTTCCAGTTCCACCACCAGCCGCTGAACTACTTCAAGCAGTTCGCCCCTGGCACCGCGGCGCGCGCCGAACACCTGCGCGACGGCGGCACGGGCGACAGCCCGATTTCGAACAAATTCCTGGCCGCGGCCGTAGCGGGCAAGCTGCCGGCCGTGACCTTCTACAAGCCGCAGGGCAATCTGAACCTGCATGCCGGTTATTCGGACATCGAGTCGGGCGACCAGCACGTGGCCAACGTCATCCAGCATCTGAAGGAATCGCCGCAGTGGAAAGACATGATCGTGGTGATCACATTCGATGAGAACGGCGGCTGGTGGGATCACGTGGCGCCGCCGAAGGGCGACCGCTGGGGCCCGGGCACGCGCATTCCCGCCATCGTCGTCTCGCCGTACGCGAAGAAAGGCGCCGTCGACCACAGTTTTTATGACACGACGTCGATCCTGCGCCTGATCACGCGCCTGCACGACTTGCCGCTGCTCGAAGGCCTGAAAGTGCGCAACGACGCGTTCGCGTCACGCGGCGCGCTGCCGCCGGGCGACCTGACGGGGGCCCTGAGCTTCCGTTAAGGCCATAGCATCGGTGTCACGGGCGTCCCACAGCCAGGGCCGCCTGTGATACACTGCGTGCCGCACTTAAATCCGCAGGACAAGTTTTCCTGCAGGTTATCCCAACAATGAGCCCGACTCCAGTAGCCGGGCTTTTGTTTTGTGGATGAAGTTAAAGCGTATTCACATGGCGGACAGCTTTTTGCCCGCTCCCCGGCGCCATTTTTCGCGGCCGGGGACCAGAGGTTCAGAAATGAGAGATAAAAAAGACAACGCCACCATCGACTTGCCCGGCTTCGGCCCGCCGCCAGCGCCCGAGGCGCCAGAGCCGGCGCCGGAACCGCAGCGCCGCGCGCGCGCGCGCAAGGTGGCCTTGAAGCAGGTGCAGCTCGAACTGCTGGAGCCGACCGATGCCACGGGCCTGCCCGTGTGGACGCGCGACGCCGGCCTCGATCTGACCGGCTTGCCCATCTGGGCGCCCGACAATTAACACCCCATGCCGGCGGCCGTTTGCCGCCGGCTTCCACACCACCATCCGCACAAGGGCGTAAGCCTGTAGACTGTGCCCATCCACCCGCTTTTTACCGGCTCCGCCCCCTATGAACACCACTTCCGCCACCACTTCTTTTTCCAGCCTGCCGCTGACGCCCGCCTTTTTGGCCAACCTGGACTCGCTCGGCTACCACGAGATGACCACCATCCAGGCGCAAAGCCTGCCGGCGGTGCTCGATGGCCGCGACCTGATCGCCCAGGCGAAAACGGGCAGCGGCAAGACGGCCGCCTTCGGCATCGGCATCCTGCACAAGCTCAATCCGGCCTGGTTTGCAGTGCAAGGCCTGGTGCTGTGCCCGACGCGCGAACTGGCCGACCAGGTGGCCAATGAATTGCGCCGCCTGGCGCGCGCGGCCGGCAACATCAAGATCCTGACCCTGACGGGCGGCGCGCCGATGCGCCCGCAAATCGCCTCGCTGGAACACGGCGCCCACATCGTCGTCGGCACGCCGGGCCGCCTGCGCGACCACCTGGGCCGCGGCACCATCAACCTGAATCACGTGCAAACGCTGGTGCTCGATGAAGCGGACCGCATGACGGACATGGGCTTTTACGAGGAAATCGCCGGCATCGTCAGCGCCTGCCCGGCGCGCCGCCAGACCTTGCTGTTCTCGGCCACGTATCCGGAAGACATCCGCCGCGCCACGGCGTCGTTCCTCGTCAATCCGCTGGAAGTGACGGTCGAAGCGCAGCATGACAACGACAAGATCGAGCAGCGCTTCTATGAAATCGGCTTCGACGAGCGCAATGGCGCCGTCGGCAAGCTGTTGAAGCACTTCAAGCCGGAATCGACCCTGGCCTTCTGCAACACCAAGGTGCATTGCCGCGAACTGGCCGAAGAACTGCGCCAGCAAGGCTTTTCCGCGCTGGCCCTGTACGGCGAGCTGGAACAGCGCGAACGCGATGAAATCCTCGTGCTGTTCGCCAACCGCAGCTGCTCCGTGCTGGTGGCCACCGACGTCGCCGCGCGCGGCCTCGATATTTCCGACCTGGGCGCCGTGATCAACGTCGACGTGTCGAAGGACACGGAAGTGCACATCCACCGCATCGGCCGCACGGGCCGCGGCAGCAAGAAGGGCCTGGCCCTGTCGCTGTGCGCGCCGAACGAGAAAAAATGGGTCAAGCTGATCGAGCAATACCAGAACAGCGCCGCCGAATGGCACGACCTGAAGGAGCTGGCCGAGGATGACGGGATGGAGGCGCTGCCGGCGCCGATGGTCACCCTGTGCATCATGGGCGGCAAGAAGGACAAGCTGCGCCCGGGCGACTTGCTGGGCGCGCTGACGGGCGACGCGGGCCTGACCAAGGAACAAGTAGGCAAGATCAACGTGTTCGAATTCATGACCTACGTGGCGCTCGACCGCAAGGTGGCCGAAGCGGCCTTCAAGCGCCTCAACGCCGGTAACTCCCTGGGCCGCGACTTCGGCAACATCAAGGGCCGCAGCTTCAAGATGCGCTTTATCGAGGCGTAAGCTGCTGCACTGCACGCAGGGCCGCCATGGTCCTGCATCCCGGGTAGTCTTCCCTCACGGGATACTGCCCGCGGTAGTAGCAGCTCCAGTAACTGATGCTGCGCCGCTCCAGCGTGTCCACATACGCTGGGTTCTCCCGCAGATAGCGCGCCAGCGCTTCCGTATTCCAGGCCAGCAGCGCCGCGCCAATCACCTCGACAATCTCCAGCACGTACTCGCCGCACAGGTGCACGACGAACGGCACCGTCCACGCCCGCTCCTGCAGCAACAGCTGTTTTACACACGCTTCGCGCAAATGGCCGTCATGGTGGCGCGTGCCCAGGCACAGGGCGAGCACGCCCGCGTCGCCGGGCAGGCGCGTACAGGCCAGCAGCTGCTTTCGGTGGTAATAGGTGCGCACGGGGATGCGCAGCAGCCGGCCATCCTGATGCACGTCAAACGGTGCCGATGGCGCGTGCAGCTGGCCTTGGGCCAGCGCAGGCAGCAGCTGCACCACGGTGTCGGTCAATGTTGCGGGAAAGGCTTGCGCTTCAACCATCGCGCCCCTCCCGGCAAACCTTGCGCACGCCCAGCGCAGGCTGATCCCTCTTTTCAAAGATCACATTCGAATACCACTCGGCGGGATCGCCTGCGGTGGGCTTGCCCAGCGAGATATAAAAGCCGCCATGCGTGAACAGGGCCGTGGTTTCCTTGCCCGGCGCGCTCCCCTGCAGGAAGGTGGGCCAGGCCGCCTTGTCGACTTGATTAAAACGCGCGGCCAGCAGCGCCAGCAAGCGCGCATGCGTGGCCGGCGCGTATGGGAACAGGTACAGGTATTCGACCAGCTCACCGCCATCGGCCAGGCGCGTGACAGCGGCCGTCGCCGCCTCGATCTCGCCGCCAAAACTGCATAAGGTGCCGCCGCTGTAGGCGAAGTCGATGACGGTCGCCGGCGCGCACGCCTGCCGTTCGCGGTCGATGCCGATGGGCGGCAGCGCACGCACTTGCGCCAGCAGCGCCTCGCCTGACGTGGCCAGTGCGGGAAAGCCCGGACACTCGCTGGCCGCCTGCGCGGCAGAAAAGACCAGGCAACAACTCAATAGCAGCACACGACGCTTCACGGCATCTCCAGTTTCATCAGACGGCCATTATGCAGGACATCTTCACAAAGGCCGCGCCTGTTGCCCTTGCGGCGTATCGTCGATGTCGAAGCCCGCCGCACGCGCCAGTGCGCGCAAGCGGTCCGCCTCGACCCACTGGCGCTGCGCGCGGGCGACGCTCCGCTGCGCCATCCACGCCTGCACCTGCTGCGGCACTTCCAGCTGCGCCGGCTGCCAGGCCAGCAGATCGAGTCCCAGCGCCGTATCGAAACGGGCCATGGTGGCCTTTTTCACGGCGTCCGGCAGCGCACTTTTCAGCAGATCCCAGGCCATGGCCAGCGCGCGCGGATAATTCAGGTCATCGTTGACGCAGGCAGTAAACCGCGCCAGCCATGCGGGATCGGCCTCGCCGTCCTCCTCCCCCAGGCCGTACACGGCCACGCGCAGGCGCGCCAGGCCGCTGCTGGCGGCGCGCAGGGCTTCATCCGTGAAATTGAGGCTGCTGCGGTAATGGGCGCCCAGGCACAGGTAGCGGTAGGCCAGCGGATCGACGCCCCGCTCCACCAGGCTTTGCAAGCGCAAGAAGTCGCCCGAGGATTTCGACATCTTCGCCTCCTGCGTCTTGAGGAAGGCGCCATGCAGCCAGAAGTTGGCCAGGCGCGTGCCGTGGCGCGCCTGCGTTTGCGCGATCTCATTGCTATGGTGGACGGCCACGTGGTCTTCGCCGCCGCAGTGGATGTCGAAATAGGTTCCCAGGTGCTTTTCCGCCATGGCCGAGCATTCGATATGCCAGCCGGGAAAACCCAGGCCCCACGGGCTGTCCCACTCCATCTGCCGCTGTCCCGGCACGCCGCTGAACTTCCACAGCGCGAAGTCGCAGATATCGCGCTTCTCGCCCAGCTCCACCCGCTTGCCCGCTTGCAGGCCGTCGCGCTTCAGGCGCGCCAGTTTTCCATAATCGTCCTGGCGCGTCGTGTCGAAGTAAATGCCGTCGTCCGTGCGGTAGGTGTAGCCCTTCGCTTCCAGGTCGCCGATGAAGGCGATCTGCTCCGCGATATGGTCGGTGGCGCGGCACCAGACGGTGGGCGGCAGGATATTCAACTGGCGCAAATCGTCCTCAAACGCGCACGTGAATGCGGCGGCGATATCCCAGGCCGACTCGCCGCTGCGCCGGCTGCGCGCTTCGATCTTGTCGTCGCCGCTGTCCGCATCCGACGTCAAATGGCCCACGTCCGTGATGTTCATCACGTGGCGCACTTGCAAGCCGTTGAACGCGAGCGCGCGGCGCAAGCCGTCGACGAACAGATAGGTGCGCAGGTTGCCGATATGCGCGTAATCGTAGACGGTGGGGCCGCAGGCGTACAGGCCCGCCTGGCCAGGGGCGATGGGTTCAAACGGCCGCAGGCTGCGGCTATACGTATCGTACAAATGAAGTGTCATGCGGGACTTTTATGCGCGTTGCGGAAAAAGAAAATGGCCACAGGTTTTTCAACACTGTGGCCATCGGAATGAGGAGTAAAAAGTTTAACGGCGCCGGGCCGCATCCTCACGAAGCCATGCGCGCGGACACGGCGCAGCAGCGGCGCCGGATGCAAAAGCTGGATAGAGGATGGAAGTGATCATGGGACAAATATCGCATGTACGCGGGCGGGCCGTCAAGCCCTCCCGCGTCACCCGCTTATTTCTTCGCCTGCTCGATATGCGGCAGCAGCACCGTCAGGATGCCCAGCAGCGGCAGATAGGAGCAGATTTTATACACATAGGCGATGCCCGACACGTCGGCCAGGTGGCCCATGGCGGCCGCCGCGATGCCGGAGACGCCGAACATCAGGCCAAAGAATATCCCCGCGATCATGCCCACCTTGCCCGGCACCAGTTCTTGCGCAAACACAACAATGGCGGAAAACGCGGAAGAAATGACGAAACCGATGATCACCGTCAATACAGCCGTCCAGAGCAGGTCGACATACGGCAGCAGCAGGGTAAATGGCGCGGCGCCCAGGATGGAAATCCAGATCACGCGCTTGCGGCCGATGCGGTCGCCGATGGGGCCGCCCATGAAGGTGCCGGCCGCCACGGCGGCGAGGAAGAGGAACAGGTACAGCTGGGCATCGCCGAGCGACAGGTGGAATTTATCGATCAGGTAAAACGTGTAATAGCTCGACAGGCTGGCCATGTAGATGTACTTCGAGAACACCAGCAGCGCCAGCACGCCCAGCGCGCCAATCACCTTGTTGCGCGACAAGTTCGGCCCATGTCCGCCCGTTTTCGGCTTGAAGCTGGCCAGGTGGCCGCTGTACCAGTGGCTGACCTTGTACAGCACGCCGATGGCCAGCACGGCCAGCAGGCTGAACCAGGCGATATTGCCGTGGCCACGGTTCACGATGACGGCAGCCGCCAGCAATGGCCCCAGCGCGGAACCGACATTGCCGCCCACCTGGAACAGCGACTGGGCAAAGCCGTAGCGCCCGCCCGACGCCATGCGCGCCACGCGCGACGCTTCCGGGTGGAAAGTCGAGGAACCGACGCCGATCAGGCCAGCGGCGATTAGCAGGGTCGGGAAGGTCGAGACGATGGACAGCATCAGCACGCCGGCGAGGGTAAAGCACATGCCGACCGGCAACAGGAACGGCAGCGGACGGCGGTCCGTGTACAAGCCGATCCAGGGTTGCAGCAACGATGCCGTGCACTGGAACGTCAGGGTAATGAGGCCGACCTGGGTAAAACTGAGTGAAAACTCGGCTTTCAGCATCGGATAAATCGACGGCAATAATGCCTGGATCAAGTCATTGAGCAAATGCACGAAGGCAACGGCGCCCAGGATGTGCATGGCCAGACCGGATTGTTGTTGGGAACTATGAAGCGAGGGCGCCGCCGGCACGGGCGTGGCCAATGCTGGAGCAGGTGTGGTTGTGTGCATGTGTCATCCGCAATAATCGGGCACGGCGGGCGGCCCGGCAAAGAAGCCAGTATAGTATGGTCACTGAACTGATAACTTCCAATAATCGTCGCCCAAGTGACAACCAAGAGACAAGCCCGCGCCCCACATGTACACCCAACAACCCGCCCAGACCCATCCCGATGGCGTGCCGTTCAGCCGCAGCACCAGCTCGCACGACTACCAGCACGTGCCGCGCCCCGTGACGGCCATGTCCAGGCAATATGCGGCGGGCGACTATACGGCGCCGCACAGCCACGTGCGGGCGCAGCTGCTGTATGCGACGGAAGGCGTGATGCGCGTCTCCACCGAGCACGGCGTATGGATCCTGCCGCCGCGGCGCGCCCTGCTGATCCCCGTAGGCGTGGTGCATGAAGTCCACATCTTGAGCGAACTGAGCATGCGCACCGTGTACATCGACGCGCAGGTGGCGGCCCAATATGGCGCCGATTGCAAGGTGCTGGAAGTGAGCCGGCTGTTGCGCGAGCTGATCCTGGCCTTGCTGGCCGAGCCGATCGAATATGCGCTGGCGGGCCGCGGCGACTGGCTGGCGCATTTGATCCTGTCGGAGCTGACGGCCGCCGATACCGTGCCCATCGCCATCCCCTGGCCGCGCGACCGCCGCCTGGTGGCCGTCTGCTCGGCCATCATGGACGCGCCCGGCAGCCGGCGCAGCATCGAGGACTGGGCGCAGGATGCGGGCGCCAGCGCGCGCACCCTGATCCGCTTATTCCCCAAGGAAACGGGCTTGCACTACCGCCAATGGCTGCAGCAAGTCCACCTGGCCGAGGCCTTCTGCCGCCTGGACCGGGGCGAAGGCGTGGCGGCCATCGCCTATGCGCTGGGCTACGCCAGCCCCAGCGCCTTCAGTGCCATGTTCCGCCGCATCCTGGGCCGCACGCCGCAGCACTACCTGAGCGAGTGGCGCGCCGCCGACTAAACGAAAAAGCAGCCCGCGGGCTGCTTTTTTTACATGTTCAAGCTGATTCTTTTTCGCCGGCAATCAAGCGGTAGGCCAGCGCGCCCAGCAAGGCGCCGATGATGGGTGCCAGCCAGAACAGCCACAGCTGGCTGGTGGCCCAGTCGCCCACGTACAGGGCCACGCCTGTGCTGCGGGCCGGGTTGACGGAGGTATTCGTGACGGGAATGCTGATCAGGTGGATCAGGGTCAGCGCCAGGCCGATCGGCAGCGGAGCGAAGCCGGCCGGTGCGCGCCTGTCGGTGGCGCCCAGGATGACGATCAGGAAGAACATCGTCAGCACGATTTCAATGACCAGCGCCGACAGCATCGAATAGCCGCCCGGCGAATGGGCGCCGAAACCGTTCGAGGCAAAGCCCTTGCTGACGTCGAAACCGGCCTGGCCGCTGGCGATCACGTACAGCACGCCGCCGGCCACGATGGCGCCCAGCACTTGCGCAATGATGTACGGCAACAGTTGATTGGCGGGGAAGCGGCCGCCGGCCCACAGGCCGATCGAGACGGCAGGATTCAGGTGGCAGCCCGAGATGTGGCCGATGGCGTAGGCCATGGTCAGCACCGTCAGGCCAAAGGCCAGCGCTACGCCGGCAAAGCCGATGCCAAGGCCGGGAAAGGCGGCGGCCAGCACGGCGCTGCCGCAACCGCCCAGTACCAGCCAGAACGTGCCGAGAAATTCGGCGCCATATTGTTTCATGATGTATTCCTTTAAAGTGACGAGAAAACGTGCCAGGGACGACCAATCGGACCGCTCACCACCTTTGCCCGCGCCCGGAGGCGACGGCAAAGCACAGCACCAGCAATGCACTGCACGCTGCAGAGCGCGAATAATGACATGCTGTCATTATCAATGCAACATTAATCTCATGCAACAATATTAATGGTTTTCATGGAATAAACTATTACTTTAATAACTATCATGATGCCGGGCGGCGCATGTATTTGTGTGGCGCCTCCAGTGGCGCAAAACCAAAGCTTGCATACAGGCCATGCGCGTCATCGGTGCCCAGCATCCAGACGACATCGCGCACACGCGCATCGCCGAGCACGGCGGCCACGATCTGCTTGCCATAGCCGCGCCCCTGATATTGCGGCAGCACAAACACGTCGCGCAGGTAGGCAAAATCCGTGTAATCGGTGATGACCCTGGCGAACGCCACTTGCTGGCCATCCACATAGCCGCCGAAACACAGCGCGTTGGCGATGCCCTTGCGCACCGTTTCCAGCGCCACGCCGCGCTTCCAGTACGACTGCTCGCTCAGGTAGCGGTGAATCATGTCCACGTCCAGCTCGCCGCGTTCGCTGGAAATGCGCAGTGGCGCGTGCATCAGTTCTTGAACAGCAGGTCGGCTTCGGCGATGCTGGGTTCGCCGAAGTAGACGGTGCGCGAGCCCCCCTTGCCATCGCTGCCGATATACACGCCCGTCATGCTGCGCTCGGCCGGGTCGTACAGGATGGAGTAGCGGTGGCCGCAATTGTGCGGTTCGCAGACACTGCTCAGCAGACGCGCCTTGCCGTCGATCTCGACGGGCTTGAGCGGGCTCGCCACACCGTTCGGCACCCAGCGCTGCCGCTTCAGGCCGGCCTTCTTCAGGCCGATATTGAAGGCCTTGCGAAAGGCATAGTCCGCCTTGTAGACGTCGGGGAAGTACGGGCAGGTGTGGCCGCCGTCGCAGCTTTGCGCCTGCTCGATCAGCGACAGTTGGGGCGTACGCGCGTGCGCCGTCAGGGTGGCCAGCGCCACGGCGGCGCCCAGGAACAGGGGCAAGAGCAAACGTGCGGACATGCAATCTCCTAAAAGCATTCGGTAATGCCGGCAGCATAGCAGAATGGCATGCTTGTGCGCCCGTCTCAGGGAGAACAGCGGATACCGACGACCCCGTTGACCTTGCCTTCCGCCCATCCCGTCTCGCGCCAACGGTACACGCCGGGCGCGACGATGATCAACTGCCACTCCACCAGCTTGCCAGCGGCGTTGAGGCGGGTTTCGTTGTCATAGCGCAAAGTCAGGCTGTACTCCGTTTCCGCTACCACCGTCGCGGCAAAGCGGTTGGTTTCCCCCAGCTTGCTTTTCCACGTCCGGTCGCTGAAGATCGCCAGCCGCTGATGATCGTCAGACAGCTGCATGCGCGTAAAGTGCCGCGCTTCTTCGCAAACGCTATTCGTATTGACGCTGTCGGACCAGCTGCCAGACAATTGCGCGGCATCAAAGGGAGTCGGGATGGCCGTCACGGCCGCAGTCAGCAGCAAGGTTGCAAGCATAGTTTATCGAAAGAAAACGAAAAGAATCATCATGGCAGGCGCAACGCCAGGGTAATGCTCGACGGCAACGCGGGCGTGCGCCGGTGCAAAGTCGCCTGCTCATAGGCATACGCCATCGCGATGAGTTGCATGTCGCCGTGCGCAGGGCCGATGAAGGACAAGCCGACCGGCAAGCCCCCGGCCACGCCGGCCGGCACCGTAATATGCGGCAAGGCCGACGGCGCTTGCGCCACGCCATGGCAGGTGGGCCCCACCAGCGCATCAAGGCTGTGCGAGCCCAGCAGCGCTTCGATGCCGCCGGGTTCGGGCGCGGGCGGCATCTCGATCAATTCCGCACCCTGTTCGCGCAACGCCAGCAGCGCCTGCCCGATCACGGCATCGGTCCCGGCACACAGGCCGAACAGGCTGCGCGCCACGCCGATGCGGCGCCCGTGCAAGCCGGCGGCATCCAACACTACGCCATCGGCCAGGCGCTCGCCGCTCAAGGCCGCGAGCAGCCAGGCCGCCTCGCGCACGCTGGGCGCCATCGGTCCGGCCGTGGCCGGCTCGCCGCCCTGCCCCTCGGCAGTCCTGCCCGTGGGCTTGATGGCGACCAGGCCGCAATTTGAAGCCGGCGCGACAATGGAGCCGTCCGCCGCGCTGTCGACGGCGAGGATGGTCAGCCCGGCCCAGCTGGCACTGGCATGCGGCACGCTGACGGCAGCCCATTGGCGCAAATTGCTTTTGCCGATGATGACGGCGCCAGCCGCGCGCAAACGCGCCGCCACAAAGGAATCGCAGCTGGCATGGGTAGCCAGGGGCGCCTGCGTGCGCGTCTTCATGCGGTCGCCCGTGGCGATATTGTCGCGCAAGACGACGGGAATGCCGTGCAAGGGGCCGCGCACCTTGTGCACCTGCCGCTCGCGATCCATTTCCAGGGCGATTTTCAGCGCATCGGGGTTGATTTCAATGCCGGGATAGGCGCGCGCGCCGATGCTGCACAGGGAACGGATGCGCCCCAGGTACTGCGACGTCAGCGCATGGGAACTGAGTTTGCCTGCCTGCATCATCTGCTGTTGCGGCAACACGCCCGCATCGAGCAGATGAGCCATCGGGCTGGCGGGCGCCGTGGCACGGGCCAATACGGGACGCGCCACGCTCCGGGGCGCGCCACTGCGTAACATCTGACTGCGCTGCATGCTATCTCCAGGAAACTTCAATGTTTCTACCGCAATAATGTTCTAGCCATAGCATAGCAGTCCTTGCAACACAATTGTTGTTGAAGGGAATTATTTTTTAAGCAAAAAAAAACGCCGCCCGAAGGCAGCGTTTCTTGGTGATCCAGCATTGCGGCAATCCAGGCCGGCATATGCCGGGCCATGCGAGCGGCGCAGTGCAAGAATCTATCAGTTGCGTACGACACGCTTGTATTCGTTGGTACGGGTGTCGATTTCGATGACGTCGTCCTGTGCCACGAACAGCGGCACTTGCACGGTGTGGCGGTGTGCGTCGATGGCGTTTTCGATCTTGGCTTCTTTCAGGACGTTGCCCGAAGTATTGCCCTTGACCGCTGGCTCCGAGTACACCACTTGACGGGCGATGGTCGTAGGCAGTTCAACGGAGATAGCCTTGCCGTCGTAGAAAATGGCTTCGCATTCCATGCCATCTTTCAGGTAGTTCAGCGCTTCGCCCAGGTTTTCTTCTTCGATTTCGTACTGGTTGTACTCGGTGTCCATGAACACGAACAGCGGGTCGGCGAAGTACGAATACGTCACTGGCTTTTTATCCAGAACAACAACGTCAAACTTGTCGTCGCCGCGGAACACGTTTTCCATCGGGGTGTTCGTCAGAAGATTTTTCATCTTCCATTTGTAGGTGAAGCCCGTGCGGCTCGAACCGTTGACATCAGAACGCAACACGATCATTGGCTTGCTGTCGACCATGATGATATTGCCAACACGAATTTCTTTTGCGGGTTTCATAGGAATGTACGTAAAAAGTGGGTTGCATGAAGACCATCTGCCGCCTGTGCGCCATCAGCGCCGCAAGCTTGCGTTTGATCGGTTAAAAATACGTTAGAAATAACCGGGCATTTTACCTTAATTTTTGGCAAGCGCCTATCTCGTCGCGCCAGCGAACGCCAGCAAGTTACTTGCCAGATCGCCATTAGCCTGCATCTGCCGCTGCCAGGCCTGCGCGCGCGCCCCGATGCGCGGCAGATCGGCCTGCAATGCGGGCCACAGCTGCACCCACGGCAAGGCGTCCGCGCTGGCGCCATTCCAGGCCAGCGCCGCCTGCACCAGGCTGTCGATGGCGCCGTCCGCATCGACCGCATAGCGCTGCAGGAAAGCGCGCAGTTTCACGTGATGCAAGTTTTCATCCTGCAAGTAGATATGCCAGAGAAACGGCCGGCCCGCCCATTGCGCGCGCACGAAGGAATCCTCGCCGCGCACGCAATTGACGTCGCAAGCCCACAGCAGGCGGTCGTAATCGTCTTGCGGCACGAACGGCAACACGCGCACGGTGAGCGCGCCGCGCGTGCGCGCCGCACCGGCCACCGCCGCATCGTCGCCGATAAACGCCTGAACGGCATCGAACGCGACGCCTTCCGGTACCAGGCACGTCATGGGCTCGCTGCCCGCCTGCCAGGCCGCAAACAGCTCGGCGACCGGGGCGGACGGGTAGCAGAACAGCGATACCTTCAAGGCGGACATTTCCGCCGCCGTCACGCCGAATTGCCCGAGAAATGCCCTCATGGCGCCCGCATCGGCCTGGAACGCCAGCCTTTTCTCGTCCAGCGCCGCTTCGCGCAGCAAGCCGCCCGTCTTGTCCGTGAAGCCGGGAAAGAAGAAATGCTTGATCATGCCGTGGCGCGGCGACGTCAGCGCGTGGCAACCCTCGACCCACTCTTCCGCCGTCAAGCCTTCCAGGTTCAGCCAGACGGGATGCGGCGAACACTGCGCCATGGCGGCGATATAGCCGGGCGGAATGTCGCAGGCAAAGAACTCGATGACGATGTCGGCGATATCGGCCGGCGCAAATACGCCATCCTGGCCGCGCCAGTGGCGCACGGCAACGCCGGACACGTGCTGCGCTTCGGCAGCCACATCGATTTCAGGACAGATGCGCTGAAAACTCGGCAAATCATCGACCCACAGGGTGACGGCCACGCCATGCTCGCCGTTCAACTGCCGCGCCAGGCGCCAGCAAATGCCGATATCGCCGTAGTTGTCGACGACTTTGCAGAAGATGGCCAACGTTGGCGCGCGATCGGTAGCTAATGGCATATTCAAAGGGGAAGAGAAAAATGTGGCATGGCAACCCATAACAAAAAAGCCGCACTGTTACCAGGCGGCTTTTTTGTTGGCTGATTCAGCCGGTCTGGCGTCCCCAAGGGGATTCGAACCCCTGTACTCACCGTGAAAGGGTGATGTCCTAGGCCTCTAGACGATGGGGACAGAAAATCTGTCCTGAATGCACTATTCCGCATCCCGACCTGTTACTGCTTGCGAATCTGGCGTCCCCAAGGGGATTCGAACCCCTGTACTCACCGTGAAAGGGTGATGTCCTAGGCCTCTAGACGATGGGGACAGAAATCTGTCCTGAATGCACTATCTGCATCCTGACCCGGTACTGCAGCAATATGGCAGAAACAAAAAAAGCCTGACTTGTCAGGCCCATTCAGCACTGCACTCTTACTTTACAACTAAATCCTGGCGTCCCCAAGGGGATTCGAACCCCTGTACTCACCGTGAAAGGGTGATGTCCTAGGCCTCTAGACGATGGGGACCTGTGCTGGCTTTACTCTCAGCGGACTCTTTGTTGAAGGCTTTGCTTAGCCCCTCAAAAAAGCGTGCGCGAAGTTTAACACGAAGCGATTCACGAAATCAACTGCTGGCCTTCTTTTTTCCACCTTATTTGAATCATCGCTCCCTATGGAGGACAGGATGATGGCAGGAAGATATGGAAGCGGCAGCACGCCGGGCACGCAGGAAAAACCGCGCCGACCGTCTGGCGCGGCAAAAGCATTCCTTAGCGCAAGATATCGTCCGCATTGGCGATGCGCACGTCATGCATCTGACTCAGATACGCGTCCAGGTAACCCTTGTGGGATGCACCGACGATGACCAGCACGCGCATGCCCGGGCGCGCCGCCATGATTTCGCGGATATTCGACGCCATGCGCAAGTTGCGCACCTCCCAGGATGCCACGTAGTTGCGGCCATAACGCTGCGGCGACGGCTCTTCGAGCGCCGCGCCAAAATCGCCGCGGAAGGCAAGATCCGCCTCTGCGCGTCCGTTATAGGCGCGATAGATCGCCAGCACACCGGCGGGCGTACTCCATTGCCCCTCAAACCCGGCATGGATGCGCTTGCGCTCGGCCGAAAAGGAATTATTCCAGGCCGCCCTGATCGCCTTGGCATACGCCTTTTCATCGTCAACAGGCATATCGGAGGTATGGTCATCCATGCCATGCACCCGCTCGTGCCCGCCCTTCGCCGCCAGCACGGCAGCAATCTGATAGCTCTCGTTGCGCTGTCCCAACAGGGAATTGAGGTTCACGGCCAAGGGCTCGCTCACGCCGTCACCGGCGCGCCGCTCATCCACGGGCAGGCGCAGCCATTGCACCAGCGCCGATGCACGCTCGCCACCGGCCAGGAACAGGGAAGCCAATGTGCGCCGCTGGGCGGCGGACGGCGCCGCCGGCCAGGCGGCCAGCAAACGCTCCGCCTGCGCCGTGGCCGCCACCACATCGAGCCCCGTGGCGGCCCGCGCGGCGGAAGTGTCATAGCAGTACGCTTTTACCGTATCGCCATAGCGCTGCGGATAGGCGCGCAAGTAAGCGCATTGCAAGCCAGAAAGCGCCTCGATCGCGATCGCATTCGGCCGCCAGCCCGCCAGGCGCTCGTTGAGCAAGCTCAATTGAGACGGATCAAACGATGTTGGCAATTGCACCAAATGGGGCGAACCGAGCACCAGCACGTCATTGAACGGCCCCTTTTGCAACTTCAGCACACCGGGATCGAATTTCGCCGCAGGCGGCGCCTCCGCGTGCACGGGAACGTGAATGACGGCAGCAAGAAAAAAACTGACAAATACGCGGTGCATCCTGTCTCCTCAGTGTAATGGTCCATTTTTTATCTGCAGGCATGATGAAATCAAGCCGCCCGCCAAATGTAACCACTCCGCAAAACACTGTCAGTTATATCCACGCAACCAATAGGCACAAAAAAAGCCGCCCAAGGCGACTTTGAATATCTTGTGACTTATATGCTATTGAAGGAGGTTGACGGAAAATGTTCCGGAAATAAAAAAAGCCGCCCGAGGCGACTTTGATTATCATGTGATTTCTGCGCTGTTGGTGGAGGTAAGCGGGATCGAACCGCTGACCTCTTGCATGCCATGCAAGCGCTCTCCCAGCTGAGCTATACCCCCCGGGCGCAGAAACACTGCTACTTCTTCACTACCACAACACCAGACTGAACTGGCGTCCCCAAGGGGATTCGAACCCCTGTACTCACCGTGAAAGGGTGATGTCCTAGGCCTCTAGACGATGGGGACCTCGGCACTACAGTTTTACCACCTTACTTCTGCGCTGTTGGTGGAGGTAAGCGGGATCGAACCGCTGACCTCTTGCATGCCATGCAAGCGCTCTCCCAGCTGAGCTATACCCCCCGGGCGCAGAAATAATAAAAGCCGCACTTGGCGACTTTGTTCCACTACTTGCTTTCCATCCAGATCCCGCTTTTTACGGGCCTGAACTTACAACAATCAGTACAAACAACTGCCACTACTATACCACAACTACCTGGCGTCCCCAAGGGGATTCGAACCCCTGTACTCACCGTGAAAGGGTGATGTCCTAGGCCTCTAGACGATGGGGACCGCGGAACTTCCAAACAACATCTGCACCACTTCAACAAGCAACATCATTGCTGCTGGTGGAGGTAAGCGGGATCGAACCGCTGACCTCTTGCATGCCATGCAAGCGCTCTCCCAGCTGAGCTATACCCCCGTTGGTGCAGAAACAAGAGTATAGCAAAGAAGTTTCACTCTGCAAATACCCTTTTTCGTCTATGAGCAACTTTTCATAGGGGCGGTTTCCGCAACGTATTTACACGCTCAATTCGGCGCGGCGATTACAGCCACTTTGCCAGGCGCGCCAGCACGGTGTCGCGGCCGAAAATCACCACCACCTGGTCGATGGCCGGCGTCTGCAGCTGGCCCGTCAGGATCAAACGCAAAGGCATGGCCAGCAGCGGCATCTTGATGGTGTTCGCGGCCAGCACTTCCTTGATCATGGCGGCGACGGCTTCCTTGCTCCACTCCACCGTGGCGATACGCTCGGCAAACTGCGCCAGCACGGGCTTGATGGCATCCGTGATGTGCTGCGCGACCAGTTCCGCTTCCGGCTGCGGCTCGCGGAAGAACAGCATCGAGGCGGCAGCCAGCTCATTGACGGTGTTGGCGCGCTCTTTCATCATGCCCAGCACTTGCGCCAGGTCCGGCGCGCCTTCGAAGACGGCGCCGGCGGCGGTCATTTGCGGACGCGCCAGGTCGGCCAGGCGGGTATTGTCGGCCTGCTTGATATAGTGGTTATTCAGCCAGGCCAGTTTTTCATTGTTGAACTGGGCCGCCGATTTCGACAGGTGGTTCAGGTTGAACCACTCGCAGAACTGCTCGGTCGAGAACACTTCATCGTCGCCATGGCTCCAGCCCAGGCGCGCCAGGTAGTTCAGCATCGCTTCCGGCAGGAAGCCCTGCGCCGGGTAATCCATCACGCTGACGGCGCCATGGCGCTTCGACAGCTTCTCGCCATCCGCGCCCAAAATCATCGGCAGGTGGCCGTACAGGGGCAGCGGCGCGCCGATGGCGCGCAGGATGTTGATCTGGCGCGGGGTGTTGTTGACATGGTCGTCGCCGCGGATCACGTGGGTGATCTGCATGTCCCAGTCATCGACGGCCACGCAGAAGTTGTACGTCGGCGTGCCGTCCGGGCGGGCGATCACCAGGTCGTCCAGCTCACGGTTGGAAATCGTGATCGTGCCCTTGACCACGTCGTCCCACGTCACGTCGCCATCGAGCGGGTTCTTGAAGCGCACGACGGGCTTGCGGTCGGCAGGGATGGCCGGCAGCGTCTTGCCCGGTTCCGGGCGCCAGGTGCCGTCGTAGCGCGGCTTTTCGCCGGCGGCGCGCATGCGCTCGCGCATCGCTTCAACTTCTTCCGGCGACGAGTAGCAGTGGTATGCCGTGCCCTCAAGCAGCATCTGCGCCACCACCTCGCGGTAGCGGTCCATGCGCTGCATCTGGTAGAACGGGCCTTCGTCGTGGTCCAGGCCCAGCCACTTCATGCCTTCGATGATGGCTTGCACGGCTTCCGGCGTGGAACGCTCCACGTCCGTGTCTTCGATACGCAGCACGAAGGTGCCGCCGAAGTGGCGGGCATACGCCCAGCTGTATAAAGCGGTGCGGGCGCCGCCCAGGTGCAGATAGCCGGTCGGGCTGGGAGCGAAACGGGTACGGACAGGAGTAGCGGTTGTGGTCATCGAAGTAATCAGGCTTGAATAAGTAAAACGCCATTTTACTCTGTTGACCGCCGCGGCTCCACAAGCACCGTCACAGCTGCAGCAAGCGCCTTTTTACCTCGTCCGCCTGCGCATGCAGCGCCTGCTCGAACAGGGCGACGAGTTGCGACAAGGGCCGGTGCAAAGGTTTCACGAGATTCACCGTAAACGGCAGGGACACGGCAAAGCGGCGGATCTGCAAGCCCTGCTCCGCATAATCGAGCGCCGTGAGCGGATTGACGATGGCCAGCCCCACGCCTTCGCGCACCATCGCGCAGACGGAGGCGGCGCTGTGCGTGTCGAGCGCCATGCGCCGCTCCACGCCCGCCTGCGCGAAGATGGCGTCGATCTGCTGGCGGTAAGGGTCGACGGCGGCCAGGCTGATGAAAGGCTGGCCCGCGAAGTCCGCCGGCGCCAAGGTCATCTTGCCTGCCAATGGATGGCCGTCGGGCAGCACGCACACTTCATCGACGGACATCAATGTATCGAGCGCGGTGCCCGGCGGCGCATTGCCCACTTCCGTCAGACCGATATCGTGGCGCTGCGCCGACAGCCACTCTTCCAGCAGCGGCGACTCCTGCGGCGTAATGCTGATGCTCACCTTGGGAAAATCGGCGACGAAACGCTTGCACGCCTGCGGCAGCAAGGACTGGGAAAACACGGGCAGGCAGGCGATCGACAACTGCCCCTGGTCGAACTGGCGCAAGGCCGCCGCCGTGCTGATGATGCGCTCCAGGCCGAAATACGCGCGCTGCACTTCCTCGAACAGCTGCAGCGCCTGGGCCGTCGGGCGCAGCCGCCCCCGCTCGCGCTCGAACAGTGTCAGGTCCGTCAAGTGCTCGAGGCGCGCCAGCTCGCGGCTGACGGTGGGCTGCGACGTATGCAGCATGGCGGCGGCAGCCGTCACGCTGCCCGTCGTCATGATGGCGCGGAAGACTTCGATATGGCGCAGGGAGATAGTCATTCCCATATCATAAATGAATAAGGTAGCCTCAAATAGATATTTTATAGTCGAAGCACAATCAGCCATCATGCGCTATCTCCTCATTCCACCGAAAGCACACGATGAAGCCCGTCACCGACCAGACCCTCGCCCAACTCGCCCAGGAACACGGCACCCCCCTGTGGGTGTATGACGCGGCCACCATCCGCGCGCGCGTGGCGCAGCTGGCGCAGTTCGACACGGTGCGCTTCGCGCAAAAGGCCAATTCGAACATCCATCTGCTGACCCTGATGCGCGAAGCGGGCGTGCACGTGGACGCCGTCTCGCTGGGCGAGATCGAGCGCGCGCTGCAGGCAGGCTTTACGCCGGCGCAAACGAATGGCGCTGCCGGCGTGGTATTCACCTGCGACCTGTTCGACCGCGCCACCCTGGCGCGCGTGGCGGCGGCGAAGATCGAAGTCAATTGCGGCTCCGTCGACATGCTGCGCCAGCTGGGCCCAGTGTCGCCCGGCCACCGCGTCTGGCTGCGCATCAATCCCGGCTATGGCCATGGCCACAGCAACAAGACCAATACGGGCGGCGAAAACAGCAAACACGGCATCTGGCACGAAGAGCTGCCGGAGGCGCTGGCCGTCATCCGCGCACATGGCTTGCACCTGGTCGGCCTGCACATGCACATCGGCTCCGGTGTCGACTACAGCCACCTGGAGACCGTCTGCGGCACCATGGTCGAGCTGGTGAAAAACATGGGCCACGACATCGAAGCCATTTCCACGGGCGGCGGCCTGTCCGTCCCCTACCGCGAAGGCGAGCAACCCGTCGACACGGACCACTACTTCCAGCTGTGGGATGCGGCGCGCAAGCAGATCGAGGCGCACCTGGGCCATCCCGTGCACCTGGAAATCGAGCCGGGCCGCTTCCTCGTGGCCGACGCGGGCTTGCTGGTGGCCGAAGTGCGCACCACCAAGCAAATGGGCGGCAACCACTTCACCTTGCTCGATACGGGTTTCAATGAACTGATGCGCCCTGCCATGTACGGCAGCTACCATGAAATGTCGGTCATCGCGCATGACGGCCGCGCACTGGACACGCAGCGCGCCACCGTGGTCGGCGGTCCCCTGTGCGAATCGGGCGACGTCTTCACCCAGCGCGACGGCGGCGTGGTGGAAACACGCCTCCTGCCCGCAGCGCAGGTGGGCGACTACGTCGTCTTCGAAGGCGCGGGCGCGTATGGCGCGTCGATGTCGTCGAACTACAACAGCCGCCCGCATGCGGCCGAATACCTGGTCGACGGGGCACAATCGCGCTTGATCCGCCGCCGCCAGACGGTGGCCGAACTGATCGCGCTGGAACAACTGTAACACCTTGCCCCGTGCGGGCATGCGCATCTGCTAACATCGGGGCAACCCGATGAAAGCCCGCCATGCCCGCCCAAGCACTTCCCTTCCGCAGCACCACCCGGCTGCTGCTGCCACTGCTGCTGTCCGCCGTCCTTGCCGGCTGCGCTACACTGCCTTCGCTGGACAGCCGCATCCCCTCCACCGTCATCACCGATACGGCCGACACCCGGCTGGCCACGGCCATTGCACCCATGGTGGCGCAGCATCCCGGCGTGTCCGGCATTTACCCGCTGGCCGACGGACGCGACGCCTTTGCCGCGCGGGCACTGCTGGCCGCCGCCGCCCAGCGCAGCCTGGACGTGCAGTACTACATCTGGCACAAGGACATCACGGGTACCCTGCTGTTCGACGCCCTGCGCCAAGCGGCCGAACGGGGCGTGCGCGTGCGCCTGCTGCTCGACGATAACAACACGGCGGGCCTGGACCAGACCCTGACCATGCTGGGCAAGCAGCGGAACCTGGAAATCCGCCTGTTCAATCCCTTCGTGCCCCGCGCGCCGCGCGCGCTGGCCTTCGCCACGGATTTTTCGCGCCTGAACCGGCGCATGCACAATAAATCGTTCACGGCCGATAACCAGGCCACCATCGTGGGCGGGCGCAACGTGGGCGACGAATATTTTGGCGCGGCCGGCGACGTGCTGTTTGCCGACCTGGACGTGCTGGCCGTCGGCCCCGTCGTCGACGACGTTTCGCGCGATTTCGACCGCTACTGGAACAGCGCCTCGGCCTACCCGGCCAGCCTGCTGCTGACCAGCCCTGTCGAGGGCGACGCGGCCACCATCGCCGCCGAAGCAGACCGCATCGACGACACCAGGGCCGCCGAGGCCTACGTGCAGGCGCTGCGCACCTCGCCCTTCGTCAAGCAGATGATGGAGCGCACCCTGCCCTTCGAATGGGCGCGCACGCGCATGGTCAGCGACGACCCGGCCAAGGTGCTGGACCAGGCAAGGCCAGGCACGGGCGTGGCGGACAACCTGCGAAACCTGCTCGGCGTGCCGGAAAAGGAAGTGGACCTGGTGTCGCCGTATTTCGTGCCCGGCAAGGCCGGCACGCAAGCCTTTGCCGACCTGGCCAGCAAGGGCGTGGGCGTGCGCATCCTGACGAATGCGCTGGAAGCGACCGACGTGGCGGCCGTGCATGCCGGCTATGCGAAGTGGAGAAAGCCGCTGCTGGAAGCGGGCGTGCTGCTGTACGAGTCGCGCCGCTCGTGGGAAGCCGGCGACGCGCGCGAGCAAACGGGCCGTTTCGGCAGCTCCGCCTCGAGCCTGCATGCGAAGACCTTTGCCGTCGACGACCGGCGCATCTTCGTCGGCTCGTTCAACTTCGATCCGCGCTCCATCGACTTGAACACGGAAATGGGCCTCGTCATCGACAGTCCCGCACTGGCCAGCCAGCTGGGGCAAGCCATGCGCACCACCATCCCGCAGCGCGCCTACCAGGTACTGCTGGGCGACGACGGCGCGCTGTACTGGATCGCCCGCGACGCCAGCGGCGCCGCCACGCGCTACGACACGGAGCCAGGCGCCAGCGTGTGGAAGCGCATGGGGGTGGCGATTCTGTCGGTGCTGCCGATTGATTGGCTGCTGTAGTGCCTTTTTAACGGCCAACCCACATGCACACCTGGGGTCGGACCCTGAGGGTCCGACCCCGGCATTTTCGCACTGGGGTTCTTTTACCGCACCGCTTCCGTCAAAATTCTCCCCTCCGACGCCGACGGCTGGCGCACGCGCAGCAGATGCGCCAGGGTCGGGGCGATGTCGACCACTTCCGCGTACTGACCATAGACGCCCGGCTTGATCCAGCGGGGGCCGAAGACCATCAGCGGCACGTTGGTGTCATACGTGTAAGGCGTGCCGTGCGAGGTGCCGCCGCTGCCCTTGCCGAAATACCAGGCCGGTTTTGTGACGACCATCAGGTCGCCCGACAGCTGGCGGTTCCAGGCGCGGCGCATCAGGGTGTCCATGCGCGTGGCGACGGCACCTGTTTCCATCTGCGTGCGCGTGTAGACTTGCGCCAGGCCGTCCTGCTGCTGCAGGAAGCGGGCCGCCGCGTCTTCCAGGGCGGCGCGATGGACGCCGCCCTTTTCCGCCAGCGCGTAATCGAGGTAGATATTCGGCAGCGACGACGACGTCACCAGCTTATCGATGCCCAGGCTGGTCGCCAGGTGCTGGTTCAAGGCATCGACCAGCTTGGCGCCATCGATGCGCTTGGCCGAGAAGCCCCGCGTTTCGGCAAATTCCGGCACGTTGGCAAAGCCATGGTCGGCCGTCAGCACCACCAGCACGTTATCCATGCCGACTTTTTTATCGAGATCAAGAAAGAAGCTTGCCAGCATGCGGTCCAGGCGCTGCAGGTGGTCGTGCGACATCTTGCTTTCCGGGCCGTAGGCGTGATTCACGTAGTCGTGCGCGGACAGGCTCACGCCGAGGATATCGGGCACGCCGGCCGGGTTGCGGCCCAGGTTCTCGCCATCGATGGCGGCGCGTGCGAATTCCAGGGTCAGCTCGTCGAGGAAGGGGCCGGACTTCAAGCGGCTGTAATACTCGCCATCGAGCTTGCCGCTGTCGCTGTAGTAGGCGAACGGGAAGGTGTTGCGCGTGCCCGGCTTGGCCGGTACCAGATCATCGCGGGCATCGCGCGCATAGGCGGAATCGGCCAGCAGCGGCGTCCAGCTCTTGCCATAATAACGGTCCTGCGGTTTGGCGGCCTGGTAGCGCTGCACCCATTGCGGGTGCTGCTGCATATAGTAGGTGCTGCTGGCGAAATTGCCCGTCTTTTCCATGTACATATACGCCGTTCCCGTTTTCCCGGCCAGCAGGATGGCGCCGCGGTCCTTGCCCGACACGGTGACAACCTTGGCCTGGTCGCCCGTGGAATAGCGCAACTCGTCGCCCAGGGTGCTCACGCGCAGTTTCGTCGGCGCAGTGCCGTCGTCGGGTTGCGTCTCTTCGCCGATGTAATGGAAATTGCCATCCTCGGTGCAGTACACGGATTTTTTCGTGACGGGATCGATCCAGTTATTGCCGATCACGCCATGCTGGTAAGGATAGGCGCCCGACAGCACGGCCGAGTGGCCGATGGCGGTGACCGTGATGCCATGCGCCTGGTGCGCGTCGCTGAACCACGCGCCCTGCTCCAGCAGGCGGCGGAAACCGCCCTGGCCGAACTGGTCGCGGTAGCGCGTCACCTGCTCTTGCGGCAAGCCGTCCACCACCAGTACCACCACCAGCTTCGGCTGCGCCGCACCGGCAGAAGCAGCAGGAACGGCCTTGGCCGCATGCGCCTGGCTCGCCGCCACGCCAGCGGCCAGCAGCAGCGCCTGCGCCAGTTGCCGGGAAAGGGAGAAATGTTTCGTCATATCCGCTCATCAAAAGTTAGGCCACCGGCCAGCATACGCCGACTATATGACACAATAATGACAAGAGGCAACAATATGAAAAAGGCCAGACCCCATCGCTGGAACCCGGCCTTTACTGAAACAGATGAATTTGCCTGACTGTTATTTGCCTGGCTTACTTGACCGTCACCTTGATGCTTTTGCTCAACTCCGGCCCATACGACTGGTGCGCGCCGTTGGCGAACTGCATGGTGAGCGTGTACTGGCCCGGCGGCAAGGTGACGTCCGTTTCCGTTTGACCTTTGCCAAAATGCAAATGTTTGTCATCCATGGGTATCATCTCGCCCGCCGTCATCGGCCCCATATTGATGAGCAAATGATGGTGGCCCGTCTTGGCCGTCATGTCGCCGGCCGGCTTGACGTCCATGCCGCTGACGGCAAATTTCACTTTGAACGGGCTGGTCACCGTCGCACCATCGACGGGCTCGACGAACGAGACGGATTGCGCAAACGCGCTGGCGGCCAGCAAGCTGCCGGCAAGCAGGACTGCGGCCTGGCGCAGGAATACGGTGGTCAATTGCATGATGTCTCCTCTTGTTTAATAACAACACGGACTGCATGAAACCATATTCCTGCCGGCAGTGGCGCCGGATTGTTGACCCATGAAGGGCCGGGGTCGAACCCTGAGGGTTCGACCCCAGTCTCTGCCTTGGGTTAGATCAGTCGTTCTTGATCACGATCGACGGGAATTTACTTGTCATATCCTTCGCCTTTTCCGCCACCTTGATCGCGATGGTGCGGGCGATCTGCTTGTAGATCACGGCGACGGGGCCTTCCGGCTCGGCCACGACGGTCGGCGTACCCGAATCCGTCTGCTGGCGAATCGCCATGGTCAGCGGCAAGGCGCCGAGGAATTCCACGCCGAAGTCCGCGCACATCTTCGCGCCGCCGCCGGCGCCGAAGATTTCTTCCGCATGGCCGCAGTTCGAGCAGATGTGCGTGCTCATGTTTTCCACCACGCCGAGGATCGGGATGCCGACCTTCTCGAACATTTTGAGACCCTTGCGCGCGTCGAGCAAGGCGATGTCCTGCGGCGTCGTGACGATCACGGCGCCCGTGACGGGCACTTTCTGCGACAGGGTCAATTGAATGTCGCCGGTGCCTGGCGGCATATCGACGATCAGGTAATCGAGGTCGCGCCAATTGGTCTGGTCGAGCAGCTGCTGCAAGGCTTGCGTGACCATCGGGCCGCGCCACACCATCGGCTCGTCCGGATCGATCATGAAGCCGATCGACGACACTTGCAGGCCGTGGTTTTCCATCGGCTCCATGCTCTTGCCATCGAGCGTCTTCGGCTGGCCGCTGATGCCCAGCATCATCGGTTGCGACGGGCCATAGATATCGGCGTCCAGCATGCCGACGGTGGCGCCTTCAGCAGCCAGGGCCAGGGCCAGGTTGACGGCCGTGGTCGATTTGCCAACACCGCCCTTGCCGGAAGCGACGGCGATGATGTTTTTCACGTTGCTCATCGGCTTCAAGCCGCGCTGCACCGTGTGCGAAATGATTTTCGACGACACGCCCACGCTGACGTTGCCCACGCCCGGCAGCACGCGCAGGGCGGCCAGCACGGACTTGCGGATCAGGTCGATCTGGCTTTTGGCGGGGTAGCCCAGCTCGATGTCGAGGGAAATATCATCGCCATCGACTTTCAGATTCTTGACGGTTTTGCTGGAAACGAAATCTTTATGTGTATTTGGATCAATAACCTGGGCCAGCGCGGCCTTGACGTCTTCTACTGTGATGCTCATGTAAATCTCCGTGTGTACTACATATGTGCAATACGCGCAGTCTAGCGCAAATTTGCATGGCGCGATGGCGGCAAAAGCATCACTTGCCGGCGCTGCATCTGCTCATATTGCCTTTCCGCTGTTAAAATGACCTATTATCCATCCCAAAAGTGCATCAATCATGACTCGCAAGCTGTTCGTCACCACTGCCCTGCCTTACGCAAACGCCGCTTTTCACATTGGCCACATCATGGAATACATCCAGGCCGATATCTGGGTCCGGTTCCAGCGAATGCAACGCGATGGCGCAGCCGGCCGTGAAGTGCACTTTGTGGGCGCCGACGATACGCATGGCACGCCCATCATGATCGCCGCCGAAAAGGAAGGCATTACGCCGCAGCAATTCGTCGCCAACATCGCCGCCGGCCGCGCCCAGTACCTCGATGGCTTCCATATCGCCTTCGACAACTGGTATTCGACCGATTCGCCGGAAAACGTCGACCTGTCGCAATCGATCTACCGCAAGCTGCGCGATACGGGCCTGATCGTCACGAAAACCGTCGACCGCTTCTTCGACCCGGTAAAAGGCATGTTCCTGGCCGACCGCAACATCAAGGGCGAATGCCCGAAATGCGGCGCCAAGAACCAGTACGGCGACAATTGCGAAGTGTGCGGCGCGGCCTACCAGCCGACCGACCTGGTCAACCCGTTCTCCGTGTTCACCAACGCGACGCCCGTGATGAAGCCGTCGGAACAGTATTTCTTCAAGCTGTCCGACCCGCGCTGCTTCGAATTCCTGAAAAGCTGGCTGAATACGCCTGGCCGCTTGCAGCCTGAAATGGTCAACAAGGTCAGCGAATGGCTGGGCGAAGCGGGCGAAAAGCTGGCCGACTGGGATATCTCGCGCGATGCGCCCTATTTCGGCATCCCGATTCCCGATGCGCCGGGCAAGTTCTTCTATGTGTGGATGGATGCGCCCGTCGGCTACCTGGCCAGCCTGAAAAACTATTGCGACAAGAAAGGCCTCGATTTCGACGCCTTGCTGAACGATCCTGCCACGGAACAAATTCACTTCATCGGCAAGGACATCGTTTCCTTCCATTTGCTGTTCTGGCCCGCCATGCTGAAATTTGCCGGCCACCCGGTGATCGACAAACTGAAAGTCAATGTGCACGGCTTCCTGACGGTCAACAATGAAAAGATGTCGAAGTCGCGCGGCACGGGCATCTCGCCGCTGCGCTACCTCGACCTGGGCATGAACCCGGAATGGCTGCGCTACTACATCGCCTTCAAGCTGAACTCGAAAGTGGAAGACCTGGACTTCAACGGCGAAGATTTCGTCGCCCGCGTGAACAGCGACCTGATCGGCAAGTACGTGAACATCGCCAGCCGCTGCGCCGGCTTCATCGCCAAGCGTTTCGACGGCAAGCTGGCATCGACGCTGTCGGAAGGCGCGCAAAGCTGGATCAACCGCGCGCTGACGGTGGACGTCAACGGCGTCATCGTCGAGCGCCAGGCCAGCATCGCCGCGCACTTCGAGAACCGCGAATTCGGCAAGGCCTTGCGCGAAATCATGGAAATCGCCGACATCACCAACCAGTATGTCGATGAAAACAAGCCGTGGATCCTCGCCAAGGACGTCGAAAAGACGGCCGAACTGCACGACGTGTGCACCACGGCCCTGATCCTGTTCCGCCAGCTGACGATTTTGCTGTCGCCGGTGCTGCCGGGCGTGGCCAAGAACGTGGCTTCTTTCCTCAACGACGCCGAATTCACCTGGGCCGACACGCAAGTGTTCGGCGACGCCGTCTCGAACAGCATGCTGGGCCGCACCATCGGCGCCTACAGCCACTTGATGACGCGCATGGATGCGAAGATGATCGAAGCGCTGTTTGACGCGCCGCAAGCTGCCGCCATCGCCGCGCCCGCTGGCGATGCCGCCAACGACGCCGCAGCGCCTGCAGCTGCCGCCGCTGCCGCCATCGAGGAACTGGCGCCCGAGATCAAGATCGACGACTTCCTCAAGGTCGACCTGCGCATCGCGAAAATCGTCAACTGCGAACTGGTCGACGGCTCGGACAAGCTGCTGCGCCTGACCCTGGACGCGGGCGAAGGCCGCTTGCGCAATGTCTTCTCCGGCATCCGTTCCGCGTACCAGCCAGAAGAACTGATCGGCAAGCTGACGGTGCTGGTGGCCAATTTGGCGCCGCGCAAGATGAAGTTCGGCATTTCCGAAGGCATGGTCATGGCCGCATCAAGCGCCGACGAGAAAGCCAATCCGGGTATCTACATCCTGAACCCTTGGCCGGGCGCCGAACCTGGCATGCGCATCCGCTAAGCCCGCACAAGGATCGATGATGAATATCGTGGTGCGCGAAGCAACGAATGCCGATGCACAACTGATCGCCGAGCTGACCCGCGCCGCGTGGGCCGGCAAGGTGGCGGCCTCGTCCAGTGGACACCACGAGACGGCGCAGCAGGTGGAAGAGCAATTGCGCCACGGCGGCGGTTTTCTGTTGCTGATCGACGACATTCCAGCCGGCTCGCTGCGCTGGATGCCGCTCGACAGCGATCCCGCCATCTGGAAGATTTCACGCATGGGCGTGCTGCCCGCCTACCGGGGCAGCCACGTCTCGCAACATTTGCTGGAAGCCATCATTCATCACGGCCTGTCGTGCCAGGCGGAAGAATTGCGCCTGGCCGTGCGGCGCGACCAGCGCAAGCTGATCGATTTTTATGCGGCCTTCGAATTCGACCTGGCCGAAGAACTGGAATATTCGCACGCCAACCCCGCCGAACCGGCGCCGATGGTGATGCGGCGTTTGCTGCGTTATTGATTTTTAGCAATTTCGCCCCGGACTTGCCGATACTACAACCCGCGAAGCGACACGGCGCGGTAGAATACGGCCGGCTGACCTTACCCATAAGACACTCAGAAGAGAATATGAAACTGCCTGCAAAACACAACAACTACGTATCCGACCACACCTTGTTCATCGCCGAACTGAAGGCCAAGAATCCTGGCATGGAAGCGGGCCAGCAAGCGGGCCGCGCCCTGCTGTGGGACAAACCGGCCGTCAGCATCGATGAGCAGGAGCGCCAGCTGGCGTCGGCCGTCAAGCAACAGGCTTACGTTTACCAGAACAAGAACTAATATCTGGAACCGGCACGATGTTGCCTGAAGAGTCTGCCGTCACGCCGGAAGCCGACGCTTCCGGCGCCGGCGCAGTCATAGAGTCGCCCGAACCCGCCGCTGGCGGCGACGGCAGCGGCGACCCCGCAGCATCCGCCACGGCAGTAACGGACGCGGCGCCCGCCGCCGACCCGCTGGGCATCGCCCGCCTGTATGGCGAGCCGATGATGCGCATGCCGACGGATTTGTACATTCCGCCGGACGCGCTGGAAATCTTCCTCGAAGCCTTCGAAGGTCCGCTCGACTTGCTGCTCTACCTGATCCGCAAGCAAAACTTCAACATTCTCGATATTCCGATGGCGCAGGTGACCCTGCAATATCTGAAATATGTCGACCAGATCCGCGTGCGCAACCTGGAACTGGCCGCCGAGTATTTGTTGATGGCTGCCATGTTGATCGAGATCAAGTCGCGCATGCTCTTGCCATCGCGCAAGAGCGACGTCGAGGAAGATGGCGGCGACCCCCGCGCCGAACTGGTCCGCCGCCTGCTCGAGTACGAGCAGATCAAGCTGGCCGCCTACGACCTGAACGCCATTCCCCAGTTCGAACGCGATTTCGTGCGCACGCAGATTTTCATCGAGCAAAGCCTGACGCCCACCTGGCCCGACGTGGAACCGGTGGACTTGCAGCAGGCGTGGCTCGACGTGCTGAAACGCGCCAAACTGACCCAGCATCACCGCATCAGCCGCCAGGAACTGTCCGTGCGCGAGCACATGTCGAGCATTTTGCGCCACTTGCAGTCGTCGCGCTTCGTCGAGTTCAGCGAGCTGTTCGACATTGCCGGCGGCGTGCCCGTGGTGGTGGTCAACTTCGTGGCCTTGCTGGAACTGGCCAAGGAAACCCTGATCGAAATCACGCAGGCAGAACCGTTTGCCCCCATCTACGTCCGGCTGGCGTATTCGCCCGCCTGACCCCTTCCCTTTGTCACTGACCACCGTACAACGGGGTTTTAGCGAAAGCAATCCATGAAAATTATTTCCGACATTGAAGAATTGCGCGACCAGCTCAGCGGACAGCTGCGCACGGCGTTCGTCCCCACCATGGGCAACCTGCACGAAGGCCATCTGTCGCTGATGCGCCTGGCGCGCAAGCATGGCGACCCCGTCGTCGCCTCGATCTTCGTGAACCGCCTGCAATTCGGCCCGAACGAAGACTTCGAGAAGTATCCGCGCACCATGGCGGCCGACATCGCCAAGCTGGAAAAGGAAGGCGTGTACGTGCTGTTCGCGCCGACGGAAAAGGAACTGTACCCGGAGCCGCAGGAATACCGCGTGCGCCCGCCCGATGACCTGGGCAACACCCTGGAAGGCGAATTCCGCCCCGGCTTCTTCGAAGGCGTGTGCACGGTCGTCACCAAGCTGTTTTCGTGCGTGGGTCCGCGCGTGGCCGTGTTCGGCAAGAAGGATTACCAGCAATTGATGATCATCCGCAACATGGCGCGCCAGTTCGCGCTGCCGACGGAAATCATCGCCGCCGAAACCTACCGCGCCGACGATGGCCTGGCCCTGTCCTCGCGCAATATGTACCTGTCGGAAAGCGAGCGCGCGGAAGCGCCGGAACTGTACAAGGGTCTCAATTTCGTGGCCGAGGAAGTGCGCAAGGGTAACCTGGCCGTCGGCGAACTGGAACAGGCCAGCATGCAGCTATTGAACAGCCGTGGCTGGAAATCGGACTACATCGCCGTGCGCAAGCGCGCCAACCTGCAAGCGCCGAACGCCGCCGAACTGGCCGCCGGCGAACCGCTGGTGGTGCTGGCCGCCGCCAAGCTGGGACAGACCCGCCTCATCGACAACCTGGAAATTTAACATACAACAAAACCTGCTGCGCGTCGCGCTTTGCGGCCTGCCATGCTCACCGTGCTTCAGCACGGTTGCGCTTCTTAGCCACAAATCACTGCCGCTCGCGACGGTTTTGTCAGATGTTTTTCAATGCAATTACAACGGGGCCATTCGGCCCCGTTTCCTTTCCTACCTCTCCATGCCAACCAGCTTGAGTTCGGCAAACAGCGGCCTGTTGCTGTCGCGTGCCGCTTGCAACATGTCATAGCTGGCCGCATCGAGCACGATTTCCTCCCCCGCCCACAGCTTGCGCTGGTTCGCAGGCAGCCTCAGGCTGCGCAAGATGGCCCGCGCCTGGGCCGGATCGGCCGCCAGCAGGCGGATGGCGTGCGCATGGCGCTGCGTACCCGTGAGTATCGGCAAGCCGCCCTCGGGGCCCTTCTGGCTCAGACTGACATAGTCATGGCCGCCCACGCGGTGCAGGTAGGCATGCCGGCCATCGCCTTCGGCAGGCAACTGCGCGGCCGACTCCTGCATCTCGACGGACGCGACAGGCACGACAGTGGTTTGTTCAAGGCTCACGCCGCAAGCTGCCAGCAAGGCCGTGCTCAGGGCGAACAATAATACGGGTGCTCGGCGCATCGTGCGCTCCTTCTTGTCGGGGTCGGGGACAAAGGGGAAATACTGCAGCGATCATGGGCCAAATTATTTGACGTGTAAAGTTAACTTTGGGAAATATTTCATTCCTTTACGCAATTATCTGCAGGCAGGGGGATCTTCGCTGTCCGTATCCGGCAAGCCTGGGACAATTGTTAATGCAATTTGCACACTGAAATCATCAGACCCATCTTTATCCATCAAACAATAAAGATGACAATGGCTGCACTGGCTCGCAGCAACAGCATGCGGGCCTCCCACCACGACAGGAGAACATCCATGAACACAGCAGCCATACCGGCCAAGGTCGCCATCGTCACGGGCGCTTCGCGCGGCATCGGCGCAGCCATCGCCCGCCGCCTGGCGCGCGACGGCATGCGGGTCGTCGTCAATTACGCCAGCGGCAACGTGACAGCAGAGCAGCTGGTGGCGGCCATCGTGGCCGACGGCGGCGCCGCCATCGCCGTCAAGGCCAACGTCGCCGACGCGGGCGAGGTGCAAGCCCTGTTCGATGCGGCCGAGGCGGCCTTCGGCGGCGTCGACGTGCTGGTCAACAACGCCGGCATCATGCCGCCCGTGCTGCCAGCCCTGGCCGACACGGACGACGCCACCTTCGACAGCCTGTTCGCCATCAACGTCAAGGGCAGCTTCAACACCATGCGCCAGGCGGCGACGCGCTTGCGCCACGGCGGCAGCGTGGTCAACTTCTCGAGCAGCGTGATCGGCCTGGCCCTGCCCGGCTATGCCGTCTACGGTGCCACCAAGGCGGCCATCGAGACGATGACTGCTATCTTCGCCAAGGAATTACGCGGCAAGAACATCACCGTCAACGCCGTCGCCCCCGGTCCCACGGCCACGGCGTTGTTCTTGAACGGCAAGACGGAAGAAACGATACAGCGCATGGGCAAGATGGCGCCATTGGAACGCCTGGGCACGCCGGACGACATCGCCGCCGCCGTGGCCTTTTTGGCAGGGCCGGATGGCCGCTGGGTGAATGGACAAACGTTACGCGCGAATGGCGGCCTGGTATAGCATCAGCATCGGCGATTTGCTTTCCGTCCACGGCGCAGGCTGGAGCTGAAGCAAGGGACAAAAAAAACGCTGCCAATTCGCATTGGCAGCGTTTTTCTTGATCGGTATCAAGCCGTGATCAGGCGCCGGCTTTTTCCAGCTTCTCGAAAATCTTGTTCAGCTTTTCATCGAGGGTCGCGGCCGTGAACGGCTTGACGACATAACCGCTGGCGCCAGCCTGGGCGGCGGCGATGATGTTTTCTTTTTTCGCTTCGGCGGTGACCATCAGCACGGGCAGTTTGGCCAGTGCGGGATCGGCGCGGATATGCTGCAGCATCGTCAGGCCATCCATGTTTGGCATGTTCCAGTCCGACACGACGAAATCGTAGGATTCCGCGCGCAGCTTGGCCAGGCCCATCACGCCGTCTTCCGCCTCATCGACGTTGGCATAACCCAGTTCCTTCAACAGATTCCGGACAATGCGGCGCATCGTCGAAAAATCGTCAACGACTAAAAATTTCATCTTTGGATCAGCCATGAATAACTCCGTTGTTTCTGTAGCGGTTTGTTAATAATATCGACATGAATGCCGACATTATGGTCGACACTACGGCAGCAAGTTGTAGGATAGCATTTTCGTTGCTTTTAGGCGAACAAACTTGCCTCAGATCATATAAAACGTGGCTTACACGCGCAAAGCACGCATGCCATGCGCAGCCAGGTGTCCCAGCACCATGCCAGGCAGCGCCGTCAGAGCGCCGACCTCATGCGTAGCACCGACGGCGATCGCCTCGCGCGGCATGCCGAACACCACGCAACTGGCTTCATCCTGCGCAAAATTATACGCTCCTGCGGCCTTCATCTCCAACATGCCTTGTGCGCCATCCTTGCCCATGCCGGTGAGGATCACGCCGACGGCATTTTTACCGGCCGATTGCGCGGCCGAGCGGAACAGCACGTCGACGGACGGGCGGTGGCGGTTCACCGGCTCACCCTGGTCGATCTTGGTCATGTAGTTGGCGCCGCTGCGCGTCAGGGTCAGGTGCGAATGGCCCGGCGCGATGTAGGCGTGGCCGGGCAGCACGCGTTCGCCGCCCGCCGCTTCCTGCACCGAGATCTTGCACAGCGAATCGAGGCGGCGCGCAAACGAGCGCGTAAAGCCTTCCGGCATGTGCTGCGTGATCAGGATGCCGGGGCAATCGGACGGCATCTGCATGAGAAATTCGCGGATCGCTTCCGTGCCGCCCGTGGAGGCGCCCACGATGATCAGCTTTTCGCTCGACGTCAACGGACTGCGCAGCGCAGGCAGCGGCGCGGCCACCTTGTCGCCGGCAGACGGCAGGGTACGCGCGCGGATGCGTGCCTTCGAGGCGGCGCGGATCTTGTCGGCGATCATGTCGGTGTACTCGCGCATGCCGCTCTGGATGGAAATTTTCGGCTTGGTGACGAAATCGACGGCGCCCAGTTCCAGCGCGCGCATGGTGATTTCCGAACCGCGCTCGGTCAGCGACGACACCATCAATACCGGCATCGGGCGCAAGCGCATCAGTTTTTCCAGAAAGTCGAGGCCATCCATCTTCGGCATCTCGACGTCGAGGGTCAGCACGTCGGGGTTGGTCTGCTTGATCATCTCGCGCGCCACCAGCGGATCGGGCGCAGCGCCCACCACTTCCATGTCGGGCTGGCTGTTCACGATTTCCGTCATCACGCTGCGGATCAAGGCCGAATCATCCACGATCAATACTTTGATCTTCATAGTTATCCTTCCAGGCCTTGCGGCCCTTATTCTTTATTAAATTAGTACACCGGACAAAATCGCCGCAAGCCGCACGGCGCGACGCGCAGCAGGTTTGGTCTGGTGTTTGTCAGAACAGCTCGACTTCGCCGCCGACCGGCGCGACCTTGAGACGGCTTGCGTAATCGAGTTCGCGGCGCACCAGCGTATCGTTATGCGTCTGCATCAGCTTTTTCACCAGCACCTTGCCGCTGCGAGGGAAAAAATACACCTTGCGCGGGTGGATGTCATTGAGGTCTTCGGCCACCACGCGCATCTTTTCCGCCTTCAGGTAGTTGATGACGAAAGCCGCATTGCGCTCACCCACGTTGATCGCCGTGAAGCCGCGCAGCACGGCGCCGCCGCCGAACACTTTCGCTTCCATATTCTCGCGCCGCGCGCCCGCCTTCAGCAAATCGTTGATCAGAATCTCCATGGCGTAGGTACCATAGCGCATCGACGCGGAAATCGGGCTATTCGGATCGCTGCCGCCATCGGGCAGCATGAAGTGATTCATGCCGCCCAGGCCCGTGACGCGGTCGCGGATGCAGGCCGAGACGCAGGAGCCGAGCACGGTGACGATCAGCATGTCCTTGTTGGTAAAGTAATACTCACCAGGCAAGATCTTGGCGGCGTCACAATTGAACGTCCTGTCGTAATAGACGTTAGTGGCAAATTGCTCTTTGGATTCCAGGCTCATATTTCACTCTCATGTACGATGCGACGATGCCTTGGGCGCGGCGCCCCGAGGCTGATCGAGCTCATAGACTGTTTTACCGCGCAGCTTCAATGAATCCGACACGTACAGGAAATTCTCCGAATGGCCCGCAAACAGCAGGGCATCCGGCTTCATCAACGGCACAAAGCGCGACAGGATCTTGCGCTGTGTCGCCTTGTCAAAATAAATCATCACGTTACGGCAGAAGATGACGTCGAACTGGCCAGTCAATGGCCAGCTGTCGGCCAGCAGGTTGAGCGGCTTGAAGGTAATCATCTGGCGCAGTTCCGGGCGCACCCGCACCTGTCCCTCGCGATCGCCCTTGCCGCGCAAGAAAAAGCGCCGCGCACGGTCGGCCGACATCTTGTCGAGCCGGTCCAGGTTGTAGACGCCATTGGCGGCCGTGGCCAGCACGTTCGTGTCGATGTCCGTGGCGATGATGGTGACCGGCGGCGTGAGCGTATTGAATGCCTCGCACACCGTCATGGCGATCGAATACGGCTCCTCGCCGGTGGAACTGGCCGAACACCAGATGGTGATCGGCCCGCTCAGTTTTTTCACATGCTCGGCCAGCAGCGGAAAGTGATGCGCCTCGCGGAAGAACGACGTCAGGTTGGTCGTCAGCGCATTCGTGAACGCTTCCCATTCGTCGCCCATGCGGCCCGCTTCCAGGTCGTCCAGGTAGCGGACGAACGAGGAGATGCCGGTAGCGCGCAGGCGCCGCGCCAGGCGGCTGTAGACCATTTCCTGCTTGCTGTCGGCCAGCGCGATGCCGGCCCGCTTGTAAATCATGGCGCGGACCCGTTCGAAGTCCTTGCCAGTGAAATCAAATTCCTTGACCGAATCCGTTTTAGTTTGCGGCATTTTGTTTTTACCTCTCTATGACTACTCTGACCAATGCCTTTGCAAGTATAACTAGCGGGACCGGGTTGGCGTCAGAACTCTTCCCAATCGTCGCCGCCGGCCGCCGCCAGCTTTTTCGCGGGCGGCGGCGTGCCGGCTTGCGCCGTCTTTGCCAACCGCCGTGTATTTGCCGCCACACTCGGTGCCGGCCGTGCCGCCATCTTGACTACCGGCGCGGGTGCGGACATGGCCGCCTGCGCCGCGCTCTCGCCATCGAGCTTGAAGATGCTGACGGCGTCGGCCAGTTTCTGCGCCTGATCCTGCATGCTTTCGGCCGCCGCCGCCGCTTCCTCGACCAGCGCCGCGTTCTGCTGCGTCATCTGGTCCATCTGCGCGATGGCCTGGTTCACTTCCTCGATGCCATGGCTCTGTTCCTGCGTCGCCGCCGTGATCTCGCCCATGATGTCGGCCACCTGCCGGATCGAGGTGACGATCAAGCCCATGGTCTGTCCCGCCTCGTCCACTAGGCGGCTGCCTGCATCGACCTTGTCGACCGAGTCGCCGATCAGGCCCTTGATCTCTTTCGCTGCGCCAGCGGATCGCTGCGCCAGGTTGCGCACTTCCGACGCCACCACCGCAAAGCCGCGTCCCTGCTCGCCTGCGCGCGCCGCTTCGACGGCCGCATTCAAGGCCAGGATATTCGTCTGGAACGCGATGCCGTCGATGACGCCGATGATATCGACAATCTTGCGCGAACTGTCCTTGATGGAACCCATGGTATCGACCACTTGCGCCACCACCTTGCCGCCCTGCTCCGCAACCGACGATGCCGACACGGCCAGCTGGTTGGCCTGGCGCGCGTTGTCCGCGTTCTGCTTCACGGTCGACGTCAGCTCCTCCATCGACGACGCCGTCTCTTCGAGCGAACTGGCCTGCGTTTCCGTGCGCGCCGACAGGTCCGCATTGCCGCTGGCGATCTCGCGCGACGCCACGGTAATCGTATCGGTCCCGTTGCGCACGTCGCTGACCGTCTGCACCAGGCTCTCGTTCATGTCCTTGAGCGCCTGCTGCAAGGCGCTCGTTTCATCCTTGCCTTCAACCACCACGCGCGCCGTCAGCTCGCCGGCAGCTACCTTCTGCGCCACGGCCAGGGCGCCGGACAAGGGCACCGTGATCGAGCGCGTGATGAAGATGGCGCACCAGGCGCCGATCGCCACCGCCGCTCCGCCCAGGATGAACAATACCGTCATCAGGCGCGCATCGGCCGCCAGCGAGTCGTCCATGAAGCTTTGCTGCGCCACGTGCTGCAAGTCGAGCAGCTTGTTGATATCGGCCAGGGTCGCCTTGTTCAAGGGGTCGATGCGGGTGGCGATCACCTTCGCCGCGCCCTCGCTGTTAAACGCCAGCACCTGCCCCATCGCTTCCTTGAAGGCGGCATCGACTTCGCCGTCGACCTTGGCGATATTGGCCAGCAATGCCTTCTCTCCCTCGGACAGGCCCAGGCCGGCCAGCTTGCCGCGCGCACCGTCGTACAACTTGCGCTGCTCGCGCACCTTGCCCTCTTCCGCCTGCATCAAGCCCACATCGCCCTGCAGGCCGATGTTGCGCATGGCGATACCGGTTTCCAGCATCGCGCTTTTCATCAGCGACGCCTGCGTATTCTTTTCGCTTGCCAGCGCCAGGCCCGTGAGCAACTGGGCCTTGTTACGGTAATTCAGTGCATTCGCCGAAACGATCACTACCACCAGGATGGCAAGGATGCTGCCAAAACCTATCCCCAGCCGGGTGCCTATCTTGAAATCGCGCAAACTCATTACAGTCTCCAATATTTATGTGAACGGCGCCCGTTCAACCGGACGGCGCCGTGTTGTGGCCTGGTCTCTGACGGACCTTGCAGCCTGCCGGCGCGCCTCTGCTCGCGCCGGTACATCCATATCTGTAGTGATTCATTGCGTGCCAAAACGGCGGCGCACCGGGCGCCGCCTTGCTGCCTGCTTGCTGCCGCTTACGCCGCCAGCTTGTCGATCAGGCCCATCTCGCTGCTCGACATCAGCTTGTCGATGTCGACCAGGATCAGCATGCGCTCGTCGATGGTGCCCAGGCCGATCATGTAGTCGGTCGAGAAGGCGGTACCCATTTCCGGCGCCGGCTTCACCTGCTCCGGCGTCAGCGTGGTGACGTCGGAAACGCTGTCGACCACCATGCCGACGATGCGCCCGCCGATGTTCAGGATGATCACCACCGTGAACTGATCGTACACGGGCGTGCCCAGGTTGAACTTGATGCGCATGTCGACTACGGGGATGATGATGCCGCGCAGGTTGATCACGCCCTTGATGAATTCTGGCGCGTTGGCGATGCGGGTGACCGCTTCGTAACCGCGGATTTCCTGAACCTTCAGGATATCGATGCCGTACTCTTCGGAGCCCAGGGTGAAGGCCAGGAATTCACGGCCGGCGATGTCCTTGCCGTCGCCCGCATTGCTTCCGGATGTTTGTTGAGTATCTGACATGGTGCGTTTTCCTATCTTTATCTATCGGTATTACGAAAAAATGGACTCGTCGGCCAGCTGGCGAGAGGAACGGATCAGGGCGGCGACATCGAGAATCAGCGACACGCCGCCATCGCCCAGGATGGTGGCGCCGGAAATGCCCACCACCTTGCGGTAATTCGATTCGAGGTTTTTCACCACGACCTGCTGCTGTCCCACCAGGTCGTCGACAAACAGGGCCGCCTTGCGCCCTTCCGTCTCGAGGATCACGCAGATGCCTTCCGAGGGACTGGTAAAGCGCGGCGCGATGTCGAACATCTGGTACAGCGGGATCAAAGGCAGGTATTCGCCGCGCACCTTCACCACCTGGCCTTTACCGCTGATGTCCTTGATATCCTCAACGGCTGGCTGCAGGGATTCGATGACAAAGCCCAGCGGTAAAATATACACTTCGTCGCCGACGCGGATCGACATGCCGTCCAGGATGGCCAGGGTCAGCGGCAGCGAGATGGAAATCGTCGTGCCGAAACCCTTCGCCGAACGGATGTCGACGACGCCGCCCATGGCGCTGATATTGCGCTTGACGACATCCATGCCCACGCCGCGGCCCGACACGTCGGTGACCGCTTCGGCGGTGGAAAAGCCGGGCGCGAAGATCAGCTGCCACACTTCGGCGTCGCTCATCGTCTCGGATACGTCCAGCCCCTGCTGCGCGGCCTTGGCCAGGATGCGCTCGCGGTTCAGCCCCGCGCCGTCATCGGATACTTCGATGATGATGTTGCCGCCCTGGTGGCTGGCCGAGAGGAACAAACGGCCAGCCTCGGTCTTGCCGGCGGCCACGCGGGCGGCCGGCATTTCCACGCCATGGTCGATGCTGTTGCGCACCAGGTGCGTGAGCGGGTCGACGATGCGCTCGATGAGGCCCTTGTCCAGTTCCGTGGCGGCGCCATTCGTGATGAAGTCTACCTTCTTGCCCAGTTTCGTCGCCAGGTCGCGCACCATGCGCGGGAAGCGCGAAAAGACGAAATCCATCGGCATCATGCGGATCGACATCACCGCTTCCTGCAAGTCGCGCGTATTGCGCGTCAGGTGGCTGACGCTGTCGAGCAGTTTTTCATGCAGCATCGGGTCGAGCGCGCTGGCGCGCTGCTCGATCATCGCCTGCGTGATCACCAGTTCGCCCACCAGGTTGATCAGCTGGTCGACTTTCTCGATCGAGACGCGGATCGACGACGATTCGGCGCCGGCCTTGTCGCCCTCTTTCTTGGCAGGTTTCTTTTCCTGCTCCGCTTCGGCCACGGCGCTGGCCACGACCGGCGTGGCGGCAGCGCTGGCGTTGCCGGCCTTGGCCGCGTCGGCGCGAATCTGTTCGAGCGGCTGGAAGAAACCGTAACCCTGTTCGGCGTCGCTCTGCACGCCGGCGGCGGCGCGGATGTCCTCGAGCGGCTGGAAGAAGCCGTAGCCGGGATCGGCCGCGCCCTGCGCCCCCGGCAGCGGATCGAAGAAACCGTAGCCCTGGGCTTTTTCCTGCGCCGCGCGGGCCGCTTCGGCTTCGCCTGGCGCCAGTGGCGGCGCCTGCGTGATCACCATGTCGTCGGGATTGAGCACGAACGAGCAGATGGCCAGGATATCGTCCAGGCTTTCATGCGTCGTCACTTCCAGCACCTTGCGCGCGTCGGGCAGGCTTGATACCACGACGTCGCCCAGCAAGCCCAGTTCGGCCGCCAGCGCATCGACTTCGCGCGGCTCCATGGCCGGCAGCTCCAGGCGGATGCGATGGCCGCCGGCATGGCTGACAGCGGCCTTTTCCGCCGTATGGAAAGCCGGCGCGACGGGCGTGAGCGCGGCCACGGGCACGTCCTGCGAGAACGACTGCAGCATCATGCGCACATTGGCCACGGCATCCTGGTCGACGGCGCTGCCCAGACGGTGGCCGTCGAGCTGCATCTTGAGGATATCCTTGGCCGCCAAAAAGGCGTCGACGTGTTCCGCCGTCAGGGCCATCTGGCCCTGGCGGATGCGGTCGAGCAGCGACTCGAGGATGTGCGTCACCTCGCTCATGTCGGAGAGGCCGAACGTCGATGCGCCGCCCTTGATCGAATGGGCGGTGCGGAAAATGGCATTCAGGTCTTCGGCGTCGGGCGCCGCAATATCAACGGCCAGCAGCAGCCGTTCTTTTTCAGCCAGCAGTTCTTCGGCCTCATCGAAAAAGACCTGAAAAAACTGGCTAATATCGATGGTCATAGGGTGACTCCGTCAATTGCATCGTTGTGCTGCGCGGCTGGCATCAGCCGATCACCTTCTTGACCACTTCGATCAGGCGTTGCGGATCGAACGGCTTGACCAGCCAGCCGTTCGCGCCGGCGGCACGTCCCTTCGATTTCATCTCGTCCGACGACTCCGTCGTCAGCATCAGGATGGGTACCTTCTGGTAGGTCGGCAGTTCGCGCAGCAGCTTGATCAGCTCCAGGCCATCCATGCGCGGCATGTTCTGGTCCGTCAATACCAGGTCCACGGTTTGCAGCTTGGCTTTTTCCAGTCCATCCTGGCCGTCGACGGCCTCCACCACCTGGTAACCGGCGGCTTTCAGGCTGAACGCCACCATCTGGCGCAATGAGCTGGAATCGTCCACTGCAAGTATCGTTTTGGCCATCTTTGCTCCCACTTATTCCGGGCATCCTGCCCGAGTATTTGATTAATCAATCCATGCAACCACAAGCGTTCCGCACTGGCATGCTAGAACAGCTCGATGTCGCCACTTTCCAAATGCTGTTGACTGACAGCCTTGCGCAGCACGCTGCGCAACTCCAGGCTTTGAATCGCCAGCGCCATGCTGACCCGCCCCAGCAAGGCGACAATTTCTTCATTGTCGCTCTCCGGCAACATCTCCGCGCCATGCGAGCCCAGGGTTCCGAGGAACTCGCGCAAACCCGTCACGCGCTTCAAGGTACGCTCGATCAGCTGGCTGGTCATGTCCTGGAACTGCAGGCTGGTGATGGCGGCATTCACGTAGCCCCCCACCTCATCCTGCAACGCCAGCAGTTTTTCCCGCTGCTGCTCGGCCGGAATTCCGCCGTCGAGCAGCAGGGCGATAGTATCTTGCTGCGCAGCAACAGCTGCGTGTATCGCCATGAAATTGAAGGACAGCTTCTCGATCGCCTCTTCCAGCAAGATGCCGGTCTGCACCAGGTCGGTTTCCACCTCCGTCAAGTGCTTGCGGCCATGGTCCGACACGCCAGACAGCAGGCGCTTTACATGCGAGCCAAGTATTTTCTTTCTTGTCATAAAGGTCTCATTGTTTCAATACACCACGCGTCGACAGCCTTGCGTGTTATTTTTTTGCCGCTACCGGGCTGGGGGCTGGCGCCGCCGCGGGCGGCGCACCGGCCGCCAGCCCTGAAGCGACAGCGGCGGCAGCGGCATCGGTCACCGGCAGCTCAATCGCCGAACCATCGCGCAGGACATTTTCTTCCGTGCGTTTGTTCATGACGATGATGCTGATGCGCCGGTTGATCGGATTGAAGGGGTCGAGCTTGTCCAGGTGGGCGGCCGAACCCAATCCCACCACGCGCAATACTTTCTCTTCCTTCATGCCGCCAATCACCAGTTCGCGCCGCGACGCATTCGCGCGGTCGGCCGACAATTCCCAGTTGCTGTAGCCGGCATCGCTCATGTAGGGCGTCGAATCCGTATGGCCCGACAGGCCGATGCGGTTCGGCACTTCATTGAGCACGGAGCCGATGGCATGCAGGATTTCCTTGGTGTACGGTTGCAGATTCGCATTGGCGAGCGCAAACATCGGACGGTTCTGCTCGTCGACGATCTGGATGCGCAAGCCTTCGCTGGTGATATCAAGCAGCAACTGGTTCTTGTATTTTTTCAGCAGGGGATTGGCGTCGATGGTCGCTTCGATGCGCGCTTTGAGCGCCTGCAGGCGCTTGCCTTCCTCGCGTTCGAGCGCGGCCTTGGCCGAATTGAGGTCGAACGACTTGCGCTGCTGCTCTTCCTGCGCCTTGCGCACTTGCCCATCCTGGCGCGACAAGTCCTGGCCGCCGCCCTGGATCACGGAATTGCTTTCGCCGCTGCCGGAACCGCCCGCCATGGCCACTTTCAAGGGGGTCTTGAAGAATTCGGAAATGCCGTTCAAGTCGCCCTTCGAGGTGGAGCCCAGCAGCCACATCAGCAGGAAGAAAGCCATCATGGCCGTGACAAAGTCGGCGTAGGCGATTTTCCACGCCCCGCCATGGTGTCCGCCAGCCGTTTTCTTGATACGCTTGACGATAATCGGGCGCATGCCTTCATCGGCCATGGCGTCCCCCTTCCGTGTGCTGCAAATGACTCATGGTGTCCAGGCGTATATTCACTGCTTACTTCGTTTTCGATTTCTTGATGTGGTCTTCCAGCTCATTGAACGTCGGGCGCTCGGTCGAGAACAGCACCTTGCGGCCGAACTCCACGGCCAGCGCCGGCGCATAGCCGTTCAGGCTGGCCAGCAGGGTCACTTTTACGCACTGGAACATCTTGCTCGACTCTTCCAGCTTCTGTTCCAGCAGGCTGGCCAGCGGTCCGACGAAACCATACGCCAGCAAGATGCCGAGGAAGGTGCCGACCAGCGCGTGCGCGATCAGCATGCCCAGCTCGGCTGGCGGGATACCCACCGATTCCATCGTATGCACCACGCCCATCACGGCGGCGACGATACCGAACGCGGGCAAGCCATCGCCCACCTTGGCGATCACGTGGGCCGGCACGGCGCCTTCGTGATGGTGCGTTTCGATTTCGTTGTCCATCAGGTTTTCGATCTGGAACGCATCCATATTGCCCGACACCATCAGGCGCAGGTAATCGGTCATGAATTCAACGATGTGGTGGTCGGCCAGCACGGCCGGATACTTGGAAAACAGCGGGCTTTCCTCGGGCTTGTCGATATCGCCTTCGATCGACATCAAGCCTTCCTTGCGCACTTTGCTGAGCACTTCGAACAGCAGCGACATCAGTTCCATGTACAGCTCTTTGGTATAGCGCGACCCCTTGAACAGGCTGGGCAAGGCGGCGATCGTCGCCTTGATGGCCTTGTTATTGTTACCAACAAGGAAGGCGCCCAGGGCGGCGCCGCCGATCATCAGCAGTTCCAGCGGCTGGAACAGCGCCGCCAGATGGCCGCCGGCCAACGCGAAGCCGCCAAAGACCGAGGCGCAGACGATGATGTATCCGATTATGACTAACAAGTGCCCTGACTCCCAATAATGGCCGGGGCTGTATGCCCGGCATGTTCAAACCTGTTCCTGTCTTCTGGCGGCTGCGCCGCCGGCAAAGACAGCGGCAAAAAAGCAACCGGAAGTTAATTGAAATGCGCTGCTTTTCAATGCAATTCCGAGAAAATGCCGTGTGGAACTACAATAACGTGAGATTGCCCTACGGGCAAGCAAATAACGCAGACAATTGCTTAAAAGCACCATATGTAAAGTAAAGGGCCACCCTCTGTGGCGGCGATGGTCTTATCGGGCTCGCGTGCCGCAATCTGGAATTCGTAACTAAGAAGCATGCTACCGGGCAACATTTCCCTTTCCGCCTTGCGCCACAGGGCCGCCATCGCCGCTGGCGACAGGTAGGCAAAGACGGCATCGTAGCGGCCGAAATCGAGCGCCTCGTAGTCGCCGCGCAGGAAACGCGCGCGGCTGCCCGCCAGCCGTGCGCGCAAGCGGCTTGCCAGCCACGGCAGCGGCGCCAGCTCAATGCCGGAAAACTGCCCGTCGGGCCGGCGCCGTGCCAGGTCCAGCACCAGGCCGCCCAGGCCGCTGCCGATATCGACCAGGCGCACGCCGGGACGGTCTGCGATCAGCCCGGCCACCGCCTGCCACACCTTCGGCCCCGACGGATAAAACGGCACTTGCGTGCGAAACGTCGACCAGTACAAACTCAGCAGGAAGACGAAGGCCGCCAGGAACACGGCCGGCGGCAAATCGAGCAAGCTGGCCGCCAGCAAGGCGGGCGCAAACAGCAGGCCGATGGCGCACCACCAGCGCGCCAGTCCCGCGCGCCACGTGATGAGCGCCGCCAGCACGCCCTGCACCAACACAACGGCCGGCAACGACATGGTCACGCCGGCACGCGCCAGGGAATACACAAAGAGCAACATCAAGGGAAAGGCCAGCACCTGGATCAGGATGGCCTTGAGCGCGGGCGCGCGCAGGATTTGTTGCAGCATGGGGCAGTCAAAGGAGGAAAACGCCAGTGTAAGCGAAAGCGCCATGAAAAAACCGGAGTCCGGTCTGGCGACCGCTCCGGTTTTCACTGAGGCTATTATTGAGGCAATCTCAGGCGGTGACACTCGGCGGCGCGACAGCGGCCGCTTCATCGCGCGCCTTCTTGGTCTTGCCGGCGCGCGAAGGCATGTGGCACAGGCCGCACACATAATCGGCGTTCAGGTCGAGGCAGTTGACGACAAATTTGCCGCCGCACTTGCCGCAGGGCGCCATGTCCAGCATCTTGCTGCTGAAGAAGCGCACCAGGGTCCAGGCCCGCGTCAGCGACAGCAGGGGCTCCTCACCCGCTTCGGGCGGCATTTGCTCCAGATACAGCTTATAGGCCTTCATCACGGCTTCGATGCCGGTGGCGCCGGCGTGGTCGACGAGGAATTTGTGGATATTGATGAACAGCGAGGAATGGATATTCGGTTGCCAGGTGATGAACCAGTCGGTGGAAAACGGCAGCATGCCCTTGGGCGGCGAGACGCCCTTCAATTCCTTGTACAGATTCAGCAGGCGTTCGCGCGACAGCGAGACTTCGGTCTCCAGCAGTTGCAAACGGGCGCCCAGCTGTATCAATTCGATGGCCAGCTGGATTTCCTGCGCTTCCGATACGACACTTTTCTTGGCCATGCTGTGCACTCCACTACTGACTGATACTGACTAATAAGGTTGCCAGAAAAATGTTCAGGGCAAGGCGCGTTGCCGAAGACAGTACGAATGTACGGCGAGGCAATGCAACGCCGCCATGGGCGTTTTGATGGGAACCTTAGGCGATTTCTTCGACGCCCTGGCCGGCCATGAGGATGGCCGCATGCGACTGGGCCAGCGAGCGGTCCTTATTGTAGTTCGTCAACATGCCCAGGATGGCGCTGTCGTCGAAGCGGAAGCGGGCCAGCATCATGTTGCCGCCAGCCAGTTTCAGGATCTGCGCATTGCTCATGCCCTCGATCAGTTCGGCGATTTCGGCGGCAATGCCCAAACGGAAGATGGCCGTTACCTTGTCCGCACGAATCATTTGCTGGGCCAGCATCAGGTAGCTCAGGTTAGCGTCGCGAATCTCAGCCATCATGTCGTTAGCAGTCATTTCCATCTCCTCAATCCGTTGAATTCAGCTGGCGTTGTGTGTTGCCAGTGAGATACATTCTGCAGGAGCAACATTAAACGCAACAGAGGCGTAGCGCTGTATTTTTGGTCGGGAAATAGCGGAGGGGATCGTAGGTGTTTGTCTGACAAACACTGCTCGATCATGGTCGCACGCCAGCAACGGCGCGGATGTGGGAGGTTGGCTCTGTGCCGGATTTGTCCGACTTTTGGCCTGTAAAAAATATCACTTTTTTACAACAACTTGATAAGAATCAAGCCTATCTACCTAGATAACGGCTGCCTTGGCAGGAACTTTAGGGCTTTTTTGAAAAATATTTAAAAAAGCCGCATTCTTTTTCCGTCGGTTTGACGCCGTTCATGTAATCGTTGACGGCGGCGTCAGGCAAAACTTTAGGGTGATTTGAAAATATTTTAAAAAAAACGTGATTTTTTTCGTTGACGCCCCGCAAGCAGGCATTTTTTCGCCGCCGGTCCATGTCAGGAAACGCGTTTTGCGGCGGGGATTTGCTACACTGCCACTTCCGCGTGATACTTTAAGCCTCAAGCAATATCATGCCATCCAGACAAGTATCAATATGAAAGCCACCATGATTTCTCGACATGACTGCAGCGCGCGCGACCTCGATGACCCGCTGGCACCCCTGCGCCAGCAATTCGACTTGCCGCAAGGCGTGATTTACCTCGACGGCAATTCCCTGGGCGCGCGGCCGAAAGCGGCCCTGACCCGCGCCCAGCACGTCATCACGGCCGAATGGGGCACGGATCTGATCCGCAGCTGGAATACGGCTGGCTGGTTCGACCTGCCCAAGCGCCTGGGCGACCGCCTGGCCCCGTTGCTGGGCGCCGGCACGGGCGAAGTGGTGATCACCGACACCACATCCGTCAACCTGTTCAAGGCCCTGGCCGCCGCCCTGCAGATGCAGGCCAGCGATCCCGCGCAGGCCGCGCGCAGGATCATCGTCAGCGAACGCAGCAACTTCCCCACCGACCTGTACATGGCACAGGGCCTGGCCGCCTGGCTCGACCGCGGCTACCAGCTGCGCCTGGTCGACAGCCCCGAAGAACTGGTGCAAGCCATCGACGCCGATTGCGCCGTCGCCATGCTCACGCATGTCAACTACCGCACCGGCTACCAGCACGACATGGCCGCCATCAGCAGCCATTGCCACGCGCACGGCGCGCTGGCGCTGTGGGACCTGGCCCATTCGGCCGGCGCAGTGCCGCTGGACCTGAACGGCGCCGGCGCCGACCTGGCCGTCGGCTGCACCTATAAATACCTGAACGGCGGCCCCGGCTCGCCCGCCTTCATCTGGGTGCCGGAAAAACACCAGGCGCGCTTCCGCCAGCCCTTGTCCGGCTGGTGGGGCCACGCCACGCCGTTCGCCATGGAGCCCGGCTTCGCGCCCGCCGACGGCATCGCGCGCGCCCTGTGCGGCACGCAGCCGATTCTCTCGCTGGCCCTGGTCGAATGCGGCCTCGATATCTTTGCGCAAACGAGCATGGAAGCCATCCGCCGCAAGTCGCTGGCCCTGACCGATTTGTTCATCGCGCTGGTGGAGCAGCGCTGCGCCAGCCATCCGCTGGGCCTCGTCACGCCGCGCGAGCATGCGCGGCGCGGCAGCCAGGTCAGCTTCACGCACCCGCACGGCTATGCCGTGATGCAGGCGCTGATCGCGCGCGGCGTGATCGGCGACTACCGCGAACCGGCCATCATGCGCTTCGGCTTCACGCCCCTGTACACGAGCTTTGCCGACGTGTGGGATGCCGTGGACATCCTGCGCGACATCCTCGACACCCAATCCTACGACATCGCCGCCAAGCGCGATGCGGTCACCTGAACCATCCAATGAGCGACGACAAGACTATGAACAAGGAAAACACCAGCGGCTGCCCCATGCATGCCGGCGCCCAGGACGCGCAGTGGCATGGCGCGCAGATGGATTTCAGCGAATCCATGAGCTACGGCAATTACCTGGCGCTGGACCGCATTCTCACAGCCCAGCATCCGCTGTCGCCGAACCACAACGAAATGCTGTTCATCGTGCAGCACCAGACGAGCGAATTGTGGATGAAGCTGATGCTGCACGAAATGCACGCCGTGCGCGCCAACCTGCAAAGCGGCGACCTGGCACCCGCCTTCAAGATGCTGGCCCGCGTGGCGCGCATCATGGATCAATTGGTGCATGCCTGGGACGTGCTGGCCACCATGACGCCGCCCGAATACACGGCCATCCGCCCCTATCTGGGCGCCTCGTCCGGCTTCCAGTCCTTCCAGTACCGCGAAATCGAATTCATTTTGGGGAACAAGAACGCCGCCCTGCTCAACGTGCACACGACGGCGCCGGAAACCTATGCGGTGCTCGACGCCGCCCTGCGCGCGCCCTCCGTCTACGACGAAGCCATCAAGCTGCTGGCGCGCAGCGGCCTGCCCATCTCCGCAGAACGATTGAACGCCGACTGGACCCTGCCGACCGCCGCCGACGCCTCGGTCAAGGCGGCCTGGCTGGAAGTCTACCGCGACCCCTCGAAACACTGGGCCCTGTACGAGCTGGCCGAAAAGCTGGTCGACCTGGAAACGGCCTTCCGCTTCTGGCGCTTCCGCCATGTGACCACGGTGGAGCGCATCATCGGCTTCAAGACGGGCACGGGCGGCACGGCTGGCGTGAGCTATTTGCGCAAGATGCTCGACGTGGTATTGTTCCCTGAATTATTTGCCCTGCGCACGGAGTTATAACCTCAAGGAGCATCGATGTCGCCTCTCGTACTGACCCTGGCCGGCCTGTGGAATTCGGGGCCGCAGCATTGGCAAACCCATTGGGAAGCGCGCCACCCGCAATGGTCGCGCGTGCCGCATCGGGAATGGCAGACGCCGGACAAGGACGAATGGGTGGCGGAGCTCGACCGCGCCATCGCCGCCTGCGAGCGCCCGCCCGTGCTGGCGGCGCACAGCCTGGCCTGCACGCTGGTGGCCCATTGGGCGGCCAGCGGCTCGCCGCACAGGATCGCCGGCGCCTTCCTCGTCGCCCCCAGCGATGTGGAAGCGCCCTCCTACCCGTCCGGCACCACCGGCTTTGCGCCGATGCCGCTGCAAGCCTTGCCGTTCCCCAGCCTGGTGGTGGCCAGCGGCGATGATCCCTACGTCAGCTTCGCGCGCGCACGCGCGTTTGCCGCCGCCTGGGGCAGCGATTTCACCCTGATCGGCGACGCCGGCCATATCAACGGCGACGCCGGCTACGGCCCGTGGCCGGACGGCGAGCAGCTGCTGCTGGAGTTCTGCGCCGCACACCAGCCCTGAACAAGGGTGCGCACGCGCACACGATAGACGTGCGCGCATTTGCCCACAAGTAAGAACGCAGGCAGAATCGTGGCCTTTCCATTGCGGCGCCCCGGCGCCAGCCACACGATGAAACGTCTGCTTCTGCCCTTGCTCCTCTGCTCCACGCTGGCCCATGGCGCGCCCTTCTACGAAGGCAAGAGCCTCGCCCATCCCGCCATCAGCGCATCGCAGGACAGCGGCTTCGATATCGCCTTCCTCAAGGAAAAGGACGGCGTCAACGGCTATTACTGCGAGTCCAAGAGCGGCAGCGCGAAACCCATTTTGCTCGACCAGTTCGGCAATGCCGTCATCCGTTCCGTCTTCTACGCCTCGCTGGACAAGGAAACGGACGACAGCGTGCAAACCATGCTGGTGCTGTTCCGCCAGGGCGACAAGGACGGCTTGCGCGCCTACCGCTACCACCGCAGTTCCGGCAAGTACCGGCGCCTCGATGGCTTGCAGCCGGCTCTGAACCGCATTGCGGCGCAAAGCGCAAGTCCCAACGCGGGACAGGTCAAGGCCTCGCTGGCCAAGCTGGCGCCCATGGACTACAGCGTCGCCCGGGGCAAGAGCGGCAATGCGGACTTCGACGCCATCGACCATACGCAAGGCACCATCGTCGGCTACTACAGCGATGACGGCAAGCCCGTGGCCGCTGGCGGCAAGGACGCCATCACCTACAAGAAAACCTTCCTGAAAAAAGGCGACCACTACCTGACGGCCAGCTACACCCTGTACAGCGACGCGGGCGCGGGCATCCTGCCCAACTACCGCCTGTGGCAAGTGACATGGGAAACGGCGCCGCGGCAGTTCACGGGCAGCGCAGACGGCCCGTCCGTCATTTACAGCCTGGCCTGGGACGATGGCTCGGTGGTCGAACGGGGGCAGTACGTGAAGGGCAAGCGCCAGGGACTGTGGGTGCGCGAAGGCATGCACGAAGGCCGCGAAAAGGGACATTTCGTCAACGGCCTGCAGGAAGGCCTGTGGCGCTTCGATTATCCAAGGCAGAGCGAGAGCGGCATGTACCGGGCCGGCAAGCGCGAAGGCCGCTGGACGGTCGTCAACTATGCCGATGCAGAGGAAGTGACGGGCTTCGACACCTACACGGGCGGCCAGCTCAATGGCCCGCACGAGCGCAGCATGGGCGGCAAGCTGCAAACGCGCGGCAACTACGTCAACGGCGCGCGCCATGGCGCGTGGATCACGGAAGACGGCGACGGCAGCTTCATCGACGGCTTGCGCGACGGGCCATGGAAACTCAGGCTCAAGGACAAGGTCACGCAAAGCGTCACTTTTGTGCAAGGCAAAAAACAGGGCGAGGCCCTCGACACGAATGCGCAAGGCGCGCTGCGCGTGCGCGACCACTACCAGGCCGGCGTGCTCGACGGCAGCCGCACGCGCTATCTGGGCCCGATGGGAAAGGAATACGTGGTCTACACGGCCACCTACCGCAACGGCCAGCTCGATGGGCGCGAACAGGCGTTCGACGACAGCGGTAAGATCCTGCGCCTCGATACCCTGTGGGACAACGGCAGGAAGCAGGGCCTCGATGCGCGCTACTACCCGAACGGCAAGCCGGAGCGCCTGGCCGTCATTGACCAGGGCCGCCTGCTCACGCACCTGCGCGAATACTATGAAGACGGCCAGCTGCTCAACGACATCCACCGCTGCACCTTCAAGGAGTACGGCAGCACGCGCGACGACGTGTGCGAGTACCACCACATGTACTACCCGGACGGCAAGCCGCAGTATTACTATGCCTTCCAGTATGGCCAGCGCCAGGAAGGCTATTCGAACTACCCGAACGGCAAGCGCAAGGACGAACTGCTGGTCGACCGCGCCGCCGACACCTCCGTCGTCAACGCGTATTACGAAAGCGGCCAGCTCAAATGCACGGAGCCGCGCAGCGGCCACAGCACGCGCACGGTGAATGGCCAGACCATGATCAGCTATGCGTCGGCCGACCGCGATGGCGACAATATCTGCTACCACCCGAACGGCAAGGTAGCCAGCATCTACACCTTCCGCAAGCGCGTGCTCGTCGAATGCGGCAAGCGCTACGATGACACGGGCAAGCAGACGTTTCCCGGCCCGGAGGGCTGCCCGCCCCCCAGGAAAGTCGACTACCCGATAGGACTGTGACCATGACGCAAACAAGACAGCCGCTGCGCATCCAGAACCCCGAACGCATCGACGCCGCGGCGATCCGCGCCGCCATCGCGGGCGGCCAGCAGGTGCTGGTGCAGTTCAATACCCTGGCCGAGCCGGAGCCGCTGCTGGCCGACCTCGACGCCCTGGCCGCCACCTGCGGCACGGCGCTGACCATCCGCATCTACGGTTACGACCCGAGGGTGTTCGATACCCGCATCCTGCGCGCGCTGCCGCATGTGGCCAGCCTGTCCATCGACTGCCACCGCAACGCCCTGTATCTGGAAACACTGGGCGAGCTGCGCCACCTGAAGCGCCTGAGCCTGGGCGTGTATGAGCTGGCGCAAGGCGACATCCTGCAACTGGACAATTTGCGCGCCCTCGAATACCTGAACCTGGGCGAGTCGGCCAGGAACAATATCGACCTGGCGCCCCTGCGCCAGTATGCGCACCTGGCCTGCCTGGCCATCGAAGGCCACCACCAGCATATCGAGACCCTGGCCAGCCTGCCGGCGCTGCACGAGCTGTCGCTGTACCGCATCAAGAACAAGGTGGCGCTCGATTTCATCTCGGAGATGAGCCGCCTGGACAGGCTGCTGTTGCAGCTGGGCGGCCGCGAATCGCTTGCACACATCGAGGCGCCGCTATTGAGGAAACTGGAAGTGATACGCGTGCGCGGCCTGGAAACGCTGGGCGACATCGGCCGTTTCCCGCTGCTGCAGGCGCTATGGGTGGAAGACCAGATCAAGCTGCGGCAGATCGCGCTGGGGCCCAATCCCGTGCTCGAACGCCTGAATCTGCACACCTGCAAGTCGCTCGACAGCCTGCCCGGCCTCGCCGCCTTGCCCGCCCTGCGCCAGTTGTCGGCATCCGAGACCATGCTCGACATCGACGCCTTGCTGGCGCATGGCTTGCCCGCGTCCCTGACGCATGCGCGCCTGCGCACGGGCAAAAAAACACGCGACGACGCCATCGCGGCGCAGCTGGTGCAACTGGGCTACGAACCGGCGCGCCCTGGCTGAAATCAGCGGCCGGCCGCCAGCTTGCGCTGCCACAAGGCCACGTCGATCATCACGCCATCGGCACCCGTGTTGCGGATGTAGACGCGGTAGCTGCCCTGCCCCATGTCGCCATCGAGGTAGGCCGTGCGCTCGTTGCGCTGCAGCCTGGCGCCCTTGGCCAGCTGGCGGTAGCGTTCCACCACCGCGTCGAAACTGGCATAGCTGCGCAACGCCACTTCCAGGTCGCGCGGCGGGCGGCCTTCGGCATGGTCCAGCACATTGGTCTGTTTCTTGCCCTTGAGCGTGAGCGGATAGGCAAACACGCCGGCGCCGGCCGACGTCAGCACCGTCGATTTATCGAGCAGCAGCGGCAGCAGCGCCGGCGGGTAGGCGGGCGGCAGCTGGGCGCGGTTCCAGCCCGGCAGGGCCGGCTGCGCCAGCACGTATTCGACGCTGGCGATCTTTTGCCCATCGGCGCCCGCTTCCTTGTCGCCCGCGATAAGCGCCAGCATGGGCGGCAATTGCCGGGCCCAGGCCAGCAAGGGCGCCGCTTCGCCAACCAGCATGCCCTTGCGGTGGAACACCGTCAGCACCGCGTTCGGATCGGGATTGCAGACTTTCGCCAGCGGCTGGCCCTCCAGGTGGCAATGCCCGTTGACGAGGCCAAAAGCGATGATGGCGCCGCGCTTGTCGAGCAGCATGGCGCCCCGTTCGCGGCCCTGCTTGCGGTCATTCATCGACGCCAGCAACTGGCGGCCGTCGGCCAGCACGGCGCGCGTGGCGTCGCGCTTTTCGCTGATCGCTTCGAGCGCCTGCGCCAGCAGCAATTCATCGTCTTCCGTGTAACTGCCGCGCGCGTAACCGAAGAAATCGAACAGCGCGGCGCGCACTTGCGGGTCTTCGCTCAGGCGCGGCAAGGGGCCGCCGACCAACAGCGAAGCCAGGCTTTTCCCGGCCGGCGCCGAGGGTGCCGCCGTGGCGCAGGCAGGCTGAGAAAGAACGCAGGCCGCTGCCAGCAAGGCGCCGCCCAGGGTACGGTAATTCGAAAAAATGATATGCATGATTCTGTCTGTCGGGGGATTTGGCCGCGATTGCGGCCACGCATGGCGTCGCCGGAGATTCTAGCATGGCGCCAGCCTCCATGCGGTGCGGCAGGCGGACGGCGCGCGCATCGGCTGGCTGGTATGATGGCCGCAATGACGATCTCTCACCCCGCCTCGCCACTGCTTGTCCTCCTGCCCGGCATGGATGGCACGGCCCGGCTCTTCCACCGTTTCGACGCCGCCTTGCTTGTGCAGAGCGCCATCGCCACCCAGGCCATCGCTTATCCCGCCGCACCGCTGGACTACGCGGCACTCGAAGCGTTCGTGCGCGAGCGCCTGCCGCAGGACCGTCCCTTCGTCGTGCTGGCCGAATCGTTTTCCGGTCCGCTGGGCGCCGCCCTGCGCGCCGATCCGCCGCCCGGCATGCGCGCCCTGATCCTGTGCTGTTCGTTCGTGCGCAATCCGCGCCCGATGCTGGCGCCGCTGCGCCACCTGCTCGGCCTTGTGCCCTTCGGCGCCATGCCCGGCTTCGCCCTGCGCCAGGCGCTGCTGGCGCCCTGCGCCACGCCGCAACTGCAGGCGGAACTGGCAGCGGCGCTGGCGCAAGTGCCTCCCAGCGTGCTGCGCCAGCGCCTGCGCGCGGTACTGGAAATACGCGAAAAGGACGCCTCGCGCAGCTTCGCGCGCGGCAGCCTGCCCGTGCTGTATCTGCGCGCCCGCCACGACCGCCTGGTGCCGCCGGCGAACGCCGTGCAGATACTGCGCCTGGCACCCGGCGCGCAACTGGCCGACATCGCCGCGCCGCACATGCTGCTGCAGGCGGTACCGGAAGCGGCCGCCGACGCCGTCGCCGCATTTATTACAAGCCTGTCAGCCGCGCAGGCGCTCAACTAAACGTGCGCTGGCCAGCACGGCCAGCCAGCTCAAGCCGCCCGACAGCACGCTGAAGTAGATGGCCCGCAGCGGGTGGTGCGGCAGCAGGTATGCGAGCACCGCCACGCCCAGCAAACCGCACAGCAGCGGTTTCACCCTGCCGGGCGGCAGCAGCGCCAGCAGCAGATTCGTGCCCGCATACACGTAAAACACGAGCAGCAGGGCCAGGCCGCCCGCCACGCCGCGCGAGCCGAGGCTGCCGAACAGCTGCGTGTACAAATAAAACCCCAGCCAGCTCAATGCGATAAACAGCAGGCAGCCCAGCGCATGCGCGCCCAGGCCGGCCATCAAACGGTGCTTCATCCTGCCCCCAAAAGAAAAAACCGGCCCTTTCAGATGAAAGAGCCGGCTTGGCGATATCTACGACAGAAAAATTACTTGGCCGAGTTAAGCAGCAATTCGTTGAGGCGTTTCACAAAACTGGCCGGATCGGCCAGCGAACCGCCTTCGGCCAGCATGGCCTGGTCGAACAGGATGTTGGCCCAGTCGCCGAACTTGCCGCCTTCCGCATCCTCGTATTTCAGACGCGTCACCAGCGGGTGGTTCGGGTTGATTTCCAAAATCGGCTTCGATTCCGGCGCGCTCTGGCCAGCAGCTTTGAGCATGCGCAGCAGGTTGCCCGACAATTCGTTTTCATCGGCCACCAGGCAGGCTGGCGAATCGGTCAGGCGGAACGTGACGCGCACGTCCTTGGCCTTGTCGGCCAGCACGGCCTTCATCTTGCCCACCAGGTCGGCATACGAAGTTTCCGTTTCTTCGTGCTCTTTCTTTTCCGCTTCATCTTCCAGCGCGCCCAGGTCCAGACCGCCCTTGGCGACGGAGACCAGTTCCTTGCCTTCGAAGTCCTGGATAAACGACAGCATCCATTCATCGACACGGTCCGTCAGCAGCAGCACTTCGACGCCCTTCTTGCGGAAGATTTCCAGGTGCGGGCTGTTCTTGGCGGCGGCGTAGTTGTCGGCCGTGACGTAATAGATCTTGTCCTGGCCTTCCTTCATGCGCGCCACGTAGTCGGCGAACGAGGTGATTTGCTCGTCGCTGTCGTTGGCCGTCGATGCAAAGCGCAGCAGCTTGGCCAGGCGCTCCTTGTTGGCCGCGTCCTCGCCGATGCCTTCCTTCAGCACCTGGCCGAATTCCTTCCAGAAGACGGCGTACTTGTCCTTCTTGTCCTGCTCGTCCGCGTTCGCCAGTTCTTCCAGCATGCCCAGCACGCGCTTGGTCGAGCCTTCGCGGATCACTTTCACATCACGCGATTCCTGCAGGATTTCGCGCGACACGTTCAGCGGCAGGTCGGCCGAGTCGATCACCCCGCGCACGAAGCGCAAATAGGTCGGCATCAGCTGCTCGGCATCGTCCATGATGAAGACGCGCTTGACGTACAGCTTGATGCCGCCGCGCTTGTTGCGGTCCCACATGTCGAACGGCGCCTTGGCCGGGATGTACAGCAGCTGCGTGTATTCGCTGCGGCCTTCCACGCGGTTGTGCGTGTGCGTCAGCGGCGACTGGAAGTCGTGCGACACGTGCTTGTAGAATTCGTCGTACTGTTCCGGCGTGATGTCGGCCTTGTTGCGGGCCCACAGGGCGCTGGCCTGGTTGACGGTTTCGAATTCGTCCTTCAGGACGGTTTCTTTTTTCTCGTCGTCCCACTCTTCCTTCTGCATCACGATCGGCAGCGAGATATGGTCCGAATATTTGCGGATGATGGACTTGATCTTCCAGCTCGACAGCAATTCGTCCTCGCCTTCGCGCAGGTGCAGGATGATGTCGGTGCCGCGCGACGGCTTGTCGATCGATTCGATGCTGTAATCGCCTTCGCCGGCCGATTCCCAGCGCACGCCTTCCGAGGCGTCCACGCCGGCGCGGCGCGTTTCAACGGTGATCTTGTCGGCGACGATGAAGCCGGAATAGAAGCCCACGCCGAACTGGCCGATCAGGGCCGCGTCCTGCTGCTGGTCGCCCGACAGCTTGCCGAAGAATTCCTTGGTGCCCGACTTGGCGATGGTGCCCAGGTGCGAGATCGCCTCGTCGCGGGTCATGCCGATGCCGTTGTCGGAAATGGTGATGGTGCGCGCATCCTTGTCGAAGCTGACCTTGATCTTCAATTCGTGATCGTTGCCGTACAGGGCGTCGTTATCGATCGCTTCGAAGCGCAATTTGTCGGCCGCGTCGGACGCGTTCGAGATCAGTTCGCGCAGGAAGATTTCCTTGTTCGAGTACAGGGAATGGATCATCAGGTGCAGCATTTGCTTCACTTCGGTCTGAAAACCCAGGGTTTGCTTTTCGGAGACAGCCATTTTTACCTCATAGTCTTGTGGATGGGACGGATTTGATGAAGTTGGGGATTATATAAGCGATTTCAAGGGCTCCCGTTTCACGCCGTGCCTTATCCCAGCGCGCGGTCGAAAAAGTCCCATACCCGCTCGTCCTGCACGGTGGCCAGGTTGAGGCGCATGCGGGTCGACGGCAGCTGGCGCGGCGAAAACAGGCTGCCCGGCCCCAGCACCAGGCCGTCGGCCAGCGCCTTCTCGGCCAGCACATTCGTGTCGCAGCCCGCATCGGCCCAGATGAACATGCCGGCCGGCGCGGGATCGAAGCGCAGGCCGGCCCGCTCGGCGCGGCGATACGTGCCCTCGCGCACCTTGTCGAGCCGCGCGCGCAGGCGCTCCGCATGCTTGCGGTACAGGCCTTGCGAGAGGATTTTATACACCACGCGCTCGCCGATGTCGCTGGTGGTGAGCGTGGCCAGCATCTTGCGGTCGGCCAGGCGCTGCGCCCACTCAGGCGAGGTAGCGATGAAGCCCACGCGCAGGTTGGCCGACAGGCTCTTGGAAAAGCCGCCCAGGTAGATCACGCGGCGCAGCTGGTCCAGCGCGGCCAGGCGCGTGGCCGCTTGCACGTCGCCGCCCGGGTGCATGTCGCAATAGATATCGTCTTCGACGACGAGAAAATCGTGCTGTTCGGCCAGGCGCAGCACCTGGAAGGCCTTGGCCGCCGACAGCGACGTGGAACTGGGGTTGTGCAGCACCGAGTTGATCACGTACAGCTTGGGACGGTGCAGAGCCGCCAGCTCGGCCAGCACGGCGATATCGGGACCGTCTTTCAAGCGCGGGATGCCGATGACGTTCATGCCCATCGCGGCAAAAGCGCCGAACATCAGCCAATACGCAGGATCGTCGACGAAAATGGTGTCGCCGGGACGGGCAAACTCGCGCGCCACCAGGTCCAGCGCCTGCATCACGCCCACCGTGGTGACGATCTGCTCGGGCGCACAGGCGATTTCCAGCCCCGCCAGCTTCAGCTGCAACTGCTGTCGCAGCGGCAAAAAGCCCTGCGGCGATCCGTAACCGAGCAGCAGACTGCCAGGCTGGCGGCTGACGTCGCGCAGGGCGCGCGCCACCAGGTCGCCATCGAGCCACTCGGCGGGCAGCATGCCGGTGCCGGGCGCGGGGATGGCCGGCGTCTGGCGGAACATGTTACGGATCAGCCAAACGACGTCCATCGGCTGTGCCGCCGCGTCCTGCGCCCCAGCGGGCGGCGCCGGCGTGTTCAGCGGCGAACGCTCGCGCACGAAAAAACCGGCGCCGCGCCGCGATTCCAGGTAGCCGCGCGCCACCAGCTTGTCGTAGGCGGCCACCACCGTGGCGCACGACACCTCCAGGCTGGCCGCGCACTGGCGGATCGACGGCATGCGCGCACCGCCGCGCAGCAGCTTGTCGTCGATGCGCGCCGCCAGCGAGCGCACGATCTGGTCGATCAGGGTTTCGCCCGAGACGCGCGACAGCAAAGGGAGTGTATTGCTCATATGACCATCACAGTATGTGAAATTATGCGTAAAAGTGTATTTGTACTGTATTGCTATTGCGCCCTAGGATAGCAGTACCGGGCAGATTAATCCATGCCCATACCTTGTCACGCCAGCCCCAGGAATCCCATGTCTTCGCACACCAGCACCATCGCTTCCAACCATCCACCGCGCCTCGGCGCCGACCGCACCGGCATGTTGCTGGGCTTGATCGCCGTCGCCCTCTTCAGCCTGACCCTGCCGTTTACGCGGCTGGCGGTGGCCGAACTCGACCCCACCTTCGTCGCCCTGGGCCGCGCCCTGGTGGCCGCCGCCCTGGCCGGACTGTGGCTATGGCAGCAGCGCGCGCCAATGCCGCGCCGCGAACAATGGCTGCCGCTGGCGCTTGTGTCGCTGGGCTGCGTGCTGGGTTTCCCCTGGCTGACGTCGATCGCCATGCGCAGCCTGCCCGCCTCGCACGGCGCCGTGCTGGTGGGCATCCTGCCGCTGACCACCGCCGTGTTTGCCGTACTGCGCGGCAAGGAGCGCCCATCGCTGGGCTTCTGGCTGATGGCCCTGCTCGGCACGGCGCTGGTGGTGGCCTTCGCGCTGCGCCAGGGCGGCGGCAGCTTCCACCTGGCAGACTGGCTGATCTTTGCCGCCGTGCTGCTGGCCGCGCTCGGCTATGCCGAGGGCGGGCGCCTGGCGCAAGCCATGCCGGGCCAGCACGTGATTTCCTGGGCGCTGCTGCTGGCCGTGCCATTTGTCTTGCCCGTGGTGCTGTGGAACGCCTGGCCGCAGCGCGCGCTGATGGCGCAGGCCAGCGCCGCCGCCTGGCTGGGCTTTGCCTATATTTCCGTGTTTTCCATGTTTATCGGTTTCTTTTTCTGGTACCGGGGCATGGCGCTGGGCGGCGTGGCGCGCGTGGGACAGACGCAGTTGCTGCAGCCTTTCCTCACCCTGGTGGGCGCGGCCGTGCTGCTGCACGAACCCTTGACAGGTGAAAGCCTGCTGTTTGCCGGCGCCGTGATCGCCGTGGTGGGGATCGGGCGCAAGCTGAAGTAACGCTCCCTGACGCCCATTTGCAACGCCGTTGCGCGTGCGGATGGGCAGAGCGGCGTGCAAGCCGTACAATACCGCAGCACCATGGCGACGCCTATCCGGCGCCGCTTGCGCACGCACCGCCACAAGCGGGCCAACAAATCCAGCCGGCGCAGCTCGGCATCTTCTGTGAGACTCGTATGAAAATTGAAAATCCGAATCCGATCCAATGGCGCTTTGCCGAACGCGCGGAACAGCTGCAAAGCTCGTTCATCCGCGAAATCCTGAAGATCACGCAGCGTCCCGAGATCATCTCGTTTGCCGGCGGCCTGCCCTCGCCCGCCACCTTCCCCGTGGAAGAAATGAAGACCGCCTTCGACAAGGTCCTGTCGAACAATGGCAAGGTTGCCCTGCAATACGGCCCGACCGACGGCTACCTGCCGCTGCGCCAGTGGATCGCCGACTCGCTTTCCAGCAATGGCAGCACCATCATGCCGGAACAGGTACTGATGACGTCCGGCTCGCAGCAGGCGCTGGACTTGCTGGGCAAGGTCCTGATCGACGAAGGCAGCAAGGTATTGGTGGAAACCCCCAGCTACCTGGGCGCCCTGCAGGCGTTTTCCGTCTACCGTCCCGAATTCGTTTCCGTCGACACCGATGACGAAGGCCTGGTGCCGTCGTCGATCAATCCCGTCGCCGATGGCGCGCGCCTGCTGTATGCGCTGCCGAACTTCCAGAACCCGACTGGCCGCAGCCTGTCCGTGGCGCGCCGCGTGGAACTGGTGGAAACCTGCGCCCGCCATGGCCTGCCGCTGATCGAGGACGATCCGTACGGCGCCCTGAGCTACAGCGGCGAGCCGTATCCGAAGATGATCAACATGAATCCGGACGGCGTGATCTACATGGGTTCGTTCTCGAAAGTGCTCACGCCCGGCATCCGCCTCGGCTACGTGGTGGCGCCGATGCCGCTGGTGCGCCGCCTGGAACTGGCCAAGCAGGCGGCCGACCTGCACACGTCGCAGCTGACGCAGATGGTCGTGCATGAAGTGATCAAGGATGGCTTCCTGGACCGGCATATCCCCAGCATCCGCAGCCTGTACGGCAACCAGTGCCAGGCCATGCTGTCGGCGCTGGAAGAGCACTTCCCGGCAGGCGTCACCTGGACGAAGCCGGAAGGCGGCATGTTCATCTGGGTCACCCTGCCGAAGCACATCGATGCGATGAAACTGCTCGATGAGGCCATCGCCAACAAGGTCGCCTTCGTGCCGGGCGCGCCGTTCTACGCCAACACGCCGGAAACGCACACCCTGCGCCTGTCGTTCGTGACGGTGCCGCCGGAACGCATCCGCGAAGGCATCGCCATCCTGGGCAAACTGATCGCCGCAAAAATGTAATTGCACTCCCCACGCCCCGCCTGCCGCGGGGCGTGTCCCAGCTGCCCCAGCGCCAAGGGGCACGCGTCTTTTTCGCCCAAAAACCCCCTTCACGACAGCAAATGCGTGTATCTATTTTTAAAAATAGCATAAAAATAATATTTTACCGCCTCGCGCATCGTCGATTTTTTCACCCAAAAAATTAGCGAGGCGGTATGATTTGACCGCTGTCGCAGATTTGAACCCGGTCAGCATCACCGAAAATGCAGCAAACGCTGGCATCGCAAAGTACATCGAGAAGGCCGGAAGCAATGAGTCCAGGCAGTGTGGAGCATTCCCAGCGGCGCGAGGCCGCCATTTTGATTGTCGACGATGCGCCGGCCAACCTTGAGCTGCTGCGCAAGCTGATGAGCGAACAAGGCTATCAAACCTATGTCGCCACGTCCGGCGAACGGGCGCTGGCGATCGCTCAGCGCGCCCGCCCCGACCTGATCCTGCTCGACGTGCTGATGCCGGACATGGACGGCATCGAAACGTGTCGCCGCCTCAAGCAGCACCCGCTGACGCAGGGCATCCCCGTCATCTTCATGAGTGCCAAGACGGAAACGGAAGACGTGGTGGCCGGCTTCGACTGCGGCGCCGTCGATTACATCAGCAAGCCGCTGCGCATGGCCGAAGTGCGCGCGCGCGTGCGCGCCCAGCTGCAAATCCGCAGCAACAATGAAACCCAGCAGGAACAGGCGGAGCGCCTGCGCACCATCGTCAACAACATGGCCGAGGGCTTGCTGATCATCGAAGCCGACGGCCGCATCCAGTACACCAATCCGGCCTGCGACCAGTACCTGGGCTACCGCGAAAACGAACTGGCCGGGCGCTCCATCGGCGAGCTGCTCAGCCCCCTGGTGACGCAGGAATACCTCGATTATTTCGCCATGCACGCGGCCAATCCGGAAAAAGCGCACAACCACGGCACGCGCGAAGTGGCGATCCGCCACCGCAACGGCGAGGCGCTGAGCATGGACCTGACCCTGACGCCCATGTACCTGCGCCAGCCCCTGTATATCGGCCTGCTGCACGACATCACGCACCACAAGCAGTCGGAAGACGCGCTGCAGCGCGCCGCCTATCTCGACCCGCTGACGCAGATCGCCAACCGCCGGCATTTCGACAGCTTCCTGGAAAAGGAATGGCAGCGCGCCGTGCGCGGCGGCGGCGCCCTGTCGCTGGTGGTGCTCGACGTCGACCACTTCAAGCTGTACAACGACAGCCTGGGCCACCCGGCCGGCGACAGCTGCCTGCAGCAGGTGGCGCAAGCCATCGCCTCGCATGCCGCCCGCCCGGGCGACCTGGCGGCCCGCTACGGCGGCGAGGAATTCGTCCTGCTGTTCGCCGACACGGATGCCGAAGGCGCCCTGCAGCTGGCCGAAGCCATCCGCGCGCACATCGAGGCGCTGCAACTGCCGCACCCGCGATCGATCACCTCGCCGTGGATCACCGTCAGCATCGGCGTGGCGACCATCCGGCCGCACCAGCTGGACGACCGCGAAGCGCTGTTCGTCGCCGCCGACCGCGCCCTGTACGTGGCCAAGGAAGGGGGACGCAACCAGGTGCGCGTCACGCAGTCGGGCAGCGCGGCCTGGGAAACGGTGAAAGCGCTCGTCCTGCGCTAGCCGGTCACTTCTCAGGATAGCCGGTGATGTCGGCGATTTCGCGGTACAGGGGCTGCAGCCGCGCATACATCTTGCGGTACACGCGCCGGTACAGTTTGTCATAGACCTTGCTGTGCCCGGGATCCGGCTGGAACACCTTGCCCTTGCGCGTCATCGCCTGCACGGCGGCGGGAAAGTCCGCATGCCAGCCCAGGCCCACGCTGGCGGCGATGGCCGCGCCCAGGCCCGAGCTTTCATACACGTGGGCGCGCGCGGCGGGCAGGCCGAAGATATCGGCGGTCAGCTGCATAGCGGCGTCGCTCTGCGAGCCGCCGCCGGCGATGCGCAGCTCCGTGATGGCGATGCCGCTGCGCTGCTCGATGCGCTCCTTGCCTTCGCGCAGCGCATACGCGAGACCTTCGAGGATGGCGCGATAGATGTGCGCGCGCGTGTGCACGTCGCCAAAGCCGATCATGGCGCCCTTCGCTTCCGGCCCCGGCACCTTGATGCCGGGACTCCAGTACGGCTGCAGCATCAGGCCCATGGAGCCGGGCGGCACGGCCTCGACCAGGTGGTCGAACAGCGCCTCGGCGGACAAGCCCGTGCCATCCTCGGCCGCCGCCGCCCGTTCGCGGTCGCCGAACTGCTCCTTGAACCAGTTGACCATCCAGTAGCCGCGGAATATCTGCACTTCCGTGCTGTAGGCGCCCGGCATGGCGGCCGGATACGGCGGAATGAAACGCGTCACTTCCACGTATTTGCGGTTGGTCGTGTTGATGGTGGCCGTGGTGCCGTAGCTGAGGCACGCCACGTGCGGTTCGACGCAGCCGGCGCCCAGCACCTCGCACGCCTTGTCGGCGGCGGCCGCCAGCAAGGGCGTGCCCTCCGGGATGCCCGTCGCCGCGGCCGCCGCGGCCGTGATGGCGCCCATGCGCGTGCCCGGCGTCACCAGCTCGGGCAGCATCGAGCGTCGAATCGCCAGCGCCTGCCATTTCCAGTCGAAGCGCCCGGCCCAGGCGTGGCGCTTGTAGTCGAACGGGATATACGCCACTTGCGAGCCCGTCGAATCGATATACTTTCCGCAGAGTCGGTGGTTCAGGAAGCCCGACAGCAGCAGGAATTTGTGCGTGCGGCGCCAGATGTCGGGCTGGTGCGCGCTGATCCAGTTGATCTCGGCCTCGCGGCGGAAGTAGCGAATCGTGCCGTCGAGACGCGTGGCGCGGAAGGCGGCGCGCCACCATGGCGCCAGCCGGGGAATGTCGCGCGTGCTGCGCTGGTCCAGCCAGGTGATGGCGGGCCGTAACGGTGCGCCATGTTCATCCACGTTGACCACCGTGCCGCGCTGCGTGGTGACGGCCACACCGGCCACCGACGATTTTTCAATGACGGTGCCGCGCCACAGCTGCTGGCACGCTTCGCATACGGCTTGCCAGTAGCCTTCGGCGTCATGCTCGGCCCAGCCGGGGTGGTCCGAGTAATACGCTTCCAGGAAGACTTGCGCCTTGGCCGCCAGCTTGCCATCCCGGTCGAACAACAGCGCGCGCACGCTTTGCGTGCCATTATCGATGGAGAGGATGTACGGGCCGTCGCCCGCTGCGCAGGTCATGGCTCAGGCCACGCTGGCCAGCGCGGCGCGCAGCGCCTGCAGCAGCGCCTGCGGATCCTTGTCCGGCAGCGCGCTGAACACGGGCGCTTCCCAATCCTGGCCGTGCACGGCCACCACGCGTAATCTCCCCTCTTCGTTCCAGGCCGGATACCAGCCCACGTCGACGATGCAACCATTCGCGCAGGTGATTTGCAGCAGGTCTTCTCCCAGGTCGTCGACAAGGGCGGCCACGGGCTGGCACAAGTCCAGCGGCGACAGGCTGTCGTAGGTGATGCGGGCGTCGCCCAGCGCCAGGGGCTGGCCAAACAGGGTAGTTTCGATAATGCTCTCCTCTTGTTTATTTTTTATGTTTTTTCAATCGCCCTGCGGCACGCTGTAATGGCGGCGCCACAGGGCCAGGTAGCGCTGCTGCTCTTCCTCCCAGCGCGCATCGTCCCAGCCCAGTTCATGCTGGCAGATGGCGCGCAGGCGCGGCATGATAGCAAGCGCGCCGCCGGCCAGCTGCAAACCGAGGCGCGTGCGCCGCAGCAGCAGGTCGTCCAGGTGCTGTACGTCCTCGCTGCGCGCGCCCCAGCGCAGCTGCGCCCATAAAGTCTGCGTGCCGGGAACCGGTGCCAGTTCGCCCTCGTGCGCCGCGTCGCACAGCGCTTGCGCGGCCGCGCCATGACGCCCCAGCAGGCGCGCGCGCTGCTCGCCATCGAGCGCCAACGCCTTGCCCGACAGGGGCGGCGTTGGGTCAAAGATGGGCAAGGGACGCAAATCCGCCTGCCAGCCCGGCAGCAGTGGTGCGGCGCGGCGCAAGGCATCGAGGGCGATCACGCGGAACGTCGTCAATTTTCCGCCCGCCACCGTCAGCAAGCCGTTTTCCAGCCATAGCGCATGTTCGCGCGCTTCCTTCGACGGGTCAAGCTGGCCGCTGTCGATCACGGGGCGCACGCCGGCAAAGGTAGCCAGCACGTCGTCTTCGCCCAGCGCCAGCTGCGGGAACTGCCAGCGCAGCGCCGCCAGCAGATAATCGAGTTCGCCGCGCGTGATGGCCGGCTCCAGTTCCAGGCTGGCGCCGTGGTCGACATCGGTGGTGCCCACCAGGGTCACGCCCTCCCACGGATAGGCAAACACGGGGCGGCCGTCCTGCGGGTGCATCAGGCTGACGGCTTGCGCCAGCGGCAAACGCCAGGCCGGCAGCAGCAGGTGGCTGCCGCGCAGGGGCCGCAGTTTCGGCCGCTCTCCCACCTGGCCGCGCAAGCCGTCGGCCCAGGCGCCCGTGGCGCTGATCACCAAGTGCGCGCGCACAGCGAGTGCCCTGCCATCGACCGCATCGTTCAAGGTGGCGCCGGCAACCTTGCCATCTTCGCGCAGCAGCGATGCCACGCCCAGGTAATTGACGGCCACGCCGCCATGGCGGCGCGCCTCCTGCAGCACGCGCAGCACCAGGCGCGCGTCATCCGTCTTGGCGTCCTGGTACAGCATGCCGCCCCGCAGGCCATCGCGGTTGACATGCGGCGCCAGCATGGCAAAGTCAGAGGCGTCGACATAGCGGCGCGCGCGCCGGCCCGCCATCACGTCATAGATGGCCAGGCCCAGCATGAACTGGCGCCGGCCCGGCTTGCGGCCCGCGTAATCGCCGAAGGCAAACCCCTGCGGCTCGACCAGCCCCGCCGCATCCGTCAGCAAGGCTTGCCGCTCATGCACCGATTCGCGCGTCAGCGCGAACTGTCCCTGCTTGAGGTAGCGCAAGCCGCCGTGCACCAGCTTCGAGGAACGGCTCGACGTGCCCCAGGCGAAATCGCGCTGCTCCACCAGCAGCGCCGTCAAGCCGCGCCGCGCCGCTTCCAGCAGGATGCCGGCGCCCGTGATGCCGCCGCCGACGATCAAGATATCCCACTCGCGCGCCAGGACGTCAGGCAAATCCGCCCTGCGCCGGGCCGCGTTCACAAGCCGCCTCCCGCTTCGGGCAGCAGTTTGCCGGGATTCATCATGCCCTGCGGGTCGAACTGGCGCAGCAGCGCGCGCATGGCGGCGATGCCCAGCTCTCCCTTTTCCGCCATCAGCCAGGGTGCGTGGTCCGTGCCCACGCCATGCTGGTGGCTGATGGTGCCGCCGTTGGCGACGATGGCGGCGCAGGCCGCGTCTTTCAAGGCACGCCAGCGCGCCATGTTTTCCTCAAAGGTGGGCGCCAGCCGGTATACATATGTGGTGTAGACGCTGGCGCCCTGCGCGTACACGTGCGACAAATGCGTGTACGCGTGCACCTGCTCGCCGTGCCGCGCCAGCGCTTTGGTGCCCGCCTGCTCCAGCGCCGCCATCATGGGCGCCACGCGCGGCCAGTCGACGGCCGTTTCCACCGTGTCGATGACGTAGCCATGTTCCCACGCGCCGTTGCGCAGGTAGACGTTGCGAAAGCGCCCCTGCTTCCATTTATCTCCCATGTGGCGTCCCACATGCACGCCCTTGTGCCGCCGCGCCAGCGCCAGGGCGCCGCGCAGTGCCGCGCGCGCCGGCCCGGCCTCGCCGCTGACGCCCAGCATCAGCATGCACTTGCCTTCGCCGCAGCCGCGCAGCGACAGATAGCGCTCCAGCAGTCCCACCAGCTTCTTGTGCCCAGCCAGGGTCAGCATGGTCTGCGTTTCGAGCGCATTCGACAGGCGCAGCATGCACAGGGGCAGGCGCGACTGGGCCAGCGCCCGCACGGCTGCTTGCGCCTGACCCCAGTCGGCGAAAAACACGGCGTGGAACGCTTCATAAGGGGGCAGCGGCGAGACGCGCACCGTCGCCTGCGTCAGGATGCCCAGCCGCCCTTCGGAGCCAAGCACCACTTCGCGCAGGTCGATGCCGGCCGCCGAAGCGGGAAAGGTGGGAATCGTCAAGGTGCCGGCCGGCGTTTCCACTTCGCCGCCCGCGAACAGCTGCTCGATGCGGCCATAGCGCAGCGATTGCTGGCCCGACGAGCGCGTGGCGATCCAGCCGCCCAGCGTCGAATACTCGAACGACTGCGGATAGTGGCCCAGGGTATAGCCATGCGCGCGCAACTGCGCTTCCAGGTCGGGACCATACACGCCCGCGCCGAACGTGGCCAGCTGCGCCTCGCGGTCCAGGTGGCCCAGTGCGCACAGGTGGGAGAGATTGATCGACAGCACGGGGCGCGGCCCCGCCGCCACCGTCAAATGCCCGGCCACGCTGGTGCCGCCGCCATGCGGTATCACGGCCACGCACGCCTGGCGCGCGTAGTCGAGCAGCTGGCGCACCTGCAGCGCGCTGTCGGGAAAGGCCACGCCATCGGGCACCGCGCCGATGCGGCCATGGCGTAATTTAAACCAGTCGGGCAGGCTTTGGCCGAGCGCATGGCGCACGCGCGTGGCAGGCAGGGTGTCGATCAGCGGATGCGGCGCCAGGCGCGAAGCGGGCACCCGCGCGCAGGCGTCGTCAAAGGTGGCGTCGACGATGCCGCTGCCCGGCCCCAGGCGCTCGCCCAGGAAGGTCAGCGCGTCCTCGCTCAGCGCATACGTGATGCTCTCGTCTCCCCAGCCATTCCAGCGTTGCATCGACATCCCCTGTGTTCGGCCAGTTGCGCGCCACGGCGGCTTGCTATACTGTTCTTGCCTGATTTTCTTGCTAGATCAATAGCATATGCCGCCACAGACGAAGGGTATTGGTTTTTCATGACAATCGCATTGTTCCATCATGACAAGCACTGACGGCCGGGTCGCCGGCGCCTACCTGCAGCCGCTGCTGGAAACGGCCAGCGCGCACGGCATCCCCGTTGCCGCCCTGGCGCAGGCGGCCGGCGTAGCGCCGCACAGCATGGAAGCGTCCGCAGCCAGCCTGGCCGCGCGCGACTACGTGCGCCTGCTCGATGCGGGCGCGCAACTGGCGGGCGATGCGCATTTCGGCCTGCACGTGGGCCAGCGCGTGCGCATGGGCACCTACAGCGCCTACGGTTTGATATTGCTCAGTTGCAGCAACGTGGGCCAGGCACTGGAACAGACGGCCCGCTATGAACGGCTGGCGCACGACCTGGGCCGCTCGACCCTGCAGCGCGACGGCGCCGTCGCGCATTACCGCTGGGCCAGCAATTATCCGGGCGCCAGCCGGCACCTGGTCGACAGCGTCTTTGCCGGCATCCGCGTCTGCGGCGACTGGCTGGCGGGCATGCCGCTGCCGCCGGCCAGCCTGGCGTTCACGCACGATGGCGGCGGCGACCTGCTGCGCCACGCGGCGCACCGCGACGAATACGTGCGCGTGCTGGGCAGCCTGCCCGCCTTCAACGCCCCCGCCAACACGGCCACCTTCGATGCGCAGTTGCTGGACTAGCCCGTGCCGAACGCGGACGTCAGCCTGTACCCCGTGCTGTGCCAGCATGCGGAACAGCTGCTGGCGCAACGCCAGGCTGAAACCGACACTGGCGGCGGCATCGACGCGCAAGTCCACGCGGCCATCGTGGCGGGCTTGCGCCAGGGTTCTGCTCGGCTGGCCACCGTTGCCGCCGCACTGGCGGTCACGCCGCGCACCCTGCAGCGCAAGCTGGCCGACGCGGGCACCAGCTTCCAGGCCCTGCTGGACCAGGCCAGGTACGGCCTGGCACGCGATTATCTGCGCGCGCCGGATTTGTCGCTGGTCGACATCGCCTTCCTGCTTGGCTACCAGGAACAAAGCGCGTTCAATCATGCGTTTCGCACCTGGGCGGGCACCAATCCCGGCGCCTGGCGCTTGCAGGAAATGCAAGAGAGGCAGCTTGACCGGCAGCAAGCCCCATAGGCGTGCGCGGGGCATGCGCGGCGCGTTTTCTGGCTATACTGGCATAGTCAGGTTTTCCACGATCACTCCAACCCGCAATGCAAAGGATTAATATGCAACTCAAAGACAAAGTCGCACTGATTACCGGCGCCGCCAGTGGTATCGGCAAGGAAATGGCCATCGAATACGCGAAACAAGGCGCCAAGGTCGTCATCGCCGACCTGGCCCTGGAAGCGGCCAGCAAGACGGCCGAGGAAATCAAGCAGTCGGGCGGCCAGGCGTTTGCCGTCGCCATGGATGTCTCCAGCGAAGAACAGGTGGACAAGGGCGTGGCGGATGCCGCCGCCCACTTCGGCGGCATCGATATCCTGATCAGCAATGCGGGCATCCAGATCATCAGCCCCGTCGTCGACTACCCGTTCGATCAATGGAAAAAGATGCTGGCCATTCACATGGACGGCGCCTTCCTCACCACGCGCGCCTGCATGCGCGAAATGATCAAGGCGGGCCGCGGCGGCGCCATCATCTACATGGGTTCCGTGCACTCGCACGAAGGCTCGCCGTTCAAGAGCGCCTACGTTGCTGCCAAGCACGGCTTGCTGGGCCTGGCCAAGGTGGTGGCCAAGGAAGGCGCCAAGGATGGCATCCGCGCCAACGTCATCTGCCCCGGCTTCGTGCGCACGCCGCTGGTCGACAAGCAAATCCCCGAACAGGCGGCCCAGCTGAACATCAGCGAGGAAGACGTGATCAAGAAAGTCATGCTGAAAGACACCATCGACGGCGAATTCACCACCACGCAGGACGTGGCGCAAACGGCCGTGTTCCTGGCCGCCTTCCCGTCGAACGCCCTGAGCGGCCAATCCATCGTCGTGAGCCACGGCTGGCACATGCAATAATAGTGACGCCCGCCCACATCGGCTGCTCGGCGCCCTGTGCGGCCTGCGATGCTCGCTGTGCTCCAGCACAGCTGCGCGTCTCGGCCACACATCGCTGCCGCTCGCGATGATGTGGACGGGCGTTGCAGCGTTAGCGTATCAACCCTCCGCGCCTTTCCCGAAAGTTCCCAATTGCAAGACAACACTTACCGCCACCCGCGCGCGGGCTGGCCGGGGCGCCTGTTTGCCGCGCTCGCCAATTCCACGCGCTTTGCCAACCTGCGCCAGGCGATCATGTCCCGCCTGCCCTTCCTGCCCCTGCACAGCGACGTGCGCGACGTCGTCTACGTGAGCTGGCTGGTCGACGCCGCTGCCGCGCAGCAACTGCTGCCCGCCGGCGCGACCCTGTGGCAACGCGACGGCAAAACGCCATTTACCGTGCTGACCTACCGTCACGGACACTTCGGCCCGGCCCTGCTCGGTCCCTTGCGCCGCCTGCTGCCGTCTCCGTTGCAAAGCAACTGGCGTGTATATCTGGACCACACGCCAGCGGGCGCGCCGGACGTACCCTGCGTGTACTTTCTGAAAAACATCATGGACAGCTTGCCGCATGTGCTGGGCACGCGGCTGTTCAGCGACATCCTGCCGACCCACCTGGCCGCCGGCATGACGCTGGACGTCACGGCCGCGCAAGCGCGCTGCAGCATTGCCAGCGGCGCCGGCAGCGCGCCATCGCTGGACGTGCAGGCGGACATCGTGACCGACCATATCCTCGATGCCGGCTGGCAAGCGCTGTTCGGCAACTGGCGCGACGCTGTCGCCTTCCTCGCCTGCCAGGATGCGGCCATTGCGCACGTGCCGCGCAACGGCAAGCTGGTCTTCGGTGAAATCGACTTACCCGTTGATCTGGATCAAGTACAAGCGCTGACAGCCTTGCGCGCCGACTGCGGCTTGCTGGGGCAGTTGCCGCCCCTGTCAACGCCGTTTGCCTTTCTCGTGCGCAAGGTTTCCTTCAAGGCGCTGTCAGAGCACCTGCTGTAGCGCGGCGGCGCTCGGGCGCGCGCAGGGGTGTGGCCGGACCGCCGCGCCGCCGTTCCAGCTTGAACAGGGCCATCGCCTGCTCCAGCTGCAAGGTCTGGTCTTGCAGCGAGGCCGAGGCGGCCGCCGATTCCTCCACCAGCGCCGCGTTCTGCTGCGTGACTTCATCCATCTGCGTGACGGCCATGTTGACTTGCCCGATGCCGTGGCTTTGCTCGCGTGAAGCGGAGGCGATCTCTTCCATGATGCCGTGCACGCCCTGCACGGCGCCCAGCATTTCGGCGCTGCTGGCGCCCGCCTGCTGCGCCAGCTTCGCGCCCGCCTGCACCTGCGCCAACGACGCCGTGATCAATTGCTTGATTTCCGTGGCCGCCGCCGCGCTGCGATGGGCCAGGCTGCGCACTTCGCCCGCCACCACGGCAAAGCCCCGCCCCTGGTCGCCGGCGCGCGCCGCTTCCACGGCCGCGTTCAGGGCCAGGATATTCGTCTGGAAGGCGATGCCTTCGATAATGCCCGTAATTTCGCCGATCTTCTTCGAAGAGGCGTCAATATCGGCCATCATGCTCACCATCTGGCCGACGATCTCGCCGCCGCGCCCGGCCAGGCCGTGGACCTTGCCCGCCATGTCGCTGGCCTGCACGGCGTTGCCGCTGTTTTGCTGCACCGTCGCCGCCAGCTGCTCCATGCTCGACGCCGTCTGCTGCAGGGCCGACGCCTGCGCTTCCGTGCGGCCCGACAAGTCCATATTGCCGGCGGCGATTTCCTGGCTGGCCATGCTGATGCGCAAGAAATTGCCGCGCACATCGCCGACGATGGAATGCAGGTTCACGCGCAACTGGCGCAGAGAGCGCAGCAGTTGCCCCATCTCGTCGCGCCGCGTGGTGTCGAGCTCGCCCGTCAAGTCGCCGCCAGCCATCACGTCGCACGCCTGGCGCGCCCGCTGCAGCGGCTGCAGCACCACCTTGTGCAAGGCATGCCAGAAATACAGGGTCAGGCACAAGGCGGCCACGGACAGGCCCGTCAGCCAGCCGTGGGCCGCCTCCGGCAGCAAGCCCGCATCCCAGCCCAGCTGCAGCAGCAACAGCAGGGACAACGAACCCAGATTCCAGGCAATGCGTTTGCCCAGGGCCATATCGCGCAGGCGCGCGAACCTGGCCAGCCAGTCCGTGCGCACGGCCGCGCCCTGGCTGATAACGATGCCGTCGGCCTGCCCCGCCTTGATGCGCGCGTACAGGGCCGAGGCCTGCGCCACCTGCTGGCGCGTGGGCTTGGTGCGCACGGACATGTAACCGACGGCCACGCCGTCTTCCACCACCGGCGTCACATTCGCCAGCACCCAGTAGTAATCGCCATTCTTGCAGCGGTTTTTCACCATGCCGCTCCACGAGCGCCCCGAGCGGATGGTGACCCAGAAATCGGCGAACGCTTCGACCGGCATGTCCGGATGCCGGAGGATGTTCTGCGGCGCGCCGATCAATTCTTCCGCGCTATAACCGCTGACGGCGATGAAATACGGGTTGGCATAGGTGATATTGCCTTGCAAGTCGGTAGTCGAGACGATGGTCTCGGTATCGCTCAGGTTGATTTCGGTATCGCTGACGGGAAGGTTGAGTCGCATGGTCACATCCTCAGAGGTAGCCCGTACGGTGACGGGTATGCGGACAAGGAACGGGCGCCAGCCAGGAAAGCGGACACGGCACTGGCACCCTTATTTTAATATTTTATTATTAACAAAATGCACTTTATTACAGCCGTGCCAGCCGTCATGCCATGGCGGCTTCGCCGGCCCAGTAACGGTCGACGTCCTGCAAACGCCACTGGCTAGCGCTTTCCGTGGAAACAATCCGCTCCTGGCAACCCGGCGCGGCCAGGTCGATGACGGCCGGGGCGATGCAGGTGCCGGCGCGGATGGAAAAGAAGACGCGCACGGTGGGCGCGGTCAGCGGCTTGCCCGGCGTCTGTCCCACCACCACGGCCAGGCGTTCCGATTGCAGCCGCACCAGGGTGCCCAGCGGATAGATGCCCAGGCATTTGACGAAGGCGGCGAACAGCTGCGCGTCCAGGTGTCCGCCGCGCCAGCCGGCCATGCGGCGCAGCGAATCGGCCGGGCACCAGCCCTGCTTGTATGGCCGGTTCGAAGTGATCGCGTCGTACACGTCGCAAATGGCGCCCATGCGCGCAAACAGGCTGATTTCCTCGCCACACAAACCATTGGGGTAACCGCTGCCATCGAGTTTTTCATGGTGGTGCAGGCACACGTCGAGCGCCACCGGATCGATCTCGCCCACCTCCTGCAGCATGCGGTGGCCGGCGGCCGGGTGGGCGCGCACGGAGGAAAATTCCGCCTCGCTCAGGCTGCCCGGCTTGTTGAGGATGGCGGACGGCACGGCCATCTTGCCGATATCGTGCAGCAAGCCCGCCAGGCCGGCCGAGCGCACCTGCTCGGGCACCAGGCCCAGCTCCCTGGCCAGCGCCGTCATCAGCGCGCACACGGCCACCGAATGCATATACGTGTAGTTGTCGGCGGTTTTCAGGCGCGCCAGGCCCAGCAGCACATTGCCGCCGCGCAGGACCGAAGCGGCAATATCGTCGACCAGCTCATAGGCTTGCGCCGCAGACAAGGCCTTGCCCATGCGCACCTCGTCGAACATCGTCTGCACGGCCTGGCGCGAACGTTCGATCAGGCGCCGGGCGTGCGCCAGTTCGTCGTCGCGCGACATGGGCGGCGCCGCACTCCGGACGAGGCCGCCATCGGCTGCCGGCGCGGCTACGACAGGCGGCACGGTAACGGGAACGGCCACTGCCGGCGCCCGCCCGCGCGCCACGTCGATCCACACTTCGCTCAAGCGCGCCGCGCGGATACGCTCCAGGTCGGCCGGCGACTCGAGCAGGAAGGAGCGCGTCCAGAAAGGGGTATCGAGCCAGGAACGGCCCAGGCGCTCGACATACATTCCCAGCACCAGTTCACTACTCGTTATTTTTTTCAGCACGACGGTTCTCCAGACATTCGGATCGCGGCACATTTACTTGCGCATTATCAATATCATACGCCAAAAAAATAACGATTAAACCGAATATTTACTTAATATGCCAAAATCGCAATAAATACAACAATAATCACCAATTCTATCTCATTCATTATTAAGTAATGATTAATAAACAAATATATCGATTAAACCATATCAAATTTGAGGAATGGCATGCATCCTGCCGAGGATGGCGGCGCAGGCCTGCCAGCGGCGTCATGCGCTGCCATACGGCAATGGGGTACGGGAGGGAAGTGTGCCGGCGCCAGGCATCCCGAAGAGATGCTGGCGCCATGGCAGGAGAAATATCAGGCGGATGCGCGAACAGCGTGCCGGCCGGCGGCTTAGCGCGGTACGTAGCGCCAGTTGGCGTTTTCCAGCATGAAGGTCAGTTCCGTCTTGATGCCTTCCGGACGGCTCGGCACGCTCAATTCCGTATCGCAGACCAGATAGCCCGTCTTGCGCTTGACGTCGCACTCGTTGACGGCCTTGACCTGCATGGTGCTCTGCGCTTCCTGCATCTGCACATCCTTGGCCGCTTCCGGATTGCGCGCCACTTCTTCCTTGGCCCAGGCGCGTATCATCGCTTGCGCCTCGGCCGGCGACGGTCCCGCGAACTTGGCGTCCTTGCGCTCGACGCCCACCCAGGTACCGTTCTCGTTACGCAGCGGCAGCACCATGAAAGCATCGCGCATGCCCGCGCTCATGGCGACCAGGCACACCACTTCGCCCGGCACTTCCTGCGAATCCTGGCAGCCGGTCAAGCTGGTGACCTTGACGGCGATCGGTACCGTCACAGTCGATTGCATTTTGGCCCGGGTCTTGGCCACGCCCACCTGCACGGCGGCGTGGATTTGTTCGAGCGTCGGCATGGTGGCAGCCTGGGCCGGCAAGGCGGCAAACAGGGCGACGGCGGTCAGGGCGAGGGAAGTCAGGCGCATGGGTGTCGAGAGTAGTGATGAAAGGCCCGCAGTCTAGCACTTTGCATAAAGACAGTTGTTTCTATTGAGAATGATCGTCGGCATCGGGCGCGAGAAAGGCGCCGCCCGCGTCCGCCTGTCCGCGCAGGCGCAAGCCGATGGCGCGCAGCATCTCGACCAGCTCGCGCAAGCGCAAGCCCTCGTCCGTCAGCCGGTATTCCACTTTGACGGGCACTTCCGCATAGACCGTACGCGTCAGCAAGCCCGCCTCTTCCAGCGCGCGCAAGTCCAGGGTCAGCATGCGCTGCGAGATATTCGGCACGGCGCGGCGGATTTCGCTGAAGCGCTTCGGCCCTGCCATCAGATAGCTGAGCAGCACGATGCGCCAGCGCCCGCCCAGCAATCGCATGGCCTCTTCCACGGCGCAGCCGGAGACATTGTCTTTCATGGTTGGCTTCCCACTTAGTATAAAAAATGTACCTATACCACATTATTCTGCCTTCTTCCAAATAGTAACCATCACGATTAGACTGCCCTTCTTTCCTCTTACCGGAGCTCCAGCATGGAAACCACCCTGATCTACAGCGTGCCGTTCGGCTGCTCGTTCGCCGCCATCGCCGCCCTCGAATGGAGCGGCCTGCCGTACCAACTTGCCCGAGTGGAAGCGCGCGACCCGGCCAGCAAGCAGCATCCCGCCTTTCTCGCCATCAATCCGCTAAGCCAGACGCCGGCCCTGCTCACGCACGCGGGTACGCCGCTGCTGGAAAGCATGGCGATCCTGCTGCATATCGCAGCGCGCGCGCCCAATAGCGGCCTGGGCTTTGCGCAGGGCACGCCGCAGTACGACCGCCTGAACAGCGTGCTCTCGTTTTTGCACACGACCTTCCACGCGGCCTTCATGCCCGCCTTCCAGGCATCGCGCGCGCCGGAAACCGACGCGCGCGCGGCCGTCTGGCGCGAGATGGCCGTCGAGAAGGTGAATAAAAGCCTGGCGCACCTGGAACGCCTGCTCGCCGGCCGCGCCTGGCTGGCTTCCGATGCCGCCCCCACCACCGCCGACGCTTACCTGGCCGCCACGGCGCGCTGGGCCGAACCGCTGCAGCTGGCGCGCCTGGCAGACTATCCGGACACGGCGCGCGTGCTGGCCGCGCTGGAACAGGACCCCGGCATCCGCTTTGCCCATGCCATCGAGGACGGCTTGCCGGCCACCAGCCACGGCGGCTTCCTGGGCCACGTGGCGCTCGACCAACTGGCACTGCCGGCCGGCTAACCGGCGGTCAACTCCCGCAGCAGGCGCGTCTTTATTGCTATGATGTCGGGCGCCGGCGGTACAGCCGGCCACATCAATACCATATCGATAACGTCGTCATAAGAATCGGGAGTTTGAATGAGTTTACGTCTGCTGCTCTTGGGAGCATTCAGTGCCGCCATGGCCACCACCGCCGTTGCTGCAGAACCGGCGCTGGCCGCGCCGCGCGGTTTCACCGTGGAAGACATGGTTGCCATGGAGCGCGTGGGTAGCCCCGTGCTGTCGCCGGATGCCACGCGCGTCGTCTACACGGTGCGCACCACCAACCTGGACAAGAACCGCGGCAACACGCAGCTGTGGCTGATCGACCTGCGCGCGCCGAACGCGGCGCCGCGCCAGCTCACGCGCGGCGAAGCGAGCGCCAGTGACCCGCAATGGTCGCCGAACGGCGACGCCATCTACTTCCTCTCAAGCCGTTCCGGCTCCTCGCAAGTGTGGCAGCTGCCCCTGAACGGCGGCGAAGCGGCCAAGGTCACCGACCTGCCGCTGGACGTCGACACCTACCGTTTGTCGCCGCAGGGCGACCGCCTGGCCTTCAGCATGGGCGTCTTCCTCGATTGCGCGGACCTCGCCTGCACGAAAAAACGCCTCGATGAAAAAGCGAAAAACAAGGCCAGCGGCATGGTCTACGACCAGATGTTCGTGCGCCACTGGGATACCTGGGCCGACGGCCGCCGCAACGCGCTGTACTCGGCGCCGATCGACGCCACGGGCAAGGTCAGCGCCGCGCCCGTGAGCCTGAGCGGCACCCTCGATGGCGACGCGCCCTCGAAACCGTTCGGCGACAATGGCGAATACCACTTCAGCCCGGACGGCAAGACGGTGGCCTTCTCCGTGCGCGTGGCCGGCCGCACGGAATCGTGGTCGACCAACTTCGATGTCTACACGATTCCTGCCGCCGGCGGCCAGGCGCCGCGCAACCTCACAGCCGACAATCCGGCCTGGGATGCGAAAGCCACCTGGTCGCCCGATGGCCGCACCCTGGCCTACGTCGCCATGACCAAGCCTGGCTTCGAAGCGGACCGTTTTCATCTGGTGCTGATGGATGTCGCCACCGGCAAGAAACGCACCCTGGCCGACGACTGGGACCGTTCCGTGGCCGACTTCCGCTGGACGCCGGACAGCAAGGCTTTCCTCGTCGCCGCCGATGACGTGGGCCAGCACCGCTTGTTCCACATCGACGCGGCCAGCGGCAAGGTCAACGCACTGACGGGCAAGGGCGCCGTGGGCGACTTCGACGTGCGCGGCAATACCATCGTGCTGGCGCAGGCCAACCTGGCTTCGGGCGCGCAGCTGTACACGCGCAAGCTCGATGCGAAGTCGGAAAACGCGCCGATGGTGCAGCTGACGAAGCAGAATGCGGCGGCACTGGCCGACGTGCGTTTCGGCGAATACGAACAGTTCTCGTTCGCGGGCGCGGATGGCGAAACCGTCTACGGCCACGTCATGAAGCCGTGGAATGCCAAGGCCGGCGAAAAGTATCCCATCGCCTTTTTGGTGCACGGCGGCCCGCAAGGCAGCTTCGGCAACAGCTGGAGCTACCGCTGGAACCCGCAAGTGTATGCGGGCGCCGGCTACGCCACCGTCTTCATCGACTTCCACGGCTCCACCGGCTATGGCCAGAAATTCACGGATTCCATCAGCGGCGACTGGGGCGGCAAGCCGCTGATCGACCTGCAGAAGGGCCTGGAAGCGGCCACCAAGAAGTTCCCGTGGCTGGACCGCGAGCGCAGCTGCGCGCTGGGCGCGTCGTACGGCGGCTACATGATGAACTGGATCGCCGGTAACTGGCCGGACGGCTTCAAGTGCCTGGTCAACCACGACGGCGTGTTCGACAACCGCGGCATGGCTTACGCGACGGAAGAACTGTGGTTCACCGAGTGGGAAAACGGCGGCCCGTACTACGACGCGCCGGCCAGGCACGAGCAGTTCAACCCCGTCAACTTCGTGAAGAACTGGAAGACGCCGATGCTGGTGGTCCAGGGCGACCTGGACTTCCGCATCCCCACGGCGCAAGGGCTGGGCACCTTCACGGCGCTGCAGCGCCGCGGCATCCCGAGCAAGCTGCTGGTCTTCCCGGATGAAAACCACTGGGTGCTGAAGCCGGCCAATTCGCTGCTATGGCATCACACGGTGCTGGACTGGTTGAATACGTATACAAAAGAGTAAACCAAAAAAGCAAAATCTGGGGTCAGACCCGTCGGGTCTGACCCCAGCTCCACGCTAGCCGCACAGCTCACGCCTGCGGCTTTTTTACGTCTGTCAAACTACATCAATACGTATTGAGCGCCTTGGCGAACTTCACGATCCACAAGCGGCTAGGACGCTCGCGGTCGTCGCCGCGCGCCACGCGGATGGTGTTGGCCGCGTTGCAGCCGGCCGCGCTGCTTGTGACGATGGTGCCGTTGGCGTCGACCGTGCACTTCGTGACGTCGGCGCCATCGACTTCCACGCCGTTCGCGTCAAAGATCTTCGTCTTCAGGCCGAAGTCATTGTCGTTGGCCAGCGCGATGGTGGAGTCGTCGATCAGGGTCAGGCCTTCGGCCTTTTCCGCCGCCCAGCCGATGGCGTTCAAGTCCAGCAGCAGGGTTTTCTTCAGCGGCGTGACGGCCGCCCAGTCGGCGCCATTGACGGGGGCGCCGCCCATGCTGCTTTTCTCCAGGTCGGACGTCGTCGCGTTGAAGGCGGCGGCCGCAATGTCCGTGGCGCCTTTCAGTTCGACCAGCATCAGTTTATTGAATACCTTGCCCGACGGCGCGGCGCCCTGCTCGATGACGAGGAACTTGCCGCCGCCCAGCGCCACCATGTCGCCCAGCTTGGCGTTGCCCGTGCGGCCATCCTGGTAGTCGGCGGCATTGAGCGGATACGCATACATCTTGCCGTTGGTGCCCGTCACCGGGTCGAATTCGATCCAGCGCGTGAAGCGGGCGAAGCGCTCCACCTGCTCCGCCTTCTTCGTCACCGAATACATGGCCGTGCCATCGCTCAAGGGGCTTTGCAGGAAGGCGTACAGCTTGTCGTTGCTCGCATCGAGGGTCATGCCTTCCATGCCGCGGTTCGCGCGGCGCTTGGCAAACAGCGCCGGCAAGCCCTTGCCCGGCTCGTACTTGGCCTGGATCACGCCCGTGGCGGCATCGATCTTGACGATGAAGGGGCCGTATTCGTCCGATACCCACAGCGCGTTGCGCTTGGCATCGACGACGATGGCTTCCGAATCGAGACCGCCCGCGTTGAAGACAGCCTTGCTGGCGGCATCGAACTTCATCGCATCCATGACGGGAATCTCGGCCGAATTGCCGACCGCGCCCACGGGCACGGGCAAGCCCGAGCTGTTGACGGTGGCCGACACCTTGATCGGCGTGCTCGATGCCAGCACGGCGCCGTTCTTGCCCACCGTGATCACGCCAAACGACGGGGTAAAACTGGGCGACGGGAAGATCTTGCTGCCGATGGTGCCCTTGCCCGACGGGTCGGGCACCAGCGGGCCGTCGCCGTTCGGGCCGCGGTCCGTCAAGCCATAGAATTCCAGGTCGCCGGCCGCATTCTTGCCCTTGTAGGCCAGGCCCGAGCCGTACGACGGCAGGAAGCCGTTCGGGAATTCGCCCTTGATCTTGGCGTTTGCGCCCTCGTACGGCACGTAGAATTTATCGGCCGCCTGGATCTGGTAGCGCGTCACCGTCACTTTCACCTCACCGACCGGATTGGCCTGCGTCAGCGCCTCGTTGACGGGCGCGCCCGCTTTCGAAGCCAGGGTGTCTTCGAAATGCTCGCGCACGAGGGCGCGGCGCTCCGCATCGACCGTGCGGCCGGCGAATTTTGCGCCCACCGTTGCCAGATGCGCGGCCAGGGCCGTGTTGAAGGCTGCCGGGGCGGCGGCGAAGTCCAGGGTCTTGCCGGCCAGCGCCGCCTTCACTTCGGCCGTCAGCCTGATGCCGTTCGACGGATCGCTGTCGTCGTCGAGCAGTTGCAGCGCCAGCAGGCGGTTGACGACCTTGTCGTCCGCCACATTCGTGCTGGCCGCCAGCGCCAGCGGCGTGACGACGGCGCCGCACGGCGCCGAACCGAGGGCCAGGCCGCCCACGCTGAAGGCCACCGTCTCGCCCGGATTACACATGAATTCGCCCTTGGCATTGGTGCTGGCCTTGGCCGCGCTGCCGGCCACGTAATCGAGCCCTTCCACCGCGCCGTCGAGGAACACGCCCGTCTGCGCCACGGGCTTGGAAGGTTCCGCCGGCGGATTGTCGCTGCCGCCGCACGCGGCCAGGGTCAGGCCGGCGGCGATGGCCAGCAGGGTCAGTTTCGGGATCGACGTTACAGCAGTGTTCATGCATTCCTCGGCTAGGGTGGGATTGAAGCCGTGGAGAGTAACTGTTCAAAGTGACAAGGCAATGACAGCGGCTAGGCCTGTGGCATATCCGCCACGGGCCCGCCGATGCCGCCGAAGCGGCCATCGGCCTGGCGCCGGAACTCCTTCGGCGTGACGCCCTTCACCTGCAGGAAGCGGCGGTTGAAGTTGGCCACGTTCTGGAAGCCCACGTCGTAGCAGACGTTCGACACGTATTGGTCGGTATCCATCAGCAGCTGGCACGCCTTGTTGATGCGCAAACGGCTGATGAAATCCGTAAAACTGTTGCCCGTCGCCTTGCGGAAGAAGCGCGAGAATTTACTCAGCGACATGCCCACCTGCTCGGCCAGCATTTCCGCCGAAATCGGCTCGCGGTAATTCTCCGTGATGTAATTGAGGACGGAATTGACCTTGGCCAGGGTGGCATCGTCGTCGTACGAGCGCAGGGAGGCGCTCGACAGCAAGCGGTAGTTGGCCGTGCGCGCCAGTTTGCTCATCAGTTGCACGAATTCGGCGAAACGCTCGGCGCCATGCGTGGCGCGGATGCGCGCCAGGTGCCGCTCCGCTTCCGCGCCCATGTCGAAAAACTCCACGCCATAGCTGGAGCGTTCGAGCAGCGGCAACAGTTCGCGCAGTTCGGGGATGACGCGCGCGGCACCGGCCAGCGGCGCGTGGGCGAATTGCACGATCATGTCGCGCAAGGCCACGCCGCCTTCCGGCATCACGTTGGAAATCCAGTTGTGCGGCAGGCGCGGACCCGTCAGCACCAGGTGGCCGGGCGAGAACTCGCCGATATAGTCGCCCACGAACAAGCGCCCGCTGGTGGCAACGATCAGGTGCAGTTCATATTCCTCGTGACAGTGCCAGCGCACGCGCGAGCTGGGATAGCCATGTTCCAGGTAATTGATAATGCCGTCGTAGCTTTCGCGTTCCAGCTCGGGCGCCTTGCGCTCGCTGTCCTTGTGCCACAGGTGTTCCATGCTCGTCTCTCTCAGGCTGTCCCCGCCCGTGCCATCGAATGTACATCAAAAAGCTTCACTCGCCAAAACGGCCCAGCGCCTGCTGGCGAAACTCCTTCGGCGTCATGCCCTTCAATTCCAGGAAGCGCCGGTTGAAGTTGGCCACATTATTAAAACCCGCCTCGTAGCAGATGTTGCTGACGTAGCGCTCCGTCTCCATCAGCAGCTGGCACGCCTTGTTGATGCGCAGGCGGTTGACGAAGTCCGTGAAGCTGTTGCCCGTGGCGTGGCGAAAGAAGCGCGAAAACGTCCGCTCGGGCATGTCCACCTGCTCGGCCAGCTGTTTCAGCGAGAACTGGCTGCTGTAATTGTGCACGATGAAGTTGATGGCCGAACTGATGCGCGCCAAGGCCACGTCATCGTCGCTCGATTGCATGGGCACCGTCGACAGCAGCTGGTAGTCGCTGGTCTGCGCCAGTTCGCCCAGCAGGCTCAAAAATTCGATCAGGCGCGGCAAGCCGCTGCTGTCGCGGATGCGCCGGAAGCGCCGCAGCGACTGTTCGCTGACGCCAAAGAATTCCACGCCGTGCAGGGCGCGCTGCAGCAGCGGGAAAATATCCTTCAGTTCGGGCATGGCGGCCGCCATCGACGCCAGCGGCGCATGCGAAAACTGGATCACCATGTCGCGCAGGGCCACGCCTTCGGGCGGCGTGCCGAGCGAGACCCAGTTATGCGGCACGCGCGGCCCCGTCAGCACCAGGTGGCCGGGCGCGAACTGGCCGATATAGTCGCCGACAAAGACCTTGCCGCTCGTCGCCACGATCAGGTGCAGCTCGTACTCGTCGTGGTAATGCCAGCGCACCAGCGCATTCGGAAAGCCGTGCTCCAGGTAGCGGATGAAGCCGAAACTGCCTTTCGGCTCGAAGCCGGGCGTGGCGTCGCGCTGCTGTTCCACCTCCATCTGCGGTTGCGGATACTCGGCCTTGCGTTGCATGGCGCGCCCTCCCCCGTCAGGCGACGATCTGTTCCAGCGCCGCGCGCGCGCCCAGCCCATACAGGCTGGCCAGCGACTGCCCCACCGCCTGCGTGAAGGCGGGTGTGTCGGAAAGGTCGCCGAACAACTCGCGCAAGGACAGCAGCGCCGCGGCGTCCGCCCCGCCCTGCAGCGCCAGCGCGCGCAGGCGCGCCGCATACGGATCGCTCAAAGGCATTTCGCGCCCCTGCTCGTCGTGGCCTTCCAGGTAGCGGAACCAGCACGCCACGGTAAACGCCAGTAACTTGATGGCGCCGCCCCGGGCCAGCGCTTCGCGCACGGACGGCAGCACGAATTTCGGGATGCGCGCCGAACCTTCCGTGCCGATGCGCGCCAGCTGGTCGCGCACGGCCGGATTCGAGAAGCGCTCGATCAGGGTGTCTTTGTAGCTGTCCAGGTGTATGCCTTCCACTTCGTCCAGCAAGGGCGTGACCTCGTCATCCATCATGCGGCGCACGAGCGCGCGGATGCCAGGATCACCCATCGCTTCATGCGCAAACGTGTAACCGAGCTGCATGCCAATGTAGCACAGGGCCTGGTGGCTGGCATTGAGCAAGCGCAGCTTCATCTTTTCATACGGCAGCACGTCGTGCGTCATCTGCGCGCCCACCTGTTCCCAGGCCGGCCGGCCCTGCGGGAATTCGTCTTCGATGACCCACTGGCGGAACGGCTCGCACACGACGGGCCAGGCGTCGACGATGCCGAATGTCTCGCGCACGAGCGCCCGGTGTTCATCCGTGGTGGCCGGCGTGATGCGGTCGACCATGCTGTTGGGGAAGCTGCCATGCGTGGCCAGCCAGCGCGCCAGATCCACGTCGCGCAGGGCGACAAAGGCCAGCAGCATCTTGCGCGTCACGTCGCCATTGTTTTGCAGGTTATCGCAGGACATGATGGTAAACGGCGCCAGGCCCCGCTGGCGGCGCAGGGCCAGCGCCGCGGCCAGGTAGCCGAACGAGCAGCGCGGCGCCCCGGGGTGCGCCAGTTCGTACGCAATGTCGGCATGAGCGGCGTCAAACTCGCCCGTGCCCTGGTTCACGTAATAGCCGCCTTCCGTGATGGTCAGCGCGACGATGCGCGTGCCGGGGTCGGCCAGCTTATCCAGCACGGCTTGCGGCTCGTCGGGCGCATACAGGTATTCGCCGATGCAGCCGATGATGCGCGCGGCATCGCCGGCCGCGCTGCGTTCGACCACCGTGTACAGCCCGTCCTGCGCCCGCATGGCGTCGCGCATGGCCGCATCAGACGCCAGCAAGCCCACGCCGCAATATCCCCATTCTGCGTTGCCGGGCAAGGCCAGCAAGTCATCGAGGTACACGGCCTGGTGAGCGCGAAAAAAACCGCCCACGCCGATGTGCACGATGCCGGGCACCAGCGTCTCGCGCGCATACGCGGGCACGGCGACGTTCGCCGGCAGCTTGGCCAGGTTCGATTGCTTCAATGCGATGGCGTCCATTACAGCGCTCCTTTCGCCGCCGCGTAGGTCTTGCCGGCGCGGTCGAAATAGTGGACGAAGCCCGGCTCGAACGTCAAATGCGTCTGCTGGCCCGGCTGCAGGCTGCTGCGCTCCGCGCCGCGCGAGACCAGCTGCACATTGTTCGGCAGGCGCACATAGGTCAGGGTTTCCACGCCCAGGGACTCCACCAGGTCGACGGTGACGGGCACGCTGCCCGGCTGCGCCGCGCCCAGGTGCACGTGTTCGGGGCGGATGCCGACAAAACCGTCCGCCTGCGCCGCGCTGCCCGCCTGCGCCAGCAGCTGCGGCGCCGCATCGGCGGGCACCACGTTCATGCTGGGCGTGCCGATGAATTGCGCCACAAAACGGTTGGCGGGGCGGTCATACAATTCCAGTGGCGAGCCATGCTGCTCGATCTGCCCGTCGCGCAGCACCACCACGCGGTCGGCCAGGGTCATCGCCTCGACCTGGTCGTGCGTGACGTAGATGGTGGTGGCGCCCAGCTCGCGGTGCAGCTTGGCGATCTCGATGCGCGTCTGCACGCGCAGGGCCGCATCGAGGTTCGACAGCGGTTCGTCGAACAGGAACACTTTCGGGTCGCGCACGATGGCGCGGCCGATGGCCACGCGCTGGCGCTGCCCGCCCGACAATTCTTTGGGCGTGCGTTCCAGGTACTTCCCCAGGTCGAGGATGGCGGCCGCCTTGTCGACCTTTTCGCGGATGACGGCCGGATCGACGCCGGCCAGCTTCAGCGCGAACGACATGTTCTGGAACACTGTCATGTGCGGGTACAGCGCATACGACTGGAACACCATCGCCAGGTCGCGCTTCGATGACGGCAGATTCGTGATGTCGCGCCCGTCGAGCGACAGCTTGCCGCCGTCGATCGGTTCCAGGCCCGCGATCAGGCGCAGCAGGGTTGATTTACCGCAACCTGACGGACCCACGAAGACGACGAACTCGCCCTGCCGGATCTCCAGGTCGATGCCCTTGATGGCGCGGTGTTCGCCAAAGAATTTTTCAATATTGCTCAGTTGAAGATAAGCCATGATGTCATCCAATAGTGTTTACTTAACAGCGCCGAAGGTCATACCCTGGACCAGTTGTTTTTGGCAGAACCAGCCCAGCGCCATGATGGGCGCGATGGCCATCAGGGAAGCGGCCGACAATTTGGCCCAGAACAAGCCTTCCGGGCTCGAATACGAGGCGATGAGCCAGGCCAGAGTGCCCGCGTTGGACGCGCCCAGGTTCAGCGACCAGAACGATTCATTCCACGACCACACCATGCACACGAGGGCCGTGGAAGCGATGCCGCCCACGGACAGGGGCAGCACGACGTGGCGGAATTCGTCCCACACGGTGGCGCCATCCATGCGCGACGCTTCCAGGATTTCGCGCGGCAGCTCCTTCATGCTCGTGTACAGCAGCCAGATCATGATGGGCAGGTTCATCAGCATGAACATGATGGTCAGGCCGATGCGCGTGTCGAGCAGGCCGAAGTACTGGTAGCAGATATAGATCGGCATCAGGGCGCCCACGCCGGGCATGTAGCGCGAGCTGAGCATGAATTTCAGCAAGCCGATGGTGCCGCCCGTGGGAAAGAAAGCCATGGAATACGCGGCCGGGATGGCGATCAACAGGCCGATGGCCGTCGACACCACGCTGGTAAACAGCGAGTTCCACGCGTAGCCGAAGTAATTGTCGCGCGCCAGCACTTCGCGGAAGCTGTCCAGGGTCGGCGTGAAAAACAGCAGCGGCGGCGTGGAAATGGCTTGCCCTTCCGTCTTGAAGGCCATCAGGCCCAGCCAGAAGATGGGAAAGAACAGCAGCAGCGCGCACAGCCAGGCGGCGGCCGTGCGGCCATACAGATTGAGTTTGCTATGCATCAAGGTCTCCTTATTTCGACAGATTCTTGCCGATGACGCGCATCAGGAAGAAGGCGGCGATGTTGGCGATGAGCACGGCGAACAGGGCGCCGGCCGAGGCCGCTCCCACGTCATACGACAGCAGTGCCTGCTGATAGATCATGAAGGTGATGGTGGTCGTGTCGAAGCCGGGACCGCCGCCCGTGGTGGTAAAGATTTCCGCAAAGATCGACAGCAAGAAGATCATTTCGATCATCAGCACCACCGAGACGGCGCGTCCCAGGTGGGGAATGTAGAGGTAGCGCAACTGCTGCAGATACGTGGCGCCATCCATGCGCGCCGCTTCCAGCTGTTCCCGGTCCATCGATTGCAGCGCCGTCATGAAGATCAGGCAGGCAAACGGCAGCCATTGCCACGAAACCATCATGATGATGGAAAACAAGGGGTGGGCCGACAGCCAGTCGACGGGCGTGGCGCCAAAGAACAGGCTGATCTGCGCGAACAGGCCGTAGATCGGGTTGAGCAGCATGTTCTTCCACATCAGGGCATTGACGGCCGGCATGACGAGAAACGGCGAAATCAAGAGCACGCGCACGACGGCGCGCCCAGGGAATGCTTCATTGATCAGCAGCCCCAGTGCCGTGCCCAGCACCACGGTGATCAGCATGACGGAAAACAGCAGGGTAAACGTGTTCTGCAGGGCCGGCAGGAACGAGGCATCCGTAAAGAAAAAGTGGAAATTGGCCAGGCCATGGAAAGGATGGCCGCTGGGATCGAGCATCGAATAACGCACGAACGCGTAATACAGGGTGATCAATAAGGGGATCACGGAAATGACGGAGACGGCAAGCACGGCCGGCGTCAGCAAAGTCCGGGGAATAATGCGTTTCATAGGGTTCTCTTGAGACGTGAGGTATCTTTTAAACCCGCAAGGCCAAGATACCGGGGTCGGCCCCTGAGGGGGAATGCGGCCCAATGGGACGCATTCCGATCCGAGGGTCCGACCCCAGCTTTCGCCTTTCGGGTTACAACAGCATCACCTGTTTGCATACTACAAACCGCGCAGCAGGTTTGGCAGGCTATCCTCTTACTTGTAATAGCCGCCCTTGCGCATCTCACGTTCCGCCGTCTGCTGCGACAATTCCAGCGCCTGGTCCACCGTCACCTTGCCCAGCAACGCCGCCGCCATCTGCTGGCCGGCCGCCACGCCGATCACCTGGAATTCGGGAATCGACGCAAATTGCACGCCCACGTACGGCGATGGCGGCAAGGTGCTTTGCACGGCGCGCGTGGTGGCCAGAGCCTTGCCTTCGGCGGCGGCAAATTTCGCCGCTTTCTGGAACTCGGGGCTCGCATACGTCGACTTGCGCGTGCCGGTCGGCACGTTGGCCCAGCTCGTTTCCTTGGCAACCAGTTTCACGTAGTCAGGCGAGGTGGCCCAGTTGATGAAGCGCTGCGCCTCGTTCGGGTGCTTGGAACTCGATGGAATGGCCAGCGACCAGATCCACAGCCAGTTGGCGCCCCGCTCCGTCACGCCCACGGGCGACTGGGCGAACGCCACCTTGTCGGCCACCTTGCTTTGCTTGGGGTCGGTGATGAAGGAAGCGGCGATCGTCGCATCGATCCAGATGCCGCACTTGCCCTGGTTGAACAGCGCCAGGTTTTCATTGAAGCTGTTGGCAGCAGCGCCCGGCGGGCCATATTTCTTCATCAGGTCGACATACATGTTGACCGCGTCTTTCCACGGCTTGCTGGTAAATTGCGGCTTCCATTTCATGTCGAACAACTGGCCGCCATAGGAATTGGCCATGGTGGTGATCAGGGCCATGTTGTCGCCCCAGCCCGGCTTGCCGCGCAGGCAGATGCCGTACACGCCGTTGGCCGGATCGTGCAGCTTGGCCGCCACGTCGCGCAACTGGTTCCAGGAAGGACGGTCTTCGATCGCCACGCCGGCTTTTTTCACCAGGTCGCTGCGGTACATGATCATCGAGCTTTCGCCATAGAACGGCGACGCGTACAGCTTGCCGTCGCCGGAGAGGCCTTCGCGGATGGCCGGCAGCAAGTCGTCGATATCGTATTTGGCGTCCGGCTTGATGGGGATCAGCCAGTTTTTCTTGCCCCAGATGGGCGTTTCATACAGGCCGATGGTCATCACGTCGAACTGGCCGCCCTTGGTGGCGATATCCGTGGTCATGCGCTGGCGCAAGACCCCCTCTTCCAGGGTCACCCATTTGAGCTTGATGTCGGGATTGGCTTGCTCGAAGAACTTGCTGAGCTTTTGCATTTCGATCATGTGGCCGTTGTTGACGGTGGCGATGACGAGGTCGGTTGCGGCCGAGGCGGACGAGCTGAGGCAGAGCGCGCCGGCGAACAGCGCGGCAATGGCGGAACGTTTCATTGTGTGTCTCCAGTGTTTTTTGTCGTTGGCAATGCTCAGGTACTTAGCACCACGACCACAATGTAGCACCAGACTTTGATACTTTCTGATACTCCAAAACCGCAATTCGATACTCCTTTGCATGCCCACTATGCGCAAGAGTATCGACATTGGATAAAAACAACACTTTGAAAGAAAGTATCGTCACTTGTTCGTTTTGTATCAGGGTGGTTAAAAAAGCGCTGCTAGACTTGGTTTTCGGCATTAGACCGTGTGCGGTGAGAGCCTTCCGGGGCACCACCGCTACCACCTACATTTTTCTGGAGACCGCATGAACCGCACTGCATTGAAAACCTTGCCTGCCCTGCTCCTCGCCATCGCCAGCGCTTCCGCCATGGCCGACCCCATGTACCCATCCGACTCCGAAGGCTTCCACGGCTACCTGCGCGCCGGCGCCGGCAGCAATACGTCGGGCGACGGCGGCTCGCAAGGCTGCTTCGGCCTGGGCGGCAACACCATGAAATACCGTCTGGGCAATGAGTGCGACGCCTACACGGAATTCGGCTACACCAAGTCCGTCGCCAAGTCCGGCGGCGTGAACTACCTGGCCACGATCTGGGTCAACGCTTACGCGCCAAACTCGGATTTCGGCGACAACAAGCTGGGCATCGTCAAGGCCTACGTCGAAGCGCAGGGACTCGATTTCCTGAACGGCGGCACGGCCTGGATCGGTAAACGCTTCTACTACCGTCCTGACATCCACATGCTGGACTTGCAATATATCAACATGAACGGCACGGGCGCGGGCCTGGACCGCATTCCCGCTGGCCCCGGTAAATTCTCGTATGCCTTCTTCAAGGACAACGACGTCAAGGTCGCGTTGCCGAACGGCGGCGTCAACACCAAATCGGCCGTGCGCCAGAACTTCATCTTTGGCGAGATTCCCGTGAATGAAAACGGCACGCTGGACCTGGCCGCGACCTACATCATCGGCGAAGGCAAGGATGACGTCGACACTGGCAAGCGCAATAATGGCTGGCAGCTGTCGGCATTCCACCGTCAAGGTAAAGTGTTTGGCGGCGGCAATACCTTCGGCGTGCAGTACGGCGTCGGTCCCGGCACCGGCAAGGGCGCGCAGTTCGGCGCTTCGGGCGACACCAATTTCGGTTCGGACGTGAAACGCACGCGCATCTTCAATGACATGGCGATCCAGCCGATGGCCAACTTCGGCATGGAATTCGTCGCCCTGTGGCAAAAAGACGAGTCGAACGCCAACGGTTCCTCGACCTGGACCTCGGTCGGCGTGCGCCCTGTGTACGCATTCACCGACAACTTCAAGCTGGTGGGCGAACTGGGCACGGACCGCGTGACGCAAGCGGGCGGCCTGCCGGCCAAGCGGCTGACCAAGCTGACCATCGCGCCGACGATCTCGGCCGGTCCTGGCCTGTGGTCGCGTCCTGAACTGCGCGCTTTCGTGACCTACGGCAAATGGAACGATGCGGCCACCGCCTCGGTCAATGCGTCGAACAACGGCGGCCCGATCTACAACAACAATACCAGCGGCACCTCGTATGGTTTCCAGGTGGAAACCTGGTTCTAATACCTGGCTGCGGTAGAAACTAAAAAGGGCGGAACCGAGGTTCCGCCTTTTTACTTTACGGCATCAACAACTTTACGGCAGCGCCACCGGCAATTCCGGATACTCCTGCGTCAACGCATACTTGGTGCCGCCCACGGTGACCGTGTAGTTGGCCGGTCCCGAGATCGGCAAGCGGTAATTCAAGGTCAGCGCCACGGAGCCGCCCGGCGCCAGCGATTGCCAGGCGGGAATCGCAAAGCGGGCCCGGTTGTAGTTCTTCGTGAAGCCGCCGATATTGTTCGGCCCCGTGTAGCCGGCATTGATCACCGTCAAGCCGAAGCCGGACTGGTCGCTCATGTCCGAGGGCGCCGAGACGGGATAGTCAAACTCCACCACGGTGCCGCCCGGCAAGGTCGATGCCGTGTTGTTCTTCACCGTCATCACCGGATTGATGGGGAAGTTGTTGTCGCCCAGCTTCCAGCCGCCCAAGGTGATGCTGACATTGGCCGCCGTGCCCGGCATGGCGATTTCGGCGCGCTTGTTGCCATACACGCCAGCCGTGCGGAAAGCCTGGTACAGCACGTCCGTCAGGGTGGTGCCCATGAAATACTCGCCCTTGCCGCCGTTGCGCGTGGCATCCCATGCATAGTCGCCCGCCATTTCCCAGATCATTACGCCGCCGATATTGTTGTTGACGATGTACTGGGCCTTGGCCGCGATCGACTGCGTGGTTTCCGTGGAAATGAACACTTTCTTGGTCGCATTCCACAGCCACGGCGCCACCATGGTGCTGCTGTAATACGGCACATACGTGCCCACCAGCGCCTTGTCCGTAACTTTATAGGCGTCGAGGTAGCTTGGAACGATACCGTTCTGCAAGTTCAACGCATGCCAGATGGGGTTACCGCCGCCCGGCGTCGGTTTGCCCTGCGAATCGAGGTCGTACCACACGTTGTCGATGCCGGTGGCGCCCGTGCCGCACGTCTTGGTGCCGGCGCAGGTGACCGTGGAACTGATCAACGGCGTCGTGCCCCATAAGCCATTCGTGCCGCCCGTCACATCCTTCCAGCCCCGCGTGTAGAACGGCACGCCGATATTGATGCGCCCCGCCTGCATGGCACCCCGGTAGTAGCGATAGGCCCAGTCCGTGTTCAGGTAGCCGATGTTCTGGTACTGGTAGGCATTGCCGGCACGCAATTCGCCATCGTTGCCGTCGTCAAACAGCGCCGCGTTCGGTCCCACATACTGGTTCCACGCGCCGTGCAAGTCATACGACATCAGGCTGGCGTAATCGAGATATTTCAATCCCGACATGTTTTCCTCGCCCCGCAAGACCCAGCCCGAGGCGGAGCCGGCGATGGTCAGCAGATAGTATTTATTGTCCTGCACGGCCGCTTCATCGAGCTTCTGGCGCAGCACCTTCAGCAGCACGTTGTAGCTCGTCATCAGGCCCGCCAGGCGCGGTTTCGAGACGGCGAAGTCGTTCGGATTGCCCGCTTCATTGTTGGTGGTCGGATGTTCGTAATCGACATCGACGCCATCGAAGAAGTTGTACTGGCGCACGAAGGCCACCATGGAATCGGCCAGGGTATTGATGCCGGCCGTGTTCACGCTGCCGTCCGCGTTCGTCGTGGCCGTATAGAAGCCGCCGCTGCCGGCCCAGCCGCCCACGGAAATCATCAGTTTGACGCCCGGATACTTCTTCTTGTATTGCGCCAGCAAGTTGAAATGGCCCTTGTACGGCAAGGACGGGTCCATGGCGGCGGCAGGCACATTCGGCCACGTGAGGCCCGTATCGGGATTGGCCGCGCCGCTGCCGATGGCGATTTTTGAGGTCGCCGGATCGACGGAGGCAAACGCATAGTTCAAGTGGGTGATCTTGTCCCACGGCAAATTGTTCACCAGGTAAGTCGGGCTGCCATCGGCGCCCGTGCGCCAGCTGGCGAAATAGCCGACGATGCGCCGGTTCAAGCCATTGCCCAGCACTTCGCGGCCATTTGCGTCGTACACCTTGCAATAAGGCACATTCGGCACGGCCGAGATCAAGCCGTCCGGACGGCATGCCGTGGGGGTGGGGGTGGGCGTGGGCGTGGGCGTTGGCGTCGGCGTTGGCGTTGGCGTTGGCGTCGGCGTTGGCGTTGGCGTCGGCGTCGGGGTCGGGGTCGGGGTCGGGGTCGGGGTCGGGGTCGGGGTCGGGGTCGGGGTCGGCGTCGGCGTCGGAGTTGGCGTCGGTGTCGGCGTGTCCGTCACGGCCCATGGGCCCCAGGTGTCGGTGGCGCTGGGGACATTGCCCTGCGTCCACCACTTGGCCTTGTAGGTGACGCCCTGGTACAGCACGCACTGGCCGCCCGTGTAGACGGTGGCGGCATCCCAGACGGCGCACGCTTCCGCGGCGGCCAGCAAGGTGTTGGGCGTGGCGGTCGTGCCTTCCTGGCCGCCGCCGCAAGCGACGAGCACGCCGCTGAGCAGGGCCATCAATAATGCATTCGATTTCATGTTGTATTGGTCTCCGTTATGGTTGTACAGGTTGTACGTTGTGAGCTGTTGCAGGCCCCTGAAGGGGCTCTTGTCAACTGTTATCCCTGGCCGGCTATTCCTGCATTTACTGCTACTGCAACTTCACATTCCAGTTGGCTTCCACGCATTTCACGTAGTTTCCGGCCAGCAAGGCGCTGTACGGGGTTTGGTAACTGACCAGCTGGCATTGGTTCTCGCCACCCGCGCTCCAGTTCTTTTCCCAATAGATGTTGTAGGCAGCGGAACTGGCCGGGGTGAAGCGCTGCATGTTGGCGCAAGACAATTGTTCGCCGGAATAATCCCAGCCCATGTCGGCGGCAAATTGCTTGTAGTAATCGATACGGTTTTGCGCGGCCTGCTTTTCCGTGCCCTGCCCGCATTCGGCATTGATGATCATGATGGTGGTGGCAAAGTTATTGCCCGCGCCAGCCGTCGTATCGGCCGCGTTCGGCACCCACGTACCGTCGAGCACGTGCAGCATCGACGGTTTCGGCGGTTGCGGATAGACAAAGAAGAACGTGGCCGACGCCAGGTTCAGCCACGTCGAGGCCACCAGGTCCGGATTTTTCAGCAGCACGGATTGATCGCCGTCATGCATGGCTTGCGAAAACGGCCCATAGTTGTAGTTGTACGACAGCTGCTTGGCGCCGCGTCCAAAGTACTTCTTGAAGCTGCCGTCGGCATTCTTGCCGCAGGTCCACACCTTGTTGAAGACGGGATCGGCGCACTCGATGTTGTAGCCGCAGCCGGCGCCCGTTTCGTCGCAGCCCAGCTCGCGCAAATATTTCAAGCCCTGGCGCCATTGCGGCAGCGGGCTGCTGGCGTTGTGGTCGCCCGTTTCCTGCCCGAAGTGGGCAAACATGGTCGCCAGGCTGTGGCGGCAGATGGCGTCCGCATTGCGCCCGTCGCTGTAGTCGTCGCACACGGCGGGGAACTTGGCCACGGCTTGCAGGAAACGTTGATACGTGTAGCTGGCGTCGCGCGCGGCAAAATAGTAATCCCACTTCGCCGCCGGCAGCAGGCGCTCGACGCGCTTGACGTTGAGCGGATTGCCGGCCAGGCCAGGCTGCACGGCTTCGACGGCCGCATTGCCCAGGGTACGGATCGAGGCCTTGACCTTGCGGAAGAAATCGTTGTTCGTCAGCGCCGCCTCGTTCGCTTCGGCCTGGGCCTTGGTGGGAATGCCGGGCGTAGGTGTCGGTGTCGGTGTTGGCGTCGGGGTCGGGGTCGGTGTCGGGGTTGGCGTCGGGGTCGGTGTCGGGGTTGGCGTGGTGCTATCGAGGCTCCACGGTCCCCACTGGTCGTTGTTCGGCGCCGTGCCCTGCACCCACCATTTGGCCCGGTACACCTTGCCGTCGTAGACGGCGCACTGGCCCGCCGTGTAGACGGCAGCGGCGCTCCAGGCCGCGCAACTGTCGCTGGCGGCCGTGGCGGCCAGCAGGGTCGATGGGGGTTCGGTGGTGGAATTGCCGCCGCAAGCGAGCAGCGCGCTGCCCAGCAGGCCAGCCATCAAAGGCGAGGCCAGCCGGCTAATTTGCCGTGTCTTCACAATGTCTCCTGAACGTTATACGAAAACTATCGAAGTAGCTTTTTATGTTGTACGTAAAGAAAGCACAGCGAAGCGTCGGCTTTCTGCACAGAGAATGCGACGCTAAAAATTGGTAGTCAAGTGGTTTTATATAACGGTGTTTTTTACAATACCAGTGATGGCGATCGCTGCGCTGGCAAGCGATGCAATGGCGAATGGCGGAAGTAAAAAAAAGCCCGCTGCATGATGGCAGCGGGCAATACCGCGCAGGACGGGTGGCGGCAAGTGGTATTAAGGGTTGCCGCGCGTCTCGGACGAACTTATCTGTTCAGCACGTACTTCGCCAGGGTCGCCGCATCGGCTGCACTGAGCTGGCTGAACGGCGGCATGGGCACGGGGCCCCATTTGCCGGCGCCGCCACTGCGAATGTTGGCAGCCACGGCGGCGATGCCGTCCTTGCCCTTGTACCTGGCCGCCACTTCCGCAAAGCCGGGGCCGACCACTTTCTGGTCGAGGGCGTGGCAAGCCATGCAGCCGTTCGCCGCCAGCAAGCTTTTGACATCCTTGCCGCCGGCGGCCGGGACGGCGGCTGCCACGGGTTTGGCGATGGCCGCGCCCGCAGCTGCGGCGCCCCGCTCCGCTCCATAGGTTTTCACCAGGTAATCGACCATGGCCGGCATGTCCGCATCGTCAAACTGGGCGCCGAACGGCTTTTTCATCTTCTTGACGGTCGCTTCCCAGTAGGCGCGCGGCGAGGCGGGCGGCTGGGTCGATGCGTACTGGGCCGCATGGCACGTCATGCAATTGCGCTGCACCAACTGGTAGCCAGGCAACTCACTGGGTTTATAGGTCGCCGTTTCCGGCGGCAAGTGAATGTCCAGCGCGCACGCGCCGCCCGCCGCCGACAGTGCCAGCGCGGCAAGTAATATCTTCATATGGTTCTCCTCAGACTGCCTGGATGCGCGTGGTTTCCACCACATTGCGCATGTAACCCATGGGATTCCACAGGGCTTTCATGGGCTGGCTCTGGCCGATGCGGTTGACGGCGCGCACCATCAGCACATGCTTTCCCTTGCGCGGCGCCTTCATGACCATCGTCCACTCGCGGAAGGAAAAGCGTCCCAGGTCCTTGCCCAGCCTGGCTTCCTGCCAGGTCTGGCCGCCGTCCACCGACACGGTCACCTCGCTGATGCCCTGGCCGCCATCGAAGGCGATGCCGCGCAGGGCCAGGTCGCGTCCCGCCTTCACTTGCACGCCATCTTGCACGCTGGTAATGAAGGAGCGCACGTTGAGGCGGCTGATCGGCGTCGTCTTGCCCACGGGCGTGCCCGGCTCGATGAAGCCGGAACCATTGTCGGGAATGCGGTAGCCCGTGCTCATCCAGAAGCCGTCGAACGGTTTGTCCAGCACGGTGATGTCGCTCAAGTGCTTGACCCAGTAGGTGCCGTAATAGCCGGGTACGATCAGGCGCAGCGGATAGCCGTTCAGGAAAGGAATGTCCTCGCCATTCATGGCCCAGGCCAGCAGCACGTCGCCGGCCATGATGTGCTCGACGGACAAGGCTTTCTGGAAGTCGGGGCCGTCGCCCACGGGCGGCGTTTCCAGGCCATTGAAGGCCACTTGCACGGCATTGGCCGCGATGCCGGCCTTTTCCAGCACGGTTTTCAGGGGGACGCCCGTCCAGCGGGCATTGCCCATGGCGCCATTGCCCAGCTGTCCGCCATTCGCACGCGGAGCAAAGAAGCCGCGGCTGTTGCCCGAACATTGCGTCACGGCCACCACGTCGACGGGCTCGGCCAGCTGTTTCAGTTCCGCCAGCGACAGTTCCAAGGGCGTCTTGACGAGGCCGGCGATGCGCAGCCGGTAGCTGCCGCCGTCTATGCTGGTGGGCAAGCCGCTCCAGTGGTAGCGCACGAAGAACGCGTCGTTGGGCGTGATGGCCCCCTCGTTGAACACGCCGAACGGCGTTTCCAGCTGGGGCGGGCGGCTGGTCAGCAGGATCAGCGGGCGCTTTTGCGGAAAGGCCACCAGTTCGCGCTCGCCGTTTTCAAACGGCAAGGTGACAGAGGCAGCCAGGGCTGCCCCAGGCCCCGCCACGGCGGCGCCCAGGGCGGCCGTCGTGCGCAGGAAGCGGCGCCGGCTGGCGGGCAACAAGATCGTGTCAGACATGTTTGAGCTCCACTTTGGTGTCGGCCGCTTCGCCGCCGTTGCGGTCGTCGTTGACGAGCTTCTTGATGTAGTACATGACGCTCAGGATGACCACGCTCAACAGGCCGAACCAGAACGACACGCGCTGCTCCGTATCGGACGACACGCTCATGGCCCCCAGGATCACCAGCATGGCGATGATGGTGAAATACGTAAGATAGGGGAAAAGCCACATGCGCACCTTGATGCGTTCCGGGCATTCGCGTTCCAGGCGGCGGCGCAGGCGCAATTGAGATATCGCAATGAGCAGGTACACGAACAGGATCAGAATGCCGTAGGAGTTGACGATGAAGGGGAACACGAGGTCGGCCGACACATACGAGACGGCAATGGCGAAGTAGGCGAACAAGGTGCTGAACAAAATGGCGCGGATCGGCACGCCGTTCTTGCTCAGCTTGACCAGGCCCGTGGGGGCATCGCCGCGGCGCGTCAGCGCAAAGATCATGCGCGACGAGGCGTACAGGCTGGAATTGAGGGCCGACAGCACGGCCGTCAAAATGATGGCGTTCATGATGTGGGCCGCGTACGGGATGTTCATGACGGTCAGTGCGCTGACGAAAGGCGTGGCGATGGCCGGCGAATCCCAGGGCACGATGCAGACGACGACAAACATGGAGCCCACATAAAACATCAGCACGCGCGTGATGACGGAATTGGTGGCGCGGGCGATGGCCTTGGCCGGATCCGACGTTTCGGCGGCGGCGATGGTGACGATTTCGGCGCCCGAATAAAAGGCCGTGGCGGCGACGGCGCCGCTCAGTACGGGGCCCCAGCCATGCGGCATGAAGCCGCCGTTGCTGGTCAAAAAGCCCAGGCTTGGGATGCTGTTAGGCAAGCTGCCCGTGAGGAACAAGGCGCCGACGAACAGGAAGACGATGATGGCGACCACCTTGATCGAAGCGAACCAGAACTCGAATTCGCCGAACGCCTTCACGGAGAACAGGTTCAGGATGGTCATCGACACGAGCAGCACCAGGCTGATCGACCACGACGGCACGTCGGGCAGCCAGAAGTTGACCAATTTCGCACCGGCGATGGCTTCCAGGGCCACGACGACGACCCAGAAATACCAATACATCCAGCCGCTCATGAAGCCGAGGAATTTCGACACTTTCGGCTTGTCGTCGAAGGCCAGGCGCGCATATTCGTAAAAGGAGCCGACCACGGGCAGGGATGAGGCCAGCTCGCCCAGCATGCGCATGATCAGGACGACGAGGCCGCCCGTGAGCAGGAAGGAAAGGATGGCGGCCGGGCCGGCGGCCTTGGCGATGACGCCGCTGCCGACAAAGAGGCCGGCGCCGATCACGCCGCCGATGGCGATCATGCTCATGTGGCGTTGCTTGAGCGAGTGCTGCAAGCCGGTACTGTTATGCGATTCGCTAATCATGTTTTGTCTCCTGAAAATCTCTGAAGCTCGGTGCGCCCTGCCTGCTGCGGCTTGCTCTTGCCGCGCGGCTTTGTTTTATTTAGGCAACACCGTCAAGCAGCATCGATACATCGTGTGAATCAGTCTGGTTGGCCGCATTCCATAAGTCAATCTGGAAATGCAGCGGCCCGGCGCGGCGCCCAAGGGGCAAGCGCGCTGGAGGGTAAGTACGGCTTATTGCGGATTAAAAAAAGGGAGCGGCGGCAACACTTGTGGCGTGCGCGCCACTCCCGGGAACGTCTTACACCTTGCCCTTCCATGGCACGAGGGTACGTTCGAGGTAGCGCATCATCAAATCAAACAGGAAAGCGAAGAAGCCGATCACGATAATGCCCATGATCACCACGTCGCTGGCCAGGAACTCGGAAGCGCTGAGCACCATGTAGCCGAGGCCGCGCGTGGCCGCCACCATCTCGCCCGCCACCAGGGTGGTCCAGCCCACGCCGATGCCGATGCGCATGCCGGTGAGGATTTCCGGAATCGCTGCGCGCAAAATCACGTGCACGATGACCTGGAAACGGGTAGCGCCCATCGAGTAGGCCGCGTGGATTTGCTCCAATGAAACAGAGCTGACGCCGGCGCGGGCCGCGATGGCCATCGGCGCGAAGATGGCCAGGAAGATCAGGTAGACCTTCGAGAATTCGCCGATGCCGAACCAGATGATGACCAGTGGCAAGTACGCGAGGGGCGGCAGCGGACGGTAGAACTCGATCAAGGGGTCGAAGATGCCCCGTGCCACGCGGTTGACGCCCATCATCACGCCGACGGGAATGGCAAACAGGCAAGCCAGGCCGAAGGCGCCGAACACGCGCACCAGGCTGGCGACCGTGTGTTCCCACAGGGTGGCGCCGCCGAAGCCGGTCGTGGCCGCCATGATGAATTTTTCATACACGGCTTGCGGCGAAGGTAAAAACAAGGGTTTTACCATGCCGCTGGCCGTCACGCCAAACCACAGCAAGAGCACGGCGATGACGGTGACGGTGGCGATGCGGCTGGAATTGCCCTGCCCCGGCGCGCCGAACGCTTCGCCGGGCATGGCGCAACGGGGAGCGAACAGGCGGCCAAAGAAGCCGGCGCGCTTGGCGTTGGTGGGAGGAAATCCCACGGCGGATGGGCTATGCATGGGACACCTCCAGCTCTTTGTTGACTGCGCGCTCGTCGCCATAAATGATGTTAAGCACTGTTTCGCGCATCTTGATGAAGTCCGGGCTCGATTTCACGGCGCGCGCATCGCGGCATTCTAGGAAGCGCTTGTTGAAATCGAGTTCATACGTGTGCGTGATGCGGCCCGGACGGGGCGACATGACGATCAGCCGGTTCGCCAGGAACAGCGCCTCGTCGACGCTGTGGGTAATGAAGAAGAACATGGTGCTGGACTTGGCCCAGATATCGAGCAGCAATTCCTGGATGGTTTCGCGCGTCAGCGCGTCGAGCGCCGCCATCGGTTCATCCATCAGCAGCATGGCGGGATTGCTGGTCAGGGCGCGGGCGATGCCCACCCTTTGCTGCATGCCGCCCGACAACTGGTAGATCATATTGTCGTGAAAGTCCTTCAAGCCGACGAGCGCCAGGTTTTTCGCCGCCTGTTCGCGCCGCACGGCTTTCGGCACGCCTTGCAGCTTGAGGCCGAATTCCACGTTTTCCATCACGTTCAGCCATGGCAGCAAGGCATGTTTCTGGAACACGACGCCACGGTCGGCACCCGGCCCTTCCACTTTATTGTCCCCGAGCATGATTTCACCCTTGGACGGGGCGATAAAGCCTGCCATCAGGCTCAGCAAGGTAGTCTTGCCGCAGCCCGAGGCGCCCAGCGCGACGACAAAGTCGCCGCTATTGATGGTGAGATTGATATTATTTAAGGCATGTACGCGTTCACCGGCCGTCTTGCCCGGATAAATCACGCTGACATCCTTGACGTACAGATTTTCCATCGTGTCCCCACAGTTCTGTTCAACGCATTCTGTTCAGTCGACGCGCCCACAGGCGCGCCATCGCACAACGTTTACTTCAGCAGGCCGGCGGCCTGTGCATACCTGGGTGTCACATATTTGGCGTAGTCGCTTGCCAGGGTGTCGATCTTGCCTTCGCCCTTCAAAAATTGCGCCGTAGCCAGCAAGGCTTGCGCCACGCCACCCTTCGCGCCGCCACCGAGCCAGGCCGGCGACGCCTGTTCCTGCAAGGATGGATAGGCGTACAGGGCCACGGAAGCGGCCACGTCCTTGGCAGCCGCGCCCGAATGCTTGACGTTGGCTTTCACTTGCGGCGAATCAATGGTCCACGCCTTCGGATTGGCGCGGTAGTCGGCGTCGGCAGCGGCCATCACCTTGACGAACTTGGCCATGAAGTCCGCATTCGCCTCGCCCCAGGCGCGTTCGACGGCCATGCCGTCAAACGTGGCCTTGCCCTTCTTGCTCAGTTCTCCGGAAGTGACGAGCACCTTGCCGTTTTGCTTGAGTTTGCTCAAGGCCGGGTCCCACACGAAGGCCGCGTCGATGTCGCCCCGCTCCCAGGCGGCGGCGATCTGGTTCGGCTGCATGTTCAGCAATTTCACTTCCGTGGGCTTGATGCCCCACGTTTCCAGCGCAAACATGGTGTGGAAGTGCGTGGTGGAAACGAATGGCACGGCAATCTTCTTGCCGCGCAAGTCCGTGGGCTTGGTGATGCCGGCGCCATTGCGGGCCACCATCGCTTCGGCTTCGTTGATGTCGTCGATGATCCAGAACAGCTGCAGGTCGACGCCGCGGCTGACGGCCGCCGTCAGGGGGCTCGAACCGATGACGCCGATCTGCACGTCGCCGGACGCCATGCCGGTAGCCACCTTGGCGCCCGAATCGAATTTGCGCCAGTTGATTTTATAGCCGGTGGTCTTTTCCACTTCGCCGCTGGCAATCGCCACCAGGAAGGGACCGTTGATTTCCTGGTAGGCAATCGTCACTTCCTTGCCTTGCGCGAAGGCCGTGCCGCTGGAAGCGGCTACGACACCCAGCACCAGGGTGCCGAGGACGGCGCGGCGCATCGTTGAAAATACCGTGTTTTTGCTCGTGTATGTGTTCATGTCTCACTCCAAGTTATTGTTATGTGTGAACGTGCGGGCAATCTCATCCCTTGCGGGAGGCGCCGCTGGTTGCTCTATGTCAACTCATGCGGCGGCTTAGTACGGCTACTGCGATTACTATTTAAAAAACTTCATCCTTCAAGTGATACCAGCGGTACAGGAAGCGCTGGCCCAGGCGGCGGAATGGGGCAAACGCTTGCGATTCGACCAGTTCCATCATGTTGGGATACGGCAATTTCGAATTGAAGATCGGCAAGCCCGTGTCGCTGGCCTTGCCGGCGATGCGTTCGGCCATGCGCCGGCCCGCCTGCGCCGAATACATGACGCCGTTGCCGCCGTAACCGAGCGAATAGAAAATCGATTGCTTGGGGTCCGGTTGCACGATGCGCGGCATCATGTCGTGGCTGACGTCGACCCAGCCCCACCACGAGTAATCGATGGGAATACCGGTCAGCGCGGGGAACTTGCGGTGCAGGTCATTGATCAAAAACTGTTTGTACTTGTCGTCCGGCGCGTCGGCGCCCGTGATGGCGCTGCGGCTGCCGATCTGCACGCGGTTGTCCGGCATCAAACGGTAATAATGGCGCAGGATGCGCGTATCCGTGATCACCTGGTGGGTGCGGAAGTTGCACGCCGCGATTTCCGCCGGGGTCAACGGGCGCGTGACGAGCGAGTTCGACAGAATCGGCAGCAAGCGGTTCTTCACTTGCGGATGCAGGTGCGGCGAGGTGTAGCCGCCCGTGGCCACGGCCACGGAACGGGCACGCACCACGCCGCCCGGCGTTTGCAGATAATGCACGCCATTGCGCGTTTCCCAGCCCATCACGGGGCTGGACGGATGCACCCTGGCGCCCAGCGCGCGCGCCTTGCGCAGGTAGCCGAAGGCCAGCTTGCCCGCGTGAATGCCGATGCCTTCCGGCTCGTGCAGGGCGCCCGCCGCTTCCTTGTCGTCGACGAATTCGCGCTTGACGGTGTCGGCGTCGAGGATGCGCGCGTCGTACTTGAAGATCTCGCGCATGACCTTGGCTTCTTTTTCCAGCGCGGGCATGGCTTTCGCCTTGTGGGCGATATACAGGTGGCCGCCCGGCTGCGGGTCGCAATCGATGTCGGCCGTAATCTTCTTGAACGTTTCCATCGCGTCGCACACTTCCGCGTGCAGTTTCAGGGCCGTGTCCATGCCGTAACGGGCGATCCACTGCGAGCGCTTCAGGCGGCCCGTCGTGCATTGCGCCTGGCCGCCGTTGCGCGTGCTGCAGCCCCAGCTGACCCGGTTCGCTTCCAGCACGGTGGCCTTGATGCCGTGTTCCTGGGCAAGAAAGATGGCGCAGGAGAGACCGGTAAAACCCGAGCCGATGATGGCCACGTCGACGTCGATGTCATGCGTGATGGGGCCGTCGTCGGCGGGCGGTTCGCCGGCCGTGCCGATCCAGTAGGTGGGCGCGTAGGCATTGCCGTGGCCGGGGCGCTGGGCCACCAGCGGATCGAAGGCGGGATCGTAGGGCGTGCGGGCGGCGGTGCTGTTGCCCAGTACGTCAGATGGGGTGTCGACAGGTTTGTTCATGATCATTCCCGGTGAACGTACTGGCTCAAGCTTTGACGACGGGTGGGCGATCCTTACGGAAGGCGTTCTTCACGGCAATCTTGCCGTCGCGGAAGGTGAAGATATCGACCATGCGCGCTTCGATGCGCGTGCCGTCCGCCTTGGTGCCGGCAAAGGTCGACTCCGTCACGCCGCGCTGGCCGCTGACGAAATGTTCCGGGTTGAGCCAGGCGGCATCGGGAAAGGTTTGCCAGGCCAGCTCGAAACCGGCGCGCACGGCGTCGCGGCCGACAAAACTCTTGCCCAGCAAGTCAGGGCCGGCGACGGCGTGGAATTCGCAGTCGTCGGCCATGGCGGCCATCAGGGCCTCGATATCGTGGCGGTTCCAGGCATCGCCGAACGCTTGCAGGAAGTCGATGGTGACGGCGTCGGTGTGCGGTACAGGGTGGTTCATGGTGGTCTCCGTAAATCGTTTTTGATACGCTACGTTCCGTTTTTTGTCTTTTATTGAATTTAAGCCTTAAGCATGGCCTTGTCAAATCAAATAATCCAAAAAACGGGACGCCTTGTATTCTTTAATGAAATTATGATGTTTCCGTGACAATCTGTGAGAATTTGGTCACAACACCAAAGTCGCAAATTCCGGGGTCAGTCCCTTCGGGATCGGCATATGCCCCACTGAGGCATATGCCCCCGGCGGGTCTGACCCCAGCTTTTTGCCGCTGGCTCAGCAATCAGACGTAGTCTTTATACTTATCCAGATGACGGATCGGTTTGCTCAGCGCATCGCGGCGGAACGGGTCGCCCAGCTCGCGCGTGCACATGATCTCGATGATGGTCGTCTTGCCTTCATTCATTTGCATGTCGATCGCCTTTTTCAAGGCCGGACCCACGTCTTCCAGCTTGTCGACCGTGATGCCTTCGGCGCCCATGGCCCGCGCAATCTCGGCAAAGCTCTGGTTGTCGAGCTCGCCGGCGACGAAGCGGCGGTTGTAGAAATCCACCTGGTTTTTCTTTTCCGCGCCCCACTGGCGGTTGTGGAACACCACGGCCGTCACGGGAATGTTATGGCGCACGCAAGTCATCGTTTCCATCAGGCTCATGCCCCAGGCGCCGTCGCCCGCGTACGACACGGCCGGACGGTGCGGCGCGGCAACTTTCGCGCCGATAATCGTCGGAAACGCGTAGCCGCAGTTGCCAAAGCTCATTGCCGCAAAGAAGCTGCGCGGCTTCTCGAAGCGCAAATAACTGTTCGCCACCGAGTTGATGTTGCCGATGTCGGTCGACACCATCACGTCTTCCGGCATGGCTTTTTCCAGCTCGCGCAGCACCTGGCGCGGGTGCAGGTAGTTGCCCGGCTCTTTCTTTTGCTCTTCGATCATGTCCAGGCTGTACGCATCTTTTTCATGGGTCCAGTTCGTCAACTCCTCTTCCCACGCGGCCTTCTCGGCCTGCACGGTGGCATAGCGTGCGTCGCGCGTGGCGTCGCAATCGAGCTTCTTGCCGTCCAGGCGGGACAGGATGGCTTTGGCGGCCGCCTTGGCGTCGCCGCAGATGCCGACTGAAATCTTTTTCACCAGCCCCAGCATCTTGTTGTCCGCGTCGATCTGGATGATCTTCGCGTTCTTCGGCCAGTAATCCATGCCGTGCTGCGGCAGGGTGCCGAACGGGCCCAGGCGCGAGCCGAGGGCCACGACGACGTCGGCCTGGGCGATCAGTTTCATCGCCGCTTTCGAGCCTTGATAGCCGAGCGGGCCGCACCACAGCGGGTGGCTGGCAGGGAACGAGTCGTTATGCAGGTAGCTGTTCACCACCGGCGCGCCCAGGCGCTCGGCCAGGGCCTTGCACTCGTCAATCGCTTCGCCCATGACGACGCCGCCTCCCGAGATAATCACGGGGAACTTGGCCTTGGCCAGCAATTCGGCCGCATCGTTGAGGCTTTGTTCGCCGCCCGCGCCACGGTCCAGGCGGTTCGGTTTCGGGATTTCCGCCTTGATTTCGCCATAGAAATAGTCGCGCGGGATGTTCAATTGCGTCGGCCCCATTTCCGACATGGCGCGGTCAAAACAACGGCCCGTGAATTCCGCCATGCGGGCCGGATTCGTCACATGGCCTTGATATTTCGTAAATTCCTCGAACATCGGCAACTGGTTCGCTTCCTGGAAGCCGCCCAGGCCCATGCTCATCGTGCCCGTTTCCGGCGTGATGATGACGACCGGGGTATGCGCCCAGTAGGCGGCGGCAATGGCCGTGACGCAATTGCTGATGCCGGGGCCGTTCTGGCCGATGACCACGCCATGGCGGCCCGAGACGCGGGCATAGCCGTCGGCCATGTGGCCGGCGCCCTGCTCGTGCACGACGGGAATCAAACGGATGCCGGCGGGGGCGAAGATATCCATCGGGTCCATGAAGGCCGAGCCCATGATGCCGAACATGTCGGTCACGCCGTTGGCGGCCAGGGTTTCCACGAACGCTTCGGAAGGCGTCATCTTTTGCGGGCCGGTGGGGATGGCCGCTGCGGCGGCGGCTTTTTGCTCGGTCATGTCATTCATGGGTGTCTCCTGGTCTGTGGTGATGAAGTGCAGTAAATTATCAATTAATTTATCAAAAATCGGTATATTTTGTTCCGAAATTTGATATACAATTCAATTTAAGCGCTCGGCAATCAAAAGTCAAACAGAATTTCAAGGAAACGGTACAATTTGAGTTCGAAAATGAAATAAGCTGATGTAACACTCAGATACCCAACCGAGGCCACCATGGACATGATTTCATCCCCAAAACTTGAGCCGGAAAAACTGGAAGGCGACACGCCCACAATGCGTTTGTTTGCCTTGCTGGAAGTGATTGCCGAAAAAGACCAGTTGCTGTCGCTGCAAGCGCTGGTGGAAGAAACGGGCTTGCCGAAGCCCACCCTGCACCGCATGCTGCAACAGCTGGAAAGCGTGGGCGTGCTGCAGCGCGAAAGCGATGGCCGCCACTACAGCACGGGCGTGCGCCTGCGCCGGCTGGCGTCTAACCTATTGATTAACAACACTTTCCATGGCGCCCGCCGCATGGTCTTGCGCCAGCTGGTCGAGGAAGTGGGCGAAAGCTGCAACCTGACGGCTTTCAGCGGCAGCGAAGTGGTGTACCTGGACCGGGTGGAAACGGCGGCGCCGCTGCGCTTCTACCTGCATCCCGGTTCGCGGGTGCCGGCCCACTGCTCGTCCAGCGGCAAGCTGTTCCTGGCGCAAATGACGCCCGTGCAACGGCGCCGCCTGCTGGGCCACATGGAATTGACGCGCTTTACGGACAAGACGGAAACGGACCCCGCCAAGCTCGAGCGCGAACTGGAACTGGTGCGCCGCAACGGCTACGCGCTGGACGACGAGGAATTCCTGCCCGGCCTGCTGTGCGTGGCCGTGCTGGTGCCAAACCCGAACGGCCGCTCGAACCTGGCCGTGGCGATCCAGGCGCCCATCATCCGTTTGACGCACGACAAGGCTTTACATTTCTTGCCAGCATTGCAACGCGCCGCGCAAGCCCTGGCCGCCATCGAATCGGAAACCATGCCGACGACGGGCGGGGACGACGACGCATTGCAAACCGGTAATTCCGCAACTCACACATAACTGCCGTAGCACCCCCGCTGCGGCTTCACAGGAGAACAAGGTGCCAGATTCACGCCAACATCCCCCCGCCGCCGCAGCGCAAACCTTGCAGTCCGTGCGCAGCCTGTTCAACATCGACAGCGACCTGCTCGTGCCCGTCTTCACGGAACGCGACCCGCACGTGCCCGACATCGATCCCGCCTACCGCTTCAACAAGGACGTCACCCTGGCGATACTCGCCGGCTTCACGCACAACCGCCGCGTAATGGTGCAAGGCTTGCACGGCACGGGCAAGTCCACGCACATCGAGCAAGTGGCGGCGCGCCTGAACTGGCCCTGCGTGCGCGTCAACCTCGACGGCCACATCAGCCGCCTGGACCTGGTGGGCAAGGACGCCATCGTGCTGCGCGAACAGCAGCAGGTGACGGAATTCCAGGAAGGCATCGTGCCCTGGTCCTTGCAACGCCCCGTGGCCCTGATCTTCGATGAATACGACGCGGGCCGCCCCGACGTGATGTTCGTCATCCAGCGCATCCTCGAGCGCGACGGCAAGTTCACCCTGCTCGACCAGAACCGGGTCATCACGCCCCACCCCCACTTCCGTTTGTTCGCCACGTCGAACACGGTGGGCCTGGGCAACCTGAACGGCATGTACCACGGCACCCAAGTGCTCAATCACGCGCAGATCGACCGCTGGAACATTGTTGCCACCCTGAACTATTTGCCGCAGGCGGAAGAAGCCGAGATTGTGCTGGCCAGGGTCCCCGCCATGAACGACGAAGCGGGCCGCCGGCTGGCCAGCAGCATGGTGGCCGTGGCCAGCCTCACGCGCCACGGTTATGCGGCAGGCGACCTGGCGTGCCTGATGTCGCCGCGCACGGTGATTACCTGGGCGGAGAATTGCCAGATCTTCCGCGACCCGGCCCTCGCCTTCCGCCTGTCCTTCCTCAACAAATGCGACGAGGCCGAGCGGCCCATGGTGGCCGAGTACTACCAGCGCTGTTTCAATGAGGAATTGCTGGCGAGCCAGGCATGAGCGCCGAAGTCACTGCTCCCGCCGCCTACACGCGCGAACAGCAGGAAACGGATGAGCTGTGCGCGGGCGCCATCCGCGCGCTCAGCGGCTCCCCCTCGATACGCTACCGCGGACGGCGCCTGCACGACGGCCACCGCCCCCTGCCCATCCACGCGGCCCATCTGCAGCCCGATGCCGCGCTGCAGGATTTGCCGTCGCTGCGCGGGGCGGCCGACAGCGTGGCCCTGCGTTTGCTGCACACGGATGCGGCCCTGCACAAGTCATTGTGTCCGGTGGAGCCCGTGGCGCGCCTCGTCTTCGAACTGCTGGAACAGCTCAGGGTGGAAACGCTTGCGCCAGATCAACATGCGGGCGTGGCGCATAACCTGCGCCACCGTTTCACGGCCTGGTCGCACGCGTTTTACGATTCCGGCCTGGCCGAAGGCGCGTCGGGCTTGCTCTTGTATACAGTGTTCCAGATGTGCTGGTCGCGCCTGACGGCCCGGCCCGTGCTGGAAAAGACGGAAGATTTTATTGAAGCCACGCGCTGGTACGTGTCCTCGCAACTGAGCGGCGACCTGGCGGGCTTGCGCCGCCACCGCGCCGATCAGGCCGCCTTTGCGCGCCACGCGCTGGCCATCGCCCACGCCGTCGATGCCATGCTGCAAGAGGCGCAAGCGGCGCGCGACGGCAGCCAGGACGAGGCCGGCGACGCGAAAGCGCAGGCGGCGTTCAAGCTGCTGCTCGATTTCGACAGCGATAACGACAATATTCCAGACGCCGCGCCGCTGGGCGAGAGCCGCGCCTTCAGCGATGGCAAGGGCGCCTACAAGGCGTACTCCACGGCATATGACCGCGAAGACAAGGCAGGCGAGCTCGTGCGCCGCGCCCTGCTGCTCGAATACCGCGAACGCATGGATGCGTGCATCGCCAGCCTCGGCATCAACACGGCCCGCCTGGCGCGGCGCTTCACGCAATTGCTGGCCGTACCCGAGCGCGACGGCTGGTCGTTCGGCGAGGAAGAGGGTTATATCGACGGCCGCCGCCTGGCGCAGCTGATCAGCTCACCTTCCGAACGCAGGCTGTTTCGCAAGGAACAATTCCTGCCGCAAGCCGATTGCCTGGTCACCTTCCTCGTCGATTGCTCCGGCTCCATGAAGACGCATGCGGAATCCGTGGCCGTGCTGCTGGACATTCTGCTGCGCGCGCTGGACCAGGCCGGCATCGCCACGGAGTTGCTGGGCTTTACGACGGGCGCGTGGAACGGGGGCCGCGTCAAACGCGACTGGATGCGCGCCCGCTCGCCCGCCCATCCGGGCCGCTTGAACGAACTCGTGCACATGGTCTTCAAGGATGGCGGCACGAGCTGGCGCCGCGCGCGGCCCGACATCGCGGCCCTGCTGAAAGCGGACCTGTACCGCGAAGGCGTCGATGGCGAAGCCGTGGACTGGGCGTGTACGCGCATGCTGGCGCGGCCCGAGCGGCGGCGCATCCTGCTCGTCGTGTCAGATGGTTGCCCGATGGATACGGCCACGAATCTGGCCAACGACGAATTTTATCTGGCGCAACATTTAAAGCAAGTGATGGCGCGCCGCGAAGCACAGGGCGCCGTGGAAATTTGCGGGCTGGGCCTGGGCCTGGACCTGGGCGCCTACTACAGCCGCAGCCTGGCCACCACCCTGCCCGCCTCGCTGAACAATGAACTGTTCAGCGAGATCGCGCAGTTGCTGGGTGGCTTGAGGCGATAGGGCTTCAGGCCACTTCGTAGCGCACCGTGTGCGCCTCCATCGGCAGCGGGATTTCCCAGTTCCACAGCATCGCTTGCAGCTTCTTGTTGCTGAGCGAGGTGTCGCGCTGGCCGTTGCGCCTGAGTAATTCCTTGCGCGGCTGCTCCAGGTACACGAGCTCCACCTGCGCATGGTATTTATACAGCAGGTTGAGCGTCTTTTCACGCATCAGTTTGGACAGATGCGTGGCGTTCCACACGAACGGTTCGCCCTTGCGCAACAGCTCGCGCGCCCGCTCTTCCGCATAATCGCCCACCTGCCCCTCGTTCTTGCCGTGCTTCAAGCCCAAGGCCGTCCGCGCATCGTCAAACGACACGACGGGCAGGCGCGGATGGTGCTTGTCCACCCACGTATTCTTGCCCGACGCGGGCAAGCCCGACATCACGATCACGCGCGAACCCGGCTCCTGGAACAGCGAGTAATCGGGATGCGCCTCGGCGCCGCGAAAATATTTGACGCGCGTGTGATCGTCGACGAAGACCCTGCGCTGGCCATAGCAGCCTTCTTCGCGCGCCAGTTCGCGGAACAGCTCGATGGCGTCGAGGATACGCTGCGGGTCGGGGCAGATGCGGCCGCGGATATCGGCCTCGGCCAGCATGGCCAGCAGGCGGATATCGACTTGCCACGACAGTTCGCGCACGGTAAATTCCGGCGTCACGCCGCGCCGCGATTGTTCCAGCGCAAAGAACGGCACTTGATGCACGTTAATCAGGCGGCAGATTTCCTCGCGCACGGCAAACGGCACGTCATAGTCCCACAGGGCGATGCGCGCATCGAGCGCGCCCTTGCGCGAGTGGCCCGGTTGGCCGATGGCGCCCGTCACCGGGTCGATCACCGTGGTGCTGCACTTGGCCACGTCGTGCAGCAAGGCGGCCAGGAACACGATTTCCTGTTCCGCCCGCGTGGCTTGCTGATACTCAGGCATGGCCAGCAGGGACTCCACCACCATCATGGTATGCGTCCACACGTCGCCTTCCGCGTGGTAGACGGGGTTTTGCGGCGTCGTCTTGGCCAGTTCCAGCTGCGGAAAAGCCGCCAGGCAGGCGTTGATGTCGGGCGACCGGCCCGCTGGCGGCACCAGTTGTTGTAACTGTTTCCAGTTCATCTTGTACTCCTTGAAAATATTGCCAGTTCGTCCAGCGAATGGCAGGTGTGCAAGCCCAGGCTCTCCCACGTGACGAGCGGCTGCGGCGCGTACAGGTCGACGCCCTCGGCCAGCAGATTCGGGATCATGGGCCGCGTGCTGTGGTGCGAGCCGCTGTCGAGGATGGTTTGCGTAAAGTCATGCCGCACCAGCTTGTAGCGGGCCAGCACTTGCTCGTCGTCTTCCACTTTCAGGTACAAGCCTTCCGCGTGGTCGGACTTGTCCGTCTGCTTCCAGCACAGGTCCAGCGGCAGGCGCTCGCGCGCCACCACGCCTTCGAAAGCGTCGCGCCACAGGCGGGACTTGGCCAGCGAATGACGCAGCAGCTGCCACAGCTGCTTGGGCGAAGTCGGCATCAATCCTGCATACAGCACAGGGACGGACAGCACGGGCGAGCCGGCCAGCATGGCGTGGCGGCGCGCCGTCGACAAAAACATCTGCGTGCGGCGGCAATATACGTCGAACTCGTTGAAATAATGGGGCAAGCGGTCGTAAAACACGGAATGCTTGCTGTAAGACCATTCGCCAAACAGCACAAATTGGTCTTCCAGCAGGTGCAGCAAGGCGTGTTCATGCGCATGGGCCCACGGCTTCAACAGGTTGAACTGGCGTTCGCTGCCGCCGCCCGCCAGGTAGTGGCCGCGCGACTGCAGCAGCACCTCGCCCGCATCGCTGAACGACACGGCGGAGTTGGCGCCATCGATTTTTTCCTCGATGACGACGTACTGGCCGGCCAGCTTTTTCAGGGGCATCTGGTCGGAACCGTCGTCGCCATCCTGCAGGCGCGAGCCTTCCAGGTGCGGCGTGCGCGGGTATTTGAATAAGGGTAAAGATTGTAAAAACATAGCGTCCCACGCCGCGTTCACCGGGGCGTGTCCATACAGGGTCAGGGGTGCTGACGACGTGTTCGGGCGTGGACGATCAGGACGGTGGTCCTGGATACGTATGCGGAAAGAGCAGTGCCGCAGCAATCGGGGGCGTCAACGCGCCGAACGATGCTGCAAAGAGCATTTCGTCAGCGTTAGCAGGTGATGGCGAAGAAGCAAGGCACTTTTGGCTCCAATAAGGAAGAGGTTCGAGAAAGAACCGCGAATATAAAGGCTGTTTGATTATTTTGCAAGTGGCTCTTCCTATCGTGCGCATCCCTGGCTTTGCAAGCTGCGTAAAATTTGCTAAGCTGGCGGCACTTCCTGTCGCTGCTGCGTGGAAAACAAACATGGCCCTTGCAAAAGGGCCGTGCATTCGTTATTTCCGGAGCAGAATCGTGTTTCCCCTATCCAGATTACAAAAAGCCCTGCGCCGCCAGGGCATCGCCGTCGCCTATGCCGACGGCATTTATACACTCAGCAATCCGCACGCCCAGGCGTCCGTGCTGCTGCCCCACAACTTTCCCCTCGAGGAAAAAGCCGTGCGCCAGCTGATGGAGTTTGCCGCCGTCGCCGTGCCGGGCCAGGATGGCCATGTGTGCAAGGCGTGCGCCACGCCCGACTTCCATCCGGGCAGCATCGCGCCCGTCGGCAGCATCGTCGCCACCAGCCCCGACATGGTGATCCCCGCCATCCCCGGCACGGACATCGCCTGCGGCATGCGCCTGATCACGACGGGCTTGACCCTGGCCCAGTTCGAGGCGCGCAAGCCGCAACTGTTGAGCAAGCTCAAACACGTGTTGCTGGAAGACGGCCGCAACGTGCCGCTGCGCTCGAAGGCGTTTGCCGCCCTGTTCGACGTGGGACCGGAAGCGTTCATCGACAGCCTGCATGACGATGGCTTGTGGCCCCGCGTCGACAAGCAGCGTTTGCTGCGCGAGCTCGACGCTTGCATCGCCCTGCGCGAACTGGGCGGCGGCTTGCGCCATGCGCCCGAAGCGCTGGTCGGCACGCGCGAAGTGATACGCGACCCCAGCCTGGGCACGACGGGATCAGGCAACCATTTCGTGGAAATCCAGCTGGTCGATGCCGTCATGGACCGCCACGCCGCGTACCGGCACGGGCTGGTGCCCGGCGAAGTGGTCGTCATGATCCACAGCGGCAGCCGCGACGTGGGTTTTTTTGTCGGCAGCCGCTGGATGGACCGCGCCAGGGAGGCGTGGCCGAAAGGCGTGCGCCACCCGCAGTCGGGCCTGTACGGCTTGACGGGCGAACTGGCCGGCGAATACATGGACGCCATGGGCGTGGCCTCGCGCTACGCCTGGGTCAACCGCATGGTATTGGCCGAGCTGGTGCGCGACAGCCTGGCGCAGGTGTTTGCGCAGGATCAATCGCGGCTGGTGGTGGACGTGCCGCACAACGTCATCCTGCGCGAGCATGGCATGAACATCCACCGCAAGGGCGCCACGCCCGCGCGCGAGGGCGACCTGGCGCTGATCCCCGGCTCCATGGGCGACTATTCCTACGTGGCAACGGGGATGGGCAATCCCGACTGGCTATGGTCGTGCTCGCATGGCGCGGGGCGCAGCATCCGCAGGCAAGCCATGCGCGCCATCCGGCCCACGGTGGGCGGCGACGAGATGACCTTCCAGTGCGTGACGCTGCGCGAGGAACGCCGCGTCGAGGAAGCGCCGATGGCGTATAAAAAGATCGGCCCCGTCATCGCCGCGCAGGAGGAAGCGGGCTTGCTGCAGTCGGTGGCGCGCTTGAAACCTGTATTGACGTTCAAGGCCTAGCGCAGCAGTTGCGGCACGGCCGCCGCCATCAGCGACAGGCCGATGGCGGTCAGCACGGCAAACGCGATGCGGCGCATGCCGCGCTGGGCGATCGGCGGCGGGTAGCGCTTGCCTGCCATGGTGGCCAGCACGCCGACGGGCAGGGCCAGCATGCATAAAAGTAACACTTTCGCATCGAGTTGGCCCTGGCTGCCCGCCATCAGCGAACGCCCACCCGCGCTGATGGCGAACAAAAAGATCAGGCTGTAGCGGATGGTCTTTAAACTCATTTCCTGGCGGTAAAACTGATACACGAGCGGCGGTCCCGCCAGCGAAAACAGGCCCGAGAACAGGCCGCCGCACACGCCGCTGATGAAAAAGCTGCGTTTATCGGCCGCGCCCGGTCCCGGCGGCGCCTGCAGCAGGATGCTGACGCCGCCATACACGATGGCCGCGCCCAGCAACAGTTTCAGCATGGGCGCATACGCCTGGTCCAGATATCCCAATAACAACACGCCGGCCGCCATGGCCGGCAGCAAGCCGATGCTGGCCGCGCGGATGGCGCGCCAGTCCAGATGGTGCAGGGCGCCCGGCAAGGCCACGAGACAATTGGCCAGGGACAACAAACTGACGAGAGCCGCCAGCGCGGGCACGGGCGCCAAGCCGAGGCCGCTGGCCACGCCCATGACGATCATGCCCAGCCCGAAACCCGTGACGGTCTGGAAATACGTGCCCGCCGCCACTACGCCCAGCAGCGCCAGCACGGGCAGGCTGAACAACTCAGCGCCCACCCTGGGCCTGCACGGCCGTCACGGCAATCACGTTATACACGTCGTCGGCACAGCAGCCGCGCGACAAGTCGTTGGCGGGCTTGTTCAAGCCTTGCAGCAAAGGACCGATGGCGACGGCGCCGCCCATGCGCTCGGCCAGCTTGTAGCCGATATTGCCCGCATCGAGGTTCGGGAACACCAGCACATTCGCGCGGCCGTTGACGACGGAATCCTTGACTTTTCTCTGCGAAATCTCGGCCACGATGGCCGCGTCGAGCTGCACGTCGCCATCGATGGCCAGCAGCGGACGCTGGGCCTTGACCCGGTCCGTGGCCGCATGCACCTTGTCGACGGCCGCGTGGTGGGCGCTGCCGCTGGTGGAAAACGACAGCATGGCGACCCTCGGTTCTTCCATCAGCAAGGCTTGCGCGCTGTCGGCGGCGGCCATGGCGATGTCGGCCAGCTCCTCGGCCTTCGGGTCCACCACCAGGGCGCAGTCGGAAAAGATGAAACCGCCCTTCAGGCTGTGAAACGGTTCGCACAGCATCATCAGGAAAAAGCTCGACACCAGCTTGAAGGCAGGGTCGACGCCGATGATCTGGATGGCGCTGCGCACCACGTCGGCCGTCGTGTGCACGGCTCCCGCCACGCAGCCGTCGGCGTCGCCCAGGCGCACCATCAGGTTGGCGTAGCACAACGGGTCTTGCACGGCGATGCGCGCCTGCTCCACCGTCATGCCCTTGGCTTGACGCAGCACAAACAATTGCTGGGCATAGTGTTCCGACTCGTCGGACGTTGCCGGGTCGACCAAGCGCACGGCATCGAGATCCAGCCCGTGTTCATGCGCCAGGGCCAGGATGGCGGCCGGCTTGCCGACGAGGGTGATGTGCGCCAGGCCTTCGCTTGCCGCCCGCGCGGCCGCCTGCAGCACGCGCACGTCGTCGCCCTCGCACAAGACGATGTTTTTCGGCACGGTGCGGGCTTGCTCGATGATGCGGTGCAGGGCTTTCATGGCGACTCCAATTCGGTAAAAAAAAGTGCCGGAACCACGCAAGCATGAAGATGGTTCCGGCACATAAAACCCGGCGAGCCGGGGTCATACAAGGATCGGTCAGGGTGGTGTCGGATGCCGCCGGACTGGCGCCAAGTTCCGGGGTCAGACCCGGCGGGTCTGACCCCAGCTTTTTGCCGCTGGCTCAGCAATCAGACGTAGTCTTTATACTTATCCAGATGACGAATTGGTTTGCTCAGCGCATCGCGGCGGAACGGGTCGCCCAACTCGCGCGTGCACATGATTTCGATGATGGTGGTCTTGCCTTCATTCATCTGCATGTCGATCGCCTTTTTCAGGGCCGGGCCCACGTCTTCCAGCTTGTCGACCGTGATGCCTTCGGCGCCCATGGCCCGCGCAATCTCGGCAAAGCTCTGGTTGTCGAGCTCGCCGGCGACGAAGCGGCGGTTGTAGAAATCCACCTGGTTCTTCTTTTCCGCGCCCCACTGGCGGTTGTGGAACACCACGGCCGTCACGGGAATGTTGTGGCGCACGCAGGTCATCGTTTCCATCAGGCTCATGCCCCAGGCGCCGTCGCCCGCATACGACACGGCCGGACGGTGCGGCGCGGCAACTTTCGCGCCGATAATCGTCGGAAACGCGTAGCCGCAGTTGCCAAAGCTCATTGCCGCAAAGAAGCTGCGCGGCTTTTCGAAGCGCAAATAACTGTTCGCCACCGAGTTGATGTTGCCGATGTCGGTCGACACCATCACGTCTTCCGGCATGGCTTTTTCCAGCTCACGCAGCACCTGGCGCGGGTGCAGATAGTTGCCCGGCTCTTTCTTTTGCTCTTCGATCATGTCCAGGCTGTACGCATCCTTTTCGTGCGTCCAGTTGGTCAATTCCTCTTCCCACGCGGCCTTCTCGGCCTGCACGGTGGCATAGCGCGCGTCGCGCGTGGCGTCGCAATCGAGCGTCTTGCCATCCAGGCGGGACAGGATGGCTTTGGCGGCCGCCTTGGCGTCGCCGCAGATGCCCACCGAAATCTTTTTCACCAGGCCCAGCATCTTGTTGTCCGCGTCGATCTGGATGATCTTGGCGTTTTTCGGCCAGTAATCCATGCCGTGCTGCGGCAGGGTGCCGAACGGTCCCAGGCGCGAACCGAGGGCGACGACGACGTCGGCCTGGGCGATCAGTTTCATCGCCGCCTTGGAACCCTGGTAGCCGAGCGGACCGCACCACAGCGGGTGGCTGGCGGGGAACGAGTCGTTATGCAGATAGCTGTTGACGACGGGCGCGCCGAGGCGCTCGGCCAGGGCCTTGCATTCCTCGATCGCTTCGCCCATGACGACGCCGCCGCCCGAGATGATGACGGGGAACTTGGCCTTGGCCAGCAATTCGGCCGCATCGTTCAGGCTTTGTTCGCCGCCGGCGCCGCGGTCCAGGCGGTTCGGTTTCGGGATCTCGGCCTTGATTTCGCCATAGAAATAATCGCGCGGGATGTTCAATTGCGTCGGGCCCATTTCCGACATGGCGCGGTCGAAGCAGCGGCCCGTGAATTCCGCCATGCGAGCGGGATTGGTGACGTGACCTTGATATTTCGTAAATTCCTCGAACATGGGCAACTGGTTCGCTTCCTGGAAGCCGCCCAGGCCCATGCTCATCGTGCCCGTTTCCGGCGTGATGATGACGACCGGGGTGTGGGCCCAGTAGGCGGCGGCGATGGCCGTGACGCAATTGCTGATGCCGGGGCCGTTCTGGCCGATGACCACGCCATGGCGGCCCGAGACGCGGGCATAGCCGTCGGCCATGTGGCCGGCGCCCTGTTCGTGCACGACGGGAATCAAACGGATGCCGGCGGGCGCGAAGATATCCATCGGGTCCATGAAGGCCGAGCCCATGATGCCGAACATGTCGGTCACGCCGTTGGCGGCCAGGGTTTCCACGAACGCTTCGGAAGGCGTCATCTTTTGCGGGCCTACTGGAATGGCAGCGGCGGCGGCTTTTTGGTCGGACAAATCGGTCATGGCTCAGTCTCCTTACGGTTTTATGAAAAATCGGTATATTTTGTTCCGATATTTGAAATACGTATTCAATTTAACGGTTGCGAAATGCGCTGTCAATGAAATTTCATGAAAAATCGGACTGTTTCATTCCTGAATCCGGAATCCGTGACTTTGCCCCACTCCTGAAACAACAATGGCGGCTTATCCGCAACAGACAAGCCGCCATCCCTCGCTGCGCCGTCGTGCTTAGAACTTCAGGCGCATGCCGGCCGTGAAGGCGCTCGAGTTATGCCCAGGCAAGGGCACGCTGCCGCCGCTCGATGCATCGCCGACGAAGTTGGTGCCAGCGCCATCGTTGCTGATGCGGCCGTACGAGGTGTACAGATTCGTGCGCTTGGACAAGGCATACGTGTAGCCGATGGCCAGCTGGCGCCCGCCGCGGCGCGCATTCGTGCGGTCATCCTTGCGGATGTACGAAGCCATCACGCTGCCGGCCGCGCCCACGGGGGCCGAGGCGCCCAGCATGACGTTGCGGAAATCCGTGCCCGCATCATCCTTGTCCGTCTCATACGCGGCGTGCAGCTTGGCGGGACCGAAGTCGTAGGTGCCGCCCAGCAAGGTGACTTTCGCCGTGTTCAGCGGCGTGTCCTTGCGGTTGTCGTGGGCCAGGGTCAGCACGAGCGGGCCGTTGGCGTAATCGATGGAAAAGTCGATGGTGCGGCCCAGGGTGTTGCTGTCCGGCTTTTCGCCCAAACCATACATGATGGCGGCCGACAAACCGTTCACCTTCGGCGTCTCGTACATGATGGAATTTTTCGTGCGCAGGCTGGCCACGCTCATCAGGTTGATCGAGGCGCCCGTCATGCCCGTCTCGAAGGGGTCGATATTGTCCAGCGCGGTGAACAGCGGATTGTGCTGCAAGCCCAGGTTCACGGCGCCGAAGCCGCCCGACAGGCCCACGTAAGCCTTGCGCCCGAACAAGGCGCCCTGGCGGTTGGCGCCCGTATCCACGTCGAGGCCATTTTCCAGCAGGAAATTGGCTTTCAGATTGTTGCCCAGGTCTTCCGTGCCCTTGAAGCCGATGCGGCTGCCCGACTGCACGCCGGTGGCCAGCTTGGTGACGGAACCGTCCGCGCCGCCGTGTTCGGAGGTCAGGCCCGCGTCGAGCAAGCCGTACACGGTGACGGACGATTGGGCGCTGGCGTTGCCGGCGAAGAAGGAGGCCAGGATGGCTGCCGCTACGAGTGTGTGTTTCATGTCATCTCCAGGTATTGTGGTTTTTATAAACGCTTGAAACGATATCAACTACGGTGCTGCAAACTGCGGTCAATGCGGCCACTCAGGCGATCAGCCCGGCCATGGGTGACGAGGGCGAAGCGCTCATGACGCCCGCTCTCCGGGGCATGCGTCCGGCCAGATAGGCCTCGCGTCCGCCCTGCACTGCCAGTTTCATGGCGCGCGCCATGCGGATCGGCTCGCGCGCCGCCGCGATGGCGGTATTCATCAAAATGCCGTCGCAACCGAGTTCCATGGCGATGGCCGCGTCCGACGCCGTGCCCACGCCGGCGTCGACCAGCACGGGCACCTTGGCTTGCTCGATGATCAGCGACAGATTCCAAGGATTCAAAATGCCCATGCCCGAGCCGATCAGTGACGCCAGCGGCATGACGGCGATGCAGCCGATGTCTTCCAGCATGCGCGCCTGGATGGGGTCATCGCTGCAATACACCATCACCTGGAAGCCATCCTTCACCAGCTGCTCCGCCGCCTTCAAGGTTTCCGGCATGTTCGGGAACAGGGTCTTTTCGTCGCCCAGCACTTCCAGCTTGCACAACTGGTGGCCGCCCAGCAGCTCGCGCGCCAGTTGCAGGGTGTAGACGGCGTCGCGCGCGTTGTAGCAGCCGCCCGTGTTGGGCAAAATCGTGTATTTCGACGGCGGGATGAAGTCGAGCAAGTTCGGCTCGCCCTTTTCCTGGCCGATATTCACCCTGCGGATGGTCACGGTGACGATTTCGGCGCCGCTCTCCTCGATGGCCAGGCGCGTTTCCTCGAAATCCTTGTATTTACCGGTGCCCACCAGCAGGCGCGACCGGTACGTGGTGCCGGCCAGGGTCAGGCCGCCGGGGGTATGGCTGGGGGTGGCGTCGTCTCTCATCGTGGTGCTCTCCTAAGTTAAAGCTGGGGTCAGTCCTTCCGGGATCGGAATGTGCCCCATTGGGGCATATTCCCCCGGCGGGTCTGACCCCGGAACTCCTCTGCCGCAGACTGCGGTGCCAAGCGTTGCCCGCAAAACGCAAAATCGACGTCGGGCCGCCGTCCCGACACGAGGTCGGCGATCGCCCTGCCCGCGCCGCAGCCCATGGTCCAGCCCAGGGTGCCGTGGCCCGTATTGAGGAACAGCTGGCGGTAGCGCGTGGCGCCGATATACGGCACGTTCGACGGCGTCAGGGGGCGCAAGCCGGCCCAATAGAAGGGGGCGCCGTAATCGCAGGCGTGGGGAAACAGGGCCTGCACGCGGCGCGTGATGGCGGCGCAGCGCACGGGATTGAGTTCGCGCGTGTAGCCGTTCAGCTCGCACGTGCCCGCCACGCGCAGGCGCTCGCCCAGGCGCGAAAACACCAGCTTGTGGCCGTCGTCCGTCAGCGATACGCTCGGTGCACTGACGGGGTCGATGATCGGATACGTGGCGGAATAACCTTTGCCCGGATACAACATCAGGCGGATGCCCAGCGGCTGCAGCAGGGGTGCGGAAAAGCTGCCCATGGCCACCACCACGGCGTCCGCGTATTCCAGGCGGTGGCGGCCCTGCGCATCGATGCATTCCACGCCCGTGATGTGCTCGCCGTCCGCCAGCAGCCGCGTCACCGTGGTGCCGTACTGGAAATCCACGCCGGCAGCGGCGGCGCGGGCGGCCAGCGCCGTGGTAAACAAGTGCACGTCGCCAGACTCGTCGCTGGCCGTGAAGTCGCCGCCGACGATCTGCCGGCGGGCATGGGCCAGGGCCGGCTCCAGCCGTATCACTTCATCGGCGCTGACGGTGTTGCGCGGGCAGCCCAGTGCGCGCAGGAGCGCGGCGCCCGCTTGCGATTTGTCAAACTCCTGCTGGTCCGTATAAAAATGCAGAATGCCCCGCTCGAGGTGATCATAGGCAATGCCCGTCTCGCGCCGCAAGGCTTGCAGGCTCTGGCGGCTGTACTCGGCCAGGGCGACGATCTGGCGCATATTGCGCGCCACCCGCGATGGCAGGCATTCGCGCAGGTAATGCAGTGCCCACTGCCATTGCAGCGGATCGAGGCGGGGACGGAACAGCAGCGGCGCGTCGTCCTTGCCCAGCCAGCTCAGGACCTTGCGCAGGGTGGCGGGATTGGCCCACGGTTCCGCATGCGAGACGGAAATCTGTCCGCCGTTGGCAAAACTGGTTTCCTGCGCCGCGCCCGCCTGGCGCTCGAGCACGCGCACGTCGTGGCCCGCCTGGCGCAAGTACCAGGCCGATGCCGTGCCGACCACGCCGGCGCCGAGGACGAGGATTTTCATGGCGGGCCCCGTTCGCTCAGCGCGTCAGCAGGACGGCGATGGCAACGAAGGCGGCGATCCACACCGTTTCCATCACCAGCATGATCACGGGACGCCAGCCCAGCGAGGCCAGCGACTGGAACGAGGTTTTCACGCCCAGCGCGGCAATGGCGATGACGAGGCAGGCGCGCGAGGCATTGTTGATCCAGCCATTCACTTCCTGCGGGATCAGGCCCAGGCTGTTGGTAATGACGAGCCAGACAAAGCCGATCAGGAAGAAGGGCACGAGCGGCGGCGCATCGACTTCGCTCTTGCCGTCCTTGCGCTTGAACATGATCGACAGGCCCAGCACGACGGGCACGAGGCACGCCACGCGCGTCAGTTTCACGAAGGTGGCGACGTCGCCCGTATGGTTGCTGACCAGATAGCCGGCGCCCACCACTTGCGCCACGTCATGAATCGTGCCGCCGATGAACACACCCGCTTCCGTCGGGTCAAAGCCCAGCAGCTTGACCAGCAGCGGGTAGACGATCATGGCCAGGGTCGACAGCGACGTCACGCCCACCACCGTCAGCAAGGTGAACTTTTCGTTTTCCTTGGTTTGCGGCAACACGGCCGAGATGGCCAGCGCGGCCGAGGCGCCGCAGATGGCCACGGAGCCGCCCGACAGAATGCCTTCCGTGATCGGGCGTTTCAGCCATTTGGCCAGCAGGTAGCCAAAGCCCAAAGTCGCCACCAGGCCGCCGACGACGATCAGCAGGGGCGTCACGCCCACGGAAGCGATCTGGTTGAAGGTGATGCGCGCACCCAGCAGGGCCACGCCCGTGCGCAATAAAATCTTGCTGCAAAACTCGATGCCGGGCTTGCAGGTGGGGTCGGACGCGAGGAAGTGGAAGGCCAGGCCGAAGAACAGCGCGTACAGCAACTGGGGGCCGCCGTAATTGCTGGAAATAAAGGTGGCCGACAGGGCGATCACCAGCGCGATGGCCACGCCGGGCCAGCTGCGCAGCACGGCGCGGGGGCGCCAGATGGCGACGGCGGAAGACAGGTAGGGGATGTTCTTGTCGACAACGCGTGTTATCGCTGAGGAGTTGGTTTTCATGCGGGTCCGCTCATAATGTTTTAAAAATTGGGACATTTCATCTCGTTTTTTAATAATACACGATGAGCTAGCGAAGTCCATGCTTTTCCATGAAAATCGAAACCATATGTTCCGGAAACTGACGTTTTTTACTTCCCCCCCGTAAACGACGAGCGGCGCGGCCCTTCGCAGGGACGCGCCGCCGTTGCTGGTGCTTGAAAGATTACTTTTTGTTCAGGCGGGTGATCAGGCTGGACGTGTCGTAACGGTTGCCGCCCGCCTGCTGCACTTCGCCATAAAACTGGTCCGTCAAGGTCGTCACGGGCAAGTCGCTGCCGTTGCGTTTCGCTTCGGCCAGGCAGATGCCCAGGTCCTTGCGCATCAGGTCGACGGCGAAACCGAAGTCGAACTTGCGCTCGATCATGGTCTTGCCCCGGTTTTCCAGCTGCCACGACTGCGCCGCACCCTTGGAAATCACGTCGACGACGAGGGCCGCATCGAGGCCCGCGTTTTCCGCAAAGGCGATGCCTTCGCTCAAGGCTTGCACGAGGCCCGCGATGCAGATCTGGTTGACCATTTTCGTGAGCTGGCCGGAACCGGAAGCGCCCATATAGGTGACGGCGCGCGAGAACAGCGCGATGACGGGCTCGGCCCGTGCATACGCCTGCGCGTCGCCGCCCGCCATCACGGTCAGCTTGCCGTTTTCCGCACCGGCCTGGCCGCCGGACACGGGCGCGTCGAGGAAGAACACGCCCTGCTCTTGCGCCGCCGCATGGATGGTGCGCGCCGCTTCGGCCGAGGCCGTCGTATGGTCGATCAGGATGCTGCCCGGCGCCATGGCGGACAGCAAGCCGCCCTCTTCGAGGATGACTTGATACAGATCATTATCGTTGCCAATGCACGTAAACACGAACTCGGCGCCGGCAGCGGCGGCGGCCGGCGAGGCGGCGCTGCTGCCCTTGTGCTGCTCCAGCCAGGCGGCCGCGCGGGCCGGATTGCGGTTGTACACGGTGACGTCGTGCCCGCCCGCCGCCAGGTGACCTGCCATGGGGAAACCCATGACGCCCAAACCGATGAATGCCACTTTTGCCATTTTGTCCGTCCTGTCGATGTGTGAATCCGATTATTGTTGCACAAACAGTCGCCGCCGGCAGCATCAAGGCGCGGGAGCGCGCCGGTAATACAGGTCGAACTCTTCCTCGCCATCCGCCACGAAGCCATGACGCACATAGAAGCGGTTCGCCTCGCTGCCGCGCAAGGCGCCCACGCGCACGCTCTTGCGGGCCGCATCGGCCTCGGCAAACACGCGCGCCAGCACGGCCGCGCCCATGCCTTGCCGCTGGCATTCCGGCGCCAGGTAGAGGTGGTCGAGCAGCAAATAATCCGCTTGCGGGCGCAACACGTAGAAGCCGGCCAGCGCGCCGCCATGGCGCAACTGCCAGGTGCAATCGGGGTCATAGGTGGCAAGGAAACGCTGGCGCGCGCGCTGCGGATCATAGCGGCCGATGCGCTCCAGGCTTTCGCGCATGGCGGCCACGCGCAGGCTGGCCAGCGCCTCGCCATCGGCGATGCTGGCAGGCAAGAAGGTCAGCATGGCGTCACAGCACTGCGCGCAGCGCCGCCATCAGGGCTGCGCATTCGGCCGGGTTGCCGATGCTGATGCGCAAATACTGGCTGATGCGCGGCGCATTGAAATGGCGCACGATCACGGAGCGGACGCGCAAGCCGGCGGCCAGTTGCGCCGCGTCATGCTGCGGGTGGCGGGCAAAGACGAAGTTGGCCACGGACGGCAGCACCTCGAAGCCCAGCGTCGCCAGGTCCGCCGTCAACTGTTCGCGGCTGGCGATCACGGCCTGGCGCGTCTGCTGGAAATACGCTTCGTCGTGCAGCGACGCGACGGCGCCGGCCAGCGCCAGGCGGTCCAGCGGATACGAATTGAAACTGTTCTTCACCCGTTCCAGCGCCTCGATCAGGTCCGCATGCCCGAAGGCGCAACCGACGCGCAAGCCGGCCAGCGAGCGCGACTTCGAAAACGTCTGTACCACCAGCAAGTTCGGATAGCGGCCGACCAGGGCCGCGGCGCTCTCGCCGCCGAAATCCACGTACGCTTCATCGACCACCACCACGGCATCGGGATGGTCGCGCAGCATGGTTTCCACGCCGGCCAGTGGCAAGTCGACGCCTGTCGGCGCGTTGGGATTAGGGAAGATGATGGCGCCGCACGCCCCCTGGTAGTCTTCCGGGCGGATGCGCATGGACTCGTCGAGCGCTACCGTGCGGTAATCGATGCCGTACAGCTTGCAATACACGGGGTAGAAGCTGTAGCTGATGTCCGGGAACAGCAACGGCGCATCGTGCTTGAGCAAGGCCATGAAGGCCAGCGCCAGCACTTCGTCGGAACCGTTGCCGACGAACACTTGCGCGCTGCTCAAGCCGTGGTAGTCGGCCAGGGTTTGCTTCAGTTCGCTGGCGGACGGGTCAGGATACAGGCGCAGGCTGTCGTCGGCCGCTTCGCGCAGCGCGGCCAGCACCTGGGGCGACGGGCCGTAGGGGTTTTCGTTGGTGTTGAGTTTGACCAGGCCGGGCAGTTTCGGCTGCTCGCCGGGGATGTAGGGGGTCAGCTCGCTGACGATGTTGCTCCAGAATCGGCTCATTGCTTTTATTGGTGGGGTCGGGATGGGAGGGGGTAGATTAACATAGGCTGAGCGGGGTCAAGGTGGGGTGCATCGGCAAGGGGTAGCGTAGACAGCAGCGGCATCGGCCCCAGACTGTAGAGGACGTGGCATGAACAGCATGCACAAGCTGAGCGATACGCGGGTGCGGCATGACGCGCTCACGCAACAGGCGCGCCAGCGCAAGATCGATGCGTGGCTGCAGGTCGCAGCCAGTCTCAGCGAGCAGATCACCGTCGAATTGCAGACTGCCACGGAGCAGCTACAGGGCGAAGGAATGGCCGACTTGCAGCGCGTGACGGCACTGGCACAACGCCTGGTAAACAATAGCAAAGCCATGCGCGATACCCTCGGGACACTGTTTGACAGCGGTGAAAAAAGCGAGGAGCATGCAGTGACAAGCACGGAGGATTGCGCCATGGACGAGCAAGTCAACACACTGGGAAAAGACATGGCCGGTGTGAAACTGGACGTTGCTGATTTGAAGGTTGATGTGGCTGGCATCAAGGTGGATGTGGCTGGTCTGAAAACGGATGTGGCGGACCTGAAAACGGATGTGGCTGGCCTCAAAGTGGATGTGGCAGACCTGAAAACGGATGTCGCTGGTCTCAAGGTGGATGTGACAGACCTTAAAGTGGATGTCGCCGGCCTGAAAACGGATGTCACTGTCCTCAAGACGGATGTCAGTAGCTTGAAACTGGACTTGGCGGTGGTGCGCTCCAATTACGCGACCAGGTCCGATGTGGCTGAGGCGAAGTCGACTGTCATCCTGTCTTGCGTGGGGACGATGATTGCGCTGTCGAGTGTGGCGTTTGCGGTGGCGCGGCTGGTGCACTAGCTTGTGTTACGTTAGTGGGGCGCTGGCTTTCAAGGCCTGAATGGAGGAAAAAACGCCTTGCGCTGCGCGCTTTGGGCGTTTTTTCTACCTGCGTTGATGTGTCGCAAGCTTTTTGGCGTTCCCAATAAAAAAAGCCCCCTTGCGGGAGCTTCTCTTATGTATTCTGGCGGAGAGGGTGGGATTCGAACCCACGGTACGATTTAACGTACGCTTGATTTCGAGTCAAGTACATTCGACCACTCTGCCACCTCTCCGTTTACTGCGGTCTATTCGTTCAAACTGGCATGCCTGTTTGAATGAGGCGCTATTTTAGCATGGGTGTTGTTGGGTTGGGTAGGGGTTTTATTGGCGATTTGCAACTGCGGGCTGGCAAACCAAAACCTGTATGGGCGATTCGGGGAGCCCCGCGCGAATACGCGCTCGTCTTCGAACCTGCCGCCTTGGCGCACGCGTAAAACCAATTTGGCACCAATTTGGCGATTCGGAGAGCCCCGCGCAAGTATGCGCGGGGCTTCGAATCCCACGCGTACGCCCCGCAGGGGGCGTACTCCTTTCCGCCGCCACAAATAAAAAAAGCTCCCTTGCGGGAGCTTTCTCTATTTGTTCTGGCGGAGAGGGTGGGATTCGAACCCACGGTACGATTTAACGTACGCTTGATTTCGAGTCAAGTACATTCGACCACTCTGCCACCTCTCCATTCGCTGCGGTCTTTCCCCGCATTGCTGCGAGAAGGCAAGATTATAGCAGCCGCTTGAAAAAATGGAAGGACTATTTTGCGCCTTCCATTCACCGGCTCTCTGAATCCTTTAGGCTTTCAGATGCGTCAAGCCGCCCATGTACGGGCGCAGCACTGGCGGGATCTCGACGCTGCCGTCCGCTTGCTGGTAGTTTTCCAGCACGGCGACCAGGGTGCGGCCCACTGCCAGGCCGGAGCCGTTCAGGGTGTGCGCCAGTTCCGGCTTGCCGGCCGCGTTGCGGAAACGCGCCTGCATGCGGCGAGCCTGGAAGGCTTCGCAGTTCGACAGGGACGAAATCTCGCGGTAGGTGTTTTGCGCCGGCAGCCATACTTCCAGGTCGAAGGTCTTGGTGGCGCCGAAACCCATGTCGCCCGTGCACAGCGACATCACGCGGTATGGCAGGCCCAGGCGTTGCAAAATGCTTTCCGCATGGCCGACCATTTCATCGAGCACCTGGTACGAGGTGTCCGGGTGCACCACTTGCACCATTTCCACCTTGTCGAACTGGTGCTGGCGGATCATGCCGCGCGTGTCGCGGCCGTAGCTGCCCGCTTCCGAGCGGAAGCATGGCGTGTGGGCCGTCATTTTCAGGGGCAGTTGATCAAGCGCAAGGATTTCATCGCGGGCGATGTTGGTCAGCGACACTTCCGACGTCGGTATCAGGTAGAAGGTCTCGCCCTCGCCTTCCGCGCCGCCTTTTTTCACCGAGAACAGATCGGCTTCGAATTTCGGCAGCTGGCCCGTGCCGCGCAGGGAATCGGCGTTGACCATGTACGGGGTATAGCATTCCGTGTAGCCGTGCTCGTCCACGTGCGTATTCAGCATGAATTGCGCCAGCGCGCGGTGCAGGCGGGCGATGCCGCCCTTCATGACGGAGAAGCGCGAACCGGTCAGCTTGGTGGCCACTTCGAAATCGAGGCCCAGCGGGCCGCCCACGTCGACGTGATCCTTGACCTCGAAATCGAAGGTGCGTGGCGTGCCGACCTTGCGCACTTCCACGTTGCCCGACTCGTCCGTGCCCAGGGGCGACGATTCATGCGGCAAGTTCGGCACGGCCATGATGAAATCGCTCAGCTTGGCTTGCACCAGGGTCAGGGCCGCTTCATCGGCTTTCAGCTCATCGCCCAGGCCGGCCACTTGCGCCATCACGGCCGAGGTGTCTTCCCCCTTGCCTTTCAACATGCCGATTTGCTTGGACAGCGCATTGCGCTTGCCCTGCAGTTCCTCGGTGCGCGTCTGGATCGCCTTGCGTTCGGCTTCGAGGGCGGTAAAGCCTGCCACGTCGAGCTGGAATTTGCGCGTCGCCAGGCGTTCTGCGACGGTGGCGATGTCTTTACGGAGAAGTTGGATATCTATCATGGGTGGATGGCGGTGCCGATGTATCGAAAGCACTCATTGTACCAAGACCCAGTTCACTTCGATGAGTTTTGCGCAAGGTCAACCATCGTCATGGCAGCCTGGCCGGGCACTCGCGCCCGCTTTACATTTTCTGCTTAGCTTATTGCTTAAATGAACGCGGCTTTTTCGGCAGCCGTCAGGCGGCGGGCGCTGACGGTAACGACAGGCATCGTGCTGTCGGCAGCCTGGGCGATCACGCTGCTGCTGGCGCTCACTTCCACGGTGTTTGCGCCGGCGGTGGCGAAGCTGGCGCCGATGGCGATGATGGCGGCGGCGACAAAGGTGATTTCCATGTTTTTCAGTGCGTGCATGATGTGACTCCTGGCTGGTTTGTTTCGTTGACTGCTGCTGGTATGGTGGTACTTTAGCCAACGGCCGCAAACAACGCCACCGGCTTGCGACCAGCGGCGAAAAACAGGGAGCGAACGGTGAAAAACAGGGACTGAAGCGCAGAGAATAGTTACAAAGCGTCCTTGACGAGACGCCCCAGGCGGCCGATAGCCTGCTCGATGCGCGGCGTCCACGCATTGCCGCAATTGAGGCGCAGATAATTGCCGAACTTGCCCGAGGCCGAGAACAGCTGGCCCGGCATATACGCCACGCCGTCCGCGATGGCCTGGCCATGCAGGGCCAGCGCATCGACTTGCGGCGGCATCTGCACCCACAGCACGAAACCGCCCTGCGGCTCGGACAGCATGCAGTCCGCCGGAAAGCTGGCCGCCACGGCGTCGGACATGCGGGCGATGCGCTGCACCAGGGTGCGCCGCATCTTGCGCAGCTGCTGGTCGTAGCTGCTGCCCTCCAGAAAATCGGCCAGCACGGCCTGGAAGAAATGGCTGGTGGCGCCGCTCGACACGGTTTTCAGCAGGGCCACTTCCTGCGCGAAACGCCCGGCCAGCACGTAACCGACGCGCGACGCGGGCGTGATGGCCTTGGAAAACGAAGAGCACAACAGCACATTGCCGCTCGTGTCGTAAGCCTTCACGGGCCACGGGCGCTGCGGCGCAAAGCACAGGTCGCCATATACGTCGTCTTCCACCAACGGAATATTGAATTCCGACAGCAGCCCTGCCAGCCGCTTCTTGTTTGCTTCCGGCATGACGCAACCCAAAGGATTATTCGCGTTCGGCACGAACAGGCACGCTTGCACGAGGCCGGCGCGCAAGGCCAGTTCCAGCGCGTCGAGCGACGGCCCCGTCTTCGGGTCGGTGGGAATTTCCAGCGCCTTCATGCCCAGGCTTTCGATCATTTGCAGCAGCACGAAATACGTGGCCGACTCGATGGCGATGGTGTCGCCCGGCCTGGCGACGGCGCGCAGGCACAGGCTGATCGCTTCCGTGCAGGAATTCGTCACGACGATCTCGTGCGGGTCCAGCTTGCCCCAATCCAGCGCGCGGCGCGTGACCTGGCGCAGGAAGTTGCCTTCGCTGACGTCGTAGCAGCTGACCTTGCTCAATAAAGCGGGTTCGCGCCGCGCCACCGCGCTGATGGTGCGCTGCATGCGCTTGATGGGCAAAATCTCGTCGGGCGGCCAGGCCGTGCCCAGCTGCACGATATTCGCCGTTTCGTTGTCCTTCAGCACGCGCATCAACAGATTGTTGATGCCGACAAAGGCCGGCTCCTTCAAGTGCTGGGCGTCGGCACTGCAGGGCCGGCGCGGCGCCCGGTGGCGCACGAAATAGCCGGACTGGGGCCGCGCATCGACTTGCCCCCGGTCTTCCATCAGGCGCAAGGCTTGCATCACGGTACTGATGGAAATGCGCTTTTGCTGTGCCAGGTGGCGGATCGACGGCAGGCGGTCGCCGGGCGCGAACACGCGCGCGTCGATCAGCGCGCCCAGCTCGTTGGCCAGGTGCTCGTACAGATTCAAATGCGCGCTCATGTTCATCCCTTCAGTATGCGGCGGCCGCGCGGGGCCGGCACAGATACAGTTGCCCGCTTTTTTGATAAGCACAGTCTACGGCGAAGTGTACTGTATTCATCACAATTTCGATTTCCTGCATCTGTCATGGTTCACGGCAAGCGCCTAAGCTGTTCCTGTCAGCACAACAGGAGCGACGCCATGCATACCGACCACGAATTACGCAGCGAACGGCCCTTGCGCCTGGAAAAAGGGCGCGCCAAGGTCATCGAATGCCTGTCCGGCACGGCGTGGATCACGGCCTACGCCCAGTTCGAGGATTGCGTGCTGCGCAGCGGCGAACGCTACACGATACCGAATGACGGCCTGGTGCTGGTCGAAGCCGTGGGCAGCGGACACATCCGCGTGCATGGCACTGCCGCACCGCGCACCGCCCTGCTGCGCTGGCTGAACCTGGCACTGCCTCACACCTTGAATATTAGGAATACATGACTCAAGCACCACCACTGCGCGTCCTCGTCACGGGCGCCGCCGGCGTTATCGGCACCGTTTTCTGGAAGAGCCGGCACGGGGAATTCTCCCTGCGCCTGGCCGACCTGCACACAGGCAAGCTGGCCGAAGCCCCCTGCCCGTCCATGCAGCTCGACGTCAGCGACTACGCCGCCTGCCTGGCCGCCTGCACCGATATCGACGTGGTGCTGCACCTGGCCGGCGTGCCGCACGCCAGCGCCGATTTCGATGCGCAATTGCTGCAACCGAATATCGTCGGCACGCACAACATCTTCCGCGCGGCACAGGCGCAGGGAGTGAAAAGAGTGGTCTTCGCCAGCAGCGCGCAAGCCATCGAAGGCTATCCGCTCGATGTACAGGTGCATGAGCACATGCCGGCGCGGCCGGCGAACATGTATGGCGCCAGCAAGGCCTTCGGCGAAGGCGTGGCCTCCGCATTCGCCCACCAGCATGGCATGACGGCGATCGCCGTGCGCATCGCCAACGTGGCGCAGTTTGAGAAAGGTCAACAACACAGCGCGCGCGACATCGCCGCCTTCATCAGCGAGCGCGACGTGGTGCAATTGCTGGCCCGCTGCATCGCCGCCGACGTGCCGCCCGGCTACCACGTCGTGCATGGGGTGTCGGACAACCGCTACAAACGGCTGTCCATTGCGGCGACGCGCCAGCTGGTGGGCTACGCGCCGCAGGATGACGGTTTTAGCTTGCTGGGCTTGTAGCGTCAGCCCTTGCCGGCTGGCTTGCCCGCTTTTCTGTCCAGTTCGCGCAGCCACGCCAGTTTATCGGCTATTTTACTTTCCAGGCCGCGCGGCACGGGCTGGTACCAGCCCGGTTCCGCCATGCCGTCCGGAAAATACGTTTCACCGGCCGCATACGCATCGGGTTCATCGTGCGCGTAGCGGTAGGCGTGGCCGTAACCCAATTCCTTCATCAATTTCGTCGGCGCATTGCGCAAATGCACGGGCACTTCCTTGGACTTGTCCTTCTTCACAAACGCCATGGCCGTGTTGAACGCGTTGTAGCCGGCGTTGCTTTTCGCGGCAATCGCCAGGTAAATGACGGCCTGGCCCAGCGCCAGCTCGCCTTCGGGCGAACCGAGCCGTTCATACGTTTCCGCCGCATCATTGACCATGGTCAAGGCACGGGGGTCGGCCAGGCCGATGTCTTCCCAGGCCATGCGCACGATGCGCCGCGACAGGTAGCGCGGGTCCGCGCCGCCGTCGATCATGCGGCAAAACCAGTACAGGGCCGCGTCCGGGTTCGAGCCGCGCACGGACTTGTGCAGGGCGGAAATCTGATCATAGAAATTGTCGCCACCCTTGTCGAAGCGGCGTGAATTGAGGGTCAGCGCATTATCGACGAAGGCTGCGTCGATCTTCGTCGTGCCCGTCGAGCTGGCGGCTGTCTCGGCCTGTTCCAGCAAATTCAGGAAGCGGCGCGCATCGCCATCCGCATAGCCGATCAGGGTGTCGGCCGCCGCTTCGTCGAAGGTCAGGTGCGTCAGCGCCGTGCTTTGCGCCTTGGCCAGCAACTGCTTCATCTCGTCTTCGTTGAGCGATTTCAACACATACACTTGCGCGCGCGACAGCAGCGCCGAATTGACTTCAAAACTGGGGTTTTCCGTCGTCGCGCCGATGAACGTCACCAGGCCCGATTCGACGAAGGGCAGCAAGGCGTCCTGTTGCGATTTATTAAACCTGTGGATTTCATCGACGAACAGCAGGGTGTGCTTGCCGAACTGGTCCAGGCTGTGGCGGGCCTGGTCCATGGCTGCACGGATATCTTTTACGCCAGCAAACACGGCCGACAGGGCGATGAATTCGCTGTCGAAGGCGTTCGCCATCAGGCGCGCCAGGGTGGTCTTGCCCACGCCGGGCGGCCCCCACAGAATCATCGAATGGGCCTTGCCCGCCTCGAATGCCAGGCGCAGCGGCTTGCCCACGCCCAGCAGGTGCGTCTGGCCGATGACTTCGTTCAGGGTGGCCGGCCGCAAGGCTTCAGCCAGCGGCTGGCGCGGTGCGGTGGAAAAGAGATCCGCCATAATGAGTTACCTAATAAGAATGCAAAAGCCCCGCATTGCTGCGAGGCCGGCTCATACGCAAGGCGCGACAGTCTTAATTATTAATGACGTCGGCGCCCTTGGGCATGACAAATTTAAAGTGATTGGCCGAAAGCGCCGGATTCTTCTGGAAGTTCTTGAACGCCAGCACCGAGGTCTGACCGAACGAATCGCGCAATTCCATCGCTTCCGGCACGCCGTTGCGCAGGCCGATGGTGATTTCGTCGAAGGTCGTATCCTTGGCTTTCGGCGTCGCTTTCAGCCATTCCAGGCCATCGCGCGTGCCCGCCTCGGCCAGGGTGAAATTCTTTTCCAGGTCATTGCTGCCAAACAAGATGGCCGCCGGCGAGGAGCCGAGCGCGTCGCCCAGTTTCTTCACCGTGACCTGGCTCAAGTCCTTGTCGTAGATATACAGCTTGTCGCCATCCGCCTGCAGCAGCTGCTCGTACGGTTTCAGATACGTCCAGATGAACTTGCCCGGACGGGCAAACTCGAACGTGCCGCTGGCCGGCGTCGACACTTTCGCCTTGCCGCTGGCGTCCGCCTTCTTGACTTGCCGCTGCACGAACTCGCCCTTGGCCGATTTGGTGCCGGCCGCAAAGCTCTTGAATTGCTCCAACGCGCTGGCCGAGGCGCTGGCCGCGAACAGCAGGCTGCAGGCAACGCTGGCCGCGCCGATCATCATTTTTGCTGCGAAAGTATTGCTTTTCATTCTTTACCCTTGTTCGGCACTTGCCGCCGGCACCAGGATTTCCCGGTTGCCATTGGATTGCATGGTTGATACCACCCCGCTCTGCTCCATCTGTTCGAGCAGACGGGCGGCGCGGTTGTAGCCGATGCGCAAATGACGCTGCACCAGCGAAATCGAGGCGCGGCGGTTTTTCAGCACCACCGCCACCGCCTGGTCGTACAGGGCATCGGCCTCGCCGCCGCCCTCGCCCGGCGCGCCGCCTTCGGCACCGTCGCCTTCCAGGGTGCCGCCTTCGAGGATGCCCTCGATGTAATTCGGTTCGCCCTGCAGCTTCAGATGGCTGACAACGCGGTGGACTTCCTCATCGGACACGAACGCGCCGTGCACGCGCATCGGCAAGCCGGTGCCGGGCGGCATGTACAGCATGTCGCCCATGCCCAGCAGGGTTTCCGCGCCCATCTGGTCCAGAATGGTGCGCGAATCGATCTTCGACGAGACCTGGAAGGCGATACGCGTCGGAATGTTGGCCTTGATCAAGCCCGTGATCACGTCTACAGATGGGCGCTGCGTGGCCAGAATCAAGTGCAAACCGGCGGCACGGGCCTTTTGCGCGATACGCGCGATCAATTCCTCGACTTTTTTACCCACCACCATCATCAGATCAGCCAGCTCGTCGATGATGATGACGATGGTCGGCAGTTTTTCCAGCGGCTCGGGCGAATCCGGCGTCAGGCTGAACGGATTCGGGATGTGTTCCTCGCGCTTTTTCGCGTCGGCAATCTTCGCGTTGTAACCGGCCAGGTTACGCACGCCCATCTTGCTCATCAGCTTGTAGCGGCGTTCCATCTCGTTCACGGCCCAGTTCAGCGCGTGGCCCGCCTGGCGCATGTCGGTCACGACGGGCGCCAGCAAGTGCGGGATGCCTTCGTAGACGGACATTTCCAGCATCTTCGGATCGATCAGGATCAGGCGCACGTCGAGCGGGTCGGATTTGTACAGCAGCGACAGGATCGTCGCATTGATACCCACGGATTTACCGGAACCGGTGGTACCGGCCACCAGCAAGTGGGGCATTTTCGCCAGGTCGGCCACGACGGGCTTGCCGGCGATATCTTTGCCCAGCGCAATCGTCAGGCTGGACACGCCATCGTTGTAGACCTTGGAGCCGAGGATTTCCGTCAGGCGCACGATCTGGCGCTTGGTATTCGGCAGTTCCAAGGCCATGTAGTTCTTGCCGGGAATGGTTTCCACGACGCGAATCGACGTCAGCGACAGCGAACGGGCCAGGTCGCGCGCCAGGCCCACGATCTGGCTGCCTTTGACGCCCGTGGCCGGTTCGATTTCATAGCGCGTCACGACAGGGCCGGGGTAAGCGGCCACTACCTTCGCATCCACGCCAAAGTCGGACAATTTCTTTTCGATCAGGCGGCTCGTGAATTCCAATGTTTCCACGGAAACCGTTTCCACCACGGGCGGTGCCTCGTCGAGCAGCGACAAGGGCGGCAGCTTGCCGTCGCCGGGTGTTTCAAACAGATGGGCCTGGCGTTCCTTTTCCACGCGCTCCGATTTCACGACAGTGACCACTTGCGGCTCGATTTTGACGGGCGGCGCGGCCACGTGCTTTTCCACGTGCTTGGCCCGCTCGATGACCACCACTTCGTCGCGGCGCACGGCGGCCACTTCGCCCTGGCGGCGGTCTTCGCGGTCCTGGTAGCGCAGCACGAACCAGTTGAAAACGTCTTCGATGGCGCCGCCGATGCGTTCGGCCACTTGCAGCCAGGACACATGGAAGAACAGGCTGAAACCCAGGCCGAACAGCAGCAACAGCAATAAAGTGGCGCCCGTAAAACCGAACGCCACGTGGGCCGAGTGCCCCACCAGCTGGCCCAGCACGCCGCCCGGATCGCGCGGCAGCTGCACGTGCAGGCTTTTCGCCATGCGCAGGTATTCGAGGCCCATGCTGCCGATCAGCATGATGGAGAAGCCGACGATGCGGATCAGCATCTCGACATGGTGCTCGCGCTCCACCTCTTCCTCTTCCAGCAGGAAGCGCTTGCTCAGGCGGCGATAGCCATGCCACACCGTGCGCAGCAGCCACACGCACCACCACCAGGCGGAAAAACCGAAGATATACAGCAACAGGTCGGAAAAGGTCGCACCGAGCTTGCCGCCCAGGTTGGCGACCTTGTCGACGTTGGTGGCGTGCGACCAGCCCGGGTCGAGCTTGTTGAAGCTGGCCAGGATCAGCACGAAATACAAGGCAAACGCGGCCAGCGCGAACCAGCGCGCCTCGGACAACAGCCGCACCAGCCGGTTGGGCAGGGGCCGGCGTTCGACCGGTTTTCGGGTGTAGCTATTTTGATTGGCCTGGGCTGGTTTAGTCATTCTGGGAAGCGCTGCAAGGTGAAAAATGTTTCTGAAAGGGAATTTCCCATAATAAGGAAGTATTCTAAGCCATATATGCCCCGGACGGCCCCACGATTCGTCGCTACAGGCGGCTTGGTCTATAATCGTGGATTGCTTGCGCAAGCGCAATACGTCCTTGTTCTTCGCGCGTATGCCCCCAATTCGGATAGACCCCACTCATAGAGAAGCCTCCCATGACCACTACCAAACACGCCCGCGTTTTGATCCTCGGCTCCGGCCCAGCCGGCTACAGCGCCGCCGTCTACGCCGCCCGCGCCAACCTGAACCCGATGCTGGTCACCGGCGTGGAACAAGGCGGCCAGCTGATGACCACCACCGACGTGGAAAACTGGCCAGGCGACCCGATGGGCGTGCAAGGTCCGGACCTGATGCAGCGCCTGCTGCAGCACGCCGAGCGTTTCAATACGGAAATCGTGTTTGACCACATCCACACCACCTTCCTCAATGAAAAGCCGATCCGCCTGAAGGGCGACAGCCACGAATACACGTGCGACACGCTGATCATCGCCACGGGCGCATCCGCACAGTACCTGGGCTTGCCGTCGGAAGCGGAATTCATGGGCAAGGGCGTGTCCGCCTGCGCCACCTGCGATGGTTTCTTCTACCGCAACCAGGAAGTGGCCGTCGTCGGCGGCGGCAATACGGCCGTCGAGGAAGCGCTGTACCTGTCGAACATCGCCAATAAAGTCACCTTGATCCACCGCCGCGACAAGTTCCGCGCGGAAGCAATTTTGATCGACCGCCTGAACGCCAAGGTTGCCGAAGGCAAGATTGTGTTGAAATATAACCACACCCTGGACGAAGTAACGGGCAATGAAGGCGGCGTGACGGGCTTGAACATCAAGTCGACCATCGACGGCAAGGTCGAAGCATTGAGCGTGCACGGCGTGTTCATCGCCATCGGCCACAAGCCGAACACGGGCATCTTCGAAGGCCAGCTGGACATGCACAACGGCTACATCAAGACCAAGACGGGCCTGGAAGGCATGGCCACCGCCACCAGCGCGCCGGGCGTGTTTGCCGCCGGCGACGTGCAAGACCATATCTACCGCCAGGCCATCACCAGCGCCGGCACGGGTTGCATGGCAGCACTGGACGCCCAGCGCTACCTGGAAGGCCAGGAGTAAGCGTCGCATGGCGTCGATGAAAGACTTTGCCGACCTGAAAGCGGTCAGCAAGCAGCTCAAGGAGCAGGCGGACGCGCGCGCGCAAGCTGCGGCGGAGCGCGTCCAGCAATCCAAGGTGCAGGCCGTGGAAAGCAATCTGTTCAAGGCCAGCATCGGCGGCGTCAAGCGCCTGCCCGAGTCGGACCGCTACGTGCCCAGCCTGCCCAAGGCGGGCGCCATGGCGGCCCAGCAGCCGGCCCGCAAGCTGTCGCCGGAAGAGGACGATGCGGCCGTGCTGCGCGAATCGCTGTCGGACTTGTTCGAAGTCGACCATTACCTGGAAAACGATCCGGCCCTGAACTACGCCCGCCCCGGCGTGGGACCGGACGTCGTGAAAAAGATGCGCAAGGGCCACTGGCCCATCCAGGATGAGCTGGACTTGCACGGCTTGCGCCGCGACGAGGCGCGCGACGGCATCGGCGCCTTCCTGAACCAGGCCACGCGGCGCAAGCTGCGCTGCGTGCGCGTGATCCACGGCAAGGGTTTCGGCTCGAAAGGCCAGGAACCGGTCTTGAAATCGATGGTGCACAGCTGGCTCGTGCAAAAGGATGAAGTCATCGCCTTTTGCCAGGCGCGCCGCTCGGAAGGGGGCGATGGCGCCCTTGTCGTGCTGCTCTCCGCGGCGCTGCAGCCCATCCGCTAGCCCTAGCAGCAAGAAATTACAATTCAGTAACAAGTTACACCCCGCACACGGCCCCGTTTGTCACCATTCGGGGCCGTGTCATGTTAACCTGTGACAATTATTTCCTGCTTAGCGTCTCGCGCACGCGCTCCACCCATGATGCCACCCCAACTGCCGCCTGGCTCGCTGATCAAGATCATTGAGGTCATCGCCATCCTGGTGGGCGCATTTTCCGGCTTCATCGAAGCGCGCCGCAAGCGCATGGACCTGGTCGGCGTATTCGTCGTGGCCTTCATCACGGCATTCGGCGGCGGCACCCTGCGCGACATCCTGCTCGACAAGCGGCCCCTGTTCTGGGTTTCGCACCAGGAATACGCGATTTTGATCTTCGTGCTGGCCCTGACGGCCGCACCCCTGATCCAGCATTTGCGGCAAATCGTCTCGGAACGCCTGATCGTCATCGCCGACGCCATCGGCCTGGGCATGTTCGCCATCGCGGGCGTGGCCGAAGCCATGCGCGCCGGCATGCCGATCTTTATTGCCTCGATGATGGGGGTGATTACGGGAATTTTCGGCGGCGTGATGCGCGACATCGTCTGTAACGAAGTGCCGATGGTGTTTCGCGACGGCAAACCGTATGCCATCTGCGCGTTTTTCGGCTGCTGGGCTTATTTATTGCAGATGCACTTCGGCGCCGAGCACGACTTCGCGCTGTGGACCAGCGCCAGCGGCATCACGATTCTGCGCCTGATATGCTGGAAATTCGACATGCGCCTGGGGCGGTAAAGCGCAATCCAACAACTTTGTTGGCTCAGCAGCGTCGGCTTACGCGCTGGCGCGCTAACCCGACCTACGGCCAGATAAGCGATACATCGCGTAGGTCGGATTAGGTCTGAAGGACCGTAATCCGACAACATTGTTGACCCAGACTTACACCGCGTCCGGACCCGTTTCACCCGTGCGGATGCGGATGACTTGTTCCACGTTGCGCACGAAGATCTTGCCATCGCCGATCTTGCCCGTGCGGGCCGCCTTGATGATGGCGTCGACCACCAGTTCCGACACGCTGTCGTCCACCACCACTTCGACTTTGACTTTCGGCAAGAAGTCGACCACGTACTCGGCGCCACGGTACAGCTCGGTATGACCCTTCTGACGGCCAAAGCCCTTCACTTCCGTCACGGTCAAGCCCGTCACATTCACATCGGCCAGGGCTTCGCGTACTTCGTCAAGCTTGAATGGTTTGATGATGGCGGTAATCTGTTTCATGGCTACTCCTTAAAATTGTTGGATTGTGGACAGATGGCTGCTTATTCGTAGAATTTCGAGGTAATCGGGTAACGCCAGTCGCGGCCGAAGCCACGGTGCGTGACGCGGATGCCCACCGGTGACTGGCGCCGCTTGTATTCATTGATCTTGATCAGGCGCGTGATTTTCGCCACGTCGGCCGGCGGGTAGCCAGCCTCGATAATGTCGGCGATCGGCCGATTTTCTTCCATGTACAGCTGCATGATGCCGTCGAGTATTTCATACGGCGGCAAGGAATCCTGGTCCAGCTGGTCGGCGCGCAGTTCGGCCGACGGTCCGCGCGTCAGGATGCGCTCGGGAATCACATCCGACACGCCGTTGCGGTACGCACACAGACGGTACACGAGCGTCTTGGCGATATCCTTGATCACGGCAAAGCCGCCCGCCATGTCGCCGTACAGGGTGCAATAGCCAACGGCCATCTCGCTCTTGTTGCCCGTCGTCAAGACGATGCTGCCATGCTTGTTCGACAGGGCCATCAGCAAGGTGCCGCGGATGCGCGCCTGGATATTCTCTTCCGTCGCGTCTTCCGCCAGTCCCGCGAACTCCTCGGCCAGGGTCGCGCGGAAGGCGTCGAAAGTTTGCTTGATCGGAATTTCATCGTAGCGCACATCGAGGCGTTTTACCATGTCGCGCGAGTCGATCCACGAGATATCGGCCGTAAATTGCGACGGCATCATGACGGCGCGCACCTTGCCGGCGCCCAGCGCATCGACGGCGATGGCCAGGGTCAGCGCGGAATCGACGCCGCCCGACATGCCGATCAACACGCCGGGAAAACCGTTCTTGCCTATATAGTCGCGCACGCCCAGCACCAGCGCCTGGTACACCTGCGCTTCCGTCGTCAACGGTGCGGCCAGCGCCTGCGGCACGGGCGTGGCGCCGTCGAACTCGACGAGCTGCAAGTCTTCCTCGAAATGGCGCAGCTGGGCGCAAATCGTGCCGGCCGCATCCATGACGAACGAGTCGCCGTCGAAAATCAGCTCATCCTGGCCACCGACCAGGTTGGCGTAGACGAGGGCCATGCCTTGCGCGCTGACGTTCTTGCGCATGGTTTCATAGCGCAGATGCTGCTTGTTCATGTGGTAGGGCGAGCCGTTCGGCACCAGCAGCACTTGCGCGCCGGCCGCGCGGGCGCGCATCGGTGCGTGCTCGAACCACGTGTCTTCGCAGATATTGATGCCGAAACGCACGCCCTTCACGCCAAACACGAAAGCCTGGTCCGACGACGTAAAGTAACGCTTTTCATCAAATACGGTGGTGTTCGGCAAGTCGTGCTTGCGGTAGGTGCCCAGCACTTCGCCGTTCAGCAACACGGAGGCGGCATTGTGGCGCACGCCCTTCTCGTCCTGCAACGGCAAGCCCACCACCACGTGCAAATCCTTGAACTGGGCCAGGTCGGCAGCCAGTCCCGCAAACGCTTCCTGCGTTTTTGCGTAGAATGCATTGCGCAGCAACAGGTCCTCGGGTGGATAGCCGACCAGCGACAGTTCCGGCGTGAGCACGATATCGGCACCCGCCTCGAACGCGCGGCGGGAAAGGTCGAAGATCTTGGCACGGTTGCCGGCCAGATCGCCGACCGTACTATTCATTTGAGCAATTGCGACTTTGACTGTCATGATGATGATGGATATTTCGTTCTATTAAACAAGACAGGGGCGCGCAGGCCGATGGCGGCGCCCCGAGAGTGATGAATGCACACTACAACAATGAATTATCGCACGGCTGTCGTCACTACCCTGGCTGAAATTGGCGAAGCGGCCTGGTCTGAACTGCTGGCAAGCCAGGCGGACGCCAAGGCGGAGGCCACTCCCTTCCTTTCCTACGCCTTTTTGCACGCGCTGCACGAGTCCGGCTGCGCCAGCGCGGACACGGGCTGGCAACCGAATTACCTGGTGCTGTGGCAAGGCGAGGCACTGGCCGCCGCCCTGCCCCTGTACCTCAAAACGCACTCGTACGGCGAATACGTGTTCGACTGGGCCTGGGCCGATGCATATCAGCAACATGGCCTCGAATATTACCCGAAACTGCTGTCCGCGATACCGTTTACGCCCGTCAGCGGCACGCGCTTGCTGGCCCGCGATGGCGAGGCGCGCGCGGCCCTGCTGGCCTTCCTGCAGACCCAGCAGCAGGCCAGCGAGGTGTCGTCCTGCCACATCCTGTTCCCGCCGGAAAGCGAAGCGCGCCAGCTGGAGGAAGCCGGCTACCTGATGCGTAGTGGCGTGCAGTTTCACTGGCTCAATCCCGGCTACACGGATTTCGAGCAATTCCTCGCCACCCTGGAACACAAGAAACGCAAGAATATCCGCGCCGAGCGGCGCAAGGTACAGGAAGCGGGCGTGACCCTGCGCCAGGTGCGCGGCGTCGATGCTGTTGATGCCGACTGGAAGCTGTTCCACCGCTGCTACAGCAATACCTATGCGGAACACCGGTCTTCCCCCTACCTGTCGCTCGACTTCTTCCAGCGCATCGGTGCCAGCATGCCGCAAAACATTTTATTGGTGATCGCCGAGCGCGAAGGCCGGGCCATTGCCGCCTCGCTGGTGATCCACACGGCCGACACTTTATATGGCCGCTACTGGGGCGCGCTCGAACACGTGCCTTGCCTGCATTTCGAGACGGCGTATTACCAGCCGCTGGAGTTTTGCATCGCCAACGGCATCGCTACCTTCGAAGGGGGCGCCCAGGGCGAGCACAAGATGGCGCGCGGCTTCCTGCCGCAAAAGACCTGGTCCGCCCACTGGCTGGCGCACCCGGCCTTTGCGGACGCCGTGCAGCGCTTCCTCGAGCGCGAACGGGGCGGCATCGACGCCTACCTCGATGAATTGAACGAGCACAGCCCGTTTCGCGCATAAAAAAACGCTCCCGGCCATCGCTGGCGGGGAGCGTTTTTTAACTGGTGCAGTTAGGCTTTTGCAGCATCTGCCTTGTAGGCGGCAACGCCGCCCAGGATTTCTTCCTTGGCCACGTCAGGACCATACCAGCCGTCGATCTTGACCCATTTGCCTTTTTCCAGATCCTTGTAGTGCTCAAAGAAATGCTGGATCTGGCGCAAGCGCAGTTCGTTCAGATCTTCCGGCTTTTGCCAGTGGCTGTAGATCGACAGGACCTTGTCGACTGGCACAGCCAGCACTTTCGCGTCTTCGCCCGACTCGTCGGTCATTTTCAGCACGCCGATAGGACGGCAGCGCACGACCACGCCCGGGATCAGCGGGAACGGGGTGATGACCAGCACGTCGACCGGGTCGCCGTCCGGCGACAGGGTGTTCGGCACGTAGCCGTAGTTGCACGGGTAATGCATGGCGGTACCCATGAAGCGATCGACGAAGATCGCGCCGCTTTCCTTGTCGACTTCGTACTTGATCGGATCGGCATTCATCGGGATTTCGATGACGACGTTGAAATCGTTCGGCAGATCGCGGCCGGAAGAGACGTTATTCAAACTCATGGGGTTCCTCATTAGCGGATTGTGTTTTAACCGCGCAATTATAGCGAAGTACAGGCAGCTTGTGCGATGCAGCAGCGGCCCGCCGGCGTTTTGCGCGTCCAGCCAGCAACAGTGCCATGCACGGCCCGCCGACACGCGCAGCCTGCCAGCGAAAGAATAAACAGGCGGCCCAAAATAATAAGTAAAAACACGTAAGTAATACTACGCTCACACCTGAATTAATATCTGGAATATCTGCGTATTTTCATTTCAATATCACCATACGGCAAACATGGTTATTATAATCGGCATTGCATTTATTGCAGCCACTTATAACAACAATTTCATTATCATGCATCCGGCGATGTCTTCACATAATGACGCGGGCGTTTCAACATGCTTCGCCGAACGCCCACCCAGCCCGGCAATCTCCTCTTCCAGCATAATATTTGCTCTTATTTGAAGAGTTTATTTGATTCAAATGGCGATCCCGCCAAAAAATGGCACTACCAGAAGACAATCATCAATTCTGATAAACTATAACATTCTGGTGATTCCAAACTTTGTATATTCTGCAATCGACGCCTTCCCTGAATTCAATATGGCGCATCACGCGCCACCGATAAATCCTTGCAAAAAGGAATATGATGATTCCCTCTTTCCGGCCCGGTCCTTTATTAAAGGTCACCGGCGTTATTTTCATTCTGTTTGGCCTCGCCCTGCTGGGCGGCGGCATCTGGCTGGCCACGCTCGGCGGCTCGTGGTACTACTTGCTGGCCGGCATAGGCATGCTGATCGCCGGCGTGCTCGTCTTCAAAGGCAAGCGCAGCGCGCAACCGTTCATGGCGCTGCTGCTGCTCGCCACCCTGATCTGGTCCCTCATTGAAGTGAAATTCGACTGGTGGCAATTGCTGCCGCGCCTGGACATCTGGTTTGCCGCCGCCGTCTGGCTGCTGCTGCCCTTCGTCAGCCGCCGCCTGGCCCCACCCGCCTCCGCAAAACAGCCGCAGGCGGGCAAGACGGCCCTCTCCGCCGCCGTGGCCCTGACCGTCATCGCCGGCGTCATCGCCCTGTTCCAGGATTACCACGACCTGCATGGCGACGTGCCGGCCGAAAACATGGCCGCCACCGCCTCCGGCGATTTCGCGCCCGGCGTCGAGCACAACGACTGGTCCGCGTATGGCCGCTCCGGCTATGGCGACCGCTATGCGCCGGCCGCGCAGATCACGCCGGCGAATATTTCCGGCCTGAAAGAGGCCTGGACCTATCACACGGGCGACTTCAAGGGGCCGAACGATCCGGGCGAGATCGCCAACGAAGTCACGCCGCTGAAGGTCAATGACATGCTGTACCTGTGCACGCCGCACAACATCGTCATCGCCCTGAACCCGGACACGGGCAAGGAAATCTGGCGCCACGATCCGAAGATCAACCGCGACGCGGCCAGCTACCAGCACATGATCTGCCGCGGCGTCGCCTACTGGGACGTCAACGCGGGCCGCGCGAAGAACAATCCGGCCCCCGAAGCGGCCGGCATGGAATGCCCGCGCCGCATCCTGGCGCCGACCATGGACGGCACCATGATCGCCGTCAATGCCGATACGGGCGAGTCGTGCAAGAGCTTTGGCAACAACGGCGTCGTCAACCTGTATAAAAACATGGCCATGATCAAGCGCGGTTTCCTGATGCCAACGTCGCCGCCGGCCGTCTCGCAGAAAATGGCCGTGATCGCCGCCAGCGTGACGGACAACCATTCGACGGAAGAGCCATCGGGCGTGATCCGCGGCTACGATCCCGTCACCGGCAAGCTGATGTGGAACTGGGACCCGGCCACGCCGGAAGATACGGCGCCTTTCCCTGAAGGCAAGAACTACACCAACAACTCGCCCAACTCGTGGGGCGTGGCCAGCATCGATGAAAAGCTGGGCATGGTCTACATTCCGATGGGCAATGAAACCCCCGACACCTGGGGCGGCAACCGCAACAAGAATGGCGAGAAATTCAACAGCGCCATCGTCGCGCTGGATCTGGCGACGGGTAAAGTGCGCTGGGTCTACCAGACCGTGCACCACGATATCTGGGACATGGACATCGGCGGCCAGCCGAGCCTGGTCGACATCGACACGCCTAAGGGTAAAGTGCCATCTGTTGTTGCCACGACGAAACGCGGCGACATCTACGTGATCGACCGCCGCGACGGCAGCCTGGTCGTCCCGGCGCCGGAAAAACCCGTGCCGACGAGCAATCCTGCCGCCGGCGACACCCTGTCGCCCACGCAGCCGTTCTCGGCCCTGACCTTCTTGCCAGAACGCAATATCAGCGAAGCGGACATGTGGGGCACCACGCCGTTCGACCAGCTCGCTTGCCGCATCATCTTCAAGGAACGCCGCTATGAAGGCCCGTTCACGCCGCAAACGGCCGGCAAGGGCGCCGTCATCTCGCCGGGCCCGCTCGGCATCTTCGAATGGGGCGGCGCGGCCATCGACCCCGTACGCCAGTTGCTGATCGTCAACCCGGACTACATGGGCTTCCTGGAAAAACTCGTGCCGCGCGCGGAAACGACGGCCAAGGGCGGCACCGGTGGCGAAATGGGCTTGCAGCCGCAGACGGGCGTCCCGTTCGCCGTGGAAATCAAGGCCTTCCTGTCGCCGCTGGGCTTCCCATGCCAGGCACCGCCGTGGGGCTATGTGGCCGCCGTCGACCTGCGCACCATGAAAAAAGTGTGGATGCACAAGAACGGCACCACGCGCGACAGCGGCCCCGTGCCGATTCCGTTGCCGCTGGGCGTGCCCAGCCTGGGCGGCATGGTCACCACGGGTGGCGGCGTGACCTTCCTCAGCAGCACGCTCGACTACTACATCCGCGGCTACGACGTCAGCAACGGCAAAGTGATCTGGAAAGCCCGCTTGCCGGCCGGCGGCCAGGCTACGCCGATGAGCTATGTGTCGAACAAGTCGGGACGCCAGTTCGTCGTCGTCATGGCCGGCGGCCACGGTTCGCTGGGCACGAAGATGAGCGACACCCTGGTCGCGTACGCCTTGCCCGAAGGCACTGCCGTACCGAAGAAGTAAAGCTCGAAGAAGTAAATTAGCAAGGTAGCAGCGCAAAAAAAGCCGTTCAGTCTGCACTGAACGGCTTTTTTACGTCTGGAGAAATGGCTTACAAAACGGCTTACAGGATGGTGGCCAGCGCGCACTGCCGGTAATGGGCGGCAGCCTGTTCCGTCTGCTGCAGGGCGTCGTGCATCTGCGCCAGCTTCAGATGGGCGTCGCGCACCATTTGCGGCTCGTTCGCGTCCGACAAAGCCTGCTCCAGGTGGCGCTGGGCCTTGCCCCACAGTTTTTGCTTGAGGCACAGAGTGCCCAGGGTCAACGCCAGTTCCGCATCCAGCGGACGCTGCTTCATCCATTGCTCGCAATGCTCGATCTGCAGCAGCAAGGCCGGCGTGCCGCTTGGCGCCGCCGCTTCGCGGTAGGCGCGCACGACGCGCTCGTCCCAGTCGGCGGCCAGCGATTCTTCGCACACGAGGCGCGCTTCATCGTGCAGGCCGCGCGCATTCAGGGCCGTGGCGGCGCGGCAGGCGATGTACGGCTTGACGCGGTCGGCGCCTGGCACGGTGGACCATACGCGCATCAGCGATTCGGCGTCATGCGATTGGTCCGACAGCAGATGGTCGTAGGCCAGTTCGCGCAGGCGCGACGACAGGGCCGGATGCAGGGCGCGGTGCTTGTCGAGCGAACGCACGAGGCGCAGCACTTCCGGCCAGTTCTTCGCCTGCTGCTCGGCCTTCAGCGACCATTGCAGCGCATGGATATGGCGCGTGCCGCTGGCATTGAGTTCGCGCACGGCCGCCAGGGCCGCTTCCGGCTGGTGATCGTCGACCAGCAATTCCGTCACCGTCATCAAGCGGGCCGTTTTCAGGCTGGCGTCGCCTTCGACGCGCGACAGCCAGCTGTCGCGGCGCTCGGACTGGCGCATGCGGTGCGCGGCGCGCGCGCCGATCAGCGCGGCCAGGCCGGCATTCTCTTCCAGCTCGGCGGCGCGCAACGCAGCCTTCTCGGCATGGCCGAAACGGCCTTCGAACAGGGCTTTCAAGGCTTCGCGCAAGCCCTTGTTGCCGTCGCGCTCACGCTTGCGCTGGCGGTAGGCGGCCACTTGCGCCGGCATGCGCACGGTGGCGCGCACGGCGCGCACCAGCAGGTACAGCAGCACGAACAGCACGACCTGCAGCAACAGGAAGAAATTCAGCGACAAATCGATGCGGTATGGCGGATAGAACAGCACCACGTTGCCGGGATTGAAACGGGCCGTCACGGCGATACCGATCGCCGCAGCCATCAGGGCGAGTAACCAGAGAAATAGACGCATGGGCTCAGGACTTCGCTTTGTAGTTGCGCACAGCCGTCAGGCTGTCGGACAAGGTTGGCATTTCGATGGCCAGGTTGCTGCCCTGCACCTGGCGCAACAGGGCTTGCGCCGTCTGCGTGCTCTTGGCGCGGGTGTCGAAATACTTGGCCAGCGCATCCTGCGCGGCGATCAAATCGTTGCGGAACGCCGTTTCATTGCGCGACAACAAGGCCATGCGGGCATTCAGCAGGCGCAACTTGACGTTTTCGCGCAAGAAATACGATTGCGTCGGCGACAGCATCAGCGCTTCCGGCGTATCGACGCGGCGGATGCGTATCAATTGACGCACGTCGGCCCACATGTCGCCGCTCCAGGTATTGAAGCCGTCGCGCACTTTTTGCAGCAGCGGTTCCGGCGCAGGCGGCCCCATCAGCTTGCCGCTCGCATCGCGCACGGGCTTGGCCTTGCCCGGCTTTTCCGGCGCGGCCGGCAAGGCCGGCGTTTCGTCGGACAGCATCGGCAGGGAATCGACCTGGGCGATCACGGCGTCGAGGCGCAGGGCCACGCCCGTCGAATCGACGCTGGGCAGAGCCTTGAGTTTTTCCATGTCGCGCCCGATGGCGCGGCGGATGGTGATGAATTGCGGCTTGTCGGAACGCGACAGGCTGCGGTCCGCGTTTTGCAGAGCGATCAGCGCGCCGGGCACGTTGCCGGCCAGTTGCAGTTGCTGGCTGGCCGTCGACAGCACCTGCTCGATTTCCGTCAGCGCCCACTCGTCGCGGTTCTTCGACAAGTCGTTGTACAGTTGTTCCAGCGCAAGCTGCTGGCTTTGCGTTTCGCTCTGGCGGTTTTCCAGCGCGCCCACCTTGATTTGCAGCTCTTTCGTGCCTTCTTGCACGTTGCGCGCCAGCACGCCCGTTTCGGCATTGCTGACATCGCCTTTTTGCAGGCGCTTGGCCACTTCTTCGCGCAGGTTGCGGATCTGCTTGCTGGTCGACCAGCTTTGCGCAGCCAGCAGCACGGCCAGCACAATGACGGCGATGCTCATGGGCTTTTGCAGCTGTTCCAGCAGGGTCGGCGCGCGGCCGGCAGGTTGGTCGGCCGCCTGCGGCGCCGTCTTCACGGCGCTGCCAGGCGTTGCATTCGGTTCGGAGAGTGTAGGCATTTCGTTCATGGTCGTGATTGTAACGCGGCGAGCACTCCTGCGTCGCCTGATCCTGTCAAGGTGACTCGGGCAAAACCCAGGGCCGCCGCCGTTTGTGCAATGCGGGCGTGCGGCACGATCAGATGCTGCTGTTGCATTTTCACAACAGCCGCCTTTTCAGCATCCATTTCGCCCAGTAGCGCCAGCAAGCCGCGCAGCGCTTCCGAGCTGGTGATGATCCAGTCATTATTATGCTGCAACAGGTTTTCCAGGGTCGCCCGCAAGGCCGGCGTCAGCCTTGGCACCTTGCGGCGGTAGGCAGTGACGAACTCGACTTCGGCGCCGGCCGCGCGCAAGCCGTCGGCCAGGTAATCGCGCCCGCCATCGCCGCGCACGATCAGCACGCGCTTGCCGCGCAGGGCCGGCAAGTCCAGCGCCAATAATAAATGTTCGGAATCGCTGCGCGCCGTGTCCAGCGGACTGGTGATGGCCGCGTTGGCCTGCGTGACGCCATGCGCCGCCAATGCCATCCGGCTGCCCTCGCCCACCACGGCCAGCGGCAGGCCCGATGGCCAGGCGGGCAAGTGCGCAAAGACGCAATCGATGGCGTTGGGCGAGACGAACGCCACCAGGTCGTAGTCCGCCAGGCGCGCCAGCACGGCTTGCAGCCGCGCGCATTCCTCTGCGCCGTCAAGCGCGTGGATTTCCAGCAGCGGCAGCAGGGTCACGGGCAAGCCCAGCGCCGCGATGCTGGCGGCCAGCGGCCCCGCTTGCGCCGCGGGCCGCGTGATCACCACGGTGTCAGGCATGCGGCGCCAGGCCTTCATGGTTGTCCGGGGTGACGGCGCACGAGGCGAGGATGCCGGCGGCATCTTGCCCGCGCAGCAATTCGGCCACTTGCTCGCCCAGCTGTTCCGGCGCGCCGGCAGCACCTTCGAGCTCGGCGCTGGCCATGCGCGCGCCGTCCGGCGTGGCGACCATGGCGCGCAAGCGCATCTGCTCGCCCTCGACGGTGGCGAACGCGGCCAGCGGAATCTGGCAGCTGCCGCCGAAAATCTTCGACACCTTGCGCTCGGCCGTGACGGCTTGCGCCGTGGCCGTGTGGTTCAGCGGCGCCAGCAGGCGCACCATGTCGGCGCCGTCCGCGCGTCCGCTGCGGATCTCGATCGCCATGGCGCCCTGGCCGGCGGCCGGCAAGCTGTCTTCCGGCGCCAGCACGGCGCGGATGCGCGACGCCAGGCCCAGGCGTTTCAGGCCGGCGGCGGCCAGGATGATGGCGGCGTAGTCGCCACGGTCCAGCTTGCCCAAACGCGTATCGAGGTTGCCGCGCAGGGGCAAAATCGTCAGGTGCGGATAGCGCGCGGCGATCAGCGACTGACGGCGCAGGCTGCTGGTGCCGACGACGGCGCCATGCGGCAGCTCGGCCAGGCTGGCGTAGTCGTTCGACACGAACGCGTCGCGCGGGTCTTCACGCTCGAGGATGGCGGCCAGGGCAAAGCCTTCGGGCAACTCCATCGGCACGTCTTTCAGCGAATGCACGGCCAGGTCGGCGCGGCCTTCTTCCATCGCCACTTCCAGCTCCTTGACGAACAGGCCCTTGCCGCCTACCTTGGACAAGGCGCGGTCCAGAATCTGGTCGCCGCGTGTGGTCATGCCGAGAATTTCGACGCTACACTGCGGATACAGGGCGGCCAGGCGGGCGCGCACGTGTTCAGCTTGCCACATGGCAAGACGGCTCTCGCGCGTGGCGATCACCAGGCGGGCAGGAATATTCAATTCGTTCGGGGTCAATTCGGATGCTTTCAAAACAAGTTCTTTCGCTGTGGCTGTCGTTGTCATTATCGTTGCCATTTCGCCCGTCTGATATCAATTTTGTATCGGGTGGCGCCTGGCGTCGCTATAATCGTTATCGCTTAGCCTAGAAGGCCAAGTCAGGCTAGCGTCCATGTTGAAGACCACAAATTTTATCATGCGCCCCCTCCCCTCTGCGGCCAAACGCCCGGTGCGATCCACATTCCCTTGCTTTTACACTTACTTTGGTTCTTTATTATGCTCAATGACGCAGTAGCACCAGAAATAGTCCCGGCGGCCGGCTCCGACAAGGACGCGCCGCTGAAAGAAGACATCCGCCTGCTGGGCCGCCTGCTGGGCGACGTGCTGCGCGAACAGGAAGGCGACGCCGTCTTCAATGTGGTGGAAACCATACGCCAGACGTCCGTGCGCTTCCGCCGCGAAGCGGACGCGGGCGCCGCGCTGGAACTCGACGCCATGCTCAAGGAACTGAGCCGCGAACAGACGATTTCCGTCGTGCGCGCCTTTTCCTACTTTTCGCACCTGGCCAACATTGCGGAAGATCAACACCACATCCGCCGCCGCCGCGCCCACCTGCTGGCCGGCTCGCCGGCGCAAAAAGGCAGCGTCAGCTTCGCGCTGAGAAAACTGCGCCTGGCCGGCGTGCCGCGCAAGACGGTCGACACCTTCTTCCAGGACGCCCTGATCGCCCCCGTGCTGACGGCCCACCCGACGGAAGTGCAGCGCAAGAGCATCCTCGACGCCGAGCACGACATCGCCCGCCTGCTGGCCGAGCGCGACTTGCCGCAGACGCCGAAAGAGCGGCACGCCAACATGCAGCTGCTGCGCTCGCGCGTCGCCACCTTGTGGCAGACGCGCATGCTGCGCTACTCGAAGCTGACGGTGGCCGACGAGATCGAGAATGCCCTGTCCTACTACCGCATCACCTTCCTGCGCGAACTGCCGGGCCTGTATGACGACATCGAGGACGATATCGCCGCCGAGTACCCGAACGGCGACGGCACGATCGAGCCGATCAACGCCGCCTACGTGCAGATGGGCAGCTGGATCGGCGGCGACCGTGACGGCAACCCGAACGTCAACGCGGGCACCATGCAGCACGCGCTGGCGCGCCACGCCACCACCATCCTCGACTTTTACCTCGACGAAGCGCACGCGCTGGGCGCGGAATTGTCCGTCTCGACCCTGATGGTGGGCGTGAGCGCCGAACTGCAGGCGCTGGCCGACCAGTCGCCCGACGCCTCGCCGCACCGCAGCGACGAGCCGTACCGCCGCGCCCTGATCGGCATCTATGCGCGCCTGGCCGCCACGGCCCGCGCGCTGGGCGCCACCAACATCCTGCGCAAGGAAGTGGGCGCCGCGGCCGCCTACCCTGACGCGGCCGCCTTCGTGGCCGACTTGCGCACCATCGTCGCCTCGCTCGAGTCGCACCACGGCGCCGCCCTCGTGCGCCCGCGCCTGGCCACCCTGGCGCGCGCGGCCGACATCTTCGGTTTCCACCTGGCGTCGCTGGACATGCGCCAGACGTCCGACGTGCATGAACGGGTGCTGGCCGACCTGTTCGCGAAAAGCGGCGTGGCCGCCGATTACACGGCCCTGTCCGAGGAAGACAAGCAGGCACTGCTGCTGAACGAACTGGCCCAGCCGCGCCTGCTGTACTCGCCCTACATCGCCTACGCGGCGGAAACGGATTCCGAACTGGCGATCCTGCGCGCGGCGCGCGACATCCGCCAGCGCTACGGTGCGCGGGCCATCCGCAATTACATCATCTCGCACACGGAAACCGTGTCCGACTTGCTGGAAGTGTTGCTGCTGCAAAAGGAAACCGGCTTGCTGCGCACCGACTGGAAGGCGGGAGGCGAAGGCGACAGCAGCTGCGAGCTGATGGTCATCCCCCTGTTCGAAACGATACCCGACCTGCAGCGCGCGGCCGGCATCATGAGCCAGGTCATGGCCTTGCCTTTGGTCAAGCAATTGATCGCCAAGCAGGGACAGTTGCAGGAAGTCATGCTCGGCTATTCCGATTCGAACAAGGATGGCGGCTTCCTGACGTCCAACTGGGAACTGTACAAGGCGGAACTGGCATTGGTGGCCGATTTCCGGAAGGCCGGCGTCAAGCTGCGCCTGTTCCATGGCCGCGGCGGCACGGTGGGCCGTGGCGGCGGCCCCAGCTACGAAGCCATCCTGGCCCAGCCGCCGGGCACCGTCAACGGCCAGATCCGTCTGACGGAGCAAGGCGAGATCATCGCCTCGAAGTTTTCCAACGCGGAAATCGGCCGGCGCAACCTGGAATTGCTGGTAGCCGCCACCCTGGAAGCGAGCCTGGCGCCGCAGGAAGCCAATCCGGCCCGCAACGGCCAGCTGGCGCAGTTCGAAGCCGTGATGGCGCAGCTGTCGGACCTCGCCTATCACGCCTACCGCCACCTCGTATATGAAACGCCGGGTTTTACGGAATATTTCTTCTCGGCTACGCCGATCGCGGAAATCGCCGAGCTGAACCTCGGTTCGCGCCCCGCCTCGCGCAAGGCCAACCAGCGCATCGAAGACTTGCGCGCCATTCCCTGGGGCTTTTCCTGGGGTCAGTGCCGCTTGCTGCTGCCGGGCTGGTTCGGCTTCGGCAGCGCCATCGAAGCGTGGATCAACGAGGCCGACGGCGCCGCGAAAGATGAAAAAATCGCCACCCTGCGCGCCATGTACGCCGAATGGCCATTCTTCGCCACCCTGCTGTCGAACATGGACATGGTGCTGGCCAAGACGGACCTGGCGATCGCCTCGCGCTATGCGGAACTGGTGGCGGATCAGGGCTTGCGCGAACGCATCTACAAGCGCATCACGGACGAGCACGGCAACACCCTGCGCTGCCTGGAGCTGATCACCGGCAACACGGAACGCCTGGCGGGCAATCCGCTGCTGGCCCGTTCGATCCAGAACCGCTTCGCCTATCTCGACCCGCTGAACCACTTGCAGGTGGAGTTGATCAAGCGCAACCGCGCCCTGTCGGCGGAAAGCCGGATCGACGAAAGGGTGCACCGCGGCATCCAGCTGTCGATCAATGGCGTGGCGGCCGGCCTGCGCAACACGGGCTGATCGCGCCACCTTGCCATCGGCAAACAGGGCCGGCACCGCAAGGGCCGGCCCTTTTGCTTGCCCAATGGAAAAATATTCTCAAGAAAACAACAATTGGTATTACACTAGCGTCGGATACTTTCCCTCTCCGGCGCCAGGCGCACGGCAGCGGCCAACCACGACGCCAGGGACGCGGATGAGCAAATGGTCGATTGAAACCTTGAGTACGGCATGTGCCGCCCTCATCCTGATCATGCTGGGCTGGCTGGCGGGCGCCGCCTGGCAGCAGCTCGACTTCTGGGAACACATCTGGCTGTCGCTGCTGCTGGCGGGCGCCGCCGGCACGGCCATGTGGCTGATGCGCAAGCTGCGCGCCCACCTCGCCAGCACGCTTCTGCAGCTCGACGCCAGCGCCATGCGCTACCGCGACCTGAGCGAGACGGCGCAGGACGGCATGTGGCAAACGGATGCGCAAGGCACGATCTTGCATCTCAACCAGCGCCTGTGCGACATGCTGGGCATCCCGGCGGAAAAGCTGCTGGGCCACAAGATGAGCGAATTCCACGACGAAGCGACCTTGCTGCGCCTGTGTCCGCTGCGCCAGACAGCCACGGATAGCTGCATGGGAGAATTGCAGTACCGTCACGGCGACGGTTCGGAACGCTGGGCCATGATCAGCGGACGCCGCCTGTACCACCCGCAAGGCAGCCTGACGGGCGCCCTCGTGCTGGCCAGCGACATCACGGAGCACAAGCGGGCCGAACACGCGCTGACCGTCGCCCATGCGGAGCTGGAAAGCCGCGTGGCCCTGCGCACGGCCCAGTTGCTCGATGTCAATCTCCAGCTCTCCGCGGAAATCGCCATGCGCGCGCAAACGGAAGCGGCCCTGGCGCGCAGCGAAGAGCGGCTGCAGGACATCATTTCCATGATGCCCCTGTCGCTGTTCCTGAAGGACGCCGATTCGCGCATGCTGCTGATGAACCAGGCTTGCGAGCAGCAATGGGGCGTGCTATTCCAGGATATCGCCGAGGGACGCGACGTGCAGCACTTCCCCTCGGACCAGACCCTGGGATTCCACGCGGCGGACCAGGAAGCGTTTGCCAGCCGCCAGGTGGTGATCCGCGAAGAACTCGTGTGGAATGCGCGGCTGCAGGAAAACCGCCTGCTGCAGACGCATAAAAAACCCATCTTCGACGCCCAAGGGCGGCCGCAGATGATCATCGCCATGGGCATCGACATCACGGAAAGCAAGCGCAACGAGGAGAACCTGCAGCGCACCCTGGCCCAGCTGCGCGAACTGACCGACCACCAGCAGACCATCAAGGAAGAGGAAAGGCGCCGCATCGCGCTCGACATTCATGACGACCTGGGCCAGAACCTGATGGTGCTGCGCATCGACGTGTCGCTGCTGCACGCGCGCACGGCCAGGACCCATCCGCGCCTGCACCGCCACGCCCAGCGCGTGCTCGACACCATCGACGCCACCATCCGCTCGGTGCGCACCATCATCAATGACTTGCATCCCAGTACCCTGGAGCTGGGCCTGGGCCCGGCAGCCGAATGGCTGATACGCCAGATGGAAAGCCGCGGCGCCATCCGCTACCAGCTCTCGCTCGACAGCGAGGCGCCCGACCTGGGCCTGGACCAGCGCCAGACGTCGGCCATCTTCCGCGTGCTGCAGGAATCGCTGTCGAACATCGTGCGCCACGCCCAGGCCAGCGAGGTGGAAGTGGCGCTGGCGCAAGATACGGATGCCATCGTGCTGCGCATCAGCGACAACGGCATCGGCATGCAGCCGGACGCCCACGGCAAGAAGGCCGCCTTCGGCCTGAAAAGCATACGCGAACGCGTCCACGCCCTGGGCGGCGAACTGCGCATCGACAGCCAGCAGGGCCAGGGCACGGCGCTGGCCATCCGCCTGCCGATCGCCAAAAGCCAGGCCATCGAAGCCTAGGACAATTCCAGGGCGAAAAAAAAGAGGCTTGCGCCTCTTTTTTATTGCCTGCTGACTACTTAATTTTGAGTCAAGAAGGTTTTCAGCTTGTCCGAACGCGAAGGCTGGCGCAGCTTGCTCATGGCTTTCGCTTCGATCTGGCGGATGCGCTCGCGCGTCACGTCGAACTGCTTGCCCACTTCTTCCAAGGTGTGGTCGTTCGACATTTCCACGCCGTAACGCATGCGCAGCACTTTCGCTTCGCGCGGCGTCAGGGAATCGAGCACTTCCTTGATCACGTTGCGCATCGAGGCGTGCAGCGCGGCGTCCAGCGGCGCCAGGGTCGTGTTGTCTTCGATGAAGTCGCCCAGTTGCGAATCGCCATCTTCGCCCATCGGCGTTTCCATGGAAATCGGCTCTTTCGCGATCTTCATGATTTCGCGTACCTTGTTTTCCGGCATTTCCATCTTGACGGCCAGGGTCGCCAGGTCCGGCTCGCTGCCCGTTTCCTGCATGATCTGGCGCGAGATGCGGTTCATCTTGTTGATCGTTTCGATCATGTGCACCGGCACGCGGATGGTGCGGGCCATGTCGGCGATCGAACGCGTGATGGCCTGGCGGATCCACCAGGTGGCGTAGGTCGAGAACTTGTAGCCGCGGCGGTATTCGAATTTATCGACAGCCTTCAGCAGACCGATGTTGCCTTCCTGGATCAGGTCGAGGAATTGCAAGCCGCGGTTGATGTATTTCTTGGCGATCGAAATAACCAGGCGCAAGTTGGCGACCGTCATTTCGCGTTTCGCGTGACGCGCGCGCTTTTCGCCGGCAGCCATCTGCTTGTTGATCTTGCGCAAGTCGGCCAGCGGCAGGGCCACGCGCGCTTGCAGGTCGATCATCTTCTTTTGCAGTTCCTTGACGGCAGGCACGTTGCGGCTGAGGATGGCGCTGTACGGATACTTGCAATCGACTTCGCGGTCGACCCATTCCAGGTCGCATTCATTGCCCGGGAACACCTTGATGAAGTGGGCGCGCGGCATGCCGCATTTGTTCACGCACAGTTCCAGCACGGCGCGCTCGATGTGGCGCACTTCTTCCATCTGGCCGCGCAGGGTGTCGCACAGCTTTTCCACGACCTTGGCCGTGAAGCGGATGCCCAGCAATTCCTGCGAAATGGCTTCCTGCGCCTTGACGTAGGCTTTCGAGTTGTAACCCTCGGGCGCCTTGCGCATCTTGTCGTACTGCGTCGAAATGACGTTGAATTTCTCCAACGCATTCTTTTTCAGCTGGGCCAATTGCTCGCTGGAGAAACCGGCTGCGCCGCCATTGGCGTCGCCGTCTTCTTCCTCGGCTTCTTCTTCCTCTTCCTCGTCGTCACCGCTGGCGGCGGCGGGCGCGGCGGCAGCGGCGGGCGCCGGGGCATTGCTTTCGTTCAAATCGACAAAGCCGTCGACCACTTCATCGACCTTGATTTCGTCGCGCGCGATTTTTTGCGACAGAGCAACGATTTCGCCGATGGTGGTCGGGCAGGCGGAAATCGCCTGGATCATGTCCTTCAGGCCGCCTTCGATGCGCTTGGCGATCTCGATCTCGCCTTCGCGCGTCAGCAGCGCCACGGCGCCCATTTCACGCATGTACATGCGCACGGGGTCGGTGGTGCGGCCGAAGTCGGAGTCGACCGTCGACAGGGCGGTCGCGGCAGCCGCTTCCACTTCATCGTCGCTGGTGACGGTGGCGACGTTGTCGGTCAACAACAGGCTTTCCGCGTCAGGGGCGCGCTCGTAGACGGCGATACCCATGTCGTTGAAGGTGGCGATGATGCCTTCGATGGCTTCCGGATCGATGATGTTTTCCGGCAATTGGTCATTGATCTCGGCATAGGTAAGGAAACCGCGTTCCTTGCCCATGTTGATCAAGCCCGTGATCTGCTTGCGGCGGCGTTCCAGGTCCGCTGCCGACGCTTCCGGATCGCCCAATGCGTCCGCCAGGCCGCCCTTGGCCTTGCGGTCGCGCGCTTTCGACACGGCCTTCAGTTCGGCGCGTTCGACGGCGTTGAGTGCCGCCACTTCGTCGTTTTCCGGCGTGAATTCGCTCGGCTTGCGGCCGCGGCGGCCCGGCACCTTGACGGTCGGCAAGAAGTAATTCGAGGTATCGATGGCGGCCAGGGCGTCGGCGTCCGTGGTCTTGCTGACCACTTGCGCGCCGGTGATGATGGTCACGGGCGCCGCTTCAGGCTTGGCGCGCACGACTTTCGAACGGGCTGCCGTCACCACTTTATTGGTGGCGGCGCTTTCGCTGACCTTGCGCGGCGCAGGCGCCGCCTTGGCGCTGGGCGCCACTTTGACGCTCGGCATCTTGACGGGCGCCGCTTCCACGGCTTCGGCGGCGTCGGCCACGGGCGCGGCAACTGCTGCTTCCGTTACCGTTTCGGCCGGCGGCACGGCAGCCAGGCGCGAGCGGCTTTTCTTCACCACGGTGACGACGGTCGGCGCCGTCGTGACGGTGGCTTCCGGATTCGCTTGCGCATTATCGATGAAGTAAGATAAAGTCGTTTTGGGTACGGCAAGCGGCGCCGCGGCTGGGCGTGGCGCCTTGGCGGACAACGTTAAAGTTTTTGGCGTATTCTTCATGAGATATCTCTTAATGCGAGACCAGATGGTGTCGGCGCGAAGTGAATGATTCCACCTAAGCCTGCGAAACCGGACTCGATGGAGCGTATTGTTGCGGCTGCCGTCAAGGGCAGCGGCGCCTGTCTATCGTGACGTTCATAGCCCACGCATCCGGCATGAGGAGCGCGGACCGAACGGCGAGGGCCGAAACCGGGTCAGATAAATAAGCGATGTACATTGCGGAATGAAAAAAAGCCCGTACCAGAACGGGCTTGAATCTATTGTTGTTCAGTGAAGACACAGCGGAGAGCAAGATTATGCACGAAGGCCCGTTATCTGAATAATTGATAAGTGGAATAACCGATATCAAAAATATCAATAATGGTGGCCCTGCGCCGCACTGCTCCTATCCCCTGCACACCTGAGCCAGACCTTCAAAAACAGGGCCCAGTCATCAGCGCAAGCCGACATTATACACATTTCCCGTATTCCGCGCTGTGCCGGCTGCAGTACGAACCCGCTTATCGCAGGTCAAGTTGCCAAAAAAGACAATGCACTTGCCTGTGGCGCGTGCTATGCTCCCCTTTTATAGCCCAACCAATGATGTCGATGACCAGCTCCACGCCAGACCAGCAAGCCACCACTCCTGACACGCCAGTCGATGCAGCCCCAGCGGCGGCACCGGCCGCAGCGACCACGCCGGCGCCTGCCGGCCTGACCGCGCGCGCGCTGCTGAAACAGTTCCAGGAGCAATTCCCGCCATTCCGAGATTGCCTGCCCTTGTCGATCGGTATCGACAAGCAGATCCTCGCGCGCCTGCCGGACCTGGACCGCAAGCTGATGCGCACGGCGCTGGGCATCCACACGGGTTCGCTGCGCTACCTGCGCGTGATGGAAAAAGCCAAGGTACGCTACGACCTCGACGGCACCGCCGGCGCGGAAGTGACGCAAACCCACCGCGACCATGCCACGCAAGTATTGCAGCAGCGCTTCAAGAAGGAAGCCGAGCGCAAGAAAGCCGAGCGCGATGCCGCGGCCGCCGAAGAAGCGAACCGTTTGCGCCTGGAAAAACTGAATCAGCTGACCGCGAAATTCTCGCGCAAGGGCTGATCCGGTTTCATGGACACAGCTGCCGCACCGCCACTGCCCCCCTATCAAGGCATTGCACTCGACCACGTCAAGCTGGTACGCACCAGCGATGATGCACAGGCGGCCATGGCCGCCCTGCTGGCAGCGGACGCCATCGGCTTCGATACGGAATCGAAGCCGACTTTTGTGAAGGGCGAGTCCTCCACGGGACCGCACCTGATCCAGCTGGCCACCGACGACATCGCCTACCTGTTCCAGGTGGGCAGCACGCCGGCGCCGGCCCTGGCCGAACTCAAGGCCATCCTCGAATCGACCACCACCCTGAAGGTGGGCTTCGGCCTGTCCGACGACGTCAAGCGCCTGCGCAACAAGCTGGGCATCGCCCCGGCCCAGGTGCTCGACCTGTCCGTCGCCCTGCGCGGCGGCCAGCGCAACGACCTGGGCGCGAAGACGGCCGTGGCCAAGTTCTTCGGCCTGCACCTGCAGAAATCGAAAAAGATTTCCACCACCAACTGGGCCACATCGCGCCTGACGGAAAAGCAGATCCTGTATGCGGCCGACGATGCGCAAGTGGCCCTGCGCGTGTACCGCCGCTGGATCGCCGACGGCGGCAAGGTCGCGCCGCAAAAAGCCCCGCGCGCCAGCACGCCGCCAGCCCCGCCGCCCATCGCCGCCTGAGCCGGCGCGCCTTCCTGCAGCATGAGCAAGAACAAATCCATCGGCACCACGCCTGACGCGATCGCCGCCGCCGAACAGGCGCTGGGGCGGCAGCTGCCCGCATCCCATGTGCAATGGTTATTGGAGAATAATGGCCGCGCGCTGGGCGCCTTGAGCGTGTTTCCCGTCTACGACGCGGCCAATGCGCGCAAGACGTGGGAATCGATAGCACGCCATTACCGCGAAGGCTGGCAGGAATGGCTGGAGAATGCGGGGACAGGCGACGAGGCCGGCAGCCTGCTGCCCTTCGCCCAGTTCGGCACGGGCGATTACTACTGTTTTGATTATGCGCAAACGGGGCCGTCGGGCGAACCCGTGGTCGTGCTGTGGTCGCACGAAACAGGCGCCTCCACCACGGTGGCGCCCGACTTTGCGTCATTCCTGATACTGCCCGGCCGCCCGGGCTGACACCCGGCGGCCGGCGCAGCCTTATTTGACCAGGCGCAAGGTCAGGGGATAGCGGTAAGTGACGCCATTGCTGGCCTTGACGGCCGCGACGATCGAGCACACCAGGTTGGCCAGCGCCACGATCCAGAACAGGAACAGGCCGATCAGCACGAACGACAGGATGAAGCAGGCGAAATACCAGATGATCAGGGTGATCTGGAAATTCAGCGCTTCGCGGGCATTCTCGGCCGAGAATTTATCCGCATCATCTTTCTTGATCAAATAAATGATCAGCGGCGCCACCCAGCTGGTGAACAGGCCGCCAACGTGGGACAGAATGGCGATCGTCGTATCTTGTGTACGACCCACTTCCGGCTGCGTGTTATCCATTATGATTCCCATCATTAGTTATAGATACATCAATATAACAGTAATATTTCTTTTTGGAATGGAACACTTGCTGCCGCAAGGAACTTTTTTTTCGCCGCTATGCCGCCGCCAGCGCCAGCCGCCCCAGGGTGGCGATCGCTTCCTCCAGTTGCGGACTCCACGGGTGGCCGTAATTGAGGCGGATGCAGTGGCGAAACGCGCGCGTGGCGGAAAAAATGGGGCCGGGCGCGATGCTGATGCCGGCCGCCAGCGCGCTGCGGTGCAAGGCCAGCGCATCGATACCGGCAGGCATCTCCACCCAGACGAAATACCCGCCCTGCGGCCGCGTCACCCGCGTGCCGGGCGGAAAATGCACGGCGATGGCTTGCAGCATGGTGTTTTGCTGCGCCGCCAGGGTCAGGCGCAGCTGGCGCAAATGCCGGTCGTAGCCGCCTGCCGCCAGGTAATCGGCCAGCGCCATCTGCAGCGGGATGGGCGCCGACAGGCTGGTCGTCAGCTTCAGGCGTTCGACCTGGCGCGCATAGCGGCCCGCCACGGCCCAGCCCAGGCGAAAGCCGGGCGCCAGGGTCTTGGAAAACGAACTGCAATGCATGACCAGGCCCGCGCTGTCATGACTTTTCGTCAAGCCGGGACGCTGCTTGCCGAAATACAACTCGCCATACACGTCATCCTCGATCAGCGGCACGCCGTGGCGCGCCAGCAGGTCGACCAGCGCGCGCTTCTTTTCCGGCGACATCAGGCTGCCCAGGGGATTCTGGAAATTCGTCATCAGCCAGCACGCCTTGGGCTGGTGGCGCAGCAGCAATTCCTCGAGCGCCGCCAGGTCGACGCCGTCGCGCGGGCTGGTGGCGATCTCGACTGCCTTGAGCTCCAGCCGCTCCAGCGCCTGCAGGCACGCATAGAAGCTGGGCGACTCGATCAGCACCGTGTCGCCGGGCCGCGTGACGGCTTGCAGGCACAGGTTCAGCGCTTCCAGCGCGCCATTCGTGATGACGATGTCGTCGCTGGAAACGAGCACCCCGTCGAGCTGGTAGCGCAAGGCGATCTGGCGGCGCAGTTCGGCATTGCCCAGCGATAAATCCGTGACCGTGCTCCACGGGTCGAGGCGGCGCATGCTGGCCGACACGGCCCGCGCCAGCTTTTCCATCGGGAACAGATGCGGGCTGGGAAACGCCGAGCCGAAAGGCACGATATCGCGCGCGCCGACGGCGCCCAGCACTTCGAACACGAGGTCGCTGACATCGACCGTGGTGCTGGCGTCGAGCGGACGGGAACTGTCCGGCTCGGGGGCCAGCGCGGCGCGCTGCGGCGCCACGTAGTAGCCGGAGCGGGGCCGCGAGACGATCATGCCGCGCGCTTCGAGTAAATAATAGGCCTGGAACACCGTCGACGGGCTCACGCCCCTGCGCGCATGCTGCTGGCGCACGGAAGGCAACTTATCACCAGGCAACAACAGCTGCGTGCTGATCATGGCGGCGACTTCTTCCGCCAATTCCTCATATCGTTTCAAGCCTGCTCCTCAAACTGATCCGTAGTTTTATTGCACAACTGATCCTGTCACAGTGACAGCACCCGTTATATGCTAGGGTAACAACATCCGGGCAGCAACACCGGCACGCCATCCCGACCGACGAGACAGCTTATTTCCCATGCCATTTTCCATGCGACTTTCCATGCTACTGCATTTCCCCCTCGTGCCGGTGCTGGCCCTGGCCGTCGCACTGCCCGGCATGGCGCTGGCCGCGCCCGCCGCCATTTCCGCCAGCCACGACAGCCTGGAACAGCGCATCAAGGCGTGCACGGCCTGTCATGCGCCCAAGGAACGCCACGACGCCTTCTTTCCCCGCATCGCCGGCAAGCCGGCCGGCTACCTGTACAACCAGCTGCTGAACTTTCGCGAGGGACGGCGCCAGTATCCGATGATGAACTATATGGTGGAACACTTGCCTGACGATTACCTGCGCGAAATTGCCGACTATTTTGCGGCACAACACCCTGCCCCGCCGCCGGCCCAGCCCAGCAGCGCCGGCACGACGGCCCTGGCGCGGGGCAAGCAGCTGGTGCTGCATGGCGATGCCGGCAAAAAAATTCCCGCCTGTATCGCCTGCCACGGCCAGCAGCTGGCCGGCGTGGCGCCCGCCATCCCCGGCTTGCTGGGCTTGCCGCGCGACTATATCAACGCCCAGCTGGGTGCGTGGAAGAACGGCATCCGCCGCGCCCACGCGCCCGACTGCATGGCGCAAGTGGCGCAGCGCCTGTCGGACGCCGATGTGGGCGCCGTCTCGGCCTGGCTGGGCACGCAAGCGGCCAGCGCCGACGCGCGTCCCGCCGCCAGCATCGCCCTGCCCTTGCCGCTGCATTGCGGCGGCGTGCCCGGTTCCAGCGCGCAGGTGGCGCCATGAAAAAATGGATGCTCGCGGCCGCCATCGTCGCCATCGGCGCAGCCGGCGCCAAATTCCTGCTGTGGCCGGCGGACGACGTGGGACCGCCGGCCACAGCCAGCACCATGAGCCAGGAACAGCTGGTCGCGCGCGGCGCCTACCTGGCCAAGGCGGGCGACTGCATGGCTTGCCACACGACGCGCGGCGGCGTGCCCTACGCGGGCGGCCGCGCCCTGCAGACGCCGTTCGGCAAGGTGCTTTCGCCCAACATCACGGCCGACAGGGAAACCGGCATCGGCAGCTGGACGGCCGACGATTTCTGGCGCGCCATCCACAACGGCAAGTCGAAGGATGGCCGGCTGCTGTATCCAGCCTTTCCCTACACCAGCTACACCAAGGTGCGGCGCGAGGATAGCGACGCCCTGTACGCGTATTTCCAGAGCGTGCCGCCGCACCGGCAAGCAAACGCGCCGCACGCGCTGCGCTTCCCCTACAACCAGCAGATCGCGCTGGCCGCCTGGCGCGCGCTGTATTTCAAGCCGGGCGTGTACCAGCAGCTCACCAGTAAAAGCATGGAGTGGAACCGCGGCGCCTACCTGGTGCAGGGCCTGGGCCACTGCAGCGCCTGCCATAGCAGCCGCACGACCCTGGGCGGCAGCGACGACGGCCTGTCGGGCGGCCTGATCCCCGTGCTGGGCTGGTATGCGCCGTCGCTGACGTCGGATGCGGAAGCGGGCCTGGGCGACTGGGACACGGCGCACATCGTGGAATTGCTGCAAACGGGCGTGTCGCCGCGCGCCACCGTCTTCGGCCCCATGGCCGAGGTGGTGCGGCAAAGCTTGCAGCACATGAGCAATGCCGACGTGCAGGCGATGGCCGTCTACCTGAAAAGCCTGCCCGGTCCCGCGCAGCCCGCGCCACGGGCGCCGCGCGACACGTCGGAGCAAGCCCGGCAGCAACTGGCGCTGGGCGCGAAACTGTATGAGGCGCAATGCGCAAGCTGCCACCAGGCCGACGGCAAGGGCGTGCCGCCCGGCTACCCGCCGCTGGCCGGCAACCGCGCGCTGACGACGGAGTCGGCCGTCAACGCCATCCGGCTCGTGCTCAACGGCGGCTTCGCGCCCGGTACAAAAGGCAACCCGCGCCCCTACGGCATGCCGCCGTTCGGCCCCGTCATGGATGACGCGGAAGTGGCGGCCGTGGTGACGTATCTGCGCGCGTCGTGGGGCAATGATGCGCCGGCCGTGTCGGCCCTGGAAGTCAATAAATACCGCAGCGTGCCGCTGGAGTAGTGCCGTTTGACGATTATCTCAAATTGAGATAATCTTTGAATCAGAGTATCACTTCGTCACAGTATCACTTCGTCACGATATCACTTCGTCACGGCATCGCTTTGGCATATGCGCATCGTCGCCAACAAGGCTTTGGTGGATTTCGCCAGAAAACACCCGCTGGCGGCGAACCCATGCAGGCATGGCGCAAGATCATCGAATCGCGGCCGTTTGCTAATTTCGCCGTACTGAAGTCGATCTTTAACGCCACCGATCGTGTCGGCGATTACTGTATTTTTAATATCGGCGGCAACAAGTACCGGATCATTGCCGCGATTCACTTCAATCGCCAATTGTTGTTCATCCGGGCAGTGTTGACGCATAAGGAGTACGACGCATGGAAACCTTGATGCATCGTGAGTTGATTGCAGAAATCACTGTCCACTATCAAGCCCTGTCCAAGCTCGTTCCTCTGCAGGCAATTCCTGATGCGACCGCTTATGAACAGGCTGTCAACGTATTGCATCAGCTATTGGACGCCGGGGCGGCCGATGAACAGCATCCGCTGGCCGGTCTGGTTGACAGTATCGGCCGGCTGATAGGCGATTACGATCAGGAGCATTTTCCGCCTGCTGGCGTCTCGCCTGCCGCGACACTGCGCCTGTTGATGGAACAGCATGCGCTGACGCAATCCGACCTGCCGGAAATTGGCACCCAGGGCGTCGTCTCTGAAATACTCAACGGCAAGCGCGCATTGAATGTACGGCAGATCAAGGCCCTGACACAACGGTTCAATGTTCCCGCCAGTGTTTTTATTGCGTAAGCCAATAAAAAACCGGCTCGCGCCGGTTTGTTCCACGTCAAGCAGCCGTTCTCAGCGGAACTTGCTCTTGTGCCCCGTTTTCAAGTCCAGCGCATAACGCACGCCGTTGTCCGTCAGCATGACTTCATCGGGCGGCTCTTCGCCGGCCAGGGCGCCGTCGATCAGGGGCAAGCCTTCGCCCTTGCGCATCAGGTCGTCGCAGCGCTCGTACACGTTGACACAACCGGTGGACGCCATCAGCGATTGCACGATGGCTACTTTCCACGCATCGACGCCGCCCGCGTTGAATTCGCAGATCAGGTAGCCTTGCACGCCGCCGAACAGCTGCACCACCAGGCCGGGCAAGCCCTCGTCTTCGCCCTTGATCAGGGTCAACAGCTGGTTTTCGCCCGCCTTCTTGATGGCAGATAATTTTTTCTCGATGGCGGCCTTGACCCTGCGCTTGATCAGCGCGTGGTCGACCGGTTCGTCTTCCTTGAAGCTCCAGATGCGCGCGCGGATCTGCGACTTCGAATTGTAGGCGGCGCGGGCGATGAATTGCTTGGACGAGCTTTGCACGATGGCCGTCGAGCCGGGCTTCATTTTTTCCTGCGGCTTGCCTTCGACTTTTTCAATCGCGGACGCGTAAATCCACGATTGGCCCAGCAAGCTCTTTTCCTTGCCCTGTTTGATGGTGATGATCAGCATGTAATTCCAGTAGTGTGACCGGCGCGTGCCGGTCGTCGTATGTCCCACCGACATCATACCTCATGCCATCCTGTCGCATCCTCCTGCATTCCATGCCGCTGCTGGCGCAGTCTGTCGCAGCGCGCTACGCAGGCGCGGCCGGCTGGCATACCATGCAAGTATACCAATTCCAAACAGGGAGCAAGAATGACACCGACACTTTTCCACCCACGCCATGCCCGCGCCGCCACCGTCCTTCTGCTGGCCGCCTGCGCGCTGGCCCTCCCGGCCGCGCCGGCGCTGGCCTCGCCGCTCGACTGGATTTCCGGCAACAGCATCCAGGGCAGCGGCAAGCTGCAAAAGCAGACGCGCGAAGTGGGCAGTTTCCATGCCGTGGCGCTGAACGTGCCGGGCACGGTCGAATTGCGTATCGGCAACACGGACAGCATCACCGTCGAGGCCGACGACAATATCCTGCCGCTGATCGAGACGGCGGTGGAAAACGGCACCTTGCGCATCCGCCCCGCCAAGCGCAACGCCAACTTCCGCCAGAGCAGCCTGAACATCGTCATCCAGGCGCGCCAGGTGGAACGCATCAGCGTGGGCGGCTCGGGCAACATTACGGCCACGGGCTTGCGCGCCGAGAATCTGCGCTTCGACGTGGGCGGCTCCGGCTCCATCCACGCGCGCGACCTCGACAGCCGCCAGGTCTCCATCGCCATCGGCGGCAGCGGCAACTTCAAGGCCAGCGGCAAGACGGAGCAACTGACGGCCTCCATCGGCGGCTCGGGCAATATCCAGGCGGGCAAGCTGGCCGCGCGCGACGTGCAGGTGAGCATCGGCGGCTCGGGCGAGGCGCAAGTGTGGGCCAAGGATGACTTGACCATCAGCATCGGCGGCTCGGGCGAAGTGAGCTACTACGGCGACCCGCGCATCAGCCGCAGCATGCAGCGTTCGAGCAGCATCAAACGCCTCGGCAGCGCGCCGAATTAAGCCCCCGCAATGACAAAAGCCCGGAGCGATCCGGGCTTTTTGCGTTTCAAACGGTAAAAATCAGCGGGCCGGCTTCACCGGTTCGCGGTCGATCAGGACCGTGTTGACGCTGTCCGTCAGCCAGATCTGGCCATCCTGGATCGTGCATTGCAGCTGCATCGTGCGCTGCGCCAGCTTGCTCATGTCTTGCGCCGCTTCCGACGGCAAGTTGATCACGGTCAAGTTCTTCGCCCGTTCCAGTTTATTCGCGATCTGCTTCCACCAGATGTGGCTGGTTGCGCCATAGCTGTAGACGATGACCTGTTCCGAACGCCCGCACGCCTTCAGGATGCGCTTTTCATCCGGCTGGCCCACTTCGATCCACAGCTGGATGGCGCCCGTCAAGTCTTTCTGCCACAGGTCGGGTTCTTCCGTGTCGAACAGGCCCTTGGTAAACGTCAGCGCCTCGTCGGCGTGGATGGCGAACGCCAGCAGGCGCACCATCATGCGCTCGTCCGTTTCGGACGGGTGGCGCGCCAGGGTCAGCGCGTGATCCTGGTAGTAATTGCGGTCCATGTCGGCGATCTGCAGATCGGCTTTGAAAATTGTTGCTTTGAGGGCCATCGTGTTTCTGTCTCGGTAAAGTGAATGGTGAAGTCGGTATCAGCGGAAAACCACGGTCTTGTCGCCATTTTTCAGGATGCGGTGCTCGACGAACCATTTCACGGCGCGCGCCAGCACCACGCACTCGACGTCGCGGCCGATGGCCGTCAGGGTTTCCGCATCCATCGCATGGTCGACGCGCTCGACGTCCTGCTCGATGATCGGACCTTCATCCAGGTCGCCCGTGACGAAATGGGCCGTCGCGCCGATCAGCTTGACGCCGCGGTGATGCGCCTGCGCATACGGCTTGGCGCCCTTGAAGCTGGGCAGGAAGGAATGGTGGATATTGATGGCGCGGCCGTCGAGCGCCTGGCACAGGCCGGGCGACAGGATCTGCATGTAGCGCGCCAGTACCACCAGGTCGATCTTGTGCGTGTCCATCAAGTCGATGATCTTCGCTTCCTGCGCCAGCTTGGCCGCTTCCGGCGCGCCGGTGGCCAGCGGCAGGTGGTGGAAGGGAATATTGTAGCTGGCCGCCAGCTGGTAGAACTCCATGTGGTTCGACACGATGGCCGGAATTTCCACGTTCAGCAAACCGCTCTTGTAGCGGAACAGCAAATCGTTCAGGCAATGGCCGATCTTCGACACCATCAGCATGACGCGCGGCTTGACGCGCGCATCGTGCAGCTGGCCGTGGAAGGGGCCGTTCAACTGCATGGCTTGCGACAGGTCGGCGAAGTCGCTGCGCAGCTGGGCGTCGCTGACGGCACCGTCTTCCAGCGCGAAATGCACGCGCATGAAGAACAGCTGGGATTCCTGGTCGCCGAACTGGGCGGAATCGAGGATGTTGCAGCCGCGTTCGGCCAGGAAGCCGGACACGCGGTGCACGATGCCGCGCTGGTCCAGGCAGGACAGGGTCAGGATGTATTCGGGATGCGTCATGGTCGCGGAAATAGGTAAAAAAGTAAGGCGATGCTCGGCTCAGCCACGCGCGCCGGCCATCGGCTGCGCTGCCGCGAGCCGGCTATTGTCGCACGGCCGGGCCAGTCAACCCGCATTTTCCACACAAGCAGCATGGCTGCCGACAGCGGCAAGCCGATTCACGTTCATTTGATCTAACACAAAGTCATCGCATTTTTCCGCCTGCCAGGCGCCATTCCCGCGCCAAACGGCCAACTGGCGTGGAACCTGGCACGCCATCCGGCGTCTATCCCTTTGCTTGTTTCACCATACGCCGCATCCGGTGCACCGGGTGTTTCCTGGATCCGTTTTTCATTGAGGTAGAACATGTTCACAAACAGTATTTCCCCCAGTTTCAGCCCCGCCCTGAAGTCCCACCTGGAGGCCCAGTGCAATTTCGCCACGGAACTATCGCGCAAGCTGTTCGATACGGCGCAGCAACTGAGCGAGCTGCATCTGCGGCTGGCGCAAGACCTGCTGCAGGAATGGAGCAGCGCCAGCCAGCAACTGCTGTGCGCGCGCGACACGGGCGAGTTCATGTCGCTGGCCGCGGCCCAGTTGCAGCCGAGCAGCAACAAGCTGCAGCAGTACCAGCAGCAACTCGGCAACCTCGTCGCCAACGCCAATGTCGAAATGAACCGCACGGCAGAGAACCACCTGCCCGAAGCAAGGCGCACGGCCGTGGCCTTCGCTGACGAAGTGGTGCGCAAGACGGCCGAGGAAACGGAAAAAGCCACGCAGCGCCAGCGTGAAATGATCGAAAAGATGCACGCCACGGCCCCCCGCAATGGGGCCGGCCGCAGCCGCGACACCGACAGGCAATCCGATCAGGCGCATTGAACACTTGAATTGACCACTTGACCCCACTCGACAGCAAGGAGAGCGACATGGCTAGCAATCAAGGTAATGAACAGGGCAAAGGCGCTGGCAGCAGCCAGAAAGCCGGCGAATCGGGCAGCGCCAAAGGCACGAGCAAGCGCGGTTTCGCCGCCATGAACGAAGAACAGCAACGCGAAATCGCCAGCAAGGGCGGCCAGGCAGCCCATCAAAAGGGCACGGCGCATGAATTCGACTCGGAAGAAGCGCGCCGGGCCGGGCAGAAAGGCGGCGAAGCCGTCAGCCGCAACCGCGAACACATGGCGGAAATCGGCCGCAAGGGCGGCGAAAGCCGGCAATCGGCCCAGCGCGCCAATGAAAGCCGCAGCGGCACGGCCACGCGCAGCGGCGGCGGCACCGAGCAGGGCCGCACTGGCCGGCAGGGCGGCAAGGACGAGGACGACAAGGGCGGAGCGGGCTGAGCAGGCGGAGCGGGGCAGGCCGGGCTGCCCCTGCGGCGCGCGGCCTGATGCAGGTAAGCAGGTAAGCAGGTAGGCAGGTAGGCAGGTAGGTAGGCAGGTAGGCAGGTAGGCAGGGGCGGTCCTGGCAGCCCGGGCAGCCCCATGCAAGGGCTGGCGCAGCGCGGGGTGCGGCGGTATGGTACATTCTCGCCTTACCGACACCTCCGCGCCACGCCCCGCCCTTCCCCGCATGCAGCCATCCCTGAAATACCTGAGCGCCTATTCCGAACAAACGCAAGCGCAAGTGCAGCAACTGATCGCGCAAGACAAACTGGGCGACGTCCTGTTGAAACGCTATCCGAACGCGCACGATGTACGCAACGACAAGGCTTTATACCAGTATGTGCAGGACTTGAAGAATGAATTCCTGCGCAATGCCGAGCCCATTAACAAAGTGGCGTTCGACAGCAAGATCCATGTGATCCAGCACGCGCTGGGCTTGCATACCTCGATCTCGCGCGTGCAAGGTGGCAAGCTCAAGGCCAAGCATGAAATCCGCGTGGCCACCATGTTCAAGGAAGTGCCGCTGGAATTCCTGCGCATGATCGCCGTGCACGAACTGGCGCACGTGAAGGAAAAGCAGCATGACAAGGCGTTCTACAAGCTGTGCACGTATATGGAACCGCAATACCACCAGTACGAATTCGACGTGCGCCTGTACCTGACCCAGCTCGACCTGTCCGGCCAGCGCCTGTGGTCATGACGTCCACATAACCATGCCGCCCCGGGCATCCATTGGGCGGCATGGTTGGCGTGGGTCAGAAGAGCTGCCCGGCAAGACGGGCGGCTCTTGACGCATGTGCCGGCGGGACCGGCAGCATGTTCAAGCTCAGGCGGCGCTCTTGCGGCGGCGCAGGAAGGCCAGCAAGCCCAGTCCGCCCAGCATCATGCCGTAGGTGGCCGGCTCCGGCACGGCGCTCACGCTGGCGGCGATATTATCGACCTGGAAGGTATGCAGGGCGCCCTCCTGCCACGTTGCCGACAGCAGGTTGTCGAAGCCCGTGAACGTGTAATCGCTGAAGTTATGGCTGCCATCGAGGCTGAAGGTCTGGGTCACCGTGCCGCCGCCCACCTGATGGCCGAAGAACGTCACGTCGTAGGGGCCAGGCAAGCTCACAAAATCAGCCAGGCGGATCGAGCTCAGCGAGAAAGCGGCGCCATCGGTACGGCTCAAGGTTGTCGTCGTCAGCACGGTGGCGCCAAGGCCAGCCGAGCCGGCATAGGCAAAGTTGCTTTGATGTGCGGAACTCAACAGGCCCAGGAAGCTGCTGTCGAAATCGTAGCCGCCTTCGGAGTAGGAGTCGAAGACGGAGCCGAGGATGCCAGGGTGTTCCAGCGCATCGAAGCCGATGACGGTGGTTTGTGCGTGGGCGCCGCCGGCGGCGAGAATGGCGGCGACGGCAGTCGCGCGCAAGAGAGTCATTGGTTTCACAATAGTATCCTTTCAAGATGATGAAGTAGCGAGGTTGTGGCAACTTGCAATATCTAGGCGTCGTAGCGGGAAACGGGAGGCGCCTCGCTGGGTGTCCGACAGGCCTGTCTTTTGAACAATTGCAGTAGAACACATTCATGCATAAAAAGCATCTTCATTTTCAAAAAAACATGCCAACGTGGAAACATTCTAGCTATATTTATATTAATTAATTAATTGATCTTGATCAATTTTCCCGCACAGAAATAAAAAAACCATGCATTTCACAATGCATGGCTCTGGATGAGACTACACAAAGAAAATTTACGGCGGACCATCCTTCAGCCGCTGCACCAGGGTCGCAGGATCGGCGTCGGCGTTCAGGAACCCCGCGTGCTGCGGGCGGATGAAGCCCTGCTCCTTGCCGTTTTGCACGAAAGCGATCAAGCCGTCATAAAAACGGTCGACATTGAGCAAGCCGATGGGCTTGGCGTGCAAGCCCAGCTGGGCCCAGGTCAGCATCTCGAACAGCTCTTCCAGGGTGCCATAGCCGCCGGGCATGGCGATGAAGGCATCGGACAGGCTGGCCATCATCGCCTTGCGCTCATGCATGTCCTTCACGATGAACTGCCGCGTCAAGCCCGTGTGGCCCACTTCGCGCTCGACCAGCTGGGTGGGAATCACGCCCGTCACCTCGCCGCCCAGGCGCAGCACTTCATCGGCGATCACGCCCATCAGCCCCACCTTGCCGCCGCCATACACGAGCGAGATATTTTCCGCCACCAGCACGCGCGCCAGTTCGCGCGCCGCCACGGCATAGTCCGGCGAGACGCCCGCGTTGGCGCCGCAATACACACATAAAGCCTTGATCACAGTATTCCCTACCCTTTCAATTCATCGATCGCCGCCTCGACCTCGAGGCGCTCCTTGGCGTCCAGTGCCACGCACTCGGCCGCCTTTTCATACAGGGCCAGCGCTTCCGCCAGCTTTTTCTTTCCGTCCAGCATATTCAAGGCGCGCGCATATTCGCTGTGCGCCAGCGCCGAATACGGCGTCAGGGCCAGCGCCGTCTTGAAGTGCTGGTAGCCATCTTCCTTGTTGGCGCCATAGGTCAGGCCGCCTATCATGGCGCCGACCTTGTCGATAATTTCCGTATGATAAATCCCAAACGCAATATGCGCTTCCGCATGCATGGGCGCCACCGTCATCGTGCGGTCCAGGCTGTTGCGCACGCGCGCGCCCATGCCCTGCGCCAGGGCCTTGACGACGGACGTGCCCAGCGCATAGCGGCCCAGGCTGTAGGCGTGCCAGTAGTAGCCGGCCGGATTGTCCGGCTGCTCGCTCTGCTGGCGCTCGCAGCGCTCGGCCACTTCTTCGTACATGTCGAGTTTCCGGCTGTCGTTCACTTCCAGGTGCGTGGCATAGATGCAAGTCGCCTTGTGCGCCACCGCATAGCCGGGCACGCCGACGGCCAGGCCCAGTTTCACGGCCCGTTCGAAGTCGCCCGCATGGAAGGCCAGCCACGCCTGCACCAGCGCCGGGTGCGTGGGAAAGGGTTCCACATCGCCCGCATGCAGGCGCGCCCAGGCCGCTTCCAGGGTTTGCGGGGTGTAGACATATGCTTCGTCCGGATAAGGAAATTGTTTCCAAGCCATATATCTCTCCTGTAAATGACGACGTGGCGCCAGCAGTCGCGTCAGTCGTTCTTGAGTTTGGTCACATACTCTTCCGACAGTTTGCGAAACAGCAAATGCGTTTCATTGCGCAAATACGGCCCGATCAGGGACAGCACCTGGTAACAGCCGCGCGCCAGCGCATCGGACATCGATTGCTGCTCGCTGTACTTGCGCGGGTTGCGCACATATTCGTACGACAGCCAGTAAGTGGCAACGACCACCATATTCGTCGCCATCGCGGCCACTTCCATGTCCGACGCTTCCAGCGACTGCTCGCTGCGCAAGTCTTCGCACAGCTGCGTGGCCACCTTGATCTTGTGCGCCAGGATCAGCTTGAAGTGCAGTTCCAGCTTGCGGTTGCGCGACAGCAAATCGTTGAGGTCGCGATAGAAGAAGCGGTAGCGCCAGATCAGTTCGAACATCAGGTGCAAATACAGCCAGACATCCTCGATATTCGAGCGGCGCCCGTCGGGCACGGTCAGGATGCGTTCGATTTCCGCCTCGAACTGGACGAAGATCGAATTGACGATGTCGTCCTTGTTACGGAAGTGGTAATACAGGTTTCCGGGCGAAATGTTCATCTCTTCCGCAATCACGGTCGTCGTGATATTCGGCTCACCAAACTCATTGAACAGGCGCAGCGACAACTCCAGGATGCGTTCGCGGGTACGGCGTGGTGCTTTTTGTAGCATGGCGGGCAATCTCTCTGTGTTCTGCCTCAAGCATACCACCTAAGATAGCTGTAATGAAACACTCCGCCCCCGGGCGCCGGCGAAATGCCCGGGCAAGAAAAAGCCTGCTCGCGCAGGCTGGAGGGGTGCGGCACCGGCTCAGGCGGCCGGCGCTTTTTTCTTCGCCGCCGGTCTCGCCGCCGGCTTGCTCGCCGCTTTGCTCGCCGGCTTGGCCGCGGCGCGCGGCGCGCTCCTGGCTGCCGGCTTGGCGGGGACCTTGGCGGCGACCGCTTTCGGTGCGGTTTTCGGGGCAATTTTCGGCGCCGCCTTCACGGCGGGCTTGGCCGCGGCCTTCGGCTTGGGCGGTGGCGCGGCCTGGGCCGACAGCGCCGCCACTTGCCGGCTCAAGGCCTCGATCTGCGCGTGCAGTGCGGAAATATCCTGTTGCGTGGGCACGCCGATGGTGGCCAGGGCGCGCGCGACACGCTCTTCAAACACCTGTTCCAGCTTGTCCCAGGAGCCGCTGGCCTGCTTGCCCACGCCATCGGCCAGCTTGCTGACACTGTCGCTCACGCCGGAAACCTTGTCTTCGGCGCGCTTCTGGAATTCCGTGCCTTCCTTCACCAGCCGGGAAAACACGCGCTCCCCCTCTTCCTGTGCCTTGGCGAAGGCGCCCAGGCCCGCTTGCCATATCTGCTGCGCGGATGAGCGCACGGCGTTCGCCAATTCCTTGTCTTCCGCCAATTCCTTCAATTTCTTCACCATCGCCAGCTCCCGTCATATGAAAGGCCATGCCACTTCATGGATACTTTTTATTCTAGAGAGCAAAACTAGAGACGGGAGTCTAATCCGATGGAAAGCTGCCTCTGAAGGTGCGCCAGCGCACGCAGCGGCCAGCGCCTAGGCCGCCGCCTTCACCTGGCCATGCAGCAGCTTGTGCAGGCGGAAGCCTTCGCGGATATTCTCGCGCAGCACGGCGCCTTTCCACGGTTTCGTATAGAAGCGGTCGACGGCGCCGCGGTTGATGGCCGCCATGATGGGCGTCAGGTCGGCAAAGGCCGACAGCATGATGCGGAAGGTGTCGGGACACAGGTGCTTGACCCGCTCCATGAATTCGGTGCCGCTCATGAGCGGCATGCACTGGTCGCACAGGATCACCTGCACCTTGTGGCGCGCCAGGATGTCGAAGCCTTCGGCGGCCGTCTGCGCCGTGAGGATGCGGTAGCCGTCCTGCGCCAGGAAGTCGCTGAGCACGTCGAGCATGAAGACATCGTCGTCGACGATCAGCAGGGTTTGCTGCTCGTCGCCGGCGGCATCCTGCGGCGCCTGCAGCAGCGTGCCTTTCATCAGCATCTGTTCGAATTCCTCGTGCGGCACGGGGCGGCTGAAATAATACCCCTGCATCTCGTCGCAGCCATGGCGCCGCAGATAGGCCAGCTGCGCGTCGTTTTCCACGCCTTCGGCGATCACTTCCAGCTTCATGCTGTGCGCCATGCTGATGATGGCCAGCACGATGGCCGCGTCGTCCGGATTGCTGGTGACTTCGCGCACGAAGGCGATGTCGATCTTCAGCTTGTCGATAGGAAAACGTTTCAGGTAGGCCAGGCTGGAATAGCCGGTGCCGAAATCGTCGATGGAAATCTGGATGCCCAGCGCCTTGAGATTGCGCAATACGGAGATGGTTTCCTCGGCATTCGACATCAGCGAGCTTTCCGTCAGCTCCAGCTCCAGCAGCTCGGGCGCGATGTCGTACTTGCGGATCGCCTTGAGCACTTCCTCTTCCAGGCCGCCGACGAAAAACTGGATGCCCGAGACGTTGACGGACAGGTGCACGGGCCCGATGCTGCTGGCGCCCCACTCGCTGATCTTCTTGCACGCTTCGTCGAGCACCCAGTTACCGACGCGCACGATGAGTCCCGTTTCTTCCAGCAGGGGGATGAACAGGGCCGGCGAGACCATGCCGTGGCCGGGGCGGCGCCAGCGTATCAGCGCTTCGGCGCCGCTAATGCGCCCCGAGATGATATTCACCTTGGGCTGGAAGAACAGCACGAATTCCTCGTTGTCGATGGCGCGCCGCAGGGCGTTTTCCATGTCCAGCCGCGCCATCGACTGCGCATTCATTTCCGCCGTAAAGAAGCGGAAGGCGTCGCGGCCCGCGTCCTTGGCGCGGTACATGGCCGTGTCGGCATATTGAATCAGGGTGTCCGCATCGACGCCATCGTCGGGGTACACGGAAATGCCGATGCTGACCGTCACCGTCACTTCATGGCCCTGCAAGTCGAAGGGCTTGCGCATCGCCTCGCGCACCTTGTGGACCACGCCCACGGCATGCTGGGCGCCGTCGGGCAGCACCAGGATGGTGGCAAATTCGTCGCCGCCAAAGCGGCCGATGGTATCGCGCACGCGCAGGCAATCGACCAGGCGGCTGGAAAACTGGCGCAGCAGGTCGTCGCCGATGGTGTGGCCCAGAGTGTCGTTAATATTCTTGAAACGGTCGATATCCATGAACAGCACGGCCACGGCCCACTGGTGTTCGGCCGCCTGGGACAGGGAATGGGTCAGCGAGACGTAGAACTGGCTGCGGTTCGGCAAGCCCGTCAAGGTGTCGAAATGGGCCAGCTTCATCAGGCGCTGCTCGGCATCCTTGCGCTCGGTGATGTCGCGCGCCACGGCCACCAGGATCCAGCTCTGCCCCGAGCGCAGGGTGCGCCGCTGCACTTCCACCGACAGCGGCGAACCGTCCTTGCGCTGCAACTGCAATTCCGTCATCGGCCCGCCCTGGTCGCCGGCCAGCAGCTTGTTGTACAGCTCTTCCAGCTGGGATTCGCCCTCGTGCGCGCGGCCAGGTCCCACGCGCAGGAAATCCTCGCGCTCGAAACCGAGCATGCGGCAAGCCGTCTGGTTGACGTCGACGAAGCACATGCCGGCGCGGTCGACGAGGAAAATCGCGTCGGCCGTGGCGTCCATCGCCAGGCGGAAGCGGCGCAAGTCTTCATCGAGGCGGATGCGCGCCGCCATGTCCAGGGTCAGCTGCTCGTGATGGCGCTTGATCTCGTCGTACAGCAGCAGGTTGTCGTAGGCGACGGCGATCTGCGCCGCCACCGTGGCGGCGACCCGCTCGTCGACTTCGGAAAATTCATTCGCCCCCAGCTTGTCGACCAGGTACAGCCAGCCGTGGCTGCGTTCGCGCGAGGCGATGGCCACGCCCAGGAAGGAGTGCACCGGCGGGTGCGTGTCGGGCAGGCCCAGCGCGCCGGGGTCGCCCTTCAAGCCATTGACCCGGTAGGGCTGGCGCTGTTCCAGCAAGCGGTTCAGAATGCCCGTGCGCGGCGCGCTGGCGATGCGCTCGAGGTTTTTCTCGGCACCGCACGAGGAAAAATAGCTGAGCTTTTCGGCGCCCTCTTCCAGCACGCCGATGCAGGCGTACTTCGAGACGCAGATATTCTGCGCCACCTTGCAGCCCGCCTCGATCAGGGCGCGCGGATCGCGTTCGGCGCCCAGCTCGATGCCCAGCTCGATCAAGGCCGTCAGGCGCAGGCTGACCGCCTGCAGGCTGGACAGGGAACGCGACAGGCGCTCCGTCATGACGCCCAGGTCTTCGGGAATGGCGGCCTGGCCTTCGCGCTGGCTGGCCAGCTGCGAAATCTGCTGGCTGCTCGATTCGAGTTCATCGAGGTAGCCGCTGACCTGGTGCTCGATGCCGGCCAGCTTGCCCGTGGCGGGAAGCGCCGCGCCGCCGGCGCCCGGCGCAGCCGGCACCTGTGCCGCCGGCATCAGCCCCAGCGCCTCGTTGACGGTGCGCACGATGACCTCGGGGTCGGACGGCTTGGGCAGCACCCAGCGCACGCCGCACGCCTGCGCCAGCAGGATCGCTTCCTGCTCGCGGTAGGTGGCCGTATAAAAGATGATGGGCACGTCGGTCAGCGCGGGATCGGCATGCACGCGCGTGACGAATTCGTAGCCGTCCATGTTCGGCATGAGGATGTCGGAAATGATCAGGTCGGGCCGCTCGGTACGCAGGATTTCCAGCGCGTCGGCGCCATTCGCCGCTTCCAGCAGGCGGTGGCCGCCGTAACCGAGCAACGCGGTCAGGAACTCGCGGTTCAGCACATGATCATCGACGATCAGGATGGTGGCTATGTCGTTTTTAACTGGCGTCGACGGCGCCCCGGGTAAAAAAGACTCCAGCTCCGCAACAAAAAGGTCGGGCTCGATCGGCTTGCCGATGTAGCCATTGAAGCCCGCTTCGAGCAGGCGTTCGCGGTCGCCCACCATGGCCAGCGCCGTCACGGCCAGGGCTGGGATCGCGCGCAGCCGCGGGTCTTTCTTCAGCTCCGCCACCACGCCGTAGCCGTCGAGCTTGGGCAAATGCACGTCGCAAATGATCAAGTCCGGCAATTCGCTGCGCGCCATGCGCACGCCCTCTTCGCCGTCATAGGCTGCCAGCGGCGTGTACCCGAAGGCACGCAGCAAATACACCATCAATTCCATATTGGTGGCGTTATCTTCAATAATCAGGATACGTGCGGACAATTAGCGCCCCCAATAAAAACTGCATGGACTCATTTTCCGCCTGCGTTCAACTTTCCGCATGCGCGGCCAACATAACAATCCTATAACATCTTGCCATACATCCAGAAAAATATCTGCCCGCAGGGTACCTGCAGAGCTTCGCAAGCGGCCTCGGGAACAAATTTCCGCCAGCCGTCTTCTGACGTTAGCTTAATACAGTACGCCAGTGGAAAACAGCATTTTCTGCCCATGGCGCTGTTAAACACGGGCAACAGCAGAGTCAAAAGAGACAGTCTTGCCATGCAGATAAAACACAACAGGATTCAGGCAAAACGGGGGGAAGATGGGGGCTGGGCGACTTCGGTCTTGATAGTGATTTCTTCCAACAGCTGGCGCAGCACGCGCGCATCGCTGGCCAGCGCCACGTGGCCGATGCCGCCGAAGGCGAGATTGCGCGCGCCGGGCAAGTGCGCAGAAGATTGCGGCGCGACAATATTATCGTGGTGCGAATACATCGACGTGATCAGGGCGCGCAGTTCCGGCGTCTCGCTGGCGGCCAGCTGCGCCAGCCAGCCGCTCGGCGCGCCATGGATACGGCTCATCTGGCGCGCATTGGCGCCCGCCGCCAGGTTGGCCAGCGCCGTGCCGTGGTGCGGCGTGCCGATGGTGACGATGCGCGCCACGCGGGCCGCGCCGTAATGGCGCAGCCAGGCGCGCGCCACCAGGCCGCCCATGCTGTGGGCGACGATGATGGCGCGGTCACTGCCCGTGCGGGCGCACAGCGCCGCGATGGCTTGCTCGACCTGCGGCACGAAGTCCTCGATGTCGGCGCCTATCGGTTCCAGGTCGACGCCGTCGTGCGCGATGCCGGCCCGCGCCAGCTGCCGGCTCAGCTGCGCCCAGTAGCCGCGGTTGCACACATAGCCGTGGATCAGCAGCACCGGCAGGCCCTGGCCAGCGACGGTGCCGGCCGCATGCAGGCGCGGACGCAACATGCCCCACGACGATGTCCACAGGGTGGCGCGCAACTCGCCCAGGAACAGCCGCGCGGCGCCCCGCACGCCCAACTGATGCTCCGGCGGCACGGGGCTGCCAAGATGCCGGCTTTCCCGGAAATTGCGCGCCACGACCAGCGCGCGCACGGCCAGCAGCAGGGCAGCTCCCAGCAGCAGGGCCGCGACGGGCGAGGCGACGCCCCACGCCTGCATGGCCAGGTACGCCACGCCCAGCACGGCCAGTACCTGCAGCAGCATCAGCCACTTGAGGATGCGCGCGATCATGCCGTGACCGCAGCGGGCAACGGCACGGGCGCCGGCTTGCCCGTCAGCTCCCGCGCCAGGCCGCTGGCCAGGCGCGCGGCCAGCGCATACAAGGTCAGCTGCGGATTGGCGCCGATCGAGGTGGGAAACAGCGAGCCGTCGTGCACGGACAAATTGCGCACGCCGTGGTAGCGGCCGTCGGCGCCCGTCACGCCCAGGCGCGCATCGTCCGACATGGCGCAGCCGCCCATCACGTGGGCCGACACCACGCGCGCCAGCAGCGCCTTCATCGGCAAGACGCCGATGGCCTGTTTCGCCTGCGTCCAGCTGGTGTAGTGGCTGGCCAGCTCGTGCACGGGATACACGCTCCGCGCGCCGGCCGCGAACTGGATTTCCGCCATCGACAGCAGCGCGCGCCGCACGCCATCCCAGATGAAGGGCGTGAGCGGATAGTCGAGCACGGGCGCGCCGAAGCTGTCGATGGAGACGCTGCCGCCCGCCGCTTCATGGTGAAAGCCGTCGCGCAGCAGCGCCAGCAAGGCGTGCGCATGGGGGAAGTCGCGCATGGTGCGCGCATGCTCGTCGCCGAAGCCGCCCATGGTGGTAGCCATCAGCAGCGGATGCAGGGGCGGCGCTTCGAGCTTGTAGCCGATGGGGCCGTCGATGGGCGCCGTGTGCAGGAAATGGTCGGAATAAATCGTCTGCGGCGCGCCCGCATAGGCGTCGACGCGCTGCTTGAACAAGCCCGCCGAAATCACCGTCGGATGCAGGAAGGTGCGCCGGCCCAGCAAGCCGTGCGGATCGGGCGCCTGCGAACGCAGCAGCAGCGCGGGCGAATTGATGGCGCCGCCGGCCAGCACAAAGTGTTTCGCGCGCAAGGTAAGGCGCACGCCCGTCGGCGCCTGGCCGGCAGCGTCCAGCGCGGTGACTTGCAGGCTGTCGATGCGCTCGCCCTTGAAGCTGAAGCGCTCGGCGCGCGCATGCACGAGCAGGCCCGCGCCCAGCGCCAGCGCAGACGGAATCGTCGTCACCAGCATCGATTGCTTGGCGTTGGTCGGGCAGCCCATGCCGCAGTAGCCGAGGTTCCAGCAGCCGTTCACGTTGCGCCGGATGGCGGCCGTAGGGATGCCCAGCACCGCGGCGCCGCGGCGCAACAAGTCGTTGTTCTCGTTGGGCGGCGCGGCCCAGTCGCTCACGTGCAGGCGTTTTTCCATCATGGCGAACCACGGCGCCATGGCGTCCACGGAATAGCCGGACAAGCCAAAATGCTTGCGCCAGTAATCGAGGGTGCCGGGCGGCGTGCGGAAGCTCGACGTCCAGTTGACGGTGGTCGAACCGCCCACGGTGCGCCCCTGCAGGATATTGATCGCCTTGTCGCGCGTCTTGCGCGCGGCCGATTCCTGGTACAGCGCGGGATAGGCCTGCGCTTCGCGCATCTTGAAGTCTTGCGAGGACTTCAAGCCGCCCTCCTCGACGATCAAGACCTTCAGGCCGGCCAGCGCAAGGATTTCCGCCGTCACGCCGCCGCCGGCGCCGCTGCCGATGACGACGACATCGGCCTCGAAACTGCGGTCGGCATTCAGGGTGCTGGCGTCGGTGACGCTCCAGCCGCCGGCCACGCCGATGGCGATGGGGTCAGGAATGGGGGATGTGCTCATGGATGCCTTATGCGCTCAGTTCGGGCAGCGGTCCCGGATAGCCGATGGCGGCCCAGTGGGCGGCATCGGCATACCAGGCGCCGAGGATCAGGTCGTGCAGGGCCAGGTAGGCCGTCTGCAAGGTGGCCAGGCGATGCGTGCGCCACGACTGCAGAAAGGCGGCCACCTGGGCGGGGTCGGCTTCGCGCCAGCCATCTTTTACGCCGGCGACGAAGCGCCGCGCGGGTGCCAGCGCCAGCAAACCGAACAAATCCTGCACTTCCTGCTGCGCCGCCAGGGGCAAGCCGCGGATGGCCGTGTCCACGCCGGCGATGGCGCCATCGAGCGCCGCGGCCCGCGCAGCCGCTTCCCGCGGCAGCGCGCTGCCCAGCATGGCCGGCACGATGGCGGCCAGCGCCGCGCGCGCCGCGCCATCGAGCACGAAGCGGCCAGGGGGCGACGGTCCGCGCACCAGCCGGTACGCGGCGCCGCCGGCTACCAGCGCGCAGGCCCCAAACACGCCCAGTTTCAGAAACGATCTGCGTTGCATTGCCATGTCTCCCCTTGTTTTGTACAGCCTTTTGCAGGCCAGTGTACGCCAAAGGCAGCGGGCGTTTGAACGCAAAAACTAGAGCGGAGAGTCTAGTTTGCGCGACTGTAGGCACAGCAGCAGCATGGCCAGCAGCGCCGCCAGCGCGCCGCCGATGGCGATGCTGGGCAAGCCGAAGGCGACGATCAGCGCACCGCCCAGTGCGCCGCCAAGCGCCGTCCCCGCATTGAAGGCGGCGATATTCAGGCCCGCCGCCACGGCGTCGCTGCCCGGGCAATGCCGTTGCGCCAGAAGCAAGAGGCGCATGGTCGACAGGGTCACGAGGGCAAAGAACAGCAAGCCCAACGTGCCGCACAGGGCCAGCATGGCCAGAGGATGGGCGCGCAGCAGATAAAAGGCCAGCAGATTGAGCACCAGCGCGGCCAGGGCCAGCATGGTGGCGCGCAGCGCCTGGGGGCGGTCCGCGCACCAGCCGCCCAGCAGATTGCCGCCGATGGCGCACGCGCCAAAGCACAGCATGGCGGCGCCCAGCCAGTCCGCATCGAGCCCGCCCAGCTGCAGCAGGAAGGGAGAAATATAGGTAAAAAAACTGAAGGTAGCCACGCTGACCAGCGCCGCCACACCCGCCGCCAGCAGCAGGGGCGGTTGCAGGATGGCGCGCAGGCTGGCCAGGGCCGATACGGCGGCGGCCTGCTGGCGCGCGGCCGGCATGGCCAGGCGCAAGCCCGCGCCGCCGCACAGGGCCAGCACGCCGATGGCCGCAAACACCCAGCGCCACGACGCGACGGCGCCCAGCCACGTCCCCAGCGGCACGCCGCCCGCCAGCGCCAGGGTCAGGCCGAGCCAGACGATGGACAGCGCCCGGCCCGCGCGCGACGGGTCGACCAGGCTGGTGGCCGCATGCGAGGCGATGGCCATGAACACGCCATGCGCCAGGCCGACGGCAAAGCGCACACCGAGCAGCGCGCCCAGCGCCGGCGCGGCCGCCATGGCCACGCTGCCGGCCGCCAGCACGAACATGGTGGCCACCAGCACCTGGCGCACGGGCCGGCGCGCCAGCAGGGCCGTCAGCACGGGCGCGCCGATGGCCGCCCCCAGCGCATACGCGGCGATGGCGCCGCCGGCTGCCGCCACGCTGGCGTGCAGGTCGCGCGCCATGGGCGTCAACAGGCCGGCGGCGATGAATTCGCACAAGCCGAAGGCGAAGCTGCACAGGGAGAGCAGATAAATGGAGAGTGGCAGCGCGGCGGACGGCAGCACTGTGCGCGAGGATATGGTGGACATGGCAGTTCCTGACAATCAAAACGCCATGCTGGCCCCGCGATCACCATCTGTAAAATATCTTATTTATCTTGAAACGAGACGTTCAAAGTCTCAATGCGGGGAAAAGTGCCGCAATTGCGCCAGCAGCCGCTCGCGCACGGGAGACGTGCGCCGCGGGTCCCACGCCATGTACAGGTCGAGCTGGCGCAGCGGCGCGGGCGCACTGCTTGCCAGCGGCAGCATGACGACGCCGGCCGGCATGGACGCCGCCAGGCTGGCCGGCAGCAGGGCCGAACCAAAACCGGCCGCCACCAGTCCCAGCACCGTTTGCAAACGGCGCGCCTGCTGCGCCACCTGCGGCACGAAGCCCGCATGCAGGCACAGGCTGGCCAGCTGGTCGTGGAAACCCTGGCCCAGTTCGCGCGGCGAGGCGACGAAATCGTCACCGGCCATATCCGCCAGGTCCACCCGCGCCTGCCCCGCGCAGCGGTGGTTCAACGGCAGCGCAACAAGGATGTCTTCGCCGGACAGGCGCTCGAAGCGCAGGCCCGGCGTGCTGCGGCCCGGCGCGCGCAGCAGGGCGATATCGACCTCGCCCCGCTCCAGCCACTCGACCTGCTGCTGCGTCGACGCTTCGCGCAAGGTGAATTGCACGGCGGGCGAGGCGGCACGAAACGCACGCAAGGCCGTCAATACGTGGGCATACGGGGTGATGTGGATGAAACTGAGGCGCAAATGGCCCTCGATGCCCTGCGCCACGCGGCGCGTGGCCGCCACGCCCTCTTCCAGGCTGGCCAGCACCTGGCGCGCCGTGGCCAGGAAAGCCGTGCCGGCCGGCGTCAGGCTGACCTTGCGGTTGGTGCGCTCGAAGACGGGGTAGCCGAGCGCTTCTTCCAGCCGCAGGATCGCCTGCGACAACGGCGGCTGCGCCATGTGCAGCCGTTCGGCCGCGCGGCGGAAATTGAGTTCCTCGGCGACGGCGATGAACTGGCGCAGCAGCCGGGTTTCTATCATGGGACTTTTTTGGCGACCGCCAGGATATGTCGCGCGATGCCGCGCAGGATATTGACTTCTTCCGTTTCCAGCCCCGTGCGCGAAAACAGGCGTTTCAACCTTGGCATAAGTTTTTTCGGGTTGTCGGCGTCGAGGAAATCGATGGCCACCAGCGCCTGTTCCAGGTGCGCATACATGCCGTCGACCTGCGCCAGGCTGGCCGCGTCGCCGTGAAAGCCGACGGGACTGGCGATTTGCCCGTCGCCGAGGGCCGCCACGCGGCATTCGTAGGCGACGACTTGCGCCGCCTGCGACAGGTTCAGCGAGGAATACTCGGGATTGGCGGGGATGTTGATCAGCACATTGCACTGCTCGACGATTTCGTTGGGCAAGCCGAAGCGCTCGTTGCCGAAGATGACGGCCGCGTGCAAGTCTTCGCCGGCGGCCAGTTGGGCCGCGATGGCGCGCGGCGCCGTGACGGGCGGCGAAAATTCGCGCAGCCGGGCCGAGACGGCGGCCGCGTAATTGCAGCCTTCGAGCGCCTCGGCGATGGAGCCGACGATGCGCGCGCCGGACAAGATATCCTGCGCGCCGCTGGCGAAGGCCACCGCTTCCGCATCCGTCAAGGCATCGGGAAAGCGGGGATTGACCAGCACCAGATCGGAAAAACCCATCGTTTTCATGGCCCGCGCGACGGCGCCAATGTTGCCAGAGCGACTAGTTTCGACAAGAATAAATCGCAGGCGTTTGAAAAGAGACGTGTTGATTTCGGGCAGATTCATTTAAAATAGCGCTATTGCGCGGTATCGATACAGGAAATTTCGGGAAACGGAGTCACAAAACGCTGACGCCAGGCCGGGATTTTAACCACTTCGGCACCGCTCCGCTCTTTAATTCATTCTTGCACTCTATCGTACCGGCGCCGAAAGGCGACGCTGGGCGGTCGCGTGCTTTTAACGGAAGCTCACATGCACCCAATGCTCAACACGGCGATCAAAGCCGCCCGCCGCGGCGCCGCCGTCATCAATCGCGCCTCTTTTGACCTCGACCGCGTCGTCGTCACTGAAAAACAACATAACGATTTCGTCACCGACGTCGACCAGGCGGCCGAACAAGCCATCATCGAGGTGCTGTCCAAAGCCTACCCGGACCACGCGTTCCTGGCTGAGGAATCGGGAGCTTCCGCCAACTCGCACGACGAGAATGAATATCAGTGGATCATCGACCCGATCGACGGCACCACCAACTTTATCCACGGCTTCCCGCAATACTGCATCTCGATCGCCCTCGCGCATCGCGGCGTCGTCACGCAAGCCGTCATCTACGATCCGGTCCGCAACGACCTGTTCACGGCCACCAAGGGCGCCGGCGCCTACCTGAACGAAAAACGCATCCGCGTCACCAAGCTGGACCGCATCTCGAACGCCCTGCTGGGCACCGGCTACGTGGCCGGCAGCGCCCGCGCGCTGGACGAATACCTGAAGATGTACGCGATCATGGGCGAACGCAGCCAGGGCGTGCGCCGCGCCGGCTCGGCCGCGCTGGACCTGGCCTACGTCGCTTGCGGCCGCCTGGACGGCTTCTACGAAAAAGGCTTGAAGCCTTGGGATATCGCCGCCGGCGCCCTGATGATCACGGAATCGGGCGGCATCGTCGGTGAATTTTCCGGCGAATCGGACTACCTGTACAAGGGCGACGTCATCGCCGCCAGCCCGAAGATCTTTGGCCAGATGATCACCCTGCTGACGCCATTCGCCTGATTGCCAGGCAAGGGTTGAACTAAAAAAAGCTGCCGGAGGCGACTCCGGCAGCTTTTTTTTCGGCCCGGCCAGTCTTCAGCTGCCGCGCATGGCCGGCAGCAGCACGCGGTAGATCTGCAGGAACGCCGGCCCCATCAGCACGACCATCAGCGAGGGGAAGATGAAAAAGATCAGCGGAAACAGCAGCTTGAGGGCGATCCTGGCCGCCGTTTCCTCGGCCCGCTGGCGCCGCTTGGTGCGCAGCTGGTCGGACTGCACGCGCAGCGACGCGCCGATGCTTGTGCCGAAGCGCTCGGCCTGGATCAGCAGGGTCACCAGCGCATCCACGTCTTCCACTCCCGTGCGCAGGGCCAGGTTGCGCAAGGCCTTGTCCTTGGCGCTGCCGGCGCGCAACTCCAGCGTCACCAGTTGCAGCTCTTCGGCCAGGACCGCGCTTTTCAGGCCGATTTCCTGCGCCACGCGCGCCAGCGCCGCATCCATCGCCAGCCCCGCTTCGACACATACCGTCATCAGGTCCAGCGCATCGGGAAAGGTTTCGAACACTTCGCGCTGACGCTGTTTCAGGCAATGCGACAGCCAGGCATTGGGCAGGTAGTAACCGAGGGCGGCCGCCGCGACCAGCCACAACAGCATATTGTGCCCGCCCTGGCGCAGCAAAAAATACGCCAGCAGCGGCAAGCCCACGAACAAGCCTGTCTTGGCCGCGTAAAACAGCGCGGGCGCGGCCTGGCTGCGCCAGCCCGCATGAACGAAACGGCTGCGGATGGGCGAACTTTCCCAGCCCTCGTCCGGCAGCGACAGCCTGGCCAGCGGGCGCGTCAGGCTGACGGCGTGCGCCAGCCAGCGCCGCCTGGCATGGCGCCCGCCATCGCCGGCGGCGCCCGCATCGCCCAGCGCCTGCAGCCGCTCCTGCACCGCACTGCTCGTGCACAGGCGCAACACCAGCAAGGCCAGCGCGAAAACAATCAGGAACAGCAGGCCCAGCAAAGCCAGCTGCGCCGTACTCATCGTGCTCATCGTGTCTTTTCTTTCATCTTACACCCGGATATTGATAATTTTTCTGATGCAGATCACGCCCAGCATCAGCAAGCCCAGCGATACTCCAACCATCTTGCGCCCGCCCCCATCCGTGTACAGCACGGCAATAAACTGCGGATTCATCAAATGCATCATCAGCGCCGCGCCGAACGGCAGCAAACCCAGGACCCACGCCGACATGCGCCCTTCGGCCGACAGCACGCGCACCTGGCCCAGCAATTTCAGGCGGTCGCGGATGATGGCGCTGATGCTGCTCAGCAATTCAGTCAGGTTGCCGCCCGTTTCGCGCTGGATCAGCACGGCGATGACGAAATAGCGCAAGTCCGTGCTGGGCACGCGCGCGGCCAGATTGCCCAGCGCATCGGCCATCGCGACGCCGAAACTGACTTCGTCGAACACGGCGCGGAACTCGTCGGCCAGCGGCCCCGTCATCTCCTCGCCCACCATTTTCAGGGCAGTCGGGAAGGCATGGCCGGCGCGCATGGCGCGGCCCATCAGGTCGAGCGCGTCCGGCAATTGCTGCTCGATGCGCACCAGCCGCCGGCTCCTGGCGCGGCGCGCCAGCAGATACGGCAGCGCGGCGCCGCCCGCGCCCAGGCCCAGGCGCACATACCATGGCAACGGCAGCGCGCCGGCCAGCAGCAGGCCGGCCGTCCCGCCCAGCAGGCAATAGCCCAGAAAAGTGGCCACGAACCAGCGCATGCCCGCCTGCAGCAGCAGCTGGTCGAGGCGCCGCGCGCCGGGCAAGCCCTCCAGCACGCCGTGCAGGAAGGGATGGACGCTCAGCGGGCGCTGCTTGGTGATCGACAGCGCCTGTTCGCCATCGCTGGCCGTGTACATGGATTGCAGGCGCCGCGCCACCCGCGCCGCGCCCGCTCCCCGCGCCGCCTGCCACGCCAGCCAGGCGCCAGCCACCAGCAGCAGCACGGCCAGGAAAAGGAACACATAAACAAGGTAGGAAAGCATGGCCGGTCAGCGCCCCGCCGCAGTGGGTTCGAACAGCGAGGCCGGCACGCCGATGCCAAAGCTGTTCAGGCGCTCGAGGAAGCGCGGGCGGATGCCGCTGGCCGAGAAATGCCCGACCACCGCGCCGCCCTCGGCCACGCCCGTCTGCCGGAAACTGAAGATTTCCTGCATCGTGATGACTTCCCCTTCCATGCCCGTGATTTCCTGGATCGACGTGACCTTGCGCTTGCCGTCGATCAGGCGCGACACTTGCACCACCACCGACACGGCCGAGCTGATCTGTTGCCGGATGGCCTTGCTGGGCAGGTTGGCGGCCGCCATGCTGATCATGTTTTCCAGCCGCGTGATGGCGTCGCGCGGCGTATTGGCGTGGATGGTGGCCATCGAGCCTTCGTGGCCCGTGTTCATCGCGCCCAGCATGTCGAGCGCCTCGGCGCCGCGCACCTCGCCCAGGATGATGCGGTCCGGGCGCATGCGCAGCGCGTTGCGCACCAGCGCGCGCTGGCTCACCTCCCCCTTGCCCTCGATGTTCGCGGGCCGCGTTTCCAGGCGTACCACGTGCGGCTGCTGCAATTGCAGCTCGGCCGCGTCTTCCACCGTGACGATGCGCTCCGTCTGGCCGATAAAGCCGGAAATCACATTGAGCATGGTGGTCTTGCCGCTGCCCGTGCCGCCGGAAATGAGGATATTCATCTTCGCCTTGCCGAGGCCCTGCAGCACTTCGGCCATCTCGGCCGTCATGCTGTGGTAGGCGACCAGGTCGGCCAGGCGCAGCGGATCGACGGAAAACCGCCGGATCGACATCACGGGGCCGTCGATGGCCAGCGGCGGGATGATGGCGTTGACGCGCGAACCGTCGGGCAGGCGCGCATCGACCATGGGGCTCGATTCATCGATGCGCCGGCCCACGCGCGAGACGATCTTGTCGATGATCTTCATCAAATGGGCGTCGTCGTCGAAGCAGACGTCGGTCAGCTCCAGGCGGCCGCCGCGCTCCACATACACCTGCTTGTGGCCGTTGACCAGGATGTCCGACACGCTGGCATCCGACAGCAAGGTTTCCAGCGGGCCGAAGCCCAGCATCTCGTGCTGGATGTCGCGCGTCAGGCTACGCCGCTCGGCGTCGTTGATGACCACCGCCTCTTCGTCCAGCAGGCGCTCGACCAGGCCGCGCAATTCTTCGCGGATGCGCTCCTGCGACAGGCGCTGCATGCTTTCCAGGTCGACCCGTTCGAGCAGCAGCCCATGGATGCGCAGCTTGAGGTCGCGGTAGCCGTGGTTGTCGATGACGGCCATGCGCTGCGGCGCGAGCGCGGCGATCTTGGCGCTGCCGAGCCGTTCGCGGATGGACAAGGCGGCGATGGGGGAACCAGCCATGAAGTGCTCCTGTTCTGGGATGGGGATCAAGCGCGTGGATCAGGCGCGCCGCAGAACGCGGCCGAGCCAGCCCTGGCGCGCCGTGCTGGCCGCGCCGCCGGCCAGGCTGGCGGCGAACTCCTGCAGCGAGCGGGTGATCGGGCTGGCCTTGTCGAGCTGCAGGATAGGCACGCCCTGGTTGACCGAGGCGGCCGCCGAGGCGTAGTGATTCGGCACCGTGCGGTAGACCGCCGTGCCGTACGCCGCTTCCAGGTCGCGCAGGCGGATCTCGCCGCCCTTGTCGTGGCGGTTGACGATGATATGCACCTTGTCCTTCGCGTATTCGAGCGAGCGGAACATGCCCAGCAGGCGCTTGCCGTCGCGGATATACGGCAAGGTCGCCTGCAGGACGGGAAAGATCATGTCGGCGTGGTCCAGCGCGCGCACGCTGACGGCGTCGAGGTTGCGGCCCACGTCGAGCACGATGAAATCGTACTGGCGCCTGGCTTGCCGGATGACGGCGTCGATGTGCTCGGGCGCCACTTCGCTGGCGTGCGCCGGATCCTCGGGCGCAGCCAGCACGCTGTAGTTGGGCAGGATGTGCAGCATGCTCGATGCCAGGAACGAGGCGTCGAGCCGGTGGATGTCGCGCGTGACGTCCGACAGTGTGGCCAGCGGCTTGTTTTCGGACACGAACAGCGAGGCGTCGCCAAAATGCAGGTTCATGTCGATCAGGGCAACGCGCTGCTGGCCGCCGGCGGCCAGCGCATAACCGAGGTTGCTGGCGATGAAGGTGGCGCCGCTGCCGCCCTTGCACGAGATGAAGGCCAGCACCTTGCCGTTGCCATGCTCGCGCCGCTCCAGCTTTTCCTCGATGCGTTCGAGCGCCGCATACAGGCTGGCCGGCGCGGCGGGAAACGGCAATACGTCGCGCACGCCTGCGCGCATGGCCTGCAGCAGGAATTCAGGCGCCTGCTGGTGGCACAGCACGATGAAGGCCATGCGCGGATGCTGGTTGCTGAGGCGCTCGATGGCAGCCAGGTCGGCGCCGTCGTTCGACGGGCGGTCGAAGATCAGCACGTCGGGCAGCGATTGCGCCGCCTGCAGCGGTTCCAGCGTTTCGCCGCCCGCGTTGATCTCGTCGAGCCGGTTGCGGCTGCGCAGCAGCCGCCCCAGTTCGGACAGCGTTTTTTGATCCGTGGAATGGATGGCGATTTTCACGATATGCCTTGCTGGTTCTGTGGTGACGGTGCCAGCTTCACTGGCGCGCCCCGACGCCGATGGTGAAGGCGGCCCCTTGCGGCGCGGGCGCGGCAAAGCTTTTCTGGTACGCCGCGTAGGCGGCCTGGGCGGCCTTGCCGTCCATGCCGGCCACGGGATCGCGGTTCGCGCCCGCCTGCGGCGACAGCACTTGCCGCAGGCGCAGCTGCTCGACGCTGCGGCCGAACTGGCGGTCCAGGTTCGGCGTGGCGGCGCAGCCGCTGGCGGCCAGGGCGGCCAGCAGCACAGAAAGGGAAAGCAAAGGGGAAAGGGTATGCTGCATCAGGTGCTCCTAGTGAGTGTCCGGGCCGGCGGGCGCCGTCTGCATGGCCGCTTCCTGCCGTGGCCGTGGCGCGCTAGCGCCTTCCATTTTTCCTTGCAAGAAAAACTCGCTGCGGCTGGGCGCCACATAGGCGTCGGTCGGCAAGGCGATATCGCCGTCAAGCGTGCCGTCGAGCGGCTTGACCAGGTGCGGCGTGATGATGAACACCAGCTCGGTACGGTCGGTCTGGAAATCGCTGCTGCGGAACAGCGCGCCCAGCACGGGAATCTCGCCCAGGAAGGGCAAGGCCTTGATATTGGTCGTCACATTGTTCTTGATCAAGCCGCCCACGGCAAAACTCTGGCCATCGAACAGCTGCACCGTGGTGGTGGTGCGCCGCGTGGTAAAGGCCGGCAGCACGGCATTGGCGGCGGCGCCCCCGCCGGTGGTGATGCCGATGCCTTCGCGGTTCAGCTCCGACACTTCCGGCGCCACCTTCAGGTTGATGCGTCCGCCCTCCAGCACGGTGGGCGTGAACTTGACGGCGATGCCGAATTCCTTTTCCTCCAGCGTGATCTTGTTGGTGGTGCTGTCTTGCGCGACCGGAATGAAAATCTTGCCGCCCGCCAAGAAACTGGCTTCCTGGCCGCTGATGGCCATGATGTTCGGCTCGGCCAGCACCTTCACCAGGCCGTCGCGCTTTTGCGCATCGAGCGTCAGCCCGTTGCCATTCTTGCCGTGCACGGCGCCCAGCTGGCTGGGGTTGCCGCTGAGCAAGTTCGACAGCAAGCCGTAGCTCCAGTTGCCGCGCGTGCCGCTGATGCCCACGCTCGCGCCCAGCTGGTCAACCAGGGTCTTCGACACTTCGGCGATTTTCACTTCCAGCATGACCTGTTGCGGCGCCGCAATCGTCAGCATGTTGATGACCTTGACGCCGCCGGCGGCATTGACAGTGCTGGCGGCGCCGTCGGCCGGCGCCGCCGCTTCGCCCGCGCCGCGCTGCGCATAGGCTTGCGCCATGTCCAGGATCTGGCTGGCCTTGACGCTGTCGCTCACCTGCCCCGACAGCACGATGCTGCCGCCGGCCGCGCCCGCCTTAACGGCGCGCTCGCCAGGGAAGACATAGGCCAGCTGCGCCTGCAAGCCCTCGACATCGATCTCGACTTCGATATCGACGATCACGGGGCGCTGCTGCCGGTCCCACAGGATCAGGTTGGTGCTGCCCGGGGCCAGGCCCCAGACGAACAGCTGGCTGGACGAGCCCAGCATCCTGGCGCCGGCCACCCGCGGATCGTTGACGGCGATCTGCGACACCGGCAGGCTCAGGCTGCGCAAGGTGGACTTGCCCACGGCGATGCGCACGGGCGCGCCCAGGCGGGCGATATCGGCGCCCAGCGACATGGCCGGCGCCGCGACGGGCGACATGACGGCCTGCCGGGCCGGCGCCGCCGCGCTGGCGCCGCCCGGCCAGGCCAGGCTTGCCGCCGCGCCGCCCAGCGTCAGGGCCAGGCGCATGCCCGCACTCGCGGCGTGCTTACGAAATGTATTCATCGATCATCCTTGCTTGCCTGCTGATGTTTAAAATTGCTGGACGCTCGTATCCATGCCCTTGATGACGGTGATGCTGTCGCGCGCGGGAGCGCGTGCCGGGGCCGCCTGGCGCCGCACCGCGCGCACCGGCGCGGCCGCCGGCGCCTTCAGTTCCAGCAGAGACTCCTTGGTGGCGCCGCCCGTGGTGACGGGCGCCGGATCGACCTGGTTGCGCAGCACCAGCGACAAACTGCCCACGCTGCGCGCCAGGTCCAGCTTTTCCACCTGCTCCGGCGTCAGCTCCAGGGTCACGGCATTGACCACCTTGGGCTTGTTGTCGTCGCGGCCGGACTCTTGCGCCACGGCCAGCACCAAGATGCGTTCCAGCACGATCTTGGAAATGGCCAGCGGCCCGCCGCCCGCCGGCCTGGCACGGTCATCCTGCGTATGCACGAGAATGTCGACGAAGTTGCCCGGCAGGGCGAAGCCGGCCACGCCCACCACGTCGTTGACGCGCACGGTCATGGCGCGCTTGCCGGCAGCCACGATGGCCGACAGGCCGCCCGTGGCGCCGGGCGGCGCGAGCTTGCTTTCCAGCACAGGCTCACCCTTGCTGACGGCCGTGCGCGTGATGCGCCCGTCCAGCGCGCCGGCCTCGCCAAACGCCCCCGGCGGCATGGCGCCCGCCGGCCAGTCCATGCCGCGCAGCATGGCCGGCGTCACCTTCGCGCCCACGCCGATATCGACCAAGGCAACCATCACCGTCTGGCTGGCCGGCGCGCCTTGTCCCGACATCCAGCGCGCGGCCGCCAGCACGGCGCCCCCCGCCATCAGCAGCGCCAGCAGCAGCACGATCGCAACGCGGCTATTTCTCATGATTTTTCCTCTTGGTAAAACTTGGGTTTCCGGACGGGCACATCATGCATACCCGCCGGCCGCCAGGGCCAGCCAGATGGCGGTGCCGGCGGCAATGGCGATCGCGTACGGCAAGTTGCCACCCGGTACGGCGGGCGGGCCGACACGCGGCACCTCGCCTGCCGCGGCGCGCAGCCAGCCTTGCAGCAGCAATTGCCGGGCATTCGCCATCGCCTGGCGCAGCGTGCCCCGGCACAGGGCGACGGCCAGCGCCAGCACGCCGCCCGCGAGCAGGCTGCACAGCACGGCAAACACGGCGGGGCGCGGGCCAAGAAAAGCCCCCACCATCGCCATCAGCTTGACGTCGCCCGCGCCCAGCGCCTTCATCGCGTACATGGGCAGCAGCAAGCCCAGGCCGACGGCCAGGCCGCCCAGCGCCAGCCACGGCCCGGCCGGCGTCAGCCCGGGCAAGGCCACACTGTTGAGCAGCACGCCAAGCAAGGCGCCGGACAACACCAGCCGGTTGGGAATGCGCCGGCGGCGCACGTCATGCCAGACAGCCGCGGCAAGCAGCCCCCACAAGACCATGGCGGGGCTGAACGTCCAGAAAGAATGAGGGTCCATCGTGTACCTGATGCAAGCCAAGCGCATGACGGCATGCGCATCGTTGGGCGGGAAGCCGGCAGGCCGCCGCGCATGGGCAGCGGCCTGTCGGGGTGCAGCGCGGTGGGCAGGCGCCTTAGATCGCCGCGCCCGTCAGCTTGGTGCCGATCGCCTTGAAGGCGCCATCGAGGCCGGTGGTGAAATAGCCGACGGCCGTGACCAGCGCCGCAGCCACCAGCGCAGCGATCAGCGCATATTCGATGGCCGTCACGCCATCTTCTTCGGCGATAAAGTTTTTAATGAAATTCATATTTTTTCCTTTCAGGTCAAGTTTTAAACATGATAAAAACTGAAAATACAGTCTGAAAATAAAAACATTCTCTTTGTTTTTATTTGCCATTTTCTGATGCGTGTATTTTATATAAACAAACATTAAATCGAATCAGAGAAAAGTCATTTTATGCGCAGTACAAATCATCTTAATTTTTTGTCTATAATCAGGACATATGTACTGTCATTCCGCATGGACGGGTTCGGCCAGCCGGTTGCGGGTGGCGTACACATATAATTCCAGGCGGTTGGTGACATCGAGCTTGCTGTAGATCGATGTCAAATGATTACGCAAGGTTTGCTCCGAGATAAAAGCGCGCTGGGCGATCGCACGGTTCAGCGCGCCATTTCCTTCCACCATCATGGCCACGATCTTGCGCTCCTTCAGCGTCAGCCTGGCGATGCGCTGCTCTTCCGGGTCGGGCGCCGCTTCCGGCTTGTTCAGCACGCCCAGCATGCTGTCGAGCAGCGCCGGGTCCAGGCACAATTCGCCCTGATGCAGGCGGGCGATGGCGTCGACCATTTGCTTGACCGGCGTTTCCTTGCCCACCACGGCGCGCGCGCCGCTGCGCACGGCGCGCCCGCAGGCGGCCTGGTCCTGCGTGCCGCTGAACAGCAATGCGCGCGACACGCCATTGCCCAGCAGCTGCGGCAGATAATCGATGGCGCAGGCGCCGCCGCAGCCCAGATCGGCGTCGAGCACGATGACGTCGGGACACAGCGTGCGCGCCAGCAGCAGCGCGCTGTCGATCTCGGTGGAGCTGGCCACCACCTGCATCGGCGGCTGGGCGCCGGCGAGCAACTGCTCCAGGCCCCACAGCCAGGTCTTGTGGTCCGACACCAGCATGACGCGTATGACATTGTTTGTTGACATGCTTTACCTCTTTACTTGAAGCCCACTCCCATCGGGGAATGTTGTTGATCCGAATCGGCTTGCCTGCCTCGTCCGCGCGCGCCTTCTGCTGCCGCGCGCGGGGGAAAGAAGTCATGGGGGCACAAAGGAAGAGGCCTTGGGCCGGCACGCGCAAACGCGGTGCGTGCCCCAGGGCAGCGGTCGCCGCATGCCGGGCGTGAGCCGATGGATGGGCAGCGTGGCCAGGGCGGGTGCGCCACGGGCGCGCCATCGCTGCTGCCACCGCTGCTGTTGCTTACATTGCAGCATTTTTGTTGCATCACCTTGCAAAACAAGTCCTTGCCTGCACGCAGGACAATCCTGACACCAGGCCTGTTTTCATACCCGCGCATATTACCCCCGGCCCTGTAGCGACGGGGCCGGCACGTTTGAAATAACGCAGTTAATTGCGATTATCTTGACCTGTAATAATTTAAATTGCGGACACGCCCTTGAAAATCGATATAGAATAATTGTCAGTCAAATGGCGCAATGCCATCCGCCCGACATTCGTCATCGCGGAACCTAACCGGATTATTCCCATGCGCTTAAAACAGGCCGATTCCCGCATATTCCGCAAGCAAAGCGGACAGGCTGGCGCCACCCTGGTCGAATTGGCCCTGATAACACCGGTCTTTCTCATGCTGATAATCGGCATCATTGAATTGAGCATGGCTTATTTTGCCAATATGACCATGCAGCACGCGGTGCGCGAAGGGGCGCGCTATGCCGTCACGGGGGCCAAGGACCTCGACCCCGACAGCGCCAACCAGCAGCGCTACCACGCCGTCATGCAAAAAATACGCGACAGTTCCATGGGCATGTATGACAAGGTCAGCCCCGTGATCTCCGTCAACGGCAGCGATGCGGTCGGCGCCGCCATGTTCGGCCAGGCCGGCGATATCGTCGTCATTTCCGTCGATTGCCGCTGGGCGTTCGCCACGCCTTTGATCCGTGCCCTGTTCCGCGATGGCCAGGCGCATTTCGTGGTGGCCGCCACCATGCGCAATGAAAGCTTTGGCGGCCTGTGATGCGCGCGCCAGCTCCCCGTTTTCCGCGCCGCGCCGCGCGCGGCATCGCCGCCATCGAATTTGCCATCGTGCTGCCCTTGCTGGCCTTGCTGCTGTTCATGCTGGCCGACCTGTCGCGCGCCATCCAGGCCAAGACCATCCTGCTCAATATCAGCCGCGAAGGCGCCAACCTGTCCGCGCGCGCCACGTCCGACCTGAGCGGCTCCAGCCAGGGCATCATGAATGCGCTGGCGGCCAGCACGCCGCCGCTGGACATGCACGGGCGCGGCATGATCTACATCACCAAAATCATGGGCTACACGGCGCAGAGCGGCTTGCGCAATATCGTGCTGGAACAGTACCGCTGGGACGCCGGCGCGAAGGCCAGCGGCTACCTGCCCGCCAGCCAGGTGTGGCAATGCGGCAGCTGGAGCAATGGCACGTGCACCGGCATCGCCAAGGACGAATACGCCCCCACGGTGTCATTGATGCAGAGCCAGCTGGCCGATGGCGAACTGATTTACGCCGTGGAAACTTTCTACAATTTCGACATGCTGTTCGGCACATTGAAATTTGGCAACAGCACGACGCCCGTGCTGGCGCCCAACCTGACTTCGATGACGGTATTCTGATGCGCATTCCACACAAGCGGCAAGGCGGGCAAGTCCTGGTCATGGTGGCGCTGTCGGCCGTCGTCCTGATCGCCTCCGTGGGCCTGGCCATCGATTCGGCCCTCGGCTACTTCGTCAAGGCCAAGCTCAACGCGGCCGTCGACTCGGCCAGCCTGGCGGCGGCGCGCGGCGTCACCGCGGGCAACTCGGAAGAGGAACAGCGGGCCAGGGCGCGCCAGTCGGCAAAGGATTTTTTTGACGTCAATTATCCGGACCACTTCCTGCTGTCGACGCCGACCCTCCATCCCGTCGACGTCACGTTCGACAAGGGTACCGTCACCATCGACGTCTCGGCCAGCGCCTCGCTGCCCGTCTCGCTGATGGGCGTACTCGGCTTCAAGACCCTGGACGTGGCCGCCAGCGCGCAAACCATCCGCAAGGACCTGGACATGGTGCTGGTGATGGATACGTCGGGTTCGCTGAAAAACAATGCCGAAGCCGTGCGGGCGGCGGGCAAGTCCTTCCTGAACAAGTTCAACGCCACGGCCGACCGGGTCGGCTTGCTGCACTTCGCCTCGGAAGCGCAAATCGACGTCCCGATCAGGCAGATCGACCGCGGCTTCGACCGCAGCGGCATGACCATGAAAGGTGGAAAGATCGATCAATTCGCCTTCGTCGGCGGCACCAACTCGTCCGCCGGCATGTTCCAGGCGCGCAAGCAGCTGAACGATATCGCGCAGGTCGACCGCTCCAGCCTGCGCGTCATCGTGTTTTTCTCCGATGGCTCGCCAGCGGCATTTTCCGCGTACTTTCCCAACAAGGACAACAAATGCAAGGACGCAGGCGGCCTCGCCACCTTTCCGAAACTGCAAAACCCGGCATTGGCGGGCCTGTACAGGATGAAAGTGAGCGACACGCTCCAGTACGGCGATTGCGCCGCCAGTCAGATCACCGCGCTTCCCGCATGGTACAACGCGACGAATGACGCGGCCCAGGCCAACGACGCGGCGCTGCGCGAGTTTCCCATCGTCACCAACTCGCCCCGCATCGTGACCGCGTCCATCGCTACGGCGCAGGCGCAATGGACGAATGTGCACCGCGCCTCGCGCAACCTGGTCGAAGCGATGGCGGCCAAGGCGCGCCAGGAAGGCATTTTCGTCTTTACCCTGGGCATGGGCGCATCGCTGAAAACCAAGGAAGGGCCGGACAACGAGCTGGGCGAAGACTTGCTGCGCTGCCTGGCCAATACCACCGATGCGAAAGCGACTTGCCGCAAGCCGGCCGAACCCGTGGGCCTGTATTGCTATGCGGCCAGCGACAGCGACCTGAGTCCCTGTTTCACCCGGCTCGCCTCGGCCATTCTGCGCCTTTCCAAATAAGCGCCTAACCCTGCCACTGCCCCGCCACGACAAAACCCAGGGTCATGGCCACCACCATCGCCGCGCCGGTGGGGGTGGGCGGCGTGGGCGACGGCAAGTCGAACCAGCGGCATACGGCGCCCACCAGCAATCCCAGCACCGATCCTGCCAGCATGACGTTCATGGCGCCTCCCCTTGCGTTTCACGGCGCTGCAGGTACAGGCCCGTGAGCCAGTAGCCGCAGCTGGTCAGGAACACCAGCAGCGCGGCGCCCAGCACGGGCGGCGCCGGCACGGGGATGTGCGCCAGCTGGCAGACGAAGCCGACGACAAAGGCCAGCAGCAGACCCAGGATGACTTTCTTGTAGTACATGCTCATTTCCTCTCCTCCCCCTAGAAGGCGAAGCAGCTGCAGCCCAGCGTGCCCCAGAAGCCGGAGAAATCGCTGATCGGCACGGCCGACTTGCGCGCCCGGTCGTGGGCGTGGGCGTGCACGCCGCAGGCGCCCGCGCACTGGTGCGGCATGGCCGCCTGCGCCGGCCTGGCCACGGGCCGGTAATGGCCGGGCACCGCGCGCACGGGCGACCACTCGGGCAGCACGGGAATCGGCGGCGGCGCCAGGGTCGTAAATTCCGCCTGGCCGTAGACGACCTTGCCGCCGACCATGGTCAGCACGGATTCGATGGACTTGATCGCCTCTTCCGGCACGGCGAAATAATCGGCCGACAGCACGCTCAAATCAGCCAGCATGCCCTCGCGGATGCGGCCCTTCTTGCCTTGCTCGCTGGAAAACCAGGCGCTGCCCGCCGTCCACAGTTCCAGCGCCGTGTCGCGCGACAGGCGCCCCGCCGCATCCGTCAGGGCCAGGCCGCCCACGGTGCGCCCGGAAACGAGCCAGTACAGCGCCGTCCACGGGTTGTAGCTGGCGACCCTGGTGGCATCCGTGCCGCCGCCCACGGGCACGCCCGCGTCCAGCATGCGCTGCACGGGCGGCGTGGCTTTGGCCGCCTCGGCCCCGTAACGCTCGACGAAATATTCGCCCTGGAAGGCCATGCGGTGCTGGATGGCCAGGCCGCCGCCCAGCGCTTTCACGCGGTCGATGTTTCTCGGGCTGATGGTTTCCGCGTGGTCGAACAGCCAGTGCAAGCCGCCGAACGGCGTATCGCGGTTGACCTTTTCAAACACGTCGAGCATGCGGCCGATCGATTCGTCATAGGTGGCGTGCAGGCGGAACGGCCAGCGCTGCTCGACCAGGTGGCGCACGACCTTCTCCAGCTCGTCTTCCATGCCGGCCGCCAGCTCCGGGCGCGGTTCGAGGAAATCCTCGAAGTCGGCGGCGGAAAACACCAGCATTTCGCCGGCGCCGTTGTGGCGGTAAAAGTCGGTGCCGTCGCCGGGCTTGACCATGCCCGTCCACTTCTGGAAGTCCTGCAATTCCGCGCCCTTGTTCTGCGTAAACAGGTTGTAGGCGATGCGGATGGTCAGCTGCTCCTTTTGCGCCAGCTCGTCGACGACGGCGTAATCCTCGGGATAATTCTGGAAGCCGCCGCCCGCGTCGATGGCGCTGGTGATGCCGAGGCGGTTCAGTTCGCGCATGAACTGGCGCGTGGAATTGACTTGCAATTCGCGCGGCAGGGTCGGGCCCTTGGCCAGGGTCGCATATAAAATCATGGCGTTCGGCCGGGCGATCAGCAGGCCCGTGGGGTTGCCGGCGGCGTCGCGCACGATTTCGCCGCCGGGCGGGTTCGGCGTGTTCTTGTCGTAGCCGACGGCGCGCAGGGCGGCGCGGTTCAGCAGGGCGCGGTCGTACAGGTGCAGGATAAAGACGGGCGTGTCGGGCGCGGCCGCGTTGATTTCATCGAGGGTCGGCATGCGCTTTTCCGCGAACTGGAATTCCGTCCAGCCGCCCACCACGCGCACCCACTGCGGATTCGGCGTGCGCAGCGCCTGTTCCTTGAGCATGCGCAAGGCGTCGGCCAGCGAAGGCACGCCTTCCCAGCGCAATTCCAGGTTGTAGTTCAAGCCGCCGCGGATCAGGTGCAGATGCGAATCGTTCAGGCCGGGAATGACGGTGCGGCCAGCCAGGTCGATCACCTGCGTGGCGGGGCCGCGATGGCGCATCGCGTCCTCGACGTCGCCCACGGCGAGAAATTTGCCATCGGCGATGGCGACGGCGGACGCCAGCGGCTGCGCCCTGTCGACCGTGTGGAAACGGCCATTGAGCAAGATCGTGTGTGCATGCATGGGAACTCCCGGTTCAGGTGAAGGATACGGCCCCGCCGGCGGGCGGCGGTGGCGCGATATCAACAAAATCTCAATGACCTTCGCTGGCATTGAACATGGATTTGGCGTAGATCAAGCCCAGGCCATAGCCGCCGCCGTGCGCCACGGCCGTCGCCACCGTCTCGTTATAGGTCTCGCCGCGGGCCCAGTCGCGCTGCAGTTCCAGCAAGTATTGCACGGACGTCAGCGGCTGCGCACCCGCCTGTATCATGCGCTGCATGGCCATCGCATGGGCTTCGTCGGAGACGTCGCCGCTGGCGTCGGCGATCACGTAGACGTCAAAACCCTGCTCCAGCGCCGACAGCGCGGGGCCGACGATGCAGACGGACGTCCACAGGCCGGCCAGCACGATCTTGCCCTTGCCGTAGCCATTCACCTTGTCGGCGATGCGCGCATCTTCCCAGGTATTCATGCTGGTGCGGTCGATCGGCGCCTGCTCCGGGAAGACGGACTGGATTTCATCGAAGATGGGGCCGGAAAACGATGTGGCCGCCACCGTCGTCAGGATCGTCGGCACCTTGAATTCGGCGGCCGCCTTGGCGACCAGGGCCGCATTGTTGCGCAGCAAGGCCAGGTCGATGGAGCGCGTGGCGAACGCCATCTGCGACTGGTGGTCGATCATGATCAGGGTGTGGTCGTTCGGGGTCAGCAGTTTTTGTGCGGCTTGGGCGGTGGCGATAGGCATGATGTTTTCCTTAGTGAAAATAATTGAATATCAAAGTAGTGGTATCCGGCCCGCACAATCCAGCGCCTTCCTTCTTGCGCTGCCATGTTGCGTGTCAGTGATAGGCAGTATGCACGCACAAAAAGGAAAACAAAAACGGAAAGAATGCCAAGCTATATTCGATTTTTTCGATGATATAAAATAAGCGCACTGCAACCAATCGCACGGAGGAAAACATGGGGTTTGAATTCAGGATCGCGGCCAGCCTGACGGCCGGCCAGCGCCAGCACATCGAACAACTGCTGGCAGCGCTGCCGCAGGCGGCCGGCGGCATGCCCGGCACGGACGCCAGGCTGACGGAGGCCGGCCTGTATATATGCCAGTACCTGCGCCCGGAGCCGTGGCACGGCCTGGACGCCGTGCGCGCCTGGCTCGATGCGCAGGGCATCGCTTACGCCGTCGCGGAGATCGACGACTAGGCTTGCGGCGCTCGCCCTAGAACTCGTCCCACTCATCGTCGCCAGGACGCTGTTTCCTGGCCGAAACTTGCGGCGCACGGGGCGCCGCCCCCTTGGCGGGCAGGCGGGCGGCGGCGCGGGTCGCCTTGAGCGGTACTGGACGGCGCGCGACGGGCCGGGACGTCAGCGCCGGCGTAGCGGCCGCCTGCGCCGTCTTGAACACGGCCACGGCGTCGGCCAGGCGGGCCGCCTGCTCCTGCATGGCTTCGGCCGCCGCGGCCGCCTCTTCCACCAGCGCAGCGTTTTGCTGCGTCACCTGGTCCATCTGGCTGATGGCCCGGTTGACTTGCTCGATGCCGGAGCGCTGCTCGTCGCTGGCGGCCGAGATATGCCCGACGATGCTGCTGACCTTGTGCACGCTGTCGACGATCTCGTGCATCGTGCGGCCCGCCTCGTCGACCAGGCGCGCGCCGCTTTCCACCTGCGCCACGGAATCGTTGATGAGGGCCTTGATTTCCTTGGCGGCACTGGCCGAGCGTTGTGCCAGGTTGCGCACTTCCGTGGCGACGACGGCAAAACCGCGCCCCTGTTCGCCCGCCCGGGCCGCTTCCACGGCCGCGTTCAAGGCCAGGATATTCGTCTGGAAAGCGATGCCGTCGATCACGCCGATGATGTCGACGATCTTGCGCGAGGAATCGTTGATCGAACCCATGGTGTCGACCACTTGCGCCACCACCGTGCCGCCCTTGCCCGCCACGGACTCGGCCGACGCGGCCAGGCCATTGGCTGCGTGGGCGTTCTGCGCATTTTGCTGGACCGTGCCGGTCAGCTCTTCCATCGACGACGCCGTCTCTTCCAGCGAACTGGCTTGCTGTTCCGTGCGCGCCGACAGGTCGAGGTTGCCCGAAGCGATCTGGCGCGAGGCCGTGGCGATGGTTTGCGTGCCGCTGCGCACCTCGGTGACGATGCGCAGCAGGCTGGCCGTCATGTCCTGCAAAGCCTGCATCAGCTCGCCCGTCTCATCCTTCGAGCCCACCGCCACCGGCACCGTCAAGTCGCCTTGCGCCACCTGCCTGGCCACCTCGATGGCCGAACGCAGGGGCCGGCTGATATTCCTGGCCAGCCACATCGCCACCAGGCCGGCCAGCAGCACGGCCGCCGCGCCGCCGCCCAGCAAGACCCAGCGCGTCTGCGCCTGCAAGCCCGCCAGCGCCTGCGAACGCTGCGCCAGCAGCGCCGTTTCCGCGTCGCCCACTTCCTTCAGCAGCGCGCGCATGGCGTCCATGCCCTGCTTGCCCCGGCCCTCTTTTTCCAGCGCCAGCACGGGTTCGATGGCGGCCGTGCCCTGCGCCACGGCGCGCCGCAGGGCGATCACGGGGTCGAGCGCGCCGGCCAGCCAGGCTTGCTGGGCGGCATCGAGTTTCGCCAGGCGTTGCTGCTGGACAGGATTGTCGCTGGTCAAGGCGCGCGTCTTGTCGAGGTGGCTGCGGAACGCAGTCTTGCCCAGGTTGTAGGGTTCCAGCGACGCCTCCGCACCCGTGATCACGTAGCCGCGCTGCCCCGTTTCCATATTGATCAGGCTTTCCAGGATGGCGTCATTTTCACCGAGCACCTGGTAAGTGTGGGTATTGATGGCGTTGGCGTCGGCCAGTTTCGAGAAATTCAAGGTGGCCACTGCGACCAGGACGGCCAGCAGCAAGACAATGGCGCCGAAGCCGCCGTACAGGCGGGTGGCGATGCGAAGGTCGGCAATGCGCATGGTATTCCTCCAGGAACAAGAACCCCGGCAGCGCGGCGATCCCCCCGCGCAAGGGGTGCAGGCGGAAATTCTACCCAGATTTACGCCGGGGCAGCGCGCCCTTGCCGCATTTTTCTTTACTTGCGGCATTGCAAACCTGAAACAAAACAGGCGCGTTTTTGCCATGCTGTTATACTTCGCGTGTGCGGCACATATGACCAGTCCCCTTGCCGCTGTCTTTCGACCCCTAATCTGATTGCCTGCGACTGGCGCCCCACGATGGCGACAGGCCGATCTCACAATAAAGTTACCATGTCCTTTTCCTCCCTCGGATTGTCCGACGCTATCGTACGTGCCGTTACCGAACACGGCTACACCGTGCCGACCCCGATCCAGTCGCAGGCGATTCCCGCCGTGCTGGCTGGCGGCGACTTGCTGGCCGGCGCACAAACCGGCACCGGCAAGACGGCCGGCTTCACCCTGCCCGTGCTGCACCGCCTGTCGACCGACGCCAACGGCGCGGCCATCACCAGCAACACCTCGACGCGCCCGATCCGCGCCCTGATCCTGGCACCGACGCGCGAACTCGCCGCGCAGGTCGAGGAAAGCGTGCGCGCCTACAGCAAGTACACGAAATTGAACTCGGCCGTGATCTTCGGCGGCGTCGGCATCAACCCGCAAATCAAGCAACTGAAACATGGCGTCGACATCCTCGTCGCCACGCCGGGCCGCTTGCTGGACCACATGGGCCAGGGCACCGTCGACCTGTCGAAAGTGGAAATCCTGATCCTGGACGAAGCCGACCGCATGCTGGACATGGGTTTCATCCGCGACATCAAGAAAGTGCTGGCCGTGCTGCCGCCAAAACGCCAGAACCTGCTGTTCTCGGCCACGTTCTCGGAAGAGATCAAGGCCCTGGCCGACGGCTTGCTGAACAAGCCGGCCATGATCGAAGTGGCGCGCCGCAATTCGACCGTGGAAGTGATCAAGCAAAAGATCCATCCCGTCGACCGCGACAAGAAGCACCCGATGCTGTCCTACCTGATCAAGTCGAACAACTGGACGCAAGTGCTGGTCTTTACGCGCACCAAGCATGGCGCCAATAAACTGGTGGAGCAGCTGGGCGCGGACGGCATCGGCGCCCTGGCCATCCACGGCAACAAGAGCCAGTCGGCGCGCACGCGCGCGCTGTCCGAGTTCAAGGATGGCACCCTGCAAGTGCTGGTCGCCACCGACATCGCCGCGCGCGGTATCGACATCGACCAGTTGCCGCACGTCGTCAACTACGACTTGCCGAACATTCCGGAAGACTATGTGCACCGTATCGGCCGCACGGGCCGTGCCGGCGCCAAGGGCGAAGCCGTGTCGCTGGTTTGCGTGGATGAGCACGAAATGTTGAAAGACATCGAAAAGCTGATCAAGCAAACCCTGCCGCGTGAAGTCATTCCCGGCTTCGAGCCGGACCTGAACGCCCGCGCCCAGCCTGTGCAATTGCGCAGCGGCACCGGCGGCCACCGCAACAACAGCCGCGCGCCAGCCGGCGCCGTCGTGCGCGTGAAAACCGGCGGCAGCGGCGCCAAGCCACGCAGCGCCGGCCCGTCGGGCGGCGGTGGCGGCGGCAACCGTTCCGGCAATGCGCCGCGTTCGGCGGCTTCCCACCGCTCCGGCGGCCGCGGCCGCTAATACACGGCTGCAAACCTACTGCGCGGGGCGCTATCGATTCTCCGTTGCGCGCCGTACTTTAGTACGGCTGTGCTACTCGAACCGATATCACTCCCGCTCGCTACGGTTTTCAGCCATGTATTAAAAGTGTCACGACAAAAACCGTTCCAGGACTTGCTTCTGGAACGGTTTTTTTCATGCACGCCACTGATTGGCAATTTGGGCTAGGATAGTAGCCATCTTCCTCACCTGTGTGCCGCCATGCCGAACTTCGCTGCCAACCTCAGCATGATGTTTACCGAACTGCCCTTCCTGGACCGCTTTGCCGCCGCCAGGGAAGCGGGTTTCGATGCCGTCGAATTCCTGTTCCCCTATGCCGTCGAGGCGCGGCAGATTGCCATGCGGCTGGAACGCCACCATTTGCAGCTGGCCGTGTTCAATTTTCCGCCCGGCGACTGGGAGCACGGCGAGCGGGGCATCGCCTGCGATCCGCGCCGGGGCGAGGAATTCCGCACGAATGTGCAACTGGCGCTCAATTACGCGCTGGCGCTCGGGGCGAAGCAGCTGCACTGCATGGCCGGCATCGTGCCGCCCGGCATGAGCCTGGAGCGGGCGCGGCAAAGCCTGATCGGCAACCTGCAATATGCGGCCGACGCCTGCCGTCCGCACGGCATCAACGTGCTGATCGAGCCGATCAACCGCTACGACATGCCCGGTTACTTTCTGAACCATAGCCAGCAAGCGGCCGACATCATCGCCGACTGCCAGCGCAGCAATGTCTTCCTGCAATACGACATTTATCACATGCAGCGCATGGAGGGCGAACTGAGCAACACCATCCGCGCCATGCTGCCCCTGATCCGCCACATCCAGATCGCCGACACGCCGGGCCGCCACGAACCGGGCACGGGCGAGATCAACTACCGCCACCTGTTCAAACTGCTGGACCAGGTCGGCTACGCAGGCTGGGTCGGCTGCGAATACCGCCCCGCCAGCGACACCGGCGCCGGACTGGGCTGGCGCGAGCAATTGACGGCCACAGCGGGCACGCTGGGCACCTGATCGCAGCGCGCTTGCGCCCGCACAAGGCGGCCGGCGCAGGCCGGTACGACAATACCTTTCCATACAGTATTTCCTGTCGAGAGGTGCCGTGTCCACCCTGCCCGCCCGCCATCGCCGCGCCCTTTGCCTGAACCTGAGCCTCTTCCTGGCTGTCGTGCTGTGCGGCTGCGCCACAATGCGCCCCGAGCTGGCGCAAGTGCGCGCCTTGGCGGCCGGCGCCGATGCCTTGACCGCCTTCAACGAACTGGCGCAGCGCCACGTGGACACTTACCAGCGTGCCCGCCCCTATCTGTCGCCGGCCGAAGATGCGCGCGAGCGCCTGCTCGATGCGCAGCGCCGTGCCGCGCAGGCGGACGTCGCGCGCCTGGCGCAGGCCGTGCGCCTGTACCTGCAGGCGCTGGGCCGGCTGGCCGATGCCGATGCGTATGACGTGCAGTCCGAACTGGCCGGGGCCGGCGCCGCCATCCGCGCCTGGCCGGGCAGCGGCATCGACGACCGCCATGTCAGCGCCTACACCTTGTTGCTGCAGCAACTGTCACGCCTGGGCGGCGCGGCCAGCCAGCAGGCGCACCTGGCGCAAGTGCTGCACGAGGGCGATGCGCCGCTGCAAGCCCTGCTGGCCGCGCTCGACAACTTGCTGGTGCTGTACGACAAGGGCGGCGATAACGAGCGCGACATGGTGCTCGGCTTGCTCGACGTGGAAATCGCGTATGCGGACACGCCGCAGCAGCGCCTGCTGGCCGTGCTGGCGAAAAACATGCAGCAAAGCAAAACCGAGGAATACCGCCTGGCTGGCCTGCGCCACACCCTGGCGCGCCGGCAACTGGCGGCACTGGGGCGCGAACACGCCCAGCTCGCCGCCGCCCTCACCACCACGGAGGCAAGATGGACGGATCGGTAGGCAGCGAACGCCGCGAAGCGGCCCTCAGCAGCGCCATGCGCGTCGAGCAATTGGCCGACAGCCTGTCGCAGGCGGCCGTCACCTTGCACGGCGCCGTCATGCGCGCCATCCGCAAGCGCGCCAGCCAGGGAGAAAACGGCATCAGCCTGAGCCAGGCGCAAGCCGTCTTCGCCCTGGAAGTGGCCTTGCGACAGCAAGCCAACCAGCTGTATGCCGATGCGGCCGGACACACGGTGGCGGGCCTGGAAACGGCGCAGCGCCAGCTCAGCGGCCTGCTCGACACGGTGCGCCTGCGCATCGCCCGCAACGACGACGTGCGGCACTGGATCAGCCTGGCGACGAGCTTGTTGCACCTGGGCAGCGCCGTCCTCGCCGGCAATCCCGAGCGCATCCTCGGCGCCCTGGGCAAGGTGCGTGAGCGGCTGCAAGAGATGGCGCCGGACTGATTGAAATCGGCCGGCAAGCGCCTATACTGGGACGTCCCCGCCTGGCAATCGTGCCTGCGGGGCGATGACCAGAGGAGACCAACATGCGTATCGAACCGTATTTGCAATTCGATGGAAACTGCGCGCAAGCGCTGGAATATTACCGCCAGCACCTGCATGGCAGCGACCTGTGCCTGATGCCGTATCGGGGCTCGCCGGCCCAGGAGCAAGTCAAGGAAGACTGGTACGACAAGATCATGCACGGCTCCGTGCAGCTGGGGCCGACCATGCTGATGGGCTCGGACGGCGGCTGCGACGAGGGCGCCAAGGGCATGAGCGGCAGCGCGATCTGCCTGACCGTCGACACGCCGGAGGAGGCGGAACGGGCGTTCGACGCGCTGGCGCGTGACGGCACCGTCCAGATGCCCCTGGAGGAAACGTTCTGGGCCAAGCGCTTCGGCATGCTGAAAGACCAGTTCGGCGTCGCCTGGATGATCAACTGCCTGAAAGAACCAGCATAGAACGGCCGCTGCCAGCCTGCGCCGCGTCAAACGCGGCGCAGGTGGTAGCGCAAGCAGAGTCGCCCATCCTGGACTACCATATAGGACAGACTCTTAACGGGTGATGGCCATGAATGGATTGCCGCAAGACCAGCTGCAGCGCCTGCAGGGCGTGCTGGAGCAACGCAAGCTGGCGCTGCAGGAACAGATCGAGAATGAAGCGGCCGAGGCCGATGCGCGCGCCTCGCTGCTCAATGAAATCGAAGCTTCGCCGGCCGATAACGCCAGCGTGCGCACCTTGAACGCCCTCGTCAGCGAAGCGGCCGAACACAACGTGGCGCAGCTGGCCATCATCAAGCACGCGCTGGCCAAGTTTGCCGACGGCAGCTACGGCCTGTGCGACAACTGCGGCGAAGCCATCGGCCTGTCGCGCCTGAATGCGCGCCCCGAAGCGCGCCTGTGCATCGATTGCCAGACGCGGCTGGAAAAAGCCCAGCGCTGAACAGGGCCGCGGCGCGGCATGTCACCAGCCGTTGCAGCATGACAAAGGGCAAGGCATCGCTGCCCTGCCCCCTGCTTTCCTTCCTTGCTGCTGCCTTGCGTCCCCCTCCAGCATCGTGCGTGCCGGCTGGGTGGACGGGTCTCCTCTACTGCCATTGCCCTGCTTCAAGTATCCGGCTGCATGCCGGATCAACTCATGTGCTGCCCGCCATTGATGGCGATATTCGCGCCCGTGACGAAGGCCGCCTCGTCGGACGCCAGGTAAGCCACCAGGGCCGCCACCTCGTCCGGCTCGCCCAGGCGGCCCAGGGGAATCTGCGGCAGGATCTTCGTTTCCAGGATATCGGCCGGCACAGCCGTCACCATCTGCGTGCGCAAATAGCCGGGCGAGACCGTGTTGACGGTGATGCCGTGGCGCGCCACTTCCAGCGCCAGCGCCTTGCTGAAGCCGTGCACGCCCGCCTTGGCGGCCGCATAGTTGCACTGGCCAAACGCGCCCTTCTGGCCATTGACGGACGAGATATTGATGATGCGGCCCCATTTCTTTTCCAGCATGGGTTCCAGCACTTGCTTGCTCATGTTGAACAGGCTGTCGAGATTGGTGCGCATGACCTCGGCCCAGTGCGGCAATTCCATCTTGCGCATGCTCTGGTCGCGCGTGATGCCGGCGTTGTTGACCAGCACGTCGATCCTGCCGAACTTTGCCAGCACGCTTGCCACGGCTACGCTGCAGGCATCGAAATCGCTCACGTCGAGGGCCAGCGGGTGGAAATAATACTGCTGCGCCTGTTGCTCGTCGAGCCAGCTGCCCACCCGTGCATTGCCCGGCGTATGCGCGGCCACGACGGCAAAGCCCGCCGCATGCAGGCGCCGGCACAAGGCCGTGCCCAGGCCGCCCATGCCGCCCGTGACCAGTGCTACCTTTTGTTCCTTCATTGCTGTCTCTCCCCCGCTTGTTATGGTTGTTCTGCGTGGGATCAAGTGTAGGTGGCAGTTTTGAAGCGGGCATTGCGCCAGATCAAAGGCCGAGCCTGCGTATTGCAGCGTCCGTCTGCGCTGCATCCATGCAGAGACAATTATCAAAATTATACTCCTCAAAGAGGTGATGGCACCTCGACAGGCAAGTCGTGCGGACTTTGCTTGACGGTAAGACTCACAGGGAGAACGCGATGGAAATCCAGGACGACACAGAAGCATTGAGGGACTTGTTCAACGACATCAATCCCGGCATGAGCGACGTGGAATCCGTGCACCAGGCGGAGCTCGATCCACAGCATGCGCTGGCCCTGATGGCCAATCCGAAAGCGGCGCTGAAAGCCATGGGCATCCCCGTCAGCGATGCCTCGCAAGTGCAGGTGACGATGAAGAACCGCGCCAGCCGCGCCATGCTGGAGGTGGCGCAAAAGGCGGCGCAATTGCGGCGCGTCATCGTCATCGTGATTCATTACCGCAACTGCGACGCCGACATCATCATCATTGCCATGAGCTGAGGCAACAAGCACCGGCCGCAGTCGTGCGCGGCCGGCACCCGGGACTGTGCCAGAATGGCCACTACTGCACAGCGAGAGGACAGGCCATGACGTACAAGACCGTATTGCTCCACATCGACGACAGCGCCGGGCGCGCCGCCCGCATCGCAGCGGCGGCCAGCATCGCCCAGGCGTGCGGCGGCCACCTGACGGGCGTGGCGCTGACGGGCGTGTCGCGCCTGCTGTACCAGAACCAGCCCGACCTCGATGCGGACCCGAACCTGAGCTTGCACCTCAATTTTCTGCGCGAGAGGGCGACGCGCGCCCTCGACGGTTTCGAGGCGCAAGTGCGCGCGGCCGGCGTCGCTTCGTTCGAACAGCGCGTGCTCGACGACGAGGCGGCGGGCGGCATCAGCCTGCTGGCCCGCTATGCGGACCTGGTCGTCATCAGTCAATACAATGCCAGCGATAAATCGCCGTCCGTGATGCGCGACTTTCCCGCCTATGTGCTGCTGCATTCGGGCCGTCCCGTGCTGATCGTGCCGTATGCGCCGCCGCTGCCCCTGCTGGCGCCGCCGGCGGCGGCGCGCAATGTGCTCATTTCCTGGAACGCCAGCAAGGAAGCGAGCCGCGCCGTGAGCGCCGCCCTGCCCCTGCTGCAGCGCGCCGGACAAGTCCATGTCGCCATCTTCGACGCCCAGGTGCACGCCGCCGAGCACGGCGAACAGCCGGGCGCGGAATTGCTGCACTACCTGGCGCGCCACGGCGTGGAAGCGCGGCTGCATTTGCTCGATGGCGGTGGCGTGCGGCGCGGCGATATCGGCGAAGCGCTGCTGTCGCAGGCGGCCGACCTGTCGGCCGACTTGCTGGTGATGGGAGCGTATGGCCATTCGCGCCTGCGCGAAACCATCCTCGGCGGCGTCACGCGCACGATCCTGCAAAGCATGACGATCCCCGTGCTGATGGCGCACTAGGCGGGCGGACTGAAGGCAGGGCTAGCCGCCCTGCCAGGGCTGGCTGCGGATCTTCGCCACCTGGCGCTGCGCCAGCCACTGCCACAGCTGCAGGGCGGCGTCCTGCGGCAGGGCCGACATGTGGCGCGGCGTGGCCAGGGCGATTTCACAATCGCGATCCGACCATTCCTCGAAAGTGACTTCGCCTCCGCTAGCGACCTCGACCTGATACATCAAGCCATCGTCGTAGCCAAAGCGCAACAGGACGGCGGCCGGGCTGCCGTCCGGCGTGACGGCGCCGCCGCGGTACACCTCGGCCAGCGCATCGGCCAGCTGTGCCGGCGAGGGCGCGCAGATGTCGCGCCCATCGGCCCGTGTCAGAATGAACCATGCCTGTGTCATGACGCGCCCTCCTATCCATACTCGTTAGCATGCGAGGCAAGTACTACGGGCAGTCACCTTGGTCCAGTGTCACTTCGGGCGCGCGGAAACTATCCCTGTCGGCATTGTTTACCAATAATTACTCATACTAACAAGGATCATACCTAAATTTCATGCAGCGCGGAATTTATGCATCTTGCGCCACAGAAGCGCCAATTCACGCCACCAGCACGGGAATGCTGAGCGGATCGAAATCATGCCAGTCGCCATTGGCGATCGTGCCTTCCGCTTCCTCGATATGCTCGGCGCCCAGCCGGTGCAGCGCCTCGAGCGCCCGTTCGCGCTCGTCGAGACCGCCCAGCGCGACGGCGATCAGCATGCCCGGATGGCGCGGCTGGCGGCGGTTTTCGCCATTCCCGTCGCCATTCTTCTCGGCTTCGCCCGCCTCCTTCATCTTGTTGAAACTGTAGAGCGAGCCCACGTGGGCGCCCACCAGCGCCCCGACAACCGGACCGAGCGGCCCCGTCGCCAGGGTGGTGGCCGCGCCGATGCCAGCCCCGACGGCGGCCCCGACGGCCACGCCTTCCACCACGCCCGTGGGCGTCTCCCGGGCGCCGGGAGACACGTCGCGGTCGCCGCCGAGCGCGTGCAGATCGTGCTGCCCCGGCTGGTTGACAAAAAAGGCGCTGATGCGGCTGTCGGAAAAGCCCGCCTGGTTCAGCGCGGCGCGCGCGGCGTCGACCTGTTCCTGCAACTGAAAATGACCTGCGATGATGCGTGACATGATACGGCCCTCCTGATCGGCTGCGGGCGCACCATGCGCCACGCCTCCAGCGTGCGCTCACCAACCGCGAAATACCGTTCGATTACGCACACAGCCGCTCACTCATGCGGATACGCCAAACGGGCTGCGGATATCCGACAGGAATTGTTGTGCGCGCGCATGTTGAGGCCGCGCAAAGAAATCCTCGGGCGCGGCCCGTTCCAGCACTTGCCCGTGGTCCATGAACCAAACGCGGTCCGCCACTTCGCGGGCAAAGCCCATTTCATGCGTCACGCACACCATCGTCATGCCGCCCTGCGCCAGGTCGCGCATCACTTGCAGCACTTCGCCCACCATTTCCGGGTCGAGCGCGCTGGTCGGTTCGTCGAACAGCATCAGCGGCGGCTGCATGGCCAGCGCGCGGGCAATCGCCACGCGCTGCTGCTGCCCGCCCGACAGGGCCGCCGGCATGGCGCGCGCCTTGTGCGCGAGGCCCACCCGTTCCAGCAGGGCCAGCGCCCGCTCCTCCGCTTCCTTGCGGCTCAGGCCGCGCAAGCGCTGCGGCGCCAGCGCGCAATTGTCCAGCACGGAAAGGTGCGGAAACAGGTTGAATTGCTGGAACACAAAACCGATATGCGAGCGAAAGGCGTTCACGTCCAGCCCCGGCGCGTGGATGTCCTGGCCCGCCACCGTGATGCGGCCCGAGGCGATCGGTTCCAGGCGGTTGATGGTGCGGATCAGGGTGGACTTGCCGGAACCGGACGGCCCGCACACGACCAGCACCTCGCCCTTGGCCACGTGTTCATTGATATCGCTCAAGGCGTGATACTCGCCATAGTATTTGTTGACGTTGTCAAAGGTGATCATGCTGCCGCTTTCAAGAGTCGCGCCTGGCGCCGCTCGAGCCAGAAGGCGGCGCGCGACAGGCTGAAACATAAAACAAAATACGTCATGCCCAGCAAGAAATACACTTGCACGGGTTTCGTCAGCACCAGGCCATTGACTTGCGAGGCGATGAACGACACTTCGGCCAGGCCGATGATGGTGCCGAGCGAGGTTTCCTTGATGGTCGAGACGAACTGGTTGACCAAGGATGGCAGCATGTGGCGCAGCGCCTGCGGCAGCACCACCGTGCGCATGCTGTCCAGATAGTTCAAGCCCAGCGAACGGGCCGCCTCCACCTGTCCGCGCGGCACGGCTTGCACGCCGGCACGCACGATTTCCGCCAGATAAATGCCGTCGAAAATGACGAGGGCCGCCAGCATGGTAGCGAATTGCCCGCTTTCATGGCCGGTGAGGCTGGGCAAGAAGAAATACGCCCAGAAAATCACCAGCAACAAGGGAATCCCCCGCACCACGTGGATCAGCGCGGCGACGGGCCAGCGCAGCAGGCGCCAGGGACTCAGGCGCGCCAGTCCCAGCAGCAAGCCGAACGGCAGGCTGAGCACCAGCGCCAGGCTGGCCAGCACGACCGTCAACGCCAGGCCGCCCAGCGGCCCTTCGGGATAGCGGCCCACAAGAAAATACAGCCAGTAATCGTGGATCAGTTCCAGCATCAGGACACCTTCCTTTGCAGCAAGGCCGCCAGGCTGGCGATCAGCAGCGAAACGGCCAGGTAGGCCGCGCTGGCGAAGACGAACGCCTCCACGCTGCGGAACGAAGCCGCTTCCACGCGCTGCGTCTGGTACATCAGCTCGGCTACGCCGATGACGGTGGCGATGCTGGTGTTTTGCCACAGGGTCAGGGTTTGCGACAGCAGCGGCGGCGCGGCCAGGCGCAAGGCCTGCGGCACGATGCACAGGCGCATGGTGGCGAGAAAGCCGAAACCCAGCGCCCGGCCCGCCTCGAATTGCTGGGCGGGAATGGCGCGGATGCCGCTGCGGATGTCTTCCGCCATGTAGGCGGCCGTATATAAAGTCAGGGCCGTGACGGCGCTGACGGCTTCGATATTGCCGGCATACAAGCGCTCCTTCCAAGAGTCGGGCAGCAGTTCGGGCGCGCCGAAATACCAGAACAGGAAGTGGGCCAGCAACGGTACGTTGCGGATCAGCTCGACATACGCGGCGCCCAGCCCATTGAGCAGGCGCGACGGGGCGAGGCGCAGCATGGCCACGCCGCACGCCAGCGGCAGGGACAAGAGCAAGGTGATGCCCATCAGTTGCAAGGACAGCAGCAAGCCGGAGAGCAACCAGTCGCGGTAGTCGCCGGCCAGTAAAAAGTTCAGATCAAACATGCGGAAGCGTCAGGCAAGGTTCAGGCGTCGATCTTGTCCGATTCGATCTTGAAGGTCCGTTTTTGAAACTTGACATTGCTCGTCGGACCATACCATTTGAAGAACAGTTTTTCCGCCTCGCCCGACTTTTCCAGGCTCCGCAGCACCTGGTCGACGGCGGTTTTCACGCCCTTCTCGCCCTTGCGGATGCCGAAGGCAAACACTTCCTGGCTGATGTTTTGCGGCAGCACAATGTAATCCTTTTGCGCGGCGCCCAGCTTGGCGTAGTTATTCAGCAGCGAGACTTCATCGTCGACATAGCCGACGCCCTTGCCTTGCTGCAAGCCAAGATAGGCCTGGCCCGCCGTCTCGAACGTCACCACGTCCACGCCAGGCACGGCCTTGCGGATATTCGGTTCCTGCGTGCCGCCCTTGACGGTCAGCACTTTCTTGCCGGCCAGGCCAGCGACCGTCGTGATATTGCTGCTTTTTTTGACCAGCACGCGCTGGCCCGTGTAAAACGTGGACAGCGAGAAATCGACGAGCGCTTCGCGTTCCTTGTTGTGCGTCAAGGACGCCGTCAGGATATCGATGCGGCCCTGCTGCAGTTCGGGGATGCGGGCGGCCACGGCCAGCTGCCTGATCACCGGTTTGACGCCCAGGCCCTGGGCGATGGCGCGGCACAGGTCCACTTCATAACCGACCAGCTGGCGCGACTTGGCGTCGATGAAACTGTTCGGCTCATCCGTGCCCAGGGTGCCGCAGACCAGCTCGCCCTTCGCCTTGATGGCGGCCAGCTGGTCCGCTTGCGCCACCTGCGTGAAGGCGATGCTGGTGAATAACAGGGCGGCGAAATGAAGGCGGGTTTGCATGGGATTCCTCTGGTGGATAACGAATGCCGCCATTAGACCGCAGCGCCCTTATTTCCAAAAAGGAATCTTTTCAGCCTTGCTTATGAAGAATTCATCTAAGGCATCAGTGAAGACCTCCGCTAAGGCGCCAGCGCCTTCGTCTCGCCGCCCAGGCGCAGGATCGCCGCCCTGGCGCCCACGGCGCCCGGATAGCGGGGGTCGAGCTGCAATGCCTGGCGGTAAGCCTCGACGGCCTGCGGGCGCAAGCCTTGCTCCACATAAAACTCGGCCAGGCTATCGTGCAGGTTCGCGTCGCGCGGATGCAGGCTGGCGGCCGCCTGCAGCACGGCCATGCCTTGCGCCACGGCGCCGCTGCCCTTCAGACGATACGCTTCCAGGTTCAGCGCCGCCGGGCTGGCCGCACCCAGCGGGTCGCGGGCCAAAGACACGCGCAGGGCAGCCGTGGCATCTTCCGTCTTGCCGGCGCGCAACAAGGTCAAGCCGTGCAGCGCATGCGCGCGGTCGCTGAGCGGATACAGTTCCACGGCCAGGCGGCTGGCCGCCAGCGCCGCGTCCGCCTCGCCGCGCGCGGCCGACGCTTGCGCCAGCTCAAGCAGCTCGGGTACGAAATCGGGATAGGCGCGCTGGCCGCGGAAGGCCGTGCGCAACTGCTTATCGAGTGCAGGAATGGACGCGGAGGCGGGTGCGGCCGGCCAGGCGATGGCGGCCGTGCGGTCCCAGCTGGCGGCCAGGGCCACGATGGCTTGCTCGAAGGCGGGGTCGAAGCGGGGCATGGTGCCGGCCGCTGCGCCTTGCGACAAGCGGATATAGTCGCGCGCAAACGCCAGCGCGCCGCCGCGCGAGTAGATATTCAGGTCGACGCCCGATTCGCGCAATGCCCCGGCCATGCTGGCGCCGGCCGCGAGAAACACGCGCCCGCCCGCGGGATGGCGGGCCGCCTCGATATAGGCGCGCGCCGCCCGGGCGTCGGGCGCCAGCGCTTGTTGGTTGATGTGCGTAAATGCCTCGCGCGTGGCGGCCGCATCGGCATACGCTTCCTGCGTGCGTTCGGCGTAGGCGCGGCCCTCCTCGAACAGGCCTTGCGCCACCTGGTAGGCGCGCTGCGCGCCCGCGTCGGCGATATACGTGTTCAGCTGCCAAGGTTCGCCCGTGACCACTTCGAACAGGCGCTGCACGAAGGCTTCGGGATTGACGCGCTCGAGATTGGACGCGACGGCAAGGGTGAGCTTGCGCGAGGGAAAGCTGTACAGATAGGTGACGGTTTCCGGCTGCTGGCCGCTGTGGGCGATGGCGTAGCGCCCGCCCGTCGGCAGGATTTCCCAGCCCATGCCGTAGTTCGTCAAGCGGCCCGCGCGCGTGGCCATCGGCTGCACCATGGCGGCCACGCTGGCTGGCGACAGTATCTTGCCGTCGTGGACGCCCCGGCCGAAGGCCAGCATGTCGGGCACGCTGGCGCGCGTGCCGCCGGCCGAAAAGCGGCTGCTGATGTCGACGAATTCCGAATTTTTCAACTCCTTGCCGGCCAGCCGGTAGCCGCGCACGCGGTGCGCGATCACGGCATCGGGGTCGTCCATCACGGTGGCGTCCATGCCCAGCGGCCCCCACACGTGGCGCCGCATGTAGCCGCCATAGCTTTCGCCCGAGGCGGCCTCGATGACGGCGCCCAGCAGGTTGTAGCCATAGCTGGTGTAGCGGAAGCGCGTGCCCGGTTCGGCGATCAGGTCGAACTGCTCGAAGACGGCGATGGACTGGCGCGTATCCTTGTGCTCCTTGAAATGCTGTTCCACCTGGCTGTTGCGGTAGGCGTCGATGCCGCCCAGGTGGCCCAGCAGCTGGCGCACCGTCACGGGAAACGGCTTGACGGGGAAGTACGGCACATAGGTTTGCACGGGCGCATCCAGGTCGATCTTGCCCTGTTCGACCAGTTGCAAAATGGCCACCGCCGTCATGGGCTTGGTGACGGACGCCAGCCGGTAGCTGGAGCGGGCCGTGGCCGGCACGCGGTTTTCCAGGTCCGCATAGCCGTAGCCTTTTACCCATTCCACATCGCCCTGGCTGAAACCGACGGTGACGCCCGGGATGCGCTGCGCGCCCATGCGCCGGGCCGCCCAGCCGTCGAAATCGGCCAGGCGCGCGGCCAGCGCGGCGGAAGGAGCAGCGGGTGAAACAGAGGAAGGCGCGGAGGCGGCCTGCGCCACGCCGCAGAACAGCGCCAGCGCGCCGGCGAAACCGTAGTATTTGCTGCTTTGCATAGTCATGCTTCCATGGTGAGGGCCGTGTGCACAGCACGGCGCTGATGCATGGTAAGTGTCTTTCACACGCCGTTGGCGGGCCGTGCACGAAATGCACGTGGCCCGCACGAACGGCACTGAAGTTGATGAAAATGTTGCAAAGGGGTAGCAACGGGGTAGCAGATGAGCAGCTACAATGCCCGCCATGCCCTCCCTCTTCCGCTACCTGTTGCTGTGCTGCCTGGCCTTGCCCTCTTTCGCCTGCGCCATGCATCCGCTGTCGCTGGATGAAGGCTGGCGCAGCTGCGGCAATCCGCCTTCCGCGCCCGCCGCTTCGCTGCAGCAGCTGGTGCGGCCGGGCCAGCTGCTGTGCGTCGAGCGCGATGTCGCCCTGGCCGCCACGCCGTCGTCGACGCAGTTGCTGGTGCTGTCGGCGCTGGCCGCCAGCGAGCTGTGGCTCGATGGTGTCTTGATCGGCAGCAATGGCCAGCCGGCCCGCCAGGCTGTCGATGAAAGGCCGGGCGACATCGATTTCGCCCTCCACCTGAGGCCGCAGCAATTGGCCATGGGCACGCACCACCTGCGCCTGCTGCTGTCGACGCAGCACGTGCCGGCGCACCTGGCATCGCCATTCTATGCGCTGTACCTGGTCGACCGGCACGATTACCGCGCTGCGCTGGCCTGGTACCGGCTGCCGCCGCTGCTGCTGGCCGGGGCGCTGGGCGCCGTCGCCCTGCTGTTTATCGCCTTGACGGCACTGTACCAGCGGCAGCGGCACTGGGCCATGTTTGCCGCGCTGTGCCTGGCGGCGGCGCTGCTGCTGGTGGCGGAACTGTGGCGCAGCTTTGCCGGCTATGCCTATCCCACGCACATGCCGCGCCTGTACGCCGTCAGCGCCCTGACCTGGCTGTTTTCCGCCTTGCTGCCCCTGTATTTTTATACGGCTTACCGCCTGCCCCGCTGGCCGCTGGCGGCGGCGCTGCTGCTGGCGGGCCTCGCGCTGGCCGGCGCGCTGCCCGCGCATTTCGACGCGCGCTGCTGGCTGATGTTCCTGACGGGCCTGGCGGCGAGCCTGGCGCTCAACCTGGTCGCCCTGTGGCGCCGCCTGCCGGGCAGCCGCGGCGGCACCTTGATCGCGCTCGCTTCGTGCGCCCTGTTCCTGCTGACGGGCAGCCAGTTTGCCGAAGGCGGCTTCGCCCTCGTCGTGTGCTTCCTGCTGCTGCCTTTATGCGCGCAATTGCTGGCGCAGCTATTGCGCGAACGCAGCAAGGCAGCGCGCGCCCGGCAGCTGGAAAACCAGCTCTTGCGCAAAAGCATGCAGCCGCATTTCCTGATGAATTCCTTGAGCCTGATCAGCGAACTCAACGCCCAATCGCCGCAGGCGGCCGAAACCTTCATCGAGGCGCTGGGGGCCGAATTGCGCATGCTCAACGAGTTTGCCCAGCAGCCCAGCATCGCCCTGACGCAGGAACTGGCCCTGTGCGAGAATTACCTGAGCATCATGGGCACGCGGCTGCAGCAGCCGTGCCGCTTGCAGCTCGACGGCGAGGCGGCGGGCATCGCCGTGCCGCCCGCCCTGTTGCTGACGGCGCTGGAAAATGCATTCAGCCACAACCGCTACCGCCACGGCGCGACCTTTATCCTGCGCATCGCTCAACATGCGCAAACGCAAATACTTGCCTTGCTGCTGCCCGAAGGCGAAGCGCGCCCCCATGCGGGCAGCGGCGTGGGCGAACAATACATCCGCGCCAGCCTGCACGCCGTGTTCGGCGAGAGCGCCCGCTATGATATTAAGCAACAGCAACAAGGCTGGCTCGTCACCTTCACCCTGCCGGCGGCGCCATGAATGTGTTGATACTGGAAGATGAACCGCTGATCGCGCAAGGCCTGGAGCGCGAAGTGCGCGCGCATTTCGGCGCGCGCCTCCGCAATCTCGTGCTGCATGACAATGTGCCGCAAGCGCTGGCCGCCCTGTCGCAGGAGCAGGGGCAGGGGCAGGAGCAAGTCGACTTGCTGCTGCTGGATTTGCACCTGCACGGCGCGGACGGCTACGAGCTGCTGCGCCTGGCAGCCGATGCGCGCTTCCAGACCATCATCGTCTCGGCCCACGCGGAACGCTCGATCACGGCCTTCGAATTCGGCGTGCTCGACTTCGTCGCCAAGCCCTTCAGCCGCGAACGCCTGCACAAGGCGCTGCAACGCTATACGGGGCGGCACACGCAAGCGGCCTCGCTTGCCGTCAAGAAACGGGGGGCGCTGGAATGGATCGCCATGGCCGACATCGACCATGTGCAAGCCGATGGCCACTACAGCAATATCGTGCTGTGCAGCGGCGAACAGTGCTTTCACGACTTGCCTATCGACAAGCTCATGGCCCTGCTGCCGCCCCACTTCCTGCGCGTGCACCGCTCCTACATCGTCAACAGCCTGGGCTTCAAACGGCTGCAGATTGGCGCGGGCGGCAAATACGCGCTCGACACGCAGACGAGCACGGGCATCCCCGTGTCGCGCAGCAGCTATCCCGCGCTGAAACAGCGGTTGCTGGGCTGAAGTCCCCGCTTACCAGTGCGGGGCGTAGTTGGGAAATGGCGAAGCCATGTGTTCGGGTTCCACGGGCGGCGCCATCCAGTCGCGCGGGTCGACCTTGTAGTACTGCAAGAATTGCGCATACAGTTCTTCATGGTGTTCGGCCATCTGGTACGGCTTTTCAAAGAAGGTTTCCGTGGCCACGGCAAAGAATTCGGCGGGATTGGTGGCGCCGTAGTGATCCATCACGCTTTGCTGCTGGTACATGGCGTCGTGGCGCAGGTTGTCGAAGTCGCGCGACAGCACGGTGGCCCAGCTGCGGTAGCTCGACACGCTGGGCAGGTAGGGCGCGCCATTCGCGGCGCCCGATTCGCTGTCGAGCTGATGGGCGAATTCATGCAGCACGACATTGTGGCCATCGCTCCAGTCGGCCGCGCCCCGCTGCACGTGGTCCCAGGCCAGCACCACGCGGCCATCACCCCAGGATTCGCCCAATAAACCATTCGCCGAGGGCGTGACCACGCCGCCCGGCCCCACTTCATCGCGCGTGACGATGAATTCCGTGGGATACACGAGGATGGTGTCGAGTTCCGGATACACCTGCGTCTGGCGATTGAGCAGCAGCAAGCACGCCTGGCCGGCGATGGTGTAGCGCATCTCGTCCGTGATTTCCAGGCCGCCGCAGCCGACGAATTTCTTCTGATACAAAAATTGCACGACCAGGCGGCGCAATTGCTGCTGCAGCGACGCCGGCATATGCCGGTAGACGGGAATATTGTTTTCCAGCACGGCCAGACCTTCGGGCGGCAAGGGCCTGGACAAGGCCCGTTTCAGGCGCCAGCGGGGGAACCACAGCGCAAAGACGATGGCGGCCGTGACGAGGGCGATCCACAGCAGCGGGTTCATGCGGCGGCCCGCGTCAGGACAATGAAGGCATGGGGGCAGGAAAACACGGCGTAGGCAGACAAGGACAAGCTCCTTCAAGTGAACCCGCGCGTTGCGGGCGGCAGTCCAGCCCACATGGGGTTGATTAATATCTTTTCAATCCGCCAAGGTCAAAGGGCTTGCCCCAACGCCAAAAGCCGGGCTGTCACCCGGCTTTCGACATGCGTCTGATAATACGAACCACAAGCGACGCCCGTCAGCCGCCAGGCGGCCGCTCAGACGCAGTTTTTACTCGGCCGCTTTTTGCTGCGGCGCGCCAAACAGGGCTGCCACCAGCGGATCGCGCGTCACGGGACCACGGTTGACGCGGATGGCGTAATGCGTGTCATCGGCCAGGATGTGGAAGTGGCGGCCGCTGCCTGCCATGCTTTGCTCGCGCAAGCCTGGACGATCCTTGCGCGGTGGCGCACCTTCGCGTTTTGGCTGCACGATGGCGGCCAGGAAGGCGCGCACGCGCTCAGGGTCCGGCGTCAGCTGGTACACTGCCTTGCCCAGGTAGGTGGCGGTGCCTTCGATGTAGCGGGCCAGTTCGATCACGCCCGCTTCGCGCAGGTCGCGGATGTATTTGCGGGCGCCCGATGGCGAAAACTTGAGGAACCAGGCGATTTCGTCGGCCAGCATTTCGTGCAGCGACAATTCGCCGATCAGCTTTTGCATGTTTTCGATGCGGCGCAGGGTGGCCGACGTCGAACGCACGCGCTCGATCGGTGCCATGGAAATGGGATTCATGCGTTCCGGGGGGATAGGTGCTGCGCGTTCTACCATTTGCGAGCCTTTTTCGGGGCTACGAAGTTCCTGGTGCGCTGCCTTTAATTCGCTCTTCACGTGAGACTGAGTCATTGCATGCATTTGAATACTCCTTTTAAACGATTGCCGGTAGCCCGGATTGTTAAGTTCTTGGCAATTTTTATACCAGAACACCACGAATCCTGAGCGTCTGGGCACAGAATGCCCGTGTCGGCGGCTGCGGTCTGTGCGTTAACGAACATTAGAAGCAAGAAAGTGAAAAATATTGCCCTACTGAATTCTTTCTCTCATGGCATCTAAAAATGATATCTGAAAACCCGGCAGGACGAGCCTGTGCCGCCATTCGTGGCGCAAAGTGAAATAGCGAACAGAAGCGGAATCGCCATTGCAATAAATTCAAGCTTCGCGCGCGGCGCCCGCCGCCCGCATCGCGAACCTTCGACTCTTGCAAAGGAAACATCATGAAAATGCCCGCCCTGCTGGCCGCCGCCTTGCTTGTCACCCTGTCCGCCTGTAAAAAACCGGCCGAGGCGCCCCTGCCCGAAACGGCGCCCAATCCCGCGTCCGCCCCACAAGTGATGCCTGCCCCCGTCACGCCAGCCATGCCGGAAGCGGGTCCCGGCAGCACGACGCCGCCTGCGCCGCTGACCGATCCCGCCACCGCGCCCGCCCTGCCACCGGCCACGGCGCCGAACTAAAGACTAAAGTCGAGGCCGGCACACGGCCTCAGACGGGTGCCCGCGCGGCGCCATCCCTACTCCACGGGGGAGTTACGCGTTGCCAGCCTGTTTGCAACGCGTTTTTTTACGATTGGAGTCGGCCACGCCCTGAAGGTTCACCGGCATGCGGCACCGCAAGCCAGGCGCGCACCGCTCCCAAAATGCGGCAATCCGCACAGCCTTTCCTCTCCTCGTGCGGAAAGACGGAATCTCGCCATTTCCCATTTTCACTAGATTCAAATTAAACCTTTATAAACAATCACTTGCAATAAACGTCAAAATGCGCTCCACTGGCACGGAAGATGCTTTTATATTTTCATAACCGCCGTCAGAGCGGCAGCCCGACCCACTATATAAAACCATCTACCTTTTGGAGACAACAGCATGGCACGCACCTTCCGCATCTCGTCCTTCCTGAACACCAAGGCACTGGCCGTCGCCGTCGCACTGGCCGCGCAATTCCCGCTGGCCGTCCATGCGGCCGACCTGGTCCGCCTGGGCAACCTGAAATTCGCCCATTACGGCGCCGTTGCCTACATGAAGGAGATCGCGCCCAAATACGACTTGAAAATCGAGGAACGCATCTTCGCCAAGGGCCTCGACATCGTGCCGGCCATGATCGCCGGCGAAATCGACGTGTCCGCCAGCGCGCTGGAAGCGGCCATCACGGGCCGCGCCACGGGCTTGCCCGTGTACCTGGTGGGCGGCTTCGCCAAGGGCGGCGTGCAGATCGTCGGCCGTCCCGACCTGAACATCAAGGGCATCGCCGACCTGAAAGGCAAGAAAGTCGGCGTCACGCGCGGCGGCCCGCAGGAAATCCTGCTGTTTGCCGAATTGACCAAGGCCAAGCTGACCTGGTCCGACAAGCCGGGCAAGGACGTGCAGATCCTGTACATGGGCTATCCTGACTTGAACCAGGCGCTGCTGACCAAGGATATCGACGTCATGAGCCAGTCCGAGCCGTACTCGACCCAGGCCATCCACAAGAAATACGGCGCGGCCATCATCAAGCCTTACGACACGCCGCTGGGCGAGCCCGTGCGCGCGCTCGTGATGACGGAAAAGATGTACAAAGAGAAACCTGCCGTGGCCCAGCGCTTCATGGATTGCTTCGTCGCCGCCACGCGCGCCTTCCTGGCCGACCCGAAACTGGCGGAAAAATACGTGCGCGAATCGATGTTCAAGAACCAGATCACGACCGACGATTACCGTGACGCCATCGACAACGCCATCTTCACGGAAGACATCACGCAAAGCCACGTGCAGCTGACCACCGACTACATGGTGAAATTCGGCGTGGGCCGCATGGCCAAGGCGCCTGCCGCCAAGGATTGGGTCAAGCTGGATCTGCTGGAAAAAGCCAAGAAGTCCTACGCTCCTCGCTAATCTGAAAGTATCACGATGAATATGCAAATGATGAAACGCTTCGCGCACGGCGCCGCCGTGCCCGTCGCCGTGCTGCTGCTGTGGCAAGCCATGTCGACCTTCGGCTGGATCAACCCGCAAATCCTGCCCTCGCCCGTGGCCGTGCTGGTGAAATGGTATGAATACCTGGTGCCGATGCAAGCCTACACGCCCGAAACGGGCAATTACCTGGTGTGGATGTTCTCCGGCGAACTGCCGCATGACGCCTGGGCCAGCCTGTCGCGCGTGCTGGGCGGCTTTGCCATCGGCGCCGGCCTGGCCTTGCCGCTGGGCTTGCTGATGGGCACCAACAAGACCATCTATAAACTGTTCGACCCGCTGGTGCAGGTGCTGCGCCCGATTCCGCCGATCGCCTACATTCCGCTGGCCATTTTATGGTTCGGCCTGGGCAACCCGCCCGCCTTCTTCCTGATCAGCATCGGCTCCTTCTTCCCCGTGCTGATGAATACCATCGCCGGCGTGCGCCAGGTCGACGGCATCTACATCCGCGCCGCGCGCAACCTGGGCGCCAGCCAGATGACCATGTTCCGCCGCGTCATCCTGCCGGCCGCCACGCCGTACATCCTGGCCGGTGCCCGCATCGGCATGGGCACGGCCTTCATCGTCGTGATCGTGGCGGAAATGATCGCCGTGAATAGCGGCCTCGGCTTCCGCATCCTGGAAGCGCGCGAATATTTCTGGTCTGACAAGATTATCGCCGGCATGTTCACCATCGGCCTGTTCGGCCTGGCCATCGACATGGCCATGAATGCCCTGAATAATCATTTGCTGCAGTGGCACCGCGGCCTGGAACACTGAGAGGAACGGCCATGACCACGATCAATATCAATGCAGTCAATAAAATTTTCACCACGGGCGGCGCGGACGTCATCGCCCTGAAGGATATCAACCTGGAAATCGCCAGCGGCGAGTTCATCTGCCTGCTGGGGCCGTCCGGCTGCGGCAAGTCGACCTTGCTCAACGCCATCGCCGGCTTTTCGCAGCCGACGTCGGGCCAGATCCTGGCCGGCGGCAAGCTGATCACCGAACCCGGCCCCGACCGCGGCATGGTGTTCCAGGAATACGCGCTGTTCCCGTGGATGACGATTGAAAGCAATATCGCTTTCGGCCTGGAAATCGCCGGCAAGACGCCGGCCGAGATCAAGGAGCGGGTCGATATGCTGCTGAGCATGCTGGGCTTGACGGAGTTCCGCGCCCGCTACCCGAAAGACTTGTCCGGCGGCATGCGCCAGCGCGTGGCGATCGCCCGCGTGCTGGCCCTCGATTCGCCGATCATGCTGATGGATGAACCGTTCGGCGCGCTGGACGCCTTGACGCGGCGCAACCTGCAAGATGAATTGCTGAAAATCTGGAAAGTCTTCGGCACTACCATCGTGTTCGTCACGCACTCGATCGAGGAATCGATCTACCTGGCCGACCGCACCATCGTCATGACCTACCGTCCCGGCACCATCAAGCGCGACGTGGCCATCGAACTGCCCCGCCCGCGCGACCCGAGCGACCCGGAGTTCAACCGCCTCAAGCGCATGCTGGGCGAGATGGTGATGGAAGAGCAGCAAAGGCACCATAATGCGGAGACGATGGCCAGCACTGCTGATTAATCGTCGTGCAAGTTAACCCGAAAGCAAGTGCCGGGGTCGGACCTTAAGGTCCGACCCCAGTCTTCGACTTGCGGGTTTCAGCCTTACAATACCGTCGTATTTAACCCGACACACGGAGCACCATGGCATTCGGCAAATGGCCCCTGAGACAGCTGCTTGCCCCCCTGCTGGCCGTGGGCTCGCTGGTCGTGCTGACGTGGGCGTCGTATGCCTGGGTCAAGCAGCGCCAGCTCGATGAATTGCACCGCACCCTCGATTCGCGCGCGGAACTGTATGCGGCGTCCATCGGCGGCGCCCTCAACAAGTACGAATTCCTGCCCCTGGCCGTGGCCCAGAGCGATGCCGTAGCGCAACTACTGGAACAGCCCAGCGCCGACAAGGTCACGCAGATCAACGCCTACCTGGTCGACATGAACCGCCGCGCGGGCGCGTTTGCCGTCTACGTGCTCGACGACAAGGGCACGACCCTGGCGTCGAGCAACTGGCAAGACCGCAGCTCGTATGTGGGCGTCAACTACGGTTTCCGGCCCTACTTCAAGGATGCGATCGCGGGCGGCATCGGCCGCTTCTACGGCATCGGCGCCTCCACCTTCGAGGCCGGCTATTTCATTTCGCAGCCCGTGCAGCGCAACGGGCGCATCATCGGCATCGTCGCCGCCAAGGTCAACCTGGACTGGATCGAGCAATCGTGGCGCACGCCCGGCGCCGGTGAACAGATCTGGGTCAAGGATGCGAATGGCGTGCTGATCCTGGCGACCACACAAGCCTTCAAGTTCAAGACCCTGGCGCCTTTGTCGCCAGCCGCGAAGAACGATATCAGCGCGCAGCGCCAATTCCTGCAGGAAAACCTGCCCATCTTGCCGCACCGGCTGCGGCGCCAGTTCGCCGATGGCGCCAGCGTGATGACACTGGAACGTGCGCAGACGGGCGACACGCCCGCCCTGTCCGGCAGCGCCGACAAGGTGGACTATCTGGCCGTGAACCGCGCGCTGGGCCCGCTGCAATGGCAAATCACCGTGCTGGCCGAGCTCGACCAGGTCGATGAGGCGGCGCGCAACGCGGCCATCGCCGCCGCGCTGGGCTGGGCCTTGCTGCTGCTGGCCCTGATGTATGCGCGCCAGCGCCGGCGCCGCATCGCCGACAAGCTCAACGCCCAGCAAACGCTGGCGCGTGCCTATGAACAGCTGGAAATCAAGGTCGAGCAGCGCACGGCCGACCTCGTCCACGCGAACGGCCGCCTGCAGGCGGAAGTGGCCGAGCGCGAGCGGGCCGAGCAGACCTTGCGCTATGCCCAGGCGGAACTGGTGCAAAGCGGCAAACTGGCGGCCATCGGCCAGATGGCGGCCGGCGTCACGCACGAGTTGAACCAGCCGCTGGCCGCCCTGCAGACGTTTTCCGACAATGCCAAGGTGTTTTTGGCACGCGGACGCATCGACGACGCGCTCGACAACCTGTCGACCATTTCCGACCTCGTCAAGCGCCTCGGCTATGTCACCTCGCAACTGAAAGGCTTTGCGCGGCGCAGCGACGATGCGCGCAAGCCCGTCAGCGTGCGCCAGGCGTTTGCGCAAACCATGCTGCAAATCCGCACGCGCAAGAACTCGCAGCGCCTGACCCTGCATGAAAGCTGGCTTGAGGACGACATCATCGTGCTGTGCAACGCCATCGGCCTGGAACAGGTGTTTACCAACCTGATCACGAACGCCATGGATGCCGTGCCGGAGAACGAGCCCGTGCAGATATGGTTCCAGGTGCGCCGCGAAGGCGACCTCGCCGTGCTGCATATCACCGATAATGGCCCCGGCATCCCGCTCGCTTCGCTCGACAAGATTTTCGACCCCTTCTATACCACCAAGGAACACGGGCTGGGCTTGGGTTTGTCGATCAGCGCTGGCATACTGCGCGCGGCCGGCAGCGCGCTGGCCGTGCGCAACCGCAGCGCGCAGGAAGGGGGCGGCGCGCAATTTACCATCACCCTCAGCTGCGCCCCGGGGGGAAAGAATAAAGAGACAGAGGAAACACCCGATGCATGAGAATAATTTTGAAGGCATGCAAGTGCTGCTGGTGGAAGACGACGCCGTCGTGCGCAAGGGCGCGCGGCAATCGCTGGAACTGGCGGGCTTGCAAGTGACGGCCGTCGCCACGGCCGAGGAAGCGCTGCCTTATCTGGTGCCCGAATTTGCGGGGATTTTATTGAGCGACATCAAGCTGCCCGGCATGGATGGCTTGAAACTGCTCGATATCGCCGTGGCGCAGGATGCCAGCCTGCCCGTCATCCTCGTCACGGGCCACGGCGACGTGTCGATGGCCGTGGGCGCCATGCGCCGTGGCGCCTACGATTTCATCGAAAAACCGTTTTCCGCCGACTTGCTGGTGGAAGTGTGCCGCCGCGCCCTGGATAAACGCCATTTGGTGCTGGAAAACATGAACTTGCGCCGCCAGCTCGAACAGCGGGTCGGCATCGAGGCGCGCATCGTGGGACGCAGCGCGGCCATGGCCAAGGTGCGCCAGCTGGTGCTGAACCTGGCGCCGAAATCGGCCGACATCATCATCCTCGGCGAAACGGGGACCGGCAAGGAACTCATCGCCCGCTGCCTGCACGACTTCAGCGAGCGGCGCGACCACCCGTTCGTGGCCATCAATTGCGGCGCGCTGCCCGAATCGATCTTCGAATCGGAACTGTTCGGCCACGAGGAAGGCGCATTCACGGGCGCGCAGCGCCAGCGCATCGGCAAGATCGAGTACGCGAACGGCGGCACCCTGTTCCTCGACGAAATCGAAAGCATGCCGCTGGCCCTGCAAGTGAAACTGCTGCGCGTGCTGCAGGAGCGCCAGGTCGAGCGCCTCGGTTCCAACAAATTGATTTCCGTCAATTTCCGCGTGATCGCCGCCGCCAAGGAAGACCTCAATGTGCTGGCCGAGCAGGGGAAATTCCGGCCCGACCTGTATTACCGCCTGAACGTGGCCAGCCTGACCTTGCCCGCCCTGCGCAACCGGCGCGAGGATATCCCCCTGCTGTTCGAATTTTTCGTGCTGCAGGCAGCCCTGCGCTACGGCCAGCCGGCCGCCCTCGTCAGCGGCGAACTGATCGCCTCGCTGATGGCGCAGCGCTGGGCCGGCAATGTGCGCGAGCTGCACAACGTGGCCGACCGCTTCGTGCTGGGCTTGCTGGACGATACCCTAAGCCCGGCCGGCTGCCGCGAGGCGTCGCTGGCCGAGCAAGTCGACACCTTCGAGATTTCCATCATCGAGGAAGCCTTGCGCCGCCATAACGGCAACGTCATCGACGCGGCCGCCAGCCTGAATATCCCGAAGAAAACCCTGTACGACAAGCTCAAGCGCTTCGATATCTCGACGGAACAATTCCGTTGATCTGAAGCAATTAGCCGACACGGCCATGAGGCGGCGTCCTACCCGTGCGGGCGGGCTCCTGTGTGAGAATGCAAGCTCAACCTTACTTCTGCACAGGACACTGCCATGAAAACCGCCGCTCTCTTGCTGGCCGCCACCCTGATGACCGTCGGCGGCGCCTGGGTGCAAGCCCAGTCGACGACGAATGTGAACCAGACGGGCAACCACACCAACAATCCGAATGATCCGGGCCAGAAATCGGATCAGTCCGACAAACTGGACAACAAGGGCAAGCCGATCCACGACGCCAAGCCCGCCAAGACGCGCACGGACAAGCGCACGCGGCGCGGCAAGCCCGTGGCCACGCCGGATACCCCGGCCGCCAGCGGACCGGCCACCGCGCCGCCAGCGACGCCAGTCGCGCCGGGCCGCTAAGTCTGCCTCCAGCGCTGCGCCACATTGCTCCAAGGCACGTTATCATCGCGCCTTTGCAATATATTCAGGATGACAATGAAAGCAGCATGGCAAGTGTTGGTGGCGGCCAGCGTATTCGCGGCCGCGAGCGTACAGGCAGCGCCCACGGTGGGCGAGTGCATGGAACTGACGACGGGCGTCAAGTTCAGCAAGAACAATGGCGATGCGCAATTTAACGTCGAGGAAATGTTCGAGGGCAGGAAACTCAAGGGTATCCAGCTGATCCTCGACGGCGGCGTCTTGCTGGCCACGTCCTACCAGGACATCCGCGACGGCCAGGTCTTCCTGACGGGCACGGTCCATTACAACGAAGACGGCACCGTGCGCAGCAAGAATGTCTACACGCCGCAGTCCGCCATCCCCGCCAACATGCGCCCCGGCCAGGAAGTGCGCGTGCAGTTCACGGACACGCAAACGAGCACCCACTACCCGCTGGCCGGCCTGTCCGACAAGATCACCACCTCCACGCGCACCGATCAACGCGATTTCTCGATCACCTTCCTGGGCTGGGAACGCCTGGAACTGGGCGGCCGCCGCTTCCCCGACGCCTGCAAGTTCGAACTGCGCGACGTGGGCGGCAAGAGCAAGGGGAAAAGCGGCGAATACGTGTGGTACGCGCAGGGTTTCGGCGTGATCATGACGGACAAGCTGGACAAAGATGGCGACGTTCAGCCGGCGTACCGCATCGCGCTGACGAAGATCATCAGCGCGCCGTAATTTTTAGCAACTTTTGCGCTAGAATCGGTGAAACACACTTTCTTAGGAAATCATGTCGCCAATCGAACGCAAATGGTGGTTTGCCCTGCCGGTCATGTTCATCGCCATGGCCGCCACGCTGTGGCTGCTCGATTACGCGCAAGTACCACGTACGTACTCTTTCGCCTGGGTCATTATTTTCAGCCTGTGCAGCGTGCCGCTGCAGCGCAGCCTCTCTTTTCTTGTCTGGGTATTGCTGCTGTGGCTGGCGCCGGAAGTGGCGGATAGCAAGCGGGCCAAGGGTCAACGCCACACCGTCTAGTTCAGCTGCGCCAGCGCATTGCCCCGCACCTGGAACGCCACCTGCGCCACCGTCTTGCCGGCGTCATCAACGAGGGCCAGCGCATGCTTGCCCGGCACGGGGCGCCAGCTGATGCTCTCCGCCGCACCGCCCATATCCTTGCCGTCGAGCACCCAGTGCAAGCCGTGGCTGCCCTGGGCCTGGAAGAAGACGCGCTGCAGGGCGGGCGGGATGTCGGGGTCGATGGCGAGGATGCTGTCCTCGGCCGGATACACGATGGCGGGCGGCTTCACGGTGTCGCCCACGACGGCGATGACGGGACTTTCCGTCCCGGCGATAAACCATTCGCGGCGCGGCGCTTCCAGCGCAGGCTGGTAGGCCACCATTTGCTGCTGCACGCCTGGCGGCGCTTTCGGCGCATGGCTGGGCACGTTCCTGTGCAAATAATCCATCACGTCGCGCCACACGGGCGCGGCGCCCGTCACGCCCGACACGTCCCACATGGGCTTGCCGTCGAAATTGCCCACCCACACACCCACCGTGTAACGCGCCGAGTAGCCCATGCACCAGTTGTCGCGCATGTCCTTGCTCGTACCCGTCTTGACGGCGCTCCAGAAATTCGTCCCCAGCTCGTTGCGCAAGCCGAAGGTCATGCTGCGCGCGGCGCGGTCGGCCAGGATGTCGCCTACGATGAAGGCGGCGCCCGCTTCCATCACGCGGCGCCGATCCTTGCCAGCCTGCCCCGGCTGCAGGCTGGCGGTGCTGTACAGCCCGCCATTCGCCAGCGCGCGGTAGGCGTTGGCCAATTCCAGCAGGGTCACTTCCGATGAACCGAGCGCCAGCGACGGGCCGTAGTATTCGGCCGGTTCCGTCAGGCTGGACAGGCCAACGTCCTTGAGGCGGTTGTAAAAACCGTCCTGCCCAGTCAGCAGCACCGTGCGCACGGCGGGAATGTTGAGGGAACTGGCCAGGCTGGTGCGGGCGCTGACGTAACCCTTGAAATTGCGGTCGTAGTTTTGCGGCGCATACATGCCGGACGCCGTGGCGACGTCGAGCGGCGAGTCGTCCATGACGGAGGCGGCCGTCATCAGGCGGCGCTCGATGGCCAGTTCATATAAAAACGGTTTTAAGGTGGAACCGGCCTGGCGCAGGGCCGTCACGCCATCGACGTGGCTGCCGCCCGCATTGCCCACATAGGCGAGGATCTCTCCGCTGCGGTTATCTAACACGATGATGGCGCCGTCGTTGACATTGCGCTCGCGCAAAGATCCCAGCTGCTGGCGCAGATTTTCCTGCGCGAAACGCTGCAAGGGACCATCGAGGGTGCTGGCGACTTGCGCGCCCGGCTGTTTCAATAACTGCTGCGCCACTTGCGGCGCAGGGGCCAGGTCCGCGTACAGGGCCGTGCGCTGCAAGGCCGTCTGCACGCGCTGGCCGATCAGCTGGCAACTGCTGTCCATGCGCCACTCTTTTGCCAGCGCGCAGGCGCGGCGCGTGACGGCGGCAGGTGGCGCGTTCGGCGCCCGCACGAGGCTGGCCAAAATGATGCCGTCCGTCTGGTTCAGGCCCGACGGCGCCTTGCCGAACAGGCTGTACGAGGCGGAGGCGATGCCTTGCAATTCGCCGCGGAACGATACGAGGTTCAGATACGCTTCGAAAATCTGCGCCTTGCTCCAGCTATCCTCGATGGCCTGGGCGGCACGCATCTGGTCCCACTTCTGGCGCAGGCTGCGTCCGCCCGAGGACGCCTGCAAGTCCGCGTCCAGCTGGCCCGCCAGCTGCATGGTGATGGTCGAGGCGCCGCGGGCTTTCTTGGCAAACAGATTGTCCCAGGCGGCCGTGGCCAGTGCGGATACATCCACCCCGCCATGGCGCATGAAGCGCTGGTCTTCCGCCAGCAGCACGGCCTGCTGCACGGCCGGGGAAATATCGGCCAGCGGCACCCAGGGCAGGCGCCGCACTTTCATGTCCACGCGTAACGATTGCAGCGGCGCGCCGCTGCGGTCCAGCAGCTGCGCTTCCGAGCTGCGGTAGGCGGCCTGCACCTGGGCCGGCGTCAGGATCGCTTCAGCGAAGACCGGGCCGGCCAGCAGGCAGCCCATGACAAACATCAAACTCTTCACTGCGCCACCTTGACATTCGCGTTCGGCGCTTCGCCAAACATCTCGGGCGAATACATCGCTTCGATGCGCGTGGCCGGCAGGCTGAAGTCGCCCGCATTGTTCAGGCGCACCGTGTATTCCACGCTCCAGTTACCCTTCGGCACGAAGGCGTAATAGGCGCGGAAGGCGTCGAAGGCCCGTTCCTCGAACGTGGGCCAGACCCAGCCCGTGTTCTTTTCGCCGGCCGTCAGCAGCTGCGAATCGCGGCCCAGGCCATTGCCCAGCACCGTGGCGCTGGCCGGGATCGGGTCGTCGACCACCACCCAGCTCATGTCCGCCTGCGCCGACAGGTCCAGGCGCACGCGGTAGACATCGCCGCGCGACCACTGGCCTGTGCTCTTCTGTTCCACAGGCGTCATGGTTTTCTTGATCGTGTAACCGCTGGAGACGGGCGCCTTGAGCGGGATGGCCGCCAGGCTTTGCACGGTGGCCCAAGGCTTGCCCGTGCCGCTGTGCGCCAGACCCAGGGTGTCCGTGCCCTTCGGCCACGCTTGCAGCACGGGGCCGACCTTCGCCGCGCCATTCCACACGAGCGCTTGCGTATCGCTGCCCAGCTTGACGGCGCTGGCGCCCGTCACGGGCGTGGCTTCGAACTTGGCCGAGAACTTGGCGATCGCCAGGGTGCCCCAGGCGTTGGCCACCGTCGTATCCCAGCGGCCCTTCTTTTGCCGGCCCATGCTGCCGCGCACCAGACGGCCGATGTCGTCCTTCCACGCCGGATTGTCCATTACGGCCAGCAATAAACGGTTGGCATTGACGTCGCCGGAGACCATCAGCCACCACCAGTTATCCTTGCGCTCGGTGGAAAAGCCCATGGTCGTACCCTGGAAATTCAGGCGCGCGCGCAATATCTGCTGCGCCTCGGCCAGCAGGACATCGCGGCGCGCCAGGCTTGGCGTGCGTTGCAGCAACAAGCTCCAGTCGATGACGGCGGACGTCGGCCACAGGTTCGGGCTGATACTGATGCTCTCCAGCGCATCGGGCGGCACCTTGTTCGAACGCGACAGCGCTTCCAGCGCGGCCAGCTTGCGCACGGCCAGGTCGGTCGTATCCAGCGCGGAACGGCGCACGATGCGGCCCTGCACGAAGGCCGTCAAGGCTGCTTCCATGCGGTTTTTCGTCTGTTCGGGAATCGCATAGCCCGCCTCCCGGGTTGCCGACAACACATACGCCGTCAGGCTGTCGCTGCCCTGCTCCATGATGGGGAAGTATTTCAGCAGGCCGTCGCTGTCCAGGTAGGCAGGCAGGCTGGCGGCCAGCTTGTTCCACGCATCCTGGTCTTGCAGGGCGATGGCCTTCGACGTGTTTTGCTCGAAGCACGTGTACGGATAGGCCGCCATGTACTCGCGCACGCCGGGCAGCTCGCCGCCCAGTTTGGCGACAAAGCTCGTCTGGATGCCGCCCCGGCCCGGCAAGGCGCCGGCCGGCATCTGCACGGACATATTGATGGGCTTGTCGATTTGCTGCAAGGTGGCTTGATACGTGCGCACGGGCGTGGCCTGGCCCACTTTTTGCGTGATTTTCAGTTTATCGGTGGTGTTGCCAGACCCGTTTCCCGCCTTCGCGACTATCTCCCACACAATGCTGGTCGCGCCGAGCGGCACCTGATAATCCCAGCCCGTTTCGCGCGCTTCGCCCGCCGCCAAGGTCAAGCTCTGGCGCGGCAAGGCTTTGCCGGCCGCACTGGCGTTGAGGTCCACGCTCAAGGATGCGGCCGAGGTGTTGCGCACGGTAAATCCGGCGCGCAACTGGTCGCCTTCGCGCACGAGGGTCGGCAAGCCCGACATCAAAATCAAGTCTTGCGAGCTGCGGATGTCCGTGCTGCCCGTACCAAACAATTCCTTGCCCGCGCTGGCGATGGCGACGATGCGGAAGCCCGTCAGGGAATCGTTGAGCGGCACTTGCACGGTCGCTTCGCCCTTGGCGTCGAGCTTGACGGTGCCCTTCCAGAACAGCAGGGTGTCGAACAGCTCGCGGCTGGCGCCCTTGCCGCCGCCCCCGCCTGCCGGAAAGGCCTTGCGGCCGAAATGGCGCTTGCCGATCACCTGCATCTGGGCCGTCGCCGTTTCCACCTGCAGGCTGCGCTGCGCCATCATGGTGTCGAGCAATTTCCAGCTATCGTTGGGCATCAGCTCCAGCAAGCCCGTGTCGACGGCTGCCAGCGCCACTTCGGCGCCCGCCGGCAGCGGCTTGCCATCGGCGCGGCGCACGCGCACGGACACTTCCGCCTTGTCGCGTGTTTTATATACTTCCTTGTCGGACACCACCATGACGTTCAGTTCATGCGCCTGCCAACCCACGTTCAGCGGTGCAATGCCCATCTTGTAAGCCGGCTTGCCCAGGTCGACCAAGGCCGTCGGCTGCACGCCATCGACCCTGCCCCGCACGACAAACACGGAGACATACACATTCGGTGCATAGTTCGGTTTGACCGGGATAGTCACCACCGGTTCCCGCCCATTGAGCTGGCGTACATAGGTGTCGAGGATGCCTTCGCGCTCGACCGTGATCAGTGCCGTGCCCGAGCGGAACGGCATGCGCACCTGCAAGCTTGCTTCCTGGCCTGGTTCATAGCGTTTCTTTTCCGGCAGCACGTCGATGCGGTCATTGTCGCTGGCGTTGAACCACCAGTCGCCGCTGCCGGCCACCCAGGTTTCGCGGTTGGCCACCGCCGCGTTGCCGGACGTATCCTGCGTGCGCGCGCGCAAAATCAGATTGCCGCTGGCGGGCGCCTTCACGTCGCACATCAGCAGGCCCTTGGCGTCCGTCTTGCCCGAGCATGCAGGGCCCAGCTTGACCACTTCGCTGCTGTTTTCATATGCATAGAAACCGCCGATCAGCCGCCGGCGGTGCGAATAGCTGTTGCGCTGGAAGAAGTCCACGGCGACCGGGGCGTTCGCCACGGGCTTGCCATTCGTGCCCAGCACGGCGACCGTGAACTTGAACGCATCCTTGCTCAGGGCCCAGGCGTCGGGCTTGATGCCGATCACATAGTTGGACGGCCACAGCGGCACCCGCGCAGCCACCGAGGCCGTCTCGCCATTCGCATCCTGGAAGGCCATTTCCGCCACCAGGTCGCGCGGCGTGGACAGCTGCGGCAGCTGGTCGATGACGATGCGCGCGCCGCCCGCCTTGTCCAGGGTCAAGCTTTGCGTGCGCGCGGCCGCCGCGCCGGCGCCGGCAACGCCATGGCCTTCGTCCTGCCATTCGCCCTCATCGTCGTCGTAGCCCGTGCCCTGTTTGACAAGACCTTCCTTCACGTCGCCATTGCTGAAGCTGACATCGGGATAGTCGGCAAACGTCACGCTCTTGTCCTGCAGCACCGTGCGCAGCTTGACGGGCGCATTCGTGGCGGCGCCGCCGGCCAGATACGTGATTTGCGCATCGAGGGCCAGCTGCTTCGCCTGCACGGCGGGGGCCTTCGGTCCCTGCAGCACGGCTTTCATGGTCGGCACGCGGAAGGCTTCTACGCGGAAACTGCCGGATGGACGGCCCGCCATCGTCACGCTGTACTCTCCCTGCTTGGCGTCGGCGGGAATGAGCCAGTCGCTTTCCGCCGTGCCGCCGGCGGACCAGCGCAGGGGCAACTGGTAATTCTGGTCGCTGCCCTGGTGCGTGATGACGACGGACGTGGCGCTGCCGGGGCCGTTGTTCTTGTCGACCAGGCTCATGCCCTCGCCCGTGTGCTTGCGGATGAAATGCTTCATGTGCACGGTTTCGCCGGCGCGCAGCAAGGTGCGGTCGAAAACCGTGGCCAGCAAGGTGTTGTCGGCGCGCGTGTCGTCCGTGGGCAAATTGAAACGCCAGGCTTCGATGCCGCCCACCCAGTCCGACAGCGTGAACGTCATGTCGCCGCCGCTGCGTGCACTGATAAAGTAGCGGCCATTATTCTTGCAGCTGGAATTGGCCAGCTCGCCGGGGATGTGCGCCACGCCGTCCGCGCCCGTGGCGCCTTGCCACAGCAGCTTGCCGGCGCAGTCGCGCACGGCCACTTGCGCTTTCGCAACAGGCGCGCCCTTGTCCAGCGACGTCACCCACACGAGCGACGATTGCGCGCCGTGCTTGAAGTGGGCCGCCAGATTCGTCACCAGCGCGGCCGTGCGGATGTAGGCCGTCGTCGGTTTGCCCAGCAGCACCTTGCCCAGGATGGGGCTGGCCAGCTCGACCACATAAAAGCCCGGCTTTTGCAGGGGGATGCCGATCACTTCAAAGGTTTTCTTGCCATCGGGGCGCGGCAGGCTGAGGGGGCGCGTGCCGGGGGCGTCCGCCAGCACGGATTTGCTCATGTTGCCCGCATATTGGGCGTACGGCTGCCAGTATTCGCCCCCGTCGCCATTGCCGGCCAGGCGCTGCATCCACTCGATGATGAACTTGTCGTCATTGTCGGGCACGCGCAAGGTGGCGCCCGTGGCGGCAGCCGAGGCTTGCGCGACTTCCTTGCCTGACAGCACGGGCTCGATATTGCGCACGGTGACGGGCAGCAAGCCGTCGCCCTTCGCTTCGATGATGCCGAACGGGGCCGGGAATTTGAGCAGCGGCGGCTGTTCGCCCGTGCGCACCGTCATGGGGAAGCGCGCGCGGTTGAGCAAGACGCGGCCCGCATCATCCGTCAATTTCGGCGGCAAGTTCAGCACGAAACTGGCTTGCACGGGAAACGGACCGTTGAAGGTGGCGCCGTACAGGAATTGCGCCTTTTCCTCGTCTTTTGATATCGTCGGCGCATACGTCTTGCCGCCCCCCTTCAGGGTCATGGCGCGCACCTGCGCCGCGCTCACGGGCGCGGAAAACTGCACGCGCATGGGCAGGAAGGGGATGCACTGCTCCTTCGGATTGCTGCGCTCGCAGCTGAACTTGGCCGTGAAATCGGGCCGCGTCTTGAACTGCAGGGTTTGCGCCTTGTCCGTGGCGATGCCGCTGGCGCTGGCGATGCCCTCGCCCCACACGAGCGACACCTTGGCATTGGCGGGGAAGCTGCGCTTGCACTGCAGCACGGTGACGGGCAGCGGCGGCGCGCCCTTGCTGGCGACGGGCATGCCCACTTTCCAGACCGTGCCCCGCTTCTTGAAATACACGGTCAGGTAGCGGTCGAGAAAGCTCTTGCGCAGGGTCAAGACCTGCTCCAGTTCCTTGCCTTTGAGCAGGCGCACGGGAATCTTTTCATTGATCCCGTCGGCGCGGCAATACGCGTTGGCGGCCACGCTGGCCTCGTTCGGCGCGGCGTCCAGGCCCAGCACGAAGATCTGGTTTTCATCGATATACGGCTGGCCGTCATACGGTACGGCCTCGACGATGGCCGGCCCGCCCGTGCTGAAACGGTAGGATGTGCTTCCCTGCAAGGGCTGGCCCGCCACGTCCTTCAGCCCCGCTTTCAAGCTAAAACTGCACGCCACGCCGGCCGGCAAGTCGCGCTCGAAATCAAAGTTCCAGTTGCGCTCGTCGGCCCAGCGCCCCGCGCCCGCCACGACGCCAGGCTCGGCCTTGCCGCAATCGATGGCGAACGGCGCGGACAAGCCCATGTCGCCGAACGGCACCATCGGCGTGGCGAACTGGGCCCGCACCTGGCGCACGGCCTTGACCGTGCCGCTCGGCGAAAACAAGGACACGCCGCTATCGGCCCAGGCCGGCATGGCCAGACCCGGCGACAGCAGCAGGCCCAGCAGACATAGCGGACCCAGTTTGCCGGACAGCGGGGAAGAAACAACACGGGGGTGATCAGGCACGGGTGACTCCTTGATGAAAAGTGGGGAGCTGGCTGCGGCGCGTAAAAGTTGCCCGGAGGAAGCCCGGCAAGGCAACAGAACGCGGCAGGAATACAACATCAATGTAATATTAGTTATCAAGCTCATCATTATTGCTAATATACAGTGGCACGCTAGTAACAAGTCGTACGATTGCCTCTGGTCGCGGCGCCAGGAAGTGGCCGCGATTGCAAAAATTTACCGAGGCGAATTAGTTTTTTTCAACAGCGAAGTCTTTGTCGTGAATCTGCAACACCATTGATATACAACAATGCTTTGTGCGCCAACGCACCGACCACTTGAACCTGCAACCGTATTCTCTAGTCCAACAGCAGTGCATTTATCGCAAGAAAGCGCACCTGGAATTGTCGTCTACCTCTAGCAATAGCATGTCTGGCAGTTGTCGCATTGATGCAGTAGAGAAAATCTCTTATCAACGTTGGGAGTTACTTGTGAATAATCTAAAAAAAATCGCCGTCGCCGCCGCAGTACTGTGCTCCGCCCTCGGCGCACAGGCCCAGGAAATCAATCCCTCCTGGTACATTCAACCCAGCCTCAACGCACTCAAGCCAGATTCCGACTTCGCCACGGATAAAACCGGCTATGGCGCAGGCTTGCGTTTCGGTAAACCCGTTTCGCCGGACTGGGATATCCAGCTGGGCACCACGTACGCCCGCTCCAAGGATGGCGGTCAGCGCTACCAGCAAAATACGCTGGGCGTAGACGGCCTGTACATGTTCTCGCGCAAAGCCTTCCGTCCCTTCCTGCTGGTCGGTGCCGGCATGCAGCGCGACAAGGACACCAGCTTCGCCTTCGGTGAGCGCAGCAAGAGCTCGCCTTACGCCAGCGTGGGCCTGGGCTTCCAGTCCACGATCAACGATCAATTGTCGTTCCAGGCTGACGTGCGCAATGTGCACGGCTTCCTGCGCGGCAATACCTTCGACCCGAGCAGCAAGTCCAACAATTACTATGTCACCGTGGGCCTGAACTTCGCGTTCGACAAACCGCCTGCACCGCCGCCGCCACCGCCACCGCCGCCAGTGCGCGAGGAAGTCGTCGTGGTCGTGCCGCCACCACCGCCGCCACCGCCGCCACGCTTTGAAAAAGTGACGATGGCGGCAACGGAACTGTTCGCGTTCGACAGCGCCAAGCTGGGTCCGACACAGACCAAGCTCGACGAAATCGCCCGCGTGCTGAACGCAGCGCCGGACGTCAACAACGTCGTCATCAGTGGTTATGCCGACCGCATCGGTTCGCCCAAGTACAACCTGAAACTGTCGCAGCAGCGCGCTGATGCAGTCAAGGAATACCTGGTCGCCCATGGTGTGGCCGCCAACCGCCTGACGGCCGAAGGCAAGGGCTCCACCAATCCTGTCGTCACCTGCGATAACAAGAAGCGTGCCGACCTGATCAAGTGCCTGGAACCAAACCGCCGCGTTGAAGTGGAACAGATCACCATCGAACGCCGCGTGCAGTAAGCTCAACAGTGGTACGCCACTTGTGAATAAAAAAAGGGGCTCGCGCCCCTTTTTTGCATTGAAAGCCATCATGAATTTATCTACCCGCTATCCCCGACTGGCCGGCCTGGCGCCGTTCAGCAAGCAGATGCGCAGCGTCATCGTCTGTTCCGTCACCGAATGGCTGGAACACCGCGCCTCGAGCAAGGGCGCCGCCCTCGCCTATTACACCCTGTTTTCCATCGCCCCCATCCTCGTGCTGGTGATCGCCATCGCGGGCTTTTTCTATGGCCCGGCCGCCGCGCGCGGCGAGCTGATGGGGCAATTGCAGGGCTTGCTGGGCACGCAGGGCGCCGAAGCCATCCAGCTGGTGCTGGCCGGCGCGAAGAACCATGAGCAGGGCCGCATCGCCACCCTCATCGCCAGCGCCCTGCTGCTGTTTGGCGCCACCAGCGTGTTTGCCGAGCTCAAAGCCAGTCTGGATGAAATCTGGCAAGTACCGCCGCTGAAGGAAGCGGGCGCCTGGGACATGCTGCGCACGCGCCTGCTCTCCTTCGGCCTGGTGCTGGTGCTGGCCTTCCTGCTGATGGTGTCGCTGGTGGTCAATGCGGCCATGGCCATCCTCGCCAACTTCTGGGAAGGCGTGTGGAAAGACACGGCCGTGCTGTTTACCATTTTGTCGAACCTGATCGGCTTTGCCGTCATCGCCAGCCTGTTTGCCGTCATCTATAAAATGCTGCCGCGCGTGCGCCTGTCCTGGCGCGACGTGGTGATCGGCGCCGTGGGCACGGCTTTCATGTTTTCCCTGGGGAAATATGCAATTGGCGTGTATATCGGCAATAGCGGCGTGGCCAGCAGCTATGGCGCGGCCGGGTCGCTGGTGGCCCTGCTGCTGTGGGTATATTACTCGGCGCAAATCTTCTTCCTGGGCGCCGAGTTTACGCGCCAGTTCGCCCTGCAGCTGGGCAGCATGAAGGATATGCCGAAGACGGACGATGGCGACGTGCAAGTCAAGATATTGAAACGCCACCAGTCCTGAGCTGGCTGACGCATGTCAAAACGGCGCCCGCGGGCGCCGTTTTTCTTGTGCTGCCGCAAACTATTCGCCCAGCAGCTCGGCCACCACTTCCATGCCCTGCACGCGCTCGGCGACGACTTTCACGATGACGATGATGGGCACGCCCAGCAGCAAGCCCCAGACGCCCCACAGCCAGCCCCAGAACAGCAGGCTGATGAACACGGCCGTGGGATTCATGCGGGCGATGCGCCCCGTCATCCAGGTGGTGACAAAGGTGCCCACCAGGGTGGCGATGGCCATCGACGTGCCCGTCACCAGCAAGACCATTTCCAGCGATTCGAACTGCAAAAAGGCCACCAGACCCGTGGCGATGGTGATGAGCAAGGGGCCGAAATACGGCATGATGTGCAGCAAGCCGGCCACGATGGCCCAGGCGCCCGCGTTTTCCAGGCCGATCACGCGCAGGGCGATCCACATCAGGACGGCCAGCAAGCCATTCGTGACGAGCAGCATGAACATATAGTTCTGGATCGAGGTATTGATGTCTTCCAGGATGTGCACGGTGACTTTCTTGCGGCTCAGCGACGGCCCCGTCAGCTTGACGAGCTTGCGCTTGAAGGTATCGCCCGACAGCAGCAGGAAAAACACGAGGAAGATGACCATGGTGGCTTGGCTGAGGAAGCCCACCAGGCCCAGCGAACCGGCCCAGACCCAGTCCATGATCTTGAAGTTGGGCGCCTCGGCCGCGGCGGCGCGGCGGTTGTTGCGGCGCGCTTCGGCGCCGGCGGCCACTTGCTCGATTTCATTGGCCACGGCCTGCATCTTCTGGAAGGTGCTGTTCTTGCCGCCCGTATTGGCGGCGATCAGGCGCGACAGTTTATGTGTGGCGGCCGGCAATTCTTCCACGATGGATTCGAATTCGCCCTGCACGCGCTCGACCACGACGATGGAGCCGAACAGGATCAGGGCCGTCACGGCCGTGGCGGCGATGGCGCGCGGCAGGCGCAGCTTTTCCAGCCAGGCGACGACGGGATTGAGGGTATAGGCAATGAAAATGCCGAAAAGGACGGGAATGAGGAATTTCTGTGCCCACTGCAGCGCATAAATGAAGCTGACGGTGGCGATGATGCCCAGCGCCATGCCGCGCGCATGGACATGCAGCGGCAAACGCAGGGATGCGTCCGGATGCTCCACGGGCGCGCCGGGAGGTGGCCCGGCAGGCTCGGTGGAGGCGGCCGCCACCGGCTCGGGCGGGGTATCTGTAGGCTGGATATGCATGCGATTCCCGCGACGGTCGGTGGTGGGCCGCAGGGCCAGCCATGGGGCGGGCCGCTGCGGCAAATCAGGCCATTACTTGACGCGGATGTCGTTTTTCACCGACTTCACGCCCTTGACGCCACGGGCGACTTCGCCAGCCTTGGCGGCATCCGACGGCTGGGCCACGAAGCCGCTCAGCTGAACCACGCCCTTGAAGGTTTCAACGTTGATTTCCGTCGATTTCAGGGTAGGCTCGTTGAAGATGCTGGCTTTCACCTTGGTGGTGATGGCCGCGTCGTCGATGTACTCGCCCGTGCCTTCCTTGGTTGGGGTCGAAGCGCAACCTGCAACGGCGAACAGGGAAGCGACGAAAAGGCCAGTAGCGATAGATTTAGTGAATTTCATGGTGGTTTCCTTAGGAGTGGTCAATCAATGTGCTCACAATGAGCTTCTTATACCAGTCTGGTGACTGCGCGCCGGAGGGAGCTCAGTAACCGAACTGGGTTTTTGCAGCCTTGATACAGTCATCCTTGGCTGCGCCGGCTAATGCATCGCATTTTTCTGTCGCGACCTTGTACTCGGCTTTTCTTTTTGCTTCGCGCGCATCGCTGCGCGCTTCGATGACTTTCTTGTCTGCCTTGGCGTCGGCCAGGGCCGCCACCTTGGTGGACTTGGCCAGCTTGACGCAGACATCCTTGTCGTTGCCCGTCAGCGCATTGCAGCGCGTCAGGTCGACGTCGTAGTTGGCATCGGCAATCTTGATGCGCGCCTTGGTGTAGGCACGCAGGGTATTCGTGTATTGCGCCTGGGCCACGGCTTCATCGTAGGCCCGCACGGCCTTCGCTTCGGCGATGCAGACCTCCTTCGGGTTGCCCGTGATTTTTTCGCATTCCGCATGCGCCAGCTTGTAATTCAGGCCCGCCTGCTCATTGGCCGCCTTGTAAGCTGCTTTCGCTTCCGGCGTGGCAGCCACTGCCTGGCCGCCCCAGGCGGCGCACGCCAGGCTGACGACGATGGCGGTGAAAAGCTTATTCTTGTTCATGTATTTCTCCCTGGTGGTAGCAAGCATGTCTGCTTGGCATGACTACCGTTTTACGTGGATAGTCGCCGCTCTTCTGTACGCTGCCGTACACAAGTAATTTATTTTGAAAGCGGGAGGAAGACAGGGAGAAATAACAACGTTTTGCTGGATCGCCGTGGTAAAAAATACCATTTCGACACGAAATAAGTACGTGCGGCAGCGTACAGACCGGGGGCGGGGGCATGACTAAGATGGCACTACACCCTCACCTCGTCAGGAGAATAAAATGAAAACCAACGCCACCATGGCTGCACTGATGCTCGCCGCCACCGCCGTACTGAGCGGTTGCGCCACCGGCCCTTCTTACCAGTCGCAACAACCATACTATCCAGCCAACCAGCCTGAGTCCGCCATGTACGGCACCGTCGATTCCATCCAGCTCGTGCAGGGCGGCGGACAAACCAGCGGCGCCGGCGCCGTCGTGGGCGGCATCGCGGGCGCCCTGCTGGGCAACACCATCGGCTCGGGCGGCGGACGCACGGCTGCCACCGTGGCGGGCGCCGTCGCCGGCGGCGTCGTGGGCAACCAGGTGGAAGGCCGCAGGCAGCAAGCGCAGGGCTATCAGATCAGCGTGCGCCTCGATAACGGCGAATACCGCACCGTGGTGCAGGACAACGCGAATGACTTGCGCCCAGGCAATCGCGTGCGCATCGTTGACGGCCGCGTCTACCGCTATTAATCCCCTGGCAGGGCTTGCCCGCAAGCCTGCGCCGGACCATGCACCAACTAGGAGATACCATGGGCACCATCATTCTGATCATCTTGATCCTGGCCCTGGTCGGCGTCCTGCCTACCTGGCCGCACAGCCGCAACTGGGGTTACGGCCCCAGCGGCATCGCCGGCCTCGTCGTAGTGATACTGATCCTGCTATTACTGACGGGCAGGTTGTAAAAAAAGGCGCTACGGCGCCTTTTTTATTTCAAGGAGGAAATATCATGACTATCCACAACACACTGTTGGCCACCCTGTTTGCCTGCAGCCTGGCGCCGCTGGCGCTGGCCCAGACGGCCGCGCCGCAACCGGGCGACCCGCAACGCTGGTATCAGGAAGACAGCACGGCGCAAGCCCAGCTGCGCACCCTGCGCAAGGAAATCAGCGCCGCCCTGGCCGAGGCCAAAAAAGCTTGTCGTCTGGAACCGTCCGCCGCGCGCGCCACCTGCCTGAAGGAAGCGCAGGACACCTACCGGCAAGACATGGCGAACGCGGAAAAACTGCGTGAAGCGGCCCATCCGCAGTGATGCGCCGTGCTGTTGCGATGCCGGACAAACCGCAACACCTGACAAAACCGTCGCGAGCGGAAGGGAGAGGTGGCTAAGAAGCGCAACCGTACTCTATACGGGGGCGCCGAGCCGGTGAGCATCGCAGGCCGCCTATACCGACGCGCAGCAGGTTTTGGCAGGCGTCGCTAAGCGGCGTCGCGCTCGTAAGGCGGCAGTTCGTGCACCACGAGCGGCGTGTCTTCCGTGACAAAGGCGAGCCAGCCGGCCGCCTTGATCGCGCGCAAGCCGTCCTGGTAGCCCTGCTCCCAGCGCCACTCGATGGAGCCCTTGGAAAAATTGATGTCCTTGGCCGCCATGTGCCAGTCGCGCCCCGCGTACGGCAGGCGCACGATGTGCATGGTGCTGTCGCAGCCCAGCGCGACCAGCTCTTCCGTCTGCTGGCGGTTATGCTTTGTGTCGGGCAGCCCGGCGTACAGTTCGCGCAATTTGCGCTGCAAGGTATGCGTATTGACATAATCGGCGATATGCCGCTTCGAGCGCGACGCGAAGGTGACGTCCTTTTGCCGCGTCTGCACTTCGTCGAGGGTGGTCGGCTCCGGCCCTTCCGAGCTCCACAGGTCCACCATGAAGACGAGGGTGTCGACGTGGGGCGTGTCGTCGAGCACGGTTTCCAGCGGCGTGTTCGAGTACAGGCCGCCATCCCAATATAAGTCGCCATCGACGCGCACGCCGGCAAAGCCGGGCGGCAAGGCGCCGCTGGCGCGGATATGGTCCGCCGTCAGGGGTTGCTGCTGGCTGTCGAAACTGGTGAGGCTGCCGCATTTGACGCGCAGAGCGTTGACCGTCAGGCGCATGCCGCCGGGCTGGTTCAGGTAATCGAAATCGACCAGATCCTCGAGGGTGCCGGCCAGTTCGCTGGTGTCATAGAAGCTGGCCTCTTCCGGCTTGACGGCGATTCCTGCCGGAAACAGGCTGAACGAACGCGGCTTGAAGAAGCCGGGCACGCCGCGCAGCACCGTATCGAGCGTGGCCAGCCAGATGTTCGAGCGGCGCTGCTGGTCCGATACCAGGTTCATGTCGATGCTGTCGCGGTGCGCCACGCGCTGCCAGAACTGTTTCAAGCGCACGAGCCGGTCTTCGTGCTTGTTGCCGGCAAGAATGGCGGCATTGATGGCGCCGATCGAGGTCCCCACCACCCAGTCGGGCGCCAGACCATGTTCGTGCAGCGCGTGGTAGACGCCGGCCTGGTAGGCGCCCAGTGCGCCGCCGCCTTGCAGCACCAGCACGATGCGCAGGCGCGAGGGATTTAACTGATTGATCGGTGTCTTTGAATTCGTCATCAAGATGGCCCTCTGTCCGCCGCGCGGGTGCGGCGTGAATCATTGTAAGGGATTGCGCCTGCACGTGCCGGACGTTGGGTACGGGCAAAAAAAACGCCGTCAATGACGGCGTTCCTGTGCAACACGGCTGGCGTTCAGCGCTTGCGGCGCAGCCAGCTGGCGGCAACGGCGGCCACGGCCACAAGGACCAGGGCCGGCTTGACCAGCTTCTTGCGTCCGATAAAGGACAGCGCCGTCAGCACGTAAGGCATGGCGCCTTGCAAACGCATGCCGCCCGGCGCCAGCAGGGATTCGACGCGGTGGCCGGCAAAGCCGACGGCCGTTTCGACCACGCCCTGCAGCATCGATTCGGGACGCAATGCGTAGCCCACGTTGGCGCGCGCATGCACGATGCCCACGCGGTACATTTCCCCCTGGGCGATCAGCAGGCGCTTGCGGGCGGCTTGCGCCGCCAGTTTGTCGTTTTCCGACATGAATTCTCCTCGTAAGGCCGCTTACATCAGCATGTCGCGGTCGGCCTTCAATTCCGCCATGGTGGCCGGCATGGACAGCTTTCCTTGACGCAACATGGCGCGCGCATACATGACCAGGGCGATGGCCAGCAGTACGAACACGACCGTCATGATCGCCAGGATCTTCCAGCCCAGGCTATCCCAGGCCAGGAAGACGATCAGCACGCTGCCGTAAGCGATGGCAAACAAGCCCGCCACGGTCGCCAACGCGAAAATGACAATCAGTTGCAGCATGTGATTGCGCACTTCCGACAGTTCGATGGTGGCCAGTTCCAGCCGCGACAACATCAGTCCGACGGCGTTCTTGGCCAGGCCGGCGACCGAGCCGATCAATCCCGGCCCCTGGTGAGACGAAGCAGACTTGTCCATATCGCTCCTGACAGTGGATTACTTGCGGCCCAGGATGAAGCCGACCAGCACGCCGACGCCAGCGGCGACGGCCACGGTGCGCCATGGGTTTTCCTTGACATAACCGTCAGCCTGGGCAGCCATCTGCTTGGTGGCGACGATGGCCGACGCTTGCGCTTCGTGCGCCTTGGCCAGCGCGGCATCCAGGGTTTTCATGCCCTTGACGCGCACTTCGTCGGCTTTTTCGCCGGTCAGGGCGGCAGCGGCGCTGAACAGGGCCTGGGCATCCTTGACCAGGGTTTTGACATCGTTATTGACGGTGGTGATATTGTTTTCCAACATGGTTTAGCTCCTTAGCTGTGGATGAATGTAGTTACTATACCTACTTTACTCAAAAACACTATTCCATTAGATCGCGCATATCATCGGCGTGCTCTTCTTCAACAGCCATGATTTTGATCAACAAATGGCGTGTGGTCGGGTCTTTGTCGCCGATTTTCACGATCATCTGGCGATACGACTCGATCGCCACCCGTTCCGCGATCAGATTGGCACGCACCATGCTTTGCACGTCTTCGGAGTCATCATACTCGGCATGGCTACGCGCAAGCAATGTTGCAGGATTAAAATCTGGCTTGCCATTCAATTGCACGATGCGTTCCGCCAGCCAGTCGGCGTGTTCCTGCTCCTGCTGCGCGTGTTCCAGGAACTCGGCCTTGATGGTGCCGTTGTCGCGCCCGCTCACGGTGTAGTAATGGCGTTTATAGCGCGCAATACATACCAGTTCGGTGGCCAGCGCCCCATTCAACAGGGTGATCAACTCCTGGCGGTCGCCCTGGTAGCCGGCCGTCACGGCGCCGTCGTCCAGGTTTTTCGCGGCGGCGCGGATGGCGGCCGTATCGATGCCAGCTGGAATCTCAACAGATGTTTGGGTCATGATGTTTCCTTTCAAGTCTTGCATGGGTATCCACCGGCCAACCTTCGGCCGGTGCTGCCTACTAACAAATCAAACACCAGGCAAAAACCGTCGCGAGCGGCAGTGAATTGTGGCCGAGAAGCGGAGCTGTGCTATAGCACAGTGAGCATCGGAGGCCGCAAGTCGCGACGCGCAGCAGGTTTGGCCTGGTGTTTTAACTTAACGGCGGGCAGGAATGGCCGTATTATCTTCCGACAGGACAATCTCCACACGGCGATTCAGCTGGCGGTTTGCCGCGCTGTCATTGCCGGCGGCCGGATAGGCAGCGCCGTAACCCTTGGTGGCGATGCGGTCGCGGCTGATGCCTTGTTCCAGCAGCGCATTGCGCACGGATTCGGCGCGGCGTTGCGACAATTCCAGGTTGTGCGCGGAACCGCCCGTGCTATCCGTGAAGCCTTCGATCAGCACGGTGCGTTGCGGGTTGTTTTTCAGCACGTCGGCCAGCTTGCGCGCCGTATTCGCGCCATCGGCCGTCAGGTTCGCCTTGTCCGTGCCAAACAGCACGTCGCCCAGGGTGATGACCATGCCGCGTTCCGTTTTCTTGGCGGCCAGGTCGGCCAGCTGCGCTTCCAGACCGGCGGCGCGGGCTTGCGCATCGCGGGCAGATGCTTCGGCCGCTTGCGCCTGGGCCTTGGCCGCTTCCGCATCCGCTTGCGCCGACTGGGCGCGGGCCGTGGCCTGGTCAGCCTGCTGCGTGCGGGCATCGAGGCGCAACTGGTCGCGCTGCTTGCCGGCGTTGGCGATATCGGCTTCCGCTGCCTTCTGCTTGGCAACTTCTTGCGCCGTGGCTATCTTTTGCTTGGCCAGGTAGGCCAGCTTGTCGACTTTTTCGCTGTCTTCCTGGCGTGTGGCGGCCGCGTTTGCCGCTTCCAGGGCTGCACTCGCTTCGCGGAATTCGCGTGGCGCATAGGTCGACACGATCGGGTTCGATTGCGCCGCCATGTAGTCGCCGCGCGTCTGGTCGAGCAGGCTGGTGGTGGTCGGTGCGGAGCTGCAGGCGGCAACCAGGGCGGCCATGGCCAGCAGGCCGGGAATAGTGGTGTAGGTAGCTTTTTTCATGATGGAATCCTGTTCTTCTTGTTAGTTATTGTTTCGGGGCTTGCTGGTTGGCACGGTCGAGTTCTTCGCGCATGACGCGGATGTTCTCGTTGATTTCATCGGCGGCGCTGGTGGCCTTGGCCGAGTTGGCCTTGCTTTGCGCCAGCTTGGCATCCGCTTGCGCCTGGTCGGCCAGGTCGCGCGCCAGCTTGTAGTCGCGGTCTTTCAGGGCCTGGTTGGCCATGCGCATTTTTTCGCGGGCCGAACGCATTTCATCGGGTGCCAGGTCGGCAGCGCCGGCGCTGGCAGCGTTATCGACGGCGGCGCGCGACACGGCGACGTCGGCCGTGGCCGGCGTTTTCAGGCTGGAACAGCCCGTCATCAGGACGACGGCGGTGAGGCAGGCGGCCAGAGCGGTCATGGGGGTGTTGATGAAATCTCGGTTTGTCATTTTTCTTCTCCTGGAGAATGTGATTGATGTGTAACAGATGGAACGAATCAGGAACTGCGTTTGATGTATGACGTTATAGGCCCCGGCTCCCTGCATATCCGTTCGGTGCCGCACATAGAGTAGGAAATCGACAATACTTGCATGGGCAACGTGCGCCAGCGCACGCGCCGGGCCGCAAAAGCGAGAAACGGGCCCGGCTTGACAGCGATTCCTGTAGCATCGTGAATACTTGTCCAGAAAGAATCGTCGCCCATGCAACTGTCTCGCCGTCAAAAAATCGCCCTCGCCAGCACCGCCGTGCTGATCGCCCTGCCCGTCACGGCCGCCGTCGTCCTGCTGAACATGGACTGGAACCGCGCCAAGCCCTGGCTCAATGCGCGCGCCAGCGACGCGCTGGGGCGGCCGTTTGCCATCGAGGGCGACCTGGCGCTGACGTGGCAGCAGCCAACCACCGCGGGGCAAAAAACCTGGCGCGACTACCTGCCCTGGCCGCACCTGCAGGCAAAGGACGTGCGCCTGGGCAACCCGAACGCCATGGCGGACACGGGTGAGCAGGCGCAGCTGGCCAGCGTGAGCCAGCTGGCGTTCTCGCTCAATCCGCTGGCCCTGCTGGACAAGAAAATCATCATCCCGCAATTGCGCTTCGACACGCCGCAGGTGCGCTTGCTGCGCAGCAAGGATGGCAAGAACAACTGGACCTTCGACAAGCAGGACCAGCCATCGCCATGGCAGCTGGAACTGCAAAGCGTGGTCTTCAGCAAGGGCACCGTAACCCTGGACGATGGCGTCAGCAAGACGGCGATGCGCGCCGATGTCGACACCATCGCGGACGATGCGCGCTACGGCATCGCCTGGACACTGTCCGGTACTTACCGCGGCGAAACCGTCAAGGGCGGCGGCAAGGCGGGCGGCGTGCTGTCGCTGCAGCGGCAAGGCACGCCCTTCCCCATCCAGGCCGACATGCGCGCGAGCGGCAGCAGCGTGGCCATCGAAGGCACCCTGACCCGCCCGACAGACCTGGCCGCGCTCGACGTGCGCCTGAAACTATCCGGGCCCAGCATGGCGCGCCTGTATCCGTTGACGGGCGTGCTGCTGCCGGAAACGCCGCACTTCAGCACGGAAGGCCATTTGACGGGCACCCTGGCGCCGCGCGGCGGCGAATGGGTGTACGACCAGTTCAGCGGCAAGGTGGGTTCCAGCGACATCCAAGGCAAGCTGGCCTTTTCCGCCAGCACGCCGCGCAAGCGCCTGACGGGTGAAGTCCATTCGCGCCTGCTGCAATTTTCCGACCTGGGTCCGCTGGTGGGCGCCGATTCCAGCGCCAGCAAGAAGGAACGGGGCGTGCCGTCGACGCAGCCGGCCGGCCGGGTCTTGCCGGTGGAAACCTTCAAGACGGAGCGCTGGACCAGCCTGGACGCCGACGTGCGCTACACGGCCGACAAGATCACGCGCGATGCCGAATTGCCGATCAGCAAGCTCGACACGCATGTGGTGCTGACGGACGGCGTGCTGTCCCTGGCGCCGCTCAACTTCAACGTGGCGGGCGGCACCCTGACGTCGCAGATCAAGCTCGACGGCAGCGGCAAGGTCATCGCCAACGGCATCGCGGCCGAACTCAAGGCCAGCGCCCGCCATCTGCACATCCAGCAACTGTTTCCCCGCCTGCCGGCCCTGCAAGCGAGCGTGGGCGAAATCAATGGCGATGCATCGCTGTCGGCCACGGGCAATTCCGTCGCCACCCTGCTGGGCAGCTCGAACGGCGAAGTGCGCGCGCTGATCAACCGGGGCAGCATCAGCAAGCTGCTGCTGGAAGAAATGGGCTTGAATATCGGCAGTGTCGTGCTGGCCAAACTGTCCGGCGACAAGCAGGTCAGGCTGAACTGCATGGCCGCCGATTTCGCCGTCACCAAGGGGCTGATGCGCACGCGCCAGTTCATCGTCGACACGGATGACGCCATCCTGAATATCGACGGCACGGTGAACCTGGCCGATGAACGGCTGGATCTGACCCTGCGGCCGGACAGCAAGGGCCTGCGCATCTTTTCGCTGCGCTCGCCCCTGTATGTGCACGGCACTTTCAGCAAGCCCGACGTGAGCGTCGACAAGGGCGTGCTGGCCCTGCGCGCCGGCGGCGCACTGGCGCTGGCCGTGGTGGCGCCCGTGGCGGCGCTGCTGCCGCTGGTCAATACCGGCCCCGTCGAGGACAGCGAATGCGCGGCCCTGCTGGCCCAGGCGCGCGTGAAACCGGTGGCGCCCAAGCCTGGCAAGCCCGTGCGCAAGGCACGCTGAGCGCGGCGTGTGTGCTTTTACAATTGTTACACCCCTATGTGCGTTGCCGAACAGACCCTGCCTTGCCACAATTCTATTCTGTGATCGTGCCTGAAACACCCAAGACGTGGCGATACGAAGTCCCACCGGCCCATACCATGCCGGCGCCACGAGGTCCGAATTCATAGGAGAACTATCATGCAAATCATTAAAAAAATCGCCGCTACCACTTCCGTTGCCGCCCTGCTGCTGAGCTTGACGGCTTGCGCCAACATGTCCGGCCAGGATAAAAACACCGCCATCGGCGCCGGTGTCGGTGCCGTTGCCGGCTCCGTGCTGACGGGCGGCAGCGCCATCGGCGCAGTCGGCGGCGCCGCCGTCGGCGGCGTGATCGGCAACCAGGTCAAGCCGAAGTAATCGTTAATCGAAAAAGCGGGGTGGGCGCGCAGGCGTCCGCCCCGCTTTTTTGCGTCCGGCGTGCGTTGACGACATTGAAAAGTTATTCCGAGGAAATTAAACGAAGACGTTGGCCATGCCGATGGCGCCGCTATCCTTGACCAGCTCGTAGCAGCGGCAGGACACGGCTTCCAGGCCGGCCGAATCGAGGATTTCGATATTGCCGCGGCTGTAGGTGATGAGTTTTTGCTGTTGCAGCGCGCTGGCCGCCTTGGTCACGCCAACCCGCCGCACGCCTAGGGTGTGGGCAAGAAATTCATGCGTGAGATGAAATTTTTCGGACTGCAGGCGGTCGCGCGTGATCAGCAGCGAACGGGCCAGGCGCGCCTCGAGTACGTGGAAGCGGCTGCACACGGCAATCTGGATGGCTTGCGCCAGCAAGGTGTCCGTGTAGCGGTACAGCAAGCGCTGCAGGGATTCGAGCTGGGCGAACTCGGCGCAGAACTCCGCGCGCGCGATGCGGCTGGCCGTACCGGAACGTTGCACCACGGCACGCACTTGCGCCAGGTCATGACCGAGCGCGACGGACGCGCCCAGCACGCCTTCGCGGCCGACGGAGCCCACTTCCAGGGTCATCCGGCCTTCCGCCACGGCCAGCAGCGAGATCAGGCAATCGCCGGGGAAATAGATGTGGCCGATAGGCTGGCCCGGTTCGTACAGCACCTCGCCCACCTCGACCGTGACGCTATCGAACAGCGCCGTCAGGTGCCGCAAGTCGTGCTCGGGCAGGCTGGCCAGCAAGCGGTTGCCGGCGTCCGGCGCCCCCACGGGCGAACCCAGGCCGGATCGGCCTGCATCGCGGGGCAGGGTCATGCTGGCAGTCGTTGGTGGCATTGCTTTTCCTCGGTGTCGTTACAACTCGACATAATTTTTACCTAGCCTACGGTGCAGTACCGGCCCTGTATGTACGGTGACGCACGGAAGCGGGGCAAGCGGCACAGCACACTGGCAACAGACGCACATAACACGCAGAACACGCACTACCCTTTTGATTATTTTAAAAAAACCAAGGAGCCTTCCATGACTACCACCACCAAATCCCTCCATCCGCTGGTGCTTGCCGCCGCCGTCGCCGTCCTGCTGTTTTGCGGCGTGGGCACGGCTGCCCTGATGGGCTGGCTGCCTTCCTCCCAGGGCGATACCCAGCCGCTGGCGGCCAGCACCTCGGCCGAGCAAATGGCCAACCTGCAGGCGAACCAGCCGCCAGCGAACCTGCAGCCTGCCGGCGCCTTGCCGCTAGCCGCCCTGCCACCGCAGCAGCAGCAGCAGCAGCAGCAGCAACCCGTGCGCCAGCCGCAGCCGCAGCCACAATACGCGGCCGCTCCGGCGCCGCAGGTGTGCGCCAATTGCGGCGTGATCGAAGCCATCCATGAAGTCAATACGCGCGCCGAAGGCAGCGGCGTGGGCGCGGCCGGCGGCGCCGTCGTCGGCGGCTTGCTGGGCAACCAGGTGGGCGGCGGCCACGGCAAGCAACTGGCCACCGTGCTGGGCGCCGTCGGCGGCGCCGTGGCCGGCAACCAGATCGAAGGCAGCGTGCGCGCCACGCGCAGCTACAACATCGTCGTGCGCCTCGATAACGGCAAGACGCGCACCGTGCACCAGAGCGCCGCGCCGAACTGGCGCCAGGGCGACCGCGTGCGCGTCGTCAACGGCGGCTTGCGCGCCATGGGCTAAGCGAACCGCGGCGGCACCGCTGCCGCGATTAGTTGCAAATTAAACACACGCCCGGCCTGTCCGGGCGTTTTCTTTTTGGCAATGTTCGCTGGCGTACAGATGAGCTTGCCATCCCGCGAGATGATGCATTCAGGAAAGTTCAACGGAATGTCAAAGGAGACGCCATGGAAGACGACAAGACAGGCAGCAACAGGATCTGGCTGGGCTTTATCGGCGGCGGCTTGCTGGCCACCGCGCTGGGCTTCTGCGCGCTGGACCTGGCGCCGCCGGCGGGCAGCCCCGTATTCGGCGTGATGCTGCTGCTGACGGGCGGCATGGTCAGCTGCCTGGCGGGCGCAGTCGGCATGGCCGGCATGCTGGCATGGGTGCCGGGCATGGCCGATGAACATGCCGACCACTCACGATAGTTGAGACTTGTGTACGACAGCGTACAGAACACAAGGGAAACAAAGTAGACACTTAGTCATGGCATCAGCGTTGCGACCCGGTCGCCGCGCAATGACAAGAACCGATGACGGCGCCATGCGCCAGCGCCTGCAAGGCCACCGCAGTCGCCGTCATCCATACATTACTCTCGGAGGACACATCATGCTGTATACAATCGCCGTCGTACTCATCATTCTTTGGCTGCTGGGCCTGGTAACTTCCTATACCATTGGCGGCTTCATTCACATCCTGCTGGTGGTCGCCGTGATCATGGTGCTGCTGCGCCTGATCAGCGGGCGCGGCTTATAGCCTAGGCTAGCCCAGGCGCTTAGCCTGGTCTGACAAGAGCGGCGCGCGTGCAAACGGGCGCCGCCTTTTGCCGTATTGTTCCTACGGCGTGCGCGCACTGGCAAGCGGCGTCGTTTTGCAGTAACGTGTACGGGTAGTCCTGGGTATGTCCCCATAACAAAACAAGGAGAAAATCCATGAAAGAAACATTCAAAAAAGGCCCTGGCGCCAAATCCCTGATCGGCATGCTGGTGATCGCATTGGCCGCCACCGGCTGCGCGGACATGTCCTCGACGCAACGTGGCACGGCCACGGGCGCCGGCATCGGCGCAGGCCTGGGCGCCTTGATCGGCGGCACCACCGGTGGCGGCAGCAGCGGCCGCACGGCCGGCGGCGCCCTGATCGGTGCCGCAGCTGGCGCCGTGGTCGGCAATATCTGGTCGAACCGCATGGAAAACCAGAAGCGCGCGATGGAACAGGCGACACAGGGTACTGGTGTGCAAGTATCGCAAACGGCCGATAACCGCCTGAAAATGGAAATTCCAAGCGACATTTCCTTCGACACCAACCGCGCCGACATCAAGGGCAACTTCCGCCCGATTCTCGACCGCTTCGCCGCCACCCTGAATGAAAACCCGAACACCACGGTCAGCATCATCGGCCATACGGACAGCACGGGCAGCGATTCCATCAATGAACCGCTGTCGGTGGAACGCGCGGCCCACACGCGCGACTACCTGTCCATGCGCGGCGTTTCGCCGACGCGCGTCGTCACGGAAGGCCGCGGCGCCCGTGAGCCGATCGCCTCGAATGCGGATGCCTCGGGACGCGCACGCAATCGCCGCGTGGAAATTTACGTCGCGGAATTAGCACCGCGCTAAGTTGACTCGCATCAATAAAAAACCCGCTGGCCATTACATTGCCAGCGGGTTTTTTTCATCTAAAACAGCTTATTTCGACGTCGTTGCCTTGGCGCCGCTTTCGCCCTCTTTCGCCACCTTGGCGAAGTCGCCCGCCGTCACGATCGACACGGCCGATGGCTTCAGGTAGTCGCGCAAGCCCTGGTTCACTTGCGCCAGGGTCAAGGCGGCCACTTTCGCTTCCAGGTCCTTGTTGTACGCCATGGTGCGGTCTTGCGCCAGATAGCCGGCCAGTTCGCGCGCCAGGCCCGCATCCTGCGTGCGCTCCACTTCTTCCGACTGCAGCCAGCCCTTTTTCGCTTCCGTCAATTCGTCTTGCGTGAAACCGTCGGCCAGCACCTTGGCGATTTCCTCGCGCAGGGCCGCTTCCACCTTGACCGTGTTTTGCGGCGCGCTGATGGCATACGCCATCCAGTAACCGGCCGGTTCGCGCGATGGAATGCTCACTTGCGAGCCGACGCCGTACGACAGGCCTTCCTTCTGGCGGATGCGGTCGGCCAGGCGGCTGCGCAAGGCGCCGCCGCCGAGCATGTGATTGGCGATCAGCAAGGCGGGATAGTTGGCGGCGTCATCCTTGAGAGGGATCGGCTGGATGGCGAACAGCACACTGTTCGCCTTGTCCGGCGTTTCCAATTTGACTTTCTCGCCGCTGACGGGCTTGACGGCGTCAGGAATGCGCACATACGGCTGCTGCGCCTTCCAGCTGCCGTACAGGCTGGCCACTTGCGCCTTCAGGGCGGCCGGGTCGAAGTCGCCCACGGCAGCGAAAGTCGCGTTCGACGCGCCATAGTAGGCGCCATGGAAGGCTTTCACGTCGGCAACTTGGATGGCTTTCCATTGCGCCAGCTCGGCCGGCAAGGTGGCCACGTGGCGCACATGGCCTTCCGGCGTGGCGTCGAGCAGGCGGCGGAAGGCGTTCACGGCCAGCGGTTGCGGCTCAGGCAGCTCCTGCTCCGCGCGGCCGACGCGCTCGCGCTGCAATTCCAGGAATTCCGTCTCGTTCAAGGCCGGCTTTTGCAGCACTTGCGCCAGCAAGTCCATGGCAGCCGGCAAGTTCTCGCGCTTGCCCGTCAGCATGGCGGTGACGCCCTCGGCGCCGCCCGAAATCGCCACCTGCATGCCCAGCTGGTCGAACTTGTCCTTCACTTCCTGGCGCGACAGTTTGTCCGTGCCGCGCGACAACAGATTCGCCGTGTAGCTGCCCACTTGCCCCTTGCCGCGCAAGTTCTCTTCGCTGCCGATCTGCAGTTTCAGCACGACGCTGACGGTGCTGCCCTTGGTTTTCTTCGGCAGCAAGGCGCCCTTCAAACCGTTCGGCAAGGTGAAACGCATGGTGCGCGCTTCGATATTGTCGGGGCTGGGGTCGAACGCTTCGCCCTGCGCCACGACGGCGCGGCCCGTGTAGCCGGCCAGTTGCGGCGCCACGTCGGCGTAGGCCGGCACGACGGTGCGGTCCGGCGCATCGGTCGGGATGAAACGGCCCAGGGTGCGGTTCGAGCTCTTCAGGTATTTCTCGGCCGCCGCCTGCACTTGCGCCGTCGTCAGCTTGTCGAGCTGGTCGCGCTGCAGGAAGAACAAACGCCAGTCGCCGGCCGCCAGCGATTCCGTCAGGGCAATCGTCAGGCTCGCCGTGTTCGAGGTGGCCAGTTCGATCTGCTTGTTCAGCTGCTGTTTCACGCGCGCCACTTCCGCGTCCGTGACCGGCTGCGATTTCAAGTCTTCCAGCACTTTCAGCATGGCCGCTTGCGCCGCATCAAGGTTGCCATCGACGGGCACCAGCGCGCCGAACAGGTTGTAACCGGGCTCCAGATTGCTCACGGAGTTGTATTCGATCTTGCTGGCCAGCTTGGTTTCCACCAGCGCCTTGTGCAGGCGGCCGGCCGGCGCGTCCGTCAGCACGTGGCCCAGCACCTCGATGGCGACGGCGTCCGGGTTGCCGGACGGCGCCACGTGGTAGCCGGCGCCGACGAACTGCGTGCCGCCGCTGCGGCGCACCGTCACGGCGCGCTCGCCATCCTGCACCGGTTCGGCCGTGTAGGTCGGTTCGATCACGCGCGTCGGTTTCGGGATCTTGCCGAACAGCTCATTGATCTGCTTCAAGACCTTGGCTTCGTCGAAGCGGCCCGCCACCATCAGCACGGCGTTATCCGGTTGATAATATTTATGGTAAAACGCGCGCAGGCGGGGAATGTTCACCTGTTCGATGTCGGAACGGGCGCCGATGGTCGATTTGCCATAGTTGTGCCAGTCGTAGGCGACGGCCTGGATGCGTTCGCTCGTCACGCCGATCGGGTCGCTCTCGCCCATTTCGAATTCGTTGCGCACGACGGTCATTTCGCCCTTCTGCGTCTTCGGATTCCACAGGTCGTTCTGGTCGATGGCCGCGTTCACCATGCGGTCTGCTTCCATGGCCAGCATCTGGCGCAGGTTGTCGTCGTTGGCGGGGAAGGTGGCGTAGTAATTGGTGCGGTCGTACCAGGTGGTGCCGTTGAACTGGGCACCCGTCGAGTTCAGGATCTCGACCGGGGTTTTCGTGCCCTTCCTGACGCCGAAATTGGCGCTGGGCTTGAACAGCAAGTGCTCGAGCAAGTGGGCCATGCCCGTTTCGCCATAATTTTCATGGCGCGAACCGACCTGGTAGACGATGTTGGTGGTCAAAGTGGGCTTGCTGGCGTCGGGGAACAGCAGCACGCGCAAGCCATTGGCCAGGCGGTATTCGGTGATGCCTTCGACAGACGTGACCTTGACGGCGGCACGGTTGGGCGCAGCCTTGCCGGCTTTCTGGACCGGCGCCGCTTCCACTGGGGTGGCGGCAAGGATGAACGAAGGCGAGAGGATGCCGGCGGCAAGCAGGAGGGCGGTAATTGGTTTCAAGGCAAAGTCCTGGTAACACTACGTTATTAGACAAGCGCAAAAGCGGGCGCAATGGAATACAAGCGCAAGAATTGCCACAGGCCCGCGCTGCGTCTTCGCTGCCAGGGGAAATGATTGCTCTCGCAATTTACGGCATACTTATCAGTTACGCAAGTCCTGTCATCGAGCTGTTATTTTCCCGTGTTATACTCCACGGTTCCAGAACTATCTGCCTGTATATGAGACGAGCTCTCGTCCTGCTCTGCCTTTTTGTTTTCATTGCGTTACCCCAGGCGTTCGCCAGCATGGCTTACGCCAGTCCTTCCCCATTCCAGCACCTTGACGCCGCAGTCGCGGCCGGCGCTGCCGCCATGCCTGCCTCCGATTGCCTCGACCCCAGCGTCCATGCCGGCTTGCCCGGCGACAGCTGCGACGCCGACGAATGCGACAACGATCCCATCACGCTGTACCCGACCTCGCGCCAGGGCGCGCCGTTTTGCGCCATCATTTGGCAAGCGGGACCGGGGGCACTTGCCGAAGCGGACGCGCGGCAGGCCACCCGGCCGCCGCGCGTCCGCCATCACATCACACATTAGCAACATCATTCCCTGGGGCACTGGCCGCCAGGCAAGCTTTATTTTGATTTAACTTTACAAGGTTATACACATGGAATGGTTATTTGACCCGACAATCTGGGTCGGCCTGCTGACGCTGGTCGTACTGGAAATCGTACTGGGGATCGACAACCTGATTTTCATCGCCATCCTGGCCGAGAAATTGCCGCCGCACCAGCGCGACAAGGCCAGGGTGCTGGGCCTGACCCTGGCCCTCGTCATGCGCCTGGGTCTGCTCTCGCTGATTTCCTGGCTGGTCACCCTGACCACGCCATTGTTTTCCATACTGACATTCTCGTTTTCGGGACGCGACCTGATCCTGCTCGTCGGCGGCCTGTTCCTGCTGTTCAAGGCCACCAGCGAGCTGCACGAGCGCCTCGAAGGGGTCACGCACGCCCAGACTGGCCCGAAAGTCTACGCCGGCTTCGGCCTCGTGGTGGCGCAGATCGTCGTGCTCGACGCCGTCTTTTCGCTCGACGCCGTCATCACGGCCGTCGGCATGGTGGAAAACCTGTACGTGATGATGGCGGCCGTCGTCATTTCCATCGTCGTCATGATGCTGGCGTCGAAAGTGCTGACGCGCTTCGTCAACGCCCACCCCACCGTCGTGGTGCTGTGCCTGAGCTTCCTGCTGATGATCGGCCTGTCGCTGGTGGCCGAAGGCCTGGGCTTCCACATTCCGAAAGGGTATTTGTACGCCGCTATCGGTTTCTCGATTGTCATCGAATTCTTCAATCAGCTGGCGCGCCGCAACTTCCTCAAGCTGCAGTCGAACGCCCCGCTGCGCGACCGCACGGCGCAAGCCGTGTTGAGCCTGCTGGGCGGACGCAAGGGCCGCGAAGCCGTGGAAGAACACGAAGTCAAGGAACTGCCCGACGCTTCCGCCTTCGGCGTGGAAGAGCGCAACATGGTCAGCGGCGTGCTGACCCTGGCCGAACGCTCGATCCGCTCCGTCATGACGCCGCGCGGCGACGTGTCGTGGGTCAACCTGAACGACAGCAGTGAGAAGATGCTGCAATTGCTGCGCGAAACGCCGCACAGCATGATTCCTGTCTGCAATGATGACCTCGACAACGTGGTCGGCATCGCGCGCAGCAAGGACCTCATCGAGGACCTGGTCTCGCGCGGCAAGATCGACCCGGACAGCATGCGCGAAGCCGTCGTCGTGCCGGAAGCGGCCGGCGTGCTGAAAGCCATGGAAACGCTGAAGCGCTCGCGCGGCCAGCTGGTGCTGGTGGTCGACGAGTTCGGCACCGTGCAGGGCGTGCTAACGCCCATCGACATCCTGGAAGCCATCGCCGGCGAATTCCCCGACGAAGACGAGCAGCCCGACGTGGAAGTGCTGGGCCCCGGCCACTGGCGCATCGATGGCGCGACGGACTTGCATTACCTGGAGCAAGTGTTCGAGACGGAAACCCTGGTCAGCGAAGATGGCGAATACAACTCGCTGGCCGGCTTCCTGCTGGCGCATTTCGAAAACATGCCGGCCGTGGGCGAAGTGCTGGAACTCGATGATTTGCGCTATGAAATCGTCGAGGCCGACGAGCGCCGCATCGCCTGCGTGGACGTGCGCCGCATCGAGCCCGATCACAGTTTGTAACACAATGGCAAGCGTGCCCCGCTTGCCATGCCGTATGCTGGGGTCTGCCCATACCGGAGACCCCACGATGAAAAAATCCCTGCTACGCCTGACCCTGCTCGCTTGCGCCGCCCTCGGCGCCCACGCCGGCGCACAGGCCGCCGCGCCATCCGCCAGCATCAAGCCGGGCCTGTGGCAAGTCGACAGCAAGATGGCCTCGCCGGACGCCGCCACCGACAACGCCATGTCCATGGTGCTGCAGCAACTGGGCAACCTTCCCCCCGATCAACGCAAGCAGCTGGAAAGCATGGCGGCCAGCCGCGGCATGGCCATGCCCACCGTGGGCGCCGACGGCGCCGTGCGCGTGACGGCCTGCGTGACGCCGGACATGGCGGCGCGCAAGCAGATTCCCACGGGCCAGCCCGGCGATTGCAAGTCGAAAAACACGGACATCGCGGGCGGCATGCAGGTATCGTTCAGCTGCGCGAATCCGAAATCGAGCGGCGAAGGCAAGGTCATGTTTACGGGCGACCAGGCTTTCAGCATGCAGCTGGCCGTGACGACCAGCGCGCGCGGCGCGCCGGAACAGGTGAACGTGACGAGCAACGGCAAGTGGCTGGGCGCAACGTGCCCTGCGCCATCAACCGCTGCTGCTCAAAAGCCGTGACGCAAGCCCATATTAAAAGCGCGCCGTCATCCTGCACCGGCCGCCTGGCGGGCGTGACCGTTCAGAAACCGTGACGGAAGCCCATATTAAAAGCCGCGTCGCCGCGGCCCGCATCGCTGGCATTGCCCACCGTGTAGCGGGCGCCGTTCTTGTTATGGATCTTCGCGTAGGACGCGTAGAAATCGCTGCGCTTTGACAGGGAATACGTGAGGCCGACGGCCACCTGGCTGGCGTCGCGGTTGGCCAGGTCGCGGTCATCCTTGCGCACCCAGGACGCCAGCAGCTTGAAGCCGCCCACGGGCACGGACACGCCCAGCAAGGTATCGCGGCTGTCCGACGACGACATCGACAGGGCCAGCGCGCTGTAGGCGTTGTTCGGGTCCCACGGCGAGCTGCCATAGCCCTTGTTCACGCCCACGGCGGCAAAGACGGTGGCCACTTTCAGGTCGACATTCGCCGCGATCAGGGTGTTGCGGGCCGACATGTCAATGGCGGGCAAGGTGCCGGAAGCGAGGATGAGGTTATTCTTGCGCTGGTGCGACACGCTGACATTCACGGCGCCGGCCGAATAGCCAAGCGTGGCGCCATATGCGCGGTTGCTGGCGTTGCTGTACGGCGACTCGCCAAAGCTGTAGATGGCGCTGGCAGTCACACCGCGCAAGGCGGGCGTCACGTACTTGACGGTATTGTCGTAGCGTTTCACGCTGTAGCCGGCCAGGTTGCCGGCGCTGCCGGCCATGCCGCCCTTGAACGGGTCGGCCACGTCGGTCAGCGCCAGGTAGTGCGGATTGTACTGGCGCCCCAGGGTCAGCGCGCCCAGGCGGCTGTCGAGGCCCACGTAGGCCTGGCGGCCGAACAAACGGCCCTCTTCCGACTGGCCCGTGTCGTTCTGCACGCCCGCTTCCAGGGTAAATACGGCGGACACGTCATTGCCCAGCGCTTCGCGGCCCTGCACGCCCAGGCGCGAGCCGGACGCAACGCCGCCGGACACCTTGGTGTTGGCGCAATTGGCGGCGCAGCCGCGCTCGGCCACGATGCCCGCGTCGAGCACGCCGTACACGGCAACGTTAGTGGATGCGGCACTGCCTGCGCCATCGGCAGCCTGGGCCGGCGCAAAAAGCATCCACGGCCCCATCCCTATCACAGCAAGCGCAAAATACGAGGTCTGCATGATAAATATCTCGGTAACGTGAATTGAAACTTCCCGGTATTGATCAGGACATGCGCTGTGTGTCTGATCTTAGTGTTACCTTATCCTCGCTTTTTGTCCAGCCATCCGTGCGTTGTACAACAGAAACTTCAGCTTAGGCCATGAAACCGCGTCGCGTACTGACAACACGCAAAAGTGACCATGATTGTGGCACTAGCGGCAAAATGGCGTTAAATGCAGGCCCTGCCGTAAAGCAATGTTCGGTGGCGAACGTTGCGAGAATTGACGCAGGCGGTACACTACTGGTTTTACCGACAGCGGCTCGCCCGTTTTTTCTGCATGCTAGCTATCCTCGAACGCATTGACCCCAACTCCAGCAATATCGACTTGCTGGTGGAACTATTCAACTCACTGCGTCCCAAGCGCCCCCACGACAGCGCTACCGCGATTGCCAACGTGCGCACCCTGCGCCAGCTTCTCAAAGGTAACCCCGCGCAAGCGCGCGCCCTGCACGAATACGTGCTGCGCGTGCTGGCCGCGCGCCGCCACGCCAGCCTGTACACCGATATCGGCGTGCTGTCGAACAGCGGTTTCTTTACAGAATTGAAACGCCGCATCGCCTACCGCATGCTGCCGCCCGCCCTCGGCGACGAATACCTGAACGACGCGCTCGACCAGGTGCTGTACCTGAAGACCGATTATTTGTGGATCAGCAACGTGCCCGCCACGGACTGGCTGGAACTGTTCGACGTGCTCACCAGCGACGAGGTCGAACTGGCCGTCGGCGACGGCAATATCATGCTGCCGGGCATGCTCGACGCCATCCGCACCCTGTCCTACCGCGTCTGCGCCATGGGCCTGGAACCGGAACTGACGCGCTTCCACAGCGAAATTGAAGTGTTCCAGTCGCCGTTCATGGTGCAGAACACGGAAGTGAACGCCTACCTGGACGCCTACACGAGCCTGCTGCAGGGCGATATCGAGCACATCGAGGATGCGCGCCATTTGCTGGTGATGCTGGACCAGTGCGACGCCGTCATCGCCAAGATCCGCAAGAAAGCCCTGTACCAGGGCACCAGCATTCCTCTGACCTACCTGCTGGTGGCGCTGGCGCAAAGCATCGACCGCCTGCGCAAGCTGCTGTTCCTCGTCGACACGAGCGGCGAGCTGCCGGCCTCGAACAACGTGGACATCGACGCCATCACGGTGGACGCCACGCAAGACTTGCTGCACCCGCAACCCGTCAGCCGCCGCCGCGCGGGCGCCGTCGGGCTGGCGCTGGAATTGATACGCGCGCACAACCACAAATACAAGGTCAGCGACCTGTTTTCCGACAATATCAACTTGCTGGCGCGCAATGTGACGGAAAACGCCAGCCGCACGGGCGAGCATTACATTGCGGAAAACCGCCGCGAAATGGGTGCCATGTTCCTCTCGTCCGCGGGCGCGGGCGTGATCATCGGCTTCATGGCCCTGTTCAAGATATTGATGTCCTACCTGCGCTCGGCGCCGCTGGTCGAAGCCTTCATGTTCAGCATGAATTACTCGATCGGCTTCATGTTCATCCACTTGCTGCACTTCACGGTGGCCACCAAGCAGCCGGCCATGACGGCCTCGCGCATCGCCGCCGGCCTGCACAGCAAGGATGGCCGGAACATCGACCTCGACAGCATGGCGGAACTGATCAACAAAGTGTTCCGCACGCAAAACATGGCCGTGCTGGGCAACCTGGCCACCGCCATCCCCACGGCGTGGCTGATCGCGCTCGGCTACAAGGCGATTACCGGACACAACCTGGTGACGCCGGAAAAAGCCATGCATCTGCTGCACGATATCGATCCCATCGGCAGCCCCGCCATCTTCTACGCCATGATCGCGGGCGTGTGCCTGTTCGTCGCCGGCCTGATTTCCGGCTACTACGATAACCAGGCCCTGTACACGCGCTGGGCGCAGCGCATCGCGCAATTGCGCGGCCTGGGCCGTGTCATCGGCCAGGATCGCCTGCAGAGACTGGGCCTGTACCTGGAAAACAACCTGGGCGGCCTGATGGGTAACTTCTATTTCGGCATCCTGCTCGGTTCCATCGGCACCCTGGGCTTCCTGATCGGCTTGCCGATCGATATCCGCCACATCACCTTCTCGGCCGCCAACTTCGCCACGGCGCTGGTGGGCCTGGACCACAACATGAGCTGGCAGCTGGCCGTCAAGTCGCTGTCGGGCATCTTCGCCATCGGCACGGCCAACCTGCTCGTCAGCTTCGGCCTGGCCCTGTGGGTGGCCCTGCGTTCGCGCCAGGTACGCTTCAAGCACGGCATGCAATTATTAAAGATTCTGGGCAAGCGCTTCCTGCGCTCGCCCATCGTCTTCTTCTTCGGTTCGAAAAACCCGCCCCCCCTGGCACTGGCCGATGATTCGGCAAACCTGTCACCCACGACCAAGGCTCAAAAATGACCGCCAGGCGCATGCAACCCTGCCTCACCGCCCTACTGCTGTGCTGGACCCTGGCTGCATGCGCCTCGCTGCCCAACGTCAAGAATCTCAACACCACCCTGGAACCGGTGGCCAAACCCAAGGTCATCACCGGCAAGGGCGCCGTGCTGAACGTCAACAGCCGCGCCGCCCTGCTCAACAAGCGCTGGGCCAGGTCCGACATGGACTTGAAAGCCCAGGCCGCGCTGGAAGAGGCCGCCACGGGCGTGCCTTTGATCAAGGGCAACAAGGTGACCCTGCTGTTTGACGGCCCGCAAACGATGGCAGCCATGTTCCAGGCCATCAGCGAAGCGAAGAACAGCATCAACCTGGAAACGTATATCTTCGACCAGGACCCGCTGGGCCTGAAGTTTGCCGACATGCTCATCGAAAAGCAGCAGGCGGGCGTGACGGTCAACGTCATCTACGACAGCGTGGGCACCCTCGGCGTGCCGCAGGCGTTCTTCGAGCGCATGCGCGCGGCCGGCGTGCACCTGGTGGCCTTCAACCCCGTCAATCCCGCCAAGCTCAAGGGCGACGACTGGAAGATCAACAACCGCGACCACCGCAAGGTGCTGATCGTCGACGGCAAGACGGCGTTTACGGGCGGCGTCAACATCAGCGACACCTATGCGAAAAGCTCGCTGTTCCGCTCCAAGAACAAGTCCGCCGACAAGAGCGACGTGGGCTGGCGCGATACCCACGTGAAAGTGGAAGGCCCGGCCGTGGCCGCCTTCCAGTGGCTGTTCATCCGCACCTGGGCCCAGCAAGACCAGGCTGACTTGCCGGACGCCAATTATTTCCCCACCCTGTCGGAAGTGGGCGACAAGCTGGTGCGCGTGGTGGCCAGCGAGCCGGACGGCGGCTTCGAAATCTACAAGGCATATATCCTGGCTATCCAAGAAGCAAAAAAATCCATTCACATCACCTCCGCCTATTTCGTGCCCGACCAGCAGACGGTCGACGCGCTGGTGGCCGCCGCGAAACGTGGCGTGGACGTCACCGTGGTGCTGCCCGGCGTGTCCGACAGCGGCCTCGTGTTCCATGCGGGACACGCGCTGTACGACCAGCTGCTGGCCGGCGGCATCCGCATCTTCCACTTGAAACTGGCCGTGCTGCACGCCAAGACGGCCGTCATCGACGGCGCCTGGTCGACCGTCGGTTCGACCAACATCGACATGCGCAGCTTCCTGCATAACAGCGAGCTGAACGTGATCGTGCTGGGCGACAGCTTCGGCAGGGAAATGGAAAACGCCTTCCAGGAAGACTTGCGCGACTCGGAAGAGATCACCAGGGCGAAATGGGAAACGCGGCCGATTGCGGACCGCATGAAGGAGTGGGCGGCGCGTTTCATGAACTACTGGCTGTAAGGGAGTGGCCGTCAAAAAGTCCAGGGCGTTGTTGCATTGCCTCGCCGTACTATTCGTACTGTCTTCGGCAACGCGCCTAGCCCTGGCCATTTTGACGGCCACTGCTGCTACCTGTGCAGACCGACGCAGGTCGGCGTAGGTCGGCTTAGCGCAGCGTAAGCCGACATCACCACAGCCATTACCAAAGGCAACAATATTGTCGGATTACGCCTGGCTTCGCCGCGCTAATCCGACCTGCAGCGGCCGCAAGCTGGCCCACACCCCGCCCTGACGCTCGAACGCTTCCGTGCTGACCTTTTCAAAGTCGGCGCTGTCCTCATTCCAGCTGTAGCGCTCGACGCGAATACAACTGTTTTCCACGCGCAGCACGTTGAAGGAGTTCGACTCGCCCCTGCCCCGCGTGGACGTAGCCGTACCCGCCTGCACCATCAGGGCGGCATAGCCGGCGATCTTGTAGCGTTCGGCCGTGTTGCCCGCCACGCTGGCGTGCAGATGCCCGGCCAGCAATAAGTCCACGCCGCATTCGGAAAACATTTGCAGCGCCAGCGGTGCGCGGTCGACCAGGTCATCGTCGTCGAAGTGCTCGGGCAAGTCAAATGGATGATGCGTGACGATGATGCGCGTCAAACCGGGCGGCAAGCGGCCCAGGCGTTCGCGCAGGAAATCGATCTGTTCATGGCTGATGCGGCCATCCTTGAAGGTCAGCGAGCGGGCCGTATTGATGCCCAGCACGGCGATTTCCTCGTCCACATATTCGGGCGACAAATCGTCCGTCACATGGCGCCGGTACTTCACCAGCGGCGTCAGGAAACGGGAAAAGACGTTGTACAGCGGCACGTCATGGTTGCCCGGCACCACGATCTGCGGCCCCGGCAAGCTGTCGAGAAAGTGCCGCGCCTGCTGGAACTGGGCGCTGCGGGCCCGTTGCGTCAAATCGCCCGACACCACCACGACGTCCGGTTCCAGCCGTTCGACGAGCGCGCGCAAGGGCGCCAGCAAGTCCGCGTCGACCTTGCCAAAATGCAAGTCGGACAAATGCACGATGGTACGCATGGCCTTACTCCCCGGAAGGTGCCGGCGCAGGCACCAGCACCGTCAGCGCGGCGGGGCGGATGCGGTACTGCAGCGGCGTATTCATGACGGTCACTTCGCCATCGGTAGCCACGCGCAGGCGCCGGTGCCGCGTGGCGATTTCCAGGTCGGTGGCCGTCAGCACATCGAAATCCTTGGCCTGCGACAACTTGCCGAACAGTGCATGCAAGGCCAGCTTCAGCAAGCCCAGGCGGCCCGGACGCTGCGCCACGTACAGGCTCAGCTGGCCGCCATCGAGCCGTTCGCGCTCACCGATATTCAAGCCTTCCATCAGGTATTCATTGTTACCGATAAAGACAAACGGCGTGCGCCGCGCATGCACGGCGTCCTTGAGTTTCAATTGCACGCTGAGGAAGGGATAGCGGCGCAAGGCGGCCACCAGCGCCCAGCTGAACGCCAGCCACTTGCCCCGTCCCAGGCGGCGCTGCTGCTTTTCTCGGTCGCGCACGATGTCGGGATACAGGCCCAGGCTGGAATTGTTCAGGAAGATGCGGCCATTGACTTCGCCCACGTCGACCTGGTGCGGCACGCCCTGCGCCACATTGGCGATCGCCGCATCGAGTTCGAGCGGAATGTTCAAATCCTTGGCGAAATGGTTCAAGGTACCCAGCGGCAAGACGCCAAACGGCGTGCCGCTGCCGACGACGACGGACGCGACGGCATTGATGGTGCCGTCGCCGCCCCCGGCCACGACGATGGGCGCGCCGTCGCGCAAGGCTTGCCCGGCCGTGGCGATCATGTCGGCCCCGCTGGCGGCCAGGGTGATGGCGGCGTCGAGCCCCACGGCGGCGAATTTCGCTTCGAGCTGCTGCGCCCAGTCGGGCGCATAGCCGCAACCGGCGCCCGCATTGATGATGACTGCAATCTTGCTCAGGATCACTCCCCTTATTTGGTTTGCCGGATATGCCGGCGGCGGCGCAAGGTCGACACGCCGGCGATGCAGATGGCCAGCCAGCCATAGCTTTCCGCCATGGCCGCCAGCACATCGCTCAGGTAATGCGCGCCCAGGTAAATGCGGCTGAAACCCACGAGTGACGCCATCAGGAAGGCGCCCAGCGCGATGGCGATGCGCTTGCCCCACGCACCCGGCGCCGTCTGGCAAATCAGGTAGGCGGCCAGCAAGCCGTACAGGGCTGTCGACGTGGCCGTATGGCCGCTGGGAAAGCTGTACGTGCTCAGGGCCGTCTGCAGGATGGGCTCGTCAAAGCTGGGCCGCGCGCGCACAAAAATGTACTTTAGCAGCAGGTTCAAAAACATGACGCCCGGCATGGTGATGACCAGGGTAAACAGCCAGTAATCGGCGCCCTTGCGGTGCAGATACCAGCCCAGCAAGACGGCCAGGGTGATGGCGCCGATCACGCCATGCATGTGCGTGACGACCAGCAGGCAACGGGTGATCCACGGCACGGCGTGCTGGTTGAACCATTGCGCCACCTGCAAGTCGATCACGGTGATTTGGGCCATGCCCATGACGGCTTCGGCGATCTCGTGGAAGACCACGATGGCGACGAGCATCAGCGCCACGCCCACCGTCATATGCAGGCCCAGTTCGCCTTCGGGCGACAGGCGCGCCTCGACGAAGCGGCGCAGTTTCGTGGTCCAGCCCGTGGTCATGCCCATGTCATTTTTCTCTTGCAAACTCATCTCTCTTTCATCTTCCCGGTACTGATCAAAAAAACCACACCAGTAAAAAAATACTGTTTATTCATACAGTAGCTGTGTATTCATACAGTAGTTATGCTATTCTGATGACTCGTTCAACACATCTCCCTCAAAGGAATTGTCATGGCAACATTGAATAGCGGTTTTGGCTCACGGTTCGGCCTGGAATACGCCCCAAGCTCTTTCCTCGTCCGCATGGGCAAGCGCGAAATCCTCGTCTGCCGCGACTTCCGCAAGCGCTACTACACCGTCAATCCCTTGATCGAGTGCGGTACGGGCATCGAGCCGGGCTATGTTGAAGTGCTGCTGATGCGCCGTTGGTTGCTTATTCTATCCAAGGCACATTAAGAATGACTTTAAAACAAGGTGTTCGCACCCTGTTATCAAGTCAGCTCCGTCCGGCCACGCCGGGAACGCCTCAGTACCGGCCAGCAGCACGCTGACCGACCCCTCACTACTGTGTGCGTTCCGGCGCGGCCGGGCTGGCAGGTGTTTCGGCAGCTGTGCCGGCAACTGTACCAGCAAGTGCGTCGGTACCTGCATCGGCAGCTGTGCTGGAAGGCATGTTGGCCGGCGGTACGCGGTCAGTCACATTCGCTTCGTACCACAAGGTAACGAACAGCACCATCACGACGGGGCCGATGAACAGGCCCACGAGGCCCAGGGTTTCCACGCCGCCCAGGATGCCGAACAGCACGGCCAGGAAGGGCAAGCGGGTGGCGTTGCCGATCATGCCAGGGCGCACGAAGTGGTCGGCGACAAACAGCACCACGGTGCCCCAGGCGGCCACGCCGATGGCGGCGCCCACATTGCCCTGGAACACCAGCAAGGCGGCCGCGCATCCATACGCGAGCGGCGCGCCAAACGGGATGATGGCCAGGATGCCGGTGGCAAACGCCCACAGGGCCGGTGACGGCAAGCCGGCGATGGCATAGGCGATGCCGATCAGCACGCCTTCGGCCAGCCCCACCAGCACCAGGCCGTTGACAGTGGCGCGGATGGCCGTGGGGATCTTTTGCGCATAGCGGCCCCACCGTTCGGGACGCAAAAAATGGCTGCCGACGGCCGTGATCTGGCGCGTCAGCGCTTCGCCATCCTTGTAAAAGAAAAACAGGCATAAAAACGCCAGGCCGAAGTCGACCAGGCGGTGGAACACGTCCGCGCCCAGCACCTTGAGCATGTCGCGCGCGGAATGAAAGCCGCCCACGGCGCTGCCCGCAAAGAAGTGGCCCAGGCCATGCGGCTGGCTCAGGGTGGCTTGCCACCAGTCGCCGATGGCGCTGCCGGCCAGCGGAATGTGCGCCACCCAATCCGGCACGGGCAAGCCGTCGGCATTCGCATGCACGACGAAATTGGCCAGCACGGGCACTTCGCGCGCCGCCTGCGCCACGCCGAACAGCACGGGAATGATGAAGATGCAGGCAAACGCCAGGGTCAGCACGGCTGCCGCGACGATGGTGCGCCGGCCCAGCGCCGCGCGCACGCGCACATACAAAGGCCAGGTCGCCACGCACAGGATGCCGGCCCACACGAGCGGCAAAAAGAAACGCTGCATGACGAAAGCCGTCACGGCGACCAAGGCCAGGGAAAAGCCTGCGCTGACGATGTCGCGCTGGGTATCGTTCATGCCACTCCATTCGTGCCCGGCGCCATGGGCCGCCAGTATTCGCTATGCGCCACATGCGCAGGCGTAGCGTAACACGGAGATTCGCCGATTTACACGAGGCCCAGCTCCGCCGGTTTCACGCCGGCAAACACATGGTCGAGTTGCGCCGGCGTCAAGCCGAAGGTGCGGCGCAGCAAGCCGCCCAGCACGGCCCGGTATTCATTCAGCACGGGCATGTCGCGGTTCTGGAACAGGTTTGCCTGCGCAATCGCCACTTGCTCGCCCGCCACCTGCCTGCCCTTGATGCCGCCACCGAGCACCCAGAACACGCTGCCGTGGCCGTGGTCCGTGCCGCGGTTGCCGTTTTCGCGGAAGGTGCGGCCAAATTCGCTGACGACGACGACGACGGTATTGCGCCAGGCGCTGCCCATTTCCTGCGAAAACGCGGCCAGCCCACGTCCCAGTTCGTCGAAGCGCCCCGCCAGGTAGCCGCTGGCGCCGCCCTGCCCCACATGCGTATCCCAGCCGCCCACATCGACGAAGCCGAGGTTGTATTTGTCCTTCATCAAGCGGGCGATGCGCTGAGCTTCCAGTTCAAAGCCCTTGGTACTGATGGCGTTGCGGTTGGCCGCCTGCATTTCCCCCGTCAATTCCTTCGTCACGTCGTCGCGCACGACAAAGCCCGCGCTGACGGGTTGCTGCAAGGGTGTGCCCCGGTACATGGCGGCGATGATCTGGCTTTGACGCGCATCAATGCCGGACTTGCCCACGGAGCGCAGCGCCATGTTCGGCACTTGCACGCCGCCCTGGAAGATCAGCGGCAGCTGGTCCGTGAAGGAAATGGCGGGGCCGGCCTTGCTGTTATTCAAGGTCTGCACGAGGCGGTTCAGGAAACCCGAACGGAAGTCGCGCCGCGTGTTGATCTCCTGCCCCAGCTCGATCGTGTCCTGCGTCTCGAAATGGCTGCGCGTCAAATCCGTCGTGCCCGCAAACGGGATGAAGGCCGCCTCGCCGCCCGTGAACATGGGATAAATGCTCTCGCGCAAGGCCGGATGCAAGGCCCAGTCGGCGTTCAAGGCCAGCGCGCCGTTTTCCTCGCCGGGTTTCGCGATGGCGATATTCGGCCGCGCCGCATAGTAAAAATCGCTGCCGACCGGCACCAGCAAGTTGTTCGCGTCATAGCCGCCGCGCAGGAAGACGAACAGCAGCTTCGCATCCGTGGCGGGCGCGGCCAGCAAGCTGCCCGCGTGGGTGAGCAAGGGCGCGGCGGCCAGGGCTTTCAACAGGTCACGACGGTTCATGGCAACTCCTTTCAGTATTTAACGCGTGAACAAAACCGTAGCGAGCGGCAGTGAATTGTGGCCGAGACGCGGAACTGTGCGAATGCACAGTAAGCATCGCAGGCCGCAAGTCGCGACGCGCAGCAGGTTTTGGCAGGCGTTTTAGCGGTGCATCATTTCTGGCGAAGACAGGAGAAATGTATTCCACTCCTGCGGCGAAGCGGCCTGATCCAGTGCCTGGCGCGTGGCCGGGCTCAAGCCTGGCTGCAGCGACTGGTAATACAGGGCGCTGGCCAGTTGCGGGAACGCCACTTTTTCCTGCGGCTGCGGGCCCTCCGTCCTGAACAGGCCGGCGCTGCCCGAGCCGATGGTGCGGGCAATATCGAAGCGCGTCGTCATTTGCCCCGGACTGGCCCAGGACGCATCCGTCATGGGATAGCCATCGGGCGTCTGGCGGCCGTACAGGGGCTGGCCCATGCGCGCGAGCCAGCTCAGCATGGGCCCCGCATTCAGGATGGGCTTGTCGTCATAGCTGAGGCGCACGGCCGACACCACATAATGCATGGGGTCCTTGAATTTCTTGCCCAGCGATTGCCTGAATTCGGGGCTGTCGAACATGGTTTGCAGCACGTCGGCGATCAAGCCGTCGCTGCGCTGGAAGGTGGCCGCCATGCGCGCCACCAGCGCTTCGGGAGGGTTATCTCCCACGAAATACTGGGCCAGCTTGCCGCTGATAAAGTGCGCCGTGGCGGGACTGCGGCTCAGGCGGTCCAGCGCTTCATCGAGCTCGGCCAGGCCCCGACCCTTCACCGTTTGCCCCAGGAATTGTTTATCACCGTAATCGTGGCGGTTCGGATTGAACTCGAACAAGCCCCGGCGCACGTATTGCGATTGCAGCGCCGGTTTCACTTTCGGCGTGTCCGCTCCCAGGTTCACGCCCACCCCGGTCAGGATGCGCGCCAGTTCCTGCACGTCAGCCTGGCTGTAGCCGCCGTTGACGCCCAGCGTGTGCAGTTCCATCAGTTCGCGCGCATAGTTTTCATTGATGCGCTTGGCGGCGTTGGCTTCATTGTCCAGGTAGCGCAACATGGCCGGATGGTGGACGGTGGCGCCCAGCAAATCACGGAATTTTCCCAGTGCATGTGGCGCGATGGCGTTCGCCTCGTAATCGCCCACCATGGCGCGCAAGTTGTGCTTGCCCTGGTGCACGCTGAAATGGTTGAGCCAAAACCAGCTCAGCTGCTGCTGCAACTGGTTAGTCGAATACACGTCGAGCAACAGCGAACGCGTGGCCGCCTCGCGCGCCAGGCGGTTCAGTTCCTGCTGGTACTCCTTTTGCGCCTGCTGTTTCGCCACGTCGTCCATGACGCCGGCCGACTCCTTGCGCTTTTGCTCCATAGAAATCACCAATTGCTCCAGCGGCACCTGGCTGATGGTCATGGCGTCGATTTGCGCGGCGATGGCTGGCGGCAAGGCCGCTTTTCCTGGATGTAACTGCGCCCGCAGCCACGCGTTCCAGCCTTTGTCCTGCACCTGGCGCACACTGCCACCGTTCACGCCCCAGCTGACCCGTTCCAGCATGGCGATGTCTTGTGCGGGACTGCTCTGCGCGCGATGATCGGCCTGGGCGGCCGGTCCTGGTCCGGTCGCGGCGCAGCCGGCCAGCAAAAGCAGGGCAATCAAGGTCGTCGGCAATAATCGGTGCGGGGTCATGGCGGTCCTTCAAGCGGTTTCATGCAGAATGCTTGAGGGTACGCCCAGGTTGACCTGCGCATGATTGCCATTTGCAACGAGTTGTAATCAAACACGATGGTTCACCAGCCAGGCTCTCGCGGGTATGGGCGCATTACGGGCACATTATGATGAATAATCTCGGATAAAATGTTATCGGGAGAATTGCGTATTGCAATGGCAACTGCGTATTTTCTCTCAAACCAGACATTATCCATACAATACGTCCACATTAAAAAGAAATGAAAATATTATTTATCGCTGCATTAGGAACGTTATCGCTGATTCAAGCGCCGTCAGCCTTGGCGGAGAATCTGAATGGCAAAACGCTGTATGTACAGCGCTGTGCCGTGTGCCATGGCGCGGAGATCAAGGGAACGGGGCCGTTGGCGAATAAAAGCAATCCGCCCACGCCCGATCTGACCACCGCCGCATTCAAAAAACGCCTGAAGGATTATCCGGGCGTGATCGTATCGTCGGTCATCCTCCGTCCGAATGGCGATCTGATTCCAAAAACCTTGAAAGAGAATGGCGTCAAGATTGCGCCATATGCCTGGCGGGTAAAGGATTTTCGCGATTTGAATCAATACATGAGCGATGTGATTTTAAAAAATCGCTGATATCAGATAAGCGACGCATACGTCGCGCAGCAACCCTCCCCGGTCAATTCTGCTGTTTTAATAACTGCGCACATTTGTCGCGCAGGAAATCGCGCAGCTGCAGCACCAGCGGCGTCACCTGCGCCCGGTGCGTGCAGACCAGGTGCAAGGGCGTGGCCTCGCCCGCCACGTCGGGCAACAGCGCTTGCAGGCGGCCGGCGTCCAGGTCGCCCGCCACGTCGAGCCGCGACTTATAGGCGATGCCGAGGCCCGCCACGGCCCAGCGCCGTACCAGGTCGGCGTCGTCGGCGCTGCGGTTGCCGCTCACGGACACCGTCACTTGCTCGCGCTGGGGCAGGCGGTAAAAAGTCCAGCGGTCGTGCAAGCCGTCTTCCAGCGCGAAGCGCAGGCAATTGCGCTGCGACAAGTCTTCCAGCGCCAGCAAAGGGCCGTATTCGCGCAGATAGGCGGGGGACGCCACCAGCACCCGGTCGTTGGCAGGCGCGATCGGCATGGCGATCAGGCTCGAATCGTCTTGCTGGCCATAGCGGATGGCCACGTCGACTTGCTGGCGCACCATATCGGCCACCCGGTCGCTAACGCTGAGCTGGTAATGCAGTTTCGGATGGCGCAGCTGGAATTCGTCCAGCCAGCCCAGCATCAGGTTGCGGCCCAGGTCGGAGGGCATGGCGATTTTCAAGGTTCCACCGAAACTGTCCTTGCCGGCCAGCAGTGCATCGTGGCCTGCGCGCAGCAGGCGCAAGGCTTCCCGCGCATGCTCCAGGTATTGCGTGCCTTCCGGCGTCAGGCTCAGCGAGCGCGTCGTGCGGGCCAGCAGGCGCAAGCCCAACACGCCTTCCAGGCGTTTGACGGCGGCGCTGGCCAGCGCGGGCGAGATGCCGATCTCGCGCGCGGCCGCCGACAAACTGCCCCGGTCGGCCGTGCGCACAAATACCTGCAAGTCATCGAGTCGCAGCAATTTTCAGCATTCCTTTGAAAGTGTTTCGGTACGCGCCCTCTTTTACCTGGGCGCGAAAGCGACCATCATACGTCATCGCCTCCCTACTCTCGACCAAGGATAATCATGAAAGCCATCGCCTACCGCCACAGCCTGCCCATCACGGATGCCGACGCCCTGCTCGACATCGAGTTGCCCCTGCCCGTCGCCACGGGGCGCGACCTGCTCGTCGCCGTCAAGGCCATTTCCGTCAATCCCGTCGACACCAAGGTGCGCAAGAACCGCGCGCCGAAGGATGGCCAGCCGGAAGTGCTGGGCTGGGATGCGGCCGGCGTCGTCACGGCCGTCGGCCCCGACGCGACCCTGTTCCAAGTGGGCGACAAGGTCTGGTACGCGGGCGCCATCAACCGCCCCGGCAGCAACAGCGAATTTCAATTAGTCGACGAGCGCATCGTCGGCCACATGCCGGCCAGCCTCGATTTCGCCCCGGCCGCCGCCCTGCCGCTCACGGCGATCACGGCCTGGGAATTGCTGTTCGACCGCCTGCAGCTGAGCCGCGACAAAAGTTTGACGGGCAAGTCGCTTCTCGTGATCGGCGCGGCCGGCGGCGTCGGCTCCGTGCTGGTGCAACTGGCGCGGCAGTTGACGGGTGTCACCATCATCGGCACGGCGTCGCGCGCGGAAACGGCCGACTGGGTCAAGCAACTGGGCGCGCACCACGTGATCGACCACAGCCTGCCGCTGGCCGCCGAAATCACGCGCCTCGGTTTACCGCCCGTCGATTACGTGATCAGCCTGAACCAGACGGACAAGCATTTCGAGCAGATCGTGGAATTGATCGCGCCGCAGGGGAAATTTGCCCTGATCGACGACCCCGAGCACATCGACGTGCGCAAGTTCAAGGGCAAGAGCGTGTCGCTGCACTGGGAATTGATGTTTACCCGTTCGCTGTTCCAGACGGCCGACATGGCCCAGCAGCACGCCTTGCTGGAAGAACTGGCGCAGCTGGTGGATGCGGGCATCATCAAGACGACCCTGGCAGAGCGCTTCGGCACGATCAATGCGGCGAATTTGAAGCGCGCGCATGCCTTGCTGGAAAGCAATACGGCGAAGGGAAAAATCGTCCTGGAAGGTTTTAACTGATCAGGTAATCAGGATGGCCCGGAAATCATTGACATTCGTCAATGTCGGGCCCGTGATCACGGCGTCTCCCAGTGCCTGGAAGAAGCCGTGGCCATCGTTGTTGTCGAGGCTATCGCGGGGCTTGATGCCCAGCGCCCAGGCCCGTTGCAGGGTGTCGGGCGCCAGAAGCGCGCCGGCGATCTCTTCCTGGCCGTCGACGCCATCCGTGTCGCCGGCCAGCGCATGGATGCCCGTGTGGCCATCGAGCGCGATGCCCAGCGCCAGCAGGAATTCCACATTGCGCCCGCCGCGGCCGTTGCCGCGCACGGTGACCGTCGTTTCGCCGCCCGACAGCAGCACGCACGGGGCGGGAAACGGCTGGCCCCGCACCGCCGTCTGCAGCGCGATGCCGGCCATCACCTTGCCCACGTCCCTCGCCTCGCCTTCCAGGCTGTCGCCCAAGATATACGGCGTGACGCCGGCCGCACGCGCCACCTGCGCCGCCGCTTCCAGCGCCATCTGCGGCGTGGCGACCAGGGTCGTTTGCGTGCACGCCAGGCGCGGATCACCGGGTTTCACGGATTCGCCGCGCCCGCTTTCCAACACGGCGCGCAGGCTGTCCGGCAATGTAATCCCGTAGCGGCGCACGATGGCCAGCGCATCCTCGCACGTCGTCGCGTCGCCCACCGTGGGGCCGGACGCGATGTCGCCCAGCTTGTCGCCAGGCACGTCGGAAATCGCCAAGGTGACGACCTGCGCCGGATGGCAGGCGGCCGCCAGCCGGCCGCCCTTGATGGCGGACAAATGGCGGCGCACGCAATTCATTTCGCCGATGGTGGCGCCGGACGCCAGCAGCGCGCGGTTCAAGGCTTGCTTGTCTTCCAAACCGATGCCATCGAGAGGCAAGGCCAGCAGGGACGAGCCGCCGCCCGAAATCAGGCACAGCACCGTGTCGTCCGCCTGCAAGTTGGCAACTAATTCCAGCATGCGCTGCGCCGCCTGCATGCCGGCCGCATCCGGCACGGGGTGCGACGCTTCCACGATCTCGATGCGCTCGCAGGGCACGGCATAGCCGTAGCGCGTGACGACCAGCCCGGACAGCTGCCCCGGCCAGTGCCGCTCCACGGCTTGCGCCATGGCGGCCGACGCCTTGCCGGCGCCGATGACGATCAAACGGCCCTTGGGCGCCGGCGGCAGATGGGGCGGTATGCAGTGCGATGGCTGGGCCGCTTCGATGGCGGCCTGGAACATGGCTTGCAGCAAGGCGCGCGGCGCCGGGGTGGTCGTCATGGTCAATTCCTCCGGTTCGATGGCAAGTTCGTTCAACGGTTCACTTAGCGATTCACGATACGCGCGGGTACGCGCAGCACCAGTATGGCGCCCAGCAGCATGACTGCGGAAAGAATATACAGGGCCACGTCGGTGCCGCCCGTCGCATCCTTGATCCAGCCGACGAGGAAGGGGCTGACGAAGCCCGCCACCTGGCCCAGCGAATTGATCAGCGCCAGGCCGCCGGCCGCCGCCGCGCTGCCCAGGAAGGCCGTGGGCAGGGGCCAGAACATGGGCAGGCCGGACAGCGCGCCCATGGTCGCCAGCGACAGGCCGATCAGGGCGACGACCACGTTGCCGTGCGCCTGGGTGGCCAGCAGCAAGCCGCACAGCGCCATCAGCAGCGGGCCGCTCAAATGCCAGCGGCGTTCCTTGTGCTTGTCGGCCGAACGGCCCACCCAGATCATGAAGATGCTGGCGCACAGGTAGGGAATGGCGCTGATCCAGCCCACGGCCACGGGGCTGGCGAAACCCAGCGACTTGACGATGGTGGGCAGCCAGAAGTTGATCGCATACACGCCCATCTGGATGCAGAAATACACGAGGCCCAGCATCCACACGTGCTTGTTGCGCAGCACGCTGGCGAAGGTGTCGGCCGTATTCGCGCTGTTGCGGCGCTGGCGCTCGTCCTCGTCGAGGTCGGCGCGCAGCAGCTGCTTTTCTTCCGTATTCAGCCACTTCGCCTGGGCGATGCCGTCGTTCAGCAACACATACACGAGAAAGCCCAGCAGCACGGTGGGGATGCCTTGCAACAGGAACATCCATTGCCAGCCGGCCAGACCGCCGTGGCCGGCGAACGATTGCATCATCCAGCCCGACAAGGGGCTGCCCAGCAAGCCGGAAATGGGAATGGCCGACATGAACAGGCCCATGATGCGGCCCCGGCGCGAAGCGGGATACCAGTTCGTAAAGTACAGCACGATGCCGGGGAAGAAACCCGCCTCGAACACGCCCGTGATGAAGCGCAGCGAGTAAAACGCGGCCGGCGTGGTGACGAACATCAGGCAGGCCGAGGCGATGCCCCAGGCGATCATCAGGGTGCCGATCACCTTGCGCGCGCCCAGGCGGTGCAGCAGCAGATTGCTGGGCACGCCGCTGGCCACGTAGCCGATGAAGAAAATGCCGGCGCCCAGGCCGTACACGCTCTCGCTCCATTGCAGCGCATCGAGCATTTGCAGCTTGGCGAAGCCGACATTCACGCGGTCCAGGTAATTGAACAGGTAGCAGATGAAGATGAAGGGGATCAGATGCAAGGTGACCTTGCGGTAGGCGCCTTCGCGCACGCGGTCCTGCGCGGACGCGCCGGCGGACAGGCTGGCGCCTGGATGGGTGGTCATGGGTGTCTCCTGACTATTTTTTTATGGGATGCGACCAGCCCATCGTACAATCGCCCACAGAAACAGTCATCGTGCGGATGCATGAAGAAACATAGTGCCGAATCCGATGATTTCATGCAAATGCACAAGCTCATAAGGCGGCCCTCCATGCCAAGCATCGACTATCCCCTGGCGCAGGACATCGTCCAACGCACCATGCACATCATTCCCTTCAGCGTCAACGTCATCGATGCGCGCGGCGTGATCCTCGCCAGCGGCGACCCGCAGCGCGTGGGCGACTTGCATCCGGGCGCGCAACTGGCGCTGGCCCGGCACGCCAGCGTGGAAATCGGCGCGGCCGACATGGCCAGGCTGCCCGGTACGCGGGCCGGCATCAACCTGCCCCTGACCGTGCGCGGCGAGATTTGCGGCGTGCTGGGCCTGACGGGCGAGCCGGACGCCGTGCGCCAGTTCGGCGAACTGGTGCGCGCCATGGCGGAAATGATGCTGGAGCAGGCGCGGCTGGTCAGCGAGTTGCAGCACGAAAAGCGCTACCGCGAGGAATTCGTGTTCCAGCTCGTGTACCGCACGGGCATTTCGGATGCCAGCATGCAGGCGTGGGCGGCGCGCCTGGCGGTCGATTTGCGCGTGCCGCGCGCCATGTTCGTGCTGGAAATACCCGCTGCGGGAGAAGGTCCGGGCGAGCGGCTGGACCAGGTGCTGACGCAGCTGCAGCAAGTGCAGTCCGACCTGTCCGCGCGCTGGCCTGCCCTGCTGATGGCCGTCGTCTCGCCGGGCGAACTGGTGCTGCTCGACGCCTTTCCCGCCAGCGGCCCGCAGCAGGCGCGCGCGGCGCAGGCCAGGCAGCGCCTGCTCGAACTGCACCAGGTGGCGCAGCAGGCGCTCACGCCGCCCGCCACCCTGTCCATGGGCGTGGCCTTGCCGGGCCTCGATGGCGCGACGGCGTCGTATGAGTCGGCGAAGCAGACGGCGCGCGTGGGACGCGCCCGCGATGGCGCACAAGCCACTTTTTCCTACCTGGAACTGAGCCTGCCCGTGCTGCTGTCCGGCCTGCAAGCCGGTTGGCAGGCGGAGCAATTGCGCCAGACCCTGGCGCGCCTGCAGGCGCACGACCGCAAGTCGGGCACCCTGATGCGCACCTTGGCCGCCTGGTTCCGCCACCACAGCCACCCGATGGCCACGGCCAGGGCCCTGCACATCCACCGCAACACGCTCGATTACCGGCTGCAAAAGATCGCCGAACTGACGGGGCTGGACCTGGACGACACGGATGACCGCCTGCTGCTGTATGTCGCCCTGCAACTGAATTGACGCACGCCGTCTACAATGGCGGCTGACCGCACAACAGGAATAGCATGAACGACGCCATCGAATGGACCAGCCTTGCCCGCACTTTCGGGTTGTTTACCGTCACGGCCGTGGCCGAACTGCTGGGCTGCTACCTGCCCATGCTGTGGCTGAGCAACAAGGGCAGCGCCTGGCTGCTGTTGCCGGCCGCCCTCAGCCTGCTGGTCTTCGTATGGCTGCTGACCTTGCACCCGGCCGCCAGCGGCCGGGTGTACGCCACGTATGGCGCCATCTATATCGCCACGGCGCTGGGATGGCTGTGGCTGGTGGACGGCGTCACGCCCGCCTGGACCGACATCGCCGGCGTGGGCCTGGCCCTGGCCGGCGCCGCCGTCATTGCCATCGGGCATAAGACGGCTTGATGTGCATCAAGCGGCATGCGCGCGGAAATTCGTTTCCGCCGACCATGCCGCGCTGGCGCGGGCCAGCAGCACGGCTTCGCCATCGGCCAGCCAGTCGTCCGCATCGGCGATCTTCCACATGGCTTGCAGCAGCTTGCGGCGCAAGTCCGGGTCCGTGATTTCATCGAGCAGGCTGTCGATCACGCCATGGGCCAGCTGCACGGCGCCATGCACGGTCGACGTCAGCATGTCGTCGCACAAGTCTTGCAGCAGTTGCTGGAAGGCGGCCGGCTCCAGGTCGATATGCTCGAGGATCTTGCTGCGATGCATCGCTTGCAGCTCGGCGCTGGCCAGGTTGCCGTCGACCACCATCATCAGGGCCAGGATACGTCCCGCTGCCTGGGGACTGTTCGCTTCATAGGTACGCATGATTTTCTACTCTTTCTATTAGTCAATTAAAGGCACGCCACCGCCCCGCGGGGCGCGCCGTACAGCATTTACTTCTTGTCGCTGCGGGTGATGAACACGCTGGCCACGCAGCTCGACACGATCAGTACCGCCACCACCAGCAAGGACGCTTCCACCGGCACGTGGTACCACGGCATGATCAGCATCTTGGCGCCGATGAACACCAGCACCATCGCCAGGCCATACTTGAGCATGTGGAAACGGTCCGCCACGTCCACCAGCAGGAAATACAGTGCCCGCAAGCCCATGATGGCGAACAGGTTCGACGTGAAGACGATGAACGGGTCCGTCGTGATGGCGAAGATCGCCGGGATCGAATCGACCGCGAACACCAGGTCCGTCACCTCGATCAGGATCAGCACGAGGAACAGCGGCGTGACATAGCGCAAACCGCCCTTTGCCACGAAGAAACGTTCGCCGTGGTCGCCATCGGCCACCCGCAAGTGGCGGCGGGCAAAGCGCAGCACCGGGTTGTTCGCCACGTCCGGCTCCGCATCGGCCGCCACCAGCATGCGCATGCCTGTAATCAACAGGAAGGCACCGAACAGATACAGCACCCAGCTGAACTCGCTCACCACCCACGCACCGGCCATGATCATCACGGCGCGCATGACGATCGCGCCCAGCACGCCATAAATCAACACGCGGCGCTGGTACTGGATCGGCACCTGGAAGGCGCTGAAGATCAGCAGGAAGACGAACACGTTATCGACCGACAAGGCTTTTTCGATCAGGTAGCCGGAGAAAAATTCCAGCGCCTTCTGGTTGGCGATCTCGGGACCGGCCGTGCCGTTTAGATACCACCACAGTCCGCCGTTGAACAGCAGGGCCAGGCTGACCCACACGAGCGACCATGTCGCCGCTTCCTTGACGCCCACCTTGTGCGCCTTGTTGCCGCCGAAGACGAACAAGTCCAGCGCCAGCATCAGCAGGACAAAGGCGATGAAACCGGCCCACATGGGTGCCGTTGCAATACTTTCCAGGCCGTTCATCGGCGGCCTCCGCACTGCTCTGTTTGTATTCTGAAGTCCATGGCACTCTCCTTGCATGAATTGAGCAGCCATCATAGTCTGATTATAAACATCGAACAAATCGAATATAATTTAAGAATACATCGAAAAACTCGATGTGTTTATTTTCCGGGAAACACCATGTCCACACTCAACTTCAAGCACTTGCGCTATTTCTGGATGGTGGCCAAGACGGGCAGCATCGCGCGCGCGGCCGAGCAGCTGCACCTGACGCCGCAATCGATTTCCGGCCAGCTCAGCGAGTTTGCCGACACCCTGGGCGTGGAACTGTTCCGCCGCAGCGGACGCCAGCTGGAATTGACGGACACGGGCCGGCGCATCCTCAGCCATGCCGAAAGCATTTTCAGCACGGGCGATGAATTGCTGGAAATCGTGCGCGACCAGTCGCGCACGACGACGACGACCTTCCGCGTGGGCTGCGCCGATTCCGTCTCGAAACTGATCGCTTGCCGCCTCGTCGCGCCGGCGCTGGGACTGGCCGAGCCGCTGCGCATCATTTGCCGCGAAGGCCGGCTGGCCAGCCTGCTGGCGGACCTGGCCGTGCACCGGCTGGACCTGATCATGGCGGACCGCCCCATGCCAGCCCACTTGAGCGTGCGCGGCTTTAATCACTTGCTGGGCGAAAGCGGCATGACCCTGTTCGGCACGCCAGAACTGGCCGCCACCCTGAGCGGGGACTTTCCGCTATGCCTCGATGGCGCGCCGCTGCTGCTGCCGGGCGAAGACTTCGCCATCTACGGGCGCTTGCTGCAATGGCTGGGCGACAACAATCTGCACCCGCGCATCGTCGGCGAGTTCGACGACAGCGCCATGATGAAAGCCTTCGGCCAGTCGGGCGCCGGCCTGTTCTTTGCGCCCACCGTCATCGCGCCCCAGGTCTGCGAGCAATACGCCGTGGTGGCGCTGGGCCGGGTCGACAGCCTCGTCGAGCAAGTGTACGCGATCACCACGGAACGCCGGCTGAGCCACCCGGCCACCATCGCCATCAGCCAGAGCGCGCGGCGCGAACTGTTCGTCTAGGCGCCGGCCCTACCCGGCGCTGACGACGATCTTGCCCGGCTGCCCGCCCCGCTCCAGCAGCGCATGGGCGCGCCGCAAGGTGGCCGCATCCATGGGCGACAGGCGCTGCCGCACCGTGTGGCGCAGCACGCCGTCGTCCAGCAGCCGCGCCACGCGGTTCAGGATGCGGTGTTGCTCCAGCATATCGTCGGTAGCAAACAACGGCCGCGTAAACACCATTTCCCAGTGCAGCGAGATGCTCTTGCCCTTCAGCGGCGCCGCGTCGAAAACATCGTGATCGTCGATGACGGCCAGCTTGCCGTGCGGCGCGATGATCTGCGTCAATGCCGCCACGTGGCGCGCCGTGTGCGACAGGGCGGCGACGTGGCGCACCGGCGCCACGTTCAAGGCCGCCACCTGCGCCGCCAGCGGCAGCGTGTGGTCGATCACGTGATGCGCGCCCATGGCGCGGCACCACGCCATGCTGTCGCCGCGCGACGCCGTGGCAATCACGATAAAACCCGTCAGCTGGCGCGCCAATTGGATCAGCATGGAACCGACGCCGCCGGCGCCGCCCAGCACCAGCAGGCTGCCCCGCTCCTGGCGGTCGCCGGGCGTGATCGCAAAGCGCTCGAACAGCAATTGCCACGCCGTCAGCGCCGCCAATGGCACGCTGGCCGCCTGCGCAAAGTCCAGCGACGCCGGCATGGAGCCCGCGATGCGCTCGTCGACCAGGTGATACTCGGCATTGGCGCCCGCGCGGTCGAACGAACCCGCGTAATACACGGCTTGACCCGGCGCAAACAGGGTGACTTCGCTGCCCACCGCATGCACGGTGCCGGCCGCATCCCAGCCCAGGGTCACGACACGCTCCGGCACATCTACCCGCCCGGCGCGCACCTTGGTGTCGAGCGGGTTGACGCCCACGGCGCGCACCCGTACCAGCACGTCGCGCGGGCCGGGCACGGGCATCGCCCCCTCCACGTCGAACAGGTCATGCTCGTCGTCCACGCTGCTGCCCTTGTTGAAACCGATCATCTTCATTGCCTACCCCCGCAGATAAAAGCCCATGGTAAGCAGCCACGCGATAAAGAAAAATATGCTTCAATGCGTTTCACTGCTGACCAAACCGTCATGAATCATGCAAAACCAGGAAACAGATAATCTCTCCGGCGTGGCCCTGTTCGTGCAACTGGCCCAGGCGGGCAGCTTTGTCGCCGCCGCGCGCCAGGCCGCCATTTCACCGTCGGCCGTCAGCAAGAGCCTGGCGCGGCTCGAGCAGCGGCTGGGCGCGCGCCTGTTCCAGCGCAGCACGCGCCGGCTGAGCCTGACGGCCGAAGGCCAGCTGTTTTTGACCCGCAGCGAACGCATCCTGGGGGAAATGCAGGCGGCGCAGGAGGAGCTGGCGGGAGCGCGCGCGCCGCGGGGACGCCTGCGCCTGGGCTTGCCGGAACTGGGCGGCGTATTCCTGCCCGCGCTGGCCGATTTTGCCGCGCAGCACCCCGCCATCGCGCTGGAGCTGGACTTTTCCGACGCGCTGGCCGAGGTCGTCGGCGATGGCTTCGACGCCGTCATCCGCATCGGCGCACCGCGCGATTCGCGCCTGGCCGCGCGCAAGCTGGGCCAGTTCCGCTCCTGCCTCGTGGCCTCCCCCGCCTACCTGGCGCGCCACGGCACGCCGCATCACCCCCTTGAGCTGCAACAACATGCTTGCCTGCACTATCGCTTCCGCCACAGCGGCAAGGTCGAACAGTGGTGCTTGCGCCAGGACGATGGCGAGGCTGCGCCGGACTTGCCTTTGTCCATGATCTGCAACAATGTGGAAGCGCGGCTGCACTTTGCCCGGCAAGGCCTGGGCATCGCCTGGCTGCCCGAGTTTACGGTGCGGGCGGCGCTGGCCGACGGCAGCCTGGTCGAAGTGCTGGCCGATTACGCGACCGGCGAACTTCCGGCCCACGGCTGCTGGCTGCTGTGGCCGTCCGGGCCGCACCTGGCGCCGAAAGTGCGGGCGCTCGTCGATTTCCTGGCCGAGGCGAAGCTGTTGTCGTCAATTGCCCACAAATAAGGCAGAGGAAAAACATTCGGACAAATATATCTCTATAATGGCAAGTCTTCCCGACGCCCTGCGCGCCCCTTCCTGGACTTGCCGCAATGAAGCACTTGCACGATATTCCCTCTGCCTTCAAGCATGAATTTGCCAACCCGCGCCTGTGGTGGTCGCGCGCCGTCGTCGTCGGCATGGCCGCCGTCGCCGGCCTCGTCGTCGTGGGTTTTACCTGGCTGGCGGAAACAGCGCTCGATTGTTTTCTCTTTTTTAACGGCAAGGCCTGGTGGTTCGCCCTGCTGTGGACGCCCGCTTGCGCCGCCCTGCTGGTGTGGCTGACGCGCCGCTACGCGATGGGCGCGGCCGGCTCCGGCATCCCGCAAGTGATGGCCACACTGGACCCGGCCGTGGCGCCCGAACAGCGCTCCTTGTTCGTTTCATTGAAACTCAGCGCCGCGAAGATCGGCCTGACGGCGGGCGGCTTGCTGGGGGGATTGTCTCTGGGGCGCGAAGGGCCATCCGTGCAGATCGCCGCCGGCGTGATGCTGGCCGCGCGCCGCTGGCTGCCGCGTCACTCCCAGGTAAGCGCCCACTCGCTGCTGGTGGCGGGCGGCGCGGCCGGCATCGCGGCCGCCTTCAACACGCCGCTGGCGGGCGTCATGTTTGCCATCGAAGAACTGTCGCGTTCGCCCGAGCAGCGCAACAGCGGCTTGATTGTCGCCGGCATCGTGCTGGCCGGCATGATGGCCGTGTCCATCCACGGCAACGCCACCCACTTCGGCATCATCCATCCCGGCCCCATCGGCCTGGCGCTGGCGCTGCCCGGCTTGCTGGTAACGTTGGTGGCGGGCGTGGCGGGCGGCCTGTTCGCCCGGCTGCTATTGGCCTCCGCCCGGGGCAATCCGCTGGGAAAATTGTCGGCGTGGAGAACAGGCCGGCCCGTGCTGTTCGCCGCCGTCTGCGGTGTGCTGGTGGCGGCCATCGGCATCGCCAGCCACGGCGCCACGTTCGGCAGCGGCACCGTGGCCACGCGCGCCATGCTGGAAGGCTCGTCCGACGTGGCGCCCGCCTTTGTCGCCTTCAAATATGTGGCGACGTGGCTGACCGTCTGGTCGGGCGTGCCGGCCGGCATCTTCGCACCGTCCTTGGCCATCGGCGCCGGCATCGGGCATGACATTGCGCAACTGCTGCACTACCCGCACGCGCCCGCCCTGATCGCGCTGGGCATGGTGGGTTTCCTGGCTGCCGCCACGCAGGCGCCGCTGACGGCTTTTATTATTGTCATGGAAATGGTCGACGGCCACGGCATGGTGCTCAGCCTGATGGCTTGCGCCGTCGTGGCCAGCACCGTGTCGCGCGTGCTCAGCGAACCGCTGTACGGGGCGCTGGCGCAGTTGCAGCTGCAACGGCTGCCCGCGCCACCGAACTAGAAATTGCGGCAGGCGCGCAGCAAACGGCCATCCTGCCACTCGCAGACGGTGCGCGTGCCGTCGCCGGCCCAAGCCCGCTCCAGGCCCTGCTTGCGCCCGCGCACATAGTCCACGGCGTGGCGGGGCGAGCCGTCCGCATGCCATTCGCGCCACGCGCCATGCGGCTCGCCATCGCGGTAGGAAGCGAGCCGGGCCAGCGTGCCGTTCGCATGCCATTGCCTGTCCTCGCCCTGCGCGCGGCCCTGTTCATCCTGCTGGCGCTGGCGCAGCGGCGTGCCATCGTCGCGCCAGCTTTGCGTGCTCAGCATGACGCCATCCTCGAACAGGTTTTTCTGGTCCAGCTGGCCATTCGCGAAATACAGCAGCGACCAGCCCTGCGGCTTGCCATGCAGGAAATTGAGGCGCGACATTTCACGGCCGTCCGGCCACCAGGCCTGGTGCAAGCCGTTGCGCTGGCCATCGAGGTACGGTCCCCGCTCGGCCAGCCGGCCATCCGGATGAAACGCCGTCACTTCACCGGTCAGCACGCCATCGGCAAAATGCGCGCGGTTGCTGACCTGGCCATGCTCGTCAAAGCTCAGGAATTCACCATCGGCGGGCTGGCCCGCCTGGTACAGCAAGGCATGCCTGAGCTGGCCATTCGCATGGTAGTGGCTGTGCAAGCCCTCGTACTCGCCGTCGCGGTACGCCTTGCGGCTCTTGACCGTCCCGTCCGCATAGTATTCCACGTTCACGCCATTGAAGTCGCCCTCCCCGTTGCGCTCTTCCAGCAGGCCCAGCTGGCCATCGGCAAAATACACGCTGCGCTGGCCGGCGTAGCGCGGCGACGCCACGTCGGTGCCCAGCAGCCAGGCATCCATGTGCAGCCTGCCCGGCGGCTGCGCGAAATGCAGCTGCCAATGCCAGGCCTGGCGGGCCGCATCGTGGTGCAGCGGCGCGCGCTGCTCGTACACGGCCGCGGCGGGCGCCACGGGCTGGTAATCCCCGTCAAAATACAGGGAGGCCGGCGACGGTTCGGCAGACACGGCCGGAGTGGCCAGGGCATTGTCCAGGGCGTTGGCCATGGAAACGGGCGGGGAACCGGCCAGGACAGCGGCCAGCAAAACGGAAGTGTATATCTTCAATGCATGCTTTCATCAACGGTGCGACGGCGCCGATGATACGGGCAAGCGGGGCGGCGCGCCACACGCTTGCGCGTGACTACATGGTGAACGGAAACGGCTGCATGCCCGCCTGCCTGTCATCGGGAGCGACGACGGCCAGCAAGGCGCTCAAGCCCTGGTTCAGGTGCGCCAGGCTGTCGGGGTCCAGCTGGGCCAGCGCACTGGGCAGCAAGCCGCGCGCCGGCTGCGGCGCGCCGGCGATGACGGCTTGCCCTTCCAGCGTCAGGGTCAGGGTCACCACGCGCTGGTCCGGCTGGTCGCGCGCCTTGCGCACATAGGTTTTTTTGACCAGCGCCTCGACCAGGTTGCTGGCCGTCGTCTGGTGGATCGACATCTTGCTGGCCAGCTCGCCCATGCGCAGGCCCGGCCGTTCCAGCAATTCCTGCATCACCCACAATTGCGCGCCCGACACGCCGCATTGCTTTTCGATTTGCGCCGAGTGGCGCTGCGCCGCGCGCATGACGACGCGCATGTTTTGCAAGGCCATGCCTTGCGCCCTGGCCATCGCTGAAACTTCCGCTTCCACCACCATTGCCTCCAGTTATCCTGCCGGCTTCGCGCCTGCTGGCGGGCCGGAATCCCTGCATGATACCTGCAAAGGCGGGCGACTCCTAGCGCATGGAAACTGGCTCTCCGGCTTGCCACGCCTGTTCCAGCACCAGCTTGCCGGCCTGGTCCCATTGACGCTCGATGCCGTGCTGCTTGCCGTGCTGGTACGGTACGATCTGGCGCAGGCTGCCGTCGTCGTACCAGGCCTGCAGCAGGCCGTGGCGCTGGCCGTCAAGCATGGGCGTGACCGTGGCGCGCACGCCATTGTCAAACCACTGCGTCACATCGCCCTGCTCGCGCCCTTGCGCATCCTGCTGCCAGGCAACCGACGGCTTGCCGTTGCTGCCCCACTTCTGCATGCTCAGCAGCTTGCCCTTGCGGTACAAGGCCTTTTGCGCCAGCTGGCCATTGTCGTGGCTTTCAAACGACCAGCCATCGGGTTCGCCCTGCACGAACACCGTCCTGGCGCGCAAGCTGCCATCCTGCGCATAGGTGAGGAACGCGCCATCCTGCCTGTCATCGACAAAATGGCTGCGCTGAAACAGCTTGCCATCGGCGAAAAACACTTGCTGCGAGCCGTTCATCCTGCCGCCCTTTAAATGCGCGCGGCTGCTCACCTTGCCATTCGGGCCGTAGGACACATATTCGCCATCGGCCATGTTCTTGCCGTGGTAGCTGATGCGGTTCATCAACTGGCCATTGTCATGATACGTTTCGGCGATGCTGTCGCGCCCGTTCGGCAGCAAGGTCACCTTTCGCTTGATCTGCCCGTTTTCATAATAAGAGGTGCCGCCAGCCGGCGCCCTGGCCTGCGCCGCCAGCGGCACGGCCGTCGCGAGCACGGCCAGCAGCGCCAGGCGCATGGTTGCCATTGCGGGCCAATATCGCATGCTGTCCCCTTACTTTGCGGCCACCGGCTGTCCGTCGTGCCACGCCTGCTCCAGCACCAGCTTGCCGGCCTGGTCCCAGTGGCGCTCGATGCCGTGCTTCTTGCCGTGTTCGTACGGCACGATCTGGCGCAGGCTGCCATCGCTGTACCAGGTCTGCAGCAAGCCGTGGCGCTGGCCTTCGACAAACGGGGTCACGCTGGCGCGCACGCCGTTGGCATGCCAGTCCGTCGTATCGCCGTGGTCGCGCCCCTGTGCGTCTTTCTGCCACGCGAAGATGGGCCGGCCATTCGGCCCCCACGTTTGCAAGCTGAGCACGGCACCCTTCTGGTACAGCGTCTTGTTCGACACGACGCCATTGTCATGGCTTTCAAACGACCAGCCGTCGGGCTGGCCATGCACCCATACGGTCCTGGCCAGCACGCTGCCGTCCTGGGCATACCGGACAAACTCGCCCTCGTGCTTGCCATCGACGTACCGCCCCTTACGGTGCAGCTTGCCATCCGCATAAAACGATTCCTGTACGCCATCCATCTCGCCATTGCGTCGATACGAGCGGCTGCTGACGGCCCCGTTCGCGCCATACGACACTTGCTCGCCATCGGCCACCTCGTCGCCGTGGTACAGCGTGCGGCTCATCAGCTGGCCGTTCTGGTGATACGTTTCCGAGATGCTGTCGCGCCCGTTCGGCAGCGGCGTGACTTTCTGCTGGATCTGGCCATTCTCGAAGTACACGCAGCCGCCCAGCAACTCCTCGCCCTGGGCATTGAAATAGGTTTCGCGCAGCAGCTGGCCATTTTCGTAGTAGGACTTGCGAAAACGCACGAACTTGATCTGGCTCAGGTCCAGGTCCGTGGCATAGGTTTCAAAGGCCAGCACGCCCGGCGTATCGGGAAATTCGAGCCGCACATGCCAGGCGCCCAGCGCCTCGTCGCGCTCCGGCGGCGTGCGCAGCGCATACACGGCGCGGCGCTGGTTGCTTGGCATGAAATTTTCATCCAGATACATGGTCTTGTCCTCTTCTTGCGCGTGATCGGAAGCCGTTGCCGGCAACGGCGCATCTTCCTGTGCCGCCAGCGGCAAGGCCGTGCTCATGCCCAGCGCGGCGGCCAGCAGCCAGCGCATCGTCTGTTGATTCGTCATGTTGCTCCATTGTTCATGTTGCTTTGCGGCTGCCATCATAAAGGCAAGCACCGTTCGTCATGGGCACGATTGCCGCCCCATGAAAAAGGCCGGGACGGACCTGCTGGTCCGGCTCCGGCCTGGCGGGCGGGCAGGCGCTGGCTGCGCCAGGCGTCAGCCCAAGCTATCCTTGACGGGCGACAACTGGCTCGCATGCAGCCGTGCATACGCGCCGCCCTGCTGCAGCAAATCCGTGTGGCTGCCCGATTCCACCAGGCGCCCGCCCTGCATGACGACGATGCGGTCGGCGCTTTCGATGGTGGATAAGCGGTGGGCGATGACGATGGTGGTGCGGTTGCGCATCAGCACTTCCAGCGCCGCCTGCACGGAGCGCTCCGATTCCGTGTCCAGCGCGCTGGTCGCTTCGTCCAGCAGCAGTATCGGCGCATCCTTGTACAGGGCGCGGGCGATGGCCAGGCGCTGGCGTTGCCCGCCCGACAGACGCGAACCGTTCTGCCCCGCCTGGGTCTCGTAGCCTTGCGGCAACTGCATGATGAAGTCGTGCGCGTAGGCGGCGCGCGCCGACGCTTCGATGCGGGCCTGGTCCGGCGCCGGGTCGCCGTAGGCGATATTCGCCGCCATCGTGTCGTTGAACAAAATCACGTCCTGGCTGACGAGGGCGAACTGGCGCCGCAGGGCCAGCAAGGCATAGTCGCGCAAGTCGACGCCGTCGAGCAAAATCCGGCCGCCGCTGACGTCATAGAAGCGCGGCAGCAAGCCCAGCAAGGTCGTCTTGCCGCCGCCGGAGCCGCCCACCAGGGCTACCGTTTCGCCGGCGCGGATATCGAGCGTGATATCGCTCAAGGCCGTGGGCGCATCGGGGTCGTCGCTGTTGTAGCGGAAGTTGACGTTCTGCAGAGACAGATTGCCGTGCACCGTGACCGGCGCGATGGTGCCCGGGTCCGGTTCCAGCGGCGTGTCGATCAAACCAAAAACGGACTCGGCCGCCGCCAGGCCACGCTGCAGCGGCTCATTGATCTTCGTCAAATTCTTGATCGGCGACTGCATCGCCATCAGCGCGCCCATGAAGGCAACGAAGGCGCCCGGCGTGATGGCGCCGCTTTGCGCGCGCAGCATGGCGAAGTAGATCACGGACGACAGGGTGATGCCGACGAGCATCATGATGAAGCCGGAATTCATGGCCGAGGTGGCCGCGTGCTTGACGGCCAGCTGGCGGTTGCGCTTGACGACGTTGACGAAGCGCGCCTGCTCGTAGTCCTGGCCGCCGAAGATTTTCACCACGCGCTGGCCGCCGATGCTTTCGTCGAGCACGGACGTCAGCTCGCCCACGGCTTGCTGCGAACTTTTGCTCAGGTGGCGCATGCGGCGGCCCGCCAGGGTCACGACGATGGCCACGATGGGCATCGAGGCCATGCAGAACAGGGCCAGTTTCACGTCGATGCTGAACAGCAAGATCAGGTAGCCGACGGTGGCGACGGAATCGCGCACCATCACATTGAGCACGTTCAAGCCCGCCTGCGACACCTGGCTGGCGTCGAAGGCCACGCGCGACTGCGTCAGGCTGGTGGTGGTGGTGTCGAAAAAGCGGCTGGGCAGGCGCATGATGGTGGCGAACATCTTTTCGCGCAAATCCGCCTGCACCCGGCTCGATAGCCATACGGAACCGTAATCGCCGGCAAAGCTCGACACCATGCGCAGCACGGCCAGGCCCAGGATGGTGGCGGGAATCACCCACAAATCCACCTGCCCCGCCTGTGCCGGCAAGAAACGGTCGACCCAGCCCTGCAGCATGCCCATCACGCCGGACGCGGGCGCGGCCTGCGTGCTGGCCGTCGCGCGCATGGCGTCGACGACGTTTTGCAATTGCCTTATTAGTAACACATCGGTGGCGGACGCCACGCCCACGGCCAGCAAGGTGGCGGCGACGATGGCGCCATAGCGGCGAAACTGGCCGGCCAGGCGGAAGAACAGGAGGCGACTTTGCTGCATGCAGGTGAGAAAAATAAGGGTAAAGCGTGATTCTAACCGCTGCAACACTTACTTATAAGAAAGTCGCACCTTGCCGGTGCAGAACCGGCAAGGGAAATGCACGGACGATCAGCTCTTCGCCACTTTCCACGCGGCGCTGCCGGCCTTGCAGACCTTCAGCTTGAGGGTCTGTTCCTGGCCCTTGGCGTTCAAGCCCACCTGTACCTTGCGGCAGGTTTGCTCATCCGTCTTTTGCGTGTCGCTGGCCGTGATATCGGCGGCGATACGCACGGAATTGCGCAAGCCTTCATTGCTCCATTGCACGGTTTCGCCATCTTTCTTGTCATTGAGCACGTCGGTGACGGCTTTCACGAAGACGGGCTTGTCGTTCTTGTTCAGGTAAGCCATCGGCGTATCGGCCAGGAAACCCAGGCCGACGGCGGAAGCGGAAGCGCTGAAGACGACGCTGCCGAAGATCAGGGCGGACAGCAGTGTGGCGGGACGAATACGCATGGAAAACTCCTAGTTAAGTAAAAATAGGGACCGCCGGGGCGGCCCTCAGCCGGGATCCGCCGGCGAAATGCCCACGGCCAGCAAGGCGTCGATGCTGGGCACGAAATAGATCGCCGACGACAGCGCCGTGGAAAAATCCAGCAGCCGGTCCGTCTTGGTGACGCCATCATAGCCTACGCCGTACATTTGCCGCAGCATGCCCATGGTCACGGTGATGTCCTTGCAAAAACCGACAAACATGACGCCCGCCTCGCCGGCATTGGCGTAATTGGCGTTGCGGCGCACGATATCGACTTCCTCGCCGTCGCGGATAAACTGGTTGCGGCCCACGTGGGAATCGACGGGCAGCGGCGACAATTCATGGCTGCCGGCCTTGGTGCGGCCCCACACCTGCTCCGCCGCGTGCACGGGCAAGGCGCGCAGGCGCTCCACGTCCATGCGCCATTTCTGCAGCAGCACGGTGGAGCCGCCCGCGCCCGCTTCGCCGTCCGGGATGATGGCCACGCCGTTGGCGCGGAACGGATTCGGGTTGGCGACGCCGTCGGCAAAGCCGTCGAAAGTCACATTGTTATGATACGGAAAACACACCTGTTCGCTGGCCAGCTCGGCAAAGGGGCTCAGCAAGGTGAGCGTCGTGCGCATGCTGTCGTACAGGGTGGCCGCGTTCGACTGCGTGATCCAGACCCAGAAATCGCACTGGGCGGCGGGCGCCGTCTTGCCGTTGGCGCCCACCAGGTCGTGCGCGAACGATGCCATGTTGTCCGGCACGCAGCCTGGGCACGCGGCGCGCCACAGCTCGGGCTTGAATCCCAGCACCACATTGGCCGTGCCGCCCGTCAACTGATGGTGGCGGTTCAGCGTGGGGTCCAGGATGCCCGTGACTTCGGATTCCCACAGCTTGCCCAGCCGCTGGAACAGCTGCCGCATGTCGACGCCGGCCTTCACCTTGAACTGCAAATGCACTTCGTCGCGCGCGACGACAGACAGCATGCTTTGTGGAATTGCCATGACAGAGGTTCCTCTTTTTCGTTTCTATGTGGATCTTAAACCAGAAGTGCCGGATGGCAGTTTCATTTTGGCAACATGCGATAACTGTAACTATAGGTCGTCATGAATTGGACGATAATGCAATGACGTAGAGCAAGAATAAGAATGGATACCATTGCATGAAATTGTATGAAAAGCTCGTCAGCGACATCGAGCAACTGGTGGCCAAGGGCGTGCTCTTGCCCGGCGAACGCATTCCCTCCGTGCGCCAGACCAGCCAGCAGCACAAGCTGAGCATCACCACGGTGCTGCGCGCCTACGTCAAGCTGGAGGGCATGGGCGTGATCGAAAGCCGGCCCCAGTCCGGCTACTTCGTGCGCCAGCGCGCCAGCGATGCCGCCACGCCATCCCTGTGCATGCAGGCGTCGCACCCCAGCCCCGTGCCGGCGGAAGTGCACGTGAGCCGCCTGGTGCTGTCGACCCTGCGCTCGATCGGCTTGCATGACGCCATACCGCTGGGCTCACCCTACCCCGACCCGTCGCTGTTTCCCTGGGAACGCATCAACCAGTATGCGGGCACCGTGGCGCGCCGCAACCGCGCCTGGAGCGTGACGGACGACCTGCCGCCGGGCAACCCGCAGCTGATCCGCGAAATCGCCCGCCGCTACATGGAAAACGGCCTGGCCGTCGATCCCGACGAAATCATCGTCACCGTGGGCGCCACGGAAGCGATCAACCTGTGCCTGCAAGCGGTGGCCAAGCCGGGCGACACCATCGCCGTCGAGTCGCCCACCTTCTATGCCATGCTGATGGCCGTCGAGCGGCTGGGCATGAAGGTGGTGGAAGTGTCCACCGACCCGTATGAAGGCATCAGCATCGAAGCGCTGGCCGACATCATGGCCCGGCAGCCGATCGCCGCCGTCATGGTGATGCCGAACTTCCAGAATCCGCTGGGGTTCCAGATGTCGGACCAGCGCAAGCGGGCCTTGTACCAACTGCTGGAGCAGCACGACGTGCCCGCCATCGAAAACGGCGTCTACAACGAGCTGTATTACGGCGACGCCCACCCATCCTCGCTCAAGTCCTACGACCGCAAGGGCCTGGTGCTGCACTGCTCCTCGTTTTCCAAGAGCCTCAGTTCCGCGCAGCGCGTGGGCTGGGCCCTGGCCGGACGCTACCGGGGCAAGGTGGAGGAACTCAAATTCCTCAACACCCTGGCCACCTCCTCGTTTCCCCAGCTGGCCATCGCCGAATACCTGCAAAACGATGGCTACGAACAACATCTGCGCCGCACCCGCAAGGCCTATGCCCAGCAGGCGCGCATCATGGCGGCCGCCGTGCAGCGTTTCTTTCCTGCAGGCACGAAAATCTCGCACCCGCAGGGCGGCTACGTGCTGTGGGTGGAGCTGCCGGGCGACATAGACTCCATGCAGCTGTACCGGCGCGCGCTGGAATGCAAGATCACGGTGGGTCCGGGGCGCATGTTTTCCGTCAGCCAGGCGTACAAGCATTGCATCCGCCTCAACTACAGCTATCCGTGGAGCGCGGGCGTGGAACAGGCGATCATTCTGCTGGGCAAACTCATCACCGAATTCCTGTAGACCATTCACCCGCCCACCAGCGACATGCGCACGGTGGGATACTGCTTGCGCCCGCCAAGCTGGGCCAGTGCGCCGCGCACTTCCGAGTAGCGGTCGCCACGGCGCTGCCAGTGCTGGCGCAGCAGGCTTTCCAGCCCTTGCGCGCCTTGCGCAAGATCAAGCCGGGGCCGCAGGTCGAGGCCGTCCTGGGCGAACAAACAGGTAAACAGCTTGCCGTCCGACGAGACGCGCACGCGGCTGCAGTCGCCGCAGAACGGCTGCGACACGCTGGAAATGAAGCCCACTTCGCCGCCGCCATCAAGATAACGGTAGCGGCTGGCCGTTTCGTGCGAGACAGGCTTGCCTTCGCCCAGCGACACGAGGGGAAATTCTGCCGCGATCAGCGCGCGCGCCGTCTCCGACGTGACGACATGCGTGCGCGACCAGGCGCCGATGCCGCCCACGTCCATGAATTCGATCAGGCGCAGGATCACGCCCGTGTGGCGGAAATGGCGCGCCAGCGGCACGATCTGGCTATCGTTGACGCCTTTCTGCACGACCATGTTGACCTTCACGGGAGTCAAGCCCACGGCTTGCGCCACCTCAATGCCGTGCAACACTTTCTCGACGGGAAAGTCGACGCCATTCATGCGCTGGAAAATGCCGTTGTCCAGACTGTCGAGGCTGACGGTGACCCGCTCCAGGCCCGCATCCCTCAGCGAGCGCGCCTTGGCCGCCAGCAAGCTGCCATTCGTCGTCAGCGCGATGCTCACGGCGCGCCCGTCCGGCGTGGTCAGTTTCGCCAGGCGCTCGATCAACTGTTCCAGGTTCTTGCGCAGCAACGGCTCGCCGCCCGTGATGCGGATTTTATTCACGCCCAGGCGCACGAAGGCGCGCGCCATCGTTTCGATCTGCGCGAAGGACAGGCGCTCGCTGGACGGAAGAAACGGGTAATCGCTGGGGTACAGCTCGGCCGGCATGCAATAGGTGCAGCGGAAGTTGCACTGGTCGATGACGGAAATGCGCAAATCCGTCAAGGGGCGGCCCAGCATGTCCACGCAGGGTTCGATATGGCTTGGCTGCCGGAGCGCCGGCTGCGGATACAGGATGGTGTTCATGGTGCTTCCCCTCGATAGGCATTCGTCTGGAAGTAGCATAGGACGAATGAAGGGGTACAAGGAGGTACAGTCCGGCGCCAGCCGATAGAGTACAGACGCGCCGCTACTCTTCTTGCGGTGGAGTAAAGACGCTGGCGCACAGTTCCGCGCCCGCCGCGCTGAGCAGCGTGCTGCCGCCGCCGCTCTCGGCCGTGGCGACCACCACCAGGCCCGCGCTGGACAGCGCATTGAGCTGGCGCAACAAAGTGCTCATCTGTACCCCTGCCCGCTTGGCCAGCTTGGCCAGCGACCACGGCTTCCCCGGCGCCTCCTGCCGCGCCTCCCACAGCAGCGCCAGCAGCGCTATCAGCGCCGCGTCGATTCCATCTTCCTTGTCTTCCTTGTCTTCCTTGTGCATGTTTTTTCTCCTTGTCCACATCATAAATCACGGCCGGCGCCGGCGCGACCGGCATCGCCATCTTGCCATCTGTACTCTGTTTTTTTGTCCGGAACTGTGCGCCTACGGGGCAAGCCGCCGCCCCTACCATGTGATTGTCCCATCGCATATCACCAGGAGAGTCATCATGAGCAAGCCAAAGTCCGACGCGCGCATCGCGCCCTACACCCATGCCGCTGCCGGTTGGGGTGCCCTCAAGTATGTGGCCATCAACCTGTTCAAGGAAAAAGTCAGCGCGGGCAATTACCGTTCGCTGTTCGAGCAAAACCAGCCCGACGGATTCGACTGTCCCGGCTGCGCCTGGCCCGACCGCGAACACGCGTCGACCTTCGAATTCTGCGAAAACGGCGTCAAGGCCGTGGCCGCCGAATCGACGAGCAAGCGCGTGCGCCCCGAGTTTTTCGAGGAGCACACGGTCACCGCATTGATGGAGCAGTCGGACTATGATCTGGAACAACATGGCCGTTTGACGGACCCCATGGTGTACGACGCCGCCAGCGACAAATACCAGGCCATTTCCTGGGACGACGCCTTCGCCCTCGTGGCGCACCACCTGCACGCGCTGGACGACCCGAACCAGGCCGCCTTCTACACGTCCGGCCGCGCCAGCAACGAGGCGGCTTTCCTGTACCAGCTGTTCGTGCGCGCCTACGGCACGAATAACTTCCCCGACTGCTCCAACCTGTGCCACGAAGCGACGAGCCGCGGCTTGCCGGAAACGGTCGGCATCGGCAAGGGCACGGTGCTGCTGGACGACTTCGAGCATGCGGACACCCTGCTGCTGTTCGGCCAGAACCCGGCCACCAACCACCCGCGCATGCTGGGCGAATTGCGCGAAGCGTCGCGCCGCGGCGCCACCATCGTTTCCATCAACCCGCTGCACGAACGGGGCCTGGAACGCTTCACCAGCCCCCAGCATCCGCTGGAAATGCTGACGGGCGGCAGCACGAACATCTGCTCGCTGTTCATCTGCCCCACCCTGGGCGGCGACTTCGCGCTGATCAAGGCCATGGCCAAGCGCGTCGTCGAGCTCGATGACGACGCCATCGCCCACGGCCAGGAGCGCGTGCTCGACTGCGATTTCATCGCCGAGCACACGAGCGGCTTCGACGCCTTCGCGGCCGACCTGCGCGCGGAAAGCTGGGACTTGCTGCTGGCCGAATCGGGCGTGGCGCGCGACAAGATCGAAGAATTGACGCAGATCTATGTCAAGGGCAAGGCCGTCATTTCGACCTGGGGCATGGGCGTGACGCAGCACAAGAATTCGCTGGCCACCGTGCAGATCCTGTCGAACTTGATGATGATGCGCGGCAATATCGGCAAGCGCGGCGCGGGACTGTGCCCGGTGCGCGGCCATTCGAACGTGCAGGGCGACCGCACCATGGGCATCGAGGAACAGCCGACCAAGGAATTCCTCGACCGCCTGGGCCTGGTCTTCGGTTTTGAACCGCCGCGCCACCACGGCTATGACGCCGTGGGCACCATCGAAGCCATGCTGGAGAAAAAAGTGAAAGTATTCGTCGCGCTGGGCGGCAATTTCTCGATGGCCACGCCGGACACGCCGCGCACCTGGGACGCGCTCCGGTCGTGCGACCTGACCGTGCACATCGCCACCAAGCTCAACCGTAGCCACTTGGTGCACGGCAAGGATGCGCTGATCCTGCCCACCCTGGGCCGCACGGAAATTGACGTGCAGCAAGGCGTGGCGCAAGGCGTGACGGTGGAAGACTCGATGAGCATGGTGCACATCTCGTTCGGCATGAACCAGCCCGCCTCGCCCAATCTGCGTTCGGAAATCGCCATCGTGGCCGGCATGGCGCAGGCGACCCTGGGCAGCGAGAAGATCGACTGGCTGCGCTTTTCCGGCAACTATGCGCTGCTGCGCGATTCAATCGAGCAAGTGTTCGACGACTTTTTCGACTACAACTTGCGCGTGGCCAAACCGGGTGGTTTCCACCTGGAAATCGCCTCGCGCGAACGGGTATGGAAGACGGACAGCGGCAAGGCGCAATTCCTCGTCAACGCCGTGGAACTCGACACGCCGATCCACCGCGCGCGCCAGCAATATGGCGAGCGCCTGATGGTGCTGATGACGACGCGTTCGCACGACCAGTACAACACGACGATCTACGCCATGGACGACCGCTACCGGGGCGTGTTCGGCCAGCGCCGCGTCGTTTTCATCAACAAGGACGACCTGGCCATGCTGGGCTTTGCGGCCGGCGACTGGGTCGACCTGATCGGCGTGTGGCATGACGGCATCGAACGCCGCGCCGACCGCTTCCTGCTGGTCGAGTACGACATTCCGCGCGGCTGCATCGGCGCCTACTACCCGGAAACCAATCCGCTGGTGCCGCTCGACAGCGTGGGCCACGGTTCGCGCACGCCGACCTTCAAATCCATCCCCGTGCTGCTGGCGCCTTCGGCCGCCCTCAGTTGATCAGGAGAACGCCATGTTCGGTTTCGATACCCTGGACCTGTCGCGCGCGCAATTTGCGATGACGGCCATCTTCCACATCCTGTGGCCCATATTGACGATCAGCCTGTCGCTGTTCCTGTTCGTCGTCGAGGCGCTGTGGCTGCGCACCAGCGACCCCGTCTACTACCGCCACGCGCGCTTCTGGAGCAAGTTGCTGGTGCTCAACTTCGCCGTCGGCGTCGTCAGCGGGATTCCCCTGGAATTCCAGTTCGGCACCAACTGGGCGCCGTTTTCGCACCATTCGGGCCAGTTCATCGGCAACATCCTCGGCTTCGAGGGCGCCATGGCCTTCATGCTGGAAGCGGGCTTCATCGGCGTCATGATGTTCGGCTGGGGCCGCGTACCGAAGGGCGTGCACCTGTTTGCCACCGGCATGGTGGCGCTCGGTTCCAGTATTTCCTCGTTCTGGATCATGGTCGCCAATTCCTGGATGCAGACGCCGGCCGGCGTGCGCGTGGTGGACGGCAAGATCATCGTCACCGATTACGTGGCCGCCATCTTCAATCCAGACATGGCCTGGGCCGTGGGCCATATGTGGGTGGCCGCCGTGGAAACGGGCCTGTTCGTCATCGCGGGGATTTCCGCCTGGTACATGTTCAAGCGCCGCGAACCGGCCTTCTTCGCCCGCTCGTTCAAGCTGGCGCTGATGCTGCTGCTGGTGATTGCACCGTTGCAAGTGTGGCTCGGCGATTCGAGCGGCGTCGACGTCTTCAAGACCCAGCCCGCCAAGGGCGCGGCCATCGAAGGCCACTGGCACACGAACCGCGATGGCGAAGGGGCGGCCTGGTCCCTGCTGGCCTGGCCCAACCAGGCGGAACAGAAGAACGACTGGTCGCTGGAAGTGCCCGGCATGCTCAGCGTGATCGCCACGCATAGCGCCACGGGCAAGATCACGGGCCTGGCCGACATCGCCCGCGCAGACCAGCCGCCCATGCTGCCGCTGCTGTACTACGCGTTCCGCGCCATGGCCGGCATCGGCATGTGGTTCGTGCTGCTGTCGTTCTGGACCTTCGTGGCCTGGCGCAAGGCGGGCGGACGGGTGCAGGAGTTCGTGCGCAACCGCAAGCTGCTGCTGGCCTGGGTGCTGACGATACCGCTGCCCTACATCGCCGTCGAGTGCGGCTGGATCGTGCGCGAAGTGGGACGCCAGCCGTGGGTCGTGTACGGCTTGCTGCGCACGCGCGACGCCGTTTCCGACGTGGCGGCCCACGCCGTGGCCGGCAGCATGCTGATGTTCTTCGTGTTTTACATCGTGCTGTTCGTCACTTTCTTTGTATTTGCCAAGAAATGGCTGCAGCAAGGCCCGGACGTGGCGCTGCCGCTGCCGGACGCCGCCCATGCCGCGGGGTATTGAAATGCGTCCCCATCAATCAAGGAGTATGTAATGGATATCAATTCGCATGCCATGCTGGGCAATGCCTGGTTCGGCTTGATCGGCCTGATGCTGGTGTTTTACGTCGTCACGGACGGCTTCGACCTGGGCGTGGGCATCCTCAGCCTGTTCACCGGCCGCGAGCAGGAACGCAATCTGATCTTTCAATCTATCGAGCACGTGTGGGACGCCAATGAAACCTGGCTGGTGGTGGTGGGCGGCGCCCTGTTCGGCGCCTTTCCCAGCGCCTACGCCACCTTGCTGGAACAGCTGTACATTCCCATCATGCTGCTGATCGCCAGCCTGATCATGCGCGGCGCCTCGATCGAGTTCCGCCATGCGGCCCGCAACAAGCGCCTGTGGGACCTGGTCTTCGGCGTGGGCAGCCTGCTGGCCGCCGTGGCGCAGGGCGTGGTGCTGGGCGAGGTCATCACGGGCTTGCAGCCGGGCTGGCTGAGCGGTACCTTCACGGCGTGCACGGCGCTGGGCGTGGTGGCCGGCTATTGCCTGCTGGGCAGCACGTATCTGATCAAGAAGACGGGCGGCCTGCTGGAAGCGGCGGCGCGCCGCTACGCCACCACCAGCGTGCTGGCGACAGTCGCGGCCGCCATCGTGCTGTCGGCCGGCACCATGGTCTTCAGCGCCATCGGCCACGACCGCTGGGCGCAGCCGGGCGTGTTCGGCGTGCTGCTGGCCCTGGCCGCCATCGCCGCCAGCGCTTTTATCTACATCCTGTGGGCCGTGCACGTGAACGGCGTGCGCGGCCCCTTCCGCGGCGCCATCGTGCTGTTTTTGGCGTCGTTCGCGGGCCTGGCCATCAGCTTCTTCCCGGACCTCGTGCCGGGCAAGCTGAGCATCGCGGCGGCCGCGTCCGATGAGCCGACCCTGATCTTCATGCTGATCGGCATGGGTTCCATGCTGCCGATCATGATCGGCTACAACCTGTTCCAATATTACGTCTTCGAGGGCAAAGTCGTGCCCCGCAAGCATTGATCGGCATCAAATCATGATCATTCGGCCTACCACCAACTGGTTCCGCATGCTGTTCGTCTGGGATGGCTCGGTGCTGCAAGCCATCATCCCGCAATTGCTGCTGATGTTGGTCGTCAGTTCGCTGGCCTTGCTGACGGATGGCCGCATCTTCGGCGTCAAGATTCCGCTCGATACGGCGCCGTTTCCCATGGTCGGCATCAGCCTGGCGATCTTTCTCGGCTTTCGCAATAACGCCAGCTATGCGCGCTTCGTCGAGGCGCGGCATATCTGGGGGCAATTGCTGATCGCTGCGCGCGCCCTCGCTTCGCAGGCGCTCACGTACTTGCCGCAGGAAACGAGCGGCCTGGACCACCAGTTGCTGCTGCGCCGCCTGATCGCCTTCGTCTACGCGCTCAAGCACCAGCTGCGCCAGACGGACCCGCAGGAAGACCTGGCGCGCTACCTGCCGGCCGAAGACGTGCAGCGCTTGCAGGGCGTCAACTTCAAGCCCGTCGCCGTGCTGCACGCGGTGCGCGCCATGCTGCACGACGCCGTGCAGCGTCAGCCGGGCCAGACGCAGCTGCTGTGGATGCTAGACACCCAGCTCAACGACCTGGCCGCCACCGTGGCCGGCTGCGAGCGCATCAAGAACACGCCGATTCCGTACCCGTACGGCGTGCTGGTGCACCGCACCGTCTATATGTATTGTTTTTTACTGCCGCTGGGCCTGGTGGATGCCATCGGCGTGGCCACGCCCCTCATTTCCGTCTTCGTTGCCTACACCCTGTTTGCGCTGGAAGCCATCGCGCAGCAGATCGCCGAACCGTTCGGCCTGGCGCCCAACTGCCTGGCCCTGAACGCCATGACGCGCGAAACGGAACGCTCGCTGCTGGAATTGAACGGCGACCCGCTGCCGCCTTCGATCCGGCCCTGCCCGCGCTATCAAATCAATTAATTTATATGCCTAACAAAACCGTAGCGAGCGGATGTGAGTTGTGGCTGAGAAGCGCAGCTGTGCGAATGCACAGTGAGCATCGCAGGCCGCAAATCGCGACGCGCAGTAGGTTTGGTCAGGTATAGGAGGAGAAAATCATGGAATGCGACATCACCACCATCGAGCGCGACGGCTACCTGGACGTTCCCATGGTGCGCCACCAGGGGGGCGTGGCCACGGCGGGCCGCGACATGGTGGCCGAGGAGTATCCCGTGGCCCTCGTCTACAACGGCATCGCCCACGCCGTGATGATGGCCACGCCGCGCGACCTCGAGGAATTCGCCGTCGGCTTTACCTTGACGGAGGGCATCGTCGGCAGCGTGCGCGACATCTACGACCTCGACGTGTGCTGCGGCGCGGACAGCGCGGAAGTGCGGCTGACCATCGCGCAGCCGGATTTGATCAAGCTCAAAGGCCGCCGCCGCGCGCTGTCCGGGCGCACGGGCTGCGGCGTGTGCGGCATCGAAAGCCTGGCCCTGCTGGACCTGGTGCCGGAAAAGATCACGCGGCCCCTGCCGCCGCTGGTGGCCAGCAGCGCCATCCTCGGGCGCGCCGCGCGCGAACTGCTGCCCTACCAGGAGCTGATGCACAAGACGGGCGGCGTGCATGCGGCCGCCTGGTGCACGGCCGAGGGCGCCGTGATAAAAGTGTTCGAGGACGTGGGCCGGCATAACGGCCTGGATAAATTGATCGGCTACCTGGCCCTGCACCGCATCGCCATGCACGACGGCTTCGTCTTCCTGTCCAGCCGCGCCAGCTATGAACTGGTGCGCAAGTCGGCGCGCATGCATATCGGGCTCGTCGCCACTATCTCGGCGCCCACCTCGCTGGCCATCCGCATCGCGCGCCAGGCCGGCATGCAGCTGGCCAGCTTTTGCCGCCGCGACGGCTTCGTCGATTACACGGCGGGCGAAGGGGAAAATAGCGGCCAGCATGCATCTTGAACAGCCGATGCTACATTCTTTGCCGTAAAGCAAGTGCACGCTTGACTTGCCACCGCTGCGGGCTAACTATGGCAATAGTTTCCTATTGTTAACTTTACCTGCAGCCACGCTCCTGGCGCGGCAACGATGAAAGGATGGCGGCAATGGCACTGGCACAAGAGCAGCACCTGATGGATACGTGGCAGACGGGCGGCTTGAAGCCGCGCGCCTGCGACTGCGGCGGCACCGTCTTCACCATCCTGCACCAACGGGTGATGGCGGACATGCGGCGCCGGCAATTTCTCGGCGGCACGGCCGCCATGCTGGCGCCGTTCATCGGCCTAGGCCTGTCCACCGGCAACGCCATCGCCCAGCAGCCGCAAGCATCCGAACGCCCCCTGCTGCTGACCAATCTGCGCCTGTTCGACGGCACGGGCAAGGCGCCGCGCGCCGGCATCCACGTGCTGGTGACGGGCCCGACCATTACGGCCCTGCTGCCGGCCGGCGAAAAAGTCGAGGGCGCGCAAGTGATCGATTGCCAGGGCAAGCTGGTCATGCCGGGCCTGATCGACGCCCACTGGCACACCATGCTGGCCGCCATCAGCCAGGTGACGGCCATGACGTCCGATGTCGGCTATTTATATCTGGTGGCGGCGCAGGAAGCGCGGCGCACCCTGCTGCGGGGTTTTACGTCCGTGCGCGATCCTGGCGGCCCCGCGTTTGCATTGCAACGCGCCATCGATGAAGGCATCGTCGACGGTCCGCGCATCTTTCCGTCCGGCGCCATGATTTCGCAAACCTCGGGCCATGGCGACTTCCGTTTGCGCTCGGAGATCCCGCGCGCTGCCAACGCGCCGCTGGGCATGGCGGAAACGGCGGGCATGGCCATGATCGCCGATGGCGAGGCGGAAGTGCTGCGCCGCGTGCGCGAGCAATTGATGCTGGGCGCGACGCAAATCAAGATGATGGCCGGCGGCGGCGTCGCGTCGATGTACGACCCGCTCGACAGCACCCAGTATTCGGAACGCGAACTGCGCGCCGGCGTGGAAGCGGCCGCCGACTGGGGCACCTATGTGATGGCCCACGTCTACACGCCGAAAGGCATACAGCGCGCCATCCGCGCGGGCGTGCGCAGCATCGAGCACGGCCAGCTGGCCGATGACGAATCCGCGCGCATGATGCGCGACGCGGGCACGTGGTGGAGCCTGCAACCGTTCCTGCAAGACACGGATGCGAATGTCTACCCCGATGCGGCGCGCAAGGCCAGCCAGGCCATAGTATCCGAAGGCACGGTGAAGGCGTATGCGCTGGCGCAAAAGTACGGCATCAAGACGGGCTGGGGCACGGACATCCTGTTCAACGCGAAAAACACGCCGACCCAGGGCCGCCAGCTGGCCAAGCTCACGCGCTTTTACGACCCGTTGATTCTGCTGGCGCAGGCGACGGGGCAGAATGGCGAACTGCTGGCCCTGTCCGGCCAGCGCTCGCCCTACCTGGGCACCTTGGGCAAGCTGGCCGCGGGCGCGCTGGCCGACTTGCTGGTGGCCGATGGCGATCCCGCGAAAAACCTCGATTTCCTCGCCCAGCCGGAAGAAAACCTGCTGCTGATCATGAAGAACGGGCGCATCTACAAGGACAAATTGCGCGCGCCATTGGCAAGCTGAAGGCGGGCGCGTTGGCAACGGCGTTGGCTTGCCGCATAATGCGCCCATGTTCAAACTGACTTTTCTCGGCACGTCTTCCGGCGTGCCCACGCGCCACCGCAACGTCACGTCGCTGGCCCTGCAAACCACGCACAACCGCGACTGGTGGATGATCGATTGCGGCGAAGCCACGCAGCACCGGCTGCAGCGCCTGCCCCTGTCCGTGCACGACCTGGTGGGCATCTGCATCACCCACGTACATGGCGACCACAGCTATGGGCTGCCGGGCTTGCTGGCCAGTGCCTCGATGACGGGGCGCAAGAAGCCCTTGCTGCTGATCGCCCCGGCCGCCATCAAGGCCTGGATCGACGCCACCTTGCTGCACACGGAACTGTTTTTGACGTATCCGCTGATCCACATCGACGTGGACAGCGCGCCAGTGGTGTACGAGGAATCGGGCTTGACCGTTTCGCGCCATGCGCTGTCGCACCGCGCACCGAGCGTCGCTTATCGTTTTGCGCTGGAAACGAGCAGATGGAAGCTGGACAAGGCGGCCCTGCAGGCGGCGGGCGTGCCGCCCGGCCCCGCCTGGGGACTCTTGCAGGCGGGCCAGGATGCGCCGCTCGACGATGGCACGGTCTTGCGCGCCGCCGCTTTCCGCCAGACGGAAACGCAGCGCGCCACAGTGGTCATCGGCGGCGACAACGACACGCCGGCGCTGCTGACGGATGCCTGCACGGACGCGCAATTGCTCGTGCACGAAGCCACGTACACGGAAGCCATGCTGCAAAAGGTGGGCCCCGGCCCCACGCACAGTTCCGTGCAGCGCGTGGCGCAGTTCGCCGAAGCCGTGCGCTTGCCGAACCTGATCCTCACCCACTTCAGCGCCCGCTACCACCATGCGGAAGGCATGGCCGAGCTGGAAGCGGAAGCCCGGCTGCATTACTCAGGTGAACTATTCCTCGCGCGCGATTTCGACAGCTATGAACTCGATGCCGCGGGCGTGCTCAGCAAGCTGCCGGGGAAGTCTAGTGGGGATTGACGCCGTATTGCTCCGCATACTCGGCGGCCAGCGCGCGCGCCGCCTGCTGCTGTGACGGCGTGAGAATTTCCAGCAGCTGGTCGCGGTTCTTGATCGATTGCGCGCTGCCCGCCTCGGCCGGCATGGCGATCCACGCGTACGCCTGCACGTAATCGAGCTCCACACCCTGCCCTTGCGCGTACAGCAAGCCGTATTCGTTCTGCGCCGACAGGGAACCGGCTTCGGCCGCCTGCTTGTACCAGAACGCCGCCTCGGCATAGTCTTGCGCTACATCAACCCCTTTGCGGTAAGCCTGCGCCAGATTGAATTGCGACTGGCCATCGCCCGCCTCGGCCGCCTGACGCCCGTACGCGAGCGATTGCGCCATGTCTTGCGCGACGCCATCGCCGCTCGCATACATCAGGGCCAGATTCGCCAGCGACGGCGGAAAGCCCGCCTGCGCGGCCGCCGTGAACAATTCCACCGCTTTCGGCAAGTCTTGCGTCACGCCATGGCCCTGGTAATACAGGCTGGCCAATAAATGCCGGCCCGCGGGATCGCCGGTGCGCGCCGCCGCATCGAATTGCCTGAATGCCTCGGCATGATTGCCGTCGTTATAAGCGAGAATGCCAGCTTCATTCAAAGATTCGGGAGAGGAGGTCATAAAGATTCCTTATTCGGGGATTTTTTGGCATTGTACACAGCACTGTTCCGCGCAGAATGCACGATAGGAAACCGTGTGGCGCATTGCCCAAATCATGCGTTATGATCATTCTCCACCTGATGCAATCGGGGCATTGTGCCCGAAGAATAACGCCATGAAATTGATTGTTCTGCTTTTATCCCTGATTTCCACGTCGGCTTATGGCGGCACCTTGCACCTGGACAAAGCCGCGACAGGCAAAGTGCGGCAAGCGGCCGATATCCGCTATGCGAATCACGATGAAAAACAGACGTATCGGCTGAAAATCAAAAAGCAGTGGATCAATGGCAGTTGCAGCAGCAGCGGCACGGGCAATTTGCACGCGCTGCTGCTGGACATGAATTTCGACGGCCATGCCGACCTGTGGGTCACCGGTTACACGGATAGCCAGGGGCGCATCCGCTGTTCCGACGTGTGGCTGTGGGATGCGCAAGCAAAACAATACAGTTTCAACAAACCCTTGTCTGCCATTCCGAATCTGGATATCAGCATAAGCGATCAAAAAATCGAAGGCGGCATCGCCAATTGCGGCTGCGCGGCGCAATGTTTTTATGAAGACAGCTATGCATGGCGGGGCAACACATTAATCGCCATCGCCCGGCGCGCACAGGATTGCGAGCGTTACCGGGAATACCGCTTGAATGACAAAAACCATTTGATTATCGTCAAGGATGAAATCATCGATAGCGGCAATCCCGGCCAGCAGGCAATCGAGAATAGCAAAATCTTTGATTGGCAGCGCCATGCGCAAACCATGCGCAAACCCTGGGAATGAGGTTTATCCAGCCTCATTTTCGCCACAGACACGACACTAGCGAGTAATTACATGACGACACATCCAGCTTCCATTACCTTCCATCCCGCCAGGGCGGAAGACACCCCGGCCTTTATCGACTTGCGGGGCAGGACGCGGCAAAACGCCGTGTCCGCGGAACGCCTGGCGGAAGTGGGCATCACGGCCGACACCTGGGCGGAAATGATGCGCTCGGGCAGCCTGCCTGGCCACGTCTGCCATCATGACGGCCAGCTGGTCGGCTATTGCTTTGGCGAGCGCGACACGGGCGAAATCATCGTCCTGGCGTTGCTGCCGGAATTCGAAGGCCTCGGTATCGGCAAAACCCTGCTGGAACTGGTGATGACGGAACTGCGCGCGCAGGGTCATCAACGGCTGTTCCTCGGCTGCTCCGACGACCCCGCTTCGCGTTCGCACGGCTTTTACCGCTATCTCGGCTGGACCTCGACGGGCGAGACGGACAAATACGGCGACGACGTGCTGGAGTTTCGCTTTACGGCCTAGCGTCTAGCCCGGCACGCGGTTGACATCCCACACGCGCAGGATCTGCGTAATGGCAGAATCAAACACGGCGTAGCCCACGCCATCGCGGGCCTGGATAGCCACGCCCGACAGAAAACTGTCGAAGACGGACGCCAGCGCCACGGCATCCATATCACCAGGCAATTCGCCGCCGGCCATGCCCCGTTCGACGCAATGCACGAAGCCGGCACGCGTGCGCGCGCGCGAAGCCGTCAGCGGGGCTGCCACGGCCGCATGCTCGGCCGTCGGCGCGCTCATGCAGCCGAGCGCCACCATGCAACCGGGCGGGTGGCCCGCATCGGACTGCATGCTGGCCGACTGGCGCAAGGCCAGCTCGATGGCCGCGCGCGGCGCCAGGCCATCGTCCCACAGGCATTCCGTCACGCGCGCAAACGTATCCAGATAGCATTGCGCCGCTTCGCGGAACAGCGCTTCCTTCGAGCCGAACGCCGCATAAAAGCTGGGCGCGGAAATGCCGCCGCCCAGGCTCGCCTTGAGCTGGCTCAAGGACGTCGATTCATATCCCTGCTGCCAGAATAAAAACATGGCCTGCTCGACCGCCGCCTGCCGGTCGAACGTGCGCGGCCGTCCCATTTGCGCCATCCATCGCTCCTTCTCATCTACCCATATGCCACTTACATACTACTCGATACAGAAGTCGTTGACAATGCGGCGCGCCATCGCCTATATTTATACCGATCGATACATATGTACCGCAACGACGGTCAGGGGTACCTCTGCGCCTGATCACTTGACAAGGAAATTTCGCTTTGAATCACGCCGCTATCACTACCGGAACCAGCCCTGCGCTGGCCGACCGCCTCCCCGTCGCCGGCCTGCTGGCCCTGGCCATGACGGGTTTTATCTGCATCGTCACGGAAACCTTGCCCGCCGGCTTGTTGCCGCAGATCAGTACGGGACTCGGCATCAGCGCCGCGCTGGCCGGGCAAATGGTCACGGCCTATGCTCTCGGCTCCCTGCTGGCAGCCATTCCGCTCACCATCGCCACGCGCGGCTGGCGCCGCCGCAACGTGCTGTTGCTGACTATTCTCGGCTTTCTCGTGTTCAATACCGTCACGGCGCTGTCATCCCACTACTGGCTGACCCTGGCGGCCCGTTTCTTTGCCGGCATGGCGGCCGGACTGGCCTGGAGCTTGCTGGCGGGCTACGCGCGGCGCATGGTGGCGCCGCATCAGCAAGGCCGCGCCCTGGCGCTGGCCATGGTGGGCGCGCCCGTCGCCCTGTCCCTGGGCGTGCCGCTGGGCACCTTGCTCGGTTCGCTCGTCGGCTGGCGCGCTGCATTCTGGATCATTTCCGCCCTGACATTGATCCTGATCGCCTGGGTGCTGGCGAAGGTGCCGGACTACCCGGGCCAGCGCGCGCATGAACGCCTGCCCCTGCGCCGCGTCTTCACGACGCCGGGCGTACGCCCCGTGCTGGCCGTCGTCATCGCCTGGATGCTGGCGCACAACATTCTCTACACCTACATCGCCCCGTTCGTGGCGCCGGCCGGATTGACGGAACGGGTCGACCTGGTCTTGCTCGTTTTCGGCGCCGCCGCCATGGCCGGCATCTGGATCACGGGCAAGCTGGTCGAGCGCCACCTGCGCGCCACCGTGCTGGCCAGCCTGGCCGTGTTCGGCGCCACGGCCCTCGTGCTGGGCATCGCGTCACAGTTTCCCATTGTCATATACCTGGGCATGGCCGTCTGGGGCTTGTCCTTTGGCGGCGCGGCAACGCTGCTGCAGACGGCGCTGGCCGACACGGCCGGCAGCGGCGCCGACGTGGCCTTGTCGATGAATGTGGTGGCGTGGAATGGGGCCATCGCGGCAGCGGGCGTGGCAGGCGGCGCCTTGCTGGAAACCTGGGGCGCGGGCGCCTTCCCGTGGGCCATGGTCAGCTTGCTGGTGCTGGCCTTTGCGATCGCCTGGTCGGCCCGCGCGCATGGTTTCCAGCCGGGACGGCGCAGCGGCGGCGCGCCCGTGGCCGGGCATTGATCATCAGGGAGCCGCAGGGACACTCATGATGCGCGGCACATGCCCCGTGTGCGCGAGGAAACGGACCAGCGTGGCATGCGACAGCGCCACCGTGGCCGTGTTGCGCAGCGGATGCGCTTGTATATGGTCAGCTTCCCACACGGCCTGGTCCAGCACCAGTTCCACCGCCTGCGCAATGTCATGCAGCAAGGCAAACAGGCTGACGGCGCCAGGCGTGATACCCAGGTGCTGCAGCAGGCGTTCGGGCGTAGCCATGCTCAGCTTACTGACCGGCAACAAGCGCCCCAGTGCCGCCAGGTCGATGCGCTTGTCGAAAGGCACGATGACGAGGAAATGCCGGCGGCCCTTTGCATCGCGCACGAACAGATTCTTTACCATCAGGCCAGGCATGGCTGGCACGTGAATCAGTGCTTCATCGATGGTGTGCACGGCCGGGTGCTCGACGAACTGGACATCGCCGGCGCTGCTTGCCAGCCAGCGGGACAGGGTTTCTTGCATGGAGACTCCTCAGCGCGGACGCAATGAAGAGATTGTAGCGGCGCGCCGCGTGGTGCGCTTGCCGTCAGGGCGGATTCTCGTCCTTGTCGGCCTTGTCGGCCGCCGCCAGCCCCCAGTCATTCCAGCCTTCGCCAAACAGCTCGATCGGATGCTGCGTGCGTTCGGAACCATTGCCGCAGCGCATGGCATCCGGCGGGCAATACTTGTCGCAACCCCAGCAGATGCGTTCGGGGTTCTTCGGGTTTAAGGGAAAGGGCTTGGCCATGGGAGGCGATCGTGGTCCGTTGAGGGTTCCTTGTCGACTCTAGACCTGGCGCGGGGGGAGGTCAAACCAATTTCAGCTAGAAACTTGTCCAATATCAAGCTTGTGCAGATCGTGGAGCATCGGCATGGCGCCGTCCCCTACTCTTTATCGTTTCTGACGGAGATGGCCACTTCCAGCACAATACGCGCCACATTGACACCGCCGTCGGCGGCCGGCTGTGCCTTCAGTTCGTCCAGCGCGTAGACCATCGTCACCATGGCGCCAGGCGCGAACAGCCTGATGTCTTGCTTGTGGTTTATGTAGATGCTTTCGTCCACTGTCGAGCCATCCGCCAGGCGCAAGGTGAAGCTGTTGACCTGATCGCCGCGGCGGCTGTCCTGGCCCGCGAAATACGTGCGTTCGATGATGCCCGTCAAGGTTTGCGTCGGGAGGCGTTGGGCCTCGATGCTTTCCCACCAGGCTTCGGAAGCGAACAGGCCATGCCTGCCTTTCAGGCCCATGTGGGGCCGGGCACTGTCGAGGGTGAGGGCCTGGGTTTTGGCGACGCGGCCGGGGTCTTTTGCCAGGGCTGCGGCGAGGGTATAGACGAGTTTCATCAGGTGCGGGAATTGTTAAAAACAGTCGCTCAATGTTTGCGCCGGATGACGTAGGCGTTGCCGGCAGGCTCAAAACCGAGCGTCGGATAGTAGGACATGGCGTCCGGGGCGGAGAGCAATATCAAGGACACGTCGTCGCCGATGATGGCCTGGGTGCGCTTGACAAGTTCCTTGCCGATACCCAGGCCCTGGTACCGCTGGTCGACGGCCAGATCCGACAGATAGCAGCAATACGCATAATCGGTCAGCGAGCGGGCCACCCCCACCAGCTCATTATCCACCCAAGCCGACAGCGAGAGGCAAGGCGCGGCGAACATGCGCGCGATTCTCGGGAGATTGGCGGTCGGCCGCTTGATGCCGGATTGATCGAAGACACGAACGACATCGAGCGGATCGAGGGGAAAGTTATGGCGATATTCGACGGTGCTGTTTTTCATTGGTTCAAAAGTGGAAAGTGATCGCGCATGGGCGCAGCTTGTTTCTGCAAACGTTGCTCAGATTCGCATATGCATTGAATAGTATGCCAGTTGCGGGAGAGAAAGGCTGTTCCCGTCCCCACCGTGCATGTGACGCTCATTCCGATGCCCGGAACTTCAAAAAGCGTTGGCCTTCATGCTCCACCTCGCGATCCAATAGGAAGCCGATTCTTGCCAGCCCCTTGAAGCGAGTGCGGCTGGGCGGCAGCAGGATGCTTACCGGGCCAATGCCCAGTTCCCGCCGGCGGTGCATGAAATGGCGCGCCAGCGCAGGCCCATGTCCCCAGAACCGGGGGAGCAATACCAGTGCCAGGTCTGCTTCGCCCCCTTCCTTCTGAAAACCGCCCCAGCCGGCAAACGCGCCATCCAGCCGGATAGCCCACGGTCCATAGCCATTCGCTTGCCATTGCGCGTCCTTGCCTTTCGCCCATTCCGCAATAGCGCCGTCGGTCCAACGTTCGGTGGCGAGTGGCATATGGCGGATGACGTCCGGGTGATTCAACAGAAGGAGCCATTCTTCGTGGGGAATATCGGAAAGCGGGTGAAAAGTAAAAGCCATGTGCGTTCAGTCAGTTGAATGAGAAGCCGATGAACTTATCATCGTGCCACGAAAAGTACGCACTCGCCAGTGGAAAACAAAACGGCGGATCCGGGATTGATGACTGTAGAATGCAAAACCTTCCATATCTCTATCTGATATCGAACATACTTGGCAAGGATTGTAAATATGTTGGCACCGTTACGTTTGAATAGATGCATGTACGCTTCCTTGGGCGTCGCCGTTTTTCTTGTTGCTGGCGCCTCATCGGCGCTCGCGACCACGCTTGACGAGGACCTGACTCGCGGCGACATCCATGGCTTGTTTGAAATCAGGGAGGCCGCAGTACAGTTCATTGCAGCAGAGAATTCCAAAAATGGCACAAGTTGGCAAGTCCTGGAGCCGAACCGAAAGATTCTGGTGACAAAATGCGCGGCAGCTTTGCGTGTGAAATGGGTTCCGCAAAGCCACGGCCTGTCTGGACCGAATGTTGCCGTGAGTTGCGCCAAGACCGTCAATCCCGCGATACAGCATAAATGGGAAGTGTTTGTGCCTGTCAGTCAGGGCGACAGGCGCAAAAAAATAGCTGAAAAAACCATTGACATCAATACGCTCTCTGGGCAGTATGGATTTGCATTTTTGAAAAGTCACATAATTAATCACGACTTTTTATCATGACTTCATTCCACACTTGAACATTGACCGCATTAATTTAAAAGGGTTTAAAATGCCATTTAAAAAGTCGATTTTTGCAACGTTCTCCGTAGGATTATTAGCTTTTTCAACCTACGCTTACGCGGCAGCTGCATACTCCATTTCATATGCATATTATTCCGATGCCAGCTACAGCGAGCAAGTGGGCGAAGGACAATTCCATTGCAATGGCGGGACCACCGTTCTCTGGGGACAGTCGACCTCTTACAAATTGGAGCAAACGCGCGAATCTTGCCGTTCAGGCGATCCCTATACCGATCCGTGGGGAAATTGAATCAATTCCTTGCGTCGCAGGATATTTTATCTGCTGAATGCATTGCCTGACATCCGCGCGACAGCACTGCATGTGCGATAAAAAAAGCCAGTCAGATGACTGGCTTTTCTTATTATGTCGGACTTTCTTGAAACTGTTTTGCACTATCACAAATCTCATACCATGCAGGCTTGGAGCCAACATGCACATGGAATTGTATTCTTGCTTCAGGGTCATCATCCAGGCAATTGACTGAGATTGGAAATGAATCATTCTCTGAGCCAATTTCCCCTAAAGAAGTTCCGCATTTTTTGCAAAAAGTTCTTGCATATGTAAACGGAGGCTCCGGCTCATAGCGTTGAATGAATTCCCGTCCCGCCAGCAAGGTAAATGAATTTTTATCAACGAAGGCCAAGGCGCTCGCTCCGGCCTTCCGACAGCGGGAACAGTGACACATGCCCATCATGCCCGGAGGGGATGCCAATTCAAACTTTACTGAGCCGCAGCAGCAACTGCCTTTGATCATGAGGAGTCCTTTTTGAAAGTTGACACTGTATTTTTACACAGTATTTCCAAATAAACAAGGCACACATGATTCAGAAAGCACCGCGCGCGCGGGGCTGCCTAGCAGCGGGGAATTGCTGCCGCATCACCGGATATCGGCAGACTATTCTTGGCCATCAGGGCCAGATCATCTCCAAACCGACCATCTTGACGACGAAGAAGGTGACGAGCCCCAGGCCCAGAAGCGTTAGCACGAAGAGTGCGGCCACCTTGCCGCCCGCGCGCAGCACCGCGCGCGCCTCCTGCTCTTTCCCCTTCTTCCCTTGATCGTAATGCCACTTGATGGCGAAGAACATGCCCGTGCAAAGCACGAGAGCCTTGAACGTAACGAAGACTATAGGGGTCCAATCCATCATTTTGAGTATTTCCAGGTTTTATTACTTGACACTATCTATCGTGAGGAGCACTTCCCCAAAACGCTGCTTCCGCAAACTCTGTTCAAACCATCCCCCAGGGCATCCTGCGTGACTCTTTCATTATAGCCAGCTATGAAATATCAAGAGCACCGAGCGCCGTGATGTGCCGAATGCGGATGAGCGAGGTGAAAGCGTCAGCGACGGCCATGCAAGGATGGTGTTGCTGCAGGTTCTGACACATACTACTTTAAAACAATATCCATACATTGAGACAAAATGTCCCAGTTGCAAACCATACAAGATTGAAACCTGACTATCTGGTTGCCGCGCTTGGCCTGGATTAATGAGCCACGTTTTTTGCAGCTTGCGGATGCCTTGCAGACGGCGGTGGAAAAAGGATCGCCGACACCGGGTGACCGCCTGCCTCTGCAGCGCCGGTTGCCGGCACGTGTGCGTCCCCTCGAATTACTCAGGGAAAGCATTGCCAACTGCAATAGTCGCCGCCTTCACCGCAATCATTTCGGCCCCCGGGAGGCCCCTGTCAGCATTGGTCAGCACCGCCACATACAGCTGTTTCTCGGGCAGACGCAAAGCGTAGCTTGAAAAGCCGGGAATGCCGCCGCCATGTGACTGCATTGGCATGCCGCGCATCTTGCGCACGCTCCATCCGTAGCCATAGGGAACACTTTTGCCGTCGGCCAAGACATGGGCGGTAAAGGCTTTCTGCTGGCTGGAACGCTTAAGCAGTGTGCCGGCGCTGACGGCGACATCCCAGCGCGCCAGGTCGTCCACCGTGGACACGAGCGCTCCGGCCGCATACGGCAGCGTCATGCTGACCGCCTTGCCTGGTTCGAAGCCGGAGCCGGCACTGCTGCGCGTATAGCCCTTGGCGCGCATCGCACTGCCACGCTCATGGCCTTCGTAAGCGCTGTCGAGCATACCGAGCGGCACGAAAATGCGCTGCTCGACGAATTTGGCATACGCCAGGCCTGATACCTTTTCAATAATTGCACCCAGCAAGAAGTAACCTGAATTACTGTACGAATAGCGCGTGCCTGGCTCGAACTGGAGCGCATCGTTCTTGAAGCTGTCTATCATCTGACTCACCGTCAGATCCGTATTCATTCCCGCCTCAAAGGTCGGCTTGTTGGTAAAGTTTGCGATGCCCGAGGTATGCGTCAGCAGATGCTCGATCGTAATGCGCTTGCCACCGCTGGGGTAGTCGGGAAGGAACTTCTGGATGTCGTCGTCCAAAGCCAGTTTGCCCTCATCCACCAGCATCAGGATGCCGGTGGCGGTGAACTGTTTGCTGATTGAGGCGATGCGCATCACGGTGTCCGGGGTCATGGGCAGGCCCTTGGCCACGTCGGCCATGCCATACGCCTTGCGAAACACGGTAAGGCCAGCCTGCGTGACAATGACAGTGGCGCCAGGCTCGTTTGCCTTGAACAGGGGCGCGATCTCGCTGTCGATACGTGCGGCCAGCGCCTCTTCTTCGCTGGCCCCAGTGACGATTGCAGAAGCGGCGGTGGAGGCGGAGTCAGCATGGCTGGCGGGAGCTTGCAGCACCAAAAGCAGTGTCAGCAGCAGCGGTGAGGCGAGACGACGCGAGTAAAGTTTCAGCATATGGACATCCCGTTGAAAGTGGCTCGGCAGCGCGACCGTTCGCGCCAGCTCAGCAAGGAAGATAAAGAGGATGACGGCAAAGAACCAGCGGCTTGCGACGAACTGCGTTTTCGGCGGACAAGCGGGAGAAAAACGTCGTTTTTTAGCGCGCACCCGGCTGCTCGAACGGATTGCCGTTTTTGCCAGTATTTACTTGAACATACAGGCGCCTTGTTGCACAATCAGCCATTTTCCTGGTGGGAGATGCACGATGATTGAGCAGAAAGCGGCCGGCGCCCTGACGATGGCAGATGTAACGGCCAGCGAGATCGCGGGCGATAAAACGCCGCCGCCAGCCGGTGCCGCGCCTTTGGCGAACTGCGCCAACTGCCAGGCGCCGCTGGGCGGCGCGTTTTGCCAGGCCTGCGGCCAGTCGGCCCACATCCACCATTCGCTGCTGCACCTGGCCGAAGAAGTCATGCACGGCATCCTGCACTTCGACGCCAAGGCTTGGAAGACGATCCCGCTGCTGGTGGCCTTTCCTGGCCGCCTGACGCGCCGCTACATCGACGGCCAGCGCAAGAACTATGTTTCGCCGCTGGCGCTGTTCCTGTTCATGGTCTTCCTGACCTTCTTCGTCACCTCGTTCGGCAGCGGCCAGCTTCTAGGCCGCGACGCCAATATCGCCTCGCTGACAAACCACGCCGCGTCCGCCAAGCTCCGGGTCGAGCGCAATGAGCAGGCGCTGGAGGAGGCCCGCAAGGCCAATGCCGGGGTCGTCGGGGTCGAGAAGGCGCTGGCCGTTTCGCGCAAGCTGCAACACGAAGCCGAGCAACGCCTGCTGTACGTCGCATCGCCAGAAAAAGCGACCAGTGAAGACGGGGTTAAACTGAGAGAGCCCGGTTGGTTCGACAAGACTGTCTCCAGGATCGCGTCCAGCCCGCCCAATCCCGACGCCACTTTTCCGGAGCTGGAAAAAAGCTTTCATCACGCCGCAGAAAATCCCGAGTTGGCGTTTTACAAGCTCAAGAACACGATCTACAAGTTCTCGTTCCTGCTGATCCCGATCTCGCTGCCCTTCATGTGGCTGATGTTTTTCTGGAAGCCTGGCGTGACCATGTACGAGCATGCGGTGTTCGTGCTGTACTCGCTGTGCTTCATGTCCTTGCTGTTGACCGTGCTGATACCGCTATCGATACTCAACCAGGGCTGGCTGATCGGATTGCTGGTATGCCTGGCGCCGCCCCTGCACATGTTTCTGCAGCTACGCGGCACCTACAACCTGGGCAAATGGGGCGCGCTGTGGCGCACCTGCATGCTGCTGGTAGTGGCCAACATCGTGTTTTGCGTGTTCCTCGTGCTGGTGTTGATGAAGAGCGTGCATTAGCGTTACAAAAACAGAGGAGGATTCGGGGCGGGCTGGGCAGGTAAGTCCAGCCCTTCGAATCTCACACGCAGGGAATCTCACACGCAGGGCGCCGCCCTGCTCGCTTCCGCCAGGCAATAAAAAACCGCCCGAAGGCGGTTTCTTTATTTCCTGGCGGAATCGATGTAATGCACACATCTAGCATTCATGGTACTTAAATGACCACATACTAACAACGTACCTACATTTGTACCGTCGATGATAAGAACGCAAAAATTTTTCCATCCTTTAAGTTTGGCAGGTGTCCGATTGCATATCGCTGCGAGGATGGGACGCAAGCACACACCTCGGGAAATGGGAAATGAACTCAGCAATCATTCGGGCTGATGGCCAGTTTACACTCCACAAAATAAACCAAATCCGTCGCCCAAGGGCTGACCTATGGCCTAAACCTCGCGTTTACGCGCTAATTTATTGAGGAAAACCGCGTCAACAGATCAAGGACTGCCGCGATGTTCCGATGTTGAGCATGCTCTCATTCTCGGTGCCCCAACGGCTGAGTTATAGTGGCGTTCACTGCAAAAACCACCGAGCTACACCTAAAGTTGTTGTCCAGCTCACCGTAACGAACTATGCTAGATAAAAAAATTAGTCTCTTTCAAAATGTAAATATTAAAAAGAAATGTGAAAACAAGCATTGCGTCTCAATGTCATGGGAATTTTTCAAATCTGGCGAGCAAATAGAAAATATAATTTCTTAAAAAGGATTACAATAAAAATTGTAAACTTTTAAAAAATTCATAACTCTTAAAATTTTAATTTTCAAAAATAATGGACACATGATATGGTGACAGGATTCGAAATACCGATGGCCAAAGCACTAGCGCCTTTAATGGGTGAATTAGTAAAAAATTCCAAAGGAGGAATAAATAATGCGTTTGAAAAATGGAAAGCGAATGGATTTGCCAAAAAATTGGCAAAAAAACTAATTACAGCAGACAAAGTAAAAACTATTTGGTCCAAGGACCGTGAAAATTCCTTGCTGTCAATTTACTACCCTTCAAAAATTTTGGATGACTCTGGGCTACCTCAAACAGTCGAGTCACTTGGGGATTTTTCTAGTGGGAATTTTGTAATAGAAGGTATTGTAGGTCAGGGAAAATCTATTTTCATAAGGTATTTATATCTTCAAGAACTCGCAGGAAACGGTTCTGGGACATTACCTATTTTTGTGGAATTGCGAACGTTGACGCAAAAAAGAGACCTCATGGTACATATCAATGACGCCATCGAAAAACTGGACATTAATAGTAATATCGACGTATTTGACTATTTGGCAAGATCCGGAAAAATTACTCTTTTACTTGATGGTTTTGATGAAGTCAATACGACTCTTGTATCTGATGCAATTGAACGACTTGAATTTATCTCTGAAAAATATAATGACTTAAAGATAATAATAACATCAAGACCTTCTTCGGAAATACAAAAAAGCAGATTATTTAAAACCGTCAATTTAGCCAGACTAGAAGATAATGACCAAAGAGGTTTTTTAAAAAAACTCAATCTAAGTCGCGAGAAAATCGCCGAAATATTATCTGCCATTTCTGAAAACTCTCAGGATATTGCAGAGCTAATCACCACTCCATTAATGCTAACTCTACTTGTAATGGTTTATGAATCAGAAAAAGAAATTCCGTCAGAAGTCCCGGAATTTTTTAGCAAACTGTTTACTACGGTATTTACTCAACACGACAAATTAAAAGCAGGATTTGTTCGAGAACACCATTCTGGGATTTCAGAAAGAAAACTACAACATCTCTTCGAGGCTTTTTGTTTTTCTGTAGCTTCCGCAGGAATGGGCCGAAGTTTAACATCGGAGAAATTTAATGAAGCTTTCGAAATTGCAAAAAAATATTCAAACGGAATTACCTGCGAGGAAGAATCATTTAAAAAAGATATTGTTAAGGTTTCCTGCCTAATGCTAGAGGACGGATATAATATGCTAACCTTTTTACACAAAAGTATATCTGAATATTTTGCTGCAGCTTACGTTTCTCGTCTATCAGAAGGAACTGCAGAAAAATTTTACGGTAGAGTATTAAAATCGCATTTGGAATGGTCGGAAATTTTGCGCTACCTGGAGAAGATAGACGCATATAAATTTTCAAAATTTCATACATTGCCATCTATAGAAAGCTTTTTTAACTCCATTGAACTAATTGAACACTCAAAGGCAAATCCAGCAAAAATTTTGGAAAAAATTTTTGAATTTGGCAATGGCGATGGCATGAATATTCAATTTAGAACAATAGATGATTTTGACAGCGAAGACAAATATATACAAATCGGCTATCATAATTTTTATGGGTACGAAACTTGGCATAGTGAAATTCAAGAGATATTCATAAATTTTTTAATTATTGGAATTCGATTAGACATCCCCACGCAACTTAGCGAGGAAGAAATATTATCAAAAGGAAAAAAATTTCTGCAAGTAAAGTATAGCGGGAAGAAAGATGAGTATCACATCTCACTAAAGGACGCCATAGAAATATATGGATCAGAAAATATACTCATGCAAATACACTATTTTGAAGAGACATTACGTACAAAGCTAAAGGCTGCAAAGAAATTAATTCACGAGGAAGATTCCAAAGAGGAAATAATAGACCTTATTTTCTGAACTATGGATACAATCCTGTGGCAATGATGAATAAAAAAATAGCATATTGGGATGGATAATAATAGGTACCAAGACGTCGTATAAGATAAATGCGAAGCATAGTTCTCCTCACTCTTTTTATACATCTTAAAATCCCTTAAAGTGCATCAAAATGCGTCAAAATTTGCGTTCCTCCTTCGCCCCGCCGCGCCAGTCCTCATGCGCCTTCGGCCGTAGCGCAAATTTGAGTCAAAAGAGCCCTAACTAGCGGGCAGGTGTGGAGGGGGGACAACTGCGCGCGCCGGGCCGAAATGGAGCAAGAGGGTCAGGTCTGCTATTCGGACACGGACTGATGCATTGAGTGCTGGAGAAGCTTGCTCAGTCGAAAACCTAATTAGAACCACGAACGCGCGCCCTCGGCGCGCGGGGCTGCCGCGCAGCGGCAGCGGTTGGAGGATTCGGGGCGGGCTGGGCCGGTAGGCCCAGCCCTTCGAATCTCACACGCAGGGCGCCGCCCTGCTCGCTTCCGCCAGGCAATAAAAAACCGCCCGAAGGCGGTTTCTTTATTTCCTGGCGGAAGCGGTGAGATTCGAACTCACGAACAGTTTAACCCGTCGCTAGTTTTCAAGACTAGTGCCTTCAACCACTCGGCCACGCTTCCAGATGGCAGCATTATACATAAAGGTCCGTGGCTTACCAATGGCGAGTAGTCGGTGGCGCGCATTTAAGTCCCAAAGCGGCCTCGGGGGTCAGTGAGCTGCGCCGGTACGCCAACGGAATGCCTACACGCCCCAGTTTTCCCGCAGCGCCCTTTCAAACTCCCCCGCCGGCAATGGCCGCGAGAACAGGTAGCCCTGCACTTCGTCGCAGCCGGAACTCTTCAGGAAGGCCAGTTGTTCCGTCGTCTCCACGCCTTCCGCGATCACCTTGTGGTGCAGCTGCTGGGCGATGCTGATGATGGTGCTGGCGATGGCGCAGTCGCTGGCGTCGGTCGGAATGCCGGTGGTGAAGGACCTGTCGATCTTCAATGTGTCGATGGGGAAGCGTTTCAAATAGGATAGGCTGGAATAGCCGGTGCCGAAGTCGTCCAGCGACAGGGCCACGCCCAGGGCCGTGATGCGGTCCATGATGCCGATCACGCGCTCGATGTTGTGCATCAGGGTGCTTTCCGTGATTTCCAGCTCCAGCCAGGCCGCTTCCAGGCCGTAGCGGGCCAGGGTCGCCGCCACCCTGGCGGGCAAGGCCGCCGTGAATTCGCGGGCGGAGACGTTCACGGCCAGGCGGATCGGCGGCAGGCCGGCCAGTTTCCATGCCTGCGCCTGGGCGCAGGCCGCTTCCAGCACCCATTCGCCCACTTGCACGACCAAGCCCGTCGATTCGGCCAGGGGGATGAATTCGGCCGGCGGGATCATGCCGTGCTGCGGGTGGTGCCAGCGCACCAGGGCTTCGGCGCCGATGATGCGGCCGCTGCCCAGCGCGTATTTCGGCTGGTAGTGCAGCAACAGTTGCTGTTCCGATAAGGCCTGGCGCAAGCCTGTTTCCAGGCGCATGCGCGCCTGCATGCCCAGGTTCATGTCCTGGCTGTAGAAAGCCACGCTTTCCCCTTCGCCGCCGCTGTCCTGCTTGGCGCGGTACATGGCGATGTCGGCCAGGCGCAGCAGGGTTTCCGCGTCCTGCCCGTCCTGCGGATACACGCTGATGCCGATGCTGGCGCCCACGCGCAGGTCGTGGCCTTCGATCAGGAACGGCTCCACCAGCGAGCCCAGCAGCTTTTGCGCCACCATGCTGGCCTCGAAATGCTGGCCGATGTCGAACAGGCCGACGGCAAACTCGTCGCCGCCCAGGCGCGCCACCAGGTCCTGGTCGCGCAAGGCATGGCGGAAACGCAGCGAGACTTGCCGCAGCAGTTCGTCGCCGATGCGCCGGCCCAGGGTGTCGTTGATCAGTTTAAAACGGTTCAGGTCGATGAACAGCACGCAGCCGAGCATCTTGCTGCGCTGCGCCACGGAGAGGGCCTGGTCGACCAGCTTGGCCAGCAAGGTGCGGTTAGGCAGGCTGGTCAGCGGGTCGTAATACGCCAGGTGGTGCAAGCGCTCTTCGGCCAGCTTGCGCTCCGTGATGTCCGTCAGGTAGGCGATGAGTCCGATGGGCTTGTCGTCCAGGTCTTGCAGCGGCGACAAGGACAGGCTGGCCCAGAAGATCTCGCCTGACTTCTTTCGGCGGCGCACCTCCATCAGGCGTCCTCCCTGCTCCAGGAAGGCGTCGTGAAACCCCGTGTCTTCATCGTCGTACAGGAACAGGATGTTGCGCCCCACGGCTTCCACCGAGGTGTAGCCGAACAGGCGCTCGGCGCCCTTGTTCCAGCTGGTGATGTAACCCGTCAAGTCCATCGTCAGCACGGATTCGTGCAACTGGTCGAGGATTTGCGTCTGCTGCGCCAGCAAGGCTTCGACTTGCGCGTAGGCGTGCGTGGAACGTTGCGCCAGCGAATGCACTTGCAAGACGCCCGCCGTCAAGGATGCCAGGCTGGCCAGGTGGCGGCGGTCGGCGTCGCTGTACAGGCTGCGTCCCGCCACGCTGTAATGGCCGAAACAGTGGCCATCAAAACTGATTTCCTGCAGCAAGGCGGGCGTATCGCGGGGAAATGGCGCGGGCGGCGCAGCGGCGTCCAGGCTGGCCGCGGGCAGGAACTGGCCGTGCGGGCTGGCCATCACGGCGCTGGCGATACGGCCCAGCTCAGCGACCAGCGCGGGGCCGCGCAAACGCACGACGGCGTCGCACAGGGCGGCGCTGTCACCGAGGAAATCCGACACCGGAAACAGGGTCATGCTAGAGGTTCCGGCTGACCTGGATGGCCCATTGGTAGGCCTGCAGCAGGCTGCGCCAATAGGTTTCTCCGTCGATGCCGGCGCGGCGCAAGCCTTCGGGCGGCGGCGCGGCGCTTTCGACCAGCGCCAGCAAGGTGCCCAGCTCGCCATTGCGTTCGAGCAAGGCGACGCTCACTTCCGGCGCCAGGTTCAGGGTGGCGATGATCTCTTCCATCGGCATGCCCAGCAGGACATCCAGCAGGGAAAACACGCCCGCCATGAAGGCCAGGTCTTGCGCGTCGCGGTCGCCGCCGCGCAGCTGGCACAGCGCTTCCATCTGCGCCGCGCGCACGGCCGCCAGCGGCAGCAACGCGTGGATCTTGCCATCGTCTTGCTGGCGCGCATACAGCAGCAGTTGCAGCCAGCGCTGCAGCTGGCGCCGGCCCAGCAAAGTGATGGCCTGGCTGAAGCTGGTAATCGGCGCCGTGAACCCGAAGGCGGCTGAATTGACCAGTTTCAATAAATGATAGCTGAGCGACGGGTCTTGCTTGAGCGGCACTTCCAGCTCATGCGCATCGGCATCGCGGGCCAGTAAACCCAGCAGCGCCAGCAGCCGGCGCCGCGACGTGGCGTCTTCCGGCTCGCTTTGCTGGCGCGCATGGTGCAGGGCGTAATCGCCGGCAAACCAACTGACGCCGAGTTCTTGCGAGGCGGCAAACTGCCCCGCGTCGGCGATGTTGTAGGCCAGGTGCGGCCCCGCCAAAGGCAGCAACTGGTGCAGGGCCGGACGGGCGCCGGACGCGTCAAAGCTCAGCGCGCGCGCGTCGACTTGCGCCGCCGTCACGGGACCGGCTCCGGCGCCATCGAGAATGAGGCGATAGCCGGCATCGCGCCATTGCTGGCATTTTTTCTGGATTTGCTTGTCGCCGGCAAGATGGGCCGGCAAACGGAAGATGGTGCGTTGCGGCGCCAGTTGCGCCAGCACGGCCTCGTCCACGTCATGCGGGTCGGCCAGGGGAATGATGCAGTCGAGCGGCGCCAGGAAGGCATACGCATCGGCGGCGGCCAGCGCTGCCAGCAGCGGCGCCGTCGAGGCCTGCGGTACATGCAAGGTGACAGCGACCCACTCGTTATGAGCATTGGCAACTGCTTGTAATCCCACCAACGGAAACAGGTTTGATTCAGACGCTGACATCGGTATCTCAGTGTGGGTAGGGCGCCATAGTAAATAAACTGACCAGCATTGGCAACCCTGGCCCGACAGGGATGCCATTTCGACAGCAAGAATCATTCTATCCGAATCTCACCCAGGAAACAGTTTAATTTTGGCAATAAATATTCAAAAAAAACATTCCCCCGGGAGACCCGCCTGTCATGCGGGTTTGACAAAACCACGGCACCGCGCACGCCTGCTCAGGCGCTGCCGCCATGCGCGTGCTCGACCGCATATTTGATCAATTCGGCCTGCCCTTCGATACCGAGCTTGCGCTTGATGTTCAGCCGGTGCGTCTCCACCGTGCGCACGCTCAGGTCGAGGTCGCGGGCGATCTGCTTGTTCGACTGGCCCGCCGCGATATGCTGCAGCACCTGCTGCTCGCGCGTGGTGAGGAAGGAATCGTGCACTTGCGGACGAGACAGCTGCCGCGCCAGCGCGGCGCTGTAATAGATGCCGCCGGACATCACCGTCTCGATGGCGAAGACGATATCTTTCCCTGGAGCATCTTTGAGCACATAGCCGCGCGCGCCGGCGGCGATGGCTTGCGACACGTATTCGAGCTTGTCGTGCATGGACAGGATCAGCACGGCAATCTGCGGAAACGCCTGCTTGAACAGCGCCGTCGCCTCGATGCCATTCGTGCCGCGCATATTGATATCCATCAATACGAGGTCCACCTGGTGCGCGCGCGCCTGGCTCAACGCCTCGTCGGCGCCGCCCGCCTCGGCCACCACGTCGAAATGCGCCACCGCTTCCAGTCGCGCGCGCAAGCCGTCGCGCACGAGGGGGTGGTCGTCCACCAGCAGGATGTTGATCTTCTCGCTCATGTCTCGGTATCTTCCCGGTATCTATTCATCAGTGTGTCGGTGGCAGGGCGAGCCGCGCCAGCACCAGGGTGCCGGCCGGGGACGAGGTGATGCGCAGGCTGCCGCCGATGGCTTCCATGCGTTCCGTCATGTTGCGCAGGCCGATACCGCGCTGCGGGTGCAGAGCGATGCCGTCGAAATCGAAACCGCCGCCATTGTCCTCGATGCGCAGTTCCACCGCCTTGCCCGCTTCGTGCAGGCTCACTTCCACGCCGCGGGCGTGGGCATGGCGCTCGCAATTGGTCAGCGCTTCCTGGGCGATGCGGAACAACACGGTATTGACCATGTCGGGCAGGCCCTCGCCCGCCGCCGCCGGGCTGGCCGTGAAACTGGCTTGCGCGCTGCTGCTGTCGTTAAATTCATGCACCAGGTGGTCGAGCGCGGCGGCCAGGCCCAGGTCGTCGAGGATGGCCGGGCGCAGGTTGTGCGAAATGCGCCGCACCTCGCCCAGCACCTTGTTCAGCTGCTCGGCGGCCCGCTCGAAGGTGGCGGGCGCCTTGTCTTTCTGTTCAGCATTGCCGGCCAGGCGCGCGATGCCCGCCTCGATCTGCAGTTTAATCGACACCAGCCACTGGCTGATGCCATCATGCAAGTCGCGCGACAGCCGCGCCCGCTCTTCTTCCTGCGACTCGACCACGCGCTGCGCCAGCACTTTCAGCTTGGCGTCGGCCACCCGCAATTCGCGCAAATTGAGCACCAGGCCGCAGGCGGCCACCAGCAGGGAACCGAGGATGGCGATGGCGGCGATCAATTCCATGGTCGAGCGGATATTGCGCGACTGCTGGGCGTCGACCTTGGCCAGCGCCTGGTCCACATCATCCATATAGATGCCCGTGCCCATCATCCAGCCCCATTCCGGCATCAGGATCACATAGCCGAGCTTGGGCGCGGACTTGTTGCTCGACGGCTTGATCCAGTTGTAGCGCTCGAAACCGCCGCCGCCCTTCGCCCGCTGCATCAGGCGCTGGATGGTCAGATTGCCCTCGGCGTCGCGCAACTGCCACAGATTCTGCCCCACCAGCTCAGGCTGGCGCGGATGCATCAGCGACTTGCCCTGCAAATCATAGATGAAGAAATAGCCGTCGTCGCCATAGCTGAGGGCGGACAGGATGCGCTTGGCTTCCTCTTGCGTGGCGTCATCCTTGCGCCCCGACTGGTACAGGGAAGCGATGGAATGGCTGGCCAGGGTCACGTAATGCTTGAGTTCGGCTTCCTTGCTGGCCAGGTACGCCTGCTGGATGGTGGCGCGCTGCTGCTCGGCCAGGGTGATGGCCTGGTGCCGCACGGCAAATGCGATGGCGCACAGGGCGAGGATCAGCGGCGTGAGGGCCAGGAAGATGACTTTCTGTCTGAGTTTCATGGCCTGGCGCTCCGGCGGCGTCGATGCTGGTGGGAATGCGTGATTTTACGTCGCGGCGGCGCGATCGGTCTGCGTAGTAATACTGAGCGTTACTGCGTAGTGCTGCGCTTGCGGCAATTATACGATTCCTGAATACTCGCCATAAGCTGCAGATACACCAATTCATACCAAACTGGCAACGACCAGGCTCGGCAGCACACATCATCGCACGGCACAGCGCCCGTCAATCTCTGGAGGAAGCATGAACCGCATTTTCAAACAGCTCGGCTGGGCAGCGCTTGCGCTGGCAGGCGCCGGGTCCCTGGGCGTCGTCGCCCTGCAACGCGGCGAACCGATCAGCGCAATCTGGATCGTCATCGCCGCCGTCTGCGTCTACCTGATCGCCTACCGTTTCTACAGCCTGTTCATCGCCGACAAGGTGCTGGGCCTCGATGCGCGCCGCATGACGCCCGCCTTCAAGCACAACGATGGCCTCGACCATGTGCCGACGAATAAATATGTGCTGTTCGGCCACCATTTCGCGGCGATCGCCGGCGCCGGCCCCCTGGTCGGCCCCGTGCTGGCCGCGCAGATGGGCTATCTGCCCGGCATGCTGTGGATACTCGCCGGCGTCGTGTTTGCGGGCGCCGTGCAGGATTTCATCGTGCTGTTCATTTCCATGCGCCGCGACGGCCGCTCCTTGGGCGACCTGATCAAGGCTGAACTGGGCGAAATTCCCGGCATGATCGCCTTGCTGGGCTGCTTCATGATCATGGTCATCATCCTGGCCGTGCTGGCCTTGATCGTCGTCAAGGCGCTGACGGGCTCCCCATGGGGCAGCTTCACCGTGATGGCGACGATTCCCATCGCCCTGTTCATGGGCGTGTACTCGCGCTTCATCCGCGTGGGCCGCATCGGCGAAATTTCCATCATCGGCTTCGTCTTGCTGATGCTGGCCATCATCGGCGGCCAGTACGTGCAGGAACACGCCGTGCTGGGCCCGATGTTCACGTTCACGGGCACGGAACTGACGTGGATGCTGATCGGCTACGGCTTCATCGCTTCCGTGCTGCCCGTGTGGCTGCTGCTGGCGCCGCGCGACTACCTGTCGACTTTCCTGAAAATCGGCACCATCCTGGGCCTGGCCATCGGCATCATCGTCGTCGCGCCTTACCTGAAAATGCCGGCCATGACCAAGTTCATCGACGGCTCCGGTCCGGTCTGGTCGGGCAACCTGTTCCCATTCCTGTTCATCACCATCGCCTGCGGCGCCGTGTCCGGCTTCCACGCCCTGATTTCCTCGGGCACCACGCCGAAGATGATCGAAAACGAAAGCCACGCCCGCTTCATCGGCTATGGCGCCATGCTGATGGAATCGTTCGTTGCCATCATGGCCCTGGTGGCCGCCTCGACCATCGAGCCGGGCATCTATTTCGCCATGAACAGCCCGGCCGCCCTGATCGGCACCACGGCAGAGTCCGCCGCACAGGCGATCTCGCAATGGGGCTTCTACGTCACGCCGGACATGCTGACGCAGACGGCCAAGGACGTGGGCGAGCACAGCATCATCTCGCGCGCCGGCGGCGCACCGACCCTGGCCGTCGGCATGGCGCAGATTCTGTCCGGCGCCATCGGCGGCAAGGCCATGATGGCCTTCTGGTACCACTTCGCCATCCTGTTCGAAGCGCTGTTCATCCTGACGGCCGTCGATGCGGGCACGCGTGCCGGCCGCTTCATGCTGCAAGACTTGCTGGGCAGCTTCGTCCCAAGCTTGAAAAAGACGGAAAACGTCATCGCCAACCTGCTGGCCACGGGCCTGTGCGTGGCGGCCTGGGGCTACTTCCTGTACCAGGGCGTGGTCGACCCATTGGGCGGCATCAACACCCTGTGGCCGCTGTTCGGCATCGCCAACCAGATGCTGGCGGCCATCGCGCTGATCCTCGGCACCTGCGTGCTGTTCAAGATGAAACGTGGCCAGTATGCGTGGGTGACGATCACGCCGACCATCTGGCTGCTGCTGTGCACCCTGACGGCGGGCTGGCAAAAGATTTTCGACGCCAACCCGCGCGTCGGCTTCCTGGCGCACGCCAAGAAATACTCGGCGGCATTGGATGAAGGCACCCTGCTGGCGCCGGCCAAGTCGGTGGCGCAGATGCAACAGATCATCTTCAACGATTACCTGGACGCCGGCCTGGCCGCCTTCTTCGTCATCGTCGTCGTCAGCGTGCTGTTCTTCGGCATCCGCACGATTTTGAAGGCGCGCGCCGACAGCCGCCCGAGCACCAAGGAAACGCCGTTCCAGGCCATGCCCACGGTGCAATGATGATCGACGAAATCATCAAGGCGGGACGGTATCTGGGGCAAAGCATGCGGCTCATGTGCGGCTTGCCCGAGTACGACACCTACGTGGCGCACCGGGAAGTGACCCATCCCGGCGAGCCGATGATGACGTATGAAGAGTTTTTCCGCGAACGGCAGGAAGCCCGCTACGGCGGGGCCGGCAAACGTGGCGGTTGTTGTTAGCGGACACCTGACCCAGCCTGCTGCGCGTCGGTATAGGCGGCTTGCGATGCTCACCGTACTTTAGTACGGTTGCGCTTCTCGGCCGCCTCTCCCTTCCGCTCGCTACGGCTGGGTCAGGTGTTGTTGCTCAGCAATAATTTGAGGGCGGTCTTGTGAGACCGCCCTATTCATTTCCTCTCGTATAAGTTCCCCTCCCCTCTCCTCCATTAGACCCACATCAATATCAGGGTGTGTCTTCGCGTCTATATTTTTCCAATAGGAATTAAATAACAGTCAACGGGCGACCGGGGAAGCAGCGACGCATGTTCAATTTCCAACGCTCCAGCATCAGCCAGAAGCTGACCATGATCTCGGTACTGTCGTCGGGCTGCGCGCTGCTGCTGGTGTTCGTGGCGTTTGCGCTGACGTCCGTGCTCAGCCACAAAAACGATGAAGGCAAGCAACTGCTGTCGCTGGCGGGCGTGATCGGTGCGGCCGGCGCGGTGCCTTTGCTGGCGGGAAAATCGGCGCAGGGGCAGGCGGAACAGGTGCTGGCGGCCTTGTCCGCGCGCAACGAGGTGGCCCAGGCGGCCCTGTTCGACAAAGGCGGCCGGCTGTTCGCCCTGTACCGCGCGCCGCAGCATGCGGACGGCCTGCCGGCGCCGGAAGACATGGACCCGGCCTTGCTGGCCGACATGGCCGTGCAGCCCGTCACGCAAGGCTCGGGCACGACCCTGGCGCCCGCCATGCGCCTGTACCGCCCCGTCTACCGGCCGGGCGAGCCGCAACAGATCATCGGCGCCGTGCTGATCGAGGCGGACCTGAACCACATGTGGCGCGACATCGGCCGCCACGTGAGCGCCATCGGCGGCGCCACCGTGCTGTCCTTTCTGGTCGCCGTGTTCCTCGCGCGGCGCTTCAAGAGCGTGATCGCCGAACCGATCACCAAGCTGATCGATACGGCGCAGAAGGTGTCGAGCAGCCAGACCTACAGCCACCGCATCGCGCACCAGCGCAGCGACGAGCTGGGCGTGCTGATCGACAGTTTCAACGACATGCTGGCGCAGATCGACAGCCGCGACAGCACCCTGGCCAATTACCGCGACCAGCTGGAGCGCCAGGTGGGCGTGCGCACGGCGCAGCTGGAAAAGGCCAAGGATGCGGCCGAGGCGGCCAGCCAGGCGAAGAGCGCCTTCCTCGCCACCATGAGCCATGAAATCCGCACGCCGATGAACGGCGTGCTGGGCATGACGGAACTGCTGCTGGCCAGCCCTTTGAGCCCGCAGCAGCGCCACTACACGAGCATGGTGCAGCGTTCCGGGCAGAATTTACTGGTGATCATCAACGACATCCTCGATTTTTCCAAGATCGAGGCGGGCAAGCTGAGCGTCGAATACATCCGCTTCAATTTCCGCGAATTGCTCGACGACATAGAGCACGTCTTCGCGCCGCAGGCGGAAGCGAAAAACATCAGCCTGGAATTCGACATCGCCTACGACATCCCCATCGCCATTTGCGGCGACCCGAACCGTTTGCGCCAGATCATCGTCAACCTGCTGGGCAACGCCATCAAGTTCACGGAAACGGGCAAGGTCACCGTGAAAGTGACCGTGTGCAGCGAAGACGCGCCCAGCGTGGGCTTGCGCTTCGAGGTGCACGACACGGGCATCGGCGTATCGAGCGAGGCGCAGACGCGCATCTTCGAATCGTTTTCGCAGGCGGACGGCTCGACCACGCGCAAGCACGGCGGCACGGGCCTGGGGCTGACGATCTCGAAACAGCTGGTGGAGCTGATGGGCGGCACTATCGGCGTTGATAATGCTTTAACGCAAGGCTCGATCTTCTGGTTCGAAGTAAATTTCGATAAGCGGCGGGTCGACAGCGACGACCCGTCCTTCAACCTGAAAACCACGCGAGGGTTACGCGCCTTGATCGTCGACCACACACCCGCCACGCGCGCCGTGCTGGAGCGGCAACTGGCCAGCTGGCACATCGTCAGCGACAGCGCCGGCACGGCCAGCGACTGCCTGGGCAAGCTGCGCGCGGCCGCCCAGGCGGGCACGCCGTATGCCGTGGCCCTGCTCGACATGGAATTGCCGCGCACCAGCGGCCTGGCCCTGGCCGCCAACATCAAGAGCGACCCGCTGCTGGCCGACCTCAAGCTGCTGCTGCTGAGCACGGAACAGGCGGCGGCCGACCCGGTGCAGCGGCGCGAGGCGGGCGTGGCCTACCAGCTGATCAAGCCGGCCCGCGAATGCGACCTGTTCGACTGCATCGTCACGCCGCCGCGCGCCAGCGACAGCCTGCGCATCCATCCGCCGCACACGGCGCGCCAGGTGGGCCGGCGCCAGCGCCGCCGCGTGCTGCTGGCCGAAGACAATCCCGTCAACGTGGAAGTGGCGCTGGCCATGCTCGACAGCCTGGGCCTGGATGTCGTCTGCGCGCGCAACGGCGAAGAAGCCCTGCAGGCGGCGCAGGCCGAGGATTTCGATCTGATCCTGATGGATTGCCAGATGCCCGTGATGGATGGCTTTGCCGCCACGGCGGAAATCCGCCGCCATGAACAGCACTGCGGCCACGCGCGCGTGCTGCCCATCGTCGCCATCACGGCCAATGCGCTGCAGGGCGACCGCGAAGCGTGCCTGGCGGCCGGCATGGACGATTACCTGAGCAAACCGTTCACGCAGCAAGACCTGGGCCACACGATCGCCCGCTGGATCACCCTGCCGCGCGCGGCCACCGTGCACCACAGCGAAACGCCGCAGGAGGCGCCGCCCGAACCGCCGCCCGTGGCAACGCCGCCGACGCCTGCTGCCCCGGCATCCGGCCCACCGCTGAACCGGCAGGCGCTGGAAAACATCCGCGCGCTGTCCGGCACGGATGGCGATGCGCTGCTCGAGCGCGTCATTCTCGCGTTTACCGGCGAGACGCCGCGCCAGTTGAGCGCCATGCGCGAAGCCATCGCGAAAGCGGATGCGGAAGCGTTGCGCAAGGTGGCGCACAGCCTCAAGTCGGGCAGCGCCAACGTGGGCGCCGATGGCCTGGCGCAGCTGTGCAAGGAGATGGAAAAACTGGGCCGCGCCGGCAGCACCGAGGGCGCGACCATCCTGCTGCAGCAGATGCAGCAAGCCTTCCTGGCCGTACGCGCATCGCTGAACGCCATCCTCGTGAAGGAACACTGACATGACAGCGCCCCTCTCCCCTCCCCGCGGCCTGGTGCTGGTGGCCGACGACGATCCCGTGATGCGCCTGCTGATGCGGCAAATGCTCACGCAGGTGGGCCTGGACGTGATCGAGGCCGAGGACGGCGTGCAGGCGCTGGCCAGCTACAAGCACAGCGGGCCGGACCTGGTCATGCTCGACGTCGACATGCCGGCCATGGATGGCTTTGCCGTGTGCCGCGAAATCCGCCACCAGGAAGTGGGCGGCACGGTGCCCATCATCATGGTCACGGGCGGCGACGAACTGGAAGCCGTCACGCGCGCCTACGAGGTGGGCGCCACCGACTTCATTTCCAAGCCCATCAACTGGCCCATCCTCGGCCACCGCGTGCTGTACGTGCTGCGCGCCAGCGATGCCATCGCCCGCCTGCGCATCGCCGACGCGCACAACCGCGCCGTGCTGGCCGCCATCCCCGACACCTTCTTTCGCCTGAACCGCGAAGGCTTTTATCTCGACTACGAACAGGGCCACGACGCCAGCGCGGGATTTTCTCTCAGCGACTGCGTGGGCAGCCATATCCGCGACGTGCTGCCGCCCGAAATCGCCGCGCGCCTGCTCGACAAGGCGCACGCCGTGCTGGCCACGCAGCATATCGGCTCGGTCGACTACACGCTCACGCATGAAGACAGCACGCGCCATTTCGAGGCGCGCCTGGTGGCGACGGGCGCCGACGAGGTGCTGGGCCTGGTGCGCGACATCAGCGAACGCAAGCGCACGGAAGAGCAGATCCGCCGCCTCGCGTATTGCGACAGCCTGACGGGCATCCCCAACCGGCAAGCGTTCCTGGAAACCCTGGAACGGGAACTGGCGCGCTCGAAAGAGCACGACAAGAAATTCGCCGTGCTGTTCATGGACCTCGACGCCTTCAAGCGCATCAACGACACCCTGGGCCACGACGTGGGCGACCATTTGCTCAAGGTGGTGTCCGAGCGCCTGCGCGAAACCATCCGCCCCAGCGACCTGGTGCTGCGCGCCGAACACGAGTTTGAAACCACCTTCGGCGGCAGCAACCTGGCGCGCCTGGGCGGCGATGAATTCACCATCCTGATTCCCGACCTGGAACGGGTGGAAGACGCGCTGAACGTGGCGCACCGCGTCAAGGAAGCCATGCGCCGGCCCTTCATGATCGAGGGGCACGAGATTTTCGTCACGGCCAGCATCGGCATTTCGCTGTATCCGGAAGATGGCGAGGATTGCAACTCGCTGCTCAAATATGCGGACACGGCCATGTACCACGCGAAGAACTGCGGCAAGAACAACGCCAAGCTGTACAGCTCTTCGCTGACGATGGAAATCATGAGCCACGTCAAGATGGAAGTGGGCTTGCGCAAAGCGTTGCAGAACAACGAGCTGTACCTGCTGTACCAGCCGCAGATCGACGTGCCCAGCACGCAGATCGTCGGCGTGGAAGCACTGATCCGCTGGCGCCATCCCGAGCGGGGCATCATTTCGCCTACGGAATTCATCCCGCTGGCCGAGGAGACGGGACTCATCGTGCCCATCGGCGAATGGGTGCTGCGCACGGCGTGCAACCAGGCCAAGGCGTGGCAGAGCGACGGCGGGCGCGCCATCCGCATGGCCGTCAACCTGTCGGCCAAGCAATTCAAGGATGAAAACCTGATGCAGATCGTGCTGTCGGTCCTGGCCGACACGGGCCTCGACGCGCGCCTGCTGGAGCTGGAATTGACGGAAGGGACATTGATGGACGATGCGCGCGCCACCATGGTGACCCTGGAGCAATTGCGCGGCATCGGCGTCTATCTCTCCATCGACGACTTCGGCACGGGCTATTCGTCGATGAATTATTTAAAGCGCTTCGACGTGCGGGCCTTGAAGATCGACAAGAGTTTTATCGCCGGCTTGCCGCAGGATACGGAAAACGCGGCCATCACGCGCGCCATCATCGCCATGGCGCATGGCTTGAAAATGGTGGTGGTGGCCGAGGGCGTGGAAACGGACGAGCAGCTGCTGATGCTGGAAGAATACGGCTGCGACATGGCGCAGGGATACTTTTTAGGCCACCCGTCGCCGCACGACACGATCACGGCCATGCTGGCCAGGCAGAGGGGCCAGTTGGCCAGCGTGGAAACTAGAGCACTTCGAAGGCAAGGATTTGCGTGACTTGCTGGGCGTTGAAATTATCGTCGGAAATCATCACCAGGCTGCGGCGGCCGTTCGCCAGGCGCGGGCCCCAGCTGATGCCTTCGATATTATCGACCCGCGGCAAACCGGTCTTTTCCAGATCCAGCAGCAATCGCTTGCGCGCCGGCACATAGCTTGCGCCCGCCAGCGCCGGGATGGCCTGGATATCGGTGGCGCCCCGCGTATCCATTTCGTAGATGCGCACGTGATTCGTGTAGATGCCGTCGGCGTGTTCCACGCCGGCCCGCTCCACCACCAGCACCTGGTGATCGTTGACGGCGAGGATTTCCGACACGCCATTGTCCGCTTCCTTCCCCGGCGCGGGCCGCGACGCCACCGGCTCGATCGGATACGCGTACTGGCCCAGCACGGTGCCCGCGCGGTCCAGGCGCGTGATGCGCACCACGGAGCCGTTGTCGGGCGTGGCCAGCGGGCCATCCTGGTACAGGGCCGCTTCCATGCCCAGCCACAGGCTCTTGCCATCCGACGAGAACGACAGCGCCTCGAAGCTCATGTTGTTGCGCGATCCCGTTTCATCCTTCGACACATTGAACATGGCGGGCGTGGGCAAGGTAGCCAGATAATGCCCATCGCGGTCCGCGTGGCGCACGAACGGATGCAAGCCCACCTTGCGGTTGCCTTCGCTGCCGTACCACAGGCTGCCGTCCTGCGGATCGACGCGGATGGTTTCGATGTCGGCCACCTGGTCGCCCTGCTCCAGCCTGGCATGGGCCAGGTTCGGATAGCGGCTGCCGTCGGGCTGCGTGAAGAAATGCACGCTGTTGAAGGTGACGCCGGCAAATGCGCGGCTGTCGTAATCGAGCGCGGCGCGGTAGAAGTGGGCCGGATTGATTTCCGAGCGATCATCGCTTTCCATCACCCAGCTGTTATTGGCCGCATCGTAGTCGATGCCGGACAAGCCGCCCACCGTCGTGCCCTTGAAAGCCTGCTTCAGAGCGATGCGCTGTTCGCCGATCAGGCGCAAGCTGGCGATCGGTGCGTCGTGGGGGAAGCTGGCGCAGGCGGAGAGAAGAACGGCGGCGGACGCCAGGGCAAGCGCGGTGCGGAACAATGAAGGCATGATCGATATCAAGTAAGTCGGGAAGCAAATTCAGGGGTCAGACCCGCCGGGCCTGACCCCAGCTTTAATTCTGTGGGTTAATAGCGAATTACACCACGCCATCGGCCTTGAGCCGCGCGATGGCGGCCGCATCATAGCCGAGCGACGCCAGCACCTCGTCGTTGTGCTGGCCCAGGGTCGGCCCCAGCCACTGCGTCTTGCCCGGCGTGGCGGACAGTTTCGGGCTGATGGCGGGCAATTTGACGGGCGTGCCGTCGGCGAAATGGTGTTGTTCGAACATGTCGCGGGCGAGGAATTGCGGATCGCTCAGCATGTCGCGCACGGAGTAGATTTTGCCAGCCGGCACGTCTGCCGCCGTCAAGACGGCCAGCGCGCTGTCTATCGTGTGCGTGGCGCACCAGGCGCCGATGGCGTCGTCGATTTCCTGCGTGCGCGCCACCCTGCCGTCGTTGCGCGCCAGTTGCGGGTCGCCCGCCATGTCGATGCGGCCCATGGCCAGCATCAGGCGCTTGAAGATGGCGTCGCCGTTGCCGGCGATGACGATGTTTTCGCCGTCGCCCGTGGTGTAGGTATTCGAAGGCACGATGCCGGGCAGCGAGCCGCCCGTGCGCTCGCGCACCACGCCCGCCTGGTCGTATTCGGGCACCAAGGACTCCATCAGGTTGAACACGGATTCGTACAGGGCCACGTCGACCATCTGCCCTTCGCCTCCGTCCCGGCCGCCCGTCACGTCGCGGTGGCGCAAGGCCATCATGGCGCCGATCACGCCGTGCAGGGCCGCCACGGAGTCGCCGATGGACACGCCGACCCGCACGGGCGGGCGGTCGGCAAAGCCGGACACATAGCGCAAGCCGCCCATCGACTCGCCGATGGCGCCGAAACCGGGCAAATCCTTCATCGGTCCCGTCTGGCCAAAGCCGGACAGGCGCACCATGATGATGGACGGTTTTTCTTTCTTGAGCTGCTCGTAGCCGAGGTCCCACTTTTCCAGCACGCCGGGGCGGTAGTTCTCGATGATGATGTCCGCTTCCAGGGCCAGCTGGCGCGCAATCGCCCGGCCCTCGGGCGTTTTCAGGTTCAAGGTGAGACTTTTCTTGTTGCGCGCCTGCACCGACCACCACAGCGAGGTGCCGTCCTTCAGCACTCTCCAGGTTCGGATGGGGTCGCCGCCATCGGGCGACTCGATCTTGATCACGTCGGCGCCGAATTCGGCCAGCATGCGGGCGCAGAACGGCCCCGCGATCAGGGTGCCCAGTTCCAGCACTTTGATGCCCGTCAAGGGACCAGTGTTCGCGGAGGATGCTGTCATGTTGTGCTCAGGTTGCCCTGCGGTCGAGCATCGCGCGGGCAATCGTGCCCGCGTCGACGTATTCCAGTTCGCCGCCCACGGGCACGCCACGGGCCAGGCGGCTCACGCGCAAGCCCCGCGCCTTCAGCATTTCGCTGATGTAGTGGGCCGTCGCTTCGCCTTCATTCGTAAAATTGGTGGCCAGCACCACTTCATTGACCACGCCATCGTTGGCGCGGTTCAGCAATTTTTCCAGGTGGATGTCTTTCGGGCCGATGCCGTCCAGCGGAGACAATCGCCCCATGAGGACGAAATACAGGCCCTTGTAGGTGAGCGTCTGCTCGATCATCAGCTGGTCGGCGGGCGTTTCCACCACGCACAGCAAGCGCTTGTCGCGCTCTTCGTCGAGACAGGTCTCGCACACTTCGTGTTCGGTAAAGGTATTGCACAGGCCGCAGTGATGCACGGCATCGACGGCCTGGAACAGGGCGCGCGACAGCATGGCCGCGCCTTCCCTATCGTGCTGCAACAAATGAAATGCCATCCGCTGCGCCGACTTGGGGCCGACGCCGGGCAGGCGCCGCAGCGCCTCGGTCAAGAATTCAAGCGACTTGGACATGGATCAACCTTGCCCCGTGCCATAGATCGAGCGCATGCGGCAGTACATCAGAATGGCATTTTGAAGCCGGCTGGCAAGTTCATGCCGCCAGTCAAGCCTGCCATTTTTTCCGCGGACGTCGCTTCCGCCTTGCGCACGGCGTCGTTGAAGGCGGCGGCCACCAGGTCTTCCAGCATGTCCTTGTCGTCGGCCAGCAAGGACGGGTCGATGGAGACGCGCTTGACGTCGTTCTTGCACGTCATGACGATTTTCACGAGGCCGGCGCCGGACTGGCCTTCCACTTCCACCAGCGCCAGTTGTTCCTGGGCCTTTTTCATATTGTCTTGCATTGCTTGCGCCTGCTTCATCAGGCCAGCCAGTTGATTTTTCATCATGAGAATGCTCCGTTAATTCAGTTTGTGAGTGTGTTAATCATCAATGCAGGGTCGGCGCGGCGGAGCCGGCCGGTGCAGGGGTAATCGTTCCCGGCACAACAAAAGCGTCGAATACACGCTTCATGTCGAGCACGAAGGGATCGCTGGCGATGGTTGCTTCCGCGGCAAGCTGGCACGCCTCGCGGTGGGCCTGCGCTTCCGCGCTGGCCGTATACCAGACGGCGCCCAGTTCCGTGTCGACATTGACCTTGCGGCCGAAACGCTCGCTCAGCACGGCCGCCAGTTTTTCCACGTTGGCCGGACTGCGCCACGTGTCGATCGGCACGCGCAGGCGGAACGTGGTGCTGTGGCCGTCGTGCAGGCATTCGATCAGCTCGGCCTGCACGGCCAGCTGCTGGGCTATGCCGCGCAAGGGCAGCACGGCAGCGACGGCCGGCCAGTTGCCGTCCCAGTCCAGGCCCGGCACGGGCGTGATCACATACGGCCCGCTGGGCGCGGCTTGCTTGGCGGCACGCTGCGGCATGACGACGGCCGGCTGCTCGCTGCTTGGCGCGGCGGGCGCCGACACGGCGGCGGAGGCACTGTCGTCGGAAAATTCGGTGACCCAAGGCGGCAAGTCGTCATCCGGCTGCGCCTGCGGCGGCGGGGCGGCAGGACGCGCCTGCTGCACGGGCGCCGCAACGGCCACCGGTGCTTCCATCACGGCCACGGGTGGCGCATCGTCCCACGGCGCCGGCGCTTTCGCGGCGGCGGGCGGCGGCGGTGGCGCGGCCTGGACGGGTGCGGCCGGGGCTGGCGCCGCGGCGACAGGTTCCGCTGCTGGTGCCGGCGCGGCCGGCTTGGGTGCCGACGATGGCGCCGACGGCGCGCTGCCGGGACGGCCTTTCGAGGCGGCGCGCGCCGCTTCCAGCGCCGCATTGATGGCGGCGCGGGCAGAACTGATCGGTGCGCCCGATGCGGCCGGGGCGGCTGCGGCCGGAGCAGCCGCTGGCGGCGTGGCGGGCGGCGGCGCCGCTGGCGCTGGCGCCGGTGCAGCGGCCGGTGCCGGAGCAGCCGCGCGCGGCGGCGGCGCTTCGCTGCGCGCCATGCTGGCGGCAGCGGCGGCGACCACGGCCGCTGGCGCCGCGGCGCCAGCCGTCACGGCGGCATGGCTGGCGACGCTGTTCGTGGCGGCGCGGGCCGCCGGGGCGGATGCGCCGGCTGCCGCGCGCGCGGCGGCCACGGCGGCGGGACGGTTGCCCGTGGCCGCGGCAGGGGCCGCCGGCACGCCATCGGCGCCGCCTATGCCGGGCCGAAAGGCCAGCATGCGCAGCAAGGTCATGGTAAAGCCCGCATATTCATCGGGCGCCAGGCCCAGTTCATTGCGGCCATGCACGGCGATCTGGTAAAACAGCTGCACTTCTTCCGCGTCGAACGCGGCAGCCAGACGCACGATATCCGCGTATTCAGGCAAATCCTGCGGCAAGGCGGCCGGCACGGTTTGCGCCAGCGCAATGCGGTGCAATAAAGTGCCCAAATCCTGCAGGGCGCCGTTATACGACAGGCTGCGCGAGGCCATTTCGTCGGCCACGGCCAGCAAATCGGCGCCATCCTGCTGCGCCAGCGCGTCGAGCAGGCGCACCAGGTACGACTGGTCGAGCGCGCCCAGCATGCCTTGCACGGCATCGAGCGTGACTTCGCCGGCTGCATACGCGATGGCCTGGTCCGTCAGGGACAGCGCGTCGCGCATGGAACCGTGGGCGCCCTGGGCCAGCAGGCGCAAGGCCGGCTGTTCGAAGGCGATGCCTTCCTGTCCCAGGATATTGTCCAGGTGGCTGATGATGTGGCCGGGCGGCATCTGCTTGAGGTTGAACTGCAGGCAGCGCGACAGCACGGTCACGGGTATCTTTTGCGGGTCCGTCGTGGCCAGGATGAACTTGACGTGCTCGGGCGGCTCTTCCAGGGTTTTCAGCATGGAATTGAACGCGTGGTTCGTCAGCATGTGCACCTCATCGATCATATAGACCTTGAAGCGGGCATTGCTTGGCGCATACACGGCTTGTTCCAGCAGCTGCGCCATTTCATCGACGCCGCGGTTCGACGCCGCATCCATCTCTATATAGTCGACAAAGCGTCCAGCGTCGATCGCCGTGCACGCTTCGCACACGCCGCACGGCTGGGCCGTGATGCCGCCCGTGCCATCGGGGCCGATGCAATTGAGCGACTTGGCCAGGATGCGCGACAGGGTCGTCTTGCCGACGCCGCGCGTGCCCGTGAACAGGTAGGCGTGATGCAATCGGCCGCTGTGCAAGGCATGCGTGAGCGCGCGCACGACGTGCTCCTGGCCGACGAGCGTCTCGAAATTCTTGGGGCGGTATTTACGGGCGAGGACTTGATAGGACATGCTGAGATTTTACCATGCGATTTTGCGGGTGATCCTGCGCGGCGGGCGCAAGCCTCATGGCCGGGCCATTCAAAATGGCAAACGCGGCAAAGCAGCAATTGTATAACATGGACAGCTGGAAATATGGAAAACACGGCAAGCCCGGCAATGCTGCGGGGCCGCAGGAAAATGGCGCCGCAAAAGCAAAAAAGCTGCCCATGGCAGCTTGATTGTTGATCCTGATTAAAACATTCCCGAAGGAGGCGAGCCTGATCTGCGGCACTCATGGTTAATAGCCGTGGCTGCTTCGTTCCCGACCTGACCAGGTTAGCCATGCCACGATGCGCAGGGGCCCGCCGGGGACAATTATAACCGACCTGCGCAAGATTGGGGAAGTCACGCAAAAACCAGAGTACCCCAACGGCGAAATCTGGGGTCGTACCCTCAGGGTACGACCCCGGCATCTGCTCTTGGGTTGGCCTTACAAACCCAGTTCCTGCCAGATCCCATCCACCTTCGCCTTCACTTCCGGCGTCATGGCGATCGTCGTGCCCCATTCGCGCGTCGTTTCGCCCGGCCATTTATTCGTCGCATCGATGCCCATCTTGCTGCCCAGGCCGCTGACGGGCGAGGCGAAGTCCAGGTAATCGATGGGCGTGTTGTCGACCAGGGTCGTGTCGCGGATGGGGTCGACCCGCGTCGTGATGGCCCAGATGACCTCTTTCCAGTCGCGGATATTCACGTCTTCATCGACCACGACGATGAACTTGGTATACATGAACTGGCGCAGGAAGCTCCACACGCCGAACATCACGCGCTTGGCGTGGCCCGCGTACTGTTTCTTGATCTGCACCACGGCCATGCGGTAGCTGCAGCCTTCGGGCGGCAGATAGAAGTCAGTGATTTCGCTGAACTGCTTTTGCAGCAGGGGCACGAACACTTCATTCAGGGCCAGGCCCAGCACGGCCGGCTCGTCCGGCGGTTTGCCCGTATACGTGGAGTGGTAGATCGGGTCGCGGCGCATGGTGATGCGGTCGATGGTAAACACGGGGAAACTGTCCTGCTCATTATAGTAGCCCGTGTGGTCGCCATACGGCCCTTCCAGCGCGTGCTCGTAGCCGCTCGGATGGTTTTCGTCCGGGTAGATATGGCCTTCGAGCACGATTTCGGCGGAAGCGGGCACGCGCAGCTCGCTGCCGATGGCTTTCACCAGCTCCGTGCGGCTGCCGCGCAGCAAGCCGGCGAACTGGTATTCGGACAGGCTGTCCGGCACCGGCGTGACGGCCCCTAATATAGTAGCGGGATCGGCGCCCAGCGCGACGGCGATCGGATACGGCTTGCCCTTGCTCTGGATCGCGTGCTCGCGGAAGTCCAGCGCGCCGCCCCGGTGCGCCAGCCAGCGCATGATGACTTTATTACGCCCCAGCACTTGCTGGCGGTAAATGCCCAGGTTTTGCCGCTTCTTGTTCGGCCCCTTGGTGATCACCAGGCCCCAGGTGATCAGGGGAGCGACGTCGCCGGGCCAGCAATGCTGGATCGGCAGGCGCGCCAGGTCGACATCGTTGCCTTCCCAGACAATTTCCTGGCACTTCGCGCCGCGCAACTCCTTCGGCGACATGTCCCACACGGATTTCACCAGGGAACCGAGGCCCAGCAAGTCCTTGAAATCCTTCGGCGGTTCCGGTTCCTTCAGCCGCGCCAGCACATGGCCGATCTTGCGCAGTTCGCTGACATCTTCCGCGCCCATGCCCAGCGCCACGCGGCGCGTGGTGCCGAACAGATTGCCCAGCACCGGCATGTCGTATCCCGTCGGATTGTTGAACAGCAAGGCCGGTCCGCCTGCGCGCAAGGTGCGGTCGCAAACTTCCGTCATCTCCAAAATCGGTGAAATGGGGGTCGAAATGGGCTTAAGTTCACCCATTTGTTGCAGTTGAGAAATAAAATCTCGCAAATCTGAATATTTCATGTGTTTTTAATTTTTTTTGACGTCGGACGCCGTTGCTGAAGGATCTATGCCAAGTAATTGATTTTATTGGCTTTTGGCACAATGCAAGTCAAAAAGTAAGACATAAAAGTAATAAAGAAACGATTCGTTAGTATTGACTTGATATAAAACGGCTTCTACAATTCGCCCAACTTGAAAGAGCACGCCGGCCCAGAGCTTGATTTTAGCGTTTCTCTTTCATTCACGGAGTCGGGGCTCCACATGACATTTTAAGGAGTGTTTTCAAAAGGCGTCTGCCTTACCCCCGGTAAAAGTTGTATTGCGACTGATCCAATACCAAAAACGGGACCGATCAGCTCAAGCAAGCAATGACGGCGTTTCTCGCACGCATCCATACGCGGCGGAAACGATGATATTTCTGATGCACGGCATTGGCAGTACCCACAACACCGCGAGACCGCGGAGGGGCTGCCTGTTGACGCGACATTTCGGGGAACTCTATGACTCATCGTAGCACTGAAGCAGCATTGCCTGCTTCAACCGTGGCTGGCCAGCCAGCGTTGGCGCGTTTGCGCGCCCGCGCACAGGCCATTTCGGCGCGTGGCGTTTTGACCACGGCGCAACACACACTGACAGTCTTCGGCATTTCCGCCCTGGCACTGATCGCCCTGCTGATGTTCCGCCCGGACCTGGGCAAGCAACTGACGCACAGCCTGTTCCCGCTGCCGATGGCAGAGGCGCAAGCCGTTGAAGCACCGGCCCTGTCCGCACTGATGGAAGCGCCTGCTTCCGTGCAGACGGCAGCCGCCAGCGACGCACCTTTGAGCAAGGAAGAAAAAGCCTTGCTGGGCACGCAAAAGCAGCAGCAATGGGTTACCAACTGGCTCTCCAAGCGCTACCGCGTGGCCAACGACGCGACCAATATGCTCGTCTCGACGGCTTACCTGACGGCCCGTGAAATCAAGCTGGACCCGCTGCTGATCCTGGCCGTGATGGCCATCGAATCGGGCTTGAACCCGTTCGCGGAAAGCCCCGTCGGCGCGCAAGGCTTGATGCAAGTCATGTCGAAAGTGCACCATGAGCGCTTCCAGGAAATGGGCGGCGTGCAAGCAGCGCTGAACCCGGTCGCCAACATCCGCGTCGGCTCGCTGATCCTGAAGGATTACGTCACGCGTGGCGGTTCCGTCGAAGCGGGCCTCAAAACCTACGTGGGCGCCGCCAACTTCGCCACCGACTCGGGCTACGGCTCGCGCGTGCTGGCCGAATACCGCCGCCTGAAACAAGTGTCGGCCGGCCAGCGCGTGCCGACCACGACGCCGGTGATGGCATCGAACACGCCAGCGCCAGCCAAGGCGCCGGCAGCGGAAAGCGGCATCACCATCAAAGTACTGCCCCACAACGAGATCGCCGGCCTGTGACCCTTTAAAAGCCCTCACAGGGGCATCCAAAAAGCAGCACCCAGTAAAAAAGCCACCGCACGCAAGTGCCGGTGGCTTTTTTATTGCCCTGCGGCACTGGCCGCAGGAACTGCTCTGTATATTACTTGCGCTTGTTGGCGCCCACTTCTTCCTCGCGGAATTTCACTGCCAATTTATCCAGCACGCCGTTCACATACTTGTGGCCGTCGATACCGCCAAACGACTTGGCCAGCTCGACCGCTTCGTTGATGACGACGCGGTACGGGATTTCCATGTTGTTCTTCAGCTCGAAAGCGCCGATCAGCAGGATGCCGTGTTCGATGGGCGACAGTTCCGCGATATTGCGGTCGATCAAGGGTGCCATGCTTTCGCGCAGCGCCAGCGAATCCTTGATGGCGCCGTACAGCAGCACCGTGAAATGATCGCCATCGGCCTTGTCGAAACCATGCGCGGCGCGAATATTGTTCACGACGGTAGTCGCGTCTTCATTGTTCAGCAGCCACTGGTACAAGCCCTGCAGCGCAAACTCGCGCGCGCGGTGACGCGGCGTGCGGTTTTTGCTGGGATTGGCGAGCAAATTTTTCTCAGTCATGATTGTTACCTGTTCTTAAGTACGTGTTCACTACAAATTCCGGCGAGACACTGCGACGCGCTTTTAGGCAGCGCGGCCGCAATTCAAGCGTGCGTGAGAAGGATGTCAGGGCAAGGCGCGAGGCCGAAGACAGTACGAAAGTACGGCGAGGCCTTGCAACGCAGCCATGGCACTCTTATCACACGCGCTTAGTCTTCGTCGGTGTCTTGCAACTCTTCCAGCGCTTGCGCCAGATTAGCCATTTCCACTGCCACGCGTGCCGCTTCGGCTCCCTTGACCAGCATGCGCACTTCCGCCTGCTCGTCGTTTTCGGTCGTCAACACTGCGTTGGCGATCGGGATGCCGTAATCGAGACCGACGCGCGTGATGCCCGCGCCCGATTCGTTCGATACCAGCTCGAAGTGGTAGGTTTCACCGCGAATCACGGCGCCCAGTGCGATCAGGGCGTCGAATTGCTCGGTTTCCGCCATCTTTTGCAGAATCAGTGGGATTTCCAGGGCGCCCGGCACGGTCACGTGCAGGATATCTTCATCGGCCACGCCCAGCTTGCTCAACTCTTCCAGGCATGCCGACAGCAAGCCACCACCGACGATTTCATTGAATCGTGCCTGGACGATACCGACGCGCAAACCTTCGCCGGCAAAATTAGTTTCGTATGCTCCTACGGTCATCATATGCCTCTTTAATCTGGTGGTTCAGGGCGACATGCACATGCCGCCATCGTTTACTCTTACATCGACGCCTGACAAAATCGTAGCGAGCGGCAGCGAGTTGTGGTCAAGAAGCGCAACTGTACGAATAGTACAGTGAGCATCGCAGGCCGCAAATCGCGACGCGCAGTAGATTTGCTTAGGCGTCCTGGCCTGGATGGCACTGAAAACCCGTGACTTCCAGGTCGAAACCGACCATCGACGGCATCTTGCGGGGGCTGGCCAGCAATTGCATCTTGCTCACGCCCAGGTCGCGCAGGATTTGCGCGCCGATGCCGTAGCTGCGCAAGTCCATGCTGGCGGCGCGGCCTTTCGGCTTGGCTTGCGGCGTATCGAGCGCGGCGAACTGGGCAAACAGCTCGCCCGACGTCTCGCCGCAGTTCAGCAAGACCATCACGCCCCGCTCGGCCTGCTTGATGGCGGCCATCGAGGCGGCCACCGTCCACGAGTGGGTAGTCGCTTCGCTTTCCAGCACGTCCAGCAGGGAAACGGGCTGGTGCACGCGCACCAGCGCTTCCAGGCCGGGCGCTAAATCGCCATGCACGAGGGCCAAATGGGCCGACGCGCTGGGCTTGTCGCGGAAGGCGATCAAACGGAATTCGCCGTGCGCCGTGTGCAGGGTGCGCTCGGCAACGCGCTCGACCAGGGACTCCGTCTGGCTGCGGTAATGGATCAGGTCGGCAATCGTGCCGATTTTCAGGCCATGTTGCTCGGCAAACACCAGCAAGTCCGGCAAGCGCGCCATGGTGCCGTCATCCTTCATGATTTCGCAAATCACGGACGCGGGCGTCAAGCCGGCCATGGCCGTCAGGTCGCAACCGGCTTCCGTATGGCCTGCGCGCATCAGCACGCCGCCTTTTTGCGCTTTCAGCGGGAAGATATGGCCAGGCTGGACGATATCGCTGGGCTGCGTGCCCTTGGCAACAGCCACCTGGATGGTCTTGGCGCGGTCGGCGGCGGAAATGCCCGTCGTCACGCCTTCGGCCGCTTCGATGGACACGGTAAAATTGGTGCCGTAGGCGGTGCCGTTGCGCGATGTCATCATCGACAGGTTCAGCTCGTCGCAACGCTCTTCCGTCAGGGTCAGGCAGACCAGACCACGCGCATGCGTGATCATGAAGTTGATGGCTTCAGGCGTCACGAAATCGGCGGCAAGCACCAGATCGCCTTCATTTTCCCGGTCTTCTTCATCGACCAGTATCACCATGCGGCCGGCGCGCAATTCAGCGACGATCTCTTCGGTGCTGGAAATAGACATTATTCATCCTCGTATGACGCCAGTCAAAACCTGCTGCGCGTCGGTATAGGCGGCCTGCGATGCTCACCGTACCTTCGTACGGTTGCGCTTCTCAGCCGCCTCTCCCTTCCGCTCGCGACGGTTTTGCCGGGCGTTGTTAATGTAACTAAAAACTGAACCTGAACCTGAAACATCAAGCGCGAATATTCCGCGAATTTCCGGGAATTTTCTTATAACCTGCTATTTTAAAGGATTTGGCGCTTGCAGACCTGAAATAAGACAGCTTTGCGGCACGGATGCCACCGCCTGCCCCGCAAAGCGCCGATTCCCTGATCCAGCGCACACGGCGGCGGCAAGACGCGCGCCGCCGGCCTTGCAAAGAGCATAAGATCAGCCAGTCACCGCCAAGGCGCTGACACCCCACTCGCAGCGACACCCCCACACAGGAGCGGCAACATGAAAACCAACGGATCGGCCATCTGGTCAGGCGGCATCAAGGATGGCAAGGGTGCCATCAGCACGCGCAGCGGTGCCTTGCAGGAATATCCCTACGGCTTTGCCAGCCGCTTCGAAGGCAAGCCCGGCACGAATCCCGAGGAACTGATCGGCGCCGCCCACGCGGGTTGCTTCACCATGGCCCTGTCGCTGATCCTCGGCGAAGCGGGCTTGACGGCGGAAAAAATGGAAACGACGGCCGAAGTGACCCTCGACAAGACAGACGACGGTTTTGCCATCACGGCCGTCCATTTGATCCTGAAAGCAAAAATTCCCGGCGCCAGCCAGGCTCAATTCGAGGAATTGACGGCCAAGGCCAAGGCTGGCTGCCCCGTGTCGAAGCTGCTCAAAGCCAATATCACGCTGGACGCTAGCCTGCTGCCCTAGATTTTCGTCACGGGCTTGACGGGCTCCACGGCCGCGACGGGCGCCACCAGCGGCAGGCGCGAGTCGCTGGCCGGCAATGGCCGGTTCATCAAGCCGGGATTCAGGGCTGCATTGTTGAGGTTATAGGCGGCGATGGCTGCCGCCACGGACGGGTCTTGCGACGACGGCGGCGGCACGGCCATGCCCGCGTTTTGCGCGGCCAGCTCTTGCGCCTGCGCATTTTGCTGGGCCAGCTGGGCTTGCGCCGTCGCCAGGCCTGCGTCGGCTTGCCCCTGCGCTGCGCGCGCCAGCGACTGCGCCCGGTCGGATGCCGCCTGGGCCGCCATCTGCGCGTCGCTGGCGGCCAGCTGCGCCCGCGCCGCATCGTCCGCCGCCGCTTGCGCCTGCTGCTGCAAGCCCTGCTGCCGCACTTGCCCCTGGCGCAGTTCGTCCACGCGCGCAGCGTCCTGCTGCTGCGCCTGCTGATCGGTATTCATGCGTTCGGCATCCAGGCGCTGGGCATCGACGCGCTGAGCATCGACGCGCAGGTTATCCGTGCGCTGCGTCTGCAGCAAGTCCGCTGCATTGTCGGCCTGTTGCGCTGGCGGCTGGGGCCGCAGTTCCTGCAAGTCCAGGTTCAGCTCTTCCGCTTCCAGTTGCTGCTGCAGTTCCAGTTGCCGCTGCGCAATGGCGGCCGTCTGCGGCAGCGCTGCGTCAAAGGCCTGCGGCGGCGCGGCCTGCAAGGCTTGCGCGGCACCGGACGGCAGTGTTTCGCCGGTCAAATCCGCTTCGACACCGGCCGCCAGCGGCGCGCCCTGCTGCCGGGCCAGCACGGCGCCCACCTGTGCCAGCACGTCCGTTCCCTGTTGCAAGGCGTCCAGGGTGGCATTGCTGTCGGCAGCATACGCGGCTTGCAACGTTGTCGCATCGACATCTTCATTGCGCAAGTCGATGCCGATGCGGGCCAATTGTGCTTGCGTGAGCAAGCTGCCGTCCTGCGCCAGCGCCGTGGCCGCATCCGTCGTGCCGTCGCCCGACAATAAATCGTAGCGCTGCGCCAGGCTGCCCGGCGTGTCGCCAGCCGTCGCCAGCTGGCTGGCGTCGATGCCGCTCGTTTGCAGCTGGGCGAACGATTCCGTCAGTTGCCGCGCCAACGCCAGCAAGTCGTCATTGACATTCACGGGGGTATTTGCCGCCCTGGCCTCTTCCGTGGCGCCCTGCAAGGCCAGCAATTGCCGGCGCGACAAGGCCACGCCGGACAGGAACTGGCCCAGCGGGGAGATGTCTACCTGCGTCGAGGAAAGTATTGCAAGGGCCGCCGCCGCGCCGGAAGCCGGCACGGGCTGCGCCGGCGCCAACGCAGCCGTTGCGCCCACGCGGGACGTGACCGGGATGGTGTTGGGCACGGTTGCGCGCGAAATCGGGTCCATGGCTAGCCTCCACTGCGGAAAGCTTCATAGTATGCGCGTCTGCAAAAAAAGCAACACACGCCTGGCAAGGCGGCTGTGTTGCCGTGTTCAGCTCTTATATCAGGCGGCAGCCTTGTCCAGCGACAACATCCGCTCGACATAGCGGGCGATCAAGTCGATTTCCAGGTTGACCTTGCCATCGACCGTCAAATGTTTCAGGGTCGTCATGGCGATCGTGTGCGGGATCAGGTTGATCGAAAAGCGGCAGCCGTTGACGGCGCCCGCGCCCAGGTCTTCCACGCGGTTGACGGTCAGCGACACGCCATTGACGACGACGGAACCCTTGAAGGCCAGGTATTTCGCCAGTTCGTGCGGCGCTTCGATGACCAGTTCCCACGATTCGCCCACGGCTTCGAACTTGCGCACGATGCCCAGGCCATCGACGTGGCCGGACACCAGGTGGCCGCCCAGGCGCTCGGCCAGGGTCAGGGCTTTTTCCAGGTTCACTTCCGTGGTGGTATCGAGGCCCACGGTGCAATTGAGGCTTTCACGCGAGACATCGACGGCAAAACCCGTGTCCGACTTTTCCACCACCGTCATGCAGGCGCCATTGATGGCGATCGAGTCGCCCAGGGCCACGTCGGCCAGCGGCAAACCGCCCGCGTGGATGGTCAGGCGCACGCCTGCGTCGAGGCCGCCTTCGAGTGCTTGCACGGTTTCAATCTTGCCGATGGCGGCAACAATTCCTGTAAACATGAACTAACCCTATAAAAAGTGTAAAAATATTAAAAACGTCTGTCAAAACCTACTGCACGTCGTAATTTGCGGCCTACGATGCTCACTGCCTCGGCGGCCCCGTACTTCGTACAGCTGCGCGTCTCGAGCCAACGGGGGCGCCGAGCCTTCCTTCCGCTCGCTACGGTTTTGTCAGGCGTTTTAATTAATTGCGCTGGGCGAATCTTGCAAGGATACGCACATCTTCGCCCACTTGCTGAACCTGGTGAAATTGCAAAGTGCGCTGCTGCTTGATATCCGTCAAGGCGGGCAAGGCAAACATGCCTTGCGCATCGCCCAGCAAGGTGGGCGCCAGGTAGACCAGCAACTCGTCGACGCAGCCTTCGCGGATCAGCGAACCGTTCAGCTTGGAGCCTGCCTCGACGTGGACTTCATTGATTTGCCGGCGTCCCAGTTCCAGCATCAGCGCGGCCAGGTCGACCTTGCCGGCCGCGTTCGGCAACAGGATGACTTCGGCACCCAGCGCCTGCAGTTGCGCCTGTTTCTCCGGGTTGGCGACGGCCGCCACGATCCACGTGCCGCCGCCCTGCAAGATGCGCGCGTCGAGGCTGATGTCGAGCCGGCTGTCGACGACGATGCGGCGCGGCTGGCGCGGCGTCTCGACGGCGCGCACGTTCAGTTGCGGGTCGTCCGCCTTGACCGTGCCGATGCCCGTCAGGATGGCGCAGGCGCGCGCGCGCCAGGCATGGCCGTCGGCGCGCGCTTGCGGCCCCGTGATCCACTGGCTCTGGCCATTGTGCAAGGCCGTCATGCCGTCCAGGCTGGCCGCCGTTTTCAGGCGCACCCACGGCTTGCCGCGCTGCATGCGCGAAAAGAAGCCGATATTCATTTCATGCGCCTCGTCGGCCAGCACATCCGTGGTGACGGCGATGCCGGCCGCTTCCAGCTTGGCCAGCCCCTGCCCCGCCACCAGCGGATTCGGATCCGTCATGGCGGCCACGACGCGGCCCAGCCCCGCGCGCACGAGCGCATCGGAGCATGGCGGCGTGCGGCCATGGTGGTTGCACGGTTCCAGGGTGACATACGCCGTGGCGCCGCGCACGTCGTTGCCGCGTGCCGCCGCATTGGCCAAGGCTTGCACCTCGGCATGATCCTGCCCGGCCGCCTGCGTCACGCCGGCGCCGATCACCTGGCCATCCTTGACGATCACGCAGCCGATGCGGGGATTGGGCGAGGTCGTATACAAACCGCGCGCCGCCCATTCCAGCGCCAGGCGCATGCCATCGATATCGTTGAGTATTTCCACGGGCTTCTTTGATAGTGAGTGATAGGTGAGTCGGATTAGCTGAGTCGGATTAGATGAGTCGGATTACGAACTGTCGGCCACGCCGCTGCAATTGGCCGCTTGCTGCTGCGGGTCGCACACGCGCACCCTGCCCAGCATGTTGATTTTAATATGCCGCACCTGCTTTCCCAAAGCCAGGGACAAGGTCCCCCAGCGCGCCGCCAGGCTATTGGTTGCGCTGCAACTGCGGCCTGCGCCATTGTAGGCGATATAAAATGGCACCGTGGCCGATGAGAACGCGAACTGGGCCGTGATGCCCTCCGGCAGCGGCCCCTGGCGGAACAGCAATTCGTCATCGCCATCGAACGCCAGGTTGGCATTGCGGTCGATGAATGCCAGCCAGCCCGTGCGCCAATCCACGCCACCGGGTCCGGCCGGCATCAGCAGCACGCGCTGTCCCCGCGCCATCGCCTGCGCCCGCGTCAATTCGATGGCCGAAAACAAGTCCGTGGCCGCCGCGCGCACCTGCTGGCGCGCCAGCACATGCTGCAAGCTGGGCAAGGCCGCGGCCGCCAGCAGCGCGGCAATCGCCAGCACGGCCAGCAATTCGGGCAAGGTATGCCCCGCCCGACATGGCTGCTTGCGCGAACGGGCAAACCAGGGCCGGCCGCAGGAAGGCGAAAGGCGGCATGAAAGTGAATCCCCCCTGCCTCGTGCGCGCGCCAGCGTAACCATGGCCTAGGGCCAGCATTGGCTGGCGGGGCCGCTGCTGCCGCGCTGGCCCGTGCTGTTCAGGGACAGCACGCCGCAATCGGCATCCTGGAACTGCGCGTCGACCTTGGACGTGCCCGGCATGGCCCGCAACAGCACGCATTGCCCGATTGCCAGGCCGGGACAGGCCAGCGCCTCGATTTCATACGCGCTGCCGGCCGCGCCCCCGTCGCCGGACCACCATGGAAATGCTTGCGCCTGCGGCGCCGGCGAGGCCGAGGAAAAGGCCAGATAATGATTGTTTTGCGAATAATAGCGTTCCTGCTGCTGCATCAGCCGCAGCAGGGCCGCCTGCCCCTGCACCCGCTTGGCCCGCACGACATGGCCGTGATAAGCGGGCACGGCCAGCGCCAGCAGCAGGCTCGTGATCGCCAGCGCGGACAACAGTTCGATCAGGCTGAAGCCCGGCGGATTGGCAGCAGGAACGCCACCGTGTGCAGCGAACCAGTTTTGCCTTGCCAACGTCCCCATGCGATTTCCCCATTTCCAACAAGCGCCAGCCGATACGATGCGCAGGCCGGCACGCTTGTCACTTGCGACACGCCAGCCATGCCCACGCCTATTTTTTCTTGGCCGCCTCATGCAATTCGCGCCAGTTCGCCACTTCGCGCCAGCTGAGGCGCCGGGCCGGCAGCGGTGCGCTGACGACCTTGAGCACCGCCCCGCTGGCCGCGCCGGGCAAGCCCGGTTGCAGCACGGCCAGTTCCTTGCGCCCCTCGGCCCGCCCGGCCGCCGTCGCGGCGCCCACCGTGCTGTTCAGTTCGAGCGCCAGCGGCGGCGCGCGCGCCAGGCCATCGAACAGGCGCCCCGTCTGCGCGCCCGCCTGCACGACACCGGCGCCATCGGCGGCAAAGCCGCTCAGCACATCGAGCACGTACAGGCGCGTGGCCGGCTTGGCGCAAGGATCGCGCCCGGGCAAGACGGTGTTGAACAGCACCTTGCCGGCGGCCAATACGGGACTGCTGACGCTGCGTTCGCCCGTCTGCGCGGTGTCCATAAAATCGAGATACCAGCCGCGCATGGCGTCGCTGCCCGTGTAGCGCAATTCGGCGCCGTCGACGCGCACGCCGCCCGCCGCCTCGCCCAGGCTGCGCTGCTCCAGGTCGGATCGGCTATGCGTGGAAGATGACTCGCGCACATCGTCGTGCACGGCATAAAACGATTGCGACAGGAAGGCGGAAGGCCAGGTATCGGCCGCTTCGACCAGCTTGCCCGTGCCGAACAGCAGCACATAGCCGCCTCCGGGCGCGTAGGCCACGCTCAGTTGCTGCGTCACGGGCTGGCGCCGGCCCTGTGCATCACGCGCGACAAAGACGAGTTTGCGTCCCTGCCCCTCCTTCCACGGCGGCCCGCCAGCCATGTCGAGGCGCCAGATATTGCCCTGCAAATCGCCCGCATACAGGTACGCCAGCGCGCCGTCGCTGCCCGGCACCACGGCGGGCGGACCCAGCGCCTGGGGCATAGCGTCCGCGTCCGCGTTCGCGCCCGCATCAGTGTCATGGCCGCCGCCGCTTGCCACGGGCACCTTGAGGCGGAAGTAATTACTTCCCAACACCCATGGCATGCCGGGCGCCTTGTCCAGCGCCAGCAGGAAAATGGCGGCCGCCGACGCGGGCGCCGTCGTGTCCTTGCCATCGTTCACATGGTTGTTGTAGCCGCTGGCGACGATGGCAAAGTCGCGGTAGGCCGACGCGCCCTCCTTGCCGCCCATATTGATGCGGGCGAAGGCGGGCGGCGCGCGCACATTGCCCATCAGCCTGTCGTCGCGGTCCGTAAATTCCCACAGCGCCCCGTCTTGCGCGAAGCGGGCCGGGTCGGTGATGTCGAGCGCAAACACGCCCTGCGCCCCACCGCCCATGCCCGATACCAGCACCGTCTTCCAATGCCCCAGCGCCAGCACTTCCGCCGTGGCCGCCGCGCCGTCGAGCAACGGGCCGGAGCTGTAGTGAGTGCTCGCAGCGGCTGGCGCAAGGTGCAGCAGCGCTTGCGGCAGATAGGCAAACAATTCGCTGCCCGTGCGCGCATCGAAGGCATGCAGCAAACCGTCGCTGGCGCCCAGGTACAACATTTTGCGCCGCTGCAGCAGCGCCTGGCGGTGCAAGCCATAGCCAGCGCCCGGCATGCCCAAACCGGGCGCACCCACGTACAGCAGATTGCCATATGGGGCCGCGCCCAGGCTGCCTGACCTGCGCCGCAGGAAGCCGCCTGGCTGGCCCACCTCGTGCGTGCGCTGGCCCAGCAGGTACGCCAGGCGCGCCTCGCCCCGGCCATCGCCACTGTCGAATGCGCCGCGCTGCGCTGCGTCGAGACGGCTCCAGGCCAGCGGCATCAAGCTGCCCTGGGCGTCGAGCGTGTAGACGGGACGCAAGGACGCAGGCGCGCCATCCGGCACGGGCTTATCCTGTCCGCCGGCAATCCACCATGACTTGCCGGGAAGCAGTGCGCCATCGGCCCCCACGGCAAACGCGGTGCGCGACAAGGTCATGCCGCCATCGGCCAGGCGCAGCTGCGTCTGGAACCAGTATGCCTCTTCCGTGCCGCTGGCCAGCGCCATCAGGGCCGGTCCTGCGAGCGCCGCCGGCAAGGTGCCCTTATCGGCGGCCGCGAAGGCCGCGCGCAGTCCCGCGATCAGGGCGGCCGGATCGCTGCCGCGCAAGTAATGGCCGGGCCAGCGACCGTCCAAGCTCCATTCATCCAGCACGCCGCCCGTCGCGCTCTTGAAGGGGTTGGCGTCGCCATTCGCATCGAGAAAACCGCCATACTTGGACGCCAGCAGCAAGGGTGTAGAGGCGGGAGTGGCGGCAGGCACGCCGGCCGGGTCGCCCTGGCGCAAGTCGCCCGCATAGTGCTCGACCTTTGCGCCGCCGTCGTTCTTGCCGCCGGGACGCAGGGCCTGCACGTGCGACCAGTAAGCCAGGCCCGCCGCATGGTAGCTGGCGCCGCCCGCCCCGTCGGCCAGCAATTCCAGCGCCGCCAGTTCCGGCCGTGGCGCGGGATTGCCGGGCGTGCCGCCGCTTTCCAGGCTGCCCACCGCATGCGTCCAGGCCATCGCATCGAACGGCGGCGGCGCAAAACCATCCGGCGCGCGGGCGCGGTCGCCGGATGCGGCGGGAGTGACCGGGACATTGCCGGGCACGTAGCGGTCGCCCGCCATGCCCGCATCGCCGAGGCTGACGACGACGTGGCGCTGGCAACTGGCCGTTTGCGGGTCGCTCCATTGGGTCACGAGCGGCAAGCCGTCGTCGATGGCAGGCGGGGCCGTGGCAGGCGGCACCGGGGCGCTCGCTTGCCGTCCCTGCAGGTAGCGCAGCGATTCGTACAGCAATTCGGCCAGCGGCGCCGCCCTGGCGTACGCGCCAGGATGCCCCGCATTGCCGCGGCCCAGGCCATTGATGTAAGCGGTCACCCCGCCGCCAAGGCCCGTGCCCTGCGCCTCAGCTTCGGCCACATACACGCCGGTGGCGGGATGCCACTCGGCGCCGGCATTGTCTTGCGGCAAATAGTCGGGCGCCGTCCAGCGCTGTCTGCCCACATGGGCCAGCGGCGCGCGCAGCACGCCGCCATACACGGGGACGGCGCTGGCGGGCATGCCGTTCAAGTGGCCAAACACGCCCACGCGCACCCTGCCGCCATGGCGCTGCACGGCGCCTACCGGCTTGTAGTTCTTGCCATACGCCAGGCACAAGTCGTCGCGCAGCGGCCCCTCATCAGCGTCGCACACGCGCACGCGCGCGAGGAACATCCCGTGCGTGGCAGCAAAGCCAGGCGCATCGCAAGTGCCGCCCGCAGACTGGCCAAGGCTGGCGTCGCCGAACAGCAGGCGGTTGCGGCAGGAAACAATAGCCAGTTGCGCCAGCGCAAACGGCGTCGCCGCCGCCACGCCCGCCTGCAAGACCTTGCGCGGGAAAAAGACGGGGTGGGCAAAAAAGTCGATGGGACTGTCGGCGTCAGGCAGGTAGGCGCGCTGCAGTACCGTCTTGCGCACTTCGTCGATGACGCGGTCGCCGCCCGTCAGCGCGTAGCGGACGAGGTCGAGCATGCTGGTGCTGGCCCAGTTGAGAAAGTTGCCGCTGAAACTATCTCCGCCGCAGCCGTGCAGCGCATCAGCCGGTTTCAGCACGGAGAAGTAAGCGGTCGCTACGCGCAAGTCCGGCAGCATGGCGCCATCCTTGCTGCGATACGGATAGCTGTAGCACATGCGCGCATGGAAGTATCCTGCGTACTCGCGCTGCGGCGCATAGTCGCCGCCATGCGCGGCAGCGGCTGCCGCATGCGTGAGGGACAGGTTGAGCAACAGATTCGGCGGCACCCTGGCGCCATGCAAGCCCGCGTCGGCCCGTGCCAGCGTCACCGGCGGGACGGCGGCGGCAAGGGCGCCGCCGCAAGTGAGGCTGGCCAGGCAGGCCAGCAGCATCAGCCAGACGCAGCCGGCATGCCGCCGGGCAGACCGCAAGGCAGGCCACAAAGTGGACGGCAAGGTGAAGCACGATGCCCTCATGGCCCCGCTCCCGCCGCCTGCTTGCGGTAATAGCTTTGCAGCACGACTTGCGTGCTTTCCTGCGCACCAAAACCGATGGCCGTGATGCGGTACACATAGCTTTCCGTGGCCAGGCCGCCGGCTACTGCCGTGGCCTGTGCACCGGGCGGGTGAAACGGCAGCAGTTCGATCAGGTAGCGGGGCCGGCGCGACGGCAGGAAGCCCTGCCCCGTCTGCATGACGGCGCCCGTAAACTGGCCATACGGCACGGCGCGGCTGCTGCCTTCGGCGCCATCCAGGTCCGTGCTCAGCCAGAGCGCCGGCGCACCCGGGGCTGCCGGCAGGCACAGACCCAGCGCGCCTCCCTCGCCGCAGCCGTCCGCGAACCCGGCCGCACTGCCTGGCGCGAAGAGGCTGCTGCGTCCCGGCGCGCCGGGCAAGCCTTCGATATCGTTCTGCGCATCCACCAGAGCCTCCTCCGCCGCCTGAAACGCGATCTGCCGGTCGCGCTCGCCGCGCGCCGCCTTTTCTCCCTGCAAGGCCATCTGCGCCGCCGAAATGCCCAGCAACAAGATGATCACCAGCAGGCACAGCACATACACGAGGGCGGCGCCGCCGCATCGCGCACGAGCTGGGCGCCTAGGCACGCAACAGCGGACGCCCGCGCCAGCCATCGCGCCGCCCGCCTAGGCCGGCCCGTTGCGCAGCATGATGCTCGTTTGCACCAGTTGCCGCAGCCGGGAGCGCGTCGCGGCAGGCAAGGACGCGCGCGCGATGCGCACGCCCGTGTCGCCGGCGCCGTGCGCCTCGGCATACGCCTTGCCGAACAGGTCGAACTGCGCCGGCCCCAGTTCCGCCATCTTGTCGGCCTGTCCCGCCTCGCCATGCAGCAACAACGCCACGCGCACGCTGGCCACGCGCTTCCAGTGGGTGCGCCGTTGAAAATCGCGCTGGCGCGCGGCCGCGTCCGCCCCCTCCAGCAGCAGCGCCGCATCGTAGGCGTCGAGCGCGCTGGCGTTGACATAGCGGTTCGCCACGCCGTCAGGCGGCGTATCCGTGTCGAGGCCATACAGCACCTGGAAAGCGTCGACGCCACGGATGACGGCGTCCGCGCCCCAGCCGTTCGCGCCGCGGTATTTGCAGCGCAGCTCGCCCTCGCCATCGGCGCCCTGCGCCACGTAGAAAATGCTCCAGCCCCGCTGCGCCTCCGTTTGCGCGGCGCCCACGCCGAAGCCGGCGCAATTGAGGACGGAACCGTCGCCGCCCTCTTCCTTGCCGGCGCCGTAATAGCGCAAGGCCAGCACGTCGCTGCCATGCAGGGCGCCGGGCAGCGCGCCGCTGATGCCGTCGCTGTTCTTGCCCAGGCTGCGCGCGTCGAGCCCGGCGACATTCGCGCTGTCGTGATCGGCATGGGCGACGGGCGCGGCGCTGCTGTCCCAATTCACATACGCCGTCTGGCGCACGGCGCGGGCGATGGTGTCGAGCGCATAGCGGGCGTTGTCATCCAGGCGCGCGCTGGCGGACTGGTCGCCATAACTGCCGCTGGCCGCCAGCAGCACGCTACTGGCGGCCAGCATCAACAGCGCACCGAGCGACAGGGCCACCAGCAATTCGACCAGGCTCATGCCACGATGCCCGCCGTTCATGCGCCGCCCCCGCCCAGCTGGAATGCCAGCCTGGGCAGCGACTCGCCTGCCGCATTCACGGCGGGCGAGCCATCGGGCAGGCGGCCGCGCCAGCCCAACTTGATGACGATGGGCGCCCCCTTGCCGCCGCTGCACGCCCACTGCAAGCCTTGGGCGGCGGCGTCCCACGCGGCAAGGTCGCGGCAGATGCGCAGGCGCGCGCCGGGCAAGGCCGCGTGCAGCCCTTGCTTCCATTCGGCGATGTCGAATTGCGCCAGTTCGGCCGCGCCGCAGGCGGCTGCGCCAAAACAGTCGGGCGCGCCGCCGCCAGCTTCGGCGTCGTCCGCCGCCGCGTAGGCCACGTTCAGGTAGGGATTGGCCGCATCGGGGCCATGCATGAGCACGCTGTTCGCGCGCATGCGCTCGGCCATGCCGGCGGCCAGTTGCACGCCCGCCGACAACAGCGCCGACTCGTGGCGCGCGCGCAGGGCGTTCAATTGCAAAATGCTGGCGCCCAGCAGGCCCAGCGCCAACAGCAGCAGCGACACCAGCACTTCGACGAGGCTGCTGCCACCCGCAGGAAACATAGTGCGACCGCCCTTGCGCATGCGCTACTCCCTTCCGCAGAAAGAGCCGCAGGAACAAGCGGCCCAGCTACAAGATAGGCGCGCGCAAAAACCCGCGTCTGCGCTAGCGCAAACAGGACGATGATAAGTAGAGAAGAATCGCGTTGGTCTTGATCAGGCCGCTTGCCAGGCAAGCGCTGGCATGGTGAACACGGGGCGCAGGAGCGGCCCCGTTGCCGGCAAAGTGAATGTCCGGGTGAGCGTCAGGGCTTGCGCGCCTGGCCCACTTCGGCGATCGCGTCCTGGAACTCGGCCAGGTCTTCGAAATTCTTGTAGACGGAGGCAAAGCGGATGTAGGCGATCTTGTCCAGGCGCTTGAGTTCCTGCATGACAAGTTCGCCGATATAGCCGGATTCGACTTCGCGCAAGCCGCTGGTGAGCAGCTTTTCCTGGATGGACGCGATGGCCGTATCCACAGAGGCGGCCGCGACGGGACGCTTACGCAAGGCCAGCATCAAACTGCCGCGCAACTTATCCGCAGCGAACTCCGTCCGGCTGCCATTCTTTTTGACGACGGCCGGCATGATAAGTTCAATGCGTTCGTAAGTGGTAAAACGCTTGTCGCATTTGCCGCAGCGGCGGCGGCGCCGAATGGCATCCCCTTCCTCCGATACGCGCGTATCGAGAACCTGGGTGTCGCCGTGCTGGCAAAATGGACATTTCATGGGCTGGCTACAACTTTATAGTAATAATTACGGGAAATCGCCGCCCTTGTACAAAGGGCGCCCGAATCACTCCGGGCGCCCTGGGGCACGACTGGAATGTGTCATACAGAATCTTACTCCGTATGACACATTCTGGACAAATAATTATGAGGCGTACACAGGGTGCGCGTCGGCCAGTACTTTCACGGCCGCTTTCACGCGCTCGATGGTGGCGGCGTCATGCGGATTGTCCAGCACGTCGGCGATCAGGTTGCCCACTTCTTCCGCTTGCGCTTCCTTGAAACCGCGCGTCGTCATCGCCGGGCTGCCCAGGCGGATGCCCGAGGTGACGAACGGTTTTTGCGGGTCGTTCGGGATGCCGTTCTTGTTGCAGGTGATGTGCGCGGAACCGAGGATGGCTTCGGCTTCCTTGCCCGTCAGGTTCTTGGCGCGCAGGTCGACCAGCATGACGTGCGATTCGGTGCCGCCGGACACGATGCGCAAGCCGCGCTTGATCAGGGTCTTCGCCAGCACGTCGGCGTTCTTGATCACTTGCTTCTGGTATTCGACGAATTCAGGGCTCAGCGCTTCCTTGAAGGCGACGGCCTTGCCGGCGATCACGTGCATCAGCGGGCCGCCCTGGATGCCGGGGAAGATGGCCGAGTTGATGGCTTTTTCGTGTTCGGCCTTCATCAGGATGATGCCGCCGCGCGGGCCGCGCAACGATTTGTGCGTGGTCGAGGTAACGAAGTCGGCGAACGGCACCGGGTTCGGGTACAGGCCGGCGGCGATCAGGCCCGCGTAGTGGGCCATGTCGACCATGAAGTAGGCGCCCACTTCCTTGGCGATCTTGCTGAAGCGTTCGAAGTCGATCTTTTTCGAGAATGCGGACGCGCCGGCGATGATCAGCTTCGGCTTGCGTTCGCGGGCCAGGCGTTCCATCGCCTCGTAGTCGATGTCTTCTTCCGCCGTCAAACCGTAGGAAACGACGTCAAACCATTTGCCGGACATGTTCAGCGGCATGCCGTGGGTCAGGTGGCCGCCTTCGGCCAGCGACATACCCATGATCAGGTCGCCCGGTTTCAACATGGCGAAGAACACGCCCTGGTTCGCCTGCGAGCCGGAATTCGGCTGCACGTTCGCGCATTCGGCGCCGAACAGCTGTTTCACGCGGTCGATGGCCAGTTGCTCGGCCACGTCGACGTATTCGCAGCCACCGTAGTAGCGCTTGCCTGGGTAGCCTTCGGCGTACTTGTTCGTCAGCTGCGAGCCTTGCGCTTCCATTACGGCTGGCGACGTGTAGTTCTCCGACGCGATCAGTTCGATGTGGTCGTGCTGACGCGTGTTCTCTTTTTGAATGACGGCGAACAATTCAGGATCGACGTTGGCGAGGTTGTGATCTTTTGCAAACATGTAAAAACTCCAAGTATGAGGGTGCTTGTACTGGCAGGTTGGATCGAATGAGGGGAGCCGGCGTTAAGTGAATAACAACATTGGACAGGCAGCCTCTTCGTGCTTTTCCATAGTGGCTACCCAGGCGAACGGCTGATGAAAAATCTCACGTTTCCCGGTGGATGCCCACCTTTCGCCGGTTTGCCGATCGCCATTCTTGGAGATCGCCGACTTTTCGCCAGTCACGTGAGACGTAATGGAAGTCAAATTGTAAGTTAAGTGCCCAAATTGAGCAAGGAATGCAACCGTGCGGCTATAATCGCCGCGCGCCACCGCAGCCAGCGCGTGGCCACAGGCCGCCCCGGGGCATGACTGCCGCTTTTAAGCTGGACTTAAACCTGGCCATGGCATGTAAGCGTATGTTACGAAGCTTGCCATTGCACACGCCGGATTTACAATGCTGCGGTGCAACTTATATGCAGCTTTTGCATGGCTTTCCAGCAAGCGCCTACAGTCACAAGAAGAAAAATCGCGTAAAATGTTGCTCAATCTCACTACTGGCGCAATAAACATGCCTTCAGTCTTTACCTGGAACGTACGTGTCTACTATGAAGACACCGACGCCGGCGGCATCGTCTATTACGCTAACTACCTGAAATTCTTCGAGCGCGCGCGCACCGAATGGCTGCGCGCCATCGACGTGGGCCAGCAGGAATTGCTGGAACAGCATGACGCGATGTTCGTTGTCAAAAGCGTCAACGCCGACTATCATGCGCCAGCCAGGCTCGATGACACGGTAAGATTAACCTTAAGCATAGAAAAAATGGGGCGTGCCTCCATCGTTTTCCTGCAACAAGCCTGGTGCGGCGACCGCCTGCTCAACACGGCCCGCGTCAAGATCGGCTGCGTCGATTCGGCACTGCGCCCGCGCGCCGTGCCTGATGCAGTCGCGGCCCGCATGCGCGCCGCCTGAGCCCTACCCGCCACCCCCGGACAATTCACCCAACAGACTGCCAGCCAATGAACGTTACACAAGATCTTTCTTTCCTCGCGCTCATCTCCAATGCCCATTTGATCGTGCAACTGATCATGGCCCTGCTGCTGCTGATTTCCCTGACCAGCTGGACCTACATTTTCCGCAAGATGTTTGCCGTGCGCCAGGCGCGCAAGCAGACCATCGAATTCGAACGCAGCTTCTGGGCCGGCGGCAACCTGCACGCGCTGCACCAGAACGCCAGCGGCAACCGCGACCAGAGCGGCGCGCTGGCCCGCATCTTCGACGCCGGCATGGGCGAATTCATCAAGGGCAAGGCTTCCTACGGTTCGCGTGAAGCGCTGGACGTCGGCGCCGTGCTCGACGGCGCACGCCGCGCCATGCGCGCCGCCTTCCAGCGTGAAATGGACGTGCTCGAATCGCACCTGGCCTTCCTCGCTTCCGTCGGCTCCGTCTCGCCCTACATCGGCCTGCTCGGTACCGTCTGGGGCATCATGAACGCCTTCCGCGGCCTGGCCAACGTGCAGCAAGCCACCCTGGCCGCCGTCGCGCCCGGCATTGCCGAAGCGCTGATCGCCACCGCCATCGGCCTGTTCGCGGCGATTCCCGCCGTCGTCGCCTACAACCGTTTTTCGCATGACATCGACCGCCTGGCGATCCGCTTCGAGAGCTTCGTCGAGGAATTCTCCAACATCTTGCAGCGCCAGTCGCGCTAAGAGGAGGCAAGGTCCATGGGTTCCTCCTTCAATAGCGGCGGCATGCGCGGCGGCCGCGGCCGCAAGTTCAAGTCCGAGATCAACGTCGTGCCGTATATCGACGTGATGCTGGTGCTGCTGATCATTTTCATGGTGATGCCGTCGTCGAACAATCCCAGCGTGGTGAACCTGCCCAACGCGGAAAAGTCGGCGAAACCGCCCGATGACTATATTCAGATCGTGCTGAAACCGAATGGTTCGCTGTCGATCGGCGTGATCGGCAAGGAACAGCTGTCGCCGGAAACGGAACCGAACCGCGACGCCCTGCTGCGCAAGCTGCGCGGTTTGCACGAGAGCAATCCCGACTATCCCGTGATGATCGCGGGCGACAAGGAAAGCAAGTACGACGATGTGATCCAGCTCATTTCGGAAGCGAAAAAGATGGGCATTACCCGCGTCGGCCTGGCCACCAAGTAAGCGCAGCGCCCTGTTTCCAGACTTGACCGTTTTTAGATAGACTAGACTTTGCAGACCAAACAAATCGACCATGTACTCGGCAAGCCCTACAGCGTGCCGCGCGAACGCAGCCGCTGGCCCTCGCTGGGCCTGGCGCTGGCGATGCACCTTGGCCTGCTGTTTTTCCTGTGGGTGGGCGTACACTGGCAAAATACGGAACCTGTCGCCGTCGAAGCGGAAGTATGGGACCTGAAAGTGCAGACGGCCGCGCCGCCGCCCGACGTGGCGACGGAGCCGGAACCGACACCGGCGCCGCCGCCGGAACCGCAAGTAGAACAGCCGGCCCCGCCGCCACCGCCGCCCGTGGCCGCGCCCGAGCCGAAGGTCGACCTGCGCGAGGCGGAGATCGCCCTCGAGCGCAAGAAGGCCAAGCTGAAGGAAGAAAAAGACAAAGCGGCAGCGGAAGAACGCCGCAAGCAGGAATTGAAGGAACGCGAGGAAGAAAAGCGCGAACTGGAAAAACAGAAGCAGAAAGAAAAAGACAAGGCTGAAAAGCTGGAAAAAGAAAAGGCCGACAAGCTGGAGAAAGCCAAGCAAGCCAAAGAGAAAGAAAAAGCGGCGGAAGAAAAAGCCGAGAAAGAACTGTCCGATAAAAAAGCGGCGGCCGAAAAAGCGGCCAAGGCGAAAAAAGCGGCGGCTGAAAAAGCAGCCGCCGACAAATTGCGTGCCGATGACATGAAGCGGTTGATGGCACAGGCAGGCAATGGCACAACGGGCACGGCCGCGAAAGCGACCGCGCCACGCAAGGACAGCGGCTATGTCGCTGCCCTGACGAGCAAGATCAAGAGCAATATCGCGTACAGCGGTAGCACGGACGTGCCGGGCAACCCGCGCGCCGTGTTCAAGATCGAGCAACTGCCAACTGGGGAAATTATTTCGGTCCGAAAGATTAAAAGTAGCGGCCTGCCGGCGTATGACAGCTCGGTGGAAAACGCCATTAACAAATCGTCGCCACTGCCGAAGAAAAAAGACGGCACCGTGGAACGCGAGATTGAACTCATATTCGAGATGAAGGATTTGCCTAAATGATGACCATGAAAAAAATGAGCTATGTCGTGCTCTGCGCCGGCCTGATGCTGGGAGCCTCCGGCGCCCAGGCGCAGCTGCGCGTGGAGATTACGGGGATCGGCAGCAACCAGATCCCGGTGGCTGTCGCCAGTTTCGTCAATGAATCGGCGGCGCCGCAATCGTTATCTAGCATCATCAAGGCCGACCTGGCGCGCAGCGGCGTGTTCAAGCTGATCGACGCCGATGCGCCCGTGTCGGAAACGGCGCCCGTCAGCTACGAGCAGTGGAAGTCGCGCGGCGCCGACGCGCTGGCGGCCGGCACCGTGCAAAGCATGGCCGATGGCCGCCTGGACGTGCGCTACAAGCTGTTCGACACCATCAAGGGCGCCCAGATCTCCAGCATGAACAATGCGGCCGCGCCGCAGTTCAACCGCTTGCTGGCGCACAAGATCGCCGATGACATCTATGAGAAGTTGACGGGCGTCAAGGGCGCGTTCGCCACGCGCATCGCCTACGTCACGCAATCGGGCCGCGAATACCGCCTGGAAGTGGCCGACGCCGATGGCGAAGGCATCCAGGTCGCCCTGCGCTCGAACGAACCGATCATTTCGCCGTCGTGGTCGCCGGACGGCACCAAGGTCGCATATGTGTCGTTCGAAAAGAAAAAGCCCATCGTCTACGTGCAAAACCTGGTGACGCGCCAGCGCACCATCGTGTCGAATGAAAAAGGCAGCAACTCCGCGCCGAGCTGGAGCCCGGACGGCTCGCGCCTGGCCGTGGCCCTGTCGCGCGACGGTCATACCCAGGTCTACACCGTCAATGCCGACGGCAGCGGCTTGCGCCGCGTCAGCACCAGCAGCGGCATCGATACGGAACCCCAATTCTCGGCCGATGGCCAAAGCATTTACTTCACCAGCGATCGCAGCGGCGGACCACAGATCTACCGCATGTCGACCAGCGGTGGCGAAGCCAAGCGCGTGACGTTTGGCGGCTCCTACAACATCAGCCCGCGGATTTCATCCGACGGGAAGACACTCGCTTATATTTCCCGTCGCGACGGCAATTTCCAGCTCTACGCGCTCGACCTGGCTAGTGGCCAGGAACTGCGCCTGTCGGACACCGCCAACGACGAATCACCGAGCTTTTCGCCCAACGGGAAATATATCATGTACGCGACCGAATCCGGACGACGCAAGTCGCTGGCAGTGGTATCGGTGGATGGCCGCGTCAAACAGCGTTTGACTACGCAAGCTGGCAATATCAAGGAGCCCACCTGGGGTCCTTTTATGAAGTAAATGCTGTACAGTTTCACCTTTAACCATGACCCGGAGAATAAAAATGAGTAACTTTAAAAGTTTGGCTTTCATCGCCGCTACCGCAGCCCTGCTGTCCGCCTGCAGCACCCCAGTCAAAGTAGCAGAGACCCCAGTGGTTGAGCGCGCGCCTGAAAAAGTCGTCGCTCCAGTTGACACCCGTCAAGTTCAGCCAGTAACGACCGCATCGGTCGATCCACTGGACGATCCAAAAGGCGTGCTGGCTAACCGCAGCATCTACTTCGACTTCGACAAATACGTCGTGCGCGAAGCGGACACCCCAGTCGTGCAAAACCACGCTGGCTACCTGGTGAAAACGCCTAGCCGCAAGATCCTGATCCAAGGTAACACCGATGAACGCGGTGGCGCTGAGTACAACCTGGCCCTGGGCCAGAAACGTGCTGAAGCCGTGCGCAAGTCGATGGCAGCCCTGGGCGTGCCGGAAGGCCAAATGGAAGCCGTGTCGCTGGGCAAAGAAAAGCCTAAAGCTCAAGGCAGCAACGAAGCAGCATGGGCAGAAAACCGCCGCGCTGACATCGTTTATTGATGTTCAGGGGTGAGCGCGGCAGCATTGACGCTTACCTAACTGGCCAGTCATAGGCATAATAATGGGGCGCAGCGCGGTGATTCACCGCCCGGCGCCCCGTTTGCATGTTTGCGTAACTTTTGAAAGCCCGACTCATGATGACATTCTCGAAAGCCGGCGTCGCCGCCGCCTTGATGGCCGCGTTTGCCTACCTGCCCCTGCACGCCAACGCCGCCCTGTTCGATGACGACGAAGCACGCAAGGCCATCCTCGAGCTGCGCGCCAAGGTCGACGCCATGGCGCGCGACCTGAACAGCCGCATCGACGCCAAGGCGGACAAGACCAGCACCTTGAGCCTGATCAACCAGCACGACCAGACCATGCAAGAGATCGCCCGCCTGCGCGGCCAGATCGAAGTGCTGGGCAACGACCTGGCGAACACGCAAAAGCGCCAGAAGGATTTCTACACCGATATCGACGCGCGCCTGCGCAAGCTCGAACCGCGCCAGGTCACCATCGACGGCCAGGAAGCGGCCGTGGGAGTGTCCGAGCAAAGCGCGTACGAATCCGCGTTCGGCCTGTTCAAATCGGGCGATTACAAGGGCGCCGTGACGGCCCTGGACGGCTTCGTGAAACGCTATCCGGAATCGGCGTATGCGGCCAACGCGCAATACTGGCTGGGCAACGCCTATTACGCCCAGCGCGACTGCAAGAGCGCCATCACGGCCCAGCAGGCCGTGCTGAAACACTACCCGGACAGCCCGAAGGCGCCCGACGCCATGCTCAACATCGCCAGCTGCTACACGGAGCTGAAAGACAAGCCGAACGCGACCAAGACCCTGAACGCCCTGATCTCGCGCTACCCGGACTCCAGCGCGGCCCAGGCCGCCAAGGAACGGGGCGGCAAAAAGTAAAAGCGGGGAAAAAGTTGCCCGTTAGGTTTGACAGAATCCCGGGCACCCCCTATAATCTTTCTTCTTCGGGTCGTTAGCTCAGCTGGTAGAGCAGCGGACTTTTAATCCGTTGGTCGCAGGTTCGAATCCCGCACGGCCTACCACGAATACGCAGTACTGATCTGCTTGCGAGTTGTTATAGCAAGCATTTTTTTACGGCACAGTGTTACCGAAGTTGTTGTAAAAAGTTTTTGGGTCGTTAGCTCAGCTGGTAGAGCAGCGGACTTTTAATCCGTTGGTCGCAGGTTCGAATCCCGCACGGCCTACCAAATACTATGAAGAAGCCAACCGTTCGCGGTTGGCTTTTTTGTTTTCTAGGCTTGCCTGGATCGCAGCCACTCCTTCAATACATCATTCATGCGCGTTTGCCACCCATCGCCGGTGGCCTTGAAGGCTTCGAGAATGTCGGCGTCGAAACGTATGGTCGTGCTGACCTTGCCGCCAGTGCCAGCGGGTCTGCCGCGGCGGCGTGCCGCCTCCTGCTGCGCCTCAGGGCGGGAAACGGGCTTGTCGCCCACTTGCCAGATACCCTGCTCGAAAAAACCATCCGTCAATTCAGGCGCATCGTCGGGATCAACCCAGGCTTTGCTTGTATTTGTCGATTTCGCGTTCATTTGCCTTCCTCATGCTGATGATTCTGCGCGCCCGGCCACGCGGCGTCCAGACCAGTACAACCAGGCGCTCGTCGAGCCGACCTGCAGTGATGAAGCGGGGTTCGCCGTAGTCCTGGCGCTGGTCCGGCAGCGTAATGGTGAGGCCGTCAAACACTTCGCGCGCACGCGCAAAGTCGAGGCCACACTCCCTGAGCGTCTTTTCACGCTTGACAGCATCAAAAGTGATTCTCATTATTTATTGTAGTAACAAATAATAGAAACAGCCAGCCCTGTTTCGCGAACAAGGGCGCCATCGGGACTGCTACATCACCACCATTAACGCGACGCCAGCGCCGGCCTCCCGGCCAGATGCGCCAGCACGCCGCCCATAGCCCGCCCCAGCGGTACCTCCACCCAGCGGTAAAACGCGGCGCCGGCCGCCAGGCTGGCGCCCCAGGCCGTCAGCATGCCCAGCGCCTGCCACTCAGGTTCGAGCGGGACATAGCTGATAAACAGCGCATTCACCAGCAGGCTGACGGGGAAGTGCACGAGGAAGACGGCATACGAGATGCGGCCCAGGGCGTTGACGATGTTCCAGACGCCGCCCTGCGACGGCGTGCGGGCGCGGCCGAACAGGAACAGGGCGCAGGCGACGATCAGGGCCAGGGCGATGCGGCTGCGGTAGTCGACGGCCAGGGCCAGCAGGACGGGCACGGCGGCCATGGCCATGAGCACGGTCATGGCAGCGGGTTTGCGGGCCGGGTCGCTGGCCCACCAGGCCAGCATGCCAAGGCCATAGCTGCCGAAGAAATACGGCGCCCAGTTATCCCAGTCCGCGTCGAGATTGAAATACAGCAGGGAAAAGGTGATGCCCACAGTGACGGCCAGCGGCATCAGCCAGTGCCCGCGCCGCCGGCCCGCCAGGCGGCCGCCCAGCCACAGCAGCAATACCGTCAGCAGGTACAGCTGGAAATCGATGGCCACGTACCAGGCGCCGGCGGACAGCGATTCATAGCCCAGCACGCCGTGCAGCAGCAAGGCATGGGCGCTCAGCTGGCCCAGGGTGACGGCGGCCGACATGGAATCGTGCAGCATCCAGATGCCGGCCACGGGCGTGATGATGGCCGCGAGCAAGGTGGCGGCCAGGAAAGGCGGCGCCAGCTTGGCATAGCGGCGCCAGATCGCTTGCAGCGGGGTGGCAATGCCGGGACGGCCGGCGGGAGACAGGGATTTGGCGACGAGAAAGCCGCCGATGACGAGAAACACTTGCACGGCGATGCGCGCACTGCCGCCCAGCCAGTCCAGCAACGCAGGCCACAGCGGTTGCACGTAGTCGGACATGGGCCCGTAAAACGCCAGGTGATGCAACACGATCAACTGCGCCGCGCCTGCTTTTAAACCATTGATCCAGCCAAACTGCGGACGATGTGCCAGGTCCGCCTGTGATACCACTGCTGCTGCCGTCATTCCCATCCCTTGCCGTGCCAGGTAGTGTCGCCAGCCCATCGCGCAACAGGCGCGCGGCCGGGGATTTACCGAAAGGCCGACATCATAGCCGAGCCTGGCAAATGGCGGGGCACGGCAGGCGCCTAAGCTGCCGGCTTTTCCGCCTCCGGCGCCAATGGCTGTTGCGCCAGGATGGCGTCGAGCAAGCCGGGGAAACGGCTCTCGATATCGGCGCGGCGCAGAGTGTTCATGTGCGTCGTGCCCGCGTTTTCCGTGTAGACGAGGCCCGCTTCGCGCAAGACCTTGAAATGGTGGGAAACGGTCGATTTCGGCCGTCCGCCGTCGAGGTCGCCGCAAGCGGCCGCATCCACGCGGGCCAGGTGGCGCACGATGTCGAGGCGTATGGAATCGCTCAGGGCGTACAGCACGCGCTCGAGGACGAATTCGCTGGCGGGGGGATGTTTGTGTGGACGCATGAGCAGAATCATACAGCATGCGCTATACTAATTCCATTCTTCGAATATTTACGAACTACCGAATCAGTATTTTCCTATCTTTCTATCCACACACACAAAGGCCACCATGTCCGCCCTCTTCCAGCCCTACACCCTCAAAGGCATCACCCTGCGCAACCGCATCGCCGTGCCGCCCATGTGCCAATACATGGCCGTCGATGGCGTGGCCAACGACTGGCATTTGTCGCATTACGCGGGCATGGCACGCGGCGGCGCGGGGCTGGTGATCGTCGAAGCGACGGCCGTGGCGCCCGAAGGCCGCATCACGCCCGGCTGCACGGGCATCTGGAATGATGACCTGGCGCAAGCCTTCGTGCCTGTCGTGAAAGCCATCAAGGCGGCCGGCTCCGTGCCCGGCATCCAGATCGCCCACGCGGGCCGCAAGGCCAGCGCCAACCGCCCATGGGAAGGCGACGACCACATCACGCAAGGCGACGCGCGCGGCTGGCAAACCATCGCCCCGTCCGCCATCGCCTTCGGCGGCGGCCTGCCGAAAGTGCCGCGCGCCATGGACCTCGACGATATTGCCCGTGTGAAACAGAACTTCGTCGATGCGGCCATCCGCGCCCGCGAAGTGGGCTTCGAATGGCTGGAACTGCACTTCGCCCACGGCTACCTGGCGCAAAGCTTCTTTTCCGCCCACTCGAACCGGCGCGACGACATCTATGGCGGCAGCCTGGAAAACCGCAGCCGCTTCCTGCTGGAAACATTGAAAGCCGTGCGTGAAGTGTGGCCCGAGCACCTGCCGCTGACCATCCGCTTCGGCGTGCTGGAATTCGACGGCCGCGACGAGCAAACCCTGCTCGAATCGATCGGTCTCGTGCGCCAGTTCAAGGATGCGGGCATGGACATGATCAGCGTCAGCATGGGCTTCACCATTCCCGACGTATCGATTCCGTGGGGCCCGGCCTTCATGGGCCCGATCGCCGAGCGCGTGCGCCGCGAAGCGGGCGTGCCCGTCTCGTCCGCCTGGGGCTTCGGCACGCCGGCCATTGCCGAGCGCGTCGTCAAGGAAGAGCAGCTGGACGTGGTGATGGTCGGCAAGGCGCACCTGGCCAATCCCCACTGGGCATACTTTGCCGCCAAGGAACTCGGCGTGGAGCGCGCCTCGTGGACCCTGCCGGCGCCGTACGCGCACTGGCTGGAACGCTACTGATCGTCCTTCACCGCTGCCGGATGCCCCTCCAGGGGCAGTTCCGGCAGGAACAGCAGGAAGACCAGCCCCACCAGCAGCAGCACGGCGCCGGCGCCAAACACGCTGGCGATCGCATGGCGGTACACTTCCACCGTCTGCGCCGCGGCATGCGCGCCCAGCGCCGACACGGCTTCCACGCCATGCTGGTGCAGCTGGCGGGCGAGGATGGCGCCGGACGCCGTCACACCGAGCAAGCCGCCCAGCGAACGGAAAAAGGCCAGCATGGCCGTGCCCACGCCCCGGCGCGCCAGGGGCAAGGCATTTTGCACGGCGATCGTCATGTTCGGCATCACCAATCCCAGCCCCGTGCCGAGCAGGAAGATGGCCGGCTCGATGATCCAGTAGCCGCGCGACGTTTCCATGGCCCAGGCCAGCACGGCAAACGCCAGCAGCGCCACGGCCAGCCCCGCCACCTGCACCATCTTGTACTTGCCCGAGCGCGACAGCACGCGGCCGTTGAACATCGACGACGCCACCAGCCCCACCATCATCGCCACCGTCATCACGCCCGATTCGGCGGGACTCGTACCCATCACCAGCTGGAAGAACAGGGGGAAGAAGACGCTGGCGCCCATCAGGCCCATGAAAGTCATGGCCATCACCAGGCTGGCGATATTGAAAGTGCGGTTTTCGAACAGGTCGGGCGGCAGCACGGGTTCATCCACCCTGCCCACGTGGAAGGCCAGCCAGACGCCCAGCAGCAGGGCGACGCCGCCGCACACCTTGATGGCCAGCGCATCCCACGGCCACTCCGTGCCGCCCAGCGCCAGCACCAGCAGGGCCGCCGTGACGGCGCCCGTCAGCAGCGCAGACCCCAGGTAATCGATCTTGTGCGCATGCGTGCGCGCCGGCTTGCGCATGGCGCGCGCGATGATATAAAAGGCCACAATGCCCACCGGCAAGTTGACATAGAAAATCCAGTGCCACGACAGGGCATCCGTGATGACGCCGCCCAGCACGGGCCCCAGCACGCTGGTGACGGCAAACACGATGGGCACCATGCCTTGCCGCTTGCCCCGCTCGGCCGGCGGCACGATGTCGCCGATGATGATTTGCGCCAGCGGCATGAAGCCGCCCGCACCCAGGCCCTGGATGGCGCGGAAAATGATCAGTTCCGTCATGTTCTGCGCCAGCCCGCACAGCACGGAGCCGAGCAGAAAGGTCAGCAGGGCCGTGAAGATCATGGGGCGGCGACCGTACTGGTCGGCCAGCTTTCCGTACAGGGGCATGGTGGCCGTCGAGGCCAGCACGTAGGCCGTGACCACCCACGACAGGTGCGCCATGCCGCCCAGGTCATCGACGATGCGCGGCAGGGCCGTGGCAACGATGCTCTGGTCCAGCGCACCGAGGCCCAGCACGGCCATCAGGCCCAGGTAGATGGCGCGCACTTCGCGCTCGGTGACGGGTTTATCGGCGCCTTTGTCTGCGCCTGCGGCGTGATCGTGGCCGCTCATGCCTGGCCGATCTCAAGCAGCGGCTGCATGGCGGCTTCCAGCGCATCGACCTGCTGCGGCGTCAGGCGGGCGATGCGCCGCGCCAGCGCATCGCGGCGCCGCGCACGCAGGGTCTCGAGGATCGCCAGGCCTTGCGCGGACACGTGCAGGCCCGAACGCCGGCGGTCCTGCGGATCGGGCGCGCTGCGCTCGACCAGCCCCGCCTCTTCGAGCGACTTGACCTGGGCGCTGACGGTGGGCCCGCGCACGTTCTGCAGCCGCGCCAGCGCGGCCACGCCGATGCCGGGCTGCTCGTGGATCAGTGCCAGCAGCATGTATTGCATCATCGACACGCCGCCTTCCAGCTCGCCCCCTTCGCGCTGCATGGAGCGCAGCAGGCGCTTGAACGCCGTGCGCAATTCATCGGACAGCGCCAGCGCGCGCTCGGGGATGGGAAGGTCTTCGGTATTGGGCATGGAATGAGTTAAATAGGTAGACTATCTACCTATATTAGACCGTGCATGAGGGCCACGCAAGGCTTTTTCCGCCCCGGCCCTTCCCAAAACCGCCATTGGCCGTCATAATAGCCGCCCTTGGGTCGTTAGCTCAGCTGGTAGAGCAGCGGACTTTTAATCCGTTGGTCGCAGGTTCGAATCCCGCACGGCCTACCAAGATTCAGCCGTCATCATGGCAAGCATGTTGATACGGCAAAGCGTTACCGTAGTTCAGTAGTCAAAGTTTTTGGGTCGTTAGCTCAGCTGGTAGAGCAGCGGACTTTTAATCCGTTGGTCGCAGGTTCGAATCCCGCACGGCCTACCAAATACTTCAGAAAAGCCCACGAATTTACGTTCGTGGGCTTTTTTGTTTTTGGGTGCCCTTCGCACATTTCGACGAAACTTCACCGCCTGGCGCCCCTCTTCCAGGCGCTCAGTCGCCTTGCCGTGTGTAGTTCGATCAATATAGATTGGAAGCTTTCAATAGCTAGCCCCCAAAAAACATCCATATCTTCACGACAATATTACCCCACATCCCAAATACGAAAAACGCTCGCCACCCAAAGGCGTCAGGTTGGCCGTTCGATTCAGTAGATAATCGCCCCACCCGTTCCCCAAACGGACCAGAAATACACCATCAGCAGAAACGGTAAACAAAAAAACTGATATCCTGCATGAAGGCCGGCAACACCTTAATTATGGGACAAGTCTCATTCTCCAGCACACTGAAATTATTTTGATCAGCGTATGGATGGAGTATCTTTTCCGTCAAACATAGAATAAGCATTTCAGCCAGATCAGCGAACTTAAACATTCGACAAGCAAACACGGAGCGACTATGCCTAACGAAACCCCGACCATTCCCGTCGAAGTGTCGTCACTTGCGGAATACATGGCCTGGAAGAAAGCAACGATGCCTATTCCTAATGGCGAAGGCTATGCCCTGCTCTACCGGGGTCATTCAGACGCAGCGTACGTGCTTGAGCCGACTGTATACCGGATCAAGGAAGGGAAGTCGTTCAGGACTGTCGAGCACGAGTTGTACGAAGAGCTCATGCGGCTTGATCCCGTTGCATTTTCCAACGACAAGTCGGTTTTCGAACGGTTGGTAAGAATGCAGCATTATGGGCTGCCTACCCGGCTTCTGGATCTTACGCATAGCCCTTTAATTGCACTGTTTTTTGCATGTTGCAGTCATGAGGAAACAGACGGCGAAGTAATTTTCTTCCACTGGAAAACGGAGGAGGTGTACCAACCTTCCGACGTGCCCGACGCGTCTCTTGCCGGAGTCCGCGTGAGCGCGGAGTTTTCAGCCATGGGTCGGGATATCATGGACCAGTTGAAGAGTTTCTTCGCCGAAGAATCAGCATTTGATTATGGCCACGCGGGAGTTAACAGCGACAGGAACGCTTTTCTACATGAGGCAATCACCGAGCTTGATAAATTAGCAGAAGGTGATTTCCTGATACAGTCGCTGGCGATAAAAACTATTGAAGAAAGACTTATCAGCGAATTCATCAATCCGTGGAGAGATAGACTGGATATTGAAAGAAAGGAATTAGGATTGACTCGCGCAGCGCTGACCATATCGGATAGCCAGGCCTCTCTCGAAAGATTCCAGAGCCGGTTCATGAATCAACGATTGGCATTCATCAATTCTGTATGCCGCCAGCTTAAAATCGAGAATAATTCCGAGCGGAACAGCCTCGGTAGATTCCTGATGCAGTTCACGCATTTTTATTTCGTTTACGCACCTGTCAACAATGAGCGCATTCGCCGTCAACAGGGTGCCTTTATCATCTGCAGCCCAGCCAGTACAAGTTTATGGAAGGTTGAGAACCATAAGACGCCAGACAAGATAAGTATCAAGGGGACGGCAAAAAAAGCCATCCTGGCTGAATTGGCGGATTTGGGCGTTACCAGGAGCTACGTTTTCCCCGAGCTTCCAGAGCAGGCAGCGGAGGCACAGCGACGCTATCCCGCCCGTTAATACCCGTCACCAACCAGTTTCGACATTAGCCAAATGTCGGAACGGGCCTTCTTCTCGCGCAACGTCGCAACACTCGCAGCGAACTCCGTGCCTGTGCAAGTTGTACAAAAGCGTAGTTTGTCCGGGGCCTTGAAGCCGAGACCGGCATTCAGTCATATTCGAATCCCACACGACCGTGAGTTCTCAAGAAAACCCACGAATTCCGGCTCATGGGCGTTTTTTACTTTTTTTCACCAGCTATGCCGTTCCTTCCCCATACCTCCCCGGCGTCACCCCCATCACCCGCTTGAACATGGCGATGAAGGCGCTGACGGTGTCGTAGCCCAGGTCCAACGCAATCGTCGTGACGGGCTGGCCGGCGGCCAATAGTTCCAGGGCGCGCAGGATGCGGGCGCGCTGGCGCCAGGCGGAGGGTGTAAAGCCCGTTTCGATCGTAAAACGGCGCGCCAGGGTGCGCGGCGAGACGCCGGCCCAGGCGGCCAGCGCTTCCACGCCACGCTCGTCGGCCAGGTCATCGAGCACGGTGCGCGCCACGCGCAGCAGGCGCGGGTCAGTGGGCAGGGGCAAGCCGAAGGATTCGTGCGGCGCGGCGGCGATCTCGTCGAGGATCACGCCCGCCACGCGGGCTTGCCGCGCGTCCAGTGCGTCAGACACATCCTCGTCCCAGGCGCTGGCGCGGCCCACCGCTTCGCGCAGCAAGCCGGAGACGCGCATCACGCAAGGCGCTGCGGGCAAGCCGGCGCAGCTGGCCTCGTCCACGTACACGCTCCAGCCCGCAAACGGGCCATGCGAACGCAGCGCGTGCATATGATGGGGCGGCACCCACACGCAGTGGCTGGCCGGCACCACCCACTGGCCGCTGTCGGCGGCGACGGAAAGCAAGCCCCGCATTGCGCCGAACAGCTGGCCGCTGGCATGGCGGTGCGCCGCCGTCACCCGCTCTTGCGGCTGAACAATGCGCATGGCGCGCAGCCGCGGCGGCGATGCCGGAGAAATTGACGGATTTGACGTATCGAATGACATAAACAACGCAGGCAAGACAATCCCGCCATCATACAGTGAAGGCTTTCCAACCTTCAGGAGTTCACCATGCGTGCAGAAGACGTATTAGCCGATCAACAAAACCAGGCCCAATTCAATGGCGTCACCGTGCGCAAGGGAACGGTGGGGGCCTTCCTGGCCAATGCCAGGCTGTGGCTGGACGACGCCAGCAGCAGCAACGACAAGGCCATTGCCGAGCGCGACATTGTCGACGCCCTGCCCGCCCTGCACGCGCTGGGACTGTTCGATATCCTGCAGGTGCGCGATGCGGCGCTGCGCGAACTGGTGGCCGCGTCCGCCGCGTAAGCTGGCTGACTCGTCCCCGGCGCGCATTTCCTCTATCATGCTGCTTTGCCCGCCTTCGCACCCGCCATGCCGTTTACCATTGCCGCCCCCGTCCACAGCGAACTGATCATCAAGAAAAGCCGTTTCATCGGTTGCGTGCAGCCGATGACGGACCGCGCCAGCGCGCAGCAGGTGGTCAATGACTTGAAAGCGCAGCATCCGGGCGCCTGCCATGTGTGCTGGGCGCTGCTGGCGGGCGGGCAATCGGCGGCCGTCGATGATGGCGAGCCGAGCGGCACGGCCGGGCGGCCCATGCTCGACGTGCTGCGCCACCAGGACCTCGAGGGCGTGCTGGCCACCGTGGTGCGCTACTTCGGTGGCATCAAGCTCGGTGCGGGCGGCCTCGTGCGCGCCTACACGGACAGCGTGGCACAGGCACTCTTGCAGGCGGAAAAGACGGCCATCGTGCGCCAGCGCAGCCTGCGCTGCACGGTGCCGTACGCGATGGAAGGCATGCTGCGCCGCGAACTCGACGGCGCCGGCGCCACCCTGCTGAACGTGGAACACGGCGAGCATGTGCTGTTCGACTTCAGCCTGGCGGAAGCGGCCGCCACCGCCCTGCTGGCCCATCTGCATGAGGCGGGCAATGGGCGGATACAGTGGCTGGACGCGCAGGATTGCGACGGCCAGTCATAGTCAACAGGCGCATTGCTGCCGGGCGCCATCAGTCACAATCGGTTAGCTATGCGTACCGGAGGCGCGCCTAACGGATTTCTATCTTTTCAACTCTGACATTGTTCAATTTAATGCCGGTCAAGGACTGCATTATTTCGTCAGAAATTAACACTCCGCCAAATTCCGTCCAGGAAATTTCACGGATCACGTTGACGCTGGTATCGGCATACCTCCTCCCTCGCCCAAAGCCGAATGCCACGCCACAGGCAGGGCAAGCCGCAATTTTTGCGTCCACGACTATTTCACCATCCATTACTGCTGGCTGATCACCAAAGACCACGGCGAAATCGCCGTCATTCCCGGGCATGTAATTTCCGCAGTCTGTACAGATGCCCGCACCGGCATGCCCGCTCGCCCACGCTTCATTGGCGTCCACCACATCTGTCCCGGAATAATACAGATGCCACATGTATTTTTTCATGGCCTTGCCTTAAAAACCACCATCGTCATGGATAGCGCTGCTCCTGATATCCATTCGCAAACACATGGGAAATATTCTCCATCTGTCCATCTACATAGCTGAACAAAATCTGATATCCGGTATGGTTTTCCTGGCCATGCTCTCTCTGCCGGACCATGATGGAATGGAGGCGATCGTCTTCATACAGGTAATCGTAACTAGCTTCGCCAAATTTTCCGAAATTAATGTCCTGCGTGATGCGTGCCCCGTCAAGAAAACTGAGCATGACATTCCTCAAGCTCCCTCCCGCATTGAAATGCACGCTTTTCAATTCGCCACGCTCATGAAAATAGAAACCCCTGTTGATGACGGCAGCAGATCCGCCATAGCTTTCCACCAGGATGACCCTGCCTTCCCCATCGAAATAGTAGACATGAGTATTTTTCAGCGTCGCGGGCAGCGACTTAAGCTCTTTTCCCGGCTTGAAGCCGGCCCTTTGGGCTTCGAATGGCCTGACGTTACATAACGGCCCTTTGCTGATCAGCGTTCGCGCCACGCGCAGTTTGACGGCATCCAAATACGCCGCCATGAAAAAGTCGGATTCCAACGCTATCGCGTGGAATTGCTCGCCCAGTTTTTGGCTTTCACTCATGCTATATCGCTCCCGCTACGACACTTCCAGCAATCAAGCCTTGCGCGGGCGCTTGATCTGCAACAAGATGAAATGCGTCCACGCCAGTGCCGGCAACACCATCAGCAACAACATCAGTCCTGCCGGCATGTCCGGCACGAAACGCACGAAGCAGGCGAGAAAACTGGCGATGGCCAGCCAGAAACGCCAGTTGAAGGCATACGCCTTGCGCGCTACCGTCGCCAGGGCGATGCGCCAGAATTCCAGCAAGGCCCACAGGCCGCCCGTCAGCAGCAGCGCGGCCAGCGCATTGGCGCCGGGGGCGTCGGACCAGGTACGCACCAGGTTGTACAGCAGCACGGGATAGCCGGCCGTGATGGCCAGGGTGGCCGGGCCGGCGGCGATGACAGCTTCAAACAGCTGCCCTTTGGAACGATGATCCACTAAATCCTGCTCCTCAAGCCACGACGCCGGAATGGGCGGCGATCACTTGCAGCGCGCCGGCCGCATTGTGCGCCCAGACGCGCGTAAAACGGAAGTCGCCATGCGTTTCCACGTCGTGATAGCTGCCCGTCAGTTGCATGCGCACGGAAACCACGGCCACGTGGCCATTGACGCGCACGTGGCGCTCGGACGCGCGCAAGTCCGTGATGGTCAGCAGGCGCTGCTCGTGCGCGGCCAGGTCCGCATGCTTGCTCAGCAAATGCCCCAGGTGATTGGTAAACAACAAGTCATCGGCCAGCAAATCTTTCAGTACAGCCACATCGGAGGCCATCATGGCCAGGCGCAAGCGTTCTTCCGCATCGAGTACCTGCACTTCCGTTAAAACATTCATCTTTTTCCTTGAAATAATTGGAACGACATTAATAAATAGGCAAAACATGCTGGCATGAAATCGTGGTTTTCACAATCCGCCGGAAGACTTATGCCTGTGGAGCATATTTATATAGCGTAATATTCGCAGCGGTATTGCGCAAAACGCCACCATAGTACTGTACAGTGCTTGCCCTTCCGCCCCGGGCTGGGGCAGCTGTCAGTTGTAGTACTGTTTTATGTGCTCCGTGCAGTCTCGAATAAAACCAAGATAAGGCCCCTTCATGGCAATTAATATCATCCTGAACCTGCTCGTTGCGTTGCTCGTCTTCGCCTTCATGTTCCATCAGCAACGCAAACACGCGACGTTTACCGTGCGCGTCTTTACAGGCCTGGGCCTGGGCGTGCTGCTCGGTGCGGCCGTGCAGTGGCTGTACGGCGCCGGCTCGCCCATCATCGCCGGCACCAATGAGTACATCGACATCGTCGGCAGCGGCTACGTCAAACTGTTGCAGATGATCATCATGCCGCTGATCATGGTGTCCATCATTTCCGCCATTTTAAAGCTTAAGGACGCCAGTTCCCTGGGCAAGATCAGCGCGCTGACCATCGGCACCTTGTTAATTACCACCACGGTCGCCGCCGCGCTGGGCATCCTGATGGCCAAGCTGTTCGGCCTGACGGCTGTCGGCCTGACGTCGAGCGCCGCCGAAGTGGCGCGCGGCGTGCAGCTGCAAGGCTCGCTGGAAACGGCAAAGGCCCTGTCGCTGCCGAAACTGCTGGTCAGCTTCGTGCCGACCAACCCCTTCCTCGACATGACGGGCGCGCGCAAGACGTCGACCATCGCCGTGGTCGTGTTCTCCATCTTCATCGGCATCTCGGCCACGGGCATCGCCGCCAAGAAGCCGGAAATTTTCGCATCCTTCGAAAACTTCATGAAAGTGGCGCACGCCATCGTCATGCGCATGGTCACTCTGGTGTTGCGCCTGACGCCGTACGGCGTGTTCGCGCTGATGTTTGAAGTGGTGGCCTCGTCGAGCTACACGGACATTTTGAAATTGATCAACTTCGTCGTCGCCTCGTACAGCGCGCTGATACTGATGTTCCTCGTGCACCTGGCCATCATCGCCGGCGTGGGCCTGAATCCGCTGCGCTTCGTGAAAAAAGTCTTCCCCGTGCTGGCCTTCGCGTTCACCTCGCGCACCAGCGCCGGCTCGATCCCGATGAGCGTGCAGACGCAAACCCAGCGCCTGGGCACGCCGGAAGGCATCGCCAACTTCGCCGCCTCGTTCGGTTCGACCATCGGCCAGAACGGCTGCGCCGGCATCTATCCCGCCATGCTGGCCGTCATGATCGCTCCCACCGTCGGCGTCGATCCGTTTACGATCAGCTTCCTGCTGCCATTGCTGGCCATCATCACCATCGGTTCCGTCGGCGTGGCCGGCGTGGGCGGCGGCGCCACGTTTGCCGCCCTGATCGTGCTGTCGGCGATGGACTTGCCCGTCGCGCTGGCCGGCTTGCTGATCTCCGTCGAGCCGCTGATCGACATGGGCCGCACGGCCCTGAACGTGAGCGGCTCGATCACGGCCGGCACCGTCACCAGCCGGGTCATGGGACAAACCGACTTGGCCGTCTACAACAGCGACGACGCGCCCGACCTGGACGAAGCGGAACACGCCGCCTAGGAACGTATCCAGCGGCGCGGCGCGCCGCGCCTTGCCGCCTCCCTCTATATTGATTGACAATAAACATGGAGGAAGGCGCAAGGCGATGAAACAGAAATGGCCGCGGCACATCTGGATCGTGCGTCACGGCCAAAGTGCCGGCAACGTGGCGCGCGATGCCGCCGAAGCGGAAAAGCAGTTGTCGATCACCATCGCCAAACTGGGCGCGCGCCAGGCGCTAGCCCTGGGCGACTGGTTCGCCACCCTCCCCCCTGAACAACAAGCAAGCGTCGTGCAGTATTTGCCCTACATGCGGGCCCGGCGGACAGCACAAGCCGTGCTGGCGCGCATCGGTGCGGACAGCCTCCCCCTGCGTGGTAGCCGACGAGCGCCTGCGTGAAAAGGAGTTCGGCATCCTCGACCGCTGGAGGCGGCCGGCACACAAGTCACGGCCCACCCCGACATGCCGGCCGCGCCGAAATCCTGAGCGTGGGGTCATAACGGCATAAAAACAACAGCATAAGCATATCCAGAAAGAATCGTTAGCGCCGGCGGGCGCCTCCCTTAAGCTCATGGCAACTGTTTCCACACCGACACTAATCGAGCCCAAAGGACACCGCCTTGCATCCGCGCCATTCATCCGCCCCCGCCTCCCTTCCCGCCACGCCGCTGCGCGCCATCGTGCTGGCCTGCGCCATGCTGGGCGCACCGTCCGCCTGGGCCCAGGACGCGCAAGCCACCGCTGGCACAGGCACTGCCGCTGAAACGGCCGGTGCCGGCATCGACCAGGTCACCGTCGTCGGCTCGCGCGCGCGCAACCGCACGGTGTTCGACAGCAGCGTGCCCATCGACCGTTTCGGCGCGCGCGAAGTGAGCAATGCGCTGGCGACGGGCGACGTGGGCGCGGCCCTGCAAAACCTGTCGCCGTCGATCAACTTCCCCCGCATCGAGTCGAGCGGCGCATCGGACTCCGTGCGCGGCATCCAGTTGCGGGGACTGGCCCCGGACCAGGTGCTGGTGCTGATCAACGGCAAGCGCCGCCACACGAGCGCCGTGCTCGACACGGAAAGCAGCTTTGCCGGCACCGTGCCGGTAGACATCAACGCGATTCCGCCGAACGCCATCGACCATATCGAAATCCTGCGCGACGGCGCCGGCGCCCAGTACGGCAGCGATGCCGTGGCGGGCGTGATCAACATCGTGCTGAAAAAAGCCCGCACGGGCGGCACCGCTTCCGTCAGCTATGGCGCCAACCACACGCATTTCGACCCGACCGACCAAACCTTGACGGATGGCCAGACCGTCATCGTCAACGCCGACTATGGCGTGCCGTTGGGCGAGGCGGGCTACTTCCGCTTCGGCGTGGAAACGCGGCGCCGCTCACCCACGGAACGTGCCGGCCCCAGCGACGCGGGCTGGACTTCCTACAACTTCACACCCGCCGACCAGGCGCTCGACGGCAAGGTGGTGTTCAAGTCGGGCGACTCGCGCCAGCGCAACCACTATTTGTTCTACAACACCCAGCTCACCCTCGATAACGGCCTGGACCTGTACTCGTTTGCCACCCTCAACGAGCGCACATCGGACGGCAGCGCCTACTTCCGCTATCCGGGCGACCCGTCGAATGTACTGGCCCTGTATCCGCACGGCTACCGCCCCGTCACCAACGGCGACAAGCGCGACCTCAGCATCGTGGCCGGCGTGCGCGGCAGCTGGGGCGAGTGGAACTGGGACGCCAGCGCGCGCCACGGCAGCGACCGCTTTGACTACGGCGTGAGCCACTCCGTCAACGCCTCGCTGGGCGCTGCCAGCCCCACGCGTTTTAATTTGGCCGGCTTCGACTTCCGCCAGAACGCCTTGAACATCGATGCCACGCGCAGCATCGACATCGGCTTGCCCGCGCCATTGAGCGTGGCGGTGGGCGCCGAATGGATGCGCGAAACGTACCAAAGCTCGGCTGGCGACCCCGCCTCGTATGCGGCCGGCAGCTTCACCGATGCGCCGCCGGGCGCGCAGGCGGGACCAGGCTTGCGCCCATCGGACGCCTACGACGGCAGCCGGCAAATCCGCTCCGTGTATGCGGACATGGAAAGCGACCTCACGCCGCGCCTGCTGGTAGGCGCCGCCGCCCGCTATTCCGACTACAGCGACTTCGGCAGCGCCAGCACGGGCAAGCTGTCGACGCGCTATAAAGTGACGGACAATTTTCTTGTGCGCGCTTCGCTGTCGAACAGCTTCCGCGCGCCGGCCCTCGTGCAGACGGGTTTCCGCTTCGCCACCCTGAACTTCAACGCCGATGGCACGGCCCTGCAAACGGCGGCCCTGTTGCCGGCCAGCGACCCGCTGGCGCGCAGCTTCGGCGCGCAACAGCTGAAACCTGAAAAATCGACCAACCTGTCGCTGGGCCTGGCCTGGAAACCGGCCGCCGCCACCAGCCTGACGGTGGACGCCTATGTGATCCGCATCCGCGACCGCATCACGCGTTCGAGCGACTTGCAAAGCGACGCCGTCACCACCTACCTGGCCGCGAATGGCCGCAGCGACATCCAGTCCGTCGCCTACCTGGCCAACTTGCTCGACACGCGTACCAAAGGCCTGGACGTGGTGCTGAACCACGACCTGGCGTTCACCTCAGGCAAGCTGAACCTGAATGCGGCGCTGAACCTGAACAAGACCAGTCTCGACAAGGTACGCCAGAGTTCCACCGCGCTGGCCGCCATCGATCCCAGTCTGAGCCTGTTGACGGAGACGAGTTTGTTCCGTATCAAACATGCGTCACCCTCCAGCAAATTGATACTCGGCGCCGACTGGCAGGCGGCCGGCTGGGGCGTGCAGGCGCGCGCCACGCGCTTTGGCGAGCTGAAAGATTTTTCGTACGACAGCGATGCGCCCCTGATCGACGGCATCCCCGCACAACGCTTCGGCGCCGTCTGGTCGCTGGACCTGGAAGGTCAATTGAAACTGAGCAAGCAACTGACCCTGAGCGTGGGCGGCAACAATATCCTCGACCGCTATCCGCAGCGCGTGCGGGAAACGAATAACGCCACGTATGGCGGCGCCCTGCCCTACAATTTCATCAACCCCATCGGCGTCAATGGCGCGTACTTTTACGCTAAATTAAGCTACACATTCTGACACTGGATACAAAGGAAATCATGATCATCAAACGCCTCTCCCACCTCGTCGCCGGCGCCAGCCTGAGCGCCCTCCTGCTGTCGTCCGCCCAGGCTGGCGCGCCGCTGGTGCTGATGACGGACTTCGGCACGGCCGACGGCGCCGTGTCGGCCATGCATGGCGTGGCCTATGGCGTCGATCCCCAGCTGACTATTTCGGACCTGACGCACCAGATTCCCGACTACGACATCTGGCTGGGCGCCTACCGCTTGTACCAGACGGCCAATTACTGGCCGCAAGGCACGGTATTCGTTTCCGTCATCGATCCGGGCGTGGGCACGGCGCGCAAGTCGGTGGTGCTGAAAACCAAGGGCGGGCGCTACTTCGTGGGGCCGGACAACGGCCTGTTTACCCTGATCGCCGAGCGCGACGGCGTGGCCGAACTGCGCGAAATCGATGAAAAGGTCAACCGCCTGGCGGGCTCCGCCGAGTCGTACACCTTCCATGGCCGCGACGTGTACGCGTACGTCGGTGCGCGCCTGGCGTCGGGCGCCATCAGCTATGAACAGGTGGGTCCTCAATTGCCGAGCGAATCCGTGGTGAAGATCGCGTATCAAAAGCCTGTACGCGACGGCAACACCATTCGCGGCATCGTGCCCGTGCTCGACGTCAAGTATGGCAATGTGTGGACGAATATCCCGAAATCCCTGCTCGACGAATTGCAGGTGAAACTGCATGACCCGCTGCAAGTGCGCATCTTGCATAAGGGTAAGCAAGTGGCCAAGGTCACGGCGCCGTTCGAGCACACGTTTGGCGGCGTGGCCAAGGGCAAGCCCCTGGTCTACCTGAACAGCCTGCTCGACGTGGCCGTCGCCATCAGCCAGGGCGACTTTGCAGCCAAGCATCACGTCGAGTCGGGCGTGGATTGGGAAGTGGAAGTGAGCAAGGCCCCTGCCGCCAAATAAATCGTCTTGCGCGGCCAGGGCGTCCCGTCCTGGCCCACCTCGTATCCCTTGCGGATTTGCGCTACGTCAAACGCAGCGCTCTCCTTGTCTCCGCCAGCACCACGCCTGTGCAAGTCCGGTGAACCTGTACCGGCCCGCCTACTCTAAACCTTGCAAGCGATGCCAGCCTTGTTCCAGATGCGCAATCTGGCGAGGCATGCGTTTCCACGACAGTCTTTCACTGAAAAGGAACAATCATGACGGCTCCACTCCTGACCACCAGCAAGCTCTTCCTCGGTAGCGCCATCGTCTGTGCGCTGCTGGGTGGTTGCAACAAACGCAGCGATACCAGCACCACCGCCACGCCCGCCGCCACCGCTCCGGCAACACCGCCCGCCACCAGCGGCACGTCCGGCACCACGGGCACGACCAACCCGGACGCCACCACGCCGGCCACGCCAGGCATGGCACCGGGCACCACCACCAACCCCGATGGCACGACCACCCCGCCCTCCACCACGCCGCCTGGCAACGGCACGACACCGGGAACAGGCACAGGCAGCGGAACCACGCCGCCACCGCGCAACAGCTAGCGTGCCGCATCCTGGCCAACCGGGCCGGCAAAAAAAAAGAGCCTTCCGCGGAAGGCTCTTGAAATACCACGGCGCAGCGCAAGCTGGCCTTGGCCCGGTTTTACTTTTGCAGGCTGACCGACGCCGCCTTCGGCGTGCGGCGTCCCATCAGGAACAGCACGGCCTTTTTCAGCATGCGGTAGGCGAAGCGCACCAGCAGCAGGGTCAGTACGCACTCGATCAAGGTCAATAGCATGGCTACGGCCACGGGCATGCGCGCGGCGCGGCGGTGGAACTTGGCCACGGCGCCATCGCGGGCGATTTCGATGCTGTCATAGAAGGTCGGCACGACCAGCAGGGTCAGAATCGTCGAGGTGATGGTGCCGCCGATGATGGCGATCGCCAATGGACGGTAGAACTCGCCACCCTCGCCCAGGCCCAGCGCCACGGGGAACATGCCGGCGATCAGCGCGAACGTCGTCATCAGGATGGGGCGCAGACGCATGCGGCCTGCATACATCAGCGCGTCTTCGCGGCCATGGCCCTCTTCTTCGCGCTTGCGCGCCGCGTCCAGCAGCAGGATGGCGTTCTTGGCGACCAGGCCCATCAGCATGATGATGCCGATAAAGCTCATCAGGTTGAGGGTGTTGTTTGTGATCACCAGCGCCACCACCACGCCGATCAGACTGAGCGGCAAGGACATCATCACGGCCACCGGCGCCGTAAAGGAACCGAACTGCATGACCAGGATCAAATACATCAGGCCGATACCCATCACCAGCGCGATCAGCATTTCCGTGAACAGCTCTTGCTGGTCCTGGCCGGCGCCGCCCAGCGCCAGGCCGTAGCCGGGCGGGAAGTCGATGGAATTGGCCAGTTTCATGGCGTCGCTCGTCACTTCGCCGTTCGAGCGGCCCTGCGCATTGGCCGACACGGTGATCGTGCGCTTGCCATTCTTGTGCTCGATGCCGGACGGGCCCTTGCCCATGGTAATGGTGGCGATCTGGTCGAGCGGCACCATTTGCGAGGTACCCGTCACGCTGATCGGCAGGCGCTCGATGTTTTCCGACGCCACGCGGTCATCGGGGTGCAGGCGCACGGCCACGTCGCGCGTTTCGCCCGTCGGATCGACCCAGTCGCCCACCTCCACGCCGGCGAAGGCCACGCGCAACGATTGCGCCGCGTCATTGACAGAAATACCCATCGAGTTGGCCAGGCCGCGGTTGAGCTCGATCTGCAGCTCGTTCTTCGGGTCCTGCTCGGACAGGCCCACGTCGACGGCGCCAGGAATGGCGCGCAGCTTGTCCATGTAGGCATTCGTAATTTCCATCAATTTACGTGAATCCGGGCCCGTGAATTCCACCTGGATCGGCTTTTGCGAACCGTTGCTCAAGTCATCCTGCACCACGTATTCGGCGCCCACCAGGCGCGACATCTTCTCGCGCAGCTCGACGGCGATTTCCTTGGCCGAACGCTTGCGGGTATTGCGCTTGCCGATGTCGACATACACTCTTCCGCCGCCCGCATTGATGGAGCTGTTGGTATCCTTGGTTTCAGGCAAGGTACGCGCCAGCACGGCCGCCGCTTCCAGTTTCAGACGCGAATACTCGATGCTGCTCGACGATGGCGTGCGCACATTGATCATCAAGTTGCCCGAATCGGATGCTGGCAGGAAACTCGTGCCGCCATGGGTAGCGTGCAGAACAATAGCGCCCACCAGGCTGCCGAAGGCGATCACGGCCATCCAGCGGCGGTGATGCAGGGCCCAGGCGATCACGCGGCCATAGCGGTCGGCCTGGTGGTCGAACCAGTGGTTGAATTTTTCCAGTACGCGGCCGATGCCTTTTTTCGGCGCCGAGTGTTCCTCGACCGGGTCGCCCCAGTAAGCCGACAGCATCGGGTCGAGCGTAAACGAGATGCCCAGGCTGACGAGCACCGAGCACGTCACCGTCAAGGCAAACGGACGGAACCATTCGCCGGAGATGCCGGGCATGAACGCGACGGGAATGAAGACGGCGATGATGGAGAAGGTCGTGGCGGCCACGGCCATGCCGATCTCGGCCGTGCCTTCCAGCGCGGCCGTGCGGCGGTCCTTGCCCATTTGCATGTGGCGCACGATGTTTTCACGCACCACGATGGCATCATCGATCAGCACGCCAATGGCCAGCGACAAGCCCAGCAAGGTCATGAAGTTCAGGGTAAAGCCGCACAGCCACACGGCAATGAAGGCGGCAATCACGGACGTAGGCAGGCTCAGCGCCGTGATCAGGGTCGAACGCCACGAGTTCAGGAAGGCGTAGACGACGAAAATCGTCAGTACGGCGCCCAGCACCAGCGATTCGATCACGTTGTTCAAGCTATGCTGGGCGTTTTCGCCGCCGTCGCGCGTCACTTGCAGGATCGTGCCTTTCGGCAATGTCTTGTTGATTTCCGCCACCATGTCGCGGATCTTGTTGGCCACGCTGACGGTGGAGGCATCGCGCACGCGGGTGATCGAAATACCCACGTTGGGCTTGCCGCTGCGCATGCTCAGGCTGTTGACTTCGGCAAAGCCATCTTCGATGGTGGCCACTTGCGCCAGGCGCACGATTTCCTCGCCGCGGCGCTTGATTACCACTTTTTCGAAGTCGCTTGGCGACTCGATGCGGCCCACGAGGCGGATGCTTTTCTCGTCCAGGGTGCCGCGCACCTTGCCCACGGGCGCATTCGTGTTCTGGTTGCGCAAGGCGGTGACGACGTCGCTGACGGAAACATTGTATTCACGCAACTTTTCAGCCCGCAGCAGCACGGACAGTTCGCGCTTGAGCGAACCGCCCACGTTGACCAGCGCCACGCCATCGACGGTGCGGAAGCGGTCCGACAGCACGTCCTCGGCCAGGCGCGAAATTTCCGCATGGCTTTGCGTATTCGACGACAGGGCCAGCTGCATGATCGGTTCGGCAGCCGGATCGATGCGCTGCAGGATAGGCTCGCGCATTTCCGTCGGCAACTTGTAGCGCACGGCGGCAATCGCATTGCGGATATTGTCGGACGCTTCGATCAAATTGGTATTGAAGGAAAACTTCAGGAAGATGCTGGCCGAACCTTCATTCGAATCGCTGTTGACTTCGGTCACGCCGGAAATGCTCTGCAGCGACTTTTCCAGGCGGTTTACCACTTCGCGCTCGACCGTATCGGGCGATGCGCCAGGGTAAGGAATGCTGACGACGATGAACGGCACTTCGACGTCCGGATTCTGGTTGACGCGCAATTTCTTGAGCGCCAGCAAACCGACGCACATCATGGCCAGGATCAGGACGATGGTGGCGGTGGGCCGCTTGATACTGAAATCGGAAAGGAACATGGCTTAGTTTCCTTTACCGGCAACGGCGGTGCTGCTGCTGGCCACGGCGGCGGCTGGCACGGCCTTGGCGGCCGTCAATTCCACTTTCTGCCCATCCTTGAAGGTCGAGCCCGGCGTGCGCAGCACGGTATCGCCGCTGGCCAGGCCGCTTTGCACTTCCCACTGGCCCGTGCGCACGTCGCGCGCACCGATGCGCAAATTGACTTTATGCAAGGCCTTGTCCTTGACTTTCCACGTGTACGTGACGTCGCCCGCCTTCACCAGGGCCGAGTCGGGGATCATCAGCGCGCTGACGGTCTCCGTCTCGATGCGCCCTTCCGCATACAGGCCCGCCACGCGCGGTTGTTCCTTGTCATTGAAATCGACGAGCACGGCCACCTGGCGCGTGACGGCATTGGCGGCCGGATCGACGCGGCGCACCTTGCCCGCGAAATCCTGTCCCGGATAGCCATTGATGCGGAACAGCACGGGCTGGCCCACCTTGACGACGCCGATCTTGTCGGCCGACACCAGGCCTTCCAGGCGCATACTGGTTGGATCGATGACCTTGATCAATTCCTTGCCGATTTGCGCCGTATCGCCATTCGATACCTTGCGCTCGCTCACGATGCCGTCGAACGGCGCGCGCACGAGGGTGCGCTGCAATTGCTGGCGCGCTTGCACGGCGCGGCTTTTCGCGGCGGACAGATCGCTTTGCGCATTGTTGCGGCGGATTTCCGCGTCTTCCAGCGCCTGCGTCGAGGTCATGCCCGAAGCGCGCAGGGTTTTCATGCGCTGGAACATGCGTTCGGACTGCTCCAGCACCTGGCCGGCGGCGCGGCTGGCTTCCTCGGCCGAATTGAGGCCGTCGCGGATGGACGTTTCGTCCAGGCGCACCAGCACGTCGCCCCGCTTGACGATTTCACCGTTTTCCTTCATGACCTGGATCACCACGGCCGACACTTCGGCGCGCAAATCCGCGTTGCGCTCGGGCTGCACGGAACCGGTGATGACCGGCCCCGACGCCAGCGCATTGCTCTGGATGGTCAGCAAGTCTTCCGGGGACACGAGCAAATTGGCGGCAGCGCCCGCCTGTTCCTTGGCATTCTTGCCGCCCTTGCCGGGATCTTTGGACTCTTTGCCGCAGGCGGCCAGGGCAGAAGCGATTGCCAGAACAAACAGGGTTTTGCGCAACATGGGTAATTCTCCGGATAGATAGCACCACTACCGTTGCCGCGGCCCGGATAGGGCTGCAAGCGATAGCAAGCATAATATTTTTATTAAAACCACAAGCGCCAAAGTATCCATGAGCGCGTCCGGGCATGTCAATCGGCGGTTTCCTGTAATGCTTTAATCAATGGATGAAACGTAGTTTTTACGCCCTGAAACGCAAAACCCCGCCTTGAAGCGGGGTTTTGCGTTTCAGGGGAAGCGAACTTAGCGGGCAAAAACGGTGTTGATCAGGAAACCGATGGCCACGCCCGTGCACAGGCCGCCGGCGATTTCCACCAGGGTATGGCCCATGCGCTCGCGTAAGGTCTTGTGCGCGGGGCTGGCTGCTTCCTTGGCCAGGCGGTTGATGGCGGCCGCCTGCTTGCCCACGTGCTGGCGCAGGCTGTTGGCGTCGATGATGACGATGAAGGCCAGGGTCACTGCCACGCCGAAGGCGGGATGGCCGATGCCTTCGCGCAAGGCGATCAGGGTTGCCATGCTGGAAACGACGGCGCTATGGTTGCTGGGAAAGCCGCCATTGCCGACCAGGCCGAACGCCCATTGCCGCGTGCGGACACTGTTGATCAGGAATTTGATCGGTCCGACCAGGATCCAGGTGATCAGGGGCGTGACGAGGTAAGCGATATCCACGGGGTATTCCTTCTTATATATATGTCGAGAGTGTGCAAGAAACTGCGGCAGCCGGATGGGCGCGCCGCAATTATCGCAGATCGGCCGCGCCAGCAAAACTGTCTGTCGTCGCCCTATAAAACGCCGCCCCCGGCGGCAACTAATATAAAATCATGGCATATACAACAATTGACGTATATCAACACCGAGTGCGGCGCGTACAGCGGCGCGGATAATCAAACGTCTTTCATATTTGCAACGGGGTCCTCATGCGGCATTTCAGAATTTCCTTTTTAGTCACTTTTATCCTGATGGCTGTGTCAGGCTGGTGGGGTTACAGCCATGGCGGCATGCCGGGCCTGATCAATGCCCTGTGGATCACGGGCGTGCTGGGCATCATGGAAGTGTCGCTGTCGTTCGACAATGCCGTGGTGAATGCCTCGGTCTTGCGTCACTGGAATGAATTCTGGCAAAAACTGTTCTTGACGGTGGGTATCCTCGTGGCCGTCTTCGGCATGCGGCTGCTGTTTCCATTGGTCATCGTTTCCGTCGCCACGGGCCTGGGCCTCGTCGACGTGTGGACCATGGCCACCACGACGCCCGATGTGTACGCCAAGCACCTGACGGACAACCATGCGCAAGTGGCGGCCTTCGGCGGCGCCTTTTTGCTGCTGGTGTTCCTGAACTTCCTGTTCGACGACGAGAAGGAATTGCACTGGCTGGGCTGGGCCGAGGAAAAAGTCAACGCGCTGGGCACCGAAAGCCTGGCCGTGCTGATCACCATGGGCGCCGTGGCCGCCTGCGTGGCGATGGGTCCTGCGGAAGCCAAATACAGCGTGCTCGCGTCGGGCATCGTCGGCATCGCCGTCTACATCGGCGTGAACTGGATCAGCGGCTTGCTGGAAGAAGGCGAACCGGACTTGCAGGATGACGCAGAAGAAAACGCCGCGCCGGCCAGGAACGGCAACGGCGACCTGGTAAAAACCGTGGCGCGCGGCAGCATCGGCGGCTTCCTGTACCTGGAAGTGCTGGACGCCTCGTTCAGCTTTGACGGCGTGATCGGCGCGTTCGCCATCACCAACGACGTCGTCATCATCATGCTGGGCCTGGCCATCGGCGCCATGTTCGTGCGCTCGATGACGGTATACCTGGTGCACAAGGGCACCCTGGACGAATTCGTCTACCTCGAGCACGGCGCCCATTATGCGATCGGCATCCTCGCCTTGATCATGCTGGCGTCCGTCAAGTACCATATTCCGGAGTGGTTCACGGGCCTGTCGGGCGTGGCCTTCATCCTGGTCTCGCTGTGGTCGTCCTTGCGTTATCGCAAACGGCACGCGGCACAAGCTTGAAATCGGGGAGATCGTCCCCAATTGAGAGAGTAATGGCACGAGCGCCTTAGGCGCTCATTCCATGCAGGCATGTTTAAGTAAATTACTGAAAAGGAGCACCACATGGCAATCAGTTTGCAAAAAGGCGGCAACGTCAACCTGAGCAAGGAAGCACCGAACCTGAAGAAGATCATCGTCGGCCTCGGCTGGGATCCTCGTTCGACGGATGGCGCCACCTTCGACCTTGACGGTAGCGCTTTCCTCCTGAAAAGCGACGGCAAAGTCCGTGGCGACTCTGACTTCATCTTCTATAACAACCTGAAATCGACCGACGGCTCCGTCGTCCACACGGGCGACAACACCACGGGCGAAGGCGAAGGCGACGATGAGCGCATCGAAATCGACCTGTCGCGCGTGCCGGCCGACATCGACCGCATCAGCATCACCGTCACCATTCACGACGCCGACGCGCGCCGCCAGAACTTCGGCATGGTCTCGAAAGCCTTCATCCGCTGCCTGAACGCGGAAGGCGAAAAAGAAATCGCCCGCTACGACCTGTCCGAAGACAGCTCGACGGAAACGGCGATGATCTTTGGCGAAATCTACCGCTACAACGGCGAATGGAAGTTCAAGGCTATCGGCCAGGGCTTCAATGGCGGCCTGGGCCCTCTCGCACGCTCGTTCGGCGTGAACGCTTAAATTCACGCTCGTTAAACCTGCTGGCCGCTGATCGGGCGTGCCGGCGACGGTTTCCCGAGGTGAATTGCACTTTTGTCATATCATTACTGCCGCCTGCACAGATCAGGCGGCTTTTTTTTGGAGATTTATCATGCCAGTATTTAGTGTCACGGGCGACGTCGATCCTTTCCTCCACGTCAGCATGAAACAGGGCGAAACCATCTATTGCGAATCCGACGCGATGGTGATGATGGAAACGGCGCTGGACTTGAAAGGCAAGATGACGGGCGGCCTGGGCAGCGCCATCATGCGCCGCTTCGCGAATGGCGAATCGTTCTTCCAGCAGCATATCGAAGCGGTGCGCGGCAGCGGCGATTGCCTGCTCTCGCCGACCCTGCCGGGCGCCATCGAAGTGGTCGACGTGGGCGCGCGCCAGTACCTGCTCAACGACGGCGCCTTTGTCGCCGCCACCTCGGGCACGGAAATGAAGGTGCGCACGCAAAGCATCGGCAACGCGCTGTTCGCCCAGTCGGGCGGCTTCTTCGTCATGGAGACGGCCGGCACGGGACAAGTGGTGGTGTCGGGCTTCGGCTCCATGTTCCAGCTCGACGTCGAGCCGGGCAAGGACGTCGTGATCGATAATTCCCACGTGGTCTGCTGGGACAACAGCCTGAAATACGAGATTTCCGTGACCACGGGCGGCGGCGCCAGCGGCGGCGGCATCGGCGGCTTCCTCGGCAATATCGTCAACAGCGTGACCAGCGGCGAAGGCATCGTGCTGCGCTTTTCCGGCTCGGGCAAGGTGTTCATCTGCTCGCGCAACCGCGACGCCTTCCTCAAATGGACGGCCAGCGGCAAAGCCGGCTGATTCCCTCTCCTCTATAAGGCCAGGTTAAGTCTGGCCGCTTAGAATCCCCGCGCGCGCACCTGCGCGCGGCTTCCCCTATTTCCACCCGGTCCCCGTACATGCAAAGAGTCTGGTTCAACAAAACATTTTCCTCGGTCGGCACGGCCATGCGCCTGATCCGCGAAGCCGATATGGCCGCAACCGGCGGTGCGCCCCGCTATCACCTCGTGTGCAGCAATACGAACGCGCACGCGGCCGCCTTTTTGTCGGCCCACGAATACGCGGTCGAACCGTCCGGCCTCACGGGCCTCGATTATGTCGAGTGGTGCCTGGAATTTTGCCGCGACCGGGGCATCACGATTTTCTGGCCCGGCAAGGAAGCGGGCCTGATCGGCAGCGCCAGCGCGCGTTTCGCCGCCATCGGCACGCGTGTGCTCAGCGTGGCCAGCGAAGAGACACTGACCTTGATGCATGACAAGGCGCGCTTCTGCGACGGCCTCGATCTGCCCATGGCGCGCCCGGCCGACTACCGCGCCGTGACCACCATCGCGGAATACGACGCCGCCTGCGCCGAACTGCGCCCGCTGCATCGCAAGCTGTGCATCAAGCCGTCCGAATCCGTGTATGCCCTGGGCTTTGCCATTCTCGATGAAGAGCGCACCAGCGCCCAGCTGTTGCTGGCCGGCGCCGCCTACCAGATCAATGCGCAAGAGCTGCGCAACGGCCTGGCGCAGATGGCATCGTTCAAGACCCTGCTGCTGATGGAATACCTCGATGGCCACGAGTACAGCGCCGACTGCGTCGCCGACCAGGGCAAGCTCATTTGCGCCGTGCCGCGCAAGAAGCTGCATGGGGGCGGCAGCGGCCAGCTGATCGAACTGCGCGCCGACCTGCTGGCAGCCTGCGACAAACTGGCGCGCGACTACCGCCTGAACGGCGTCTTCAACATCCAGTTCCGCGAAGGAGCGAATGGCCTGGCTTTGTTGGAGATCAATCCGCGCATGTCGGGCGGCATCGGCATGGCGTGCGCGGCCGGCCCCAACCTGCCCTACCTGGCGCTGGCCGGTTTCGACCAGGGCTTTGACAAGCTCACCGTGCCCGCCATCCAGGAAGGCATGCGCGTGGGCGAAGCCGCCTACGCCGTGGAGCTGCCATGAACCTCGTCAAGCAGCAGATGCCCACGGGCGAACTGACCTTGAAAGTGGACGAGGCGCGCTTTCCGCTGGACTGGCTGATCGGCTTTGCCGCGCGCGCCAACGCCAAGCGGGGCTTTTTGTTCCTGTCCAAGGTGCTGGGCAAGCACTGGCCCGTCACGCCGCGCGCCATGCAAACCATCCACGACGACCTGGCCGCGCAGATTCCCCCCAGCCTGCCCGGTCCCGTGGTCTTCATCGCCATGGCGGAAACGGCCGTCGGCCTGGGCCAGGGCGTGTTCGAGGCGTGGCTGCGCGCCAATCCGAATGGCAAGGCCCTGTTTTTGCACAGCTCGCGCTACCGCGTGGGCACGGTGCCGTTCTTCGAATTCGAGGAATCGCACAGCCACGCGCCGCGCCAGTTCCTGCATTTGTCCGATGCTGCCAGCGCCCTGTTTTCCACGGCGCGCAGCCTGGTGCTGATCGACGATGAAGCATCGACCGGCAATACCTTCGCCAACCTGGTGCAAGTGTGCCGCGCGCGCTATCCGCAGCTGGAAAAGCTGCACCTGGGCGTGATCACCAATTTCATGGGCCAGGCAGCCAACGGGGGCTTGAGTGAGCGTTTCGGCCTGCCCACCAGCATAGGCGCGGCGCTGTCCGGCCAGTACGCCTTCCAGGCCGGCGCTGCGCCAGCCCCCGTGGCGGCCAGCGCGCAGCGCTTCGAGGCGAATGCGGAACGGGGCGCCAGCCCCGCGTTTGGCCGCATCGGCGTGGGCCGCGCCCTGGCGCCGCCACAGGGCCTGGCGGTGCAGCTGGCGCAGGAAATCGGTGCCGGCGACTCCGTGCTGGTGCTGGGCACGGGCGAATTCATGCATCCGTCGTTCCTGCTCGCGCGCGAATTGGAAAGCCTGGGCAAGAACGTGGTGGTGCAATCGACCACGCGCTCGCCCATCCTGTCGTGGGGCTCCGTCGGCCACATCGTCCGCTGCGACGACAATTACGGCGAAGGCATCGCCAATTACCTGTACAACGTGGCGCCTGGCCAGTACCAGCACGTTCTCATCTGCCATGAAACCCCGGCCAGCCCGGCCCTCATGCAACTCGCCGGCCAGTTGAATGGCCGCCTGTTCCACTTTCTGTCAGAGACCCAAATTGAAGAAATTCCTGTTTGTTGATCTGGACGACACACTGTTCCAGACCCCGAAAAAATGCGTCGGCGAGACCGACCTGCAGCCGGCCGCCTATCTGAAAAATGGCGACGCCTGCTCGTTTACGACGGCGCGCCAGCGCGCCTTCTTTGACTTTGCGCAAAGCGGCATGACCCTGATTCCCGCCACGGCGAGAAATGGCGACGCCTTCCGCCGCGTCGACCTGCCGTTTACCAGCTACAGCGTGCTCGATTACGGCGGCATCGTGCTGCAGCCGGGCGGCGCGCTCGACGCGGGCTGGCTGGCCCTGATGCAGGACGACATGCAGACGGCCTTGCCCGGCCTGCGGGACGCCATGCGCATCATCGACGATTTCCAGGCCAGGACGGGCATGCCCTCGCGCGCGCGCCTGATCGAGGACTACAACACGCCGTTCTACATCGTCGTCAAGGACCATGAAGCGCGCGGCGAGCGCCTGGCCGACATCGAAGAGCAGGTGCTGCAACAGTGGATCGCCACGGAAGGCAGCGACTACTTCATCCACCGCAACGGCAACAACCTGGCCGTGCTGCCGAAGACCTTGAACAAGGCGCGCGCCGTGGCCTACCTGCGCGCGGAACTGGAAGCCGAACACGGCCCCATCGTCAGCTTCGGCATGGGCGACAGCCGTTCGGACGCCCGCTTCATGGCCGCCTGCGACTACGCCATCATCCCCAACGGCACCCAGCTGGCGGCACTCACGGTGGCGGCGCTATGAGCGACAGCACGCAGCATTTCAGCGGCAGCTACCGCCAGGAAGACGTGGAGTTTCTGCTCACGCCGATGGCGCTCGAACCGATCCTCGACCTGGCCGAAAAAGAGCGTTTGATCCAGTCGGGCCAGCGCCACTACAGCGAGATGCTGTCGCCGGAATCCCTGCCCTCGCCCGCCTACCTGGCCCTGTTCCAGAGCGCATTTGCGGCCAACCGCCTGCAGATGGCGCGCGACTGCCTGCGCCTGGCCGCCCTGATCGCGGCACGCCGTGCCGGCCCCGTCACCCTGGTGTCGCTGGCGCGCGCCGGCACGCCCGTGGGCGTCATCCTGGGCCATTTGCTGCGCCAGGTCTTCCAGCGCGAGTGCAGCCATTATTCCGTCTCCATCATCCGCGACCGCGGCATCGATGCGAATGCCTTGAAGCACATCCTGGCGCAGGGCCATGCAGCTGAATCCCTCGTCTTCGTCGACGGCTGGACGGGCAAGGGCGTGATTTCGCGCGAACTGCGCCAGACGGTCCACGATTTCAACGCGGCCAATGGCACGGCCATCGACGGCGGCCTGTTCGTGCTGTCCGACCTGGCCGGCACGGCCGCCTGCGCCGCCTCGGCCAGCGACTACCTGATCCCGTCGAGCATCTTGAATGCCACCGTTTCGGGCCTGGTCAGCCGCTCCGTGCTCAATGAAGCCATCGGCCCCGAGGACTTCCACGGCTGCGTGTACTACGCGCAGTTCGAGCAGCACGACCAGTCGCGCGCCTTCGCCGACGGCCTGGTGGCCGACGCCATGGCGATTGCCGCCAGCAGCGGCATCCCGCTGGCCGAAGCGAGCGACGCGCCAGCCATGGCGGCCCGCTCGCAAGCCTACATGGCCGCGGCGCAGCAAGAATACGGCATCAGCGACATCAACCTGATCAAGCCAGGCATCGGCGAAGCGACGCGCGTGCTGCTGCGCCGCGTGCCCGAGCGCCTGATCGTGCGCGACACGAATGCGCCGGACGTGGCACATTTGCTGCTTCTGGCGCAGGAAAAAGCCATACCCGTCACAGTAGAACCGGCGCTGCCTTACCAGGCGGTTGCCCTTATCAGGAGCGCAGTCGATGGATAACAACTCCCTACACCCGCAAAGCGAGCACAAGGCGGCGCTGGGCGCCTCCATGTATGTGCCGACCACGCACAAGGACTTGCTGGCGATCGCCAATGGCGACAAATTCAGCCATTTGCGCTCGGTCATCCTTTGCACCGAAGACGCCATCGCCGAACGCGACCTCAGTTACGCGCTGTTCAACCTGTCGCTGGCGCTGCAAAACATGGCCGACGAATCGGATACCTTGCGCTTCGTGCGCGTGCGTAACCTCGAGGTGCTGGCGCGCGTGCTGGCCATGCCCGGCGCCGACAAGTTGAGCGGCTTCGTGCTGCCGAAATCGACGCGCCACAATTTCGCCGCGTATTTCGACCTCGTGCGCCACACGCATCACCTCTTGATGCCGACCTTGGAAACGGCGGAAGTGTTCGACGACGAGGAAATGAAGCAGTTCCGCATCATTTTGTCGGCGCCGGAAGTGCGGCGCCGCATCCTGGCCCTGCGCATCGGCGGCAACGATTTATTAGCCCTGCTGGGCTTGCGCCGCCCCACCAGCGGCACCATCTATTCAACCCCGCTGGGGCAGGTCATCGGCCGCCTGGTGACCATCTTCAAGCCGCACGGCTTCCAGCTGACGGCGCCCGTCTTCGAGCACCTGTCGCAAGGCAGCTGGCTGGACGCCGAAGTGGCGCAGGACATGGCCCACGGCATGATCGCCAAGACGGCCATCCACCCGGACCAGGTGCCGCAGATCGAACGCCATTACCAGGTGGCGCAGTCGGACATCGAACTGGCGCTGCGCATCATCGATCCGGACAGCCCGGCCGTGTTCCGCATGCAGGAATCGATGTGCGAAGTGGCCACGCACAGCAGCTGGGCGCAGCGCATCATCGAGCAGGCGCGCCTGTTCGGCATCCGCCACGCGGCCGACACGGCGCCGGCGCACGTACCGACTACCTCATTGACTCAACTCTCAAGCGACGAAGGGATTGCACGACCATGACCAATTTCACACGCGGACAAAAAGGCAAACTGGCTGACCTGGGCTTGAATGGCCCGTTTGCCGTCACGCTCGATATCGTATCGGGTTCGATGGAAGTGGACGTCAGCTGCTTCGGCGTCGATGCGGCCGGCAAGCTGTCGGACGACCGCTACATGGTGTTCTACAACCAGAAAAGCGCGCCGGACAACGCCGTCACGGTGGACTTGAACGGCCCCCGCTCCACCTTCCAGGTGGACCTCTCCCGCCTGCCCGCCTCGATCGACAAGCTGGTCTTCACGGCGGCGACGGAACAGGGCAGCATGCGCGCGCTGGGCAATTCCAGCATGGCGCTGGGCCAGGCAGCCACGTTTGCCTTCACGGGCACGGACTTCCAGGACGAGAAAGCCGTCATCATCGGCGAACTGTATCGCCGCGACGGCAGCTGGCGCTTCGGCGCCGTGGGCCAGGGTTTCGCGGGCGGCCTGGCGGCGCTGCTGAAGCACTTCGGCGGCAGCGAGGCGGCGCAATCGTCCCCGGCGCCGGCCCCCGTGCCTGCGCCAGCGGCACCGCCGCCGGCGAATAAAATCTCGCTGTCGAAGATCCGCCTGGAAAAGCGCGGCGACAAGATTTCGCTCGACAAGCGCGACAGCGGCGGCTATGGCCGCATCCGCGTCAACCTGAACTGGAACCAGAATGCGTCGCAAGGCCAGGCGCCCGCCTCGAAACTGGACACGGGCTTCCTCGGCAAGCTGTTCAACAAGCCGGCCGGCCGTTCCGGCGGCATCGACCTCGATATCGGCTGCCTGTTCGAAATGAGCGGCGGCGCCAAGAGCGCCGTGCAAGCGCTGGGCAACAGCTGGGGCGCGTATGACCGCCCGCCGTACATCCACCTGGAAGGCGACGACCGCACGGGCAGCGTCAGCAGCGGTGAAAACATCTTCATCAACGGCACCCATTTCGACCAGATCAAGCGCGTGCTCGTGTATGCATTCATCTACGAAGGCGTGCCGAACTGGGCTGCCACGGATGGCGTCGTGACGATCGAAATTCCCGGCCAGCCAACCGTGGAAGTGCGCCTCGACAGCGACAGCCAGCACGCCATGTGCGCCATCGCCATGCTGGAAAACCACGGCGGCAACCTGCAGGTGACAAAATTGGTGGAATACTTCGGCGGCCAAGGTAAAATCACGGCGCACCAGGCCATGGACGAGCGCTACAACTTTGGCCTCAACTGGAAAGCCGGCCGCAAAGACTGAGGGAACGCTTAAAAAAGTCCATGGCGGCGTTGCATTGCCTTGCCGTACTAATCGTACTGTCTTCGGCAATGCGCCTTGCCCTGAACATTTTTAAGCATCCCCATTTTTTTACTTAGACAACCCTACCATGACCCCAACGACCAAAAAAGTCACCTTCGCCTTCGCCATCTTCCTCGTGGCCGGCTTCCTGCTGCTGGCAGCCTACACATGGATGGCCCTGAGCTTCTCGTACTCGGAAGGCGAACGGGCGGGCTACCTGCAAAAATTCTCCAAGCGGGGCTGGATCTGCAAGACATGGGAAGGTGAATTGCTGCTGACGGCGCTGCCGGGCACCATCCCGGAAAAATTCCAGTTCAGCGTGCGCGATGAAGAGGTGGCGAAGCAATTGACGGCGGCCGCCGGCAAGCGCATCCTCGTCACCTACAGCCAGCACAAGGGCGTGCCCACGCAATGCTTCGGCGAGACGGAATATTTTGCCGATAAAGTCGTATTGAGCCAGTAATAAGACAGCAATACGACCGCAAGTCCAGCAATCCCGCGCCGGCCAGCCTTTCCAGGCCGGCGCCTCACACATTCCACTTTCTTGTACACTTGTGACGAGTTCTGGCTGAACAGTTTACAAATGTAGTCAATGTGCAAGATTCTTGTGCCATCGCATGTCGCTCCGCCAGCCGATCATTAGCGTGTATTCACCCGTCACTGGAAACGTCATGCGCATACCATTCATCGCCCTGGCGCTGCTGGCCGCCTCGCACCCCCTGTCCGCACAGGCACAGGACATCTCCGGCATGGCCGGCGCCCTGAAAGTCAATTCGACCAGTGAGCGCACCTTTGTGGCCGCCATCAGCTACACGCAGCCGGTGGGCAACTACAGTGCCGTGAGCCTGTCCTACATCAATGAGGGGCATCCGCAAGACCATCACCGCGACGGCATGGCGGGCCAGGCCTGGCTGCGCACGAAAAAAGTGGAGCAAGGCCTGATGCTGGGCGCCGGCGTGGGCCGCTACTTTTTCTTCGACACGGCCAGGACCGACGACGGCCTGCACAATTTCGACAATGACCACGGCTGGGGCTCCATCGTCAGCCTGCAGGCGCGCTGGCAATTCGACAACCGCTGGTATGCGCAAGCGCAAATCAACCGCATCAAGCCCGACGGCAAGGACAACACCACGCACCTGCTGATCGGCGCCGGCTACCGCTATGACGGCGTGCCCGGCGCCAAGCTGCACTTGCAGAACTGGGCGTACGACGACACCTTGACCTTGGCGACAGGCCACACCATCGTCAACAGCCTGCGCTCCGAGTCCTCGCGCCCGTTCACCCTGGAATACCGGCGCGCGGCGGGAAAATACGTGGACTGGAGCGTCACCGCCCTCGATGAAGGCGACACCGACCTGGCGCACCGGCGCGGCGTGGCCGCCCAGCTGTGGCTGATCCGTTCACTGAATGAAAAGGTGGAATTCGGCATGGGCGGCGGCCCCTACGTGGCATGGGACGGGCGCGACAGCCAGGGCCACAGCACGCGCCTGACAGGCTTGCTGTCGGCCGTGGCCCGCTACCACGTCAACCGCCGCTGGGTGGCGCAAGTGGCGTGGAACCGGGTCATCACCGATTACCACCGCGATGCGGATGTGATTTTGGTGGGGGTAGGACGGAAGTTTTGATGGAAAAACGTAAAAAATCTCGCTCTTCCACTAAAGTAACGATACCGAACAAAACCGTAGCGAGCGGCAGTGATTTGTGGCTGAGAAGCGCAACCGTACTTCCAGTACGGTGAGCATCGCCAGCCGCAAAGCGCGCCGCGCAGTAGGTTTGGTTCGGTATCCTGCCTAACGTGAGCGCCAGACGGCACCAGCGTCGTTCGGCTGCGTCAAGCGCTCGATCACTTCGCGCGTCAAACTGGCCGAACTGACTTGTTCGGCTTTCGCGCGGGCGGCGCTCAAGGAGCTGGAAAACGCGCTTTGCGGCTGCTCCAGGCTGGCGCGCAGGGCGGCCAGTTCGCGCTCCTGTTGCTGCGCGCGCGCCGTTTCCATCTCCAGCAATTGCTGCTTGGCCTCGGCCATCGCGCGCGTCGTCTCGGCCGCCTTGCGCTGCAGGGCGGCGTGGGCCTGGGCGCTGGCCAGCAAGGCTTGCTGTGCGGCAAGCTTCTCGCTGGCGGCCTGCTGCGCAGCCAGTTCCATCTGCTCGCGCTGGCGCATGGCGTCGAGCGCCTGCTGTTCCAGCACGGCGCGCGCGTCGGCTGCCGCCGTCGCCTGCTTTTCCGCTTCCAGGCGGCCGGCGATGGCGTTCGACGCGCGTTCTTCTGCGCTGCTGGTCTGGCGCTGCTGCACCAGTTTTTGCGCAATCAGCGCCAGCGACTCGCGCTCGGCCGCGACGAAATCGCGCTCGGATGCCAGCAGCGCTTCGGCAGCTTGCGCCTTGTCTTCTTCCACGCGGGCGCGCTCGCTGTGCACCTGCCCCAGTTCCACGGCCAGGCGCGCCTGCGCCTGCACGGCTTGCGCGGCGGCGGCTTTCTGCTCGCCTTCGACCAGCGCCTGATCCATCAGGATGCGGATGGCGTCGGCTTCCTTTTGCGCCGCTTCCCGCAAAACCTGTTCGGCGGCGTGCTGGCCGCGCAGCAGTGCCGCTTGCGCGCCTTCGGCGGCGATGCGCTCCTGCGCCGCGTTGCACGCCAGCGCTTCCGCTTCCAGTTTTTCTTTCAGGGCGGCGATGGCGGCTTGTTCCGCGGCCAGGCGCTCCTGCTCAGCTTGCAGCAACTGCTCCGCCTGCCGGGATTTTTCCTGTGCCAGTTGCGCTGCCTGCGCCTGCGCGGCCAACGTTGCCTTGCCGGCATCGACTTCGGCCTGCTCGGCTTCGTTCTGGCTGGCGGCCAGTTCCGCCGCCTGGCGCGCCAGTTCGGCCCGCTCATGCGCCAGGCTGGCGGCGCGCTGCTGTTCTTCCAGTTCGCGGGCCGCCGCCACGGCGGCCGCCTGCTCGGCCGCTTCGCGTGCCTTGGTCTGTTCCAGTGCGGCCGTTTCCGCCTCCAGCTTGGCGTGGCCGGCGATTTCCGCATCCTGTTCGGCGGTCACGCGGGCCAGCGCCACGGCGCGCAGCTGGCGGTCCACCTCGATGCGCGCCTCGGTGGCGGCCAGGATGCGCACGTCGGCATCGCGGCGCGCCTGCGCGCTGGCCACGGCGACCATTTCCAGGCGCTCGCGGTGGATGGCCGCGTCGCGCAATTCCTTTTCCGTCTGCAGGCGCAAACGCAGGGATTGCGCCGCATGGCGTTCCGATTCCGCTTGCGCCAGCGCAATGGCTTCGCGCTCCTGTTCCAGGTGCGCCAGCGCGCGCGCTTCTTCCAGGGCGCGCACTTCGGCGGCGGCGCGGTTGAAGGCCGATTCCAGCGCGATCTGGTCGGCGCGCTCGCGCTGCACCGTCAAGTCCAGCGCTTCGCTTTCCGCTTCGGCCAGCATCTGCGCCGTCTGGCGCGCACCGTGCGCATGGCGCTCGCGCTCGCGGGCCAGCACGGCGACTCTGGCGTCGGCCGAGGCGATGCCCACCATTTCTTCCTTGGCCGCCTGCACGGCGGCGACGCGCTCGACGGCCTGCAGGCGCGCCTGCTCCGTCTGCACCTGCAATTCCTCGGCGGCGCGGGCGGCCTGCTCGGCCAGTTCCGACTGCACGGCCACTTGCTCGCTGGCGCGCAAACGGCTTTCCTGCTCGGCGCGGGCGCGCTGTTCGGCGGCCAGGCGGATTTCATTGTCCGATTCCACGCGGGCGCGCAATTCGGCCGTCTCCTGCTTGACGGCTTCCAGGCGGGCCACGCTGGCTTGCGCGGCGGCGCGCATGGTGTCCAGGCGTTCGCGGTTGGCGGCAATCGCCTCTTCGGCCGCTTGCGCATTCTGCTGCGCGGCGGCAGCGGCGGCCGCGTCAATGGCGGCGCGGTCCTCGGCCAGCGAGCGCACGCGCGCCTCGGCCAACGCGCGGCTTTCGGCGGCGCAGGTGGCCTTCGCTTCCGCTTCCACGCGGGCAATCGCCTCGTGGATGGCTTTCAATTCCATTTTCTGGCGTTCGGCGGCCGGCGCCTTGCCGTCGGCTTCCGCTGCCGGCAAGGCTTGCGGCTGGGGCGCAGGGAGCTCAGCGGCGGCTGGCGCAGCAGGCACGGGCGCCTCCGCCTTGCGCTCCAGGTCCTTGAAATCATGCAGCGAGACCATGCTGCCCTGGTCGAACTCGTCGTCGGCGGAATACGCGACGGTGAGGGAGGCGGCCTGGCGCTGATTTTGCTGTGCTTGCATGATTTCTCGCTTATTCGGGTGAATTCCGTTGCTTATGGGAATTTATTACCACCATTATCGAACAGGCATGCACAAATCAGCGCGGCAAGAAGAAGGACGTTTACCGCCCTTTTCCCACGTTTAGGTCAAATGGGCCAGAGCGGCGCTTCATCCATCAAGGCCACCTGCTCCCTGAGTTCCAGGATACGGTCCTGCCAGTAGCGCTGCGTGTTGAACCACGGGAAGGCGACGGGGAAGGCGGGGTCGTCCCAGCGGCGCGCCAGCCAGGCCGAATAATGGATCAGGCGCAGGGTGCGCAGCGCTTCGACCAGGTACAGCTGGCGCGGGTCGAAATCGCAAAAATCTTCATAACCGGCCAGGATGTCGCTCATCTGGCGCACCTGGTCGCCGCGCTCGCCCGACAGCATCATCCACAGGTCCTGGATGGCCGGGCCCATGCGGCTATCGTCGAAATCGACGAAATGGGGGCCGGCGTCCGTCCACAGCACGTTGCCGCCATGGCAATCGCCATGCGTGCGCAGCACGGCCACGTCGCCCGCGCGGTCATAGCAGCGCTTGACGCCGTCGAGCGCCTGCTGCGCCACGCTGGAATACGCGGCCAGCAATTCGGGCGGCAGGAAGTTACCCTCCAGCAAGAATTCGCGCGGTTCGACGCCAAATGTCTGGTGATCGAGCGCCGGGCGCTCCTTGTAGGCGGACAGCGCGCCGACGGCGTGGATGCGGCCGATGAAGCGCCCTATCCATTCCAGCGTCGCCGGGTCGTCCAGCTCGGGTGCGCGGCCGCCATGGCGGGGGAAGACGGCAAAGCGGAAGCCCTGGTACTGGTGCAGGGTGCTGCCGTTGATTTCCAGCGCCGGCACCACCTGGATTTCGCGCTCGACCAGTTCGGAGACGAACGCGTGTTCTTCCAGGATGGCCGTATCACTCCAGCGCGCGGGACGGTAAAACTTGGCCACCAGGGGCGCGCTATCCTCGATGCCCACCTGGTAGACGCGGTTTTCATAGCTGTTCAACGCCAGCAGGCGGCCATCGCCGCGCAAGCCCACGCTGTCGAGGGCGTCGAGCACGCAATCGGGACTCAGGGCGGAAAAGGGATGGACGGGCCGGTCGTCCTCGTGCGGCTGGTTTTCATTGTGCATAAGCGACATTGTAAGGCGCGCGCGGGCCGCCGGTGCAAACACTTCGGTGATGATGCGCCGCAAGGCGTATACTGGCGTCTTACTTTCATAAAAGAGCAAGCCATGCAACTCGAACAGCCATTATCAGAAAAAGAATTCGACGAATTAGACCAATTCCTGTTGTCGGACCGGTGCTCCGAAGACGCCATGACCATGGATATGCTGCACGGCTATCTGACGGCCGTCGCCATCGGTCCGGAACCGATCATGCCGGCCGAGTGGTTGCCGCGCGTGTGGGGCGAAGATGCCGAAGATGCGCCGAAATTCAAGAACAGCAAGGAAGAAGAGCGCATCGTCAACCTGATCATGCGCTTCATGAATGAAGTGCTGGTGACGTTTGAAGTGGCGCCGAAGGAATTCGAAGCCCTGTTCGTCGAGCACGACTACGAAGGCCAGACCCTGATCGACGCCGAAGCCTGGTGCTGGGGCTTCTGGGACGGCATGGAATTGCGTCCAGGCTCGTGGAATGAAATCTGGGATTCCGAAGTGGCCGAGCTGATGCAGCCGATCTACCTGCTGGGCGCCGACGAAATCAAGGAAGAAGAGCTGAAACTGGTGGAAGACCCGGTCAAGGCGCACAAGCTGGCGCAGGAACTGGAAGCGAACCTGCCGGCCATCCACCGTTTCTGGGTCCCGCGCCGCAAGGCTCCCGTGCAAACCATGAAGCGCGAAGAGCCGAAAGTGGGCCGCAACGACGACTGCCCTTGCGGCAGCGGCAAGAAGTTCAAGAAATGCTGCGGCGCCGAGCCGGCAGCCGAGTAATCCCGCAGTAGCATCACTCTCTGCGCCGGCGTCCTGCCGGCGCAGCACTGGCATTGGCCCCCGGGCTATAATCGCCGCATGAAACTCCCCGACCTGAACCTGCTCGTCGCCCTCGACATCCTGCTCGAGGAAGGCAGTGCCGTGGCCGCGGCGCGGCGCATGAATTTGAGCGCGCCGGCCATGAGCCGCACCCTGGCGCGCATCCGCGAGGCCATCGGCGACCCCGTCTTCGTGCGCTCCGGGCGCGGCCTGGCGCCGACCCCGCGCGCGCTGGAATTGCGCGAACAGGTGCGCGGCGTGGTGGAGCAGGCGCATGCCATCTTCACGTCCGGCCGCGAAGTGGACTTGCACACGCTGGAACGCACCTTCAGCCTGTGCGCCAACGACGTGTTTGTCGGCGCCTACGGCGGCAAGCTGCGCGACCTGCTGGCCAGCCATGCGCCGCACACGGTGCTGCGCTTCGTGCCCGAAGGCGATGGCGCCACGGAAAACGACGCCCTGCACGCAGGCCGCGTCGACCTGTACATCAGCGCGCGGCGCGCCTTTGCGCCCGACATCAAGCTGCAGCAGCTGTTTACCACCGGCTTTGTCGGCATCGCCCGCAGCGACCACCCGATCTTCGACGGCCCCATCAACCTGGACAGCTTCACCGAGTACGAACATATCAGCGTCTCGCGGCGCGGCCTGGCGCGCGGCCCCTTCGACACGGCCCTGGCCGAGCGGGGCTACACGCGACGGGTTTCGCTGATCAGCCCCAACTTCCAGTCCGCCATCTTCGCCGTGGCCGATTCGCGCCTGCTGCTGCCGCTGATGCCCACGCCCCTGCTGGCCATCGTCGAGCGCCTGGGCTTGAGGCTGCGCACCTTCCAGCTGCCGATCCCCATCGACAGCGTGGACGTATTCCAGGCCTGGCACCCGCGCCTCGACCACGACCATGCGCACCGCTGGCTGCGCCGCATGATCAAGGAGCTGTGCGGCAGCGCACTCCCTGGCACCTGAATCATTGCGCCAGACGCAATTCAGACTTCATTAATTATCAATTTTCACAAGATTAACGGCTACCTATACTGCGTGGACTGATTCTCATCCACGGAGTTCCCTGTGTCCGCTGTACTGCTACCCGGCGCCGTCCCGACGGCGCCGCCTCCCCCTACACCGCCCATTTTCGGCCTGCGCCTGGCCACGGGCCTGGCCGGCGTGCTGCTGGCCGTGCTGGTGTCCGGCCTGAATGAAAACATCACCAAGGTCGCACTGGCCGACATCCGCGGCGCCATGGGCATCGCGCGCGACGACGCCAGCTGGCTCGTCGCCCTGTATGCAGCCGCGTCGGTGTCGGCCATGGCATTTGCGCCGTGGTGCTCCGTCACTTTCTCGCTGCGCCGCCTGACGGCCGCCGCCATCATCGTCTGCATGGCCGCCGGCGTGCTGTGTCCGTTCGCGCCGAACCTGTCCGTGCTAATCGTCCTGCGCGTGGTGCAGGGCGCGGCCGGCGGCGCCCTGCCGCCCATGCTGATGACGGTGGCGCTGCGCTTCCTGCCGCCGAACATCAAGCTGTATGGGCTGGGCGGCTATGCGCTGAGCGCCACTTTCGGCCCCAGCCTGGGCACGCCGCTGGCCGCCTTCTGGACCGAGTACCTGGGCTGGCAATGGGCGTTCTGGCAAGTCGTCCCGGGCAGCATCGTCGCCCTCTTGATGGTGTCGTGGGGCTTGCCGCAAGACCCGCTGCGCCTCGAGCGTTTCCGTCAATTCGACTGGCGCGGCCTGCTGCTGGGCCTGCCCGCCATCAGCATGCTGGTGGTGGGATTGCTGCAGGGCGAGCGCCTGGCGTGGTTCGCCTCGCCGCTGATCTGCGTGCTGCTGGGCGGCGGCGCCGTGCTGCTGGTATTGTTCCTTATCAACGAATGGTCGCATCCGCTGCCGTTCTTCAAGCTGCAGCTGCTGTCGCGGCGCAATCTGAGCCACGCCCTGCTGACCCTGGGCGGCGTGCTGTTCGTGCTGCTGGCCGTGATCCTGATTCCCTCGTCCTACCTGGCGCAGGTGCACGCCTACCGCCCGCTGCAGACGGCGCCCGTGATGCTGATGGTGGCGCTGCCGCAATTGATCGCCCTGCCGCTGGTGGCCGCCCTGTGCAATCTGCGCGCCGTCGACTGCCGCTGGGTGCTGGCCATCGGCCTGGCCTTGCTGGCCCTGTCCTGCATGCTCGGCGCGCGCATGTCGCCGGACTGGATACGCACGCATTTCTACCTGCTGCAAGCGGTGCAGATCTTTGCGCAACCGATGGCCGTGATTCCCTTGCTGCTGCTGGCCACCACGGGCCTGGCGCCGCAGGACGGCCCTTTCGCCTCGGCCTGGTTCAACACCATCAAGGGCATGTCGGCCGTCGTCGCCACCGGCGTGCTCGACGCGCTGATCACGCGCCGCAACCACTTTCATTCGACGGTGCTCAGCGAACGCCTGGGCAACCTGCCGGCCGCCGTGGACATGGCGGGTTTGGGTCCTGGTTTGAGCGCGCGCATGCATGCGCAAGTCGTCACCCTGACCTCGTCCGACCTGTACCTCATTGTCGCCGCCATCGCGCTGGCCATGATTTTGATCATTCCCATCCTGCCAACGCGCGTCTATCCGCCGCGCGCAGCCTGACTTTTATTTCAAGAAAGAGCATCCCCATGCAAAAAACCATACTGCGCTCGCGCGCATTTCTTCTCGGCCTGGCCCTGCTGGCCTGCGCCCTCGCCTTTTGTGCCTGGCAACTGCTGTTTTCGCCCAGCGAAGAACAAGGCACCGACGACGCCTTCGTCAGCGCCGACTACACCGTGCTCTCCCCCAAGGTGGGCGGCATCGTGCGGGAAGTGCTGGTGGAAGACAACCAGACTGTCAAGGCGGGTCAGCTGCTGGCGCGCATCGACGACCGCGACTACCAGGCCGCCGCCGCCTCGGCCCGCGCCGAAGTCGCCGGCGCCGAGGCGCAGCTGGCCAATGCCCGCGCCACCCTGCAGCGCCAGCAATCGGTGATCGAGCAAGCCACGACCCTGGTCGACGCCAACCAGGCGGAGGACAAACTGGCGCAGCAGGAACTGGCCCGCTCGCAGCATCTGGCCGGCCAGGGCGCCGGCAGCGTGCAAAACGCCCAGCAGGCGCAATCGCGCTTCGACGTGAGCCGCGCGCGCCTGGCGCAAAACCGCGCCGCCCTCGTCGCCACCCGCAAGCAGACGGACATTCTGCAGGCGCAGCAAGGCGCGGCCGAAGCGGCCCTGCTGCGCGCCCGCGCCAGCCTGCAGCGGGCCGAACTTGATCTGTCGCATACGCAGCTGCACGCGCCCATCGACGGCATCGTCGGACGCCGCGCCGCGCGCGTCGGCGCCCTGGTGGCGCCCGGCGCCAGCCTGATGGCCGTGGTGCCATTGAACCGCAGCTTCATCGTCGCCAACCTGCAGGAAACCCAGCTGACCCACGTGCGCCAGGGCCAGCGCGCCAGCATCGCCGTCGACGCCTATCCGGGCATGCTCCTGCGCGGCACGGTGCACAGCATCGCGCCCGCCACGGGCGTGACGTTCGCCGCCATCGCGCCGGAAAACGCCACCGGCAACTTCACCAAGGTGGTGCAGCGCATCCCCGTCAGGATCGCGCTCGATCCGGGCCAGGATGACGGCAGCCGCCTGCGCGTGGGCATGTCGGCCGAAGTGCGCATCGATACGGCCATGCGCCGTCCACAGCTGCAACAGGTGAGCGCGCGATGAAAACCTTGATCTGCATCATGACCCTGGGCCTGGCCGGCTGCGCCAGCGTCGGCACCGACTTCCAGCGCCCGCACCACGAGCTGGGACAGCAATGGCGCCAGGCGCAGGATGCCCGTTTCACCGCCCAGCAAGACGCCGCCCTCGAACAGCGCTGGTGGGACAGCTTCGGCGATACCACCCTGTCGTCGCTGCTGCAGCGCGCCGCCGGCGCCAACCTCGACGTGCTGGCGGCCGGCAGCCGGCTGGAACAAAGCCGCGCCGCACGGGGCGTGGCGGGCGCCGCGCAAGGCCCCTCGCTGGGCGCAAATGGCAGCTATGGCCGCGCGCGCAACAGCGAACAAGGCTTGAGCGACCCGTCGCGCAACAACGGCCAGTCCGCCTATAACTTGTGGCAAAGCAACCTCGACGCAGCCTGGGAGCTGGACTTGTGGGGCCGCGTGCGGCGCGAAGTGGAAGCGGCCGATGCGCACGTCGACGTGGCCCTGGAAACGCAGCGCGGCGTGCTGCTGGCCGTGCTGGCCGAGACGGCGCGCGACTACATCGAGTTGCGCGGCGCGCAGCAGACCCTGGCCATCACGCAGCAACTGCTCGATATCGCCCGCCATACGCTGGACCTGACGCGCATCCGCCTGCGCGAAGGCGCGGCGACGCAACTCGACGAGGCCGAGGCGGCGGCCCACGTGGCCACCATCGAAGCGCGCCTGCCGCCGCTGCAGCAGCGCGAAGCGCGCCTGGGCAATGCCCTCGCCCTCCTGCTGGCGCTGCCGCCGCAAGGCTTGCGGGCGGAACTGGCGGCGGGCAAGGACATACCGGCCGTGGCCATGCAGGTGCAGCTGGGCGTGCCGAGCGGCCTGGCCGGGCGGCGTCCCGACATCCGCCGCGCCGAAGCGCAGCTGCACGCGGCCACGGCCGCCATCGGCGTGGCGCAAGGCGATTTTTATCCGCGCATCACGCTGTCGGGCAGCATCGGCCTGCAAGCGATGCAGCTGTCCGACATCGGCTGGGACGCCAAACGCTTTGCCTTCGGCCCCGGCTTCAGCGTGCCCCTGTTCGATGGCGGCCGCCTGCGCGGCAAGCTGCAATTGCGCGAGGCGCAGCAGCAGGAAGCGGCCATCGCCTACCGCCAGACGGTGCTGGCCGCCTGGCACGAAGTGGAAGACGCGCTGTCTGGCTACCAGGCCAACGCCCGCCGCCAGGCCAGCCTCGATGCAGCCGTCAGGCAGGGACGCCGGGCGCTAGGCAGCGCGGAACTGCAGTACCGGCAGGGCGGCACGGACTTGCTCAACGTGCTGCACGTGCAAAACACCTTATTGAACAACGAAGCGGCGCTGGTCGACAGCCGCGCCACCGCCTCGCTGTCGCTGGTCCAGGTCTACAAGGCGCTGGGCGGCGGCTGGCAAGCCTTTTCAACCCCATCGCAAGGAAGCACGCCATGAAACCGAATCCCGCACATTTTTCCATCCACGACGTCAGCGACTTTCCCATCGTGCGCTTTCGCCCTGAAACGGCCGTCGCCGGCTATGCCCCGCTGTGGGAAAACGACATGGACGCCCTGCTGCGCCATGGCGAACCGTTCGTCCTGCTGTTCGAAGCAGAGCGCAGCGATGAAGCGCACGTCGACCGCAAGCGCCGCGGCCTGTGGCTCAAGCACAACAAGGTGGCGCTGGCCGCCCTGTGCCGGGGTCTGGTGTCGGTCGAGGCGGACGCGCAGCAGCGCGCGCGCCTGCAAGCGATGGCGGCCGGCGCCATGAAGGCGTTCGGCATCCTGCAGGAGGTGGCGGCCACGCGCGAACAGGCCGACGCCCTGATGGTGTGGCTGCTGGGCAGCGGCCAGATGGCGCGGCCGCGCGCGGCGGACGTGTGGTGAGCGAGTAAATAAATGTGTCGGTCAGGCGGCCCTGCGCACGGCGCTTCTGGCGGGGATGACGCACACGTCGCCATCGCTGCTGGTCGCCGTCGTCAGGGCGATGCCGTACAGCGCGGCCAGGGCGGGCACGGCGCCGGCATCGCTGGCGATGTCGGCGACCAGCTGGCCCGAACGCACGAGCAGCAGCCGCTCGAAGCCCAGCAAGGCGTGGTTGATGTCGTGCAGGATGGCGACGACGGCGTGGCCGCGCGCGGCGCAAAACTGCTGCAGGCTGTCGAGCAGGTCGAACTGCAGGCCGGGATCGAGCGCCGCCAGCGGTTCGTCGACGAGTATCAAGCCATCTTCGACATCCCACATCTGCGCGAAGATGCGCGCCAGCTGCACCCGCGCCTGTTCGCCGCCGGACAGGGTGTCCAGGCGGCGGCCCAGCAAATGCGCGGCGTGCGCCAGGGCGGCCGCGTCCTGCACGATCCGCTCCAGCTGCGGGTCGGCCAGGCGCGCCACCCGCCCCAGGCCGATCACCAGCTCGCACGGCAAGCCGAAGGCCACGTTCGAGGCTTGCGGCAGGACGGCGCGGCGCCGCGCCAGTTCGGCCAGCGGCCACTGCGCCAGCGGCCGGCCGGCGAATACCACCTGGCCCGCCTGCGGCTGCAGTTCGCGCGCCATCAATTTCAACAGGGTCGACTTGCCAGCGCCGCTGGGGCCGAGGATGGCGACGCGCTCGCCCGGTGCCACCTGCAGATTGAAGGGGCCGAAATACTGCTGGCCCAGTTGCGTGGTGGCGAAGGAGAGTTCCAGCAGGGGCGTCATGCGCATCCTTTCAGGTGGTGCCGTGGCGGAAGCGCCGCAACAGCATCAGGAAAAATGGCCCGCCCAGCAAGGCCGTGAAAATGCCGACGGGGACTTCCGCCGGAATGGCGACCGTGCGCGCCAGGGTGTCGGCCAACAGCAGCAGCAAGCCTCCCATCAGCATCGCCAGCGGCAGCACCTTGCGCTGGTCGGCGCCCAGCCAGGTGCGCACCAGGTGCGGCGCGATCAGGCCGATGAAGCCGATGCCGCCGCACCAGGCGACGGCAAAACCCGTCAGCACGGCCACCAGCACGATGACCTGCGTGCGCAGCCGGCCCACGTCGATGCCCACGTGCAGGGCCTGCGCCTCGCCCAGCGCCAGCGCGTTCAGGGAACGCATCAGGAAACGCGTGGCCCACAGCGCGCCGGCCAGCACCACCAGCAAGGCCGCCACCTGGCGCCAGCTGCCGGCCGACAGCGAGCCCAATGTCCAGAAAGTCAGGGTGCGCAACTGGTCGTCGCTGGCCAGGTAGATGCACAGGCCCATGACGGCCACCGTGATGGCGTTCAGCGCCACGCCCGTCAGCAGCAGGCCGACGATGGAGCCCGGTGTGGCCCAGCGGGCGACCCGGTCGAGCAGCACGCAAATGAGCATGGCGCCGGCAAACGCGGCGGCCGGCAGCAGCCACACGCGCAGCTCGGGCGCCACGTGCAGGCTGGCGGCAAAGACGATGGTGGCCGCGCCCGCGCAGGCGGCGCCGCTGCTCACGCCCAGCAGGCCCGGATCGGCCAGCGGATTGCGGAACAGCCCTTGCGTCAAGCCGCCGGCCAGCGCCAGCGCGGCGCCGATCAGGATGGCAAACAGGGCGCGCGGCAGGCGGATATGCCACAGCACATACGCGCCGCCGGACAGCGCCTCGTCGCCAGCCTGCAACGGCGCAAGCCAGTCGGCCAGCGCCACCGGCACGGCGCCCGCCTGCACGGCGATAAGCAAGCCGCACGCCAGTGCGGCGGCCAGCAGCCCGCCGGCGCCCCAGCGTGGCCAGCGCCAGGGAGCGACGGACGCCAGGGAGGCCACGTTCATGCGGCCATGGCTTTGGCAAACGCCGCATCGAGTTCGGCCAGCGCCTGCGGCATGCGCGGGCCAAAGCCCAGCAGCAGCATGGCTTCCAGCGAGACGATGCGGTGCTTGCGCCCGGCCGGGGTCTGTGCGAGCCCTGGCAGTTTCAGGATGCCGTCCACGCCGCCCGAGGCCTTCAAGCCCTGGTCCGTGACGAGCACCAGGTCGGGCCGCGCGGCGATCACGGCTTCGGGCGTCAGCGGCTTGTAGCCGGCGAATCCACCCTGGCCGCCCTGTCCGCCCATCACGTTGACGGCACCCGCGTACGCGAGCATGGCGTCGGCGCCCGTCTCGCGCCCGCCCACCATCACCTGGTTCGGCGCATGCGCGAGGATGAACAGCACGCGCACGGGCGCATGCTGGCGCTGCTGCACCTTGGCCAGGGCGCCGCTCCATTGCTGCTGCAAGGTATGCGCCAGGCGCGCGGCGGGCTCGGCGCGTCCCGTGATCTGGCCCACCTGTTTCACCCGTTCCAGCAAGCCTTCGAACTTGTTATTCGCGCTGAGTACCGCCACCGGCACGCCCGCGTCGCGCACCTGACGCAACACCGTTTGCGGCCCCGCCTCCTCGGTGGCGATCAGCTGCGTGGGCGCCAGCGACAGCACCCCCTCGGCCGACAAGGTACGCGCATAACCGACTTGCGGCAGCTGCTGCGCCACGGCCGGATACAGCGAAGTGGTATCGACGCCCACCAGTTCGCCCTGCGCCTCGAGCGCGTAGACGATTTCCGTCAGGGCGCCGCCCACGCTGACGATGCGCCGCGCCTTGACCAGCGGCTTGCCGGCGTCGCTGACGGCCGCCAGCACCTGCATCGGCGCTGCCAGGGCCAGGGCTCCCGCCCCCATTTTTTTCAGCGCGATGCGGCGCGCCACGCTGGCGGCGATCATGCGGCGCATAGTTCGCCCTCCTGCAGCACGCGCTCGACGACATTGCGCCATTCGCACAGTTCATGTACGCCCGGCTTGCGTTCGCCAAAGAACATGACGATGGTGTCGCCCTTGGCGTCGAACAGTTCCACCGACGTCACCAGCCCGTCGACGGTGGGCTTTTTCACCACCCAGGCGCTGGCGATATGATCTTCGCGCAAATGCAGGTTGAAGCGCGCATCGAGGACATTGATCCACGGCCCCATCACGGCGATCTTGTGCACGGGCCCCGAATGGATCTGGATCATGCCCGCATTGCCGACGAAGGCCATGATGGCGACTTTTTCGAGGGCGGCGCTGTTGAGGAGGTCGAGCACGCAGGATTTGTCGAGCTGCTGCACGAAGCGCGCCTCGGCCAGGCGCAGGCCCTGCAGGCGCGAGACCGAATATTTTTTCAGCAGGGTGAAAAATTCATGCGTGTCGCGCAAATCGGCCCAGGCAGCGCGAAAGCCGGCCACGTCGATCTGCGCGTCGGGCAGTTCGGCCGACGGCGCAGCCGGCGCCGTCACGGCGATGCCGGCCGCCTGGTCCGCGTCGGCAAAATGCGCCACCAGCGCGTCATAGGCGGCCAGGTCGCTTTGCGGCTTCATGAAAATCTTGTGCACGGCATGGCCGGCAGCATCGAAAAATTGCAGGCTGCGCTGCACCTCGTGTTCGCCCGCGTTCACTTCGCGCACGGCAAAGCCATGCGCCCACTGGCGGTAAAACACGCGCAAGTCGATGTCGCCACCGAGCACCAGGCCCACGTGGTTGTTGTGACTGGCTTTTCGATAGACACCCGTCTTTTCATGCACGCACGAAGCATTGCGCGTCAGCGCCATGACTTCGCCCAGCGGTTCCAGCGCCTGGACGATGGCGGGCCAGTCGGCCTGCAGGCGCTCGGCGACCAGCAAGGCGCCATCGGCCAGCGACAAGCCGGCGTGCGCGGCGATCAGCTCGCCTTCGGAAATGGCCAGTTCCTCGGCGATGTCGCGGTGGCGGGCTTTTTTCTCGCGGCGCAGGCGGGCAAATTCGCTGGCGACCAGCTCGGTGTTGCAAATAGGGGGCATGCTCGTCACGGTGTCTCCTTTCAAGGCGAACACTGGCTGGCATGGGCTGGCTGGTGGTGGGGGAATCTTGAAGTCAATTATAAATGAGAATCATTCGCAATCAATGCTTATTTATGTGAAAAAAATTACGCGCAAAAAAAACGCCGCGACAGGAAACCCGTCGCAGCGCAAAGGAGACCGATCGATACAACTGATCAGTGTTGAGAAAATGTCAGCGTTGAACTCAGGCGCTGGCCTGTACCGCCGGCATGGATGCCGGTTTCGCCGTGGGGCGCTGCGCCAGCAATACCACGGCGGCCAGGACCATGGCGCCGCCCAGCAATTGCGTGCCGCTGACGGATTCTTTCAGCAAGGTCACGCCGAACGCCATCGTGATGACGGGTTCGAACGTGGAAATGATGGACGCCTTGGCTGCGCCGATCTGCGCCACGCCGGCAAAGAAGGCGGCAATCGCGATGGCCGTCGAGAACAGGGCGATGGCGCTGACGGCCAGCCAGCCCGTCGCCGTGCCCGGCAAGGACACGCCTTGCCACAAGGCAATCGCGCTGTTCGACAAGCCTGCCGTGCCCAGGATCACCACGCAAGCGGCCAATGGGTGAATATTCTCGCGGCTTTTCGACAGGCTGTTGCCAAACAGAATGTACACGGCGTACACGCCGGCGGCCATCAAGGCCAGGGCGATGCCGATGGGCTGGCCCTGCAGCTTGCCGCCCAGGGTGATGGCCATGCCGGCAATCGCCAGCGCCATCAGCACCAGCATGCGGCGGTCCAGCTTTTCCCAGCCCAGCGCCAGCGCCAGGATCGTCACCAGCACGGGATACACATACAGCAACATGCCGCACAGGCCGCTGCTGGCATACATGAGGGCATTGAAATAGCCTTGCGACTGCGCCGTGTACATCAGGCCCATCAGCATGTAGCCGGCCAGCAGGCGGCCGCGCGGCAAGCGCCAGCCGCCCAGCCACACGAGCGGCAGCAACAGCATGGCGGCGATGACGAAACGCAAGGCCAGCATGGTCGACGGGTTGACCCCGGACGCATACGCCGCCTTGGCAAACACTGCGGAACTGCCGAAACCGGCGGCCGACAGCAACACCAGCGCAACAGCGCGGCGATCAGACATGACTAGACCTCTTTGAGTACGTCAGGGAAAACCTGCTGCGCGTCGCGACGGTTTTCCCAGGCGTTGTAAATATAAATGAATGGCAAGACTGGGGGATACTGCATGCGTGAATCCTATTGCGGGTCACTTCACGCAGTGACGGCATCATATTCGCTTGCGCAAAATGAAACAAACCAATATTCTTCACGGATAGGCCGAATATTACTGAGGCTCAATCTCTTGAAGAGTGCCATGTCACGTCCCTTGCCCCCGCTCGCCGCCCTGCACGCCTTCGAGGCGGCTGCCCGCCATGAAGGCTTCCAGCGCGCGGGCGAAGAATTGCATGTCTCGGCCGGCGCCATCGGCCACCACGTAAAACAGCTGGAAGCGTGGCTCGGCATCGTGCTGTTCCAGCGCATGCCGCGCGGCGTGGTGCTGACCAACGCCGGCCAGCGCTATGCGGCCTCGCTGGGGCCGATACTCAACCAGCTGGCCGACGTCTCCGAGCAGGCGCGGCGCCAGGGCGACGACAAGGTGGTGACGGTGACGGCCACCAGTTCGCTCGTCTCGCGCTGGCTGATGCCGCGCCTGGGCCGCCTGCGCGACCGCTATCCGCAGATCGAACTGCGCGTGCTGGCCTCGATGCACCCGGTCGACCTGGCGCGCGATGGCGTGGACGTGGCCATCCGCCTGGGACCGGGCCGCTATCCGGGCCTGAAAGTGGATCTATTGATGGAAGAATGGTTTTCCGCCGTCTGCAGCCCCGATTTCCGCGCCAACGCGGCCAGCCTGCGCCAGCCCGCCGACCTGCTGCGCTACCCGCTGCTGCACGACGAACCGGAAGTGCACCTGCCCGGCGAAATCGACTGGACGCGCTGGCTGCACAGCTGCGGCGTGCATTACAGCGGCAATAGCGGCAACAGCGGCGCGCGCTTTTCGCACACGTATCTGTGCCTGGACGCGGCCGCCAGCGGCCAGGGCGTGGCCATCGCCGCCAGCCCCCTGATCGGCGACGACCTGCGTTCGGGCCGCCTGGTGCGCGTGTTCGAACACGCCGTGCGCGGCCCCCACTGCTATTACCTGCTGCGCTCGCCCCAGGCGGAAACGCGGCCCCTCGTGCACGCCTTCTGCGAATGGCTGATCGCCGAAGCGCGCGCCGACCAGGAAACCGTCTGGCCTACCGTGGAGACAGCATGACGAGCACGGAACTGGCGCACAGCGCCCGATTTATTGTCCAGCATGACTACGAACATGCCAGGGTGACGGCGGCCGATGGCCGGCAAGCCAGCCTGGGCGAGTTCTATGGCGACCCGGCCGTGGCCTTGATCGACATCAATGAGCAATGGTGCGCCGTGGCGGGCGAAGGATTGGTGCTGTGCCGGCTGGGACAGCCGTTCGGCCAGTGCACGGCATATTTCCGCGAACCTGGCGAGACAGTGTGGATCACGGGCTTGCGGCAAACGGGACCGTTTGCGCTGCAGTGGCAAGGCGAGGATGGTGTTTGGTCCGCCCTCGCCTTTGGAACATACGAAAAGTTATAACTTGATGAAATGCTCGCGGTAGTACTTAAGCTCTTCGATCGATTCGAGGATATCGGCCAGGGCCGTGTGCTTCTGGTGCTTCTTGAAACCGGTGGCGATTTCCGGCTTCCAACGCTTGCACAGCTCTTTCAATGTCGATACGTCAACATTGCGATAGTGGAAGAACGCTTCCAGCTTCGGCATGCCGCGCACCATGAAGCGGCGGTCCTGGCCGATGGTGTTGCCGCACATGGGCGACTTGCCAGCTGGCACGTATTTTTTCAGGAACGCGATCAATTCCGCTTCCGCCTGCGCTTCCGTCACGGTCGACGCCTTGACCTTGTCGATCAGGCCCGAGCGGCCGTGCGTGCCCTTGTTCCAGGCATCCATCTTGTTCAGGGTTTCATCCGATTGATGAATCACAAACACGGGGCCTTCGGCCAGCAGGTTCAAGTGCATGTCCGTCACCACCACCGCCACCTCGATGATGCGGTCAGTATCGGGCTCCAGGCCCGTCATTTCCATGTCGACCCAGACCAGATTCATCTCATTGGGACGTGCGGGCACGGCGGGTGCGGGGGTGGATGCAGTTAAGTCGGTCGCTTGTGACATAATTCTCTCTTGGCCTAATCAAACTAAATAATCAGCCATTTTCTCACAGGCACAGAATGTATTCACTCGCGTTTTCGATTTTGTTTGTATCCGTCCTCGTTTTGACCCTGGCCGTGCGCTTCTGGCTCGCTTCGCGGCAGATTCGCCACGTGCTGGCCCACCGCGCCTTTGTTCCGCCCGAATTCGCGGAAAAGATCCCGCTGGCCGCGCACCAGAAGGCGGCCGACTACACGGTGGCGAAGACCAAATTCGGCTTGCTGACCTTGCTGGTCAACTATGCCGTGCTGATCGGTTTTACCTTGCTGGGCGGCCTGCAATGGCTGGCGCTGCACCTGCATGAATGGATGGGCTCTGGCTCGCCCATGCTGTACCAGATCGGCCTGATCGCCGCCTTTGCCGCCATTTCCGGCCTGATCGACCTGCCCTTCGATTACTACCGCCAGTTCGTGCTGGAGCAGCGCTTCGGCTTCAATACCATGGCGCGCAAGCTGTTCTTCACGGACATGCTCAAGGGCGTGGGCCTGGGCGCGGCCATCGGCCTGCCGCTGATCTGGGTCGTGCTGACCCTGATGGCCAAGTCGGGCGACCTGTGGTGGCTGTACGCGTGGTTCGTCTGGAGCGGCTTCCAGTTGCTGATAATGGTGCTGTTTCCGACCGTCATCGCCCCCCTGTTCAACAAATTCACGCCGCTGGCCGACGAAGCGCTGAAAAGCCGCATCGAAGGCTTGATGCAACGCGTGGGTTTCGCCTCGAAAGGCCTGTTCGTCATGGATGGCTCGAAGCGCAGCGCCCACGGCAATGCGTATTTCTCGGGCTTTGGCGCCAACAAGCGCATCGTCTTCTTCGACACCCTGCTGTCGCGCCTGGCGCCGCAGGAAATCGAAGCCGTGCTGGCGCATGAACTGGGCCACTTCAAGCTCAAGCACATCGTCAAGCGCATCGCCATGATGTTCGTCATCTCGCTGGGTTTCCTCGCGCTGCTGGGCTTCCTGAAGACGCAGCCATGGTTTTACGCGGGCCTGGGCGTCGACCCTGTCGCCCTGGCGCTGACGGGCCAGCCGACGGATGCGCTGGCGCTGCTGCTGTTCATGCTGGCCTTGCCGGTATTCACTTTCCTGCTGGGACCGTTGACCTCGCTCAGCTCGCGCAAGCATGAATTCGAAGCCGACGCCTTTGCCGCCACGCACACGCAGGCGGACGACCTGGTCTCGGCGCTCGTCAAAATGTATGAAGACAATGCGTCGACCCTGACGCCCGACCCGCTGCACTCGGCCTTCTACGATAGCCACCCGCCGGCCAGCGTGCGCATCCGCCACCTGAAAGGGGCTACGACATGAATACGCCATCGACTTCGCAAGACCTGGCCCAACTGTCCTGCGCACCGCGCCAGCAGGCGCTGGGCGACACGGACATTGCCACCCTGCACGCCCTGCTGCCGCAATGGAACTTGCAAAATGGCAAGCTGTGTCGCGACTTCGGCTTCAAGAATTACTACCAGACCCTGGCGTTCGTGAACGCCCTGGCCTATATGACCCATACGCAAGACCACCATCCGGAGCTCATCATTACTTACAAAACCTGCGCCGTGCGCTACGACACGCACTCGGTCAACCATGGCGCCGGCGGCCTGTCCGAAAACGACTTCATCTGCGCCGCCAAGGCAGACCTCATCTACCAGAGCAGCCAGGTGGCCCCATGAGCGAAGGCAAGTTGACGGGCGTCATCATCGCCGCCCACGGCCGCCATTACCTGGCCGACGTGGACGGCGCCAAGCTGCAATGCGTAACGCGCGGCAAGAAAACCAATGTGGCCGTGGGCGACATCGTGCACCTGACGCGCACGTCCAACGACCAGGCTGTCATTGACCGCATCGAGGAACGCAAGACCCTGCTGTACCGCTCGGACCAGTACAAATCGAAGCTGCTGGCGGCCAACCTGACGCAGTTGTTCATCGTCGTGGCGACGGAGCCGGGCTTTGCCGACGACCTGATCTCGCGCTCGCTGGTGGCGGCCGACGCGGCCGGCATCGAGGCGCGCATCATCCTCAACAAGACGGACGTGACCGCTTCGCTGGAGCGCGCCCGCGAACGCCTGCTGCCGTATTCATCGATGGGCTATCCCGTCGATGAAGTATCGGCGCGCGCCGAACCGGAACACGCCGTGGCCACTCTGGCGCCGCTGCTGGCGGGGCAGTCGTCCATCCTCATCGGCCAGTCGGGCATGGGCAAGTCGTCATTGATCAACCTGCTGGTGCCGGACGCGGACATCGCCGTGCGCGAAATCTCGGCCGCGCTCGACACGGGCAAGCACACGACGACCTTTACGCGCCTGTACAAGCTCGACGAGCTGGGTGCGCACAGCTCCATCATCGATTCGCCCGGCTTCCAGGAATTCGGCCTGTACCACTTGTCCGAGGGCATGCTGGAGCGGGCCTTCCGCGAATTCCAGCCCTACCTCGGCGGTTGCAAGTTCTATAACTGCCGCCACCTGATCGAGCCGCAATGCGCCATCCTGCAAGCCTTGTCTGAAGGCAAGATCGCCAAGATGCGCCATACCCTGTATGGCCAGCTGCTGCACGAATCGGCGCAAACGCTGTATTGAACGCGCCTGGCGCCCGTTGTCGAGGCGGGCGCCAAACCGATAAAAAGTTTACCACCGCTAATTAAACAGAATTAAATTCTGCGGCAGAGCCTGCTTTCTCCCATTCATTCCAAAACCATCCGTCGCCTGATTTCGCGTTTCAGCGCCAGATTCCGGCGTTTCATCGCTTGATGCTGGCATGGCGCCCCCACGCTTGCTACCTTGGCATTGTCCCCGCCAGCGAACCTGCTGGAGACAACATTGGTCTAACTCCAACCAGCATCTCGATCACAAGGTGAAATCATGAAAGCATCGTTCTCGCATACCCTCGCCCTCGGTAGCGCCGCACTCGTCCTCGGCCTGTCTTGCCTCAGCGCCAATGCGCTGGAAATCGGCGAACAGGACAAGGTCCAGGTTTCCGGCAAGGTCTATAAACTGGCGCCGCAGGAATTCAGCCAGTACGGCAACAGCTACCAGCTCGACACGGGCGATACCTTGCTGCTGCGCCAGCAAGTCAACCGCTATTTCACGCAAATCAAGGGGCAGCCCGAAGTGGAACTGTTCGGCCGCGCGCCGGGCGTCTTTGAAACGGCCAGCGGCACCCGCATGGAATTTCGCAACGCTGGCGACGTCATCGCCATTACCGGACTGAACAATATTCCGGGCGCCGTCGCCAAGGCTGGCGAAACGGCCAGTACCGTGCACTTCGCCGGCCGCTAGCACAAGCGGCACGGCAAACGGCCGCCTGTCCACGGGGCGTGCATCAGCCGGCAGGGGCGGGTGCACGCCCCGCCTGCTTTGCGCCGCCTGAAAGGGCGCGCAAAAAAATACTGTCGAGTCGACCAAACAACTGCATCCGATGCAGCTTACAATGCGATCCAATAAGGTGTCACTGGCCGCTGGCCAACACCATCGCCTTGCGGGAGATTTCGGATGGAAATGTTCGCACTCGAACATGACATTGCACAGTGGGAAGATACACTGCGGCCATTGCGCGCCCTGGAGCGCCTGCCCTTGCTGATGCGGCTGGCATGGCATTTGCGCCAGCGCAACTGCGCACAGGCGCTGCAGCATGCGGCCGAAGCGGCAGCCTTGCTGCCCCAGGCCCAGCTGCCGCCCCCCGCCCTGGCGCTCGCGCAGGCACGATTGCAACTGGTGCAGGCGGAAGTGGCATGGCTGCAAGGCGCGCTCGATGCGGCCGAAAGCCTGGCCATGGCGGCGCACGCCATCCTGTGCGCGCACGGCGACGGCGCCGCCTGCGCCGACGCCCACTGGCTGCTGTCCTCGATTGCCGTCGACCGGGGCGACCATGCCCGCTGCGATGCCGAACTGCTGGCCGCAGCAGAACAAGCGCGCGGCGCCGGCGATGCGATGCGCGCCAGCCTGGCCGACGCGGCCACGGCGCGCTGGGCCGTGCTGCGCGATGCGCCAGCCGCACAGGCGCGCTGGGGCAGCCGCTTCCAGGCCGACAGCGCCAGCGGCAAGCTGTCCGCGCCGCTGGCCGCCTGGGTGCATGACTTCCGCGGCTTGCTGGCGCACACCTCGCGCGACCTGGGCACGGCCGCCGGCCACTACATGCAAAGCTACGAGGCGGCGCTGGAAAGCGGCCAGCTGCGCGGCGCCATCACGGCCGCCATCAATATCGGCGACTGTTTCTCCAGCCTCAACGACAACGAATCGGCCCTCGAATGGATGCAGTGCGCGCTGGACCTGGCCCGCCCGACAGGCTGGCCGCGCAGCATCGGCGCCTGCCAGACGCATACGGCCGAAACCATGCGCAAGCTGGGACGCCTGACCGCCGCCGAAGACTTGCTGCGCCAGGCGCTGCACATCCTGGCGCCCGTGTCCGGTGCGCGCACCTATGCCAACGCCCTGTTCCACCTGGGCGAACTGAGCCTGGACAAGGGCGACTACGACACGGCGCTCGACGCCTTCAGCCGGCTGGCGCAGCGCGCCGAAGCGCTGGGCCAGGCCGATTTCCGCAGCATGGCGCAGCGCGGCAGCGCCCACGCGCTGTCCTACCTGGACCGTCCGGACGAGGCGCTGCAGGCGGCCGAGCGGGCTTGCCAGCTGGCCACCGCGCAGGGTGACGCCATGCACCAGGTGGCGGCGCTGCGCGTCTTGTCGATGTTGCATGCGCGCCATGAGTTGCCCCCGCCCGCAGACATGCTGGAACGCAATCCCGCCCTGCATTTCCTGCACCAGGCGCTGCAGGTGGCCGCCTCCATCGACGGCTATTCGCCGCCCGGCGAGCTGCTCGATGCACTGGCGCGCGAATACGCGCATGCGGGCGATTATGCGCGCGCCTACGATATCGCCCTCGATGCAGGCATGGCGCGCGAAAAAAGCCACACCCAGCAAGCCAGCAACCGCGCCACCGCCATGCAGGTCTACCACCAGACGGAACATGCGCGCTCGGAAGGCTATCACCACCGCGAACTGGCCGCCTCCGAAGCGCGGCGCGCCGAAGTGCTGCAACAGACCAGCGACACCCTGGAACGGCTGTCGGCCATCGGCCAGGAAATCACCACCCACCTCGACGCCAGCGCCGTATTCCAGGTGCTCGACCGCCACGTGCATGCCTTGCTGCCAGTCAACACCTTCGCCGTCTACATGCTCGACGCCGCAGGCACGGAGCTGCGCCGCGCGCATGGCATGGAAGCAGGCCGGCCCCTGCCCGACAACGCCATTCCACTGAGCAATCCACGCGCCTACTCCGTGCGCTGCCTGCTGGGCCGGCGCGAAGTGTATATCGACCAGGTGCCGCCGCGCCGCCACGCCTACACGGTGCCCGGCACCCTGCATAACCAGAGCGTGCTGTACGTGCCGCTGATGGTGGGCGAACGCGTGCTCGGCGTGATGACGGTGCAGGCCTGCCACGCCAACGCATATGGCGAACGCGAGCGGCTGATCTTCCGCACGCTGTGCGCGTATGGCGCCATCGCGCTCGACAACGCCAGCGCCTACCGGCAATTGCAAGATGCCCAAGCGCAACTGGTATCGCAGGAAAAACTGGCCGCCCTCGGTTCGCTGATGGCCGGCGTGGCGCATGAACTCAATACCCCGATCGGCAACAGTCTGTTGATCGCCAGCACCATGCAGCAAAAGACGGAAGACGTGGAACGCCTGATGAACGGTCCCGGCCTGCGCCGTTCGGACCTGGCCGCCTTCATCGACGATGCGGGCAAGGCGTCGGCGCTGGTGATGCGCGGCCTGCGCAGCGCGGCCGACCTGGTCAACAGCTTCAAGCAGGTGGCCGTCGACCGCACCACCGAGCAGCGGCGCCGCTTTGACTTGCAACAAGTAAGCAATGAAATCATCGCCACCGTCATGAACCGCATCCGCAGTTCGGGCCACCGCATCGAAATGGAGATCGACTTCGGCATCGCCATGGACAGCTATCCTGGCCCGTTCGGCCAGGTGATCACCAATCTGATCAACAATGCGCTGCTGCATGCCTTCGCCCCCGCGCCCAACGATGGCGGCGTCGGCACGGGCTGCATGCGCCTGTCCGCCACGGCGGACGCGGCGCGCGTGCGGATCGTCTTCGAAGACAATGGCGGCGGCATCGCGGAGCAGCATTTGTCGCGCATCTTCGACCCCTTCTTTACTACCAAGCTGGGCCAGGGTGGCAGCGGCCTGGGTTTGTCGATCAGCTACAACATCGTCACGGCCCTGCTGGGCGGCACCATCCAGGTGGCCAGCAGCCCCGCCGGCACGCGCTTCACCCTGGACTTGCCGCTGGTGGCGCCCCAGCTGGACGGCGCCGCGCCCGCCAGCATCTATTAATCCACCGCCCCGTTGCCCGGGCGCAGGCTTGCCTATACAAGTACGCGCCCGGGCAGTCTTTCCAATCTAAAAGCAAAACCCTTATAATTGAACGGCTGAAGTACTTGCCATTGCATTATTTTCAACTTGGCAAACTGCATCGTACCGCGCGACAGGCGTCGCGCTGGCACCGATCAACACAGCAGCGCGCCGGGCGAGGCAGTCATCAGACGAGATGTTGTACGCTGATGCAACCCGGCGGGAAAGGCACGCCGCCGGCGGCCTGCGCATCTTCAAGTGGTCATTATGTCGACAAAAAAACCGATCAAGCACTACCTCCAGTTCTCCGATTTCACGTTGGAAGAGTACGAATATGTGATCGAACGCGCCCATCTGATCAAGCGCAAGTTCAAGAACTACGAAATCTACCATCCACTGATCGACCGCACCCTGGTGATGGTCTTTGAAAAGAACTCGACCCGCACGCGCCTGTCGTTCGAAGCGGGCATGCACCAGCTGGGCGGCGCCGCCATCTACCTGAACACGCGCGACTCCCAGCTGGGCCGCGGCGAGCCGGTGGAAGACGCGGGCCAGGTCATGTCGCGCATGTGCGACATCATCATGGTGCGCACCTTCGGCCAGGAAATCATCGAGCGCTTCGCCGCCAATTCGCGCGTGCCGGTGATCAACGGTCTGACCAATGAACACCACCCGTGCCAGGTCTTTGCCGACATCTTCACCTACATCGAACACCGCGGCTCGATCGCCGGCAAGGTGGTCGCCTGGATCGGCGACGCCAACAACATGCTGTACTCGTGGCTGCAAGCGGCCGAAGTGTTCGGCTTCCATGTGAACGTGTCGACGCCGAAGGGTTACGACATTGACCTGGCGCAAGTCAAGACCGAGCGCTATACCTTCTTCGCCAATCCATCGGACGCCTGCGAAGGCGCGCACCTGGTCAACACGGACGTGTGGACCAGCATGGGCTACGAAGCGGAAAACGCGGCGCGCATCGCCGCCTTCGACGGCTGGATCGTCGATGGCGCGAAGATGGCCCGCGCCGCGCCCGACGCCCTGTTCATGCACTGCCTGCCCGCCCACCGCGGCGAGGAAGTGGCCGCCGAAGTGATCGACGGCCCGCAATCGGTGGTGTGGGACGAGGCGGAAAACCGTTTGCACGTGCAAAAAGCGCTGATCGAATACCTGTTACTCGGTAAAATCAACTAATTCGCCAGGCACTGCATAACACCTGGCAGCATCGCAATACATACATCGACAACGACAACTGGAAGCAATATGAGCGACATTAAAAAAGTAGTCCTGGCCTATTCCGGCGGACTCGACACCTCCGTCATCCTGAAATGGCTGCAAGATAACTACCAGTGCGAAATCGTCACCTTCACGGCCGACCTGGGCCAGGGCGAAGAACTGGAACCGGCGCGCGCCAAGGCCATCAAATTCGGCATCAAGCCGGAAAACATCCATATCGAAGACGTGCGCGAGGAATTCGTGCGCGATTTCGTCTTCCCGATGTTCCGCGCCAACACCGTCTACGAAGGCGAATACCTGCTGGGCACCTCGATCGCCCGTCCGCTGATCGCCAAGCGCCTGATCGAAATCGCCAACGCCACGGGCGCCGACGCCATCTCGCACGGCGCGACCGGCAAGGGCAACGACCAGGTGCGTTTCGAGCTGGGCGCCTACGCGCTCAAGCCTGGCGTGAAAATCATCGCCCCATGGCGCGAGTGGGACTTGCTGTCGCGCGAAAAACTGCTGAAGTACGCGGAAGATGCCGGCATCGAAATCGACATGAAGCACAAGAACGGCGGCGCGCCGTACTCGATGGATGCCAACTTGCTGCACATCAGCTTTGAAGGCCGCCACCTGGAAAACCCGAGCGCCGAAGCGGAAGAAACCATGTGGCGCTGGACCGTCAGCCCGGAAAAAGCGCCGGACGAAGCGGAATACCTGGACATCGAATACGAAAAAGGCGATATCGTCGCCATCAACGGCGTGCGCATGTCGCCCGCCACCGTGCTGGCCGAACTGAACAAAGTTGGCGGCAAGCATGGCGTGGGACGCCTGGACCTGGTGGAAAACCGCTACGTCGGCATGAAATCGCGCGGCTGCTATGAAACCCCGGGCGGCACCATCATGCTGAAAGCCCACCGCGCCATCGAATCGATCACCCTGGACCGCGAAGTTGCCCATCTGAAAGATGACCTGATGCCGCGCTACGCGTCGATGATCTACAACGGCTACTGGTGGGCGCCCGAGCGCGTTGCCCTGCAAACCCTGATCGACCACACGCAGGAAACCGTGAACGGCTGGGTACGCATCAAGCTGTACAAGGGCAATGTGATCGTCGTGTCGCGCGATTCGAAGACGGATTCGCTGTTCGACATGAACATCGCCACCTTCGACGAAGACGGCGGCGCCTACAACCAGGCCGACGCCGGCGGCTTCATCAAGCTGAACGCCTTGCGCATGCGCATCGCCGCCATCGCCCGCGAAAAACGCGGCCAGAAGTAATTAGTTGCCGGGAGGCACTACCTCCCGCGCCAAGCAAAGCCGCCTACGGGCGGCTTTTTTACGTTTGAAACGCACTCGGCCGCGATTTACGGCCCTGCACGCACCCCATTTTGCTGTCCGCATGGCAAAATGCTACAGTGCAATTTAGAGTACCTAACATAAGCTACTGCGCGGCGCGATTTGCGGCCTGCGATGCTCACTGTGCATGCGCACAGTTGCGCTTCTCAGCCGCAACTCGCTGCCGCTCGCTACGGTTCTGTTAGGCGCTCTTAGTCGAAAACTTCCCGCTTCCGGAGCCACCATGTTCAAAGACCTGAGTATCAAGAATAAACTGTACCTGGGCTTCGGCTCCATCGTGGCCATCATCCTGATCTTGCTGGGCGTGGCCTACAACAGCTTTTCGCGGCTGTCGGAAGCCAATGCATGGGACCGGCACACGATGGAAGTGCAGGTCGAGATCGACAAGATTCACAATTCCATCCTGCAAATCCAGGTGGAAGCGCGCGGCTTCATCCTGACCGGCAACGAAGCCTCGCTGACGCCGGAAACCGATGAAACAGGGGTGCTGAGCCAGCATACGCAAAAAGCTATCAGCATGACGGTGGACAACAAGGTGCAATCGGAACGCTTCCGCAAGATCGACGCGCTGACCGCCGCCTGGGTCAAGGAGTGGATCACGCCCCTGATCGAGAAGCGCCGCGCCCTGGGCAATGCGCCAGGCGCCACGGAATCGGTGGCGCGCACCATGCCGCCGACCGGTTACCCGGCCGTCGCACAAGCGAACAAGCTGCTCGACGAAGCGGCGGCAGAAGAGTCCCGCTTGCTGGCCGAGCGCACGGCTACCACGGCAAAATTGCAGGAAACCATGATGCTGACCCTGGCGCTGGGCGGCCTGCTGTGCGTGGTGCTGGCGCTGGGCATTTCCTATCTGCTGGGCCGCTCCATCCTCAGCCCGCTGAACAACCTGACGGAAGCCGTCGGGCGCATCGCCGGCGGCGAGCAAAGCGCGCGCGCCGCCATCATTTCACGCGACGAACTGGGTCAGGTGACGGAAGAATTCAACCGCATGGCGCAAACCATCCAGGACAACCAGGCCAATGAACTGGCCGCTACGAATAGCTTGCGGGCCAAGGTCGACTCGCTGCTGGAAGTGGTATCGAAGGCGGCCTCGGGCGACCTGACGGGCAAGGTCGGCATCACGGGCAGCGACGCCATCGGCCAACTGGGCAACGGCCTGGCGAAGATGTTTGAAAACCTGCGCAGCCTGCTCAACAATGTGCAAAAGGCCGGCATCCAGGTGACGACGTCCGCCACGGAAATCGCCGCCTCGGCGCGCCAGCAGGAAGCCACAGGCATTGAGCAAGCGCAAACGAGCGTGGAAATTCTCAGCACCACCAAGGAAATCTCGGCCAACACGAGCCAGTTGCTGAAAACAATGGAAGACGCCACCGCCGTGGCCGACTACACGACGAATGCGACGGCCGAAGCCCAAAACAACCTCAAGCGCATGGATTCGACCATGCAGCACATGGTCTCGGCCACCGATTCCATCAACGCCAAGCTGGCGGCCCTGTCGGAAAAAGCCAGCAATATCAACAGCGTACTGATCACCATCACGAAAGTGGCCGACCAGACCAACATCCTGTCGCTGAACGCCGCCATCGAGGCGGAAAAAGCGGGCGAAGCGGGCCGCGGCTTTTCCGTCGTGGCGACGGAAATCCGCCGCCTGGCCGACCAGACCTCTGTTTCCACCTGGGATATCGAGCAAATGCTCAAGGAAATGCAGTCGGCCGTATCCGCCAGCGTGATGGGCATGGATAAATTCTCGGAAGAAATTCGCCGCAGCGTGGGCGAAGTGCGGCAAGTGGCGGAGCAATTGTCGTCCGTGATGGACCAGGTGCAAAAACTCACGCCGCAATTTGATGCCGTGCTGCAAGGCATGCAGTCGCAAGCGATCGGCGCGTCGCAAATTTCCGACACCATGATGCAGCTCAACGACGCCACCCAGCAGACGGTGGAATCGTTGAAGGCCACCAGCGAAGCGGTGCACCAGCTGCAATATGCGGCGGGCGACCTGCAGTCGAGCGTGTCGACCTTCGCCGTCACCATCTGATCCCATGAAAGTGCTGCTCTTTCACATCGGACGCGACCGCTATGGCCTGCCCCTGGCCGGCATCGTGCGCGTCTTGCCGCTGCTGGAGCTGAAGCAGTTGCCGCTCACGCCCGATTACGTGGCCGGCCTGATGGACTTGCACGGCACGCCCGTGCCCGTGATCGACCTGTCGCGCCTGGCGGGGCTGCCGGCCGCCGCCGCGCAGTTCGACACGCGCATCGTCATCGTCGACTACCGCGCGCCTGGCGGCGCCACGCATGCGCTGGGCTTGCTGGCCACGCAGGTGCGCGGCATCGCCGACATCGCAACGGACAAGCTCGAGGATAGCGGCGTGGCCACGGCACCGTTCCTGGGCCAGGTGGCCAGCGACACCGACGGCATCGTGCAACTGGTCGAACTCGAACACCTGCTGCCGCCCGACGTGCGCGCGCTGCTGTTTCAAGACGCGGGCGCGGCATGACGGCACAAGCCCTGCTGCGCCGCGCGACCGGCCTGTCCGTCTCCAAAGCCGTGGCCGAACGGGCCGTCGGCCAGCGCATGGAGCAAACGGGCTTCAGCGATAGCGAAGCCTACCTGCAAGCGCTTACGCCGGCCGAAATGACGCAATTGATCGAGCTGGTGGTGGTGCCGGAATCGTGGCTGTTCCGCGACCCGCAGGCGTTCTACGTCACCGTCGAACTGGTGCAGGAACGCTGGGCGCGCGGGCGCGCCACGCGCATCCTGTCGATCCCGTGCGCGGGCGGCGAGGAACCGTATTCGATGGCCATGGCGCTGCGCGACGGCGGCGTGCCGAAACAGGCGTTCAGCATCGACGCGTATGACCTGAGTCCCGGCTGCATCGAGCGGGCGCAGGCCGGCGTATATGGCCGCAACGCCTTCCGCGCGCAGGACGTGGCCTTCCGCGAGCGCTATTTCACGCACGTGGCCGACGACGCCTACCGCATCATCGACTCCTTGCGCGAGCAAGTCACCTTCAGGCAGGGCAATCTGCTGCAATTCGACACCGCCACCTACAGCCGCCATTACGACGTCATCTTTTGCCGCAACCTCTTGATTTACTTCGACAAGCCGACCACGCGCGCGGCCATCCACAACCTGTCCGCCCTGCTGGCCGACGACGGCATGCTGCTGGCCGGCTATGCGGAAGTGCCGTCGTTCTGCCAGAACGGCTTTGCGACACTGCAGTTCCGCCAGGCCTTCGCCCTGAAGAAGGAAACGGCGGCGCCGGCCAGCCCCGCGCAGGTGGCGCCGCTGCCGGCCGCGCGCCCCCTGCGCAGCGTGCCGCCCGCGCCAAGGCGCACCGCCGCAGCCGCCCCTGCCGCCGCGACAGCGCCGCGCACGCGCCCCGTGTCCGTGCCATCGTCCCCGCCGGCGCCGGCCGCGCAAGCCGCGCAAGCCGATTTGCTGGCCGAGGCGCGCCTGCTGGCCGACCGTGGCCAGTTGCGCGAAGCGGGCGAAAAATGCCACGCCCACCTGGCGCGCGTGCCCGAGGCGGCGGAAGCGTATTTCATGCTGGGCATCATCAATGAACTGGCCGGCAAGATGGACCTGGCCGACGATTACTGGCGCCGCTGCATCTACCTGCAGCCCGACCATTACGAGGCACTGTGCCACCTGTCCCTGCTGGCCGAACGCAATGGCAACCACACGGCCGCCGCCACCCTGAAGGCGCGCGCGGCGCGCATTTACCAGCGCCGCCAGGCGTCCAACTAAGGGGCAAGCATGACCAACCTCATCGCCACCGAGTCCCCCGACGTCATCGACGACTGCTGGAACCATATCGGCGTGGTCGGCGACCAGAGCTGCCCCAGGCTGCCGGCCAACGTGCATTGCCGCAACTGCGACGTGTATGCGGGCGCCGCCCAGCGCAACCTGCAGCGGCCCGTGGATGAACATTACCAGCGCGACTGGGCCAGCCACTTCCGCCAGATCGATGCGGGCGGCGAAGTGCGCGACAGCTCGGCGCTGGTATTTCGCATCGGCCGCGAATGGCTGGCGCTGCCCACGCGCGTGTTCGACTCCGTGGCGCCGCAGGCCAAGCCGCACGTGCTGCCGCACCGCGGGGGGCGCGGCCTGGCGGGCATCGTCAATATCGGCGGCAAGCTGTATCCGTGCATGTCGCTGGCACACTTGCTGGGCATCGACGAACAGGGCGCGCCAGCGGCCCGCGGCCGTCATACCTTCGCGCGCCTGCTGCTGATGCGCTGGGAAGAACAGGCCTACGCGCTGCCCGTAGCCGACCTGCACGGCATCGTGCGCTATGCGTCGGGCACCGTGCAAGCGCCGGCGGCCACCATCAACAAGGGCCTGTCGCGCTACCTGTCCGGCGTCATCACCGAGGGCGACATGCGCATCGGCTGCCTCGACACGGCGCTGATCGGCTTTCAACTTGCGAGACTATTACGATGAGCCAGGACCAGCACGGCGACCTGAGTGCCTTTTCCATGCTGGACCTGTTCCGCATGGAGGCGGACAGCCAGACCCAGATTCTCACCGATGGATTGCTGGCCATGGAGCGCCATGCGGGCGATGCGGCCGCCGTCGAAGCGATGATGCGCGCGGCGCACTCGATCAAGGGCGCCGCCGCCATCGTCGGCCTGCAAGTGGTGGTGCAGCTGGCGCACGGCATGGAAGACAGTTTTGTTGCCGCCCAGCACGGCCGCCTGAAACTCACGCCGGAGCGGGTCGACGTGCTGCTGTCGGGCGTCGACCTGATCGTGCAGCTGTCGCGCCTGGACGACGCGGGCGCCGAAGCATGGCTGGCCGCGAATGCGGCGCAGATCGACCAGACCCTGAACGCCATCGCCGGCATCGCCGACCTGCCCGAATTGCCGGCCCTGCCCTCGGCGCCGGCACCCGTGCCAGCGCCGGCAGCGGAGGCGCCACAGGCTCCCGTGGCCAGCGGCCTGGCGGGAGAGGACGCGGAAGCGGAAGCGGAAGCGACAGAAGCTGCCGCGCCGGCGCCGCGTACGGGTGCCGCACCGGCCAAGGCCCAGGCGCAGAATTTCGACAAACTGCTGTCGCTGGCCAGCGAATCGCGCATCAATGCGCACCAGATGCACCCGTTCATCGGCGCCTTGCAGCGCTTCAAGCGCAACCAGAGCAGCCTGTTTTCCGCCATCGAGCACCTGCACGAAGCCATTGCCCGCTCGGGCGACGCGGGCCTGATGGAAAAATCCCTGCTGGCGCTGCAAAAGACGCAGCCCCTGAAGCAGTTCATGCTCGAGCACATCGCCGACATCGAAACCTATGAGCGGCGCCTGCTGGCCGTCTCGCAAGGCATGGTCGACGAAGTGCTGGCGCTGCGCATGCGCCCTTTCCGCGACGGCATCCACGCGTTTCCCCGCATGGTGCGCGACCTGGCGCGCAGCCTGGGCAAGGAAGTGCAGCTGGAAATCGAAGGCGAAGACACCCTGGTCGACCGCGACATCCTGGCGAAGATCGAAAGCCCGCTGAACCACATGCTGAGGAATGCCATCGACCATGGCATGGAAGGCCCGTACGAGCGCATCGACGCAGGCAAGGAAGCGCTGGGCACGATACGCATGGAAGCGCGCCACCGCGCCGGCATGCTGAGCATCGAAATCGGCGACGACGGGCGCGGCGTGGACCTGGAAAAAATCCGCCAGTCCGTCATCGAGCGCAAGATGGCCAGCCCCGCCATGGCCGCCGCGCTGTCGCCGGGCGAGCTGCTGGAATTTTTGTTCCTGCCCGCCTTCAGCCTGAAGGCCACGGCCAATCAATTGTCCGGACGCGGCGTGGGCCTCGACATCGTGCACGAGACGATACGCCAGCAAAACGGCACGGTGCGCCTGGAATCGGAGCCGGGCCGGGGTTTTCGCGCCCTGATCACCCTGCCGCTGACGCAATCGATCGTGCGCGCGCTGGTGATCGACATCCACGGCGAAGCCTACGCCATCCCCATCGTCAAGGTGGAAAGCGTGGTGCGCGTGCCGCAAGCGGCCATCCATACGCTGGAAAACAAGCAGTTCTTCGAGCTCAAGGGCGAGCATCTGGGCCTGGTCTCGGCGGCGCAGGTGCTGGAGCTGGGCGAAGCGGCCAGCCAGGCCGACGATTTGCCGGTGGTGGTGATCGGGCGCGGCAAGCAAAGCTATGCCCTGGTGGTCGACGCCATCCGCGGCGAGCAAAGCCTGGCGGTGCAGGCCATCGACCCGATCTTCGGCAAGATGCGCGACATCTCCGCCGCCGCCCTGCTCGATGACGGCGAGCCGGTGCTGATCCTCGACGTGCCCGATCTGCTGCTGTCGATCGACAAGCTGCTGCACGAAGGCGGCCTGCACCAGCTGGCGCAGGCGGGCCACGCGCAGCAGCGCCGCGCCAAGCGCATCCTCGTCGTCGACGATTCGCTGACGGTGCGCGAGATGGAGCGCAAGCTGCTGCTGGCGCGCGGCTTCGAAGTCGACGTGGCCATCGACGGCATCGACGGCTGGAACGTGGTGCGCAGCGGCGAATACGACCTGGTGATCACCGACGTCGACATGCCGCGCATGGATGGCATCGAACTGGTCTCGCTGATCAAGAAAGACCTGCACCTGCACAAGCTGCCGGTGATGATCGTATCCTACAAGGACCGTCCGGAAGACCGCGCGCGCGGCCTGTCCGCCGGCGCCGATTATTATCTGACCAAAGGCAGCTTCCACGACGAGACCTTGCTCGACGCAGTGGCCGACCTGATAGGAGATGCCCGCTTATGAGTTGTACTTCATGAAAATTGCCATTGCCAACGATGTCGCCATGGCCGCCGAGGCCCTGCGCCGCGTGGTCGCCAGCACGCAGGAACACCAGGTGTTGTGGATCGCCCGCACGGGGCTCGAGGCCGTGCGCATGTGCGAAGGCAACCGCCCCGACCTGATCCTGATGGACCTGAACATGCCGGAGATGGATGGCGTCGAGGCGACGCGCCTGATCATGGAGCAAAGCCCGTGCGCCATCCTGGTGGTCACGGGACGCCCGCAAGACAATGTCAACCAGGTTTTTCGCGCGCTGGGCGCGGGTGCGCTCGACGTCACGGCCACGCCCGTGCTGCAGGGAGAAGTGGGCGGCGACAGCGAGCTGCTGGCCAAGATCAAGACCATCGGCAAGCTGATACGCCACAGCGCCGAACCAGCGCCGCCGCGCCAGGCCGCGGCCAATGGCGGCGAACGCGGTGACGGCCAGGTATCGACCCTGGTGGCCATCGGCGCCTCGACGGGCGGCCCCTCGGCCGTGGCCAAGGTGCTGTCCGGCTGGACGGCGCCGCCCGGCTGCGCCATCGTCGTGGTGCAGCACATCGATGAAACCTTCGCCTCGCACTTCGCCAAATGGCTCGACGACCAGCTCAGCATGCCCGTGCGCGTGATCGCCGACGGCGACGAACTGGTGTCAGGCACGGTACTGATCGCCAAGACCAATGATCACCTGCTGCTAGATCAAAATTATCGTTTGGGTTACGATGCAGCACCACGCGAGTATGTTTACCGCCCGTCCGTCGATGTCTTCTTCAACTGCGTGGCGCAGCACTGGCGCGGCGACGCCATCGGTGTATTGCTCACAGGCATGGGGCGCGACGGCGGCGATGGCTTGCTGGCCATGCGCCGCGCCGGCAAGACGACGATTGCGCAAGACCAGGCCAGCAGCGCCGTGTATGGCATGCCGCGCGCGGCAGCCGAACTCGATGCGGCGCAGCAAATCCTGCCCTTGGATAGAATAGGCGCCAGCCTGCGCAGCCGCCTGGGCGCCAAGCTCAACAATGGGTGGGAGCCCTCCCCCAACATCTGAAAAGAATGCAATGCCAGAATTCTCCTCCAGTTTCACCCAGCATGAGCCCGCATTGACCGAATTCAAGGTCAGCGTGCTGCTGGTGGACGACCAGTTGATCATTGCCGAAGCAGTGCGGCGCATGCTCAGCGACCAGCAGGATATCGAATTTCATTACGTGACCGACGCCACGCAGGCGCTGGACACGGCGCTGCGCTTGCAACCGACCGTCATCCTGCAAGATCTGGTGATGCCGGGCATCGACGGCTTCGCCTTGATCCAGCTGTACCGCGAAAACGCGGCGCTGGCGCACGTGCCGGTGATCGTGATGTCGGCCAAGGATGACCCGAAACTGAAGGCGCACAGCTTTGCCGTCGGCGCCAACGATTACGTGGTGAAACTGCCGGACCGCCTGGAGTTGCTGGCGCGCATACGCTACCATTCCAACGCGCACATCAGCCGCCTGCAGCGCGACCAGGCTTTTCGTTTCCTGCGAGAAAGTCAAAAGAACCTGGCCGACGCGAATATTGAATTGCAGAAATTGGCCGCCCTCGATGGCTTGACGGGCATCGCCAACCGCCGCCGCTTCGATGAAACCTTGCAATTCGAATGGCAGCGGGGCCAGCGCGACAAGACGCCGTTGAGCTTGCTGTTTTGCGATATCGACCATTTTAAAAGCTATAACGATCACTTTGGCCACCTGGCGGGCGACCTGTGCCTGAAAAAAGTCGCCGCCGTGCTGACGGAACATTTGAAGCGCCCGGCCGACCTGGCCGCCCGCTACGGCGGCGAAGAATTCGCCCTGATCCTGCCGGAAACGGAAGCGGCCGGCGCATTGCTGATCGCCGAAGCGTGCCGGCGCCACCTGGAAGGCTTGCAGATCGAGAACCCGGCGGCAAGCACGGGCATCGTCACCATCTCGATCGGCGTGGCCACCATCGTGCCCTCGCCGGACTCGACGATCGAGCAATTGATCAACCGCGCCGACCAGGCCCTGTACGCGGCCAAGCGCAGCGGACGCAACAGCGTGCTGAGCGCCGATGACGTCCAGGACTGATTTTTAACAGCAAGGAAAGTGAAGCATGAGCACACAATTGGACAATGTCAGCGTCGTCAAGAAGTCGAATATCTACTTCGACGGCAAATGCGTCTCGCACAACGTCATCCTGGCCGATGGCACGAAGAAAAGCGTGGGCGTGATTTTCCCGTCATCGCTGCGCTTCAACACGGGCGCGCCGGAAATCATGGAAATCGTCAGCGGCCTGTGCAAGGTGCGCCTGGCTGACGCGACGGAGTGGAACAGCTATGCCGCGGGCCAGGAATTCAAGGTGCCGGGCAATAGCTATTTTGACATTGAAACGGTGGAGACCGTAGACTATGTCTGCCACTTCGGCTAATCCACGCAGAAAAAACGTCCATGGCTGCGTTGCACTGCCTCGCCGTACTATGCGTACTGTCTTCGGCAATGCGCCTTGCCCTGAACATTTTTTCAAGCGCGGATTGACTATTTAGACAAACACAGGCTCGGGCGACAGGCGCACGCCATATTTCGCCTCTACATCATCCTGTATCGCTGCCGCCAGCCGGGTAATGTCCGCACCACGAGCGCCGCCATTATTCACCAGAACCAGCGCCTGCTTGGGATACACTCCCGCGGGCCCCAGGTTTTTCCCCTTCCAGCCACATTGATCGATCAGCCAGCCGGCCGCCAGCTTTTCCGTGCCATCGGGCTGCGCATGGTGCACCAAGGCAGGAAAACGTTCCAGCAAGGCAAGACATTGCTCCCGTGACACCACGGGATTCTTGAAGAAGCTGCCCGCATTGCCTATGACGGCCGGGTCCGGCAATTTTCTCCGGCGGATCGCCATCACCGTGTCGGCCACCTGTTGCGGCGTCGGTTCGGCAATATTACGCTCGGCCACGGCCTGCGCCAGTTCCGCATAGCGCAAGTTCGGCTGCCACTCGGCCGGCAAGGCAAACGTCACTTCCAGCACGATCAGTTCGCGGCCGTCCGCCTGCTTGAAGATGCTGTCGCGGTAAGCGAAACGGCAAGCATCGCGGTCCATGTCGAAGACGATGCCGCTGCCACTGTGCATGACGCTCACGCTATGCAGATAATCCTTGATTTCAACGCCATACGCGCCAATATTCTGGATAGGCGCCGCGCCCACCGTGCCGGGAATCAGCGACAGGTTTTCCAGCCCGCCCACGCCTTGCGCCAGCGTCCACTGCACGAAATCGTGCCAGTTTTCGCCGGCCGCGGCCGTGACGAGTATCGTCTCGAAATCCGCCTGCGCCAGGCGCATGCCGCGCGTGGCCATGTGCAGCACGGCGCCGGGAAAGTCGCCCGTGAGCACGATGTTGCTGCCCCCGCCCAGTATCAGGCGCGGCATGGCGGACAAGGCGGGATCTTGCAGCGCGGCGTGCAATTCGGCCTGCGAGGTGATGCGTACGTAGGCGGCCGCATTGGCCGTGATGCCGAAGGTATTCAGGCGCTGGAGGGAGTAATTGTGTTCGATGGTGAGCTCTGCAGACATGGGATAGGGAAATTTTGCTCGATTATAGAGCGAAAGCGACAAAAAACCACCTCAGGACAAGGGCGACTTGCCCGTTGTCCGTTAAAATGTCGCATCTTTAACAGGGCCGTCCCATGGCGCAGAATCAGCCGCCAAGGCCCAGCGCGCCGAGCGTGCGCTCGCTTTAACAAGAAAAGGAACAGACCATGCCGTCATTTGATGTAGTCTCCGAAGCCGATATGATCGAAGTCAAGAATGCAGTCGAGCAATCCAACAAGGAAATCACGACCCGCTTCGACTTCAAGGGCAGCGACGCCCGCGTCGAACACAAGGAAAACGAGTTGACCGCGTTCGCGGACTCGGAATTCCAGCTCAGCCAAGTGCGCGACGTGCTGACCAACAAATTGACCAAACGCAAGGTCGATGTGCGTTTCCTCGACGAAGGCGACATCAAGAAGATCGGCGGCGACAAGGTCAAGCAGATCATCAAGATCAAGAATGGCATCGAATCGGATGATGCAAAGAAAATCGTGCGCGTCATCAAGGACAGCAAGATGAAAGTGCAAGCGAGCATCCAGGGCGAAGCCGTGCGCGTCACGGGCGCCAAGCGCGACGACCTGCAGGCGGCCATGGCCATGCTGCGCAAGGACGTGCCTGACATGCCGCTGGAATTTAACAATTTCCGCGATTAATTCCGATGCGGCGCACGCTGCGGCCTGCGCTTGCACCGGCATGGCGGCAAGCTGCCTCGGAGCGCCTGCGCGCTTGGGGTAGAATTGAAGCTGCGCACAGCTACATGCGCCCGCGCGCCTGACCGGCAGCGGGCTTGACCGTACATCTGGCTCAGTGATAACCACGGTAGTCTAAGGATAGCAATGAAACGTGTTGATGATTTCCGCCTGCGATTTGGCAAAAAAGAATATGTGCCCATCATGATAGGCGGAATGGGTGTGGATATTTCCACGTCGGAGCTGGCCCTGGAAGCGGCCCGGCTGAACGGTATCGGGCATATCTCCGATGCCATGGTGGAAGACGTGTCGGATCGCCGTTTCGACACCACCTTCGTCAAGGACAAGACGAAACTGTACAAGTTCAACATCAATAACAGCGACAAGGCCGTGGTGCAGTTCGATCTGGGCCGCCTGGCGGAAGCGCAGCGCCTGCATATCGGCCGCACCATGGAAGCGAAAAAAGGCGATGGCTTGATCTTCGTCAATTGCATGGAAAAGCTGACGATGAACGGTCCCCGCGAAACCTTGCGCGTGCGACTGAATGCGGCGCTGGATGCGGGCATCGACGGCATCACCCTGTCCGCCGGTCTGCACTTCGGCTCGTTTGCCCTGATGGCCGACCATCCGCGTTTCCGTGACGCCAAGCTGGGCATCATCGTCTCGTCCGTGCGCGCCTTGCAGATTTTCCTGCGCAAGAACGCCAAGCTGGACCGCTTGCCCGACTTCATCATCGTCGAAGGCCCCTTGGCCGGCGGCCACCTGGGCTTCGGCATGGACTGGGCCAATTACGACCTGCACACGATTACGGCGGAACTGCTGGCCTACCTGAAGGCCGAACAGCTGGACATCCCGCTGATCGCCGCTGGCGGCATTTTCACGGGCAGCGATGCCGTTTCCTTCCTGGAAGCGGGCGCGGCTGGCGTGCAAGTGGCGACGCGCTTTACCGTCACCAAGGAATGCGGCTTGCCAAACAAGGTCAAGCAGGAATACTACAAGGCCTCGGAAGAAGACATCATCGTCAATGGCGTATCGCCGACGGGCTACCCGATGCGCATGCTGAAGAACACGCCCGCCATCGGCGCCGGCATCCGTCCAGGCTGCGAATCGTATGGCTACCTGCTCGACGCGACGGGCAACTGCGCGTACATCAACTCGTACAACCGCGAAGTCGCTGCCCATCCGGAGCAAAAAACCGTCGTCGTGATGGACAAGACTTGCCTGTGCACCCACATGCGCAACTTCAACTGCTGGACCTGCGGCCATTACACGTATCGCCTGAAGGACACCACGCATAAGCTCGACAACGGCGAATACCAGATCCTGACGGCCGAACACGTCTTCAAGGATTACCAGTTCAGCGTCGACAACCAGATCGCCCTGCCGGAAAAAGAAATCCTGGTAGCAAGCTGAATCTTGCCAGCCTGAAATAAAAATGGCGCAGCCTGCGAAGGCTGCGCCATTTTTATGCGGGGAACATGTCCCGCAAGGCCCGTTCGATCACGTCAAAGCTGGGCCGCTGCAATGCTTCTTCCTGCAGGCAATCATCCATCATGACGTGCAGGGCCGGCAAAGGCGTCGCACAATGCGCGATCAATTCGCCCAGCAGCACGCCAAAGGCACGTGCCTCGATGCCCTGCAACACCTCCCCTTGCGCTGAACCGGGCGCAAACATGGACGCCGCGCCAAAGTCGCCCAGCAGGCAGGCGCCGACATCCGCATGCAGGATATTGTGGGCATACAGGTCGCCGTGCACGATACCGCGCGCATGCAACTGGCGCACGGCCGAAGCGATGCCATAGGCAATGGCCAGCGTTTGCGGAAAATCAAAGCGCATACCATCGGCATACACGTCGCGCGTACACGATTCCAGGCTCGGCGGTCCGGCAAGATTGCGGAAGGCCGCGTCAACGAGCGGCATGACGAGTCCCAGCGCTCCTTGCGGATGTGCATCGAGCGTCCCGAGGATGGGAATCAGGCTAGGATGGGCACCGGCGCCGACACAGGCGGCCATCTCGCTGCGCGGCAAGCCATCGCTGGTCATGGCCCCCTTGAACACTTTGACGGCGACCTTATCGACGCCATCCAGGCAGGCACGGTAAATCACGCCCGACGCCCCCTCGCCCAGCTGCTGCGCCAGTTCCAGGCGCTGCCACGCCACGCCCGCCGCGGCTGTACCGGCCAGGGCCTCCAGCTCCCGCGCTTCCGTGAAGGGGTTGCCCGCATACGCGAGCCAGCCCAGGCATGGCAGGGACAGCAGACAATCGGGCAGCGCCGTGAAACGGTTGGCGGCGATGCGCACCAGTTCCAGCCGGCGGCAGTTCGCCAACGAAGCGGGCAAGCTGTCCAGGCAATTTCCCGCCAGCATGAGTTTCTGCAATTGTCCGCACTTGCCCAGCTCCTCCGGCAAGGCTTCGATGGCATTGTCGGTCAGGGTCAGCCAGCGCAGCCTGGATGGCAAGGCTGCGGCGGGCACGTGGCGTATCCGGTTCGCCTTGAAACCGATCATTTCCAGCGCAGGACAGGAACCAAGCACGGCCGGCAAGGTGGTGAACAGGTTGTCCGAGCAAAAAATGATGCGCAGCTTGTGCAGGCGCGGCAAATCGTCGGGAAGCGTGGAAAGCGCATTGCCGGACAGGTCGAGGATTTCCAGGCTGTCGGCGAGGTCGAAGATTTCGCGGGGGAATGCAGTCAAGCCGCAGGACAGCGTCAGGCGGCGCAGGCCGGCCAGTTGGCCAGCGCGTAATTGCTCCAGTGTATGCACAGCAGACAAGATATTCCTTTCAAGGTAGCACGCGATCGATGCCATGCATAAAATCATTGGACGTAAAAAAACCCCAACCGGATCACCGGAAGGGGTTTTTTCGAATAACAAGCCTGACGATAACCTACTTTCACACTGGTTGCAGCACTATCATCGGCGCAAAGTTGTTTCACGGTCCTGTTCGGGATGGGAAGGGGTGGGACCAACTTGCTATGGTCATCAGGCATAACTTGTACCGGCATTTGTCTCCTGTAGGACGACAAAGCCTGAATCTGGAAGAAGCAAAGATTGGGGTAATGACTGGTAGTATCAACACACACGCAACGTTGTACCGTCTTATCCTCTGTACCTGCTAAGGTTATAGGGACAAGCCGTACGGGCAATTAGTACTGGTTAGCTTAATGCATTACTGCACTTCCACACCCAGCCTATCAACGTCCTGGTCTCGAACGACCCTTCAAAGAGCTCAAGGCTCTGGGAAATCTCATCTCAAGGCAAGTTTCCCGCTTAGATGCTTTCAGCGGTTATCTCTTCCGAACTTAGCTACCCGGCAATGCCACTGGCGTGACAACCGGTACACCAGAGGTTCGTCCACTCCGGTCCTCTCGTACTAGGAGCAGCCCCCTTCAAATTTCCAACGCCCACGGCAGATAGGGACCAAACTGTCTCACGACGTTTTAAACCCAGCTCACGTACCACTTTAAATGGCGAACAGCCATACCCTTGGGACCGGCTACAGCCCCAGGATGTGATGAGCCGACATCGAGGTGCCAAACTCCCCCGTCGATATGAACTCTTGGGAGGAATCAGCCTGTTATCCCCAGAGTACCTTTTATCCGTTGAGCGATGGCCCTTCCATACAGAACCACCGGATCACTATGTCCTACTTTCGTACCTGCTCGACTTGTCAGTCTCGCAGTTAAGCACGCTTATGCCATTGCACTATCAACACGATGTCCGACCGTATCTAGCGTACCTTCGAACTCCTCCGTTACACTTTAGGAGGAGACCGCCCCAGTCAAACTGCCTACCATGCACTGTCCCCGATCCGGATAACGGACCAAGGTTAGAACCTCAAACAAACCAGGGTGGTATTTCAAGGTTGGCTCCACGAGAACTAGCGTCCCCGCTTCAAAGCCTCCCACCTATCCTACACAGATTGGTTCAAAGTCCAATGCAAAGCTACAGTAAAGGTTCATGGGGTCTTTCCGTCTAGCCGCGGGTAGATTGCATCATCACAAACATTTCAACTTCGCTGAGTCTCGGGAGGAGACAGTGTGGCCATCGTTACGCCATTCGTGCAGGTCGGAACTTACCCGACAAGGAATTTCGCTACCTTAGGACCGTTATAGTTACGGCCGCCGTTTACTGGGACTTCAATCAAGAGCTTGCACCCCATCATTTAATCTTCCAGCACCGGGCAGGCGTCACACCCTATACGTCCACTTTCGTGTTTGCAGAGTGCTGTGTTTTTATTAAACAGTCGCAGCCACCAGTTTATTGCAACCCTTTCACCCTCATGGAGTAAACCAATCAAGCTACCGGGGCGTACCTTTTCCCGAAGTTACGGTACCAATTTGCCGAGTTCCTTCTCCCGAGTTCTCTCAAGCGCCTTAGAATACTCATCTCGCCCACCTGTGTCGGTTTGCGGTACGGTCTCGTATGACTGAAGCTTAGAGGCTTTTCTTGGAACCACTTCCGATTGCTTCGTGAACAAGTTCACTCGTCTCAACCCCTTGAATTCCGCGCCCGGATTTGCCTAAGCGCCTTCTATGAGCCAAAAACCAACTATTCCAACAGTTGGACAACCTTCCGCGATCCGTCCCCCCATCGCATCATACGACGGTGCAGGAATATTAACCTGCTTCCCATCAGCTACGCATCTCTGCCTCGCCTTAGGGGCCGACTCACCCTGCTCCGATGAACGTTGAACAGGAAACCTTGGGCTTACGGCGTGGAGGCTTTTCACCCCCATTATCGCTACTCATGTCAGCATTCGCACTTCTGATACCTCCAGCATCCTTTACAAGACACCTTCGCAGGCTTACAGAACGCTCTCCTACCATATATATCTGTGATAAATCACAGAACAATATCCGCAGCTTCGGTGACTGGCTTAGCCCCGTTACATCTTCCGCGCAGGACGACTCGATCAGTGAGCTATTACGCTTTCTTTAAATGATGGCTGCTTCTAAGCCAACATCCTGACTGTTTTAGCCTTCCCACTTCGTTTTCCACTTAGCCAATCTTTGGGACCTTAGCTGGCGGTCTGGGTTGTTTCCCTCTTGACGCCGGACGTTAGCACCCGACGTCTGTCTCCCAAGCTCGCACTCATCGGTATTCGGAGTTTGCAATGGTTTGGTAAGTCGCAATGACCCCCTAGCCATAACAGTGCTCTACCCCCGATGGTGATACTTGAGGCACTACCTAAATAGTTTTCGGAGAGAACCAGCTATTTCCAAGTTTGTTTAGCCTTTCACCCCTACCCACAGCTCATCCCCTAATTTTTCAACATTAGTGGGTTCGGACCTCCAGGGCGTGTTACCGCACCTTCATCCTGGCCATGAGTAGATCACTTGGTTTCGGGTCTACACCCAGCGACTGATCGCCCTATTCGGACTCGATTTCTCTACGGCTTCCCTATCTGGTTAACCTTGCCACTGAATGTAAGTCGCTGACCCATTATACAAAAGGTACGCAGTCACGGAACAAGTCCGCTCCTACTGTTTGTATGCACACGGTTTCAGGATCTATTTCACTCCCCTTCCGGGGTTCTTTTCGCCTTTCCCTCACGGTACTGGTTCACTATCGGTCGATTACGAGTATTTAGCCTTGGAGGATGGTCCCCCCATATTCAGACAGGATGTCACGTGTCCCGCCCTACTTGTCGTACGCTTAGTATCACCGGTCCGATTTCACATACGGGGCTATCACCCACTATGGCTCCTATTTCCAGAGGATTCTGTTATCGGTCCGACTATCACGTACAGGCTCTTCCCATTTCGCTCGCCGCTACTTTGGGAATCTCGGTTGATTTCTTTTCCTGCAGCTACTTAGATGTTTCAGTTCGCCGCGTTCGCCTTGCATACCTATGTATTCAGTATGCAATACCCTAAAAGGGTGGGTTGCCCCATTCGGAAATCTGCGGATCAAAGTGTGTTTGCTCACTCCCCGCAGCTTATCGCAAGCTACTACGTCCTTCATCGCCTGTAATCGCCAAGGCATCCACCATGTGCACTTATTCGCTTGTCCCTATAACGTTAGCCTCTAATTATCGAAATAATCAAAGAGCGCTACAGGGATAAGAAAGTACAACGTTGTTGCTTGTTTGTTGATACATACAATCATTACCCATCAAGTCGCCTCATGCATTGCTGCACGCATAGATTTGATCAATAAATAATCTTTACTTCTTCCAGATTGTTAAAGAACATACAGCACTTGATCTCGAAAAGACCAAACCCAAATCCCGGTGCACTTAGCACTGATTTACGTTTGAACTTTTGGTGGAGGATGACGGGATCGAACCGACGACCCCCTGCTTGCAAAGCAGGTGCTCTCCCAGCTGAGCTAATCCCCCTAGGGTATTTCCAGACTACAGAAACTGGTAGGGCTGGTTGGACTCGAACCAACGACCCCCGCGTTATCAACACGGTGCTCTAACCAGCTGAGCTACAGCCCCAAATGCTGTTCTTTATATTAACAGCCGATAAGTGTGAACATTTGATGCGTGAACCAGTTACCTGATTCGTGCAAACTCTAGAAAGGAGGTGATCCAGCCGCACCTTCCGATACGGCTACCTTGTTACGACTTCACCCCAGTCACGAATCCTACCGTGGTAAGCGCCCTCCTTACGGTTAAGCTACCTACTTCTGGTAAAACCCGCTCCCATGGTGTGACGGGCGGTGTGTACAAGACCCGGGAACGTATTCACCGCGACATGCTGATCCGCGATTACTAGCGATTCCAACTTCATGCAGTCGAGTTGCAGACTACAATCCGGACTACGATACACTTTCTGCGATTAGCTCCCCCTCGCGGGTTGGCGGCGCTCTGTATGTACCATTGTATGACGTGTGAAGCCCTACCCATAAGGGCCATGAGGACTTGACGTCATCCCCACCTTCCTCCGGTTTGTCACCGGCAGTCTCATTAGAGTGCCCTTTCGTAGCAACTAATGACAAGGGTTGCGCTCGTTGCGGGACTTAACCCAACATCTCACGACACGAGCTGACGACAGCCATGCAGCACCTGTGTACTGGTTCTCTTTCGAGCACTCCCCAATCTCTCGGGGATTCCAGCCATGTCAAGGGTAGGTAAGGTTTTTCGCGTTGCATCGAATTAATCCACATCATCCACCGCTTGTGCGGGTCCCCGTCAATTCCTTTGAGTTTTAATCTTGCGACCGTACTCCCCAGGCGGTCTACTTCACGCGTTAGCTGCGTTACCAAGTCAATTAAGACCCGACAACTAGTAGACATCGTTTAGGGCGTGGACTACCAGGGTATCTAATCCTGTTTGCTCCCCACGCTTTCGTGCATGAGCGTCAATCTTGACCCAGGGGGCTGCCTTCGCCATCGGTGTTCCTCCACATATCTACGCATTTCACTGCTACACGTGGAATTCTACCCCCCTCTGCCAGATTCTAGCCTTGCAGTCTCCAATGCAATTCCCAGGTTGAGCCCGGGGATTTCACATCAGACTTACAAAACCGCCTGCGCACGCTTTACGCCCAGTAATTCCGATTAACGCTTGCACCCTACGTATTACCGCGGCTGCTGGCACGTAGTTAGCCGGTGCTTATTCTTCAGGTACCGTCATTAGCAAGGGATATTAGCCCTCACCGTTTCTTCCCTGACAAAAGAGCTTTACAACCCGAAGGCCTTCTTCACTCACGCGGCATTGCTGGATCAGGCTTTCGCCCATTGTCCAAAATTCCCCACTGCTGCCTCCCGTAGGAGTCTGGACCGTGTCTCAGTTCCAGTGTGGCTGGTCGTCCTCTCAGACCAGCTACTGATCGATGCCTTGGTAGGCTTTTACCCTACCAACTAGCTAATCAGATATCGGCCGCTCCACGAGCATGAGGTCTTGCGATCCCCCACTTTCATCCTTAGATCGTATGCGGTATTAGCGTAACTTTCGCTACGTTATCCCCCACTCTAGGGTACGTTCCGATATATTACTCACCCGTTCGCCACTCGCCACCAGAGCAAGCTCCGTGCTGCCGTTCGACTTGCATGTGTAAGGCATGCCGCCAGCGTTCAATCTGAGCCAGGATCAAACTCTTCAGTTTAATCTCTGTTACTTTGCCATTTTATTGGCACCGTCTTGCGACGGGTCGCTCACTCAAAAAACTGACAGGCTACTTCCGAAGAAGTATCCTATTTCATTATTTCTTGTGAACATTTGATATATTTTAAGTATTACAGCAATCCGAAGATCGCTGCTGCACCTACATCAAATGCCCACACTTATCGACTGTTAATTGTTAAAGAACTGTATTCGGTTACTGCTTTCGCGCTATCGACAAAGCGTTGTGTTTGTCAGCTGCGAAGAAGGAAGAGTATGAAGCAATTTGCTACGTCCGTCAACCCCGTTTTTCAGCGCATTGCGCTTAAAAACTTTTCTCACTTCACGCTGCATTTGCATGCGTCGTTCAGCGAGGGGGCGAATTATAGCCCTGCCCCGCGCGGCCCGCAAGGGCTATTTTGCCGCGCTCACGGCCCAGCAAGCCTTGTCTTCACTTCAAGCGCCTTTTTGTGCAGCCTGTCGCAATCGACTGGTGTAGTTCGTGGTCTTTAGGCACAGTGGCAACATCAGACTCTGACGCGGCTCAACAAGAGGTTAAACTTGCCCGCTGCGTCGATTAACTCTTGTACTTGAAAGTGCCCCCATGCTTCCGATTTCCAGCCTGCCCCAATTGTTGAAAACCATCCTCGCTTGGTTGCAACGGGCATTCGACGCGACGACGACCTGGGTCACCCAACTGTCCTGGTGGAAATTCTTCCTGTTCGCCGCGCTGGCCCTGATCGCCGGTTCCATTTTGCAAGATGAGCTGTTCTCGTCCAGCCAGAACGAAGAAGTGGTCATCAAGTCGCACAAGCGCAGCAGCAAGGGTTCGGGTGAAACCAATATCCTGATCGACGATACGGGCATCCATTTCAATCCCCGCAACAGCAAGAACCGGCGCAGCAGCACGACGGATGCGGTCAGCGATCCGGCCGATGCCGCCGAGGCGGATGAGCACGCAAACGCCGTGCCGCCGGCGCCGCCGGAACCGCCGGCCGCCCCCGCCAAGCCCAGCTATCCCGTAACGACGAATGCCTCGGGCGAAGAAGTCCATATTGAACTGCCGCCGCAAATCGGCGAGGAGTTGTCGAATGCCATCGAAGAAGCGGTCGATGATGCAGCAGAACAAAAAGTGTCGCGCTACCACCAGCAAGCCTCGACCTGGTTCAAGAGCTTTGTGTCCTTGCTGGTCCTGGCCCTGTTCGCCATGAAGGCCCTGGTCGGCGGCAAGAAACGCGCGGAAGCGGAAACCGTCACGGCAAACGAGGCCGCCGAGCGCGAATCCATGCAGCGCCAGCTCAGCGAAGCGAAGATGCAGATGATGCAAGCTCAGGTCGAGCCGCATTTCCTGTTCAACACGCTCGCTTCCGTCGAACACCTGATCCAGGTCGACCCGCCGCGCGCGGCCAAGATGCAGCGCAGCCTGATCCAATATCTGCGCGCCGTGCTGCCGCAAATGCGCGACAACGCCCTGATTACCAACCTGGGCCGTGAAGCGGACATGGTGCAAGCGTACCTGAACCTGCTGAAAATGCGCATGGAAGAACGCCTGACCGTCGACTTCCAGATTCCCGACGGCCTGCGCAGCGCCGCCTTCCCGCCCATGATGCTGCAATCGATGGTGGAAAATGCCATCAAGCATGGCCTGGAAGTCAAACCGGAGGGCGGCACCCTGCGCATCGTGGCCGAAGTGGCACACAGCAAGCTGCGCGTGACGGTAACCGATGACGGCCTGGGCTTTGGCGTGGTGCCCAGCGATGGCACGGGACTGGGTTTGCCCACCATCCGCGAGCGCCTGAAGCTGTTGCATGGCGACCAGGGCAGCCTGACCATTACGCCAAATCAACCGTCCGGCGTGTGCGCCGTGATCGAAGTGCCATATCAATTGTCCAAATAAGACAGAGTAGTTGATAAAAACGCTAAATCATTGAATAATCAATCTTCGCCTGTTCACACTTGAGACCTATGCCTACCGCTATTATTGCCGACGACGAAAGACTGATGCGCGACCAGCTGCGCCTGCGCCTGGGCCAAGCCTGGCCTGAACTGGAAATCATCGGCGAAGCCAAGAATGGCGACGAAGCGATCGAACTGGTGGAACAACTCAAACCGGACTTTGCCTTCCTCGATATCCGCATGCCGGGCAAGACGGGCATGGAAGCGGCGCAAGTGATCGGCAGCAAGACGCATATCGTCTTCGTCACGGCCTACGATAGCCACGCCGTCGAAGCCTTCGAGCGGGGCGCCGTCGACTACGTGCTCAAGCCGCCCGAGCATGAGCGCTTGCTGGTGACGGTGGAACGCCTGAAAACGCACCTGAACAAGCCGGCGCTGGACGTCAACAGCAGCGTCACGGCCATGCTGTCGCAGCTGGCGGAAAAAATCACGGCCAAGCCCACCTACCTGCAATGGATACAGGCCAGCATCGGCCAGGACTTGCGCATGATCCCCGTGGAAGAGATCCTGTTCTTCCGTTCTGACGAGAAATACACGTGCGTGCAGACCGCCAAGTACGAGGCGCTGATCCGCAAGCCCGTGCGCGACCTGGCCGAAGAGCTCGACCCTTCGCTGTTCTGGCAAATCCACCGTGCCACCCTGGTCAACGTGAATGCCATCGAAGGCGTGACGCGCGACATCCGCGGCCGCCACTTGGTACTCATCAAAGGCAAGTCCGACAAGCTCGAAGTGAGCCGCAGCTTCTTGCACCTGTTCAAGCAAATGTAAGTCTCCCGCCGCCGCCCGGCCCAGGCCGGCGCGGCGCGCGCCCCTCTTCTCTCCCCTTCCTGCGCCACATCAAGCCACGCCGCGCCAACAGGCATAGGCTATATCAAGTCCTGTCCGTCGCTCCTGTCTTGCCTGCCTTCGTTCACGTTCGCAAGGAGAATCCCATGCCTGACCGAGGCAGTTCCACACTGCTGCGCATCCTGCCGCTAGGCATGGCGGCGGTGCTTTTGCTGTGCTTGTTTCCTCCACTGAAAGCCCGTCGGCAGCGGCAGGCGCGTGGCCAGGCCATCATCGACAGCGCCAGCGACGCCTTCATCAGCATCGACAGCGGGCAAATCATCCTGCATGCGAACGCGGCGGCAGCCAGATTGTTCGACGACACGCCGGCCGGCATGCGCGGCATGCGCCTGGGCCACTACATCCTGCGCGACTTGCGTACCCTTGGCGGCCTGGACAAGCACGATGGTGAGCCGCCGTTTGGCGACATCAGCCAGGAGCTGCGCCTGACGGGCCGGCGCGCCACCGATTACACGCTGACGGGACGGCGCAGCGATGGCCTCATGTTTCCCCTCGAAGGCTCGCTCTCGGCCATGCAGGAAGACGGCCACAGCGTGTTTACCATCATCGTGCGCGACATCAGCGCGCGCCAGCAGATGCATGAACAGCTGGCCCGCTCCTTTTCGCAACTGCGCGAATTATCGAGTGCGCTGCAATCCATCCGCGAAGAGGAGCGCAAGCATATCGCGCGTGAATTGCATGATGACTTGGGGCAATTGCTGGCCACCTTGCGCGTCGACCTGACCCTGGTGCGCCAGCACACGGACACCACCGAGTCCCTGCAAGCGCTGCTGCACAGCATGGATGGCTTGCTGGTGACGGCCATTACCTCCTTGCGGCGCATCGCCAGCAACCTGCGTCCGCGCGCACTCGATGAAGGGGGGTTATATTTTGCGCTGCAAAAACTGCGCCATGACTTCCTGCTGCGCCGCGCCATCCATTTCGACTTGCTGGCCGACGAAGCCGACCTGGTGCTCGACGATGCGCGCAGCACGGCCATCTACCGCATCGTGCAGGAAGCGCTGACGAATATCGCGCGCCATGCCGAGGCCAGCCACATCACCATCGCCCTGCACCGCATCGATTCCTCGCTGGCCATCACCATCCAGGACGATGGCCGCGGGATTGCCGAACACGACCTGGAAAAAGCCACGGCCCTGGGCTTGCTGGGCATGCGCGAACGGGTGTGGGGCTTGAACGGCAGCATCCATATCGGCGCCGATAGCGAACTGGGCGGCACGCGCATCGATATCTCGCTGCCCATGCATGCGGAAGCGGCAGCGGCGGCGATGCAATAAAAAAGGCGCCCGCAGGCGCCTTCCATTTCGTCACATCGAACGATGCTTAGAATTTGTGTGCCAGGCCGATCTGGTACGAGGTCAGCGACTTCACGCGCTCGCGGCCAGCGTAAGCGTACACGTCGGTGCGCTTCGACAGGTGGTAGTCGTAGCCGACGCCGAATTCCTTGATGGTGTCCTGATCCTTGAACTTGTTGTTGCTTTGCTCTTGCTTGCCATACGATACTTTGGCATCGCCGCCGCCAACCGTGTAGTTCAGGCCGATCAGGTAGGACTTGAATTCGCCAGTCGTGGCAACCTTGGTATCGCCTTTCGAGTAGGCGGCCGTGATCTTGGCCGGGCCGAATTTATAGCCGCCACCGATGGACCACAGATCAGGCTTGGCGGCCGTTGCCGTTGCTTGCACGGCTTTTTCGTAGCCGGCGTGCAAGCTGATCGGGCCGTTGTCGTAGGTTGCCAGGCCAATCACGCCTGCGTCAGCGCTGTTGACTTCGCTCAGCACGTATTGCAGGCTGCCCACGAAACCTTCAAAGCTTGGGCTGTTGTAGGTCACGGCATTGTTGACGCGCGACGAACCGACGCCCGAACGCAGCAAGGTTTCATTGTTCTTGCCGACCACGCCGTAGGTGTTGAAAGGATCGACGCGGGCGATGGTGCCATCGACCAGATTCTTGGTGCGGCCCAGGATGGCGGTACCAAACGCACCTTTCAAGCCCACATACGCTTGACGGTCGAACAACACGCCTTTTTGCGCGCCGGTGTCAGCCAGGAATTCACTTTCCAGGTTGAAAATTGCGGACAGGCCGCCACCCAGATCTTCCGTACCCTTGAAACCGAGGCGCGACGCATTGTTTTCGCGTTGTACCGTCGGCTGGCCAGTGGTCTTGGCAATACCGAGGTCAACCAGGCCATACACGGTGACGTTCGATTGTGCTTGTGCCGTAGCTGCTGCGAAGGTGCCGATGATCAATGCTGCCAGAGTAATTTTTTTCACTTGAGATTCTCTACATTAGGTTGGACAAGGTGAGCTGCTGCTGAGCTGCTTAGCTGCTGAACCGAATCATGCCCACCAAATACTTCAACAATATGACATCGACAAGATGTTGTTTTTTAGCACAATATCTTGTTAAATAAAAACAACAGGCGAAAAAAAACCGCCCGAGGGCGGCTTGTGTTGCCGTGACAGCCTTACTTCAGGCGGCAGCTCAGCAGCCAGTAGTATTCCAGGCGCTTCATGCGGATTTCGCGGGCCGAGTGGGCAAACTTCTTGCGCAGGTGGCTATCCGACGGGAAATTCTTCAGCACTTCATAGCGCTCGCCCCCCTCCGTCGTGCGGAACTGGTGGGTATTGCCTTCCAGGTCGGTGCGCGCGATGACCGTGCTGCTGCCGTCGACATAGGAATTGTCGATCAACACCAGCAGGATGTCCTTGCCCAGCTTGCTGCGCAATTGCTTCAGGTACTTATCCTGGTCTTCGCGCTTGACGTGCGACCACCAGAAACCGGCGAACACGGCCGTGAACTTGCCCAACATGTCGTCAGGCAAGTTGAAAGCGTCGAGCTTGGCGAAGGTCACGTTGTCGGGCAAGCCGCGCTGTTGTGCCAGCGCCAGCATTTCATCGTTGATATCGGTGGCCAGCACGGACTCGGCCGTCTCGGCGACCACTTCCGTCCAGTAGCCGGTGCCGCAAGCCAGTTCCAACACGGTGTGGCCTTCCAGCACGTCGGCGACCTTGTCGCGCAACACTTCCAGGTCTTCCTGGCGTTCGGGCTTGTCATAGACGCGCTCGTACTGCTGCGCGATGGTGGCGTAATATTTGGCAAGCTGATCGGTAATCATTGTTTCTTCTCTTCTTAAATAATCTTGGCCAGGCACCTCGCCCGGCCGACTTCCTGCATTGTTATAGTTCGTAGTGCTCTTTATCACCGCTCATCGCCTGCTCGATGAGCTTGCGGTTCAGGGTCGGCGTCAGCAACTCGATAAAGGTATAAATATAGCTGCGCAAATACGCGCCCTGCTTGACGGCAACGCGCGACACATTCATGCCGAACAGGTGGCCGACAGGGATGGCGCGCAAGCCTTTGTCGCGCTCGGCATCGAAGGCCATACCCGCTATGATACCAATCCCCATGCCCAACTCGACATAAGTCTTGATCACGTCCGCATCGATGGCCTCCAGCAGGATGTCCGGCTTCAGGCCGCGCAGCACGAAAGCATGGTCGATCTTGTTGCGTCCGGCAAACGCGCTGTCATAGGTAATCAGGGGGAAAGCGGCGATTTCTTCCAGGGTCACGGACTTCGACTTGAGCAGCGGATGGTCGACCGGCACCACCACCACGTGTTCCCATTGATAGCATGGCAAGGTGATCAGGCCATCGATGGCGGCGATCGATTCCGTGGCAATGGCGAGATCCGCCTGGTCGCGCTGCACCATCTCGGCGATCTGGCGCGGATTGCCTTGCAGTAACGACAATCTTACCTTCGGGAACTTCAGCATGAAGGCCTGCACCACCTTCGGCAAGGTGTAGCGCGCCTGCGTATGCGTGGTGGCAATGGTAAAACTGCCGCTGTCCTGCGCCGCGAATTCCTTGCCGATGCGCTTCATGCTGTCGATTTCCTGCATGATCAGCTCGACCGATTCCAGCACCAGGCGGCCCGGCTCCGTCAAGCCGCGGATGCGCTTGCCGTGGCGCGTAAAAATATCCACGCCCAGTTCTTCCTCCAGCTCGATGATGGCTTTCGATACGCCCGGTTGCGACGTAAACAAGGCCTTGGCGGCGTCCGTCAGGTTGTAATTCTGCCGGACCGCTTCGCGCACGAAGCGCAGTTGATGGAGATTCATTGCTGGTTTGCCCTAGATTGCCGTGATTTGCCGAGTTTCCGCCCCACCCATGATTTTGCGTTCATGCATATACGCATATCGCATATAAGCAAATGCGTACTTAGTAGTTTGGATTAAACGCCAAGTTTATTACTATTGCGGGTACTTTGGGGGTGAAAGCATGACTTTGTCTTATATAGTCTCAGGATTTGCCGTAGGATTACTCGTAGGAATGACCGGCGTGGGCGGCGGTTCGCTGATGACGCCGCTATTAACCTTGCTGTTTGGCGTGCCGCCTTCCGTGGCCGTGGGCACCGACCTGGCCTTCGCCTCGATCACCAAGAGCGCCGGCACGCTGACGCACCGCCTGCGCGGCACCATCCGCTGGGATATCGTCAAGCGCCTGTGCATCGGCGCCCTGCCCGCCGCCGTCATCGCGACCCTGGCACTGAAATCGTTCGGCACCCTGTCGCCGGAAATCGGCCAGATCATCCGTTACTCGATCGCCGGCTCCGTGCTGCTGACCGTCGTGGCGCTGATCTTCAAGGGCCGCATGCTGGCCTGGATCAATGCACACCCCGAGAAACAATTGCAAGGCAACAAGCTTGCCGCCGCGACCATTATTTCCGGCGCCGTACTGGGCGTGCTGGTGACGGTGTCGTCGATCGGCGCCGGCGCCATCGGCGCCACCTTGCTGGTGATGCTGTATCCACGCATGAGCTCAGCCGAAGTGGCCGGCACCGATATCGCCTACGCCGTGCCCCTGACGGCCATCGCCGCCCTCGGTCACTGGTGGCTCGGCTCCATCCACTGGGAATTGCTGGCCTCCTTGCTGGTCGGCTCCCTGCCCGGCATCACGCTCGGTTCCTGGGTCGCCCGCTCCGTGCCGGAAAAGTTTTTAAGAGTGCTGCTGGCGATGACCTTGACCGGCGTGGCAGTGAAGCTAATCTATTAATTGACCGACCATGTAACACGAACAGTATCAAGAACATAATCCCAGGCAATCTTCCAGCACCCCGGCTTTTTTAGGAATTGATATGTACCATTACGATCAGTACGACCACCTCATCATCAAAGAACGCATCGCCCAGTACCGAGACCAGGTTGCGCGCCGTATCGCCAATGAACTGACGGAAGAGGAATTCATTCCGCTGCGCCTGCAAAACGGCCTGTACATGCAGCGCCACGCCTACATGCTGCGCATCGCCGTGCCGTACGGCTTGCTGTCCTCGAAGCAAATGCGCATGTTCGCGCACATCGCGCGCAAGTATGACCGCGGCTATGGCCACTTCACCACGCGCCAGAACATCCAGTTCAACTGGATTGAGCTGGAACAAACGCCCGATATCCTGACCGACCTGGCTTCCGTGGAAATGCACGCGATCCAGACCTCGGGCAACTGTATCCGTAATACAACATCCGACCCGTTCGCCGGCGTCGCGGCCGATGAAATCATCGATCCGCGCCCGTACGCGGAAGTCTTGCGCCAGTGGAGCACCTTCCACCCCGAGTTCATCGCCCTGCCCCGTAAATTCAAGGTCGCCATCAATGGCGCCGAAGAAGACCGCGCCGCCATCGCCGTGCACGACATCGGCTTGACGGCCGTGCGCAACGCCGCCGGCGAAGTGGGCTTCAAGGTGATGGCCGGCGGCGGCATGGGCCGCACGCCTATCCTGGGCAGCGTCGTGCGCGACTTCCTGCCGTGGCAGCACTTGTTGACCTACATCCAGGCGATCATGCGCGTGTACAACCTGCACGGCCGCCGCGACAACAAATACAAGGCGCGCATCAAGATCTTGCTGAAAGCCATCGGCGTGGAAGAATTCACGCGCCAGGTGGAAGCGGAGTGGGTCGACTTGAAGGACGGTCCGGAAACCTTGAGCGCCGAGGAAATGCAGCGCGTGGCGGACTTCTTCAATCCGCCCACCTACCTGGCCCTGCCGGAACTCGACTACAAGGCCGAACACGCGGACAACAAGGCCTATGTGAACTGGCTGGCGCGCAACGTCAAGCCGCACCAGCGCCCTGGCTACGTGGCCGTGGTACTGTCCCTGAAGAAAACGGGCGTGCCGCCGGGCGACGCGACGGCCGAGCAGATCGACTTCGTGGCCGACCTGGCCGACCGCTACAGCTATGGCGAACTGCGCGTGACGCACGAGCAAAACCTGGTGCTGGCCGACGTGGAGCAATCGAAACTGTTCGCACTGTGGCAGGAAGCCAAGGCGCACGGCCTGGCCACGCCGAACATCGGCTTGCTGACGGACATGATCTGCTGCCCGGGCGGCGATTTCTGCTCGCTGGCCAACGCCAAGTCGCTGCCGATCGCCGCCGCCATCGCGGAACGCTTCGACAGCATCGACTTCCAGCACGACATCGGCGAGATCGAACTGAATATTTCCGGCTGCATCAATGCCTGCGGCCACCATCACGTGGGCAGCATCGGCATCCTCGGCGTCGACAAGGATGGCAGCGAATGGTATCAAGTGTCGATTGGCGGCGCGCAAGGCAACAACGCGGCCATCGGCAAGATCATCGGACCATCGTTCTCTTCCCTGCAGATGCCTGAAGTCATCGGCCGCCTGCTGCACGTCTACGTGCGCGACCGCCATGAAGGCGAGCGCTTCGTCGACACGGCCCAGCGCCTGGGCCTGGCGCCGTTCAAGGAACACGTATATGCAACGCCGATCACGGTCGGCAACCTGGTGGGAGAAGACGAATATGTTTGAAGTACGCGAAGAAATCATCAAGAACGCCGCCGTGGTGCCGAATACCTGGGGCTTGCTGCGCCTCGATGAGACCGACACGCCGGAAACGGTCGTTGTGCCCGCGGGCAAGGTCATCGTGCCCCTGCTCGTTTGGCAAGCCCAGCGCGCAACCCTGGCCGCGCGCCTGCCCGACATCGGCGTGTGGCTGGCCAGCGACGAGCGCCCGGAAGAACTGGCGGCCGACGTGGATGTATTGCCCGTCATCGGCGTGGATTTCCCGAAATTCACGGATGGCCGCGGCTATTCCATCGCCTTCAACCTGCGCGCCCGCCTGGGTTTCCAGGGGGAATTACGTGCCATCGGCGACGTGCTGCGCGACCAGCTGTTTTCCATGCACCGCGTCGGCTTCGACGCGTATGCGACGCGTCCGGACCGCAGCATCCATGACGCCCTGAAAGGTTTGTCGGTCTTTTCGGAAACCTACCAGGCGTCGTGGGACCAGAAATCGCCGCTGTTCCGCCGCCACCAGCGCGAAGGCCAGAATCCTGACCTCGACAACGCGGCCGGCATCTGAGGGCCAATCATGAGCGATCTGACTTCTTTGATACACGCCACCGAGCAAACGCTGACACGCATCGCCGCGGATTTTTCGCCGGCCGTGTTCGCGTCCAGCCTGGCAGCCGAAGACATGGTACTGACCGACATGATTCTGAAGGCAAAGCTGCCCATTGGCATCTTTTCCCTGGAAACAGGCCGGCTGCACCAGGAAACCCTGGCCGTGCTCGACAAGGTCAAGGCCCGCTACGACCACGACATCACGCTGTACCGCCCGCAGCCGGAGCTTGTCGCTGCCTACGTGGAACAGAACGGCCTGAACGCGTTCTACAATAGTGTCGAGATGCGCCGCGAATGCTGCCGCATCCGCAAGGTCGAACCGCTGGGCCGCGCCCTGGCTGGCAACAAGGCCTGGGTGACGGGACAGCGCCGTGCCCAGTCCACCACGCGCACCGAATTGCACGTGCAGGAAGAGGACGCCGCGCATGGCATGACGAAATTCAATCCGCTGGCCGACTGGTCGGAAGAAGACGTGTGGGCCTATATCCGCGCCAACGACGTGCCCTACAATGCGCTGCACGACCAGGACTACCCGTCGATCGGCTGCGAACCGTGCACGCGGGCCGTCCAGCCGGGCGAAGATGTGCGCGCCGGACGCTGGTGGTGGGAAAACCCGGATTCGAAGGAATGCGGCCTGCACATGGTGGACGGCAAATTGATACGCATCAAATCCGTGGCAGCTTGATCAGACACAACAGATATAGCAGAACAAGAAAGCACCCTATATGAGCAATATTTTGAACCAGCGTCACCTCGACAGCCTTGAATCGGAAGCCATCCACATCATGCGCGAAGTGGCGGCCGAATCGGCCAATCCTGCGCTGCTGTTTTCCGGCGGCAAGGATTCCGTCGTCCTGCTGCGCCTGGCCGAGAAAGCCTTTCGCCCAGGCAAGTTTCCATTCCCCCTCGTACATATCGACACGGGCCATAACTTCCCGGAAGTCATCACTTTCCGTGACAAGAAGGTGGCCGAGCTGGGCGAACGCCTGATCGTCGGCTCCGTGGAGGATTCCATCAAGCGCGGCACCGTGCGCCTGCGCAACCCGGCCACGGATTCGCGCAACGCGGCCCAAGCCGTGACCTTGCTGGAAACCATCGCCGAACACGGTTTTGACGCCTGCATCGGCGGCGCCCGCCGCGACGAGGAAAAAGCGCGCGCCAAGGAACGCATCTTTTCGTTCCGCGACGAATTCGGCGCCTGGGACCCGAAAGCCCAGCGTCCGGAACTGTGGGATCTGTATAACACCCGCGTGCATCCCGGTGAAAACATGCGCGTTTTTCCCATCTCGAACTGGACCGAACTGGACGTGTGGCAATACATCGCCCGCGAGCAACTGGAATTGCCGCCGATCTACTTCGCGCACGAGCGCCAGGTGATCCCGCGCAATGGTTTATTGGTGCCGCTGACGGATCTGACGCCGCCGCGCGAAGGCGAAACGGTGGAAACGCAAGTCGTGCGCTTCCGCACCGTGGGCGATATTTCGTGCACCTGCCCCGTCTCGTCCGATGCGGCAACGGTCGACGCCATCATCGCCGAGACGGCAATCACGCAAATCACGGAACGGGGCGCCACCCGCATGGATGACCAGACTTCCGAAGCCTCGATGGAAAAACGCAAGAAAGCAGGGTATTTCTAATGAACGCAGCAATCTCCAACACCAATCTCACCGACAGCGTCGAACGCGGCATGTTGCGTTTTATCACGGCCGGTTCCGTCGATGACGGCAAGAGCACCCTGATCGGCCGTTTGCTGTTCGACAGCAAGGGCATCTTCGCCGACCAGCTCGACGCCATGTCGCGCTCCAAGCACAAGCGCACGGTGGGCGACACGGTCGACCTGTCGCTGCTGACGGACGGCCTGGAAGCGGAACGCGAGCAAGGCATCACCATCGACGTGGCCTACCGTTACTTTGCCACGCCGAAACGCAAGTTCATCATCGCCGACACGCCCGGCCACGAGCAATACACGCGCAATATGGTGACCGGCGCATCGACCGCCGACGCCGTCATCATCCTGATCGACGTGTCGAAGGTCAAACTCGGTGACGATGGCAGCGTGGAACTGTTGATCCAGACCAAACGCCATTCGACCATCGCCCATTTGCTGCAGATCGAGCACGTGGTCGTCGCCGTCAACAAGATGGACCTGGTCGACTACGATGAAACGGTCTACAACCGCATCGTGGCCGCCTACCGAGAATTCGCCCAGTCGCTGGGTTTGAAGGACATCACGCCGATTCCATTGTCGGCCTTGACGGGCGACAATGTTGTCGAGCGCGGCGACAAGCTGGGCTGGTACACGGGCCCGACCCTGATCGAGCTGCTCGAATCGCTGTCCGTCTACGACGAATCGCACGACACGCCCTTCCGCTTCCCCGTGCAGCTGGTGGCGCGCCACAATGGCCACGAAGCGAACGACTTCCGCGGCTACATGGGCCGCATCGAGGCGGGCAAGGTCAGCATCGGCGACACCCTCGTGGTGCAGCCATCGGGCCAGACGGCAACAGTGAAAGATATCGTCACCCTGGACGGCTCGCTGCAAACGGCCGTGGTGGGCCAGTCCGTGACCTTGCTGCTGAATGAATACCTCGACATTTCGCGCGGCGACTTGCTGGCGAGCAACGAGCGCCCTGCCACCCTGCTGAAACAGGTGGTGGCCGACGTGTGCTGGCTGTCGGAAGACGCGCTGGACCTGCGCCGCAAGTACTGGATCAAGCACGGCACGAAACAGACGGCGGCCAAGGTGACGGCGATCGAATCGATCCTCGACATCAACACGCAGCAGCGCCACCCGGCCGAAGGCTTGAAGCTGAACGACATCGCCCGCATCAGCCTGAACGTGCAGCAGGCGCTGGCGGCCGACGCGTATGCCGATATCCGCGCCACGGGCGCGTTTATCCTGATCGATGAAGTGACCCACCAGACCGTCGCGGCCGGCATGGTCCGGCTCTAACCCGCGTCCCGACCAAGAAAGGCAGCCATATGCACAGCTCCCCATCTCTCCCCGGCAAGGTTTATCTGGTCGGCGCCGGCCCCGGCGCGCAAGACCTGATGACCTTGCGCGGCGCGCGCCTGCTGGCGCAAGCGGACGTCGTGCTGCACGACGCGCTGGTCACCGAAGAGATGCTGGAGCTGAGCCCGCAGGCGCAAAAAATCCTGGTCGGCAAGCGCTGCGGCCAGTTGTCGACGGCGCAGGCGTTCATCAACAAGCAACTGGTCGACAACGCGCGCAAGCACGCCGTCGTCGTGCGCCTGAAAGGGGGCGACCCCATGCTGTTCGGCCGCGCCGACGAGGAATTGCGCGCGCTGGAAGAAGCGGGGATCGCCGTCGAAGTGGTGCCCGGCATCACCACGGCCCTGGCGGCCGCGGCCGCCACGCAGCAGCCGCTGACCAAACGGGGCGTGTCGCGCAGCGTGGCCTTCTTTACTTCCAGCACGGCGCCGGGCGAACCGGACCAGACGCGCATTCCCGACTGCGATACTCTCGTGCAATACATGGGTGGCCGCGAAGCCATCGCCACGGCCCAGCGCCTGCTGGCCCAGGGCCGCCGTGCCGACACCCCGGTGGTGGTGATTGAAAACTGCAGCCGCCCGGACCAGCGCATCGTGCGCCTGCCGCTGAGCACCCTGGCGCATGGCCTGGGCGACACCCACGGCCCGGTGCTGGTGATGCTGGGCGACGCCATGGCCGCGCGCACGCACCAGGTCACGGAAGCAGCGGCGGCCATTCTGGCGCGCCATGCTTGAATAAACACAGCGTATTTTACCGACTTTAAAGTCAGTAACTGACGTCTTTCGACGAAACATGATACGATGCTCATGCATCTTTTCTCGAGAAGTTGTTGCGTGATAGCAAGAAAATCACGCTTCGCCCCGCCATAGCGCTTGCTGCGCGGCCTCCCGGCTGACGGGAACCGCCCGGCAATCTCCCCGAAAAAAGCTGCGCCCGCAGGCTGCAATACCGCGCCGCGCAACTTGAGCCGTCACAATCAACAATGAATTTCTCTTCCGTGCGCGAAGCCCTGACTTCGCTCAGCCGCAGCAATGCCGGCGTCGCCGGCGCTGTGCTGCTCAGCATGCTCGCCTCCATCGCCCTATGGACGGTGTTCCCGAATATCGACGATGAAAACCACTTATTGGAATGGCTGCAGGCGCTGTTCCTGGCCCTGGCTTGCACCGTGCACGGCGTGCGCGCGTGGCAGGAGACTGACCGCCAATCCTTGCGTTTCCTCATGCATGCCGGCTTGTCTGCCCTGCTGTTCGGCTTCCTGCTGCGCGAACTCGATATCGACCAGTTCGGCACGGCGCCCGCCTGGGCGCAGCTGGAAAAAGCCCTGCGCGTGGTGGAACTGCTGATATTGATACGCGTGCTGATCTTTTTCGCACCGCGCGCGCGCAAGGTATTTGCCCATGCGCCGCAGATTTTCAGCATGCGCATCACCATCCTGACGGCCATCGGCGGCTTGCTGATGGTTGCCGGCTGGCCCTTCGACAAGAAGGTCTTCCATGGCATGCCGGACGCCTATGCGCTGCTGGGCGAGGAAGTCTTCGAACTGGGCGCCTATTTGCTGCTGTTCCTCGCTTCGCTGTCCGACAGTTCGGCCGCCGCCCGCATCAGCCTGGCGCCGAAAACAAAGCTGGCCTAGCCCAGTTCAAACGAGGATGGCAGCGGCAGCAGCCGCTGCAAGGTAGCGGCCACGCGCAGCAGGCGCGGGTCGTCGTCCTCGGCCTCGTCGCAGGTATCGTTGATACAGAAAAACGGCAAGCTGCCGAAACGCGCCGCCAGCTCCTCGAGCTGCTGCGGCGCCTGCGCATCGCCGCTGGCGATATGCAGCGGGTCGAGCACGCGCGAGCACGCCAACCCCTGATGCACCATCCAGCGCGGCACCAGGTCGGGCAGCAAGGCCGGCACCTGCCAGGAGCGGAACACCGTCGCGCGCACGCCGGCAAACATGGCCGGTGCCAGCCCTTCCAGTACATGCAGCGCGCTTTTCAGCATGGGCCGCGGCGCATGCGCATACAGGCGCGGTTCATGCCGGTAATCGGCGTACCGCGCCGACAGCCATTGCCGCGACAACGTAGCGCAATTGACAGGCGCCGCCACGTCGGCGCGCAAGCCCTGCAGCTCATCGTGCAGCGCGCTCTCCGTGAAAACACTCAAACGCCCATCCCCTTCTCCGCCAAACCAGAACGCGGGCTCGAACGGCGCGCCGAAAAACACGTCGTCGTTCAGATACAGGAAACGCTCGGACAAGCCCGGAATATGGTGCAGGTACGATTCGATATGGCCGGAATCGAACACCGGCAGGGAGGCATCGGGCATCAGGTTCGCATGGTCGATCACCGTCAGGCGCTTTGATGCGCGCAGCCAGCGGGGCACTTGCCGGTCCGTCAGCAGGTAGACATGGCCGTGGCCGGGGAAGAAGCGCTCGAGCGCGCGCAGGTTGTAGCGCAGTTCGCCGTTGTCGCGGTAGCGCCCCGCCACGTTGCCGTGCAGGGCCAGCTGGCCGGGATGCGCCTGCGCCCAGGCGGCATATGCCTGCTGCCGGCGCGCGCGCCAGGCGGGATCGGCGCCGTCCACCCACAGGTAGACGATGTCGATGCCGCTCAAGGCAGAGGGCTGGAGCCTGGCGCCGCCACGCAGTAATCGGCGATGGCGGCAAGCACGCTGGCGTTCTCGCCGACCGCCTCGACCACCTTCAGGCGCAGCGCCGGATGCTGCTGGCGCAATTCTTCCAGCAGCAAGGGCAAATCGCGCAGCACATGCCCGCCCTGCCCCAGGAACACGGGCACCACGGTGGCGTCCAGGATGGCGCCGGCGGGCAGCTGGGCCAGCAGGGTCGCCACCAGTTCGGGCAGGCGCGGCGTCATCAGTTCCAGGAAAGCCAGGTGCACGCCGGTGCCCGGCATGCGCGCCTGGGTCAGGTCGCGCAGGCGCTCGAAGGGCGCGGCCCACGATGCGGCGCGCGCGCCATGGGCAAACAGAATCAATGCCTGTTGCACGTTCGTCTGCATCAGTGCCGCTCCACCCACCACAGGGCGCCCAGCGCCAGCAGCAGGTACAGGGCGCTCGGCGCCACGGCCGTCAGGAAGGCCGGCCAGGTGCTGAGCAGTCCAAGATGCGAGAACAGGGTGTTGACCAGCATGAAGCTCACGCCGATCATGATGCCGATGAAGATCTTCAGGCTGATGCCGCCGCTGCGCGTATGCATGTAGGCGAACGGCAGCGCCAGCGCCATCAGCACGAAAATGGCCAGCGGATCGATCAGTTTTTTCCAGAAGGCGATGCGGAAACGCTCGGTTTCCTGCTTGTTCTCGGCCAGGTGGCGCGTGTACACGGCCAGTTCGCTGGCCGACATGCGCTCGGGATCGGACGCCGACACCGTCAGGATCTTCGGCGTCACTTCCGACGTCATGTCCTTGCTGGCGCTTTGCACCGTGCGCACCAGGCTCGTTTCCTGCCCATAGTAGTTCGCCAGCTTCGGCTCGAAGCCGGGCGAGGCGGCCGCGCTGTTCGAGAACGACGTTTCCGTCACCTCGGTCAGGCGCCAGATATTATTGCCCTGATACGTAGCTGCCTTGGCCACGGTCAAGGTGCGCAAACGCATATCGGTGTCAAATTCATACAGCTTGACGTTTTTCAGCTGGCCGTCCGCACGCGCTTCGCCGACATTGAAAAAGCGCGAGCCGGTGACGGTGCCCGTCAGGCCCTCGCTCTTGACCATGTCCTTGGTCCACAGGCCCGAGCGAAACTCGCTCGACACGGCCGCGCCGCGCGAGGTCAGCTTGAGGCGTTCGGCCAGCGGCTCCGTGCGCGGCGTGATCAACTCGCCGAAGATAAAGGTGATGACCACGAAGACGATACCGATGCGGAACAGGAAACCGGCCGCCATCGCCGTCGACATGCTCGATGCGCGCATGATGGTAAATTCGGAACTGGCGGCAAACTGCGCCATCGTGTAGATGGTGCCGATCAGCGCCGCGATCGGCATCACCTCGTACACGTGTCCCGGCACCAGCACCAGCACGTACAGGAAGGCATACTGGATGGTGTAGCCGTTGCGCCCCACCTTGGGCAGCTCGCCCGTCAGGTCGATGAAGGCTTGCAGTGCCAGGAAGGCCAGCAGCACGAACAGCACCGCCTGGAATATCGAGACCGCAAAATAGCGCTGTAAAATCTTCATTTCGATGCCGCTTTACTTGTGTTGCCGGCGCGGCGCGCGCGCTTGAAAGCCGCCAGCAGGACCAGCGGATGATAGCGGTGGTTCACATTCAGGCGCCACGCGAACAGTCCCACCACGGCCAGCGCCGCCAGCAGGTGCAGCGGCCACCAGGCCAGGCCGAAGGTCAGGCGGCCCTGCTTCACGCTCGCTTCGATGACCTTGATCAGGTTGCTGTACGTAAAAAAAATCAGCAGGGCGATGATCAAATTGGTCGAACTGCCGGCGCGCGGATTGACAAAGCCCAGCGGAATGGCCAGCAGGATCAGCATCAGGCCGATCAGGGGCGCACTGACCCGCCACAGCAGTTCGGCCATGGTGTAGGGATTCGGCTCGGCGATGAGCGCCATGGTGCTCATCGCGCGCACGCCCAGTTCCGCGCCCAGTTCCTGCTGCTTGCTCTCGATGCGCATGATGTACTGTTCGAATTCCATGGTCTGGAAGTCCGCCTGCGTCGGCACGCCCTGGTAGCGGCGGCCGCTCTTGAGCACCAGGAAGCGTTCGCCCTTGGCGTCGGTATTGATCACGCCTTCCTTGGCGACGACGACGACGGCGCTGCCTTTTTCATCGACGGTATTGACGAAGACGTTCTGCACCACGGTCTTTTCGCCGCTGACGCCCTCGACGAAGAAGATGCGGTTGCTGCCGGCCGATTCGCGGAACTGGCCCGGCGTGACTTTCTGCAGGTCTTCGCGCTTCTCGAAGCGCGCCACGTATTCATCGCTCTTCTTTTGCGCCCACGGCGTGGCGTACAGGCTCAGGATGCCGGTGGCCAGCACCAGCGGCAAGCCGAAGCTGAGCACGGGCCAGATCCAGCGCGACAGGCTCAGGCCGGAGGCGAACCACACCACCATCTCCGACTCCTTGTAGCTGCGGGTGACGACCATCAGCACCGAGATGAAACCGGTGAGGATGAGGATGGTGGGCAGCTGCATCAGGGCGGAAAAAACCATCAGCGACATGACGTCGGACGACGCGATCTTGCCGCCCGCCGCCTTGCCGAGAATACCGATCAGCATCCAGGTGAGCAGGATGCTGAACAAAACTGTGAAGGTGGCCCCGGCGGCACTAGCCAATTCACGTCGAAGGGCGCGTTGAAAGATCATTCGGAGTTTATAATTCGGGTCAGTTAGTTGAGTAACACGTTACTAGTAAATGAAAACGGAGAACCAAATGGACTTTAGCATAAAAGCATTCGATACCAAGAGCACCCTCGGCACGGCCAAAAGCGGATGCATCGCGGTTGCGGTATTCGAAAACAAAAAACTGTCGCCAGCGGCAAAATCGCTGGACAGCAAGGGTGCGATTTCGGCTGCGCTGAAGTCCGGCGACATCAGCGGCAAGCCTGGCAGCACTTTGCTGCTGCGCGCAGTCGATGGCGTCGCCGCCGAACGTGTTCTGCTGGTAGGCATGGGCAGCGATGACTCTGTCAGCGAAAAAAGCTTCTCGACCGGCGTACAAGCCGCACTGAAGGCCTTCGGCTCGCTGGGCGCTGCGGACGCCATTATCGCACTACCGCTGACTGAAGTGAAAGAGCGCGACGTAAATTGGGCAATCCGTTGCGTGGTGCAAGCCGCCCACGACAGCGAATACCGCTGCGACTCGCAAAAAAGCAAAAAAGATCCGGCACCGGCAGGCGTGCGCAAGATCGTCCTGGCGGCGCCTGCAACGGCAGCCACGCGCGGCGCGCTGGCGCAAGCCATCGCCATCGCCAACGGCTCCGACCTGACGCGCAACCTGGGCGACCTGCCGGCGAACGTCGCCAATCCGACCTACCTGGCCAACACGGCCAAGCAGCTGGCCAAGGATTACAAGTTCGAAGTCGAAATCCTGGACCGCAAACAGCTCGAAGCGCTGAAAATGGGCAGCTTCCTGTCCGTCACCAACGGCAGCGAGCAGCCGCCGAAGTTCATCGTCCTGAAACACATGGGCGGCAAGGCCAAGGATGCGCCAGTGGTCCTGGTCGGCAAAGGCATCACCTTCGACACGGGCGGCATTTCGATCAAGGCCGGTCCCGGCATGGATGAAATGAAGTACGACATGTGCGGCGCCGCCTCGGTCCTGGGCACCTTCCGCGCCATCGGCGAAATGAACCTGAAGCTGAACGTCATCGGCGTCATCGCCGCGTGCGAAAACATGCCGTCGGGCCGCGCCACCAAGCCGGGCGACATCGTCACCTCCATGAACGGCCTGACCATCGAAGTGCTGAACACGGACGCCGAAGGCCGTCTGGTGCTGTGCGACGCGCTGACCTACGCCGAACGCTTCAAGCCGGCAGCCGTGGTCGATATCGCCACCCTGACGGGCGCTTGCGTCGTCGCTCTGGGGCACCACAACAGCGGCCTGTTTACGCGCAGCGATGCGGCGCATGACCAATTGGCCAATGAATTGCTGGCAGCGGGCAAGCAGTCGAGCGACACGGCATGGCGCATGCCGATCGAAGAGGCGTACAACGAGCAGCTGAAGTCGAACTTCGCCGACCTGGCCAACATCGGCACGCCAGGCGGCGGTTCGGTGACGGCAGCGGCCTTCCTGGAAAACTTCACCAAGAAGTACACCTGGGCGCATCTGGACATCGCCGGCACGGCGTGGAAGTCGGGCGGCTCGAAGGGCGCGACCGGCCGTCCAGTGCCACTCTTGACGACGTTCCTCATCAACCGCGTGTAAGTTGACGCCTGCCGGCAGCGCTTCGCTGCCGGCACCGTCAGGCACAAAAAACCGCCAGGTCTTGCGACCATGGCGGTTTTTTTATGAACATTTGAATCAGTAGACGACGGGATTGGGCAAAGGCGATGGCGCCACTTTGGGCTGCACCACCGCTTCCGGCACGGCGGCCGCTGGCGGCGGCGCGGGCATTGGCGCAGGCGGCGCCAGGCGCGCGGGGTCCTGCATGACGATGGTCAAAATGGACGGGTAGTCGAAGCCGGCGCCCGTGTTGCGGTCGACGAAATAGCCGACGCCCAGGGTCAGGATGACATTGCCCCAGACGCTGCCATTGAGCTTGGGATCGATGTGGTCATCCGTCGCGATGGCGGGCGAACCGTGCTTGCGGCAATCGACCTTCAACGGTTCCTGGCTCTTGCGGATGGTGATGCGCCCGGGCGTGGTAACGAACCACTTGCCCACGTCGTTGCTGAGGATGCAGCCGGCGCCCGTCAGCTCGCGGTTGTCCTGGATGGTTTGCACCAGCACCATTTGCTCGGTGTTGCCCGTCAGGGTGGCGCAGCCGCCCAGGCCCAACAGCAGCAGCATCGTGGCGGCAAAGGGGGCAGACAGCGGCACGCGCATGGGAACTCGCTTAACGGACGGGAATCGGCTGGTCGCCGGGTACGGCGACGGCGGTAACGCTGTTTTTCGGACTGCCTTCGATCAGGCGGTCGGAATACACGAGGTAGACCAGCGCATTGCGCTTGCTGTCGACCATGCGCACGACGCGCACATGCTTGAAGAAGATCGAGGCGCGCTCGGTAAACACTTCTTCCTGGCGCGGCAGCTTGCCCTTGAATTGCAGCGGCCCCACCTGGCGGCACGCCACGGCCGCATCGGCCTTGTCTTCGGCCAGGCCGACGGCGCCCTTGATGCCGCCCGTCTTCGCGCGCGACAGATAGCAGCTGACGCCGGCGACGCGCGGATCGTCATACGCTTCGACGACGATCTTGTGGTCAGGGCCGATCAGTTTGAACACCGTGTCGACCGAACCGATGGTTTCGGCCTGCGCCGCGGCGCAGGCAAGGCCCAGCACCAGAGCGGCAGGCAGCAATTTACGCATGAAGAGTATCCCGGGCACGCACGCAGGCGGCCATCAGTTGATGGGAGCGAAACGCTGGACCATGACGCCTTCGACTTCGATCAGTTGAAAGAACACGTCTTTCGGCCTGGTCCAGATGGAACCGTCGGCGGCGCGATACACGATCATCGGCGTCAGATCCGCTTCCAGCGTGGCTTCGCACACCAGTTCATAAATGCCGCCCTTGTAGTGCCGATAACGCATCGCCGTCCCCTCAAGCCGTGGAATCTTCGCTCTTGTCGTCGGCCAGTGCCTTCTGCTTCTGCTTCAGGCCCTGGATCACTTTCAGTATGCTTTCCATGCCGGCCGCGCCATCGGCGCCGCTGAAGGCGTCGAGCACCTCATTGAGCACCTTGTTGCGCACGGTCGCTTCATCGGAGGACATTTCCAGCGCGCGCTGGGCTTTCGCCGCCTTTTCGGCCGCGCTCACGCGCGGCTTGGCAGCCGTCTTGCCATGCGTCAGAGCAGCCTGCCAGATAACCCAGCGGCGCTGGGTCTCGAAAATCAGGTACTCATCCGGTTTGTCTTCTCTTCGCCGCACAATGTGGCCGTCACGCTGCGCCCACGCTTCAAATGCAGTTCGCATTTTCTTCCTTTGCAAATGCTACGCGCAAGTCTCACTATTAAAACTGCAACATTTCAAAATAGTACCATCTATTGATGTCGCAAAACAGTCTCATAGATATAGTACTGCAATTTATATAACAAGTCTGGCGGCGCCAGGGACGGAATTGACACTCCGTCCCTGGCACAGTGGTCATGTAATCGGAATAGCAATTACAACTAATTACAACTGCTTCCTGTTCGGTTCTTCACTTGGCTGTAACAAAGCCGTATGACACAGTTGTTACACGGTGCCATTTTAGTAGTTTTTATCGCGTTTTAGCGAGAAACTTTACACCTTTGTCGCGTTAAACGGCCAGACGCATCCTGCCGCGCCAGCCACTTATGCCAAATCAAACATAGGGGTTGATCAATGATACACAAAAACATAATATTCATGCGCCACGATTGGTTAAGTATAAATATTTTATTTGCACTCTTTTTCCCTGCCGGCAAATAAAGCCCGCACCGGCCAGGCAGCGCAGGACACCGGCGACACGCATGCGGTAAGATTCGCGCCTATCGATACCTATTCAAGCAAGGATTTTTCCCATGAAACTCGCCACCTGGAACGTCAACTCGCTCAAAGTGCGCCTGCCGCAAGTGCTGCAATGGCTGGCGGACAACCCGGTCGACATACTCTGCCTGCAAGAAACCAAGCTCACGGACGACAAGTTCCCCGTCGCCGAAATCGAGGCGGCCGGCTACCAGGTGGTCTTCAGCGGCCAGAAAACCTACAACGGCGTGGCCATCCTGTCGAAGCTGCCGATCACCGACGTGGTGAAGAACAACCCGCGCTATGAAGATGCGCAGCAGCGCATCCTGGCCGCCACCATCGGTGGCGTGCGCGTCGTCTGCGCCTACGTGCCGAACGGCCAGAGCGTCGATTCGGACAAGTACGAATACAAGCTGGGCTGGCTGGCCGCCCTGCACGACTGGCTGGCGGAGGAAGCGCAGCAGCACCCGCAGCTGGCCGTCGTGGGCGACTACAATATCGCGCCCGACGACCGCGACGTGCACGACCCCGTCGCCTGGGCCGGCCAGGTGCTGGTCTCGGACAAGGAACGCGCCGCCCTGCAGCGCCTGTTCGACATCGGCCTGACGGATGCCTTCCGCCTGTTCGAGCAGGCGGACAAATCGTTCAGCTGGTGGGATTACCGCCAGCTGGGCTTCCGCCTGAACAAGGGCCTGCGCATCGACCATATCCTGCTCTCGCCCGCCCTCACCGCCCGCTGCACGGCTTGCGTGATCGACCGCGTGCCCCGCAAGTGGGAGCAGCCGTCCGACCATGCGCCCGTCATCGCCACCATCGACTAACTAACGGCTATCCGCTCCAGCAAGGCCTGCGCGTTCACGGCAGGCACCGGCGCGGAAAACAGATAGCCCTGCGCATAGCGGCAGCCGTTCGCCTGCAGCAGGGCGAACTGCTCTTCCGTCTCCACGCCCTCGGCCACGGCCGACAATTGCAGGCTGTCGGCCAGCGCGATGATGGCCGCCACGATGGCGCGGTCTTCCCCGCTGTGTTCGAGGTCCTTGATGAAGGCGCGGTCGATCTTGACCTTCTTCACGGGGAAGCGCTTCAGGTAGGCCAGGCTGGAGTAGCCGGTGCCGAAATCGTCGATTGACAGGCGCAAGCCCATGCCATTGATCTGCCGCAAAATCTCCAGCGTATGCTCGCCGTGCTGCATCAGCGCCGTCTCGGTGATCTCGAATTCCAGCAGCGCCGGATCGATGCCCGTTTCCCGCACCACGGTACCGATAGCCGCCACCAGACCCTTGTGCATGAACTGGCGCGGCGACAGATTCACCGCCAAGGGCACGGGCTGCAAGCCCTGGCGCTGCCAGGCCATGCTTTGCTCGCACGCCTGGCGCATCACCCACTCGCCCACCGGCACGATCAAGCCGTTTTCCTCCATGATGGGAATGAAGCGGTCGGGCAGCACCAGGCCGTGGCCGGGACGGCGCCAGCGCAGCAGCACTTCCATGCCGTGCAGCCGGCGCGTGGCGATATCGATGACCGGCTGGTAAAACAGCTCGAACTGCTGCAGCGCCAGCGCCGTGCGCAGGCTGCTTTCCAGATCGAAGTGCAGGGCCGCCGCCTGGTTCATCGTCTGCGTGAAGAACTGGTAGTTGTTGCGGCCATTACCCTTGGCGTGGTACATGGCCGCATCCGCATGGCGCATCAGCGCGTCGACATCGCCGCCATCGTCCGGATACAGGCAGATGCCGATCGACGGCGTCACGTGCAGCACGTGGCCGTCGAGCGGAAAGGCGGGCGTCAGCGCCTCGATGACCTTCTCGGCCACGTGCGCCGCTTCGTCGCTGCCGCGGATGCCCGGCACCAGCACGACGAATTCATCGCCGCCCAGGCGCGCCACCGTGTCGCTGGCGCGCACGGCGCCGCACAGCCGCGCGGCCACTTCCTTGAGCAGCAGGTCGCCCGTCATGTGGCCCAGCGAATCGTTGATGGTTTTAAATCGGTCCAGGTCGATGAACATCACGGCCAGCTTGCGCCCGGAGCGCTGCGCGGCCAGCATGGCCCGCTCCAGCCGGTCCGACAGCAGCGCGCGGTTCGGCAAGCCCGTCAGGTTGTCGTGGTACGCCATGTGGTGCACCCGCGCCTCGGCCTGGCGCCGCTCGACGATTTCGCCCTGCAGCAGCAGGTTGGCGCCGGCCAGTTCGGCCGTGCGCTCCTGCACGCGCAATTCCAGCTCGTCGCGCGCGCGGCGCACCGCCTCGGCCGCCTCGCGGCGCGCCGTCACGTCGTCAACCAGCCACACGGAACGGCCATGCGCATGCGCCAGGTCGAACGGCCGGCCGGACAGGCGCGCCCAGAAACGGCTGCCATCCTTGCGCACCAGCTGGTATTCGGACATGTGCACCCTGCCCGCATCGAAATCGCGCGCCGTCTCGCCGCGCGCCGCCTTCCACGCGGCCACGTCCGGATACAGGGCCTGCACCGACAGGCCGTTGATCTCGCCCGGTCCATAACCGAACAGCTCTTCCATCTTGCTGTTGGCGCGCAAATTGTGGCCGCCCTCCACCACCGAGATGCCCAGCACGGCGCTGTCGAGGATGGCCTGGTTTTCCAGCAGCGCGTTGCGCAGGGATTCTTCGGCGCGCTTGGCTTCCGTGCGGTCCTCGATGATCCAGATGGTGCCGGCGGCGGGATCGTCGGGATTGACGACATAGGCGATCAGCTGCGCCCACAAGGTGCTGCCGTCGCGGCGCATCATTTCCACTTCCGTCTGGAAGGGCTTGGCCACCGACAGGAAGGGAAAGGCCGCTGCGCCCAGCAATTCGTACGATTGCTGCGACACGTACAGCGCGCGCCCGGGCAAGCCCAGCGCCTCGTCGCCGCTGTAGCCGAACATCGCGGCAAAGCCCAGGTTGTAGCGCGTGATCTGGCGGTTCTTGGTGTACAGGATGCTCACCGAGGCATTCGTCATGATGGCCGCCACTTCCATCTGCGTCTGGCGGCTGGCCGTGACGTCTTCCAGTATCCAGATGGCGCCCTGCTCGCTGTGCGCCTGGTCGACGGCCTTGGCGCGGATGCGGCACCAGAACAGGCTGCCGTCGCGGCGGCGGAACAGCGATTCATCCTGCTCGTACGGCAAGCCCTGTCCCAGCAGCGGCGTGGCTTGCACGCCAAACGCCTCGTAGGCGGCGGGAGAGGGAAACAGCTCGGCGGCGGGCAAGCCCGTCATCTCCTCCTGCGCGTAGCCGAACATTTCGGCGAAGCGGGGATTGCAGCGCAGGACCAGGCGCGAACGGGAAAACAGGATGCCGACGGAGGCATTGTCGAGGATAGCCTGCTGCTCCAGCATCAGCTGGCGCGTCGCCTCCTCGGCCGCCTTCTGCGCGCTGCGGTCGTCGAACAGCCAGATCGTATCGCGCAAGCCGCGGTCCGTCTGGCTCTCCGGGTTCAGCACATAGCCGTACGCCAGCGCCCAGAAAGTGGAACCGTCGCGGCGGCGCATCTCCATCTCGCCCTGGAACGGCTGGCCGCGCCGCAGCAGGGGCGACGCCTGCCTGACGACATTTTCATACGCCGCGCGCGACGGATACAGGTCGGCGACGGCCATGCCCACGCCGCTGTCACCATCGAAGCCGAAGCATTCGGCGAAGCGCCGGTTGTAGCGCAGCACGCCCTTGTCGCGCTGAAAACCGATGGCCAGGGGCGCGTTATCCATCACGGCCTGCATTTCCAGCATGGCACGGCGCAATTGATCTTCATCACGCCGGTGGTCGCTGATATCTTCGATAATCCATACCGTGCCGTCATGCGTATTGAGGGGATCGACGGCGCGCCCGTGCAGGCGGCTCCAGAACAGGGTGCCGTCCTGGCGCCGCAATTCCAGTTCGGTGCGGTACGGCTTGCCCTTCGACAGCAGCGGCGCCGCTTCCAGCCCAAGGGCACGGCAATGCTCGGCGGAGCGGTACAGCACCGCGCCGGGCATGCCCGTCAACTGGTGGCGCGCATAACCGAGCATCTCGGCGGCGCGGATATTGCACTCCTCGATGAAGCCGCCCTTGGAAAAGACGATGCCGACGGCCGCGCTTTCCAGGATGGCCTGCTGCTCGAGCAGGGTCTTGCGCAAGGCTTGCTGGTCGCGCTGCTGCACGCGGATGTCGGCAAACACGAGGGTCGCGCCGGGCAAGCCATCGTCCACCAGCAGGGGCCTGGACCAGACCTGCACAGCGATGGCGCCCGCCGCCCCTTCCAGGCTGCTGTCCCAGTGCCGCTCGCGCCCGGCCGCGCCGAGCGCGCCGCGCAGCATGCTGGTGCTCGACGCGCGGTAGGCGTCCGTAAAGCAGTCGGCCAGCAGCCGGCCCGCTATATCCCGGCCCAGCAGGGCCTGCAAGGCGCCATTCGCCGCCACCACCATGCCGCAAGCATCGCAGGCGCAGGCCGGCAAGGCGATCAGTTGCAAGGCATCGGCGATGAAATCGGGACTGGTCGGCACGCGCTTCATGGACACCATGGGATGGTTAAGGACAAGATAAACATGCGCCTGGGAAAAGGATTCCTACAAGCATCATGGTGCTGCTAGATCATAAACCAGTTTCCCACGGTTTTTTCAACTTCCTTATTGGCAATATCTGAAACACCACAGACCAGCTGCAACACGCCCGTTGCAACGCCGTTGCATGGCTGGAAAATGAAACAAATCGTTTAGAATAAAGCATGCGCCGCCCTCCCCAACCTCCGCTCGACCACCGCGACAAACCCGTCATCTGGACCGTCTCCGTCTCGCGGCTGTTCGACCTGTTCCGCGACATCACGCTCGAATACGACGACCTGGCGACGATCGAACCGATCAACCTGGGCTTCGACGACGCCGTGCGCCACATCCGCGAACGCATGGCCACGGAGCGCTGCGACGCCGTCATCGCGGCCGGTTCGAACGGCGCCTACCTGAAAGGCCGGCTGTCGGTACCCGTCATCATCGCCAAGGCCAGCGGCTACGACGTGATGCAGGCGCTGGCGCGCGCGCGGCGCATCTCGCCGCACATCGGCGTCGTCACCTACCAGGACCCGATGCCGGAACTGGCCGAATTTGCCGCCACCTTCGGCTTCCAGATCGCGCAGCGCACCTACGCCACCGAGGAAGACGCGCGCGCGCAGATCAATGAACTGAAGGCGGCCGGCGTCAAAGCCGTCGTCGGCGCGGGGCTCGTCACCGACCTGGCCGAGGAAGCGGGACTGGCCGCCGTCTTCGTGTATTCGGCCACGGCCATCCGGCGCGCCTTCGACGACGCGCTGGAACTGGCGCGCCTGACCCAGATCGAATCGAACCGCGGGCGGCGCGCGGTGGTGGCCGACACCCTGCGCGCGCGCCACGGCCTGCACGATTTGCGCGGCGAATCGGAAGCGATGGAAGCGCTGCGCCAGTCGGTGGTGCTGTATGCCCGCTCACCGGCGACGGTGCTGATCCAGGGCGAGACGGGCAGCGGCAAGGAACTGGTGGCGCAGGCGATCCACCGTGAAAGCCCGCGCAGCCTGGGCGCGAACCGCCCCTTCATCGCCATCAATTGCGGCGCCATCGCCGAATCCCTGCTGGAATCGGAACTGTTCGGCCACGAGGATGGCGCCTTCACGGGTGCGCGCCGGGGCGGCCATGCGGGCCTGTTCGAAGCGGCCAACCACGGCACCCTGTTCCTCGACGAAATCGGCGAGATGCCGCTGGCCCTGCAAACGCGCTTGCTGCGCGTGCTGGAAGAGCGCGAAGTGGTGCGCGTGGGCGGCACGCGGCCGATCGCCATCAATGTGCGCATCATCAGCGCCACGCACTGCGACCTGGAGCAGCGCATCCGCGAGGGACGCTTCCGCGCCGACCTGTTCTACCGCCTGGCCGTGCTGCGCCTGCATTTGCCCGCCTTGCGCGAACGCGCCAGCGACATTCCCGGCCTGACCGAATGGTCGCTGAAAAACGCGCTGGCCGCGCTGGGTGCCCGTCCGCACCCCAACCTGCACGCAGAAATCCAGGCTTGCGCACCGCTGCTGCGCCGCTACGACTGGCCCGGCAACGTGCGCGAACTGCGCAACCTGGCCGAACGCCTGGCGCTGTTCCTGGCCGCCGAACCGCTGCAGGCGCTGACGCCCGCCTTCGTGCTGGGCGTGGCGCCGGAACTGGCCAACGCTGGCGGCACGGCCGCGCTGCCGCCGGCGCCGGCCACCGCCATCGCGCCGCGCCTGGAAGACGAAAGCGCCAGCGCCGTGCTGGCGCGCTTCGGCGGGCGCCGCGACGCCGCCGCCCAGTACCTCGGCATCAGCCGCACCACCTTGTGGCGCCGCCTGCGCGCCGGCTGATTTTTTCACCCGGACGAAAAACACCATGGACGACTGGCCTCACTTGCACGACTTATGGCAACGCTGCACGGGACACGCTGGCGCGACGGGCAAGCAGGGGCTGGCGCGCGACCACCTGGACCTCCAGGCGCTGTACGCGCGCGGCATTTCGATGGAAGACGCGCTGCACTTCCTGTATCAGCAACGGCCGACCCTGCAAGCCTACACGGACTGGATCGCCGCGCGCACGCGCCCACGCCCGGCGCATGCCGCCAGCGCGCACGAGGACGTGCTGTCCGCCGCCGAGCTGCGCCATTTCGAAGAACACGGCTATCTGGTGCTGCGCGGCGCCGTGCCGCGCGCGCAGTGCGCCGCCGCCCGAACGGCCATCTGGGACTACCTGGGCGCCTCGCCCGACGAGCCAACGTCGTGGTACCAGCCGCACCCGGGCAAGCGGGGCCTGATGCTGCAGTTTTCCGACCACCCGGCCCTCGAGGAAAACCGCCACGTCGCGCACATCCGCCACGCCTGCCAGCAGCTATATGACACCGGCATCGGCGCCGGCACCGGCATCTACGCCAGCATCGACAAGGTGAGCTTCAATCCGCCGGAAACGCCGCAGCACCGCTTCCTCGGCAGCGCCCTGCACTGGGACGTCAGCCTGCAGCAGCCGATTCCCTTCAAGCTGCAAGGCATGCTGTACCTGAGCGACTGTCCGGCGCAGCATGGCGCCTTTCACTGCGTGCCCGGCTTCCAGCGGCACATGGCCGACTGGCTGCGGCAAGTGCCGCCGGGCCGCCAGCCACGCGAATGGGCCGTCGAGGCCTTGCGGCCCGCGCCCGTCGAAGGCATGGCCGGCGATTTCATCATCTGGCACCAGGCCCTGCCCCATTGCGCCACGCCCAACCGCGGCCCGGCACCGCGCATGGTGCAATACCTGACCTACCTGCCGGACCAATGCCAGGACCACGATGGGTGGATTTGAGCCGCTCATCCCGCCCTGCCGCCGTTCATCCCGCGGCGCTGGCCGCGCGCTCCCGGCGCCGCTAGCATGGTCGTCAAGGAGGAGTACCCCATGAAACGAACACTGCAAACATTGATCTTGCTCAGTACGGCGCTGCTGGCGGGCGCCAGCCAGGCCGCCGCGCCCCAGGCCTTCACGGTCGAGGTCACCGGACAAGGCCGTCCCCTGATCCTGATTCCCGGCCTCGCATCCTCGGGCGAAGTCTGGCAAGCCACGGTGGCGCGCCTGTGCGGCGCGCAAGCCGCGCGCCAATGCCACGTGCTGACGCTGGCCGGCTTTGCCGGCGTGGCGCCCGTCGCAGGCGACCTGCTGGCGCAGGCGGAGCAACAGCTGGCCGACTACATCGGCACCCAAAAACTGGGCCAGCCGGCCATCATCGGGCATAGCCTGGGCGGCTTCCTGGCCCTGAAAATGGCCATCGACCATCCGGCGCAAACGGGCAGGCTGGTGATCGTCGACTCGCTGCCGGCGCTGGGCGCGACGCAACTGCCCACCATCACGCCGCCGCAACTGCAAGCCATGTCCACGCAGATGCAAGCGGCCATGCGCGCGCAGGATGACGCCACCTACGCCGCCAGCCAGCGCCGCGCGGTCAGCAGCATGGCCAGCGCGCCGGCCGACGTGGAACGCATCATCGGCTGGGGCCAGCGCTCGGACCGCGAAACGGTGATCAAGGCCATGGGCAGCCTGATGGCCAGCGACCTGCGCCAGGACGCGGCAAAAATCAAATCGCCGACCCTGGTGCTGGGCACCTGGATCGCCTACAAGGATTATGCGCCGCGCGCCGCCATCGAAGCCACCTTCCAGCAACAGTACGCACAGCTGCCAGGCGTGCAGATCGCGCTGGCCGACACGGCGCGCCACTTCATCATGTACGACCAGCCGGACTGGATGCATGCGCGCATCGAACAGTTCCTGGACTAGGCAGTGAGCGCGCCCATGCAACGTCCGCCGCTGCTGGCCAGGATCAACTGGTACTGGACATTCCAGCTGGCCGGCTGGGGCGCGCTCGCCCTGTTCAACAGCGTGTATGGCGGTTCCTCGCAGCTGCGCATCGTCGTGACGATTGCCTGCTGGGGTTCGCTGGGCGGGCTGCTGCTGTCGCACCTGTGGCATGGCGTCCTGCATCGGCGCGGCTGGGCGGCAAACGGCTTGCGCTGGAAACGCATCCTGCCCTCGCTGGCCCTGCTGGCCGCCATCCAGACGGCCAGCGTGACGGCCGCCTTCCACGTCATGTATCCGCCCGATGTCCTGCGCGGCCTGGCATGGCTGCCCGGCGCGCTGCTGTTCTGGTTCGGGGTATTCCTGACCTGGACGGTGTTTTACTTCACCACGCTGTCGCTGCGCCGCGCCGCCCACCTGGAAGCGGAAACCCTGCGCCTGCAGCTGCACGGACGGGAAGCGGAACTGCGCGCCCTGCAGGCGCAAGTCAACCCGCATTTTTTCTTCAACAGCCTCAATAGCGTGCGCGCGCTGATCTTCGAAGACCGCGAAGCGGCCGCGCACATGATCGACCAGCTGGCAGGCCTGATGCGCCATGCGCTGCAATCGGGCCAGCACGCCACCGTGCCCCTGTCGGCCGAACTGGACGCCGTGCGCGCCTACCTGGCCATCGAACAGATACGCTTCGAGGAGCGCCTGCGCGTCAGCTTTGCGATCGAGATCAGCGCCCCCGGCCTGGAACACGTGCGCGTGCCGCCCATGGCCCTGCAAACGCTGGCGGAAAACGCCGTCAAATACGGCGTCGAAGCGAGCGCCGAGGGCGCCGACATCCGCATCGCGGCGCGGCGCGCCAGCCCTGCCGACGGCGTGGCCATGCTGCAGATCGACGTGGCCAACACGGGCGCCTTGCGCGCACCGGGCAACTCCACCTGCGTCGGCCTGCGCAATGCGCGCCAACGGCTGCAACTGGCTTGCGGCGAGCGCGCCAGCCTGGAATTGCGCGAACAGTCGGGCTGGGTACATGCCACCATCCACCTGCCGGAGCAGGCATGAACGGCCAGCCGCTCAAGGTACTGCTGGTCGATGACGAGCGCCTGGCGCGCGCCGAGCTGCGACGGCTGCTGGCGCCGCATGTGCAGCGCGGTGCCGTGGAGATCGTGGGCGAAGCGGCCAGCGCGGCCGACGCCGTCGCGCAGATCGCCAAGCTGCGCCCCGACCTATTGCTGCTCGACGTGCAGATGCCGGGCGGTTCCGGCTTCGACCTGCTGGCCGCCCTGGATGATGCGCCCGACGTCATCTTTTGCACGGCCTTCGACCAGTACGCGCTGCAGGCGTTCGAGGTCAGCGCCCTCGACTACCTGCAAAAACCCGTGCAGGCGGCACGCCTGGCCACGGCGCTGGCACGCGCCGGCGCGCGGGCGCAAGCCGTGCCGCCGCCCGCGCCGCGCAAGGTCTTCATCAAGGATGGGGAACGCTGCTGGTTTGTCGCGTTTGACGATATCCGCCTGCTGGAATCGGAAGGCAACTACACGCGCGTGCATTTCGGCGTGCAGCGCCCGCTGATGCTGCGCACCCTGAACCAGCTGGAAGAAAAGCTCGATCCGGCCCTGTTCCTGCGCGCCAACCGGCGCCAGATCGTCAACCTGGAGCAGGTGGCGCAAGTGGCGCCGAATGCGGCCGATGGCCTCGACCTGCACCTGCTGGACGGCAGCGTGGTCGAGGTGTCGCGCCGCCGCGCGCAGCAGTTCAAGGCCGCCTGCGGCCTGTAACGGGACTACTTCAGCGCGGGGATCGGCTGCGCCTGGAAGGCGGGGCGCGGCTGTTCCTTGAGCTTTTTCGCCAGCATGTCGAGCGCCACTTCCAGCTGGCGGTCGGCGCCATTGAAAGTGGCGTGCGGCGGATTTTCCACCTCCACGTCCGGCACCACGCCCACGCCTTCGATCAGCCACTGGCCGTCGACGCCGAACTGGCCGTTTTCCGCCACGCGCGCCATGCCGTTGTCGGCCAGACGCGTATTGTCGCTGAGCCAGACGCCGGCGCCTGCCGTGCGCTTGCCCACCAGTGGCGCCAGTTTCAATGCCTTGATGCCGGCGGCGAAGGTCTCGCCATCGGAATACGTGAGTTCATCGACCAGCACCACCAGATGGCCGCGGAAGGTGTTCTGCATGTTCGACGACGGCTGCACGCCCGGCGGCGCCCAGTAGGCCCAGGCCTTGCGCAGCAGTTTTTCGATGATCCAGCTGTCGATATTGCCGCCGTTGTTGCGCCGCACGTCGATGATCAAGCCTTCGCGGTTGATGTTGGCGTAAAAATCGCGCGCGAACGAGGCGATGTCGTTCGGGCCCATGGCGCGCAAATGCAGGTAGCCGATGCGTCCCTGCGAGGCGGCCGCCACCTGCTCGGCGCGGCTCAATTCCCAGTCGCCATAGCGCAGCGCCGTCTGTTTCGCCATGTTGACGGGCGTGACGATGACGGCGCGCGGCGCAGCCTTGCCCCGCTTGACCTGCAACAGCACCTGCTTGTCGGCCTGGTTCAGCAGCAGGTCGCTGATGTCGCGCGCGCCCAAGACGTCCTTGCCGTTGACGGCCGTGATCACGTCGCCCGCCTTCACCTCCACGTCGGGGCGCGCCAGCGGTGCGCGCGCCGAGGGCAGCTCCGCTTCGCTGCGGTAGACATGTTCGACCCGGTAGCCCTCGCTGGTGCGCGCCAGCACGGCACCGAGGCCCGCCGGCGCGCCTTCCTGCTCCGTGCGGCGCAATTCGCCGGGGCGGATCTGCGAATGCAGGGCGCCCACTTCGGCCACCATCATGCCGAGTAAATCATTGAGTTCGGCACGGTCCGTGACCCGCTCGACCAGCGGCGCATATTTGTCGCGCGCCGCCTTCCAGTCCACGCCGCGCATCTTCGCGTCGTAGAGAAAATCGCGGTGCAGGCGCCAGGCGTCGTTGAACATCTGCTTCCATTCCAGGCGCGGATTCGACACGAAAGTCCAGTCGTCGACCTTGACCTTGGCCTTCGACAGGTCGGACGGCAGCTTGGCGCCCGCCTCGATCACCAGCATCTCGCCCGGTCCCGTGGCTGCCGCCGTGCGGTAGTACAAATGCTTCTTGTCCTGCGCCAGGTCAAATTCGCGCACATTGGCCACCAGCAATTCCGGCTTGGAGCCGGTGTTGCCAACTGCCAAGGTCTTCAAGCTGGACTTGTTTTCGCCGCTGTCCCGCTCGAGGAAATACAGGCGCTTGTCGTCGGCGGCCAGCGCGCTGTAGTTGCCCGCCGCCAGCGGCACTTCATACAGGCGTTCGGCCAGGCCCTGGCTGACGATGGCCGGCAACGCGGCCGGTGCCTTTTTCACGGCGCCCTTGCCGCCCGCCTTTTCCAGCGCCTTTTCCGCCGCCGATTCGGCGGCCTTTTCATCGTCCGTCTCGGGCGGTTTCACTCCCGGACGGCTCAGCTCATCGTCGGGCTGAAACGGGAAACGGTTGCCCGGCTGCAGCGCCAGCGCATACACGCCGGTGCGCTTGTCGAACACGGGCCCCATGTTGCGGTCGCCCCATGGCGAACCGTTGGCCAGCTGGAAATTGCGCGCCGACAGGAAATACAACCACTTGCCGTCCGGCGAAAACACGGGCGAACCGGAGGTATAGCGGTCGCTGGTGACGAACTGCAACTGCTTCGACGCGAGGTTGTACAAGCCGATCTGCTCGCGCTGCTCGTTGCTGGCCACGCGCACGATGGCCAGGTTGCGGCTGTCGGGCGACCATTGCACTTCGTCGTGCTTGTCCACGCCCGCCTTGCCCGCGTCGTCGATCAGCTGGTTGCCCCTGGTCGCCAGGTCCAGCAGCCAGAAACGGCCTTTTTTATCCGTGTGCGCCAGCCAGCGCCCGTCCGGCGACGGATACAGTTTCCAGCGGTGATTATCGCCCTGCGTCGTCAACTGCTCGCCCTTGCCCGAGCCATCGGCGGCGTACTTCCAGATTTCGTTCTCTCCGCTCGTGTCGACGATGGCGAACACGGATTTCTCGTCGCTGGAAAAGACGGCGTCGCGCGCCCGCGCCCCTTCCGGAATGGCGATGTCGACGCGGCGCAAGCTGCCCGTGCCGGCGATGCTGACACGGCCCCGTGCAGTAAGGATGATGCGCTCATCCTTGCCCGACACCTGGACATTGCTCAAGGTATCGAGCGGCGAGCGGATCTGGCGCGCGCGCTGCTGGTCGAAATCGGACACGAGGCTGATGGCCAGCGGCTGCGAAGCGCCCGTTGCCGCGACGTTCAGGTCGAGCACGTGCAAATCGGCGCCCAGCTGGTAGACGACCTTGCCATCGCCCAGGGAAGCATTGCGCACGTCCCACTGCGTGTGGTTCGTCAAGGCGCGGCGATCGGAGCCGTCGGGCAACATGCTCCACAGATTATCGCTGCCGCCCGCGTCGCTGATGTAGTAGACACGGCCCTGCCACCACATGGGGCGCTTGTTGTTGCCAGCCAACACAGCGGGTTCCGCGTGCATGCGCACGGCCTCGCCCTTGCCATCGAGGTCGTAGCGCCACAGGGTGGCATGCGCGCCGCCCCGGTAGTTGCGCACATTGTCGTTGGTCATGGCCAGGCCGAAACGCGTGAAGAACAGCGTCTTGCCGGCGTCGTCGAGCACGGCGTCGTTGGCGTCGGCCACGGGAAACTCGCGCCGCGTCTGTTTCACGGGATCGATGGCGGCGACGACGCGACGCGACGCGGGACCGTCCGTATTCTGCGTGCTGACCAGCACTTCGCCCTGCGCCGTCCAGCCCAGCACCAGCACGCCGCCATTGTCGTACGAAATACGGCGCGGCAAGCCGCCGGCCAGCGGCATCACATACGCTTCCTGCGCCCCTTCATAGGCGGCCGAAAAGGCAATCCACTGGCCATCGCGCGAAATCGCCGCATTCGTTTCATAGCCGGGATGCGTGGTCAGGCGCTGCGCCGCGCCACCGCGCAGATTGCTTTTCCACAAATCGCCTTCGGCCGTGAAGACGACGGTATCGCCGCGCACGGCAGGAAAGCGAAAATAACTGCCGGCAGGCGCGGCAGCGGCGGCGTTGCCCAGCAAGCCGGCGGACAACAGGAGGAAGGCAAGAATACGGGAAATTTTCATGTGGGCATCCAGATAGCGGTCAGGTGGCATGGACATCATGTCGATACCGGACAGCAATTCTGGCATAACTACGGCCAAAGAAAACCTTCTTAAAACCTTCTTTATTGCCCATAAAAACGTAAAAAACCCGCGCCACTTGCGTGGGCGGGTTTTTTGTTGACGGCAGGAAGTTTATTCCACTTCCACCGTTTCCGGTGCAGCCGTCGGTGCCGCGTCTGGCGGTTCCGGGAATTCCAGCAAGACCTGGTCCTTGTCGTCGAGGTCGACCGTGACCCGTCCGCCCGTCACCAAGCGGCCGAACAGCAGTTCGTCGGCCAGGGCCTTGCGGATCATGTCCTGGATCAGGCGCGCCATCGGCCGCGCACCCATCAGCGGATCGAAGCCTTTCTTGCCGAGGAAAGCGCGCAGCTTCTCGGTAAACACGGCTTCGACCTTTTTCTCGTGCAACTGCTCTTCCAGCTGCATCAGGAACTTGTCGACCACGCGCAGGATGATTTCCTGATCCAGCGAACGGAAGCTGATGGTCGCGTCGATGCGGTTGCGGAACTCCGGCGTAAACATGCGCTTGATGTCGGCCATCTCGTCGCCGGCCTGCTTCGAATTGGTGAAGCCGATCGACGTCTTTTGCAAGCTTTCCGCACCCGCATTGGTCGTCATGATGATGATCACGTTGCGGAAATCGGCTTTGCGGCCATTGTTGTCCGTCAAGGTCCCGTGATCCATCACTTGCAGCAGGATATTGAAAATGTCCGGATGGGCTTTTTCAATTTCATCGAGCAGCAAGACCGCATGCGGCTTCTTGGTGATCGCTTCCGTCAGCAAGCCGCCCTGGTCGAAACCGACGTAGCCCGGCGGCGCGCCGATCAGACGGCTGACGGCGTGGCGTTCCATGTATTCCGACATGTCGAAACGGATCAGCTCGATACCGAGAATGAAGGCCAATTGCTTCGCCACCTCGGTCTTGCCGACGCCGGTCGGACCGGAGAACAGGAAGGAGCCGATCGGCTTGTCCGTCTTGCCCAGGCCGGCACGCGCCATCTTGATGGCCGAAGCGAGCGCGTCGATGGCGGGATCTTGCCCAAACACAACATTGCGCAAGTCGCGGTCGATCGTCTGCAGCTTGCTGCGGTCGTCCTGGTTGACCGTTTGCGGCGGAATGCGCGCGATCTTGGCGATGATGTCCTCGATCTCGGCCTTGCCGATGGTTTTCTTTTGCTTCGACTTCGGCAGGATGCGCTGCGCCGCGCCCGCTTCATCGATGACGTCGATCGCCTTGTCGGGCAAGTGGCGGTCGTTGATGAAGCGCGCCGCCAGTTCGGCTGCCGTCGACAGGGCCGAGGCCGAGTATTTCACGCCATGGTGCTCTTCGAAGCGCGATTTGAGGCCGCGCAGGATTTGCACGGTTTGCTCGACGGTCGGCTCGTTGACGTCGACTTTCTGGAAGCGGCGGCTCAAGGCATGATCTTTCTCAAACACGCCGCGGAATTCCGTGTACGTGGTCGCGCCGATGCACTTCAATTGACCGTTGGCCAGTGCCGGTTTCAGCAGGTTCGACGCGTCCAGCGTGCCGCCCGAGGCCGAGCCGGCACCGATGATGGTGTGGATCTCGTCGATGAACAGGATGCCGTTCGGATTGTCCTTCAACTGTTTCAGCACGGCTTTCAGGCGCTGTTCGAAGTCGCCGCGGTATTTGGTACCGGCCAGCAAGGCGCCCATGTCCAGCGAATACACGACGGCATTCTGCAGGATTTCCGGCACATCGCTTTGCGTGATGCGGTAGGCCAGGCCTTCGGCGATGGCCGTCTTGCCCACGCCCGCCTCGCCGACCAGCAGCGGATTGTTCTTGCGGCGGCGGCACAGGATCTGGATCACGCGGTCGACTTCTTCCTCGCGGCCGATCAGCGGGTCGATCTTGCCTTCGGCAGCGGCCTTGTTCAGGTTTTGCGTGAACTGGTCGAGCGGGCTTTCCTTCGGCTGGCCATCGACGGGCGCCTCTTCCACGCCTTCGGAAGCTTTCGCGCTTTCCGTCGACTGGTCCTTGCGCACGCCGTGCGAAATGAAATTGACCACGTCCAGGCGCGTCACGCCCTGCTGGTGCAGGTAATAAACCGCATGCGAATCCTTTTCGCCGAAGATGGCCACCAGCACATTGGCGCCCGTGACTTCCTTCTTGCCATTCGAGGCGGACTGGACGTGCATGATGGCACGCTGGATCACGCGCTGGAAACCAAGCGTCGGCTGGGTGTCGACTTCGCCCGTGCCAGGCACGGTCGGCGTGTTATCGCCGATGAAATTGGTGAGGGTCTTGCGCAGGTCTTCTATATTGACCGCGCAGGCACGCAACACCTCGGCAGCGGAGGGATTGTCCAGCAGTGCCAGCAGTAAATGCTCAACCGTGATGAATTCGTGCCGTGCCTGCCGAGCTTCGACAAACGCCATGTGCAAACTTACTTCTAATTCCTGCGCAATCATACTTCCTCCATCACGCACTGCAGGGGGTGCCCCGCCTTGCGCGCATGCGTTAAAACGAACTCCACTTTGGTACACGCTATATCTTTAGAGAACACGCCGCACACTCCTTTGCCGTAGCGATGAACACTGAGCATGATTTGCGTCGCCGTTTCACGGTCCTTGTTGAAATACTCCTGAATGATGGCCACCACAAATTCCATCGGGGTGTAGTCGTCATTGAGCAAGGCTACCTGATAGAGCGGCGGCGGCTTCAGCACTTGCCGCTCCAGCAGGGTTTCTGAGTCGTGCTTGGTTGCCATACGCTTATTCTAATGCTTTCACAGTGGTTGTCATGCGCAATATCTACGCCTTTCCAATTGTTTTCAATCTTACGCGTTTTCTTAATAGTGCGCAGATGGCGACCTTGCTGTCAAAATCAAGAGTTGCTTTTTTGGTTGCCGTGAAGAATTTGGCAATATCGATGGAAAAGCGCTTGACTTCATTATTTATTCCGCCAACAATGCTGTATCGACTGTTGCAGTAATGTACAGCTTGATAAGAAGTGAGACGTCGAGGAGGGGGCAAGAAGCTTCTTGCTTTTATGGCTCGTGTGATTTGTTTTAATTTTGAAAGTTCTTTTTATGGCAACAGGTACAGTTAAGTGGTTCAATGATTCCAAAGGTTTTGGCTTCATCACTCCAGATGATGGCGGCGAAGATTTGTTTGCTCATTTCTCCGCAATCAACATGAACGGTTTCAAGACCCTCAAAGAAGGTCAAAAAGTTCAATTCGAAGTCACGCAAGGCCCTAAAGGCAAGCAAGCTTCCAACATCCAAGCAGCCTAAGCATCGCCGGCCCTCAGATGTGAAAAACCCCGTCTCCTGACGGGGTTTTTTTTCGTCCGCAGGGTGCGCAGCACCCTGCCCCTCCAGTTACATGTGCTCGATCATCACGGCGCCGAAACCGGAACACGACACTTGCGTGGCGCCTTCCATCAGGCGGGCGAAATCGTAGGTGACGCGCTTCGAGGCGATCGACTTTTGCATTGAAGAAATAATCAGGTCAGCCGCTTCCAGCCAGCCCATGTGGCGCAGCATCATTTCCGCAGACAAAATCAGCGAACCGGGGTTCACGTAATCCTTGCCCGCGTACTTCGGCGCCGTGCCGTGCGTCGCCTCGAACATGGCGACGGAGTCGGACAGGTTGGCGCCCGGCGCGATGCCGATGCCGCCCACTTGCGCCGCCAGCGCGTCGGAAATGTAATCGCCATTCAAATTCAGGGTGGCGATGACGCTGTATTCGGCCGGGCGCAGCAAGATCTGTTGCAGGAACGCGTCAGCGATGGAATCCTTGACGATGATGTCGCGGCCCGTCTTCGGGTTCTTGAACTTGCACCACGGGCCGCCATCGATCAGCTCGGCACCGAATTCCTTTTGCGCCAGCGCATACGCCCAGTCGCGGAAGCCGCCTTCCGTGTACTTCATGATGTTGCCTTTGTGCACGATCGTCACGGATGGCTTGTCATTGTCGATCGCATACTGGATGGCCTTGCGCACCAGGCGCTCGGTGCCTTCGATGGAAACGGGCTTGATGCCCAGGCCCGACGTGGCCGGGAAGCGGATCTTGGTCACGCCCATTTCATTGACGAGGAAATCCATCAATTTCTTGGCTTCGGGCGAGCCTTGCTGGTATTCGATGCCGGCGTAGATATCTTCCGAGTTTTCGCGGAAAATCACCATGTCCGTCTTTTCCGGCTCTTTCACGGGCGATGGCACGCCCGTGAAGTAGCGCACGGGGCGCAGGCAGACGTACAGGTCGAGCTGCTGGCGCAAGGCCACGTTCAGCGAGCGGATGCCGCCGCCGACGGGCGTGGTCAGCGGGCCCTTGATGGAGACCACGTAATCTTTCAGCACGGCCAAGGTTTCTTCCGGCAGCCACACATCGGGGCCGTACACATTCGTCGCTTTTTCGCCCGCATAGATTTCCATCCAGCTGATCTTGCGCGCGCCGCAGTAGGCCTTGGCCACGGCCGCGTCGATCACCTTGATCATGACCGGGCTGATATCGATGCCCGTGCCATCGCCTTCAATGAAGGGAACGATGGGGTTATCTGGTACATTCAGCGAAAAATCGGCGTTGACGGTGATTTTTTGGCCGTCAGCAGGTACAGTGATATGTTGATACATCGTGATCTCCGAAGTGGGACACACCGCTGGCGGGCAACACAAGCCGGCGACGCGCTCTGCGGTTGCAGAGTTTACAAAAACAAGTCCGAACAGGGCGGCAACAACGCACTTTAGCAGGGAAAGAACACCCGGGCCACCCGCGGCGCCAAAGAACCGCATTGCCATACCGCCTCAAGTCTTCTATAAGACATAAGACTAACATTTCACATTATGCACCAGTATCTTACAGGGCGCCACGCTTTTGCGGCGCCGACCAGCAGCCACCATCGCTTACATCAATTCTCTTACCAGCATGCCACTCATCCTCTTCAATAAACCATTCCAGGTCCTGTGCCAGTTTTCGCCGCAGGAGGGCCGCGCCACCCTGGCCGACCATCTCAGCATCCCCGGCATCTACCCGGCCGGCCGGCTCGACGCCGACAGCGAAGGCTTGCTGCTGCTGACGGACGACGGACGCCTGCAGCACGAGATCAGCCACCCGGACCGCAAGGAAGCGAAAACCTACCTGGTGCAGGTCGACGGCGTGCCCGATGCGGCCAGCCTGGCGCGCCTGCAGGCGCCGCTGGACCTGGGCGACTTCATCACCAAACCGTGCAAGGCCGTGCGCATCGCCGAGCCGGACTGGTTGTGGCCGCGCAATCCGCCGATCCGCGCGCGCGCCGACAAGCCGACCTCGTGGCTGGCGATCACCCTGAAAGAGGGAAAAAACCGCCAGGTGCGGCGCATGACGGCCGCCGTCGGCCTGCCCACCCTGCGCCTGGTGCGCAGCGCCATCGGCCCGTTCTCCCTGGCCAGCCACCCCTTGCTGCCCGGCGAATGGTGCGAAGTGCCGGCCGAGAACATAGGAAAAGCGTGAACCGGACAAGAAAAAACGCCCCCGGCGCCAAATTTTGCCAAGATGCACTATTTATTTTTAGATAATGCATTAAAATCATCCCACCTTAACATGATAGAAAAGGAAAGATGATGACAAAAGCAATCCTGGCCCTGGCCGCTTCCCTGCTTGCCGGCGCCGCACTGGCGCAATCGGGCGCCAAGGTGCACGCTTCCGCCGCGACCGATGCCGTCAAGCCGCCACCCGCTTCGGCCGCCAGCCATGCGTCGGCCGCGACCGACGCCGTCAAGCCGTTGCCGCCGGCGTCGGCCACCGTCAACGCTTCGGCCGCGACGGATGCGGCGCGTTCGGGCGCATCGACCAAGGCCTCGGCCGCAACGGATGCCCCGCGCCTGGTTCCCCAGGCCCGCAAGGCGAAGCAGCCAACTGCTGAAGCAGGCAAGCCCGTGAAGTAAGAAGTAAGAAGTAGCAAGGGTAATTCCCGGGGTTACGGCAGCAGCCATGTTGCTGTAACCCCACGCTTTCGGCGCGGACAGGCAGCATGCTTGACCAGGCAGCCGCCAGCATGGCTTAATCGCCGCTTCGCCGCCACCGTCCCGCCCCATGAAAAATTCCCTACGCCATCTCAGCCTGTCCATCGCCCTGCTGGCCTGCGCCAACATTGCTCAAGCGCAGAGCATGCAACTGTCGGCTGGCATGCATTTGATCCAGGCGGAAGTGGCCGCCACGGAAGAGCAGCGCGAACAGGGTTTGATGTACCGTGAAAAGATGCCGGCCAATGCGGGCATGCTGTTCGTCTTTGGCAACCCGTCCACGCAATGCATGTGGATGAAAAACACGCCGCTGCCCCTGTCCGTGGCCTTTATCGATGCCGGCGGCAAGATCGTCAACATCGAAGACATGCAGCCGCACACGCTCGACAGCCATTGCTCCACGAAAACGGTGCCCGTGCGCTATGCGCTGGAAATGCACCTGGGCTGGTTCAAGCAAAAGAACATCAAGCCAGGCATGAACATCGGCAACTTGCCGGGGGCGCGCTAGGCCGTGGCCGCTGTCCGTAGTGGACACGGCGGCAAAAAACCGCTCAAAAAAAACCACGCGGGAACGCGAAAAAACCCGCCAGAATAAATCTGCGGGTTTTTGCTTTTCAACCAGTGCCAGCGTACCGGCACAGGCAAGGCCGCCGTGGCGGCTTGCCTGCTGGCGAATATTAAGCGGACAGTGCTTTCAAAGCAGCTGCCAGACGGCTCTTATGGCGAGCTGCCTTGTTTTTGTGGATGATCTTCTTGTCAGCGATACGGTCGATGGTCGACACGGATGCTTGGAAGATTGCAGCAGCAGCTGCCTTGTCGCCGCCCTGGATCGCTTTGCGAGCAGCTTTGATAGCCGTGCGCAAGGTCGAACGTTGGGACGAATTGTGTGCGTTTTGCTTAACTGCTTGACGAGCGCGTTTGCGCGCTTGTGCGGTATTTGCCATGGAATTTCCTAAAACAGGGTCAAAGTGCGTTTGCAAACATTAGTGTTTGCCAACCGGTGCGTTCTGTGCGTCTGCCGAACCATGTGTGCCAAACCAGTGCCTGTCAAACATTAGTGTCTGCGTAACAGAATTCTGTACAGCCTTCGATTATAGCGATATTTTCAAGCGGGAGCAAATCAAAAAACCGTGTGTCACGCCAAAAACACGTGAAAATGGGCCTGGCAAGGGCGAATCGGCCCCGCTTGTTACCATATTTTAACCGTTTGCCGGTACCGCGCCCGGCTATAATCTGCCCCCATGAACTTGCTTAAAACCCTCGCCGCCATTTCCAGCATGACCATGCTGTCCCGTGTAACCGGATTATTGCGCGAAAGCCTGTTCGCGCGCGCCTTTGGCGCCGGCGCCTACACGGACGCCTTCATCGTTGCCTTCCGCATTCCCAACCTGTTGCGCCGCCTGTTTGCCGAGGGGGCCTTCTCGCAAGCCTTCGTGCCGATCTTGTCTGAATACAAGAACCAGCATGGCCAGGAAGCGAGCAAGCAACTGGCCGACCATGTGGCCACCACCCTCGTCTGGGCCACTTTGCTCGTGTCCGCCATCGGCATCGTCGGCGCGCCCTGGTTCGTGTACGCGATCGCCACAGGCCTGTCCAAGGATCCGGGCGCCTTCGACGCGGCCGTGTGGATGACGCGCCTGATGTTCCCTTATATTACTTGCATGTCTTTCGTGGCCTTGGCCGGCGGCATCCTGAATACCTGGCGCGAATTCAAGATACCCGCCTTCACGCCGGTGCTGCTGAACCTGTCGTTCATCGCCGCCTCGCTGTTCCTCGCGCCGCACTTGAAACAGCCGATCTACGCAATGGCCATTGCCGTGTTCGCCGGCGGCCTGCTGCAAGTGGCCATCCAGATACCTGCGCTGATCAAGATCGGCATGCTGCCGCGCCTGTCGATCAATCCCGCCATCGGCCTGTCCGACGGCGGCGTGCGCCGCGTGCTGAAAAAGATGGGGCCGGCCGTGTTCGCCGTCTCGGCAGCGCAGATCAGCCTGATGATCAACACGAGCATCGCGTCGCGCCTGGCCGAGGGCAGCATTTCCTGGCTGTCGTATGCGGACCGCCTGATGGAGTTCCCGACCGCCATGCTGGGCGTGGCCCTGGGCACCATCTTGCTGCCCAGCCTGTCGAAGGCGAATGTCGATGGCGACAAGACGGAATACTCGGCCTTGCTCGACTGGGGCTTGCGCCTGACCTTTTTGCTGGCCCTGCCTGCCGCCGTCGGCATGGCGACCCTGGCCACGCCGCTGATCGCGACATTATTTCACTACGGCAAGTTCACGGCCGAATCCGTGACCATGTCGACACAGCCGCTGGTAGCCTACAGCCTGGGCTTGATCGGCATCATCCTGGTGAAAACCCTGGCGCCCGCCTTCTATGCGCGCCAGGATATCCGCACGCCCGTGAAAATCGCCATCGGCGTGCTGATCGCCACGCAGCTGATGAATCTGCTGTTCGTGCCCTACATCGCCGTGGCCGGCCTGGCCCTGTCGATCGGCCTGGGTGCCTGCCTGAACGCCAGCTTCCTGTATTGGGGCTTGCGCAAGCGCGGCATCTACCAGCCGAAACCGGGCTGGGCCAAGTTCTTCCTGCGCCTGCTGCCGGCGCTCATCGTGATGGGCGGCGTGGCGTATGCTGGCGCCATGCGCATCGACTGGATCGCTATGCAAGCCCATCCGCTGTTGCGGGCCGGCGCGCTGGCCCTGGTGGTGGCCCTGTGCGGCGTGGCGTATTTTGCGACGTTATTTGCGGTTGGCTTCCGCTTCCGCGACTTCAAGCGCCACGCGTGACAACATGCGCAGGACGTTGTTGCCTGCGTCTCGCCGTACCAGCGTACCGTCTTCGACTTGGCGCCTAGTCCGGCGCATGTTGTCGCAATCACACACGTAACAAAAAAACCCGCCTCGGCGGGTTTTGTCATTCTTGCCAGCAAAAATCAAACAGCTTTGCGGGCGCGGCGGCGGGCAGCGAAACCGACCAGCGCCAGGCCACCGAGCAGCATGCCGTAGGTTTCCGGTTCCGGCACAGGCAAGGCCGAGACCGTGCCCACGTACTGGCCATTCTGCAAACCGGTCAAGCCCGAAACACGCACCTCATACGTACCCGCCGCCAGGGAACCGGCCCAGCTCAGGCTTTGGATGCCGGCCACCGACGTCAGGGTCAGGTCGCCATAGCCCACCAGGGTGGCGGCAAAGTTGCTGATCGCGCCTTCGGCAACGGAAAACGTTTGCAATGCGCCAAACGAGGTCGACGACGGGGTCAGCAGTTTGAAGGTCCACAAATCATCGACCACCGAATTGGCGGCGAAATTGGTGGTGATCGATGCCCGCGTATCGAAGCCGCTTGGATCCAGGATGCCCAGATTGTAGGTGGCCGCCGATGCGCTGAACGATGCTGCAGCCAGAATGCCTGCCGCGATAAATTTCAATTTCATAAATTATCCCTTAAAAGTAATTTATGGCCGCCAGGTGGGCCAGCCATCGCTTTAGTACTGAAAGTACCAGGAGGAATGGTATCATAAAGACATTAAATTACTTGTAATTATTTTATTGAAATTTCATTTATTGAAAGTATTTCCACTATGAAATGGTTCCAGGTCAAGATGAATTTCCAGGTGAAAATAGTTATCCCTGTATTCTTCATCGTTGACTTATGGTTACTGCGGATTGCCCGCTTGCGCGCCGGCCTCTTCCTCCGGCTCCGCCGCCTCGGGCGCCGATGGTTCGGGCGCTGGCGCAGCCGGATGCGGCGGCGGGAACAAGGCGGGCGGCGCGGCGGCGTCCGCCGGCGCCAGGACCAGTCCCGCCGGCGGCACGGGCCCGCCGGCAACGAACTGCCACTCGGACAGGTGCGACTTGCCTTCGAAACCGGTGAAACGGGCGTCGAAATTGCCCACTTTTAAGGGTGCGGACGACGACAGGCTATGCACGCCGATGATGCCCTGGCCACCGGGCTGGTACAGCAAGCCCCATTCGGCGCGTCCCGTGACGGGGTCCACATACAGCTTGCGCAGATGGCGGCGCACTTGCGGAAAGCGGGGGTCGCGCAGCAAGGCGGCCAAGGTCGGCGGATGCTGCGGCTGGCCGGCGGGCGTGGCGCCCGCGTAGCTCTGCAGCGCATCGACAAACTGCGCCCCGATGTCGAGCAGCTCCTGCTCGGCCGCCTGGCGCTGCAGCAAGGAGCCCATCTTCAGCCCGGCCGCCCCCACGAGGCCCAGGATGGCCACCAGGATGATCAGGCCCAGATATGTAAAACCGCGCTGACGGCGCGCAGGACGATGCATGGCCGCTACCAGTCGGCGAACGGCGTGCCGCTGCGGTCCTTGCCGGGCGCGCCGCTTTTCACGTCATACACCTGGCCCGGCGTGTCGTCGGGCGGCGGCACGATCAGCCAGCTGCTGTCGCTGTCCGTGATGGGGTCGATGGGCATGGCGCGCAGGTATTTCTTTTCGACCAGTTGCTCCAAAGTATCGGGATAACGGCCCGTATCGCCGTGGAACTGGTCGATGGTCGTGCGCAGGTTGCGCAAGTTGTCCGCCAACACGGTTTCCTTCGCCTTGTCCAGGCTGGGAAAGTAGCGGGGCACGGCCAGGGTCAGCAACAGCGCCACGATGCCGAGCACCACCAGCAGCTCGATCAGCGTAAAGCCGCGCGCGCGGTCAGGGACAGGCATGATTCACCATAGACGGTAAGGCACGTTGTTCAGGCCGGTCTTGTTGGAAGTCGAGTACACATCGTACACATCGTCGCCCTCGCGCGGTTCGGCCGCTTCGCTGGCGTAGCTGCGCTTGCCCCACGTTTGCGCATCGCTCAGGCCCGCGTCCGCATTGAACGGGTCGCGCGGCACGCGGCGCAGGAAAAACAGCTTGCTGCGCTTCGGGTTGCGCTGGTCCGGCACGCCCTCGACCAGCAGGTCCAGGCTTTTCGGATAGCCGCTGGCGTCGGGCGTGCGCAGGATACGGCCTTCGTCGCCGGCCCGTTTATAGGCGTCGAGCCCCTGGCGGATCTCGCGCAGCGCGCGCCGCAATTCCTGCTCCTGGCGCCGCTGCACCGTCACCTGCGTGACGGGGATCACCAGGGTGGCCAGCACGCCCAGGATGGCCAGGGTCACCAGCAGCTCGATCAGGGTGAAGCCGCCTGGCCCGCCCTGCGCATGCGCCAGTCTCATTTGGCAGGCGCCACCGGCACCGGCTGGCTCGATGACAGCGGCAAGGGCGACGCCTGCAGCGGCACGGGCTGTCCAGCCGAGATCGGCAAAGGCGAGGCGGCCGGCTCGGGCGATGGCGCCACTTCCGGCGCGGGCACGCTCTGCGGCAATGTCTGTGGCAAGATCGGCGGCACCTGGCCCGGCGCCATCAGCGGCTGCGCCGGCGCCGGCTGCATGCCGACGGCCGACGGGCCGGAACGCACGATCACCGTGCCCGGCATCTGCGTGGGCGCCTTGGCCGCCATGTCGGGCCGGCGGCGGAAGCTGCCTTCCGTGCCGGCCGAGAATTCCGACTCCTTCGCTTCCGGACGCTGCACCGTGCGCACCAGGTGCGGCGTGATCGACAGCACGATTTCCGTCTTCTGGCTGTCGTCCTTGCTGCTGCCGAACAGGCGCCCCAGCACGGGTATGTCGCCCAGGCCAGGCACCTTGTTGCCCGAACTGCGCTCTTCATTGTTGATCAGGCCCGCCAGCACCTGGTTTTCGCCATCCTTCAGCTGCAGCATGGTCGAGGCCTGGCGCGTGCCGATCTGGTACAGGGTCGAGCCGCTGCGGGTGGTCGTGGCCGCCCCCAGGTTGCTCACTTCGAGCGAAATGCGGATGCCCACCTCGTTATTCAGGTAAATGGTCGGCTCGGCGTTCACCGTCAGGCCCACGTCCAGGTAGCTGATCGACTCGGAAGCGAAGCCGCCCGTGCCCGGCGAAATCGTGGTGGTCACCACGGGCACCCTGTCGCCGATGACGAACTTCGCCTTTTCCCGGTTGCGCACGCGGATGCGCGGGTTGGCCAGGATGTTCGCGTCGCCGTCCGTCTTGTTGGCGTTCGCCGTCACGGCCAGGTTGCTCACGCCGATAGTACGCTGATTCAGATTATTCAAGTCGTTGATGGTCAACCCGATCCCGCCCGAGGTACTGAGCGGCGTCAAGGTCAGGCTCGATGGCCAGGCCACGCCCAGTTCCATCAGGCGGCTGCGCTTGACTTCGAGGATTTCCAGCTCCAGCACCACTTCCGCCTCCGGCACGTCCTGCAGCGCGATCAGGCGCTCGGCCAGGCGGATCGCCTCGGGCGTGTCGCGCACGATGACGAGGTTGAGTTTTTCATCGGCCACCACGTCGCGCGTCTTGAGGATGGTCTTGAGCGTGTTGGCCACCTGCTTGGCGTCCGCGTTCGCCAGGAAGAAGGTCTTCACCAGCACTTCCTGGTATTCCTTCAATTTCGCCGCCACATTGGGATAGATCAAAATGGTGTTCGCATCCATCACCTGCTGCTCCAGCTGGTTCGTCACCAGCAGGAAGTAGACGGCCGACTCCACTGTGCTGTTTTTCAGGAAGATCGACGTTTTCGCATCCGCCTTGACGTCCTTGTCGAAGACGAAATTGAGGCCGGAACGGCGCGCGATCAGCTCGAACACCTGTTTTAACGGCGCGTCGCGAAATTCGATCGTGATCGGCTGCTTGTACGACCTGGCCAGGCCCGATTCGACGATGGGCGGCGCCGTCTTTTCATCGACCTCGCGCAGCAGCGCGCGCGCGCCCGCGTGATTCGGCTGCTCCGTCAGGATGGCGTTCAGGCGCTGGCGCGCGGGGTCGTATTGTTTTGCCTCAAGCGCCGTGCGCGCATCGGCCAGCAATTTCCCCTGGCGCTGCTCGCGTTCGAGCGCGCGCAAGCCGCTGTTGGCCCGTTCGTTCTGCGCATCGATTTCCAGCACGCTCATGAAGGAGGCGCGCGCCAGCTCGCCCTGCCCCGCCTGCGCCTGGCGCTCGGCCTGCTGCAAGCGGCTGCCGGTCGCCCGTTCGCGCGCCTGCAGATACGCGCTGCGGTACTGCGCGTTGCCGGGGTCTTGCTGCAGCGCTTCCTGCAGCTTTTGCAGACCGGCTGGTATTTGATCTTGCGCAATCAGCTCGCGCCCGTCGCGGTAGGCCTGCTGCCCTGCGCAGCCGGACAGCAGCACCAGCAGCGCCAGCAACGGCGCCGGTGAAAAGGAACGAGGCATCACTCGAGTACTCCAATGTTGAGCTGCTGAAGCTGGTTCAACGGCAGATAAGTGAGCGTCATGACGGGCGGCGCAATCGTCACGACCTTGTAGGCGCCATCGATGACGGTATTGGCGCGCACGATATACGTCTTGTCGGCGCGCGATAAAAACACTTCCCAGGCGCCGTCGGCGGCCGCCTTGCCCAGGTAGACGAAGGGCAGCGGCGGCGCCGTCGGCGGGGGCGGCGGCGGCGGGGCGACGGCGACCACCTTCGGCGGCGGCGGGGTCCAGTCCTGGCTCTGGAAGACGCCGTCGGTGCCGCCAAAGGTCTCGCCCTCCTCGCCCGCCACTTCGCTGCGCGGCAGCAGGGCCAGGATGGCCGGCTGCGCGGCCGGCGGCTTGACTGCCGCATGGCGCGCAGGCGCGACGGCCCGCTCGACCGCTTCGGCCACGTCGGCCACGGGCTGGCGCTCGCCGAACAACAGCAAGGCGCCCGCGCCCAGCACGCCGGCCAGCATCAGCCAATGACGCGGCGTCATGGCGCGCCTCCCGCATCGCCCGGCGCATCGGCCTGCGTATCGGCCAGATAAAACGTCAGGCGCAGGCGCGCTTCCAGTTGCGTATCGGCGATTTGCTCGCGGCGGAAACTCAGTTCGTCGAGCGAGGCGAAGGGAGCGGCGCGCAGCGCCTGCAGCGCGAACCGCCACACGGCCGCATAACTGCCCTTCAGCGGCAAGGTCACCTGGTACGTGGCGACCTTGCCGGCCTTGTCGTAACCGCTCTTGTATTCGCCTTGCGCCAGCAGCAAGCCGTTTTTCGCGGCCAGGTCGAACAGCTGCTTGACCTGCTGCTCCGCGTGGCGCGGCTGTCCCAGGGCGGCATAAAAGCGCGCCAGGTTCTCGCTGGCCGTCGCCGGCGGCGCCGCGATGGCCACGGCCAGCGATGGCACGGGTAACGGACGCGCTTCCAGCTGCGCCGCCACGGCCCGCTGCTGCCATGCCCACGCCCAGGCGGCCACGCCCAGTGCGAGCAAGGCCACGGCCAGGCAGGCGGGCGCGCCCAGGCGGCGCAGCAGCAGTTGCGCGCGCAGGCGCAGGATATTGATGTCGATGGCCATCATGGCGTGCCCCAGCGCGCTTCGAGCTGGAAACGCAAGGGTTTGTTCGGGTCGAGCGCATTGATTTCATGGCGCAGCAGCTGCACCCTGGCGCCAAACAGCTCCTGCTGCTTCAGTTGCGCGATGTAGGCCACCATGGCGTCGCTGCCGGTCGTCTCCGCCGTGATCTTCAGCACGCGCTTGCGCGCGTCCGGCTCCAGCGCCAGCAGCGCGATGGCGGGCGGCGTGGCGCTGGCCAGCGCATCCTGCAAGTCGCGCCACGGCAGGTTCAATTGCAGGATGGCTGCATTCACGGCCGCCGCCTGCGCGGGCGCGATCGGTGTTTGCGGTGCCGTCACCGGCCCCTGCGTGGCGGCCAGCACGCGTTGCTGCGCCAGCCGCCAATGTGCCTCGCTTGCCTGCTGGCGCTGCAGCGCGGCGCTGCCGCTGCAGGCCGCCGTGACGGCCAGCGCCACGCCCAGCGCCCCCGTCATCCATGCCCATGCAGGCACGCGGTGCAGGCTGCGGCGCCAGCCGGGGGGCGCGAAATCGATATCGAGGCGCGTCATGCCACGCCTCCGCTGCGGGCCAGCCGACCGGCCGGCGACAAGGCGCCATCGCCGTCCGGCGTGGAGAAAATCTGGCAGCGGAATGCCGCCGCCGGCGCCAGCCAGAGCGCCGGCGGCGCGCCGCACAGCTGCAGCAGCGCCGGTGCGGGCACGCCTTGCAGCAGCGCCTCGCGCGCCAGCGTGTGTTCCAGCCAATCCTGGCCCGCGCCGGGCGGCACGGGCAGCGCGCGCACGGCGCGCAGGCGGCCATCGTGCCGCACGCCCAGGGTCAAGGCATTCTCCTGCAACTGGCCGAACCAGGCGCCCGGCTGCAACGCGCCGTGCCAGCGGTTCCAGTGGCGCGCGAATTGCGGCGTAATGAAAATCAGGGCCAGCTTGCGTGCCGCCGCCACGCGCGTCAGCTGCGCCAGCAGCGCACGGGGCACGGCGCAAAAGAAAGGCGCGCGCGCATCCCAGGCGCTGCTGCTGTGCCACAGGCCGGGAGGATCGCCATACAGCGACTGAAAGCGCAGCGCGGCGGCCGCCTCGATATCGGCCAGGCGCGCGGCGCCTTGCGGCATATCCACTTGCCACAGGCGCGCCAACCCATCGTCGAGCACCACGGACAGGGGCCAGCCCGCGTACTCGCCGGCCGGCAGAATCTGTTCCAACGCCTGGCCCAGGGCGGCAAAGTCGCCGTGCAGCGTGTCGCCGGGCACATACGCCGCTTCGCCCAGCGGTGTCCAGGCGGGCGCGCGCCAGCGGCTGCTGCGCCACAGGCTCACCTTGCCCGCCGCCACGCCCAGGCGCAGGGCCTGTCCCAAGCTCAACTTCGCAAAACCTCTACGCATGCAGGGTGACCCTCTTGATTTCCGTGATGGTGGTGGCGCCCCGCTTGACCAGTTCCAGCGCCGCCAGGCGCAGGCTGCGCGTGCCGTTCGCATGCGCGGCCGCCTTGATCTGGCGGATCGGCTTCTTGTCGACGATCAGTTCGCGGATTTCATCGGTCAGCACGAGAATCTCGGCGATCGAGCGGCGCCCCTTGTAGCCCGTGCCGCGGCAGTCGCCGCACCCCTTGCCCTGCTTGAATTGATATGCATCAACGTCGGCACGCGCCAGGCCCACGCTGGCCAGTTCACCGTCGTCCGGCGTGTACTCCACCGCGCAATGGGGGCAGTTGGTGCGGATCAGCCGCTGCGCCCAGATGCCGTTCAGGGCCGAGACGAAGGCATACGGATCGATGCCCATGTGGGTGAAGCGGCCGAACACGTCGAAGACGTTATTCGCATGCACGGTGGTGAGCACCAGGTGGCCCGTGAGGGCCGACTGCACGGCGATTTCCGCCGTCTCGCGGTCGCGGATCTCGCCCACCATGATTTTATCGGGGTCGTGGCGCAGGATGGAGCGCAAGCCCTTGGCGAACGTCAGCCCCTTCTTTTCATTCACGGGTATCTGCAGGATGCCGGGCAACTGGTATTCGACGGGGTCTTCGATAGTGATGATCTTTTCGCGCCCGTTGTGGATTTCCGTCAGCGCCGCATACAGGGTCGTCGTCTTGCCCGAGCCCGTGGGACCGGTGACGAGCAGCATGCCGTAGGCTTCCTGCGCCAGCGCGCGCAAGGCTTCCAGCGACGGCGCGTCAAAACCCAGCGCTTCCAGGGTCAGGGCGCCGTAGGCCTCGATCATGGCGCGCTTGTCGAGGATGCGGATGACGGCGTCCTCGCCATGGATGCTGGGCATGATGGAGACGCGCAAATCGATTTCGCGCCCGCCCGATTCGACGCGGAAGCTGCCGTCCTGCGGCACGCGGCGCTCGGCGATATCGAGTTCGGCCAGCACTTTCAGGCGCGAGATGATGTGTTCCGCCACTTCGATGCCGTTGACGGACGTGGCGTGATCGAGCACGCCGTCGACGCGGTACTTGACGGCCAGGCCGCCGGCCGTGCTTTCCAGGTGGATGTCGGAGGCGCCCGCCTTCAGCGCATCATACAAGGTCGAGTTGACCAGCTTGACGGCGGGGCTGGCCGCTTCCGACACGCTGGCGAACGACAGCACGGCGGCCGTCTTGCCGTCGCGTCGCGCATCGGTGGCGGCACCGGGCAGCAGGCTGTCGACGGCGCGCGCCGATTCCTCCTGCTTCGACAGGTAGGCGCCGATGTCGGCCTGCAGCGCCAGGCGGATGCTCAAGGCACCCTGCCCGGCGCGCGCAGCTAACCAGGTTTGCAGGTCGAGGTCGAACGGGTCGGCGATCACGCCCACCAGCTGGCCGTCGGCGGCGCGCAGCAGCACGCTGTGGCGCGCCAGCGCCTGCGACAGGGGCAACACGTCGAAGGCGGGAGACAACGCCAGCATGTCGGCCGTTTCCAGTACGGCCAGGCCGAACGGACGCGCCAGCGCGCGCACCACGGCGCGCGCCTCGATGCCGCTCAATTGCTGCAATTCCTCGACCAGGCTCCGCTTCGATTGCAGGCACAGGGTGCGCGCGTGCTGCAGCAGCGCGGGATCGATGGCCACGCTGGCCACGGGGGATTCGGCTGCGCTCTGCATCATGAAATATCGCCGGCAAGGTCAAAGATGGGCATGTACAGCAGGATCACGATGGCGCCTACGACGAGGCCGATGGCGGCCATCAGCAGCGGCTCGAAGGTGCGCGTGAAACGGTCGATCCAGCGGCTGATTTCGCCGTCATAAAAGGCCGCCGACTGCGTCAGCATGGGGCCCATGTCGCCCGTGCGCTCGCCCACGCGCAGCATGCGCAGGGAGATGGGCGTCGTCAGTTGATATTGCTCAAACGCGGACGACAGGGGCTGGCCCGCTTCGATGGCGCCGCGCGCCTGCTGCAACGATGCCTGCATGCCCGGCGACACCATCGCCTGCACGGTGGCGATCGCCTGCACGATGGTGATGCCGCCTTCGGCCAGCATGCCCAGGGTCAGGTACAGGCGCGACAGTTCATAGATGCGCACGCGCTCGCCGATGCCGGGCAACTTCGCCAGCAGGCGCGCCACGCCGCCATGGCGCAGCACGCGCCGCACGGCGGTAAATAATACGCTGCCGGCGAGCGCCAGCCCCAGCAGCAACAGTACGCCATGCTGCGTGACGAACTGGCCCCAGCTGAGCATGACTTGCGACATCCACGGCAGGTTGCGCCCGGCGCCCTGGTACACCTCGGCGAAACGGGGCACGACATAGCTGATCAGGAAGGCGCTGACGCCGCCGCCCACGGCCAGCAAAATGGCGGGATAGATGGCGGCGCTGACGATCTTGCCGCGCACCGTATCGATGCGCTGCTGGTAATCGATGTAGCGCGACAAGGCGCGCGGCAAGTCGCTCGTACCTTCGGCCGCCTTGACGATGCCGATATACAAGGGGGGAAACAGTTCCGCTTGCTCCGCCAGGGCGGCGGAAAAGCGCTTGCCTTCGCGCAAGCCTTCCAGCAGGCGCGTGAGCACGCTGCGCGTGGCCGGCGACGCTTCCTTTTCCAGCAAGGCTTCCAGTCCCTCGACGATGCCCAGGCCTGCGTTCAACAGCGCCAGCAACTCCTGGCTGAACAGCAGCAGGGGCAAGGCCCGCGCGCGCTGGCGCCCGGCCGCGCTGAACGGCGTGGCGCGCAGCGGGCGGATGGCGCTGACGAATAGGCCGCGCGCCTCGGCCTGGCGGCGCGCGTCGGCTTCGTCGCGGCCATCGATCACGCACGTATGCAAGGTTGCTACGGCCTGGTCCGTGGAAAGCGCGCGTACTTCGAACTGCATGATGGCTTGTCCGTAGGAAAAAGAATGGCGCTGGCGTTATTGCGAGCTGATGTCGGCGTTCTCGCCGCTGCCGCCCGGCTGGCCATCCTTGCCCATCGAGACGATGTCGTACTCGCCCTTGCTGCCGGGCGCGCGGTATTGATAGGCATGGCCCCACGGGTCGAGCGGCACGGCCTTTTTCAGGTAGGGACCATTCCAGCGCGTGCCGGCGGCGGGCGGCGCGACCAGCAGCGCGGCCAGGCCCTCTTCCGTGGTCGGGTAGCGCCCCACGTCGAGGCGATAGGTGTCGAGCGATTTTTCAAACGCCTCGATCTGCGCCTTGGCCACCGTCACTTCGGATTTGCCCAATTGGGCGAAATATTTGGGGCCGACATACGCCGCCAGCAAGCCGATGATGACGATGACGACCAACAGTTCGAGCAAGGTAAAGCCGCGCGCATGGCGCGTTGCCGCAAGGTTCTGCCTGTGTGCTGCATGCATCCGGTAACTCCTTATTGCCTACCTTCAATACATTGCCGCCATGTGCGCCGCTGATGGCCGCGCACAGGCGGCGCGCGCCTGCCTGATGCCTGTGAGGCTACCATGCCGCTTGTGGTAAATACAATCTTTTCTTTGTACTGAAAACAACAAAATTCCGGGAAAACTTCACGCACATCACAACCAAGGCAAGCATGTGGCGCGCCAAACCAACCACAAGTATTTATTTCATTCAACTTTTCAGAACTCGAATGAGCAAAAACAAGAATAGAGCAAGCACAGCAGATTAAGTATGCCCTGCCTTCATCAAAAAAGCAAATCATCAAACAAATGTAACATGTTGAATATATTCAAGTTTTTAAAAAAATAATTCAACTGTTTTTAGATGATTTAAATAAATCAATGTCTCATCACAACAACGAAATGAAAATATATATTATTAACTATTAGTTACAAACAAGAATGAAAGTACTAAGCTCATCCAGTAATTTATCGTTATTGAATAAGAAATAAAGCATTACACGCGACGATTTAATTGTCACTATGGATATAGTTTTTCAAGTCCAGAAGATACTGGATGTCATGTCGGCCCGAGCGATCCTTCGCGCCGAAACGTCAAACTATCACCATAGGGAAGACCATGAAACACATTGCCAGCCGCCACGCCGCATCCGGCGATCCTCCAGCGAACACCGTAGCCGCACCGCCACGCGCAGTAGCGCCTGAACCTGTCCGTATCCGTCCATCTCACTGAGGATTTCCCATGCAATTACGTCCCGCCTGCCTTGCCATTGCCTTGCTGTTCGCCAGCGTCGGCGTCTCCGCCTACGCCGAATCAATCAACAACGATGACGTGCGCCTGCCCTATATCGTGCAACTACGCGCCCTGCCCATCGCCGCCTACACGGGCGGCATCGCTGGCCTGCCCGCCACCAAGCCCGCCGCCGGTGAACGGCTCGATCTCGACAGCAGCAATGCCCAGCAATACGCCGCCTACCTGGAAGAGAAACTTCGTGCCGTGCAGGCGCTCGTCGCCGATGCACCTGTGAATTATGAGTACAAGACCACGCTCAGCGGCTTTAGCACCATGCTGACAGCCGCCGAAGTACGCCAGTTGAAGGCCAGCGGCGAAGTATCGAACGTCACGCCCGATCAGCCGCAAGCCATCCAGACCTTCAACACGCCCGCCTATCTGGGCCTGAACGACAATAGCGGGCTGTGGCGCACGGTGGGCGGCATGGGACGCGCCGGCGAAGACGTCATCATCGGCGTCATCGACTCGGGTGTCTGGCCGGAAAATCCCGCCTATGCCGACCGCGTCGATGCCAATGGCACGCCCACCTTTGACCCGGCCGCCAGCCTGGCCTATACTGCGCCGCCGGCCAAGTGGAAAGGCATTTGCCAGACCGGCAATAGTTTTACCGCCGCAGATTGCAACAATAAACTCATTGGCGCACGCTACATCGACGCTGCTTTTCAGAGTGCGAACGGTATCCTCCATTTCAGCGATTTCCGTTCGCCGCGCGACGCACTCGGCTTGGGAGGCCATGGCACGCATGTTTCGGCAACCGCCGCAGGCAACAGCTATGCAGGCATTTCCGGCATGGCACCACGCGCCAGGCTGGCGGTCTACAAGGTATGCTGGTCTAATACGGTCGCATCCGGCAATGCCGAATTGGGCTGCCGAACTGGGGATCAGCTTGAGGCCGTGGAGAAGGCCGTGAGCGATGGCGTCGATGTGCTCAATTTATCCATCACCGGCGGCCTTGCGGTAGATGATATGGTAGCGGAGGCTTTCCGGAATGCCTCCAATGCCGGCATCTTCGTGGCGGCAGCGGCGGGCAATGACGGTCCATCCAATACACTTCAGCACGTCAGTCCATGGGTGACCACGGTGGCAGCCACCACGCATGGGCACGCGGCCCCTAGCAACAGCAAGGCCACGCTGCGCCTGGGCGATGGCACATTACTTCAAGGTCAGTCGGCCGCCCCCACCGTACTTCAGTCACAACTGATATTCGCCGAAGACGCGGGCCTGCCTGGTGCCGACATTCACCAATTAATAGCCTGCGTCGGCTCCATAGATGCCAGAAACATGCAGCCACGGCTTGATCCAGCCAAGGTAAAGGACAAGATCGTCGTCTGCGTCGATGACCTGACCCCTCACCAGAACAAGAGCCTGGCAGTCAAAGCGGCAGGTGGAGTGGGCATGGTCCTGCTGGAGCGCGTTGCCAACACGGGGGCGAAGGTGGTAGCGCATGATGTGCCGACCATATACATAGATAACAGCGATTGGGGCAAGTTAGTGGCCTATGGAACCATTACCCGGACCAATTCCAGCGCCGCCATGGCCCCCCTCTTTCCCGCCAATCCCGACCCTGCGCCCAGCGTCGCCGACTTTTCGGCACGCGGACCAAATAAGCATGACACCAATGTACTCAAACCCGATATTGGCGCACCGGGCGTGGATATCTATGCCGCCTCTATTCCCAGTGTCACAACGATTACTGACCTTAACGCCTTCATCGCCGGCACACTGCAGCCGCAGCAGCGCTGGAAAGTCGATAGCGGCACGTCGATGGCAGCACCACATGTAGCGGGCCTGGCTGCCTTGCTGCGCCAGCAATACCCGAAATGGACGCCGGCCGCCATCAAGTCGGCGTTGATGACCACCGCCACGGATACGCGGGCAGACGCCACTCGCCTGTCTGGCAATGCGCGCAGCCATCTGCCGTTTGCCCAGGGCGCCGGACAAGTGGCGCCAAACTCGGCCAGCGATCCAGGACTGGTGTACGACATTTCCCAGGCCGAGTACGAGACATACGTTTGCGAGATGGGCATCGGCCAAGGCTGCACCAAAGTGCTAGATGCTGGTCAGCACCTGAACCTGCCATCGATTGCCGTTAACAATGTATATCTCAAGCAAACAGTAAAGCGCAGGGTCACCAATGTGGGCGGGGCACAGGCAACCTATCATGCCACGGCCGTGATGGACGGTTATGACGTTGACGTAGTACCCAAGAGCCTGACTCTGAAGCCGGGTGAAACCAAGGACTTCGGGGTGACACTCACGCGTACCTCGGCAGCAGTGAACACCTGGAAATTCGGCAAGCTGACCTGGTCCGATGGACAACACACAGTGCGCAGCCCGATCGCCGCCCGCTCGCAGTTGCTGGAGGTGCCTGAGTCTCTAAAACTGACAGCGGCGAGCGGATCCTATCTCCTAGCTATTAAGAATAGCGTCACTACTGGCATCAAAGCGGTGACCGCCGGCCTCCAGTTAGCCAATCGTACTCAACTCAATCTGACGCAGGGGTACAAAGGACTCCTTAACATAAGGAACCTCGGCGACACCTGCAAGAACGGAGGCGAAGGCACAAGCCTGATACCGTTTGTCGTCGAGGCTGACACGGCAGCAGTCAGCTTTGCCATTTACAACCGCGATATGCAGCATGTTGCCGGCTCACAGATGCATGATATCGACCTGGCAATCGTCGACAGCAGTGGCGTAGTGTATGCATACGACGGCAACAAGGGCAGCGATGCACGCGTCGACATCACTAGTCTGGCACCGGGCAACTACCAGGCATGCGTGATCGGCTATACCGTCGCCAATGGCATTTCAACGGATTTGATTGTCACGTGGAACGTCGTCAACCGTCGCCACGTTGGAGGCAATCTGCAGGCGAAAACCGCGAGCGGCAGCTATGCGCTCGGTGCGAATACGGTGGACACGAGCTGGTCAGGCCTGGATATGAGCAAGCACTATCTGGGTGCCGTGCAGTGGTTAGATAGCAAGGCTGAGGTGATTGGCACTACGCTGCTGAAGATGGATCCATAAACCGCAGCGCTTGCACTTCCGGTATCACGGGCAACGGCCGCCATGGCATGGGCGGCCGTTGCCCTGTCTTACCGCTGCCCAGGTTCCTGAATAATGCCGCCGGTACGCCATCTGCTCTAATATAGAGTATGCCCCAAGCCCCACACACACTTAAGGAGAGCATCATGTCTTCAGCCCACCTCGCCCTCGCCGTCACCGTGGCCTGCCTCGCGCCACAGCACGCCATGGCACAGGAAACACGCCAGGCCTACATCGTGCAGCTGGCCGCTGCGCCGCTGGCTTCCTACACGGGCGGGGTGAAGGGCTTCGCGCCCACCATCGTCCACGGCCAGCGCCTCGACACGGATAGCGAAGCGGCACGGCGCTACACGGCCTACCTGGAAGAAAAACAGCGGGCCGTGCTGGCGCTGGTGGCCGAAGCGCCGGTGCAATACCGCTACACGGTCACCCTGAACGGCTTTGCCGCCATGCTGACGCCGGACGAGGTGGCGCGCCTGAAAGCGCACCCGGACGTGACGCAAGTGTCGCTCAGCACCGAGGAGCATTTGACGAATCGCGGCAGCAATCAACACGCGATACCGCAGAACCAGCGCTAATGGCTGAGCAGCCGCAGCGCGATGCCGCGCGAGACCGCTTGCGTGCGATTGCTCACCCCCAATAATTTGTAGATGCGCTGCAAGTGGCTTTTCACTGTCCCCCCGCTGATGCCGAGGATTTGCCCCACCTCTTCATTGCTCTTGCCGATGCTGACCCAGTGCAGCACTTCCAGCTCGCGCGCACTGGCCGCGCGCGCCGCGCCGGCGTGAGCTGCCTGCGCGCCGTCCGGCAGCGCCAGCCAATGCAGATGCAGGCAGGGCAGCAGCAATTCCAGCACGTACGCCTGGCGCGCCGGATCGGGCCAGGATGCGCAGGGGGCGCGGAACAGGGCAAAGAAACTGCCGCCGCCAGCGCCCGCGCTGCCATGCACGAGGACTCCGTCGATGAAGGCGACGCGCCGCCCGCCTGCGCGCCAGGCCTGCGCCAGCCGGGCCACCTGTCCCTGGCGCGGGTCGCTGAAGTCCCGCACCTCGGCCTCGGCCAGCACCGTGCTATGCCAGGCCGCGCTGCGCACCACGCCGCCATCGGCGCCCAGTTGCGCGCAGACGAGGACGGCATGCGGCAGCAGCGCCTGCAGCGGCCCCTGGCTCCACAAAAAGAAATCGCCGGGCGCGGCGATGCCATGCGCGCCGAGTATGGCGTGCAGCAAGTATTCCTGTTCCCGCCCCGTCAGCAACATCAGGCGCACACGGCGGTGTCACACGCCAGGTAGCGGTAGCCGCTGCCGCGCACGGTTTCGATGCGGTGGCCGCAGCCGCCCGGCAGCAAAGCCTGCCGCAAGCGTCCCACGTGGGCGTCGACCGTGCGTTCGTCCAGATACGCGGCATGGCCCCACACCTGGTCCAGCAGTTGCGCGCGGCTATGCACCCTGCCCGGATGGTCCATCAAAAAATGCAGCAGCTTGAATTCCACGCGGCCCAGGCTGACAGGTACGCTGCCGGCCGTCACGCGCCGGGTGTGCGGATCGAGCCGCAAGGCGGCGCCGTCCGCGCTTGAACCTGCGCGCAAGGCCGCTGGCGCGCGCCGGCGCAGCAGCGCATGCACGCGGGCCAGCATTTCACGGGGACCGACGGGCTTGCACAGATAATCGTCGGCGCCGCTTTCCAGGGCCAGCACCTTGTCCTGTTCGCTGTCACGCGCGCTGACCATGATGATGGGCAAGTCGCACAGCACGCCATCCTGGCGCACCTGGCGCAGCAGCGCGATGCCGGACGCATCCGGCAGCTCCCATTCCAGCAGCAGCACGTCGGGCGGATCGGCGGCCAGCAAGGCCAGCGCGCCGCGCGCATCCACGGCGCAGCTGACCCGGTAGCCGGCGCCTTGCAGGTTATGCACCAGCAAGGCTTGCGAAGCTGGCGCAGGATCCAGCAGCAGAATATGACGGCGCATCGATGCATCCTCCCGAAAAAAGTGGGCGGCCCTCCCTGAGAAACTAGACGGCACGACAAGTTTTTGACTATGCATCAAGCGTAAAACGGTGACTAATACAATTTAGTTTCCTGATTTATAGCCATTCCGAATAAATAGCCCAAAAAAAACACAGCGCACCGAGGGCGCGCTGTGTTCAGGCCGGACAACGACTATTTATGCTGGCGTGACGAACTGGCGGCGGCGCAGGGCAAAACCGATCAGCGCCAGGCCGCCCGTCAGCATCATCCATTCCGACGCTTCCGGCACGGCCGAGATCGTCGCGATGCTGGCGTAGGTGCTGCCGGCTATGCTGGCGGGCAATCCGCCGTTCAGCGGGGTCAGTTCGAATTGCACGAGGTTGCCATTCGCATTGCCCAGGTAAGCCATACCCGTGTAGTCGAGCAAGCCCACGCCAAACGTCGTGCCCGCGTTGCCGGCCGTGTTCAGGAAATCACCGCCGAAGACGACGTTGAAACCGAACTTGCCGCCCAGGGTCACGTTGTGGAACCAGTCGTTGTAGGCGCCGCTATTGCCGAAGGTCAAGGTACCGGGCACGCTGCCGCTGACATTGCCTTCCAGCGATTCCAGCGCGCCGAACGCACCCGAAAAATTGCTGAGCACGGCGCTGGCGCCCGGCGCGGGGCTGTTGCCGGCAATAAAGACGAAGTCGAGGAAGCCGGCGCCGGAAAAGGCGCTCGTGTCGATTTCCACGCGGTAGCCGAGCGGATCCGCCAGCGCCACGCTGGAGCTGGCGGCCAGCACGGCGGCCAGCACGGCGCGGCGCAGGGCCGGATTGCATTTCGTTGTCAACATGATGGTGTCCTTAGAAGTTGCCGGCGTAGATGCTGGCCGAGTAGGTGATCGTCACTTTCGACGGATTGGTGAAGCTGACGGCAAACGAGGCCGTCGCGCCCGGCGCCAGGCTGGCGGCATTCACCGTGACATACGCGGCGCCCGCATGGCTGCCCGTGGCATTGGCCAGGCTGACGCCGGCCGGCAAGCCGCCGAACGCCACCTGGAACGGACCGGCCAGGGCGTTCGTGCCTGTGTTGGTGAACGAGAACGTCCCCGTGTATTTTTGCGTCGCGCGGTTGTACGCGAGGCCCGAACTGGCCGTCGAGACGGCGGCCGTGATGTCGCGGTAGGCGGGCTGCAAGTCCAGGCTGATGACGACCGGGTCGTGATCCGAGGCGCGGTAAGGCAAGGCGTTGTACAAGTCTTGCGGCTTGGCCGCGTCGATGTTGTAGTCGATCACTTCCGGCTCGTCCGCATTCACATGCCATTCGGCCACGCCGGCCACTTGCGGGCTCAGCGACGCGCTGGCCAGCGCGTGGTCGAGGTAGCCGCTCTGGCCGCCGAACACGTACGAATACGGCATGCCGGACGGCCGCACGAAACGTTCGAGTTCATTGACGAAGCCGGCGCCCGTGATGACCTGGATCGGGTCTTCCGCGCCATAGGAATTGAGGTCGCCGATGACCAGCACGTCAGCGTCGCCGGCAGCAGCCGCCACCTGCGGCACGAAGCTGCCCACCAGGCGCTGGGCTTGCTGCACGCGGGTGGCATTCCAGCAGCTCTGGCTATCGTTCTGGTCCGCGTCCAGCCCGCTCGAAGGGCAGCTGCCCTTCGACTTCAGGTGGTTGACGATCAGCGAGAATTTCTCGCCATTGCTCGCAAGAAAAGTTTGCGCCATCGGCGGCCGGTTGTTGATGGCGTTGGCGTCCGACAAGGCGCCGCCCACCAGGCCAAGCTTGCCCGGCTTGTAGATCATGGCCACGCGGATGGCGTCCGTACCCGTGGCGGCCGGCTTCGGCACCACGGCATACGTGACGCCGCCGATGGCCGCGTTCAGCTGGTCGACTAGGTAAGTGACGGCGATTTCGCCATTGTTCTGGATTTCCATCAAGCCCACCACGTCCGCATCGATGGCTTTCAGTTCGGCCACGATCTTGTCGCGCTGGCGCTCGAATTCGGCAAGGTTGTCGGCGCCGCGGCAGTTCGACTTGGTAGTCGAGGCGCCCAAGGTGCAGCCCTGCCCCGTCTGTCCAAAGATATTGTTGCCATTCGTAAAGGTCGTGAAGAAATTCAGCACATTCGCGCTGGCCACCTTGACGTTGCCGGATGGCAGTTCCGGGCTGCCCGTGCGCGGGTTGTCGCGCGAAAACTGCGGCGTCTGCGTCGGCTGCAATTTGTAGGCGGCGCCGCCACCGCCGATCGCACCGAAATCCACCACGCCCGTCAGGTCGGCCACCGTATCGCCGCTGCGCACGGTGCTGTCCTGGCCGATGTAGGGAATCGTGGGCGGCGTGACGAAAATGCCATCATCGAGCACAATCAGGTTGTTCGCATTGGCGGCGATCAAGGCTTGTGCTTCGGCGGAGCCGGCCGGATAGCGGTTGGTCGGCACTTCGCGCCGGCCCGCCGACAGGGTCAGCTCGCCGCGCGCGCCCAGGTAGGCGTTTTGCGACACGGTCAGGGGCTGCGTGAAACGCACCAGCATGCCTTCCACGGCGGCCAGCTTGTCGTTCGGCAAGGTCACATTCGCCGGCACGATGCCGTGGCCCGCGCTTTGCGTGAGGATGGCCGTCACGTCCTTCAATTCCGTGTAGGAATTCTTGGCGCCCGTGGGCGTGTATTCGAACACCGTGCCCGTCACGCGCACCAGTTCGCCCGGCTGCACGGTGGTGGCCGTCGCGCCCGTGTACACGAAGATGCCGTCCGACGTCGACGGATCGCCATCGCCGGCCGCGTCCTGGATGAAGAAGCCCGTGCCCACTTTCAGGGTCACCACGCCTTCCGTCGTCTGCACGGAATTGGCGTAGGGGCTGGCCGCGCCACTGCCCTGGATTTGCGGAATCGTGTGGCTGACGGCGGCCAAGCCTTGCACGGCGACATCCACCTTGCAGGTGGCCGTCTGCTGCTGGTCATTGCTAAAGCTGACGATCACGGGATAATTGCCCACCGGCACGCCGGCGGCCACCAGCAGGCTGACCATGGCGCTCTCGCCCGCCACGCCGGCCGCGCTGAAGTTGGCCAGGCTGATGCCGGCCACGGCCGGCGAACTCAAGATAGCAGCGTTCACGACGCCATCCGCGTCGGACGCGCGCAGCACGGCGCTGCCGCCATTGCCCACGGCCAGGGCCAGGCTGGCGGGGCAACTGGTGATGATCTTGTGCACGACGGGGCCGCCGCAGACATTCAGCGGCGAGGCCGTATTGCGCGGCGTCACGCTGCCGGTGGCAAAATCCACGCTGTTATCGTCCGTGTCGCCGCAGCCGCCATTCGCGCGCAGAATCGCCAGGGTATTCGAGGGCGCGGGCGCCACGGCGCCTTCAAAGCCGTTGGCCGTGCCGAAGCCGACCAGGTCGATGACGGCCGCGCCCGTGGGGCTGGCGCCCACCTGGGCCGTCTTGCTATTACTTAACAGTACCTTGCCCGTCGTGCCGGACATGGCCAGGGTGCCCGTCGCGTCCGGCGTCGGCAAGTCTTGCGTGCCGCCCGTGCCCTTGGCTTGCTGGACCAGCAAATACTGGCCAGGTTGCAAATCGATAGCCGGCAAGGCCGTCACGGACCAGCTCGTATTGGCGGCGGCGCCGTACTGCACGCTCCAGTTGCTCAGGTTGACGGGACTGGCGCCACGGTTGAACAGCTCGATGAAATCGTTGCGGTACACGGCGCCCGTGTTGCCGCCGCCCCCATACACCTGGCTGATGACGACATCGGACACGGCCAGGGCTGGCAAGGACAGGCTGGCCAGCACGGCGGCCATGACCGTCAGGCGCAACGGTTTACGCAGGGACGAGCGCGGGACGGACGGGACGGCAAGGTGGACATTCATGGTTTTCCTGGTCGGTAAGATGACGCCAACCCGGACAGGCGCTGGCAGGCTGTTCTTGACAAAATGATGACGAACTTATGATTTGCATACTAAACAGTGTGCATGACGAGTTGATGACATTTCATTAAGCTGAACGGAGTAATGCGCAGCGCGGATCCAGGCTGGCGGCCGCCTGCCGAAAGTATCCTTTCAACAACGCCAGGCTGTACAAAGCAAGCCAGGTCGTTATGCCGCTGCACAATATGATATAATTCAAACAAATAAGTTTAGTTCCTGATAAGAAATTGAACGGCAACACCAGACCCAGTAGTGCAGGCCCCATCCATGCCTGACCTTGAAACGCACTCCCTGCCTTGCTCGCAACAGTAGCCTGGACGGGAGCGGCAACAATCGCATGCGGACACACGCGCCCAGCGGCGCACCCTTCCATGCTTTTTGAGAGATCGATCATGCCAACACCAATTTTCACGCCCGCCTCTTCCCGTCCCTTGCTGCTGGCCGCGGCCTTGATGTTCTTCGGCGCCAGCGCCCAGGCACAAACGGCCGCGCCTGCGCAAAAGAATGAAAAGAATTGCCAGGCCAGCACGCAATCGGCGAATGGCAATACGAAAGACGCCAACCTGGACGGCACCTACAGCGCCTGCAGCCTGGCCAATGGCTTCATCGGCTCCGGCACGCGCACCAACGACGGCTCGAACAAGACGCCGGAATTTGACGGCATCGTGTCCGACCAGGAATTCCGCAACTCGTCATCGGCCGAGAATAATCACCGCCTGGCCGCGCGCCAGTTGCCTGACGGTGCCGGTGCCGGCGAACCGCGCAAGGTGCGTGCCAGCGACGACCGCGACTTCAGCTTTATCACGCGCGACTTCGTGGCCGCCGAAGAAAACCGTCCTTTCGATGACGCGGCCGGCTACCGTGGCCCGGGCCGTTCGTATCAGGCCCGCAGCGGCGACACCCAGGCGCCATTGATCGTTTCGTCGTCGCTCGGTGAAAACTTGCCCACGGGCAGCAACGGTGTCGGCGGCGGCGGTTCGGGTGGCGGCTTTACGGGCGGCAGCATCCTCCCCGTGACGCCGGAAATCCCGGCCGTGCCGGAACCGGAAACCTATGCCATGCTGCTGGCCGGACTGGGCCTCGTCGCCCTGGCGCGCCGCCGCAAAAGCAAGTAACAGTCGCGCTGCACCATGAAAAAAGGCCCGCAAGGGCCTTTTTTATTGTCTGGAGGAATCCGGTTTCAGCGCCGGAAACCCGCATACGGCGCCGCCAGCGGATCGCCGATGAACAGGCCCTGGGCCGGCCACAGCACGCTGCCCCAGTACGCTTCCAGCGCCGTGCTGCCGGACAGGTAGCGGCGCAGCAGCACAGTCGGATTGGGAAACTTCTGCCAATAGCTGCACGGTTCGCTGACGGTGCCGTAGCTGGCCGTCGCGCCCGCCTCCAGCCAGCGCTGGCTGCTCATCTGGCTACTGCCCTGCAAGTCGCCGCCAAACGAGGTCAGGTGGTCCGCCAGGGCGCCGGGCAGGAAATGCAGGGTCTCCAGCTTGGCCACCTTGGCCTGCCCCGTCTGGTACACCATGATGTCTTGCGCCCCTTCCAGGCTGTCCGCCTTGAGGTTCTTGACGGTCAGCTTGCGCTGGCGCACGACGCCGGCGGGTGGAAAGAAAGCGGCCCGGCTGTTGCGCACCGCGTCGCTGGTGGTCAAATAATACGCGCTGGCGGCCGGCACGGAAAAACCGCTGACGGCGCCGCGGTCCACCACGGCCTTGGCCTCTTCCACGAAATCGATGGGCAGCAGCATCGACAGGCGCAAGCCCAGCTGCGTGTAGGGCTGCGCCGCCTCGCTGTTGAAATACTTGCTGGGCTTGCCGGGATCGCACGTCTTCGCGCATTGATCCCCGTCATAGCCGAGTGTGAAAGCGGCGGTGATGGCATTGCATTCGACGGCATACGGCGCGCTCCACACCATCAGCACGGCCTGGATCTCGGGTTTCAGCTGCGCATTGATGCGTTCTTTCAACTGCGCGAACTGGTCGATGCTGAGCTTGCGGGGACGGTTGGGAATATTCACGTGCGCCACATTCGCGGCCGGAATGCCGTGCGCCTTGCGGTAATACTCGCCCACCTCGACACTGTTGGGTTCGGCGTCGTTGATGACGATGGCCAGCTGCGACGCCTGCAAGCCGGGTGGCGCCACGGCTGCGGCAGCGGCGGCTGGCGCGTCGGCATGGGCGGCGCCGGCGGCCAGCGCCAGCGAAAGACAAAGGAAGTTGCGCAAGGGTCGGTACACCGGTAAGTGAGGGATCGGAGGCAGCCGGCCAGGGGCGCGGCTGCCCTGCAATGAGAACGCCATCAGGCGCGCTGGTAGACATCCTCCAGGCGCACGATGTCGTCTTCGCCCAGGTAGCTGCCCGACTGCACTTCGATCAGGTGCAAGGGCAGCTTGCCCGGGTTTTCCAGGCGGTGCGTCATGCCGATGGGAATATACGTTGATTCGTTTTCCGTCAGCAAGGTCACCTTCTCGCCGCACGTGACTTGCGCCGTGCCGCTGACCACCACCCAGTGTTCGGCGCGGTGATGGTGCATCTGCAGCGACAGCTTGCCGCCCGGATTGACGGTGATGCGCTTGACCTGGAAGCGCTCGCCGATATCGATGCCTTCATAACTGCCCCACGGGCGGTACACCTTGCGGTGCTGCACGTGTTCGCTGCGTCCCGCCTGCTTCAGGTGGTCGACCACCTGTTTCACGCGCTGCACCTGGTCCTTGTGCGCGATCAATACCGCATCGTCCGTTTCCACCACGACCAGGTCCTGCACGCCCAGCACGGCCACCATGCGGCGCTCGGCGCGCACCAGGCAATTGCTTACGCCATCGAGATACACGTCGCCGCGCACCACGTTACCGTTGGCATCGCCCTGCTGCACTTCCCACAGGGCCGACCAGGAACCGACATCGCTCCAGCCTATGGCGGCCGGCAGCACCACCGCATGCTCCGTATGCTCCATGACGGCATAGTCGATCGAATCGGATGGGCAGGCGGCGAAGGCCTGCTCTTGCAGGCGGCAGAAATCGAGGTCGCGGTAACCGTCGCGCACGGCCGTTTCGCAGGCGGCCAGCATGGCGGGCTGGAATTGCCCCAGTTCGCCCAGATAGCGTTCGGCACGGAACATGAACATGCCGCTGTTCCAGAAATAATTACCCGCGGCAAGGAACGACTGCGCCGTGGCCAGGTCCGGCTTTTCCACGAAACGCTCGACCTTGCAGCCCGCGGCGCCCGGACTGACGGGCGCGCCGCTGCGGATGTAGCCATAGCCCGTTTCCGGCGCCGTCGGCACGATGCCGAAGGTGGCCAGCGCGCCATCGGCCGCCAGCAGCGCCGCCTCGGCGATCGCCTGGTGAAACGCGGCCACGTCGGTGATGACATGGTCGGCCGGCAAGACCAGCATCAGCGCCTGCGGGTCGATGGCCAGCAGGAATTGCGCGGCCACGGCCACGGCCGGCGCCGTGTTGCGCCCCACGGGCTCAAGCAAAATGCCCAGCGGCGGCAAGCCGATCTCGCGCAGTTGCTCGGCCACCATGAAGCGGTGCTCGTTGCCGCACACCACCAGCGGCGGCATGACGTCGAAACCGGCCAGTCCGCTATCGCCGGCACGGCGGTTGGGCAGGCTGGTCACGCGCAACGCCGTTTCCTGCAACATGGTCTTGTCCGTTACCAGCGGCAACAATTGCTTGGGCAACACAGCGCGCGACAGCGGCCATAAACGGGTGCCCGAACCGCCGGACAGGATGACTGGATAAATTTTCATGGTTTCACTTCGCAAACAGTTTATTGGGCAGCATACAGGGCCGGCGGCGTTTCGTCGCGGCGCAGGCTGCGCCGGTCGCGCGCATTGCCCCAGGCATCTTTCTCATAGTCGGAGACATGGCGCATCTGGCCGGCACGGTCGACACTATAATCCTTGAAGACGATCATTTCATCCAGCACCACGCCAGGCAGCACGCGCGTGTACTCGAACAGCACGCTGCGCACCACTTCGGCGCCGGCGCAGACGTGGCTGCCATGGCCGATCCAGGCCGGCCCGATGATGATCGTGCCCGCTTCGATGCGGCAACCCGAGCCGATGTAGACGGGGCCTTCGATGCGCGTGCCGCCGCTCCAGTCGATGCTCGTGTTCAGGCCGGCCCACACGCCGTCGGCGATCCGGGTGCCAGGAACATGTAAATTGGCAACTTTTCCCATCAGCACGCTTTGCAGCACTTCCCAGTAATCCTTGATGCTGCCGATATCGATCCAGTTGTACTGGCGTTTTTGCGCATGGAAGGGCAAGCCCCGCTCTACCAGCAGGGGAAACAGTTCCGAGCCGATATCGAAGGGCTGGCCGGCGGGAATCAGGTCCAGCACGGCCGGCTCGAAAATATAGATGCCGGTGCTGACGCAATTGGACAGCGCATCGGCCTGCGCCGGCTTTTCCTGGAAGGCGCGCACGCGCCCGTCGGCATCGCTGACCACCACGCCATAGCTCGACACCTTGTCCCACGGCACTTCCAGGGTGATGACGGATGCCAGCGCCCCCACGCGGCGGTGCTCGCGCAGGGCCGCTGCCAGGTCCAGGTCGATCAAGGCGTCGCCGCACAGCACGATCGTCGTCTCGTCGAAAAAGCCGCCGAACTCCTGGATCTTCTTCATGCCGCCAGCCGAGCCGAGCGGTTGCGGCACGACCTCGCCCGCATCGTTCGTATAGCCTTCGAAGGAATAGCCGATGCGCACGCCGAACTGGTGGCCTTCGCCGAAATACTCCTCGATCTTTTCATGCAGGTAACTGACGTTGACCATGATGTCGGTCACGCCATGCTGCGCCAGGTGTTCCACCAGGTAAGCCATCACGGGTTTGCCCAGGATGGGGATCATCGGCTTGGGCAAATCATAGGTCAGGGGCTGCACGCGCGTGCCCTTGCCTGCTGCCAATATCATCGCTTTCATCGTCAAACTGCTCCATCAGGGTTGGGGATGGCTGGCCAGGCGGCGCACTTCAGCGGCCATCCTTGCTCAAGGTCACGGGAGCGGCGGGCGCGGCGGCGGGAAACAGGCGCGCATAGGCGGCCAGCAGCTTCGGCGCTTCATATTCCCACTCCAGTTCGTTGATCACGCGATGGCGGCCAAACGCCCCCATCTGCTCGCGGCGGGCCGGGTCGTCCAGCAATTCGACGATCTTGCGCGCCATGTCGATGGGATCGTTCTTCAATGCATACAAGGATGCCTGCTGCGCGGAAACCTTGCCCTCGACCAGATCAAACTGCACGATCGGTTTGCCCAGCGCCATGTATTCCATGATCTTGTTCATGGTCGACTTGTCGTTCATGTCGTTGGCCACGTCCGGATTCACGCACACATCGGACGTATTGAGCATTTCCAGCAATTGCTGGTCCGGCACGCGCCCCGTAAACGTCACGTAGTCGGCAATGCCCAGGTCCTGCGCCATCTGCTTCATCTGTTCCAGCGAGGTGCCGCCGCCCACCAGGCCGAACTGCACATCCTCGCGCTTCAGGGTTTGCACGATGTATTGCGCCGCCTGCAGCAGCAGGTCGATGCCTTCCTGCGCACCCATCACGCCCACGTAGCCGACCAGGTAGGCGCGGCCCTTCTTGAGTTCCGCCACGGGCGGCAGCACGCGCAGGCGGTCCAGCTTGGGTCCGCTGCGCACCACGTAGACATCCTCGGGCCGCATGCCGCCCCGCTCGATGGCGATCTTCTTGTACGACTCGTTGGTGGCGATCGACACGTCGGCGCTCTTGAACGACCAGCGCTCGAACAGCACCATCAGTTTATAAAAGAAATCGCGGCGGCCGAACTTGGCTTCGTACAGCTCCGGATTGATGTCATGGTGGTCGAACAGGAAACGCTTGCCCATCGTCAACTTGAAGAAGCCGCCGATGAGGAACAGCAAGTCAGGCGGATTGCAGGCGTGAATCACGTCAAAGCCGCGCGCGAAATGCACTTTCCATGCCAGGCGGAAAGTGTGGAACAGCGCCAGCGAATACTCGACCAGGTAGCCCTTCGCCCCTTCCGCTTCCAGCGGCAGGTGGTAGCGGTAGATATGGATGCCGTCGATGGCTTCGTAGCGCGATTCGTAGCCCTTGCCCGTCGGACAGATGATCGACACTTCATAACCGTTCGCATGCAGGGTGGTCGCCTCCTGCCACACGCGCCGGTCGAACGGCGACGGCAGGTTTTCCACCAGGATCAGCACCCGGCGTGGCTGTCCTGCCACGGTGTTACCAGCAGATGCCGTCATATTGCTCTCCACTTTGTTCTTTGCTGATGCGCACCAGGTCGACGATGTGCTGGTGCGGCTGCAGGCTGGCGGGCACGGTCTTGAATTCGGCCGCGCCATTGCCGATGACGATGGTGTCGGCAAAATCGAGCACGTCCTGCATGTTCGTCACCATCAGCTTGGAAATGTGCGGGATATGGTTGAGGATGTAATCCTGGTTGGCGCCCGTCAAGGCGGCCAGGTTGACGTTCTTGTCGTACAGCTTGAGCTCGTAGCCCTTGCCCAGCAGATACTCGATGACATCGACCAGCGGCGATTCGCGCAAGTCGTCCGTGCCGGCCTTGAACGAGAAGCCCAGGATGCCCACTTTGCGCGCACCTTTGTCGACGATCATCTTGATGCCCTTTTCCACTTGCCGCTGGTTCGATGGCAGGATAGAGTTCAGCAAGGGCAAATCGAGATCCAGGCTGCGCGCCTTGTAGGTCAGCGCGCGCACGTCTTTCGGCAGGCACGAGCCGCCGAAGGCGAAGCCCGGCTTCATGTAGTACGGCGACAAATTGAGCTTGGTGTCCTGGCAAAAGATTTCCATCACCTTGTGGCCATCGATGCCGACGGCCTTGCAGATGTTGCCGATTTCATTCGCGAACGCCACTTTCACGGCGTGCCAGGTGTTGTCCGTGTACTTGACCATCTCGGCCGTTTCCACATCCGTGCGCACCAGCGGCGCATCCATCTTTTCATATAGCTGCACCAGCAGCGCGCCGGCCTTTTCGTCGGATTCGCCAATCACCGTCTTCGGCGGATTGTAGTAATCGTAGACGGCCGTGCCTTCGCGCAGGAATTCCGGGTTGTTGCAGACGCCGAAATCGACGCCGGCCACCTTGCCCGACGCCGCTTCCAGGGTCGGGATGACGAGCGAACGCATGGAGCCGGGCAGCATGGTCGAGCGCGCCACGACGACGTGGAAAGTATCCTTTTCACGGATGGCGGCGCCGATTTCCTGGCACACCTTGCGCACGTGGCTCAGGTCCAGGTTGCCATTGAGCTGCGACGGCGTGCCCACGCAGATGAGCGACATGTCCGAACCGAAGACGGCGTCGCGCACGTCGAAGGTGGCGCGCAAATGGCCGCTTTTGACGGTGGCGGCGATCATTTCGCCGATGTCTTTTTCAATGATGGGCGTGGTGCCCTGGTTGATCAGCTCCACCTTGGTCCTGTTCGGATCGACGCCGATGACTTCGTGTCCATCCGTTGCCAGGCAACCAGCCGAGACGGCACCCACATAACCCAAACCAAATATGCTAATTTTCATGTTTTCCTCGTATTTTCTGACAGATCAGGGGTAGCCAAACTCAAGTGAAACTCCGTGCGCAAGGTGGCCGTGCCTTGCACTTGCGCGCGCCAGACCAGCACAGGCGCAGCCTGTTTTTCATCGAAGCGGCGCGAAATCCAGCCCAGCGGCGGCTCATCGCTGCCGCATACCAGTTGTACGGTGGCATCCGGCAACGGCGGTAAATGCATTTCCAGCGAGAAATCATCGCCCGCCACGCGCAGCACCCGGCCATCGAGCCGCACGCGGCAGCGGGGGTCAAAGTGCCAGAACAATTCCACCTCATGCGCGCCCTGGCATGCGAGCACGTCGTCGACCACGATCAGCGCGGCGCCGGGCGCCACGCGCACGTCGCGCCGGTGCAGCACGCCATCTTTCAAGCCCAGGTAGCCGTCATGGCTGGCGCTCCAGAATTGCCCATCGGCATCGTCGCGCCAGGCAAGACACTGCGCGCTGGCCTTGCGCAGCCACAGGAAGTTACCGCCCGATTCGGACTGGTCGCGGCCATCGACGCGCACGGTGTTGTGCGCGCTGGTGCCGCGGAAATAATCGCGCCACTGCTTGTGCGTATGGTAGGCATAGGTGCCCGGATCGACCAGCACCATCTGGCCCGCCACGGACAAGGTCAGCGCCAGCGCATCGGCGTGGCCGTGCGCGGCGATGCCCAGGTAGCCCAGCGGGCCGGCATCGGCAATCAGGCGCACTTCGTCGGGCGTGCCAAAGCCGGCGCCCATCACGTAATAGCCGCCGTCGGGGAAGGCGCGCGGCAAGGTATCGGGCGCAGCGTCCGGCAAGGCGTCAAACGCCTGGCTCCCTGCCTCGCCCAGCAGCCAGGCGCTTTTCTCGTCGAACGTGCGCGCCTTGGCCTTGAAGTCGGCGCGGCCGAACAGGGCCGCGCCGCTGGCCAGCAGCGAGGTGTAGGGATTGGCGCCCGGTGCCTTGTCCCAGTGCGCCAGCAGCGCGTCGTCGGCGTCGCCGAGCATCGGCACCTCGCCCGCCACGTTCGTCATGGCGGCGATAAATTCCAGCATGGCTTCCAGGCGCCGCAAAAAGGCGGCCGAGCGGGGCCGGCCATTCGCGCGGCCCGCCAGCACGCACAGCAGCATTTCATCGGCCACCGTGTGCTGGTAATAAATGGCTTGCTCGCGGTTCACCCCATCCGGGCCATTCTGCTGCAGCGCCTGCGCTTCCAGTTCGCGTTCCGTCTGCGCCAGCCAGCCGGCACTTTCCGGCCAGCAAGGCCACGTGAGCGCGGCGATATGCAAGCCCGTCAATTCGCCAAACAGGTGGTTGTTGGCCGACGAGTGGCGCGAAAAGTGTCCCGCGATGAAGTGGCAATGCTGGTAGATGCTGTCGAGCCAGCGCTGCAGGAAGGCTTGCCCCTGCGCGCCCTGGAACAGGGGGCTGTTGATGCCACCGAGCAAGTGCCACGCATGCGACCAGCTGACCAGGCGCAAGGCCAGCTCCAGCGCGCTGCTCCAGTTCGGCCCCAGCGGATACGGACATTGCTGCCACCACGATTCGAGCAGGACTTGTACACCTTGCGCATGGCGCAAGTCGCCGCCGAGGCGGTACGCCATCGCCAGGTCGGTCACGGCCAGGTGGCGGTTCGGTTCCCACAGGCATTTGATGTCGCCCACCACGGTTTCATCGCGGTAATTGAGCGTCTTGCCAAAATCCAGCGGCGCCACGGTGCCCGTCTTCGGATCGCGGTTCCATTGCGGCGGGAAACCCAGCTCCGCATCGCGCAGGGCGAACACATCGAAGCGGCCCGCGAGGATGCGTTCGGCCGCCGCCAGGTGCGGCGCCGTGTCGATGGGCATGCCCAGCCATGGCGCGCCGAAACGCTGGCGCGCGGCGGGCGGCGGCACATGCGCCAGGCCATAGCCGCGCGCCTGCAGCCGTTGCTGCAAGGCATCACGCACGCGATGCGCCACCTCGGGCGCCCCCATGGCGCGCAAGCGGTTCAGTTTCCAGGACAGGTTGCTCAGCATGGACGTCTCACAGATACTGGCGCTGCCAGATTTCCAGGGTGAGCAAGCTCCACAGCAGTTTCTCGTGGTTTTGCCGTCCGGCCACGTGTTCGGCCAGCACCTGCTGCAGGGCTGCCGCATGGTAGTAGTGGCGCGTGCGCGACCCGGCGCCCGTCAAGTGTTCGTACAGGTAATCCTTCATGGGACCGCGGAACCATTCGTTGACGGGCACGCGGAAGCCCACTTTCGGCCGCTCCAGTATGGCTTGCGGCAACAGTTGCTTCATGGCTTCGCGCAAGATCCACTTGGTGGTGCGGCCGCGCACGCGGTACTCGTCCGGCAGGCTCGACACATACGCCGCCAGTTCGTGGTCCATGAAGGGCATGCGCGCTTCCAGCGACGCGGCCATGGTCATGCGGTCGCCCCGCTCCAGCAGGTTGTCGGGCAGCCAGCTCAGCTGGTCGAAGCACAGGATGCGGCGCAAGGCGCTGTTGCCGGCGCTGCCGCAGCCCAGCGAAGGATCGCGCTGGCGCACCGGCGGCGGCATGGCCACCAGGCGCGCGCGTTCCTGGTCGGACATCATGCCGAACCAGCGCGGCATACGTTCGTGGAACGCTTCCAGGCCCAGGTTGACGATGGCCGTCTTGGCGCGGCGGAAACGATACGGCAAGGCGCCGATGGCCGGCTCGATCAGGCCGTGGCGCAGCAGGCCCGGCAGCATCTGGTAGTTGCCCGCATAGCGCTCGTACACGTGTTTCGGGTAGCCGCCGAGGATTTCATCGGAGCCTTCACCCGTCAGCACCATCTTGACCGTCTTGCGCGACTCTTTCGCCAGCAGGTAGATGGGAATGTCGGACGGCTCGGCCACGGGGGCGTCGCGGAAGCGCACGAGGTCGGGCAGCAAGGCGATGACCTGGTCGACGGACACTTCCAGTTCATGGTGTTCCGTGGAAAATTGCCGCGCGATATCGGCCGCATATGCCAGCTCGCTGAAGCCGCCCTCCTTGAAACCGACGGAAAAAGTCTTTACGGGCACGCCAGCATGGCGCGACATCAGCGCCACCACGGCCGACGAATCGATGCCGCCGGACAAGAAAGCGCCGAAGGGCACGTCGGAAATCATGCGGATGCGCACCGATTCATCGAGCTTGCCGAGGAAGGTGGCGACGGGGTCGGCCGGCAACGGGGCCGCCAGGCGGGGCCGGCTGTCGGGCGGCGTGTAATACACGCGCTCGCGCAGCACGCCGTTTTCCCACGTGGCCGTGGAACCGGGCGCCAGCTTGCGGATGCCCTGGAACAAGGTGGCCGGGCCCGGCACGTAGCGGTAGGCGAAATAGTCCCAGATGGCGGCCTCGTCCGCTTGCGGCGCCACGTCCGGCAAGGCCAGCAGCGCCTTGATTTCCGAGCCGAAAGCCAGTTTTCCCTCGTGCTGCCACAGGAACAGGGGTTTCTTGCCGAACGGGTCGCGCGCCATGAACAGGCGGTCGTTGCGCGCATCCCAGATGGCAAACGCAAACATGCCCCGAAAATGCTGCACGCACTCTTCGCCCCATTGCACGTAGGCATGCACGATGGTTTCCGTGTCGGATGCCGTGCGGAAATGGTGGCCCAGCGCGATCAATTCGTCGCGCAGGGGCTGGAAATTGTAGATTTCGCCATTGAAGATGATCTGCACATCGCCCGTCTCATTGCCCAGCGGCTGGTGGCCCGTGGCGATGTCGATGATGGACAGGCGGCGGTGCAGCAAGCCCACCTGCCAGGCGCCGTCGGCAGTGGCCGCGTTGAGCACGCCCGTGTCATCGGGACCGCGGTGCGCGATGGCGCGCCCCATGGCGTCGAGCGCCGCGGGCAGGCCGGCGACGGACGAGGGGAAGATCAAACCGGCAATACCGCACATATGGGCTCGCTTAAAAAAGGGTTCGGCTAGACTGCCGGCGGCGCCAGCAAGGCGCGGTAGACGCGGCGGAAATCCTGCGCCAGGCGCTCGACCGTATAGGCGCTTTCGATGCGCTCGCGGCAAGCTTGCCCCATGCGCTGCAACAGGGCGCGGTCGCCGTCGAGGCGCACGATGGCATCCGCCAGCGCCTGGGGATTGCGCGGCGGCAAGAACACGCCATGCACGCCATCCTGCATCACGTCGGCAATCGCGCCCACGGGGCACACCAGCACGGGCGTGCGCGCGGCCATGCTTTCCAGCAAGGCGTACGGCAAGCCTTCCTGGTGCAAGGTGGGAAAACCGAACAGGTCGGCCTGGCGCCACACGGCTTCCTTTTCGGCGCCAAAGACGGGGCCGAGAAAGCGCACCGCCTCGTGCAAGCCGAGCCCGGCGACGCGCTCGCGCAGCGCCGCTTCGAGGGGACCGCTGCCGGCCAGCGCCAGCGTTGCTTGCACGCCTGCGGCGCGCGCCAGGCGCAGCCCTTCGAGCAAGTCGAACAGGCCCTTGCTTTCCGCCAGGCGTCCCACGTACACGAGTGACAGCGGACGCTGCGGCACGAGCGGCCTGTCGCCCGGGTCGCTGCCCGCATCGATGGCGTTGGGTATCACGTCGAGCGCCAGCGCGGGATCGAAATCGCGATAGCCCTGCAGTTCGCATTGCGCCAGCAGCACCACCACATCGGCCGCGCGCAGCACGCGCCGCAGCAAACCCGTCAGCAATGGCTTGCCGTTGAAAAACACCTGCGGCAAGGCGCCGCCATGCACCTGGTACACGACGCGCTTGCCCATGGCCTTGGCCAGCAGCAGATACACGATGTCGCGCCAATAGCTGCGCCACTCCATGGACGTGTTGATATGCACGATCTGCGGGCGCTGCTTGCGCACGGCCTGCACGAACTGCACGGGGCTCCAGGCAAAACGCAGCAGCTTGTGCAGGCGCGACTCGTTGCGGCCCTCGCTGCCGACCTGAAAGTGCACGAGCTTGTAGTCTTGCGACAAAGAACTGTGAAATAGTTGATTCAAATGGGTGGTTACCCCGCTCACCGCATTAAGTGCAGGTCCTAGCAGCATTATCGTAGTCATATTGGTATTATATGTTGTACTTTTGTAATTTAGACGCGAAGACAAATATATTTGCTGCATTGCGCTAACATCTACAACAATTTTCTTCCAGGGAACACCACCCATGGTGCATTCTGAGCGCCGTTTACGTGTTCGGCAACAACTTCTTGCCTGCGCTTCCAGCCACGGGCGTCAACGGCACGCGCCGGCCAGATCCAGGTAGCGCTGCGCCAGTGCCTGCGCCAGCACGCGGTAGCTGCGCTGCGCCTCGATATAGGCGACGCCGGCCTGGGCGCGGGCGCGCGCTGCGGGCACATCGGACAAGATGGCCGCCATCGCGGCGGCCATGGCGGCCGGTTCGCTGGCTGTCAGCCAGCCTGCGCCGCTGGCCGTCAACACTTCGGCCTGGTCCGGGCTGTCGTTGCCCACGGCCGGCATGCGCAAGGCCAGGTATTCGAGCAGCTTGGTGGGCGAACTGACGTCGAACAGGGCCCCACGGGGAATATACGACAGCGCGGCATCGGCCCCGGCCAGCAGGGGCCACGCCTGGTCCGAGGGCAGCCAGCCCGTCACGCGCACGGCCCCGGCCAGGCCGGCGCGTTGCGCATAGGCAAGCAAGTCATCGACGTCGGATGGCGTATCGGAAGCGCCGATCAGCAGCAGGCAGGCATCAGGGATATGCCGGCGCACGATCAGCAGGGCATCCAGCAAGCGTTCCAGCTGGCGCGACTGGTCGAGCGTGCCCAGGTAGGCCAGCAAGGGCACCTCCTCCCAGCCCTCCGGACGGACGGGCGCGATGGCTTGCGCCTGCAACACTTCCATGTCGACCCCCATGGGCACGGCAGTGAGGCGCTGCGCCGCGATGCCGCGCGCCTGCATCATGCGCAGCATCGCGTCGCTTTGCACAAAGACGTGATTGGCGCGCGGCAACACAATACGGTACAACAACCATTGTTCGAGCAAACCCTTGCACAGCACCAGGCGCGCGCGCAAGGTGGGGCGCTGCGCCAGGCTGCTGCGCGCCCGTTCGATGCGTCCCTCGCTGATCAGGTATGACACCCAGTAATAGAACGGTATGCCCTTCAGGCGCGCCACCAGCAAGGCGAGCAAGCCCGTGGGCACCATGTCGCGCACCTGGATCGCATCGCAACCGGCGCGGCGGGCACCCGCCAGGGCGCGCAGGCAAAGCCACTGAAAAGCCAGTTCGCGCAACAGGCGGCTGCCCAGAAAACGCCCGTGGCGCACCGAACGAAAGCCCTGCGCCTGCGGCGGCTGTTGCGACGGCATGCCGACGATATCGCATTCGACGCCGTGGCGCGGCAGGTACTTGCCGAACAGTACCGCGACATCGGGGCGAAACGTGGGCAGGCTTTCCGGCACCAGTTGCAAAATCTTCAGGGACATAGGCGGTTCGACGGCAAAAAAAGGTTGAGGCAGATACAATACGCCATGCGCCGAAGCATATCATGCCCTTACGAAATGATTAATTATATTGCATTAGTAGCATCAAACCAAGCTTGCGCCAGCGACGAGCGGCAAGCTGGCCGCAGCGTGACAGGCCTCATGCCGAAACAATGTGTAAACGTTCACCTTAATGCTATTATAACAATGCAGTCGATTGCTAATCATTAATTAGGTGACAACGAGCGCCGGAACGGCCCTGGCTGTTGTTTTAATGTGATAATGTTCATTTTTAATAAGGCGCAACAATGATCCACGTGCTGCTGTCGGAAGCGGGAACCTACCACGACATCGTCGAGCATCTGGCGGCGGGCGGCGCGCGCGTGACGCATATCGGGCCGGACGCGCAGGCGCACATGCGCAGCAAACTGTCCATCCTGGCGGCCATGCTGTCGCCGTCGCTGTTGCGCACGCGCAAATTATGGCGCCAGCAAGACCGCCTGCTGGTCGTCGGCTGGCAGGCGCTGCCCGTGCTGGCACTGATACGCCTGGGCCTGCTGCCGCGCCCGCAGCGCCTGCTGGTGATGGCTTGTTTCATCCATGGCACGCGGGCCCGCAACGTGATCAACCGGGCCTGGCGCCTGCTCAATTTCCCCGGACTGGAATTCATTACTTTTTCCAGCGGCGAAACGCGCAACCTGACCGACAACGTCGGCATCGCGCCCGCCGCCGTGCATTTCCACCTGTGGCGCCAGCATCTCGACGGCGCCGCCACGACGTCCCAGCGGCAAGATGACGGCAGCATCTTCTCCGGCGGCTTTTCCAACCGCGATTACGAGCTGCTGCTGGATGCGGCGCACGGGCTGGAAGCGCACCTGGTGATCGTGGCGTCGGCGCAAAACCAGATCCCCGCGCAAGACCCGGCGCAGACCACGGTCCATCTCGACTTGCCGGAAGCGCAGTTTGAAAAGCTGCTGGCAAGCAGCCGGGTGGTCGCCATGCCGCTGAAAAGCCAGGGCGAAGCCTGTGGCCAGAGCGTGCTGCTGCGGGTATTGCGCAATGGAAAACCGCTGATCGCCACGCGCCACGAAGCCATCGAAGCGTACCTGGGACGCGATTACGCCGGCTTCGTTGCCGCCGGCGACAGCGGCGCCATGCGCGAAGGCTTGCGCCGCGCCCTGTCCGACGACGCCTTCCGCGCAGCCTTGGCCGCGCAGGTGTCGCGCGCCTGTGCCCAAATGGAACAGCGCGGCGGACCGGGCCAGGAAATCGAACAATTTCTGCTCGCCAATTAAAAAAAATCCACTGCCGCAACGACGACAGTGGATTTTTCTTGCACCAGCGGTCAGTTCGGCAATGTCACCACTTGCTTGCCGACCGTCAGCGTGCGGGCCGTGCCGCTTTTGCCCAGCTTGATCAGCGGCTTCTTGCAGCCGACATCGAGCACCGTGAGGAATTCGCCGCTCAGCGCCGCGGCCGACTTGATGAACACCCCATGCTCTTCATAGGTGCCGGGCTGCGGCGGAGGTCCCGTGCGCTTTTCGAAACGCGCACCGGTGCTGACCGGCACCACGCACACCTTGCGGCCCTGATTCGTCACCGAGATGGCGCCGCCGGCGTCGACCACGATAGGCGCATACGTATGGAAGTTCCACTCGAACACGCGCGGCGTGGCCGAGGTCACCCGGTCCTGCACCACCACGGCATCCGTGGTGCGCAGGAACCACAGCTTGCGCAGTGCCGATGTCAGCTGGCCGCCATAGGCCAGCGTGGCGTCGCCCGCCACATAGTCGACGGTGGCCATGGGAGCAAAGGCGGTGATGCGGCCGTTGCGCGCCATGGTCGTCTCATAGCCGTCGACCAGCTGGCCCTGGCCATTGTCGAACGTCAAGGCATTATGGGCCTTGGTCTGGCGGTACCAGGAACTCCACAGCGGCGAATCGTACCAGTCGTACCAGCCGCTTTCCGTCAGCAGGGGCACGCCCGCGCTGGCCAGCACAAAGCCGTTCTGGTCGCCGTGACTGTGATTGAACGAACCGTAGGGGCTCGATTTGAAATACACCGAGGTGCGCTGCAGATTGCCGATGTCGCTGTGCATGGCAGCCCAGCCGATGCTCGGGTAATACGCCGAGTTGGCTGGCGGCGCGGGCGTGGCCACCGTCGCCACCGGCAACGGGTACGGCGCCTGCAAGGTGGCCAGCGAATCGTCGGTGCGGATCAGGTTCTTGTAATACCACGCCGCGGCAGGCGTGGCGAAATGCGCGGCAAAACCCTTCATCATGCGGATTTCAGGCAGCGTCTCGTGCCCGTCGCCAAACACGTGGGTCTGCGAACCGGGTGGCACGAAATGCATCAGGTAATCGAGGAAGCCGCTGGCCCAGGGCTTGGTGAACAGGTCGACCTTGGTCGCGTAGGCAAGCGCCGGCCAGATCTGCAGCGCATAGTCGGCTTCATACTCCGCATACGCCGTGCCGTTGGCAAAACCGCCCTCCGGACCGCTCCACACGCTGTAGGAACTGACAAAGGCGCGGAACGAAAAATCGAACCAGTCCTTCGCCTCCGGGATATCGCCCAGGGACAGCGTTGAAATCAAGGTCAGGAAACCGATATTGCTGGCGGCGTGGGAATCGTAGGGGTACTGATCCAGGCGCCCCGTCTGCGCAGCCAGGTCGAGGTACATCGCATTGGTGCGAACGCGTACCATTTCCAGCCACGCGGCGCGGCGCGGCGCATCGAGGGCGCTGCCCAGGTTGTCGACCGCCTTGATCAGGCTTTGCGCAATGGCGCGGTTGCCCTGGTCATGGTTGACAAAACTGGTACCGCCGTTCGGGCTGAGCGCGGCTTCCTGATCGCCGCGCGCGATCGCCTCCACCAGATACTGGTTCTCGCCCGTCACGCGGTACAGCAACGAGGCCGCTTCGAGCTGGCGCGCGCTCTGATTCGTGCGCGAAATGACGCGCGCATTCTGCGCCTCGTTGGCGGCCGTGCGCACCTTGCCTGGAGACAATGGCCACTCGGCGTCGGAAACGGGCGCGATCGCCGTCATATTACGTATCACTTCGGTGCTCAGCCAGGTCAGCACCTGGCTGCGGTCGGCGCGCTTGGCCGCGCTCCAGCTCGCGAAAAAGGTCGCGTTATCCTCCAGGCCGCGCGGGCGCGGGCGCAAGACGATGGCAGCGCGCAGGGCGCTGCTTTCCGGCACTTCGAACACTTTCGACGTGGCGTCGATCACAAAGGTTCGCGGGCTCGACCATTCATTGCTCGTGCTGGGACGCACGCGCCAGCTATAGGTGCCTGCCGCAAATTTCTTGGATGGCAGATACCAGTTGCGCGCCGACGTGAAGGTGCTGACCACGGTGCCCGCCAATTTGACTTCAATGACATACGACGCCGGCGACTGCGGATGGCGCGACCAGCTGAAACTGGGGGGATTTTGCGGCTGGATCTGGCGGTTGTCCGGCAAGGTGCGGACGGCCAAGGGGTCGGTCGCCAGGGCCCAGTCGGCCTGGGCCTGGCCGCAGGCTGAACAGACGAGCAGCAGCGCCACTTTGACCAGCGTATATTTAGCGAATTTCATAGATTACCTTCTTAACATCAACTATCGAGCAAGATACCGCCGCTGCGTGGGGCATATCATACGCCTCCTGTCGAGGCTGCTTGCGAGACACAGGACGGCCCGCCGTACAAAATCGGGCAAAAGGCGAAGACACTGCGGAAGGCACTGCGAATACCTGCAAGCATATACCTAAAGTATTCTTCCGAGAATTAATATTAGTTGCAGCTCAGCTATTAATGTGCGTTTCGCGCCACATTTGCCATTTGACGGCGAGCCGGGTCGGCAACAAACAACACAAGGCCAGGGCCACCCACCAGTGGCGCGACATGCCGCCGCCGGCGGCGTGGCGCAGCCCGGCCAGCGCTTCGCCGCGGCGGCCCCGCGCCAGCGCCGCGCGCGCCACGCTGACGCGCGCATCGGACACCAGCCGCAAGGCGGAACGGCGCGCCGGATTGGCCGCCGGCCAGGCCCGGGCGCGCCGTTCCAACCGTTCGAACGTGGGCGCCAGCACATCGGCCGACTCGATCGCGCACAGGCTGCCGGCCACCTCGACACGGTAGGCCACCAGCTGTGCCGGCGTAAACACCAGCGTCAGGCGCTCGGCCAGCCGGAACCACAAATCCTGGTCCTCGCCGGCCGACTCGCCTTCCGGGAAGCATGGTTGCAAGGGCAACAAGTCGCTGCGAAGGATGGCCACCGAATTCGTGCAGAAAAACGGTCCGCCACGGCGGCGCCGCTCGAAAAAGTCGTCGAGCAGCCGCGTCTCGCGCACGGCCCCGCCCTGGTAGCTGAGCGCCGCGGTGCGGCTGTCCGGTATGCGTTCGAAGCCGCAGGCGAAAAACGATCCGGACGGATGGGCGCGCGCCATGCCCACCATGGTTTCCAGATACACGGGGCCATACCAGTCGTCCGCATCGAGAAAACAGATCAAGTCGCCGCGCGCTTCGAGGATGCCGCGGTTGCGCGCGCGAGAGACGCCGCCATTGGCCTGGCTGACCAGCCGCACGCGCGCATCGGCGCAGGCCCGCACGCGCTGCGCGCCATCATCGCTGGAACCGTCATCGACCACCACCACTTCCCAGTCGGCATGGGTTTGCGCCAGCACCGAGGCCAGCGCCGCTTCGATATACGGCCCCTTGTTATACAGCGGCACGATGACCGAGCACAGCATCAAGCCATCCCCGGCACGCGCACCTTGCGCGCCCTGACGGCCTGCTGGTCGGCCACCGGGAAATACGCCGTCACGATAATGAGCAACAGCAGATGCGTCATCGCCTCGGCGGCAAAGCCCGTCAGCGACAGCGGCACTTCGCTGATCGAACGGATGGCGATGAGGACGAACAAGGCCATCGACAGGCCCTGGCTGGCCCGCGCCGTGCGCGCGCACGCATACAGCAGCGCCATGGCATACAGCACCAGGCCGATGGCGCCGATGGTGCCGGCGCTGGCCAGGCTCTGGTAAAACTGGCTGTGCGCATGGGTGGCGTATGGCATGCCGATGCTGATGCGGAACGCGTCATCCCACAGCGGCAAACCGTAGCCGAACACGGGATTCTTGTGCCATTCCTGCAGCGCCACCTGCCAGATCACGTCGCGTCCCGTCAAGCTGATCAAGTCGGAGCCTTCGCTGCTGGTGGCAAAGTGCGCCAGCTTGGCATCGATATTGCCAAACATCACAAACAACATGCCCAACGTACACAGCAGGATGAAGCAGAAGATGCCGATGATCGACAATTGCGGGCGGCGGTAATCGAACAGCCGCTCCTTGATCTGTTCGCGGAAACCGAAATAGGCGACGCAGGCAAAGCACAGGAGGCAGGCGATCCAGCTGGTTTTCGATTGCGCCAGCAGCAGGCTGCCCAGGCCCAGGCCCCAGGCAAACAGGTTCAGCGGGCGCCAGCCATAGGGCTTGCGCCACAGGCACAGCAGGAACACCACCACCATCGGTCCCAGGCTGTTGGCGTGATTGGCCAGGCCCGTATAGCGGATGCTGAGGAAGGGAATCAGGCCGTGGTAATTCCTGTTGACGACCATGTTCGGCTTCCAAGCAAACACGGCTGCGCTGAGCACCAGGAACAGCAAGGTGGCGTTGCGCATCGAGATGACGCTCAGGTCGACCTCCTTGTGCGTCATCAGCAAGGCCGCATAGCCGGCCAGGAACATGTACAGGTATTCATGCGACACACTGGTATGGCGCCCCAGCACGGCCGGACTGACGATATTGCTGAGGAAGTATACGAACAGCGCCCAGAACAGCAGCATCGGTATCGGCTGGAGCTTGTCGCGCGTAGTCAGGCGGTGCAGAATGCGCTCGCCGCAGGCAAAGATCGCGAACAGGGACGTGAGCCGGCCAAACCAGGAGCTGGCCGGGTGCCGCGCCAGCGCCTGCATGCCCATCTGGAGTTCATCGCCCGAGACATCGCGGTTCGACAGGATGGCCGCCACGGCGATCGACAACAATACCGGATAGAACACGTACGGCACCAGGCCCGTCTCGCGCTTGCTGCCCCAATGGATGCTCAAGGCGATCACGAACACCACCACCAGCGCGGCGACCACGGCAAACAGGCCAAACAGTATTTCACTCATGTAGTTCTCGCGTATCCAGTAAGTTGTCGCGCGCGCCACAGCGGGCGCGCAAATAAGAGACCACCCTGGCCGGCAGCGGCGGGCTGAAGCGGGCAAGCATGCCCACCGCGCGCGTGCCCAGCAGTTCGGGCCAGGCCAGCACGGCCAGCAGCAGGGTCAGGCCGCCGAACAGCGCGCCGCCCAGGAATGCCGGCAGCGGATGGCTGCCGCCCAGGCCGCCCAGCATGGCGCCGCCCCAGCTGCCGGCGGCGGCCAGCAAGCCCATGGCCAGGCCGCGCGCGGCCAGCGGCGCCAGATCGCCCAGCCCCACCTGCAGGCGCAGGCACGCCACCGTGCCCACCACCAGCGCCCGCGCCAGCAAGGTGCCGGCGGCGATCATGGCGACCACCGCCCCGCCCTGCCCCGCCCACAGCACCAGCGCCGCGCCGGCCAGCGCGATCAGCGGCAGCTGCAGCAGGCTTTCCAGGTGCTTGCCGCCCGTATTCCATAAGATCGGCGTCGACATGCCCCACGTGATGTACGCGGGCATGGCCAGCGCCAGGATGCTCAGCACGATGCCCGACTCTTGCCACACCTTGCCGTACAACACGCCGATCAAGTCCGGCGCCGTCATCGCCAGCAGCACGAACAGCGGCAGGATGATGATCCAGATGGTCGCCAGCACCGACAGATACGTGTCGCGCAGGCGCGGCAGATCGTCCTGCAGCTTGGCGCCCGTGGCCAGGAAGGCCGGCTGCAAGGCGCTCAGGAACAGCGAGTTGGGCGTATTGGCCAGGTTGTAGCCGACCGCATACACGCCCACCGCGTGGGCATTCAGGAAGCGGCCCAGGAACACGCGGTCCATATTGTTCAGGCACCAGTTGCACAGATTCGTCACGAACACCGTCACGCCCACATTCGTCGAGCGCCGCGCGCCCTCGTACCACAGCAGCGGCTTGAGCGAGAAACGCGTGCGCGCATACGTCAGCACCAGCGCCGTGGAAGCCTGTCCCAGCCAGGCGCACACGAGGGTCCACACGCCGGCGCCCGCATACGCGAGCGGCAAGCCCACCAGCAGGTAGCCGACGATGTAGCTGATCACCTGGATGATGTTAAGCCAGCGGAAATCGAGGGCGCGCCGCAGCAGGCTGCTGCCCGGCGCCGTCAGCGCATTCAGCAGGCAGGTCAGGCTCATCCAGGCGATCACGGGCGCGATGCGCGGTTCCTTGAAGTACGCGGCGATCCACGGCGCCATGAAAAACAGCAAGCTCATAGCCGCCAGGCCCGTCAGCGCCTGCCACGTCACCGTGAAGCGCACGTCTTCCTCGCTGAGCGTGCGGTTTTGCACCAGCCCCCAGGAAAAACCGAAATCGGCCAGAAAGTTGCTAAATGTCAGCACAATCAGTCCCATCGCAAACAAGCCGTAGTTTTCCGGCCCCAGCAGGCGCGCCAGCACCACTTGCGTGACCAGCTGCAGGCCAAACATGAGGACCGTGCCCATCGCCGCCCACTTGACGGCGCTGACGCTTTTCTTGTTGATGTCGCTGCTCATGATTCTCGCTGTCCGCCACGCCGTGCCGCGCCCGCCGGCGCTTTGTCATCGTTCAAGCCATGCCTCATCCGGGCGGCGCGCCGATCAGGCGGCTGCGCTGCGCTGCCGGCATGCTGGCCAGCAAGCCGTTGACGAAATCGGCCTGCAAGCGGTAGGCGCGCGGCAAGTCCGTATCGATGCTCGACACGCGGAACAGCATGGCGTCGGCCACGGTGCCCGTCAGGCCATAGCGCAATTGCTCCAGGCGCTGCTGCATGCCCACCTTGCTGATCTTGTCGCCGATGGTGATCCAGTAGGTGATGGGCTCGCTGCGGTTGCCATTCACGGCCAGCAAGCGCTTCACGGGCAGGCTGCCGTAGGCCGAGGCCAGCTCGCCGTATTCGTCGCGCTCGACCTGGAAACCCTGCGCCGCGTAGCACACTTCCGGCTTGTGCACGCCCATGTTGTCGCTCTGGTCGCCGCCGTACGCGATCGACAGCATCACCCGTTCGCCGTGCCCATTGATGTAGGTGCGCGACAAGGTCTGGTTGTAGATCTTGTTCAGGCGTTCCTGGGTTTCCGGATCCACCTGCAGCGGCACGATGGAACTGTCGACGCGCCAGTCGCCGAACGCTTGCGGTATCGCCGCTTCCAGCGAAAAACTCGGGCGCTGGTCGGCCATCTTCACGCCCGGCGCCACGCCGTGGCTGAGGACGGCTGCGCCCAGCAGCAAGGCGCCCAGCAGCATATTCATGCGCAGTGCCGCGTTCATGTCGACGCTCCCACGGTTGGCGCGCGGCCCGCCTGGCGCTTGCGCACGATCCACTGCAGCAAGCTGTCGACACTGAGGATCAGCAGCAGCGCGGAAATGAACAGCACCATGCCGGCGAAGCCATGCAGGAAGCCCTGCCCGGCCGCGTCGCCGAAGTAATACGTGATCAGGGTCAGCACCATCACGCGGATGACATTGGCAGTAAAGGAAATCGGCACGATCAGCAGGGCCAGCACGATGTTGCGGAACGGCGAAGTATGCCGCACCAGGTTCAGATAGAACAGGCCCAGCGCTTCAAGCGTCAGCAGGGTCTGCAAGCCGGCGCAGGCGTCGGCCACCAGCAGCTGGTACTGGCCGATCTGCAGGATCACGCCATTGCGGGCGATCGGATAGCCGGCCAGGAAAAGCAGGTGTTCGGTCACATACGAAACCGCCATTTTCATCGGCATGGTCAGGGTCGTCACCAGCGGCAGCGGCAGCGGCACCATGAACAGCATGAAAAAGAAGGGAAACCACAGGATGCGCGCGGCAATCCAGCCGCGCTTGAGCAGCAGCAACGACAGGCCGGTGCCGATCAGGGCAAGGATTTCCAGCGACAGGATATGCTGCGAACGGCCCAGCACATACAGCAGCAGCGAAACGGCCAGCAGCGGCCAGCCGGCGCGGGCCGGACGGGCGCCGGCGCTCTGCGCCAGCATCTCGGGCCATTTGCGGTAGATCAGCCACAGCGACAGGGCCAGGATGATGGGACCGTGCGCCTGCTCTTCGGTGGACCAGATGCCGCGGAACAGCCCGACCAGGCTGGGCGCGAGCATGGCCAGGAAACCCAGCGCCAGCGGCAGCCAGTCCGGCACGGCGGAGCGGCCGGCCTGCGCCGGCGGCATGGCGTGGCCTGGCGCAGTCATCAAAAGTCGACCATCACGGAACCGACCACCTGGGCGCCGCTATGCGTCATTTGCTCGGCCATGGCCGCCACTTCCGCCATCGGCGTCTTGTTCTTGCGCGCCACCAGCAGCACGCCGCCGGCACGCGCCGCCACGGCCAGCGCATCGGAACCGGTGGCATACGCCGGCACGTCGTACAGCACCACGTCGTAGCGGCTTTCCAGCTGCTTGTTGAGCGTGACGAAGGAGGTACGGCTGAGCAGTTCCTGCGGATTCGGCGGCAAGGTGCCGGCGGACAGCACCGACAGCGCGACAAACGATTCCACCTTGGCGATGATATCGAGTTCGGCGCGGCCGGCCAGCACGTCGGACAGGCCCTGGCGCGTCTTCAGGTCGAAGATTTCCTGCTGGCGCGGTGCGCGCAGGTTGGCGTCGACCAGCAAGGTGTGCTCGCCCAGCTGGGAAAACACCACGGCCAGGTTGGCCGCGAACAGGCTGGCGCCGTCGCCCGGCTCCATGCCCAGCACCACCAGCGACTTGCTGCCGCGGGCGAACCAGCGCAGCATCAGCTGGCTGCGCACGGCGCGCAGGGTTTCCACCTGGTGGCTGAAAGGCTGGTAGGCGGCCACCAGTTCCTGCGGATACTTGCCGGCGCCCGGCTGCAGGTACGGGTAGTCGAACTGGCGCGCCAGCACTTGCTCGATATCGGCTTCCGTGATCAGGCCCAGGCGCAAGGCCGCTTCGCCGAAGCGGATGCCCAGTTCCTTTTGCATGCGCAGCACGCGTTCGGCGTTTTCCGGCGTGATCTTGCCCGATTCGAGCAACAGGCCGCCAATGCTGGAATCGGTGCCGCGCGCCAGCGGCGCAGTGGTATTGAGGAGGTGTGGACTTGAAGTCATGATAGGTTCCATCTCAGTTCAGGCGCAAACGGCGCGGCAGCATGCCGCGCATGCGACGCTGTTTAGGTTTCCAGTCGACCACGCCGAACACGGGAATCTGCAGCACTTCGCTCAGGTCCTGGTCGGAACGGATACGGCGGTCCAGCAATTCGGCCAGCAGCGCGATGCCGCAGCCCAGCATGAGGCCGAGGAAGATCGACAGCAGCACGTTGCGGAGAATCTTCGGGCTGTCCGGCTCGATCGGCGCCGTGGCCGGATTGAGCATGGCGATATCGGACTGCTCCGCCTGGCCTTCGATGCGCGTCTGCGACAGGCGCTGCGAGGTCACGTCGAAGGCGCGCTGGGCGCTTTCCACATCCTTGCTCAGCACGCCCATTTCATCGCGCGTCCGGTTCAGTTCCAGCACCTTGGCTTTTTGCGCCGCCAGTGCGGCGCGGATCGCGCCTTCGCGCTGCTGCAGGATCTGCGCATTGTTGCCCACGCTTTGCGAGGTGGCGCGCGTCTGCTCGGCCAGGTCGCGGCGCAGCTTGTCCACTTCCGCCTTGGCGCTCTGGTATTGCGGGTGATTGCGGTCCAGGCGCTGGCCCAGCTCGGCCAATTTACCCTCGGCATTGCCCAGGCCCAGCTTCAGGCTCTGGATCAGCGGATTCGACGCGACGTCCGGCGATTCGGACAGGTTGCCGCCCTGCGCCATGCGCTGGCGCGAATTGGCTTCCATGGCCTGGCCCTGCGCCAGCACCAGTTGCGCCGACAGGTCGTTCAGGCGGTTCGATTCCACATCGAGGCGGTTGTCGACGCTGACGATGCCATTGTCCTGCTGGTATTTCGACAGGCGGCTTTGCGCGCGCTCGACGTTGTCGCGCAGCAATTTAGTCTGGTCATCGAAATACGTCGTCGCCTTGCGCATCGGGTCGACCTTCAGCTGGATGCTGACCTTTTGATACTGTTCCGCAAAGGCGTTCGAGACGGCCGCGACGAATTGCGGGTCGGCGCCCTTGAAGCTGACATCGACCACGCTGCTTTCGCGCGACGGCATCACTTCGAGTTTCTTCAGCAGCAAGTCGGCCAGCCAGTCGCGCACCGTGCCCTTGCCTTGCGCCGCGTCATTGAACTGGGCGATCACGGCGGGGCTGCGCGCCAGTTCCAGCTGGTCGACGACGCGCAAGGCCACATTCTTGCTGCCGATAATATCGACCTGGGTCGCCATGTAGCCAGGCAGCAACTGCCCCGGCATGGTCATGCCCGTCAGGGGATCGACGCCCTTGTAGTTCAGCAGCAAGGTGCTGGTGGCCTTGTAGGTCTTCGGCAGCACCAGGCTGACGCCCAGCGCCAGCGCCACGGTGATCATCAAGGTCAGCAGCACAATCTTCTTGCGTGCCCGAAGGATCAGCAATAGTTGGGTGAGGTTCATTTGGAAACTTTCAATACAAAAAGGTAGGGAGCCAGTTGCTCTTAGAACAGGCTTTCCTGGACATACACGACATCGTCGACGCGCAGCAGGTCGTCATGCTTGACCGACAACACTTCCATCTGGCCTTCCGCATTGCGGCGCTTGACGCGCACGCCGCGTTCGGTGCCGCGCAACGTCAGGCCACCGCCCACGGACAGGGCTTGCAGCACGGTCATGTTGCGTTCCAGGCGGAAAGCGCCCGGGCGCTGGACTTCGCCGTAGATGTAGAAGCGCGGCGCGCGTTCCACGTAGATGATGTCGTTGCCGCCCACTTCCATGTCGCCCTTCAGGTCGCCGTTGCGCACGATGTCGAGAATGTCGGCCACGTCGCGCGTGGCAGTGCCGCCGCGCTTGCGGATCACGGTGATCTGGTCGGCGCCGTCAGGACTGACGCCGCCGGCCATGGCCAGCATGTCCATCACGCTGCGCTTGCCTTCCACCGGATAGCGGCCCGGGCGGTTGACCTGGCCCAGCACGGACGCCTGCTGGCTTTGCAGGCTGGTGACGATGATGTTGACTTGCGCCTTGCGCAGGAAGCCGCCGCTCTCGAGCAGGCCGCCCAGTTTCTTTTCCGCTGCCGAGGTGGACAGGCCGCCGACGGCCACCGCGCCCACCAGCGGGAAGGTGATTTCGCCCGCTTCGCTGACGCGCGTTTCCAGGCCCAGGTCCGGGTTGCCGTAGACGGAGATTTTCAGCACATCACCAGCCCCAAGGGGGACATCGGCTGCACCGGCCATGCCTGCGGCGAGGGCCAGAAAGGCCGCCATCATCCAGTTTGCGAGTCGTTTCATGATTACAGATTCCCGTTGGTAGATTGCTGATGTTTAACTACTTGTCGATAAGTCACTTATTTCAATCCAGCCACGCCGCGCTCGTTGGCCTCATGCGCGCTGTTCGCCGGCGCCGCTGCCGCAGGTGCGCTGGCCGTAGCCGAGGCCGTAGCCGCTGCATCCTTGTTGAAATACTCGATCTTGGCGCTGGCGCGCAGACGCTTCAGTTCCGCTTCGGCCGCATCCTTGTTCTTCTTGTTGGCCAGGAACTGCTCGATTTGCGGCGCCGCCGCGTCCAGGCCCACCGGGCTGTCCTTGATATCGGCCAGCGCGATGAGCAGGCTGCGCTCGCCTTCGCGCACGATGAACAGCTGGCCCTTCGGCATCGATTGCAGTTTGCTGCTCAGTTCGGGCGCCAGGTCGGCGCTGGTGCGCGATACCTGCGTGCGGCCGAACGCGATCTTGTGCTCGTCGAGCCATTGCGCCACATCTTCCAGCGACTTGGCGCGGTCCATGACGGCTTTGAGCTCATCGTTCAGCGCCGCCGTCGGGATGACCAGCTCGCGCAGATCGAATTGCTTGCGCTGGCTGAAGAACAGCGGGTTTTTCGCGAAATACTCTTCCACTTCGGCTTTGCTCGGGCGGGTGGCCGCGCCGATGCGCTTTTGCATGTATGCCTGGGCAACGATCAGCGCCTTGGCGCGCTCGATGGCCTGCATGACTTTCGGATCGCGGTCGACCTTTTCCTTGGCCGCTTCGTTCTGCAGCAACTGGCGGTCGATCAGCGACTCGAGCAACTGCTTGCTGGCCGCGGCCTGCTGCGGCGCCTGCACGCCGGCGCGCTGCAACTCTTCATTCAACTGCAAGACGGTGATTTCTTCGCCGTTCACGCTGGCCAGCGCCTGGCCAGCCTTTTTTTCCTTGTTGCCGCAAGCGGACAGGCCGGCAGCGGCCAGCAGGACCAGGGCGGCGCACAACACACGTGGCGCGGGGCGGGAGTGAATAAAATGATTCAAGCGTGCTCCTTCGGATGACAGGTATGACGGGGGTGGAAAATCCGGCGCAGTATAACGGGCCATGGCCAGGCTGCACTGCACGGATGCCCCGAAAAATAGTTATTCGTCAAATAATTAACAATATTGTAAACATAATACACATAATGCATGACGACAAGCAAAATATTTGCTTAAAAATCTACTAATGAGATATAAAAACAACTATTTCCACAGTCTACTTGATTGCAAAAAATTATGTATTGCGTGGTTCAGACCGACTTTAAAATCGATAGTTGGCGCGTGCCGTCCCGGACGGTTTCCCGTCAGGGTGACGCACGTCCGGCAGGGGCAAGGCCGGATACTGCTCACATCGTGAACCCTTTCCAAGAGGAAAGTAATGGCGCATGGCCGGCACGACTCGTGGCAAGGTGAGCGCGGAGTGGTCGCGTAATGCGCTGGTGCTCTATAGATGCTCCATTTTAACGCGTATTGACTCCGTGCAAAGTATATTCAAACGCTATTTTTTCCTGCCGGCAGCATACTGACGCTCAATGGGCGTTCTCTCGCGCCAGCACCACTTTGACCGTGCGCGCGATAATCCACAGATCCAGCCACAGCGACCAGTTGCGCAGGTAATCGAGGTCGAAATGGATGCGCGCCTCCATCTTGTCCAGCGTTTCCGTCTCGCCCCGCAAACCGTTGACCTGGGCCCAGCCCGTAATGCCGGGCTTGACCTTGTGGCGCAGCATGTAGCCCTTGATCAGCTTGCGGTACTGCTCGTTGTGCACGACGGCATGGGGGCGCGGCCCGACGATGCTCATGCGGCCCTGCAAGACGTTGAGAAATTGCGGCAGCTCGTCGAGCGAGCTGCGGCGCAGGAAGGCGCCGACGCGCGTCACGCGCTGGTCGTTCCTGGTGGCCTGCACTACATTGTCGCCATCTTCGCCCACCGTCATGGAGCGGAACTTGTAGACGACGATTTCCTCGCCATACAGGCCATAGCGGCGCTGGCGGAAAATCACCGGACCTTTCGAGGTGGTCTTGACGGCGATGGCGATGACCAGCATCACCGGCAGCAGCAGGATCTGGATCATCAGCCCCAGCACGATATCGCTGCCCCGCTTGACCATGCTGTTAAAGCCCGTGAACGGCGATTCACGGATGGCGATGACGGGCATGCCGCCCACGTTGTCGAAACGCGCCTGCATCAGGTCGAAGATATAAATATCGGGCAGGAAATACACGGAAGCCGTCGTATCTTCGAGCTCGTCGAGCATCTTGCGGATGCGCGGCTGGGCCGAAATCGGCTGGCTGATGAAGATCATCTTGATGTTGTGCTCGCGCACGTAGGAGGCGATATCATCCATGCGCCCCAGCATGGGTTCGCGCATCTTTTCCGGCCAGCGGTCGTCCGTGCGGTCATCGAAAAAGCCGTGCACGTGCATGAACAGGTTGGCATTGCGCTCGACGGTGGCGGCAAACTTCAGGCTGGCGTCGTTGGCGCCGATGATGACCACCGAGCGCACTTCGCTGTCGCCGTCCGGGCGCAGGCTGAACCTGCGCCCGGCCAGGTGCCCGGCCAGCAGCACGAAGGGCGTGAGGACAAACCAGGCCAGCACCACTTCGGTATCGAAATGATAGGCCAGGCCCGTGGCCGAGCCCAGGAAGGTGAGGATCAGCGCGACGATCGTCCAGCCGACGAGGATATCGCGCGCATACGCCAGCATGCGGCCGCTGCGCCAGGTACGGTAGGGGTCGACATGCTGGTATACCGTCGACGAAATGAAGACGGCCAGTATCATCAGCACCAGCGTATAGCCGGTGAAGGTCGAACCCGACAAAACCGTCATCAGGTACAGCAAGCCCATGATGATGATCGGGTCGAGGACGCGCTGGAAAAACGAAATCAGGGGTATATCATTGACAGTCATGTTGATCTTTAAAACTGTACGCTGCCATTGAAGGAAATGCCCTTGGCCCGGTAGCTGCCGCTATCGATGATGGCGACGCCTTCGCGCCGCTCGTGGAACACGCGCACGCCAAGCTGGATTTTCCGGTGCGGCGCATACGTCGCGCCCAGCGAGGCCGTGCGCGTGGTGTCGCGCCCGTCGCCGGGCAGCACCAGGCCGCTGACGGCCTCGAAATCGCGCCGTTCCTGGCGCAGCTGCGCATCCACGCGCACCTTCGACGTGGCCGTCCAGGTCGCGCCCAGGCTGGCGCCCGTGTTCAGGCTGCTCGTCACCAGCGAATTGTCGACGGAACCGAATTCGCGCCAGACGATGCCCGTGAAATTGACCTTGCCCAACGGCTTCCAGTACACGCTCAGCCGGCCATTCGTGCCGCTGGTATCGCGACCGGACAGCAAGTTGTTGCGGTGGCGCACCCAGCCACCGAGGAATTCCATCTGCGTGATATCGCTGAAATCCCAGAGGACGTTGGCCTTGACCTCGTCCTGGCGATAGCCGTTGCCGTACACATTGGCGTCGAGCGCGCCGCGGTTCGGATACTTGCCATTCAGGTGGCGCAGCTGCAGGCCGACGCGGCTGTTGCTGCGCGCCAGGTAGTCGACGCCAAATTCCGTCGCGTCTTCCACCCAGTTGGAAAACGCCTGCGACGGCAGGTCATACGAGTAGCGGTCGCGCGACAGGCCGCTGCGCACGCGCCAGCTGGGGTGGAAGCGCCATGCGCCATTCACGTACTCGCGGCGCTGCGTGCGCAAATTGCGCACCGAGCTCTGGAAGTCGCTGAACGGCGTCAGGGTCTGCGAATAACTGGCGCCCACATGGCCTTCCAGGTGGTTGGCGATGTGCCATTCCAGGTCGGCCAGGTAATCCTTGCCGTCGTAGTCGAACTGGCTGAAGCGGTTGAAGCTCACCTTCGACCACTTGGCCTGCCCCGTCAGTATCTGGCGGCCGATGGGACGGTTGAACAGGAAGCCCGCCTGCAGCATCCTCGACGTATCCGAGCGGGGGCCGGAAAAACCCGGCACAGCGTCAGGCAGGCGCATCAGGTTGTCGTCGTACGAATAGGACGTGGCAACGAAAGGCTTGATGGTATCGCTGATATCGGCCACGGCGGCGCCGCTGGCCAGGGTGCCCAAGAGTAACAGCGCAACCGGCAAACGCGGGCTGGCCGTGAAGGCGGCGGCAACGGCTTTTTTACGCAAGGAATTCAACATGGATTTTGTCTTTGAAAGATCACACAGTTGATAGGCAATACTACCAGTAAATCCAGTGCCCACCGGAAATAATCCAGAGGCCCAGCACGCCGTTCGTCACGCCGTGCGCGAGGATGGGTGACCACAGGGACTGGCTACGCATGTACAACAAACTATAGACTGCACCGGCCACCATGCCGGCCAGCCATAAATTATGCTCAAAGCCAAACAGCAACACGCTGATGGCGAAGGCCTTGGCGCTGGCCAGGCGCGGATCGGCCCGCAAAAAGTCCGGCTTGTCGATCCAGCGCAGCAGGAAGGAGCGCCAGAACAGCTCCTCCATCACGGGCACCACCAGCGCCGCGCCGGCGATGCGCAGCACTACCAGGCTCCACTCGATGCGGCCATCGGTGCGGGGGTCGAAACCGTCCGGCTTGCCGATGCTCATCCAGCTGGCGTCGAGATTGATCCACAGCAAAAAAACAACAATACCGCCCGCCAGCGCCCCGAGAATGGCACGCGCGCCCAACGGCGTCCACCGCAATTCCGTATAACTGCGGCGCCAGTACAACAACAAGCCCAGCACGACGCCGATCTTGACGACATACAGCCAGCGCAAGTCCTGCGCGGCAACGTCGAGGCGGCCGAGCACGTCGGCAATGGCAATGAAGGAGAGATAGGCCAGGAATGGCGCTACCCGGGGCAAGGCGGCGCGGTCAAACATGCTGCCACGCATCGGAGGAGGAGCTACGCGCCGGACGCGGTGGTCCGGCGCGCATGTTTTTCATGACAAACATGCATCCCCCGATGTAATAAATATAATTATATAATTATATCAAGCAGAACCGTTGCCGTGGCAAATAATCCTGACTTAATTACAACAGGGTATGCAAAAAAGCATCAGCTATTCGCGCGCGCCTCGATCTGCTCCCACTTTTCCAGCGCTTCCAGCAGTTCGCCTTCGATCTCGGCCACGCGCGCATTCAGGCGCTTGCCTTCGGCTGGCGTCTTCTTGTAGAAGTCCGGATGCGACAGTTCGGCAGCCAGCACCGATTGCTCGTCTTCCAGCTTGGCGATCAGTTTCGGCAACTCTTCCAGCTCGCGCTGTTCCTTGTAGCTGAGCTTTTTCTGCTTGGCGGCCGGCGCGGCAGCCTCGACCTTCACGGCCGGCTTGCTGGCAGGCGCCGTGGCGATCGGCAAGGTGCGCACGCGCTCCCAGTCCGTGTAGCCGCCGACGAATTCGCGCCACTTGCCCTCGCCTTCGGCGACGATCACTTGCGTGACCACATTGTCGAGGAAGGTGCGGTCATGGCTGACGAGGAAGACGGTGCCCGTGTATTCTTCCAGCAACTCTTCCAGCAATTCCAGGGTATCGATATCCAGGTCATTGGTCGGCTCATCGAGCACCAGCACGTTGGCCGGCTTGGCGAACAGACGCGCCAGCAGCAAACGGTTGCGCTCGCCACCGGACAGCGACTTGACGGGCGAACGGGCGCGTTCCGGCGCGAACAGGAAGTCGTTCAGATACGTCATCACGTGACGGCGCTGTCCGTTGATCTCGACCCAGTCGCTGCCCGGCGCGATGGTTTCCATCAAGTTCGCCTCTTCGTTCAGCTGCGTGCGCATCTGGTCGAAATACGCCACTTGCAGCTTGGTACCCAGGCGGATGGTGCCCGTGTCCGACTGCTCTTCGCCGAGGATCATCTTCAGCAGGGTGGTCTTGCCGGCGCCGTTGGCGCCGATCAGGCCGACCTTGTCGCCGCGCAAGATGGTGGCGCTGAAATCCTTGACAATGACCTTGTCGCCATAGATCTTCGAAACGTTTTCCAGGTCCGCCACGATCTTGCCCGAGCGTTCGCCGGCCGAGACGTCCAGCTTGACTTGTCCCTGCTGTTCGCGGCGCGCATTGCGCGTCAGGCGCAGCGCTTCCAGGCGGCGCACGCGGCCTTCGTCGCGCACGCGGCGGGCCTTGACGCCCTTGCGTATCCACACTTCTTCCTGCGCCAGGAACTTGTCGAACTTGGCGTTTTCCACTTCTTCGATTTCCAGCTGCTCCGCCTTGCGCACTTGATACGCCGTGAAGTTGCCCGGATACGACAGCAAACGGCCGCGGTCGAGCTCGATGATGCGCGTGGCAACGTTGTCGAGGAAGGAGCGGTCATGGGTAATAAACAGCACGCTGCCCTTGAAGTCGCGCAACAAGCCTTCCAGCCACAGGATGGAGCTGAAGTCCAGATGGTTGGTGGGCTCATCGAGCAGCAGCACGTCGGGCGCCGACACCAGCGCGCGCGCCAGCGCCACGCGCTTCTGCATCCCGCCGGACAGGGTTTTCATGGCCATGTCGCCCGTCAGGTTCAGACGGTCGAGCACGGTTTCCACCTTGTTCGGCAAGCTCCACGCATCGGCCGCATCGAGTTTGACCTGGATGTCGTGCATGCGTTCCATCAGTTCGTCGTCATTGCCCTGGCCAAACTGGCCCGTCAACGCATCGTATTCCTTCAGCCACGCCTGCGATTCGCCCATGCCGGACGCGACGGCGTCGAACACGGACATTTCCGGGTCGAATTGCGGTTCCTGCTCCACATACGCGATCTTGATGCCTTGCTGCATCACCAACAAGCCGTCATCGAGCTTGAACTTGCCCGAAATAACCTTCAACAGCGACGATTTACCCGTGCCGTTGCGGCCGATCAAGCCGACCCGCTCCGAGGTTTCCAGTGAAAATTCCGCGTGATCGAGCAGCGCGACGTGACCGAACGCAAGTTGCGCCGATGAAAGAGAAATGACAGCCATAATGAGTAAGAGTGCTCGGGCGCCGTCTCGCGCACACCGCGTGGTGTGCAAAACAGCCGCCGATTGGATGAATGAAGCACGCATTGTACCGATAACTCGGACTTCAATCGCCATCGACCAGTAATTACCGCCTAGATGATCACAGGCTGCCGACGCGCGTTGCGTGGAAACGTGGTGTCGCCAGCAGGAATCGAACCTGCATTTAAGTCTTAGGAGGACCTTGTACTATCCATTGTACGATGGCGACACGCGCAGCGGCATTATACAGGCTAGTTCCGGCCATTGACAGTCCGGCAATCGGGCGCGTGCGCGGGGCCGGCGCCTCAGTGTCCTGCCACCTGGCGCAATGGCGCCGGCAACGCAGGCGATGCCGAAGGCAACAAGGGCAGGATTTGCTGCGCCGCCAGATCGTGCGCCACCGGGTTCCAGTGGCCGTCCATCGGCAGAAAATCCATGCGCTCGCGCTGCTGCGCCCAATGGCGCGCGAATACCGGCTGCATGTCGACCACCTGATGGCCGTGTCGCAGGGCCGTCTGGATAAAAAATGCGCGATCGCCGGCTTTCCAGTTGGGTACCGCCTTCTGCGGCGCGTACAGCATGTTCCGGTCCGCATCGACCAGGAAAATAAAGCGCGTATCGCCAGCGCCGCCCAGCGCGTGCAATTGCGTCATGTAGTATTCGAGCGCGGCGGCGCGGCGTGCATCAGGTGCGCTGGCGGCCGGCTCCTGCGCCGCGGCAGGAGGGCTGCGGCGCAACTGGCTCATCAACCAGTCAGGAAATTTCAAGTTGTAATAGATGTAACGGGCCAGGGCCGAATAGGCGACCAGCCGCTTGGCCTTGGACTCAACATAGGGAACATGCACCAGCTTGATATCGTTCCCTTCGCTGACAAACATGCTATGGCCCCGCTGCGCCGGCGCCAGGATGTCGAGCATGTCCGTCGGCTCGACGAACATCACCACCGTGCGCGGATGCAGCTGCGCACGCGTATGACGGAACACCTCCAGCGCGTCGGCAAAGCCGTTGCCCGAGGCAGAGGCGGCATACACGCCGCCGCCCAGGGCTTGACCCAGCCGGCCTTGCAGAGTTTCCGGATACTCGAGCATCAGGCTTTCGATAAAGCTGTCGCCGATGACAAGAACCGCCGCGCCATCCTTGAAATCGGGGGAGTTGGTAAAGCCCTGCCGATTCGTCTTGCCATGCCGGGCATTCGCCAGGGCCCAGCCGTGCGAATACACGTAGTCCTGCTGCGGCAGATAACGGGCATATGGGCGCTGCTCGCTGCTCTGCTCCATGCGCAATCCGGACACCACCGGCATGCATTGCAGGAACGCTTCCAACGCCAGTGCCGTGACCAGCACACCCAGGCCTATCGCAAATATGGAGCGCATATGATTTGTCAGAAATTAAAATACAAGAATTCAGAAACGCCACGCGTCTCGCTAATTGCCAGCAAGACCAGGCAAAGCATCAACATGGCCCCCAGCAAGACGCTGCCCCGGCCACTATCCAGGCGCTGCTCCGTCGACAGGCGCAAGCCTCGCCCCAGCAGCTCGTATACATTCGGCAGGAAGAAAACGATGGCGGCGCACACGCCCAGCCACCACAGGCAGGAACTCAGCTGCATGATGCGGTTCACGCCCAGCATGCTTTCCTGCATGGCGGGCGTCAGCGTGCCGCCGCCCATGGCTTGCAGCACGTCCAGCGCCACCTCGAGGGAACTGGCGCGAAAAAATACCCAGGCCAGCACCACGGCAAAAAAAGTCGCCAGTGCGCCGCCGGCCCGTATCGCCAGGTTGCTGCGCTGGCCCAACAGATGGCGCAAGGCATGGTTGACGATCAAATAACCGCCGTGCAAACAGCCCCAGACCACAAAGGTCCAGTTGGCGCCGTGCCACAGTCCGCCCAGCAGCATCGTGATCAGGAGGTTGCGGTAGCGCAAGAACCCACCCTTGCGGTTCCCGCCCAGGGGGATATACAGATAATCGCGCAGGAAATTGGACAGCGTGATGTGCCACCGACGCCAGAAATCGATGATAGAGGTCGCCTTGTATGGCGAGAGAAAGTTAATGGGCAAGATAATGCCGAACATATAGGACAAGCCATACGCCATGTCGCAGTAGGCCGAGAAGTCGAAATACAGCTGGAAGGTATAGGCCAGCGCGCCGGCCCATGCCTCCAGCATGCTCAAATGGGCGTGATGGAGGTCGAAGACGGGTGCGACGTAGCGCGCGATGCCATCGGCCAGAATGACTTTCTTGAACAGGCCAATCGTGAAGAATGCAAGGCCGACGATCAGGCGCCCGCGGCTGAAAACATGCGATTCGGCCTGCACGAACTGCGGCATCATCTCCTTGTGATGCAGAATGGGACCGGCGATCAGGTGCGGAAAGTAGGTGACGAACAGACCATAGCTTTCTGGCTGGTAATCCTTGACCTTGCCTGCGTGGCAATCGACCAGGTAGGCGATTTGCGTGAAGGTAAAAAACGAGATACCGATCGGCAAGGTAATCCCCAGCGGCTGCAATGTCGCCCCCGTCAGGGTGGCAATATTGCTGATAAGAAAATCAAAATACTTGAAAAACACCAGCAGCGACAAATTGAAGGCGAGTCCGAGCCACAGCCAGTGCTTTGCGTCGCGCTTGCGGCCCGTCTCCTGGCGTTTCGAAACGACTCGGCCAATGCTGAAGTTGCAACAAATTGACAGCAGCAGCAGCGGCAGGTAGGCGACATCCCAGTAACTATAGAATGCAAGCGAGGCCAGCAACAGGAAAATTATGGATAGCCGCAGCGAGTATTTTGACAGGAGAAAGTATCCCAGCAACGCCAACGGCAAGAACACCAGAAAGAACGGAAATGAATTAAATAACACGGTGCAATTCCATAAAGTTGCTTATACGTAACGCGTTGGCGGCCAGCAATGGCAAGTTTATGCTCTTAACGCTGATATTTGTTTATTATTATTCTGAACATGGCAACGAGACGAACTCTTGCCCGCATAAGGTGCGGGCATGCGCCGTACTGCCACGGCCAGGCGCGCCGTCGCTGTCAGCCATTCCTGCACACCGTTTCCCGCCACGCTGCCGAACTAGTACCAGCGTGCTGCCTTACTTGACACGGATGGTTGCAAACGGCGTCATGCTGAATTTCCTGTGCCGCACGGCGCCTGCACCAATAAGCAACAAGCCGGCCAGCATGAGTTGCAACATCGCGGGCTCGGGCACGGCGCTGACGCTGAATACTTGCATGGCGCCAAACGTGACATTCGGATAGGAGCCATACGGCGCGCCATCGAGCAAGCTTGCGCCAAAGATGCCATTGACCGGGTCGATGTACGAGTAGCGCGAAGAAATGCCATTGGTGCTCAGGTCCGCCGACATGCCCAGGTCGGCGCCGATGCCGAACGTGGGGCCGGCGTCGATGTCATTGAAGGTTTGATACGCCCCCACCGAGTCCAGCGCATAGGTTTTCGGCGTCTGCCGGAAATACTGGCCCGACGTCAGGTTGAAGATGAAGGCCGTGCGGTCGCGGTCTTCCGGCGTCATGTTGTAAGTACCCGACGAATTCCAGCTTTGCGGGTTGTAGCCGCCCACCAGCCAGGTCTGGCCGGCGGCGTTGCTCGCCTGCATCACGGAAAACGTGCGTCCCTTGCCGTCGGCGGCCAGGTGGAAGTCGCGCGAGGTGTCGCCCGCCGACTTCGTGTAGATGGCCGTCAGCGCCAGCGGGCCTTCGCCCAGCCAGGCGGACAGCTGCGCTTCCTGCGCGCCGTTGAGCAAGGATTGCGCCGAGGCGACAGGAACGCTACCGATGCACAGCAAGGCACCGGCGAGCAAGGTGACGGGCCGCACCGCCTTGATTTTCAGCATGATTTGTTGTTGCATCGCTCCCCCTGTGTATATGCCGCGAATTTTCGGCATATCAATATAGCACAGGGTGATATATTAATTGCATTAATTTATTTCAATTGAAATGCAGTTAATGCAATAGTTTATTGCAGCCATCATGGCGGCAGCACCGCCGTCACCTCGATTTCCACCCTGGCGCGATCCTCGATCAGGCCGGCCACCTGCACGGCCGTCATGGCAGGAAAATGCTTGCCGATCAGCTCGCGGTAAGCCACGCCGATTTGCGGATACGCCGCCACATACTCCTTCTTGTCGAGCACATACCAGTTCATGCGCACGATGTGCTCGGGCAAGGCGCCCGCCTCCGCCAGCACGGCGACGATATTCTGCAAGGCCTGGCGCACCTGCCCCGCAAAATCGTCCGTATGGAACTGGCCCTGCGCATCCCAGCCTATCATGCCGCTGACGTAAACCGTGCGTCCGCTGGCGGCCACCCCATTCGCATAGCCGCGCGGCCTGGCCCATCCCGGTGGTTGCAGCACTTGCATCGTGTTCTCCTCGTTGTTGATGCGGTTCATGCTGCTCATGCGTCCGCCGCCTCGCGCAGCAATTCGCGCGCGATGATCAATTGCTGTACTTCGCTGGCGCCCTCGTAGATGCGCAAGGCGCGGATTTCACGGTACAGGCGCTCGACCGGGTGGTCGCTCACCACGCCCATACCGCCGAACAGCTGCACGGCCGCGTCGATCACCTGCTGCGCCGTTTCCGTGGCCGTCAGCTTGGCCATGGCCGCTTCCTTCGTCACCTTGCGGCCCTGGTCGCGCTGCCAGGCGGCGCGGTAGGTGAGCAGCGCGGCCGCGTCGATGCCGGTGGCCATCTGCGCTAATTTTGCCTGCGTCAGCTGAAAGTCCGCCAGGGTCTGACCAAACATCTGGCGCTTTGTCGCGTGGCGCAGCGCCTCGTCGAAGGCGCGCCGCGCAAAGCCCAGCGCGGCGGCAGCCACCGACGTGCGGAACACGTCCAGGGTGGCCATCGCCACCTTGAAGCCCTGCCCCGCCTCGCCCAGGCGCTGCGTGGCGGGCACGCGGCAGGCATTGAAACGCAGGCGCGCCAGCGGATGCGGCGCGATCACGGCGATACGCTCGGCGATTTCCAGGCCGGGATTGTCCGCGTCGACGATGAAGGCGCTGATGCCGCGCGCGCCCGGCGCCTCGCCCGTGCGGGCGAACACCACGTAAAAATCGGCGATGCCGCCGTTCGAGATCCACGTCTTTTCGCCGTCGAGCACGTACTCGTCGCCGTCGCGGCGCGCCGCGCACGCCATCGCCGCCACGTCGGAGCCGGCCTGCGGCTCGGACAGGGCAAAGGCGGCGATGCGCTTGCCGCTGGCCACGTCCGGCAAATAACGCGCCTTGTTCTCCAAGCTGCCGAACAGGCCGATGGCGCCCGAGCCGAGTCCCTGCATGGCGAAGGCGAAATCGGCCAGCCCGTTGTGGCGCGCCAGGGTTTCGCGCATCAGGCAAATGGCGCGCGTGTCGATCTTGCCATCGGTGCCGGTGGCGTAGGTCAGCCAGCCGCCCTGCCCCAGTTGCGCCACCAGCGCGCGGCAGGCGGCATCGACGTCGGCGCCATGGGCTTCCTGCAGGTGCTGCGAAGCCCAGACATCGAGTTCGCGTTCAAGTTCGGCATGCCGCGCTTCGAAGAACGGCCAGTCCAGGTAAGTCGTATCACGCGTGCTACTCATGTCAATCGCCCTCGAATTGCGGTTTTTCTTTCGCCACGAAGGCGTGATAGGCCCGATGAAAATCGTTGGTGGCCATGCAAATGGCTTGCGCCTGCGCTTCCGCCTCGATAGCTTCGTCGACGCCCATGTTCCACTCCTGCTGCAGCATTTTTTTCGTCATGCCGTGCGCGAAGGTGGGGCCGCTGGCCAGGCCGGCGGCGAACAGCCGCGCCGCCTGCGCCAGTTCTTCCGGCTCGACCAGGCGGTTGAGCCAGCCCCAGCGCTCGCCCTCGGCTCCGGCCAGCGAGCGCCCCGTGTACAGCAGTTCGGCGGCACGGCCCTGGCCGATCACGCGCGGCAGCAAGGCGCAGGCGCCCATGTCGCAGCCGGCCAGGCCCACGCGGGTAAACAAAAAGGCCGTCTTGCTGCGCGCGGTGCCGAGGCGGATATCGGAGGCCAGCGCCAGCATGGCGCCGGCGCCCGCGCAAATGCCGTCGATGGCGGCGATGATGGGTTGCGGGCAGGCGCGCATGGCCTTCACCACGTCGCCCGTCATGCGCGTAAACGCCAGCAGGCCGGGCATGTCGAGCTGCGTCAGCGGGCCGATGATGTCGTGCACGTCGCCGCCCGAGCAGAAATTGCCGCCGCTGCCAGTGATCACCACGGCCTTGACGTCGTCCGCATGCGCCAGCGCGCGAAACAGTTCGCGCAATTCCGCATACGAGTCAAAAGTGAGCGGATTCTTGCGCTCGGGCCTGTGCAAAGTCAAGGTGGCGACGCCTTCCTCGACGGAGAATAAAAAATGCCGCGCGGCGTAATGGCCCAAGCTGGCGCGGTTGCCTGGCAGGTCTTGCGGCTGGCCGGGTAGATGGCGCATGCTCAGTCCTTTATAGGGGTGTTATTCAACTGCTGCTTCATATGCGACAGCAGGTCGATCAATTGATTTTTGTCGTCCGGCGTCACGCCGTGCAGCAATTCAGCGATCCAGCCTTCGTGCACGCGCGCCATCTCGTCGAAGGCGCGCCGGCCCGCCGGCGTCAGCTTGACGCTGTACGAGCGCCGGTCTTTCGGGTCGACCACGCGCGCCACCAGCTTTTCCTGCTCCAGCTGGTCGGTGATGCCCGTGATATTGCCGCCCGTTACCATCATGCGTTTGGACAGTTCGCCCATGCGCAGACCCTCGGGAAAGCGTTCCAGCTGCGCCATCAGATCGAAGCGGGGCAAGGTGATGCCGAAGGTGGCGCGCAAGCGCGTGCGTACCTCGTTTTCAATCTTGACCGTGCATGACAACATGCGCAGCCACAGCTTGAGCGACTGGTGGTGGTCCTGCGTCAGGCGGCTGGCCAGGTCCAGCACGGGTTCTGCCTGCGGGAGGTCGCGTTGATTATCCATTTTATCCATTGTCTACATGACTTCGCCACCGGCGACGGCGATCGATTGTCCATTCATGGCGGACGACGCGGGCAGGCACAGCCACGCCACCGCATCGGCCACTTCCTGCGGCTGCACCAGCCGCTGCTGCGGATTGGCTGCCGCCAGTTCCGCGCGCGCCGCCTCTTCGCCGCGCCCCGTCTTGCGCACGATGTTCTGCACGGCCTGCGCCACCATCTCCGTTTCCGTGTAGCCGGGGCAGACGGCGTTGACGGTGACGCCGCGCGGCGCCACTTCCAGCGCCAGCGCGCGCGTCAGGCCGATCACGCCATGCTTGGCGGCGCCATAGGCGCTGACGTAACGATAGCCTTTCAGGCCCGCCGTCGACGCCACGTTGACGATGCGCCCCCAACCCGCTTCCAGCATGCCCGGCAGGGCCGCCTGGCAGCAGTGGAACACGCCCGTCAGGTTCACGGCCAGCATCTGCTGCCAGATAGCGGCATCCGTCTTGCCGAAAGGCGCAGCATGCGCCTGGCCCGCGTTATTGATCAATACATCGATGCGGCCGAAATGCGCGGCGGCCTGCGCGAAACCGGCCTGCACGGACGCTTCCACGCTCACGTCGAGCACGCAGATGGCCACCCTGCCCGCATGGCCCGCCTCTTCCAGCTGCATGCGCGCGCGCGCCAGCCGCGCGCCGTCGCGCCCGGCCAGGGTGACCCGGGCGCCCGCGTCCAGCAAGGCACCCGCGCAGGCCAGGCCGATGCCGCTGCCGGCGCCCGTCACCAGCGCATGTTTTTCTGACAGCGTGTCCATCAATGCTTGCTTGCTCATGTCATCCTTCCAGCAGCCGCGCGGCCACCTGTTGCGGCGTGAGGCCCGTATTGGCGGCAGCCAGTTGCCGCTCGCGCTGCAGATTGCGTTCCAGCTGCTGCTGGCCCGGACGGTACTGTTTCGGCCAGACTGCGCCTTTCCCAGCGCCTGCGCCGCTGTAGCCGATGCGCGCCATTTCCGTCAGGGTCCAGGCCGGGTTGGCCAGGTGCGGCCGGCCCACGGCGCACAGGTCGGCACGCCCGGCGGCGATGATGCTGTTGGCGTGGTCCGCCTCAAAAATCGAGCCGACGGCCATGCTGGCGATGCCCACCTCGTTGCGCACGCGGTCGGCGAACGGCGCCTGGAACATGCGCCCGTACACGGGCCGTTCGAGCTTGCTGACCTGACCCGAGGAGCAGTCGATCAGGTCGGCGCCCGCCTGCTTGAACAGGCGCGCGATGACGACGGCATCGTCGGGCGTGATGCCGCCTTCGACCCAGTCGTGGGCCGAGATGCGCACGCTCATCGGTTTATCCTGCGGCCAGGCGGCGCGCATGGCGCGGAACACGCGCAGCGGATAGCGGCAGCGGTTTTCCAGGCTGCCGCCATATTCGTCCGTGCGGCGGTTGGTCAGCGGCGAGATAAAACTCGACAGCAGATAGCCGTGCGCGCAATGCAGCTCCAGCCAGTCGAAACCGGCGACGGCCGCGGCCAGGGTGGCGCGCACGAAGTCCTGCTCGATGCGCGCCAGGTCGCTTTCCGTGGCCGCGCGCGCCATTTGCGACACGCCGGCCAGGTACTGCTGTTCCGAGGCCGAGACCAGCGGCCAGTTGCCCTCCCTGAGCGGCTGGTCGATGCCGTCCCACATGGGCCGCGTCGAGCCTTTCGCGCCCGCGTGGCCCAATTGCAGGGCGATCTTCGCATCGCTGTTGGCATGCACAAAGTCGACGATGCGGCGCCAGGCCTGCGTGTGCGCCTCGCTGTACATGCCAGGGCAGGCGGGCGTGATGCGCGCATCGGCCGACACGCACGTCATCTCGGCAAACACGAGGCCGGCGCCGCCCATGGCGCGCGCGCCCAGGTGCATCAGATGGTAGTCGCCCGCCACGCCATCGACGGCGCTGTACTGCGCCATCGGCGAGACGGCGATGCGGTTTTTCAGCAGCACGCCGCGCAGCCGGAAGGGCGTGAGCATGGGCGGCAGGGCCTCGTCCCGCATCGCCACGCCCGCCTGCTCGCCCGCGCGCCGCGCCAGCCACGACTCATAGTCGGCCACGTAGGCGGGATCGCGCAGGCGCAGGTTTTCGTGCGAGATGCGCTGGCTGCGCGTGAGCATGGAATAGGCGAACTGCGGCGCGTCCATGGCGCTGTAGCGCTCGACGTTTTCAAACCATTCCATGGAATTGCGCGCCGCGCTCTGGATTTTCAGCACCTCGATGGCGCGCAGCTGCTGGTAAGCGGCCAGCGCAGCGTCGCTATCCCCATGCTGGCCGAAGCAGCGCGCCAGCTCGATGGCGTCTTCCAGCGCCAGCTTGGTGCCGGAACCAATCGAATAATGCGCCGTATGGGCCGCGTCGCCCATCAGCACCACGGGCACGCCATCCTGTACATGCACCCATTCCCGGCAGACGATGCGCGGGAAGGTGATCCACTGCGCCGAACCGCGCAGGTGCGGCGAATTGCTCAGCAAACCGTGGCCATCGAGTTCCCCGGCGAACAGCGCTTCGCAAAAGGCGATGCCCTCTTCCTGGCTCATGGCATCCAGTCCCGCCGCGCGCCACACGTGTTCGGGCGTTTCGACGATGAAGGTCGAGGTCTCGCCGTCGTACTGGTAGATATGCGCCTGGAACCAGCCGAATTCCGTCTGGCGGAAGGCAAACGTGAAGGCCTCGAATTTCTTGCGCGTGCCCAGCCAGACGAAGCGGCAATGGCGCTGCTCGATCTCGGGCTGGTAGCTGGCCGCATAGCGCGTGCGGATGCGGCTGTTCAAGCCGTCGCTGGCGATCACCAGGTCGGCGCCGTACTGGCGCGCGATGGCCTGGTCGTCCCGCACTTCCGTCTCGAACACCAGCTGCACGCCGAGTTCCTCGCAGCGCGCCTGCAGGATATTGAGCAGGCGCTTGCGGCCGATGCCGCAAAAGCCATGACCGCCCGAGCGCACGGTCTGGCCCTTGAAGTGGATTTCGATATCGTCCCAGTGGTTGAACGCCTGCAGGATGGCGCGCGCCGTCGGCTCGTCCGCGTTGGCCAGGTTGCCCAGGGTCTGGTCGGAAAACACCACGCCCCAGCCAAACGTGTCGTACGGGCGGTTGCGCTCGATGACGGTGATGCGGTGATCCGGGTTCTGCTTTTTCATGAGCAGGCTGAAATACAGGCCGGCGGGGCCGCCGCCGATGCAGACAATATTCATGCGGTGTCCGTGCGAAGTTTGAAGCGCTGCAGCTTGCCCGTTTCCGTGCGCGGCAGCGCCGGCAGGAAGCGGATGGCGCGCGGGTATTTATACGGGGCGATCTGCTGGCGCACGAAGTCCTGCAATTCGGCTGCCAGGGCATCGCCGGGCTGGAAACCATCTTTCAGCACCACGTGCGCTTCGACGATCTGGCCACGCTCGGCATCGGCGCGCCCGACGACGCCGCATTCGGCCACGGCCGGGTGGCGCAGCAGCGCCTCTTCCACCTCCGGGCCGGCGATGTTGTAGCCGGCCGAGACGATCATGTCGTCGCTGCGCGAGCGGTAATAGAAATAGCCGTCGGCATCCATCTCGAAGGTGTCGCCCGTCAGGTTCCAGCCGTTCTGCACATATTCGCGCTGGCGCGGGTCGGACAGGTAGCGGCAGCCGGTGGGGCCTTTCACGGCCAGGCGGCCCGTCACGCCGGGCGGCTGCGGCACGCCGGCGTCATCGACGATGCATGCCTGGTAGCCGGGGATGGCCTTGCCGATGGCGCCGCGGCGGATGCCCTCGCCCGTGGCGGAAATGAAGATGTGCAGCATTTCGGTGGCGCCAATGCCGTCCGTCATGGCCAGTCCCGTCGCGGCCTGCCAGGCGTCGCGCGTGGCCAGCGGCAGCGCCTCGCCGGCCGATACGCACAAGCGCAGGCTGCGCAAGTCGTGGCTGGCCGCCAGCGGCGCCATCTGGCGGTAAAAGGTGGGCGCCGTGAAGCAGATGGTGGCTTGATAGGCGCCGATGGCGCGCAGCAGGCCCTCGGGCGTGAGTTTCTCCAGCAGCACGGTGGCCGCGCCAAAGCGCAGGGGAAACAGCAGCAGGCCGCCCAGGCCAAAAGTAAAAGCCAGCGGCGGCGTGCCGATGAAGATATCGTCGACGCGCACCTGCAGCATGGAGCGGGGAAAGCAGTCGCAGATGGCCAGCAGGTCGCGGTGCATGTGCATGGTGCCTTTGGGGACACCCGTCGTGCCCGAGGTAAAGCTGACCAGGCAGACGTCGTCGGCCGCCGTATCGCATGCGGCAAAGGGCGTATCGTGAACTGCCATGCGCTGTTCCAGTTCGGCCCCCTCGGCGCCAAAGCACAGCATGGCCGGCAAGCCGGGTACGCCATCGAGTTCCCCGCGCAAGCCTTGCGCGCACAGCACGGCGTTCACTTGCGCCTTGGCGAGGATGGTGGACAATTCGCGCGCGCGCAACAGCGGCATGGTGGGCACGGCGATGCAGCCGGCTTTCAGCACGGCCAGCAAGCAGGCGGCCATCATGGGAGTATTCGCGCCGCGCAGCAGCACGCGGTTGCCGGGGATCAGGCGCAGGTCGCTGCGCAGCACGTGGGCGACGCGGTCAACCTGCCGCGCCAGCTGCGCGTAGGTCCAGCGCTGGCCATCGGCAAGGATGGCGGTGCGCCCGCCGCCGCCATTGGCCACGGCGGCATCGAGCAGCGCGGCGACGCAATTGAGGCGCGCCGGATACTGCAGCTCGGGCAAGTCAAGGCACAGCTGCGGCCAGAGTGCGCGCGGCGGCAAATGCGCGCGCGCAAAATCGTCCTGGGGAGATGCGGTGGTAGGCGAAGGGTCGCTGCTCATGCTCATCCTGGCTGGTAGCGGGCGCGTGCACAAGGCCCGGAAGCAGATACTTTAAACCTAAAGTATTTTCCCGGCAAGCAGAAAACAGCAGATTCAGTCAATCCCGTCCTGCTGCCGCAGCAAACGCGCCTGCTGCGCCACGCTGCGCGCCAGCGCGGCCAGGGCCGTCTGCATCTGGTCGCCATCGAGCACCGAGGCCTGCAGCAGGGCCATCATCCCGGCTTCCGCGCCATGCAAACCCAGGGTGCGGCAACCGAGGTGCAGCCGTTCGAGCTGCTGGCGCGCCTGGGCTGGTTCGCCGCGCGCCAGCAAGGCGTCGACCTGTTCGCTGGCGGCGACTATCTGTCCCTGGAAGCCCGTCAGATACGCCAGCAGGCGTTCGCTGTCGATGCCCAGCCGCTGCAAGGTGTCGCGCGGCGCCTCGGCCGGCAAGGCCGAGACGTCGAAGCAGGCATCGATATGCTGGCGCACCTGCTCCGGCTGGAAAGGCTTGACGATGTAGCCCGCGGCGCCGGCCTGCACGGCGTCGCGCACCGTGTCCTGGTCATTGGCAGACGACACGAGCACCAGCGGCATGGCATCGAGCGCGCTGTCGGAGCGGATTTTCTGCAGCAGCTCCATGCCGGACAGGCGCGGCATGCGCAAGTCGCAAAAGCACAGCGACGGACGCAAGCCGCCTTCGAGCTGTTCCCACGCCGCCGCGCCATCTTCGGCTTCCACGATATCGTGCACGCCGCAGCTGTCGATCAGATGCATCAATACCATGCGCGACACGACATCATCGTCAACCACCAGTACTTTCATTGCTTTCTCCATTGGCGGCAGCGTCTCGGTGCCTGGCCGTATTCTACCCAGTTTCGCCGCGCGCTCCATGGCCGGCATTGCCTATTTTACATTTCCTTGCCCGAAACGGCTATTTGCGTCAACAGTGCGCGCAATTGCGGCAAATGCAGGGCCACCTGCGTCCAGCGCCCACCGTCCGCCGCTTCTTCCATTTCCGTGCACAGCATGTGCAGCTGCGTTTCATCGAGATAGGCGGCGCTGCCCTTCAAGCCGTGCAGCAGGCGCCCGGCGTTGTCCTTGTCCTGCGCCGCCAGGGCGTCGTCGAGTTCACGCAAACGCCCTTCCAGGTCGGCGACGAAGGCGACGCGGATGCGCCGTTGCAGTTCGCCGCTGCGAACGGACTGGGAAGGCGCCGCGACGGGAACTGCCGGCGCGATGCCGAACAGGGCATCGAGTTCGGCCTGTCCCCGCGCCGTGCCGCGCGGCGCGTTCGACGGCATGCGCGGCAACATGAAACCGCGCTGCAGCTGGCGCTCGATGGCGCGCGCCAGTAAACCATGCAGCACCGCCTCGTCGACCGGTTTGCTGAGGAAATCATCCATGCCGACGCCAAGATAGCGGCTGCGGTCTTCTTCGCTGGCGTTCGCCGTCAGGGCCACGATCATCAATTCCTGGTCGCGCACGGGCTGGTCCGGCCAGCCGCCCACGCGGATCAGGCGCGTCGCCGTGGCGCCGTCCATCTCCGGCATGCGCCCGTCCATCAGGATCAGGTCATAGCGCGTATGCACGCAGGCCGCCACCGCCAGCACGCCGTTGGCAACCACGTCGACCCGGTGCCCCAGTTCTTCGAGCATGACGCGGATGATGATCTGGTTGGTGGGGAAGTCTTCCGCGCACAGCACGCGCAACTGGTGGCTGTGCGGCGCCAGCGCCACCTGCGGCACCAGCGGCGGCGCCACGCCATCGGCCAACGGCAAGGTGAAGGCAAAGGTACTGCCCTGCCCCGGCGTGCTGGCCACCTCGATCTGGCCATCCATCAGTTCGACCAGCTGGCGGCAGATCGCCAGGCCCAGTCCCGTGCCGCCGTAGCGCCGCGTGGTGCTGGCGTCGGCCTGCTCGAACTTCTGGAACAGCCGCGCCATGGCATCGGCATCGATGCCGATGCCGCTGTCGCTGACGGTAAAGCGGATCAGGTTGACCTTGCGTCCGCCGCTGCCGCTGGCCACGCCGGCCCGCTCGACGCTCACGCTGACGCCGCCGCGCTGGGTGAACTTGAAGGCATTGCCGACCAGGTTGACCAGCACCTGGCGCAAGCGGGTCGGGTCGCCCACCACGAAGGGCGGCAGGTCGGGCGCAAAATCGATGGCGAAACCGATGCTGCGCGCGGCCGCCTGCTCCTCGAACAGGGTGACGACCGTCTCGATCGCCGCGCCGAGCGCGAAGTCGATATTTTCGATACTCAGCTTGCCCGCCTCGATCTTGGAAAAATCGAGCAAGTCATTGATGATCACCAGCAGCGACTGGGCGTTGGCCTGGCCGCGCAGGATCTGCTCGCGCGTGGCGTCGTGCAGCTGCTCGTCGCGCAGGGCAAAGCCCAGCATGCCGATCACGCCGGCCAGCGGCGTGCGCATCTCGTGGCTCATATTGGCCAGGAATTCCGACTTCTGGCGCGTCGCATCCTCGGCCTTGCGCTTGGCCTGGCGCAAACTTTCCTCGTTTTTCGTCAGGCTGCTGTTGACTTGCGCCAGCTTTTCCGACTGGGCCAGCACTTCGATTTCCTTGCTCTGCAACTCGGCCGTGCGTTCGCTGACCTGCTTTTCCAATTCATTCTGCTGATGCCGCAGCGCGCGCACGCGCTGGCGGTACGCGCCATAGATGGCGCCCAGCAGCAGCGCCGCCATCAGGGTGCGGAACCACCAGGTTTTCCAGAACGGCGGCAGGATCGTGATGGCCAGCGTGGCGCCGCTCTCGTTCCACACGCCGTCCTTGTTGGCCGCCTTGACGCGAAACACGTAGTTGCCGGCATCGAGGTTGGTGTAGGTGGCAAAGCGCCGCCCCGCATCCGTCATGACCCAGTCCTGGTCGAAGCCTTCGAGCCGGTAGGCGAACATGTTGCGCTGGGGCGCGGCGAAGTGCAGGGCCGCGAATTCCAGCGAAAAGACGCTTTCGCGGCTGGTCAGCACCAGGTTGCGCGTATGGTCGATCGCCGCCTTGAGCACGTGCGCGAACTCGCCGCGGCCAATGGCCACCGGCTTGTTGAATATCTGCAACTCCGTGATGGCCACCAGCGGCGGCACGCGGTTGTCGTGGATATCCTCCGGCACAAACGCCGTCATGCCGTTGAAGCCGCCGAAATACATGGTGCCATCGGCCGCGCGCAGGGCCGCGCCATCGAAGTACGAGCCTTCCACCGTGCCATCGGCGCTGTCGTAATTGCGGAACAGGCCGCTGCGCATGTCGAGCCGCGTGATGCCGCTGTTCGTGCTCAGCCACAACTGCTCGTTGTCGTCTCCGAGGATGCTGGCGACGGCGTCGTCGGCCATGCCATCCTTGCGCACGAAGCGCCGGAAGCGTATCTCGCCCTTGGCGTCGACGTCCATGCGGTTCAAGCCATTGGCCGTGCCCACCCACAGCACGCCGCGCTTGTCCTCGTGCAGGAAATGCACTTCATCGTGGCTCAGGCTATGCGGGTTTTGCGGATCGTGGCGGAAATGGCGGAAGTGGCCGCTGGCGCGATCCAGCAAGTCCAGGCCGTGGAAGGAACCTATCCACAAGCGCCCCTTGCCGTCTTCCAGCACGGGCCGCACCATGTTGTCGGACAGGCTGTTCGGGTTGGCCGGGTCGTGGCGGTAGGTGGTAAAGCGGCGGCTGACGGGGTCGAAGCGGTGCACGCCGCCCCGCGTCGAGACCCACAGCATGCCGCTGCGGTCGCTCACGATATTGCGGATCGTGTCGCTGTTCGGGTCGCCGGCGGCAAAGCGCATGGTGAAGAAGCGCCCGAGGGCCGGATCGAAGCGGTGCAAGCCCGTCGAGCCGCCCACCCACAGCACGCCGTCCGGCGCCTTGTACAGGGTCGTGACCTGCTCGTCGCGCGACATGCCGGGCGAGCTGCGCAGGTCGAACAGCCGCGAACTGCCATCGCGCGTGTCGTACAGTTTCAAGCCGCCCTTGGTGGCCAGCCACAGCTTGCCATCGCCCGCATCGGCCACGGCGCGCACTTTCTTGTCCGCCAGCGCGCCCACGTCGGCGGGCGCGCGCGCCATGCGCGAAAAGCCGCCGCTGCCCAGGTCGACCCGGCTCACGCCGCTGTACCAGGAGCCGACCCAGAAGGTGCCGGCGCGGTCGCGGTACAAGGACGACAGCTGGTTGTCGGCGACGCTGAATTTGTCGCCCGTCTGGTGCCGGTATTGCAGGAAGGTGTCGCTGCCGGGCAGCCAGCGGAACAGGCCATCGGCATTGCTGCCAAGCCAGACGGTGGCGTCGACATCCTGGTACAGGCTGGCGACGCGGATGGCGGAAAAGCCATGCTTCTCGCCGAAGCGCACGCGCGCCTGCGGCGGCTGGCCGGCGCCGCCCAGGCGCCAGCGCTCGGCGCCGGCCATGGTGCCTATCCACAGATTCTGCTGGCGGTCGATCAGCAGCGACTGGATCACGTTGTACTTCGAGCCGGGCTCCGTGTCGACGGCAAAATGCTCGAAGCGCTCGCTGCCCGGCGCCAGCATGTCCAGGCCCGTGACGGTGCCGATCCACAGGCGCTGTTGCGCGTCCAGCGCCAGCGCCTTGATTTCATTGTCGCCCAGGCTGTGCGGGTTGCCCTCTTCATGGTGCCAGGTGCGGAAGGTGCCCGTGGCCGGGTCGAAATGCTGCAAGCCGTCCGAGGTGGCTATCCAGAAGCCGCGCGCGCCGTCGTCGAGGATGGCGTGGATATGCCGGTTGCCGTTGCCGCGCTTGCTCTTTTCGGCCGGGACGTAATGGATGAAGGTCTGGCTGGCGGCGTCGAAGCGGTCCAGGCCATTGTCGGTGCCGACCCACAACTGGCCCTGGCTATCGACATGCAGCTCGCCGACCCAATTGTCGGCCAGGCTGGTCTTGTCGCCCTCGATATTCTTGTAGACGACCATGCGGTAGCCATCGTAGCGGCTCAGGCCAGACTGGCTGCCGAACCACATATAGCCCTGCCGGTCCTGGGCGATGGCCAGCACCGATTCCTGCGCCAGGCCCTGGTCGACGCTGAGCTGGTCGAAACGCAGGGTGGGCGCAGGCGCCGCCGCGGCCGGGACGCCCAGCAGCAGAATTAACAGTAAGGCAACATCGCAAACACGTCGAAATACCAGCACAATCGTCCTGTCAAAAAAAACGCGAAAAACCCGCACACCGCTCCAGGGGCCGTCTCAGGAACCAAAGAACGCCAGGACATCATCCTTGCGGGCTTGCGTATCGCGCTGTCCAAGACGGATCAGCTCGTTAGTATACGTCGATTCGAACAATAAATACGATGCCAGCGCCGCGCCGCGCGCTTCGGCCGCGCCGATACCCGACAACATGGTGCGGATGGGGCGGGGCAAACTGCCGATATGCCGGCTGGCGATGGCGTCGAGCCGCTCGGACGGCGCGATGACCAGCAATTCCACGGGCCGCAAGGCCGTCTTGCCCAGCAATTCGGGCGGCAGCATCGACAGGGTCAGGTTGATGCGGTTCAGGCGTTCGATGTCGACGGCCAGGCCATCGAGGAAAATCGACGACAGCGCGTGGCCGGCAATCTGCGCCAGGCTCGGGTAGCGTGCCGCTTCGGACGCGGCGGGCGCCGGCTCCGTCATGCGCCCCGCCCCCACCACCAGCACCTTGTTCGCGCCCAGGTGGATGGCCGGCGAGATCGGCGCCAGCTGGCGCATGGAACCGTCGCCGCAGTATTCGCGCTGGCCGCCCACGTACAGGGGCACGGCGGGAAAGATGAAGGGGATGGCGGCCGAGGCGAGCAAGTGCTCCACGCCGATCTGGTCCGGCAGGGCCAGGCGCTGCGTGCGCACCCAGGGCGCGATATCCTCGGCCGTCTGGTAAAACGTCATGTGGCGGCTGCCCGAGTACGACGACGCCGTCACGGCCAGCGCATGCAGCAGGCCGTCGGCCAGGGCCGCGTCCAGGCGCGGCAGGTCGAGCATGCGGTGCAGCAGGCTGACCAGCGGCGTATTGTCGAGCAGGGAGCTGGGCGGCGAGGCATGCCACTGGCGCAGCAGCCAGCCAAAAGACAGCAGCGACAGCCAGCGTGCGCCCGAGCGGATCACGCCCAGCGAATCGGCCCGATACACTTGCTCGACTTCGATGTGCTGCCAGACGTCGAGCAGCTTTTGCACGCCTTCGCCGAAGTTATCCGCGCGGCAGGCCAGCGCCGTGGCGTTGATGGCGCCGGCCGAGGTGCCGCAGATGATGTCGAACGGGTTGCGCGCCGGCGCCCAGCCCGCTTCCCACAGAATCGCCGAAATCGCCTGCAGCACGCCCACCTGGTAGGCGGCACGGGCGCCTCCTCCCGTGAGTATCAAGCCTGTTTTATTTTGCATTCCCATGCCGGCAGATTAGCAGGGTCTTGATACTTTGTGGAAAAGTTTCAATCTCCCTTGACCATGCCTTCACGACGCGGATCGGCGCCGCCAAACCAGAAATCCTTGCCATGCGCATTCAGCCGCATGATGCCCTGCAAACCGGAATTCTGTTCGATCACGCGCACCTCGTGGCCCATCGCCTGCAGCGCCTCGACCTGGGCTGCGGGCGCGCGGCCCTTTTCCAGTTCCGTCGGGCCGTTGCGGCTGCCGAAGTTCGGCAGGCTGATCGCCTGCTGCACGTTCAGGCCCCAGTCCATGGTGCCGACCAGGACCTTGGCGACATAGTTGATGATGGACGAGCCGCCCGGGGAACCCGTGGCCAGCACCAGCTTGTGCGTGCCCTTCTCGAACACGAGGGTGGGCGACATGGCGCTGCGCGGGCGCTTGCCCGCTTCGACCCGGTTGGCGATGGGGCCGTCCGCATCGCGCGAATCGAACGAAAAATCCGTCAACTGGTTATTCAGCAGGAAGCCGTCGACCATCTGGCGCGAACCGAACGCATCTTCCACGCTGGTGGTCATCGACAGGCCGCCCCCAAAAGCGTCCACCGCCACCAGGTGCGAGGTCGACGGGCGCTGCAAGGCGTTGTCCATGCCCCACGCTACCTGCATGCCGGGCGGCGTACCGGGCAAGGCCTTGCCCATGGATTTGTCGCCGATCAAGGCGGCGCGCTGCGCCAGGTAGGTTTTATCGAGCATCGAGGCGATGCCGTTACCGGGCAGCGGCACGAAATCCGTGTCGGCCACGTAACGGTTGCGGTCCGCGTAAGCCAGGCGCCCCGCTTCCGAGAACAGGTGTATCGCCTGCGCATCGGGCACGCCGTCGACGGGCGCATACGGCCGGATATCCTTCACTTCCAGCATGCCCAGCATCTGCGCGATGGCGATGCCGCCCGACGATGGCGGCGGCATGCCGCACACGGTCCAGGCCTTGTAATCGCTGCAGACGGGTTCGCGCACCTTGGCGCGATAGCCGGCGATGTCCTGCGCCGTCAGCTTGCCCGGATTGGTCGGATGCGCCGCCACCTTGGCGGCGATGTCGCGCGCGATGCGGCCGTTGTAAAACGCGTCGGCGCCGCCGCGGGCGATCTCGCGCAGGGTGCGCGCCAGCTGCGGGTTTTTCAGCACGTGGCCGACGGGCCAGGCCTTGCCTTCCTGGTCATAGAAATACGCGGCGGCGACAGGGTCGCGCTTCAGGGCCTGGTCCCAGTTCAGCAAGCCGTTGAGGCGCTGGCTGACGGGAAAGCCGCCGTGCGCCAGCTTGATGGCCGGGCCGAAAAGGGTCGCCCACGGCAGCTTGCCGTGTTCCTTGTGCGCCAGTTCCAGCATGCGCAGCACGCCCGGCGCGCCCACGGAACGCCCGCCCACCACGCCCGTGGCGCGCGAGACGGGACTGCCGTCAGCATTCTGGAACAGGTGTTCGTCGGCGCTAGCAGGCGCCGTTTCGCGTCCGTCGAACGCTTGCACGCCCTTGGCCGTGGAGTACAGCAAAAAGGCGCCGCCGCCGATGCCCGACGATTGCGGCTCGACCAGGGTGAGCACCAACTGCGTGGCGATGGCAGCGTCGATGGCGCTGCCGCCCTTTTTCAACATCTGGTAGCCGGCATCGGCGGCCAGCGGATTGGCGGCGGCGACCATGAATTTCTGCGCCGCCCAGCCACTTTTTTCCGCATACGCGGTGGCGATTTCCGGCGCCTTCTGCGGCACTTCGGCAAATGCGGGACTGGCAGCGAGGGCTCCCAGCAAGGTCAGGCTCAGCGCCAGCGGCTTCAATGCGATCATGGATTCTCCGATAAAAAAAGGGCGCACAGCCAGGCAAGGCTGTACGCCCCATACGGGGGTATCCTACATCAAATCGCGCCGCGCTTATTTGGGTTGCATGCGGATCGCACCATCCAGGCGGATCGTTTCGCCATTGAGCATGACGTTTTCCACGATGGCTTTCACCAGTTGCGCGTATTCGCCGGGCTTGCCCAGGCGAGAAGGGAACGGCACCATCTTGCCCAGCGCATCCTGCACTTCGGCCGGCATGCCGAGCAGCATCGGCGTTTCGAAAATGCCGGGCGCCACCGTCATCACGCGGATGCCGTTGCGCGACAGGTCGCGCGCCATCGGCAGGGTCAGTCCCACCACTGCCGCCTTCGACGAGGCATAGGCCGCCTGGCCGATCTGGCCATCGTAGGCCGCCACGGAAGCCGTGTTGATGATGATGCCGCGCTCGCCTTCCGCCGTCGCGTCCTGTTTCGCCATGGCGTCGGCCGCCAGGCGGCACATATTGAAGGTGCCGACCAGGTTGATGTTGACGACTTTCTGGAACAGTGCCAGCGGGTGCGGGCCATCCTTGCCCACGGTTTTCACGGCGGGCGCCACGCCGGCGCAGTTGACCAGGCCGCGCAAGGTGCCCAGCTTCGTAGCCGCCGCCACCACGGCCAGGCCGTCTTCTTCCGACGTCACGTCGCACTGCACAAACACGCCGTTCAGTTCAGCGGCCAGCGCCTGGCCCGCCTCCGTCTGCACGTCGGCCAGCACGACCTTGCCGCCGGCCGCCGTCAGCATGCGCGCCGTGGCTGCGCCCAAACCCGATGCGCCGCCCGTGATGATGAATACATTGTCCTGAATCTGCATGAAATCTCCTGAGTGATAAGGGCCGTGTTCCCGGCGCCTGATGGTTGATGCACGATGCCATTATTACGCTATTACGTTTACGTAAACGTAATGTCGGCGACAATTGTAGCCATTTTTACGGGCACCGAGCGAAAACTTGCAGCGCTGGCGAATGAGAAAGTTAAAAACACTGCATGAAAGCGCCATTGCGGTGGCAGATGCGCCCGTTGGCATCGAGCGTGGCGTTGCCCGCGCCGTCGTAGCGCGCGCCTGCCGCATCGCGGCAACCGCCTGAGTCGCATGAGCCGATGGGCTGCGGTGCGCGCGGCATCGGCACGGCCGGGCTGGGCGGCAGGGGCACGATGGGCACGACCGGTGACGCAGGCTGCGCCGGCATGCGGCCGATCACCTGCGCCACGGAACGGCGCGGCTGCACGGGCGGCGCCGGGCGGCACGGTTCCACCGCCAGCTTGCCGCTGTCGCGCGGGTCGAGCTGGCACACGGGCAAAGGCTCAGGCAAGGACTCGGCGGGCGCAGCCGGCTCTTGCGCCCGGGCATGGCCGCCAGCGAGCAGCATGACGCAAGCCAGTGCCGGTAGCGTTGTGATCATCCCCTTCATGCCACCTCCTCCAGTACCCATCGCACGGCTTTCATTATTGGCACACGCCGCGCCAGATGCCAGCCAAGGTAACAAATTCTCACGTTTGCACCTGCCATGCGCACCTTGCAACGGTGTTTTATTTCCTTTCAGCACTTTCCTTCTTGCCAGTATGGCATTACAATAAGAACGATTCTTATTCTCATTCGCAGAATGGGAGCGCATTTTTTACTCTTTTCATTCATTCATACCCGAGCCACCCGGAAGGCAGCCAGGAAATAACAACATCCGGAAAGTTCACCATGACCCAGCGCAGTCCCGCCTTCGCAGCCCCCGTTTCCACTCCCGCACGCTCCATGCATTCCGCCGCCCTGCTCCTGCCCTGCCTGCTCTCGCTGGCCGTCAGCAACGCCTGGGCCGAAGGCAATGTGGCCGCCGATCCCACCATGAACACGGTGGTCGTCACGGCGTCCGGTACGGCCATCGACATCAAGGATGCGCCGGCCAGCATCAGCGTCATCACGCGCGAGGAAATCGAGCGCCAGCCCGTGTATGACTTGAACACCTTGCTGCGCCGCATCCCCGGCGTGACGGGCGGCAGCAGCCCCGAGCGTGAGGCATCGAAGATCAAGCTGCGCGGCTTGCCCGACAAATACACCCTGATCCTGGTCGACGGCAAGCGCGTGGGCAGCTCGGCCGACACGGCTTACCGTCCGGATCTGGGCCGCCAGGACTTGAACTGGATCTCGCCTGACATGATCGAGCGCATCGAAGTGGTGCGCGGCCCCATGTCCTCGCTGTACGGTTCGGACGCCATGGGCGGCGTGATCAACATCATCACGCGCAAGGTGCCGGGCAAGTGGAACGGCTCGGCCACGGCCAACTACACGCAACCGCAGGACAGCGACCGCGGCACGGCGCACCAGCTGGGCTTGAACCTGGCCGGCCCCCTGTCGGACACGGTCGGCATGCGCCTGGGCGTGAGCCAGACGCGCCAGAATCCCGATGAAAAATCCTTCGACAAAGCGGGCGCCATGGGCGGCGAACGCAACCAGACTGTCTCGGGTCAGCTGACCTGGGCGCTGGACAAGAAACAGAACCTGTCGCTGGACGCCAGCTATGGCAGGCAGGAAGCGAGCAATTCGAGTGCGCATGATGCGGATGGCGAGCCGCTGGTCTACAGCTGGGGCGCCAACAAGCTGATACGCAAGAGCGTCAGCCTCGGCTACGAAGGCCGCTGGGACTTCGGCAAGACCACGGTCAACCTGTATCACAACGACTTCGATAACCAGGACGTCGGCACGGTGGCGAAATCCAAGGACAGCACGCTCGATGCCAGCCTGGAAAAACGGCTCGGCTGGGGCGGCATCGAGCAAATGCTCGTGATGGGCGGCCAGTGGAAGCACCAGGAATTGACAAACACGAATACCATCGGCACCGTGCCCACCGATTATCTGGGCAACACCGTGAGCGGCGCGACCCTGTCGGGCACCACCTCGGCCCTGTTTGCGGAAGATCAATTGTTCTTGCGCGAGGACTTGACGGCCACGGCCGGCCTGCGCCTCGATCACCACAGCAAGTTCGGCAACCACTACAGCCCGCGCCTGTACCTGGTGTACCACCCCGCCCCCGCCTGGACCATCAAGGGCGGCGTGTCGCAAGGCTTCCGCGCCCCGAGCCTGAAGGAAAACTCGCCGGCGGCGGCGACCAACTCGGCCGGACGCGGTTGCGGCAGCCTGAAACCGCTGGGCTACATCACGGGCGACTGCTACATGGCCGGCAATGCGGACCTGAAGCCGGAAACGAGCACGGCCGGCGAGATCGGCGTGGCGTGGGAACAGAATGGCTGGGATGTGGGTCTGACTTACTTCCACACGGATTTCAAGAACAAGATCGACTATGCGCCGCTGGGCTTTTACCAGCAGCGCTGGTGGACCAAGATGACGAATATCCAGAAGGCGCGCACCAGCGGCCTGGAAGCGACGGCCACCATCCCGCTGACGAAAAACCTGAACTGGCGTAACAACGTCACCTACATGGCGGAAGCGAAAAACCTGACCACGGGCGCCAACCTGCTGTCGACGCCAAAACTGTCGTGGTACTCGGCGCTGGGCTGGCAAGTCAACGACCAGCTGTTCGGCGAAGTATCGGCCCAGTACACGGGCAAGGAACTCGATGCCGGCAAGCTGGCCGACAAAGCCTACACCATCGTCGACACCGTCGTGTCGTACAAGGTCACGCCCCAGTGGACGGTGCGTGGCGGCGTGCAAAACCTGTTCAAGAAGGGCCCGATGGCCGATGGTCTGGTCGACTACTACGTGCCGGGACGGCGCATGTTCGTCGGCCTGACGTCGCGCTTCTAAGCGGCTAATAACGGGGCGGCGGCGTATCGGGCGGCGGCGTGGCGGCATTCGCCGGCACGCTGCCCAGCATCCGCCCGGCCACGGGCACCTTGTGGCCGCTCGCATGCATGCATTTTTGATAAGAATCATCGTAGCTGCGCTGCATGCCATGCGAGGAACTCTCGGCCGCGCCCGTGCCGGCCAGCTGCGCCTGCGCGTAGCCACGGCAACTGCCGTCATCGACGCGGAATTGCTCGAGGCTCTTGCCCGTGCCGGGCAAGGCCATGGCCGACGGCCCTTCCGGCAGCACCGTGCAGGCGGCCAGCAGCAGGGGCGCCAGCAGTCCGGCACGCCCCATCAACGCTTTCGTGTTCATGTTCGCCTCCCCGTCAGCGCACGCTGGCCGGTGCTACGGCACGCCATGCCGTACTGCAATTTTTCACATAGGGATAGTAGCCCTGCGGCCTCGCGCAGTAGTACCACATCTGCGCCGTCGGCTCGCCGCCCTGCTCGATGTAAACGGGAGGCACGACGGGCGGCGCCTGCACGAGCACCGTGCGTCCATACGGATAGGGATAGCCATACCACGGGTCGCCATACCAGCCCGGACCATAGCCATACCACCACGGAGATCCCACCCAGACGCCCACGTGCGAACGGCCGTGGAAGTGGCCGTGGCCGCCGTGAAAGCCGCCATGCCGGCCCGGCGCCGCCTGAGCCACTCCCGCCGTGACCGCCAATACCAAGAGCGCCGCCAGCGCGCCGCCCTTCCTGCTGATGCTGTCCATGACATCCTCCCGCCTTACATGCCCAACTGTGACGCTCATTCCATTATTGACAGAGAGCCGGCACAAGCAAAGGCGCCGTAACAATTGCTCACCTTTGATACGCCGAGGATATGGACGGCAGGAAAGTTTCATCTGCACAAAACGCAAACAGCCCCGCGGCGCGGGCCACGGGGCTGCAGGGACGGCGCAGCTTATTGCGCGGGCAAGCTTTGCACGGGTGTGGCCGGTGCCAGGATCGGCGGCACGGGCGCGTGGATGGGCGCCGGCGCCTTGACGGCCAGCCAGCCCGTGGCCGGCAGCAGCGGCACCAGCAGCAGGGCCACGATATTGATGATCTTGATCAAGGGGTTCACTGCCGGACCGGCCGTATCCTTGTACGGGTCGCCCACCGTGTCGCCCGTGACGGCCGCCTTGTGCGCGTCCGAACCCTTGCCGCCGAAATGGCCATCCTCGATGTATTTCTTCGCATTGTCCCAGGCGCCGCCGCCCGTGGTCATGGAAATGGCCACGAACAGGCCCGTCACAATCGTCCCCATCAAAAGACCGCCCAGTGCAGCAGGCCCCAGCAGCATGCCCACGACGATAGGCACCACCACGGGCAGCAGGGACGGCACGATCATTTCACGGATGGCCGATGCCGTCAGCATGTCGACGGCCTTGTCGTATTCGGGCCGCGCCGTGCCTTCCATGATGCCCTTGATGTCGCGGAACTGCCGGCGCACTTCCACCACCACGGCGCCGGCCGCGCGGCCCACGGCTTCCATCGCCATGGCGCCGAACAGATACGGTATCAGGCCGCCGATGAAGAGGCCGACGATGACCATGGGGTTCGACAAGTCAAACGTGATGTGCTGGCCCACGGATTCGAGCGCATGCGTGTAGTCGGCAAACAGCACCAGCGCGGCCAGCCCGGCCGAGCCGATGGCGTAGCCCTTGGTGACGGCCTTGGTCGTATTCCCGACGGCATCCAGAGGATCGGTGATGGCGCGCACGGAGTCGGGCAAGCCCGACATTTCCGCGATGCCGCCCGCGTTATCCGTGATGGGGCCATACGCGTCGAGTGCGACGATGATGCCCGCCATCGACAGCATCGAGGTGGCCGCGATGGCGATGCCGTACAGGCCCGCCAATTGATACGAGACGAGGATGGCGACGCAGACGGCCAGCACCGGATACGCCGTGGACTTCATCGACACGCCCAGGCCGGCGATGATATTCGTGCCGTGGCCCGTCGTCGACGCTTCGGCGATGTGGCGCACGGGCTTGAAATCCGTGCCCGTGTAGTACTCGGTGATGTACACCATCAGGCCCGTGAGGACGATGCCGACCACGGTGGCGCCCAGCATCTTGTAGCGCATGGCGTCGTCGGGCCACAGCAGCCACGTGACGACGGCAAAACCGACCAGCGACAGGCCGGCCGCCCACCACAGGCCCGTGTACAGGGCCGACATGATCTTCTTGCCCGGCGCCGTTTTCACCATCGAGCAGCCGACGATGGAAGCGAGGATGGAAACGGCGCCCAGCAGCAGCGGGTAGATGATGGCCGTGCTGCTGGCCTCTGCCATCAGCAGCGCGCCCAGCAGCATGGTGGCGATCAGGGTCACGACATAGGTCTCGAACAGGTCGGCCGCCATGCCGGCGCAATCGCCCACGTTGTCGCCCACGTTGTCGGCGATGACGGCCGGATTGCGCGGATCGTCCTCGGGGATGCCCGCCTCGACCTTGCCCACCAGGTCCGCGCCCACGTCGGCGCCCTTGGTAAAGATGCCGCCGCCCAGCCGCGCGAAGATGGAAATGAGCGAGGCGCCGAAGGCCAGGCCGATCAGGGGTTTGATCAGGTCATGCTGCGTGAGGCCGGGCGCGCCCGTCGTCGCCAGCAGCCAGTAGAACAGGGTCACGCCCAGCAAGCCCAGGCCGACGACCAGCATGCCCGTGATCGCCCCGCCCTTGAAAGCCACGTTCAGCGCCTGGTTGATGCCCAGGGTGGCCGCCTGCGCCGTGCGCACATTGGCCCGCACCGAGACATTCATGCCGATGAAGCCGCAGGCGCCCGACAGCACGGCGCCGATCAGGAAGCCCAGCGCCGTATGCAGGCCAAGCAGCACATAGATGGCGATCAATAACACCACGCCGACAATGGCGATGGTGCGGTACTGGCGCGCCAGATAGGCGGCCGCGCCCTGCTGGATGGCCAGGGCGATTTCCTGCATGCGCGCGTTGCCGGGATCCTGCCTCAGGATCCAGCTGCGCGACACCAAACCGTAAATGACTGCGACCACGCCGCAGGCTACCGCAAACCACAAGCTGGCTGCCATATCGTCCCCTTCTGTTTTTATCCGACGTCATTGCCAACAGCTGCAGACCGCACCGGGTAGGCACGCGCAGCCAGGAAAACACGACCTGCAAAAAACCTGAACTACGAAAACGATGAGGCACCGCTGGCGCAAAGCGGGCACAAAAAAAGCGGACACTCAGGTCCGCTTTTCATAAACTGCTTACTCCGCCAGGGCGGCAAATGCGCTGTCGCGGATTTGCTCGACCGGACCGACGCCGGCGATGCGGCGGTATTTCGGTGCGCCTGGCAGGCCGGACTTGGCCCAGTCATTGTAGTAGCCCAACAAGACCTTGGTCTGGTTGTGGTACACGTCCAGGCGCTTCTTGACCGTTTCAGCCTTGTCGTCGTCGCGCTGGATCAGCGGTTCGCCGGTGATGTCATCGACGCCGTCGACCTTGGGCGGGTTGAATTTGACGTGATACACGCGGCCCGAACCCGGGTGGCTGCGGCGGCCGTCCATGCGCTCGATGATCGAAGCGTCAGGCACGTCGATTTCCAGCACATAGTCGACATTGATGCCGGCGTCCTTCATGGCGTCCGCCTGCGCGATGGTGCGCGGGAAACCGTCGAACAGGTAGCCATTGGCGCAATCGGCTTCCTGCAGGCGATTCTTGACCAGGCCGATCATGATGTCGTCCGACACGAGGCCGCCCGCATCCATGACTTTTTTCGCTGCCAGGCCCAGTTCGGAGCCTTCCTTGATCGCCGCGCGCAGCATGTCGCCCGTGGAGATTTGTGGAATGTTGTATTTTTCTTTGATGAAATTAGCTTGGGTGCCCTTGCCGGCACCGGGTGCTCCTAAAAGTATCAGACGCATTGAAAAGTTCCTAAAAAACAGATTTTGGATGGTGGTATGTGTAATTATTTTTAGATGGTGTTGCTAAGGCTATCTTTCCCTACGAAACTTACCACAAAAAATCCCCGGAACGCCAGTTTGCTATCGAATTGCTATGCCCTGATTGATCAAAGCCAGCAATTCGCGCGACGCACGTTTCAAAATGTGGTTTTTACTGCAGGCGCACAAAATTATATTTGCACGCCTGCCGTTTTGCGGGTAGCGCTTACAGGGCGCCGTAGTAGGCTTGCACCCTGGCAAGATCTTCCGGCGTGTCGACACCGGCGGCCGGGGCCGAATCCGTGACATGCACGGCGATGGCAACACCGTGCCACAGCACGCGCAACTGCTCCAGCGCCTCGATGGCTTCCAGCGGCGAAGCGGACAATTGCGGATATTCTTGCAAGAACGCATTGCTGTACGCATACAAGCCGATATGCCGCAGGGGCACGTAGCCGGCTGGCAAGCTGTCTTTCGACTGCGCGAAGCCGTCGCGGTGCCAGGGAATCGTAGCGCGCGAGAAATACAAGGCGCGGCCGTTCTTGTCCAGCACGACCTTCACCACGTTCGGATTGAACGCGTCAGCCACATCATGCAGCGGATGGGCGCAGGTAGCCATGGGGACGGCGGCGCTGATCTGCGCCGCGCAGGCGGCCAGCAGGGCCGGATCGATCAAGGGTTCGTCGCCCTGCAGGTTGACGACGACGGCGTCCGGCGGCAAAGCGAGCGTGCGCGCCACTTCGGCGATGCGGTCCGTGCCCGACGGATGGTCGGCGCGCGTCATGCACACCTCCACGCCATGCGCGGCGCAGACGGCGCGAATGGACTCATGGTCGGTGGCGACGATGACGCGCGCGGCGCCCGACAAGGCTGCCTGCTCGGCCACGCGCACCACCATGGGCTTGCCGCCCAGGTCGGCCAGCGGCTTGTTCGGCAGGCGCGTCGAGGCCAGGCGGGCCGGGATGATGACGATGAACGCCATCGTTATTCCACTGCGTCTTGCAGGGTGCGCGCTTCGTCCGCCCACATGATGGGAATGCCATCGCGGATAGGATAGGCCAGGCGGTCGGCGCGGCAAATCAGTTCCTGCGCCTTCTTATCGTGTTCAAGCGGACCCTTGCAAACAGGGCAGACCAGGATATCAAGCAGTCGAGCGTCCACGACATTTCTCCACAATTTGTTGGGCCAGCGCGCTATCGATGCGCGCACTGACGGGGACGACCCACAGTCTCGGGTCATCTTTGAGATGTTCAATTTGCGCACATTTTACTGCATCCTTCTCGGTGATCAAGATCACATCCGTGTCGAGTGCCGCAAATGGCTGGTCGAGGAAGTCGTGATGGTCGGGCAGGGGCAGTTCCATGAAGTCCAATCCGGCCCCGCGCAGCATGGCAAAGAAACGCCGGGGATTGCCGATGCCGGCCGCCGCCACGATGCGCTGGCCGCCGGCCGCCAGGGATTTCAGGGGCATGTGCTCGTTGCGGTCTATCAAGCGTTCGGCCATCCCGCCATCGAGCAGCATCTGCACCACCAGGGAGCCCTTGGGCGCGACCTGGTCCACCAGTGCCGGCGCCAGCTCGGGCGCATTGATCACCGTCACGTCGCGCCGGCGGCGCGGCGATTCGCGCAACGGTCCCGCCGGCAGCAGCCAGCCATTGCCCGCGCCGCGGCCGTCGAACAGCACGATTTCCACGTCGCGCTGCAAAGCGTAATGCTGCAAGCCGTCGTCCGTCACCAGCACGTCGACCTCGGGGTGCGCGGCCAGCAGCGCCCTGCCCGCCTGCGCGCGGTCGCGCCCCACCATCACGGGGCAGCCGCCGCGCTGGAAGATCAGCAGCGGCTCGTCGCCCACCTGCTGCGGCGTGGACGCGGCGCTGACGGCGCGCGGCAGCCGGTCGGCACTGCCATGCCCGCGCGAAATGACGCCCGGGCGCATGCCCGCGTCGCGCAAGGCTTGCACCAGCCAGATCGTCAGCGGCGTCTTGCCCGTGCCGCCGATGAAAATATTGCCGACGACGACGACGGGCACGGGCAGGCGCGCCGATTTCAGGAGGCTGGCCCGGTACAGGCCGCGCCGCACGGCACTCAGGGCGCCGAACAGCAGCGACACGGGCCATAGCGCGCACGCCAGCGGGCCGCGCGTCAGCCAGGCGCGGGTGAGTGTGGTTTCAAGCTTGGCGGGGGAGGATGTGGGCATGCGGTGTCAACTAAAATTGGAACCCAAAATCGACACCTGGGGTCGGACCCTGAGGGTCCGACCCCGGCACTTCGGTTGGGGTTGGGGGTTGGCCTTACTTGCCGCCCGCCTGCGCCGCAAACGTCAGCTTTTCATAGCCTGCCAGGCGCGCCGCTTCCATCACGTGGATGACCATCTGGTGCATGGCGAACTGGTCGGCGTTGACCACTACCACGGGCGTCTGCGCCGGCGCCTTGCCGCCGTTGGCCGCTTTCGCCGCATCCTGCAAGGCATCGGCCAGGCCGGCTACGTCGCGGAACGAGACGGGTTCGCGGTTCACTGTGTAGTTACCCTTGGCATCGATGGTGACGTCGAGCTGCTGCGGCTTGTCCTTGGCTTGCTCGGCATCGGCCGTCGGCAAGGTGATCTGCAGCTCCGTAAACTTGCTGTAGGTAGTGCTGACCATGAGGAAGATCAGGATCACCAGCAGCACGTCGATGAACGGGATCAGGTTGATTTCGGGGTCTTCACGCCCCTTGCCTTTGCGGAAGTTCATTTGCGGCCACTGTGGACGATGTCGACGAATTTGACGGCTTGTTGCTCCATATCAATAACGAAGCTGTCGACGAGGGCGCGGAAATGGCGGTAGAAAATCAGGGCCGGCATGGCGATGGCCAGGCCAAATGCCGTGTTATACAAGGCGACGGAAATACCGTGCGACAGCGCCGTGTTCGACGCGGTGGCCCCGGGCGAGGCAAAAATCTCGATCATGCCGATCACCGTGCCGAACAGCCCCATCAGCGGCGCCAGGGTGGCGATGGTGCCCAGGGTCGTCAGGAAACGTTCCAGCGTGTGGGCGACGCCGCTGCCGGCCTCTTCGATCGATTCCTTCATCACCTCGCGCGGCGCGTCGACATTGCGCAGGGCGGCGGCCAGCACCACGCCCAGCGGCGAGTTGTCTTCCAGCTTGGCCACCGTGTCCGGCGTGATCTTGCCGCTGCGATACACCTGCACCACTTCATCAAACAGCTTGCGGGGCAGTATCTTGACGCGGCGCAAATACAGCAGGCGCTCGATGATCAGGGCCAGGGCGACGATGGAAGCGATCAACAACAGCCAGATGGGCCAGCCAGCGGCTTGAAATATAGCGAGCAAAAGAAACTCCTGATAGAGGGAAGGCGATGGATCGCCCGAACAGCCTGTATTGTACCGAGCGCCGAAGACCGATTGTACGTCCGCGCGGGAATGGCGCAATGTAGCGCGTTGCCGCGCCGGCGGCAAGTGGCGCCCGCACGGCACTTGTCCACACGGCGCGGCGGGCGTGCGCCAAGCGTAGCCAGTTTTGCACACTTTATGTGGATAAGATTGTGAGCAAGCATGAAGTACAGCATGTAAGCCATTGATTTACAAGCACATTATTGTACTGCGCAAAATACAGGCATAGCAGCTTATCGACAGTAGTCAATGTCACAAAATCAAGAATTCAAGAGTTCTGCACATTTACTGTGGACAAGATTGTGCGCAAAGCCGATGAATTCAATTAAGCCATTGATTTTAAAGGAAATTAAACCAATGAGTAAAAAAGTGGCAGCGGGCGCGAAATCGACGCCAGAGAGGCCCTCAAAGTTCTGCACACAATCTGTGGACAAGATTGTGTGCAAGCGCAAGGATACGCGCTAAGTACTTTGATTTATATCGTTTTTATTGCCATGCATAAAAATGTGGCAAGCGCTGAAAAGCGGGCTTTTATCGGTCCGATTGCGCTTCGAAACGACAGTTTTCCACCGCGAAGGCAGTTTCGCACATAAAGTGTGGATAAGATTGTGAGCAAGCGGATTGACTCCATGCAAGAGCCTTGATTTTAAAGGAGTTTTTTTCAATGCTGAAAAATGAGGCAGTGCAACGGCCTGGTCGCGCGGTGGAAAAGCCGGCGAAAAAGCGAAACGATTTATGCAGTTTTGCACATATTCTGTGGATAAGATTGTGAGCAAGGCCCACGATGTGATGCTATACCATTGATTTGTATGGTTATTTTTATGCTGCGCAAAATTCAGGCAAGCCATGCCATGGGCATTCCAGTGGATAAATCCGGCGCCGCGCCAGAGTTCTGCACATTTTTTGTGGATAAGATTGTGCGCAAGGCCATGCATGGCATACTAAGCGCTTGATTCCTATGCTCTTTATTTCCGTGCGCAAAAATGTAGCAAGGCAGTTTTATCGTTCAACGCGGGCTCGCCGGGCCATGTTTGTCCAAGGCAAAAAGTTCCGCACACTTTCTGTGGATAACTTTGTGCGTAAGTGGCGGGGGCTGTACTGATGTGCTTGATATTAAAGGTTTTTTTGCCTGTGCACGCAAATCAGGCATACGGGAATTCTGCATGAAATCAAATACTTAGAAATAGAACTTGTTGTTTTGCACGATATATGACATAAGCATGACCTCGCCGATAATATGTGGACAGTTCCCTCCCCCATAGCACCAGATGATGACCGATACTCCAACTGACAGCGGCTTTGCCGCCCCGCCCGTGCTGACCGTCAGCGCCCTGAACCAGGCCGTCGCGCGCCTGCTCGAGCGCTCGTTTCCCCTGACCTGGATCGCCGGCGAGATTTCCAACTTCACGCGCGCCGCTTCCGGCCACTGGTATTTCACCCTGAAGGACGATGGCGCCCAGGTGCGCGCCGTGATGTTCCGCGGCCGCGCCCAGTTTGCCGGCTTCACGCCGCGCGAAGGCGACAAGGTCGAAGTGCGCGCCCTCGTCACCCTGTACGGCGCGCGCGGCGATTACCAGATCAACGTGGAAGCCATCCGCCGCGCCGGCGTGGGCGCCCTGTATGAAGCGTTCCAGCGCCTGAAGGAAAAGCTGGCCGCGCAAGGGCTGTTCGAGCAGGAGCGCAAGCGCGCCATTCCCATGTTCGCGCGCAGCATCGGCATCGTCACCAGCCCGCAGGCGGCCGCCCTGCGCGACGTCTTGATCGCGCTCAAGCGCCGCGCCCCGCACGTCTCCATCATCCTCTACCCCACGCCAGTGCAGGGCCAGCAGGCGCCGGAAAAAATCGCGCACGCCATCCGCACGGCGTCGACACGGGCCGAGTGCGACGTGCTGCTGGTGTGCCGCGGCGGCGGCAGCATCGAGGATCTGTGGTCGTTCAACGATGAAGCCGTGGCATACGCGATCGCCGATTGCTCCATGCCCGTGATCAGCGGCGTGGGCCACGAGACGGATTTCACCATCGCCGACTTCGCGGCCGACCTGCGCGCGGCCACGCCGACGGCGGCGGCCGAACTGGCGGCCACGCCGCGCGCCGACTGGATGGCGTCCCTGCGCGCCGATGCGGCCGACCTGCGCCGCGCCATGCGCCGCAGTCTCGACGATGCGGCGCAGACCCTGGACCGCCACAGCCGCCGCCTGCTCAACCCGAAGGCGCAGCTGCAGCAGCAGCGTTTGCAGCTGCTGGCCCTGTCGACGGCCATGACGCATGCTGCGCGCGCGCCCGTGAACCAGTCGCAGTACGCACTGGAACGCCTGCGTGCGCGCTGGGTGGCCTTGCGGCCCGACGTCACGGCGCCGCGCGCGCGCCTGGCCGAAGCCCAGCGGCGCGGCGGCGCGGCCATGGCGCAGCAACTGACGCAGCGGCGCCACCGCCTCGACGGCCTGGCGGCGCAGCTGGAACTGCTAAATCCCCAGCGCACCCTGGAACGCGGCTACGCCATCCTGCGCGACGAAAAAGGCGCGATCGTGCGCTCGCCCGCGCAGCTGCAGGCGCGCCAGAACGTCAACGTGCGCCTGGCCGAAGGCAGCGCGCAGATCGGCATCGCCAGCGTGCAGGCAACTCTGGAATAAGCGCTGGCATAAAAAAGGCCGGGGAAGAACCCCGGCCCAACACCTTCCCCTACTGAGTGGACTGCTGCTGCGACTGCTCTTTCCCCCTACGCCATCAGAACTTCATCGACACGCGCGCGCCAAAGGTGCGCGGCGCGTTGTAGAAGGCGCCGTAGATCTGCTGCGTAGGCTGGCATGGCATGCCCACGTCCGTGCAGATTTCATTGACGTCCAGCTTGACGGCCTTGTCGGTGGCATTCTGCACGAACGCTTCCACCGTATAGGACTTGTTCGCCGGCTGGAAGCGCAGGCTCAGGTCCAGCGTCGTATACGCTTCCTGACGCTTGACGCCGGCATGGCCCGGCACGTCGCCGTTGAAGGCGCCCGCGCCCACATACGACATGGTTTCGTAGTGCACCGAGGCGCGCGGCGTGAGCTGGCCGCCGGCGACAGTGAAATCATGTTCGTACTGGACGGTCGTGGAAAACTTTGGCGCATGCTTCATGGTGCTGCCGCCCACGCTCACCAATGGCGCCGTCGAGCCGCAGGACTGGCCATTCGCGCGCGCCGCATCGACGTCGCACGACATGAAGTCGTCGTACACGGCTTTGAGCCAGGTGGCGTTGCCCGTCAGGCGGTCGACCTTCGTTGGCCGCCACACCCACTCCGCTTCCAGGCCCTTGACGGTGGCGCCGGCCGCATTGAAGTTGGCCAGCACGCTGTTGACCACCTGCGACTCGAGCTTGTCCTTGTACTTCATCAGGAAGGCATCGAGGTTCAGGGTCAGTTCGCGGTTCAGCAAGTCCGACTTGAAGCCGATTTCATAGCTGGTCAGCTTTTCCGGCTTGGTGGTGGCGCCGCCGTCGCCGATGGCCGGCGAGTGGAAGCCCGTCGTCACGGAACCGAACAGCAAAATGTCCGGGCGCAGCTTGTACTCGATGCGGCCCAGCCAGGTGGCCTGGCCATACTTCAGGTCGGCCGTGTTGTCGCCCGGCGTATTGCCGCAGGCGGCGGCCGTGATGGCGCCGCCGGGGCCGATATTGTGCGTGTTGGCCAGGCCCGAACCGGGCGTGACCAGCTGGCGCAACTGGTCGGCAGTAAGGACCGTGGTGCCCAGCGGCGTGTTGGCGGGCCAGTTCGGGCAAGCCCAGTTCTTGCCGCCGATATCGAATTTATGGTCTTTCGTATAGCGCGCGCCGGCCGTCAGCTTGATCTGGTCCGTCACTTGCTGGCTGACCTGGCCGAACACGGCTTTCGATTTGAGCTGGCGGTCGCCCTGGATGAAGGACATGGCCGAGGCGTACTGGCCCACGGTGGGCTGCACGAAGATCACGGCGCCGTTGGCGATATCCTGCTGCACGGCCGCCTGCGAAATCTGGCTGCGGTCGATATCGAAGCGCACCTTGTTCTTTTCATTGAACAGGAACAGGCCCGCCACCCACTGGAACGGCGCATCGTCGTCCGAGCGCGCCTGCAGCTCGTGCGAATAGCTGTCGAACTGCGCCCAGTCGGTACGGTTTTCCGACTTGAAGCCGGGGAACAGGCCCGCGTCGGCATCGTTGCTGTTCTGGCGCTTGTAGCGGCTCCAGCTGCCCAGGTACGTGAAGTCCAGCGCGTCCGTCGGCTTGTAATTGAGCTTGCCCTTGTAGGTCAAAATCGACTGGTCCAGGGTGCCCGGCGTGTCGATCAGGGCCGAGCGCAGCTTCTCGCCCGCTTTCGGTTCCGCCGCCAGGTAGACATTGCCCGCGCCCTGGTCGAGGAAGTAATCGGCGATGAACGTGCCGCGCAGTTGCGGCGTGAACTTCCACAGCAGGGAGGCACGCACGCCCATCTGGTCGCCGGCGCCATACTTGGCCGTGCCCGGCATGACGTTCGAGCCGCGGCGGAAGTCCACCGTGCCGTCATGGCTATCCTTGATGGCGGCGATGCGCAGCGCCACGTCGTCGGAAAACGGGATATTGAGCATGCCCTGCGTCTGCAGATGGCGCTTGTCGCCCACGGTGATGCCGGCCGAACCCATGAACTTCGATGTGTTTGGTGCGGCCGAGACGAGATTGACGGCGCCGGCCGTCGAATTGCGGCCGTTCAGGGTGCCCTGCGGTCCGCGCGCCACCTCCACGTGGCTCAAGTCATACATCAGCGCCGTGGCGCCCTGGGGACGCGGCGAATACACGCCGTCGACATAGAAGGCGACGGCCGGGTCGCCCAGCTCCGTGTGGTTGGCCGAGCCGACGCCGCGCATGTAGACGTGCACGCCGCCCGAGTCGCCATGCTGCTCGACGACGAGGCTGGGTACCATGGTGGCCAGCGACGCCAGGTCCTTGACCTGGTTGTTTTGCAGGGTGTCCTGGTTGAAGGCGGTGACGGCCAGCGGCGTCTCCTGCACGAAGGTATTGCGGCGCGTGGCCGTGACGACGATGCGGTCCATCTGCTCGGCGGCCGGTTTTGCCGCGTCGGTGGCTGCAGCCTCCTGGGCCATGGCGGCGCCGCTGCCCAGCAAAATGAACTGGGCGAAGGTCGCATGCGCCAGGCTGAGGGCGATGGTATTGCGTTTGAGCTGTTGCATTGTTGTTGTCTCCTGTACCGCTGGTTGAATGATGATCACATAGCTCTTTGGCTACTGCTGCACATTTTTTGGGTGTCAATCTGAAGTCATGTCGCCTCCGTGCGGGGTCAATGGGTAGCCACGGCGCGCCCGGCCGTGTCGAATAGAAAGGCATGGCCTTCTTCCGGCGCGAAGCCGATGGCGCTGCCCTGCGCCAGCGCGTGGCGCGCCTCGCCGTGCAGCTTGATTGCCACCGCGTGCGGGCGGCCATCGATGGGGCCGTCGAGCGTCGCGTGGATGATTTGCGCATCGCCCAGTTGCTCGATCAGGGTGACCGTGGCGCCGTAGCCTTCATTGCGCGGCACCAGCCGCAGGTGTTCGGGGCGTATGCCGACCAGCATGCCCGCCTCGCCACCGAGCAGGCTGGCCAGCGCCGGTACGGCGGCGCACGGCAAAAAGTTCATGCGCAGGGCGCCGATGAAGCCGGCCACGAACTGGCTGGCCGGATGGCGGTACAGGTCCAAAGGCGCGCCCACCTGCTCCAGGTGCCCGCCGTGGAAGACGGCGACCCTGTCGCCGAGGGTCATGGCCTCGACCTGGTCGTGGGTGACGTAGATCATGGTGGTACCCAGTTCCTGGTGCAGCTTGGCCAGTTCGATGCGCGTCTGCACGCGCAGCGAGGCGTCGAGATTGGACAGCGGCTCGTCAAACAGGAATACCTTGGGCTGGCGCACGATGGAGCGGCCGATGGCCACGCGCTGGCGCTCGCCGCCCGACAAGGCCTTGGGTTTGCGGTCGAGCAAGTGCGTGATCTGCAAAATCTCGGCCACCTTGCCGACTGCGGCGCGCACTTCGGCTTCCGGCTGGCCCGCCAATTTGAGGGCAAAACCCATGTTGTCGCGCGCCGTCATGTGCGGATACAGGGCGTAGCTCTGGAAAACCATGGCGATGCCCCGCTCGGCCGGCGCCACGTCGTTGGCCAGCAAGTCGCCGATGCGCAGCTGGCCCGCGCTGATGTCTTCCAGTCCCGCGATCATGCGCAGCAGGGTTGATTTACCGCAACCGGACGGCCCCACAAAGACCATGAATTCGCCGTCATGGATGTCGAGGTCGAGGCCCTTGACGATTTCCGGGCCGTCGCCGTAGGTCTTGCGGATGCCGCGCAGGGAAATGGCGGCCATCTCAGTGCTCCCCGGCCAGGACGGCCGCATCGGCATGCGCGGCGCGCTGCGCGGCGATGAAGTCGCGGTACCACAGGGCGCTGTCCTTGAAGCTGCGCTGCTGCGTGGAGTAATCGACGTACAGCATGCCGAAGCGCTTGGCGTAGCCCGAGTTCCACTCGAAGTTATCCATCAGGCTCCAGTAGAAATAACCGCGCACGTCGATGCCTTGCGCGATCACGGCGCGCAAGGCGTCCAGGTGCAGCTTCACGTATTCGATGCGCGCCTCGTCGTGGATCTTGCCGCCGACGGGCTTGTCGGCCACGGCCATGCCGTTTTCCGTGATGTAGACGGGCGGCAGCCGGTATTCGCGGTGCAGGCCCACGAGCAGCTCCGTCAAGCCTTGCGGATAGGTTTCCCAGCCCATGTCGTTGACCCCGAGCTTGCATTCGGGCTTGCGCGGCGGCGTCTCGGCGCTCATGAAGGCGCGCGTGTAGTAGTTCACGCCGAGGAAATCGATAGGCTGCTTGATATCCATGAAATCGTTTTCAAAGATGGACAAAGCAGAAGCGTCGGCGTGTTTCAGGGCCAGCGCCGGGTAGCGGCCCTTGAAGATGGCGTCCATATACCACTGCACCGAGCGCGCATATTCGAGTTCGGCCAGCTCGCGGTCCTGGGCGCTGTCGGTGGCCGGCGTGGCCGTCCACTGATTGAGCACGATGCCCAGTTTCGCGGGCGGATTCACGGCGCGCATCGCCTGCATGGCCAGACCATGCGACAGCAGCAGATGGTGCGACACTTGCACGGCGGCAGCCGGGTTAGCCATGCCGGGGGCGAACTGGCCCGTGCCGTGGCCCAGCACGGCCGTGCACCACGGTTCGTTGTGGGTGGCGATGCTGGCGACCTTGTGGCCGAAGCGGCGCGCCACCTCGGCCGCGTAGGCGGCGAAGTGGTAGCAGGTGGCGCGATTGAGCCAGCCGCCCTCGTCCTGCAACGCTTGCGGCAAGTCCCAGTGGTACAGGGTCAGATGGGCTTCGAGCCCCTTGGCTGCCAGGGCGTCGAGCAGGCGTGCATAGAAGTCGAAGCCGGCTTCGTTCCAGGCACCGGAACCCGTGGGCTGGACGCGCGACCAGGACATGGAAAAGCGGTAGGCGTTCACGCCCAGGCTGGCGATCAGCTCCACGTCCTCGGCATAGCGGTGATAGTGGTCGCAGGCCACGTCGCCATTGCTGCCGTCGATGATCTTGCCGTCCGTGTGGCTGAAGGTATCCCAGATGGACGGGCCGCGGCCATCGATGGCCGCGGCACCCTCGATCTGGTAGGCGCTGGTGGCCACGCCCCAGGTGAAGGTGGCGGGGAAGTTGGTGTCAATGTCGTCGTTATGCATGGTGGTCATGTCAGTGTGAGGGGTTGAGATAAATGTGTGGATCAGCCTTTGACGGCGCCCTGGGTCAAGCCTTCAATTAAACGCTTGGAGGCGACAAAAAACATCAGCAGCAGCGGCAGCACGGCAATGGCGGCGCCCGTCATCAGCGCGCCCCACTCCGTGTTGTTCGGCGCCTGCATGCTGCGCAGGGCCAGCGGGATCGTGTAATTCTCGACCGAGCGCATGACGACCAGCGGCGTGATGAAATTGTTCCACGAGTTGATGAAGGTGATCAGGCCCAGGGTGCCCATGGCGGGACCGATCAGCGGCAGCACGACCCGCCAGTAGATGGCGAATTCGCCGCAGCCGTCGATGCGCGCCGCCTCGATCAAATCCTTCGGAATCGCCGTGCCGATGTACTGGCGCATGAGGAAAATCCCCAGTGCGCCGGCCGCTCCCGGCACGTACAGGGCGCGCGGCTGGTCCAGCCAGCCGAGGAAATCCATCAGCATGAAGGTGGGGATCATGTTCATGAAGGACGGGATGATCATCGACGCCATCACCAGGGTGAACAGGGGCCGCTTGAAGCGGAATTCGTACATGGCGAAGGCATAGCCGCCCAGCGAACAAAAGAACAACGTCAGCGCAGTGGTCATCAGGGCCACGTACAGGCTGATGCCGATATTGCGCCAGAACGGCAGGCGCTCCTGCAGCAGCTCGATGTTGTTCAGCAGGGCCGTGCCGAACCAGCGCGGCGGCGGCAGGCTGTAGATCTCGGCGCTCGTGTGCGTGGCGAAGACGAACATGAAGTAGAACGGCGCGACCATGATCAGGGCGCCGATGGCCACCATGGCGTAGGCCGTCCAGCGGGTGCTGGCCGCGCTGGCGCGGCGGTTTGTCAATGCGCTCATTTGGCCTCCTTGCCTTCTTGACGTTCGTTGCGGCTGAAGATGCGGTTGTTGACCCAGGTGGTGCTGGCGATGATGAGGAACAGCAGCCAGGAAATGGCCGACGCCGTGCCGAAGTCGCCCGAGGAAAACGCCGTCTTGTAGACGAAGATGGCGGTCGTCATCACGGACTGGCTCACGCCGCTCGATTCGGCCACCAGCACGAACGGTTCCTCGAACAGCTGCAGATTGCCCATGATGGTGAGTGTCACGGCCAGGTAGATCATGGGGCGCAGCTGCGGCAGCGTGATGTACCAGAATTGCTGGCGTTTCGAGGCGCCGTCGATGGTGGCCGCTTCATACAAGTCCTTCGGGATCACCTGCAGCGCGGACAGGTACAGCACCAGGTTCCAGCCCAGGTAGCGCCAGAAAATGACGAAGGCGACGGCCGGCTTGATGAACAGCGAGCTGCCCAGCCAGTCGATCGACTCCGCCGGGAACAAGCCGCCGACCAGCGGCAGGCTGGCGCACCATTCGATCAATACATTGATCTGGCCATAGTCGCGCGAAAACAGCGTATTGAAGACCATGGCGATGGCCACGCTGGAGGTGATGAACGGTAAAAAGTAAATGCCGATCACCAGGTTGCGCGAGCGCTTGAAGCTGTTGTGGATGAAGGCCGCCAGCGGAATGGCCACCAGGTGCTGCGGCACGCCCGAGGCCAGCGCCAGCCAGACCGTATTGCCCAGCGAGCGCAAAAACCACGGGTCGCTCAAGGCATACTTGTAGTTATCCAGGCCCACCCACTGCATGGCTTCCACGCCGCTGGCCGCTTCCCACTGGTTGAACGACAAATAGATGGAAAACAGCAGCGGGAACAGGCTGAAGACGGCGAACAAAATGAAGAAGGGGCTGATGAAAATGTACGGCGCCCATTTTTTCATGTTGAAGCGCTTGCGTGCCGGCCGCGCCGAGACGGGCGCGCCTTGCGCCAGCGATGCGGAAGGTACGCTCATGGCTGGCTCCCGGTTTGATCAATATCAAGAGTCATGCTGCTTCCTAGCGCCGCGCGCGGTGGGTGATCAGGGCCTTGGCGTCGGCCAGCGCCGTCTTGATATCCTTGTTTTGCGCCAGCACGCTTTCCAGTTCCATGTTGACGATGTCGCGCGCCACGGCGTCGAACTTGTCGACGCGGATGACGGGAATCTTTGCCGCCGTGTCGCGCGCCAGCAAGCGCGTCTTCTGGCCGCCGAAGTACGGCTGCGGTTCGTCCATCATCGGGTCCGCATACGCCGCCTTGAGAGCCGGGAAGGCGCCGATTTCCTTCAAGGAGTGCAGCTGGATATCCTTGTTGACGGTCATGAACTTGATGAATTCCCAGGCCTGGGTTTTATTCGCCGCCTTTTTCGGGATGCCGTAGAAAGAGCCGCCGTACGACGCCAGCGCGCCGGCCGGCAGGTTCGCCGCGCGCCACTGGCCCTTGGAATCGGGCGCCAGCCACTTGGCCAGGTGGCCGCTGAGCCAGGAACCCATCATCTGGCTGGCCACCTTGTCGCGTTTAAAACCTTCGGCCCATTCGCCCGTCCAGGCCACGGTGCGCGCATCGATGCCGGCCACCCGCGCCGCCTTGGCCAGTTCGAAGGCCTTGACGAAGCGGGGCGAGTCGACCAGCACCTGGCCCTTGTCGCCAAAGTAAATGCCTTCGCCATCCTTCAAATTGGCGCGTATATAAATGTCGGCCAGGTCGCTGGCGCCGGCCAGCAGATAGGTGCCGGTGGCGGCCTTGAGCTTCTTGCCGGCGGCGATATACGATTCCCACGATTGCGTCAGGTCGGCTTCCTTGATGCCCGCCTTGTCCATCAGGTCCTTGCGGTAGAACAAGGTGCCCGGCCCCAGGTCGGCCGGCATGGCGCCCAGCGTGCCGCGCGAACTGGTCGCCTGCACGAAGGTGAACGGCACGAACTGGGCGCGGTACTGCCCTGCCCCGTATGGCGCTTGCAGCAAATCTTCCATGCCCTTCGATTCGGCGAAGCTGCCGACATAGCGGAAGTCGATGGCCATCACGTCGGGCAGGCGCGCGCCGGCCGCCAGCGCCGTCGTCATCGAGTTATGGTGGTCGTCGATCTGCAGGCTGACCAGCTTGACCTTCACTTGCGGATACAGCTTTTCCCACAGGGGCAAGGCGGTTTTCACGGCGCGGTCCAGGTCAGGGAACGAGGCGACGGTAATCGTGGCCGGGGCCAGCGTGGGCAGCGGCGCGGCCGGCGGGACGGCTGCGGGCGCGGCAGCCACGCCAAACGACAGGGTCAGCGCTGCCAGCGGGGCGGCGCCAAGGATGCTTGACTTCATTATTTCATCTCCGATTATCGAGCGTCTTCTATCTTGAAAACGTTTTCACAACATATGTCCATTTAACACCGCAAAGAAAATCAAGTCAACCGAAAAAGTTGTCATTTTTATTGAGGGGAGCGTGGCAGGCGGCATGCCGCGGCGCGTGTTCTCCTATGACAGAGGCGAAAATACTGACTTCCGGGTGGGCTGTTGTTTTTTGTGAAAACGTTTTCAAGAATAGCTCGGATTAGCGCCTGGCGCGTCATCCGACGCATGGTTGGCGGCAAAGGCATGGTTCCTGCGCATTGTCGGCCGCGCCGTGTCGGCTTACGCCCTGCGGGCTAAGCCGAGCTACATCGACCTGCCCCGGCGTGTAGCGCTATCGGCCATTTATGGTAATCTTTCAATGAAAAGGTTTTCAGAGCACTGACGACCAGCCATCTTGATACCCAGGAATCACCTTGAACGATAGCGCCCACGCTGCTCCCCCTTCCACCCTGCTCGACGTGGCACGCCAGGCCGGCGTGTCGCCCAGCACCGTCTCGCGCATCCTCAATGGCACGGCCAGGGTCTCCGACGACAAGCGCGACGCCGTGCTGGCGGCTATTGCGCACATGAAATTCGCGCCGAACCAGATGGCGCAGGGGCTGAAAAAGGGCCGCTCGATGACCATCGGCATCGTGGTGCAGGATATTTCCAGCCCCTTCTTCGACGAAAGCCTGCGCGGCGTGGACGACGGCTTGAAAGACACGGGCTATGCGTCCGTCATCGTCAGCGGACACTGGAATGCGCAGGAAGAGGCGGATCGCATCCGCCTGCTGCTGGCAAGAAAGGTTGACGGCATCATCCTGCTGTCGGGGCGTATCTCGGACGAGAGCGTGCTTGATTTCTCGCAGCAGCGGCCCATCGTCTCGACCGGCCGCCTGCTCGCGACGAAAAGCGCCATCGGCTTCAAGCTCGACAACGAATACGGCGCCTACCTGGCCGTGCGCCACCTGGTGGAACTGGGCCACCGGCGCATCGCCTTCGTGGCCGGCCCCGCCAACAACACGGACGCGGCCGAGCGCCTGACGGGCTACCAGCGCGCGCTGCGCGAAGCGGACATCGCCATCGATCCGAAGCTGATGGTGGAAGGTGATTTCCACGAAGCAAGCGGGATGCTGGCCATGAACCATTTGTTTGATACGCAGCAGCAGTTCAGCGCCGTCTTCGCCGCCAACGACCTGTCCGCCTATGGCGTGCGCCTGTGCCTGTACCGCAAGGGCATCCGCGTGCCCGACGATATCTCGCTCGTCGGCTTCGATGACTTGCCCGGCTCGTCCTACACGACGCCGCCCCTGACCACCATCCACCAACCCCTGTACGACATCGGCCGCATCGCCACCGAAGCGCTGCTGGGACTGATCAATGGCGAAGCCGTGCAGGCGGCCATTCCGCCGCTGGAACTGATCGTGCGCGAGACCACGCGGCGCATCAGATAGCGCCCGCGGCGGGGAACACGGCACCCGATTCAGGTTGAACGAGAATCACTACGCCAGCGGCATCCGCGACGCGTGCCGGAATCTGCAGCAATGGCGCATCCGCTTTACAATAGTGGCTCGTTCAGCAAGAATGCCTGCTTCAAGCAAGCTTGGCTCAACCCTCCGGCCACAGGCTGGAAGACTCCGAACACTCACCACAAAGGGACATCACATGGAACATACTCTGCCACCACTGCCGTATGAAATGGACGCTCTGGCGCCGCATATTTCGAAAGAAACCCTGGAATACCACTATGCCAAGCATCACCAGGCGTATGTCACCAACTTGAACAACCTGATCAAGGGCACCGAGTTCGAGAACCTGCCGCTGGAAGAAATCATCAAGAAATCGTCGGGCGGCATCTTCAACAATGCGGCGCAAGTGTGGAACCACACCTTCTACTGGAACGGCATGAAGCCGGCCGGCGGCGGCGCACCTACTGGTGCCGTGGCTGACGCGATCAACGCCAAATGGTCGTCGTTCGACAAGTTCAAGGAAGAATTCACCAAGTCATGCGTGGGCAACTTCGGTTCGGGCTGGACCTGGCTGGTGCAAAAAGCCGACGGCTCCGTCGACATCGTCAACACCTCGAACGCCGGCTGCCCGCTGACCACCGGCGACAAGCCGCTGCTGACCTGCGACGTGTGGGAACACGCCTACTACATCGACTACCGCAACCTGCGCGCCAAGTACGTGGAAACGTTCTGGGGCCTGGTCAACTGGGACTTCGTTGCCAAGAACTTCGCGTAAGCGCGTTCCTGACAACGTAAAACGGACGAGCCCGCGGCCTGCGCCGCAGTAACCCGTCTTGAAAAAAAGCCTGTGCTTGCGAGCGCGGGCTTTTTTTATGTCCCTACGGAAAGCGCATGCTCGCTGCCTCCCGTCAACCGAACCGGTGCCACAGCAGGAGTGTTATAAGATGCGCAAGAACTTCGTTCCTCCATGCGCCCTGCCCTCTCCTACTTACTGAAAGAAAACAATGAAAAAATTCATGCTTGCCCTGCTCGTCCTTGCCTCCGGCTCCGCCTTCGCCAATTCCGCTTGCGACACGCCGCGCAATGACTTCGACGGCCTGTATTGCCTCAACAAGGTGTACCAGGAAGCGGACAAGGAACTCAACGCCAACTACAAGAAACTGAGCTCCCAGCTCGATGCCAGCGGCAAGCAAAAGCTGAAAGCGGGCCAGCTGGCGTGGATCAGCGCACGCAACCAGAACTGTTCGAAACGCGAATCCTCGGGCTTCTATGTGAACCTCGATTGCGCCACCCAGACCACCATCGAACGCGCGCAATTTTTGCAGGACCGCGTGCGCGAATGCGTGAGCGCCGGCTGCCAGAACAGCAAACTGTGAACTGAAGCTGCGCTAGCGCAAACGCGAGCGGGCGGTAATCACCCATACTGGCCACTCGGAGGTCTTTCCGTTTATGCCATGAGCAAACTCATCGATATTTCCCTGGATCAGTGGGACGCCAGCGGCAGCGCCGCGCAGCAGGCGGCGGCGCTGCAAGCCCTCGAAGACGGGCAAGTGCTGCTGCTGCCCCGCCTGGGCTTCGCCCTGCACCCGGAAGAGCATGGGCTGCTGAACGGCGCGGCGGGGAGCGCCAGCAGCGCCAAGAACATCAGCTGGGAACCGGTGCGCGGCGTGCGCGGCCACGGCGATGCCTGCGATGCGGCCCTGCTGGCGGCGCTGATGCAGCGCTATGCGCGGCACACGCGGGGCTTGCTGGCCGGCCTGCTGCCCCGCTACCTGCCCCACTTGCAACAAGGCAAGGGCAGCTTCCGTCCCGTGGAAATCGCCGGCCGCATCACCTCCTGGCGCAAGGACGATACGCGCCTGCATATCGACAGTTTCCCCTCCTCGCCCACGCAGGGCCGGCGCATCCTGCGCGTCTTCACCAACATCCATCCTCGCGACGCGCCCCGCGTATGGAAGCTGGGCCCGCCCTTCGAGCAGGTGGCGCAGCGTTTTTTACCCATCGCGCAGCGTCCGCAGCCCGTGCTGGCGGCCCTGCTGCAATGGCTGCACGTCACCAAGTCGCGGCGCACGGCCTACGATCACTACATGCTGCAGCTGCACGACGCCATGAAGGCCGACCTGGCCTTCCAGGCGCAGGTGGAACAGCACACGCATGCCTTCGCGCCGGGCCAGACGTGGATCGTCTTCAGCGACGCCGTATCGCACGCGGCCCTGCGGGGACAGCATGCGCTGGAGCAAACCTGGCTGCTGCCCGTGCGCGCCATGGCCGCCCCCGACAAGTCGCCGCTGGCCATCCTCGAGCACCGGTTGCAACGCCCGCTGGCCTAGCCCGGGTTGGCTTGACTTGGCTTGACTTGACTTGGCTTGGCTTGGCCGGGCTTGGCTTGGCTTGGCTTGGCTTGGCTTGGCTTGGCTTGGCTTGGCTTGGCTTGGCCGGGCCCGGTCTGGCCGGGCCTCAGGCCTGGGCAAAGCTCAAGCCGGCAAACGGGCCGCCTTGAAACGCCGCCAGGCCTTGTGCATGCGGCCATCGCTGCCCTGCGCCTGCGCGCGCGCCGCCAGGTAGCCGCGCACGAAGGCCGCGTGCTGCCGCAACCCGTCCTGGGCGGACTGGCCAGTCTGAACATCGGGCAACTGCTGCAACAGCCGGTCGGCCACCTGCACATCGTTGAGCCAGCCCAGTTCATCCTGCAGCACCGACAGCCGCCCCACATACGGTTGCACGGCGCGCGCGGCAAACAGCGAGGCAAAGAATTCCGTCGCGTAGCGCGTCTTCTTGGCCGCGATGCGCACCCGGTGGCGCTGCAGCGGCGTGGCATGCAGCAGGCGCTTGCCGCGCTTCACCAGGCGGCGCTGGTCCTTGCGCAGGGTAGCGCGGGCAAACGGCGAGACGCGCGCATCCAGGCGCCGCACCTGGCGCGCGGAACAACTGTCGCGCCAGGCACGCGCCTGCAGCCAGCGCTGCAAACCCAGCATGCAAGCCGTGTAGCGCGCCGAGGTGACGGCCTGGGCCGCTTGCGCATGCTTGAGGCGCGCCTGCGCGTGCGCCGCCTCTGCCAGCGCCGCCGCATCCGCCTGCGCCTCGCCATCGAGCTGCGCCAGGGTATTGCCAGCCAACACATCCCAGTCGCGCGCCTCGCCCAGCGCGCCGCCCAGCCAGTCGAGTTCGGCCTTCAAGGCCTCGGGCAGCGCCAGCAAGGACTTGAACATGCCCAGCGCCGAACGCAAACGGCGCAGGCCCACGCGCATCTGGTGCACGCTTTCCACATCCTCGCCCGCCGCCACGCCATCCTGGTTGCCGCTGATTTGCTCCAGGCAATTGCCGGCGATGGCCAGGAACACTTGCTCCACCGACATCGCCGCGTCCAGCGCCAGGGGCTGCGCCTTGACCGCCTGCAGAGGCTGTGACACCGCGAGGCGGTAACCGCGTTCCGCCTTGCTCATGTGGCCCAGCTGCAGCGGCACGTCCTGCAGCAGGGCAAGCGCCACGTCGAACAGGCTGGCCGCTTGCCCCTGCTTCAATTCCAGTTCGATCTCGCTGACGGGCACGCTGCGGACGGCGCCATTCGCCCCATCCGCGCCGCTTTCGATGACACCCTGGTCCAGCACGCATTCGATCTCGTCGCCCTGCGGCGTGCGCAGCTGCCATACGGTGCGCTCCATGCGCGTGGTAAACACGGGCTGCAAGGCGTCGCGGATGACGTCCTGGCGCAGCAGCGCGCGGATGGGCTGCTTGCGGCCGATGGCCGAATCCAGTGCGGCGAGGTCCGGTTGCGGCCCGGAAACTTCGCCTTCCCATTCGTGGCGGCTGTGCAAGCCGCTGTTGACGCTGCCACCGGCCTTCAGGGTTTGCACCCAGCGCCCGTCCACCTGGCGCACGCGCAAGCCCGCCTGGTGGCGGCACAGCTGCAAATCGGGCGTATCGACATAGATGTCGTGCATCTGCAGCAGCTGCACCTCTCCTTGTGCCTGCTGCGCCAGCAACGGGTGCGCGCGCAGGCGCGCTACATCTTGCTGCGCCAGCAACAATTTCAATTCGATTTCCATGACCGCTCCTTGCGAGACTCCTGAACGCCCATTGTAAGGCGCGTCCGGCCACATACAAGGAGCACGCGCACCGACCTTGATTTTGCGCGAAAATAGGCGCTTCATTCAACCAGGAGATGCCATGACCTACCACGCCGCCGAGAACCGCTACGACACTATGCAATACCGCACGTGCGGGCGCAGCGGGCTGAAACTGCCGCTGTTGTCCCTCGGACTGTGGCACAACTTTGGCGACAGCAACAGCCTGGCCTCGCAGCGCGACATGCTGCGCACGGCCTTCGACCTGGGCATCACGCATTTCGACCTGGCAAATAACTACGGCCCGCCGTATGGCAGCGCAGAAAGCAATTTCGGCAAGCTGCTGCGCGACGATTTTTTACCGTACCGCGATGAACTGATCATTTCCACCAAGGCAGGCTGGGACATGTGGCCGGGTCCGTACGGCCAGGGCGGCGGCTCGCGCAAATACGTGCTGGCCAGCCTGGACCAGAGCTTGCAGCGCCTGGGCCTCGACTACGTCGACATCTTTTACTCGCACCGCTACGATGCCGACACGCCGCTGGAAGAAACCATGGGTGCGCTGGCCACCGCCGTGCAGCAGGGCAAGGCGCTGTACGTGGGCCTGTCGTCGTATTCGCCGCAAAAGACGGCCGAGGCGGCCGCCCTGCTGAAAGAGTGGAAAGTGCCGTGTCTGATCCACCAGCCAGCCTACAACATGCTCAACCGCTGGATCGAGGAAGACGGCTTGCTCGATACCCTACAGCAAGAAGGCATGGGTTGCATCACGTTCACGGCGCTGGCGCAGGGCTTGCTCAGCGACAAATACCTCGACGGCGTGCCGCAGGATGCCCGCGTCAACCGCCCCGGCGGCGGCTCGCTGCTGCAAAAACACCTGAGCGCGGAAAACCTGGCCCGCGTGCGTGCGCTGAACCAGATCGCCGCGCAGCGGGGACAAACCCTGGCGCAGATGGCGCTGGCCTGGGTGCTGCGCGATCCACGCGTCACCTCGACCCTGATCGGCGCCAGCAGCAGCGCGCAAATCCGCGAAAACGTGGCCGCACTGCAGCAATTATCGTTCACGGCCGACGAGCTGGCCGCCATCGACGTGCAGGCGCGCGAAGGCCATATCAATCTGTGGGAAGGTCCGTCGCGGGCCGTCTGAGCACGCGCTCCCCGCGGTGCTTGTGAAGCCGGCGGTCCGGCGCTAGACTGCCGGCTTCACAACATCTCTGCCCGCGGCCAGGCACCATGAAAACCATTACTGCCACGACCCTTTGTCTGCTGCTGTGCGCAGCCAACGCCAGCGCGGCCAATTATTGCGACGCGCCGTCGTGGTCGATTACGCATGGCAAGAGCTACGACGAGGTCATGCAGATCGCCACGAAGCGCGACAAGATCCGCGACGCCGAATGCAGCTTTACGGATGTGATCCTCAGGATCCAGAACGAGGAGGCGGGCATCAGCCGCTATCCGGGCATCCTGCTCATCGCCGACGAGCGCGATGAACGCTTTATTGTCACCAGCCGCGTCGGCGCCTACACCATCTTCAGCTACCGCTACAACGACAAGCGCCTGCTGCAGTTTGCCATGAAGGATCACAGCTGGAAGGAAGGCGAAGCGTTCCAGGCCGGCGCCTACAAGATCACGGGCGCGAAGGAATTCAAGACGCTCACCGGCTTTCCCACCACCTTGCTGGTGGTGCAAACGTTCCAGTTCTACGGCCCGAAGTAAAGGCCGGCTTCCCTCACGGTTCCAATGGCGGCAGCCAGGCCAGCAGCTCCTGCGCCACCTGCCGCCGCCGTTCCGGCGTGGCAAAGGCGCCCACCTCCACATGCGTGCTGCCGCAGCTGATGCATATCAGCTGGCGCGGCCCCTCCGGCACGACGACATGCGTGCACCAGGGACGAAAGCTGCTGCGCCGGCGCCGGCCGGCGCTCACCTGCTCGACGACCAGCACGCCGTCGCGCAGGGCCAGATGCTCGTAGTCGCGGGCATGGCGCAGGTAGTACAGCAGGGAAATGGCCACCAAGACCAGTTCGGCAAATGAAAAGACGGGTATGTACCAGTAGCCGCGCAGCGCAAAGGCGGCGGCGATGGCGGTCGAAAACAGGCACAGCACACCATAGGCGCGCAGCAACTGGCGCACCGTCAAGGCACTGTGGCGCGTAAACAGCCATTGCGGCTGTTCCCGTGCAGTATCGCGTGGCATCTCGCCTCCCGCAACAGGAAGGGCGCCTGCGTCATCGCTGCAGCGGCGCGTCCTTCAGGATATGCTTGCGCCGCTCAGGCGCCCATCCTCACCAGCGCATGGCCCACGTGCTGCCACCAGTGATCGCGCGACTTGACCTGTTTCAGGCAAGACGTGTCGATTTCCGCAGGAAAGACACGATCCTGGCACACCTTCGTTTCCAGTGCGTAACGCTGGTTTTCCGCCGCCGCCAGGGCCACGACGAGCCAGAACGCCAGCGCCAGCAAGACCACCAGCGAACTCCAGGCCAGGTGATTGGTGTTACTTTTTTCGCCAAAAAACTCGCGCGGCCGCGTCTCGCGGTACATCGACATCAAGTCTTTTTCTTTCTCTTCCGACATCTGCGTTTGCATCCTCTGACATCCTATCCTGTGCCGGCCGGCTGGCCATGGCGGCGCGCACGCCGCCTTGCCTGCATTTTACGCCGATGGCGCAAGAGAGGCGGTAATTCATGGGGGCAATTCGCCATCACCTCCCTCTTCCGGCCGCACGGGCGCCAGGCTTTCCACATGATCGACGTCGATGTCGCCGCCGTCGGGCGCCGTATTGCGCGGCTCCACGCCGGCCCGCTCGCCCGTGCCGGCCGCATCGCTGTCGTTGTCCAGCGCTTCCGCATCCTGGCCCGGCACGCCCTGCATGTCGCTGCCGCTGTCGGAACTGTCGCTGGGGCCGAGCGCCCCCTTGCCATGGCCGCTGCCCAGGACGCGGTCGGAAGTGACGGGCAAATTGTCCGGATCGAGTGTGCTGCTGCTCATGGCGGCCTCCCGTTCATAAAAAACCAGCTTACTCCGCTGGCCTGGCCTGCGGCGCACGCCTGCACGGCATTTCCGTGGGAAAAATGCGGCGGCGCACAACTATTTTCAGAAATTACTTCACAAATGTACTATTCATTGCTATAGTTAATTCAAGTAAGCATCTTCTCATCCAGAAACTGCTTCATCGGCGGCACGGCGCCCACCAGCGCCATGCCGCCGAACCGACCGGTACGTGGCGAGCCGGCCCATCCACCCAGCCATCATGCACATATTGGAGTTTTATCATGCAAGCCAAATCACTCATCGCAGCAATGTTTGCCATCACCGCCGCCACGTCGGCTTTCGCCCAAAGCGCCGCGCCTGCCGCTGCCAGCCAGCAACTCACGCGCGCTGACGTCACGGCCGAATACATCCGTGCCCGCAACGCCGGCGAAATCGCCACCAGCGAAGTCGACTACCCGAAAACGCCGGCCACCGCCGCCAGCAAAGTGACGCGCGAAGAAGTCATGGCCGAGTTCTACGCCGCCCGCAAGGCTGGCCTGATCCCGCAAACGGAAGCGGACTTTGACGTCGCGCAAACGACCAAGCACGTCGTGAAATAAGAAACCAGTCAGCCGGTTTCAATCAGTCAGTAACACACCTCAGTTGCGGCGCAGCACTCGGGCCACTCCCGAAGCTCACCGCGGCGAGCTGTCAGCAACACCCCCAACACGATCTTTCCCGGAGTCCCTGCATGTCCCTGCACCGCCGTTTGCTTGCCGCCAGCCTGATCCTTGCCTTGAGCGCTTGCGCCGACATGGGCCATATCGCGCCGCAATCGGCCATGCTCGACGCCAACAAGCTGCAGGCGAGCCAGGCCATGGATGCCGCCGCCGGCGCCGCCATCCAATGGCCGCGCACGCAATGGTGGCAAGACTTGCACGACCCCCAATTGAACCGCCTGATGGACCAGGCGCTGGCCGACAGCCCCACCCTGCGCGGGGCCCAGGCGCGCGTGCGCCAGGCCGAGGCGCTGGCCGGCGCGGCGGAAGACAAGACCCGCCCGCAGGCGGACGCGAATGTCTCCATCAACCGCGAACTGTATTCGCAGCACGGCAGCACGCCGGCACCGCTGGCCGGCAATTACGCCTGGCGCAACCAGGCCACCGTCACGGCCTCGTACGACCTGGACCTGTGGGGCCGCAACCGCGCCGCCCTGTCCGCCGCGCTGGGCGACGTGCAGATGGCGTCGGCCGAATCGCAGATGGCCCGTCTGGCCTTGGAAACGGCGCTGGTGCGCACCTACATCCAGCTGTCGTATGAATTCCAGCTGCAGGACGTGATCGAACGCAGCCTGGCGCAGCGCGCCCGCATCCTCGACATCACGCGCCAGCGCAAGCAAGCCGGCATCGGCACCGATATTGATGTAGCGCAAATAGAAACCACCTTGCCCGCCGGTCGCCGCCAACTGGAACAGTCGGCCGAGTCGCTGGCCCTGCTGCGCAACCAGCTGGCGGCCCTGTCGGGCAAGGGTCCGGCGGCCGGCGCAGCCTTGAGCCGCCCCGTGCTGCGCCTGGACCAGCCGCTGGCCATTCCCGCCGCCCTGCCGGCCGACCTGATCGGTCGCCGCCCCGACATCGCCGCCCAGCGCTGGCGAGTGGAAGCGGCGGCGCAGCGCATCGACGCCGCCAAGGCCGAGTTCTACCCGAACGTCAACCTGGTGGCCTTTGCCGGCTTCCAGGCCTTCGGCTTCAGCCATTTTCTCGATGCCAACTCGGACATCCGCGGCGTCTCGCCCGCGCTGAGCCTGCCCATCTTCGCCGGCGCCCGCCTGCGCGCCCAGCTGGGCAGCCAGACGGCCGCGTACGACGGCGCCGTGGAGCAGTACAACGCCACCGTCATCAACGCCATGTCGGATGTGGCCAACGCCGTCACCCGCGCCCAGTCGCTGGAAAAGCAGCACCAGCTGACCGTGCAGGCGCTGGCCACGGCGCAGCGCGCGCGCGACCTGGCGGAAAAGGCCTACAAGGCGGGCATGAGCGACGCCATCGCCATGCTCAACACGCAAGTGGCGCTGCTGGCGGAAGAACAGCAGCAGGCGCAAAATGGGGCGCGCGAACTGGATCTGTACGTTTCCTTGATGAATGCACTGGGAGGCGGCATCTAAGTAACCCCCAATAAATTATTGTGATTTCTGACTTCCATAACCGGTGCTCTGCGGCGTTGCCCACCGCTCGCAGTGCTCGCACTGCGTCGCGGCGGACGCCTTGCATAGCACCCGGCTCTGTTCGTCATAATTTCACAATAATTTCCTGACGATTACTCAGCTTGCAATCCTGGCATTGCCCTAGCCCAACAAGATACAATCGGAACTTTATTCACACATGAAGGAATATGACATGACCGCTTTTGACGCCACCTCCAAGCGGCTGCAAAACATCCGCACGCGCATGCCAGGCTTCCCCATGGAACTGATGCGCCTGTTGCGCATGACGTACCACATTCAAAAAGGCATGAAGGATCTGACCAATGCCGCGCTGAAAAAGCACGACCTGGTCGATGCCAGCTACATGGTGCTGGCCGTGCTGTACGGCACGGACGACGAAACCTCGAACGCCTGCACCCTGGGCATGGCGTGCCATGAAAAGCCGGCCAACCTGACGCGCGTGTGCAACGACCTGGAAACGCGCGGCCTGATCCACCGCGGCACGCGCCCCGGCGACCGCCGCTCCGTGATGATCTCGCTGACCGACAAGGGCCGCGCCCTGATCGAGACGGCGCTGCCGGACGTGTACCAGGAAACCTCGGCCCTGTACGAAGGCTTCACGGACGAAGAGCTGCAAGTGCTCGACAAGCTGTACATGCGCCAGTTGCGCAACCTCAATAATCTCAACAACCAGAACTGATAGCCTATCGATGACGCCAGCCACAGCAACAAAACCCACATACGGCCCCCTGACGCGGACGGCCCACTGGCTGGCGCTGGCGCTGCAGGACTGGCGCACGACGGAAGGCGAGCGCTGGATCTACGTCGGCAAGACCCTCATCGCGGCGTTCTGCGCGCTGTGGCTGGCCTACCGCCTGGGCCTCGATTCGCCCAGCACGGCGATGACCACCACCATCATCCTGGCCCTGCCCAGCAGCGGCATGGTGCTGGAAAAAAGCTTTTACCGCCTGTGCGGCACCCTGCTTGGCTGCACGGCCGCGCTGACCCTGATCGGCCTGTTCCCGCAGCAGCCCGTGCTGCTGTTCGCCGGCCTGGCCCTGTGGGTGGGACTGTGCACGAGCGGCTCGGCCCTGCACCGCAACGCCCAGTCCTACGTGTACGTGCTGGCCGGCTACACGGCCTGCATGATCGTGCTGCCCGCCATCGAGCAGCCGATGCAGGTGTTCGCGCTGGCCGTCACGCGCGTGGCCGAAGTGGGCCTGGGCATCATCTGCTCGGCCGCCGTGTCCAGCGTGCTGCTGCCGCGCCACCAGGGCACGCAGGTGATGCGCACGGTGCAAGCGCGCTACGGCAAATTCCTCTCCTTTTGCCAGGACGTGCTGCAGCAAAAACTCACGCCGGCGCAGGTGGAACTGACGCATCTGCAGTTTGCCGCCGACGTGGCGGCGCTGGAACTGGGCCGCTCGGCCGCCCTGTTCGAAGTCACCAGCAAAGTGAGCCACGTGCGCGCGCAAAACCGCAAGCTGCACGCCTTCAACGCCACCTTCATGACGGCGCTGACCACCTTCTATACCTTCCACCGCCTGTTCGACCGCCTGCAGCGCGACGACGAGACGCAAGTCATGCAGGCTTGCGCGCCCCTGTACGCCATCGTCGCCGAAGCGCTGCAAACGACGCCGTCGCAAGACTCGCTCGACACCATGCAGCAGCACCTGCAAACGGCGCTGGCGCAGGCCCGCGCGGACATCGACGGCGCCCCCATCGCGCATGCGCAGCGCATCGATTTCGACACCGTGTGCGAGCTGCTCGAGCGCTTCGCGCGCGACATGAGCCGCTTTCACGAAGTGTATTTCAGCCTGGCGCACGACACGCCGCTGGAAGTGAGCACGCCGCAGGCGTATGCGCCGAAGACCCCGCCCGCGCTGGTGATCGCCAGCGGCGCGCGCGCCGGCATCAGCCTGGCCCTGCTGGCGCTGGGCGCCTACTTCCTCGCCTGGCCCTACGCCAGCACGGCGATGCTGATGGCGGCCGTGTTCTGCGCGCTGGCCTCGTCCTCGCCGCGCCCCATCCTGATGATCCGCCAGGTGCTGGCGGGCTTTTTGATCGCCATGCCGCTGTCGCTCGTCTGCGTGTACTTCGTGCTGGTGCACGGCGACGGCTTCCCCATGCTCGTGCTCAGTTTTGCGCCCTTCCTGGCCGTGGGCCTGTATCTGATGACGAATCCCGCCAAGCTGGGCGTGGGCCTGGGCGTGTCGACCTTCATCACGCAGATGGCGCCGACGAATCTGATGCATGTCGACGGTGCCGCCTTCCTCAACACGGGCATGGCGCTGATCGTCGGCCTGATGCTGGCCGCCCTCGTGTTTGCCGTGCTGCTGCCCGAACACACGATGGGCCACAAGGACCATATCGGCCGCGCCCTGTGGCGCGAAGCGCTGCATGCGTGCACGGCCCCGGCGCGACGCGTGAAACACCGTTTCGACAACCGCGTGCGCGACTTGCTCAGCCAACTCAATGCGGCGGCCGGCCCGGCGCCGGGCGAGGCGACGCGCGCCGTCGTGCGCCAGGCCTTGACCCTGCTGGAAATCGGCCACTCGGTGATCGAATTGCGCGAACTGATCGCGACTGCCCGGCCGGGCGCCACGCGCCACGCGCTGCAGCAGTGCGTGGACCACATCGCCGCCTGGCTGCGCACGCGCGGCGACACGGCACTGCAGGCGGCGCTGGCGGCCACCCTGCAGGCGGGCGCCGTGGTGCGCGCGGCGCAGAACGAAGCCGGCGTCACGCCCGAGCGCAGTGCGCGCCTGCAGACGGCGCTGGCCGACCTGCATTCGATCTACACCTCTTTACTCGACCACATGGCGCCTGGCGCCGGAGACCACCATGCCGCGTGAATTCGCCCTGTTCGGAATATTGATTCCTACCCTGCTGCCCCTGTTCATCCTCAGCATCGGCCTGCAAACCCTGCTCGACCGCGTGCTGGGCTGGCTGGGCGTGTACCGCATGGTGTGGCACCCGTCGCTGGCGCGGCTGTGCATCTTCATCGCCATCTTCGGCGCGCTGGCCTTATCGCTTTACAAATAAAAAAAACTGTTCAACCCAATCAAGGAAAGGCTGCCGACATGGTAAGCAAACTGACCCGCTATGCAATCACCCTGCTGCTATTGGCCGCAGCCCTGTGGATAGGCAAGACCGTCTGGAACCGCTACATGGAGTCGCCGTGGACGCGCGACGGCCGCATCAAGGCCGACATCGTCAACATCAGCGCCGACGTGGCCGGCACCGTCACGGACGTGCTGGTGCGCGACAACCAGGTGGTGCAGAAGGGCGACGTGCTGTTCGTCGTCGACAAGGAACGCTACACGAGCGCGCTGGCGCAGGCCGACGCCGTGCTGGCCGCGCAAAAGACGGAAATGGGACGCCGCGGCAAGGAAGCACAGCGCCGCGCCAATCTGGACGCCAGCATCATCTCGACGGAAAGCCGCGAAAGCGCCGCCTTTGCCGCCAGCTCGGCCTCGTCGCAGGTGCAGGCCGCCGTGGCCGCGCGCGCGCTGGCGCAACTGAACCTGGAACGCACCACCGTGCGCGCCCCCGTCAGCGGCTACGTGACCAACCTGAACGTGCACAAGGGCGATTTCGCCGCCGTCGGCGCCCCCAAGCTGGCCGTCATCGACAGCGCCTCGTACTACGTCGTCGGCTACTTCGAAGAGACCAAGCTGGGCATGCTGGCGCAGGACGACAAGGCGGAAATGAACCTGATGAGCGGCGGCACCCTGCATGGCCACATCGAGAGCATCGCGCGCGGCATCACCGACCGCGACGCCGCCACGGGCCGCGAATTGCTGGCCGATGTCAATCCCACCTTCAACTGGGTACGCCTGGCGCAGCGCGTGCCCGTGCGCATCCACATAGATGAACAAGACAAGAATCAGGTCCTGGTGGCCGGCACCACCTGCACCGTGGTGATCACGCCCCACTCGGCGCCGCATTCGGCACCGAAGCCAGCGGCCGCGCACCCGGCATGAGCCGCGGCGGCGCCGGACGCCTGGCGGAAATCGCCCTGTTCCTCGACGCCGCGGCGCTGGGCAGCTTTTCCGCGGCCGGCCGCAAGCACGGCCTGTCGCCGGCCGCCGCCAGCGCCGCCATCGCGCGCCTGGAAACGGCGCTGGGCGTCACCCTGTTCGAACGCACCACGCGCCAGCTGCGCCTGACGGAAGAGGGTTTGCACTACCGCCAGTACAGCGAACAGGCGCTCGACTTGCTGGCGCAGGCCGAAGACGGCTTGCATGCGGGCGGCGGCGCCGTGCGCGGCCTGGTGCGCATCTCGGCGCCGTCCGACATCGGCCGCCAGCTGCTGCTGCCCATGCTCGACCGCTTTGCCGCGCTGCACCCGCAGGTGCGCCATGCGCTGACCCTGACGGATGCCACGGCCAACCTGGTGCAGGACGATATCGACCTGGCCATCCGCTACGGCGAGCTGCCCGACAGCGACATGGTGGCGCGCCTGCTGCACCCGGGCCGGCGCGTCGTGTGCGTGGCGCCCGCGCTGGCCGCCAAAGTGGGCGTGCCGGCCACGCCGCGCGACCTGGCGTCGCTGCCCGCCCTCGTGCTGACGGCGGGCGACGGCGCGCCGCAGGAGTGGCGCTACCGCGAAGACGGCAAGCGCCACAGCCTGCGCCCGCAAGGCGCCTGGCACAGCAACGACGGCGAAATCATCCGCCGCTGGGCCGTGGCCGGCCATGGCTATGCCTACAAATCCCTGCTCGACATCGGCGACGACCTGCGCGCGGGGCGCTTGCAGACGGTGCTCGACGAATATTTTGCCGACAGCGTCCCCTTGCACCTGCTGTACCGGCGCAGCCGCTTCCAGCCGCCGCGCGTGGCCCTGCTGGCCGACTTCCTGCTGCAGCAGTTCGCCGCGCTGCAAGCCTGACGTCCGCCCTTACTGCGGCAGCACGCCCAACTGGCGCAGCAGGGTCAGGTTGTCTTCCAGGTGCCAGTTGTCGCTGATGCGCCCCTGCGCATTCACCCGGTACAAATCGAACGCGTAAAAGTCGATGGCCTGGCCCTGCCCCTGCAAGGGCCCCTGCGGCGTGGGGAAGACGCCCGTGAAGCGGCCCGTGAAATGCAGGCGCAAGGTGACACGGTCGCCCGCCACCAGCATGTCCTCGATGGCCACCTGCAGATCCGGCACGGCCGCGTGGAACACTTGCGATGCCTGCAGCGGACCAGCCAATCCCTGCGGACGGCCGGCGGGCAAGCTGCGGTCAATAAAATCGTCGGCCAGCGCCTGGCGCGCCAGGGCCGGATCGCCGCTTTGCCAGAACGCGGCGTAGCGGCGCGCGGCCAGCACCACCTTGTCGGTGGCGGCGGCGCCGGCCAGGTGGGCCGGCATGGGCAGGAGCGTGGCGGATTGGGCGGGCGCGGCGGCCAGCAGAGAAAGGGCCAGGATGGCGGGGGCAAGAACAGGTGCGGGCATAATGAATCCAGGTGGGTTGATCGGCGTGCCTGCTGCATAGGGCACCCCGCCATTCTGAACTCGCTTGCCCTATTTGATAATTGGCCCCGCGCTTCAATCACTTGCTTGCAGTAGTTGAAAATGCGTTGAAAATGCGCTGAAAATCAGCGTCCTCCCGCCACGTCGAGGATGCTGCCCGTCACATACGTGGCGCCCGGCCCCAGCAGGTACAGGATGGCGTCGGCGATTTCTTCCGGCTGGCCGCCCCGCTGCATGGGCACGCCGGACGCCAGGCGCGCCACCCGTCCCGCTTCGCCGCCCGACGCGTGGATGTCCGTATAGATGATGCCGGGGCGCACGCCGTTGACGCGGATGCCCTCGGCCGCCACTTCCTTCGCCAGCCCGAGGGTCAGGGTATCGACGGCGCCTTTCGAGGCCGCGTAATCGATGTATTCGCCCGGGGAACCGAGGCGCGCGGCTGCCGACGAGACGTTCACGATGCGCCCGCCCTGCCCGCCGTTGGCCGTCGACATGCGCCGCACGGCTTGCTGGCAGCACAGGAAATAGCTGATCACGTTGGTGCGCAGCACGCGTTCGAGGCGCTGCACGGAAATGTCGGCCAGCCGGCATTTCTGCTCCAGCACGCCCACATTGTTGACCAGCGCCGTGAGCGTGCCCAGGCGCGCATCGACTTCGCCAAACAAACGCTGCACGTCCGCTTCATCGCTGACGTCAGCCTGCACGGCAATCGCTTCGCCGCCCTCGGCCACGATGCGCGCGCACAGCGCCTCGGCCGCCTGCGCATCGCGCACATAGTTGACGCAAACGGCATAGCCCTGGCGCGCCGCCAGCAGCGCCGTCGCCGCGCCGATGCCGCGGCTGCTGCCGGTAATCAGGATCACTTCCTTCATCGTTCCTCCAGGATGGTTATGGCAGCATCATACGCGGCCGAAAAAAAACCCGCGCGCGGCGGGTTTTTCAAGCATTCGGCTAAGGCCTGAAATGCGTCATGGCATAGCCTAGATGCTGCCACCAGTGCTCGCGCGACTGCACGGACGCCAGGCATTTCGCGTCGACCTCGTTCTTGAACGCGGGGTCCACGCACGCCTTGGTGGCCAGCGCATTGCGCTGGTTTTCCACGCTGACGACGGCAATCGCCAGCCACGCCACGAGGGCGAGGGCCAGCGCGCACAGGGTCCAGGGCAGCTGTTTCATGACGTTCTCCCGTATTACTTCTTCGCTGGCGCGGGAGCGCGCTCTTTCAGCACGCGCGCCACCAGTTCATCCATCACGCGCAGGGTCGCTGTCTGGGTCTGCGGCTCGGACTGCCCCGGACGCGACAATTGCGCCGGCGACGTCACGAAGCGGCCATCGATGACGATGGTCGGCGCGCTGTCGATCTTGCTGGCGGTGATCAGCTGCTCATTGCGTTTCAGCTTGGTCTGCACGCCGAAGGAATTGAACATGTCCAGGTATTTCGCCTTGTCGATGCCGTTCTTCACCAGCAGCTCGAGGATGGCGTCATCGCGGTTCAGGCGGTTGCGCTCGACGTGGATGGCGCGGAAGATCTTGTCGTGGAACTGGTCCAGCTGGCCCATCGCTTCCAGGGTGGCGTAGGCGTGCGCCTGCGGATCTTTCGGGCCATTGAAGGCCAGGTGGATGCGGCGGAAGGCGATCTTGTCGCCCTGCTTCTTGACCCAGTCGTGCATCAGCGGGTCGAGCGCGTAGCAATGCGGGCAGGAATACATGAAGTACTCCACCACTTCCACCTTCTTGCCCGTGTCCGTGCGCACTGGCGTCGGGAGCGTGGTAAAGCCGGTATCGGCCGCCATGGCGCCGCCGGTGGCAGCCACCAGGGTGACGGCGGCAAGCAGGGGACGCAAGAAACGCAGAAAACGCATAATAATCCTTCATCATAAGTGGTCGTGAACGGGGCGAGATTACCACTTTTTGCGCCGGGCGATGAGGCCCGGGCGGAAAAAATCCGTGTTTATCGCCCCGGTTTGCGCCAGCTTAAGCCGTATTTAAGCCCCGCTGCGCCCGCGCCTCAAAAATGGTAGCGCGCCGACACGCGCAGCTGGCGCGCATCGTTGAGGTAAATGCTGGAACGGCAGCCGGGCGCATCGCCGTAATGGCGGCGGTTGGCCAGGTTGCTGCCGGCCAGTTCCAGCTCCCAGGCGCCCAGCTTGCGCGCGTAGCGCCCGTCCACGGTGGCAAATGCAGGCACCTGCGCCAGGCAGCTGTTGGCGAAATCGGGGCCATAGCGCAGCGCGCGCAGCCATTGCACGCCGACGTCGGCACTGGCGCCGCCCTGTCCCGTCCAGTACAGGCGCAGGCTGGCCAGGGTTTTCGGCACGAGGGCGATGTCCGGGCCGTCATAGGCATAATCGTCGTAGCGTGCATGCACTTGCCGCAATTGCCCGTCGATGCGCCAGTCGCGCGCCAGCGCCATGCCGGCCTCGATGGCGATGCCGTCGCGGCGCGAGGGGTCGAGGTTGCCCGCAAAGCCCAGCTGGCCCAGGCTCTGGTCGAAGACGATCTGGTTGCTCAGGCGCTCGCTGAATACGCGCACGGAAGCGCTGCGCGCCGCGTCGCCAAAGGTGGCGCCCACTTCCATTTCGCGCCGCAACTGGCCCGCCAGGGGGCGGTAGCCGGCGCGGGTATAGCCATCGTCGTCGATGCGGTAGCTGCGCGCGGCCTTGGCGTAGACGCTCAGTTGCGGGCGCAATTGCAGGCTGCCCTGCACGTCCCAGGCATTCTGGTTTTCCCAGTCGCTGCCGCCGGCGGGCAAGTCGGCCGGATCGAGCTGGAACTGTTCATGCCGCAGCCCCAGCAGCAGGCGCGGCGCATACGCGCCGCCGAAGGCCAGCTCTTCGCGCAGCAGCAGCGCGCGCGAATACTGGCGGCGCTGTCCATCGCCATCGCGGTCCGAGCGCCGCTGCCACTGCATCAGGTCCAGGCCCACTTCCGTATCCGTGCCCACGCCGCCCACCTTGCCGTAATGGCGCAGGCGGGGCGCCAGCTGCCGGCGGCGGCTGCTGTACCTCGATTCGCTGCTGCCGTCCTCGCCCGCATAGTGGGCCGTGGCGCGCTTTTCCCGCTGCGACAGTTCCACGCCCAGCTCGAAACTGCCCACATAACGCTGCACGAAGGCGCTGGCGCGCCGCACCTCATAGCGGTACAGGTCTTCCGGGCGGGCCGCCAGCAAGGCCAGGAACGGCGCCTCGGGCGCGGGATAGCGGGTGTCCTGCTTCAGCTGGTCGGCGCTGAAGCCGAAGCGGCCCTGGCGCGCCTTCCATTCCGCGCCGCCGTTGAAGCCGCGCTGGTGAAACACGCTGCCATCGCGGTAATTGCCATTGCGCAGCCCATCGATGGCCACATCGAGCGTCATGCCGCCCTGTTCGCGCGACAGGGCGCCGCGCACGCTGTGCTGGCCGCCCTGCGCCAGCTCGGCGGACACGTCGCCATGCGTGACGCCGGCCGCGCTTGCAGCCACGCCTTCCTGCGCGCACGCCGGCATGGCCAGAGCGCACAGCAGCAAGGCGCGCGTGGCGATGGTCAGGACGGGAGGGGCAGGCATCATGGCGGCAGGCTTGAGGCGTCACCGCGGCGCGGACGCGCGCTGGTGGAACGGAGGGATGGCAAAAGCGAATCATTATACGCACGGCGCACGGCGCCGCAAGCGCCAGCCCGGCGGTACTTTCCTTATACCAATATTTTATTGGTGATTTGGCATTTTTGTAGGTATATTAAGGTGCGCCCGGCGATCCTGGGCGCAACCGACTGCATTTAAAAATCAACAATAAGAAGTCACTGTGGGAGTCACGCATGGAAAGTCGTAGCACAACGCGCCGGGGGCCGCCAAGTCCCCGCGGCACGCGCCGCAGCATTGGTTTTTTCCCCATCTCGGGCAAGCTCAAAGCCCTTTCCATCACCGCCATGCTGCTGGCCGGCCTTGCTTTGCAGGCCGACCTGTTCGCCCAGCCGGGCCTAGGCAAGCCGGCCGGCGCGCCCACGCCGCTGGCGCCGTCCGCCGACGGCATCGCCCTGGCGTCGCCGCATGCGTCGGCCGTCAGCACGCCCAGCGCCAGCAATGCCTGGGGCGGTGCGCGCACGGGCGCGCAAGCGACCCTGTCGGATCGCGTCGTCGATTACCAGATCGAAGCGACGCTCGATCCCGTCAAGCACACGATAGACGGCCAGCAGAAACTGCGCTGGCGCAACCGCAGCGCGCAAGCCGTCAGCAGCGTGTACCTGCACCTGTACCTGAATGCCTTCGAAGGCGAGCATTCGACCTTCTTCACCGAAAAGCGCAAGCTCGACACGGGCTTCCGCTCGGGCGTCGACACGCGCGACGGCGAGTGGGGCTACATCGAACTGCGCAGCATGACGCAGAACGGCGCCAAGGCGCCCTGGCATTTCGTCCAGCCCGACAACGGCCCGGCCACCGACCGCACGGTCGTGCGCGTCGACTTGCCGCAGGCCGTCGCGCCGGGCGCCGAGACGACGCTCGACATCCGCTTCTTCGACCAGCTGCCGCGCGTCATCGCGCGCACCGGCTATTTCGGCAGCTTCCACCTGGTGGGCCAGTGGTTCCCCAAGATCGCCGTGCTGGAATTGCCCGGCGAACGGGGCGCCACTGCGCCGCGCTGGAACGCGCATGAATTCCACCTCAATTCGGAGTTCTACGCCGATTTCGGCCACTACGACGTAAAGCTGACCGTGCCCAAGGAGTACACGGTGGGCGCCACGGGTGAACTGCAGGGCGCGCCGCAGGAAAAGAACGGCATGCTCACGCATCACTATGTGCAGGGCGACGTGCACGATTTCGCCTGGACGGCCGACAAGCGCAGCGCGCAGCCGTTGACGGGCAGCTGGAGCGGTCCGGGCAGCCCGCCGGTGGCCATCAAGGTGCTGTACCCGCCCGAATATGCGTCGAATGCGGCGCCCGCGCTGCAGGCGGCGAAGGATTCGCTCACGTATTTCTCGCGCACCCTGGGCCCGTATCCGTACAAGACCCTGACGGTGGTGATTCCGCCGTTTAACGCGGCCGAAGCGGGCGGCATGGAATACCCGACCTTCATCACGGCCTCGAGCTACGCCAACCTGCAGCCGAAGACCATCCCCGAATTCGGCCTCGATTTCGTCACCATCCATGAATTCGGCCATGGTTATTTCTACGGCATCCTGGCGTCGAACGAGTTCGAGGAACCCCTCCTCGACGAAGGCTTGAACGAATACTGGGATCAGCGCATGCTGCGCGCGCGCGGCCAGGACATCCACGCCACCACGCCCCTGCTCAAGCGCCTGGGCTTCGATCCCGTCTTCAAGGTCTTCGAATTCGAGCGCATGGCCGCACCGCGCCAGGATGCGGCCGACCCGCTGGGCCAGAACGCGTGGAACCGCCTGCAGGGCGTGGGCCCCGTCTACAGCCGCACGGCCATCACCATGCGCGACCTGGAAGCGCGCATCGGCAGCGACGCCATGGAACGGGGCTTCAAGGCCTATTACGAACAGTGGAAATTCCGCCATCCGAGCGTGGCCGACCTGCGCGAAACGCTGGCCGAGGCGACGGGCCAGCGCCGCATCGTGGAACAGGTCTTCGCGCAGCAAGTCTATGCCAGCGCGAATATCGACGACCGCATCGGCACCTTCACCAGCGAAGAACAGACGCCGCTGGCCGGCATGGCGGTGGTGAACGGCAAGCGCGTGGAACATACGGCCGAAGCGCTGGAAAAAGAGGAGGAAAAGGTGCGCGAGGCGTGGGACAAGGCGCATCCTGACGCCAAACCCGGCACGGGCCCGTATCCTTATCTCACCAGCGTGGTCTTGCGCCGCCGCGGCGCGCCCGTGCCGCAGGTGCTGCTGGTGAAATTCGCCGACGGCAGCTCCGAACGCGTGGTGTGGGATAACGAGCAGCTGTGGCAGCGCTACACCTGGAGCAAGCCCGTGAAGGCCGTTTCGGCCGAACTCGATCCCGACCGCGTGCACTACCTCGACGTCAACAAGCTCGATGACAGCCGCACCCTGAAAGCCGACACCTCGGCCGCGCGGCGCTGGAGCTTCGACCTTGCCGCCGCCTTCCAATACCTCCTTTCCCTGATTGCCATCGTATGAGCGCCACTTCCACGACACGGGCCAGCGGCCTGACCCTGACCACGCGCGCCAGCCGCGCCGCCCTGCAATGGCGCTTGCTGCTGCTGTGGGCGGGCCTGCTGCTGATCCCCGCCATCCTTGCCGTCATTCCCCTGTGGCGCACCCTGGGCGCCAGCCTCGATAACGCCGCGCATGCGGCGGCCCTGGCGCACAAGCTTGACCTGATGACCCTGGCCGACCTGGTGGCCAATACGGGACGCAACGGCGCCGCCATCAACCAGGCCGCCATCACCGGCGCCATCCTGGTCCTGCTGCTGTCGCCGCTGCTGAGCGGCCTGGTGGTGACGGCCGCGCGCGCGCCTGCGGCGCTGGGCTTCGGCCCCCTGCTGACGGGCGCCTTCGGCGAATACGGCCGCATGCTGCGCATGCTGCTGTGGAGCATCGTGCCGCTGGGCGTGGCGCTGGCGATCGGCGCCGGCGCGCTGAAACTGGCCGACAAGCACGCGGCCAAGGCCATCCTGGAAGCGGACGCCGACCTGGCCCGCCACCTGGCCTTGCTGCTCACGGGCGTGCTGTTCCTGCTGGCCTGCGCCACGCTCGACGCGGGCCGCGCGGCGCTGGCCGTCGACCGTCGCCGCACGTCGGCCGTCAAGGCCTGGTGGCGGGGCCTCGGCATGCTGCGCCGGCGTCCGCTGGCCAGCCTGGCCATCTACCTCGTCATCACCGTGCTGGGACTGGTCCTGTATGCGCTGCTGGGCGTGGCCCGGCTGAACCTGGCCGCCCCGGGCGCGCTGGCCCTCGTGGCCGGCTTCCTGGCGACGCAGCTGGCGGTGCTGGTGCTGGCGTGGATGCGCAGCGCGCGCCTGTTCGCCTTGATCGACGTCAAACGCTCGCTCACGTAATCAAGCCCCCAGGCGCCCTTCATCGGCCAGGAAATCGATGAAGGTGCGCACTTTCGACGACAGGTAGCGGCGGCTCGTGTAGACGGCGTACACCTTGCCGCCCGCCAGCTTGAAATCGTCGAAGAGGCGCACCAGGCGCCCCGCCGCCAGGTCCGCATCCGTCTGCCACGACGGCAGCAGCGCGATGCCCATGCCGTCGAGCGCGGCCGCGTGCAGCAGGCTTTCGTTATTGCATTGCAACACGGGCGAAAACTTCACCGTCTCGCGCCCCTGCGCCCCGTCGAAAGCCAGTTCATTTCCGTTCGCCAACAAGGAATAGCTGATCATGGCGTGTTGCGCCAGGTCTTGCGGCGTTTGCGGGTGGCCCGCGCGCGCCAGGTAGGCGGGCGCGGCCACCAGGTGAAAGGCGATGCTGCCGATGGGCCGCGCGATCAGGGTCGGCGACGGCGCCTGGCTGACGCGCAATGCCAGGTCGAAGCCCTCTTCCACCAGGTTCACCACGCGGCCGCTGAGGTCGATGTCGAAGGTCACTTCCGGAAAGCGCTCGCGGTAGGCGGCCAGAGTGCGCGTAAAGATGGCGTTGGCGAACCAGACGGGCGCGCTCAGGCGCAGCATGCCGCGCGGCACTACCGTCGTGCGGCCGACGGTCGCTTCCACCTCGTCGAGATTGTCGAGCATGTCGCGACACTGTTCGAAATACACCTTGCCGATTTCCGTCAAGCTCAGGTGGCGGCTGCTGCGGTTCAGCAAACGCGCGCCCAGGTGGCGCTCCAGGTGCATCACATGCTTGCTGACCATGGCCGGCGACAGATCCAGCCGCTCGCTGGCGCGCACAAAACTGTCGAGCTCCACCACGGCGCGAAACACGCGCATGCTGCGCAAGGTATCCATGACGCTCCAATCATCAACAAATTGGAAATGATATATCAATAATTGCGATCTTGATCAACTGACCGCACATGACTATCATCGATAGCATCAGTCATTCCACTCCGGAGCCGCCATGCAAGAGCACACCTTCCCCACGTACTTCCTGTCGCACGGCGGCGGCCCGTGGCCGTTCATGAAAGACCAGTTCGGCGGCCGCTACGACGTGCTGGAAGCATCGCTGCAGGATATTCCGCGCCAGGTCGGCGCGCGTCCCAAGGCCGTGCTGGTCGTCACGGCGCACTGGGAAGGGCCGCAATTCCTCGTCTCGGCCAGCCCCCGGCCGGGCATGATCTACGACTATTCGGGCTTTCCGCCGCATACGTATCAGATCCAGTACCCGGCGCCGGGCGCGCCGGAACTGGCGGAGCAAATCAAACAGCTGCTCGACGCGGCCGGCCATCCGGCGCGCCTGGACCACGAGCGGGGTTTCGACCACGGCACCTTCAGCGCCCTGTTCCCCATCTACCCGCAGGCGGACATGCCGCTGGTGCAGCTGTCGCTGAAACACGGCTACGACCCGCTTACGCACGTCGAGGTGGGCCGGGCGCTGGCCAGCCTGCGCCGGCAAGGCGTGCTGATACTCGGCAGCGGCCTCAGTTATCACAACCTGCGCCAGTTCGGCCAGGCGGGCGCCGTCGCCTCGCACCAGTTCGACGCCTGGCTGCGCCAGACGATGGCCCTGCCGCCGCAACAGCGTCTGGAACAATTGCTGGCCTGGGACCAGGCGCCGGGCGCGCGCCAGGCCCATCCGCAGGAAGACCATCTGCTGCCGCTGATGGTGGCGCTCGGTGCAGCCGAGCAGGAAGCGGCGCACGTGGCGTACCACGAGGAGGATTTCTTTGGCGCGCTGGCGGTGACCAGTTTCAGGTTCGGGGACGGCACAGCCGCATAAAAAAAGCGCCACGACAGCAATGTCGAGGCGCTTTTTGTAAGAGCTGGGGTCAGACGGAGACGCCGGAAGCCGGGGTCAGACGGGGACGCCGAGTCCCTCAACACCGCAAACGGCTGGTTCAGCGTCACCGTCACCGGGGGTCTGACCCCAGAATTTGCTTTGGGGTAAATTGGCGGCCGTGAATTACGTGCCGCGCTTGCCGCGCGCCGCATTCCTGGCCTTCTCGGCCGCGATTTCCGCCGCCTTGGCCGCTTTTTCCGCCATCTCGGCCGCGTGCTGGGCCAGCAGGGCCGCGCGCGTGTCCGGCGTTTCCAGCGAAATGCGTCCGAGGATGCCGCTGCGGTAGTCGAGCAGCAGGGTGTGCGAGGCTTTCTCGAAATCGTAGTCGCCGCCCTTGATGCGGAAGCCGCGCTTGGCGGCGATGCCTTCGACCACGCCGATGGCGTCGACTTCCTCGACCTTGGTGCCGTAGCGGGCCGCCAGCAAGTCCGGATAGCGCTTGAGCAATTCCTCGGCCAGGAACACGGCCACTTCCTCTTCGATCAGCGCGTTCGAGCCGATGGCGTGGCTGGCCGCCAGCATCAGGCCGTCGCTGGGGATGGCGATCTTCGGCCACAGCATGCCGGGCGTGTCGACGAGGATGGTGTTCTTGTCCAGGTACAACTTTTGCTGCATCTTGGTCACGGCCGGCTCGTCGCCCACCTTGGCCACGCGCTTTTTCAGCAGCGCGTTCATCAGGGTCGACTTGCCCACGTTGGGGATGCCCATGATCATGATGCGCAGCGGCTTCGTCGGCACGCCGCGATGCGGCGCCAGCGATTTCGCCAGTTCCGGGATGCGCGCCACGTCGCCCGGCTTCTTGGTCGTCATCGCATACGCGGTCACGCCTTCCTGGGCATTGAAATAGGCCACCCAGGCGGCGGTGGCGGCAGGATCGGCCAGGTCGGTCTTGTTGAGGATTTTCAGGCAAGGGCGCTGGCGGAACAGGCGCAGCTCGTCCACCATGGGATTGCAGCTGGCTGCCGGCAGGCGCGCGTCCACCACTTCAATCACCAGATCGGTGTTTTCCATGGTCTCGGCCGCTTTCTTGCGGGCCGCGTTCATGTGTCCTGGGTACCATTGTATCGCCATGCTCTTGCTTTCAAAATCGTTCGGTCAATCCGCTATTTTACGTGGTTGCCGCCACGACGTCCCATTTTCCGCCGCCAACGCCAGCCGTGCGACACGAACGAGACAATTGGTGATAATTTGGCAGTTACATGAATGATAAGATTCGCAGTCCGTCCAGCCTGGACGGTTTCCCATCGCAAGCTTAACCTGGCACGCAATCCATGCACTTTCCCCGCTTTTGCCTCCTCGCCTCCCTTTATGCCAGCCTGCTGCCCGCCATGGCCCAGGAACAAGCGGCAACGCCGGGCGACGCGGCAAGCCAGGAAATGCAGCAGATTGTCGACGTGCAAAGCACGCGCGATCCCGACCTGCGCCCCTACCGCACCATGCTCAAGGGACTCGATGCGTATGCCGACCACCAGCGCCTGGCGCCGGGCGCCCCGCTGCGCTTCATGCTGATTCCCGCCACGCCGCAGGCCAGGCTCGACGGCGTGACACTGCACCTGTCGGCCGACAACCTGTCGATCCCCGTGCCGCTGGCGGCGGACGGCGGCTTCACCTTGTCGCGCGACAAGACCGCCTACGATGCGAATGCCGACCTGGTCAGCAACAAGAAGCGCGACACCTTGCGCTGGCGCGCCGACATCCACACGCCGGGCCTGCCCCAGAACGTGCGCCGCCTGGGCGACTTGCGCCTGGAATGCGAAATCCGCTGGGCCGTCGAGCAGGATGAGTTGTCCTTTGTCCGGCGCAACCTGTTCCGCCTGGCAGGCGGGCCATGCCACTCGTCGCTGATCCACGTGCCGTTTCCCGTGCTGCACAAGCTGCTTGCCGTGCAGGCGCGCTCGGGCGAGCGCACGCTGGACATCCGCGTCACGCAAGACCGGCAGCGCTTCGTGCCGCCGCTGCATGACCTGAACTGGGACGACAATACCCTGCTGACCCTGACCTACGCCGACGACGGGAAAATGGCGGGAGCCGCCCCGGCAGCGCCCTCGCAGGCAGCGCAGCGCCAGTAAGGAGCCGCCCGCGCAGCAGGTCAAATATTTCCACATGGATTCTTATATTTACTGAAAGAAATAAAGAAGTATGTTCTAATATCGCCTCTTAAATGAAAAGCAATTATTTTCCAGACTGGCTAGCGCCGGGTGCAGGGAGATAGGCGATAGGGATAGCTCGATATGGTGATGGAACACACTGGCACGGCGCCAGCGGCACACGTGGAATGCGAACGTGGCAGCGCGCGCCCGGCCAAGGCGGCGGCCAAGCGCGTGCCGCGCAATGGCAGCCTGTTGCAGTGGAAGAAGGAATGCCGGCAATTGCAGGGGCAAGTGGCGCAGCTGGAAGAGCGCCTGAAGCGCCAGAGCGCCGACAGCTATGGCTTGCAAGTGCTGTATGACCAATTGGTCAATGAAATCAAGCACCACCGCGACATGTTGCAGCTCGACAGTTTTGACGCGGATAAATCATCGCTCGTCTACACGCAAGCCTGGCGCCGCTTCATGGCCGGCGACGCGCTCGACTACCAGACGCACCGCCACACGAATTCCCGCAGCCGCCCCAGCCTGCTGTAGTTCAAGCCCCCCCTTACAGCTCCGCCAGCGCCTTGACGTGCGCGGCCACGCTGCGGCCCAGCGACGACAGGTTGTAGCCCCCTTCTAGGCAGCTGACGATGCGGCCCTTGCCATACTGATTGGCCACGGCCATCATTTGCTGCGTCATCCACGTATAGTCTGCCTCCACCAGGCCCATGCCGCCCACGTCGTCTTCGCGGTGGGCGTCGAAACCGGCGGAAATGAAAATCATCTGCGGCTGCTGCCGGTGCAGCGCGGGCAGCCAGTGGTCGAGCACCAGCTGGCGCACGGCGTCGCCTTTCGAGCGGGCCGGCACGGGCACGTTGACGCGCGTGTCCGTGTACGATTCCACGTCGCTGTACGGATAGAACGGGTGCTGGAAAAAGCTGACCATCAGGATGCGCGGATCGTTTGCCACGGATTCGGCCGTGCCATTGCCATGATGCACGTCAAAGTCGACGATGGCGACGCGTTCGAGCCCGCGCACGTCGAGCGCATGCTTGGCGGCGATGGCGATATTGTTGAACAGGCAAAAACCCATGGGCTCGCTGGGCCGCGCATGGTGGCCGGGCGGACGGATCGCGCAAAAGGCGTTGCTGATTTCGCCGTCGATGACGGCGTCCGTGGCGGCCACGGCCGAGCCAGCGGCGGCCAGCGCCGCATCGTAGCTGTGCGCGTTGAGCAGGGTGTCGCCGTCGAGCGGGTAATAGTCGCCCGCCGGCGGCACGTTGTCGCGCACCAGGCCGATGGCCGTGGCGCTATGGTTGCGCTCGATATCGGACAATTGCGCGCGCACGCCGTCGCGGTGCTCAACCAGGTCGCTGATGTGCGCCAGGATCAATTGATCGTTGATGGCCTGCAAGCGGGCCGGCGATTCGGGATGCCAGTCGCCCATTTCGTGGCGCTGGCAATCGGGATGGGTATAAATGGCTGTGCTCATGCGCTGTACTGGTTACCTCTGTCTCTGCTCTCTATCCATACCGGGAACGCATGCCGGAATCACTGCAGAGCATTCCTGCCTGCCTGGCGCGTTCTCGCATAAAATCACTGGCTGGTCTGTGCCGCCCTTGCCGCCTTTGCTGTCACTCTAATCTACCACGAGCGCGCAGGTGACGGGCGGCGCCGTTTGACCTGGCCAAAGCGATTGTAAATTAAATAATCCGTCTTACTGTGATAGAAATAGCATGTTTTCGAAAATACACCAGGCAGCACAGCAGATCGGCGAAGTTCTCGTCGGCAAACACTTGCAGATCCGCCAGACCCTCGCCTGCGTGCTGGCGGGCGGCCACCTGCTGATCGAGGACGTGCCCGGCGTGGGCAAGACGACCCTGGCGCATGCGCTGGCCATCTCGCTGGGCCTGCAATGGAAGCGCCAGCAATTTACCAGCGACCTGCTGCCCGCCGACGTGGCCGGCATGAGCGTGTATGACCGGGGCAGTGGCAGTTTCATCTTTCATCCAGGCCCCCTGTTTACCCAGGTGCTGCTGGCCGACGAGATCAACCGCGCCACGCCGAAGACGCAATCGGGCTTGCTGGAAGCGATGGAAGAGCGGCAAGTGACGCTCGATGGCGTCACGCGCGCGCTGCCGCAACCGTTTTTCGTCATCGCCACGCAAAACTGCGCGCACCAGCTGGGCACCTTCCCCCTGCCCGAATCGCAGCTGGACCGTTTTCTCATGTGCGTCACCCTGGGCTACCCCGATGCGGCCGCCGAACGGGAACTGCTGCTGGGCGCCGACCGCCGCGCCATGCTGCAAACCTTGCCGGCCGTCATGAACGCAGAAGAATTGCTGCAGGCGCAAGCGGGCCTGCGCGCCATCCACGCATCACCTGCCGTCGTCGACTACGTGCTGTCCCTCGTGCATGCCACCCGCGTGCCGGGCATGTTTGCCGATGGCCTGAGCCCGCGCGCCGCGCTGGCCTTGCTGCAGGCGGCGCGCGCCTGGGCCGCCCTGGCCGGACGCGACCACGTCACGCCCGACGATGTGCAAGCCGTACTCATTCCCGTCTGCGCCCACCGCCTGCACGCCGCGCAAGGGGCCACGGACAGCCGCGTGCTGCTGCAGCAATTGCTGCTGGCGACACCCGTCTGACAGCCGTGCGCCTGCGCACCATCCGCTGGCTGCCGGCGCGCCCCTGGCTGGGCGCGCAGCGCGTGCACATCCGTCCCTCGCGCGCGGGCCTGGCGTTTGCCGCGCTGCTGCTGGCGCTGTGGATCGCCGCCGTCAATTACCGCCTGGGCCTGGGCTACGCGCTCACGTACTTCGCGGCCGCCTGCGCCATCGCCGACATGCTGTTTGCCAGCCGTAACCTGGCGGGTCTGGCGCTGGCCGCCACGCCGGGCAATCCCGTGTTCGCGGGCAGCCAGGCCACGTTCACCTTGCGCCTGATCAACCGCAGCGCCCGCCCGCGCCATGCGATCCACCTGACCATGCGCGATTCGGCGGCGGCGCCCGGCCCGGTCGACATCGCCGCCCATGGCGAAACGACCGCCAGCATCGTCGTTGCGGCGCGGCAACGTGGATGGGTAATTGCCCCGTCGGTGCGCCTGTCCGGCAGTTTCCCGCTGGGCCTGTTTATCGCCTGGTGCCATTGGCAGCCCGAGGCGCGCGTGCTCGCGTATCCGCAACCCGAGCACAACGCGCCGCCGCTGCCCTTGCCGGCCGGCACGGTACAGCAGACACGGCAGAAAGCACCGCCACACACGTCCGATGGCGCCCTGGAACTGGCAGTGGAACTGGCGGGCGTGCGCGCCTACCAACCGGGCGATCCGTTGCGGCGCCTGGCCTGGCGCCAGATCGCCCGCCATGACGGCGAGCATTTATTCAGCAAGCAATTCCAGCCAGCCGCCGACGCGCAGGCGGGCGCAGCCCATGGCAGCATCATGCTCGAGCACGCCGCCCTGCACGCGCTGGCGCCGGAAGCGCGATTGTCGCGCCTGGCCGCCTGGGTGCTGCAGGCGGAACGCACGGGCCTGCCATACGGCTTGCGCCTGGGCACGCTGACCGTGGCGCCGGCCCTGGGCGCCAGCCAGCGCGACGCCTGCCTGCGCGCGCTGACCCTGCACGATTTGCCACACGACGAGGCCATGCCATGAGGCAATGGCTAGCCAACTTGCCGCGCGACAAGGCCGACATCCTGCTGCTGTTGCTGGCCGCCGCCATGGTGCTGGCGCCGCACGCGCTGCACCTGCCCCCATGGCTGTCGGCCGCCGCCGCCGCACCCCTGCTGTGGCGCGCCTTCATCACCGTGCGGGGCCGGCGCCAGCCGCAGCTGGCCGTGCTCGCGCCGCTGGCCTTGCTCGGCATCGCCGCCGTCTACGCCAGCTACGGCACCGTGCTGGGACGCGATGCGGGCGTGGCCATACTGGCCCTGCTGCTGGCCTTGAAATCGCTGGAAATGCATGGCCGGCGCGACATCTTTGTCTTCGTCTTCCTCAGTTTTTTCCTCCTGTTGGCGAACTTCTTTCATGCGCAAGGCATCGTCAGCGCCGCCTGGATGCTGGCCACCGTCATCGTCCTGCTGGCCGGCCTGCTGTCGTCCCAGTATGGCGCCGTGCAACCGCGCCTGGCGCACAGACTCGGCTTGCTGGGGCGCATGCTGGCGCTGGCCATTCCCCTGTCGGCCGTGATGTTTCTTGCCGTGCCACGCGTCGAAGGCCCCCTGTGGGGCGCGGCTCCTGAAGGCACGCAGGCGCGCATGGGCTTATCCGACAGCATGCAGCCGGGCGCCATCGCCTCGCTGGCCCTGTCAAGCGAACCCGTCTTCACAGCCCGTTTCAACACGCCGCTCCCGCCGCAAGACCAGCTGTATTGGCGCGGCGTGGTGCTGGTCGACTTCGACGGCGCCACCTGGACGCGCCGGGGCGCGAAGGGGCGCGCGCCTGCCGGCGACAACCGCATCGACATCGCGCTGGAAGGCCGGCCCAGCCAATATGAAGTGACCTTGCAGGCGAGCGGCCAGCGGCGCATCTTCGCGCTCGATGTGCCGCGCAGCATCGAGCACTTGCCCGGCAATCCGTATGTCGTCTCGTCCGCGCTGGAAGTGCTGACCATACAGCCTATTACTTCGACCGTGCGTTACCACGTCAGTTCCCAACCCCGCTACCGCCTGCAGGCAGGCTTGTCTTTTGCCCAGCAGCAACCCTGGCTGGCCTTGCCGGCAGGCAGCAATCCGCGCAGCGTGGCCTGGGCACGCGCCCTGCGCGGCAGCGGCGCGCAGATGCTGGCCCCTGCCGACGCCATCGCCGCCGTGCTTGAACACTTCCGCCGCGCGCCCTTCCGCTACACCCTGCAGCCGCCGCTGCTGGGCCAGCATGGCGTCGACGACTTCCTGTTTACTACGCAGGCGGGCTTTTGCGAACATTACGCGGGCAGCTTCGTCGTGCTGATGCGCGCAATGGGCATACCCGCGCGCGTCGTCACCGGTTATCAGGGCGGCGCACGCAACAGTGATGGAGCCAGCCTGAGCGTGCGCCAGTCCGACGCCCACGCCTGGAGCGAAGTGTGGCTGGCGGGCCGGGGCTGGGTGCGCGTCGATCCCACCAGCGCCATCGCGCCCCTGCGCACGGAGCGCAACCTCGATGCCGCCCTGCCGCCGGTCCCGTCGCCGCTGACGGCATGGCGCGCCCTGGCCGGCCTCGATGGCGGTGCGCACGGAGCGCTTGCCGCCTGGCGCCAGCAATGGCAGCAGGCCGAGCAAGCCTGGAGCAGCTGGGTGCTCGACACCACGCCGCAACGCCGGCGCGCCATGCTCGATGGCTTGAAAAACTTGCCAGCGAAAAAACTGGCAGCCGCTTGCGCCGTGCTGGCCCTGCTGTCCGCCTTGGCAGGCGCACTGGTCTGGTGGCGGCAGGCACGGCAAGGCGATCCGCTCGACGCCCTGTACGCACAGTTTTGTCGCCAGCAGGCGCGGCGCGGCTACAGCCGTGCGCCGCACGAAGGCCCGCACGGTTATGCTGCGCGGTTGGCCGCAGGCAAGGCCACACAAGAGGCGCACGCCGCCATCGCACAGTTTCTGGCAATCTATGCCGCGATGAAGTATGGTAATGCCAACCCAGACGAACAACTCCGCGCGCGGCGCAGCTTGCGCCGCCTGTTAACCCAATGCCGATGAGACGCTCCTTGTTACCGATCAAAACCTCCGCCCTGTCCCTGCTCCTCTCCCTTCCTTTGTGCCTGTCCACCGCGCACGCTGGCGAAAACAGCAATATTTCCGCTGCCGACCGCGCCCGCGCCGTGCGCGCGGCCAAGGCCCAGCCCGTCAAGAAGGTGGCCGGCAAGCCGGCGGCGAAGAAAACGCCGGCGAAATTCGACTTCGAAGGCGAATTTGTCGACTATGCCAACTGGAAAGAAGTACGCGCCTTCCTCGACGACATGGCCGCCAAGCATGGCTTTAACCGCGCCGAACTCGATACCCTGATCGGCAAGGTGCGCTATGTCGAGTCGACCGTGCAACTAATGAAGCCGGCCCCGCCGGGCAAGCCGAAGAACTGGCAAGCGTACAGCGCCCGTTTCATCGAACCGGTGCGCATCAATGCGGGCGTGAAATTCTGGGAAGAGAACGCGGACGCGCTGGCGCGCGCCGAACGCGAGTATGGCGTGCCGGCCGAAATCATCGTCGGCATCATCGGCGTGGAAACTGTGTACGGACGCAACACGGGCCGCTTCCGCGTGCTCGACGCGCTGACCACCCTGGCGTTCTCCTATCCGGAAAGCCCGACGCGCGCCGCGCGCATGGAGTTTTTCAAAGGGGAACTGGAAAACGCGCTGCTGTATGCGCGCAAGGATGGCATCGATCCCTTGACCCTGCTCGGCTCGTATGCGGGCGCCATCGGCTTGCCCCAGTTCATGCCTAGCAGCATCATGAAATATGCGGTGGACTTCGATGGCGATAGTCACATCGACCTGCGCAATTCCACGGCCGATGCCATCGGCAGCGTCGCGCATTTCCTCGTCGAGCACGGCTGGCGGCGCGACGATCCGGCCATCAGCACCTATCCCGTCACCGTCTCGGCCAGCCGCGCCTGGGAAAAGTTCATCGGCCAGGGCTTGCAGGCCAAGTACCGGCTGGCGGAATTGCAGGAGGCCGGCGTGAGTACCGTCGTGGCCACGCCGCAGAACATGTTGTTCGGCCTGATCGATCTGCAAAATGGTTCAGAAGCAACTGAGTATCACTTGGCAACCAATAACTTCTTTGCTATAACTCAGTACAACAGAAGTTATTTTTATGCCATGTCAGTGATTGACTTGGGCAAGGCCATCAGTCAAGTGCGCGCACGCTAACTGAAAGTCGGTGTAAAGTTATAATATTACTTGTAAGAAAGCGTAAGGGATGTTGAAGCGACCAGAAAACAAGTCTATGGTAGGGCCGATAACATGTGCCAGCCTTGCTCGCCAGCCTTTGTGCGGCACGGAATACGGAAATGGTTTTATACTTAACTTTTGTCAAAGTACAATTTTTGTTCTATCATAGAGCATAATAAAGAATAAATAGGTGTTGCAACAAGACAACACCTATTTTGTACAAAGCAAGATTGCTAGGCTTTCCGGCCTGAAATTGAATCCTGTTGTACAATTGTGTATATATTACGAAAAACTGTATCCCGGATCGTACCGTGTGTGAATTCGTTCCTTTTAGTAAAGAATGAACATGAACGCAGCAAGAGCGAGCTCCGAGTGTTTTTTACTTTGCAGTGCAACTACAGAAGGAACAATAACATCATGACAAACCAAGTCGGCATTGATATGAACAGCGATTCGGACTCCGACGATCTGCTTCAATACAACCCAAACAGATTGCTCGATACCCTGATCGAAAACCTGCGCCTGAAAAACGACGCAGCCCTGTCCCGCGCGCTGGAAGTAGCGCCACCGGTCATCAGCAAAATCCGCCACCACCGCCTGCCGGTCGGCGCATCGCTGTTGATCCGCATGCACGAAGTCAGCGACCTGAGCATCCGCGACCTGCGTTACCTGATGGGTGACCGCCGTAACAAATTCCGCATCAGCGACAAGCAATTCAAGCCAAAAGAAGGCGAAACGCCACAAGGCTGATCCTGCCAGTTTCGCAGGTTTTCCCTCCCCGCCATGGGGAGGGGGTATTTCCGGTAGTTCTCAGGCCGTTCTGGCCGATATATTTCCCGTTTTACATTATTCCCCAAGCTGTATCGACGCCCGACAAAACCGTAGCGAGCGGCAGTGATTTGTGGCTATGAAGCGCAACCGTGCTAGAGCACGGGGGCGCCGAGCCGGTGAGCATCGCAGGCCGCAAAGCACGCCGCGCGAGGTTTGCTTGGGCATCCTCTATCAAGCAGGAAAGACGCCGGTCGACAGGTAGCGGTCGCCACGGTCGCAGACGACGAACACGATGGTCGCGTTTTCCACCGTTTGCGAGATGCGCAGCGCGATTTCGCACGCGCCGGCGGCCGAGATGCCGCAGAACAAGCCCTCTTCCGCCGCCAGGCTGCGCGCCATGCGTTCGGCCACGCCCTGGCTCACGTATTCCACCTGGTCCACGCGCGACTTGTCGTAGATTTTCGGCAAATAGGCTTCCGGCCATTTGCGGATGCCGGGAATCTGCGAACCGTCCTCGGGCTGGGCGCCGATGATCTGGATGGCGGGATTCTGTTCTTTCAAATAGCGCGACACGCCCATGATGGTGCCCGTCGTGCCCATGGCGCTGACGAAATGCGTGACCTGGCCATTGGTATCGCGCCAGATTTCCGGTCCAGTGCTTTCATAGTGGGCGCGCGAATTGTCTTCGTTGGCGAACTGGTCGAGGATCACGCCGCGGCCATCCTTCTGCATCTGCTCGGCCAGGTCGCGCGCATATTCCATGCCGCCCGTCTTCGGCGTCAATAAGATGTCGGCGCCATAGGCGGCCATGCTCTGGCGGCGCTCCACGCTGAGATTGTCCGGCATCAAGAGCAGCATCTTGTAGCCGCGCAAGGCGGCGGCCATGGCCAGGGCGATGCCCGTATTGCCGCTGGTCGCCTCGATCAAGGTATCGCCCGGCTTGATGACGCCGCGCTCTTCAGCGCGCTTGAGCATGGACATGGCCGCGCGGTCCTTCACGGAGCCGGCCGGATTATTGCCCTCCAGCTTGCCCAGGATGACGTTGTTGCGCGCAAGCGCATCAGCACCCGGCAAGCGCGTCAGCTGCACCAGCGGGGTATTGCCTATCGTATCTTCAAGTGTCTTGTAAGCCATCGTGTCTGTTTGAGTAGATTCAACAAAGACCCATTCTAATATGAGATGCCGGGCGGCGTATCGCTCATCGGCGCCGGCATCCGGGCCTGCGTGCGCGTCCGGCTGCGCCGCCGCATACCGCATGGCGCCTGCCGCGCTGCCGTTTCCGGGCGTACACAAGGGGGATTGCAGCAGGCGCGCGCCGCATGCGCTAGACTCGCCACTGTTAGTTATTTTTGTTATTTGCTTATTCAGCCTCCGAACGGACTCGCCATGGCCAGCAGCACACCCGAATTCATTCCCGAAACGACACAGGACGATCCCGTCCAGTTTGCCACGCTCGACTTGCAGGGCCGCAGCCACCAGATCTCGCCCGTCTTCACTGCGCTCGAACTGCAGCGCTTGCAGCGCTATGGCACGCTGCGGCGCTTTGCCGATGGCGAGACGCTGTTCGAGGCGGGCAGCAGCAGCTTCGGCATGCTGGTGATACTGTCCGGGCGGGTCAGCATCAAGCGTCACGAAGTGCTGGGGCAAGCGTCGCAGCTGCGCGAAGTGGGCGTCGGCCACTTCATTGCCGAGGTGGCGCAATTGTCCGGCCGCCCTACCCTCGTCAACGGCAGCGCCGTGGGCGCCGTGGAATTGCTCGACATCAGCTCGGAATCCTTGCGCGCGCTGATCGTGGCCGAGGCCGAGATGGGCGAACGCATCGTGCGCGCCCTGATCCTGCGCCGCGTGGCGCTGATCGAATCGAATTCGGGCGGCCCCGTGCTGGTGGGGCCGCGCGGCAATGGCAATCTGTTCCACCTGCAAAGTTTTCTGTCTAGCAATGGCCATCCGCACACGGTGCTCGATCCGGCCACCGATGCGGCCGCCGCCGCGCTGGCCCAGCGCTACCAGCCCACGCCGCAGGATTGGCCGCTGGTGGTCTGTCCGGACGGCAAAATCATGAAAAATCCCGGCAATGCGGAACTGGGACGCTGCCTGGGCATGCTGCCCGATTTGTCCGGCGACAAGATTTTCGACGTGCTGGTGGTGGGCGCCGGTCCCGCCGGCCTGGCCACGGCCGTGTATGCGGCCTCAGAAGGCTTGTCGGTTCTGGCGCTGGAACAGCGCGCGTATGGCGGCCAGGCGGGCGCCAGCGCGCGCATCGAAAATTATTTGGGCTTTCCCACCGGCATCTCCGGCCGGGCGCTGGCGGGACGTGCCTATGTGCAGGCGCAAAAGTTCGGCGTCGAAATCGCCACCCCGGCCAGCGCCGCCAACCTGCTGTGCGACACCTGGCCGCTGCGCGTCAACTTGTGCGACGGCACGCAGGTGCGCGCCCGCACGGTGGTGCTGTCGTGCGGCGCGCGCTACCGCCGCCCCTCGCTGGCCAACCTGAAAACGTATGAGGGACGGGGCGTGTATTACTGGGCCTCGCCCATCGAAGCCAAGCTGTGCCGGCAGGAAGAGATCATTTTAGTCGGCGGCGGCAATTCGGCCGGCCAGGCGGCCGTGTTTCTCTCCGTCCACGCCGCCAAGGTCCACATGGTGATCCGCGGCGAGGGGCTGGCGGCCAGCATGTCGAGCTATTTGATCGAGCGCATCGCCGCTACGCCAAACATCACCTTGCACACGCATACGGAAATTGTCGCCCTCGAAGGCGACGACGATGGCTTGACGGAGGTGCGCTGGCGCAACAACCGCACGGGCGAGGAGGCCGCTTGCGCCGTGCGCCGCGTGTTCCTCTTCGTCGGCGCCGATCCCAACACGGACTGGCTGCACGACTGCGCCGTCGCCGTCGATGAACAGGGCTTCATCCGCACGGGCTTCGACGTCACGCGCGCCGAATGCCGCGCGCATGGCCACACAGCGCATTTAGCCTACCCGCCATCGGACTTGCCCGAACGGGCCGCGCTGGAAACGAGCGTGCCGGGCGTGTTCGCCATCGGCGACGTGCGGGCCGGCTCGACCAAGCGCGTGGCCGCCGCCGTCGGCGAAGGCGCGGCGGTCGTTTCCCAGATTCACGGCTTCCTGGCGCGGCTGCCGGCGGGCTCCGCCTGAAAATTGTGCATTGTAGAAACTGCTACAATCGGCTGTTGCCATCCAGCTGAAAGAGTCCGCATGCCCCACACCACCAGGCTTTTCTCGCGCCGCAGCATGCCCGTGGTCCGCTGACGGTGCGCCGCATGCTCGTCAAACTATTGCTGCTGGGCACGCTGTTTGCCGTGCTCAGCATCGCCGCCCTGTACAGCTACGGGCGCTTCGCCGAGCGGTCGCTGGGTGCGCCAGGGATGGCCTTGCCCGTGGCGGCGGACGCCACCCTGCTCGACCGCGTGCTGGCGCCGCAGCTGGCGCAACGCCCGGGCCACAGCGGCACGGCGCTGATCGACGACAACCTGGAAGCGTTCGCCCTGCGCGCCCTGAGCGCGCGCGAAGCGGGCCGCAGCATCGACCTGCAGTACTACATCTGGCATAACGACGTCACGGGACGCCTGCTCGTGCGCGAACTGCTGCGCGCGGCCGACCGTGGCGTGCGCGTGCGCGTGTTGCTCGACGATATCAACGCGCGGGGCCAGGATGCCGCCATCCTCGCGCTCGACAGCCACCCGTTGATCGACGTGCGCATCTTCAATCCGGGCCGCAATCGCGACGGCATCTGGTTGCGCGCCATGGAAATGGCCTTGCGCGCCGTCAGCCTGAACCGGCGCATGCACAACAAGGCCTGGATCGTCGACGGCAGGGTCGCCCTCGTCGGCGGACGCAATATCGGCGATGAATACTTCGATGCCGCCGAGCAAGTCAATTTCCAGGATGCCGACCTGCTGCTGGCGGGTCCCGCCGTGCAGCAGACGAGCGATATCTTCGACCGCTTCTGGAACAGCCGCGCCGTCATCCCCATCCGCGCCCTGCACGCCGACAAAAACGCGGGCGCGCCGGAACTGCAGGCTGTGCGCGCCCGCCTCGACGCGCTGGCCGGAGAACTGGGTGCCTCGCCTTACTTGCGGCAGCTGACCGATGCGGGCCAGTTGCAAGCCCACCTCGATGGCCGCCTGCGCCTGCACTGGAGCGCGCACGTGCAAGTGCTGTCGGACCCGCCGGAAAAAGCCGCGCCCGTGGCCAGTTTGCAGCGCAGCGAGCACTGGCTCATGCACAGCTTGCTGCCGCTGCTGACGGACGCGCGCGAGGAAGCGCTGCTGACTTCGCCCTACTTCGTGCCCGGCACGGCGCTGAGCACGCTGCTGGGCGACAAGGTCGCGGCCGGCGTCAAGGTGCAGGTGCTGACCAACTCGCTGGCCGCCACCGACGTGGCCCTCGTGCATGCAGGCTATGCGCGCTACCGCGAGGCGCTGCTGGGCGGCGGCGTCGACCTGTTTGAATTGAAGACCCAGCACCGCAAGCGCATCAGCCTGATGGGGTCGAGCCGCGCCAGCCTGCATACCAAGGCCGTCGTGGTCGATGGCCAGCGGGGCTTCGTCGGCTCCTTCAACCTCGATCCCCGCTCGGCCCAGCTGAACACGGAAATGGGCGTGCTGTTCGACGATGCCGCGCTGGCGGCCGATATGCGCGCGCTGTTCCTGCACTCGACGGCCAGCGACACCAGCTACCGCGTGTTCCTCGCCAACGGCGCCCTGCGCTGGTCCGACGCCACCGAGGAGCCCGCCAAGGTGTGGACGCAGGACCCGGAAACGGGCTTCTGGCGCCGCATGCTGGTGTGCGTGATGCGCTGGCTGCCGATCGAGTCGCAGCTGTAGGCGCATAAAAAAACCCCGCGCGGCCGGTACCGCGCGGGGTTTTCTTCTCGTGCTGCGCGGCACCACCACGCAACACGCCTTACAGCAACACGCTTACTTTTTCTCGGCTTCCGCTTTCTTCGCGTCGGCAGCAGCCAGCTTGGCTTCCTTCTTCGCAGCCGCTTCCGCAGCCTTGGCTTCTTTCTTGGCGGCCGTTGCCGCTTTCTTCGCGGCAGCGGCTTCCTTCTTCGTTTCGGCAGCCGTTTTCACGGGGGCGGCATCGGCCGCGGCAGCAGCGGGAGCAGGCGCTGCGGCAGGCACTGCCTTCGCGGCGGCGGCTTCTTTCTTGGCGGCAGCGGCGGCGGCCTTGGCTTCTTTCTTGGCGGCGGCAGCTTCCTTCTTCGCTTCAGCGGCCGACTTGGCTGGCGCCGCAGCGGTGTCGGTCGCAGCAGCTGGCTTCGGTGCGGCTTCTTTCGCTGCAACTTCCTTCACAGCAGCTTCCTTTTTTGCCGGGGCAGCTTTCGCCGCCGGAGCGGGCGCCGCTGGCGCGCCGGACTTGGCCTGGCCATTCACCTGCAAGCCCGCTTCCGACAGTTTCACGGAACTTTTCGGGCCGATGCCTTTTACGCGGCTTTCGAAATCGGCCCAATCCTTGAAGGCGCCGCCCTTGGCGCGTTCATCGACGATGGCTTTCGACGTGACGGGGCCGATGCCCTTGACGCTGTCGAGTGCCGCCTGGTCCGCCTTGTTGACATCGACCTGGGCAAAGGCAAAGCCCATCGTCGCAATCAGGGTGGCGATGGCCAGCAGTATTTTTTTGAACATGGGTATCTCTCCGTGATGTGGTTTCAAGATGACTCGAACGCAAGGGAGGAACAGCGCCTCAACGGCATTAACGGCTGTGGCGTGATACGGTTGACAAGATGGGACTGTGGAACTGCGGGAAAACCTGCGCCAGATCAAACGGTCCGGCGCAGGCGGTATGACATATTACTGCGAAAACAGCTCGTCGCGGGTGACGGTGGCAGTGCCCAGCTTGCCGACGACGATGCCGCCGGCGCGGTTGGCCGTGCGCACGGCGTCGCCCAGGGCCATGCCGGCCCCCAGCATGGCTGCCATGGTGGCGATCACCGTGTCGCCGGCGCCCGAGACGTCGAACACTTCGCGCGCATCGGTCGGCATGTGCAGCACCTCGTCGGCCGTGTACAGGCTCATGCCTTCTTCCGAACGGGTCAGCAGCAAGGCGTCCAGGCCCAGTTGCGCGCGCATCTGCTGCGCGCGCTCCGTGAGTTGCTCCTCCGTGTTCCAGCTGCCGATCACGCGGCGCAGTTCGGACTTGTTCGGAGTGAGCACTGACGCACCCGAATAGCGGCTGAAATCATCGCCTTTCGGATCGACCATGACGATCTTGCCGGCGGCCCGGGCCGCCTTGATCATCTCGGCCACGTTCACCAGGCTGCCCTTGGCGTAGTCGGACAGGATCACCACGTCATAATGGGGCAGCAGCGCGTTGAACTGCGCCAGCTTGTCGCGCAGCACCGTATCGCTGGGCGCATCCTCGAAATCGATGCGCAGCATCTGCTGCTGGCGGCCGATCACGCGCAGCTTGATGATGGTGGAAATGGCCGCGTCGCGCTGCAGATAGCTGTGGATGCCGCCGCCCTCGAGCAGGCGCTCGACCTGGCTGCCGGCCTCGTCGTCGCCCACCACGCCGAGCAAGCTCGTCTTCGCGCCCAGCGCGGCCGCGTTGCGCGCCACGTTGGCCGCGCCGCCCAGGCGTTCCTCGCGCTTCTCGATGCGCACGATGGGCACGGGCGCTTCCGGCGAAATGCGGCTGACGTCGCCGAACCAGTAGCGGTCCAGCATCACATCGCCCACCACCAGCAGGCGTACCTGGGCCAATGCGGCCGGCGCCGTCAAGGCGACCACCTCTTGGGCGCTCATGCGCGCGTCAGGATCGAGCGACCGATCCCGTGGTATTCGATGCCGTTCTCGGCCATGACGGCCGGCTCGAACAGGTTGCGCCCGTCAAAGATGACGGCCTGCTTCAGGCGCGCCTTGACCTGCTCGAAATCGGGGCTGCGGAAGGCTTTCCATTCCGTCACGATGACCAGCGCATCGGCGTCCTGCAGCGCATCCTTCGGACTGTCGGCAAAGCGCACCTTCGCCAGTTGCTCCGGCGTCAAGTCCAGTTGCAGCACGCGGCGCGCCTCGGCCATGGCGACGGGGTCGTACACGGCCACGGTGGCGCCGCGTCCCAGCAAGTCGGCCAGCAGCACGCGGGCCGACGCTTCTCGCATGTCGTCCGTATTCGGCTTGAAGGCCAGGCCCCACACGGCGAAATGCCGGCCCGTCAGGTCTTCGCCGAAGCGAGTGACCACTTTGCGTCCCAGCACCTGCTTCTGCTGGTCATTGACGGCTTCGACGGCGCGCAGGATCAGCAATTCCTGGCCGTGGCCGCGCGCCGTGCGCTCGAGCGCCTGGACGTCTTTCGGGAAGCAGGAACCGCCGTAGCCGCAACCGGCGTACAGGAAGCTGTGGCCGATGCGCGGGTCGGAACCGATGCCGTGGCGCACGGCTTCGATGTCGACGCCCACCTTGTCGGCCAGGTTCGCCAATTCATTCATGAACGAGATGCGCGTGGCCAGCATGGCGTTGGCCGCATATTTCGTGAATTCGGCCGAGCGCACATCCATCCAGTAGGTGCGTTCGTGGTTGCGGTTGAACGGCGCGTACAGGCTTTTCAGCAATTCGCGCGCGCGTTCGCCGTCCGGCGTGGCGTCGACGCCGATGACGATGCGGTCCGGGCGCATGAAGTCTTCGACAGCCGCGCCCTCCTTGAGGAATTCCGGATTCGACGCCACCGAGAACGCGGCGGCCACGCCGCGCGCATCGAGTTCGCCCTGGATGGCGGCGCGCACTTTTTCGGCCGTGCCGACGGGCACGGTCGATTTGTCGACGATGACCTTGAAGTCCGTCATGTACTTGCCGATGCCGCGCGCGGCGGCCAGCACGTATTGCAAGTCGGCCGAGCCGTCTTCATCGGGCGGCGTGCCGACGGCGATAAATTGCATCACGCCGTGCGCGGCGGCAGCCTCGACGTCGGTGGAAAAGGTCATGCGCCCGGCGGCGCGGTTGCGCGCGACGACTTCTTCCAGGCCCGGTTCATGGATGGGGATGCCGCCGCTGTTGAGCAAAGCGACCTTCTGTGCGTCCAGGTCGAGGCAAAAGACGTCGTTGCCCAGCTCCGCCAGGCAGGCGCCGGTCACGAGGCCCACATAGCCCGTGCCGATAATGGTGATTTTCATGGTTGTGCCGTATTTGTAATATAAATATCTGACCTGCAAGTGCACAGCACAGGGTTCAGGGCAAGGCGCGGCGCCGAAGACAGTACGAATAGTACGGCGAGGCGCTGCAACGCAGCCATGGGCCCTGTGGCGGGCACGACTAATTCATGACGTTGAGCTCTTCCGTGCGGCGCGGCGGATAGGTTTCCCACTTGTTGCAGCCCGGACAATGCCAGTAGAACTGGCGCGCCTTGAAGCCGCAGTGGCTGCACTGGTAGCGGGCCAGCTTCTGCGTGTAGCCGTGCACGAGGTTTTTCACCATCGACAGCTCCGACCAGATGGCGGCCGGCGCATCCATCATGCGCGCTTCCAGCAGTTTATCCAGGCCCAGCAGGGTCGGCGTGCGGCGCAGCTCGGCGCTGACCAGCTGCTTCGCCGCTTCCACGCCGTCGAGTTCGATAACGGCCTTGAAGACGACTTCGATCAGGTCGATCGACGACGCCTCTTCCAGGTAGGAGCGCAGCAGGTTGACGCCTTCCTGCGGACGCCCCAGCTTGGTATAACCATCCATCAAGCGCTGCGCCACCAGGGCCACGTGCGGCACGCTTTGCTGCTCCACGCGGCGCCAGGTGGTCAGCGCGCCTTCCACGTCGCCGCGCGCCAGCAGCACGTCGCCCGTCAGGATGGTGGCGCGCACGCTCTTGCGGTCCGTCTGCAGGGCCTTTTCCAGCAGCGGCATGGCTTCGTCCGGCTTCATGTGCACCAGCGCGTCATGCGCCAGTTCGCAATAGAACTGGGCGATTTCCTTCTGGCGCGCGCCGGCGCCCGATTCCTGCAAGCCCACGGCCGCCTCGATGGCGCGCGGCCATTCCTTTTCGCGCTGATAGATTTCCAGCAGCGCGCGGCGTGCCTGGGCCGCATATTGCGTGTCGACCAGGCTGTTGAAGGTTTCCTCGGCGCGGTCCAGCAGGCCTGCCTTCAGGTAATCCATGCCCAGTTCATAGGCGGCATGGCCCTGCTGCTCCAGCGGCAAGTCCGGGCGCGCCAGCAAGTTCTGGTGCACGCGGATGGCGCGCTCCGTCTCGCCGCGGCGGCGGAACAGGTTACCCAGGGCAAAGTGCATATCGGCCGATTCCGGGTCCAGCTTGACGACTTCGATGAAGGCATCGATGGCCTTGTCATGCTGCTCATTGAGCAGGAAATTCAAGCCCTTGAAGTAATTGCGCGGCAGGCTGCGCGATTCGGATACCAGTTGATGAATGTCAACACGCGCGGCAATCCAGCCCAGCGCGAAAAACACCGGGATACCCAAGAGCCACCAGAGTTCAAAATCCATGCGATTGTTTTTATTCGAGTAAGAGAGATAGGAGCGATGGCGCCGCTTACTGCGCGCTCACGCTGTCCGGTTGCGGCTGGACATTGCTGGCCACGCCAACGGTCTGCAGCGCGGCAATGGTGGTTTTTTGCTTGCTCGCTTCGCGGCGGTGACGGAACACGGTCGGCGTCAGGGCAAGTACACCCAGGCTGGCGCCGGCGACAAAAAAGCCCAGCAGCATCAGGACCAGGGGGCCGCGAATTTCATAATTGAGGAAAACATGCAGGTCGACAACCTGCGCATTCTTCAGCGCAAAACTGAAGAACAGGACGAAGAGAACACAGCCAACGATGGTGGAGATGATTTTCATCGATAGGTCCAGAAAGAACAAAAAAATGCCCGTGCCACATGGCACAAACGTAGAGTGCTGATCAAACCGTAGCGAGCGGCAGTGAGTTGTGGCCGAGAAGCGCAACCGTGCTTGAGTACGGTGAGCATCGCAGGCCGCAAATCGCGACGCGCAGTAGGTTTGATTAGTGCTCTACGGCATATTAACAAAAAAAAGCGGCATCCAAGGACGCCGCTCTTTATTTTCCGCCTTCCAGCAGACGATTAATCCTCGATAATCGGTTGCCCGACCATCGCGTCCACCCGCTCGCGCAACTGTTTGCCCGGCTTGAAGTGGGGTACCCGTTTTTCGGGAACCATCACCTTGTCGCCGGACTTCGGGTTGCGGCCGATGCGCGGGGGCCTGCTGTTCAGGGCAAAACTGCCAAAACCGCGGATCTCGATACGCTGACCGGTCGCCAGGGCGTTGGTCATCGCATCGAGAATGGTCTTGACGGCATACTCCGCATCTTTCGCCACCAGCTGAGAATAACGCTCAGCAAGGCGGTTGATCAGCTCGGACTTTGTCATCTGCCGTATCCGCAGTCTTAGTTCTTGTTATCGAACTTAGCTTTCAACAAGGCGCCCAGGCTGGTGGTGCCCGAAGCTGCGTTGTTGTCGGTAGCTGCCATCTTCTGCATGGCTTCCTGGGTTTCAACGTTGTCTTTCGCTTTGATCGACAGTTGGATACCACGGGCTTTGCGGTCGATGTTCAACACCATTGCTTCGACGGTGTCGCCGACTTTCAGGTGCGTACCAGCATCTTCAACGCGGTCGCGCGAGATTTCGGAAGCGCGCAGGTAGCCTTCAACTTCTTCGGACAGTTGGATCACGGCGCCTTTAGGCTCAACCGATTTAACGGTGCCGGTTACCAGCGAGCCTTTGTCGTTCATGGCTGCGAAGTTGTTGAATGGGTCACCTTCCAGTTGCTTGACGCCCAGGGAAACGCGCTCGCGCTCAACGTCGATGGCCAGAACGATGGCTTCCAGTTCGTCACCTTTCTTGAAGCGACGCACGGCTTCTTCGCCGGTTTCGGTCCAGGACAGGTCGGACAGGTGCACCAGACCGTCGATGTTGCCGGCCAGGCCGATGAACACGCCGAAGTCGGTGATCGATTTGATCGCGCCGCGGACTTTGTCACCTTTCTTATGGGTAACACCGAAGTCATCCCATGGATTGGCTTTGCACTGTTTCATGCCCAGCGAAATACGACGACGCTCTTCGTCGATTTCCAGAACCATCACTTCTACTTCGTCGCCCAGCTGGACAACTTTGTTAGGAGCAACGTTTTTGTTCGTCCAGTCCATTTCGGAAACGTGTACCAGACCTTCGATACCCTGTTCCACTTCAACGAACGCGCCGTAGTCGGTCAGGTTCGTTACTTTACCGAACAGACGGGTGCTTTGTGGGTAACGACGGGACAGACCGGTCCAAGGATCGTCGCCCAGTTGTTTCACGCCCAGCGAAACACGGTTTTTCTCTTGATCGTATTTCAGGACTTTGGCGGTGATTTCCTGGCCAACCGTCAGAACTTCCGACGGGTGACGTACACGGCGCCATGCCAGGTCGGTGATGTGCAGCAGGCCATCGATACCGCCCAGATCCACGAACGCGCCGTAGTCGGTGATATTTTTGACGACGCCGGTCACGACCGTGCCTTCTTTCAGCGTTTCCATCAGTTTCTGACGCTCTTCGCCCATCGAAGCTTCGATGACGGCGCGGCGGGACAGAACCACGTTGTTACGCTTGCGATCCAGCTTGATCACTTTGAATTCGAGGGTTTTGCCTTCGAATGGGGTGGTGTCTTTGACAGGACGGGTATCAACCAGCGAGCCCGGCAGGAATGCGCGGATGCCGTTGGTCAACACGGTCAGACCGCCTTTGACTTTACCATTGACGGTACCGACGACGATTTCGCCCGATTCCATCGCTTTTTCCAGAGCCAGCCACGAAGCCAGACGCTTGGCTTTGTCGCGCGACAGGATGGTATCGCCGAAACCGTTTTCCAGCGATTCGATCGCCACGGAAACGAAGTCACCAACTTTGACTTCCAGTTCGCCGTGGTCGTTCTTGAATTCTTCGACAGGGATGAATGCTTCGGATTTGAGGCCGGCGTTGACGATCACGAAATTGTGGTCGAGGCGCACGACTTCAGCGGAAATAACTTCGCCGGAGCGCATATCTTGACGCGACAACGATTCCTCGAAGAGCGCAGCAAAACTTTCCATACCGGTAGATTCGTTAGTTGTAACAGTAGACATAGGGTTCACACAGGTTATCCAGCAGAGATCGCACGATGCGACTTAAACTGGGTTAGGTTTTTGACACACCCGGACAGGCCAGGAGCCGTCAACGGGCACCACATAGCACAACAACACGCTATTTTGCTGCAGCTGCATACCATTTCAACACGGTTTCAACGGCATCATCTGCCGTCATGGCCGACGTATCGAGGACATGCGCCCCTTCCGCGGGGACCAGCGGCGCAATCGCACGGTGAGTATCACGTTCGTCCCGCGCCTGCAAATCCATCAGAAGGTCTTCCATATTAGCAGAAAAACCCTTGTCTATCAATTGCTTGTAGCGCCGTTGCGCGCGCGCCTCGACGCTGGCGGTCAGGAACACCTTCAATGGGGCGTGCGGGAAGATCACCGTGCCCATGTCGCGCCCGTCGGCCACCAGGCCCGGCGTCTTGCGAAAGCCCAGCTGCAAACCGACCAAGGCATGGCGAACAGTTGGCAAAACAGCAATTTTCGACGCCGTATTCCCCACTTCTTCGGCACGGATCTGCTCGGTGACATTTTCATGCGCCAGCAGGATCTCGCCGCCCGCAAAATGACAGGGCAAGTGTTCGGCCAGCTTGGCCAGCGCGTGCTCGTCCCGCAAGTCCGTGCCGCGGCGCAGCGCACTCAAGGCCGTTAGGCGGTACAGCGCGCCCGAGTCCAGGTAATGAAAGCCCAGCTTGTCGGCCACGCGGTGCGCCACCGTCCCCTTGCCGGAAGCGGTGGGGCCGTCGATGGCGATGACTGGGATGTGGGAGGTCGGCATAGTATGAGCAATCAATTAAATCAGGGTGTCTTTGGCAATCCCCGCAAACGCGGCGAAATACTCGGGGAAGGTCTTGGCCACGCATTTCGGGTCGTTGATGCGCATCTCGTTGCCGCGGCGGGCGGCGCCGTCCAGCGAGGCCAGCGAAAAGCACATGGCCATGCGGTGGTCGTCATACGTGTCGATGGTGGCGGCAAGAATCTGCGCCGGCGGCGTCACGCGCAGGTAATCCGCGCCCTCTTCCACTTCCGCGCCCAGCTTGCGCAACTCCGTTGCCATGGCGGCCAGGCGGTCCGTCTCTTTTACGCGCCAGCTGGCGATATTGCGCAAGGTCGAAGTGCCGTCTGCGTACAGGGCTGCCACGGCGATCGTCATGGCCGCGTCGGGGATGTGGTTAAAGTCCATGTCGACGGCTTTCAGGATGCCGTTCGAACGGGCTTCGATCCAGTTCTCGCCCATGGTGATGGTCGCGCCCATCTGCTGCAAGGCTTCGACAAACCGCACGTCGCCCTGGATGCTGTCGCGTCCCACGCCTTCCACGCGCACGGGACCGCCGCCGATGGCGCCAGCCGCCAGGAAATACGAGGCCGACGAAGCGTCGCCTTCCACGTGGATGGTGCCCGGGCTTTGATATTGCTGGCCCGGCTGCACGGTAAACGACTGCCAGCCGTCATGTTCGACCGTCACGCCGAAACGGCGCATCAGGTTCAGGGTGATCTCGATGTATGGCTTCGAAATCAGCTCGCCCGTGACATCGATGGTGACGGCATGGTCGCGCGCCATCAGCGGCGCCACCATCAAGAGGGCCGTCAGGAACTGGCTCGACACGTTGCCGCGCACGGCGATGCGCTGCGCGTGGATGTGGCCGCGGCGGATGCGCAGCGGCGGGAAGCCCTGCTCGCCCGTGTATTCGATCTGCGTGCCGACGGCGTTCAGCGCGTCGACCAGGTCGCCGATCGGGCGCTCGTGCATGCGCGACACGCCGTGCAGCGTGTAGTCGCCGCCGATGACGGCCAGCGCCGCCGTCAGCGGGCGGATCGCCGTGCCGGCATTGCCCATGAAGAGGTCAGCCTCGTGGTGCGGGAACACGCCGCCGCAGCCTTCCACGTGGTGGATCTGGTGCGCGGTGGCCGGGTCGCCCTGCAACTCGTCCTGCGTCCATTTGACGCCCAGCGACGTCAGGGCCGTCAGCATGACGAAGGTATCGTCGGAGGCGAGCAAGTCGACGATCTTCGTCGTGCCCTTGGCCAGCGCGGCCAGCAGCAGCACGCGGTTGGAAATGCTTTTCGAGCCGGGCAAGCGCACCGTGCCCTCGGCGTGCATCACCGGTTTCAAGTCGATATGGTGGGGGTAGTGCTTGGTCTGGGTCATGCTGGAATCCTTCAATTATTGTGCGGGCGCGGGAACTTCCGCCGTCTCGATCGCCTCGATCCATTGCTGCCGCGCGTGCTGGGCGTTCGCGTACACGCCCTCGATGGCGGCGCCGTCGTTCGCGGCCAGGTGGGCGCGCAAGGCCGTCAACTGCGCCAGGTAGGCGTCCAGTTCGTGCAGCAGCGCCGGCTGGTTGGCCAGGCTGATGTCGCGCCACATTTCCGGCGATGAGCCGGCAATGCGCGTAAAGTCGCGAAAGCCGCTGGCCGCGTATTGAAACAGCAGGCCCGCGTGCGGTTTGTTGGCGATGTCGTCGACCAGCGCAAAGGCCAGCAAATGCGGCAGATGGCTGACGGCGGCAAACACCTTGTCATGTTCTTCGGGCGTCAACGTGTGCAGGATGGCGCCGCAGGCTCGCCAGGCGGCCGCCACGCGCTCGACGTCGTCCGCGGCGTTTTCCGCCAGCGGCGTGAGCACCACTTTCTTGCCTTGATACAGATCAATGATGGCGGCGTCGGGACCATTCGTCTCGCGCCCCGCGATCGGGTGGCCGGGCACGAATTGCGCCACCTTGCCGCCGAGCGCCGCGCGCGCGGCCGCCACCACGTCGCTCTTCGTGCTGCCCCCATCGGTGACGATGGTGCCGGGTTGCAGGTGCGGCGCGATGGATGCCAGGATGGGCCCCGTCTGCGCCACGGGCGCGGCCAGCAGCACCAGGTCGGCGCCAAGCAAGGCCTCAGCCATATCGCCGCCGATCTCGTCGATGATACCCAGTTCGAGCGCGCGCACCATCGAGGCCGGCGAGCGGCCCATGCCGACTACCGTACCGACCGCGCCCGCGTGTTTCAAGGCGCGCGCGAACGATCCGCCGATCAGGCCTACGCCAAAAATGACGACCTTCTTCAGTGCAGGCGTCGTCATGGCGTCAGGCCAGCGCTTTCGTCAGCGCGGCGATGAAGATGGCGTTTTCCTGCGGCAGGCCGATGGAAATGCGCAGCCATTGCGGCAAGCCATAGCTGCCGACGGGGCGCACGATCACACCCTGCTTGAGCAGCGCCAGGTTGACTCTGGCGCCGGCGCCGTCGTCGTCGCCCACCTTCACCAGCACGAAATTGCCGTGCGACGGCACGTATTCCAGGCCCAGTTGCGCAAACGCTTCCGTGAACTGCTGGTAGCCGGCCGCGTTGTTGCGCGCACTTTGCTCGAGGAAGGCCTTGTCGTTCAGGGCGGCAATCGCGGCCGCCTGCGCCAGCGAGTTGACGTTGAATGGCTGGCGGATGCGGTTCATCAGGTCCGTCAGCACCGGCTGGGCGATGGCGAAGCCGATGCGCAGGCCGGCCAGGCCATACGCCTTCGACAGGGTGCGCGAGACCACCAGGTTCGGATACTGGCGCACCCACGCCGTCGACTCGTACTGCTCGTCGGCCGACAGGAATTCGTTGTAGGCCTCGTCCAGCACGACGACGACATGCGCCGGCACTTTCTGCAGGAAGGCTTCGAGCTGCGCCGCCGTCAGGAAGGTGCCGGTCGGGTTGTTCGGGTTGGCGATGAAAATCAAACGCGTGTCGTCGGCAATCGCCGCCGCCATGGCGTCCAGGTCATGGCCATAGGCTTGCGCGGGCACGACGAGGTGGCGTGCGCCCAGGCCTTGCGTGGCCAGCGCGTACACGGCGAACGAATACTGCGAATACACGACGGATTCGCCATGCTGCACAAACGCGTGCGCGGCAATTTCCAGGATGTCGTTGCTGCCGTTGCCCAGGGTGATCCAGTCGGCCGGCACGTCATAGCGCTTGGACAGCACGGCTTTCAAGTCGAAGCCGTTGGCGTCCGGGTAGCGGCCCAGGTCATCGATGGCGGCGATCATCGCCTGCTTGGCCGATTCCGGCATGCCGTACGGGTTTTCATTCGACGCCAGCTTGACGATGGCTGCCTCGTCGAGGCCGAATTCGCGCGCGACTTCCGCGATCGGTTTGCCGCTCTGGTAAGGGGCGATGGCGCGGACGTATTCTGGACCGATATTTTTAGACATGGTGTTCTTTAAAAGTTGGTGAATGATTGGTGAAACCCAAAAGCAAGGACTGGGGTCGGAGCCTGAGGGTCCGACCCCGGCCTTTACCGGGTTACAAACTGACCGGATACGACCCCAGCACCTTGAAAAACGCCGCATTGCTTTGCAGCTCGGCCAGCGCCTGGGCGACGGCTGCGTCGTGCACGTGGCCCTCCACGTCGACATAGAAATAATACTCCCAGCTGCCCATGCGCGCCGGGCGCGACTCGAAGCGCGTCATCGACACGCCGTGTTTCGCCAGGGGCGCCAGCAACTGGTACACGGCGCCCGCCTTGTTCGGCACGGCCAGCACCAGCGACGTCTGGTCCTTGCCCGACGGCGCCGTCTGCAAGGTGCCCACGACGGCAAAGCGCGTGCGGTTGTGCGGGTCGTCCTGGATATGGCCCTTGACCACGCCCAGCTTGTACTGCGCGCCCGCCAGTTCGCTGGCGATGGCTGCCACCGTGCCGTCTTCGCCGGCCATGCGGGCAGCCTCGGCATTCGATGCCACGGCATGGCGCGCGATGTGCGGGTAATTCTGGTTCAGCCACACCTGGCACTGCGCCAGCGCCTGCGAGTGGGCGCAGATGGCGGTGACGCCATCCATGTTGCCGCTCTTCGTCATCAGGCTGTGGTGCACGGCGATCGCCACCTCGCCGCTGATGATAAGGCTCGTCTGCAGCATCATGTCCAGGGTGCGGTTGACGGCGCCTTCCGAGGAATTTTCGATCGGCACCACGCCGAAATCCGCCGTTCCCGCCTCGGCGGAGCGGAATACTTCATCGATGGACGCGCATGGCAAGCCTTCCACGGCGCTGCCGAACTGCTGGTACACGGCCTGTTCGCTGAAAGTGCCGGCCGGGCCAAGGTACGCCACGGTCACGCGCTTTTCCAGCGAGCGGCAGGACGACATGATTTCGCGGAAGATGGTCTGCACTTCGCGGTCGCCCATGGGGCCGGGATTGCGTTCGGCCACGCCGCGCAGCACCTGCGCCTCGCGCTCGGGGCGGAACACGGGCGCCTGCGTCTCGGCCTTCACGTGGCCCACTTGCTGGGCGATTTGTGCGCGGCGGTTCAGCAGTTCGAGGATTTGCGCGTCGATCGCATCGATCTGTTCGCGCAGCGGTTTCAATTTATCGGTCATGGTTGTTTGTTTCGTCAGCTGTACTTCAATCATGGCCGCGCGGCCTGCGCCGGCGGCGGGCCGGCGCGGTCGGTTAAGCGACTCAGCGTCCGGCAAACTCGTTCAGATAGGTGACCAGGGCTTGCACGCCCTCGATCGGCATCGCGTTATAGATCGATGCACGCATGCCGCCGACGGACTTGTGGCCCTTCAGTTGCAGCAGGCCGCGCTGTTTCGCGCCGGCCAGGAATGCGTCGTTCAAGCTTTCATCGCGCAGATAAAACGGGATGGTCATGCGCGAGCGGTATGCGGGGTCGACCCGGTTCTGGTAAAAGTCGTCCGCATCGAGCGCCGCGTACAGCAGCGCCGCCTTCTCAATATTACGCTGTTCCATGGCTGCAACGCCACCCTGGCGTTTGAGCCACTGGAAAACCAGGCCGGCGATATAGATGCCGTAGGTGGGCGGCGTGTTGTACATCGACTCATGTTCGGCCACGATGCTCCAGTCGAAGGCCGACGGGCAGATCGGCAGCGCCTTGCCCAGCAAGTCTTCGCGCACGATGACCAGGGTCAGGCCGGCCGGGCCGATATTTTTCTGCGCGCCGCCGAAGATGACGCCATATTGCGATACATCAATAACGCGCGACAAAATGTGCGACGACATGTCGGCCACGATGGTGGTCCCGGACGGCACGTTCGGCGCCTGCTGGAATTCCACGCCGTCGATGGTTTCATTGGTGCAGATGTGCAGGTAGGCGGCGCCTGGCGTCAGCTGCCATTCGGCGACCGGCGGCACGCCCGTGAAACGGGCGGCCTTGGACGACGCGGCCACGTTCACGTTGGCGTACTTGGCCGCTTCCTGGATCGACTTGCCGGACCACGAGCCCGTGTGCACGAAGTCCACGGTGGCCGGCTGCTGCGCAGCCAGGCCCACCAGGTTCATGGGAATGATGGCGTTCTCGCCCAGGCCACCGCCCTGCAGGAACAGGATCTTGTAGTTGTCGGGCACGGCCAGCAGCTCGCGCAGGTCGGCCACTGCCTGCTTGTAGATGGAAATGAATTCGGGACCCCGGTGGCTCATTTCCATCACCGACATGCCGCTGCCATGCCAGTCCTGCATCTCGGCAGCCGCTTGCGCCAGCACTTCCTTGGGCAGGACGGCGGGGCCGGCGGAAAAATTGTAGATATGGGTCACGATATGGTCCTTGGCAAAATGGGAATCTTATTGGGGCGACTGCGTGGCCGCCCGCATGACCTGGTCAAGCACGGCATTCACGCGCGGGATCAGCACGCGCTGGCTGATGGCCATCGATTCGGCCGACAGCTGCGGCATGGTGGCCAGCATCTTGCGGCCCAGCGGCGTCTTGTAGAAGGCCGTCAGCTGCTCGACTTCGGGCACCGTGTAAAAGCGCGCGTACAGGGGCACCATTTCGGCGGCCAGCTCGTCGATCAGGGTCGGGTCGGCCAGCACCTGCGTCAGGGTGCCGATGGCCAGGGGGATTTCTTCCTCGGCGCTGGCCAGCGCGCGCGCCTTGCGCTGCTCGTCCAGCTTCGGGTTGCTGTTGATTTGCTGCTGCGCCGACTGGCGGATCATGGCCGGCACCGATTGCAGCATCTGGTCGAAGATGCTGCGCGTGAGCTGCGGGAACTGCATCGCGTCGAGCATGCGCCGCACGGCCACTTTCATGGCGGGGCTGGGCGCCGCCTGGCGGGCGGGCGTGGCCTGCGCGTTCTGGGCCAGGGCCGGCAGGGTCGCAAGGAAGGCCAGCGAAAACGCGGCGAAGAAGGTGGCGACGATTTTTCTCATGGCATGCGGGACTTTACAAAAGCGGGGAACTATCTGGGGGTACGCAGGCTGGCGCCGCAACTGGCACGCCAACAGCAATTGGGGCTCCCGAAAGAGCCCCAATCATCTTACTCCGGCTGCGCCGGGTCGACAGGATCGGCCGGTTCAGCCGCTGCCGGCGCGGCCGCAGCCTCCTGGCCCGCCTCCGTCGTCAGTTCGACTTCGTCGATATCCGTCTCCACCACGCGCTGCAGGCCGGACAGCTTGGTGCCGTCTTCCACGGCGATCAGGGTCACGCCCTGCGTCGCGCGGCCCATCTCGCGGATTTCCGACACGCGGGTGCGGATCAATACGCCACCGGTGGTGATCAGCATGATTTCATCGCTGGTATCGACCAGGGTCGCGGCAACCACTTTACCGTTGCGCTCGCTGGTCTGGATGGCGATCATGCCTTTCGTGCCACGGCCATGGCGCGTGTACTCGGTGATCGGCGTACGCTTGCCGTAGCCGTTTTCCGTGGCCGTCAGCACCGACTGCTGCTCGTTCTCGGCCACCAGCAGGGCGATCACGTGCTGGCCTTCTTCCAGGTTCATGCCGCGCACGCCGCGCGCCGTACGGCCCATCGGACGCACGTCGTTTTCGTCGAAGCGCACTGCCTTGCCCGAATCGGAGAACAGCATCACGTCGTGCTGGCCGTCGGTCAGCGCCGCGCCGATCAGGAAGTCGCCGTCGTCCAGGTCGACCGCGATGATGCCGGCCTTGCGTGGATTGCTGAAATCCTTCAGCGGCGTCTTCTTGACGGTGCCGAGGCTGGTCGACATGAACACGTAATGGTCTTCCGGGAACGTGCGGTTCTCGCCCGACAGCGGCAGGATCACGGTGATCTTTTCGTTGTCCTGCAGCGGGAACATGTTGACGATCGGCTTGCCGCGCGAATTGCGCGAGCCTTGCGGCACTTCCCACACCTTCAGCCAGTACATGCGGCCACGATCCGAGAAGCACAGGATGTAGTCGTGCGTATTGGCGATGAACAGCTGGTCGATCCAGTCTTCCTCTTTCGTCGCCATGGCCTGCTTGCCGCGGCCGCCGCGCTTCTGCGCGCGGTATTCGGTGATCGGCTGGGCCTTCATGTAGCCGGTGTGCGACAGAGTCACGACCATGTCCTGCGGCGTGATCAGATCTTCCGTTTCCAGGTCGGTCGCGTTCAATTCGATCTGCGAGCGGCGCACGTCCTTGTTGCCGGCGCCGTATTCGTTCTTCGCCGCCGTCATTTCGTCGGTGATGATGATGGTGACGCGTTCCGGCTTGGCCAGGATGTCGAGCAAGTCGGCGATATGTTCCATCACGTCCTTGTACTCGTTGACGATCTTGTCCTGTTCCAGGCCGGTCAGGCGCTGCAGGCGCATTTGCAGAATTTCCTGCGCCTGGTCGTCCGACAGCTTGTACAGGCCATCCGTCTGCATGCCATAGTGCTTCGGCAGGTTTTCCGGACGGTAGGCGTCGATGCCGCCTGGCGTCGAGCCGTCGCCCGTGCGGGCCAGCATTTCGCGCACGACGGACGAATCCCAGGCCTTGGCCATCAGTTCGACCTTGGCAATCGGCGGCGTCGGCGCGGCCTTGATGATGGCGATGAAGTCATCGATGTTGGCCAGCGCGACAGCCAGGCCTTCCAATACGTGACCGCGTTCGCGCGCCTTGCGCAGTTCGAACACGGTGCGGCGCGTCACCACTTCGCGGCGGTGCGACAGGAAGCATTGCAGCATCTGCTTGAGGTTCAGCAGCTTCGGCTGGCCATCGACCAGGGCCACCATGTTCATGCCGAAGGTGTCTTGCAACTGGGTCTGCTTGTACAGGTTGTTCAGCACCACTTCCGGCACTTCGCCCCGTTTCAGCTCGATCACCACGCGCATGCCCGACTTGTCGGATTCGTCGCGGATGTCGGAAATGCCGTCGAGCTTCTTGTCGCGCACGTTTTCAGCGATGCGTTCCAGCAAGGATTTCTTGTTGACCTGGAATGGCAGCTCGTCGACGATGATGGCGATGCGGCCGCCATCCTTGCCGTATTCTTCGAAGTGGGTCTTGGCGCGCATCACCACGCGGCCGCGGCCCGTGCGGTAGCCGTCGCGCACGCCGGACACGCCATAGATGATGCCGGCCGTCGGGAAGTCCGGCGCCGGGATCAGCTCGATCAACTCATCGATCGTGCACTCGGGGTTGCGCAGCACGTGCAGCGCGCCGTCGATGACTTCGGTGATGTTGTGTGGCGGAATGTTCGTCGCCATGCCGACCGCGATACCGGACGAGCCATTGATCAGCAGGTTCGGGATACGCGTCGGCAAGACCGTCGGTTCCTTTTCCTTGCCATCGTAGTTGGGCTGGAAGTCGACGGTGTCCTTGTCGATATCGGCCAGCAGTTCGCTGGCGATCTTGTCCAGGCGGCACTCGGTGTAACGCATCGCCGCGGCGCCGTCGCCGTCGACGGAACCGAAGTTGCCCTGGCCATCGACGAGCATGTAGCGCAGCGAGAAATCCTGCGCCATGCGCACCAGCGTGTCGTAGATCGAGGCATCGCCGTGGGGATGGTATTTACCCATGGTTTCGCCGACCACGCGGGCGCACTTGACGTAAGGGCGGTTCCACACGTTGTTCATTTCATGCATCGCGAACAAGACGCGGCGGTGCACTGGCTTCAAGCCATCGCGCGCATCGGGCAAGGCGCGACCGACGATCACGCTCATGGCGTAATCGAGGTAGCTCTTGCGCATCTCTTCTTCGAGGGAAATAGGAATTGTTTCTTTTGCGAATTGATCCATTGGCGGTTCGACTGATCTCAGGCTGTGGTTAACTTATCTGTTACGCAATGTATGACGCAATACTGCATATCCTGGGTGGCTGTCGTCGTGGACGCCGCGCCGCGCGCTGCTGGCGCGGCCCGGCTTCCATGTCGCAGAGTGCCGGAACAAATCGGCGGGCTGGCGGCACGGCCAGTACGTGTACCGCAGTGGTACGTGCTGGCCATGCAGTGCCGCCGTGGGCATTTGCCCGACACTCTTAACAGTCAAGCGCACGATTTTAGCATGCGCGCCCGGCTACCTGTACAAATTGGCCATACCAACAAGATTGGCAGTTTGCACCGGAGCCGTGCAGCCTGACCTGTCGATAATGCACAATGGCAATATCAGTTCAAGACACCTGCCCTTAAAAGAGGCAAAAAAAACGATCAATTGTTACAGACGCGTTACAAATGGGCATTTTCGTTGCGCAAAAACAACGCGCGGTCTAAAATCGGGCAAGCTTTGATTTAACCACGGTCGTGCGCCCCTGATGCGTGTGGCAAAATGACTGGGAAGTTAATTGCTAGTTTCGCAATCTGAAACGAGCGCATATGGTCTACATGATAAAATCTTGGCACGTAGCACCAGTAGCGCAGTGTTGTTCTGCGGATATCACCCCCCGAAAGGAAAAAAGAATGAATAAATTTGTAACGCTGTTTTTCGCTGCATCCGCAGTGATTGCTGGCTCGGCTTCGGCCCAAACCCCAACCTCCCCACCATTCGCGCCAGTTACCACTGACATCAAAGCACCAAGCCCAAAAAGCGCTTACGTGCAAGATGCCCGCGGCGTAATCGTGCGTGACCCATTCGGCCTGTGCTGGCGTACCGGCTACTGGACACCTGCTGACGCAGTGCCAGGTTGCGACGTGCCACTGTGCGTAGAGCCAGAAACCCTGCAAGACGGCAAATGCGTGGCTCCTCCAGCACCAGTCGTACCAGCACCGGCACCAGTCGTTGTCGTACCAGTACCAGTCGTTGTTGCTCCTACCTCGGAAAAAGTCAGCTTCGCTGCTGATGCATTCTTCGATTTCGACAAAGCTACGCTGAAGCCAGAAGGCAAAGCCAAGCTGGACGAGCTGTCCGCACAACTGGGCGGCATCAACCTGGAAGTCATCATCGCTGTGGGTCACACCGACTCCGTCGGCACCGATGCTTACAACCAAAAATTGTCGGTACGTCGTGCTGATGCTGTCAAAGCCTACCTGGTCACCAAAGGCGTTGAAAGCAACCGCGTGTACACCGAAGGCAAAGGCGAGAAACAACCTGTTGCTGATAACAAAACTGCCGAAGGCCGTGCGAAAAACCGTCGCGTGGAAATCGAAGTTGTTGGTACCCGCAACAAGTAATAGCTGCCCCCCTGGACTTGCCGCAAGTCATCGCGCAAGTCAAGAACAGCATGAAAAACCCCGCCACGGCGGGGTTTTTTTTCGTCCGTGGCTGCCCGATTGTAAAATTGCCGCTATTATTCGACCTATGAACGCCGACCCTCTCGAAATCCAAAAATTCAGTGAGCTGGCCCACCGCTGGTGGGACCCCACTTCCGAGTTTCGTCCCCTGCACGAAATTAACCCCCTGCGCCTGGAATGGATCAACGCGAAAGTGCCGCTGGCCGGCAAGCGCGTGATCGACATCGGCTGCGGCGGCGGCATCCTGGCCGAATCGATGGCCCGCAAGGGCGCCGACGTGACGGGCATCGACCTGTCCGACAAGGCCCTGAAAGTGGCCGACCTGCACAGCCTGGAATCGGGCGCCAAGGTACGCTACAAGCTGATCGCCGCCGAAGCCATGGCCGAGGAAGAGGCAGGCCAGTACGACGTCGTGACCTGCATGGAAATGCTCGAGCACGTGCCGGACCCCGCCGCCATCGTCAAGGCTTGCGCCGCGCTGGTGAAACCGGGCGGCCACGTGTTCCTGTCGACCCTGAACCGCAACCCGAAAGCGTACCTGTTCGCCATCCTGGGTGCCGAATACCTGCTGCGCCTGCTGCCGAAAGGCACGCATGACTATGACAAATTCATCACCCCGTCCGAACTGTCGCAATACGTGCGCAGCGCCGGCCTGGACGTCAACAGCATGCGCGGCATGGGCTACAATCCGCTGACCAAGATTTACTCACTTAATAGCGATACCAGCGTCAATTATCTGGTGGCCTGCACCCGGCCGCTGTAACCATCACGCACAATACAAGGCGGCTGCGGCCGCCATTTTTCATTCCTACTTGACACACTTTGTCCGCCATGATCACTGACCATCTGCCAGCCCCGCGCGCCATCCTGTTCGACCTCGACGGCACCCTGGCCGACACCGCGCCCGACCTAGCGGCGGCCATCAACCTGCTGCGCGCGCGCGCCGGCCTGGCGCCGACCCCGTATGACGTCCTGCGCCCCACGGCCTCGGCCGGCGCGCGCGGCATGATAGTCGCGTCCTACGGCATCGGCCCCGGCGAAAGCGGCTACGAAGCCCTGAAAGACGGATTCCTGAACAATTACGAAGCGGCCCTGGCCGTGGAAAGCCGCCTGTTCGACGGCATCCCCGCCCTGCTGGAAGGCCTGCAAGCGCTGGGCCTGGCCTGGGGCGTGGTCACCAACAAGGCCGCCCGCTTCACCGACCCGCTGGTCGGCCAGATCGGCCTCGGTGCCGCCGGCTGCGTGGTCTCGGGCGACACCATGGCGCATCCGAAGCCGCACCCCGCCCCCCTGCTGGAAGCGGCGCGCCGCCTGGACCTGGCGCCGCAAGACTGCTGGTACGTGGGCGACGACCTGCGCGACATCCAGGCCGGCCGCGCCGCCGGCATGCGCACGGTGGCCTGCGCCTGGGGCTACTGCGGCCCCGTCGAACCGCAGCACTGGAACGCCGACCACCTGCTGGATACCCCGCATGCGCTGCTCGAGCTGGTCAGCGCGGTGGTGAAGGCGGCGCAGGCCCGGCAATTGGCGGCATAAATCGGCCTGCGCTTGATCTGGCACACCAGCAAGCGAATGCGCCATGCAAGAGTGGTCAGATTGCGCTACAATGAAGGTTCTGTGGGGACGACCTGGTTTCGACGTGGGTTGCAAAGCAGCGCAGGGCATACCGAGGGCGGGCTACCTCGTAAATACAACCTGAAAAAACTTAACTGCAAACGATAACTCGTACGCACTGGCAGCTTAATCGCTGTTAGCTCTAGAACACCTCGTCCCTGGGGTGGGCCGTCAAAAGCTCTAGAGTCATTTACAGGGACTCGTCGTATGCTGGGTTACTTAGCGTCCGACTAAATAATAGGTAACTCGCTTGCCCATAACGTGCACATCCGTGCTGGCTGAGTTAAATTAAATGATAGTGCTAAGTATGTAGAACTGTCTGTGGAGTGCTTGCGGACGCGGGTTCGATTCCCGCCGTCTCCACCACTGAATTGTTTAGAATCAAGTAGTTAGCAAGAAGAAGGCTGTCATTATTTGGGTTGTTTTTGGGCTGTTTTAGCCTAGGAATGACAACAAAATGACAGCCTTTTTTGTTGAAGAACACCATCGTCTGACTAATGCTTCCGATCATTTATTTATCGCAAAGCAACCTTATATTTGCTAGAATTTCAACATTCAATCCCCTGTCTACAGGGTGAAAATGTGCTGCTACTGCGCCATAAACGACACATCAATACTCACCAAATGACAACAACGCAAGACCTTCGCATGCTAGCAAAAGTATTCACGCGGCCAGTCTTCGCGAATTTGGCACGAACTGGGAACCCTCATCCAGTATTAGATATTCTTGCAAAGCATGCCTTAATTTCTAAAAATCCCCTTAGGCCAGCAACCCTTGCATCGGCCTTTGAAGATGGCTGGGAAATCTTGGCAGCAGGGTATCGCAATGAGTATGTGTACAAAAATGAGCTGGCGACTCGCCTAGTATTCAAGCGACACAGCCCTCGCACAGCGAGTTTTCAAGTAGAACTTGGCGTGGGAAGTTCAATCGTTGATGTTGCTATTGCGAATGGCACCAGTACTGCGTATGAAATTAAAACTGAATTCGATAGTAGCAAACGTCTCAAAAGCCAAACTGCGGACTATTTACGAGTCTTTGATAAGGTGTACGTCGTCACCCATCCAAATCATGTTGAACGCTACGAGCGAGAGCTTGATCCGAAGGTTGGTCTAATTGTTTTAAGTCCTAAACACGCACTCTCCCCTCTTAGAGAGGCACGTTCAAACATCGAAAATGTCGAGCCACGTGCGGTGTTCAGGTGTTTGAGGCGAGCCGAGTACTTAAGCGCCACAAAGGAATTGTTCGGCGAATCGCCAACATTACCAAACGGTGTCATTGCCGCCTATTGTGAAAAACTTTTTCTTAATTTATCTCCAGAAGAAGCCCATCGAGTCTTTGTGAAAGCACTTCGCGCTCGCACTACAGATAAAAGTACGGTAGACTTTATTTCGTTATTGCCGCCTTCTTTGCGAGCGCTCGGCTATGCGACCCCTCTCTCAAACCGTCAACGGGGAACGCTGACTGATTTACTTTCCTGTCCGTTGGGGACGTAACAGACTCTCAATGAGGAGGTTCGGCCGTATGTATATATGGTTTGTTCTCTCTTCCTTTAGGAGTTGCCGTCATGTATTTTCCGTATGTTTATGGCCGTAGACATGAATTACTTGCGTTGCGTAGCGCAAACAGCAAATATCTGGACCCAGAGCTAGTGGTTCCAATTATAGAACCAGTAAATAGTAACTCAGGTGATCTTATTCGTTGCCTTGAGATCATAGGTAAGGAAAATAAGACCGCAATAGTCATTGCAAACCCTACTCAGGGTGACTTTAAGGATAAGGTTCCGGATGACTGGAGAGAGACGTTAAAGACGTGCTTTGAAAAGTATAGCTCGCTAATTCCAGGTGTTTTACTGCATAGCGGAGCTAGATCTCCCAAACTCAGCGCTGTTGAAAAATACGCGGCAAAGTATGAGGGACGTGGAATAGCATTGCTTTATCGCAATTGCGCCCTACCACAAGCAGACAATATTTCCCTAATGGCAATAAAAAATATTGCTTACCATATCGTACTGCAGAAAAAAATCTCGGATTCCCATCTAAAAATACTGCCCCCTACTAAACTGGTTCATGTCGTTGACGGCTTCAACAAGCAGCTTCGAAACGCAGATTATGGCAGCACAGAGCTATTTTCAGACAGTCATAAGACCTTCAGAGAGCATGGAGTAGGCTTTGGCGATTACACAGTCATCGGCGAACCTTTCAATGTAGGTGGTGGCCGCCCTGGTGCTGTAGCAATGCATATTACATATCGAGATCTCAAAAAGGACGAAATATGGGTTTACCATTTCATTTCCGACGAGACCGACCGAGACTTGGGTACGGTTGAAGGAAAGTATTTGGAAGCATTGGAAAAATTTAAAAATACTTACCTCAAACACCCAATTGAAATAGGGCATAATCCGGCAATTCAGGAATATCTCAATGATCATGCAAGTGATCACTTTCCGGGGCTAGGAAAGAATAAAGAACGCCAAGTATTACATCACATTGCTCGCATTCATGACCTACTACTGGCCGGAATATAAAAATTCTATCTAACTAAAAATACTCACAAGAGGATTGCCAATAAATCATTAAATAGCAATCCGCTACCGGTATAACTCGATGCAAGAACCACTTCAAAGTACGTCAAAATGCGTCAAATCGCACGCCCCTTCTTCGCCCTGCCGCCCCAGTCCTCATGCGCCTTCGGCCATGGCGCACATTTGAGTCAAAAGAGCCCTATATAGCGAGCAGGTGTGGAGGGGGGACAACTGCGCGCGCCGGGCCGAAATGGGCCTTTTTCTTGCTCCAAGAGCAACGTCATTTGCCGGGACATGAAAAAGCCGCCCCGTGGGCGGCTTGTGCGGTGGCTGTGGCGTTCTGGCGCGGCTGCGCTGTCGCGGCCCCGCCCTGCCGGCTATCACGGTGTAGCGGTCATCCTGCGCGGCCAGCGCGCGCCTTGGCCGCCAGCTCCTTGTCGTAGTCGTCGCGGCAGTCCGCATTGCAGAACAGCAGCGCGGGCGCCAGTGGCTCGTCGCAGTAGTGGCAGCAGCCATGCGCCACCAGGGCAGGCCGGCCGCGCACGGCAGCCAGGCCACGCGCCACCTCGGCGAAGATGATCTTGCCCGTGTTGTCGATGTGATCGCTCATGCCGCGCCCTCCCCGCCCGTGGCCAGGTCATACGGGACGAAGCGCACCACTTCCACGCCGGCCCACTCGTTGATCGCTTCGAACTGCGCCTGCAGCGGCACCAGCTCGTTACGGGCGAAGACGCGCGCGGCAGCTTCCACGGCGCCGAAGCCGCCGGCATTGTTCGGCAGGATGCCCATGAGCTGGGGCGGCACGCGGTGCGCGGCCAGCTGGTCGTCGCGCTGCACGAGCAAAAGGTATTCACCTGGGCGAAGGGCGAAGAAGTCTTTCAAAATCCGCGTCTGGTGCGGCGTTGGGAGGGTGACCAGCCGATTCGCAAGACACTATGGACCGGCATTCTGCAAAACGCTAGCGTGCGGTATCGCGACCCTTATCAGACGCGGCACACCTACGCAAGCATGATGCTCTCGGCCGGTGAACACCCTATGTGGGTGGCAAAACAGATGGGGCATGCTGACTGGACAATGATTGCCAGGGTATATGGGCGTTGGATGCCTAACGCCAACTTAGACGCTGGCGCCAAAGCAGAAAACATCTTCGGCATTATTTCTGACTCAGACTCATAAAGTATGAGCTAACGATTTTCTTGCACGGCGGCTGCCAAGCAGCCGCACCCCATCATGCTGCAGGAAATTACACTCAGCCTCCCATTTCGGCTAGCGTTACCTTATCAGCGACTTCGGGAAATGCCGACTTTCCGCTTTTCCAACGCTTAAAAGAAGACGATTTATTCAGGGCCGTCGACAGCGCAGCATGCAACTCGTATTTCGTCGCGTCAACGTTAGCTCGGAGGTTTGCAGCCAGCTGTGCATTGTCAAAAGCTCTGTACACCACCTCGCGATGATAGTCCTTCATCCCAAGCGTCGTCGAATGTACATCATCAAACGTCTCTTTACATGCGCTAACGTCGGTTGAGTGATGGCCGCGACAAGCTATAGGTCGCGCGGCATAAATCGAACATTTTCCGTCTAGCAGCATCGCACATTCCACATTTGTGGTCGTGTAGACTTCAGACGTCATCTCTCGTGTACGTGCTGCGACATTGTGAACACGACCTATGACAACATCACGCCTGGCCTGTGGCAGCTTTTCTATAGCCTCGGCAATCGCAAATGTCTCAGTGGCTGAGACCATTACATGATAATGACAACAGTAGGTACAGCCGGACTTACAGCTTATTGGACTATTTGACCGAGTGATCATATCTTCAAAAGCAGTATAGAAGCGCATGGTCTGCTGCGTGACTGGCCCCTTTCCTAACCCGTTAAAGACCGCTGGCAAAGAAGGTTCAATCTCGCCAAAAACCTTGATGACATCGCCCATGAGGTCGTCCTGTGACTTTACATGCATGTTTCAATCCTTTAAATATATTACTTAAAAAAACAATATTTCTTTCAGTACTTATGCAGGATAATATCCTTTGCTGGTTAGCAAAGACAGCGATGTAGAGCTCAGTCGCCCCTGGCGAGGCTCTGACATCATCGCACTGCAGAGAATTTTGGCTTTCCCATCTAGCCTGCAGCTATTCCGTCACAACTAAATCTAATTGGCGGCAATTTGACAGTACATGCTTGAAAGTTCGCTATAACTATAGCTTTACGGTAGGTTCGATTTCTGCCATCTCCACCACTGAATAAATAAAAAGGGCCTCCCCGTTTTAGCGGGGAGGCCCTTTTTATTTATTCCATGCATGCAGAACGCGAGCATCGAATCCGCGTCCGGTACGGCGCGGGGGTTTTGCGGGGCCTTCGGCGAGCGCAGCTCGGCGCCGCAAAACCGGGTTGCGCTTGCAAGCGCAACCCCCTCCGATTCTTCTGGCCAGGTTTTGCGCCGCAGGCGGCTTCCCTAACGACAACACTCACTGCTCAGGCCGTATCCAAATGGAGGAACTGCCCCTCGCCCCCCTCCAATTACGGACGCAAAAAATCTCTTCCTTCTGGCGTTGTTTCATATGCGCCATCCGAAGTGAGGTTAAGCGTCAAGTTGGGCGACGTAACAGATGCGGAAGCCAACTTTTAAGCCTTTGTAGCGCATCGTGAGATGTGCCGGACACTTGTCACGCTCGAGTGGACCTGTCATCAGGGCTCTCCCAGTGGCAGCATTTGCAGCTGGGGCATGTCCCAAACCGTAATCAGCAAGCCACTCGCCAAAGTCAACCACGGACAAAAATTGCAGACCTTCGCGATTCAACGACCAGGCCAGCTCCTTGCCAAAGCGTAGCGAACCGCCCTCGGGGCACGCCTCGAAATACCCCCCTCCAGTTAAGCCATCTCCACCGGTCAGCCCCCATGTCAGATCACCCCAACCGTCCTTTTCCAAATCCCGTGCAGGATTCGGACAAATCTGTTGCCATTCATCAATCTCAAGCAAACGCACCGGAAGTCCTGTTTTATCCTCGACATAACGGCAATAAGCAATCGCATCAAACCATGTAACACTGACTGGAAGATTGCCATGATCATGGAGATTAACTGCTGCCAAATCCTCTTCAATGGTAAGTTTTATCTTTCTCAACCTCTCCGAACGGATCTGGCGCCATTCGCTGTTCTCATAGAATTTCCAGAACTCGTCGACTGTGATCAGAGGCGAGATCATCAGGCACCGGTTCCTGATACGGTGCGGTAAAAATCCCTTTGTTTGCTGAGCATCCAGCTGGCGCGAGGGAATATATCCTCTTTCTGCCATCAACTCACGCGCAAGCAATTTGTCGTACCCGGGCCAAGTCGCAACCGAACCGCCTTCGGCGTAATGACGCTGTTCAGCATCGTGCATGAGACGATCCTGCCACTCTCCCTGCCTGAAGTAAAGATGGGCCGCCAATTTCGAATTTAGCAATGCAGATGGCAGTTCATTCGAGTTAAATACGGGGAAAAGAAAATTCTCAATGAACGGTGTATCCCTTTGATTCCTGATGACCCAGTCAAATTTACCATCGGCTCCCCTCAGGAATATGATGTTGTCGTTTCCAGGTAGAGGAATAACATCGACCCAGCCATCTTCGCTGCGTTCTATTTCTGCCCGAAAAATCTGGAATAGCTTGCGGTCAAATGCTGCTTCTTTCTCGCTTACGTTATAAGCGGTAAAAACTGTGGCTTCCAGCATTGGCGCCATCAGGTTATCGCCAAGCAAGTTGTACATACCGCCGACAAATTCAGATACCGCATTCAGCAGCAGCATCCGCCCTGTCAAATCAACGAATTCAGGGGCATTCGGCCATTGAGTTCGCATATCGTTAGCACGCAATACCACTTCATTTGCATAAAGCTCGCAATATTCGAGTCGTTCCTCATCCGCGTACATATTCTTGCCTGCCAGTTCATGGATATCCAGGCGGCCATAACCAGATGCCGCAAACAACAGCGATCCGACACCAGTGAACAAGCGTTTTGGAAGCGGCAAGCCCGAGTTAAAAAAACGGTCGGCCAGGCGATGTGCGGTCAGGGTTTTCGTAAATCCCGGCAGACAAGGCCACTTGATCAGGTCAGCGGGTTGATTCATGCCATTTTCGGCAAGAAAGCCAAGAATTCGGGGCTGTTCGGTTTTGCACCAGTGATCGTAGGACCGTGCACCAAGCGTGACGGCAAGCGCCTTTTGCAGGTCGGTGACTTTGAGGCTTTTCGATTTTGAAACGGCAACGCCACGCATCTCCCGATCTTGACGGAGGGAAGTTACGGACTTTCTGATATCTTCCTCATGCAGTCCGTTAAGGCACATGGACCAGAACATTTCGTCCTCAGATGCCGACAGGCCAGGCTTCGGGGTAAGAAGATAAACCTTACGCATTGCACGCAACAGATTTTCGGTATTCATGCACTTCTCCAAAGATAATGCCACGGCGTAGTGAGCCGTGCTGCCTCAGGCAACAATGATCAAGCCTAACAACAAGGATTTGGAGAATGCGAAAGGAACAAATAATGTCCTTTTTGGCTTTTTAACCGGGGGACAGCTTCCTGGCAACGTAGCACGCACACGCACGCAATTAAGCGCACTATTAGGATATATGCGTTCAGCCTAGATGGCAAATTTATTTACGTGACATTCAATGCGCAGGTCATTTCCGAATGGCGGAACTGCCCCTCGCTCCCAAAGACTTAAAACCAGCCATGGCCAAGCATCAGATTGACGCGAATAAAATTAATAAATATGCCACCTTTACCAAGTCTAGAAACTTGCACCTTTATGCCCGCTGAAATCATACGCAAAGGTGACCCGAGCAGCCATGGCGGCGGCGAAAAAACCGCACTACAGACACGGCCAGCGAGTTATAGTCAGCAAAGGCAAGACTATCCAAGTAACCAAGCAGAAGCGCTACCTGATCGGGCCCAATATCGAGGGATTGGCAGAGAAACCCAAACCATGAAAATTGCCCGCCTTCTTTCCTCCAGTTTCCTCGTGCTAGCCGTGGCCCTCGTCGCCTATGGTCTTTTCGGCCTCTCCCGTTTTGCCTGGTACACGGGCGCCTACTACGATGAGCGCATGATCCTGTTCGACCACGGCTTCTATCCCTTTGCGTGGGGTATCGCGCTGCTGATGGGGCAAATCGCCCGCTTGCACCATCGTCGACCGGCGATGCTGCTCGCCGCTGGCGCGGCCCTGGTGCTCCTTCTGTGGAAGCGTGCAACAGTGCCTGACGGCATCGCCAATCAGCAACTTTTTCCGGGTCCTGATTTACTGGAGGGACTGATTGTTACCGCTGTCGTGGTCATCGTCCTGGCGCTGATAGACCGCCCCGTCGAGCAAGCCATCCGCAAGGCTTTTAGGCGTACCCGGTGACCATCAAAGGGCCACCGCCGCGCGGCTACCCACACGCGACACTGCCCGCCGCGCCCCCAATACTTCAGCCCCGTCGAAAAATCGAAACCGAAATCACAGCGGCAATCCCCGCACGTTCGCAAAGAAACACGCGCACACCAGGATTTTGTGCCGTTATGCATTTTCTGTGCATTGCGAAGGATCAAACATCCGTACGTTGCTGAGATTGTATTGGGGAGTTGCCGCCAGTTGATGCGATGACGTTAAGCCAGCGCGAAGGTACACCGCCCACCTTAAAATTAAGAAACATCCCTCCGCAAATACGCGATCGCCCGCCGATACTTCTCTATCCTCTCCAGGTCCTTCGGCGTCGGCGCCCCTATCCTCGACAAGTCGCTGTTTTCCGCCAGATCCGCCAGCTTGACGGCCTTGCCGACCGGATTCAGGGCTGCGCGGACGATGAAATCCTCGTACGACTCGCCCTCGACCTTGGTCACGGCGCGCACGCCGTCGATGACTTCTTGCGAGAATCCTTCGTGCGCCAGGTCGTCGAAGGTGATTTTTCCGTCGCTGTCTTCCACCACGTCATGCAGCACGGCGACGATCTGCTGGGCGCCGGGGGCGACGCGCAGCATCACGCGCAAGGGGTGCAGTATGTAGGGCGCGCCGCCCTTGTCCGTCTGGCCGGCATGGGTGGTGGCGGCGATTTGAATGGCGCGTTCCAGGGTGCCGCGTCTTGCGTGTTCACTCATGTTTACTCCTTGTTCACTCCACGTTGGTTGCTGATCCCGTTGCGCGCCAGCCGCGGCGCTGCAAATGGCAAACGCTGCTGCACAGCAAGACTGGCACCAGTAAATTGAGCACCGGTATCAGCATCAGCAAACACAGCAGCAGACCCAGGGCAAAGATCGCCGGGCGCTGTGCGCGGCGCAACACCGCTTGCTGTTGCTCGTCGAGCACATCCTTTGCCGCCGCGCCATAGATCGCTTGCACGTTCCAGGCCAGCAGACAAGCAATCAGCACGCACATGGCCCACACGGGGATCAGCAGGGAAAGCAGCAGCAACAGGCGGCGCCACCAGGCCGGGCGTGCGGCGGACAGCGCCAGGCTTGCCGGCGCTTGCCAGCCGGCATAGCGGCGCGCCGCCACCGCCTTGGCGCGCTCCAGCAAGAACCAGCGCAGCGGCAAGCGCGCCGTGCCGATGGCGCAGACAATAAAGACCATGACATAGAACAAGGTGGCCAGCGCCAGCAAGGCCAGGGCGATCTGGCCGATCGACAACAGGGCTTGGGCAGCGCTGCCCAGACTGCCGGCGATATTGCCCATCTGAGAAAGCGTGGCAGGCCCGTTGGCCAATGTCCCGACGCCATCCATCACGCCCAGGCCCAGCAAGCCGGTGACGGACACCAGCGCCAGCATGGCGCTCAGCTCGACAAAAAAACGGCCGAAGCAGCTATACAGCCCCAGCCACAACGCCACGACCGCCATGCACCACAGCGCGGAGCGCCACCACAGCCCCGCATGACGCGCATCGCGCAATCCCAGGCCGATGCACGTGAAGGCTTCCCGCCAGGCCAGCAGCCAGGTTTGCAATGTTTGTGGCACGCTCAGGCGTACTCCGCAATGAAGGGGCGGATACGTCGATCCGGATGTTGCCGATTGTACATGGACGCGGCTGGCGCACGCGCCACCGAGGACGCAGCGCACAGCCCACGCCGGCCCCGCCCCTTCAAAATTGCTATCGAAACGCCAAAACAGTCACAGCCTGCACCGCACTTTCAAAGGAAGATTCAAAGCAGACCCGGTTTCTGCCGGCTGCCTTGGCCTTGTACAGGGCCTTGTCAGCGAACTCAAGCAGCTCGACTGCCTGGTTTTCCAGATGCGTCGGCATAAATGCCGCCACGCCGACGCTGGCCGTCACCACGCCAGGAGGATTGCCCCGATGCTCGATTCCCAGCGATTGCACGGCATCGCGCACGCCTTCCGCCACCGCCAAGGCGCCAGCCATATCCGTGCCGGGCAATAAAACGACCATTTCCTCGCCGCCATAACGCGCAGCAAGGTCTCCCGGCCGGCGCATGCTGTAGGCCACCACCTTGCCAATTTTTCTCAGGCACTCGTCGCCGGCCACATGGCCATAGATATCGTTGTATTGCTTAAAGAAATCGACATCGATCAACACCAGTCCCATGGCGCTGCCTTCACGCTGCGCACGGCTGAATTCGGCAAGCAGCGACTGGTCAAAGTGGCGCCGGTTCGCCAGTCCCGTCAGCCCATCCTGGTTGGCAAGGCGGGCCAGGGTTTCATTGATCAACTCCAGCTCGTTACGCGCCTCCAGCAAACCCGCCTCGCTCTTGACCCGCAAATCGATTTGCCGCACCACGCGGTAACCGATGAAGGCAATCAGCAGTACCAATACGCCACCCACCGCGTTCTGCAAAATCATGTCGAGACGCCACTCGGCGAGCACTTCTTCCTGCGACAAGGCGGCAGAGACCACCAGCGGGTATTCCTCGATTCTTCGGTAGCTGTTGATACGCGTTACGCCATCGACCCGCGACTTGATCACGGCCGTGCCAACGGGGCTCTTGGACAAATAATCATGAAATAAAGGAAACTGCGAAAGATCGCGCCCCAGCATGCTTTCATCGAACGGCCTTCGCAATAAAAGAATGCCTTTTCCATTCGCAATGAAAATGGCGCCTTTTTTCCCTATCGAAAAGCGCTCATAAAACTGCCTGAAATAATGCATATCGATGGTCGCCAGCGCCACGCCGCCGAAACTGCCGTCCGGCATATTGATACGCCGCGATACCGTGACGATCCAGTCCCCGGTCGATTTGCTGCGCACGGGAGGGCCGACATAGGGCCCGCGGTCCTCATGCGTTCGATGGTAGTTGAAATAATCCCGATCAGAATTATTCAGATTGCTCAACAGCGTTTTCTGGGAGTTCACCAGCCAGCTGCCATCCTTGGCATAAATGAAGATGCCGTGCAGCTGCGGCAGCTCGCCGACACGGGTGACCAGCAATTTATGGATACGCTCCAGCTCAAGGTCGGAGACACCATCTGTCTCCACCCGCTCCACCAGTCCGACCAGCACCGTATCGGCTTCCTTGATGGTGTCATAGGCATGCTGCGCAACGGATTGCGCCAGATTGGCGCTTTCACGGGCCGCTTCATTGAGCTGCACTTCCCGTGCGCGCAAGGTCATCCATAACTGGATCGCCAGGAGCGACAAGCACACCAGCACGACAAAGAAGATAGCCAGCGGCAACAAAGAGAATCCCCGGAAACCGGCACCCAACAGGCGTGGCGGCAAGCTGCGTGACCTGGTCATGGATTAACTCCCGGTTTGATATCCGGCAAAGTGTGCACCAAATAGGCAGCAACATACTCACACATCGTCACAAAGATATAAAAAAGTTACCGCAACACTGGCCGGGCAAGGTGTTCTTTCCGCCATGGCGGCGTTGACTCCTGTTCCAGCCCGCAATTGTTTGCGGAAGCGCAATCCTATATGAAGCGGAATGCGAAACAATACCAGTTCCCCCAGCGTTGCGTATAGCGGAGTTGAGCATGCTTGAAGTACAGCCCAGGGACAAGCGTGGATTTTTCATCCTGCCGCAGGCTCCGGAAGGTGCAGGCTATTACGTCTATGGCACCCCTGGCAGGGGCGCGGGTCAATATGCGCATCCGAACATGATGATGGCACTCCTGTATGTGGAGCGCGAATGGCAAGCGGTCGATGACCGGCAATTTGGCATTGGCAACATCAGTCTGGCTAACGGAACCGCCTATGGCCAGCACTCAACCCACAAATCCGGCTTGGAAGTGGACATTCGCCCGCTGCGCAAGGACGGCCTTCAACTCCCTGTTTATTGGTATGACAGAGACTACGATCAAGCCGCGACGGCAAAGCTCATCGCACTTTTTCGTGCCCATGCCAGCGTGCGCAGGGTGCTGTTTAACGATACCCACATTCCATTCGTGACGCCATTCAAAAATCACGACCATCACTTTCATCTGGAACTGAGAGCCTGATATGAAAACACTATGGCCTATGGCGCTGAGCGCCCTCACCCTGTTTTCACCGGCCTATGCAGGTGGCAACAGCGACTGGGGCGCAGACAAACAGTTCAAGGGGTCTTATCTGATTTATTCGAATACCTTGGGCGAGCAACAGCCTCCCACACCGCATGACCGCAAGATTTCTTTCATGGTCACGGGGGCCGTTGCCAAGGACATGTTTGATTCGATGGGGCCAGACTCGAAAGAGCGCTGCAGTTTGGAGAAAGGCTTTCGGCAGCGCGATAAGGAAAATGTTTCCTGTGTCCGGGATCATGACGGCTACAGGTGCTACTTCGGCTTTAACCTGCGCAGTGGCAAAAGCATAGGTGGCTCGATTTGCTAGCGCCCATGCAGCCTGGCAGCCATTAAACAGCCAGGCTCCCGCGTCCCCTACCTTCGGCTCAACGGCACATACTCGCCCGGCAAGCCCGCCACTTCCAGCGCATCGGCGAACGCCAATAAAAACTTCGCCGGGCCATGGTCCGACACCAGCAGAGAGGCGCCCTTGTGGCGCAGCAGCTTCAGCACTTCCTGCTGGTGCGCCTGGTATTCCTGTGAATGGCCGTAGAACGTTTGATACATCTCAAGGGTTTCCATGGCCTTGGCGGCCAGGATGAATTCGGGTTTGTCCATGATGTCTCCTCGTTGTTACTGCTGCCAAAACCACGAAAAAAAACCTGCAGGACGTGCTGGCGCGTGCCGGTCGCACTGCCTTGCGGCAACCACATCCGTATTTCCATCATACGCCTCAAGCAGGCCGTTGCGCCGTCCTGCCGTGCATCTTTTTCTATCGCCCCCATCCGGCGCCATCGCTGCGGTGCGCGCGCTGGCGCCAGGTGCCCGCGCATGGCATCATGCGCGTTGCCCATCCCTAATAACGACATATGGACCAATATCACTTCCTCGTAGGCGAATTCAAGAAAAATACCCCCTTCATTGCCGCTGCGGCCAGCGCGCAGCTGTTTGCCTGGTTCGCGCACATCGGCGAACCCGTCGAGCGCTACGGCAACAAGCGCGGCAAAATCGTCAAGTTCTCACAGCGAAATTACGAGAAGATGCTGTTCGCGCCAGAGACCAACAGCATCGGACTGCTTTCGCCGCGTCTCGTACCGCCCGAAGAAGCTTACGAGGCCGTCAACTGCGACGCGCAGGCCATGTATTCATCGGGCTCGGAGCTGGTTCTGTCCATACGCGCCAGCAAGCTTGCGCTGGCGCCGCTGTTCGACGGTGCGCGGGCCATACCCGGCCTGTTTGAGCATTGCGAATATGTGTACTGCTACGCTGAAACGCAGGGCTATGGTACCGGCTACGCACTCGGCTACCGGCAGCTCGATGAGGCCCATCCGATGACCTTTGGCACGCCTTGCCCCGCCAATAACTGGGCAGCCATCAAGCGGCGCGGGTTGCAAGATGCGCACCTGCGCGATGTATATCCCATCAATGGTTTCACGCAAGCCAGACTGGATGCGCTGCCGCCCGAGCGCCGGCAAGCACTGCGCGCTGCGATGCAGGCGTATGGCCGCTGCGAAGAGCATGCCGGCTGGATCTTCTGGCACCTGCAGCCTGGGGAACTGGAAGCGGCCCGCGCCGCACTGAACGCACACGCCATGCTGGGCGCCTACATCAACAACTGAACCTCATGACCCCACATTTATCGCTGCACTGCTATCTGCAAGACGCGGCCGCAGAACGGCCCCTGCCCTGCTCCGACGTGACGATACAGGCCGATCCGGCCACCCTGCGCGCCATCGCCCATTTTCTGCTGGCCAGCGCGGACGCGTTTGATCTGGCGCAAGACCGGGCCGGCATGCACGCCCATCTGCAAGACGAGTGGGAAGGCTGGCAGGACGACTTCCCCGACCTCGTCGTCGTGGCCGCCTGAGGTGAGGTGTAGCATGGCGCCCCGCCTGGCGCGCGTCGGGTAACATACGCCACCTTTGCCCTACAGAGAACCTTGATGCCCGATTCCCGAAACGCCCTGGCGTCGCTGCGCGCCGCCGTGCTGGCCGCCGCGCTGGCCAATCTGTCCGCCTGCGCCAGCCCGCCCGCGCACGAGACGCTGTTCCTCGCCACCACCCTGACGCCCGCGCACTCGTTCACCAAGGGCGTCGAAGGCCCGGCCGTCGATGCGGACGGCAATATCTATGCCGTCAACTTTGCGCGCCAGCAAACCATCGGCAAGGTCAGCCCCGGCGGCATGAGCGAGGTCTACCTGACCCTGCCCGGCACCAGCATCGCCAACGGCATCCGCTTCGGCAGCCGCGGGCAGATGTATTTGGCCGACTACATGGAACACACGATCTACCTGGTCGATCCGGCCACGCGCGCGCTGACCATCCACGCGCGCGAGCCGCGCATGACGCAGCCGAACGACATCGCCATCACGGCCGATGACGTGCTGTATGCGAGCGACCCGAACTGGAAGGAAAACACGGGCCGCGTGTGGCGCATCGCGCAGGACGGCACCGTGACCCTGGCACTCGACACCATGGGCACGGCCAACGGCATCGAGGTCAGCCCCGACGGCAAGATCTTGTACGTGAATGAAAGCGTGCAGCGCAATATCTGGATGTATGACATCGCCGCGGACGGCAGCCTGAGCGGCAAGCGCTTGCTGATCAAGTTCGACGATTTCGGCATGGACGGCATGCGCGTGGACGTCGACGGCAACCTGTACGTGACGCGCTACGGCAAGGGCAGCGTGGTCAAATTGTCGCCGCAGGGACGCATCTTGCGCGAGATCAGCGTGCCCGGCGCCAAGCCGAGTAACATCACCTTCGGCGGTCCCGATGGCCGCACGGCATACGTGACGGAAGTGGTGCAGGGACGGCTGCTGCAATTTCGCGTCGACCGCCCGGGCCTCGAATGGCAGCGGGCGCAGCAGCATAAGGCAAATGCGGCCAATGCGGCCAATGCGGCGGCAGCGGCGGCGGCAGCCCCGCCACCGGCTGCCGCGGAGTCCGTCAGCGCGGAATGATGCGCTCCGCCTTCAACTTCTCGAACAGGTTGAAGAAGGCGTCTTGCGTATCCTGGTAATCGGGGAAGCCCGCCTTGCGGCTCTTGCCCATGTCCGTCATCACTTCCATCGGCCGGCCCAGGTCGGCATCCGTATGCCACCAGGAAGCGAGGCGGCCGACATCCAGCTCGACCAGATCATGCTGCTGCGCAATGGCGCGCCACTGGGCGGGGGCATCCTGCATGCGCTCGGCCAGCGGCGCCATCACCTCGGGCAGACCAGCCGCTTCGACGCCGAAATAGGCGGCCAGGCGCGGCCACAGCCACTTCCAGCGGAATACGTCGCCATTGACGATATTAAAATCTTCGTTGCGCGCGCAAGGGCTGTCGGCCGCCCACGCCAGGTGGCGCGCGATCTGGCCCGCGTCCGTCATATCGGACAAGCCGTGCCATTGCGCGGGCGAACCGGGAAACACGAAGGGCTGGCCGCCGGCCTTGCACAAATTCGCATATACGGCCAGGGTCAGGCCCATGTTCATGGCATTGCCCAGCGCGTAGCCGATGATGGTGTGCGGGCGGTGCACGCTCCACGTAAATCCGTACTGCGCGGCCGCCTCAAACAGCCGGTCTTCCTGAGCATAGTAAAAATTCTCGACCGCCTGCCGGCCCTGCTCTTCGCGAAATGGCGTGACGGGAACGCTGCCCTTGCCATACGCGTCGAACGGTCCCAGGTAATGCTTGAGGCCCGTCACCAGGGCCGCGTGGCGCAAGCGGCCGTTTGGCCCCAGCGCGGCCAGCACATTGGCCACCATGGCGCCGTTGACGCGGATGTTTTCCTGCTCGTTTGCCTGGCGTGCCCAGGCCGTGAAAAAGACGTGGCTGGCGTCCAGGCCCGCCAGGGCGGCGCTGACGGCCGCGCCATCCGTCGCATCCAATTGCAGGGAAGTGCAGCCTGCGGGGACAGGCGTGCGTCCGCGCGAGACGCCCGTCACCCGCCAGCCCTGCGCCAGCAAGTGCGTGGCCAGATTGTTGCCGATGACGCCGCTGGCGCCGATGATGAGGGCGTGTTTTTGCATGAGAGAAAACCTCCGAAAGAAAAAAACATCATATCCGCGACACCAATTCTTATCCGCGATACTATTTCATCCTATTCATGAATAAAATTCGCGGATCATGTTTTCATCGGAACATCTAAAGGGCCTCACGCCATTTCTCGCCACGGCCGACGCGGGCAGTTTTACCAAGGCGGCCGAGCGCCTGCACCTGAGCAGCTCGGCCGTCAGCAAGAGCGTGGCGCGGCTGGAGGAACGGCTGGGCGTGCTGCTGTTCGAGCGCAGCACGCGCCGGCTGAAACTGAGCGACGCGGGCCGCGCCTACTACGCCACTTGCAAGCGCGTGCTGCAGGAACTGATGGACGCGGAAGACGTGCTGGCCGAACACGCGACGGAACTGGCGGGCCAGGTGCGCATCGGCTTGCCCGCCTCGTACGGGCGCCTGCGCGTGATGCCGGCCCTGCTGGAGCTGTGCGTGCAGTATCCGCGCTTGCAGCCGTCGATCGCCTTCAGCGACCGCTTCGTCGACCTGTTCGAGGAGCGCATCGACATCGCCGTGCGCATCGGCGCGCCCTCGCACTGGCCGGCCGCGCTGGGCCAGATGCACCTGGGCGACGAACAGCTGATCCTGTGCGCGGCGCCCGGCTACCTGGCGCGGCGCGGCACGCCCGCGTCCATCGCGGATCTGGATGGCCACGACTGCATCGCCTACGGGCGCGGCGACGGTTCGCCCATGCCGTGGGTCTTCCCTGACGTCGCCACGGGCGGGCAGGTCGAGCACCGCCTGGCATCTCCCCGCATGACGGTGGGCGACGCGGAAGCGCGCACGGCCGCCGTACTGGCCGGCCTGGGCGTGGCGCAGCTGGCCACCTGGCTGGTGCACGAGCACCTGGCCACGGGCGCCATCGTGGCGGTGCTGCCGGCACTGGCCACGCAAGGCTTGCCCCTGTACCTGGCGTGGCCGCTGGCGCGCCAGCTGACGCCGAAAACAGGCACCCTGCTGCAGGAACTGCGGCAGCGGCTGACGATCAGTTGATTCAGTTAATTCAGTTGAAAATTCCGCTTGACCCTGACGTTACGTCAGGTGCGATTCTGCTTGCACGCACCCGGAAAGGAGTACCCCATGCTGTTGAAAATCGGTGAACTGGCCAAGATGACAGGCTTGAGCATCCGCACCCTGCACCACTACGACAGCATCGGTCTGCTCTCGCCCTCGGCGCGCACGCAAACTGGCTACCGCCTGTACCAGCACGGCGACATGGACCGGCTGCACCGGATCATGGCGCTGCGCAAGTTCGGGCTGTCGCTGGCCGATATCGCCAACGCCCTCGCCGGCCCGGAGCTGCCTTTGCATTCCATCGTGGCGCAGCAGATCGCCATGCTGGAACGCCAGATCGCGCAAGCTTCCACCTTGCGCGAACGCCTGCGCACCCTGCAGGCGCAACTGGCGCAGGGGCAGGCGCCGGAACTGGCCGAGTGGCTTACCACAATGGAGTTAATGACCATGTACGACAAATACTTTAGTCCCGAAGAACTGCAACAGCTGCCGCTGCTGACAGATAGCGCCGTGGAACAGGAATGGAAGGCACTGGTGACGCGCGTGCGCGCCGCCAGGGAGGCGGGCGCCGGCCCCGGCGATGCGCAGGCACAAGCTCTGGCCACGGAATGGATGGTCAAGCTGGTGCGCGACACGGGCGCCCACCCGGGCCTGTTCGCGCGCCTGAACAGCATGCACGAACAGGAACCATCGATGCAGGCGACGACCAGCGTCGATGCGGACGTGATGCAATTCATCATCGCCGCCTTCAACGCTTCGCGCATTGCGCTGTACCGGCCTTTCCTCGATGAGCAGGAATACGCGTATTTACTCGCCAACTACGGCAGGCGCTCGGGCGAGTGGCCGGCCCTGATCGCCGCCGTGCGCGCCGCCATGGATGCGCGCACGCCGCCCACCGACCCGGCCGTGCTGCAACTGGCGCGGCAGTGGCTGGATCTGTTCCGCTCGTATGCGGGCACGAACCCGGCCACGCAGCTGAAATTCCGCCAGGCGCACCAGCAGGAACCGCGTCTGATGGAAGGCAGCTTCGTCGACGCCGCCATGCTGCACTACCTGGGCGCGGCGATGGCCGTGGTGGCGCAGGAGCGTCCGGCCAAATAAGTTGAGGTGTGGCATCTCGTGGGCGGGGCCATGTAAAATCGGCCTTCGCCCACGAGAGGAAAAACCGATGCGCCGCTTTCTGTTTGCTTGCCTGACCCTGCCCGCCCTGCACGCCGCCATGGCGGCCGAGCCGCCCGTGCAAGGGGTGTGGCAGGGCACCGTGGGCAAGGCCAATATCGTGGCTTGCTTCAACCAGCCCAGCCCCACGCAAGGCGCGGACCGCAGCGGCAACTATTACTACACGCGCTACAAGACGCCGATCATGCTGACCAAGCCGAACGGCAAGACGCTGTGGCAGGAACTCGACGCCAAGGGCGACACGACGGGCACCTGGTCCTTGAATGCGCCGCAAGATGGCAAAGTCACCGGCACCTGGGCGGATCCGAAAAGCGGCAAGACCCTGCCCCTGGCCCTGACCCTGCTGGAAGCGGCGGGCGACCGCGAGCATCCGTCCTGCGCCAGCGATGCCTACAACCTGGCGCTGGAAGATTTTCCCAATACCAAGACGAGCAAACCGATCGCCTTCGAAGGCAAGCAATACCGCAACCTGCAAGTGGGCGACACCATCACCGTGGAATTGATCGCGCCCGGCGATGGCGTGACAAAAATCAATGCGCAGCTGCGCGCCGTGCTGGCAAAAAACAAAAAAGACCTGGCCGACTTCTATGCCACGCGCCGCGAGTACCTGGGCCGCAACGGTTTCACGACGGAAGACGAAGTGTATGCGGAGCCGACCTACTGGTCGCCGCGCTGGGTGACGATCAAGTTCTACCGCTGGGCGGCAGGCTATGGCGCCAGCGGCATCTCCATCAAGTTCCGCACCTGGGACGTGAAGACGGGCCAGGAAACGGACGTGTGGAACTGGTTTGGCGCCAGCGCCAGCGATGGCGACGACAAGGCCGAATTGCCTGACCGCCTGCGCCAGGCCCTGTTCAAGGACGTGAAAATCGATGCCGAATGCAAGGGCACGGATTACGACGGCCGCGGCCGCTTCCACCTGTCCCTGAAGCCGGAAGGGGTGTCGTTCTGGGAAGACTCGAACGGCAGCGGCTGCGAAAACGATTTCTTACTGCCGTACAGCAAGGTCGGCCCCTTCCTCACCGTCAAGGGCCGCGCCGCGCTCAGCGATCTATTGCCGAAGAACTAGGCTCTGTCCCCGCTAAGTAGGGGAAGTCCGGGAATCATCCTGTATCCCTGCTGTCTGAGTGTACATCGCAGACAAACGGGAGCCCTCCATGCAGACCGGCCAATGGAAAACCTTCATCGCCCAGTTCGCCGCACTGAACCGTCGCCAGCGCCGGGCGGGTATCGCTCTGCTGCAAGGAAGCGCACCGCAGGACGCTGCCGCGGTACTCGTCGAAAACGTGGGCCGGCAGCGCTTGCACTGTCCTGCCTGCAAGAGCAATCATGCTCACCGGCATGGCCATGCGCACGGACTGCAGCGCTACCGTTGCGTGCCGTGCGGCCGCACCTTCAATGCGCTCACCGGCACGCCGCTGGCGCGCTTGCGCCATAAATCACTGTGGCTCGATTACGCCGATTGCCTGCTGGCATCCGATTCCCTGCGCAAGGCGGCGTTACAGCTGGGCGTGCACCGCAACACCACCTTTCGCTGGCGCCACCGGTTTTTATCGTTGGCAAAAACGGACCGGCCGCATTGCCTGCATGGCATCGCTGAAGCGGACGAACTGTATGTGCTCGAATCGGAAAAGGGATCGCGGCATCTGACCCGTCCGGCGCGCCGCCGGGGCGGTCATGCCCGCAAACGTGGCATTTCCGATGAGCAAGTCTGCATCCTGGTGGCGCGCGACCGCACGGGGCAGACCCTCGATTTCGTCACGGGAAAAGGAGCGCTGACGAAGGCGCAGGTGCGCCATTATCTGTTGCCCATGATCGACAAAGATATCCTGTTGCTCACCGATGGCCATGCCGCCTATCGCGCCTTTGCCCGTGAAGCGGGGATCAGCCACCAGGCCGTCAATTTGCGCGCAGGCATCCGGGTGCAGGGCGCCGTGCATGTGCAGCACGTCAATGCCTATCACAGCCGCCTGCGGGAATGGCTACGCCCCTTTCACGGCGTGGCGACGCGCTACCTGCCGAATTACCTGGGCTGGCGCTGGATACTCGACGCCGGGCGTATCCGTTCGCCGGAAACATTATTGAAGGCAACACTCGGAGCATTCCCACATTTGACGGTGACATAGCCAAGAACTAAGCAGCCGCCTTGTCCACCATCATGGCCACCATCTCCGCCGTGGCGGCCGCCAGGGTCCAGCCCAGGTGGCCGTGGCCCGTGTTGTAATACACGCCCGGCGCCTTGCCCGGCCCCACTTTCGGCAGCATGTCGGGCAGCATGGGGCGCAAGCCCGCCCACGGGATCACCTTGCGTGTATTGATGCCCGGAAAACACTGCTCCACCCAGCGCACCAGCGGGCGGATGCGGTCGGCGCGGATGTCGTCATTGAAGCCGTTGAATTCCGCCGTGCCCGCCACTCTGAGCCGGTCTTCGCCCAGGCGGCTGCTGACCAGCTTGGTCGCATCGTCAAGCAGGCTGACCTTCGGCGCCGCCGCGCGGCTGGCTGCATCGTCGAGCTGCACGGTAATCGAATAGCCTTTCACGGGATACACATTCACGTGGTCGCCCAGCATTGCCGCCATGGCGCGGCTGGCCGTGCCCGCGCAGATGACGACGGCGTCGAACAGGGTGCTGTCCTCGCCCTCGCTGATGCGTACCTTGCCATGCTCGCGCGCCAGCGCGGTGACTTGTGCACCATAGCGGCAGGCCACGCCCAGGCGGGCGCAGGCGTCGGCCAGGCCGCTGGTGAATTTGTGGATGTCGCCCGTGGAATCGCTGTCCGTGTAGTAGCCGCCGTAAAAGTCGCCTTGCAGGGCCGGCTCGATGGTGCGCATTTCTTGCAGCGTGACGGCGCGCCGCTCCAGTCCGCCCTGCGCCAGCAGGCGCGACACGCCGGCCGCCCGCTCGAAGCCGGCTTTGTCACGGTACACATGCAGGATGCCGGCGCGGCGATGATCGAAATCAATATTCTCTTCTTCTGCCCAGGCAAACAAGTGTGCGCGCGCGGCGATGGCCAGGCGCGCCGTGGCGATGGTGTTGCGCTCGTAGGCGGGCATGGCGGCAAGGAATTGCGCAAACCAGCTCAGCTTGTGCCAGCTGGGCCATGGATGGAGCAGCAAGGGCGCGTCGCGTCGCGCCATCGATTTCAGGGCGTTGAAAATCGTTGCCTTGTGGTTCCACACTTCCGCGTGCGAGGCCGACAATTGCCCGCCGTTCGCATACGACGTTTCCATGGCGGCATAGCGGTGGCGCTCGATCAGGGTCACGTCCACGCCGCGCTTCGCCAGCGCATACGCCGTGGTGACGCCCGTGATACCGCCGCCGATGACGGCCACGCGCTTCATGTCCTGGACTCCACCTTGTGCACCACCGTATCGCCCGCCTGCAGTACGCGGCCATCTTCGGCCAGCACGTCCATCCTGCGCACGGGCAAGCCTGAAGCGCGCTGCAGCAAGGTCGAATGCGCCTCGCCTTGTTCAAACAATTGCGCCTCGCTCCACTGGCGCAAGCCGACGACGACGGGAAACAGGGCCAGCCCCTTGGGCGTCAGCACGTATTCCTGGTAGGCCGTGCCGTCCGAGGCGGGGGCGACCGTAAAGATGCCCTCTTCCACCAGGGTGTGCAGGCGGTCGGCCAGGATGTTCTTCGCCACGCCCAGGCTTTTCTGGAACTCGCCGAACCGGCGCATGCCGTCGAAGGCGTCGCGCACGATCAGAAGCGACCAGCGCTCGCCGATCGCGTCGAGCGCGCGCGCCACGGGACAGGGGTCGGTTTTCAGGCTCTTGCGCTTGGCCACGGGCATTCTCCAGGATTGAGTGGTTGCATTTTAAAACTTCCCGGCGTAGACTCCAACTGGTTTTAATTTGAAACCACTTACATACAAGCCCATGCGCGATACAACGACTCCCCTCACCAGCACACTTCCCCCTTCTCTCGTCTGGCTGTTTGCCACGGCGGCCGGCCTCAGCGTGGCCAATGTGTATTACGCCCAGCCCTTGCTCGCCACCCTGGCGCAGGAATTCGGCATGACAGAAGCAGCCAGCGGCATGGTCATCACGGCCACGCAACTCGGCTGCGCGCTGGCCCTGCTGCTGCTGGTGCCCCTGGGCGACATGCTGAACCGGCGCCGGCTGACCCTGTTCCAGCTGGGCTTGTTGGCCATCTCCCTGGCGGCGCTGGGCTGCGCCCGTTCCACGGCTGCCTTGCTGGGCGGCATGTTGCTGGTCGGCTTGCTGGGCACGGCCATGACGCAGGGCTTGATCGCCTATACGGCCAGCGCGGCGGCCAGCCATGAGCGGGGCAGGGTCGTCGGCATGGCGCAGGGCGGCGTGGTGATCGGCTTGCTGCTGGCGCGCACCCTGTCCGGCGTGGTGGCCGATGTGGCCGACTGGCGCGCCGTGTACTTTGTTTCCGCGGCCATCGCCTGCGCCCTGCTGTTGCTGCTGTGGCGCAAGCTGCCGCCGGCGCAGCCATCCAATCAACGGCTGGCCTACGGCGCCCTGCTCACCTCGATGCTGGAGATGTTGATGCACAACAAGGTGCTGCGCGTACGGGGTACGCTGGCCCTGCTGATGTTTGCCGTGTTCAATATTTTCTGGAGCGCCCTCGTGCTGCCCCTGACGGCGCAAGGCTATGGCCATGCGGCCATCGGCGCGTTTGGCCTGGTGGGCGTGGTGGGGGCGCTGGGCGCGGCGCGCGCCGGGGCGCTGGCCGATAATGGCCGCGCGCAGTGGACGACGGGCGCGGCCCTGTTGCTGCTGCTGGCCGCGTGGCTGCCGCTCGGCTTTGCGGGCGCGGCCCTGTGGCCCTTGATCGTCGGCATCATCGCGCTGGACCTGGCGGGCCAGGCCATCCATGTGACGAACCAGAGCCTGATTTTCAAACAGGACAGCGATGCGCACAGCCGCCTGGTGGCGTGCTACATGCTGTTTTATGCGGTGGGAAGCGGAGTAGGAGCAATTGCCGCCACCAGCGTGTATGCGCTGGCGGGCTGGCATGGGGTATGCGCGCTGGGCGCGGCGGTCAGCTTGCTCGCCCTGCTGTTCTGGCGGCTGACCTTGCCTGCTGAAAAAGCTGAGAGCGCCTAACAGAACCGTAGCGAGCGGCAGTGAGTTGCGGCTGAGAAGCGCAGCTGTGCGGATGCGCAGTGAGCATCGGATGCCGCAAATCGCGACGCGCAGTAGGTGATGTTAGGTCTTAGTTCAGCATGGCCGCCGTGGAACCGTGGCGGTAGGTCTTCAAGGCATCCGGCTGGATCTGGATCAGCGAACCGCTGACTTTAATCAAATGCAAGTCCGTCAACTGGTGCAGCACGCGCGACAGGGTGGCGGGCGCCAGGTTCAGGAACGATGCCAACAGACTTTTCTTCAGGTCCAGCTTGACCTCGTTCGAACGCTGCTGATCCGAAGCTTGCAGCAGATACTCGACCACGCGCTGGGTGGCGTTCTGCACGGAGCAGCGCTCCACGTTGCGGATAAAACCCATCAGGTGATGCGACAGGCTGTTCATCATCTGGCGCGCGATGCGCGGCGACTGGTCCAGCAGGCGCAGCAGCGCGTGCGGCGGAATGCGCAGCAGCAAACAGTGCTCGAGCGCTTCGGCGCAGAACGGATACGGTTCATCGAGGAAAATCATGGCTTCGCCGAAACTCTGGCCCGGACGGATCAGTTCCAGTACCTTGTCGGTACCTTCCATGGAAAACACGCTCAGCTTGACGAGGCCGAAGACCACCACATAGGCGCCTTCCGCCACTTCGCCCTTGCGGAACAGTACTTTGCCTTTTTCCACTTCGACGCGCACGACATCCTGGCGCAATTGCTCTAATTGGGAAGGGGAAATATGGCGAAACAGAGCCTGGCTCGATAGCAAGCCATCGACGTTGACCTTATGCATGACACTCTCTTATTAGATTAGCGAATGACTAAGAGTGTAATGCGCAGGCACGGTCAAGGCCATACGTCAAAGGAACTAGGGTTGTCTAGGCCGGAACGCCATGCAGATCAAACAATCGCGGATTCCTTGCGCACTATTTGCGCGTTGTTTGATCTTTATTTACTCAATTCGCGCTCGACGGCGTAGACGGCGATCTGCACGCGGCTGCTGAGCTTAAGCTTTTTGAGGATGTTTTGCACGTGGATTTTCACCGTGCTTTCGGCCACGTCCAGCTGGCGCGCGATTTCCTTGTTGCTCAGTCCTTGCGCCAGGCAGGCCATGGCTTCCCGTTCGCGCGGCGTCAGTTTGTCATAGTCGGCCTGGGGCGCATTCTGCCCCGCGCGGAACTGCGACACGAGCTTGGCCGTCATGGCGTCGGCAATCACGGATTCGCCGGCGGCGGCGCGGCAAATGGCCTGGCCCAGCTGCTCGGCTTCGATATTTTTGAGCAAGTAGCCGCGTGCGCCAGCGCGCAGGGCCGCGCCCAGGTCGGCCGCATTTTCCGACACGGTCAGCATCAGCACGACCATCTGCGGCAGGTCCTGCAAGATCAGCTGCAGCGCCTCGACGCCAGACACACCGGGCATGTTCAAATCCATCAGCACCACGTCGGGCCGCAGTTCGGCCGTCAGGCGCACGCCGTCCAGCCCGTTCGAAGCCTCGCCCACCACCTGGAATTGAGGATTGCGCTGCAACAGCAGCTTGACGCCGCTGCGCAGCAAGGTGTGGTCATCGACCAGCAGGATTTTGATTGGTGCGTTCACTATGTTTGTTGCCTGATAGGGATAAGTCATTTGTTACGCGGCCTGGCGCCGGGCTGCCGGCAAGGCCAGCGAGATCGTCGTGCCGGCGCCGGGCCGGCTGTCGATGGCAAATTGCGCACCGAGCCGCTCGGCCCGTTCCTGCATGATACGCAAGCCGATCTGCAATTCCGTTTTCTTGTCGCGCAGGTTGGCGGCAAAGCCTTCGCCATCGTCGCGCACCTGCAGCGCAAAATCGCGCCCGTTTTCCACGCGCAGCGTCACGCTGCCCGCTTGCGCGTGCTTGCGGATATTCGACAGCGCTTCCTGCACGATGAACAGGATCTGCAACTGCTGTTCCGGCGCCAGCGGCGCGCCATTGCCGCTCATGGCCAGGGTCCCCGTGACGCCCGTCTGCAGCTCGAACTTGGCCAGCACTTCCGTGAGCTTGCTTTCGAGGTCGCTGCCATGCCAGCGCGTGCGGAAATTGACCAGCAATTCGCGCACGTCCTGGTAGCTTTGCTCGACGCCCATGCGCATCAGCGGCAACACTTCGGCCGCTTCGTCAAGCTGCCCCCGGCGCACGGAATCGTCGAGCATCTGCACTTGCAGGCTGATGAAATTGAGGCTTTGCGCGATGCTGTCATGCAAGCCTTCGGCCAACAGGCTGCGTTCGCGCGCCACGGCAAATTCCTTTTCGCGCGCAATCAGGCGCTGGTTTTCAATGGCGATGCCCAGGCTCTGGCCCAGGGTTTCCAGCCAGCCCTGCTGCTGCGCCTGCACGGCTTGCGGCTGCGCAAAGTGCAGCGAAAAACTGCCCACCACCTGCTCGCGCGCGAGGATGGGGAAGACGGCGATGGCGATAAAGCCTTCCTCCTGGCAACGGTAGCGCTGCAGCGCATCGACCTGGCGGAAATCGCGGATCTGGATCACGCCCTGCGCCACCGCCGCGCCGCACAGGCAATCGTTGTTGCGGATGCAGTGCTCCTCTTCCACCATGGCATCGGAAATGCCCTCGTGCACGATGATATGCACGGTATCGTGCTGCGGATCGAGGATGCGCACGGTGCCGCCTTCCGCTTGCGCGAACTGCATCACGTGGCGCAGAAAGCCACGGCACAGCGCATCGATGGCATGCTGGCCCGCCAGCAAGGTGGAAATCTCGTGCAGGGTAGCGAGCTGGCGTTCCTGCGCGGCGCTCAGGCCCGATGCGGCTTGCGCCAGGCGGCGCTGGCGCCAGCGCGAGGCTGGAAGTTGTTTGCGGGAAGATTGACTGCGCGGCGCATGCATGAAGAACTCGAATCTGAAAAGTGATGCGCCCGACAAGCGCTGCGGCCTGCCGGGCTGGTGAAGGTTACAAACGGATCTCGGTACCGAGCAGCTTGACGAACTGCGCCAGCCAGGCCGGATGCGCGGGCCAGGCGGGCGCCGTGACGAACTGGCCATCCGTGACGGCGTCCGTGACGGCGATGTCGGCATACGTGCCGCCCGCCAGTTTCACTTCCGGCGCGCAGGCGGGATAGGCGGAAATGCGCTTGCCGCGGATGACGTCGGCGGCGGCCAGCAATTGCGCGCCGTGGCAGACGGCCGCGACAGGCTTGCCCGCCTCGGCGAAATGACGCACGGCGGCGATGACCTTCTCGTTCAGGCGCAGATATTCGGGGGCGCGGCCGCCGGCGATCATCACGGCGTCATAGTGGGCCGGGTCGATCTCGTCGAAGCTGGCGTTCAGGGTGAACAAATGGCCCGGCTTTTCTGTATACGTCTGGTCGCCCTCGAAATCGTGGATGGCCGTCTTGATCGTCTCGCCGCTTTTCTTGCCGGGACAGACGGCATGCACGGTATGGCCGAGCATCAGCAGGGCCTGGAAGGGCACCATCGTTTCATAATCTTCTGCAAAATCGCCGGTCAAAAACAGAATTTTCTTCGCTGCCATTTAGTTCTCCTATGAAAGATTGATCCCGCATCCCTGCCTGCAGGATGCACCGCAAGGCGTATCTTAGCGCGACTTGGCAGCCATACTGGATATTTATCAAACTTTTGCGCCTTGATCGAGGATTTTACAGGCTGAGGCAGAATTTTTTACAGGCTTGCCGGTCAAATTCAAACCACACCTTCCGAGAGCCAGACCATGAGCACCGCCACGCATTCCCTTGCCCCATCTGCCCTGATCCGTATCTTCGACCATTTTGCCGATGCGCAGCAGGCCCGCAGCGCCCTGCTCGACGATGGGTTCCCCGCATACGCCGTGCAGCTCGACACGGTCGACGACGAGGCCGTCCCCACCGTCCCCATACAGGGCAAGGCCGCATGGCGCGGCATGTTCCGCCCCGTCGTGGCCATCGGCACCCCGCAGGAACGGGAACGGGCGCACGCCATCGTGCAGGCGTATCACGGCTGCGATATCGACCAGCGCACGGCCAGCCACGCGGGCGGCCGGTGCGCAAGCGCACAGGCGCTTGCAGGCTGACGTCCTCCCCCTGCGCGGCGAAATTATGGCAAGATCAGCATTCCTTCATTCCACAGTGGAACTTGCCATGATTTTTGAAATTGCCCACATCCAGATCAAATCGGCCACGCATGCTGCCTTCGAAGCGGCCGTGACGAAAGCCATCCCCCTGTTCCAGCGCGCACGCGGCTGCGAATCGATGCGCCTGGAGCGCTCGATCGAAAACGGCGATGCCTACCGCCTGGTGGTGGGCTGGACGACCCTGGAAGACCATACCGTGCATTTCCGCGGCAGCGACGACTTCCAGGCATGGCGCGGCCTGGTGGGTGAATTCTTTGCCGCCCCGCCCCAGGTCGAGCACATGAACACGGTAGTGACGGGCTTCTAGACAGGCACCTACACTGCCGGATGGTGAAACACCTGCCGTAAATACGCGAGGAAGGTTTCATCCTTGCACAGGGTCTTGCCCGGCGAATCAGACAGTTTCGCCACGGACTGGCCATTGCAGCGCACCAGTTTCATGACGATGTTGAGCGGCGTCAAACCGACATCGTTGGTGAGATTGGTGCCGATGCCAAAGCCCGTCATGATGCGGTCGGCAAAGTGCTGGTACAGGGCAAACGCCTTGTCCAGGTCCAGCCCGTCGGAAAACACGAGGCGCTTGGTATTGGCGTCGATGCGCAGGGCCGCGTAGTGGGCCAGCGCCTTCTCGCCCCACTCGACGGGGTCGCCCGAATCGTGGCGCAAGCCGTCGAACAGTTTGGCGAAATACAGGTCGAAGTCAGCCAAAAAGGCATCCATGCCGACCACGTCCGTCAGGGCGATGCCCAGGTCGCCCCGGTATTCCTGTACCCAGTCTTCCAGTGCCGCCTTCTGGAAGTCGCGCAGGCGCACGCCGAAGGACTGGAACGATTGCATGTATTCATGCGCCATGGTGCCGATCGGCACGATACCCAGCTTTTTCGCCAGGTAGACATTCGACGTTCCCTTGAAATATTCGGGCACCTCGCGCGCCAGCCGTTGCACCACCTCGTCATGCCAGGCGCCGGAAAAGCGCCGGCGCACGCCGAAGTCGGAAAACTCGAACGGATGCTTGCGCCGCGGCAGCTTGCCGAATTCCTTGACGGCCGCCACTTTCAAGCCCAGGCGGTGGCGCCCTTCGCGCATGGCCGCATCGAGGTCGAAGCGGCGGAAATACAGTTCGTTGATGATGTACAGCACGAAAATCTCGAAGCCCATCACGTGCACCTGCGGCCCGGCCGCATGCACGAGCAGGGTGTCGCCATCCGTGCTGACGTCGATGAATTTGCGCTGGAAGCGGAACACCGTCAAAAAGTCGACGAAATCGCTCTTCATGAAGCGCAGGGTGCGCAGATAGGCCAGCTCGTCGTCGGCAAACGACATCGAGCATAAATGGTCGAGCTGTTCCTCCAGTTCGCCCTTCAGTTCGGCCAGGGGAAAGGCCGTGGCGTTGCGGCAGACAAATTCGTATTCGGTATGGGTATTCGGATGACCGTGCAGCAATGCTTGCCACATTGTAAATTTATACAGATCGGTTTCCAGCAAACTGCGCACTATCGGGGTCATGTGTGTTTTCTCCAACTTCCTGAAGCCAGAATAGTACGCCACCGCAAGCATTTCAGCAGGGCACGATTAATAATGGCTCAGGCAGCCGCGTTGGCCAGCAATTCGGGCAAGACGTCGGCGGAGGTGGCCAGCCGCGCGCCGCGTGCATGCATGGCGGCAAGGAAGTCGCGCTGCTGTGATGCAAAGCCCGTGACGGGGCTCATGCAGTCCGTCAGCAAGACCAGGCGCGACAGGGCCGGCTTGCCTTGCTGCGCTTCCAGGTAATCGGCGATGTGCTCGGTGCTGGCTTTCACGCAATGGCTGCCCGCCTCGCCGGTGACATAAATCTGCTGCGCCGGCAGCAGGGTGGCAAGGAAATCCAGGTTCAGCTGGGTAGCCGCATCCTGAGGATCAGGCACTTCCGCCATGACGGCCGAGTAATGCTCGGTCCATGGGTTGGAACCCTTGCTCAGCTTGGCCACCACTCGCAGGTGATCCACCTCCCAGGCGTTGTAGGCGGCGCGCACGGCCGCATGGATATTCTGGCCCCAGCTGCCGATCTCGCAATGCACGGGCCACACCATCAATTGATAGCGTCCCGCTTGCTGCAAGGCATCGAGGTAAGCCAGCGCGCGCGGCAAGGCGCCGCTGGCGGCGGGCAGGAACAGGCGGTCGCGCACCTGCTGCGCGCTGATCTGCGTAAATGGCGGCACGGCGCCGCCATCGCCCGTGCGCCAGAAGGCGGGGTGGGCGATATCGTAGCGGTGGTGGGCGTCGAGGGTCACGCTGATCTGCGTCAGACCGATGCCCCCTTCGAGGATCAGTTGCGCCACGCGCAGCATGTCGGCGTGGGCGCCAGGCACGGCCAGCGCCGGTGCGGTATCTGGCGGCAGCCAGGCGGCGGGCAAGTCGCAAAAATCGTTTTGCGGATCGATGACAAGCAGGTGCAACTGGCGTTTCATGGCGGTCCTCTGGCGTGGCAATAGTTCGCATGATACGGGCAACTTCGCCGGCGCGCCTGCACCGGCTACGCCAGGACTGTGCTCACTCGCAATAACTTGCGCCGAAACAAGCCACGCGACGGTTCAGGGATGGAAGACGTAACGGCGTTGGCGCCGCTCGACCAGCTTGACGGCCACCTCGCCCGCTTCGGCCATGGCGTCCGCTTCCGTTGTAAACTGGTGGTCGGCAGACACCCGGCGCTTGCGAACCAGATTCATCCGGTGCATGGGATTGGGCGAAGGGGCATAGATGGCGACGTAGGCGCCCCATAGCTTGCAGCCCGGCAAGCGCTCTGCCGTGTAATTCACCTCATAAAAATCAACATACTTTATCGGCACGATGTTCGCTCCAAAAATGACATGGCCGGACAGCTTGTCTCTACGGACTGACGCGGTGAGGGTAAAACCATGCGCTCGCGATTGCTCAGGATACTCAATTCAGCTCTCTTTTTATAACGCGGCACAGGAGAAAAAGATGAATGACTACATTATCTTCATGCACGACGACACGGAAACACCGGTGGACGTCGCCACCTCAGCCTGGGAAGACTACTTCGCCATGCTCAGGGCCAGTGGCCGCTTCTGCGGTGGCAGCTCCATCGGACCCGGTATCTGCGTGCACCAGTCCGGCCAGGCGAGGCCGGTCACGTCACACTTGTCAGGCTATCTACGTGTGCAAGCTGAAAGTATAGACGATGCAAAAAAATTGTTAATCGGAAACCCCGTACTGAACGCAGGGGGAACGGTGGAAATTCGCGAACTGCCGCGCGACTGACGCGGCCTGTCTGGCGCCTATTTTCCCGCCTCGGCCGCGGGATGCATGGACCAGACGACGCTGAGGATTTTCCATTCGCCATCGCGCTTGACCATCTGCCACGCTTCCACGCCATAGTTGGACAATTTGTCGCCGACGAGGAATTCGTAGTCGAAGTTGACCCACGCCACATGGCGGTCCTGGGTGATCTTGACGTTGTAGAATTTTTCTTCCGTGCGCTGCGGTTCGCGCCTGATGAAGTTGGCGAATGCAACATAGCCGGCCGCCCCGACGCCGTCGAAGTGGACGTCCGTCGTGTCGCGCATTTTCTTGATGAAACCGTCGTCGGCCGGCGAGGCGAACAGGATGTTCGTATGCAGCAGCAGCGACGACAGCAGCTTGACATCCTTGGCGATCAGCGCCGCCTGGAAGTCGGCGACGACTTTTTCGATGGCGCGGATATCCTCGGGCGTGGAGGCGTGGCGCCCCACGTGAGGCGGCGCAGGGGGCGCGGTCTGGGCCAGCGCCATGCCTGCTGAAAACAAGGAACATCCGAACAATACCGCGCTTGCCAACTTGTGCATGAGGGACTTTCATGGCGAACGGCTCGCCAGGCTGGCACGGGGCGTGCCGCTGGCAAGCTTATGTCAACCATGGCAGATTGGCAATCCCTCTTTGGAACTAGAGCGAACTCAGGCAGCCAGGGCCTCGATCGAGGCACGGCCCTTGGCGATCGCGCTGCTGACGGCTTCCTCGCCCATGGCCACGCCCTCGGCTTGCACGAACTCGATATCCGTGATGCCGATGAAGCCCAGCGCCGTGCGCAGATAGGTGCTCAGGTAGTCATATGCGGCGCCCGGGCCTTCGCTGTAGACGCCGCCGCTGGCCGTGAAAATCACCGCTTTCTTGCCCGTGGCCAGGCCGACCGGGCCCGTCGCCGTGTACTGGAACGTGCGTCCCGCGCGCGCCACGTGGTCGATCCACGCCTTCAGGGTCGACGGCACGGAAAAGTTGTACATGGGCGCGGCCAGTACCAGCACGTCGGCCGCCAGCAATTCATCGACCAGGATATCGGACAATTGCACGGCCGCTGCCGCCTGCGCGCTGCGCTGTTCAACTGGCGTGAAGAAGGCGCCCATCACTTCTTCCGTCAGGTGCGGCACGGGCTGCGCCGCCAAGTCGCGTGCAACGACGCTGGCGCCTTGCGCGGCCAGTTTGTCGACGAATTCGCCGGACAATTGACGCGACAGGGAACCGCTGTTGCGCACGCTGCTATTGATGTACAAGACTTTGCTCATGAAATGCTCCTTCGAAAACGGTAGACTGGAATGCCGCATCGCGGCCCTTGCACACAGCATAGTTCGGGTCTACCATCGATGAAACCGTATAAATATAAATGATTAGCATCGAATTTTTAGATATGGAGTCACCATGAGAGAACCGGGCCAGCCTTCGCTCGACCAGTTGCGCGTGTTTGTCGCCGTCATCGACGCGGGCGGCTTCGCCCACGCGGCGCGCCAGCTGCACCGCACGCAATCGGTGATCAGCTACACCATCGCCAACCTGGAGGAACAGCTGAATGTGGTGCTGCTCGACCGCGGCAAGCGCAAACCCACCCTGACTGACGCGGGCAAGGCCCTGCTGGCCGACGCGCGCGCCGTGGCCCTGAAGGTCGACGGCATGCGCGCGCGCGCCAAGGCGCTGGCGGGCGGGCTGGAAGCGGAAGTATCGGTCGTGGTGGACGTGATGTTTCCCACCTGCGTGCTGGTGCGCGTCCTGGAAGCGTTCCAGGCGCAGTTCCCCACCGTCGCCCTGCGCCTGCGCATCGAAGCCATGGGCGCCGTGGCGCAGCTGGTGATGGATGGCAGCTGCCACATCGGCCTCGGTGGCTGGATGACGGCCACGGCCAGCGTCTTCGAGCGCCTCGCCGTCGGCCACGTGCGCCTGATTCCCGTGGCCGCCCCCAGCCACGCGCTGGCGCAGCAGGCAGGGCCGATTGCCTCCAGCGTGGCGCGCGAACACGTGCAACTGGTGCTCAGCGACCGCAGCGACCTGACGCAGGGCCAGGATTTCGGCGTGCTGGGATTGCGCAACTGGCGCCTGGGCGACCTCGGTTCCAAGCACGCGCTGCTGCGCGCGGGCTTGGGCTGGGGCAACATGCCCGAAGCGATGGTGCGGGAAGACCTGGCCGAGGGCCGCCTGGTGCACCTGCCGCTGGCCGTCGACAATGGCGAGAATTACCCGATCTACCTGATCCAGCGCGCCGACACGCCGCCTGGCCAGGCTGGCAAGTGGCTGACGGAGCGGTTTGCGGAGCAGTTGCCGCTGCTGGCGCAAGTCTTCTAGAAGCGCGCGCGGGCGGGTATCATGCCTCAACAAACCCCAAACAAATGCTGGGGTCAGACCCTCAACACCGCCAACGCAAAGCTTAGTGCCAACGTGTCCGGGGGTCTGACCCCAATTTCAGACACAACCTTGAAGAGATTCACATGGCCGGCATCGACGACTTCGTCAACAAACAAAAACCTGGCGCGCGCTTCGTCATCACGGCGCAGATGCTGCGCATGACGCCGCAGCAGTTCGACTCGCTGGCGCAGGAATGGATGGAAGACGGCGGCCCCGGCTTCGACGTGGCCGGCATCCCGCACCGGGTCGTCGTCAATGGGCAATTCTATATCGGCAGGCTCACCGTGCAGCGGCACGGCGAACCTGCATAAGGACTACTCCACACCCAGCACGTGCAGGCGGCGGCGCAAACGCGCCACTTCTTCCGACAAGTCGACCACCAGCGCGGCCAGTTCGGCGTTCGCGTCGAACACGGATTCGATTTCGTGCAGGCGGCGCGCGCGCACCAGGTCCAGGCTCGTGAAGCGCCAGGCCGTCAGCTGCCCCGCCGGCGGGCCGTCCTGCAGCAGCACGCCCGTCTGCACGTGCTGCACCACCCAGTCCGGTTCCACGGCGCAGGCGCGCGCCAGTTCTTCCAGGCTCAGGGCACGGTCTTCGAGCAATTCGCCAATTACCTTGTTTGTCATGATTTACCCTCCCAGCTTCTGGCGCGGATTGAAAGCCATCTCGCGCGCCATGGTTGCATACAGTTCCCGCGCCTTGTCGTCGTTCGCCGGCGGCAGCACCACTTCAAGCAGCAGATACAGGTCGCCCGGCTGGGCGGCGGGAATGCCGCGCCCTTTCAGGCGCAGCTTGCGCCCCGTCTGCGAATTGGGCGGCACGCTGACTGACACCGTGCCAGATGGCGTGGGCACGTCGATCTCGCCGCCCAGCGCCGCTTCCCATGGCGTGACGGGCACCGTCTCGAACACGTCGCGCCCTTCCACCTTGTAGCGCGCATCGGGCCGGAAGCGGATCTCCAGGTACAAATCACCGGCGGGAGCGCCGCCGCTGCCGGGATTGCCCTGCCCTTTCATGCGCAGCTGCTGTCCTTCCGTGACGCCTTTCGGTATCGTCACTTCCAGGGTACGCTCGCGCGTTACCACGTGGCCTTGCGCATCCGCTTCGGGCACGCGCATGACGATGTGGCGCTTGGCGCCCTGGTAGCTGTCCTGCAGGTCGATGGTGATGGCCGCGTGGCTGTCCTCGCCCTGCATCTGGAAAGTGCTGTTGGAGCGGCGGCGCCCGCCCACGTGGGCGAACAGGTCGGCAAAGAAATCGCTGTCGTCGGCGCCCGACGATTCGTAGCCCGAACCCCAGTCCGGCGGCGGCCGGAACGGCTCTCCCTTGGGATGGCCCTGCGCGCTACGCCCCAGTTCATCGTAGGCGGCGCGCTTTTCCGCGTCACCCAGCACGCCGTAGGCCTCGTTCAGGGCCTTGGTGCGCTTGTCGGCGTCCGGTTCCTTGCTCACGTCGGGATGGTATTTGCGCACCAGCTTGCGGTACGCCTTCTTGATCTCGGCCTCGGTCGCCGTCTTCTCGACGCCCAGCTCCTTGTAGTAGTCCTTGTATTCCACCGTGCTTGCTCCCCATGGTTGAACTGCCTATGGGAAGAGTACACGAATTGGCGCCGACAGCGCGTGCGCACAATACAACACCGCCCGCGGGGCACGGGGCGCGCGGGCGGTGAAAATGGCAGCGGAAAATGCCTAGCGCACGCGGCGCACCGAGGAAATGCGGCGGTCCAGGCCTCCATGCAGGCGGCCATAGCTGCCTGGCCCCATCACCACGCAGCGGCCACGGAAATTGGCATCGACGCAGAACTCCCACCGGCCGTAATTGACGACGATCGATTCGGCGCGGTCGTTGAAGCCATAGCGGTTCAAGTCATGCACTTCGCGGTCCAGGCGCACGGGCCGTCCGCGCATGCCGGCGTCAGGGAACATCAGCACGGCGCCATTCATGTCGGGACGGTGGCCGCCGCCGTGGCCGGGATAACCTGGATGGCCGGGATAAGGACGCTCCGGCTCCGGACGCGGAGGGCGCGGCGGGTAGGGACGGTGGTCACCGCCGCCATGGCCCGGGCGGCCCGCTTCGCGCACCGAAGAGATGGCGTCGTTCATGCCCGGCATGCTGCTGTAGCGGCCCGGCCCCAGGGTGCGGCAGCTGCCCCGGTAATTGGCGTCCTTGCACACTTCCCAGGTGCCCGAGCGCACGATGATGCTGGAGGTCTTGTCGTTAAAGCCCATGCGCGACAAATCTCCCGCATCGGAACGCAGGGTGACCGGGCGGCCGCGGTAGCCGGCATCCTCGAACAGGGTGATTTCGCCCGCCGATGCGGCAAAGGGGGCGAGGAAGGTGGCGGCGCACAGCAGCGCGGGCCGGAAAGATCGAACCATGACAACTCCAATACTGAGACATTTTCGCCAGTGTAGTCCAGGCGGCAGGCGGCGAGTGTAACAAAGGGCAAGCAAATGTCAGCGCACGGCAGGGAATGTAAAAACCGCCTGGCGGGATCAACCCGGCAGGCGGCCTGTCTGCATGGCGGCAGAAGGAAATCAGCGCACGCGGCGCAGCGAGGAAATCTGGTTTTCCATGCCGTTCAGGCGCCCGTATTCTCCCGGCCCGATCACTTCGCAGCGGCCGCGGAAGTTCGAATCGCTGCACACTTCCCACTGCCCCTCGTTGACGACGATGGACGAGGCGCGGTCGTTGAAGTTGTAGCGCACCAGGTCTTCCGCATTGCGGTCCAGCGCCAGCGGCTCGCCGCGCATGCCTGCTTCGGGGAACAGCAGGACGGCGCCGCGCTGCTGGTACTGCGGCTGCTGGTATTGCGGATACTGCGGCTGGTCGTACTGCGGCCGCTGGTACTGATTATCGTACTGCTGCTGGCGGCGCGCTTCGCGTTCGTCGACCATGCGCGCCGACGACACGCGCCCGTCGAGGCCACGCCCCAGGTCGTCGTGGCGGCCGGGGCCGAAGATGCGGCACACGCCGTTGTAGTTCGAATCGCTGCACAGCTGCCAGTAGCCGTTGTAGATGACGATGCTCGTGGTGCGGTCGTTGAAGCCGATACTGACGAAATCGTCCGTATCGCGGTTCAGGCGCGCCGAGCCGCCATTCTGCCCCGCGCCCGAATACACTTCCAGGGTGCCGCCACGGCCATAGCCGCCATGGCCGCGGTCCGGATCGCGCCCGGGGCGTCCCGGATTGTAGCCGTCGCCGCGCCCCGATTCGCGCACCGAACTGATGGCGTCGTTCATGCCCGGCATCGAGCGGTACTCGCCCGGCCCCAGGGTCTTGCAATTGCCGCGGAAGCCGGCATCGCTGCACACATCCCAGGTCCCTGAACGCACCAGGATGCTCGACGTCTTGTCGTTGAAGCCAAAGCGCGACAAATCGTCCGTCGTCTCGCGCAGGTTCACGGCGCGGCCCCGGAAATTATCATCCTCGAACAAGGTGATATCGCCCGCATGGGCGGTCGCATGCGCCCCCAGCGAGAGCAGCAAGGTCGCCGCGCATGCCAGCGCGTGTTTGAAAGGGCCCGTCATGATTAACTCCATTCTTCATTCTTTGGTGATGATTTGCCTGGCGATTGCGCCAGGATGCTAGTGTAACAAATACAAGGCCTCGGCGAAGGCCCGGTCGCGCGCTCAGTACAGGCGGCGCAGCGAGGAAATGCGCTTTTCCAGCGTCGCGCCCAGGGTTTCATACTTGCCCGGCCCCATGCGCTCGCAACTGCCGTTGAACTGCGAGTCCGTGCACACTTCCCAGGTGCCTTCGTGGATGGCGATGGAGGCGGCCTGGTCATTGAAGTTCAGGCGCACCAGATCGCTGACGTCGCGGTTCACCTGCAGCCCGGGCCCCTTCAGGAACGCGCGGCCGTACAACACCACCAGTCCCTCGTTATTTTGCGGACGGTTCTCTTCGCGCGGATCGACGAGGCGCGCAGACGACACGCGCCCGCTCAGGCTGCCCAGGTCATCGTGGCTGCCAGGCCCGAACACGCGGCAGCTGCCACGGTAATTCGAATCGCTGCACAGCTGCCAGTAGCCATATTCGATGCGCGCGCTGCTGGCGCGGTCGTTGAAGCGGATGTCGACCAGGTCATCGCGGTCCGCGTTGATGCCGGCCGACGCGCCGCGCTGGCCGCCGTCCGCATACAATTCCAGTGCCGCGCGGCGGCCGCCGCCGCTGCTGCCGCCGACTTCGCGCACGGATGAAATCTTGTCGTTCATGCCCGGCATCGAGCGGTAGTCGCCGCGCTCCAGCGTCTTGCAATCGCCCTTGAAATCGGAATTCGTGCACACTTCCCAGCTGCCCGACTCAACCTGGATGCTCGACGCGGTGTCATTGAAATTGACGCGCGACAGGTCATCGGTCGTATCGCGCAAGACTACCACCCTGCCCTTGAAATTATCGTCGGTGTACAGGCGAATCTCGCCGGCCTGCGCCGCGAGGTGGACAAACAGCGAACTGGCGCACAGCAGGGCAAAAGCGAACGGGCGATTCATGGGGCGGTCTCCGGTGGCGGCAAAGGCAAGTGATCGACATGACAACTGATGTCAGTGTAGCCATCCGCAGAAAAAACGGTGTAACAAAGTATGAGAAAAGGACAACAAATTGTTACCAAAAGCAATAACCAGCGCTGCGGGAGCCGGTTATTGCCATTTCGCTGACGCGCTGCCCCGCGTCAGCGCACTTCGCGCACCGACGAGATGCGGTTGCTCAGGCGCTCCAGGCTTGCGTATTCACCGGGTTCCAGGGTGCGGCAGCGGCCGCGGAAATCCACGTCCTCGCACACTTCCCAATAGCCGGAGCGCACGCGCACGCTTTGCACCGTGTCGTTGAAGTCGCGCTCGCGCAAATCGGCCGAACTATTGCGCACGGTCAAGCTGCGGCCGGCGAAATCGTCGCGCGTGTAGAAAGTCAGTTCGCCGCCCAGCGAGCGCCCCGGCAGATGGCCATGCTCGCGGTCGCGGTCACGGCGGCCGTCCCAGTCGCGCCCCCGGTCGCGGTCGCGGCCCGGATAACCATCCCAGCCGCCGCGCACTTCGCGCAGCGAGGTGATTTTATTGGCGCGGCCGTCCAGCGACGGGTACTCGCCCGCCTCGAGCAGGAAGCAGGCGCCGCGGAAATCGGCTTCCTCGCACGCTTCCCAGCGGCCCGAGCGCACGCGGATGCTTTGCGTCGTGTCGTTGAAACGGACCTCTTCCAGGTCGGCGACGGCGTCGCGCACGGTCTGCGAGCGGCCGTGATAATCGTCGCGCGAATACAGGGTCAGTTCGCCGGCGCCGGCCAGTTCGGCCGTCATGGCGGCGCCCAGCAGCAGGGCGCAGTTCAAAGCTTTCTTCAACATGGTCTTACTCCATAGTCAGGGTACTGCGGTTGACTATTTGGTCATTTTGCCAAATAGAGCGCGCAGTCTATCCGCGACTGGCCTTCTTAGCTGTAACAAATGATTACCGTGGCGGGCGCCGGGGGCGCCGCGTCGGACAAGCACGGCGAATGCCGGTAGAATCTTGTGTTTAGTCAAGCTTGCCGCCCATGCCACACACGACCTCGTTCACCCTGCCCGCCGTCCGCAATGAAGTTTCCTCGCTGTGGAAGCTGGCCTGGCCCATCCTGATTGGCCAACTGGCCACCGTCGGCATGGGCGCGGCCGACGTGGCGATGACGGGGCATACGAATCCCGAGGAGCTGGCCGCCGTGTCGCTGGGCGCGGCCATCTGGTCCATCGTGCTCGTCACCGTGAGCGGCATCATGATGGCGATCAATACGCTGGTGGCGCATGAAATCGGCGCCGCGCGCCACGACCGGGTGCCGCACATCGTGCGCCAGTCGCTGTGGAAGGCGCTGCTCGTGGGCCTCGTGGCTTGCCTGCTGACGAACATGGCGGCGCTGGTGTTCGACCACCTGATGCTCGAACCGGCGGTTGCCGCCAAGGCCAAGCTGTTCGTGCACATCATCAGTTGCGCGCTGCCGCCGTTCGCCGCCTACCGCGCGCTGTACGGCTACAGCACCAGCATCAACCAGACCAAGCCCGTGATGGTCATCGCCCTGGCCGCCCTGGCGCTGAATATTTTCGTCAACTACCTGCTGATCTACGGCCACTGGGGCATGCCGAAGATGGGCGGCGTGGGCTGCGCCGTGGCCACCACCTGCTGCGTGTGGATGATGCTGCTGGCCATGCTGGCGTGGATCAGGATCGCGCCCGCCTACCGCGCCACGTATCCGTTCACGCACTGGGAATGGCCGCAGCTGTCGTCCATCGGCCCCATGCTGCGCCTGGGCCTGCCCATCGGCGTCACGTATTTTGCCGAAGTGAGCGCGTTCGGCGTCATCAGCCTGCTGGTGGCGCGCTTCGGCGTGATCCAGGTGTCGGCGCACCAGATCGCCCTCAATTTCTCGTCCGTCGTCTTCATGGTGCCGCTCACGTTCGGCATCGCGCTGGTCACGCGCGTGGGCCATGCCGTGGGCGAAGCCAATCTGCGCCGCGCCCGCTTCATTTCGTGGGTGGGCGTGGCCATGTCGCTGACGGCGGCCATCGTCTCGGCCACCCTGATCACCGTGTTCCGCCACCAGATCGCGCAAGCCTACACGTCCGACCCGCAGGTGCAGGCCCTGTGCGCGCAGCTGCTGCTGTTCGCCGCCCTGTTCCAGCTGTCCGACGCGACGCAGGTAGCCACTTCCTGCGCCATCCGCGGCTACAAGGTGACGCGCCAGCCGATGCTGATCCAGCTGCTGGCCTTCTGGGGCTTCTCGCTGCCGATCGGCTATGTGCTGGGCCTGGCGCCGCAAGGCTTCATCTGGTCGCCGGCCGAGCCGATGGCCGCCGCCGGTTTCTGGATCGGCCTGGTGACGGGCCTGACGGTGGCCGCCGTGCTGCTGACCTGGTACTTGAACCGTTTGTCGCTGCAGCGCCTGCGCGCAGCCTGATACAAGGAGCACCCCATGCCGCAACCACGCCCCTTCAGGCAAGTCGATGTCTTCAGCAGCGTGCCGTTCCTCGGCAATCCGCTGGCCGTGGTGCTGGACGCGAATGGCCTCGACGCCGCGCAGATGCAGGCCATCGCGCGCTGGACGGGTCTGTCGGAAACCACCTTCGTGCTGGCGCCGCGCGACCCGGCCGCCGATTACCGCGTGCGGATTTTTTCGCCCGAGATGGAATTCCCGTTCGCCGGCCACCCGACCCTGGGCACGGCGCACGCCCTGCTCGATGCGGGCATGCGGCCCAAGGCCGCGCGCATCGTGCAGGAATGCGGCGTCGGCCTGGTGCAGATAGAACGGGGCGCCGGCGGCGTGCTGGCCTTCCAGGCGCCGCCCTGCAGCACGCGCGCGCTCGCCCCGGATCTGCTGCCGCTGCTGCAAACGGCGCTGGGCGGAGAACCGGCCGCTGGCGCCACCATCGCCGACATGGGCATCCGCTGGCTGTGCGTGCCGCTGGCCAGCGCCGCCGCCTGCCTGGCCGTGCGCGCCGACATCGCCGCGCTGACGCCCTTGCTGGCCGCCGCCGGCGCAGACGGCCTGGCGCTGTACGGGCCGCACGCGGCGGGCGGGCCGGCCGATTACGAAGTGCGCGCGCTGCTCAGCGAGCATGGCGCGCTGGTGGAAGACCCCGTCACGGGCAGCGCCAACGCCTGCATCGCGCACCTGCTGGCGGGCGCCGACTATACGGTCCGCCAGGGCACGTGCCTGCAGCGCGACGGCCGCGTGTCCGTGATCTTCCGCGATGGACACGCCTGGATAGGCGGCGCGTGCCTGACGGTAATCGAAGGCACGATATTGGCCTGAACGGGGCAAAGCGCCATGGAATGGGCGGCGCTTGGATATTTTTGACGAAGGAAATATGGCCAGGAACGCCATATTCCGTGGCATGGGCTATCGCATAAACAGGCACGCTCTGGTATCGTCTTACGCTTAGGCAACGCTCAAGCTCGCCTTAACATGCAGTGCCCTTCCCTTCCAACTACCGAGACATCCATGCGTTTTATTCTTTGTTTCCTGGCCGCGATGGCCAGCGTTCCCGCATCGGCTGAAAAGCTGACCCTGGAACGCATCCACGCCGATCCGGCGCTGGCCGGCCCCGGCGTGCGCAACCTGAAGGTCTCGCCCGACGGCGAGCGCGTCACCTTCCTGCGCGGCCGCGCGGACAACCAGTTCCAGCTCGACCTGTGGGAATTCAAGCTGAAGGACAAGAGCACGCACCGCCTGGTCGACTCGAAGGCGCTGGTGCCGAATGAAACGATTTCGCCCGAAGAGCAGGCGCGCCGCGAACGCGAGCGCACGGCCAGCCTGAACGGCATTCTCAGCTACAGCTGGTCGCCGGACGGCAAACAGCTGCTGGTGCCGCTGGCCGGCAATCTGTATCTGGTCGACGCGGCCCACCCGGACAAGGCGCGCCTGGTCGCCAAGGGCAATGTGCTGGATCCGAAAATTTCGCCGAAAGGCCGCTACGTATCGTTTGTGCGCGATCAAAACATTTATGTGATCGACCTCAAGACGGACAAGGAACGCCAGCTGACGGCCGATGGCAAGGGTACGATACGCAACGGCGAAGCCGAATTCGTGGCGCAGGAAGAAATGGGACAGCGCACCGGCTACTACTGGGCGCCCGACGATTCGGCCATCGCCTATAAACGCTACGACGAAGCGCCCGTGCCCGTCGCGCGCCGCTTCGAAATCTTCGCCGACCGCACCGACGTCGTCGAGCAGCGCTACCCGGCCGCCGGCGACCCGAACGTGCTGGTGCAACTGCTGATCGTCTCGCCGGAAACGGGCGCGCAGCGCCAGGTGGACCTGGGCACGAACCCGGACATCTACCTGGTGCGCGCCGACTGGAGCGCGGACAGCAAGTCGCTCGTCTACCAGCGCCAGTCGCGCGACCAGAAGACCCTGGACCTGGTCGCCGTCGATGCAGCTACTTTAGCGCAGCGCACCTTGCTGACGGAAACGTCGAAAACCTGGGTCAGCATCCATGACGACCTGCGCTTCCTGTCGAACGGCACCTTCCTGTGGTCGTCCGAGCGCACGGGCCGCAACCACCTGTACCTGTACGACATGGGCGGCAAGCTGCTGCACCCGGTCACTTCCGGCGAGTGGGGCATCGACAGCGTGCTGGCCGTGAACCAGAAGACCGGTAAAGTGTTCGTGTCGTCGAACCGCGACGCCGTCATCGACAAGCAGACCTACGCCCTGGCCCTCGACGGCAGCACGGCCGACAAGCCGCAACGCGTCACCAAGGCCGACGGCTGGCACGACACGACGTTCTCGCGCAATGGCGAAGTGTTCGTCGACACGTATTCCGACCCGGCCACGCCGCCGCAAGTGAGCATCCGCCGTCCGGACGGCGCCATGGTGGGCTGGCTGGAAGAAAACGCGCTCAACGCCAGCCACCCATACGCGAAATACAAGGCGGACCACCTGCCGACCGAGTACGGCACCCTGAAGGCCAACGATGGCCAGACGCTGTATTACTCCATCGTCAAGCCGTCGAACTTCGACGCTGCCAAACGCTACCCCGTCTACCTGTCGACGTATGGCGGCCCGCACTCGCAGCACGTGGCCCGCCGCTGGGGCAACAACTTCGACCAGTACATGGCGCAGCAGGGCTTTGTCGTCTTCCGCCTCGATAACCGCGGTTCGTCGCGCCGCGAGCGCGCATTCACGGACGCCATCTATCACAACCTGGGCGCGGCCGAAGTGGCGGACCAGCTGGTCGGCATCGACTGGCTGGCCAAGCAAAGCTTCGTCGATGCGAAACGCATCGGCGTGTTCGGCTGGAGCTACGGCGGCTTCATGACCCTGCGCCTGCTGTCGGCCGCGTCCGACAAGATCGCCATGGGCGTATCGGTGGCGCCCGTGACCGACTGGTCGCTGTACGACACCCACTACACGGAGCAATTCCTCGGCATGCCGAAGGAAAACGTCGATGGCTACAAGGCCAGCACCGTGTTCGCCCACCTCGACGGCCTGAAGTCGCCGCTGCTGCTGGTGCACGGCATGGCCGACGACAACGTCTTGTTCAGCAACAGCACGCGCCTGATCGACGCGCTGGTGAACCGCGGCGTGCAGTTCGACCTGATGACGTATCCGGGCGCCAAGCACGGCATCTCGTCGCGCGCGGGCCAGCGCCACGTGTACAAGAAAATCGAGCTGTTCTTCAAGCAGAACCTGATGAAGCCAGCACAATAAGCTTGCGCTGCATCAAATAAAAAACCGCCGCCTGTCTCGCGACAGGCGGCGGTTTTTTTATGCTGGAGCAGAAATTATGGCTTGCGGGTCACAGTTTCGACTGCATCCTTGACATCGCCAACTTTCTTTTGCACTTTGCCTTCGACCTGGTTTGCCAGGCCCTTGGCTTGCTGTTCTTCGCTGCCGACGATCTTGCCAGCGGCTTCCTGGATTTTACCGCCGACTTCCTTCAGTTTACCTTCGACTTGATCTTTGTTCATGATGGATCCTCACTGTAGTTGGTACATCTGTTGTCCAGCCCGCAAGGGCCGGTACTGCGGCTCACACGCTGCTTGTTGCGTGTCGATGTGTCCATAGTACGCAGCGGGGATCAAAGGCTCTGTACGGTTCCTAACACAGTGCCAACATCGTCGATCAGGCCGTCAAATCCTTGCGCCACACGGTGGCCAGCCACGGCTGCTGGTCGCGCGGCAAGCCCGGCGGGCGGTAGTACTGCTCGACCAGGGTAAAGCCGGCCGCCTGCACATACGCGGCCCACGTCTCTTCGTCGTGATAGCTGCCGTAGCGCGCGCCGTTCCAGCCCTCCTGGTTCTGCCCGCGCGGGTTCGAGCTGAACAGCACGCCCCCGGGCTTCAGGCAAGCGTGCAAGGCGTGCAGCACGCCGGGCAAGGCGGCGCTGGGCACGTGGAACAGCACGGCATTGGCGAACACGCCGTCGAAGTGTGCGGCGGGCAGGTCGAGGTCGACGAAATCCTGCTGCCATACGGTACAGCCGCTGTAGGCGCGCGCCATCTCGACAAAGCGCGGGCAGCCATCGACGCCCGTGGCATGGTGGCCCATGGCCGTGAACGCCTTCAGGTCGCGGCCGGGGCCGCAACCGAGGTCGAGGATGGCCAGGGGCGCCGGCTTGCCGATGGCGCTCAGCAGCGCACCGATATTCTGGCTGACGTCGTGGTCGCGCGTGCCTTCGAAAAACTGCTCGGCGCTGGCGTCGTAATGGGCCAGGGTGCGGCCCGTGATGGCGTGGATGGGGTCTTGCTGGGTCGGCTTCATGCTGCTCCTGTCGGTGATGCACGCATTTTACGCTGCCGGCCAGCTCCCCGGCCGGCAGCGTCAGCACTCTTACCAGACGCGCACGCGCTGCTCCGGCGCCAGGTACAGCTGCTGGCCAGGCTGGACGTCGAAGGCCGGGTACCAGGCGTCGAGGTTGCGCACGGTGGCGGCGCGGTATTGCGCCGGCGCATGGCCATCCGTGAGGATTTGCTGGCGCGCCGCCGCTTCGCGCGCCTTGCTGCGCCAGCTGACGCCATAGCCCGTGAAGAAATCGCGGTCCGCGTCCGCCAGCGCCGGCTTGCCTTGTTGCGATAGCGCAAACGCGTCATGCGCGGCCGCCACGCCGGCCAGGTCGGCCAGGTTTTCGCTCAGGGTCAGCTGGCCATTCACGGCCAGGTCGGGGAACGGTTTATAGGCCGCGAACTGCGCCACCAATTGCTTGGATGCCGACTGGAAATGCGCCAGGTCGGCCGGCGTCCACCAGTCGCGCAGCTTGCCCTGGGCGTCGAACTGCGCGCCCTGGTCATCGAAGCTGTGGCTGATCTCATGGCCGATGGTGGCGCCGATGCCGCCATAATTGGCCGCGTCGGATACCTGCGGGTCAAAGAATGGCGGCTGCAGGATGGCGGCGGGGAAGTTCAGCGCATTTTGCAGCGGCAGATTGACGGCGTTGACCAGCTGCGCCGGCATGGCCCAGGCCTTGCGGTCGGGCGACTGGCCCAGCTTGGCCAGTTCCTGGCGATAGTGAAACTGCTCCGCCCGCTGCACATTGCCGAGCGCATCGCCGCGCACCACGCGCAAGCCCGCATAACTGTCCCAGCGTTCCGGATAACCCACGCCCACGTACAGGGTTTGCAGTTTTTCCTGCGCCTGCGCCTTGGTGGCCGGCGCCATCCAGTCCAGCTTGTCGATGCGGCGCGAGAAGGCGGCGACGATATTCGCCACCATGTCCTGCACGCGGGCTTTCGATTCCGGCGGGAAATAGCGCTCCACGTACAGCTTGCCGACGGCGTCGCTGAGGGCCGCATTCGTCGCGGCCAGCGCCCGCTTGCTACGCGGCGACTGCTGCGGCGTGCCGCTCAGGGCGCTGCCATAGAAGGCGAAGCGCTGGTCGGCGGCCGCCTTCGGCAAGGTGGTGCTGAAATGGTTGATGGCGTGGAAGGCCAGGAAATCCTTCCACGTGGCCAGCGGCACGCTCGCCACCAGCGCGGCGCTGCCCGTCATGGCCGACGGATGCCAGACGATGAAATCCGTCTGCTGGCCCAGGCCGGCCGCCTGGAAGAAGGCTTGCCAGTCCAGGCCCGGCGCCTTGCTGGCGAAGTCGGCGGCGCGCCACGCATTATTGCCCTTGGCGACATCGGCCGAATCCTCGCGGCTGGCGTGGCTGGCGGCAATTTGCTGTTCCAGCGCAAACACGCGCGCGGCGCGGGCCGGCGCATCGCCGTAGCCGGCCTGCTTGAGCATGGCGGCGATATGCGCCTGGTAGCCGGCGCGCAAGCCCTGCATGCGGATGCTGTCGCCCTGGTAAAAGGCGCGGTCGGGCAAGCCCAGTCCGCCCTGCAGCAGGTAGGCGATATTGCGCGTGGTGTCGTTCAAGTCTTGCGCCACCCACAGACCGAACAGGTTTTCCGTATAAAAATTGGTGGCATTGAGCGGGTCGACATCGGCGCGCAAGCTCTCGCCCAGCGCGCGGGCCAGTCCTGCCTGGTCGCGTATGCCATTGATCTTGCTCAACAAGGGCTTGATCGGCGCCCAGCCTTTCGCTTCGATAGCCGATTCGTCCATCCAGGAACGGTAAAAATCGCTGACCTGGCGCGCCGAGGCATCGGCCTGCGGCGCCGCCGCCAGGCCTTCGACGAGGGCGATGATGCGCTCGTTGGTGGCATTGGCGAGGATGGCGAACGAACCCCAACTGCTGCGGTCGGCAGGAATCTCCGTGCCGCGCAGCCAGTCGCCATTCACGTAGTCATAGAAGTCGTCGCCGGGCAAGGCAGCGGGGGCCACGGCGCTGGCGGCCGCCTGCTGGCCATGCGCCCGGGCGGGCAAGCCGGTCAGCGAAACGCCGGCCAGGGCGAGGACGATGGCGGCCTGGACTGGCGTCCGGGACCAGGAAAAACGCAAACCGTGCATGGCGATCCTTTCGATGGAATAGTCAAAATCATAGCCTGTTTCCCATGCAAAAAGCATCCCGGAACTTTTTTGCATGCGGACAAAAAATCGGCCTATAGTTTCACGACCCCGTGCCGCGTGTACGCCAAGGAGATTGCCATGCAACTGGAAGCGCTGTTCCAGCAACCCCACGCCCTGCCTGCCGCCCCGAAGATTGTCGATGAACTGGTGCGCAGTTTCGACAACCCCGCCATCGCCACCGAAGACATCGCGCGGCAGCTGGGAGCAGACCCGGCCTTAAGCGCCAAGCTGCTGCGGCTGGCCAATTCGGCCTATTACCACGTCTCGCGCAGCATCGGCACGGTGGAAGACGCCGTGCTGATGCTCGGTTTTGTTACCGTGCGCACCCTCGTCATCAGCTCGGGCCTGGTCAGCGGCTTCAAGGCCGTGCCCGGCCTGAACCTGCCGCAATTCTGGCGCTACAGCCTGCACAGCGCCGTGTCGGCCCGCTGGATCGCCAGGCAGACGGGCGACAACCAGGATCTGGCGTTCACCATCGGCATGATGCATGCGATCGGACAACTGGTGATCCATGCCGCCATGCCCGAGCAAGCCATGCAGCTCGACAAGATCGCCCCGCCGCTCGATGCGCGCCGGCTCGACGCGGAGCGGGTCTCGCTGGGCTACGACTATGCGCAGGTGGGCGCCGAACTGGCGCGCCGCTGGAAGTTTCCTCCTGCCTTTGCCGACGCCATCGCCGCCTTTCCCGACCCGCTGGCCAAGGCGCCGCTGAACCGCCTGGCCGCCATCATCCACCTGGCCGCCTGGCGCGCCCGCATCGATGAAAATGCACTGAGCAATGAAGAAATCATCGCCTGCTACCCCGGCAACGTGGCCGAAGCACTGGGTTTGCCGCCCTCCGTGCTGGTCGACAAGATGCCGCCGCCAGCCGAACTGAGCGCGGGATTGGAAGAACTCGTCAAATAAATCCCCCACCGCCGGAATCGCCGACCCTTTATCCATGCGGGTTTGCGGGCGATTCCGGCGGCCCGCCCAAACTATCCAAATTATTTTCACTTTTTTTTCAAAAACACCCTCAAGTTCCCGCTGAATCTGCCGCTAATCTGGACAAGCGGTAATCCATTCACTAGTTACGGGTGTGCTCATGACCTCCAACGACGTTCTCTCGATGTATGAAAATATTGCAGGAATGACCAATAAAATGGTCGTGGCCGCACGTTTGAGCGACTGGAATGACTTGGATGCCCTGGAAAACCAGTGCGCCAGCGCCGCCAGCACGGTCATGACGGGCAAGGTTCCTGCCCTGGCCGGCGCCTCGCGCCTGCGCAAGATCGACTTGCTCAAGCAAATCCTGGCAAACGACCGCGAAATCCGCACCATCACGGAACCGTGGATGACGCAGCTGCCGAACGCCATGCAAGGTTCGCGCGCCCGCATGTAAGTCATATTGCAGCGCCAGAAACGACAAAAGCACCCGCGGGTGCTTTTTTTACGTCTGCCGCCTTGCCGGGGAGCGCGCCATCTGCGGCGCTCGGGAAACAAGGAGGGGGAATTTGGAAGGCGAGCCCCAGGTATCTCCTGGCGTCGCCTCGCTGCCGGTTGCATCCGGCGTTCGCGAGCACATCGTCGGCATCGCAAACCGCTTCCAGACCCAGGCGTTTATGCAACGCTACACCTGTTTGCCGCGCCACACTATCGTTGGTGACTGCGCCAGGCTGGGGCTGTTTTGTCGTAGAGCAAGTCCACTGAATTAATCATATCACCATATTTAAGAAACAGGCAACACGCGATACCAGCATTTTTCTGTCTTTTTTCAATATCTTTTTTTATATCAAATTTCGGCAGCGCCTTGCCGCAGTCATTGCAACATCATTAACGCGAGAACGGCTCCGGCTCCGGCTCGTCCGCCGCCCCCTCCTCCACCGCTTCCGTCAGCACGGGCACCTCCTTCTTCTTGCGGCCGAATGGCTTGCGCAGCAAGACCCAGTATTTCGACGGCGCACCCGGCCCCGCCGCCTGCTTGCGCTTGCGCACGACATATACGATGAGGGCCGTCAGCAACAGGAAGGCCAGGGTACCGATACCCAGCCACAGCAAGCCGTTGCCGCCCGGCTTCTTTTCCTTGTCGGCGGCCGGCGCCGCGTGCAGGGGCTTGGGCTTGGCATGCGGCGCCTGCGCCTCGGCCGGCGCGGCAGCCGGCGCAGCGGCGGCGGCAGCGGTGACAGGCTGAGCCAGCGCCAGTTGCAAGGCGCCGATCTTGCCTTCCAATTCGCCGAGCTTGTCATTCAAGGCCGCGTTTTTCTCGTCCAGCGCCACGCACGCTTGCGCCTGCTCAATATTGGCTTGCGGCGCGCAAGCGGCAACGGGCGCCGTGGTGCGGCGCAATGGCGCCGGACGCAGCGCGGTAGCGGGCGGCGTGGGCGCGGCGGGCGGCGGCACGAACACGCGCGGCGGGCGCACCAAGCCCTCGGCGCGCGCGCGGGCCGCCAGCGCGGCGGCATCGGGCGACGGTGCGGCGGACACGGCGCGCGGCAGCGGCGCGGCCACCAGCACAGGCACTGCTACAGGCGCGGGCGCCGGAACGGCGGGCCTGGCCGGCGCGCTGACAGCGGCAACGGCGGCGGCGGGCAGGGCCGGCGTCAGCCACAAGGTGCCCAGGCGCACGACGGCGCCATTGCCGCTGCCCAGCAATAAATACAAATGCACGTGGCCTGCCTGGATCGCTTGCCGCGTTGTCACGCGCACATAGTGCCGGCCACCGCGTTCCAGCGGGCTGATGGTCAAGGTTTGCAGGGCCGGATCCATGCCGATGCCGCCACCGCGGTACACATCGGGCGAAGCCAGGCGCACAGCCACGCCGCCGGCTTCCTCGGGCGTCAGGGCCGTCAGTTCTATCTCGGCCAGCAAGGGCTGGCCCACGTGCGACAACACGGCCATGTCACCCAGTTCGGCCGCCATGACGGGCGGCAAGGCCAGGCTGGCGGCGGCGCACGCGATCAGGGACCAACGGGGAAAGATGCTGCTCTGCATGGACTGATCGCTTTGATAACAGGATAAGAAGGGGAACTCGCCTGTCTTTAACGGCAGGAAATCGCAAAAATATAGATGGGTCAGTGCAAAAATGATGCAATACAGCATCATCCTGTGCTTTTTTAACGCCTGGAGTACACTCGATCCACCTCCATCGATGAAAGGGATGCCATGAGCAGCAGAATCGAACGCGACAGTTTTGGCCCGATCGACGTACCCGCCGACCGGCTGTGGGGAGCGCAAACGCAGCGCTCGCTTGAGCACTTCCATATCTCCACGGAAAAGATGCCGCCCGAACTGATCGCCGCCCTGGCCACCGTCAAGCGCGCGGCCGCCCACGTCAACCTGGACCTGGGTCTATTGGATGGCAAGAAAGCCGTGGCCATCACGCAGGCGGCCGACGAAGTGCTGGCCGGCAAGCATGACGCAGAATTCCCGCTGGCCGTCTGGCAGACGGGATCCGGCACGCAAAGCAATATGAACATGAATGAAGTGCTGGCCAACCGCGGTTCCGAGCTGATCGGCGGCTTGCGGGGCGCCGAGCGCCTGCTGCACCCGAACGACGACGTCAACCTGGGCCAGTCCTCGAACGACATCTTCCCCACCGCCATCCACGTGGCGGCCGCGCTGGCCGTCGCCAACACGGTCTTGCCGCCGCTGCGCCAGCTGCGCGCCACCCTGGATGCGAAAGCGACGGAGTTTGCCGACATCGTCAAGATCGGCCGCACCCACTTGCAGGACGCGACGCCGCTGACCCTGGGCCAGGAATTTTCCGGCTACGTGGCGCAGCTGGATTTTGCCGAGCACATCATCACGGCAGCGTTGCCGCCGCTGCTGCAGCTGGCCGCCGGCGGCACGGCCGTCGGCACGGGATTGAATGCCCACGTGGAATTTGCCGGCCGCATCGCGACGGAACTGGCGCGCCTGACGGGCCAGCCGTTCGAGACGGCCAGCAACAAGTTTGCCGCGCTGGCCGCCCACGACGCGCTGGTGGCCGCCCATGGCGCGCTGAAAACCCTGGCCACGGCCTTGATGAAGATCGCCAACGACGTGCGCTGGATGGCATCCGGCCCCCGCTCGGGCCTCGGTGAAATCACCATCCCCGAAAACGAGCCGGGCAGCTCCATCATGCCGGGCAAGGTCAACCCCACCCAATGCGAAGCGCTGACCATGCTGTGCTGCCAGGTGTTCGGCAACGATGTCGCCATCACGGTGGGCGGCGCCTCGGGCAATTTCGAGCTGAACGTCTTCAAGCCCTTGATTGCGCACAACTTCCTGCAAAGCGCGCGCCTGCTCGGTGACGGCATGCGCAGCTTCGACGAGCATTGCGCGCACGGCATCGCACCGAACCGTGGTCGCATCGCCGAACTGATGGAGCGCTCCCTGATGCTGGTCACGGCGCTGGCGCCGCACATCGGCTACGACAAGGCGGCGCAAATCGCCAAGCAGGCCCAGCATGAAGGCACGACCTTGAAGGAAGCGGCGCTGGCCCTGGGCTTTGTGACGGAAGAGCAATTCGGTGCGTGGATCGTGCCCCTGGAGATGACGCGGCCCAACAAAAGCTGACTTACACCCTGCATTGCTGGCGGCTTCAGGTAAACTATGGATTAGTTGAGGTCGTCATCAAGTGTTGAAAACACATCATTGCAATAAGGGATACAATGCAAAAAGTAAGCTTTGATTTAACATCCGAGTTCGTCGAGCTGAACCAGCTGTTGAAGCTGGTCGGCTTGTGCGACAGCGGTGGCGCAGGCAAGGTCATGGTCGATAGCGGCGTGGTGAAGGTCGATGGCAAGAAGGAATTGCGCAAGACCGCCAAGATCCGCGCCGGCCAGGTCGTCAGCGTGGGCGATATCCGTATCACGGTCGTCGCTCCCGCCTGATGCCGGCATGGGGTGCGAAAGCAGCCCCATGCGTCCAACCAGCGCCCTGCCAGCCGGCTGCCTGGATCAAGCTGCAAACACGTCGTTATTGTCAGATAAATATCGATTGCAGAAGGGAAGCGCCATGGACCATCCCGAACAAGGTACGCGCAGCCAGGAACGCCTGATCGGCGACTTGCGCCAGGTAATAGAAAACGCGGAAGAATTGCTGCGTAACACAGACAAATACACCAGCAGCCTGTACCAGAGCGCGCGCGCCAGGCTGCAACTGGCCCTCGTCGCGGCGACGGCCGAGCTCGCCCGCTTTGAAGAAGAGCAAGTCACGCGCATGATGGACGCCACCCTGGCCGCGAATGCCCTGTACCGCGATCAGACGGGCGAAGCGCGCCTGCTGCGGGCCTTCGAATAACAACGCCTAACAAAACCGTAGCGAGCGGAAGGAAGTTGTGGTTGAGAAGCGCAACTGTACGAAGGTACAGTGAGCATCGCAGACCGCAAATTACGACGCGTAGTAGGTCTTGATAGGCGTACTAAACCGTCAGGTCGTCAATACCGCATGCGCCAGCCACTGGCGCAAGTGTGCGGCCAGGTCGAATGCCGGGTCCAGCTCGAACGCCGCATCGAGCGCGGCGCCAAACGTCTGCCCCTGCTTTAACGCCAGCAAGGCGGCATGCGCGGCCGCATCCAGTAGCAGCACCTGCGCCTTCCAGCGCGTCCGGCATACGAGCGCGCAGCTCGCCGCCGGCATATCCTGCGGAAACATCCCCGGCCCTTCTCCCTCCTGATGCGCCTGCCACAGGGCCGCCACTTGCCAGTGCGACGCCAGCAAGGCGCAGGCAGGATGCAAGCTGAAGCGCCGCGCTTCCAGCTGATCGGGATGCAAGGCGGCCAGCACCTCGGGCGCCAGACCCTGCGCATCGTCCGCGTAATGGGCCAGGTGCACGGCCCATTCCAGGCGCGCCATGTCCGGCAGATAGGGCAAGTCGGCGACATGCGGGAAAGTGGTCAGAAAATCGGCGAAACGGGCGCCAAACTGGTTCAAATCGGCGCTATCTGACGGATACTGGCGGCCGTACGCGCGCGCCAGGCCGCCCAGGAATTCCTCGCCCACCAGCGCCAGCACGACGGGATAGGCGTGCGCCAGGGTGCGGCGCCAGGTGGCGCTCAGATTGCCGCGATACAGTGCGAAACGCTGCGGCACCGCCTCGCCCGCAAACGATGGGAGTGTTGCCGCAGTATCGAGCAAGGCCGTGGTAAACGCCTGCTGGCCGGCCGCCAGCGCGTCGAGCGACGCGGACGGTGGCGGTGGCGGCACTGGCACCCCATGCCACGGCGAATGTTGCTCATGCCGCGCCAGCATGGCTTGCGCCTTGTCCGCCTCGCCCAGCAGGACATCGAGGGCGGGCAAGTCCGTATCCCATTCGACGAGGGTGGGAATGGCGCCAAAGCGCTGCAAGGCGGCCGCATACAAGTCCCAGACGGGATCGGCCACGGCGGCGCCGTGGTGGTCGACCACCGCATGCGGCGTCTGCAGATGGCCGCCCAGGTGCAGCTCGCCCACGCTGCCCGGCGCGATGGACTGCATGGCCGTCAAGGCGTCTTCGCCGTGATTGCACTGGTTCACATACAGGTTATTGATATCGAGCAGCAGCCCGCAGCCGCTGCGGCGCGCCAGCTCCGCCAGGAATTGCGCCTCGCTCATGGCATCGTCGGCAAAACGCAGGTAAGTGGCGACATTCTCCAGCAAGATCGGCCTTTTCAGCACATCCTGCACGCGCGCCACCCTGGCGCACAGCAAATCCAGGGCGCTGCCATTCAAGGCCAGCGGCAACAGATCATTGAGTTGCTGCTGCGCCACGGCGCCCCAGCACAGGTGTTCCGACACGAGGACCGGCCCGATGCGCTCGACCACGGCGCGCACGCGCTGCAAGTGGCTCTCGGAAAAACCCCGCGCGGACCCCAGGCCCAGGCCCACGCCATGCAGGCTGATGGGGTAATCCTGGCGCAGAGTGTCTAATACATGACTATCCCAGCCCGACGGCTGCAGATAATTTTCAGTGTGTACTTCCAGCCAGCCCACCCTGGGGCGGCGCGCCAGGAAGTCGCGGTAGTGCGCGGCGCGCAGGCCGACGCCGGCAAGCGCTTGAACTGGCGGCGGCATGGGCAGGCGGCGGATGCTTACGGCTGCGTGGCCGGCTTTGCCGCCTTGCCGGCCTTGATGGGCTTGACGGAACCGCCCGCCTGTTCGCACGTGCCCTTGGCAACATACGTCCATTCGGTCGGCAAGTTATCCGCTTCCGCCTGGCCCGCGCAGGAGTGCGCGCCGTCGGACGAGGCGCAATCGTTCTGCCCGGCCTTGGCCACGCCATAACACTTTTCCTTGTCGCCAGGGGCGGGACCATCGTGCGCGGCCGCGTTGAGGGTGGTGCCGGCACAGATGCCCGCGAGGGCGGCGGCGATGAGAGCTTGACGTTTGTTCATGGGGAATCCTCTTGCATGGGTCAAAGTAACGGCACGCCCCGGCTGCGCCGATGGGCAACGCGAGGTGATGGACGTCATTCTACTGAATCGGCCGTGCCATGGCGAACCATGGTCAATCAGTCAACTTTATAGAGAGGGGAGAAAAACGGAAGGAAGGCAGGAAGACAGACAAAAACGCCCACGCGCCACCGTCGATGACGGTGGTGTGGGCGTAAATAGTGCAAGCGCCAGACGGGCGCCGCGGGACTGCGCTCAGGCGGTCGTGTTGATGCGGTTGCCGAGGTGTGCCGGCAGACTTGGCGCCGACTGTACCGGTGGCAACGCTGCCAGCAAGGCCGTGGCAGTCGAGCTTTGGATATCCTGGGCTTTTTTCAGGACAGTCAAGCCGACGGCTTGCCGCGTGCCTGTCTCCGCCATCGTGGTTGACAGTTGAGCAATGCTTCCGACGTCCATACGTTTCTCCAATGAGGTTCTACCCTTGTTAACGGATGCCGCCGGCAAACCTTTAGCTTATTTTTCCAGCTTATTTTCCAACTGCAGCAGCAGCCAGGCCAGCACGTGCTCGCGCGCATTCAAGTCCAGCCATTGCACGCCCTCGCGCAAATCGGCCGGCGCCGGGCTGTCCGACGCGACGGCAATCACATGCGGGTCATGCGGATACAGGGGCGCCTGCCCCACTTCCGGACGGAACACTTCCAGCTTGGGGATGGGGTCCGTCTTGAAGCCTTCGACCAGGGTCAGGTCTGCCGGCCCCATGCGGGCCAATTGCTGCGCCAGGCTGGGTTCCGGCGCGCCGCGCAGTTCATGCACGATGGCAAAACGGTACGGCGACGCCACCAGCACTTCCGCCGCGCCGGCCAGGCGCAGGCGGGCGCTGTCCTTTTGCGGCGGTTCCAGCGCCAGGTCGTGGTGGCTGTGCTTGACCAGGTTGACGCGCAAGCCGCGCGCCGCCATTTCCTTCACCACAAATTCCAGCAGGGTCGTCTTGCCGCTACCGGAACGGCCGATCACACCGAGTACCGGGTGTGCGGGCATCGCATCGTGCATGGTCACTCCTTGATTGAGAAGGAATGATTATACGCAGCCCACCGGCGGCGGCGCCTGGCGCAGGCGCCGCGCATCGCCCGACTCATCGCGCAAATCAAGCGCCGCCGGATTTCCCGCCATTCCTGGCACTGGCGGGCCCCGGTTTGCCGCCGTGCCGCCGGCGCCTGCCCACCGGCTTCGGCGCTGCCGTTCCCGCCGTTTGACTCGCCGTTTTACTCGCCGTTTTACCATCCACCGCCTGCGCATTCCTCGCCCTGCGCGCCAATTGCCGGTGGGCGGCGATCGCGCCCGCCTCCGCATCGGACTGGAAGGGAACGGCGGCAAGGGCGGCCAGCGCGCCATCCGGCGGGGAGGCAGGCGCCAGCGGGGCGAAATCCTGCGCGCGCACATCCGCTTCCCAGGCGGCGCGCTGCGCCTGCACGGCTGCGGGCACGGCAGGCGCCGCGCGCGGCTGCGCCAGCGTCAGCACGGCGCCCAGGCCGCTGGCGGCCGCCACGCGCGCGCCCATCTGGGGCAAGGCGCCATCGGCGGCGCGGCAAAAGCGCTGCAGGATGGTCTTGATGATCGACGTGTGGTCGACCACCTCGTGGCTGACGCTGCCCGGCGCGATCAGCGGCGACACGAGCAGCATGGGCACGCGCACGCCGTAGCGGCGAAACGCGGGGTCGTCGTCCACGGCGGCGGGCGGCGGCACATGGTCGAAAAAGCCGCCGTGTTCGTCATAACTGAGGATCAGCAAGGTGCGCGCCCAGGCGGGACCGCGCGACAGGGCCTGGTAGACCTGCGCCACCAGCGCCTGGCCGGCGCGGATATCGGCCGGCGGGTGGTCGTCATTGTCGAAGAAATGCGGATCGATCCAGCTGACCGAGGGCAAGGCGCCCGCCAGCGCATCGCCGATGAAGCCATAGCGGCGGGCGCTGGAGCCGAACGGTTCGTACATGTCGGAGGAGCGGTAATGGTCGTCCGTCAGCGCCAGGCTCCAGGGCTTCCAGGCGGAATAAAACTTCCAGCTGACCTGGGCCCGCTCGAGGTGGCGCACGAAGGATTTGTTCGCATACAGGGGCACGCGCTTGCTGTCCTTGCTGCCTGCCGCCTTGCCGCTGACCGCATACAGGCGGTTGGGCCAGGTGGCGCCCGGCACGGAACTGTAACAGCGGTCGCAGACGCAGAATTGCTGCGCCAGGAAATCGTACATGGGCAAGTCGGCCCCGTTGTAGTAGCCCATGACCAGGTCGATGTCGGGGTCGCCCGGATGCGTTTGCGCATAATCGTCGACGAAGCCACCGTTATTGTTTTGCAATTGCTGCGCCACCGACATGCCCGTATGCGACGGGTCTTGCTGCGGGCCAAAGGCCGTGCGCCGCAAATGGTGCACGGGGTAGCGCACGCCCGCATGCACGTTGGCATGGCCGGCCTGCAAGCCATCGATATCGGTGCGCCCGCCTTCCAGGCTCAGGTAGCCAAGCATGTGGTCGAACGAGCGGTTTTCCATCATCAGCACGACGATATGGTCGATGCGCGCCAGGTTTCCCAGGCCATGCGCATCAAGCACACCCTCGCCAGCAGTTGCGGCAGCAATCATCGGACCTCCCCGGCCGCGCACACGGTCGCAGCGACCCTGGTTCGACCAGGCCTGGCCAGTATGGTTCAGCTATGCCGGCCCGGCCTTGATGCGCAACAACTCAATATGGCACGCGGTAGCGGTAGCCCTTGAAACTGAAGATGGCCGCCTTCGGCTGCAACTTTTCCAGCACCAGGCCGGGCGCCAATTCCTCGCCCTCGTGGCGCAAGACCTTGTCGATCAGCAACAGGCGGTCGGCCGGATTCTTCGAATAGATATAGCCGCCGATGGCGATAGCGGGGATTTGCCGCTGTATCGGCTCGGGCAAGTCGCGCATGCCGGGCACGGTCTCTTCGGCCGCCGGCGCGGGCGCGGGCATGGCCGGAACGGGAGCGGGGACGGCAGGAGCGGCCTGACCTGGCGTCTCCTGCTTCGGTTCCGGCACGGGCCTCGCATGGTGCACGGGCGCGGCGGTGGCCGCTGGCGGCACGGGCACAGGCGCGGCGACCGCTGGCGGGGCCGCCGCGGACACAGGGACTGCCGGCGGGACGACTGCCGGCAGCGGCGTTGGTACAGCCTGGGCCAGCACGGCAGGCGCGGCAGCAGATAAGGGAACAGGTACGGGTACAGGCGCCGCCGCGCCCGCCTGCCACGGCTGCCACAGCAGCAGCGCGGCAGCCACGGCCACCGTCACGCCGCCCAGCGCCAGCCAGACGGGCGCGCGCCGCGCCGCGCCGGATGCGGCGCCATCGTGCAGCTGCACTTGCGGTGCGTGGATCGACGGCAACTCACCCAATTGGCGCTCGGCCTGCGATTTTTTCAGTGCTTCAAGTATGTAGGACATCTTATTTCCCCGCCACCATCGCCGTCGCAGCGGGCGCTGCCACGGCAGGAGCCGCGCTGCTCAGGCGCGGCTCCGAGTTGTCACCCAGTTGCCTCAGGCGTATGAATGTTTTCGGGCCCGCCAGGCCATCTGCCCGCAAGTTCTGGCGCTGCTGGAAAGCGCGCAGCAGGCTTTGCATCTCGGCATCGAGCGGCAGATTCGGGACCGGCGCAGGCAAACCCTGCTGCTGCGCCAAGCGCTGCGCCAGCCAGTCCACGTCGGCGCCGCGGGCGCCCAGCGGCACTTCGTCGCGCCAGCTGCGCGGGGCGCGCCAGAAAGTGGTGAAACTGCCATCGCTGCGCTGCGCCAGCTGGGCCAGCGGCACGCTTTGTTGTTTGCCATCGAGCAGCACGGTGGCGTTCTCGTCCTGCAGGCGCGTCAGCAGCGCCAGCTGTTCCATCCCCTCCCCGTCGCGCAAGGCCAGCAGGGCGGGACGGTCCAGCACGCGCAGCTCGGCGATGCCGCCCCGGCTGTGCAGGCAGCGCAGGCCGGCGCGGGCGCCCGCCTGGCAAGCGTCACCGGCCGGCAACTGCTCGCCCCACAGGCTGGCCAGCTGGCGCAGCACCGCGTTGCGGTCCGGCACGCTCGCGGGTGCGGACGCGGGCGTGGATGCGGCGGCAGCCGCCACGGCGGAGGCGGCCGGCACAGAGGCGGCCACGGCAGGTGCAGCGGGCACGGCGGACGGGCGCGGCATGAAATGCCAGGCCAGCGCGGCCGTGACCAGGGCGCCGGCCAGCACGCCGCCGGCCACGTGCGGCCAGCGCAGCCCCCGTCCGGCCGCCGGCTTCCCCTCTTCCGCAAACACTTCCTCGGCGGCGCGGCGCAGGATCTGGCGCGTCACCTGCGGCTGGTTTTCCACGTAGGCGCCCAGCAGCGCGCGGTCGCACAGCAGGTTGATGCGGCGCGGCACGCCTTTACTCAAGGCATGGATGGACGCCATCAGGCGCGGCGCGAACGGCGTCTGCGCCGTGCTGCCCGCCACGGCCAGGCGGTGGCGGATATAGCTGGCCGTCTCGTCCGCCGTCAGCGATCCCAGGTGATAGCGGGCGATCACGCGCTGCGCCAGCTGTTCGAGTTCGGGACGGGCCAGCATGGCGCGCAATTCCGGCTGGCCAATGAGTATGATCTGCAGCAACTTGCGCTCGCTCGTCTCCAGGTTGGTCAGCAAGCGCAGCTGCTCCAGCACGGCGGCGGACAGGTTTTGCGCTTCGTCAATAATCAGCACATTATTCTTGCCTTGCGCATGGCTGGCCAGCAAGTGCGCATTGATGGCGTCGACATAGCCTTTCACGCTGGCCACGCCGGGCGCCAGGGCGATGCGGAATTCCTCGCAGATCGACAGCAGCAATTCCTCGACGGACAGTTTCGGATTGAAGATGTAGGCGAGCTGGCAATTTTCCGGAATCTGTTCCATGAAGCAGCGGCACACGGTGGTCTTGCCGGCGCCGATTTCTCCCGTCAGCAGCACGAAGCCGCCGCCGCTGCCCACGCCATACAGCAGGTGCGCCAGCGCTTCGCGGTGGCGTTCGCTCATGAACAGGTAGCGCGGATCGGGGGCGATCGAAAACGGCGATTGCTTGAGCTGGAAATAATGCGTGTACATGGAGACCCTGCGGATGAAACGATCAAAATGCGCGGCGGCAAGCCGAACCCCTCATCGGGTGCGGGCGGGCGGCAACGGCTTGTATTTGGCGCAATACACTTTCGCCTTACTGCGGAAGTAGACGATTTTACTGCCAGGCACGGAACCACGGACAGGAAAGGCGGAATTGTCGAGCTTATTGAAGCGCAGGCCCGAGACGCCGCGGATGGCCGGTTCCAGCTTTTCCGGCGTCGAATCCGCCACCACGCCCATGAAGACGAGGGGGCTGGTATCGTCGCTGACGATCACGTCGGTAATCGGCGCGCCCCACAAGGTGGCGTCCGTGCGGAACCAGTAGGCGCCCCCTTCATGCTTGTAGGCGGGGCCGAAGGCCGTCAGCAGATACGCATAGAAGGCCTTGTTGTCGATCTGGTCGATGCACAGCACGGCGTTGCCCACCACTTGCCCGAACGTGGATGGCGGCGGCTTTTGCTGCGCCAGCACGCCGGACACGGGCGTGCCCACGGCCAGCAGGGCGAGCGCCGCCAGCAGGGCCGGCGCACGCCACGGGCGCGACAGTAAGCGACGCAGGCGCATGATCAGCGCTTGCGCTCTTCTTTCTTGACCTTCTTGGCTTCCTTCTTTTCCTTCATGGTCTTGGCCGGTTCCTTCTTGGCTTCCTTCTTGCTGTCCTGTGCCTTGCTCATTATCTACTCCATACCTGGGCGGAAATGCCTGGGCCATTATGACACTCCCCCATGAAAATGCCACCCGAAAAGCAAAACGGCCGCACAAGGCGGCCGTTCCAGTCGCGCGTCAGCGCACTATCAGTGCAGGCACAGGCGGCGGCGCGTCTTTTCGATCAGCGCCGCATCGTAGGGATACAGGTTCTCGATGAAGAACAATTCCGTTTCCGCTTCGTCTTCCAGGCACATTTCGATCATGACCGGGCCATCGCTTTCGCGGCCCAGGAAATCCTTCGGCCAGCGGTTCTTGCGGTGCGTGCGCATCATTTCCATGCCCAGCGCGGCCAGCGGCGCCGACACGCCAGCGGCCAGCGCCTCTTGCTGCCAGTCGTCCCAGTAATCGCTCTTTGCTGCCTTGTCGTTCATCATGCTCTTCCAACTCAGGTGTAAAAGGCGGACTTTACTCTTCATGGCGTCCCTTGCCAAGCATGCGCGGAAGCAACACTACAGCGCGCGGCACAGACCAGTCTGAAAAAATTGGCATTAAACAAGGCCAATTTCAATACCATTCGCGAAGCATAAAAATCCCTTTATTAACAATCACTTGCAATCAAGCCCTCGGGCATGCGGCGACAGCGCGCAACGCAATTGTTAATACCACTTAAATACCTGTTGACAAGCCATCGGGGCGACAATATAGTGCCTTCAGCTTTTTCGCCGCCCGACAAATAAAAGAACCGAGACAGGCGCAATCAACCAAACGCGGGACTGCACAACATGATCGAATACATAATCGGCGTCGACGGCGGGGGCAGCGGAACCCGCGTACGCCTGGCGCGCCTCGATGGCCAGGAACTGGCGCAGGGACAAAGCGGCCCATCCGGCCTGGGACTGGGCATCGAACGGGCCTGGACCTCCGTGGCGCATGCCGTCACCCTGGCCTTCCGCGCCGCCGGCCTGGAACAGCCGCCGCTGCAGCGCATGGCCATCGGCCTGGGCCTGGCCGGCGTGCACAACAAGCAGTGGGCCGCCAGCTTTATCGAACACAATCCCGGCTATGCGGCCGTCGCGCTCGAATCCGATGCCCTGACCACCCTGCTGGGGGCGCATGCGGGCCAGCCGGGCGCCATCGTGGCCATCGGCACCGGCAGCGTGGGCGAAGTGCTGCACGCGGACGGCAGCCGCCATGAAGTGGGCGGCTGGGGCTTCCCCTCCGGCGACGAAGCGGGCGGCGCCTGGATCGGCATGCGCGCCATTAACCATGCGCAGCAGGTGGCCGATGGCCGCGTGCCCGGCAGCGCCTTCGCCACGGCCATCATCGATGCCTGCGGCGGCCAGCGCGACGCCATGCAGGTGTGGCTGGCGGCCGCCAGCCAGACCAATTTCGCGCAACTGGCGCGCCTGGTGCTCGAACACGCGGCCACCAATGCGGTGGCGCGCGCCATCCTGGTGGACGCGGGCCAGCAGATCGCCCTCATCGCCAAGGCGCTCGACCCGGCCGGCGCCTTGCCCGTGGCCCTGTGCGGCGGCCTGGCGGCGCCCTTGTCGAGCTACCTGCCGGCGGCACTGTTGCAACTGGTCGTGCCGGCACAGGGCGACTCGGCCGCAGGCGGCCTGCGCCTGATACGCAAGCACTTGCAGGAGCAATGACCATGCTGGCCAAACTGTCCGCCTTCAAACCCAATCCAGCCAGCGACACGCCGCTCTACATGCAGCTGGCGAACATGCTGTCGGACGGCATCGCCAGCGGCGACTGGCGCGCCAACCAGGCCCTGCCTTCCGAGCGCGTGCTGTCGGACATCCTGGAAATCTCGCGCGTGACGGCGCGCAAGGCCATCGACATGCTGTGCGACCGGGGCATGCTGACGCGCAAGCGCGGCTCGGGCACCTACATCACGCCCAAGCTGGAACAGCCGCTGTCGCGCCTGACGAGCTTTTCGGAAGAATTGCGCCAGCGGGGCTTCACGGCCGGCTCGCGCTGGCTGCAGCGCGACATCGGCGCGGCCGCGCCGCTGGAACTGCTGTCGCTGGGACTGTCGCCGCACATGCCGGTGGCGCGCCTGCGCCGCCTGCGCACGGCCGACGAAGTGGTGATGGCGATCGAAACGACCACCATCCCCGCCCTGTACATGCCGGACCCGCAGCAGGTCACCGATTCGCTGTACGGCTACCTGGAGTCGCGCGGCACCATCCCGATGCGCGCGCTGCAGCATATCCGCGCCGTCAACGCCACGGCGGAACAGGCCAAGCTGGCCAATATCAAGACGGGTGAAGCCATGCTGCACATCACCCGTGTCAGTTATCTCGACAACGGCGCAGCGGTGGAACTGACCCACTCGTATTGCCGCAGTGATTATTATGAATTCGTAGCGGAGTCGCGCAGATGAGCAGCACTATCAAAGGCAATATCCTTACCCCCGGCGGCTGGATCCACGGCGCCATCGCCTTCGGCGAGCGGGTCGACAGCATCACGGGCGATTCACTCCACCCGTCGAACAACAGCGACGATTACATCCTGCCCGGCTTTATCGACCTGCACGTGCATGGCGGCGCCGGCAAGGACATCATGGAAGGCGGCGAAGCCGTCTACACCATCGCGGCCATCCACGCGCGCCACGGCACCACCAGCCTGCTGGCCACCACCATGACGGCGCCGCCGGAAGACATCGACATGGCCTTGACGGCCATCGGCATCGCCGCCAACAACCGCCGCCCGAACACGGCGCGCGTGCTGGGCGCCCACCTGGAAGGCCCGTACATCAATTCCGGCAAGCTCGGGGCGCAGCCGAACTACGCGCGCGCCGCCAACCTGGCCGAAATCGAACGCCTGCAAACCCTGGCCAAGCTGCGCGTCATCACCGTGGCGCCGGAAATCGCCGGCCACCTGGACCTGGTGCGCGTCCTGGCCGACGCCGGCGTGCGCGTGCAGATCGGCCATACGCTCGGTTCGTACGAAGACGGCGTGGCCGCGCTGGAACACGGCGCCATGGGTTTCACGCATTTGTTCAACGCCATGAGCGGCCTGCATCACCGCGAGCCGGGCATGGTCGGCGCCGCCCTGGCGCACGCCGAATACGCCGAACTGATCCCCGACCTGCTGCACGTGCATCCGGGCGCCATCAAGGTGGCCCTGCGCGCCATCCCGCGCCTGTACTGCGTCACCGATTCCACCGCCGCCACCGGCATGCCGGACGGCGAATACATGCTGGGCCGCCACGCCGTGCAGAAATGCATGGGCGGCGTGCGCCTGCCCGACGGCACCCTGGCGGGCAGCACCCTGACCCTGGACCAGGCGCTGCGCAACCTGGTGGGACTGGGACTGGACCTGGCCGACGCGTCCAAGCGCGTGTCGACCAACGCCGCCGATTACCTGGGCCTGGAAGAACGCGGCCGGCTGGCCCCCGGTACTTACGCCGATCTGGTGGTACTCGATCGCGATCTCAAACTCAAAGCTGTGTATATAGAAGGAGAAATCTGTGACCTCAATGATGCTTAAAGAAGCCATTTCCGCCGCCGAATGCGTCGCCCTGCAACTGGCCAGCGACACGGAACGCTACGCGGAACTGGGCCGCAAATTGAGGAGCACCTCGTTCTCGACCGCGCTGACCATCGCGCGCGGCAGCTCCGACCACGCCTGCAACTACGTCGCCTACCTGATCATGGCGCGCCTGGGCCGCGTCGTCGCGTCCCTGCCGATGTCGCTGGTGACCCTGAACAAGTCGCCGCTGGTGACGCGCGACACGCTGGCCATCTCGATCTCGCAATCGGGCCAAAGCCCGGACGTGGTCGAGCCGATCCGCTACTTCCGCGACGGCGGCGCCACCACCGTGGCCCTCGTCAACGACATCGACTCGCCGCTGGCGCACGCCGCCGAGTGGGCCATGCCCCTGCGCGCGGGCAAGGAACAAAGCGTCGCCGCCACCAAGAGCTTTATCACCAGCCTGGTCGCCGGCGCGCGCATGGTGGCCCAGTGGCAGAATGACCCCGAACTGCAGGCGGGCCTGGAAGCGCTGCCCGAAGCGCTGCTCGAAGCGACCCGCGTCGACTGGTCGCCCGCCATCGACGTGCTGGCGCCGGCCCGCAACATCATGGTCGTCGGACGCGGCATCAGTTTCCCCGTGGCGCTGGAAGCGGCGCTGAAATTCAAGGAAACCTCGGCCCTGCAGGCGGAAGCCTTCAGCGGCGCCGAAATCAAGCACGGCCCGATGGCCCTGATCGAAGACGGCTACCCGCTGCTGATCTTCGCCACGCGCGGCCCGACGCAAGCCGGCCTGCTGCAGCTGGCAACCGAGATGCGCGGCCGCGGCGCCAAGGTCTTGCTGGCGGCCCCCGCCGACGTGGCCGAGCGCGACCTGACCCTGCCCGTGGCGGCCACGCCGGACCTCGATCCGATCGTCGCCATCCAGTCGTTCTACGTGATGGCGGCCAAACTGTCGGCCGCGCGCGGCATGGACCCGGATGCGCCGCGTCACCTGAGCAAGGTAACAAAGACAAATTAAGCTGTACCCGGCAGCTTCTTCCCCGGCACGGGATGAAGCTGCCGTCCGCAGGACACGAATATAAGCGACGGCAAGGGCATGTACCCGCGCCGCGGACTCATGGACATTGGAGCGCCACGCTCCAGGATAAAAATGACGATCAAGAGACTGTTGGCGGTTGTTGCCTGCGCGGGCCTGCTCGCGCCGCAGGCATGGGCTGCCGAGAAAATCGAATTCTGGACCTTCAGCATGAAGCCCAAGTTCACGCCGTATTTCAATGCGGTGGTGGCGCGCTATGAGGCGCAGAATCCCGGCGTCAGGATCGAATGGATCGACTTCCCGTGGGACGTCATCCAGACCAAGCTGGTCACGCGCATCGTGGCCGGCACGCCGCCCGCGCTGGTCAGCCTGAACGTGCCCTGGGCCGACGAATTCGCGCGCGACGGCTTGCTCACACAAGTCGATGGCCTGATCGCGCCAGCGCGCGCCAGCTACATCCCCAGCGCCCTGGCGGACTTGCGCTTCAAGGGCGGCACCTACGGTTTTCCCATGTACAGCAATGTCGCGGTGATCGCCTTCAATACCGCCATTTTCAAGCAGGCGGGCCTCACGCGCGGCCCCGCCAGCCTCGATGAACAGCTGGCGTTCGCGCGCCAGATCGCGCAGCGCACGGGCAAGGCCGGCATCGCCCCCGCCCTGTCGAAAATCGACGGCCTGTTCATGCAGCAGGGCCTGGCCGTCATCACCGACAACCGCGCCGTCTTCAATTCGCCGCGGCACGTGGCGCTGGTGCAGAAGCTGGCCGACACCTACAAGGTTGGCGGCCTGCTGAAGGAAAGCCTGTTCGCCGAAGACAATTTCCCTGCCGTGATCGACGCCTACAAGGGCGGCCGCCTGGGCATGCTGCTGGCGCCGCCGACGGCCATGCAGCGCATCCGTGGCGATGCGAAAGACATCTACGCCATCACCGACGTGGCGCCCGCGCCGCTGGGCCCGACCGGCATCGCCGACGGCGGCTGGCTCGTGCACTTCGCCATCCCGAAAGGCGTGCCGGCGCGCCAGCTGCCGTCGGTCGGCAAGTTCGCGCGCTTCCTGACGAACGACGAGAACCAGCTGGCGTTCGCGCGTCAGGCCAGCGTCTTCCCCACCACGGTGAAAGCGGCGGCCGATCCGTTCTTCCTCGCCACGCCGGCCAACGCGGGCGCGGCCGAAAAGGCGGTCGCCGCCGGCGCCCTGTCGATGGGCCACTCGCGCACCCTGTACGTGGCCGGCATCGACGACTACGACGAACTGCGCCGCTCGCTGGTGAAAGCCGTCGAGGCGGGCGTGACGGGCAAGCAGGATGTGCAGCAGGCGCTGGACCAGGCCGTCGCCATCTGGAACCGCAAGCTGGCCACCCTGCCGCGCCACTGAGGACGCCATGACATTCTCCCATCGCCACACCGTGCAAGCCTGGCTGTTCCTGACCCCCGCCCTGCTGCTGCTGGCCGCCTTTTCCTTCTGGCCCGTCGGCTACGGCTCCGTGCTGGCCTTCACCGACTACAGCCTGATACGCGAGACGCGCTTCGTCGGCCTCGACAACTTCCGCTACATCTTCAACAACGAGATGTTCGTCTCGGGCCTGAAGAATTCGCTGATGTTCCTGCTGATGGTGCCCTTCGTGCAGGTGGGCGCCATCACCCTGGCGGTCTTGGTGAACAACCGCCTGCCCGGCATCCGTTTGTTCCGCGCCGCCTTCTACGTGCCCGTGGTGACGACCGTGTCCGTGGTCGGCATCATGTGGGGCTTCATGTTCCACGAACAGGGCGCGCTGAACTACGTGATGATGACGTTAAAACTGGTGAACGCGCCCGTGGGCTGGCTGTCGAACGACAGCCTGGCCCTGTTTGCCGTGATGTTCGTCACCCTGTGGCGCGGCCTGGGCTGGTACATGGTGATGTACCTGGCGGCCCTGCAATCGATTCCGTCGGACATGCAGGAAGCGGCCATGCTCGACGGCGCCAACCGCTGGCAGCGCTTCTGGAAGATCACCGTGCCGATGCTGCGCCCCACCATCATGCTGTGCTCCATCCTGTCCGTGCTGGCGGCCCTGAAGGCGTACCAGGAAGTCGACGTGCTGACCCAGGGCGGCCCGATGAATTCCACCTTCACGGCGCTGTACTACGCGTATGACCAGGGCCTCAAGCACTTGAAACTGCCGCGCGCGCTGGCCGCCAGCTTTGTCGTGTCCCTATTCTGCATCGGTATCGCCCTGCTGTGCCTGCGCTACCTCAAACCCAAGCACCGCTGACCAGGGAATGACCATGAAAATCCGTTCCCGCCCCCTGAAAGCGCGCCTGCGCATACTGGGCCACTATGCCGTGCTGTGCGCGATCGCCGTCGTCTGCGTCTTCCCGTTCTGGTGGACCCTGGTGACGGCCATTTCCACGGAGGGCAATATCTTCGCCTTCCCGCCCACCTTCTGGCCGAAGGCCCCGTCCTTCGACAACTTCATCGAAGTGTTCAATGCGATCCCGATCTGGTCGTTCTTCAAGAACTCCGTGCTGATCGCCGTGTTCACCGTGTTCTGGAAACTGCTGCTGTGCTCACTGGCCGCGTATCCGCTGGCGCGCCTGAAATTCCGCGGCCGCAAGCTGGTGTTCGGCCTGATCCTCGCCACCCTGGTGCTGCCGTCGGAAGTGAACTTCCTCGTCAACTTCATCACCATCACGCAAATGAGCCTGGTCGACACCTACACGGGTGTGATCCTGCCCAACGTGGTGACGGCCGTGGCCATCTTGCTGCTCAAGCAGGCGTTCGAGGAAGTGCCGCAAGACCTGATCGACGCGGCCAGGGTCGATGGCGCCTCCGAATGGGTGATCTTCAGCCGCATCATGCTGCCGCTGATTACGCCGTGGCTGGCCACCGTCGGCATCCTGACGGCCGTCGAATCGTGGAATGAGTACATCTGGCCGTCGATCGTCATGAGCAAGCCCGATGAATTCCCGCTGTCGGTGGGCGTGCTGTACTTGCGCGGCACCTTCGGCAGCAGCACGCGCGTGATCGCGGCCGGCACCCTGATCACCATCGTGCCGACCCTGCTCGCCTTCCTGTTTACCCAACGCTTCTTCATGCGCGGCATGGACGGCGCAGTCAAATGAAAACGTCTCTCGATAAGGAAGCCTCCATGCACGACAAGCGCACCAATATTGGCAAACGCAGCCCGATTTCCTGGGTGCCGACCTTGTACTTCGCCCAGGGCCTGCCGTTCTACGCCGTGGCCCTGGTGGCCGGCCTGATGTTCAAGAGCATGGGCGTGCCGAACGACCAGATCGCCCGCTGGACGGGCCTGATCGGCTTTGCCTGGGTCTTCAAGTCGCTGTGGAGTCCCTTCCTGGAACTGGCGTCGAGCAAGAAGACCATGGTGGTGCTGTTCCAGTTCGCCGGTGGCCTGAGCCTGGGCCTGATCGCGCTGGCGCTGCAAACGCCGCTGTGGTTCGCCGCCTGCATCGCCGTGCTGTTCGTCGCCGCGCTGGCCTCGTCGACGCACGACATCGTCTGCGACGGCCTGTATATCGCCAGTCTGTCGGACAAGCAGCAAGCGGCCTACGCGGGCTGGCAAGGCGCCTTCTTCAACGCGGGCAAATTCATCTCGCTGGGCGGGCTGGTGATCCTGGCCGGCTACCTGGAGAAAAAAATAGGCATCAAGCCGGCATGGTCGGTGATCTTCCTGATCATCGGCGCCATGATGCTGTCGCTGGCCGCGTACCACCTGTGGGCGCTGCCGCAGGTGCGCAACGCGGCCGTGGCCGACAAGAGCGTGGCCGGCATCAGCCGCACCCTGTGGGACGTGCTGGTGGACTTCCTGAAAAAACCCGGCATCTGGGGCATGATCGCCTTCATCATCCTGTTCCGCGCGGGCGAGGCGCAAGTGCAGACCATCGGCCCGCTGTTCCTGCGCGAGGCGCGCGAACTGGGGGGGCTGGGCCTGTCGACGACCGAAGTGGGCGCCGTCTACGGCACGGCCGGCACCGTCGCATTCCTGCTGGGCAGCATCGGCGGCGGCTATTTCACGTCGTGGCTGGGCCTCAAGCGCGCCATGTTCTTCCTGATCCTGGCCATGAATTTGCCGAACCTGGTGTTTTATTACCTGAGCCACAGCATGCCGACCGATTTGACCCTGATCACGGCCGCGCTCAGCGTGGAGATGTTCGGCTATGGCTTCGGCTTCGTCGGCCTGATCCTGTTCATGATGCAGGTGGTCTCCGTCGGCAAGTACCAGACGGCCCACTATGCGTTCGCCACCGGCGTGATGCAGCTGGGTTTCGTGCTGTTCAAGATGATCAGCGGCGACATCCAGACGGCGCTCGGCTACAAGACTTTTTTCCTGTGGGTGCTGGTGTCGGCCGTGCCCGTATTGATCCTGTCGCGCTTCATGCGCATCGGACCGAAGGATGCCTCCGGCCAGACTGACACGGGCGCCACGTCCGCGCCGGCCAGCGCCAGCTAGGATAGAACCACTCCATGGCACATATCGCGTTAAAGAACATCGTCAAGCTGTACGACGACAAGCACCCCGTCATCCACGGCATCGATCTCGACATCCGCGACGGCGAATTCGTCGTCTTCGTGGGGCCGTCCGGTTGCGGTAAATCAACCCTGCTGCGCATGATCGCGGGGCTGGAAGACATCACGGACGGCGAGCTGCATATCGGCGGCAAGCTGGCCAACGATATCGCGCCGGCCGAGCGGGGCCTGGCCATGGTTTTCCAGAGCTACGCCCTGTACCCGCACATGACGGTATTCGAGAACATGGCCTTCGCCCTCTCCCTGGCGGGACACAAGAAGGCGGAGGTGCGCGCCGCCGTCGAGCGCGCGGCCGAGATCCTGCAGATCACGCCACTGTTGAAACGCAAGCCGAAGGACCTGTCGGGCGGCCAGCGCCAGCGCGTGGCCATCGGCCGCGCCATCGTGCGCAAGCCGCAGGTATTCCTGTTCGACGAACCGCTGTCGAATCTCGACGCCTCGCTGCGCGTGCAGATGCGCGTGGAAATCTCGCGCCTGCACCAGGAACTGAAAACCACCATGATCTACGTCACGCACGACCAGGTCGAGGCGATGACCCTGGGCGAGCGCATCGTCGTCTTCAACGGCGGGCGCATCGAGCAGGTGGGCAGTCCGCACGCGCTGTATAACAATCCCGGCAACCTGTTCGTGGCCGGCTTCCTCGGCGCGCCGAAGATGAACTTCATCGCTTGCGAGGCGGTCGCCTGCGGCCCCGGCTCCGTGGCCGTGCGCCTGCCCGGCGGCACCGTCATCGACGTCGAAGCGCAGGGCGGGAGCGTGGCGCCGGGCGACCGGCTGACCCTGGGCATGCGCGCCGAGCATGTCGTCCTGCGGGACGTGAATGCTGCAGGCGACAACGTCGTCGACGCGGCCGTCAGCCATGTCGAATACCTGGGCGACGTGGCCATCGTTTACGCCAGCATGCCGGGCGTGACCGAGATGCTGGCCGTCAAGCTGCCGGCCGAGGAAGGCTTGCGCCAGGCGGGCGACGCCATGCGCCTGCATCTGCCGGCGCAGCGCTGCCTGCTGTTCGATGCCGCAGGGCAAGCCCTGGCGCGCACGTTTGGCGCTCCAGCCCAGCCGTTTATGTGACAATGCCGTTGTTTACCATGCTGCCGCCCTTTGACTTGTGCGGTCAGGATGGCAGAATACGTGTTTTTTAAGATTCCCTGCCACCGGCAAATGCCGCCGCACACTGTTGCGGCAACCAGTACCGGAGCGTATTTTTGTTATTGATTGAAGGATAACCCATGTCCCAATTCCGTCTTGCCCGTCTTAGCCTGCTCCTGGCCGCCATCGGCCTGAATGTCCTGCCATCCCTGTCGCACGCGCAGGATGCCAAGCCAGCCGCCGCCGCTGCCGCTCCGGCCGACTCGGTGCGCCCTGAAGTGTTCAAGCTGCTCGATCCGACCGCCGTGAAGGCATCGATGGATGCCAAAAATTACGCCGACGTGCAAAGCCGCATCGACCAGGCGGCCGCCATGCCGGCCCTGACGCCGTATGAAACGTTCGTGCTGAACCGCCTGCGCGTGGCGCTGGCCTCGACCACCAACAATGCGCCTATGGCCATGACGGCGCTGGAAGCGGTGATCGAATCCGGCAAGCTGGACAAGAAATCGGAAGGCGACTTCATCCAGGCGCTGGCGAACTACCACTACAACGCCAAGGATTACCCGAACGCCATCAAATGGTTCACCCGTTACCAGACGGCAACAGGCGACGTAGCTTCCGTGCGTCCCTACATCATCCGCGCGTATTACTTCAGCAATGATTTCGCGCGCGCCAAACAGGAACTGATGGCCGACGTGACGGCCAAGCAGCAAGCGGGCAAGACGCCGACCATCGAAGAACTGCAATTGCTGGCCAACACGGGTTCGAAAAGCAAGGATCCGGCCACCTACCTGATTGCCATGGAAAACCTGGTGCGCTACTACCCGTCGGATGACTACTGGAGCGACCTGCTGGGCCGCCTGCAAGGCAAGGCCGGCTATTCGGACCGCTTCGCGCTGGACGTGCTGCGCCTGCAATTCAAGGCCGTCGACACCATGCCGCCACAGGACTACAGCGACATGGCTGAAATCGCCTTGCAGAACGCCTTCCCGACGGAAGCGAAAAAAGTCATCGACGCCGGCTTTGCCAAAGGCGTGCTGGGCACGGGCGCGAATGCTGCCAAGCACAAGAAACTGCGCGACCAGGCCAACAAGGCTGCCGCCGACGATGCGAAAAACATCGCCAGCGGCGAAGCGTCGGCCATGAAGAGCAAGGATGGCACGGGCTTGATCAACCTGGGCTACGCCTTCGTGACGATGGACCAGTTCGACAAAGGTATCGACCTGATCCAGAAAGGCATCGCCAAGGGCGGCCTGAAACGTGCTGAAGACGCCAAGCTGCGCCTCGGCTACTCCTACGCCATGGCCGGCAAGAAAGACGACGCCATCAAGGTCCTGGAAACGGTCAAGGGCGGCGACGGCGTGGGCGACCTGGCCCGCTACTGGATCCTGTGGCTGAACCGTCCTGCCACGGCAGCGGCGGCACCGGCAGCAGCGGCACAGTAATTCCTGCGCCCTCAAGCAGACGCAAGGCAGTTCCCGGCTCAGGCCGGGGCTGCTTTTTTTTCGACCTTCTTTCATCCTGCCATGCCGCCAGCCACCGCCTCCGAACGCCTGATCAGCCTGGACGCCTTTCGCGGCTTCGTGATCGTTACCATGATCTGGGTCAACTACCTGGCCGGCATGCCCGGCATTGCCTTCTGGCTCGAACATGCGGGACCGCGCGCCGACGGCATCACCGTGCCCGACCTGGTCTTTCCCGGCTTTCTGTTCATGGTGGGCATGGCCATTCCGCTGGCCTTGCAGCGCCATTGCGGCCACGTCACGCCGGCCTTGCTGGGACGCCTGCTGTGGCGCTCCGCCAGCCTGATGCTGGCCGGCGTGGTGCTGGCGAACGCCTACCGCTACGATGCGCAGGCGGCGCCGCTGCCGCACGCCGTCTACTTCCTGCTGTTTTATATGGCCATGATACTGCTGTGGCGCCAGGGCGCGGGCAAGCTGGAGCTGGCCGCGGGCGGCGCCCTGATGCTGTTCCTGCTGGCAACGTTCCGCGGCGAATTGAATGCGGAGTTTTCCAGCACCTGGCTGCAACCGTCGTGGTGGGGCATCCTCGGCATGATCGGCTGGGCGTATCTGCTGTGCAGCCTGCTGTACCTGGCGTGCCAGGGCAGCGGCACGGCGCTGATGGGCGTGTTTTCCCTGCTGATCGTGCTGTACATGGGGGGCACGGCGGGCAGCCTGGATTTCCTGCCGGCAGGCGTGAACGCCTTCGTCAACGTGCCGCAGGTGCTCGGTTCGACGGCGGCCAATGTGCTGGCCGGCACGCTGGTGGGCCGGCTATTCCTGCGCGGCGCCGCCCTGAACCATGTCCAGAGGATACGTTTCATGGCGTGGTTTGCGCTGGGCTTGCTGGCGGCCGGCCTGCTGCTGCGGCCATATCACCACATCAACAAGATCGCGGCGACGGAATCCTACACGCTCGTGTGCAGCGCCCTCATCCAGGCCCTGTTCCTCGTGTTTTATGTCGTCATCGACGTGTGGCGCTGGCGCGCCTGGGCCGTGGTGTTGTTGCCTGCCGGCACCAATGCCCTGTTCGCCTACATCGTGCCCGACCTGTGGCAGCAACTGGCGGCCGTGCTGCACCTGCCGCGCTTCTGGTGGCCCTGGCTGGAAACGGGCGGCGCGGCCGGCCTGTGGAATGCCGGCGCCGTCACCGCCCTGATGATGGCCTTCACCGCGCTGGCCACGCGCTACGGATTAAAACTGAAGTTCTAGACCTTGATATAGATCTTGCGCTTGTCCATGGCGTAGGCGATCAGCCAGCACAGCAGCATGAAGCTGACGGCAAACAGCAGCGAGCCCACGCGCGCCGGCGCCCAGCCCGTAAAGCCGTGCTGGTACAGCCACTGGTACAGGTTGCCGCCGCCGATGCGCACGGTAAACGCGATAATCACCAGCACTTCCGACACCAGGTAGATGAACAGGGTGTTCTTGCCGAAGACTTCAAAGAAGTAGGTCCAGCCCGTCATTTGACGCACGTCAATGATGAACATCAACAGCGCCAGCAGCAGCAAGTCCAGGCCGATGCCCAGCATCACGTAAGAGCTGGTCCACAGCTTCTTGTTAATCGGAAACACTTCGTTCCAGCACAGGGCCACCGCCACGCAGATGGCGCCGGCCACGGCCAGCTGAACCAGGCTGGCGCGCAGCCGCGCCGGCGCCGCCTGGCGCAGGAAACTGCCCGCCAGGTAGCCGGCGATGACGTTGACGATGGCCGGCAAGGTGCCGAGGATGCCTTCCGGGTCGAAGGCGATGCCTTCGCCGTGGTACAAATGGCTGTCGCCCAGTAGGATCAGGTCCAGCTTGGCCGGCGCGTTGCCATGCAGGCTGTAGTCGCCAAAGCATGCCAGGATGGCCCAGTAGCCGAGCAAGGCGCAGGCGCAAAAGACCAGCGCGCCGCGCGTCTTCCAGTAATGGAGGATCAGGGCGGCGGCCAGGTAGCACACGGCGATGCGCTGCAGCACGCCGGGGATGCGCGTGTGCGACAGCGGCGACCAGGCGAACTGGCCCGCGTCGTCGATCTTGAAGAAGGGAAACCAGTACAGCAAAAAGCCCAGCAGAAAGATCAGCGCGCTACGCTTGCACAGCCTGGCCAGCACGGCGCCATGGCCCAGGTTTTCATACTTGCCCAGCGCAAAGGCCAGCGCATTGCCGACGACAAACAAAAAACTGGGAAAGACCAGGTCCGTCACAGTAAAACCATGCCATTCGGCATGCAGGAATGGCGCGTACACGCTGCCCCAGTCGCCGGGCGTATTGACGACGATCATCAGGGCGACGGTCAGGCCGCGCAGGACGTCGAGGGCGAGGTAGCGTTGAGAAGCAATAGTCATGGTAAAACAGTTCCAAAAGGTAAAAACCGGCTCCCCATTCTGGCAGGAAGCCGGAAAAGCAAAACAACGACGCCTGACGAAACCGTCGCGCGCGGAAGGGAGGGGTGGCCGAGAAGCGCCACCGTACTTCCAGTACGGTGGGCATCGCAAGCCGCCTATGCCGACGCGCAGCAGGTTTGGTCAGGTGTCACTACAGCTTGGCGCGCAAGCCAAAGTAAAACTGGCGGCCGTTCGAATACAGGGCCGTCGGCTGGTCCTGGTTGGCGCCGTAGTACTTGAGCACCGGATTATTCAGGTTCAGCACATCGAAGGTCAGCGAATAGCGCTCGTCGATCTTGTAATTGAGCGACGCGGCCAGGTTGCCCACGCCGTGCACATACTGGGGCGAACTGCTGAACAGGCCGGCCAGGAAACTGGAGCGGTAGGTATAGGCCAGGCGCGCGCTCAGGCGCTCATCCTCGTAATAGCCTTCCAGGTTGTACGTGCCGCGCGAGCTGCCGACCACGGCGGCGCCGTCGTCGGCCTTGCCATTCGTATAGGTGTAATTGCCCACCACGCCGAAACCGCCCCATAAGCCCTGCTGGTAGCTGAGTTCCACACCCTTGTTCTTGGCGCCGATATTCGTCGGCGACTGGATCACATAGGTGTTGAGTTTCTTGAAGGTATTATTGTAATAGGTCACGGGCGCCGTGCCGAATGTCACGTACGATTTCATGTCCATGAAAAACGCCCCCACGGACAGCATGGCTTTCGGCGCGAAATACCATTCCAGGGTGGCATCGTAGTTGGTCGAGCGTATCGGTTTCAGGTCAGGATTGCCGCCCGTGCCGGTCAGCAACTGGTCGTTCAAGTTGACCGCGCCCACCAGCGCGCTGTAGTCGGCGCGCGCCATGGTTTTCGCCACAGCCGCGCGGGCCACCAGGTCCTTGCTCAGGTCAAACTTGATGTTGGCGCTGGGCAGCACATCCGTGTAGCTGTGCTTGACGATGGTGGGCGTATAGGTGCCGAAGATGTTTTCCTGGCCAATCGGATTTTCGCCGCCCGGCACGTTCGTCACCGTCGTCTGCTGCGTGCGCACGACGCGCACGCCCACGTTGCCGCGCCACTTGTTGCCCGCCAGGTTGGCCATGATGTAGGCTGCGCTATCCTTTTCCTTCACGTCCAGTTCGGCCGGCCAGTTGCGCGAGTTCGGCCCGCCCGAATTGTCGTACTTGTTGGCCCACGCCACCAGGTCGGCCGGATCGAGCTGCCAGTAGCGGCCCTGGGCATTGCCGCCCAGTCCCTTGCCGTAATCGCCGGGATAGGTGCCGCCATTCCACTTCGGCAAGGGTGCATTCGTCGTGCCGTCGCACACGGCGCAGCTGCGGTTTTCCGGCCACGACACGTTGCGGTGGTGTTCCGCATAGCGGGCACCGAACTTCAGCGATTCCAGCACGCCATAATCCATGCTCAACTCAGCGTCGGCCTGGCCGTATTTTTCCGTATCCAGTGTTTCCACATGAGAACCCCACGCCGATGCCGTCACCGCATTCGATAACCTGGAAATGTCGAGACCCGGGAAATTCAGCCTGGCCGGCGACAGGCCGTTCAGCTGGTAGGACACGCCCACGCCCGTCAAGCCTGCCTCATAGCCGAGGTCAACGGGCGTCTCGCCGATGCCGCGCGTGTAGCCGAGGCTGCCCGTGATGCGCAGGCGCTCGCTGGCGCGGTAGCTGCCGTTGACATCGACATACGCGGTCGACGAGTTCGAGCCGGGGCGGTAGATCTGGTCGACCAGGGCCGGATACAGCTGGCCGTTGTAGGGCGTGGTGGCATTGGCCGCAGGAAACTGCGACGCGGGAAAATCGGCCGCCACCAGGGTGTTGTTCTTGACGGTAAACGTGCTGGGAATGACGCCCACGTGCTTGCCGCCATTGTCGACGGCATTCAGGTTGGCGCCCGGCTGGTTATAAAAGCTGCGGTTGTAATTGGCGGCATCCAGTTTCGAATAAAAACCGTTGACGTCGAGCATCAAGTCAGCGGTAGGCTTGAATTGCAGGTCGAGGCTGCCGCCCTGGCGCTTGCGCACCTGCTCGAACAGGGCTGAGTTGATGCCCAGCGGCGCCAGCACGCCGGCCAGTTGCGGATACTTTTGCGCGGCCGGGCTGCCAGCGTCGATGGCGCCATAGCCAAAGAATTCCTGGCCGTCGCGGCGCTCGTGGCGTTTTTCGGAGAACACCTGGAACAGCACCCCCATGGTCTTGGCCTCGTTCTTCCAGTTGAACAGGGCATTCATTTGCGGATCGGTCTTGCCCGGCAAGTCCGCGTAGATGGCCTGCACGGCCAGCTCGGCCGTGAACGGCTGCTTGAAACTCAGCGGTTTGCGCGTCTCAATATTGATGGAACCGGCCACGCCGCCTTCCACCAGGTCCGCCTGCGCGCTCTTTTGCACAGTGACGCGGCTGACGATTTCCGACGGCAGCAAGGCAAAGCTGACGCTGCGCCCCACGGTGCCCACCTGGTCCGTGACGAACCAGTCGCCCGTGCCCACGGCGTGGCCGTTGATCAGCGTTTGCGTCAGGCTGGGGCTGGTGCCGCGGATGCTGACACGGTCATTTTCCGAGAAGCCGCCCTCGCCGCCGGCCGACGAGGAAATGTTGACGCCAGGCACGCGCTGCACGGCATCGGCCACGTTCTTGTCGGGCAGCTTGCCGATATCTTCCGCGCTGACGACATCGATCACGGAATCGCTGTTGCGCTTCTGGCTCAGCGACTGTTCCAGCGAGGCGCGGATGCCAGTGACGACGACTTCCTGCATCGCCGGGGAGGCGGATTGGGCTTGCTGCGCCTGTGCCGCCATATTGATGGACAACAAAGCGGCTGCGGCGGCGATGGGGTGTAATACGGGATGCAAACGGCTGTTCATAGACTCCTCGTTATAGATTCCCGCCACGCTGGCGGGACGGTTTTATGGATGAGTACAGACGGCAAACGACAAGGTGAAGCGGAAAGGGGCAAGTACCGGCAGGAGCGCCGAAAAAAAAGGCAAGCCCCTGAAACAGGAACTTGCCTTGAAAAGACCGAGGAAGACCAGGCCCGATGCGTGAGCATCAGGCCAGATCGCCGCTTACAGCTTTGCGCGCAGGCCCAGGTAGAAGGTACGGCCATTGCTGTAGAACGCGCGTGGCTGATCGCGGTTTTCAGCGTACATTTTGATGGTCGTGTTCGTCAGGTTAAGCGCATCGAACGTGATCGTGAAGTGTTCGTTGATCTTGTAGTTGAGCGAACCGGCCAGGCCGCCCGCGCCTTCGACGTGCTGGCTGGCGCCACGATCCACGCCCGCCTTGTAGGACGAACGGTAGTTGTAGGCCAGGCGAGCGCTGAGGGCATTGGCTTCGTAGAAGGCCGTCAGGTTATACGTGCTGCGCGATGCGTTGACCAGTTCGTCACCATTATCCAGCTTGCCATCAGCATAGGTGTAGTTGGCCAAAATACCGAAGTCGCCGAACAGCGGTTGCTGATAGCTGAACTCAGCACCCTTGTTCTTGCCGCTGGTGTTGAATGGCGACGTGATCTGGTACACGGTGTTGGTACCGCGCTTGCTATTGTAATAAGAAGCATTTACGGTACCATTCGACACCACCGACTTCAGGTCCATGTAGAATAAGCCGACCGAGAAAGCCGACTTCGGTGCAAAATACCATTCGGCGCTGACTTCAGCGTTATCCGACTTGACAGGATTAAGCTGAACGTTACCACCGGTACCGCTCAATGCATCGTCATTCAGCGAAACCGAGCCGCCCAACGCACTGTAGTCTGGACGAGCGATAGTGCGGGCAATGGCAGCGCGGACGACCAGATCGTTGCGCACATCAAACTTGATATTGGCGCTAGGCAAGTAATCATTATAGGTGCGCTCAAACAGGTTCTGCGAGTATGGTTCCCAATCGGAACCGGTGATCGGGCCGCCCTTCTTGTTAACCAGACTGGACTGTTTGGTCTGCACCGCGCGCAAGCCAAAGTTACCACTCCAGTTATCACCCGTCACATTGGCCATGGCATAGATGGCCGAGGTTTTTTCCTGCAGCTTGAATTCATCGGTCCAGTTGTGGCGTTGCACAGGGTCGAGATTGCGGTTACCAGGGATCGCGGCCCAGGCGGCCAGCGCTGCACCGTCATACTTGAAATAATTGCTCGACAGGTTGCCACCCAGATTCTTGCCGAAATCGCTAGGATACTGGGTGCCGTTCCAGACAGGGCCCGGATTGGCGATACCCAGAGGACCCGGTTTGGCATCAATCGGATGCTCGGCAGCACGCTTGTGATCGGTCAGGCGGCCACCGAACTTGATCGAATCCCAGATACCGGACGACAGGCGCAGTTCTGCGTCGATCTGGGCATATTTTTCCTGGTCGACGGAACGCGATTCGCCGCCGCCGATCCAGGCCGTCGAGCCTGGTTTGGTGGTCGTGCCGCCCGGATAGGAAACGCTGGCCGGACTCATGCCGTTCAATTGATACACCATGCCGCCATCGACGTTGTTCTGGTAGTAGACATCGTTGCGGTCATAACCGACGCCATGGGTCTTGCCCAGCTTGCCGGTCAGGGTCAGGTCCTTGGTGGCGCGGTACTTGAAGTTGAAATCGAGGTAGTACGATTCGCCGCCGGCGTCAGGACGATAGATATTGTCGACTTCGCCCGCGTTCCTGGCAAAGGTGGCGCCTGTCATGGTGCCATTTTTGACCGTATAGTTGGTCGGTATCTGGCCGTTCGGCACACCGTCTTTCGTGCTGTTGATCGAGTTGGCAGGCGCAGCCAGCCAGTTGGTGTTTTGATGCGGCGCCTTCAGTTGCGAATAAAAGCCGTTCACATCCAGGGTCAGGTCCTTGCTGGGCTTGAATTCGATGTCGAATGCGCCGCCTTCGCGGGTTTTCTTTTGCTCGAACAGGGTGGCGCCGATAAAGGTCGGCACTTTCACGCCGGCCAGTTCAGGACGGGCCTGGGCCGCGACGCTGTTGGCAAGGATGGGCGTGTAGCCGAGGACTTCCTGGCCATCGCGACGCACGGTCGATTTTTGCGAGAAGCCCTGGACCATGATGCCCAAGGTATTCGCGTCATTCTTCCAGTTCACCAGGCCGGAGAACTGAGGATCGGTCTTGCCGGCCAGGTCGTTGTAGAAACCCTGGATCGAACCTTCGGCCGTGAGCTGCTTCTTGAATTCCAACGGACGGCGGGTAATCACATCGATCACGCCAGAAACGCCGCCTTCAGGCAGGTCGGCCGTGGCGCTCTTGTGCACGACAACGGAACTCACCAGCTCAGATGGCAGCAAGGAAAAGCTGCTGCTGCGGCCGACATTGCCGCCGAATTGGTTCAGCACGAACCAGTCGCCGGTGCTGATGGCGTGGCCATTGAACAGGGTTTGCTGGAAGCTTGGGCTGGTGCCGCGCAGGCTGACACGGTCGTTTTCGCCGAAACCGCCTTCACCACCGGCCGACGATTGGGTATTCACACCTGGCAGGCGCTGGATCGCGTCAGCCACGTTACGGTCAGGCATCTTGCCGATATCTTCGGCGGTGATCACTTCCACCACGGAATCCGCATTGCGTTTTTGCTTCAGCGACTTTTCCAGCGAGGCACGCACGCCGGTCACCGTCACGGTAGCCACGTCATCGGCGGCGGCTTCCTGCGCCTGCGCCGAAAAAGCCAGGCCAGCGACCATCACGGCAACGGCCGCAGCGATCGGCGTACGGCTACGCGATCCGGATTTCACGACGGCAGCTGCAGGTGTCAAATTGCGTTTCATGTACTCCCCCTTGATTTAGGCTCCAGGATTGGAACCTTTTCATTTTTAATGTAGGTCTTCTTTCCAGCCCGCCCACTCTCGCCGGCATGCTGCAGACCCTTCGGCACAACCACTTACAAAACCAATTCAACGCCAATATACTACTATCCAATACCAGAACACTACCAGTTGCAACTTTTTTTTTATAACGTTGTTTGAATCACACAGACCACTTTATCTAAATCAATCCGTAGCCCGTATGAGCGGCTTAAATGTGGGGAAAGCCGGGCATAAATTGTTGGCCTGATAATTCAAATTGGTTTTATAACGGCCTTTTTTGGTATTATCCAGCGACACAAAACAGATACAGAGCGCGTCTGCAACGCGCCGTAACGGAGACCCTCAGCGTATGACAACCCTCGCTCACATCATGCAAGGCCTGGGGCAGACGAGTAGCCTGCCCCTGTACCAGCAACTGCAGCGCGCGCTGCGCGAAGCAATCGACAAGCGCATTCTCGGCCCCGAGGAAGCCTTGCCGGCCGAACGCCAGCTGGCCAGCGACCTGTCCGTCTCGCGCATCACCGTGCGCAAGGCCATCGACGGCCTCGTCAACGAGGGCTTGCTGGTGCGGCGCCCCGGCTCGGGCAATTTCATCAATACGCGCATCGAGAAAAACTTCGCCAAGCTGACCTCGTTTTCCGAGGACATGCGGGCGCGCGGACGCACGCCGCGCAGCGTGTGGCTCAAGCGCGCGGAGGGCACCGTCACGCCGGAAGAAGCCTTGCGCCTGCGGCTGTCGCCGGGCGCGCCCGTGTACCGCTTCCACCGCATCCGCTATGCGGACGAGGTGCCGATGTGCCTGGAGTACGCGACCATCGTCGCCAGTTGCCTGCCAGACCTCGACGCTGTCGATATCTCCATGTATGACGCGCTGGAACAGGCGGGCAACCGGCCCGTGCGCGCCTTGCAGCGCCTCAGCGCACTTTTATTGACGGGGGAGCAGGCCAGCCTGCTGCAGGCGGAGGAAGGCGACGCGGGCTTGTCGGTGGAAAGGCTGGGCTTTTTGCGCGATGGCCGCGCCGTGGAATTTTGCCGCTCCTACTTCCGCGGCGATATGTATGACTTCGTGGCCGAATTAAGTACCAATTAATACCAATCGCCCCATTTCACCAATACCAGATAACACCACTTATTGCAGTGCAATATATATGCCGGCTCCACGCCGATATATGCACCACCATGGTGAATTAATCGGCGGCGATTATGTGGCCTGCGTACGGAGAATATAAAAAGGGCCGCGCAATGCGGTTTTGCGCATTGCAGCAAAACCTGACATTTCCCATCAGGCAGAAGGCATGGCGCGGCGCCCCGCGCACAGCAGGATCACGCCCAGCGCCACGCACAGCCAGCCGAACAGCGGTCCCAGCCAACCGGCCCAGGTGGCCACGGGCCGCGCTGCCGGCAACGGCGCCAGCAAGGTGCTGCCCGGCATGGCGCTGCTGGCCCGTTCCGCCAGCACCCGTCCATACGCATCGCTGACCGTCAGCACGCCCTCGCGCGCCGCGCGCAGCACCGCATAACCATTTTCCACGCCGCGCACCACGGTCATGCGCGCACCCATCCAGGCGTCCATCTGGAAATCCCAGGCCGGCACCAGCATCGCCTGCGCGCCAGCCGCGCCATACGCCTGCCCCAGCGGCGCAAAATGCATGTCCTTGCAGATGGCCAGGCCCATGGCTTGCCCCGCCACCGGCTGCACGGCATACGCGCTGCCTGCAAGAAACTCGCGCTCGGGCGGCGCCAGATGATGTTTTTGATAGCTGACCGGCGCGGCACCATCGGGAGACAACAGCCAGGCCAGGTTGCGCCGGCCGGCAGCGTCCTGCACGCCGATGCCCAGGATAATCCACGCACCCGTGCTGCGCGCCAGCGCCTGGAAACGTTGCCGCACGACGTACGCCTGCGCAGGGGCCAGCACGGCTATCTTTTCCGGCAACAGCACCAGCCTGGCGCCCTGCCCTGCCAGCGCTTCGACGTGGCGCGCGTACTGATTCCAGATGGCTTGCGCGCGCGCCGGCGGCGTGGCCGGACCGATGAAGTCATCGATGGCCACCAGCCCCGCCAGCGGCCCTGCCGGCGCCGAGGCCGGCGCGTCGTGCACGCGCCAGGCGCCAGCGGCGAACGCTGCCGCCAGCAGCAGCGCGGCCGCACCCGCCGCCGGCGCATATGCGCGACCGCCCGCCAGCAGCAAGGCCAGCGCGGATGGCGCCAGGCACAGCAAGAACAGCAGGCCGGGCACGCCCGCCAGCGCTGCCACCTGCAGCACGGCAAGGTTATCGGTTTGCGAATACGCAAGGCTGCCCCAGTTACCATCGAGCAAGAAGGCAGCCATCAGGGTATCGATCGCCACCCACAGCACGGGATACGCGAGCACCGTCCAGCCGGAGCGGTAGCGCAGCACGAGGCGCCGCGTGGCCAGCACCACCAGCAGCCACAGCAGTGCCTTGACGAACATCACGGCCAGCACGGCCGGCAAGGGCATGAGCAGGCGAAAATAGGCAACGTTCGATGACAGGCCCAGCAAGGCAGCCAGGAAGGTCATCCAGGCGGCATCGCGGCGCGACGAGCGCAGGGCCAGCCACAGCACGGGCAGCGGCGCGCACCAGGCCAGCCAGCCCACGGGCTGCGGTCCCAGCACCCAGTACAGCGGCAGGCCAGCCGCCAGCGCGGCGGCGATTTGCGACAGGCGCCGGCGCAGCGCGGTACTGCCGGCAGCCGGCGCAGACAAGGTATTGAGCATGCTCATGCTTTCAAGGGGAGCCAGATTTCCACGCCGCCGATGCCGCTGGCGGGATCGAATTGCTGGTCGTAGCGTTCAAAATCTGGCGCGTCGGCCACTTCCAGGCCGGACCGGGGCAGCCACTCGTTCCACACCGTATGCCAGGTGGCGCGGATGGTGGAAATGTGGCCGCGGTGATGAAACACGGCATAGCGCCGCGGGGCGATGCGCAGCCGCGTCCAGCCGTCGGGGGCCTGGGAAAAGTCGTTCACGGGCATGGCGCACAGATAATCGAAATTGCCCGCATCGTCATTGTTGCAGCACACGCCATACACGAGCTGGCCGGGCGCCGCATGGGGCAGGAAACGCTGCCACAGGGCGGGGATGCCGGCAGCCGTTTCTGCGCGATAACGTTCGACGAGGCCCGCCAGCAGCAAGGCGGGGCCCCGCTCGAAACGGGGTGCTTCCAGGGCCACGCCAGGCGCCACATCCAGTTTGATGGCTTCCACCAGCGCGAGGTTGGCGACATGGCGCTGGGCCCGCACCTTTTCCGGCGTGACGTGGAACTGTTCGCGGAAAGCCCGCGTAAAGGCTTCATGCGAGCTGTAACCGGCCTGCAGCGCGACGGAGAGAATATCTTGCGCGCCCTGCGCCAGCGCGCGGGCCGCCTCGCTGAGCCGGCGCGCCCGCACATAGCGCATCACGGAGTGGCCCGTGGCCAGGCCAAACGCGCGCGTCAAATGACACGGCGAGGCGCCGCCCACGTGGGCGATGTCGCCGAGCGAGATATTCTCCGCATAATGCGATTCGATATACCAGAGTGCCTTGGCCAGATAGTGCATGGACGCTTCCCGTTGAACGAGCAAGGACTGTAGCATTTTCAGGTAACGAGGATTTGACTGAAATTGCGCAATGCGGGCTTATTTGCGCGTGCGCTTTTCGTAAACCAGCTGGCCGCTGCTGATGCGCGCCAGCTCGGCCATTTCCTGGGCCAGGAAGGCCAGCAGGTCGTCGATGCTGACGACGCCGGACAGCGCGCCCAGGCTGTTGACCACGGGCAGGCGGCGGATGCCGTTGACGCGCATGCGTTCGATGATGTCGTAGACGTCTTCGTCTTCGCTGGCCGTGAGCAGTTGCGCGCTCATGATGTCGCCCACCAGCAGGCTGGCGGGGTCGAGGCCCAGGGCGATGACGGAAATGACGATGTCGCGGTCGGTGAGGATGCCGATGGGGACGCGCTCGCCGTTCGGCTGCTCGGCCACGATCAGGTCGCCCACGTGGTGCTGGCGCATCAGCAGCGCCGCGTCCTGCACGCTGGTGTCACGCTGGCAATGGATGGTGTGCAGGGTGCAGATGTCGCCGATGCGCATGTCGCCACTCCGTTTGAGGCAGAGTGTCTACGCTACGCCAGCCCGCCGTGGCGGGTTTGCGGCAAATCAATTGAAACGGTCTTACTTTTCTTCGGGGGGCGGCAGGAAGCAGGCTTCGACGATCTGCAAGTCGTTATCCTTGGCAAATTCGCGCACGAAGTGAAACGCCATCGGCTCGATTTCGCGCAGCTTGGTGTTGACCACCACCGACTTGACGCCATTGACGACGGTCGGGCGCACATAGGGCGAATACTGGAGGTGCGCATTGCGCCCGCCGCCTTCGGGATTGAAACAGGACATCACTCCGCAAAGGCGCTCGGCCCAATCGCTGGGTCGGAATTGCTTGCCATTGCTGGTGAGACCAAGGATGAAGAACTCGTCTGAGAGTTCCCCTGTTTTTTGAGATAACTCGGCCATGTGGCTTGTCGGGACTGGATTGCGTGAATGGCCCCGGCGGGTAAGCCGGGCTGGTAATTCAACTACGTTTGCTGCGGTAAGCCAGTATTATATCTTATAGAAGACTTGGGTTCTACCTCGATCTGCCCTGACGATGCAAACAGGGGCCGGCACGCCTTGCGCGCCAGCCCCTATTTTAACCTTGTTCCGCGCGCCAGGCGCATGGATGGCGCGTGTGCGCCCCCGTCAGCCGAGGAAAACGGCGCCCGACATCAACAGCAGCAGCAGCATCCACAACAGCAAGGCGCGCCAGACCAGGCCCACCGTGCTCTGCAAGGCGCGCGCGCCCGGCTCTTCGCCTGGCAGGATATCGCTTTCGCTGTCGCTGTCATCGACGGCCATGTCGGGCGTGACGAGCACGCGGGCTGCCGTTTCCGCCGGCGTGCCCAGGCGCACGCCCATGGCGCCGCCGCCTGCCGTCAGGATGATGCCGATGGCCTCATCCTGCCAGCGCTGGGCAAAATTGCGCCAGGCGTAGATGGCATCCTCGAAATTGCCGACCACGGCAAACGCCACGGCCGTCAGGCGCACGGGGATCCAGTCGATCAGGTAAAAGGCGCGCGCGGCGAACTGGCCGAACGCTTCATTGCGCATGTGCTCGGGCTCGTTCCAGGCGCGCGCCAGGTATTCGGCCACGCGGTACATCACGGCGCAGGCAGGGCCCAGCGGCATGAGGAACCAGAAGAACACGCCAAACACATTGCGATGCGTGGTGATCAGGGCTTTTTCCACGGCGATGCGGGCGATTTCGCTCGCTTCCATGCCTACCGTGTCGAGCTTGGTCCACTCGGCCAGCAAGGTCCGCGCGGACGCCTCGTCGCCGGCGCTCAGGGCCAGCTGGATCGACGTGAAGTAATGGCTGTAATGGCGAAAACCCAGGGTCAGGTAGACGATGAGGACATTCCAGACGAAGGCCAAGGGGGTCAGCTGGTAATGCCGCAAGAGCCAGTACACGCCGGCCGTCGGCACCATCAGCACGCCGATCATGAGGAACCAGCCCATGCGGCCGTGGTTGGCATGGCCGGCATTGAACCAGGTCTCCATGCGCATTGCCAGGCTCTTGATTTCGGCGTAGATCGGATTGTCCGCGCGCAAAGGTTTGAGCTGCTCGATCAGCAATGCGCAAAGTATGGAGAGAAATGTCATCAATGGTCCTTTTTGTCTTTTTCAGCAATACCGCAATGCCCGCTACGATAGCGCAGTGCAGTGCTGGAATCAAACTTATTACGTGCGGGGTGCCATTTTACGCGCGCAAGAGGTGAAACAGATTGCGCAGCATGCCGGCGGTGGCACCCCAAATGTAGAAGCGCTCGTAGGGCATGGCGTAGAACGAGCGCCGTCCGCCGGGCAATTCGACCGACAGGCGCTGGTGGTTGAGGCCATCCATGAGGAAGGCCAGCGGCACTTCGAAGATTTCCGCCACTTCCGACGGGTCGGCGCGCAGCTCGAACGGCGGCGTCACCAGGCCCACCACGGGCGTGACCTGGTAGCCGGTGCCCGTCAGGTAGTCGGGCAGGCAGCCGAGCACTTCGACGTGCGCGCGCGACAGGCCCACTTCTTCTTCCGTTTCACGCAGGGCCGTGGCCACGGGCGAACCGTCGAACGGTTCGCTGCGCCCGCCGGGAAAGCTGACCTGGCCCGCATGGCTGCTCAGGTGATCCGTGCGCATGGTCAGCAGGATGGTCAAGCCCTGTGGCCGTTGCACCAGCGGAATGAGCACGGCGGCGCGCACGGGCACGGCGCGGGCGGAAAGGAAATCCTGGGTGATCTCGGGCTGCCAGTCGGGCGGTTCGGCCAGGCGCTGGCGCAGCCAGCCGGGCGTCAGGCGCACGGCGTCCAGCGCCGCCTCGCCGGCGATCGAATCGATGGCGAGTTGTTGTGGATCAAATGCGATGGTGGCCATGCAGCTTATCCCATTGGCAATTCAGAATGAAAAAAGGGCACCCTGAGGCGCCCTTTTTTTCCAACGCAGACGCTGATATTACGCGCTTGCTTTCGCCACAACGCGGCGATTTGGCAATTTTTCTTTGATACGCGCCGATTTACCCGAACGCTCACGCAGATAGTACAGCTTGGCGCGGCGAACATCACCACGGCGTTTCACTTCGATCGAAGCGATCAGCGGCGAGTACAGTTGGAACGTACGCTCAACGCCTTCGCCGGACGAGATCTTGCGAACGATGAAGTTCGAGTTCAGGCCACGGTTACGACGGGAGATAACGACGCCTTCGTAAGCCTGGGCGCGCTTGCGCGTGCCTTCGACTACGTTGACGCTGACGATAACGGTATCGCCTGGTGCGAAGTCAGGAATCGATTTACCCAGACGGGCGATCTCTTCTTGCTCTAATTGTTGAATCAAGTCCATTTTTAACACTCCGAAAACCATCATGCCGGCGCACTGTGGATAGCGTGCTATCCGCCCGGTAGAGGATGGGTATTACCAATTTGGGCAACATGCCCGGCACTGCAAAGCCACCCTGCCGGCCGTCCGAGAACGGCTTACAGGCTGGCCAGGAATTTTTCGTCGGTCTTGCTGAGCAAGCCGGCGGCGCGTGCACTGACCAGCAGGTCAGGCCGCTTTGTCGCGGTCGCTTCCAGCATGCGCTGGCGGCGCCACTTGACGATCTCGGCATGATTGCCGCCCATCAAGACGGGCGGCACGGCCATGCCTTCATATGTTTCCGGCCGCGTGTAGTGCGGCGAATCGAGCAAGCCATTGACGAAGCTGTCCTCGATGGCCGATGCCTCGGTGTTCAAGACACCCGGCAACAGGCGGATCACCGCATCCATCAGCGCCATGGCGGGCAGCTCGCCGCCCGACAGGACGAAGTCGCCCATGCTGATTTCTTCGTCGACGCAACGGTCCAGCAAACGCTGGTCCACGGCTTCATAGCGGCCGCACAGGATCACCAAACCAGGTTCGGCTTTCAACTGCGTGACGCGCTCGTGCGTCAGCGGACGGCCTTGCGGCGACATGAACACCACGCGGGGCGCCGCCAGTCCCAGTTCGGTCTGGCGTTGCTTCGCGGCATTAATTGTCGCTTCGAGGGGACGGGCCATCATCACCATGCCGGGGCCGCCGCCATACGGGCGGTCATCCACGGTACGGTGATTGTCGGTAGTGAAATCGCGGGGATTCCACAGCGACAAGCCACATTTCCCCTGCTCGAAGGCGCGCCGGGTCACACCCGACTGCGTCAGCGCGGCAAACATTTCCGGGAACAGGGTCACGACATCAAATTGCATCGTTCACCATCCTGAAAACATTGCCCGGCGCAAAGTTAAGCGCAGGCGGTTTAATAATCGAGGCCCCAGTCGACCGTGATCTTGCTGGCAGCCTTGTCAACGTTAATGACAAACTGGCCAACAAACGGGATCAGGCGCTCAGGCGCCTTTTCAACGGTCTCATCGGCAGTGGCGACGGGCGTAACGCGCAAGATCGACTGCGGACCATTGCTCATCATGTCGTGCACTGTGCCGAGGCACTCGCCTTGCAAATTCTCGACTGTCAGTCCGATCAGATCGGACCAATAAAATTCATCGGCCGACAGCGTCGGGAAATGGCTACGCGGAATTTGCACAGAGACGCCTTTCAGCGCTTCTGCGGCATCCCGCCCGACCACACCCACCAGCTGGGCCACGACGTCGCCGCCGTGTAACTTCGCTTGCCTGACTTGAACATCATGCAAGGTCGGTTTATCAAACCACCAGGTTTTGACGCTTAATAATGCATCCGCGTCGTCGGAGAAAGGAGTGATCCTGACCCCGCCAGCAATGCCATAAGCACCGGAGACATAGCCTACCTGTACCAGGTCATCGGGGACTTTCACCCCGGATGCAGTCTTGACCGTCAAACCAGTGATCTAATTAAGCTGCTGCTTTGTTGTTGCTAGCTACCAGGCGAGCAACGGTTGGCGACAATTGTGCGCCAACGCCTTGCCAGTAGGCCAGACGGTCTGCGGTGATACGCAGTGGAACTTCGCCACCTTGCGCCATCGGGTTGTAAAAACCGATACGCTCAATGAAGCGACCATCGCGGCGATTGCGCGAATCAGTAGCGACGATGTTGAAGAACGGGCGCTTCTTGGCGCCTCCACGAGCTAAACGAATAACGACCATAATATTTCCAAAAAGTGTGCTGAGGCGGAAAAAGCCGCAAATTATAGCGCGCTTTACCGCCAGGCAGCAAGCGTTATGATGACGGGCGTGTAATTTGGGCTAATCAAACATTATGACCAGTCATGGCCGAAGACGCAATAGGCGCGTGCGTCTATCGTGCCGGCCATGCCACGTCCAGGCGATGATATTGCACGATAGCATCGCCTGAACGCCGTCTGAAAGTGCTATCGTTGCGGCAAGCAATGACCGATACTGACAATCTTTACCGATGAGCAACTCTGGAGTCCCATGACCACCGCTACCATTTTGCAACAGTCGCACAAGAACAAGGCCTTCACGACACTGCTGGCCTTCCTGCTGGGCATGCTGGGCGCCCACCGCTTCTACCTGCACGGCGCCAGGGACCGCTGGGGCTGGCTGCACCTGGCCGCCCTGCCCGCCTCCTTGCTGCTGCGCCAGCTGTTTCCCGAGGCGGACTGGTTTTACCAGATATTGCCGCTGACCCTGTCCGCCCTGGGCGGCTTCCTGGAAGCGCTGGTGCTGGGCCTGATGCCGGACGACAAGTGGGATGCGCGCTACAACGCCGGCTCCGGCCACCTGTCGGACACGGGCTGGCCCCTGGCCGTGGTGCTGGTCGCTACCTTGATGCTAGGCGCAGGCGTGCTGATCGCCACCATGGCACGCCTGTTCGACTTGCTGTACACAGGCGGCGCCTACGGTTAATTTCCGTATGGAAATGACATCGGATCGCGCCTGCCGCACGCACATGTAAGTGTTGGTAAGCAATCATGATTTTCCTCTATACTGCATTCACAATGCCGACATTACTGGCACATTCAACACCCCACAGGAGAAGATCATGATTCGTCGCCCACTCATCCTCGCAGTCGCCGTCACGGCCCTGTTCAGCACCTCCGCCTTCGCGCAAAACCTGTCGCCGAAGGCGCAATACGCGTACGACACGAAGCAGGCCAACACGCGCTATGCGGACGACAAGAAACTGTGCGCAGAAGAAACCAGCTCGAAAGCCCGCATGCAATGCCTGCGCGACGCCAAGGGCGAATACGACCAGGCCATCATCAACGCCAAGGCCGCGCAAAAGGCGGGCAATTCCTACGCCAGCCAGCCTTCCAAGCAGCCGCAGCACCAGATCTGCGCCGAGTGCGGCAAGGTGCTGGCAGTCAACGTCGCTGAAAAAGCGGGCGAAGGCGGCGCGCTGGGCATGATCGGCGGCGGCGTGGCCGGCGCCCTGCTGGGCCGCCAGGTCGGCGGCGGACGCGGCAAGGACCTGGCCACCCTTGCCGGTGCCGCCGGCGGCGCTTTCGCGGGCAAGCAAGTCGAAGGCCACATGAAAAACAGCAAGGTGTGGACCGTTACCGTGCAGTACGAAACGGGCGCCAAGGCCGACTTCGCGTTTGACCAGGACCCTGGCCTGGCCGCTGGCGACCTGGTGCGCAATTCCGGCAACGGCATCGCCCGCCGCTAGGAACGCAGAGTAAATCCGGGGTCAGACCCGGCGGGTCTGACCCCGGCATTTGTCTTTGTGGTTAAAAAAAGCGCTGGAGAGTAGTCTCCAGCGCTTTTTTTGCATTCAGCCGGCTCCCGCCGGCCCCGCGTCAACTTAAAACTGCTCTTCCGACAGCGCCATCACGCCGGCGCTGCCGTCGATGATGGTGGCGCGCAAGCCCGGCGCCTGCGACAGGATGTGGTCGGCAAAGAAGCGCGCCGTGGCGATTTTTGCCTTGTAGAACGAAGCGTCGCCGCTGCCTTCACCCAGCTTTTGCTGCGCCACGATGGCCGCGCGCGCCATTTGCCAGCCGCCCAGCACGATGCCGGCCAGTTTCAGGTACGGCACGCTGCCCGCAAAGACGGCCTTGATGTCCGTCTTCATGTTGGCCACCACATACTCGACTACCGCTTCGAGGGCCGCACTGCCTTCGGCCAGGTGGCGCTGCATGGCCTGGAAGTCGGCGCCGGACAGTTCGCCCAGCTGGGCTTCCGTGGCGCGCACCTGGGCGATGATGGCTTTCGCCACGGCGCCGCCGTCGCGCACCGTCTTGCGGCCCACGAGGTCATTCGCCTGGATGGCCGTCGTGCCTTCGTAAATCGTCAGAATCTTGGCGTCGCGGTAATGCTGAGCGGCACCTGTTTCTTCAATGAAACCCATGCCGCCATGCACTTGCACGCCGTCGCGCGTGACGTCTTGCGACATTTCCGTGGCCCAACCCTTGATGACGGGCACCAGGTATTCATACGTGGCCAGGCTTTCCGCGCGCACCTCGGCATCGGGATGATGGTGTGCCACGTCGCTGATGGCCGCGCCCACGTAGGCCAGCGCGCGCGCCGCCTCCGTCTGCGAGCGCATCGACATCAGCATGCGGCGCACGTCCGGGTGGTGGATGATGGAGACGGGGCCCGCGGACCCGGCCAGGTCGCGCGACTGCACGCGGTCCTTGGCGAACGCCACGGCCTGCTGGTAGGCGCGCTCGGCCAGGCCGATGCCCTGCAAGCCCACGCCGAAGCGGGCCGCGTTCATCATGATGAACATGTATTCGAGGCCGCGGTTTTCCTCGCCCACCAGGGTGCCGATGGCGCCGCCGTGGTCGCCGAACTGCAATACCGCCGTCGGGCTGGCCTTGATGCCCAGCTTATGCTCGATGGAAACACAGTGCGCGTCGTTGCGCGCACCCAGGCTGCCATCGGCGTTGACGAGGAATTTCGGCACGATGAACAGCGAAATGCCTTTCACGCCGGCGGGCGCGTCCGGCGTGCGGGCCAGCACCAGGTGGACGATGTTTTCCGCCATGTCGTGTTCGCCGTACGTGATGAAAATCTTCGTGCCGAACACTTTATAGGTGCCGTCGCCCTGCGGCACGGCGCGCGTGCGCACGGCGGCCAGGTCGGAACCGGCTTGCGGCTCCGTCAGGTTCATGGTGCCCGTCCACTTGCCCGACACCAAGTTTTCCAGATACACCGCTTTTTGCTCGTCGCTGCCGGCCGTCAGCAGCGCCTCGATGGCGCCGTCCGACAGCAGGGCCACCAGGGCGAACGAGATGCTGGCCGAGTTGAGCATTTCGATGCACGGCGTGGCCAGCAGCTTCGGTAAACCCTGGCCGCCGAACTGCGTCGGATGCTGCACGCCCTGCCAGCCCGCTTCGCCGTAGGCCTTGAACGCTTCCTTGAAGCCCTTTGACGTCGTGACCTGGCCGTCGTGCCAGAAGCTCGGCTCCTTGTCGCTGGGGCCGTTCAAGGGGGCCACCACGCCGCCGCAGAACTTGGCGTTCTCTTCCAGCACGGCTTCAGCCGTGTCGGGCGTGGCGTCTTCGCAGCCGGGTAAAGTGTGGATTTCGGCCAGGCCGGCCAGTTCGTTCATCACGAACAACATGTCTTTCAGCGGGGCTTGATAGCTCATCTTCTTTTCTCCAAGAAAAAAGCCACGCGCGGCTCGCCGTGTGGGGCGGGCCGGCGTGGCTTTGTCAGTAACAAAACCGGAAGGGGTGTGACTTAACCCAGTTCTTTGACCAGTTGCGGCACGATCTCGAACAGATCGCCCACGATGCCGTAGTCGGCCACGGCAAAGATCGGCGCTTCCGGATCCTTGTTGATGGCGACGATGGTCTTCGAATCTTTCATGCCGGCCAGATGCTGGATCGCGCCCGAGATACCGACGGCGATGTACAGCGATGGCGCGACGATCTTGCCCGTCTGGCCCACTTGCCAGTCGTTCGGCACGAAGCCGGCGTCAACGGCGGCGCGCGAAGCACCCATGGCGGCGCCAAGCTTGTCGGCCAGCGGTTCCAGGATGTGGAAGTTTTCCGCCGAACCCATGCCACGGCCGCCCGACACGATGATTTTCGCGGCGGTCAGTTCAGGACGGTCGGACTTGGCCAGTTCGCGGCCCACGAAGGCGGACTTGCCCGCGTCGGCGACGGCGGCGACGGTTTCCGTGGCAGCCGAACCGCCGGTGGCGGCAGCGGCGTCGAAACCGGTGGTGCGCACGGTGATGACCTTGACCTTGTCGCCGGATTGCACGGTGGCAATAGCGTTACCGGCGTAGATCGGGCGCTCGAAGGTGTCAGGGGAATCGACCTTGGTGATTTCCGAGATTTGCGCGACGTCAAGCTTGGCGGCCACGCGCGGCAGGATGTTCTTGCCGTAGGCGGTGGCTGGCGCCAGGATGTGGCTGTAGTTGCCGGCGATGGCCAGCACTTGCTCGGCCACGTTTTCGGCCAGGCCGTCGGCAAAATATGGCGCGTCGGCGACGATGACTTTCGTCACGCCGGCGATTTGCGCGGCGGCAGCGGCGGCAGCCGATGCGTTCGAGCCTGCGACGAGCACGTGCACGTCGCCGCCGCACTGGGCAGCCGCGGTCACGGTGTGGTGGGTGCTGCCCTTTAAGGTAGCGTTGTCGTGTTCAGCAATAACTAATGCGACCATGATATGTCCTGTAATTGTTCTGGGTAGACGGCAAAGCCGCTTAGATGACTTTGGCTTCGGTACGCAGCTTGGCGACCAGGGTAGCGACGTCCGGGACCTTGATGCCGGCCGAGCGCTTGGCTGGCTCGACGACTTTCAGGGTCTTCAGGCGTGGCGCAACATCGACGCCCAGGTCTTCCGGCTTGACGGTCTCGAGCGGCTTTTTCTTGGCCTTCATGATGTTCGGCAAGGTCACATAGCGTGGCTCGTTCAGGCGCAGGTCGGTGGTGATGATCGCTGGCAAGGTCAATGCCAGGGTTTCCAGGCCGCCGTCGACTTCGCGGGTGACGGTGACTTTACCGTCTTCCAGCACGACTTTCGAAGCAAACGTGGCTTGCGGCCAACCCAGCAGGGCAGCGAGCATCTGGCCGGTCTGGTTGCTGTCGTCATCGATGGCCTGTTTGCCCAGGATGATCAGTTGCGGCTGTTCTTTCTCGGCCAGGGACTTGACCAGCTTGGCCACGGCCAGCGGTTCCAGTTCGGTCGTCGTTTCCACCAGGATGCCGCGGTCGGCGCCGATGGCCATGGCCGTGCGCAGGGTTTCCTGGCACTGCGTCACGCCGCAGGAGATGGCGACCACTTCAGTGACCTTGCCGGCTTCTTTCAGGCGCATCGCTTCTTCCAGCGCGATCTCATCGAAAGGGTTCATCGACATTTTGACGTTGGCGGTATCGACGCCAGTGCCGTCACTCTTGACGCGGACTTTGACGTTATAGTCGACCACGCGTTTGACGGGTACCAAGACTTTCATAGCTATGCCTTTGGGAAATTATAAAAATGACGGATCAAGTGCTGATTGTGCGTTCGATTATAAGAGAAATTTGAATCTTGAACCGAATTTAAGCACGATCGTGCGATTTTTTGTTAGAGCAATCCATCTAAACTGTCCAGCTTTGAGGATTTCAGGGGAGTCCGCCGCTACGCTGCAGGGCAGCAAAAGGGCATGAAAGTGACGCACACGGCAAGCGGTCAAGCAGGCCGCGCCACGGCGGCCCCGGCTGGCAGAATTATTTGCGTTGCATCAGGAAGACGAATTCGGTACCCGTCTGCACATGCGACAGCAGGGCATTGCCCGTTTGCTTGGCAAAAGCCTGGAAGTCGCGCACGGAACCGGGATCGGTAGCCATGATGCGCAGCACTTCCCCGCTCTGCAGCTCTGACAAAGCCTTTTTCGCCTTCAGAATCGGCAAGGGGCAATTCAAGCCCCGCGCGTCGAGTTCTTTATGAAATTCCATAATCTCGGTATCAAGTAGTGTGTCGCTCATCATCAATATCCCGCCATTTTTTGTTGTACTGATTTTCGACATACTACTCTAAATCAGGGGCATTGACGCGCTGCACCAAAATAGTTCATCGGCTGTTGTGGTGTCACAACGAGATTCCACACGGAAAAACGGCCCGCAAACACCGTCTGCGGGCCGTTTTCAAGGGGCTGTGGGGCGAAAACCCCGCATGGGCCCTAGCTTACGCCTTATTTCGCGCGTTCGCCGACCCAGGCCGGCACGCCGGCCAAGGCGTTCGCCAGGCCGCTCGGATCGGTGCCGCCGGCCTGCGCCATATCGGGGCGTCCGCCGCCTTTTCCGCCCACTTGCTGTGCAACGAAGTTCACCAGCTCGCCCGCCTTGACCTTGGAAGTGGCGTCGGCCGTGACGCCGGCGATCAGGCTGACCTTGCCGTCGGCCACGCTGGCCAGCACGATGGCGGCCGTTTTCAGCTTGTCCTTCAGCTTGTCCATGGTTTCGCGCAGGCGGGCCACGTCGGCGCCGTCCAGCACGGCGGCCAGCACCTTGATGCCGTTGACATCGACGGCTTGCGTGACCAGCTCATCGCCCTGGCCCGACGCCAGTTTCGATTTCAGCGCGGCCAGTTCCTTCTCCAGCGCCTTCACGTGGTCCTGCACCTGGCCGATGCGGGCCGTCAGCTCTTCCGGCTGCGCCTTCAGGGCGTTGGCCGCTTCGACCAGGCGGCGGTTGATGGTTTGCACCAGCGCCAGCGCGCCCTCGCCCGTCACCGCTTCCACGCGGCGGATGCCGGCGGCCACGCCGCTTTCGCCGATGATCTTGAACAAGCCGATGTCGCCCGTGCGCTGCACGTGGACGCCGCCGCACAGCTCTTTCGAGCTGCCGATGTCGAGCACGCGCACTTCGTCGCCGTATTTCTCGCCGAACAGGGCCATGGCGCCATGCTTGACGGCATCGTCAAACGACATCAGGTGCGCTTGCGTGGCGCGGTTTTCCAGGATTTCCTTGTTGACGATGGTTTCCACGGCGGCGATCTGCTCCGCCGTCATCGGCGCATTGTGGCTGAAGTCGAAACGGGTTTTATCGGGGTCGACCAGCGAACCCTTTTGCGCCACGTGGCTGCCCAGCACTTCGCGCAAGGCCTTGTGCATCAGGTGCGTGGCCGAGTGGTTGCGGATGGTGCGCGCGCGCTTGGCCGTGTCGACTTGCGCCGAGACGGCGTCGCCCACCTTCAGCACGCCCGATTCCAGCACGCCGTGGTGGCCGAACACGTCGGCCTGGACTTTCAGCGTGTCGCTGACGGCAAAGCTGCCGGCGCCCGAGGCGATCACGCCCTGGTCGCCCACCTGGCCGCCCGATTCCGCGTAGAACGGCGTGGTGTCGAGCACGACGATGCCCGCTTCACCGGCCTTGAGTTCCTGTACTGGCGTGCCGGCTGCGTACAGCGCCACGACCTTGCTGCTGAATGTCAACTGGTCGTAGCCGACGAAGGTGTTTTTCTCGCCCGTGTACTCGACCTTGCTGTCCTTGTGCGTCTTGCCGCCCTTGCGCGACAGTTCCTGGCTTTCCTTCAGGGCCGCGTCGTAGCCGGCCTGGTCGAACGTGATGTCGCGTTCGCGGCAAATGTCGGCCGTCAAGTCCGGCGGGAAGCCGTAGGTTTCGTACAAAGTAAAAGCGGTGGCGCCGTCGATGCCCGTGGCATCCTTGGCCAGCTGCGCTTCCAGCACTTTCATGCCCGTTTCCAGGGTTTCGCCGAAACGCTCTTCCTCGGCCTTCAGCATGTTGGCGACGTTGTCTTTCGCTTCTTCCAGCTCCGGATAGGCGCCGCCCATCTCGATGGCGAGATCGGCCACCAGCTTGTAGAAGAACGGTTTCGTCTGGCCCAGCTTGTGGCCATGGCGCAAGGCGCGGCGGATGATGCGGCGCAACACATACGCGCGGCCTTCGCTGCCCGGGATGATGCCGTCGACGATCATGAAGGCGGCGGCACGGATGTGGTCGGCGATCACGCGCAGCGACTTGTTTTCCAGGTCCGTGGCGCCCGTTTCGCGCGCGGCAGCCTTGATCAGGTGCTGGAACAGGTCGATTTCATAGTTCGAATGCACGTGCTGCAGCACGGCGGCCAGGCGCTCCATGCCCATGCCCGTGTCGACGCATGGCTTCGGCAGCTTGTGCATGACACCGGCTTCGTCGCGGTTGAACTGCATGAACACCAGGTTCCAGATTTCAATGAAACGGTCGCCGTCTTCGTCAGGCGAGCCCGGCGGGCCGCCAGGAATGTCGGCGCCGTGGTCGTAGAAGATTTCCGTGCATGGGCCGCATGGGCCCGTGTCCGCCATCTGCCAGAAATTGTCCGACGCGTAGCGCGAGCCCTTGTTGTCGCCGATGCGGATGATGCGCTCGACGGGCACGCCGATTTCTTTCGCCCAGATATCGTACGCTTCGTCATCTTCGATGTACACGGTGACGGTCAGCTTATCGGCCGGCAAGCCATACACCTTGGTCAGCAGTTCCCACGCGTATTGAATCGCATCGCGCTTGAAATAGTCGCCGAAGCTGAAGTTGCCCAGCATTTCAAAGAAGGTGTGGTGGCGCGCTGTGTAGCCGACGTTTTCCAGGTCGTTGTGCTTGCCGCCGGCGCGCACGCAGCGCTGCACGGAAGTGGCACGCGTGTACGGACGGCTGTCCGTGCCCGTAAACACGTCCTTGAATTGCACCATGCCGCTGTTCGTCAACAGCAAGGTCGGATCGTTGCCTGGCACCAGGGAGCTGGAACGGACGATGGAATGGCCCTTGGACTCGAAAAATTTGAGGAACTTGTCGCGGATTTCAGTTGATTTCATGTTTTTTTGGCAAAGAGTGGCGGCAGCTTTAAAGGGAAGATTATACGTGATATGGGGTGCGGCAATGACGGCTGGCACGGCCATTGTTGCGCCCGTGCCAACATCGACAACCTGCCCGCTCAGGCCGGGTCGTGGTGGCTGGCGCAGGCGTGCGGCGCGGGCGTGGCCTTGGCCGCAGAGCCTGTGGCGCCGGCGGCCGCATTGCAGTCAGCGCAGCGGCCGTACAAGGTCAGTTCGTGGCGTTCGACGACAAAGCCTTGCGGCGCCATGCGCTTCAAGTCGCCCGGACAATCATGCACGTCGAACACGCGCTGGCACGTGGTGCACTGGAAATGGTGGTGGTGGTGATTGGCGGCCGTGTTCGACTCATAGCGCGGGTTTTCGCCCGGCAAGGTCACGACGTGCACCTTTTCTTCCAGCACCAAGGACTTCAAGTTGCGGTAAACGGTGGCGATACCCAGCTGCGTCACCTGCAAGCTGGCCTGTTCGAGGATTTCCTGCGCCGACAAGGGGCGCTGGGCCGACTCGATGGCGGCTTGAATAGCGGTTTTTTGACGTGTTGTGCGTTCCATAGCCGACAGAATACACCATCCGCCTGACTCCCCTGCCCGGAAAAACTGTCACACAGTAATGATAATGGGTTATCATTATCATCTTCTGGCAGCCACCCCATCCGGCAATGGCCTGCCCCGACCCGTCAAACCGATCGCCGATAAAGGAATTCTTGCCCATGTCCGTCCGCCCTCACCAACCCACTCCCCTCGCGCTGGCCATCATGCTGGCCTTTGCCGCTCCTGCCAGCGCCCTGGCGCAGCAAGCGACAACCTTGCCCGCCGTCACCGTCTCGGCCAGCGCCCTGGCCCTGGGCAGCGACGACATGAGCACGCCCGTCACCGTGCTCGAAGGAGAGGAACTGGTGCGCGCCCGCGAGGCGACCCTGGGCGAAACCCTGGCCGGCCAGCCCGGCATCACCTCCAGCCATTTCGGCGCCGGCGCCAGCCGCCCCATCATCCGCGGCATGGATGGCCCCCGCGTGAAAATCCTGTCCGATGGCGCCGAAGTGCAGGACGCGTCGACCATCAGCCCCGATCACGCCGTCGCGGCCGAACCGATGCTGTCGGAACAGATTGAAGTCTTGCGCGGCCCGTCCGCGCTGGCCTATGGCGGCGGCGCCGTCGGCGGCGTCGTCAATGTGATCGACAAGAAAATCCCCACGCGCGTGCCGGCAAAAGGTTTCGAAGGCAGCGCGGAAGTGCGCGCCAACTCGGCCGCGCGCGAAAAGGCGGGCGCCTTTGAAGTCACTGGCGGCTCCGGCAACATCGCCTTCCACGCGGAAGGCGTCAAGCGCGACGCAAAGGAATACAAGGTCGGCAGCGGCTGGGAAGGCGGCTCGAAAGTGGGTGGCAGCTACAACAAGACGGACACGGGCAGCGTGGGCGTGTCGTGGGTGGGACAGCGCGGCTTCCTGGGCCTGGCTTTCACCAGCCAGCACGCGGAATACGGCTTGCCCGGCCACAACCACGAATTCGAGAGCTGCCACCCGCACGGCACGCACCTGCATTGCGGCGGCCACGAGGGCCACGGCCATGGCGACGAAGAAGAACATGAGCACGAGGATGAACACGAAAGCGTGCCATACGTGAAACTGAAGAGCGAACGCTGGGATGTGCGCGGCGAACTGCGCGATCCCGTGCCCGGTTTCGCCAAGCTGCGCCTGCGCGCTTCGTTCACCGATTACAAGCACGATGAAATCGAAGGCACGGAAATCGCCACCACGTTCAAGAACAAGGGCCACGATGCGCGCCTGGAAATGGAACACCATCCCGTCTTCGGCTGGCGCGGCGTAGTCGGCCTGCAAACGTCGAAGCGCGATTTCTCGGCTCTGGGCGAAGAAGCTTACGTGGCGCCGACGGTCACGAAGAAGCACGCGGCCTTCCTGGTGGAAGAATACAAGCTCGACCAATGGCGCTTCGAAGCGGGCTTGCGCCACGAATGGCAAGACATCACGGTCGACAGCGCCACCCTGCAAGACCGCAGCGCCAAGGGCACGTCGATCTCGCTGGGTGCCGTGTGGAAATTCGCGCCCCAGTATTCGCTCGGTTCGACCATTTCCCGCACGCACCGCCTGCCCAGCGCCGAGGAACTGTATGCGCACGGCGTGCACATGGCCACGGCCACGTACGAGCTGGGCAATCAAAACCTGGGCAAGGAAACGTCGAACAATATCGACTTGACCTTGCGCAAATACGCGGGCGCCACGACCTTCTCGGCCAGCGCCTACCGCAACAAGGTAGATAATTACATCTTCGGCTCCACCCTGGACAACCACGAAGGCTTCCAGCTGATCCAGTACGCCCAGCGCGACGCCACGTTCACGGGCGTGGAAGGGCAAGTGCGCCAGCAGCTGAACCCCATGTTCGGCGCCAGCGTGTTCGGCGACTATGTGCGGGCCAAGCTGGCCAACGATGGCGGCAACTTGCCGCGCATCCCGGCCCAGCGTTTTGGCGTGAAGGTGGACGCCAACTGGCAGGCGTGGAGCGGCGTGGCCGAGTTCTACCGCGTGGGCAAGCAAGACAAGGTCGCCGCGTTTGAGACGGCAACCCCGGGCTACAACATGCTGAACCTGTCCGCCAACTACGACACGCGCATCGGCACGACGCCGGCCCAGTTCTACATCAAGGCGAACAACCTGACAAATGAACTGGCGTACAGCCACACCTCGTTCATCAAGAATGCGGCGCCTTTGACGGGGCGCAATGTCACCGTAGGAATGCGCGTGACTTTCTAAACGCTGAACCCAACGGCAAAGACTGGGGTCGTACCCTGCAGGGTACGACCCCGGCTTTTTTCAGGGTTCAGTTTAGCCAGCCTTGATCAAATCTATCCTGTCCGTACAAAACCCATCCACGCCCCAGGCCAGCAGCTCGCTGGCCCGTTCGGGCGTGTTGACGGTGTAGCAGAACAGCCCGTATCCCGCCTCCTTGACCTTTCGCGCCAGTTCCGGCGTCAGCTGCTGGTGGTCGCAATGAATCGCCACCACGTCCAGTTCCTTCGCCGTCCGCGCCCAGTCATCCGGTATCTGTTCGACCAGCCAGCCGCGTGCCAGTTCCGGCACCGCCTGGCGCGCCGCCTGCAGCGCGTCGACGCTGAACGACGAGAGCAAGGGCAATAATTCTCCAGTAGCAATTTCTTTTGCGAAATAGTCGCGCGTGGCCCGCGCCACCGCCTCGCCCGTGGCTACGTCGAAGCCTGGCGCCGGCTTGATTTCGATATTCATCCAGATGCGCTGCGCCTTGCAGTACGCCACCACGGCCTCGAACGTGGGCACGCCCTCGCCCGCGAATTGCGGGCCGAACCAGGCGCCCGCCTCCATGGCGCCGAGCTGCGCGGCCGTGTAATCGCTGACCTGGCCGCTGCCGGCCACGGTGCGGCCCAGTTCGGGGTCGTGCACGACAACGGGCACGCCGTCGGACGCCAGCATGACGTCGAATTCCACGGCGCGGTAGCCGTAGGCGAGGCCGCAGCGCAGGGCGGCCAGGGTGTTTTCAGGCGCCAGGGTGCCGCCGCCGCGGTGCGCCAGGGTGCGTGGATAGGGCCACATGGTATTCCTTTATCATGATGAGGTTTTCAATGAGGACGTCTTGCCATCATCGCGTGCAAGCGCCACCATGTAAAGGACGCGATCAGGCGATTGGCGCCGTCTCCGCCCGCTTTCGTCGCAACGGCGTTGCGCCCGCATGCAGAGCCGCCCATAATTGCCGCATTGCCAACCCGAACGCCCACCCGAAAGCGGTCCCGCATGCACACTACCGACACCGCCCCCCGCAAGACGGGCTTTCCCTACCGGCGCCTGCTGGGCGATGCCCGTTATGCGCTGCTGCTCAATGTCCTGTGCGCCCTCTTCATCACCTTCGTGCTGAGCGGCGGACAAAGCTTCTGGCTCAACCTGCTTGCATCCATGTGCATAGGCGGCATTGCCTTCCTGCTCATCGACGGCATCCGCCTGGCCTGGTGGGGCGAGGGACGCCGCCCCCCAAGACTGCCCTTCACTGCCCTCATCATCGTCAGCGCCACCGTGGCACAGGTAGGCGGCACCATGCTGTTCGGCTGGCTGGCCAATATCGACGTTCCCGCGCCCGTCTCCATGTCGTCACGCAATGTCGGCATGACGGTGTTCACCTTGGCGGTGGCGGGAGCGGCCATCCTGTTCTTTGGCAGCCGCGAAAAAATCGCCCGCCTGCAAATGGAGGCGGCCCAGGAAAAAGCCCGCGCCGAATCCGTGGCGCGCCAGGCCATGCAGGCGCAGTTGCAGCTGCTGCAGGCGCAGATCGAACCGCATATGCTGTTCAATACCCTCGCCAACCTGCAGGGCCTGATCAGCTTTGATCCGGACCGCGCCCAGCTGCTGCTCGATCAATTGATCCAGTATCTGCGCGCCACCCTGTCTTCCTCGCGCGCAGAATCCACCACCCTGGAGCAGGAGTTTTCCCTGATGCAAGCCTATCTGGGCCTGATGTCGATACGCATGGGTGCGCGCCTGCGCTTTACGCTGGATTTGCCCGATACTTTGCGCCAGATCAAGGTGCCGCCCATGCTGCTGCAGCCGCTGGTGGAAAACGCCATCCAGCACGGCCTGGAACCGAAGATCGAAGGCGGCCACGTCCACGTGCGGGCGTCCGCCGACGACGGCATGCTGATCCTGACGGTTGCCGACGATGGCCTGGGCCTCGACCATCCGGGCCAGAGCAAGGGCACCCACCTGGGCGTGGCGAACATCCGCGAGCGCCTGCGCGGCATGCATGGCGACGCCGCCAGCCTGGTGCTGGCCGCCAACACGCCGGCAGGCGCGACCGCCCGCCTGACAATCCCCCTTCCATCCACCATCACGAGCCCCCTCGCATGAACAAGCACACCCCACACGCGCCGCGCGCCCTGATCGCCGAAGACGAACCGATACTCGCCGCCGCCCTCGCGCACGCCTTGCGCCGGCTCTGGCCGGAACTCGACATCGTCGCCACCTGCGCCAACGGCGTGGAAGCCCTGCAGCAAGGCCTGGCGCTGCAGCCCGACATACTCTTTCTCGACATCAAGATGCCCGGCAAGACGGGCCTGGAAGCAGCCGAGGAGCTGGCGGAACAGTGGCCGGACGGCGTACCTTTCCCCCACATCGTGTTCGTCACCGCCTACGACGAATACGCGCTGGCCGCCTTCGAACACGCGGCCGCCGATTACGTCTTAAAACCCGTCAACGATGCACGCCTGGGCAAGACGGTGGAACGCCTGCAGCAGCGCTTGCGCGACAGCGCCGGCGTCAACGGTACAGCTACGGCAAGCCCAACGCCAGCGACGGCGCCAGCCGCCACGGAAGCGTCGGCAGCCGAGTCCGCCAGCGACGGCAACATGGCCCGCCTGCTGAGCCAGCTGCAAGCCATGCTGCCGCCCGCGCCGCGCCTGCAAATGATACGGGCGGCCGTCGGCAACAGCGTGCGCATGATCGCGCTGGCCGACGTCGTGTATTTCGAGGCGCTGGACAAATACATCAACGTCGTGTGCCAGGACAGCGAAGCGCTGATACGCACGAGCCTGAAGGAACTCCTGCCCCAGCTGGACCCGCAACAGTTCTGGCAAATCCACCGGGGCACCATCGTCAACGCCAGCGCCATCGCCACGGCCGTGCGCGACGAGGCGGGCAAGCTGTCGCTGACCCTGCGCCAACATCCGGCACAGCTGCGCGTCAGCCCTTTATATGCCCATCTGTTCCGGCAGATGTAAAACGGTTAATGCAGCTGGTGCTTCAGGTCCGATAGTTCATCGTGGACCTTGAGCACGGCGCTCTTCATTTCCGGCGTCACGCTGGCCGCCGTGCCGCATGCCCGCTTGGCGCGATCGCCCAGCGATTCCATCTGGTCAACGGCTTGCCGGATGCGCGCATCGTCCTGCGTGTCGATGGCTTGCCGCACGGCGTTCTTTTGCTGGTCCAGCTGGTTGATGCAATCCTTCAAGTCCATGGGCATGCCCTGCTGCTTGCCGCACAGCTGGGCCGCCTGGCCGATCGCATGTTCAATGGCGCCAAAGCGCCGTGCCACTTCCTTTACCTGCATCATGATGATCTCCTGTTCGCGTGGTGTCCGGGGTTGGATCACCAGACTGGCGCAGGGTTCCCCGCCAGCCGCCATGGCATCGAAATTTCCACACGGCACTTTTTTGTAAGCACTGGTGACATTTTAGATAATTATCAAATCCTTCAGATACATTGGCGTACCTGAACCATCATGCCCTCCATGACCTCGCCAACTACCCTGCCCCGCCGCGCTCCCGGCCTGCTGCTGATCGTCCTGCTGCACCTTGGCTTTGCGTATATCGTCTTGCAGTCGCGGCCCCGCGCCGTCATGGACGAACACTTGCCGCAGGGCCCGGCCATCGCCTGGCTGCGCCACACGCTCCCGGCGCCGCCCAAGCCGCCCCCCGTACCGTTGCCCGAGGTAAAACCGGCCGCCGCACGCCCGCCGCGCCTGCCCGTGCCGGCGCCCGTCAGCCGCCCCTTGCCCGTTCCCGCCGCCGAGCAGGCGCCGGCGCCGGCAATGCCGGAAGCGATCACGCTCGTCGCGCCGCCCAGCGCGGCCGACATCCTGGCGCAAGCCAAGCGCGACGTGGGCAAGATCGACAAGGATTTACGCAAGGAATTCCCGCAACGGGGCGGGGAGAAATTCGACGACACGGGCTTCAAGCGCATGCAGCAAGGATTTGCCGAGGCCTACGCGGCCGTGCCGCCGAAATGGTATGAAGCGTCAAAGATCGAGGAAATCGGCGCGAATGAGGCCAAGGGCAGCCGCACCTATAAAATCACCAGCGCGCTGGGCACCCTGTGCGTGACCACGCGCGCGGGCAAGCAGGGGGAAACGATGATCGGCATGTGTCCCAAATAGCTGCCTCAGCCCACTGCTTCGCGCGCGCCCAGCGGCTGCAGATGGCGCAGGCGCAAGGCGATCAGCACGCCGCCGCCCAGGCACAGGCCCAGCATGACGACCACGCCCGTCCAGCCGTCGAAGCCCCACATCATGCCCGAGGCGGAGCCGATCAGGCTTGATCCCAAATAATAGAACAGCAGATAGAAGGCCGAGGCCAGCGCCTGCGGCGCGCGGGCGCGGCGGCTGACCCAGCTGCTGGCGATCGAATGCGAGGCAAAGAAGCCGAAGGTGGCCAGCGCCATGCCGATGACGATCAGCGGCAGCGAGTCGAACAGGGTCAATACAATGCCGGACAGCATTACCGACAGCATGATCCACAGCACGCCCCGGCGCCCCAGGCGATCCACCAGGCGGCCCGCCCAGACGGAGCTGAAGATGCCGATCAGGTACAAGAAGGCCAGCAAGCCGACCGTGCTCTGGCGCAGGCCGAAGGGCGCGGCCAGCAAACGGTAGCCGATGTAGTTATACAGGCTGACGAAACAGCCCATCAGCACGAATGCCAGGCAAAACAGCCACGGCAAGCCCTTATCCGAAAAATGCTGCCTGATCGCGTGCGGCAAGGCATTCCAGCCCTTGGTGCTGGGCACGAAGTTCTTCGACGCGGGCAGGCTGCGCCAGAACTCGGCCGCCGCCAGCACGCCGGCCACGCCCAGCACGCCCAGGGCCCAGCGCCACGACAGGAAATCGCTGAGCATGGACGCCACCAGCCGTCCCGACATGCCGCCAAACGCGCTGCCGGCAATATACAGCCCCATCGACAGGCCCAGGGACGGGCCTTCGATTTCCTCGCCCAGATAGGCCATGGCCACGGCCGGCATGCCGCCCAGGGCCACGCCCAGCGCGGCACGGATCGCCAGCAACTGCGCATAATCCTGCGCAAAGGCGGACAAGATCGTCAATATCGCGGCGGAAAACATCGACGCCACCATCAGCGGCTTGCGGCCCACCCGGTCCGACACCGCGCTCAGCAGCACCAGCGAGATGGCCAGCAAGCCGCTCGACACGGACAGGGACCAGCTGCTTTGCGCCGGCGTCAGATGGAACTGGTGCGACAGCAGCGGGAACAGGGGCTGGATGCAATACAGCAAGCTGAAGGTGGAAAAGCCGCCAAAGAACAGCGCGCGGTTGCTGCGCTTGAATTCGATGGAACCCTTGGCGATGGCCGTGCGGGGAGCGGGAGCGGCAGGCGAAAGCGCGGGAGTGGCGGCGGAGGCATAAGCGAGCGATGAATCAGACATGGCCGTGTTCGGGAAAGAAGCGAGTCTTCATCTTAGGATTGCCAACTCATATCGTCCAATATATATTTAAGGCCCAACTCATACTTTAAAACGATTACTGGACGAATATGGAACTGCGCCACCTGCGTTACTTTGTCGCCGTCGCCGAGGAGCTGCACTTCACGCGCGCGGCCGAGCGCCTGCACATCGGCCAGCCGCCGCTGAGCCAGCAAATCCAGGCGCTGGAAGCAGAATTGGGCGCGCAGTTGTTCGAGCGCAACAAGCGCTCCGTGCGGCTGACGCAGGCGGGCACGCTGTTCCTCGACGATGCGCGGCGCATCCTGGCCCTGTCGGAACAGGCGGCCGTCACGGCGCGGCGGGCGCAGCGGGGCGAAGCGGGTGAATTGCGCATCGGCTTTACCTTTTCCACGCCGTTCACGCCGTATTTCGCCACCGTCATCAACCGCTACCGCCAGCTCTTTCCGCACGTCACATTGACCCTGCACGAAATGGCGACATTGCATCAGCTGGAAGCGATCTCGGGCAGGACCATGGACCTGGGCTTCGTGCGCCCGCCGGAAACGACGTACCCCTCCGATATCAAGCTGACGCAACTGCGGCAAGACCCGCTGTTCCTCGTGCTGCCCGTCGCCCACGCGCTGGCGGCCAAGGAGGCCATCGCGATTGCCGACATGGCGGGCGAAGGTTTTGTGATGTACCCCAAGGATGCGGGCACGGGGATTTATCCGCAGATCTTTCGCCTGTGCAAGGCGGCCGGCTTCGTGCCCCAGGTGGCGCAGGAAGCGGGCGAGGCGTCGACCATCATCGGCCTGGTGGCGGCCGGCTGCGGCATTTCCGTGCTGCCCGCCTCGTTCGACCGCATCCGCATGGATGGCGTGTGCTACCGCCCGATCGACGACCCGCAGGCGACGACCAGTCTGTTATTGGCACAAAGGGAAGAAGAAACGTCGCCGCTGGTGGCGGCATTCGTGAAACTGGCCGAGGAAGCGGCGCTGGAAGGGGGAGCGTAGGCCGGCAGGCGCCGGCCTACGTACTGCATTTACTGCATTACGAGTAATCGGCATCCAGCTCCGAACCGGCGTAATTTTCCAGGTCCTCGAACAGGCTCTTCATGCTGGCCCGCGTGAGGATTTTATGCACCACGGTGCAGCTGCGGCGGTACGAAGCGATGCGGTCGAGCAACACGGGATGGTGCTGCACGGGCACCTTGGCCACCAGGGCGGCCCAGCCTTCCTCGAAGTCGGGCTTGTTCTTGCGCACGGAACGCACAAAGCGTTCGAACTCCTTCTGCCCCGTGCGCGCGATGACGCGCCCGCCGCCTTCGATGGCGAAGATGATGGCCAGGGCGATGACGCCCTCGGCATTCAGGTCGCTGTCGCTGACGGGGCCGTTGTCATGGTGGCGGCGCAGCCAGCCGGCCAGGCGCACGACGGCTTGCACTTCCTTGCGCTGTTGCAACTGCAACGCATACTTTTCATAGCCGGCCCAGTTCTGGTTCGGGTCGGCCTGGCAAATATCGATGAACAGCTCGCGCAGCCGGCGCTGCAGGTAGACGGGGTCCTGGTCGTATTCGCCGACGAGGGCATCTTCCGGCAGCTGCGACAATTCCTTGATCAGGCGAAAGCCCACCTGGAATGCGTGTTCGGCGCCGTGCTCGACGAGGAAATCGAGCGCGGCCTGGTCGCCTTCATGCGTGACGGCCTGTTCCAGGCCCAAGGACACGCCGCCCACCGTCAGGTACAGCGCTTTCTGGATGCCGTCGGCCGTGCGCTCATTCGTGAACTTCTCGGCCACCATGGCCGTGATGCCCGTCAATTCATCGGCCAGGTTCAGGGCCGCGTCTTCGCGCGGGTCGCCCGGCAACAGTTTGATGGCGCGCACCAGGCGCGGAAGATTCTCTACAACAATTGCTGGCAGCATTAGTCGTTCCCTGCTTTCATTACGAGAAAATGCCCGTGCCCAGGCTGCGGCGCGTGCTGGAACGCGGCGCGCTGCGCGTGCTCGGCACTTGCTTGCGCAGGCGGTACAGCAATTCCTTGGTACTGCGCTGCAACATGGTCGGCTCTTCGTCCGGGTCGTCCGAGTATTCCGCGTCGGCCAGGTCGGCGCTGTGGCGGAAATCGGGGAACAGTTCGAACAGCGAGCGGTCCCAGCCGTCTTCATTCGCTTGCGCCAGCTCGATGGCCAGCGGCACGACGTCGTTGTCGGACGACGTCACGCCCGTCACGTACGGCCCCTTGATGACGATCTCGCCCGCCACTTCGAGGATTTCCTTCGGCGCCATCGAGAACAGGATGGCGAACGCCGTGGCGCCCCAGTCGGTGGCGGACGCTTCGAGCAGCAGCTCGCGGCGGCGCTCGGCGTCGTCGGTGGAAAACACGACGCCGTGGATGTGCGCGAACAGGGCTTCGGCGATGCGTTCCGGATCGTCCTCGATCTGGTCGTCGCTCCAGGTGGCGGCGATGAAGGCCAGGCTGTCGGCCCAGGCTTTCGGCGGCACCAGCAGGGTGGCCAGCGACATCTTGCCGCCGTCGAAGCCGGCCAGGTGCAGGGCCGTCACTTGCGGCGGGATGGCATTCAGCACTTCCACCACGGCAAGATCGCCGTACTGGTCGGCCGCGTCGGCAAACGCCTGCTCGGCGTGGCCCAGCGAACCGGACAGCACCAGCTCCGTGACCTGCTTCGTCAGCGCGGGAAGATTGCTTTTTTGTTCATTGTTATCGGCCATGGTCATCTCCATCCTGGTCAAACATCTGGGCGAAATCGTCGGTCGCTTCGTCTTCATCGTGCTCGTCGTCGCCGTCGTCATTGGCGGCCAGCTGGTCCAGCGACTGGTCGTCGTCGTCCCACAGGCGGGGATTCTTGTGCAGGAAGGCCGTGATGATGGCCTGGCGCGCCAGGTCGGGGAAGCTTTCCTCGATGGCGGCGTACATCTTCGCCGCTTCCGGCGCGGCGCAGGCGGCCATGGAAAACACGCGGGCCGTATCGCCGAACTCGTAGTCTTCGCTTTCGGCCAGCAAGCCCTTCGGGTCGCTGAAGGTGATGTGGTCGACCAGCGCGAAGGCCAGCATGTTCACGTCTTCGATGCCGCCGCCGCTCGCGTACTCGCCCACCAGCGCGTCGACCATGCTTTTATAGTTCTTGCGGTTCGGCGGGTCGCCGAGGATGCCTTCGATCTGGCCTTCCAGCTCGCGCGACTGATACGCGAATTCAGGGTGTACTCTTCTCATGCTGTGCTTTCCAATGTGATGCGCGGTACTTTTACATAAAGGCAAAAGCACCATTGTTTGTTGTTTTTCAAATCATTCAGGCTGGCCGGGCAGCCGCCTGCAGGCTTAGTCAGCAGGCAGAACGGTGCCATGCAGGCGGAACACGCCGCACCACAGGGCATAGGCTTCCGCTTCCGGATCGATGATGATGCGGTGGTTCACGCTCTGGTCGTATTCGGCGCGCTTGGCCGGGTCGGCCAGGATTTCATACGCCTTGGTGACGCTCTTGAAGCGCGCCTCGGCGCCGGGGGCCTGGTTGCGGTCGGGGTGGAAGCGCATGGCCAGCGAGCGGTAAACCTTCTTGATTTCATCGTCGCTGGCATTGGGCGCGACACCGAGGACGTTATATAAATTTTCCATAAAAGGCTCCGGGGTCACGTTTTTCTACTAATTAAAGGCGAATTATCCTATAGAACGGCGCCCGCGTCGCTTGCATGCTGGGATATGGGGGCAAATACGTGCTTATAAAGCGCTTGCGGTACGGTAAAATGCTTTTTACTGTCACTCTTCCGCATTGATCAATGAGCAACGATAAACCGAATAACGCCGCGCCGGCGCTGGCGCCCAATTTCTTGCGTAACATCATCGAAGCCGACCTGGCTGCCGGCGCCCATGTGCGTCCCGGCCTGCCCCAGGTGATCACGCGTTTCCCGCCGGAGCCGAACGGCTATCTGCACGTGGGCCACGCCAAGTCGATCTGCGTCAACTTCGGCCTGGCGCGCGATTACGCCGGCCAGTGCAACCTGCGTTTCGACGACACCAATCCGGCCAAGGAAGAGCAGGAATACGTCGACACCATCATGGACAGCGTGAAATGGCTGGGCTTTGACTGGGAACCGAAGCATGCCGATGGCCAGAGCCACCTGCACTATGCGAGCGACTATTTCGACCAGTTGTACGCGATGGCCGAATACCTGATCACGGCCGGCTTCGCCTATGTGGACAGCCAGAGCGCCGAAGACATGGCCGCCAACCGGGGCAATTTCGGCCAGGCCGGCAAGAATTCGCCATTCCGCGACCGTCCGCGCGACGAATCGCTGGCCCTGTTCCGCGCCATGAAGGCGGGCCAGTTCAAGGATGGCGAACACATCCTGCGCGCGAAGATGAGCGAAGATGCCATGAGTTCGCCGAACATGAACTTGCGCGACCCGGCCATCTACCGCATCCGCCATGCGCACCACCACCGCACGGGCGACGCCTGGTGCATCTATCCGATGTACGACTACACGCACCCGATCTCGGACGCGCTGGAAAACATCACGCATTCGATCTGCACCCTGGAATTCCAGGACCACCGCCCGTTCTACGACTGGCTGCTGGAAACCCTGTCCGCCGGCGGCTTCTTCCAGCAACCGGTGCCGCACCAGTTCGAATTCTCGCGCCTGAACCTGACGTATATCGTCACCAGCAAGCGCAAGCTGCGCCAGCTGGTGGAAGAAAAAATCGTCGACGGCTGGGACGATCCGCGCATGCCGACCCTGGTGGGCATGCGCCGCCGCGGCTACACGCCGGAAGCGATTCAATTGATGTGCGAACGCACGGGCGTGACGAAATCCGACGGCTGGATCGACTACAGCGTGCTCGAAGGCTGCCTGCGCGAAGACCTGGACCCGAAGGCGCCCCGTTCGGTGGCCGTGCTGCGTCCGTTGAAACTGATCATCGACAATTTCCCGGAAAACGACAGCGTGGAATGCACGGCGCCCGTGCACCCGCACTTCCCGGAACGCGGCTTGCGCACCTTCCCCATCTCGCGCGAGCTGTGGATCGAGGAAGACGACTTCATGGAAGTGCCGAACAAGGGCTATTTCCGCTTGTATCCGCCGATCGAAGACAAGCCGGGCAGCCGCGTGCGCCTGCGCTACGGCTACGTGATCGAGTGCACGGGCTTTGACAAGGATGCGGACGGCAAGGTCATCGCCGTGCATTGCAACTATTTCCCGGACAGCAAGTCGGGCACGGAAGGCAGCGCCAACTACAAGGTCAAGGGCAATATGCACTGGGTCAGCGCGCCGACGGCCATTCCCGCCGAAGTGCGCCTGTACGACCGCCTGTTTACGGACCCGCAGCCGGACGCGGGCGGCAAGGACTTCAAGCTGGCCTTGAACCCGCTGGCCAAGGAAGTGGTGCAAGCGTGGCTGGAACCGGGCGCGGAACTGGCCCAGCCGGAACAGCGCTTCCAGTTCGAGCGTCACGGCTATTTTGCGGCCGACCGGGTCGACAGCCAGCCGGGCAAGCCCGTCTTCAACCGCATCGTCACCCTGAAAGACAGCTGGCAGCCTGCCAAATAAGGGCTGGACGGCACACGAAAAAACCGCTGCGGCGGTTTTTTCGTTTCAAGGAGAAATATTGCCTGTTGACTATATTCACGATAATTTTGTATATTAGGCAGCTATTGAGCAATTTGCAATTTCGATAGTCCTTGTGCAACTGAGTACAGCCACCACCACACAGGCGGCACCCGATTCCTCTTCCTGATGCGGATGGCGATGTCTTCTACTGCCGGCGAACACCCCTTAGCTGCTGAAAAAAGACCGCTGTGGCTGTTCGGCTTTGTCGTGTCGACGATGGTGGGCCTGCTGTTCTACATGGCCGCTTCGCTGTCGATCGAAAGCGATGCCAGCGAACAATTCAACAATCTGGCGCGCAACACCCAGAAAAACATCGAATCGCGCACCAAGTCATATACCAACCTGCTGCGCGGCACGGCCAGCCTGTTCCAGGCCAACGAACACGTGAGCCGCGAGCAATTCCACCGCTACGTGGCAAACATCGCCCTGCAACAGAATTACCCGGGCGTGATGAATCTCAATTACAGCCGGGAACTCGATGAGACGCAGCGGGCCGCCTACGAAGCGGCCATGCGGCGCGACTATCCGCCCGGGAGCGACGGCTATCCGGCGTTTGCCATCCACCCGCCCGGCCCGCGCGCCCAGTATTCCGTGCTCGTATACATCGAGCCGATCGCCAGCGCCCCGGAAAAGTATGGCTACGACATCGCCTCGCGCCCGCAGATCGCCGAAACGCTGGCGCAGTCGCGCGATTCCGGCCACATCAGCAATTCCGGCGTGCCCGTACCGATGGACGGCCGTCCCCAGCTGACGGGCATGGCCATGCGCCTGCCCGTGTACCGCTTCGGCATGCCCGTCGATACGGTGGAGCAACGGCGCGCGGCTTACCAGGGTTCCGTCGGCATCGGCTACGACCTGGTGACGATGATGCGCAGCGCGCTGGCCGACATGCCGGTACGCAACGTCCGCCTGACCCTGTTCGATATCGGCCCGCAGGCGCTGCAACAGCGGGACGTGCCGCTGCAGTTGCCGCACGACATGCGCCCCATCTTCGACAGCACGGCGGCGGGCATGCATGCGCCATGGTGGCAGCCCGGCAGTTCGGGCCGCTACCTGAGCAGCACGCTGCTGATCGAGCACAATGGCCGCGCCTGGCAAGCGCTGTTCAGCGTGCGCAAGAGCGACCTGTATTCGCGCTTCGACGCCTTCCTGCCGTGGCTGGCCCTGCTGATCGGCTTTGCCAGCACCATGCTGCTGTATGTGCTGTTCCATACCCTGGCGTCGTCGCGCCGGCGCGCCATCCAGATGGCGACGGGCATGACGGAGGAGTTGCGCGCCAGCCAGATCCGTCTGCAACTGTCGCACCAGAAACTGCGCCGCCTGGCCGCGCACGCCGACCAGATCAAGGAAGAAGAGCGCAAGCGCATCGCGCGCGAAATTCACGACGACCTGGGACAAAACCTGCTGGTTCTGCGCATCGACGCCGACATGCTGGCCTCGCGCACGCAGCGCCGCCACCCGCGCCTGAACGCCCGCGCCCGTTCGACCCTGGAGCAGATCGACGCCACCATCAAGAGCGTGCGGCAGATCATCAACGACTTGCGCCCTACCGTGCTGGACCTGGGCGTGAATGCGGCCGTCGAATGGCAGGTGGCGCAATTTCGCCAGCGCACGGGCATTGCCTGCGAAGTGAGCGAAAGCCATGACGACATTTGCCTCAGCGACCAATGCGCGACGGCCCTGTTCCGCATCCTGCAAGAGTCGCTCAGCAATATTTCCCAGCATGCGAATGCCAGCCGCGTGCAGGTCAAGCTGGAAAAGTGCCGCGATACGGTGTCGATGAGCGTCAGCGACAACGGCGTGGGCGCGGCCATCGACGGGCGCAACAAGCTCGGTTCGTTTGGCCTGGTGGGGATAGAGGAACGCATCAAGTTGCTGGGTGGTACTTTTTACATCGAAAGCAGCCCCGGCGCTGGCATGAGCGTGCACGTCAGCGTGCCGCTGGGCGCGGACGCCACCGCGTTTCCCTACGAGGAAGAAAGCCGGGCCAGCGGCTGACAGGCGCGCCCCCGCATGAATCAAGCTCAGCTTGCATATTTCGTAATTAGATGCAATATTGATGTAGAACAACTTAGCGCCTGCCCGCCAAGGGCAAGGCATTCCTCGACTATTTGCCAGGAGTACACACCCGCCGCTTTCCCTTGTTTCACCGTATTTCCCACAACGCTCTTTATCAAAGGACATTCATGGATACGAACGACAGTTTCAAAGCAATTGCCGATTTGAATTTGGACGCGATCAAGGTCAAACTGATGCACCGGGAGTCAGGCGAAGGATGGAGTCTGGAGAAGGCCAACGCGGTGGAATTCGAATACCGCCGCTTCCTGATCCTGATGAAACAGTTTCCGCAAGAAGAGACGGCGCCCTTGATGGACGTCGACACCTTCTGGCACTACCACATCCTCGATACCCTGAAATATGCGGCCGACTGCGAACAGGTGTTCGGCTACTTCCTCCATCACTTCCCCTACATCGGCTTGCGCGGCGAAGACGACGAAGCGGCGCACCATCGCGTGGGCGAGCGCATGAAGCAGTTGTATGAACAAACGTTCGGGGAGGACTATATCCGCGCAGAAACTGCGTATTCGGGGCGCGCCGTACAGGCGGCGTATTCGGGACGTGCGGTGCAGGCGACGGCTTACTCGGGCCGAGCCGTGCAAACGGCGTTTTCCAGTGCGGCGGTGCAAGCGACGGCTTACTCGGGCCGGGCCGTGCAAACGGCGTTTTCCAGTGCGGCGGTGCAGGCGACGGCGTATTCGGGTCGCGCGACCGGGGCTGCCAACACCGCATTTTCCAGCGCCCCTGCCTCACTGGCCGCAGCGGTGGTCAAGTCGTCCTCGACTGGCCTGGAAATGGGGCGTTTCTATGTCGATCGTCCGGTGCTGAACCGCGACCCGCAATAGAAAAGCGGAAAACAGATGTGGCTGCCGCACGCGGCAAGCCTGACGTACCCAGACGGCACCTCTCAGTTTGCCGTCTGTCAGGCGCTCTTAGGCAGCCATCAACTCGCGCAGTTCACGAATGCTGAAATCGCTGATTTCATGCATGCGGATGAGGATCGTGGCGCCGATCGGCAAGGTATTGTGACGAATCTTGCTGATGACCGGTGGCGCCACTTCCAAGGCTCGCGACAAGGCAGCATCATTTTTCAGTTGCAGCTTGTCGATGATCGCATCGAGGACGCGATTCGGGTTGTAGGTAGGCAAAGAGGTAATTTGTTTGAGAGACATGATCGAAAATCCGTACTTGTTGTATTAGAGCAAAAAGAAACCGAATGTCTCTTCTGCAATAATTCAGGGTAAACACACTAAAAAGCGCCATCACTTATGCGGCTTTTACGCCGCAAACAATATAATACACGCTATTGTTGATTTTTGCGTAACTTAACGCAAAATTGTGATAATTGAAGAGAATTGACGCACTTGGAATGTGCTAGAGGATAACTCAAATCGGAAAAATTTGCTGCAAGTCATCAATTTTTACGATGAGCAACACCGCTATGCATGAGCCAGGCTATGGCCATGAGGGCGCTCAGGCGCGCCATTTCCGCAGATAAATGCCAGCCTTGCGCGGCCACGCCGGCCGGAGTGGCAAGCGGGCAAGTACCCGAAACGGCATCCACGCGGCACCAGGCCAGTTGCCGGCGGATTTCATCGGGTGGCGGCGGCGGCTGCAGCGCACGTTCGCGCCGGCGCATATAAGCGCGTACCTGTTCCTTGCTGGGGTGACTCGTAGCTCGCATGGCTCGCTCCTGCTGACGGAAAACAGCGTCACGCTATGCAGAGCCCGTCACAAGAGCCCAGACGCGTGACGACATTGCTCACCATATCGCCAGCGCGCCATGACGCGTTTGCGCTGCGTCAAAGGTCACGGCCCCGGTGTTGCGCCGAGGCCCGTACTGCGCCATGGCCCCGACGGCCAGGCCCACGTTCTTATTTCTTTTGCTGGCGCACGCGCTGCTGCTGCTTTTCCTGCGTTTGCTGGCGGTTCTGCTTGCGCTCGAACAGGGTGACCGCATCTTTCTTGGCTTGTTCGACGGTACGCATTTCCTCATGCGCATCGTGCGGGACAAAAAATTCGGCGTCCTGCGCCGCCACGACGAGCTTGATGGCGGCCTCGTCGTCGAGATCGTACAGTTCCGTCAGGACGGTGGTGACCTCGTCCAGGTATTCTTCGTAAGTGAGGGTGCTCATGCTGTAGTCCTTAAGTGAGTGGCGCAGCGCGGGAACGGCGCGCTGCGCGCCGGCCCAGCAAAGTGCGCAGATAACCGGCCATTTTACCCGATGCCGGCGCCATCGGCTGCCATCGCCTGCAAGGCATCGGCCACGCGCGCGTAGCGCAGGCGCACGCCCAGCTCGTGCTTGAGGCGCGTATTGCGCAGGCGGCGCGATTCGGACATGAACGACAGCAACATCGGCGTGACCACTTGCCGCAGCTCGGCACGCGGCAGGCGCGGCGGGCGCGGCAAGCCGAACGTATCGGCCACGGCATCGAAATACTCCGCCATCCTGAGTTCGCTGTCATCGCTGGCGTGATACACGCGTCCCGGCTTGCCCCGCCACAAGGCCCGCTCGATGACGCGCGCCAGGTCATCGGCATGGATATGGTTGGTGTACACATCGTCGCTTGCCGCCAGGGCCGGCGTGCCTTCGCGCAAGCGCTTCAGCGGCAAGCGGTCTTCCGCATAAATGCCCGGCACGCGCAGGATGGCCACGCTGGCGCCGCGGCGCGCGCCCCAGCCGCGCAAGACCTGTTCGGCGTCCACGCGCCGCTTCGCGCGCGCATTGCCCGGCGCCGTCGGCCGCGTCTCATCGACCCAGGCGCCAGCGCAATCGCCATACACGCCGCTGGTGCTCACATACACCATGCGTGCATGCTCGGGTAAAATGGCGGCCAGATTGCGCGTGCGCCGGTCCAGCAAGCCCGACGACATGGGCGGCGCCAGGTGCACGACCATCGTCGCCAGTCCCGCCAGCCGTTTCAGGCTGGCGCGCTCGTCGAGGTTGGCCACGATGGGCACGGCGCCGGCCGCCCGCAACTGCGCGCAGCGCGCCGGCTGGCTGGTGACGGCAAAGACGCGAAAGCGCGCGCGCAGCAGGGGCAGCAGCCGCATGCCGACGTCGCCGCAGCCCAGGATCAGCAAGCGCGGCAAGCCTGACGGCTTGCGCAAAGAGTGCATTAACATATTTTTCATCTCAAGGATTGTATGACTTTTCAAATTACTGTTCAGCCCAGCGGCCACCAATTCAGCTGCGAAGCGGACGAAACCGTCCTGTCGGCGGCGATACGCGCCGGCGTCGGCCTGCCGTACAGCTGCAAGAGCGGCGCCTGCAGTTCCTGCAAGGGCAAGATCGTGTCCGGCAGCGTACAGCATAAGCCATACCAGGCCCGCTCCCTGACGGAAGATGAAGCGGCGGCCGGCTACTCGCTGCTGTGCTGCGCCGTGCCCCAGGGCGACCTGGTGGTGCAGGCGCGCGAAGTGGCGGGCAGCAGCGACTACCCGATCAAGAAGATGCCGTCGCGCGTGACCACCATCGAAAAAGTCGCGCCCGACGTCGTCGTGCTGACCCTGCAATTGCCAGCCAGCGAGCGCCTGCACTACCGCGCCGGACAGTATATCGAAATCATGCTGCGCGACAACAAACGCCGCAGCTACAGCATGGCCAGCGCACCCGTCGAAGGCGGCCCCGTGAGCCTGCACGTCCGCCACATGCCGGGCGGCCTGTTCACCGACCAGGTGTTCGGCACGATGAAGGAGCGCGACATCCTGCGCTTCGAAGGCCCGATGGGCACCTTCTTCCTGCGCGAAGATTCCGACAAGCCCGTCGTGCTGCTGGCCTCGGGCACGGGCTTTGCCCCGCTGAAAGCCATCGTCGAGCACATGATCAACGAGCAATCCCCGCGCCCGATCACCCTGTACTGGGGCGGCCGCCGTCCGCACGACCTGTACATGGACGCCCTGTGCCGCCAGTGGGCCGCCGACTTGCCGCAGTTCACCTATGTGCCCGTCGTGTCGGACGCCTTGCCGGAAGACGCGTGGCAAGGCCGCACGGGCTTCGTGCACCAGGCCGTCATCGCCGACTTGCCCGACATGTCCGCGTATCAAGTGTATGCCTGCGGCGCGCCGATCGTCGTCGAATCGGCCAACCGCGATTTCGTGCAATTGTGTCAATTGCCGGCCGACGAGTTTTACGCGGACGCCTTCACCACGGAAGCCGACCTGGCCAAGTAAGCATCCAGACAGCGGGGTGCTGCTGGCGCGGCATCCGCTGCCGCTCCACCCCGCTGTTTCCTGGAAATTTCATGTCTCTCGCCTCTGCCGGCAACGGCTTCAGTATCCTGCGTCACCGCAACTTCGCCTGTTATCTTTCCGCCCGCGTGCTGGGCACGGTGGCCGTGCAGATGCAAAGCGTGGCCATCGGCTGGCAGGTGTACCAGATCACGGGCAGCCTGTTCGACCTGGGCTTGATCGGCCTGGCGCAATTCGCCCCCTTCCTCGTGCTCATCTTGCCGGCCGGCCACGTGGCCGACCGCTACAACCGCCGCAACATCATCGCCTGGTGTTTGACGGCGCAACTGGCCTGCGCGCTGGCCTTGCTGGCGTTTACGTTAAGCAATCTTTCCATCGTCTGGCCCGTGTTTGCCGTGCTGGTGCTGTTCGGCAGCGCGCGCGCCTTCATGATGCCGGCCACGCAAGCCGTGCTGGTCAACATGGTGCCGACGCAACACTTCAGCCGCGCCCTCGCGCTCAGCTCGTCAAGCTCGCACGTGGCCATCATCCTGGGGCCGACCCTGGGCGGCTTGCTGTATTACTTTGGCCCCAAGGTGGTGTATCTGGTCTCGTCCGCGCTGCTGGTGCTGTCCGTGCTGCTGATGCGCGCCACCACGCCCGCGCCGCAAGTGGTCAAGCGCGAACCCGTCAGCTGGCATACCCTGCTCGAAGGCTTGCGCTTCGTCTGGTCGAAGCCCATCGTGCTGGGCGCCATTTCGCTCGACCTGTTCGCCGTGCTGTTCGGCGGCGCCACGGCCCTGCTGCCGGCGCTCGCGCATGACGTGCTGCATATCGGCCCCAGCGGCCTGGGCTTGCTGCGCACGGCGCCGGGCGCCGGCGCCGCCCTGTGCTCGATCGCGCTGGCCATGTTTCCCATCACGCGCCGGGTGGGCGCCTGGATGTTCGGCGGCGTGGCCGTCTTCGGCCTGGGCACCCTGGTGCTGGGCAGCACCAGCTATTTCCCGCTGGCGCTGGCGGCGCTGTTCCTGATGGGCGCCGGCGACATGGTCAGCGTCTACATCCGCCACCTGCTGGTGCAGTTCGAGACGCCGGACGAGATCCGCGGCCGGGTCAGCGCCGTGAATGCCGTCTTCATCGGCGCCTCGAACGAGCTGGGCGAATTCGAATCGGGCCTGACGGCCGGCTGGTTCGGCCTCGTGCGCGCCGTGCTCTTCGGCGGCGCCGCCACCCTGGCCGTGACGGGTATCTGGGCCGTGCTGTTCCCCGTGCTGTCGCGCATGGACCGCTTCCCCCACCACGAGAAGGAAGCGGCCGCCAGGACGGCCACCGCGGCGAGCGCATAAGGATTAAGATGCGCTACTGCCACTGACTAACTTGCACCATGAAAATCACGTTTCCCTTGCACGGCTTCATCCGCAGCCGCCCCCACCTGAGCATGGCCACGGCCATCGGCGTGGCGGCCGGCCTGCTGCTGCCCGCATCCTGGCAACAGATGACGCGCCTGCTGACGGCGTGGAACGTGGCCGTCTGGTTCTACCTGGCGACGATGGCCTGGATGATGATGCGCGCCAACCACCACAAGGTCAAAGCCATGGCGGCGCGCCAGGATGAGCGGGCGGCAACCGTCCTGTCGGCCCTGTCCGTCGCATCCGTGATGAGTCTGGTGGCCATCGTCTCGCAACTGTCCTCGATGAAAGACATGGCGCCGGACGAGCGGGCGCTGCATTACGGCCTGACGATACTCACCCTGGTCGGTTCCTGGTTCCTCGTCGGCACCCTGTTCTGCTTTCACTATGCCCACCTGTACTACCAGGCCGATCCCGCGCTGCGCCCCCTGAAGTTTCCCGACGACGAGCAAAGCCCCGATTACTGGGATTTCCTGTATTTCGCCTTCACCATCGCCGTCGCCGTGCAAACGTCGGACGTTTCCGTGCAGACGCGCACGATGCGGCAAATCGTGCTGGGACAATCCGTGCTGAGCTTTTTCTTCAACCTGGTCGTGCTGGGGCTGTCGATCAATATCGCCGCCGGTCTCATTAATGGCTGAGGGTAAATAATTTCGTAGTGGAAACTTGACCTGGCTGAAGGGTTAAGCTCATCTTAATCGTGCGCACCCTCTTGAAATCCTGGAAAGAGGAGTAAGATAAGTTCCATGCACAGAGGTCATGTGCATGAGGCAGCAACCAGGCCGCAGCACGCCTGAGATGGGTTTTTTTTGAATTGACAGGAGTAAGCATATGCAAATCAATATTCATACCGACAGCACCATCGCCAACACCGCTGGACTGAACGAACATGTGCAATCCGTACTTGAAAGCGCACTGAACCGCTTCCGCGACAACCTGACCCGCATCGAAGTCCACATCAGCGACACGAATGGCCCGAAAGGCGGCGCCGACGATATCCGCTGTGTCATGGAAGCACGCGTTGCTGGCTATCAACCGATCGCCGTAACCGAACAGAACGCCACCGTGCATCAATCCGTTGCCGGCGCTACCGACAAACTGAAACGCGCCATCGATAGTGCACTGGGCCGCCTGCAAGACAGCAAGCGCCACGCCACCGGCAAGAATGCCGTGATCGATACGGCCGAAGCGGAAGAAACCGCCGAGTAACTCCCCACCCGCAGGATTTCCAGAGACTGAGGCAGCCGTTCAAGGCTGCCTTTGCACATCCGGCCCGCCTTTCGCGCGCGGCAACATCCATATTAAAACAGCAAGCATTCCTGCGTATTGACGCGGTAATGAAATAATTGTCGTATTTCTCACAGTAAGTGACCTCAAGCAAGCCTTTGCCGTTACAGCCAAGGCCGCTTTACGCTATCATGAAGCTACCGGCCCCCTGCTCGCGCGCCGGCTTTTTGAAAGTGTGATTGTGGAACAGATCGGCAACTTCGGCGCTTCAGGCTGCAACATCGGCGATTTACAGCTATTTCGCGATGGGGCGGATAGCCAGACGGCCGCCATGCTGGCGCCCTGCCCCGTGATGCGCCTGGAAGCGGGCGAAGCCATTGCCGACACGCAAGGCGCCAGCCTGTACATCGTCCTGCGCGGCTCGCTGGCCGTGGCCGCCGACACCCACACGGGCATGGATGACGGCACCGTCAGCAAGGTCTTGCCCGGCGAAAGCGTGGGCGAACAATCGGTGCTCGATGAAGCGAGCAACCTGGCCGCCATTTCCGCCCTGGAAGAAACCGATTTGCTGGTAATCGACGCGGCCATCGTCTGGGAATTGATCGAACAGTCGAACGGCCTGGCGCGCAACCTGCTGCGGCTGCTGTCCTTCCGCATCCGCGCCGCCAACGCCCTGCTGCGCCGCCGGCAGAAACTGGGCGAATTCTACCGCCAGCTATCGATGGTCGACAGCCTGACGGGCTTGTACAACCGCGCCTGGCTGACGGATTTACTGCCGAACATGATCGTCACGGCCCACGCCAGCGGCTCGCCGCTGTCGCTGGTGATGATAGACCTCGACCATTTCAAGCGTTTCAATGACACGCACGGCCACCAGGCGGGCGACCAGGCGCTGCGCATCGCCGCGCAAGTGCTGGGCGCGGCCCTGCGGCCCACGGATTTTGCCGTGCGTTACGGTGGCGAGGAAATGATGGTGATCTTGCCAGATACCAACGAACACGTGGCCCTGCGCGTCGCCGAGCGCTTGTGCGAGCGCATGCAGCTCGCCGTCATCTTCGCCGACATGCGCAGCGACTTGCCGCACATCACGGGTTCCTTCGGCGTGGCCAGCCTGGCGGCCGAACAGGACGACCATGCGCTGATCGCCGCGGCCGACGCGGCGCTGTATCGCGCGAAGGCCGGCGGCCGCAACCGGGTCATGCTGTAGCTCAGGCAGCCTTGCTGTCGGCCGGCTTGACGGCCTCGTCCTTCTTGCTGCTGTGCGCGGCGATGAAGTCGGCATAGCCTTTCTGCACCAGTTCATAGGTCTTGTCGATATTGCCGGCAATGTCGCCATTCAGCACTTTCAAGCCGCCCAGGATGTCGCGCGCTTCCTTGAAGCCTTTTTCCATGCCGCCGCTGATGGTGTCCATGAACTTGGTCAGGGCCGTATCGTCGTCCAGGCCGGGATTTTGTTTCTTGAAGGCATCAAAAAATCCCGTCGACAGCGATACAATGCGGTTCGCCGTCGCTTCGGCGCTGTTATCCTGCGAAGCCGCGTTCTGGATCGCGTCCTCGCCGTACTGGCCCTTCAGCGCTTCATTGATGTTGGTGATGGCCGTCTTGTACAGCAGCGCCAGCGGCTCGTTCTCGGAACCGATCGACACGTTCAGCGACGCCTGCATGATGGAAGCGTTCAATTGCAGCTTGGTGCGGTCATTCACGCTCATTTCAGCGTTGACGCCGTGCTGGACTTTATCGTCCTTGCCGGCAACGCCCGTACTGACGGAAGTCACGGAAGGGGTGGAATTGCCGCTTGCGGCGATGGGAATTGACACGATAGACCTCCTTGAACGGGCAATGTATGCCACCATGCGGGAAACGCGATGATGACCATCCTCTCGTGTAGTATCGGCAGGTTTTCAGAAAACTGTAGCAGCGGCCGCTTTTGGCGGCCCGGATAACCAATCAAGCAACGACCATCAATGACTAACCAGACCTTTCTTTGGCACGACTACGAAACCTTTGGCGCCCAGCCGCGCCGCGACCGCCCGGCCCAGTTCGCCGCCATCCGCACGGATGCCGACCTCAACGAGATCGGCGAACCCATCATGCTGTATTGTCAGCCTGCCAATGATTTCCTGCCTGACCCGCAATCGTGCCTGATCACGGGCATCACGCCGCAGCAGTGTCTGCAGTTGGGCGTGCCCGAACACCAGTTCGCCGCCACCATCGAAGCGGCCTTTTCGGAGCCGGGCACCATCGGCGTGGGCTACAACACCATCCGTTTCGACGATGAAGTCACGCGTTTCCTGTTCTGGCGCAACCTGATCGACCCGTATGCGCGCGAATGGAAAAACCATTGCGGCCGCTGGGACATCCTCGACGTGGTGCGCATGACGCACGCGCTGCGCCCGGAAGGCATCGAATGGCCGAAGCGCGACGATGGCCAGACCAGCTTTAGACTGGAACACTTGAGCAAGGCCAATGGCCTGGCCCACGAAGCGGCGCATGATGCGCTGTCCGACGTGCGCGCCACCATCGCCCTGGCCCGCCTGATCAAGCAGAAACAGCCGAAGCTGTTCGAATTCTGCCTGGCCCTGCACAAGAAGGACCGGGTCGCCAGCGAAATGGGCATGCACCTGGCCGCCGGCGAGCGCCAGCCTTTCCTGCACGTGTCCGGCATGTTCCCCGCCGAACGGGGTTGCCTGGGCGTCGTCTGGCCGCTGGCCACGCACCCGAGCAATAAAAATGAAATCCTCGTCTGGGATTGCGCCTACGACCCGCGCGAGCTGTTCCAGCTGGACGCCGACACCATCCGCACGCGCCTGTTCACGCGCAAGGACGCCATGCCGGAAGGCATGACGCGCCTGCCCGTGAAAAGCGTACATTTGAACAAGTCGCCCATGCTGGTCGGCAATTTAAAGACCTTGTCGCCGGCCATGGCCGCGCAATGGGGCATCGATCTGGACGCGGCGAAGGTCAACGCGCAATTCGCCGCCGCGGCGCCGAACATGGATGCCGTCTGGGCCGAAGTGTTCCAGCGCCCGGGCGCGAACGTCGCGCTGGACGTGGATGAGGATTTGTACAATGGTTTCGTCAGCAACGACGACCGCCGCCTGCTCGAATCCTTGCGCCGCGACACGCCGGCCAGGCTGGCCACGGCCCGCCCCTCGTTTGCCGACGAACGCCTGCAGGAATTGCTGTTCCGCTACCGCGCCCGCAATTTCCCGCAAACCCTGAGCGAAGCGGAAAGCCTGCGCTGGGAACAGCACCGCGCCGCCCGATTGTTCGACGGCGACGGCGGCGCCCGCACCATCGAAATGCTGTTTACGGAAATCGACGTGCTGTCGGAATCCGTCGATGAGCGGGGAGAAGAGATATTGGGCGAGCTGTACGACTATGCGGAGATCGTCGCCCCCCAGCGCGATTAAAATCCGGGGTCAGACCCCAGCATTTAAGGTGTTGGGTTTTTTATACAGAACGATGCGCATTGATCGCATCGCGCGTTTCAATCGCCACGCGGCGCGCCGCGTCGGCGAAGTCTTCGCCCGCCTGCGGCGTGGCGTAGATGATGGCGCGCGACGAACTGATCATCATGCCCATGCCGTTCGCCGTCTGGCCCGCGCCGACGGTGGCGGCAATATCTCCGCCCTGGGCGCCGATGCCCGGCACCAGCAGCGGCATGTCGCCGACGATGGCGCGCACCTGCGCCAGTTCTTCAGGGAAGGTGGCGCCGACGACGAGCGCGCACTGGCCATTCTTGTTCCATTTCTCGGCCACCAGGCGCGCCACGCGCTGGTACAGCGGTTCGCCGTCCGTATTCAGGAATTGCAGGTCCGAGCCGCCCGGGTTCGACGTGCGGCACAGGATGATCACGCCGCGGTCTTTCCACGCCAGGTAGGGGTCGAGCGAATCCTCGCCCATGTACGGGTTCACGGTGACGGCGTCGGCGCCGTAGCGCTCGAACGCTTCGCGCGCGTACTGCGTGGCCGTGGCGCCGATGTCGCCCCGTTTTGCGTCGAGGATCAGGGGGATGTGCGGATAATTCTCGCGCACGTAGCGGCAGATGTCTTCCAGCTGCTTTTCCGCGCCCAGCGCGGCAAAATACGCGATCTGCGGCTTGAAGGCGCAGGCCAGGTCGGCCGTGGCATCGATGATGCGCGTGCAAAAGGTGGTGATTCCATCAGGCAGGTCGCGCAGTTCGGCCGGCAATTTCGCCAGGTCGGGGTCCAGGCCCACGCACAGCAGGGAATTATTGGCCGTCCACGCGGCGGATAATTTATTGATGAAATTCACGGCACACCTTCTCTATATTCAGTTGCAAACCCCGTATTGTAACGCGGCGCAGGCTTGCCACGGCGTCTCAAGGCGGTCGGGGGCGGCGGCCGGCGCTTATTAAACCGACATTACGGGCCGTTTCAGGTATATTTGCCTCACCTCCCCCATTACGCACGGAACCCATCATGCAAATCACCAATCAATTCACCAAATGGCTGCGCCTGGCGCTGAGCGTCACCGTCCTGGCCGGCATCCTGACGGGCTGCGGCTACAACGACTTCCAAAGCAAGGACGAGGCCACCAAGGCCGCCTGGGGCGAAGTGGTCAACCAGTACCAGCGCCGCGCCGACCTGATCCCCAACCTGGTCAATACCGTCAAGGGCTATGCGACGCATGAAAAGGAGACACTGGAAGCGGTGACCAAGGCGCGCGCCGCCGCCACCAGTTTCCAGATCACGCCCGAAGTGCTGAACGACCCGGCCGCGTTCGAAAAATTCCAGCAAGTGCAGGGGCAGCTGTCGTCGGCCCTGTCGCGCCTGATGGTGGTGTCCGAGAAATACCCGGACCTGAAAGCCGACACCAGCTTCCGCGACTTGCAGTCGCAGCTGGAAGGCACGGAAAACCGCATCACCGTGGCGCGCCAGCGTTACATCGTTGCCGTGCAGGATTACAACGTGCATGCGCGCAGCTTCCCGAATAACCTGACGGCCATGGTCTTCGGCTACAAGGTCAAGCCATCGTTCACGGTGGAAAATGAAAAAGCCATCTCGACCGCACCGACCGTCAACTTTGGCAAATAAGATGAAAGCCTGGTCCTATCTCGCGGCGCTGGCGACGGCGCTGCTGCTGTGGACAATGCCGCCAGCCGGCGCGCAGGGCTTGCAGCCCGTGCCGCCGCTGGCCGCGCGCGTGACGGACAACGCCGGCATGCTGGACGCCAAGCAAAAGGCGGCGCTGGAAGGCGTGCTGGCCGATTACGAAGCCAAGACGGGCAGCCAGATCGCCGTGCTGCTGGTCAAGAGCACGGAACCGGAAGCCATCGAGCAATACAGCATCCGCGTGACGGATGCCTGGAAGCTGGGCCGCAAGGGTGTCGATGACGGCGTGCTGCTGATGGTGGCAAAGGACAACCCCTCGTCCCTGCGCCGCCTGCGCATCGAGGCGGGCCGCGGCGTGCAGGGCGTGCTGACGGATGCGCAATCGAAACGCATCCTGCAAGACGTGATCGCCCCCCATTTCAAGCAAAACGATTACTACGGCGGCCTGGTGGCCGGCGTGGGGTCGATTGCCACCCTGCTGAACCAGGAGCAATTCCCCGCCCCGGCGCAAAAACAGGCGCCGGCGACCGTGGAAGCGGGCGGCATGACCTTTTGGCTGCCGCTGCTGTTCTTCGGCTTCCTCGTCGTGCTGACCCTGTTCCGCTCGCGCGGCGGACCTACCCGGCTGCAGCGCGGCAGCAACTGGTCCAGCGGCGCCACCGGCGTCGTGCTGGGCAGCATCCTCAGCCAGGCGCTGAACAACCGCGGCGGCGGCGGCTTCGGCGGCGGCGGTGGTTTTGGCGGTGGCGGTGGCGGCGGTGGCTTCGGTGGCGGCGGCGGCGGATTTGACGGCGGCGGCGCCTCGGGAGATTGGTAATGACGAAACAACTGACATTCGGACAACGCTGCGGACGGGCCTTGAAACATTTGCGTGGCACGCCGGCGACGGCGCGCCACGCCTTTCCGGAACGCACCCTGAAAGCCATCGAGACGGCCATCGCCGGCGGTGAAGCGATGCACCAGGCGGAAGTGCGCCTGATCGTCGAAGCGGCCCTGACGCCGGGCATGGCGTACCAGGGCGTGAGCAACCGCGAGCGGGCGCGCGAACTGTTCGCCCAGTATGGCGTGTGGGATACGGAAGACAACGTCGGCGTGCTGATCTACATCAACTTGGCCGAGCACCAGGTCGATATCGTGGCCGACCGCAACGTGGGCCGCCGCGTCACGCCGGAACAGTGGCAAGCCGTGTGCCGCACCATGACCAAAGGGTTCAAGGACGGCAATTACCACGACAGCACGCTGGATGCCTTGCAGCAATTGAATACCCTGCTGCAAAGCCACTTTCCCGCCAACGGCACGCGCGGCAACCAGTTGCCGAACGAGCCCATCCTCCTCTGATTCCTGCCCAGGGATTAAAATCTGCCCATTGCCGCGCGGGCTGGTGTTCCTGGCAGCGCGGCCCCCATACCCCGCCGAGGAGCACACATGAAATTAGTCAATAAAACCGCCATCGTCACGGGCGCCACGCAAGGCATCGGCCTGGCTTGCGCCACCCGCCTGATCGCCGAAGGGGCGCAAGTGATGCTGGTCGACATCAAGGAAGAAGGCGCGCAGGCGGCGGCCGCCCTCGGCCCGCAGGCGCGCTTCTTTTGCGCCGACGTCAGCCAGAAGGCGGACGTGGACGCCATGCTGAAGGAAACCCTGGCGCAGTTCGGCCACATCGATATCCTCGTCAACAATGCGGGCGTCACGCACGCGGCCGACTTCCTCGACGTCTGCGAAGACGATTTCGACCGGGTCATGCGCATCAACCTGAAATCGATGTTCCTGTGCGGCCAGGCCGTGGCGCGCGAAATGGTCAAGCGCAACAGCGGTTGCATCATCAACATGTCCAGCGTGAATGCGGAACTGGCCATTCCGAACCAGGTGCCGTACGTGGTGTCGAAGGGCGCCATCAACCAGCTGACCAAGGTCATGGCCCTGAACCTGGCCCCGCACGGCGTGCGCGTGAACGGCATCGGGCCGGGCACCATCCTGACGGAACTGGCCAAGCAGGCGGTGCTGTCGAGCCCGGAAGCGCGCCACACGATTTTGTCGCGCACGCCGCTGGGCCGCTGCGGCGAACCGGAAGAAGTGGCCGGCATCGCCGCCTTCCTGGCCAGCGACGACGCCACCTACATGACGGGCCAGACCATCTATGTCGATGGCGGGCGCATGGCGCTCAATTACACGGTGGCCGTGAAGGAATGAGGGCAGGCGCGGCCAGTTATATCGAAAAAGAATAATAGTTATCCGAAAATATCATTAGACACATATCGTGCAACGCAGCATAATGCACCTGTCTCCACTATTCTCCTCCAAGAAAATAGTTTTAAGCCCGCTTTCACCAGCGGGCTTTTTTTTCGCTATCACTCTTGAAACATGGTTATTCTTGCCATGCTCCACAGTCTTTCCGATAATTTGCGCTGCCGCAAAAAAATGTTGCGGCGTGTCATCAGGCCGTCATGTTCGCCCCCTATACTTGCTTCATCTGCTGTACAGGCAACCGATATGCCTGACTACAGACAGGTGTGCCGCGATGGCACACCACTCCCCTTTCATGACCGTGGCGGGCGCCCGCAAGGCGCGCGACATGGTAAGTACCGAGCAACTCTCAACTCTTGACCCATTTCATTTGGGTTTTTGGCCCGCGCCCCCGCGGGCCTTTTTTTTGCCTGTCCAGCAAGCTCTTGCGCAAAAACACGGTGGCCCGCCCTGCCCATGATATTGTGACGTCCTATCCACCTGTCCTGACGCCTCATGCCTGCACCCTTGCCCGAACTGTGTTTTGCCGACCGCTACGAACGCCTGCGCTACCGCACCGCGCTGGTGCTATATGTGCTGGTGATCCTGATCGGCGACATTCCCGGCGTGCGCGCGGACGTGGGCCAGTATGCGTCGGGCGGCGTGCTGCATTCCGTCGGCTATGGCGTGCTGGCCCTGATCCTGTTCAGCGGCACGCGCGGCGGCATGGCGCGCCGGGCGCTGCTGTCGGTGCTGATGGTGGCGGCCATGGGTGCGCTGGACGAATTCATCCAGAGTTTCCTGCCCTACCGCCGTGGCGCCGTCAGCGACTGGGTGGTCGATGTCACGGCCGCGACGGCGGTCTGCCTGCCGCTGTATTTCCTGTGGCCGAAAATGGTTGCCGCTGCCCTCGGCAAGGATGGGCCGCTGCCCGAAGCCTGAACGGCGGATGGCGCGCGCCCCTCAGGCGCGGTCCGCTTCGCTATCCTGCAATGCCAGCCGCAACTGTCCCTGGCCCCGCTTGCCCAGTCGCCGCATCAGGGCGCGCGTCTCGCGCCGGCTGCCGGCCCCCATGGCGCGTGCCGTATCGCGCTGCATCTCCAGCAACTGTTCCGAGCGCGCCAGACGCACCAGGCCATGCAAGGCCTGGGCCAGCACATGGCGCGCACGGGCATCGTGCGCAGTGCCGCCGATGGCCAGCACCAATTCATCGATCAGTTTTGCTGTAGGGCCAGATGACATTTTTTCTCCCGATTGAACAGTGAGGAAACGTGCAGCCGCACGAAGTGGTAATTGCCAGCATCGTTTATACCAAGCACGGCAATTAGACGCTTGATCTAGCTCAATCGACAATGACGGCAGCCGAACATCCCTGCTCCGCCATGCTCTTACATGCAGCAATCGCCGCCATCCGCATCACCGCGGGTGCCGATCCTGAGTGTGCGACCATGAGGAGACCAAGATGAGATCAAAAACCACCCTGCTGCTGACCGGCCTGACATGCGCCTTGCTGGCAGCCTGCCATTCCACGGACAAAACCAGTCTGGCGCGCAGCAATAGCGGCGAAACCTATGCCGCACCGGCCGGCACGACGCCGCAAAGCAGCACGGCCAGCAGCACCAGCAGCACGGCCGCCGATACGAGCAACGCCCAGAGCGGCATGAGCAGCGACATGCGCAATGACGCGAACCAGTCCACCATGAACATCAGCTCGGCCACGGTGCAGTCGATAGAAACCGTGCCGCGCAGCATGGACCAAGGCAGCGGCGACATGCAGGCGGGCACGTCGGGCACGGCCGGCAGCACCTCGGGGGCAGCGGGCAACATGCTGTACCGCGTCACCTTGCGCCTGGACGACGGCACCACGCGCACCTTTGTGCAAAACACCCAGCCCGCCTTCCAGATCGGCGACCGGGTCAGCGTGCAAAAAGGCGTGATGCAGCGCTATTGATCGGTATATTGATCGGTATCAACGCTGCTGGCCGGCGCTGGCCGATTTCCTCCACGCCTGGCCGCATTTGGCACGTATTTGGCACGCACTTGATACGCATTTGGCACGCATTTGCCACGCAGTTATCATGTTCAAGCCAAGGCCAGGGTCAGCGGCCGGCTGCGCCCCTGCACCAGGGCCGAGGGCCAGGCCGGGTCATGCGTCAGGTTGTGCAATTGGCTGCCGTCGAGCAAAAACGTGTCTTCCACCGTGCTGCCGGGCAGGCTGGGGTGGAAGGCCAGCGCCATGCCCCGCTTGAGGATGATTTCCGTGTGCGCGCCTGCCGCCACTTCGGGCGCCAGGTAGCCGTGAATGCCGCCCTGCCGGCTGGTGCGCACCGTGTCGGGCTGGCCTGCATACGCGTAGGCGCTGTCGAGCGCGTGATACACCATGCTCAGCGCATGGCCCGTTTCGCAAGCGTCGAGCGCCACCGCTTCCAGCGCCAGCATGGCCGCATCGGCATCGTCCATGACCACCGCCGCGCCATCGGCGCGATGCTGCGCCGGGCCGAAGCGCCGTTGACGGCTGAGGCTAGCGCACAGGCCGAAACGCCGCGCGCACAGGGCCAGCACGGCTTGCGGACCCAGCTCCACCTGGGCTGGCGGTGCGCGCCGGTAACGCTGTTGACGCTCCGCCCCGCTGACCAGCACGTGCACGGCCTGCAAGCCCCGCAGCCACAGCGCGCGCACGCAGGCGGCAGCCAGTTCCAGCTCGCTCCAGTCGGGGCGGGCCTGGCGCAACGCATCCGCGGCCGCGCGGGCAGCCAGCTGCCCCACCTGCCGGTAGCGCAGCTGTTCCGATTCCAGCAGCACCAGCCGCTCTTCGCGCAGGGCCACGGGCAGGCTGCGTTCGTGCAAGCCCGGCCGGTCGGACAGGACCGGTGCGCCACCGGCCGCATGCTGCACGAAATGCTCGCGCAATTCATACAGCTGCGGCTGCATCCAGGGCGACACTTGCCACGTCCATGGCCCGCGCACTTCTTCCTCGCGCATGCGCATGGCTTCGGCCTCGTCCGTCAGGATATAGGCGGCGTCGCGCGTCACCAGCACTTCCGCGCAGCCGCACTCGGCGGTATGGTAGTGGCTGTTCGACGCGCCCGCCGTGGCCCAGGCAAACCAGTCCACGCCGCGCAGGCGCACGGCGCCGGCACGCTGGTCTTCCAGCCAGCCCCGCATCTGCGCCAGCTTGTGCGCCACTTCCAGTTCCAGCGGCCAGTTCATGACCGCCCCTCGTGCGGGCTCCGGCGCGGCGCCACGCCGCCTGCCCTGCCTGGCGCCAGCCGGGCCTCGTGTTGTGCATGCATAGCTGCTCCCTTCCTACATGGAAACTTAAGACCGACGCCCCTATCAAAAGTTCAGTGCCCGGATGCGTCTCAGGCTTGCAGTCTATGACTTCCCTCTGTTTTTGCAAGCGGCTATTTCGCCAGCTCGATCAGGACAGCCGTGTACATCTGCAGATTCAGCAGCAGCTGTTTTTCCGTGATGAACTCGTGTTCGGAATGCCCCGTGTACACGGTGTGCGGCATGGCCGGGCCGAAACTGACGGCGTTCGGGAACAGGCGCGAATTGGTGCCGCCGCCGATGGCGACCGGTTGCGGATGCGCGATGCCCGTGTAGTGCTCGAACACGGACAGCAGGGTGGGAATTTGCGGCGCATCCGTCTGCAGCCACGCTTCGCCGATCTGCACCCGCAGCGCAGCGGGCACCTGGCGCCGCGCCTTCCAGCCATCGAAGGCGGCCGTCACCTGCTGCTGCAGCACGGCCGCCGTCTTGCCTTGCGGACGGCGCAGGTTGATGTTCAGTTCCAGCGCGCCGCCATCTTGCTTGAGTACGGTAGGCGCTACCGTCATCGGCCCCATGAAACCGTCGCGATAGGCGATCTGGCCGAAGCGCTCGCCGTAGATGCCGGTGCCCACCAGTTCATTCAGGAACGACAGCATATCGGCCGCCTGCGTGCCCTGCCACGGCTGCACGGCCAGCGCGTCGGCCAGCATGCTGATGGCGTTGACGCCGTCTTCCGGCTTCGACGAGTGGGCCGACACGCCCAGCGCCGTCACCGTCAAGGTCGCGCCAGCGCGCGCGTAGCTGTAGCGCACGCCGTGCTGCCCCTGCGCGCGGGCGCGAATGGCCGCTTCCAGCGCGGCCGGCGCGCGTTCGATGACGGCGGTGGCGTCTTCCGGAATCTGGCTGCCGAAAAAGCCGCCCGCCAGGTGCGTCAGCACGGCGCCGCCCTTGGCCGGCAAGGCCGTGCGCGGCGGCAGGGTCAGCTTGATCGAGCCGTAACCCTTCTCGGCCGTCACCACCGGGTATTCCGCATCGATGGTGATGTTGACCTGCGGCGGCGTATGGGTTTTCAGGAACTGTTTCAACGGTTCCCAGTCCGATTCCTCGGCCATGTACACGTACAGCTCGATGCGTTTGCTCAACGGCACCTGCTTGTCCTGGATGGCTTTCATCGCGTACAGGGCCGTGGCGATGGGCCCCTTGTCGTCTTCCGTGCCCCGTCCCAGCAGTTTTCCAGGTTCGCTGGTGCGGTCCAGCTCGAATGGCGAGCGGGCCCATTTCGCGGGGTTCACAGGCTGCACGTCGCCATGCGTGATCACGCCCACCCGTTCGCTGCCCTTGCCCATGCCGATGATCACCACCTGGCCGTGATCGTGGAAATCGAAACCGAGGCGCTGCGCCTCGCTCGCCAGGTAGCGCTTGAAGCCCGTGTGCTGTGGATTGTCGGCAAAGGGCACGGCCGGGTCGGCCACCGTGTTGAAACTGACCATCTTCGCCAGGCTGGCGATCAGCGGCTCCGGATAGGTGGCCAGCGCGTAGCGGGCCGTGTCCTGCGCCTGCTGGCTGACGGGCGCGGCGTGAACAGAAAAAGCGGGCTGCAGCAGCAGGCCGATCAGGGACAGCAAAACGGGTTTCTTGAACATGGCGGGGCGCGTGAAGTGGGGAGGCCCACTCTAGCATTGCCATGGACGATTTCCAATCGATACGAGTTTTTTACCGATCAGTACGCAAATTCCCGATTCGCATTATCATGTGCACAGCCTGTCATCCCTGCCGCTTTCAAGGCCGACCCTACTGGGGTCAGGGGATAGACAAATCGTCCATTGTGATTTTCCACCACGTCCCGATATCGCTACCATGATTCCATTTTCCATACTCGACCTGGCCCCCATCGCCGAAGGCAGCGACGCCAGCCAGTCGTTCAAGAACACGCTCGACCTGGCGCAGCACGGCGAACGCTGGGGCTACAACCGCTACTGGCTGGCCGAACACCACGGCATGCCCGGCATCGCCAGCGCCGCCACGGCGGTGGTCATCGCCCATGTCGCGGCCGGCACGACAAGCATCCGCGTGGGCGCGGGCGGCGTGATGCTGCCGAACCACTCGCCGCTGGTCATCGCGGAACAGTTCGGCACCCTGGAAGCGCTACATCCGGGCCGCATCGACCTGGGCCTGGGCCGCGCGCCCGGCTCCGACCAGACGACGGCGCGCGCGCTGCGCCGCGACCTGCAGTCCGATGCGGAACAGTTCCCGCAAGACGTGCTGGAATTGATCGACTACATGTCCGACGAGCCGCGCCAGCGCGTGCTGGCCGTGCCCGGCAAGGGCGCGAAAGTGCCCGTGTGGATACTCGGTTCGAGCCTGTTCGGCGCGCAACTGGCCGCCCACCTGGGCTTGCCATATGCATTCGCCTCGCACTTCGCGCCGCAGATGATGCTGCAAGCCGTGGCGTACTACCGCGAACACTTCAAGCCGTCAAAACAATTGGCGAAACCGTATGTGATGCTGGGCTTTAACGTGTTCGCCGCCGACACGGATGCCGAGGCGCACTTGCGCGCCACGTCGATGCAGCAAGCGTTCGTCAACCTGCGCACGGGCCGCCCGTCGCGTCTGCAGCCGCCCGTGCCCGGTTATCTGGAGCAGCTGGGTCCGCAGGAACGCGCCATGCTCGATTCCGTCCTGTCGTGCACAGCCATCGGCGCGCCGGACACGGTGAAGGCGAAGATGGCCGCCTTCATCGCCGAAACGGGCGCCGACGAATTGATGATCACTTCGCAGATCTTCGACCACCAGCACCGGCTGCGCTCGTATGAAATCACGGCGCAGGTGCATGCGGAGCTGGCCCGGCAACAGTAACTAAACCGTTTTCCTCCCTCGGTATATCCCCCTATACCCTTTTCCCGGCCGTCGGCAACGATCGCCGGGATTTTTTTGCCTGGCGTGTTTACCTGCCGTTTTGCCTGCTGTTTTGCCCGCCGTCCCGCCGCAAAATCGGCCCTGTCCGGCAAGAAATACGCAGCCCCGCTATCATGCTCATCCAAAAGCATCATTCCAAGAAAGCTGTACCGCATGAAATCTGCAAGCTCCTCCGTCGATGCCAGCACCCTGCTGAGCTCCACCCGCATCCTGTTGTTCGCCCTGTCCGCCGGCGTGCTCGTCGCCAGCCTGTACTACGTGCAGCCGCTCACGTCCATGCTGGCCGCCTCGTTTGGCGTGAGCGTGCCGCAAGCGGGCTACCTGGTGACAGCGACGCAGATCGGCTACGTGCTGGGCATCGTCTTCCTGGTGCCCCTCAGCGACGTGCTGAACCGCCGCCAGTTGCTGACGTGGATGCTGATCGCCAAGATCGGCGCCCTGCTGCTGGCCGCTACCAGCCAGAATATTATCGTCTTTGCCATCGCCAGCGTCTTGATGGGGATCACGGCCAGCGCATTGATGGTCGTCACGGCCATGGTCGCCTCGTATGCGCCCGATCACAGCCGGGGCCGCATGGTGGGCACCGTCATGACGGGTTTATTATTAGGCATCTTGCTGGCGCGTACCGTGTCCGGCACGGTGTCGCAGATCAGCGGCGGCTGGCGCACCGTCTACGTGCTGGCCGCCATCGTCGTGGCCGCCCTGCTCCTCATGCTGCGCCGCATCCTGCCGAACGAGGCGCCACGCGGCAAGCTGCAATACGGAAAATTGATGGCCTCGCTGGCCGACATCATCCGCCAGGAACCGCTGCTGCGCCAGCGCGCCCTGTTCTCGGGCCTGGGCCTGGGCACCTTCAGCGTGTTCTGGACGGGCCTGACCTTCTTGCTCAGCGGCGCGCCGTATCATTATTCGGAAATGCAGATCGGCCTGTTCGGCCTGGCCGGCGCCACGGGCGCCTTCGCCGCAAATACGGCGGGCCGCATGGCCGACCGCGGCTATGCACGCCAGGCCACCTGGCTGCTGGCCGTCGCCTCGATCGCGGGCTGGGCCCTGATCGGCTTTGGCGCCCATTCGCTGGTGCTGTTGTTGATCGGCATCGTCCTGCTGGACATGGGCGTGATGGGCTTGCAAGTGACGCACCAATCCATCATCTATAAACTGGCGCCGCATGCGCGGGCAAGGGTCACCACCGTGTTCATCGCGGGCGGCTTCATCGGCGCGTCGGCAGGCTCGGCCCTGGCCAGCGCCAGCTTTGCCGCCGGCGGCTGGCCCGCCCTGTGCATGGTGGGCGGCGCCATGCCGCTGTTGATGCTGCTGGTGTGGAGCAAGTACCGGCATACGCAGCGCAGGCTGGAACGGGCAAGCGCCACCTGAACCAGCGCGAAAAAAAACCGCTCAGCCGAGCGGTTTTTTTACGTCCTTACTTCGCCTGCTCGCGCGCCTTGCCGAACGCATCGCCCGCCTTCCAGGCCGGCATCTTCGCGCCATTTGCCACGGCTTGCCCCAGGTTCAGGGTGAACTGCGCCTGCTGCGTCATACCGGACAAATCCCAGCTGGCATTGTACTCATCGGTGACTTGATGGTAGCGGGGGCCGTAGGCGGCCGCCTTGGCTTTCGATGCCTCGACATCCTTGATGTACTCGCGTCCGCCATTGATGGAAAACGCGGGCACGCCTGCCTTGGCAAAACTGAAATGGTCGCTGCGGAAATAACCGCCGGCCAGGTCGGGACGGGCTGGGGCGATATGCATGCCCATGGCTTTGGCCGTTGCCGCCGCCATCGCTCCCAGCTCCGTGCGCTCGCTGCCCTGCGCGCCGATGTCATGCGTGGCGCCGACAAAGTTCAGACTGTCGAGGTTCAGCGCGGCGGCCGTCTTGTCCAGGGGCCACAGCGGATCGGCCGCATAGGCGGCGCTGCCCAACAAGCCTTGTTCCTCGGCCGCCACCCACAGGAAGATCTGCGTGCGCTTCGCCGGCTTTTTCACGGCTTCCTGCGCCATGGCCAGCAAACCGGCCGTGCCCGAGGCGTTGTCGACGGCGCCGTTGTAGATGGTGTCGCCCGCTTTTTCGTCACCCTCGCCCTGCTTGCCCAGGTGGTCCCAGTGCCCGCTGTAGATGACGGCCTCATCCTTCAATTTGGGGTCCGTGCCCGGCACCATGCCGGCGATATTGAATTGCTCCACCTTGCGCACGATGGACTTCATCTCGCCCGACAGCTTGGCGTTCAAGGCGACGGCCTTGAAGTCCTTGTTTTCCGCCTGCGCGCGCAAGGCGTCCAGGTCCTGCCCGCCGGCCGCAAACAGACGGCGCGCCGCGTCTTCCTCGATCCAGCCCTGCAGCGGGGTGCCGGCCGTGCGGTCGGCCAATTGAAACCGCTCGCTGCCGCTCCAGCTGTTCTGCACCACGCTCCAGTCATACGAGGCCGACGGTTTCGTGTGGATCAGCAATACGCCCGCCGCGCCCTGGCGTTTGGCTTCCTCGAATTTGTACGTCCAGCGGCCGTAATAGGTCAGCGCCTTGCCGGCGAAGCGGTTCGGATCAAGCGCAGTCGGCTGCGGGTCGTTGACCATCATGACGACGATCTTGTTTTTGACATCGACACCCTTGAAATCGTTCCAGCCTTCTTCCGGCGCCGTGATGCCGTAGCCGACGAACACGAGCGGCGCATCGAAGGTATGCGCGGCAACGGAGTCGCCCGTGGCCCAGACCCAGTCCGGGCCGAACGCCAGCGGCACGGCCTTGCCGCCCGCCACGGCTTGCAGGCTGCTGTCTTGCGGCAAGGATTTCACGCCGGCAATCTGCACGCTCTGGCGGTAGCTGTTGCCGCGCACGGGTTTCAGGCCCGCCATCTGCGCCTGGGTTTCCAGGTAAGCCACCGTCAGGTCGGCGCCGCGCTGGCCCGTGCCCCGGCCTTCCAATAAATCGTTGGACAGGAAGGCCAGGTGGGCGCGCAGCGGCGCTTCCTGCACCACGGGCAAGGCAGTGGCGGCTTGGGCGGAAAACGCCAGCGCAGTCAAGGCGAGGGAAGAAAACAGCTTCTGCATAAGATCCTTTGGGTAAGAGGAGGAAAGCGGTCCGGCGGATGGCCGAGCCGGCGATTGTATGCCATGGGCAAAGATGGATCAAAATGCGGACGAAAAAAATCCCCGCGGCAAGGGCGGGGATGGGCGATGGAAGCTGCGTCAGACCAGCAAGGCGGCCGCCAGCGATTCGATTTCCTCGGCCGATTCGTCGAGGATGGTGTGCAAGGTGCTGCCGCCGATGCCGAAGTCGATCTTCGCGGCCGCCTGGCGCCGCGCGGCGCTTTCCGGCGGATGCAGGGGCGAGCCGACAGGCGACAGATCGTTGGCCAGCACCAGGGTCGCGCCCAAGGTGCGGGGCGGGAACGGGCTGCCGCCGTGCCACATGCCTTCCACGGCCTGCAAGACCATGTCCGGTACTTGCAGCTGGCGCAGCACGCCGCGGCCGATCAGCTTTTCGCCGTATTCGATCCAGTCTTCGGTATTGTCGTCCAGCAAACCCGGATATTCCTCGGCGCGCGACAGCAGATAAAAGCCGCCCACTTCGTGCACGATGGCGGCGAACATGGCCGTTTCCACGTCGACATGCGTGACTTTCCGCGCGATGACCTGGCTCAGCGCGGCCACGTGGGCCGTGTGTTCCCACAGCTTGGCCGCCTTGGCGCGCAATTGCGGGTCCGTGATCTGGCTGCCCAGCTGGCGCACGATGACGGACGCCACCATCGACTTTAACGTGGCAAAGCCCAGGCGCGAGACAGCCGCGCGCACGTTGGCGATTTCATTGCCGGAACGGTTGTAGGCGGCCGAGTTGGCCAAGGCCACGACCCTGGCCGACAGCAGCGGCTCGGCCATGACCATGCGGGCGGCCGCTTCGATATGGCAATCGGGGTCGTCCAGCGCTTCCTGCAGCTTCAAGGTGGCCTTGACGTTGGCGGGGAACGTCAGCTCGCCCTTGCTCGCTTGCAGCGCGATAATCTTGAATACTTCCAGTCTATCCATGGGTCAATCTCCGGTACGGGCTTGTTCAAGCTCTGCTCTGTGGGTGGGCCGGGAACGCGCATGTATCCCCGGCCCTGCTCCCGTTTCCGGCAATATTACAGCAAGTTCAAACTCAAACCTATTACTTTCCGGAAACTTTCCCTGCCACGCCTTCGACAAAATAATCCATCTTCGTCAGCGCTGCATCGTCCAGCACGCCTTTGTCCAGGCGCACTTTGCCATCGTTATCCTTGATCGGCGCGCTGAAAGGATTGAGCTTGCCAGCAACCAAGTCTTTCTCGCGTGCCAATACAAACTGTTTCACGTCGGCCGGCACGGCGGCGTTGATGCCTTCCAGCTTGACCATGCCATCCTTGATGCCGCCCCAGGTGCTGCTGGACTTCCACGTACCGTCCAGCACGGCCTGCGCCTGCTTCGTGTAGTAGTCGCCCCAATGGTGGGTGACGGCGGCCAGCTGCGCCTTCGGCCCGTACTTTTTCATGTCCGAATGGTAGGCGATCGCATACTTGCCCTTCTCTTCCGCCGCCTGCACCACGGCGGTCGAGTCCGTGTGGTGGGTGACCACGTCGGCGCCCTGGCCGATCAGGGTGATGGCCGCGTCGCGTTCCTTGCCCGGATCGAACCAGCTATTCACCCACACCACTTTCACTTCCGCCTTGGGGTCGACGCTGCGCATGCCGCGCGTGAAGGCGTTAACTCCCTGCAACACTTCGGGAATCGGGAACGCCGCCACGTAGCCGGCCACGTGGGTCTTGCTCATCTTGCCCGCCAGCACGCCGGCAAGGTAGCGGCCTTCATAAAAACGCGCATTCGTGTTGGCCACGTTGGGTCCCGTTTTGTAGCCAGTCAGGTGGATGAACTTCACATTAGGAAATTGCTTCGCCACTTTCAAGGTGGGATTCATGTAGCCGAACGAAGTCGTGATGACCAGCTTGCTGCCCGTTTGCGCCAGGTCGCGGATCACCCGTTCCGCATCGGCGCTCTCCGGCACGTTTTCCACAAACTTGGTGGTGATCTTGCTGCCCAGCGCCTTTTCCATTTCCTTGCGCGCCTGGTCATGCTGGGTGGTCCAGCCCGCGTCGCCGATGGGGCTGATATACACGAAGCCGACGTTCAGCGGCACCGTCGCGGGAGCGGCGGCCATGACGGGCATCAAAACAGCACTGCAAACGGCGGCGCATACTAGTTTCTTGGACATGGTTTTCCTTGTGGTGAGTGATTAATTTCCGGGATTGAAATTTTTCCCCAACGAAGCGGGCATGTTGAGCTTGATGTAATTGGCATTGCTGGAAATGAGCACCAGCACGACGATGGCCGCCAGGTAAGGCAGCATCGACAGCAGTTGCGACGCGATGGGCACGCCCAGCGCCTGCGCGTGGAACGTCAATATCGTGATGCCGCCGAACAGGTAGGCACCGCCCACCACGCGCGCCGGGCGCCAGGTGGCAAAGGTGGTCAGCGCCAGCGCGATCCAGCCCCGCCCCGCCACCATGCCCTCGACCCACAGCGGTGTGTACACGAGCGATAAAAAGGCGCCGGCCAGGCCGCAGCAGGCGCCGCCGAACAGCACGGCCGCCAGGCGGATACGGCGCACGGGGTAGCCGAGCGCATGCGCGGACGCTGGCGACTCGCCCACGGCGCGCAGCACCAGACCCGCCCGCGTGCGGTACAAGAACCAGGCGATGGCCACGCACAGCAGTAAAGACAGATACACCATCGGATGCTGGCGGAACAGTGCCGGCCCCAGCACGGGAAGGTCTTCCAGGTAAGGGATGCCGAAGCGGCCATTCTGCAAGCTGTTGCCCACATACTTCAGGCCGATATACGTGGACGCGCCCGCGCCGAACAGCGATAAAGCCAGGCCCGTCGCGTACTGGTTCGTGCCCAGCCATACGGTCAGCCAGGCAAAGAAGCCGGACAGTACCATGCTGGCCCCTGCCCCCGCGAGAAAGCCCAGGGTGGGGCTGCCCGTATTGACGGCCACGGCAAAGCCCGTGATGGCCGAGACCAGCATCATGCCTTCCGCGCCCAGGTTCACCACGCCCGCCTTTTCATTCACCAATAAACCGAGGGCGGCCAGCATCAGCGGCGTGCCCGCATTGATGCTGGCGGCGATCAGGGGCGCGATGGTGAAAGCCAGGTTATCCATGTTTTCTCCAGCGCAGTTTGTATTGAATCAGCACGTCGCAAGCGAGCAAGGCAAACAGCAAGATGCCCTGGAACACGCCCGTGATCGCGCTGGGCAAGCCGAGGCGCGATTGCGCCAGTTCGCCGCCGATATAAAACAGGGCCATGACGAAGCTGGAAAAAATCACGCCCACGGGATGCAGCCGCCCCACGAAGGCGACGATGATGGCGGCAAAGCCGTAGCCGGGCGACACCGTGGGCGTGAGCTGCCCCATCGGCCCAAGCACTTCGCAGGCGCCCGCCAGGCCGGACAGGGCGCCGCAAATCAGCAGCGACGACCACAAGGTCTTGCGCGAGGAAAATCCCGCATACCGGGCGGCGGCCGGCGCCATGCCGCCCACGCGCAGGCGAAAACCGGCAATGCTCCTGGATAAGTACAGCCAGCCGCCCAAGGAAGCCAGCAAGGCAAATACGATGCCGATGTGCAAGCGCGTGTCGCTGATCAGCATCGGCAACAGCAAGCCGTCGGACAGCAGTTTCGATTGGGGAAAATTAAACCCTTCCGGGTCGCGCAGCACGCCATACACGAGATAGCTGAGCAGCAATTGGGCGATATACACGAGCATCAGCGAGACGAGGATTTCGCTGGCGTTGTAAAGGTCGCGCAGCCAGGCCACCAGGCCCGCCCACGCCATGCCGCCCGCCATGCCGGCCAGCAGGGAAATACCGATGACGGCAGTACTGCCCACGCCATCGTCCAGGTACAGGGCCGCCGCGCCGCCGCAGATGGCGCCCAGGGTCAGCTGGCCTTCCGCGCCGATGTTATAGATGTTGGCGCGAAAGCAGATGGCCAGGCCCACGGCGATCAAGAGCAGGGGCGCCACTTTGATGCCCAGCTCGGACCAGCCGTGCGCGTCGCGCAAGGGTTCGACAAAGAAGACGGCCAGTCCCGCCAGCGGATCGTGTCCCAGCGCAAGGAACAACAGCGCGCCGCACAGCACGGTCAGCAGCACGGCCAGCACGGGCGACAGCCACGACATCAACCGCGATGGGGCAGGCCGGGCTTCCAGCCGCAAGGCGAACTTAGCCATGGGCCGTCCCCTTCGGGTACACCTGACGCTTTTCCAACCGCAAGGCGAACTTAGCCATGGACTGCCTCCTGCGGCCACAGCCCGCTCATCCATTGCCCCACCTGCGCCACGCTGGCCTCGCCCACGTCCAGCGATGGTGAAATCTTTCCTTTCGCCATCACCAGCAAGCGGTCGCTGATCTCGAACAATTCATCGAGTTCCTCCGAGACGACCAGCAGCGCGCAACCCGCGTCGCGCAGCGCCAGCAATTCCGCGCGGATTTGCGCGGCAGCGCCCACGTCCACGCCCCAGGTCGGCTGCGCCACCACCAGCACCGTGGGCTCGCGCATGACTTCGCGACCGACTATGTATTTCTGCAAATTACCCCCAGACAAGCTACGCGCCAGCGCCTGCGGCCCGCCTGCCTTCACCTGGAAGCGGGCGATGATGGCGGCCGCCCGTTGCGCGATGACCTTGTAGCGCACGAAGCCGTGGCGGATGGTGGCGGGGGTCTGCAAGCTCAATAAGACGTTGTCGGCCAGCCCCATGTCGGGCACGGCGCCGCGTCCCAGCCGTTCTTCCGGCACGAAGCCGAAGCCGAGGGCGCGCCGGCGGCCCGGCGGCAAGCGCCCGGCAGCCGTGCCGTTCAGCACGATGCTGGCCGGAGCCGCGCGCATGTCCTCGCCCGACAGGGCCGCCAGCAATTCCTGCTGGCCATTGCCGGACACGCCAGCGATGCCGACGATCTCGCCCGCGCGCACGTCGAAATTGATATCGATCAATTGCGTGGCGAACGGATGGCTCTTCGGCAAATGCAGATTGCGCACGCTCAACATGGCGGCGCCGGGCGTGCGCGCCACGCGCGTGACGGCGGGCGGCTCGGCGCCTATCATCATGCGCGACAGGCTGGCCGCCGATTCCTGCGAGGGGTCGCACACGCCCGCGTTCTTGCCGGCGCGCACCACCGTGCACGTATGGCACAGGGCGCGGATTTCGTCGAGCTTGTGGCTGATGTACAGGATGCTGCAGCCTTCCGCCGCCAGCTGGCGCAAGGTGCTAAACAGTTTTTCCACGGCGCCCGGCGTCAGCACGGATGTCGGCTCATCGAGGATCAGCAGTTGCGGCTTGGCCAGCAGGGCGCGCACGATTTCCACGCGCTGGCATTCGCCGACGGAAAGCGTGTGCACGTGGCGCTGCGGTTCCAGGTCCAGGCCGTACTGGCGCGCCGTCGCTTCGATGCGCTGCGCCAGCTCCGCCATGTTGGTACCGGCCGGCAAGCCGAGGGCAATGTTTTCCGCTACCGTCAAAGTGTCGAACAGGGAAAAGTGCTGGAACACCATGGCGATGCCGAGCGCGCGCGCGGCCGAGGGGTTGGCGATTTCCACTTCACGGCCATTCCACAGAATGCGGCCGCCGTCCGGTTGCACGGCGCCATAGATGATTTTCATCAAGGTCGATTTGCCGGCACCGTTTTCGCCGAGCACGGCGTGAATTTGTCCGGGCGCCACGGTGAGGTGGATGCCGTCATTCGCCACCACGGACGGATAGCGCTTGCTGATGTCGTGTAATTCCAGGCGTGCCGTCATTGTTTTTTTCGTGCCTCGCTGCAAGGTCGCCGGCATCGTCGCCGGTGGAGAAATTCAAGCTGTTGTCTCTATCGTATCGGCATCCGCGGCGCTTGGGGGATGACGCGGCGGCGCGCATTTCCATTTCCACAAAAAAACAACACCTGTATACAATTTTGAAAAAAATTATCAGCTTTACAGCGGCCGCCTTGCCCCGCAAGGGCGAGAAGGTGCGATGATTATATGCAAGAACTGATAGTAAGTATGCAGATAAGACATATCGCCCGACGCGGCGCTTCTCGCATCATGGATTGAACGGCGCGCAATATGCCATCGCCGCGCTTCATGCGCTAGTGGGCCAACCCCTGCGCCCAGCCATCCCAGTTCCCGTTTTCCAACACCGCCATCAGGAGCCGAAAGTGCCAAAAACCATACCGTGTCTGTTGCTCTGCCTTACTACCACCCTGGGCATGGGCGCGACCGCCCAGGCTGCCGAATGGAGCGATACCGCACTGAGCTGGCGCGCCGGCAATGACTACCGCGAGCCGTTCAATCCGGACGACATCAAGAAAAACATCTTTGCCATCACGCACGCCAGCGGCTACAAATACGGCAGCAACTTCGTCAACCTCGATTTCCTCATGTCCGACAGCAAGGACCCCGGCGCGCTCGGCAAGACCTCCGGCGCGCAGGAGGCATACCTGGTCTACCGCAACACCATCGACATCGGCAAGGTGCGCGGCAGCGACATCAAGTTCGGCCCCGTGCGCGGCGTCGGCGTCACCCTGGGCTTCGACGTCAACACGAAAAATGACGTCGGCTACAACTCGCGCAAGCGCATGCTGGTGGCCGGCCCCACGCTGATGTGGGACGTGCCCGGCTTCTTCAACACCAGCCTGCTGTTGCTGCGCGAAAGCAACGCCCCCAGCGGCGCCTTCCCGCCCATCTCGCAAGTGACGGGCCGCTACACATATAAAACGCACGCCATGCTGACGGGCGCCTGGGGCATCCCCTTGTCGCCGCTGTTCTCGTTCGAAGGCTTTTTCAACCTCATCGACTCGAAAGGCAACGATGAAGTGGGGCGCGACACGGCGGTGGAAACGAATATCGACATGCAAGTGATGTTCGACGTGGGCGCGGCCCTGGGCAGCGCCAAGAACACCTTCCGCGTGGGCCTGGAATACCAGTACTGGAAGAACAAGTTCGGCAACTCGCCCGCCACCACGGGCAACGTGGGCCAGACGGCGAAGACGCCGATGATACGCGCGGAGTACCATTTCTAAGAATCATTGTCACGCATCAACACCCACGGTCGCGCCTGATGCCAGCATGAAGCTTTCCTGCTGGCGGAGAGCGCGACCGTGGAACAACTGCTGCCGTATTACGAGCGTGAGCTGGGCCTGTTCCGCCAGTACACGCGCGAGTTTTCCAGCCGCTATCCGAAGGCGGCCGGGCGCCTGCTGATCGCCGGCGAGACGTGCGAAGACCCGCACGTCGAGCGCCTGATCCAGTCCGTCGCCCTGCTCACGGCCAGGGTCGCCAAGCGCCTCGACGACGCCTATCCGCAATTCACCCACGCCCTGCTCGACACCCTGTATCCGCACTATCTGCGGCCGTTTCCCGCATGCTCCATCGTGCGCATCGCCGCCGACGAAGCACCGGGCGGCGGCCAGCTGGCCCAACTTGCGCACGTCCCGCGCGGCACGGTGCTGCGCTCGCAGCCGGTGCAAGGCGTGGCCTGCAAATTCACCAGCGCGTATGACGTGACCCTCGCGCCGCTGGCCATTTCGCGCCTGCATTTTTCAGCGATCATCGACGCGCCGCCAGGCCTGCGCCTGCCCGCCGGCGCCAGCGCCTTGCTGAGCATTCAGTTCACCGGCACCAGCGAGCAGTACCACCTGGACCAGGCCGGCTTTTCCAGCCTGCGCCTGTTTGCCGATGGCGAACCGTCCGTGCGCGCGGCGCTGCTCGACGCCCTGTTCCTGCGCGGCGCGGGCGCGTACGTGGCGCTGGACGAATGCGGCCCGTGGCAAGCCGTCGACGGCACCTTGCTGACGCCAGCCGGCTATGCGGACGACGACGCGCTGATCCCCTTTTCCGCCCGCTCGCACCCGGCCCTGCGCCTGCTGACCGAGTACTTCGCGTTTCCCGAAAAATTTCATTTCATCGATATCGACTGGTCCAGGCTAGCCGCCCTGCTGCCGAAACAGTGCCGCCAGTTCACCTTGCACCTGCCGCTCAAGGGCGTGCGCAGCGACAGCCACGAGGCGCGCCTGCTCTCCGGCGCCAGCCGCGACAACCTGCTGCTCGGCTGCACGCCCGTCGTCAACCTGTTCGCCAAGTCCGGCGTGCCGATCCGCCTCACGCACACGGAGCCCGACTACGCGCTGGTGGCCGATGCCACGCATGCGTTTGCCTACGACATCCACAGCATCGAGAGCGTCACCGTGGTGCGCAAGGACGAAGCCAGCGAGCGCCTGAGCGCCTTCTTGCCGCTGTATGCCTCGCTGCAAGGTTCTCAGGCAGAGCATGGCCCAGAGCAAGGACAGTATTGGCTGGCGCGCCGCGACGAAGCCGTGGCCGCCATCAGCCCCGGCCATGAAATGCGCCTGAGCCTGATCGACCCGCAATTTTCGCCGGGCAGCGCGACCTGCGCCACCGTCTCGACGCAGCTGCTGTGCAGCAACCGCGACTTGCCCACCCACCTGCACTACGGCTTGCCCGGCGGCGACTTGCTGGCTGAAGACGTGCCCGACGGCATCCCCGCGCGCTTCCTGCGCAAGCCCACGCCCAGCATGCGTTTCCTGGCGGACACGCACTGGCGCCTGATTGCGCACCTGTCGCTCAATTATTCGAGCCTGACGCAAGCGGGCCTGGGCGAATTCCAGAAAATGCTGAGTCTGTACGACCTGCCCCGCTCGCCCACCACGCAACGGCTGATCCAGGGCATCGTCACGCTCGAGCACGGCAGCACGCGCGCGTGGATGCCAACGGTGCCGTTTCCCACCCTGATGCCCGGCATCGCCATCCGCCTGGGCATCGACGAGCAAGCGTTTTCCGGCTGCAGCCTCTTTATTTTTGCGCAGGTGCTGCAGCGCTATTTCGCCCTGAACAGCCAGCTCAACTGCTTTAGCCAACTGACGCTGCTGTCGCACCGCAGCGGCGAGGAAATCCTCCGATGCCCGGAACGCAGCGCCGACGCCACGCCAGCGTAATCCAGCAATTGCTCGACGCGCCGCAGCGCTTCGAGTGCTTCCAGGCGCTGCGCCTGCTGCTGGCCTGGCTGGCCGCACACGGCGTCGATGAGCACACGGCGCTGGCAAAGTTCGTGCGCTTCGACAACAGCGTCTCGCTGCGCTTTCCCGCCAGCCAGGTCGAGGCACTCGCGACCGGCGGCATAGCCGATGCCGATGCCCTGCTGCAGGCGCTGCTGTCGGGTCAGTTACCCCATATCCACCTCACGCCCACCTTCATGGGCCTGCTGGGCTGCCAGGGCAGCTTGCCCAGCCACTACTCGGAGCACATTGCCGCGCATCAATACAGCGAGCGCGACACCAGCGCGCGCGCTTTTCTCGACCTGTTTTCCAGCCGTGCCGTGGCCCTGTTTTATCAGGCCTGGCAGAAATACCGCATCGAGCAGGCCGGCCACAGCGGCAAATTCCTGTCGCGCCTGCTGGACCTGGCCGCATGCCAGTCGCTCCAGGGCCAGGACGAGGCGGTGGCCGGCCTGTACAGCGGCTTGCTCCAGCAACGCAACGTCTCGTCCATCGTCATGGCGCGCATCCTCGCCGACCGCTTCGGCGTGCCCTGCCACATCGACGAGGCGACGGGCGCCATGGACATGCTGGCGCCGCGCGAACAAACGGCGCTGGGCATGGAAAACGTCGTGCTGGGCCAGCGCGCCCTCGTCGGTGCGCGCTGCCGCCGCCCCGACCTGGCCGTGCGCCTGCGCCTTGGCCCGCTCACGGCGCAGCAGCACGCCAGTTTCCTGCCCCGTGCCCCGGCCAGCCAGGCGCTGCGGCACATGCTGATGCTGTTCGGCCAGCCGCTCGTGCGCTACGACATCGTGCTGGTGCTGCGCGCCAGCGAGGTGCGGGGGATGGCGCTGACGGCCGCGCCACAAGGCGGCCTCGGTTGCAACAGTTTCCTCGGCGATACGGCAGCGCCGTGCCACCGCGATGACATGCATTACGAAATGCAATTGATGCCCTCATTCAACGATTGATCCTTGCGGCCGCGCAAAAACGCTTGTGTTCGCTATTGCTACAGTCGGCCAACGATCCCTACCGTGAAGCGATGCACGATGAGCCAGTTCCCCGATACGACGGCGGCATGCACGGCATTAGTGGACGACATGCAGGGCCAGCGCCTGCTGCGCCTGCACTTTCCGCATGGCGACGGCCCTGCCGGCATCCAGTTCCTGGCCAACAGTCTGGCTGCCAGCGAAAGCCTGTCGCGCGACTTTTCCTATGTGGTGGAAGTGCTGTCCGATAATGCCAGCGTCGCGCTCGACAAAGTGATGGGCAAGATGGTGACCGTCGAACTGGTGCGCGAAGACGGCACCTTGCGCTACTTCAATGGTTACGTGTTCGAGTTCCGCTTCCTGCGTGCGGACGGCGGTTTCGCGTTCTATGAAATGGTGCTGGAACCGTGGCTGGCGCACTTGCACTTGCGGCAAAACAATGTCGCCTTCCACGGCGTGACGGTGGCGGCGCTGACGGACAAGGTCTTCGATGACTACCTGATGCGCGACTACAAGCTGGCCGCCGGCGGCCCGGATCCCGCCATCACCTACACGTGCCAGCACAACGAGAGCGACCACAACCTGCTGCACCGCCACTGGGAGCAGCTGGGCTGGCACTACCGCTACGAACACCGCCCTGACGGCCACACCTTGTGGCTGTCCGACGACAGTACCACCGGCAAGCCCATCGATGGTGATCTGAGTGAAATCCCCTTCCAGCATCAGGCCGGCTCCCTGGAAGACGATGGCGTGCATCAATGGAGCACGGTGCGGCGCATGGCGCCTAGCCAGATGACGGTGGCCAGTTTCAACTTCAAGAACCCGCGCAGCGCCCGCGCCAGCCGCGACTCGCTGAACAGGCAGGGTGCCGTGCCATCGCTGGAAGTATACGAAAACACGGGCAGCTACGGTTTCAAGGATCTCGACGATGGAGAACTGCTGGCCCGGCGCCGCATGGAAGAGGTTGACGCCCAGGGACAGCTGTTCGAGGCGCAAGGCAACGATCGCACGGCACAACCAGGGCGCTGGTTCACCCTGGGCGGGCATTTCGACAGCGCAAATTCCGGCAAGGGCGCTGGCGAATACCTGATCCTGTCCGTGCACCACTACGCCAGCAACAACTACCAGCAAGGGCACGGCGCCACCTCGCACTACAGCAACACATTTACGTGCATCGCCCGCGCCATCCCCTGGCGCCCCGGCCGCAATTTCCATAGCCGCGAGCCGAAGATCTACGGCGTGCAGACGGCCACCGTGGTCGGACCGCCCGGCGAGGAAATCCATACGGACGGTTATGGACGGGTGAAGGTGCAATTCCACTGGGACCGCCTGGGCACCTTCGACGACAAGAGTTCGCCGTGGATACGCGTAATATCGAACTGGGCCGGTCCGAATTTCGGCCATATCAGCCTGCCCAGGGTGGGTATGGAAGTGGCCGTCCAATTTCTCGACGGCAACGTCGCCATGCCCATCGTCATCGGCTGCGTCTACAACGCGCGCAATATGCCGCCATGGGACTTGCCAGCGAACAAGACGCAAAGCGGCATGCTGAGCCGCTCGTCAAAAAAGGGTTCCGCCACGCACGCCAACGCCTTGCGCTTCGAAGACCGCAAGGACGCCGAAGAACTGTGGCTGCATGCGGAAAAAGACCAGCGCATCGAAGTCGAGCACGACGAATCGCACTGGGTCGGTAACGACCGGCGCAAAACCGTCGACCGCGACGAAACCGTGCACGTCAAGCGCGACCGCACGGAAACGGTGGACCACGATGAAGACATCACCGTGCACAACAACCGCCGTGAGCGCGTCGACCACGACGAACACATCGACATCGGCGACAACCGCCGCGAACACGTGGGCGGCAACGAGCAGGTGCAGATCGACGGCCACCGCTCGGAACGGGTGACCCTGGCCAAGGATGAAACGATCGGCCTGGCCAAGGTGCTGACCATCGGCGCCGCCTACCAGACCACCGTCATCGGCGCCATGAACACCACGGTGGTGCTGGCGCAGGCGGAGCAGATCGGCCTGGCGAAAAGCGTCATCGTCGGCGCCGACAGCACGCTCACGGCCAACGATTCGCACACGATGACGGTGGGCACGTCCAGCATCACCATCACGCCCGGCCGCATCGAAATCGTTGCCGATGAAATCATCATCCGCGGCAGATCCAAGGTGCAGATCCACGGCGACGACATCGACAACAACCCGGGCTGACGATGAACGACGCCGGCACAGCCCATTTCAACATCCCCAACCTGCTGTTCGACAACCGCACGCCGCACGCGGCCAGCCAGTTCGACATGGTCGACCAGTTTGGCGCAGCCTTTCACGTGGTGGTGGCGCGCATGGGCTACACGCTCGGCCCCTGCGGCGCGGATGGTGTGGCCAGCCTGCTGCCCATGGCGCGCCAGTCGTCGCTGGCTACGGAAGACCGGCACCTGCACGACGACACGCAGGCGGGCACGGTGCAGGAGAGCGACTTCGCGCCCTACAAGCCGCGCTGCGACGTGATCGTCAATGGCGTGGCGCACGCGCCGCGCGGGCAGGCGATGCCGCAATTTCTTGTCAACCTGAAAGTGCAGTCGGAAAAGAAGACCCTGATCGACAAGACCCTGCAGGTGTGCGGCGAGCGCGCTTTCCGCAAGAAAGCGATCCTCACGCGCCTGGCGCAAGGCTGCGCCCGCATTGCCACGGCGGGCTTGCTGCGGCCCAATCCGTGGCACTTGTCCACGCCTGAACCGTTCCTGCAATTGCCGCTGCACTATGCCTATGCGTATGGCGGGCAATGCCGCATCGAGGCCGACGACTGCAACGCGGCGAAGCACGATTCCTGCCAGGCCAATCCGCTGGGGCGCGGTTTTGCGCGGCACTGGTATCTGGATGCGAAACAGATCGATGAGGTGCCCGCCCCCCGCATCACGCAGCCGTCGCTGCCGTGCACGGCCGCCCAGTTCTGGCAAGGCGCCGGCGGCAAGGAGTTGCCACCGCCAACGGGGCTGGCCGTTATCGGCCGCGGCTGGCTGCCGCGCCGCGCGCTGGCGGGCCACATCGCTGTCAAGGACAAATGGGACGCCGATGAAGTCCCAACTTTGCCGGAAGACTTCGATTTTGCCTACTGGAACAGCACGCCGCCCGACCAGCAATGCCCGTACCTGGCGGGACTGGAACAATTTACGCTGACCAATCTGTGCCGCCACGACCATCCGTCGGCCCGCATCGACCCGCGCGGCAACACGGTGTTGCGCTTCGCCCTGCCGCAACAAGTACTGTGCCTGCTGCTGGCGGACAAGAACGATCAGTTGCTCGTCTGGCGCCTGGCCATCGATACGGTGCTGGTCGACCCCGAGGCGGCCACTGTGGAGCTGGTGTGGCGCGCCATCGTGCCGGCCGACGCGGGCCAGGTAGAGTCGCGCCTGCTGCACGTAATGGAGCCGGCGCAGATCGCCCGCATAGCACTGCTGGAACAGGCGCAGGAAGCACTGGGCAAGGCGGCCGAGCAAGGCAAGAAACCATGACGAATGAAACCGTCACCAAGGCCTCGCGCTTCTATTGCGTCAGCCTCAGCCCCGACATTTGCAAGACGCCCGTCGGCTCCAGCACGCCCCCTATTCCCTACAACATCATCGGTGAATTTGCGGAAGCACAAAACGCCTCGCCCAACGTCAAGTCGCACAGCGAGCCCGTCATCCTGCACCAGCGCAGCATCATTCCCACCGTCAAGGGCGACGCGGCCGGCAAGGCGGGCGGCGTCAAGAGCGGCACTGTCGGCAAGCAGGTCGACACCAAGGTCGCCAGCCCGATCCACCGCGCCAACGGCGCCAGCCTGGTGCAGATGGGGCGCGAAGTATGGATGAATTCGCGCAATACCGTGGGCAAGATTTATGAGCGCGGCGCGGAGGCGGCCAAGCCCGTGCTCAAGGAACTGAAGGCGGCGATACGGGAAGCGGCAAAAGAGTACAAGGAGCATGGCTCCAAGAAAATGCATGGCGCCGCCGAAGACATGGTGGACGCGGGCGGCACCGTCCTGACAGGCAGCGCCGTATTGGGCGTGGCTGGCGTTGGCGTGGCGGCAACGGGAGTCGGCGCCCCCGTTGCCGCCGCGATGGAAGCGGGGGCGGCAGCGGGCGCGGTGGCCGGCACGGCGACCGTTGCCAGTGGAACGGCAGTGGAAGCCTCTGCCACGGTGCTCGACCAGACGGCCGATTACATATTGACAGGCAAGACACCTAACTTGCTCAATACCGCTGCGGACATCGGCATGAATATCGCAGGCAACGTATTGCAGGCGGCAGTATTCAGCAAGGTTCCTGGCGGAAAAATACTGAGCAAGTTTCTCGGCAAAAAAACGGCGCCGACCATCAACAAGGTCAAGGACAAGCTGGTCGGCAAGAAACCGGACAAGCCGCCCCCAAAACTCGACAAACCGCCCCCAAAAAACGGCGGTGACGACGGCAAGAGCCGCGGCAAGAAAGAGCCGAAATCGGAACCGCCGTCCGACTGCTGTCCCAAGGATAGCGGCCCCGCGAAAAAACCCGCCAAGGGCCGCAAGCCCGTGCATTTCGGCACAGGCCAGGAAATCCTGTACCAGACGGATTTCGCGCTCGAGCGCAGCATTCCCATCGCCTGGACGCGCTGCTACCGCTCCGGCGCCGAATGCGAAGACTGGGGCTTGCTGGGCGCGCGCTGGTCCACGCCCTACACCACCAGCCTGTCGCTGTGCGAAGCCGGCATCGTATATCACGACGACAGCGGCCGCGCCCTGCGCCTGCCCCGCCTGGAAGCGGGCCAGCAGCACGACAGCCGCAAGGAAGGTTTTACGCTGACGCGCGACGGCGCCGACACTTTTACCATGCTGTGGCGCGACGGCAGCGTCGACCGCTACGCGCGCGCTGAAAGCGGCTGGCTGCCGCACGGCTACGACGGCGTCAACGCCATGCTGGCCCCGTCCGCGCCGATTGCCGCGCAGCGTTTTGCGCTCCTGCGCAGCGAAGGGCGCGATGGACGCGGCATCAGCATCGACCGCTTGATCGATGCCAAGCCGGGCGAAGTACTGCTGCGCCTGCGCAGCGACGATGGCGGCGTGCTCGAAGCCATGCGCGGGGAAGCGGAACAGGCCATCCACATCGGCAGCATCGACGAGATATTGCCCGACGGCAGCCGCCTCTGCCACGTCCGCTACGCCTATGCCATCGAGACGAACGATGCGCTGCCGCCCTTCCCACCACGCCACAACCTGGTCAGCCAGTCGAATGCGCTGGGCGACACGCGCCGCTATGCCTACCGTCACCACCTGCTCACGTCGTGCAGCAGCTACACAGGCTTTGCCTACGAACTCGATTGGATCAGCCTGGACGCGCTGCGCGCCCGCTGGCGCGGCTCGCCATTGAGCGAACAGGAACTGGCGCAGCGCCATCCCGTCACCGTGGCCAACAGCTACCAGGCGCGCGCCATCGCCACGCGCGCCCGGGATGGCAGCGAGCACACGCGCATCGATTACGTGGACAACGACACGAGCCGCGTCACGGAAAACGGCGGCGTCCTCGAATACACATTCGACGCCAACTGGCTGGTCACCGAAGTGCGTCGCGTGATCGACGGCAAGGCCGCCTCGCTGGGCCGGCGCGAATGGGACCGCGATGGCATGCTGCTGGCCGATATCGACGCCAACGGCGCCGCCACCCGCTACGCCTACGATGCAGCCGGCAACCTGACCCGCAGCATCGATGCCAAGGGCAACAGCAGCAGCATCGGCTACGACGGCAAGAACCAGCCCGTCGCCTTCACGGATGCGCTGGGCCACACCACCTTGCGCGAATACGATGCGGCAGGCCGCCCCGTCAGCATCACCGATGCGCTGGGCCACGTCACGCGCTACCGCTACGACCAGCGCGGCCAGCTGGTGGAACTGATCGACGCCAGGGGCGGCAGCAAGCATTTTCAGTACAGCCGCCAAGGCTGGCTTACCGCCTACACGGATTGCTCCGGCCACACCAGCGAATACGCCTACGACACGCTGGGACGGCTGGAAGCGGCCCGCGATGCGCTGGGCCATGCCACCCGCTACGAATATGACGCGCTGGGCCGGCTGATCCGGCTCACGGCACCCGACCAAACCGGGGAACACTACGCCTACGATGCGGACGGCAATCTGGTCCTGCACGTGGATGCTGGCGGCCTGCAGACGCGCTACCGCTACAACGGCCAGGGCTTGCCCGTGGAGCGCACGGACGCCATCGGCCAGACGGTGCAGTACCGCTACGATGCCGCACTGCAACTGACGGAATTGATCAACGCCAAGGGCGAAAGCTACCGGCTCGCGTATCACGCGGAAGGCTGGCTGGCATCGGAAACGGGCTTCGACGGCAAGCACACGCAATACAGCTATGACCAGGCCGGCAACCTGACCGCCACCGAGTGCGGCAGCCAGCGCACGCAGCTGCTGCGCGACGCGCTCGGTTTGTTATCCGTCAAGACCACGGCGGACGGCGTGGTGCGCTACGCCTACGATGCGCTGGGGCGGTTGACAGCCGTGTCCGCGCCGCAAGCCGAACAGCGCTTTGTCCACGATGCGCTGGGCCAGCTGACCGAAGAGCGCAGCGCATATTTTCTGCAATCCCTGCCCGACGCCGGCAGGCTGCCCAACGCCCCGCGCGCGCCGGACGCCAGCTTTGTCATGACGCACGCCTATGACAAACTGGGCAACCGTATCCAGACGGTCTTGCCGAACGGCCGCCGCATCGATACCCTGCGCTACGGTTCCGGCCACTGGCATGGCGTGCTGTGGCAAGGCCAGACCGTGGTCGATGTCGAGCGCGACAAACTGCACCGCGAAAAACAGCGCACTTTGGGCAACAGCGGCTTGCTCGCCACGCGCCAGTACGACCCGCAATCGCGGCTCACCCAGCTGACCCTGGCACGCGGCGCCGACGCACCCGCGCCCGTGCGCGAACGCCGCTTCGAATACGATGCGCAAGGCAACCTGACCACCATCTTTCAAGCGGGCGCCACCACTGCCGGCCCGCTTGGCAGACTCAGCTATACCTACGATCCCGTCGGCCAGCTGCTGGCCGCCGTGCAGCCGGGCCTGGCGGAACGCTTCGCCTTCGACCCCGCAGGCAATCTGGTCGACAAGGCTCCCGCGCCCGGCAACGTCCTGAAAAACTACGGGGATACCGAATACGCTTACGACGAGCAAGGCAACGCCACCGGCAAGCGCTTCCATCCGCCGGGCAGGGAGTCGACCTGGAGCGACCTGGAACTGCACTACGACGCCGAAAACCGCCTCAGCCACGCCAGCAGGACGGAACGCCAGTCGCGCCACCGCGCCCGCTACTTTTATGATGCCTTCAGCCGCCGCATCGCCAAGCGGGTAGAAGAAGCACGCTGGAGCAAGCAACAAGACATCAACAAAGACCAGCCCGCCCGCACGAGCGCCACCACCACCGTCTTCGTCTGGGACGGCGACACGCTGGCGCAGGAACTTGGGCAGGAAGAAACGGTCATATACCTGTACGAGCCGGACAGCTTCGTGCCGCTGGCCAGAATCGCTTCGCCAGCCTGCCGCCAGGCAAGCGCGGTACATCTGCCGCGCGTGACGCAATGGGATTTACCCGCCACCCGGCAGGACGCCGAACTGCAGGCGGCGATTGCGCAAGAACAAGCGGACACCGAAGCGCTGCATGTCTCGGCATGGCAGTATGCCCTGGCAGCAGCCGACGGTGCGGCAGCACACGACCGCATCACCCACTACCACTGCGACCACCTGGGCACGCCGCGCGAACTGACGGATGCGCAAGGGAACGTGGTCTGGAGCGGGCGCTACAAGGCATGGGGACGCCTGCTGCACGTCGAGGGAGAAATCAAGCAGCCGCTGCGGTTTCAGGGGCAGTATGAGGATGGGGAAACGGGGCTGTTTTACAACCGTAATCGGTATTATGAACCGAATTGTGGGCGTTATGTCAGCCAAGACCCGATCGGCCTTTCCGGCGGACTGAATGGTTATGCGTACGCACAAAACCCCATCTACTGGAACGACCCGCTAGGGCTGGCAAAATGCAAAGTCATCATCAGTGCCGCGGACGAAATAAGAAATTTGCCCGCATTGCACAACATGCTCCCCAGCAAGATCAGAAATATTTTACGGAACAGAGGATACACGATGGTAGGTTCCAGAAATAATGCAACAGGATCAAATACAGCAGGACAAGTCTGGACAAAAAATCTGCCGGACGGATATACAGCATCAGTGCGAATTGATCCAGCGGAAAGTCGCTCACCACCACTAGGACGTGCTGATGAAGTACCGCACGCCCATAAAGAAATTGTCCCTACGTCCAGCGTATCAAACGGAAATTATGGGCCTCCAAGGCTCTCCGGATCACTCTTATGCGACGATACTGGAAACATCGCGATGCAAGGTGATTTTAAAGGAATGCATATTGAGATAAAAAAAGGAAAATTAAAATAATGAAAAATACCTCAATAAAAAATACAGTATTAAACTCAGAAAACATGGATAACTTAGACATTAAAAACATACTAAAAATACTTAAACAAAAAGAAACCGAAAACAAATTAACCAAAGAACAAATTGAAATTATAAAAAAAATTGGAAATTCCGAAAAAGACAAAGAAATTGTCTGGAGTTTGCTTTTTAAAATAGACCCAATAGAAAAAATACTCAATATTACAAAACAAGAAACGCAAAAAATTTATACCTTTGAAGGACATCAAATTATCTCAAATGAACTACGTCATGCGATAGCATATGTATTACTAAAGTCAAATAATGAGGATTTTAAGAAAATAATTCACAAACTGACGTCAAGCAAATCTAACGCACTGAAATTAATAGCATCAGAATACTATCTATACAAGAAAAACAATCACAAAGCAATTGAAATACTTCTGAAAATTCTAGAGGATGAAGAAATAGATCACAATATTTCAGATGCAATAGATATGCACATATCAAGCTGCACAAATTCCGAAATGCTATCTTTTATTGAAAAAAAGATAAAATCCGACATTGGAAACAAAAAAACAAAGGAAATATTAAATTACGTATTATCAATCATGAAAATCTCCATGAAATAAAATAATAATTCCGACAATACTTCACAAGTCGCCAACTTGAAAAAATTTTCAATTTAAATACGCTCGACTACAGTAATGCATCAGCACAACACACTCCAGCAAGTTTGACTTGAACCATTTCATCAGCGATACTTAATATGGAAGCATTAATTTTGTGTGTTTTACTATTTTCCTGATTCTATTTTTCCTGAATGATATCCTTACACGGAAACCCTCCCTACATCGGCCGCTTCGCCCCCTCCCCCTCCGGTCCCCTGCACATGGGCTCGCTTGTTGCCGCCATGGCCAGTTATCTCGATGCCAAGGTGCATCGCGGCACGTGGTTGCTGCGCATCGAAGACCTGGACTATGACCGCAATGTCGAGGGCGCCGATCTGGGTATCCTGGCCAGCCTGCAGCGCTGCGGCATGCACTGGGATGGCGAGGCGACGTGGCAGAGCCGGCGGCTGCCGCTGTACGAGGCGGCGCTGAAACAGTTGCAGGACGATGGGCTCGTGTATGCGTGCGGCTGTTCGCGCAAGGAGATCCAGGATTCGGTGCTGCAGGCGGGCGCGCCCAAGGGGGGCGTCGCCGTGTATCCGGGCACCTGCCGCCATGGCTTGATGCCGGGCAAGGCGGCGCGGGCCTGGCGGCTGCGCGTGCCGCAGGGAGCCGATGCGGTGTACTCTTTTACGGACCGCTGGGCTGGTCCGCAGCGGCAAGACCTTGCCAGCGAGGTGGGCGACTTCATCGTACTGCGCGGCGACGGCTTTTGGGCGTATCAGCTGGCCGTGGTGGTCGACGATGGCGCACAGGGCGTCACGCAGGTGGTGCGCGGAGCGGACTTGCTCGATTCCACGCCGCGCCAGCTGTATCTGCAGGATGTGCTGGGCTTGCCCCATCCCGGCTTTTTGCACGTGCCCGTCGTCACCAATGACAGCGGCGAGAAACTGTCGAAGCAGACGGGCGCCCTCGCCTTCGACACGGGCACCGGTGCGGCAGAACTGCTGGCGTCGGCGCTGCTGCCGGCTGCCCGCTTCCTCGGTCTCGACGTGCGCGCCGACGACGTGGAAGACTTCTGGCGGCAAGCCGTGCCCGCCTGGGCGCAGCGGCTGGCGCGCCTTCACGACCACGCATAAAAAAACCCGCCGCGGCGCGAGCCGTCGGCGGGTAGCAATGCAGGCGCCAGCACATTGCCGGCGCCTGGAACCGAACACTTAAGAAAACCGTAGCGAGCGGCGGTGAGTTGCGGCCGAGAAGCGCAGCTGTGCTTTAGCACAGTGAGCATCGCAGGCCGCAAATCACGACGCGCAGTAGGTTTGCTTATGTGTTCTTAGAAGTTGCCTTTAAATTGCACGCCAAATTGACGCGGCTCATTGATGAAGCCCGTGCGGTTGTTGAAGTCGATGGCGCCCGTGATACGCTGGGTGTCGGTGATGTTGCGGCCAAACGCGGCCACTTCATACTTGCCGGCATCCCAGGTGTAACCCACGCGCAAGCCGCCTTCGACCATCGGCTTGCCGGTGAACTCGGTGGATTCATACAGGAAGAAATTGATCTTGCTGCGGTAAGCCCAGTCCGTGAAGACGAAGAATTCGCCGTTTTCCATCGGGATCGAATAACGGCCCGTGGCGGTGATCGTCCACTTCGGCGCTTGCGGCAGAGGGTTGCCATTGATGATGGCGAAGCCGGCGGTGTTTTTCGGATCGGTCACGGTGCAGCTGCGGCAGGTGGCCACCGACAGGGATGGATCCTTGATTTCCGTGAAGTTGTAGCTGCCGCCCAGGGACATCTTCAGGCTAGGCGTGACAAAACCTTCCAGTTCCAGTTCCGCGCCACGGCCATTCGTCTTGGCTGCATTGATCAGACGCGTCACGTTCGAGGTGCCGCCCACGACCGTCAGTTGCTGGTTTTTCACCTGGTAGTTGTACAGGCTGAAAGCAACGCGGGCGCGGCGCTCGAACAGGTCGGCCTTGATGCCCGCTTCGAACGAGGTGATGGTTTCCGCATCGGCCACGGTCACAGACACATCCTTGCTGGCCGGGGCGATACTTGGCGCGCGGAAACCGGTGGCGATACGGCCGTAGAAGTTCACGTCCTTGTTGTACTTGTAGGTGCCGCTCAGATCCCAGTTGACCTTGGCCTTGCTGACATCGGCGCTGGTGGGGGAGATTTGCTTCACGCGGTCCGCTTCGACCGTGTTGAAATCCTTCTTGTCCTTGGTGTAGCGCAAGCCGGCACGCAGCATGAAGTCATCGTTGACGGCATAGTTGACGGAACCGAAGGTGGCCCAGGCCGTGTTTTTCTGGCGGCTGGCCAGGTGCGAAACGAGCGCATGGTCGCTACCGCCGAAGTTATCCGTATAGCCGTTGGCATCTTCGTTGAAGTAGTACACGCCAGCCTGCCAATTGAGCGGACCGGCATTTTTCGATTCGGCGCGGAACTCCTGTGAGTATTGTTTCACGCTGCTGATGCCGCCAGCGGTTTCCACCGGGAATGGAATCGCTGGCACCATGCCTGGTGCGCCACCGTCGATGTCGCCATGCGACACATACTTGCCCACGCGTTCGAAACCGGTGATCGAGTACAGCTTGACGCCGTCGAGTTCCCAGCTCAGGCGGGCGCTGGCGCCATTGGTGCGCAGCTCCTGGAAGTTCAGGGCATCGGTGTAGGATTTGGTCGGATCGAAACCGTCGGCCAAGTCATTCGTGCCAAGCTTGATGGCGTTGGCGAAGAACACGCGCGCGCTGCCCGTGGTGCTGCGCTGATGCACGTTGAACAAGGCGTTGAACGTGCCGTTCGGCGCATACATCAATTGCACGCGTTCGGCGTGTTCGTTGTAGCCGTCCAGCGCGTTTTTCTGGCCCGTAAACGTGTTGTCGACGTAGTCGTCGCGGTGCTGACGCAAGGTCGAGACACGCATGGCCCATTCTTTGCTCAGCGGCACGTTGACGGCGCCGTCGAAATTGGTCGTGTTGTGCGTGGCGGCGGAAACGTTGTAATAGCCTTCAACCTTGTCCAGCTTCGGCTTGACGGATTCGAACTTGACCACGCCGGCAGGCGTATTGCGGCCGAATAAGGTGCCTTGCGGGCCGCGCAGCACTTCCACGCCAGCCACGTCGAAAATCGGATAGCCCTTGAGGATGGGATTTTCTTGCACGACATCGTCGTAAATCAGGGAAACAGGTTGCGATGCAAAGATGTTGAAGTCGGTATTGCCGTAGCCGCGGATGTAGAAGCGGGGGAAGGTGCGGCCATTCGACGATTCCACGTTCAGGCTCGGCACTTTGCCGGCCAGCACGCGAATGTCTTGCCCGCCCGATACCAGCACGTCGAGCTTCTCGTCGCGCAGCAGCGACACGGAGACGGGCACGTCGCGGATATTTTCCTTGCGGCGCTGCGCCGTCACGGTCACGGTTTCCAGCTGGCTGGCGGCAGGGGTCGTATCAGCAGCGACTTCATCAGCATAAGCCGAGCCGATAGGCAAGGCAGCGGACAGTGCCAGCATAGCAGCGCTTTTGGCGCACAAACGCTTGTGCATCTTGGACATCTTGATCATGTTGTTTCCCAGAAGTTTAAAAAAGAATTGCGAAACCTGTCTCCGGGTTATGTACGGCGCTGGATGATCGTTTGCACCATTTCGGTGCAACAGCGCGAGCGGATGTTTCTCCGCTCTCGGCGTCACTGGCTCTGCCCTGGCTGTCGTCCAAGCTGACAGCGGTTCTGGCCGCATCTCCGGGATGTCTGATGAACACCAACTTTTAAGTAAGGCGCCAATTTAATTCAAGCGCCTTATGCGCTGCAAGAATATTGTTATGTAAAATATTCATTCATCAACATAAAGGCCAGACTAGTGGTTATTCAGCCACAATAGCGTGCTCGCCTTGCTATTTCTTCCAATGCCATGCCGCGTGACGCACCTTTTTGCCTGGCCAGCCGAAAGCGGAATTGCTGCCCTGCGAGACAGCCCCGAGGGTAAAAATAGTTGTAATATCGCCAGAATGAAGTTGCCAGGCCGCCCCATTCCAGTGCGGCGGCGGCCCCCTGCACCATCGTCGATAGCCTCCATGCCAGAACCCAGCCAGCCCAGCAACGCCGTCCCGTCCTCCACCGTCGCCGCCCAGGCGGCGCATCTGCTGCTGAGCGCCCATTGCGACATCGTCTGGAGCACGAAAACCTTCGGCCAGTTCGATGCCGACCAGCCGTCCTGGCGCGCCTTCACGGGCCAGACCGAAGCCGAACTGCTGGGCCGCGGCTGGGTCAATGCCCTGCATCCGGACGACCGCAACTTGCCTTATGTCATGCCATCGCATCTGACCAGCGTGTTCGAAGCGGAATACCGGCTGCGCCACGTCAGCGGCGCCTACCGCAACATGCTCGTGCGCATGCTGCCCGTGCTGGCGCCCGACGGCAGCATCGTTGAATGGCTGGGATCGCATTGCGACGTGACGCAGCAGCGGCAGACGGAACAGCGGCTGCGCCTGGCCATGCAGGGCGGCCGCATGGGCACGTGGGAAATCGACCTGGGCAGCGGCAGCATGGCCGCCTCCGACGCCTTCAAGGCCAATCTGGGCCTGCCGCCTGCCAGCCGCATCGATTACGCGCAACTGACGGGCGCCATGCTCGACGGCGACCTGCAGCACTGGCAGACGGTGGTGCACGCGGCCATCGCCAGCGCCAGCGATTTCGAAATCGACATCCGCGTGCGCTGGCCCGACGGTTCGCTGCACTGGGCGCACATGCGCGGCACCTGCGCCAGCGATGGCGCCGGCAACGTGATCGGCCTGTCCGGCATCTCGCTCGACCTGACGACCAGCAAGCAAAACGAGGAAACCCTGCGCCTGACCCTGGCGGCCGGCGAAGTGGCCACCTGGAACTGGGACATCGTGGCCGACCGGGTCACGGCCGACAGCAATTTGGCACGCTTGTTCCCCGTCAATGCCGATGCGGCCACGGCGGCGCCGCTGGCGCGCTACCTGGACATCATCCATCCCGCTGACCGCGAACAAGTCAGCGCGCGGATTGCCCAGGCGCTGCACGCACACGCGCCATTCGAGGCCAGCTACCGCGTCGCTGCCGGCGATGGCCAGTACCGCTCGGTCATCGCGCGGGGCCGCGCGGAATACGCACCCGATGGCACGCCCTTGCAATTTCCCGGCGTCCTGCTCGACATCACGCGCCAGAAACAGGTGGAAGATGCGCTGCGGCGCAGCGAGGAACGCTACCGCACCCTGATCGAGCTGATGGACCAGGCCTTTTGCGTCATCGAAATGCTGTACGACGAGCAAGGCCGCCCCGTGGACTTCCGCTACCTGGAAGGCAACGCCGCCTTCGTCAAGCAATCGGGCCTCGACAATGCCATCGGCAAGACCATCCGCAGCTTCGTGCCCGACCACGACCAGCACTGGTTCGACCTGTACGACCAGGTCGTCAAGACCGGCGAGCCCGTGCGCTACGAAAACGAAGCCGTGGCCATGGAGCGCTGGTTCGAAGTCTTCGCCGCGCGCCTGGGCGGCCCCGGCAGCCGCCTGCTGACGGTGCTGTTCAGCGACATCAGCGAGCGCAAGCGTTCTGAGCAGCAGTTGCGCCAGCTGGCCGACAACCTGTCCGAAATGGACCGGCGCAAGACGGAATTCCTCGCCACGCTGGCGCACGAACTGCGCAACCCGCTGGCACCGATCCGCAACGGCTTGCAGATCATGCGCCTGGCCGCCGACAAGCCCGCCACCGTGGCAAGAGTTCGCGACGTGATGGAACGGCAAGTCAATCAGATGGTGCATCTGGTCAATGATTTACTGGACGTGGCACGCATCACGCGGGGGCAGATCGAACTCAAGCTGGAACGCGCGGACTTGAAAACCATCATCGCCAGCGCCGTGGAAACGAGCATGCCGCTGATCGAGGCCAGCCGCCATCAATTGCAGGTGCAACTCGATGAACTAGCGCTGCCGCTCGAGGCCGACCCCACGCGGCTGGCGCAAGTGCTGGGCAATTTGCTCAACAACGCCGCCAAGTACACGCCCGCCGGCGGCCACATCAGTTTGCGCGCGCGGCGCGACGGCAACGAGGCATTGATCGAGGTCAAGGATAGCGGCGTGGGCATCCCCACCGAGTCGATCGCGACCGTCTTCGACATGTTCACCCAGGTGGGACAAAACATGGGCCGCGCGCAAGGCGGCCTGGGCATCGGCCTGTCGCTGGTGCGGCGCCTGGCCGAGTTGCATGGCGGCAGCGCCACGGCGGCCAGTCACGGCGCCGGCCTGGGCAGCACGTTTACCGTACGCCTGCCGCTGCTGAAGGAGGAAGCCCAAGCCCCCGCCGCACCGGACGCGCTCGCCCCCGCCGCCAGCGGCCGCCATTTCCGCATACTTGTGGTCGACGACAATGTCGATGCGGCCGATACCCTCGCCGCCGTGCTCGACATGATGGGCCATGCCACGCAAGTGGCCCACGACGGCGCGCAAGCACTGGCCGTGGCGCCGCAATTCTTGCCAGACGTCATCTTTCTCGACATCGGCTTGCCCGGCATGAACGGCTACGAAGTGGCGCGCGCGTTGCGCCGGATACCGGCCGGCGCCAGCGTCGTGCTCGTTGCCTTGACGGGCTGGGGCGCCGAAAACGACCGCAGCCAGTCGAGCGCGGCCGGCTTCGACCACCATCTGACCAAACCGGCCAATCTGCTCGCCATCGGCGAACTGCTGGCCGCCCTTTCCACTCCAACAACACTGACCGACCATGACTGAATCCCTGAACCACGTCCGCCGCCACCTCCTGCTGGCCGGCGGCGCTGCCCTGCTGTGCCCGACACCGCTGCTGTTTGCCGCGCCCGCCACCGGCATCGCCGCCGCCCAGACGCAACTGGCCGCGCTGGAACAGGCCGCAGGCGGACGCCTCGGCGTTGCCGCCTGGCGCCAGGGCAGCGAACTGCGCGTGGCCTACCGCGCCGACGAACGTTTTCCCCTGGCCAGCACCTTCAAGGCCATGCTGGCGGGCGCCGTGCTGGCGCGCAGCGTCAGCCAGCCGGGCTTGCTGGACCAGCACGTGCGTTACGAGAAAAAGGAACTGGTCACGTATTCGCCCATCACGGAAAAGCATCTGGCCGACGGCATGAACGTGGCCGAGCTGTGCGCCGCCACCTTGCAGTACAGCGACAATAGCGCGGCTAATTTCTTGATGACAATACTAGGCGGACCGCAAGCCGTGACGGCATTTGCGCGCAGCATCGGCAATACGGTATTCCAGCTGGAACGCTGGGAAACGGAATTGAATAGCGCCATCCCCGGCGAAGTGCGCGACACGGCCAGCCCCGCATCCATGGCGCACAGCTTGCAGCAATTGTTATTGGGAAATAGCTTGCCGGCAGCGCAGCGCCAGCAACTGGACACCTGGATGCGCGGCAACACGACGGGCGACAAGCGCATCCGCGCCGGCGTGCCTGCCGGCTGGCAGGTGGCGGATAAAACGGGCTCGGGCGCCTACGGCAGCGTCAACGACATCGGCGTGGCCTACCCGGCCAGCGGCGCGCCGCTGATCATCGCCGTGTACTACACGCGCGAACAGAAAAAAGCCGACACGAACCAGGACATCATCACGGCCGCCACGCGCATCGTGACGGCCGCATTGACGTAATTACTTCGGCAGCGCAGCCATGAAGCCTGCATACGTGGACCAGGCGGGGTCGGCCGCGCTGCGGATTTCAATCGGGAACTTTGGACGCGGCGCCAGCGCCGTGTTCAGGCGATTGAAGAATTCTTCGCCCGACTGCGTGTAATAAATCCATTCGCGCAGGTTCTCGCCCGTCGATACGAGGGCCAGCGTAGCAAAACCTTCCTCTTCCACCACGGGCGCCAGCGCCGCTTCCAGCTCTTCCATGTGCTCGCGCTCGTTCGGTGCGGGCATGCCTGTCTCGTCCTCATAGCGCCAGGCGATGATGATGCGGTCCGGCTGCGACGACAGGTCCCAGTCGTCATGGAAAGTGTCGACATAGCGGTAGATGATGGCCATCTCGTCGCTATGCGTGACGATGGTGCCCCAGCTGCGGGCGGAAGTGGAATTTTCGTTCATGGTTGCAACAGTCAAAAAAACAATCGAAGGGGCGCAGCTTACAGCACTGGCGGGCAAGTCACATTCCACGCGTCATACTGGGCGCCGCTCTTGCGCAGCCAGACGCGGGCGTAGCTGTCGCGGTCGCTCTTGAACACGAGCGCATAGCGCTCTTCGGCGCGCGGGGCGGCGGCGCCCACGTCGACGGCCGCCAGCGCAAACTTCAGCGCGCGCAATGGGGCGCAGGCCGTGTTACCCGCCATCAATAATCGCGCCCGCTCCAGCAGCGGCTTCTGGTACAGCAACACGCCTTCCAGTTCCGCATCGGGCACGCGCTGCAGCATGCGCACGGGTTCGGCCACCGCGCGGCAAGTGCCACGGTCGAGCCAGGCGTAATACTCCATGCCCGCCTCCTGCCAGCGCGCCTGCTTGCCTTCGCCGTGCAGCACGAACTTGGTGCGCTGCGTGCGGCACAGCGCGCCATGACCACGGTAGGGCGACGTTTCCACGCTGCCCACCACTTCGCTGCCGCGTCCACCCACCACGGGCACACTCTCGAACACGGTGCGCGCAGCCGGCTCGCCCGGATATTGCTGCGCATAAAAATCCAGCAAGGACGCGCGCTGCGGCGCATCCACCGCCACCACCTCGGCAGCGCCGGCAGAGAGGCACACAGCCGACACTACACACAGCGCCAAGGGGCGCACGATATATCTAGGCATGGATCCAGGCATGGCATTCCTTCAATCGACATTCAGGGGCGGGTATCGCCCAAGCGCAGATTATATAGTTACCAGGAAATACCAGGAGCGTACGGGATTAGCAGGTGCCGAAGCTGGTGAAACCGGATTGATCTTCAGTCAGCAGTTGACTTGCCGTCCAGCACTTGCCGCAAGACTTGCCGCTTGGCCGCCAGCGCCGCATCCGCCAGGCTCCACTGCTCCAGCCGCAACGCATACGCCGGCGCCATCATCCAGCCGAACACTTCCGCCTTGTCTTCCTCGGGGCCGTAGGCCGCGTACAGGCTCACCAGCCCGGGCTGCGGGTGGCCCAGGTTCTGGAAGCCCTTGCCGTAGGCCGTGGCGCCGCCCTGGCCGTAGGCTGTGCCGGGCGGGTTCAGGGCCAGCCAGGCGGGGTCGCGGTAATAGAAATCGTTGAACAGCCGGTATTCGATGAAGTGGTAGTACTCGTGGTGCACGCGCAGCTCCATGCCGGACGGACACATCGCGGCCAGCAGGTTGTCGGCGTAGACGACGCTATCGATTTCCGGCACCGGCATGGCCAGGCGGCGCTGGCCGTCCACGCTCAAATCCTTGACCAAGACGACGTGGCGCAAGCCCGTGCGCGCGAAGACGCCGGCCGGGTAGCGCTCCATGGCCGGCAAGACGATGCTGAGCAGCAATTGCAGCCCGGCACGGTCTTGCGCCGACTCCGTAAAGGCGTGCGCCGCGCTGCCGGGCATGGACAAGGTCCAGGCGGGCGCCAGTTGCAAGGCCGCCAGGCGCGCCGTGGCGATCGCCTGCAACTGCGCCACGCTGGCGTCCTGTGGCGCGACGGGTGCATAACGCACGTCCCAGTCGCACTCGCTGCGCATGCTGTCTTGCTGGGCGGCACGCTCGAACGCTTGCGTGTAGGCAGCCGATGGCGCGGACGGAACGACATTGGCGCAAGCGGACAGCAGCACGGCGGCAAGACAGGACGGCAAACGGCAAGCAGGCATGGGATTTTTCACAGGCATAAAAAATGGGGCGCAATCGCTGCGCCCCATTGTACAAGCTGTAAATTGCCTTACTGCATCAGCGCTGGTAATTCTTGAAAAAATTCCAGCTGATCACGGTGGCGTCCGGGCCCAGCTCATCGCTGAATGGCCAGCCGGGAGGGCCGCCGCTCCACGCGTGGTTCATGCCCTCGACCGTGTACTTTTGCGCGATGACGGCGCCGTTGTGCAGGTAGGTGTCGATGGCGTAACTGCGGCCGTACGGCACGGTCTGGCGCACGATGCTGTCGGCACGGTAGCGCACGCTGTCATTGTCGAGGCCATCGTCGCCGTAATCGCTGGTCTGCAGGAATTGCTCGATGGTTTGCTCGCCGTTGATCGGGTTGACGACGATGTCGGAAGTGCCGTGGAACACCATCGTCGGCATCAGCCGGCGCGGCGAACCGGAGCAGCGCCAGGCATCCTTGCCGCGCACTTTCGGGTCGAAGGAACTGCCGTTGAACAAGGAATCGGCGGCCGTGACCATGCCGGTGGCGCCCTTGTACATGCCGCCCGAATGCACCATCACGGCGGCGAACACGTCCGAGTAGCAGGCAGCCATGATGGACGCCATGGCGCCGCCGGCCGAGATGCCCGTCACATACACGCGGCTGTCCTGCACCGCGTACTTGCTCTTGACCTTGTTCAAGATACCCATCAGCACGGCCGGCTCGCCCGTACCCCGCTCCTGGTTCAGCGGCAACATGAAATTCCAGCAGCGCATCGGGTTGGCCGTGACGTTCTGGCGCGGATAGACGACGATGAAGTTTTCACTGTCGGCCAGCTGGTTGTAGCGGCTGACGGCGGCCATGCTGTTGGGCTCGGACCCGCAGCCGTGCAGCATCAGCACGACGGGCAGCGGCGTGTTGGCATTGTAGTTGCTCGGCAGCCAGACCTGGTATTCGCGCGAACCCCACAGGCTCGCGTACAGGCCGAAGTCCCACTGCCCGGCGGAAGCCGGCAGCGCGGCCAGCAAGCCGCAGGCGGCGATGATTGCGGATAAGAAGTGACGCAGTTGCTGATGCAGATGTGCCATGCCAGTCTCCTGATTATTATTAAGGACGAAAACAGCGACAACAAACCGGCTTGATGCATATCAAGCCGGCACTTCCGACCGGCGAGGCCGGACCCAACGGGTCCAGCCCCGGCAGTGAAGAACTTTAAAATTTGTAGCCTGCCTTGGCGATGATCTGGCGCGGCGGGCCATAGAAACCATCGAGGATGAACAGCGCAGGAATGTTGTAGCCGTCTGTGCGGTAGCGTTTATTGCCCAGGTTGCTGCCGTGCAGGCTGAAGGTCCAGTTCTTCGGCGCTTCCCACACGACGCCAGCCGTCCACATGCTGTAGCCGCCCTGCGCCAGCACTTCGCTCAAGTCCGTGGTCGGATACACCTTGCTGCGGTAGCCGTAGCCGACCATGCTGCGCAGGGCGCCGCCGAACACGTCGCGGTCCGTGCGCGTCAGGTTCAAGCCCACTTGCCGGCGCGGCGTATTGCTGAACTTTTGCGTATCCGCAATGTTCTTGCCGCCGCTCATGAACTCGTCATAGCTGGCATTGAGCAAGGCGAGGAAGCCGTTGACTTCCCACTGGCGATTGGGCCGCCACGAGAATTCGAACTCGGCGCCTTTGACTGTCGCCTTGCCCGCATTCGTGAAGTCGCCATAGAAACCGGGCAAACCGCCCGGCTGCACGTAGCTGGTGAAGACGGACAACTGGATATCCTTGTAGCGGTTGTAGAACAGGGCCACGTTGGCGTCGAACGTGTCATCGGGCGCCGCGTACTTCATGCCCACTTCCAGCGCGTCGAGTTTTTCATCCTTGTACGGGCGCGCCGAATCGGGCACGACCAGGTTGTTGGCACGCACGTTGTAGCCGCCCGACTTGAAGCCGCGCGACAGGTTGCTGTAGAAATTCGTCGTCTTCGACGCTTCATAGCGCACGGACAATTTCGGCGAGGTATTGCTGACCGACAAGGACTTGTCGAAATCGGCCGCCGTCTGGATGGGCCGCGTGAAGCCCACGTCGGCAAAAGCACGGTTGAGCACGATGGCGCGCTTTTCCTCGCGCGTGTGGCGCAAGCCCGCATTGATGCTCCACGCCTTGCCCACGGGCCAGGTCCAGTCCGTGTACAGCGCCGTGCTGTCCGTCTCCACCGTGCTGACGGCGGCCTGGAACTGGCGTCCCAGGAAATTGTTGTAGATGCCGCCGCCGGCCGTGCCTTCGAAACGGTACAGGCCGATCACGCCGGCGCCGTAGTCGCCGCTGTAGGACGCCTGCAATTCCAGGCTCTTCTGCTCGTCGCGCGAGTCGCCGAACACGTCGGCGATCGGTTGCGGCAAGCCGTCGAAGTCGATGGTTTGCTCGGACGTGCTGCGCCGCTTGGCGCCGATCACTTTCACGGACCACTCGTTCGACAGCGTGTAGTTGGCCACCAGCGAGCCGCCCCGGTTATGCGTGAAGTTGTTGCCCGGCATGCCGCTCTGGATGTCATACGCATCCGTGCTGGCGGGACGCTTGAGCGGGTCGAAGGCGCTCACGCCCATGCGCTGGAAGCCGCGCACGCCCGATTTATCGTCCGTGGCGTCCAGGCTCAGCACGACGGTCAAAGGTATGTCTTGCGGAAAGTAGCCGACGGACAGGCGCGCGGCCGTGCTGTCCTGATCGCTGACCTGTTCGCCATTGAACGTGTTGCGGCCGAAACCGTCTCGGTCCAGCTTGGCAGCCGCGAGGCGCGCGCGCCAGGTGCCGTTTTCGTTGGCCACGTTGAAAGCGGCCTTGAAGTTGCGCTGGTTATAGTTACCGAGACCCACTTCCGCCGAAGCGCCGTTTTCCTTCGCCAGCGGACGCGAAATGTATTTGATGGCGCCGCCGATGGTGTTCTTGCCATACAAGGTGCCTTGCGGACCGCGCAGCACTTCGATGCGTTGCACGTCGAACACGTCGAGCAGCGCGCCTTGCGGACGGGCCATGTAGACGTCGTCAAAATAAATGCCCACGCCCGGGTCCACGCCCCAGACGGGGTCGGCCTGGCCCACGCCGCGGATAAACGCCGTCAGGGTGGTGTTGGTGCCGCGCGAGGCGTACACGGTCAGGTTCGGCACGCGCTCCTGCAAGTCGGCCAGGTTCTGGATATTCGCCCGTTCCAGGGCCTTGGCGGAAAACGCCGTGACGGCCAGCGGCACGTCCTGCAGGCGCTCTTCGCGGCGGCGGGCGGACACCGTCACGGTTTCCATGCGTTCTTTCGCATCGCTGGCTTCGCTGGCGCTCTGGACGCTGGCGGCGGCAGACGCGGCGGCTTCCTGCGCCAGGGCCTGGGTGGAAAAACTGAAGGCGCCGGCAACGGCGAGGGCGGCGGATAAGGGTTTCAAAGCGGGTTTCAAAGCAAGTTTCATAGCGTCTCCAATGTCAGGCTTGCTTACCGCCAGGGAAAACGGCCGGATTCCAGAATCGCAAGACGTAACGGTACCCGCGCGCATCTAAGTAACCCCCAATAAATTATTGTGATTTCTGACTTCCATAACCGGCGCTGTGCGGTGTTGCCCGCAGCTAGCAGTGCTCGCACTGCGTCGCTGCAGGCGCCTTGCACAGCATCCGGTTCTGTTCGTCATAAATTCACAATAATTTCCTGAGGATTACTTAGCGAGCACCTACCCTGCGATGACTGTTTCCCGGCCCCCGGCCCGTGCGGCGAGTGGCCTGTTTATTTTGAATTTATGGTAAGGAAGGACTGCAACAAGGTATTCACACGCTGCGCCTGGTCCAGGGGCGTGGCATGGCGCGAGTTCGCGATGATCTCGATCTCGCACTGCTGAAACTGTGCGGCAAAAGCCCGCTTGCTGGCGACGGGCGTGTAATCCTGGTCCGCCGCCATGATCAGGACGGGCATGGCCAGGGACTGGAAATGGATGTCGATATCCCAGTGAAAGATGGCGTCGAGCGCGGCCAGGTAGGCGCGCTTGTCCATGCCCGCCATCTGCGTGGCGAAGCGCTCGACGAGGGCTTGCTGGGCAGGATCGGGAAACAGTTTCTTGCCGATGATCTTGCCCATGGCTTTCAGGCCGAAGGTGGCGATCACCGTGCGGCGCAGCCAGTAGGCAAACAGCAGCGCGGTCGGTTTGCTGCCCTGGAACGGTTGGGAATTGATCAGGCACAAACTGGCGACCCGGCCCGGCGCGCGGTTGGCCATTTCCAGGCCCACCATGCCGCCCAGCGAAAAGCCGACGATGTGCGCACGCGGCACGTCGAGCTGGTCCATCAAATTGAAAAGGTCGTTGGCGAAGTCGCCGATCTGCCAGTCGCCGTTGGGCGCCGGACTGGCGCCATGGCCGCGCAGGTCGGGCACGATCAGGCGATGACTGCTGCCGAGGGCGTCGATTTGCGGGCGCCAGTCTTCGGCGCAGGAACCGAGGCCGTGCAACAAAAACACGGGATCGCCCTGCCCTGCCTCTGTGCCGGGACCGAGGTCGAGATAATGCAATGGAACATCGGATGTCGTGTGACGCCGCATTCTGTCTCCTTGCTGTTGAACATGCTTTGTGTTCAGGTGCAGGAATATATTTTCCTGCTGTTGGAAAACATAATACGGAATCCGAATTCCGATTTCAAGTTAAATCGCGAAATATCTCAAGTCAGGTAATTTAAAGCAACACGTACCAGTTCATCTTCCAGCGCGGCCGCCGACAAAAAGGACAGCGAACCCGACAACACGTGCTGATTCAGGATGCCCAGCAGCACGGGCGGCACCACCATCATCGCCTGCGTGGGATTCGGATGGCGGATGCTGGCCGACTTGCTGGCCAGCACGGCCACCGTGCGCTGCGAAATCAGATGGTTGATCTGGTGCACCTTGTCGCGGAACTGCGCATCCTGCGAGCAGCGCGTGATCAGGGCGCGCAGCACGCCGCGCCGGCCCGTGTTGACGGCCACGAACATGGCCACCATGGCGCGGATGAAGTCTTCCAGGCTGCGCCCTTCCCACTGGCGCAGCTCCGTCAGGGTTTCGACCTTTTCCACCATGTCGGAGAAAAAACGCTGCAGCAGCAAGCGGCTCAAGGTGTCCTTGTCGCCCAATAAACGGTAAAACGTGCCCACCGAGGTTTCCGCCAGTTTTGCCAGGTCGGCCACGCCGATTTCATCGAAACGGTTTTCCGCCAGCAACTGTTCCCCTACCAGCAGCAAGCGCTCGAAGGCCAGCTTGCTGCGCGCCTGGGTGGGCTCGGGTGGAACGATCAACTGCGGGAAGGGCATCGGGAAGGAAGGCATGCGGCGTCGGCGTCTCGAAATAGTGGAACCTAAGTTCCGTTATGGATGCGCGTATTGTAACGCGGGAGACGGCCGATGGGGAGCGCCGCGTGGCGCCCTGGCGTGTGCTACCTGCCCTGCCACTCCATGTAGACGTCGGCGCGCTGGTAATGGGCGTCGCCGGCCGGCCGCGCCACGTGCGTAAAACCGCTGCTTTCATACAGGCGGATGGCGGGCGCCAGCTTGCTGTTCGATTCCAGGAACAGCAGTTGCGCGCCGCTGGCCTCGAAGGCGTCGAAGGCCCGTTCGATCAGGCGGCGCGCGATGCCCAGGCCTTGGCATTCGGGCGTGACGGCCATCTTCGACAGCTCGATGCTGGCATCGCCGGCACGGATCAGGGCGCAGGTGCCGACGATCTTGCCATCGAGGCGCGCGAGGAAAATCTGCCCGCCAGCGTCGAGGATAGAGCGTTGCGGGTCGGACAGCACTTTGTCGTCCAGCGCCTCGACATAAAAGTATCGTTCCAGCCAGGCGATATTCAGGCGCTTGAAGTCGGCTGCGTACTGGGCGTCGTAGGCGATGATTTCGACGGCAGCCCGCTCGCGCTGGCGCCGGCAGGCAGCGATGGTTTCGCCGAAGCCTTGCGCCTGCAGCCGCGCTTCGGCCCGGTCCAGGCTGGCCATCAGCTGCGGCGTGCCCTGCTCGAAGACGCTATCGACGGCCGCGCGCACATCGTCCCACAGGGGCGCCATGCTGCGCAGCAACGCATGACCGGCGTCGGACAGCGCCAGCAAGCGGCGCCGCTCGTCCTTGGCATCGGGCAGCTCCGCCACCACGCCGGCGTCGAGCAGCTTGCGCCCCAGTTGCACTACCACCGGATGCGTCTGCCCAATCTGCGCGGCCAAGGCCGTGATCGACGTGGGGCCATTGTCGCGCAGCAGTAATAACAAGGGGAAACAGCGCGACGTCAGTTCGACGCCGGCCGCCAGATAGCTGGTGTCGACGCCGGCATACAGTTGATCGGAAAGACGGCGCAGGCGGCTGGCCAGCATCAGGGAGCCGTAGGTTTGCAGGTTGGAAGACATGTTGGGCGGGATATATGTAAGTAGTTACGTATACCCTAACGCAAACAGGCTTTCGGCGTCAAGCGTCGGCGTTTGTTGATCGCTTGTTCATCGCTTATTCATCATCATCGTCATCGGCCAGCGCCGCCTGCAGCCTGGCCTGGAACACGGTATCGACGACCTCTCCCAGTCCCGGCCACACCTGCGTCAGCCAGCGCCTGCCCTCCTCGCTGGGCGCCACATATGGTTCGCTGCGCGTGGCGCAGGCCAGGCCAATCGCGATGACTTGCCCAGCATCCTCCAGGCCGCCCGCGATCATGGCGGCTATGGGCAAGGCGATCAGCTCGGCGGTCAAATGCGGACGCAGCAGGCAGGCTGGGGCGATGATGGCGAACGACGCTTCCACATAACTCCAGCAGTTTGTGGGCCAGTGGGCGTTTTTCACATTTTCCAGGAAGACAGCATCACTGATCGTTTCAGGATGGGCTTGCGCCCGCGCATAAAAGGCGGCGAGGGCGACGAGTTGTGGCGGGGAAGTCCAGGTGGGCATCAACTTGATCCAGGCAAGGCCGCGCCGGGCTGGCGGCAAAGGCGGACTGTAGCATGTTCAATCAGCACGCTGAAATACCGATGAACGAGGCATAATCATGGCCGCCGCCACTCTCGCCAGTCACAGCCATGCCAACCGCCTTTGACCTCTGGAAAGCCGAATTATTAATTGTGGGCAACATCGCCCAGGATGACGATACCTCCACGCCGCCCGATGAGGCCCAGCGGCGCTTCCAGCGCTACTGCGCCATGCTCGATGCGCTGACGGGCACGGAAGGCGCGCACTACGCGCTGGCCATTTTTCAATCCGTGCAGGCCGAGCACGATTACGGCGCCTACCAGACGGCCAACCGCGCCGCCTGGCGCTTCGGCGAGACGGCGTATTGCACGGCCCTGCTGCACGAACTGCCGCGCCTGATCGCCACCTTGCCCGACTGGGCAGGCGACTTTCTCGTCGGCATCGCCAACGGCGCCGGTACGCCCAACGCCTCGACCATCACCTGCTTCAACACCGTGCTGGCCGCCGCGCCGCCAGCGCATCAAGCGCTGATCGCGGCATTTATTGCCACGGAAGAAGACGATGGCTGGTTCGACCATTGCCCTGGCGTACTGGGGCATCAGTAAAGGCCGGGCGCCTTTCCACTCCCTGTCAACATCACTACTTGAGGAATATCAATGTCGGTCTACGCCATTACCATCCCCTGCTTTGCACAGATGCTGCGCTCCCTGACGACGCTGTTAAATAAAGGCGAGGAACGCGCCCAGACGCTGGGTTTCGCTCCCCAAAATCTGCTCGACGCGCGGCTGGCGCCCGACATGCACACCCTGGCACGGCAGGTGGAATTCACGTGCACCCAGGCGCAGGAAGCCGTGTGCCGGCTGACGCAGCAAGCGCTGCCCCAGGTCGCCACGCCCGCCAGCATGACGGAAGCCAAGACGCTGATCGAGGACACGCTGGCGATGCTCGCTGCGGCGGACCGCGCAGCGGTCGACGCGGGTGCAGAGCAGCAAGTGTCGATCACCCTGGCCGGCGGCTTGAGCTTCGCCATGACGGGCCTGGAATACGCGCTCAACTGGGCCACGCCGCAGTTCTATTTTCACCTGGTGACGGCGTATAACATCCTGCGCCATAACGGCGTGCCGCTCGGCAAGGCCGAGTATGTACAACATATGTTTGCGTATGCGCGCCAGGCATAACGACCAGGGCGCCATTGACGGCGAGCGCTACGCGGGCATCATGCCTGACCCCGCCGGCGCCGCCGGCTATCAATTGTTCCTGCTGCCCGGCGAGGCCGATGCCCTGCCCTGGCAAGCCGCGCTGGACTGGGCCGCGGCGCGCGGCGCCTGCCTGCCGACGCGCAGCGAGCTGGCCTTGCTCCACGCCAACTTGCGCCACGTCTTCCCGGACGCCTGGTACTGGTCGTCGGAAGCGGACGCCATCCTGCCCCGCATGGCCTGGAGCCACGATTTCGACAACGGCACCCAGTACAACTATCGCAAGACTTATTCAGGCCGCGCCTGCGTCGTGCGCCGGGTCACATTGGCGCCATCGGCCGACGCGCCCGTCGCCCTGCAGCCGGGCGAACGCTATGCCGGCCTGACCCTCGGCTGGGATGGCGCGCCCGATTACCACTTGTTGCTGCTGCCGAACGAGCCGGAGCTGGAATTCCAGTCCTGGCAAGCCGCATCCAACTGGGCCGCCAGCCTGGGCCACAGCTTGCCGGATCGGCGCGAGCAGACCTTGCTGTATGCGACCTTGAAAGACGCATTCCGGCCCAACTGGCACTGGTCAAGCGAACCGGGCGACAGCGAGGACGAAGCCTGGTGCAAGGATTTCGACACGGGCGTCGCCTATCAGAACGCGCGCGAGTTTGACGGCTACGCGCGCTGCGTGCGCCGGGTGCTTGCTTAGTGCTTGTATAGTGCGCGTTTGCTCAAGCGAGCTGCTTCATCAAGGAAACCCGTGCTGCTATCACTCGACGATCCCCTCTGGCCCACCCTGGAAGGCGGCTACCGCATGCCCTACGACGCGGCCGAGGCGCTCAAGGCCATGCGGGCGGGCGAAGACGTCTGGCATGAGCTATGGGAAGAGCTGCACCACCAGGGCGACGTGGGCGTCGCCTCGTATGCGGCCGTGCCCCAGCTCGTCCACCTGCTGGGCGGCGCCGAGTCCCGCGAGGAGGATTTCTATGCGCTCATCGCCCTGATCGAGCTGGAACGCCACCGCAAGCACAATCCGCCGCTGCCGGAGTGGCTGGCCGCCAGCTACCAGGCGGCCTGGGAGCAACTGCCCGCCATCGCCGCGCGCGACTTGCAAGGCCAGCTTGATCCCGTCATGCTGGAATCCGTGTTCGCCGTGCTGGCCCTGGCCAAGGGCAACTTGCGCCTGGGCGCCCTGCTGCTGCAGATGGATTCCTCCGAAGCGGACGAGTGGCTGGAAGAGCGCCTCGGCTGGTCCGAGGTCTACGGCAAGGACGCGTAAGGGCTAAAAACGCTCATCGCGCAGCGCCGGCATCACCAGTTCGCGCACGAACGAGGCATTCGACAGGTTCAGCAGCATGCGCACGACGGCGACGACGTCATGCACGGGGATCAGCTCGCCTTCGCCCCGCGCGGCGGCGTCCGCCAGCGGCACGGACAAGCCGTCGTAGGTATTCAAATAACCGAGTTGCAGCGCCGTCACGGCCAGGCCCTGTGCGCGGAAACCTTCACGCAAGGCATCGGCGATGCCGTTCAGGGCGAATTTCGAGGCGCTGAACGTCACTTCCGGGCGGCCGCTCTGGCGCAGGCCGGACGTCGAGCCCGTGAGGATCAGCTGCGGCTTGTTGCTCGCCAGCAAGCGCGGCACCAGGCGCTTGAGTAGCAGAATGGTCGCCGTGATGTTGGTATTGACCATGTCGACGATAGTATCGTCCGCATCGGCGAGAAAAGCATAGTCGTCGCTGAAGGCCTTTTCTTCCCATATGCCCAGGTTGTAGATCACCGCGTCCAGTATGGCCGGCGCTTCGCGCGCGATGCGTTCGACGGCCTCGGCGGGTGCGGCCAGGTCCGCCGCGATCCATTGCAGCTGTGTACCTTGGCCGGAGGGCAAGTCGGCGGGTTGCTGACGCGATACGCCGATGACGGCATGCCCGTCAGCAAGCAAGCCGTCCACCAGCGCGCGTCCCAGGCCCCGGCTGGCGCCCACGATCATGATATGCATACTGTGTCCTTTACAATGAAGTCAACGCCGATGATAGCGGCGTTGTATTAAGCACAGCTGAGGCGGCTCCCCATACGCGCCGCATTTACTCACGCGGCGGAAATGCGTATGCTAGATCTGGCAATCTCCGATAACACACAAGAACGAGACACATGCCTACTTCCAACACCGCCGCCATCCACGCCGCAAGCCGTCCCCTCACCCAGCAAGACTATAAAACCCTGTCGCTGGCCGCCCTCGGCGGCGCGCTGGAATTCTACGATTTCATCATCTTCGTCTTCTTTGCCAACGCCATCGGCCAGCTGTTCTTCCCGCCGGAAATGCCGGAATGGCTGCGTTTGCTGCAAACCTTCGGCATCTTTGCCGCCGGCTACGTCGTGCGTCCGCTGGGCGGCATCGTCATGGCCCACTTCGGCGACTTGCTGGGCCGCAAGCGCATGTTTACCCTCTCCATCCTGATGATGGCCGTGCCGACCCTGCTGATCGGCCTGCTGCCGACGTATGCCACCATCGGCCTGGCCGCCCCGCTGCTGCTGCTCTTGATGCGCGTCTTCCAGGGCGCGGCCGTGGGCGGCGAAGTGCCGGGCGCCTGGGTGTTTGTGTCCGAACACGTACCGAGCCGTTTCACGGGCTTTGCCTGCGGCGTGCTGACGGCGGGCCTGACGGTCGGCATCCTGCTCGGCTCGCTCGTGGCGACGGGATTGAATACCGTCTATACGCCGGCAGAAATCACCGAGGGCGCCTGGCGCTATCCGTTCTTGCTGGGCGGTATCTTCGGCTTTGGCGCCATGTATCTGCGCCGCTGGCTGCATGAAACCCCGGTTTTTGCGGAAATGCAGCAACGCAAGGCGCTGGCGACGGAAATGCCCCTGAAATCCGTGCTGCGCGGCCACCGCGGCGCCGTCGTCGTATCGATGCTGCTGACGTGGATGCTGTCGGCCGGCATCGTCGTCGTCATCCTGATGACGCCGGCCCTGCTGCAAAAGATTCACCACATCGCGCCGCGCACCACGCTGGTGGCCAATACCGTGGCAACACTCTGCCTGGCCTTCGGCTGCATCATCGCCGGCATGCTGGCCGACCGCCTGGGCGGCAAGCGCGTGATCTTCACCGGTTCCGTGCTGCTGGCCATCAGTACCTATATCTTCTACACGACGATTGGCACCCGCCCCGACCTGCTGCTGCCCCTGTACGCCATGACGGGCCTGTTCGTCGGCGTCGTCGGCGCCGTGCCCTACGTGCTGGTGCAGGCGTTCCCGGCCCAGGTGCGCTTCTCGGGACTGTCGTTTTCCTACAACTTGTCGTACGCCATTTTCGGCGGCCTGACGCCCGTGGTCGTGACCCTGATGCTGAAGAACAACGTGCTGGGCCCCGCCTATTACGTGATCGGCGTGTGCGTGGTGGGCATGCTGACGGCGCTGTTTGTGAAAGATCAAAGGCAGACGGTCGGGCGCTAAATTCGCGCCCCTGCGGCAATCACTGCAGCACTATTTCCCCAGGCAGGCGCCAGGTGCGCCTGCCATCCCTTCCAGGCTGCCAGCATGCATCTCCACACTCCCGCCCTGATTATTATCGACATGCAACAAGGCATGGCCAGCCCCGCTGCCGGAAGCCGCAACAATCCCGCTGCGGAACACCAGATTGCCACCTTGCTGCAAGCCTGGCGCGCAGCGGACGCCACCGTCGTGCATGTGCGCCACACTTCCAGAACGCCAGGCTCGCCCTTCTGGCCCGGCCAGCCCGGCGTGGAATTCCAGGCAGCGCTGGCGCCGTTACCGGAAGAGCATGTCGTGGAGAAAAATGTGCCAGATGCCTTCATCCACTCGGGACTGGAACGCTGGCTGCACGTGCGCAGCATCAGCAAGCTGGTCATCGTGGGCGTCAGCACCAACAATTCCGTGGAATCGAGCGCGCGCACGGCGGGCAATCTGGGCTTTGCCACGCAAGTCGTCGCCGATGCGTGTTTTGCGTTTGCTCACATCGATTATGCGGGCACATCGAGAACGGCGGACGAGGTGCATGCAATGGCGTTGGCCAATTTGCACGGCGAGTATGTGCAAGTCGTAGTCACGGCGGAGGTGATCGATGCACTGGCCGGTCCTAGCCCTATGCCAGCACACCACCTTGTCCGCTAAGCTGTGTTCGGCATACGACAGTTACGCTGAAAAAACATCGCCGCCGGGTTCTCGGCACATTGCCTGCAAGCACACACCGGCCAGCGCCGCCTTCGGGCGGCTTTTTTTTTGCCCTGGTTTGCCGCGCTGCACCAAATTCTGAAAAGGCGTTTCACATCGCAAAATCCCGAACAACGGACTCATCTATTAATGCTCTCACTTTTTGAAAATTCATTCCGCATCATGAAAAATAATAATTAAGCCATTGAAAAACAAAGACTTAATTTAAGTTATATGTCTTATATAAGACTTGAACATCGACGCGAATCGGCCTACTATTTAGTCATGCAGTTTGCTTCGACAAGACGTTGTGGCGCACTCGGCGATTTTCTCAAACATAGCTTTTCTTTTTAGGAGATTCACATGTCCCAATATCAAGACGACATCAAAGCTGTTGCCGGTTTGAAAGACCAACAAGGCAGCGCATGGAACGCCATCAATCCCGAGTCCGCCGCCCGCATGCGCGCCCAGAACAAGTTCAAGACCGGCCTGGACATCGCCAAGTACACGGCGAAGATCATGCGCAACGACATGGCCGCCTACGATGCGGACCCATCGAAATACACCCAGTCCCTCGGCTGCTGGCACGGTTTCATCGGTCAACAGAAGATGATCTCCATCAAGAAACACTTCAACAGCACCGACCGCCGCTACCTCTACCTGTCGGGCTGGATGGTCGCCGCCCTGCGCTCCGAGTTCGGCCCGCTGCCGGACCAGTCGATGCATGAAAAAACCGCCGTCACCAGCCTGATCCGCGAGCTGTACACCTTCCTGCGCCAGGCCGATGCCCGCGAACTGGGTGGCCTGTTCCGCCAGCTGGACGCGGCCCAAGGTGCTGAGAAGCAAGCGATCCAGGCCAAGATCGACGGCCACGTCACCCACGTCGTGCCCATCATCGCCGACATCGACGCCGGTTTCGGCAATGCCGAAGCCACCTATTTGCTGGCAAAACAGTTCATCGAAGCGGGCGCCTGCTGCATCCAGATCGAAAACCAGGTGTCCGACGAGAAACAATGCGGCCACCAGGACGGTAAAGTCACGGTGCCGCACGAAGACTTCCTGGCCAAGATCCGCGCCATCCGCTACGCCTTCCTGGAACTGGGCGTGGATGACGGCATCATCGTCGCCCGCACGGATTCGCTGGGCGCCGGCCTGACCAAGCAGATCGCCGTCACCAACGAACCAGGCGACCTGGGCGACCAATACAATTCCTTCCTCGACTGCGAAGAAGTGTCGGCCGACGCGCTGGGCAATGGCGACGTCATCATCAAGCGCGAAGGCAAGCTGCTGCGTCCAAAACGCCTGCCGAGCAACCTGTTCCAGTTCCGCGCCGGTTCCGGCGAAGAGCGTTGCGTGCTCGACTGCATCACCTCGCTGCAAAACGGCGCCGACCTGCTGTGGATCGAAACGGAAAAACCGCATATCGCGCAAATCGGCGGCATGGTCAGCGAAATCCGCAAGGTCATCCCGAACGCCAAGCTGGTGTACAACAACAGCCCGTCGTTCAACTGGACCCTGAACTTCCGCCAGCAAATCTTCGACGGCATGAAAGCGGCAGGCAAGGACGTGTCCGCCTACGACCGCGCCCAGCTGATGAGCGTGGAATATGACCAGACGGAACTGGCGGTCCAGGCCGACGAGAAGATCCGCACCTTCCAGGCCGACTCGGCCCGCGAAGCCGGCATCTTCCACCACCTGATCACCCTGCCGACCTACCACACGGCCGCCTTGTCGACGGACAACCTGGCCAAGGAATACTTCGGCGACCAGGGCATGCTGGGCTACGTGGCCGGCGTGCAGCGCAAGGAAATCCGCCAGGGCATCGCCTGCGTGAAACATCAAAACATGTCCGGCTCGGACATCGGCGACGATCACAAGGATTACTTCAGCGGCGAAGCGGCGCTGAAGGCGGCTGGTAAAGACAATACGATGAACCAGTTCTGAGATTTTGGTTTGACGGTAGAGTGAAAAAGCCCGCTTTGGCGGGCTTTCTCGTTAACCGAACGGCAATCCCGCTTGCTTAAGGATATTCATGCTTCATTGACATACCGCGAAGCGATAGCGCCGATGCTAACGGCAATCGATATCGATGTCGTTCTGCCCGGCCTTGCGGCCTTTCCTGTAGGTGAATTCACAAAGGCTGACGCTGTCGTCCATTCTCTTCGACAGTGTTACTTCACCATGCGCGCCGTAACTGCATTGCAGCCACTTGCCGTCTGGATAGGGGCCTTCCAGGCGGTAGCTGAGTATCGTATGCCCTTTCTTCTTGCGCTCCCCGCCAGGCACGAGCTGCCCCCTGCGCTCCGGTACGCCGTCGATAGGCGCCGCGGCACTGAGGTAGAGTGGGCTGCCGATATACGGCGTCCAGCCGGCAGGCACGGCGTTCAGGCTGATCGACGCCTCGGGCACGCTCTCCGGGCAAGCGTGGGCGGCGGGCATCGCAGCCTGAGTAAGCATAGGAAATAGGCAGCAGGCGGCGCCGGTCAACCAACGTTGATGTTGCATGGACACTCCCCTATTCGATGACGAAAAAAGCGTCGGCATTGTTGCTGGGATCGATATGCAAGCCATTCTTGTACTTGCCTTTGGCACGCAAGGTGCGCGAAGTCACGATGCCCGGGCGCTTGCCCGCCCACTGATCCATGACAATGATCCCGTCCAGCGCCTGCCCCATATACAGGGCCGCGCGATTGCCTTGTTGATGATTCGCATACTTCCCATTGATAAACGTGGCAATGGCCGTGCCCTTACGCAGAAAACGATTTCCCAGCACTGCCTCCCCCTGCTTCCAGGCCAATGTGGCCGGCGCGCCCGCGTAGTGGCGGACCAGGGCAACGCATTGATGATTGCCGACCATGGCGGTTTTTTCCAGGTCGGTGACTTTGGTGTAGGTGTAGGACATGGGACTCTCCGGGGTTGATGGGAGAGGCTTACGATACATGGGGGAAATTGTGAGGGGGTTGAGATGGGATAAGGTTTGCGGGGGAGATTGGGTACTCGGGGCGGCGGGCTGGGATATTGCGCTGAAGGGCCGAGTTCCGCTCAAAAATGGGAGAGGGGGATTCACATTGTTCGTAAAGGCAGCGGCATTGTTGGATTGTGATTCATCAAAAAGCCGATATGCTCCCATAGGTGCCCTCGCGTTCTTTCTTTTAATGAAGACATTACCCACGCCTATCAAGGCGGCTCAACAAGGCCCTGCCTTGGACGGCGCCGAGGTCCAGCGACGTGATGAGCGGTCGCCACCAATCCGCGGCGGTTTATAGATTCTGCCGGACGGCGTAGAGACGACGCAGTCGTCGATGAATTTGAACGAAGCGGCACTTGTACTGGCTCCGGTAGGTTGCGTTATCTGGTAAGGACACTGGCGCTCTCCGCCACCTGAGAAAAAAATCCCACCTGCACCGTTGTAAGTTGAATGCGATGCATTATTTACAACTCTGCTAATGCTTCCATGCCATTTGAAATTACACCTACGCTATACCCTGCCCTAGGCGCTGTCGCGCTGCGCTCGACGCTGGCGGTATCGCATACACAATTCTTGTTGCAGGAAAAGAGAGCAAAGTCTCCGAGTTTCGCCAAACCTAGATTGACGCACTTCGCGAAGACCTAGCTGCTTTATTTTCAAACATGCGGACGTTGGTGTGGAAGTATAAACAGTGTCGGTCACCGCCGCCGCCAGCACTGGCGACGGCGTTCGGCATCGACGCGACGAAAATTACGGAGGTTTGGCATGGCGCCGCCGATAAATATCACCCAATTCTACCGTGTCTTAATCCTGAATAGAATAACCACAAAGAGCTGCGGCGTCTCCTCAGGGTGACGCTCGGCCATTCTTATTGAGGTGCTCTTTTTTGACGACTTCAACGCATTTGGTAGGTGCTTTCATAAATTAAGACACTGTGGGAACAGCTTCACTTATAGTTCCGCTAGGTCTAGATTAATATCTACAACTTTGTAATCGTCAGAATATTTTCTACGCGCTGAACTTTGAGGCCATTACGCTCAGCATTTTCTTCCAAGAAAAAATAAACCGCCTGCCATACATTTGAATATGGAGATAGATTCACGTAGTTTGCCAATGCCTCATAACTTTCTGAACCCAACTTTTTTGCAATGTGTTTAATAATTTCATGCATAGGCAACCCATTAGATTTATCAAGTATTTGCCACAAGCGATCAATACTGATGTCCAATTTTATCCTATTTCCGATACCGATCGCATGTGCGAACCATAGGCTCCAATCTTCGCTACTAATTAATTGATGACAGTCAAGATAAATATTCATCTCTTCGCGAAGTCGCTCTAAATCTTCTCTGTCGCCGTGTTCGGCGAGTAAATTTATTAACGACCGTTTATCAATGATACTAAGCGTTCCCGAATTGAATAATTCTCGAGCCTTAGCAATAACGAGATTGGCAATAAAACTTGGCTCTTCCAATCTATAGTAACCGCGAATAGCAGCGCCGTCGCGCCTCTTCGCTGGCCGACTCATGCCAAGCTCATATAAATCTACCAAAAGCATAACGCCATCCGAAACTAAAAATTCTCGCGCCAGCAATAATTCAACTCCATATCTCGCGATATCCTCGGAGAAATAACAAGCATACTGACTCCATGTGATCGCCTCTTGTGCACTCGCTACAGCAATATATTCGGTACTCGCCCTTGCGAATTCGTCCTGTCCGTACACTCCAAGTGTCAATCGAAGGCGTTGAATGTGAATTGGCTGGGTGCGGGGATCACGGGCAATTTCCGATAGAAACTCAACTTGATTTTGAAACCCGTCGTCGAAGTCATGAATTAAGTAAAATGGGTTCAAAGATTGCTCTTCCGGCGGCGCTAAAAATAAGCCTCGCAAATGATCTTTCCACCCATCAATAGAAAGGTAAGCAATACCAAAACCACTCCATAGCGTACTGGATTCGATCTCTAAAAAAGCACACCTAAACAATTCATCATCGCCAACAAAATCAAATTTTTCGCTTGCAAATTTTGCCGCAAGGCGAATAACTGCGGGCAACGTATGATCTTCAAAAATTTTTGACCAGTCAATGGAGTGTTCATTGCGGAGTCCATAAATAACAGACGCAATTACCTCGACAACATAATTGCCTCGTCTTGTCTCACGAGAACGGTTAAGCAGCATTTCCAATGCATTAGGCAGTACTGCAGACAACGCATCCAACCATGCCGGACTCCATAATTCACGAATGTCATCACCTGATAAAATAAATGCCAAACATTCTAGAGTTAGTGAACTCTCTCGAGCGCGCGCCACGATAACTGGTCGTGACAGGCTAACCCGCTCGGATGTGACAAGTGCTCTACGAACCCCAATATGCATTGGTTCGCAAAACCCATCTTCGATTAGCTGACCAATCTTTACACAGGTAGAATACCCTGCACTAATCCAAGCGCTCACCAAACGTTCCGCAACTGCAGCGCGCAGGCGTGGACTAACCGATGCACCGTTGACAAGGCATCTTGCAGTTAGTCTAAGCGAAGTATAAAAAATGTCGTCTTCAAGCGTCAATTGCTGCGCTAGCACAGAGTCAGCACTTACAATTCGCTCAACAGCGAACTGAAACGCCTGAGCCCAAGGACGCCGATAAAGATTTGATAACCAATCAGTCGCATCTAGCCGACCAGAGTCGGCCAAAGTACAGCCAGCCAAGTATTCCTGAATTGTGGGGATACTAAACGAAACCCGAGACCCGCGCAGTTCCAACAAACCGTGCTGAACCAACCCATCGAAGCAATCATCACCAATCGAATCGCCGAGTACGTTACATATGCACGCCCGCGCTATGTATTCAGAGACCGCTGATTCGTTACGTTCGAGGGCCATAGCCGCGAATGCCTCCGCACCCCTGCGTAACTGGGTTTTTGCAACATTTTTCCTCCGTACCCCCTTGTGCCGATCCGGTGAGAGTACGTGCATAATATATCGTTCAAGTAAATCCGCTCTCCCTGTCGGGATTGCCCCGGATTTGGGAAGCGTCGCTACAAATATTGCGAGAAATAAAGGGATTCGACACAATAGGGATAATTCAGGGTATCCATCTATATGCCTAATAACTTCCCGAGTGTCCAACTGGCCGCGGGCTCGAAAGTATGATGTCAACATTGCCACCATCTGAACACGATTCAGACGCTGAACTCGGCATAGAGAGAAGTGAGGTACAAATGCTGAGATCGCTGCATCACGAGCACCAATCATCATTGGCGCCTCCTTGAAATTGGCAGCAAGTAATCCCAGCATTTCAAGCAGCCTTGCTCGGCGATCGTCAGCAATTTCATCGACACCATCAATCAATATAACAGCTCGACCTTGCTCGCAGAGGCGGTCCCAATCGATAGTTACACCGTAGCTCAAATTGTAGGACCCATTTAAAAAATCCAATATAGTGCCAAGTTCCGGCAGTGCGTCAGCGTGAATCAGTGCCGGAACATAGGACGTCTCTGTTGCTAAACGACGCGCGGTCGCGCGAATTAGGGTAGACTTTCCTTGGCCAGCACCACTTTCCAGTATCAAGAACTTGTTTTTCCCATTTGGAAATTGCTTAAGATCTATTTCATCTCCTCCATCGAGGTATCTCGACCTAGGGTCTTCATTTTCAAAGTCGCCATAATCTTCTTTGGAAATTATATTTACAAGAGGCCAAATAATCAACTTTGCTTCTTCCAAGGAAATTGATGTGCCAGGAACGCTTATATGGTTAACTCTAGACGCCAGCATCTGGCGATAACGCTCCAATCCGTCGCTCTGCGATCCAAATATGAAAACTTGAAATTTATCGAATAAAAGTTCGGATAAATCGCTAGCATGAAACTGCTGTCGAATTCTACCAGCCCCGCCGCAACAGTCACGGAGCCGTCCAAGCAGTGCCGCTGGCGTCTCACTTGAGTCAGGTAACCAAATCTTTGCCAGTTTGGTCTCTGCCAAGTCAAGTGTTATGAATTCTACTCGAGTACGTCGAATAACGGTAAAGGCCAGATCCGATGACGTAGCTAGAGACTTTTCAATTGATGCCGCAATTTTTTTCTGCTTAACATTTAGCGAGCGGAGCCATTCATCCATACTTAACTTACCTTGCGCGCGTTCTAGTGCTTCGCGAAGGTTCTCGAGGTTAACCCCCAAGGTCCCCAATACCAATCTAATTTGATCACTTTCGTTGGTACTCTTTTCAATCTGCCTTTTCGCTGCCGCCCAGAATTTATCCCACGGCTCACCCGCTAATGATAAATTTTCTTTTGCTTGTATGAAGTGGCAACTGCTATCCGAATAAGTCACAATGGTATCATCCACGTCCTCCGGCGCTTCGATTCTAACCGAGATTACGCGGGTTCCTACGTCAGACGGGTGAGGCGAATCGAGAAGAGCGCCAAGGTAAAGCGCGGAGACTGTATTTTGATAATAAATGCCGGATTGGGTAGTTGGTCCGCCTGGTTCTGCCATGTTGTATCCCTGATTTATATTCTTAGGTGAATAGTTTAGCCTGTATGAGCAACTGAGGGTCAGATACCGTCTTGAATGGCAAGTCCTTTTGCCAAATAATGCGCATCATAGGGCTTGTCAGTATGGATCACACCATAGATCAGATGTGCTAGTTTGTGCATGATCGCTCCAATCACGGCTTTTTTCGCCATGCCCGTTGCAGACAAGCGTTCGGCAAAACGGCAAAGAATGGGATTGTGGCGGCGTGCGACCAAGCTGAGCATGTAAAGCGCGGCGCGCAGCGAGGTATTGCCGGTACGACCGATCATCGTGCGCCCCATCACTGAAATGCCGGAATTGCGCTGACGAGGAGTGACACCAAGAATGGCCGCAAATGCCTTGGCGTTACAAAACCAACGAATGTCACCTAACTGGCCAAGTATCCTGGCGGCTTTGGGCCATGCCAACACCAGGGATGCTGACAAGAGCGAGGGTCATATCCGCCATTCGGACACAGACTGATGCCTTGGTCGCCGTAGAAGCTGGCTCAGTCAGAACCTAATTAGAACCACGAAGGCGCGCGGGGCTGCCGCGCAGCGGCAGCAGTTGGTCGATTCGGAGAGGGCCGGGCCGGTAGGCCCGGCCCTTCGAATCCCCCGCGCACGCCCCGCAGGGGGCGTGCTTCTCTCCGCCGAGCACAAAAACAAAAAGGCCACCCGAAGGTGGCCTTTTTGTTTTTGTGTCTATGGCGGAGAGAGGGGGATTCGAACCCCCGATAGGCTATGAACCTATACACGCTTTCCAGGCGTGCGACTTCAACCACTCATCCACCTCTCCTGCAGGCAATGCGTCTACTTGCTCGCATTGCGTACTATTTCTCGCTTGTCGCGAAGCCGCAGATTATAGCAAAGATTCTACGGACTGCCAAAGTTATTTACCGTGGGGTAAAAGTTAAAGCTGGCAACGACAAGCATCAGCCCAACAGAGGCCGTGGTCGGCCACCGCAGGGACCGACCTTTCATTACGACGCTTCCTTCAACTGCTCCAGGATGGCCGGGTTTTCCAGGGTCGACACGTCTTGCGTGATCGTCTCGCCCTTGGCCAGCACGCGCAGCAGGCGGCGCATGATTTTGCCGGAGCGGGTTTTCGGCAGGTTGTCACCGAAACGGATTTCCTTCGGTTTCGCGATCGGGCCGATTTCCTTGCCGACCCAGTTACGCAGCTCCAGGGCCAGCTTCTTCGCTTCCTCGCCCGTCGGACGCGCCTGTTTGAGCACCACGAAGGCGCAGATCGATTCGCCGGTCGTGTCGTCCGGACGGCCGACTACCGCCGCTTCGGCCACCAGCGGGTTGGCGACCAGGGCCGATTCGATTTCCATCGTGCCCATGCGGTGGCCCGACACGTTCAGCACGTCATCGATGCGGCCCGTGATGGTGAAGTAGCCCGTATCCTTGTTGCGGATGGCGCCGTCGCCTGCCAGGTACATCTTGCCGCCCAGTTCCTCCGGGAAATAGCTGGACTTGAAACGCTCGGGGTTGTTCCAGATCGTGCGGATCATCGATGGCCATGGGCGCTTCACCACCAAAATGCCGCCCTGGCCGTTCGGCACGTCCTGGCCCGCTTCGTCGACGATGGCGGCCATGATGCCCGGCAATGGCAGGGTGCAGGAACCGGGGACCATCGGCGTGGCGCCCGGCAGCGGCGTGATCATGTGGCCGCCCGTCTCCGTTTGCCAGAAGGTATCGACGATCGGGCATTTCTCGCCGCCGATATGCTTGTAATACCACATCCACGCTTCCGGATTGATCGGCTCGCCGACCGTGCCCAGCAGACGCAGGCTGGTCAGGTCGTAGTTGCTTGGGTGGACTTTCGGGTCCACGTCGGCCGCCTTGATCAGCGAACGGATGGCCGTAGGCGCCGTGTAGAAGATGCTGACGTTGTGTTTTTTGATGGTTTCCCAGAAACGGCCCGCGTTCGGGTAGGTCGGGATGCCTTCGAACACCACTTGCGTGGCGCCCACGGCCATCGGGCCGTACGCGATGTAGCTGTGGCCCGTCACCCAGCCGATGTCGGCCGTGCACCAGAACACGTCGTCGGGCTTGATGTCGAAACTCCACTTCATCGTCAGCGCGGCCCACAGCAGGTAGCCGCCGCTCGAATGCTGCACGCCCTTCGGCGTGCCCGTCGAACCGGAGGTGTACAAGATGAACAATGGATGCTCGGCATCGACCCATTCCGGTTCGCATTGCGCCGACTGGCCTTCGACCAGGTCGTGCAGCCACGTGTCACGGCCTGCCACCATCGGCAAGTCGCTGCCCGTGCGCTTGTAGACGATGACGTTTTTCACGGTATCGCAGCCGCCCAGCGCCAGCGCTTCGTCGACGATGGATTTCAATGGCAGCTTCTTGCCGCCGCGCAATTGCTCGTCGCCCGTGATGACGGCCACGGCGCCCGCGTCGATGATGCGTTCCTGCAAGGATTTCGCGGAAAAGCCGCCGAACACGACGGAATGGGTGGCGCCGATGCGCGCGCAGGCTTGCATGGCGGCAACGCCTTCGACGGACATCGACATATAGATGATGACGCGGTCGCCCTTGGCGATGCCCTTGGATTTCAGGCCGTTGGCGAACTTGCAGACTTTTTCGTGCAGTTCTTTATAGGTTGCCTTGGTAACGGATCCGTCGTCCGCTTCGAAGATGATCGCCGTCTTGTCGCCCAGGCCGTTTTCGATATTGCGGTCGAGGCAGTTGTACGACACGTTCAGCTGACCGTCTTCGAACCATTTGTAGAACGGGGCATTGTCTTCATTCAGGGTGCGGGTGAACGGCTTTTTCCAGCTCAGGTTTTCGCGCGCCAGCCTGGCCCAGAAGCCTTCGTAGTCGGTTTCCGCCTCTTTCACCATGGCGTGGTACGCGGCCATGCCGGAAATGGTGGCTTGTGCGGCAAAGGCCGCCGATGGTTCAAATACGCGCGACTCTTCTGGTCCTTGCTGCTGCGTGCCCTGTCCTTGGTTTTCTGTAGCGGCCATGCTTGTCTCCAGTGTAGTAATTGTTTGCTAACACGATAAGCGCCATGTCTTACGGACGCCTTACATTGCGCATTTTCTGCAGCGTTTTCCTCTGTCAAGGCTAACCATAAGCGCCTTCGGCGATGGGCGTCAAGGGGACGCGGTACAGTATTTTCACTGGGAAAATGCCTGGCGCGCCGAAGCTTCAATACCACTTTGTGTTTCATCAAACCCAATAATACAGAGCAAGGCCATGCGCAGTAATCGACAGCAAGTGTAAAATGTCGGGCATGCCAAAAATTGGTATTTACTCCCCCAGGAACCCCCACATGATCGACCACCTACCACCGTCTGCCAAACATACCAAGCTGCATCCATTGTCCGCCTTCATCTTCATGTCGCGCTGGCTGCAGTTGCCGCTGTACCTGGGCCTGATCCTCGCACAATGCGTGTATGTCTTCCATTTCTGGGTGGAATTATCCGACCTGATCGGCGCCGTGTTCGGCAATGATGCAGCCCTGCAGCACGTACTGACGGCCGTCGCCGTGCCCGGCAGCGCCCTGCCGACCAAGCTGAACGAAGCGACCATCATGCTGGTGGTATTAGGCCTGATCGACGTGGTCATGATTTCGAACCTGTTGATCATGGTCATTATTGGCGGCTACGAAACCTTCGTTTCGCGCATGCACCTCGATGACCACCCAGACCAGCCGGAATGGTTGTCGCATGTAAATGCTTCCGTGCTGAAGACGAAATTGGCGATGGCCATCATCGGCATCTCGTCCATCCACCTGCTGAAGACTTTCATCAACGCCAATTCCTACAAGATGGAAGTGATCATCGCGCAGACGGTGATCCACATGGTCTTCATCATTTCCGCCATGGCGATCGCGTACACCGACCGCATCATGACAGTGACCCAGAACCAGGCACGACCGCATTAAACTCAAAGCCCATGACTGCCAGCAGCGGCCATGGGCTTTGTCATTCCAATGCAGTAACTAGTATTAGTAAAGAGTCTTACCCTTCTTATCTACCGCGAGAACACCATGACTGTCATAAAGCAAGAAGACCTGATCGAATCCGTCGCCGCAGCGTTGCAGTACATTAGCTACTACCACCCTGCTGATTACATCGAACATCTGGCGCGCGCCTATGCGGCCGAGCAAAGCCCGGCGGCAAAAGATGCGATCGCGCAAATCCTGACCAATTCGCGCATGTGCGCGGAAGGCAAGCGTCCTATCTGCCAGGACACGGGTATCGTCAACGTCTTCCTGAAAATCGGCATGGGCGTGCGCTTCGAAGGTTTCAGCGGCACGGTTACCGACGCCGTCAACGAAGGCGTGCGCCGCGCGTACAACTTCGACGACAACAAGCTGCGCGCCTCCATCGTGGCCGACCCGCATTTCGACCGCAAGAACACCAAGGACAATACGCCAGCCGTCGTGCACATGGAATTGGTTGAAGGCAATACCGTCGACGTAAAAGTGGCTGCCAAGGGCGGCGGTTCGGAAAACAAGTCGAAGATGATCATGATGAACCCATCCGACTCGCTGGTGGACTGGGTCATGAAGACCGTGCCGACCATGGGCGCCGGCTGGTGCCCGCCTGGCATGCTGGGCATCGGCATCGGCGGCACGGCCGAAAAAGCCATGCTGATGGCAAAAGAGGTGTTGATGGAAGACATCGACATGTTTGAGCTGAAACAACGCGGCCCGCAAAATAAACTGGAAGAATTGCGTATCGAGCTGTGCGACAAGATCAACTCGCTGGGCATCGGCGCGCAAGGCCTGGGCGGCCTGACGACCGTGCTCGACGTGAAAATCATGATGCACCCGACGCACGCCGCGTCGAAGCCTGTCGCCATGATCCCGAACTGCGCTGCCACGCGCCACGGCCACTTCGTGCTCGACGGCTCGGGCCCTGCCTACATGGAACCGCCATCGCTGTCGTCGTGGCCGGAAGTGCACTGGACGCCGGACACGGAAAAATCCAAGCGCGTCGACCTGAACACCCTGACGAAGGAAGAAGTCGCTTCGTGGACGCCGGGCCAGACCTTGCTGTTGAACGGCAAGATGCTGACGGGCCGCGACGCCGCGCACAAGCGCATCCAGGACATGCTGGCCAAGGGCGAAGAGTTGCCGGTCGACTTCAAGAACCGCGTGATTTATTACGTCGGCCCGGTCGACCCGGTGCGCGACGAAGTGGTCGGCCCGGCCGGCCCGACGACCGCCACCCGCATGGACAAGTTCACCGACATGATGCTGGAACAGACGGGCTTGATCGCCATGATCGGCAAGGCCGAACGGGGTCCGGTCGCCATCGAATCGATCCAGAAACACCAGTCGGCCTACCTGATGGCCGTGGGCGGTTCAGCCTACCTGGTGTCGAAAGCCATCAAGGGCGCGAAAGTGCTGGGCTTTGCCGACATGGGCATGGAAGCCATCTACGAATTCGACGTCGTCGACATGCCGGTGACGGTGGCCGTGGACTCGAAAGGCACCTCCGTGCACAACACGGGCCCGAAAGAGTGGCAGGCGAAGATCGAGCAACTCAATAGCGTCAGCAAGATTCCCGTGACGATCGCTTAAACAAGCACTACCATTAACGCCGCGCGGCAACACAGCGCGGCGTTTTTTTATCTTCTTCGGCTTTATATGACTTCTATTGCAAGCAATGCCCGCCCGGACGCCCCCATCGGCATCTTTGACTCCGGCGTGGGCGGCCTGTCGGTACTGCGCCATATCCGCGCGCAGCTGCCGCAGGAAGACCTGATTTACTTTGCCGATTCCGGCTATGCCCCGTATGGCGACAAGACGGAACAGCAAGTGATCGACCGTTCGCTGGCGATCACCGCCTTTTTATTGCAGCAAGGCGCGAAGGCGCTGGTCGTGGCCTGCAACACGGCCACCATCGCCGCCATCAAGGCGCTGCGCGCGCGCTACCCCGACCTGCCCATCGTCGGCGTCGAACCTGGATTGAAACCGGCGGCAAGCATCAGCCGCAACGGCAAGATCGCCGTGCTGGCCACGGAACGCGCCTTGCGCGGCGACAAACTGCTGGCCTTGCGCGAGCAGGTGAGCGCCGCCACGGGCGCCACGTTCATCTTGCAACCCTGCATTGGCCTGGCCGACCGCATCGAGCAGTGCGAGCTGGGCCACGACCCGGCCGACGCCACAGGCGCCATGCTGGAACGCTACATCGCCCCCATGCTGGAACAGGGCGTCGATACCCTCGTGCTCGGCTGCACGCACTACCCGTTCGTGCAGGACGCCATCGAACGCACGGTGCGCGCGCATACGCAGGAAACGATCACCCTGGTGGACACGGGCGACGCCGTGGCGCGCCAGCTGGCCCGCCTGCTCGACGCGGCCAGCTTGCGCCGCATCAATAACGACGCGCCGCGGCTGCAGGGCTACACGACGGCCAAGGTCGAATCCCTGGCGCAAGCCTTCGCCGGTTTGCTGGACTTGCAACCGCCCGTCGCGCACCTGTCCGTGTGAACGGTGCGGGCAAAAGCGAGCGTTTTCATGCAATCTTTCGATTCTTTCAAAAAGACTGCATTTAGATTTGCCACTTTGCCGAGTTCTTTGTATAATTCGGCACCTGTTCAGCAAAACAGCTAAACAGGTAAGTAAGACAGTGGTGGCTGTAGCTCAGTTGGTAGAGTCCAGGATTGTGATTCCTGTTGTCGTGGGTTCGAGCCCCATCAGCCACCCCACAGAATTAGCGGCAAATCAAAGGGTTACATGCTTCGGCTTGTAACCCTTTTTTCATTTCCGCCAGCCATAAATAAAAACGGCGCCATCGGCCGCTTCACTCCGCCTTGTGCGGTAGCAATCCCAACAAGAACCGGCGCGCACTGGCGGAATCAGGCGAACGCGACGAAGGATGCTGAATGCGGTAGCACGTCCTGTGGCCCAGCGGGAACTGCCACAATTGCGCATTCGGTATGCCATCCTCAACATAATCGCAGCCCAGCGCCTTGCCCTGCGCATCGCGGGCCAGCGGAAAGAAGTCGCGCCGGTGTCCGGCCGTAGCACTGCCGTTGGCAAAGATGATGATCTCGGGCTGGAAGAAATCGATTTGCACGTCCAACAACAGTTTGGAATAGCGTTTGATCACCTCAAAGTGATCGCACCGAACGGGGCTGCCACGCTTCCACGCCATGCACAACAGGTTGGCGTAGATCAAGCCATTGCTGCCGGAGCGCTGTGCAACGGCGCGCGTAAAATTATGGAAGGCGCGGCCCTGGATATCCGAGCGTGACAATTGCTGCGCAAAATAATCTTGATGCACGGCCATGGACCGCTCGACATAGTACTCGAGCGAACTAAAACGCTCGCCTGCCTGCAGCACATTCCATTGCCGCGTTTCGCAGCCCACGATCATGATGCGCGGCCGGGCGCCAAGCCAGTTGGGCGGCACGCTGGGAAGGAAGAGGCCGGAAAGCTTTTCCGCATCGGCATGCGGCGCATGACGGTCCAGCAAGGCCGTATCAAAATCGGCCAGTACGCCCAGATAGCGGCTGGCCAGGTCGGTGCTTGCAGCTTGCTGCGGGGAATGCATGGTCATTGCGTGCCTGTATCCGGATGCCCGGGGATGGGCCGCAAACCATAGCACACATTTCAGCCCACCAGCACCGACTGCACCGTCGTGGCCAGGTCTTCCAGGCGCACGGGTTTCACGAGGAAGTGGCGGAAGCCCACGGCCAGCGCGTCGTCCATGTACATGGGCAGGCTGTGGCCGGTGACGGCGATCAGCACGGCGTTGGCCGTTTCGGGGTTGTGGTGCAGGCGGCGGCCGATTTCGATGCCGCTGATGCCGGGCATTTCGATGTCGAGGTAGACGGCGTCGGGCACGCACAGCTTGACTTGTTCGACGGCCATCTGCCAGTTGCGCACCACCACGGCGTGGTGGCCCAGCGCTTCGAGCAGCATGGCCAGCGATTCGCCCACTTCCTGGTTGTCGTCGACCACCAGCAGATTCAATTTGCGCGCAGCACTTGCCGGCTGGTCGCCCTGGCGGCGCTCCACGGGGGGATTGCCTGGTGTCGTTTCAGTTGTCTGGCTCATTGTACGTTCACGTCTGACGGCTGCAAAAGCGGGAGTATACAAGAAGCGCGCACAATGCCGCCGCACCCGAGCACTGGTGCCAAGTGGCAATCAAGGCCGCCCGCTGTACCGCGCCAGCAACACTTCCCCACCCTGCGGGCAGGCATACCGCCACTACGCAATATTCGCAATTGACGGATAAAATGAGAATCATTATCATTATCATCCCCTTGCGCAGGATGCCCACGCCACGATGTTGTCGCGCCGCCAAAAATGCCCGCGCAACCATTGTCCCTACGGAGATCCATGCATGGCCGCCACACCTTTTACCCTGCCGTTTTCCCTGCGCCCGTGCGCGCTGGCCATCGCCCTCGCCTGCCTGGGCGCCCCGCTTGCCGCGCAGGCACAGGAGGCCAACAGCGCCGAGAATGCCGGTCCCATCCTGGAATCGATCCAGGTCAGCAGCAATCTGCTGGGCACGAGCATGGCCGCCAGCACGAAGAATTTCGCGGGCGCACGCACGGTAGTACAAAAGGATGACATCGAAAACTCGGGCGCGACCAGCCTCAGCGACGTGATGCGCCGCATTCCCGGCGTGCAGATCAGCGACAACTCTGGCAGCGCCGGCAGCGCCATCTCGCTCAATATCGGCGTGCGGGGCCTGGCCGGGCGCTATTCGCCGCGCAGCACGGTGTTACTCGATGGCATCCCGATGTCGGTCGCGCCGTATGGCCAGCCGCAACTGTCGTTCGCGCCCGTCAGCCTGGCCAATGTCGAGACGGTCGACGTGGTGCGCGGCGGCGGCGCCGTGCGCTTCGGCCCGCAAAACGTGGGCGGCATCATCAACTTCAAGACGCGCCGCGTGCCCACCACGCCTGGCATCACGGGCGACGCCACCGTGCGCTACAACTCGTACAGCGAAGTGGGCCACAACACCCAGGCCAGCGTGTTTGCCGGCACCCAGCTCGACAGCGGCCTGGGCCTGGCGGTGCTGTACTCGGGCATCCGCGGCAGCGACTGGCGCGTGGGCAGCGATGAGAAGGTCAACGACTTCGCCCTCAAATTCCGCTACGACCTGAGTCCGACGGCCGAGGTGTACGCCAAGCTGTCCTACTATGATGTGACGTCGCGCACGCCGGGCGGCCTGACTGCCGCGCAATACAAGGCCGACCCGTTCCAGAACACGCGCCCCACCGACTTCTGGAGCGGCGAGCGCAAGGCCTTCGACATCGGCTACCTGAATGCCATTTCCGGCACGCAAGAATTCGAGGTGCGCGCCTATTACAACAAGAGCTCGCGCGAAAGCACCTTGATCAGCGGAAAAAACCTGGGCCACCAGCCGCGCAACTATGAAACGACGGCCATCGAGCCGCGCTACACGCAGCGCTTCACGACCGGCAAGGTGTCGCAGGACGTCACCGTCGGCTACCGCTACCTGGCCGAACGGGCCGATGAAACCATCTACAACGTCGTCATCGCCAGCGGCGTGCGGCAGGCGCCGACGCGCTTCGCCGACAACGCCACCGATGCGCAAGCCGTGTATATCGACGACAAGATCGCCATCGACGCCTGGCGCATCACGCCCGGCGTGCGCTACGAACACATCAAGACGGAACGCTTCAACCACTTGCCGGTCGACCAGAAGATCGAGTTGCTCAACAACAAGGCCCTGCCCTCGCTGAACGTGGCCTACTTGCTGAGCAACAACGTGACCCTGTTCGGCAACTACAACAGCTCGTTTGGCGCCGTGCAGAATACGCAGCTCAATGCGCAGTCGAGCAAGAACCCGCTGCAGCCGGAACTGGCGAAAACCGCCGAGCTGGGCGCGCGCTGGAAGAGCGGCCAGCTGTCGGCCGAGGCGACCTTGTTCAACATCAAGTTCGACAACCAGATCCAGTCCGTCGGCAGCGGCGAGAACGTCGTCTTCTACAACGTGGGCGCCACGCACCACCGGGGCCTGGAAACGGCCGTCGACTACCACTTCGACCAGTCCGGCCCGCTGGCCGGCTTGAATGCCTACGCCACCTATACCTACACCAAGGCAACCTTGCAGGATGGCGCGAACGCGGGCAATGACGTGCCCTTCTATTCGCGCACCACGGACACCGTCGGCGCCCACTACCAGCTGGGCGCGTGGGGTGTTGATCTGTCGAGCAGCCACCAGAGCCGCCAGTTCGCCGACGAGGCGAATACCGTGGCGGAAAATCCGGCCGGCAACCTGGGCGTCATTCCAGGCTTCCGCACCTGGAACGCGCAAGTGAAATGGACAGTGCCGGGCCAGAAGGGCCTGGAACTGGTCGCCGGCGTCAACAACCTCGCCGACAAGCGCTACTTCACGCGCACCTCGGACGGCAACCTGGGCAAGCTGGTGGGCGCGCCGCGCATGGTCTACCTGCAGGGCCGCCTGGCGTTCTAGTCCCCCGCACGTCCCGGCTACGGCATCAATAGCCGGACGCGCACGCGGGCGGCACGCAAAAACCTGCATCGTTGTTGTTTCGATGCAGGTTTTTTTACGCCCCGATGTCACAAAAATACTCCGCGGCAAGCAGCCTCAGGGCCGCGCTCACCTTGCGGCAGCACTGCAATTGATTCACCATGGAAATTAATGCAATTTTGAACACAAATGATTTCACAATTACAAATATTTTTATCGCGTAGCAGTTTTTTTCGTGAGTTTTAGTGATATTCTTTAAATGTCATTTAGGAAATGAAATTAACTTTTAAATAATATAACGGACCCACATGAAAATGCCTGCTACCCTCTTCAAGATCGCCGCGCTGGCCTCCCTGATCACTGCCGGCGGCGCCAACGCCGCGACCGAACTGGTCGTCAACGGCAGCTTCGAAAGCAATGCCATCACCACCCCATTCGCGCAATTGAGCGCCGTGACGGGCTGGACCTCGTCCGTCAGCGGCAATACGGCCTTTGAAATCCAGAAGGGCGCCACGCAAGGCGGCCAGAGCGGCTTCAACCCCGTCGCTGCCGCCGGCACGCAATACCTGGAACTCAACGCCGAGCGCCTGACGTCCGTGTCGCAATCGCTCGCTACCACAGCCGGCGGCACGTATGCGCTGTCGTTTGCCTACTCGGGCCGCCCGAATACGCCAGGCGGCGCAAGCAGCCTGATGAACGTCTACTGGGGTTCGACCCTGCTGACGCCAACGGCCCTGGTCGGCAACACCACCGGCGTGTGGCAAACCTACAGCCAGAACGTGACCGCGCTCGGCTCGTCCACCTTGCTGCGCTTCGAATCGATCGGCCCGGCCTCCGCGCCAACCTATGGTTCCTACCTGGACAACGTCTCGGTGACGACGGCCGTGCCGGAACCGGAAAGCTACGCCATGATGATGCTGGGCCTGGGCTTGCTGGGTTTCATGGCACGCCGCAAGACTGCCGCCTGAGTCTGAAGTCGTCGTGCAACAGCCGCTCCGCCACCAGGCCGGGCGGCTTTTTTTATGGCCAAAACGGGAGCATAACCTCAGGAAATGTTGCCAAAAAGAATTAAATTGACGCTACAATAGCGGGGTATCAAGCAATGCCAAGCATCGCTCCGCCAGGGCCACTACCCCGCCCTGATCATCAGCACGCATTTTTTGAACAGGATGACTGGCGCTGCCGGGCCCGATCGCGCTCCCGGCACGGCCACCACACGCACCATGTCTGCAGAAAAAACCATTACAGAAACGAGTTCCTACGGCAAGGAAACGCCCGTGGGACGTCCCGACATCGATGGCCGCGCCGGCATTTTCGTGCCCACGGCAGAATTTGACATCGACAACACCACCACCATCCGCAAGGGCGCGGGCATTGTCGGCTTCGGCAACCTCGATGGCACCCTGACCGTGTATTTCGAAGCGAACCGTTTCGATGAAAGCAATCTGCACAAGTGGGAACACAAGGCGCGCAAGGCGTATGACCGCATGGTCATGGGCGCGCCCACGGTGTCGAAGGCGAAAATCGACGCGCGCATGCTGGAACAGGTCGGCATCATCGATGGCATGGGCATCAATCTCAAGCATCCGGAACGTCTGACGCACTGGCTGGCGATCTCGAACGTGCCGGACACGGCGCCGGAAGAGCCTGTAGTGCGCTGGAAAAACCGCTAAGTAATCCTCAGGAAATTATTGTGAAGTTATGACGAACAGAACCGGGTGCTATGCAAGGCGCCCGCTGCGACGCAGTGCGAGCACCGCTAGCAGTGGGCAACACCGCAGAGCGCCGGTTATAGAAGTCAGAAATCGGAATAATTTATTGGGGGTTACTCAGGCGGCCGGAGAGCGAGGCGGGGCGCCAGGCACGAGGTGTTGTCCTACATCGTGGCGGACATTCATCCGATGCCCAAAGGCATCGAGTCATCCTATGATGAAAGCCTGACCACACCTCACACTACTCAGGAGTACGACATGTCCCGCCTCATCCCGATCAGCTTTGGCGCCTTGCAAATAGGTCTGGCAGCGGCGGCGATGTACATCCTGTGCTCGGCGGACGTGCTGCACCAGAGTTCCGTGTATTTCCACTGAGCTCATATTACGTCACAATTCTCACCAAATTGTAGCGAGCGGCAATGAATCGCGACGCGCAGTAAATTTGGTGGGATGTTGACTAGCGGCGGCCGTAGTAGCGTCCGTGCCCGCCCCAGCCGCCGCGGTGTCCACCGTAGCGCCCAAAGCCAAACACGAAGTCCAGCCCGATCGATACGGGCGGATTGTAATAATACGGTTGCGGCGCGTACACGGGCGCCGGCACATACACGGGCTGTTGCACGTACACCGGCTGCTGCTGCACATACACGGGTTCATTCGTGTACTCCACGCGCGGCGCGCTCACCACGCGCGATGACTGCACCGGCTCGGACGAGACCGTATGCCATTCATAGGGATTGTAAGCCCCCTGCGGCGCGCGCGAACCGTAATACGCGGGACCAGGCGGCGCCACGACGCAGCCCCCCAGGGCGGCCAGCGAAATTACTGCCAACAGGGTTTTCATTGCAATTCTCCTCGGGTACCAATACTGGTGTACTACCTTAATTAAGTACTATAAGAAATTACGCCGCGCTTTGCTGTGCTTTTACCGATTGTTACACCCCGACGCACGCCGCAACATGAAGTGTCGCAAAGCCGCCACAAACGGCCCGCGCGGCATGTTTCCTCAAATAAACGGTATCGCGCAAGTATCGATGGCCTTGCCGGCCGCATCGTAGCGCTGCACGCACACCTGATAGCGCACGCCGTAATCGAGCTCGACCTGCTCGACCTTTCCATACTTCAATTTCCAGCTGGGCTGCACCTGTTGCCGGCCAGCCAGCGCGGCCACATCCTGCGGAATCGCCATCGCCGTCTGCGTTTCCCCCTGGCGCGCATCCTGGCGCCGCGCCACGTCGATAGCCACGCTCACGGCCAGGTCGACGCCGCCGTCCGCATACTGCAAAGCGGGCGTGCCGCGCTGCGCCCGCATCACGCCCCAGGCGCAAGGCTTGCCGCCCGCCTCGCATTGCTTCAGCTGCGCCAGCGGAAAATACTCAGGGGCAATCTTGCCGTCCTTGATGGGCCAGCTGGTGCGCACGCCGTCGCGCTTGCCCGTCAGGGGATTGTCCCAGCTCAGGCTATTGACGACGGCCACGGTCTGCCCCGCCTGCAAGCCCACGGGCGTGTCCAGCGAGGCGCAGGCGGAAAGCAGCATGCCGGTAACGGCGAGAAAGGAAAGTGTCAGGATGCGCTGCATGGTAGGCCTCTTGTGGTGGGAGATCCCGAAGGTATGTTTCGAGGGTAACAGAATCGGCGGCGACAGTGCCGTTGGCTGGCGCACATAACACGACGGGCGGCACCCTTGCAGGCGCCGCCCGTAGCGGAGAACTCACGCCGGGAGCCAGGCTCCCGGCGATAGGTGGATCAGTCCAGCTTCCAGGCGTAGTCGACCTTGGTCCAGGTCTGCGCTGCGGCGCCATCCTTGGTGCCCGGCTTGAACTTGCACGCGGACAGGGCCTTGATGGCGGCCTTGTCCAGGTTCTTGAAGCCGCTGCTCTTCTCGACTTTCGAATCGGCAACGCTACCATCGGCATTGACCAGGAAGGACATCGTCACGGTGCCCTGCTCTTCGTTCATCAACGAGGCTTTCGGATAGTCGGCCTTGCAGTTCTTGGCATCGAACGACGCCGGCACCTCGGCAGCGAAAGCTGCGGAAGAAACGGACACCAGCAAGGCTGCTGCAACACTCATCAAACGCTTATTCTCAAACATGTGCTTCCCCATGATTATCAGATACGGTAATTACAACTTCCTGTGCGCTGTTGGCCGCGCTTAAAACTCTTCCCACTCGTCATTGCTGCCGGCGCTTGCCGCCTTGCGCGGCGCCGGAGCAGCCACGGGAGCTGCCGCTTCCGCCTTGCGTGCCAGCGATTTCACCGGGCGCAATGCCGGCGCCGGCTTGCGCGCGGCAACCGGTGCAGCGACAGCCGCCACGGGGGCTGGCACATACGCGGCCGGCTTTTCTTCGCCTTCGACCAGTTTGAAGATGCTGACCACGTGGGCCAGTTCGGCCGCCTGGTCTTGCAAGCTTTGCGCCGCGGCGGCTGCCTGCTCCACCAGGGCCGCATTTTGCTGCGTCATGCCATCCATTTCGATGATCGACAGGTTGACCTGCTCGATGCCGGCGCTTTGTTCCTGGCTGGCACTGGCGATCTCGCTCATGATGTCGGTGACGCGGCGCACGCTGTCGACCACTTCGCCCATCGTCACGCCGGCCTGGCCCACCAAACGCGTACCGCGTTCCGTCTTCTCGGCCGAATCGTCGATGAGGATCTTGATTTCTTTCGCGGCGCCAGCGGAACGCTGGGCCAGGTTGCGCACTTCCGACGCCACCACGGCAAAGCCGCGGCCTTGTTCGCCGGCACGTGCCGCTTCCACGGCCGCGTTCAGCGCCAGAATATTCGTCTGGAAGGCGATGCCGTCGATCACGCCGATGATGTCGACAATTTTCTTCGCCGATTCATTGATCGAGCTCATGGTATCGACCACTTGCGACACGACGGAGCCGCCTTTCAGGGCCACGTCCGACGCGGTGGCAGCCAGTTTATTGGCTTCGCGTGCATTGTCCGCATTCTGTTTCACGGTCGAGGTCAGCTCTTCCATGGCCGACGCCGTTTTTTCCAGCGCGCTGGCCTGCATCTCCGTACGCGACGACAGGTCGATATTGCCGTCGGCAATTTCGCGAGACGCCGTGCCGATGGTTTCCGTACCGACACGTACCTGGCCGACGATGCCCACCAGGCTGTTGCGCATTTCCTTCATTTCCGCCAGCAAGCTGGAATTGTCCGATGGCTGCGTGTGGATGCCGATCGACAGGTCGCCATTGGCGATGCTGCCGGCGATCGATGCCGTGTAGTCAGGCTCGCCGCCCAGCTGTTTCAGCAAGCCGCGGGTGATCACCAGTGCCGCCGCCACGCCCATCGCCACGGCCAGCACGCCGAGGATGATCATGAACAGGCGCGCGCTGTCGAAGGCCTTGCGGGCATCCGATTGCATCTGTTCATTGAGCTTGTCTTCCAGGGTCGCCAGCTGCTCCAGCGCTTCCATCCATTTTTTCTGTACCGGGCGGATTTCCTTGATCATCACGCGCGTGGCGCCTTCCGCATCGTTGGCCATCCACAGTGCCGACGCCTTGGCGATGGCCGGCATGGCGGCCGCCTCGTATTCCTTGATCGAGGCCAGCAGGGCTTTTTCTTCAGAAGTCGACTCGATGGCGAATTTCTCTTCGAGCTTCTTCTGCGTTTCCTGATAGGTGGCCGTTTGCGTCTTGATACGTGCCATTTCCGGCTCCATATCGCTCGCGTCCGTCATCAGGGTCAGGATGCGCAGCGAGGTGATGCGGTCGCTGACGTTGCCACGCATATCGATCACCAGGCGGGTGACGACGTTGTTGACATTGATCACGTGATCGAGACGTTCCTGGATTTGCGCCATGCGCGCGATGCCGAGGACGGTCACGGCCACCAGCAGAACCAGTACCAGGGCGAAACCCAGGCCCAGGCGGGTACCAACCTTCATTTTTGCTAAATTCATTTCGGCTCTTCGTAAATGAAACTATTGATAAGGATTTTTGCCCGGCACGACAAGACGAAGGCTGCGTAACACCGGCATCCGCCCTTACCCATTGGTATGCTGGCGGTATCCGGCCGCACGCAGCCTGGGGTACTTCCTGGTCTACAACAGCCCTGAAAACCACCAGTGACTGCGAATGCAAATTTGTTCCACGGACTGAATTTTTGACACCGATGATGTGAGATCAACATCAAACATTCATATGAGAAATATTTGTCTATAATCAATTATAGGTGTAAATTTTGCCTCAAAGCAAGCAATAAGTACCTGAATAAATGGCTGATTAACTTTCTTCGGGGAAATGGCAACAACGCCGTTTCTTGCCCCATAGAAATGCCCCACGACAGTGCGGCCGTGCGCCGAAACAGCGCATTTACAACACATGGCATAGCCATATGACATCGTTTCGGAAGTGGTATTCAGAGGAGGGGGTGGTGCGGACAATACCAGTGCGCCAGGGCACCGGTATAGACAAGTTTGCTCAGCGGTCCCAGCTGCAATGCATCACATAGGCGTGACGCTCTGTACCAAAGACAAAGACGCTCCAGATGGCGCCCAATTGACCGGCCAGGCTGCGCTGACCCGATGATACCAGTTGATACCAGCGGGGTGCGCTGCTCAGCAGTTCGGCCAGTTCGTTCTCGAAACCATCGAACAGGCGCGCGTCGAGCGGCTGGCGGTCGGCCTCGCTCGCCGGGTTCAAGCGCTCGAGCAGCCACTGGCGCGGCGTGCACAGGACGCCGCTGCACACCACGCTCTCGATCGGCTGCAGGCGCATGCCGTCCGACGCTATCTCCAGTGCGCGGCACAGCGCGTCGAGCGCTGCCTGCGGTGCGACGGGCCCCAGATACTCGCAAAGAAACAGGCTGCCATCATCCTTCAGCGCGGTGACGGCTTGCAGGTAGCCATGCAACTGCTGTGCATGGGCGTGGCAGTCGCCGCGCATCAGGCAGGCAAGGACAAGCGCGCCGCCGCTTCCAGCAGCAAACGGGGGTCGCCCGAGGCCAGCTTCTTCGAATCCGACAAGGTCTGGCGGAAGCCGCGCGCGCCGGGCAGGTTTTGCATCAAGCCCAGCATGTGGCGCGTGACGCTGTTCAGTTTCAAGCGCCCCGCCTCTTTTTCCAGCTGCGCGCTGATATACGGAATCATCGCTTCGAGCACCTGTTCGCGCGTTTTGGCGGGGGCGTCGTCGCCGTAATAGCGCTGGTCGAACTGCGCCATCACATACGGGTTGTGATACGCCTCGCGGCCCAGCATCACGCCGTCCAGGTGCTGCAGGTGCAGGTCGATTTCCTCGAGCGTCTTGATGCCGCCGTTGATAATGAACTCGAATTGCGGAAAATCACGCTTCAAACGATAGGCATAGTCATACTTGAGGGGCGGCACTTCACGGTTCTCCTTCGGACTCAGCCCTTTCAGGATGGCGTTACGCGCATGCACGATAAACGTCTTGCAGCCGGCGTCGGCCACGGTGCCGACGAAGTCGCGCACGAAGTCGTACGATTCGCTGTCGTCGATGCCGATGCGGTGTTTCACCGTCACGTCGATATCGACCACGTCGCGCATGGCCTTTACGCAGTCGGCCACCAGTTGCGGCTCGGCCATCAGGCAGGCGCCAAACGCGCCCTTTTGCACGCGCTCGGACGGGCAGCCGCAGTTCAGGTTGACCTCGTCATAGCCCCACTGCTGGCCCAGCTTGGCGCTGGTGGCCAGGTCCGTCGGATCGCTGCCGCCCAGCTGCAGCGCCACCGGATGCTCTTCCTCGTTGAAGCGCAGATGGCGCTCCACGTCGCCGTACACGAGCGCGCCCGTCGTCACCATCTCGGTATAGAGCCAGGTGTGGCGCGTGATTTCGCGGTGGAACTTGCGGCAATGGCGGTCAGTCCAGTCCATCATCGGGGCGACGGACAGGCGGCGGGAAGGCAAAGAAGAGGAAGTCATGGTGTCTACAAAAAACAGGAGCTGCAAATGACAAACCCGCTGCGCGCCTCACCAGTGACGGTGACGCGGCGCAGCGGGCCGGAAGCGGCATGGCCCGCAGGCCATGCTCTACAACAGATTACGAATCACGCGACGCTTTTTTACGCTCGTGCTCTTTCAGGAAGCGCTTGCGCAGACGGATCGATTTCGGGGTGATTTCCACCAGTTCGTCGTCCTCGATGAATTCGACTGCGTATTCCAGCGACATCTGAATTGGCGGCACCAGGCGCACCGCTTCGTCGGTACCCGACGAACGCACGTTGGTCAGCTGCTTGCCCTTGATCGGGTTGACGACCAGGTCGTTGTCGCGCGAGTGGATACCGATGACCATGCCTTCGTAGACCGGGTCATTGTGCGACACGAACATGCGGCCGCGGTCTTGCAGTTTCCAAATCGCGTAAGCAACAGCGGCGCCGTCGTCCTGCGAGATCAGCACGCCGTTACGACGGCCAGCCATTTCGCCACGGGTGTTGTCGACTGGTGCGTATTCATGGAATACGTGGCTCATCAGGCCGGTGCCGCGGGTCAGGGTCATGAATTCGCCCTGGAAGCCGATCAGGCCACGCGCCGGGATCAGGTACTCGAGACGCACGCGGCCCTTGCCATCCGATTCCATGTTTTGCAGGTCGCCGCGACGACGGCCCAGCTCTTCCATGACGCCGCCCTGGTTGGCTTCTTCAACGTCGACCGACAGGTTTTCAAACGGCTCGTGGCGCACGCCATCGACCATTTTGAAGACCACGCGTGGACGCGATACGGCCAGCTCGAAGCCTTCGCGACGCATGTTTTCGATCAGAATCGTCAGGTGCAGCTCGCCGCGGCCCGATACTTCGAAGATCGTGTCGTCGTCGGTTGGCGCCACGCGCAGAGCAACGTTGGCTTTCAATTCTTTTTCCAGACGGTCACGCAGTTGACGCGAGGTAACGAACTTGCCTTCGCGGCCAGCCAGTGGCGAGTTGTTGACCATGAAGTTCATGGTCAGGGTCGGCTCGTCGACGGTCAGCATAGGCAGCGCTTCAGGCGTGTCCACTGCGCACAGGGTCGAACCGATGCCGATTTCGTCGATACCGTTGATCAGGCAGATGTCGCCGGCAACGGCTTCGTCCACCAGCACGCGCTCCAGGCCCTTGAAGTTCAGCACCTGATTGATGCGGCCTTTGATTGGCGTGGCGCCTGGGCCATTGATGACCAGCACGTCTTGACCAACTTTGACGGTACCGCGGTTGACGCGGCCAATGCCGATCTTGCCGACGTACGACGAGTAGTCCAGCGAGGTGATCTGCATTTGCAGCGGTCCTTCCGGATTGTCGTCACGCACTGGAACGTGTTCCAGGATGGCGTCGAACATCGGCTTCATGTCGCCGCCGCGCACGTCTTCGGTCAGGCCGGCATAGCCGTTCAGGCCCGAAGCGTAAACGATAGGGAAGTCCAGTTGTTCGTCGGTAGCGCCCAGCTTGTCGAACAGTTCGAACGTCTGGTTGATGGCCCAGTCCGGACGTGCGCCTGGACGGTCGATCTTGTTGACGATAACGATAGGCTTCAGACCCAGTGCCAGCGCCTTGCGCGTGACGAAACGGGTTTGCGGCATCGGGCCTTCTTGTGCATCGATCAGCAGCAGAACCGAGTCCACCATCGACAGAACACGTTCCACTTCGCCGCCGAAGTCGGCGTGGCCTGGGGTGTCGACGATGTTGATGTGGGTGCCTTCGTACTCAACGGCGCAGTTCTTCGACAGAATCGTAATGCCGCGCTCCTTTTCCAGGTCGTTCGAGTCCATGACTCGGGTGTCGACCGCTTGGTTTTCACGGAAGGTGCCGGACTGGCGCAGCAGCTGATCCACCAGCGTGGTTTTGCCGTGGTCAACGTGGGCGATAATGGCGATATTACGAATTGCGCGTTTTGTATTTGACATGGTCGTAGTAGTTACTGAAAAACTGCGGAGTGCGTACAAGATGTACGAGATACCCGAATGCTAATCTATTTCCGGAACCGCGTAGTATAGCATGTTGCGTTGCAACGCTATCTAAAAATGCTGGCGGCTCCCGCAGTCGGGGACGGTTTGTTTAAAAAAGCGACACTGTTTGACGAGTGTCGCTGGGTAATATGACGTTGCTGTGACTTATTGATGCGCCGTGGCAATGAGCCGCTCGGGCGCCAGGATGCTGTATTCCTGCAACTGGCCCGTGCCCAGCAGCTTGCTGTCGTGATACACGCGCACCCTGCCCGGCTCGGCTGGCACGGCGACGTCTTCCTTGCCCAGCGCGATGCGCTGGCCGTGCAGGAAACGCTTGGCCAATTCTTCCGTCAGCTGGACGGCAGGGAAACTCGACAGCAAGGCATCGACGGGCGCCAGCAGGCTCAACGGCGCGGCATGCGCCGTCAGCTCGTCCAAGGTGACGACGCCGTCGAGGGTCAGGTTGCCCACGTGCGTGCGGCGCAAGGCGTTCAAATGACCGCCGCAACCCAAGGCACGGCCGATGTCTTCGCCCAGCACGCGGATATACGTGCCCTTGCTGCACATCACGGACAATTTCAGGAACGGGGCTTCGTAGCCGAGGAACTCGAGCTTGTGGATGGTCACCGGGCGCGCTTCGCGCTCCAGGGTGATGCCGGCCCTTGCATACTCATATAAGGGCTTGCCGTCCCTTTTCAAGGCCGAGTACATGGGCGGCGTCTGCAGGATCGGCCCACGGAACTGCGCCAGCACGGCTTCGATCTGCTCTTCGGTGACGTTGACGTCGCGCGTTTCCAGCACTTCGCCCTCGGTATCGCCCGTATCCGTCGTCTGCCCCAGGTGCACCAGGGTTTCGTAGGTTTTATCGGCTTCCAGCAAGTCCTGCGAGAACTTCGTCGCCTCGCCAAAGCACAGCGGCAGCAAGCCCGTGGCGAACGGGTCCAGCGTGCCCGTATGGCCCGCCTTCTTCGCGTTCAGCACGCGCTTGGCCTTGATCAGGGCGTCATTGCTGGACCAGCCGACAGGCTTATCCAGCAGCAAGACGCCGTCGACCAGGTCGCGCACCCGCTTGATGCCTGGCGGCCGCTTACTACCCGCCATGCTCGTCCGCTTTGTCTTCCGGTTTCGCGTCCGGCTCGGCATCGGCCGCGCGCGTAGCGTTGGCCTTGTCGATCAGCAAGGACATTTCCATGCCGCGCGAAGTCGAGCTATCGTGCACGAAATGCAACATCGGCAAGGTGTGGATGTGCAGGCGCTTGCCCAGCAAGCCACGGATGAAGCCGGCCGCGGCCATCAGGCCCTCGGTGGTGTTCTTGATGGCTTCCTTGCTGTCTTTCAACATCGTGAAAAACACCTTGGCGTGCGCGTAATCGGGCGTGATCTGCACTTCGGTGATGGTGATCATCGTGCCGACGCGCGGGTCCTTCAATTCGTAGGCGACGATTTCAGCCAGATCGCGCTGGATCTGGTCGGCCACGCGCAAGCCGCGCGCTGGCATGGTTTTGCTATGTTTAGCCATGATTTTATGCTGTCCTAAGTGCCGCAGGGCGCATGGGTCAAACGGTTGCCCGTTGACCAATGCGCCCCACGTGTTTGCGCGGACAAAGATATGTCCGCGCCATTACTGCTGTGATTACAGGGTACGAGCGATTTCCTGGACTTCGAACACTTCCAGCGTGTCGCCAACCTGAATGTCGTTGTAGTTCTTCAGCGACAGGCCGCACTCCAGACCGGCGCGAACTTCTTTCGCATCGTCCTTGAAGCGTTTCAGGGAGTCGATCTCGCCGCTCCACACCACGATGTTGTTGCGCAACAGGCGGACGGAAGAAGCACGCTTGACCACGCCATCGGTGACCAGGCAACCGGCAATCGCGCCCACTTTCGAGACCAGGATAACCTGGCGGATCTCGACCTGGCCGATGACCGTTTCGCGTTTCTCTGGTGCCAACATGCCCGACAACGCCGATTTGATCTCATCGATCGCATCGTAAATGATGTTGTAGTAGCGAATGTCCACGCCATTCGACTCGGCCAGCTTGCGCGCCTGGGCATCAGCACGGGCGTTGAAGCCGATGATGACCGCTTTCGAGGCGACTGCCAGGTTGACGTCCGATTCCGTGATGCCGCCGACGGCTGCGTGAACCACTTGTACGCGCACTTCGGAGGTCGACAGTTTCTGCAGCGAACCGACCAGCGCTTCTTGCGAACCTTGCACGTCGGTTTTGATGATCAATGGCAAGTTTTTCACTTCGCCTTCGGCCATCTGGTCGAACATGTTTTCCAGTTTCGCAGCTTGCTGCTTCGCCAGTTTCACGTCGCGGAACTTACCTTGACGGAACAGACCGATTTCACGCGCCTTGCGCTCGTCAGCCATGACGACAACTTCTTCACCGGCAACAGGCACTTCCGTCAGACCCTGGATTTCGACCGGAATCGAAGGGCCCGCTTCAGCGATGGCTTTGCCGTTCTCGTCCAGCATGGCGCGAACACGGCCATACGAAGAGCCAGCCAGGATCACGTCGCCGCGGCGCAAGGTACCGGACTGCACCAGGATCGTCGCGACAGGACCACGGCCCTTGTCCAGACGCGCCTCGACTACCAGGCCGCGCGCAGGCGCTTCGACCGGCGCCGTCAGTTCCAGCACTTCGGCTTGCAACAGCACTTGTTCCAGCAGGTCGTCGATACCCTGACCCGTTTTGGCCGAGACCGGCACGAATGGCGATTCGCCACCGTATTCTTCCGGCACGACTTGTTCGGCGACCAGTTCCTGCGTCACGCGGTCCACGTTGCCGCCCGGTTTGTCGACCTTGTTGATCGCCACCACCAGCGGTACGCCGGCTGCTTTCGCATGGGCAATCGCTTCTTTCGTTTGCGGCATCACGCCATCGTCGGCGGCAACCACCAGAATGACGATGTCGGTTGCCTTGGCGCCACGGGCACGCATCGCGGTAAACGCTTCGTGACCCGGGGTGTCGAGGAAGGTGATCATGCCGCGTGGCGTATCGACGTGGTAAGCGCCGATATGCTGCGTAATGCCGCCCGCTTCGCCCGATGCAACCTTGGCGCGACGAATATAGTCCAGCAGCGAGGTCTTGCCGTGGTCGACGTGACCCATGACGGTGACCACCGGTGCGCGTGGCTTGGTTTCGAAGTGCGCGTGTTCGCCCACATCGGCCAGCAGCGCTTCCGGATCGTCCAGTTCGGCGGCAAACGCCTTGTGGCCCATTTCTTCCACCAGAATCATGGCGGTTTCCTGGTCCAGCACCTGGTTGATCGTGCACATCTGGCCCAATTTCATCAAATGCTTGATGACTTCGGATGCCTTGACGGACATTTTGTGCGCCAATTCGGCCACGGTGATCGTTTCCGGTACGTGCACGTCTTTGACGACGGCTTCCGTAGGAGCCTGGAAGTTCGATTCACGGTCGTCATGGTGCGTCGGGCGACGGCCCTTCGCGCCACCGCGCCAGCTGTCACGGCCGCCTGGGCCGCTGTTGCCGCGTGGCTTGGGACCACCGGTGGTGCCGCGTTTTTTCGCGTCATCGGACCAGGTGGACGACACGTTCGCCGACTTGATGGATTTCTTGTCTGCAACAGCAGGCTTCTTGTCGCCCGGCTTGTCGCCAGGTTTCTTGTCAGCAGGCTTGTGCAAGGTGCCTTCCGGCGCCTTCGGCTTCACGGGAACCGGTACGGGTTCCGGTGCCTTGATGGCGCGGCGTGGCGCGTTCATCATGGCCTTGATCTGGGCAACTTCGTCGGCAACGGCCTTGCGGGCACGCTCGGTGGCTTCCGCTTTGTCAGCGGCTTCCTTGGCGGCAACAGCAGCGGCAGCCGCTTTCTTCTTCGCTTCTTCGGCAGCAGCAGCTTTTTTCGCTTCGGCGGCGGCGTCGTCAACGACAGGCGCAGCAGCGCTGGCGGCAGGCGCGGCAGCAGCCTTGGCAGCGGCTTTCTTCGCTTCCGCTTCCGCTTCTTTCTTCGCAGCCAGTTCAGCCTGTTGCGTGGCTTTCGCCTGGGCTTCTTTTTCCGCGTCGAGCTTGGCCAGACGTTCTTGCTTTTCGCGCAGATCGGCTTCCTGGCGGGCGATCAGTTCAGCCTGTTTACGGGCTTCTTCTTCACGGCGCGCCACGTCGGCGGGATCGATTACCGGTGCGGCAGGCGCGACCGGTTCAGCTGCGACCGGCGCAGCTTCGTCACGCTGGACGAAAGTGCGTTTCTTGCGCACTTCCACCTGGATGGTGCGCGATTTGCCGGTGGCGTCAGCTTGCTTGATTTCAGTCGTTTCCTTGCGGGTCACGGTGATTTTCTTCTTTTCTGTGTCAGCCGCTGCGCCGTGTGTGCGGCGCAGATGATCCAAAAGCTTGTCCTTATCATCTTTCGACAATGGATCTGACGTCGAACTTTTCTCGACGCCGGCAGAACGCAGCTGCGTCAGCAGCAAATCTGCAGGCATCTTCAGTTCGGTGGCAAATTGGGCTACGTTGTTACTCGCCATTCAGTCCTCTTTTCTATGTGTCGCGGAGATGATAAAGATACTCAAATTAAGCCTTTGCGGATTCGGCCAGACTCCATGCCTTGGCTTGCAACGCCTTGGCACGATCGTCGTATTTCGAGTCAACCAACTTCATCTCATCGTCGGTCACATCTTTAAATTCACTTGTAATCAGTTCACGCGCACGGTCCGCAGACAAGGCCAGGATTGCGCCAAATTCGTCGTATGCCAGTGCTGCAAATGCTTCAACGGTCTTGATACCAGCCAGACCCAGCTTGCCGGCGGTAATGCGGTCCATGCCTTCCAGACCGACCAACGCCTCGTCCATGCCTTCCAGACCCTCTTCCGAAGCAATCGCTTCGGTCACGAGCGCATCACGCGCACGGGTACGGAGTTCATTGACGGTATCTTCGTCAAACGATTCGATTTCCAGCATTTCGGAAATTGGCACGTAAGCGATTTCTTCCAGACTGGCGAAACCTTCTTCCACCAGAATATCGGCCACTTCCTGGTCGACATCGAGCTTTTCCATGAACAGGATGCGCACGGCAGCCGTTTCCTGGGCAGCTTTGTCAGCCGATTCTTCGGCCGTCATGATGTTGATCTTCCAGCCGGTCAGGTCCGAGGCCAGGCGCACGTTCTGGCCGGAACGGCCGATCGCGATTGCCAGGTTTTCTTCGTCCACGACGACATCCATCGCGTGTTTTTCTTCATCGACCATGATCGACGACACGTTCGCCGGCGCCAGGGCGCCGATGACGAACTGCGCCGGATCTTCCGACCACAGCACGATATCGACACGTTCGCCGCCGAGTTCGCCGGTCACGGCCTGCACGCGCGAACCGCGCATGCCGACGCAAGTACCGATCGGGTCGATGCGCTTGTCGGCCGTGTAGACGGCGATCTTGGCGCGGACGCCGGCGTCGCGGGCTGCGGATTTGATTTCCAGCATGCCTTGCTCGATTTCCGGCACTTCCAGTTCAAACAGCTTCATGATGAAGTCTGGCGCGGTGCGCGACAAAATCACTTGCGGGCCGCGCATATTGCGGTCGATGCGCAAGATGAAAGCACGCACGCGGTCGCCGATACGCAGATTCTCTTTCGGGATCATCTGGTCGCGTGGCAGACGCGCTTCGATCTTGCCCGATTCGACGATGGCGTCGCCGCGTTCCATGCGCTTGATGGTGCCGGTGACGAGCGAATCGCCGCGTTCCAGGAAATCGACCAGGATCTGTTCGCGCTCGGCGTCACGCACGCGCTGCAGGACAACCTGTTTGGTATCCTGGGCGAAACGGCGGCCGAATTCGACGGATTCGATCGGTTCTTCGATGTGGTCATCGACTTCGATATCCGGAATCTGTTCTTTTGCCTCGAAATGCAGGATCTCCTGATCCGGCAATTGCAGGCCCGCTTCATCGGGCACCACGTGCCAGCGGCGGAACGATTCGAATTCGCCCGTTTCGCGGTCGATCGAAACGCGGATGTCTACCTCACCCTCATACCGTTTCTTCGTGGCTTGCGCCAACGCGAATTCGAGGGCGCCGAAGACGACATCTTTATCGACGTTTTTTTCGCGCGCCAGCGCGTCAACCAATAATAAAACTTCGCGGCTCATGCTTTGCGTCCCTTAAAAACCACCTGCGGCACCAAGCGTGCCTTATCCACATCCGCGAGCGTAAACTCCAACATCGCCGGACCATCCTTACCTTCAAATTCCAACGACAATTTATCGCCCACGGGTTCTTGCAAGATCCCCTGGAACGATTTCCGGTTGTTCGTACCCGGCATCGCCACCATCAGCTTGACGATGATTTCCTGACCTGCGAAACGGACGAAGTCTTCCAGCTTGCGCACCGGACGATCCAGACCCGGGGAAGAAATCTCGAGGCGCTCGTAAGGAACGTTCTCTACCGTCAACACATGCGATAACTGGTGACTCACCGTGGCACAGTCTTCGACCGTGATCGGACCTTTTTCAGCGGCATCGGCGGCGCTGAAATCAATAAAGACGCGCAGCAGTCCGCGCTCGGCACGTTCGACATCAACGAGCTCATAGCCCAGACCTGTAACTGTCTTTTCAATCAATCCCAACTGCTGCAAGAAATTCTCCAGAAATAAGGCCCGTTTTCGGCATGACGGCGCCACATCGGGCGCCTACAACATGCAAAAACACGCATTCAAGTCATATATGGCCCCTTGTTGGCGCCATTACAAACGGTTCAACAAAAAAAAAATGGGCATCTGCCCATCTTCTTGTATTTCCCCAACCAGATGAAAGCACTCCCCACCAAACAACCCTGCGGAGAACTTTTATTAGGCTGCAGATTATAACCTCTTATTAACTTCGCCGCAATGCCGCACACGCGGAGCGGCCCGGCTTACAACAGTTACAAGAGCGCGCACCCGCGGCAGATCGGCGGGCGCGCAAGAAGAAACTCTTCCCGATTAACCTTTGCTGCGGCGGCGCGGCATGCCATCCATGCCGCCACGATCCATGCCGCCACGCGGCTGGCCACCGGAACGTTGCCCACCGGCACCACCACCCGTATTGCGGCGCGGACCCGTGTTGGCGAAGCCGAAGGCCGTTTGCAGCGGATCGGGCTGGCGCGGACCGCGCTGCGGCGCGCGGCCTTCGCCACCCGGACGGCCTTGACCCTGGCCTGCCGCACGCGGCGGACGACCCTGGCCTTGCGGCGCGCCTTCGAACGATGCCGACGAGCGGGGCTGACCACCCTGGAACGGACCTTGCGGCTGGCCACGGCCAGGACCACGCGCGTCGCCTGGACGGCCGGCGCCGCCTGGGCGACCCTGGCCTTGCGGACGGGCAAACTGACCTTGCGGCTGGCCACGGCGCGGCGCGACCGGGAAAGGATCGGCGTTGCGGTTGCTCACATCGATGCGGTTGCCATTCGGCTCGTCATCGCGGCTCGCCTTGCGCGCTTCGCGGCCCTTGGCGGCGCCAGCGGCACGGGGGTCGCCCGATGCCGGCATTTTCTTTTCGATGCCGTAGGCCGTCAGCAGGTCGCGCACGGTGTTTTCATCCATCTCTTCCCAGCGGCCGCGCTTCAGGCCGCTCGGCAGGGTCATGGCGCCGTAGCGGGTACGGATCAGGCGCGAGACGGTCAGGCCGATGGCTTCGAACATGCGGCGCACTTCGCGGTTACGGCCTTCGCCGATCACTACGCGGTACCACTTGTTGATGCCTTCGCCGCCGCCATCGGCGATCTTCGAGAACTGCGCCAGACCGTCTTCCAGCTCGACGCCGGCCAGCAGTTTCTGGCGCATGCCCTCTTCCAGCTCGCCCAGGGTACGCACGGCGTACTCGCGGTCGATGCCGTAGCGCGGGTGCATCAGGCGGTTGGCCAGGTCACCGGAAGTGGTAAACAGCAGCAAGCCTTCCGTGTTGAAGTCGAGGCGGCCAACGGCCAGCCACTTGCCGGCTTTCATGGTCGGCAAGCGGTCGAATACGGATGGACGGCCGTCCGGGTCATTATGGCTGACGATTTCGCCGGCCGGCTTGTGGTAGACCAATACGCGTGGCGGCTTCTTGCTGACGCGGCGCTGGATCAATTTACCGTTGATGCGCACGTGGTCGCTCGGCAGGATGCGCTGGCCAATGTGGGCCGGCTCGCCATTGACGGACACGCGGCCCGAAATGATCAGGTCTTCCATGTCGCGGCGCGAACCGAGACCGGCTTCGGCCAGCACCTTGTGCAGCTTCGGCGCGTCGTCGTCGGACGTCAGGTCGCGGCGCACGACGGCTTTCTGTACGCGGCCCGTGCCGCCTTCTTCGCTGTCGAACGCGTCGGAAGTGACGAACGAGAAGACAGCATCAGCGTCGCTGAGCTTGCCCGGCGCAGCCTGGCGGCCCTTGCCCTTCTTGCGGCTCTTGCCGGCATTCTTGCCGGCGCCCGGCACGTCGTTGCGCGGACCGCGCGGCAGGCGCGGGCCGGACACGAGGTTGCCTTCGGCATCGAACACATCGGCGACAGGCGCGGCAGCTTGCTCTGCGGCAGGCGCTGCGGCAACGGCGTCGGCCGCCTGCGGCGCTTCGGCGCGCGGCGGCTGGCGCAGCGCGCGCTCGGCCTGCACGCCGCGCATCTGGCGCGGACCGCGCGTCGGGCGCGCTTCGGCAGGCTTGTCGGCGACGGCTTCCGGCGCCGTTTCAGCGACGGCGGCAGCGGCCTTGGCGGCGGCGCGGGCGCGCGGCGGACGCGGCGCAGGGGCAGCGACTGCTTCGGCGGCGGCTTCGGCGGCGTCGGCGACGGCTTTCAGGGCTGGCTTGGCGCGGGTTTTCTTGGCGGCTGGCGCCGCTTCAGTTTCAGCAGCGACGGCGACGACGGGCGCATCGGCGGCCACGTCGGCTTTCGTGCGGCGCTTCGGCTTGGCCACGGCAGTGTCGCCGGCGGCGGCAGCAGCGGTTGCAGCAACCGCGTCGGCTTCGATCTGGGCCTTGGTGCGGCGCTTGGGCTTGGCAACGATGGCTTCGTCGCTGGCGGTTACTGTCTCGGGTGTGTTCGGATTATTCATTCTTCGTTTCTTGGCTGTGCTGACCTGGCGCAGCGTCAACCGTTAGTTCTGGCGCAGGGTCGTGAGTGTAGGCTTCGTCCGTGGGCGAAGCATCGGGGCCGGCATCAAGGCTTGCTGTCACATCTACATCTGTCACAGCCGTATTGCTACCTGCACCAAGCTGGGGGACAAGCTCATTGCTTGCCTTGTCAAAATTCTCTTGCAGGGCCGCTTCCAGGGCTTCCAGCCCATTGCCCTGCATTTCGCTGATTTGCTGCAACGGCGGCAGCTGGGACAGCGAATGCAAACCCAGGTCATCCAAAAACTGCTTGGTGGTGGCCAGCAAGGCCGGCCGTCCCACCACGTCGCGGTAACCGATGGCATCGACCCAGCCACGGTCTTCCAGCATCTTGATCGTCTGCGAATTGACGGCAACGCCGCGAATCTCCTCGATATCGCCGCGCGTCACCGGCTGGCGGTAGGCGATGATGGCCAGGGTTTCCAGGGTCGCCCGCGAATACTTGGGCGGCCGTTCGGGCGTCAGGCGATCGAGATACATCTTCATTTCCGGGCGGCTTTGAAAGCGCCAGCCCGAAGCGAGACTGACGATCTCGATGCCGCGCCCTTCCCACTCATCGCGCAATTCTTCCAGCAATTGCTTGATCGTGTCGGCGCCGACGCCGACGCCGCGCACGCGACCATTCTCGTCCGCATCGACGAACAGCTTCTTCAAGCTGTGGATCGTCAGCGATTCACGAGCGCACAGCAACGCGGTTTCGAGGACTTTTTTAGCCTCAATTGTATTCATAGCAATTCTGTGCGGATGTGTGTTGCAATTCGTATGCAGAGAAAGAAATCAAAAACGTTCATTTCAACGTAACAGAGGGCAGACATCGATGATGACGCCGTGCTGGGTTACTAGTTGAGGCTGTTTTTCCGACGCCTTGGCCGATGCGCGCAAAGCGGGACTAAAGCGGATGCAGTGAAAGTCCTGCCATCCATGGTGCTGGCCTTAATTAACCTTCACTAAGTAACCAGCAATGAAACGATCTCCGGAGCAGCTGCTTTTCCCGTGGCGACGATGCAGCCAGACAGGAAAGCGACAGTCGTCGTTTCATCCAACGATGCCAATTGTACCTGATAAAAAGCGGAAAAGCGCAAAACCGGGTAAAACACGCGTTTTACCCGGCTCTGGCGCGACATCCCGCCCGCTGCCCGCATCACAGGGAGGCGAGTTTCTCCGAGAGAATGGCCGATGCGCCCAGGAAAGCTGGGTACTGCGCCGTGATGACGAAGGTCGGCACTTGCGAGACATAATTGGCGAAGCGGCCCTTGCGCTCGAAGCGGGCGCGGAAGCCGGAGCGGTCGAAACGCGCGCCCAGGCGCGGCACGATGCCGCCGCCGATATAAATGCCGCCCAGCGCGCCCAGGGTGACGGCGACGTTGCCCGCCACGGTGCCCAGCATGCAGCAGAACGCTTCGATGACGTCGTCGCACAGCTGCGATTCGCCGGCCAGCGCGCGGCGCGTGATTTCCGCCGCCGGCAAGTCTTCCGCCGGCACGCCCGCGCGGTCGGCCAGGGCGCGGTAGATCAGTTCCAGGCCATCGCCGGAAATCAGGCGTTCGGCCGAGACATGCTCGTATTCGCGCCAGGCAAATTGCAAAATGCTCACTTCCGTCTCATTGAACGGCGCAAAGCTGACGTGGCCGCCTTCGCTTTGCAGGGCGATCCAGCCGCCATGCGACGGAATCAGGCCCGATACGCCCAGGCCCGTGCCGGCGCCGATCAGGCCGATGGCCGTGTTCGGACGGGCCGTGCCTGCGCCCACCTGGTGCTTTTGCTCGTTAGACAGCTGCGGCAAGGCGCGCGCCAGGGCCGTGAAATCGTTGACCACGTCCAGGGTCGTGAAACCGCACTCTTCGCGCATGGCGCGGATCGAGAACGACCAGTGGTGGTTCGTCATGCTGAGGAAATCGCCGTCGACCGGATTGGCGATGGCAATCACGGCATGGCGCACGGCTTGCCCGCCGGCCGCGGCGATGTGCGGCAGGGCCAGGTAGGCTTGCAGGGCGGCGGACAGGCTCGGGTAATCGGCACAGGGCAACACTTCCACCAGGGTGATGTGGCCGGCGGCCACTTCCAGGGCGAAACGGGCATTGGTGCCGCCCACGTCGGCCAGCAGGCGCGGTCCATCGGCGAAGGCGGAAGTCGGCAGTACGGGAGAAGACGAAGCGCTCATGATTTTAAATGATGAAGTGGGACGCATGGGACGCCAAGCTTAAAGGATGAATGCGCCCGGAGGCAAGCAAAGTTTGTAGTTTAAGTACATCAAAACAAGCCTTTATTGGTAGTTCCACTCCAAATGCAACAGGCAGCGTCAAAATTGCTTAGAAACAATGATTTATAGTAAGTACTTGCACTCACCAGACACGCGAAAAGCATGCTGCATAGCAGCAGGAATCACCTTGAAAACAGAGTATGCCGGAGTTTGCGCAAAGCCGCTTGGTACGCGACGGCGCTGGTGCGGCGCTGCCGCCCTGGGCGCGCCGCAAAGGTGTTTTCGTATTATTACTACCGGTTTTTACTGCGGGTTTTACTGCCGGCCTGGCGTGCCGGCGGCAGCCCGGATCAGGACGGCAAGCCTTCGCCCAGCAGGCTGGCCGGCGCCGGCTGGTCCGAGCGGTAGGCGGCATTCCACGCATCGAGGCCGCCATGCAGGGGCTTGGCCCGGTGGAAGCCGTGCTGGTGCAGCAGCTTGGCCACTTGCGCGGCAGTCACGTCGTTGGGGCAGCTGCAATACACGATGATGTGGCGGTCCTTGTCCATGGCGATCATGGCGGGCACCGGTTCCTTGCCATTGAAGAACAAGGCGCCCGGCACGGCCGGCTCCAGGGCCTGTGCCGTGGCGCTGCGCGCGTCGACCATCAGCGGCTCCTCGCCCTGCTCTATGAGTTCAAGCAATTCATCGATGCCGATGCGCTCGATCTGCAAGGCCTGGCGGAAACGCCGGCGTTCAAGGAATTTGTACAGCAGGAACAGTCCCAGCAAGGTGGCCAGCATCAGCAAGGCCGTGCTGCCCATGGTGCTGAGCAAATCGAGCACCTGCTGCACGCTGGCGTGAAAGATCACGCCGACGACGATGCCCGTGCCGGTCCACAGCAAGGCGCCCAGGCCCGCGTACAGGAAGAACAGGCGCGGCGGCGTGCCCAGCGCGCCCGACATGGGCGCGGCCACGGTATTGAATCCCGGCACGAACTTGGAAACGATCAGGGCTTTCGGGCCCCAGCGCTTGAATTTGTCTTCCGTCTGGCTGACGCAGTAATCGGGCGACAGCGAGATGCGGCACAGCAGCCGCAGGATGCGCTTGCCGAAATGGCGGCCCGCGCGGAACCACGTGAAGTCGCTGATCAGGCAAGCGCTTAGCGCGGCGGCCAGCACCAGTCCCCCATTCATGTCGCCATCGACGGCCAGCGCCCCCGCCACCACGAGGATGGGAAAGGCGGGAATCGGCAGGCCGAGCTGCTCCACCAGCACGATGCCAAAGACAATCAGGACACCGTAATGTTCGAGCAGGTAAATGAGGTTGGGCATGGCCGCTATCTTACCGTAAAAATCCCCACTCAAACGTCAGACAAAACCGTAGCGAGCGGCAGTGATTTGTGGCTAAGAAGCGCAACCGTGCTTGAGCACGGTGAGCATCGCAGGCCGCAAAGCGCGCCGCGCAGCAGGTTTTGGCAGACGTTATACTTGCACGCCCTTCGGGATGGCGCTCAGCAGGGTGCGCGTATATGGATGCACGGGATTGCGGTACAGCTCATCCGAATCGGCCAGCTCCACCACTTGCCCCTTGTGCATCACCATCACCTGGTCGGCGATGTATTTGACGACGGACAAATCGTGCGAGATGAAGATGTACGACAATCCGAATTCATCCTGCAAATCCTGCAGCAAGTTCAATACCTGCGCCTGCACCGACACGTCCAGCGCCGACACGGATTCGTCGCACACCAGAATTTCCGGCTGCATGGTCAGGCAGCGGGCAATGGCGATGCGCTGGCGTTGTCCGCCGGAAAACTCGTGCGGATAGCGGTGGAACGCCTGTTCCGGCAAGCCGACTTTATCGAGCAGCCAGTAGGCCTTGGCGATGCGTTCCTGGTCGGTCGCGCCGATCTTGTGGATGCGCATGGGTTCCAGCAAAATCTGTCCCACCGTGAAACGGGGGTTCAGCGACGCGTACGGATTCTGGAAGATGATCTGGATGCGGCGTTTATACGGCAAATACTCCTTGTTCGGCATGGCGATCAAATCCTTGCCATGGAACATGGCCGTGCCACTAGTTGCCTGGTGCAAGCGCAGCAAGGTCAAGCCCACCGTCGTCTTGCCGGAGCCGGATTCGCCCACCACGCCCAGCGTTTTTCCGCGCGGCAAGGTGAACGACACGTCCTTGACGGCCTGGAATTCGCGCTTGCCGAACAGGCCCTCGCGCGTATAAAAACTTTTACTGAGGTTCTTCACCACCAGCACCGGCTCGTCGCCCGGCGTATAGCCGCGCGTGCGCTGTTTCATTTCGATACCGGGGCCGGCCTTGATTGCCTCATGCTTACCATCCATGTAGTCGGCGATCACGGGCAGGCGCCACGGGCGCTCGTCCAGCGAAGGCCGACAATGTAGCAATGCTTTGGTGTACGGGTCTTTGGGGCTGTCGAACACTTGCCGCACTTCCCCCGTCTCGCGCACTTCGCCGTGGCGCATGACGATCACCTGGTCGGCGATCTCTCCCACCAGGCCCAGGTCGTGGGTAATGAACAGCACGGACATCTGGTGTTTCTTTTGCAGCGCCGCGATCAAGTCCATGATCTGCTTCTGGATCGTCACGTCCAGCGCCGTCGTCGGTTCGTCCGCGATCAAGAGTTTCGGTTCGCAGGCGATGGCCATGGCGATCATCACGCGCTGCTGCTGGCCGCCCGACATCTGGCTCGGGTAGGCGTCGATCTTGGTGGCAGGGTCGGGAATGCCCACTTCTTCCAGCAGCGCCAGCGTACGCGCGCGCGCCTGCTTGCGGTTCATGCCCATGTGCTGACGCAACACCTCGGCGATCTGGAAGCCGACCGTGAACACGGGGTTCAGCGACGACATCGGCTCCTGGAAGATCATCGAGATATCCTTGCCGCACATGGTGCGCCGCTCGGCAATCGACAATTTGAGCAGGTCGCGCCCGCCGAAATGGATGCTCGATTGCTTGTCGATGATAGTGTTATCCGGCGGTAACAAGCCCATCACGGCCAGGGAGCTGACGGACTTGCCGCTGCCCGACTCGCCCACCAGGGCGACGGTGCTGTTGCGCGGCACGTTGAACGAGATGCCCTTGACGGCTTCGAACGTGGTCTTCTTGTCCAGGCGGAATGTGACGCGCAGGTCGCGCACTTCCAACAGGTTATTCTGGTCCATGAGCAACTCCTATTTCACTTTGGGGTCGAGCGCATCGCGCAAGGCATCGGTAAACAGCGAGAACGCCGTCACCAGCACGGCCATCGCCGTGGCGGCGGCCGTCAGCTGCCACCATTTGCCCAGGATCAGTTCATTTTGCGCCTCGTTGAGCATGCTGCCCCACGAAACGGTGCCTACCGGCACGCCAAAGCCGAGGAAACTCAGGATCACTTCCGCCTTGATGAAGCCCACCACGAGAATCGACATTTGCACCAAGGCCACGTGACTCACATTCGGGAAGATGTGGGAAAACATCTTGCGCCAGTGCGAGGCGCCGATGGCGTCGGCCGCCATCACGTATTCGCGCGCCTTGTGCTTGATGTATTCGGCGCGGATCAGGCGGTACGGCCCCGTCCAGCCCGTCAACCCCAGGATCAGCACGATGGTCAGCACGCCCTTCTGCTGCAGCACCGCCGCTACCGTCAGAATCATCAGGATCGATGGAATTGAGGTAAAAATGCTGTAGAACCAATTAAAAAAGTCATCGACGATGCCGCCGAAGTAGCCGGACACGGCACCAAACAGGGTGCCCAGCACGACGGCCAGCAAGGCGGCCACCAGGCCCACGACGATCGACGTCTCGCCGCCCTTGATGGTTTTCTGCACAATGTCGTGGCCCCACTTGTCGGCGCCGAACGGCAAGGTTGCCGCCTTGTGCGCGATCAACTTCTTCGTCTTGCCCATGCCGGCGCGCAAGGCCGTCAAGTCGTCGGCCAGCGGGTCGGTGACGCCGTACATTTCCACGCCGGCCGATGGGTTGCTGCCCATCTGCGCGCGCAGTTCGGCGATATCGTCGGCCAGCGGGTCGAGCACGTTGACGGGTGTCGGCGCGCTGCGCTCGTCGGACTGGGGAATGGCGCCGTCGGCGGCCGCGGCCGCATCCTTGTCGGCACCGACAAAGGTGGGCGGCGCGTAGCTGACGGCCACTTCGTCTTCCCAGTTCGCCGCCACCAGGCCGCTGGCGGAAGCCAGCACCAGCAGGAAAAAGGCGCCGACCACGGCCAGCGATACCATTGCAATCTTGTCGCCGCGCAAACGGCGCCACGCCAGGGCCCACAGGCCGGGCGATGTATGAGGTTTCGACATCGTCTCTTTCTACTTCAGTTGTACGCGAGGATCGACCGCCTGGTACAGCAGGTCGGTGAGCAGGTTGAAGAGCATGGTGGCGGCGGCGACATACACGGTGATCGCCTTGATCACCGGAAAGTCGCTGCGCTCGACGGCCAGGATCACTTCACGCCCGATGCCGGGGATGCCGAAGAAGCGTTCCAGCAGGAAAGCGCCGATCAGCAGGGCCGGCAAGTTCGACATCACATAGGTAATGATGGGGATGCCGGCGTTGCGCAGCACGTGGACCCACATGATGCGGCCTTCCCTCAAGCCCTTGGCGCGCGCCGTGCGCACGTAATCCTGGTTCGCCTCGTCCAGCACGAAGGTGCGGAACAGGCGCAGGGTCGGCGCAATCGACACGGCCAGGCCGATCAAAATAGGCAGGGTCGAATAGCGCAGCAGGTTTTCCCAGAAACTGTCGCCCCAGCCCTGCACGGGGAACAGGCCCAGTTTATAGGCAAAGCCGTACTGGAAGACGATGATGTAGACGAGGATGGAAATCGACATGCCCACCGTGCAGGCGATCATCACCATGCGGTCCGTCAGCGAACCGCGCACGAAGGCGATGGCCAGCGCCAGCGCCACGCCGAAGAACGTTTCCAGCACGGTCAGCGGGATCAAGACCATCATCGACGGTCCCAGGCGCGAGGTGATGATGTGCGACACGGATTCCCCCGTGGCCCAGCTCTGGCCGAAGTCAAAGGTGACGATCTGCTTGATGAAGATCCACAGCTGTACATAGTATGGCTGGTCGACGCCCAGCTGGCGGCGGATGTTGGCGATGCTTTCCGCACTAGACATCTTGCCGGCCAGGATGTAGGCGGGGTCGCCACCCACCCAGTTAAACAGGATAAACACCAGCAGGACGACGCCCAGCATGGTGGGCAGCATCTGCCACAGGCGGCGCAGGATATAAGCGAACATAATGATTCCTTGTCTTTATAAGCTGCGCTTATTTTTTAGCCGAGGCTGCAGGGGCTGGCGCGGCAGACACTGGTGCGCCCGTGCTGTCGATATCCATATACGCCCACTCCTGGAACAGGATCGGGTGCTTCTTGTAGCCCAGCACCGACTTTTGCGCCAGCATATTGCGGTAGCGCGCGTAGCCGATCAGGGCGCCCGCATTGACTTCCAGGCGGCGCGCCATCTTGTGGAACAGCTCGTCGCGCTCGGGGCTGGCCGGCATGGCCTGGCTGGCCGCGTACCATTTATCGTACTCGGGGTCCTGGTAGCAGCCATTGTTGTTCTGGTGCGTATTGGGGCCGTAGAACAGCTGCATGAAATTGTCGCCGTCCGGATAATCGGCCAGCCACGGCGCCGTGCGCGTCTGCATCTTGCACTGCTTTTCCGTCTTTAAAATGTCGGAAAAGATCATGCGGTCGTTTTCCATGCGGATGCCCAGCGAGTTGTACGTCTTGCGCCACATTTCCGCCTGCAGCACGCCATTGGCTTCGTTGCGCGAAGCGTAGCGGATCAAGAGCGGCTTGCCGTCCGGTAAGGTGCGCCAGCCGTCGGCACCCTTCTTGTAGCCGAATTTATCCAGCAATTTATTGGCCAGCACGGGATCGTATTGCAGCAGGGATTTATAGTGCGGGTCGTAGCCGACGACGCCGGGCGGGATCGGATAGTCGAGGCGCTTGGCCTGGCCATTCCAGATGATGCGGATTTCTTCGTCGATATTGTGCGCCATGGCAATGGCGCGGCGCAGCGCGATCTTTTCCTTGCTGAAACCGCCCAGGGTCGGGTCTTCCATGTTCCAGTAGTAATAGCTGATCTCCGGGTCAAGCAGGCGCGACAGTTGCACGCCCTTCTCCGCCAGCTCGGGACGCAGCTTGCCGTTCAGCAATGCTTTCGGCGCCAGCGGACCGTCGAGCCAGAACACGTCCGTGCCGCCGCTCTGGAAGGACAGCCAGCGCGACTGGTCTTCGATCATCACGGAAATTTCGATGCGGTCGATGGCGGGAATCCGTTTGCCCTGCATCTGGCGCACGATGCGCTGGTCGTCCGGGTCGTCGCCGGCCATGAAATTCCACGTTTCCGGCAAGTGTTGCGGATTGCGGTTGAGGACAATGCGGTTGCCGCGCGTCCATTCACCCAGGGTGTAGTAGCCGGTGCCGACGGGATTCGAGCCTACTTCGCCCTTCACGTCGCCGTATTTGTCCACCACTTCGCGCGCCACGGCGGCTGTCGGCACGTAGGCGAGAATCATGGGGAAGTTGAAATCGGTCTTGGTCAGCGTGATGCGCAAGGTGTACGGGTCGAGGATTTCCAGGCCGGCCACCTTCTTGTTGAAGTCCAGCTTGTTCGACTTGGCCGCTTCCTTGGCCAGGTCGTCCAGCCCCACTACCTTGCCTTCGAACAGCCAGCTGTGCGGCGAAGCGAGGCGCGGGTCGAACAGGCGTTTCCACGAATACACGTAATCGGCCATCGTCAGTTCGCGGCGCTTGCCGCCGAACGCCGCATCGGGCGTGAACAGGATGCCTTTTTTCAGGCGGATGGTGTAGGTCTTGCCGTCGGCGGATACTTCCGGCATGGCGGCGGCCGCGCCGGGCACCACCTTGACGGGGCGCGCCAGGTAGTCATAGGTGTACAGGGTGTCGAAGACGGCCTGCGTGATGTGGTTCGAATACAGGTCGCGCGCGGTGGCGGGATCGAAGCCCGTCTCGGCGGCCGGCAGGATATAGCGCAAGGTTTTGACCGGCGCGGCCGCGGCGCCTGGGGCATCGGCGGCAACGGCCGCCAGCGGCAGGGTGGCCAGACAGGCGAGCAGCGCCACGCGCCGCATCCATGGTGACTTCATGTAATACCCTTCATCTCGATTATCTGTCGCACCGTATTGGTGCGCTTGTACTGGCTTCCCCCTGGGATACAGGATTCCACCGCCAAAACCAGTCCATCCACGCAAGATCTATGCCTTGCTCATCGCCAGCCGCGTCCGCATGCAGGCGCGCTGGAAAAAGGCGTAACGATAACGCATATTTTGTTCGCCGGGCGAAAAGCCGCAGTACTGGCGTGACGGGCAGCCACGGCTGCCTGCCGTGCAGGGAAAATCTTCCGCAGCGCAACAAAGACCGGTCGCCACCATGAAAAAACACCTTGGTAATAACCCTTACGGCCCCGAATGACAACTGTTTTTATGGCAGTACGGAAAATATACGGCGCGGTGCAACATTGAAATAATTGCAAATACTGAAACAAGTCAACATTATAAAAAACACTGTTGTTTCCATGCTGAAAATGCATGTGTGCGCGTTGACAGGGTTTCCCGGCAAATGGTCTTATCAATCACGGCAACGCACGATATGCCGTTTGACCCACAGCGATTGCCGACGCAGCAATCTTTATCACCCTGGCAAAGCTGTGCCGCACACAGGCCGGCCGAGCTTACTTTCGGAGTTCTGAGAATGATGATGGAAACAGTGATATCCCGCTCCGTACGCCTGATCTTTTCGGGTAGCGTGGCAGCGCTCAGCCTTGGCATCATGGCTGCGCCGGCAATGGCGCAAGACGCCAGTGTGCAACGTGTGGAAATTACAGGCTCGAGCATCAAACGGGCCACGGCCGAGACCGCATCGCCGGTACAGCTGATCACCCGCGACGATTTGATGAAATCAGGCAAGGCTACCGTGGCCGAATACCTGCAAACCCTCACCGCCGATGGCGCCGGCTCCCTGCCGACGGGCTTCGGCAACGGCTTTGCCGCCGGTTCCACGGCCATCTCGCTGCGCGGCCTGGGCGCCACTTCGACCCTGGTCTTGCTCAATGGCCGCCGCATGGCGCCGTTCGCACGGGCCGATGATGGCCAGAAGAGCTTTACCGACCTGTCCACCGTGCCGATGCAGATCGTCGAGCGCATCGAGATCCTCAAGGACGGCGCCTCGTCGACGTATGGCGCGGACGCCATCGCCGGCGTCGTCAACATCATCCTGCGCAAGGACTTCGAAGGCCTGACCCTGAAAGGCGATACGGGCATCTCCGGCGACAGCGACGCAAAACAGCACCGCGCCTCGCTGACCTTCGGCAAGGGCAACCTGGACACGGATAAATTCAATGTCGTCGTCAATGCCGAGTACAGCAAATCGGACATGCTGATGAACAGCGACCGCGCCGGCCGCAAATGGATAGGCAAAGGCGACCTGCGCCCGTATGGCTATGCGATCAACACCCAGTTCGCCGGCGGCTACATCAATCGCAACAACGATGCGAATGCCTCGCCCACAGGCCTGATCCGCGACCCCGTCACCAACAACTATGTATCGCTGCCCGGCTGCGCCAACTTGTCCGTATCTTCGCCGCAAGATCCGAAAGGCGGCTGCGTGTGGCACCACGACCAGTTCCGCTCGATGCAGCCGAAGATCGAATCGATCAACCTGTACACGCGCGGCACGTGGCAAGTCAATGCCGACACCCAGGTGTATGCGGAAGCGGGCTACTCGAAACGCGACACGGCGTTCACCATGATCCCGCCATCGGTCACGCCGACCATCGCCTTCCCGCCCAACGCCGGCAACAAGGCGGGCGTCATCAACTACGCCACCGGAGAGGACACCAGCATCGTGCTGGCCGCCGGCCACCCGCAAAATCCGTATGGCGTGCCGGTGCGCGTGCGCTACCAGGCCTTTGACGTCGGCGCCAGCACGCGCAAGGCGAATAACGAGTTCAACCGCATCGTGCTTGGCGTCAAGGGCAACGCCATGGGCTGGGACTACGATGCCGGCTATACGCATTCGGAATCGAAGCTGCACCTCGATTACAGCAACATGCTGAACATGGCCGTCGTCAAGGCGGCCTTGGGCGATTCCAGCCCAAAAAACCCGTATTTCCCATACTACATCGGTGCGCAGGCAAACAAGAATCCGGCCTCGCTGTACGCGGCCATGGTGACCAACGCCACCTCCGATTCCACGACCAAGCTCGATATCATCGACTTCAGGGCATCGCGCGAGCTGATGCAGTTGCCGGGCGGCGCCCTGGGCCTGGCCATGGGCGCGGAACACCGCCGCGACAAGCTCGACAACCCATCGCTGTCGGGCACGGAAGACGGCTCCATCAATTCCAGCTATGTAGCCGCAAAGGGCGACAGCAAGGTCTCGGCCGTCTTCCTGGAAGTGCTGGCGCCCGTGATCAAGACGGTGGAACTGTCCGGCGCCTTGCGTTACGACAAATACGACCGTTTCTCGTCGACGACGCCGAAACTGGGCGCCAAGTGGACGCCGGTCAAAACCTTCGCCGTGCGCGGCACGTATTCGGAAGGCTTCCGCGCGCCGGGTCCCGCTGAAAGCAATGCCAATTCGCAATCGACGGGTACCTCGACCGTCAGCGATCCCGTGCGCTGCCCGGGCGGCAAGCAGTTGCCGGGCGCCAATGCCAACGACTGCGAACTGCAAGTGGCAGCCGTCAAGGTCGGCGACCCCAGCCTGAAGCCGGAAAAGTCCAAAGGCTACACTTTGGGCATCGTGTGGGATCCGTTCAACGATACCAGCCTGTCGCTCGATGGCTGGAAGATCAAGCGTGAAAACGAAATCAATCCGCTGCCGTACAACGAAGCGGCCGCCCTGCCGAACGCCATCCGTTCCGACAACAACCTGATCATCAACGGCGTGGTGGTGCCAAATACGGGTACCTTGCTGCTCACCAAGGCACCGTACCGCAACTCCAGCTACACCGAGATCAAGGGTATCGACCTGGACATCAAGCAGCGCGTGCGCCTGGGCGACTACGGCCGCGCCACGTTCGGCCTGACCTGGACCCACATCGCATCGTGGGTGCGGGCCGAGTCGGCCACCGTGCGCTACCAGTTCGCCGGCACGCACGGCAACTGCGATACGTCCAACTGCGCCGGCACGCCGAAGGACAAGATCAATCTCACCGGCTCGTGGGACCTGGGCAACTGGAACGTCAGCGGCGTGCTGAACTACCGTTCGGATATGAAAAATATCAAGTTCGAAGGCGACCCTTGCGCCTCCAAACTGGCGAACGGCACGCCGGCGCCGAACGGTTGCAAGCTCGCCTCGTTCACCACGCTCGATCTGTCCTCCCGCTGGAACGTCAACAAACAGTTGCAGTTGTTTGCCTCGATCAACAACGTGACCGACAAGATCGCGCCGCTCGACCCGCTGACCTATGGCGGCATGAGCTACAACCCGATGGACGCCAGCGGCGCCATCGGCCGTTACTTCAAACTGGGCGCAAGCTACAAGTTCTTCTAAGCGTCCGCTCAGGCTGCCACGCACAGCCTGAACATCCGGCAGGCACAAGTCACTATCGCCGTGCCATCCACACCAACGCCCGCTGCACCGCAGCGAGCGTTTTTTTATTTTGCGCACGAGGGGGATGGCAGCCTCATCAAAAATGCGGCACAAAATGCACCTTCTTTGTTCTAAATCAGTACCTCTGATGCACTGCGTTGTTTAGGCACACAAACCTGTTTGCCACGTTGACAAGGACTTTTGCAGCTCATTACAGTGAATCTCTTGAAAAGATATAAATACTTTTCAATGTTCTCGGTGCGCCAACCAGCGCGGCCGTTCTTGCCCTTCTAGCCAACCGCTTTTCCAGGAGTCTTGAACATGATCAGAGAAACACGCTTGTCCCGTTCCATCCGTTTGATCTGCGCCAGCGGTCTTGCCGCCGGCCTGCTCAGCCAGCAGGTGCTGGCGCAAGAAGTCAGCGATACCAGCAGCATGCAACGCGTCGAAGTCACCGGTTCCTCCATCAAGCGCCTCGTCTCGGAAACGGCGACGCCCTTGTCCATCTTCAAGGCCGAGGATTTTGCCAAACAGGGCTTGACGACGGCCCAGGAAGTGCTCAGCAAGATCCCCTCGAATGCGTCGAGCATGGGCAGCGGCAACGCCGTCGGCGGCAATACCAGCGGCTTGCCCACGGGCGGCCAGGCCAGCGCCGACTTGCGCGGCCTGGGCGGCGACAAGACGCTGGTCCTGCTCAACGGCCGGCGCATCGCCAACCATCCGTATGACGGCGCCAGCGTCGACCTGAACATCATCCCAATCGCCGCCCTGGAACGGGTCGAAGTGCTGCGCGACGGCGCCTCGGCCATCTACGGCACGGACGCCATCGGCGGCGTCATCAACTTCATCACGAAGCGCTCCGTCAACGTCACGAATATCACCGCCGAGGTCGTCGCGCCCGAACACAAGGGCGGAGGCGAGCACCGCATCAACCTGTCGACGGGTTTCGGCAAGCTCGACACGGATGGCTACAATATTTTCGGCGTGGTCGACTACCACAAGCAAAATGTGCTCACGTCGCAGGACCGCGATTTTTCCAAGACCGGCATCATTCCCGAGCGGGGCCTGTCGCTCACCAGCGGCACCACCTTCCCCGGCAACTACTTCGATGCGGCGGCCAACGGCGGCAAGGGCCTGGCCGGCAATCCGTACGCGGCCAGCGGCTGTCTGCCGCCGCTGTCGGTGGCGGCCGCCAACGGCACTTGCCGCCAGGATTACACGCGCCAGATCGACGATCTGCCCGCGCAGGAGCAAGTGGCCTTCTTCGGCAAGGGCGCCTTCAAGCTCGGTGGCGGCCACCTGGCCACGGTGGAATATCTGCATTCGGAAAACAAGGTGAAGGCACGCACGGCGCCGCCGCCGCAAACGGGCTTGATCTTGCCCATTAGCAGCAAATATTATCCGGGCAATGCAGGCGGCGTACCGGCGCAGCCGGGCTTGTCGGGCCAGCCGCTGAGCGTCAACTGGCGCCCCGTGGAAGCGGGCCAACGGCAGATCGATTCGGACGGCAAGGCGGACCGCCTGGTGCTGGCTCTCGAAGGCGAACTGGCGGGCTGGGATTACAAGACGGGGCTGAGCCACGCGATCAGCAAATCGTCCGAGAAATTTACGGGTGGCTATGTGCAGGATGCCTCGTTCGCCGCCGGCGTGCTCAATGGCATCCTGAACCCGTTTGGCGTGCAGGATGCGGCCGGCAAGACTTATCTGGACAGCACTGCCCTGCGCGGCGAGGTGCAGAACGCCAAGGTCACCACCACGGGCTTCGACATCAAGGGCAGCCGCGACCTGATGCAACTGGCCGGCGGCCCGCTGGCCATCGCTTTGGGCGGCGAAGTACGGCGCGAAAAGGCCGACTTCAACGTGAACCGCGACATCGCCGGCCAGGCCACCAGTTCAGGCCTGTCCGGTTCGCTGTCGAAGAGCGGTTCACGCACGATCCAGGCCGTCTTCGGCGAAGTTAACTTGCCGCTGATCAAGGACCTGGAAGTGCAGCTGGCCGCCCGCTTCGACCATTACAGCGACGTGGGCAGCACCACCAATCCGAAGCTGGCCCTGCGCTACCAGGCCAGCAGCGCGCTGGTGCTGCGCGGCTCGGCCAGCACGGGTTTCCGCGCTCCCACGTTGTTTGAAAAGAATGCGCCGCCGTCGAAGAACGATACCAACGATTCCTACGACGACCCGATCCTGTGCCCCGGAGGCGTGCCGCAGCCGGGCGCCAATCCCTTGCGCGATTGCGACTTGCAGCAATTCAAGTTGCAAGGCGGCAATGAAAAGCTGAAACCGGAAAAATCCACCACCTTCGCCTTTGGCCTGGTGCTCGAACCCATCAAGGAAGTCACCGTCGCCGTCGATTACTGGAACATCCATTTGAAGGACAAGATTTCGTCCCTGCCCGAACAATCGATCTACGGCAACTATGAAAAATACAAGGCCTTGTTCCTGCGCAATCCCGACGGTTCGCCCTACGCCATCCTCGACCTGAACGACAACCTCGGTGAAGTGAAGACCGACGGCATCGACGTCAGCCTGAATGCGCGCCTGGGACGCGGCGCGTATGGCGATTTCAGCGTGTCGGTCGACGGCACCTGGACCCACAAGTATGACTACCAGAACGAGCGCGGCGGCGAATTCATCGCCAACGTGGGCCGCTACGCGGACAACAATCCCGTCTTCCGCTGGAAACATACGGCGGCGCTGAACTGGCGCATGGGCAACTGGGGCGCCACCGTGTCGCAATCGTTCAAGTCCGGCTACACGGATCAGAACCAGGTGGATCCGCAGTACCGCCACGATGTGCCGTCCTACAGCCTGCTGAACGTGTCCGGCAGCTATGCGTGGAAAGGCTTGCTGCTGACGGCCGGCGTGAAAAACCTGTTCGACAAGGAACCGCCATTCTCGAACCAGGGCACCTTGTTCCAGAAAGGCTATGACCCGCGCTACACGGACCCGATCGGGCGCGCCTGGTACTTGCGCGGCAGCTATACGTTTTAAGGGGGAATTGCGGGAAACGAGATCAGACGGGCAGCGCTGGCAAGTATTTTCCAGCGGAACCAAAGACGGCGCCATCAGCGATGATGTGCGCCGTTTTATTTTACGCATCTGAGCAAGTCTGACAAGGGTTCACGATATTTTATTACTGAAGGATTATAAAAAAAGCAGGAAAATGTTGCATTTCGTCCAAAAAGTCCGCACGAAATTGACAATCTGAATCGTGAATGTTTTGATGAGGGCCCTGAAAATTTACAGAATTTTCATTGGTGGATTTGTAAAAAGGCAAATAAATTGTTGGCGAGCAACAAGTTATTTCAAAATAATTGCCGCCTTTATCACAATAACAAGGAATTTCAGATGATGATAGAAAATGTAATATCGCGGTCGCTGCGCCTGATGTTTGCAGGCGGCATGGCTCTGAGCATGCACGCCGCGTATGCGCAAGAAACAACAGATGGCACCATGCAGCGCGTGGAAGTCACGGGTTCGAGCATCAAGCGCATCGCTTCCGAAGCGTCGCTGCCGGTGCAGTCGTTCAACCAGAAAGACATCAAGAAAACCGGCGTTACCACGGTTACCGATTTCATCCAGCAAATTCCTGCGATGCAGGGCTTCTCCGTGGCCGCCGATTCGGTCGGCGGCGGCGGCGGCGGCGTCACCACGGCCTCGATCCACGATATCGGCGCAGCCTACACGCTGGTGCTGCTGAACGGCCGCCGCTTGGCGCCATCCAATTCCGGCACCACCATCGACCTGAACTCGATCCCCCTGTCGGCCATCGAGCGCGTGGAAGTGCTGACGGACGGCGCCTCGGCCCTGTATGGCGCCGACGCCATCGCCGGCGTGGTCAACTTCATCCTGAAAAAAGGCACATCGCCGCTGGAAATCAATGCCAAGTACTCGCGCCCTGAAGAAAAAGGCGGCGCCAGCAATTCGATTTCGATCAGCAAGGGCTTCGGCGACATCGACGAAGACGGCTACAGCATCTTCGTGTCGGCCAGCCATGATGAACAAAAATCGCTGAAAGCATCGCAGCGCAGCTTCGCAAAAAGCGGCATCATCAATTTCAACGATCCGAAGACCGGCAAGGCGCTGCAATTCATCAACGGTTCCTCGCGTTCGTCGGCGGCCAATGCCGCTGCCACCTACAACCGTACCGATGCAAACGGCAATGTGGTGATCAACCCGGAAACCAACAAACCGTTCGTCGACAGCGTCAACCTGGCCAATCCGTATGCACTGGCCCACGGCGGCAAGTGCGCGCCAGGCAATATGGACTTCTACGGCGATGGCAACTGCTATTTCGATTCGCCGTCGACCATTGAAATCAATCCCGAATCGAAGCGCGACTCGCTGTTCAGTTCGGGTACCGTCAAGCTGGGCAAGACCGGCTGGCAGGGTTTCTACGACTTCGCCTACACCGAAGCGAGCATCAAGGCCAGCATCGCGCCGTACCCGGCCGATTTCTCCATTTCCCCGGATTCGCCCCTGTTCAGCAAATACATTGCCTCGCAGTTGAGCCCGTCGCAGCTGGCCAATGCCGTGAGCGGCGTCGCCAAGTACCGCCTGTCCGAAATGGGTAACCGCGTGTACGACTACGGCAACAAGGCGACTCACCTCGTCGGTGGCGTGGAAGGCAGTGCATTCGGCTGGGATATCAACACGGCCGTGACGTACTCGAAAAACAAGCAGACGCAGAAATACGTCAGCGGCTTCCCGCTGTCCGACAAGTTCAACGCCCTGCTCGACGCCGGCACTATCGACCCGTTCGCCTACCCCGTGGGCGCCATGCCGGACGTCATGCGTCAGGCCCTGCTCGGCACTGGCTTCAGCGGCACCTACAACACGCAAACCGTGGAAATGAAGGGCGTCGACGGCCGCGCTTCGCGCCCTGTGTTCTCGCTGCCGGGCGGCACGGCCATGCTGGGCGTGGGCGCCGACTACCGCAACACCTCGTTCAAGGTGCAACAGGCGGATGTTGCCAAGCAGGCGCAAATCCTGTTTGACAATGCGCAAGTCGACAGCGAATACGCACGCGACAACGCGGGCGCCTATGCCGAGCTGATGCTGCCGATTTCGAAAAAACTGGAAGTGACCGGCTCGGTGCGTTATGACCAGATCGGCGCCATCGACGACAAGCTGACGGGCAAGACGGTAGGCAAGAAAGAAAACGCCACCACCTGGAAAATCAGCGGCAAGTACTCGGCAACCAAGAGCCTGATGTTCCGCGCCGCTGCCGGCACCGGCTTCCGCGCCGCCAGCATGCAGGAAATCGCCGGACCGCTGGAAGACTGGGGCGTCACGGGCGGTACCTACCAATGCCCATTGACGGCGGCAAACGGCATGGGCGGTCACCCGCTGGCCAGCTACTGCAGTGGCGTTGGACGCCAGCAATTCGAAGCCTTCCAGGGCGGCAATCCTGAGCTGAAGCCGGAAACGTCGAAGCAATGGAGCATCGGTACCGTGTTCGAGCCGATCGACAGCCTGTCGATGTCGTTCGACCTGTGGAACGTGGAAATCCGCGACCAGGTCACGGCGGTCTCCGAAGGCTTGATCTTCAACAATCCAGCCAAGTATGCCAACCTGTTTACCACCAAGCACATCACCTCGACAGGCCTCGACGTGCTGGCCATCAAGCTGCTGCCGATTAACATCGGCAAGGTGGAAAACCGCGGTATCGACTACGACTTCACCCACAAGATGAAGTTGCTGGACGGCCGTCTGACGAGCCGCCTGATGGGTACCTACCTGCTGCGTTCGCGCTACACGACGCCGGGCACCGATGATCAGTGGGAAACCAGCCTGAATCGCTACGGTTCGAACGACAAGGTCAGCTTCCGCAACATCATCCGCGCCACCACCTCGTATGAGACGGCCAAGTTCACGCATACGCTGAGCGCCAGCTACCGCAATGGCTACACGGACAAGGAACAGACGGTCGACGATTGCGCCGTGATCGTCGCCGGCAGCCCTGGCGAATGCTATGGCATCCAGCTGGAAGTGCCGAGCTACACCACCTTCGACTTCCAGACGGCTTACCGTCCGCTGAAGAACGTGGAAATCACGGGCGGCATCCTGAACCTGTTCGACCGCAATCCGCCGTTCACCCTGCGTAACACGGGTTCGCATCAAATTGGCTACAACCCATCGTACTCGAGCGCCCTGGGCCGCCAGTTTTACCTGAGCGGTTCCTACAAGTTCTAAGCTGATTGCATCGGCTGAAAACTGAAAAAGCCCGGAAAGCTTAGCTTTCCGGGCTTTTTTTCATGCTGCGCGCCGCTTTATTCCGCGTCGCCCTGCAGGCGGCGCTGCCTGACGGCCGCCGCCAGGTTTTCCAGCACGGCCACGCTGGCGCTCCAGTCGATGCAGCCGTCCGTGACGGACTGGCCATAGATCAATTCCTTGCCCGGGATCAAATCCTGGCGGCCCGCCACCAGGTGCGATTCCACCATCACGCCGACGATGCGGCTGTCGCCGCCGGCCACCTGGCTGGCGATGTCGGCGCACACGGGAATCTGGTTTTCCGGTTTTTTCGAGCTGTTCGCATGCGAGGCGTCGATCATCAGGCGCGCCGCCAGGCCTTGCGCGGCGATGGCCTTGCACGCCTCGTCCACGCTGGCCGCGTCATAGTTCGGGGTTTTTCCGCCGCGCAAGATGATGTGGCAATCCTCGTTGCCGTTGGTCGAGACGATGGCAGAGTGGCCGCCCTTCGTGACGGACAGGAAATGGTGCGGCTGCGAGGCGGCCTTGATGGCTTCCACGGCGATTTTCACATTGCCGTCCGTGCCATTCTTGAAGCCGACCGGACAGGACAATCCAGACGCCAGCTCGCGGTGCACCTGCGACTCCGTCGTGCGCGCGCCGATGGCGCCCCAGCTGATCAGGTCGGCGATGTATTGCGGGCTGATGACGTCGAGGAACTCCGTGCCGGCCGGCAAGCCCAGTTCATTGATATCGCGCAACAGTTCACGCGCCATGCGCAAGCCGTCGTTGATGCGGAAGCTGTTGTCCATGTACGGATCGTTGATCAGGCCCTTCCAGCCCACCGTGGTGCGCGGCTTCTCGAAGTAGACGCGCATGACGATTTCCAGTTCGCCCGCGAAACGCGCGCGCTCCTTGACCAGCAGGCGCGCATATTCCATCGCCGCCTTGGTGTCGTGGATGGAGCAAGGCCCGATCACCACCATCAGGCGGTCGTCCTGGCCATGCAGGATACGGTGCAGGGCAATGCGGGCGCTGGCGGCAGTCTGTTCGGCTTGCTCCGAGCAGGCAAATTCGCGGATCAGGTGGGACGGCGGGGTCAGTTCCTTCATTTCGCGAATGCGCAAATCATCGGTGCGGGGCATCATTTTCTCCAAAATTTAAGGAAGGGTAAAACATCTGGGTAAAAAAAAACCGCCATCGGTGGCGGTTTTTTAGAATTTGCTGGGATCTCGTTTTGCTGCTACGTGAACCGACCGCTACTCCACCGCCTTTGGGTTGGAATTGCTAAAGTAAAAATAAGCGGTAAAAAAGTGGCGAGCGAACATGCGAGTCATCCGTAAGTGATGAACGACTATAAACCTAAATTGCAAGGGTTGGCAAGCATATTTGTCGGCAAAGCCGCATGCCGCTGCCGTTTTACACTGCATAACCCGCAAAAAATCATAAAAAGTTGCGCGCTGTGAATCTCGCTGCGACTCTGCCCACCCGGCGCCACCGCTGTGCCCGTCGTGGCAACCACGCCACGCCAGCCATTCTATCGACGACAAGCGGGGCACTCCTTGATCCAGGTCTAGTCCCGGCGTCGCCGCACGGACAAAACTCAAGGACGTATCGATGACCCTTGACTGCCTGACCTTTCCGGAGAACCGCATGATCCCTACACCATCCTTGCATTCCGCTGCCTTTTCACCCCCCAGACTGGGCCTGGCACTGGCCAGTGCACTGCTGAGCCTACCCGTCCTGGCGCAGGACGCCGCGCCGATTGCGCGCGTGGAAATCACCGGCTCGAACATCCGCCGCGCGCAGGCGGAAACGGCGTCGGCCGTGCAAACCCTGAACGCGGCCGACATTGAAAAATCGGGCAAGTCCAGCGTGGCCGAACTGCTGCAGACCCTGGCCGTCGACAACCAGGGTTCCGTCCCCACCACCTTCGGCAACGGCTTTGCCGCCGGCGCCTCCGGCGTGTCGCTGCGGGGCCTGGGCACGGCCTCGACCCTGGTGCTGCTGAACGGCCGCCGCGTCGCGCCGTATGGCCTGGCCGACGACGGGCAGAAAGTGTTTGCCGACCTGAACATCATTCCCCTGGAAGCCGTGGAGCGGGTGGAAATCCTCAAGGATGGCGCCTCGGCCATCTATGGTTCGGACGCCATCGCCGGCGTCGTCAACGTGATCCTGCGGCGCGACTACCAGGGCACGGCCATCAAGGGCAATTACGGCAAGACGAAAGAGTGGGACGGGCGCGACGCGCGCGCCGCCATCACGCACGGCTTCGGCGACATCGACACGGACCGCTACAACGTGCTGCTGAACCTCGAGTACAGCGAAAAGGCCGCCATCTGGAACCGCGACCGGGCCGGTCGGGGCGCCGTCGGCCGCAGCGACTTGCGCGACCTGGGTTTCAGCGCGCAGGAAACCCTCAGCGGCGCGGGCGCCATCACCACCAACAATGCGGCCGGCAGCGCCGTCAACGGCAATGTGCGCAATCCCGACACGCTCGACTACTACAACCGCGGCAACCTCGCCGGCGCGGGCTTTACGCGCACCTTCCCCGGCGCCGCCTGCGGCAACTTCACGACTCACCCGCAGGGCGATCCGGGCGGCGGCTGCCTGACCGATGCCGCGCAGCAATACGGGCAGATCCAGCCCAAGCAAAAGAACATCAATTTCTTCGGCCGCGGCGCCTGGCAACTGACGCCGGAGCTGCAGACGTATGCCGAGCTGAATCTGTATCACAGCGAATCGCACTCGGCCACCACGCCCTCGACGGTCAGCGGCTCGGTCGGCTATCCGGGCGGCCCCGTCAGCAATGCGGGCGTGTCGCTGGGCGCCGCCCATCCTGACAATCCGTATTTCGGCACGGCGGCGCGGCTGCGCTACCTGGCGGCCGACGTGGGGCCGCGCCTGTCGGAAGTCAAATCCACCTTCATGCGCTTTGTCGCCGGCATCAAGGGCAGCGTGGCGGGCTGGGATATCGACAGCGCCTTGCTGTACTCGCAGAACAAGGTGTCGAACGACCTGGACGGCTACCTGCAGCGCGACGTCGCCTTCGCCCTGCTCAACCCGAGCGCCACCAATGTGGAGCGGGCCAGCCTGAACCCCGCATATGCGGCCCTGCCGGCCGGCAGCCTGTGGCGCATCGCGGAAAACGCGGGCCTCAATTCGCGCGAGCTGTACGCGGCCCTGTCGCCGCGCATCGCGAACGATGCCAAGACGCATATCGCGCAGATCGACTTCAAGGCCAGCCGCGAGGTGGCCAAGCTCGACGGCGGCGGCCTGGGCGTGGCCGTGGGCGCAGAATTCCGCCACGAATCGACGGAACTCAAGCCCACCACGGGCACGGAACGGGGCAATATCATTGGTCTCGGCTATTCCGCCTACAAGGGCAGCCGCAACGCCTCGGCCATCTATGCCGAGATGCTGGCGCCCGTGCTGAAGAGCGTGGAACTGTCGGGCGCCCTGCGCGCCGACCATTTCACCGACGTGGGCAACTCCTATACGCCGAAAGTGGGCGTGAAATGGACGCCCGTGCGCGAACTGGCCCTGCGCGGCACCTTCGCCAAGGGCTTCCGCGCCCCCAGCGCGGCGGAAAACGGCGTCGGCGGCCTGGCCGCATTCTCCACCGCCAGCGATCCGCTGCGCTGCGCACTGGGCGTGGAAGCGGCCTGCGATCCGGCCTCCATCGCCGTCATCACCTCGCCCAATCCCAAGCTGTCGCCCGAACGTTCGCGCAGCTATTCCGTGGGCGCCGTGTGGGACCCGCTGCCGCGCACCAGCATTTCCGTCGATCTGTGGCAAATCCGCCGCAAGAATGAAATCAACCAGGAGCAAACGGACACGGCCATCGCCGAAGGCCATGTGGCGCGCGACCCGTCGACGGCCACCGGCATCGCCGGCGATCCGGGCGCCATCACGGCCGTGCTGGCCAATTATGTGAATTCGGCGCAAACGACGGTGCGCGGCATCGATATCGACGCGCGCCAGCGCTTCAGCCTGGGCAGCGACTATGGCAACCTGACTTTCGACTTGAAGTGGACGCATCTGTATAAATGGCTGCGCACGGAACAGGACGGCACGCAGCGCGATTTTGCCGGCACGCATGGCAATTGCGACGTGTCCAACTGCATGGGCACGCCGGACGACCGCATCAACCTGGGCGCCACCTGGGAACGCCAGAACTGGCGCGTCACGGCCAACGTCAACTACCGCGCGCCGCTCGACAATGTGCTGTTCAAGAATGACCCGGACGGCTGCGCCACGCACTTCGCCGACGGCACGGACGCGCCGCGCGGCTGCCGCATCGCCTCGTTCACTACGGTGGACCTGACGGCCCGCTGGCTGGCCACGCCCAAGCTGGAAGTGTTTGCCACAATACAAAACCTGTTCGACAAGATCGCCCCGCTCGATCCGCTCACGTATGGCGCCACGGGCTACAACCCGCTCGACTACGCGGGCGCGGCGGGACGCTTCATCAGTGCGGGGGTGAAGTACAAGTTTTGATCTGCATCAACGTGCCGGGCGTGTCGGGCGTTGCAGGAACCGCCGGTGCCTGCAACGCCCGTTCAAGCACCTAGGCCGTGCCGCCGACCGTGATGCCATCGAGGCGCAGGGTCGGCTGTCCCACGCCCACGGGCACGCTTTGCCCTTCCTTGCCGCACACGCCCACGCCGGAATCAAGGCGCATGTCGTTGCCGATCATGGAGACGCGGTTGAGCACGTCCGGGCCGTTGCCGATCAGGGTCGCCCCCTTCACCGGGTAGCTGAGCTTGCCATTTTCGATCATGTACGCTTCGCTGGCCGAAAAGACGAACTTGCCGTTCGTGATATCGACCTGGCCGCCGCCGAAGTTGACGGCATACAAGCCGTTTTTGACGGAGGCGAGGATTTCGCCCGGGTCCTTGTCGCCGCCCAGCATATATGTATTCGTCATGCGCGGCATGGGCAGGTGGGCGAACGATTCGCGGCGCGCATTGCCCGTCACGGGCATCTTCATCAGGCGCGCATTCATCGTGTCCTGGATGTAACCCTTCAGGATGCCGTCTTCGATCAGGGTCGTGCACTGCGTCGGGTTGCCCTCGTCATCGATATTCAGGGAGCCGCGGCGGCCTGCCAGGGTGCCGTCATCGACCACGGTGACGCCCTTGGCGGCCACGCGCTCGCCGATGCACCCGGAAAACGCGGACGAGCCCTTGCGGTTGAAATCGCCTTCCAGGCCGTGGCCGATCGCCTCGTGCAGCAGGATGCCGGGCCAGCCCGGTCCCAGCACGATGGTCATGGGGCCGGCGGGCGCCGGGCGCGCTTCCAGGTTCACCAGGGCCGAATTGACGGCGTCCGTTGCGTATTGTTCCAACACGGCATCGCTGAAATAGTCATAGCTGAAACGCCCGCCGCCGCCGGCCGAGCCCGTTTCGCGGCGGCCATTCTGTTCCGCGATCACCGTCAGCGAGACGCGCACCAGCGGGCGGATGTCTGCCGCCAGCACGCCGTCGCTGCGCAGCACCAGCACCACGTCATATTCGCCGGCCAGGCCCGCCATCACTTGCACCACCCTGGGATCTTTCGCCCGCGCCATCTTTTCCACGCGTTCGAGCAGCTGCACCTTGGCCGTGGCATCGAGCGAAGCGAGCGGATCGTTGGGCAGGTACAGCGAACGCCCGCCCTGCGCAAGCATCCGGCCCGCGATCTTGACTCTGCCGCTACCGGCGCGCGCGATGGTGCGCGTGGCCGCCGCCGCTTCCAGCAAGGCCCGCTCGGAAATATCGTCGGAATACGCAAACGCCGTCTTGTCGCCGGACACGGCGCGCACGCCCACGCCCTGGTCGATGGAAAAACTGCCCGTCTTGACGATGCCCTCTTCCAGGCTCCAGCCTTCGCTCTTGGTCGACTGGAAATACAGGTCGGCATAGTCGACCTTGTGCGTAAACATCGTGCCCAGGGCTTTCAACAGCTTGTCTTCGTCCAGGCCGAACGGCGTCAACAGGATATCGCGCGCCACGGCCAGGCTGGAGAGATTGGGTTCAAATGGATTCATGGCTTTTTCTCAAGATTCAATTTACATGGTGCGGTGGGCGAGCGCTGGCAGCGACTCGCGCACGCCGGCCAAAAACAGCAGGTCGATCTCGCCGCTGACCACGCCCTCGCCTTCGGGCAACACGGCTTTCACTTCGCCCCACGGGTCGATCAGCATGCTGTGGCCCCAGGTGCGGCGGCCGTTCGGATGCAAGCCGCCCTGCGCCGAGGCCAGCACATAGCACTGGTTTTCGATGGCGCGCGCGCGCAGCAGCACTTCCCAGTGGGCGCTGCCCGTCGTATGGGTAAACGCGGCCGGCACGACGATCAACGCGCAATCGCCCATGGCGCGGTACAGTTCGGGAAAGCGCAGGTCATAGCAGATGGACAGGCCGACCCGGCCGAACGGCGTCTCGATGGAGCGCACCTGCGCACCGGGCACGATGGTGCGCGATTCGTTGTACGACTCGGCGCCGCGCGTAAAACCGAACAGGTGGATCTTGTCGTAGCGGCCGGCCGGTTCGCCTTGCGGGTCGTACACCAGCGTGGTATTGAGTACCTTGCCTTCCTCTCCGGAAATCAGGGGCAAGGTGCCGCCGATCAGCCAGATGCCATGCTGGCGCGCCATCTGCGCCATGCCATCCTGGATCGGTCCGCTGCCGGGCTGTTCCGCATGGGCCAGCTTGTCCGTTTCCTGCTTGCCCATGATGGCCCAGTACTCGGGCAGCACCACCAGTTGCGCGCCTCCGGCGGCGGCCTGCGCCACCAGGCGGCGCGCCGTGGCCAGGTTGTCTTCCACGGAAGGCGAGGAAATCATTTGTACTGCTGCGACTGTATGCATCATTGCCACCTCTTCTCCATTCGAACGCCGCGCCTATTTCGCCACGGCCTCCACCGCTGCAGCGGCAGGCACGGCGACAGGGTCCAATTTACCACCATCGAGCTTGGTCACGACGGGCGCTTTCCACGGCCCGGCGATCTGCATATGGTAAGTGAGCGCCTTCATCACGGGCGCGCGCAGGAACAATTGCGCCAGGAAACTGCCCAGGCCGATGACGGGGTTGACGGCCAGCGCGTACACGAGCGGCCCCGTGCCCAGGTTGAATTCCGGGATCACCACTACGTGCAAATTCGTCGTTTCATTGGCGATATCGGCCGTGCCATCCATCAGCACAGTTGCCGCCACGCCATGCATCTTGAGGTTATCGGTGCTCACCACGCCGCGCTTGATGCTGGCGTTGGCCGTGATGCCGTCGAAGGCCAGGCCTTCGGAAAACACGTCGTGGAAATCGAGTTTCAGCAAGCGGGGCAAGGCTTGCAGGCTGAGCACGCCCAACAGCTTGGCCGCGCCCGGATCCTGCTTGAGGAACTGGCCCGATTCCACGTTCATCTCGATCTGCCCCGACAGGGTAGGAATGTCGAGCGAATACGGCAAGCCGTTCCAGGCGATGTCGCCGCTCAGGCGGCCCTTGCCGCGGCGCACCGTGTCGGCAAAGCCGAAGCGGTCGAGCAGCTTGCCCGCATCGACGATATCGAGGCCGAAACGCAGGCTGGTCGTGCTTTGCCCATCCTTGATGACCCATTTGCCATTGCCGCTCAGGGCGCCATCGGGATTCGACAGTTGCAGCTTGCCCACGCGCCACTCACGCCCGCCCGCCGCCATGGTGTTATAGGCTTGCAACTCCAACCGGCCGATCTTCTTGTTGAACAGCTCGAATTGCTCGGCGACGATATCGAGCGAAGGGATCGACTGGGCGCCGCTCTTTCCTTCCAGCAAATTTTTCACGTCGTTGGCGGCCGACTCCGGAATGATCAGCGACGACAGGCGCGCCGTCATCTTGCCCAGGCCGGACGGCGTTTCCAGCCACGTCACATAGCCGGACACTTGTTTCGCATCAATATTGGCTTGCCACACATCCTTCTGGTGCGTGGCGCCGACCACCACGTTTTCCAGCTTGCGCTCGCCCAGCATCAGTTCGCTGGCGCGGGCGGCCATCATGTCCGGCACCACGTATTGCGCGATATCGGGCGCATCGTCGGCGGCGCCGCTGTCGGCGGGCGCCGAGCCGCTACCGGCGATCTCGCTGCCGGCGGCGATCCAGCTGTCCACGTCCAGGGTTTTCATGTTGACATTGAACATCATGCCGCTATCCGGTTCCGGCGCCGGCACATTCACGCCGATGCCGCCGCGCACCAGGCGCCAGGCGTCCTTGCCCTGCTTCTGACGCTGGTAACGCGCGGCAATGCCGGAGCCCAGCGCGATGCGGATATCGTCCGTGCGCAAGCCCGCGCCGTTGGCCGCATTGCCCGTCAAGGTGAATTTCACGGGCAGGCTGTCGCCGGCCGGTTTTTTCAGGGGGGCGGGGAAATCCAGGCCCAGGCCCGTCAGCGGCGACTCGACATTGACCACCACCTGGTGGTCGCGCGCCGTGATCAAGCCGCTATAGCGCGCGCCGCCATTCAAATGTTTCGCCAGGCGCTGCAGCACGGGCGCCGGATACGTCTTACGCAAGCCGTCGATGGTCATGTTGCCGGCAATCTTGACCTGGATGGAACTGTCCGCCTGCGTGCCGCCCGAGATGGCCAGCGGACCGCCCAGCAGGCTGCCGTTCAAGCCATTCAGGTTGACGCCCTTTTCATTGAATTCGATCTTGCCCTGCGTGCCCAGCACGGGCGGCATGTCGTGGAACAGCACCACGTCGTTGCCGGCCAGCTGCAAGCTGCCCTGCACGGTCGATTCGAGCATGCGCTCGATCGGCAAGTGCAATTTGAGGGCCAGTTTGGCGTTGCCCGTCGCTGTCGTTTCATCCGTGAAATGCTCGATCCAGCCCAGCACGGGGCTGGCTGTCACGTACTTGAGGAATTCCTGCATCGGGCCGGCCGCGTTGCCTTCAATGTCGAGCAAGGTGTCGAAAACGGTCAGGTCGGGGATCACGGCTTTGACATTCGTCAATGCCACGCCGCCCGTGGTGGCCGTGTCGCCGCGGATTTCCATGCGCGCCCGCTCGAAAATAAAGCTGCCCTTGATCTTGTCCGCCTGCGGCCACAGGGGCGCCTTGCCGGCCAGCGGACCGCTTTCCGCGAATTCGCCGGGCGCGTAGTTCAGGGTGCCGTTCTCGAGCTTGCCGGCCACGCGGAAGTCGCCCCGGTTGCGCTGGGCCGGCGTATCCCCCTTGAAGGGGAAATGCTCGAGTTCGCCGCGCAGGCGCAGGCTGACATCGCGCGCCACGCCGCCTTCCAGCGCCCCCGTCAGCCAGTGGCGCAGGTGCTCGGGCGTTTGCAGCGGCAGGTAGCGGCCGATGGTGTTGATCTGGAAATTGTCGATCGTGCCCGTGAGGTCGACCTGGCCCAGGTTCTTGCCGTCGAGCGGCATGCGGTGCGTGCCTTGCAAGGCGACGCGCAAGCCTTGCTGATTGAAGTCGAGCTTGTCCAGCTCGACTTGCAGCATATTCTCTGCTTCGAAGGTCCAGCGCGCCTGCATGGCGAATTGTTCGAACGGCATGGCCGGCTCGCTCAGGTACGATGGAAACTGCAGCACCAGGTCCTGCGCATCGATATTGATGCTGCCGCCCTTGTCGTTGGCATCGATGCTGCCGCTGAGTCTATCGAAGCCGGGAATGGCCGGTGCGGCCGCCTGCGCGGGGCTGGTCGCCGTCTTCGCCACGGCCAGGCGCGCCGGCTGCGCATTCAAGCCCAGGTCGATGAGCTTGCCGCGCAATCGGTAGCTGGCCGGCGTCGCCATCTCGCCTTCCCATTGCGCCGAGAAATCCTGCAAGCGCCCGCGCGGCGCCAGGGCGTCGAGGCGCTGGCGCTGCTGTTCGCCCAGCGGCAGCTTGTCGGCCAGCGCGGCCAGGGTTTGCAGATCAAGCGACTTGGCCGTGATTTCCGTGCGCGCCGGCTTGCGCTGCGTGGCGGCAATAAAACGCTCGGACAGGGTGGTGGGTGGCAGGCTGAGGCCGTCGCGGGTTTCCACCGCGAAATTCGTCAGCTCGACCTGATGGCCGTTCGCGCCAAAGGTGGGCTTGCCATCCGGCACCTGCGCCGACAGCTCTTCCTTGGCCGAAATGCGCCCGCTGACCGACAGCAGGTCGAGCGGGGCGATATGCTCGCCCAGCCGCGCCTGCACATCCGTCAAGCCCACGTCGGCCGTGAAGCCGGCCAGGCGCGCGTGATCCAGGCTCAACCAGGCGCGCAGGGCGCCCTTGCCCTGGCTCAGTTCGAATGGGTAATCGAGGTAGCGGCGCCAGGCGGCCAGGTCGGCGTTTTTCAGGTCGGCGTACAGCTCGCCCTTCCACATCGATACATCGGAGATGCGCGTGCTGAAAGGGGGATGCGTGAAGTGAGCGCGCACATCGATGGGCGCGGCCAGGCTGGCGGGCGGCGTGGCCTGCAAGCCCAGCCGGTGGCTGCGCCAGCGGTTGCGCAGCAGCAAGTTGACCTGGGTTAAAGCCAGCTCCGGCGTGCCGCGCGCTTCGTCCGTCCAGCGCACCTTGCCATCGCGAATGATGATGTCATGCTGCGACAGCAGCCAGTCGGCACCCTTGCCATCGCTGCTTTGCGTGCTGTCGATCAACACGCCGGCCACATACAACTTGCCATCCATGCTGCGCCGCACGGCCAGATCGGGCCGCGTAATTTCCAGGGTAGTGAAGCGCACGGAACCGAGTACGCTCCACCACGACACGGTGGCCGAAATGCTCGGCAGGCTCAGCGCCTGGCGCCCCGCCTGGTCGCGCAGGGTCACGTCGCCGAGGAAGAGATTCGGCCGCACGCCATGCCAGGAAGCATAAATACGCGCGATACTGACAGGGTTGCCCAGCGCGCGGCTGGCCGCCCGCTCGATATCGCCTTTGTAATAGTCGATATTCGGCAAAATGGCGTAGCGCAGGAATAAAAACAGCACGGCGAAGGCGAAATACGCCAGCAGCACCAGCTTGATGGTAAAACCCAATACGTGGTGGGTGGCCAGGTTGGCCATGCGATAGGCGGCACGCAGCCGCTGCCAGCGCAGGGCCAATGGCACATGTTCTGTCACGCTTGCTTCTGGCGGTTTTTGCATCAATAAGCTAATAAACTGGCCCGGCGTCAAATAATGGCAAAAATCGTCTGCATTCGTGGTGCGCGCCTGCATCCTCGCGCTTGCTTCTGAGCAAAGCCTCCCTTACCATCGTCCGGAAGAGCACGTACTGCCGGCGGTGTTCGGCCAGCGGCACAATTTTACCGCATCCCCCGCCATTCGCAGCCAAGTTAAACAAGAACATGCACGCAGCATCCACGAGACAGTCACCGATACCATGAGCACACAGCCTTTGATCTCCGCCTCCCGTTTCTACCAGCGCTGGCTGGACGCCGCCCCCGAGCGCGCCGCGCAGGCAGCGCAACTGGTGCGCGCGCCGTTGGACAAGCTCGACTTTGCCGCCACGCTGGCCGAGCAGGCGAACGCCGCCACGCCGCCGCTGCCGCCAGAACGGGCCATGCGCCGCCTGCGCAACCTGCTCGTCTGCGGCCTGATCGCGCGCGATCTGGGCGGCCAGGCCGACTTGAACGAAGTCGTCACGGCCATGACGGGTTTTGCCGATTTCGCCATCCGCACGCATGTGGACGCCATCATGGCCGAGATGGTGGCCCTGCACGGCATGCCGGTCGGCGAGGAATCGGGCGAGGAACAGGCCTTGATGGTGCTGGCGATGGGCAAGCAGGGCGGCGGCGAACTGAATGTCTCGTCGGATATCGACCTGATCTTTGTATATCCGGAAGACGGCGACACGCAAGCTACCCAGCCGGGCCAGCGCAGCCTGTCGAATCACGAGTTTTTCATTCGCATGGGCAAGAAACTGATCGCCGCCCTGGCCGAGATCACGCAAGACGGCTTTACTTTCCGCGTGGACATGGCACTGCGTCCGAACGGCAACTCGGGTCCGCTGGCCGCCAGCCTCAGCATGGTGGAACAGTACCTGATCGTGCAAGGGCGCGAATGGGAGCGCTATGCCTGGGTCAAGGCGCGCGCCGTGACGGGCAATGCCGAGGACATCGCCGCGCTCGACGCCATCGTGCGCCCGTTTGTCTTCCGCCGCTACCTCGATTTCGGCGTCATCGATGCCATCCGCACCATGCATGGCCAGATCCGCGCCGAGGTCAACCGCCAAGAGCGCCTGCATCCGGACCGCAGCAACAACGTCAAGCTGGGCCGTGGCGGCATCCGCGAAATCGAATTCCTCGCGCAAGTGTTTCAATTGATACGGGGCGGACGCGACGCGGAGCTGCGCGAGCGTTCCACGCGCGCCACCCTGCGCACGGTGGCGGACAAGGGGCTGCTGGAACCGGCCATCGTGGAACAGTTGCTTGGCTCCTACACTTTCCTGCGCAACCTCGAACACCGACTGCAGTATCTTGACGATGCGCAAACCCACACCCTGCCCGCGAATGACGCCGACCGCCTGGCCGTGGCGCAGATGATGGGCTTGCCCGACACGCCCACCCTGCTGGCCCAGCTGGAAGCGCACCGCGTGTTTGTCGCCGGTCAATTCGACGAAATGTTCAGCGACAAGAGCAGCGGCACGCCGCCGGCCGACACGGGCATCGACCCGCAAACGTCGAACGACTGCGCCGCCTCGGACCAGCAGGAAGCCATCGAGGCGCGCTTTGCCGCCCTGGGCTTCCACGAGCCGGCCGCCTGCGCGCGCCGTTTGCTGGCCACGTGGCAGGCGCCGCGGTTGCAATCGTTGCCCGAGGCGAGCCGCACGCGTTTGGTGGCCCTCGTCAATTCCGCCCTGCCCCTGATCACCGATTGCTCCGTGTCCAACGGCAACGCGAGCCAGCTGGCCACCCTGGGCCGGCTGCTCGATTTCCTGGAAGCGATTGCGCGCCGCTCGGCCTATCTGTCGCTGCTGACGGAATACCCGCACACGCTCGAGCGCGTCGTGCGCATGGTGTGCGCCAGCGGCTGGGCCGCCACCTTCCTCACGCAGCACCCGATCCTGCTCGACGAGCTGCTCGATGAACGCATCCGCAACACGGTGCCGGATCCGGCCGCGCTGGCGCTCGACTTGCAGCGCCAGCTCGACGACGCGCCCGGCGACACGGAGCGGCAGATGGATATCCTGCGCGAAACACACCACGCGCAGCTGTTCCAGTGCCTGGCGCAAGACCTGGCGGGCGACCTGAGCGTGGAAAAGCTGGCCGATTACCTGTCGCAGCTGGCCGACATCATCGTCGCCGCCACCGTGCAAGCCGTCTGGCAAACCTTACCGGCGCGCCACCGCGAGGTGCCGAAATTCGCCGTCATCGCGTACGGCAAGCTGGGCGGCAAGGAACTGGGCTATGTCTCGGACCTCGACGTCATTTTCCTGTTCGACGACGACGACCAGGAAGCGCCCGGCCTGTACGCCAAACTGGCGCAGCGTTTCATTACCTGGATGACCTCGCACACTTCGGCCGGCATTTTGTTCGATATCGACATCGCCCTGCGCCCCGACGGCGCCTCGGGCATGCTGGTGTCCAGCGTGCAAGCCTTCGAGCGCTACCAGGGCAGCGCGGCCTGGGTGTGGGAACACCAGGCGCTCACGCGCGCGCGCTTTTGCGCGGGCGACGTCAGCATCGGCAAGCATTTCGAACGCATCCGCGACACGATCTTGCGCAAGGAAAGGCCGGAAAACGGCCCGCTCAAGGGCGAAGTGGTGGCCATGCGCAAGAAAATGCTCGATGCCCACCCGTCCCGCCCCGGCAGCTTTGATCTGAAACAAGATCCGGGCGGCATGATCGACATCGAATTCATGGTGCAATACCTGGTGCTCCAGCATGCGGCGCAATATCCGCAGCTGACGGCCAACTCGGGCAATATCGCCCTGCTGCGCCTGTGCGGCGAGCTGGGGCTGATCGACGCGCAACTGGCCGCCCTGGTGGCCGACGCCTACCGCGCGCTGCGCAAGCTGCAGCACCAGCTGCGCCTGCAGGGGCAAGACCTGGCCCGCGTGGAACCGGAAAGAGTGCGCGTGCATGCGGACAACGTCATGCGCCTGTGGCAAGCCATCTTCGGCGCCACCGCCTGAGGCCGGCCCGGGCATGCCGCTTCATTACCTGTCCCGTCTGAGCGGATCGGCGCGCGATACGCAAGCCAACCTGCAGCTGGGCTGCGTGCTGGCACTGGTGGCCGGCGCCGTCAACGCGGGCGGTTTTCTCGCCATCGGCGGCTATACCTCGCACATGACGGGCATCGTCTCGGGCATGGCAGATGACTTGGCGCTGGGCAATATCACGCTGGCCCTGGCCGCGCTGGGCGCCTGGCTGGCCTTTGTCAGCGGCGCGGCCGTGACGGCCATCATGGTGAACTGGGGCAAGCGGCGCCGGCTGCACAGCCAGTTTGCCGCCAGCCTGCTGCTGGAAGCGGCATTATTACTGCTGTTCGGCTTGACGGGCAGTTACCTGGCCACCATGCCCGACGTGCTGGGCCCCGTCACCATCTTGCTGCTGTGCTTTGTGATGGGCTTGCAGAACGCCATCATCACCAAGATTTCGGGCGCCGTCATCCGCACCACGCACGTGACGGGGCTGTCCACCGACATCGGCATCGAACTGGGCAAGATGGCGTATTACAACCGGCGCCACCTGCCGGACCGGATGGTGAAGGTCAACCGCGGCAAGCTGAGAACGCACAGCCTGCTGATCGCCTGCTTCTTCATCGGCGGCGTCAGCGGCGCCCTGGCCTTCAAGCACATCGGCTTTCCGGCTGCCACCATCCTGCTCGCCGGCGTGCTGACCCTGTTGTCCGGCGTGCCCGTGCTGCGCGACTTGCGCCTGCTGTGGCGCTTTTACCGGCGCCGCCTGCACATCCTCCGTTAGCAAAAAATATTTTTCCTTAAAGCAATAATATACTGGTTTTAATGCTAATATTTTTCTGTGTCCAGCGAGCCAATCAGGCTTGGCAGGACGGCGTTTTGATTTGACACCCTATCGTTGTCCAATTGTGAAAGCGAGAAAAATGATTTCCATCAAAAAAGCCCTGTTTGTCTTTGCCGCCGCTGTCGGAGTTGCCGCCTCGTTTGCCAGTAACGCGACCGAACATGCACGCAGACCGCCGGATACGTGCACCTATCTCTTGAACAGCTGCTATCAGGGCAATAACAATGACTGCGAACTCTGGTACGCACAGTGCGCCAACGTCGACCCTGAGTAAGCGGACTAAAGCAACAGACGAAAAAAACGCCCCGAAGGGCGTTTTTTGCTTATGCGGTCAAAAAATTACTTGGCCGACATCAATGCAACGGTGGTGTCGAGCATGCGGTTCGAGAAACCCCACTCATTGTCGTACCACGACGACACTTTTACCAGGCGGCCCGACACTTTGGTCAGGGTCGAGTCGAAGTTCGACGACGCCGGGTTGTGGTTGAAGTCGATCGAGACCAGCGGTTCGGTCTGGTACGTCAGGATGCCTTCCAGGGCGCCTTCCGACGCGGCTTTCATCAGCGCGTTGACTTCTTCCACGGTGGTGTCGCGCTTGGCGATGAAGGACAGGTCGACCAGCGACACGTTGATGGTCGGCACGCGGATGGCAAAGCCGTCCAGCTTGCCATTCAGCTCAGGCAGCACCAGGCCCACGGCGGCAGCGGCGCCCGTCTTGGTCGGGATCATGCTCATGGTGGCCGAACGGGCGCGGCGCAGGTCTTCATGCATCACGTCGGACAGCACCTGGTCGTTGGTGTAGGCGTGCACGGTGGTCATCAGGCCCGTTTCGATGCCGATGGCGTCGTTCAATGGCTTGACCAGCGGTGCCAGGCAGTTGGTGGTGCACGAAGCGTTCGAGATGACGGTGTCGGTCGATTTCAGCACGGAGTGGTTCACGCCGAACACGACGGTTGCATCGACGTCCTTGCCGCCCGGTGCCGAGATGATGACTTTTTTCGCGCCGCCCTTCAAGTGAGCCGAAGCTTTCTCTTTGGTGGTGAAGAAGCCCGTGCATTCCAGCACAACGTCCACGCCCAGCTCGCCCCATGGGATTTCAGCCGGGTTGCGCTGTGCGAATACGCGGATCGGATCGCCATTGACGATCATGTTGTCGCCTTCGACGGTGACGGTGCCCGGGAACTTGCCGTGCGCAGTGTCGTAGCGGGTCAGGTGGGCGTTCGATTTGGCATCGCCCAGGTCGTTGATGGCAACGATCTGGATATCCTGTTTCTTGCCGCCTTCGTAGAAAGCGCGCAATACATTACGGCCGATGCGGCCGTAGCCGTTGATTGCAACTTTGATCGTCATACTCTGCTCCTGATTAAAAAAAAGGTATCAGCACAGCCCCCCGGCACTACCTTGCCGGGGTCTGCTCAAAATCAATATTAGCCAGCGATAACGGCTTTAACCTTGGCTACGACATTCTCGACCGTGAAGCCGAAGTGCTTGAACAGCACGCCAGCCGGAGCCGATTCGCCGAACGTGTCGATACCGACCACGGCGCCTTCCAGGCCCACATACTTGTACCAGAAGCTGGTCACGCCCGCTTCGATGGCCACGCGCGGCACGCCTTTCGTCAGCACGCTGGCCTTGTAGGCGGCGTCCTGGCGGTCATACACGTCGGTCGACGGCATCGACACCACGCGCACGTTGATGCCTTCGGCAGCCAGCGCGCTGGCGGCGGCGACGGCCAGTTCCACTTCGGAACCGGTGGCGATCAGGATCGCCTTGGCGTCCGCCACGTCGTTCAGCACATAGCCGCCGCGGAAGATGTTCTCGATCTGTTCGGCGCTACGCTCCTGGTACGGCAGGTTCTGGCGCGAGAAGATCAGGGTCGACGGGCCATCCTTGCGGCGCACGGCGGCGCCCCAGGCAGCAGCCGACTCGACGGTGTCGCATGGACGCCAGTTGTCCAGGTTCGGGATCAGACGCATCGAGGAGACGTGCTCGACCGATTGGTGCGTCGGGCCGTCTTCGCCCAGGCCGATCGAATCGTGGGTAAACACGAAGATCGAACGCAGTTTCATCAGGGCGGCCATGCGCAGGGCATTGCGGCTGTAGTCGGAGAACGTCAGGAACGTGGCGCCGAACGGGATGTAGCCGCCGTGCAGGGTGATGCCGTTCATGATGGCGCTCATGCCGAATTCGCGCACGCCGTAGTTGATGTGGTTGCCAGGCTGGCCCGAACGCACGGCCACGCACTCTTTCCAGTTGGTCAGGTTCGAACCGGTCAGGTCGGCCGAACCGCCGAGGAATTCCGGCAGGGACGAAGCCAGCGCCTGGATGGCGTTCTGGCTGGCCTTGCGGGTGGCGATGTTTTCTTTCTTTTCCACGCAGGAAGCGATGGCGGCGCTCAGGGCCGCTTCGAATGCCTGTGGCAGCTCGCCCTGCATGCGGCGGCTCAGTTCCGCGGCTTGCTGCGGGAATTCACGGCCGTAGGCGACAAAGCGCTCGTTCCAGTCCGCTTCCAGCAGGGCGCCTTGCTTCTTGGCATCCCAGGCGGCGTACACGTCGGCCGGCATCTCGAACGGTGCGGCATCCCAGCCGATGTATTCGCGCACGGCGGCGATTTCCTTGTCGCCCAGCGCGGCGCCGTGGACCTTGTCGCCGCCTTGCAGGTTCGGCGAACCCTTGCCGATGATGGTCTTGCAGCAGATCAGGGTTGGCTTGCTGGCCGTCTTGGCGGCGGCGATGGCGGCAGCCACGGCGGCAACATCGTGGCCGTCGACGGCGCGGATGACGTTCCAGCCGTACGCTTCGAAGCGCGCCGGGGTGTCGTCCGTGAACCAGCCTTCGACTTTGCCGTCGATGGAAATGCCGTTGTCGTCGTACAGGGCGATCAGTTTGTTCAAGCCCAGGGTGCCGGCCAGCGCGCACACTTCGTGCGAAATACCTTCCATCAGGCAACCATCGCCGACGAAGGCGTAGGTGTAGTGGTTGACGATGTCGTAGCCAGGCTTGTTGAATTCAGCAGCCAGCAGTTGCTCCGACAGGGCCATGCCGACGGCGTTGGCGATGCCCTGGCCCAGCGGGCCGGTGGTCGTTTCAATGCCTGGCGTGACATCGACTTCCGGGTGGCCCGGGGTTTTCGAATGCATCTGGCGGAACGCCTTGATGTCATCCATCGACAGATCGTAGCCCGTCAGGTGCAGCAGCGCGTAGTGCAGCATCGAGCCGTGGCCGTTCGACAACAGGAAACGGTCGCGGTTCTGCCATTTAGGATTGGCGGGATTGTGGCGATAGTGACCGCTCCACAGGGCAACTGCGATCTCGGCCATGCCCATCGGCATGCCTGGATGGCCGGAGTTGGCCTTTTGTACAGCGTCCATTGCCAGTGCGCGGATCGCATTGGCCATTTTGGTAGTCGGGAGCGTAGTTGTCATGATGGTGTGGGTCAGTCGCGAGTTTGGGATTCGTTTGCAACAGCACGGACAGGGAAGCCGGCTGCTTTCTGTGGTCAAGTATTTTACCAGACTGGGGGACCGCAAATTAGAATTGCGGCGTACTGGCCCGCCAAATGGCTATACTTTGACGTCTTTCCACCCCACTTACACCCCCGTTGAGGATTTGCATGCCGCGTTTTTTCTGCCCCCAGCCGCTCGTTGCCGGCACCACCATCGCCCTGCCGGAGGCTGTCGCCCACCATATCCAGGTCGTGCGCCTGGCGCCGGGCGACCTCATCACCCTGTTCAATGGCGAAGGGGGAGAAGTGCAAGCGAGCCTGGTAACGGTCGCCAAGCGCAGCGTGACGGCTGAAATCCAGACGCACGTGGCGCGCGAGGCGGAACTGCCGTATGCCGTGACCCTGGCGCAGGCGCTGCCGGAAGCGTCGAAGATGGACTGGATCATCGAAAAAGCCATCGAACTGGGCGCGGCAGGCATCGTGCCGCTGTCGGCGCAGCGTTGCGTCGTGCGCCTGTCCGCCGAGCGGGCCGAGAAAAAACTCGCGCATTGGCAAGGCATTATCGTTTCCGCTTCGGAACAATGCGGACGCAACCGCCTGGCGCAGCTGGCGCCATTGCAAGAGTTCAATAGCTGGAGCAAGCAACAAGATTTGCATAAACGCATCATTTTGACGCCGCGCGCGGAGCAGTCGCTGGCCGACTGGGCGCGTCACCAGCCGCCGCAGGCGATCACCGTGATGGTGGGCCCGGAAGGCGGCTTTTCGGAAGCGGAAGAAAAAGCCGCGCTGGCCGCCGGCGCCATCGGCCTGGCGATGGGCCCGCGCATCCTGCGCACGGAAACGGCGGGCCTGACGGCGCTGGCCACGCTGGCGGCATTGTGGGGCGGGATGTAAGAGGCCAGAAACCATATTGAAGGCAATGCCGGGGGCGTTCCCACGCCTGCCGTGGACATAGCCAAAAAAAATGCCGCACCCTGTCTGACAGGGCGCGGCATTTTTACTGAAATCGTGTCTTTTGCAAGCCGCCGGCAAGCCGGCGGCCATCACACAATTAGAACTTCTTGTTGAACTCAGCGGTGAACTTCATCGAACGAGGTGCGGTGTAGCTCAGTACCGATTCATACAGAGCATAGCGTGCCTGGTTGGTGTTGTAGCGCTCAACCACTTTTTGCGTGGTTTGCGTGTCGAACACATTGAAGATGTCCAGTTTAACCGACAGGCCTGGCACATAAGCTGGTTTGTACGAAACGTTCAAGTCCAGGTTTTTGTCCCATGGCAGATTGCCCACAGCGCCACGTGGCGAAGGAACGTTCTGGTTGCCAGTTGCACCGAAGCAGTAGTGCGAAGCGGACTGATAGTTAAAGCCGATGTCGTCTGCCGACTGCGTGTTCGGATTGGTACCGACACACGAACGTGGGCGGCCCGAAGCGAGCAAGGCGGCTGCACCCAGGGTCCACTCTGGGGTCAGGTCGTAGAAGCCGTAAGCCTTGATCTGATGCTTACGATCATTTGGCAGGCGGCCGTCCGCATAGCGCATCAGTGCTGCGTAATCCCAGGTCTGGGTAGCGGCAACGTCTGCCTGGCCAGTCGTGGTATCGGACAGCGTCTGACCTTCGGTATTGCCGCTGCTGCGCGACAGGGTGTAGTTGACCTTACCATACCAGCCGTTACGGTATGGATGCTCAGCAAACACATCAAGTGCAGCGTAAGTACGCTTGGCCTTGTCGAAGCCCAGGTCTTCCTTCGTCAGGTGGACGCGGGTGTAGTTGGACTGCGTACCGGCGAAGTCAACCAGGAAATCATTTGCTTCGCCCGGGTTGAACGATGCGCAGTTGAAGCCGCCGTAGTTCGAAGTATCGATACCGTTACGCTTGGCGTATTTTGCGAATACGCGGCCATCGCAGAAGTCATCGATCGTCGATTTCAGGGTACGGTAAGTAACCTTGGCACCGAAATTCAGGCTAGGGTTGTAAGCCTTTTCAAAGCCCAGGGTCAACTCATCCTGGAACGATGGCTTCATGTCCAGTGCAGCAACGGTTTTCGGATCTTTTGCTTGGCCGAATTCGTTGTTTGCAGACAAGACATCCGTCAACTGGGTCAAGCCCGTTGGCGCACCATGTGCATCCGTACCCGTGTAAGCGTAGTACTGGTTGGTGTTCAGCGAACCGTTTGCACCGCGCAGAGCGATCACGGTTGGCATTTGCAGGGTGTAACGGCCAGCGCTACCGAATACTTTGAACGATGCATCGCCATTCACGTCCCACACTGCTGCTACGCGTGGAGCGTATTGGTTCTTCATCTCAATATACTTGGTGCCGTCCTGGTTGGCATTGTAGAAGCCTTCGCGACGCAGACCTGCGGTCAGCAACACGTCCTTCGTCACTTGCCAGCGATCTTCAATGTACTGAGCATCCTGACCAGCGAAAGCATTCGATACGGTCGAGGACAGGACACGCGACACATAATAACCTTGCGATGCGAGCGGGCCCTTGCCTGCCAGCGCGCCAACTTGGCCGCCAGGAACGTCAAATGGCTTGCTAGCATCCGGTGTCTTGCCGTACAACCACAGTGCGCCACCGGCCAGAGCGTCGCCAGCATCTGCCGAGGACATCTTGTTATTGTCCAGACCAGCACGCAGGGTGTGGTTGCCAATCTTGTATTCCAAATCCAGACGCTTGGACGTTACGCGGTCGATGGAACCATTGACTGGTTGATTGGTCGAGAACGGCTGGCCGCCCGTGTAGTTCAAGCCTGGCGCCTGATCCGCCTTTGCCGCAGTCACTTGTGCCAGCGTTGGATCGTAGCCCGTAGGCTCATAGATATGCTTGGCGCGCGACTGGCCATACAGGGCCGTGACGGTCAGGTTATCGGAAATGTTACCAACGTAGCGCGCAATGTTGGCTTCGCCGCCGTTCGGGTTGAATGGGCCGTATTCTTCGTGGGTAGACGAGTTGACCTTGCTGCCGACGGCGCGGGTCGCGTAATCATACGAGCGGAATTGCGTATCGGTCTCTGGCAAGTCACCGATCGTGGTGAACTCGATGCGATGATTATCGGAAATATTCCAGTCCAGCTTACCGAAGTAGCGCTGCGTGGTGGTCTTGTAATCGCGCCAGCCGTTATCACTGTTGGTCAGTGCGGTGCGGCCGCCAAAGACGCCATTGCTTTCGGCGCGAGTTTGTTCCAGTGCAACGAAACCGAACAAGGTATCCTTGATCAGCGGACCACCAACATAGGCGGAGTACTGTTTTTGCTCGAATTCATTGTCTTCGCGGCGAATACGCAGAGTCCCGTCTGTTTGCGGGAAAACACCGGTATTGCCGTAGTACATGTCACGCGACTTGGCGCGCAACGACTTCGGTGCGATCGAGACCAGTGCACCGGCTTCCCAGGTGTTGGTACCGGATTTGGTCGTGACGTTGACCACGCCGCCAACCGAACGGCCAAATTCAACGCCGTAACCACCCGTCAAAACCTGAGCTTGAGCGATCGCGCCAAATGGGAGCTCCATCGCGCCCAATTGGGACAGCGGGTTGGTTACCGGGAAACCGTTGATGTAGTAGGCATTTTCCGAAGCGCCGCCACCACCGAAGCTGGCTCCGGCGGGATAGGTCGGATCGCCACGGGTGGTATTCGGGGAGAGTTGAACGATTGCCTCGACGTTACGCGCGATCGGCAACTTGTCCAGCTCGCGCGCGGTAAAGGTCGCGCCATTGGTCGAGCTCGAGATATCGATGCGGTTGCGACGACCCGTCACTTGCACGGCCTGAACGCCGCCAGCAACAGGGAAAATCGCCTCGACGCCTTGACCGGCCAGCACTTCCAGCGACGTGGTGCCAACAACCGATTCACCCTTCTTCAGCGTCACGGTATAGGTGCCGATAGGCAGACTCGTGGCACGGAATGAACCGTTTGCATCAACTGCCGTGGAGCGCGTCTGGTTGGTACCATTGTTTTGCAACACGACGGTATCGCCAGCGCCGCTGCCGACCTTACCAAAAATACTACCTGCTGCGTTCGACTGCGCCATGACGGGAGCAACGACCATGGCGGACATGGCGCCGGCGCTGAAGGCCAGCGCCAGCGCACGAACTAAAACTGTTTTTCTCAACATGTGGTTTCCTAATTATTAGATTAAGCGTCTCTGGTAGAGTTGCTTGGTAAATTTTAAGCACTAAATCATGTTTAATACGTTTTTATTTCCGGTTTTAGTTTTTGATGATTTGACACTCTCCCACCACTGATATGGCAGGCTTCAGACAAAACAGGAAAAACCTACTTGCCTAAGCGATACATAAAACCATATGCGATTGTTCACTGTCAACATAGTAGGAAAATATGATGTAAAGATACAACAAAATGAATGGAGCCGGACAATGGCAAATGCGTCCAAGATTGTGCGGCAATGCACCAATTTGATGCACTGCAAAAAAACGCATATTAATATGCGAAAAATTATTGTTTGAAAACACACGACGTTGCGCTCGCCTCTCGCCATGACCACAACCTGGAATGCCTGCAATGGCGCTCCTGCAGCCGCTGAAACGCCGCCTTCCGAGGATGCGAAGCATGCGGGATGGCGGCAGACCTGTTGCAGATTGACAACACACAATGGAATTGAACTATTCAAACCTGAGGTTTTCAATTACATTGTATGAATACTTCTCGCGGAGTTATTTGCGTTTGAATATAAGTTATTAGACGCATCAACGATTATCAGTATCCCGCAATAGAATTTCCATATTCAGTATTAGAATAAAAAAACAAATAGAAACACACCCTGAATCCCCCCCCTGAGAAATAAAAAATCAGCGCCATCAAAAAATTCATATCTGAGAAATCAGAAAACATAACGCAATAATGCAATGCCCTTATCGATCGATGAAAATCGCATGGATAACATCTGCAGTTATTGCATACAATAATCTGGAATTAAAAACAGGTCTTGATGGCCGGCGCCGGCTCGCAGTTTCCTCCCATGCGCGCAGGTTAAATGTGGCAACACCAGCAGCACGCTGACCCGCCATGCCACGATGGCAGCCTTCCCGAGGCTGCGCAACATGCCCTCTCCCCGCATCGCTGCAGCACCTCTTGTCCATTCAACTTGGCAAGAAAATTCATAATTTGCCTATACATATTGATATTCAATTTCTTATTGCCGCTTCAAAAATCGTCTGATCAACAAGTATGTAATTTGATATCGCAACAACAGCGCACCGTGCACAAAATGGGCAATATCTAAAAACAGGCAACGGCCCCGGCCATCAAGCCTTCGGACAGAGTCAGCCTGTCGCATTGCCAATGCCTGCCGTGGCGGCGAAACGACAGGCTGGCGCACCAGAATGGTGCGCTGCGGAAGCTCGCTGTCGTGCCGCGTCATCGCGTCAGGCATCCGGCGCGAACGTGGCGTCAGGAGACGCGCCGCTTCCCGTGCGGCACCCGGCCGCCGACAACGAGCATGCGACAGGAAAATGGCCCAACATCCGCCCAGGCCGCCATGCATTGCCTGCAAGAAGGAGTAAAATGCCGCCTTGCGCCGCGCCACGCGGCTGCCCACTCTCCGCTAGATACGGAGCCCTGCACTTTTCGGATAGACACCATGTTGCGACTCAACGAAGTAAAACTCCCCCTCGAACACGACGAAGCGGCCCTGCCCGCCGCCATCCTGGCGCGCCTGGGCATCGCTGCGGCCGATTTGCTCGGCTTTACCGTCTTCAAACGCAGCTATGACGCGCGCAAGCGCAGCGCCGTGGTGTTGATTTACTCGCTGCATGTGGACGTCAAGAATGAAGCGGCCGTGCTGGCGCGCCTGCAGCACGATGTGCACCTGATGCCCGCGCCCGACACCGACTATAAATTCGTTGCCGGCGGCGAACAGCTGGCTGGCCACAGCACTGAACCGCGTCCCATCGTCATCGGCACGGGCCCGTGCGGCCTGTTCGTGGCGCTGATCCTGGCGCAGATGGGCTTGCGCCCCCTCATCCTGGAACGGGGCAAGCAGGTGCGCGAGCGCACGGTCGACACCTTCGGCTTCTGGCGCAAGCGCGAACTCAATCCCGAATCGAACGTGCAGTTCGGCGAAGGCGGCGCCGGCACCTTCTCGGACGGCAAGCTGTACAGCCAGATCAAGGACCCCAAGCACTACGGCCGCAAGGTCTTGACGGAATTCGTCAAGGCGGGCGCGCCCGAGGAAATCATGTATGTGAGCAAGCCGCACATCGGCACCTTCCGCCTGGTCAAGATGGTGGAAGAAATGCGCGCGAATATCGAGCGGCTGGGCGGCGAATACCGTTTCAGCAGCAAGGTGGTCGATCTCGACATCGCGCCCGGCCCGGACGGCGGCCAGGTGCGCGGCGTGGTGCTGGACAATGGCGAAACCATCGCCAGCAACCACGTCGTGCTGGCCATCGGCCACAGCGCGCGCGACACCTTTGAAATGCTGCACCGCCGCGGCGTGTACATCGAGGCGAAACCGTTCTCGATCGGCTTCCGCGTGGAACACCCGCAATCCCTGATCGACAGCTGCCGCTTCGGCCCCAGCGCCGGCCACCCGATCCTGGGCGCGGCCGACTACAAGCTCGTGCACCATGCGAGCAATGGCCGTTCCGTCTACAGCTTCTGCATGTGCCCGGGCGGCACGGTGGTGGCGGCCGCCTCGGAACCGGGCCGTCTGGTGACGAACGGCATGAGCCAGTATTCGCGCAACGAGCGCAACGCCAACAGCGCCATCGTGGTCGGCATCACGCCGGCCGACTATCCGGGCGACCCGCTGGCCGGCATCGCCCTGCAGCGCGAACTGGAAGAGCGCGCGTTTGCCTTGGGCGGCGGCAACTACGATGCCCCAGGGCAATTGGTCGGCGACTTCGTCGCTGGCCGCGCCTCGACGGAATTTGGCAGCGTGGTGCCGTCCTACAAGCCGGCCGTGCACCTGACGGACCTGGCGCCCTCGCTGCCCGAATACGCGATCACGGCGCTGCGCGAAGCATTTCCGGCGTTCAACAAGCAGATCAAGGGCTACTACAAGGCCGACGCCGTGCTGACGGGCGTGGAAACGCGCACCTCGTCGCCGATCCGCATCAAGCGCCGCGACGACGACCTGCAAAGCCTGAACACGCGGGGCCTGTTCCCCGCCGGCGAAGGCGCCGGCTATGCGGGCGGCATCCTGTCGGCCGCCGTCGACGGCATCAAGGTGGCCGAAGCGGTGGCGTTGTCGATGGCGGCGCGCGGCTAAGCCACGCGGTCCCCGCGCTGCGGCAGGACGAAAAAAACCGACACTACCGTGTCGGTTTTTTTATGCCTGCGCCCTGTTTAAAACTTGTACGAGGCATTCAGGTAGCCGGTGCGACCGCGCGGATCGTAGTAGCGGTCGTCATAGCCGAATTGCTGGCCGCGGTTCGTGCCGGACGTCGATGGCACGAATGGCGGGCTCTTGTCGGTCAGGTTCAGCACGCCTGCGGTGAGGACCCAGCTCTTGCTGGGTGTCCACACCGTCTGCCAGTCGAGGGTCGAATAAAAGCCCACCTGCATGCGGATCTTTTCCTGGCCCGTCACAGCGCCGGAGGCGTCGAGCACATCGACCGACGTTTCCTGGTCCTTGTAGCCGGACAGGAAGTTGACCGTCAGCGAGTTGGCCCAGTTGCCCGTTTTCAGGGTATTCGTCCACTGGCCGCGCGTGCGGAAAGTCACCGTGCCCAGATCGGCGAAGTTGCCCAGCGCCGAATAATACTGGCCATTGCGTTCCAGCTGCACATCCTCGCGCAGCATCTGCGTCGCGTTCAGCTGCGACGTAAACAGGCCGATGCCGGAGCGGTAACGGGCGCTGACATCGATATCGACACCGGTGGCAAACGATTTACCGAGGTTCTGGTTATCCGCCAGGAAGGCCAGATAAGTCGTCCCCGTGCCCACGTCCTTGTTGACGCCCCAGGATTTCGGGAAGTTGGCCGGATTGGCGAACACCAGCTGTTCCGTCAGTTGGCCGAAGGAATCGCGGATCTGCACATGCCACAGGTCGGCGCCCAGGGTGATGGCGCTGATCGGCTCATAACGGAAGCCGATGGTCGCCTGTTTCGATTTCTCAGGCTGCAAATCGCGGTTGCCGCCTGCCAACTGGTCGTACTGGCGATTACCAGGCTGACATTCTGCATTCAGACGCGTGGCGATCGCTTGCAGGGCTGGCGAGCACGTGTACTTGTCGCTGGTGACGCCATAGCCGCGCTGCAGGGCGTTGACTTGCGGAACTGTCGGTGCATGGAAACCATTACCGACCGAACCGCGGATCAGCAAGGTGGGGGCCGGCGTCCACTTGAAGCTGGCCTTGGCCGTGGTGGCGCCGCCGAAGTCCGAGAATTCATCGAACCGCAAGGCCGCGCCCAGTTCCAACTCTTTCAGCACGGGGGCGATGATTTCACCGAAGATACCCTTCGAGGTGCGGCTGGCGCTGTATGGCTGACTGCTGGCAGCGTCGCCAAAACGCTGGTCGCATTCCAGGCCCGTCGTGCCGCCGCACAAGGTGCCTTTTACCGGATCGGCCAGGATGCCTTGCGCAAACGGGCTCGGCTTGGCCGAGAATTCCTCGCGGTTGATGTTGGCGCCCACACCCAGCATCATGGCGCCCCCTGGCAGGCGCCGCACTTCCGTCGAACCATTCAAATTGATGGTTTGCAGGCGCGAGGTGCCGCCATCCCAGTAGCCGGAGAAGGTGGCCGCCTTGATCGCTTCCTGTGCCGCAGCCGATTGCTTGCCCGGGCCGACGAAGGGATCGAGCAAGCCGCTCGACGTGAGGTTATTGACGGCGATGGCGCCGGGATAGCCGGCAATACTGCCTTTTACGCGGCTTTCCGAGAAATTGTACGACGCATTGTAGTCCCAGCCGGCAGCGACGCCGCGCGTGCCGACCACCACACTGGCGAAGTCGGCCGTATCCTTCGAGGTACGCTGGCCCATGTCGAACAGCCGGTAAAATGCCGTGCTGTCGCCCGTAATGCCAACGGGCAATAAATACTTGTCATGCAGGGGCGTGCCCGCATCGACGGCAATGGCGCCAGGCACGGGGGCGATACGCGAGGTTTGCTTGGTGCGCGACAACAACACGTCCGCATACACTTCGTGGCCGGCGACCTTGAACGTGCCCGAGGCCATGAAGTTGTCGCGTTTGCGCTCCGGGTAAATCTCCAGGTCCTTGGTGAAGTCGTAGCCGCAATAGTCATCGACCAGGCCGCTGCCATCGTTATACGGCTCGATCACGCGGAACGTCTTCGTGGGACAAGCCCCGTTGGTCTTCTGGAATGGGCTGATCAATTGCCCCTGGTCGTCGGTGGCGTTGGCCGGAATCGGGCTGGCCGAGAATTGCTGCTTCTGATAGCGCTTGCCATTGGCCGAGAATTGCACCTTGCCCGTACTGGCGAACTTGCGGTCGACGGAAGCGAGCTTGTCGCGCTCATCGTGGCCAAAGGTCAGCACCACGTTGTAGCCATCGTCCTCCAGGCTGCCAAAGCCCTTGGTGGCGCTGATGCGTTTCTCACGCGCACCGTTTTTGGGCGCGGAATAGCCGATGGAGACATCGCCTTCCGTCGTGTCGTGCTTGGTAATGAAGTTGACCACGCCGGCAATGGCGTCGGCGCCGTACAGCGCGGACGCGCCGTCGGTCAGCAGCTCAACGCGCTGAATGGCTGAAATGGGAATCGAATTCAAGTCGAAACCGGCGGCGAAGCCCGTCAGGGTCTGGCCGCCGAACTGGGCCAGGCGCTTGCCGTTCAGCAAGACGAGCGTACGCGTCTCACCCACGTTATGCACGGAAATACCGGAGAAACCGAAGGTGCTGCCGCCAACCGAGGAACTTTCGCTGGTGGCGCCCTGAGCGGAAGAGAGTTTCTTGACCAGGTCGGTGACCGAGGTGGCGCCCGAAGTACGGATGGCTTCGGCAGTCAGCACGGTGACGGGCAAGGCGCCTTCGGCGGCGATGCGCTTGATCGACGAGCCGGTGACTTCGACGCGCTGAATCTGCGTATCGGCCCCTTGCGCGTCCTGCGCGATCGCCGACTGTGACGCAACGGACAGCGCCGCGGCCACGCCACCAGCGCAAACGATGCGCACAGCATGAGAGATGACGGTTTCTTTAAGCATGGTGAACCCTTTTCATTGTACGTTAGACAAGCAACGGATTTGCTATCCGCACTGCATTCGTTCACTTCAAGGCACTCTTTGCACCGCACATTCTTCAGGTCTCGGCCCCAGCAAGGAACCCCACGACATTTGCGCGGAAACAGACACTAAATAACCGAAAGTTAACTCGGAAACTACATGAAATCACAATGCCAATCTTGGTGTCAACAGAACTCAGCACGTGTATGGCACGCATACAACATTGTGAAAACAAGGGAGGATTGGATCACGCAGGCCACCTGAAGGTGGCGCAAACGCAGGCCTGCTCAGCTGATCAGCTGGCCAGCGGCAGCCTGATCTGTATATGACAGCCGGGCGTGCTGTCGATGGCGCACACCTGGCCGCCCAGTTGCTGCACGATGGTGTAGACGATGTGCATGCCCAGACCGGAGCCGCCCTGGCCCCGCTTGGTGGTGAAAAACGGTTCGAACATATGCTCGCGCACGGCTGGCGCCAGGCCGATGCCGTCGTCGGAGAAGTCGAGCAGCAGCCAGCGCGCAGCCGCGTCGGTGTCATCCTCCTCGATGCGCGCGCGTATCGTGATGCGCCCCGGCCCGCCCTGCGGATAGCCATGGCGGGCACTGTTCATCAGCAGGTTCGAGAGGATTTGCGACAGCTTGCCGGCCGCCAGGCGCACCTGGCAATCGGGGGCGATATCGAGTTCCACGCCCAGCGCCGCCTTGCGCAATTCCGGACTGTGCGCCGACACCAGGCCGTGCACATAGTCGTGCAATGCCAGGTCGGCCACGTATTCGCTGACCTGGTCCACGGCCAGTTGCTTGAAATTGCCGATCAGGTCGGCGGCGCGCGCCAGGTTGCGCTCGATCAAGGCGGCCGCCCCCTTGAGCGACTCGGCAATGTCGATCAGTTCGGCACGGCTGACCTTGGCGCCGCCCAGCAGCTGCACCAGCTGGTCGGCATAGCTGCCCATGCTCGACGCGGCCGTGAGCGCCACGCCGATAGGCGTGTTGACTTCATGCGAGACACCCGCCACCAGCGAGCCGAGGGCCGCCATCTGCTCTTGCTCGATCAGGTTGGCCTGCGCCGCCAGCAGCGATTCGGTGCGCACGCGCACGATTTCTTCCAGCTGCTGGGTACGGTCCTGGTGCTGCAGCTCGGCCGCGCCGCGGGCCGAGAAGATCGACAGCAGCAGCAAGGCCAGCAAACGCTTGTTTTCATCGATGGGACGCGTGTCGATGGCCGACAGGATGCCCAGGGTCTTGCCTTCGGTATCGATCAGCGGCATGCCGACATAGCTTTCCGCATGCATGTCGACGAGGAGGGTATCGAATGGAAAGCGACGCTGGATATCGCTGCCATGAAAACACATGCTCTGGCACGTCACGTCCTGACATGGCGTGTGCTGCAGGCTGTATTCGATATTCGGCTGGTAGCCGTCGCCGCCCCACAGGGCGAGGGTGCGGATGCCTTCGCTTCCATCGTCCAGGCGCACCAGGCGCCCGGCGATCACATAGTGCACGTCGAGCGCTTCGGCCAGGTCCTTGACGAGGATGCGCAGGAAGTCGTCGCCCCGGGCGTGCGCCGTCGAGGCGGTAATCGAGCGCAGGGCCGCTTCCGCCAGGGTGCGCCGCTGCTCGGCATCGAACAGGGGTTCTTGCGAATTCACATCAAACAACGGAATACTCATGAATGCTCCTGCACGGCACCGGAAGCGCAGGCACACCTGCCGGCGCGGCGACTCTCAGCCATGGCCCGCCCCAGCGGACCTGCCGCGATTGTACCCCTGGCTATTGCTTAATAATACAGATACACAGGAATTTTTTATAGCCAGCCGGAACGCTTGAACAAGTAATACATATAACCGCAGACACAGCTCATCACTGCCACGGCGGCCGGATAGCCATAATGCCAGTCCAGCTCCGGCATGAACTTGAAGTTCATGCCCCAGATGCCGGCAAATGCCGTAAACACGGCGAAGATGGCCGCCCAGGCCGCCAACTGCTTGTTCACTTCGCTCTCGTCGATGGCCACCATCGACAGATTCACCTGGATCGCCGTGCTGATGGTGTCGCGGATGGTGTCGAGCGTGCCGTTGATGCGCGCCAGGTGGTCGTGCACATCGCGGAAATACTCCTGGGTATCGTGGCACAGCGGCGGCACGCGCCCGCCGTGCAGCTTACCTACAGCTTCCATCAGGGGCGCCACCACGTGGCGCAAGACCATGACCTTGCGTTTCAATTGATACAGCCGTTCGATATTGTCGCGCTCGGTGCCACGGTCGAAGATACGGTCCTCGATCAGTTCCAGTTCCGATTCCAGCGCGTCGAGGACGGGAAAGTAGCGGTCGACGACGGCGTCCATCAGCGCGTACAGCACGAAAGCCGAGCCCTGGCGCAGCAAGTGCGGTTCGCGCTCGGCACGCGCGCGCACGCCGAGGAAGCCCTGCGAGCTGTTGCTGCGCGACGAAAGCACGTAATTGGCGCCGACAAAAATGTCGACTTCGCCCAGCACCAGTTCATTCTCGACCATTTCCACGGTTTTCACCACGGCAAACAGGGAATCGCCATATTCCTCGATCTTCGGGCGCTGGTGGCCCCGCTGCGCGTCTTCCACCGCCAGTTCGTGCAGGCAAAACTCGTGCTGCATCTGTTTCAGCTCGTCCGGCGTGGCGTCGAGCAGGGCGACCCAGACGAAACAATCGGGGCGCTCGACGTAATCGCTGATGTCGTCGATCGGCAAGTCGGCCAGTTTTTTGCCATCCTGGTAGGCCACGCAGTTTATGAGCATGCTATTCCACAGTTCAAGTTAACACCGGACGAAACAGTCCGGCAGGCGCCAGCTTACCTTATCGCCTGCAGTGCGTGTTGTGGCGTGCGAGGGACGCCGCGTGGAAAAGCGGACGGGGGAGCCCCCGTCCTGACCTGCGTCAATCGTCCTTGGCGCCGTCGATGCCCAGTTCCGAGATCTTGCGGGTGATGGTGTTGCGGCCGATGCCCAGGCGCACGGCGGCATCGTTCTTGCGCCCGTGCGTATGCTTGAGCGCCGTCTTGATCAAGGCCGACTCGAATTGGCGCCCCAGCACGGCCATGACTTCCTGCTGCCCCGCGCCCAGCATGCCGGCCGCCTGCAATTCCAGTAAACCAATCCAGCCCGGCGGCGCGCCGTTGGCGGGCGCGGCCGCCTCGAAGACCTGGCCGCCATGCGCATGGGCAACGGCCGCCGGCGCAGGCTCGCCCGCCGCCGCGCTGGCTGCGCCATCGCCCTGTCCCTGCGTCAATTCCAGCGGCAAGTCCTTGATTTCCACCGTCTGGCCCGGCGCCATGACGGTGATCCAGTTGCACAGGTTTTCCAGCTGGCGCACATTGCCGGGCAAATCGAGGCTGCTGAGGAACTGCATCGTCGGCTCGCTCATGCGTTTGGCTTCCACGCCCAGCTGGCGTGCGCTCTGCACCAGGAAGTGGCGCACCAGGATGGGGATATCCTCGCGCCGCTCCCGCAAACTGGGCAAGCGCAAACGGATCACGTTCAGGCGGTGATACAAGTCTTCGCGGAACAGGCCGTCGCGCACGCGCTGTTCCAGGTTCTGGTGCGTGGCCGTAATGACGCGCACGTTCGCCTTCATGGGCTGGTGGCCGCCGACGCGGTAGAAATGCCCGTCGGACAGCACGCGCAGCAGGCGCGTCTGCAGGTCGAACGGCATGTCGCCGATTTCATCGAGGAACAGGGTGCCGTTCTCGGCTTGCTCGAAGCGGCCGCGGCGCGTCGTCTGGGCGCCCGTAAACGCGCCCCGTTCATGGCCGAACAGTTCCGATTCCAGCAAATCCTTGGGGATCGCCGCCGTGTTCAGGGCGATGAACGGCTGCGCCGCGCGCGGGCTGTGCTTGTGCAGCGCGCGCGCCACGAGTTCCTTGCCGGAACCGGATTCGCCCGTGATCAGCACCGTCACATTCGATTGCGACAGGCGGCCGATGGCGCGGAAGACTTCCTGCATGGCCGGCGCCTGGCCGAGGATTTCCGGTGTTTCCGACGGTCCCGACTCGACGCTGGTCTCGCGCAGGCTCTCTTCCAGCGCGCGGCGGATCAGCTCGACGGCCTTGTCGATATCGAAGGGCTTGGCCAGGTATTCGAAGGCGCCGCCCTGGAAGGCTGCGACGGCTGAATCGAGGTCGGAAAAGGCGGTAATAATGATGACCGGCAAGCCGGGAAAGCGCGACTTGACCGTCTGCAACAATTCCAGGCCGGAAGCGCCCGGCATGCGGATATCGGACACGAGCACTTGCGGCGTGTCAAATTCCAGCGCGGCGATGGCGTCGCGTGCATTGGCAAAACTCTTGGTGGCGAGATTTTCCCGCGCCAGGGCTTTTTCCAGCACCCAGCGGATTGATTCGTCGTCGTCAACTATCCAGATTGGCTTCATTAGTATGTGCGTCCCGCAATGGATTTCATGGGTGGGATACCTCCTCGCTTATGGCAAGGGTAGAACGATCCTGAAATCGGTGTATCCAGGCCGGCTTTCGCACTCGATCACGCCCAGGTGCTGTTGCACGAAGGTTTGCGCCAAGGTCAGTCCCAGCCCGCTGCCGCCTTCCCTGCCCGACACCAGCGGGTAGAAAATCCGGTCGCGGATCTGGGGTGCGATGCCCGGTCCATTGTCAATGATATGCAAGTCTAATGCCAGGCCGTAACGGACCTTGGCCAGGGTCACCTGGCGCGCCACGCGCGTCTTGAAAATCAGCTCCGCATCGCCCGCCTCGATGCGCTCGGCCAGCGCTTGCGCCGCGTTGTGCGCGATATTGAGCACGGTCTGTATCAATTGCTCCTTGTCGCCGCGAAACTCGGGAATCGAAGCGTCGTAATCACGCGCAATGGTCAGGCCGCTGGGGAATTCGGCCAGGATCAGGCTGCGGACCCGTTCGCACACTTCGTGGATATTCACGTCGCCCACGATATGCGGGCGGCGGTGCGGTGCCAGCAGGCGGTCGACCAGGGTTTGCAGGCGGTCCGCTTCCTTGATGATGACTTGCGTGTATTCGCGCAGTTCGCTCAGGTGCAGGGCCGGCAGTTCCAGCTCCAGCAGCTGGGCCGCGCCGCGGATGCCGCCCAGCGGGTTCTTGATTTCATGCGCCAGGTTGCGGATCAGCTCCTTGTTGACCTGGCTCTGGTCGAGGATGCGCTCCTCGCGGTCGAGCTTCAGCTGCTGCACGTTCTCGCGCAGCTCGATCAGCACGCCGTCGCGCGGCGCGTCGAGCGCGCTGACGATGCTGTGCACGCGCAGCGGCTCGCGCCCCAGGCGCTCCAGGCTCAGGTCCTGGCGCAGGTCGGAAAATTTATGTTCGAGCGCCTGCGCGCAAATGCCGGCCAGTTCCTCGGGATTCAGGAACAGCGCCGTCAGTTTTTGCCGCGACAGCGCCTTCAGCGAGCTTTCCAGCAGGTTTTCCGCCGCCGCGTTGGCGTAGCCGATGCGGCCGTCGCCATCGAGCAGGATCACGGCTGAAGCGAGCAAATCAAGGCCGGCCAGGTGGGCGGGACGGCTGGAATGGTTGTCTAGTGTCATGTGCTTTACCGAATATTCGCGATCTCGCGTTTCAGGGCCTCGACGTTCTGCTGTGTCCGGCTAATGTTGTCCTTCAACTGCGCCACTCTTTCCTGGTATTTCGCGTAGTTACGCTCATTGCCCTGGCGTTCGGGCTGGCCGCCGTTGAATTCCAGGCGCTGCGCCGCCAGCTTCTGCTCTTCGCTGCGCAATTCGTCCTGCAGGATCTGGCGCCGGTCCAGGTCGCGCGCGCGCTGCTCGGCGCCATCGACCTTGGGAAAAGCGCCGGCGGCAGGCGCCGCCGTGGCCGCCGCCTGCAGGGCGGGCCGTACCGGCGCACCGGCCGGCGGCGCCGTCCTGCGTGGCGGCTCCGTCATGGCGCCCGGCAAATCGAGCAGCTGGCAATGCTTGCCAGCACTCCTGTCCGTGTACGTCTTGTGTCCCTGCGCATCGGCGCACACATACAGCTGTCCGTGCGCCTGTGCCGCCGCGCCCAGCAATCCTGCCATCAGCGCCATTCTGTAATGCTTGGTCAATCTTCACTCCTGTCGGCTCGTGCCGCATCGTTCCTGGGCCGACTATACAACACCGCACCGGCGCCGCCTTGGCGCCTTGCATAAAAAAACGCGGGCAAGACCATCGCCTCACCCGCGTTTTTTATTCACTACCGGCACATTGCCGGCGTGGCGCCATTACAGCGAGTAGTACATGTCGAACTCGGCAGGATGCGTGGTCATGCGCATGCGTTGCACGTCCTGCATTTTCAGTTCCAGGTAAGCGTCGATCATGGAATCGCTGAACACGCCGCCGCGGGTCAGGAATTCGCGGTCCTTGTCCAGGGCTTCCAGTGCTTCTTCCAGCGAAGCGCACACGGTAGGGATCAGTGCATCTTCTTCCGGCGGCAGATGGTACAGATCTTTCGAGGCGGCTTCGCCCGGATGGATCTTGTTGGCAACGCCGTCCAGGCCGGCCATCAGCAGTGCGGCGAAGCACAGGTACGGGTTCGCCAGTGGATCCGGGAAGCGCGCTTCGACGCGGCGGCCTTTTGGATTGGCCACGTGCGGGATACGGATCGAGGCGGAACGGTTTTTCGCCGAGTACGCCAGTTTCACTGGAGCTTCGTAGCCTGGTACCAGACGCTTGTACGAGTTGGTGCCCGGATTGGTGATCGCGTTCAGTGCCTTGGCGTGCTTGATGATGCCGCCGATGTAGTACAGGGCGAAATCGGACAGGCCGGCATAGCCGTCGCCAGCGAACAGATTTTTGCCATCTTTCCATACGGATTGATGCACGTGCATGCCCGAACCGTTGTCGCCAACGATAGGTTTCGGCATGAAGGTGGCGGTCTTGCCATAGCTGTGCGCCACGTTCCACACCACGTATTTCAGGTTTTGCGTCCAGTCGGCGCGCTCGACCAGGGTCGAGAACTTGGTGCCGATTTCATTCTGACCGGCGCCGGCCACTTCGTGATGATGTACCTCAACCGGGATGCCCAGCGATTCCAGAATCAGGCACATTTCCGAACGCATGTCCTGGAAGCTGTCCACTGGTGGCACGGGGAAATAGCCGCCCTTGACGGTAGGACGGTGGCCGCTGTTGCCGCCTTCGATGTCCTTGCCGGTCGACCACGAACCTTCGTCCGAACCGATCTTGACGAAGCAGCCCGACATGTCGATCTTCCAGCGCACGCTGTCGAAGATGAAGAATTCCGGCTCAGGGCCGAAGTAGGCGGTGTCGCCCATGCCCGACGATTTCAGGTAGGCTTCGGCGCGTTTCGCGATCGAGCGCGGGTCGCGGTCGTAGCCCTTGCCGTCCGACGGTTCGATCACGTCGCACTGCATGAACAGGGTCGTTTCTTCCATGAACGGGTCGATATTAGCCGTGTTTGGATCCGGCAGCAAGATCATGTCGGACGCTTCAATGCCTTTCCAGCCAGCGATCGAAGAACCGTCAAAGGCGTGGCCCGACTCGAATTTGTCCATGTCGAAGTGCGACACGGGAACCGTCACGTGCTGCTCTTTACCACGGGTATCGGCAAAGCGGAAATCAACGAATTTGACTTCGTTTTCTTCTACCATCTTCAAGACTTCTGCGGCTGTCATTGCCATGCGTATCTCCTAAATGAATGTGGGGTGAGCCGACCTTAGTGCGTCTGGGCTGATGAAGCGAAGCAAACATTGCGTGCCACCAAAACTCATAAGGATCATAGCAGATTCCATGCCAGCTCCAGGAGCACCCAGGTGCCGGCAACAAAATTACTGCCATCCCAGTGAAAGTTTTCATGCCCGCGATTTTGATGCGCATTTGCGTCAAATCAAGAATGCACTAAGCAAGTGCAAAAAACGAATAACGCACCATTATCGTGCATTTTGTGCGGATTGCCGAAAAATGCCTCGTTGTGGTGCATGCGCCGTGCACCATGGATTCCCGTTTGCGGGGCGCGGACGGCGCACTATAATCGTACACACACCTGCCCACTTTCATCGAGGACGCCATGACCACCGCCGCCGACATCCTGACCACCGCCCGCAGCCGGGCCAATGAAGGTACGCCGTATGCCGGCGCCGTCACGCCGCAGGAAGCGTATGACTTGCTGCAAGGCGATGCTGCCGTCAAGCTCATCGATGTGCGCACGACTGCCGAGCGCGACTGGGTCGGCCGGGTCGACATCGCCGATACCCAGCATGGTGCGGTGCAGTGGGCCACGTATCCGGGCGGCGTGCCGAATCCCGACTTCCTCGCGCAGCTGGCGGCCCAGGCAGGCAAGGACGAGGTGCTGCTGTTCCTGTGCCGCTCCGGCGTGCGTTCGCGCCACGCCGCCAAGCTGGCGACCGAGCACGGCTACAGCAACTGCTTCGACATCCTCGAAGGTTTTGAAGGCGACAAGGACGCCGACGGCCACCGCAAACAGATCGGCGGCTGGTGCAAGGCAGGCTTGCCTTGGCTGGGCGCCTGACGCTGGCCGCTTGATGCTGGCCGCTTGATTATCTGAACCGTGTTTGATCTGGCGGGCCACGCGATGGCCCGCCATCGGCTACAACCATCCATGCGCGCCCGATTTTTCAACTGCGGCGCAAATTCTCCTTGCGAACATGTACCTTATATAGTACAACGTGGAGGTGCGTCATGGATGCTTCCGGCTTGCGGCAGATTACCCTGCTGTTCTATGCGAACGGCAATGGCGGCGAACCCGTGCGCGACTGGCTCAAGTCGTTCCCCATCGAGGAACGCCATGTGATCGGGCAAGACTTGATGCATGCGCAATGGCGCTGGCCCGTGGGCATGCCCCTGTGCCGCCATCTGGGGCACGGTTTATCAGAAATTCGCAGCAGCTTGCCCGGCAAGCGCATCGCGCGCGTGCTGATCTGCCATCACGGCGATTGCCTGGTGGCGCTGCACGGCTTTATCAAGAAAACCCGGACGACGCCGGACGATGACCTGGCGCTGGCCCGCAAACGCCACAAGGAACTGACATGAACGCCACCGCACCCCACCTCGGCAGCAGTCTCGACGACTTTTTAAAAGAGGAAGGCATCTTTGAGCAAACGCAAACCCGCGCCATCAAGGAAGTGATCGCCTGGCAATTGACACAGGCGATGCAGGAACAATCGCTGTCAAAGACGCGTATGGCGGCGCTGCTGCAGACGAGCCGTTCGCAACTCGACCGCCTGCTCGACCCCAGCAGCGACGTGACGCTTTCCACCCTGGAGCGGGCCGCCGCGCTGGTCGGGCGCAAGCTGTCGATCACCCTCGTTTAAGCGGATTAAGCGCTCAGGCCGGCTCTCCCGACTCCGGCGCCGCTGGCGAATATTCGCCCATCAGTGTCAGGATGCGCTTGCGCACGAAATTGATGTGGCTGCGCAAGCCATACAGGCCATCCGCAAACGACAGCGGTATCGATATCTGGTTGACCATTTCCTCGATCTGGTCGAGCCGTTGCAATTGCGCCGCATACACCTGTGTGCGCTGCCCTTCCGGCACGTCTTCCAGCGCCTGCTCCACCGTGCGCAGCTGGCCATACCAGCGGTACACGCGCGAACGGATGCGCCACACGTACAACGGCGGCACGACGCGCGACAGAGGCAGGATCAGGGCGCCGAGCGCCACCACCAGCACCCACATGCGGTCGAAGAAATTGGCCAGCCAGAAACTCATGTAGCGCTGCAACACGGGCGCGCCATCCTTGTAGAATTTCAACGCTTCCGGCGCCACGGGAATTTCCGTGTAGCGCGCAGACGGGAACTGCCCCTGCTGCTGGAACCAGCCCGTGCCGCCATGGATGCCGGCCGCCGCCTGCACGAACAGGTCGACCAGCGCCGGATGCAAGTCTTCGCGCGCGACCAGGGTGGCCGTCGGCGCGATCAGGTGATAATCCTGCGCGGGAATGTTTTGCCCCAGGTCGACGATGCCACGTGGCAAGACGACATGCGTGAGGAAAGGCAGGCGCCGCGTGTACGCCTCCGCTTGCGAAAAATCAAACAGCTTGATGCCCGGCGTTTGCAGCAGCATCTGGATCAGCGGCGCTTCCGGCGCCGAGCTGAACACGAGACCGTCGATGCGCCCTTCCAGCAGCTCCACCGTGGCGGGCGTGTTCTGCAAGTCGCTCACCGTCAGCTCCTTGGCTTCGACGCCGTTCACAGACAGCAACTGCCGGAACAGGCCGGGCACGCCCGTGCCTTCCGGCCCCAGGTTGATCTTCAAGCCCTTCAATTGCGTCAGTTCCGTCACCGCCTTGTCTTCGCGCATGAACAGCCAGACGGGTTCCGTAAACAGGCTGCCCAGGGAAATGAGGCCGTGGCGCTCGGCATCGTCGTGTTCCGTCGAGCCGCTTTGCACGAAGGCAATGTCGGTCGTGCCTGCGTTCAGGCGCTGCAGGTTTTCCTGCGAGCCCAGCGACGGCTGCAAGGTCACCTTGATGCCGTGTTTGGCCAGGGTGGCCGCGTATTTCTTGCCGAACTCTTCGTAGGCGCTATTGTCCTGCCCTGTCGACAGGGTCACCTTGCGCGGCGGCGCCGGGTCGACCAGCCAGTAAGCGAGCGCACAGAACGCGCCGACCAGCAGCAAGGTGGGACCGGCGGTGGCGAGGAAGTCGCGCACGGAAAAGCGGCTGAACGCGAGGATTTTGGACATGTGGTGGCGCATAGGTTTCATGGGTGGCTACGATGCCAAGAAAAGCTCAACTATGCAAGGCACTTTCACATGCGTGGCGTGGTCATTTCGGCTACAGTGGCAGATCACTCATTCGCCCTTCGGAGCCCTGCATGCTGAAAATTCTTGGAAAAGCCGCCTCGATCAATGTACGCAAAGTCCTGTGGACGTGCGAGGAACTCGACCTGCCGTACGAACGCGAAGACTGGGGCAGCGGCTTTCGCGCCACCGACGACCCGGCCTTCCTGGCCCTGAACCCGAACGCCATGGTGCCCGTGCTGGTTGACGGCGACCTGGTGCTGTGGGAATCGAACACGATCTGCCGCTACCTGTGCGCCCAGGCGGACCGCGAAGACTTGCTGCCTAGCAATCCCCGCGCCCGCGCGGAAGTGGAAAAATGGATGGATTGGCAGATGGGCGATTTGAACAACAGCTGGCGCTACGCCTTCATGTCGCTGGTGCGCCACAGCCCCGCGCACCAGGATACGGCGCAGCTGGCGGCCGGTATTGCCGGATGGAACAAGATGATGGGCGTGCTGGAGCAGCAGTTGCAGCGCACGGGCGCGTATGTGTGCGGCGAGCAATTCACGCTGGCCGATATCGTGCTGGGCCTGTCCGTCAAGCGCTGGCTGATGGCGCCCATGCAGCGCCCCGAGTATCCGGCCATCGCCGCGTATCACGCGCGCCTGGAAGGTAAAACGGCCGTGTTTGCCGGTTAGTCCAGTTCGATTGCCTCGACCGTGCCGCCGATGACGTAGCAATCGCCATCGCGGCGCACTTCCTCCAGGGTCGCAGGGTCGTCGTGCGTGTAGGTGCCGTCGACGTCGACGCACCAGACGTCGCCGAAACGCAGCAGCTTCACGCCGCAGCAGATGCGGTTGATGAAGTTGCCCGGCATCCTGACCAGCACTTCGCGCACGTCACCCACCGTGATGGCGACGTTGCGCCAGATGTTGCCCTCCAGTTCATGATTTCTCGCGTACACCACGATGCGCACGGCCTGCACGCCGCGCGGTCCATACACATGCTCGAATGATACGAGCACGCCATCGTCGAAGCGGTGATATTGCGCAAAGATGTGCTGCGTTCTTTCCATAGCTTCTTTCTCCTCCATAAAAAAACCGGCCCATTCAGGCCGGCTTTTCATTGCAGCAACGTTTTAATTCGTACACTGCTTCGCCACGCCCTCGGCCGGCGCGGGCGGCTCGATCAGCGGCATCAGGCTCGGCGCCAGCGACACGAGCAGTTGCACCGGCAAGGCGCTGGTGAAATCGTAATTCTTCGATTCCGGCCCGCGCACATACGCCGTCATGCTGCCATAGAAGCGCTCGCCGATATTGAAGACGAACGTGGCCGAACGGTTCACATAGCGCGACTCGATCAAACGGCCACCGGCGCCATACACGTCGAAACGCTGGTCGCCCGTGCCCGTCTTGCCGCCCATCGGGATCGGCACGCCGTCGGCGCCGACGAACGCCGTCTTCGCCCGCTTGGCAGTACCGTCCGACACCACTTCGCGGATGGCCTTGGCGACGGCCTTGGCCACGTCCGGCGACAACACTTGCTCCGCCTCCACCTTCGTGCCCCGCTTGACCATGGTGTCATACGGCGTGTTGGCAGCGAAATGCATGGAATCGATGCGCACGCTCGGTTTGCGCACGCCATCGTTGATGATGATGCCCATCAACTCGGCCAGCGCGGCGGGACGGTCGGCCGAGGCGCCCAGGGTGGTCGCATACGATGGCACCAGCGAGTCGAACGGATAGCCCATCTTTTTCCACTGGCGGTGGATTTCCAGGAACCCTTCCACTTCCAGCAAGTTGGCGATGCGGCGGTCCTGCGCATGCTTGCGGTGCGTATTGAACAGCCATTTATACACTTCCTGGCGTTCCTTTTCGCTGGCCGCCACCATCTGCGACAGGGTGGAACCTTCGTGCTGGCGCAGATACGCCACCATCCACAGTTCCAGCGGATGCACATTGGCAAGGTATCCCCGGTCGGCCAGCGACCAGTTTTCCATCGCGTACTGCTGGTACATCTTGGCCACGCGCTCGGGCGGTACTTCATTTTGCGACGGCAAGTTGGCGTTGAGGAAATCGCCGAATTCCGCGACGGTCCCTTTCGGATTGACGGTGCGGAAGATATTCGCCAGGCGCACGGGTGTCGGGCGGATGCTGGCCAATAAAATCTTTTCCTGCTCGTCGACGCTCTTGCCGCGGTACTTCTGGTAGAAGCGGTGCAGGAATTCGCGCCCTTCCTTGTCGGCAAAGCGGCTCAGGTACTGGGCCCGGCGCGGATCGTCCGCGTCCGCCAGCAGCGAGGCCGAGGAATCGGGACGCGAAAACATGTAGTAGCGGGCCACGTCGCGCATCAGGCGCACGAACACCAGGTTGGTCGACTGGCGCAGCGCCTGCTGCACCGTCATGATGCGGCTGTCGTCGAGCTTGGAGAAGTTGCCGAAATGGTGCAAGCCGCCGCCCGTGAAGAAGCCTTCGCCCGGATTGCCCGAGTATTTGCGCTCCATGGCGGCCGCCAGCATGGCGGGTAAATTGCGCGCCTCGCCGAGCGGCAAAGGTTTCAGATAGGCAATTGCCCACTGCGACAGCATGTCCTTCGGATCGACGGCAATCTTGCCCAGTTCGGCGGCGCCCATGCCGCTGTAGCGCTGGTGCAACTGGTCGATGATGTCCATGTACGTCACCAGGGTGCGCAGCTTGGCCGTGGAACCGAGGTCCAGCTTGGCGCCTTCGTTGATGTCGAGCGGCTGGTCGTAGTTATCCGTCTGCACGCGCAGCAAGTTGGCTTGGTCGCCCTTTTGCAGCAAGGTAAAACTGTAGACCACATTGGCGGGGTCGCCATTGCCCAGCATGCCCTTGCCCGTCAGGCCGGCCGCTTTCGCCACTTCCGGGTCGCGCAACTCGCGCAAGACCTTGGTGACGGCGTTTTGCGCCTGCGCGTCGAGCGTGCTGACCACTTTCAGGTCCAGGCGGTCGAGGTTGTACAAGCGCGGATCGCCGAGCATGCTGGCCAGGTGGTTGCGCACGGCATTCGAGGCCTTGCGCGTGACGAACGAAGTCGATGCTTCCGATTGCACGCCCGAGGCCGTCGATGGGCGCAGCTTCTCGGCGATGGCCGCATTGCGCAGCTGCGGCGAGATCACGCCCGCTTGCGCCAGCAGGCGCAGATGGCTGTTGGTCAGCTCTTCCAGGTCGGCGCCGCCTGCCACCAGGTAATGCGAGGGACGGCGCTGCGCGATCAGCAAGCTCAGCGCCTGCTTGTAGGCCAGCGCACTGCCCGGCTGGTCCATATTACCTTTGAGCAAAGTTTTCACTTCGGCAAACGGACGGCCATACCAGACCCACATGCCGTCTCCGATACCGTTGACCTCGCCAAAGCCGCTCTTTGCCGACAGCGGCACGGTATTGAGGTAATTGACGACGATCTTGCGCCGCGCTTCCATGGTGTTTTCGCCATCCTGGTACGAGCGCAGGCTGGCCGACAGCATCTGCAGCAGCTTGTCCTGCATGGAACTGGTGCGGCCGTCTTCCGAATGGCGGTATTTCTCGATCTGCGTGGCCAGCGTGCTGCCGCCGCCGCCGCGGTGGCCGCCGAACAGGTTCAGCGCCTTGTCGAGAATCGCCTTGCTCAGGCGGTCCCATTCCACGGCCGGATTGCGCTCGGGCGTGCCCGGATCCAGCAATTCGCGGTTTTCGATGAACAGCAGGCTTTGCACGAGCGCGGGCGGCGCTTCGGCGAAGCCGTCGAACATGCGTTCGGGATAGCTGGCCGCAAACAGCGGTGCAGCGCGGCAATCGAGAATGGACAGGCCCGCGCGGTTTTTCTCGTGATACGTGGCAAAGATGCCCCGGTCGACCAGTTGCACCATCTTCGGCGACATGCGCGCCTGCGCCGTCACTGCATAGTCGCGCGCATTCAGTTTGGTGATGAAGTCGGGCAAGCTGGCATAGCCGAGGCGCTCGTCATACGGGCCGTGCTGCGGATAGCGGATGGCGCCCGCCGGTGCGGGGCCGGGCTCGACCTTGAACGATAGCTGGCGGTCCAGGCGCGTGAAAAATTCCGCCTGCAGGGCCGAGGTGCGCACTTCGCGCATGACGAACCACGCCACGCCGGCGATCAGCGCCAGCAGGATGATGGCAAAGATGGGCCAGATGCGCGAACGGCGCTTCTTCGGCGGGCTCGCCGGCGGCGGCGCCTCGGCAGCTGGATCGGAAGGGGGCCGCTCTTGCGCGGCCAGATTGACGCCTGTGTCTTTCATGGGATGCTGGGGTAAGGTTGGTTTTGGACGGCGCGGGAAATGCGGCAGCGATACCGCTCCGCGCGGGATAAGACGAGGGCCGGCAAGGGCCGGTCACAACAAAGCTTGCTTAACATGATGTCCATACCGGTGAATCAAAAAAACACGTTACTGCACAGGCAGGCGACCCCGCGTTTGACACGCAAGGCCCCTGTTCACCATTCCACCACATCGGCATGAAAACGACTGACGAGCGCGCACAAAAATCTTGCTTCATTGAAGATTTTCGCAAAAAAACAACGTCTTGGAATGTACGCTTGCGTACATAGATGCACGGCGGGCTGGACCCCGGCAAAAAAGCCGCCGGCGCCGGGCTGGCTGCATGTCAGATGGTGGTGTATTCCGCCTGCAAGGTATCGAGTGCCGCGCACATCTGCGCGAAGGCGGCCGCCGCTTGCGCCGGCTCGCCCTTGACGCCCAGTTCGATATGCCGGCGCGTCTGCGCATCGCCCACGCTGGGCAAGCTGAAAACCTTGATCAACGGAAACTCCGCTTCCAGCCGCACCATCAGCGGCGTCAGCAGGGATTCGGCCGTTTCGTACACGAGCAAGGCGTGTTCCGCATGCGGCACCTGGTTGAACAAATGGGGGTAATGCGTGTCCAGCACCCATTCGATCATGGGCCAGGACATGACGGGAAAGCCCGGCACGAAGTAATGCTCGCGCACGGCAAAGCCGGCAATCTTGTTGTACGGGTTCGGAATCAGCTCGGCGCCTTCGACAAATTCCGCCATTTTCAGGCGGTGCAGGTTTTCCGGCGAGTGCAAGTCGGCCGGCACGCCCGCCTCTTCTCCCATTTCCGTGATGCGTTGCTGGATATTCTTCTTGCCCTGCGGATGCAGCACCAGCGGCAAGCCCAGCGCATCGGCCGCCGCCTGGCGCGTATGGTCGTCCGGCGTGGCGCCGATGCCGCCAAAGCTGAAGACGATGTCGCCGCTGGCAAAGCTGCGCTTGAGCAAGGCGACCAGGCGGGCAGGCTCGTCGCCCACGTATTCCGCCCAGCTCAGCTGCAAGCCGCGTTGCTTGAGCATGCTCACTACTTTCGGGAAATGCTGGTCCGTGCGCTTGCCCGACAGGATTTCGTCGCCGATGATGATCAATCCGATAGCCATGAAGCTTCCTCGTAGAATTCGATAAAAATACTCAAGCGTCCGCCGGCGCCACGTCGGTCATGCCGCGTACGCCCCGCAAACGCGCCAGTGCTTCCAGGCAGTAATACTGGAACCACAGACCCGTAAAGATAAAGATCAGTACGTACAGCCAGATGGCGAACGCCGCCAGGAAGGGGAAGAACACCACCGACATCGCGCCGCCCATCCACAGCAGGCCCGGCACGGCGCCGGCCGCGCCGGACACCATGCCGATGGCCAGCAGGGGCCAGCGCTGCTCGCGCATGATGGCGTGGCGCTCTTCCACGCTGGCGTAGTCGGCCATGGCGTCATACGCCATCACGCGGTACGTCAGCCAGCCCCACAGCACGGCCTGCCCTGCCAGCGCGGCCGGCGGAAACGCGTACAGGGGCAGCATGAGCACCCATACCAGGATAAACAGCAAAAACGTGGCCAGCGAAGTGCCGACGCTGCCGAGCAGGCTGCCGCCATGCTTCTTTTCCAGTTGCGGAAAGTGCCGCCCGCCGATATGGCGGCCGATGGCCGGCATGGCGAACAGGCCCATGAAGATCAGCGCCGTCAGGATCATCAGCGGCAGCAGCATGAACATGGCGATCAGCGGCACGATCACGGCTTTCAGCACGCCCAGGCCGAAGGTGGCCAGCACCTGGCCGCTGGTGCGGAAGAAGTCGTACTGCGTGAACAGCGCATGCAGGCTGTCGATCAGCGGCTGCAAGCCCACATACAGCAAGCCGCCCCACAGCACCAGCGACAGGATGAACGGCGCCACGCTCAGCAGCAATATCCTGCCGTGCAATTGCGACAGGAAAGCACGGCCATACGAATTCAACACATTGCGCATCAACGGCGTCCTTTTCGTTTAATTCTTGCAAATTCCACCATGCGGCGCAGGCCCAGCCATTGCTGCTGCCAGAAACCGCGGCCATAGTTGCGCCCCGGCCGGCCCACGCCATTGCTGTCGATGCGGGCCAGCTGGTCGCGCACGCCCGTGCGCGCATAGCCCGCCGAGAAATTCGCGGTGCCCAGCAGCATATCCCAAATCGGCAAGACCACGCCGAAGTTGCAACCACCCATGCTGCCCTTGCCTTTCGACTCGTGCCCCACGCCGATCGCGTGGTGCGTGCGGTGGAAACGGGGCGAGATCAAGAGCCGCTCGCCGATACGGCCGAAGTGTATCCTCACATTTGCGTGCTGCAAGCTTTGCAGGATGCGCGAAATCGACACCAGCAGCACGTACTGGCCCGGCGGCACGCCGATACCGAGCGCCACCAGGGCCATCACCACGTCGCGCAAAAAGTCGTCGAGCAGGTGGTTGCGGTCATCGCTCCACAAATTCATGTTTTGCTGGCTGTGATGCAGGCTGTGCAAGCCCCACCACCAGCCGAAATGGTGCGAGGCCCGGTGGTAGCAATAGTCGACGAAGTCCAGTATCACAAAATAAATGATAAAACTGAGCAAGGGGCTGATGCCGGGCAACAGCGACTCCAGATTCAATGGATGAATATTGTCGAAGCGCAAGGCACCCGCCAATGCATCCATCAACGGATCGAGCGTAAAGAACACCACGACAGAAAACAGGCCGACGCGGTGCAGCACCGTATAGATGAAATCGTTCCAGCGGGCGCGCGGGTCCGTCATCTTTTGCGCGGGAATCAAGGCTTCGAGCGGGCGCAGCACGAGAAACAGCAGCACCAGTTCGCACAGGCCGATCAGCAGCCACTCCGTGCCCTCGAACGCTTCTTCCGTGAATTCGCCAAAGCCCAGGTGATACACGAGCGGGTTCACCACAGTCTGGAACAGCCAGCCTTGCGCCGCGCCAAAGGCGTCGACCACGGCATCGATGACGGGCGTGACGAAGCTGACGATGTCGGCGGCGATCATGGCTGGCCCTTCTTCCGCGCGTAGGCAGGATGCTCGCGCAGCGTGGCAAAGCAGAAACCCTTGTCTTGCAGGCCGGAAATCAAGGCGTCCAGGTTGGCCGGCGCCCATGCCTCCTTGCGCGACCAGATGCCCATGTGTGCAATAAAAATGTCGCCGCTGCGCAAGTTCGCCAGGGCTTTTTTCAGCAGCGTGGCGTTCGGATACTTATCGCTGGGCAATTCATCGCCCGAATAGCCGGCCGGCGCCCAGCCCGCGTGCTGGTAGCCGCAGGCGCTGCCGGCCGCCAGGGTGCGCGGCGACGTGTAGCCGCCCGGCGCGCGCCAGAACGGGTCGAGCTTGCGCCCGGTCAGCTCCTGGAAGCGCGTATCGACGCGGCGCAATTCCTCGCAGAACTGCTGATCCGTGAACGACGCCAGCTTGCCGCCATCCTTGCCGAACTGGGGCTTGACCTGGATCAAGCCGTTGGCCAGATCCTTCTTCCAGTACACGTGGTCAAACGTATGCGTGCCGAACGCATGGCCTTCGGCCACGCGGGCTTTCCAGTACGGCGCCCACGAGGCATCGAGCGAATAGTCGCCGCGCGTCGTCTTTTCATTGGCCAGGAAGAAGGTTGCCTTCACATGGCGTTGATTGAGCACGTCGGCGATCAATTGCGCTTGCGACTGGCTGCCCGTGTCGAACGTGAGGTAGATGGTGCCCTTGCAGGCGGCCGGGACGGACGCGGCGGTGGAGGCGGCAGCGGTGGCATGCGCGGCAGGCTTGGCAGACGCGTCGCCGGGAGCGGCAGACGCGACGCTGGCAGCGGCAGGTGCGGTCGCGGTCGCATCCGTGTGCGACAGCATGGCCACCGCACACAACAGCATGGCGGACATGCCGCCGCAGCGAGTCACGCCCGGCGTCAGGCGACGCATGGTCAAGTGTTTCATCATCACACCCGTCATCACATGCGCGGCGAGTGGGTGGCGAAATACACGCCATGCGGCGAGCGGCCCACCGGTATGGTCTTGATCACCTTGCGCGTGGTCAAATCGATCACGGCCACTTTCTTAATCCAGCGCAACGTTACCCACATGGTCTTGCCATCGGGCGTGATTTCCATGCAGTCGGGGCCGCCCGGCACATTGATGGTGCCCACGTTTTCCAGGGTTTGCTGGTCGATGATGTTGATGGTGTTCGACACGCGGTTCGAGACGAACGTCATGCGGTTATCGCCGAGCGCGCGGAAATTATGCGTGCCGGCGCCCGCCTTGATGCGCTTGACGGTCTTTTGCGTGCGCCAGTCGATCACTTCCACGTAATCGCTGCCCATGATGCCCACCAGCAAATGCTTGCCATCGGGCGTCATCGTGATGCCGGCCGGCGCCGGGCCGACAGGCATGGTCCATTTCACCGTCTGCGTGGCCAGGTCGATGGCGCTGACCTGGTTGCTGCCCTGCTGCGTAATGAAAGCCATGGTGCTGTCGGCCGTGAACGCCATGTGGCTGGGCAACTTCGGCAGCGGGATGCGCTTGGCCAGGGTCAGGTTCTTGCCGTCGTAGCGGTACAGGTCGATGCGGTCCAGGCGCAGCGAGTTCGAAATGAACCATTTCTGGTCCGGCGAAAAGCCGATCTGGTAAGGGTCGAGGATGTTGCTGATGCGGCGCTGGATCTGGCCCGACACGGGGTCGAGGAAGATCAGCTCGTTGCCGACGGAACTGGCGACGATCAGCGACTTGCCGTCCGGCGTCTCCATCAGATGGTGCGGTTCCTTGCCGACGGCGAAGGTGGACAGGGGAGCATAGGTTTTCTGGTCCAGCAGTTGCACCGTAGCATCACGGGAATTGAGCACCACCACCACTTCGGCTTGCGCCGTCGATATTGCGGAAACCAGGCACAGCGAGGAAAAAACAAGGCGGCGTAGACTGCGGAACATGGAAGAAATCACTGTTAAATACAAAACATGCATTTTACGTGGAACACTGTATTTATTGTGTGAAATCCCCCCTTAAATGCTGCCGGCAGCCACACATCGCCGTAATTTCCGTTTTTTCCCTGTGCCGGGCCTGGAATGGCGCTTTGCAACTCATTGCTCTACAATCTGAAGCTTTCATCGCCTACACAAGGATTATCATGACCACCACCACTACCGCTTCCGGCCTGCAATACATCGATACCATCGTCGGCGAAGGCGCTGAAGCGCAAGCCGGCAACAATGTTGTCGTGCATTACACGGGCTGGCTGCAGAACGACGACGGCAGCGCCGGTTCGAAATTTGACTCGAGCAAGGACCGCAACGACCCATTCGAATTCCCGCTGGGCGCCGGCCGCGTCATTCAAGGCTGGGACGAAGGCGTGCAAGGCATGAAAGTGGGCGGCAAGCGCCAGCTGATCATCCCGGCGGCACTGGGCTATGGCGCACGCGGCGCCGGCGGCGTGATTCCACCGAACGCCACCCTGATTTTCGACGTCGAACTGCTGGGCGTATAAGCACCGACTCCGCAGCGCCCAGGCGACTGTACCGACGCCGCCCCTGTTCACGCAGCGGCGGCGTTTTTGTTTTGAGTGTGTCCTCTAATGCACGGCGCGCTTTTTTCACTATGATGTCAGGCACTGCAGCACGCACGGTGGCCACTCCGCCGGGCCTGCCGCACTTTTCCAGCGATTCCATCAGCACACAGGAGCCATCATGAGTTTACAAGAGCAATTCGAACAAGCGCAGCTCGATTCCAAGACCCTGTCCGAGCGTCCGGACAATATGACCTTGTTGAAAATCTACGCCTTGTTCAAGCAAGCGTCGAGCGGCGACGCCACGGGCGAGCGTCCTGGCATGACCGACTTCGTCAACCGCGCCAAGTTCGACGCCTGGGCGGCCCTGGCCGGCACCTCGAAGGAAGATGCGCAACAGCAATACATCGATTTGATCGAAGACTTGAAGGATTAAACCTGAAAACGCCTGTTTTGCAGAGAAACAGGCCGAAAACGGCTGAAAACTCACCAAAAACCACAAAAACAGGCTGAAAATGCAAAAGTGGCTACCAAATCGGTAGCCACTTTTTTTACGCCTGTATTTACGCCTGCATCAGCCGTAATTTACTTTTTCGCCGCCGCCAGCGCTTGCGCGATCCAGCCGTCAAACGTCGCCTGGTGATACTTGATCCAGCCAGCCGTATGGCGCGCGATATCGGCTTGCGTGTTTTCGCCGCGACGCATGCGCTCGTTCTGCGCATTGATGTCCGCCACGGGCAATTGCATCACTTCGAACAGCTTGGCCGCGGCCGGGTTCTTCTCCGCCCAGGCCTTGTTCGACACGATGCGCGCCGTGTTGACGGCAAAGCCGTAGTCGCTGCCATCGTCGAGGCGGGTATTCACCTTGTCCGGATTGGCCGAGAACGGCACTTTCAGCCAGACCACGTCCTTGCCCGGCACCAGCACGCCGCTGACCCAGTACGGCGTCCACGTGTAGTACAGGATCGGTTCGCCACGCTTGTAGCGGCCCAGGGTGTCGGCGATCAGGGCCGCATAGCTGCCCTGCACGTGCGTCACCGTCTTGCGCAATTTATACGCATCCATGTGGTTCTCGATCAGCGCTTCGCAGCCCCAGCCAGGGTTGCAACCGGTCAAGTCGGCCTTGCCGTCGCCATCGTGGTCGAACAGCTTGGCCAGCGTCGGGTCGCGCAGCTGGTCGATATTCGTGATGTTGTACTTCTCGGCAGTCGCCTTATCGATCAGATAACCTTGCGCGGCAGGCCCCGCATACTGGCCCGTGCGCGACAGCTTGGCGTCGCCGCCCGCATTGTTATAGAAATCCTTGTGCATGGGGTCCCAGTGCACGGCCATGAAGGTGGCGTCACCGTTGGCAATCGCGATATGCGCCGTCGGATACTCCACTTCCTTGATCGGCTGCACTTCGTAGCCGAGTTTTTCCAGCGCCTTGTCGACCAGCATGGTCTGGAAGGTTTCTTCCGCGATCGAACTTTGCAGCGGCTGCACCTTGACGCCCTTGCCGGGCAGCGCATCGGCGGCCGGCGTCTGCGCCATGGCCAGGCTGGTGGTCAGGGCCATGGCGGCGATCGCCAGGGCGGAAAACAGCTGGAACTTGCGTTGCGATTTTTGCGTCACTTTAAAATTGTCGATTTGATGCATGTGGTTCCTTTATTGTGCGTTGGCCAGCGTTACTTGCTGCTCAACATTATTTTTCTCCGCATTGCCGCGCACCAGGCGCAGCACGAAACCGGCAGGGCCCGTCTGGTACCAGTGGCGCACGCCGCGGCGTGGCTGGCCCATCGCCTGCGTCAAGCGGTCCAGGGTAATGGCCAGCAGCACGATACCGAGGCCGCCGACCGTTGCCAGGCCCATGTCCAGGCGGCCGATGCCGCGCAAGACCATCTGGCCCAGGCCGCCGACGGCGATCATCGAGGCGATCACGACCATCGACAGCGACAGCATCAGCGACTGGTTGATACCGGCCATGATCGATGGCATGGCCAGCGGAAACTGCACGCGGGTCAGCAGCTGCCACGGCGAGGCGCCGTAGGCACGGGCCGCTTCGATCAGGTCGGGACGCACCTGGCGGATGCCGAGGTTGGTCAGACGCACCAGCGGCGGCAGGGCAAAGATGATCGTCACGATCACGCCCGGCGCATTACCGATACCAAACAGCATCACCACCGGCACCAGGTAGACGAAGGCGGGCGTCGTCTGCATGGCGTCCAGCAGGGGACGCAGGATATTCTGCGCGCGGTCGCTGCTGGCAAGGAAAATACCGAGCGGCAAGCCGATGGCCAGGCAGAACGCCAGGGAAGTGAGCACCAGCGACAGGGTCGTCATGGCTTCCGGCCAGATACCCAGCATGGACACCACCAGCAGCGCCAGCACGGTGCCGATGGCCAGGGTGCGGCTGGTAAATTGCCACGCCAGCAAGCCGATGATGGCGATCACCGTCAGCGACGGGGCGGCCAGCAGCACGCCTTCCACGCCGGACAGCACGCTGTCGATCGGCGCGCGCACGGCCTGGAAGAAGGGACGGAAATGCGCGACGACCCAGCCCAGGCCCTGGTTGATCCAGCTTTCCAGCGGCAGCGAGCCGTCGAAGATCTGCGTCAGGTGGAAACCGGTGGCGTGTTCCGGCTGCACGGCGGGCGCGGCGGCGTCCAGCCAGGCGGTGCTGGCGTCGGTCGGCGGCGTCAGCGCCCAGGGATTGATCTGGGCGGCCTGCTCAACAACAGGTTCTACTGTGGAAACGGTGCTTGGGTTCATGCTTGTCCTTTCTGTTGTTGTTCGGCTATGGCTGGCGTGTCGCGGTCGAGGAACTTCAGCAAGGTTGTCTTGCTGATGGCGCCGCGGAAGCTGCCGTCATTGGCCACCACAGGGACGGCGTAAGGCAGTTGCGCCACCTGGCCGAACAGGCCGGCGACGGGCTCGTCTGCATTAATGGTCTGCACGTCGGGCAGATAGGCATGCGCCAGGCCCAGCGGTCCCACATGGCCGTCGAGCGCATTGCGCAGCGAATCGGCCGAGACGACGCCGAGGAACTTGCGCTGCGGATTGACGACGTAGGCAAACGCGCGATCCTGCTCTTCCAGCATCGACAGCGCGGCGCGCGAGCCGCGGCTCGGCGACTCGGACACGACGATCTGGCTCTTGCGGGCAATATCGCTGGCCTTGAAGACGGCCGCCGCATCGACGCCGCGCACGAAATTGCGCACGTAATCGTTGGCCGGCTTGCGCAAAATCTCTTCCGGCGTGCCCACTTGCACCACGTGGCCGTCTTTCATGATGGCAACACGGTCGCCGATGCGCATGGCTTCGTCGAGGTCATGCGAAATGAAGACGATGGTGCGGCGCTTGATTTGCTGCAAGCGCAGCAGTTCCGATTGCATTTCCGTACGGATAATCGGATCGAGCGCGGAAAACGCTTCATCCATCAGCAAAATCGATGGATCGCACGCCAGCGCACGGGCCAGGCCCACGCGCTGCTGCATGCCGCCCGACAATTCGTCGGGATAGCTGGCGCCGTAGCCGTCCAGGCCGACCTGCTCCAGAGCTTGCTGGGCCAGCGCATGGCGCTCGGCCTTGGGCATGCCGGCCAGTTCCATGCCGAAGGCAGTATTGTCGAGCACGGTAATTTGCGGCAGCAGCGCGAACGACTGGAACACCATGCTGATGTCCTTGCGGCGCAGGGCGCGCAGCTGGGCATCCGGCAAGGTATTGATGTCGTTGCCGTCGATCAGGATGCGGCCCGCGGTGGGCTCGATCAGGCGGTTCAGCATGCGCACCAGGGTCGACTTGCCCGAACCGGACAGGCCCATGATGACGAAGATCTCGCCCGCTTCAATGGTAAAGGTGGCGTCGAAAACGCCGATGGTGCAGTCGGTCTGGGCCAGGATATCCTGCTTGCTGGCGCCCTGGCGGACGAGTTCAAGTGCTTCTTCTGGCTTGTCGCCGAACACTTTGAACACATGGTCGATAATGATTTGTTTTGCCACGATGTGGTTCTCCCTCGATTTGACGAATGGAATGAAACCCAGCAAGCTGCTAGCTTGCGGCGGGAATCAGCAAACCCTGTTGCGTCGGCTACGCCACGGCGCAAAAGCGCACGGGAGCGACAGTAAACAGGGGGTGACACGCGTGTGACCAGCGGATGGCCAAAGCCGGTGCCGGGGTGCCGTGTGCGTGCTAAAAGAGGCTGTGGTTCAGGACTTTTAACAACGCTAGCGCCATGCAAATACATGGCACCAAATGTATTTGACCGAAAAAATCGACCAAGCTACTTTTAACTGGATGCGGGTGTAAAACCCAATGAATTATTCACCACTCAGCGAGCGGAGAGTACTGCGAAGCAGAAGGTGAAACGCGGTGTAGCTGTTGTAAATATGACTCAAGTATAACGCAAAAAGCCGCCAAAGTCCAATGGCTTTCCAAATAGAAATGTGCTAGCAATGTTCGCCAGCGTACAGTCAGACGTGAAAAAGGCGAAAAGCGACGTGTTTTCATCGTCTTTTCGCCTATCGCTGCGGCACGTTTTCTAGCACCAAACACGGCGCCAGACAAGCGGGTCAAACTGGCTCGGCAAACACCTTGCGCATCTTTTCGGCGATCTTGCCTTCAATCGTGGAAGCGAAGGCGCTGAGCATGAAACCCAGCTTGATTTGCAGTTGCGCCTGCTCTTTTTCCAGGGTCAGCGAACCATCGACGCCGCTGCGCTCGAAGCGCAGCACATCGCCATCCCAGGCGCACGCCAGGTCATACTCCTGGGCCAGCTTGTCGGCCACTTGCTGCGCCGCTTCGCGCGCCTTTGCTGCTGTCAGCTTATGTTGCTGAACTATATTTATATCCGCCATCAAACGATCCTTTTATTATAAAAACGGGTCCATACGGCCAGCATCATACCAGCCGCCACACGGCAGCCGCAGCCATGGGGAACGCCGGCACACGGAAAAAACCGTGCTTTCTTGCGCCGCACTTGCGCCGCATCAAACCGCAACCACCGAAGCAGGCCGACTATCTCCATTCCAGTTGCGAGTGTCTTGGAGAGCTATCATGGACCAGAAAGTCATCGTGCCGGTCGAAGCCGTGCTGACCAAATGCGTGTCCTTGCCTGTCGGCTACGTCCCTACCCCCTCGGCGCCCTACCGCCTGCACCGCAAGAATGCGCAACTGACCCTGCAGCCGGGTCCGCCCCGCCTGACGGACGCCACGGTCCGCAACCTGGCCGCCGTGCCCGTCGGTTCGCGCGTGCTGATCTGGAAGCAAGACCCGTCCGTGAGCGAGCTGGGCACGCGCAAGTCCTTCCTGCCCGGCCTGATCCTGCAAGGCCCGCGCGACGCGCGCATCACCTTTGGCGAGCCGGGCATCGCCCAGGTCAGCCCGAACGCCTTTGGCGACTTCATCGTCTCGCCCAACACCGACCAGTTCGACGCCGTGCACACGTTTGCCATCGTGCGCATGACGCTGACCATGTACCAGCGCGCGATGGCCAGCAACAACACGGCGCCGCCCCTGCCCTGGCAATGGAATAGCGCCAGCAACACGGCACCGCTGCGCGTGTTCCCGCACGGCTTGCCCAATGTCATGAATGCCTATTACAGCCGCAGCGACAAGGCCCTCAAGTTCGGCGACTTCATTCCCAGCGGCGCCACCGAGCGCGTCTACACCTGCCGCTCGCTCGACATCGTTTCGCATGAAACCGGGCACGCCATCCTCGATGGCCTCAAGCCGAATTGGCTGCTCAACAATAATCCACCGCAGACGGGCGGCTTGCACGAATCGTTCGGCGACCTGACGGCCATCTTCCTGGCCCTGTCGCAGCTGGACCAGGTCGAAGCCGTGATCGCGCAAACCAAGTCCGACCTGCACGACAAGACCTTCCTGGCCGACCTGGCGGAACAGTTCGGCCTGGCGCTGGGCCGGCCGAACGGCTTGCGCAATGCCGATAACGACATCAAATTGTCGGAGGCCGGCACGGAAGTGCACGCCATCTCGCAAGTGTTTACAGGCGCTATCTACGACATCCTGGCCGACATCTTTGCCCACGAACGCCAGCCCCAGCTGGAAGATGACGCGGCCGTGCTGCACCGTTGCGGCGACTACCTGCGCAGCCTGGTCTTGCGCGCCCTGGTGGCGTCCCCCGACCAGGCGGCCACGTACGCCGACGTGGCCGGCCACATGCTGACCCTGGCGCAGGCCGACGGCTTTACCAGCTACCTCGATTTCATCCGCAACAGCTTTACCGTGCGCGAAGTACTCAAGGACAATGCCATGACGGAGGATGGACAAATGACCTTTGCCCCCGATGTCGTCGACGAAGCGGGTGCCGTGCAGGACAGGCGCGCCTGCTGCGGTACCATGAACCATGCGGAATACAGCGAATCGGATCAATTGCTGGAAGCGGAGCGCGAAGCGCTGGCGGCCTGGTGCCGCAGTTACTCCCCCCGATAAACGCCTTGCGCCGCAAGCCCGCCAGCGGTCAGCCGCAGGCGATGGCATGCCGCATCATCTCCACCACCACCGTCCCCAAGAAGGAGCAGCATGAAAATTTCAGCCCGCAGCAGCGGCGGCTTTGCCGGCCTGAGCGAACAGTACGACATCGATACGCAAGCCCACCCGGCCGGCCCCGGGCTGGAAGCGGCACTGGCCAGCAGCGGTTTTTTCACGCACCCGCAGGGCACGGGCGAACAGGTGGGCGCCGATATCCCCCATTGGCAGATCACCGTCGAGGCACCGGCCGCGCGCCGCACCATCACGTTTGCCGAAGATGGCAGTGCTGAAAATGCACGCTGGCAACAGTTGCTGACGCAAATACGCGCCAGCGCCTGATTGTTCTGGCACTTATTTTTGCCGATCTTGATTTGGGTAAAACAAAAACACCACACGGCGAGCTCCCGCCTCGCCCGTCCTGCCCCCTGCAGCATCGGGCGACTGTCGCTTTCTTGCCGCGTTCTTCATGGTAACGTCCCGGATAGTCGCTGAATTGCACGCTCTGCGCGGCAACGGCGCTGCCAAAAAATGAATTTGCTTATATGTATTGTATATAAGCGGGATTTGTGAGAAATAGCGAATTGCCTTAAAATACAATGCTTTGCTTTAGTATGCGCCGCCGAGGTTCCTGCAGGCGCTACAGCACCTCCCCCCAAATTGATAGGACTGTTATGACCCACGTTGTCACCGAATCCTGCATCGCCTGTCGCTATACCGACTGCGTCGATGTCTGCCCGGTAGATTGTTTCCGGGAAGGCCCGAACTTCCTGGCAATCGATCCGGACGAATGTATTGACTGCGCAGTCTGCGTGGCAGAGTGCCCGGTGAACGCGATTTTCGCGGAAGAAGACGTGCCGGGCGACCAGCAAGCCTTCATCAAGATCAACGTCGACCTGGCCCGTAACTGGCCTTCGATCACCAAGACGAAGGCTGCCTTGCCGGAAGCCGAGCAATACAAGGACGTCAAGGACAAGCTCGACATGCTGGTGCGCTAAGCGCACGGCACTTGCCGCGGCGTTTCCGGCGGAGAGACTGTTCTCCGCAGGGGCGTGGCGGTGAAAAAATGTACAAAAAGCAGCGGAAACGCTGCTTTTTTTGCTTTTAGAGCATCGTTGCAGGTCTATCCATGCAAGTGTGGCGCGCTGTCACAGCAAAGCGCAAACTGTGGACCTATGCGCGGTAATGCACATTTTGTCCTCAACAAATATCGTAAAATTGGATTATGATATTTGAGCCGATATTGGCGCTTGGAATTAAACAAGGACTATATATGCTTTACCAACTGCACGAACTGCAACGCTCCTTCCTCACTCCGGTGATGCAATGGGCAGACATGTCCTCCAAGTTATTTACCAACCCGGTTTCTCCACTGGCCCACACCCCGTTTTCGCAACGCATCGCAGCCGGCTACGAGCTGATGTACCGCCTTGGCAAAGACTACGAAAAACCACAATTCGACATCAAATCCGTTCTCGTCCAAGGCGAGAACGTCGACATCCGCGAACACGTTGTCGTGACAAAACCGTTTTGCCGCCTGATTCACTTCAAGAAAGAAGCCACTGGCTTGCAACAGCCCAAAGTTTTGCTGGTTGCCCCCCTGTCCGGTCACCACTCGACCCTGCTGCGCGATACCGTGCGCGGCTTGCTGGCCGAGCACGATGTCTACATCACCGACTGGACGGACGCGCGCATGGTACCGCTGACGGAAGGCCCGTTCCACCTGGACGACTACATTTATTATGTGCAGGAATTCATCCGCCTGCTGGCGCCTGACTTGCACGTCATTTCCGTCTGTCAACCGACCGTGCCCGTGCTGGCTGCCATCTCGCTGATGGCGACAGCCAAGGATCCGCACATGCCGAAAACCATGACGATGATGGGCGGCCCGATCGACCCGCGCCGTTCCCCCACGCAAGTGAACAACCTGGCGACGGAAAAGAAATTCTCGTGGTTTGAAAACACCGTGATCTACGCGGTGCCGCCGAACTACCCGGGTTTTGGCCGCAAGGTGTATCCGGGCTTCCTGCAGCACGCCGGCTTCATCGCCATGAACCCTGGCCGTCACGCGCAAAGCCATCGCGAGTTCTACATGCACCTGGTGACGGGCGACGACGAGCCGGCGGAAGGCCATCGCCAGTTCTACAACGAGTACAACGCCGTGCTGGACATGCCGGCCGAGTATTACCTGGAAACCATTAAAACGGTTTTCCAGGAATTCAGCCTGCCGATGGGCACGTGGAAAGTGGGCGGCCAGCTGGTGCGTCCGCAAGACATCACGAATGTGGCGCTGTTCACCGTAGAAGGCGAGCTGGACGACATTTCCGGCGCCGGCCAGACGCAGGCGGCGCACGACCTGTGTTCCGGCATCCCTGCCGAGATGCAGCAGGATTTCGTGGCGCCAAAATGTGGCCATTATGGCATTTTCTCGGGCCGCCGCTGGCGCGAAATCATTTGCCCGAAAATCGGCGAATTCATCCAGAAACATTCCTGATCCGCAATATTTCAGGCAAAACGGCACGCTAGGCTACCCTGGCGTGCCGTTTTCTTTTATACCCGGTTCATGCGCGTGACGTTTCGATCTTCACCGTCGGGCGCGTATTGACAAAGATTTGCTCGACTCGCGGCTCGCCCGGCCCCGGCTTCTTCATCGCATAGCCATTCACGGGCTGCGAACGGTTCACCCACAGCGCGTAATACAAATGGTCGGCGCGCGGATCTTCCGTGTTCGGATGGATCAGTATCGTCAGGCCCAGGCTATTGAGCTGCAGCCACGGCACGATGACGGGCAGCAAGTCATTCGTGAAGCCAAAGTAAAACGACGGCGTCACGTGCGGGCCGCGCGGCTCCAGGTTCCAGTCGCCCAGCTCGATCTGGAAGCGCTCGGCCGCCCACTTGCGTATCAGCGCCGCCTTCTGGTAACTGTCTTCGTCAAAATAGATATGCGCGTGATAACTCTCGATATCCGTGTAGGCGCGCGGCTTTGCCGGCAAGGCTTCCTCGCCGGGCCGCACGCTGACGGGGCGCGGCGTGGGCGCCGTGTCCGTATGCTCGCCCCACGGGCTCTTGCCCGGTGCAGGTTTGGCGCGTTTGACGGCGCCATCCTGCGCCAGGGCCGTGCCGGCCAGGCCCGAAGCGGCCAATGCCGCCACGAGTCCCCCGCCGCGCAAGACCGTGCGGCGCTGCGGAGAAAGGAGATTGGCCCATTCCAGGTCGATGGCCGCGTGTTGATTTTTGTCAGACATAGGAGTTCCTGTTCTTGATGATAGGTAGAGGGATGCGGCAAATCAGAATGACAGTGTTGCGCGGGCGTAGTAATAACCGCCCAGCACGCCCAATGGTCCCGAGTTGTCGTAAGCGCCCGCATATTGCGCCAGATTCGCGGCGCTGCGCGCCTCGCGCGGCACCTGGCCCGGTTTCTGGTCGAAGACATTGTTGGCGCCCACCGTCACGTTGATGCGCTTGCTGATGTCATAGCCGACGCTGACATCCGTCACGAAGGCGGCTTTCAACTGGTAATCGCCGCCCGTGATGGCGTTCAGGCGCTTGAGCTTGCCGTAGCGCGTCTCGCGCACGTTGAACGTCCAGCCCGCCTTTTCATACGCCAGGGTGACGATTTCCTTGTCGCGCGGCGCCCGGTACAGCAAGTCGTACTCTGCCGATTTGCTCAGGGTGCCGATATTCGGCAAGCCTTGCAGCACCGTCGGCAAGGCCGCCTTGCCGACCAGGCTCGTGTGGTTGAGATTCGCGGCCGCCGTCCAGCGCAGCTTGCCGTCGGCCACGCGCAGGACATCTTCGGCCGTCAAATCGATGCCGCGCGTGCGCGTGTCGCCCACGTTGGCAAAGTAATGCGCGACGAGGCCATTGCCTACCGTCAAACCCGCCGAGCGCAGCAGGTTTTCGATGACGCTTGCTTGCGCCGCCGTCAGCGGCCGGCCGCTGCCGTCGAGCGCCACGCCCGAGCTGCGGTCGATGCCGATGTTCGACGACACACCCAGGCGGTCGCTGACCTTGATTTGATACGCGTCAACGGCCAGGCGCAGGGTCGGCGTAGGATTGAAGGTCAGCCCGGCGGACAGATTCGTCGATTTTTCCGGTTTTAATGCTTGCGCGCCCAAGGCTCGCGCCGCAAGCGAATTGGGCTGCGCCAGGGTGTAGGGCACGCCCGCATGGTCGGAGGTGTTCGAATACGATTGCGTCACCAGGCTCGGCGCATGGAAGCCATTGCTGACGGTGCCGCGCACGGCGACAGCGGGCGTGACGTCATAGCGGGCGGACAAACGGCCCGTCGTCTTGCTGCCGAAATCGGAGTATTTTTCGGCGCGCAGTGCCGTGTCGAGCAGCAACTGCGGCGTCAGTTTCGCGCCCAGGCCGACATACGCCGCATAGCTGTGGCGCGCCGTGTCGGACGCATCGACGGGCAGGTAGCCGGCCAGCGCCGACGAGCCGCTGCCCTGCCAGGAAGCGGGCTCACCTGGGCTGCGTTGCTGCGTTTCATGCGAATACTCGAGACCGACGCTGAGGTCGGCCGGCTCGCTCAATCCCAGCGACACGGGACGGCGCGCATCGGCGTTGGTGGTCGAGCGGCTGTAGCGCTGATTGCCGATGGTGAAATCCGTCTTGCCGCCAGGATAGGTCAGCGAGTAATTGGCCGAGTGTTCCACCCCCACGTCGATATCGTCGCGTCCGTAAGTACTGCTGATATCCCAGTTCCAGCCCGCCGTCTCGCCCTTGACGCCACCCGTCAGGGAAAAATCGTTTTCGCTCGTCGTTTCATACGGCGTGAAGCCGTCGGGATACACGGACAGCAAGCCTTTGTTGTTATTAAAAATGGTATTGGGCAGACGGAAATTCTGCGCCGAGCGGGCATTGCGGTGCGCATACGTGCCGAAGCCATACAGTTGCACCTCGTTCGACACGTCATAGCCGAAGTTGGCGCTGAGCGAGGCGGTCGTGCTTTGCGGCACGCCCGTATTGCGCCAGGGATTGCTGTTGCGGCTTGCTTCTGCCGGGTTCGGCGAGGCGCCCGCCGGCAAGCTGTTGTTCGATCCCAATTTCACCAGCTGGCCATCGCTGTTGCGCACGGCCGGATACGACAGGTAGCCGGGATTCAGTCCGAAATTGCGCACGGCGATGCCCTGGCGCTGGACTTCGGCGCCGAAGTGGGCAAAGCCGTGTTCGCCCAGGCGCGTGCCGCCGTCGATGCGCACGGAACCGTTCGTGCCGTCGCCGTCGTAGGTGGAGCCGAGCTGCGTGCTGAAGCTGCCCTTGTCATCGGCTTTCAGGATGATGTTGATGACGCCGGCAATCGCATCGGAACCGTAGATGGCCGAGGCGCCGTCGCGCAGGATTTCCACGCGGGCAATGGCGCCCGTGGGGATCAGGGCCAGGTCGGTGGCGACGGAACCGGGAAAGCCATCCTCGTTGACGATGGCCGTCGTATGCCGGCGCTTGCCATTGACCAGTACCAGGGTATGCGACGGGTCGAGGTTGCGCAATTGACCGGCGCGCACGATGCTGCCCAGGTCCGGCTGCACGCGGGCCGGCAAGTTGAACGACGGCAAGGCCGTGTCCAGCGCATCGAGCAAATTCAGTTTGCCCGTGGCTTGCAATTGCTGCGCGCTGATCACGTCGACGGGTGCGGCGCTGTTGGCCACCGTGCGGCCCGTGCCGCGCGCGCCCGTGACGATGACGGCATCCAGCGGCGCTACGCTCAGCGCGCCAGCACCGTCCGGCGCGGCCTGCGCGTGGACCACGCCGGGCGCCCCCAGCAGCAATATGGCTGCGGAGACGGCGTGCGCCAGTTGCCGCAAACGCGGGGCGGGGTCTTGCTTGTGAATCGGTTCCAGCATACGCAAACATCCTTTCAAAGTCGTCAACACAGTGGCTGCAGACTAAAGGATGGACAAACAAACAAGAACGAATGGTTTCGTATTTAGATATTTCGTTTTGGCAACTAACAACAGCGGCGGCGCGCCGTGTCAGGGAGTCGCTGGGGCGGTCGCCAGGCTCTGGTCGAGCCGCTTCCAGTAATCGCGTTCCAGCCGGGCCGTATCGATATCGCGCGCCGCCTCGTTGAAGCGTTTTTGCCACGCCGCCCCCTCGGCATCGCGCTGGAAGCACACATGCACGGGACGCTCCTTGAAGACGGTATCGATGACGGCGATGCGTTCGCGCTCGGCCTTGCTGAAGTTGCGCCCCATCAACAAGTGCTGCAGGACATGGCGCTCGATGACGATCACGCGGTAACGCTTGATGAACAGTTTCTTCAGATTCGTCGCGTCGTTCAAGCCTTCTTCCGTCTTCAGCTCGCCACGCGCCACCATGCCATCGAACTGTTCCCCATTCGAGTAGCCGGCCACGGTGCCGATGCGCAGCTTGCCCAGATCAGCCAGGCTGGCGCCGGGCACGCCGTCCTCCTTCAGGTAGGCCAGCACCCCCTGCGTGTTACCTACCGGAACGGAAAAGTGGCAGAGTTTTTCCCGTTCCGGCGTGCGCCACACGGCCAGAAACCCGGCGTAGCGGGAACTGGCCAGGCCAAACTGCATGGCGCGCTTCCAGGGAAAATAGTCATATTTGACCGTATAGCCGAGACGCTCGAAAACGGCGCTGACCATGGCGCCCGACATGCCGTCGGCCGGCAGGCTGCGGGAAATAAAGGGCGGCCAGTCTTCCGCCGCGAAGCGGACGATGCGCGAACTGGCAGCGCCCGGCGCCGCCATGGGGGAGCTAGCCTGCCCGTGTGCAAGGGCAAGTGCAGAGTGCATGAACAAACAGAAGGGCAAACCAACTGTCCGGAGGAAACGCATGTTTGGCTCCTATGGCCTGGCGCACCTTGCAGTGCAGGCGCGGCAACAGGACTGGCGGTCGGCTTTTTTTGATCACTGGCTTGATAAAAATCATGCTCCCACAAAAAAAAGAAATTGCAAAGTTGTTTATTTGCACTTTGACATTCCCACGGGAAATAAAATACGATTGCGGCGCGCCTGCAACAGGCTGTCATGGCACCGGCTATCCCCTCACGCGAAACAGGTTTTTACTTGTGCGCGCGCCGGATGGCCGATAATGGCGTTTTACCGTGGAAGATGACCGTGCCGCACCCTGCCCCTCCCTCACTTGCCGACCAGATCGAAGACTTGCTGCCGCAAACGCAGTGCACCAAATGCGGCTACAACGGCTGCCGCCCGTATGCGGAAGCGATTGCCGCCGGCAGCGCCGACATCAACCAGTGCCCGCCGGGCGGCGCGCAAGGCATCGTGCGCCTGGCCGGCTTGCTGGGCAAAAAAGTCATCCCGCTCAATCCCGTCAACGGCCTCGAACGTCCGCGATCTGTCGCCTATATCGACGAATCGCTGTGTATCGGCTGTACCCTGTGCATCCAGGCTTGCCCGGTGGACGCCATCGTCGGCGCCGCCAAGCAGATGCATACGGTGGTCACCGACCTGTGCACGGGCTGCGACTTGTGCGTGGCGCCCTGCCCCGTCGACTGCATCGTCATGTACCCGGTCAGCGGCGACGCCACGGGCTGGGATGCCTGGAGCCAGGCGGAAGCCGACGACGCGCGCGCGCGCCACGATTTCCGCACGCAGCGCCTGCGCCGCGAAACGGAGGAAAACGAAGCGCGCCTGGCCGCCAAGGCCGTCGCCAAGATGCGCGAAGTGACGCAGGAAGTGCCCGTCACGCCCGATGAACAGGCGGAAAAGGAACGCAAGCGCGCCATCATCGCCGCCGCCATGGAGCGCGCGCGCGCCAAGGCAGCCGCCAGCACGGATACCCCCCAGCCAGCCCCCACCACCCCGAAAAAAGACGCATGAACGCCGCCAAACGCCTGGAAATCTTTACGCGCTTTCGCGCCGCCAATCCTTCCCCGAAAACGGAACTCGACTACACGACGCCGTTCGAGCTGCTGATCGCCGTGCTGCTGTCGGCACAGGCGACGGACGTGTCCGTCAACAAGGCGACCCGCTTGCTGTATCCGGTCGCCAATACGCCGGCCACGATACTGGCGCTGGGCGTCGACGAGCTGGCCAGCTACATCCGCACCATCGGCCTGTTCCGCACCAAGGCGAAGAACGTCATCGCCACCTGCCAGATCCTGCTGGAGCAGCACGGCGGCGAAGTGCCGCGCGACCGCGCCTCGCTGGAAGCCTTGCCCGGCGTGGGCCGCAAGACGGCGAATGTGGTCATGAACACGGCGTTCGGCGAACCGACGATGGCCGTGGACACGCATATCTTCCGCGTCTCGAACCGCACCGGCATCGCGCCAGGCAAGAATGTCGATATCGTCGAGCAAAAACTGCTCAAATTCATCCCCAAGGAATTCCTGCACGACGCCCATCACTGGCTCATCCTGCACGGCCGCTACACGTGCACGGCGCGCAAGCCGCAATGCTGGAACTGCATGATCGCCGACCTGTGCGACTACAAGGACAAGTCGCCGATGCCGGCCGTCGTCTGACAACCCACTTTCACGAACGACGACACCATGTTGCAAACGACGCTAGACATCCTGAGTTGCCCCGCCTGCCGGCAGCCCCTGCGCGGCGACACGCCAGCTGGGACGTCAGCACATGTACTGGAAGCAATATTAAGCTGTCCGGCGTGCGCGATCGAGATTCCCGTCGTGCAAGGCTTTGCGCTATTTACGGAAGCGCGGCAAGGCTGCGATGAGCAGATGCTGTCGGCGCTGCGTGCCCAGTTGACGCCCAGCGCCGAATATCTGTCCTTCATGCATCGCCGCCATGTGCGCCGCATTCCCGACCGCTACGCCGCCTTTCAGCCCTTCAATGAATCCACGCGCGCCTTTTATCCCTTGCTGGACCTGGCCAGAGAGCAACTGCAAGCTGGCGACCTCATCCTCGACACCTGGGGCCGCACGGGCTGGAGTGGCGAAATGCTGGCAGCGGCATTTCCCCAGCAGCATGTTATTTCTGTATGGGAAGGCAATTTCGATGTGCTCGGCTACATGGGATACGCCCACTGGCTGCCCGCGGGGCAACGCGCACCCAACCATGACATCATTTTCTTGCCACCGGGCAGTCCCATGCCTTTTCTCGACGGCACGTTCGCGCTGATTCACGGTCTCGATTCGCTGCATCGCTATGCGCCGCTGACCTTTGCCGGCGAGATGCTGCGCATCGCCCGCAGCAATGCACCGGTCATCTTCCCGCACGTACACATGGCCAATAGCCAGCCCGTGCCGTACTTCGAGCGCGGCGGCAACATCGTTCATGGCCGACGCTATCAGCAGCGTTTTGATGCAGCGCAAGCACGCGGCGACCGCAAGACGCTGGTGATGTCGGAAGTGACCCTGTTCGACGCCAGCGGACCGCTGCATGGCGAACCGGACACGGCGCACTACAACGGCCTGGTGGCGCTGGTGCCGCCCGCATGGGAAGGGGCGCCGCTGCGCCCGGCCGATCTCGACCTCGCCTTGCCCGCATCGCGCGCCGTCGTCAACGCCCTGCTGCGGTTCGACGGCCTGAATGGCTGCGCCATCCCCGATGCGAACGCACTGGGCGGCTTGATGGACGACTTGCTGCTGCGCCACCCATGCTATGCGGAACGTCTGGCACGCCTGGGCCCGCAAAAGCTGAGTGCGGAGCAGTTGCAGATCCTGTTCCAGCTAGGCCAGCTGCGTACCCTGGAGCAAGTGGCGCAGCGTCTGCAGCTGCCAGTGGAATACGTTTGCCAGCAGGCCAGGAACATGGTCGATATGGAACTGCTGCAGACGGCTCCCATCAGCGGCGCCATGGCGCGTTTGCAGTCCTACTACGCCAGCCAGATCGTGCGTCCGCCGCCCCAGGAAGAAACCTTCGAATATCTGTGGCAATTGCTGCCGACCCTGTACCAGCAGCGCCCGCTATTGCTGTGTGGCATGGACGACAGCGCGTTTGGCTGGGCGGAAGTCGAGTTGCTCGTGCCGGCCTTGCAACGGGGTCTGCTGGCGATGGGTATCCGGGCAGGCGACCGCATCGTCATGCTGTGCGCGCAGCATCCTGAAGCCATGCTGCTCAGCTGGGCCAGCTGGCGCATCGGCGCTGTCGTGGTTCCCCTGCGCAAGGAACTCGCGGACACGCCCGCCTTGCTGCAGCCTTTGCTTGAACGCATTGAACCCGCCTTGCTGGTGCTGGATCATCCCCGCCACGGCGCCGCCGCCCTGGCAACATGCCCGGCACTGCTGCTCGACGCTATCGGCCAGGAAACAGCAGCGGTCTTGCCGCCCGACTGTGCGCTGCCCGAACTGTCAACCTTGCTGGCAGACTGGATGGACCTGCCCGCAACGCCGGCCCTCTCCGGACATGCCGTCCATCCCGACGACCCTGCCGTGATTTTGTTTACCTCAGGCAGCACCGGCACGCCCAAGGGCGTCGTGCACAGCCAGCGTTCGCTGCTGCAAAGCGGCCAGCTGGCGGCCACGGAATTTGGCTGGCACGACGGCGACGTCCTGCTGTCGCTGGGCGACTGCCACACCATGAGCGGCTTGCGCAATCCCATGGTCGCCGCCCTGTTTGCCGGCGCCAGCGTGTACCTGGCCGACGAAAGCGAACGAGGCAATGTCGGCAAGACCTTGCAGGCGGCCCAGCGCCATGGCGTGAGCGTGCTGGCGACAGGCCCCGCCTGGCTGACCATGCTGCAGCGGCTGCCGGAGCACCTGACCCTGCACCCGGCCGGTTTGCGGCAAATCATCTCCACGGGCGCGCCCCTGCCATCGGCGCTGCACACGGCCTTGTGCGAGCGCATGGGGCTCGCCATCATCGATTATTACGGACTGACGGAAACGGGCGGCCTGTGCATGCTGTTCCAGCATGCTCCTGACGCCGCGCAGGCTTGCGGCCGCCCCGCCGGCGCCGTGGTGCAAATCTGCGATGGCGATGGCCAGCCGCTGGGGCCGGGGCAGGCAGGGGAACTGCGCGTGCACAGCAACCAGCTGATGAGCGCCTACTGGGGGGATCCGGCGCAAACGGCAGCCATCGCCCGCGACGGCTGGATCTACACAGGCGATATCGCCAGCCACGATGGCCTGGGCAACATCACCCTGCTGGGCCGGCACGACGACCAGCTCAAGAACGAATATGGCGACATCGTCCATCCTGCCCCGCTCGAACACGCCATGTGCAGCTATCCGCGGGTACGGCACGCGGCCGTCACCGCCGGGCCGCAGGGCTTGATCGGCCTGCTGGTGGTCGACGACGGCTTCGAATTGCCCGCTTTTGTCGCCTTTTGCCGCCAACACGCGCGCATCGAAGCCTTTCCCCGCGAATTGCGCCTGCAGGCAGCCTTGCCTTACACAGCAGCAGGAAAACTCGACCGCCGCGCGCTGGCTCATTCAATCGCACCATAACCGACACGCATACCATGTTTCAGACTCGCCCCACGCCTGCGAATACGCCCTTCCTGATCGGCCCCAAGTCTTTGTCGCATGCCGACCTGGAAGCACAACTGCTGCAAGTGGCGGCCAAACTGACCGCAAACGACCTGCAAAACAAGCGCGTGCTGCTGATGGTGCGCGACGATCTGGCATTTGCCCCGATGCTGCTCGGCTGCATGCGCGCCGGCGCGATCCCCCTGCTGCTCGATCCAGGCACCGCCGTGCGGCAAGTCAAGGATCTGTTGCAACATACCCATATCGATGGCGTCATTGCCGATGCGGACATCATCGACCTGTGGCGCACCGAGCATGTAGCGTTGCCGGCGCAGCAGATCCGCGTCGGCACCGTCCAGGCCAAGGGAGCGCTGCTGAGCAAATTGCTGGGAAGGCGAGCGCCCGCCGACCTGGACAACTGGCCCGGCCTGCTGGCAGCGCCGGCACCGGCCCTCTTGCCGCCCGCGCGGCAGGAGGGTCCCGCCTATGTCGTGTTCACCTCCGGCAGCACGGCCCGGCCAAAAGGCGTGGAAATGCACTGGCCCGCGCTGCTCGCCCACCTGCATACCGTCGGCGAACACTACGCACTGACGCCCGCCTCCCGCGTGCTGAACCTGATGCCGCTGTCGCACGCCGATGGCCTGGTGCAAGGCGTGCTCTTGGCTTACCAACGGGGCTGTACCCTGGTGCGTCCTGCCCCATTCAGCATCGTGGCCATCGAAGCCATCCTGATTGCCATCTACCGCGAACAGGTGAGCCATTTGATCGCCGCGCCGACGGCGCTGGCCCTGCTCCAGCAATATGGCGCCCACCTGGCGGAAAATTTCGACAATGGTCATTTCCGCTTTGCCGTTTCCTGCAGTGCGCCCCTGAGCACAGCCACCTGGACCAGCTTCAGCCAGTGTTTCAATGTAAAACTCATCAATACCTATGGCTTGAGCGAAACGGGGGCTTGCGGCCTGTATGCGGGACCGGATGCGGCCAGCCACAAGATCGGCAGCGTCGGGGTGCCGCGCGACATGCTGGCCAAAATCGTGCGCGACGATGGCAGCGCGGCCGGCTGCGATGAAGCAGGAGAACTGTGCCTGCAAGGCGCCAACCTGATGCATGGCTACCTTGACAATCCGCAAGCCACCGCCGCCGTGTTGCGCGACGGCTGGCTGCATACGGGCGACCTGGCGCGGCGCGACAGCGATGGCGTGTACTGGATCACGGGGCGCATCAAGGACGTGATCATTTGCGGCGGCTACAACCTGTCGCCGGTAGCCATCAATGGCGTGCTGATGCAGCATCCGGCCGTGCTGGAAGCGGCCACCGTCGCCTTGCCCGACCCGACCTGGGGCGACATCCCCGTCGCCTGCGTCGTATTACGCCCCGGCATGGAAGCGGACCAGCAGCAACTGCTGCAGCATTGCGCCCAGCACCTGGGAACGCATGAATTGCCTAAACGCATCAGTTTTACGGGCCAGTTGCCGCGCACGCCGTCCGGCAAGGTCATCACGGCGCAGTTGCAGCACGCGCTCTCGCAAAGTCCGGTGGAGGCCAGCGCACACGGCAATCAACAGGAAGGCATCTTCGCGCTGGCAACGGAACTCTTCAACCTCCCGGCGGGCGTCCTGACGGGTGACTCAGGTCCCGCGAATACGCCAGGCTGGGATTCGCTGGCGCATATCAACTTTGTGATCGGCCTGGAAACCCTGTTCAAGGTACGCCTGAGTCCATCGGACGTGGTGCACATGGAAACGATGGACGCCACCGTACAACTGATCAAACGGCTGACGCGCTGAGATGGCAAGCGCACCTCCTCTGCGCATCTGGCTGTACAGCGCGGTGCTGATGGCAAGCGTGCTCGCGCTGCTGGCGCTATTGCGCTGGGCGCCGTGGCGCGCGCCGGACTACGCCATTGCCAATCATACACGCCAGTTTCTCGCCGCACCGCCGTCCGGTGGCAAGGTACGCGTGCTGGGCCTGGGTTCGTCCCTGCTATGGGCCGCCACGCCGCCCGCGCTGGTACCGATAGCGCTGCCTGGCATCGACTGGATGCGCATGACCAAACCCGGCCCCGGCATCGGCTATCTGGAACCCAGCCTGGACATCATTGACCGCAATCCCCCTGACATTCTGGTCATAGACGAAAACATTCTATTGCCCGATCAAGACAACGTGATCATGGATCAACTGCGGCAAGATTTCATCCTGGAAAGCAAGGGACTGGCCTTCCGGCTTGCCGGGGACGTACGCCTGGCACCGCCACAGGCCTATGCCGCACTTGTTGACCAACGCGAAGCTTTTGCGTGCGCCACCGTCCCGGCCGATATTCGGCGGCGCGAAACGCTCAAAAATGCTGCCAATATACAACTCGTTTTTAACAACCCGGCCGTCAACCCGCAACTGATCAGGCGCCTGCAACGTCTGGCGCAACGTGGCGTACGTATCGTGCTGCTTGAGCTGCGACGCGCCGAATGGGTCGAACAAATAATCGCGCCAGAAAAACAACGCTGGCTGTCGCGATTACGGCAAGCACTGCCACCAGGCCCCAATATTCATTACCTCACATCCCCACATTACGCGCAGCAAGACCTGCATTGCGATGGCAGCCACATGAACGCAGCTGGCGCACGTCTGTTTGCGCCCTGGTGGGCCACGCAATTACAGCAGTTGCGGGACGGGCGCTGACATGGTGTGGCTGACAACTTTCGGCATGCTGTGCATGCCTGTGCTGGTCGCGCTGTACTGGCGCCTGCCGCCCGCATGGCGGCCCTGGCTGCTGGCGCTGGGCGGCGCCATCCTGCTGGCGCATGATGGCTGGAGCAGTGTGGCGGCCTGGAGCGCCTTGCTGGCCTGGCTGGCCTTCATTTGCGGCCCGCAGTGGCGCCGCCCGGCCATGATGCGGACCCTGGGGCTGGCCGGTGTGCTGCTCGCCTTTATCGCTTACCAGTATGCCAAAGCCAGCCAGGGCCTGGCCGCTTATCTGGGTTACGCTTTTGTTTCGCTGAAAGCCTGGCACCTGATCGCCGAGCATGGCGGCAACGTCTCCCGCGATGGCCGCGCCGCCACGACTCTGGGCTATCTGCTATTTCCACCGACCCTGGCCGTCGGTCCGGTCCAGCGTTACGACGCCTTCCGCATGGAATTGCTGCGCGCCCGCTGGGACAGGCAACTCGCCTCGCAAGCCTTGCAGCGCATGCTGTATGGCTACTGCAAGGTGGTATTACTGGCCGGATATTTGATCAACTTCAAACTCCACGGCCTGGAGCTGTCCACAGGCAACGCCTGGTTCGATGCCTACCTGCCGCTGGTGGGGTATGGCTTGAACCTGTACTGGCAATTCTCGGGCTATTGCGATATCGCCATCGGCTTTGCCGCGCTGCTGGGCATGCGCGTACCGGAAAACTTCCATTTTCCCTTTTCAGCCCGCAACCTGTCCGACTTCTGGCGCCGCTGGCACATCACGGTGTCGGAATGGTGCCGCGATTTCGTCTTCCGGCCCATCCTCTCGCGCACGCGGCAATACCTGTTTGCCAGCCTGGGCAGCATGATCGTGCTGGGCCTGTGGCATGAGTTGTCGCCGCGCTACCTGGCCTGGGGCCTGTTCCACGGCGCCGGCCTAGCCATCGTCCACCTGTGGGGCAAGCACATGCCATGGGCGGAGCAATTGCGCCGCTACGCCCTCTGGCGTGCCTTCAGCTGGTTCTTGACCTTGCAATTTGTCATACTCAGCTTCGCGCTGACGTCGAGCAGCGACTTGCAGGCGGCCTGGTCCTGCCTGGCGGTCCTGTTTGCACCACTGTTACCCGGGAGTTAAGGTGTACCAATTTCTCTTGCGCTACCTGCCCGCATCGCTCGTGCACGGCCTCTTCACGCTTTGGTATGGGGGATTGCTGCTGCTGCTGTGGCTGAAATGGCCGCTGGCCTTGGGCGTGGGCTTTCGTTATGGACAACTGTAAGCGGGGACCGATGCAGGCATCGGCCCCGTTGCCGCCTACAGCAAGACCATATTGTCGCGATGAATCAGTTCGTGGCCTTCCATGTAGCCAAGAATCGCTTCGATCTCGGTGGACGGCTTGCGCATGATGCGGCGCGCTTCGCCGCTCGTGTAATTCGACAAGCCGCGCGCCACGGGCACGCCATCCACGTCGACGCAGGTGATGACGGCGCCGCGGCCGAACTCGCCGTTCACGCCCGTCACGCCGATCGGCAGCAGGGACTTGCCTTCCTGGCGCAGCTTTTGCACGGCGCCCGCGTCCAGCACGACGGCGCCGGCCGTGTGCAGATGATCGGCCATCCACTGCTTACGCGCCGTCAATTGCCCCGTTTGTGCCCGCAACTCCGTGCCGATCGCTTCGCCCTGGGCGAGGCGGCTGAGCACGTCGCTGTCGCGGCCCCAGGCGATGATGGTATGCGCGCCGGACTTGGCGGCGCGCTTGGCGGCGAGGATTTTCGTCAGCATGCCGCCACGCCCCAGGCTGCTGCCGGCGCCGCCGGCCATCGCTTCCAGGGCCGGATCGCCGGCGATGCCTTGCGTGATCAGGTAGGCGTCCGGGTCCTTGCGCGGGTCGGCCGAGAACAGGCCGTGCTGGTCCGTCAGGATGACCAGCGCATCGGCTTCGATCAGGTTCGCGACCAGCGCGCCCAGGGTATCGTTGTCGCCGAACTTGATTTCATCGGTGACGACGGTGTCATTTTCATTGATGATCGGCACCACGCCCAGGCGCAGCAGGGTCGTCAGGGTGGAACGGGCATTCAGGTAGCGTTCGCGGTCGGCCAGGTCGGCGTGCGTGAGCAGCACTTGCGCCGTGCCGAGGCTGTGGGCGCGGAAGCTGCTTTCATAGATTTGCGCCAGGCCCATCTGGCCGACGGCGGCGCATGCCTGCAATTCGTGGATATCGGTGGGGCGCTGCTCGAAACCGAGGCGCAGCATGCCTTCGGCGATGGCGCCGGAACTCACCAGCACGACTTCCTTGCCGAGGGCGCGCAAGCCGGAAATCTGCGCGGCCCAGCGCGCGATGGCGGCATGGTCGAGTCCGCGGCCATCGTTGGTGACCAGCGAAGAGCCGACTTTGATGATGATACGGGTAGCTTTTTGAATCACGGAATCCATGGGGCGGCGCTCTTCACTTAATAGACGTCAGCGCGCAGGACGCAGCAGCAGCAAGGCCAGCCCCGCCGTCAGCTCCATTGCGCACATGAACAACACAAAACCCTGGGGCAAGCCGAAGCTGATGGCCGCGAACAGACGGCCGGCGGGCTGCGCCAGGACCAACATTGCTGTGATATCGCCGAGGACAGGCGGTTCGCCCTGCCGTGCCGCGAACAGCGCCAGCAGCGCGGTAGCGCCCCAGACACCGACATGCGTGGCGTAGAACTGGCTGTAGCCATTGACGCCATTGAGGAAGATGCCCATGCCGGCCGCCATTTCATCGGCGAACAGCAGACAGGCGACCGCGCTCAGCCCGTAAGCATACGCGATCAGATGCAATACACGGCGCTGCCACGCTTGCTTGCGCGCTGGCGCGGCAGCGGCCGTCTGTACCGACATCGGGGTAAAGCCTTAGTCGAGGATCTTGAAACGCGGATCATCCGGGTCGATCGACGAGATACCGCGTGCTTCTTCGGTCATCTGCGTTTCTTCGGCACGGCTTTCGCTGTGTTTCTTCGCTTCCAGATGCTGGTAAATCGCATTCACCAGTTCCGGGCAACCTTGATGGTTCAGCGCGGAAATCTCGAAGACGGGACCTTTCCAGGCGAAACGCTTGAGGAAGTCCTTGACGATCTTCTTGCGCTCTTCTTCCGGCACCATGTCGAGCTTGTTCAACACCAGCCAGCGCGGCTTGTCGACCAGCGACTCGTCGTACTTCTTCAATTCCTTCACCAGCGCCTTGGCTTCCTTGACAGGATCGACGTTGGTTTCGAACGGCGCCAGGTCGACGATGTGCAACAGCAGACCCGTGCGCTGCAAGTGACGCAGGAATTGATGGCCCAGGCCCGCGCCTTCGGAAGCGCCTTCGATCAAGCCGGGAATATCGGCGATCACAAAGCTCTTCTCGTGCGACACGCGCACCACGCCCAGGTTCGGGTGCAGGGTGGTAAATGGATAATCGGCAATTTTCGGGCGCGCGTTCGAGACGGCCGAAATGAAGGTCGACTTGCCGGCGTTCGGCATGCCCAGCAGGCCCACGTCCGCCAGGACTTTCAATTCCAGGCGCAGTTCGCGGCGTTCGCCTTCCTTGCCTTCGCCTTTTTGGCGTGGCGCGCGGTTGGTCGAGGACTTGAAGTGGATATTGCCCCAGCCGCCTTCGCCGCCCTTGGCCAGCAGTTCGATCTGGCCGTGTTCGGTCAGATCGGCCAGGATTTCGCCGCTCGCGTTGTCGATGATCAAGGTGCCGACCGGCATGCGCAGGTGGATGTCATCGGCGCCCTTGCCATAGCAATCTGCGCCACGGCCAGGCTCGCCATTGCGAGCCTTGTGCATTTTGGAGAAACGGAAATCGACGAGCGTGTTGATATTGCGGTCGGCGACAGCCCAGATGGACCCGCCCTTGCCGCCATCGCCGCCATCGGGACCGCCGAAAGGCCGGAATTTTTCACGGCAGAAAGATGCGCAGCCGTTGCCGCCATCGCCCGCGATGACTTCGATTTTTGCTTCGTCGATAAACTTCATAATTTTGCCGCCATAAAACTAAAAAGGCTCTACCTTGGGCAGAGCCTTTCGATTGAAGGCTTGCGCCTTACATCATGCGATCATGGCGGAGCGAACTGGCGCTCCGCGATGAATTACGCTGGTACTGCTTCGTTTGGTACAACGGTCACGAATTGCTTCGAGCCAGCACCTTTGACAACGAACTTCACTTTGCCCGCGATCAGCGCGAACAACGTGTGGTCCTTGCCCATGCCTACGCCTTCGCCGGCGCGCACTGGGGTGCCGCGTTGACGAATGATGATGCCGCCAGCATTGATAGCTTGGCCGCCGTAGACTTTAACGCCCAGACGCTTTGATTCTGAATCACGGCCGTTTCGCGTTGTGCCGCCGCCTTTTTTATGTGCCATTTAAGACTCCTTGATAGCTGATTAATTCAAACAGCGGCGATTAGCCGTTGATCGAAACGATTTGGATTTCGGTAAAATTCTGGCGATGGCCTTGATGCTTTTGGTAGTGCTTACGACGACGCATCTTGAAAATTTTGACCTTATCATGGCGACCATGCGCCACAACCGTAACCAGTACCGTTGCACCTTCGACCAATGGAGCACCAAACTTGATGCTGTCGCCCGCGCCTACTGCGAGCACTTGATCGATGGTGATTTCGGAACCAATGTCTGCCGGTATCTGTTCTACTTTAAGTTTTTCGCCAGCGACAACTTTGTATTGTTTGCCACCGGTTTTTATGACCGCGTACATGATTTGAAACCTCATCAAATGTTGAAAGAATTTGTCCCACTGCCATGAAAAGCAAGCCGTGCACAACAGGGGGAACCAGCGATTATACACGGACTGAGAAATTGCGTCAAAAACTATTCACAAAGCTTGATGATCGTGGTATGTCGACAACCTGACCATCATGTCAGGCTTGCGCCAGGCGGACTGCAAAACGCGCGCCAGTGCCAACCAGATCAATCAATTGCTCTACAGTCATAGGCAAACATCACGCACGCGCAAGCCTTGTCGTATAATCGCGGCACCCACAATCTAATGCAGGTTCGCCTTGTCTGACGCTAACAAACACGTTAACCAAAACACCATCGTGCAAACGATTGCCGCCGATATGGACGCAGTCAATACGGTGATCCGCCAAAAGTTGCACTCCGATGTGATTCTGATCAACCAGATCGCTGAATACATCATCAGCGCAGGCGGCAAACGCATCCGTCCCGTGCTGATCTTGCTGGTGGCCAATGCCCACGCCTATCGCGGCACGGCGCACCATGAACTGGCCGCCGTGGTCGAATTCATCCATACCGCCACCCTGCTGCACGACGATGTCGTCGATGAATCGTCGATGCGCCGCGGACGCCAGACGGCCAACGCCCTGTTCGGCAATGCCGCTTCGGTGCTGGTGGGCGACTTCCTGCACTCGCGCTCGTTCCAGCTGATGGTGTCGCTGAATAATATGCGCGTCATGCAAATCCTGTCCGACGCCACCAACGTGATCGCCGAAGGCGAAGTGCTGCAGTTGCTGAACATGCACGATCCGGACGTGACACAGGAAAGCTACCTGAACGTCATCCGCTCGAAGACGGCCAAGCTGTTCGAAGCATCGGCGCAACTGGGCGCCCTGATCGCCGGCGCCAGCGAAGACGATATCGAAGCGGCTGCCGAATACGGCCGCTCGCTGGGCACGGCTTTCCAGCTGATCGACGACGTGCTCGACTATGCAGGCGACGCCGCCGAAATCGGCAAGAACGTGGGCGACGACTTGCGCGAAGGCAAACCAACCATGCCGCTGATCTGGCTGATGGAAAACGGTACGCCAGAGCAACGCGAACTGGTGCGCAGCTGCATCGAGCAAGGCGACGAACAGCATTTCGATGCCGTCCTGACGGCCATCACCAGCAGCGGCGCCCTCGACTACACGCGCAAGCAGGCGGAAATCGCCGGCCAGCGCGCCGCCGATGCCATCGCCGGCTGGCCGGACAGTGTTTATAAACAATCCATGCTGCAACTGTGCTCGTTTGCCGTAGACCGCAATCACTGATCGCGTTTGACCAGCATCAATAAAAAACGGCGCCACTGGCGCCGTTTTTCTATTGCGTCCTTACTTGTTCTCATGCTCCATCGCCGCGCCCGCCAATGCCTGCGCGATGGCCGGCGCCGCTTCCAGCCGCTCGCTGTAGCGGCTGCCCAGGTAATCGCGGCGGTCGCGCACCAGCAAAGTAAATTTGTACAACTCCTCCATCACGTCGACCAGGCGCTCGTAATACGGCGACGGCTTCATGCGGCCGTCATCGTCGAATTCCTGATACGCCTTGGCCACCGAAGACTGGTTCGGGATAGTCACCATGCGCATCCAGCGTCCCAGCACGCGCAAGCCATTGACGGCATTGAACGATTGGGACCCGCCCGACACTTGCATCACGGCAAGGGTCCGGCCCTGCGTGGGACGCACGCTGCCCGTTTCCAGCGGCAGCCAGTCGATCTGCGATTTAAAGACACCCGTGACGGCGCCATGCCGCTCGGGGCTGCACCACACTTGCCCTTCCGACCACAGCGACAATGCGCGCAACTCCTGCACCTTCGGATGCTCGGGCGACACGCTGTCGACCATGGGCAAGCCGTGCGGGTCGAACACGCGCGTGTCGGCGCCGAAATGGCGCAGGATGCGCTCCGCTTCCAGCGTCAGTAGTTTGCTGTACGAGCGCTCGCGCAGGGAGCCGTACAGCAACAGGATACGCGGTGCATGCGTAGACACATTGATCGGCGCCAATTTATCCAGGCTGGGCAGATCCAGGTGCGCGGTGCTGATATTCGGCAACTCTTCCATTTATGCCACCGGCTTGCCGTCGGCGCCCACCACGGCCTGGCCGTCTTCCTTGGCAAACGCGCCCTGCTGCGGCAGCGGCAGGATTTCCAGCACTTTTTCCGACGGCCGGCACAGGCGTACGCCCAGTTCCGTGACGACGATGGGGCGGTTGATCAAGATAGGATGGGCTTGCATGGCGTCGAGCAGAGCCGCGTCCGGCAAATCCGGATTGGCCAGGCCCAGCTCGTCGTACAGGGCGCCCTTGTCGCGCATCGCCGCGCGCACGGACAGGCCCGCACGCTTGATCAGGTCGGCCAGCTCCTCACGCGAAGGCGGATGCTTGACGTAATCGATGATGACGGGTTCGACGCCCGTGTTGCGGATCAGGGCCAGGGTATTGCGCGAGGTGCCGCACGCCGTGTTGTGATAAATCGTAATCGTCATGTCGTGATGTCCTTCAGTAAATGTGGTTCGCTGACGCAGCAAGACGCGCCAGCGCAGCAGTTCTCGGTCAAAAAGGCCAGCAAGCCGTTCATGCCCGCATAGTTGGCCGCATAGATGATGGAACGGCCCGCCTTGCTTGCCGTTACCAGATTGGCGTGCGCCAGTTCTTTCAAGTGAAACGACAGCGACGAGGGCGCAATGGCCAGCGCTTCGGCGATTTTCGTCGCCGCCATGCCTTGCGGCCCCGCTTGCACCAGCAGGCGGAACACGGCCAGCCGCGATTCCTGTGCCAGCGCCGCCAGGGCCACGATGGCGGAAGTACTCGTCAGCGGTGTCGCTGCGCTCGCTATTTGCTCTGTATTTTCCATACTTCAATAATAGTCGAATTATTGAATCATTTCAAGCCACACGCCTTGGCTACCTATCTTACGTAACCTAGCGCACCGACTGTCATGGCTTATCGGTCTACTTTGATGAAAAAATCACTGCGATCGGCATCCCATGACACGCTCGACACCCCTGAAAATCCTCGGCTGGAGCCTGGCCGCCCTGCTGGCCCTGGTTGCCATCGTGGTCATCTTTGTGCTGACTTTCGACTGGAACCGCGCGCGCCCCTACATCAACGAGAAGGTGTCGGAAAGCACGGGCCGTACCTTCGTCATCGGCGGCGATTTGCAGGTGAAATGGAAGCAAGGGCTGAAAACGGAGCCCGGCTGGCGCCGCTACGTGCCGCGGCCCATCATCAGTGCGCAGGACGTGCGCATGAGCAACCCGGACTGGGCCACGGCCGGCCCGCAACTGGCCAGTGCAAAACGCATCGACGTGGCCCTGCATCCATTACCCTTGCTGCAGCACAAGCTCGTGCTGACGGACCTGGCGCTCGACGCGCCGAACATCGCCCTGCAACGGCGCGCCGACGGCAGCAACAGCTGGACCTTCAAGGATAACGGCCCTTCGGCATGGGACGTGGAAATCCAGCGCATGGCCTTCGGCGACGGCACCATCCGTTATCTGGACGAGGGCATCGCGCTGGACGTGCACGCCAAAGTCAGCTCGACGGCGCCCGATGCGACGCCGGGCGACGCGCCAGGCAACGCGCCCGTGCAAAAATACGGCATCGAATTCACCCTGGGCGGAACCTATCGCAAGGCGCCCGTGACGGGCGGCGGCAAGGCGGGCGCCGTGCTGTCCTTGACCGATAACAACACCGTTTATCCCGTGCAGGCACATGCCGTGCTGGGCAAGAACAAGGCCAGCATCGACGGCACCCTGACGGACCCGCGCTCCTTGTCCGGCATCGATTTGCAGCTGAGCCTGGCCGGCGCCAGCATGGCCGACCTGTATCCGCTGACGGGCGTGCTGCTGCCGGAAACGCCGGACTACGCCACCAGGGGACGCCTGCTGGGCAAGAAAGACGGCGCCACCTGGAACTGGACCTATCAAGACTTCAAGGGCACGGTGGGCCAGAGCGACCTGGCCGGCACCCTGCAATACTTGCCGCGCCAGCCGCGTCCCCTGCTGCGCGGCGAAGTGACGTCGCAGCAATTGCGCCTGGAAGACCTGGGTCCCACCATCGGCGCCGACAGCAATGCGCAAAAACAGGCGCGCGGCAAGGCACCCGTGCAGCCAGACAACAAAGCCTTGCCTGTGGAACAGTTCAACACGGCCAAATGGAATGCGCTCGATGCCGACGTAAAATTCACGGGCAAGAAACTGGTGCGCACGCACGACATTCCATTCAACGATATCGTCGCCCATATCCATATGAAAGACAAGGTGTTGAGTTTGACGCCGCTCAACTTCGGCATGGCCGGCGGCGACATCACCTCGAATATCACGCTCGACGGCCGTCAAAAGACCATCGCCGCGCAAGCCAAGGTGGCGGCGCGTCACCTCAAAATTCGCGAACTGTTTCCCAAGCTGCAATCCATGCAAGCGAGCTTCGGCGAAGTGTATGGCGACGCGGCACTGACGGGCCACGGCAACTCCGTCTCGGCCATGCTGGCCAGCGCGAACGGCGAACTGGCGGCCACCGTCAGCGAAGGCTCCGTCAGCCAGTTCATGCTGGAACTGGCCGGCCTGAACCTGGCCAACGCCGTCTTCGTAAAAATCTTTGGCGACAAGCAAGTGCACCTGAATTGCATGGCCAGCGACTTCGCCGTCACGAACGGTCAGGCCGACGTGCGCCGCTTCGTGCTCGACACGGACACGGCCGTCGTGAATGTCACGGGCAACGTCAACCTGGCCCGCGAAACCCTGGACCTCGATGTGCGCCCACGCACCAAGGGCGCACGCATCATCACCCTGCGCACGCCGCTGTATGCGAAAGGCACGTTCAAGAACCCGGACGTGGGTCCGCAAAAAGGCCCGCTGGCCCTGAAAGCGGGCGCCGCCGTGGCCCTGGCCACCGTCGTCACGCCGCTGGCCGCCCTGCTGCCGCTCGTCAACGTCGACAAGGCGCCCGACACGGACTGCGCCGCCGTCATGGCGCAAGCGAACGCCACCCGCAAGGCCCCTGCCTCGCCGACAACGAACGCGCCAGCCAAGAAAGTAAGCGAAGCGGACATCAGGAAGGCGCAGCAGGAAAAGAAATAGACCTTGATGCAGCCGCTTGAAAGCCACCCCGCCATCTGCTGTAATGAAGGAAAGCGGGGTGTGGCTCAGCCTGGTAGAGCGCTGCGTTCGGGACGCAGAGGCCGGAGGTTCGAATCCTCTCACCCCGACCAAATTTCTTTTTTTGCAAATCAAGAACTTAGAAAAGCCACAGTTACTGGGCTTTGTCAGCAGCGCGACACAACGCATAAACAATCTCAACTGAACTCCTCTGGCTCGGTGTGGCCGGAATCGCCCCCAGCACCAATCGGCCGGCTTCGGCTGATAGCGTAGAAGCAAATATTACCAAGTCAACAGCACTGCATCAGCCTGCCCGAACCAGAATACGGCCGTGAAGACAGGTGTTCCATGAATCACCGTGGCCCGCCGTTCGCCAGCATGACGGCAGTAAGCTGATTCCATACATGCCCCGGAAAAAACTAACGATGATATTGTCCAAAAACAAGATGGGTTCGGAACTAGCAAAGCAAAATGGCATGTCGGAATATACAATCCGTGCGCCTGCAGCTTGGCTTGGTTAGCGGCCTCATCATTGTAGAGTCCGGGTAGAGTTGAGGGGCAGGCCGCACAACGATGCGCCGATTTGACCAATTAACGGCCCTCGTCTTGTTTGGGCAATGGAAATCAATATGCCGCATGAACACATCGCCGCGCGTACCGCTCTGGTATTGGAGACGAATAACCTGCGCGGCGGCGCCGATTTGGATGCAGCCGGCGCCAGCCTGCTGCATGTGATCGGCCTGCTGGCGCAACAGAGCGTAGCACTGAGCGCACTCGCGCAAGTGGTCGTCACGCACGACGGCTTGTGCGAGCGCATTCGCACAAGCGCGGAGCGCCTGGCAGGCCGCAGCATCGACTTCGTGCGGATCAATGCCAGCACCGGCTACTACCAGGCCAAGAACGACGGTTTCGACGCCGTCCATGCCGACCGCTGCGACTACGTCTGCTTCGCCGACGCCGACTGCAAGCCCGAACAAGACTGGCTTGAACAGCTGATCGCGCCGCTGACGGACGCAGCGCCACCGGTAGTGGTGGCCGGCCGCACCAGCTACGCCGCCACTGTGGCAGGCACCGCCCTCACCACGATTGACTTCATGTACTTCCCCAGCCAGCTGCAAGCTCGCGCGACGCGCAACTTCTACGCCAACAATGTGGTGTTCTTGCGCGAGGTGTTCGCGCAGCACCGCTATCAGCCACTCGACGGCGTGTACCGCGCGCACTGTCAGGTGCTGGGCCTGCGCCTCCAAGCCGCGGGCGTGGCTCTGCACTACGCGGCGCGCGCGCACACCGAGCACAAGCTGCCCGATACCCGCTTCGAGCTGCTCAAATTGCGCTGGATGCGCGGACAGGACACGCTCGGCCTGACGCCCCACCTGGTGCGCACCTATCTGCCAAGGTCCATGCAATGGCTGGGTCATAGCGGCCCTGTCGGACCGCTCTGCGTGCTGACGGCGCGGCTGTGGTACAGCCTGCGCGCACTCAACCATCAGGATGCAGCGCCGGTGCGCGGCCTGCGCTGGGTGGCGGCCGTCGCCCTGATCGGAATTTTTTCCGGACTGGACATGCTTGGCGCACTGTGCCGGGGCCTGGGTATCCGCAGCGCTGCCGCCGAGAGTGCCGACGCCCAATCGCTGTCCTACCATGAACGCTAACCACGGGAAACCCCTGCCATGACCTTGCACCGTTCCTACACCACCTTGCAATGGGTAGCCCTGAGCGCACTGGCACTGACCGGTAGCGCCCGCGCCACCGACCTGGAGGGGCGTGGCGTTCACTATTTTGCATCAACCAGCGGCTGCCCGCTTCCCGAGATGAGCATGCGCGCCGAGATGTGCAACCGCATCGGCCTCGACGACCAGTTCACCACGGTAGCAGTCGACACCAGCTCGCACCAGATCCACTTCAACAACGCCCGCCGTTATGACAAAAAGACCATCGTCGGCGACGTGCTGTTGCAAGGCTCGGCACTGGACGAAGCGGGCCGTCGCGTACCGGTCAGCGTCCACCTGATACTGAGCAAATCCGGAAACGGCTGGTCAGTCAGCAGCCATGCGCATACACCGGTCAAGGGGGCGTTCAGCGCGGTACGCATCGACCCCTATCTGGTGGACGTGCCGGCAGCAAGGGGCCGACGTGTGTTGGTATCGTTCGAGCAAGCCATAAAGCTGGTGTCCGATCCCGCCCTGGCAGCGCGCCTGTCCAGCCACCTGGTGCAGGTACGCGACAACCGCGGCGCGAATACGGGCGATGCCGACATCACCATCGCGCTCGGTGCAGGCAAGGTAGCCAAGCCGGTGATGCGCGCACGGCTGCACAGCGATCCGCCAAGCGCCGGCAATGCCGGCGGCCTGCTGGCGCACGGCACTTGGTCATTCGAGCTGGAAGCGCTGACTGGAAAAATCCCCGACCACGTGGCCCAGCGCGAACTGTTTCTGTACGGCCTGAGCGACCAGCCGCTGCTCAAGCCGCTGATGAAGCGTGGCTTCGCCGCACGCGACAAGCTGACCATCGGCGCCGTGCACGGCCAGGGCTACCTGCGTTACGGCGACCAGCAACAGGCCTTTGCCGGGGCCGGCGATGCGGCGGCGGCTTTCCTGCAGCAAAGCTTTATCGGGCTCGTACTGGGCAATCAGCTGGCGGCGGGCGATGCGCTTGCACGCTGATGAATGGCCGCTACCGGCCCGCTTGGCAGCGCCGCCACTACGCGGCTTGCCGGCCATGCAGGCGCGCTGGGTCGACAGCATCAAGCGTGCCGCCCTGCGCCAACTGCATGCCAGCGTGGCCGGTGAACGGCTGCTGTTACGTATCTATCTGATCGGCGAGGAGGCCAGCGAAATCGCGCTGCAGTCTGACCTGCTGGGCCAGCCGCCGGCCTGGCTGGTGCGACAAATGGAAAAGCACCTGGCGGACGAACGGCGTCATGCTTCGCTGTTTGCGGCTGCGCTAACGGCGCGGGGCGGAATAGCGCCGATGCCTTTGTCCGCGCGGCCCGATGTGCTCACCCTGCGCAAGATCGCGCAATGGCGCACACTCGCGCATCGCTACGGTACCCGCTTTTCCGCAGGCCACCTCATCCCGGCCTTCGCTATCGGCTTGTGTGCGGAACAGACGTTCACCCGCGTTCTGCGGCGCCATTGCGCGCTGATTGGCGCAGTTCATCCGCTATATCCCCTGTTGGTTGGCGTGCTGAGCGATGAAGATCGCCACGTTCGCTTGTGCCAGCATACGCTGGCGCGTCTGGTGCTGCCGTCCGAACACGGGAGCCTCGCATCGCTGCTCGATGAGATTCGCGCCATCGACCGTGCCTGGGGCGTATCCAGCGCACTCATCATGTATCTGGCCGGCGCCGCGTTGCGGCTGTGGCCCGCACGTCCATGAACACCATCAAGGTGACCTATCTGGCAACGGCCGACGCCCGCGGCCACCTGATGCGCGCACAACTACTCACGCATGCGTTGCGCAAATACGGCGCCGATGTCGATGTACTGACCACATCGGACGAAGGGGTCGCTTTCCTGGCCGGCTTCGGCATCACTGCGCACGTACTGTCGCACCACTACGCAGTCCAGTTCGACACCCGGCAAAATATGCTGCCCGCAAAAACCGACGCAAATATCGCCAACTATCTGTTCCGACCGTCGCGGATGTACCGCGACATCATGCAACTACGCGTCGCTCTGCGCAGCACGGACTTAATCATCAACGACTCCTTTCACCCGGCATTGCTATTCATGGGCTGCATGCCGGCATGGCGGGGCAAGGTGGTACACGTCTACGGCGCAAGCTTGCGGCAGGCGGTCCAAAACAATTTTTCCGGGCGACTACCAACTATCCTGTCACGCCTGTTCCATCGCATCGTCGGATGGCAGATCAACGCCAGCGTAGCGCGCATTGAGCACGACTTCAGCTACGAGGCGACTTGCGACGGCACCACATTCCGCCTGCCGACTCCGGTCGTTGTGGCCGCACTGCTTGACGCCGCAGTGCCGCGCACGCAGGCGTGCGCAGCCGTCTACCTCAATCCCCATTTCCGCGACCCCTGCCTGGCCGATGGCGTCGAAACCGGCTTGGGCCTCGCCGGCATGCACGCAACGCTGGTCGGCGAGGGCTATGCCGGACGCGCGCGATGGGAGGCGCAGGACGCCGACTGGGTGCGGCAAGCTGCCGCCAGCAACCTGATCGTCTCGGCACCCGGCATGGCGGCGTTGTCGGTGGCGCTGGTCTACGGTCGGCCCATCGTGCTGGTGCTAACCGAGCAGCCGGAGCAGAAAATCAACGCAGCGCGCGCGGCGGCGCTAGGGCTGGCACATCGCATCGTCGTCTGGCGCGGCGACGTGGCAACGTTCGCCCAAGACCTGTGCAGCGCGTGCGCCGATCTGCTACAAAGCGCCCCCACCTTGCCTGCACCGGACGGCCGCGCGGTAGCCGGCGCACGCCTGCAGAGCTGGGTAGCGGTGCTGTACCAGCTGGCCGCGCGGTCTGTCCACCGGTGAGGCGTCCATCATGAGGCCCCCATTACCGGCGTATCTCACAACGATCAGCAATCCGCGCGCACTACTCGCCGTCGCACTTGACTGGGCACTGATTGCTGCCTGCTTCGTCGCAGCTATCCGCCTTTCCCATCCGCTGGTGTTCCTGCTGAGCGCGATCCTGATCGCCCGCACCCAGCTCGCGCTAGCCGTACTGATGCATGAAAGCGCTCACGGCACCCTGCTGTCGTATCGGCGCCTGAACGACATCGCAGGCCAGCTGTTTGCGGCAGCGCCATTGCTGCTGGTGATGGACTTCTATCGCAGCGGGCACTTGCAGCATCACCGCGCGCCGATGGTGGCCGACGATCCAGTCGCCACCATATTCGGCATCGACGACTACCCCGTGACGCGCAGGGAATTGGTGTGGCGTTTGTTCAAAGATGCCACCGGCATTGGCTACTTCCTCAGCGCGCGCAACCTGGTGCGCACCAGGCAGCGTGGCCGCAATCCGCACAAGGCTGCCGGCCACAGCAAGGGGTTCTACGCAATCGCCAGTATCGTTGCGGTGCAGGGCGTGATGATCGGCCTGCTCGCGGCGGCGGGACATGCGGCGCTGTATTTCGGGCTTTGGATCTTGCCAGCGCTGACCTTGCTACCGCTGTTCGGGCGCATACGCGCGATCACCGAGCATGCCGGCTACAGGGCGTCGGAAGATCAGCGATTCAGTGCGCGTACCGTCGTACGGCGCAGCTGGCAAACTTTTTTCGTCGGACCACATCGAATCCATTACCATATCGAGCATCATGAGTATCCACACGTACCCTTCTATCGCCTGCAGCAGGTGCATGCGCTCATGGCGCAACAAGGCCGCCTGCCGGCGGCCAACTTGTATCGATCGTATGGACAGGTGCTGAGAGACGTCAGCCAACTCAAGCAAACGGCTGAACACTGACCGCATGCTTTGCGTTCGTACGCGATCAATTGCTGAGAAAGCATCAATACCATGATGAATCATTTGCCAGAGCAAGCAGCAAATAAGAAGAAAGCATATCTGCTTGGGCTGCTCATCGGATTTCTCCCGATTCTCGCCTTTTTTCTGCTCCTGATCGATCACCCGACTGAGTTAATTGGGATATTCACAGGCATCAGCGTGCCTGATTTCAACGACAGGCCACTGAAAATCCCGCTTGCGTGCATCGCACTGTGCCTGTTTATTTGGGCATGGGGCAAGCTAAGGAAATCAGGAAGAATCACGATCGGTGAACAATATGGACTGCTTTTTACTGCAACATTCATTGTCGTAGTGCGGTTCTTGATTTTCCTGCATGAACTGGGGCAAGAATTGAGAGGCCTCGGGTGGTAATAACTGCGAAGGAGCTGAAGCGGTCAAAGTTACCCCGAGATACAGCGGCAAGACATGGCTAAAATCGAGACGAAGTATTTAGGAAGTGACACATGAAGAAAATCATATCCATATTTCTAATGCTATCAACAACAAACTGTCATGCAATCCATAGTTACTTAAAAAAACGTTTATATTGATAACGAAAAAAATGTTCATATCATCTCTGCAGAGAGCCGAGATGAAAAAATAAGCAAGAGCGGCGATGCGGCAGGCGCAACCTTGTCACCCGATAAGCGTAGCGCTGCCTGGCTAGTGCTAAATTCATGGATTACGGAAGGAGATACCGAACCAGGTGCCAGCCAGCTTGCAATTTACAGAGACGGTCAGCTTCGACATATAAAGTGTGAGCCATTCATACGAGATTATTGGTTTTGGATGCAAGGCAGGCAGGTCGCCATCGATTGTGGTGGTCGGCATTTTGCAGGAACCCAATCCTTATATGACATCAAGACCTTGCTGATGATTGACTCATTCTTTCAACCGGATATCCCGGAAGATAGACGCCCAGTTTGGTCCAAATAGGAAGCAATCTCCCCGCTGATTGAGCGCCGGCGGTATTCTGCTGGCCGTCCATGGCAGCAAGACGGCGTGCGAATGCTCGTTCATCGGCAAGGTCAACGCCACAGTGGGATAGCTGGCCGTTGGCATCCGTATCTACGCGCAATCCTTGACCTTGCGTGTTGGCGTGTTGCCGAGAAGTATGATATTAATTGAACAATTGATTAATTAAACACTTCCATCGCGCAAGGGCCTGACCGATGTCTTTCCTGATAGTTCTGGCCGCACTGGCCTTCCTGATGCTGGCCGCCTACCGCGGCTATAGCGTGATCCTGTTTGCGCCCGTCGCCGCGCTCGGTGCCGTGCTGCTGACCGATCCATCGGCCGTGCCGGCCGTCTTCAGCGGCATCTTCATGGAAAAGATGGTGGGCTTCATCAAGCTGTATTTCCCCGTCTTTTTGCTCGGCGCCGTGTTCGGTAAACTCATCGAGCTGTCCGGCTTTTCCCAGTCCATCGTCATGGCGGCCATCCGCTACATCGGCAGCGCGCGCGCGAATGCCGTCATCGTCGCCGTGTGCGCCGCGCTGACCTATGGCGGCGTGTCGCTGTTCGTGGTGGTGTTTGCCGTGTATCCGTTTGCGGCCGAACTGTATCGCCAGAGCAATATCCCCAAGCGGCTGATGCCGGGCGCCATCGCCCTGGGCGCGTTCTCGTTCACCATGGATACGTTACCGGGCACGCCGCAGATCCAGAACATCATCCCCACCACCTTTTTCAATACGACCGGCTGGGCCGCGCCGTGGCTGGGCACCATCGGCGCCGTGCTGACGGTGATCATGGGCCTGGCTTTCCTGGAATGGCGCCGCCGCTCCGTCATGGCGACGGGCGAAGGCTATGGGGCCGAGGCCGAAAAGGCCAAGGCCGACGTGGGCGACCTGCCCCATCCGCTGCTGTCGGTAGCGCCCCTGGTGCTGGTGGGGGTGGCCAACTTTGCGCTGACCCGGCTGATTCCCCACTGGTACGGCGCCAGCTACTCACTCACCGCCGAGGCGTTGCCAGGGCTGCATGCGCCCGTGACCACGGCGATCGCCTCCGTGACCGGTATCTGGGCCGTGGAAGGCGCCTTGTTGCTGGGAATTTTGCTCGTGTGCGCAACGGCTTTCGGGCGCATCCACGCCGCCTTTGCCGAAGGCACCAAGGCGGCCGTGGGCGGCGCCTTGCTGGCGGCCATGAATACGGCGTCCGAATACGGTTTCGGCGGCGTCATTGCCGCCTTGCCCGGTTTTCTTGCCGTCAGCAACACCTTGCGCAGCGTGCCCGATCCGCTCGTCAACGCGGCCGTGTCCGTCACAACCCTGGCCGGCATCACGGGCTCGGCATCGGGCGGCATGAGCATCGCGCTGGCCGCCATGTCGGACAGTTTTATCCAGGCCGCGCAACAGGCGCATATTCCGCTGGAAGTCATGCACCGCGTGGTGGCCATGGCCAGCGGCGGCATGGATACCTTGCCGCACAATGGCGCCGTGATCACCCTGCTGGCCGTCACGGGCCTCACGCACCGCCAGTCCTACCGCGACATTTTCGGCATCACCGTCATCAAGACGGTGGCCGTGTTCCTTGTCATTGCCCTCTATTACCTGACGGGGCTGGTCTGAGGGTTGGGGCAAACTACAGCCGCGACGACGATGCCGGCTTGGCCACCGCTTGCGCCGGCTTGAACAGGTGGCTGATGCCCATGGTCAGCAGCGGGCCGGCCAGCGCCAGGTAGGAACTGTCGACGCCGTACGGATTTCCTGCCAGGAACCAGCCGATGGTGGCGATCACCGAGACGATCACGCCGACGAAGGCGCCGCGCGGCGTGCCGAATTTCGGCGCATAGAAAGCCATCAGCACCAGCACGGCCAGGGTGGCGCGCAATGCCTTGCCGAGGAAGGCGATCATCAGCAGTTTTTCCGCATACAGCGCCAGCACCAGCGGCAGCAAACCGGCCACGACGATGGCGATGCGCAGGAACATCAGCGATTTTGCATCGTTCTTCGCCTTGTTGTACCAGGGATCATAAAAATCCTTCATGGCCAGGGTGGCCGATGCCAGGGTGGTGGCGGAAATGCCGCCGAACAGGGCGCCGGCCAGGCCGACGATCATGATGCTGGCGGAAAACGCCGGCATATGGGCGATCAGCGTGGGAAACGCGTCGATCGACTTCATGCCCGGATACAGCACGGCGCTGCACATGCCGATCAGCGCGGCCATCAGGCCGAACGGGATCATCAAGGACGACACGTAATAGCAGGCACGCTTGGCCACGGCCGGGTTGTCCGTGCTGACGAGAGCCTGGATCACGTATTGCGTGGCGAAGATGGAACCGATGCCGCCGATCATCCAGGCGATGATCTGGCCCCAGCCGATCTCGACCCAATTGAACATCTTGGCCGGCAGCTGCGCCTGCAATGCGCCGATGCCGCCGATTGCTTCCAGCGCATACGCCAGCGCCAGGATCACGCCCAGGTATTTGACGATGGAGTGGGCGAAATTGGTGTACACCACCGAGCGCATGCCGCCCAGGCTGACATAAATCACGGTGATGGCGCCCACCAGCAGAATGGCCACGGTTTTATTGATGTGCAGCACGGCCGCCAGCACGGCGCCGCCGCTCGCATACAGGGCCACGGCAACGATGCTCAGCGCGACGATGGTGAGGATGGATGCCGCATAGCGAACGGGTTCGCCGTACGTCTGCGCCAGGATGCCGGAAATCGTCGACTGCCCGCTCTCTTTGTATTTTTTCACCAGCACGATGGCCAGCAACAAAAAGCCCAGCGACAGCGCCACCAGATTCCAGGCGGCGGAAATGCCCAGTTCATAGCCCTTCTGGGCCGTGCCGATGCTGACGGAACTGCCGATGAATTCCGACAATAGCAGCGCGCCGATCAGGTAGGCGGGATAATTGCGTCCACCCGCCGTCATGCCCTCGGCGCTGTTGGCATGCTTGCGCACGCTATACGTAATGTACGACATGAGGGCAAAATAGCCCACCGTGACCGCCGCGATGATGATCAATCTGTTTTCCATCTGTCTACTCCAAGTTTGCTTTTTTTCTTATTATTTTTTCAAAAAAGCTTGCCCTGCCGCGTGCCGGCCTTGCCGGCGACGGTGCTCAGGGGCAAAGCGAAATCTTACCCTGCCGGCGACGATACAAAAGCGCGCAGCCGGGCCGTGAATGCGTGCGCCGCCTCGACATTCGACAAATGCGACGCGGGCACTTCGGCCAGCTGTGCGCCCGCCATCTGCCGCTGCAGCCAGTGCGCATCGTCCACCGTGGTGACGGGATCGTACTCGCCGGCGATGACCAGGGTGGGCACCGCAATCGTGGCCGCCTGCGCGCGCAAGTCCGCCTGCGCCAGCGCTGCGCAGCAGGCCGCGTAGCCTTCGGCATCCTGCCCGCGCAAGGTGGCGATCATGCGCGCCACCGTGGCCGCTTCACGCGCGATGAAGGCTGGCGTAAACCAGCGCGCGGCGGCGCCGTCGGCCACCGTGGCCATGCCGTCGCGGCGCACCTGTTCCGCGCGCGCCAGCCAGGTGTCGGCCGTGCCGATGCGCGCCGCAGTATTCGCCAGCACGAGCTTCGTCAAACGCTGCGGCTGGTGAATGCCCAGCCACTGGCCCGTCAAGCCGCCCATGGAAATGCCGCAGAACGCGGCACGGGCGATATCCAGGTGGTCGAGCAGCGCCACCACGTCCAGGCCCAGGCGCTCGATGCCGAACGGCGCGCCGCCGCTGGCCGACTGGCCATGGCCGCGCGTATCGTAGCGCACGACATAAAAGTCGCTGGCCAGTTCCGCCGCCTGGCGATCCCACATGGACAGGTCCGTGCCCAGGGAGTTCGACAATACCAGGCAGGGCTTGCCGCGCTCGCCATCGGTGCGGTAATGCAGCAGCGTATCTTCCCCGTTCCAGGCGATCACGACAATTCCGGTATCCGTGTGTTTCATGGCATGTCTCCTTTGCTCTGCGGGTCAGGCATCGCCGTCGCGCACCGACGATGGATGGCGGCACAGCGGCATCACGTCGACCTGCATGTAGGGGAACAGCGGCAAGGAGGTGAGCAAGTTGTGCAACTCGTCCACGCTGTCTACATCGAAAACGCTGATGTTGGCGTACTGGCCGGCGATGCGCCACAGGTGGCGCCACTTGCCCTCGTGCTGCAGGCGCTGCGCCAGTTCCTTTTCCGTCTGTTTCAGTTGCGCCGCCTGCTCGACGGGCATGCTTAATGGCAGGTTCACGTTCATGCGTACATGGAATAACATGGTTTTTCCTTTGACTGACTTATTGACGCTGCATGGCGCGTAGTTTGTCCATATCGATCTCGACGCCCAGGCCCGGCCCCGTCGGCACCTGCAACATGAAGTCGCGGTACACGAGCGGTTCGCGCAAGACTTCCTGCGTCAGCAGCAAAGGCCCGAACAGCTCCGTGCCCCAGGCCAGTTCGGCAAAGGTCGAGCAGACGTGGGCCGTGGCGGCCGTGCCGACGCCGCCTTCGAGCATGGTGCCGCCGTACAGGCCGACACCGGCCAGGCGCGCCACGGTGGCCACTTCCAGCGCCGGCAGCAAGCCGCCCGACTGGGTAATTTTCACCGCATACACGTCGGCCGCATCGGCCTGGGCCAGCGCCAGCGCATCGGCGGGGCCGTGCAAGGCTTCGTCAGCCATGATGGCCACGTCGAAGCGCTGCGTCAGGCGCGCCAGCGCGGCGCGGTTGCCCGCCTTGACGGGCTGCTCGATCAGGTCGATGCCGCCCGCTTCCAGCGCGGCAATGCCGCGCACGGCGTCCGTCTCGCTCCAGGCCTGGTTGACGTCGACGCGCACGCTGGCACGCTCGCCCAGCGCCCGCTTGATTTCCAGCACATGGGCCACGTCATCCATCACGTCGCGCAAGCCGATCTTCAGCTTGAAGATGCGATGCCGGCGCAGTTCCAGCATTTTTTCCCCTTCGGCGATATCGCGCGCCGTGTCGCCGCTGGCCAGCACCCAGGCCACAGGCAGCGCATCGCGCACGCGGCCGCCCAGCAATTCCGACAGCGGCACGTTCAGGCGGCGCGCCTGCGCATCCAGCAGGGCCGTCTCGATCGCGCACTTGGCGAAGCGGTTGCCCTGGATGACCTTGCGCACCCTGGCCATGGCCTTGGCCACTGCGCTCGCTTCCATGCCGACCAGCAGCGGCGCGATATAGGTATCGATATTCGTCTTGATGCTTTCCGGGCTTTCGCCGCCGTAGCTCAAGCCGCCGATGGTGGTCGCCTCGCCCCAGCCCGTGATGCCGTCGGCGCAGCGCAGCCGTACCAGCACCAGGGTTTGCGTATTCATGGTGGCGACGGACAGCTTGTGCGGACGGATGGTTGGTACATCGACCAGGTAGGTCTCGATATTTTGAATCATATTTATTCCGTATAATTCTGTAGAGTGGAGACACGATATTCCCCGAACGCCCCCACGTCCAACACCGAATTGGTATCAAACCTATACCTGAAAGGTATGAAGATGGAATTACGGCACTTGCGCTACTTCGTGGCGCTGGCAGAGGAAAGGAACTTCACGCGGGCCGCCGCGCGCCTGCATATCGCGCAGCCGCCACTGAGCCGGCAGATGCAGCAGCTGGAAGAAATCCTGGGCGTGGCGCTGATCGAAAAAGGCTCGCGGCCCTTGCGGCTGACGGAAGCGGGCGAGTTTTTCCTGGCCCACGCGCGCCCGCTGCTCGACCAGGTGCGCGACCTGCAGGCGATGACGCAACGCATCGGCAAGCTGGAACGCACCCTGTCGATCGGCTTCGTCGCCTCGACCCTGTATGGCGAATTGCCCGACATCGTGCACCGCTATTGCGAACGGCATCCCGAGGTCGACGTGACCCTGCATGAAATGACGACGGTGGAGCAAATCAAGGCCCTGAAGGAAGGCCGCATCGACGTGGGCTTCGGGCGCCTGAAAAGCGAAGACCCCAGCATCCGCCGCATCCTGCTGCGCGAGGAGCGGCTGGTGGTGGCCCTGCCGCCCGGCCACCGGCTGGCCAAGGGGGAAGGCGGCTTGCGCCTGACGGAGCTGGTGCATGAAACCCTGCTCGTGTATCCGAAAGCGCCCCGCCCCAGCTTTGCCGACCAGGTGCTGGCCATGTTCAGCGAAGGCAATGTCACGCCCGGCCCCGTCACGGAAGTGCGCGAACTGCAGATTTCCATGGGACTGGTGGCGGCCGGCCAGGGCATCTCCATCGTGCCGGAAAGCGTGCAAGCCATGCATCACCGGAACGTCGTGTACCGCAAGCTGGACGACAAGCATGCGTTCTCGCCCATTTTATTCAGCATGCGGCATATGGACCGCTCGCCGGAACTGGAAAACCTCCTCGCTGCCGTGTATTCGATCTACGATGAACACGGCATCGCGCACGTCAAGGAAAGCCTGTAGCCCTCAGGCAGATAGCGGCGCGTCGGCCAGCAGTGCCGGGCGCAGCGCGCGGATGCGCAGTTCCGTGAAATAGCCGCCCGCCTCGTTGTAGCGCAGGTAGTGGCGGCCGCAATTGAGGCAGCGGGCTACCTGGCTCAGATTGGCGGGATAGTAGCGCGGCGCGATGGGCGCATCGACGCTGTCGTAGCGCGTGCCGTGCGGGTGATACTCGGCAAACGTCGGTTCCTCGTACGGATCTTCGCGCAGGGTGCCGATTTCTTCGAAGCGGTCCAGCTCCAGCGAGGTGGGAAGGCGCTGCCAGGCGTCCAGCGGGACGGCGCAGCAGCTGCATTTTTGGGTAACCGCGGCCGACGCGGCGGCCAGCGTGGACAGGGCGGGAAAGTCGATGAATATCATGTTCAGCCAAGACAAAGGGGCGGCCTTTGGCAACGAGCCTGGCCGCGCCCCTCATTCTAGCGCAGCCACATCCGGCCGGCACGCGGCCCACATTTTGCCAGGCCCAGCTCCAGCAGCATCAGCAGGCCGCCGGAAACGAGCAGCAGCGGCATCAGCGCGCACATGGTGGCCGCCACCAGCCAGGCAAGCGCGGAAGGCGAGGTCCAGGCGCCGGGCAGCAGCTTGGGCAAGCCCAGCGAGCCAGGCAAGCGTCGCTTGAAAAACATCACCCAGCCCGACACGAGCGAGAACAGCACGCTGGCGCCGAACACGAGCAACAGCGCCTGGTTCCACCAGCCGAATTCGCCCCGGTGGAACGGGATGCCGATGGCCGTCGCCTTGCCGAACGCCGTCTGCGCCTCCCACCCCGCATAGTACAAAGGCTTGCCGCTATAGGCGTCGAATTGCAGGTCGAAGCGCAAGGTGGGCTGGCTGCGGTCGGCCATGGTGGCACGCCACACATCGTCCTGGCTGGCCGGCGCCGTTAGCTGCACGGCGATGGCGGGCGCATGGCTGCGCGCCACCCGCCACGCATCCTGCCAGTCGAGCGGAGCGCCCTCCTCCGTTGAGTGCAGGCCGCGCGGCGCGGGCGGCGGCGCCTGGCCGCTGGCATCGCGCAGCGCGCGGATGCGCCCGCCCGCCTGCTGGCTCCACGTCAGCCCTGTCGTCAGGATCACCACGCTGACGATGCCGAGCGCCACGCCGAGAAAAGCATGCCACTGGCGCCAGCCATTGCGCCCCCGCGCGCCCCGTTTCGGCAAGCCCGATTGGGCGCCGCGCGGCCACCACAGCACCACGCCCGTCACCAGCATCACCATCAGCCAGCTGGCCGCCAGCTCGATCATCCAGCGCCAGCCATCGTTTTGCAGCAGGCGCGAATGCAGCTTTTTCGCCCAGCTGCCGAAGCGTTCGCTGCCGGCCAGGCTGCCCAGCACGCGCGCGTCATACGGATTCACATATATGATGACGGCTTGCGCGGGCAGGCCGAACTTCGGCCTGGCGGGCGTGGCCGGCGCGGCATGTCCGCCATGGCCCGCATGCTCATCCTGCGCGCCGCCGGGCGGCGCAAACGCCACCTGCACCGCGTCGTCCTGCTGAAACGGCGGCACCACGTGCTGCACCGCCCAGCCACGCGGCGCGGCCCGTTCCGCCGCCGCCACGGCGGCGTCCAGCGGCAGCATGGACGCTTGCGGCGCCACGTGATCGAGATGCTGGTACAGCCTAGCCTCGATCTGCGGCGTGAACACGTACAAAATACCCGTCAGAGTGGCCACCAGGGCAAACGGCGAGGCGATCAGCGCAGCCCAGAAGTGGATACGCCAGTACAGGCTCTTGCGCCGCGCGATGAGAAAGGTGAAATCGTCCATGGCCATCCTCACAGTGCGTTATAGGTATAGGACAGGCCCAGCATCACGCTGCGCGGCGCACCGGGCGTGTACTGGTTCTGGCTGTTCGGCGCATAGCTGCCCACGCCCGCATAGCTGCTGCTGGCCGAATCGGCATAGCGCTTATCGGCCAGGTTGCGCACCTGCGCCCATGCTTCCAGTCCGCGCGCGACCTGATAGCTGGCACGCAGGTTCAGCAAGGCGTGGCCCTTGTACTCCACCGTGTTGGCATTGTTCATCCAGTAGCGGCCCTGGTGCACGGCTTCGAGCGCGATACGCGCGCCTGCCACGGGCTTGTAGCCGATCTCGAGCGAGGTGATGTCGCGCGGCGCCTGCGGCATATCACGGCCGCTGTAATCGAGGCTGGCGGAGACCTGGTAGCGCAGGTAGCGGTGACGCGAGATGGCCGTGGCGAAGCGCGCGTCGAACGGGCCGCTGTCGTAGTTCAGGCCCAGCTCCAGCCCTTCGCTGCGCGTGCGTCCCGCATTGCGGTTTTCGCTGTTGCCCGGCGAAAGCGTGTAACTGACGATGGTGTCGCGCCCGTCGAGCCGGTACAGGGCCGTATCGAGTTTCAGGCGGCCCTGCAAAAAGGCCCAGCGCAAGCCCAGTTCATAGTTGTTGTAGACGGACGGCCGCAAGTCGGCGATGCCCGTCTTGCCATACAACTGGCTCACTTCCGGCGGCGTGAAGCCCTGGCTGACGTTCGCATACGCGCTGCCCGCATGGCCGATGGCGTAGGTGGCGCCCAGCTTCGGACTCACGTGCGAAAAGCTGCGCGACTCGTCGGGCGCGCCGTAATTGACGCTGCCGCCGGGCGCCAGCTTGTTATGGTAGTCGTAGCGGATGGCGTCCGAACGGCCGCCCAGCACCACGCGCGTGCCCGCCAGCGGAGAAAATTCCCATTGCGCGAAGACGGCCGTATTCAAAATGTCCGTCTGGTAGTCGCGCACGCCCTGCGGGTTGGACGCATTGGCCAGCGTGTAGCGCAGGTAGCGGCCCGTGGCCGCATCGCGCACGATGGACAGGTTATCGCTGACAAAGGGATTGTCGCTCTTGTCCACGTAAATGCCGGCGATCAGGCGCGAACGCAGCCACGCGAATTCCTGCTGGTGTTTCACGTCCAGGCCCAGCGAATCGACGTGGTTGTTGTTGATGACGCCCTTGCACAGCATACCCGCGCAGCTGCCGATGGAATACGCGGGAAGCTGCCCATGGTCGTTCTTGCGCGTAAACACGGTGACGGTGCTCGTGCCATGGGCGGTCGTCGCGCCCTCCCACGCCAGGTTCATGCGCGTGGTCTTGTCCTTGCGATAGGTGAAGGTGTTCAGGCTCTTGCCTGGATTGCTGCGGTAATCGTTCTCGAACAGGCTGCCCGTCATGGCTGCATCGAGATCCGTGTGGACGAGGGTGGCGCGCAGCTGCGAGGTGGGGCCGAGCGCATAGTCGGCACGCAGCGAGAACGAATCCTTGTCGCCATAGCTGTACTCTTGCCAATTGTCGCGCGAACGGCGCGAACTGTAATGGGAAAAGCGCAGTCCCAGCGGCCCCCAGGTATCGCTGGCGGAAGTGTCGTAGCGGGTGAAACCGCCCACATTATCGCGCCGCACGCCCACGCTTGCCGTCGGTGTCGGGCTGGCGCCGGCCGTGAGGAAATTGACGGCGCCGCCCACCGCATTGCTGCCGTACAGCGAGGAGGCGGCGCCCTTCACCACTTCCACGCCGCTGGCGCCCGCCATGTTCATTTCATTGAGCGAGTTGTGGTTGAAGACGCCCAGCGGGCGGATGGGAATGCCATCTTCCAGGTACTGGTAGACGGCATTCGTGCCGATGGGCTGGCGGATGCTCATGCTGTGCTGCTCGTTGCCCAGGTCATTCCAGTACACGCCGGCGATGCGGTTGAGGATATCGCCCATGGTCTTGGGCTTGTCGCGTTCCAGCATTTTGGCATTGACGGCACCGATGGCCTGCGGCGTCTCGGACAGCCACGATTGCGCTCGCGAGCCGGATACGACGACGGTGTCGATGGCGTGGTCAAGTTGCTGCGCCTGCGCGCAGGGGTAAGCGAAGGCGATGGCAGTCGCCAGCACCAATAATGTCTTGTTCATGTGATTTTCGTTTAAGTGTGCGGATGCGGCGCGTCACACCGCAAGGTGGACAGCGCCAGCATTGAAAATGCAAAAACTTAAATGAGACCGGGCGGCGCGCGCGACTGCGCGGTGGACCAGATGAACAGCGGGGATGGGGACTGGTAGTACAGGGCCGGGAAGATGGCCGTGCCGCTGGCCACAAGCAGCGGCAGCACGGGGGTGGCGGGCGGCAGGCCGACGGAACCCGCATGCGTGGAACAGAAGGCGCAGTGCTCCATCTGCATGGCCTTGCCGCCGGATTTCTCGTCGGCGGCGCCGTCATCGACCTGCACGAAGCGGATACCGGCCACCGAACAGATTTCCGCCCAGCCGGAGCCGGACTCCTGCTTGGCGTTGGCGACGGCCTGGGAAATCGACGGCGCGAGCGCCGCCAGCAGGATCGCGAAACAGGCGATCCAGGCGGCAAAGCGGCGCGTGAACAAGGTCATTCCCATGGCCGCATTTTACCAGCGGCCGCCGGGACTGGGTAGCGGAAAGCGGCTCAGGCGGCCGGGCAGGCGGCGTTGCCGTTGTCAAAAGCGCGCACCACGCTGGCCGCATCGGCGGCGATACGGTTCACGGCGCGGCGGTGACCGAGTACCAGTTCATCGTAGCCGGCGCCCACCTTTTCATTGGCTATCGTGCGGCAAGTGACCACCTTGCTGCTGGCCAGCTGGCGCACGCTCCACACGGCATCGATCAGCGCATACTGGCCCATCACCGACTCGAAACGCTGCACATTGGTGCTGATGCGGTACACGGGCAGGTTGTCCGGATGCGGCGTGCGGAACACATCGATGGCGCCCAGGTCGTTCGTCACGGCCGTCGACAGGGCCTGGCCGATCTCGCCGGCCAGCGGCCCGGCCCAGCGCTGCTGCTCCAGCAGTTCGATGCGCCCCGATGGCCCCGTCACGACGAACTGGTTGCGGCTCACCTGCTGCGGCACGCTGACGGCCAGCACCTCGACATAGTATTTGACGGGTTTGGCCGGCTGCGCGTCGGCGCCGCCGCTGAGCGTATAGAAATGCTCGGGCTGGGGCGTGGAGCAGGCGCCCAGCAGGCTGGCCGCCAGCAGCGCGGAAAAAATCGGTTTCATCATTTTTTTTCATCTCCTTTTTTACCGCGGATCAGGGACTCGGGATGACGTTCCAGGTAATCCGACAGCGCGTTCAGCGATTGCAGGGTTTGCGTCAGCTGCTGCAAGGCCTGGCGCACGTCCGACTGCAGTGGCGAATCCTTTTGCAGCACCTGTTCGGCGGTGCCGAAGGTCTGTTTCGCCGCCGTCAGGGTATCGCGCATTTCCGGCACCACCTGGCCATCGAGCTGCCTGAACAGGGTATTGGCCTGCTTGATGGTGGCGTTCAGGTTATTGCCGATCTCCGCATAAGGCACCTGATCGAGCTTGCGGGCAATGCTGGCGATCTGCGTCTGCAATTCATCGAGGGTGTTCGGCACGGTCGGCACTTCCAGCGGATACCTGTTCAAGTCCAGCGCCACCTTCGGCGCTTTCGGGAAGAAGTCCAGCGCGATGTACAGCTGGCTGGTGAGCAGGTTGCCCGTGCGTAGCTGGGCACGCAAGCCACGGCTGACCATGCGTTCGAGCAGCTGGTGGCCGGCCGAGCCTTCCTCATCGTCGACGGCGGCCTTGAAGCGCATGCCCAGGCGGGCCGGGTACAGGTTGACGGTGACGGGCATGCGGAAGTTCTTCTTCACGGGATCGAACTCGATGCCCACCGAACGCACCTCGCCCAGTACGATGCCGCGGAAATCCACCGTGGCGCCAGGCTGCAAGCCGCGCAGCGACTGGTCGAAATAGAACACAGTGGTAATGGCCTGGCCATCGGGCTCGCGCATGGCACTGGCCTCGTCGGCCGCCAGGCGGAAATTGGTATTGGCCGGCGCCGGTTCGTCGGGCTTGCGGCCATTTTCTGCTTCGAAGGCGATGCCGCCCACCAGCATGGCCGCCAGCGATTGCGTATTCAATTTGAAACCGTTCGAATCGAGGCGCACATCGACGCCGCTGGCATGCCACCAGCGCGCATTCTTGCCGACGAACTGGTCGTACGGCGCGTTCACAAAGACGGACATGGTGATGCCGTTGCCATCCTTGTCCAGCGCAAAGCTGACCACCTTGCCCACGCGCAGGCGGTGGAAGAACAGGGGCGAACCCACGTCGACGGAACCGAGGCTTTCCGCATGCAGGGTGTACAGCTTGCCCTTCTGGTCACCGGCCACGGCGGGCGGACTCTCCATGCCGATAAAATTCTCCTTTTTGGCTTCCGACTTGCCCGTGTCGACGCCGATGTAGGCACCCGACAGCAAGGTGCCCAGGCCCGTCACGCCGCTGGCGCCGATCTGCGGACGCACCACCCAGAAGCGCGAATCGGCGGTGGCGAAGCGGCGCGCCTCCTTGCTCATGTCGATCGTCACGAGTACCTTGCTCAAGTCGTCGCCCAGGGTGATGGCGCGCACCTGGCCGATATCGACATCCTTGTATTTGACCTTGGTCTTGCCAGGCTCGAGTCCTTCGGCGCTCTTGAAGCTGACCGTCACCGTGGGCCCCTGGTCGAGGATGGACTTGGCGGCCAGGCCGGCGCCGATCAGCGCGGCCAGCAACGGGATGAGCCATACCAGCGACGGCAGCCAGCGGCTGCCCTGTTCCACCTCGGGTTCCGGCAATGGACGGCCGCCCGCTTCGGCAAGGTCGCCTGCTTCTTTGTCAGACATGCTGTTCTCCAATCACTGTATTGTTTCCGGTATTTGCCAGCACCACGGGCTCTTCCTCACCATGCACCTGCCCGTCGACGGGGTCCCAGATCAGGCGCGGGTCGAACTGCATCGCCGCCAGCATGGTCAGCACCACCACGGCGCCAAAGGCCAGCGCGCCAGGACCGGCCGTGATCACGGCCAGCGACTTGAAGCGCACCAGCGCCACCGTCAGGGTGACGACAAAGATATCGAGCATGGACCAGCGGCCGATGAATTCGACCATGCGGTACAAAATGGTGCGCTGGCGCGGCCGCCAGCGCGAACGGCGCTGCGCGGTGAATGCCAGCAGCGCCAGCACGCCCAGCTTCAGCATCGGCACGACCACGCTGGCAATGAAAATGATGATGGCCAGGCCTTTCGAGCCGCTGGTCCAGAACAGCACCACGCCGCTCATGATGGTGTCGTCCTGCGCGCCGAACAACGATTGCGTCACCATCACGGGCAGCAGGTTGGCGGGAATGTAGAGGATCATGGCGGCGATCAGCAAAGCCCAGGTGCGGTTGATGCTGTCCGGTTTGCGTACGTGCAGGGCCGTGCCGCAGCGCACGCAAGCCAGGTGCCTGCCCTTGCCCAGCGGCGGCGCCACCAGGCCGCAGGCATGGCATGGCACGACATTCTCGCCGGGCGCGAAGGCCTTGTAGCGGATGCCGGGCAGCGCTTGCCGGGTCAGGTCATCGCCCAGGTTCCACAGGGCCTTGGGGTCAAACGAAACGACGATGGCCAGCATCAGGGTCAGCGCGCCAAACGCGAACAGCCCCGGTTGCGGCAGCACCGTGGCCAGGCTGGTCATCTTGACGACGGTGATCAGGATGCCGATCATCAGCACCTCCGTCATGCCCCATTCACGCGCCGTCTGCACGGCGCGCAACACGCGGTTAAAGCCGGGCACCTTGACGCCGCTGCGCAAGCCCAGCGCCACGTACAGCAGGGAACCGAGTTCGATGGCGGGAAAAAGGATGGTAAACAGGAAGACCATCGTCGCCACGATGTGCATCTGCTCGGACCACAGCACGCGGATGGAACCGAGCAAGGTGGCGCTGGAAGTGAGGCCATTGACGTCAAGTTCGACGATAGGGAAAAACTGGGCGATCAGGAAGACAAAAGCGGCACCCAGAGTGAGCGCCACCACCTTGGTCAATTCGGCCGATGCGCCCCGCGCATGCGCGCCGCGATACAGCACCGAGCGGCAACGAATGCAGCGCGCCTTTTCGCGGGGACGCAGCGGACGTTTGCGGTACAGCACGCCACAGTCATGACAACTAATCAGGTCGTATCGGTGCACAGTGTGAAGTTTGCCGGCGCCCGAAGCGCGACTATCCCATGTCAATGCCAGCCATCATGACAGAGTTGGCATTTTTCTGCACTACAGCATTATTCTTTTCCACGCCCCCGCAGCAGCGCCTCCACGGCGCAGCCGATTTGCAGCATTTGACCGTCCTCCCCCGCCAAGCCGCAAATGCCCAGCCCGACGGGCAGCTCGCCGTCGGCGTGGCAAGGCAGCGACAGCGCGCAGCCGTCGAGGAAGTTGATCACGCTGGCGTTGCGCAGCACCAGGCCATTCGTGGCAAAAAAAGTGGCGTCATCCGCTTCCAGCGGCGCGACTTCCGGCGCCAGTATGGCCACGCTGGGCATCAGCCAGGCATCGAACGGCGCCAGGCGCCGCCGGGCGACGCCGATCAGGCGCGCGCGCGCATCGAGTAGGTCGATGTAGTCGGCTGCGCCCTGCTGCTGGCCGCGGCGGATGCGCGCTGCCACGCGCTGGTCGTACTGCGCGCCCTTCTCTTCAAGTAACGCCCTGTGCCAGTGCCAGGCTTCCGCCGCCACCAGCCCGCCGCCGCCATTGATCGTCGGCAGCTCCAGCAACTCGGGGAAATCGAACTGTTCCACCAGGGCGCCGGCTTGCCGCAGCTTGTCCAGGGCAGCATCGAAAGCCTGCTGCACCTGCGGCGCCACGTGCGTGCCGACGTAGTCCAGGGTAAAGCCGAAGCGCAAGCCTTTCAGTGCCGGCGCCTGCGCGCCGATGTCATGGCCCGACAGCGCCGCGTACAAAATGGCGCAGCAATCGACGCTGTGCGCGATGGGGCCGGCCGAATCGAGGGAGCGCGACAAGGGCACAGTGCCGGCCAGCGACACGGAAGCGGCCGTCGGCTTGAAGCCCGTCAGGCCGCAAAAAGCGGACGGAATGCGGATCGAGCCGCCCGTATCCGTGCCCAGCGCGCCGGCCGCCATGTACAGCGCCACCGTCACGGCGCCGCCCGAGGTGGAGCCGCCCGCCACGCGCGCGCGGTCGTGCGGATTGCGCGGCGTGCCGTAATGGGGATTCAAGCCCAGGCCGGAAAATGCGAATTCGCTCATGTTGGTGCGGCCCAGCAGGATGGCGCCTGCCGCGCGCAGGCGCGCCACGGCGCCGGCATCCACAACGGCGGGCGGGGCGTCAGCCAGCACCAGCGAGGCGGCGCTGCTGACCTGCCCCCTGACGTCGAACAGGTCCTTGATCGAGATAGGCACGCCGGCCAGCGGTGAAGGCACCCAGCCGGAGGCGCGCGCCGCGTCGCTGGCTCTGGCCTCGGCCAGGGCTTGCGCGCCATCGAGGCTCACATACGCATGGCCGCCCTGCGCCCGGTGCGCCTCGGCGCGCGCCAGCATCTGCTCTGTCAGTGCCACGCTGCTGATGCGGCCGGCGGCCAGGTCGGCCGCCAGTTCCCTTATCGTCCTCTTGCCAGTCAAATCCATGCTGCCTCCCCGATTTCCCAGGCATGCATCTTACCGGATGCGAGCGGCATGGTCGCCGCCTCGTCAAGCGGCCAGGAAGTCGAGCAGGGTCAGGGCCACGATCTTGCTGGCCTTGCGCAAGTCGTCAAGCGCCAGGCGTTCGTCGGCCTTCTTCGCGTTCGATTCAGGCACCGTGCGCGGGCCGGCGCCATACAGCACGGCAGGGATGCCCCGTTCGCCATACAGGCGCGCATCCGCATACAGGGGCGTGCCGACGGCCGGAATCGTCTCGCCGAGGATGGCATGCGCATTCTTTTGCAAGCTGCCAACCAGTTGCTCGGAACCGGGCAAGGGCCGCAGCGCGTGCGACAGCAGCAGGCGGCGGATCTCGAGGCGGATGCCGGGCTCGCCGCGCACGGCATCTTCGATCAGAGCCCGCACCTGCGCTTCCACCGCCACCGGGTCTTCTTCCGGGATCATGCGGCGGTCCATCTTCATGACCACCTTGCCCGGCACCACATTGGTATTCGTGCCGCCATCGATGCGCCCCACCAGCATGGTGGGCGAATCGATGCCCGCCACCTCGGATTTGACCTTTTTCAGCTCCGGCAACTGGCCGTAGATAGCATTGAGGATCTTGTTGGCCGCCTGCAGCGCGTCGTGTCCCGTCTCCGGCATGGAGCCGTGGCCCGACTTGCCGTGCACGGTGATTTCCAGCTGCAGGCAGGCGTTATGGGCCGTGACGATGCCATAGCTGAAACCGGCGGCGATGACAAAATCGGGCTTCGTCAGCTGCTGTTCCAGCAGCCAGCCGGGCCCCAGCAAGCCGCCGAATTCCTCGTCGTACGTAAAATGCAGCTCGAGCTGGCCCTTCAAGGGAATGCCCAGCGCCTCGAGCGCGCGCGCGGCAAACACATAGGTGGCGAAATCGCCCTTCGAGACGGCCGTCGCGCGGCCGTAGATATAGCCGCCGTCGATCTGGCCGCCGTATGGCGGATACGTCCAGTTGTCGCCGGGCGGCACCACGTCGCCATGCGCATTCAGGGCCACCGTCGGCCCGCCTGCCGCATACGGCCGGCGCACGATCAGGTTGGTGATGCTCTGCATGCCGTACGCTTCCACCTGCTCCGCTGGCACCGCATGCTTTTCCGCCTGCCAGCCATACGCCTGCAGCAGCTGCGCCACCAGCTCCGCATGCGGCGCGTTATTGCCGGGCGGGGTATCCGTCGGCTGCTGCACCACCTTCTGCAAAAAGGCGACTTCCTCGTCGAAATGGCTGTCGATCCAGGCCGTAATCTGTTCTGCGTGCGTTGTCATTTTTCTCCTTGCATGGTCTGTTGCAGCCAGGCGCCCAGTTCACTGCGCTCGGCCTCCGTCATATTGGTCAGGTTCCCGATCGGCATGGCCTTCAGTTCGATGGCCTGCTTGTAGATTTGCGCCGCGTGCTGGCGGATTTCGACTTCATTATCCAGCATCATGCCGGCCGGCGCCGTGGCGAAACCCGCTTGCGTGGGCCGGGCCGAATGGCAGGTGGCGCAGCGCTGGGCGATGATGGCATGCACGGCCTTGAACTGCGCGGCCGGGTCCACCGCCGGCGCGGCCGCCATGGTCACGGGCGCTTTCGGCGCGATGGCCACAGCCACTGCCACCAGCAAGGCCACGCCGATGGCCGGGTAGCGCCACTCGACACGGCCCTTGTGGCGCAGGTTGAAGAAGTGGCGAATGAAAACGCCGGCCGCCATGATCAGCGCCAGCACCAGCCAGGCATGATCGTTCCGATAGGTCATCGCATAGTGGTTGCTGATCATGATGAACAGCACGGGCAAGGTAAAGTAATTGTTATGCACGCTGCGCTGCTTGGCCTTCTGGCCGTGTTTGGGATCGGGCAGCTTGCCGGCGGCCATGGCTTCGACCATCTTGCGCTGGCCGGGAATGATCAGCATCAGTACATTGGCCACCATGATGGTGCCGATCATGGCGCCCACGTGGATGTAGGCGGCGCGCCCGCTGAGCCAATGCGTGAGCACGTATGCGGCGCCGACGATCAGCGCGAACACCGTCACGCCGAACCACAGCTCATATTGCGCCAGCTTCGAGCGACACAGCAGATCGTATACGGTCCAGCCGATGACGAGGGTGGCGATGCCGATGCCGACGGCCTGGCCGCTGCTGATGTCCGCCACGGCCTTGTCGATCATCATGGCCTGGGCATTGAAATAGTAGGCAATGGTCAGCAGGGCAAAGCCGGACAGCCAGGTGGAATACGCTTCCCACTTGAACCAGTGCAGTTCCTTCGGCAATTCGGCGGGTGCCACCAGGTATTTTTGCGGGTTGTAAAAGCCGCCGCCGTGCACGGCCCACAATTCTCCCGACACGCCCTTTTTCGCCAGCTCGGAGCCGGGAGCGGGCGGGCGGATCGAGTTGTCGAGCCAGACAAAATAGAAGGAAGCACCGATCCAGGCGATGCCCGTGATGACGTGCAGCCAGCGGACGATCAGGTTCAGCCACTCAAGGCCGTACGGAATCAGGTAGGCAAATACTTCCATAAATTTCCTCTAGTCAGACCGAACCAATATTCGTGCCAATCTACACAAGATAAACGGATTTACCGCCCATCACATGAAAAATATCGTATATTTGACATATTCAAATCGATATACAACAGAGCCGCCGCCACATGTCCAGCCTGCCGCAACACCTCGACCTGCACTTGATCCGCATCCTCTACCTGCTGCTGGTGGAAAAGAATGTCTCGCGCGTGGCGCTGAAACTCAATCAGCCGCAGCCTTCGATTTCCGCCTCCCTGCGCAAGCTGCGCGAACTGACGGGCGACCCGCTGCTCGTGCGCGGCGCGCGCGGCATGGTGCCGACCCAGCATGGCGAAAGCCTGCTCAATCCGGCCAAGCGCATCCTCGACCAGACGGAAAGCCTGTTCGTCAAGAAGACGCCGTTCGTGGCGCAGGAAGAAGCGCGCACCTTCCACATCGCCGCGCCCGACTACCTGGACAGCCAGTTCCTGCCCAATGTGGTGGCGCTGCTGCGCCGCGGTTCGCCGAAAAGCCGCGTCGTGCTGCACAGCCTGGGGCCAGGCATCGACCATATCCGCCAGCTCTCCGATGGGGGCCTGGACCTGGTGATCGCCAACTGGGACGAGCCGCCCGCGCATCTGCATATCTCGAAGCTGTTCGAAGACCCCATCATCTGCGCCATGCATGCGGAAAACGCCTATGCGCGGCGCACGGCCAGCGACGCCATGACCCTCGACGATTATCTGAGCCTGCCCCACGTGGCGCCGTCGCAGATGATGCCCGGCTATCACGGCGTGATCGACTCCTTCCTCGAACGGCAAAACCTGCAGCGCAACGTGGTGGTGGAGTCGGCATATTTCGGCCTGATTCCCTACATGCTGACGCAGACGGATCTGGTACTGACCACGGGCAGGCAATTCATGCGCTTCTATGAAAAGACGCTGCCGCTGAAAACGTATACCGTGCCTCTGAAATTCCCGCCCATGCGTTTTTACCAGCTGTGGCACCAGCGCGTGCACCAGGCGCCCGAACACAAATGGCTGCGCGACCAGGTCAGCGCGGCCGCCAAGGCGCTGGTGCAGCGATAGCCGCTATCAGCACACGCATATAATGGAGACAGGAACTGGGCGCTATCATCACCGCTTGCATGATCGGAAAACCATGACCACCCTTTCAGACCTGAACGCCGGCAGTCCGGCAAACTTTATCGCACGGCTGCACGGCATCTATGAACATTCGCCCTGGATCGCCCAGCGCGCGGTGCCCGCCCGGCCATTTCCCAGCCTGACGGCGCTCAAGACGGAGCTGCAGCGCGTGCTGGCGCAAGCTTCGCCCGAAGAGCAGCTGGGGCTGATACGCGCCCACCCGGAGCTGGCTGGCAAGGCCGCCATCGCAGGGCAATTGACGGCGGAATCGACGCACGAGCAGGCCAAGTCCGGCCTGAACCTGTGCAGCGCCGACGAATTCGCCACCCTGCAGCGCCTGAACGACGACTACAACGCCAAGTTCGGCTTTCCCTTCATCCTGGCCGTCAAGGGCCCGACGGGCGAAGGCCTCACGCGCCAGGATATCATCGCCACGTTTGCGCGGCGCCTGAAAAACCGGCGAGCCGATGAACTGGCCGAATCGCTGCGGCAGATCAAGCGCATCGCCGAGCTTCGCCTGAACGACCTGTTCGACGTGCGCCTGGACTTCGGCCCGGCCATCATGCAGCATGCCGAAACCCTGGCCGGCTGGAGCGACAGCGATTACAACCTGACCTGCGCCTACCTGACGCCGGCGCACCGCAAAACCGCCGCGCAGCTGGCCGACTGGATGCGCGAGGCGGGCATGCAGGTGCACATCGACGCCGTCGGCAATGTGGTCGGCCGCTACCCTTCCGACCTACCAGGCGCAAAGACGCTGATGACGGGGTCGCATTACGACACGGTGCGCAACGGCGGCAAGTACGATGGCCGTCTGGGTATCGTCCTGCCGATCGCCGTCGTGCGCCACCTGCACGAACAGGGCGAAAAGCTGCCATTTCACTTCGAGATTGTCGGCTTCGCTGAGGAAGAAGGCGTGCGCTTCAAGAGCACGTTTTTGGGCAGTACGGCCGTCACGGGCAAGTTCGACGTATCGCTGCTGGAGCAGCTCGATGCGGATGGCGTGAGCATGCGCGACGCGCTGGCCACCGCTGGCCACGAAGTAAGCGCCATCGGCGCCATCGCGCGTGACCCAGCCGACTTGCTCGGCTATGTGGAAGTGCATATCGAGCAGGGTCCCGTGCTGCTGGAACGCGACCTGCCGCTGGGGATCGTCACGGCGATTGCCGGCAGCTCGCGCTACCTGGTCAATCTTGGCGGCGTGGCCAGCCACGCGGGCACCACGCCCATGACCATGCGCAAGGATGCCGCCAGTGCGGCGGCCGAAATCATCCTGCTGGTGGAGCACCGCTGCAGCCAGGGCGAAGCGCTGGTGGGCACAGTGGGCCAGCTGCACGTACCCAACGGCTCCGTCAACGTGATCGCCGGCGCCTGCACCCTGTCGCTCGACATCCGCGCAGCCGTTGACGCCGTACGCCAGGCGGCCGTCGACGATATCTTGGATGGCATCGCCGCCATCTGCGCGCGGCGCCAGATCGACTATCAGCTGGAGCTGCTGCTGTCCGCGCGTGCGGCGCCGTGCGCGCCGTGGCTGATGGCGCAGCTGGCACAAGCCGTGGAATCGGTCGGCATCGCACCGTATGCGCTGCTGTCGGGCGCGGGCCACGACGCCATGGCCATGGCCGCCATCACCGACGTGGCCATGCTGTTTACCCGCTGCGGCAATGGTGGCATCAGCCACAATCCGCTGGAAACCATGACGGCCGACGACGCCGACATCGCAGCGCGCGCGCTGCTGGCGTTTTTGCGCAATTTCCAGCCCAAGCCCTAGGGTTACACCGCCACGGCCCGCTCCAGCATCGCGTGCAGCAGCACGTTGCAGCCAGCTTCCAGATGCTCGGGCTTGGCGTCTTCGATTTCATTGTGGCTGATGCCGTCCTTGCACGGCACGAAGATCATGCCGGCCGGCGCCAGCCTGGCCGCGTAGATGGCGTCGTGGCCGGCACCGGAGACCACGTCCATCACCGAGTAACCCAGCTTTTCAGTCGCGTTGCGCACGGCACCCACGCAGTCAGGGTGGAACGGGCATGGCGGGTAATAGGAAACCCGTTCAAGAGATATATCCAGTCCCGTACCGATGCGCGTCGCGTCGATGAAGGCCGTGATCTCGCCATGCATGGTGTTGAGCAGTTCATCATTCACGTTGCGCAGGTCGATGCTGAATTTGACTTCGCCGGGGATCACGTTGCGGCTGTTCGGGAACACCTGCACCATGCCCACCGTGCCGCGCCCGTACGGCGGGTAGCGGTTCGCAATGGCGACGACTTCCTGCATGATGGTAGTGGCCACCTGCAGCGCATCCTTGCGCAAGCCCATGGGCGTCGGTCCCGCATGCGCTTCCATGCCCGTCACCACGCAGTCGTACCACGACAGCCCCATTACGGCCGGCACCACGCCGATGACCTTGTCGGCGTCTTCCAGCACAGGGCCCTGCTCGATATGCGTTTCAAAATAGGCGCCGATGGGATGGTCGCCCGGCACCTGGTCGCCCTTGTATCCGATGCGCGCCAGCTCCTCGCCCACGGTTTTTCCTTCCGTATCCTTCGCCGCATACGCGGTTTCAAGCGAAAAGGCGCCGCAAAATACGCCCGACCCCATCATCACGGGCACGAAGCGCGAGCCTTCCTCGTTGGTCCAGAAGGCCACTTCGATGGGCGCCTGCGTCTTGATTTGCAAATCATTCAGGGTACGCACCACTTCCAGGCCGGCCAGTACGCCGTAATTGCCATCGAACTTGCCGCCCGTGGGCTGCGTGTCGATATGGCTGCCCGTCATCACGGGCGGCAAGGTATTGTCGGCGCCATCGCGGCGCATGAAGACATTGCCGATCTGGTCGATCGTGATGCTCATGCCCGCCTCCGTGCCCCAGCGCACCACCAGGTCGCGGCCTTCTTTGTCGAGGTCCGTCAGGGCCAGGCGCTTGACGCCGCCCTTCGCTGTCGCGCCGATGCGCGCCAGTTCCATCAGGGCCGCCCACAATCGTTCGCCATTGATACGCAATTCATCCATCGTCAACTCCTTATGCGGTGGTGGCGGAAAAGGCGGGCCGTTCGACATAGCGCCCGGCCCCTTCGACGGCCATCAACTCGCCCTGGTGGAAGACCACCTTGCCGGCGGCAATCGTGGTACTGGGGATGCCGCGCACGGTGCGTCCTTCGAAGACATTGAAGCCTCCCCTGGCGAACTGCGTGGCGGCGGAAATGGTGCGCGTGCCCTGCGGGTCCCACAACACGATGTCGGCATCGCTGCCAACGGCGATGACGCCCTTGCGCGGATACATATTGAAAATCTGCGCCGCATTGGTCGATGACACCTTGACGAACTCGGACGGCGTCAGCATGCCGGAATTGACGCCCGCATCCCACACGACGGCCATGCGTTCCTCGACGCCGCCGCAACCGTTCGGGATGCGCGTGAAGTCGTCCTTGCCGGCCGCCTTCTGCTCGGCGCAAAAGGTGCAATGGTCGGTGGCCGTCGTGTGCAGGTTGCCGCTTTGCAGGCCGTGCCACAGGGCTGCCTGATGGTGCTTGCCGCGGAACGGAGGACTCATGACGTGGCCCGCGACGAAATCGAAATCGTCGCCCTGGTAGACGCTGTCGTCGATCACCAGGTGGCCCGCCAGCGCTTCGCCATACACGCGCTGGCCGTTAGCGCGCGCCCGCGTGATGGCGTCCAGCGATTCGGCGCACGAGACGTGCACGATGTACACGGGGGTATTGAGGACATTGGCAATCGCGATGGCGCGGTTGGCCGCCTCCGCTTCCACGGCCGGCGGGCGAGACAGCGGGTGCGCCTGCGGCCCCGTGATGCCTTTTTTGAGCAAGGCTTGCTGCAATTGAAAAACCAGCTCGCCGTTTTCCGCATGCACGGTGGGCAGCGCCCCAAGCTCCAGCGAACGGGTAAAGCTTTTCACCAGGGTTTCATCGTCGGCCATGATGGCGTTTTTATAGGCCATGAAATGCTTGAAGCTGTTCACGCCATGCTCGCGCACCAGCACTCCCATCTCTGCATGTACTTGCTCGCTCCACCATGTGATCGCCACGTGGAAGGTGTAATCGCCGGCCGCCCTGGCCGACCACTCGCGCCATTGGTGATAGGCCTCGATCAGCGACTGCTTCGGTGCGGGGATGACGAAGTCCATGATGGTGGTGGTGCCGCCCGCCAGTCCCGCCGCCGTGCCCGTGAAAAAGTCGTCGGACGTCACCGTGCCCATGAAGGGCAAATTCATGTGCGTGTGCGTGTCGATCCCGCCCGGCATCACGTACAGACCGCCTGCATCGATCACCGTGGCGCCGGCGGGTGCCAAAAGGTTCTCGCCGACGGAGGCGATGGTGTCGCCCTCGATCAGCACATCGGCGCGAAACGCGCGGTCAGCGTTGACGACAGTACCGCCACGTATCAGTGTAGTCATCTTGTCTCCTCTGTGATTACGACTGCGGCGCCTGCTGCACGTGCGCCGCCACCTTGCCCTTCATCATGACGCCGTAGACGGCGGCGGCGATGGCCACGCCCACGAACCAGGCGTAGGTATAGACAGTCTTGAAGCCTTCGGCCACGTCGGGAAACGCCGAAGGAAAGGCCGCGTTCAAAAAACCGGGGATATTCGGCAGCACGGCAATGACAAAGGCGATCATGGCCGCCATATTCCAGCCGTTGCCATATGAGTACACGCCGTCGTCGCGGTACAGCTGTTTGACGTCGAGCTGCGTCTTGCGCACAAAATAATAGTCGACGATGAGGATGCCGGCGATGGGGCCCAGCAGGGCCGAGTAGCCGATCAGCCACGTGAAGATGTAGCCCTGCGTCGACTCGAGCACCTTCCACGGCATCATGACGATGGCGATGAAGGCCGTGATGTAGCCGCCCATCTTGTACGAAATCTGCTTCGGCGCCAGCGAGGAAAAGTCGTACGCCGGGCCCACAAGGTTGGCAGCCAAGTTGACGCTGACCGTGTCGATCAAGAGGATGATCAGGGCAATCAGCACGGCGGCGCCCGTCATGCGGCTGGCCAGGTCGACAGGGTCCCAGATGGCCTTGCCGTACATGACGACGGAACCCGCCGTGACGATCACGGCCAGCATGGCCAGCAAGCCCATGGGTACCGGCAAGCCGATCGACTGGCCGATCACCTGGTCGCGCTGCGTCTTGGCGAAGCGCGTGAAGTCAGGGATGTTCAATGCCAGGGTGGCCCAGAAACCCACCATGGCGGTGAGCGACGGCCAGAAGACGCTCCAGAACTGGCCCGCTTTTTTACCGCCGGGGATAAATTGCGACGGCTGGTCCAGCAGGCTGACCACGCCGCCCGCCTTGCTGTGCACCCAATACAGCAGCACGAAGCAGATGAGGATTTTCAGCGGCGCCGTGTAGGTTTCGAGCTTGCGGATCGACTCCATGCCGTGCAGGATGTAATAGAACTGGATGGCCCAGAAAGCCAGGAAGCACAGCAGCTGGCTGCCGTTGATGCCCAGGCCCGCGATCTTCTCGCCGCCCAGCTCATGGCCCACCAGCACGCCCATCAGGGTATAGATCATCTGCCCACCGAACCAGGTCTGAATGCCGTACCAGCCGCAGGCGACGATGGCGCGCATCAAGGCCGGCAAGCGCGCGCCCATGGTGCCGAACGAGGCGCGCGCCAGCACGGCATACGGGATACCGTACTTGGTGCCCGCATGGCCGATCAGCAGCATCGGCAGGAGCACGATGGCGTTGGCGAGAAATACCGTGAGCACGGCCTGGTAGCCGGACATGCCGCTGTCGATCAGACTGGCCGACAGGGTGTAGGCGGGAATGCACATCACCATGCCGACCCACAGCGCGGCAAAGTGATACCAGCGCCAGGTGCGCTGCGCCGCCGTGGTGGGCGCCAGGTCTTCATTCCAGAGTTGCGTATTGCCTGAATAGTCGTGGTTCACAGGTTTGCTCCATCGGTTGGGAGGTTGGGCGTTTTAAAAACGGCTGCGGCCTAGCTTACTGCAAAGTTGAGCAACTGTTTATAAAATATACGTACGCAAAAAACGTGCCCTATACCGATTCCGCCAATGCCCGGGGGTTGCGCGGATCCTGCGTCCAGTTCATGTACGGCTTGCCCGTAACCTGCGGCACCATCGTGATGCAGCCCTGCACCGGACAGGTGATTTCGCACAGGTTGCAGCCCACGCATTCCTCCTTGATCACCTCATATGTGCGCGTGCCGGCGGCGTCGATCAGTTGCGCGATCGACTGGTGCGAAGTGTCTTCGCAAGCCACGTAGCACTTGCCGCACTTGATGCAGTCGTCCTGATTGATCTGCGCGATCACCTGGTAATTCATGTCCAGGTATTTCCAGTCCGTCGTGTTGGCCACGGCCTTGCCGGAAAAATCGCTGATGCGTGCATAGCCCTTCTCGTCCATCCAGCGCGACAGGCCATCCTTCATCTCGTCGACGATGCGAAAACCATGCAGCATGGCGGCCGTGCACACCTGCACGCAGCCGGCGCCGAGGGCGAGGAATTCGGCCGCGTCGCGCCAGTTGCCGATGCCGCCGATGCCGGAAATGGGCAAGCCGCGCGTCTGCGGATCGCGGGCGATTTCCGCCACCATGTTCAGGGCGATGGGCTTCACGGCGGACCCGCAATAGCCGCCGTGCGTGCTGGCGCCGCCGACGATGGGCAAGGCCACCATGCGGTCCAAGTCCAGCGAGGTGATCGAGTTGATGGTGTTGATCAGCGAGACGGCGTCCGCGCCGCCCGCCTTGGCCGCGCGCGCCGGCATGCGCACGTCCGTGATGTTGGGCGTGAGCTTGACGATGACGGGCAGTCGGCTGTGTTTCTTGCACCAAGCGGTCACCATCTGCACATACTCGGGCACCTGGCCCACGGCCGCGCCCATGCCCCGCTCCGGCATGCCGTGCGGGCAGCCGAAATTGAGTTCGATACCGTCCGCCCCCGTCGCCTCGACCTTGGGCAGGATGTCGGCCCAGTAGTGCTCTTCGCAGGGCAGCATCAGGGAGACGATCATGGCGCGGTCCGGCCAATCCTTTTTCACCTGCGTGATTTCGCGCAGGTTGATCTCCAGCGAACGGTCGGTAATCAGTTCAATGTTATTAAAGCCGACCACTTCGCGGTTCTTGCCGTACAGGGCGGAATAACGCGACGAGACGTTGACGGCGGCAGGATCTTCACCGAGCGTCTTCCACACGACGCCGCCCCACCCCGCTTCGAAGGCGCGCACCACGTTATAGGCCTTGTCGGTCGGCGGTGCGGACGCCAGCCAGAAGGGATTCGGCGCCTTGATGCCGCAAAATTCGATGCTGAGATCAGCCATTATGCAGCCTCCACTTTATTCAACAAATCGGAATGGATGGCCAGTGCGGCCAGCTTGCCATGCTGGACGGCCTGCACCGTCAAGTCCTGCCCCGGCGCCACGCAATCGCCGCCCGCATAGATCCCCGGCAGCACCGTGCGAAAACCCGCATCGACGGCGATCTTGTCGCCTTCGCGCTGCAACAAGGATGCCATCGGGTCATGCAGCACCTGCGTATCGAGGCTCTGGCCGATGGCCTTGAAGATGGCGTCGGCCGCCACGTCGAAGGTTTCACCCGTCCCCGCCAGACGTGAACCCTGCATCTGCGTCTTCTCGAAGCGCATGCCCGCCACCTTGCCTGCCGCATCGAGCAGCACTTGCTGCGGCTGGGCCCACGTCAGCATGCGCACCTGGTTCGCCTTGGCAATCTCCTGTTCGTGGTGCGTGGCCGTCATGGCGTCGAAACCGCGCCGGTAGACGAGGGTGACTTCCTCGGCGCCCAAACGCTGGACTTGCACGGCCATGTCGATGGCCGTATTGCCGGCGCCAATGACGATGGCGCGTTTCGGCACAGGCAGCGCGGCCAGGTCGTCCGCCTGGCGCAGCGCGGCGATGTAATCGACGGCGGCCAGCAAGCCCGGTGCGTCCTCGCCCGTCAAGCCCAGTTTGCGGCTGGCGCCCAGGCCCAGGCCGAGGAAGACGGCGTCGTACTGCGCGTGCAGGTCGCGCAGCTGCACGTTTTCGCCCAGCGCCTGGCGACATCGGATGGCGATGCCTCCGATATCGAGCAGGAAGTCGATTTCCTTTTGCGCGAAGTCGTCCGTCAGCTTGTACTTGGCGATGCCGTATTCATTCAGGCCGCCCGCCTTGCCCTCTTTTTCAAAGATCACCACGTCGTGGCCCAGCATGGCCAGGCGGTGCGCGCACGACAGTCCCGCCGGGCCCGCGCCGACGATGGCGATGGTCTTGCCCGTGCTTGCCGCCCGCTCGAACGGGTGCGCCGTAAAATGCATGTGGTCGACGGCGTAGCGCTGCAAGAGACCGATCTTGACGGGCTGGCCTTCGGCGTCGTGGTTGCGCACGCAGACGTCTTCGCACAGGATTTCCGTCGGGCAGACGCGCGCGCAGCTGCCGCCCAGGATGTTCTGCTTCAGGATGCCGGCGGCGGCGCCGTTGATGTTCTTGTCGTGGATATTGCGGATGAAGCTGGCCACGTCGATTTCCGACGGACAGATGCGGCTGCACGGCGCGTCGTAGCAATACAGGCAGCGGGCGCTTTCGATGGCGGCCTGGCGCGCCGTCAGGGGCGGTGCCAGGTCCGTGAAATGGCCCGCCAATTCCTCGTTGGGCAGGGCGGGATGCGGTAAATAACTCAAGGACTCGATCATCGCGGTTTCCTTTTTTTGTGCGGCCGATGTTTGATTTAAAACCCTTACTTCATCTGGGGAAAAGCAAATTCCACACCAGCGCTTGCCGTGTTCGGCCAGCGCTGCATCACGGCCTTGTGGCGCGTGTAGAAACGCACGCCTTCGGGGCCATACGCGTGGTGGTCGCCGAACATGCTGCGCTTCCAGCCGCCGAAACTGTTGAAGGCCATCGGCACGGGCAAGGGGATGTTGACGCCCACCATGCCGACCTGGATCTGGCGCACGAATTCGCGCGCCACGCCGCCGTCACGCGTGTAGATGGCCACGCCGTTGCCATACTCGTTTGCGTTGATCAGCTCCACCGCCTGCACCACGTCAGGACACCGGAGCACGCACAGCACGGGGCCAAAAATCTCTTCCTTGTAGATGCTCATGTCGCGCGTCACATGGTCGAACAAGGTGCCGCCGACAAAGAAACCGTTCTCGCGGCCAGGCACCACGTGGTTGCGGCCATCGACGACAAGAGTGGCGCCCTGCTCCACGCCCGAGGCGATCAGTTTTTCGATCCGCTGCTTGGCCGCCAGCGACACGACCGGTCCCATTTCCGCACCATCTTCCATGCCGTCGCGCACTTTCAGTGCGGCCGTGCGCGTTGCCAGTGCGTCGATCAACTTGTCGCCCGCGTGGCCCACGGCCACGACGACGGAGATGGCCATGCAGCGCTCGCCCGCCGAACCGTAGGCCGCGCCGATCAGCGCGTCGACCGTCATGTCCATGTCCGCGTCGGGCATCACCACCATGTGGTTCTTCGCGCCGCCCAGCGCTTGCACCCGCTTGCCGCTGGCGCTGCCGCGCGCATAGATGTATTCGGCGATCGGCGTCGAGCCCACAAAGCTGATTGCCTGCACCACGGGGTGGTCGAGCAAGGCATCGACGGTCACTTTATCGCCCTGCACCACGTTGAAGACGCCGTCGGGCAAGCCTGCTTCTTTCAACAGTTTCGCGTGCAGCAGGGATGCCGACGGATCGCGCTCAGACGGTTTCAAGACGAAGGTATTGCCGCAGGCAATCGCCACCGGGAACATCCACATCGGCACCATCACGGGAAAATTGAATGGCGTGATGCCGGCCACCACACCGAGCGCCTGACGCATGGACCAGGCATCGATGCCGCGCGAAATCTGGTCCGTGAATTCCCCCTTCAACAGTTGCGGGATGCCGACGGCAAATTCCACCATCTCGATGCCGCGCGCCACTTCACCCTGCGCATCGGCAAAGGTCTTGCCATGCTCGCGCGTGAGCATGGCGGCAAATTCATCCGTATGCTGCTGGCACAGCTGCAGATAGCGGAACAGGACCCTGGCGCGCGTCAGCGGCGGCGTGGCCGACCACGAGGGAAATGCGGCGGCCGCCGCCTGCACGGCCGCGTCCACGTCTTCCACGGTGCCCAGCACCACCCGGGCCACGGGTACGCCCAGGGCGGGGTTATAGACGTCGCCGTAGCGGCCGCGTTGGGTGTCGATTTTGGCGCCGTTGATGTAGTGGGTAATGGTGTCGAGGTTGTTCATTGGTTTTCCATTTTTTAACCCAGAGGCAAAGACTGGGGTCGGACCCTCAGGGTCCGACCCCGGCTCTTGTTTTGGGTTTGCCGTTCAATCGAGATTTTTCAGCACCTTGGCCAGCTTGCCAAACAGCTCGTCGACATGCTGTTTCTCCAACACCAGCGGCGGCGACAGCGCGATAATGTCGCCTGTCGTGCGTATCAGCACGCCGTCGGCGAAGGCCTGCTTGAAGGCGTTGAAGGCACGCGCACCGGGTTTGCCGGCAATGGGATCGAGTTCGATGCCGGCGATGAGGCCAATGCTGCGCAGATCGATCACGTGCGGCAAGCCTTTCAAGGAATGCACGGCGTCGCTCCAATACGCCTGCATCGCTTTAGCATGGCCCAGGATGTCCTGTTCCTCGAAAACTTGCAGAGTCGCCAGCGAGGCGGCGCAGGCCAGCGGGTGGCCGGAATACGTATAGCCGTGGAACAGTTCGATGCCGGCCGGCGCATCCATGAAGGCGTCGTGAATATACTTTTTGCTGAAGACGGCCCCCATCGGCACCATGCCGTTGGTCAGGCCCTTGGCCGTCGTCATCAGGTCAGGCTCGACGTCGAAATAATCAGCCGCGAACGGCGTCGTCATGCGGCCAAAACCCGTGATGACTTCATCGAAGATGAGCAGGATGCCGTGCTTGGTGCACAGCTCGCGCAAGCGTTTCAGATAGCCTTTCGGCGGGATCAGCACCCCTGTGGAACCGGCTACCGGTTCGACGATGACGGCGGCAATCGTCGAGGCGTCGTGCAGGGCGACGATGCGTTCCAGTTCGTCGGCCAGGTGGGTGCCGTATTCGGGCTCGCCCACCGTGTAGGCATTCTGGTTCAGGTTATGCGTGTGCGGCAGGTGGTCCACGCCGGGCAGCAAGGGCCCGAAGGTCTTGCGGTTGCCGCCGATGCCGCCCACGGAAATGCCGCCGAAGCCCACGCCGTGGTAACCGCGTTCGCGGCCGATCAGGCGCGTGCGCGCGCCCTCGCCACGCGCCCGATGATAGGCCAGCGCGATCTTCAGGGCCGTGTCGACGGCCTCGGAACCGGAGTTCGTATAAAACACGTGGCCAAATTTATGCCCCGTGTAATCCATCAGTTTTTCCGCCAGGTCGAAGGCAGCCGGATGGCCCATCTGGAAGGTCGGCGCGAAGTCCAGCTGGCCCACCATCTCGCGGATGGCGCCGACGATTTTCGGCTGCGCATGGCCGCACGGCACGCACCACAGGCCGGCCGTGCCATCGAGGATGCTGTTGCCATCGACGTCCTTGTAGTACATGCCTTCGGCCGACACGAGCAAGCGCGGGTTGGCCTTGAAATCGCGGTTGTTCGTAAACGGCATCCAGAATGCCGACATCGATTCCGGCCTTGTTTCGTTCATGACCTTCTCCTTGAGATGGGCTGGCGCGAGGCCAGGATCGTTTTTGACGAAGCGTAAAATAATTTACCAGTTGGCAAAAAGCTGATGTAATAATAGACAGGCCATCCGCAATGGCACAGATACACAAACGGCAAAGTATCCCAACCGTACAGGCCGAAAAGCCACTACAGTTTTGTGCAAGGCAGCATAAGGAGCCACCGTGAAGCACAGCGACAGCGCAGACGATGCCCCCGAACAGACCAGCGGCTGGCCCGTGCTCGACATCGACCGCCAGAAAAAGGGCGGCCTGGTCGAGCAGATCGTCGTCGCCATCAGCATCATGGTGGGCAGCCGCGCCCTGCGCATCGGCACGCGCATGCCGTCCGTGCGCCAGTTCGCCCGCTGCAATGGCGTGTCGACTTTTACCGTCGTCGAGTCCTATGACCGCCTGGTCAACCTCGGCTTGCTGTCGTCGCGGCGCGGTTCCGGCTACTTCGTCGCGCGCCACGATATTGCCGCCTCGCCGCAGGCCGCCGTACACGCGAGTCCCACCGCCATCGACGCCCTCACGCCGGACCTGTATTCGGGCGTGTCCGACGCCCTGCCCGTGGGCGCGGGCTGGCTGCCGCCCGAGATGTATGGCGAAGCGACCGTGCTCGATGCCGTGCGCCAGGCCATGCGCATTCCCGCCAGCCGCTTGCGCGGCTATGGCCATCCTCTCGGTTTTCCTTCGCTGCGCCAGCACCTGGCCACCAGCCTGTCGGAGGAGCTGTTCCAGGTCGAGCCGGACCAGGTCTTGCTGACGCATGGCGCCACGCATGCCTTCGATCTGATCCTGCGCAGCCTGACCAAGCCGGGCGACACGGTGCTGGTGGAAGATCCCGGCTACAGCAATCTGCAGTCGCTGATCCGCCACCACGGCTGCATTCCCGTGGGCATTGCGCGCGGCGAGGCGGGCCTGGACCTCGATGCGCTGGCCAGCGAGGCGGCGCGCACGCAGCCCAAGCTGATGTTCGTCAACACGGTGCTGCAAAATCCCTTGGGTACCTCGCTCAGCCAGGCGCAGACACATCGCCTGCTGGCGCTAGCCGAGCAATTCGATTTCTGGCTGGTGGAAGACGATATCTACCGCGAACTGGCCGCGCGCGGCGACGCGTCGCTGGCGGCCATGGACGGCTTGCGCCGCGTGATCCGCGTGGGCAGTTTTTCCAAGACCCTGTCGCCCGTGCTGCGCGTGGGGTCGATTTGCGCCTCGCCTTCGCTGGTGGCCGAACTGGTGCGCGTGAAAATGCTGGCGGGACTGACGACGTCGGAAATCAATGAGCGCGCCGTCTACCACGCCATCTCCGCGCGGCCCTACAAGCGCATGGTGGAACGCCTGGTGGCGCAGCTCGATGCGGCCCGCGAACGCAGCATCGATTGCCTGGCGCAGGCGGGCATGGCGCCCGTAGCGCGTCCGCGCGGCGGCATGTTCGTCAGCGCCGGCTGGCCCGATGTGCAAACGCCGGAGTGGAATGGCAAGATCATCGCCGACATGGCCTTGAAGGCCGGCATCCTGCTGTCGCCAAACGAATTTTTCATGCTGCGCGCGCCCGAGACGGTGTGGTTCCGCTTCAACGTGGCCTACACCGATACCCCCTTGCTGCAGGCCTTCCTGCAATCGATCCGCCCACGCTAAAGAACCCGCCATGGCCAGCGACAAATCCCCTGCCCTTTCCGTGAAAAATGCCGGCGGCCGACGCCTGCAGAACCGAGACCGCCTGGAAGCGGACATCCTCGAGCAAGCCGTGCGCGTGTTCGCGGAAAGCGGCTATGAGGGCGCGTCGATCGCCACCATCGCCGAGCGGGCCGGCCTGTCGAAGCAAAATCTGATGTATTACTTCCCGTCCAAGCAGCTGCTGTACCAGCGCGTGCTCGACGATGTGCTCGACGACTGGCTGGCGCGCATGGAATCGCTGTCCAATGAACACGACGAGCCGCGCGACGTGCTGCGCGCGTACATCGGTGCCAAACTGCGTTTTTCGCGCGAACAGCCGTGGGCTTCGCGCGTGTATGCGCTGGAAGTGATCAATGGCGCGCCCCTGTATGGCGCACAGATACGCGACCGGGTCGTGCCCCTGCTGCGCAAGGATATCGCCGTCTTCGAAGCCTGGATCGCCGCCGGCAGGATCGCGCCCGTCAACGCCACGCACCTGATGTTCGCCATCTGGGCCATGACGCAATCGTATGCGGATTTTTCAGCGCAGATGGCCCTGGTGCTGGAGCGCAAGCAGCTCACGCGCAAGGATTACGAGGATGCTGAAATCCTGCTTACGCACATGGTGCAGGCGGCCATCGCCCTGCCCGGAGCAGTCTCCGGCACGTGATGAAATTTCCAATGAACAATCTGACAGTGATAGCATGGCGCGCTGAAGCGCTTGCAATGGCGGCGCAATATCGACAGGATAAGGAACAGGCATGAAACAATGGTCATCGGCGCGCACCGCGTCATTGCTGGGCAAAGCTGCCTGCGCGGCGCTGCTGGCAGTGGCGGGCGCGGCACAGGCGCAGACAGTCGGCATGATAGACAACCAGCCGCTGAGCGAAACCTGGCTCAACGCGGGCTTTTATTCGTATCATTTCCAGCGCGACAAGAACCTGAACGACAGCAATCCGGGCCTGGGCGGCGAATACCGCTTTTCCACCGTCGCCTCGGTCACGGCCGGCCGCTTCTACAATAGCGACCGCGCCTATTCGAACTACCTGGGCGTGTACTACCAGCCCATCAAGGTGGGCCCGCTGCGCGTCGGCGCCGTCGTTGGCGGCTTCAGCGGCTATCCGAAGATGCGCGATGGCGGCTGGTTCCCGGCCCTGGTGCCCACCATCAGCTATGAATACCAGCGCGTGGGCGTGAATATCGCCATCGTGCCATCCTACAAGGACCGCCTGTATGGCGCCCTCAGTTTCCAGCTGAAACTCAAGGTGTTTGAATAACCGTTTGTCCTGGTTTGTCGCCGTTCGGTCCGCCATTCCTGCCATTCGTCGCATACGCGATGTCTGGCAGCGGGGTTTTGCCTATAGTGGATTCATCGCCAGCTTGCATACGCAGCGGCACCCACACGACAGGAGAACGGCATGAAAGACCTCAATTCGGCACCGGGCAGTACTTCCTTCAGCGCATTCTGGAGCGAGCTGTGCGCTTACACGCGCCAGGGCATGGCAGCCCTGCGCGCCATGTCCTGGCCCATGCTGCTTGCATGCTGCCTGGGCCTGGCGTTCGTGATCACCATCTTGCCGCTGGCCATCATGCTGTTTGCCCTCGTCATGCTGCTGAAATGGGCAAGCAACAGCGACGATGCCGGCGCGGATCAGAAAGCGGCGGACTCGCAGCAATCGCCGCAATAAAAATTGCGCAGTAGCAAGAGTGCAATGATTATTCTATGGCACTATGGATGGGCGCGGCACTGACGGGCATCAAACCCCTCCCGATGGATGGTATTGAGACGGAACGCTACGCAAGATTAACAATCGAAGCTACTCCCCCATAGCCATAGGAGTTTTCTGATGACCTCGACTGCAAAAGCCACAACCGGCACGACCATTCCCTGCCTGCGCTACCGCGACGCGCCCGCCGCCATCGAATGGCTGTGCAAGGCGCTCGGCTTTGAAAAACAATTGATTGTGCCTGACGGTAACGGCGGCGTCGCCCATGCGCAACTGAGCTTTGGCAATGGCATGGTCATGGTGGCGCCGGCCATCGACAGCGACTATGGCCGCCTGATGAAACTGCCCGGCGACGTCGGTGGTGCGAACACGCAAAACTGCTATCTGGTCGTCAGCAATGCCGATGCCGTCTACCGCAGCGCGCGCGAAGCCGGCGCCGAAATCGTGCTCGACATCAAGGATGAAGATTACGGCGGACGGGGCTTTACCTGCCGCGACCCGGAAGGCCATATCTGGAGCCTGGGCACCTACGATCCATGGTAAAACGGAGAACAATGATTATCAGTACCCTCGCCGCCGCCAGCCTTGCGCTGATCGGCGGTTTCCTGTCCGCTCCCGTCCTCGTCGACGAGCACCTCAACCGTGTCCATCCTCCGTCCGGCAAGGCGCCGTCGGCAGCCGCTGTAGCCCTGCACCAGAGCCTGTGGATCGCCGACCTGCATGCGGATAGCCTGCTGTGGCAACGCAATCTGAACCGAGACAGCCAGCGCGGCCATGTCGACTTCCCCCGCCTGCAGCGGGCCAACGTGGCGCTGCAAGCCTTTTCCGTCGTCACCAAGACGCCGCGCAAGATGAATATCGAGCGCAATGGCAGCGACACGGACAACATCACGGCCCTGGTGGTGGCGCAAGGCTTGCCACCTGCCACCTGGAACAGCCTGCTGGCGCGCGCTACCTACCAGGCCGACGAGCTGCGCCAGCAAGCGGCCAAGAGCCAAGGCAAGGTCAGGGTCATCGGCAGCCGCGCGCAACTGCGCAGCTTCATCGCCGCGCGCGAGCAAGATCCCACCCTGCTGGCCGGCTGGCTGACACTGGAAGGCGCGCATGCGCTGGAAGGCAAGCTGGACAACCTCGATACTCTGTACCGGGCCGGCTACCGCATGGCCGCGCCCACGCACTTCTTCGATACGGAACTGTCCGGCTCCCAGCACGGCTTGAAGAAAGGCGGCTTGACGCCGCTGGGCAAGCAATGGCTGCGCGCCATGGAGCAGCGCAAGATGATCGTCGACCTGGCGCACGCCTCGCCGGCTACCATCGACGACGTATTGACGATGGCGAAACGCCCCGTGATGGTGTCCCACACGGGCGTGCGCGGCACTTGCGCCAATGGGCGCAACCTGAGCGACGCACAACTGAAACGCATCGCCGCCCAGGGTGGCCTGGTGGGCATCGGTTTCTGGAATACGGCCGTCTGCGGCAAGGACTTGGCGTCCATCGCGCGCGCCATCAAGTACACGGTAAAACTGATCGGTGCCGAACACGTGGCCTATGGTTCGGACTTCGACGGCGCCGTCACCACCGCCATCGATGCGACGGGCTTGCCGCGCCTGACGCAGGCCCTGCTCGACGCAGGCTTGTCGGAAGCGCAGATCCGCCGCGTGGCGGGCGGAAACGTGCGCGACTTTTTACTGAAAAACCTGCCGGACGATGACGCCTAGGCTAGCCTAGCGCCTGGACCAGGGCCTGGTCCGCCACCTGGCGCGGCCGGATGCGTATCAGCTTGCGGTATAGCGGCGGCATCGACTCGCACAGCGCCAGCAGCGCGTCTTCCGCCATGGCCGGGCGCACATACTGGAATTGCGCGGGATTATTTTCCGGCAGCGCCCCCTCCATGGTGGAGCCATAGGCGCCCAGGGTCATGAAACTGGCTGCGCTGTCGTCCGGGCCTATGGCCAGCACGAAGGTGCCGTGCTTGGGGTGGCCCAGGTAGCTTTTGAATTCTTCCTGCAACGCCGGCGCCGCGTTCGCCATCAATTCAAAGCGCAGCTGCGCGTACTGGCGCGTGCATTCCATGAACGGCGTGCGGATGACCGACTGCGCCACGTTTCCCGGCATGCACAGCAGCAGGTTGCCAAAGGAATCGAGCAAGGCGGCCGCGTCGCCCTGCCCGCCATCGCGCACATCCTGCTCCATCGCCGCCTGCAGGAAGGGCGCCAGGCCCGCATCGGGCGCATGCGGCGCGCAGCGGTAAGTGAGGGCGTCAGGATAGCGGCGGCGCAGGGCGCGCACCACGGCATGCTCGGATGGCAAGGTGGCCGGATCACGCAGCTGCACGTCGTCGCCGGCATTCAGCAACTGCATCACCTGCGCCGATGTCGACTCGAATACGAGCGAGCACAGTGCCTGCGTCGCCTCGTGGATGCTCTTGCCGATGAAAAAAGATTTGGGCGCGGCGCCGGAAGGCAGGCGCGCATACTCGGTGGCGCCGCGCACGGCCGGATAGCAAAAGCTGCGGCCGGCCTGCGCCTGCAGGGGCGCCGGCAAGGCCGTAAACGTGGCGCTGCCATCGTAATTGATGCCGGCCTTGACATCGGGCGCGGCCACCACCACGTTGAAACCGGCCGCCAGAATCGCCCCCGTGCACATGCAGCACGGATCGAGCGAGGTGACGATGGTCAGTTCGCCCGGCGGCGGCAAGGGCGTGCCCTTGGCCCGTTCGGCGAAATACCAGTCTACCAGCTGGCGCTCGCCATGCGCGGTGGGGTCGAACACCAGGCCCTGGCGCACGACGTTGTTATGCATCGATTGCAGCACGTTGCCGGCGCCATCGAGCAGCACGCCGCCCACGCCGAAGGTGCCCTGCGTCTTGGCTGCCATGGCTTCGGCCGCGGCAATCGCCACGGCGGCCTGGATGTCGATCGTCTTGTTCAAGCGGATCCTGTTACTGCATATCCAGGTCGGAATTGCCGAAGCCGTGCGGCAGCAGCCAGCCCGCCGTCACTTCCATGACATCGTTTTTCAGATTGGTGAGGATCACCGGCAGGTCGGCGCCGCCCATCTCGAAGATCACCTGGCGGCAGGCGCCGCATGGCGAGATCGGTTCCGCCGTGTCGCCCGTGACGGCCAGCCTGGCAAAGTCGCCCGGCTTGCAGCCATGCGCGATGGCGCTGAAAAACGCCGTGCGTTCGGCGCAGTTGCACAGGCCATAGGCGGCATTTTCCACGTTACAGCCGCGGAAGACGCGGCCATCCTTGCACAGCAGCGCAGCGCCCACCTTGAAACGCGAATAGGGCGCGTAGGCCAGTTCGCGGCCGGCGTTGGCTTCGGCGATCAGTTCTTGGTTGTTCATTTTGTTTTCTTTTCAACCCCAACAGCGAGATGCCGGGGTCGTACCCTCAGGGTACGACCCCGGACTTTGCTTCTGGGTTTAGTTTAAGGACGAATGGTACGATAAATCACCGGCTTAGCCGCCAGCGCGACCGCGCTGATGTCATACGCATCCTGGATTTCCCTGACGGCTTGCTGCGCCGCCGCTTCCGTGCGCGCGTGCACCATGGCCAGCGGCTGGCCGACAGCCACCTGCTCGCCATGGTGCACGAGGTCCGTCAGGCCGACAGCGAAATCGATGCTGTCCGTCGGACGGCGGCGGCCACCACCCAGGGCCACCACGGCCAGGCCAATGGCGCGGCAATCGCGCACGTTGGCAAAACCGGCCGACAGCGCCGGCGCCGGCACGATGAATGGCGCCTGTTCCAGGTGCTTGTCCGGATGTTCGACCAGGTCGGCCGGGCCGCCCAGGGCAGACACCATGCGCGCAAAGCGCTCGGCCGCTTCGCCCGAATCGAGCGCAGCCATCAATTTCACGCGTGCCTCCTCTTCGCTGGCGGCCAGGCCGCCCAGCACCAGCATCTCGGCGCACAGCGCCAGGGTGACTTCGTGCAGGCGCGCGGGACGCGAACGGCCCGTCAGGTAATCCATGGCGCCGCGCACTTCCAGCGCATTGCCGGCGTACGGCGCCAGCGACTCGTTCATGTCCGTCAAAATCGCCGACGTCTGCATGCCCGCGCCATTGCCGACGGCGACGATGCTTTCGGCCAGTTCCACCGACTTGTCGTAGGTCGGCATGAAGGCGCCAGTGCCCACTTTCACGTCCATCACCAGCGCATCCAGCCCGGCCGAGAGTTTCTTCGACAGGATGGAGCCGGTAATCATGGCCACCGATTCCACCGTGGCGGTGACGTCGCGGATGCTGTAGAAACGCTTGTCGGCCGGTGCCAGCTGCGCCGTCTGGCCGATGATGGCCACGCCGATATCCTGCACCACCTTGCGGAACAGTTCATTGTCCGGCACCGTGCAATAGCCTGGAATGGCGTCGAACTTGTCCAAGGTGCCGCCCGTGTGTCCCAGGCCGCGGCCCGAGATCATCGGCACGTAGCCGCCGCACGCGGCGACCATGGGGCCCAGCAGCAGGGAGACGACATCGCCCACGCCGCCCGTCGAATGCTTGTCGACGATAGGGCCCGGCAAGTTCAGCGAACGCCAATCCAGCACCTGGCCGGAATCGCGCATGGCCAGGGTAAACGCCACGCGCTCGTCCATGTTCATGTCATTGAAATAGACGGCCATGCCCAGCGCCGCGATCTGGCCTTCGCTGACGCTGCCGTCAGTGATGCCGCGCACGAAAAACTGAATTTCCTCGGCGCTCAGCACGCCCTTGTCGCGCTTCTTGCGAATGATTTCCTGGGTTAACAACATGGAATAACTCCAATCATGAGATCTGGGGTCAGTCCCTGCGGATCTGACCCCAGCTTTGTAACGCTAGTGACTTATCAGACGCCGTAAGGAATCCACACGTTTTTCACTTGCGACGCATGCGCCAGCACGGCGCGGCCGCCGCTTTGCGCGGCGCTGTACCAGTCGCGGCCCTTCGCGCCGCCGACCCAGGTGCGCTTCAGGGTGCCCGCCGACAGGCGCTCGACTTCCGCGCAACCTTCGGCGGAGCCGTCATGGCGCCAGACGGCGTCGATGTCGGCGTGCGTGGCCAGGGTGCGCGCCAGTTCATCGGCGTTGCCGCTGATGATGTTGACGACGCCGCCCGGCAGGTCGGACGTGTCGAACACCTGGTACAGATCCAGCGCGGAGAGCGGATGCGCTTCCGACGGCACCACCACCACGCGGTTGCCCAGCGCGATAGCCGGCGCCACCAGCGAAATGAAGCCCAGCAAAGGTGCCTCGTTCGGGCAGACGATGCCGATCACGCCAACCGCTTCGTTCAGCGCCACGGTGATGCCCTTGGTAGGCGGCTGGTGCGCCAGGCCGTCGTACTTGTCGGCCCAGGCGGCGTAATAGAACAGGCGCTCGATCGAAGCCTGCACTTCTTTCTCAGGATTTTTACTGCCCGTCATGGCGGCGATGCGGGCGGCGAATTCGTCGGCGCGCGCTGCCAGGTTTTCAGCGATGTAGTACAGCACTTGCGCGCGATTGTGCGCCGTGGCGCTGGTCCAGCCGGACGCCTTATGCGCCGCCTCGACGGCATTGCGGATGTCCTTGCGGCTGCCCACGCCCACTTCGGCCAGCAGGGCGCCATTCGCGCCGAACACAGGGGTGCTGTAGGCGCTGTCAGGGCGCGCCTGCTTGCCGCCGATGTACATCTTGGCCGTGCGGTCGATGGCGAACGGATCGGCTGCCGCCGGCTTCACGTTGGCCTTGGCTTTCGCTTGCACCACCGGCAAGGCCGGGCGCGCATCTTCGGCCAGGGCCGTCATGTATTCCAGCATGCCTTCGCGTCCGCCTTCACGGCCGAAGCCCGATTCGCGGTAGCCGCCGAAGCCGCACGCCGCGTCGAACTGGTTGGCACTGTTGATCCACACCACGCCAGCCTTGATGGCCGGAGCGATGTCCAGCGCCAGGCTGATCGACTCGGTCCACACGCTGGCGGCCAGGCCGTACACCGTGTTGTTCGCCAATTGCACCGCTTCAGGCGGCGTGCGGAAGCTCATGGCCACCAGCACGGGGCCGAAGATTTCAGCCTGTGCCACGGCGGCGGAAGTGGACGCGCCCGTGATCAGGGTGGGCGGGAACCACGAACCGTCAGCCGGCAATTCGCACGCCGGTTGCCACACGTCGCAGCCTTCGGCACGGGCGGTATCGACCAGCGCGGCGATGCGCTGGCGCTGCACGGGGTCGACCAGCGCGCCCACGTCCATCGACTTGTCCAGGGGCGAACCGAGGCGCAGGTTTTCCATGCGCGCGCGCACCTTGTTCAGGAAGCGATCCTGGATCGACTCCTGCACCAGCAGGCGCGAACCGGCGCAGCACACTTGTCCCTGGTTGAACCAGATCGAGTCGACCAGGCCTTCCACGGCGCCGTCCAGGTCCGCGTCTTCGAAGACGATGAACGGCGACTTGCCGCCCAACTCGAGGGACAGCTTCTTGCCGCTGCCGGCCGTCGCCTCGCGAATCAGACGGCCCACTTCCGTGGAGCCCGTAAATGCGATCTTGTCGACGCCCGGATGGTTGACGATGGCCGAGCCCACTCTGCCGTCGCCGGTGACGATATTGACCACGCCCGCCGGCACACCCGCCTGCAGGCACAATTCAGCGAACAGCATGGCCGTCAGCGACGTGAATTCGGCCGGTTTGAAGACCACCGTGTTACCCGCGGCCAGGGCCGGGGCGATTTTCCACGACAGCATCAGCAGCGGGAAATTCCACGGCACGATCTGGCCCACCACGCCCACGGCGCGGTAGTCGGCGAATTCTTCCGACTGCAGTTGCGCCCAGCCGGCGTGATGGTAGAAATGGCGCGCGGCCAGCGGCAGGTCGATATCGCGCGTTTCGCGGATGGTCTTGCCGTTGTCCAGGGTTTCGAGCACGGCGAACAGGCGCGAATGCCTTTGCAGCAAGCGGGCCAGCGCGTACATGACTTTGGCGCGGCCATGGCCGCCCATGCCTTGCCATACGGACAGCGCGCGGCGCGCCGCTTCCACGGCGCGTTCCACGTCCGCATCGGTGGCTTGCGTCAGTTCGGCCAGCTGCGTACCGTCGGCCGGATTGGTCGAGGCGAACAGTTCGGCCGGCTCGCTCCAGGCGTTGTCGATGAACAGGCCGAACTTGCGCTGGTGGCCGTCGAGCCACGCTTGCGCTTCTTTTTGACTTTCGGGAGCAGGGCCGTAGTCCATAGTAGTGAGAATCTCGTTAATTGTTGGCATGACGATTGTTCTTTAAGGTTGTGCGTGACGATGATTGGCCGAGTAGCTGCCGGTGACGTAGTGCTCGAGCTGGCGCTCGATGTCGGTCAGCAGGCTGGAAGCGCCGATGCGGAACAGGTGCGGCTGCAGCCATTCGTTGCCCAGCTCTTCCTTCATCAGGGTCAGGAACTGCAGCGCGCTCTTGGCCGAACTGACGCCGCCGGCCGGCTTGAAGCCCACCTTGAAACCGGTCTGCTCGTAGTATTCGCGCACCGTGCGCACCATCGTCAGGGCCACGGGGATGGTGGCGTTGACGCTTTCCTTGCCGGTGGAGGTCTTGATGAAATCGGCGCCGGCCATCATGCAGACCCACGACGCCTTGGCCACGTTTTCCATGGTCAGCAAGTCGCCCGTGGCGAGAATCGCCTTCACGTGCGCTTCGCCGCACGCCTTGCGGTAAGCCAGCATTTCGTCGTACAGCACTTGCCAGTTGCCGTTCAGGACATGCTGGCGCGTGATGACGATATCGATTTCCGAAGCGCCCGCGGCGACCGACAGTTCGATCTCGCGCAGCTTCGTTTCCATGTTTGTCAGGCCGGCCGGGAAGGCGGTCGACACGGCGGCGATGGGCAAACGGCCCTGGATGACTTTCACGGCCGGCTGGATCATCTCGTGGTACACGCACACGGCGCCGGTGCTCAGTTCCGTCAGGCCCAGCGCGTCCATCAGGTCGGCGCGCAGCGGGCGCATGGCCTTCATGCACAGGCGCTCCACGCGGCCCGGCGTATCGTCGCCGCCCAGGGTGGTCAGATCGATCATCTGGATGGCTTTCACCAGCCAGGCGGCCTGGTATTCCTTTTTCACGGTACGGCGATTCGCCAGGCTGGCCGCGCGGCGGTCCGTCGCGGCGCGGTTGACGCGGATCTGGTTGATCCAGCCCAGGTCGAGGCCGACGGCCTCGTTACGCTTGAATTCGGGGTGCATGAGTGTCATAACAAGCTGGTTCCATTAGCAAGTGGTGGTACGCCAAGGTGCTTGGCGAGGGTTTGGCCAATATCGGAGAACGTCTCGGAAATACCCAGTGCGCGCGGGGCGACGCCGGGGCCGAAGAAGATCATCGGAATGTGTTCGCGGGTGTGGTCCGAGCCGTGCCAGGTCGGGTCGCAGCCATGGTCGGCGGTGATCACGACCAGGTCGCCTTCCTTCAGCTTGGCCATGAATTCCGGCAGGCGCGCATCCATTTCGCGCAGCGCGTCGGCATAGCCTTCGACGTTGCGGCGGTGGCCGAACGCCTGGTCGAAATCGACGAAGTTCACGAAAGTGAGCGACTTGTCCTGCACTTCATCGGCCGTCTTCAACAGCGCTTCAAACAGCGCCATGTTGTCGACACCCTTCACGACTCTGGAAATACCCTGGGTGGCGAAAATATCGCTGATCTTGCCCAGGCCGACGACTTCGCCGCCCGCATCCTTGACGTGGTCGAGCAGGGTCTTGCTTGGCGGCGCCACCGCATAGTCGTGGCGGTTGGAAGTGCGCGTGTAGTTGCCATTGCTGCCCGTGAACGGGCGGGCGATGACGCGGCCGATGTTGTACGGTTCGACCAGCTTGAAGGCCATTTCGCACACGTCATACAGGCGTTCGAGGCCGAACGATTCTTCGTGCGCGGCGATCTGCATCACCGAGTCGCCCGAGGTATAGATAATCAGCTTGCCGGTGGCGACATGTTCATCGCCATGCTTGTTGATGATGTCCGTGCCCGAGGCATGGCAGTCGCCGAGGAAGCCCGGCACGCCGGACATGGCTTTCAGCTTGTCGGTCAGGTCGGCCGGGAACGATGGCGTCGTGCGGGGGAAGTAGCCCCAGTCGAATTCGACGGGCACGCCGGCGATTTCCCAGTGGCCGCTCTGCGTGTCCTTGCCGGTGGAGCGCTCGCGCGCCGCGCCGTAGGCGCCGGTGAAACCGTCGCGCTGGTCGAAACCCGTGGCCCATTCGCCGCTGGCCAGGTGCGCCGCGGCGCCCAGGCCCAGGCGTTCCATGTTCGGGAGTTTCAAGGTCTTGCCGCTTTTGGCGACAGTGCTGGCAATGTGGCCAAAGGTATTGGCACCTGCGTCGCCATACTTGGCGGCGTCTGGCGTCGCGCCAAGGCCGAAGGAATCAAGCAGGAGGATAAATGCGCGTGACATGATAAGGCTCGCTTTAGGAGTGATGCGAAGATGATGCGAACAGTGTAGGCCGGATTTTCCCGGCCTGCCGCGCGACAGCGCCGGTGGCCGGCGCGCCGCTACTGCATAAAAAAGTACTTAGGCTTGCGGTTTTTCAGCGACTTTGGAGAGGAAAGCCAGGATCAGCTTGACCAGGTCTTTCGCGCCGATGGCCGCGTATTTCAGGGTTTGCTCGTGCGACAGGGCGAATGGCGACATGCCTTCGGCCAGGTTGGTGATGACGGACACGCCCACCACTTTCAGGTCGCAATGACGGGCCGACACCACTTCCGGTACCACCGACATGCCGACCGTGTCGGCGCCCAGGCGCGCCATCATGCGGATTTCTGCGGCCGTCTCGAAGTTCGGGCCAGGGTAGGCGACGAACACGCCTTCATGCAGGGTGATGCCGTTCGCGGCGGCCGTGTCCGCGACCAGCTTGCGCAGGTCCGCATCGTAGGCATTGGCCATGCTGAAGAAGCGCGGGCCGAAGCGGTCGTCGTTCGGGCCGACCATCGGCGTGCCAGGCAACAGGTTGATATGGTCGCTGATGGCGACCAGGCTGCCCGCGTCCACTTCTGGGCGCAGGGAACCGGCGGCGTTGGTGACGAACAGCATTTCGCAGCCCAGCAGTTTCAGAGTGCGGATAGCGCTCGTCATGACGCCCATGCCATAGCCTTCATAGAAGTGGCCACGGCCCTTCATGCAGACGACGGCGACGCCCGACAGGGTGCCGACCACCAGTTCGCCGGCGTGGCCGTGCACGGTGCTGATCGGGAAGCCTGGCAATTCGTCAAAGCTGATGCTGACGGCGTCCGTCATCTGCTCGGCCAACACACCCAGGCCGGAGCCGAGGATCATCGCCACGCGCGGCTTGAAATTTGCAGGAGCGCGGGCACGGATGATTTCGGCGGCGTGGAAAGGGCTGTTGTTCGACATGGTTATCCTCTGATTGACTAATGATGATGGGTTGCTGCCTGTACGGCCGAGCCCGGTGAAGGACTGCGGCCCAGGTATCGGCTAAGTATGGTGTTACAGGTATATCGAAATGCGTATTGCCACTATTTGCCGCCACTATGCATCAAACGGAATATGTATGGCAAATACCATTTTTCTTGCCCATTTATACAATTCAAATATAAATGGCCGACATTATAGTCCAGGCAAGCCCAGACCTGCCATGCCCCGAAAATGCATGCATACAAGCTCCATACGACCGCTTTTTGCGTGCACTTGACACGGGCTTGACACATTAAAGACAAATGTTTACAGTCGCAGACAAATGTTTAAAACCTTCAGCGAAAACCTTGTGACCGACACCAATAAAAAAGACCAGCTGTACACGCTGATCCGCAACAACCCCTTCATCTCGCAGCAAGACCTGGCGAGCGAACTGGGCTTGTCGCGCTCGGCCGTCGCCGGCCACATCGCCGGTTTGATCCGCGAACGACGCCTGCTGGGACGCGCCTACGTGCTGCCCGACAGCCGTCCCGTGCTGTGCATAGGCGCCGCCAACCTCGACCGCAAGATGCGCACGCTGGCGACCTTGCAGATGGGCACCTCGAATCCCGTGCGCTCGGAAGAGGTGTTTGGCGGCGTCGGCCGCAACATCGCGGAAAACCTGGCCCGCCTGTCCATTCCCGTCGCCCTGCTGACGGCGCTGGGTGACGACGCGGCCGGCCACGCGCTGCAAACGCACGCGGAAGACGCGGGCATCGACATGCGCGGCAGCTTGCATTTGAGCAACACCAGCAGCGGCACCTACACGGCCGTGCTCGACGAACATGGCGAAATGCTGCTGGCCATGGCCAACATGCAACTCTACGAACAGCTGACACCCGCCTTTTTGCACAGCCGCCAGCCGCAGCGCGCAGCCGCCGCCCTCACCGTCTGCGACCTGAACCTGGGCCACGACAGCGTGCAGGCGCTGCTGGCCGATGCGCGCCAGGACGCGGCCCACGCGACACCGCTGGTCATCGTCGCCGTCTCGCAGCCGAAGATGGCGCACCTGCCGCAAGACCTGACGGGCTTGCATTTGCTGATCCTTAACCGTGGCGAACTGGAAACGCGCGTGGCGCGGGCCTTGCCCACGGCGTTCGAGGTACGCGCCGCCTGCCGCGAAGTGCAGCGTCAGGGCGCGCGCCAGGTGATCGTCACCTGCGGCGGCGAAGGCGTGTACTTCACGGATGGCGACAGCCTGGACGCGCCTGTCGTGCACCTGGCCGCGCGCGAAGTGGACGCCGTCGACGTGACGGGCGCCGGCGACGCGTTTTCCGCCGCCGTCTGCTGGTCGCTCTACCACGACAGCAGCGATTTGAAACTGGCATGCCGGCGCGGCCTGAAACTGGCTGCCATGACCCTAGAATCGGCTGCCACCGTCTCCCCCCAGATTTCCGCCAGCGCGCTCGACAACATTGACGACGCCGACCTGGCGCCGCCCCCACCTACCCTCTTTCAACAGGATTAACATGACTCAATTACAGAATTTCCTCTTGTTCTCGCAAGAAGTGCTCGACGCGCGCGCCGCCGGCAAGGCCATCGTGGCGCTGGAATCGACCATCATTTCGCACGGCATGCCATATCCGCAAAACGTGGAAATGGCGCGCGAAGTGGAGCAAATCATCCGTGACGGCGGCGCCGTGCCGGCCACCATCGCCATCATCGGCGGCAAGATCTGCGTGGGCTTGTCGCCCGAGCAACTGGAATTGCTGGGCACCTCGCCCGACGCCATGAAAGTCAGCCGCCGCGACCTGCCGTTCGTCCTGTCACAGGGCAAGCTGGGCGCCACCACCGTGGCCGCCACCATGATCTGCGCGGAACTGGCAGGTATTTCCGTGTTCGTCACGGGTGGCATCGGCGGCGTGCACCGCGGCGCGGAAACCAGCTTCGACATTTCCGCCGACTTGCAGGAACTGGCGCACACCTCGGTCGCCGTCGTCTGCGCGGGCGTGAAATCCATCCTCGACATCGGCCTGACCCTGGAATACCTGGAAACCCATGGCGTGCCCGTCATCAGCGTGGGCCAGGAAGGCTTCCCCGCCTTCTTCACGCGCGAAAGCGGCTTCAAGGCCGATTTCCGCCTCGATACGGCCGCCGAACAGGCTGCCTTCATCGGCACCAAGTGGCAACTGGGCTTGAAAGGCGGCGTGATCGTCAGCAACCCCGTGCCGGCCGCGCAAGCCATGCCCAAGGAAGAGATCGATGCCATCACCGCGCAGGCGCTGCAGGAAGCGGATGCGGGCGGCGTGAAGGGCAAGCAAGTCACGCCATTCCTGTTGTCGCGCATCAAGCAGCTGACGGATGGCCGCAGCCTGGCGACGAATATCGCGCTGGTCAAGCACAATGCCCAAGTCGGCACCGCGCTGGCCATTGCCATGCAGGCAGTCGTGGCACGATAATAGGACTGCTGTAAAGAAAGCGCACGCGTCTTCACGGGTTCGTGCGCCGTTCCATCGCCTAGCAACACGCAACGCCAAGGAAAGCATGTCCATCGATCTGAAACAGTTAAAGTATTTTCTTGCCGTTGCCGAGGAGAAAAGCTTCAGCCGCGCCGCCGAGCGCCTGCATATCTCGCAGCCGCCTCTGAGCCAGCAGATCATGAAACTGGAAAGCGAACTGGGCGTACGCCTGTTTGCGCGCACCACGCGCACGTTCGAGCTGACCGTGGCGGGCAAGGCGCTGATGAACGAGGCGGCCGACCTGCTGGCCAAGATGCGCATGACCATCGACACCATCCGCCAGATCGACCGCGGCGAAGTGGGCCGCTTGCGCGTGGGCATCGTCGGCTCTGCCATGTGGGGCCCCATTCCCAGCCTGCTGGAAGAATTCCAGACCAAATTTCCCCGCGTCAGCTGGACCATCCATGAATTTGGTCCCACGGTGCAATACGAAGCCTTGCGCGCCAAACAGATCGACGTGGGCTTCTGGCGCGAACCCAAGCTCAACGACGACGACTTGCGTCACGACAATTTACGCCAGGAACTGTGCTTCCGCGAAAACGTCTGCGTCGCCGTCAATGAACACCACCCGCTGGCAAAAAACACGTCCATCGAACTGATCGACATCGCCCACGAGCCGATGCTGACCCTGAACCTCGACAAATCCGCGTTTCCCCGCTATCTGGTGCAATGCTGCATCAATGCCGGTTTCGAACCCGTGATCTTCCAGGAAGCGAGCGAACCGCAAACCCTGCTGGCCATGGTCGGTGCGGGCCTGGGCGTGACCCTGGTGCCGGAAACGACGAGCCGTATCGGCTGGCCCGGCGTGGTGTTTCTGCCGATCAAGACCAATCCGCCGTCGGCCAACCTGTATATCAGCTACACCACGCTGGACGACGCACCCGTTGTGCGGGCCTTCTTGAATATCCTGAATCCCCCCGCCGCTTGAGGCCGCAATTTATATGGCTTTCATATAAATAGTTAAACAAAAACGTATTTGTCATACATATCTGGCATGATGCATAGTGATTCGGACGCCCATCGCGGCGCCGGTCCCGTGCTTGCCCTGCCCGTCAACTGACGGCGCATCCCAGCCCGCTCCGGCAGCCCCCTTCGATGTTGTACCTATAAAAGAGACGGGATCGACTGTTGCATGAGCATCACATTGTCGACATAAAAGCAGTCGAGGTCAGCAATGATCTTGTGCAATACAGTGCAATGTTGATAAGGAATTATCACCTCGTGCATCAAAAACAGGCTAAATCGGCCCCAAATTATATGTTTCACCTATAAAAAATATACAATATCGATCTTCCAGGAGCCAATTCATGAAACTTACACAATTTAGTTTGACGATCGCAGCCGTATTTCTGACTGCTCAAGCGTCCGCGGCTACCCCAAAACTGGGTGTCGTGTATGACGCGGGCGGCAAGTTCGACAAGTCGTTCAACCAATCCGCTTTCGAAGGCGCCTCGCGCTTCAAAAAAGACACGGGCATTTCCTTCATCGAAGTGCAAGCCTCCAGCGATACGCAAGCCGAGCAAGTCATGCGTGGCCTGGCCCGCAAGAAACTCGACATGATCGCCGCCATCGGCTTTGCGCAAACGCAAGCCGTGCAAAAGGTCGCCAAGGAATTCCCGAACGTAAAATTCGTGCTGATCGACGGCCAGGCCGCCGGCAGCAACGTCAATTCCGTCGTCTTCAAGGAAGAAGAAGGCTCCTATCTGGTGGGCGTGGCTGCAGCCATGGCCAGCAAGAGCAAGAAGGTCGGCTTCATCGGCGGCATCGATATTCCCCTGATCCGCAACTTCGCCTGCGGCTACGCGCAAGGCGCGAAAGCCGTCAATCCGAAGACGGAAATCACGCAAAACATGGTCGGCACCACGTCCGGCGCCTGGAATGACCCGGCCAAGGGCGGCGAACTGGCCCGCTCGCAATTCGAGCGCGGCGTCGATGTCGTCTTCGCCGTCGCTGGCGGCAGCGGCATGGGTACCCTGCAAATGGCCAAGGAAAAAGGCAAGCTGGCCATCGGCGTCGATTCGAACCAGAATCATCTGTATCCAGGCAGCATCCTGACCTCGATGGTCAAGCGCGTCGACAACACCGTCTACGACAGCTTCATGCAAGTCAAGAACGGCACCTGGAAGGGCGGCGTCAGCTATAAAGGCTTGAAAGAAGGCGGCGTGGATTGGGCGCTCGACGCGAACAACCGCAAGCTGATCACGCCGGAAATCGAAAAGCGCGTGTTGGGTGCGCGTAAGGACATTATCGATGGCAAGATCAAAGTGATCGATTACCGCGTCGGCAGCAGCTGCCCGGTTTAATTTTTCTCCGTATCTTTTAGCGCGCCGCCGGGGCCAGTCTCCGCGCGGCGCGTTTCCATGAAACTATCCAGTTATGAACCTATGCAGCCAGCAGTAGAATTTCGCAGCATTTCCAAGCAGTTTGGACATGTGAAGGCGAACGCCGACGTCAGCTTCTCCATCGCCAAGGGCAGTATCCACGGCCTGGTGGGGGAAAACGGCGCCGGCAAATCGACCTTGATGAGCATCCTGTACGGGTATTACCGTGCCGACGGCGGAGAAATCCTGCTCGACGGAAAAGTACAGCCTATCCGCAACAGCCAGGAAGCGATCAACCTCGGCATCGGCATGGTGCACCAGCACTTCATGCTGGTCGAGAACTTTACCGTCCTCGACAATATCATGCTGGGCACGGAAGGCGGTTTTCGCCTGGCCAGCCACCGCGCGGAAGCGGAAGCGAAGTTGCGCGAGATTTGCGCCCGCTACCGCCTCGACGTCGACCCGCTGGCAAAGATCGAAGACCTCTCCGTCGGCGCGCAGCAGCGCGTGGAAATCCTCAAGCAGATTTACCGCAGCGCCAATATCCTGATCCTCGACGAGCCCACGGCCGTGCTGACGGCCCAGGAAACGGCGTCGCTGTTTGAAATCTTGCGCCTGTTCAAGGAACAAGGCAAGACCATCATCTTGATCACGCACAAGCTGCAAGAGATCCTGGAAATCACCGACAACGTCACCGTCATGCGCGGCGGCACGGTGGTCGGCGCCGTCGCCACGGCCGGCACCTCGAAAGAGGAACTGGCCAACATGATGGTCGGCCGCCCCATCCAGAGCCATCTGCCCCGCGCGCCGTACAATCCGGGCGCCACGGTGCTGGAGGTTGACGGTTTGCAACTGGCCGACGAGCAGCAAGTCAAATTGCTGGCCGACATAGGTTTCAACTTGCGCGCCGGCGAAATCGTCGCCATCGCGGGCGTTTCGGGCAATGGCCAGAGCGAGCTGCTGGAAATCCTGTCCGGCATGCGCTTGCCCACGTCCGGCACCTTGCGCTTCCTCGACAAGGACTTGCCGTTTGCCAAGCGTCACGATGCCGACGGCTTGCCGCTGGCCTTCCGCGAACTGGGCATCGCCCACATTCCGGAAGACCGCTTGCGCGATGGCGTGGTGAAAAATTTTTCCGTCATGCAAAACACCATCCTCGGTTACCAGGACCACCTGAAAAACCGCTGGGGCTTGTTCAACTTCAAGGCTATCGGCGCCCGCTGCGCGCAATTGCTGAAGACTTTCGACGTGCGCCCGGCCAATCCGGACCTGCGCATCGGTTTGTTGTCGGGCGGTAACCAGCAAAAGGTGGTGATCGCGCGCGAAGTGCTGGCCAAGCCGAAACTGATGCTGGTGGGGCAACCCACGCGCGGCGTCGACATCGGCACCATCGAAAGCATCCATACGCAATTGCTGGCCCTGCGCGACGCGGGCGTGGCGATCCTGCTGGTGTCCGTCGAACTGGAGGAGGTGCGGGCGCTGGCCGACCGCATCCTCGTCATGTGCGGCGGACGCATCACCGGCGAACTGAAAATTGAAGAATTCGATACCACCCGCATCGGTCTGTTGATGGGGGGAATGCATAAATCATGAATAACGACTTGCCACGCTGGGCGACAGCCTTTGTCATGCCCATGTTAAACCTGCTGTCGGCCTTGCTGGTCGCTGCCCTGGTGATTTATATGCTGGGCGAAGACCCGGCCGAATCGCTGTCGATCCTCGTCCACAGCGCCATCCTCAATCCGGAAGGCTTGAGCTATACCCTGTTCTACGCCAGCACCTTCATTTTCACGGGCCTGTCGGTCTCGGTGGCGATGCAGGCCGGCCTGTTCAATATTGGTTCCGAAGGCCAGATGTATATCGGCGGCCTGGGCCTCACTGTCGCCATGCTGGCTTTCGACCAGACCCTGCCCGCCTGGCTGCTGATTCCCGCCGCCATGATCGGCGCGGCCCTGTTCGGCGCGCTGTGGGGCTTTTTGCCCGGCTATCTGCAGGCGAAGCGCGGCAGCCATATCGTCGTCACGACCATCATGTTCAACTTCATCGCCGCCAGCCTGATGAACTTCGTGATCGTGAAATACCTGATCCCGCCGGGCGAACAGAACACGGCCAGCCGCGTGTTTGCGGAAAGCGGCGAAATGCCGCGCCTGTCCACCTGGTTCCCGTCGCTGGGCGACACCCCGCTGAACATCAGCTTTATCCTGGCGATCGCCGCGCTGGTCATCTACGGCGTGATGGTCTGGCGCTCGTCGTGGGGCTTCAAGCTGCGCGCCACGGGCCTCAACAAGCACGCGGCCCACTATGCGGGCGTGTCGATCAGCAAGATGATCATCATCGTCATGCTGATCTCCGGCGCGCTGGCGGGCCTGGGTTCCGTCAATTCCATCATGGGTTCGACGCATTATCTGTCGCTCAATTTCGTCGGCGGCGCCGGTTTCATCGGCATCGCCATCGCCCTGATGGGCCGCCAGCATCCGGTCGGCATCTTTTTGTCAGCCGTGCTGTTCGGCGCGCTGATACAGGGTGGTTTCGACTTGTCGCTGGAAAAACCGAATATCCCGACGGAAACTTTCATTTTCATCCAGGGCTTGATCATCCTGTTCTGCGGCGCCATGGAAAACTTCTACGCACCGGCCATTTCCGCCCTGCTCAAGCGCACCAAAGGCTAACACCATGACACTCGACGACTTTCAATTCGCCAGCATCCTGGTATCGACCGTGCGCAATGCGCCCGTCCTGATCTTTGCCGCCATGGCCGGCCTGTTTGCCGAACGCAGCGGCATGATCGACATCGGCCTGGAAGGCAAGATCCTGGCCAGCGCCTTCGCTTCCGCCGCCGTGGCCTACACGACGCAAAACCCGTACTACGGCATGGCTGCCGGCATGCTCGTCTGCGTCGCCCTTGCCCTGCTGCAAGCGTATGTCAGCATCACGCAAAAGGGCAACCAGCTGGTGGCCGGCATGGCGATCAACATCGCCATGAGCGGACTGACGTTTGTGCTAGCGCAATTTTTCTTCCAGCAAGGCGGCCGCACGCCGGACCTCGGCTCGGCACGCCTGTTCGACGTGGTATTGCCGGGCACACAGTACGTAGAACACATTCCCTTCATCGGCTGGGTGTATGCCCACCTGATCGGCGGCCATTCCATCCTCGTCTACGTGGCATTCCTGCTGATTCCGCTCGTGCACTGGCTGCTGTACCACACGCGTTTCGGCCTGCGCCTGCGCGCCTGCGGCGAAAACCCGCATGCGGCCGACTCGGCCGGCGTCAGCGTGGAAGCGACGCGCTACCTGGCCATGCTGGTGGCCGGCATCCTGTGCTCGTTCTCGGGTGCATATCTTGCCATCGTGCAAAGCGGCTTCTTCCTGCGCGACATGTCGGCCGGCGCCGGCTACCTGGCCCTGACGGCCATGGTGTTCGGCAACTGGCGTCCCGTCTACACCTTCCTCGGCTGCCTGATGTTCGGCTTCTTTGCCGCCATCCAGATTCAGATTGAAGGCGTGGACTTGCCCGTCGTGGGCCGCATCCCCGGCTCGCTGATCCAGATGGTGCCGTACGTCGTCACCGTGATCGTGCTGGCAGGCTTGATGGCCAAATCCATCGCACCGAAGGCTATCGGTATCCCCTTTGTAAAATCGCGTTAAGAGCACCTGAGAAAATACCCATGGCGTCGTTGCCTTGCCCTGGGCATTTTTCAGGCGCTCCCTAAAATGACAAAAAGCGAAGCCCGCGGGCTTCGCTTTTTTTACGCCTGGGTAATCTCGTCCAGCGAGAAAAACACGGCCAGCCCCAGGCTGCGCGCCACGTTGACCATCTGGTCGGCACCCTGGGACGCGCCGCCGAGGCGCAGCACGGCATCGCAATGGCTCAATAAACGCGTCGCATGCGCGTGAAACAATGCCTCGTACACGGCATCGCCCACCCGGCTTGAGCCTGCCAGCGCCAGCATGGGCAAGGCCAGCCATTCACCGAGCACGGGCATGTGTCCCTTTTCATACAACGGAAGGCAGACGGCTTCCATTGCTGCCACATTGCGCGCCATCAAGGCCGGGGCGTCGCCCGTGCCGGAACGATACGGGCCAGCCACTAAAATCTGCAGTCCCCTTTTGCGCGGCATCAAGTGCAGCTGCGCATGCTGCAGCAGCATGATGGTCTTGCCGTCGCAGATGCGGCCATCGGCCACCATCCGCAGCGCTTGCGCCAGGGGCAGTTCCAGCACTTCGATGTCTTCCCCTTCGTGCGCCAGGCCGCCGCCGTCGCCGATGCGGCTGGCCGGATCGTATTCGGCAACGAAGAAGTGCAGGCGCTCCGTCACGGAACCGGGGCTCATGAAAGCCTCGAACACTTTATGCACGGCGCCCACCGCATAGCCCGTTTCTTCTTCCACCTCGGCGCGGATGCGCTGTTCCGCGCTGGCCTCTTCCAGCAAGCCGGCGGCCGATTCGATGAGGAAACCGTCGTGGCCTTCGCGGTAGGTGGGAAAGCGGAACTGGCGGATCAAAATCACCGTGCGTTTGACTTTGTTGTAGAGCAAGATGGTGGCCCCATCGCCCCGGTCATAGGTTTCCCGCGTCTGCGTCTGCCACTGTCCATCGCGGCGCAGATAGTCGAACGTGGTTTTCTGCAATAAATACCAGTCGTGCGACAGGGTCTGCACGCCGTGGATGCGGACCCGTTCCTGCTTGCTATTTTCTTCGCGCATAGTGTCTCCTTGTGCTTGTATATGCTTGCCTTTGCCGACTTTATCATGCAAACTCGTGCAATATCAAGAAAATACAAGAAAAATCATGCTAACACATCAACGCAAGCAATACCTGCTGGACTTGCTCCAGCGCGAAGGCCAGATCGTCGCCAAGACCGTCAGCGATAGCCTGGGCTTGTCGGAAGACACGATACGCCGCGACCTGCGCGAACTGGCGAAAGAGGGTTTATTGGAGCGCGTGCACGGCGGCGCCCTGCCCTTGCTGCCCCGTTCGCCCGCTCTGGCGCCGTTCGCGGGGCGTGAACAGCTTTCACTGGAAGCCAAGCCCGCCATCGGCCGTGCGGCGGGCGCCATGATACAAACGGGACAAGTGGTGTTTCTCGATGGCGGCACGACTGCCGTGCAACTGGCGCGCCAGCTGCCGCGGGAGTTGCGCGCCACCATCGTCACGCACAGCCCTTCGATTGCCGTCGAACTGGTGACTCACCCTGGCGTCGAGGTGCTGATGCTGGGCGGGCGCCTGTACAAGCACTCGATCGTGGGTGTCGGCGCGGCCACCGTGGAAGCCATCGGCCGCATCCGCGCCGACCTGTATTTCATGGGCGTGTCCAGCCTGCATCCGCAAGCGGGCATCACCACAGGCGATTATGAAGAAGCGTGCGTGAAACGCGCGCTGAGCGAGGCGTCCAGCCGCACTGTCGTGCTGGCTTCGCCGGAAAAGTTCAATACGGCCTCGCCGTTTCAAATCGTGCCCTTGAGCCAGGTCAACGACATCATCGTGCACCGCGACGTGGAAGACGCCCTGGTCGCGCCCTACCGCGAGATGGGGATCAGCATCACCCTGGCATGAAAAAAGCGGCCCGCAGGCCGCTTTCGCATGACACTTTACTGCGGCCAGCATGACACTTTACTGCGGCCAGATCGCCTGCAGCACGGCGGCCAGACGATAGCCGCCCTCGATCAACTGCTGCTTCGCCAGCGCCGAGCTGGGCACGGGATAATTGTCCGGCACGTTCAAGTTCCAGACGTTGTAGACATCGCCCTTGCGGCTGGTCTGCTGCGTGGCCGGGCCGGCCACCACGTCCGTGAAGGCAATCTTTGACGCCGCCAGCGAGGCATCGGCCCATTGATACGGCCAGGTGGCGGGGTCGCCGCTATTGGCGCTCACCACAGGCGCGCTGGCGATCACGGTACGCGCGAACTGCTGCGGCGTGCGCGTGCTCAGGCGGCGCATGGCGTAATCGACGACGGTCGTGTCCCAATACGAATGCAGGGGCTTGGTGGGCGACTTCGGATACGCGCTGGCCGGCTTGGCGTCCGCGTCTGCCGGCAGCGGCGCAGGAATCACGGCGTCCGACAGCGCCGTCATCTTCGCATCATCGAGCAACAGGTCGTTGCCGCCGCGCGCATTGAAAATGGCGACGTCGTCAATCTGCTCCTGCGTGGCGGGCACGAAGAACTGGCCATCCTTGCCGAGAAACGCATTGCCCACATGCAGGGGCTGGTGGATATCGCCCACCAGGTGCGTGATCAAAATCAAAGCTTCACGCTGGCTGAAACCGTGCGGATTACTGGCCGCATCAGCCTTGCCTTGCAGCACCAGAATCGCCTGCTTGAGCGTCTGCACGATATCGTCGTCGGCCGTGCCCACGCCATGGTCGTGGTAATGCGCGTTCTGGAAGGGCACGTTCGTGTAATGGTATTCGCCATGCTTGGGGTTCGCCGCGACATAGGTCAACATTTCCGGCGATTGCGGGCCGCAATACGTGCCCTTCACGCAGTCGGGCCAGTTGGCGATCTTTTCCAGGCTTTCGCCCGGCAACAGCAATTTCTCCAGCCGCGCCTGCGCCGCGCTGCCCTTGAGCAATTGGTCGGCGATGGCGCCCACGGCGCGGTGACCGTCGTTGCCCCAGGCGAGCACATTGCCGGAGGAGAAAGCCGCGCCCAGCGCCAGCACCGTCAACAGTTTTTTCATGTTCACTCCTTGCCTTGCGGCGCCGCCTTGGCCGGCTTCGGATATTGCTTGTTGATATCGATGGGCTGCGCATACGCCGAACTCCACGTCTGCTCATGCAGCGCGGCAATACGCTGCGCCATGGCATCGTTGCGCAGCACCACTTCCAGGTTGCGCGACAAGTCAAAATAGCCGCCCGCCCAGTTGCTCGTGCCGACCCAGGCCAGCTTGCCGTCGATGCTCATGGTTTTGCTGTGGATCACGCGCGCAAACGGGATGAAGCCCGTCGACGCCGCAGGAATCGTCACGATGCGGATTTCCACGTTCGGCAGCAGGGCCAGGCTTTTCAAGTAAGCGATGGCAGGCGCCTCCGTGTTCCAGGCGGACACCATCAGCTTGATTTTCACGCCACGCTGGGCAGCCGCACGCACGGCGTTGTCGATCACGGCGTAATAAGGCCGCGTGCGGTTCGGGCCGTAGGACAGGGGCGCATAGTCGAGCAGCTGGATGCGCACTTCGCTTTTCGCTTCCGCCAGCAAGGCGGGCAAGCCCGTTTCCGAGTCGCCCACGCCGGCCGGGTTGTAGGCATTCGGGCTGGCCAGCAGGAAGGCGTTTTGCGCGTAGTTGGCCGGCACGACCTTGCTGTTGAGCACCGTGGCGCGGCTGCCTTGCGACGTCAATGCCTGGGCTTGCCAATCCTGCTCGAAAATCGCTTGCACCTGGCTCACCATGCCTGGCTCCGTGATCTTCAAGCCCGTCTCATGGATGTGCTCGAACGAGCGCCAGTCGAAATTCTGGCTGCCGATGTATGCCGCCTGGCCATCGACGGCCAGGTATTTCGCGTGCACGATGCCGTTGCCCGTGATTTTATTGAAATCGATGAGGCGCAAGTCCAGGTTCGGGATCGCCTTGATCTGCGCGATGGTCGCCGCTTCCGACAGGCCCACGCCCTTCTGGTCCAGCAGGAAGCGGATTTTCACGCCGCGCTGGCCCGCGGCCGTCAGGCTCGCCAGCACTTTTTCAAAGGCCGTGCCCGGCTTGCTGACGGCATAGAACTGGGCGATGACGATTTCTTTCTTGGCCGAATCAAACAGCTCGCTCCACACGGTGACGGGCTCGCGCAGGTCGGGATTCGTCAAGCTCGTTTCCACGGGCGAGGTGTGTACGAGCTCAAAGCCGGGAATGGTGAAATCGGCGTGGGCCGTGCCCGCGAACAGGCTGGAGAGAAGAACGGAAACAAATAAACGACGCATGGTTATTCCTTGTAATGTTATTTGACACGCACGATGCGGCCGGCAGCCGTGGCGCTGCCAGCCGGCTTGCCGGCGCGTGCGCGGGCGATCAGGTAATTGCTGAAGGCGTCGATGTCGCGCACGCCCGTGTCCAGCCGGCGCGTGCCGGCCGCCAGCACGGTGAAGCGGTCGCCGCCGCCGGCCAGGAAACTGTTGGCGGCGACACGGTATTGTTGATTATCGTCAATAGGGCTGCCATTCAGCATGATGCTGGCAGCCAACACGCGCTGGCCCTGCGGCTGCGTGCTGTCCCAGCGATAAGTAAAACCTTCGGACACTTGCAGCAGATTGCCCTCGCCGGCCTCTTCGCCCGGCCATTGCTGTTCAAGCAAGGTACGGATTTGCGCGCCGGAAAGACTGACGACGATCAGGGTATTGCCGAACGGCACCACGGCCTGGTTCTGCCCCACGTTCGTCATCAGGTCAGCACCCGCTTCCAGATCCTTGCGGATGCCGCCATTATTCATCAGGCCGATTTGCGCGCCGGCAGCGCGCGCGCCGAACAGGGTACTGTCGGCCACCAGGTCGCCCAGCGGGGAAGCGCCGCCGCCCTTGGTGCTGCGGCCCACGTTCGGCACGGCGATGGCGGCCACGGGGCGCGACAATTCGGCCGCACTGCGCTGCTTGACCGATTCCAGGTAGGCTGCCACGGCAGGGTCCGGCTCATACATGCCTGGCAACATGACGACGTTTTGCGCGCTGGCATCGACAACGGCATTCTTGACGGGATCGACCTTGAGTTTGATGCGCGTCAACATGTGTCCGCCCATCTGCGCCTGCGTCACCAAGCGGCCATCGACACGGCACAAATAACCCTGGTGCGAGTGGCCGCTGATGACCAGCTGAATCGCCGGGTCGAGACGTTTCACGACATCGACCACTTCGCCCTTCAGGTGGCTGCAATCGGGCTGGTCGACGGATTCCTTGGTCTCGCCGCCCTGGTGCAGCAGCACGACGAACACGCCCACGCCCTGCGCGCGCAGTTGCGGCAAGGTGGCGTTGATGGCGTCGGCCTCATCGCCGAATTGCAGGCCAGCAATGCCGGCGGCCGTCACCACGGACGGCGTATCTTTCAGCACGGCGCCGATCAGGCCCACCTTGACGCCATGCGCCTCTTCGATGCGGTAGGCCGGCAGCAGGGGCTTGCCCGTCTGCGTGTCGATGACATTGGCCGCCATATAGGTATAGCTGGCGCCCTTGAAGTCGGGCGTGAACTGGCACGCCTTGTCGGCGCGCGACGATTCGCAGCCACCGCGCTGCTGGCGCAGCAATTCCGCCTTGCCCTGGTCAAATTCATGGTTGCCGACCGAACTGGCCTTCATGCCCAGCATGTTCATGGCAACGATGCTCGGTTCATCGGCCCACAGGGCCGACATGGCGGGGCTGGCGCCGACCAGGTCGCCATTGCCGACAAAAATCAGCTGCGCGTCTTCGCGCCGCCAGGCCGTCAGGGCGCCGGACAAGGTATCGATGCCGCCGGCCTGCACCGTCCTGCGCTCGGCATCGGCGACGCTCGTGTAGGTAAATTTGCTGCGATCAAGGTTGCCGTGAAAATCGTTCAGGGCGACCAGGTTGATATCGACGGGCGCCGCGGGATGGGTGGCGCAACCGGTCATCAACAGGGCAAGCAGGAGCAGACGTGGCAACCTCGATGGAGGCCGGTGGAGGGAAAGGGATGGGATCATGCGGAGACTCCTGGACGGGGCGGCGCCAATGGCAAAGACAGTGAAACATCCTTACCCATAAAAAAACAGGCCCGAAGGCCTGTACTCTTGCTATCTCAGCCTGGTGGAGACAACTCCGCGCCCGCCGTGCAGGGCAGTCACGAAGTTGACAGCCATGCTTAGAAGTCGACGCGCAAGGTGACCGACGCGAAGCGCGGTGCACCCATGTAGTAAGTTGGTGCGCGACCTGCGAACGTACCGGCAGCCGTAACAATATCATTGGCGCCAATACCCGTACCGGAACTTGGGTTGCGATACTCGCGGTTCAACAAATTCGATACGTTCAAGGTCAGCTTAGGATTCTTGAACATGCCGAAAGTTGGCAACTGATATGCCGCATCCAGGTCAACCAGAGTGTACGCTGGTACTTCCTCGTCGTTCACCAGCGTAGCGTATTGCGAGGCGGTGTAACGGGCTTTTACGCGAACATACCAGGCGTTGGTTTCATAAGAGGCGCTCAAGCCGGCTTTCAGCTTAGGCGACAGGGAGAAATTCTTGCCAGCGGTTGGTGCATAACCAACAATGGTTTTGCCATTGACGGTTTTGGCGACCACGGCCAGATCATCTTCCATCTTGGTCTTCAGGTAGCCGAGCGAACCATAAACCGACCAGCCGTTGATCGGTGTGTTGCCGACTTCCAGCTCAATACCTTTGTTACGCACTTTGCCTACGTTGGTCGTCAGGCTGGTCAATGTGTTTGGATCGATTGCGGTTGCCTGGCGATCTTTAAAGTCCGTGTAGAAAGCGGTCAGCGAGGTCGAAATATCCTTGGTTTGATGACGGTAGCCAACGTCCAGGCTCCACGACACTTCAGGCTTGACGTCCTTGACGATGGTGGCAACACCATTCGTCACAGTCACGTACGGCGGATTGTTCGGTGCCAGCACGAAGTTGTTCGGCGCACGCATGTTCTTCGCCAGGCTGGCAAAGATCTGGTCGTCGTTGGTAACACGGTAACGCGCGCCCAATTGTGGCAACACATCCGAGTACGTCTTCGACACGTTGTACGTGGTTTGCGAATTGCTACCTTCGCTGGCGTTATTGGTGAAATCACGCTTGATGTATGGAGCGCGCACACCGATGTTAATGTTCAGCTTGTTGTCCATCAATGTGATGGTATCTTGCAAGAACGCCTGGTAAGCAGTGCTGATCGTCTCCCAATCGCGGTTTTGATACAAGGTGCCGTCCGGACGGGTAATCAGGTTGTTGCGCAGCCAGATATCCGGTGCGGAGCCATCTGCATTGACCAATTGGCCTGGTGCCGTTTGACGGTGATTCGCACGCTCGTACCAGATGCCACCCAGGATCTGGTGATCGCCCACGTTATACGTGATCGAAGTCGTAACGCCAGGACGATGAGTACGGGTCAGACTGCCGCGATAGATCGATACGGTGTCGAGGCTGTCGCCGTCGCCGTTCACATCCTTGCTGGCGGCGATCTTGCCGGTGACAGGATTGAGGAAGCCGCCGGCTTCTTTCAGCGTATTTTGCTGCACGCCGCCAGTGCCGAAACCATACCAGTAGTAAGGCACGACTTTCAGATCCAGATCTTCGGCCAGACGGAATTTACCGATCGCCGATGCGATGACGTTCTCGAATGGGTTCAGGGCCAGCTTGTAGTAAGCGGCTGGCTGGCCGGTGCCTGCTTGAGGACCGGAAGCGCTTGCCTTGCCCGGGCTGAGTGCAGCCTGGCCAGCATAAGTGGAGCTGTAGTCAGCGTCGTAACCTTCGGTGGCCAGCTCTTTCAGCGTAAGCGAGCGGAAGTTGTTATTAATCGCGCGGTTATAACCGATAGAAGCGTGAATGTAATTGAAACGGTTCCAGTCGTAATTGAAGCCAACGTCAACGTGAGTACGATCGGCTTTGCCCTTGCCTTTCCATTTATCCGCTTGCGCATTCGACACCGACATGAATGCCTTCGCTTTGTCATTGGCAAAACGGCCGGTATCGATACGCACATACGACTTTGCCAGATTCAACTGGCCCAGAGTTTGCATGACGCGTACACGGAATTTATCTTCTGGATCGCAGGTAGTAATACCAAAGTTACCACCGGTTGCACCCACTTGTGGAGAATCAACGTCGGTCGAGCCTTGGGTCACAAATTGCGAGCAGGTGTTTTCCTGGTCTACATATTCTTGTGGAAATACAGCGAAGTTACCGGAGTCATTCACTGGCACGCCATTCACCGTCGCGCCGATCTGGTCGCTGTTGAAACCGCGCATGGCCAAGCCGCCACCAAACAGACCAGTCGCATCGTAGCCATAGGTGTTCACCGATGGCAACAGAGTCAGGGCATCGTATGCATTGCCGGTTGGACGCTGCTTTGCCAACTCCTCGGCCGTCACGGTACTGCGTGCCTTTGGCGCATCTTCCTGCACCATCAAGCCCATACCAACTTTTTTCCCGGTAACGGTCACCGTCGATGGCGATACCGTGCCTTCTGCACTTTGCGCATGCGCAGTGGAGATGCCGAAGCAAGCCAGTTGACATGCCACTGCGATCATACTTAGTCGCAATTTTGGTTGTTGAATGAACTGCATTTGAACCCCCTAGAGTGTGTGTAACTTACAAGATTTTGACTTGCTTATATTGTGGTGAAACACGGAAACTATCCAACTAGACACGGCAGTATAAAGATCGAATATTTCAAATCCGTTACACGGATATGACCGCAATGTGACAGGAGCCGCTAGACATCCTGAATTGTCACAAAAGCGATAGCAAAAATGACTTATTCGATTCTTCGCCGTCCAACTATGCATTAAGGTCTGTAGGCTGACAAATACGTTTTTTTTTAATAATTTATATATAAAAAATATAAATCACCGCTGGAAGCCGCATTTTTTGTATCAACCGAGCAAGCTCACCTCATCGGGGCGAAATTATAGATGAGCGGCAAGACTTGGAAATTGTTTCAGAAAATAATTGCAAGAAAGCACTACCAGCGCGTCATTTTGTGTCGTAAAGGCACAACAAAAAGGCTAAAAAGAGGGTTTTGTAACTATGAAGAACAGGAGGTTACGCGACCGCTAGTTGCGGTCGCGTGACAGGCAGGAGAGGTGAAATACTTTTACGGTTTTACAACAGTTGCTTTACGATCACTATTTGCGATCAAGGCTTCGAAACGGGTAAAGCGGGCATCGAGTGCTTTCAATAAACGTTGCTTGTCCGCTTCCGCCAGGAACGAGTACCGCAAGCTGTTATACGACAGCTTTTTGATTTCCGCATAATCGGTCTTGTACTGGCTGGCAAACAGCACGTATTCATTCGACAGGGTATTGCGCGAGACGCCCGCGTCATCGGTGGAGATGACGAAGGGCACGCCATATTTGCGGTACAGGGTGATCGGATGAGCCTGGCCCTTGATGCCGAGGATGTAATCGTTGCTGGTCAAATTCACTTCCACGGGAATATTACGTTCGCGCATCTTCTGCATGGTCGCCAGCGCATTGTGCTCGTAGGCGATATCCATGCCGTGGCCGATACGGTCGGCGCCCGCCACGTCGACGGCTTCGGCGATATGGAAAGCCATGCCTTCCGGCGGCACCATGCCCAGCGCCAGTTCACCGGCGTGCAAGGCGATCTTGACGTTCGGATATTTTGCCTTGAGGAACTTGAACATTTCCATGTGCAGGCTGTAATCGCGCATCGACACGTTCACACTTTCCTGACCCACGATGTTCACGCCCACCAGCAAGGGATTCAGGCTCGCTGCCTTGAACGCAGCCACCATCGAGGAGAAAACTTGCGATGGCGACAGGAAACGCAACACATACGCCTGGTAACGCATGGTGAAATTGGCGTCATCGATGCCGGTGCTGCTGGCGTTGACGTTGTCGTTATACGCGGTGATGCTTTTCTGGAAGCCGGCATCCTGCTCCAGGCTGGCTGTCCACTTGGCCAGTACGGCTTGCAACGCTGCCGGCGGCAAGCCCGGCGCCAGCACTTGCTGGTCGAACTGCGCGTTTTGCACGAATGGCGACAGCTCGAAAATCGTTTCGATATAGCTGAGGTTTTCCGCGATGGCGCGCTGCTTCAGGGTTTTCAAGCCGTCGGCCGTGTTCGTGGATGCCACGGGGCCGAAATAGCCAAAGGTATCAAAGAAGGTACGGTCGGGCGGCGTCTGGATGGCGCCGTGATTATAGAAATCCTTGGTCGACCAGCGCTGCAGCAATTCCGCATACAGGCCCGCATCGGCAAACACTTCCGTGGACGACAGGCATCCACGCTGCGCAGCCGGCTTGGCGCGCTCGGCCGCCACGACGTCCTTGTTGCTTTCGATGCGATATGTTGTCTTGTTGACGCAATAGTTTTCCTTGTCGACCCAGTCGAGGAATTGTTCGGCGTAAATGGCACCCGAGTAATGGTGATGCAGATCACCGCCCTTGGGCATCATGGAAAAGAACAGGCTCAACTCGGCTGTCTTCGGCTGCGCACCGGCAACCAACGCTGCAAAATGGCGCGCGGTGGCCGCTTCGTTGGACGACGGGGCGGCCTGCGCCGTTCCGGTCAAGGCCAGCGCGACGCCAAGCGCCAGGCCAGTGAGTTTCTTGTGCATTCGCGTTCTCGCTCAGGATAATTCGTGTTGAACTACGGATAGGTCAGCCCTGCCCCCGCACATGCACGCATCGGCCGCCTGAATAGGTGGCGGCCACGGCGCGGTCGTCGCCCAGCAGCGCAAAGGCAAACAGCAATTCCTCCAGGCTTTGACAGCCGGCCGTGCGGCGTTCGAGCAGCGGCGTCGATTGCTTGTCGAGCACAATAAAATCCGCTTCCGTGCCTGCCGCGAAATTGCCCAAGGTGCCTTCCAGTTGCATGGCCCGTGCAGCGCCCAGAGTCGCCAGGTAAAACATGCGCAAGGCGGGCAGATAGCTGCCTTTCAAGCGTGCTACTTTATAGGCTTCGTTCATTGTTTGCAACATCGAGAACGAGGTGCCGCCCCCCACGTCGGTGGCCAGCGACAGCAGCACCCGCGCCGCATCGGCCCGCTCGAAATCAAACAGGCCGCTGCCCAGGAACAGGTTTGATGTAGGACAAATGGCGGCCGCCGAGGACGTTTCCGCCATGCGCGCGCGGTCGCGCTCGTCGAGCCAGATGCAGTGGCCGAACATGGCGCGCGGACGCAGCATGCCGTACTGGTCATACACATCGAGGTAGCTGCGCGCCTGCGGATGCAATTCGCGCACCCAGCGGCATTCATCCGCGTTTTCCGACACGTGCGTCTGCAGATACGTATCCGGATAGGCGCGCGCCAGCTCGCCCGCCAGGTGCATCTGTTCATTGGTGGAGGTCGGCACGAAACGGGGCGTGATCGCATACAGCGAACGGCCGTGCTTGTGCCAGCGCTGGATCAGCTCTTCGCTTTCGCGCGCGCCCGACTCGGCCGTGTCGCGCAGGAACTCGGGGCAATTGCGGTCCATCATGACCTTGCCCGCCACCATGCGCAAGCCGCGCGCCTCGCTGGCGCCAAAGAAGGCATCGACCGATTGCGGATGCACGCTGCCATACACCATGGCCGTCGTGGTGCCGCAGCGCAGCAGTTCATCGAGGAAAAACTCGGCCACATTGCGCGCATGTTGAGGATCCTCAAACGCGCGTTCGGTAGGAAACGTGTACGTTTCCAGCCACGGCAGCAGGCCCGGCGCGGGCGAGGCGATCATTTCCGTCTGCGGAAAATGCAGGTGGGTATCGATAAACCCGGGCACGATCAGCTTGCCCCGGTAATCGACGATGTCGCTGCCAGGCGGCAAGGTCGCCAGCAGCTGCGCGTAGTCGCCTGCCGCCACGACCTTGCCGTCGGCCACGATCAGCAAGCCATCCGCATGCCAGGCATGCGCCTCCTCGCTAAAGGCGGGATCGGCGTGGAAGTGCAGCAAGCTGGCACGGTAAGCTTGCAATGTAGCAGGAACAATCGGCATGACTTCTTTCTATAAGGGGTGAATGGCGGCGCGTTTCTCGCGTCGCGGTGGCGCACTGGCAGAGGCCAGCCGCAGCGGTGCGGCCAAGGCGGCCGCGGCCGCTTCCTCCCACACCATGAGTAGTTGACAGGCAACGGAAGCGGCGATCACGGCCGGCGCCTTGTTGCGGATGCCGGGCATGCCGATCGGACACACCATGGCGGCGATGCGCTCGTCCGGCACGCCGTGCGCCTGCAGGCGGTGCTCGAACTGCTTGCGTTTCGTGTGCGAACCGATCAAGCCGAACCAGCCCGCATCCTCGCGCTCCATGATGGCTTGCGTCAAGCGCTGATCGAGCGCATGGCTATGCGTCATGACGAGAAAACTGCCGCCCGGCGGCGCCATGGCGACAAATTCCTCGGGCGTATCGGTGGCGGCGATGCGTACGTTATCTGGTAGTTGCGCGGGAAACATGTCTTCGCGTTCATCCACCCAGGTGATATTGCAGGGCAGGTGGGCCAGCGCGCGCACGATGGCGGCACCCACATGGCCGGCGCCGAACAGGGTCAGATGGGCGCGCGGTGCCAGGCAGGGATCGACCAGCCAGCGCCGACCCTTGCCATCCTGCGCCACATGGGTACTGCGTTCGCGCGAAAACGTGTCGGGCGCCTGTGCGCCTGTGCCGGCGATCAAGCGACCGGCAACATCGAACAATGCCGACGCGGCTTCACCGTCGAGCGCCGTCAAACGCCAGCTGTCCTGCTGGCGGCGTTCGCGCAAGGCGGCCAGCAATGCTTTCAGGCTGGCATCGACATATTCGAATGCCAGATGGACGACGCCACCGCAGCATTGTCCCAGGCTGGGGCCGAGCGCAAAACGCTCGAGCCGCGCATGGGTCTCGCCCGTGGCCAGCATGGTCTTGGCGATTTCCACGGCGCGCAATTCCAGGTGGCCGCCGCCGATGGTGTCAATTTGACCATCGAAGCTGACGCGCATCTTCGCGCCCGCCTCGCGCGGCCCGGAACCTTCCACCAGGGCAACCGTCACCAGCACGGATGCCTGCGTGTCGTTCTCCATCGCTGTCAGCCAGTCGCTCATGCTCTGCTCCTAGGCGCCGGCATGCACCGCTTGCACGGCCATGACTGCCTTGAGGATTTCCTCGCTGGTGGCGGGAGCATTCAGCGGTGGCTGCACGGCGTGATGGCCCACGCTGGAAATGGCGTCGCGGATGGCGAAGAACACGGAAAACGGCAACAGCAACGGCGGTTCGCCCACGGCCTTGGAACGGTGGATGCTGTCTTCCACGTTGCGATTCTGAAACAATTTCACACGAAAATCTTCCGGGCAATCGGAAACGCCAGGAATTTTGTACGTCGATGGCGCGTGCGTCATCAGCTTGCCCGCCGCATTCCACCACAGCTGCTCCGTCGTCAGCCAGCCCATGCCCTGGATAAATGCCCCCTCCACTTGACCCAGATCAATCGCGGGATTCAACGACTGGCCCGCATCGTACAAGGCGTCCGCACGCAGCAATTTCCATTCGCCCGTCAGGGTATCGACCACCACTTCGGCCACAGCCGCGCCATACGCGTAATACGAAAACGGATGCCCCGTCATCGTCTTCGCATCCCACGACAGGCCGGGCGTGGCATAGAAACCGTCCGACCACAGTTGTACGCGGGCCAGATAAGCCTTCTGCACCAGCTCGGCAAACGCGACGACATGGCCATGCACGTGGATATGGTTATCGAAGAAGCGCACAGCAGCAACGTCGCCGCCGTACAGTTTGACCGCGTAATCGGCCAGGCGTTCACGGATCTGGCGTGCCGCGTCCTGCGCCGCCTTGCCGTTCAGGTCGGCGCCGGTGGACGCCGCCGTGGCCGACGTGTTCGCCACCTTGCTGGTATCGGTGGCCGTGGCGCGCACTTTATTTAGATCCAGGCCCAGCTCGTGCGCCACCACCTGCATGACCTTGGTATTGATGCCCTGCCCCATTTCCGTGCCGCCATGGTTGACCAGCACGGAGCCATCCACGTACACGTGCACGAGGGCACCGGCCTGGTTCAGATGCGTGACGTTGAAGGCGATGCCGAATTTCAAGGGCGTGAAGGCCAGGCCCTTCTTCAGGATAGGGCTGGCCTCGTTGAAGGCATCGATGGCGCGGCGGCGCGCGCGGTAATCGCTGCTCTCTTCCAGTTCGGCAACGAGTTCATGGATGACGTTGTCGACGATCTTCTGGCCATATGGCGTGACGTTGCGCCCTTCTCCATCGTTGCGCCCATAGAAATTGAGCAGGCGGATATCGAGCGCATCGCGTTGCAAGTGGCGGGCGATTTCATCGATGACATACTCGATGGCAATGGCGCCCTGCGGCCCGCCAAAGCCCCGGAATGCCGTGTTCGACTGGGTATTCGTCTTGCCGCAGGCGGCGCGGATGTCCACGTCGGACAGGTAATATGTGTTGTCAAAGTGGCAGACGGCGCGCGTGGCGACGGGACCGGACAAGTCGGCCGAATAGCCGGCGCGCGTGGTCATGTCGACCTTGGCGGCAAGGATGCGGCCATCGTCGTCGTAGCCCACTTCGTACTCATAGTAAAAACAGTGGCGCTTGCCCGTCACCAGCATGTCGTCGTCGCGGTCGGCACGCAATTTCACGGGACGCTTCAGTTTGGCCGCCGCAATCGACGCCGCCGCCGCCCACAGGGCCGATTGCGATTCCTTGCCGCCGAAGCCGCCGCCCATGCGCTGGCATTCGACCGTGATGTTGTGCGAATGCACGCCCAGGGCATGCGCCACCACATGCTGCATCTCGCTCGGATGCTGGGTCGAACACAGCACCAGCATGCCCTGCGCTTCCTTCGGGATGGCGTAGGAAATCTGTCCTTCCAGATAAAACTGTTCCTGGCCGCCCACATACAGCTGGCCCTTGACCACATGCGGCGCGCCTTCGAACGCTGCCTGGTAGTTGCCGCGCGTCAGCTGCATCGGCGGCAGCACGTACGATTGCGCGGCCTTGGCCGCTTGCGGCGTCATGATCGCGGGCAATTCCTCATATGACACTTGCGCCAGGCGGGCGGCGCGGCGCGCATGGTCATGCGTATTGGCCACGACGATGAAAATGGGCTGGCCCACGTATTGCACCAGATCAAAAGCCAGGATGGGATCGTCATGGATGATGGGACCGCAATCGTTGGTGCCGGGAATGTCCTGCGCCGTGTAGACGGCGACAACACCGGCAGCGGCGCGCACGGCAGATAAATCCATGGCCGTGATGCGCGCGTGCGGCTTTTGCGACAGGCCCAGCGCCGCGTGCAAGGTGCCTTGCAATTCGGCGATATCGTCCGTGTAGGTGGCTTGCCCCAGCACATGCAATTGCGCCGATTCATGAGGGCTGGGCTTGCCCACGGCGCTCCAGGCGGCCGCTTGCAGTTCGGGCGTGGCAGGATGGTTCATGCTGGTCCTTTCAGGCGCGGCAAGCGTAGGCGTTGACGGCCGTGCGCAACAGCGGCGCAGCGGGGCGGGTTTCCAGCCAGAAGCGGCGCAACAGGTTTTGCGCCGTCGTCATGCGGTAGGTATTCGACGCGCGCATGTCCGACAAGGGCGCGTAATCGTCGGCCAGCAAGCGCATGGCGACGAGCAGGTTCTCTTCCGTCCACGCCTGTCCCCGCAAAAATGCTTCCGTTTGCGCGGCGCGCTGCGGCGTGGCCGCCATGCCGCCAAAGGCGATGCGCGCATCGACGATGCGTTCGCCATCGAGTCGGAAAGCGAACCCGGCGCACACGGCCGAAATATCCTGGTCGAAGCGTTTCGCCAGTTTATAGGTGCGAAATTGCACACCGGCACGTGGCAAGGGCACACGCACGGCTTCGACGAATTCGCCTGGCTGCAAATCTTTCTTTTGGTACCCCAGATAGAAGTTTTCCAGCGGCATGATCCGTTGGCCGGCGGGGCCACGCAGCACGATCTCGCTGCCCAACGCAATCAGCCACGGCATCGAATCGCCGATCGGCGAACCATTGGCCACATTGCCGCCCAAAGTACCCGCGTTACGAATCGGCAAGGATGCAAAGCGCTGCCACAGTTCCGACAATTCTTCCGGATAATGCCCGCACAGCGCCCCGTAAGCATCGTTCAGACTGGCGCCGGCGCCGATGTGCAGCTTGCCGTCGTCCACGGCGATGGTTTTCAGCGCCGCGACGTGGCCCAGATAAATAATGTCGCCCAGGTCGCGCAATTGCTTGGTCACCCACAAACCCACGTCCGTGGAACCGGCCAGCAGGCACGCTTGCGGCTTTTCCGCGCGCAACGCCACCAGTTCATCGATGCTGCGCGGCGCGTGGAAGTGCTGGCCGCCATGTTCATACGTATGCAGGCTGCCGCGCTGCAGCGCCTGCAATTGCCCCCTCAAGGCATCGCGATCGAACGTGACGTGCGGCAACTCCCCCATGCGCCTAGCCGCATCGATGATGGGCCGGTAACCGGTGCAGCGGCACAGATTGCCCGACAGGGTGTCGTCGATTTCGCAGCGCGTGGGCGTCTCGCCGTTTTTTTTCAGATACATGCCCCATAAGGACATGACGAAGCCGGGCGTGCAAAAACCGCACTGGGATCCGTGGCACTCGACCATCGCCTGCTGCACCGGGTGCAGGGCGCCGTCGGGCTGCTGCAAGTCTTCCACGGAAAACAGGGCCTTGCCATCGAGGGTGGGCGTGAGCTGGATGCAGGCGTTGACGGCCTTCATCTCGACCTGGCCATCGACCAGGCTGCCGATGACGACGGTGCAGGCGCCGCAATCGCCTTCGGCGCAGCCTTCCTTGGTGCCCGTGCAATGCAAATCCTCGCGCAGGTGCTGCAACACAGTCTGCGTAGGGGCGGCGTTGCGTACTTCCTGTACGGCACCACGGTAATAAAAGCGGATCGGTTCTGACATGCTGGCCTCGGTATAGTCCCAGTATAGGAGATTAACACCGGCATATGGGACAACTATATGCAAAGACTGATTTTACTTATCATCCAATATCAATATCCATCAAGCAGCATAGGGATGCGTCGCATGCCAGTGTTCGGCGATATCGATGCGGCGCGTGATCCACACCTGCTCATGGCCCTGCACATAATCGAGAAAGCGCGCCAGCGCCGCGGCCCGTCCCGGACGTCCCACCAGGCGGCAATGCAAGCCCACCGACAACATCTTCGGCTGATTCAAGCCGTTCGGATCGCCTTCCGCATACAGCACATCGAAGGCATCCTTCAGATAATCGAAAAACTGCGTGCCCGAATTAAAGCCTTGCATGGCGGCAAAGCGCATGTCGTTCGTGTCCAGGGTGTAAGGCACGATTAGCTGCGGCTGCACGGACGGCATGCCGGCGGCGTCCGTGTACGCCACTTTCTCCCAGAATGGCAGATCGTCGCCATAGTAATCGGCGTCGTAGCGGAAACCGCCATGCTCGACCACCAGTTTGCGCGTATTGGGCGAATCGCGCCCCGTGTACCAGCCTTGCGGGGCGGAACCCGTCAATTCGCGAATGATCTGCACGGCTTCGCGCATGTGTTCGCGCTCCGTTGCTTCATCCATGTTTTGGTAGGAAATCCAGCGCAAGCCGTGACAGGCAATTTCATGCCCCAGTTGCTGGAACGCGGCCACCGCCTCCGGATTGCGTTTCAAGGCCATCGATACGCCGAATACGGTCAGCGGCAGGCGCCGCTCCTCGAACATGCGCAGCAAACGCCATAATCCGGCACGCGAGCCGTATTCGTAGATCGACTCCATGCTCAGGTGGCGCGCGGGAAAAGCCGCCGCACCGATCATTTCCGATAAAAACGTTTCCGAGGCGGGATCGCCATGCAGCACGCTGTTTTCCGCCCCTTCCTCGTAATTGAGGACGAATTGCAGGGCAATGCGGGCCTTGCCCGGCCATTGCGGATGCGGTGGCGTGCGGCCATAGCCGATCAAGTCGCGTGGATAATCTTCGTAATTGTTCATGCGGAAGCGCGCCTATAGGAGGACAATGTTGGCTATATGCCCAATCATATAGCCAGGCGCAGTCACCGGTATATGATTTGCACGATAAGCACATTCACTCACCCTATATACAGGATAGCAAATGGGAAAACTCAGCACGCATGTACTCGATATCGCCCACGGCAGGCCGGGAGCCGGCGTCAAGGTGGCCCTGTTTTCAGTCGCGCCGGAAGGAAAAGTGCTATTGAAGATGGATATGACCAATAGCGATGGCCGCTGCAGCACGCCCTTGCTGGAAGGCGAGAGCATGAAAGCTGGTCAATATGAACTGGTATTCAATGCAGGCGACTATTTCGCCGCCCAGGGAGTGGAACTGCCTTCGCCCCGCTTCATCGATCTGGTCACGCTGTCCTTCGGCATTGCGCATACGGACGAAAATTACCACGTGCCGCTGGTGGTGTCGCCGTGGTCGTATTCGACTTATCGCGGGAGTTAAGCGACGTTACATGACAAAGGCAGCGCGCAGCGCTGCTTTTTTTATTCGGAATTACCCCAACGGCGAAATACCGGGGTCAGACCCTCAGGGTCTGACCCCAGCCTTCGTTTGGGGTCACCATCACAAACCGCCAGACGAAAAAAAACCCGCCAATTGCTTGACGGGTTTTTCTCTTACTGCGAATAACAAGCCTGACGATAACCTACTTTCACACTGGTTGCAGCACTATCATCGGCGCAAAGTTGTTTCACGGTCCTGTTCGGGATGGGAAGGGGTGGGACCAACTTGCTATGGTCATCAGGCATAACTTGTACCGGCATTTGTCTCCTGTAGGACGACAAAGCCATGAATCTGGAAGAAGTAGGATTATGTATTGAGGTATTACTTGGGTAATGATTGCGATCAACATTCACGCAACATGTACTTTCTTATCCTCTGTACCTGCTAAGGTTATAGGGACAAGCCGTACGGGCAATTAGTACTGGTTAGCTTAATGCATTACTGCACTTCCACACCCAGCCTATCAACGTCCTGGTCTCGAACGACCCTTCAAAGAGCTCAAGGCTCTGGGAAATCTCATCTCAAGGCAAGTTTCCCGCTTAGATGCTTTCAGCGGTTATCTCTTCCGAACTTAGCTACCCGGCAATGCCACTGGCGTGACAACCGGTACACCAGAGGTTCGTCCACTCCGGTCCTCTCGTACTAGGAGCAGCCCCCTTCAAATTTCCAACGCCCACGGCAGATAGGGACCAAACTGTCTCACGACGTTTTAAACCCAGCTCACGTACCACTTTAAATGGCGAACAGCCATACCCTTGGGACCGGCTACAGCCCCAGGATGTGATGAGCCGACATCGAGGTGCCAAACTCCCCCGTCGATATGAACTCTTGGGAGGAATCAGCCTGTTATCCCCAGAGTACCTTTTATCCGTTGAGCGATGGCCCTTCCATACAGAACCACCGGATCACTATGTCCTACTTTCGTACCTGCTCGACTTGTCAGTCTCGCAGTTAAGCACGCTTATGCCATTGCACTATCAACACGATGTCCGACCGTATCTAGCGTACCTTCGAACTCCTCCGTTACACTTTAGGAGGAGACCGCCCCAGTCAAACTGCCTACCATGCACTGTCCCCGATCCGGATAACGGACCAAGGTTAGAACCTCAAACAAACCAGGGTGGTATTTCAAGGTTGGCTCCACGAGAACTAGCGTCCCCGCTTCAAAGCCTCCCACCTATCCTACACAGATTGGTTCAAAGTCCAATGCAAAGCTACAGTAAAGGTTCATGGGGTCTTTCCGTCTAGCCGCGGGTAGATTGCATCATCACAAACATTTCAACTTCGCTGAGTCTCGGGAGGAGACAGTGTGGCCATCGTTACGCCATTCGTGCAGGTCGGAACTTACCCGACAAGGAATTTCGCTACCTTAGGACCGTTATAGTTACGGCCGCCGTTTACTGGGACTTCAATCAAGAGCTTGCACCCCATCATTTAATCTTCCAGCACCGGGCAGGCGTCACACCCTATACGTCCACTTTCGTGTTTGCAGAGTGCTGTGTTTTTATTAAACAGTCGCAGCCACCAGTTTATTGCAACCCTTTCACCCTCATGGAGTAAACCATTCAAGCTACCGGGGCGTACCTTTTCCCGAAGTTACGGTACCAATTTGCCGAGTTCCTTCTCCCGAGTTCTCTCAAGCGCCTTAGAATACTCATCTCGCCCACCTGTGTCGGTTTGCGGTACGGTCTCGTATGACTGAAGCTTAGAGGCTTTTCTTGGAACCACTTCCGATTGCTTCGTGAACAAGTTCACTCGTCCCATCCCCTTGAATTCCGCGCCCGGATTTGCCTAAGCGCCTTCTATGAGACAGAAACTGACTATTCCAACAGTCAGACAACCTTCCGCGATCCGTCCCCCCATCGCATCATACGACGGTGCAGGAATATTAACCTGCTTCCCATCAGCTACGCATCTCTGCCTCGCCTTAGGGGCCGACTCACCCTGCTCCGATGAACGTTGAACAGGAAACCTTGGGCTTACGGCGTGGAGGCTTTTCACCCCCATTATCGCTACTCATGTCAGCATTCGCACTTCTGATACCTCCAGCATCCTTTACAAGACACCTTCGCAGGCTTACAGAACGCTCTCCTACCATATATATTGCTATATATCCGCAGCTTCGGTGACTGGCTTAGCCCCGTTACATCTTCCGCGCAGGACGACTCGATCAGTGAGCTATTACGCTTTCTTTAAATGATGGCTGCTTCTAAGCCAACATCCTGACTGTTTTAGCCTTCCCACTTCGTTTTCCACTTAGCCAATCTTTGGGACCTTAGCTGGCGGTCTGGGTTGTTTCCCTCTTGACGCCGGACGTTAGCACCCGACGTCTGTCTCCCAAGCTCGCACTCATCGGTATTCGGAGTTTGCAATGGTTTGGTAAGTCGCAATGACCCCCTAGCCATAACAGTGCTCTACCCCCGATGGTGATACTTGAGGCACTACCTAAATAGTTTTCGGAGAGAACCAGCTATTTCCAAGTTTGTTTAGCCTTTCACCCCTACCCACAGCTCATCCCCTAATTTTTCAACATTAGTGGGTTCGGACCTCCAGGGCGTGTTACCGCACCTTCATCCTGGCCATGAGTAGATCACTTGGTTTCGGGTCTACACCCAGCGACTGATCGCCCTATTCGGACTCGATTTCTCTACGGCTTCCCTATTCGGTTAACCTTGCCACTGAATGTAAGTCGCTGACCCATTATACAAAAGGTACGCAGTCACGGAACAAGTCCGCTCCTACTGTTTGTATGCACACGGTTTCAGGATCTATTTCACTCCCCTTCCGGGGTTCTTTTCGCCTTTCCCTCACGGTACTGGTTCACTATCGGTCGATTACGAGTATTTAGCCTTGGAGGATGGTCCCCCCATATTCAGACAGGATGTCACGTGTCCCGCCCTACTTGTCGTACGCTTAGTACCACCGGTCCGATTTCACATACGGGGCTATCACCCACTATGGCTCCTATTTCCAGAGGATTCTGTTATCGGTCCGACTATCACGTACAGGCTCTTCCCATTTCGCTCGCCGCTACTTTGGGAATCTCGGTTGATTTCTTTTCCTGCAGCTACTTAGATGTTTCAGTTCGCCGCGTTCGCCTTGCATACCTATGTATTCAGTATGCAATACCCTAAAAGGGTGGGTTGCCCCATTCGGAAATCTGCGGATCAAAGTGTGTTTGCTCACTCCCCGCAGCTTATCGCAAGCTACTACGTCCTTCATCGCCTGTAATCGCCAAGGCATCCACCATGTGCACTTATTCGCTTGTCCCTATAACGTTAGCCTCTTCATTCTTTCAAACGAAAAGAGCGCTACAGGGATAAGAAAGTACAACGTTGTTGCTTGTTTGTTGATACATACAATCATTACCCATCGATTCGCTTTTTACGGCAAACCGATCAATAAATAATCTTTACTTCTTCCAGATTGTTAAAGAACGAAACAGCTTTGATCGCTAAAAGATCAAACCTAAACCTGACGGCTTACGTTTGCACTTTCAAAGTATTGGTGGAGGATGACGGGATCGAACCGACGACCCCCTGCTTGCAAAGCAGGTGCTCTCCCAGCTGAGCTAATCCCCCTGAGATTTTACTAATTAGCTGGTAGGGCTGGTTGGACTCGAACCAACGACCCCCGCGTTATCAACACGGTGCTCTAACCAGCTGAGCTACAGCCCCAACGCGGTGCTACTACGACTACTGTTTCTTCTCTTACTAACAGCCGATAAGTGTGAACATTTGATGCGTGAACCATTTACATGATTCGTGCAAACTCTAGAAAGGAGGTGATCCAGCCGCACCTTCCGATACGGCTACCTTGTTACGACTTCACCCCAGTCACGAATCCTACCGTGGTAAGCGCCCTCCTTACGGTTAAGCTACCTACTTCTGGTAAAACCCGCTCCCATGGTGTGACGGGCGGTGTGTACAAGACCCGGGAACGTATTCACCGCGACATGCTGATCCGCGATTACTAGCGATTCCAACTTCATGCAGTCGAGTTGCAGACTACAATCCGGACTACGATACACTTTCTGCGATTAGCTCCCCCTCGCGGGTTGGCGGCGCTCTGTATGTACCATTGTATGACGTGTGAAGCCCTACCCATAAGGGCCATGAGGACTTGACGTCATCCCCACCTTCCTCCGGTTTGTCACCGGCAGTCTCATTAGAGTGCCCTTTCGTAGCAACTAATGACAAGGGTTGCGCTCGTTGCGGGACTTAACCCAACATCTCACGACACGAGCTGACGACAGCCATGCAGCACCTGTGTACTGGTTCTCTTTCGAGCACTCCCCAATCTCTCGGGGATTCCAGCCATGTCAAGGGTAGGTAAGGTTTTTCGCGTTGCATCGAATTAATCCACATCATCCACCGCTTGTGCGGGTCCCCGTCAATTCCTTTGAGTTTTAATCTTGCGACCGTACTCCCCAGGCGGTCTACTTCACGCGTTAGCTGCGTTACCAAGTCAATTAAGACCCGACAACTAGTAGACATCGTTTAGGGCGTGGACTACCAGGGTATCTAATCCTGTTTGCTCCCCACGCTTTCGTGCATGAGCGTCAATCTTGACCCAGGGGGCTGCCTTCGCCATCGGTGTTCCTCCACATATCTACGCATTTCACTGCTACACGTGGAATTCTACCCCCCTCTGCCAGATTCTAGCCTTGCAGTCTCCAATGCAATTCCCAGGTTGAGCCCGGGGATTTCACATCAGACTTACAAAACCGCCTGCGCACGCTTTACGCCCAGTAATTCCGATTAACGCTTGCACCCTACGTATTACCGCGGCTGCTGGCACGTAGTTAGCCGGTGCTTATTCTTCAGGTACCGTCATTAGTAAAGGATATTAGCCTTCACCGTTTCTTCCCTGACAAAAGAGCTTTACAACCCGAAGGCCTTCTTCACTCACGCGGCATTGCTGGATCAGGCTTTCGCCCATTGTCCAAAATTCCCCACTGCTGCCTCCCGTAGGAGTCTGGACCGTGTCTCAGTTCCAGTGTGGCTGGTCGTCCTCTCAGACCAGCTACTGATCGATGCCTTGGTAGGCTTTTACCCTACCAACTAGCTAATCAGATATCGGCCGCTCCACGAGCATGAGGTCTTGCGATCCCCCACTTTCATCCGTAGATCGTATGCGGTATTAGCGTAACTTTCGCTACGTTATCCCCCACTCCAGGGTACGTTCCGATATATTACTCACCCGTTCGCCACTCGCCACCAGAGCAAGCTCCGTGCTGCCGTTCGACTTGCATGTGTAAGGCATGCCGCCAGCGTTCAATCTGAGCCAGGATCAAACTCTTCAGTTTAATCTCTGTTACTTTGCCATTTTATTGGCACCGTCTTGCGACGGGTCGCTCACTCAAAAAACTGACAGGCTACTTCCGAAGAAGTATCCTATTTCATTATTTCTTGTGAACATTTGATATATTTTAAGTATTACGCCAATCCGAAGATTGACGCTGCACTTACATCAAATGTCCACACTTATCGACTGTTAATTGTTAAAGAACTGTATTCGGTACTGCTTTCGCGCTATCGACAAAGCGTTGTGTTTGTCAGCTGCGAAGAAGGAAGAGTATGAAGCAATTTGCTACGTCCGTCAACCCCGTTTTTCAGCGCATTGCGCTTAAAAACTTTTCTCGCTTCACACTGCATTTGCATGCATCGTTCAGCGAGGGGGCGAATTATAGCCCTGCCCCGCGCAGCCCGCAAGCGCTATTTTTTGCGCCAGATCAAAGGCGATAGGCCTGGCACCGCAATTGCTTATATGAACACATGCACCAACCACCGAGGGGAGCAACTCTGGGCCTGGCAGCAACACTGGGGATAGCCCGGTTCGCTTTGCTTTGCTCCCATCTGTGACAGGTGCTACATTATGGAACACTCTCGATATTCAAAAGAGCGCCGCAGTACAGGGCCCAACGGAGGCAACGAGATCATGTATCAACCGTCAGCTACTTACCGTAGCGCACCGTTTTCGTCCATCGCGGACGCGAACATTTTGCCGGCAGGACAGGACAACGTCCCCGTCATCATCGAAACGTCCCATCAGCGTTCCGTCGCCTTTGGCCTGTCGCCCACGGCCACGCCCGACTTTACGCCGGCCGGCAAGTCCGATCTGTCCTTGCTGATCGAGCAAAACCGCATGCTGCACACGCACGCGCTGCCGGCCATGGAAACCCTGTACCAGCAAATCGTCAACACGCACAACATGGTGATTCTCACGGATGCCAACGGCGTGATCGTGCATTCGCTGGGCGACGATGATTTCCTGGAGAAAGCCAACCGCGTCGCCCTGCAGCCGGGCGTGGCGTGGTCGGAACAAAGCCGCGGCACGAATGCCATCGGCACGGCCATCACGGAAAAAGTACCAACCCTCGTCCATGCGGACCAGCATTACCTGGCCGCAAATCATTTCCTGACGTGCTCCGCGGCCCCAATCACCGACCACCGGGGCAATGTCATCGGCGTGCTGGACGTGTCCAGCGACCAGCGCAGCTTTCACAAGCATACGATGGCCCTCGTGCGCATGTCGGCGCTGATGATCGAAAACCAGCTGTTTTCCGCCACCTTCGAAGACGCCATCACCGTGCACTTCCACGCGCGTCCCGAATTCATCGGCACCTTGATGGAAGGCATCGCCTCGTTCACGCCGGGCGGACGGTTTTTATCGGCAAACAAGAATGGTTTGTTCCAGCTGGGCCTGTCATTTGCCGCGCTGCAATCACATACCTTCAGCTCCCTGTTCGGCTTGCCCGTGTCCGCCCTCTATGACCATTACCGCACGGCCGCCCCCGGTTTGCTGAACCTGTGCATGCACAGCGGCGTGCGCGTGTATGGGCGCGCGCAGTTGCGCCTGTCCAATAGCGTCTTCCAGCACGGCTTTACTGCCAGCACCGACCATAGCGATATCAACGCCGTGCCGGCACAGATTCCCGCGTCCGCCAGCCATGCGGCCAACGCGGCGCGGCGCCTGTCCGGCTTGCGCTACCTGCGCACGGGCGATCCGCAACTGGAACTGGTCATCGAAAAGGTCAACAAGGTGCTGGGGCGCGACATCCCCATCCTCGTCATGGGCGAAACGGGCACCGGCAAGGAATTGCTCGCGCAAGCCATCCACAACGACTCGCCGCGGGCCATGGGACCGTTTATTGCCGTCAACTGCGCTTCCATCCCGGAAACCCTGATCGAGTCCGAACTGTTCGGCTATGAAGACGGCGCCTTTACGGGCGCGCGCAAGAAAGGCGCGATCGGCAAAATCCTGCAAGCCAATGGCGGCACCCTGTTCCTCGATGAAATCGGCGACATGCCTTTCGGCTTGCAGGCGCGGCTGTTGCGCGTGTTGCAGGAACGCATGGTCACTCCCTTGGGCAGCAGCAAATCCATCACCGTCAACGTGGAACTCATTTGCGCCACGAATCACAACTTGCGCGAACGCATGGCCAAGGGACTGTTTCGCGAAGACTTGTATTACCGCCTGAATGGCCTGGTGGTAAAACTGCCGCCGCTGCGCGAGCGCACGGACCTAGACACGGTCGTGAAAAAAATCCTCGCAACGGAAGCGCCCGATACGCGCTACACGGTGGCGCCGGACATCCTGCGCATGTTCCACCAACATAAATGGCCAGGCAATTTCCGCCAGCTGACCAATCTGCTGCGCACGGCCATCGTCATGGCGGGCGACGAGCATGAAATCTGTTTGCGCCACATGCCCGATGATTTCCTCGACGATATTGAGATGACGCAAGCGACTGCCGCCAGCGCCAGCACGGACCGCATGATCGCCGCCGGCGCCAACCTGGAAGAGATGGAGCAAAGCGTGATCCTCAAGTCGCTCGATGCCCACGGCGGCAACGTCTCGGCCACGGCGCGGGCCCTGGGCGTATCGCGCAACACGATCTATCGCAAGGTGCCGCATCTGAAATAGCCTAGAGTAGGCGGGGAAAGCCGGGCGACATCGCGCGCCGGCCCCGCTTGTCGATGGTCATCAGGTCGATGCCCTGCATCTGCGCGGCCATCGCATGCGCACGTGCCGCGCCCGTCACCATAAAGGTGGTCGACAAGCCATCAGCAAGCAAACCCGTGGGCGCCAGCACGGTCACGCTGGCCAGTTCACGCGGCGAATCGCCCTTCGATGGGTCGAAGATGTGGTGATGCACGAAGTCGGGCGTGAACGTGCATTCGTAGTCGCCCGACGTGGCCACGCTGCGCCCCTCCACTTTCAAGGTGGCCGCCAGGATTTCCGCGTCGCGCGGATCCTGGATGCCCAAGGTCCACGGACGGCGCACGGCACGCTGCCCACGCGCAACGAATTCGCCCGTGTCAAGCAAAGCGTGCCGTATGCCGCGCGCCTGCACGGCCGCCAGCGCCATATCCGCCGCGTAGCCTTGCGCCAGGCCATTCAAGGTCAGCGCCATGCCCGGCTGCAGAAAACGCACTTCCCGGCGATCCCACGCCAGTTGCCGCCAGCCCACCCGCGCCTGCGCAGCGCGGCGCAATGCTTCCGCCGGTAAACTTGCCTGGTCTGCCGCCGCGCGAAACAGCCGCCATAAAGGTTGCACCGTGATATCAAACGCCCCGTCACTCCATTGCGACAAGGTTTGCGCCTGCGCCAGCACGGCCAGCAAATGCGTGTCCGGCCGGGCCAGGCGTCCATCGCGGTTCAGCTGGAAGACTTGGCTGGCGGGACTGTAAATGCTCATCAGGCGGTCGACATTCCTCGCTGCATGCAAGGCATCCTCGATGGCCAGTTCCGCCTGGCGCTGATCGTGGTGCAACACGGTGACGGCGATGGTCGTGCCAAACGCCAGGGCGGCGCCTTGATAGGGGCGCACGCCGGACGCCGTGACCGTACCGCGCGCCATGCTTCCAGGCAAGATAACGCCCGCCATGCCGGCCACGCTGCCGATCGCTGCGGAAATAAACGTTCTACGCTGCATTGCTGCTCTCCTCTGCCGTGGCCCGGACAATCGGGATGGTACGGGCACGCTTGATTTCCAGCATCAAGGGCGCGCATTTTTCATCGCTGGCGTAAATCACCACGCAATCCATGCACTGGAAACACTCGCCATAATCGACTTTCCCGCCAGCCGCGATGGCGTGGTACTCGCAACGGTGACGGCAAGTCTGGCAAGGCGTGCCGCACTCCTTGCGACGGGGAATCCAGTTGAACAGGCGAAAACGTCCCAGCAGCGCCAGCGCCGCGCCAAACGGACACAGGTAGCGGCAAAAGAATTTGTAGGAAACACTACTGAGCAGCAGCAAGCCCCCGGCATACGCGACGAAGGGCCAGGCCCGCACGAAATTCAAGGTGATCGCCGTCTTGAACGGTTCCAGTTCCACCAGCTTGTCCGTGATCTGGCTGGAAAAAACGCTGCTGCCCAGAATGGCCGCCAGCAAGCCATACTTGATCCACTTCAAGCGTCCATCGAGGCGCGGTTTGATCTTCCACTGCGGCAAGCGCAGCCATTGGCCCAGCTTGCCCGTGAATTCCTGCAAGGCGCCAAACGGGCACAGCCAGCCGCAAAACGTGCCGCGGCCCCAGATAAACAGACTGAACAGCACGGACGCCCAGAGAATCACCGTCATCGGATCGAACAGGAAGAAGCCCAGGCTGCGACTCGCAAGCAGCGCCTGGATGACGCCCGTGATATTGACGATCGACAACTGCCCCTGCGCGTAATAGCCGACAAAAACGATGGTGAACAGCAGGAACAGCCGGCGGAACCAGACAAATTGCCGGCCATTACGCACCAGGCGTTTCTGCCAGGCCAGTGCGCCGGCCAGCAGCGCCAGCCCGGCCAGCAAGATCAGCAGTTCGGCCTTGCGCCCCTTCCACGTGCCGCGCCAGCTGGCATCGTCACCTTGCGGAGCGCTATAAAAATCGGCCGGCAAGCGGTATGTGACATCGACGTTGCGGGTGATGCGTTCGGGATACACGATGCCCTTGCTGCGCGTGATCGGCATGGTGAACGCCAGCGGACTGGCCGCATCGAGCCCTGCCTGGCTGATGACGCGGAATACGGCGATATTTTCCGTCGGCAACGGTCCCGCATCGGACAGGTTCAATTCCAGGTCCAGGTCGCGCATGTCGATGGGCAAGCCATCCTGTTTCAGCAATAGCCGGTCCGGCACGGTGCCGCGCACGAAATCGTCGCCCAGCACGCTGTAGCGCCCACGCGACATGACGAGGATGGCGTGGTCGCCCTCGTCCAGCCGGTTGCGCAATTTGTTCCAGCTGCGTTCCGTCAACAGATTGCGCCCCACCGTGGGCACGGACACATAGGCCAGGTACAGGTCGATGAACACGCCGTCAGGCGCGCGCATCGCTTCCACATCGAGTCCCGCACCGGGACTGCCGGCAAACAGGCTTTCAATCTCCTTGTTGCTCAACCGCACATGCTGGATCAAACCCTGCTTTAACATTTGCGCGACATCAAGCTTTTCGAACACGTCCATGCGGATGCGGGCGATCTGATCCGGGTCGCGCCCTTGCGCAAACCCAAGTTTTTTGCGCGACACTTTCAAGGCCGACGCCAGCACGCTCTGGTTGATGATGCGCACGGAAGCCGTGGCCTTCGACACGCCATCGATATCGGCGTGCGTGGCATCCGTGGCGCGTTTCTTCCTGGCATCAATAGCGATATTCTGTTTCAGCGACAGTCCCTGGTACTGTTTGACGAACTGAAACAAGGGCGCTTCGCCCAGGCCATCGAGAAACACGGGCTCGTGCTGCGACAGCACGGCCACGTCGAGAAAACTCCCTTGGGGATTGATCGCGATCAATAAATTGACGGGAACGCCAGAAAAGCCGGGAATCGGTGCCAAGTCCACCGACTCAAACACGTAGCCGACCAGTTCAGTTACCGTGGCGTTTTGCCGGAACAATGGCCAGACGGGCAAGTCGGTCTCCTTGTCGCCCACGACGATGGGAGCAGGAAAGCGCCGCGCCAGCTCGGCCCTGGTGAGCACACCCGCCCACGCCTGTCCCAGGATAAACAGGAATAGCCAGCATCCGATGAACAACCGCATTATCCGCATGCACCACGCTCCGTGCGGCGCCTTGTCGCAAGGCGCCGCGTTCATTTATTAGAAGAAAATAATGCCGCCCAGGGACACGCCATTCATCTTCGCTTCGCCACCCGCAAAGGCTTTCGAGCGCGTCTGGCCCAGTTCACCCACCAGGGTGATCGCGCTGTTGAGCGAGTAATACGCACCGAGGGTCAGGTTGGCGTTCGACTTCAAGCCGCCCGTGCCGGCCGTGTTGTCGTCGTTCTTGCTGATGCCATAGGACAAGCCCAGTTTCAGCTTGTCTGTCGTCTTGTACGTGCCTTGCAACAGCCAGTTCTTCGATTTGGTATCGCCCTGGTCCGCATCGGACAAGATACCGAGTCCCTTGCCGCCCTGGAAGTTGACCAATACGCCAGCCGGTCCCATCTGGTAGGAGCCGCCCACTTCCACGCCGCGCATGGTCAGGTCATCGATACCCGGCGTTTTCGACGTGAATTTTTGCGACTTCACGCCCAGCCAGGCTTTCAAGCCTTCCTGCGCATACGTCAGCTGCGCCTGCACTTGCGGACTCGACTTCGAAGAATAGGTCGAGCCTGCCACGATGGGCGTATCGGACACGGGGCTGACCAGCGCCACATCGGCACCAAAGCCGCCCGACTTCGGCGTGCTGTACATGATCTGGCCATAGTTGCCCAGATAGGTATAGCCGGCGCCGATATGGCCCAGGGTCACCCGGCCCCGCTGCGTCGCCTGCACGGGCGCGCCCGAGCCCAGCAAGGTCATGTCGGACAGGATCGCATTCGCGCCGAAGATGCCGTAGTCGCGGCCCAGCTTGAACGTGCCCATTTCCGCATTGCCAAACGTGAAGAAGGCCTGGCGCACGTCGACCACGCTGTTCTGGCTGATGGCGCTGTCCGTGGCCGTCGAGTTGTAGATGCCGATCAAGGCTTTCACGTCGTACTCGCCCAGGCGCGAGCTTGCCGAGGTGATCAAGCCATTCGGCAGCAAGCCGTTGCCGATCGTCGTGCGGTCCTTCTCTCCGCCGCAACCGAGCGCCTGGCCGCCCAGCGCCAGCCCGCCCACCGCATCGCCCGAACACGATACTTGCGTGTAATAGGCGTTGACGATGCCGCCCACCGACACGGTCCAGTCGCCGGCCTTGATATCGACGGCTTGCGCCTGCCCTACCGCTGCGATTGTCATGACACCGAGGCTCCCCAGCTTGATCAATGTGTTCATTTGTTCTCCTCTTTCTTCTCTGTTTTTAGTGTGCACACCAGTGATTGATGTACCTCAAGCTTTGGCAATAAGCGTGCCCAGCACGGCTCAGAGGGAGAAAGAGAAAAAGCGTATTTCACTTGTGCAGCAGCGGATCAATCGCCACTGCCAGTGTTCATTTTTTGACCGCAAGCAGGCATAGCGGGCGGAAAGGTAAACAAAAAACTGACGGCCTGGGCCGTCAGCAAAAAGAAAACATCCGGCGGACAGGGAGACACCCATCCGAGTGGCCCGGATGCTTCACCCCGTTACTTCGATGCCAGCTTGAAGACCCACACGGAACCGCCCTGTTCCAGGAAGTTGACCTTCTTCGCCACCTCGCCGCCCCACAGCGGCACGGCGCCACCCCAGCCGGAAACGACGGCCACATATTGCGTGTCGCCATCCTGCCAGGTGACGGGCGGCGCCACGACGCCGGAGCCCGTCTGGAATTTCCACAGCTCCTTGCCCGTCTTCGCATCGACGGCTTTCAGGAAGCCTTCCGGCGTGCCGTAGAACACCAGGTTGCCGGCCGTACTCATCACGCCCCCCCACAGCGGCGCGTTGTTCTTGATTTCCCAGACGATCTTGCCCGTCTTCGGATCGACGGCGCGCATGGCGCCGATGTAGTCGTCAAACAGGGGCTTGATGGTGAAACCGGCACCGAGGAAGGCGCCGCCCTTCTTGTAGCTGATCGGCTCATTCCAGATATCCATGCCCCATTCGTTCGCGGGAACGTAGAACAGCTTGGTTTGCGGCGAGTACGCCATCGGCATCTGGTTTTTGGCGCCGAGGAAAGCGGGCGCGGCAAACACGGTCGTGCCCTTCTTGCCTTCCTCTCCCTTGGTCGGGTCGCCAGGGCGGCCGGCGGCGATGTAGTTCGGCCGTCCCGTCTTCAGGTCGATGCTGCTGGCCCAGGTGATTTTCTTCACAAACGGAAAGGCGTTCTGCAGCTTGCCCGTGTTGGCGTCGATGACATAAAAGAATCCGTTGCGGTCGGCCTTGCCGCCGTAACGCTTGCCATCCATGTCGAAGGTGACGAACTCGTTGGCGCCATCGAAATCCCAGGCGTCATTCGGCGTGTTTTGATACGCCCATTTGATCTGCCCCGTTTTCACATCGAGTGCCACGGTGGACGACGAGTACAGATTGTCGCCGGGACGCAAATGGCTGTTCCACGGCGCCGGGTTGCCGGTGCCAAAGTAAGCGAGTTTGGTCTGCGGATCGTAGGTACCGCCCATCCACGTCGAGGCGCCGCCCGTTTTCCACAGGTCGCCCGGCCAGGTCTTGTTCACGGTGCCGGATACGCCGTTATCGATGGCCTTGCCATCCTTGTCGTAGCGGTGGCCCATATGGCCCTCCACCGTCGGACGGCTCCACACGAGGTCGCCCGTCATCGGATTGCGCGCCTCGACCCGACCGACGATGCCGAATTCCCCGCCCGAAACGCCCGTCAACAGCAAGCCTTCGGCGATCAACGGCGCGGCCGTCATCGAGTAGCCGGCCGCGTAGTCATCCACTTTCTCCTTCCAGACGATCTTGCCCGTATTCTGGTCCAGCGCCACCAGGTAGGCGTCGAGCGTGCCGAAAATCACCAGGTTGCCGTACAGGGCCGCGCCGCGGTTGACCACGTCGCAGCACGGCATGATGCCGTCCGGCAAGCGATGCTCATACTTCCACAGCTTGGCGCCCGTTTTCAGGTCGACGGCAAAGATGCGCGAATACGATGCCGTGACGAACATTTTGCCGTTATGAATCAAGGGCTGCGACTCCTGGCCCCGCTGCTTTTCGCCGCCGAACGAAAACGACCAGGCCGGCACCAGCTTGGCCACGGTCTTGTCATTGATCTGCGTCAATGGCGAATAGCGCTGACCTTGCGTACCCATGCCAAACGACAGCACACTGGCCGGATTCTTCGCCGTGCTGTCGAGCATGGCATTGGTGACATTGCCCACGTCGGCCGCCTGGGCCAGCGATGCCAAACCCAAACCGATGAGTATCCCCATGATTTTTTTCTGCACAATCATCTCCCTCTGTTTTATTAGTATGTGTGTGTAGCTCTCAGGTACTTTTTTTGTCGTGCTCATGCGGCTGGGCATGCAACAGCACGCACTCTTCATCGGTGAACAGGCGCGAGCGCGTCAAAAAGCGCTTGCCCGTGCCGTTGTCGAGTGAAAACATGCCGCCATTGCCATCGACCACATCGATAATCAACTGGGTATGCTCCCAGTACTCGAATTGCTCGAGTCCCATGTAGAACGGTGTGCCATTCAAATTGCCAAGATAGATGTCGGTGTCGCTGACATCGAACTCGCCCAGCGCGTAGCACATGGGCGCACTGCCGTCGCAGCATCCGCCCGATTGGAAAAACATCAGCGGGCCGTGACGCTGGCGCAACTTGTCCATCATTTCCAGCGCCGCATCGGTGGCGACCACCCGGGCAATTGCTGCACTCATGGCATCCCTTTCTGCGCGCCGCGCCTGGATTGACTGGCGCGGCGCCTGTTGCCGGTTTAGAAGAAGCCCAGCGCTTTCGGGCTATAGCTCACCAGCAAGTTCTTCGTTTGCTGGTAGTGATCGAGCATCATCTTGTGGTTTTCGCGGCCGATACCCGATTGCTTGTAGCCGCCGAACGCGGCGTGGGCGGGATACAGGTGGTAGCAATTGGTCCACACGCGTCCCGCCTGGATGGCGCGTCCCATGCGGAAGGCGCGCGAACCATCGCGCGTCCACAGGCCGGCGCCCAGGCCGTACAAGGTATCGTTGGCAATCGCCAACGCGTCGGCCTCGTCCTTGAAGGTGGTCACGGAGACGACCGGTCCGAAAATCTCTTCCTGGAAGATGCGCATCTTGTTGTTGCCCTTGAACACGGTCGGACGCACGTAGTAGCCGCCTTCCAGGTCGCCCGCCTGCGTGTTGCGCTCGCCGCCGGCCAGCACTTCGGCGCCTTCCTGGCGGCCGATGTCGAGATAGGACAGGATTTTTTCCAGCTGCTCCTGCGATGCCTGCGCGCCGATCATGGTGGACGAATCGAGCGGGTTGCCCTGCTTGATGGCAGCCACGCGCTTCAGGGCCCGTTCGATGAATTTCTCGTAGATCGATTCCTGGATCAGCACGCGCGATGGGCAGGTGCACACCTCGCCTTGATTCAGCGCAAACATCGCAAAACCTTCCAGGCACTTGTCGAAATACTCGTCGTCCGCATCCATCACGTCTTCAAAGAAGATGTTCGGCGATTTGCCGCCCAGCTCCAGGGTGACGGGAATCAGGTTTTGCGCCGCGTAGCCCATGATCAAACGGCCCGTGCCCGTTTCGCCCGTAAAGGCGATCTTGGCGATGCGCTTGCTCGACGCCAGCGGCTTGCCCGCTTCCAAGCCGAAACCGTTGATGATGTTCAACACGCCAGGCGGCAACAGGTCGCCGATCAGCTCGATCAACACCATGATGGACGCCGGCGTCTGCTCGGCCGGTTTGAGCACGACGCAATTGCCGGCCGCCAGGGCTGGCGCCAGTTTCCACACGGCCATCAGGATAGGGAAATTCCACGGAATGATCTGGCCCACGACGCCCAGCGGCTCGTGGTAGTGGTAGGCATAGGTTTCCGCATCGATTTGCGCGACGGAACCTTCCTGCGCGCGGATGCAGCCGGCGAAGTAACGGAAATGGTCGATGGCCAGCGGAATGTCGGCGTTCATCGTTTCACGGATGGGCTTGCCGTTGTCGATGGTTTCCGCCGTGGCGATCAGGCTCAGGTTCTGTTCGATGCGGTCGGCGATGCGGTTCAGGATGTTGGCGCGCTCGGCAGGCGAAGTCTTGCCCCAGGCCTCCTTGGCGGCATGGGCGGCGTCCAGCGCCAGCTCGACGTCTTCCGTCGTGGAACGGGCGATTTCGCAAAACGGCAAGCCGGTGATCGGCGTAATGTTGGGAAAGTATTCACCTTTTACTGGTGCAACGAATTTGCCGCCGATGTAATTGTCATAGCGTTGTTTGAAGGGATTGGCTACGCCCAGTTTGCTGATGTCTGCGAGATTCATGTCGTCCTCTATCGGGTTAATTGGTATGGAACTGCCGTGATTAAAATCAAACGTCCTGGTACAGATGGGGTGAGTACACGGAGTCTTCCGCAAATGCCGTGCCAGCTCGCCGTCCCACTACAAACTTAGCCGGTTTTACCCTCGTTACAAGGGCGTGGCGTCAATCCCGGTCCGCTTTTCAGCGCATGCCCCGGACTTGGGTGGGGGCGTGGCACTGTTTGCGTTTTGAACAAGGTGGCGCCATCCTGTTCCAATCCGGGCCAGCCCTGCTGCGCCGCCCCGGCGCCGCTGCACAATGGAACAGGTGTACCAGACTGGAACACCTGCGCCTGTGCCATGAAGGAATCAACGAATCACCACGCCCCATGGCAATTCACCCACGGCAATATCGGCCACCTTGCGCGCGCTGGCCGTGTCGATGACGGATACGCTGTTCGAGCGGCCATTGGCCACGTACAGCTTGGCGCCGTCGGGCGTGATGGCCATGTTCCACGGGCGCTTGCCGACCGGAATCGTGGCCGTCACCTGATTGCTGGCCGTGTCGATCACCATCACCGTGCCGTCGATGCCGTTCGAGACATACACCTGCTTGCCGCCGGGATGGACGGCGATGCCATTCGCATTCTTGCCCGCTGGAATGGTGGCAATCGCCTTGCGCGCGGCCAAGTCGATCACGTAGACGGCATTGACCAGTTCGCACGCCACGTAGGCGCGCCCCGAGTCCGGACTGAAACCGATGCCGCGCGGACGCAGTCCCACGGCGATGGACGCCACCTGGCGGCGTTGCGCCACATCAATGACATCGACTTGCTCCGCCTCTTCCGCGCTGACCAGCAGCCAGCGCCCATCCGGGCTGAAGACGGCGTGTTCCGGATTGCGTCCCTGCACCTTGATGTCGGCGAGCAAGGTGCCCGTCTGGCCATCGAGCAAGGCCACGCTATTGTTTTCCTCGACGGCCACGGCAACGTGACTACCGTCTTGCGAGGCGCTGACGCCTTCAGGCGACTTGCCCAGCGCCACCGTGCGCACGGGCGCGCCGCCAGCATTGTCGATCAGCAGCAAGGCGCTGCTGGCGGCATCCGTGACAAACAATTGCCGCCCGGTGGGGTCGGCGGCGATGCCACGCGGACGCTTGCCTGCGGCGATCTGGCGCACCACCTGGTCGGTCGCCGTGTCGATCACGCTCAAGGTGCCCGACTTTTCATTGGGAACATAGGCAAACGGAGCGGCCTGGACAGCGGTGCTGGCGAGCGCCGGCAGCAGCCAGCACACCTGGCGCAAGCGCGAGAAGAAGTTGGGCATAATCACCTTTTCAATGGCAAAACGAGGGGAAAGCGCGCCGCATCGGCGCCTCTGACAATTACCGTATGCAAACGCCGTGCCACTGACACGCGTATAATTTCAGCCCACCAATGGAGACATGGCAGGCATATTGCTTGATACACCTACGCAGACCTGTGCCGCTGACGCGATCAAGCAGGCTTTTATTCACATTGGAGAATCCGCATGCAGCATCGTTTCCGCCTGAACACCATCGCCAGCCTGTTTGTCGCCGGCAGCGCCACCCTCGCCCCCCACGTCTTTGCCGCCGAGGCAGCTGACTTGGCCGCCGGGCAACTCATGGATACGGTGGTCGTCAGCGGCAGCCGCATCGCCCACCCCAGCCAGGAAGTGCCGGCCTCGATCGACGTGGTCGACAGCGCGCGCATCCAGGAGGGTCAAATCCGCGTCAACGCGTCGGAAGCGCTGGCTGCCGTGCCGGGCCTGGTCGTGCAAAACCGCCAGAACTACGCGCAGGACTTGCAAATCTCGTCACGCGGCTTCGGAGCACGCTCGGCCTTCGGCGTGCGCGGCGTCAAGCTGATCAGCGATGGCATTCCCGCCAGCATGCCCGATGGCCAAGGGCAGGCCGCCACTTTCAATCTCGATACGGCCGAGCGCATCGAAGTGCTGCGCGGACCGTTTTCTGCCATCTACGGCAACCATTCGGGCGGCGTGATCCAGCTGTTCTCCAGGGATGGGCAAAATCCACCATCCGTCGAACTGAACGTAACGGGCGGCAGCTACGGCACCAGCAAGGTAGACTTGACGGCGCAGGGCCAGGCAGGCGGCATCGGCTACGTGCTCGACGGCTCCCGCTTCCGCACGGATGGCTTCCGCGACCACAGCGCCGCCACGCGCGAACAGGCGTTCGGCAAGATCACCGTCAAGCCGAATGTGGACAGCAAGCTGACCATCGTTGCCAACAGTCTGCATCAAGGCAATACGCAAGATCCGCTGGGCGCCACCTGGCCTACGTTTGCAGCGAACCCGCGCGCCGGCGAAATCGATGCGACGGACACGCAAAACCCGAAACGCACCCTGGCCGAGCGCTACAACACGCGCAAAAGCATCGACCATCAGCAGATCGGCGCCACTTATGAACAATCGTTCGGCGATGACCGACTGCACGTGATGGTGTATGGCGGCAACCGCGACGTGATCCAGTACCAGGCATTTACCAAGGGATTCCAGGCGCCGCCAAGCCATTCGGGCGGCGTGGTCGACTTCCAGCGCCAGTTCTACGGCATCGACACCAACTGGCTGCACGTGAACCAGCTGGCCGGAGGCAAGCTGAGCACCACCATCGGCATCGATTACGGCCGCTCCAGCGACGACCGCACAGGCTATGAAAATTTCATTGGCAATAGCTTCGGCGTAAAGGGCAAGCTGCGCCGCGACGAGCAGAATGTCGTTTCCAGCCTCGATCCGTATATCCAGACGGAATGGCAAGGCGGCCCGTGGCTGCTCAGCGCCGGTGTGCGCTACAGCAAGATGAAAGTGGCCGTCGACGACCATTTCCTCAGCAATGGCGACGACAGCGGCAGCCTCGAGTTCAGCCACACGACACCGGTGCTGGGCCTGCTGTACAAACTGACGCCCAACGTCAACGTCTACGCCAGCGCCGCGCGCGGTTTTGAGGCGCCGACCCTGAACGAACTGTTTTACTCGGGCACGGGCGGCGGCTTCAATTTCAACTTGAAGCCGGCCACCAGCACCAACCTGGAAACCGGTGTCAAGGCCAGGATCGCCAACAACACGCACATAAATGCGGCCTTGTTCCAGATCAAAACCAACGACGAACTGGTGGTCGACAAGTCCAGCGGCGGGCGCACCAGCTATCGCAATGCAGGCAAGACCTTGCGCCAGGGCATGGAAGTGTCGCTGGATTCAAACCTGCCATATGGCTTCACGACAAAAGTGGCGCTGACCAGCCTGCACGCCGTGTATGACCAGGCGTTCGGCAGCGTACGCGAAGGCAGCCGCTTGCCGGGCGTGCCCAGCGCTAACCTGTTCGCGGAACTGGCCTGGAAAGATACGTTCGACCGTTTTGGCGCAGCGCTGGAAAGCGTGGCCAGCAACCAGGTCTACGCGGAAGACAGCAACATCGAAAAACCGGCGCCCGGCTACACGGTGTTCAATGCGCGCTTCAACGCCAGGCAAAACGCAGGCAATTGGCGCTTCAAGGAGTTTGCCCGCCTGAACAATCTTTTCGACAAGACCTACGTGGGTTCCGTCATCGTCGGCGACAGCAACAAGCGCTACTATGAAGCGGCGCCAGGCCGCAACTGGTTGCTGGGTGTCAGCGCCCAATATAGTTTCTAAAACTAAAAAGCCCGCGCATCGGAAGATACGCGGGCTTTTTACCTTACCAGCATGGCCTGTTACGGCCGCGCTTCCTTCACTCCATATTTCTCAAAGATGGCTTTCAATTCGCCGCTGGCCGCCATCTCGTTCATGGCTGCCTGCAGCAATTTCGCCACGTCGAGCTGCTGGCGGCTGACGGCCAGGCCCACGGCCCAGCCGGCACGCGGCAGGCGGGCGAACGCCACTTCGCTCATGGGGAAAGCGGGATCGCTTTTCAGCACCGATTCGATTTCCGAACGGTTGGCCAGCACGGCATCGAGCTTGCCCGCCTGCAATTGCTGCAAGGCTTCGGCTGCCGTATCGAAGATGCGCACGTCGTCGCGGTACTTGCCATTGTCTTCGCCCAGCATCAGCATGGCCGCGATCGACACCTTTTCCACGCCGATGCGCTTGCCGGCCAGCGAGGCGACGCCATCGAATTGCGGCACGGCATGCGCACTGCGCGCCAGGCGCACGGTTTCCACATAGTATGGCGCGAAGATCTCGACCTTGTCGTTGTCCGCCATCAACCTCTTGTCGACCGGCACATGCAACATCACATCGGCGGGACCATAACCGAGGTAATGTCCCTTCCACACCATATTGCGCAAATCATCGTTGAGGTTTTCGCCGGCGGGAAATGGCAGCAAGCTCAGTTTCAAACCCAGCTTTTTCGCCAGCGCTTCGGCAATATCGATATCGATGCCCGTGCCCTTGTCGGAAAACGGCGCGAATTCGTTATACACAGCCACTTTCAGGCTGCCCGACTGCTGCACCTTTTGCCAGTCGGCGCGCGCCGGCGCGGCGGCGCACAGCGCCAGGCAAGCGAGCGAGATCATCGCACGCGCCCCCCGGAATTGAAATGAACGCATGGGACTCCTTGGTGATCAGTTCGACTTAATTCGATTCGCGGCGCGTTTCCAGGTAGGTCTTGATGGCCCACATGGCTTCCTGGTTGAACACGCCTTCGAACGGCGGCATGTACACGGCGCCATTGCGCACTTTACCGTGGCGAATGGTGGTGAGGTAGTAATTGTCCGTTTCCTTGTAGCACGCCTGTTTCTTTGTTTCATTCTTGATACCGAAACAATCGCGGTCCAGCTGGCGCAAGTCCGGCGCGATGCCGCCCGAGATGGCTTCGATGCCGTGGCAGCGGGCGCAATTCTGGTTGTAGGCCGAGGTGCCCACCATCAAGGCCAGTTTGTTGCCCCGATACGGATTTTGTTCGAGCCACTTGTCGCCCACCTTGGGCAAACCCGTGGTATCGACGCCTTGCGGCGTGACATTGCCGTGCGCATAGGCATGAGGCAAGGTCAGCAGGGAAGTGAGGGCAACGGCGCCGGCGGCGGCCACGCCGAGCAGGGTACGGATGGAATAGGTCATGCTGGTCTCCTTGGTTTTTTTAGTGAATATCCAAGAAGAGCAAATGCCATGCCATGCACATATGCCCCACATCCGGCCGGCCATGTATCAATTTGGAACAGCTGCAACAGGTCGTTGTGTCACCGCGCGCGTCAGGCGGCAGACACCGTGCAGATGCTGCCGCGCGCCTGCTGCTCGAAAGTGATACGCACGGGCAAAAATCGGGCAATCACGTCCGCATTCGTCAGCGCATGCTGCGACACCTTGTTGCAACTGAAGGTACCGCCACCCGCCAGCGCCATGGGCAGCAAGAGCTGGTCGGCCAGGTGCTCGCCGACGGCCGCGTCCGTCTTGAGATAGCTGCGCACCTCGTTCAACAGGCGCTTGGCCACGGTTTCGGCCAGCAAGTGCTTTTCTCCGAAAGACGTAAACACTTCCGTGACATGCTCATGCTCTAAAGTCAACAGCAGGACATTGCCCGGTCCCTGCTCCGCCGGCAAGCCGACGAGGCGCAGCTGCTTGCCGCTCCAGCCCATGCCGCCGGCGACACGCTCGAGCTCGCGCTGCGCCACTTGCACATGCACGCCCGCCACCACGCTTTCCGCATACCCGGCCTTCCTTTCGCCGCGCTGCAGCAATGCGATGGGCCGCAGGCGCTGGCACGGTTGCACGGTGGCCAGCACCTCGCCGCCGCCTGCGGGATGAAAGCCATAGCGCTGCTGCGTAATCTCCACCTCGGCGCCCATCTGTTCCAGGATGCGGCCATACGCGCGCTGCAGGAAATGCACGGGCGGCGCCATGGCATTGTGCGTGCCGCCGCTGATGCGCACGGTGGATGGCTCATCCGCATGCAGCAGGGCCGGCAACAGGGTTTGCAGCACCAGGGTGCAACTGCCGGCGCTGCCGATGGCGAAGCGGTAATCGCCGCCGCGTATGGGGCCGGGCACGAATTCCAGGCTCGACGCGCGCAGCGCCACCGGCGTCGTGCGCGCCCCGCAAATGGCGGCTGCCGCCTGCACGGCCAGCAGATGCTGGCGCAGCAAGCCGGGTTTTTCCCGCCCCGCGCGAATGTTAATCAGCCGAAACGGTTGCCCCGTAATCATCGACAGGCTCAGCGCCGAACGTAAAATCTGTCCGCCGCCTTCACCTTGCGCTCCATCAATTTCTATCATCTGTACTTTCTCTTTATTAACCTTTGACGCAGACGACCTGCTTCAGGATATGCACGACATCGACCAGCTCGCGCTGCGCCAGCATCACCGCATCGATATCCTTGTAGGCCATCGGAATTTCATCGATCACGTTTTCATCCTTGCGGCATTCCACGCCTTGCGTGGCGCGTATCTGGTCATCCAGGTTGAAGCGCCGCTTCGCTTCCGTGCGGCTCATCGTACGTCCCGCACCGTGGCTGCAGCTATGGAAACTGTCTGCATTGCCCTTGCCGCGCACGATAAAGCTCTTCGCGCCCATGGAGCCGGGAATGATGCCCAATTCTCCGGCGCGGGCCGAGACAGCGCCCTTGCGCGTGATCAACACGTCCTTGCCGAAGTGATGTTCCTTCTGCACATAGTTATGGTGGCAGTTGACGGCCTCCACATGCGTCTGGAACGGCTTGTGGATGACGGTGCGCACGGCGGCGATCAGGTTTTGCATCATCACTTCGCGGTTGTTGCGGGCGAAACGCTGGGCCCAGCCCACCGCTTCCACGTAATCGTCGTAATGCTGCGTTCCCTCGGCCAGGTAAGCCAAATCCTGGTCGGGCAGGTTGATGAAGTGGGTGCGCATATCCTGCTTGGCCAGTTCGATGAAATGGGTGCCGATGGCATTGCCCACACCGCGCGAACCGGAATGCAGCATGAACCACACGGAACCCTGTTCATCGAGGCACACTTCGACGAAGTGGTTACCGCTGCCCAGGGTTCCCAGGTGACGATAATTGTTCGTGTTTTTCAGCTTCGGCGTTTTCAGGCAGATGGCGTCGAATTCATCTTTCAATTGCAGCCACGCGGCGTCGACCACCGAGGGCGGCGTATGCCAGGAACCCTCGTCGCGGCCCCGGTGGCCGCGCGTCTTCGGCGACATCCCGTGCGGAATGGCGCGCTCGATGGCGCTGCGCAGCGGTCCCAGGTTATCGGGCAGATCATTCGCCGTCAGCGTGGTTTTCGCCGCCATCATGCCGCAACCGATATCCACGCCCACGGCGGCCGGAATCACGGCGCCGAGGGTGGGAATCACGCTGCCGATGGTCGACCCTTTACCCAGGTGAACGTCGGGCATAACGGCGATATGCTTGTAAATGAACGGCAGGGTCGCCGTGTTGCGCAGTTGTTTTTTAGCCGCTTCTTCGACAGGCACGCCACGCGTCCACATTTTCACGGGACGGCTGCCTTCGGTATGCAGGACTTCGTATTCTTCGTTTTTCATCGCTATTCTCTTCTTCTATTGTATAGAGGGTGATGACAAGGGTTGGTGAAACAGCTGCCGACGCATCGGCCCAGGATGTAGTTCCACCGGCATTCATCAGTACGACAACCCGACAAGGCGGGACAGGATTTCTGGCAGACGCACTGCGCCTGCCAGGCCGGTTTGAAGCGGCTGATCGATGTAATCCTGTCGGCATTCGGGGCACTGCGGCGCATGACAAGCTTGGACAAGACGTCTGTTATGTAGTCCTGTCCGCATTCATGCGCTTTGTTTCAACAACCTGGTGCTGCGATATCGACGGCGGCGATTTCTCCCACCCAGTGGGCGGGATCCAGCCGTCCGGCCGCAAAGGCGGCGATGATTTTGAAGACGTCGTCGGAAAAACCGCCGATATTCAGAATATCTTCGCGCTCCATCGCCTGCGTGGTGGCATGCGGCGCAATATCGATGCACACCAGCTTTGCTTGCGGATTGCGCTGCTTGAAGACATTCCACTGTCCCATCGTCGCCGTGGCGCCGCTGCGTTTGGCGTCGATCCACGATTCGTTATCGGACACATAAATCACCAGGTCGGCCAGCTCCTTCTTGCTGTTCATGCGCAGCAGCGGCGCGCTGCAATTGGTACCGCCGCCACCGATGGCTGCCAGCCTGGCCGCGTTGCTCATCACGCTATCATCCGCGCCGAGTCCGCACTGCACCACGCTGTGCTCGAACGGCAGCACCATAGCATCCGGATTCTTGCGCAACATGGCCGCCGCCACCAGCGCCGCCACATCGATGCAGCGCACGCTGGACGTGGCGCTGCCGCGAAAACCGCTGACGGGCGAGGACATCGAACCGGAAACGTCGGGGCACACCACCACCTTGCCTGCGATCTGCGGCACGTTCAGCAGCGATATTTCCAGCGCCTGTTCCAGCGGCCGGCACGTGCTCGCCGGCCGCCATGCAAGCCGACATCAGCTGGTACGGAAACACCCGTGCCCGGCCAATCGCCTCGGGATCGCGCAGCTTGGCGGCGATCAGCTCCGGCATGCCGGCTATCGCATACACGCCGTGGCGGCCAAAGGTATTCAGATTCATGCGCACCATCTGCCAGCTGCCCTGGCGGGCGATCTGCGCCCAATCCTGCGCGCGCAAAGGCAGCGCCGTCAGCATCTGGAAGGGCACGTCCGGTATCGTTTGCGCTGGATCAAGCTTGTAAGCTTCGAACGCGGCCAGCGTCGGCGGCAAGGCCGCGGCATCGTACGGCTTGCCGATCAGCCATGCGAAGAAGGCGGCGCGCCACGCTTCCTGCGGTTTCGGGTGCACCATCTTGACCACGTCAGCCAGCGATGGCGCGTTACCGACGGCGGCGGCCAGCAAGGCTTGTTCCGAAGCGCCGTTCAGCCATGCCTGCACCAGCTTTTTTGGACGCGATCCCAGCGATTTGCGGCCGATGACGCCCGAACGCACGATTTGCACGAAATTGCGCAGCATCTTGCCATTGTTGATGACGCGCTGAAAGGCCGGCGCAAATGCCGCGGCGCCCTGCCCCGCCAGCACGGCCACCAGCAAGGCCGGCATGTCTTTCATGTAGCCCCGTTCGCGGCAGTACACGGCCGTCTGCGCGATGAAGGCCGGCTCGACCGCCTGGCACAGCTCGATCACCTTTGCCAGTTGCGCTTCGGCGGTCGCATAAAACGTCGTGTTCAGGCAGCCCGTGGCTGCATACTGTGCCAGCTGATGGCGTGGCGTCAGCGCATACGCTGGCGCGCCTTCGGCATTGCGTGCCAGCGCCGCTGGCAAGGTTCCGGTCTGTTGCGCGCTCTGGAATAACTGGGCGTTGGCCATTTTTCGTTCCTCTCTGCTCTCTACGTTTATCTCGTTGCTACCTCCTCTATTGCAAGCGCTGTGCCAGCTTTCAATATTTCCTCAAAAATTTCCATAACTCATTGATTTAATTAAATAATATTTTCACACAAGCTGTTCACTGAAAATATCCCTATCACTGCGATTTGGAATACAATTATCTTTTAAGATAAATATTTATCCCAAATATGCAAGCAAAACGCACCGTCGTCATCGGTTTTCTCGGCACGCAGCTCGACAATGGCAGGGGAGCGGCACGCTGGGAAAAGTGGCGCCCCAGCATCGCCCTGACCCAGCACGAGGACAAGATCATCGACCGCTTCGAGTTGCTGTACGCGGGCAGCCAGTTCGACAACCTGGTACGCCAGGTGTCGCAGGATATTGCCAGCGTCTCGCCGGAAACCAGACTGATCTCCCATGAACTGCCTATCAGCGATGCCTGGGACTTCGAGAATGTATATGGCGCGCTCTATGATTTTGCCAATAGCTACCCCTTCGATCCGGACAAGGAAGACTACTGGATTCACATCACCACCGGCAGCCACGTGGTGCAGATATGCATGTTCCTGATGACGGAAGCGCGCTATTTTCCTGGCCGTCTCGTACAAACGTCGCCGCCGAAGCGCCAGGCCACCGGCAATCCCGGCAGCTACGCATTGATCGATCTCGATCTGTCGCGCTACGATCAGATCGCACAGCGTTTTACGCGCGAGCAGGCTGAAGGCGTGGCCTTCCTGAAGTCCGGCATCGCCACGCGCAATGCAAAATTCAACGGCATGATCGATGAAATCGAGCGCGTCGCCATTAAATCGAAAGCCCCCATGCTGCTGATGGGGCCTACCGGTGCCGGCAAATCCTTCCTCGCGCGCCGCGTGTATGAACTGAAAAAATCGCGCCACCAGATCGACGGAAAATTCATCGACCTCAATTGCGCCACCCTGCACGGCGACGGCGCCGCATCCACCCTGTTCGGCCATATCAAGGGCGCATTCACGGGCGCGGGCGCGGATCGTCCCGGCTTGCTGCGCAGCGCGCACAAGGGACTGCTGTTTCTTGATGAAATTGGCGAACTGGGACTCGATGAACAGGCCATGCTATTGAAAGCCATTGAAGAAAAGCGCTTCTTTCCCGTCGGTGCCGATACGGAGGTGCAGAGCGACTTCCAGCTGATCGCCGGCACCAACCGCGACCTGGGCAAAGAAGTGATGGCCGGCCGCTTCCGCGAAGACCTGTATGCGCGCATCAACCTGTGGACCTACGAATTGCCGGGCCTGGCGCAGCGGCCGGAAGACATCGAGCCGAACCTGGAATACCAGCTGGCACAATACAGCGCCGAGACGGGGGAACGAGTGCGCTTCAACAAGGAAGCGCGCGAACGCTTCATGCGCTTTGCCACCCTGCCCACCTCCGCCTGGAAAGGCAATTTCCGCGATTTGTCCGCGTCTGTCACGCGCCTGGCCACCTTGTCCGAGGCGGGCCGCATCACGGATGGCGTGGTCGACGAAGAGATCAAGCGCCTGAAACGCATGTGGCAACATCATGTTACTCAGAATGATAATCCGGAAGTGGATTTGGCAGAAATCATGGGAGAGCCAGCAAGCGCGCAACTCGACCTGTTCGATGCGCTGCAGCTGCAGGCAGTGATCAAGGTATGCCGAGAATCGAACAGCCTGTCCGATGCAGGCCGTACCTTGTATGCCGTCTCGCGCGAAGCGAAAGCCAGGCCGAACGATGCGGACCGGCTCAAGAAATTCCTGGCCCGCTTTACCCTCGACTGGGATAAAGTGTCCTCAAGCAACTAAGAAGAGAGAACGATGATTCCAGAAGAAATACGAGTAGAGATCATGCGTCGCCTGGCGGCCGTGGAAAAGAAGGAAGGCGTGCGGATTTTAATGGCGATTGAATCGGGCAGCCGCGCCCGGGATTTGCCTCGCCGAACAACGACTTCGATGTGCGTTTTATCTACGCGCGCCCGCAAGACTGGTATCTGAGCGTCGACCTGGAAGACAAGCGCGACGTCATCGAATATCCGATCGTCGATGATATCGATTTGAATGGCTGGGATGTGCGCAAGGCGCTGCAGCTCTTCTGGCGCTCCAATCCTGCCGTCATCGAATGGATACAGTCGCCGATCCGATATATGGAAAAATGCGGTTTCAGGATGGGCATCCAGGCCTTGCTCGATACCGTCTACGCACTGGAAAAGGGAATTTATCATTACCGCAGCATGGCCAAGACGAATTACCGCGGCTATCTGATTTGGCCAGGCTGGAGCATTTCAGTCTGGAAAAGGAAGAAAAATCCGGGGGCATGGAGGCGTTGAACGAGCTGTTCCGCCAAGTTTTGCAGGAAAACTGAGCGTCAGCCAGTAAAGGCAGCGCGCAGCGCTGCCTTTTTTTCGCATGTTATCAGCATCAAAGTCACCAACAAAGCGCCAGACGAAAAAAAACCCGCCAATTGCTTGACGGGTTTTTCTCTTACTGCGAATAACAAGCCTGACGATAACCTACTTTCACACTGGTTGCAGCACTATCATCGGCGCAAAGTTGTTTCACGGTCCTGTTCGGGATGGGAAGGGGTGGGACCAACTTGCTATGGTCATCAGGCATAACTTGTACCGGCATTTGTCTCCTGTAGGACGACAAAGCCATGAATCTGGAAGAAGTAGGATTATGTATTGAGGTATTACTTGGGTAATGATTGCGATCAACATTCACGCAACATGTACTTTCTCATCCTCTGTACCTGCTAAGGTTATAGGGACAAGCCGTACGGGCAATTAGTACTGGTTAGCTTAATGCATTACTGCACTTCCACACCCAGCCTATCAACGTCCTGGTCTCGAACGACCCTTCAAAGAGCTCAAGGCTCTGGGAAATCTCATCTCAAGGCAAGTTTCCCGCTTAGATGCTTTCAGCGGTTATCTCTTCCGAACTTAGCTACCCGGCAATGCCACTGGCGTGACAACCGGTACACCAGAGGTTCGTCCACTCCGGTCCTCTCGTACTAGGAGCAGCCCCCTTCAAATTTCCAACGCCCACGGCAGATAGGGACCAAACTGTCTCACGACGTTTTAAACCCAGCTCACGTACCACTTTAAATGGCGAACAGCCATACCCTTGGGACCGGCTACAGCCCCAGGATGTGATGAGCCGACATCGAGGTGCCAAACTCCCCCGTCGATATGAACTCTTGGGAGGAATCAGCCTGTTATCCCCAGAGTACCTTTTATCCGTTGAGCGATGGCCCTTCCATACAGAACCACCGGATCACTATGTCCTACTTTCGTACCTGCTCGACTTGTCAGTCTCGCAGTTAAGCACGCTTATGCCATTGCACTATCAACACGATGTCCGACCGTATCTAGCGTACCTTCGAACTCCTCCGTTACACTTTAGGAGGAGACCGCCCCAGTCAAACTGCCTACCATGCACTGTCCCCGATCCGGATAACGGACCAAGGTTAGAACCTCAAACAAACCAGGGTGGTATTTCAAGGTTGGCTCCACGAGAACTAGCGTCCCCGCTTCAAAGCCTCCCACCTATCCTACACAGATTGGTTCAAAGTCCAATGCAAAGCTACAGTAAAGGTTCATGGGGTCTTTCCGTCTAGCCGCGGGTAGATTGCATCATCACAAACATTTCAACTTCGCTGAGTCTCGGGAGGAGACAGTGTGGCCATCGTTACGCCATTCGTGCAGGTCGGAACTTACCCGACAAGGAATTTCGCTACCTTAGGACCGTTATAGTTACGGCCGCCGTTTACTGGGACTTCAATCAAGAGCTTGCACCCCATCATTTAATCTTCCAGCACCGGGCAGGCGTCACACCCTATACGTCCACTTTCGTGTTTGCAGAGTGCTGTGTTTTTATTAAACAGTCGCAGCCACCAGTTTATTGCAACCCTTTCACCCTCATGGAGTAAACCAATCAAGCTACCGGGGCGTACCTTTTCCCGAAGTTACGGTACCAATTTGCCGAGTTCCTTCTCCCGAGTTCTCTCAAGCGCCTTAGAATACTCATCTCGCCCACCTGTGTCGGTTTGCGGTACGGTCTCGTATGACTGAAGCTTAGAGGCTTTTCTTGGAACCACTTCCGATTGCTTCGTGAATAAATTCACTCGTCTCAACCCCTTGAATTCCGTACCCGGATTTGCCTAAGTACCTTCTATGAGCCAAAAACCAACTATTCCAACAGTTGGACAACCTTCCGCGATCCGTCCCCCCATCGCATCATACGACGGTGCAGGAATATTAACCTGCTTCCCATCAGCTACGCATCTCTGCCTCGCCTTAGGGGCCGACTCACCCTGCTCCGATGAACGTTGAACAGGAAACCTTGGGCTTACGGCGTGGAGGCTTTTCACCCCCATTATCGCTACTCATGTCAGCATTCGCACTTCTGATACCTCCAGCATCCTTTACAAGACACCTTCGCAGGCTTACAGAACGCTCTCCTACCATATCCAATAAAGGATATCCGCAGCTTCGGTGACTGGCTTAGCCCCGTTACATCTTCCGCGCAGGACGACTCGATCAGTGAGCTATTACGCTTTCTTTAAATGATGGCTGCTTCTAAGCCAACATCCTGACTGTTTTAGCCTTCCCACTTCGTTTTCCACTTAGCCAATCTTTGGGACCTTAGCTGGCGGTCTGGGTTGTTTCCCTCTTGACGCCGGACGTTAGCACCCGACGTCTGTCTCCCAAGCTCGCACTCATCGGTATTCGGAGTTTGCAATGGTTTGGTAAGTCGCAATGACCCCCTAGCCATAACAGTGCTCTACCCCCGATGGTGATACTTGAGGCACTACCTAAATAGTTTTCGGAGAGAACCAGCTATTTCCAAGTTTGTTTAGCCTTTCACCCCTACCCACAGCTCATCCCCTAATTTTTCAACATTAGTGGGTTCGGACCTCCAGGGCGTGTTACCGCACCTTCATCCTGGCCATGAGTAGATCACTTGGTTTCGGGTCTACACCCAGCGACTGATCGCCCTATTCGGACTCGATTTCTCTACGGCTTCCCTATCTGGTTAACCTTGCCACTGAATGTAAGTCGCTGACCCATTATACAAAAGGTACGCAGTCACGGAACAAGTCCGCTCCTACTGTTTGTATGCACACGGTTTCAGGATCTATTTCACTCCCCTTCCGGGGTTCTTTTCGCCTTTCCCTCACGGTACTGGTTCACTATCGGTCGATTACGAGTATTTAGCCTTGGAGGATGGTCCCCCCATATTCAGACAGGATGTCACGTGTCCCGCCCTACTTGTCGTACGCTTAGTACCACCGGTCCGATTTCACATACGGGGCTATCACCCGCTATGGCTCCTATTTCCAGAGGATTCTGTTATCGGTCCGACTATCACGTACAGGCTCTTCCCATTTCGCTCGCCGCTACTTTGGGAATCTCGGTTGATTTCTTTTCCTGCAGCTACTTAGATGTTTCAGTTCGCCGCGTTCGCCTTGCATACCTATGTATTCAGTATGCAATACCCTAAAAGGGTGGGTTGCCCCATTCGGAAATCTGCGGATCAAAGTGTGTTTGCTCACTCCCCGCAGCTTATCGCAAGCTACTACGTCCTTCATCGCCTGTAATCGCCAAGGCATCCACCATGTGCACTTATTCGCTTGTCCCTATAACGTTAGCCTCTTCATTCTTTCAAACGAAAAGAGCGCTACAGGGATAAGAAAGTACAACGTTGTTGCTTGTTTGTTGATACATACAATCATTACCCATCGATTCGCTTTTTACGGCAAACCGATCAATAAATAATCTTTACTTCTTCCAGATTGTTAAAGAACATACAGCACTTGATCTCGAAAAGACCAAACCTAAATCCCGGTGCACTTAGCACTGATTTACGTTTGAACTTTTGGTGGAGGATGACGGGATCGAACCGACGACCCCCTGCTTGCAAAGCAGGTGCTCTCCCAGCTGAGCTAATCCCCCTAGGGTATTTCCAGACTACAGAAACTGGTAGGGCTGGTTGGACTCGAACCAACGACCCCCGCGTTATCAACACGGTGCTCTAACCAGCTGAGCTACAGCCCCAAATGCTGTTCTTTATATTAACAGCCGATAAGTGTGAACATTTGATGCGTGAACCAGTTACCTGATTCGTGCAAACTCTAGAAAGGAGGTGATCCAGCCGCACCTTCCGATACGGCTACCTTGTTACGACTTCACCCCAGTCACGAATCCTACCGTGGTAAGCGCCCTCCTTACGGTTAAGCTACCTACTTCTGGTAAAACCCGCTCCCATGGTGTGACGGGCGGTGTGTACAAGACCCGGGAACGTATTCACCGCGACATGCTGATCCGCGATTACTAGCGATTCCAACTTCATGCAGTCGAGTTGCAGACTACAATCCGGACTACGATACACTTTCTGCGATTAGCTCCCCCTCGCGGGTTGGCGGCGCTCTGTATGTACCATTGTATGACGTGTGAAGCCCTACCCATAAGGGCCATGAGGACTTGACGTCATCCCCACCTTCCTCCGGTTTGTCACCGGCAGTCTCATTAGAGTGCCCTTTCGTAGCAACTAATGACAAGGGTTGCGCTCGTTGCGGGACTTAACCCAACATCTCACGACACGAGCTGACGACAGCCATGCAGCACCTGTGTACTGGTTCTCTTTCGAGCACTCCCCAATCTCTCGGGGATTCCAGCCATGTCAAGGGTAGGTAAGGTTTTTCGCGTTGCATCGAATTAATCCACATCATCCACCGCTTGTGCGGGTCCCCGTCAATTCCTTTGAGTTTTAATCTTGCGACCGTACTCCCCAGGCGGTCTACTTCACGCGTTAGCTGCGTTACCAAGTCAATTAAGACCCGACAACTAGTAGACATCGTTTAGGGCGTGGACTACCAGGGTATCTAATCCTGTTTGCTCCCCACGCTTTCGTGCATGAGCGTCAATCTTGACCCAGGGGGCTGCCTTCGCCATCGGTGTTCCTCCACATATCTACGCATTTCACTGCTACACGTGGAATTCTACCCCCCTCTGCCAGATTCTAGCCTTGCAGTCTCCAATGCAATTCCCAGGTTGAGCCCGGGGATTTCACATCAGACTTACAAAACCGCCTGCGCACGCTTTACGCCCAGTAATTCCGATTAACGCTTGCACCCTACGTATTACCGCGGCTGCTGGCACGTAGTTAGCCGGTGCTTATTCTTCAGGTACCGTCATTAGCAAAGGATATTAGCCTTCACCGTTTCTTCCCTGACAAAAGAGCTTTACAACCCGAAGGCCTTCTTCACTCACGCGGCATTGCTGGATCAGGCTTTCGCCCATTGTCCAAAATTCCCCACTGCTGCCTCCCGTAGGAGTCTGGACCGTGTCTCAGTTCCAGTGTGGCTGGTCGTCCTCTCAGACCAGCTACTGATCGATGCCTTGGTAGGCTTTTACCCTACCAACTAGCTAATCAGATATCGGCCGCTCCACGAGCATGAGGTCTTGCGATCCCCCACTTTCATCCGTAGATCGTATGCGGTATTAGCGTAACTTTCGCTACGTTATCCCCCACTCCAGGGTACGTTCCGATATATTACTCACCCGTTCGCCACTCGCCACCAGAGCAAGCTCCGTGCTGCCGTTCGACTTGCATGTGTAAGGCATGCCGCCAGCGTTCAATCTGAGCCAGGATCAAACTCTTCAGTTTAATCTCTGTTACTTTGCCATTTTATTGGCACCGTCTTGCGACGGGTCGCTCACTCAAAAAACTGACAGGCTACTTCCGAAGAAGTATCCTATTTCATTATTTCTTGTGAACATTTGATATATTTTAAGTATTACAGCAATCCGAAGATCGCTGCTGCACTTACATCAAATGTCCACACTTATCGACTGTTAATTGTTAAAGAACTGTATTCGGTACTGCTTTCGCGCTATCGACAAAGCGTTGTGTTTGTCAGCTGCGAAGAAGGAAGATTATGAGGCATTTCACTACATCCGTCAACTCCTTCTTTTACTACTCATCGCCGTTTCCGGTGATCCTCAACTGCCGCATTTGACTGCGTCTCATTGGGGAGGCGAACTATAGCAAAGCCGCCCATGCCCCGCAAGCGCTATTTTGCAGTTGGACAAATATTGCTGTGTGATATCGTAGCGACGACCACATCCTGCCTCATCCATATAGATTCCCATGCCTATCCCACATATATTACCCACCGCCAACTCCTCCCTGGCCAGCGCACTCGAACATGCCATCAACAGCAAGACCAAACCACTTGGCAGCCTCGGCATGCTGGAAACCCTGGCCCGTCAGATCGGCCTGATCCAGCAAAGCACGCAACTGGCGCTGCACCAGCCAGCCATCATCGTTTTCGCTGCCGACCATGGCATCGTAGCCGAAGGCATTTCTGCCTATCCACAAAGCGTGACCTGGCAGATGGTGGAAAACTTCCTGGGCAATGGCGCCGCCATCAATGTCTTTGCCCGCCAGAACGATTGCGCTCTCTATATAGTAGATGCGGGCGTCAACCACGATTTCGGCCCGCGCGACGGCTTGCTCGACCGCAAGCAAGGCCCGGGTACGCGTAACTTTGCCCACGAAGCCGCCATGAGCAAGGCACAGTGCATCGCCGCCATGCAGGCGGGGATGGATCTGGTCGCCACGCTCGATGGCAATGTCCTGGGCTTTGGCGAAATGGGCATCGGCAACACCACGGCCGCGGCAGCACTGATGCACAAACTGACCGGCACGCCCGTTGCCGATTGCGTCGGCGCCGGCACGGGCCTGTCGAAAGAGGGCGTACTACATAAACAGCAAGTGATCGAAGCGGCTGTCGCCCATCATGCGGCAGTCGATGAGCCGCTCGACGTGCTGGCCACCTTTGGCGGCTTCGAAATCGCCATGATGGCCGGCGCCATGCTGAAAGCGGCTGAACGGCGCATGATTCTGCTCATCGACGGCTTCATCGTCAGCAGCGCCCTGCTGGTGGCGGCTCGTCTGCAACCGGCCATTCTCGATTACTGCGTGTTTTCGCACTGCTCCGATGAAAACGGTCACCGCCAGCTGCTGGCCAGCCTTGGCGCGCATCCGCTGCTGCACCTCGATTTGCGCCTCGGCGAAGGCACGGGTTCGGCCCTGGCCTTGCCGCTGCTGCACGCGGCCGTCAACTTCATGCGCGAGATGGCGACCTTCGCCTCGGCCCAGGTCAGCGAAAAGTCCACGCCAGACTAAGACCATGAGCAACCCCGTTTCCGCCGCAGTCCACCAGTGCCGCCTCTTCTTCATCGCGCTGCAGTTCTTCACGCGCCTGCCGATCCCGCGCTGGGTGGGTTTCGAGCCGGCTTGGCTGCAGCACGCTTCGCGCTACTTTCCGCTGGTCGGCGTGGTGGTGGCGGCCATTTCCGGCGCAGTGTATCTGCTGGCCAGCTGGCTCCTGCCTTCGGCGGTGGCCGTGCTGCTGGCCGTCGCCGCCGGCATTTATCTGACGGGCGCCTTCCACGAAGACGGCTTCGCCGACATGTGCGACGGCTTTGGCGGCGGATTGACGCGCGAGCGGGTGCTGGAAATCATGAAGGATTCGCGCATCGGCGCGTATGGCGCCATCGGCATCGCCTGCCTGCTGGCCATCAAGTGCGCAGCGCTGGTTTCGCTGCCGCCCACCGTCATCGTGGCGACCCTGTGCATCGCCCATCCTTTGTCCCGCCTGGCCGCCGTCTCGCTGATCCGGTTCATGGATTACGCGCGCAACGAAGGCAAGTCCAAGCCGATGGCGCAGGAAATGACGACGGGAGAATTCATCGTCGCCTCCCTTTGCGCCCTGCTGCCAGCCATCGCCTGCGGCCTGCTGGGGATAGTCGACTGGGGCGCGCTGGCCTTTGCCATCGTGGCGGCGGCAGCTGCCGCACTCTGGCTGGGCCGCAAATGCCAGCGCCGCCTGCAAGGCTACACGGGCGACTGCCTGGGCGCCGTGCAGCAGGTGGCGGAAGTGGCGATTTACCTGGCCATCCTGTCCAGCTTTCAGCCGCCAGCACGCTTCTTCTAAACACCATGCGCCTGATCCTCGTCCGCCACCCCGCGCCGCAAGTCACCAGCGGCACATGCTATGGCCGCAGCGACGTGGCGGTGGCGCCGCACGAAATGACCGCAGCGCGCGCCAGCCTGCAAGCGACTTTGCCGGCCGACGTGCCGCTCTACGCCAGTCCACTGCGCCGCTGCGCCGACCTGGCGACTGCCCTGGCGCAGGATCTGCCCGCGAGCGAATTACACTTTGATGCCCGGCTGGCCGAAATGGATTTCGGCACATGGGAAATGCAGCCCTGGCACGCGATTGCGCGCGCGGACATCGATGCCTGGGCGGCCGACCTGGCCTGGTACCGCCCCGGTGGGGGCGAGAATGTACTGGCGATGGCCGCCCGCGTCGATGCGTTTTTAGGCGATCTGTTGCGCGAACAACACGAAACGGCGGTCATCATCTGCCATGCGGGCACCATCCGCCTGCTGTCGGCATTGCAGGCCCGGCTGCCATTGGAGGAAACGGCCCTGTTGGCCGCCCATTCCGCCCATAAAATCGCCTACGGTGCGACGGTCGTCGTCGATTTCTGATATCGAATCGTCCAGCCGACCATTTCAGTCCCCGCCTGCTGCACGTATAATGGCGGGGTTTTGGTGCCCGCGCTCATGTCCATGAGCGCAGTTAAACGGGAAACACGATGCCGCGCTCGCGGCGAACGTGTGCTGCCCCCGCAACGGTAAGCAAGTGTCGCCCCTCCCCACAGGAAGCGGGTGACAAGCTATCTCTGACAACCACTGTGCTTGCAATCATCGAGCATGGGAAGGTGGGATGGCCGTACTTGCCAGCCCGGATACCGGCCAGGACAGGTGGAAGTGCGGGCCTTGCCGGGCGCCGCGCCTTCCGTTGAATCTGGCTTGCGGGGACGCGAGCCGGGTGCTTTTTCCGAAGAAAACGATATCATGACTGCTCCCGTATTACACCGCCGCGCGCCGGCAATGGCGCCGCGCGCCCTGGTTTCCGCCATTTCCCTGTGCTTCATCGCCGCCGCTCCCGCCTTCGCGCAAACCGCGAACAAGACGCTGGACCAGATCGTCGTCACGGGCTCCCGCTTCAACAGCGATCCGGCACTGCAGCCGATCGGCGCCACCATCATCACGGCCGATGAAATCCGCCGCGCGGGCGTCACGGATGTGAACCAGGCCATCCGCAAGATCGGTGGCGTCTACGGCCGCCAAGGCCTGGCTGGCAATCCGGATAACTTCACCCTGGACCTGCGCGGTTTCGGCGCCACCTCCAGCCAGAACATGGTCGTGGTACTCGACGGCGTGCGCCTGTCGGAAAATGAGCTGGCCGATCCCCTGCTGACAACTATTCCCATCGATAGCGTGGAGCGCATCGAAATCACGCGCGGCGGCAGCAGCGTCCTGTACGGCGACGGCGCCACGGGCGGCATCATCAATATCGTCACCAAGCGTCCAGGCAAGCAGGCAGGCCGTGGCACCGTATTTGCGGAAGCAGGCCAACTGGGCCAGCGCGAAGTGCGCGGCTCCGTTGCACAATCCTGGGACAACGTGGCGCTGAACGCCGCCATCGGCCGGCTGGAAACGGACAACTACCGCGATAACAACGAATACAAGCAAAATACCTTCAGCGGCGGCGCGCAATGGAGCGGCAAGGATATTCGCGCCGGCCTGCGTATCGACAGCACGCGCCAGGATATCCGCTTCCCGGGTAGCCTCACAATGGCCCAGTTTGAAGCCAATCCACGCCAGACAAACACGCCAAAAGATTTCGGTTCGATCGACAGCGACCGCTACACCGCGTTCGCCGAGGGACGCCTGGGAGCAGTGGATCTGGCAGCGGAATTGTCTCGCAACGAAAAGACGGCCAAGTCGAACTTCGGAAGCCCAAGGCAAGCCAAAACCAAACAAAACCAGTTTTCACCACGCCTGCGTCACCTGGGCCAGTTTGACGGCATGCTCAATGAGATCGTCGCAGGTGTCGACTTCATCAAATGGGACTCCAACATCGACAGCGCCTATTCGCTGGCCAAGGCGAATCAGAAATCGCAGGCATTCTATGTGCGCGATGAACTGAAATTCGCCAGCCCACAAAACTTCCGCATCGCCGCAGGCGTACGCCACGAAACCTTCGACAAGGACTTCAACGACCCTATCGGATACCCCACGACAGCCTACAACATCAAGCAGAATTTCAATGCCTGGGACGTACAAGGCAGCTTCGATGTCGTGCCGCAGGTAAATCTGTACGCCAAGGCCGGCCAGAGCTATCGCGTGGCGAACGCCGATGAAAACAACTCCACCCCCGTTGCAAACAAGCCCCTGCAAGGCCAGACCTCCCATGACCTGGAACTGGGCGCGACCTACAACAACAGCATCGTCAAGCTCGATGCCCGCGTCTTCCGCCACAAGCTGACCAACGAGATCTACTATGACCCAACGGCAGGCGCGTCCGGCTGGGGTGCCAACACCAATCTGGATCCGACCAAGCACCAGGGTATTGAACTCGATGCAAGCACCAGCATCGCGGCTGACTGGCGCGTCAGCGGCCACTACCAGCACGTAAAGGCGACTTTCACCGAAGGCGTCAACTCGGGCAAGGAACTGACACTGATCCCGAAAAACACCCTGTCGGCTCGCCTGTCGTGGGTGCCGAAAGATGGCCAGAGCGCGGACTTCGGCGCCCAATGGGTAGACAGCCAGCGCTATGGCAGCGATTTTGCCAATACCTGCTCGGCCAAAATCCCATCGTTCACCACCTTCGATGCCCGCTATGCACGCAAGTTCGGCGCCTGGGAAGTGGCGGTCAATGCCTTGAACCTGACCGACAAACAGTACTTCACCTATGCATTCAGCTGCAAAGGCGGCATCTATCCTAGCAATGGCCGTCAGATGAAACTCTCGGCACGCTACGATTTCTAAATCGGCCCGGAGATGATTACAATGGCCCGTACGCGCAATCGCATGCGGGCCATTTTTTTGTATACGTCCCACCAACGCATCTGCAGCAGTCCGTAGCATCTTGCACCGCACCCGTTTCACCTGAGGCAGTACATGCACCCATTTTTCCGCAATATGCGCCACCGCGCCACCGTCATCCTCACGGTGTTGATCGTGTGCGCGATTGCCAGCCTGATTTTCTCCGGCATGATCGGCTCGATCGCGATTCCGCTCGCCGACCTGCCTTCCGCCCTGTTCCACGTCGTGCAGGGCAAGACCGACACCCTCGCCGCCACCCTGCTTGACCTGCGCCTGGGCCGCGCGCTGACCGCCTTTGTCACCGGCGCGGCGCTGTCGCTGGCCGGCCTGATGATGCAGGCGCTGCTGCGCAATCCCCTGGCCGACCCGTATGTGCTGGGCATTTCCGCCGGCGCTTCCGTCGGCGCGCTGGCCGCGCTGCTGTTCATGTGCGCGCTGTGGGTGGTCGACGCGGCTGCCTTTGCCGGCGCCGTCGGCGTGTCCATGCTGCTGTACTTTTTTGCCCGGCGCGACCTGCGCGGCGGCACGGCGGCCGAAGGCGGCGCCTCGCTGTTGCTGCTGACGGGCGTGATCCTGGCCTCGGCCTGCATGGCCATCGTCACCCTGATGCTGTCCATCGCCCCGGAAAGCCGCTTGCGCAGCATGGTGTTCTGGATGATCGGCGACCTGTCCGGCGCGCCCGCGCGGCTGATGCCCTGGCTGGTTTTGGCCGGGGCCATGGCCTTCGCCTTGCGCTGCGCGCGCTCGCTGAACGTCATGGCCCTGCACGCGGAAGCTGCCAGCACCCTGGGCGTGCGCGTGGGCGCCCTGCGCAAGGGACTGTTCTTCTGTTCCGGCCTGCTCACGGCCAGCGCCGTCACCAGCGCCGGCAGTGTGGGCTTCGTCGGCCTGATCGTGCCGCACGCGCTGCGCTTCGCCTGCGGCCCCGACCACCGCCTGCTGATACCGGCCGCCGCGCTGGCCGGCGGCACCTTCCTCGTGCTGGCCGATACCCTGGCGCGCACCGTGCTGGCGCCATTACAGCTGCCAGTCGGCGTGGTCACGGCCATGATAGGCGCGCCCGTCTTCCTGTACCAACTGCATCGGCTGCGCAGGAGATGAAAAAAGCATGATACGTACCTACCAACTGGGCCTGAAGGCGGGCACGCGCTGCCTCGTGGAAAACCTCACCTGGCAAATCAAAGACGGCGAATGCTGGAGCATCATCGGCCGCAACGGCGCAGGCAAGAGCACCTTGCTGCGCGCGCTGGCCGGCTTGCGCGAACCGGATGTCGGCCACGTGACGATACAGGGCCGCGCCCTGGTCGACTGGCCACTGGAAGCACTGGCGCGCGAACGGGCCTTCCTGGCGCAGGCGCGCCACGATGCGTTCTCGTACCGCGTCATCGAAACGGTGCTGTCGGCGCGCCACCCGTATCACGATAACCAGTACTGGGAAGGCAGCGACGACCAGCGCATCGCCCTGGCGGCGCTGGCCTCGATGGAAGTGGAACACCTGGCCGAGCGCGACGTGCGCAGCCTGTCCGGCGGCGAACGCCAGCGCGTGGCAATCGCCTCCATGCTGGCGCAGGATACGCCCTTGCTGCTGCTGGACGAGCCAGCCAACGCGCTGGACCTGGCGCACCAGGTCAGCGTCATGGGCCTGCTGGCCAGGCTGTGCCGCGAACAAAATAAAACCGTAGTGATGGTGGGGCATGACCTGAACCTCGCGCACAGCGTCTCGACCCATGCGCTGCTGCTGATGGGCGACGGCGGCTGGCTGGCCGGCCCCGTGGCCGAGGTGATGCAAGCCTCCATCCTGGGCGACTACCTGGGCCACCCTATCGAGATCATAGCCCACGGCAAACGCAAGATATTCATACCGAAAGAGGACTGACATGAACGACAACATCAACGCGGACACCGCTGCCAATACCGCTGCCATCAACGAACGCCACCGCGTGCGCATGGAGAGAAAGAAGGCCATCATCGACGCGGCCATCGCCAAGGCCGACAAGGAAATCGGCATCATCATCGTCAACACGGGCAACGGCAAGGGCAAGAGTTCGAGCGGCTTCGGCATGGCCATCCGCGCCATGGGCCACGGCATGAAAGTGGGCGTGGTGCAGTTCATCAAGGGCGCCATGTCGACGGGCGAAGAGAAATTCCTGCGCCGCTTCCCCGACGAAATCAGTTTTCATGCGATGGGTGAAGGCTATACCTGGGAAACGCAGAACCGCGAACGCGACATCGAAAAAGCCGAACTGGCATGGGAGCAGGCAAAGACCTTCCTGGCTGACCCCAGCTACGGCCTGGTGCTGTTCGACGAACTCAATATCGCCCTCAAATACAACTACCTCGACGTGCACAAGGTCATCGCCGACCTGCTGGAGCGCCCGGCCATGCAGCACGTGGTCATCACGGGCCGCGGCGCGCCGGATGAATTGATCGCCATCGCCGACACCGTCACGGAAATGGCCGTCGTCAAGCATGCCTATGCGGCCGGCATCGGCGCGCAACTCGGCACCGAGTGGTAACAGCGCCATGACGCGCACCCTGGTCTTCGGCGGCGCCCGTTCCGGCAAGAGCGCCTATGCGGAAAAGCTGGCCCGCGAGTCGGGCAAGAAAGTGATCTACATCGCCACCGCGCAAGCGGGCGATGGCGAAATGGCCACGCGCATCACGCATCACCGTGCGCAGCGCCCGGCCGGGTGGGTGACTATCGAAGAACCGCTGCGCCTGGGCGACGCCATCCTGCGGGAGGCACGGCCAGGCCGCCTGCTGCTGCTCGACTGCCTGACCCTGTGGCTGACGAATCTGATGTTTTCCACTGGCGAGACTTATCCGGACGTGGGCGACATCGCCCTGCCCGAACTGTTCCACAGCGAGCGCGCGCACCTGCTGTACGCGCTGGCCGAACTTGGCGATACCGATTGCGACCTTATTCTGGTATCGAACGAAGTGGGCATGGGCATCGTACCATATGGCGCCATCTCGCGCTGCTTCACCGATGAAGCGGGCCGGCTGAACCAGGCCGTGGCGGCCATCTGCGACAGGGCCGTATTTGTCGCCGCCGGCCTGCCGCTGCACCTGAAAGGCGCCCCATGCTGAGCGGCTTGTCGCTGCCCATGCTGGCCGCCTTGATGGCGGCGGGCGTGCTGCTCGACATGCTGCTGGGAGAAACGCGCCGCTGGCATCCGCTGGTGGGCTTTGGCCGCATCGCCAGCGCGCTGGAGCGCCTGCTGAACCGGAGCCGTGGGCGTTTCCTGCGCGGCGCGCTGGCCTGGTCGCTGGCCGTGCTGCCCATCAGCTATGCCGCCTGGTGGCTGTGCGGCCTGGCCGGCGCGGCGCTGCACGTCTTCCTGCTGTATCTGTGCCTGGGCCTGCGCAGCCTGCGCGACCACAATCAGCCGATCGCCGACGCCCTGGCCATCGATGACCTGGACAACGCGCGCCTGCTGACGGCGCGCATCGTCAGCCGCGACACGGCCGACGCCGACGCGGCCAGCCTGGCCAAGGCCAGCACGGAGTCCTTGCTGGAAAACGGCAACGACGCCGTCTTCGGCACCCTGTTCTGGTTTGCCGTGGCGGGCGGCCCCGGCGCCGTGCTCTTCAGGCTGGCCAATACCCTCGACGCCATGTGGGGCTACCGCAATGCGCGCTACGACTGGTTCGGCTGCTGCGCCGCGCGCATCGACGACATATTGAATTACCTGCCGGCGCGCCTGACGGCCATGTCTTATGTCTTGCTGGGCAAGCGCATGGCGGACAAACAGCGCGCATGGCAATGCTGGCGCACGCAGGCGCCCAACTGGGGCAGTCCGAACGCGGGGCCCGTGATGGCCAGCGGCGCCGGCGCCCTGGGCCTGGCCTTGGGCGGCGACGCCATCTATAACGGCGAGCTGGAACGCCGCCCGCCGCTGGGCAGCGGCCGTCCTGCCGAAGCGCGCGACATCGACCGCGCCTGGCGCCTGGTGGCCGAAACCGCCGTGCTGTGGCTGATCTGGATGGCGTTGCTGGCCGGGCTGTATTACCTGCGGGGGAAATACCTTGCTTGAACATGGCGGCAACCTGCGCGACGCCGCGCGCGAATATGACCGGCCAATCGCCGACTGGATCGACCTGTCGACCGGCATCAACCCGCACTGGTATGCAGTGCCAGCACCCGACGCCAACGCCTGGCACCGGCTGCCGGAAGCCGATCCCGCGCTGGCGGCCGCCGCCTGCGCCTATTACGGTGCGCCAGCTCTGCTACCGGTCGCCGGCACGCAGGCCGCCATCCAGGCCCTGCCCCGGCTGCGCGCGCCATCGCGCGTGGTGGTGGCCGCGCCGTCGTATGCGGAACATGCGCACCACTGGGGCCAGCACGGCCATCAATTGCGGCAAGTGCCGTATGCGCAGCTGGCCGCTGCGGTGGACGGCTGCGACGTGCTGGTCGTCTGCAATCCGAACAATCCCACGGGCGAACGCATCGCACCGGAACTGCTGCTGGAGTGGGCCGCCAAGCTGGCCGCGCGCGGCGGCTGGCTGGTGGTCGATGAAGCGTTTGGCGATACGGAATCGCACGCCAGCCTCGGTCCGCACTCGGACCAGCCGGGTTTGATCGTGCTGCGTTCGGTGGGCAAATTCTTTGGCCTGGCGGGGCTGCGCCTGGGCTTTGTCGCGGCCCATCCCGCCCTGCTAGCGCAACTGGCCGACATGCTGGGCCCATGGACCGTCAGCGGCCCGGCGCAGCAAGTGGCGCTGGCGGCCTTGAACGACACGCATTGGCAGCACACGATGCGCGAGCGCCTGCGCGGCGAAGGCACCCGCCTGCACCAGCTGCTGGCCTCGCACGGCATCGCCAGCAACGGCACGGCGCTGTTTCAATGGTGGCCGGAAGCACGTGCCACCGCCTTCTGGCGCCACATGGCGGAATCGGGCATCTGGGTGCGCCTGTTCCGCCACGCTGCGCACGGCATCCGCCTGGGCCTGCCCCCCGACGAACATGCCTGGCTGCGCCTGCAGCAGGCCCTCACCACATGGAAGCACACATGAACCACTTGAAAACAGCACTGCTGCTGGCCGGACTGGTCTCGCTGCAAACACACGCCGCCATCACCGTGCGCGACGACGACGGCAATACCGTCACCGTGGCAAAACCGGCGCAGCGCATCCTGGCGCTGGCGCCGCACGTGACGGAACTGCTGTTCGCAGCCGGTGGCGGCGACAGGATCGCCGGTGTCGTCAGCTACAGCGACTTCCCGGAAGCGGCAAAGCAGATCACGCAAGTGGGCGACAACCGCCAGTACGACATGGAGCGCATCATCGCCCTGAAGCCGGACCTGATCGTCGTGTGGATGCATGGCAGCGCCGAGCGCCAGATCGCCATGCTGCGCCAGCTGAAGGTGCCGATTTATCACAGCGAACCGCGCAAGCTGGCCGACATCCCCGACAGCATGGAGCGCCTGGGCCAGCTGATGGGAACGGAAAAAACCGCCAAACCGGCCGCCGCCCAGCTGCGCGCCAAACTGGCCAGCTTGACGGCGCAATACGCGCAGCGTCCGCCCGTGCGCGTGTTTTATCAGGTGTGGGACAAGCCTCTATATACCTTGAGCGGCGCGAGCATCATCAGCGACTCCATGCGCGTGTGCGGCGCGCAAAATGTCTTTGCCGCGATGAAGGTGGTGGCGCCCGTCGTCACGCCGGAAGGCGTGCTGCAGGAAGACCCGGAAGTCATCTTCGGCACCAGCGAAAAAAGCGATGCGCGCAGCGAAGGCGGCCTGGCCATGTGGCGCGCCTTCCCGTCGATGACGGCCGTGCGCAAGAATAATCTGTTCCGCCTGAATGGCGACCTGCTGAACCGCGCCGGGCCGCGCATGATCGAAGGCACGGTCGCCATGTGCGAACAGCTGGAAACGGCCCGCCAGCGCCGCGCCAAGTCCGCACCATGAGCCACTACCAGCGCATCGCCTGTTTGTCGACGGAAGCCGTGGAAACGCTGTATGCGCTGGGTGCCGAAGACGTCATAGCGGGCATTTCCGGCTTTACCGTGCGCCCACCACGGGCGCGCGAGGAAAAAACCAGGATCAGCGGTTTTTCATCCACGAACCTGGAACGCATCCTGGCAGTGAAACCCGACCTCGTAATCGGCTTTTGCGACATGCAGGCGGACATTTGCCGCGACCTGGTCAAGGCCGGTGTCGAAGTACACCAGTTCAACCAGCGCACGGTGGACGGCATCCTGCGCATGATCGGCGTGCTGGCCGCGCTGGTGCGGCGCGAGGAAGCGGGCAACGTGCTGATCGCCAGCCTGCGCGCGGACATCGCCGCCGCCCGGGCTCGCGCCGCGGCCTGGACGCGCAAACCCGTGATTTACTTTGAAGAGTGGAACGATCCCCTGATGAGCGGTACCGGCTGGGCGGCCGAATTGATCGACATCGCCGGCGGCACGGACGCCTTCCCGGAATTGTCCGCCCATCCTGGCGCGAAAGAGCGCATCATCGCCGATCCACAGGAGGTGGTGCGGCGCGCGCCCGACATCATCATCGCCAGCTGGTGCGGCAAGAAGTTCCAGCCGGTGCAGCTGACGGCACGCCCGGGCTGGGATGCGATTCCCGCCGTACGCAATGACATGCTGTTCGAGATCAAGTCGCCCGACATTCTTTCGCCCGGTCCGGCCGCCATCACGCAAGGCTTGCGCCAGATCAGCAACATCATCGCGCAGTGGCAGGAGAATCAGAAAGAGCGGCAGGCATGAAGAGTCCCTTCCCCGCCCTGATGGTGCAAGGCACGACGTCGGATGCGGGCAAGAGCACCGTCGTCGCAGCGCTGTGCCGCCTTTTGAAACGCCGTGGCGTGACGGTAGCGCCGTTCAAGCCGCAAAACATGGCATTGAATAGCGCGGTGACGAGCGATGGCGGCGAGATCGGGCGCGCGCAAGCCTTGCAGGCGCTGGCCTGCGGCATCGCGCCGCATACGGACATGAATCCGGTGCTATTGAAACCGTCGTCGAACACGGGCGCGCAAGTGATCATCCACGGCAAGGTGCGCGCCGAGATGGATGCGCGCGACTACCAGCAATACAAGAGCATCGCCATGGGCGCCGTGCTCGAATCCTACGCGCGACTGCGCCGGCAGTACGACGCCGTCGTCGTCGAAGGCGCGGGCAGTCCCGCCGAAGTCAACCTGCGCGCGCGCGACATCGCCAACATGGGCTTTGCGGAAGCCGTCGACTGCCCCGTGATCCTGGTGGCCGACATCGACCGTGGCGGCGTCTTCGCGCACATCATCGGTACCCTCGCGTGCCTGTCCGACAGCGAACGGGCGCGCATCCTTGGCTTCGTCATCAACCGCTTTCGCGGCGACATCTCGCTGCTACAACCGGGCATCGAGTGGCTGGAACAGCAGACGGGCAAACCCGTGCTGGCCGTGCTGCCCTACCTGCAAGGCCTGTTCCTCGATGCGGAAGACGCCGTCGAAGCGATGCAGGCCGAACGCGGCGCCTTCAAGGTGGTGGTGCCGCAACTGCCGCGCATCAGCAACCACACGGATCTCGACGCGCTTCGCGCCCACCCCGATATCGACCTGCAATTCATCCAGCAGGGGCAGCCGATTCCTGCGGCCGACCTGGTGATCCTGCCAGGCAGCAAGAACACGCGCGGCGACCTGGCCTGGCTGCAGCAGCAAGGCTGGCCCGCCTACCTGGCCAGACACCTGCGCTATGGCGGCAAGGTGCTCGGCATCTGCGGCGGCTTCCAGATGCTGGGGCAAAGCGTGTGCGATCCGCTGGGCGTGGAAGGCGTGGCGGGAGAGTCAAAGGCACTGGGCTTGCTCGACATGGTGACGGAGCTGACGAGCGACAAGCGGCTGGAACAGGTGCAGGGTCACTGCGCCTTCGCCGGTGCGGAAAACGCACCCGTGGCAGGCTATGAAATCCACATGGGCGTCTCGCATGGCGCGGCGCTGGCGCAACCGGCCTTTGTCATCGACGGCCGTCCGGAAGGGGCGGTATCGGGCGACGGGCAAATCCTCGGCAGCTATTTGCACGGCATGTTCGACACGCCCGCCGCGTGTTCGGCACTGCTTCGCTGGGCGGGGCTGGACTCCGGCCACGCGGTGGACACCGCCGCCCTGCGCGAGGCCAGCCTCGAACGCATCGCCGATGCGGCCATCCCGCTGCTGGCGGCCCTGGATCGCATCAAGCGCTAGCGATTACTTTTTCAGGCACACGCCCATGTACGAGCGGTCGGTCGAAAACTCGACCGCCATGCTCGATGACACGGGCATGAACATCGAGTAATCTGCCGGCACATCGGCCGGGTCCTTGAACACGGCGATGCCATCGAAATCGACGGCTTGCGCGCCCAGGCCCAGCTTGTTGACGGTGATGGTTTCCGCGTGCGTCTTACCCGTCGTGTTATTCGTCAGGGTGGCGGTGCTGCCGGCAACGACGATGTTCGCGCTGATGCCCGGCGCCGAGCAGGCGTAGCTGCCGGCGATTTCGGTACCGATCTTCTGTTGTTTGGCCGCCACGATGGTGCCCACGCGCAACACGTTCTGCTGGTTGCGGCTGTAGCGGTCGATGAACAGCGCCAGCCCCCGGTCGCCGGCATGCACGTGGACAATGCCGAAATCCTGCTGGCCCTGGCGGGCGACGAGCAAACCGGTCTTCGCATCCTTGACCAGGGTCAGGCTGGCATTTTCCGCTTCCAGCTGCGGCGATACTGGCGAGCACACGCCTTGCGCATTGAACACGCCGCCATTGCACAGTTGCGCGCTGCCATCGGCCGCTACCTTGAGGCTGCCCTTCGGATTGAAGCGGTCGCCACCATTCGAGGCATTCCGCATGGCGCCCAGGAAGATATAGTTGCCGGCCAGCTTGGCCACATCGGTGGCGGCATAGCCGGTGCCGCTGACGGTCGAGACCATGCTACCCAATTTGATATTGCCCGACAGAAGACGCGTGCGCGCATCGACGGTGACGCTGAAATCCGTTGCCGTGTAGGTGGTGAGATTGCCGCTGGTGGACGCGGTAAACGTGCCGCTGCGGTCGTTCAAGCCGAACTGCGTCGACAGCACGCGGATGGCATAGGTTTTCTTGACGCTGTCGAACGTGATGCGCCAGGTGTCGCCTATATAGGCAGCCACGTCATACACGCTTTCATCGGCGCTGGCGCCGGCAATGACGCTCAAGCCAGCCTCCTTGGCCACGGCATCTGACGCCACCGTCACGCTGTCGGCGGGCACGACGGGAGGCGTGACCACGACGGGCGGTGTAACGGGTGCTGCCGGCGTGCCGCCATCGCTGCCGCCACCGCATGCGGACAGGGCCGCGCCCAGGACAAGGAACGTAAATGCGTTTTTCATGTGGTGTGACTTTCGAGGAAAAGAGGCCGGAGCTGCCAGAAAACACATGCTAGCCTTGTCCGAAATCTATTGCCATAGAACAAATGTTCCATGGACGATGCCCCCGGCACGCTGCCAGAATGACGGGCGCGGGAGGCACGCGGACGCCATTTATGTGACAATTCATCGTACTGTCGGCTCCGTTTCTCCTCCTCAGGCACATCCATGACCAGTTCCCCGATTAAAAGCTACCTTCCCTGGGTGGTCGCCACCGCCTTGTTCATGGAGCAACTCGACTCCACCATCGTCAACACCGCCATTCCCGCCATGGCCGCCAGCCTCAACGTGACGCCGCTGAGCCTGAAGGCCGTCGTCACCAGTTATATCCTGAGCCTGGCCGTGTGCATTCCCATCAGCGGCTGGATGGCCGACCGCTTCGGCACGCGGCGCGTGTTTTCCGCCGCCGTCGCCATCTTTACCATCGCCTCCATCCTGTGCGGCCTGTCCGTGAATGCGCCCATGCTGGTGGCCGCGCGCCTGCTGCAAGGGGTGGGCGCGGCCATGATGATGCCGGTGGGCCGACTGACCATCATCCGCACCTTTCCCAAGTCGCAACTGCTGGCGGCCATGAATTTCGTCATCATTCCCGCCCTGATCGGCCCCCTGCTGGGACCCACGGTCGGCGGGCTGATCGTGCACTGGCTGTCGTGGCGCGAGATTTTCTTCGTCAACGTGCCTGTCGGCCTGGTGGCGCTGTATCTGGCGCACCGCTACATGCCCGACTATTACGGCGACAAGCCCCGTCCGCTGGACCTGATCGGCCTGGTGTTGTTCGGCACGGGCATCGCGCTGCTGTCATGGTTGCTGGAAATTTTTGGCGAACACCGCATCGACGGCACCTCGTTTGCCGTGCTGCTGTTCATCTCCATCAGCCTGCTGGCCGCGTATGTCTGGCATTCGAGCGAAGTGCTGCATCCGCTGCTGCGCCTGACCCTGTTCAAGATCCGCACCTTCCGCGTTTCCGTGGTGGGCGGCTTCGTCACGCGCCTGGGCGTGGGCGGCCTGCCCTTCCTGTTGCCGCTGCTGTACCAGCTGGGCCTGGGCTTACCCGCCTGGCAATCGGGCTTGCTGATGATGCCGTCGGCCGCTGCCGCCATGGGCATGAAATTCATTTCCGCGCGCGTACTGGCCCGCTTCGGCTACCGTCAGGTACTGATCGTCAACACCGTGCTGATCGGCGTGACCATCGCCATGTTTTCGCAGGTGAACGCGGGCACGTCCCTGTACGTCATCGTCGTCATCAGCCTATGCATGGGCTTTTTCAATTCGCTGCAATTTTCCAGCATGAATACCATCGCGTATGCCGACGTCGACAAGAACGATTCGAGCATGGCCAGCACTATCGCCAGCTCGATGCAGCAACTGTCGATGAGCTTTGGCCTCGCCTTCGGTTCGCTGATCACGGGCTGGTACCTGGGCGACATGCCGCAGTCGGACCGCGCCATGCTCAGCACGGCCCTGCACCACGCCTTCCTCACCCTGGCCGCCCTGACGGTGCTGTCTTCGCTGACCTTCTGGACCTTGCGCCGTGACGATGGCGAAAGCATCAGCAAGGGCACGGACAGCGACGAGGAGGATGCGGCCGACGTCAAGGCCCAGGCCGTTGTGCAGACGGAAGTGCAAACTACGAAAGGCTGAGCCACATCAAGCTTGCCGCCAGCGCCGCTGGTACTTTTGCCTGACGCTGCTATCGTGATGGCAGGAGGTGCACATGGCGGCCGAGCGGCGCTTTGCGTGGAAGGGCACGGACCGCCATGGCAAGCCGGTCGACGGCGTCTTGCGCGCCGCCGACGCCTGCGCTGCCAAGGCCGCATTGAGAAGCCAGGGCATCCTGGCCACCCGGGTGCAGGCTGCGGGCAGCGTACCCGGCAAGGCAATCACGCGCAAGGATATCGCGCTGTTTACGCGCCAGCTGTCGACCATGATGGCGGCCGGCGTGCCGCTGCTGCACGCCTTCGACATCGCCGGCAAGGGCCATGCCAAGCCCGCGATCACGGCGCTAATGCGCGACTTGCGCCACGATATCGAGGCGGGCAGCAGCCTGCAACAGGCGTTCCGCCAGTTCCCGCTGCTGTTTGACGAACTGTATTGCAACCTGCTGGCGGCAGGCGAACAGGCCGGCATCGTGCAAGACTTGCTGGCGCGCCTGGCCACGCACCAGGAAAAGGCCATCGCCCTGCGGCGGAAGGTGCGCGGCGCGCTGATGTATCCGCTGGCCATCGTGCTCGTCGCCATCGTCGTCACGGCCATCATCATGAGCGTGGTCGTGCCCGCTTTCCGCCAGGTCTTCGACAGCTTCGGCGCGCCGTTGCCGCTGCCCACCCTGCTCGTCATGGGCGTGTCCGCCTTTGTTGTCCGCTACTGGCTGGCCTTGCTGGCGGTGCTCGTGCTGGCTTGCGTGCTGTTGCACCTGGCCTGGCGCCGCTCTCCCGCGTGGCGGCGCAACACGCAACTGCGGGCGCTGCACCTGCCCGTGTTCGGTCCCCTCTTGCGCAAGGCGGCAATCGCCCGCTGGACGCGCACCTTGGCCGCCATGTTCGCCGCCGGCGTACCGCTGCTCGACTCGCTCGGCCTGGTGGGCGCCGCCTCCGGCCACGCGCTGTACCAGGAAGCGACAACGCGCATCGAACGCGAAATCCGCGCCGGCGGCAGCCTGGCCCTGGCCATGGAACACAGCGGCGTGTTTCCCCCCTTGCTGACGCAGCTGACCCTGATCGGCGAAGAGTCCGGCGCGCTCGACGCCATGCTGTCGCGCGCGGCCGATATCATCGAGGCGGACATCGACGCTATGGTCGCCACCCTTTCCACGCTGCTGGAACCGGCACTGATGGTGGTGCTTGGCATACTCGTCGGTTCCCTCGTGATCGCCCTGTATTTGCCGATTTTCAAGCTGGGGGCCGTGATTTGACCATTCACCTGTGCAAAACGTCCCCATGCGCTGGCAGATGTTTTACACTGCGGCAGTGCCAGGCAATGTTTGCGCGGCAACATTCATCACCTCAGACAAGTTCACCATGCTGCAAGATACCCTGCTGTTCGCCGCGCCCGGCAATCTGCCCGTCACCCTCGTTGCCGCCCTGTTCGGCCTGATCGTCGGCAGCTTCCTCAACGTGGTGATCCACCGCGTGCCGAAAATGATGCAGCGCGAATCCGATAATTATGTGGCGGAAGAAAGCGGCTTGCCCTTGCCGCACACGGACCGCTACAACCTGATGCTGCCGCACTCGAACTGCACCGCTTGCGGCCACCGCATCACGGCCATGGAAAACATTCCCGTCGTCAGCTACCTGCTGCTGCGCGGCAAATGCAGCGCCTGCCAAGCGCCCATCTCCGTGCGCTATCCGCTGGTCGAGCTGCTGACGGGCGCGCTGTCGGCCCTCCTGGTCTGGCACTTCGGCAGCGGCTGGACGGGCCTGGCCACGCTCGTGTTTGCCTGGCTGCTGATCGCCATGACCTTCATCGACGCCGATACGCAAATGCTGCCCGACGACCTCACCTTCCCCCTGCTGTGGGCCGGCTTGCTGATCAATATCAACGGTACTTTTGTGCCCCTGCAAGACGCCGTCATCGGCGCGGCCGCCGGCTACCTGGCCCTGTGGGCCGTGTACTGGGCCTTCAAGCTGGCGACAGGCAAGGAGGGAATGGGCTATGGTGACTTCAAATTGCTGGCGGCGCTCGGTGCGTGGCTGGGCTGGACCATGCTGCCGACGATCATCTTATTGTCATCGCTGGTCGGCGCCGTGGTCGGCATCGGCCTGATCGTCTTCGCCAAGCGGGGGCGCGACAAACCGATTCCGTTCGGCCCCTACCTGGCGGCGGCAGGCCTGATCGCACTGCTGTACGGCACGCCCCTGTCGCGCCTCACGCTGGGCCTGACCAGCTGACCCGCGCAACACTGCCCCTATGGAAAAACACATGCAACTACATAACGCACCGTATTTCAGCGTGGGTCTCACCGGCGGCATCGGTTGCGGCAAGAGCACCGTGGCCGACCAGTTCGCCGCGCTGGGCGCCTCTATCGTCGACACGGACCAGATCGCGCACAGCCTGACGGCGCCAAATGGCACGGCCATGCCGGCCCTGGTGGCGGAATTCGGCCCCGACTACGCCGATGCGCGCGGCGCACTCGACCGCACAAAAATGCGCAACCTCGTGTTTGCCGACGCCGCCGCCAAGGCAAAACTGGAAGCCATCCTGCACCCGCGCATCCGCCAGGCGACCCTGGCGGCGGCCGCCGAAGCGACGGGCAGCTACGTGATCTTTGCCGTGCCCCTGCTCGTCGAGTCCGGCGGCTGGGTGGAACGGGTCAACCGGGTTCTCGTCATCGATTGCCTGGAAAGCCTGCAAGTATCGCGCGTGATGGCGCGCAATGGCTTGTCGGAAGAACAAGTCAAAGCCATCATGGCCACGCAGGCCACGCGCGCCATGCGCCTGGCGGCGGCGGACGATGTGATCGACAATAATGGCGATTTGGCCGCCCTGGCGCCGCAGATTGCCCAGTTGCACGATTTATATCTGGCATTTTCAAAAAGAATGGCCGGAATCGGGCCGCAACGTTTGTAATTTGTCGACGCTTGGTTCAAAATCACGGGATTGTTTGCAGGTCCTTACTTAAGGGAATTATTTTGATTGTCTACGAATACCCTTTCAACGAACGCATACGTACCTTGTTGCGGCTGGAAGACCTGTACGACAAATTCAAGTTCTTCATCCAGCAAGAGCATGCAATGCAGCACCATGTTGCCTTGGCAACTATTTTCGATATGCTCGAAGTGGCCGGCCGCGCCGACCTGAAGTCCGACCTGCTGCAGGAACTCGAGCGCCAGCGCCAAAGCCTGCTCGGCTACCGCAGCAATCCGAATGTGGAACCGGAAACGCTCGATGCCATCCTCGGCGAACTCGACAGCGTCAGCGGCGCCCTGGTGGCGGCGCAAGGCAAGACGGGCCAGAATATCCGCGACAATGAATGGCTGATGAGCATCCGCGGCCGCACCATCATCCCGGGCGGCGCCTGCGAATTCGACTTGCCGTCCTACTTTGCCTGGCAGAAACGCAGCTCGGAACAGCGCCTGACCGATATCCATGCCTGGTTCGCCCCGCTCGCCCCGCTGTTCGACGCACTGGCCCTGGTTTTACGCCTGCTGCGCGATTCCGGCGGACCCGTTAAACTGATCGCCAATGGCGGCAGCTACCAGCAAATGCTGCAAGGCAAGGTGTACCAGATGCTGCGCCTGAGCCTGGATGAAAGCAGCGGCGCCATCCCGGAAATTTCCGCCAATAAATATATGCTGTGGGTACGCTTCACCACCCAGGGCGGCGACTTGAAGCCCAAGCCGCTGGAAGAAGATGTCCCGTTCGAGCTCACGCTCTGTAATTTTTAATTGTTACTTATTTGCCCCATCATGACCGTCGTTAATTGCCCTACCTGTGCCGCCAAAGTCGAATGGACTGAAGCCAACAAATTCCGCCCCTTCTGCTCGGAACGCTGCAAGCAGATCGACCTGGGTGCCTGGGCCGAAGAGAAATACACGATCCCCGCCGCCGACCCGTTCGAAGATCCGCTGGCGGACGAAGACAACAAGCCGCAATAATAACGTCTATCAAACCTACTGCGCGTCGCGGGTCGCGGTCTGCGATGCTCACTGCCTCGGCGGCCCCGTACTCGGTACAGTTGCGCTTCTCAACCACCACCCACTTCCGCTCGCTACGGTTTTATTAGACGTTAAAAAAGCATCAGGTAAACGGATTTTCCAGGCGCAGCCCCTGCGCCGCGAAACTGTCGAGCCTGCCGCTGACCACCGTCAAGCCATAGGCGATGCCCATCGCCGCGATCTGCCCATCGACGCCATGCGCATGGCCGCGAGCATGCAGGCGTGCGCACACGAGCGCGCAATCGAGGTCGAATTCCAGCAGCCGCGGCGCATAGTCTGCCAGCACGGCTTCCAGCCAGCCTTCCAGCGCCAGTGCTTCCAGCGCCGCTTCGCGCCGCCAGCTGCGCTGTATGCCTGCGCGCAACTGCGCGATCACCTGCACCGGCACATAGCGCATTTCCGGCACCACCCGTTCGAAAAAAGCACGCACGCCCTCCGGCGCAGCGCTGCCCTTGCGCGCTGCAACAATCACATCCGTGTCGACCAGGTAGGCGGACATCGCACGTCAGATGCGACGCTCGAAATCCGCGTCCAGCCCCACGTCGGGCATGCCGCGCAGAATATCATCGAGCGGACGCTTCGGCAGCGGCCGCAAGGCGCTGCGCAGAATGTCGCGGTGTTCGTCTTCGATGCTGCGGCCATGCGCGCGGGCACGCTTGTGCAGGGCGGCAATCAGCAATTCATCGGTATCGGTAAAGGTCAGTGTCAGCGGCATGCGCAACTCCCCAATGCTAGATGAAAGCACTGTAGCGCAAAGCGCGCGCGATACAAGGAAAGTAACAGGAAAGCTTGCGCCAGCACGCAGCATGGTGCTGCCCGCTGGCACAAGTGTCAATCAGGCAGGCGCCAGCGATTCCCGGCGTACCTCGTCGAGCCATTCCAGCAAGGGAATGGTGGCCGGCAACAAGGGTTCCACGCCGACCGTGCCCTGCCAGGCGAACGCCTGCCCTTCCAGGCTTTGCGGCTCGCCGCGCCACTCGCGGCTGATATAGAAATGCAGGCGCACATGGGCGTGCGGATACACATATTCGACGCCGCACCAGGCTTCGGCGCTGTCGATATACAGCCCCAGTTCCTCGACGAACTCGCGTTTCAAGGCATCCAAAATGGCTTCGCCCGGTTCGACTTTGCCGCCAGGAAACTCCCAGTAGCCATCATACGGCTTGCCGGCCGGGCGCTGGCCCAGCAACACGTCGCCATTCGGCTTCATCAGGATGCCGACGGCGACGTCCACCGGTGTGACTTTCACCTCGCTCATTGCGGCAACTTTCCCGCAGGTAGTTTCCCAGCATAATCGCGCGCAAATTGCCAGGCGACACGGCCCGAACGGGAACCGCGCTGCAAGGCCCAGCGCAGGGCGTCGCCGCGCGCCTGCGCGATCTGCTCCGGCGTGCAGCCGAACGAAGCGAGCCAGTGCGCCGCGATATCGAGATAATCATCCTGCTTGAACGGGTAGAACGACAGCCACAGGCCGAAGCGCTCGGACAGCGAGATTTTTTCTTCCACCGTCTCGCCCGGGTGCAGGTCGCCATCGTCGTCCGTCTTGTAGCTGCTGTTGTCCGACATGCGTTCGGGCATCAGGTGACGGCGGTTCGAAGTGGCGTAGATCAGCACATTGTCCGATTGCGCGGCGATGCTGCCGTCGAGCGCCACTTTCAGCGCCTTGTAGCCGCTTTCGCCCTCTTCGAACGACAGGTCGTCGCAAAAGATGATGAAGCGCTCGGGGCGCGCCGCCACCAGGTCGACGATGTCGGGCAAGTCGGCAAGATCCGCCTTGTCCACTTCGATCAGGCGCAGGCCTTGATCGGCAAACTGGTTCAGGCATGCCTTGATCAGCGACGACTTGCCCGTGCCGCGCGCACCCGTCAGCAGCACGTTGTTGGCCGGACGGCTGGCCACGAACTGGCGCGTGTTTTGCTCGATCTGCGCCTTTTGCGTGCCGATATTGTGCAAGTCATCCAAGGCGATGGACGACACGTGCGCCACCGCCTGCAGATGGCTGGCCGCGCCCTGGCGCCGGCGCCAGCGGAAGGCAAAGCTGTTCCAGTCGGTCGCCGGCAAGGCCGGCGGCAAGATCGACTCGAGGCGCGCCAGTACCCGTTCGGCGCGGATCAGGAATTGATCGAGGCCGGTCATGAGCGGTAGTCGGCGTTGATCGACACGTAGTCATGCGACAAATCGCACGTCCACAGGGTGGCCGTGGCATCGCCGCGCGCCAGTTTCACGCGGATGGTGATTTCGCTTTGCTGCATCACGCGCTGGCCGTCCTGTTCCTGGTAGTCAGGGTTGCGGCCGCCGTTCTTGGCCACCCACACGTCGTCCAGGTACAGGTTCAATTGACCCACGTCCAGGTCGTCCACGCCCGCGTAGCCGATGGCGGCCAGGATGCGGCCCAGGTTCGGGTCGGAGGCAAAGAAGGCCGTTTTCACCAGCGGCGAATGGGCGATGGAATAGGCGATCTTGCGGCACTCTTCCACGTTGCGGCCGTCTTCCACGGTCACCGTCATGAACTTGGTGGCACCTTCGCCGTCGCGCACGATGGCTTGCGCGAGAAAAGTAGACAGTTCGGTCACGGCAGCGGCCAGTGCCGCATAGTGCGGCGAATCGATGGAATCGATGACCAGGCTGCCCGCGCCCGTGGCCACCAGCATGAACGAGTCATTGGTGGACGTGTCGCCGTCGATGGTGATGCAGTTGAACGATTTATCGGCCGCCTGTTTCACCAGCTGGTCCAGCACCGGTTGCGCCACGGTGGCGTCGAAAGCGAGGAAACCCAGCATGGTGGCCATGTTCGGCTTGATCATGCCGGCGCCCTTGCTGATGCCCGTCAGGGTGACCGCGTGACCGCCGACGGTAACGGTGCGCGAGCCGGCTTTCGGCTGCGTGTCGGTGGTCATGATGGCTTCGGCGGCCGAGAACCAGTTGTCCGGCGTCAGTGCGGCCACGGCTTGCGGCAAGCCGGCGACCAGGCGCTGCACGGGCAAGGGTTCGAGGATCACGCCGGTGGAAAACGGCAGGATTTGCTGCGGCGTGCAGCCCAGCAGCTCGGCCAGCGCGGCGCAGCTGGCCTGTGCGTCGGCCAGGCCCGATTCGCCCGTGCCCGCATTCGCGTTGCCCGTATTGACCAGCAGCGCGCGGATCGGCGCGGCGCCGGCCGTCACGGCGGCCAGGTTGGCCTTCGAGATTTGCACGGGTGCGGCGCAGAAGCGGTTCAAGGTGAATACGCCGGCCACGGTGGCCGTCGGCGCCAGTTTCAATACCAGCAAATCCTTGCGGTTGGGTTTCTTGATGCCGGCTTCGGCAACACCGATTTCAATGCCGGCGACGGCTTTCAAGTCGGCGGCGACGGGCTTGGGGGAATTGACGGCCATGGTGATTTCTTCTGCGAGGGAAAAGGGAAGCGCTATTGTAGCGCCTTCGCGGCGCAGGTGAACATGCGACAAGGGAATAGTCGCGCCGGCCAGGGCGGTCCCGCAGCGGGTCGGCAACATGACCAGGCTTGCGATTTATCAGAACGCTGCCGCCTGGCGGCGCTAAGGTATAGGAACAGACGATCACGCGTCTCGCACAAGCGCCCGGGGAGGGGATGTCATGGCGCATGGAAAATCCTACCGCATGCATCGCAGCGATTCAGGCTTGTCATGCCGGTTGCGTCTATGGTGCTTATGCTGCCTGCTTTGCCTGCTGGCCTCGTTGACGGCCTGTACGCTGCCAGGCGAACCGGCCGATCATGCCGTCGGCCACGCCACCGATCTGGCATCCGAAGCGCCGGCCGCTGAAACGCCGCCAGCCGCAGAATTCCCACCCACGACCGGGGTGGGACGGCCACCGCCAACCTTCCCATGGAGCAGCTCATGGTCAGGCATCGGCGGCTTGATCGACAACCTGGGTAACCTGACCGGCAGCAGCGGCATGCCCAAGCCTGGCAACGATCCACCGCCGGCCGGCGCCGTGCACGTCACCGTGTACTACGCCACCGACAGGCAATACCAGGCCAGCAGCCGCAGCTATGGCTGGCAGCCCAACCGCGCCGCGCCCCACCTGAGCTACGGCAGCGTCCTCGTCAGCATTCCTGAAAAAAGAGCGCCGGGCGAACTGCCGTTGCCGCCCTGGTACGCCATCCTGTCCGGCGACGATGCGCAAAAATATGTGCTGATCAAGGGAACCACGCGCCTGTCGCGCGCGGATTTCCTCGCCACCGTCAAGGCACGCATTCAAGCCGCCCCGGAACGGCATGCCGCCTTCATCTATATCCATGGCTACAGCAATTCCTTTGACGATGCGGCCCGGCGCACGGCGCAGATGGCGGTCGACCTCGATATTGGCGCCCTGCCCGTGTTTTACAGCTGGCCATCGAAAGGCACCTTGGCCGGCTACGAATACGACCAGAATTCCGCCGAATGGACGCAGGCGCACCTGCAGGCGTTCCTGGCCGATTTCGCCGAGCACTCCTCCGCCACGGATATCTACCTCATCGCCCACAGCATGGGCAACCGCCCGATGACCGTGGCCCTGGCCAACCTGCTGGAAAAGCGTCCCGACCTGCTGCCCCTGTTCAAGCAGGTGGTGCTGGCGGCGCCGGACATCAATGCCGATGTCTTCCGCGACCAGATCGCCCCCCGCTTTGCCAGCCTCAAGCTCCCCGCCACCCTGTACGCGTCCGCGAACGACAAGGCGATCCGCGCTTCCTACAGCTTTGCCGACTGGGACAGGATAGGCGATATCCGCGGCCCCGTCGTCGGCATCCCCGGCATGGAACTCGTCGATGCCTCGGCCGTCATCATGAACTTCATGGGGCACGATTACTTCGCCAGCAACCGCGTCTTGCTGACCGATATCGCCACCATGATCAAGACGGGGCAACGGGCAAAAAACCGCGGCGGCTTGAAGGGCATTCCCTCGCAGGCGCCGCAATACTGGGCCTTTCCCTGAGCAGGGAGCGGGCAAGACATGCCGGGCATAAAAAAAACGGAGACCGCGGTCTCCGTTTTTGTTCAGTCCATGCAGCGGGCTTTACGCCAGCTTGCCGTGGCAAGCCTTGTACTTCTTGCCGCTGCCGCAAGGGCATGGGTCGTTGCGGCCCACTTTGACGCCCATGCTCACGCTCATGTCGTCGACGTTATCCATGTTGCCGCCGGCAGCAGGAGCCAGCAATTCTTCCGGCGCCGCGTTCGGGTCGAATTCGGCGTGCTGGTAGTGCACGTTTTCCACGTGCGACTGCTGCATCGCCTGTTCGGCCGCATCGACTTCTTCGCGCGACTGGATACGCACCGTCATCACGTGTTTCGTGACGTCGTTCTTGATCATGTCGAGCATCTGGCCAAACAGTTCAAACGCTTCGCGCTTGTATTCCTGCTTCGGATTCTTCTGCGCATAACCGCGCAGGTGAATGCCCTGGCGCAGGTGATCGAGCGCCGCCAGGTGTTCACGCCAGTGGCTGTCCACGCTTTGCAGCATGACATTGCGTTCGAAGCCGCCAAACGATTCCTTGCCGACGATATCGATCTTCGACTGGTACACGGCATCGGCCGCGGCCAGCACTTTTTCCAGTATCTCTTCGTCCGTCAGGGTCGAATCGGCTTCCAGCATTTCATGCAGCGGCAAGTCGAGCTGCCATTCGCTGGACAGGGTATTTTCCAGGCCCTTGATATCCCACTGCTCTTCCACCGATTCATGCGGCACGTACTCGTGCACCAGGTCGGTGAACACGCCATGACGCAAGGAAGCGATCATGTCGGAAATATCGGTCGTTTCCAGCAACTCGTTACGCTGCTGGTAGATGACTTTACGCTGGTCGTTGGCGACGTCATCGTATTCCAGCAATTGCTTGCGGATGTCAAAGTTGCGCGCTTCGACCTTGCGCTGGGCCGACTCGATCGAACGCGAGACGATGCCTGCCTCGATCGGTTCGCCTTCCGGCATTTTCAGGCGGTCCATCACGGCGCGCACGCGGTCGCCGGCAAAGATGCGCAGCAGCGCGTCGTCGAGCGACAGGTAGAAGCGCGACGACCCCGGATCACCCTGGCGGCCGGCACGGCCACGCAGCTGATTGTCGACGCGGCGCGATTCGTGGCGTTCGGTGCCGATGATGTGCAAGCCGCCCGCATTGACCACGTGGTCGTGCAGCGATTGCCATTCATCGCGCAAGGTCTGCGACTGGGCTGCCTTGTCGGCGTCGCTCAGTTCAGCATTGGCTTCGATGAACTTGATCTGGTTCTCGACGTTACCGCCCAACACGATGTCCGTACCGCGACCGGCCATGTTGGTGGCGATGGTGATGGCTTTCGGACGGCCTGCCTGGGCGATGATTTCCGCTTCGCGCGCATGCTGTTTCGCGTTCAGCACGTTATGCGGCAAACCGGCCTTGGTCAGGATGCCAGACAGCAGTTCCGAGTTCTCGATCGAGGTCGTACCCACCAGCACCGGCTGGCCGCGCTCGTAGCAGTCGCGGATGTCGTTCAACATCGCGTTGTATTTTTCCGCCGACGATTTATAGACCTGATCCTGGCGGTCCTTGCGCTGCAGCGGACGATTTTGCGGGATCACGACCGTTTCCAGGCCGTAGATTTCCTGGAATTCGTACGCTTCGGTATCGGCCGTACCCGTCATGCCTGCCAGCTTGGCGTACATGCGGAAGTAGTTCTGGAAAGTGATCGAGGCCAGGGTCTGGTTCTCGTTCTGGATCTTGACGCCTTCTTTCGCTTCGACGGCCTGGTGCAAGCCATCGGACCAGCGGCGGCCCGTCATCAGACGGCCCGTGAATTCATCGACGATTACCACTTCATTGTTCTGCACCACATAGTGCTGATCCTTGAAGTACAGCGCATGCGCGCGCAGGGCCGCATACAGGTGGTGCACGAGGGTGATGTTGGCCGAATCGTACAGCGAGGCGCCTTCCGGCAGCAGGCCCATCTCCATCAGGATGCCTTCGGCCTTTTCGTGGCCCGCTTCCGTCAGCAGCACCTGGTGCGCTTTTTCATCCTTGGTGTAGTCGCCCGGCACTTCAACCTTGCCCTTGCCGTCCGGCGTTTCTTCGCCGATCTGCAAAGTCAGGCGCGCAGGCACTTCATTGATCTTGTGATACAGGTCCGTATGGTTCTCGGCCTGGCCCGAAATGATCAACGGCGTACGCGCTTCATCGATCAGGATCGAGTCGACTTCATCGACGATGCCGAAGTTCAGGCTGCGCTGCACGCGCTCGCGCGCTTCGTAGACCATGTTGTCGCGCAAGAAGTCGAAACCGAATTCGTTATTCGTGCCATACGTGATGTCGGAGTTGTACGCCTGCTGCTTGGCGCTGTGCTCCATCTGCGACATGTTCACGCCCGTCGACAGGCCCAGCCACGCATACAGGCGGCCCATGGTCTCGGCATCGCGCTGTGCCAGGTAATCATTGACGGTGACGATATGCACGCCCTTGCCCGACAAGGCATTCAGGTAGGCTGGCAAAGTTGCCATCAGGGTCTTGCCCTCGCCCGTGCCCATTTCCGCGATCTTGCCAAAATGCAAGACCATGCCGCCGATCATCTGCACATCGAAATGGCGCATGCGCAGGACGCGCTTGCTGGCCTCGCGGCAGACGGCAAAGGCTTCCGGCAACAAGGCATCGAGCGATTCGCCGGCGGCGATGCGTTCCTTGAAGGCAGGCGTCTTCGCTTGCAGCTCGGCATCCGACAGCTTTTCGATGGCCGGCTCGAGCGCATTGATCTCGCGTACCGTTTTTTGGTATTGCTTGAGCAGCCGCTGGTTGCGGCTACCGAAAATCTGGGTCAGTAATGACATGCTTGAATTCTTGAAAAAACGCCGTTAAAAAAAGCTCGGTAGGGAACAACGAGGAAGTAATCGCGTCACCGCACGGAGTTCGACTATGGCAAAAGACGATGATTTTATCATGCGTTCCCGACATGGTTGGGGTAATGCGCCATATAACAATAGCTTAATGACAAACAAATGGCAGAAATTGCGGACATTTTCCATACTGTAAGGCAATACGGTCCGCCCGCCTGCACCACACCCGCCGCCGCACTCGTCACGCGGGGGCGAGTGTGCTATGTTTCGGCCATGCGAACTCCCACTTATTCTCCGGCACCGCGCCGCGGCTACGGCTTTGCCCGCTCCGGCCCGGCCGTCACGGGCGCAACCGATTTTCTGCGCGGCAACGCGACGATGGCCTCCCTGATGCCCACCGTCACGCGCCTGGCCGCCCTGCAAAAAGATTGCGCCAAGGCCTTGCCGGCCATGTTCGAGCATTGCGACATCCTGCAATTCGAGAGCGGCCAACTGGTGCTGGCCACGCCGAACGCGGCGCTGGCAGCCAAGCTCAAGCAGCAATTGCCAAAATTGCAAGGGGAGCTGGAAAGAAAAGGCTGGCAGATTTCAGGCATCAAGCTGAAAGTGCAAGTCATCAAGAGCATCGCGCCCATCGTGCATACGCGGGCGCTGGTCTTGCCGGAAAAAGCCATGTCGGCCCTGGAAGAGCTGAGCACGGCCCTGCCCGCGTCGAAACAGAACGAGCAATTGATCGCGGCGCTGCGCAATATGCTGCGCCACCACCGCGAACCAAAAGATTAAGAACACCATGCGGCGTCTTGACACCTCAGAAAACCGTAGCGAGCGGAAGGGAGAGGTGGCTAAGAAGCGCAACCGTACGAAGGTACGGGGGCGCCGAGCCGGTGAGCATCGCAGGCCGCCTATACCGACGCGCAGTAGGTTTAATGAGGTGTCGCTCAGATCAGGTAAGCGACCACTCGCGCTCCATCTGGCGCAGGTAGGATTGCGGCGCCGCCTCATTGGTATCGAAGGAAACTATTTCATACGATTCCGGCTGCTCCAGCAGCGCCAGCAGCAGCTGGTTGTTCAGCGCGTGGCCCGACTTGTGCGCCGTGTAATACGCGAGCAAGGGGTGGCCCACCAGGTATAGGTCGCCGATGGCGTCGAGGATCTTGTGGCGCACAAATTCGTCTTCATAGCGCAAGCCATCGGCGTTGAGGATGCGGTACTCATCCATCACGATGGCGTTTTCCAGCGAACCGCCACGCGCCAGGCCCATGCCGCGCAAGCTTTCCACGTCCTGCATGAAACCGAAGGTGCGTGCGCGCGCCACGTCGTGCACATACGACACGTCGCCGAAGTCGACCGAGGCGCGCTGCATCGTGCCATCGACGGCCGGATGATTGAATTCGATGAAGAAGTCGAGCTTGAAGCCGTCGTACGGCGACAGGCGAGCCCATTTCTCCGCGTCGCCCTTGCCGTGACGCACTTCCACAGGCTTGATGACCTTGATGAATTTCTTTGGCGCTTGTTGCTCTTCCACACCAGCCTGCTGCAGCAGGTAGACGAAGGACGAGGCGGAACCGTCCATGATGGGAATTTCTTCCGCATTCACGTCGATATACATATTGTCGACGCCCAGGCCGGCCGCCGCCGACATCAGGTGTTCCACTGTAGAAACCCTGGCGCCATCCTTGATCAGCACGGAAGCCATGCGCGTATCGCCCACGGCCATGGCGCTGGCGGGGAACTCGACGATGGGATCGAGGTCGATGCGGCGAAACACAATGCCCGTGTCGATCGCGGCAGGACGCAGAGTCAGCTCCACCTTGGTGCCAGAGTGCAAACCGACACCGATGGTGCGGACCTGTTGTTTGATAGTGCGTTGTTTTAACATCTGTCGATTATATCTATTTGCCGGATTTTCGTTGCGGCGCGGCATGGCCCACGCCAGAAATACCACAACCATGCATTACGGCCATGCATTACGGATGCTCGCTTTCCGCATGCACGGCTTCGCGCCGCACCAGGTAAATGCCGCTGCCGATGATGATGGCCGCGCCGATCAGGGTGTATTCGTCGGGCAAGGCGCGCCACAGCATCCAGTCCAGCGCCATGCCCCAGGCCAGGGCCGAGTATTCGAACGGCGCCACGCTGGACGCCTTGCCATGGCGAAACGCCTCCGTGATCGCCAGCTGTCCCAGGAAGCCACTCAGCGACAAGCCCGCCAGCAGCCACCAGTCTTCGCGGCGGATGCCCACCCACTCGTGCGCCGACAGGGCCACGCCGCCCAGGGCCATCATCACCATCAGCCAGAAGACCATGCTTTCGCTGGCGTCCGTGCGGCTGAGGATGCGGCCCGTGACGGCGGAAATGGCGTAACAGGCGGCCGAGCCCAGCACGGCCAGCCCGGCCACCGAAAAGAATCCCGAACCGCCGGGCCGCAGCGCCACCAGCACGCCCAGCAAGCCCACGGCGATGGCGCACCAGCGCGCAAAGTCCACTTTTTCCTTCAGGATAAAAACCGACAGGACCGTGATCAGCAAGGGGGCGACGAAAAACAGCGCATACGTCTCGGCCAGCGACATCCGCTTCAGGCCGTAGGCGAACAGGGTGATCATCAGCACGCCCAGGACGCCGCGCAACAGGTGCAGCGGCCAGCGCACCTTCAGCACGTTCTTGAAGGCGCCGCGGTACAGCAGGTACAGGCAGACGAGCGGCAAGGACGACAGGGCGCGCAAGGCCGTCACCTGCATCGGTGGATAATGGGCGGACAGCAGCTTCATGGCTGTGTCCATCAGAGAAAACATGGCGACGGCGACCAGCATCACATAGATGCTGCGCAGGTTTTGATTGCGGGGTAACAGGACAGACTCCTGGCGAAAGAGCGGGACCGTCATCATGGCGACGGCCGGAGCCAGGACAGCATGGTATGAAAAGGCAGTGCCAGGCGGTCAGCCCGATTATAACAAGCGCGGCCGTTTTACCTTATGACACAGGCAACAGCATCACCAGTTTCAAGTCGTGCTGGCGCGCCAGGTGCAGGGTCACTTGATTGAACGCAAGCAGGCCCTGTTGCGCATGCCGGAACTGGCGCAAGCCGCCATCGCGGCCCAGCACCTGCTGCGCGCCCCACCACTGGCGAAATTCAAGGCTGGCATCGGCCAGTGCGGCGATCAGGCCGGCCAGCGGCGCCTGATCCGCCTGACGGCCGATATCGGCGCGGAACTCCGCCACTAGGCGCTGCGCCCGCTCGGGCCAGCCGATGACCAGGTCGCGCGCACCAGGTTCCAGGAACATGAAGCGCAACTGGTTCGGCGCGTCCCCGTCGCCGTGCAGCCAGCCCGTAAACAGCGTGGACGCCGCCCCGTTCCACGCCACGGCATTCCATGCGCGGTCGAGGATGTACGCGGGCGCGTCGATGGCGGTGACGATGGCTGCCAACTCGGCGGCGGCGGGTCCCCCGCCCTCGCCCGTGCCATGGCTGGGGTCATGCTTGTCGGCCACCTCGAACAGGTAGGCGCGCTCGGCCGCGCTCAGCTGCAGCACCTGCGCCAGGCGGGCCAGCATCTTGGCCGATGCCGACACGGGCCGCCCCTGCTCCAGCCACGTCAGCCAGGTGGGGCTGACATCGCACAGCTGTGCCAGCTCTTCGCGCCGCAAACCGGGCGTGCGCCGCCGTCCGCCGCCGGGCAAGCCGGCCATGGCGGGGGTGACGGCTTCGCGCCGGGCGCGGATGAATTCAGCAAGTTTGTTCGACATGACGAGGATGCATGGTAGTAGATATACCAGTATAAGTTATGGTCTTGTTACAGGATAATTTTATCCCTATTCTGCAGGAACTCAGCCATCAACAGGAGAAAACCATGCAGCAGCACGATGTCGTTACCGAACAGTTTGGCAAGACGGCGAATGCCTACCTGAGCAGCGCGATACACGCGCAAGGCGCCGACCTGGTGCTGATGCAGGAATGCGCACGCCGCCATGGCAAGCCCGTCGTCCTGGACCTGGGCTGCGGTGCCGGCCACGCCAGCTTCGCCGTCGCCCCCGTGGCGCAATCGGTGGTCGCCTACGACCTGGCGCAACCCATGCTCGACGTGGTCGATTGCGCCAGGGCGCAGCGCGGCTTGCACAATATCAGCACGCAACAGGGCGACGTGGCCAGGCTTCCGTTTGCCGACGCCAGCTTCGACATGGTCGTCACGCGCTTTTCCGCGCACCACTGGAACGATGTGGCGGGAGCCCTGGCCGAAGCGTGGCGCGTGCTGCGCCCGAACGGCACCTTATTAGTCGTTGATATCGTCGCGCCCAAGACGGCCCTGTACGACAGCACCTTGCAGGCGGTGGAAATGCTGCGCGACGCGTCGCACGTACGCGACTACCGCAGCTGCGAATGGGGCGCCAAGTTCAACAATGCGGGCTTTACGCACAGCTTGCGCAGCGTGTGGAAACTGACGATGCAGTTCGACGAGTGGGTGGCGCGCATGCGCACGCCAGGCGAAAGAGTGGCGGCCATCCGCAACCTGTTCGATGGCGCGCCCGAGGAAGCGCGCAGATATTTTGCGCTGCAGGACGACTATTCGTTCAGCATCGATGCGGCCATGTTCGAGGCGACCAAGCCGTCGGTACAATAAAAAAACGGCGCCGATGGCGCCGTTTTTTTATGCGAACAAGAAACGCTTAAGCCAGTTGGCCCAGCAAGGTTTCCGCATTCGACACTTCAAACTTGCCGCCTTGCTCGATGTTCAATTGCGTCACGACGCCATTGTCGACCAGCAGCGAGTAGCGCTGCGAGCGCGTGCCCATGCCGTGCTTGAAAAAATCGGCGTCCAGGCCCAGGGCCTTGCTGTAGGCGGCGTTGCCGTCAGCCATCATGCGCACGATGCCGGTAGCTTTCTGGTCGCGGCCCCAGGCGCCCATCACGAACGCGTCGTTGACGGAGATGCACCAGATTTCATCGACGCCTTTGGCTTTCAGGTCGGCAGCGTGCTTGACGTAGCCCGGCACATGCTGTGCGGAACAGGTCGGGGTGTAGGCGCCTGGCAGGCCGAAGATGGCGATCTTCTTGCCCTTGACCAAGTCTTGCACGTTGAATGTGTTCGGGCCCAGTGCGCAGCCTTCGGTTTCGCTTTCGATGAATTCGGCCAGGGTGCCTTCTGGCAGGGTGTCGCCGATCTTGATGGTCATATTGACTCCTTGTGTACTGTCGGTTGAAGGCGCCGCCCGTTCCATGGAGCGGACAGCGCCCGTGATCTGGTTCTGCCGGCATGCTGCCGACACTGCGCGATAGTATGCCTGACTTGCCGTATTTGTGCAGAAAGTGGCAGGAAAGGCAAAGGTAAAAGTCAAAAACCCGGCAAAAAAACGGCGGCCCTCAGGCCGCCGTCATCGTTGCATGCATCACATCACCTTAGTCGGCCTGTTTGCGCAGGAAGGCGGGAATGTCATACGTCTCCATGCCATTCTTTTCCATCGCGCGCACTTGCTCGGAAGCCGATTCGCGGCGCCATACTGCCGGCGCCTTCATGCCGTCGAAACCGGCAGCCGGCGTAGCCACGCCAACTGTCGTCGTCGCCGCTTGCGCGCTACCCATGGCAGCCGATGGAGTCAACGGGCTGTTGTGGGTACCGGTGCGCAGCACTTGCTGCGGTACCAGCTGGATGTTTTTCTTCGCACGGCCCAGGCCGGTGGCCACCACGGTAACGCGGATGTCGTCGCCCATGGCGTCGTCGTAGGCGATACCTTGCGCGATCGACGCGTCCGGCGCGGCAAACGCGCGCACGGCGGCCATGACTTCCTTGATCTCTTTACCTTTCAAGCCACGGCTGGCCGTGACGTTGACCAGCACGCCGCGCGCGCCGGACAGGTCGATACCGTCCAGCAGCGGCGAAGCGACAGCCTGTTCCGCGGCGATGCGTGCGCGGTCGACGCCGGAAGCCGTCGCCGTACCCATCATGGCCTTGCCCTGCTCGCCCATGATGGTTTTCACGTCGTTGAAGTCAACGTTGATATGGCCTGGCACGTTGATGATCTCGGCAATGCCGGCCACCGCGTTGTTGAGCACATCATCGGCATGCTGCATCCATTCCAGCATGCTTTCGTCTTCGTAGATCTCTTCCAGTTTTTCGTTGAGGATGATGATCAGCGAATCGACGTGCAGGGACAGCTGCTCCAGGCCTTCGTCGGCGATGTCCATGCACTTCTGGCCTTCATACGAGAATGGCTTGGAAACCACGGCCACCGTCAGCGCGCCCAGTTCCTTGGCCACTTCGGCCACGATAGGAGCGGCGCCCGTGCCCGTGCCGCCGCCCATGCCGGCAGCGATGAAGACCATGTGCGCGCCGCGCAGCGAATCGGCGATGCGCGTGCGCGATTCTTCCGCCAGCTGGCGGCCGACAGCAGGCTTCATGCCGGCGCCCAGACCGGTATCGCCGATCTGGATGATGTTGTGGGCCTTCGATGTCGACAGGGCCTGTGCGTCGGTGTTGGCGGCAATGAACTCCACACCCGACATGCCTTTGTTGATCATGTGTTGGACTGCATTGCCACCCGCACCGCCGACGCCGACGACCTTGATGACGGTACCTAAAGCTGTGTTATCGACCATATCGAACTCCATGATGTGCTCCTATCAGATGCGGTTTCCAAGCGCCAGGCCTCATATTGGTAGGAGAACTGGAGATTGAAAACTGCGGTTAAATATAAAATAAAGTTATGTGTGTGTACCTGCGATGCTGCCAAAAAACCTGTGCTGCCGGGCCTGAAGTACGCCCTTAAAAATTCCCTAAAAACCATTCCTTCATGCGCTGCCAGACTGCCTTCACCGAGCCGTCCTGACGCGTCACGATGTGACCGCGCAGGTATTGCTTCTTCGCTTCCAGCAGCAGGCCCAATACCGTGGCATAGCGTGGGCTGCGCACCACGTCGGCCAGCTGGCCCCGATACTCGGGCGTGCCCAGGCGCGCCGGTTTCAGGAAAATGTCTTCCGCCATTTCCACCATGCCGGGCATGATGGAGGTGCCGCCCGTGAGCACGATGCCCGACGACAGCACGCCTTCGTAACCGGATTCGCGCACCACCTGGTGCACCATCGCGAACAGCTCTTCGACACGTGGCTCGATCACTGCCGCCAGCGCCTGGCGCGACAGGTTGCGTGGGCCGCGGTCGCCCAGGCCAGGCACTTCCAGCGATTCACCGGGATCGGCCAGGACCTGCTTGGCCACGCCATAGCGGATCTTGATTTCTTCCGCTTCCGCGGTCGGGGTACGCAAGGCCATGGCGATGTCGTTGGTGATCTGGTCGCCGGCGATGGGAATGACTGCCGTATGGCGGATCGCGCCATCGGAAAATACCGCCACATCGGTCGTGCCGCCGCCGATGTCGATCAGCACCACGCCCAGTTCCTTCTCGTCGGGCGTGAGCACCGCATCGGCGGACGCCATCGGCTGCAGGATCAGGTCCGACACTTCCAGGCCGCAGCGGCGCACGCACTTGACGATGTTCTGCACCGCCGACACGGCGCCGGTGACGATATGCACCTTCACCTCCAGGCGGATGCCGCTCATGCCGATAGGCTCGCGCACATCTTCCTGGCTGTCGACGATGAACTCTTGCGGCACCGTGTGCAGCAATTGCTGATCGGTCGGAATGTTAACCGCTTTTGCCGTCTCGATGACGCGCGCCACGTCGGTCGCCGTCACTTCCTTGTCCTTGATGGCCACCATGCCGCTGGAATTGAAGCTGCGGATATGGCTGCCCGCAATGCCCGCATACACATTGCGGATCTTGCAGTCGGCCATCAGCTCGGCCTCTTCCAGCGCGCGCTGGATGGACTCCACCGTGGCCTCGATATTGACCACCACGCCCTTTTTCAGGCCCTTCGATTCGTGCTGGCCCAGCCCGATCACTTCGTGGCGCCCGTCGGACATCACTTCGGCTACCACCGCCACCACTTTCGAGGTGCCGATGTCGAGGCCGACGATCAGGTTTTTCGCGTCTTTTGTCATTTCTTTCGCCTAGTTTTTTGGGCTATTAATTGATTAATTGATTATTCGGTTAAGTCGGTTTTTTAATCGGACTGCCATTTTTCTTCTTGATTGCCGCTGCCGGCCTGCCATCCTTGCCTTCGGCCGGTATCACCAGGCCGGCGGAACTGAGCGCCAGGCCATTCTGGTAACGCATATCGATCGTGTCGATATTTTCCAGCCGGCTCGCCAGCTGAGGGTAAATGCCCACCAGCCGGTCGACCCGCGCCTTCAGGGTCGTATGATTCTGCTCGCGTCCCAGCGCCACGCTCATGCCGTTATCCAGTTTTACGGTCCACGCATAGCGGCTCGACAGCGACAGGGTTTCCGGCACCATCTTCAGCGGCGCAAACCACTTTGCCAGCTGCACGTAGGTGGCCAGCACTTCCTTTTCGCTGCCATCCGGTCCCGAAAACGCGGGCAGTTCATGGTCATCCTCGGCCTCGGCCACATTGGCCGTAAACACGTCGCCCTTTACCGACAGCAGGCGTCCGTCCTCGCCCCAGGTGCCCAGCGCTTCGTGTTCTTCCAGCGCCACGATCAGCTGGTTCGGCCACTCGCGCCGCACGCTGGCGCGGCGTACCCAGGGCACCGATTCGAACACGCCGCGCACGCTTTCCAGGTTGGTCGTGAAAAAATTGCCCTTGATGCGGCCCAGTGTGCCGCTGCGCAGGGTCAGATAATTCACGTGGCGCAGGCCCTTGTCGTCCGCGCTTTCCACCTTGATCGTGCGCAGGTCGAACATGGGACGCTGCGACACCCACCAGACGCCGGCGGCCACGCACACGACCAGCACCGCGGCCAGCAGGCCGTTGGCAGTCGTATTGAGGCTTTTAGCGTCATGCCACATATCAGCGCCGTCCCTTGTGCATTTTCAGGCTTGCGCCGGCAACGATTTCCAGGCACAGGTCTTCATAGCTGGTGCCTTCCGCGCGCGCCGCCATCGGCACGAGCGAGTGCCCGGTCATGCCGGGCGAGGTATTCACCTCCAGCAAAAACAGCTTGCTGTCGACCGCGCGCATCAGCACATCGACCCGTCCCCAGCCTTCGCAGCCGAGGGCGCGGTACGCCGCCAGGGCGATGCGTTCCATCTCGGCGATGATGGCCGGGTCCAGCTGCGGCGGGCAGAAATACTGCGTATCGTCTGTGAAGTACTTGTTCTGGTAATCGTAATTGCCTTGCGGCGCGACGATTTCGATCGGCGGCAACGCGCGCGCCGTGGCGCCCTTGCCCAGGATCGCGACGGTGAACTCGCGGCCCTTGATGAATTCCTCGGCCAGCACCGAATCATCGAGGCCGGCGGCGATGTCGTAGGCGGCCTGGAAGGCGGACGCTTCGTTGACCGTCGTGATACCGATGCTCGAGCCTTCATGCGGCGGCTTGACGATCAGCGGCAAGCCCAGTTCCGCAGCGACCTTGGCCAGATCGGAACTGTCGTCCAGCACCGCGTACTTTGGCGTCGGCAGCTGGTGCATCAGCCAGACCATCTTGGTATAGACCTTGTCCATGCCCACCGAGCAAGCCATCACGCCGCTGCCCGTGTACGGGATGCCCAGCTGTTCCAGCGCGCCCTGCAGGCTGCCGTCTTCGCCGAAGCGGCCGTGCAGCGCGATGAAGACGCGGTCAAACTTTTCAGCGGCCAGTTCGGCCAGGCTGCGTTCGCCCGTGTCGAAGCCATGCGCATCCACGCCATGGCTTTTCAAAGCGGCCAGCACGCCCGCGCCGGACATCAGCGACACTTCGCGCTCGGCCGAACGGCCGCCGAACAGGACGCCGACCTTGCCCAATTGTTTTACGTCGATAGCTGAAGCTTGGTTCACATCAGGCCTTTACAGTGTTGGATTGATACGTTGTCAGTTGTTGCGGGATGCCGCTGATCGAGCCGGCTCCCATGGTCAGCACGACGTCGCCGTCGCGCGCCACGCTCATGATGGTGTCGGCCATGTCCGTCATGGACTCGACGAAAATCGGTTCGATCTTGCCGCGCGCGCGCAGCGCATGCGCCAGTGCGCGGCCGTCAGCGGCGACGATAGGCGCCTCGCCCGCCGCATACACTTCGGACAAGAGCAGCACGTCGGGCGCACCCAATACCTTGACGAAATCCTCGAACAGGTCGCGCGTGCGGCTGTAGCGGTGCGGCTGGAACGCCAGCACCAGGCGGCGGCCAGGATAGGCGGCGCGCGCGGCGGCCAGCGTCACTTCCGTTTCCACCGGATGGTGGCCGAAATCGTCGACCAGCGCGAAGCTGCCGCCATTCGGCAGCGCCACGTCGCCATAGCGCGTGAAGCGGCGGCCCACGCCGGAAAACTCGGCCAGGCCCTGCTGTGTGGCGCTGTCGGCAATGCCGATTTCGCGCGCGATGGCGATCGCCGAGCAGGCATTCTGCACATTGTGCATGCCGGGCTGGTTCAGCACCACGTCGAGGTCGGGATAGCCGTCCTGCAGCACGGTGAAATGCATTTCCAGGCCCACGGCGCGCGCGTTGATGGCGCGCACTTGCGCGTCTTCCGCGAAACCGTAGGTGGTGACGGGCTTGGTGACGGACGGGATGATGGCGCGCACGTGCGGATCGTCGATGCACAGCATGGCGCGGCCATAGAACGGCAAGCGGTGCGTGAACTGCACGAAGGCCTGCTTGAGTTTTTCGAAATCGTGCTCGTAGGTGTCCATGTGATCGGCGTCGATATTCGTGATCACTTCGATCATCGGCGTCAGGTTCAGGAACGAGGCATCCGATTCATCGGCTTCGGCTACCAGGTAGTCGCCCGAGCCCAGCTTGGCGTTCGCGCCGGCGCTGGTCAGGCGGCCGCCGATGACGAAAGTCGGATCGAGACCGCCCTGCGCCAGCACGGAAGCGACCAGGCTGGTGGTCGTCGTCTTGCCGTGCGTGCCGGCGATGGCGATACCGCGCTTCAGGCGCATCAATTCACCGAGCATCACGGCGCGCGGCACCAGCGGAATCTTGCGCGCGCGCGCGGCCGCCACTTCCGGATTGTCTTGCGGGACGGCGCCCGACGTCACCACCGCATCGGCGTCGCCGATGTTCTCGGCCGCGTGGCCCAGCATGACGGTCGCGCCCAGGCTCGCCAGGCGCTGCGTCGCCGCATTGCTGCCCAGGTCGGAGCCCGACACCTTGTAGCCGAGGTTGACCAGCACTTCGGCGATGCCGCTCATGCCGCTGCCGCCAATGCCGACAAAGTGGATATTGTTTACTTTATGCTTCACAGAGCTAACCTCATGCCAGTTTTTCCAATACGTGTGCGATCGCCTCATTGGCGTCGCGCTTGCCTGCTGCCAGTGCCGCTTGCGCCATATGCTGGCAGGTATCGCGGCTCAGCGATGCCAGCAGGGTGCTCAGCGACGCCGCACTCATTTCCGTCTGCGGCAGATGAATCGCCGCGCCTTGTTTTGCCATCCATTGCGCGTTGTCGCGCTGATGGCTGGTGGTCGACGCCACCAGCGGCACGAGCACACTGGCCACGCCGGCCGCCGTCAATTCCGACAGGGTGATGGCGCCCGCACGGCAAATCACCAGATCGGCCTCGGTATACGCCTTGGCCATGTCGTCGATGAAGTCGACCACATTGGCTTGCACGCCCGCCTGCGCATATGCGGCATGCAAGGCGTCGATATTCTTCTTGCCCGACTGGTGCGTCACCAGCGGGCGTTCGTCCTGCGGCATCAGCGCCAGCGCGGCAGGCAGATTGTCGTTCAGCGCCTTCGCGCCCAGGCTGCCGCCCACCACCAGGATGCGCAGCGGGCCGCTGCGGCCCGCGAAACGCGTGGCTGGCGGCGCCATGGCAAGGATTTCCGCGCGCACGGGATTGCCCGTGACGACGGCCTTGCCGGCGGCACTGCCAAAATCGGCGGGAAAGCCGAAGCACACTTGCTGCGCCAGCGGCACCAGCGTCTTGTTCGACAACAGCAGGGCCGCGTCGGCATTGACCAGAACCAGCGGCACGCCTTTCAGGCGCGCCATCAGGCCGCCCGGCACGGTGACGTAGCCGCCCATGCCCATCACCACGTCCGGCTTGCGGCTGGCGATGAAACGGCGGATGGCAAAGAAGCTGGCCAGCATCTTGAAGCCGCCTTGAATGGTGTGCGCCAGACCCTTGCCGCGCATGCCGGAAAATGCGATGGCGTCCATGGGAATGCCGCTCTTCGGCACCAGTTCCTGTTCCATGCCGTGGGTCGTGCCCAGCCAGCTCACCTCCCAGCCGCGCGCGCGCATCGTCTGCGCAATCGCCAGGCCGGGGAAAATATGGCCGCCGGTGCCGGCCGCCATGATCATCAGTCTTTTCGTCGTTTTCAAGTTCGTCGCGTTGTTCATAGCCGGCCTCCCCGCATGAGGATCCGGTTTTCGTAATCGATGCGCAGCAAAATCGCCAGGCCGATACAGTTAATCAGTACGCCCGTGCCGCCATAACTCATCAAGGGCAAGGTCAGGCCCTTGGTCGGCAGCAGGCCCAGGTTCACGCCCATGTTGATGAAGGTCTGCACGCCGATCCAGATGGCGATGCCTTTCGCCGTCAGTCCCGCGAAGGTCTGGTCGATGGCGATCGCCTGGCGGCCGATGTCGAACGCCCGCTTGATAATCCAGTAAAACATGCCGATCACGACCAGCACGCCCACCAGGCCCAGCTCCTCGCCGATCACGGCCAGCAAAAAGTCCGTGTGGGCTTCGGGCAGGTAATGCAGTTTTTCCACGCTGCCGCCCAGTCCCACGCCAAACAGTTCGCCGCGCCCAAAGGCGATCAGCGAGTGCGTCAGTTGGTACGCCTTGTTCAGCGCATTGTCTTCCTGCCACGGATCGAGATACGCAAAAAACCGCTCGCGGCGGAATTTCGACAGGGCGATGATGGTGACGAAGATCGCCGTCAGCATGGCGCCGATGCCGCCGAACCAGATGGCGTTGACGCCGCCCAAAAACAAAATGCCCATGGCGATGCAAACGATCACGCCAAAAGCGCCCAAATCGGGCTCCATCAGCAGCAGCAAGCCGACGAAGCTGACGGCCAGCGCCATCGGCATGAAGCCCTTGGTCAGCTTGTGCATGTATTCCTGCTTGCGCACCGTGTAATCGGCCGCATACAGCACCATCACCACCTTCATCAGCTCGGACGGCTGCGGCCGCAGTCCCGGCAAGTTCAGCCAGCGGCGGCCGCCGTTGACCGACACGCCCAGGCCAGGTATCAGCACCATCACCAGCAGCACCAGGGTGCCGATGAACAGCCACGGCGCCATCTTTTGCCAGGTGGCGACGGGGATGCGGAACACCAGCGCGCCGACAATGATCGAAATACCGATGAACAGCGCCTGGCGCACGACAAAATAATTGTTCGTGTAGGCGGCAAACTTGCGCGCATCCGACAGCGAGATCGATGCCGAATACACCATCACCATGCCCAGCAACATGAGCAGCAGGACGACCCATACCAGCGGCTTGTCATAGTCCATCATCTTCGACTGCCGCGCGCGGCTGTCCAGCGGCTTGGCAGCCGAGCCGGAACCAAAGCTGAAGGGCAGTTGGAAAGCCATCAGATATCCTGTCCGTTTTCAAGGGCGATGTCGCGCACGGCGTCGACAAACACCTGCGCGCGGTGCGCATAGTTCTTGAACATGTCCAGGCTGGCGCACGCGGGCGACAGCAGCACGGCATCGCCAGCCAGCGCCAGGCTGCTGGCGCGCTTGACGGCTTCCGGCAAGGTGGCGCAATCGATGATATCCACGCCGGCCGGCTCGAGCGCCGCGCGCAAGGCAGGCGCATCGCGGCCGATCAGCACCACGGCGCGCACATAGCGCGACACGGGTTCGGCCAGCGGCGAGAAATCCTGCCCCTTGCCGTCGCCGCCGGCGATCAGCACCAGGCGCTGTTCCGCGCCGCCAAACGCCTTGCCCAAGCCAAACAGAGCCGCCACGGTCGCGCCCACATTCGTGCCCTTGCTGTCGTCGTAGTATTCAACCTCGCCCACTGCAGTGATCAGCTCCACCCGGTGCGGCTCGCCCTGGTATTCGCGCAAGCCATGCAGCAGCGGCGCGAATGGCAGGCCGATTGCGCGGCACAGGGCCAGCGCCGCCAGCGCATTCGCGGCATTGTGCTGGCCGCGGATTTTCAGCGCGTCGGCCGGCATCAGCTTTTTCGCCATCGTCGGCACCGGTTCCGGCGCCGGATCGTTCTTCCTGCGTTTTTTCTCGATGACTTCTTCGCTGGGCACGGCTTGCGCCAGCCAGAAGATGCCCCGTTCGTTGACCAGCCCAAAGCTGTCCACGTCAAGCGGCTCGCCCGTGCCGAAGGTGATGGTCTCGACCAACGGGTCGGCCATGTGCATCACGGCCGCATCGTCGCGGTTCAATATGCGCACGGTCTGGTCGCCGAAGATGCGCGCCTTGTCGGCGGCATACGCCGCCATGTCGCCATGCCAGTCCAGGTGGTCCTGCGACAGATTCAAGACCGTGGCCGCATCGGCTTGCAGGCTGAATGTTGTGTGCAGCTGGAAGCTGGACAGTTCCAGGATCCACGCTTGCGGCAAAGTGCTGGCGGCGGGTTCCGCCACTTCAGCTTCCACATCCACCGGCTGCGGCGCAGGCTCGGCATCGAGCACTTCGCGCAGCACGTCCAGCGCGGCCGGGCTGATATTGCCGGCTACGCGCGTGGCAAGGCCGGCGCGTTCGCACAGCAAGCCTACCAGGCTGGTGACGGTCGTCTTGCCATTCGTGCCCGTGATGGCGATGACTTTCGGCGCATAGCCGCGTTCCGCCTTGAGCGCGGCCAGAGCTTGTGCGAACAGTTCGATCTCGCCCCACACGGGGATGTTTTTCTCAGCAGCGGCCGGCGCAATCTGCGCCAGTTCGCGGCCTGGCGCCAGGCCTGGGCTGACGGCGACAAAGTCCACGCCGTCAAGCAGGTCGGCCGTAAAGGCGCCGGAGATGAACTGCGCCTGCGGCACGGCGGCCTGCAATGCGGCCAGGCGCTCCGGGGTTTCCCTGGTGTCGGCCACGCGCACGGTCGCACCGCTGCGGGCCAGCCACTGGGCCATGGCCAGGCCGGACTCCCCGAGGCCCAGTACCAGTGCGGTTTTAGCGTCGTACATCATCAGCGCAGCTTCAAGGTGGTCAGGCCGAGCAGCACCAGCATCATGGTGATGATCCAGAAACGCACGACAACCTGCGTCTCCTTCCAGCCTTTTTGTTCAAAATGGTGATGCAATGGCGCCATCAGGAAGACGCGACGGCCAACGCCAAAGCGCTTCTTGGTGTACTTGAACCAGACGACCTGGATGATCACGGACAGCGTTTCAACGACGAAGATGCCGCCCATGATGAACAGGACGATTTCCTGGCGCACGATGACGGCGATGGTGCCCAGTGCGCCGCCCAGTGCCAACGCGCCCACGTCGCCCATGAACACTTTCGCGGGATGGGTGTTATACCAAAGGAAGGCAAGGCCGGAACCGGCCAGCGCGCCGCAGAAGATCACCAGTTCGCCGGCGCCCGGGATATGCGGGATGAACAGGTAGCGCGCATACGTGGCATTACCCGTCAGGTAGGCGAACAGGCCCAGGGCCGTGCCCACCATCACGGTCGGCATGATGGCCAGGCCGTCAAGGCCATCGGTGAAGTTGACGGCGTTGCTAGTGCCGACGATGACGCAATAAGTCAGCGCGATGAAGCCCCACACGCCCAACGGATAGCTGATGGTCTTGAAGAACGGGACGATCAAATCGGCCTTCGGCGGCAAGTCCATAGCGAAGCCCGACTGCACCCAGGCGTAGATCAGATTCCACACCTGGCCGGCATTGGGCTCGGAGATGGAGACGGAAAACGCCAGGTAAAACGCGGCGGCGATGCCGATCAGCGACTGCCAGAAGTATTTTTCGCGCGAGCGCATGCCTTCCGGGTCCTGGTGCACCACCTTGCGGTAGTCGTCGGCCCAGCCGACGGCACCAAAACCCAGGGTGACGATCAGCACAGGCCAGATGAAACGGTTCGACAGGTCGGCCCACAGCAGAGTGGAAATGCCGATGGCGATGAGGATCAGCACACCGCCCATGGTGGGGGTGCCGTGTTTTTTCAGATGCGTTTGCGGGCCATCCGTACGCACGGCCTGGCCGACCTTCATGCGCGTGAGCATGCGGATCACGGCGGGACCGGCGCACAGGCCGATCAAAATCGCCGTCAGGGTGGCGAAGACGGCGCGGAACGTGATGAAGTTAAAGACCCGCAATGGGCCAATGTCGTCCTGGAAATAATGAGCGAGCCAGAGCAGCATGATTAGTGAGCTTCCTTGTTATTGTTGTTTGAACCAATCAAATGCTGCACGGCCCGTTCCATCTTCATGAAACGGGAGCCCTTGATTAATACTGTTGCATCCGAACGGCCGGACAAATGCGCATCGAGCGCCGCCAGCAAACCGTCGAACTGTTCGAAATACTCCACGACCGTGCCTGATTCCTGGCTCGCGGCTGCCTGCGCCGGATTGACCAGATGGCGCGCCAGGCCGCCCGTCGCCAGCACGTGTTCGATGCCTTTGGCGGCGGCGTAAGCGCCGATCTCTTCGTGGAACTGCTGCCCCTGCGTACCGACTTCACCCATCTCGCCCAGCACCAGGATGCGCGGTGCCGCGGCCTGCGCCAGCACATCGATGGCCGCGCGCGCCGAATCCGGATTGGCGTTATACGTGTCGTCGATGATGGTGGCGCCATTGGCGGCGCGTTTTTTCTGCAGCCGACCGTTCACGGGAGAAAACGCCTCCAGGCCCTGCTTGATATGTTCTGGCGCGATGCCAGCGCCAATGGCGCATGCCACCGCCGCCAGCGCATTGCGCACATTGTGTTCGCCTGCCGCCTGCAAGCCCACGAAGAACTGTCGCAAGCCGCCGTCCTGTGCGCGCACGCTGACGAACAGGTCGCTGCCAAAATCCTCGGCCGCGCGGTGCGTGCAGCTGACATCCGCCTCTTTCGACAGGCCGAAAGTGATGACGGCGCGCGCGCCTGCCAGTTCGCGCCACACGGGCGTGAATTCATCGCCATGCGGGAAGACGGCCACGCCGTCATGCGTCAGGGCTGCCAGCGCGGCGCCGTTCTCGCGCGCCACCGCTTCCACCGTATGCATGAATTCCTGGTGCTCGCGCTGCGCATTGTTGACCATTGCCAGGGTTGGCGCGGCAATCGCCGCCAGTCGGGCAATCTCGCCAGGGTGGTTCATGCCCATCTCGATGACGGCCGCCTTGTGTGCTTCATTCAGGCGGAACAGGGTCAAGGGCACGCCGATCTCGTTATTCAGGTTGCCGCGCGTGGCCAGCCGGCCCTCTTCGGCAAAAGCGGCCGCCAGGATGGATGAAATCATCTCCTTGACGGTGGTCTTGCCGTTGCTGCCGGTGACGCCGATGACGGGCAAACTGAAACGACAGCGCCAGTGATTGGCGATGCGGCCCAGCGCGGCCAGGCTATCGGCGACCACGATGGCCGGCACCTTGCTGCTGTCCCAGCCTGCCGGCAGGCGCTCGACCACCACAGCGGCGACGCCGCGCGCGGCCACCTGGTCGAGGAAATCGTGGGCGTCGAAACTCTCGCCGCGCAGGGCGACGAACAGCGAACCGGCTTGGGCGCTGCGGCTGTCGGTGGATACGCCGTCAAAAACGGCGTCGCCCGTCAGCTGTGCGCCGTCCAGCGACGGCATCAATTCAGCCAGGCTTGCGTGCATCAGGCTATCCATCAATTCGTCCTCATCATCGTCAGGCGCGCGGACAGGGCCAGCTGCGCATGGTCGGCATCGGAGAACGGCAGTTTCTTTCCCTTGATTTCCTGGTACGGCTCATGGCCCTTGCCCGCCAACAGGATCACGTCCGGCTTGGCCGCGTGCTTGATGGCCGACAAAATGGCCCCGGCGCGGTCTTCGATGGCTTGCGGCTGCGGACCGTCGGCACGCATGCCGGCGACGATCTGCGCGATGATGGCGTGCGGGTCTTCGCTGCGCGGATTGTCGCTGGTGACCAGCACGTGATCGGCCAGCTGCGCGATGGCACCCATCTGCGGACGCTTGCCGGGATCGCGGTCGCCGCCGCAGCCGAACACGCACCACAACTGGCCGCCCCGCTCCTGCGCCACCTGGCGCAAGGCAGTCAGAGTTTTTTCCAGCGCGTCAGGCGTATGCGCATAATCGATGACGACCATCGGCGCTTCCTGACCGCCCACCTGCTGCATGCGGCCGGGCGCCGGCTGCAGGGATTCGATGCCGTCGATGGCGGCGCGCAAGCCGGTGCCATGTGCCAGCAAGGCGCCCAGCACGGCCAGCGCGTTGCTGATATTGAAGTGGCCCACCAGTTGCGTCTTGACGAGCGCAACGCCCAGCGCGCATTCCAGATGGAAGTCGGTGCCGGCATTACGGCTGCGGAACTGGCTGGCGCGCAGCATCAGCACACCCGGCAAATCGGGCAAGGCGGCTGCATCCTGCAGGGTATAGCCGATGACGGGATATTCCCCTGCCAGCTTGCCGTCCACATGGCGGACCAGGCGCAGGCCCATAGGGTCGTCCAGGTTGATGACAGCTGTTTTCAGGCCGGGCCAGTCGAACAGTTTGACTTTGGCCGCCTCGTAGGCCACCATATCGCCATGGTAGTCGAGGTGGTCGCGCGTCAAATTGGTAAACATGGCGACATCGAAATGCATACCGGCCGCGCGTTCCTGGTCCAGGCCGATCGACGACACTTCGATGGCGACGGCCTTGGCGCCGGCGTCGCGCATGGCGGCGAGTTTTCGCGCCAGCAGCACGGCGTCCGGCGTGGTGTAGCCGGTCACGTCGAATTCGATGGCGCCGCGCGGCTTGCACAGGCCTACGCCCAGGGTGCCGATGACGGACGACGTTTCGCCCAGGCGCGCCAGGGCTTGCGCCAGCCACAGCGCGCACGAGGTCTTGCCATTCGTGCCCGTCACGCCGGCGCTGAACATGGCGCTGTCGGGCATGTCGTAAAAAGCATGCGCCACGGGGCCGGCCAGGCGTTTCAGGTCGCCGACCAGCAGGTGCGGCACGCTCCATGCGGCGTTCCATTCAACGGCGTCGTGCACGATGGCGGCGGCGCCCTGCTCGATGGCCGCTTCGATGAAATGCGTGGCGCCTGCGTAGGCGAAAAACACGTCGCCGCGCTGCACGCGGCGCGAATCGGACGTCAGCTGCCCGGACGGTGCAGCCGTTTTGATCCACAAACTGATGTCTTGTATGGTCATGAGTGACTTCACATGGCCTCCGGGCCGGCATTGGCCGGGACCACGATTTCGGTGACGGAGGAATCGGGCGGTACGTTCATCGCGCGCAGCGCGTTGGTCGCAATCGCCGCGAAAGCGGGAGCGGCAACCTGGCCGCCATAGTGGGCCGGGCCGGTCGGTTCATCGATCATCACGGCGATGATGAAGCGCGGCGCCGACATCGGCACCATGCCCACGAAAGAGCCGATGTATTTACGCGGCATCGCATAGCGGCCGTTTTCCACCTTATAGGCGGTACCCGTCTTGCCGCCCACGCGGTAGCCGGCGACCTGGGCGCGCTTGGCCGAGCCGTGCGCGCCGGAGACCACCAGTTCCAGCATGGCGCGCATTTCGGCGGCCGTCTTCGGCTTGATCACTTGCTGGCCCACGGGCAGTTCATTGACCTTCTGGAACGACAGGGGAATCGTGTCGCCGTCGCGCGCGAACATCATATAAGAGCGCGCCAGCTGGATCAGCGAGACGGAAATACCGTTACCGTAGCTCATGGTCGCCTGCTCCACCGGGCGCCACGATTTATACGGACGCACGCGGCCGGCCACGGCACCGGGGAAACCCCATTTCGGCTGCTGGCCGAAGCCCACCTTGGTAAACATTTCCCACATTTCCTGCGACGGCATGCCCAGCGCGATCTTCGAGGTGCCGATGTTCGACGACATTTCGATGATTTCGGAGACATTGATCACGCCGTGCGGCTTGGTGTCGGTGATCGTGCGGTCGGCGATGGTGTAGCGGCCCGGGCCCGTGTCGATCAGGGTGCCCGGCTTGACGCGGCCCGTGTCGAGCGCCAGCGAGACCGTGATCGGTTTCAGGGTCGAACCAGGTTCAAACGTATCGGTCATGACGCGGTTGCGCAGCTGCTGGCCCGTGAGCTTGCGGCGGTCGTTCGGGTCGTAGCTTGGGTAATTGGCCAGGGCCAGCACTTCGCCCGTGTGCACGTCGAGCACCACGGCGCCGCCGGCCTTGGCGTTGAATTTCTCCACCGCTTCCTTCAACTGCGTGAAGGCGATGTACTGGATCTTGCTGTCGACGGACAGGGTCAGATCCTTGCCGTCATGCGGTTCGTGGATGAAGCCGATGTCTTCGACGATGTGGCCCAGGCGGTCCTTGATCACGCGGCGGCTGCCGGTGGTGCCGACGAGGGTTTTCTGCTGCGCCAGTTCCATGCTTTCCTGGCCGACGTCTTCCACGTTGGTAAAGCCCACCACGTGGGTCATTACTTCGCCCTGTGGATAAAAGCGTTTATATTCCTTGCGCTCGTCGATGCCGTCGATGCCCAGCTTGGAAATCTTGTCGGCCACGTCCATCTCGACCTGGCGTTTCAGGTAAACGAAGCTGCGGTCCGAATCGAGCTTCTTGCGCAATTCGTTGACATTCATTTCCAGCAGGCCGGCCAGCGCATTGATTTTCTCGGGCGACGCCTGCAGCACGTCGTCGGGAATGGCCCAGATGGCTTTCACGGGCACGGACGAAGCGAGCACCTGGCCATTGCGATCGGTGATCTTGCCGCGCGTGGCTGGCAATTCCAGGGTGCGCTCATAGCGCGCCTTGCCCTGCTTTTGCAGGAACTGCGTCGACACGCCCTGCAGCCACAGCGCCCGCGCGCCCAGGCCGGCGAAAGCGAAGAACAGCAGAAACAGCACGACGCGCGAACGCCAGACGGGCAGGCGCACCGCCAGTACGGGGTTCTTCGAGAATGGCACGCCTTTCGATGCCGCCACCCGGCCATTGCTGTTACCGCCCAACTTCATTATTCGCCCTCCGTCAGGTATTGCGTCCGTGCCGCCGTCAGCGGCGTCATGCTCAGGTCGCGCCGCGCGATCGATTCGATGCGTTCATGCTTGCCCAAAGTGGACTGGTCCAGCTGCAGTTGCGCCCAGTCGATGTCGAGCTGGCGCGACAGCGCTTGCGCGCGCTCCAGGTCGATCAGCAGGTGGCGCGACTGGTATTGCGCGTTCACCAGCGACAGGCCGCAGCACACCAGCAGGGCCGACAGCACGACACACAGCTTGCCAGTCATCGGGCGCCGCCGTTTGCAGGGGCGGCCAGCGGCAGGCGCTGCGCCACGCGCATCACGGCCGAACGCGAGCGGGGGTTGCCCTCGATCTCGGCGTCGGACGGCTTCATCTTCGAAATCAGCTTCATTTCCGGCTGCGGCAAGTCCACCGCGCGGATCGGCAGGCGGCGGTCAGGCTGCTCCACGTTCGCCTTCGAGGCGAAGAAGCGCTTGACCATGCGGTCTTCCAGCGAGTGAAAACTGATCACGGCCATGCGCGCGCCGGGCGCCAGGCAGGCATATGCCTGGTTCAGGCCGATCTCGAGATCCTCGAGCTCTTTGTTAATGAAAATGCGTATGGCCTGAAAGGTGCGGGTAGCGGGGTCCTTACCCTTCTCGCGGGTCTTGACGGCGCCTGCCACGATGCCGGCAAGCTGTCGTGTGCTTGAAATTGGCTGGACTGCCCGGCCAGCAACAATCGCCTTTGCAATCTGAAAAGCAAACCGTTCTTCCCCATAATCGCGTATCACTTTCTCTAAATTCTGCTCGGTTTCCACCGCCAGCCATTCGGCCGCGGAGATGCCGCGCGTGGTATCCATGCGCATGTCCAGCGGTCCGTCGTTGCGGAAGCTGAAACCGCGCGCCGCGTCGTCGACCTGCGGCGACGAGATGCCCAGGTCGAGCAGGATGCCGTCCACCTGCTGCACGCCGCGTTCGGCCAGGCTGGCCGTCATGGTGGCGAAGCTGTCGTGGACGATTTCAAAGCGGGGGTCGCCGATCTGTTCGGCCGTGGCGATCGCCTGCAAGTCCTTGTCGAAGCCGATCAGGCGCGCGTCGGAGGCCAGGCGCGACAAAATCAGGCGGCTATGGCCGCCGCGGCCAAACGTGCCGTCGACGTAAATGCCGTGCGCGCGGTCGCCCGACAGGTCGAGCGCATCGACCGCTTCATCGAGCAGCACCGTGCGATGCTGAAATTCCGGCACCGTGAGTTGTGTCATTACGGAGCCTTAGAAAGAAAAATTGGAAAGTACATCGGGGGTGCCGGCATCGATCGCCTGCTGTTCTTTGTCGGCCAACTTGGCGGCATCCCATATTTCAAAGTGGCTGCCCATGCCGATCATCATGACTTCGCGCGCCAGCCCGACGGCGTTGCGCAATTCAGGCGAGATCAGCACGCGGCCGGCCGAGTCCAGCTCGACATCGACGGCGTTGCCGAGGAAGATGCGCTGCCAGGCGCGCGCCGACATGGGCCAGGCGGCGATTTGCTGGCGGTGGCTTTCCCACACGGGACGGGGGAAAAACAGCAGGCAGCCATCGGGGTGTTTGGTCAGGGTCAAGCGACCTTCGCATTGAATCGCCAGCGCGTCACGGTGCTTGGCAGGGATAGACATCCTGCCTTTGGCATCGAGATTGATTGCGGACGCGCCTTGAAACACGGAAGACCTTTTTTGAGCTTGGGTTGCGACGCTTGCGCATCATGATGAAAAGGGAAAATTTCCCACAAAAACACACTTTTTCACACAGTTGCCCACTTTAGAGGAAGCAAAGATAGTGGTCAAGCGGTTTCCGATTGGCAAAACAGGAATTTTATTAATGAAATTAAGGACTTAGCGCATATCGTTGAAGGAGTCTCAAATAAAAATATATCGATAAATTAGATACTTATGAAAGATAGTGAATGTGCTACCTCATCTGCACACATGTGTTTTCCTACCGTAAACATCGAAAAAAACGAAATCGAAAAATTGAATTTTTTACAGTTAGTTGACACATGACAATAATTTCGCCATCCAGACGCAACAGCAATCAAGCGCAACGTAAGACTTGGTTTAAAGCAAAAAATAATCGTCCATGGCGCGTATCGGCCCTGTTTTCCGGGGTTGGTCTGACGCAGGAAAACTATTTTTGCAATGCAGCAATTAATTGCAGATAAGAAACTTTAACCAATTATTCACTTTTAGTTGTATATACAACTTTATCTTAAGTGCTATACTTTTAGAAACAAAAAAAGCCCCCTCGCGGGGGCTTTTGGGCGGCGCGCAGCAGGCAAAACGCTGCGGCCGATACGCTCCCTGGCAAACCAGGGAACAGGAATTCAAGTGAAGCAGGCCGGTAGGCCGGATTTTGTTACGGCACCTTCCCTTGCAGGTCGGCGCTATGACAGTCATTCCTCTAGGCGCCAGATTACTCGGGCGCTCAAGCTTTCTACCCGCACGCTCCGCGAGCAGCATCATCGCGTGCCTATTTGAAATTGCACCAGGTGGAGGTTACCGCGTTTCACCGTAACTTAATACGCTCGTCTCTGTGGCCCTATTCCTCGCCTTATACCTTGCGGCTTTCGACGGACGGCCGTTAACCGTCACCCCGCTCTATGGAGTCCGGACCTTCCTCCCGCCAGCGCATTGCTGCGCCGGCCAGCGACTGTCTGGCCTGCTTCACCCGCCATTGTACCGCGCCGCAGCATGTTTCTGCAAAAGCGCGGCGTGGCCATCGAGGGATTGTGTAATTCGGTGTCGCCATTTCAAAAGCCGGGCCAAATCGGCTCACATAGAATGAGGCAAGCTGCTTGCATGCAAGCGCATGCGCACCGCTTGCCCCACTTCTTTGCCACCCACTAGAATATAAAGAGCCGAACATGACGCAACAATCCCGTACCGGCGGCCAGATCCTGGTCGATGCCCTGCAGATCCACGGTGTCGACACCGCCTTTGGCGTGCCTGGCGAAAGCTACCTCGACGTGCTCGACGCCCTGCACGACTCGGGCATCCGCTTCATCATCAACCGCCAGGAAGGCGGCGCCGCCTTCATGGCCGAAGCCTACGGCAAGCTGACGGGCAAGCCGGGCATCTGCTTCGTCACGCGCGGACCGGGCGCCACCAACGCCTCGATCGGCGTGCACACGGCCTACCAGGATTCCACCCCGATGATCCTGTTCATCGGCCAGGTGGGCAATGATTTCGTCGACCGCGAAGCATTCCAGGAAATCGACTACCGCCGCATGTATGGCCAGATGGCCAAGTGGGTGGCGCAGATCGACCGCGCCGAGCGCATCCCCGAATACCTGGCGCGCGCCTTCCAGGTGGCCACCAGCGGGCGTCCCGGACCCGTCGTGCTGGCCTTGCCCGAAGACATGCTCATTTCGCTGGCCACGGTGGCCGACACGCGCGCCTACCAGCCCGTGCAGGCAGCGCCATCGGACGGCCAGTTGCAGCAGCTGCGCAGCATGCTGGCCTCCGCGAAACAGCCGCTGGTCTTGCTGGGTGGCACCACCTGGACGCCGCAAGCGTGCGCCGACCTGCAACAGTTCGCGGAAAGCAATCACCTGCCCGTCGCCTGCGCCTTCCGCTTCCAGGACTTGCTCGACAATGCCCACCCGAACTACATTGGCGACGTCGGCATCGGCATCAACCCGAAACTGGCCGCGCGCGTGAAAAATGCCGACCTGGTCATCGCCATCGGCCCGCGCCTGGGTGAAATGACAACGGGAGGCTACACCCTGTTCGACTCGCCCGTGCCGCGCCAGCGCCTGGTGCACATCCATACGGATGCCGAGGAGCTGGGCAGCGTCTACCAGGCCGAACTGATGATCAACAGCGGCATGCCGCAAGTGTGCGCCATGCTGGCCGCCATGGCGCCCGTCGATGCTGCCGCATGGAAACATACGCCGGCCGAAGCGAAGGCCGAGCTGGCCGCCTACCAGGAGCGCCCGCCCATCTTCCAGGATGGCCAGGCGCCGCTGGACCTGTGGCAAGTGACGCAAGAAATCATGGCGCGGGCCCCCGCTGACACCATCCTGACGAACGGCGCCGGCAATTACGCCTCGTGGGCGCACCGTTTTTACCGCTACGGCGGCATGCGCACGCAGCTGGCGCCAACGAATGGCGCCATGGGCTATGGCGTGCCGTCCGGCGTGGCGGCGAAGATCGTGCACCCCGAGCGCACCGTGATCACCTTTGCCGGCGACGGCGAATACATGATGAATGGCCAGGAATTGGCCACCGCCGTGCAATACCAGGCGGGCGTGGTCATCATCGTCTTCAACAACCAGATGTTCGGCACCATCCGCATGCACCAGGAACGCGATTACCCGGGTCGCGTGTCGGGCACGACCCTGCACAACCCGGATTTTGCGGCGCTGGCGCAAGCGTATGGCGCGCATGGCGAAGTGGTGGCTACGACAGAAGAGTTCGCCCCTGCCCTGCAGCGGGCGCTGGCGCACGCCAAGGCGCACAACTTGCCGGCCCTGATCGAGCTGCGCTACGACGGCAACCTGATCACGCCGAATGCGACGCTCGCCACCATCCGGGCGAATGCGGAAAAGGCGCAAGCGGCCCAGTAAGCCCCTTGCTGCGTTGAAAATAACAAAGGCCCGGTCGATACCGGGCCTTTTTCTTTTTCACAGCAACAATCGCTCAGGCGGCGGGCGCTGGTGCGCTTTCCTCGGCAGGCACCGCCTCGGCGGGCGCCTGCGGCATCGGCGGGCACGGCGTGCAATGCTTCAGGGGACGGCCGAAATCGCGCACGCGGCTCAGTTTCATGGGCATGCGCACGTTGCCGCCGCAGTAATCGCCTTCCAGGGTCAGGGTCTGCCCATCTTTGGAAAACTTGCCGACGATGGTGCGCTCTTCGCTGTCGGCGCCGGCGATGGTGAAGTCGAAGGCGCCCGTGGCGGCGTCCAGGTTGACGTCGTTGGCCACGATGGGCCAGCTCAGGGCGCCTGCCGTGAATTCATAGATGACGGAATCGGCCTCGGCAAAACGGTGCAGGGTCACGCGCTGGCCGCCGATTTCGCCGCTATCCTTTTGCAGGCACAGGTCGGAATAGACGGCCACGCCATAGCGCTCCAGTCCGGCCGGCTTCTTGCCCTTGACGGCAGCGACAGCGGCGCCCGTGGCGCCAGCGAACAGCAGCGCGGCCAGCAAGACAGCCAGGCGCGGCGAGGTGGATGGATACATGGCATTCCTTTACATGAGTAACGGCGCCATTATAACTGGCGCCGCAAATGCAAAAACGCGCCGCCAGGACTAGCCTGGAGACGCGTTTCCTTGCTTGTCAGCATCCCCGAAGGGATGCTGACAGCGGTACTAAGCTTCGCTTGCGCGAATATTAGAACGAGTGACGAACGCCAACGTTGAAGGCTTTGTCGCCCGAACCAACGTTGCTGTTGTTACCAACGGTGTAGGATGCGCCGTTTTTGTTCTTGATTTTAGCGTACGAAGCGTAGGTGCTGGTGCGCTTCGACAGAGCGTACGAGTAGCCCACTGCCCATTGATCAGCGTCAGCATTGGCGATGGTTTTGTCGTTCGTGCGGATGAACGAAGCCATCACGGTGCCAGCTGGGCCAACAGGTACGGTTGCGCCGACCAGGATGTTGTTGCTGTCGGTGCTAGCAGCAGCTGGAGCGTAGTTGTAGTAGTTGTTGCCGTTAGCATCAACGCCTTTGTTATTCATCTGGGCGCTCTTCAAACCTTTGTTTGCGCCGTATGCGACGTAAGCTTTAGCAACTGCGAAGTCGTAGTTAGCTGCAGCCAACCAGTTACGTGCGCTAGCGGCTTGAACGCCGACGTCGTCGTTGCTGGTGTTGTTGTAAGCCAGACGTGCATTCAAAGGACCGTTCGAGTAGCCAGCCGACGCGCCGATTTGACGGCCGTACTTGTTCGACTCAGCTTTTTCGCCGAAGGTGTAAGCCACGTCAGCGTCAAAGCCGTTGAAGTTTGGCGAGGTGTACAGCACGGTGTTGCTGGTGCGGGTGTTCGCTGGGAACAGGTTCTTGGCGGAACCAGCGTAGCCCACTGCGAATGGATCAGCAACTTTCGACAGGGTGTTGTACCAAGGGGTGTATTGACGACCCAGGGTCAGGGTACCGCTCGTTTTGCTGCTCAGGCCTACGTAAGATTGACGACCGAACAGGCCTTCGTCTTTACCTTGCGCGCCGTTGTCTACGCCGAAACCAGCTTCCAGAACGAACAGAGCCGACAGGCCGCTGCCCAGATCTTCGGTACCTTTGAAGCCCAGACGGGAAGCCGAAGCAACGCCGCTGTCCAGTTTATTCACGGAGCCAGCTTTGCCGCCGCGCTCGCTGACGAAACCAGCGTCAACGGTACCGTAGATAACAACGCTCGATTGAGCTTGGGCTACGCCGGTGGCTGCTGCCAGAACTGCCAGGGTGATCAGAGTTTTTTTCATTGCGATTTCCTTTAATTTTGAAGCAAAAAGTAATACAGCCTATGCATCTCGAGCTGCGCTCTAACAGAGCGCTTTTTATGAGTGAGGGCAAGGTCTCCACCTGCCACATTGCTGTTCCGGTCAGGGGAACAATTCATATCGGTATCGGCACGCTATTGCACCGATAAGCTTGAAGGCTGCAGAGCGACCGTATTTTCATGCGCCGGTTCGGTGCTCAAAGGGCACCGGAAGCGGCACTATAACGACCGTTTCACATTCCATCAAGTTCCAACATGTTACTTCCGGTACCAGGCCGAGTGCGTTTTCAGGCATCCCGGTCATCGCCAACCGTACTACGCGACAGAGCCAGTGCCCCTTGCCAACCAATGCATTGGCCTGATTGACCATTCCATCATAACGCATGCCTTGTCGACACCCGTTGTATTAGTGCAACAGTATCAGGCGCATGATTAAAACGTCAACATGCTTTACCCGCCATTTGCCCTGCATGATTTACGCGACAAAGCGCACAATTTGTCAGGCGATAATGGATAAACGGGACGAAGCATACACGGCATCGCCAATGTTTGCTGCCGGATGCCCGCAAACGGGAAATATGACGCCCTGTTTTGGTGCGTTGCCGCATTATTCAGGGGCGTAGGCGCGATTTTCGATGTCGGCGCGCGCGTCAGGAAAATAGGCAGAGTATCAATATAATTACTGACTTTCCGGTAATTTAAATTGCTCACATAGAAATGTTTTCCATGTTTTCCAGCGCGCGCATGGAGTACCGGCTTGGAACGGATGAGGACGACTGTTGCTTGTAAATTTCGCATCAGTTGAAACAATTTCTTACAATGTTGCCTTCTCAATATTTTGACATATTTGTGTCAAAAAAACGACACATTGACCGAAATCAAGTTTTCGCCAGCCAAATTTCCCACAATTTACTTTTTCTTTTTCGCTTTTTTTGCTTAAAAGCATCAAGAAACATGCCTAGCGCCGGCTTGCGCGCCGGAGCATGCGCATGAAAGGGCCCAGCACCGGCAGTTTTTCATACAATTCTTCCGCCGCATCCCAATAATCGCGGTGCAATACCACCCGCCCCAGCCCGTCGAAACGCACATGTGTTGCTCCACGGATACATTGTTCGCCAGATACCAGGCGTTTCATGCGAAAGCGAAACTCCCACGTCAGGAACGCTTGCTCCCCCTGCCCCAGACTTTCCAGCACGACAAACCGCGGTGCATCGACTTGCACGAACATGTGCTCGAAGATGGCCAGGATGGCGGCATGCCCTTCCACCTCGTTGAACGGGTCCTTGAAATGGGCATCTGGCGCGTACACGGCACCCAGCTGGGCCAGGCTCTCCAGGCTCAGGTGCTCGTAAAACGCCACCAGACGCGCCAGCGCGCCTTCCATGGTTGCGCTCATAGGCCCGTCACCTTGCGGATCAGCCAAAAGTAGGCGCGGTAGGGCAACAGCCGCGCCAGGCGCATGGTATTGGTAAAGCGTTTCGGAAAGTGGATGTGGAATTGCCCCCGTTCTATACCGTCAAGCATGGCGGCGGCCGCGTCCTGCGCCGTCATCAGGGCCGGCATGCTGAAATCATTGTTCGCCGTCAAAGGCGTAGCGACAAATCCAGGATTGATTTGATACACATCAATCCCACGCGGATGCAAATCCAGATACAGCGACTCCGTCAGGTTGACCAGCGCCGCCTTGCTGGCGCCATACGCGAGCGCCTTGGGCAAGCCGCCATAGCCGGCCACCGAGCCGACGATGCCGATGCCGCCGCTACCCTGGCGCAACAGCCACGGCAAGGCCGGCTCCAGGCAATTGAAGACGCCGCCCACGTTCAGGGCCAGCAAGCCCTGGGCCGCCTCGAGGTCGAAGCTATCGGCGCGCATGGCTTGATAGCCGCCAGCGACCACCAGTATCAGGTCGATATGCGTCCACTGCTGCTGCAATTGCACGCAGACGGCCCGCACTTGCGCATGTTGCGTGATATCGAGCGGCAAGGCCTGCGCCAGCGGCTGTCCTTCGCACAACTGTTCCAGGCTGGCGCGGTGGCGGGCCGACAAGGCCACGCACGCGCCCTGCTCCAGCAGCAAGGTGGCGCACGCGGCGCCGATGCCGCTGGACGCGCCGATGATCCACACGCGCTTGCCGGCCCAATTGCTGATCTTGCGATTCATGGGGCCGCCTGTGGACGCTTGCTGAACGATAAGGTGACGGCGCCCAGGCTGAAGCCGAACTTGCTCATGGCGGCGCGGTTCAGCATGACCTTGTCATCCATCAGAAACATCCAGTCCTCGAAATCGACGTGGTAGACCGTGCCATCGACGGGCAGCGCCAGCACGTATTGCCAGCGCAGCGCATTGCCCGCCACTTCGCCGATGGCTTCCCCGATCACGTCGGGCGCCGTGCCGATGAAGCGCCCGGGCGCCGTCTTGCGCAAGATCCACACGCGCCGTTGCCGGCTGCCGTCCGCATACGTGAAATCCTCGTCCAGGGTCCCCGTCTCGCCCACCCAGCTGGCCCGCATCACCACGGTGAAACGCTTGACCACCTTGCCGGAACGGTCCTGGAAGATGCCGTGGGCGTCGAGCGTGCCGTTGAAATACTGTTGCAGATCCAGTACGGGCAATTCCTGCGCGTACATGGCCGGCGTGGGCGGCGTGGAACAGGCGGCCAGCGCCAGCAGCATAGCGGCCAGCGGCAGGCAACGTTTGCAATAAGTCATGAAGCGCATGCGCGATTCTCCCGATGGTCACTATATATATGTTGTAGCGGCGCGCGCCACAGCATGAGCGCCGCCAGCAGTTTCAAAACACAGGGCAGCACGGCGTAGGCGGCAGACAGGGCCGGCAAGCCGCCGCTGCCGCTGCCCGGTACATAGCCGAGCCAGGCCAGCAGGGGCAAGGCAATGCCGGCCGCCAGCGCCAGGCTCATTTGCACGCCCCAGTTCCACCAGCCGAAATACGCCGCTTCGTGCCGCCCGGCATGGCCGGCCGCGCCGATCAACCCTGCCAGCAGGGCCGGCGGCAAGGCCAGGTCGGCGCCCAGCGCCAGGCCCGACAGCAGGCAGATGGCGGCAAAACCCCAGGCGGCCCCTTCGCCCAGGCCATACGCCCAGACAAACACGCTGGCGGCCAGCAGCATGGCGCCGCCCCAGGCGCGCGCTTCGCCAAAGCGGCGCGCCAGAGCCACCCACACGGGCATGGAAGCGGCCGCCGCGCAAAAGTAGACGATCAGGAACGGTCCTGCGTATTGGCCCAGGCGCAAGTAGTCGGTGGCAAAGAACAGGAACAGGGTGGCGGGAATGGCGGCAGCCACACCATTGACGAGCAGGACGGCAAACAGCCAGCGAAACGCGCGCTGGCGAAATGGCAGGCGCCAGGCGCCAGCGGGCAGCGCCGCCGTGCCTTGGCGCAAAACCGGACGCGGCGCGCGCGCCAGCAGCAGCCCACCCGCCGCCAGCAGGCAGCCGGCAAAGGCCAGCGACAGGCCGTCATAGCCGAGCACGGACGTCAGCCCCGCCGCCAGGATCACGCCGAGCAAGCCGCAGCCTTCGCGCACGGCCGTCACCCGCGCCCGCTGCGCGCGCGCCTGACTCAAGGCCGCGCCCCAGCTCTGGTGCGCGATGCCGGCCAGGCCATAGGCGGCGTAAACGAGCAGCAAGGAAGCGAGGAACCAGGCCAGGGTAGCCGCTTGCGGCATGGCCGGCGGATGGAACAGGGCGCCAAAGCCCAGCAACAGCAGCGGCAGCGATGCGCCGACCAGCACGGCATAGCTGCGCCCGCCGCGCGCCATCCAGGCGCCGAGGGCCGGGTCGATGAAGGCGGCGGCGATGCGCGCCGCCAGCAGCACTGCACCGATTTGCGCCAGGTCAAGGCTGCTGCGCTGCGCATAAAACGGCGCCACATATATATAGATGGGCAGCGCCAGCATGGCCAGCGGCAAGCCGAACAGGCCATAACTGAACAAGGCCGGCAGGCTCATGGCGCTGGCCCCGGCGTTCATGGCAGCGGCGCCGCACTCTGCAGCAAGGCGGCGCGCAGCTTCGGCGCCGTGCTCGACGGCGACAGCCAGATGCCGAAGAAGGCGCGCGCGAAGTCGCCATCGTTCACGTCGGCCAGTACCTTGCCATCGAGATAAAAGCGCACGCCGGGCGCGATACCGGCCCGGTAGGCGCCCGCGATGCGCTGGTCTTCCTTGACGTCAGGAAAGATCCGCTGCATGGTGGCCAGCCACGCCAGGCGCTGTGCCTCCGTGCCGGCGCCGATTTTCTGCATCTGTTCATAGCTGGCTTCGGCGATCTTCTTGCCGTCGAGCGAGCGGGCATAGCGCAGTTCCAGCACGAAGGGCGCCGTTGCCGACGCCGCGCCCTGGTAACCGTTCGCGCCCACCCAAAGTTGCGCCCGATAAATGCGCATGCCGAACCACGTATATTCCCCCTCGCCCGCCAGGCGGGCCTCGGGCACGTCGGCCGCGATAAAGGCCGGCGGCGCGGCCGCGGCGCCAAACATGGTCAACGACAGCAAAGCGGCGACAAGCAGCTGGCGCATAATCACTCCTTGATCAGGGTAAATTGCATCACATCCGTGTTGTGCGCCTGGAAGGCGGCCTCGCAATATGCGAGGTAAAACTCCCAGGTGAGCAGGAAACGGCCATCGAAACCCTGCTTTTCCAGCGCCGTGCGCTGGGCCAGGAAGCTGGCGCGCCACTGGCGCAAGGTTTCCGCGTAATCGAGGCCAAAGCTGCAGGCGTCTTCCACGCGCAAGCCCTGCGCCTCGGCGGCGCGGCGAAATTCGGCCGGCGAAGGCAGCATGCCGCCCGGGAAAATGTACTGTTGAATAAAATCCGTGCTCTTGCTGTAGCGCTCGAACAAGTCGTCGGCGATGACGATGGTCTGGATGCAGGCACGTCCGCCCGGCTTCAAATTGCGCGCCACGCACGCGAAATAGCCGGGCCAGTAGCTTTGGCCCACGGCTTCGAACATCTCGATCGAGGCGATGGCGTCGTACTGGCCCGCGCTGTCGCGGTAATCGCACAGCTGCAAGTCGGCCTGCCCTGCCAGGCCCGCGTCCTGCAGGCGCTGGCGCGCATAGGCGAGCTGTTCCGTCGACAAGGTCAGACCCGTCACGTGCGCGCCGCAGTCGCGCGCCGCCGTTTCCGCAAAGCCGCCCCAGCCGCAGCCGATTTCCAGCACGCGTGCGCCCGGCTGCAGTTGCAACTGGTCCGCGATGCGCGCGTATTTCGCCCCTTGCGCCTGCTCCAGGCTGGCGCCTTCGGTGAACAGGGCGCTCGAATACGTCATCGACGGGTCCAGCCACAGCTGATAAAAGGCGTTGCCGATGTCGTAATGGGCATGGATATTCTTCTTGCTGCCCGCGCGCGAGTTGCGGTTGAGCAAATGCCGGACCTTGTACACCAGGTTGCCCCACCAGTTGCCATAGATCAATGAATCGATGTGCGCGCGGTTGCGTATCATCAACTCGATCAAGCCCGGCAAATTATCCGTGCGCCAGTCGCCGGCGATAAACGTTTCCGCAAAGCCGATGTCGCCCGAGCGCAGGACGGCCGCGCACAGGCGCCAGTTGTGCAAGTCCAGGGTGACGGGATGGCTGCCATCGCCGTACAGCAAGATGCTGCCGTCCGGCGTGCGCAGGCGCAGCGCGCCGTATTGCAATTTTTCCAGCAGGCGCACGATCATGCGCCCGGCAGCGGGCATGTCCACGTGCGCATGCCGATGCAAGGGAGTGGAACTGCTGCGCGCATGCAGGCCGGTCGGCAGGGAATCGGAGCTCATCGGGACACCTTTTCTTGTGGAGGGTGGGGTTTGCTGAAAAACGGCACGCGGCGCAGCCACAGGCGCAAGGCTTGCCAATGGATGCGCGCCATCACGCCGAACGTCATCAGGGGATAGCGCAGCAAGGCCCAGGCGATGGCGCCATCGCGCAGCGGCAGCGCCGTGCCGGACAAGCTCGTCTGCAGCAGCGGACCGTCGAGGTCGTCGTAATCGACCCGGGCCAGGTGGCGCTCGCCGTCCTGGTCGTTGTTGCGCAGGAAACGGAAGCGGTACTGGCCTTCCACCTTGCAAAACGGCGACACGTGAAAGATTTTCTTGGCGACCAGTTCGCTGCCATACGCGATGGCCCCGCCCTGCTCGAGCAAGTACAGATGGCGCTCGCCAAAGGTATTGCGCACATCGCAGAGCACGGCCCGCAGCGCGCCGTCAAGCCCGTGACAAAACCAGAAACTGACGGGATTGAAGACATAGCCGAACATGCGCGGCATGGTTTGCAGCCAGATTTCGCCGCCCGCGTCGACCACGCCATGCTGGCGCAGCAAGCCGTCGATCCAGTCCAGCAACGGTGTCGTGCCATCGCCATGGTCGCTGTCGCGGAAGGACAGCACATTGGCGCCGTTGCGCGAAATCAAACGGGCAGGAAAATCGTGCGCGCCCAGGCTGCGCAGGGGCAGGCGCAGGTAAAACATGCCGTAAGCAAAAGCATGCGCGCGCGGACGCAGCCGCGCATGGCGCACCCGTCCCAGGCACAGCTGGGGCTGCGGCCGCAGCGGCTGCGTGGGATCACGCGGCATGGCCGAGCTCCGCCGACGCCAGGCCATGCAGGGCTTGCGCCACGGCCAGGCCCGACTTCAAGCCGTCTTCATGGAAGCCATAGCCCGTCCAGGCGCCCGCGAACCATGTGTGCTGCGCGCCCTGGAAGCCGGCCAGGCGCGTCTGGGCGGCAATGGCGGCGCCATCGAACACGGGGTGGGCATACGAAAACGCGTCGATGATGCTTGCCGGATCGGGCTCGTCGAGCGGATTGAGCGAGACGATGACGGGCTTAGTGAACGGCAGCGGCTGCAGCTGGTTCAGCAAATAATGCACGCACACTTGCGGCGCTTCACCCTCCCCCGCTGCGGGCCGTCCCTGGTAATTCCAGGCGGACCAGGCACGGCGGCGTTGCGGCAGGCAGGAAGCATCCGTGTGCAACACGGCCCGGTTCGGCTGGTAGCGCACGGCTTCGAGCACGGAGCGCTCGTCGTCGCGGATATCTCCCAGCAGGGCCAGCGACTGGTCGCTGTGGCAAGCGAGCACGACGTGATCGACATGCTCGACGCCGGCGGCCGTATGCAGCTCGACCATGCGCGCGCCGCCATGCGGCTGGCGGCGCACGGCCAGCACGGGGCACGCCAGGCGCTGCTGCGGTATGCCCGCCAGCAATTTTTCCACGTACACGCGCGAGCCGCCCCGCACCGTGCGCCATTGCGGCCGGTCGCTCACTTGCAGCAAGCCATGGTTGTGGCAGAAACGGATGAATGTGGCCAAGGGAAAGGCCAGCATCTGGCGCGCCGGGCACGACCAGATGCAGGCGGCCATCGGCAACAGATACCAGTGGCGGAATTCGTCGCCGTAGCCGTGCAGGTCGAGGAATTCTCCCAGCGACAGGGCCGGCGCCGGCAAGGCAGCCGTGGCCAGGGCGCTGGCCTGGCGGTTGAAGCGCAGAATGTCGCGCAGCATGCGCAGGAAGGCGGGGCGCAGCAGATTGCTGCGCTGGGCAAACACGGTGTCCAGATTGGCGCCCGCCCATTCCAGCACGCGGGCATCGGATGCCGTGCCCAAGGGCATCTTCACGGAAAACGACATGTCGCTGTCGGCCGCCTCGACGCCGAGTTCGTCAAACAGTTGCACGAGCTGCGGGTAGGTGGCGTGGTTAAACACGAGAAAACCCGTGTCGACGCCATGCGTGACGCCATCGAGGGTGACATCCACCGTATGGCTGTGGCCGCCAAAGTAATCGCCCGCCTCGTACAAGGTGACGTCCCGGCCCGCTTGCGCCAGGCGATAGGCACACGACAATCCTGCGATTCCTGCTCCAACGACGGCAATTTTCATGAATGCACCCGTATTTAGTTTGTCCTGGACAAAACGATCTTGAGGGATAATCGATGAAATATTGATTCATGTCAATGAGCACTCTCAGCCGTTCAAAAACTTATACGCCGGCAATTTCTAATCGGATTCAGCTATTTGGTGCGGGGCGGCGGAAGGCGTAAAATGCATGCCACGTTCTTCCGCAAGCGAGCAAAGCCACCCTGGTATGGATACTGACCTGCAATCTACTTCCGCCTTCAGCATCAGCGATGTCGAACGCGACACCGGGCTGGCCAAGGAAACCTTGCGCGTGTGGGAGCGCCGCTACGACTTCCCCCAGCCACGGCGCGACGCCTTTGGCGAGCGCAGCTACCCGGCCGAGCAAGTGCAAAAGTTGCGCATGGTCAAACGCCTGCTGGACCTCGGATTTCGTCCGGGAAAAATCATGCAGCACAGCACCGCGCAACTGCAGCAACTGGCCAACGCCGGCAGCACGCCGCCAGCGCCGGCCCCCCAGCTGGAGCACTACCTGGCCCTGTGCCGCAGCCACCAGATGGCGGAACTGGGCGACGCCCTGCGCCAGGCGCTGGCCGTGCTGGGCTTGAAAGCGTTTACCATCGACGTCATCGCCCCCCTCACCGGCATGGTGGGCGAAGCGTGGGCGTGCGGCGAACTGGCCGTATACGAAGAGCATCTGTATAGCGAAACCTTGCAAACGGTGATGCGGCACGCCATCTTTTCCCTGCCGCAAGCAAGCAGCCCGTCCATGCGCTCGCCGCGCATCGTCCTCAGCACCTTGCCGCAAGAGCGTCACGGCCTGGGGCTGCTGATGGCCGAAGCGCTGTGCGCGGCGGCCGGCGCCCATTGCATGTCGCTGGGCGTGGAAACGCCGCTGACGGACATCGTCGCGGCCGCCCGCGCGCAGCGGGCCGACATCGTCGCGCTATCGTTTTCCAGCGCCAGCAAGCAACGGCAGACGCGCGACAGCCTGCAGCAACTGCATGCAAGCTTGCCGCCAAGCATGGAATTGTGGGCAGGGGGACGCAGTCCCGTGCTGACCAGGCAGCCGCCACCCTTTTTGCACGTGCTGGACTTGCGGCAAGTCGACGAAAGCATCGCCGACTGGCGCCGCCGCCACCAGGCGCTCGCCCTGCAAACCCACTGAACCGGCGGAAAAGCGCGGCAACTGCGGCGATCTCCGTGGATAGGCACGCAATGTTGCCAATCAAACAGTAAAGCATGAAGGGCCGGGCGCGCTCTGGTAGAATAGCCCGTAATACAGTGTCCGGCGCCGCCGGGCCTTAGGTCAGCACCCGCCACCACACATCCATGTTTAGTTTCTTCAAGAAAAAACCCATCGCTCCCGAGGCTGCATCAGCCGAGCCCCTCGTCCTTCCCGCCGCCACGCCGCCTGCACCGCAGCCTGCCGCTACGCCCCTGAGCGGCGCACCGGCCGAGCTCGTGCCCGTGATCGTGGCCGCCGAACCCGAGAAAAAATCGTGGATGACGCGCCTGAAGGCGGGCCTGTCGAAAACCTCGAACACCCTGTCCGTGCTGTTCGTCGGCGCGAAGATCGACGACGCCCTGTACGAAGAGCTGGAAGCGGCGCTGCTGATGTCGGACGCCGGCATCGACGCCACCGAATTCCTGCTTACGGAATTGAAGAAAAAGGTCAAGGAAGACAAGCTGCTCGACGCGGCCGCCGTCAAGGCCGCGCTGAAAGTGCTGCTGATCGACCTGCTCTCGCCGCTGGAAAAGCGCTTCGAGCTGGGCCGCCACAAGCCGCTGGTGATGATGATTTCCGGCGTGAATGGCGCCGGCAAGACAACCACCATCGGCAAGCTGGCCAAGCACATGCAGTCGAACAACCAGTCCGTGCTGCTGGCCGCGGGCGACACCTTCCGCGCCGCCGCGCGCGAGCAATTGATGGTCTGGGGCGAGCGCAACAACGTCACCGTGATTTCGCAGGAATCGGGCGACCCGGCCGCCGTGGCCTACGACTCCGTGCAATCGGCGAAGGCGCGCGGCATCGACGTGGTGATGGTCGACACGGCGGGCCGCTTGCCGACGCAGTTGCACCTGATGGAAGAATTGAAGAAAATCAAGCGCGTGATCGGCAAGGGCATGGAGGGCGCACCGCATGAAACCCTGCTTGTGATCGACGGCAACACGGGCCAGAATGCCCTCACGCAAGTGAAAGCATTCGACGATGCCCTGCAGCTGAGCGGCCTGGTAATCACCAAGCTGGACGGCACCGCCAAGGGCGGCGTGCTGGCGGCGATCGCCCGCGTGCGTCCCGTGCCCGTGTATTTCATCGGCATCGGTGAGAAAATTGAAGACTTGCAGCCTTTCGTGGCTGCCGAATTTGTCGAAGCGCTGCTCGGATAAGCCTATACATGATTGAATTTCAGCACGTCTCCAAGCAATACTCCGCCGACGCCGTGGCGCTCAGCGACATTTCCCTCAATATTGCCAAAGGCGAGCTGGTGTTTTTAGCGGGCCCGTCCGGCGCCGGCAAATCCACCTTGCTGAAAATGATCGCCGCCATGGAACGCCCCACGTCGGGCAAGCTGATCGTCAATGGCCAGGACATGGCGAAGATCAAGCCGGCCGGCGTACCCTTCCTGCGCCGCAACATGGGCCTGATCTTCCAGCAGCAGAAATTGCTCAACGACCGCTCCATCCTCGCCAACGTCATGCTGCCGCTGCTCGTCGTCGGCGCGCACAAGACGGCGGCCGAACAACGCGCGCGCGCCGCGCTCGATAAAGTCGGCCTGCTGGACCGCGCCATGGCGCGTCCCCTGTCGCTGTCGGGCGGGGAACAGCAGCGCGTGTCGATCGCGCGCGCCATCGTCAACCGGCCGCAGATCATCCTGGCCGACGAACCGACGGCCAACCTGGACCGCGCCAGCGCCAACAAGGTGCTCGACGCCCTGAAAGCATTCCACTCCGTGGGGGTGACTTGCCTCATTTCCAGCCATGACGAACAGATGCTCGACGCCGCCGCCCGCGTGATCCACCTGAAAAACGGCCAATTAGTCGCCATCGACAAGGCCACGCAAGCGCCCGTCTTCGCGCCGCCCGATCCCGATTTCGCCCCCGGCGCCGGGGATGACGCGGGAGAACAGGCATGAGAGGCTGGTTCCGTCAACATCGCTTCGCGCTCGGTTCGGCGCTGATCCACTTGCGCAAGTCGCCGGGCGGCTTCCTGTTGAACGTGCTCGTCGTCGCCATCGCCCTGTCGCTGCCGTTCGCCGGCTTGACCATGCTCGACAATGTCCGCCCCATGTCGGAACAGATGTCGGTCGACCCGGAAATCAGCGTCTTCCTGAAGATCGACACGCCGCGCGAACAAGCCGTGGCCCTGGCCAGCGCCATGCGCAAGATTGTCGGCGAGCAAAAGGCGAAGATCGTCTTCATCCCGCGCGAACAGGCGCTGGACTCGCTGAAAAACAAGAACGGCCTGGCCGACGTGCTGAGCACCCTGGGCGACAATCCCCTGCCCGACAGCTATGTGCTGAAACTCGACGCCTTCAGCAGCGCCAGCGAAGCGCAGGATGTCGATGCCGTGGCGGAACAGCTGCGCCATCTGCCCGGCGTGGAATCGGCGCAAGTCGATTCGGCCTGGGTCAAGCGCCTGGCGGCCCTGCTGGGCGTGCTGCGCCTGGTGCTGCTGCTGCTGGCCATTACCCTGGGCGTGGCCGTCATCGCCGTCGTCTTCAACACCATCCGCTTGCAAGTGATGCAGCAGCGCGATGAAATCAGCATCTCGAAATTGATCGGCGCGACGGACACCTTCATCCACCGCCCCTTCTATTACACGGGCGCCCTGCTGGGCCTGTGCGCCGGCGCGCTGGCCCTGGGCGCCGTGGCGCTGGCCTTGCAGCCGCTCAATACCGCGATTGCCGAGTTTGCCCGCCTGTACGCGTCCGAATTCCAGCTGGTGCCGCTGGCGCCGCTGCCGATGGCCGGCTTGCTGGCCGTCAGCGCCGGCCTGGGCCTGATCGGCGCCTTCCTCTGCGTGCAGCGCCACCTGGCGCGCCTGAACTGATCTTCTTTCCCATGGCGGCGCCTCCGGTGCCGCCATGCGCCCTCCCCATACTGCTGTTATCTTGATATTAAGCAAGTATTCTTAAGGTTCGCTTCAGCCAGAGGCCGTAGACTGGCTACGTTGTCGTGAAGCGGCCTGCAGCGCTGTTCAGATCGCTATTCAGACATATTTATCAGGCATTCATTCGCCATAGTATTTAGGCTATCAGATCGATTAAATGTGCTGATTGGCACTCTCAAGCAGAGAGTGCTAATATAGGGACATACCAACAGCAGAACCGCCATGGACGCCAGATGAAGATGGTGCCGCGATCTGCAAAGTGCAAGACCGAATACGCAAAAACGACGATACAAGCTGCCACGTCGCGTGACGTGGCCAACTGGAACAAAGCAAGACTACGAGGGAGAAAACATGACTATGATGTCCGCAACGTCCGCATTGGTTCCGACCAAAAGTAATGCGCTGGGCCTCGGGTTCACTGGCAATCTGGGCAATATTGACGCCTATATTTCGGCCGTGAACCGCCTGCCCATGTTGACCCACGACGAAGAAATTTCGCTGGCAACACGCCTGCGCGAAAAAAATGACCTGGCCGCCGCGCAAGAACTGGTGCTGTCGCACCTGCGCCTGGTGGTCTCGATTGCCCGCGGCTACCTGGGCTATGGCCTGCCGCACGCCGACCTGATTCAGGAAGGCAATATCGGCTTGATGAAAGCCGTGAAACGTTTCGATCCGGACCAAGGCGTGCGCCTGGTGTCGTACGCCATGCACTGGGTGAAAGCCGAAATGCACGAGTACATCCTGAAAAACTGGCGCCTGGTCAAGGTCGCGACGACGAAGGCGCAGCGCAAGCTGTTCTTCAACCTGCGCAGCCACAAGACGGGCCTGGACGCGATGACGCCGAAGCAGATCGATGCGCTGGCCAAGCTGCTCGACGTGAAGCGCGAAGAAGTGATCGAGATGGAAACGCGTTTGAGCGGCCGCGACATTGCTCTGGAATCGCCGACCGACGATGAAGACGACAAGTTTTCGCCGATCGCCTACCTGTCGTCGGAGCAAAGCGAACCGACCAAGGTGCTGGAAGCGGAACAAGTGACGCGTTTGCAATCGGAAGGCCTGGAAACGGCCCTGTCCAAGCTGGACGCCCGTTCGCGCCGCATCATCGAAGCGCGCTGGCTGGCCAACGACGACGGTTCCGGCGCCACCCTGCACGCGCTGGCGGAAGAGTTCGGCGTATCGGCCGAGCGCATCCGCCAGATCGAAGTGGCGGCGCTGAAAAAAATGAAGGGCGCCCTGGCGGCCTACGTGTAATCGCAAGCAATGCCGCAATGTAAAAGGCGCCGCAAGGCGCCTTTTAGTTTTACTACTTGATGTTTATCAATAGATAAACATGGCAGCCCGTTAAGCTGCAGCCAGGCCCTTGCTGATCAATTCAGCAACGACTTCATTCAGATCCGCGCCGCGCTCCTTGGCCAGGGTCTGCAATTGCAAGACCAGATCGCTGTTCAGCTTGACGGCGAATGGCACCAGGCCCAGGGCCTGGTCGCGCTTGCGCTGTTCGCGGCGGTCGACGACCACCGCTTCCTTACCGAATGCACCGGCGCCGGGAACATTCATCTTTCCCATCAGTTTCTTGGCATCGCTTTTGGCCAGGTCGGTTTTTTTCATGGTTGTTTCCTGATTTTCAAAACAGCCATTCTACGCAGTAATCGGCGCGCCGCGTGGCTCGCGCCTCAATTCATCGGCAGCACGCCAATAGTGCGCCGGAAAAATATCATTTTGCTACTATCATTTTATCCCACGCGTGAACAAGCACGCCGGGGACGCTCCACCTGAAAGGAAAAACATGTCTACTCCGAACCGCTCTTATCGCACCGTGCTGCTTCCCCTGTTCTTCGCCTGCCTGGCCATGCTGGCCGGCTGCGGCGCGGCCGGCAGTGCCGGCGACGCGGAAAACACGCCGCGCAGCGTCACCCACGTGCTTTCGCCGGGCGAACAGGTGGCCATCACGGCCACCGATACCCTGAAACTCGAACGCGTCAACGACAGCCGCTGCCGCAAGGGCGCCGTGTGCGTGTGGAAAGGTTACGTCAGCTACAGTTTCAGTTTGCTCAACAGCGCGGGCACAACCGACATCGTGCTGTCCGACTCCATGCCCGGCGCCGCCAGTTCCGTCACCGTCAACCACCTGACGTTCACCCTGCTCGACGTCGACCCGGCCACGCCGCCGGCCCTGAATGCGGCCGAGCCCACCTACCGGGTCAAGGTGAAAATCACCCAGGGCGCGCTGCCCCGCTAAATAGCGTGGCGGCGCTGGCTGTCCGCGGGCGCCTGCTGCCGCTCCAGCAAGCCGTAATCGCGCACGACGGCAGCGATGCGCAGCCGGTAATCGTCGAACACGCCGTGCCGGCCGGCCGATTGCGCCGCGCGGTGCGCTTCCAGCTGCCGCCACTGCGCCAGCGCCGCCTCGTCGCGAAAGAACGATAGCGACAGCAATTTGCCTGGCTCGCTCAGGCTGCTGAAGCGTTCGATGGAAATGAAACCGTCCACTTCGTCGAGCAGGGGCCGCAGCGCGGCCGCCAGGTCAAGATATTGCTGGCGCCCTTCGGCGCTGGGCCAGACTTCAAAAATCACGGCAATCATGCGTTGTCTCCTTGCGCAAACACGGGGATGCGGGCGTTCAGCGACGGCAGATAAGTCCACGCCAGCGGCAAGCTTTCCAAAGCCCCGGCCCACGCCTGCAGGCAGGCCGTGGCGATGGCGAGCGCGATGGCCTGGCCCGGGCACGCATGGCGGCCATGACCAAAACCCGACTCCGCATGGCCGGCGCTGGCCAGCACGACGATGATCATCTGCCCGGCCGGCACGCGCACGCCATTGAACTGCGCGTCTTCCGCCGTGTAGCGGCGCGTGTTGTGGATGGCGGGATCGCGCAGGCTGACTTCGCGCAGCATGGCTGGCCACAGCTCGGGCGCGGCACTCAGTTGGGACAACTCCGGCTGCGCGCGCAAGGCCACGATGGCATTGCCCAGCAAGCCGGCCGTGGCGTCGCACGTCTGCGACAGCAAGCCCACGAGGTTGGCCAGCACGCCGCCCGACGCTTGCCAACCCAAGGCATCCGCCTCGGCCACGATGGCGGCCAGCATGCTGCCGGGCCTCACGTCGCCCTCGCGCAGCAGGCGGCCAAAACTTTGCAGCAGAGCATCGGCCGCCACTTGCGCGCCGGCCAGTTGCTCGGCATTGCTCAGCGGCGACAGGCAAGCGACAAACGAACGCGTCCAGGCGGCCAGCGCCGGCCATTGCGCTGGCGCAAAGCCCAGCAAGTCCGCCATGGCGAACAGGGGCAGCTCAAAAATCGCATCGTTCAGCTGGTCCGCACTGCCGGGCACCCGGTCGCCGGCAAGGTACAGCGCCCGCCGCTGCAGGCTCTCCATATCCACCTGGCCCAGCGCGCGCGCCAGCACCTGCTTTGGCAAGGCATGCCGCTCGCCCTCGTTCATGCGCACCAGTTCGGAAAAAATCGCGCCGCATGGCGTGCCCGCCAGGTTGTGCGGCACGCCCAGGTCCGCTGGCCGCACGCGGCAGGCAGGATGCGCCAGCACGGCGCGCACGCCAATCGCGCCCGTCGCCAGCCAGCAGTCGAGCTGCGCATCGAATCGCAGCGGCGGGCCGTCCGCCAGGCGGCGATAGTAATCGTACGGCGCCGCGTGGGTGACGGCAGAGAAAGGGTCGGCGGGGTCGGTAACAAAGTCGGTGAGCGGCATGCGCATTCCATTGCAGTGAAGTGGGGACACGAGTATGCTTGCCCTTCCACCACAACACTTCGCTAACGGACGAATCATGGATGACAAGCATCAAGCCCGCACGGCCGACATGGGGCTGGCGCAACTGGCCGGCGCCATCGCCGAACCGGCCCGCGCGCGCATGCTGTGCAGCCTGCTCGACGGCCATGCGCGCACGGCCACGGAATTGGCGGCGCTGGCCGAGGTGGGCGCTTCGACGGCCAGCGCGCATCTGAGCCGGCTGCGCGACGATGGCTTGCTGTCGATGCTGGCGCAGGGCAAGCACCGCTACTACCGCCTGGCCAGCATGGAGGTGGGCCAGGCCCTCGAAGCGCTGCTGGTGGTGGCCGGCGTGGCGGCGACGCCGTTTACGCCCACCACGCCGGACCGCCTGCGCCATGCGCGCACCTGCTACGACCACATGGCCGGCACGGTGGCCGTCGCCCTGCATGACCAGCTGCGCGCGCAAGGCTGGCTGCTGGACGATGGCGGAGAATATCGTTTGTCGGAAGCGGGCGCGGCCGGCATGGCGGCCCTGGGTATCGACGTGCCGCAATTGCAGCGCCAGCGCCGCCGCTTCGCCTGTGCCTGCCTGGACTGGAGCGAACGGCGCGCCCACCTGGGCGGCGCGCTGGGGGCGGCCCTGCTGCAGCTGGCCCTGCGCCGGCGCTGGGCCGAGCGCGAACTCGACAGCCGCGCCCTGCGCCTCACGCCAGCCGGTGAACAACGCCTGCTGGCCGCCTTCCGTGGCGCCTGAACGGCGCAGGATTTTGTATCTCGGAAGCAACTAGAACGCGAAAAAATGCGCTTTTATCATGGTTTTCATTCATCATATGCTGCGCCCCTGAGCGATCATCTTACCTTTCGGCCATGGAAAGAGTCCATCTTGAAAACAGTGTCATCCAGCACGCATCCCGCCAGCACCTGCCATAACTGCAATACCGATGCGCCAGGCAACTTCTGCAGCGCCTGTGGCCAGACAACGGCCCTGCACATGCCCAGCGCGCGCGAATTCCTGCATGAATTTGTCGCCCATTATGTGGCGCTCGAAGGCAAGCTCTGGCGTACCTTGGCCCTGCTGCTGTTTCGTCCTGGCGCACTCAGCAATGAATACCTCGCGGGACGCCGCGTGCGCTACGTCGAGCCGCTGCGCGTCTACCTAACCTTCAGCATCCTGTTCTTTGCCATCCTCAAGTTCAGCAGCCCCGACGTGTTCCTCACCGTCCACGACCAGCAAGCCCAGGTAGGCGCCCATGCCCCCCGTCCAACTCCGGAAAACAAGACGTCGACCATGCAGGTCAGCATTTTGGGCCAGACGCCCACCCTGCCGCGCCAATGGCAAGACTTTGAGCAACTGCCCACGGCCGAGAAACAAAAACTCGTGGTGGAAAGCTTTTTCCATTACGCGCCGTACGCCATGTTTTGCCTGATGCCGCTGTTCGCCCTGTTCCTGAAAATCCTCTACCTGGGCAGCGGACGGCGCTATGGCGAGCATTTCCTGTTCGCCCTGCATACGAATGCCTTCGCCTTCATCACGATGGCGCTGATGATCCTCATCCCCGTCGACCTTGTCCGCCTCGTGCTCGGCGCCTGGCTGCTGGCCTATCTGCCCTGGGCCATGTGGCGCGTGTATCCAAGCGGCAAATTCGCCACCGTCTGCCGCTGGCTGCTGCTGATGGTCGCCTACAGCCTCGCCATGAGCCTGGCGATCATGGCCTGCATCGCCATCGGCGTGATGCTGCGACATTAAGTTAGGCTCTGTCATCGGCAAATAGGGGAAATGCCGGAATCTTCCGTCGGCTGCGCTGTCTGACTCTGCATCTTCACCGTACAGGGAGCAGATCATGCAGCCAGCCGACTGGATCAGCTTTATCGCACAGTTTGCTTACCTGAACCGGCGCCAGCGGCAGGCAGGCATGGCCTTGCTGCGTGGCAACGCGCCACACGACGCGACCGTTGCGCTGCTGGAAAGCGTGGCGCAGCCGCTGGCCCTGGGCGTGCTGGCGCACGGGCCATGCCTGCGCGCGCAGCGGCGCGCCGCTGCCGCCCATGCTCGCGCACGCGCTCTGTAACGCTGCCCTGCCCTACCCGCTTATCAGCTGAATAGGTGATTGTTGCCGGGTTTGCTAGAATCGCACACGTTTCCGTCCGTATCCCAACCCCTGACTACGCACAGATCACGCATGCATCCACGTTTGTTCGCCCCATTTATCCTCGTTGCGCTGCTGAGCGGCTGCACGGTACTCGCCCTGCGCCCCAACAGCGGCGTCGAAAACCGCACGTTTACCGTGCAGGAAACCCCGCGCCTGCGCATCGACGCGCCCAAGGCGCGCATCCAGAATCCCATGCCCAACGACCACTTCATCGGCATCGCCCTGTCCGGCGGAGGCAGCCGCGCAGCCAATTTCTCGGCCGCCTCGCTGGAACAACTGGAGCAGTTCGGCCTCGTCAGCGGCGCCTCGGCCATTTCCGGCGTCTCGGGCGGCGCCATCGCGGGCGGCTACTATGCGCTGCATGGCAAGCAGACGGACTGGCCCTTGCTGCGCAGCAAGCTGAAAACGGATTTCTTTGGCCAGACCATCTTGAAACCCGCCAACCTGACGACGATGTTGTTGACGAACAAGACACGTACCTCGTTCCTGTCCGACGTCCTGGACGATGTGCTGTACGACAAGAAAACCTACCAGGACTTGCCGCACGGCGGCCCCATCTTCCTGGCCAACGCGACGGACGCCACGGATGGCGGCAAGCGCGTGGTGTTTTCCTACGAGTATTTCTACAGCACCCTGCATTCGCCGATCCAGGATATCCGCCTGGCCACGGCCGTGGCCACCTCGGCCGCCTTTCCCGGCGTGTTCGATTCCGTCACCTTCGAGCGTTTCCGTCCGAAAAACAGTTTCGTGCCGGAACTCGGTTCCGAATCGCGCGAATCGCCGTCCTACGTACACCTGTTCGATGGCGGCGCGGCCGACAACCTGGGCGTGGAAACCCTGTGGGACGTGGCCTTGACTCAGCTGTACGGCAACGACATGGCCATCGTGCCGCCGCGCCTGAACAGCAAGCCCTTCATCCTCATTTCCATCGATGCCAACGCGCCCAATTCCAGCGCCGTGTTTGAAAAGATGTCGGACGAGCGCCAGCCGCTGGACCGCATCTTCAACAAGAATATCTACGACGCCGTCGACGCCCTGTTTTCGCGCCAGCGCAAGGAAAACCTCGTCAAGATGGGCTTTGGCCAAGCCCGCTTCGATACCATCACGCATGAAAATTTTGGCGACCTGAGCCAGAAATTCGTCAAGAGCAAGCGCACCTCGGCCTTTGCCATCCCCGTGCTGTGCCGCCCCCACCTGGGCCAGTACCGCTGCGAAGTCGATGCGGCCGATCCCTTGCCGGGCCAGATCCGCACGCGGCTGGAAGGCTTTGCCTGGCATATTTCCATCGATCAAATTGCCTCGCTGGCGCTGCGCCTGGCCAGCGAAGACGTGCACGTCGACAGTGCCCGCAAGGAAGAGCGCGCCGCCCTCGTCAAGCTGCAACGGCTGGCCACGCAGACGAAAACCCACCTGAAGCTGACGGGCCCGGAAAATTGCAGCCCGGAAGTGTTGCAATCGGCCCTGTACAGCGCCGCGCGCGTGCTGATCCTCGACGACGAGGAATCGCGCTTCGCCCTGTGCGACTACATGCTGGCGGGCCAGCTGATCAATGACGACACCGTCTGCAAGCAGCGCTATGTCCACGCCGTACCCCGCTTTGCCATCGAAAGCGAAGATTTGCAGTACCGCAACCTGAGTTCGGACGGCAATTCCGTGAACGTGCCGATACGCTGCAAGAAGTGAGCGCGCACAAAAAAGCCCGCACGATCGCTCGTGCAGGCTTTAGCGCAAGGATTCCTGGCGCCCGGTTGATTTAGATCAATCGACCTTAAATCAAGCGACTACGCCTGCGCATGTAGCTGCGGCTTAATGCACCTTCCAGTTCCTGCTCCGTTTTATGCTGGTTCACCGTGTACAGGGCCCACAGGGCCGCCGGCGCCCAGCCGATCACAGTGCACTGCAAAATCAAGGCGGCGGCACCGACCAGCGGGCGCCCCAGCATGAAAAACGTGAGACACGGAAGTAGCAAGGCTATCAGCAATCGCATCACGACATACTCTCCTAAATATAGAGCAGCGGACAAGGGCCGGTATCCGGTCCGTCCCCCGCCCGCTGCGTACTGCTCCTTATAGATGCACGGCGATTTGCGGCATCAAGTCGTCAAAGGTGCGACCGTTGCCGTTTTCTCCGATGGCGTGCATCTTCCATTCGCCGTTATGGCGGTACAGCTTGGCCATGATCTGTGCCGTGTGGGTACCTTGCACAGACAGGTTGAAACGCGCGACTTCCTGGTTATTGCTGGCATTCAAGATGCGGCAATAGGCGTTTTCCACCTGCGAGAAGTTCTGGCCAGTAAAGCTGTTGACGGTGAAGACCAGGCTTTTCACGTGCGCCGGCACTTTCGACAGATCGACATTGATCTGTTCGTCGTCGCCATCGCCCGCGCCCGTGCGGTTGTCGCCCGTATGAACGATGCTGCCGTCCTTGCTTTTCAGCTGGCGGAACCAGACGATATCGGACGTGCTCTTGTTCTCATCGAACATGACGCACGAGGCGTCCAGGTCGACGGCTTCCGTCTTCGAACCGAAACCGAGGAAACCCTTGGTCTTGGCCGCATCCCAGCCCAGGCCCATGGTGATACGGGTCAGGGTGGTACCAGCTTCTTTGTCCAGAGAAATCTTCTGGCCCTTGCTCAAATTGACAGACATACGCATAGCTCCTGTTTGCTTGGTTACATCAAATGTTAGTTACGCCGGCTTGCTTTGGGTCCAGGCGAGGAAGGCTGCGCGGTTGCGCGAGCACACGAGGATTTTTCCCGTGCCTGAAAACTTCAGCACCATCCCCTCGCCGCTGGTCTGACTATTGATCAGGTTACCCAGAAAGCCGCCGCTGCTGCCGGTCGTCATGGAAATTTCGTATTGCAGGCGGTTGTCCCAGCACACGACGTGCGAGTTATCGATCACCACGTCCTTGCCAGGCGTCACTTCCAGTACCGACATCGCGCCAAAACCGGACACCGCCAACTGGCCGCTGCCTGCCGTCTCGGTGATGAAAAAACCACCGCTCTGGGCAAACAGCGCATTGCCAAGGCTTTGCGTGCGCACCTTCAATTCCACGCCAGAGCTGGCCGCCACGAAGGCGCCGTCGCTGATCATGTATTGTTGGACTCCAATATCGAGCACCCGCATCGCGCCGGGCAAGGTGGGCGACAACAGACAGTCGCCGTCGCCCCGCATGGCCTCGATATGCTGCTGAAAGAACGATTCACCGTTGGCAAAGGTGCGCATCAGCGCAGCGCCTATGCCGCCCGTCATCTTGCCTTTCAGCTCAAGATTGGTTTCCATCATCACCATCGCGTTGGATTCGCAATAAATCTTCTCGCCCTTGGCCAGCGACACATGCAGGAACGGGTCGACGTCCCCGGTAATACTAAAAACTGGCATCTGACTATTCCTTCCTCAACTAGGTAATGATGGGGGCGGCCCACACAGTGAACCGCCTTTAATGCAGCGTAACTACCTTACACGCCGACGCCGAACGAGGCAGCTAACGGGCCCAGACCGCCCTTGTAACCCTGGCCGATGGCCTTGAATTTCCAATCGCCGCCGTTGCGGTAGATTTCGCCGAAGACCATCGCCGTTTCCGCCGAACCGTCTTCCGACAGGTCGAAACGGGCGATTTCCGTGTTGCCGTTGGCATTCACGCAACGCACGTACGCCTTCGATACCATACCAAAGTTTTGCTTGCGCGCCTCGGCATCGTGAATCGTGACGCAGACGGCGATCTTGTCGATCTCGGCTGGCACCGTGGCCAGGTCGACGATGACGGTTTCATCATCGCCATCGCCGGCGCCGGTGGTGTTGTCGCCCGAGTGGGTAACGGAGCCGTCGCTCGACTTCAGGTTGTTGTAGAAAATCATGTCGACGTCGGCGCGAACCTTGCCGTCGGCCTTCAGCAGGAACACGGAACCGTCGATGTCGAACGCGGCGCCGTCGGTGGCGCGGGCATCCCAGCCCAGGCCGATGATCATTTTCGAAATGCCGGGGGCTTCCTTGCTCAGGTTGACGTTGCCGCCTTTTTGCAGACTGATTGCCATGATGTATTACTCCTATGTGGGTTGTGTATGACCAAACACCTGGCGTCCTCCACCGGCCTGACTCCCCAGGCCGGCGGCGACGCTTGCTACAACTTGCCGACAAACGGGTGTAGTCGTTTGTCGCGCATTCTTTACACTGCCTTGACCGCTTCCAGCGCTTCCGTCTGGCCTTCTTCGAGGGCCATCCTGCGCTTGTGGCGGATCGACGACCACAGCGAGGCGAGAATGAAGGCCACCCCGATCAGACCCGTGAAGATCTCGGGAATGTGGAACTTCATGCTGACCAACATGATCACGGCCAGGATACCGATCGCATAGTGCGCGCCGTGCTCCAGATAAACGAACTCGTCGAGCGTGCCCTTGCGCACCAGGAACACCGTCATCGAACGCACGAACATCGCGCCGATTGCCAGACCCAGCATGATGATCACGACATCCTTGGTGATGGCGAACGCGCCGATCACGCCGTCAAAGCTGAACGAGGCGTCGAGCACTTCCAGGTACAGGAAGCCGCCAATACCGCCGCGCTTGATGATGTCGCCCATGTTGCCGTCGCCATTGTCGCCTTCCAGCAAACCGCTGATCACATCGACGCCCACGTAGGTCAAAATACCCCACAGGCCGGCCGTCAGCACCACCAGCTTCTGGCCTTCTTCGATCATCGACAGGCTGACCATCAGGGTACCGAGCGCGATCATCACGGAAATCGACGATATCTTGCCCAGCGCGCCCAGTTTTTCTTCAATACGGCCCAGCCAGTGCGTTTCCTTCTCCGAGTCCAGCAGGAAGTTCAGGAACACCAGCAGCAGGAAGATGCCGCCGAAAGCCGCCACTTCCGCGTGGTGATTCGTCAGGTGCATCGAATACTGTTCCGGATTGCTCAGTGCCAGATTCCATACTTCCAGCAAGCCCAGGTCCGCCGCTTGCGCCACGATGACCAGCGGAAACAGCAAACGCATGCCGAACACGGCGATGATGATGCCCACGCCGAGGAACAGGTTCTGCCAGAACTTGTCCCAGTTCTTCAGCACCGAGGCGTTGACCACCGCGTTGTCGAACGACAGCGAGACTTCCATCACGCCCAGGATCACCGCGATACCGAGCGCCGCCAGCATCGTCTGCACGCCGCCGTGCGTGTAACCCCACCAGGCGGAAATGCCCAGGCAGATAAATGTCACTAGAAATGACACTCTGAAATGTTTCATCGATAGTTCCCCTTTATCCAAATTCAATGGAACGTAGTATAAGGACATGTGACACATTTAAAAATGGAAGATAATGGAAGTATTACTTCGTAAAAACAGAAGATTGAGGATGCAGCGATGAAAACCACGGGCTTCAATTACCGCCATTTGTACTTCTTTTGGGTCGTCGCCAAGGAAGGTGGCGTGACGCGCGCGGCCGAACGGCTGGGACTGGCCGTGCAAACCATCAGCACCCAGCTGGCCCTGCTGGAAAAGGAACTGGGCAAGTCGCTGCTGCAGCCGCAGGGACGGCGATTGGTGCCGACGGAAGCGGGCCGGCTCGCGCTCGGCTACGCGGACCAGATTTTTCTCTTGGGCGAGCAGATGCAGGAAGCGCTGGCCGACACCGACGCGGAAAAGATGCGCCTGACGGTGGGCATTTCCGATTCCTTGCCGAAACTGATGGCCTACCGCATGCTCGACGCCACGCGCAGCCTGAACAAGCCCGTCAAGCTGGTGTGCCTGGAAGATGAATTCGAATCCTTGCTGGCCGACCTGGCCCTGCACAAGCTGGACCTGGTGTTGACGGACCGCGCCGTGCCGGCCGGTGCCAGCCTGCGCGTGTCCAGCCACCTGTGGGGCGAGAGCGCCATGAAGCTGTTCGGCATCCCCGCGCTGGCCGCCCAGTACCGCGACAATTTCCCGCATAGCCTGCACGGCGCCCCCTTTTTACTGCCCGCGCGCAACAACGCCTTGCGCGGGCGCATCGACGAATGGATGGTGCAGCAGGGCGTGCGTCCCGACGTGGTCGGTGAATTCGAGGACAACGCCATGCTCAACGCGTTTGGCCGCAAGGGCCTGGGCCTGTTCTTCGCCTCCGCCAGCCTGGCGGCCGATATCGAGGAGCAGTTCGGCGCCGTGCTGGTGGGCGACGCCTCGTCCCTGCGCGAACAGTTTTACGTCATTTCCAACGAGCGCAAGATCATGCATCCGGCGCTCGACGTCATCCTGGCCGCCATCCAGAGTCACCCGAAGATTCACAAGGAAACCTGATAAATCCATTCGAAAATAACGTTTGAATAATCAATCAAAAGCGATTGTAATGAAGCCTGAGACAAACACGCGCCCCTCCCTCGCCGGAAGGGCGCGACCACCATAAAAAAACAGGAGCGGCACCATGTCCACGGCAGGCAAGACGATCGATATTCCCGATCTCATCAATAACAACAAGATCGGCTCCTTCCAGATCGGCATGCTGATCCTGTGCGGGCTGTGCGTCATCATGGATGGCTTCGACGTGCAGGCGATGGGCTATGTGGCACCGGCCATCATTGCCGACTGGCACGTGAGCAAGGCCAACTTGGGCCCCGTGTTCGGCGCGGGCTTGCTGGGCATGCTGGTCGGCTCGCTCGTTTTCAGCATCACGGCCGACAAGTTCGGCCGCCGCCCTGTGCTGATCGGCTCAACCATCTTCTTTTCGCTGTGCATGCTGGTCACGCCGCTGGCAACGACCATCGAGCAATTGCAGCTGATCCGCTTTATCACCGGACTGGGCCTGGGCGCCGTGATGCCGAACGCCATGGCGCTGGCCGGCGAATACAGCCCCCTGCGCAAGAAAGTCACCTTGATGATGCTCGTCTCGTGCGGCTTTACCCTGGGCGCCGTGCTGGGCGGCTTATTGTCCGCCGCGCTGATTCCCGCGTTCGGCTGGCAATCCGTGTTTTACGTGGGCGGCGTGGTGCCGCTGGTGATCGGCGTGCTGATGTTCTTCCTGCTGCCGGAATCGATGCAATTCCTGGTATTGAAGAAACGCAAGCTGGATCAAGTCGCCAAGTGGCTCAAGCGCATCGATCCGACGGTCAGCATCACGGCCGACACGCAATACGTCGTGCATGAAAAGGAACACAAGGGCGCGCCCGTGCTGCAATTGTTTACGGGCGGCCGCGCGAAGATGACGATTTTGTTGTGGGTCATCAATTTCATGAACTTGCTGAACTTGTATTTCCTGTCCAACTGGCTGCCGACCATCGCCAAGGAAGCGGGCCTGTCGACGGCCAACGCCGTGCTGGCGGGCACGGCCCTGCAAGTGGGCGGCACCATCGGCACCCTCGTCATGGGCCAGCTGATCGACCGCTCCAGCTTCCGCCGCATCCTGCTGCCGTGCTTTTTGGTCGCTGCCGTGGCCATTGCCCTGATCGGCCGTCCGGACGTGTCGCTGGCCTTCCTGTTCATTACCATCTTCATCGCCGGTTTCTGCGTGGTGGGCGGCCAGCCGGCCGTCAACGCCCTGGCGGCCAGCTACTACCCGACCACCCTGCGCTCGACGGGCATCGGCTGGAGCCTGGGCATCGGGCGCATCGGTTCCATCATCGGCCCCGTGCTCGGTGGCGAGCTGATCCGCCTGAACTGGCCCAACAGCACGATTTTCCTCGTCGTCGCCATTCCCGCCATCGTCTCGGCCGTCATGGTCTTCGCCATGCGCGGCGGACCGCAAACGGCGGCCAAAGGCTGAACAAGCGTGAAAAACCTGCCGCGCCCGCCCGCCACCACGGGCGGCGTGCGCGGCTAAATTAGGCTATGCCGCCCTTCGTCGTTTAAGATGTCGTTTTTACAGCCCATCTTCAGCGCCCCCATGCACAATGTCTTGCTAGTCCTGCTCGCCCTCTTCCTGGTCGCGCTGAACGGTTTTTTTGTTGCCGCCGAGTTTGGCATCGTCACCTTGCGGCGCACGCGCATCCGCGCCATCGCCAAGACACAGGGGCTGCGGGGCCGCATCCTGGCCAAGGTGCATGGCCAGCTGGACGCCTACCTGTCCGCCTGCCAGCTGGGCATCACCCTGGCGTCGCTGGGCCTGGGCTGGGTCGGCGAACCGGCGTTTGCCGGCTTGCTGGAGCCGCTGTTCGGCGCCATCGGCGTCACCTCGCAAGAGCTGATCCACGGCGTGTCCTTCGTCGTCGCCTTCAGCGTGATTTCCTTCCTGCACATCGTCGTGGGCGAACTGGCGCCCAAATCGATGGCCATCCGCAACCCGGAAGCCGTCGGCCTGTGGAGCGCGATTCCCCTGTACGGCTTTTACTGGACCATGTACCCGGCCATCTACCTGCTCAACGCCAGCGCCAACTGGGTGCTGCGCCTGGCGGGCCTGTCCGGCAAGGGCGGCCACGATGCCCATTATTCGTCCGAAGAATTGAAACTGATCCTGCGCACCAGCCAGCCGGGCGAGAAATTTACGCGCGACGAGCGCAACATCCTGGCGCAGTCGCTTGATTTCGAACAAATGACGGTGTCGGACCTGATGCGCCCGATCAATGAAGTGATCGCCCTGCACGCGTCAAATACCCTGGAAGAAAACCTCGACACGGTGCTGCGCAACCGCTTCAGCCGCTACCCGTATTTCGACACGAATGAAGACGACGTGCTGGGCGTGGTGCACCTGAAAGACCTGTTCTTTGCCCAGCAGGCGGGCAAGCCGATCACCTCGCTCACGCCGTTCTTGCGTCCCGTCGACATCATTTCCGCGCGCACGCCGGCGCTGGAACTGTTCCGCCGCTTTCGCGACGGCGCGCCCCACTTCGCCCTGATCGGCGAGAAGGGCAAGCGCCCGCTGGGGTTCATCACCCTGGATAACTTGCTCGGCGCCATGGTCGGCGAAATCCGCGATGAATTCCGCCGCAATGAAAACGACTGGCTCAAGCAAAGCGACGGCACCCTGATCGGCAAGGCCAGCCTGCCCATCTTTTCGCTCGAACGCATCCTCGGCATCGATATCGAAAACGAGGAACTGGGCCTGGACGACGTGGAATCGGTGGGCGGCTTGATCATGGTCAAGCTGGGCGACATTCCGAAGCAGGGCCAGCGCATCACCTTCGTCGACTTCGACATCGTCGTCAAGAAGATGAACGGACCCCGCATCGTGCTGATCAAGGTGATCCCGAAGCAGGAACGCGACCTCGATGCCGATTTAAGGGATTAAGAGCCTATCCCAGTAGGGAGCGTCTTCTGCTGGCAGTTCATCAGGAGTGCGGACAAGGCGTGAGGAGGACGCGTGGCGAGCCACGCGACGACGATCAACGCAGTCCCCGCTTCTGAGGGGCGCCAGCAGGGGATGTATTCATCTACTGGGGTAGGCTCTAAGCAAAACGTACCCCAACGGCGAGAGGCCGGGGTCGGCCCCTGAGGATCCGACCCCAGTCCTTGCCGTTGGGTTATACAAGGCGCGCAGACTTGCGCGACTGACTACTTCTTCAACGTAATCGTATCCTTGCCCTGCGGCACGGTAGTTTCCCCCACCGTCCACGTTTGCAGCAGGCTGTACAGCACCGCCAGCAGGGTCGGGCCGATGAAGATGCCGACGAAGCCGAAGGCCAGCACGCCGCCCAGCACGCCCAGCAGCACCAGCAGGAATGGCAGGCTGCTGCCGCGGCTGATCAGCATGGGTTTGACGACGTTATCCACGCCGCTGATCAGCAGCGCGCCCCACACCAGCATGAAAATGCCCCAGCCCGTCTGCCCGTCGGCAAACAGCCAGATGGCGGCGCCGCCCCAGATCAGGGGCGGGCCCACGGGGATCAGCGAAAAGATGAAGGTGGCCACGCCCAGCAGCGCCACGGCCGGCACGCCGGCGATCAGGAAACCGACCACCGCCACCAGCGCTTGCGCCAGCGCCGTGCCCAGCAAGCCGTACATGACGCCGCGCACGGTGCGGCTGATGGTCAGGCCCACGCCGGGCGCGCTGTCGCCGATGATGCGGCCGGCGCCCGTCATCAGGGCACGGCTCAGTTGCTGGCCGTCGCGGTAGAGGAAGAAGCTGACGAACACGGCCAGGCTGGTCTGCGCCAGGCCCGTGCCCAGCAGGATGCCGCCGGAAGCGAGGAAGTGGCGCGCCGGTTCCAGCATGGTCTTACCCAAATTCAATAATTCCTCGCGGTCAGCCAGCAGGCGCTGCACATAGCCGTCGATGGTTTCGCCCACCACGGGAATGCTGGCCAGCCAGGCCGGCGGATGCAGGCCGCCCGATTCCAGCGCCGTGCGCAACTGTTCATAGATGCGCGACACATTGTCGGCCAGGTTGTAGGTGACGAGGGCCAGCGGCACCACGATGACCAGGATCAGGGACAGGGTCATGATGGCAGCGGCCCAGTTGCGCCGGCCTTTCAGGCGTTCCAGCAGCAGCAGATACAGGGGCCAGCTGGAAATGCCCACGCAGGCGGCAAACAGCATGGCGGCGAGGAAGGGCCGCAAGACGAAAAAGCAGCCGATCAACAAAAAGATGACGGCTGCCAGGCGGGCGTGCGGCTCGAAACGTTTATCCATGTACTGCGTATCCTGAAGATGGCGCCCGGGGGCGCGACCGGATCAGGATAGCAGAAGTTTAAGATCGTGCGCGATGGCGGCAGGCTTTTCGCCGTGGCGCACGAACAGGCGGATCTTGCCTTCGCGGTCGAACACATAGGTGCCGGCCGTGTGGTCCACCGTGTAGCTGCTGTCCGTCTCGCCTTCCACCTTGGCGTAATACACCTTGAATTCCTTGGCCACCTTGGCCGTCGCGGCCGCATCGCCGTACAGGCCGACGAAACGCTTGTCGAAGGCGGGCACGTATTGCGCCAGCAATTGCTGCGTGTCGCGCTCGGGGTCGACGGTGACGAACAGCACTTGCACCTGCTCCGCCTGCGGGCCCATTTCCTGCATCACCTGGGCCATGTCGGCCATGGTCGTGGGGCAGACGTCCGGGCATTGCGTGTAGCCGAAGAACATCAGCACCAGCTTGCCCTTGTAGTCGGCCAGGGTGCGCGGATGGCCCGTGTGGTCTGTCAGCGCGAACTCGCGCGCATAGCCGAGGCCCGTCACGTCCGTGTTCTTGAAGGCCAGCTTGGGCGCGGCCGGCTTGCCGCAGCCGGCCAGGACGACGGCCAGCGCGGCCGCCAGCAACAGAGTCAGATATTTTTTCATGATCCCAATGGAATGTAATGGTCGACCAGCAAAGCCGCGAACAGCAAGGCCAGGTAGATGATGGAAAACGTAAAGGCCTTGCGCGCGATCAAGTCCGTGTAGTGGCGGTACATCTTCCACGCGTAATACAGGAAACCGGCGTTGAGCACCACGGCCGAGGCCAGGTAGATCAGGCCGCTCATGCGCACGGCGTACGGCAGCAAGGTGGTGGCGGCCAGCGCGATCGAATACAGCCACACGTGGAATTGCGTAAATTGCATGCCGTGCGTGACGGGCAGCATGGGCAAGCCCGAGCGCGCGTAATCGTCGCGGCGGTACATGGCCAGCGCCCAGAAGTGCGGCGGCGTCCAGACAAAAATGATCAGGACCAGCAGCCAGGCCTGCATCGGCACGTCGTTGGCGACGGCCGCCCAGCCCAGCGCGGGCGGCATGGCGCCGGACAGGCCGCCGATGACGATATTTTGCGGCGTGGCGGGTTTGAGCACCATGGTATAGATCAAGGCATAGCCGACAAAGGTGACAAAAGTCAGCCACATGGTCAGCGGATTGACGAGGTGGTACAGAATCGCCATGCCCAGGCCGCCGATCACGAGCGCGAACACCACCGTCTGTTTCACCGTGATGTCACCCATGGCCATGGGGCGGCGCGCCGTGCGCGCCATGCGCGCATCGATTTCGCGCTCGGCCAGGCAATTGACGGCAAACGCGGCGCCGGCCAGCAGCCAGATGCCGACGGTGCCGAACACCACCGCATGCCAGTCGGGCAATTCCTCGCTGGCCAGGAACATGCCGATGACGGCGCAAAACACGGCCAGTTGCGTCACGCGGGGCTTGGTCAGCGCCCAATACTGGGCGATGCGGGGGGAGGGTTTACGGCTGATGGTCTGAGTAGTCATTTATGCGGTACGGGAAGGACTGGCTGGTGCCGAGGGCACTGGCGCGGAGGCGCAAGCGCGCTTAACATTGCGCGCAACATCGAGTTGGAATTTAGCCTTGTAGTTTAACATGGTCAGCAATAACACGAGCAGCGCCGCCCCGCCGTTATGCATGACGGCAATCGACAGCGGCCAGCTCAGGTAGATGGTCGCCAGGCCCGTGGCCGCCTGCAGGGCCAGCACCAGCGCCACCCAGCGGGCCGTGCCGCGCAGGGACGGCAGTTTCCACGCGCGAAACACGGTATAGCCGATGCCGGCCAGCACGATGAAGGCGAAATTGCGGTGCACCCAGTGGATGGCCGTCAGCGCGGAAAACGGCAAATAGTGGCCGGCGGCCGTCTTGCCCAGCTCGCGCCACAAATGGAAACCATGCTCGAAATCCATTTCCGGAATCACCTTGCCGCCGCACAGGGGGAAATCCGTGCACGCCAGGGTGGCGTAGTTGGTGCTCACCCAGCCGCCCAGCGCGATCTGTACCGTCAGCAGCACGAGCGAGAAAACGGCCAGCGCGCGCACGGGGCGCAGCACGGACTCTTCCGCGTCGGCGCGCTTGATTGGCGCCACGGCATGGTCCTGGCGCCCGCCCAGCCACGTCAGCATGGCCAGCAGCCCCATGCCCAGCAGCAGGTGGATGGTGACGATGACCGGCTGCAGCTTCAGGGTGACGGTCCAGGCGCCGAACGCGCCTTGCAGGCAAACGAATAAAAACAGCGCCGTCGGCAGGGCCGGGGCGAATTCCTGCCGCTTGCTCTTTCTCCACTGGCGCCACGCCTGCACCATCATCGCCACGATCAGCACGCCGATGGCCATGGCCAGGTAGCGGTGCGTCATCTCGATCCACGCCTTGACCACCGTCACGGGGCCCGTCGGCATCAGGGTTTCCGCCGCCACGATGTGCTCGTGCGCAAGGAATGGGTTGGCCGAGCCATAGCAGCCGGGCCAGTCCGGGCAGCCCAGGCCGGAATCGGACAAGCGCGTAAAACCGCCAAACATGATCAGGTCGACCGTCAGGAAGACGGCGATCCACACGAGCTTGCGGTATTTATTGGCGTCCGCGGACACCCAGACCATGGTCAAAGGCAGCAGCGCCACCAGCAGACCCGTCAAGCCCAGCTGGGCCAGCGCGGAGAGATGCATCGTCGGCATGCAGACTCCTCAACCGATCGCCGAAGCTTTGAGCAGCTTGGCGATGTCTTTCTTGATCTTGTTCGGGTCCGCGTCTTTCGGGAAGCGCATCATCAGATTGCCCAGCGGATCGATCAAATACAGATGGTCGCTCGTCTTGCCGCCCGCTTCCACGGGCAGCCACGCCTTCAGGGCGTCGCTATTGACGCGCAGCATGCTGGTGCCGTCGAATTCGCGCATCACGAGGGTGTCGAGCGGCTGCGCATCCGTTACCAGCCAGACTCTTTCCAGGCGTTCGCGTTCCTTGCCTTGCATCAAACGCAGTTGTTGCATGTCAAACAATTGCTTCTTGCATGCTTCCTGGCAATCGGATGGTCCCGTTTGCAGCAGCACCCACTTGCCCTTGAATTGCGCCAGCGGCGCGGCCTTGCCATCGAGTTCCGTCACCTGCAATTGTTCTTCGGGTATCGGATGCAAGCGGGGGTCGATCAGGGCGCCGTAATTGTTGCGGCCCGTGGGCTTGATGATGTAATACGTGAAATACGAAGCGATGATGGGAAACGCGCATACGGCCACCACGGCCAGCAGTTTCCAGCGACCGCTGTTCTGTGCCTGTTTATCGCTGCTGTCTTGCATTGCTTCAGGGTTGTTTGTTTGCACGTCGAAATCCTGTAAAGACAAAAAATAGAAAAGCCATCAGTGCCAGTGCATACCACTGGAATGCATAGCCGCGGTGCTTGTCGGCGCCCAAGTCCGGCGCCGGCCAGTCGCGCACGGGAAGCTGGCTGGACGCTGGCGCCGTCACTCCGTCGACTGTTTGTTCGAGGATAAAAGGCTGCAGGGCCAGGCCGCTAGCCTGGGCCAGCTGGCCGATATCGGCATTTTGCACGATGGCGTGCGGCGCCAGGGCCGGCGCCGTGCCCAGCTCCATCACATGGCCCGCGTTCAGGCGCGCGATGCCGCTAATGGTGACGGTGCCGGCCGGCGTCGCGTAATCGGGGATGCGCGTGCGCTCGGCATTGTTGCGCGGCAACCAGCCCTGCGCCACCAGCACATGCATCCGGGAACCGTCGATCTGGAACGGCGTGAGCACGTGGAAGCCCGCTTGCCCCTTGTAGGGGCGGTTGTCCAGATAGACCGTCCAGGTGGGTACGAAATGGCCCGTGACGGTAACGCGCCGGTATTCGATCGCTTGCGCGTCGGCCGGCAACAGGGGCGCGGCCGTCAAGGACAGCGGTGCGGCCAGGTTGCCCGCTTCCAGGCGGGCGGCGCGCGCGACTTTCTCCTCGCCACGGCGCTGCTGCCATTGCGCCAGGGATACGCCCAACGCCACCAGTAGCAGCATTACAACAAATGGAATCCATCTAAAATGGAAGCGGATACGCATTACAATGAAACCTCCTCAAGCCTGGCGCTACCATCCATGAAAATCCTCGTTGCCATTGCCTTCATCCTGATCCTGGGCAGCCTGGGCTCGGCCCTGTTCTTCCTCATGCGCGACAAGGGCAAGAGCAACCGCACCGTGCAGGCGCTGGCCTTGCGCGTGGGCTTGTCGATCACCCTGTTTTTGCTGATCCTGCTGGCACATCATCTGGGCTACATCCAGCCGACGGGCATACATTAAGCTTCTTCTTGCCTGATTGGCAAATTCTTCACGCTAAGAAAAAAGCCGTACCCAGGATGTCCCGGTACGGCTTTTTTTATGGTGCCGGCGCGCCCCTCAACAACGCGCGCCCTGCCCCGCCATTATAACCAATACACGACCACGTACAGGCCCAGCCAGACGACGTCGACAAAGTGCCAGTACCAGGCGGCGCCTTCGAAGCCGAAGTGGTGCTCGGGCGTGAAGTGGCCTTTCAATACGCGGTACAGGATGACGGACAGCATGATGGCGCCCAGGGTCACGTGGAAGCCGTGGAAACCCGTCAGCATGAAGAAGGTGGCGCCGTAGATGCCGGACGTCAATTTCAAGTTCAGTTCGCTGTAAGCGTGGATGTATTCGTAGACCTGGAAGCCCATGAAGACGGCGCCCAGCAAGATCGTGGCAAACAGGAACAGGGCCGTCGTGCCGCGGTGGCCGGCGCGCAAGGCGTGGTGGGAAATGGTCAGGGTGACGCCCGACAGCAGCAGCAAGGCCGTGTTGATGGTTGGAATCCAGAACGGCGTCATGGTGGTGAATTCCTGCACCGTGCCGGCCGGGCCCGTATTGCCCCAGTGGGCGGCGAAATCGGGCCAGATCACCTTGTGGTCGAGGTCGGCCAGCCACGGCATCGAGATGCTGCGCGCATAAAACAGGGCGCCGAAGAAGGCGGCGAAGAACATGACTTCCGAAAAGATGAACCAGCTCATGCTCCAGCGGAATGAGTGATCGATGCGCTCGCTGTACAAGCCCTGCTCCGATTCGCTGATGGCGTCGCCGAACCAGAAATACAGCACCAGCAGGATGCCGGCGATGCCCAGGTAATTCACGTACGGGCCCCAGGAGACGTCGTTAACCCAGGCCGAGGCGCCGATCATGGTCAGCAGCAGGCTGGCGCCGCCCAGCATGGGCCAGCGCGACGGGCCGGGCACGAAATAATAGGGTACGGCGGCGTGGTTGGAACTCATCATCATCTCCTCAAAAACTTATAGGGTGGTTTTTTATAATTTATAAAACGACGAATTTAACAATTGAAATCAAGATGCCGATCAGGCAAGCCACCACCAGGAAGCCGGCGATGACGATGTGCACGGGATTGAGCTTGGCCGAATCCGTGTCGAAATCGCTCTTGCGGCGCAGACCCGTGAATGACCACACGACGGCCCGCAGCGAATACAGGAACGACGCTTTTTCCGGTTTGGCGGATTCGCCCATGGCACTCTCCTATTGGACGGCCGGCGTCTGAGCCTGGCTCAGACCGGCAATCTCGAAAAACGTGTACGACAGGGTGATGGTTTTCACCTCTTTCGGCAGGGCCGGATCGAGGAAGAACACCACCGGCATCTGCCGCGCTTCCTTCGGTTTCAAGGTCTGCTGCTTGAAGCAGAAGCACTCGACCTTCTTGAAATGCGGCGTGGCGCTCTGCGGCGCGTAACTGGGGATGGCTTGCGCATTGACGACGCGGTTCTGCGTGTTGACCACTTCATACATGACGGTCACCAGCTCGCCCGGATGCACTTGCATGCTCGACACGGTCGGGCGGAAGCGCCATGGCCCCTGCGCATTGCCGTCGAACTCGACGGTGATGCTGCGCGTCGTGTCGACCTGCGTATTGTTGTCGTAGGCCACCGTGCCATCTTTTTGCGTCAGCACGTTGATGCCCATCACTTCGCAAATCTGCTTGTAGACGGGAATCAGGGCATAGCCAAAGCCGAACATCAGCACGGCAATGACGAGCAGCTTGCCCAGCATCTTGCGGTTCAGACCGCGTGTTTCCTGTTGGATCGGCGTCGTCACGTCAGAGCCACATGCGCTTGACGAATACGGACAGAAAGAAGAAGGCCGCCAGGGCCCCCAGTATCAGCCCGGTACGCAGGTTGTTCGGTTTCTTGCGCTCAGTTTTCACTTCGGTCATGGCAGGCACTCTATTCAAAGGGGCCGGCAGCGGCGCCGGCCCGTGACACTGGCATTACTTGCGGATTACTACTTGACGGTCGGCGGCGTTTCGAACGTGTGGAACGGTGCAGGGCTCGGCACGGTCCATTCCAGGCCTTCCGCGCCTTCCCATGGTTTCGCCGGCGCAGCCTTGCCGCCGCGGATGGTCGGCAAGACCACGAAGAACAGGAAGTACACCTGCATCAGGCCGAAACCAAAACCGCCGATCGAGGCGATCATATTAAAGTCCGTGAACTGCGCCGGATAGTCGGCGTAGCGGCGCGGCATGCCGGCCAGGCCCAGGAAGTGCATCGGGAAGAAGGTCACGTTGAACGTGATCAGGGACAGCCAGAAGTGGATCTTGCCGCGCGTCTCGTTGTACATGTGGCCCGTCCATTTCGGCGACCAGTAGTAGAAACCGGCGAACAGGGCGAACAGCGAACCGGCCACCAGCACGTAATGGAAGTGCGCCACCACATAATAGGTGTCCTGCAGCTGGATGTCGATCGGCGTCACGGCCAGGATCAGGCCGGTGAAACCGCCCATGGTAAACACGAAGATGAAGCCCACCGAGAACAGCATCGGCGTCTCGAACGTCATCGAACCCTTCCACATCGTGGCGATCCAGTTGAACACTTTCACGCCCGTCGGCACGGCGATCAGCATGGTCGCGTACATGAAGAACAGCTGGCTCGTCACCGGCATGCCGGTGGTAAACATGTGGTGCGCCCAGACGATGAAGGACAGAATCGCGATGGAAGCGGTAGCGTAGACCATCGAGGCGTAGCCGAACAAAGGTTTACGGGCAAACGCGGGCAGGATCTGCGAGACGATGCCGAAGGCCGGCAAGATCATGATGTAGACCTCGGGATGGCCGAAGAACCAGAAGATGTGCTGGTACATGACGGGGTCGCCGCCGCCTGCCGCGTTAAAGAAGGACGTGCCGAAATGGCGATCCGTCAGGGTCATGGTAATCGCGCCAGCCAGCACCGGCATGACGGCGATCAAGAGATACGCGGTAATCAGCCAGGTCCAGCAGAACATCGGCATTTTCATCAGGGTCATGCCAGGCGCGCGCATGTTCAGGATGGTGACGATGATGTTGATCGAGCCCATGATGGACGAGGCACCCATCAGGTGCATGGCGAAAATGGCCATGTCCATGCCGGGGCCCATCTGCGTCGACAGCGGCGCATACAGGGTCCAGCCGGCGGCGGTGGCGCCGCCCGGAACGAGGAAGGACGTGGCCAGCAGCAGCGCGGCCGGCGGCAGCAGCCAGAACGAGAAGTTGTTCATGCGGGCGAACGCCATGTCGGACGCGCCCACTTGCAGCGGGATCATCCAGTTGGCGTAGCCGACAAAGGCCGGCATGATGGCGCCAAACACCATCACCAGGCCGTGCATGGTGGTCAGTTGATTAAAAAATTCAGGGTGAAAGAATTGCAAGCCTGGGTGAAACAGTTCCGTACGGATCATCAGGGCCAGCACGCCGCCCGACAGCAGCATGATGAACGAAAACCACAGGTACAGGGTGCCGATATCCTTGTGGTTGGTGGCAAACAGCCAGCGGCGGTAGCCGGTCGGGTGGTCGTGGGCATGGTCGTGATCGTGACCGGCGTGGTCCAAGGTGCTAGTGCTCATGTACGGCTCCTAATTACTTGCGTGCAGCCACGACTTCGGCTGGTTGAACGATGTTCTCTGCGGCCTTGTTCGACCAGGAATTGCGCGTGTAAGTGATCACTGCGGCAATTTCCGTGTCGGACAGCTGTTTCCATGCCGGCATTTCAGCGGGATACTTGCCGCTCTTTTGCCCGTTCAGCAAGACGTGGATCTGATCCGCTTTCGGGCCGTTCACCACGGCCGAGCCATCCAGCGGCGCAAACGCACCGGGCACGCCCTTGCCGGTCGCCTGGTGGCAGACCACGCAGTTGGCCGCATACACTTTCTCGCCCTTGACCTTCAATTCATCGATGGTCCACACCTTGCTTGGATCATCGGCCAATGCGGCCATTTCCTTTTGTTTTACATCAACCCAGGCCTTGTAGTCCTCGTTGGATACGACCTTGACGACGATGGGCATGAATGCATGTTCCTTGCCGCACAGCTCGGCGCAATTGCCGCGGAAGGTGCCGATATGGTCGGCCTTGAACCAGGTGTCGCGCACGAAACCGGGAATCGCATCTTGCTTGACGCCAAAGGCGGGCACGGACCAGGCGTGGATGACGTCGTTGGCCGTCAGCACCACGCGGATCTTCTTGTTGACCGGCACGACAACTTCATTGTCGACTTCGATCAGGTAGTTTTCGCCCCGTTTTTCCGTCGGCGGCGCGCCCGGCGCACCCACTTGCGAGCGCGGCGTGGCCAGGTTGGAGAGGAAGGAAATGCCTTCGCCCTCGCCTTTCAGGTAGTCATAGCCCCATTTCCACTGCATGCCGGTGGCCTTGATGGTGATGTCGGCGTTCGAGGTGTCCTTCATGCCGACGACGGTGCGCGTGGCAGGCAGGGCCATGCCGATGACGATCAGGAAAGGCACGACGGTCCAGGCGATCTCGACGGTGGTGCTTTCGTGGAAGGTGGCCGGCTTGTGGCCCAGGGACTTGCGGTGCTTGAAGATGGAATAGAACATGACGCCGAACACGGCCACGAAGATCACCAGGCAGATGATCATCATCAGGGTGTGCAAATCGTAGATTTCATGGGCGATCTGTGTCGCCGGCGGTTGCAGATTCATTTCGAACGGCACGGGACCGCCGGTGCCGGGATAGGTGCCGGCAGCCGGTGCCGCCGTGGCCCATCGCCCGATGCCAAACGCTGTCAAAGACAGCCCGAGCAGCAACGATTGAAGTCGCTTTGCATGTGTCATGTTTTCCCCAACCACCCAAAAATAATGATATTTTAAACGGCTGCGGACTTCTCCGTACTGGACCGCTGCCGCTCCTCCATGAAAGCAACACGGCCGGAATGCGGCCATGTGCGTCAAGCACCAGCGAATTCCATGCTGGCTGCGGCAGCAAAAACGGCGGCGCGCAACCATGCTGGAACCCTGTTTTTCTTCCCCACACTGAAATGGCCTCGTGTGGAAGATGGTTACTATACTAATGCAGTAACTTCGAATTAGTCTTGCTTTGTTTTTTTTATTTTGTATGCAGCCCTTGTTTTTTTCAATTAGCAAGCTGACAAACAATCAACGATTATAATCAAGTAAACTTGAATCCATCAAGCAATAATCGGCTTTGTGCGCGCCCGTCTCCCGGCCGCCGCGCGCTTTGCAACGCCAAGCTGCCACATCGTGCGCGAATGCGACCAAGTGTCGGTTTCTTTGCCCTTTTATTTAGGCTTGCGCGGCAGATCGAAGCGGATGATGGCTTCGCCATTGCGCGTCACGCGCGGCGCGGGACGGAAGGCGTGGCCATAGATCACTTCGAAACTCAGGCCCAGCTTGCCATCGGGACGGCGCCTCTTTTCCAGCGCGTCGAGCATGCGCTGCCAGGCCGCCTTGCCCATCAGGCCGCGCCGGCGCGTGGTCAGCGGGTTGCCGCCGAAGGCGCGCACGTCCGCCAGCAGTTTTTCCGCCGTATCGTAGGTGACGGTGATGATCTCCATGTCCAGCACGGGCGTGGAAAAGCCCGTCTCGACGAGCATGTCGCCAAAGTCGTGCATGTCGACGAAGGGCAAGGCGTGCGGATACAAATCGGCCTCGGCGAAGGCGTCGCGCACTTCGCGGAAGGTGTCGGGGCCGAAACAGGAAAACATCAGCAAGCCATCGAGGCGCAGCGCGCGCCGCCATTCGGCAAACACGCGGTCGGGCTGGGCATGCCAGTGCAGCGCCAGGTTGGACCACACGAGGTCGATGCTGCCCTGCGCCAGCGGCAGGTCGCCCAGGTCGCCGCACAATAAATCCACGCCCGCCTTGGCCGGCAAGAGTTTGCTGAGGAACTGGTTCAGGCTGGCCAGTTTCGACGCGGGCGCGCGCGCCGCCTGCATCATCGCTTGCGCTGCATCGAGACCGATAATCTGCGCTGCGGGATAATCCTTTTGCAACTGTGCCAGATCCGCGCCGGGACCGCAGCCGGCGTCAAGCACACGGTGCGGCGTGATTTTCACCAGCTCCAGGCGCTCGTGCATGCGTGCCGACACTTCGCGGCGCAGGAAGTCCGACGGCGCGACGCGCGCGGGACGGGAAAAGAAATCGCGTACTTGCACCGCATCGATGGGCGCACTCATTTTGGGTGGATTGGCGGGAACTGGCATGTTGAAACCGGTGAGGTGAGATAATGTCGGCAGTGTACATGGAACGACGCCATCGCGATGCGGACCGCCACCCGGCACCGCCTTGACGCCGCCTGGCAGGCGCTGCGGCTGTGGCTGGGCGCCACGGTGCTGCCGGCCCAGTGCGCGCTGTGCGGCATGGGCTGCCCGCAAGTGCTGTGTTCGCCTTGCCGCGCGCAGTACCTGGGGCAAGGACGCGGGCAACTGCGCCACCGCTGCCGCCAGTGCGCCAATCCGCTCGCTGATATTGAGGTGGCGCAGCTGTGCGGGCGCTGTTTGCGCCAGCGGCCCGCGTATGACGCCACCGTCACGGCGTTCGACTATGCGGCGCCCGTCGACCAGTTGCTGCTGCAGCTGAAATTCGGCGCGCGCCTGGCGCTGGCGCCCCTGTTGGCAGAACTGTTGTATGTTGCCATTCAGCAACAACAAGCGTGGGAAGCGCCGCAACTGCTGTGCCCGGTGCCGCTGGGCCCGGCCCGTCTGGCCGAGCGGGGTTTTAACCAGGCGCTGGAAGTTGCCCGTCCGCTGGCGCGCCTGCTGGACGTGCCTTTACAGCCCCGCCTGGCGCTGCGCGTGCGCGAAACCCGGGCGCAAAGCGGCGTGGCGCCGCAGGAACGGCAAGCCAACCTGGCGCACGCGTTCGCCATCGCGCCCGAACATGGGGCGCTATTGCAAGGATGCCATGTGGGCATCGTCGACGACGTGATGAGCAGCGGCCACACCGTCAACGCGCTGGCCACCGCCTGCAAGAGCGCAGGCGCGGCCAGGGTCAGCATCCTGGTCGTGGCGCGCACGCCGCCGCATTAAATTCGCTGTATATATTAGAGATAGACCAAGGAGAGCATTTTGTTTCACGTTGTTTTGGTAGAACCTGAAATCCCGCCCAATACGGGCAACGTCATCCGCCTGTGCGCGAACACGGGCGCGCAGCTGCACCTGGTCGAACCGCTGGGCTTTCCGCTCGACGATGCCAAGATGAAGCGCGCCGGCCTCGATTACCACGATTACGCCAACATGAAGGTGCACAAGAACTGGGCAGCGTTCCTGGCCGACACCCAGCCCGACCCGGCCCGCATGTTCGCCATGACGACGCGCGGCTCGCGCCCGTTCGGCGACGTGGCCTTCTTGCCCGGCGACGTGTTCGTGTTCGGCTCGGAAACGAAAGGCCTGGACCCGGCCCTGCGCGACGGTTTTCCGGCAGAGCAACGCATCCGCCTGCCCATGCGCCCGGACAACCGCAGTTTGAATCTGTCGAATACGGTGGCCGTCGTCGTCTACGAGGCGTGGCGCCAGCATGGATACGCCGGCGGCGCGTAGCTGACACCTCACCCAGTCTACTGTGCGGCGCGCTTTGCGGCCGGCGATGCTCACGCTACTAAAGTAGCGCTGCGCTTCTCGGCCACAAATCATCGCCGCTCGCTACGACTGGATGAGATGTTGATACTCCTGCAATCTCCCTTTACCGCTGCGCCAATTGCCGCGCCGCGCCGCTATTGTCGTCCAGCATCACCAGCTGCGTGCGCAAGTCGCGCGTGGCGGCCAGCTTGCCGTTCACGTACAGATTCGTCTTGACGCCGTACACGCCTTGCGACACGCCGGGCGGCAAGGTCAGCTCGAACGAGTTTTCAAAGCGCCCGCCCGATTTGTTGTTGCTGGCCAGGGCTTTCGAGCCGGACTTGAACGGCTGGCCTTGCGGATCGAGCACCACCAGTTCTTCGCGCACGTCGTTGACGCTTTGCGCGCTGCCGTTGACCAGCTCCACCACCGAATTGACCTTGAACGGCTGGCCGCGCTTGACGGTCGACGCACTCAGCTGCGGGGTGTACGACACCACTTGCGGCTCGCGCGGCAGCGCGCCGCGCGCGCGGATGTAGTCGCGGTCCGCCTGCGCCGCCGTCTTGGTCTGGCGCGAATTGACATTGATGGCCAGGCAACCGGCCGCCGCCAGGCCGCCGCCGATGGCGGCCCCTTTCAGCGCGCCATTCTTGCCGCCCGCCAGCGCACCCAGCAATGCCCCCACGGCCGCGCCGGCAGCGGCCGTCGCGCCCACGCTGCACGGGTCCTCATCCGTGGCCGCCTGGGCACCACCTTGCGGGTAGGAACTGTCCTGCCGCACGCCGTTCGGACTCATCGGCGCCGTGGCGCAACCGGCCAGCATGGCCGCGATGGTCAGCGCCGCGGCCGCGCGCAAGGTGGTGTGATTCAGCATGGTGACTCTCCAGATGACTAATTGATCGTTGTTTCCGTCTGCAACACTTGCCGTTCGCGCTCGCGGATGCGGCGTGACAGATTGTCGATGCGCGCATTGCCCGGATCGACGCGGCGCGCGCTTTCCAGATACGTCTTGGCCGCATCGAACTTACCTTCCAGCAAAGAACGCTCGGCATCGCGCAAGAACGCTTGCGCCATCTCGTTGCGCATGGCCGCGCCGCTGTCGACGGGCGCCGTTTCCTGCGGGCGGCGTTCGGCCACCGCTGAACGTTCGACCGCGCGCGCAGGCGCCGGTTCCGTGGGCACGACGCGGGCCGGTGCCGTTTCCAACGGCGCCGGGACCGGTGCAGCGACGGACGCCGGCGCCGACAGCGCCTGCACCTCGGCCCTCAACTGCGGCAACTCCGCCGCTTCGCGGTCGATGGCTTCCAGCCTGGCGATGCCATTGCGCGCTGCCGTGGCATCCTTGCCATCGAGCGCCTGGCGCACGCCGACCAGCACGGACGCGGCTGCCGCCTGCTGGCGCGCCAGCTGCTTGCGCAGGGAGTCCACGCTGGAGGCGCCCGCGCAATCGGCGTCGAGCGCGGCGATGCCCCTTGCGGCGCTTTGCAATTGATGACCATCAATACTGCGCTCGATGGCGCGCACGCCGCGCTGGCAACTGCCCGATGCGGCGCCGGCCTTGCCGATCGCCGCCTGCAGATCGTCGGCCTTGGCGCTGGACTTGCCCGTGCATACATTCTTTGCCGTCGCCAGCTTTTGCCGGGCGCCGTCCAGGCTGCCATTTGCCACCAGTTTCAAGCCGCTGTCGATGGCGTCGTTGCACGCCGATTCATTCTTGCCGCCCGGCTTGCCATTCATGTAGACGATGACGGCCGCCAGCACGGCGGCGGCGCCCAGCCAGCGCAGCCATTTGCGCGGCGGTGGCGGTGGTACCGGTGTTGCCGGGGCAGGCGCCGGTGGAAGCACAGGCGCGGGCTTCGGCGCGGCCTGCGGCGGCTTGGGTGGCGGTACTGGCGCCGGCTTCGGCGGCGCTTTCGGCGCAGGCGCAGGCGTCACCGGCACGGGCGGCGGCTTGGGCGCAGGTGGCGGCGCTACCGGCGCAGGCACCGGCATGGGCGTGGGGACGGGCAGCGGCGGCGGCACGGCCGCAGCTGGCTTGGCCGCGCCAGCCATGGCGTGACCGCAGTACGGGCAATGGCTGACAACGGTCCACAGGCCCGTCTTGCATTTGTTGCAGATATCCAAAACTAATCCTTCATTCCAACGTCATTCCAGCGTTCACAACGGCGGCGGCATCAACGGTGGCGGCGCGCCGAGGAACAGAGGCGCCAGTTCGGGGAACTGGGCCAGGTCGGCCCAGGCCGGCAAACCTGCGCGCCACACCTTGGTGGTGGCCGGCACAACCTGCCCCGCCTGCACGTACTGCACGATCTGCTGGGCCGTGAACGGTCCCTGCTGCTGGCCGTTGATGCCCAGGAAATACTGGTACTCCACCAGCGGCGGCGGCATGCCGCCCAGCGGTGGCGGTGCCATGCCGAAAACGGCCGTCGCCGGCGCAGCCGCCGCGCCGGCCGGACGCAGCAATTGCTCCAGGCGGCCCGCTTCCAGCATTTCCGGCTTGATCGCATACTTCAGGCGCGGCTGGCCGTCCGCTTCCGGCTCGCGCACTTCCCAGTCGTAGGCATCGCCGTCGGAGTCGCCGATGACGTTCGCCCACTCCTTCAGCCGTCCCAGCAAGGCTTGCACCGTGCGGTCGAGCTCATCGCTGGCCATGCCCTTGCGGCGCGCCGACTCGCGCAGGCGCGTGCCCACTTCGGCGGAAATGGCGCTGCCAAAGCCGATGTAGGGCAGCTGCGAGCCATCGGCCTGCGCCACCAGCTTGGGCGCATACACGCCCCGCTCATAGTATTTTGCCAGCGCCGCCATGGCCGCCGTCTGCACGGCGTCAAGTGCCGTCAATTTTTCTTCGATGCGCAGGGCGATATTTTTCTCGTACGAGGCGGGCATGCCGTTCTGGCGGATGGCCCGTTCGTTGCCGATGCGGCGCAAGTCGCCCGGTTCGACGGCGAACTGGTACTGGCCCGGCGGCACGACTCTGCCCGTGTGGCGCGTCAGCACGCCCAGCATGATCGCTTGCAGGAACTCGCCGAAGTCTTCCGCCAGGCGCTTCATCTCGTCCGTGTTCGGCGCGATCGGGTGCGTAAATTGCGTTGGATCAATGTGCGTGTGGGTCGGCGCCTTGTCGTTGTCGCCTTCCTTGCGGTAACTGGTGCGCCAGCCTTCCAGCCCGCGCAGCACCGTCATCGGCACGCCGGCCAGCTCGCAATAGCAGACGGCGCGCCCGCGGATGCCCGTCTCGACGATTTCCAGCTGGCTCACCGTGATGCCCACCTGGGTCGGCACGCACGATTCGAGCTCGGCGCCGAACTTCGCCTTGAAGGCAGCCGCGTTGGCCACGCCGATCACGCACTTGAACTGGTCCGACACGACCGTGAAGTCGCCCGCCATGTTGGCGTCGATCCACGGCATGGAGCAGGCCAGCAGCTTGCGGAAGCGGTCCAGGCGTTCGGATACATCCATCTGTTCCAGCGCCTCGAACAGGGGGTCGGGCGTGCTCGTCGCACCTTCTGTCAGGCCCGCCGTGGCGATCATGTTTTCCGCCATGCGCGTCACCTTGGCCAGGATCAAACCGCGCTGCGCCGGTTCGGCCAACATGGGGAACAGGGCTTTCGAGCCGCCCATGTCCTTGAACGCTTCATCGGCCCACTGGCGCAAGGTGGCCGCCGAGGGCAGCGCAATGTCTTTTTCCGTGACGGGAATGACGATCAGGGTCGCGTGTTCCTTGTCCAGGTCCTTTTGCAGGATGGTATTGGCCGTTTTGAGTTCCGCCAGCATGGCCAGCACGCCTTCGCGACCCGTTTGCAGCTCGCCCACCAGGCCATTCCACTGCGCGCGGCCTTGCGCATCGACGCCGACCCGGTTGCCCAGCCAGCGCGACAGCTCGCCCAGCAGGAGGACGGACTCGTCCGCCGCCTTGGCCCGCAGATGGAATTTCAGCGCATTGGCCATTTCCGTGCGCAAATGATCCATCACCACGCCCGCCTGCTTTTCGCCATTGCTGAGGAAGCCGAAGGTGCTGCGCGTCTGCTCCAGGTTGTTCAACAGGCGCTCGTATTCGCGCGAACGCACGGCTTCCTTGATTTCGCGGTAGCGCTCGGCATTGTTGCCGATCTGCGCCGTCAAGCCGCTGCCCGGCGCCTCGATGCGGTCCTTGATCTGCTCCACCAGCGACAGCACGTACTCCAGGCCGCCGAATTCTTTATTGTCAAGATAGCCATACAGCTGGTCGCGCACGACTTTCTTGACGTCTTCCAGCACTTCGCGGCGGCGCTTGCTGATGCGGTCTTCCGTCGTGTCGGCCGTGGAATCCTGGTCGCGCACGGCGTCGCGTTCCAGGTGCTTCATGGCGTCGCGCACCTGCGCCGGCCATTCGCTGCGGTCGAAACCCGTGCGGATATCGTTGATGCGCGTATTGACCCGGTTTTCCACGCCGGCCAGCAAGTGGCCGTGGCGGTCTTCCAGCAATTCGTCGACGACGCGGAAATCGATGAAGTCGCCGCTGGAGCGCTTCAGCTCGATGCTCTTGTCGGAAAACTCGGGGAAATCGCTGAACGGCGTGCCCTTCAGGAACATATTGGCAGCGAGGAAATTATCGCGTTGCGTATCCGTGGCGCGGTTGGCGCCCGCATCCGTGCCGCCCACGCCAAAGAATGCTTGCAGCATGGCGCCGGCCCAGCGGTGGGCCCGCTCGTCGCGCGCCGCTTCCTGGCGCGTATCGAGCACGGCCATGCCGAACGAGGAAAAGCGCTTCGAGAAATACAAACGCATGTCGCCGAAGCGGTCTTGCGGCACGGGCGCGTTGTACAGCGAGTTCTTGTGCTGCGCCTGGTTGACGGCGATCGAGCGCTTGGCGCGGGCGAAATCGGCCGAGGCGAAATCCTCGAACAGGGAATCGGCCACCATGTGGTAGACGTCGCTGACATCCTTGGTGTGCTGCTGGGCAAGATTGCCCGAATCGATCAGGTAAACCTCGCTGTACGGTTCGCGCGTCAGTTCCGGGCGGTCATACGCATCCCAGCGGCCCACATAGCCCTTGTTGCCCATCATCGCCGATTCCAGCTCCATCAGCGCCGCGTAACCGTTGGCCTCGACCCGGTCCTTGTTGGCCTTGGTGTAGCCGGTCGGCAAGAACAGCATCAGCTCGACGTCGGCCGCGCCCACTTCGCTGCGCGCCAGCCAGCGCGCCAGCAAGCCCATGTCCAGGAAGGAGCCGGAACCCGTGCCGCCCGCGACGGAACCGACGATGACGATGCGGAAACGGTTCGTTTCCATGCGCAAGCCCAGCTCGGCCAGTTGGCGCTCATGCGACAGGCCCGCCTTCAGCGCTTTCAATTTCAAGCGGATCTTGTCGCGGATCTTCGCGTATTTGTCGAAGAAATACAGGCGCGAGACGGCGCGGATCTGGCCGGCGCCGCTGCTCATGTCGAAACGCAACTCGCGGATGCGCTGCGGCGTCAGCGGCAGCCATTCCTTGATGTGCGGATATTTCTCCAGGGAATCTTCATCACGGCTGTACTTGTCCATGTCGAACGACTCGACCACCTTGTCATCATCCGTGAACTTCACCTGGTCGAACTGCAAGTCCTTCGCCTGCGACTCGCCGCTTTCGATCACGGCGCCATTGTCGAGGTCGAAATGGATGAATTGCGCGATGGGAAAGTCGGCCAAGCCCTCGATGCGCGTGCGGTTGCCCGCGCCGCCCCACAGGGTATTGAGGATGCGCCGGCGCACGCGCATCAGCACTTGCATGCCCGTGCCGCCGATGCCGATGAACAGGGTCGGGCGCAGTTCGATGATCTTGTCCTGCTTGCGCTCGCTGGCGCCGCCGGTGATGGTTTGGTTCAGGTTCTCTGCCATGGTGATTCCTTCGATGATGCGTGCAACGGCGTGTTCTTAGCGGCGGCTGGAAGTAAAGGTCAACAAGAGTGCAACGAGGCCCACCAGCACCAGCGGTCCCATGAACAGTGGCGCAAGGAATTTATGCGCATTCACGGCGGCCAGCACGACGCCCGTCGCCAGGCTGGCCAGGAAGATGAACAGCCACCAGCCCGAGGCATTGGCCTTGTTCGGCGGCACGCGCTTGGCCACCAGGCCATTCGCATAGGCATTCTTGGCAAAGAAAAAGGCGATGAACAGCAGCAACAGCACGACGCCGCCGACCAGGGTGTCGCGCGACGAAGTATCGGTCGTGCTGACAGGATCGAGCGCGGGCGCAGCTTCGGTCGTGGCCGTGGTGGCTGCACTGGCCGCCGGTGCGTCTGCGGCCGGTGGCGCGGATGCGGGGGCCGGCAGGGTAAAACCGCTGTTGTCTTTGGGAGTCTCTTGCGCCATGGTATGCCTCTGGTGGATTTGAATAGTTTAAAAGGAAATCGTTATCAGGCCAGGCTCAGGGTATGGCCTTCGGCCACGCGCACGACGACAGGCTTGCCCAGGCCGCGCTTGAGTTCGCCAATGTCGCGGCCGTCATCATCGCGGATCTGCACGCTTTTGAACGGTTTTAACAACACTTGCCGCTGCACGCCGTCGGCCATCACCTTGTAGCGCGTGGCGCGCGTGCCCAGCAAGCCCAGCGCCAGCAAACCCGTCACGAGCGCCAGCACGCCGCCGAGGATCACCAGCACGGGCAGCAGCGGATACTGGATGCGCACCAGCAGTGGGATCGTCGCCTGCGACGCGCGCACGCTGTCGGGCGGCGTAAACATGCCGGAAATCGGGTCGCCGGGGAACAGTTCCTGCAAATCCTTGCCGAAACTGGACGCCAGCGCCAGCCGCTGTTCCGACAGGCCGACTTGCGCCTGCATCGGCAGCATCACCTGCTTGCCCATGGCGGCGATCGCCTGCGCCGACCACGGCGACGGAATCTGCGCCATCGGCAACGCGAACTGTACCTGCACGGACTGGCTGGCGCCCGGCTGCAGCTGGCGGATTTGATCTGGCGCAACGTGCAGCGGCGCGTTCTGGCCCGCCAGGCTGGCGTGCACCTTGGCGCTGTCGATCACGTACGGGAAAAACATGTTTTGCAAGGACGCCTGCAGCACCACTTGCGGCACCAGGTTCGCCGCATCGACGTCGAGCACGATGGTGCGCCCGTCGCGGCCCAGGCTGGCGTGCACGTTGGCGCTGTTCTTGACGGATTGCGGCACGATGCGCACGGCATCCTGGTCCACCGGTTTCAATCGCGCGGGCGGACGCGTCAGCACTTGCGACAGCCGCCCTTCGGCCAGGATACGGTTCAAGGCCTCGGATGCGGGCTGGCCATACGCGAGCGCATACACCATCAAGCCCTTGGCGCTGTACAGCTTGCCCTGTACGGGCATGCGCAGCGGAAACACCACCGTCTTGGTGATCGACGGTTCCAGGTGCAGCAGGCGGTAAAAGTCGCGGTTGCGCTCGGCCGTCTGGCTGTCGTTGTTCGGGCTGTTCTTGTTATTCGTAAAAATCCACACGATGCCGGACGCGGACTGGAACGGGCCCGTGATGGTTTTTGTCACGGCTTCCTGGAAATCCGTGTCGGCCAGCGCGCCGCCGGCGCCCTTGCGCGCCAGGCCGAGACTGGCCAGCTGGCCCGCCACGCCGGCGCCGCCCTGCCCTTGCCCCAGCAGCGACGGCGACACGTGCGCGCCGCTGCTCTGGCTGAAGGCCAGGGTGTACACTTTATCGGACGGGTTTGTAGCGGCCTGCGCCACCGCGCCCACCAGGGCTTTCAGCTGGGAATGCTCATCCGTGTAAAACGGCTCCATCCAGCCCGAATTTTGCACGAGGAACGCTTGCTGGATGCCGGCCGCGTGCGCAGCGGCAGCGCTGAAAAACGCGGCGCAAGCCACGGTCAGTAAGCGCGCCTTCATGCCTGCAAGGCCCAGCCATCGATACGCGACAGCAGCGGGTGGTAAGCCCACAGCGTACCTTCATGCACAAACAGGCGCACGCGCCACGGTTCGCTGACGGCAAAGGTATGGAACACGTTTTCGCGCAATTCGTCGTCCTGCACCAGCTGTGCCGCCAGGCGATCGCTCGAGCGCAGCACGCTCGACAGGCCGGCGCTGGTGGCAAACTTCACGCCGAAGACGCTGTTGCCGGCATTCGATTCCAGCAGCGGCATCACGGCCTGGTTCTTGCCGCCATCGTCGCCGTGTTCCGGCTCTTCCCACGGCGCCGTTTTCAACTTGGCGGCGAAGCGGTAATTGAAGCTGCCCGAGCACAGGCGCGGCGCCAGCGCGTCGGCCCGTTCGGACTGCGCGCCCAGTTTCACGTAGACATAGGTGCCGCGGCTGCGCTCGAAGCACAACTGCCACAGGCCGCCGTCGCGCGACACGTACGGGCTGCCGAACTCGAAATGCGGCACCAGCCCTTCTGGCCAGGGGGTGAACGAGGCGGCAACGTTGCCGTCCGGCTGCAGTTGCAGCCGGAGCTGGCCGTTGGCGCAGGGCCACACGGCCATGCGGTTGTAGGCGACGGGCGCGCTGACGGCGCCCAGGTCAAACAGGCCGTCGAGCAGCACGTCGCTGCCCGGCTTTTGTTGCGCATCAAGGTTGACGAAGCGGATGCGGCCATCGTCGTCGCGCAGCGGCGCCCACAAACGGCTCTGGAACCAGACGGGCGCGGCCGCGCACGGCGCGCCGCCCACGTGCTCGACCACATAGGTCAGCGACGGCACGTCGGGACGGATGCAGGCCAGGCCATGGCTGGTCGGCAAGACCAGCACGCTATTGAACTCCGGCACCAGCTCGGCGCGCCAGGCGCCGTGGGCCAGGTCCGATTCGGCCAGCAAGCTGCCATAGTCGGGGTCCAGCGCCAGCCAGCGCTTCGAGGCGGGCAGCCAGGCGTGCAAGACGGCCTTGCGCGGGTCGAGCGCCAGCAGCGCGGGCGCGCTGGTGCCGAACTGGGCGGAAAAGAATTCGTATTCGCCGGGCGGCGGCATGGGCAGCGAGACGTCGGCCTGCGCATGCTCTTCGCGCGCGCGCTGGTCCGCCAGTTTCAGGGGCGCGCTGGCCTGGCGCAAGCCGGCCGGGCCGGTTGGCGGCACGTCGCTGACGGGAGATGCGCCGTAGGGCGGCACCCAGGGCGGCGTAGCGGACGTAGCGGGCGGCACTTGCAAGGCCGCGCCCGAGGCGGGGTCGAACGCAAATTCGGGCGGAAACTGCCGCACGGGCGCACCGGCCGCTGCGGGCAGGCGCCGCGCATGCATCAGCTTGCCGATATCGGCATGGCTCACCAAGGGCGAGACATTCTGGCCGTCCGCGCTGCGCTGCATGGTCCACGCGCCCTCGTCATCCACGTGCCAGGCGCCGGAGGGCAGTGGCCAATCCCCAGAAGTTTTATGATCCATTTATTTTCTATGACTAGCAATGCATTTCAGACGGTGTAACGTGCTGGGGCTGACGCAACGAGGTCGCAGCCCTGGCAGTTCTCATAGTAACGTCTTTTTATCTGTATGGAAACATTGACGAGCTTCCTCAGCCTTGCTGCGTCCGCACTTTCGTCAACAGCTTGGTGGTCGAACGGTCATGCTCGAAATCGATGGCCACGGCCTGGCCGCCGTACGCCAGCACGGCCTTGCCTTCGGGAATGGCCGCCATGTCGTAGTCGCCGCCCTTGGCATAGATTTCCGGTGCGATCTCCTGCACCACTTCCAGGGCGCTGTCTTCCGAGAACGGCACGACCAGGCTCACCGCTTCCAGCGCGGCCAGCACGGCCATGCGGTCTTCGCAGCTGTTCAGGGGACGGTCGTCGCCCTTGCCCAGGCGTTTCACCGAGGCATCGGTATTCACGGCAACGATCAGCGAGGCGCCCAGCGCGCGCGCCTGCGCCAGGTACGTCACGTGGCCGCGGTGCAAAATGTCGAACACGCCGTTCGTCACCACCACCGGTTTCGGCAGGGCCGCGGCGCGGGCGCGCAGTTCGTCACGGCCGCACAGTTTGTTTTCAAAATCAGGCATGGATATCTCTGGTTGGGTTAAATGGGGTCACGCTATGGTCGTACTCAGGCGTGGCTATCGCCTTGGATGCCGCCGGCATCCCGGCGCCAGGCATCGATCAGGGCCACGACGGCCGGTTCCAGGGTCTCTTCGGCGATGCGATCTTGCCGGTAGTAAATCATCAGCGCATACACGCCGGCCAGGCGGCTGACGGGCGGCGACAGCGCATATTCATTGCCGCGCGCCGGTTGCCTGGCACGCCAGTAATTAATCGCCGCTTCCAGCGCCTGCATCCGCAGTTCCATCGCCGTCTCCTTCCGCCGCCCGGTCCCGCATTATAGGGGGCGATCCGCTACAATACGCCATCGGCGCCACAGTTTCATGTTTGCGCCACCTTTCATTCATTGCAAGTAAGTACTTCCTGTGTTTCAATCAACCTATGACACTGACTGAACTGAAATATATCGTTGCAGTCGCGCGAGCGAAGCACTTCGGCCACGCCGCCGAAGCCTGCTTCGTTGCCCAGCCCACCCTGTCAGTGGCCATCAAGAAACTCGAAGACGAATTGGGCGTGGTCCTGTTCGAACGGGGCGGCGCGGAAATCTCCGTCACGCCCCTGGGCGCGCAAATCATTGCGCAAGCCGAGCGCGTGCTGGAACAGACGGCCGCCATCAAGGAACTCGCCAAGCAAAACAAGGACCCGCTGGCCGGCCCCCTGCGTCTGGGCGTGATCTACACGATCGGCCCCTACCTGCTGCCGCCCCTGGTCAAGGCCATGATAGACCAGGTACCGCAGATGCCTTTGATCTTGCAGGAAAACTTCACGGTTCGCCTGCTCGAATTGCTGCGCCAGGGCGAGCTGGACGTGGCCATCATGGCCCTGCCCCTGCCCGAGCACGGCATGGCCATGCAGGAACTGTATGACGAACCGTTCGTCGTCGCCATGCCGCGCCAGCATCCATGGACGGCGCGCGACAAAATCGCCGCGCAAGACCTGAAATCGGAAACCATGCTGCTGCTGGGCAATGGCCACTGTTTCCGCGACCAGGTGCTGGAAGTGTGCCCCGAAATGGCGCGTTTTTCCTCGCCCGGCAACGGCATGCAGCGCACGTTTGAGGGTTCCTCGCTGGAAACCATCCGCCACATGGTGGCCAGCGGCATCGGCCTGACCGTCTTGCCGCGCGCCTCCGTCGCCAATATGCACGCCACCGACGGCATGCTCGAATACCGGCCCTTCGCCGCCCCCGTGCCATCGCGCCGCGTGGTCATGCTGTGGCGCAAGAGTTTTACGCGCAAGGCCGCCATCGACGCCCTGTGCGCGGCCATTGCCAGCTGCAACTTGCCTGGCATTACGCCGCTGTGCGAGGACGAAGACTAGCGCCCCAGGCGCAAAATAGTACATTTACATACTATTTGCGATAATCGACCTTTCTCTTCAACAAGATCGAGTCTTCCATGAACAAGCTGGCGCTGTATTTCCGCCTGATACGGCTGGACAAGCCTATCGGTACCGTATTGCTGCTGTGGCCTACCCTGTGCGCGCTGTGGCTGGCGCAGCAGGGCGTGCCGGACTGGCGGCTGCTGCTCATCTTTACCCTCGGCACTTTCCTGATGCGCTCGGCAGGCTGCGCCATCAACGACTACGCCGACCAGGATATCGACAAATTCGTCAAGCGCACGGCCGAGCGTCCCATCACCAGCGGACGCATCAGCGGCAAGGAAGCGCTGGCCGTGGCCGGCGTGCTGACCGTGCTGGCCTTTTGCCTGATCCTGCCCCTCAACGCGCTGACCAAGCAATTGTCGGTGGCCGCCGTCATCATCGCCGGCACCTATCCCTATTTCAAGCGTTTCTTTGCGATTCCGCAAGCGTATCTCGGTATCGCCTTCGGCTTCGGCATTCCCATGGGCTTTGCCGCCATCACGGATGCCGTGCCCGCCGTCGCCTGGCTGCTGCTGCTGGGCAATGTCTTCTGGGCCGTGGCCTACGATACGGAATACGCGATGGTCGACCGCGATGACGACTTGAAGATCGGCATCAAGACCTCGGCCATCACCTTTGGCCGCTACGACGTGGCCATCGTCATGGCCTGCTATGCCGTTTTCCTGCTGCTGTGGCTGGCATGCGGCTGGTATCTGGGCTTGCGTTACTGGTTCGTCGCGGGCCTGCTGGTGGCGGCCGGCTGCGCCGTTTATCACTACACCTTGATCCGCGCACGCGAGCGTATGCCGTGTTTTGCGGCATTCCGGCATAATAACTGGCTAGGAGCGGCGGTATTTGCGGGCGTGGTACTGGACTTTGCTTTCCGTTAAGCAATGACCTTTGCGCCGCGGTAGCCCTTGAGGCGGCGCAAGACAAGCCTGGCCGCAGCTGCCTACACTGGTATTTCACTGTGCAGTTTCACTTCCATGAGGTAATACATGAGCTCGATACATACCGGAAAATCCAGCAGCGACAGCATCCTCGCCGACGCCGACAAGGCCCGCGACAAACTGGTCGGCGACTTGAAGACCGTCATCGATGAAGCGGAAGGCTGGCTCGATGGCGCCAAGGATCAGACGGGCGAGAGTGTCAAAGCCGTCAAGGACAAGTTCATCGCCACCCTGGAAACGGCCAAGAAAGACTTGATCAAGCTGGAAGAAGACTTGCTCGAACGTACCAAGAAGGCGGCCAAGGCCACCGACGAATACGTGCAGGACAATCCATGGAAAGCCGTGGGTGCGGGCGCCGTCGTGGGCGTGCTGTTCGGTCTGCTGCTTTCCTCGTCACGCCGCTAGTAGTAGGAGTACCGACGGCATTCGCCGTCTCCTGACGCGAAAGGCAGCATATGGCTATCGTGCACCATGTCGCCCAAGTCGCAGCGACCCTCGCCGCCATCGTCCAGACCCGTCTGGCCCTGGCGGCCGTGGAAATGGAAGAAGAGTCGCTGCGCTTCCTGTCCTATCTGGCGCTGGCCATGCTGGCACTGTTGTGCCTGTTTGTCGGCCTGGTCTTGATCGTGTTCCTCGTCATCGTGCTGTTCTGGGATACGCACCGCATCGCCGCCATCGCCATCACGGCCGCCGTCTTCATCGTCGCCGCCATCGCCACCCTGCTGGGCGTGCGCGCCAGTTTCCGCAGCAAGCCGAAACTGCTTTCTTTTACACTTTCCGAACTGAACAAAGACCTGGACGAGCTGCAATTGCTGGCGCGCCGGGGATCGGAGCGGCCATGACCACGCACCCCACCAAATTGTCCAGCGTCCACACGGCCGCCAGCCTGGCGCAGCGGCGCGACGCGCTGCTGGCCGAATGCGCGCTGCAGCGCCTGGCCCTGGGCGTGCAGACGCGCCAGTTGCTGGAACCGCTGACGGGCGGCAATCTGCGCCACACCCTGGCCACGCGTTTCAAAATTCCCCTGATGGTGGGCGGCGCCGTGCTGGGCCTGGCATTGGTGCGTCCGCGCCGCATCCTGCCGCTGCTGCGGGCCAGCGGCGCGCTGCTCAAGCACGCCACCACCGCCATGCCCGTCTTGCTGGCGCTGGCGCAACGTTTCAGCAAGAAAGAAACGCCGTCATAAAATATTTTGACCTGGCTGCATCCAAATGGCAGACCCATGCGTAGTAATGGTATCAACCAGCCGGTTGAGCCAACTACCAGGAGTTCGCCATGCTTGCCTTCACCACCCCACGCCACGCCGTTCCCGCCCTCGCTGTGCTGGGCGCCGCCCTGCTGCTGAGCGCTTGCGCCCCCATGAGCGCGCGCTATTCGCAAGAACAATTACCGAACGCCGTCAAGGTGCCCGATGGCCACCAGGTGGCCATGCAAACGGTGGGCGTGGGCAAGATCGCCTACGAATGCAAGACCAAGAAAGACATGACGGGGCATGAATGGGTTTTCGTGGGACCGGACGCGGCCTTGAACGACCGCGGCGGCATGCAAGTGGGCACGTATGTCGGTCCACCGGCCACCTGGGCCAGCCTGGACGGTTCGAAAGTGACGGCGACGCAAGTGGCCGTGGCACCGGCCGGCGCGGGCAATATCCCGTACCAGCTGGTAAAGGCCAATCCGGCCACGGGCAGCGGCGCCATGCAGGGTGTCAGCTACATCCAGCGCGTGGCCACCAGCGGCGGCGTGGCGCCAAGCAGCCCCTGCGGCATGGAATCCATCGGCGCCAAACAATGGGTGCCCTACCAGGCCGACTACATTTTCTGGAAGGCCGCATAACTACACCTATCAAAACCTGCTGCGCGTCGGGATAGGCGGCATGCGATGCTCACCGTACCTTCGTACGGTTGCGCTTCTTAGCCACCTCTCCCTTCCGCTCGCTACGGTTTTGTTAGGTGTTGTAAAACATGGAGGCAACGGTTGGCAAGCAGGTTTCTGGCCTATACTCGGTATTGAAAACTTGCCAACCGTTTATTCCTGACAATTGCGTTCTGACGATTGCGCCGACCTTGCCAACGCTAGCCACTCCGTTCGATTACGATGCCGCCCTGCGCGCCTGCGCCAGGGGCGAGCAGCAGGCATTGCACGGCCTGTACCAGCAGGAAAGCCGCTACCTGCTGGGCGTGGCCTTGCGCATCGTGCGCCAGCGGGCCTTGGCCGAAGACGTGCTGCACGACGCCTTCCTGAATATCTGGCGCCGCGCCGGCAGTTTCGATGCCACGCGCGGCAGCGGCAAGGGCTGGATCTATGTGGTGGTGCGGCACCAGGCGCTGGACGTGGCGCGCGCCCGCGCCCATGAAGTAGCGGCCGACGAGGATACCGTGGAAAACCTGCTGCACGAACGCCACAGCCACGATGCGGGCGAGGCCTATGCCGACCAGGCGAACCTGGGCAAGCTGCACGATTGCCTCGGCCACCTGGACGAATCCAAACGCAACAGCATTCTGTACGCTTACGTCGATGGCTGTTCCCACAGCGAAATCGCGCAGCGCCTGCAAGCGCCGCTGGGGACCGTCAAGGCCTGGGTCAAGCGGGGCCTGGCCGCCTTGCGGGAGTGCATGGGATGATCAACGGCGACGAGGAATTGCACAGGCTGGCCAGCGAATACGTGCTGGGCACCCTGGAGCTGGCCGAACGCGCGGAAGTGGAACAGCGCTTGCCGCGCGACGAAGCCTTGCGCGACGCCGTCGATGCCTGGGAACGGCGCTTGCTGCCCTTGACGACCCTGGCGCCAGCCGAAACGCCCTCGGCGCAACTGTGGCCGCGCATCAGCGCCAGCCTGTTTACGCCTGCAGCCGTGCGGCAGGCGGGCGGCTGGCAGGCGTGGTGGAACAGTCTGGCGTTCTGGCGAATGCTGGCGGGTGGCGGCTTGGCGGCCACGGCCGCGCTGGCCGTGCTGGTCAGCGTGCAACTGCAAACACCCAGCGGACCCGGCTACCTGGTGGTGCTGGTGGCGCCGCAAGACAAATCGCCGGGCTGGATCGTGCAGGCGGGCGGACGCGGCGGCAAGAACCGCGACCTGAGCCTGATCCCGCTGGGACCGACCAGCGTGCCGCAGCAAAAGGCCCTGCAATTCTGGACCAAGGGCAAGGACTGGGGCGCGCCCGTCTCGCTGGGCCTGGTCAAGCCGGGGCAAAGCCTCAAGTTGACATTGGACAAGCTACCGCCGCTGCAGCCGGAGCAACTGTTTGAAATCACGCTGGAACCGGCAACGGGCTCGCCCACGGGCCGGCCGACGGGACCGGTTTTATACATCGGCCGCGCCGTCAAGGTCATGTAATTATTTGACCACTTATTTTCCCAGCTCGTCTCCCATCTCGCGCCCCCGCTGCGCGGCCGCCTTGATGCCCTTGACGATGGCCGCCTTCACGCCGCTCTCTTCCATGCTGGTCAATGCTGCATAGGTCGTGCCGCCCTTCGACGTGACCCGCTCGCGCAGCAAGGACACGGGTTCGCTGGAATTGGCCGCCAGCTGCGCCGCGCCCGTAAACGTGGCAATCGCCAGCTGCGTGCCCTGCTCCGGCGTCAGACCCAGCTCAGCGGCCGCCTGCTGCATCGCTTCGATAAAGTAAAACACATAGGCGGGACCGCTGCCGGACACGGCCGTCACAGGGTCGATCTTCGCTTCGTCATCGAGCCAGACGGTCTGGCCGACGGCGCGCAGGATGGCGTCCGCCGTTTTTTTCTGTTCTGCGCTGACGCCGCCGCTGGCCACCATGCCCGTGATGCCCATGCCGATCAGGGCCGGCGTGTTCGGCATGCAGCGCACGATGGCAGGGTAATCGCCGAGCCAGCGCGACAGGTCGGCCGCGCGGATGCCGGCCGCGATCGACAGGATCAATGGCGCACTGTCGCCGTCGAGGAAAGGCAGCAGCTGCGCCGCCACGTCGCGCATGCTTTGCGGTTTCACGGCCAGCACGATCACGTCCACGCCGCGCAGCGCGTCGCCGGCGGCGGAAGCCGTCGTCACGCCGAATTGCGCCTGCAGTTTTTCCAGCGCGGGCGCATGCGGGTCAATCACGTGGATGTTGCCGCCCAGGGTCAATTTACCCGCCAGGCCGGCGATCAGGGCCGCGGCCATGTTGCCGCCGCCTACAAAGGCGATATTCAATTCTGTCGTCATGGCTATGCTTTCTATCAATCAGTTAAGAGTAAGTGCGGGAACCGAAGATGGCGCTGCCCACGCGCACGATGGTGGCGCCTTCCAGCACGGCGGCGCGCAAGTCGGCCGACATGCCCATCGACAAGGTATCGAGCGCCAGGCCGTCCGCCTGCAATTGGTCGTACAACGCGCGCACTTGCGCAAACGCAAAGCGCTGGCGCTTGACATCCGTTTCCGGCTCGGGAATGGCCATCAAGCCGCGCAAGCGCAAACGGGGCAGTTGCGCCACGGCATGCGCCAGCGCCGGCAATTCAGCCGGCGTCACGCCGCTCTTGCTGGCTTCGCCGCTGATATTGACTTGCAGGCAGATATTCAGGTCCGGCAAGCCGGCCGGGCGCTGCTCGGACAGGCGGGCGGCGATCTTTTCCCGTTCCACCGTGTGCACCCAGTCGAAGTGTTCGGCGATGGGGCGCGTCTTGTTGCTCTGGATGGGGCCGATGAAGTGCCAGGCGGGTGCGCCTTGCGGCAGCGCAAGCTTGACGGCGGCGATCTTGTCGAGTGCTTCCTGCAGGTAATTTTCGCCAAACGCCGCCTGGCCCGCGCGCATGGCTGCCAGCACGGCATCCGCGCCGAAGGTTTTTGACACGGCCAGCAGGGTCACGTCGGCCGGCGCGCGCTGCGCGTCAGCGGCGGCCTGCGCAATACTGTCGCGCACGGCTTGCAAGTTCTGTTCGATTGTGGACATAATCATTTTCTAGTGTATAGGGGCGGCGGCACGGTGCGCCAGCCCATCAATGCAGGCACAGGGATTATAAATGGACATCTCCGAACTTCTCGCTTTCTCCGTCAGCAACAAGGCTTCCGACCTGCACCTGTCTTCCGGCCTGCCGCCGATGATACGGGTCAATGGCGACGTGCGCCGCCTCAACGTGGCCCCGCTCGAGCACAAGGAAGTGCACAGCATGATCTACGACATCATGAACGACAGCCAGCGCAAGGCGTATGAAGAAGCGCTGGAATGCGATTTCTCGTTCGAGATTCCCGGCCTGGCGCGCTTCCGCGTGAACGCCTACAACCAGGAACGCGGCGCCTCGGCCGTGCTGCGCACGATTCCCTCGAAGGTGCTGACCCTGGAAGAGCTGAACGCGCCGCGCATCTTCGGCGAACTGGCCATGCGCCCGCGGGGACTCGTGCTGGTGACGGGCCCGACGGGTTCCGGCAAGTCGACCACCCTGGCGGCGATGGTCAACCACGTCAATGAACGGCTGAACCACCATATATTGACCATCGAAGACCCGATCGAATTCGTGCATGAACCGAAAAAATGCCTGATCAACCAGCGCGAAGTGGGCTCGCACACGCACTCGTTCAGCAACGCGCTGCGCTCGGCCCTGCGCGAAGACCCGGATGTGATTCTGGTGGGCGAATTGCGCGACCTGGAAACCATCCGCCTGGCCTTGACGGCGGCCGAGACGGGCCACCTGGTGTTCGGCACCCTGCACACCTCGTCGGCGGCGAAATCGATCGACCGCATCATCGACGTCTTCCCCGCCGAGGAAAAGGAAATGGTGCGCGCCATGCTGTCCGAATCCTTGCAAGCCGTCATTTCGCAAAACTTGCTCAAAACCAAGGACGGCGCGGGCCGCGTGGCCGCCCATGAAATCATGCTGGCCACGCCGGCCGTACGCAACCTGATCCGCGAAGCGAAAGTGGCGCAAATGTATTCGGCCATCCAGACGGGCAGCAACGTGGGCATGCAGACCCTGGACCAGTGCCTCACCGACCTGGTGCGGCGCGGCACGATCTCGGCGGAAACGGCCCGCTCGGCCGCCAAGGCGCCTGAAAACTTCCCAGGATAAGCCATGCAGACGACGCACGAACACTATGGCGCCATGCACGCGCTGCTGGCGCAGATGCACGCACGGGGCGGCTCCGACCTGTTCATCACGGCCGGCTTTCCCGCCGCCATCAAGCTCGACGGCAAGCTGACGCCGCTGGTAGAAGCCCCGCTCGATGCGGCCCAGGCGGCCGGCTACGTGCGCGCCGTCATGAACGAGCGCCAGGCGGCCGAGTTCGAGTCCAGCCGCGAAGCCAATTTCGCCATCAGCCCGGAGGGGCTCGGGCGTTTCCGCGTATCCGCCTTCATGCAGATGGGCCAGGCAGGCATGGTCTTGCGGTTGATCAATACCGCCATCCCCAGCCTCGCTGGGCTCGGTTTACCCGCCATCCTGCAAGACGTGGTGATGAGCAAGCGCGGCCTCGTCATCATGGTGGGCGCCACGGGCTGCGGCAAGTCGACCACCCTGGCGGCCATGGTGGGCCACCGCAACGCCCACAGCCACGGCCACATCATCACCATCGAAGACCCCGTGGAATTCATCCATCCGCACGGCAACTGCATCGTCACCCAGCGCGAAGTGGGCGTCGATACGGACGACTGGGCCACGGCCCTGAAAAACACCCTGCGCCAGGCGCCCGACGTGATCCAGATCGGAGAGATACGCGACCGCGACACCATGGACCACGCCATCGCGTTTGCCGAAACGGGCCATCTGTGCCTGGCGACCTTGCACGCGAACAACGCCAACCAGGCGCTGGACCGCATCATCAATTTCTTCCCCGAAGAGCGGCGCCAGCAGTTGCTGATGGATCTGTCGCTGAATCTGAAGGGCATGATTTCGCAACGCTTGATTCCCAACAAGGATGGCGGCGGACGCCAGGCGGCGCTGGAAATCCTGCTCAATTCGCCGCTGATGAGCGACCTGATCTTCAAGGGCCAGGTGCACGAGATCAAGGAATTGATGAAAAAATCGCGCGAGCATGGCATGCAGACTTTCGACCAGGCCCTGTTCGACCTGCACGAGGCGGGCGCCATCAGCTATGAAGACGCGCTGCGCAATGCGGACTCCGTCAACGACCTGCGCCTGACGATCAAGCTCAAGGGCGCAGCGGCGCCGGAAGCGGCACCACCCTCAAATGCCACCAGACTGGGACTCCTCTGACATGACCAGCATCCACGATTTCCAGGCCGAGGCGCTGGACGGCACGCCGATCGACCTGGCGCGCTACAAGGGCAAGGTACTGCTGATCGTCAATACGGCCAGCGCCTGCGGCTTCACGCCGCAATACCAGGGGCTGGAAACGCTGTACCGCGAATTCCACGACCAGGGCCTGGTCGTGCTGGGTTTTCCCTGTAATCAATTCCGCCAGCAGGAGCCGGGTTCGAACGAGGAAATCGGCGCCTTTTGCGAAAAAAACTTCGGCGTCACCTTTCCCCTGTTTGCCAAGGTCGACGTAAATGGCCCGCATACCCATCCCGTCTTTGCCCAATTAAAACAGGCGGCGCCCGGCATATTGGGCACGCAATCGATCAAATGGAATTTCACCAAGTTTCTGGTGCGCAAGGATGGCAGCGTATTTCGCCGCTATGCGACGGCCAGCAAGCCGGCCAGCCTGGCGGCCGACATACGGCAATTGCTACAAGAGTAGAAGCACGATACTTTGATTTAAGACAACAATCATGCGAAATCAATAAAACTGTATTTATTTCATGCTTGATATCAATATTGTGTTTCAAATAGCAAATATCGGTGATAATGTTTACATAATTATTCGCAGATATCGATCATAAAACGATGCCAGTCTTTGGGAAAATATTATCTTCATGGATGCGGATGGGCAGTTATTCCCGCCTCTTCATCCCTATTACCTTCCTGATACTCGCCGTTTCCGCCTTTCGCTATCACGCCCTGCTCGGGACGGAAACGGCGCTGGCCAATGCCCGCTACCAGAGCGAAGCCCGGCAACTCGACCTGTTCCTTGCCAATAGCGTGCTGCCGCTGGCCGTGCATACGGACCGGCATGCGATGCACGACAGCGTGCGGCAAGTGCTGCGCAGCGCCCTGCCGCTGAACCGCAGCCTCGCCGCCATGCGCTGGGATACGGCTGGCGCGCATGTTGAAGTGCTGGCCGACAACAAGCTGAGCGACACGCTGGCCGACGGCGTGCCGGCGTGGTTTGCACGCCTGGCGGGCATGGCGGCCATCCGCAGCCGCCTGACGGTGGCGCTGCCGGATGGCGGCGACGGCATCCTCGACGTGCATTACACGCCCGGCCTGCCGCTGGCGCAGGTATGGCAAAGGGTGCGCGGGCAGGCCGTCCTCAGCACCATCAATATCGTCCTCGTCTTCCTCCTGCTGGGCTTGATCCTGGCGTCGCACCGCAAGCTGCTGGCGCGGCTCGTGCAGGCGACCGACCGCTTCCGCGATGGCAACTTCGCCGTGCGCCTGGCGGCCGGCGCCACGCCCGAAGCGCAAGCCGTGTCGCAGTCGTTCAACGGCATGGCCGGCGATATCGAAGAACTGCTGACCTCGCTCAAGACCAGCCAGCGCCAGCTGGGCGAGCAGTTGAACGAAACCGTGCACATGCAGCAGGCGCTGCAAAAGCTGTCATGGCAAAACTACAATGACGTGCTGACGGGTTTGCCCAACCGCGCCGCGCTGGCCGCCCGCTTCGAACAGGAGCTGTTCCTGGCGCGCGAACGCCAGCGCCTGCTGGCCGTCTGCCTGTTCGACCTCGACCATTTCCAGGCCATCAACGACCGCTACGGCGCCGAAGCGGGCGATGAAATCCTCAAGCAGGTGGCTGGCCGCCTGCACGGCTTTACGGGCCAGATCCACTACGCGGCGCGCCTGGGCGGCGATGAATTCGTCCTGCTGCTGTGCGGCCAGGCCAGCATCGCCAGCATCGAACAGAACATCACGCAATTGCTGCAGGAACTGAGCCGCCCCTACCAGGGCGACCAGCAGACGCTGCACGTGACGGCCAGCGTCGGCATCGCCGTCTACGCGGGCAAGGACTTGAATACGGAAAGCCTGCTGCGCCACGCCGACCACGCCGTCTACCAGGCGAAATTGACGGGGCGCAACCAGTACCACTTCTTCGACACCAACCTCGATGAAGAAGTACGCACCCACCACAATCAGCGCACGGAAGTGCGCCAGGCCCTGATCAATGGCGAACTGCGGCTGTACTACCAGCCCAAGGTGAACATGCGCGCCGGCACGGTGGTGGGCATGGAGGCGCTGCTGCGCTGGCAGCACCCGCGCCGCGGCGTGCTGGCGCCCGCGCAATTCCTGCCGCTGGTGGAACAGACGGATTTGATCATCGACATCGGCGAATGGGTGCTGCGCCAGGCCCTGTGGCAGATGCAGCGCTGGGTGGCTTGCGGCAAGCACTGGGTCGTCAGCGTAAATATCGCGGCGCGCCACTTCCAGCAACCGGATTTCGTTTCGCGTCTGGAAACCATCCTCGGCGAATTTCCCGGCGTGCGCGCCAGCATGCTGGAACTGGAAATCCTCGAATCGTCGGCCCTGCACGACATCGAAGACGTGCGCCGCATCATCCGCGCCTGCCAGGCGCTGGGCATCACCTTCGCGCTCGACGATTTCGGCACCGGCTACTCGTCGATGTCATATTTAAAACGCCTGCCGGCGAACATCGTCAAGATCGACCAGAGCTTCGTGCGCAACATGCTCAACGACCGCGACGACCTGCACCTGGTGCGCGCCGTCATCGGCCTGGCCCGCTCCTTCAGCCTGACGGTGATCGCCGAAGGCGTGGAAAGCGTCGAGCATGGCGCGCGATTGATCCAGCTGGGCTGCGATCTGGCGCAAGGCTACGGCATCGCCCGCCCCATGCCGGCCGACGCCGTGCTGGAATGGGCCGACAATTTCATCCCGGCGCCGCAATGGCGCATCGCGCAGTACAGCGAAAGCCCCGTGTAAACACCTGACCAAACCTACTGCGCGTCGGTATAGGCGGCCTGCGATGCTCACCGTACTCCAGTACGGTTGCGCTTCTCGACCACCTCTCCCTTCCGCTCGCTACGGTTTTGTCAGGTGTTGATTCGTCCAAAAACGAATCAAAGCTGTGAATCGATCAGTTCGATCCAGTGCCGCACGGGCGTCTGCGTGCCCGACTGCAGATGGCTCAGGCAGCCGATATTCGCCGACACGATCATCTCCGGCTCGCACGCTTCCAGGTTCGCCACCTTGTTGTCGCGCAGCTGCTGCGACAGTGCCGGCTGCAGGATCGAATACGTGCCCGCCGAACCGCAGCACAGATGGCTGTCCGCGCACAGGCGCACGTCGACGCCGACGGCGCGCAGCACCTGCTCCACCTTGCCGCGCACCTGCTGGCCGTGCTGCAGGGTGCACGGCGGGTGGTACGCCACTCTTTTGCCGATGCGCCCTTTCAGCAGCGCCACCAGTTCCGCCTCAAATGCGGGCATGATCTCGGACAAGTCGCGCGTCAATTCTGCGATGCGCCGCGCCTTGTCCGCATAGCGGGCGTCGTGCGCCAGCAGATGGCCGTATTCCTTCACCGTGGCGCCGCAGCCGGACGCCGTCATGACGATGGCTTCCGCGCTGTCCACGCAGTCTACGTAGGGCCACCAGGCGTCGATATTGCGGCGCATGTCGTCCAGCGCCGCTTCCTGGTCGTTCAAGTGATGGCGCAGCGCACCGCAGCAGCTGGCCTTCGGCGCGACGATCAACTGCACGCCGAGCGCATCGAGCACGCGCGCCGTGGCCGCGTTGATGTTCGGCGACATGGCCGGCTGCACGCAGCCGTCAAGCAGCAGCATGCTGCGCGCATGCCGGCGCGCGGGCCATGTCCCGGCCTTTTCTCCGGGACGTAGCTTGTCCTGCAAGCCTTTCGACAGCAAGGGCCGCAGCGCCTGGCCCGCCTTGTACGCGGGCGTAAACAGCCAGCGGCGCGGCAGCGCTTCCTTCAGGGCGAAGCGCAGCGCCCGTTCGCGCAAGGGGCGCTGCACGCGCTGCTCGACGACGTTGCGGCCGATGTCGACCAGGCGCCCGTACTGCACGCCCGAGGGACAGGTCGACTCGCAGTTGCGGCAGGTCAGACAGCGGTCCAGGTGCATCTGCGTCTTGGCCGTGACGGGTGCGCCCTCCAATACCTGCTTGATCAGGTAGATGCGTCCGCGCGGGCCATCGAGTTCATCGCCCAGCAGCTGGTAGGTGGGACAGGTGGCCGTGCAAAAGCCGCAATGCACGCAGGCGCGCAGGATGGCTTCGGCTTCGTCGCCTGCCGGCGTGTTCTTGATGAAATCGGCGAGATTGGTTTGCATGCGCTCAAGTCATTCTGTGCGGGTTGAAGATGCCGGCCGGGTCGAAAGCGTGCCGCAGGCGCTGGTGGATTTTATCGATGGCCGGTGCCAGCGGATGGAACACGCCCACGGCCTTGTCGCCGCCGCGGAACAGGGTAGCGTGGCCCCCAAGCGCGGCCACGGCCTGGCGGATGTGCCGCGCACCTTGCGCATCGGCGTCGCCGTCGAGCTTGAGCCAGCGCTGCGCCCCGCCCCACTCGATCAGCTGGCGCCCCTTTAAAATCACGGCGCTGGCGTGCGGCGGCAGCGACAGGCGCCACAGGCTGCCCGCACCCGCGAAGAAATCGTGCGTCTGTTCGCGCACGGACAGCCAGAAGGCGGCCGCGTCTTCGGCTGCCAGCAGCTCGCCTTTCAAGGATTGCAGGGCCGCCGACACGGCCGCCTCGGCGCCGGACAGACGCACGCTCAAGACGCCGTCATGCCAGCAACTGGCGGAAATGGGCAGCGGCTTGCCCGCCCATTCATTGAGCATGCGCAAGGCGGCAATTTCCGCGCATTCCAGGCGCAAGGTCGCTTCGCGCAGCGGCAAGGGCAACACCTTCAGCGACACTTCCAGGATCAGGCCCAGGGTGCCCAGCGAGCCCGCCAGCAGGCGCGAGACATCGTAGCCGGCCACGTTCTTCATGACTTGCCCGCCGAAGGCCAGACGCTGGCCGTGGCCATCCATCAGCACGGCGCCCAGCACAAAGTCGCGCAAGGCTCCTGCGCTGGCGCGGCGCGGGCCGGACAGGGCGCTGGCGACGACGCCGCCCAGCGTGGCGCCCGGCCCGAAATGGGGCGGTTCGAAGGCCAGCATCTGGTTGCGCGCGGCCAGCGCCGCCTCGATTTCCGCCAGCGGCGTGCCGCAGCGGGCCGTGATCACCAGTTCCGTCGGTTCATAGTCGATAATGCCCGCATACGCGCGCGTATCGAGCACCTCGCCATCGAGCTGCTGGCCATACCAGTCTTTCGTGCCGCCGCCGCGCAGGCGCAAGGGAAGGCCTGCCGCGCTGGCCGCCAGGATCTGCTGCCTGAATTGTTCCGCTATCGCTTGCAAAAGAGTCTCCGGAAAATTAAAAACGGGGCAGGTTGGCGAACGGCAGGCGTCCCGCCGTCACATGCATCTTGCCGAATTCGGCGCAGCGGTTCAAGGTGGGAATCGCCTTGTCCGGATTCAGCAAGGCGTGGGGATCGAAGGCGCGCTTGACGGCAAAGAAGGCATCGAGTTCGGCGCGCGTAAACTGCACGCACATGGAATTGATCTTTTCCATGCCCACGCCATGCTCGCCCGTAATCGTGCCGCCGACGGCCACGCACAGGGCCAGGATGTCCGCGCCAAACGCTTCGGCGCGCTCGAATTCGCCGGGCATGTTGGCGTCGAACAGGATCAGCGGGTGCAAATTGCCGTCGCCCGCGTGGAACACGTTGGCGCAGCGCAAGCCATGCGTCGTTTCCATGGCGGCGATGCCCGTCAGGACTTCGGCCAGGCGCTTGCGCGGGATGGTGCCGTCCATGCAGTAGTAGTCGGGCGAGATGCGCCCCGCGGCGGGAAAGGCGTTCTTGCGGCCGGACCAGAATTTCATGCGCTCCGCTTCCGACTGCGACACGGCGATGGCGCTGGCGCCCGCCCCTTCCAGCACGGCCGTCATGCGGGCGATTTCCTCTTCCACTTCCTCGTGCGTGCCATCGGCTTCGCACAGCAAGATGGCCGCCGCGTCGATGTCGTAGCCGGCCTTGACGAACGGTTCGACCATGCGCGACGACGTCCGGTCCATCATTTCCAGGCCGGCCGGGATGATGCCGGCCGCGATCACGTTGGCCACGGCATTGCCGCCCGTGACGACGTCGTCAAAGGACGCCATGATGACCCTCGCCGTGGCCGGCTTCGGGATCAGCTTGACCGTCACTTCCGTGACGATGCCCAGCATGCCTTCGGAGCCGATAAAAACGGCCAGCAAATCGAGGCCGGGCGAGTCCAGGCATTCGCCGCCCAGTTCCAGCACGTCACCATCAATAGTAACAACGCGCACGCGCAGCACATTGTGCACGGTCAAGCCGTATTTCAGGCAATGCACGCCGCCCGAGTTTTCCGCCACGTTGCCGCCGATGCTGCAGGCGATCTGCGAGGAAGGGTCGGGCGCGTAGTACAAGGCATATTGCGCCGCCGCTTCGGAAATGGCCAGGTTGCGCACGCCCGGCTGCACCACGGCCGTGCGCGCATACGCGTCAAGACGCACGATGCGGTTCAAACGCGCCGTCGACAGCACCACGCCGTCGGCGATGGGCAAGGCGCCGCCCGACAGGCCCGTGCCCGCGCCGCGCGGCACGATCGGCACCTGCAACTCGCGGCAGACGCCGAGGATGGCGATGACCTGTTCCTCCGTGTCCGGCAGGGTCACCACCATCGGCAGCTGGCGGTAGGCAGCCAGGCCATCGCATTCGTACGGGCGCGTATCTTCCGCGTCGGACAGCACGCAGCGGGCCGGCAGCACGGCCAGCAGGGCCGCGACGACGGCTTGCTGGCGCGCGGCGGTCGATCCGGATTCAGGGGCGGCATTGAGCATAGGATGTGAGCAAAAGTGCATGGGTGTGCAACGATTGTAAGCACAAAAGTGGCGCGCAGCGCATTTTTTGTCCTATTTGCGGGCAAATCCGGGGCCAGGCGGCGCGCGGTGTCGTATGCTGCCCCCATTCTTCTTGACAGGATCGACATCATGGGCAACCGACTTTCGAAAATCGCCACGCGCACGGGCGACAATGGCAGCACCGGCCTGGGCGACGGCAGCCGCACCAGCAAGGACAGTGTCCGCATCCACGCCATGGGCGACGTGGACGAACTGAACTCCAATATCGGCTTGCTGCTGTGCGAAGCCATGCCCGACGCCTTGCGCGACGAGCTGGTGGCCATCCAGCACGATTTGTTCGACCTGGGCGGCGAAATCTGCATCCCCGGCTACCAGTTGATCAAGGAAGAGCACGTGCTGCGCCTCGACGACCTGCTGGCGAAATACAATGCGGACTTGCCCGCCTTGAGTGAATTCATCCTGCCGGCCGGCTCGCGCGCCGCCTCGCTGGCGCACGTGTGCCGCACCGTGTGCCGCCGCGCCGAGCGCAGCATCGTCGCGCTGGCCAATGCGGAACCGCTGCACGAACATCCGCGCCAGTACGTGAACCGCCTGTCGGACCTGCTGTTCGTGCTGTCGCGCGTGCTGAACCGCTTCGCCGGCGGCAGCGACGTGCTGTGGCGGCATGACCGCACGCGGGGATAAAATAAAAAACGGCGATGCCTGTCAACAGCATCGCCGTGCTTTATCCCGCTGACAAGCGCATGCTAGCCGCAGCGCTGCAGACACGCTTTATTGGCACGGACGCATGAAGGGACACTGAACTCCATGACACAGGCATCGAGCGCCATATAGCACTCGGATTGGCATTCCGAAATATCGGCGCTACTGCTGGCCATGGCGTACGAGGCGCTGACGCCCATGGCAAACAAAAAGAAACCCAGTTTTTTGAACATAAGTACTCCTTTGTGGAAAGACTGCAGGACGGATGAGGTGACTCAGCCGGCCTGGTCAGCGTACTGGCCAGCCGGTGAATTTGATTTGATGCTAGTCTTGAGCGCAGCGGTTATAGCAGAGCTGATGAACCTTGGTGCAGGCGCCTGCCGACCCTGGACGGGCGATCACGCACTGGTCCAGAGCGTCGTCACACTGCATATAGCATTCCGGTTCGCCGCCGGCGATCGCGTACGAGGCGCTGACGCCCATGGCAAACAAAAAGAAACCCAGTTTCTTGAACATAAGCACTCCTGTTGAATTGACAGACGATGACGTACATCCATGGCGCGCCGTCTCTTACGCGCCATCCGGCAATCAGATTTTCTTCAGCGCCGCTTCCAGCGCGCCCGTATTGAAACCCTGGATCTTGCGGTTGCCGATCAACACCACGGGCACGCCGCCGCCGCCCAGTGCTTCATGGGCTTGTTTCGCTGCTGGCGATTTCTCGATATCGAGATCGACGAATTCGATCTTGTTTTCCTTGAAATACGCGCGCGTCTTGGCGCAATAAGCGCACCAGTCCGTGCCGTACAGCACCACCTTGGCCTGTGCATTCGGGAAATACGCGGCGTAATTGCCTTCCGTGTAATCCGCTTTGAGCAAGCCAGGCAGCAAGGACAGGCCGTAACCGCTGCCCAGGCCGGCCGCCAGGATCAAGCCATACATGGCGATGGTTTTAATTTTTTTCTGCATCATAGGTGTTATCGGAGGCGTGGATGATCGAGGGGCGGCCAGTGAAAAATACGGCTACCGGCCGCCTTGCAATACAAAAAAACGGATATCAGGCGCCGATCTCGCAGACTTTCAGACAGTTTTTGTAGCTGCCGATGCAAAATGGGGACCTGTCGCCATTTTGCATCGTGCATTCCCGCCATTCTTCCTCGCAGACAGAGCAGCCGATATCCGAAGCGAAGGCATAGGAAGCACTCAATCCCAGGGTAAAAATAAATGCTGCGATCTTTTTCATTTACTACTCTCCATGTTGGCAATTGCCTCAGGCAATCGCGTCAGACCAGTCGTAAGAAATTTCATCTTTGCTTGCTACAAAATCGAATATAGACCGCACTTATTTTAGAGTCAACGTTTCCTTCCGATAAATTTCCAATTTGGAAAATATATCGGGGAAGCCCCTGAAATGTGGAATTTGGAGAGATTGGGCGGCGCCAAACGTCTATACAATATCGGCGCCGCAAGCAGATAAAGGCCGGCTGCGGGCGCAGCCGGCCGAGCGGCTACAGCACTTCCAGAAAACTCTTCAACGCGATGATTTCATCGGACGTCAGCTGCAAGCGCTGCAGCAGGGGCGACGTGACGGGAAACTTCGGATCGGCCGCCTGCTGCGCATTCTGCGGCACGGGGCGCGACATGCCCGCGTTGTACATGTTCAGCAAACCCACCATCTGCGGGAACAAGCCGTTGTGCATCCACGGCCCCGATTGCGCCACGCCCCGCAAACCGGGCGTGCGGAACTTGCCCACGTCCTCATCCTTGCCCGTCACCAGGTAGCGTCCCAGGTCTTCATATTTCTTGCGCCCGTAATACGTCAATCCCAGGTTGTGGAATTGCTGGTCCGTCAGCAAGGCGCCGCTGTGGCAGGTCATGCAGCGCGCCTTGGTGCGGAACAGGTGCAGGCCCAGCAGCTCGCGGTCGTTCAAGTCCGCGCGCCGGCCTTCCAGGAAGGTATCGAAGCGGGTGACAGGCGGCAACAAAGTGCGCTGGTAATCGGCCAGCGCCGTCAGGATGCGCGGCAGGGTCACGCCGGCGCCCCGGCCGAAGGCGGCGTCGAACTGCGCCGGATAGTCATCGAGCGCGGACAGCTTGGCCGCCAGGGCCGGCACGTCCATGGCCATCTCGTCCGGATGCTGCAAGGGGCCCAGCGCCTGCTCTTCCAGGGTAGCGGCGCGGCCATCCCAGAACAGCGGCTTGAGCTGGCCCACGCCCAGCAGGCCCGGCGCATTGCGCTGGCCCAGGCGGCCTTCGTGGCCGACGGAGGTGCGCTTGCTGTCGGCAAAGCTGTGGGCGGGACTGTGGCAGCTGATGCAGGCCACCGCGTTCGCGCGCGACAAGCGCGGGTCGTTGAACAGGCGCTGTCCCAGCGCCGCCACTTGCGGCGGCACCTGCGCCGGCGGCATGGCCGAGACGGGCGCCATTTCCTGCGGCGTAACGCCGTCGGCCACCTGGGGACGGGGCCAGCTGGCGATGGGCTGCGCGTACCTCTGGCGCAAGCAGGCCATGTCCCAGCCCTTGTCCGCCGCGCAAGCCACGCTGGGGGGAACGGCATCGCTGGCGCGGCCATCCATGCTCGTCATCAGGCCCGCGCCGCCCGCCAGCAGGGCGGCCACGGCGAAGGTGGTTTTTTTCAGGTGGGTTGCGATATTCATGCGCCTGCCGTCATGGTCGTTGTCATTAGAAACGGTAACCGAGTTCCAGCGTGAACTGGCGGCCTTTTTCAAAGACCACCCCGTTGCTGGAATCAAACAGGGGATTGCTGCGGTTGGCGACGTTTTCGATGCCCAGGTTCACGAAACCTTCGCCCGGCCCCGTCTTCGGCAGCGCATACTGCACGCGCATGTCCCAGGTGAAAGACTTGCTGGTCGAAACGTCCTGGTAGACCTTCGCCACGTCGCCGTCGAATGACAGCGCATCGCCCGTGGCGACCATATTCGTTTCCGGCCCCCGCATGCGGAAGAAATTGTCCACCTTCAGGCGATACGCTGGGATATCGGTCGACAGCAGCAGGCGCGCCGTCCAGGGGCGATTGTAATTGTCGGCCGGACGGTCAGCCCAGCGCACGAACTTGCCCTGGTAATAGATGAATTTATCCAGCTCGTTCGTCAGGTCGCTCAGGGAATCGTCGTAGGTGGCATGCGTGCTGGTGGTGCGCGTGCGGTCGTAGCCGAACTGCACCTGCGTGGCGCTGCCGCCCCAGCGCAGCGGGCGCATGGTCTCGGCGGACAGGATCCACACCTTGCTGTCGCTGCGGCCCACGTTATCCCAATAAAAATTGGCGGCCGACACCACGTGGTACACCATCTCGTCGCGGCCTTCGCGCAGCACGCGCTTGGCGCTCCACTTCACGCCGCCCCACTGCTGGCTGATGCCCAGCAGTTTTTCATCCGTGTACGGCACCTTCATGTCACCGAGCTTGAGCCAGCTCCAGTTGCTGGCCATCACGGGCGCGGCCCAATCCTTCAGCAAGCCGCCCGACAAGGTACGCGTTTGCGGCGAGGTCTGCAGTGCCAGGCGTTTCGACTGGGCATAGAAATTGAAGAAATTGCGGCCATAGTAGCGGTTGGCGCCCAGCTCGACTTGCGTCGTGCCCTTGCCCGCCACGTCCCAGAACGCCGACAGGCGCGGCGCGATGCTGGACTTCGGCGACAGGTCGTCGCTGTCGTAGCGCGCGCCCACGCGCACGCGCACATCGCCCAGCCTGACGTCATCTTGCAGGAAAGCACCGCGCGTCTTGTTGCTCAGCTCATAGCCGCCCGCGTAGTAAATCATGCGCGAGGCCAGGTATTGGCCGCGCACGTTCGAGGCCGCATTCCATGGCGTCGCCAGCGAACAGTACTGGCTATCGACGCCGCCGCCCACCCTATTGCAGGTATTGGTGTTGACGGATGCCGTGTATTGCTCATAGGTAGTGTTGCGCTGGTAACGCGAATGCTGCGTGCCCAGTTCCAGGCCGGCCTGGAAAGTATGCGACATGCCCAGCAAGTCGAGCGGCTCCCACTTCAGCTTGCCCTGGTACTGGGCGCTTTCCTGTTCCTGGTCAATGTCGCCGTAGCCGCCTTCATTGCTGGCCCAGCCCGTCGCGCCCGTGCCCGTCTTGACGCCCCAGTTCTTGTCGCTCGAATAGCGCCACGCTTTCCAGACGGTGGCATCGGCGTCGCGCGAACTGTCCATCTTGCTCCAGCTCAAGCGGTGTTCCGCCGTGGCATTGCCCAGCCACCCCACGGGGTGCGTCAGGCCCAGGTTGATGCCATTGCCGCCGCTCTTCAGGTGATAGCTGCTGTTCCTGGTGTTGGCGATAAAATAATCGCCTTCGGATGGCGCATGCATGAGGGAAAAGTCGGCCAGCACGCCGGGCGTGATGGTCCAGAAGCCACGCACGAAGGCGTTGTCGCTGCCGCGCCGCTGCACCTTGCGGTTCGCGTCGCTTGCGCTCTGCAAGCCATTGCCGTAGCCGTTCAGGGGAATCTCCGACGTCTTGCGGATGAAGCTGCCGATCAGGCTGAAATTCTCCGTCACCTTGCCCTGCAGCGCGGCGCGGTACGTCCATTTCTCGAACGCTGGCTGCAAATCGGCCGTGGCCGAATTGGCGGCGCTTTCCCGCTGGCTGTCGCTGAGTTTGTATTGCATCCACGCCGAGCGCGTGCTTTCCACGGACACCTGGCCGGCCAGCTTGCGCGTGGGCACGCAGGTATCGGCTTTGACGACACCGCCCTTGAAGCGGCCATATTCGGCGCCGATGTTCGAATCGAGCACCGTCACGTCGCACAGCAGGCTGGTGTCGACGGCAAAGCCCTGGCTGGCCGATGGCGGCGTGGCATTGCTGGCGGGGTTGCTGCTGTTCGGGCCAATGTCGTTGTTGAGCGACATGCCGTCCATCTGGTACAGATTGTCGTAGAACTTGGCGCCGTTGATGCTGATGTCGGCCGGCGCCAGCTCGCCCTGGGTGGCGGAGGCTTGCTGCTTGTTATCGAATTGCACGCTGGGATTGATGCGCAACAAACTGGTGATATTGCCGTCGATGCCATTCATGGCCTCGATCTGGCGCTTGTCCAGGCGCTGTTCGCCCACGGACTCGCGCTCGGCCTGCAGACGTACCTCGGGCAGCACTTGCGGTGCGGCTTCTTCGGTGTCGGCTTCGGCGGCGAAGACAACTGGGGTGGCGGCGCTGGCGCCAAAGGCCAGGCCGATGGCCAGTACGGACTGGCGCAGGGTAAGAATGGAAGACATGAAAACCTTGCAACTGCAGATGGGAAAGGGGCAGTCTCATGATGCCGCCCTTCACCTGATTATCCAGTGTCGTCTTCTCATGCCGCCAATTGCAAATGATAACTATTACTATTTGCAGTTGCAATGTTTGAAAATCAAGTCCTTACTGTTTTTTTGACGTGCGTAAAAATTTTGCGGCGAGCTGTTGCATCTGCGCCACGCTGCCGCCTTACGCCGGCGCCGCCAACTTGTCCGCTTGCGTCTGCACATGTTCGCGCAGCAAGCCGCGCAGCAACTGCACCTGCGCCACGGCGTCGGCCTGCAGCGGCGTCAGGCTGTCGGCAACGCACGGACCAGGCGCGCTGGCGTCGGCGGCGCCGCGCAGCAAGGCATCGATCTCCCCGCTGACGCCGGCGATCCACTGCTGCAGTTCGGGCGGCGCCGGCTCGGCCTGGGGACTCAGGCTGATGCGCGCCGTGCTGCCCGCCACGCGGCGCAGCAGCGGCAAGGTACGCAGCGCCGCCAGGCCCACGCCGCTGCTGCGGTCCAGGCGGCGCTCGATGCGCAGGCGCTGCAAGACCTGTTCCGCGTTATTGCTGGCCAGCCCCGCCTCGCGGCGCAGGCGCGCGATGGCGCTGTCCCACCGCCCGCCGGCCGCCAGCACGGCCAGCAGGTATTTCAGGTTGGCCGACACGGCCTTCGCCAGGCGCTGGTCCAGGTCGTCCGCCTCGCGGTCGGGCCACAGGAAAAACGTGGCCAGCAAGGCCAGCATGCAACCGAGCACATTGTTGCCCAGGCGACTCATCGCATACACCATCTCGCTGGCCGGCGCCGCATAGTCGGCCACCAGCACGAAGGCGGGCGTCATGAACAACACGTGCAGGCTGTAGCTGACGCGGCGCAAGGCCATGGTGGCGACGATCAGGGGAAACACCACAAGCGAAATGCCCAGCGGCGTGTAAATGACCAGGCCGATCAGCACGGCCAGCACGGCGCCCAGCACGCTGCCCGCCACGCGTTCGATGCCGCGCGGCCAGGTGGTCGACACGGACGGCTGCAGTATCAATAAGGTGGCCATGGTGGCCCAGTAGCCGAACGGAATATGCAAGGCCTCGACCAGCAGGAAGCCGGCCGTCGTCGCCAGCGACACGCGCGCCGCATGGCGCCAGCTCAGCGACTGCGGCGTGGCGTTGACTTTCGCCGTCTGCCACGCCTGCCCCAGCGCCAGGAAGGCCGCTTCGCGCCACGGCAGCTGCGCCGCGCGCGGCAAGCCCAGCTCCATGAAGTCGACGTTCAGGCGCAGCGGCAGCAAGGCGCCCAGCGCCGCTTCCAGGCGCCGTCCGCAGCCAGCCAGGCGGCGCTGCAATTCCAGTGGCGGCGTTTCCGGCTGGCGCTGCACGGCTTGCCCCAGGCGGCGCAGCAGCACGGCCATCACTTCCAGGCTGCGCCGCGCGCGCGGGTCCTGGCGCAGCCGGTGCTGCTCGCGCTCGCACGTATGCGTGACGGCGATCAGGTAGGCGAAGATGCGCTCGGCGTCGCTGAGCGCCAGCAGCAGGTTGTCGTACAGGGCGCTGCGGCCGGCGCGCGCGGGCGGCACGGCGGCCAGCGCCACGCGCGCCGCTTCCAGCGCGGCGCGCGCCTGCGAACGGTAGCTGGCGCCATGCGCGGCAACGTCCGCCTGCGCCGCATCATGTGCGAGGAAGCGCGCATTGTCGCGCGCGATGCCGGCCAGGCGCGAATACGCGGCGCGGATGGCGCGCCGGCTGGGGCCGAACGGGTGGATGCGCCAGACGGTAAAACTGAGCACGGTGGCAAACAGGCAGCCGAACATGTACAGGCCCAGGAAAGGCGCCGTCTGCGTCATCGATGCCAGCGGATGCGTGACCATCACCACGCAGGCCGTGGCGGCCAGGATGGCCACCTGCGCCGTGGCCGCGCCCCAGATGCGCGCCAGCGCGCCGGCCCAGGAAAACAGCAGCACGGCGACGGCGGCCGTCGCCAGGCCATGGCCGGCCGCCAGCGCCGTCAGGCCGCCGGCCACCGTCGACAGCAGGCCGAAGCCCACCATCGACACGAAGCGCATGCGCCGCGTGCCGGCCGCGTCGGCCAGGCAGGTCCAGAAGGCGCCGATGGCGGCCCAGGAAAAATCGGGGTGGTCGAACAGCAGGCCCAGCAGCAGCATGGCGCTCGAGGCGCAGGCGGCGCGCAAGCCTTCGGACAGGTTCGTTTCGTCGATGGCCAGGCTGACCATCCACAGGGGACGGCGCTGCGCCAGGGTATCGGTGTAGGCGTGCACGCCCGTCAGCCAGCGGCCGGCCAGTGCGCGTGTACGGCGGTGAAGTTTCCTGAGATACAAGTTGGACTTTGAAAGGGTATCAAAGCGTCATCGTAGCATTCCCCGACGAAAAATGTTGCAGTGCAGCGTAAAATCCCTGCGGACGAAAAAAAACGGCACCGCAGTGCCGCTTTTCATGCGTACAAGCAATCTTAGCTGACCATCGCCAGGCGCGGTCCGGCTGCCGGGAAACGCTGCTCGATCGAGGCGGCGATACCGACCGCATCGAGGCCCACGCTTTTCAGCAGCTGCACGGGGTCACCATGGTCGATGAAGACGTCGGGCAAGCCCAGCATCAAAATCGGCTTGACGATGCCCTCCGCCGCCAGCGCCTCGGCCACGGCCGAGCCGGCGCCGCCCATGATGCAGCCCTCTTCCACCGTCACCAGGTAATCGTGGTCAAGAGCCAGCTGTTTCACCAGCGCCACGTCGAGCGGCTTGACGAAGCGCATGTTGGCCACCGTCGCGTCGAGCTTCTCGCCCGCCGCCACGCTCGGCGCCACCATAGCCCCGAAGGCCAGGATGGCGATGCGCTTGCCCTGGCGCTTGAGTTCGCCCTTGCCGATCTCGATGCTGGTCAGTTCCGGCACGATGGCCACGCCGGCGCCGGCGCCGCGCGGATAGCGGATCGCGGCCGGGCCCGGGTAGTGGTAGCCCGTGGTCAGCATCTGGCGGCACTCGTTTTCGTCCGACGCGGCCATGATGACCATGTTCGGGATGCAGCGCAGGAACGCCATGTCGTAGTTGCCCGCGTGCGTGGCGCCGTCCGCGCCCACCAGGCCGGCGCGGTCCAGCGCGAACGTCACGTCCAGGTTTTGCAGGGCTACGTCGTGGATCAGCTGGTCGTAGGCGCGCTGCAGGAAGGTGGAATAGATGGCGACGACGGGTTTCAAGCCTTCGCAGGCCAGACCGGCGCCAAAGGTCACGGAATGCTGCTCGGCAATGCCGACGTCGAAGTAGCGGGTCGGGAATTGCTGTTCGAATTTCACCATACCCGAGCCTTCGCGCATGGCCGGCGTGATGCCCACCAGGCGCTTGTCGTGCGCGGCCATGTCGCACAGCCAGTTGCCGAACACTTCCGTGTACGTCATCTTGGCGGGCGCCGTGGCCGGCTTGATGCCCTCGGCCGGGTTGAACTTGCCCGTGCCGTGGTACAAAATCGGTTCCGCTTCGGCCAGCTTGTAGCCTTGCCCCTTCTTGGTCACCACGTGCAGGAATTGCGGACCCTTCAATTGCTTGATATTTTGCAAGGTCGGGATCAGCGAATCGAGGTCGTGGCCATCGATGGGGCCGATGTAGTTGAAACCGAATTCCTCGAACATGGTAGCGGGCACGACCATGCCTTTGGCATGCTCTTCAAAGCGCTTCGCCAGTTCCAGCACGGGGCCGGGCAAGACGGACTTGCCGACGTTTTTCGCGGCCGCATAGAACTGGCCCGACATCAATCGCGCCAGGTGGCGGTTCAGCGCGCCGACGGGCGGCGAGATCGACATGTCGTTGTCGTTCAGGATCACCAGCAAATTGACGTCTTCCTGCACGCCCGCATTGTTCATCGCCTCGAAGGCCATGCCGGCCGTCATCGAGCCGTCGCCGATCACGGCGATCGCGTGCAGCGGGTCGCCCTTGATCTTGGCGGCCTGCGCCATGCCCAGCGCGGCGGAAATGGACGTCGACGAGTGCGCCGTGCCGAAGGTGTCGTATTCGCTCTCGTCGCGCTTCGGGAAGCCGGAAATGCCGTCTTTCTGGCGCAAGGTGTGCATGCGCTCGCGCCGGCCCGTCAAAATCTTGTGTGTATAGGTCTGGTGGCCCACGTCCCAGACGATGCGGTCGTGCGGCGTGTTGAACACGTAATGCAGCGCGACGGTCAGCTCGACCGTGCCAAGGTTGGACGACAGATGGCCGCCCGTCTTGGAAACGGAATCGAGCAGGAAGCTGCGCAATTCCTGGGCCAGCGGCACCAGTTGCGAGCGGGCCAGCTTGCGCACTTGCGCTGGTTCATTGATGGTTTCTAACAGTTTCATTTATGCCTTCCGCTGCACGACCAGGTCCGCCAGCTCGCGCAAACGGCGTGCCTTGTCCCCGAATGGCGCCAGCGCCGCATGGGCGTCGCACCGCAATTGTTCTGCCAGGGCCCGCGATGGTTCCAGCCCCAGTATCGATACGTAAGTGGGCTTGTTGGCGGCCGCATCCTTGCCTGCCGTCTTGCCCAGGGTGGCCGAGTCGGCCGTCGCGTCGAGCACGTCGTCGACCACCTGGAACGCCAGGCCCACGGCGCGCGCATACGCGTTCAGCGCCGTCATATCGTCCGCCGTCAAGTCCTTGCCGGCCAGCGCGCCGAGAATCACGGCCGCGCGCAGCAAGGCGCCCGTTTTGAGTTGATGCATCTGTTCCAGCTGCGGCAAGGTCAAGGCCAGGCCGACACTGTCGAGGTCGATCGCCTGGCCGCCGCACATGCCGCTTGAGCCGGAGGCGTGCGCCAGCAGCTTGATCATGGCCATTTGCCGCGCGGGAGGAATCGCCGCGCCGTCGGCCAGCAGCATGAAGGCCTGCGATTGCAGCGCGTCGCCGACCAGCAGGGCCGTCGCCTCGTCGTAGGCGATGTGCACGGTGGGCTTGCCACGGCGCAAGGCATCGTCATCCATGCAGGGCATGTCGTCATGCACGAGCGAATACACGTGAATCATTTCCAGCGCGCAAGCAGCGCGCGCGAGGGTATCTTGATCGGCATCAAACAATTCGCCAGCCGCCATCACCAGCAGCGGGCGCACGCGCTTGCCGCCACCCAGCAGCGCATAGCGCATGGCAGCGTGCAGCTTGTGCGGCACGGTATCGGCCGCCGGCAGGAACTGGTCGAGCCGGCCTTCCACGCCGGACTGGGTCGTTTGCATCCAGTCGCCGAAGGTCACGCTGTCTTGTTGCATGCTGGCCATCATTGGGCGGCCTCGCCGACATCCACGAACGGTTTCAACATGTCTCCTTCGAGTACTTTCACCTGCGCTTCGACACTGTCGAGCTGGGTCGCGCAATACTTGACCAGTTCCGAGCCGCGCTGATACGCCGCGACCGATGCTTCCAGCGGCAACTGGCCCGCTTCCATTTGCGTTACCAGCTGCGCCAGTTCCGCCATTGCCTCTTCAAACGAGGCCGGCACTGCGGCAGCGGCAGTTAATTTCTTCGACATAGACTCAGATCTCTTCGTGGCACGAGGGGCTTGTAGGGAGACGCCGGGGATTCCCGGCCAGCATAGAAGCGTTATTTTAGAACAAACCACACTATTAAGTGAAAACTAAAGCGCAATCGACGCGCTCAAAGTCAATAGCGTTGCCAGCTTGTCAGTAGATTTTAGCCGAATCGCCCCTCTCCGCCGGAAATTGCGCGCCAAATGACAATGTTTCTCATTAAAAGCCTATTTGCCCGGTGGTTTTGATAATGCCGAGGCCGATCCGCGCTATAATCGCCGGTTCTGTCCGAAATACCGTTTCAACAAATTTGAATTCAGGTCTTTGCGGATTCTTTCTCTCTGTAGCGGTTGCCCAGGGAATGGCCTGGGGCACTGCTGACCGTTGTACATTTATGGGGGGTTGGGATGTCCGATCTGGCTACTCACGCCAAGCTGGCGCGCTCAAACGCGCAACTTCCGGTCCACGTCTATTTTGACGAAACGCTGTTGCAGCGTGAAATGCAGCAATTGTTCCAAGCCGGCCCGCGCTATGTCGGGCACGAGCTGATGGTGCCGGAAACCGGCGATTTTGCGACCCTGGCGTCTGAGAACGAAGGGCGCATGCTCGTGCGCAACGCCAACGGCATCGAAGTGCTGTCCAACGTGTGCCGCCACCGGCAGGCGCTGATGTTCAATGGCCGCGGCAATGCCAATAACATCGTTTGCCCGCTGCACCGCTGGACCTACGACCTCAAGGGTGAACTGATCGGCGCGCCGCATTTCCCCGAGACGCCGTGCCTGAACCTGTCGAAAACGCCGCTGCAAAGCTGGAATGGCTTGCTGTTCGAGCAAAATGGCTACAACGTGATGGAAAAATTGAAAGATTTGTCCGTCTCGAAAGAACTCGATTTTTCCGGCTATATGTTCGACCACGTGGAAATCCACGAGTGCGACTACAACTGGAAGACCTTCATCGAAGTCTATCTGGAAGACTATCACGTCGAACCGTTCCACCCGGGCCTGGGCAGCTTCGTCAGCTGCGACGATCTGCGCTGGGAATTCGGCAAGGATTACAGCGTGCAAACGGTGGGCGTGCACCGCGGCCTGCAGCAGGCCGGCTCGCCCGCCTACAAGAAATGGCAAGAGCAGGTACTGCAATTCCGCGGCGGCGAAGCGCCGCCGTACGGCGCCATCTGGCTGACCCTGTATCCGAACATCATGGTCGAATGGTATCCGCACGTGCTGATCGTCTCGACCCTGTGGCCCGACGGCCCGCAAAAGACGCGCAACGTGGTGGAGTTCTATTACCCAGAAGAAATTGTGCTGTTCGAGCGCGACTTCGTCGAAGCGGAACGGGCTGCCTACATGGAAACCTGCGTCGAGGACGATGAAATCGCCCTGCGCATGGATGCGGGCCGCAAGGCCCTGATGGCGCGCGGCGTGAGCGAAGTGGGCCCTTACCAGTCGCCGATGGAAGACGGCATGCAGCATTTCCACGAATGGTACCGCAACAATATCGAACTGTAGTCCCTCAAGGGTCGCCTCGTGCGGCCTTTTTTTATCCCCGCATTTTTCAGGAATCAGATGCAATCTCTTTGGATGCTGTTTGCAAGTTTTATGTTCGCCATCATGGGCGTGTGCGTGAAACTGGCGTCGGATCTGTATTCGACGTCCGAAATCGTCATGTACCGCGGCATCATCGGCATGATCGTCATGAGCTGCACGATTCTGTACCAGGGCGGCAGCTTTAAGACCACGATGCCGGGCCAGCATCTGTGGCGCGGCGTGGTGGGCGTGATCGCCCTGTGGCTGTGGTTTTATGCGATCGCCATCCTGCCGCTGGCCACGGCCATGACGCTCAATTACATGGCGCCCATCTGGATCGCCGTGATTTTGCTGGCCGGCGGCTGGTGGAAGGCGACGAAGCAGGTCGAGTGGCCGCTGGTGGCGGCGATTGCCATGAGCTTTGTCGGCGTGACCCTGCTGCTGCAACCCGTGTTCGAAACGGACCAGGCGGCTGGCGCCATCACGGCCTTGATTTCCGGCATGCTGTCAGCCCTCGCCTACCTGCAAGTGCGCAAGCTGGGCTTGCTGGGCGAACCCGAATACCGGGTCGTCTTCTATTTCTCGGTCGTCAACTTCCTCGCCGGCGTGATCGGCCACGTGGCCAGCGCCGGCGGCGGCCCCGTCGTCTGGCACGCGCACACGAGCGCCTACGGCATCGGCTTGCTGGCCGCCATCGGCCTGTGCGCCACCATGGCGCAGATGGCCATGACGCGCGCCTACCGCCTGGGCAAGACCCTCGTTGTTGCTAATTTGCAATACACAGGCATCGTCTTTTCCAGCTTCTGGGGCGTGGTGATCTTTGGCGACCTGTTCGACTGGCATGGCTGGGCCGGCATCGGCATCATTCTCGCTTCCGGCATCGCGGCAACCTATTACAATACCCGCAACACGGCCCGTGGCGCGGCGATCGCGCGCACGGATCCCATCGCCAGCGAAGTGTAAGGAGTCATGACCTTGTATACGACCTTGATCAACAGCAATGATTTGTCCAGCCACCTGAATGACAGCAACTGGGTCATCCTCGATTGCCGCCACGACTTGCTCAACCCGACGGCCGGCAGCGACGCGTTTGCCGCCGGGCACATCCAGAACGCCCAGTTCGCCGATATCGACACGACCCTGTCCGGCCCCAAGACGGCGCGCGGCGCGGCCTTCACGGGCCGGCATCCCTTGCCTGACCGCAACGCCCTGCTGGCCACCCTGCGCGGCTGGGGCATCAATGACGACACGCAAGTGGTCGCCTATGACGGGCAAGGCGGCATGTTCGCCGCCCGTTTGTGGTGGCTGCTGCGCTGGGTCGGCCACCCGGCCGTGGCCGTGCTCGACGGCGGCCTGGCCGCCTGGCAAGCGCAAGGTTTACCATTGGTCACGCCCGTGGCGCCGCGCCCTGTCGGCAATCTGACGGAAAAAGCCAGCCTGGTGCGCACGGTCAGCGTGCAGGACGTCGTTACCAACCTGCAAAGCCGGGCCTTGACGGTCATCGACGCGCGCGCGCCCGACCGTTACCGGGGCGAGAATGAAACCATCGACCCCGTGGGCGGCCACATCCCCGGCGCGAAAAACCGTTTCTTCAAAGATAATTTACAAGCGGACGGCCATTTCAAAGGCGCCGAGGAATTACGGCGCGATTTCAGCGCATTATTTGATGCACCGCAAGCGGCCATCCTGCAATGCGGCTCCGGCGTGACGGCTTGCCACAACCTGCTGGCACTGGAAGTGGCCGGTTTGACCGGTGCGGCCCTGTATCCGGGCTCGTGGAGCGAATGGTGCGCCGATCCGGCGCGGCCCGTGGCGACGGGTAACTAAAAAAAAGCGGACCTCGGTCCGCTTTTTTATGCACTGTGGGTAACTATCAACTTATCCCCAGCGATTGATTCAGCTGCGCCAGTTCCGCCTGCCACGCCTGCTGGCTGGCCGGCTTCTGGTGGCGCGGTTTTCTCGCCATATCCTCCGCCAGCAATTGTTCCAGTTCGCACAAGCGTTCCAGCTGCACGTCGACGTCGGTTTGCGTTGGCGCAAGCGCAGCCGTTTCCACGCGCGGCGCGGACGCCGGCGCTTGCCCATCCTCAAGACTCAGCCGCGCATACGCGCTGGCTGCATCGGGCCACTCTTCCAGTCCGCCATCGGCCACCACCCAGTAACGGTTGCAGGCCGTCTCGATCAGGTCGCGGTCGTGCGACACCAGCAGGCAGCCGCCGGCAAATCCCTGCAGCGCTTGCCCCAGTTCCGCCTTGCCCTGCATGTCCAGGTGATTGCTCGGCTCATCCAGCAGCAATAAATGATAGCTGGCCAGTGACAGTCCCAGGAACAGCAACCGCGCCCGCTCGCCGCCGCTCAGCGTGGCCACCGTCTGGCCATGGCGCGCATACGGGAAACCGGCCGCAATCAAGGCTTGCTTGCGCGCCACCTGGCTGCGCGCAGCTTCGTTTTGCACGGCAAACGGGTACAGCGCGTCGGACAGGTCGGCCGTATCGGCCAGTTGCTTGAGCGACTGGTCGTAATAGCCGATATTGGCCGCCTTGTGGTAGCGCAAGTCGCTGCGCTCCTCCTGCGCCTGGATCGCCTGCCAGCACAGGCGCAGCAAGGACGACTTGCCGCTGCCGTTGGCGCCCAGCAAGGCGACCCGGTCGCCCGGCTTCAGCCATAGCTGGCCGGCCTGGAACAGCACGGGAGACGCGGGCACGGCGCGCACGTCCAGCCCGTCGAGCGCCAGCAACTGGTCGGCCGCCAGCGCCTTGCCGCGCAGGCTCAGGCGCCACGGTGCGCCATCGCTGACGAACGATTGCTCATCCTTTAATTTGTCGATGCGCCGCTGCATGGTCTTGGCCTTGCGCGCCAGGTCTTCATTGTCATAGGTGCGGCCCCACAGGGCCAGGCGGGCGCTGCTGGCGGACAGGCGGTCGATTTCCTTCTGTTCCGCCGCATGCCTGGCGGCAGCGGCCACATCGGCTTCGGCCAGCGCCGCCAGCGCGGGGCCGCACGGCAAGTCGAAGTCGTAGAGGCGGCTATCGCGCAAGATCCAGCTGCGCGTGGCCACGTTGTCGAGCAGGCGCTGGTCGTGCGAGACGAGGAGGAAGGCGCCGCGCCAGGCCAGCAGGAATTGCTCCAGCCACAGCAGCGACGGCAAGTCCAGGTGATTGCTTGGCTCATCGAGCAGCAGCACGTTCGGCTCCTGCAGCAGGGCACGCCCCAGCAGCAATCGCGTGTGCTGGCCGCCGGACAGGGAATGCACGGGCACTTGCGCCGTCTCGTGCTCGAAGCCTAACTCGGCCAGCAGGCTGTCGACCCGCCAATGCAGTTCCGGCTGCTCCAGCACGGGCGCCAACAAGGCGTCGTACAGGCTCAGGTTGGCAAGTTCCGGCGGCAAGTGCTGCTCCACGTGCTGCAAGCGGCAGGCACGAGAATAGTGGATGGTGCCGGACGTGGCTGCACGCGTGCCGCTGAGCAAGCCCAGCAAGGTGGATTTTCCGCAGCCATTGTGGCCGATCAGGCCGATGCGGTCGCCCTGGCGCAAGGTAAAGGCGAGTTCATTGAAGAGGAAACCGTCGTGGGTATCCAGTTGTAAAGCTTGTGTCGAGATCAGGGTAGTCATGGCTCTTGTCTTTGTTCGGGATGCAAACATCCGCGTTAACAGGAGCGCTAACGACAACGAAGTACCAGGAAAGGACTCGTCCAGGAGGGTAACTTTGCTCTGGCCAGGTTATCGCAGCGCGATAGAACGTGGGCAAGAGCTGGCAAATGCGCTTGAAGAGCGTGCGCGCCACAAGGCGAGCAACAAGTTTTCTTCCATGATATTTTCCTCCTTTCTGTGCAAATTGATCAGAAAGGCAATATAGCACAAGTAACACTGCGGCACCGCCGCGCGTCAACCTCCGTGGCGTTTATGCGTCAGGAACAGCACGATGCACACGCCCAGCGCGATCAGCAGCACTTGCGGGATGGTTTCGCGCAAGGTGGCGCGGCGCTGCATCTGCGGCATCAGGTCGCTCAAGGCGATATAGATGAAGCCGGACGAGGCGAACACGAGCACGTAAGGAATCAGATTGCTGGCGCGGTCCAGGGTGAAATAGCCGAGCAAGCCGCCCGCCACCGCCATCAGGCTGCACAGCAGATTGAAGATGTAGGCGCGCAGGCGCGAGAAACCCGCGTTGAGCAGCACGATGAAGTCGCCGATTTCCTGCGGAATTTCATGCGCGATGATGGCCAGGCCCGTCACCAGGCCCAGCTTCGGGTCGGCCAGGAAGGCGGCCGCGATCAAAATGCCGTCCGTAAAGTTGTGCATGCCGTCGCCCACTAAAATCATCCAGCCGGCCTTGCCCGCTTCGTGCTTGTCGTGGCCGTGCGCATGGTGGTGGCCGTCGCCTTCGTGGTGGTGCGAATGGCGCAGGATGGCGAATTTTTCCAGCATGAAAAAGGCCAGCAAGCCCGCCAGCAGGGTGGCGAACAGGCTGCGCGGGTCCGCCTGCGATTCGAACGCTTCGGGCAAGGCGTGCAGCAGGGATGTCGACAACATGATGCCGACGGACAAGCTGACCATGCGCTCGACCACTTTGGAGAGGAATGCAAACGAAAAGATCGCCGCCGCGGTAATGCTGAACACGCCCGCGATCGTGGTCGCGAGCAAAATGGATATAAGGACGGGATCGATGATTTTCTTACCTCAAAATGGCGCCGGGTCACTGGCGCCCGCGATGCTGGCGTCTGGCCTGATGAATGCGTTGTTATCTATTATTTAATTTTTTGCGCGTCTGGCGGCAGCGTCGCGCGATGAAGATGCAATTGTACTGCATTGGCGCGCACCGGGCATTTTACAGCCCGGTGCGGCTTTCGGTTCAATTTCTGGAAAATTTAACTATTCTCATGCTTTCGACGTCGGATAAAACCGTCGCGAGCGGCAGCGAATTGTGGCCGAGAAGCGGAACCGTACTGAAGTACGGTGAGCATCGCAGGCCGCAAGTCGCAACGCGCAGCAGGTTTAATCGGACGTCGTCACGCCACGCCGTGCTTTTTGAACCAGGCCAGGCAACGCGCATAACCGTCTTTCGCATCGGCCGCCACATAGCTGGGGCGGTAATCGGCATTGAAGGCGTGGCCCGCATCGGGATACACGACAAACTCGGATTGGTTGCCGCCCTTGGCCAGCGCATCCTTCATCTTGCCGATCGATTCCTGGCTGATGCCCGTATCCTTGCCGCCATACAAGCCCAGCACGGGCACTTTCAAGGTGGCGGCGATATCGATGGGGTTGCTTGGCTGCAAGGCAGTCGGTTCGCCGACGAGGCGGCCATACCAGGCCACGCCCGCCTTGACGGCCGGATTGTGCGCCGCGTACAGCCACGTGATGCGCCCGCCCCAGCAAAAGCCCGTGATGCCCAGGCGGCTCGTGTCGCCGCCATTCTGTTTCGCCCACGCCACAACAGCGTCGAGGTCCGCCATCACTTGCGCATCCGGCGTCTTGGCGATGATGCCTTTCATTAAATCGGCAATGCTGGCCACCTTGGTGGCATCGCCCTGGCGCACGAACAGATCGGGCGCCAGCGCCAGATAGCCCTGCTTGGCGAAACGGCGCGCCATGTCGGCGATATGTTCATGCACGCCAAAGATTTCCGAAATCACCAATACCACGGGCAAACCCGTCTTGCCTTCCGGCTGGGCCGCATACACGGGCACGGCCTGGCCATCGACCATCACCGACATGCTGCCCGTGACGAGTCCGGCGGAATCCGTCTTGACGACGTTTTGCGCCGCCACGGGCAGCACGGCCACGGCAAAGCCCGCGCCCAGCGCCACCTTCAGGAAACCGCGCCGGCCGTCCGGCCCGGACACGCTGCTCTGGCCCAGCAAACTTTCACAATCGGTGATCATGTCGCTCATGCGCTTCTCCTGAAAATGTTGCGTTTATAAATTAGTGCGCTTCGTCCCAGTTTTTACCGATACCTACCTCGGCCGTCAACGGCACCTTCAGCGCGGCCACGCCGGCCATCAGTTCCGGCAGCTTGCGCTTGACCAGTTCCAGCTCGGCGTCCGGCACTTCCAGCACCAGTTCATCGTGCACCTGCATGATCATCTTCGTTTGCAAGCCATCCGTTTCCAGCCAGCCTTGCACGGCGATCATGGCCAGCTTGATCAGGTCGGCGGCCGTGCCCTGCATCGGCGCGTTGATCGCCGCCCGTTCGGCGCCCTGGCGGCGCGGGCCGTTCGGGGAATTGATTTCCGGCAACCACAAACGGCGGCCGAACACGGTTTCCACGTAGCCGCGCGCCTTCGCTTGCTGGCGCGTGTCTTCCATATACTGTTTCACGCCGGAAAAACGGGCAAAGTAGCGGTCGATATAGCTTTGCGCGGCCGTGCGGTCCACGCCCAGGTTACCGGCCAGGCCGAATGCGCTCATGCCGTAGATCAAACCAAAGTTGATGACCTTGGCATAGCGGCGCTGCTCGCTCTGCACTTCCGCGGCCGGCACGCCGAAGATTTCGGCGGCCGTGGCGCGGTGAATGTCGATGCCGTCGGCAAACGCGCGCAGCATGGCTTCGTCGCCCGAGATATGCGCCATGATGCGCAATTCGATCTGCGAATAGTCGGCCGAGACGATGTGGCTGCCCGGCGGCGCAATGAAGGCTTCGCGGATGCGCCGGCCTTCCGCGCTGCGGATGGGAATATTCTGCAAGTTCGGGTCGTTCGACGCCAGGCGCCCCGTCACGGCCACGGCTTGCGCATAGTTCGTGTGCACCCTGCCCGTCGTGACGTTGATCATCTTCGGCAATTTATCGGTATACGTCGACTTCAGCTTGGCCATGCCGCGGTACTCGAGCAGCACTTTGGGCAGCGGATAATCCTCGGCCAGCTTTTGCAGCACTTCTTCATCCGTCGACGGCGCGCCCGTCGGGGTTTTCTTGACCACCGGCAACTTCAACTTTTCAAAGAAGATTTCGCCGATCTGCTTGGGCGAGCCTAAATTAAACGGCTGCTCGGCCAGTTCATACGCCTTCTTTTCCAGTTCGAGAATCTTGACGGCGAGCTCGGCCGACTGGATGTTGAGCAATTCGTCGTCGATCAGCACGCCGTTGCGCTCGATCTTTTGCAAGACCACGGCCGTCGGCATCTCGATCTTTTCATAGATGAAGGTCAGCTTCTCATCATTCGCCACATTGCCCCACATGGCATTGTGCAAGCGCAAGGTCACGTCGGCATCCTCGGCCGCGTATTTCGCCGCCTGCTCCACCTCGACCTGATTGAAAGTGATCTGCTTGGCGCCCTTGCCGCACACGTCCTCGAACGGGATCGTCGTGTAGTTCAGGTGGCGCAGGGCCAGGCTGTCCATGTCATGCTTCTTGTGCGATTCGAACACATACGATTCGAGCAAGGTATCGTGGGCGATGCCGCGCAACGTCACGCCGTGGTTGGCGAAGATGTGGCTGTCATACTTGAGGTTCTGCCCCAGCTTGGGCTTGTTCGCGTCTTCCAGCCATGGGCGCAGCTTCGCCAGCACGTGTTCGCGCGTCAACTGCTCGGGCGCGCCCGCGTAGTCGTGCGCCAGCGGGATGTAGCAGGCGCTGTGTTCGGCGACCGAAAGGGAAATACCGACCATTTGCGCCGTCATCGGTTCCAGCGACGTGGTTTCCGTATCGACGGCCGTCAGGGCAGCGGCATCGATCAGGGCGATCCATTTGTCCAGTTGCTCGTCCGTCAGCACGGTTTCATACACGGCCTCGACTGCTGGGGCCGCGTCGGCGAACATGTCGCCCGTGGAGTTCGCAGTCGATGCGCCAGCCGTTGCAGGCGCGCCGACGGGCGACATCGGCGGCGGCGTGGCGCCCAGTTCGCGCAGCAGGGCCTTGAAGCCGTAGCGCTGGAAAAAGGCCAGCAGCGCTTCCTTGTCTTCGTGTTTCGCCACCAGCGAGTCGGCGATGGTCGTCATGTGTTCGGACAAATCGCAATCGGTCTTGACGGTGATCAAGGCGCGCGCCTGCGGCAGCCATGGCAGGGCCGTGCGCAGGTTTTCCCCCACGGCGCCGCCCACCTTGGCCGCGTTTTCCATCACGCCTTCCAGGCTGTCGTACAAGGTCAGCCATTTGACGGCCGTCTTTGGGCCGCATTTCGACACGCCGGGCACGTTGTCGACCGTATCGCCGATCAGCGACAGATAATCGATGATGCGGTTCGGCGGCACGCCGAACTTGACCAGCACGGCCGCTTCATCGAGCTTTTCATTGCTCATGGTATTGATCAGGGTCACCTGGCTGTTGACCAGCTGCGCCAGGTCCTTGTCGCCCGTCGACACCACCACGTCCATGCCGGCGGCGGCAGCCTGCACGGCCAGGGTGCCGATCACGTCGTCCGCTTCCACGCCGTCGACCATCAATATCGGCCAGCCCATGGCGCGCACGGCTTCATGGATCGGTTCGATCTGCAGGCGCAGGTCGTCCGGCATCGAGGCGCGCGTGGCCTTGTATTCCGGATACATGTCATCACGGAAAGTTTTGCCTTTGGCATCGAAAACGCAGGCGATATAGGCGGCCGGGTAGTCGGCGCGCAGGCGGCGCAGCATGTTGACCATGCCGTGCATGGCGCCCGTGGGATAACCGTCCGGGCTGCGCAGGTCGGGCAGCGCATGGAAGGCACGATAGAGGTAACTGGAACCGTCGACTAACAGCAGGGTGTTTTGCATAATGCCAATAAAATAAGGTGAGCCGCGCCAGCCGGGAAGAAACAGCGGCAGGCGGGCGGAATATCGCCCAATTATCGCAGAGTTTAGGGCCGCGCCACCGGCCGCAACGCCTGCCGTTTCCGGCGTTTTTGCCACCCCGGCGGCCCCGTGCGGGCGCGCGGGCCGCCGCTGCCAGCCATTTCCGCGCATTTAATCAGCCGTATTAAGCAGCATTGCCTACCAGTTTGTTACAATGCCTTATAGATAAATTGACGGCATTACACCACTGCACGCGCTGCAGTCCCTCACATGGAAGCGAACCCATCATGATGCGTACATCGACACTCTGGACATTCCTCGCCCTGCCCCTGCTGGCATGTTCGGCCATCGCCAGCGCCCAGACGCCGGCCAAACCGAGCGACGCGCCGCCACAACTGGAACGCATCGAGGAAATGGGCGAAGCGCCCATCACCGTGGCGCCGGCCGCAGCCAAACAGCAGATTACCGAAAAACGCGAAGCGGGCGTGACGTCCGAGGTGAAAGTGACGAGCGGCGGCAGCACCTATTACATGAAGCCGGCCGCCGGCGGCGACCAGGCCCACAGCGGCGCCCTGCGCGGCCCGCAATGGAAAGTGCTGGAATTCGACCTGGGCAAGAAGAAACAGAAGCAACGCGACGAAGAGGCCGCGGACGCGCCAGCGCCGCCCGCACCAGCGAAGTAAGCAGCCACTCTCTTCTGCCCTGCCCCGGCCACCTGCGGGGCAGCCGGCTTTTTTTGACCTTTTAGACCATTCCCTTCTTTCCCATGGCAGTTTTTACCGCGCTACACCTGGACGATATCGGCCAGTGGATCACGCAATTTCCACTCGGCAAACCTCTGGCGCTCAAGGGCATCGCTTCCGGCATCGAAAACAGCAATTTCTTCCTGAGCACGGAGCGCGGCGAGTATGTGCTGACGATCTTTGAAAACCTCAGCTTCGAGCAATTGCCGTTCTATCTGCAACTGATGCGCCATTTGGCGGACCGGGGCGTGCTGGTGCCGGCGCCGATCGCCAATGCGGACGGCGAACTGGTGACGGCCTTGCAAGGCAAGCCGGCCGCCATCGTCAGCAAACTCGACGGCAGCTCGCAGATGGCGCCGCAAGCCGTGCATTGCGCGGCCGTGGGGGCCATGCTGGCGAAGATGCACCTGGCGGCGCAGGACTTCCCCCTGCAACAGCCGAATCTGCGGGGACTGGACTGGTGGAACACCACCACGCCGCTGGTCCTGCACCACCTCGACGATGCCAAAGCCCATCTGCTGCGCGCGGAAATCCACTTCCAGGACGCCTTTGCTGCCTGCGATACGTATAAAGCCATCCCGCGCGGTCCCGTGCATGCCGACTTGTTCCGCAACAACGTCATGTTTGACGGCGAACAACTGACGGGCTTTTTCGACTTTTACTTTGCCGGCTGCGACACCTGGCTGTTCGACGTGGCCGTCACCGTCAACGACTGGTGCGTGGACCTGGCCACGGGCGTGCTCGACAAGGAAAGAGTGCGCGCCCTGCTCGACGCCTACCAGGCCGTGCGTCCGTTTACGCATGAAGAACAGACGGCATGGCAACCGATGCTGCGCGCCGCTGCGCTGCGCTTCTGGCTGTCGCGCCTGTACGATTATTACCAGCCGCGCGAAGCGGAAATGCTGACCCCGCACGATCCCACGCATTTCGAACGCATTCTGCGCGAACGTATCGCCACACCTGCCCCGGAACTGTTTTAAACATGGAAAAATTACCTGCAAGTACAGGTTGGCAATGGGTGAAACAGGGATTTTCCCTGTTTCGCCAACAACCTGGCGGCATGTCGATGCTGTTTCTCGGCTATATGTTCTGCATGCTGGCCGTCAGCATCGTGCCCGTGCTCGGCCAGATGCTGCCCGTCATCCTGGTCCCCGTGTTTTCCGTCGCCTTCGTGCAAGGCTGCCTGCATATCGACCAGGGCAAGCGCGTCTTGCCCAGCCTGTTGATCTCGGGCTTCCGCAAACCGGCCTTTCCTTCCCTGTTCGGCCTGGGCGTGCTGTACATCCTGATGGCCATCGTTGCCATCGGCGCCTCGACTTTGGTGGACGACGGCTTGCTGTGGCAACTGGTCACGGGGCAATTGACGGAAGAAGCGGCGCGCACCGCCATCCCCGAATCGCGCCTGGGCCTCGGCATCCTGCTGGCCATCGTGCTGTACGTGCCGGCCGCCATGGCCTTCTGCTTTGCCGCACCGCTGATCTACTGGAAACAAACCGGGCTGGGCAAGGCGCTGTTCTTCAGCTTTTTCGCCGTCTGGCGTTCGCTGTCGGCCTTCATCGTCTTCGCCGCCACCTGGTTCGCCATCAGCATCGTCACCAGCCAGTTGCTGGCCGTCATCTTTGGCCGCACGCCGCTGATGATGCAACTGATGATGCCGCTGTCGATGATCTTGACCATCATCATGCATTGCTCGTTCTACGCCGCCTACCGCCAGATCTTCGGCGTGCCCGTCGATGAGAGCAAGACGGTGTCGCTGGACAAGCCGAACGACTGATTTTCACGCCGCATGAAAAAAGGGCAGCCTGCGCAGGCTGCCCTTTTTTATGGCCGCTCGGGTATCAACGCCCCAATCTCTCCAGCTTGGCGATACCCAGATCGAGCACCTTCATGCCGTGCTGGCCGAAGTTGATTTGCGCGCGCGCATTGCCGCCGCCGCCTTCGATATTGACGATCACGCCCTCGCCGAACTTGGCGTGCGCCACGGATTCGCCGATGCGCCAGCCGCCGCCCGTGGCTTTTTGCGCGATCTTTTGCGCAATCGCATTGTCCGAACCCAGGCTGACCAGCTTCGGCGCCTCGTCCCAGGCCGACTTGCGGTTGCCGAACCAGTTCGCCTGCACCTTCGGCGACAGCCATTTCAGCGATTCTTCCGGCAATTCGTCGAAGAAGCGCGACTTCATGTTGTAGCGCGTCTGGCCGTGCAGCATGCGCGTCTGCGAAAAGCTCATATATAAGCGCTTGCGCGCGCGCGTGATGGCCACGTACATCAGCCGGCGTTCCTCTTCCACGCCGTTGTCTTCCTTCGAGCTGCTTTCGTGCGGGAACAGGCCCTCTTCCAGGCCGGTAATGAACACGTTGTCGAATTCCAGGCCCTTGGCCGAGTGCACCGTCATCATCTGCAGCGCATCCTGGCCCGCCTGCGCCTGGTTGTCCCCGGCTTCCAGCGACGCGTGCGACAGGAAGGCGGAGAGCGGCGACATCACGGCCGGCAGCGGCGCGTCGGCATCCAGGATTTCGATGCCATCCTGATTCACGACGGGCGCACCCGACTGCGCCTGGGCAGCAGGGCCCAGGTGGGCCGGTGCGCCCTGGCCAAAACCTTCCTCGGAAATGAACTGGCTGGCCGCGCTGACCATCTGCTCCAGATTCTCGATGCGGTCGGCACCTTCCTTTTCATTCTGATAATGTTGCAGCAAGGTACTCGCTTCCAGCACCACGCGCACCATTTCCGGCAGAGATAATTGCTGCGTTTCGAAGCGCACGCCTTCGATCAGTTTCACGAAACCGGCCAGCACGCTGCCCGCCTTGCCCGCCACATACGGCACAGACGCGTACAGCGAAATGCCGTACTGTTCCGACGCGGCCTGCAATTGCTCGATCGAGCGCATGCCGATGCCGCGCGTGGGGAAATTGACAACGCGCAAGAACGCGGAATCGTTGTGCGGATTATCCATCAATTGCAAATAGGCAATTGCATGCTTGACCTCGGCGCGCTGGAAGTAGCGCTGGCCGCCATACACGTGGTACGGAATGCTGGCTGAAAACAGCGCGTGCTCGATCACGCGCGACTGCGCGTTCGAGCGGTACAGAATCGCGATTTCGCTGCGCGAGGCGCCATCGGCGATCAGGCTCTTCGCCTCTTCGATGATCCATTGCGCTTCCTGCAAGTCGGAACTGGCTTCGTACACGCGCACCTGCTCGCCATGGCCCGCGTCCGTGCGCAAATTCTTGCCCAGGCGCTTGCTATTGTTCGCGATCAACACGTTGGCGCTGTCGAGGATGTGACCGTGCGAACGGTAGTTCTGCTCCAGCTTGATCAAGTTCTTGACCTGGAACTCGTGCTCGAAGGCGCTCATGTTGCCCACATTGGCGCCGCGGAACGCATAGATGCTCTGGTCATCGTCGCCGACGGCAAACAGGGCGCCGCCATCGCGGCTGCCGTGGCCAGCCAGCAATTTGAGCCAGTTGTATTGCAGGTTGTTCGTATCCTGGAACTCGTCCACCAAAATATGGCGGAAGCGCGCCTGGTAGTGTTCACGCAAAGGTTGGTTGCGGCTGAGCAACTCATACGTGCGCAGCAGCAGTTCCGCAAAATCGACGACGCCTTCGCGCTGGCACTGGTCGTCGTACAGCTGGTACAGCTCGACCATCTTGCGCTCGTGCGCGTCGTACGCTTCCACGTCCGTGGCGCGCAAGCCCTGGTCCTTGGCGTTGTTGATGAAATACATCACCGTCTTCGGCGGGAATTTCTCATCATCGATATTGTTCGCCTTCAACAAACGCTTGATCACGGACAATTGATCCTGAGAATCGAGGATCTGGAACGTCTGCGGCAGGGCCGCGTCGCGGTAGTGCGTGCGCAGCAGGCGGTTGCACAGGCCGTGGAAGGTGCCGATCCACATGCCGCGCGTGTTGATCGGCAGCATGGCCGACAGGCGCGTGAGCATTTCCTTGGCGGCTTTATTGGTAAACGTCACGGCCAGGATGCCGGGCGGCGATACCTGCTGGGTCTGGATCAGCCACGCGATGCGGGTGGTCAGCACGCGGGTCTTGCCCGAACCGGCGCCGGCCAGGATCAGCGCATGCTGCGCCGGCAAGGTGACGGCAGCCAATTGTTCGGGATTGAGGTTGTGAAGAAGATTTTGCATCCCGTGATTATACCGGCATGGCTAAAAATACTGTGCATTTGTCCAGCGGTCGCGCCGGATTCGCCGCGTGCGCGCTACAATCGGCATCACTGCACAGCCGATGGAAACAACGCCCATGACACCTCCCAGCCACCTCGACGGCGCCCGCGTACTGGCTTGGGCCTGGTCCGACTTGCCTTTCGGCCATGTCGCCGCTGAAGATGGCGCCGCCCCCATCGCCATCCACGGCCTGGCCGTGTGCCGCTACGGGGACGAAGCGCAAGTCTACCGTTTCAGCTGCGACGCGCGCTGGGACACGGTGCAGGATGACGCCTATGCCAGCGAGGACGACGCCAGGCAGTTGCCGGCGCAATACCGCGCCGTGGCTGCCGCGTGGCATCGGTTCTAGCGCACCAGCTTGGCCTTGCCCTCGCTGAGCGCTTGGGCGATCACCTGGCGCGTGGTCTTGTCCGCGATCTTGACGACTTTTTCCTGCTGACGGCCCAGGTCGCCCATTTGCTTGCCCAGCGCTTCCATCGGCTTGCCGCGCTGCTCCATCTGGCGCGACATCTGCTCCATTTTCTCGGCCTCGCGCTCGTCTACGTCGGCGATGCGGTCGTTGATCTCTTCCATTTTGTCCTGCGCATCTTCCATCTGCTGCTGCAGGCGTTCCACGTCGCGCTCGGCCGCGCGGCGCGCCGTGTCGCTCGTCGCCAGCGCCTGGCGGCGCGAGGCGTCGCCGAGCTTGCGGCCCAGCTCCTGCTGCTGGCGGCCCAGCGCGCGCAGCTGTTCCGACTCGCGCACGCTGCCTTTTTCCAGGCTGCGGGCACCCATCTTGCGGCCCATTTCACCCATGGCCTTGCCATGCGCGCCCATTTGATCGCCAAGCGCGCCCATCTGCTTGCCCAGCTGTTTCGAGGGTTCCCATGCCGTGCGCACCTTGCCCAGCAAGGCAGCATCCTGCAGCACGTATGCCTGCCCCTGGTCGCGGAACCACAGGAACGGCCCCTTGATCGAGCGCTTGAGTTTTTCCACCTGCTGCGAGTGAATATCGCTGTCGACGACGATGACGCCCTCGCCATCCCTGGTACCATCGACCAGCGCATAGCTTTCGCCCTTGTCGAGCGAACGGCTGACCTGCACGCTGGGCGCGGCAGGCGGGGCCGGGGGTGCGGGCGGTTGCGGCGGCTGCACGGCCAGCGCGCTGCCGCCAAGCAGGATACCGGCCAGGCTGAGGATCAAACGATGGGAAGTGGTCATGGCTGCCTCGTCGCAAAAGTGGTGGAACGTTGACTGTAGCGGCAAGCGGACCTGGCCTCCAGCGCCGTGCGACAGGCTGCAAAAAGACCTGCCTGGATGGCAAGCACGGACGATGGATGGCACGCCGGGCAAAAAAAACGGAGGCCTCAGCCTCCGCAAAAACGCCGTGGTACGGCGTATGTCAATTAATTAATACAGGACGACGGAACGGATCGATTCACCGCTCTTCATCAAATCGAAACCTTGATTGATATCATCGAGCTTCAGCCTGTGTGTGATCAAATCATCGATATTGAGCTTGCCTTCCATGTACCAGTCGACGATCTTCGGCACGTCCGTGCGGCCGCGCGCGCCGCCGAAAGCGGAACCTTTCCATACGCGCCCCGTCACCAGCTGGAAGGGACGCGTGGAAATTTCCTGGCCCGCCGCCGCCACGCCGATGATGATGGACTGGCCCCAGCCCTTGTGGCAGCACTCGAGCGACTGGCGCATGGTGGTGGTATTGCCGATGCACTCGAAACTGTAATCGGCGCCGCCGTCCGTCAGCTGCACGATGGTGTCGACAACGTTTTCCACCTCGTTGGCGTTGACAAAATGCGTCATGCCGAACTTGCGCGCGATCGCCTGGCGCGCCGGGTTGATGTCGACGCCGATGATCTTGTCGGCGCCGACCATCTTGGCCGCCTGGATCACGTTCAAGCCGATGCCGCCCAGGCCGAACACGACCACATTGGCGCCCGCCTCGACCTTGGCCGTAAACAGCACGGCGCCCACGCCCGTCGTCACGCCGCAGCCGATGTAGCAGACCTTGTCGAAGGGCGCGTCTTCGCGGATCTTCGCCAGGGCGATTTCCGGCACGACGATGTAATTGGAAAAGGTGGACGTGCCCATGTAGTGGAAGATGGGCTTGCCGTCGATGGAAAAGCGCGACGTCGCGTCCGGCATCAGGCCGCGGCCCTGGGTCGAGCGGATCGACTGGCACAGGTTCGTCTTTTGCGACAGGCAGAATTTGCACTGGCGGCATTCCGGCGTGTACAGGGGAATGACGTGGTCATCCTTTTTCAGGCTTTTCACGCCCGGCCCCACGTCGACGACGATGCCCGCGCCTTCATGGCCGAGGATGGATGGGAAGATGCCTTCCGGATCGGCGCCCGACAGGGTGTAGTAATCGGTGTGGCAAATGCCGGTGGCCTTGATCTCGACCAGTACCTCGCCCTCGCGCGGGCCGGCCAGGTCGACTTCCTCGATGGTCAAAGGCGCGCCCGCCTTCCATGCAATCGCTGCTTTGGTTTTCATGTGTGTCCTGTGTATGGTTGAACCAGGCGCGCCAGCGCGCCGTATCGTCACATCATAACAAGGCAGGCGCCGACGTGCCACGCCGGCGCCGGTGCAACGCTTACTTGAAACACTTACTTGGTTTTCGCCCGATTCAAAAACGCGCCGTGCAGGCCGTTCAGGGTTTCCTCGGCCAGCAGCAGCTGGCTGGCGATTTCATTGATCTTGCGGCGGCTGGAACGGGCGTGGTCGCGCAACACTTCGAACGCCGTGTTGCGGTCCGTCTGGAACTTGCCCATCAGCAAACCGACGGCCAGGCTCGTTTCGCGGCCGGCGGCCAGGGCCGCGTTCAGGTTCAGCTCGGTGCGCCGCAGCTGGCGGATCTCATCGGCGCGCGCCAGGCCCGCTTCGAATGCCGGCATCAAGCGGCCTTCGTCGACGGGTTTGACGACATAGCCGACGGCGCCGTAGGCGGCCGCCTGCTTGCCCGATTCGCTGTCGCCGCTGCCGGACAGGAACATGAACGGCACGGCCGTTTCGCCGTGCAGGCGCTTGGCCAGTTCCAGGCCGGACATGCCCGGCATGTGGATATCGAGCAAGGCCAGGTCAGGCTCGCGCTGGGCGATCAGCTGCAACGCCACTTCGGCCGAATGGGCCAGGGCCGTTTCGTAGCCCGCATGGCGCAGGACTTCGCCGAGGAATTCCAACAGGAGCTGGTCATCGTCAACGATCAGGATAAGGCGTTTCGCGGCGGCTGGCTGACTCATGGGTAAAGGGACCTCGGTAATGAATGATGCTCATATTATATGCCGATTATTCGCCAAATCCGCCCCCTCACGCCTCCCCTGCATGCGCAAATAGCAGATTGAATTGCTGCATCGCAATATCCACATCGTCCGCCTGATAGACGCTAGTGATCGCCGCCACCATGTCGGCGCCGCGCGCCACCAGCGGCGCCGCGTTCTCCGGCGTCATGCCGCCGATCACCACGCAGGGCAAGGCGATCTCGCGTTTCGCCTGCAGCACGATATCCAGGGGCGTCGTCACCGGATACTTTTTCACCAGCGACGGGTAAAAGCCGCCGAAGGCCACGTAGCTGGCGCCACCCTCTGCTGCCGTGCGTGCCAGGGCCATGTCGCCATAGCAGGAGGCGCCGACGATCTTGTCCTTGCCCAGCCGGGCGCGCACCTGCGCCACGGACGCGTCCGTGCCGCCCACGTGCACGCCATCCGCGTCGAGCTCTTCGCACAGCTCAAGAAAATCGTTGATGATGAAGGGCACGCCATACTTGCGGGCCAGGGCCAGCAAGGCACCCGCCTGTTCGCGCCGCTGCTCCGCCTCGGCGCTCTTGTGACGGTATTGCAGCAGGGCCACGCCGCCGTGCAAAGCCTGTTCCGTGATATCGAGCAGGCGGTCGGTGTCGTCCCAGTTCGGGGTGACCAGATACAGTCCACGCATGATGTTTTCCTTATGTAAAGAATCGTTGCGGCATGAGTTGACCTGGCGCAATCGCATACGCGCCGGCCAGGGCCGCATGGCAATAGGCTTGCGCCCGGTCAAGCGCTTCCGGCAGCGCCTGCCCCAGCGCCAGCTGCGCCGCGATGGCGGAGGCCAGGGTGCAGCCGCTGCCGTGAAATTCGCCGGGAAGACGGGGCCAGCGCCATTCGCGCCCGCCGCCAGCGGCGTCAAACCAGCGGTTGACGACCGTCGCGCCTTCGCCATGCCCGCCCGTCACCAGCACATTGGCGCAACCTTGCGCGCGCAGGTTTTCTTCGCCCCCGAGGGCCAGCGCTTCCGGCCCGTTCGGTACGATGACGGTAGTCACCGGCAGCAAGGACGCCAGCGCCAGCACGGCATCGTCCCGGCTGAGCACGTCGCCATGGCCGCTGGCCAGCACGGGATCGAGCACGACAGGCAAGCTTGGGCGCAGCAGCCGCATTTGCGCGATCAGTTGCGCGATGACGGCCGCATTCGCGGCGCTGCCGGGAATGCCGATCTTGACGGCATGAATCGCCATCTTGTCGATCAGCGCCTGCGCCTGCCGGCGCAGCAGTTCCGGCGCCACCGGCTCCACGCCAAAGACCCTGTCGTTGTCCTGCACCGTCAAGGCCGTCACGACGGGCAAGGCATGCGCGCCCTGCGCCGCAATGGCGACAATATCGGCGGCGATGCCGGCGCCGCCCGACGGGTCGGCGCCGGCAAACACCAGCACCGTCGGCAACGTTAGCACCATCACGCCAGCCTGCCCGCCATCGGCGACGATGGGGAAGCGGCAAATTTGCGCGGCATGCGGCCCGCCAAAAACGCTTCGCGCCCGGCCCGCACGGCCAGCTTCATCGCACGCGCCATGCGCACGGGGTCGCGCGCGCCGGCAATCGCCGTATTCATCAGCACGCCATCGCAACCGAGTTCCATGGCAATCGCCGCATCCGACGCCGTGCCCACGCCCGCGTCCACCAGCACGGGCACTTTCGCCTGGTCGATGATCAAGGACAAGTTCCACGGATTCAAGATGCCCATGCCCGAGCCGATCAGCGAGGCGAGCGGCATGACGGCCACGCAGCCGATGTCTTCCAGTATCTTCGCCTGGATGGGATCGTCGCTGCAATAGACCATCACGTCAAAGCCATCCTTGACCAGCGCCTCGGCCGCAATCAACGTTTCCGGCATGTGCGGAAACAGGGTTTTTTCATCGCCCAGCACTTCCAGTTTCACCAGATTGCGCCCGCCCAGCAGTTCGCGCGCCAGCTGCAGCGTGTAGACGGCGTCCTTCGCGTTGTAGCAGCCGGCCGTGTTCGGCAAGATCGTGTACTGGTCCGGCGGCACGAAGTCCAGCAAGCTGGGCGCGTTCGGGTCCTGGCCAATGTTGACCCTGCGGATCGCCACCGTGATGATTTGCGCCTCAGCCGCGTCCGTCGCCTCGCGCGTCTGCGGCAAATCCTTGTACTTGCCGCTGCCCACCAGCAGGCGCGACTGGTACTGTTTGCCTGCGATGGTCAGCAGGTCGTTATTTGTTGCGGTATTCATGTGCGTTTCCTTGTCTATTCTCAACTCAACCGCCGCCAATCGCGCGTACGATTTCAACCTGGTCTTGCACCTGCAAGACCTGTCCCGGCCACGCCTTGCGCGGCACGACGTTGCGGTTGACGGCCAGCGCCAGCGCCTGGTTTTCCAGCGACAGCGCGGCGATCAATTGATCGAGTGTCTGCCCGGGCGGCACCTGGTGCGGTGCGCCGTTGAGCGTGATGGATATCAATGCAGGCATCACGCTCTCCTTCAGACTTTGCGGTACAGCTCGGCACCGTTCTTGACGAATTCGATGGCCTTGATTTCCATGCCCTGCTGGAGCGCCTTGTCTTCCGCGATGCCCATGCCGGCCGCGTATTCGCGCACTTCCTGCGTGATCTTCATCGAGCAGAAATGGGGGCCGCACATGGAGCAGAAATGCGCCACCTTGGCCGAATCCTTGGGCAAGGTTTCATCGTGGAATTCGCGCGCCTTGTCCGGGTCCAGGCCGATGTTGAACTGGTCGTCCCAGCGGAATTCGAAGCGGGCTTTCGACAGCGCGTTGTCGCGGATCTGCGCGCCCGGATGGCCTTTCGCCAGGTCGGCCGCATGCGCCGCGATCTTGTAGGTGATGATGCCGTCCTTGACGTCCGCCTTGTTCGGCAAGCCCAGGTGTTCCTTCGGCGTCACGTAGCACAGCATGGCCGTGCCATACCAGCCGATCATGGCCGCGCCGATGCCGGACGTGATGTGGTCGTAGCCGGGCGCGATATCCGTCGTCAATGGTCCCAGGGTGTAGAACGGCGCTTCGCCGCACTGCTCCAGCTGCAAGTCCATGTTTTCCTTGATCAATTGCATGGGCACGTGGCCGGGGCCTTCGATCATCACCTGTACATCGTGCTTCCAGGCAACCTGCGTCAGCTCGCCCAGTGTCTTCAGTTCGCCCAGTTGCGCTTCGTCATTGGCGTCGTAGATGGAGCCGGGGCGCAAGCCGTCGCCCAGCGAGAACGACACGTCGTAGGCCTTCATGATTTCGCAAATCTCTTCGAAATGCGTGTAGAGGAACGATTCCTGGTGGTGCGCCAGACACCATTTCGCCATGATGGAGCCGCCGCGCGAAACGATGCCCGTCAGGCGCTTGGCCGTCATCGGCACATAGCGCAGCAGCACGCCCGCGTGGATGGTGAAGTAATCGACGCCCTGTTCGGCCTGCTCGATCAAAGTGTCGCGGAAGATTTCCCAAGTCAGATCTTCTGCCTTGCCGTTGACCTTTTCCAGCGCCTGGTAGATGGGCACGGTGCCGATCGGCACGGGGCTGTTGCGCACGATCCATTCGCGCGTTTCGTGGATATGCTTGCCGGTCGACAAGTCCATCACGTTATCGCCGCCCCAGCGGATGGCCCAGGTCATCTTTTCCACTTCTTCGCCGATGGAGGACGTCACGGCGGAATTGCCGATATTCGCATTGATTTTCACCAGGAAATTGCGGCCGATAATCATCGGTTCGACTTCCGGGTGGTTGATATTGGCGGGGATGATGGCGCGGCCGCGGGCGATTTCCTCGCGCACGAATTCCGGCGTGATTTCGGCCGGGATGCTGGCGCCGAAGGACTGGCCCGGATGCTGGCGACCCATCAGGTCGGCCAGGCGTTCGCCCATGGGGCCGGAAGCCTTGAGTTCGCGCAAATACTCCTGGCGGCGCATGTTTTCGCGGATGGCAACGAATTCCATTTCCGGCGTGATGATGCCTTGGCGCGCGTAATGCATTTGCGTCACGTTCTTGCCGGCAATGGCGCGGCGCGGCTTGCGGTGCAAATTAAAGCGCAGCTCGGCCAGCTTCGGGTCCGCCAGGCGGGCGATGCCGTAGTCGGAAGTGGGACCGGGCAATTCTTCCGTGTCGGCACGCTCCATGATCCATGGCAGGCGCGGCGTATCGAGGCCCGAGCGGATGTCGATGTTCACGTCCGGGTCCGTGTACGGGCCGGATGTGTCGTAGACGTAGATCGGCGGATTCTTTTCGCCGCCGAACGACGCTTCCGTGTCGGACTGGCTGATTTCGCGCATGGGCACGCGGATGTCGGGACGGCTGCCTTCGACGTAGATCTTGCGCGAATTAGGCAGCGGCGCGATGGCGGCTTCGTCGACCGTGGCGGTGGCGGAGAGGAATTTCGGGTTGGCGTTCATTTTGGCTCCTTGGCTAGACTATTTTTAAGCCTGGAGCCAGCTAAGGAGGTTCGGAATTGCGCACGCGGAAAAGCGGGGTGCAGTCATCCTAAAGCTTCCCTTCGCTGGCATTATCCAGATCAGGTTCGGAGGGTATTTCTCACCCGCGCTTGCACCGTGTTTCCACAGCGAAAGGCAGGACCCCTAGCGTTTGCCGCCTTGCGGCAGCGAGCCAATTATACGCGGTTCACGCCGCGTGGCCAGATGATTTCTTGCAGGTGTCGTCTTTGCGCATCTGCTGCAATGCAACAGACGCCATCGCGCTTATTTCTTCTTGCCCCAGCGCCAGCTGGTCGGTTCGCCCTTCAACTGGCAGATGAAAATGAGCACGGCCACGATGGCCACTTCATACACGATGTAGCCGACCAGCATGGTTTGCGGGGGGAACAAAAAGGCGCCGCAGGCGAACAGCGCCAGCGCGGCCAGGAACACCAGCCAGCCCTGCCAGGTGATGGGCAAGCCCCAGCCCCAGCCATAGGTCTTGGCGGGGAACCAGTAGGAGGGAGATTTGTCAGTCATGATTTTTCCTGGTCTGTATCGATGGCACCAAGTATAAATCAACGGTCGGCAATCAAACAGTGCGATGGCGCTCCGTGACATCGAGGCCGATGCCGCGGTAGCCGATGAAGCGGCTGCCCGTGTCGAACATCGGTTCGCCGCTGACCTGCAGGTATTGCGTGCTGCCGTCGAGGTTGGCGCGGCTGTAGATAAAGTCGAGAAACGGTTCCCGTGCGGCAATCTTGGCGTCGAGCAAGGCACGCTCGGCCGCGTTCCAGCGTTGCGGCTCTTCCTCGCTGCCGATGCCCAGCATTTCAGCCACGGGGCCGGAAAAGCGCGTCAAATTGCCCTGCGCATCCTGCTCCCAGTACCAGTCGGACGACAGTTCCGTGAAGCGCTGGAAGCGCGCTTCGCTTTCGCGCAGCTCCGCCGTGCGCACTTCCACCATCTGTTCCAGCGACTTGTTGTATTCGGCCAGCTTCTGGTACAGCAGCCGCACTTCCAGCATGTTGTGGATGCGCGTCTTGACTTCCACCAGGTCGAAAGGCTTGCTGACGAAATCCTTGGCGCCCGCCTGCAGGGCGCGCAGCTTGTGGCCGGGCTGGGCCGTAATCACCAGCACGGGCAGATAGCTGCCCGCCTCGATGTCGCGCAAGCCTTCCATGACTTCGAAACCATCCATTTCCGGCATCTGCAAGTCGAGCAGGATCAGGTCGTAGCGGTGCTGCTGGTGCAGCGCGCGCACGGCTTGCGGGTCCATGGTGGACGTGATGCGCGTATAGCCGGCATTGCGCAGCACCTGTTCCAGCAGCATGACGTTGGCCTCCTGGTCATCGACGATGAGGATGCTGGCGTTCAGGATCTCGGTGGCTTGAAGCATAGCGGTATTCCTAAAAATAAATGCTGAATTAGCGTATTACGTGAGTGTCGTCGGCCAGGCCGTGCGCGGCTGCATGGTGCAGGGCCACGTCGAGCGCGTCCATGAATTCGACGACCTTGATCGGCTTGGTCAGATAGCGGAAGAAGCCCGCTTGCAAGCCTTTTTCGATGTCGCGCGGCACGGCGTTGGCCGACAGCGCCATGACGGGAATATGGCTGGTGAGGGGATCATCATGCAGGATGTGCAGGGCGCCATAGCCGCTGATGCCGGGCAGGTTGATATCCATCAAGATCACGTCCGGCTGGTAGGTGCGCGCCAGGTCGATGCCCAGGTGCGCATCGATGGCCGTCAGCAATTTCAAGTCGCTGCGGCGGGCGATCAATTGCTCGACCAGCGCCAGGTTGGCGGGATTGTCTTCCACGTACAGCAAGGTGCGCTGGCTTTCCTGCGGCTCCTGCACCTGCGGCAGCGCATCGCCGTCGCCCAGCACCAGTTCCGGCGCGCTGCTGGCGGCCAGTTCGAACCAGAAGGTGGTGCCCACGCCGACGGCGCTGTCGACGCCGATGGTGCCGCCCATCAATTCGACCAATTGCTTGGTGACGACGAGGCCGATGCCCGTGCCCTCTTCCGTGCTGTTTTCCTGTCCCAGGCGGTTGAAGGGCTGGAACAGCTGCGCCACCTGGGCCGCGTCGAGGCCGGCGCCACTGTCACGCACGCTCACGCGCACCTTGTCGCCATGCCGGCTGCACTCGACGGTGACGGCGCCGCCGCCCTGGTTGTACTTGATGGCGTTCGACAGCAGGTTGATCATCACCTGTTTCACGCGCGTGCGGTCCGCATGCACATAAAAGGCCTTGCCGCAGCGGGGGAAATGCATGCGGATGCCGCGCTTTTCCGCCTGCGGCGCGATCATCGCCTGGCAATCCTGCAGCACGTCGAGCAGCGACATCGCTTCCTGCGACAGGGTGACCTTGCCCGATTCGATCATGGCCAGGTCGAGGATTTCATTGATCAAACGCAACAGGTACCAGCCGCCCTTGAGGATTTGCTCGATCGAGCGCTGCTGCGGCGGGCTCGGCGGTGGCACGTCGGATGCCATCAGCTGGGCGAAACCCAGCACGGCATTCAGCGGCGTGCGCAATTCATGGCTCATGCTCGAGAGGAATTCGGACTTGGCGCGGTTGGCCTTTTCCGCCACCAGACGCGCCTTCTTCAGCTCGGCATTGTTGGTCTCGACCAGCGAGCGCGTATACGCCTGCTGTTCGCGCAGGCGCTGATCCAGCAGTGCCTGTTCCGCCTCGACCTGCTTGCGCACCGTGTTGTCGGTGCCGATCAGCAGATAACCGATGACCTTGCTCTGCGCGTCGCGCAGGGCCGTCACGGAGACGATGGCGGGGAAACGGCTGCCATCGTTGCGGATGTAGGTCAGCTCATAGATGTCTTCGATGCCGCGCGTGGCCTTGAACACGAGCGCTTCCACGCCCGGCGTGATGACGGTGTCGAGCTCGGCGCTGAGGGCGGCGGCACGGGCGACGATTTCTTGCGCGTCGGAAATACCGGCCGGCGTCAGCTTGTCGACCACGTCGCTGGCCGCATAGCCGAGCATGCGTTCGGCGCCGACGTTAAAAATCTGGATCACGCCCTGCGCATCGGTGGCGATGCACGAGAAATTGGCGCTGTTGAAAATCGCATCCTGCAAGGCGCCCGCCTTGAGCAGCTGGCGCGGCAGGCTGGCCGCCACGGTGCGCCGGTACAGCGCCACCAGCAGCATCAGCAGCAGGAAGACCAGTGCGTCGATGACGCAAGCCGTCTCAAACGGCGCGCGCCAGGCCAGCGCGCCGACGGCCAGCAGGGCGATCGCGCTGAATGAAAACGCCAATGCCATGGGCCAGCGCGAGGGGGCGCGGTTAGGGTTATTTTCAACTGAGTGCATGGGTAGCCTGGGCTATGACAACAATAAAGGGGAGGGAAATGCGGCGCCTAGCGGCCTTGGCGCTGGCGCACGTCCGACAGCAGGCGCGCAAATTCTTTCTTGACGACGCCATAGCATTCGCACACCTGGCCTTCGAGGCCGGCGCGGTCCTGCACCGTGATATGGCCGCGTCGATAGCTGATGAGGCCGCGCTGCTGCAGGCGCCCCGCCGCTTCCGTCACGCCTTCGCGGCGCACGCCCAGCATATTGGCGATCAGTTCCTGCGTCATGGTCAGCTCGCGGTTCGGCAGGCGGTCCATGGTCAGCAGCAGCCAGCGGCACAATTGCTGCTCCACAGTATGGTGGCGGTTGCACACGGCCGTTTGCGACATTTGCGTGATCAAGGCTTGCGTATAGCGCAGCAGCAAGCGCATGACGGGGCCGGCGCGGTCGAACTCTTCCATCAGCAGGTGGGCCTTGAGCCGGTAGCCGACGCCGCCCGTCTGCACGACGGCGCGGCTCGGTGTCGAGTTGCCGCCCATGAACAGCGACACGCCCACCACGCCTTCATTGCCGACGCCGGCGATTTCCGACGAGCCGCCGTTTTCCAGCAGGTAGTGGATGGAAACGATGGCCGTGGTGGGGAAGTACACATGCTGCAGCTTGTCGCCCGAGTCGTAGATCACGTCGCCCAGCAGCATGGAGACTTGCTCCAGGTGGGGTGCCAGGCGCGCGAAATCGGCGTCGAGCATGGCGGCGAGCAAATGGTTTTGATTCGGGTTGTGCAGCTGGGCATGCGGACTCGACATGGGCAGGTTTCCTGGTTTCCAGTCGTCAGCTAGGGGGTAGATGAAAGGCGTCCGAACGAGGGTCGCCATGGTGTGCAGCGTAACACACTGCTTGCACGGTGGCCCGACTATATTTCTTACTGGCATGAATGTCCGTTCGGTAGCGAACGGACGCTGAATCGCTGCGCGCCCTACAGTCAATCACTGCCAGGGCTGCCCGATCACGGATCGGTAGCGGTGCTGCTTACCGGACGCCATCATGCAATCATTCTTCAAGCGCATCTCCATTTCCGTCTCCACCTCGGCCCTGATCACCCTGGCGGTCGGCCTGTGCCTGACGGCGCTGTGCTATGTCTCGGCGCGGCAGATCGAAGCGGAAAGCGCCAGGGCGCTGCTGCAATACCACACCAGCGGCCATGCGCTGAGTGCGGCCATGCTGCCCGCGCATGGGCTGACCCTGGATGCGAACCGCCGCGGCTCGCTGTACGTGTTGCTGGGTGGAATATTATCGAGCCTGCTGGCCACGGCCTATGTGTACCAGCTGGTGTCGCGCAATTCCGTGATTGCCCGCATCACGGGCGAACGCACGGCGGCGCTGCAGTTTGCCAATCTGCGCCTGTCCGAGGATATCGCCGCGCGCATGCACAATGAAAAGTCGTTGCGCTTGCGCGAACGCATCATCGAAGTGTCGGCCAATGCCATCATCCTGTGCAGCGCCGACGCGCCCGGCTACCTGATCGAATACGTCAATCCCGCCTTCGAGCGCATCACCGGCTATGCGGCCGGCGAAGTCATCGGCCAGCGCCTGGAAGACTTGCAGGGTCCCGAGCAGGGGCGGCAAGACATGCACCCCATTACGGCGGCCCTGCGCGAACAACGCGAAGGCAAGGCCATCGTGCGCAATTTCCGCAAGGATGGCAGCACTTACTGGAGCGAGCTGTTCGTCGCGCCCGTGCGCGACGATGGCGATGGCGCGCTCAGCCACTTTGTCGTGGCGCAATACGACATCAGCACCGTCATGCGTTTCGAACAGGAAATGGAATTCCAGGCCAGGCACGATATCCTGACGGGCCTGGCCAACCGGGCACTGCTGCGCGAACGGCTGGAGCAGGCGATGGCCGTGACGCGGCGCAGCGGCCTGCCCCTGTGGGTGGTTTTCATCGACCTCGACCGCTTTAAATTCGTCAACGATACCCTGGGCCATGATGCGGGCGACCTGGTGCTGAAAAGCGTGGCCGAGCGCCTGCGCGACGCCACGCGCGAAGTCGACACGGTGGCACGCCTGGGCGGCGACGAATTCGTGCTGCTGCTGCCCCAGCATGGCAATGGCGAACCGGGCGCGGCCATCCTGCAGCGCATCCAGGACGCCGTGGCGCAGCCGCTGCAACTGGGCGAATATGAATTCTTTCTCAGCTGTTGCATGGGCGTGGCCGTGTATCCCGACGATGGACAGAATGCCGACACCCTGATCAAGCACGCCGACATCGCCATGTACCGCGCCAAGGAACAGGGACGGGGCAACTGGCAATTCTATGCCTCGGGCATGAATGCGGGCACCCTGGAACGGCTGGGACTGGAGAGCGAGTTGCGCCATGCCCTGGAGCGGGGGCAATTCCACCTCGAATACCAGCCCCAGCTGGACCTGGCCAGCGGCGCGGTGGTGGGCATGGAAGCGCTGCTGCGCTGGACCCACCCGCAGCTGGGGCGGATTGCGCCGGCCAGCTTCATCGGCCTGGCCGAGGAAATGGGCTTGATCACGCCCATCGGCGACTGGGTGCTGCGCACGGCATGCGCCCAGGCGCGCGCCTGGCAGCTGGCCGGCCATGGCCTGCTGCGCCTGGCCGTCAACCTGTCGGCGAGGCAATTCAAACAAAAGAACCTGTTGCACGCGGTGGCGCAGACGCTGGCGGACACGGGACTCGATGCGGCCCATCTGGAACTGGAATTGACGGAAAGCATGGTCATGCATGACGTGGAACAAGCCACGGCCATCATGGCCAAGCTGAAGGGACTGGGCGTGCAACTGTCCATCGATGACTTCGGCACCGGCTACTCCAGCCTGGCCTACCTGCGCCACTTCCCCATTGACGTATTGAAAATCGACAAAACCTTCGTCAGCGACATCACGCACAGCGACGACGACGCGGCCATCGTGCGCGCCATTATTTCGCTGGCGCACAGCCTGCGCCTGAAAGTGATCGCCGAAGGCGTGGAAACGGCGCAGCAGCTGGACTTCCTGCGCCAGCACGGCTGCGACCAGATGCAAGGCTATTTGTTCAGCCGCCCCCTGGCCGCCGCCGCTTTCGAAACATTGCTGCTCGAAGGCAACATGCTGCCCGCTTAAAAAGAGTGGCGCAGGCCGATGTTGAAGGCGCGGTTGCCGCTGCCCACTTCCGTTGCATTGCCCACCATGTAGGCAGCGTCGTTGCGGTTGCGGATATGCGCGTAGGCAACATACACCTTGCTGCGCTTGGACAAGGCATACGTGGCGCCGATGGCCAGCTGCTGCGCATCGCGGTTGGCCGCATCGCGGTCATCCTTGCGCACATACGAGGCCAGCAGGGTCGTCGCGCCGAGCGGCACGGACACGCCGACAATGGCATCGCGGCTGTCGTTCGACGCGGTGGGCGCCTGCGCCGCGCCATATGGGTTTTCCGCGAAGAACATCGAGCTGCCCTCGCCCGTGTTGCGGCCATAGCCGGCAAACGCCGTGGCCACGCCGAAGTTGTAGTTACCCGCCAGAATGGTGTTGTTCGCGTCGGCCTTGCCCGGCTCGCCGGCACGGCTCTGGCGCGCCAGGCGCAGGGTCAAAGGACCGTTGACATAGCCCAGGGACAGGCCCAGCGAACGTTGATCTGCCGCAATCCCCGTATGCTCGCCGGCACCATACATGACGGTGCCCGTCACGCCGCGCCATTCCGGCGAGGTGTAGCGCACGGTATTGTCGATGCGCGTGGCCGAGTAGCCGGCCAGGTTGGTCGCCGCGCCGGCAAAGCCGCCCTCGAACGGGTCGGCCACGTCCGTCAGCGCCTGGCTTTGCAGGTTGTACTGGCGGCCCACGGTCAGCATGCCCAGCGGGCTATTGAGGCCGACAAAGGCCTGGCGGCCGAACAATTGGCCCGCCTGGTCCGAGCGGCCCGTGTCGCTCAGGACGCCCGCTTCCAGGGTGAACACGGCTTGCAAGCCATTGCCCAGCGCTTCCGTGCCGCGCAAGCCCAGGCGCGAACCGGCCGAGATGCCGCTGGTGAGCTTGCTGACGCCGCCTTCCTGCACCAGGCCCGCATCCATCAGGCCGTACACTTCAACAGACGACTGGGCGTGGGCGGCAGGCAAGGCGCCCAGGGTGGTGGCAAGGCCGGCAACGATGGCGATTTTTTTCATGATGATTTCCTTGTAAAAGCGACACCAGGAAAGCGGCGGCCACGGCAAGGCCACAGGCGGCAAGGCGCCATGCGGGGGATGCCGTATCAAAAGACGACGCGCCGGACAACAGATCCTGGCTAAGCTGTGGCGGCAGCGGCGTGCAATGACGAGCCGCTTTGATTCCGCCGTGAATGGTGCACCGCTGGCGGTGCGCGTGGCTCAGGCGCCCGGCCCGAAGGGGACGCGCTGAAGGTGGCTGGCATCGCGGATGCGCTGGCCTTGAGACGCGGACGAGTGTTGGATATGAAACGTTGATACAACCGCGTCTGCTGGCGCCGTCCGCAAGGATGAGGCAGGAGGCGCCGAGGCCGGCATTATAGCATCGGCAGCGCCTTGAGCCCCGTTCTGTTGCAGTAAAACGACTCGCCAGGCCGCCAAAACACAGCGCTGTCGCCGCGCAAGGTGGCGCATGCCGGCCAGGCTAACGCTATGGCAGCGGCAGGCTGGCGGCCGTGTCCTTGCCCTTGCGCAGCGGTGCGGCTGCCGGATGCTAGCGCGCCGCGGCAGCCGCCCGCAGCGCGGCCAGCACGGCTTTGTTTTCCGACGTCGGCGCCCGTTGCTGCGCCATCTTCAACACGGAAATTCCCCCGCCCTGCGGATCGGCGCCCAGGCCCAGCAGCAGCTTGACCATCGCCGCGTCGCCATTTTCGACGGCCGCCAGCAAGGGCGGAAGATAGCCGTCGCTGACGACGGGTGCGCCCATCGCGGCCAGGCGGGTGACCCAGTCTGGCCGCTGGCTGCGCACGGCATGCCACAGCAGCGTCTCCTTTTCCAGGCGCCGCGAATCGAGCGCCGCCTGCTGTCCCTGGTAAGACACTTCGGCGGCGGGGCCGACTTGCTGCCATGGCATGCCAGGCATCACGAGTTGGCGCAGCACGTCTTCGGACGCCGGTTGATGGTTGTACATGGCGCGCATCGCGGCGTCGAGCCAGCGGTCCTCGCCCTTCGCGCCATGCCGGGGCACGCGCTGCTTGAGCCAATCGAGCACGCCGGCGTTGCCCGCTTCGGCGGCATAGGCGTACAGCGACTTGTCCTGCTCATCAACATTCGGCGTGGTGCCGGTGGCCAGCATTTTGTCGAGCACTTCAGTGCCGCGCGTCAGGCGCAGCAAGCGCCCCCATATCAACGAATCGGCCAGCGGCCGTTCGGCTGGCTGCGCAGCTCCGCCTTTCTTGGCTTTTTTCTCTGCCAGATACTGATCTACCAGCAAATATGGCCGGCCCGCGCCTGCGTCGAGCAAGGCGATCATGCTGGCCGTCCGTTCATTCGCGTCGATCAATTCCGGCAAGATGCCCGCATCCTCTTGCTGCAAGGCGTATTCCAGCGGCGCCATCGTTTGGTTTTCGCCGCCGTATTGCCGCACATCGGCGCCATGGGCCAGCAACAGGCGCACCATCGCGGCATTGCCATACAGGGCAGCCAGATGCAGGGGCGCGGCGTGGTACAGCGTATCGCCTTCGCCGAGCGGCACGCCGCGTTGCAACAGCAGCGTCATCATGCGCAGCTTGGTGGGCAACAGCGCGGCGTGCTGCTCACGCAGCGCCTGGCGGCGGGCCGGCTGCGACGCCTGCGCCAGTCGCTCCTGATCGTCGTCCCGCCACGTTTGCGCCTTCAGCCATGCCGCTTCGGCTTTGAACATGCTGGATGGGGGCAAGATCAAATAGTTCAGCAAGGGAAGCCTGTCGAGCGCATAGTTGCCCGGCTCGGCAACGCCGGCAAGCAGCTTGCCGAAGGCCGCTTCATCGCCCTCTCTGGCAGCCTTGAACAGCGCCGTCACCTCTGGCGTCGGCGGCAGCTTGTTGCGTGCCTCGCGCACATAATTGATCAAGCGTTCCATGCCGTGCACGGAGACCTGCGGCAACGGCATGCCCAGCTTCCATGCCCGCGCCAGCTGATCCGCCTCGGCGTGTTGCGCCGCATTCAATTTCTTTGCCCAGCGGGCCACGGCGTCGCCGGCTTCCGCAACGCCGCCCGCCGCCGCCAACTGGCTCAGCATGGAAGCGAGCACATAGTCCTGCGGCACGCCCGCCTCCTCGCCATACAGCACGGCCAGCTGCAGCTGGGCCTTGGCACTGCCGCTTTCGGCGGCCTTGCGCAGCCAGCGGGCGGCCTGCTTTTCATCCAGGCCGCCCGTGCCTCTCCAGCACAGCAAGCCCAACTGGTAGGCGGCTTCCATATCGCCGGCCTCGGCGGCGCGGCGGTACCAGTCCTGCGGCGAACGCTGTCCCGTCAGCGACGTCGCCGGCAAGGGCGCGCCCCGCTTCCAGGCCGCAGCCAGGCGCACGGCTTCATCGACCTGGTCCGGCGACATCCTGCCACGCTGCGCCGGCAGGGACTTCTCCATCGCGGCCGCGCCGCTCCACTCCTTGTCTTGCTGCGCCAGCAGGTTGAGCGCGTACGACAGCACCCTGTCGGCCGGCCCGCCTTCGCCCCGCTCATGCATTTGCGCCAGTTCCTGCAGCGGCTTGCCTTCACCCTGCGCCGCCATGACGCCCAACCAGGGCCGCGCGCGCGATGGATTGCGCATGCGGCCCGGCGCGTATGCATACATGAAAACCAGCGCCTCCTGCGCGGCGCGATCGCCGCCCTTGGCCGCCAGCAGATACCAGCGCTCCGCTTCGGCCTCGCTGCGCGCCACGTCCCGGCATTCGCTCCGGTCCCCGTAGATATCGGCGAGGACTTTCTGCGCCTCCACATTGCCACCCTGCGCCGGTCCGCGCAATTGCGCCACGGCCTCGCTGCAGCGCCCGGCCTGGAAAGCCGCCATCCCTTCCGGAACGCCGGCGCATGCGCCGCCGGCAGCCAATCCGACGCCGAACACGGCCAATTGCCACAATTTCTTCATGATCTTCTGGACTTTCAAATAATGTTGCAAAGATGATAGCTTAGAAAAAATACAATGAAGCAATATTGCTCAATCGTGCGCGGCTTTTCGGCCCATCCAGGGCCGCTATTTGCTGCGCATGCTTTATGCACCCCTTATAATGGTTCCTTTTGCCAATCACACGCCAAATCATGGAATTAGCCAAGTCTTTCGAGCCCGCCGACATTGAACAATTCTGGCGCACCGAGTGGGAACAGCGCGGTTACTTCACCGCCACCCTCGATGCCGGAAAACCTTCCTTCAGCATCCAGTTGCCGCCGCCGAACGTCACCGGCACCCTGCACATGGGCCATGCGTTCAACCAGACCATCATGGATGGCCTGACCCGCTACCACCGCATGCTGGGCCACAACACGGCCTGGATACCGGGCACCGACCATGCGGGCATCGCCACGCAAATCGTCGTGCAACGCCAGCTGGACGCGCAAAAGATTTCGCGCCATGACCTGGGCCGCGAGAAATTCGTGGAAAAAGTGTGGGAATGGAAAGAAAAATCCGGTTCCATCATCACCGGGCAAATGCGCCGCCTGGGCGCCTCGGCCGACTGGCAGCGCGAATACTTCACGATGGACGAGCCGCGCTCGAAAGTCGTCACCGACGTCTTCGTGCGCCTGTTCGAGCAAGGCCTGATCTACCGCGGCAAGCGCCTGGTGAACTGGGACCCCGTGCTGGGCACGGCCGTGTCCGACCTGGAAGTGGTGTCCGAGGAAGAAGACGGTTCCATGTGGTACATCAAGTACCCGCTGGCCGACGGCAGCGGCTTCCTGACGGTGGCCACCACGCGTCCTGAAACCATGCTGGGCGACGTGGCTGTGGCCGTCGATCCGACGGACGAGCGCTACACGGCGCTGGTGGGCAAGATGCTCAAGCTCCCCCTGACCGACCGCGAAATCCCGATCATCGCCGACGAATACGTCGACAAGGAATTCGGCACGGGTTGCGTGAAGATTACCCCCGCGCACGACATGAACGATTACGCCGTCGGCCAGCGCCACAAACTGGCGCAGATCGTCATCCTGACCCTGGACGCGAAGATCACCGACGACGCACCCGAAGCGTATCGCGGCATGGACCGCTTCGCCGCGCGCAAGCAGATCGTCGCCGACCTGGACGCGCAAGGCTTGCTGGAGCAAGTCAAGCCACACAAACTGATGGTGCCGCGCGGCGACCGCACGGGCGTCGTCATCGAGCCGATGCTGACGGACCAGTGGTTTGTCGCCATGAGCAAGCCGGCCCCGGAAGGCACTTTCTTCCCAGGCAAGTCGATCGCGGAAACGGCGCTGGACAAGGTCGCCAATGGCGAAATCAAGTTCGTGCCGGAAAACTGGAGCACCACCTACAACCAGTGGCTCAACAACATCCAGGACTGGTGCATCTCGCGCCAACTGTGGTGGGGCCATCAAATCCCGGCGTGGTACGACGACGCCGGCAATATCTTTGTTGCGAAAACGCAAGCCGAAGCGGAAGCCAAGGCCCTGGCCGCCGGCAGCACGGGTCCCTTGAAGCGCGACGACGACGTGCTCGACACGTGGTTCTCGTCGGCGCTGGTACCGTTCTCGACCATGGGTTGGCCTGAAGAAACTCCGGACATGAAGGCCTTCCTGCCGTCGTCCGTGCTGGTGACGGGTTTCGACATCATCTTCTTCTGGGTCGCGCGCATGGTCATGATGACGACGCACTTCACGGGCAAGGTACCGTTTGAAACCGTCTACGTGCACGGCCTCGTGCGCGATTCGACAGGCCAAAAAATGTCCAAGTCGAAGGGCAATACCCTGGACCCGATCGACTTGATCGACGGCATCGACCTGGAAGGCTTGATCGTCAAGCGCACCACGGGCCTGATGAACCCGCGCGACGCGGAAAAGATCACCAAGGCGACGCGCAAGGAATTCCCGGAAGGCATTTCGGCCTACGGCACGGACGCCGTGCGCTTCACCATGGCCAGCTATGCGTCCTTGGGCCGCAACATCAATTTCGACCTGGGCCGCTGCGAAGGCTACCGCAACTTCTGCAACAAGATGTGGAACGCCACGCGTTTCGTCATGATGAACACGGAAGGCAAGGATTGCACGGCGAACGATGTTGATCTGTCGCAAGCGGACAAGTGGATTATTTCCCTGCTGCAAAAAGCGGAACTGGACGTGGCCAAGGGCTTTGAAGACTTCCGTTTCGACAATATCGCCGCATCGATCTACAAATTCGTGTGGGACGAGTATTGCGACTGGTACCTGGAAGTAGCCAAGGTGCAAGTACAGCAAGGTACGGAAGGCCAGCAGCGCGCCACCCGCCACACCCTGCTGCGCGTGCTGGAAGTGGTGCTGCGCCTGGCCCATCCGATCATCCCCTTCGTCACGGAAGCGCTGTGGCAAAGCGTTGCGCCGCTGGCCGGCAAGCTGCCGAAGGCCGACGGTGAGCCCAAGGGCGTGTCGATCATGATGCAGCCGTATCCGATCGCCAACACCGACAAGATCGACGAGTCGGCCGAAGCGTGGATGCAGCAGCTGAAAGCCTTGACGGATGCGACGCGCAACCTGCGCGGCGAAATGCAGATCTCGCCATCCGTGCGCGTGCCGCTGATCGTCGAAGCGGGCAATGCCAGCGAGAAAGAAGCGCTGGCGTCGTACGCACCGTACATCCAGTCGCTGGGCAAGCTGGCCGACGTGCAGATCGTCGATGCGTTGCCGGACTCGCCTGCGGCCGTCGCCATCGTCGGCACCACCAAGCTGATGCTGAAAGTGGAAATCGACGTGGCCGCCGAACGCGAGCGCCTGGGCAAGGAAATCGCCCGCATCGAAGCGGAAATTGCCAAGGTCAACAGCAAGTTGGGCAATGAAAGTTTCGTCGCGCGCGCCCCTGCCGCCATCGTTGCGCAAGAAAACGAGCGTTTGCTCAGTTTTTCGGCGACAATTGAAAAACTGCGCGAACAGTTTGCTAAACTAGCCAGCGCATAAGGCAAGTTTGGAAGGATTGCGCGGCGTCATCCGTGACGCCGCGCAGGATGGCTGGTCTTGCCTTGGTATATACACTGTTCGTGACCCGATCAAAAAAACCATTGGAGACTAGCAATGCATAAAAATTTCAAAGCAAGCGTCACAGCAAGCATCATGATGGCCGCCCTGGCCATCGCCGGCAGCGCCGCCGCGCGCGACGGCAACTACACCCCCGTCGGCACGTGGAAAACCATCGACGACGCCAGCGGCAAGCCGAAATCCCTCGTTGTCATCACGGAAAACAACGGCGTCTTGCAAGGCAAGATCGAAAAGCTGTTCCGTGGCCCGAATGAAGAGCAAAATCCCAAGTGCGACAAGTGCACGGGCGCCAACAAGGACCAGCCCATCATCGGCCTGGTGATCCTGTCCGGCCTGAAATATGACGGCAAGGAATGGACAGGCGGCGAAATCACGGACCCGGCCACCGGCAAGGTCTACAAGAGCAAGGCCGAACTGATTGAAGGCGGCACCAAGCTGCAAGTGCGCGGCTATGTCGGCGTGCCGATGTTTGGCCGCTCGCAGACGTGGGTGCGCGAAGAATAAACGGCGCACGCCCTGCCCTGATGAAGCCGGCCATGCGCCGGCTTTTTTGCGTCACGCGCCCGACAAACCTGTTGTTTTCCAGGCCGAATCATTCCCTTTTAAACATATCTGCAAGCGCCAGCAGCCTATGCGCGCCACCGAACATACTTGAAGTTTCCTAAATGAAATAGTGCATGCCTGTGACGCCATCGCCCGTAGCGAAAGGCGGCATGGCTCTGCCGGATGACCTCATCAGCGGATGCCCGGCAATGATTGCCATGCACAAAGGAACTATATGAATCTCTTCAAGCGATATCTGAACCCGCTGCTCGTCTCGGCAGGTTTATTGGCCATGACCGCCCTTGCCGGTTGCGGCGGTGGCGGCGACCAGGGACGCGATCCCATCCTCGGCTTGCCGGGCGCTACGCTGTCCAGCCTGGCCGTCACGCCCGCCACGGCCACGGTCGCCATCGGCGCCGGCCAGCAATTCACGGCGATCGCCACGTATAGCGATGGTTCCTCGCAAGACGTCAGCGCCAAGTCGGCCTGGACATCGGCCACGCCGGCCAATGCCACGGTCAATGCCAGCAGCGGCGTTGCCGCTGGCGTGGCTGCCGGCAGCAGCAGCATCAGCGCCGCGTTTGGCGGCAAGAGCGCGGCGGCCCAGTTGACCGTCTCGCCCGCCACCTTGACGGCGATCGCCATCACGCCGCTCGCGCCATCGATCGCCATCGCGGCAACGCAGCAATTTATGGTGACCGGCAGCTTCAGCGACGGCGCCACGCGCGACGTCACGGCCGTGTCGGCCTTTGCCTCGGCCAGTCCCGCCACCGCCAGCATCGCCACTGGCGGCCTGGCCCTGGGCAAAGTTGCCGGCACGACGCAGATCACGGCCACCACGGGCACGCTCACGGCCAGCACCGTGCTGACCGTCACGCCAGCGACCTTGCTGTCGATCGCCGTCACGCCGCAAAACCCGATCATCCCCGTCGCCGCAACGCGCCAGCTGGCAGTCATTGCCACCTACTCGGATAACAGCACCGCTGACGTCACGGCCGGCAGCAGCTTCGTTGCCGCCACGCCCGCTTTCGCCAGCGTCGCCAGCAATGGCCTCGTCACCGGCGTTGCCTTTGGTACCAGCGTCATGAATGCCAGCTTCAACGGCAAGACGGCCAGTACTACCGTCACTGTGCCTGCCAGCACCATCGTCAGCATCGCCGTCACGCCGGCCACCGCCAGCGTCGCGGTCGGCACCCAGCAACAATTCATTGCCACCGCAACGTATTCGGACAGCTCGAACGCCATCATCACCGGCAGCGCCGCCTGGACCTCAGGCACCGTCGCCAATGCCACGGTATTGAACACGGGCGTCGCCACCGGCATCGCCGTCGGCACCAGCAGCATCACGGCCACGGCCGGCGGCCAGTCGGGCAGCGCGCTGCTGACCGTCACGGCCGTCGCCATCCCGCCCGTCCTGAACCCGATCGTCCTGGGCCGCGCGGCACCATTCGGCGTACTGGCCGGCACCTCGATCACGAACAACTCGGGCGGCACCACCCTGATCACGGGCGACGTCGGCGCGCCTTCGCAAACGGTCGACCCGACCCAGGCGGCAGGTTTTACCAACTACAAGTCGGGCGCCATCCTGGCCGGCGCCATGACGGATTTGCAAGCGGCGATCACGGACGGCAATAGCCGGACTTGCGACGTCAGCTTTGCCGGCGGCATCGACCTGGGCGGCCAGACCTTCGGCCCCGGCGTGTATTGCTACGCGGGCGCCATCAGCATCACGGGCACCCTGACCTTGAACGGTCCCGGCGTGTATATCTTCCGCACGGCGCTGACCTTGAACTCGACCGTCAACTCGGTGGTCGCCCTGAACAACGGCGCCACGGCCGACAACGTCAGCTGGTTGCCCGTCGGCCCCACCACCCTGGCCGCGAACAGCGTCTTCAAGGGCAATATCCTGGGCCAGTCGGCCGCCATCACGGTGGGCGACAACACGACCCTGCTCAATGGCCGCGTGCTGACGGCTGCTGCCGTTACCCTGCGCAACAACCAGATCACCAAATAAACGGGACATGACCATGACTATCGCACACACACTGGGCGCGCTGAGCGTGATGGCCGGCGCCTTGCTGGCGGCACAATCGGCACAGGCCCAGGACAACACCTTCATCAACCCGGACTGGGCCAACAGCGCCTGGTACCTCGGCGCGGGCGTGGGCCAGTCGCGCGCCACCATCGACGAGCCGCGCCTGCGCGCCAGCCTGGCCGCCAACGGAGAGACGGTCACCGGTTTCACCAAGGACCAGCGCGATACCGGCTACAAATTGTTTGTCGGCCGGCAACTGAACCAGTATGTCGCCGTGGAAGCGGGCTACTTTGACCTGGGCAAGTTCGATTTCCAGTCGACCACCAGCGGCAATGGCGTGCTGAACGGGCAAGCGGGCTTTCGCGGCGTGAACCTGGACTTGCTGGGTCAGCTGCCGCTGTCGCAGCGCCTGTCCTTGCTGGGCCGGGTCGGCATGCACTACACCAAGACGAATACGGAGTTCAGCGGCAACCGTCTGCTGGGCTCGACCAATACGCATGCCAGCGAGCGCAAACTCAATGCCAAGCTGGGTCTGGGCCTCGAATACAAGTTCAGCGAAGCGCTGGCCTTGCGCGGCGAAGTCGAGCGTTATCGTCTGAACGACGCCGTCGGCAACCGCGGCGATGCGGACCTGTATTCCGTCAGCCTCGTGTATAAGCTGGGCCGCCCGGCCAGCGCCACGCCCGCCTACCAGCCGGCGCCCGAAGTCGCCCCCGTCGTCGCCATGCCGGCACCGGTGATCGAGGCCAAGCCGGCGCCAGCCCCCGTGTCGGAAAAAGTGTCATTTGCTTCCGAAGCGCTGTTTGATTTCGATCAATCGACGCTCAAGCCGCAAGGCAAGGCCGCGCTGGACCAGTTGCTCGGTCAATTGACGGGCATGGACCTGGAAGTGATCGTCACGGTCGGCCATACGGATGCCGTCGGCCCCGATGCCTACAACCAGAAACTGTCGCAACACCGCGCCGAAGCCGTCAAGGCTTACCTGGTAGCGCAAGGCGTGGAGACGAACCGCGTCTATACGGAAGGCAAGGGAGAAACGCAGCCCGTGGCCGACAACACGAGTGCCGCCGGGCGCGCCAAGAACCGCCGCGTGACGGTCGAAGTGGTGGGCACGAGAAAAGTCATGCGCTAGATCAAACTGCCATGTAAAAAACCGGCTTGCGCCGGTTTTTTTTACGTCTGCGGCGCTGCCGGCTTACGGTGGTGCTTGCTCAAATGCCGGTCCAGGCTGTTGGCAAACTGTTGCCGGTCGGACTGGCTGAAGGCGGCCGGGCCGCCCGTATCGACGCCGCCGCTGCGCAATTCTTCCATGAAGGCGCGCATCGTCAGTTGCTGGGCGATATTGTCTTTCGTATAAAATTCGCCACGCGGATTCAGCGCAAAACCGCCCTTGGTGAGCACGTCAGCGGCCAGCGGGATGTCGCCCGTGATGACGAGGTCGCCAGGATTCAACAGGCGCACGATTTCCTGGTCGGCCACGTCGGCGCCGGACGGTACTTGCACGGTGCGGATGAAACGCGACGGCGGCACGCGCAAGCCCTGGTTGGCTACCAGGGTGAGCGGCAATTCCAGCCGGTCGGCGACTCTGTACAAAATTTCCTTGATGACAACGGGACAGGCATCGGCATCAATCCATATCTGCATGCCCGGCGCGGTCGGTTGACTACCTTCCGCCATCACAGTTCCCACGCTTCGCCGCCAGGACCCATGCGCGGCGCGCTGACGCCGAAGTGCAGGTAGGCGGCCGGCGTGGCGACACGGCCACGCGGCGTGCGCTGCAAAAAGCCTTGCTGTATCAGGTAAGGTTCCAGCACGTCTTCGATGGTATCGGCCGCTTCGCCGATGGCGGCGGCCAGGTTGCCGATGCCGACGGGGCCGCCGCCGAACTTGAACAGCACGGCTTCGAGCAATTTACGGTCCATCACGTCGAAGCCGGCGGAATCGACGTCGAGCATGGCCAGCGCACGGTCGGCCACCACCTTGGTGATCTCGCCATTGCTTTTGACTTCCGCGAAATCGCGCACGCGGCGCAGCAGGCGGTTGGCGATGCGCGGCGTGCCGCGCGCGCGCTGGGCGATTTCATGCGCGCCTTCCGGGTCGATCGGCGCTTTCAGCAAGGCCGCGCTGCGCGTGACGATCTTCGTCAGCTCGCCCGTATTGTAGAACTCCAGCCGGGCGACGATGCCGAAGCGGTCGCGCAGCGGATTGGTCAGCATGCCGGCGCGCGTGGTGGCGCCCACTAATGTAAACGGCTGCAGATCGAGTTTCACGGAACGGGCGGCCGGGCCTTCGCCGATCATGATATCGATTTGATAATCCTCAAGCGCCGGATACAAAATCTCTTCCACGACAGGCGACAGCCGGTGGATTTCATCGATGAACAGGACGTCGTTCGCTTCCAGGTTCGTCAAAATCGCCGCCAGGTCGCCCGGACGTTCCAGCACGGGGCCGGACGTCTGGCGCAGATTGACGCCCATTTCGCGCGCGATGATGTGCGCCAGGGTCGTCTTGCCCAGGCCCGGCGGGCCGAACAATAAAGTGTGGTCGAGCGCTTCCTTGCGCTGGCGCGCGGCCGTAATAAAAATTTCCAGCTGGTCGCGGATCTTTTCCTGCCCCACGTACTCATCGAGTTGCTTCGGGCGCAAGGCCCGTTCGATGGCCTCTTCGTTGTGCGAAATGGGCGCCGCGTCGATGATGCGCTGTTCCGTGAAGCTGTCGGTCTGGATGCTCATGCCCTATCAGCCTTTCGACAGCGCTTTCAGCGCCAGTTTGATGCCGTCCGACACACCGCTGCCTGCCGGCACGTTTTTCACGGCCGCCAGCGCTTCCTTGTCCGAATAGCCGAGCGCGACCAGCGCATTGAGGATGTCCGATTGGGCGTCCGGCGCCGCATGCGCGCCGCCGGCGCCGATATCGGCTCCCAGTTTGCCCTTCAATTCCAGTAATAAACGTTCCGCCGTCTTCTTGCCGATGCCCGGCACTTTCACGAGGCGGCCGGAATCCTGCAGGGTGATCGCTTGCGCCAGGTCGGCAATCGTCATGCCGGAAAGAATCGACAAGGCCATGCGCGCGCCCACGCCCGTGATCTTGATCAACTGGCGGAACACGGCACGCTCGGCCGCATTGCCAAAGCCAAACAGCAGATGCGCATCTTCGCGGATGGCCTGGTGCGTGAACAGCACGACTTTTTCGCCCACGTGGGGCAGGTTGTAAAAGGTGCTCATCGGCACGTCGACTTCATAGCCGACGCCCTGGCAATCGACCAGCAATTGTGGCGGATTCTTTTCAAGCAAAATACCGGAGAGACGGCCTATCATCGCGTGTTCCTAATGTTGTGTATATATATGAGGGGCATATGGCGCGCCTAGCCTACCAGGCGGCCGCGCTTCATGCGCAAGCCCTGCAGCTGGGGCGCCAGCGCGCCGAGCATGGCCAGCGCATCAATGCTGTTGGCGTGGCAAATGGCCACGCCCAGGGCATCGGCCGCATCCGTGCCGGGCAAGCCGGGCAAGGACAGCAGGCGCGACACCATTTCCTGCACCTGCTCCTTGGCCGCCTTGCCGTGGCCCGTGACGGCCTGCTTCACTTGCAGGGCCGTGTATTCGGCCACCGACAGGTCGGCATGGACGAGCGCGCAAATGGCCGCGCCACGCGCCTGGCCCAGCAGCAAGGTCGATTGGGGATTGACGTTGACGAACACTTTTTCGATGGCCGCGCAATCGGGCTGGTAGGTGCCGACGATTTCGCCCACGCCCTGCAGGATGACCTTCAGGCGCGGCGGCAATTCCCCTTCGGAACCCGTCTTGACGGTACCCGACGCGATATAGCGCAGCTTGTTGCCGTGTTTTTCAATGACCCCAAAGCCGGTCGTGCGCAGGCCAGGATCGATGCCAAGAATAATCATCGCCAGATTCTATAATGAATACGGCAGGCACCGGTGAATAACCGGTGCCTGCCGTATTGTGTCGCAGCAACCCAAAACAACATCTGGGGTCGGACCCTCAGGATCCGACCCCGGTCATTGCCGTTGGGTTCAATTATCAATGACGGAAGTGACGCGTGCCCGTGTACAGCATCACGACGCCGCGCTCGTCCGCCGCATCGATCACTTCCTGGTCGCGCATGGAGCCGCCCGGGTGGATGACGCAGGTCGCGCCCGCGTCGACGACGACGTCGAGGCCGTCGCGGAACGGGAAGAAGGCGTCCGACGCCACCACGGAGCCCGTCAGTGACAGGCCGGCGTTTTGCGCCTTGATGGACGCGATGCGGGCCGAGTCGATACGGCTCATCTGGCCTGCGCCCACGCCCAGGGTCATGTTATTGCCGCAGAAGACGATGGCGTTCGACTTGACGAATTTTGCCACTTTCCAGGCGAACATCAGGTCGGCCAGTTGCTGCGGCGTTGGCTGCAGCTTGCTGACCACGCGCAAGTCGCCGATACCGACGTTTTTCGCGTCCGGCGATTGCACCAGCAAGCCGCCACCGACGCGCTTGAAGTCCATGGCGTGCACGCCGCCGCCCAGCGGGATTTCCAGCATGCGCACGTTTTGCTTGCTCGACAGAATCTGTTTCGCTTCGGCGGAGAACGATGGGGCGATCAGCACTTCGACGAACAGCTTGGCGATTTCGCCGGCAGTGGCGCCGTCCAGTTCGGTATTAAACGCGATGATGCCGCCGAATGCCGAGGTCGGGTCCGTCTGCAGGGCGCGCGCATACGCTTCCGCTGCATTCTTGCCCAGCGCTACGCCGCATGGGTTCGCGTGCTTGACGATCACGCAAGCGGCGCTTTGCTCGAAGCCGCCCATGCTCTTCACGCATTCCCAGGCCGCGTCGGCATCGGCGATGTTGTTGTACGACAATTCCTTGCCTTGCAGCTGGCGGTAGTTGGCCAACGCGCCATCGGTGGTGACCAGGTCGCGGTAGAAGGCGGCGCTCTGGTGCGGGTTTTCACCGTAGCGCATGTCTTGCACTTTCTCAAATGCAACATTGAGGATTTGCGGATAGGCGCCGCGCTCGGCGTGCACCTTCGTCGGGCCCAGGCTGGTCAGGTAATTGGTGATGGCGCCATCGTATTGCGCCGTGTGCGCAAAGACTTTTTTTGCCAGCATGAATTTGGTGTCGTAGCTGACGTCGCCGGCCTTGCCGTCGGCCGAGCGCATTTCCGCCAGCACGGCGTCGTAGTCGCTCGGGTCGCAGATGACGACCACGTCCTTGTGGTTCTTGGCCGCCGAACGCAGCATGGTCGGGCCGCCGATATCGATGTTCTCGATCGCGTCTTCCAGCGTGCAATCGGCCTTGGCGACCGTGCCCTGGAACGGGTACAGGTTGACCACCACCATGTCGATGGTCGGCATGTCGTGCTCGACCAGTTTCGACATGTGCTCAGGGAAATCGCGGCGCGCCAGGATACCGCCGTGCACTTTCGGGTGCAGCGTCTTCACACGGCCATCGAGCATCTCCGGGAAACCCGTGTAATCGGCAACTTCCGTGACGGGAACACCGTTGTCTGCCAGCAATTTTGCGGTGCCGCCCGTGGACAGGAGGTTGACGCCGAGGGCGGACAGGGCGCGGGCGAATTCGAGAACGCCGGTCTTGTCGGAAACGGAGAGGAGAGCTTGTTTGATCATGGCTGTGGCTAGGTGGTTAAGTGTTCTTGGCGAATGGCGCCGCTCAGTCGTCTGGCTGAGGCGGCGGCGGATTCAAATCTTGGCGTCACTTGCATGCCGGCATTACAGCAAACCGTGCTCCTGCAATTTCTTGCGCAGGGTATTGCGGTTGATGCCCAGCATCTGCGCGGCGTGCGACTGGTTGCCATCGGCGCGTGTCATCACGACTTCCAGGATGGGCTTTTCCACGGTCAGCACGACCATGTCGTAGATATTCGATGCTTGCTGTTCGCCCAGGTCATTGAAGTAATCTTCTAGACTTTTCTGTACGACTTCCTGAATGCTTTCTTTGCTCATTTTTATGCTTCAACCGGCTGAACACCTGGCCATCCGGCGCCGCGTCGCTCATGCGGTCCGCGTGCTGCCCTCTTGCCTCGGTGTTGTAATTAATATTGCATGACGCTCTGTATATAGGCGCTCGCCCTTGTACTGCTGGTAACTGATTTACCCTGCTTGCTGCTATCTGCTCATGCTGCCGTGGCCATAGGTTTGATCACATCGATCAGGCCACTTTCACTCGATTCGGAGAGGCGGTATTGTAACCGTTCGCCAAATTTCCATTGCGACTCAAAAAATTGATCGACGGCCAGCAACTGCGCTTCCGTCGACTCCAGCAAGTTCATTTGCTGTCGGAACGCTTCGCCGCCTTCCAGATCCTTGACATACCAGCCGATGTGCTTGCGCGCCGTGCGCACGCCGAGGAATTCTCCGTAAAACGCGTAATGGGCGCGCAAATGCTCATCCATCAGGGTGCGCACTTCATCCACGTAGGGCGCCGGCAACAAGGTGCCGGTGCGCAAGAAATGATCAATTTCACGGCAAATCCACGGCCGGCCCTGCGCCGCGCGGCCGATCATGACGGCATCGGCGCCCGTTTGATCCAGCACAAAGCGGGCCTTCTCAGGACTGGTAATGTCGCCGTTGGCCACCACGGGAATGCCCACCGATGCTTTCACTGCGGCAATGGTTTCATATTCGGCATCGCCCTTGTAGCCATCGGCGCGCGTGCGGCCGTGCAGGGTCAGCATCTGGATGCCGGCTTGCTCGGCGATGCGGGCGATTTTCAGGGCATTCTTGTTTTCGCGGTTCCAGCCCGTGCGAAATTTCAGGGTGACGGGCACGTCGACGGCGTTGACGACGGCGTGCAAGATTCTTTCGACCAGGCTTTCGTTTTGCAGCAAGGCCGAACCGCACCAGCTGTTGCACACCTTTTTGACGGGGCAACCCATGTTGATGTCGATGATCTGCGCGCCCCGGTCCACGTTGAACTTGGCGCAGTCGGCCAGGTCTTGCGGATCGGCGCCGGCGATCTGCACGGCCTTTGGCTCCATTTCGCCCGCATGGTCCGTGCGGCGCGAGCTTTTTTCCGTCGCCCACAGGCGCGGATTCGACGCCGCCATCTCCGACACGGCGTAACCGGCGCCCAACTGCTTGCACAACTGGCGGAAAGGCCGATCCGTCACGCCCGCCATGGGAGCGACAAAAACGTTGTTGCGCAGAATGTGAGGGCCGATTTGCACTGAAGAACCTGGAATGGACGGAGGAACCTGCTATTTTAACCGATTCCCTGCCTAATTAATAAGCACTATTTTTTTGCTCAGTGCGTCAGAGTGAGGAGGCGCCGCTTAGCCCAGCTCGTCCATCGCGGGCGCGCTCAAGTGTTCGATATTTCCCCAGTGCACCAAATGCAGCTTGCCGTCGGCGTAAGAAAAACGGTTGACGCTGGCATTTTTGACCTGGAAGTCGCGCGGACTGTCGAGCGTCATGCCGACCGCCTCGCGGTAAGCGCACTCGAGCACGCCGCCGTGGGCCACGATGGCGATCGTCTGGCCGTCATAGCGTTCGGCCCAGCGGGCGATGGCGCCATTCGCGCGCGCATAGAACTGGCGGAAACTTTCGGCCTGGCGCTCGCCCGACGGCATCACGGCGTCGATCTGGCGCGATTGCCACTGCGCATATTCATGCGGATAGCGCGCGGCGATGTCGGCATACAGCAAGCCTTCGAAAGCGCCGTAGCAGCGCTCGCGCAGCAAGGGGTCCGTTTGCACGGGTAAATCTTTCACGTCGGCCACGGCTAGCGCCGTCTGCTGCGCGCGTTGCAGATCGCTGGCGATGATGGCGGCCAGCGGTTCGTCCGCCAGCGCCTGTCCCAACGCCCCCGCTTGCGCCAGGCCCGCCTCGTTCAGGGCGATGTCGATATGGCCCTGCAGGCGGCGGCCCGCATTCCAGGCCGTTTCGCCATGGCGTATCAGTAAAATCGTGGTGCTCATGCGTTATTTCTTCAGGGTAAGTGCCAACTCGGGGTTAAGCGAATAGGCGACGACGAGCTGGGCTTCGTCAAGGATGTGGCCATAGATGGCGGCGTAGGCTTGCTGCCCCGTAAACCGTTCGGGCACGGCCAGCTGCGGCACGTCTAGCGCATACAGGCGGAAAATGTAGTGGTGGATGCGCTCGTCGTTCCACGGCGGGCATGGGCCATCGTAGCCGTAATAGTCGCCGGCCATGTCCGGGTCGGCGGCAAACCAGCCCGTGTAGTCGTTGAGACCCTGGCGCAGCCCATTGCCAGTAGCGGCAGCCTTGCCGCGCGGCGTAATGCCGCTGGAAAATTCTCCGGCGGCAATCACCCGCATGGCAGGCGGCAAGTCGAGCAAGCTCCAGTGATAAAAGTCGCCGCGCAACGCCGTCAGCGGCAGGGCCTGGCCTTCAACATTGACCAGGCTGGCGTCTTGCGGCGCATCGGGGTCGATGCAGAACAGGGCCAGCGACTCGGTGCCGTTCGGCACCTCGTCCCAGGCCAGATGGGGATTGCGGTTGCCAGCGAGGCGCACGCGGCTGGCCGGATCGATCTCGGCAAAGGCATAATCGGCCGGCATCAGGCCGCCATCACGAAACGTCTCGCTCCACAATTTCATCGCTTGCTCCTGTTTTAGTTATTGTTTTGCGTTCACTTGCAGCCAGAAGGTCACCGGGCCGTCATTGGTGAGCGACACCTGCATGTCGGCACCAAACTGCCCCGTTTGCACGGTCGCATGGCGGCTGCGCGCCTGGTCCACGAAATGCGTGAACAGGCGCAAGCCGTCCTGTGGCGCGGCGGCCGGCGTAAACGACGGGCGCGTGCCGGACTTGGTGTCGGCCGCCAGGGTGAACTGCGGCACCAGCAGCAAGCCGCCGGCCACGTCCGTCACGCTGCGGTTCATCTTGCCCGCGTCGTCGGCAAACACGCGGTAGCCGAGCAGCTTGGTCAGCAGGGCGTCCGCTTCCTTCTCCGTATCGCCCCGCTCCGCGCACACGAGCACCATCAGGCCGGCATCGATGGCGCCGATGGTGGCGCCGGCAACGTCGACCTTTGCCTGCGTAACGCGCTGCAGCAGCGCGATCATGCCGTCAAGGTGACGCGCGCAAAGCTGCGCTTGCCAACTTGCAACACGAACTGACCGGCTTCCACTTGCAAGCCCTTGTCGCTGATGACGGTGCCGTCGATGCGCACGCCGCCCTGGTCGATCTTGCGCATGGCTTCCGACGTCGACGGGCACAGGCCCGCCTGTTTCAGCAGTTGCGGAATGCCCAGCGGTGCGCCGGCCAAGGTCACTTCCGGGATATCGTCGGGGATGCCGCCCTTCGAGCGGTTGACGAAATCGGCCAGCGCATCTTCCGCCGCCTGCTGCGAGTGGAAGCGCGCGACGATCTCTTGCGCCAGCGCAACCTTGGCATCGCGCGGATTGCGGCCTTCCTCGACTTCGCGCTTCAGCTGCGCCAGTTCGGCGATCGAGCGCCACGACAGCAGCTCGTAGTAGCGCCACATCATGACGTCGGAAATGCTCATCAGCTTGGCGAACATGGTGTTGCCCGGTTCCGTGATGCCGATGTAGTTATTCTTCGACTTGGACATTTTTTCCACGCCGTCCAAACCTTCCAGCAGAGGCATGGTCAAAATACACTGCTGCTCCTGTCCGTACTGCTTTTGCAGTTCGCGGCCCACCAGCAGGTTGAATTTCTGGTCCGTGCCGCCCAGTTCCAGGTCCGATTTCAGGGCCACCGAGTCGTAGCCTTGCATCAGCGGGTACAGGAATTCGTGTACGGAAATAGGAATGCCGCCCTGGAAGCGCTTGGTGAAGTCGTCGCGCTCGATCATGCGCGCCACCGTGTAGTGGGAAGCGAGCTGGATGATGCCGCGCGCGCCCAGCGGATCGCACCACTCGGAGTTATAGCGGATTTCGGTCTTGCTGGCGTCCAACACTAAAGATGCTTGCGCGAAATACGTCATCGCGTTAATCTCGATCTGTTCCTTGGTCAGCGGCGGGCGCGTGACGTTGCGGCCCGAAGGGTCGCCGATCATGGAAGTAAAATCGCCGATGAGGAAAATGACTTGATGGCCGAGGTTTTGCAGCTGGCGCATCTTGTTCAGCACAACAGTGTGGCCCAGATGCAAGTCGGGTGCAGTCGGGTCCAGGCCCAGTTTGATGCGCAGCGGAACACCGGTTTTCTCGGAACGCGCTAATTTTTGCGCAAATTCGCTTTCGATCAAGAGTTCGTCGACGCCACGCTTGGTAATCGCGAGGGCTTCTTGTACTCTGTCCGACAGCACAAGCGCGGTCTGAGCGGCGTTAGCCTTTGTAGGCGATGCGGTGGTGTTGATTTCCATAAAATTTGACTGTAGATCTCAAAATGGTAGTAGGTTTGCGGAGTTTGCTATAATGCTCGATCCCATCAATCTTGCCGTATGAAAACGAACCAAAATAACAATAACAAAGAGCACTAGTTCACGAATCGTTCAAGGGCAAATTTTAACTGATTGCATGAACCCTATACATAAAATCACAGGCTCACGCTTGTACACACAGCTGGCGACGACACGCAAGGCACGCATTATCAGCGTGTCCGCAGTGCTGCTCGCCGTGGCCGCCTTCGGCGCGGTCGCTGTGTCGCCCATGGCGCCCGACGCATCCGACTTGCCGGTCACGTCCATCGCCCAGAACCTGGAAATGCCTGATCTCGCCTCGCAGATTTCCGCGATGGAACAGGTAGACCAGAATTTCACCCACGAAGAAAAAGTCCGCGCCGGCGATACCCTCGCCACCCTGCTGACCCGTCTCGGCGTGGATGATCCGGTGGCCGCCAATTTCATCAAAACCGACAAGATCGCGCGCGGCGTGATGTTGCTGAAATCGGGCAAGCGCGTGCAAGCGCAAACGTCCGAAAACGGCGACCTCAACTGGATGCGCGCCACCCTCGTCGACGGCACGGACAAATCGGTCAAGAACATCCTGATCACCCGCAAGGGCGACAAGTTCGTGGCCACGGAAGTGGCAGCCCAGCTGGAACGCCGCGTTGAAATGCACGCGCGCAAGATTACCTCCACCCTGTTCGCCGCCACCGACTCCAGCCTGGACGGCACCCGCCTGCCAGACTCGATTTCCGCGCAAATCGTGGAAATGTTCTCGACCAATATCGACTTCCGCTCCGACCTGAAACGCGGCGACTCGTTCAATGTTGTCTACGAAACATTCTGGCAAGATGGCGAATTTGTCCGAGCGGGCCGCATCCTGGCCGGTGAATTCACCAACCGCGGCACGACTTACCAGTCCGTTTGGTTCGAAGACCCAGCCAGCAAGCAAGGCGGCGGTTACTACAGCTTCGACGGCAAGTCCCTCAAAAAAGCCTTCCTGAAATCCCCCCTCGAATTTTCCCGCATCTCGTCCGGCTTCTCCATGCGCGTGCACCCGATTTCCGGCAACTGGAAAGCGCACAAGGGCATCGATTTCGCCGCGGCAACGGGCACGCCTATCCGCGCTTCCGGCGACGGCGTGGTCGATTCCGTCGGCAGCCAGAACGGCTACGGTAATGTTGTTGTCCTGAAACACTGGGCCAACTACACGACCGCCTATGCGCACATGAGCCGCTTCGCTTCGGGCCTGAAAAAAGGTCAAAAAGTGAGCCAGGGCGATGTAATCGGCTACGTCGGCACCACCGGCTGGTCCACGGGCGCCCATTTGCACTATGAATTCCGCGTCGGCGGCGTAGCGCAAGACCCAAGCAAGCTGAATGTGCAAGCCCAGGCGCCATTGACGGCCGCCGAACTGAGCCGCTTCCGCATGGTGTCGGCTGACATGATGCACCGCTTCACCCTGCTGCGTCCGAACGACACGGCACTGGCGTCGCGCTAAGCAACACTGCCTTCGGGCAACATATAAAGGCACCGCCCATGTAAATGGCCGGTGCCTTTGTTTTATGTGTGCAGGAAAATACGGCACAATGCATCCATCACTTACGCACGCGAGGAAACACCCCATGCTGTATATCGGTTTGATGTCGGGCACCAGCCTGGACGGCGTCGACGGCGCGCTGGTCGACTTTTCCGACGAAGGCACGCGCAGCTTGGGCGACGCCTACATTCCCTTCCCCGCCAGCCTGCGCGACGACCTGATGGCCTTGCAAAGTGCGGGCCAGAATGAAATCGAACGCGAAGCGCTGGCGGCCAATCAACTCGTGCGCCATTACGCCGATTGCGTCGCCATGCTTTTAGGCAACGCGGGCATCGTCGCAGACGCCGTCGCCGCCATCGGCGCGCATGGCCAGACCATCCGCCACCGCCCCGAGCTGGGATTTACGCGCCAGCTGAACAACCCGGCCCTGCTGGCGGAACTGACGGGCATCGACGTCATCGCGGACTTGCGCAGCCGCGACGTGGCGGCCGGCGGCCAGGGCGCGCCGCTGGTGCCGGCCTTTCACCAGGCCATTTTCAATCTGCCCGGCCACACGCGCGTGCTGGCCAATATCGGCGGCATCAGCAACATCAGCGTGCTGCATGCGGATGGCACGGTGACGGGCTACGACACGGGTCCCGGCAATGCGCTGATGGATGGCTGGGTCTTGCGGCACCTGGGCCAGCCCTACGACGCCAACGGCGCCTGGGCCGCCACGGGCCAGGTCATCCCTGCCCTGCTGGCGGATTTGCTCGACGATCCCTATTTTGACTTGCCTGCGCCGAAAAGCACGGGCCGCGACCTGTTCCATGCCGACTGGCTGAGCGCCAAGCTGGCCAATTACCCCACCGCCCTGCCCGCCGACGTGCAGGCGACGTTGACCCAGCTGACGGCCGCCAGCCTGGCGCGCGCCATCGCGCGCGACGGGGCGCAGGCGGAAACCGTGTATGTATGCGGCGGCGGGGCGCAGAACGCCAGCCTGATGGCGGCGCTGGCCCGGCAATTGCCGGGCATGGCGGTGGAGTCCACGCAAGCATTGGGCGTGGCGCCCAGCCAGGTCGAGGCGCTGGCCTTTGCGTGGCTGGCCTGGCGCTTTACGCAGCGCAAGCCTGGCAACTTGCCGGCCGTGACAGGCGCGCGGGGCTTGCGGGTACTGGGCGCGCTGTATCCACGTTGATATGGGACAATTGCTCCAGAAACACAAATAGCGGATCGATGATCCGCTATTTTTACGCTGCGCCTGTAAACCGGCGCGCCTGAAAAACGTTCAGGGCAAGGCGCATTGCCGAAGACAGTACGAATAGTACGGCGAGGCAATGCAACGCCGCCATGGGCGTTTTCTCGGGTGTGCTTATACCGAGAAAGACGAACCGCAACCGCACGTCGACGTCGCGGTAGGGTTTTTAATCACGAACTGCGCGCCTTCCAGGTCATCCTTGTAGTCGATTTCCGCGCCGACCAGGTACTGGTAGCTCATGGAATCGATCAACAGCTGGACGCCGTTCTTGACCATGGTGGTGTCATCTTCGTTGACGATTTCGTCGAAGGTGAAGCCATACTGGAAGCCGGAACAGCCGCCACCCTGCACGAACACGCGCAATTTCAGGTCGGGATTGCCTTCTTCCTCGATCAGCTGCGCGACTTTTTCGGCGGCGCTATCGGTAAAGATGATAGGCGAAGGGATCACATCTTGCATTTCAGCGACTGCATTCATTTCAGACTCCTCAGAAAACATAGCCTCATTATAGACTGTTGGCGCAAGTCACGCTGCGGCCGCCGCTGGCGCGGCTGGCGGGTGTTGTTCCTGCTCACATTTCCGACACGGCCAGGTGCAGCACGGGGTCGGCGCTGTCGTGGCGGCTGAGCTTGCCCTGGACTTGCGCGCCGCTGTGCATTTCCAGCACCTTGTAATAGACCTCTCCTACAATGCGGGCTTTTGGCTGGATTTCAAGCATTTCGGACACATACACGGGGCCGTTGATCTCGCCGCTGACGACCAGGCTCGAGCAGCGCACCTCACCATCGATGCGCCCTGCCTCGCCCAGCACCACATAGGTGGGGTCGCCCGGCTCGCCCGTGACGTTGCCGCGCACATGGCCGTCGATGCGCAAACCGCCGCAAAACAGCAAGTCGCCCTCGATCCGCGTGGAAGCGCCGATCAGGGTATCGATGGGGTTTTTCGCGTTGCGCTCGAACATGAACGTCATCCTGTCGGGGTACGTGGCAGTCCAATTTATCACAGGTCCGGCAAAAAGGCGCCGGACCTGCGCAAACGCCTGTGCCTATATTTAAGGCATCACGGCGATGTGTTGCAAACCGGCCGTTTCTTTCAGGCCAAACATCAAGTTCATGCATTGCACGGCCTGGCCCGCTGCACCCTTGACCAGGTTGTCCTGCACCACCAGCACGACGACGGTATTGCCGCCTTCGGGACGGTGCAAGGCCAGGCGCAGCATGTTCGAGCCGCGCGTGGAGCGGGTTTCCGGGTGCGAGCCGAACGGCATCACGTCGACGAAAGGCTCATCCTTGTATTGCTCTTCGAACAAGTGTTGCAATTCTTCATTGCTGACATCCTTGTTCAACTGCGCATACAGGGTCGAATGCATGCCGCGGATCATCGGCACCAGGTGCGGCGTGAAGGTCAGCGCCACTTTCTCATCCGTGAAACGCTGCAGTTGCGCCGTCGTTTCCGGCAAGTGGCGGTGGCCGGCCACGCCGTAGGCCTTGAAGCTGTCGCTTGCCTCCGAGAACAGGATGCCGATTTCCGCCTTGCGGCCGGCGCCGGACACGCCCGACTTGCAGTCGGCGATCAAGCCGCCCACATTGACCAGGCCCGCCTTCAGCAGCGGGTAAAAGCCCAGCTGCATGGTGGTCGGGTAGCAACCGGGGTTGGCGATCAGCTTTGCTTGCTTGATGTCTTCGCGGTTCAGTTCCGGCAAGCCGTACACGGCCTGCTCGATCAGCTCGGGTGCCGTGTGGGGAATCTTGTACCACTGCTCGAACTTGGCCTGGTCTTTCAGGCGGAAGTCGGCGGCCAGGTCGATGACTTTCACGCCGGCAGCCAGCAGGGCTGGGGCTTGCGCCATCGCAACACCGTGCGGAGTGGCAAAGAAGACCACGTCGCATTGCTCCAGATTGGCTTTATCGGGCGAGGAAAACGCCAGTTTCACGTGGCCACGCAGGGAAGGATACATGTCAGCAACGGGCAAGCCATCTTCCTTGCGCGAAGTAATCGCCGTCAACTCGACATCTGGATGGGTAGCGAGCAAGCGCAGCAACTCCACGCCCGTGTATCCAGTGCCGCCGACGATGCCAACTTTGATCATGTTCTTTCCTTGTGTATAGATTGCATAAAGATGAAGGGAAACGCTCCCCCTGCGGGTTTTCCGCGTATTTTACAGCGCAACGGCGTATCCCGCTGAAATGCAAAAAGCCGCGGGACCGAAGTCCAGCGGCTTTTCGACCAGCACCCCGGAAGGTGCTGTAGCGTAGAAATTAACGCTTCGAGAATTGCTTTGCGCGACGTGCTTTGCGCAGACCAACTTTTTTACGCTCGACTTCACGTGCATCGCGGGTCACGAAGCCGGCTTTCGCCAGTTCCGGTTTCAACGCTGCATCGTAGTCGATCAGAGCGCGGGTGATGCCGTGACGAACTGCACCAGCCTGGCCCGACTCACCGCCGCCATGGACGTTGACTTTGATGTCGAAACGCTCGACATTGCCGGTCAGTTCCAGAGGTTGACGGATGACCATCAGACCCGTTTCGCGCGAAAAGTATTCGTTTGCTGGTTTGCCGTTAACAACGATCAAGCCTGTGCCAACTTTGATAAAAACCCGAGCCACTGCACTTTTGCGACGGCCGGTTCCATAATTGTAATTACCGATCATGTCAGTTCCTTAGAGAACAAGTGCTTTAGGTTGCTGAGCAGCGTGCGGATGGGAACCTTCCGCGTACACTTTCAGCTTCTTGATCATTGCGTAACCGAGTGGGCCTTTAGGCAGCATGCCTTTGACCGCTTTCTCAAGCGCGCGACCTGGAAAACGCTGTTGCATTTTCTGGAAGTTGGTTTCGTAGATGCCGCCTGGATAGCCAGAGTGACGGTAGTAAATTTTCTCAGTAGCTTTGGTACCGGTCACACGCAGTTTGCCTGCGTTGATGACGACGATGAAGTCGCCGGTATCGACGTGAGGAGTAAATTCTGGTTTGTGTTTGCCGCGCAGTCGGAGTGCCACTTCGCTGGCAACACGTCCGAGGACTTTGTCCGTCGCGTCAACCACGAACCAATCGCGCTGGACTTCATGTCCTTTAGCGGAAAATGTTTTCATGTTGACTTCCTAATAGATTACACGCTCAAATGGTGGTTCCGCCGATGCTGCTATGCGGACTCTGCCTTATTTACTTTTCCTGAGCGAACGGAAAGCCGACAAGTATAAGCGGCTTTGCCTTGCCGCGTCAAGCCGCAATGCAGGCCGGCTGCGGCCCGGCGGGCGGTACATGAATGGGCATTCCTCTATTACAATACAAAACGCTTACAATTTTCGGAGAGTACGATGGAATGCAAAGTCAGCTGGAATGGCCCGTCGGGCATGAGTTTTCGGGCAGAAACGGGTTCCGGCCACCTGGTGACCATGGATGGCGCGCCCGACGGCGGCGGCCACAACCTGGCGCCGCGCCCCATGGAAATGGTCTTGCTGGGCACGGGCGGCTGCACCGCCTATGACGTGGTGCTGATCCTGAAACGCGGGCGCGAAGCCGTCAGTGGCTGCGAAGTGACCCTGAAGGCCGAGCGCGCCGACACCGATCCGAAAGTATTTACCAAGATCCACTTCCACTTCACCGTGCGCGGCAAGGCCCTGAAACCCACCGCAGTCGAACGGGCCGTGGCCTTGTCGCATGACAAATATTGCTCGGCGTCGATCATGCTGGCGAAGACCGCGGAAATTACGCACTCGTTCGAGATTATTGAAGAATAATCGGCACAATTTGCCTGGATGCAGCAGAAAACTGGGGTCAGACCCGTCGGGTCTGACCCCGGCTCTTTTCTGCGTCTAAATATAGTAAGCGGTTTTCGTCATCACTTTCCCCATCAAGCCCATCAGCGCCTTGACTGGCGCCGGGGTATCGATGGCGCCCAGTCGCTGAGCTGCGGCGCCATGTTCCACTTCGTCGATCGCCATCTGTTTCACAATGGCGCGCGACTTGGCGTCCTGCGGCGGCAATTCCTGCAAGTGGCTGGCCAGGTGCGCTTCCACCTGGCGTTCCGTTTCCACCACGAAACCCAGGCTGCGGCCGTCGCCCATGCGCGCGGCGATGGTGCCCAGCGCAAACGAACCGGCATACCACAGGGGATTGAGCAGGCTCAGACGCGAGCCCAGCTCCGTCAGGCGCTGCGCCGTCCAGGCCAGATGGTCTTCCTCTTCGCGCCCCGCTTCGTCGAACTGGGCGCGGATGGCCGGGCTGTGCGCATAGCGCGCCTGCGAGTTGTACAGGGCTTGCGCGCACACTTCGCCCACATGGTTGACGCGCATCAAGCCGGCGCTGTGGCGCTGTTCGGCCGGGCTCAGTTCCGCATCGGGCGCATGCGCGGCCGGCGTGGGGCGCGAGGCCGAGGCCACGCCCGCCATGACGCGCAAGGCCTTGTCGGCGCCGACAATCAAACGATCCAGGGGGTCAAAGTGGCGGTTCGCGGTCATCGTGGCTATTCATGTAAGGGAAAACATGGATTATAGGACGATCAGGGCCAGCCGTCCCCACGCCGCGCGCAGGGTGAACGGGGCTTTATTGACTTGTGCGCGCTTTTTCCCGCTCGATCCAGTCCACCACGGGGCCGACGGCGTCCAGGCCGGACAGGCTTTTCGCCACCCCCAGGTTCAGTGAAATCAGGAAAGAAATGCTGTCGACGGGGATGTCCGGGCAATGTTCGGCAAACGCGGCGCGAAAACGCTCCGCTTGCAGCACGCGCAAGACTTTCTCGCCGCTCATGAATTGCAGCACGCTGGCGATGCTGTGCCCGCCGCCTATCGAGTGGTAGATAAAACGGTTGTACTTCGCATCGATCTGCTTGAAATCGAGGGTTTCCTCCGTCATCAGGCCCGCCAGGTAGTACAACCCCAGGCTGACGCGGAAGAAACCGATGGCTTCGGCACTGGTCATGCCGGCGCGCGCCACGGCCAGTACCTTGTCCTGCATCGCCTGATCGATCGTTTGCATTGCGCTCTCCCGCGCCGTCCGCCGGCGCCCACCGGGCCAGCTTGCATGAAGATGCTGTTTTTTTCAATAGACCAAACGATATTTCCACCTTGCAAGTTACATTTTTTGCATGCTACTCTCGTTCTTCACCGTTAAATGGATGAAGCACATGATTGAGGTCAAGCACCTGGCAAAACGTTTCCGCATGCCGCCCCACAAGGGCAAGGCCGTGCATGTCAGCGATCCGCGCGAACACGAGGGCTGGTTTCACGCCGTGCGCGACGTGAGTTTCAGCTGCGCCCCCGGCGAAGTGCTGGGCTTGCTGGGCCCGAATGGCGCCGGCAAGACCACCACCCTGCGCCTGCTGTCGACGGCCTTGCAGGCGGACGCGGGCAGCGCCCTTGTCAACGGTGTCGACGTGCTGCAGCAACCGCTGGTGGCGCGCCAAAGCATCGGTTTCCTGTCCGGCTCGACAGGCTTGTATGGCCGCCTGACGGCGCGCGAGAACGTGGAATATTTCGGCCGCCTGCATGGCATGCCGGCCGACAAGCTGAAACGCCGCTGCGACGAACTGTTTTCCCTGCTGCAAATGGAAGAATACGGCGGCAAGCGGGCCGATCAATTGTCGACGGGCATGAAACAGAAGTGCGCGATCGCCCGCACCGTCGTGCACGAGCCGCAGGTGGTGATCCTCGACGAGCCGACGACGGGCCTGGACGTGATGTCGGCCAAGATCCTGCTCGACTTCATCGCCAGCTACAAGGCGCTGCGCGTGCCGCTGATCTTTTCCACGCACCACCTGCACGAGGTGGAAAAGCTGTGCGACCGCGTCTGCATCATCAACCGCGGCACCACCGCCTTCAATGGCACGGTCAGCGAACTGCGCCACCTGGGCGGCAGTGCCGATCTGTACGACGCCTTTGTCAGCGTCGTCAACCAGGGAGCCTGAGCCATGTGGACCATTTATGTGAAAGAGTTGCTGGAACTCACGCGCGACCGCAAGACGCTGATCTTCACCATCCTCATCCCCATCTTTGCCATGCCGCTGATCTTTGGCGGCTTCGCTTATGTTTCAAGCAATATGTTCAAGAACGCGAAAACGGCGGAAATGCGCTACGCCCTGTTCGGCAAGGACCATTCGCCGGGCTTGAGCGGGCGTTTTGCCCAGCAGCACAACCTGCGCGAAGTGCCGCTGGCCAGCGAGGGCGACATCCGCCGCGCCATCGGCGACGACACCATCAAGTTTGCCGTCGTCATTCCGCCGCATTTTGAAGCATCGCTGCAACAACAGCAGCAAACGAAGGTAGTGCTGCACTACAACAGCGCCAGCACGGTCGACGTGACCCAGCAGCGGGTGCGCGAAATCGTCGAGGCGTACAACGCCAGCCTGCGCGAAAGCGCGCTATCGGCCCTGAACCTGAGCCCGGCCCAGCTGGCCTTTGCCCTGCACCCCATCGTGCTCGACAAACAGTCGACGGCCAACGAACGCGAGCAGATGGGAGCCATCGTCGGCGGCATGCTGCCCTATCTGCTGCTGATGGTGTGCCTGACGGCGGCCATGTATCCGGCCATCGACCTGGGCGCCGGCGAAAAGGAGCGTGGCACGCTGGAAACCCTGCTGCTGGCGCCCGTGCCGCGCAGCGCCATCGTGCTGGCCAAGTTCCTCGTGCTGTTTACCGTCGGCATGACCTCGGCCGTGCTGATGGTGGGCAGCATGGGCGCCCTGCTGGCCATCTTCGGCAGTTCGCTGGAAGGCAATATGGCCGTCATGGTGCGCAGCATCGGCTTGCCCGACCTGGCCATGGTGACCCTGATGCTGGTGCCGACGGCCGCCATCTTCGCCTCGCTGCTGCTGTCGATCTCGATCTACGCGAAAAGCTACAAGGAAGCGGCCGGCATGATCACGCCTTTGATGCTGTTCGTCATCCTGCCCACGGTGGCGGCCATGCTGCCCGGCGTCGAGCTGAACTGGATGTGGGCCATGGTGCCGCTGACCAACGTGTCGCTGGCCATGAAGGAATTGGTCAAGGGCACCATGGATTACCGCATGTTCGGCGTGATCCTGGCCTCGACCACGGTGATCGCGGGCGCCCTGCTGATGCTGTGCCGCTGGTGGTTTAACCGTGAATCGGTGCTATTCCGTAATTAATAGTCACGCGGCGCGCCAGCGGGGCGAAACAGCCCCCACGGAAGCCCCATACGGGCGCGCCGTCCACCCCGCCCAATTGCACTCTGGTCACGCGAAAATGCCGTGTATCGCATGCAACTGCCCAGTACGTCTTAAATTCAATACAATGCCAGCATACAGAAGCCCTGCACCATCGGGCTGCAACGCATGAGTTAGGAGTTGTATGGAATTGCAGATTCGCAAATTGTCGAAGACCTACGCGAATGGCGTGGTGGCGCTGGATAACGTGTCGCTGACGATACCGCCCGGGATGTTCGGCTTGCTGGGCCCGAATGGCGCCGGCAAGTCGACCCTGATGCGCACCCTGGCCACCCTGCAGGAATGCGATTCCGGCTCCGTTTTCTTCGGCGACTACGACGTGCTCGACGACAAGGACGAGATCCGCCGCATGCTCGGCTACCTGCCGCAAGACTTCGGCCTGTACCCGAAAGTGACGGCCTACGAGCTGCTCGACCACTTCGCCACCTTGAAAGGCTTGTCGCAGCGGGCGCGCCGGCGCGAGGTCGTCGATGGCCTGTTGCAGCAAACCAATTTGTTCGACGTGCGCCACCAGCGCCTGGGCAGCTTTTCCGGCGGCATGCGCCAGCGCTTCGGCATCGCGCAAGCCCTGCTGGGCGACCCGAAACTGATCATCGTCGACGAACCGACGGCCGGCCTCGATCCGCAGGAAAGAGTCCGCTTCCACAACCTGCTGTCCGACATCGGCGAAGACAAGACGGTGATCCTGTCGACCCACATCGTGTCCGACGTGGCCGACCTGTGCGCCAACATGGCCATCATCAACAAGGGCCATTTGCTGCTGTGCGGCAAGACCCAGGAACTGATCGACGAAGTCAGCTGCAAGATCTGGGCGCGCTTCGTCGAGAAGAAGGAACTGGCCAGCTTCCAGCAGCGCCACGCCGTCATTTCCACGCGCTTGCTGTCGGGCCGTACCTTGATCCACGTCTACAGCGACGACGACCCGGGCGACGGCTTCGAGGAAGCCATCGGCGACCTGGAAGACCTGTATTTCGCCACCATTGCCGGGCGCCACCGCGTCGCCCCGCAGTGCGACTGAGGGGCGCGCCATGTTTGCCATCGCCCGCTTTGAAGCGCGACAGCGGCTCAAGCTGCTGTCCACCTGGGTGTATTTCGCCATGTTTTTGGCGCTGGCCATGCTGTGGATGGCCGCCGCCGGCGGCGTCTTCAAGGAAGCGAGCATCAGTTTCGGCGGCAAGTTCCTGATCAACGCGCCCCGCTCGCTGGCGTTTACGTGCAGCCTGCTGGGCTGCTTCGGCGCCGTCGTGGTGGCCGCCATGATGGGCCGCTCAGTGCAGCAGGATTTCGAATACGGCATGCAGCATTTCTTCTTCAGCGCGCCGATCCGGAAATACCAGTACGTGTTCGGCCGCTTCCTCGGCGCCTACCTGGTGCTGGCCGTCGTGTTTTCCAGCATCGTCATCGGTGCCTGGCTGGGCGCCTGGCTGCCCGGCATCGACCCGGAACGGCTGGGGCCGCAACGGGCGCTGGCCTACCTGATGCCGTATGTATTTACCCTGCTGCCGAACCTGTTCATCTTCGGCGCCATCTTCTTCGTCATCGCGGCCCTGACGCGGCGCATGCTGCCCGTCTACATCAGCTCGGTGGTAATGCTGATCGGCTACCTGGTGGCCCCGTCATTGGCGCGCGACCTCGACTACAAGACCCTGGCTGCCCTGATCGATCCCTTCGGCACCACGGCGCTGATACGCCTGACGGAATACTGGCCGAACGCGGAGCGCAACACGCGCCTGGTGACCCTGGAAGGCGTGTATTTGCTGAACCGCGCCATCTGGTCCGGCTTCGCCCTCGTGGCATTGCTGCTCGGCTACTGGCGCTTCCAGTTCCACGCCACGACGGACGCGGGCGCCGGCAAGCGCCGCAGCGAGGGCGACGTCCCGCTGCGCCTGTCGAACGCTTCGCTGTCGACGCAGGAAACACCTGACTTCGCGCAGCGCAACCTGGCCGCCCTGCTCCTCAAGATGAGCTGGCTGAACTTGCGCGAAACCATCAAGAACATCTATTTTGTCGTCATCGTGCTGGCCGGCGTGCTGACCATGTATGGCGGCGCGCTCGACATGGGCTCCCTGTATGGCACGAATACGTATCCCGTGACCGAAAGGGTGCTGGACATGGTCAGCGCCTCGTTCGCCCTGTTCATGCTGATCATTACCACCTTCTATGCAGGCGAACTGGTGTGGCGCGAACGCGAGGCGGGCACGCACTTGATGCTCGACGCCCTGCCCGTGCCGAACTGGCTGCCCCTGCTGTCGAAACTGTTTGCGCTGATCGGCCTGCAGGCCTTGCTGAGCCTCGTAATCATGCTGTGCGGCATGTCGATCCAGGTTTTCAAGGGTTATTACCGCCTCGACCCCGGCCTGTACCTGGAATCGCTGTTCCTGTCGCACCTGCCGTCCTACGCGCTGATCGCCGTGCTGGCCATCTTTTTGCAGGTATTGATCAATCACAAGTATTTGGCGTATTTCGCCATGATCCTGTACCACATGGCCAGCATCAGCTTTTCCTCGCTGGGCCTGGGCGATCCGCTGCTGCTGTACGGCAACACGCCGGACTTCGTGTATTCGGCCATGAACGGCGCCGGCCACTATCTGTTGCGCGAGCGCTGGTACTTGCTGTACTGGAGCGGCGCGGCCGTCATGCTGACGGTGCTGTCGCTGCTGTTCTGGCCCCGCGGCGCGCAGGACAGCTGGCGCATCCGCCTGCGCCTAGCGCGCCACGGCCTGACGCAGGGCGTGCTGGCCAGCTTTGCCGGCGGCGCCCTGATCTTCGTCGGCGCCGGCGCGGTCCTGTTCTACGTCTTCCACGTGGCCAACGATTACAAGTCCGAATTCGCCCGCGATGCGGACCGCGCCACAGTCGAGCGCCAGTACCGCAAGTTTGCCGCCACACCACAGCCGCGCATCACCGACGTGAAACTCGACGTGGCCATCTACCCGGCGCAGCGCACCCTGGCCGTCACGGGCCGCTATGTGCTGCAAAACAAGACCACCTTGCCGATCAGCCACATTTTTGTGCAGCAAGACCCGAGCTCCACCATGCGCCTGCGTTTTGACGCGCGCGTGCATCCCGGCCTCGATGACGGCAAGCTGGGCTTTTACAGCTACCGCCTGGCCGCGCCGCTGGCGCCGGGCGCCACCCTGGGCCTCGATTTCGACGTCCGCTTTGCGCCGCGCGGCATCTTCGGCCTGGGCCAGGACACGCCCGTGGTAGCCAACGGCACCTTCTTCACGAATGCCGTGCTGCCCCACATCGGCTACCAGCCGCAGCAGGAATTGACGGACCCGCGCGACCGCAAGAAACACGGCTTGCCGGCGCGCGAACGGGCCTTGCCGCGCGACGATGCACGGGGGCTGGCCGACAATTACATCAGCAACGACGCCGACCGCATCCGTTTTGATGCCACCGTCAGTACCGTCGACGGCCAGACGGCCATCGCGCCGGGCATGCTGGACAACGACTGGATCGCCAAAGGCCGCCATTACTTCCATTACACGATGGAACAGCCGATCCTGAATTTTTACGCATTCCAGTCGGCCCGCTACGCCGTCAGGCACGAGCGCTGGCAAGACGTGGCCATCGACGTGTATTACCACCCGGGCCATGAATACAACCTCGATCGCTTCGTGCGCGGCAGCAAGGAAGCGCTCGAGTACTACACGAAGAATTTCGGCCCCTACCAGCACAAGGTCCTGCGCATCGTCGAATTCCCCCGCTACGCCACGTTTGCGCAATCGTTCCCGAACACGATACCGTACTCGGAAGGGCTGGGCTTCATCGCCAGGGTCGATGACAAGAATCCCAAGGATATCGATTATCCGTTCTATGTAACGGCGCATGAAGTGGCGCACCAGTGGTGGGCGCATCAATTGGTGGGCGGCAATACACGGGGCGCTACCGTACTCAGCGAAACCCTGGCCGAATATTCGGCCCTGATGGTGATGAAGAAAACCGTGGGGCCGGCCAAGATGCGCCGCTTCCTGCGCTATGACCTGAATCAATACCTGATGGGGCGCAGCGAAGAGCGCAAGAAGGAATTGCCGCTGGCCGAGAATGAAAACCAGGCCTACATCCATTACAACAAGGGCAGTCTGGCCATGTACTTGCTGCAAGACATCATCGGCGAAGACAAGGTCAACGGCGTGCTGCGCGAGCTGCTCAAGACCTACGGCCAGAAAGGCCCGCCGTATGCGAGCGTGACGGCGCTGATAGCCGGCTTGCGCCAGGTCACGCCGCCCGAGCAGGCTTACCTGATCGACGATCTGTTCGAGAAAATCGTGCTGTTCGACAACCGCGCCCTGTCGGCCACGGCCACCAAACGCAGCGACGGCAAGTACGCCGTCACCGTGAAAGTGCAGGCGAGCAAATTGACGGCCGGCGAACAGGGCGAGGAGCACGACGCGCCCCTGCACGACTGGATCGAGATCGGCGTCGACGACGCGAACGGCCATCCGCTGCTGCGCGAACGCCTGCGCATGACGGCGCGCGAAGCGAGCTATACCGTCATCGTCGGCAGCCGTCCCGGCAAGGCGGGCATCGATCCCGACAACAAGCTGATCGACCGCAAGCCCGACGACAATATGATCACCGTCGAACTCGACGAACCATGACGAAAAATGGCCACCCTGGAAAGGTGGCCATTTTTTATTGTCAGGCGCTCCTCAAGCCTCGGCGCAACGCGTCACCAGGCTCAGGCTGATGCCCATTTCCGTCAGGTGCTGCATGTCGGGCAGAGTCAGATCCATCGGAGAGTCGACCGTGTCGTCGCCATTCAGCTCCAATTGCAGTTCAGCAACGATACGCGGCATGGTGAAGCTGACGCCGCGCGAGCGGCATTCGGCCAGATAGCTGCGTATGCGCGAGGGCAACACTTGCGATTTGGATGCCTGCGCGATCAGCACCTCGAAGCCGGAATCGAGATGCACGCGGCCCGCGCCCTTCGCCTCGCCCTTGCGCCATTGCCGTTCGGGATCCGTGGGCAAGACTTCGAGGATGGATTTGAGCGTGGGGTCGTCCCCATGCACCGACAACTTCGCCATATTCATATTGCAAGACTTTCTAGTCAGGACGCTGCCAGGAAGGCCGCGCGATCATCAGACCGACAAGTCTACGCATGGGCGGCAAATATGTCCATACGGCAATATTTGGTATCACCCTCTAATTTGTGCTGTATCAACAACAGGCGGAACAAGATTGTTCCGCCTGCAACACACAGTTACAGCACCACGCCACGCGCCTGCAAAGCGGCCCGCACGCCGGCGCCATACGCGGCATCGGCCCGGTCGAAGTGGCCCAGCTGACGCTGCAGGGTTTCCGGCCGCACCTGGCTCAACGGTCCGGCAAGGTTGTCGAACAGGTTTTGCTTCGCCTGTACCGACATCAGGCGGAACAGATTGCCGGCTTGCGTGTAATCATCTTCCACGCCGCGGCCATCGTAGCGCGCCGCGCCGCCGGCCAGGTCCAACGCCGGCTCGCCGTGGCCCAGCCCTTGCGGCTGCGTGCCTGCCGCCGCCACGTTCGCGTAGTTGCGCGCCGCGCCGCCATTGTGGATCGCCATGCCGCCATCGCGCTGCTGGTTGTGGAAGGGGCAGCGGGCCGCATTCACGGGCAGATGCTGGTGGTTCGTGCCGACCCGGTACAGCTGGGCATCGTGGTAGGCGAACAGCCGGCCTTGCAGCATCTTGTCCGGTGAATATCCCATGCCGGGCACGGCGTTGGCCGGCGAAAAGGCGGCTTGCTCGACTTCCGCGTGATAATTGTCCGGGTTACGGTTCAGCTCGAAAATACCCACGGGCAGCAGCGGGAAGTCCGCATGCGGCCACACTTTCGTCAAATCGAACGGGTTCCAGCCCGTGCGTTGCTCCCATGCATCGAGTTGCTCCTGCGTCGCCACCTGCAGCTTGACTTCCCACTGGGGGAAATCGCCGCGCTCGATGGCGCCGAACAGGTCGCGCTGGGCGTAGTCGGGATCGGCTCCGGCCAGGCGGCCCGCTTCCGCCGCAGGCAGGTTCTTGATGCCCTGGCGCGTCTTGAAGTGCCATTTTACGTACACGCGCTGGCCGTCCGCATCGATCAGGCTATACGTGTGGCTGCCGAAGCCATCCATGTGGCGGTAACCGTCCGGCGTGCCGCGGTCCGAGAACAGCATGGTGACCTGATGCAAGCTTTCCGGCGCATGGCTCCAGAAGTCGAACATCATTTCGGCCGATTTCAGATTGCTTTGCGGATCGCGCTTTTGCGTGTGGACAAAATCGGGGAACTTGATCGGGTCCTTGATGAAGAACATCGGCGTGTTGTTGCCAACGAGATCCCAGTTGCCCTCTTCCGTATAGAAGCGCACGGCGAAGCCGCGCGGGTCGCGTTCCGTGTCGGCACTGCCGCGTTCGCCGCCGACGGTGGAAAAGCGCGCGAAGGTGGCCGTCTGCTTGCCCACTTCACTGAACAGCTTGGCCTTGGTGTAGCGCGAGATGTCGTGCGTGACGGTGAAGGTGCCGTAGGCGCCCGAGCCTTTCGCGTGCACCACGCGCTCGGGGATGCGCTCGCGGTTGAAATGCTGGAGTTTTTCGATCAGGTGGAAGTCTTGCAGCAGCAGCGGGCCGCGGGGGCCGGCGCTGATGGAATTCTGGTTGTCGGCGACGGGGATGCCCGAGGCGGTACTGAATGGCGGCTGTTGACTCATGGCTGCTTTTCCTTCGTTGTTGACTAATGAAACCAGTGTAACGAGGTCAACAACAAAGGAAAAGTTAATTGATTTTATCGATTCGATAGCTATTTACAATGCACAACCGTGGGCGTCGCACACGCCACCCAGTTGTGCCTGCAGTTTCGCCGGCTGGCCCAGGAAGCCGCCGATATCGATCACGGACAGCTTGCCGCTGCCATCGTCGAGCACGAAGGTGGGAAAGCCCTGGCCGCCCACCTGCGCCAGCAAGGCTCGGCTGGCCTCGATGTGCCGCTGCGTGGCGGCGCCCGCCTGCCGCGCATATTCCCCCCCGAATGCGGCGCCGTCCATGCCCAGTTCTTGCGCCAGCGCCGCCAGCACGGGCAGGTCAGCGATGCGCAAGCCGTCCACGTAATGGGCGCGCTGCACGCGCTGCAGCATGTCCAGGCCCTTGCCGGCCAGCATTTCCGCCGCCAGGATGGCCGTGATCGGCGGCTCGGAATCCATCATGGCCGTGGTGTCGTTCAGCAAGCCGTTGACATAGGCATCGCCAAACGACTGGCCAGACAATTGCTCGATGCGCCGGTCATGCGGCAGCACATAGCCGCGCCAGGCGGGCGTGATCTGGCGGCGATTGCTGCCCGTCATCATGCCGCCGCCGTGGAAGGCCAGCGTCAGGCCCGGCACGGCGCGTGCCGCCTCGACCAGCGGCGCGGCGCCGTAGCACCAGCCGCACAGGGGATCGAAAATGTAGTGCAGTGTGGGCATGCTTGACTCCTTGTTGCCGCTTACCATTTCATTTCGCCCTTGGCGACCTTCGCGCTGGTCTCCAGCGCGCCATCCAGGCCCAGCTTCGGATAATGCTGTTTCATCGCCTCGATCAGGGCGGCCGAATTGGCGGCCTTGGCCGTTTCCGCCTCAAACGTCACCAGGTAGTCGCGCGTAAAACCGATGCTGTCCGGCGTCAGGGGCGAACCGACCTTGAAGTGGCCGGGCACGACGGTGACGGGTTTCAGGGCCGCGATGCCGTCCAGGGTCTTGAGCCAGTCCTGGCGCGATTGCAGGCTTTGCGTATCGGCCGTCCACACGTGCAAGTTGCCAAACAGCACCACGCCACCGACGACGGCCTTGATCGATGGAATCCACACATAGGTGCGCGCTGGCGTCGGGCCGGCGATGTCCAGCGACTGGCCTTCCAGGCTGATGCGCTTGCCCTTCAGCGCATCGGGAATGACGATGCCGTGCGGCGCATTGTCCTTCAAAATCGGGCCCCAGTAGGCGACCTTGGCGTCAGCCTTGCGGCGGATCTCGGCCACGGTTTCCGGCGTGGCAACGATTTTCGCCTGCGGGAACGCTGCCTTGATCACGTCGAGGCCAAAGTAGAAATCGGGATCGCTGTGGCTGATGTACACGGTCGTCAGCTTCTTGCCGCTGGCGCGGATCTTTTCCACCAGTTTTTGCGCTTCGGCGCGCGAGAATTGCGCATCGATCAGCACGGCGTCATGCTTGCCCGCGACCAGCACGGAAGCGACGGGAAAGATGGCCGCTTCGCCCGGATTGAAGACTTCCAGGGTCAGAGGTGCGCTGGCGGCGGCCGAGGCGGCGCCGGCGGCAAACAGGGTGGAGACAAGAACGCTGCTGATGGATTTGGAGAACATGATGCGCCTTCACAAGATGATTGGGATGACTGCATCTTACGTTGCTCAAAGCGGTAGAAAAACCAGGTAAAGCGCAATAGTTTATTGCTTATATCGATGCAATCAAGCGATGACGAACACGCTACGGCGTATTTTTCCAACGTCGACGCGCGCAAAAGCCACGCCACTGCGGCGGCGTAGTGCCGTCGCAAATGTGTCATAGCGTCATGAGGGTGTCACATTGGATTGTTATCTTGCCAGCTCTTTCAAACCTAGCCGGATGAACCACATGACACGCAGAAAAATTTCCGTCGCTGGCTGCAGCGTCGCCATCACCCTGATGCTGGCCGCCTGCGGCAGCGACGCAAAAAAAGAAGAGGCAGTGGCTGAAGCGCCGCCGAAAAACGTCATCTTCTTCCTTGGCGATGGCATGGGCCTGACCACCATGACGGCCGCGCGCATCTATTCCGTGGGCGAAGAGGGTGCGCTGACCATGGACACCCTGCCGGAAACGGCCTTCGTGAAAACGTACTCGAACGACGCGCAAGTGACGGACAGCGCGCCATCGATGGCCGCCTACATGACCGGCGTCAAGATGAACAATGAAGTCATTTCCATGTCGGCCAACACGGTCGCCATCGATCCGGGCACGGATGCGAATAACAACAAGCTGGTCAACAAATGCGGCACCGGCAACGGCACGCCCGCCACCACCCTGCTGGAACTGGCCAAAGCCAAGGGCTTCGCCGCCGGCGTCGTCAGCACGGCGCGCGTGACGCACGCCACGCCGGCCGCGACCTACTCGCACATCTGCCACCGCGACCTGGAAAACGATATCGCCGCGGCCCTGGTGCCGGGCGGCACGGGCTACAACAGCGCCCTGGGCACCACCGGCCTGGAAGTGGTCCTCGGTGGCGGCGCGCAATTCTTCAAGCAATTCAAGGATGGCGGCAAGCGTTCCGACGGCCGCGACCTGATCGCCGAATTGAAAGCCAAAAGCTACACGATCGCCAACAACGCCACCGACTTCAAGGCCGTCGATGCGGCCAAGACGGACCGTTTGTTCGGCGTGTTCACGTCCAGCCACATGAGCTACGACCTGGACCGCGACGCAGCGAAGGAACCTAGCCTGGCGGAAATGACCACCAAGGCCATGGACGTGCTGGCGAAGAACAAGAAGGGTTATTTCCTGATGGTCGAAGGCGGCCGCATCGACCATGCGCTGCACGAAACGACGGCCAAGAAAGCGCTGCAAGACACCGTCGCGTTCGACAACGCCATCAAGGCCGCCATCGAAAAAGCCAAGCTGACCGATCCGACCCTGGCCAATACCCTGATCGTCGTCACGGCCGACCATGACCACACGCTGGTGCTGAACGGCTACGCCAAGCGCACGGGCAAGACGGCTGCCGGCAACCCTGGCGTGCTGGGCGTGGTGAAGAACTACGTGACCGGTGCCGTCGAGAAAGATCTGGACGGCGCACCGTATTCGATCATCGGCTTCGGCAATGGCGAAAACCGCACCCAGTCGAGCCGCACCGCCATGGCCAGCCTCGATGAAACCGTCACCAGCGCCAACAATTACCACCAGGAAGCAGTGATCCGCACGGCGGTCGGCAATGAAACCCACGGCGGCACCGACGTCTTCCTGGGCGCCATCGGCAAGGGTTCGGAAACCTTCCTGGGCACCATCGACAACACCAAAGTATTCGGCCTGGTCAAGACCGCCGGCGGTCTGTAATCCCCAAGAGACAAGAATTGGACAAGCATATGAAACTTGCATCGACACCCGCCGCACTGAAATCGGCCCTGAAACTCTCCTTGCTGACCACGCTCGTGGCCGCCAGCGTCGCCAGCGCCTACGCCGCCGACGCCAAGAACGTCATCTTCTTCCTCGGCGACGGCATGGGCCCGTCCGTCGTGACGGCGGCGCGCATCTACCAGTACAAGGAAGAAGGCAGCCTGACGATGGATACGCTGGAACGCACGGCGCGCATCAAGACGTACTCGAACGATGCGCAAACGACGGACAGCGCGCCATCGATGGCCGCCTACATGACCGGCGTCAAGATGAACAATGAAGTCATCTCGATGGCGCAGGACACCATCGCCAAGGAACCGAGCCGCGACGCCAACGGCAACCTGGGCGTGGACAACTGCCCGGCCGGCGGCAAGAGCGCGCCGACCATCCTGGAACTGGCGAAAGCCAAGGGCAAGGCCGTGGGCGCCATCACCACCACGGAACTGACGCACGCCACGCCGGCGACGACTTTCTCGCACATCTGCAACCGCAATGCGCAATACGCGATCGCTGCACAAACGGTGCCGGGCGGCACGGGCTACAACGCGGCCCTGGGCGATGGCGTCGACGTGCTGATGGGTGGCGGCCGCAACCACTTTACGCCTTGGTCGGCCAGCAACAAGTATGGCCGCGCCGATGGCCGCAACCTGTTGACGGAATTTGCCGCCAAGGGCTACACCGTGGCCGCCAACAAGGCGGAAATGGCGGCGGCGCAGAGCGGCAAGAAATTCATCGGCCTGTACAGCACCCGCAGCCACCTGGAATATGAACTGGACCGCACCGCCACGCCGCCGCTGGGCGAAGGCGCGACCCAGCCTAGCCTGTCGGAAATGACGCTGAAAGCCATCGACTTGCTGTCGAAAAACGCGAACGGCTACTTCCTGATGGTCGAAGGCGGCCGCATCGACCACGCCTTGCATGGCATCAACGCCAAGCGCGCGCTGACGGACACCATCGCCTTCGACGACGCCATCAAGGCGGCCATCGCCAAGATCAAGGAAACCGATCCGACGCTGGCCAACACCCTGATCGTCGTCACGGCCGACCATGACCATACCCTGGCCTTCAACGGCTACGGCAAGCGCGGCAACCATATCCTCGACATCAACCGCGGCTACAAGGATAACCAGCCGAGCAAGGATGCCGATGGCAATACCTACACCACCCTGGTGTTCGGCAACGGCCCGAACCGCCCTGCCCTGCGCAGCAACGTCGACAGCGCCACGGCCCTGAAAGACAACTACCTGCAAGAAACAGGCGTGCGCCTGGCCAGCGAAACCCACGGCGGCGGCGACGTCAAGCTGCTCGCCACGGGCGCCGGCGCGAAGGCCTTCAAGGGCACCCTGGACAACACCAAGGTGTTTGACCTGCTGAAGGCGGCCTTCGGCTTCTGATCCACATCAACACGGTAACCCCACCGGGGCGGATGGCGTATGCCCTCCGCCCCTCTGCACGTAAAGGCAAGACCATGAAATCGTCCCTGATCGCCGTCCTCCTGGCCGCCGGCTTTGCCGCCAGCGCCCAAGCCGCTCCTGCCACTCCTGCCGACCTGGACCTGGGCATCACCTATTACAGCCGCGTCCTGACGCCGGAAGGCGTGACGCGCGAGAGCCGCTACGAAGAAAAGATGCTGCGCCGCCCCGGCCACGTGTGGGTCGAGCGCGTGCTGGCGCCGTCGACCGACGCGCATGCGGGCCACAAGCATGGCGAAAACACCAAGGTCGCGCTGAAAGCCACGCAGCATGAGCACAAGCACTTCAATCCCGTGCTGATACCGCGTCACGTGATGCTGGAAAAGAACACCGTACGCGTGGAATACATCGATGCGCATGACAAGATCGTCGTCGCCATCCCCAAGGCCGAGTACGAAAACGTCAATTTCGACGGTTCCTGGGAAAACAGTTTTTATCTGCTGGACCCGAAACTGGTGGCCGCCATGCCTCTGTCGAAACAGGCATCGAACGTGACGGGCGCGCGCTGGCGCGAAGTGGAAAAGAATGGCGTGTTCCAGCGCATACTGTGGGACGAGCAAAAACAGATTCCGCTGATCATCGAGAGCGGCGACCGCGCGAATACCTTCTATCGCCGGGTCGACGTCAAGCTGCAGCCGACCGTCAGCAAGGCGCAGCCGTGGGCCAACTTGCAGAATTACGCGCAGCGCGAATACTCGGACTACCTGGACTAAGCCAGCCTCGGGACGTAAAAAAAGCCAGGGAAATCCCTGGCTTTTGTTTGCCTGACCGGCGGGCGCCGGATTACTCCGCCGCTGCCGCCTTCTTCGCCGGCGCCTTCTTGGCGGCCGGCTTTTTCACGGCCGCAGCTTTCTTGGCTGGCGCTTTTTTGACGGCTGCCGCTTTCTTGACGGCCGTTTTCTTCGCTGGCGCCGCGCCTTCCTCGCCTTCGGCCTCGGCCGCTGCCGCCTTCGTCTTGGCGCCCGGCTTGGCCTTGCGCTCTTCAAACTCGAAGCTCACCTTGCCATCCTTGCCGCGCACGAGGAATGCCTTGAACGGGCGGCGGGTACGCTGCGAAACAAAGCCCGGCAGCAAGTCCGTCTTGCCATCGTTGAGCAGTTTTGCCATTTGTTCCGGCAAGATTTCCTGCTGCAAGATGATGCGGCCGCTGCGGAAGTCGCACGTCTTCGGCTTGGCCACGCTGTGTTCGCACACATAGGCCAGGCCCATTTCGTACACGCCGGCGTTGCACTTCGGGCACGGTCCCACGGGCGTCTGGCCCGTGAAATCGACGCCTTCGCCATCTTCGCTCTCGTCGTTCTGGCCGAAATCAAATTCCAGCTTGAAATTCTTGATCTCTTCATCGCGCACGATGCGCAGGATGGCGGCGAACGGACGGCCCATCTTCGAGCGGAAACCTTGCAGCGGGCCGATGGTGCGGTCCTTCAGCAATTGTTCCACTTCGGCAATTTCGAACTGGCGCGAACCTGGCGTCTTGCTCATCGAGAATTCGCACTTGGTGCAGGCGAAACGACGGTAGTTTTCCTTCACCACGCCGCTGCAATTCGGGCAAGGCGTTTCCAGGGTCGCGTAGTCGCCTGGAATCGTGTCGTTATCGTATTCCTTGGCGCGCTTGACGATGATTTGCGTCATCTGCGCGATTTCGCGCATGAATTCTTCGCGCGAAATCTTGCCTTTTTCCATCTGAGACAGCTTGTATTCCCACTCGCCCGTCAGCTCCGGCGCCGTCAATTCATTGACGCCCAGGCCTTTGAGCAAAGTCATCAGCTGCGATGCCTTGGCCGTCGGAATCAGTTCGCGGCCTTCGCGGATCAGGTAGCGTTCCGTCAGCAAACCCTCGATGGTGGCCGCGCGCGTCGCCGGGGTGCCAAGACCCTTGCCGGCCATCGCATCGCGCAACTCGTCGTCGTCGATCAGCTTGCCGGCGCCTTCCATGGCCGACAGCAAGGTCGCTTCCGTGAAGCGCGCAGGCGGCTTCGTCACCAGGCCGTTGGCGTTGACGCTTTCCGTCTGTACTTTCTCGCCCTTGGCGACGGGCACCAGGTTGCCGTTGCCATTGCTTTCCTTGTCGGCGTCCGTCGACGCTTCCTTGCCGTAGATGGCCAGCCAGCCCGGATTGGTCATGACCTTGCCTTCAGTCTTGAACTGATGGCCGGACACTTCCGTGTAGCGCGTGGTGACCTGGAATTCCGCAGGCGGGAAGAACACGGCCATGAAGCGGCGCGTGACGAGGTCATACAGCTTCTGTTCCGGCTCGGACAGGTTTTTCGGCGCGATCGTCGTCGGGATGATCGCGAAGTGATCCGAGATCTTGGTGTTGTCGAAAATGCGCTTGTTCGGCTTGACCCAGCCCTTGTCGATGATCTGCTTGGCGAACTGGTGGTAGTTGCTGTTGTCCTTGACCGTTTCCAGCGCCTGCAGCACGGTCGGCATGTAGTCTTCCGGCAAGTGACGCGAATCGGTACGCGGATACGTCAGTACCTTGTGCTTTTCATACAGCGCCTGGGCCAGGCCCAGCGTATTCTTGGCCGAGAAGCCGAAACGCGAGTTCGCTTCGCGCTGCAGGCTGGTCAGGTCGAACAGGCCCGGCGCCATCGAGGTGGTCGGTTTCGATTCTTCCGTGACATTGCCTTGGCGGCCGCGGCAGGCGGTGGCGATCGAGTCGGCAGCCGTCTTGCTCCACAGGCGCTCGGCGCGCTTCTCGGGATCGTTCTCGTCCTTCTTGAACTTCGTGTCGAGCCAGCGGCCTTCATAGATGCCGGCCGCGCAAACGAATTCGGCGCGCACTTCCCAGAAGTCGCGCGGCACGAATTTTTTAATTTTGTCTTCGCGTTCGACCACGATGGACAAGGTCGGCGTTTGCACGCGGCCCACGGTGGTCAGATAAAAACCGCCTTCTTTCGAATTAAACGCCGTCATGGCGCGTGTGCCATTGATACCGATCAACCAATCGGCTTCCGAACGGCAGCGGGCCGCATCGGCCAGCGGCAGCATTTCTTCGTCGCTGCGCAGGTGCGAGAAACCGTCACGGATGGCGCCCGGCGTCATCGACTGCAGCCACAGGCGCTTGACCGGTTGCTTGGCTTTCGCGTTTTGCGCGATCAGGCGGAAAATCAGCTCGCCTTCGCGCCCCGCATCGCATGCGTTGATGAGGGTGGTGACGTCTTTGCGTTTGATCAGCTTGTTTAATACTTTGAGGCGCGCTTCCGTCTTGGCGATCGGGTTCAGCGCGAAATACGGTGGAATCATCGGCAAGTGCGCGAAACTCCATTTGCCGCGCTTCACGTCGAATTCTTCCGGCACGGCGATCTCCAGCAAGTGGCCGACCGCCGACGACAGGACGTATTCATCCGATTCAAAGTACTCATCGTGCTTGGTAAAGCCGCCAAGCGTCTTCGCGATATCGTTCGCGACAGAAGGCTTCTCGGCGATGATGAGGGTTTTTGTCATATTTTTTAGTCTCGAAAAATGCTCTAGGATAGTTTCAGCATGCGCATCATACAGTGCATTGCCAGGCGCCGACGCTTTTGTCTGCGCAAGGCCTTGTGACTTGTGGTCTTGTCAAGCGGCCAATGATAAGCGCCTATTGAAGAATTCGGCAAGTTATCTGCAAGCAAGAATGCGCAAGCGCAAACACAACAGGCTGGCGGGCGCGCTGGTGCAGCACATGGTAAAGGGGATGGCGCGGCAGCGGCGCCAGGGTCGGGCAGGCAGCGAAGAATACGGCTATATATTAGTGCAATAAGCGCGGCGGGAGGTCTTCGTCGTCGACAAACAGGTCGTCGAACATCAGGGCGTCCGGTTCCTTGCCCTGGCTCCACAGCAGCATCAGCACGATGACTTTCAGCTTGCCCAACGAAACGGGGGCCTCGTCGAGCGCCAGCGCCCGTTCGATGACGATTTCGCGCTGCAGCGGCGACAGCACCTTGGCGCTTTCCAGGAACTGGATGAAGCCGATAGCGGCCGTGCCCAGCACGTCGCTTTCCTGCTGCACATAGAAGCGCGTGCCCGTGGAGCTGGCCGTCAGGGTTTGTTCGACGCCGGCCATGGCGTTCAAGTCCGTCAGCCACACGAGCGCTTCGGAAATCTCCACGTCGTCGAAACCGACGGCCGACAGTTTGCGCGCCAGGACTGCCGGCTCGGGGCAGGCATCGGGGCGATAGTAAGTCTCGTAGAGGTACACCAGGATATCGAACATGGCTCTACTCTATCAGCTAAGTTCGCTGCGACACAAGGGTGCGCGCCGACAAAGCGCCCCCGTGCGGCAAGGCCGCCACACAAGTGACAAGCTGTCATTTGCAGCGTTGAAACAGTCCTCCCGGCAAGCGTTCCACCCGGCCCGCCAGCTCCAGCGCCAGCAATTCCCCCATCAGCGCGCCCATGGCCAGGCCGCTGCGCGCGGCCAGCGTGTCGGCGTCGAGGGGATCGTGGCCCAGCGCGGCCAGCAGCGGCGGCTCGTCTTCCACCGCTGGGGGCACCTGGGGCACGCCGCCCAGCCATTGCAGCTCCTGCAGCACGTCATCGGCCGATTCGACCAGCTTGGCGCCCTGCTTGATGAGCGCATGGCAGCCCTTGGCCAGGGTCGCATGGATGGAACCGGGCAAGGCATACACATCGCGCCCCTGCTCGCCGGCCAGGCGCGCCGTGATCAATGAACCCGATTGCGCGGCCGCCTCGATCACCAGCACGCCGCGCGCCAGGCCGCTGATCAGGCGGTTGCGGCGCGGAAAGTTAGCCGGCATGGCGGGCAAGCCCAGCGCGTACTCGCTGACGATGCATCCCTGTTCGGCAATTCTTTGCGCCAGATCAAGGTTACGTCGCGGATACACGAGATCGGCGCCCGTGCCGATCACGGCCACCGTGCCGCCCGCGCCGCGCAGGCCGCCCTCGTGCGCGTGCGTATCGATGCCCAGCGCCAGCCCGGAAATGATGGTCAGGCCCGCCATGCTCAGCGCTTGCGCGAAAGCGGCCGCATTCTGCATGCCTTGCGCGCTGGCATTGCGGCTGCCGATGATGGCCACGCCGGGACGCGACAGCAGTTCCGCCCGCCCCCGTACATATAACAACAGCGGCGGATCGGCGATTTCCAGCAGCAGGGGCGGATAGGCGGCATCGGCCAGGGTCAGCACGGCGTTGCCGGGCCGCTGCAGCCACTGCAGGGTCAGTTCCAGCTGGCTGTTGGCCACGGGCTTGGGCGGCTGCACGATGGCGCGCGCCACGCTGGCCGGCACCGCTTCGCGCAAGGCCTCGAAAGGCGTGGCGAAGATCTCCGGCGGCAAGCCGAAGCGGGCCAGCAAGGCGCGCGCCGCCACCGGCCCCACGCCGGGCAGATGCTGCAGGCGCAGCCAGCCCGCCAGTTCCGTGGCCGTGTCTGCCGTCGTTGCAAGTGCATGCATGACCACCTCGCTGTGTACTGTGCCCTCCCATGCTAGCGCCATGGCAGGCGCGCGATACCGACGCGCGCAAGGATGCGTGCAATGGCCGTGCAAAACAGCCCCTGCTCCACAGGAGCATGGGCGTCTGTGATAAAATTTCCCTTTGCAGCAAACGATTAGCGCACTGGCGAACGCAACTGCCGCGCCGTTGCGCCATACGCGCCCGACCATAGCGTACTCAAAAATAAAATAGCCCTGCCATCGTCCGCATGGCCCAGGCATGAATAATCCGGCGCACCGGCGCCCACCTTAACCAGTCGAATCCGTATGTCCATATTAAATATCCTGCGTTACCCCGATCCTCGCCTGCACACGGTCGCCAAGCCCGTCACCGAATTTGACGCGCGCCTGCAAACCCTGATCGACGACATGGCTGAAACCATGTACGACGCCCCAGGCGTCGGCCTGGCCGCGTCGCAAGTGGACGAGCATATCCAGATGATGGTGATCGACATCACCGAAGAAAAAAACCAGCTGCAAGTGTTCATCAACCCGGAAATCACCTGGGCCAGCGAAGAAAAGCAGGTCTACGACGAGGGTTGCCTGTCCGTGCCTGGCGTCTACGATGGCGTCGAACGCCCGGCCCGCATCAAGGTGCGCGCCCTGGACCGCCACGGCAAGCAGTTCGAACTGGAAGCCGACGGCTTGCTGGCCGTCTGCATCCAGCATGAGATGGATCACTTGCTGGGCAAGGTATTCGTCGAATATTTGTCGCCGCTCAAGCGCAACCGCATCAAGACCAAGATGATCAAGGAAATCCGTGGTCTCGAACGCGAAGCGAGCCTGCGCGCGCAGAACCGCCGTTTCTGATAACACCTGACCAAACCTACTGCGCGTCGCGACTTGCGGCTTGCGGCTTGCGATGCTCACTGCCTCGGCGGCCCCGTGCCCAGCACAGTTCCGCTTCTCAGCCACAATTCGCTTCCGCTCGCTACGGTTTTGTAAGGTGTTAAAGGAGTTTTTGCAGCACTGCTGATAGACTGACCGTAATACCACGCCAGCCTGGCGCCTCCGGCGCGGGCCTGCGCACCTCACGTCAAGGAACCATATGAAAGTGATCTTCGCAGGCACGCCTGAATTTGCCGCCACGGCCCTGAAAGACTTGCACGAAGCGGGATTCGAGATTCCGCTGGTGCTGACCCAGCCCGACCGCCCTGCCGGACGCGGCATGCAATTGCACGCCTCGGCCGTCAAGCAATATGCACTGCAGCACGGCATCGAGGTGCTGCAGCCCTTGTCGCTGCGCATGGACAGCAAGGACCCGCAGCGCGCCGCCGAAGCAAAGGCAGCCCACGAACGCCTGCTGGCCACCGACTACGACGTGATGGTGGTGGCGGCTTACGGCTTGATCTTGCCGCGCAGCACGCTCGACATCAAACCCTGCATCAATATCCACGGTTCATTGCTGCCGCGCTGGCGCGGCGCCGCGCCCATCCACCGCGCCATCGAAGCCGGCGACGATGAAACGGGCGTGACCATCATGCAGATGGAAGAAGGCCTCGATACGGGCCCGATGCTGGCCATCGAGCGCACGCCCATCGAAGCGGGCGACTCCACCGCCAGCCTGCACGACAAGCTGGCCACCCTGGGCGGCAAGATGATCGTCGAGACCCTGCGCAAGATGCAACTGCAAGCGCTGGAAGCCGTGCCACAGCCGGAAGCGGGCGTCACCTATGCCGCAAAAATCGCCAAGGAAGAAGCGGCGCTCGATTTCAGCCTGCCGGCGCTGGAACTGGGCCTCAAAATCCGCGCCTTCAATCCGTTTCCCGGCGCCTGCGGCCAGGTCGATGGCACCACCATCAAGATCTGGGCCGCCGACGTGCTCGAAGCGGACAGCAAGGAAGCGCCGGGACAGGTGCTGGCGGCCGACCCCCAGCACGGCATCGTCGTGGCCTGCGGCAACGGTTCCCTGCGCCTGACGGAACTGCAAAAACCGGGCGGCAAGCGCCTGCCCGCGGCCGAATTCATCAAGGGTTTTCCGCTGGAAGGCAAGCGTTTCGCATAGTTTCGCTTGATCGCACCGTGCCGTCATGTTGACGGCCATAAAAAAAAGGGCTTGCCGCGGCAAGCCCTTGTTGCATCCAGCCCGCTGGCTTAGCGGCGCTGCACCTTCATCAGCCGTGCGCCCAAGGACGACGACAGGCTGACCTCGAAGCGGCCACCGGCCGGCAAGGCGCTCACGTCGACATTGGCTTTGCCACCCGTCAAGTCACTGGCGACCACCGTCTTGCGGCCATCGGCAGCCACGTGCATGACGGCGGCATACGGTTCCGCCTCGGCATTCCAGACCAGCGCCAACTGGCCGCCGCTTTGCGTCGCATCAAACGTGGCATCGTTAGCGGCGGCCTTGCTGCGGCGCGCCGGGCGTTCCAGCTTGGCTAAAGCCTTGCCATTTGCCAGCACTTGCACATCGCTGATGTCGCCCGGATTGGCGAAGCTGACGCGGAAGTGGCTCATGGCGTTGCCGCCATGGTCGGCCACGGAGACGCCATCGAAGGGCAAGTCGATAGTCTGTCCGGACGCCGTCAACACGCGCAAGGTGTAAGCATGGCCACTGCCGCTGGCAGCGGCGCCGATGCGCGCCGACGAGGCAACGGCCGGGCGCAAGGCCACCCCGGCTGGCGTGATGCGGCCGGAAATGGTCAGGTAGCCGTTCTCGGCCACGGACATGCTGGCGGCCAGCACATTGCTGCCCGTAATCTGCGTGCTGCGTTTTTCCAGGAATTGCTGCACCCGCGCATAGCTGTAGTCGGAGAACCAGGCGCCGCTGCAATAGCTCATCACGTCCTTCATCGGCGTGTTGCCATAGACTGCCTTGCTCAGCTGGCCGATGCTGCCTGCATAGCTGCTGTTGTACAGCGGTTGCGGGCCCAGATTGCCATTCGCATACGGGTAGTCGACAGCAGCGCCAGCCGGACCGCCGCAGGCGACGTGCTGCAGCGAGTGGTTGTGGCCCAGCTCATGCACGAGCGTAGTCAGCCATAGAGGCCATTGATTGCCGAAGGGATCGACCGCCGCGATGCTCTTGGACTGGGCATCGAGGCCGATGGCCGACGTGAAGTCGCTGCCGCTGCTGCGCTGGTTGATGTAGGCCAGGCCGGCTGCATTGGTGACGGACATCTTCGGCACGAAACCATAATAATAGGCACCGCTGTCTTCCAGCGCGCGCCGGTTTTCCAGCTTGCCCAGGGCATCGCTCCACCAACTGTCGGCCGTGCTGCTGCCCGGCATGCTCAGTGCGGCGCGCGTCGTGATGCTGATATTTTCCGTCGCATACGGATACACGCGCAGCAGCGCGGCGCGGATCACCTCGGCGTCAGGCAGTTGCGCCACACCATCATCGGTGCTCAAGGGCACGAGCACCAGACGGATTTTGGCCAGGCTGGCCACCACGGGCGCCGCTTCCTGGCTCACTTGCACGCCGTCATTGCCGACTGCCGTCACGCGCACGCGCACGCCGGGCAATATCCAGCCTGCAGGCAGGACGGCACTGAAATTGCCGTTGAAACTGTCATCGTTCTTCGTCGTCGGCAAGAGCGCCGGCCCCGTCATCGCGATGCTGCCCAGGTTGCTGCCATTGGCGGCGGTCGCATTCAAGGTGACTGCCGGGCTGGACTGGCCCGCCTGCGCGGCCAGCACGGACACGCGCACGGCGGCCGGCTTGCCGCGCGTCAAGCGCAAGGCCGTATTGCTGGCATTCAAATTCAGTACTTGCGCGAAATCAATACTGCCCAGGGTAAAGGCCGACACCGTGCCCGCATTCACGGCGACGCGCGACGCGGCCGAGAGCATCACGTTGCCCGTTGCCGAGTCCGGTGCAGACAATACCAGCTGGCTGGCACTGGCGCTGACGATGACGGCCGGCGTATTGCCCACCGACGCCGAAGTGACCTGGTCGAGATTGCTGCCCTGCACCGTCACGGACAAGCTCCCGCTGCTGACGGCCGAGGTGATCGACGTCACCGTCACGCTGGCCAGCACCGTGTACGTGTCGCCGCTGAGCACATCGTTGTAGGGACCGCGCACCGTCAGCGCGCCTGTCGCCGCGCCCGCAGGCACCAACACCGTCACGCTGCCGGCCGTCTGGCTTTGCGGGGTTGCCGCCGCACCATTGCCAAACTGCACCGCCGTCACGGCGCCCATGCCGCCGCCCGTGATCGTCACGCTGGAGCCGACGCCGCCCGTCGCCGGTGCGACGCTGCCCACGCTCAGGGGCAGGTACACATTGACGTTATAGCTGGTGGCCGCCGTGCCGCTGGCGCTGACGAGGCTCAAGACGCCCGATACGGGCACGCCCGGCATGGCCAGGGTAATGCTGGTGTCGCTGGCGGCGCTGGTGGCAACGGTCACGCCGCCCACCTGGAAAGCCGTCACGCGGCTCAGATTCGTGCCTGTAAGCACCAGACTGCCACCGACGGCGACATTCGCCGCCGAAACGGCCGTCACGGCAGGCAGCAGCACGGGCGTACCCGACGTGGTCGCCACCACCGTGTCGCCCCCCCCACCGCCACCACCGCCGCAGGCGGACAGGCCCAGCATGACAAACAATGCGACAAGCAGATGGTTTTTCATGGCTGGCAACCATGTTGATGCAGCGCGATGCCGGGGAGGACACGAGATAAATGTGACATATTGGTGACTTTTGGTGAGAATTTAATTTCGAAGAATCAATATTATGGTTTAGTTCGATTCCCAAAGACAACTATTAATGCTTTTGATTCAATTGGTTTTGATAATAATTAAAATATCTGCTTGGCAAATTTTATTCTGGGCATTATTTCCCTCACTCTGTATTGGCTAAAATCAAAATTACTTTCCTTTGCAGCTATTGCCATTCGACTCATTAAAAATATGCTGATGCGGCGCAAATAATGTGGAAATTTTTCCACAGCCCAGACGCAATACCTTCCTGCCAACTTTGCTGGAAGAATTAACATTTTGAGTAAGATTTTCAGGAATGTCATTTTCAGAAGCAGGCGTGGCGGAAGGCGATGTGTTGCAAGAAGGCCTGCCGTGGGGCGAACGGCCGCTTTTGCTTAAAACCAAAGCAGCCTGATGCCGTATAATTTTAGACCCGGTGAAATCAGGCGATTACCACCTTCTGCCTGCCCTACCCGGCCGGCACTCTCCGTCAGCTGATCCTGCTGACCCGCATCCGCCTCGTAACGTCTTGTCGCCGCGCCGCCGCCCGTTTGCCTATTGAAAGCATGAAATGAACGATACCGTGATCCCCGCCATGTCCCCGACCGAAGCCACCTTGCGCGCCATTCTGGCGCAGCGGATCATGATCCTCGACGGCGCCATGGGCACGATCATCCAGCAATACAAGCTCGACGAAGAAGCGTATCGCGGCGGCCCCACCGGCCGCTTCATCGATTTCGCCGCGCCGGCCGACAGTGGCGCGCGCGAACTGTTCGTCAAGGGCAATAATGAGTTGCTGACCCTGACGCAGCCGCACATCATCCAGGAAATCCACGAGCGCTACCTGGCGGCCGGCGCCGACCTGATCGAAACGAATACCTTCGGCGCCACGACGATCGCGCAAGACGATTACCACATGGCCCACCTGGCCTATGAAATGAACGTCCAGGCCGCCAAGCTGGCGCGGGCCGCCTGCGATAAATATTCCACGCCGGACAAGCCGCGCTTCGTCGCCGGCGCCCTCGGGCCCACGCCGAAGACGGCGTCGATCTCGCCGGACGTGAACGACCCGGCCGCGCGCAACGTGACCTTCGACCAGCTGGTGGCCGCCTACCTGCAGCAGACGCAGGGCCTGGTGGAAGGCGGCGCCGATGTGTTGCTGGTGGAAACCATCTTCGATACCCTGAACTGCAAGGCGGCCCTGTTCGCCATCGACCTGTTCTACGAGCAAAACCCGGATGTCGTGCGCCTGCCGCTGATGATTTCGGGCACCGTCACGGACGCGTCGGGCCGCATCTTGTCGGGCCAGACCGTGCCCGCCTTCTGGAATTCCGTGCGCCACGCGAAACCGCTGACGATCGGCCTGAACTGCGCGCTGGGTGCCGCCCTGATGCGCCCGTACGCGGAAGAACTGGCCAAGATCGCCGACACCTTCGTGTGCATCTACCCGAACGCGGGCTTGCCCAACCCCATGAGCGACACGGGTTTCGACGAGTTGCCGGCCGACACGTCAGCCCTGCTGCGCGAATTTGCCGACGCGGGCTTCTTGAACATGGCGGGCGGCTGCTGCGGCACCACGCCCGAGCACATCGCCGCCATTGGCGAATTGCTGTCGAAAAACACCCCGCGCACCGTGCCGGCCCCATCGCACGACTTGCGCCTGGCGGGCCTGGAGCCGTTCGTCGTCAACGACGAATCGCTGTTCGTCAACGTGGGCGAGCGCACCAACGTCACGGGCTCGAAGGCGTTCGCGCGCATGATCCTGAACGAGCAATACGACGAAGCCTTGTCCGTGGCCCGCCAGCAAGTGGAAAACGGCGCGCAAGTGATCGATATCAATATGGATGAAGCGATGCTCGATTCGCTGGCGGCCATGACGCGTTTCCTGAACCTGATCGCCTCGGAACCCGATATTTCGCGCGTGCCCATCATGGTCGACTCGTCGAAATGGTCGGTCATCGAAGCGGGCCTGAAATGCGTGCAGGGCAAGGCCATCGTCAACTCGATTTCCATGAAGGAAGGCGAGGAAGAATTCCTGCGCCAGGCGAAACTGTGCCGCCGCTACGGCGCGGCCGTCATCGTCATGGCTTTCGATGAGAAGGGCCAGGCCGACACCTTCGAGCGCAAGATCGAAATTTGCGCGCGCGCATATCATTTATTGATCGATGCGCTGGACTTCCCGCCGGAAGACATCATTTTCGATCCGAACATCTTTGCTGTCGCCACCGGTATCGAAGAGCACAATAATTACGCCGTCGACTTCATCAACGCCACGCGCTGGATCAAGGAAAACTTGCCGTACGCGAAGATCTCGGGCGGCGTGTCGAACGTGTCGTTCAGTTTCCGCGGCAACGATCCCGCCCGCGAAGCCATCCATACCGTCTTCCTGTACCACGCCATCAAGGCCGGCATGACCATGGGCATCGTCAACGCCGGCATGGTGGGCGTGTACGACAACCTGGACCCGGAATTGCGCGAGCGCGTGGAAGACGTGGTGCTGAACCGCCGCGAAGACTCGACCGAGCGCATGATCGAATTTGCCGGCACCCTGAAGGCGGGCGGCAAGGCCGAGGCGCAAACCCTGGCCTGGCGCGAAGGGACCGTACAGGAGCGCCTGTCGCACGCGCTGGTGCACGGCATCACGCAATTCATCGTGGAAGACACGGAAGAAGCGCGCCAGGAGTTGCTGCACAATGGCGGACGCCCCATCCACGTGATCGAGGGCCCGCTGATGGCCGGCATGGACGTGGTCGGCGACCTGTTTGGCCAAGGTAAAATGTTCCTGCCGCAAGTGGTGAAATCGGCGCGCGTCATGAAACAGGCCGTGGCCCATCTGATTCCATTCATCGAGGAAGAAAAGCTGCTGGAAGAAAAGCGCACGGGCATCGTCGCCAAGCCGAAAGGCAAGATCATCATGGCGACCGTGAAAGGCGACGTGCATGACATCGGCAAGAACATCGTCACCGTCGTTCTGCAATGCAATAACTTCGAAGTGGTGAACATGGGCGTGATGGTGCCGTGCTCGGAAATCCTCGCCCGCGCCAAGGTGGAAAACGCCGACATCATCGGCCTGTCGGGCCTGATCACGCCGTCGCTGGAAGAAATGGCGTATGTCGCCAAGGAAATGCAGCGCGACGAACACTTCCGCATGCTGAAGATTCCCCTCTTGATCGGCGGCGCCACCACCAGCCGCGCCCACACGGCCGTGAAAATCGCCCACAACTACGAAGGCCCCGTGATCTACGTGCCGGACGCCTCGCGTTCCGTGTCCGTGGCGCAATCGCTGCTGACGCCGGAACAGCGCGACAAGTACGTGGAAGACATCGAACTCGACTACGCGCGCATCCGCGAACAGCACGCCAACAAGAAAGCGCTGCCGATTTTGCCGCTGGCGCAGGCGCGCGCCAACAAGATGCTCGTGCCCTTCGACGGCGCGTGCAAGCCCGTGAAACCGAAGTTCATCGGCCGCCGCGTGTTTAAAAATGTCGACCTGGCCACCCTGGCCAACTATATCGACTGGGGTCCGTTCTTCCAGACCTGGGACCTGGCGGGCCCCTTCCCCGCCATCCTGACGGATGAAGTGGTGGGCGACGCGGCCACCAAGGTGTACGCGGAAGGCCAGGCCTTGCTGAAAAAACTCATCGACGGACGCTGGCTGACGGCCAATGGCGTCGTCTCCCTGCTGCCGGCGAACAGCGTCAATGACGACGATATCGAGGTGTACACGGACGATACGCGCAGTAGCGTGGCGTTCACGTATTACGGCATGCGCCAGCAGGGCGTGAAACCCGTGGTCGATGGCGTGCAGCGGCCGAACCAGTGCCTGGCCGATTTCATTGCCCCGAAGGAATCTGGCGTGAAGGATTACATCGGCATGTTTGCCGTGACGTCCGGCCTGGGCATCGAAAAGTATGAAAAGCGCTTCGAAGACGCGCACGACGATTACTCGTCCATCATGCTCAAATCCCTGGCCGACCGCCTGGCCGAAGCGTTCGCCGAATACCTGCACGAGCGCGTGCGCAAGGATTTGTGGGGCTATGTGCCGGACGAGCACTTGAGCAACGACGACATGATCGCCGAGAAATATGTCGGTATCCGTCCCGCGCCCGGCTACCCGGCCTGCCCCGAGCATACCGTCAAGAAAGAGATGTTCGAGGTCATGCAGGCCGAGGAAATCGGCATGCAGCTGACGGAATCGTATGCCATGTTCCCCGGCGCGGCCGTGTCCGGCTTCTATTTTGCCCACCCGGAGTCGAAATACTTCGTCGTCGGCAAGATCGGCATGGACCAGGTGGAAGACATGGCCAAGCGCCGTGGCGCCAGCATCGAGGACGTGGAACGCTGGCTGGCGCCGAACCTGTCGTAATGCCATAATATAAGCACAAGGCGCGCGGAACTTATCGCGCGCCGAAGCGCACTAACGCAGTATGCCGGCCGGCATGCTGCATGCCCGCTCCGGCCCGTTCCCAACTGGCAAGGAGGATATATGGCAACCAATTTCAAACTGAAACGCTGGCAGGATCAGGTGATCCTGTTGCTGGGCCTGTGGCTCGTTGTCTCGCCCTGGGCATTTTCCTATCCCGAAGGCTCGCCGCAGATGATCAACGCCTTTGTCTCGGGCCTCGTGATCGCCATCCTGGCCGCCTTCGACCTGTACAAGACGTATTTCTGGGCCGTCGTCGTCAATCTGCTGGTGGGCGTCTGGGTCGCCGCCTCGCCGTGGATACTGCGGCTGGCCGAACAGCGCGTCGTCCTGTGGAACGAGCTCATCGTCGGTATCGCCGTCGTCGTCCTGGCCCTGTGGGAACTGCGCACCGACCCCGAGCTGCACAAGCACTGGCCCGGCGCCGCGGCGTAGCGGCGTAAAAAAGCCCTGTCACGGCTAAGCCGTGCAGGGCTTTTTAAAATACGAACAGCACCGCAGATACGCGACGTCTCAGCGCCTGGCAAAACCGTAGCGAGCGGAAGGAAGAGGTGGCCGAGAAGCGGAGCCGTACTCAGTACGGGGGCGCCGAGCCGGTGAGCATCGCAGGCCTCCTATACCGACGCGCAGTAGCTCAGGTCAGGCGCCACTACAAAGCGTAGCGGACTACGTTGTCGCTCCATTCGTAGGCGGCCATTTCCAGCTCCACCAGGTCGTCCGGCGACATGGCCAGGTCGCGCAAGGTCGGCACGATCTCGCCTTCCATGTCTTCGATGCGCTCGATGCACTCGGCCAGGCGCAGCAGGTCGCCATAGAAGCCTTCGCGCGACAGCAGCGCTTCGGCCACTTCGTCGATCACTTCGATCTGGCCGAGGATTTCCGACATCGGCACGCCGAACAGGGTATCCATCAGCGACATGATGCCGACCGTAAAGGCGATATCGGCCGAATGGGCGTGGTTCGGGCGCAGTTTATGCGCGAGCAATTCCAGCAGGCGGCCGCGCGTGGTGGCCAGCATCAGCAGCGGCGTCATGCTATGGCCGCGCTTGCTTGGTTCCGCATACAGCATGATTTGCAGCCAGCGCTGCAATTGGCGGCGGCCCAGCACGGTCACGGCCTGGCTCAGCGAATCGATGCGCTGGCGCGCGCCCACGGCCGGTGTATTGACCAGGCGCAGCAGGTTCAAGGCCAGCGACACGTCGCGCTTGATGGCGCGCTCGATGTCCATGTTATCGGCGTCCGACGTCACCAGGGTCATCAGTTCCATGACGGCCAGTTGCGACGGCGACAGTTTCTTGCCCGTCATGATGGCGGGCTTGGCAAAGTAATACCCCTGGAAGTAATCGAAGCCCAGGTCCAGGCCCGACTTGAATTCTTCGCGCGTCTCGACCTTTTCCGCCACCAGTTTCTTGTTTTCCTGCTTGAAACGGGGCGCCAGCGCTGCCAGCACTTTCGGGTCGACCGTGCTCATGTCCATCTTGACGTATTGCACCAGCGGCAACAGCTCCTGCACTTGCGCCGTGTCGGACACGACGTTTTCCAGCGCGAAGGTGAAGCCATGGCCCACCAGCTCGCTGATGCGCGCGCGCACTTCCGGCGTGACGGGCATCGATTCGACGATTTCCAGCACGACTTTTTCACGCGGCAGAAACACGAAGATGTCGCTCATGATCACGTCGGCATCGACGTTGACGAAACCGAGCGCGTCGCCGATGACCTTTTCCATGCCCAGCTGGGAAGCGTGGGCGATGACGGAGGCAGTGGCGGACAGATCGCTGGTAATGTTGGCGGGACCGACCGGAGCGTTGCGGAATAGCAACTCATAGCCAAACAGGGCTTGATTACGGTCAAGGATAGGTTGTCGCCCCAGATAGAACTCGCGCACGCGCAAGGGTTTCGGGGTGATGTCGTTGCTGGAAATATCGATCATTAACTCTTCATCAATCACGTCGAGTGACACCGGCCGCGCCGCGCCCGCATCAAGGTTCACTATTGACAATACTTTAGCTGAATTCCGCCCGCGCTGTGGGTATTTTGGCAGCAATCCAGTTTATTGTCGTCAACAAATTAGGCGACTGGCGTGTCTTGCACCATCCCGTCGACAAATAATTTCAATTCGCCCGGCGCAAACGCCGTCCATTGCTCATTTGTCGTCAGCGGCTGGGTAACAATCACGGCCACGCGGTCCTGGGGTGTCGTCACCTGGGAAAAGTCCACGCTCAGGTCTTCATCGGAGAGTTTAGCAGTTGGAAACGGATGTTGTCGCACCAGATAGTGCAAGCTGGTCGAGCAATGGGCAAACAGCGCCTCGCCACTCGACAGCATCATGTTGAAAGTGCCGTGGGCGGCGATGCTGGGCAGCAACTCCGCCAGGGCGGCATGCAGTTGCGGCAAGGCCGGCGGGGCATCGCCAAAGCGCGCATGCAGCTCCTGCAGCAGGTAGCAGAAAGCCCGTTCGCTGTCGGTGCAGCCGACGGGGCGATAGCTGCCCGTCAGCACGGGGTTGAACTCCTTCAAATCGCCATTGTGGGCAAAGACCCAGTAACGGCCCCACAGTTCGCGCACGAACGGGTGGCAATTTTCCAGCGCCACCTGGCCTTGCGTGGCCTTGCGGATATGCGCGATGACATTGCGCGACTTGATGGGGTAGCGTTTGATCAGTTCGGCCACGGGCGAGGCGATGGCCGCCTGGTGGTCGACGAAATGGCGTACGCCGGCCCCCTCGAAAAAGGCAATACCCCAGCCGTCATGGTGGGTATCGGTATGGCCGCCGCGCATGGCGAAGCCGGTAAAACTAAAGACAATGTCCGTGGGGACATTGCAATTCATTCCGAGAAGTTGGCACATGGTCTGTTTGCAGCGAAGTAACCCGGCCACCATACCATGCCGTCAGACGGATTGGTATGGTGGCGATAGCCATCCGGTCAGTGCAACAGGACAGGCTGGCTCATGAGGGAATCGTAGCTGCCCAGGAATTCATCGATCTCTTCCATGCTGGGTTCGCTGGCGATCAGCTCCGTGACGTCGCGGCGGAAGTGTTGTGCAAGGATGCCGGCGATAAACGTTTCCCGCTTGCCCCCCTTGTCGACGATTTCATAGCCGCCAAAGCGCAGTGCTTCGAGGTCGCCGTCGACGCCGAATTCCACGACGCTGTATTGTTCGCTGTTATAGATCAGGTTCATTTTGCATCCTTCGCTCAAGCAGGAGAAGCTCCTGCGGTGTCAGAACAGAGGTGGGGTTCACACGGCGCCATTTCAAGCGGCCATGCCACCCTGCGGGCTACAGAGTTGTAACGAGATGCAAACTACGACTGCGGTAAGGCGATCGAAAAGTCGTCAGGAAACGACCATGTCTGCTTGCAGCGCCAGCAGGGCATCGTAGGGACTGGCGGTGAGCCAGGTGCGCAATTGTTCGATGTGCGTGGCGTCGGCCAGGCTGATGAACAAGTGTGCGGGTGGATGGCGCAGCAGACGATTCAATGTTACACGCAATACGAGATTGCCGCTGCAGCACAGGCAACCTGGTGCGATGCGCAACAGTTGCAATGGAAATGATGGAGAAGGAGAAACTTGCCCGGCCAGGTCGGCCAGGATGGCGTTGCCGTCAGCAAGGCCCTCGAGGATCACGGCGGCCGGCTGGCCAGGCGGCAAGGCTTGCGCGATGGCCGCTTCGCGCCCGGCGGCGCGTCCACCGCTGACCAGAGTCAGCGGCGTCGGACGCCGCACGGCTGCCGTCACAGGCTTTTCTTGGCCAGCTTGCCCGGTTCGACGCCCAGCTGTTTCAGCTTGCGGTACAAATGGGTGCGCTCGAGGCCCGTTTTTTCCGCCACGCGGGTCATGCTGCCGCCTTCGCGTCCCAGGTGATGTTCGAAATACATGCGCTCGAACGCGTCGCGTGCCTCGCGCAGCGGCAAGTCGAACGACAGGTTGTAGCCATGGCCTTCGGCCACCGCAGGTACAGCGATGCCTGGGCGCACCATCAGCTGTTGCGGCGCGCTGCCGCCAAAGTTGGGCACGGGATGGCTGCTTTCCTCGGCCACCACGGGTGCCACGGGACGCGGCGCCACGCTCGGCGCGCGCACGGTTTCCTGTGCCCGCGTCAAGCCTTGCTGGACTGCCTTCAGCAGTTTTTGCAGAGCAATTGGTTTTTCCAGGAAGTTCATGGCGCCGATGCGCGTCGCCTCGACCGCCGTATCGATGGTGGCGTGGCCCGACATCATGATCACCGGCATGGTCAGCAAGCCGTCGCGCTGCCACTCCTTGAGCAGGGTGACGCCATCGGTGTCGGGCATCCAGATATCCAGCAATACCAGATCCGGCGCACCGGCGGCACGCGCTTCGCGCGCCTGCTGCGCATTTTCGGCCAGCTGGATAGCATGTCCTTCGTCGCCCAAAATTTCCGAGAGCAACTCACGGATACCCATTTCATCATCCACTACGAGTATGTTTGCCATTCGTGTCTTGCCTTCCTCATTTCGCCGGCCGTCGCGCACAAGATGCACACGGCGGACAACTATGATTTTATTAGTGTTTTAAATACTAAACCAGACCCTCACGCCAGGAATTCCTGGGCAGGAGTGTCGGGAGCTAACTTTAACAGCAAAATGACCACCGAAGCGCCATTGCCGTCGACCCGGTTCTCGATATCGATGCGTCCGCCGTGTTCATCGATAATTTTCTTGACCATCGCCAGGCCCAATCCCGTGCCGCGCGCCTTCGAAGTCACATAGGGCTCGAAGGCCCGCGCCAGGATTTTTGGCGCGAAACCAGGGCCATTGTCGCTGATGGCCAGCCGCACGGCGATATTCACGCCGCCGTCCGCACTGCGATAATGAATTGCTTCCGTCCTTACGTCAATCTGCGGATGCGGCGAGTCCGGCGGCAGGTCGGCCATGGCGTCCTGCGCGTTCTGCAGCAAGTTGTGGATCACCTGGCGCAACTGGGTCGGATCGCCCATCACCATCGGCAAATTCGGCGCCAGCAGCGGATGGATGATGTCGCCATCGTCGCCGCGCAGGTACAGGTTCAGTATCTCTTCGATCAGCTCGTTCAAGCGCAGCGGCGTGAGCACGGCCGGCGGCGTGCGCGCATAGTCGCGGAAGTCGTCGACCATGCGCTTCATCGCATCGACCTGCTTGACGATGGTGGTGGTGGCGCGGCTGAGCAGGTCGGCATCAGGCTGCTCCAGCTTGCCTTCGAGCTTCATCTGCAGGCGCTCGGCCGACAGCTGGATAGGCGTGAGCGGATTCTTGATTTCATGCGCCAGGCGGCGCGCCACCTCGCCCCAGGCGATCGAGCGCTGCGCGGAAATCACGTCGGAAATATCATCGAAGACGACGATGTAGCCGCTGCCGGACTCCAGCGGCAGCCTCGAACCGCGCGCCAGCAAGGTGATGTCATGCTCGTCGGCACTACTGCCCAGGCGGCGCGGAATCTCGATCTGGCGCTGCCAGTGCAGGCGCTGCTGGTTGCGGCCCGAGGCCGATTGCGCGCTTTGCGCCGTAAAGGCGCTGATGATGGCGCCGCCAAACTCTTCCATTCCAGCAATATTCGCCAGCGGCTGGCCCACCATGCTCATGCCCGAATGCTGCAGGATGCGTTCGACCGACTCATTGCAGGTCACCAGCTTGAAGTCGCCGTCGAGCACCATCACGCCGGCCGACATGTTCGCCAGCACCGATTCCAGGTGGGCCTTGGCGTTTTGCAAGGCGGCGCGGTTGCTTTCCACGGCCGTGCGCGCATCGAGCAACTGGCGCGTCATGATGTTGAACGACTGCGTCAGGGTGCCCAGTTCATCCTTGGTCGCGACGATGGGGCGCGGCGACAGGTCGCCCTCGGCCACGGCGCGCGTGCCTTCGGCCAGCAGCAGCAGGGGCTGGGCCAAATTGCCGGCGATCAGGAAAGCGCTGCCGATGGCGCCGAAAATAGCCAGCAGCAAGGTCAAAGTGAGGATTTCCATGTACATCTTGCGCAGTCCCACGCGCGCGACGAAACGTTCCTTGTATTCGCTGTAGGCGGCGCGCAGCACTTCGCCATTCGTCGCCAGCTTGGGCGGCACCGATTGCAGCAGTTGCAAATAGCGGGGCGAAACGGACGGTCCCGGCACGGCCACCAGCACGCGCAGGCGCAGGCTGGCCGCCGTTTCCAGCGATGCTGGCAGGCCCGAGCGGAAACCGCCGCCGCCCGACTCCGTGCCATCGTCGTGCAACTCCAGTCCGCCCTCGGCGGAGGCATAGCCGGCCGGCAAGGCCGCCTGCACCAGCATGGGCGGCGTTGGCAAGTCGGCCGCGCTGTGCGGCCCGGCGCTGGCCAGCAGCACGCCGTCGCCGCTGACAAGCATGACGTTTTGCATGCCCTCTTCGCGCAGCAGGCTGGTCAGCACGGCCGGACCGGCCACCGGGTCGGCGCCCAGTTCTTCGACGGCCTTGTGGCCCCGGTGGTCGAGCTCGACCAGGGCCGCATCGAGGCCGGCACGGCCCAGTTCAATTCCCGATTCCAGCGCCGCTTCGATCTTGACGTTGAACCAGGATTCGATGGAGTGGGAGACGAATTGCACTGAGACAAGGAAAATCACCAGGCCCGGCAGGATGCCGACGGCGGCGAACAGCATCACCAGGCGCGTCATCAGCTTGGAGCCGAACTTGCCGCTCTTGTAGCGCGCGTACAGGCGCGCCAGGGAAATGCCCACCAGCGCCAGCAGGGACACGGCCACGGCCGCGTTCAGGCCCAGCAGCCAGGTGTAGTAACGGTCGAAAAAGCCGGAATTGTCGGAAGCCGACGCCAGCAGGAACAGCAGAATACTGACAATGCCGCCGCCCACCACCAGCAAATAGCGCAATGCTTGACTCACTACTCCGCCGTATACAAGAAGGTTTTTTTATTCGAAGCCAGGCGCCAGTCGCTGTTATTGAAGGCATTGACCTGTATCGGCTTGGGCAGGTAGTCGCGGTCCATGCCCATGCGCAAGGTGACGTTGTACGTCTGCCCCACTTTCAGCTCGCCGCGCCGCGCCACCAACCAGCGGCTGGGACGGCGGATCAGGAACAGCGCATCGTCGAGGGTGGGAAAGCTCTGCTGCAAGCCGCCGCCCGACACGTGATACTGGCGCGTCAGCACGTTATACGACAGCTTGCTGGTCTGGCGCGCCACGATGGCTTTTTCATCGAACCAGTACCAGCGGGGCCGGGTCAGTTCGATTTCTGTCGTGAAATACAGCGGCACGCCATGCTGTACCGCATCATCGAGGTCGTGATTGAGCTCGAAGGAATACGTGGCGGCCAGCTTGTAGCCCTCTTCGCCCGACTCGATATAGGCACGGGTGATCTCGACCATGTCGGCGGCATGCGCGCGTGGCATGGTACATGCCAGCATCAGCAGCAGGGCCAGGAGTCGGAAGAGTCGTGTTGTCACAAGTGTGCCGGTAGTGTCCGTAAGATAAGGTTCGACGAATCGCTCAAGCCGCATTTTTTTGGAATAGCGCATAGAACAAACCGTCGTGGTCCTGCTCCGCGCTGCCAGTCGGCAACAGCTGGCCAGGCGCTGTCAATCGGGTCGCATTATTGCGTACCGCAAATGCCGCCGCCTGTGCCTCGGACTCTTGCGGCCACAACGAACATGTCACGAACAGCAATTTACCATCGGGCCGCAGCATCTGCCACAGGTTGTCCAGAATTTTGGATGAAAGTGTTGCAAGTTGGAACGCGTCGCCCTTGCGGCGCAACCAGCGAATGTCGGGATGGCGGCGCACGATGCCCGAGGCCGTGCACGGCACGTCGGCCAGGATGCGGTCGTACTGCTGGCCGTCCCACCACGCGCTCGATTGCGCATCCTGCGCCTTCAGTGTCGCTTCCAGGCCCAGGCGCTCGAGGTTTTCCGCGATGCGCGGCAGGCGCTTGGCGTCCGCGTCGATGGCCGTCACTTGCACGTCGGCCAGTTCCAGGATGTGGCACGTCTTGCCGCCGGGCGCCGCGCAGGCGTCCAGCACGCGCATGCCATCCTGCAAGTCCAGCAGCGGCGCGGCCAATTGCGCGCCAGCATCTTGCACGGAAACGACGCCCTGCTCGAAGCCGGGGATCAGCGCCACGCCGATCGGCTTGTCCAGGCGCACGGCGAACGGTCCCACCTGGCGCGCGGCAATGCCGGCCTCGGTCAGCACGGCCAGATACGCTTCGACCGTGCTCTTGCGGCGATTCACGCGCAAGGTCAGTGGCGGCACGGCGTTGCCGGCCGTCAGAATGGCTTGCCAGTCGCGTGGGTAAGCCAGGCGCAGCGAGTCGATCCACCACTGCGGATAATTCCATTGCGCCAGAGGTTGCTGCAGGGCCGCTTCCAGCAAGGATTTGCGTTCGCGCAAGAAACGGCGCAAAACGGCGTTCACCATGCCCTTGGCATGCGCCAGGTCAGGGTGCGAGGTGGCCACCGTGACAGCCTGGTCGACAACGGTAAACTCTTCGTACGGTTGCTCGCCCGGCTCAGCCGACATCAGCGACAGCGCGCAGCACAGCAGGGCGGCCAGCATCGGCGGCTCGGGCGCCTTCGACGTCATCAGGCCGACCAGGGTTTCGCTGCGGCCCAGCTGGCGCATGGTACGGTAGGAAATATCCTGGATGGCGCCGCGCGCCTGCGGGCTGGCGTTCGATTGCGTAAACACCTTGGCCAGCGCCTGCGGCAGGGCGGTGCCCGTGCGCACTTGCGCCACGGCATTGGCCGCGCCCAGCAGGCAAAACGCCAGCGAGTCGGCGCGCAAATCGGGTTGGAAGCCTGGCTGCAAGACCGGTTTCAGGTCGGGATGGTAGCTGGGACGCAATTTCGGTGCGGCAGGAGCCTGGCCTGGCGCCGGCTTGGTTTTCAATTTCAGCGTGGGGCGCTTGTTCATAGTTATCCGGTGTGGCTGCGCGCGGCGGGCTGCATGGTGGCAAAGTCGCGGCCGCGCGTCATCAATAAAGGGTCGATTGTAGCGTTTGTGGCGCCCTCTGGCCCAAGCGATTGCAGCGATACCTGTAAATTGCGGCAAAAAACTGCATATATACAAGCAGAATGCGCCATGCTGATGTTTTCATGCACCAACATAGGCATGCTGTCCTGATAATATCGTGAAAAGCGCCGGCACGGGCACACTGCCGGCTGGCGTATTGTTCCCGGCAGCAAACCAGTATAATTAACGCAGTCTGGGCGGCTTGGGTACTGGCCGTCCGTTTTGCTTTTTGATTCATTCTATTCATTCTTAACGCGGTTCCACCGCCATCCTGCTCATGCTCGCCCAACAGAAACAAGAAATCATCGCCCTGTTCCAGGCCGCCCTCGCTCCCGTCCTGGCCGGCACCTCGCTTGCGCCTAGCGTAGTGCTCGAGCGACCACGCGATGCATCGCATGGCGACGTCGCCTGCAATATCGCCATGCAACTGGCCAAGCAGCTGAAACAGAATCCCCGCGAACTGGCGCAAACCATCGTGACGGCCGTGCTGGCCAATCCGGCCGGCAAGGGCCTGGTCGAAGCAGTGGAAATCGCCGGCCCCGGCTTCATCAACGTGCGCGTCTCCGCCGCCGCCAAACAGGCCGTCGTGAAAACCATCCTGAGCGAGGCCGACAGCTATGGCCGCAGCACGGCAGGCGCCGGGAAGCAAGTCATCCTGGAATTCGTCTCGGCCAATCCGACCGGTCCGCTGCACGTGGGCCACGGCCGCCAGGCGGCCCTGGGCGACGCCCTGTCCTCGCTGTTCGACGCGCAAGGCTACCAGGTGACGCGCGAGTTCTACTACAACGACGCCGGCGTGCAGATCCAGACCCTGGCCAACTCCGTGCAGGCGCGCGCGCGCGGCTTCAAGCCGGGCGACGCCGAATGGCCGGAATCCGCCTACAACGGCGACTACATCGCCGACATCGCCAACGACTTCAAGGCCGGCAAGACCGTCTCGGCCAGCGACGGCCAGCCAGCGACGGCCAACGGCAACGTGGAAGACATCGATTCCATCCGTCCATTCGCCGTCACCTACCTGCGCAACGAGCAGGACATCGACTTGCAGGCGTTTGGCGTGAAGTTCGACAATTACTACCTGGAATCGTCGCTGTACGCGGACGGCAAGGTCAACAGCGCCGTGGAAACCTTGATCAAGGCGGGCCACACGTATGAGCAGGATGGCGCGCTGTGGCTGCGCACCACCGACTTCGGCGACGACAAGGACCGCGTCATGCGCAAGACGGACGGCACCTATACGTATTTCGTGCCGGACGTCGCGTATCACCTGGTGAAATGGCAGCGCGGCTTCGTGCAGGCCATCAATATCCAGGGCAGCGACCACCACGGCACCATCGCGCGCGTGCGCGCCGGCCTGCAAGCCGTCGACATGGGCATCCCGCAAGGCTACCCCGACTACGTGCTGCACAAGATGGTCACCGTCATGAAGGATGGCGAAGAAGTCAAGATTTCGAAGCGCGCCGGCTCCTACGTGACCGTGCGCGACCTGATCGAATGGTCGGGCGGCGGCGACATCGCCAAGGGCCGCGACGCCGTGCGCTTCTTCCTGATCTCGCGCAAGGCCGACACGGAATTCGTCTTCGACGTCGACGTGGCGCTGAAAACCACCGATGAAAACCCGGTCTATTACGTGCAGTACGCGCATGCGCGCATCTGCCGCATCCTGGAAAACTGGGGCGGCGATGCAAGCACGGTCGCCGGCGTCGACCTTTCCCCACTGACGGCGCCGACCGAAGCGACCCTGTTGGCGACCCTGGCCGCCTATCCTGAAATGCTGGCGCGCGCGCAGGCCGAACTGGGACCGCACCAAGTCGCCTTCTACCTGCGCGACCTGGCCGCCAACCTGCACAGTTTCTACTTCGCCGAAAAAGTGCTGGTCGAGGACGAAGCCGTCAAGATGGCCCGCCTGGCCCTCGTCATCGCCGCGCGCCAGGTATTGCGCAACGGACTGGCACTGATCGGCGTGTCCGCGCCAAACAAAATGTAATCGCGAAGGTCTAATCGTCAATGAATCATGCTTCCCGCTTCTCTTCGTCCCGGCGCCAGCAGGGCAATACCCTGGTCGGCATCATCATCGGCCTGGTCATCGGCCTGGGCATCGCCGTGGTGGTCGCCCTGGTGATCACCAAGGGCGCCTCGCCCTTCACCGACAAGTCGGGCAAGGCCGGCAAATCGGCCGAGCCGACGGCCGGCCAGATCGCCGACCCGAACAAGCCGATGTACGGCAACAAGGAAGCGGCCAAGGAAGCGGCGCGCGACTTCTCCAAGGAGCCGCGCGAGATCACCACGCCGACGCAGCCTGCCGCGCCCGCGCCCGCCACCGCGCAGCAGCCGAAGGCGCCGCCGCCGGACGCGCTGCAGGAATTGATCGGTACATTGAAGGACAAGCCGGCGCCGAAAACGCCGGCAGCAACAGCGCCCGCGCCGCAAGCCAAGGCCGACGTGAAAGAGGCCAAGGCCGATGCAGCCAGCGACAAATGGATTTATTATCTGCAGGCCGGCGCCTTCCATGACATGTCGGACGCCGAAAGCACGCGCGGCAAACTGGCGCTACTCGGCTTCGAAGCGGCCATCAGCGACCGCAGCACCGATGCCGGCGTGCTGCACCGCGTACGGGTCGGGCCGTTCAACCAGCTCGAAGCGATGAACCGCGCACGCACCAAACTGTCTGAAAACGGCATCGATGTCGCCGTCGTCCGCAACCAAAAATAAGGAACCAGCATGCGTTTTCTGAAGAAGATCCTGATCGCCGCCGCCCTGTGCACCGCCGCCATGGGCGCATCGGCCTCGCCTGCCGAGCCGAAAAACGGCGTCGAGTACGAAACCCTGCCCACGCCGCAGGCGACGGAATCGGGCAAGAAAATCGAAGTGACGGAATTCTTCGCCTATTACTGCCCGCATTGCAACGTGCTCGAACCGCAGCTGGCGGCCTGGGTCAAGAAACAGGGTGACAACATCGTCTTCAAGCGCGTGCACGTGTCGCGCGATGACAGCGTGGCGCCGCAGCAGCGCTTGTTCTTCACCCTGCAAGCCATGGGCCTGGTCGACAAGCTGCACACCGGCGTCTTCCACGCCATGCACGTGGAGCGCAACCGCCTGAACACCGACGACGCCGTCTTCGACTTCGTCGCCAAGCAGGGCGTGGACCGCCAGAAGTTCATCGACACTTACCGTTCGATGGGCGTCTCGGCCCGCGTGCGCCGCGCGGACGCCATGATGCAGGGTTATAACGTGACGTTCTGGCCCATGATCGCCATCGATGGCCGCTACATCACCTCCCCTTCGCAGGCCGACCAGGGCAGCAAGTCGGCCAAGAACGAAGAGCAGCTGAACGCCCAGGCGCTCAGCGTGATGGACGTGCTGGTCGCGAAAGCCAAAGCGGAAAAGAAATAAGCATGGCCACTTCCCTGGCGCGCCCGGGCATCGCCTGATGCATCGCGTTTTCATCACGGGCGCGTCGAGCGGACTGGGCGCCGCCCTGGCGCTGCAGTACGCGCGCCAGGGCGCCCATCTGGGCTTGCTGGCCCGCCGCAGCGACACCCTGCAGCAACTGATCGCCTCCCTGCCCCACCCTGAACGCCACCGCGCCTACGCCGTCGATGTGTGCGACCACGCCGCCCTGAAAGGCGCAGCCGGCGACTTCATCGCCCATGCCGGCGGTATCGACGTCGTCATCGCCAGCGCCGGCGTGTCGTACGGTACCTTGAGCGAACATGCGGAAGACCTCGACGCCTTCGCCCGTTTGATGGCCATCAACGTCACGGCCACCGTCGCCACCTTCGCCCCCTTCATCGCCACCATGAAAAGCCAGGGCAGCGGACGCCTGGTGGGTATCGGCAGCGTGGCCGGCATCCGCGGCCTGCCCGGCGCCGAAGCCTACAGCGCCTCGAAGGCGGCCGTCATCAGCTACTGCGAATCGCTGCGCCTGGAATTGAAACCGGCGGGCATCAAGGTCGTCACCATCACGCCCGGCTACATCGACACGCCGATGACGCGCCATAACGCCTACCGCATGCCCTTCCTGATGCCGGCCGAAAAATTCGCCGTGCGCGCCGCGCGCGCCATCGCCGACGGCGACAGCTACCGCGTGATCCCGTGGCAGATGGGCGTCGTCGCCAAGCTGCTGCGCGCGCTGCCCAATGCCATCTACGACCGGGCCTTCGCGAATGCGCCGCACAAGGCGCGCAACTGAACTGACCACCATGACGAAGCACTCAGACCTGAACAGCGCGGCCATCGCCGCCCATTGCGCCACAGGCGCCTCCCACGTGGCCATTGAAGTGGTCGACGAAACGGGATCGACCAACGCCGACCTGCTGGCGCGCTGCGCCACCCTGGCCGGCCCTACCCTGCGCATCGCCGGCCAGCAGACGGCCGGACGGGGGCGCGCCGGGCGACCGTGGGTGTCGCAACCGGACGCCAGCCTGATGTTCTCGCTGGCCTGGCGCTTCAAGGGACCGCTGCACCGGCTGGTCGGCCTGCCGCTGGCCGTCGGCGTGGCGCTGGCCGAAAGCATGACGGCGCTGGGCGTGCCGGTGCAATTGAAGTGGCCGAACGACCTGCTCAAGGACGGGCATAAACTGGCCGGCATCCTCGTCGAGACGCAGCAGACGCCAGATGGTGGCGTGTGGGCCGTCATCGGCTGCGGCATCAACCTGCTGATGCCCGATGCACTGGAACGGCAGATCGGCCGCAGCGTCTCGGCCGTGCCCTGGCTGGCGCAGATGGAGCGCAACACCCTGGTGGCGGCCCTGCTCAGCCGCCTGGCCGGCGTGCTGGCCGAATTCGACGACACGGGCTTTGCACCCTTCACGGAACGCTGGAACCTGCTGCATGCCTGGCAAGGCCAGCACGTGAAAATCCTCGACAATGGCCAACTGCTGCAGCAAGGCGTGGCGGCCGGCGTGGATGAACTGGGCCGGCTGCTGCTGCGCGGCGAGGACGGCTTGCAGCACATCATGTCCGGCGACGTGTCCCTGCGCCTGACGGGGGAGTAAGCGCATGCTGCTGCTGATCGACGCGGGCAATACGCGCATCAAATGGGCACTCGTGGCCGCCGACAGCCCCGCCGGCGGCTGGCTGGCCAGCGGCGCCGTCACGCATGCGCAGATCGACACCCTGGCCGCACAGTGGGCGACACTCGCCATCGGCGAAGCACTGCTGTCGAACGTGGCAGGCGCCGTCATCGGCACGCGCCTGCGCGCCATGCTGCCGGTCGTTGCCCGCGACTTTGTCTCGCTGCCGCAGCTGGCGGGACTGACGAACGGCTATCGCGTGCCGTCGCAGCTGGGCTGCGACCGTTTTGCCGCTGCCATCGGCGCGCACGCGCTGGCGCCTGGCCAGGCCGTCATCGTCGCCAATTGCGGCACCGCCACCACCATCGACGCCATCACGGCCGATGGCGTTTTCCTCGGTGGGATGATCTTGCCGGGACTGGGACTGATGGCCAGCTCGTTGGCGCGCAACACGGCGCAGCTGCCGCAAATCGCCAGCGACGCCATGCTGCCGGCCGGCTTTGCCGACAACACGGATGACGCCATCCTCTCCGGCTGCCTGGCGGCCCAGGCGGGCGCCATCGAACGGGCCGTGCGCATGCACGGCGCCGGCGCCTGCCTGCTGTCGGGCGGCGCCGCAGCGCGCATCGCACCGGCCCTGGCGCTGGCGGTGCCGCTGCACCTGGTCGACAATATCGTCATGCTCGGCCTGCAGGCGGCCGCGCGCGCCGAGGCCTCAGGAACACAAGGAAACCACCCATGCTGAAATTCGTCTTCTGGCTGCTGGCCGGCGTCAACCTGCTGGTGCTGGCCATCGGCCAGGGTTATCTGGGCAGTTTTCGCACGGAGACGCGCGAACCGGCGCGCCTGAAAAACCAGCTGCAAGCGACCAAGCTCACCTTGCTGACGCAGGAGCAGGCCATGATGCCCGCCGCGCCGCCTGCCGCCGAAGAGGTAGTGACGCCGGCGACGGCAGCACCGGCGCCGCCGACATCGTATGCGTGCACGGAAGTGGGCAATTTCCTGCTGGCTGACGGGCGCCGCTTCGAAGCGCAAGTGGCGTCGCTGGACCTGGGCGACCGCCAGTCGCGCCGCAACGTGGCAGGCCAGGAGATTTCCAGCTACATGGTGTACATCCCGCCGCAGGGCAGCAAGGAAGGCGCCGACCGCAAGGCCGGCGAATTGAAGCAGCTGGGCGTGACAAATTACTTCATCATGAATGAAAGCAGCCCGCTGCGCTGGGGCATTTCACTGGGCGTGTTCAAGTCGGAAACCAGCGCACAAAGCCAGCTGGCATCGCTCAACAAACAGGGCGTGCACAGCGCCCGCGTCGCACCGCGCTACAGCGCCAGCAAGCAGATGGCTTACCAGTTCCGCGACCTCGACGCCGCCACGCGCGCGCGTCTGGAGAAGATCAAGGCGCAGTTCCCGGAACAAGACCTGCGCAATTGTAAATAACTACCTTTGGATCACGATGGGCTTGATGCCTGTCGATTCCGGCAAATTCGCCGCCGCGCGGGCCGCCTCGGCGCGGCTGGAGAACGGTCCGCCGTACAGGCGGAACAGGTTACCGGCCTGCACCACGCCCAGGGTCCCCAGGGCTGCCGCGTATGGCGCCAGGCGCGAACGTCCTGATTCCGCATTGTCGGCGCGCGAATAAGCACCCAGCTGCAAATAGAAGCCGCTGGCCAGCGCCGCCGGCGCCGGCATGGCCACCGTCGCATCGACGGGCAGCATCTGCGTCGACACTTCCGGCTGCACCACGGCGCCCGTTTCCACCGGCGTATCGATGGAGATAGCCACCACGGACGGCACCGGCTTGGGCGCCGCTCTGGCAGCCAGGATGGCGTCGATATCGGCCGGCAGCAAGCGTTCGACGACCACCTGGTGGCTGCCCTTCCCGAGAAAGCCCAGTTTCAGCGCCGCCGTGTAAGACACGTCGATGACGCGCGTGGCATGGAACGGACCGCGGTCGTTGATGCGCACGATCACCTGCTCGCCGCTGTCGATGCTCGTCACGCGCGCATACGATGGAATCGGCAAGGTGGGATGGGCCGCCGTCATCTTGTACATATCGTAGATTTCACCGGACGAGGTGCGCTGGCCATGGAATTTCTTGCCATACCAGGTACCCGTGCCTTTCTGGGTAAAAGGCTCGTTGTTGGTGATCGGCGTGTAGGTCTTGCCGAAGACAACATAAGGACGGTTCGAGCGCGTGGAATACGGCTCGTTGCGCACTTCCGCATCGGGCACGTCGCGCAGGTTGGCCGGCGGATTGTCGCCCGGGCCATCATCCTTGTAGTAGCCGCCACGCCCGGAACCGGCCGCCGGCAGCGCAGGCAAGGTGGGATCCTGGCGCACAGGGGACTTGACCTTGCCGCCCGGCGGCATCGGCACGTTGGCCGGCGGCTTTTGCGGCGTGGTGCCGCACGCGGCCAGGGTCAGCAAGACCGTCAGGCTCAGCCCGCGCATGGCGAAGGTATCGAATGGCGCGCGCATCAGGTCTGCACCAGCTTGCGGTGGCGCTGAATGCTCATCAGGATACCGGTGGCCACGCCCAGGGTCAGCAGCGCGGTGCCGCCATAGCTGAGGAATGGCAAGGGGACGCCGACCACCGGCACGATGCCGCTGACCATGCCCATGTTGACGAAGGCGTAAGTAAAGAAAATCATAGTGATCGCTCCTGCCAGCAGGCGAGTGAAAAAACTGGGGGCGTTGGCGGCGATCATCAGCCCCCGTCCCACCAGCAGCAAATACATCAGCATCAGGATCAAGTTACCGACCAGGCCGAATTCCTCGGAATATACGGCAAAAATAAAATCGGTCGTGCGTTCCGGAACAAACTCCAGGTGGGCTTGCGTGCCGTGCGTCCAGCCCTTGCCCGTCATGCCGCCGGAACCGATGGCGATGATGGACTGGATGATATGGAAACCCTTGCCCAGCGGGTCCTTGGTCGGGTCGATCAGCATCATCACACGGTCGCGCTGGTAATCATGCAGGTGAGACCAGGCGATCGGCAGGCAGGAAACAAAGGTGATCAGCAAGCCGGCCAACACCTTCCACGACAGGCCAGCCAGGAAGATGACGGTAAAGCCGGCCGCCACCACCAGCAGCGCCGTGCCCAGGTCGGGCTGGCGCGCGATCAAATAGACGGGCGCCAGCAACAGCACGGCCGCCATCACAAATGATTTCCAGCGCAGAGCCCCCGCATTGTGCTGGAAGAACCAGGCCAGCATCAGCGGCGTGGCGATCTTCAGGAATTCCGACGGCTGGATGTCGATCACGCCGATATGCAGCCAGCGCCGCGCACCGAGCTTGATGGTGCCGAACAGCGCCACGGCCACCAGCAAGATCACCGACACCGTATAGGCGGGCACCGCGATGCGCATCATCATCTGCGGCGTGACGTTGGCCGCGACCCACATGACGAAAAAGCACAGCAATATGTTGCGCAAATGGTCCTCGATCTTGCCGGGGATACCGATGCTGGCCGAATACAAGGTCAGCAGACTGGTGCTGAGCAGCATCAGGATGATGATCATCAGCGGCGGATCGAACACCGCCAGATAGGGTTTGGCGCGCCGCCACAGCGAGCGCCTCTCGTTAATGGGCATGTGCTTCCTTATTGTCTGGCAGGTGCCGTCGGGGCTGCTTGCTCGTCCGTGATTTCTTCCAGGGTGCGCACTTCGTCGACATCTTCCTTGGGCACCTTGGTGGTGTCCTTTTCCTTGTCGCTCGGGCGCTTGCCCAGCAGATAGTAGTCGAGCGCCTTGCGCGCGATCGGCGCGGCCACGCCGGCGCCGAAGCCCGCGTTTTCCACCACGATGGCAATCGCGATGCGCGGCTTGTCGGCCGGCGCGAAGGCCGTAAACAAAGCGTTGTCGCGCAGGCGTTCGGCCAGCAGCTTGGCATTGTACTTCTCGTTTTTCTTGATGCCCACCACCTGCGCCGTACCCGTCTTGCCGCCCACCGTGTACTGCACACCGGTGAAGATGCGCGCGGCCGTGCCGCCTTGCTCGCTGGTCACGCCCACCATGGCGCGCTTGATGATGTCGATGTTTTCCTGCTTGAGCGCGATGCGGTAGCTTTCCTTGGGCACCGTCAGAGTACGCGCGCGCGTGGCGGCGTCTTCGATGATCTTCACCAGATGCGGTTTCATCACCACGCCGTTATTGGCCAGGTTGGCTGTCGCGTGGGCGATCTGCAGCGGCGTATACGAATTGTAGCCAGAGCCGTTACTCACCGAAATCGTGTCGCCGCCCACCCATTTTTTCTGCTGCGGCGTCTTGAAGCGGTTGCGCTTCCATTCCGTCGACGGCAGCACGCCCGTCTTTTCATTATTCAGGTCGATGCCCGTCAGCTGGCCGAAACCGAACGGCTTCATGAAGTCGTGGATGGCGTCGATGCCCATGTCGCGCCCCAGCTGGTAATAATAGGTGTTGCACGAGACGACGATGGACTTGTGCATGTCCACCGTGCCATGGCCGCCCACCTTGTCGTCGCGGAAGGTGTGGCCGCCGAGGATGAAGAAGCCGGGGTCGGAAATTGACTGGCTTGGCGTGCGCTTGCCCAATTCGAGCGCGGCCAACGCCATGAAGGGCTTGAAGGTCGAGCCGGGCGCGTAGGTGCCGGACAAGGGACGGTTGACCATAGGCCGGTCCAGCGAAGTATTGAGTTCGTTCCAGCTTTGCTGGTCGATGCCGTCGACGAACAGGTTGGGGTCGTAGCCTGGCTTGGAGACGTAGGCGAGGATGTCGCCCGTGGCCGGGTCGATGGCCACGGCCGCGCCGCGCCATTCGCCGAACGCTTCCTCGACCACTTTTTGCAATTCGATGTCGATCGACAGGATCAGGTTATTGCCAGGGGTGGCCGCCGTGCGCGACAGGGTGCGCATGGCGCGCCCGCCGGCCGACACTTCCACCTCTTCGTAGCCGGTGGTGCCATGCAGCTGCTTCTCGTAGCTTTTTTCCAGGCCTTCCTTGCCGATATGGTCGGTGCCGTTGTAGTTGGCCGCGTCCTCGCCCTCTTCCAACGCCTTGGCTTCGTTGCGGTTGATGCGGCCGATGAAGCCCACCACGTGCGAGGCGATTTCGCCCATCGGATACTGGCGGAACAGGCGCGCCTGCACCTCGACGCCAGGGAAGCGGAAGCGCTGCGCCGTGAAGCGCGCCACTTCCTCGTCCGTCAGGCGCGTGCGCAGCGGCACGCTGACGAAGTTCTTCGATTCTTCCAGCAGCTTCTTGAAGCGGCGGCGGTCCTTGATGTCGATCTGCACCAGGGTCGACAGCTCGTCGATCACGGAATCAAGGCTGGCGCTCAATTTCGATGGCGTGATTTCCAGCGTGTAGGCCGAGTAATTGCGCGCCAATACCACGCCGTTGCGGTCGAGGATCAGGCCGCGCGTTGGCACGATGGGCACCACGGCGATGCGGTTGTCTTCGGCCTTGGTCGCATAGTCCTCGTGCTTGATCACCTGCAGCCAGATGAAACGCGCCAGCAGCAGCGAAAAGCAGACGAAGACGAGCGCGCCCAGGATGGTCAGGCGCATGCGGAAAAAATGCAGTTCGCGCTCGGTGTTCTTCAGTTCAGTCATGGCAGGCGCCCGTCAAATCGGCCGGTTGTGGTCACGGTCCACGGCGCGGCGCTGCGGCGCCAGCAGGATCCACGTGACGAGGGGCCACAGGGCCACGGCGACGAAGCTCTCGATGAAATTGAGCCAGCCGGGGAAGCGGCCCGAGACGATCAGCCGCGTCAGCAATTGCAGCGCCTGCGTCAGCAGCAGCAGCGGCAGCACGTGCAGCGCCTGCGTCAGGATGGGAAACCACAGCACGCGGCGGTGCATCATGATGGCGAAATACGAGAGCAAGGTGTAGGCCAGCGCATTCTCGCCCAACAGGGTCGAATCGTGCACGTCCATCATCAGGCCCATGAAGAACGCCACGCCGATGCCGACCTTGCGCGGCTGGTGGATGCCCCAGAAGACCAGCACCAGGGCGACGAAATCGGGCACGCCGACGAACTGTCCCCACGGCAGCAGGTTCAGCAAAAAAGCGCACAGCAGGGAAAAACCGATGAACAGGGGGCTGACCGGCAGCAGGATGTAATGCGGGCGGTTCATCGTGTCGCTTCCTTCGGTGGCACGGCAGCAGGTGTTGGTACAGGCGTTGCGGCAGGCGCCGCCGGTTTCGGCGCGGGGCCGGCAGGCGGTTTCGCGGCCGGCACTGCGGCCGCATTGACGGCCGGCGGTGTCGCAGCGGCAGCCGCAGGCTCCTTGGCAGGGTCCTTGATCGGTGCCATCTTGCCGGCGATCTTGCGGCCCGTCTTGACATCTTCAGCGGGCGGGCGCGGTGGAATCTCGGGCGACGTCATCAAGATGAGCAGCTGTGTGTTGCGTTCGATGCCGGCCAGCGGCTGGCACACGACACGGCCAAACGGGCCATGCGCATTGCGCTCGACCAGGGTCACGCGTGCCACGGCCAGGCCGGCCGGGTACAGGCCGTCGAGGCCCGAGGTAATGACGATGTCGCCGATCTGGATGTCGGCGCTGGGGGCCGTGAAGCGCAGCTCCATGGTGCCGGACTTGCCGCGGCCGATGGCCACGCTGCGCACGCCGTTGCGCAGCAGCTGCACGGGAATGGCTTGCTCTTCATCCGTCAGCAGGGTCACTTCGGAGGTGAACGGGAACACGCGCGTGACTTGTCCCACCACGCCGAGGTTGTCGATCACGGGACGGCCCAGTTCCACGCCATGCTGGATACCGCGATCGAGCACGATCTTGCGCGTGGCCGAATCGCGCGTGTCATACAGGACTTCGGCCATCATGGTCTTGACGGGAACGCGCTCGCGCGCTTCCATCAATTTGCGCAAGTGGTTGTTTTCAACGATGTTGAGCTGCGCCTGCTGCAGTATCTGCGCCGAGGCGATTTGCTCGTGTTTCAGGTCGCGCACCTGTTTTTCCAGAGCGGACAGCGAAGAAAAGTAATTGCCGACGCCAAGCGCCACATCGCGCGGCACCAGAGCTGCCATCTGCACCGGATACAGCACGGTGCCGACGGCCTGGCGCACGGCAGTCAGCGCGTGCATGCGCGAATCGACCAGCAGCAGGGCGATTGAAATGCCGGCGAACACCATCATCTTGACGCGGGCGGAGGCGCCTTGTTTGAAAAGTGGCGGAGGACTGTATTCCATGACTTCCAATAATCAGGCCAGGCGCAGTGCGCCAACGTGCAGGCCCCGGTCAGACGCCGGCGCCAAAACCAAAAAAAGGCCGGAATGGTTTCCGGCCCTTCTGTCAGATTATTCGTAGGAGAAGATCGAGCCGAGCTTGTCCATACGTTCCAGAGCCATCCCGGAACCGCGCACCACGCAGGTGAGCGGGTCCTCGGCCACCAGCACCGGCAGGCCGGTTTCCTCCATCAGCAGGCGGTCCAGGTCGCGCAGCAGTGCGCCGCCGCCCGTCAGCATCATGCCTTTTTCGGCGATGTCGGCGCCCAGTTCCGGCGGCGTCTGTTCCAGCGCGTTCTTCACGGCCGAGACGATGTTGTTCAGCGGGTCGGTCAGCGCTTCGAGGATCTCGTTGCTGGAGATGGTGAACGAGCGCGGGATGCCTTCGGACAGGTTGCGGCCCTTGACTTCCATTTCCTTCACTTCCGAACCAGGGAAGGCCGAACCGATGGCCTTCTTGATGGCTTCAGCCGTCTGTTCGCCGATCAGCATGCCGTAGTTGCGGCGGATGTAGTTGACGATGGCTTCATCGAACTTGTCGCCGCCCACGCGCACGGAACCCTTGTAGACCATGCCGCCCAGCGAGATGATGCCCACTTCGGTGGTGCCGCCACCGATGTCGACCACCATCGAGCCTGTCGCTTCGGACACGGGCAGGCCCGCACCGATGGCCGCTGCCATCGGTTCTTCAATCAGGTACACCTGCGAGGCGCCGGCGCCCAGCGCAGATTCACGGATGGCGCGGCGTTCGACCTGGGTCGAACCGCACGGCACGCAAATGATGATGCGCGGCGATGGGCGGAAGAATTTCGAGTCGTGCACCATGCGGATGAATTGCTTGAGCATCTGTTCGGTGACGGTGAAGTCGGCGATCACGCCATCTTTCATCGGGCGAATCGCTTCGATATTGCCCGGCACCTTGCCCAGCATCTGCTTGGCTTCCTTGCCGACTGCCTGAATGGTCTTCTTGCCATTCGGACCGCCTTCCTGGCGGATGGCGACGACGGATGGCTCGTCCAGGACGATACCGAGGCCGCGTACATAAATAAGGGTGTTGGCCGTGCCCAAGTCAATGGCCAGATCGGTGGAGATATACCTGCGTAAAAAACCAAACATGAGTGTCCTGTAGCGCATCGAGCTGCGCAAAAGCTGTTTATAGGGAGTTTCAAAGCGGGCGCTTTCAGGCCCCCTGAAAATCCAAAAGGCGATTTTTCCGGGTTTCGCTTGGCGCTTGCGCAATCTTTTCTATGCTGCGGCAGCGGTCCATCAGCGCCGGCAACGCATTAACCCGCCATTCTACCTTATAATTTGAATGCGATTTGCTCAAAAACCATGGAAAAGTGCGACTCTTGCAGCCGCGAGTTACGCGGCATTCCTCGATTTTTGTGAACAAAATAGCAGTAAATACCCGCGTTTTATCAAAACGCCAACTTAATACTAATGCGCGGCACTCCGCGCCATTCGCCATGTCCCTGACACTCTCCGACGTAAAACGCATCGCCCACCTGGCCCAACTTGAAATGGCCGACGACCAGGCCGTCACGTCTTTGGCCCAATTGAACAAGATTTTTGCACTCGCGGAACAAATGCAAGCCGTCAATACCGATGGCGTGGCACCCCTGAGCCACCCGCTGGCTGCCCACATGGACAATATCGCCCTGCGCCTGCGCGACGATATCGCCACGGAACAGAACCGCCGCGATGCCTACCAGGCCGTGGCGCCGAAAGTCCAGGATGGACTCTATCTCGTGCCCAAGGTTATCGAATAAACACGCCGTTGCGCCGCTCCCGCCTTCTTGCCGAATATCAAAATAGAAACGCCATGCATACAAAATCCATCAAACAGCTGTCCACGCTTTTGCAGAACAAGGAAATTTCCGCCGTTGCACTGGCGACGCATTTCCTCGACCGCATCGAAGCGGACAGCTCGAACGCCTTCCTGCACGTCGACCGTGCCCTGACCCTGGCGCAAGCTGCCGAAGCGGATGCGCGCATTGCCGCCGGCACGGCCACGCCCTTGACGGGCGTGCCGATCGCCCACAAGGACCTGTTCGTCACGAAGGGCTGGCGCACGACGGCCGGCTCGAAAATGCTGGCCGACTACGCCAGCCCGTTTGACGCCACTGTGGTGGAGAAATTCCAGGCCGCCGGCATGGTCACCCTTGGCAAGGTCAATTGCGATGAATTCGCCATGGGTTCCGGCAATGAAAACTCGGCCTTCGGCGCCGTGCAGAATCCGTGGGACAAGACGGCAGTGCCGGGCGGCTCGTCCGGCGGCTCGGCCGCCGCCGTGGCGGCTGGGCTGACGCCTGCCGCCACCGGCACCGACACGGGCGGCTCGATCCGCCAGCCGGCCGCGTTTTGCGGCATCACCGGCATCAAGCCGACGTACGGCCGCGTCTCGCGCTTCGGCATGATCGCCTTCGCCTCGTCGCTGGACCAGGGCGGCCCGATGGCCCGCTCGGCCGAAGACTGCGCCCTGCTGCTCACCGCCATGGCCGGCTTCGACGAACGCGACTCGACCAGCCTGTCGCCGGAACAGGGCGGCGTGGCCGAAGATTTTTCGCGTGAACTGGGCCAGCCATTGACAGGCTTGCGCATCGGCGTGCCGCGCGAGTACTTCGGCGAGGGCCTGGCCAAGGACGTGGAAGCAGCGGTGCGCGGCGCACTGGCGCAATATGAAAAACTGGGCGCCACCCTGGTCGACATCTCGCTGCCGAACACCGCCCTGTCGATTCCCGCCTACTACATGATCGCGCCGGCCGAAGCGTCGTCGAACCTGTCGCGCTACGACGGCGTGCGCTACGGCCACCGCGCTACCGAGTACAAGGACTTGCAGGACATGTACAAAAAGTCGCGCGCCCAGGGCTTCGGCCCGGAGGTGCAGCGCCGCATCATGGTTGGCACCTACGTGCTGTGCCACGGCTACTACGACGCCTACTACCTGAAGGCGCAAAAGATCCGCCGCCTGATCGCACAGGATTTCGATGCCGTATTAAATGGCCCGAACGCCGTCTGCGACGTCATCATGGGCCCCGTTGCGCCGACTGTCGCCTGGGACCTGGGCGACAAGACGGACGACCCGGTGGCGAACTACCTGGCCGACATCTACACCCTGTCGACCAGCCTGGCCGGCCTGCCCGGCATGTCGATACCGTGTGGTTTCGGCGAGGGCGAGAAGAACGCCAAGCGCCCCGTCGGCCTGCAAATCATCGGCAATTATTTTGGCGAAGCCAAGCTGCTCAATATCGCCCACCAGTTCCAGCAAGTGACGGACTGGCATACGCGCAGCCCTGCCGGCATTTAAGAAAAAATTTGCGCCGCCCGGGCGGCGCCACCAAAAAATAAGCGAGAACACTATGCAATGGGAAGTCGTCATCGGTCTTGAGAACCACGTGCAGCTCACGACCGAATCCAAAATTTTCAGCGGTTCGCCGATCAAGTACGGCGCCGAAGCCAATACGCAAGCGAGCCCCGTCGACCTGGCACTGCCAGGCGTGCTGCCAGTCATGAACAAGCAGGCTGTCGACCGCGCCATCCGCTTCGGCCTGGCCGTCGGCGCCACCGTCGCGCCGCACTCGGTCTTCGCGCGCAAAAACTATTTTTATCCGGATTCACCGAAGGGTTACCAGATCAGCCAGTTCGAAGACCCCGTCGTCATCGGCGGCGCCCTGACCTTCGGCTATGAAAAGGATGGCGAATTCGTCACCAAGACGGTGAACCTGACGCGCGCCCACCTGGAAGAAGACGCGGGCAAATCGCTGCATGAAGACTATGCTGGCATGAGCGGCATCGACTTGAACCGCGCCGGCACGCCGCTGCTGGAAATCGTCTCGGAACCGGAAATCCGCAGCGCCGCCGAAGCCGTGGCCTACGCCAAGGCCCTGCACTCGCTGGTCATGTGGCTGGGCGTTTGCGACGGCAACATGCAGGAAGGCTCGTTCCGCTGCGACGTCAACGTCTCCGTGCGCCCCGTCGGCCAGAAAGAATTCGGCACCCGCTGCGAAATCAAGAACCTGAATTCCTTCCGCTTCATCGAAGAAGCCGTGCACGTCGAAGTGCGCCGCCAGATCGAACTGATCGAAGACGGCGGCAAGGTCGTGCAAGCGACGCGCCTGTACGATCCGGACCGCAAGGAAACGCGCGAAATGCGCAGCAAGGAAGACGCACAGGATTACCGCTACTTCCCGGACCCGGACCTGCCGCCGCTGGTCATCTCGCAAGCGTGGATCGACACGGTCAAGGCCTCGATGCCGGAACTACCGGCCGCCATGCGCGCCCGGTTCATCAGCGAGTACGCGCTGCCGGAATACGACGCGCTGGTGCTGACGCAATCGAAAGCCATGGCCACCTATTTTGTCGCCGTGGTCGACAAGGCCGGCAAGGAAAACGCCAAGGCCGCCGCCAACTGGCTGATGGGCGACGTATCGTCGACCCTGAACCGCGAAGGCGTGGACCTGGACGACGCCCCCGTCTCCGCCGCGCAGCTGGCCGCCATGCTCAAGCGCATCGCCGACGGCACGATCTCGAACAAGGCGGCCAAGGAAGTCTTCGCCGGCATGTGGGAAGCGAAGTCAGACGACGAAAATCTGGTCGACACCATCATCGACGCCAAAGGCCTGAAGCAGATCTCGGACTCGGGCGCCCTGGAAGCCATCGTCGATGAAGTACTGGCGGCGAACGCCAAGTCGGTAGAGCAGTACCGCGCCGGCAAAGAAGCGGCAATTAACGCGCTGATCGGCCAGGCCATGAAAGCGTCCAAGGGCAAGGCCAACCCGGCCCAGCTGACGGAACTGCTGAAGGCCAAGCTGGCGGGGTAACTCTCCCCCATCCCAAAAAAAGACGCTGCGGCGTCTTTTTTTTTGCCTGTCGGATCTCCTTATAAACAAGCTTGTCTACGTTTTATGTCACGTCTGAAAGGCGTTTATACGCCACTGAAAATTAAAGTATACATTTTTGTCTACAAGGTTTAATCTAGCCATATTGAATTTCAGGCAAGAGGAAAACCGCATGGCCAAGACGCACGACATCCCGAAACCGACGGCAGCCGAACTCGATCTGCTGCAGGCACTGTGGCCGCTGGGCGCCGCCACGGCCAAGCAGGTGCACGAGGCGATGGCGCTGGCCAAGCCGGCCATCACGTATGGCACCGTGTTGCGCCTGATGCAGATCATGCACACCAAGGGCTTGCTGATCCGCGACGAAAGCCAACGCTCGCACGTGTATGCGCCGGCCCAGGCGCAGGACAGCCTGCAGACGAATTTGCTCAAGGAATTGATGCAGAAAGCCTTTGCCGGTTCGGCCAAGGCGCTGGTGCTGGCGGCGCTGCGCACGGGCGTGTCGCGCGCCGAACGCGAAGAAATCGAAAAAATGCTCAAGGACGATCAGTCATGAGCGGCTTCGTGCCGGCGCTAGGCTGGACCCTGCTGCACTTCCTGTGGCAAGGCCTGCTGATCGGCTGCGCCACGGCGCTGGCGTGGGCGGCCCTGCGCAATGCGCGTCCGGAGGCGCGCTACGCCGTCGGTTGCGGCGCCCTGCTGGCCTGCCTGGCATGGCCGGCGGCGGGCTTGTGTCTGCGCCTGGCCGGCGGCGATGCCACGGGTGCCCGGTACTCCAGCGCCTTGCTGCCGACCGCCCTGCTGGCGCCAGACAGCCTGCCCGACCTGGACTTGCTGCTGCGCGCCATCGTCGGCGTGTGGGCGCTGTGCGCCGCCGTGCTGGCCGTGCGCATGGCGCTGGGCATGCTGTGGATAGAGCGCAGCGCCAGGAACACCGGCGCCACGCCTGGACAACTGCAGACAAGGCTGTCGCGCATGGCCCAGGATGCCGGCGTGACGCGGCCCGTGCGGCTGCGCGTGCTCGACGGCATCGCCAGCCCGCTCACGGCCGGCATCTGGCGACCCATGGTGCTGGTGCCCGCCTCGCTAGTCACCGGCATGCCGCCGCACCTGCTCGACGCGCTACTGGTACACGAACTGGCGCATATCCGGCGCCACGACTATCTGATCAACCTGCTGCAAAACGCCATCGAGGCGCTGCTGTTCTTCCACCCGGCCGTCTGGTGGATTTCACGCGGCGTGCGCCTCGAACGCGAACACATTGCAGATGATTTCGCAGCAAGACAACTGGGCGAACCGCGGCGTCTGGCTCTTGCACTCTCGGAACTGGAGCGTCTCCAGTTCTCAACCCACCACCTGGCCCAGGCGGCCAACGGAGGAGATCTTATGTCACGTATCACACGATTGCTGCGCCCCGCACCACAAACCCTGAACTGGAAAGCGGCCATACCGCTGCTGGCCCTGGCCGGCGCCTGCCTCGGCATCTACGGCCAGGCCGTGGCCGCCGACAGCGCGCCCGTACTGGAACGCCGCCCCGTCATCGACTTTGGCGTCTGCGGCAAGCCGGTCTGGCCAGCCGCATCGCTGCAGGCAAAGGAAGAGGGCACAGTCAACATGTCCTTCGACGTGAATGCCACCGGCAAGGTAACGGGTTCGAGCGTGGTCAAAAGCAGCGGCCATCCGGCCCTCGACGAGGCGGCGCGCAGCGGCATCGCCAAGTGCACATTCAAGCCGGCCCTCGCTGGCGGCAAGCCGGTCAGCGCCAGCGTCAAGGTGCAATACGTCTGGAGCCTGAACTAAAGCAGCGGCGGCGGCGTTGTAACATCGCAGCAGCGCTGCCGCCGCCCGCTTCCGGGTATGATCATGGATTCTTCCACGCACCTGTGAACACGCCATGAACAAGATCAAAACCGGCCTGGTCGGCTACGGCTTCGCCGGCTCCACCTTCCATGCTCCCGTCCTGTCCGCCATCGAGGCCCTGGAACTGACGGCCGTCGCTTCCAGCAAGCCGGAGCTCGTGCACAAAGATTGGCCGCACGCGACCGTGTATGCCGAGCCCGCGCAGCTGTTTGCCGATCCGTCCATCGAACTGGTCGTCATCGCCGCGCCCAATGAAGCGCATTTCGGCCTGGCGCAAGCGGCCCTGCAGGCGGGCAAGCACGTGGTGGTCGACAAGCCCTTTACCATTTCCAGCGTTGAAGCACAGAGCCTGATCGCGCTGGCCAAAGAGCGCAAGCTGGTGCTCAGCGTGTATCACAACCGGCGCTGGGATGGCGACTTCCTGACCCTCAAAACGCTGCTGGCGCAGGGTACCCTGGGGCGCATCACCAGCGTCGAATCGCATTTCGACCGTTTCCGTCCCGAGATCCGCCAGCGCTGGCGCGAGTCTGGCGCACCGGGCGGCGGTTTGCTGTACGACCTGGGTCCGCACATGCTGGACCAGGCCATGCAGCTGTTCGGCCAGCCGGAAAAGCTGTATGCCGATATCGTCCTGCAGCGCGACGGCGCACAGGCTGTAGATTATATGCACCTTGTGCTGTACTACGACCGGCTGCGCGTGGTGCTGCAAGCGGGTTGCCTGGTGAAGGCGCCGACAGCGCGCTTCGCCGTGCATGGCGACAAAGGCAGTTTCGTGAAGTTTGGCCTCGACCCGCAGGAAGACGCCCTGAAGGCAGGCGGCAGGCCGGGCCAACCCGGCTGGGGCGTGGATCCCGTGCGCGGCGCCCTGCACCTGGGCACGCAGCCGGACGGCCATTTCGAACACCTCGAGATGCAAGCGGGTCGCTACCAGGACTTTTACCAGGGCATGGCCGACGCCATCCGCCACGGCGCACCGGCGCCCGTGGCGGCGGAAGACGCGGCGGCGACGATACGCCTGATCGAACTGGCGCTGCAAAGCGCCACCGAAGGGCGCGTACTCAAGGTCAGCTGATCAAGGTTAATTAATGACGAAGGCCAGCACCACGGCCCCCAGCGCCAGCAGGGCCAGGCCGCAAATGAACAGCAGTTCGCCCCACCATTCGTAGCGCAAGCGCGGCTGGCCAGGGCGCAGCGACATGAACGAAAGCACGGCGCTGACGAGAAAGACGATGGCATCGACGGCCAGCAGCTTGTCGATGGCCACCCGCACCTCGCCGCGCGGCGCCAGGTGGCCGATCGACAGTACCGTCATGCATACGCCGACCATCGTCGCCGACGTGGGCAGGATATGGGCAGACAAACCGCGCGCCGGCACGCCCCGCTCGGGTGCCTTGCCGTCGCCCGGCATCAAGGCCGGCCCTGGTTCGTTCCCGCCGGCCAGACCAGCTCCACGCGCGCGGAGCTGCCCGCCTTGACCTGCACCTTGCGTTCCAGCGTCTTGCCGGCCAGGGTGGCGCGCAAGCTGTAGCTGCCCGGCGGCAGTTTTGCCAGCAGGAACGGTCCGCTGGCCGTCGTTTCCAGCACCTGCGTGCCCTTGCCATCGCTTATCTGCAGCTTCACGTCGGAGGCAAATTCCGCCTTGCCTGCCGCCTGCACGGAAAACGCCAGGCTCAGGGGCCAATGCCGGCTGGCGCTCTTGATGGCCGTCGACTCGTCGAGGCCGATGCCGCCGCTCAGGTATTCCACCGCCCCGCTCTTCTGCACGGGCGGCAGCGCGTTATCCGTTTGCGCCTGCGCCGCACTTCCCAGCAACAGCCCGGCGGCCAGCATTGCCGCCGCCAAGCCCAGGGTACCGCGTCTGTTTGATGCCATCTCACTCTCCTCGTGTCGGTTGAATCAAGATAGGAAGCGCAGCTTAGGCAGGACTTAGGAAACCATCAACGCCGGCGCATGGCCTCGGCAATCTTCTGGTCCGTCTTGAACTGGCTCAGTGCATACACGGCCCAGATCGTCGCTGGCAGCCAGCCGATCAAGGTGATTTGCAGGATCAGGCAAATGATGCCGGCGATCGGACGGCCGATCGTGAAAAAGGTCAGCCACGGGAATATCAGGGCAATCAGCAAGCGCATCGTTCGTTCCTTCAGTATTCCCCTGCGCCGCGGGGACCGGGCCGGCATGCGGCGGTAAAATCCATTGACCTGATTATAACGATACCTGCGCCTCACGCGGCGCGGGTGCCAGTTGTTTTTCCATCCACGCCAGGATGGCGGCGAAGATCACGTCGCGGTTCACTTCATTGAAATTCTCGTGATAATTGGCCGGATAGTAGTGATAGTCGAGCAAGCCATCGGGCACGCTGCGCAGCATGCTTTCCGTGGCGCGGCTGTCGGCCAGCTTGTCGTCGCCCGCCACCACGGCGAACAAGGGGAAGGCCCAGCCCGCCAAGCCGCCCGCCAATTCCTTTTGCGCCGACGTCAAGGCATGGGCGAAGCGTACCGATGCAGCACTGGCGCGGATGCCGTCGCGTTCATCCTGGAAATGGCGGGCAGTGATAGTCTGGTCGTGCGTGAGCAGCATGGTCAGATTTCCCAGCGGTACCTTCATCGTGGGGAAGCGCTGCGCCAGCCAGCCGGACAGCATTTGCAGCACCTTCGGCACGGGAATCGCATTCACGTAATACGGCGATGAGATGACAAAACCCTTGATGGCCGGGTCGTCCGCAAAGCGCCGCAGGCCCAGATGCGTGGCGATCAGGCCACCCATGGAGTGGCCCATGACGAAAACCGGCACGCCTGGATACGCCTGCTTGACCCAGGCGAGGAACAGCTCTTCGTCGTCGAGGAAAGCCTCGAACGACGGAATATCGACCTTGCCCTGACCATCGTGGCCCACCATGTCGAAGCTGACGGTGGCGATGCCGTGCTGGCGGAAGTACAGCGCCGGTGTGACGTAATCGCCCGCATGCGCCATGCCGCCGTGGATCGCCAGGATCACGGCACGTGGCTGTTGTGGCCCTGGCGGCTGCCAGATGTGGATGGGCCGCTCGACCTGGTCGCTGCACCGCAGGCTGGCCATCTTGTCTTCTGAAAAACGCATCGCTGCTCCTGTCATGCCCTGTCACGCCTTCAGGTGATCGATCAACTGGCGCGCATACAGGGGTAATTCACTGAACTGGCGCACGCAAATCGTCAGATTGCGTACCGACCAGGGATCGGATAATTCCAGGCAGCGCAGCGCCATCGTCTGCTGGCAGCGGCTGGCCGCCGCCAACGGCACCACACTGATGCCCACGCCGCTGGCCACCATGCGGCAGACGGCATCAAAACTGCGCAGGCGCACGCGCACCCTCAACGGGCGCCCCAGGCGCGCCGCATGCATGCCCAGGTACTGCTGCATCGCGCTGTCGTCGGCCAGGCCGATGAAATCGTGATCCAGCAGCGTGGAGAACGCGACGACACCATCCCGGCCCAGCGCGCGGTGGTGCACGCCGTCGGCCGCCGCGATGACCACCAGGCGGTCGGGGCGAAACAAAAACGTCTGCAAGCCGCGCATGTCGACCGAATCGGACACGATGCCCATGTCGGCCAGCCCTTCCGAGACGGCCTTGACGATATCGTAACTGAGGCGCTCTTCCAGGTCGATGGTCAGGTTCGGATGACGGTCGAGAAAAGCGCCCAGCGCTTCGGGCAAAAATTCGCTGAGCGCCGCCGTATTGCACAGCAGCCGCAACTGCCCTTTCAAGCCCCGCGCAAATTCACCGAGCTCGCCGCGCATTTTCTCCATTTGCAGCAGCACCAGGCGCGCGTGATGCAACAAGGTCTGGCCCACGGGGGTCGGCTCCACGCCGCGCCGCCCGCGCAGCAGCAAGGGCATGCCCAGCATCTCTTCCATGCCGCGCACGCGCGCACTGCTCGAGGCCAGCGCCAGATGGCTGCGCGCGGCGCCCGCCGTCAGGCTGCCCGCTTCCACCACGTTGACGAACAGCTGCAAATCGACCAGATCAAAGCGCATGGCGGCTCTCCTTTTCACCATCTTATCAGCCTTCGTATTTTACTAAGGCTGACTCAAAATAATCCACCTTGGCGAAACCGCCCAGCGCGCGCAGAATCCACGCAAAATCACTGTGGGATGAAAAAATGGAGACGTCATACCTGCTGGCCGTCGGTGCCAGCTTCCTCGTCGCTGGCTTCGTCAAAGGCGTAGTCGGATTGGGCTTGCCGACGGTGGCCATGGGCACGCTCAGCCTCGTCATGCCGCCCGTGCAGGCGGCAGCCCTGCTGATCGTGCCGTCGATGGTGACGAATGTCTGGCAGCTGGCGGCCGGCCCGGGCCTGCGCGCCCTGCTGCGCCGCTTATGGCCCATGCTGACGGCCGTCATGGCCGGCACCGTGGCGGGCGGCGCCCTGCTGCCGAAGGATGGCGGCGCCTGGGCCGTCGTCGCGCTGGGCGTGGCGCTGATGCTGTATGCGCTGGCCGGCCTGTTCTCGCTGCAGCTACGCGTGCCGACGCGGCACGAAGCGTGGCTGGGGCCCATGGCGGGAGCGGCGACAGGGCTGGTGACGGCCGCCACGGGCGTGTTCGTGATTCCCGCCGTGCCGTATCTGCAGGGACTGGGACTGGCGCGCGATGCGCTGGTGCAGGCGCTTGGCCTGGCGTTTACGGCATCGACCGTGGCGCTGGCGGCCAGCCTGGCCCTGCACGGCGACTTCAGCCTCGGTGCGGCCGGCGCATCGGCGTATGCGCTGCTGCCGGCGCTGGCCGGCATGCTGGCCGGTCAATGGCTGCGCGGACGCATCGCGCAGCAGGTATTCAAACGGTGTTTTTTTGCCGGGCTGTTTGCCCTGGGCCTGCATGCGGCGCTCAAGCCATGGCTGGCGTGATGCAGATAGACTGGCAAGGGGACAGCGCGCTGTGCGCGTGGATCGACGGCCAGCAGGTGGCCATGCTCGACATCAGCAAGTGCGCAGACGGGGTGACGGTGAACATGCTGTTCGTGAAACCGCCATTCCGGCGGCGCGGCATCGGCGGCGCGCTGCTGCGCCATCTGCTGCAATGCCATCCGCAGGCTGGCGCCGCCTGCAGCGACCCGCGGCTGCGGGCGCTGCTGGAAAAGACGACTTAAATACCGTAGCGCGTGCGGTACGCGGAAACGGCATCCTTATATTGGAGCAGTTCCGGATCGGCGCCAGCGCCATTCAGATAGCCGAACAAGTCGTCCAGGTTGCCGATCGAGATGACGGGGATGCCATACTGTTTCGACACTTCCTGCACGGCCGAACTTGGCGACAGCTGGCCATCCGGGCCCGAACGCTCCATGCGGTCCAGGGCGATCAGCACGGCGCATGGCTCGGCGCCGGCGGCGCGGATCATGTCCACCGATTCACGCACCGAGGTACCGGCCGAGATCACATCGTCAATGATGACGACTTTGCCATGCAATTTGGCGCCGACGATGGTGCCGCCTTCGCCATGGTCCTTGGCTTCCTTGCGGTTGAAGGCGAACGAGGTGTTGCGGCCCTTGCCGGCCAGCGCCACGGCGGTGGCCGACGCCAGGGTGATGCCCTTGTAGGCGGGGCCGAACAGCATGTCGAATTCCACGCCCGAATCGAGCAGAGTCTGCGCGTAGAACTGCGCCAGTTCGGCCAGGGTGGCGCCGTCATGGAACAGGCCCGCATTGAAGAAGTACGGCGACTGGCGCCCGGCCTTGGTGGTGAACTCGCCAAACCGCAAGACTCCCTTGGATACTGAAAACGCGATAAACTGCTGGCGTAAATTATTCACATTAGCCTCATTTTTTAAAAGTGCCTGTATTTTAATCCGCGCGCAGCGGCGAGACAATCGCCATGCCGCGCCCGCCGGCCCCGTCCAGCGCCCTTTCACTCTAGACCTATGCCAAAAATTATCTCCGCCAACCTGAACGGCATCCGTTCCGCCGCCAAAAAAGGCTTTTTCAACTGGATGGGCACGCAGACGGCCGATTTCATCTGCGTGCAGGAATTGAAGGCGCAACTGCCCGACATGACGCCGGAATTCCTCAACCCGCACGGCTACCATGGCCATTTCCACTACGCCGAGAAAAAAGGCTATTCCGGTACGGGCGTGTACAGCAAGGTCGAACCGGACGCCGTGCATATCGGCTTCGGCAGCCCCGAATTCGACGCCGAAGGCCGCTATGTGCGCTGTGATTTTGGCAACCTGTCCGTCATTTCCGTGTATTGCCCGTCCGGTTCGTCCGGCCCGGAACGCCAGGAAGCCAAGTTCCGCTTCATGGAACTGTTCCTGCCGCATTTACTGGAATTGAAGGCGCTGGGCCGCGAAGTGGTTATCTGCGGCGACTGGAACATCGCCCACCATGAAATCGACCTGAAAAACTGGAAGGGCAACAAGAAGAATTCCGGCTTCCTGCCGGAAGAACGCGCATGGCTGACGCGCGTCTTCGACGAAGTGGGCTTTGTCGACGTGCACCGCGGCCTGGACAAGCGCGAAGACCAGTACACGTGGTGGAGCAACCGCGGACAAGCCTACGCGAAAAACGTGGGCTGGCGCATCGACTACCACGTCGCCACGCCCGGCATCGCGGCCCAGGCGCATACGGTCAGCGTCTACAAGGACGAGCGCTTCTCCGACCACGCGCCGCTGATCATCGACTACACGCTCAAGGCGTAAGCACCGCTACAGGCTGCGCCGGCTTTCAAAATGGCGCGGCGCGCCGCTCAAAGGGTCCGTAAAATCGATCGCGCGCGCCAGCAGCTGCAAGGGCTGCGACATGTCGTCCTCCTTGCACGGCAGGGCCACCGGATAAAACGCGTCGTTGACGATGGGGATACCCAGCGATGCAAGGTGCACGCGCAATTGATGCTTGCGGCCCGTGTGCGGCTGCAGCCGGTACAGGCTCACGTCGCCGCGCTCCTCGATCACGTCGATGACGGTTTCCGAGTTCGGCGCGCCCGCTTCCTCGCGCATGAGGAAAAACTGCTCGCCCTCGACCATGCGGCTGCGGTAGGTAAATGGAAAATCGCGGCCATCCAGACGCGGCGCCAGCGCCTCGTAGGTCTTGCGCACTTCGCGGCGCTGGAACAGCGATTGATAGGCGCCGCGACTGGCGATCTGGCGCGAAAAAATCACCACGCCAGCCGTCTCGCGGTCGAGGCGGTGGATCGGCGTCAGGTCGGCCCAGTCCAGGGTTTTCTTCAGGCGCGTCAGCAGGGTCTCTTGCACGAAGCGCCCGGCCGGCGTCATGGGTAAAAAGTGCGGCTTGTCGACGACCACCAGGTGGTCGTCCTGGAACAGGATCTCTTCCTGGAACGGGATCGGCGTTTCGCGTTCCAGCTCGCGGTAGTAAAAAATGCGCATGCCGCGCCGGTATGCGCTGTCGGGCGCCAGCACGGCGCCATCGCCGTTCACCACTTCGCCACGCGCCATGCGGTCCCGCCATTGCGCGGCGCTGATCTGCGGATAGCGCTCGAGCAGAAACGACAGCATGTCGGGCCACTGCCCTTCCGGCAGCCACAGGTAGCTGGGCGCCACGCCGTCGCGCATGGGCAGGGGTGCGGCAAGGTGACGGCTGGACATCCTAGCGCTGCGCGATGGCGTTGCTGCGGTATGGCGGCAACGCATCCACGCTGACGCCCTTGCTGCGCGCATACAACGGCAGCACTTGCGCCATGTGGCTGTTCATCTGCGAGATGCGGTCCTTGCCCGACGGGTGAGTCGAGAGGAATTCCGGCGGCGCACCCGCGCTCACGGCCGCCATCTTCTGCCACAGCACGACGCCGGCGCGCGGGTCGAAACCGGCGCGCGCGGCCAGGTCCATGCCGATCAGGTCCGCTTCGCGTTCATCGTCGCGCGAGAACTTCAGCATCACGCCCTTGGCAGCCATGTTCGTGGCGGTGCTGGTCAGATTCGGGTCGACGCCGAGCCAGGCCGACAGGCCGGCGCCCACCAGCTTCGAGCCGACGGCGGCCAGGTTGCCCTTGCCAGCCTGCGCTTGCGAGTGTTCGCGCAAGGCGTGCGAAATTTCATGGCCCATGACGACGGCCACTTCATCGTCGGTCAGGTTCAGCTTGGTGATGATGCCGCTGTAAAAAGCGATCTGCCCGCCCGGCATGCAAAAGGCGTTGACCTCGTCCGAGTTGAGCAGGTTGATCTGCCAGTTCCAGTTGGCCGCCGCGTCGTTCCAGCGCGTGGCGAACGGGATGATGCGCTGGGCGATGGCGCGCAGGCGTTTCACTTGCGGATCGCTGTCCGGCACCAGTGCATTTTTTTCCTTCGCTTCGTTGACCAGCTGCGTATATTGCTGCTTCGATTCCGCATTGAAATCGGTGCCGCCGGCAAAGATGCGCGACGTCGACAAGGGACGCACCTTGATGCCATCCTGTACCGTCGCCTGCTGGGCGTAGACGGACAGGGGTGCCAGTGCCGTGACCGCGCACAGGCTGGCCAGGACGGTGTAACGTTTAAGGGATATTGGTGCCATTGGCAGACCTCCATGGAGCGATTTTAGGCAGCATCATCATGGCCGGGAAGGCCAGGAAGAAGCACACGATGAAAAACGAGAACCAGCCCAATTCCGCGACCAGAAAGCCCACCGAGGCATTGATCAGGGTGCGCGGCACGGCACTCAGGCTGGAAAACAAGGCATATTGCGTGGCCGTATAGCGCGGATCCGTGGTGCGCGACAGGAACGCGACAAAGGCGGCCGCACCCAGGCCCAGGCTGGCGAAAGCTTCAAAACCGATCACGGCGCTCAATAGCATGGTGTTCGGCCCCACCTGCGCCAGCCAGGCAAATCCCAGAATCGCGATCGCCTGCAGCGCGCCGAATACCCACAGGCCCCGGTTGATGCCCAGCTTGAGCATCCACACGCCGCCCACCACGCCGCCGGCCAGGCTGGCCCAGAAACCTGTGGTATTGGCGGCCAGGCCGATCTGCGTCATGGAAAACCCCAGGTCGAGATAAAACTTCGTCGCCAGCGCCGTGGCCATGCTGTCGCCGATTTTATAGAGTAATACGAAAGCGAGTATCCACATTGCGTTACGCCAACCATCGCGCGCGATGAACTCCTGGAATGGCAAGATGATCGCTTCGCGCATGGTCTTCGGCGGCGAGCCGTACACGGTGGGTTCCTTGATCAGCAAAGTGCACACGAGACCCGGCAGCATGAAGGCGGCCGTGATCCAGAAGACGGGCTGCCACGGCATGCGGTCGGCCAGGATCAGCGACAGCGCGCCCGGCACCATGCCCGCCACTTTATACGCGTTGACGATGACGGCGGCGCCCAGGCCCTGCTCGTTATCGCTGAGGATTTCGCGCCGGTAGGCGTCGATGACGATGTCCTGGCTGGCCGACAAAAAGGCCACGCCGCCGGCAGCGGCGGCGATCAAGCCGATCTGCGTGAGCGGATCGAGCATGCCCATGCCGCCGATGGAAAAGAACAGCGCCACTTGCGTGAGCGCCATCCAGCCGCGCCGGCGGCCCAGTCCCAGGATGCGGTAGCGGTCCATCAGGGGCGCCCACAGGAATTTCCAGATATACGGGAACTGCACCAGGGCGAACAGCCCCAGCGCCTTGACGTTCAGGCCCGACTTGGCCAGCCATGCCTGCAGCAGGTACAGCAGGATGAACAGGGGCAGGCCGGAACTGAAGCCCAGCACCAGCACGGCCAGCATGCGGCCATTGGCATAGGAACGCCAGCCTGGCGCCGGGCTTGTGCTCATCAATGCATCGCTTTTTTACGCAGGCGGAAAACAGCCAGGTCGCCGCGCAGGTTCGGCAGCACGGAGACCATCTTGCCTTCGGCCAGGGCCACGCATTCGATCACTTCCAGGCCGCATTCCTCGGCCAGTTCGCGGAAGTCATTGATCGTAGCGCAGCGCACGTTGGGCGTGTCGTACCACTGGTAGGGCAGCGATTTCGACACGGGCATCCGGCCTTTCAGCAATGCCACGCGGTGCGGCCAGTAGGCGAAGTTGGGAAACGAGACGATGGCCTCGGCGCCCACGCGCACGATGTCGCGCAGCAGCGGCTCGACCTGCTTCATCATCTGCAGCGACGACAGGCACAACACCGTATCGAAACTGTTGTCGCCAAAGACGGCCAGGCCCTTTTCCATGTCCTGCTGGATCACATTGACGCCGCGCAAGGTACTGGCCAATACCTTGTCGTCGGCGATCTCGATGCCATAGCCGCTGCACTCCTTGTCGCTTTGCAGGTACTGCAGCATCACGCCTTCGCCGCAGCCCACGTCCAGCACATGCGCGTTCTTCGGCACCCAGTGGGCGATGAAGGCCAGGTCGGGGCGCAGCGCGCTCAATTCATCAAAAGTCATGCGGTCTCCTTGGCGCCCTGGCGGACGGCGGTGTTCTTTACTGCGGCGGGCGCACCCGCGCCGATATCGTTCCATACCTGGCCATAATAGGCGCGCACCATGTTCATGTAGCGCGCATCTTCCAGCAGGAAGGCGTCGTGGCCGTGCGGCGCATCGATTTCCGCATACGTGACCTGGCGGCGGTTGCAGACGAGCGCTTCGACGATTTCCCGGCTGCGCTCGGGCGAGAAGCGCCAGTCGGTGGAAAACGAGGCGAGGAAGAACTTGGCCTTGGTGCCCGACAGGGCCTTGGCCAGGTCGCCGCCATGCGCGCGCGCCGGGTCGAAGTAGTCGAGCGCCTTGGTAATGAGCAGATAGGTGTTCGCGTCGAAGTACTCGGAGAACTTATCACCCTGATAACGCAGATACGATTCGATCTCGAAATCGATGCCGAAGCCGAACTTGTAGTCGCCCGTCTGCGCCGCATCGCGCAGCTTGCGGCCGAATTTCTCGGCCATGTCGTCATTCGACAGATAGGTGATATGGCCCACCATGCGCGCCACGCGCAAGCCGTTCTTCGGCACCACGCCGTGGGCATAGAAGTCGCCGCCATGATAATCGGGGTCGGACAGGATGGCCTGGCGCGCCACGTCATTGAAGGCGATGTTTTGCGCCGACAGCTTGGCCGTCGAGGCGATCACCACGCAGTGGCGCAGCCGCTCGGGGAACATGATGCTCCACGCCAGCGCCTGCATGCCGCCCAGCGAACCGCCCATCACGGCGGCGAACTGCGTGATGCCCAGTTCATCGGCCAGGCGCGCCTGCGCGCTGACCCAGTCTTCCACCGTGACGACGGGGAAAGAGGCGCCGTACGGCTTGCCGGTGGCGGGATTGGTGTGCATGGGGCCGGTCGAACCGAAGCAGGAACCCAGGTTGTTGACGCCGATGACGAAGAATTTGTCGGTGTCGAGCGGCTTGCCCGGTCCCACCATATTGTCCCACCAACCCGTGCTTTTCGGCTCGTCCGCATACACGCCGGCCACGTGGTGCGAGGCGTTCAGGGCGTGGCAGACCAGCACCGCGTTCGATTTGTCGGCGTTCAGGGTGCCGTAGGTTTCATACATCAGCATATAGTCTTGCAGCGATGCTCCGCTTTGCAGCTGCAAGGGTTGCGCAAAATACATGGTTTGCGGCGAAACAATTCCAATGGATGACATGTGTGTCGGTTTATAAAAGGAGGGCGGCCCCACGGGCCATGGTCGATGCAGCACCGCGATGATAGGTGCTGCAACTTTAGCATCAGGGCACCTCTTGCCGCGCGCGAGGTGTCCTGATGCTTAAGGTGACAGTTTACATGAGCTGCAACTGTTGTACGGCTTCCGCGATCACATTTGGTTCCATGGAACGCATAATTTTGCGCATTTGTGGCGCAATCAGGCCAAGATCGCTGTTGAGTATCTCTTGCTTGACCGCCAACAGTTGCGCCGGATGCATGGAAAATTCGCGCAGTCCCATGCCCAGCAGCAAGCGCGTGAGCTTCACGTCGCCCGCCATCTCGCCGCAGACTGCCACGTCGATGCCCGCCTTGTGGCCGGCGGCGATCGTCATGGAGATCAGTTGCAGCACGGCCGGGTGCAGCGGATTGTACAAATGCGCCACTTCATAGTCGACGCGGTCGATGGCCAGGGTGTACTGGATCAGGTCATTCGTGCCGATCGACAGGAAGTCCATGCGCTTGACGAACATGGGCAGGGCCAGCGCGGCGGCAGGAATCTCGATCATGGCGCCCACTTCGACCTCGTCGTCGAACTTGACGCCGTCCTCGCGCAGGCTGGCCTTCGCTTGCGCGATCATGGCCAGCGACTGGTCGATCTCGAACGCATGCGCCAGCATGGGAATCAGGATGCGCACCTTGCCGAAGGCGGAGGCGCGCAGGATCGCGCGCAGCTGCGTCAGGAACAGCTGCGGCTCGGCCAGGCAGTAGCGGATGGCGCGCAAGCCCAGGGCGGGATTCAAGGCCGTATGGTCGGACTGGTCGAGCGGCTTGTCGGCGCCGATGTCGAGCGTGCGGATGGTCACCACGCGCCCTTTCATCGATTGCACCGTGTTGCGGTAAGCCTCGAACTGCTCGTCCTCGGTGGGGATCTTGTGCGCCCGGCCCATGAACAGGAATTCGGAGCGGAACAGGCCCACGCCGCTGGCGCCCGATTCCAGCGCGAACGGGCAATCCTCGGGCAGTTCGATATTCGCCAGCAGGGTAATCGGAGTGCCGCACCTGGTGACGGCCGGCGTCTTTTTCAGCTTGCCCAGCTTTTTGCGCGCGCGCTGCATGGCCACCTGGCGCTCGCGGTACTGCTCCAGCACCAGGGGACTGGGGTTGGCGATCACCACGCCCGCGTCGCCGTCGATGATCAGCCAGTCGTCCTGCTCGATCAGCATCGACGCCTGCGACATGCCGACGGCGGCCGGGATATCCAGGCTGCGCGCGACGATGGCCGTGTGCGAGTTCTGGCCGCCCACGTCGGTGATGAAGCCGATGAAGGAGCGGTCGCGGAACTGCAGCATGTCGGCCGGAGAGATGTCGTGGGCGACGACGATCATCTGCGCCAGCAATTCATCGTCGGCGGCCGCTTTCGGCAGCAGCTGTTCCGTGCCCAGCAAGACCTTCAGCACGCGTTCGGCCACTTGCTGGATGTCGGCCTTGCGTTCGCGCAAATACGGGTCTTCGATTTCGTCGAACTGCGCCGACAATTCATCAATTTGCGTCAACAGCGCCCATTCGGCGTTGTAGTGGCGCGAACGGATGATGTCGAGCGGCGCTTCGGCGATCATCGGGTCCGACAGGATCAGCGCATGCACGTCGATGAACGCGCCCAGTTCCGTGGGGGCGTCCTTCGGCAGCTCGTTCCACAGGGTTTGCAGTTCCTTGTGGACGGCAGCGATGGCGTTTTGCAAACGCTGGACTTCCGCTTCGATCTGTTCCTGGGCGACCAGGTAGTGTTTGACGTCAAGGGCGGCCGGCGCCAGCAGATGCGCGCGGCCAATGGCGATGCCGCGGGAGACCGGGATGCCGTGGAGCGTGAAAGATGCCATGGGGTGACCTGTCGGAATGCGGCTGCGGCTGCGTTCGGCGGGCATTACTCGCCTTCGCCAAACCTGTCATTAATCAGGGCGGTGAGCGCATCGACACATGCCTGCTCATCATCGCCCTCGGCTTCCAGGGTCACTTTCGCGCCCTTGCCGGCGGCCAGCATCATCACGCCCATGATGGACTTGGCGTTGATGCGGCGCGCGTTGCGGGTCAGCCAGACGTCGCTCTTGAACTTGGCGGCGAGCTGGGTAAATTTGGCGGAGGCGCGTGCGTGCAGTCCCAGCTTGTTGATGATTTCGAGTTCTCTTTGAATCATTTTTGTATGGTCTCTATCCCTGAATGCACTACGCTGATGATAATCTTGGCCTATAAAAACCGCCGCCTTCAGGGCGGCGGCCATGTACTTCCTTATTCTCCCACGCGGATGCGGTTATCCACGCGCACGGCACCGCTTTGCGCACCGGCCAGCGCCATTTCCACCACCACGTCGAGCGTGTCGCGGCGATACGTGATCGCGCGCAGCAGCATCGGCAGGCTGATGCCGGCGATGACTTCCACCCGCCCCGCATCGGCCAGCTTGTTGCAGCAGTTCGACGGCGTGCCGCCCTTCACGTCGGTAATCACCAGCACGCCGGAGCCGTCGTCGAGGCGGCAGATGGCGTCCGACGCCAGCTTTTGCACTTCCGCCAGGTCCTGGTCGGCGACGACGTCGATGGCTTCAAACCGTTCCGTTGGCCCCCGAAACACATGCGCGCAAGCGGCGATGAAAGCCTGTCCCAGCGGTGCATGTGTCATGAGCAAAATCCCTACCATAGTCATTTCACCTTCTAGCGCTGCTGCGCTTGCGCAACGCCATGCTCGACGGCGTCGACAAACATGGCCGCCACGTCAAAGCCCGTCTGCTGCATGATTTCCTGGAAGCAAGTCGGGCTGGTGACATTGACTTCCGTCAGATAGTCGCCGATCACGTCCAATCCTACCAGCATCAGGCCACGCGCGGCCAGGATCGGGCCCAGCTTTTCTGCGATTTCCAGGTCACGCGCCGTCAAGGGTTGCGCCACGCCCGTGCCGCCGGCGGCCAGGTTGCCGCGGACTTCGCCCGCCTGCGGGATGCGCGCCAGCGAAAACGGCACCGGCTTGCCGCCGATGACGAGGATGCGCTTGTCGCCCTTGACGATGTCGGGAATAAACCGCTGCGCCATGATGGTCTGCGCGCCGTTCTCGCTCAGGGTCTCGATGATGGCGCCCAGGTTCAGGCCGTCGGCCTTGACGCGGAAGATGCCCGTGCCGCCCATGCCGTCGAGCGGCTTGAAGATGACGTCCTGGTGCTTGGCGTGGAAGGCGCGCAGGCGCGCTTCGTTCGACGTCACCAGGGTCGGCGAAGTGAATTCGGAAAACTGGGCAATGGCCAGCTTTTCATTGTTGTCTCGGATGGCGGACGGCTTGTTGAAGACGTGCGCGCCCTGCTTTTCCGCCAGTTCCAGCAGATACGTGCCGTACACGTACTCCATGTCGAACGGCGGGTCCTTGCGCTCGATGATGGCGTCCAGGGCCGACAGGCGCACTTCTTCGGTGGAAACGACCTTGTACCAGTCGTGTTCGTCGCCCGTCAGCTCGATATGCTGTACCCGTGCCGTGACGATGCCCTCTTCCAGCGCCATGTCCTTCTGTTCGAAGGCGTACACGGCGTGGCCGCGTTTGGCCGCCTCGCGCATCATGGCGAAGGTGGAATCTTTGTAAGTCTTGAAGCCTGCCAGCGGGTCGGCAAGGAATGCAATTTTCATGGTGCGTCCAATCGGGGAGCCTGGATAAGGAATGCTTGATTCTAGCCGAGATCGCCAGGCGCGGTAGTCACCGCGCCCGGCAAGCCGCAGGGATGGATCAATACACCTCGGGATTCGGGTCCGTGCGCTCCATTTCCAGCGACGCGGCCAGCAAGGCCAGGCGCGCCACCACGCCATACACATAGAAGCGGTTCGGCGCGGCCGTGCCCGGTTTGGCCTTCAAGTCCGGCACGGCATGCTGCTGGGCAAATGCCAGCGGCACGTACTGCGAGCCGGGCGCATTCAGGTTCTGATCCACGCCCTTTTCCGCGTGCACGCGGTAGAAGCCGCCCACCACGTAGCGGTCGATCATGTAGACGACCGGCTCGGCCACGGCATCCTTGATGCTTTCAAACGTGGGCACGCCTTCCTGGATGATGACGTCGGTGACAACCTTGCCGTCCTTGACGATGGACATCTTGTCGCGCTGCTTGCGCGACAGGTCGCGCACTTCGCTGGCGTCGCGCACCGTCATGATGCCCGTGCCATACGTGCCCGCATCGGGCTTGACGATGACGAACGGCTTTTCCTTGATGCCGTATTCCTTGTACTTCTTGCGGATCTTGGCCAGCAGCACGTCGACGCTCGCGGCCAGCGCATCTTCGCCCTCGCCTTCCTGGAAGTTGACGTCGCTGCACTTGGCGTGGAAGGGGTTGAGCATCCACGGGTCGACATCGATCATCTTGCCGAATTTTTTCACCACTTCATCGTAAGCCGTGTAGTGGTTGCTCTTGCGGCGCAAGGCCCAGCCCGCATGCAAGGGCGGCAGCAAGCTTTGTTCATGGATGTTTTGCAAGATATCGGGGATGCCGTCCGACAAGTCGTTATTCAGCAAGATCGTGCACGGGTCGAAATCCTTCAAGCCCAGGCGGCGGCCATTGTTCAGGCGCACGAGCGGCTCGATGACGAGCATGTTGCCATCTGGCAACGCCAAGGGTGTCGGCTGGGTGATGTCGGGCGACCAGGAGCCGAAGCGCACGTGCAGCCCCGTCTGGCGGAAGATCTGCATCAGGCGCGCCACGTTCTGCAGGTATTGCGGCGTCGTATTGTGCAATTCCGGCACGATCAGCAGGTTGCGGGCATCCGGGCAATACTTGTCGATAGCGGCCATGGCCGCCTGCACGGACAAGGGCAGCATTTCCGTCGCCAGATTGTGGAAACCGCCTGGGAACAGATTGGTATCGACGGGCGCCAGCTTGTAGCCCGCGTTACGCAAGTCTACCGAGCAATAGAAGGGCGGCGTGTGCTCTTGCCACTCCATGCGAAACCAGCGCTCAATGGCCGGCGTCGCGGCCAGAATCTTTTTTTCGAGGTCGAGCAGCGGTCCGGTCAGGGCCGTGACGAGATGGGGAACCATAGTTACATCCTTAAATTATGTGCAGTATTCAAAAAAGCACACAGAACTGCCGACTATATTACCGTGTAAGTACCCCAAATCGGGGCAAAAGCCTTGTTTTAAAGACCTTTTCCATTCCCACAACGAAAAAAAGGCACCTCAATGAGGCGCCTTTTCCAGCAGGACATGCCGCGCCGGGGCGCTGGCATGCCAGATAATTGCTATTTAACCATGATATGCTTGCTCGCCGTGGCTGGTGATATCGAGGCCTTCGCGCTCTTCTTCTTCCGGTACGCGCAAGCCGATGACGATGTCGACCAGTTTATAGGCGATGACGGAGACGATGGCGGACCAGACGATGGTGGTGCCGACCGCTTGCGCCTGCACCCAGACCTGGTGGCCGATCGAGTATGGATCCGCCGACATCTTGTTGGTGACATAGTCGAAGATGCCCTGGCCGCCCAATTGTGGTGCAGCAAACACACCCGTCAGCAAGGCGCCCAGGATGCCGCCCACGCCATGCACGCCGAACACGTCGAGCGAATCGTCGGCGCCGATCAGGCGTTTCAGGCCATTCACGCCCCACAGACAGACGACACCGGCCAGCAAGCCGATGACGAGGCCGCCCATCGGTCCGACAAAACCGGCCGCCGGGGTGATCGCCACCAGGCCGGCCACGGCGCCGGACGCGCCACCGAGCATCGAAGGTTTGCCCTTGGAAATCCATTCGCCAAACACCCACGACAGGGTGGCGGCAGCCGTTGCCAGCAAGGTATTGACGAACGCCAGGGCCGCCACGTCGCCCGCTTCCAGCGAGGAACCGGCATTGAAACCGAACCAGCCCACCCACAGCAGCGACGCGCCGATCATGGTCATCGTCAGCGAGTGCGGTGCCATCGATTCGCGGCCGTAGCCGACGCGCTTGCCGATCATGATGGCGCCCACCAGGCCGGCGACAGCGGCGTTGATGTGCACCACGGTGCCGCCGGCGAAGTCCAGCGCGCCTTTTTGCCATATCCAGCCAGCCTTCAGGGCTTCGCTGGCCGAGGTGGCGGCGTTGGTGATCAGGTCAGGACCGGTCCAGAACCACACCATGTGGGCGGCCGGCAGGTAGGCGAACGTGAACCACAGCACGACGAAGGCCAGCACGGCGGCAAACTTGGCGCGCTCGGCAAAGGCGCCGACGATCAGCGCACAGGTGATGGCGGCAAATGTGCCCTGGAAAGCGACGAAGACGAACTCGGGAATGACGACGCCCTTGCTGAAGGTGGCGGCGGCGGCAAACGTGCCCTTCGCCGGATCCCAGATGCCGTTCAGGAACAGACGATCGAAGCCACCGAAGAAGGCGGTTTTTTCCGTGAAAGCGATCGAGTAACCGTAGATGCACCACAGCACGATGACCAGCGCGAACACCATGAACACCTGCATCAGCACCGACAGCATGTTTTTCGAGCGCACCAGGCCGCCGTAGAACAGGGCCAGACCGGGGATCGTCATCAAGATCACCAGCAAGGTGCTGATCATCATGAAACTGGTGTCGCCCTTGTTGGCAACGGGCGCGGCGGCGGCCGGGGCCGGAGCGGCGGCAGCCGGTGCTGCTGCGTCAGGCACGGGCGTCACGGCCGGGGCGGCGACAGCCGACGTCGTGGCCGCCTCCGTCTTGACGGGAGCATCGGCAAAGCTCGGCGTGGCGACGCCAAACGCACACAGACAGGCTATCCCGGCTAGCAATTTTGTTATATTTTTATGCATCAATATTCCCCTTAGAGCGCTTCGTTGCCGGTTTCACCGGTACGGATGCGGATGACCTGTTCCAGGTTGTAGACGAAAATCTTGCCATCACCGATTTTACCGGTACGCGCGGCGCCTTCGATCGCTTCGATGGCCTGGTCGACAATGGCGTCATCGACGGCCGCTTCAATTTTGGTTTTTGGCAAGAAATCAACGACATACTCGGCGCCACGGTAGAGTTCCGTGTGACCTTTCTGGCGGCCGAAACCCTTGACTTCCGTGACCGTAATGCCTTGCACATTGATAGCCGACAAAGCTTCGCGTACTTCGTCCAGTTTGAACGGTTTAATGATTGCAGTAATCATTTTCATGGCTATCTCGCTTAAAAGGTTTTGGACACGGTCAGCACGAGACCGGATTTCGCCAGATTCTTGCCATTCGGTGCCAGCGATACGATATTGGCCTTGACGACAGCCAGGGCAACGGTCGCCATGCCAAAGTCCTTGGTCACGCCGATCTTGTAATCGCTGTAGCTGAGGGAGTCGTTGTGCTCGACCTTCTGGCGCCCGGCGTGCAGATTCAAGATGTAACCGTCGCGCACCTCGACGTTGGCGCCCACGTCGAGGTAGCCGCTGTTCTTGCTGTCGGCCACGCCGAACAGATTGGTGGTCGAATGCGAGTACTTGATGTACGCGGGGCCATAGCCCAGCTGGCCGTACAGCTCGAAGGTGTTGGCATTGGTGCTCAGTCCATTCGACGGGTAGAAGTAGTACAGGCCGCCCACGTCATAGGTAAAATCCTTGCTGATCTCGCCCCGCTTGCCGCCGTAGATATCCCATTCCAGGTTGGTATCGCCGCCGCCGTCCTTGATCCATTTGATGCTCGACAGCCAGGTGCCCACATACAGGCCCGTCGGGTTATGGGTATAGTCGGCACCGCCGCTGATAGCCGGGTTCAAGCGGCTTTGCGAGATGCCGCGGTAACGGTAATCGCTGGTCAGCGCCACATTGTAGCTCACCACGTTATCAGGTACGGCTTCGGCCGCAGCAGGCGCCGCCACTGCATCCTGGGCCATGGCGCTACCGCACAAGGCGGTCATGGCCAGCGTCAACGCTGCAGCTAAAGTCATGTTCTTGGACAGATTCTTCATGGCGATTCCCTTTTATTGAACTTTTAAAGCGGTTGAGGTTTAAAATCTTGGCTGGAGATCACAAAGCGTTCATACCTTCTTTAGCAGAATACGTGCCAGCTCTCTTGCCACCTTGACAGGTGCATTTCCGTCCATACATACCCTGCACACGGCCAGGAATGCGGCAACGGACTGCTGAAGCACAATGAAGCGCCCAGTTTCGCACCAGATTAACGCCGCTGTGCACCGCAATGGTGCGATGCACAGGCCGCACCATAAAAGGACTGACCATGGACATGAATACCTTCTTTAACGACTTGCAAGGCAAGATCCATCAAGCCATCGAAAACTCGCCGGCCAAGGATATCGAGAAAAATGTGAAATCGATGATGACCCAGGGCTTCGCCCGCCTCGATCTCGTCACGCGCGAGGAATTCGATATCCAGGCGCAAGTGCTGGCCAAGACGCGCGCAAAACTGGATGCACTGGAATTGCGCCTGATCGAACTGGAAACGCGCCTGAACGATCCAAAAGCCTAGGTCGCCGCTGCACGCAGGGCGCCGTAATCGGCGACCTTGCTGGCATACCTCAAGCCTCACACCTTTTCAAGCGCTAGACTGATCCTGCCCGCATCCGCGCTACAGGGGAGTCTGATGAGCCTGGCCGTCCTGAAAAGCCGCGCCCTGGCCGGCATGGAGGCGCCCGAGGTAAGTGTCGAAGTCCACCTTGCCAATGGCTTGCCCTCGTTTACGATTGTCGGCCTGCCGGATACGGAAGTGAAGGAGTCGCGCGACCGCGTGCGTGCCGCGTTGCAAAACTGCGGCTTCGAGATGCCGGCGCGGCGCATCACGGCCAATCTGGCGCCGGCAGACTTGCCCAAGGAATCGGGCCGCTTCGACTTGCCCATCGCACTGGGCATCCTGGCCGCCTCCGGCCAGTTGCCGGGCGACCAATTACACCACTATGAATTCGCGGGCGAACTATCGCTGTCTGGCCAGTTACGTCCCATCCGCGGCGCCCTGGCCATGACCTTTGCCATGCAGCGCAGCCAGTCGGGCGCGCCACGCGCCTTCATCCTGCCGCAGGCAAACGCGGACGAGGCGGCTCTCGTCCGCGATGCCTGCATCTATCCCGCCCACAGCCTGCTCGAGGTCTGCGCGCATTTTGCCAGGCACGCCAGCCAGACTGCCCTGCAACGCCACCAGCCCGTGCTGACACCGCACGCTTTTCCCTATCCCGACTTTGCCGACGTGCAAGGGCAGCAGCAGGCGCGACGCGCACTGGAAGTGGCGGCAGCGGGCGGTCACAACGTCCTGATGGTGGGACCACCGGGCGCAGGCAAGACCATGCTGGCCAGCCGCTTCCCCGGCGTGCTGCCGCCCATGAGCGATGAAGAGGCGCTGGAATCGGCTGCGGTGCATTCGCTGGGCAGCCACTTCAAGGTGGAACATTGGAAACGGCGGCCCTATCGCGCCCCGCACCAGACGGCATCCGGCGTAGCCCTGGTGGGCGGCGGCAACGTGCCGCGGCCAGGTGAAATCTCGCTGGCCCACTGCGGCGTGCTGTTTCTCGATGAAATTGCCGAATTCCACCGCCGGGTGCTCGATGTGCTGCGCCAGCCCATGGAATCGGGCGTGATCAGCATTTCACGCGCGGCCCGCCAGGCCGAGTTCCCTGCCCGTTTTCAATTGATCGCCGCCATGAATCCCTGCCCGTGCGGCTATCTGGGCCACGCTTCCGGCCGTTGCCGCTGTACGCCAGACGCCGTGTTGCGTTATCACAATCGTCTGTCGGGCCCGCTGCTCGACCGTATCGACCTGCAGATTGAGGTGGCCGCCATGCCGCCCGCGGCGCTGGGGCGACGTGCAGGCGCCGGCGAAAGTACGCAAGCGATCGCCACGCGGGTAGCGGCAGCCTATGCCTTGCAGCTGGCACGCCAGGGAAAAGCGAACCAGCAGCTGAGCAACACGGAAATCGAACAACATTGTCGCCTGGAACCACATGGCGAACAGTTGTTGCACGGCGCCATGACGCGCCTGCACTGGTCGGCGCGCACCTACCACCGGGTGCTGCGCGTGTCGCGCAGCATCGCGGACCTGGCGGGCAGCCCCGCCATCACGCAGCCGCATGTTGCCGAAGCGATCCAGTACCGGCGCGTACTGCGCGAGATGTAAGGCAAGCGCTGAACCCCACACGTGCGCGATTGCGCGTGATTGGCAGCACTGCTACCATCTGTTGATGAAAAAAACATCACTTGCCCTCTTTCTGGCTACGCTCGCGGCCGCCAGCGTCCTGTCCGCCTGCAGTCCGAAATTCGACTGGCGCGACTATCGCAGCCCCGACGCCCAGTTTACGGCCCTGTTTCCGGGCAAGCCGGCCGTGCTGACGCGCGAGATCGATCTCGACGGCAAGAAAGTCAGCCTGACCATGACGGCCAGCGAGGTCGATGGCAATACCTTCGCCATCGGCAGCGCCATGCTCGACAGCGCGGAACAGGCACAAACGGCCCTGCCCGCGATGCAGACAGCCCTGTTGAAAAATATCAATGGTGTCGTGCGCAGCGAGAAATCCGCGTCGACGGCCAGCAGCACGGCGGCCGGCAGCCATCAACGCAGCGCGCTGAGCGTCGAAGCGACGGGGACGCAGCAAGGCAAGCCCGTCCTGCTGGTCGGCCGTTTTGTGGCGCAGGACAAGCGCATCTTCCAGATCATCATACTCGGTGAAGAAAGCAAGCTGTCGCGTGACACCATCGACACGTTCATGGACTCGGTGAAACTGGATTGAGACTTAACGATCGCTTAAACGGATGTTTTCACGGTAAGCACGCTCTTGTAAATACGTGCGTTGTCCAACAGATGGCCCTATCCGGCTTGCAAATGTGCAATCCGGGCAATCGGACGGCCTGTGCGACATTTCAAGTCGTGATATTGTTTCGACACTAACAACAAGTTTCAGAAAGCGCTTATGTTGATCTCATTCAAATCCAAATCCTCCCCAGAAGTGCTGATGTACCAGGAACATGCCCAGCGCATCCTCGACATCCTGCACAAGAACCCCACGCGCGGCGTCATCACGCCAGCGGAAGCGGGCGATGCCCTGGCCCTGCTGGAAAAAGAAGTCGCGGAAAGCAAACTGCATCCGGAAAATGACGTCGAACACGATGCGCATACGCCGGAAACGCTGGAAGATGGTGAAACAGGCGCCCATGCGCGCGCGCAAAAAGTGCATTTTTCGCAGCGCGCCTATCCTTTGATGGAAATGCTGCGCTCGGCCAAGGCGGAAAATGAAAGCATCACCTGGGGCATCTGATCCGATGAACGCTGCAGACGAAAAAAAACCCCGCACCTAGCGGGGTTTTTTTATATAACAAGCCTGACGATAACCTACTTTCACACTGGTTGCAGCACTATCATCGGCGCAAAGTTGTTTCACGGTCCTGTTCGGGATGGGAAGGGGTGGGACCAACTTGCTATGGTCATCAGGCATAACTTTTTCAACAGCCTGCTCCCAACGGGGCAGCAAACCATCTGATCTGAGGAGGCGAATTATATAGTAATTTGCCTGAAGATGGGACTAAAAGTGGGATTTTATCGCGACAAAAGCACCGGACGAAAAAAAACCCGACCATTGCTGATCGGGTTTTTCTCTACTGCGAATAACAAGCCTGACGATAACCTACTTTCACACTGGTTGCAGCACTATCATCGGCGCAAAGTTGTTTCACGGTCCTGTTCGGGATGGGAAGGGGTGGGACCAACTTGCTATGGTCATCAGGCATAACTTGTACTGGCGTTTGTCTCCTGTAGGACGACAAAGCCTGAATCGGGAAGAAGCAAAGATTGGGGTAATGAATTGGTGTATCAACACACACGCAACATGTACTTTCTCATCCTCTGTACCTGCTAAGGTTATAGGGACAAGCCGTACGGGCAATTAGTACTGGTTAGCTTAATGCATTACTGCACTTCCACACCCAGCCTATCAACGTCCTGGTCTCGAACGACCCTTCAAAGAGCTCAAGGCTCTGGGAAATCTCATCTCAAGGCAAGTTTCCCGCTTAGATGCTTTCAGCGGTTATCTCTTCCGAACTTAGCTACCCGGCAATGCCACTGGCGTGACAACCGGTACACCAGAGGTTCGTCCACTCCGGTCCTCTCGTACTAGGAGCAGCCCCCTTCAAATTTCCAACGCCCACGGCAGATAGGGACCAAACTGTCTCACGACGTTTTAAACCCAGCTCACGTACCACTTTAAATGGCGAACAGCCATACCCTTGGGACCGGCTACAGCCCCAGGATGTGATGAGCCGACATCGAGGTGCCAAACTCCCCCGTCGATATGAACTCTTGGGAGGAATCAGCCTGTTATCCCCAGAGTACCTTTTATCCGTTGAGCGATGGCCCTTCCATACAGAACCACCGGATCACTATGTCCTACTTTCGTACCTGCTCGACTTGTCAGTCTCGCAGTTAAGCACGCTTATGCCATTGCACTATCAACACGATGTCCGACCGTATCTAGCGTACCTTCGAACTCCTCCGTTACACTTTAGGAGGAGACCGCCCCAGTCAAACTGCCTACCATGCACTGTCCCCGATCCGGATAACGGACCAAGGTTAGAACCTCAAACAAACCAGGGTGGTATTTCAAGGTTGGCTCCACGAGAACTAGCGTCCCCGCTTCAAAGCCTCCCACCTATCCTACACAGATTGGTTCAAAGTCCAATGCAAAGCTACAGTAAAGGTTCATGGGGTCTTTCCGTCTAGCCGCGGGTAGATTGCATCATCACAAACATTTCAACTTCGCTGAGTCTCGGGAGGAGACAGTGTGGCCATCGTTACGCCATTCGTGCAGGTCGGAACTTACCCGACAAGGAATTTCGCTACCTTAGGACCGTTATAGTTACGGCCGCCGTTTACTGGGACTTCAATCAAGAGCTTGCACCCCATCATTTAATCTTCCAGCACCGGGCAGGCGTCACACCCTATACGTCCACTTTCGTGTTTGCAGAGTGCTGTGTTTTTATTAAACAGTCGCAGCCACCAGTTTATTGCAACCCTTTCACCCTCATGGAGTAAACCAATCAAGCTACCGGGGCGTACCTTTTCCCGAAGTTACGGTACCAATTTGCCGAGTTCCTTCTCCCGAGTTCTCTCAAGCGCCTTAGAATACTCATCTCGCCCACCTGTGTCGGTTTGCGGTACGGTCTCGTATGACTGAAGCTTAGAGGCTTTTCTTGGAACCACTTCCGATTGCTTCGTGAACAAGTTCACTCGTCTCAACCCCTTGAATTCCGTACCCGGATTTGCCTAAGTACCTTCTATGAGCCAAAAACCAACTATTCCAACAGTTGGACAACCTTCCGCGATCCGTCCCCCCATCGCATCATACGACGGTGCAGGAATATTAACCTGCTTCCCATCAGCTACGCATCTCTGCCTCGCCTTAGGGGCCGACTCACCCTGCTCCGATGAACGTTGAACAGGAAACCTTGGGCTTACGGCGTGGAGGCTTTTCACCCCCATTATCGCTACTCATGTCAGCATTCGCACTTCTGATACCTCCAGCATCCTTTACAAGACACCTTCGCAGGCTTACAGAACGCTCTCCTACCATATCCAATAAAGGATATCCGCAGCTTCGGTGACTGGCTTAGCCCCGTTACATCTTCCGCGCAGGACGACTCGATCAGTGAGCTATTACGCTTTCTTTAAATGATGGCTGCTTCTAAGCCAACATCCTGACTGTTTTAGCCTTCCCACTTCGTTTTCCACTTAGCCAATCTTTGGGACCTTAGCTGGCGGTCTGGGTTGTTTCCCTCTTGACGCCGGACGTTAGCACCCGACGTCTGTCTCCCAAGCTCGCACTCATCGGTATTCGGAGTTTGCAATGGTTTGGTAAGTCGCAATGACCCCCTAGCCATAACAGTGCTCTACCCCCGATGGTGATACTTGAGGCACTACCTAAATAGTTTTCGGAGAGAACCAGCTATTTCCAAGTTTGTTTAGCCTTTCACCCCTACCCACAGCTCATCCCCTAATTTTTCAACATTAGTGGGTTCGGACCTCCAGGGCGTGTTACCGCACCTTCATCCTGGCCATGAGTAGATCACTTGGTTTCGGGTCTACACCCAGCGACTGATCGCCCTATTCGGACTCGATTTCTCTACGGCTTCCCTATTCGGTTAACCTTGCCACTGAATGTAAGTCGCTGACCCATTATACAAAAGGTACGCAGTCACGGAACAAGTCCGCTCCTACTGTTTGTATGCACACGGTTTCAGGATCTATTTCACTCCCCTTCCGGGGTTCTTTTCGCCTTTCCCTCACGGTACTGGTTCACTATCGGTCGATTACGAGTATTTAGCCTTGGAGGATGGTCCCCCCATATTCAGACAGGATGTCACGTGTCCCGCCCTACTTGTCGTACGCTTAGTACCACCGGTCCGATTTCACATACGGGGCTATCACCCGCTATGGCTCCTATTTCCAGAGGATTCTGTTATCGGTCCGACTATCACGTACAGGCTCTTCCCATTTCGCTCGCCGCTACTTTGGGAATCTCGGTTGATTTCTTTTCCTGCAGCTACTTAGATGTTTCAGTTCGCCGCGTTCGCCTTGCATACCTATGTATTCAGTATGCAATACCCTAAAAGGGTGGGTTGCCCCATTCGGAAATCTGCGGATCAAAGTGTGTTTGCTCACTCCCCGCAGCTTATCGCAAGCTACTACGTCCTTCATCGCCTGTAATCGCCAAGGCATCCACCATGTGCACTTATTCGCTTGTCCCTATAACGTTAGCCTCTGATTACTAGGTAATCAAAGAGCGCTACAGGGATAAGAAAGTACAACGTTGTTGCTTGTTTGTTGATACATACAATCATTACCCATCAAGTCGCCTCATGCATTGCTGCACGCATAGACTTGATCAATAAATAATCTTTACTTCTTCCAGATTGTTAAAGAACGAAACAGCTTTGATCGCTAAAAGATCAAACCTAAACCTGACGGCTTACGTTTGCACTTTCGGGTAAAACGTGGTGGAGGATGACGGGATCGAACCGACGACCCCCTGCTTGCAAAGCAGGTGCTCTCCCAGCTGAGCTAATCCCCCTGAGATTTTACTAATTAGCTGGTAGGGCTGGTTGGACTCGAACCAACGACCCCCGCGTTATCAACACGGTGCTCTAACCAGCTGAGCTACAGCCCCAACGCGGTGCTACTACGACTACTGTTTCTTCTTCATTTAACAGCCGATAAGTGTGAACATTTGATGCGTGAATCATTTACATGATTCGTGCAAACTCTAGAAAGGAGGTGATCCAGCCGCACCTTCCGATACGGCTACCTTGTTACGACTTCACCCCAGTCACGAATCCTACCGTGGTAAGCGCCCTCCTTACGGTTAAGCTACCTACTTCTGGTAAAACCCGCTCCCATGGTGTGACGGGCGGTGTGTACAAGACCCGGGAACGTATTCACCGCGACATGCTGATCCGCGATTACTAGCGATTCCAACTTCATGCAGTCGAGTTGCAGACTACAATCCGGACTACGATACACTTTCTGCGATTAGCTCCCCCTCGCGGGTTGGCGGCGCTCTGTATGTACCATTGTATGACGTGTGAAGCCCTACCCATAAGGGCCATGAGGACTTGACGTCATCCCCACCTTCCTCCGGTTTGTCACCGGCAGTCTCATTAGAGTGCCCTTTCGTAGCAACTAATGACAAGGGTTGCGCTCGTTGCGGGACTTAACCCAACATCTCACGACACGAGCTGACGACAGCCATGCAGCACCTGTGTACTGGTTCTCTTTCGAGCACTCCTCAATCTCTCGAGGATTCCAGCCATGTCAAGGGTAGGTAAGGTTTTTCGCGTTGCATCGAATTAATCCACATCATCCACCGCTTGTGCGGGTCCCCGTCAATTCCTTTGAGTTTTAATCTTGCGACCGTACTCCCCAGGCGGTCTACTTCACGCGTTAGCTGCGTTACCAAGTCAATTAAGACCCGACAACTAGTAGACATCGTTTAGGGCGTGGACTACCAGGGTATCTAATCCTGTTTGCTCCCCACGCTTTCGTGCATGAGCGTCAATCTTGACCCAGGGGGCTGCCTTCGCCATCGGTGTTCCTCCACATATCTACGCATTTCACTGCTACACGTGGAATTCTACCCCCCTCTGCCAGATTCTAGCCTTGCAGTCTCCAATGCAATTCCCAGGTTGAGCCCGGGGATTTCACATCAGACTTACAAAACCGCCTGCGCACGCTTTACGCCCAGTAATTCCGATTAACGCTTGCACCCTACGTATTACCGCGGCTGCTGGCACGTAGTTAGCCGGTGCTTATTCTTCAGGTACCGTCATTAGCAAAGGATATTAGCCTTCACCGTTTCTTCCCTGACAAAAGAGCTTTACAACCCGAAGGCCTTCTTCACTCACGCGGCATTGCTGGATCAGGCTTTCGCCCATTGTCCAAAATTCCCCACTGCTGCCTCCCGTAGGAGTCTGGACCGTGTCTCAGTTCCAGTGTGGCTGGTCGTCCTCTCAGACCAGCTACTGATCGATGCCTTGGTAGGCTTTTACCCTACCAACTAGCTAATCAGATATCGGCCGCTCCACGAGCATGAGGTCTTGCGATCCCCCACTTTCATCCTTAGATCGTATGCGGTATTAGCGTAACTTTCGCTACGTTATCCCCCACTCTAGGGTACGTTCCGATATATTACTCACCCGTTCGCCACTCGCCACCAGAGCAAGCTCCGTGCTGCCGTTCGACTTGCATGTGTAAGGCATGCCGCCAGCGTTCAATCTGAGCCAGGATCAAACTCTTCAGTTTAATCTCTGTTACTTTGCCGTTTTACCGGCACCGTCTTGCGACGGGTCGCTCACTCAAAAAACTGACAGGCCACTACTTTCGTAGCGCCTATTTCATTATTTCTTGTGAACATTTGATATATTTTAAGTATTACAGCAATCCGAAGATCGCTGCTGCACTTACATCAAATGTCCACACTTATCGACTGTTAATTGTTAAAGAACTGTATTCGGTACTGCTTATTTACCACTCTCGCGCTATCGACAAAGCGTTGTGTTTGTCAGCTGCGAAGAAGGAAGAGTATGAAGCATTTCGCTAAATCCGTCAACCTTCTTTTTTACTACCCAGCCCCGGAAGGCTGTCCCTTTTGTGCCGCAAACTAGTGCGTCTCATCGGGGAGGCGAATCATATCAAAGACCGTCGAAGTTTGGCAAGCGCTTTTCCAGGAAAGCGTGCATGCCTTCTTTTTGTGCAGGCGTCCCGAAGGCAGCCTGGAAGAGACGGCGCTCGTAGGCGACACCATCGGTCAAGGTCGTTTCAAAGGCGCGGTTGACGCAATCCTTGATCATCATGGCTACCGAGGTCGGCATGGCGGCGATGGTCTTGGCGGCAGCCAGGGCTTCTTCCAGCAGCTTATCGGCCGGCACGACGCGCGACACCAGGCCGATGCGTTCAGCCTCGGCGGCGTCGATGGTGCGCGCCGTCAGCAGCAAATCCATGGCCTTGGCCTTGCCGATGGCGCGCGGCAAACGCTGCGTGCCGCCCGCGCCCGGCGTGACGCCGACCTTGATTTCCGGCTGGCCGAATTTGGCGCTGTCGGCGGCAATCAGGAAATCGCACATCATGGCCAGTTCGCAACCGCCGCCGAGCGCATAGCCAGCCACCGCGCCCACCACCGGTTTGCGCACGCGCAAGATATGCTCCCAATTGCGGCTGATGTAACCCTGGGTAAAGGTATCGGGATACGTGTAATCGGCCATAGCGGCGATATCGGCGCCGGCGGCAAACGCTTTTTCGCTGCCCGTGAGCACGATGCAGCCGATATTCTCGTCCGCGTCGAATTTGAGCAGGGCGTCGCCCAGCTCATTCATCATGTTGTCGTTCAAGGCGTTGAGCGCCTTCGGACGGTTCAGGCGGATGAGCGCCACTTTGTCCAGGATGTCGATGATCAGGTCTTCGTATTGCATAGTGTCTCCTCTCGATGAACGGTGTGACGATTGTAGCGGCTAACGGCGGCGGCGCGACAGGCGCGCTGCTATTATTGTGAGCCTGATCATTTTCATATCGAGCAAGATATTTTCTCCTCCATCTTCCAGTACTGCGCCGATTACCTGCGCGGCGACGGCAGCGCCGCCAGCGTCGATTTCCGCCGCCTGTGGTTCAGCAACGGCCTCAATTGCTTCGGCGCCCAGATCACGTCGCTGGCCCTGCCCCTGTGCGCGGTACTGTTATTGCATGCGACGCCAGAACAGATGGGCGTGCTGGTTGCCTTGCAGGCGCTGCCGTTCGCCCTGTTCGGTTTACCCGTCGGCGTGCTGCTGGACCGGCGCAGCAAGCACCCGATCATGCTGTTCAGCGAAAGCATGTCCGGCCTGGCCCTGGCCAGCGTGGCCGTGGCTTACTGGTGCGGCGTGCTGTCGATGCCGTGGTTATATATAGTGGGGTTCATCATCGGCACGGGCTTCGTCGTGGGCGGCGGCGCCGAGCAGGTGTTTCTGACTTTCCTGGTGGGCCGCGATGGCTTGATCGATGCGCAGTCGAAATTTGCCGCCACCGAATCGGCTTCGCGCCTGATCGGTCCCGGCCTGGCCGGCGTGCTGGTGCAAGTGCTGTCCGCGCCCGTCGCCATCCTGTGCACGGCGTGCGGCTATCTGATTTCCGTCTTCAATTTGCGCGCCATGAGCGTGCGCGACCCACGGCCGGCGCCGTCAAGCAAACACGCCCTGCGCGACATCGCCGACGGCTTGCTGTTCGTCTGGCGCGAACCGCTGCTGCGCGCGCTGGCCTGGGGTGCCGGTATCTGGCACTTCCTGTTTTACGCCAGCATGGCCTTGACGGTGCTGTTCGCCACGCGCGACCTGGGCATGAGCCCTGGCGTGCTGGGCATGACGCAGATGCTGGGCGGCGCCGGCGTCTTGCTCAGCGCCTTCATCGTCAAGCCGCTGACGAAGCGCTACGGCGCCGGCCGCACCATCCTGATCGGCCTGGCATCCACCTCGGTGTGCTTTGCCCTGACGCCAACGATTCCGGCAGCGCTGTTCGGCAGCGCGGCCGCCAGCGCCGTAGCGTATGCCATATTGATGTTCTTTTTCGATTGCGGCGTGATGCTGTTCTTTATTCCCTACCTGGGCCTGCGCCAGAAAGTCACGCCCGACCCCATGCTGGGCCGCATGACGTCGACCATGCGCTTCCTGACGGTGGCGACGGCGCCGCTGGGTGCGCTGGCCGCCGGCTGGATCGCGGAACACTTTGGCGTGCGCAATGGTCTCGCTTGCATCGCGGCCGGCAGCATCCTGTTGACGGTGGCCATGGTGTGGGGCACGCCGCTGCGTAGCGTGCGCACCTGAAGCGATGAACGGGCATACACTGCTAAAAGATTGCCTTGGCGACACTATTCTCGCCAAAGCTTGTGAGGTTTGATTTATATCAAGGTTTTAATTGATGTAAATCCATAAGCTGTCTTACATCACTTGAGGAGCACGCTATGTTTAACACCATCTTATTTCCCACCGACGGCTCGCCGTTGTCCGACAAAGCCGCCGAGACCGCCCTCGCCTTCGCCCAACTGAACAAGGCCAAGCTGGTCGCCATCAGCGTGGTGCAGCCTTTCCCGTTCTCGCCGATGGCCGACGGCGGCATCGTGCTCGACGCCAGCCTGTATGAACAACAGATGCAGGAAGCGTCGCAACGCGCCATCGACAAGATCGGCGCAGCGGCGCGTGACGCAGGCGTGCCTTTCGAAGGCGTGGTGGCCGTGTCGCCGAGCCCGCATGATGAAATCGTCAATGCAGCGCAAACCTACCATTGCGACATCATCCTGATGGCATCGCATGGCCGCAAGGGCTTGAACAAGCTGTTCGTGGGCAGCGAAACGCAAAAAGTGCTGGCCCACACCCATCTACCCGTCATGGTCCTGCGCTAACCTTGCGCTAGCGCAATCCCAACCCGGCGCCCCGAAAAATTCAGCGCGCCGGCGCCTGCTTCGGCAACAACACCCACACGGCGCCGCTCTGTTTCATGCGGCCCGCATTCTCGGCTGCTTCCGCGCCAAAGCCAAAGAAATAATCGACACGGATGGGCCCGCGAATGGCGCCGCCCGTATCCTGCGCCATCACCAGGCGCTGCATGGGAATCTCGCTATTGGCTTGCGTGGTGGACAGGAACACGGGCGCGCCCAGCGGCAGGAAGCGCGAATCGATGGCCACCGAGCGCTGCGGCGTCAGCGGCACGCCCAGTGCGCCCTTCGGCCCCACTTTCGGATCGGGCAGGCGCTCTTCCTTGAAGAAGACATAGCTCGGGTTGGCGTTGAACAATTCATCCTTGCGCGTGGGATGGCCGGCGATCCACGCCTTGATGCCTTGCGCGGACGCCTGGCTCAGGGTCAGCTCGCCCTTGTCGACCAGATAGCGGCCGATCGATTTGTACGGATGGCCGTTTTGATCCGCATACGCCACGCGCACGGTTTCCTGCGTATCGGTCAGCTGCACGCGCCCGGAACCCTGCACTTGCAGGAAGAACGCCTCGACTTCGTCATCCACCCACAGCAATTCCTTGCCCGTGACGGATGTGGCGCGCTCTATGTCGGCGCGGGTTGCGTACGGTATCACCTTCTTGCCGACCAGCTTGCCCCGCAAGCGCATGTTTTTCAGTTCCGGATACACGCCGGACAAATCCACCGAGACCAAGTCGTCAGGCACCTTGTACAGCGGTGTCTGGTATGGGCCACCGCGCTTGCGCGCGCCGTGCAGCAGCGGCTCATAGTAGCCGGTCACCAGTCCAGTATTGGCGCCATCGGCGGTGACGACTTGATTTGGCACAAAGAAGGTCTCGAAAAACAGGCGGATGGCTTTGTCGCTGTCGGCATTGACCTGGCGCGCAATCGTGCACGATTCCTTCCAGTCCGGACGTTTCACCAGCACGCCGCACGAAGCCATGAAGGCGGGCCAGGCGGCGCGCATGTCGTCGCGGGCCCAGCCTGGCAAGGCGGCAAACTTGGCGGGCACGAAGGTGGGCGCCGCCACATCCGTGGCATCCTTGGCATCGGCGGGCTTGGCCGGCACCGGCTTGACGACGGTCGGCGCAATGGCGGGCGCCTTGCTGCTGGAAGCAGCGGGCGGCGCGACGGGCGGCGTGGTGCAGGCGGACAAGGCAAGCGCGACGGCGCCGATGGAAACGGGTAGACTACCGCGTGTCAACAGACGGCGGGTAAATACTAAGCTGCGGGTAAATAACATAGGGATGCGTATGTGGATCTTGATGATAGAGGCGCTGGTGGCGTTCTTCTTGCTGGCATTTATAGTCTGGTGGACCATGTATTCGGGCAAAAAGCCCGCACCGCCGGCACGCAAGCAGCTCAGTGAAGAACAGGACGCCACCGAAAAACTGAAATAAGGGGGCAAGCCCCCGGCGTTTCCTTAATGCAGGGTGCGCGGCACCGACAGCACGAACTCGGGAATCAAAGCTTCGAACTGATGGCCGTCTTCGGCCACGCAGAAGTATTCGCCGTGCATCGAGCCTTGCGGCGTGCCCAGCATGGTGCCGCTCGTGTATTCGAACTGTTCGCCCGGCTGCAGCAGCGGCTGGTGGCCGACGGCGCCCAGGCCGCGCACCTCTTCCACCTTGTTGTTCGCATCCGTGATGACCCAGTGGCGCGAAATCAGTTGCGCGCCAGCCGTGCCCGTGTTGACGACGCGGATCGTGTAGCTGAACACGTGCCGCCCCTGGTCCGGGGCCGATTGATCGGGCAGATATTGCGTCTTGACCGTTACCGTAAATTCATAAGTCGCCATCGTCATTCCTCTTCAGACATTGCCAGTCATATTGTGTGTCGCGCGCGACGCATTGGCCATCGCGCGATGCGTATTCTGTGTTTCACCTTACTTCAATGAGGCATGGTAACGGCGTCAGGCGTAAAATAGCGCAAATCGCATTTTCTATCCTTTGGCTACTTCACCATGACAACATTCCGTATCGCTCCCAGCATCCTGTCCGCCGACTTTGCCCGCCTGGGCGAGGAAGTGCGCAACGTCGTTACCGCCGGCGCCGACATCATCCACTTCGACGTAATGGATAACCATTATGTGCCGAACCTGACCATCGGCCCGCTGGTGTGCGAAGCGATTCGCCCGCACGTGCAAGTACCCATCGATGTGCATCTGATGGTCAAGCCTGTCGATCGCATTATCCCGGATTTCGCCAAGGCTGGCGCGAACATCATCACCTTTCACCCGGAAGCGTCGGATCACGTCGACCGTTCGCTGCAGTTGATCCGCGACAATGGCTGCAAATCGGGCCTGGTATTCAACCCGGGCACGCCTCTGCACTACCTGGAACACGTGATGGACAAGATCGACATCATCCTGATCATGTCCGTCAACCCGGGCTTCGGTGGCCAGTCCTTCATTCCGCAAGCGCTGAAGAAAATCGCCGAAGCGCGCCGCATGATCGATGAATCGGGCCGTGACATCATGCTGGAAGTCGATGGCGGCATCAAGATCGACAACATCGCCGCCGCCGCCGCCGCCGGCGCCGACACCTTTGTCGCCGGCTCGGCCATCTTCGGCAAGCCGGACTACAAGGCCGTCATCGACGCCATGCGCGCCGAGCTGGCCAAAACGGTGGGCAACTGATGCAAGCGGACACGGTGAAAGACCACGTACTGGCTGGCGTGCGCGCCGCCATCATCGACCTCGATGGCACGATGCTCGACACCGTGCCCGATTTTCATGTCGCCATCAATGGCATGCGCGCCGAACTGGACCTGGCGCCCATCAGCGCCGAGGCCATCAAGTTGATGGTGGGCAAGGGCTCGGAAAACCTGATCCGCACCGTGCTGGCACTCGACTTCGATGGCGCCGGCGTGGAACAGCGTTTCGAGCAGGCGATGGAGGGCTACCAGCGTCACTACCTGGCCATCAACGGCCAGTTCAGCACCCTGTATCCGGAAGTCGAGGCGGGGCTGGCGGCGATGAAGGCGGCGGGCCTGCGCCTGGCCTGCGTCACCAACAAGCCGATCGCCTTCGCCCTGCCCCTGCTGAAACTGAAAAACCTGGACCAGTATTTCGAGATCGTCTATGGCGGCGATTCGCTGCCGCAGAAAAAACCGCACCCCATGCCGCTGCTGCAAGTGTGCGCGGACTTCGACCTGCCGCCATCCAAAGTGGTGGCCATCGGCGACTCATCGAATGACGCGCAAGCGGCCAGGGCTGCGGCTTGCCCCGTACTGACGGTACCGTATGGCTACAATCACGGACACTCTATACACGATACCGATTCCGATGGTATAGTAAAGACACTGCTCGAAGCAGCCCGTTTTATTGGCATGCAAAACTAACCGGCATACTGACCAAACCCAACACCATATCGTGAACACGTTTCTCATCAAAAAACACAATGTCACCCAAACCGGCTCGATTGAGGCCTGGCTTTGGCGACGCTGGCAATCCTGGCAGGCTTAAGGGCCGAGCCGTTACGATTGCTGCCGGTTGTACACACGTCGTTTGCGCATATTGCGCACGTTGCGTGTCCCGGCAAGTTTTTTGATAACCCACCGCAGGGTTTGTGCACTATGCACACTCATACCCTGACGGCATGGAGAGAAACATGACCGAACTCGAATTCAAATCGCTGGGCCAGCAAGGCTACAACCGCATCCCCCTGATCGCGGAAGCGTTCGCCGACCTGGAAACCCCGCTCACCCTGTACCTGAAACTGGCACAGGCCCAACAAGGTGGCAAGAACACCTTCCTGCTCGAATCCGTCGTCGGCGGCGAACGCTTCGGCCGCTATTCCTTCATCGGCTTGCCCGCCACGACCGTGTTGCGCAGCTATGGCAAACGCACCGAAATCGTCAAGAACGGCAGCGTGATCGAAGAGCACGAAGGCAATCCGCTCGACTTCATCGAACAATTCCAGTCGCGCTTCAAGGTGGCCCTGCGCCCCGGCATGCCGCGCTTCTGCGGCGGCCTGGCCGGCTACTTCGGCTACGACACCGTGCGCCACATCGAGAAAAAACTCGCCGGCGGCGCGCCGAAAGATGACTTGAAGCTGCCCGACATCCAATTGATGGTGACGGAAGAACTGGCCGTCATCGACAACCTGTCCGGCAAGCTCTACCTGATCGTCTACGCCGACACGACGCAGCCCGAATCGTTTTCGAAAGCGCAGCAGCGCCTGAAGGACTTGCGCATGATGCTGCGCCGCGGTGTCGATGCACCCGTCACCAGCGCTTCCGTGCGCACGGAAACCATCCGCGACTTTTCCAAGGAAGATTACCTGAAGGCCGTCGCCAAGGCGCATGAATACGTGATGGCGGGCGACCTGATGCAGGTGCAGATAGGCCAGCGCATCCGCAAACCTTATGTCGATTCGCCGCTGACCCTGTACCGCGCCTTGCGTTCGCTCAACCCGTCGCCGTATATGTACTTCTATAATTTCGGTGACATGCAGATCATCGGCGCCTCGCCGGAAATTCTGGTGCGCAACGAAAAGACGGCGGACGGCGGCAAGAAAGTCACCTTGCGCCCCATCGCCGGCACCCGTCCGCGCGGCGCCACGCCAGAGCGCGATGCCGAGCTGTCGGCCGAACTGCTGGCCGACCCGAAAGAGATCGCCGAGCACGTGATGCTGATCGACCTGGCGCGCAACGACATCGGCCGCATCGCCGAGACGGGCAGCGTGCAAGTCACCGACCGCATGGTCATCGAAAAATACTCGCACGTGCAGCACATCGTCTCGAACGTGGAAGGCACCCTCAAGGAGGGCCTGTCGAACCTGGACGTGCTGCGCGCGACCTTCCCCGCCGGCACCCTGACGGGCGCGCCGAAAGTGCGCGCCATGGAAGTGATCGACGAACTGGAAATCACCAAGCGCGGCATCTACGGCGGCGCCTGCGGCTACCTGTCGTTTGGCGGCGAAATGGATGTGGCGATCGCCATCCGCACGGGCGTGGTCAAGGACGGCATGCTGTACGTGCAGGCCGCGGCCGGCATCGTGGCCGACTCCATCCCCGAAATGGAATGGCAGGAAACGGAAAACAAGGCGCGCGCCGTACTGCGCGCCGCCGAACAAGTGCAAGATGGCCTGGATGGAGGGTTTTAAGATGCTGCTGATGATCGACAACTACGACTCCTTCACCTACAACATCGTGCAGTATTTCGGCGAGTTGGGCGAAGACGTGCGGGTCTACCGCAACGATGAAATCACGATCGCACAGATCGAGGCGCTGAACCCGGACCGCATCTGCATCTCGCCCGGTCCGAAAGCGCCGGCACAGGCCGGCATTTCCGTGGAAGTGCTCAAGCACTTCGCCGGCAAGAAACCGATACTGGGCGTGTGCCTGGGCCACCAGGCCATCGGCGAAGCGTTTGGCGGCAACGTCATCCGCGCCAAGCAAGTCATGCATGGCAAGACTTCCTTCATCGCGCATACGGGCGTGGGCGTTTTCAAAGACTTGCCCAGCCCCTTCACAGTGATCCGCTACCACTCTTTGGCGATCGAACGCGCCTCGCTGCCTTCCTGCCTGGAAGTGACGGCGTGGACGGACGACGGCGAAATCATGGGCGTGCGCCACCGGGAATACGACATCGAGGGCGTGCAGTTCCACCCCGAGTCGATCCTCTCGGAGCACGGCCACGCCCTGCTGAAGAACTTTCTCGAGCGCTGATTTTCCGCGCACGCCACGGCGTGCCATCAGTGTCCTCCTGCGCCATCATTGAAGAAGGAAGCATCATGCCGATCACACCACAAGAAGCCCTGCTGCGCTGCATCGAACACCGCGAAATTTTTCACGACGAAATGCTGTACCTGTTCCGCCAGATCATGTCCGGCGAAATGTCGCCCACCATGATCGCGGCGCTGACCATGGGTTTGCGCGTGAAAAAGGAAACCATCGGCGAAATCGCCGCCGCCGCGCAAGTGATGCGCGAGTTTTCCACCAAGGTGCCCATGGCCGACACCACCAACCTGCTCGACATCGTCGGCACGGGCGGCGACGGCGCGCACACCTTCAATATTTCCACCGCCTCGATGTTCGTGGCGGCGGCAGCCGGCGCGCGCGTGGCCAAGCATGGCGGGCGCAGCGTCTCTTCCTCGTCCGGCAGCGCCGACGTGCTCGATTCCCTGGGCGTCAACATCAACCTGCAGCCCGAGCAGATCGCCCAGTCGATCGCGCAAACGGGCATCGGCTTCATGTATGCGCCCAACCACCACGCGGCCATGAAGCATGCGGCGCCCGTACGCAAGGAGCTGGGCGTGCGCACCATCTTCAATATCCTGGGCCCCTTGACGAATCCGGCCGGCGCGCCGAACATTCTGATGGGCGTGTTCCACGCTGACCTGGTCGGCATCCAGGTGCGCGTGCTGCAGCGCCTGGGCGCCCAGCACGCCATCGTCGTGTATGGCCGCGACAACATGGATGAAGTGTCGCTGGGCGCGGCCACCATGGTCGGTGAACTGGTCAACGGCGAAATCCGCGAATATGAAATCCATCCGGAAGACTTCGGCATGTCGATGATCGCCAGCCGCAACCTGAAGGTGGCCGATTCCATCGAATCGAAAGCGAAGATGATGGAAGCGCTGCGCGGCGAGCCCGGTGCCGCCGCCGACATCGTCGCCCTGAACGCGGGCACGGCGCTGTACGCGGCTGGCGTGGCCAGTTCGATCGAAGACGGCCTGGCGCGCGCGCGCACCGCCGTCAGCTCGGGCGCGGCCCTGGCGAAACTCGCTCAATTCGTGCAGGTCACGCAACAGCTGGGCACCCCGGCACAAGCGTAAGCTGCCGCCCTCCTTTATAGAATAGCGACCATCATGTCCGACATACTCGATAAAATCCTGGCCGTGAAAGCCGATGAAGTGGCCAAGGCCAAGGCCCGCCGCAGCCTGGCCAGCCTGCGCGGCGACGTGGAAAGCGACAGCGCCCTGCGCGCCGGCCTGCGCGGCTTTGAAGCGAGCCTGCGCCAGCACATCGCCGCCGGCAAGCCCGGCATCATCGCCGAAGTAAAAAAAGCGTCGCCGTCGAAAGGGGTCATTCGCGCCGACTTCCGCCCGTCTGATATCGCCGCCAGCTATGCGGCGCATGGCGCGGCCTGCCTGTCCGTGCTGACGGATGAACAGTTCTTCCAGGGATCCGTGGAGTACCTGCAGCAGGCGCGCGCCGCCTGCGCCATCCCCGTGCTGCGCAAGGATTTCATGGTCGACATGTACCAGATCTATGAAGCGCGCGCCATGGGCGCCGACTGCATCCTCCTGATCGTCGCGGCGCTCGACCATGGCCTGATGGCGGAAATGGAAGCGTGCGCCCACGAACTGGGCATGGGCGTGCTGATCGAAAGCCACGACGGCGACGAACTGACGGCGGCCCTGAAACTCAAGAGCGCGTTGATCGGCATCAACAACCGCAACCTGCGCACCTTCGAAACGTCGCTCGACACGACCATCAAGCTGTTACCGCGCATCCCGCAAGACAAATTGATCATCACGGAATCGGGCATCCACGGCACGGCCGACGTGCAACGCATGCGCGATGCGCACATCCACAGCTTCCTCGTGGGCGAAGCGTTCATGCGCGCGCCCGACCCCGGCGTGGAGCTGGAACGCCTGTTCAGTTAAACCATGGTAGGCTGGCGGTCATGAGACACGGAATTATCGTCCTTGCCGCCGCCAGCCTGCTGTCGGCCTGCCAGACTGCGGCCCCGCCGGCGGTACGCACGCCCGCAACCATGCCCACGCCTGCCGCGATACAGCTCGCGGCCAGCATCGACGCCTACAAGGCGCTGGTAGCGCAGCAGATCATGGCGGCCAACACAGAATACACGTTCAGCGGGCGCCTGCCGCCCATGCTGCCGGCCATCGTCGTGCTCGACCTGAGCGTGGGCCCGGACGGCGAGCTGAAAAGCGTGCACGTGCACCGTTCACGCGACAGCGAAGCATCGGCCGCGGCGCTGGCCGCCGTGCGTCGCGTGCCAGCGTTCTTTCCGCCAGCGGCGCACCTGATGCGCCGCCACGCCCGGACCTTCGATTTCTCCGAAACCTTCCTGTTCAACGACCAGTACCGCTTCCAGCTGCGGAGCTTATCCGGTCCACAGTAAACGCGGCGGTATCGAGTTCGATGCGGTCGCGCCCCCGTTCCTTGGCCAGGTACAGGGCCGCATCGGCGCGCGACAACAGCTGTTCCAGCCCTTCCACCACAGACGCCTGGCAAGCGACGCCAATGCTGACCGTACACGGTGGCAGCCCCGCATGACTGGGCTCGCGCAGCAAGGCGCGGATGCGTTCGGCCACGCCCAACGCATCATGCGCCGGCATGTCCGGCATCAGCACGACGAACTCCTCGCCGCCGAAACGCGCCACGCAATCCGACTCGCGCAGGGCGTCTTTGACAACGGTGGCAACATGCGCCAGCACCTGGTCGCCCACCGCGTGACCGTAGCGGTCATTGATCGATTTGAAGTAATCGAGGTCGATGCTGAGCAATGTCAACGGCAAGCGGCGGCGGCGCAGATTGTCTATCTCGCGCGCATAGGCGTCGCCAAAACCGCGCCGGTTCAGCACCTGGGTCAGCGGATCGTGGGTCGAGCGGCGCTCCAGTATCTGCTGCAGGCGGCGCGTCGCCACCGTCATGAAGCCCACCGTCAGCAGCAGCGCCATGAAATTGGCGACCGCCAGATAGATGCCGGCCGGCGTGCCGGCCACCGCCAGGTTCACGCTGGCGCCGCCATGCAGCAAGGCAGACACGCCGCGCGCCAGCACCACGACAGCTTGCATCAGCATCAGCGCGGCAAAGAAAAAACTCGAGAAATGGCGCTCGCCATGGCGCCACACCAGTTGCACCTGGCGCGCATAAAACAGAAAGACCAGCAGGGAAAAGACCGCCACGCGCGCCGAGAAATCGGGGTGCACCAGCAACCACCAGCTATTGCCGGCGATGGCCAGGGCAAGTATCAGCAGATAGGCGCGGCGGCTGGGCGCCAGGCCAAAGAATTTCTCCGTGCCCAGCATCGACAGGCCGATGCCGGCCACCAGCGCCGCATTGGCCGCGATCATGGACAATGCCGGCGGCAGCACTTCGCGCGTGCCGAACAGCAGCGACGCGCATACCAGCAACAGCAAGCCGGCCGCCCAATGCCCCAGACCATGCACCTCGCGCCGGAAACTGCGATACACCGAAAACATGACGATGCTCATAGCCCCGCACATCAGGGTCGTCATCAGCATAATCGTTCGGGGATCGAGGGTTTGCACGTTGGGTGCGATCTAAAAGAAGCGGTTCGGCAATTTTAGTTTAGTTAAAGAAAAATTAGTTCATTTGCAGTAAATATGATGGCAAGCCGCCAGTTTCGTCGGATAAATTGCATTTGAGAAATTGTTGCTTGAAATAAAAAACCGGCCAGTGATGGCCGGTTTTCTGTCTTACTGCATGAGCATCATGCCGCGCTAGGACGCTTCGGCCCCGTGGCTTTCTTTGGCGCCGGCAGCAGCGCCAGGCTGACGCCGGGCACGCGGTCGCCCTGCAATACGGCGACAAACGTCATCAGCTCGTCGCGGCGGAAGGCGTGGATGGCCACCCTGGCGCCGACGGCGTAACGGCCCAGCAAGGTGTCCAGGTTCGCCGGGTTGCCCGTCACGCGCAAGCCGTCGACGGCCACCAGCACGTCGCCCGCCGACAGGCCGGCCACGTGGGCGGCGCCGCCCTGGTGCACCTGCGCCAGCTTGGCGTCGTTACCGTCGCGGCCCAGGTTGACGTCCAGGCTGGCTTTTTCCGCCTTGCGCGCATCGCTGTATTTCACGCCGAACGGCGCCAGCAGGCGCGCCAGCGGCACGTCGTCCGTGCCGCGGATGTAGCGCTCGAAGAACGGTTTCATGCGCGTGCCGGAGACCTCATCGAACAGGGCTTCGACTTCGGCCGGCGTCACGCCGCGCGCTTTACCCTTGTAGAAATCGCGGCCATAACGCTGCCACAGCGCCTGCATCACGTCGTCCAGCGATTTTTCGCCATTCGTCTTGCTGCGTAAAGTCAAATCGAAAGCCAGCGCGATCAGCGAACCCTTGGTGTAGTAGCTGACGATGGCGTTCGGCGCGTTTTCATCCTGGCGGTAGTACTTGCCCCAGGCGTCGAAGCTGGAATCGGCCACGCTTTGCTTGGTGCGGCCGCTGCCGCGCAAGACGCTGTTGACGGTCTTCCCCAGCAGCTTGAAATAGGCCGCTTCATCGATCAGGCCCGCGCGCACCAGCATCAGGTCGTCGTAATAGCTGGTGAAGCCTTCGAACAGCCACAGCAGCGGCGAATAACTTTCCGCCTGCAGGTTGTATGGCGCGAAGGCGGCCGGCTTGATGCGCTTGACGTTCCAGGTGTGGAAGTACTCATGGCTGCACAGGCCCAGGAATTTCAGGTAGCCGTCGCCGATCTCGGTGCTGGTCGACGCCGTCGTCGGCAGGTCGGCGCGGGCGCAGATCAGCGCCGTCGAGGCACGGTGTTCGAGGCCGCCGTAACCGTCGCCGACGGCCATGGTCATGAACACATAGCGGTCCATCGGCGCTTTCTTTGTCTTCGGCTCGAAGAAGGCGATCTGCGTTTCGCAGATGGCCTTCAGGTCGCGGCACAAGCGGGCCAGGTCCAGGTTCGGCACCTTGCCCGTGACGACGATATCGTGCGGCACGCCATGCGCGGTGAAGGTGGCCAGCGCGAAGTCGCCCATCTCCACCGGGTGGTCGATCAGCTCATCGTAGTTGGCCGCCTGGTAGCTGCCGAAGCCATAGCGTTTCGCTTTCAGTTCCGGCAGGGTGGTGGCCACCTTCCACGTCTTGCAGGCCGCATCCTTCGGCTGCACGATGTGCACTTCGTGCGGCTCGGCCTCCTGGCCCAGCACGCGCAGGAACACGCTGGTGCCGTTGAAGAAGCCGTGGTTCTGGTCCAGGTGGGCGGCGCGCACGGACAAATCCCAGGCATACACGTCATATTCGACGGTCAACGGGCCCTTGCACGGGGCGGCTTGCCACGAATGCTTGTCCAGCTTGGTCAGCGCCACGGCCTTGCCATCGGACTCGGCGCGGATGCTGACGATATTGCGCGAAAATTCGCGGATCATGTAGCTGCCCGGGATCCAGGCCGGCAAGGCAAATACCTGGCCGATGGCGGCCGGCGCCTTGACGGTCAACGTCACCTTGAACATGTGGCCGGCCAGGTCGGCTGCGGCGATGCTGTAGATGATGCCGGCGGCCGGTGTGGTTTTCACTGCGGTTTTCGCTACGGCTTTGCTTGTGGCTTTGCCGCTTGCCTTGGCTCCCGCCTTGGCGGTGATTTTTTGAATCGGTGCTTTCTTCATGTTTTCCTCGTGTCTGGCTTATCTTCCCGGGAGCGCCACTGCCCCGCGTTACAAATCGTCAGGTGTATCAATATCGCGCAAGATGCCGCCGTCGTCCACTGTCACTTCGCACACGGTATGGCTGTTGACGATGCTGCGCGCCCCCTGGTCGCCATCGAGCGCCAGCAGCAGCGGCAAGTGAAAGGTACTGAACGCGACAGGATTGCCGCGTCGGCCCTGGAACACGGGCACGGCGATGCGCGCGCCATCGCCGATGGCTTGCGACAAGGCGGCGATTGTAGCCGCTTCCACAAAAGGCATGTCGCCCAGCGCGATCAGCCAGCCCGGCGCGCCGCGCACGTAATCGATGGCGCAGGTGAGCGAGGCGGCCATGCCCGTGTCGGCATCATGGCAGACGCGCACTTCGCAGCCCAGCGCCCCAAGCACGCGCGCCACCTGAGTGTCGTCGGCGCGCACCACGGCCAGCACGCGCGGCAGGGCGGCCAGCATGTTCGTGGCCGCCGCCGCCACCACGGGCAAGCCCGCGTGCGGGCCTTCCGCCAACGGCTGCAATAATTTGTTTTGCACGCCGGAAGGGTCGAACCTGCGTCCCCTTCCGGCTGCCAGCAAGATGCCGACCGTACTCAAGAAACCGCTGCCGTCATGCGGCCGCCAGGTCGAACGGCAGCTTGCGCAGGCGCTTGCCCGTCAGGGCGAACAGCGCGTTGGCAAACGCGGGCGCCAGCGGCGGCACGCCCGGTTCGCCCATGCCCGTCGGCGCATCGCCCGAGGGCACCAGGTGTACCTCGATCACCGGCATGTCGGGCATGCGCGGCACCGGGTAGTCGCCGAAGTTCTGCTGCTCCACCACGCCATCCTTGAGCGTGATGGCCGCGCCGGGTATCGTCATGCCCAGCGCCATCAGCGCGGCGCCCTGCACCTGTGCCTCGATCGTCAGCGGATTGACGGCCAGGTTGCAATGCACGCCCGCCCATACCTGGTGCAGCTTGGGCGCGCCTTCGACCACGGAGGCCGTCACTACGTAGGCGACCACGGAGTTGAACGACTCGTGCATGGCCACGCCCCAGGCTTGCCCCTTCGGCAGCTTCTTCTTGCCGTAGCCGGACTTGGCCACGGCCAGGTCCAGCGCGGCAACGTGGCGCGTGTGCTTGGCGTCGATCAGCTGCTTGCGGTAGGCGACGGGGTCCATCTTCGCCACGTGCGCCGCCTCGTCGATCAGGGTTTCCATGACGAAGGCCGTGTGCGTCGAGCCGACGGAGCGCCACCACAGCACGGGCACGTTGGCCTTGGCCGTATGCACGGACAGCTTCATCGGCAGGGTGTAGGGCTCGCCCATGCCTTCGACCATGGTGCCGTCGACGCCATTTTTCACCATGAAGGCTTCGAACGGCGTGCCGGCCATGATGGACTGGCCCACGATGGTATGGTCCCAGGCGAGGATTTTCCCTTTGGCGTCGAGGCCGATCTGCGCGCGGTGCACGTGCGACGGCCGGTAGTAGCCGCCCTTGATGTCATCCTCGCGGCTCCACATCAGCTTTAACGGGCCGCTCTTGCCCGCCGCCCGATAAGCCTTGGCGACGTTGACGGCTTCGACCACGTAGTCGGACGAGGGCACGGCGCGCCGGCCGAAGCCGCCGCCCGCCATCATCGTGTGCAGCGTCACCTGCTCCGGTTTCAGGCCGGAGGTGGCGGCAATCGCCGCCTGGTCGCCCGTCTGGAATTGCGAACCGACCCACATCGTGCATTTGTCGGCCTGCAGGTCGACGACGCAGTTGAGCGGCTCCATCGGCGCGTGCGCCAGGTAGGGAAATTCGTAGACGGCTTCGATCTTTTTCGGCGCCGAGGCCAGCTTGGCCATGTCTGCAGGCCTGGCGACCGTGCCCGGCGTTTTCGCCAGCGCCTTGAAGGCCGCCAGCTGCTTGTCGCTGCTGACCTTTTCCACGGCGCTCGTGTCCCATTCGATCACCAGCGCATCGCGCCCCTGTTTGGCCGGCCAGTAGCCGTCGGCGATGACGGCCACGCCGCTGCCGCCACGGTCGGTTTTGACTTCCAGCACGTCCAGCACGCCCTTGACGGCCTTGGCCTTGCTGGCGTCGAATTTCGCCACTTTCGCACCAAACACGGGCGGGCGCGCCACCATGGCCACTTTCGCGCCGGGCGGCTTGAAGTCGATGCCGAACTGCTGCTTGCCCGTGGATTTGGCGGCCGCGTCCAGGCGTTTCACGGGTTTGCCGATGATGGCAAAGTCGCGCGGGTCCTTCAGCTTGACGCTGGCGGGCACGCTCTGGCGCATGGCCGCGTCGGCAAGTTCGCCATACGTCGCCTTTTGTCCGCCGGGGCCGTACAGCACACCCTTGGCGGCGCGCACCTGGTCAGGGTTCACTTTCCACTGTGCGGCGGCGGCGCCCACCAGCATGGCGCGCGCCTTGGCGCCGATTTCGCGGTACTGCGTAAACGAATGGGCGATGCTGCCCGAACCGCCCGTCATCTGCATGCCGTAGGCGGCATCCTTGTACTGCTCGCCGGCCGGCGCCAGTGCGCCATGCACCAGGCTCCAATCGGCGTCGAGTTCCTCGGCGATCAGCATGGGCAAGCTCGTTTGCACGCCCTGGCCAAATTCCAGCCGGTTCACCTGCACCGTCACCGTGTTATCGGGGGCGATGTGCAAGAAGGCGTTCGGTGCGTACACGGGCTTGGCGGGTGCGGCATCGGCCGCCTGCGCCAGCTTTCCTGCGCCGGGCAGGAAAAAGCCCAGCATCAAGCCGCCGCCGGCCACCGCGCCGGCCTTCATGAAACCGCGCCGCGACACGCCATCCGCCACGGCAACAGGCGCCGATACCAGAGCCGCGCCCAGGGTCACCCCGCCATGCTGCAATGCTTCCTGATTCAACCATTCGATACGCATGTCGCTCTCCTCATGCCAGGGTCTTGGCCGCGTCCTTGATGGCGGCGCGGATCCGTTGATAGGTGCCGCAGCGGCAGATATTGCCGCTCATGGCGCCGTCGATGTCGGCATCGCTGGGCGCCTTGTTGGTGCGCAACAGCGCCGTGGCGCTCATCACCTGGCCGCTTTGACAGTAGCCGCATTGCGGCACGTCGTGCTGCACCCACGCCGCCTGCACGGCCTTGCCCACCTGATCGTTTTCCATCGCTTCGATGGTGGTGATCTTTTGCGCGCCGACGGAGGAAATCGGTGTGATGCATGAGCGGATGGCCTGGCCGTCGAGGTGCACCGTGCAGGCGCCGCACAGCGCCATGCCGCAGCCGAATTTGGTGCCCGTCATGTTCAGGTTATCGCGCAGCGCCCACAGGATGGGCGTGGAAGGATCGGCATCGACCTGCGTGTCGCGTCCGTTGATATTCAAGGTAATCATCTGCTGCTTCTCCTTTTTGAATTGTTATGGCGTCTACAAACAACACTTGATGATACGACAGCGGAAAAAAGTGCAAAAAAAAGCGCGCCTTGCGAGGGCGCGCCGTCCAGCCTTCCTGGCGACAGCCCGGATTACTTAATGGTCGAGAATTTCTGTTCCAGCGTTTTCGCATCGACTGCGCCCGGAATGCGGCTGCCGTCGGCAAAGAAGATGGCAGGCGTGCCCGAGACGCGCAATTGCTGGCCCAGGGCCAGGATTTTTTCATGCGGATTGGCGCAGGTGGCGGCCACCGTGGCTGGCGCCTTGCCGTTCAACATCCAGTCATCCCATGCCTTGTTGCGGTCCGGCGCGCACCAGACATTGCGCGACTTGACGATGGAGTCCGGCGACAGGATGTTGTACATGAAGGTGTAGACGGTGACGTTGTCGATTTCCTTCAGCGCGTTCTGGCGGAAACGCTTGCAATAGCCGCAGTTCGGATCTTCGAACACGGCGATCACGCGCTTGCCATTGCCCTTGACGGTCTTCATGGCGGAATCGAGCGGCAAGTCGGAGAACTTGATGCGGTTGACTTCATCCAGGCGCACCTTGGTCAGGTCCTGCGACGTCTTGGCGTCGAAGACGTGGCCGACGAACAGGTATTGCGCGGCCTTGTCCGTGTACAGGATGTCGCCGCCCGTGCGCACTTCGTACAGGCCGCCGTACGGGGTTTCCTTGACCGAATCGACCTTGGCGCCTTCGCCCAGGCGCGGCTCGATCAGCTTTTTGATGTTCGCTTCCGTTGGCGTTTCCGCGCCGGCGCACGACATCATCAGGCCCGAGGCCATCAGCAAGGCGATTTTGCTCATGCTTCTGTTCATTGTTATCACTATCACTTCTCCACTTGAAACGCCTGGCGGGACTGGCCTCTGGCCCGGCATCGTTATCTCTTTGACAAAACGATCGCCGCAGACCAGCTGCGGCGACCTTGAATTTTCACATCTGCCATTATCCGGCGATATCTTAAGATTCGCTGATATTTACTGATGTCCCAATGCGTGCGCAATCATTTTCCGCTTCAGGGCCGGTAATTTATCCAGCAAGTTTAATCCCAAATTGCGAACCACGCGCAACGGCTCCAGGTCGGCGCCGAATAATCGCGCCAGGCCATCGGTGGCCAGCTGCATCAACAGCACGTCTTCCTTGCGCGCGCGCGCATAGCGGGCCAGCACGCGCTCGTCGCCGATGCCGCGGTGCGCTTCGCGTTCGCTGATCGTCTTGACCAGCTGCGCCACGTCGGCAAAGCCCAGGTTCATGCCGTGGCCGGCCATCGGGTGGACCACGTGGGCGGCGTCGCCCACCAGGGCCACGCGCGGCGCCACCATGGCGTGCGGGCGCATCAGGGTCAGGGGAAATGCGCGCACCAGCTCCGGCTGCAGCGGCGTGAGCTTGCCCAGTTTGTCGTGGCAGTAGGCGGCCAGGCGCGCGGCCAGGGCATCGGCCGATTCGGCCATCAAGGTGTCGGCCAGCGCATCGGGCGCCGACCAGACCAGCGAGACGCGGTCGCCCGGCAGCGGCAGCAGCGCGACGATGCCTTCGCTGCCCGTGAACCACTGGTGGGCCGCGCCATGGTGCGGCTTTTCGCAGGCGAAGTTGCTGACCACCCCGCGCTGGCCGTAGGAGCGGTAATCGAGGCCGATATCGCACTGGCCCCGCACCCACGACTGGGCGCCATCCGCGCCCACTACCAATGCGCAAGTGATGGTGTCGCCGCCATCGAGATGCACGATGGCCGAGTCGTTCGTCCATTCCAGGCGGCTGGCGCGGCCCTGCACCACGCTGACGTTCGGCGCGAATTTCAGGGCGGCGTCCAGCGCCTGGCCCAGGTTGCGGTCTTCGACGATCCACGCCAGCGTGCCCACATGGGCGCCGTAGGCGTCGAAACCGAGTCCGCCCGCCTGCGCGCCGTCGCCGTTGACCAGCATGGCGTCGACCGGCGCCACCCTGTCGGCCTCCAGGGCGCCCCATACCTTCAGCGACGACAGCAGCTGGTGCGCCGTGTGATTGAGCGCATACACGCGCACATCCCAGCTGGCCTCGACCGGCTTGGCGGCCGAAGGGGATGTGGGCGCGGGCGGGCTCACCGGGGATAACAGGGTGACGCTTTGTCCTGCCTGGGCAAACGCCAGCGCCGTGGTTTTCGCGATGGCGCCATTGCCGACGATGCAAACGTCGCTGTGGCTATGCATGAAGCGCCGCATGGTGGGGGGAGTGGGACTGTTCATGGGATCATTATAGCGTTTGCCCCACCCTTTTCAGATAGTCCGGAAGTACAGGACGCATGCCCCAGATCAAGCGATGCCATGAAAGACGGGCAGCACGTGGTCCGCGATCTCCTGCATCGTCTCGGCCAGCGGGCGGCGGTTCTGCCGCAGCTGCAAGCCGATATGCCGCACGCCGGCCGCGCGCATGGCGTGCAGCTCGGCGATCAGGCCAGCGCGCCCCGTGCGCCCGCCAAAACGGAAGCGCTGCAGCGGCAAATTCGGGTCTTCGTCCAGGTCCAGGTGGATGAAGCTGACGTAGGGTTTATCTTCCCCGGCGACGGCGCGCCATTGCGCCGCACGCCGCGCATGGTCTTCCGGCGTGCCCGGATAGGCGAGCCAGCCATCCATCTGCGCCCCGATCCAGGCGGGCGACTGCTGCGCCAGGCCCGCCACCAGCAGCGGCAACGGTGCGGACGGTTTGGGCAGCAGCCGGATGCCGGGCGGCAGGCGCCTCTCTCCCCAGTCGCGCAGCATGGCCACCTGTTCGCGGAAGGCGGCGCCGCGCTGCTCGAAATCGCGCCCAAACACGGGGTACTCGACGGGCCGGTCGCCGCTGGCCACGCCCAGCAGCAAACGTCCGCCGCTCAACTGGTCGACGCTGGCCGCCGCCTTCAGGGTCAAGACGGGCTCGCGCAGGGGCAGCACCACGGCGGCCGTGCCCAGCAAGATGTTCTCCGTGATGCCGGCCAGGTAGCCAAGATAGGTAAACACCTCGAAGACCTGGGCCGCGTCGCCGAACGACGGGTCATATAAAGGCACGTCGCGCAGCCACAAGGCCCTGAAACCGAGGCGGTCGGCCAGCTTTGCCAGCGCCGCATGCTGTTGCAGGTCCGGTTCGCCCGGCACGCGGCCGGACGCCGCATTCGCCTGGCGTCCCGCGGACGACCAGTCATTATCGAGCGGCAGTTCCAGCCCGATGCTGAAACCGCCCTGCCCCAGCTTCGTCATGGCGCCCATCTCAATCCCACTGCGGCGCCAGGCCGTCCGGGTTGGCCAGGCGCTCGCCCCGCTCCAGGGTCGCCATCTGTGCCATCTCGTCCGGCGACAGGGTGATGCGCCGGAAATGCAGGTTCGCTTCCAGGTTGGCCCGTTTGGTGGACGAGGGAATCACGGCAAAGCCCTGCTGCAGCGACCAGCTCAGGGCCACCTGCGCCGGCGTCACGTCGTGCTTCGCGGCGATGGCGGCGATCACGGGGTCGGCAACCACCTTGCCGTACGCGAGCGGCATGTAGGCCGTGATGTGGATGCCCTGGCTGCGCGCGAAATCGATGACGGTGGGGTTTTGCAAAAACGGGTGGATCTCGACCTGCTGCGTGGCGATTTCTGCCGCGCCCACCGCAGCGATGGCTTGCCGCAGCTGCCCATTCGTGAAATTCGATACGCCGATGGCCTTGGTCAGCCCCTGCGCCTTGGCGTCCGCCAGCGCCGCCATGTATTCGGCCACGGGAATGGCGTCCTGCGGCGACGGCCAGTGGATCAGGGTCAGGTCCAGTTGCTCCAGCTGCAACTTGTGCAGGCTGTCTTTCAGGCTGGGAATCAGTTTGTCGCGCTGCAGGTTCTCGATCCATATCTTGGTGGTGACGAACAGCTCGTCGCGCGGGACGGGGCTGGCGGCGATCGCCTGGCCCACTTCGGCTTCGTTGCCGTAGATTTGCGCCGTGTCGATATGGCGGTAGCCGACCTCGAGACCCGTGGTGACGGAATCGATGACGACCTGGCCCTGCAGGCGGAAGGTGCCCAGGCCGATTTCTGGGATGGCAGTGTGTCGGGTAGTCGTGTTCATGCGGTAATCCTCTCAAGTCAGTGTCGATGGCCACACTATGCGCCCATCCTTTGTTGAGAAAAATACCGCTGATATCAAATCATATTTGACTCACAAGCAAGTAAAGCCATGCCCTGGCAGGAAATCGGGGAAAAGTCGCAGCCGGCTCTTGCATTCCCATTTTGGTCTGCTATAATTCGCCACCTTGGCCTGGTAGCTCAGTCGGTAGAGCAGAGGATTGAAAATCCTTGTGTCGGTGGTTCGATTCCGCCCCGGGCCACCAAGAATTCGTTTTACGTTCAAAAACGCCACCTTCGGGTGGCGTTTTTGTTTCTGCAGCATTTGTATTCCACGCAGGCCGTTTCCGGCCCGCAACCACTCCCCCGGCGCCGTCAGCGCCGGGCAATCCCCCTCTTACCACATCAAATCATCGGGAATCTGGAACGCCGCGTACGGATCGTCCTCATCCACTTCCGTGCTGGCCTGTTTCACGCGCACGACGATGGCGGGGTCGCGTTCGGCGATCTTGTCGGCGATGATGCGCGGCACCAGTTCCACTGCGCCGTTCAGGCAGATGATGACCAGGCGGCCCGCCACCAGGTGGGCTTGCACGGCGGCCGTCACGTAGATGCGCTCGATCTTGTTATTAAATGTAAAGTTGTACGGCACGTCGCCGTTGTTGCCCTTGCTCTGGCGGTTCTTTTGCACCATTTGCGCGATCTGCGCCACGATGGCTTTCTGGTTGGCGGCCGCGTCGCGCTGGGCATTCAGTTCGCGCGCGCGCTCGGCGTTCTTGCGCTGGGTCTCGAGCGCGGCCAGGCGCACCTCGTCGACGCTTTGCGTGCCGCTCTTGCGCTCGTCCTTTTTCTGCTTGCTCTTGTCCTGGTTGGCCAGCTTGACCTTCTTCTTGTCGACCAGGCCGGCCTTTAAAAACTGCTCTTGCAACGAGACCATAACTACTCCGTATTGAGGGTGCGCCGGCCAAGGCAGCGGCATCGGCCGGTGGAAAGACGCTAGCATAGCAAAAAACAGCGGCGCTGCCGCCGTAACATGGCTGCCCGGGCCAGCCGGCGAGCGCCTTCTGCCTGCCAGTAACAAAAAGACACACTCGAGTGGAAATTTTGTTGATAAATGTCATATAGTTAGTTACGTTTTGCATATCGGCAGTTGTCTGCCGGTTGCACGTCCCCTTCCACTGACTGCGTCTACAAGGATTTGCCATGAAACAATTAATCGCCCTCTGCATCGCCGCCGCGTTTGCCAGCACCGCCTTTGCCGCCGCACCGGAAGCGGCGCCCGTCGCCAAGACGGCCCAACAATCGAAGATGACGACCTGCAATGCGGATGCCGCCGGCAAGAAAGGCGATGAACGCAAGACCTTCATGAAGGAATGCCTGAGCGCCAAGCCGGCACCGGCCATGACGCAGCAAAACAAGATGAAAGCGTGCAATGTCGACGCCAAGGACATGAAGGGCGATGCCCGCAAAGCCTTCATGAAGGAATGCCTGAGCGCGCCGAAGAAATAAGCGCCTCGCCTGTTTGCCCCCCCCCAACGCCAGCGTCGACGCTGGCGTTTTTTTTTACGGCGATGCGTACGCCTGCATGAGCCGGTCAAGGAAACCGAACAGCTGGCCGTTCATGGCGTGCCAGTCGTGGCTGCGCAAGACCGCTGGCGGCTGCACGAAGCGGTGCGGCTCCAGCATGGCCAGTTCGGCTGCCGACGCGGCGATCAGCAGTTCGACCACCTCCGGCGTGAACTCCATATGGCACTGGAAGCCGTACACCAGCTTGCCGTATTCGATGATCTGGCGAGGGCAGCCTTCGCTATAGGCGATGACCTTCGCGCCGTCAGTCAGGCCCGGCATGTCGCTATGCCAATGCCCGGTTTCCAGCACATCGCCGAAATGGGCGAACTTGTCGTTCGCCCGCCCTTCCGCCGTCAACATGACGGGGAACTTGCCGATCTCCTTTTCAGGGCTGTGCGCCTGGCGCGCTCCCAGGGCCGCGCCGATCAGCTGCGCCCCCAGGCAGACGCCGACGACGGCCTTGCCCGCCGCGGCACAGGCGGCAATCAAGGCCTGTTCGGCTGCGGCGTCGAAATGCGGGCATTCCTCACGCGTCGTCGACGGCGACTGCGGCCCGCCCATGACGACCAGCAGGTCGATGTCCGCGATGGACGAGGGCAGCGGCTCATGGGCATGGACGCGGGAATACGTGGCCGCGTAGCCGCGCTCGCGCACCCATGTCTCGTAGGCGCCCGGCGCCTCGAACGCTTCATGCACGATGAAATGGACTTTCATGATGTTCCCTTTCTGTGGCGAGGAATTAAAAAACTATGGCTGGCCCAGCACCTGGGCCAGCACGCCGGCGAACGCCTGCGCGCCCGCTTCATCCATGGTCGACACGGTGATCCGCAATCCCTGCGCCGGCGCCTGCACGCCGAACGCTTCACCGCCGCGCACCAGCCAGCCATGCCTGGCCAGCGCCAGCACGGCTGCCTGGCTGCTGCCCGGCAGCGGCAGCCACAGGTTCAGGCCATCGGCAGGAGTGGCGCAAACCAGGCCTTGCGCCGCCAGCGCATCGGCCAGGATGCCGCGGCGGCGCGCATAGTCTGCGCGGGCCAGGGCCACCTGCGCCAGCACGTCCGGCGACGACAGGCAGGCGCTCACGGCGTCCTGCAAGAGATGGCTGACCCAGTTCGTGCCGGGCGCCAGGCGCAGGCGCAGGCGCCGGGCGGTCTGCCCGTCGCTGGCGACGACGGCCAGGCGCAGGTCGGGGCCGAAGATCTTCGACACAGAACGAATCAGCGCCCAGCGCCGGGCGGCAGGGGGAATCACGTCCTGGTAGCCGGCGACGGACAGCAGCGAAAAATGGTCGTCGATGATGACCAGCACGTTAGGGTAGGCGGCCAGCACCGCGCGCAGCTGAGCCGCGCGCACCGCGCTCAGGCTGCAGCCTGTCGGGTTGTGCGCGCGCGGCGTCACGATGACGGCTTGCGCACCTTGCGCCAGTGCCCGTTCCAGCGCCCCGGCCTGCATCCCCTCGGCATCGACCGCCACGCCAACGGCGTGCAGCCCGGCGATGCGCAGCGTGTTGATGCTGCTGACGAAGCAGGGGTCTTCCACGGCCACCTTGTCGCCCGCGACCAGATACGCGCCCAGCAGGCGCTCCACCGCATCGACCGCCCCATTCGTCACGGTGATGTCGTGCCCTTCCGGGCAATCGCCGGCCAGCCAGCGCCGCGCCAGGGCTTCCAGCACCGGGTCCAGCGTGGCCTCGCCATACAGTCGCGGACGGTAGGGCTTGCTCGCCAGAGCCGCGCCGATATCGGGCAGCCAGGCCAGGTTCGGATTGCCGCCGCCCAGGTCGGCCAGCGGCGAGCCTGGCAACAGGCCTTCCTGCTCGCCGGGAACGCGCTGCGCGCGGATGGCCGTGCCCAGGCGCCCTTGCGTGACCGCGATCCCGGCCGTCACCAGGCGTTTGTACGCCAGCGACACGGTATTGCGGTTGACGCCCAAGGTCGCTGCCAGCTCGCGCACGGTCGGCAGCGCCTGGCCCGGCGGCAGTTCGCCCGCCTGCGTCAGCGCGCGGATGCTGTCGAACAGCTGCGCCGCGGTTTTCCCTGTCATCTTCATGATGGTCTCAGACATGATATATTTTGGCATAGGACAATCATACATCACTGCGGCCACTCCTGCCGCTCATAAGGCTGACATAAGGCTGACAAATGAACAATGACACTCCCCTGCTCACTCCCACCATGCATGAGCAGCATGGGCGCTGGCCGCAGGCCGTGACGGTGGACGACTTCCGCCGCAACCTGGCGGCGGTGCATGCGCGCATGGCGGCCGCATGCCTGCGGGTCGGGCGCGATCCGGCCGGCGTGCGCCTGTTGCCCGTCAGCAAGACCAAGCCCGAGGCGAGCCTGCGCCTGGCCTATGCCGCGGGTTGCCGCCTGCTGGGGGAAAACAAGCCGCAGGAAGCGGGCCGCAAGTGGGAAGCGATGGCGGACCTGGCCGACCTGCAATGGTCGGTGATCGGCCATTTGCAGACCAACAAGGCCAAGCTGGTGGCGCGCTTTGCCAGCGAGTTCCAGGCCCTCGACAGCCTGCGCGTGGCCGAGGCGCTGGAACGGCGCCTGCAAGCGGAAGGGCGCGGGCTCGACGTGTTCGTGCAAGTGAACACCTCGGGAGAAGCCAGCAAGTACGGCTTGCCGCCGGACGAGGTGGCCGCTTTCCTGCGCCAGCTGCCCGCCTTTCCGGCGCTGCGGGTGCGCGGATTCATGACATTGGCCCTGTTGTCGGCGGAAGCGGTGCGCGTGCGCCGCTGCTTCGTGCTGCTGCGCCAACTGCGCGACCGGCTGCGCCAGGACGCCCCGCCTGGCATCGGCCTCGACGAGCTGTCGATGGGCATGTCCGGCGATTATGAAATCGCCATCGAAGAAGGCGCCACCGTCGTGCGGGTCGGCCAGGCCATCTTCGGCGCGCGGGACACGCCGGACAGCCACTACTGGCCCACGGCGCAGACGGAGTAGGCGGCCCGACGCGCCCCGCAGGTAGCCGCGCAGTCAACCATGCCGAATGATCAAGATGACATGCAGAAAGATAGCGCGTAATATTTTTATCATACTGCTCAGCTCGGCAGCACAGCTCCTGGGGAAAGGACGGCAGCGTGGCCGCGTCAAACGATCTCGCGCACTGGCGCGGACAGATTTTTTCGCGCCTGCTGCAGGTAGTGTTGCTGCTTGGCATCATCACCGCCATCCCCAGCGCCTTGCTGGCGGCGCGCGAAGCTATCTGGTCCATAGTCGCCCTCGACGTGCTGGCCATCGGCTGGATCGGTCTCATCTGGCATCTGCGCGCCATGCCCTACCGCTGGCGCGTGTGGCAATTTCTCATCGTCGCCTACCTGGTGGGCGTGGGCCTGCTGTTGAAAATCGGCCCCGTCAGCCAGATCTACATGATGCTCATGCCCGTGCTGGCGGCCCTGCTGCTGGGGATGCAGCCAGCCTTGTCGACCCTGGCCCTGACTTCGCTGACCATCTTTTTCCTCGGCTTGCATCCCGACGTCGCCCTGCACGTGCAGGGCGTGCCCGACTCCCCCGTGCTGCGCGCGCTGATCGTGGCCCTGAACTTCCTGTTCATCGCCGCCGTGCTGACCCTGTCCTGCGCCTTCCTGCTGCGCCACCTGGAACGCAGCAGCCAGGCCCTGTCGCAGCTGAACGCCGATCTGCGCTTGACGGCCACGGCGCTGGCCCGCCTGAACGACATGGTGATGCTCGCCGAAGTGACCGATGCGCCCGGCGGCGCGGCGCCAGCCACCCGCATCATCTTCGTCAACGACGCCTTCGAGCGCAGCAGCGGCTATGCGCGCGCCGAAGTGCTGGGCCGCAGCCTGCTGTTCCAGCAGGGCCCCGCCACCGATGCGGGCGAGCTGGCGCGCGTCGCCGCCGCCATGGCCAACGCCCAGCCGGCCAGGGCGGAATTGCTCAATTACAACAAGGCCGGCAAGGCGTACTGGGTCGAAGCGGAACTGGCGCCGTTCACGGATGCGGACGGCAAGCAGACGCACTGGGTGGCCGTCGAGCGCGAAATCGACGAGCGCAAGAAATCGGAAGCGGACATCCACCGCCTGGCCTTCTACGACGTGCTGACAGGCCTGCCCAACCGGCGCCTGCTGATGGACCGCATCGGCCACCTGCTGGCCGCCGCGCCGCGAGGGAATACAATCAGCGCGCTGATGTTCATCGACCTCGACCACTTCAAGCACATCAACGATGCGCGCGGCCACGCCACCGGCGACGCGTTGCTGCGCCTGGCCGGCGAACGGCTGGCGCAGCTGATGCGCAAGGCCGACACAGTGGCGCGCATCGGCGGCGATGAATTCGTCGTGCTGCTGGCGCACCTGGCCGGAGACCTCGACAGCGCCGCCCGCGCGGCGGCCCAGGTGGCCGAGAAAATCCGCGCCGCCATCGCGCGCGACTTCGATATCGACGGGCAATCCTATCATTGCAGCGCCAGCATCGGCGTGACCCTGCTGCCGAAAGCGGGCCAGCAGGCGCACGACCTGCTGCGCGAAGCGGACATCGCCATGTACCGCGCCAAGGCGGAAGGACGCAACGGCATCGCCTTCTTTGAAGCGGCCATGCAGGCGGGCGTGGAACGCCGCCTGACCCTGGAACGGGCGCTGGCGCGCGCCCTCGATGCCCATGCACTGTGCATGCACGTGCAGCCGCAGGTCGACCGCCATGGCCGGGTGACGGGCGCCGAATTGCTGATGCGCTGGCCGCAGGCGGACGGCGCGTACATCGCGCCCGGCATCTTCATTCCCATCGCCGAGGAATCGGGGCTGATCGTCAGGCTCGGGCACTGGGCCCTGCGCGAGGCGTGCCGCGCCGCCGCCATGCTGGCACGGGCCGGGCAGCCCGTCGCCCTGTCCGTGAATGTCAGTCCGGCCCAGTTTCGCCAGCCCGATTTCGCCGCCCGCGTGCAGGCGGCGCTGGCCGAACACGGCACGCCGGCCGGCGCCCTGATCCTGGAACTGACGGAAGGCCTGCTGATCGACCAGCGCGACGCCTCGCTGGCGCGCATGCGCGAACTGGCGGCCCTGGGCATCCGCTTTTCCATCGACGATTTCGGCACCGGCTATTCCAGCCTCGCCTACCTGACCTCGATGCCGCTGTACGAACTCAAAATCGACAAGCGCTTCATCGACGACACGCCGCACGATGCGCGCGACACGGCCATCGTGCAAGCGATACTGGCCATGGCGCGCCACCTGGGCTTGCGCGTCGTGGCCGAGGGCGTGGAAACGCAGGAGCAGGCCGACTTCCTGGTCGCCCACGATTGCGACGGCTTGCAGGGCTACCTGTATGCGCGGCCCATGCCGCTGGACGACTTTCCCGGCTGGCTGGCACGGTACCAGGCTTAGCTTTCCGACATTTCCTGTACGAAACTCCTCCGCTAGAATACCGGCCTCATAGCCTGTACCTTCACCATCCCCTTTGATTAAAGTGATCCCCGATGCGTCTGGTTCTTCCCCTGCTGCCGCTCCTGCTGCTATCGCTGCTCCCCGCCGCCCATGCGGCCCCATCCACCGCCGCTGCCCCCACGCCCATCACCCTGGACCAGGCCATGGCCGATCCCGACTGGATAGGCACGCCCGTCGAAGCGGCATGGTGGGGCTGGAATGGCCAGCTCTACTACAAGCAGAAGCGCCTCGGCTCGCCCCTGCGCGACACTTTTCAAGTATCCGGCGCGCATGCCAAATTAAACAGCGGCAAGAAGGTTGATGATGCGCAACTGGCGAACCTCGACGGCCAGCAGATGATCGTCAACCGGGCCGGCACGCGCGCCATCCTGCTGCGCAACGGCGACTTGTTCGAGCGCGACCTGAAAAGCGGCGCCTTGATCCAGATCACGCGGGGCGTCTCGGCCATCAGCGACCCGCAATACTCCGCCGACGGTGGCGCCGTGCAATACCGCAGCGGCACAGACTGGTTCAGCTGGAGCCGCGCTGACCGCCTGAGTGCCCCCGTGGCCCTGCTGCGCGCGGCCAAGGACCCGGACGCCAAGCCGGAAGCGGACACCCTGCGCGAACTGCAGCTGCGCCTGATCGTCAACCTGGCGCGCCAGAAGGAAGACCGCGACGCCAGCCGCGAACGCCGCCATGAAGAGCGCCGCCTGGACGCCACGCGCGCGCCCGAACCGATCTACCTGGGCGACAAAGTCACCATTTCCGGCAGCGCCCTGTCGCCGGACGGCCGCTGGCTGCTGTTCGTCACGCAAGATAAAGCCGCCGAAAAGGGCAAGCTGGGCAAACTGGCCCGCTACGTGACGGAAACGGGCTACCCGGAAGCGGACGACGAGCGCACGCGCGTGGGCCGCAACATGCCGATCGCGCAAAGCCTGAAACTGGCCGACCTGCGCACGGGCCAGGTGCGCGACATCGCTTTCGACAGCCTGCCCGGCATCGCCACCGACCCGCTGGCCTCGCTGCGCGCCGAACAGAAGCTGCCGCCGTTGAAAGGCAACCGTGCCGTGCGCGTCGACGCCCAGCGCGACGGCATCGCCTGGACCGATGACGGCGGCAAGGCAGCCGTGCGCATCCGCGCCGTCGACAACAAGGATGGCTGGCTCGCCAACGTCGACCTGGCCAACGCCGCCCTCGTGCCCGTGCACCGCATCAGCGACACGGCCTGGGTCAACCGCCGCGCCGAGGAATTCGGCTGGCTGCCCGACAACGCCACCCTGTGGTATCTGTCCGAGGAAAGCGGCTACGCCCACCTGTACACGAAAACGGGGGCGGCCCCGGCGCGCGCATTGACGCAAGGCCAGTGGGAAGTGAGCGCCGTCGAATGGAGCCGCGACGGCAAGACTGCCTATTTTATGTGCAACCGGCAGGCGCCGGGCACCTATGAAGTGTGCGCCAGCACGGCCAAAGAGGGCGGCGCGCGCGAAGTGACGAATCTGAAAGGCGTGGAAAACTTCGGCCTGTCGCCCGATGGCGGCAAGCTGCTGCTGCGCTATTCGACCAGCTATATGCCGGCCCAGCTGGCGACGATTCCCGTGACGGGCGGCAAGGCCAATATCCTGACGGATACACGCAGCGACGCCTTCAAGGCGCGCAGCTGGGTCATGCCGGAACTGGTGCAAGTGCCGTCCACGCATGGCGCGGCGCCGATCTGGGCCAAGCTGTACCGCCCGTCCCAGCTGGAAGCGGGCAAGAAATATCCCATCGTCATGTTCGCGCACGGCGCCGGCTACCTGCAGAACGTGACCGAGCGCTACCCTGTCTACTTCCGCGAACAGATGTTCCACAACCTGCTGGTGGAGCAAGGCTACATCGTGCTCGATATCGACTACCGCGCCTCGCTCGGCTACGGCAGCGCCTGGCGCACGGCCATCTACCGCCAGATGGGCCACCCGGAACTGGAAGATTTCATCGACGGCGCCCACTGGCTGGCAGCGCAGCACCAGGGCGACATCCAGAACGTGGGCATCTACGGCGGCAGCTATGGCGGCTTCATGAGCCTGATGGCCCTGATGCGCGCGCCGGACACCTTCAAGTCCGGCGCCGCCTTGCGTCCCGTGACGGACTGGACCACGTACAACCACGAGTACACGGCGAACATCCTGAACACGCCGGACGTCGATCCGCAAGCGTATAAAATCTCGTCGCCGATCGAATACGCCGATAAACTGACGGGCAATCTCCTGATCGCCCATGGCATGATCGACGACAACGTGTTTTACCAGGATTCCGTGCGCCTGTCGCAGCGCTTGATCGAGCTCAAAAAGGATAACTGGGAAATGGCCAGCTACCCGATGGAGCGCCACGGCTTCGTGCAGCCGGAAGCGTGGTATGACGAGTACCGCCGCATCTATCAGTTGTTCCAGAGAACATTGAAATAAACCCCGATGCCCGCTTGATGCGGGCATTTTTCATAGACTCATTCAGTCAAACGGCACGGGCCGCGGCGTCGTGTCCGACGATGGCGGCAGGATCGGCAGCACGATGTGCGGCTGCTTGCCCGTCAGGGTTTTCAGGAAGGCCACCAGCTTGCCATTTTCATCGGGCGTGAAGGTGCGGCCCAGCTGCAGGCGGCCCATCACGTCGACGGCTTGCGTCAACGTCGCCGCCTCGCCATCGTGGAAGTAGGGATACGTCAATTCCACGTTGCGCAGGGTCGGCACCTTGAAGTTGAAACGGTCCGCATCCTTGCCCGTCACGGCCGAGCGTCCCTCTGCCGTCATCGCCGTCTTGTACGGTTCCACGACGCCCATCTTCTGGAAGGTGTTGCCGCCCACGGCGGGGCCGTTATGACAGGCGATGCAGCCGCTCGATTTGAACAGCTGATAGCCGGCCAGCTCGTCTTTCGTCAGCGCGCTCTTCTTGCCCGACAGCCATTGATCGAAGCGGGAACCGGGTGTCACCAGCACCTCTTCAAAGGCGGCGATGGCGCGCGTGACTTGCTCGATGGTCAATTTATCCTGGCCAAACACTTGCCGGAATTCCGCGCGGTAGGCGGGAATCGAGGCCAGCACGTCGATGGCAAGCTCGTGCGTAAAAGCCATCTCGCCAGGATTGGCGATGGGACCGCCCGCCTGCTCCTGCAAATCCTTGGCGCGGCCATCCCAGAATTGCGCCACGTTCATGCTGGAATTGAGCACGGTAGGCGAATTGATGGGGCCGCGCTGCCAGTTGTGGCCGATTGACGTCTTGATATTGTCCGTGCCGCCCATGCTCAGGTTATGGCAGCTATTGCAGGAAATAAAGCCCGAACGCGACAGGCGCGGATCGAAAAACAGTTTCTTGCCCAGCTCAACCATGGCCGGATCGGCCACCTTGGCGGCGGTGATCGGCTGGATCGGCTCCTTGTCGGCGGCGTGCAGCACGTTGCCGAAAGTCAGGCTGGCGATGAAGAGGAAGGGGGATAAGGTGCGGCGCATAGTCTAACTCCTGGAAACATTCCCGAATCGGCGGCGCGCGCCGGCGCGGGAATGCAGCGCACCGGCTCGGTTGCCACCCGTACATCGCTGGTTGGATGTTGATTTATATTAACTTTGACTAGTTAATAAGGAAAATGACCGGGATCAAGGTTCTGCCCAAGTGCGAATCGCGCTTGCCATTTACGCAAGCCTGGCACATGATAAGGACATGCAAACGCCAACCTACTCCGCCCTGCTGCGCGCCGCGTGCGCCAGCTTCCTGCTGCTGGCCGCCAGCGCCTGCGGCAGCGCCCCCACGCAAGATGATGCGCCGCCCGCCCCCGGCAATGCCGGCTTGCTGGCGCAGATCCAGGCGGAAGTGGGCGCCGCCGCTTGCGATTCCACCCAGCAATGCCAGACCATCGCCATCGGCGCCAAGGCTTGCGGCGGCCCCGAGCGCTATCTGGCATGGTCCAACAAAAGCAATGACGGCAAGAAACTCAAGGCACTGGCCCAGGCGCAAGCCGAGGCGAGCCGCAAACAGCAGCAGGCGGACGGCATGATGTCGACCTGCTCCATCATCACGGACCCGGGCGCCACTTGCCAGGCAGGGCGCTGCGTGCTGCAAAAGAGCGGCCTGGGCGGCAGCTCGGCCATGTAAAAAAGCCGCTGATTCAGCGGCTTATGAGGTTCGGCAACGCGTCAAGACTGCAATTGCAAGGTCTTGACGACCTTGCTTTCCACCTTCTCGCCCGCGCCCGACATGGCATTCTTGCTTTCCTTGCGCAGGAGCAATAAATGGTCGCCGCTGACGCCATACTGGCGCGTCTCGTCCGTCTTTTGCGTAAAGCTGATGACGACAAAGGCGCGCCCGCTCACATCCACGTGGAAATGGCTGGCCAGCGGCGTGCCGTCCGCGGCGATCCACACCTCGAGGCCGCCTTCAAACTTCTTCACATACTTGCGGTCTTTCTCAGGTACCTTGTCGAGCGACAAGGTAAAGCTGAGCAGGCGCGCCGGCTTGCCCTTGTAACTATCCATTTTTTCGCCGCTGAACACGGCTTCCTCGATTTCGCGCGACAGGGTGTCCGCCGCCGACACCATCGAGCGCAACTCCGTCGCCTTCATTTCCCCCAGCGCAAAGCCGATCGGCGCCTTGGCCTTCGTATCCTTCACCTTGGCGCGCTGCTCGGCCTCCACTTTCGCCAGCACCTCCTTGCTGTAGAGCACCTGCAAGCCCGCCGGCCCGCCCTCGACCGCCACCGTGGCCTGGCCGCTATCCTCTTCCGCCGCCTTGCCCTCGCCTTCGCGGCGCCAGGTTTTCGATTCGACCTGCGCCTTGATCGGCATCTGCCCCTGCAAGCGCGCCAGCGCCGCGTTCAGCTCGGCCAACCCGTCGGCCCGCGCCGCGCCGCACAACAAACCGAACAAACCCGCCACCGCCAGGCCTTGCACTCCAATACGTCGCTGCATCGCCACATCCCTTTCGGTCATACAAGGATGCCAAAACACTATGTTTTGGCCATCTGTTGCATTTGAACACAGCCAGCTCTGGTCAGGTGGAAAGTCTTTCTGCTATAATTCGCCGCCTTGGCCTGGTAGCTCAGTCGGTAGAGCAGAGGATTGAAAATCCTTGTGTCGGTGGTTCGATTCCGCCCCGGGCCACCAAGAATAAAAAGAACGCCACCTTCGGGTGGCGTTTTCTTTTGTCCGGCACCGCCGTTCCCCCTCTGGCAAAACCATACGCGTGACTTTTTTCTGTCGCCGCCGGACCCATTGTGCGAGAATGCCCCTCCCCACTGGATGGTGCGCATGATGATCAGACTCGCCGCAATCACAACTGGAATGACACTGCTGCTGGCAGCTTGCAAGCCCGCGGCCACGGCGCCCGCGCATGACATTCCTGCGGCAATGCGCGAGACCGCGACCACCCTGCTGCAGTCGACATTGCTGCACGCGGCCTCGATAGCCGTGGTTTATCGCGGCAAGGAATTCATCCTGCATCAAGGCGAGCTGGAAACCGGCAAGGCCAATCCGCCGAACGATACAACGCTGTATGAAATCGGTTCAGTCAGCAAAACCTTTGCCGGCCTGCTGCTGGCGAACGCCGTGCTCGATGGGAAGGCGGCGCTCGACGATCCCATACAAAAATACCTGCCGGCCGCCTACCCGAACCTGCAATCGCAGGGGCAGCCCGTGCGCTTGCGCCATCTGATCACGCACACCAGCAATATGCCGGGCATGCTGCCATTGCAGGTGAACACCGTATTGCAGGATTTCACGGCGCATGCCACGCCGGCAAAGCTCAACGCAGCCTACGCCAACTACGGACAACGGCAATTCTGGCAGGACTTGCATACAGTCAACATCAACGGTCCGCTTGGCAAGGACTACGCCTATTCCAGCGCCGGCACCGAACTCGTTGCGCACGCGCTCGAAACCATCTACGGCATGCCATATGAAGTGCTGCTCACGCAATTCGTCGCGCGCGAAGCCGGCATGCACGATACCAGGCTGAGCATCGCAGCCAGGGATAGCGACAGGCTGGCGCCCGGCTACCACAGCGACAATCCCGTCATCACGACACCGATGCCACAACTGCCCTGGGGGGCCGCCGGCAACCTGAAGTCGACCATGCCGGATATGGCGAAATACCTGCGCCTGCAATTGAGCGCCCATCGCGCCGTCGTCGAATCGCACAAGCCGCTGCTACGCTTTCAGGACGATTTCAGCATAGGCTATTTCTGGAACATCGGCACGAATCGCCAGTTGGGCACGCATTATGTCCACCATGGCGGCGTGCCGCGTGCGCAAGGCTACGCCTACATCGTTCCCAAATATCAGCTCGGGGTCTACATCATCACCAACCAGAGCGGCGACGCCACCGCCGGCGCCATGGAAAGCGCGCTGGCGCATATCTTCGACACCGTGGCATCCATGGAGAGCGCAAAGTAGGCCGGGCCTTGTTTGGCAAACCCTCGTGCCGCTGCTTCGATTCCGCCCCGGGCCAACGAGAATGCAGCAGTACTGATCAAAACGCCACCTTCAGGTGGCGTTTTTGTTTGCTGACGCCGAAAACAATAATGCCGCGTGACAATATGACTTAAGTTACAATCATGTTATTTTATAAATTTTCATTTCATGGCCCATTTGCGTATTATTTCAGCGACAAGCTTAATGCTCGCCTTGAGCGCCTGTGGCGGCGGCAGTACATCACCAACATCGCCTCCCGCTCCTCCCCCAACACCGCCAACGCTGCCAACGCCCCTGCCGCCCGAGGTCAGCGCCGTTTCGCCGGCCAAGGCCAATATCGGCATGGCCACCACCTTTACGGTTACCGGCAGCAATCTGACGGACAAGATGCAGTTTGCGTTGACGGACTGCGCCGGTATCGCCGAGCTCAGCGGGGGTAGCAGCACGCAGCGTCAATTCAGCTGCACGCCGACCGGGCAATCGGGAACGCGCCAGGGCGCTGTGTCCGCGAGCGCCGGCGCCGCATCGCCATTGCACCGGCTCTCCGTCGAGTATCAAGCGATTGCCGCATTCGTCACCAGCCTGAGCTGGCGCTACGCCGCCCTCAAATCTGATGGCACACTCTGGGGCTGGAACCCTCTCCAGCCCGTGCCGGTCAAGATCGGCGACGGCTACGCCGATGTTGCAGTCAGCATCGCTGCAACCCTGGCCATCAAGAAAGACGGCTCGCTTTGGAGCTGGGGCAACAGCAATGACGCAGGCATCCAGGGCAATGGCACGAGCGGCTCAAACGCCACTCCTGCGCAGATCGGCGGCGATTTCGTCAAGGTCGTCGTCAAAGGCGAGAGAAGCGTCGCCGGCGAAAACGCCGAAGCCCTGAAAAAAGACGGCAGCCTGTGGGTCTGGGGCGCGCGTAGCCTGCAGCAACCCAATGCCATCGAACCGGAGCTGACGCCGCGCATGATAGACACGGGCTACGTGGATATCGCCCGTGGCAGTGGCGGGGCGTCGCTGGGCCTCAAGCGCGACGGCTCGGTGTGGACATGGACCCAGAATCTGGCCAACCAGCCATTTACACCGGTCAAGATCGCGGATGGCTATGTTGCGATTGCCACCAGCTACGATGCGGTCTATGGCTTGAAGGCGGACCATTCGCTGTGGAACTGGGGCGGCAACGCGCCCAACCAGGCGCCTGCCGCCACGCCCACTGCCGCCACGCCGGTCAAGGTGGGAGATGGCTTCATCAGCATCTCGGCAGGCACTTATTATGCGCTTGCCGTCAAGTCCGACGGCACCTTGTGGGCAGGCGGCGATGGCAACAACGGCCAGTTCGGCGATGGCCAATTCAATCGCGGCGCCTTCCGGCAAGTCGGTACCGGGATTGCCGCCGCATGGGCTGGCAGCGCATGCTCCTTCATCCAGAAGACCGATGGCAGCTTGTGGGCGGCAGGCTTCTGCGACTTGGGGGATGGCAAATATGCGCGCTACATTCTCACGCCGGAACCCGTCAGGCTGTAATGTCCCATACGGCCCATCCGGTCACCGTCCTGGATTTAAGTTACATCAAAGACCCGGCTCTGGCACAGCCATGGCCGTTTCAAGGTGACGCCAGCACAGGCGTCACTTAACAATTGAGAATGGATAAGTTCGATGAAGACTCTGGCAATTGTATTTAGCGCGTGTATGCTCGTTGCCTGCGGTGGCGGTGGTGGCGACTCGTCGCCGGCCCCTGCCGCCCAGGCAGATTTGACCGTCAACGGCACTGCCGCAACGGGGAAAGCCATTGCTGGCGCCATGATTGCCGCCAAATGCCAGACGGGCACAGGCAATGCCACGACGCTGGCCGACGGCAGCTACAGCCTTGCCGCCGCCGGCGGCAAACTGCCGTGTCTGCTCCAGATCACCGACCCGGCAGATGGCTCAAAATTACACACGCTCGTGCTGGGCAGCGGCAGCGCCGCCACTGCCAACATCACGCCACTGAGCGAAATGCTGACGGCGCGGCTATTGGGGAGCGAACCCGCAGTCTTCTTTGCCGCTTTTGACTCCGCTATTGCAGGCAACAAAATCACTGCCGCTGCGGTGAAGGCAGCGCAGGCAGACGTGGGGGCGGTACTGGGCGGTGTCGTCGACACGACCCCGCTCGCCGATTTTCTTTCCACGCCCTTGAAAGCGGCGACGCAAGGCAATCCGGCCGGCGGCGATGCACAGGACAGGCTGTTGGATGCGCTCAGAGTGAAAATCAATGCCGCCCAGCTCACCCAGGTCGTGGCCGCGCTGGCCAAGATCGCCAATACAGATGCCATCAAGCAAGTCATCGCCGATATTGCGGCCATCCCCCCTGTCGCCCAGGCCGGTCCGGCACAAAGCGTGATGACGGGCACTGTCGTCACGCTCGATGGCAGCGCCAGTTCGGCCGATGCCGGCCGTACGCTCAGCTATGCATGGACCCTGCAATCCAGACCGGCAGGCAGTACGGCAAGCTTGTCGTCGCCGACCTCCGCCAGGCCCACTTTTACGGCGGATGTGGCTGGCACCTATGTTGCCAGCGTCATCGTCAACGACGGCAAGGTCAGCAGCAACGCGGCAGCGGTCAGCATTACGGCCAGTGCAGCCAATGCGGCGCCGGTGGCGAACGCAGGCTACGCGCAAAACGTCTTGTCCGGCAGCGTGGTCGAACTCGATGGCAGCGCCAGCTCGGATGCCAATGGCGATGTCTTGACGTTTGCCTGGAAGCTGACGGAAAAACCGGCGAACAGTACGGCCACCTTGTCCTCTGTCAACTCGGCCAGGCCCACCTTTACCGCCGATGCCTCCGGCTTGTATGTCGTCAAACTCAGCGTCAACGATGGCAAGGCGAGCAGTGCGGATGCGACGGTCACTGTCAGCGCCAGCGCCATCGACACGTCGGGCCCCGTCGTGTCAGCCATCACCGTCAATCCCACCACCGTTGATGTCTCGCAGGCAAGCCAACTCGTGACGGCCACGGTGACCGTAACAGATGCCACCGGGATCAATCTCAACGCCCTGCCCAATCCCTATTGGCACAGCATCGCCGATATCGGCGGCACCCGCATCGACAGCAATTGGGTGCTGGCATCCGGCGACGCGAAGCATGCTACTTTCAGTTCAACGGTGACGATACCCGCAGGCGCCAAAGCCGGCTCCTGGACGGTTGGCTGGACAGCGTTCCGTGACACATTAGGCTATACGAGTACGAATGGCGGCTACGACAAGAGCTTCACCGTGCAAAGTAATGGACTCAACGACACGTCGGGGCCCGTCGTGTCAGCCATCACCGTCAATCCCACCACCGTTGATGTCTCGCAGGCAAGCCAACTCGTGACGGCCACGGTGACCGTGACAGATGCCACCGGGATCAATCTCAACGCCCTGCCCAATCCCTATTGGCACAGCATCGCCGATATTGGCGGCACAAGCATCAACAGCAATTGGGTGCTGACATCCGGCGACGCGAAGCATGCTACTTTCAGTTCGACGGTGACGATACCCGCAGGCGCCAAAGCCGGCTCCTGGACGGTTGGCTGGACAGCGTTCCGTGACACATTAGGCTATACGAGTACGAATGGCGGCTACGACAAGAGCTTCACCGTGCAAAGTAATGGACTCAACGACACGTCGGGGCCCGTCGTGTCAGCCATCACCGTCAATCCCACCACCGTTGATGTCTCGCAGGCAAGCCAACTCGTGACAGCCACGGTGACCGTGACAGATGCCACCGGGATCAATCTCAACGCCCTGCCCAATCCCTATTGGCACAGCATCGCCGATATCGGCGGCACAAGCATCAACAGCAACTGGGTGCTGGTATCAGGAGATGCGAAGCATGCTACCTTCAGTTCAACGGTGACGATCCCCGCAGGCGCCAAAGCCGGCTCCTGGACGGTTGGCTGGACAGCGTTCCGTGACACATTAGGATATACAAGTACGAATGGTGGCTACGACAAGAGTTTCACCGTTAAATAACCGCGCCAGGCAGCGCCAGACGGTCAATCAGGGAGCTGCCAGCCCGATCTGAACATCCACAGCCAACCTTCGGGTTGGCTTTTTTGTTGGCTATGTCACCGTCAAGTGTGGGAATGCTCCCAGCGTTGCTTTCAATAACGTTTCTGGTGAGCGGATGCGCCTGGCGTCGAGTATCCAGCGCCAGCCCAGGTAATTCGGCAAGTAGCGCGTCGCCACGCCGCGAAAGGGGCGCAGCCATGCGCGCAAGCGGCTGTGATACGCATTGACGTTCTGCACATGCGCGGCGCCCTGCACACGGATGCCGGCGCGCAAGTTGACGGCCTGGTGGCTGATGCCCGCTTCCCTGGCAAACGCCCGGTAGGCGGCATGGCCATCCGTTACCAGCAGGACATCCTTATCGATGACGGGCAACAAGCAGCGCTGCAGCTGTGCCTTCGTCAACGCCCCTTTGCCCGTGACGAAATCGAGGGTCTGGCCTGTACGGTCGCGCGCCACCAGGATACAGACTTGCTCATCGGAAATGCCGCGCTGGCGGGCATGGCCGCCCCGGCGGCGGGCCGGACGCGTCATCTGCCTGGATCCTTTTTCCGATTCCAGCACATATAACTCGTCCGCCTCGGCAATGCCATGCAGGCCATGCGGCCGATCCGTCCTGGAGACGCTGAGAAAACGGTGGCGCCAGCGAAACGTGGTGTTGCGGTGCAGTCCCAGCTGCTGAGCGGCCTGGCGTACCGACCTGGAATCGAGCAGGCAAGCGGCATAGGCGATCCACAACGATTTATGGCGCAAACGGGACAGCGGCGTGCCCGTCAAGGCATTGAAAGTGCGCCCGCACGGCACGCAGCGGTAGCGCTGCAAGCCATGCGCATGGCCATGCCGGTGCAGCTGATGCGAGTGGCAGGCGGGACAGGCCAAGCGCGGCTGCGCCACGCTTTCCAGCAGCGCAACGGTCGCGTCGTGTGGCGCGTTGCCACGCAGCAAGGCCATGCCTGCCTGCCGCTGGCGCCGGTTCAGGTAAGCAAACTGTGCGATAAAGCTGATCCAGTCGGCTGGCTGCATGATCTGCTCCCTGTACGGTGAAGATGCAGAGTCAGACAGCGCAGCCGACGGAAGATTCCGGCATTTCCCCTATTTGCCGATGACAGAGCCTTTTTGTTTGTCTTTGCACAAAACCTCCCCACCCCGCCGCTATGTACGCAAACGTACGGACTGCGGCTGTCCAAGAGCACATGCTGCAGGCAGACCACATCCCTTCCCGCCGCCAGCGCCCTGCGCGACACGGCGCAACGGCTACCTGATCCGATTCTCTCCGTCATACCGCCATGCGAAACTCGCGCCCGACGCCGTCGAGCCGTTCCGTACATCACGGCACACTGCCAAAGGATGCATCATGAAAACTACCCTGATATTGCTCGCGCTCGCCTCTACCCTCGCCCTGACCGCTTGCCAGCGCGAAGCGCCACCCGCGCCTACCGTCGTGCAAGTCGTTCCCGGCCCTGCCGGCGCGCCTGGTCCTGCCGGCGCTACCGGTGCCAAGGGCGCTGAAGCCCCTGCCGGCGCGACGGGTGCCACCGGCGCCACGGGCCAGACCGGCGACAGCGGCATGCAAGGCAACGATGGCGCCAAGGGCGACGCTGGTGTTGCCGGCGATGAAGGCGCCAAAGGCGACACGGGCGCCAAGGGCAAGACGGGCGACACGGTAATTGTCGTTCCGCAACGCTAATACGCCTCACGCCAGACACCACAACGCCAACCCCTGCGGTTGGCGTTGTGCGTATGCGCAGTACCGCACAGTAACATCGGCCGCATCGGCCTACTCTGTTGTCATTACACAGGGAGATATCGCATGCTGACGATCATACTGATGCTGGCCCTGCTGGGCTTGGCTTTACTGTTTGCGCCCGGCCCCGTGCGCCGCGCCTTGCTTGCGCCGCACCTGCTCGCGCTGTTCAAGCGCATCTTGCCGACCATGTCCGAGACGGAACGCGACGCGCTGGAGGCGGGCACCACCTGGTGGGATGCGGAACTGTTTTCCGGCCGGCCCGACTGGACAAAATTGCTGGCGTATGGCCGCGCCACGCTCACGGCCGAAGAACGCCACTTTCTCGACCACGACGTCGAGCATTTGTGCGCACTGGTCAACGACTGGGAAACGCAGCAGGCGCAAGACTTGCCGCAGCAAGCCTGGGACTACATGAAAAGCCAGGGTTTCCTCGGCATGATCATCCCGAAACAATACGGCGGCAAGCAATTCTCCGCCTACATGCATTCGCAAGTGGTGATGAAGCTGTCGAGCCGCTGCTCGGCGCTGGCCGTGACCGTGATGGTGCCCAATTCGCTGGGGCCGGCCGAGTTGCTGTTGCACTACGGCACCGAAGAACAGAAAAACCATTATCTGCCGCGATTGGCTGCCGGCACCGAAATCCCCTGCTTTGCCCTGACCAGCCCGTATGCGGGTTCCGACGCGGCCGCCATCCCCGACCTGGGCGTCGTGTGCATGGGCATGCATGAAGGGCGCGCCACTGTCGGTTTCCGCCTCACGTGGAACAAGCGCTACATCACCCTGGCGCCCGTGGCGACCTTGCTGGGCCTGGCATTCCAGACCAGCGATCCAGAACACTTGCTCTCCGACAACGATGCGCCCGGCATCACTTGCGCCCTGATCCCCGCCAGCCACGACGGCGTCGTGATCGGCCGCCGCCACCATCCCTTGAACGCCGCGTTCCAGAACGGCCCCACGTCCGGCAACGATGTCTTCATCCCCATCGACTGGGTCATCGGCGGCCAGGCGCAAGTGGGGAAAGGATGGCGCATGCTGATGGAATGCCTGGCGGCGGGACGCGCAATCTCTCTGCCCTCGTCCAGCGTGGGCATGGGCAAGATGGCCGTGCGCGGCACCGGCGCGTATGCGGCCGTGCGGCGCCAGTTCAACATGCCGATAGGCAAGTTTGAGGGGGTGCAGGAAGCGCTGGCCCGCATGGGCGCCAACCTGTACCTGATGGATGCGGCGCGCACCCTGGCCGCGCACGCCGTCGACCTGGGCGAAAAGCCGGCCGTCATTTCCGCCATCGTCAAATACCACGTCACGGAACGGGGACGCGCGCTCGTCAATGACGGCATGGACATTCTCGGAGGCAAGGGCATCTGCGTGGGACCGAACAATTTCCTCGCCAGTGCCTACCAGCAAATCCCCATCGCCATCACCGTCGAAGGCGCCAACATCCTCACGCGCAGCCTGATCATCTTTGGCCAGGGCGCCATCCGCGCGCATCCGTATGTACTCAGGGAAATGGCCGCCGTCAGCGAAAGCGACGGCCGCAAAGCCGTGCGCGATTTCGATGCGGCCTTCTTTGGCCACGTGGGCTTTGTCCTGGGCAACCTGGCACGGGGGCTGTGGTACGGCCTGGGCGGCGCGCGCCTGGCGGCCGTGCCCGACGCCGGCGTACCCGCACTGGCGCCCTACTACCGCGCCCTGACGCGGCTGTCGACGGCGTTTGCCGTCATGACGGATATGTCGATGTTCGTGCTCGGTGGCGAGCTCAAGCGCCGCGAACGGCTGTCCGCCCGCCTGGGCGACGTGCTGGCGCAACTGTACCTGGCTTCATCCGTGCTGAAGCGCTACGAAGACGATGGCCGTTTCGCCGCCGACCTGCCCTACGTGCACTGGTCGCTGCAAGATGCGCTGGTCAAGGCCCAGCAAGGCTTGACGGGCGTGCTCGACAATTTCCCCGCGCGCGGGCTGGCCGTGCTGCTGCGCACCTTGCTGTTCCCGTTTGGCCTGCCCCACCGCCCGCCGTCCGACGAGCTGGGCAGCGAGGTGGCGCTGGCCCTGCAGACGCCGGGCGCCGACCGCGAACGGCTGCTGGCCGACGGCCATGTCGCCAGCGACGCGGCAGATCCCGTCGCCTGCGCCGAGCGGGCACTGGCCTTGCTGCCCGACGTGCTGCACATCGAAAAACGCCTGAAAGACACGCCCGCAGGCGCAACCCTGCGGCACTTGCCGCAAAACCTGTCCGCCATGCAACAGTGGCTGGCCGCAGCCAAGGCGGCAGGCGCCGTCAGCTGCCAGGAGCACAATACCTTGCTGGAATATGCGCGCCTGGCCGATGGCTTGATCCAGGTCAACGATTTTCCGGCCGAGGCGGCGCAGCCAGCACACTTGCCCGTGCACAAGGCCGATACCGGCAGCCGCGCCGCCTAGGCGAATTTGCGACCTATACTGAATGGAGCGGGCGCGGTGCCCGCTCTTTGCAGAAAGGAGTCGATCATGACGCGCAAATTCATCGATTGCCGGGAATTTCCAAGCGACACACATTGCTCGGTGGCCATCTCGGCCGACAGCGAGGAAGAGCTATTGGGCATTGCCGTGGAACATGCGGTCTCGGTACACCACCACCACGACACGCCGGAGCTGCGCCAGCAGCTGCGTCAACTGTTCAAGGACGGCACGCCGCCCGAACACCTGCCCATGACGGAACAGGCCGGCAGCAGCGGGTCCTCGCACGCGCACTAGTCTGCCAGGGCTTGCGCCGGTTTCTGCAAGCGCAAGCCCAGCACGAGCGGCACCAGCGCCGCGTACACGACGATCACGGACAGCCAGACGGCGCCGGGCCAGTACGCCCTGACGCCAAAGTAAATGCTGGAAAACACCAGCGGACACAGCACGGACGCCAGGCTCACGGCCGAAGCCAGCACGCCCTGGAACTGGCCTTGCCGGTCCTCGGCAACTTGCCGCGTCGCCAGCGACTGCAAGGCCGGCGCGCCGATGCCGCCCAGGGCGAACACGGGCATGATGGCGAAGATCATCCAGCTGCGCGTGGCAAACGCCATGACGAGCAGCGCGACGCAGGCGCAGGCCACGCCTGCCAGGATGGTGGCGCGTTCACCCAGCAGTTTCACGGCCGGGCCGGGCAAGAAGGCCTGGGCCAGCGCCTGGCACACGCCAAAGGCGCCCAGCGACAGGCCGATCCACAGTCCGTTCCACGCGAACGCATCGTGCCCCCACAAGGCCCAGCACACGCCATACACTTCGCCGGCCGCGCTGAAGGTAAAGAAGATGACGGTGATCGGCAGCAAGCTTTTCTGCGAAAAAACCCAGCGCAAGGGACGCAAGGGATGCAATGCCGCCAGGTCGATTTTCGCACGCGCGGGCTGACGAGATTCGGGCAAGGTCAACCACGCCAGCAGCAGATTGCCCGCATTCAAGATGGCCGCCGCCATGAACGGCAGGCGCAGCCCGTAATCGCCCAGCGCGCCACCGAGCACGGGACCGATGATGAAGCCTGCGCCGAACATCGCGTTGAGCAAGCCGAAGCGGCGCGCCCGTTGGTTCTCGGCCGAAATATCGGTGATGTAGGCGGTGGCCACGGAAACGTTAGCACTCGTCAACCCCGCGATGGCGCGCCCCAGCAGCAACATCCACAGGCTGGGCGCGAAGGCGAGGAACAGGTAATTGACCGCCGCGCCCGCCAACGACAGCAGCAGCACGGGACGCCGGCCCAGGCGGTCGCTCAACGCGCCCAATACCGGCGCAAAGATGAACTGCATCAACGCGTACAGGGCCGTCATGATGCCGATATACGGCGCCACGTTATCGGCATGCGTGACGTCCCGCAGCAACGCCGGCAGGATGGGGAAGACCAGGCCGATGCCGACGGCGTCCAGCACGACAGTGGCGAAAATGACGGGCAGCGCCGCCACGGGAATGGATTTATTCATATACTCAATCTAAATATGTACTCAGTACATAAATGGTATTCCCCATCTTGCCGCGCCATCAAGCGTTATCTGTACTCAGTACACTTCGTGTATGATCGGGGCAACATGACGACTCCTGCCGACCTCCGCTCCCGCAAACGCCTTGCCACCCGGCAAGCCATCTCGAACGCCGCCACGCGATTGTTCTTCGTGCACGGCTTCGAGCAGGTGACGGTGGACGAGATCGCGGCTGCGGCCAGCGTGGGGCGCATGACGGTGTTCAACCATTTCCCGCGCAAGGAAGACATGTTCTTCGACCGCGAGGAAGAGGGGCGCGAACTGCTGCGCGCCGCCCTGCGCCAGCGCGATCCCGCCATCGCTCCCATCGAAACCCTGCGCCTGCTGGCGCACCGCCTGGTGGCCGAGGACAGTCCCTATCTCACGTTTTCCGCCGCCGGCCAGGGCTTCATTGCCACCATCGAGGCCAGCGCTACCTTGAAAGCGCGGGCGCGGGCGATCCGCGACGAGCTGGCGCACGTGGTGGCGCTGGCGCTGACCGACGCCACGGGGCGCGATGCGAGCGATCCCCTCGCCCGGCTGGCGGCCAGCCTGCTGCTGGCCACCTGGAGCAGCGCCCTCGTCGAGGCGCACCGTGCCTTCGCGCAGCATGGCGATGCGCAACTGGCCAAGGCCGGCTTCCTGTCCCTGGTGGAGCGGGGACACACGGGCTTGAATGCCGCCATGGCGGGCACGCCCTACGCCTGAAGCGGCAGCCCCCCTTCGTGGAGGGCCTGTCGCAGCGCAAGCCCTCGCACTTCCTTGTTTCATTTGCCAGCACCTGGGCTTGCGTACCGTCTGGCGCCTTCCTATCATGAAACCACGCGCTGGCAAACGGTGCATGCAGGCCGGCACGCGGGAACAGTCCTCCTGTTTCCCGTCTCCATACCCATAACCGCATGCAGCCGCTGGGAGGTACACGATGAATACCTTGACGAACGGCCAGCTCAATGAGTTGCAAGCCTCATTGAGAGGGCAACTGGTACAAACGAACGACGCCGGCTACGACAGCGCGCGCGCCGTCTGGAATGCGATGATCGACCGGCATCCGGCCCTCATCGCGCGCTGCGCGGGCACGGCCGACGTGCGCACGGCGCTGGCGTATGCGCGCGATCGCGGCCTGCCCCTGGCCGTGCGGGGCGGCGGCCACAATATCGCCGGCAGCGCCCTGTGCAACGATGGCCTGGTGATCGACCTGTCGGGCATGCGCTCGGTGCATATCGATCCGCAACAGCGCCGCGCCCACGTCGAAGGCGGGGCCACCTTGCACGACTTCGACCACGAGGCGCAGGCGTTCGGCCTGGCCACGCCGCTGGGCATCAATTCCACCACGGGCGTGGCAGGACTGGCCCTGGGCGGCGGCTTTGGCTGGCTCAGCCGCACGCTGGGCCTGGCGGCCGACAACCTGCTGGCGGCCGACGTCGTCACGGCCGACGGCCAGTTCCTGCATGCCAGCGCGACGGAGCATCCCGACCTGTTCTGGGCCTTGCGCGGCGGAGGCGGCAACTTCGGCGTGGTCACGCGCTTCGAATTCCAGCTGCATCCGGTGGGGCCGCAAGTCACGGCGGGACTCATCGTTTTCCCCTACGCGCAGGCGAAGGAGGTGCTGACGAAATACCGCGATTTCGTCGACGGCATGCCCGATGAACTGACCGTCTGGGCCGTCTTGCGCAAGGCGCCGCCGCTGCCCTTCCTGCCGCCGGAAGTGCACGGCCAGGACGTGCTGGTCCTGCCCGTCTTTTCGCCCGTGCAATCAGCCGCCATGCAGGAAGCGATCGAGCGCATCGGCAGCTTCGGCCAGCCGCTGGGCATGCACCTGGGCAGCATGCCGTACACGGCCTGGCAGCAGGCGTTCGATGCGCTGCTCACGCCGGGCGCGCGCAATTACTGGAAATCGCACAACTTCACGCAGCTCAGTGACGCGGCCATCGATACCGTCATCCGCCATGCCGGCAAGCTGCCGACGCCGCAATGCGAAATCTTCCTCGGCCTGCTGGGCGCGCAGGCGAGCCGGCCGGCGCCCCAGGATACGGCCTATCCGCACCGCGACGCCCTGTACGTGATGAACGTGCACACGCGCTGGGACGAGCCGGCCGATGACGCGCGCTGCATCGCCTGGGCACGCGAGTTTTTCAACGACGCCGCACCGTATGCGACGGGCAGCGTGTACGTCAATTTCCTGACCGAAGATGAAAGCGGGCGCACGGCCGACGCGTATGGCGTGAACTATCCGCGCCTGGCGCGCATCAAGAAGCAATACGATCCCGCCAACCTGTTCCGCGCCAACCAGAACATCTGTCCGGCCGCCTAGCCTGCCACGGCGCAGCGCCTTGCAATCCCTTGATCCAGGGCAATGCAATGCGCTCGCCGACCGCTTACAATCGCCGGCTTTGCCCCTCCTCCATGCGCCACGCTCCCGAACTCCTCCTGCCTGCCGGCTCCCTGGCCAAGATGCATGCCGCCTTCGACTATGGCGCAGATGCCGTCTACGCGGGCCAGCCCCGCTACAGTTTGCGCGTGCGCAATAACGATTTTTCGACCTTGCAAGCCTTGCAGGAGGGCATTGACGGCGCGCATGCGCGCGGCAAGCAATTCTTTGTCGCCAGCAATATCTTCGCCCATAACGCCAAGCTGAAAACGTATTTGCGCGACATGGAGCCGGTGATCGCCATGCGCCCGGACGCCCTGATCATGGCCGATCCGGGCCTGATCATGATGGTGCGCGACAAGTGGCCGGAGATTCCCGTGCACTTATCGGTGCAGGCGAATGCCGTGAACTGGGCCGACGTGAAATTCTGGCACCGCATGGGCTTGACGCGCGTGATCCTGTCGCGCGAACTGTCGCTCGACGAGATCGAGGAAATCCGCCAGCGCTGCCCGGAAATGGAACTGGAAGTGTTCGTCCACGGCGCCCTGTGCATCGCCTATTCGGGCCGCTGCCTGCTGTCCGGCTACTTCAATCACCGCGACCCGAACCAGGGCACGTGCACGAATTCCTGCCGCTGGGACTACAAGGTGAAAAATGCCACCGAAGATGCCAGCGGCGACCTGGGCGGCATGCAAGTAGTGCCGCTGGAATTCCACCAGGCGCTGGCCGAGGCCGACAACAACGCGTTTTCCGCCCTGCACCAGCAGCCGCGCCACCCGCTGGCCGACCAGCCCTATCTGATTGAAGAAGCCCAGCGCCCGGGCCAGCTGATGCCGATCCTCGAAGACGAGCACGGCACCTACATCATGAACTCGAAGGACTTGCGCGCCGTCGAACACATCGAGCGCCTGGTGAAGATCGGCGTCGACTCGCTGAAGGTCGAGGGCCGCACCAAGTCGCTGTACTACGCGGCGCGCACGGCGCAAGTCTACCGCCAGGCCATCGATGACGCCGTCGTGGGCCGGCCTTTCGACATCAGCCTGCTGGGCCAGCTGCAAGGCCTGGCCAACCGCGGCTATACGGATGGTTTCTACCAGCGCCACCATACGCAGGCGCACCAGAACTACATGCGCGGCGCGTCCGAGGCGGACCGCAGCCAGTACGTGGGCGACGTGCTGGGCGTGACGGACGGCTGGGCCAGGGTGGACGTGAAAAACCGCTTTGCCGTGGGCGACCGCATCGAGGCCGTGCATCCGGGCGGCAACCGCGACTTCACGATTACCCGCATGCTGGCCGACGACGGCAGCGAGATCCAGGTGGCGCCGGGCAGCGGCCACTTCGTGCGCATCGAACTCGACGCGGCGCTGAATAAAGCCTTGCTGGCGCGCTATTTGTAACCGCCAGTCTGGAGCGCGGGGTGGCGAACCAGTATGTAAGTGTTTGATTTGACAAGAAAAATTCCCGCTGGCACGGCCTGAATAATTTGTTTAGGCTTCAACATTGCTATACGATACGGCCACCCTGCGCCCGGGGGCCTGATCGGCATCCGGTGCGTCCCTGACACGTTCACCGGAATCCCCGATGCCACCTGCCACCTCTGCCCTGATCACCAATGACGCCGTCGTCCTCGGCCTGCTCGCCATGACCCTGGGGGGCGTCTTCTGGACCGCCTCCCGCACGAACGGCTTCTGGAAAAAGTTCTATACGTATATCCCGTCGCTGCTGATGTGCTATCTGATCCCGGCGTTGCTCAACACCTTCGGCATCATCGACGGCAACGCTTCCGGCCTGTACGCCGTGGCGCGCGATTACCTGCTGCCCAGCGCACTCGTGCTGCTGTGCGTAGCCATCGATTTCGGCGGCATCATCCGGCTGGGCCCCAAGGCCATCATCATGTTTCTCACAGGAACGCTCGGCGTGATGCTGGGCGCCCTCGTCTCGTTCGAAGCGCTGCGCCTGATCCACCCTGAAACGGTGGCGGGCGACACCTGGCGCGGCATGACGACTGTCGCCGGCTCGTGGATAGGCGGCGGCGCCAACCAGGCGGCCATGAAGGAAGTGTTCGAAGTGGACGCCACCCTGTTCGGCCAGTTCGTCGCCGTCGACGTGCTGGTGGCCAACGTCTGGACGGCGGTGCTGCTGTTCCTGGCGGGCCGCGCGGGCGCCTTCGACCGCTGGACCGGTGCCGATTTGACGGCCATCAATGCGCTCAAGGACAGCATCGAAAGCTACCGCGCCCAGCACGCGCGCGTCGCCACCCTGACCGACATCATGATCATCCTCGGCGTGGGCCTGGGCGTGACGGGGCTGTCGCACTTCCTGGCCGGCCCCATCATCGGCTGGATCGCCACCCTGCCCGCTGCATGGCGCCTGCAGGATTACAGCCTGACGTCGAACTTCTTCTGGATCGTCGTGCTGGCCACCACCTTCGGCCTGCTGCTCAGCTTTACCCGGGCGCGCAGCCTGGAAGGCGCGGGGGCATCGACCATCGGCTCGGCCATGCTGTACGTGCTGGTGGCCACCATCGGCATGCACATGGACTTGAAAGCCCTGCTCGACAAGCCGTTTTTGTTCCTGCTGGGCATGATCTGGATCGCCGTGCACGGCGGCCTGATGCTGCTCGTCGCCAAGCTGATCCGCGCCCCACTGTTCTTCATGGCAGTGGGATCGCAGGCGAACATCGGCGGCGCCGCCTCGGCCCCCGTCATCGCCAGCGCCTTCCACCCGGCCCTGGCGCCCGTCGGCGTGCTGCTGGCCGTGCTCGGCTACGCGCTGGGCACCTACGGCGCCTACATCACGGGCTTGATCTTGCGCAGCATGGCGGGGTGATGCTCCTGGCAGCACGGTAACGACAACGCCAGCCTTCGGGCTGGCGTTGTCGTTGGTTCTCGAATCAGCTTGCTACCGGCCATTAATAGTTGCTAGAGAGAGACATAAAACATAAATAAATAATAACTTTATGCTATATATGGCATGAATTGAGATAATATTTTAAAGCAACATATTTTCAAGAAGTAAATTCCTTAATTGCTTTAAAAGCATCATCGTACGCAACAGGGCGTAGCCAGCCTCTCCCCCACTCATGAATGAACGTTTCCCCACTCCGTTGACTAATATCAAGTCAGTATGGACCGGCAGCATGCGTCCAACGCCCGCAGAAATGCGTGAGTTTCCTTACGATACTACGTCGTCGCCACTCCCCCATAAAAAGCTATTGGTATGCGCAGCGCCACGCGCATCGAGCAAACGACTGGCCCGCCTGTTACTCGGCGCAGGGATAGGCGTACCGCTGGAGTATTTCAACGACAATAGCGTGCAGGCGCTGACGGAGCGCTGGCAAATCAAAAAACAGGATTACCTCGCGCATATTTTTGCCAGGCGTTCTGCGAATGGCCTGTTCGCATCGAATATCCAGTTTCCCCAGATACAAAAGTGGCCGTATCCGCACGACTTTACCGCCTTGTTCGAAGGAGCGACGGTCATTCATTTGATCCGCGACAACAAGCTCGCCCAGGCGGCATCCCTGGCGACCTGCATGATCACCGGGCGCTGGGGTTTCGAAGTCGCCCCGGTAACAAAAAATTACTCGACCTGGCGCCTCAAACTGGCGGCGCGTAAGGCCATGCAGCTGATTGCCGTGGATGAGCAACTCTGGCAGGACTGGTTCAAGCAACGGGGTATCGAACCGCTCGTCATCAGTACCGAACGTGTCAACCGGCACGATCTGACGCTGATCGATGACATCGCCGCCTTGCTCGGCGTCAACGCCGATGCGGCAAGCGCCCAGCGCATGCTGGACGTGGATCGGGGCGCCTACCCAGGGGACCAGGAACTGAAATCGCGCATGCGCACGCTCGTCGAAGAACTTGCGGCACGCGGCTAGTCAACGCCCGGGCTTCCCCGTTTTCATTGAACACACACAACAAGACAGGACGAACATTGAATATCTTTATGGTGCGCCCCACCACCCGCAATATCGGCAACGATCTCATCGGCTACGCTACGGCAGAGCTCCTCTATGAGGTGTTCGGAGCGGCCACCAATGTCGTCAGCATTCCTGCCTTGAAGGGACCGCAATTTGGCGGCCTGGTGCCACGCCAGATTTACGATATGAACCGCCTCGCCGACGCCGTCATCGTGGGCGGCGGGAATCTGTTTGAAAACGGCCAGCTGTCCTATGATGTCCAGGCCGTCAATGCCTTGCGCCGGCCGATGATGCTGATGGGGCTATCCCACGGCCGCATCACGGGCCGCGACGGGCAAATGGAAGACCGCACCGATGCGCTCAGCCCGACTGCGATACGGCACCTGGTCGAGCATGCCAAAGTGGCCATGGTGCGCGACACGGGTTCGCAGGAAATCCTCGCCGACCTTGGCGCCAAGGTGACGGTCGGTGGCTGCCCCACGCTGTACCTGCCGCCGAATGCCGAGGGCGAAGCCGCCAAGGGCGGCGTGATCATTTCCGTCCGTCACCCCATGCGCATGAGCGTTCCGGCCACCTTGCAGTGGCGCATCGCCGAAGACTTGCGCCGCCTGATTGCCGCCCTGCGTGCCGAATATGCGCAACCTGTCTACTTGGCTTGCCACGACTACATCGATCTCGAATTCGCGGCCGGCTTCCCGGAAGCGGCGCCCCTGTACTTTGACGAAGTCAGCCGCTACATCGAAGCGCTGCGCACCTGCAAGCTGCACGTCAGCTACCGCCTGCATGGTTTCCTGCCCTGCCTGGCCATGGGCTCGCACAGCATCAACCTGTCGTATGACGAACGGGGCCGCTCGATGCTGTCGACCATCGGCATGGCATCGTGGGATGTTGATCTGATGCAAAGTGGCGACTGCGTGAGCGCCATCATGGACCGCGCGCGCTCGGTCGCGCAGTATCGCCGCGCGCGCCAGGATGCCCTGCCGCTGATACAGGAGTTGCGCCAGATCACGGTGCGCGGCTTGCAAACCTTGCGCACCCTGGCATCGGAGCAATGAAGATGAGCGCTCCATCCTCGACACAGGGCGTGTGGCTCAAGTGTCACGTCCGTGAACTGGCCCCGTGGGCAACGATGACCGAGCGCGTGCTCAACGAAATTATTTCCACGGTCGAACAGATGAAGGGCGCCGCGGCAGCCCAGGTGCTGCGCCAGCATGGCATCGAGCGGCTGCACGAAGTGATCGACACCGACGATGTGACGTCCTTGCGCAACCAGGTGCTGGAACGCTTGCGCCAGCCCTTGCTGGCCATGGCGACGGCCGTCGGCCGCCAGATCCTGGGCTGGGACGGCGATTTCTATGTGGATGACTATTTGATCCTGCGCATCAACTTCCCCTACGAAGTGGCGCGCAAGACCAATCCGGCGAGCGAAAATCCCGGCATTGGCCGCCTCAGCGCGACCGTGCGCGAGCAATTTCAGGCCCGTAAGGTCATTGACCCCGTGTACGCGCCGAAAGACTATCACCGGGGCCATCCGCCCGCCGCCTGGGCGCATGGTCCGCACATCGATAGCTGGGCCGGCCATTCGCGGGACGGACGCAATATCTGGTGGGCCATTGGCGAAGTGCCGGCGGAAGCGGGCATGGTGCTGTATCCGGAACTGGCCAACGCCTCGCTGCCCTGCGAGCGCCGCACGCTGTACCTGCAAGCGGGCTACCGCCTGCCGGTGCCGACTTATCTGCCGCTGGCGGCAGGCGAGATGCTGGTCTTCGATCCAGAAGTGCTGCACGGCACGCACCTCAATACGACGGACGCGACGCGCGTGGCCATCTCCATGCGCCTCAATGCTTCCCGCCCGACCTTCGATCCCGCCTGCTTTTACTCGCGCGAATTCTGGCGGCGGGCCGCCGATATCGAGCAGGGCCACGATGAAGTGCTGCACCTGCGACGCGAAGACAATTTCGGCGCGCCCGTCGCCGCCGCCCCCGTGCAGACGCCGGCAGCCGTTCCCGTCATTGCCGGCCAGCTCGACCAGGCGAGCGGCTTCATACACGGCCAGCTTCCTGCTGCCGGGCCGGACACGCAGCGCATCATCGTCGATGCCGCGCCGTATCGCATCATGCTGGTGCGCACCAGCGACGGCACCCGCGCCTACGATGCGGCCTGCCCGCATTACGGCGTGGACCTGGCCGATGGCGGATGCGACAGCGGCAAAGTGTATTGCCCGGCCTGTGCAATCTCGTTCGACTTGCAAACAGGAAAATCGTCCTGCCCGTCATTGACACTGCAACCGTATGACATCCGGCAAGACGGCGCAGCCATCCGCATCCGTGTTGCGCCGCCAGAAGCCGTGGCGACATGAGCGTCGCCCCCGTCAGCGTAATCATTTGCACCAGAAACGGCTGGTCCAGGGGCTTTCTCGACGACACCTTGCAATCGCTGCTGGCCCAGTCCCGGCCCGCGCAGGAAATCTTGCTGATCGACGATGCCAGCAGCGACGGCACTGCCGCTTACGTCCACGCTGCCTACCCGCACGTGACCATCGTGCAGAATACGGGCACCGGCCTGGCGGCCGCCAGGAACACGGGAGTGGCCGCCGCCCGTTGTCCATGGGTGGCCTTCATCGACGACGATGACATCTGGCTCCCTGAAAAACTGGCCGAACAACTGGCACAGGCAGACGCATCCGACACGCCAGATGCGATTGTGTATGCATCGCAAGTTGCCACGCTTAACAGCCATGGCGGCAAACCCGTGGCCTGGGCAACGCCACGGCAATTTGCCGCCTGGCCTGCCTGCCTGCTGGGTTCTCCCATCCAGCCATCCGGCGTGCTGCTCAGCAAACGGCTGCTCTCCCGTATCGGGCCATTCAGCGAACAGCTGAAGGAAGGCGCCGCTTATGACTACTGGATACGCTGCCTGAGTGCCGGCATGTCCATACACTACAGTAGCAACGTTCTGCTGCACTATCGGCAACATCATCCGCAAATGACAGCAATGTCGCGCAAGCTCGATCATTTCCTGCATATCGACGCCATGCTCACGCCGCACCTTGCGCGACTGGCGCCAGCACTGGCCAACAGGATCCGCTCAGCGCGCAAGCTGAACAATCTGCGTTCCCTGCTGAACCATACCGGTATCCCGGCAGCAACACGTTACTGGCGCGCCAGCACCCCTTGCCCGGCGCCCGGCCTGCGCACTCTTTCCTATTTCTTGCTAGATACTGTTGCATGCCGGGCTCCGCACCGGATTCGCCATACGCTGCGGCAGCGCGCCATGCGGCTGCTCATCGGCAAGGAAACGCCCTTGCCCGGGCTGCGCCCGAAACGATCCGGGCATCCGACGTAAAGGTCTGCAACGCCAGCACTCACGCTGGCGTTTTTTGTTTTCCGGTCATTTTTTCCACCAGACCACTATCTGCCTGGCCTCGCCGCTTGATGGGAGAGTGCGCCCCACAATGTAGCAGAAACCCCTCAAAACCAAATTTCCGCACCATTTTCGTGCGAAATCTGCGATGATAGTTGCCCAAATAACCGATTACCTCCATGGAATTCTGATGAAATACGCATCTGCTCACGAGTATGTCCAGCATGTCGCCGCACGCAATCCAGGTCAGCCCGAGTTTCTGCAAGCCGTCACCGAAGTCATGGAGAGCTTGTGGCCGTTCCTGGAACAGCACCCGAAATACGCGGAACAAGGCTTGCTGGAACGCTTGATCGAGCCGGAGCGCGTGGTGATGTTCCGCGTGTCGTGGGTCGATGACCATGGGCAAGTGCAAGTCAACCGCGGCTACCGCATCCAGCACAGCATGGCCATCGGGCCGTACAAGGGCGGCATCCGCTTCCACCCGTCCGTCACCCTGTCCGTGCTGAAATTCCTTGCATTCGAGCAAACGTTCAAGAATGCGCTGACCACGTTACCGATGGGCGGCGGCAAGGGCGGCGCCGATTTCGATCCGAAGGGCAAGAGCCCGGGTGAAGTGATGCGTTTCTGCCAGGCGTTTGTGAGCGAACTGTTCCGCCATGTGGGTTCGGACACGGACGTGCCGGCCGGCGACATCGGCGTGGGCGGGCGCGAAGTCGGCTATATGGCCGGCATGATGAAAAAGCTCAGCAACCGCGCCGACTGCGTGTTCACGGGCAAGGGCGCCAGTTTCGGCGGCTCGCTGATGCGTCCGGAAGCGACGGGCTACGGCACCGTGTATTTCGCCGAAGAAATGCTGAAAACGCGGGGCCGCTCGTTCGAAGGCATGCGCGTTTCCGTGTCCGGCTCGGGCAACGTGGCGCAATACGCGGTGGAAAAAGCCATGGCCATGGGCGCGAAAGTCATCACCGTCTCCGATTCGAGCGGCACCGTCATCGACGAAGAAGGTTTCACGCCGGAAAAGCTGGCCATCTTGATGGAGATCAAGAACCATTTGTATGGCCGGGTCAGCGATTACGCCGCGCGCACGGGCGTGCGCTTCGAAGCGGGCGTGTCGCCATGGCATGTGCCGGTCGACATCGCCCTGCCCTGCGCCACGCAAAATGAACTCGATATCGCCGATGCGCGCCTTCTCATCGCCAATGGCGTGCAATGCGTGGCCGAAGGCGCCAACATGCCCACCACCATCGAGGCAGCCAAGGCCTTCGAAGCGGCCGGCGTGCTGTACGCGCCGGGCAAGGCCAGCAATGCGGGCGGCGTGGCGACTTCCGGCCTGGAAATGAGCCAGAACGCGGCCCGCATATCGTGGCCGCGCGAGGAAGTCGACGCGCGTTTGCTGCAGATCATGCAAGGCATCCATGCCGCATGCAAGCAGTACGGCACGCGCGCCGATGGTTCTGTCAGCTATGTGGATGGCGCGAATATCGCCGGCTTTGTAAAGGTCGCCGATGCGATGCTGGCGCAAGGGGTAATTTAACCGTAGGTCGGATTAGGCGCAAGGCGCCGTAATCCGACAACATTGTTGGCGCGGCCGGTGGTGGCGTCGGATTACGCGCGGCGTTGCCGCGCTAATCCGACCTACGACATTTCAGGTTTCATTAAACTCTTGCGGCTGATGGTCCGGCCCGATACCATGAACTCGCCATTGCCCCGGTAGTGCAGGGTTTCAGGCAGCTTGGGCGAGGTGGCCACGTGGGCTTTCACGCACTCGAAGATGAAGAAGCCGCCCTTCGGATTGCCCGCCACCTGGGCCAGCTTGCATTCGAAGTTGGCGTAGCACTCGGCGATCAGCGGCGCGCCCACCTGCTCGGCCGGCTGCGGCGTCAGGCCGAAGGCCGTGAACTTGTCCGTGTCTGCGCCGCTGCAATTGCCGATGGCGACCACCTGGTCGACCATGTCGGCCGTGGGCAGGTTGATCACGCATTCCATGCTGCGCTTGATCATTTCATAGCTGTGGTTGGCGTCGGAAATGAAGCAGCCCAGCAAGGATGGCGTGAATTCCATCAGCATGTGCCAGGCCATGGTCATGACGTCGCTTTCGCCCTGCCACGTTGAACTGACCAGCACCACCGGCCCCGGTTCGAGGAAGCGGCGGATGTCGGCGACGGGATAATCTTCTTTGTGGTAATTTTTCATGCAGTCTCCAGGACGCGGTACGCCACAGCATAGCCCAACGGCGCCTTGCCGGGCGCGCGGCTGGCCGATGGCGGCGCTCATCCGCGCCGCGATTTGTGCCGTTCATCGCAAAATTCTCCCCAATGGAGATGTTGCACAATAGAATACACTGATCAACTACTCAAGGAAACCGCCATGCGTCCTCTGTTCCTGTTGTCAGCCCTGTCCCTTGCCTGCCTCTCCACCCTCGCGCATGCCGACGAGCAAACCCGCACGGTAGCCGCCTTCAACGCCATCGATATCCGCGGCCCCATCAGCATCGAAGTCGAATCGGGCAAGGAGCAGAGCCTGCTGCTGCGCGGCGACCAGAAATTCCTCAGCGGCGTCATCACGGAAGTGGTCGACGGCGAACTGAAAATTTCCATGAAGGATAAAGATATCAAGAAAACCGAGGGCGACCCGCGCATCATCATCACCATGCCTACCTTGCGCAAGCTGATCGCGGAAGGCGCGGGCGAAAAGATATTGACCAAGCTCAATGGCCCACGGGTCGACATCAGCTACAAGGGCGCGGGCCGCCTGGCTGCCGATGGCCAGGTCGACTGGCTGCGCCTGAAGGCGCAAGGCGTGGGCGAAGTCGATACGAAAGCCTTGCTGGCGAAAAACGTCGACGTGAATTTCGAAGGCATCGGCTCCGTCAAGGTGTACTCCTCGGGCGAACTGAACGCCGTGGTGCGCGGCATGGGCGAACTGACGTATTACGGCAAGCCGAAGATCGTGCACAAGTCGATCGCCGGCATCGGCAGCGTGAATGCCGCCAAGTAAGCTTTTCCATAAAAACAGGCCATCAGGCCGCTGGAGACCGCATGACTGTTTTACAAGACACCGACGCACCGCTGGTGCTGCGCGAAGACGAGGGTGGCCTGGTCACCCTGCGCCTGAACCGTCCCCTGCAATTCAATGCCCTGTCGGAAGCCATGCTGGCGGCGCTGCAGGCTGAACTCGACCTCCTCGCCGGGCAGCCGCACGTGCGCTGCGTGGTGCTGGCCGCCGAAGGCAAGGCTTTTTGCGCGGGCCACGATTTGCGCCAGATGCAAGCCACGCGCCAGCTTGCGTATTATCAAACCCTGTTCGCGCAATGCTCGCGCGTGATGCAAGCCATTCAAACCTTGCCCGTGCCCGTGATTGCCCGCGTGCACGGCATCGCCACGGCGGCCGGTTGCCAGCTGGTCGCCAGCTGCGACCTGGCCGTGGCGGGCGCGTCCGCGCGCTTTGCCGTCTCCGGCATCAATGTGGGCCTGTTCTGCGCCACGCCATCGGTGGCCCTGTCGCGCAATGTGTCGCCCAAGCGGGCCTTCGACATGCTGGTGACGGGCCGCTTCATCGATGCCGACACGGCCGCCGACTGGGGCCTGATCAACGAAACGGTGGCCGACGCGGCGCTCGACGAAGCCGTGGCGCGCCTGGCGCAGCAAATCATGGCGAAAAACCCGACGGCCATCCGCTACGGCAAGCAAATGTTTTACAAACAGCGCCAGCTGCCGCTGGACGAGGCGTATGCGTATGCGGGCGACGTGATGGCGCGCAACATGATGGAAGAGGATGCGGAGGAAGGCGTCACCGCCTTTTTGGAAAAACGGCCGCCCGGCTGGGCGCGGCCTTGAGTACCTGACCAAACCTACTGCGCGTCGCTATAGGCAGCCTGCGATGCTCACCGTACTTCAGTACGGTTGCGCTTCTCGGCTACCTCTCCCTTCCGCTCGCTACGGTTCTGTCAGGTACTCTTGGACTTCCTGGTCTTAACGACTGTCCTTCATCTGCTGCTGCACGGAAAGACTCAAGGTACCGAGGTCTTCCTTGCCCAGCAGCGGCAGTTGCGCCAGCAGCTGGGCAAGGGCGGAACTGCCCGTCACGTCCAGCTCGGACGACTGCACCAGCACCGTGCCGGCGCCCGTGAAGTCGATCTGCTTTTCCTCGCCCGACAAACTGAAACCGGTGAGCGCGCCGGCGGCCGAGGCCCAGCCCTGCACGTGGGCGTAATCGTAGTGATACGACGGGCTCGGACAGTCGGCCCAGCCCAGCACGGCCTGCTCATCCACGCGGCACGGCAGCTCGAGGAAATGCACGGGGCCGTTCGACGAGGCGATGACCTTGCCCGTGCCTATCATGGTCAGATAACCGGGCAAGGTCGATTCCTGGCAAATCACATCCTTCGTAAAACCCAGCAGGTTTTTCGCGCGGATGGTCATGTTGGCGTTGTCCAGGTCGTAGCACGCCAGGTCGTTGCCGTTGTCGCCCAAAATCAATTGACCCTGCCCTTGCGCCACGACAAAGTGGTGTACGTATTTCGGTGCATTGAAGGCATTGCGCACGATCAAGTCGAGCACGCTGCTGCCCATGGCTTCGAAGCGCAGTTCGCCATAGAAGGCGATCATCTTGCCCTTGCGAATGAAGATCTGTTCCTTGACGTCGATGACATACGAAAAACGGTTCAGGTTATCGTTCTTCGGCAAGGTATCGGGATTGTAAATCGTCATGGCTTACCTTTCGCTCGCTTGGATGTAGACCGTGCCCTGGCCCGTGAATTTCACCTGGTAGGATTCGCCGGACGCCTGGCCGACGAAGGTTTTCCAGTTCAAGTCCGTGACGATGGTCGAGCTCAGCTGCCCCGTGTGACCGATATACGCTTGCGGGTCGACAAACACGGGCACGTCCGGCGTGACGGGCAAGCCGATGGCATTGCCGTCCGACAAAATTGCCACTTCGCCCGTGCCTTGCAGGGTGGTAGTAAACAAGCCCTGGCCGGAAGCCATGCCGCGCACCACGCCCTGCACGCCGCCCTGGTTGCCGAGGAACATGGTGCCAGCCGTCAGGCGCGCATCGAAGGCCAGCAGGGAATCGCTTTCCACATAAAACGTTTCGCCGCGCACGGGGACGATGGTGACGAACAGGCCGCCCTGCGCGTAAAACACGCTGCCCGTGCCGCGCGCCGACATCAGGGCATAGCCCTCGTTCGTGACGGCGCGCATGGCCAGGCTTTGCACGCCCTGGCCGGCCAGGAAAGAACGGCTGAACGCCACGTCGCCCTGGTAGGACACCATGGCGCCCTTGCGCGCGAACACTTCTTCATTGCCGAGTTTAACCTCAAGCATCTTTTCATTGATTTGCTGATAGACAGGCATCGCGGGTCCTCGCTGACTTAACGTTCGGCGGGCTGGATGAACACCACGCCCTGGCCTGTGAATTTGTGCTGGTACGATTCGCCCGAGCTCTGGCCGATCATCGTGCGCCAGTTGACGTCAAAAACGAATTCCTGGCGGATATCGCCCTTGAAGCCGACGAAGGCGTCCGGATCCACGCGCAGCGGGTGCGCGGGCGTCACTTCCAGCATGATCAGGTTGCCGCGCGAAATGACGGCCAGGTTGCCGTGCCCCTCGACGGTGGTGGAAAACAGGCCCTGGCCCGAACTGGCGCCGCGCAGCCCAGCAAAGCTGGTGCCCGTCTTCAGGCTGGTGTCGTAGGCCAGCAAGCTGCTGCTTTCGATGGTCAGCTTTTCACCCGTCAACGGAATAACGGTGATCTCGGCCGCATTCTGCGCGAAAAACACCGTGCCCGTGCCGGCGGCCTGCATCACTTGCATGCCTTCGTTCGTCACCTTGCGCTTGAGCGCGCCGAACAGGCCCTCGCCGCCGAGCAGGGATTTTTCAAATTTGATGCTGCCCGTATAGGCGACCATGGCGCCGGCAATGGCCAGCACTTTTTCATCCTGCAGGCGCACTTCCAGCAGGCGGTCGGTATTGGTGCGGAAACTGGTCACGCGCGACTCCCCAAGAATGCCAGGGCACAAAGCCATGGCTATCCGACAAGATACCGTTGGCCTTACCGCCATGCAAGTGCTATTCCTCCCGAACGGGGGTGGGTGAATAAAAAAAAGCGTGCCCGGAGGCACGCCTTGCGTTCACGCAAAGAACGGTTTACTCAGCCAGCACCGGCCTGGCGCCGCGCGCGTTCTGGAACAGCGGCACGGGATCATTGGTATTGACCTCGACCACCGTCACGCCCTGCACCACGCCAGCCACCTGGTAGCCGACGGCGCCCAGGTGGCGCTTGCCTTCGGCCAGGTTGGACCAGCTCAGCGAGACAGTCGCCGTGCCGCCCGTGTAGGCCGTGCCCGGCATCAGCGCCTTGAAGCCGCCATTCGACAAGCCCGGCGCCAGTACCCACGACGACAAGGTGTAGTCGGCCTGGCCGTTTTGCGGCGCAAAACCGATCACGCACACCTTGTAGGTGCCGGCGGCGGGCAGGCGCAGTTCCACTTGCTCATTGGAACTTTCATTGCCGCTGCTGCCGACCAGCACATTGGCGGCGTTGTAGACCTCCATGTCCATGTCGGTATTCGCGCCGCCCGTCGTTTCCGCATCGTAGGTGGCAAAGCGCGCCGCCAGGGTGCCGGCCGGGATCACCACATTGTGCACGTTCACGCCCGTGGCGCCGCCCGCCTTGCAGGCAGCCGATGCGGCGGCGCCCGTCGTCGCCTGGCCGATCGTGCGCGCCTGGCGCACGGCTTCGACGAGACCCGACTTGACGCCCACCAGCGCGCCCGAGAAGCCCGTGCCCAGGGTCAGCACCTTGCTGCCCGTGGCCGCTTCGCTGCTGACCAGCGGAATGGCGGCCAGCGCCGTGCCGCGCGCCGTCAGCGGGCTGCGCACCGTGTGCGTGCCATCCGTCCAGCTCAGGGCGCCGTAGGTCCAGGTATTGGCCGGCGCCGTGGTGCGCGTCAGCTTCACCTGGAACTGGCCCTTGGCGCCCGGCGCCAGGCTCAGACTCGTTGGCGTCACTGCCACCGTATAGCCGGGCAAGCTGGCCGAGACGTTGTAGACGGCGCTGCCGGCGCCCACGTTGGTCACCGTGCGCGTCAGCGTTTGCGTGCCCAGCACGTTGGCCGCCGTCAGCGACGCCAGGTTCAGGTTATAGGCCGCGATGGTACCGATGGCCTGGCACGTGGCGGCGCTGTAGACCTTCAGGTTCAGGCCGCACAGGAAACGCGCATAGTCGATTTCCGACATGTCGTACACGAGGCCGGGATCGGCCGCGCTGTTCGGCGCGATGTGGCCGGCGCCCTGGCCCCACGGCAGCTGGCCCGAGTTCTTCGCCGTGGCATCCCACGACACGGAACCGTTCAAGCCGTCCGAGTACGTGCTGAAGGCCGTCGTCATCAGCGCCGACTTGATGGCCGCGGGCGACCAGTCCGGATGCTGCTGCTTGAGCAATGCCGCCACGCCGGCCACGTGCGGGCTGGCCATCGAGGTGCCGGAATAGAAATCCCATTCGGCCGCCGGCGCCACGCCGCCGGCCGCCACGGCATCGCGCTGCGCCTGCGTCAGGTCGGCCGTCACGCCGGCCAGCACGTTGGTGCCGGGCGCCGAGAGATCCGGTTTCAGGATGTTCGCGTTGGCCACGTTCGGTCCGCGCGAGGAACGGTCGCTGACGATCGGCGCCAGCACCGTCGTGTCGGGGATCGTATGCACCTCGCCCAGCGCCGCCGTGCCGTCGGGCGTCGCCGCCATGAAGGTTTTCAGCGCGTCGCCCTGCGCCTGCGCCAGGTGCACGGTCGACAGCGCGTGCGCCTGGTTGATGACGGTGTTGGCGCCGCCGGCCACGTTGGCGATGATCACGCCCGCCGCGCCCGCCGTCTTCGCGTTCGCGCTCTTGTTGACCAGCACGTTGCCGCCACGGTCGCACACGAGTATCTTGCCCGCCACTTTCGCCGGGTCCAGATACGCCGACGCGGCATCGGCCGCGCCGAAGCAGCGCAGCAAGTTGAGGTCCGTCGGCAGCACGCCGGCCAGGCCCGCGTCGCGCGACTGGATCAGCGGCAGCGCCGGCGTATTCGCATTGCTCGATGCGCCTTCCAGTTTCGTGCCATTGCTGAGAGTGACGTTGGCCGCGTACAGGCGGTTGTGGGTGGAATTGGCGACCGTTGCCAGCCACGGGCTGATGTGCGACACGGGTGCCGGCACGTCGGGCGCGGGCGTGGCCGGGCCGGAATTGCCGCCCGACGTGGCAACGAAGACGCCGGCCGCCGCCGCGCCGAGGAAGGCCACTTCCGTCGGTTCGTCGAAGGCGCCGCCGCCCGCGTTCGGGCCGATGGAGAAGTTGATGACGTTCACGCCATCCTTGACCGCCTGGTCGATGGCGGCCACGCTGTCGGCCGTGGCGCAGCCGTTGCGGCCCGTCGAGGCGGCCGTCCAGCACACTTTATAGGCGGCGATGCGGGCGCGCGGCGCCATGCCGGACGCCTTGCCCAGCGACACGCCGTTCGAGGTGGCCAGGGCGCCATTGTTGCCGCCGGCCGTGGACGCCGTATGCGTGCCGTGGCCGCCGTGCCCCGTCAGGCCGGCGACGGAATCGCGCGGCGACATGAATTCCGTCCAGTGCAGCGCCGAGGTGGCGGCGCGGTAGTAGCGCGCGCCGATCAGCTTATTGTTGCAATTCTCGGCGGAGAAACCTTCGCCCGTCTGGCAAGTGCCCTGCCAGCTGGCCGGCGGCGCGCCATACACGACGTTGTTGCCGCTGTGGCTCGGTACGCCGTTCTCGTCGAGGCGGTCGGCAAAGGCCGTGTTCTCGGGCCAGATGCCGCTGTCGACGATGCCGATGATAATGTCTTCGCCCGCGTGCGCCTTGCCGCCCAGCTGCTCCCAGATGCCGCCCGGCTTGTCCAGGCCCAGGAAGCTGGGCGTGTAGCTGGTGTCGAGCTGCAGGATGGAGTCGGCGCTGATGCTGGCCACGCCGCTGTTTTTCTTCAGGGCGCGCACTTCATCGTCCGTCAGCAAGGCGGAAAAGCCGTTGAAGACGACGCTGTACTGGTGCGTGATTTCCGCCGCGCTGACAGTGCCGGCCACGGCGGCCTGTTTGGTGTCGAGATAGCTCAAATAGGCCTGCACGTCGGCGGCGCCCACGTCGATGCGCGCGCCCGGGGCCGGCTTGGTGGCGGCCAGGCCGTCGACCTGGCCCGTGTAGGTGGCGGCCGGCTTGTCGACCAGTTGCACGATGTAGGAGCGGCGTTCCTGCGCCTGCGCCGCTTGCGCCAGGCTGGCGGCCAGCAAGAGGATGCCGAGTGAAACGGGACGTAATTTCATCTCACGCTCCTTGCACGGTGGAGGCGGCGAACTTGCCGCTGCGGCGGCGCGACAGCATGCCGATGGCGCCCAGTCCGGCCAGCATCAGCATGTAGGTCGACGGTTCCGGCACGGCGCTGATATTGATATTGTCGAGCGCAAACTGGCCCTGGTTAAAGGCGGGGAAATCGAGGGAATTGCTGCACGCGCCCGTGTCATTGAAAATGCACGCGTTGAAGCTCAGGCCCGTAAACGCATAATTGCTGAAACCGCCCAGCAGGGAGGCGCTCTGGAAATGGTAATTGCCATCGCTGCCCTGGCCGGGAAACGCCAGCGAGGTGCTGATCACCTGGCCGTCGCTGAGGGTGCCGCTCAGCTGCAGCTGGCCCCAATTCTGGTTCGGCAAACCAGACACGGGGGCGATAAAGGAATAATCGAAACCGGCCAGGGTGAATGCCTGGTGGTCGGCGCGCGTGAAATTCACGCCGCCATCGTTGAGGATCGCCAGGTAATTGCCGGTGGCGCCCTGCGGGCAGGCGGCGATATCGCACGACGAACCCACGCGGCCATCGAGGATGGCGCCCACGCCGCTGACGCCGCCGCCGGCCGCCGTCGTCGGGTCGGCCAGGAACAGCAGGTTGTAGCTCGACGTATTGAGCGTCTGGCCGCTTTCATACACGTCGGGACGCAAGTTGTCGAAAGTCAGGACACCAGCCAGGGCCGGCGCCGAGCCCAGCACGGACAAGGCGGCCAGCGCGGCAAGGACGGCGACGCGACCGCGGGTAGCGGGCGGATTGGCGATGGCGGGCGATACCCGCGCATGTGATAAACGATTCATTCTATTCCCTTGATTGTTGTGGATAGATAGGTCGGCAGGTCTGGCGCCCGCTTTCAGCTTTTTCACAAAAGTGTCAACAAATATAGCAAATCGCATAAAACAAATATCATATTTTTAATATCATTTATTTATTTTTTATCTAACTCCGCGAAACTTTGTTTTGTTTTATCTATGAAAGTTTGAGGAATCTCAACGTTACATTTGAACAACAATAGCGCACACTGCAGACGCGTTCGCCAGCGGGCCGGCCCGACTTCGGATAAGCTCGAAAACCGCGCCTGCCGCGTCGCCCTCCCCGTCACATCGCGGTACACCTGTTCCATCCTGGAACACTTGCCTGTCCCCCTCAGCCCCGCATGAGCGGTCCCTCGCGCCCTTGCGCCGATGGCATGAAGCTTGCACAACAAGAAGATCGACCGTGCTCAGGGAGCAGCATCATGGAACACCATCAATTTGGCGCCCAGGCAAGCGCGCACGCCCGGCCGCGCCGGACCGGCCTGCTGTGCTGCGCGCTGGCGCTGGCTTTTTTCCTGCTGGCCGCCAGGCTGGACCTGGCCGAACGGCTGACGCAGTCACTCTGGCGCCAGGAACATTGGCAGCTCGATGAACTGGCCCTGAGCCTGCTGGTGCTGGTGCTGGCGCTGGCCGGCTTTGCCGTGCGGCGCGGCCGCCGGATGGCGCTGCTGCTGGCGCAAAACCGCGCCCTCACGCAGCGCCTGCTGCGCGCGCAGGAAGAAGAGCGCTGCGCGCTGGCGCGCGAGCTGCACGACGAGGTGGGACAGGACTGCACGGCCATCCGCGCCGCCGCCAGCTACATCCTGCGCGCGCGCGATGGCGACCAGGCGAACGTGCAGGCGTGCGCCGCCAGCATCGCCCGCTCGTCGGAAGCGCTGCATGCGATGGTGCGCACGATGCTGCGCCGGCTGCGCCCGCCCGTGCTCGACAGCCTGGGATTGGCGCCAGCGCTGCAGGCGCTGTGCGACAGCTGGGCCCAGCAGCACGGCATCGCCTGCCATTTCGCGCATTTCGCGCCGCAGGCCATCCCCGCCGGCCTCGACGACAGCACCGCCACCGCCATCTACCGCCTGGTGCAGGAAGGCTTGACGAACGTGGCGCGCCACGCGGGCGCCGACCGGGCCACTGTGGAATTGCGCGCCGATGCGCACGGCGTGCTGCACCTGGCCATCGAAGACAATGGCCGGGGTTTGCGCCAGGACAAGACGGAAGAAGGCGGTTTCGGCATGCTGGGCATGCGCGAGCGCGTGGCCGGTTTGCGCGGCCACATCCGCTGGATCAGCGCGCTGGGCAACGGCTTGCGCATCGAAGTGGCGATGCCGCTGGCGGCCGGTGCGGCATGAACGCGGCGCTGACCCCGATCCGCGTGATGCTGGTGGACGACCATCCGGTGGTGCGCTCCGGTTACCGCCGCCTGCTGGAACAGGGCGGCGACATCGCCGTCGTGGCCGAGGCGGGCAATGGCGAAACGGCGTATGGCTTGTACCAGGAGCACGCGCCCGACGTCTGCGTGACGGATCTGTCCATGCCCGGCATCGGCGGCCTGGAATTACTGCGCAAGCTGCTCGCGCGCGACGCGGGCGCCCGCGTGCTCGTGTTTACCATGCACGACACGCCCCAGCTGATCGCGCGCGCGTTTGACGGCGGCGCCTGCGGCTTCGTCAGCAAGCAGGCCGACCCGGAACACCTGGTCGACGCCGTGCGCGCCGCCCACGCGGGCCGGCGCTACCTGGACCCGCATAGCGCGCCCGGCGTGCTGCAGGGCACGGCCAACATGGAAGCAGACCGCTTGAGCAGCCTGAGCCAGCGCGAATTCGAAATCTTCCGCCTGCTGGCCGAAGGCCGCAGCGCCGCCGACTGCGCCCGCCTGCTGCACGTGAGCAGCAAGACGGTGGCCAACCACCAGACTTGCATCAAGGAAAAACTGGACGTGCCCGGCCCCGCCGCCCTCGTCCACCTGGCCCTGCGCAACGGCATCATCGAGCAGGTCCATCCTTAAAACGCGTAGCGCAAGCCCGCATTCACGCTGCGCGACGCGCCGGCCGCATAGAAGGTCGCATTGACCATCGGATACTCGCCGTTCACGGCAGGCAGCGGACGGGCGGCGAAATTGCCGTTGGCGTCGAAACCCGTCGCACCCAGCTGGGCCGCCGTCGCATATTTTCGGTCGAACAGGTTGTTTACCTGGGCAAATACGCTGAGCCGGGGCGTCAGCTGGTACTTGCCGTTCAGCTCGACCACGGCATAGCCGCCGCTCTTGCCCGAACCCAAGTAGGCTGGCCCGCCAGCCTGGTGCGCATTGTTTTCATTGCCGCGCGCATAGGCGCTGGAAACGGCCGTCATGGCCAGGCCCACCGTCCAGTCGCGTCCGCCTTGATAATCCACGTGCGCCTTCAGGATATGGCTCGGCGTCAAGGGAATGCGCTTGCCGGGCGTGATGACGATATTGCCTTCCAGGCCAGGCGCCTGCGCGTCGCTGCTGCTGTTGGCGCTGCCGTTGACGGTTTCCCCGCTTTGATACGTCGCCTGCAGCCACGTGTAGTTGACGCCGAAATCCAGCATGCCCGCCTTGCCGTCGGCCGCCAGTTCCACGCCCTGGTGGCGCGTCTTGCCGAAATTCTTGAAATAACCGAAACCGGCCTGATTGTCGGCCACGAACAGGATATCGTCGTGATTTTCCGCGCGGAACACGCCCGCACTCCAGCGCGCCACGTCGGCGAACTTGCCGCGCAGGCCCGCTTCCCACGTCTTCGTGACCACCTGTTTCAACGGCGGGTCGCCGGCCATGGCGTTGGGCAGGCGGCACGGGTTTTCCGGGTCGGCGCAACCGAGTTCGATGGCCGTCGGCGTGCGGCTGCCTTCGTTGTAGCCGAGATAGGCGCTCATGCCCGCGGCCGGCGCATACGCCAGGCCGATGGCGGGATTGAAGCGGCTGAAACGATGGTCGCCATCGAGCGAGCCGCTGCCGCCGCCGGGCGTGATGGCGTCGCGGTTGCGCACGGTGCTGCGGTTGTAGCGGCCGGAGATGGTAAGCGTCAATGCTTGATTGAACGCCATGCTGTCGCTCGCATACACGCTCCACGTGCGCATGCGCCCGCTCAAGTCGACCCGGTTGTCGACGGGCGTGCCATCGTCATCGATTTCCGTGCCGTCGGCAAAGAACGCGACGGGCGTGATGCTGCGGTCCGGGTTCAGGTAGCCGAACTGGCTGGTCTGGCGGAAAGTGGCGTGGCTGGCATCGAAGGCGGCACCGGCCGTGATGCTGTGGCGCATGGCAGCCACGTCGGCCAGCGCGGTGAGCTGGCCCGACAAGCCATAGTTTTCCTGCTCGGTATGGCTGCGGTTGAGCATGCCGTTGCATTTTTCGGCCGGCTCGTCGTTCAGCAGCACGTTGGCGATGCAGCGCCACTTCGGAAATGGCGTATTCGACGCGTTCGCCCCGCTGGCGGGAAAGCCCGCGTAGCCGGCCGCCGCCAGGGCCGCCCGCTCGGCCGCGCCGGGCTGGTAGACGGACTGGTCGAGCGACTCGTCGTTCAAGTCGCCGTTAAACGTGTGCGTGTCGATCTTGCGGTAGTACACATTGCCGGACAACAGCAAGGCCGCGCCGGCCTGGTGCTTGCCCGTCAGGTTCAGCAGGGTCGATTTGTTCTGCGTCAAATCGGGCTTGGTGTAGACGCTGCGGTAATCGCGCGCCAGCAGGCGCTGTTCCTGCAAGCCGTTGCCCGTCAGCGCATTGTCCGCATGGGCCACGGTGACGGCGATATCGGTGCGCGCATCGCTCCAGCCCAGCTTGCCAAACAGCTGGCGCACGTCGGACGGGGAATCGTCGCGCCAGCCGTCTTCCTTGTAGCGGTTGCCCGTCACATACCAGTGCCAGCCCTGCGCATTGCTGCCGCCATGCTCGACCTCGACGCCGCGCCGTTTGTCGGACCCCAGGCGCGCTTCGACGGCGGTGCCGGGGCTGCTGCGGCCATCCTTGGTTTGCAGCGCCAGCGCGCCGCCCAGGGTATTCAAGCCGAACAGCGGGTTCGAGCCGGGCATCAAGGTCAGCGATGCTATCGCCATGCGCGGGATCAAGTCCCAGCTGACGACATCGCCAAACGGCTGGTTCAGGCGCATGCCGTCCAGGTAGACGGACAGGCCTTGCGGCGTGCCCAGCAGCGGCGACGCCGTATAGCCGCGGTAGCTGACGTCGGGCTGGAACGGGTTGTTCTGCACCTCGTTCACGACAACGCTGCCCAGGTTGCGGCGCAGGAAGGCGGAGAGATCGAGCGCGCCGCTGCGGGCGATCTGCTGCGCGCTGGCCGTCTGCACGGGCGCGGCCAGCGCATCGCGCGGCTGCTCGACGGTGGGCAGCGGCATGCTGCCCGTGATGATGACGGTGGGCAAGTCGCCCGAGGTGGCCAGGCTGGCGGCCATCGCCGGTTCGGCGGCCTGCGCCTGGCACAGCGCCATGGCGGCGGCGGCGAATAAAGTCAGTTTCATGCGTATCCCCGTTTTTATAGTGGTTTTTATTGCGTCCAGTATCGGACAGCCACCATCGGGGAACTAGGGAAAAACTCCCGCCGTGCGGGGAAGGGGTAACAAAGTCAGCGCTGCAAGGGAAGATAGCTTTGCTTGAGCTGGCGCAACACGAAACTCGATTTGCTGTGGCGGATGCCGGGAATTTTATATAAACGCTCGCGCAGCAGGCGTTCATAGTCGCGCGTGTCGCTCACCGCAATGCGCAGGTAGTAATCGTAATCGCCGGAGACAAGAAACGCTTCCAGCACTTCCGGAATCATGGCCAGCGCGTGGCCGAACTCGAACAGGGCCTGGTCGGAATGGTCGTCCAGGGTCACTTGCACGATGACGGTATCGGCCAACCCCACCTTGGCCGCATTGACGTTCACCGTATAACCCTCGATGACGCCATCGTCTTCCATGCGCTTGATGCGCGCCCAGCACGGCGACGAGGTCAGGCCCACCTTGGCGCTCAGGTCGTGCAGGCTGATACGGGCATCCTGCTGCAGGGCCGTCAGGATGGCGAGGTCGAATTTATCCAGCTTCATTCTGCTTTTCCTTATTTTCACAGCAAATTTTGCTGAATAGTGCATTCTATACGAGAAAACCAGCAGCCTTTTCTGCCGCATCAGGCAGAAAATAAGGCCATGAAACCCGATCCCGCTCCCCTCCTCGCTCCCGCCGCCGATCTTGCGCCGCGCAACGGCGCCAGCACCCTGATCGACACCCTGCTGGCCCTGGGCGTCGACACCGTCTTCGGCTACCCGGGCGGCGCCGTGCTGCCCCTGTACGACGCGCTGCACGCGCAGCCCCGCTTGCGCCACGTGCTGGTGCGCCACGAACAGGCGGCCGTGCACGCGGCCGAAGGCTATGCGCGCAGCACGGGCCGGCCCGGCGTCGTCTTCGTCACGTCCGGCCCCGGCATGAGCAACACCACCACGGGCTTGCTCGACGCCCTGTGCGATTCGGTTCCCGTCATCTGCATCAGCGGCCAGGTGGCCAGCACCAGCATCGGCACCAACGCCTTCCAGGAATGCGACGCGCTGGGCATTTCGCGTCCCGTCACCAAGTGGAACCGGCAAATCCGCGCGGCCGAGGAAACGGCCGCCGTCGTGCACGAAGCATTTATTCAAGCCACGCAAGGGCGGCCCGGCCCCGTGCTGGTCGATTTTCCCAAGGATCTGCAGCTGGCGCCCGTCACGCAGCACGCGCCGCTGCCGCCCGCCGCCGCATCTGCCGCCGCGGCCCTGCCGGAACCCGCCGACCTGGAACGGGCCGCCAGCCTGATCGCCGGCGCGCGCCAGCCCGTGTTCTATGGCGGCGGCGGCCTCGTCAATTCCGGCCCCGATGCCTGCGCCGCGTTTCAACAACTGGTGAAACTGGCCGCCGCGCCCTGTACATTAACCTTGCTGGGCCTGGGCGCCTTTCCCGCGTCGCACCCGGCCTTCCTCGGCATGCTGGGCATGCACGGCACGCTGGAAGCGAACCTGGCCATGCACCACGCGGACCTGATCGTCTGCGTCGGCGCCCGCTTCGACGACCGCGTCACGGGCCGCCTGGACGCGTTTTGTCCTGGCGCAAAGGTCATCCACGTCGACATCGACCCGGCATCGATCGGCAAGGTGGTGCGCGCCGAGGTGGCCCTGCGCGGCGACTGCGCCCCCGTATTGGCCGCCTTGCTGGCGCAGCTGCGCGGGCGATTGCTGGCGGACCGCCAGCCGTGGTGGCAGCGCATCGACGGCTGGCGCGCCCAGGACAGCCTGGCGTTCGACGACACGCCCGGCGTCATCGCGCCGCAGGCGCTGATGCGGCGGCTGCAGGCGGCGCTGGACAGCATAGATGGCGGGGACGCCATCGTCTCCACCGACGTGGGCCAGCACCAGATGTGGGCGGCGCAGCACTTGCGCTTCGAGCAGCCCCGGCGCTGGCTCACCTCGGGCGGCGCCGGCACCATGGGCTATGGCTTGCCGGCGGCCATCGGCGCGCAGATCGCCCATCCGGGCAAGTGCGTCGTGTGCGTCAGCGGCGACGCGTCGATTTTGATGAATATCCAGGAACTGGCCACGGCCGTGCAGCACCGGCTGCCCGTGAAAGTAGTGTTGTCGAACAATGGCTACATGGGCATGGTGCGCCAGTGGCAGGAACTCATCCATGGCGGACGCTACAGCCACAGCTACACGGAAGCGCTGCCCGACTTCGTCGCCCTGGCGCGCGCGTTCGGCTGGCAGGCGCACACGGTGAGCCGGCGCGAGGAGCTCGACGCGGCGCTGGCGGCCTGCCTGGCCTCCGAGGGCCCGTACTTCCTCGACGTGCGCGTGCACGGCGCGGAAAACTGCTTCCCCATGATGGCGCCCGGCGCGGGGCACCATGAAGTGACCTTGCGCAAAGGCGTCGTCTACACCGGGTAACAAATCCGGTTCAACTCCACACTCTGTATATCCAGTAGCTTTCATCGTCGCGCATGGCGCGCGCCAGCTCGGTGGGGCTCAGCCCCGTGATTTCGCGCGTCTCGCGGCAAAAATGGGCCTGGTCGGCGTAACCGCCGCTGGCGGCGACGTCGGACCAGGACGCCGTGCCCTGCAGGATGGCGCCGCGCTCGTCGAGAAACAGCTGTTCCGCGCGGCGCATGCGGCGCAAGGTGCGCATGGGCTGGCCGGCCCAGGCCTTGATGCGGCGCTCGATATTGCGCGCGCTGCTGGCCAGTCCCGTCGATGCCGCCTGCACGCCCAGGCGGCGCACCCAGTCCTGCACGGCGCCGGCCGGATGGTCGCCGCTCTTGCGCGCCAGCGCCCAGCGCGGCGCGAGAAAATCCTCCACCAGCCTGACGCGGACCGCGTCGTCGGGCGCCGCCAGCACGGCGTCCGACAGGGCCAGCCAGTCCGCATCGAACAGCGCGTCGAGCGGGCGGAACTGGTCCAGCAAACCATCCATCGATACGCCCGTCAACGCATGCAGGGCGGCCGGATACAGCATCACGACAAAGGAATGCACGGGACCGGGGTTGTAGCTGACCAGCGGATACGAGCGGGGGCCGCCGAACAGCGCGGGCGGCATGCGCACGTCCCGCAGCGACAGGCCCGGCGCTGCCGCTTCCACGTCGCCCGCGACGGTCCAGACGATGCTGCACATGGGCGCGGCGGGAAAGCGGTTCAGGCGCTGCGCCGGCGGCAGCGGCGCGCAGCCCGTGGTGTCGCGCACGAGGAAGGCGCGCACGCAGGAAGCGAGCGCGGTGCGCGGCGCGATCAGGCGGGTCAGGGGCGTAGGGGCGGCAGGCATGGCGACGATTGTACCGGCAATTTCCGGCCGCGCGCGATGTCGTATTCGTTCAAGACGCGGACGCGCAAGCGCGCTACAGTGAAGTCATTGTCGCCATCCACCAGGAGTACGCCATGCCCCCGCTCGACCACGCCGCCGCGCCCGCCACCACGGCCCTGCGCCAGATTCGCCGCCTGCCGGGACCATTCGCCCTGCCCATCGTCGGCAACAGCCTGCAGATCAAGCTCACGCGCATCCACCGCGACGTGGAAGAGTGGGTGCGGCGCTACGGCCCCTACCTGCGCGCCTGGTTCGGCCGCACCCTGGTGCTGGTGGTGGCCGACAGCGAGGCTGTCGGCGCCGTGCTGCGCGACCGGCCCGACGGCTTTCGCCGCCCCCTGAGCAGCTCCCTCGTTTCCGAGGAAATGGGCGGCATCCCCGGCCTGTTCCTGGCCGAGGGCACGGAATGGCGCAACCAGCGCCGCATGGTCATGGCCGGCATGGCGCCCGGCGCCGTCAAGGCCTACTTCCCGGCGCTGGCGACGGTGGCGCAGCGCCTGCGGCGGCGCTGGCATCTTGCCGCCACGCAAGGCCAGGCGATCGACCTCGATGGCGACCTGAAACGCTACACGGTCGACATCATCGCCGGCCTCGCCTTCGGCACCGAGGTCAACACGCTGGAAGCGGGCGAAGACGTGATCCAGCGCCACATGGACGACATCCTGCCCGCCGTGGCGCGGCGCAGTCTGTCCATGTTCCCGTACTGGCGCTACGTCAAGCTGCCCGTCGACCGCCGCCTGGACCGCGACGTGGCGGCGCTGTCCGCCGCCGTGGCCGACCTGGTGCAGCAGGCGCGCACGCGCATGGCGCGCGACCCGGCGCGCCGCGAGCGTCCGCCCAATCTGCTCGAAGCGATGATCGCCGCCGCCGACCTGGAAGGCAGCGGCGTGACCGACCGCAACGTGGCCGGCAATGTGCTGACCATGCTGCTGGCGGGCGAGGATACGACGGCCAATACGCTGTCCTGGATGATTTACCTGTTGCAACGCCATCCGCACACCCTGGCGCGGGCGCGCGAAGAAGTGCGGCGCCTGGCGCCCGACGCGGCCCGCTTCACGATCGAACAGATGGACAGCCTCGACTACCTGGGCGCCTGCGCCAGCGAAGCCATGCGCCTGAAGCCGGTGGCCCCCTTCCTGCCCGTCGAAGCCCTGCGCGACACGGTCATCGCCGATATTGCCGTGCCGGCCGGCACCCTCGTGTGGTGCGTGATGCGCCACGACACGGTGTCCGATGCGCACTTTCCCGACGCGCAAGCCTTCCAGCCCGAGCGCTGGCTGGCCGAAGGCGGCGAGGCGAACAACAAGCGCGCCGCCATGCCCTTCGGCGCCGGCTTGCGCACGTGTCCGGGCCGCTACCTGGCCTTGTTGGAAATCAAGATCGCCATGGCCATGCTGCTGGGCAGCTTCGACATCGCCGGCGTCGACACGCCCGATGGCGGCGAGGCGCAGGAACTGATGGGTTTTGTGATGTCGCCCATCGGCCTGACCATGCGCCTGGCGCGGCCGCAGTGATACCATGGGGGAAGTCCCATTCATTCGACCTCCCCATGACCATCCGCCTGGAATCCCCGCAGCAAGCCGACGTGCAAACCCTGATCGCCGAGCTTGATGCATATCAACAAACGCTGTATCCGGCCGAGTGCGTCTACTCGCTGGATCTGGCGTCCGTGCCGCTAGAAAACCTGCTGTTTGCCGTCGCCCGCGATGCGGCCGGCACGGCACAGGCCTGCGGCGCCATCGTCGTCACGCCCGCATTCGGCGAGCTCAAGCGCATGTATGTGCACCCGGACAGCCGCGGCCTGGGCTTGGCGAAACGTTTGCTGGCCTTGCTGGAAGAGCAGGCGCTGGCGCGCGGCTGCCGCTTGCTGACCCTGGAGACGGGCATCCACCAGCCCGAGGCCATCGCCCTGTACGCGCGCCACGGCTACCAGCGGCGCGGACCGTACGGCGACTATCGCGACGATCCATTCAGTGTCTTCATGGAAAAACCGCTGCAGGCGGCCGCATGAGCGCGCCCGCCGACAGCCTGCTCGATATCCGCGCGCGCCTGCGCGCCTTTGCCGACGAGCGCGACTGGGACCAGTTCCACACGCCGAAAAACCTGGCCATGGCCCTGTCCGTGGAAGTGGCGGAACTGGCGGAACATTACCAGTGGCTGGCCACGGGCGCGGATTGCGAACTGGACGAGGCGAAGCGCGCTGGCATCCGCCACGAACTGGCCGACGTGCTGATGTACCTGGTACGCCTGGCCGACAAGAGCGGCGTCGACCTGCACGCGGCCGTGCTGGAAAAGATGGCACTGAACGCGCAGAAATACCCGGCGCAGCAGGTGCGCGGCGACGCGCGCAAATACAGCGAATACTGAGACGCCCACCCGTGCGTGGCGGATGCGCAAAAAGGCGTAGCATCAAGCCATGCGTATTTATCTATTACTGCTGATCATAGGCTTGCTCCATGGACCTATTGCGCTGGCGCAAACCACGCCCGTGCCGCAGGTGAAGGTGGATGCCACGCGCGACCCCGTCGACAAGTCCTACCGCAAGATGCTGCAGGGCGTGGAGCGCTTCGAGCGCGACCATGCGCTGGCGCCGCAGGCGAGCCTGCGCTTCCGTTTGCTGCCGCGCCAGCCCGGCGTGGACATGCAGGGCGTGCAGCTGCGCATCGCCGGCGACACCGTCAGCATCCCGTTACCATTGGCAGAGGACAACAGCTTTGCCCCCGTGCGCCATGCGCAAGCGGCACGCGAGGATGCCGTGCTGATCGCCAACCGCAAGGCGTCCACCATGAGCTGGCGCGCGCAGGTGATCACACCCGGCTTGCCGCCCGGCACGCGGCGCCTGGGCGACCTGCGCCTGGAATGCCGCGCCGGCATGGATTCCGGTCTGATCTCGAACGACCCGCAAATCATCGCCTGGCTGTCCAGCATGCTCTACAGCACTGATAAAGTGTGTTCCGAGCCGGACGGCAATTATCTGTTCTTCACGGACCGTCCCCTGTTCGGCGTGACCCTCGTGCACGGCGAACGCAGGGTTTCGTTACCGTTCACCATGCTGTACGCGGGCGGCGAGCAAACGCCCGCCTCGCTGCCCTATTGCGATTGCCAGGTCTTGCTTGACCGCACGTATTACGCGCCCTTGTGGGATAGCAACTGGCCCGACGACACCCTGCTGGAATTTGACTATATGGACGAGGTGGCGCCATGAAGTGGCTTTCGCTGATCGTGCTGATGCTGCTGGCCGCCTGCTCCGGCACGCGCGCCTTGCAAGCCAGCAAGAATGTGCCCTACGCCACCCTGGAGCAGGCCGTGCAGCCGGGCAACAGCACGCGCGAACAGGTGCGCGCCGCGCTGGGCGACAGCACGTCCATCCGTTTCGACAGCGGCAAGGAAGTGTGGATGTACAGCTACCCTGCCGCCTCGGGCGCGCAGGGCGAATATGTGATTCTGTTTGGCGGGGATGGGGTGGTGCGCAAGGTACGCAGCGGGGACGTGTACCGGGTGAAGAAGTAAGAGTAAGCCCACAGACAAAACCCGGGGGGAATGCTCCCGATGGGAAGCATTCCGGTCACGCAGTGACTGACCCCAGCCTTTCGCCGTTGGGGTAATTATCTTGCCTTCAGCAAGGCGCGTGCCGCCACGCCCGCGCCCACGCTGCGGCCCACGCCGGCAACCTTGCGCTTGGGCGATGCCTTCAGCTTGAAAATGCCGATCGACTGGGCCACGCTCTCGGTGCGCTGCGCCAGGCTGGTGGCGGCGGCGGCCGCCTGCTCCACCAGCGCCGCATTCTGCTGCGTGATGCCATCCATGTGGATGACGGCCTGGTTGACTTGCCCGATGCCCTGGTTCTGCTCGCGCGTGGTCGAGGAAATTTCGTCCATCACTTCCGTCACGCGGGCTACCGAGGCGATCACTTCCGCCATGGTGGCGCCCGCATTGCTGGTCAGCACGCTGCCCGCATTCACGGTGGCGATCGAATGGTCGATCAGATTCTTGACCTCTTTGGCGGCCGTGGCCGAGCGCTGCGCCAGGCTCCGTACTTCGCCGGCCACGACGGCGAAGCCGCGGCCATGCTCGCCGGCGCGGGCCGCTTCCACGGCCGCGTTCAAGGCGAGGATATTAGTCTGGAAGGCGATGCCGTCGATCAGGCCGATAATGTCGAGAATCTTGCGCGACGAGCTGCTGATCTCGTCCATCGTGGTGACCACTTCGCTGACGATGGTGCCGCCCTTGGCCGCGACGGTCGACGCCTGCGCCGCCAGGTCGTTGGCCGTGGCCACGTGGTCGGCGCTGTTCTGCACGGTCGACGTCAGTTCTTCCATGCTGGCCGCCGTCTGCTCCAGGCTGGACGCCTGCGATTCCGTGCGGCTGGACAAGTCCATATTGCCCGTGGCAATTTCCGCCGTGGTGATGCGGATATCCTCGAAGTTGGCGCGCACGTCGCCGATGATGCTGTGCAGGTTGATGTTGGTCTGGCGCAAGGCCGCCATCAATTGACCCATATCATCGTCGCGCACCTTGTCGATCACGCCCGTCAAGTCGCCGCCTGCCATCTTGCGCGCCACCGTGATGGCGTCGCCCAGCGGGGCGACGAGGGAATTGTGCAGATGGGCCCAGAAATACAGCATCAGCGCCACGGCGGCAGCGGCGGCACCGCTGAGCCAGCTGCGCGTGGCCGTGCTCGTGTCGCCGTCGATATTCCACACGGCGCAGCCGAGAATGGCCAGCACCACGCCGAAGATGATGCAATGCAGGGCCAGGTCTTGCGACAGGGTCAATTTGCGCCACTCGGCCAGCTTGGCGGCCCAGCCCTGGCGCACGACGCGGCCATTGCGGATCGCCAGGTTGGCACTATTGCCGTCTTTGAAACTTTTATACAGGGCTGCCGCTTCGTTGATCTGCTCGCGCGTGGGCTTGGTGCGCACGGACATATAGCCGATCGGGCGGCCGCTTTCGATGACGGGCGTGATATTGGCGAAGACCCAATAGAAATCGCCATTCTTGCAGCGGTTCTTGACCATGCCGGTCCAGGGCATGCCCGTCTTGATGGTGTCCCACAGGTCGGCAAACGCTTCGGCCGGCATATCGGGATGGCGCAGGATATTCTGTGGCGCACCCAGCAGTTCCATTTCTGAAAAACCGCTGACTTCAATGAAATACTGATTGGCGTAATTGATGTTTCCCTGTAAATCCGTGGTGGAAACAATCGTCATGCCTTCATTTAATACGTATTCATTTTGCGTGATAGGCGTATTGACCCGCATCGTCGCTCCTCTATTTTTTTTCAACTAGCATAACAAAAACATAAAAACAATATACCACATCAAGCACCCATGATATATCGCCTCGGCGACAGTGACGCCAGTCAAACAATTTAATAAAAGTCAATTCATTTATGTTTTAGAATTTACTTTGATTCAACTTGATTGATTTTATTGAAATGCAAAATTTAAATTGCGTGCACATACAATAATTAATAAAAAATTATGTATCGATGCGGCAGGCAATAAAGATGGCGTTTACGCCGATAAAAAGATGCAAAGGAGCGGCGGCCATTGCCGGCAGATGGCGATACCTGCCGCCTACCATAAGGCGGCAACCATGTTTATTTCTTGAGGGAAAATAAAAACTGGCGCGAATGCGCCAGTGGGGGATGTGTCTCCAATCCGCGACACAGGCGCCGGAGAGGCACCTGTGCAGGGATGGCTTACTTGAACGTTTTGCGCGGCGGCGACTTCGGACGCGGCGGCGCAGGCTTGCGCTCCGTCGTGCCATCGTCCAGGCTGATGCGCAGTTTCTGACCCGAAACGACGACCGATTTCAGGTGGTCGAGGATTTCCGGCGGCATGCCTTCCGGCAAGTCCAGCACGCTGTAGTTGTCAAAGATATCGATGCGGCCGATATGCTTGGCTTCCAGGTTCGCTTCGTTGGCGATGGCGCCGACGATGTTGCTTGGCGTTACGGCGTGCTCACGGCCCACTTCGATGCGGTAGGCCGTCACTCCCGGGCGTGGACGTTCCTTCTTCGGCGCGCGCGGGGCAACTTCGCCCGCGTCCGCCGGCGCATCCTTGAACGCTGGCGCGGACTTGGCGGCGAACGGCTTGCGCGGCGCGGCTGGCGGCGCCAGGTCCGGTGCGTCGCCGTCGCGGCTGATGCGCAGCTGCTGGCCCGCTACCCACACGGTTTTCAGCTGGTCCAGCAATTCTTTCGGCATGCTGTCTGGCAAGTCCAGGACGCTGTAGTCGTCATAGATTTCGATGCGGCCGATGTTTTTCGAATCGATGCCCGCTTCGTTGGCGATGGCGCCCACGATATTGCCCGGTTTTACGCCATGTTGATGACCTACCTCAATACGGAAAGTCTGCATGCCGGCGTCGGCCGGGCGCTGGATGCGTTCCTTTTTCGGGAAGGCCGGGCGTTCGCTGCGCTCGTTGCGGTCGAAGCGGTCATTGCGTTCGAAACGGTCATTGCGTTCAGGGCGGTCAAAGCGGTCTTGGCGCGCAGGACGGTCGTCTTGCCACGTGGCTTGCTCGCGCGCCTTGTTTTTGTCCAGCAACAAAGGCACATTGCCACGCGCCATCTTCGCCAGGGCGGCGGCGATTTCGATGGCGGGAATGTTTTGCTCGCGTTCGAAATCTTCGATCAGCGACTGGAACTGTTCCAGTTCGCCCAGGGCCAGGGTTTCGCTGATCTGTTCCTTGAACTTGGCGATACGCACGTCGTTGACGGCCTGGATGGTCGGCAGTTCCAGCATGCCGATCGGCTGGCGGGTCGAGCGTTCGATGGCTTTGAGCAAGTTCTTTTCACGCGGGGTGATGAACAGGATCGCTTCGCCGCTGCGGCCGGCGCGGCCCGTGCGGCCGATGCGGTGGGTGTAGCTTTCCGGATCGTGCGGCACGTCGTAGTTGACGACGTGGCTGATGCGCTCGACGTCCAGGCCGCGGGCGGCCACGTCGGTTGCGACCAAAATGTCGATCTTGCCGTCTTTCAACTGCTGGATCGTGCGCTCGCGCTGGGCTTGCTGGATGTCGCCATTGATGGCGGCAGCCGAGAAGCCGCGCGCTTGCAGCTTGCCGGCCAGCTCTTCCGTGCCCAGCTTGGTGCGGGCAAAGATGATCATGCCGTCAAACGCTTCCGCTTCCAGGATGCGGGTCAGCGCGTCGAGCTTGTGCATGCCCGACACCAGCCAGTAGCGCTGGCGGATGTTGTCGGCCGTGCCCGTCTTGGCGGCGACCGTCACTTCGGCCGGGTTCACCAGGTACGTGGTGGCGATGCGCTTGATGACGGAAGGCATGGTGGCCGAGAACAGAGCCGTTTGATGGCCTTCCGGCGTTTCTTGCAAGATGCGTTCGACGTCGTCGATAAAGCCCATGCGCAGCATTTCATCGGCTTCGTCGAGCACCAGGGTTTTCAGCTTGGACAGGTCGAGCGAACCCTTGTCCAGGTGATCGATGACGCGGCCAGGGGTGCCGACGACGACGTGCACGCCGCGGCGCAGGGCCGACAGTTGCGGGCCATAGCTTTGGCCGCCGTAGATCGGCAGCACGTGGAAGCCGGGAATGTGGGCGGCATACACCTGGAATGCTTCGGCGACCTGGATGGCCAGTTCGCGCGTCGGTGCCAGGACCAGGGCTTGGGGTGAGCTTTGTTTCAGATCGATGCGCGACAGGATCGGCAAGGCGAAGGCGGCGGTCTTACCCGTGCCTGTTTGCGCCTGGCCCAGCACGTCGCGGTTCGCGAGCAATAATGGAATCGTCGCCGCCTGGATAGGCGACGGTGTTTCGTAACCGACATCCTTAAGCGCGCGAATCAGCGGCTCGCTCAGGTTAAGGTCGGAAAATAAGGAAATTGGTGTATCAGACATGAAATCACTCACAAGTTCGCTCGAATCGCCCAATGCGAAAGAGTGTATCTGCTAGTTTACTCTTTACTGGACCTTACCGGGTGGCTGCATGCCGCAGAACGCCGTTTTTTGCGCCATATCTACGTAAAAAAGCCAGAAAAATCGGCGATCCGCACGCAATTGGCGCGTGATTTTGCCAACATTAAACGATACACAACAATATGCCGGCTGCGCCTGTTCTGCGTGGCAACAGCTACGGCGGGCGCCGCGCCGCCACGGCGCCCGCCCCCGTTTCAGGTGCGCAAGAACTCCAGCAAGTCCTCGTTCAGCCTATCCTTGTGCGTCGTCGCCAGGCCGTGCGGCGCGCCCGCATACACGAGCAATTTGCTGCCGATGATGAGCTCGGCAGTGCGGCGCGCCGAGGCGGCGATCGGCACGATCTGGTCGTCGTCGCCATGGATCACCAGGGTCGGCACGTCGAATTTGGCCAGGTCGTCCGTAAAATCCGTCTCGGAAAACTGCTTGATGCACAGGTAGGCGGCCGGCATGCCCGCCTGCATGCCTTGCCGCCAGAAACTGTCGCGCACCCCCTGCGACGGCTTCGCGCCGGGCCGGTTGTAGCCATAGAAGGGCTCGCTCAAGTCGCGGAAGAACTGGCTGCGGTCGGCCTGCACGCCCGCGCGGATGGCGTCGAACGCGGACAGCGGCAAGCCCAGCGGATTGTCGGCCGTTTGCAGCATCAGCGGCGGCACGGCGCCCACCAGCACGGCGCCGGCCAGGCGCTGCGTGCCATGGCGTCCGATGTAGCGCGCCACTTCGCCGCCGCCCGTCGAGTGGCCCACGAGGGTGGCGCCCGCCAGGTCCAGCGCGTCGATCAGGGCGGCCAGGTCATCGGCATAGGTATCCATGTCGTTGCCGCCGAAGGGCTGGCTGGAACGGCCATGGCCGCGCCGGTCATGCGCGATGACGCGGTAGCCGCGCGCGGCCAGATAGAACATCTGGTCTTCCCAGGCGTCGGACGACAATGGCCAGCCGTGGCTGAAGACGACGGGCGGGCCGCTGCCCCAGTCCTTGTAGTAGATCAAGGTGCCGTCGGCGGTACGCAGGGTATTGTTTGAATGCAAGTCAGGGCTAGTCATGGAACGCTCCTTGTCGGTGGGCCAGCGGCCATTGTGGCCCCAATCGGCTGGCGCGCGCCGCGCGCTACGCCAGAGCATTGCGGTAGAGTAAGATTGCCGCTGCTTTGCTTTCCCGTATTCACTTTTGGAGTTGTCATGCGTTTTCCCTTTGTCCTCGCCGCCAGCCTGATCAGCACGGCTCCCCTCGCCCAACCGCTCGTTGCCGAGGCGCCCCTGCGCGCCCACCTGTCCTTCCTGGCCGACGACTTGCTCGAAGGACGCGGCACGGGCCAGCGCGGCGGCGACCTGGCCGTGCGCTACCTGGAAACGCAGGCGGCCGTGGCCGGCCTGCAACCGTTGCCGGACGGCACGTATCGCCAGGCGCTGACCATCGTCGGCAGCAAGGCCTTGCCATCGAGCAAAGTCACCTTCAGTGCGGGCGGCAAGACCTTGTCTCCCGCCTTCGGCAAGGACATCGTCTTTGGCGCGGCGAATGGCCAGCAAAAAGTAGCGTTCGATGCGCCCGTGGTGTTTGCCGGCTACGGCATCCGCGCGCCGGAAGAGCAGTGGGACGACTTCAAGGGTGCTGATTTAAAAGGAAAAATGGTCATCCTGATGGTCAACGACCCGCAGCCGACCGTTGCCGAACCGAACCGCTTTGCCGGCAAGTCGCTGACCTGGTACGGCCGCTGGGTCTACAAGTACGAGGAAGCGCTGCGCCAGGGCGCGGCCGGCGTCTTGCTGATCCACACGACCGAGTCCGCCTCGTACCCGTGGTCGGTGCCGGCCAACGGTTTCGGCCATGAACGCTTCAACCTGGCCGGCGCGGGCAATGCGATGGAAGGCTGGCTGCAGGAAGACATGGCGCGCGCCCTGTTCCAGGCGGGCGGGCAAGACCTCGATGCCTTGCGCGCGCAGGCGGAAACGCGCGAATTCCGTCCCGTGGCCCTGGACGCCACGGTCAAGGTGGTCTTGAACAGCCAGATCCGCAGCATCGAGCAATTCAACGTGGCCGGCATCGTGCCGGGCACGGATCCGAAACTCAAGGATGAAGCCGTGATTTACTCGGCCCACTGGGACCACCTGGGCAAGGATGACGAAGGCAACAGCCGCAGCGGCCAGAGCGACCACATCTACAACGGCGCCATCGACAACGCCTCGGGCGCGGCGGCCCTGCTGGCCATGGCGCAGGTTGCGGTAAAACAACCGGCACGGCGCACGCAGATCTTCCTGTGGCCGGCCGGCGAGGAAACGGGCATGCTGGGCAGCACGGCCTACACGCGCAAGCCCCTGTGGCCGCTGGCGAAAACGGCCGCCGACCTGAACCTCGACAGCATGAACTTCGTCGGCAAGACGCACGACATCGGCGTGGCCGGCGCCGAGCGCAGCAGCCTGTACGCGAGCGCCGCCAAGGTGGCCAAGCGCATGGGCCTGCGCCTGGCACCCACCATTCCCGACCTGTCCGGCGCGTTTTACCGGGCCGACCATTTTGCCTTCGCCAAGGCTGGCGTGCCCGCCTTCAACGTGGGCTCGGCCGTGTTTTCCGGCGACGGTTCGTTCGACTTCGTCCGGGAGCCGAAAGCGTCCGGCGAGCGCTTGGTGGCGTTCAAGAAGGATTACCACCAGGTAACCGATGAATACCACCCGTCGTGGGATTTATCGGGCATGGTGCAGCAGGCGCAATTCACCTTGAACCTCGGCTATGAAGTGGCAAACGACAAGAACTTGCCTACATGGAACAAGGACGAGGCGTTTGGCAAAGTCAAACGCTAAGAGGGTAACAATGTTTTAACCCGCAAAGCAGAAAGGCTGGGGTCGGCCCCTCAGGAACCGACCCCGGTATTTGCTATGGGGTTTGGCAATTCAAATCGCCATGATGCGTTTCAGGTCGATGAACGCCGTTTCGTACAGGTGCTGGAACGCGCCCACCATGACTTCTTCCACGCCTTCGGCCGCGTCGAACTCGCTCGACCATTCCGCCACGCAGGAAGCGCCGCCTGGTTCACCCGTGACGCGCAGGGTGGAACGGTAATTCTTGACGGGGATCGGGCCCGAGACGATGGTGTAGCTGTAGCTCTTGTCCGCTTCGCTGTAGCTTTGCAGGCGTTCGGCGATGATGGCGCCGTCCGTGGTTTTCAGGCGGCGCACGCGGCCGCCATGTTCGGACAGGCTGGTCTTGATCGAGCTCGACCATTCATTCAGCGACTGGAAGCCGCCGATAAAATCCCACACTCTTTCGGCGCTTGCCGCCAATGTTACAGAAACAATTACTTGGGCCATCTTTAATTCGGTTCCTCATCCAGGTTTGCCGGGCGCCGCGCCCGGCCGGCCGGAGTTGCCCGGCACAGCCGCTATTTTAGCGCCCATGCGGCTTTGCTGCTGGGCAAACCATGGCAACCGGCCAGCTTGGGCTGGCTCTCTTACAGATTTTCCGCCAAGAAAATCAGGGAATTGCCGTGCGCGTGGGCGGCGGCGCGCTGCTGGTAGCTGTCGCGGTGGGTGCAGTTGAAACCGTGCTCGGCACCCGGGTAGATATGGATTTCCACGTCTTGCCGGTCTTCGAAGCGCTCGGCGATCTTTTGCACGGCTTCCGGCGGAATATGGCTGTCCTGGCCGCCGAAATGCATGAGCAGCGGCACCTGGATGCGGTCGGCCAGGTCCAGCTTGTTCTGGATGCCGCCGCCGTAATAGGCGATGGCCGCGTCGACCAGGCCAGCCGCGGCCGCTTGGTACGACAGTCGGCCGCCGAAGCAGTAGCCGACGGACGCCAGCTTGCCCGTCACTTCCGGACGCGCGCGCAGGGCCGCGATGGTGGCCTTGATATCGCTCAAGGCATGCTCGTTATCGGTCGCCTGCATCAGTTCGACGGCGCGCTTCCAGCCGTCCGCGTCATAGCCCAGTTCGATGTGCGCGCCGGCGCGCCAGAACAGGTCGGGCACCAGCACCACGTAGCCGTCGGCCGCGTACTGGTCGGCCACGGCGCGGATGTGCTCGTTGACGCCGAAAATTTCCTGCAACAGGATGATGGCGGGGCCCTTGCCCACATGCGGCACGGCCAGGTAAGCCTGGAAGCTGCCGTCCGGGCCGGCGATATCGATCCACTGCGATGTTGTGCTCATAGAAACTCCAGTCTGAGGTTGGGGGGAATGCCACAGCCAGGCATGTTACTGGTTTTTCCCTCTTTCTGCGCCCACCCTTTGTCCTGGCTCAATACATCTCGCGCAGGTAAATCACCGGGCCCGACTTGAAGACGCCAAAGACGACGGTGCCCACGGTGCTGGGCAAGTACGCAATGCCGGACACGGACACATCGACGCTGCCGGTCTTGCCGGCGCCGGGCGCCGCCACAATCAGGCGCTTATTCGGCGGCAAGATGCCCTTGTCAAACGTATAAGTAATAATCGTGCCAGCGGGGAATGCAAAGTCCTTGCACGCCAGTGTTTTCTTGCAATTGGCAAACACCACCTGCGCGCTGCCGAAGGCGCTGATGCTGTCCAGCAGACTGGTGACCCAGGTCTTGCCGTCCCAGTACTGCGTCTGCACGGCCAGGCGCACAGGATAGCGCTCGGAACCGTAGTCATGCGGCACCATCAGGCGGCCCGTGAGCACGGTCAGCTGCGCTTCCTTGCCATCGGCCGGCGCCGAGCTCACATTGCCAGCCGCCGGATAGGCATACGTCGCGCGCAACAGCAGCCCCGTCGGCAATGCCAGCGCTGTCGGCTCCTTGGGCACGGCATAGGCGGCGGGGAAGCTGTAGGCGATGGGGCGCGTGGCGATGCCATTGCTGAAACTGGTGACGGGGACGCCCGTCACGGCCGCAGGTGCTGTTGCCCCATCCGTCAGCGTGCTGCCCGATGGCGCCGTGGGCGGATAGCTGTTCTTCCCCGTGGCCGCGTCATACGGAACCAGCGATACTTGCGTTTTGTTGATGTCGTCATTCCTGGCGTCGAAATTCTTGGTATCCACGCCGCCGGAATTCTGAGCGCGGATGGTCAGATCGAAGGGCTGGCGCGAGTACACGGCGCGGTTGCCGGCGCAGGCGAGCGGCGCGCTGCACGGGAAAGGAAACTCCGTCTTCGCCCCCCCCGGGAGGTCCACTTGCTTGATAACCAGTTCCGTCACGAAATGATGCGGATAAAAGAGCACAGCGTCGCTCGGTCCCGGCGACGTCAGGCTGCTGCCCAGATAACCGTTTTGCAGCGCAGCCGTGAAATTGATCTTGCCCACTTCGGGCCAGACCAGCGGCGGCGCCGTGATGACGCCCCCTTTCTTCACAAAATCGAGATCGCCGCCAACTTCCGGATTGGCTACGCCTGTATAGAGCGGCGCCTGCAGATTACGGCCGAGCACGACTTTTTGCACGGCGACACCGCTTTCGTTGCCGAAATTCTTCGTCACGGCATCGAGCGCGTTGACGGCCGACAGCATGATGGTCGCACCGGGCGTCAAGGGCGCCGCCGCCAGGCCCGCGCGCTGCGTCGGCGCCAGCTTCGTGAACAGAAATTTCGCTGGCGCCACGATGACCGTGCCGCTGCCGCTCATCTCCAAACCTTTGTCGCTGCCGCTGTCCGGCTTGTAGGAGGCTGTCAGCAGCAGCGCTCCCGCATCGGCATACAGCATGTTCGGCCTGGCCACGCCATCGGCGCCGAACGTCACATTCACCTTGGTGCTCGCCACGGCGCAGCTGCTCTGGTCGCTGGCCGCCAGGGCAACATAACTATTTTTGGCGCTGTCAAAGATGCGCGCAGGCAATGTCCCCTTGTCCGGATTGCTGTACGCACAAGTCAGGTTCAAGTCCTTGTTCTGGTTGGCGAACATGGTCACGCAAGCGGTCGGATCGTTGGGCGCTACTTGCAAGGCGCTGATTACCAAGGCTTCCGCCACTTCCGCGTAGCGCGGAATGCCGCTCACCTGGAAGCCGCTGGAGAGAAAGCTGATCTGGCAATTGCTCGTATTGCCGCCGCTCTTGCACACCAGCGCCCCCGTCGTGGCGGGTGTGCTGACCAGGCTCAGCGTGGCGATGCCCACCGTGGTCTGGCGCACCGCGACATTGGCGTTGACGCCGCTGGCATCGATCTGCGTCGGCACGCCGCCAGGGCTGACGGTGACGCTGGGGCTGGGACTACCCTTGTAGACCGCGCTGCAGCTGGCATCGGCGCAGGCCGTCACTTTCACCGTGGGTACCTGGCAAGTAAGCGCCGTCAGCGGGTGATCTATCTGGAAATGGTGCAGTCCGCTCGGCGTACTGGGGCCGCACTTTGGCCCCATCGGCTCATTGAAGGCCCAGCCGCTGTTGTTCGTCACGCAGCTGCACGGGTTCGACGGCGTATACGCCTTGCAAGTGATGGTTTGCTGCACCCTGCCCTGCCAGCCCAGGGTGATGTGGTCGACCTTGGCGTTGCCCGTGATGTAGGCGTTGGACGAGTCGAGCGTCACCTCGCCGGCGTCCACATTGCCCTTGATGCCATTGCCGGAAGCGATCGACAAGGAATTGCTGGCCTCCACGTCGCCCGTGACGAGCAGGCCCGATGCCTTCAAGTCGATGGTCGGCGATTTCAGGTTGCCCGTCACCTGGCTGCCGGAACCGATGGTCAGTGAAGTGGTCGCCGTGATATCGCCCTGGATGCGGGTACTGGCGGGCAGGATATTGACGACGGTACCGCTGATGGGCCCGTTAATGACGGAACCCGAGGCGATTTCCACCGGGCCCTTGGCGCTGATCTTGCCCGTCACCTTGACGTTGTTCGAGCCCATCTTGATGGTGGTGGCGGAAATATTGGCCGTGACGGTCTGTTCCTGCGCGCCCATGAGGAAAGTGCCGCCTTCGGCTGTCAGGTTGCCCCCCGTTACTTTCAGGTTCGGCGGATTGATATCCTTGATATCCAGGTTGCCCTTGACCGTCAGCGTGGCATCGCCGCTCATCGTCAAACCCTGGTTATAGCTCATCGCCAGGGAACTGTTGACCGTCACGGCATACGCGCTGCCGATGACGATGACGTCGGTAGAGCTCAGCGCCAGCGAGGCGCAAGTATATTGGGTGCTGGACGCCGGCAGGGTGCAGCCGCTGACGGCGCCGCCATTGAAGTTGAGCGTGGCCGCGTGGGCAAGGGATGAGCCCAGCAGCAATGTCAGGGCGGCAAAAATGTGGAGTAAGCGCACGATATCGAGGAATCCGGTGGGTGGGGAGCCAGCGGGCGCGCGGATTATTTCATGCTAACCTACGCCATCGCTGTTGTTGCATTATGGCAGTATTTATCTCCCTCGCGCATATCGCATGATCAAGCAAAGCCCCAAAGAATTCCCCCTGCGCACTGTCGACATCATCGTCTATCCCGGCTTCAAGGCGCTCGAAGCCATCGGCGCCATGAAAGTGTTTGACTACGCCAACACCCATTTGCGCCTGCGCAATCTGCCCGGCGGCTACGACGTGCGCATCGCCTCGACAGCCATCGGCCCGGTCGAGTCGGACACCCTGATGTCGCTGCACGCCAGCAAGGCGCTCGATGTGAACCGCCTGCCCGACCTGGCCGTCATCGTCGGCTGCCACCACGTCGAGCAAGTCTTGCAGGACATTCCCGCCCTCGCCGCCTGGGTGGCCGAGGCGGCGCCGCGCATCGATACCCTGGCAGCCCTGTGCACGGGCTGCTTCTTCCTGGCCGAGGCCGGCGTGCTTGACGGCAAGAGCGCTGCCACGCACTGGAGCGCCGTGGACAGCCTGCGCCAGCGCTATCCATTGATACAGGTCAATGCCGATGCGATTTTCGTGCGGGAAGGGAAATTCTGGACGTCGGCCGGCGTGACGGCCGGCATCGACCTGGCGCTGGCCCTGGTGGAAGACGATTTCAGCCGCGATATCGCGCTGGAAGTGGCGCGCGACCTGGTCGTGTATCTGAAGCGGCCCGGCGGCCAGTCGCAGTTTTCCGTGCACCTGTCGAGCCAGATGACGACGCACCCGACCATCCGCCAGTTGCAGGGCTGGATCATGGAACACCTGGCCGAAGAGCTTACCGTGCCGCTGCTGGCGGCCAGGCTGGCCATGAGCGAACGCAATTTTACGCGCGTGTTCCAGCGCGAAACGGGCACCAGTCCCACGGAATTCATCGACACGGCCCGCTTTGAAGTGGCGCGTCGCTTGCTGGAAGACAATGTGTCTTCCTTAAAACAGGTGGCCGTTCAGGCGGGCTTGCACAGCGAAGACAGGCTGCGCCGCCTGTTTCAAAAGAAACTCGCCATCACGCCGCGCGATTACCGCGAGCGCTTTTCCAGCACGGCGCGCTAGCTGGGCGAAAAATCAGCGCGGCTTGCCGTGACGCACGTGGCGCGTGGCCAGTTGGCGGCTCTGCCGGGCCAGCGGCGTAAACAGGAGTGCGCACAGCAGATACGTGGCCAGCAGCGCCAGCCAGATGGCGGGCGTGGCGAGGCTGGCGGCATTGCTCCACCACAAGGCCAGCAAGGAAGACAGGGCCGCTCCGAGGAAGACGGGCAGCATGCGGCGCAAGGTGGCGAGGTAGGCAGTGGCAAACATGGACAGCTCCCAAAGCAAGGCGGTGATATCTTCACACTAGCAGGGGCAGGCGGCGAAGTACAGCCTGCCGCCCTGCCCCGTCCGTCAAGTGTTGCGCAATGAGTACATCCGATAAGATTAGTACAACACGACGGAACGGATCGATTCGCCGCTCTTCATCAGGTCGAAGCCTTCGTTGATGCGTTCGAGCGGCAGGCGGTGCGTGATCAGGTCGTCAATGTTGAGCTTGCCTTCCATGTACCAGTCGACGATCTTCGGCACGTCCGTGCGGCCCCGCGCGCCGCCGAAGGCCGAACCGCGCCATTCGCGTCCCGTCACCAGCTGGAATGGACGCGTGGAAATTTCCTGGCCCGCCGCCGCCACGCCGATGATGAACGATTTGCCCCAGCCCTTGTGCGTGCACTCGAGCGCCTGTCGCATCAGGGTCGTATTGCCGACGCATTCGAACGAGTAATCGGCGCCGCCGTCCGTCAGTTGCACGATGGCGTCGACGACGTTGTCCACTTCGTTCGGATTGATAAAATGCGTCATGCCGAACTTGCGCGCGATGGCCTGGCGCGCCGGATTGATGTCGATGCCGATGATTTTATCGGCGCCGACCATCTTGGCGGCCTGGATCACGTTCAGGCCGATGCCGCCCAGGCCGAACACGGCCACGTTGGCGCCCGCCTCGACCTTGGCCGAGAACAGGACGGCGCCCACGCCCGTGGTGACGCCGCAGCCGATGTAGCAGACCTTGTCGAACGGCGCGTCGGAGCGGATTTTCGCCAGGGCGATTTCCGGCACGACGATGTAATTGGAAAAGGTGGACGTACCCATGTAGTGGAACAGCGGCTGGCCATTCAGCGAAAAGCGGCTGGTGGCGTCCGGCATCAGGCCGCGGCCCTGCGTGGAGCGGATGGCCTGGCACAGATTGGTCTTTTGCGACAGGCAAAATTTGCACTGGCGGCATTCCGGCGTGTACAGGGGAATGACGTGGTCATCCTTCTTCAGCGTCGTCACGCCCGGGCCCACGTCGACGACGACGCCGGCGCCTTCATGGCCGAGGATGGCGGGGAAGATGCCTTCCGGGTCGGCGCCGGACAGGGTGTAGTAATCGGTATGGCAGATGCCCGTGGCTTTCAGCTCGACCAGCACTTCGCCGGCGCGCGGGCCGGCCAGGTCGACTTCTTCGATGGTCAGCGGGGCGCCCGCCTTCCAGGCAATCGCGGCTTTGGTTTTCATGTGTGTCATTCCTGCTCGGTTTCAGATGCGCCATTATCGGGCGCCGGCGGGCGCGCTGGCGCAAGTGGCGGCGCGCTTGTCTGAAAACGCGGCGCATTTGTCCGATGCCGCCGTACGTTTGCGCCAGCTCAAACTTCCCGCCGCAAAGACGCGCATTCTTGGCACGAACCACAGCCCCATTGAGCAGCGATTGCCGCGTTCCCGCAGGAGACAGACATGCGCCATTTCCTTTCCCGCTTGCCGCTGCCCTGGCTGGCCCTGCTGCTGGCATGCTGCCTGGCGCTGTTGGCTGCCTGCGGCGGCGGCCATCACCACCCTGCGCCGGGCGCCGCCACGGGGAACCTGACGGTCACCATCGGCGGCTTGCCGGCCGGCGTGGCGGGCGCCGTCACGCTCACGGGGCCTGCGTCGTACAGCAGGACGCTGACGGCCAGCACCACGCTCACTGGCCTGGCGCCCGGCGCCTATGCGGTCAGCGCCGCCAGCGTGACGCAAGGCACGGGGACGCTGGCGCCCACGCCCGTCACGCAGCAGGTGCAAGTCACTGCGGGCGCGACGGCCAGCGCCAGCGTCACGTATGCGGCCGGCGCACCGCTGGCCCTGGTCCTGCAAGAGGTGGCCAGCGGCTTGAACGCGCCCATCTTCCTCACGGCGCCACCGGGCGACAGCCGTTTGTTCATCCTTGAGCGTCCCGGCCGCATCCGCGTGCTGCAGAACGGCAGCCTGCAGGCCACGCCCTTCCTCGACATCAGTACGCTCACCACCACCAGCGGCGAACAGGGCTTGCTGTCGCTGGCCTTCCATCCGCTGTACGCCAGCAATGGCTATTTCTTCATCTATTACACCAACCTGGCCGGCGACATTGTCATCGAGCGGCGGCAAGTGTCGGCGGGCAACGCCAACGTGGCCGATCCCCTGTCGGCGTTGACCATCCTCACGATTGCCCACCCCACCTTCAGCACCCACTATGGCGGCTTGCTCAGCTTTGGCCCGGACGGCTATCTGTATGCGGGCACGGGCGACGGCGGCAGCGCGGGCGATCCGCCCGGCAACGCGCAAAACACCAACGTCCTGTTGGGCAAGCTGCTGCGCCTGGACGTCAACGCCAGCAGCGTCGCCCAGCCGTACACCATTCCACCCGGCAATCCCTTTGCCGCGGCAGGCGGACGCCCTGAAATCTGGGCCTACGGCTTGCGCAATCCGTGGCGCTACGCCTTCGACGTGCCGGCCCAGCTGCTGTATATCGCCGACGTGGGCCAGGCCAGCTGGGAAGAGGTCGACGTGCGGCCCGTGGGCCAGGCGGGCAACAACTATGGCTGGAACGTCATGGAAGGCGCGCAGTGCTACAACAGCGCCGGCTGCAATCAGGCGGGGCTGGTCTTGCCCGTCATCACCTACGGCCACGATACGGCCGGCGGCTGCTCGATCACGGGCGGCTATGTGTACCGGGGCGTGGCCCTGCCGGAACTGGCGGGGCAATACCTGTATTCCGACTACTGCAGCGGCTGGCTGAGAAGTTTCAGCTACAGCAATGGCACGGCCTCCGCCGTGACGGACTGGGGCATCGCGAACGTGGGCAACATCCTGTCGTTCGGCCAGGATGGTCAAAACGAGCTGTACATGCTGAGCGGCACGGGGAAAGTCTACCGCATCGTGCGCAAATAGCGCCCCTGCGCGATGCCTGCAGCACACGGACGATGGGACGTTTTTCGACGGGGCGCGGGGAACCGGCTAGAATTGGTTTTTTCCGCCGCGCCCTGCGCCCCAGCCCAAGAGAACACCATGGCCCGTTTGAAACTCGAATTTCCCGAAGACCAGTACTGCTATTCCTCGCAACTGACGGTACGCACGACGGACATCAATGCCGGCAACCATCTCGGCAACGATTCCATGATTTCCATGATTTCCGAGGCGCGCGCCCGCTTCCTGTTCGAATATGGCGTGCGCGACATCGAAGCGGACGGCACCGGCATCATCGTCACCGACCTGGCCACCACCTACCGCGCCGAAGCCCATGCGCGCGACCAGTTGCTGTTCGAAGTGGGCGTCATGGATTTCAACAAGTATGGCGGCGACATCACCTTCCGCATCACGCGCCCGCGCGACAGCACCCTGATCGCGATGGCCAAGTCCGGTTTTGTGTTTTTCAACTATAAGCTCAGCCAGGTCGTGCCCATGCCGGAAGATTTCGGCAGCAAGTTCCCACAGGTGAACTGGATCGATTGAGGCGCGGTACATTCCGGCCGTCATCCTGTATGCTTGTCAGGATGATATGCAAAATTGACCTGCGCCGCGCCGGCGCCTGCCTGCTGGCTGCCGTCTGCGCGATGGCCGCACCCGGCATCGGCCATGCCGCGCCGCAAACCGTCATCCTGTATGGCGACGACGACTATGCACCGTACAGCTATGTGGAACACGGCGTCTTCAAGGGCATGTATGTCGATATCCTGCGCCAGGCGGCCAGCGCGATGCCCGGCTACCGGCTGGAACTGCAGCCGCGCCCCTGGAAGCGGGGCCTCGACGCGCTGGAAAAGGGCCAGGTTTTCGGCCTGTTTCCGCCCGGACGCAAGACGGAACGGCCCTACGTACAGCCGTATTCAGCCATGCTGTACCGTGAATCGGTGGTGCTGTTTTGCCATGACGCCGTCATGCGCACGCCGCGCACGCGGTTTCCCGCCGACTTTGCCGGCCTGACCATCGGCGTCAATACGGGGTTTTTACTCTCGGAAAAACTGATGGCGCCGGCCCGCGAGGGACTGCTGCGCCTGGAAGCGGCCAAGGGCAATGAAGCCAATCTGAAAAAACTGGCCTTGCGGCGCATCGATTGCTACGCCAGCGACCGCGGCGCGGCACGCCATACGGCGCGCCGGCTGGGCGGTGAACTGGCCAGTTACGGCTTTGCCTTGCATGAAGTGCTGGAATTGTCGTCCGAAGCCACGTATATCGCCTACAGCGCGCGCAACACGCCGGCCTACAAGGCCGATTTCGTCGCGCAGATGAATGCCGCCCTGCTGGCCCTGCGGCATAGCGGCCAGCTGGCGCGCATCGAACACGCTTATTTGCGTTAATCAGCCCGGCACTTCGCGCCGCGGCAAGGTCATTTGCGTACCGGACTCTTCACTTGCGTGGCGAACGTGCTGGCAAACCAGTCATCGATCATCTGCTTCTCGTAGCGCAGCTTGTCGCCGCTGGAATAACGATTGATGCGCGTCAGATAGGACATATCGGACAGGGCTGCATCGGCGCTGCCGATGACCTTGCCATCTTGCTCCAGCACATAGTGCAAGCGTATGCGCGGCCAATCGGCCTGGCCGGTCATCACGCGGAAATCCTGCGCAGAGCGCATGGCGGGATTTTCACGGCCAGCCATGTCCAGATCCGTCACATCGATCTTCAGGGTTAGCCCGGGCTTGAGCGCCTCTCCCCGTTGTGCGAAGTGCGCCGCCAAGTCCTTGAGGACTTTTTCACGCTCCGTCCGATCGAAAGACACATCCGAGAATTGTTCCGGCTTGGTGAAATGCACTTCCGTGCCCGCCCAGGCGGCAGTGCTCGCCAGCAAGGCAAGACCAGCAATGAAGGTACGCGTCGTTTTCGTTTTCATGATGAGTCCTTTCAAGAATGTGGATGGCCTCCGGCCATTTTTTACTTCTCAATATAGCGCGATGCGTTTCATTCTAAAGGGAAACTAATACATTGTTACTTTTCTTGCACCGCGTAACGAACCAAGCTTCGTCCCACCAATTTTTTTACAGATTCATTGGCAATATTAATTAAAACAAAGTATTGTCTTGAAAATATAGTTGCCTAAGCGATAAAGTATACATAGTGTCGACGGCGTGGATTTAAAGTGCTTTTTTGATATGCATGTTGCATGAGTTTAGTCAATTATTCTTGCTTGTTGTTAATACTTGGCTGTCAGTCTACAATCGATAAAATGCGCCCGAAAAACGCGCAACGCCAGTAGTGGCGCACAGGCAAGCCTGGCGCGGGCGTCTCAGTATTGCGTCAGTTATGCCTTTTAGCGGAACTCGCCCTTATGTCATTTTTGTCTTCAGCATCGCCCAAGTTACCCCCCTGGAAAGTCCTGCTCGTCGACGATGAACCCGACATCCATGACATCACCGAACTGACACTGAGCCGTTTTCGCCTCGAGGGCCGCGCCCTGAGTTTCGTGCACGCCTACAGCGGCGCCGAAGCCAAGCAGGTGCTGGCGCGCGAAGCAGGCATCGCGCTGGTGTTTCTCGACGTAGTGATGGAGCGCGAAGACAGCGGCCTGGAAGTGGCGCGCTGGATGCGCGAAGACCTGGGCAACCAGTTTACGCGCATCGTGCTGCGCACGGGCCAGCCGGGCCAGGCGCCGGAAGAACGCGTGATCGTCAACTACGACATCAACGACTACAAGGAAAAGACGGAACTGGACCGCACCAAGCTGTTCACCACCACCTTTGCCGCCCTGCGCGCCTACCGCGACATCATGAAGGTGGAAGAGGCGCGCCAGGCCCAGCTCCATTACCGCGAGGGACTCGAGCGCGTCATCGCCGCCTCGGCGCACATTTTCAAGCAGCGCAACCTGCGCGACTTCGCCAGCGGCCTGCTGCAGCAAGTCGTCGCCCTGCTGCGCCTGGAAACGAGCATGCTGCTGCGCCTGCGCGGCGCCAGCGCCATTTCCGGCGAGCAGGATTATGAAATCCTCGCGCAGATCGGCGACACGGACGACGGCATCCTCAGCCCGTCCCTGCTGTCGCAGCTGGACGACGCCAAGAGCAACAAGATCTCGCGCCTGCACGGCGACACCTATGTCGGCTATTTCCCGAACAGCAGCGGCAAGGCGTCCTTGCTGGTATTGAAGGGCGTGGAAGAGATTTCCGACCTCGATGCGCAATTGCTGGAAGTCTTCTGCTCGGGCGTGGCGATCGCCTTCGACAACATCCTGCTGACGCAGGAAATCACCGATACCCAGGCCGAACTGATCCTGCGCCTGGGCGACGTGGTCGAATCGCGCTCGCACGAAGGGGGCAACCACGTGCGCCGCATGGCCGAAGTGTGCCAGCTGCTGGCGCAGGCGTCCGGCATGTCGGAAGAGGAAACCATGGTGCTGCGCCACGCGGCACCCATGCATGACATCGGCAAGATTTCCACACCCGACGCGGTGCTGCTCAAACCCGGCAAGCTCGACGCGGCCGAATGGGAAATCATGAAGCAGCATCCGACGGTGGGCATGTCCATCCTCGACGGCTCGCAGCGCCCGCTGTTGAAGGCGGCCGCCGTGATTGCCCACCAGCATCATGAAAAATACGACGGCAGCGGCTACCCGCAGGGCCTGGTCGGCGAAAACATCCACAAATACGCGCGCATCGCCGCCGTCGCCGACGTCTTCGACGCCCTCATGCACAAGCGCTGCTACAAGGACGCCTGGCCCCTGGAGCGCGTGGTCAGCTACCTGCGCGAAGTGAGCGGCAGCCACCTCGACCCGCAGTATGTGGAATTGCTGATTGCGAATCTCGATGCAGCGCTTGCGTTAAATCAACGCTTCCCGGATTAGGCTCCAGATTGAACCCAAGTACAATACCGGAGTCAGACCCTGAGGATCTGACCCCTGAGCAATACGCACACCAGTAAACCACGCTGCGGCCCAAGATCCCAACTTGGGCGTTCCGGGCCAAGCGGACCTGAAAAATGTCGAGGGCAAGGCGCGGCGACGCAGACAGTACGCATGTACGGCAAGGAGCCGCAACGCCGCCATCGGCATTTTCTCAGGCCCGCGTCTCCGGCCCGCCGTTTTCAAGCTTCAAATTTCAAGCACTCTTCGGCTCCAGCGGAAAGCGTATCTTGTAATGCAAGCCCATCCCCGGCGCACTGACCACCTTCACCGTCCCGCCCAGCGGCCCCGTCACCAGGTTGTACAGGATATGCGCACCCAGGCCGCTGCCGCCGGAACCGCGCTTGGTCGTGAAGAAGGGGTCGAACAGCTGGCCCAGGGTGGCGCTGTCCATCCCCATGCCGTCGTCGCTGTAATCGAGTTCCAGCATCTCGCCGGCCGTGCGCACGCTGATCTTGATCTTGCCCGGCTCGCCTTCGACAAAACCATGCACGAGTGAATTGACCACCATGTTCGTGACGATCTGCGAGACGGCGCCCGGATAGCTGCGCAGCTGCACCTCGGGCGGGCAATCGATCTCCACCTTGACGGGCTTGCCCTTCAGCTTTGGTTGCAATGAAAGCAATATTTCATCGAGATATTTGCGCAAGTTAAAACTGCGCAATTCGTCCGAAGACTGGTCGACGGCCACCTGCTTGAAGCTGCGCACCAGCGCCGCGGCGCGCTGCGTGTTCGTCGTCATGATGCGCAGGGTCTGGTCGATGATGTCGAAAAATTGCCGCAAGCCATCTTCGTCGAGCTGGCCGCCTTCCAGGTCTTCGCGCGTGAGCTTCAATTCCTGCACCAGGTGGCTGGTGGCCGTCACGCATATGCCCAGCGGCGTATTGATTTCATGCGCCACGCCCGCCACCAGCCGGCCCAGCGAGGCCAGCTTTTCCTGGCGCACCAGTTCCGACTGCGCTTCCTGCAAGGCGTTCAGGGCGCTGTTCAGGGCCGCATTCTGCTCTTCCAGCGCTTCCTTGGCGCGGCGCATGGCGCTGTCGGCCTGGATGCGCGCCATCGCCACGGCCACGTGGCTGGCCATGAAGGCCAGCACGTCCAGTTCCGCCTGGCCATACACGACGGACGTGTCATAGCTTTGCACGATGATCACGCCATATTTGCGGTCGCCCAGCAGCATGGGCGCGCCCATCCAGCTGGCGATGCTGGTATTGCCCAGCGGCTCTTCCATTTCGCCGCTGGCCACCAGCGCCGCATAGCTGCCGGCATCGAGCAGGCAGGCTTGCCGGCGCGCCAGCACATAGGAACTCATGCCGATGCCGTAATGAAAGCGTTTCACGGGCGCCTGCGCATCCTTCTCGTCGACGAAATACGGGATCGTGATGTCCTTGTTGTCCGGGTGGTACAGGGCGATGAGGAAATTCTTCGCCGTCACCAGTTCGCTGATGATGGCGTGCAGGCGCGTATATAAGGTCGTCGCATCGGATGCCTGCGCCGACAGGTTGGCGATTTCATACAGCGCATGCTGCAGGTTTTCCGCCCGGCGGCGCTCGGCCACCTCGTGCGCCAGCAGGGCCGTGCGCTCCTGCACCGCCTTTTCCAGCCGGTCCATGCTTTGCATGCCCTGCAGGGCGCTCGACACGTGCGTGGCGATCAGCGCGAACAGGGCCTGGTCTTCCAGGCTGAAGCGGTGCTGGGCGTCGTAGCTCTGGATGACGATGGCACCCAGCACCTGGTGCTGCTGGTCCAGCAGCGGACAGCCGATCCAGTGCTCGGCCGCCGTGCCGCCGCCCCAGGCGCCGCCGCCGATGGCGCGCATGGCGTCGTCGTCGGCCGTCATCACCAGCTGCTTGCGGTTGACGATGACCCAGGCCGTGGGCGACTGTGCCGCGCTGGCCAGGCGCACGCCCTCGTCCGGATCGGGCGCGGCGTCGAATTCATCGACAAAATAGGGAAAGCGCACGAGGCCGTCGTCGCGGTCGCTGAGCGCCACGTAAAAGTTGGCCGCATACATGATGCGCCCCAGCGCCGCATGCACCGCCTGCAGGAATTCGCTGATATCGCTGCAGGTGCTCGAGCGCTGCCCGATTTCCAGCAACACGGTTTGAACGGCTTCCAGGCGGCTGAGGCGGCTTTCCATGGGTGACTATGTACCTTGTGCAAGTATATGTTCTGAAAATCAATATTATCAGTTCAGCCCAGCCTTGGCACGGCATAAAACGCAGAATCTTGCCTTGAGGCAGAGCAACACACGCCACGCGCGCATTTGCCACGCTGGCAATACAGTGGCAGACTAGGCCCCTTCCTACAGACCAGACCGTCCTCATGACTGCCACGCTACGCGCCTCGCTTCGCCCCTACACCCTCGCCGGCCTGCTGGCCTTTGCCGCGCTGGGCATGCCGCCGCTGTGCGCCGCGCCAGCCAAGGCGCCGGCGGCGGAAACGGCCGATGGCGGACGCTATTTCGGCCCCCTCGTCGCGGGCAAGATGCACGGCCAGGGGCGGCTCGAATACGCGAGCGGCGCGTTTTACGAAGGGGGCTTCGCGCGCGGCGTGTTTTCCGGCCAGGGCAAGCTGCGCCAGGCGTCCGGCGTCGAATACACGGGCGCCTTCCGCCAGGGCGCCTTCGACGGCCTCGGCCGCTACACCTCGCCCAAGGGCGAAATTTACACGGGCAGCTTCGTCAAGGGCAGCTTCGAGGGCGTGGGCCGCTTCCAGGGCGCCGACGGCGCCACCTTCGAAGGCCATTTCAAGCACTGGCGCCCGCATGGCGCCGGCAAGCTGACCGACACGGACGGCACCGTCTTCGAAGGCGAATTCGTCCAGGGCCAGGTGCAGGGCAAGGCCACCGTCACCACCAGCGACGGCATCCACTACGAAGGCGAGCTGAAGGACTGGAAATTCGAGGGCCAGGGCGTGCTGCGCACGGCCGACGGCGACGAATACCGGGGCGGCTTCAAGAATGGCCAGTTCGACGGCCAGGGCGTGCTGCGCTACGCCGTGGCGCAGGCGGACGGCCGGCGCGAAGACAGCGGCAACTGGACGGAAGGCCAGCTGGACGACCCGGCCGCAGACAAGCTCACGCGCGACAATATCGAGCTGGCCCTGTACAACCAGCCCACCCTGCTCGACGGCGCCCTGGCGCGCATCGCGCCGCGCGATCCGGCGAAAAAGATCAATCTGTATTTGCTGGGCGTGGCCGGCGACGGCGCGCAGGAAGTGTTTCACCGCGAAACGGCCTTCGTGCAACGCCAGTTCGACCGCGATTACGGCACCGTGGGCCGCTCCTTGATGCTCGTCAACAGCCGCAACACGGTGGCGCAGCAGCCGATGGCCACGCGCACCAGCATCGCCGCCAGCCTCGATGCGCTGGGCGCGAAGATGGACAAGGCCAACGACATCCTGTTCCTGTTTCTCACCAGCCACGGCTCGCCCGAGCACGAACTGGCGCTGGCGCAAAACGGCATGGACCTGCACAGCCTGCCCGCGCAAGAACTGGCGTCCATGCTCAAGCACAGCGGTATCCGCTGGAAAGTCATCGTGATCTCGGCCTGCTATGCGGGCGGATTCATTGCCCCCTTGAAAGATGACAACACCCTCATCATCACGGCTGCGCGCAGCGACCGCACCTCGTTCGGCTGCGACGACCAGAACGATTTTACGTATTTCAGCGAAGCGTATTTCAAGGAAGCCTTGCCGAAAAGCAGCAGCTTCACGGAAGCGTTCGACAAGGCCAAAGTGCTGGTGCAGGCGCGCGAGGCGGCCGATTTCCGCGAAGGCGGCATGGAAGCGGAAGAGCATTCCGAGCCGCAACTGTTCCAGGGCAAGGCCATCGCCGCGCAATTGAAGGCGTGGCGCGCCCAGCCACGCTAAGCGCTACTTTCTGTACAATAGCCGTCACCATGCGTAAATTCTTCCTCATTTTGCTGCTGTTCGTGCTTCCGCTCCAGATGTCCTGGGCCGCGGCGAGCGCGTATTGCCTGCACGAGGAAGGCAAGGCGGCGCAGCACCTGGGCCACCACAGCCACCAGCACAAGGCGGATGCGGACAAGAAACCCGTGGCCGACAAGGCTGACAAGCAATCCAAGGGCCAGCCGCACAGCGACTGCAACGTCTGCCATGGCATCGGCCATGCGTGGCTGCCGGCCGGTTCCAGCCTGCCCATCGGCGACATGGCGTCCGTGAACGCGGACACCGCCCCCTTCTTTTACGCTTCCCACATCCCGGACGCTCCCAAGCGCCCCGACTGGTCGTCGGCCATCTAGGCCGACGGGACGTCCCCTTTGTCATAACGCAATGCGCGCCCTGAAATAATCCGGGCGCAGGCCTGCGCGTCCCGTCGAATTCTTTTTCCATACCTTGGAGAATTCGATGCACCGATCCATTTATCTATTGCTACTCTCTGCTGGCCTGCTGGCTGGCAACTTTGCCCACGCACAATCTAGCGTGGAACCCGCCGCGCCCCTGACCCTGCCCGCCGCGCTGGCCCTGGCGGAGGGCGGCAACGCCACCCTGTCGGCCGCCCGCCATGAACTGGCGGCGCAAGGCGGCGCCCTGCAGCAGGCGCGCGCCTTGCCCAACCCGGAATTGCAAACCGTGCTGGAAGACACGCGGCGCGCCACGCGCAGCACCACCGTGCAGCTGAACCAGCTCATCGAGCTGGGCGGCAAGCGCGGTGCGCGCGCCGCCGTCGCCCAGCGCGGCGCAGACCTGGCGCAGGCGGGCCTTGCGCTACAGCAAGCCGACACGCGCGCGGCCGTCACTTCCGCCTTTGTCGATGTGCTGGCGGCGCAGGAAGGCTTGCGCCTGGCCGACAGCGCGCAGGCGCTGGCCGCGCGCGCCAGCGACATTACGGCGCGCCGGGTCACGGCCGGCAAGGCGTCCCCCGTCGAGGAAACCCGCGCCAGGGTCGCCGAAGCGAGCGTGCGGCTGGAACTGAACCTGGCTCGCAGCACCCTGGCCAGCGCCCGCCAGCGCCTGGCCGCCCTGTGGGGCAATGCCGCGCCCCGTTTCACGCTGGCAGAGGGACGCCTGGAAACCTTGCCGGAGCTGCCCCCGGCCAGCGAACTGGCAGCGCGCATGGAGCAAGCCCCTGCCGTGCGCCAGGCGCAAAGCGCACTGGCCCAGCGGCAAGCCATGCTGGACGTGGAACAGCGGCGTGCCACGCCCGACGTCACGGTCAGCATCGGCATGAAGCGCTCGGAAGAGCTGGGCCGCAACCAGGCCATCATCGGCCTGGCCCTGCCGCTGCCCCTGTTCGACCGCAACGCGGGCAACAAGCTCGACGCCCTGCGCCGCAGCGACAAGGCCAGCGACGAACTGGCTGCCGCCCGCATCGCCGTGCAAACGGCCGTGGCCGCCGCCAGCGAACGCCTGACCACGGCCCGGCTCGATGTGGAAAGCTTGCGCCAGGACATCTTGCCCGGCGCCCAGAGCGCCTACGACGCGGCCAGCAAGGGCTTCGAGTTCGGCAAGTTCGCCTTTCTCGACGTGCTCGACGCCCAGCGCACCTTGCTCCAAGCCAAAAACCAATACCTGCGCGCGCTGACGGAAGCGCAGCATGCCGCCGCCGAGATCGAGCGCCTGCTTGGCGCCTCTGCTCCCCTGTAAGGAATCCATGACAATGAATATCAAACTCGACAAGAAACAGGCGATCGCCATCGGCGCCATCGCGGCCGCCGGCATCGTGCTGGCCATCCTCATCCTCGGCACGGGCAATTCCAAGACCGCGCCGTCCACCGCCGCCAAGGTGGAAGCACATGCTGAAAAGAAAGACGAACACGGCCACGAAGAAGTGGAAGGCAAGCTGGAATTGACGGCGGCGCAAAGCCGCGCGGCCGGCGTCGTCATCGCCACGGCCGCGCCCGGCCGCATCAAGACCACCGTCGCCTTGCCCGGCGAAATCCGCTTCAATGAAGACCGTACGGCCCACGTCGTGCCCCGTCTGGCCGGCGTGGTGGAAGCCGTGCACGCCGACCTGGGCCAGCTGGTGAAAAAGGGGCAAGTACTGGCCGTCATCGCCAGCACGGAACTGTCGGAGCAGCGCAGCGAACTGCTGTCGGCGCAGCGGCGGCTATCGCTGGCCCGCTCCACGTATGAGCGCGAGGAAAAACTGTGGCGCGAGAAGATTTCGGCCGAGCAAGATTATCTGCAGGCGCAGCAAGCGTGGCGCGAAGCGGAAATCGCCGTGCAAAACGCCCAGCAAAAGCTCAGCGCGCTGGGCGCCAACTCCACCAGCAAGGGGCCGTTGAACCGCTACGACATCCGCGCGCCGTTCGACGGCATGGTGTTGGAAAAACACATCACCCTGGGCGAAGCCGTCAAGGAAGACGCGAACATCTTCGTCATTTCCGACCTGTCGACCGTGTGGGCGGAAATCGCCGTGCCGGCGAAAGATCTGGCCACCGTGCGCATGGGAGGCAAGGCGGAAGTCAAAGCCAGCGCGTTTGATGCCAGCGCGCAAGGCACGATCACCTATGTGGGCGCGCTGCTGGGCGAACAGACGCGCACGGCGAAAGCTCGCATCAGCTTGCAGAACCCGGACATGGCATGGCGCCCAGGGCTGTTCGTCACGGTGGAAGTGGTGTCCGGCGAAGCGGACGCGCCCGTCACCGTGCAGAGCACGGCCATCCAGACGGTGGAAGACAAGCCCGTCGTCTTCGTGCAAATAAAAGATGGCTACCAGGCCACGCCCGTGGTGCCGGGGCGCAGCGATGGCACCTTGACGCACATCAAGCAGGGCCTGGCCGCCGGCACGCCGTACGCGGCGCAAGGCAGTTTTGTCCTGAAATCCGAGCTGGGCAAGGATTCCGCCGGCCATGAACACTGATCACGTTAAACAAAGGAAACCATCATGTTTGAACGCTTGATCCGCTTTGCCATCGAGCAGCGCTGGCTGGTGATGCTGGCCGTGGCTGCCATGGCCGGCCTGGGCATCTACAGCTACCAGAAGCTGCCCATCGACGCCGTGCCCGACATCACCAACGTGCAGGTGCAAATCAATACCCAGTCCGCCGGCTATTCGCCGCTGGAAACCGAGCAAAGGGTCACTTTCCCCATCGAAACGGCCATGGCCGGCTTGCCGAACCTGGAACAGACGCGCTCGCTGTCGCGCTATGGCTTGTCGCAAGTGACCGTGATCTTCAAGGATGGCACGGACATCTATTTTGCGCGCCAGATGATCAACGAGCGCTTGCAGGAAGCGAAGGAAAGCTTGCCGGCCGGCATCACACCGAAGATGGGTCCCGTTTCCACGGGCCTCGGCGAAATCTACCTGTGGACGGTGGAAACGCAGGAGGGCGCGAAAAAGCCGGACGGCACGCCGTACACGCCGACGGACTTGCGCGAAATCCAGGACTGGATCATCAAGCCGCAGTTGCGCAATGTCACGGGCGTGACGGAAATCAATGCCATCGGCGGTTACGCCAAGCAATATCAGGTGGCGCCCTACCCGGAAAAGCTGGCCGCCTACGGCATCAGCCTGCAAGACGTGGTGACGGCGCTCGAGCGCAACAACAGCAACGTGGGCGCCGGCTACATCGAACGGCAGGGCGAGCAACTGCTGATACGCGCGCCGGGCCAGGTGGCGTCCAAGGACGATCTCGGCAACATCGTCGTCGCCAATGTGCAGGGCGTGGCCATCCGCATCCGCGACGTGGCCGACGTGGTGCTGGGGCGCGAGCTGCGCACGGGCGCGGCCACGGAAAACGGCCGTGAAGTGGTGCTGGGCACGGTGTTCATGCTGATCGGCCAGAACAGCCGCGCCGTCTCGCAAGCCGTCGACAAGAAGATGATCGAAATCAACCGCAGCTTGCCGAAAGGCGTGCACGCCGTCACCGTGTACGACCGCACGGTGCTCGTCGACAAGGCGATCAATACGGTGAAGAAAAACCTGCTGGAAGGCGCCGTCCTGGTGATCGCCATTTTGTTTTTGTTCCTCGGCAATATCCGAGCGGCCGTCATCACGGCCATGGTGATTCCGCTGGCCATGCTGTTCACGTTTACGGGCATGGTGCAATACCATGTGAGCGCCAACCTGATGAGCCTGGGGGCGCTGGATTTCGGCATCATCATCGATGGCGCCGTGGTGATCGTGGAAAACTGCGTGCGACGCCTGGCCCATGCGCAGCAAAAACTGGGACGACCGTTGACCTTGCAGGAACGTTTTCATGAAGTGTTTGCGGCATCGCAAGAGGCGCGCCGCCCCTTGCTGTATGGTCAGCTGATCATCATGGTCGTGTACCTGCCCATCTTCGCGCTGACGGGCGTGGAAGGCCGCATGTTTACGCCGATGGCCCTGACGGTAGTGATTGCATTGCTGGGTGCCATGCTGCTGTCGATCACCTTCATCCCGGCCGCCGTGGCGCTGTTTATCGGCGACAAGGTAGCGGAGAAGGAAAACGCCATCATGCGCGCCGCCAAGCGCTGGTACGCGCCGCTGCTGGACAAGGTGATGCGCAACACGCCCGTCGTGCTGACGGGCGCGGCGGTAGCCGTCGTGCTGTCCGGCTTGCTGGCCACGCGCATGGGCAGCGAGTTTGTGCCCAGCCTGAACGAGGGCGACATCGCCATCCAGGCCTTGCGCATCCCCGGCACCAGCCTGAGCCAGTCGCTGGCCATGCAGCAACAGCTGGAAAGCAAGCTCATGAAAAACCACAAGGAAATCGCGCGCGTCTTCGCCCGCACGGGAACGGCCGAGATCGCCTCTGACCCGATGCCGCCGAATATTTCCGACGGCTACATCATGCTCAAGCCCCGCAGCGAGTGGCCGGAACCGAAAAAAACGCGCGAGCAATTGCTGGCGGAAATCGAAGCGACGGCTACCAGCTTGCCGGGCAACAACTACGAGTTTTCGCAACCGATCCAGCTGCGCTTCAATGAACTGATTTCCGGCGTGCGCAGCGACGTGGCCGTGAAACTGTTCGGCGACGACATGCTTGTCCTCGACAGCACGGCGGCAAAGATCGCCGGCGTGCTGGGCAAGATACCGGGCGCGACAGAGGTAAAAGTCGAGCAGACCACGGGGCTGCCCATGCTGACGGTGCAGATCGACCGCGAGCAGACGGCGCGCTACGGCCTCAACATTGCCGACGTGCAAGCGGCGATCGCCACGGCCATCGGCGGGCAAGAGGCGGGCACCCTGTTCCAGGGCGACCGCCGCTTCGACATCGTCGTGCGCCTGCCCGACAGCCTGCGCAGCGACCTGGAGCAATTAAAGCGCCTGCCCATCGCCCTGCCCCTGGGCGCGGCGGCGGAAGGCCGCGCGCGCTTCATCCCGCTCGGTGAAGTGGCCAGCCTGCAAGTGGCGCCGGGACCGAACCAGATCAGCCGCGAAGACGGCAAGCGCCGCATCGTCATCAGCGCGAATGTGCGCGGACGCGATATCGGCTCGTTCGTAGCCGACGCCACGCAGCAGTTGCAATCGCAGGTGGCCATTCCGGCCGGCTACTGGACCAGCTGGGGCGGCCAGTTCGAGCAGCTGCAGTCGGCCACGAAACGCCTGGAACTGGTGGTGCCCGTGGCGCTGGCGCTGGTGTTTGTGTTGCTGTTCGCCATGTTCGGCAACGTGAAGGATGGCTTATTGGTCTTCAGCGGCATCCCGTTCGCCTTGACAGGCGGCATCGTCGCCCTGTGGCTGCGCGACATTCCCATGTCGATCTCGGCGGCCGTGGGCTTCATCGCCCTGTCCGGCGTGGCCGTGCTGAACGGCCTGGTGATGATCGCCTACATCCGCCAGCTGCGCGAACAGGGCATGCCCTTGCAGGAGGCGATACGCGAGGGGGCCATCACGCGCTTGCGGCCCGTCTTGATGACTGCGCTGGTGGCGTCGCTGGGTTTCGTGCCGATGGCCATTGCCACAGGCACGGGGGCCGAAGTGCAGCGTCCGCTGGCCACCGTGGTGATCGGCGGCATTTTATCGTCGACGGCCCTGACCCTGCTGGTGCTGCCGCTGCTGTACCGGCTGGCCTACCGCAAGGAAGACAAGGCGGAAATGCAAGCCGCGCCCGAAGGCGCGGCAGTACAGCTGAGTAAATAGAGACAGGAACGCGCGCTACCGCAATCGGCCTATCATGGCCGGCGGTAGCCGCCTTCGATCCAGTTCGCGGCGGATGTCGCATTGAACTTGAACGCGGCCGAGGTGCGTACCTTGGCGATCTGCTCGCCGTCGGCGTCGTAGGCGCTCAGTTCCGCGTACGGGTGGTCTTCATCGGGCACGATGTCGAACATCACCTTGATCTGCCCTTCGTCGGTGGCGACGAACAGGTTCTTGTGCAATTGCGCATGCAGCTGCTGCTCGTGGCGGCGCAGCACTTCCGACGCCGTCTTCACCAGGGTATTGAAGGCGTTGACGTCGAGCGGCTTCGGGTTTTTCTTGTCGCGGCCCATGGTCCACGGGCCCACCAGCGCTGGCTCCGGTTCGCCATCCTTGATCATGGCCACGGCCCAGCCTTCATCTTCCTCGTTCTTGATCACGCGCGCCGTCCAGCCATTGCCTACCCACAGGCGCGGCTCCTGGATCGGGGCGTCATTGTCCTGCTCGGCTGCTTCGTCGGAAAAATCGGGAAAATCGGTACTCATGGCGGTGCTCGTGATGGAAGGTCGGGGCTAGCATGATAGTCGAAAACGCCCGCCCGTGCCGCCTTGCCGACGGCATGGGTGAACGTTCAACGCTTCCGTCCGGCATCTGCCCAGACAACTGTCAGCACATGGACATGGCAGGCCGGTTGGGCCAGGTCAGCGGCGGACCTGGCGGTACCCAGCGCGGGTCGATGGCCGGCAGCGGCGCATGGTAATTGAAGGGGTTGATGATGATCGGCGGTATCGCCGATGGCGCACCGACGGGCTCGGCGCAGGATTGCGTGGCGCTACGCTGGCGCATGATGCGATGGTCAGGGGGGGATAGCGATTGATCCCCGGTATCTGCAAACAAAAGCATGTTGCCCTCCTTGCGAGACTGAGGTATTCAGTATAGGACGGCTTGCGCGCATTACAAGAAAAGAAATCTTGTTCCAGATCAGCGTTTTCTCGCCTCCAGCACCTTCCATACCGTGAAAATGACGGCCTGTCGCACGCCGCTGGCGGCCAGCCGGGCGCGCCCCTACAGTGTGAGCATGCAATACCCCATCACCCACACACCGAGGCTTATCATGAAAAAACTGCTCACCTTCGTCCTCATCGTCATGCTCGCCTGCCTGTTCCTCGACAAGATCAGCGGCAGTGGCAGCGACATGCACATGCAGTTCAACGGCGACGATGTCGACGGGCCGCTGGAGTGGCTGTTCGGCCTGGTGTTTGCCGGCGGCGGCTTGCTGATCGCCGCCATTGCGGTGGTGTGCGCCGCCGTCATCACCGGAGTCGTCCTGGCCGGCGTGGGCGTGGTGCTGATCGCGGTGGTGGCGCTCTGCGTGGTACTGGCGCTGGCATTGAGCACGCCCGTGCTGCTGCCGCTGCTGATTCCGGTTGCCATCGTCTGGCTGATCGTCAGCCGCAAGCACAAGCAGGCGCAAGCGCGTCAGCACAGCCTGTAATCACTGCGCCATGAACTTGCTGAGCACGCCGTCGCCGCCGCCGTCATTCTGTTCGATGCGGTTGCGCCCGCCCCGCTTGGCCCGGTACAGCGCCTCGTCGGCGCGCGCCAGCACGGCGTCGCAATCGGCATCCGTGCCGGCCATGGCGGCCATGCCGATGCTCACCGTGATGGTGATCACAATGCCGCCATCGATGGTCAGCGAACTTTCCGCCACGCGCCGGCGCAGCCGTTCGGCAAACACGGCGGCGGCGCTCAGATCCGTGCCAGGCAGCAAGATGGCGAATTCCTCGCCGCCCACGCGGCCCGGCACGTCGACCTTGCGCAGCGCCTGACACATCAGCGCTCCCAGGTGGCGCAGCACGGCATCGCCCACCGCGTGGCCATACTCGTCGTTGACGCGCTTGAAGTGATCGATGTCGAGCATCAGCACGCTGGCGCAGCTGGCCAGCTCGCGCTGCAGCCGCGCATGCTCGTTTTCCAGCGCCGCCATGAAGTGGCGCCGGTTCGGCAAGCCGGTCAAAAAATCCGTGGTGGCCAGTTGCAGCAGTTCCGCATTCATGCGCTTGCGCTCGGTGATATCGAGCGAGGACACCATGACGAAATCGAGGCTGTCCGCATGGCCGGGCATCACCAGCAAGCTCAATTCATTTTGCCGCGCCGCACCATCGAGACGCACGAAGCTGCTCTCGCACTCGTACAGGTGGGCGCCGCCAGCCAGCGCCAGCAGCGCATCGCCAAAGCGCGGCAAGGCGCTGTCGTCGAAATTCTGCGCCAGGCCCAGCGCGCCGCGGCGCTGGTCATCCTCGTTGGCGCGCACCTGCGCCAGCGCGGCGCCGTTCGCATCGATGATGCGCACCAGCCCCGCCAGACGCTGCAGCACATCCGGATGGGCCTGGAAGTGGGCGCCCAGGTCGCGCACGCCCGCTTGTTCAAGCGCATCGAGCGCGGCGCGCACGGCCGACCAGTCCTGTTCCCACAGGGCCACGGGCGCATGGTCGTACAGGCTGCGGAAACGCGCTTCGCCGGCGCGCAGGGCCAGCGCCACCTGCGCCTGCTCGATGGCCATGCCGGCCAGGTGCGCCGCCTCGCTCAGCCGCGCCAGGTGCGCCGCGCCCGGTAACGTCGGCTGGCGGTGATACGCCATCAGCACGCCCAGCAGCTTGCCCGAGCCGCCACGCACGGGCTCGGCCCAGCACGATTGCAGCTGGGCCCGCCACGCCAGTTCCATCGTCTCTTGCGCATCGGCAACGGCGTGCAAGTCGCCGACGATCACGCGCAGGTCGTCGCGCAGCGCTTGCGCGGCGATGCCATGCACGCCCTGCAGGGTGTCGAGGTCATGGCCATGGCTGGCCACGTTGAAAAACGCAGGCAAGCCCGGCGCGGCGCCCAGCACCAGGCGGTGGCGGCTTTCATCGAGCAGCAAGATGCTGCACAGCATGGCGGGATGGTCCGCTTGCACGCTGAGCACCACGCTTTCCAGCACCCGTTCCAGCGGCGCGCCCGTGGCCAGCATTTCCAGCACTTGCCGACGCGTATGCTCGCGCCGTTCCATCTGGCTGCGCTCGCTGATATCGCGGAAGGTCCACAAGCGCGCCTGCTCATTGCCCAGCTGCATGCTGCGCACATATTGCTCGACCACCCGTCCATCGCGCAGGTGCAGCACGTCGCGCCGCTCGCGGTGGCCGTGCGGCGCGTGGGCGCGTGCCCCGAGGAAAGGCGCCGCCTGCTCCAGCTGGCTTTCCACATGGCGCACCAGCGCCGCGCCATCGGCTTGCCAGTCGAGCGCGTCGGGCACTTGCCACAGGTCGCGGAAGCGCCGGTTCGACGTGAAGATGCGGCCATCGATGTTGTCGACCAGAATGCCGTCGATGGTCGAATCGAGGATGCTCCGCAGCATGGCCTGGCTGCGCTGAGCTGCCTCGGCCATCGCCAGCACGCTCGCCTGCCCCTGCTCCAGCTGGCCGGTCAGTTCGCTCGAACGCGCCAGCGCCGCCTGGGCACGGGCGCGGCCCGCCGCCAGCAGCCAGGCTGTCAGCGCCAGCACGATGCTGGCCAGCAAGCCGGTCAAGGCCACCAGGCGGGGCCGCGCCAGCAGTTCGCCATCGAAACCGGGCATGGCGCGCACGCGCAAGGTCCACGCATGGCCGGCGATGGTGATCGCTTCCTGCGCCACCAGGCTGTCCGACGCGGCAGACGACAAGGCGCCCGGCAAGCTGTCATACATCAGGGCCGCCTCGGCCAGTTGCGCGCCATCATAGATTTCCAGGTCCAGCTGGCGCGCGCTCTCGCCGCCCACGCCAGCCATCAGGTCGCCCATGCGAAATGGCGCAAAGACCCAGGCGCGCAAGGCGGCGCGCCGCTGCTCCACGCTGCCATGCAGCAAGCTATTCTCATACACGGGCAGCACGACGAGAAAACCATGCGACTGGGCGCTGCCGCCATCCTGCACCAGGTGGATCTTGCCCGTCATGGCGGCTTGCCCCGTGTCTCGCGCCTGTTCGAGCGCGGCGCGGCGCACGGGCTCGGAGCCGATGTCGTAGCCGAAGGCCAGCAGGTTGCTTTCGCTCAAAGGTTCCAGATAGGTGATCGGTGCATGCCAGGCGCGCTGGCCGTGCGGACGCACGGCATAGCCGGGATAGCCTTCCGCGCGCACGCTCGCTTCGTGCCGCGCCAGGGCGGCGCCGGACAAGAGCGGCAGGTAGCCGATGCCATGGATGCCGGGAAAGTGGCGGTCCACCTGCTGCACCGCCAGGTAGGCATGGAATTCGCGGCGCGTGACTTCCTGCGAACTGGCATACAGTCCCTGCACCCCGTGCAGCACCTGGATATAGGTCTGCATGCGGCTGGCGATGTTGTTGACCAGTTCGTGCACGCGGAAATCGAAATCGGCCCGCACCTGCTGTTCGCTGGCATCGTGGGCATTGCGCCAGGCGCCATACGTCAATCCCAGGCACAGCGCCAGCACCAGCGCGGCCAGCACGCGCGGTCCCACCCAGTGCGACACTGGCCCAGCAAACCACGACGTAGACGCGCGTGTAGGCATGACAGGATGACAAGCAGAACGGATATCAAACCGCTTCACGGCCAGCGACATGGCTGGCGGCGGGCTGCACGATTACCATCGGTAGTCGATGAGAATGATAGTACGTTACAGCGGGCGGCCTTGCAATGCTGAATATTGTATTAAAAAAATCACATATTTCGCCAATGCAATGATGTGTACTCCAGGAAAATTCGATGCCGTGAAAACAATCCACCACCCGCTGGTATGATCGCCCCGCAATCCATCACCCGGGAGTCGCGTTTGCAACAGGATAGCTGGCAGGGAACACTCTGGCTTGCGCCGGACTTCGCCATCTTGCATGGCGCGGCGGGCGCCACGGCCAGCCACGCCCACTATGCGCACCAGTTGATGCTGAGCACCGGGGCGCCTTTCACGGCCGAACTCGACGGCATCGTCCACACGACGCGGCACTTGCTGGTCGACAGCCTGCGTCCGCATGCCATCCTGAGCGCGCCGGCGCCCCTGCTGACCATCTATGCGGAACCGCAGCGCCTGAGCGGCGCGGCCTTGCTGGCGGCCGCCGGCGGCGCAGGCGTGCCCAGCCTGGACAAGCTGGCTGCCGCGCTGCAGGCGCAGCCGCGCGAAATCCTGGCCGACGCGCGCATGCAGCGTGCGCTGGACCAGGTCGACGTATTGTTGTCAGGCAAGGTCAGCGCGGCCGCCGTGGCCGAAGCCGCGCATTTGTCGCTGAGCCAGCTGGAACGCCTGTTCAGCGCCCAGCTGGGCTTGCCCGTGCGGCGGCTGGTGCTGTGGCGCCGCCTGCGCCTGGCCATCCGTTTCATCTTGCTCGGCAGCACCCTGACGGAAGCGGCCCACGGCGCCGGCTTTGCCGATGCCGCGCATTTTTCGCGCACCATGCGCAGCCTGTTCGGCGTGCGCGCCGACCGCAGCTTGCGCCAGCTCAAGGTCACGCTGCTCGATTGAGCGCATGCTTCAAGCCGGCCGGCAGCTCGGGCGCGCGCACGCCCTCTTCCGCGCGGAATGGTTCCAGCAGTTGCGCCCCGTACGCGGCCGGGTAATCGGGACGGCTGCCGATGCCCAGATCCTCGCCCCGCATGCGGTAGCCGGGCGCGTCGAAACGCGTGCCCAGCAAGCGGTCCCAGCAGGTAAAGAACAGGCCGAAATTCACGTCGCCGGCCGTGCCGTATTTCATGTGATGAAAACGGTGCAATGGCGCCCAGGCAAACACGTGGCGCAATGGCCCCATGCGCATGTCCACATTCGCGTGCTGCAGCAGCAGCTGGATCGCCACGGCAAACGCCAGCACGGCCATGACACGCTCCGGTATGCCCAGCAGCAACAAGGGCAGCATGCCGCCCGCCGCTTCCAGCAGCAGGTGCAGCGGGTGCTTCATCCAGCCATTGAAACCGTACAGGCGCGTCACGCTATGGTGCACGGCATGCAGTTTCCACAGAAAATAATAGCGGTGGCTCAGGTAATGCACGAGCGTGATGCCGCAGTCCGCGATGAGGATGGCCAGCAGCAGCTGCGCCCAGAACGGCAGCTGGACTGGCCAGAACGGCCCCAGCGCCAGGTGCCCGGCCAGCAGGGGGAAGATGGCCAGGCCCAGCAAGTACAGCGTTTCATTGACGAGCGCGTGCGCAATGTCGCGCCAGCCGTCGCCATGCTCGTGGTTCCACGCGCCGTCATACGGCAGGTAACGCTCGGCCAGAAAGGATGTGAGCAGGGCCAGCAGCAATAACGGCGGCAAGACCCAGAGGGAGAATTGACAAAGCGCCACCAGCACGGTGGCGGCGCCGATGAAGCCGGCCCAGAACGCGGGGCCGTACAGCGCGGCAAAGAGGGATTTCATGGCAAGGTACTCCTGTGGCAAAAACCACAGCATGGCTTGCACCCGTGCCGCGCCGCTTGAAGAAACGGCGCAAACTGCTTATTTGACAGCCGGCTTCGTCGCCTACTTTGCAGCCTTCCTCGCCGCGTACTGCTGGTAGCCGTTCGCGCGCAGGGCGCAGGCGGGGCAGGTGCCGCAGCCATAGCCCCAGTCGTGCAATTGCCCCCGCTCGCCCAGGTAGCACGTATGCGTGCCGCTGCGGATCAGGTCGACCAGCGGCTGGCCGCCCAAATCTTCCGCCAGGTCCCAGCTTTGCGCCTTGTCCAGCCACATCAGCGGCGTTTCCAGCTTCAATCGCGTGTCCATGCCCAGGTTCAGGGCCACTTGCAGGGCCTTCATCGTATCGTCGCGGCAATCCGGGTAGCCGGAAAAATCCGTTTCGCACATGCCGCCGACCAGCACCGTCAAGCCGCGGCGGTAGGCCACGGTGGCGGCCACCGTCATGAACAGCAAGTTGCGTCCAGGAACAAAAGTGTTCGGCAAGCCGTTTTCCTGCATGACGATCTCGACGTTCTGCGTCATGGCCGTATCGGAAATGGCGGAAATCAGGGACAGATCGATCATGTGATCCTGGCCCAGGCGGCTGTCCCACTCGGGCGACTGCCGGCGCATCTGTTCCAGCACGCCGGGACGCACGGTCAGCTCGATCGCATGGCGCTGTCCATAGTCAAAGCCGATGGTTTCCACGCGGCTATAGTGTTTCAAGGCCCAGGCCAGGCAGGTGGTGGAATCTTGTCCACCGCTAAAGAGCACCAGTGCGGAGTCCGTTGCTAGCATAATTTCTTTCTTTGAGTTTTATTCTGTCCAATAGTGCGCGGGGAAACATGATTCCCCATGCAAAAAATACTTATTCGTCCGCCATCAGTTTACCTATTCCGGTAACATGCAGTCAGCATTTACTCATCTGGAGCACCATGTTTTCTGCACGACCCATACGGCATACGGCTGCCGGCAAGGCGATACGACCACGAATTTTGGCACAAGTAGTGACAAAAGCAATGGGTCAACTGACACTGGCGGCCGCCGGCAGTGTCATCTCGCTGTTTCCCATCGCCCATGCCGGCGCGCAGGAGGGTACGCAACAGAGCCCGCAAGACGCGCCCGCCGACAGCGCCGCCACGGAGGCGGCGCCCGCCCCGCTGCAGTACGAGGTCAAGGTCAATGCACCGGGCGACCTCGATGAGTTGCTGGAAAAAAACCTGGACCTGGAACGCTTCCGCGGCAACCCGCGCATGGACCGCGAGCAATTGCAGCGCCTCGTCCGTGATACGCCCGAGCAAGCCAGAAACCTCATCGCCACGGCCGGCTACTATACGCCCGTCGTCACGGTGCGCGTCGATACGTCGGGCGCCAGGCCCGTCGTCATCGTCGACGTCGACCCGGGCCAGCCCGTGACCATCGACAAGGTCGAGCTGGAGTTGCGCGGCTTCGACCCCACGCCGCCGCTGGCCGCTTCCGAGCCCTACGATACGGAAGCCCTGAAGCGCAGCTGGTCCCTGAAGACGGGCAGCGTGTTCCGCCAGGCCGACTGGGAATCGGCCAAGCGCGCCCTGCTGCGCGAAGTGGTGCAGACGCGCTACCCGCGCGCCCAGCTGGTCGATACGCAAGCCGTGGTCGACCCGGAAACGCATAAAGTCTCGCTGCTGGTGGTGCTCGACAGCGGCCCCGAGCTGCGCTTCGGCGAGCTGCGCATCGAAGGCTTGAAACGCTACGATCCCAGCATCATCCGCAACCTCGACAAGATACGCCCGGGCGAGTACTACAGCGAATCGGCGCTGCAATCGTTGCAGGCGCGCCTGCAGGACACGGGCTACTTTGCCAGCGTGGAAGTGAGCGCCGACATGAGCAGCATCCTCAGCGAACAGATCGAGGCCGGCCAGGAAAGCCAGCAAGCCGAGGCCGAAGGTGCCAGCGCCGCCGCCGAAACCAAGCCCGCCAACCGCGGCCCCGCGCCGCTGCTGCCGCTGGTGGTGCGCGTGACGGAAAACAAGCAGCAGAACGTCAGCGCCGGTCTCGGTTTCAGTACGAACACGGGCAATCGCGCCCAGCTCAACTATGACAACCTGAACGTGTGGGGCACGCGCTTCAAGAGCGCGATCACCATGGAAACGAAGAAACAGGCGGCGCACGCCAATTTCTACTTTCCGACGACCGAGCGCGGCTACAACGACAGCGCGGGCGCCTCGTTCGAGCGCAGCGACATTTCCAACGAAATCACGGCCGTCACCACCATCTCGGCCAAGCGCAACTGGGGCGGCACCAACCTCGAGCGCAGCCTGACGTTCGAGTTCCTCAGCGAAGACAAGACCATCGTGGGCCTGGAGCAGACGCGCAGCAAGAGCTTGCCGCTGACCTATGCCATCACCAAGCGCAGCCTCGACAGCCTGCTGTTCCCCACCAGGGGCTACGTCATCAATGCCCAGGTGGGCGGCGCCCTGCTGCCCGTGCTGACGGACGAGCGCTTCGTGCGCGTGGCCGGCAAGGCCGTGTATTACCGTCCGCTCGGTGAAAAAGGCGAGCTGATCGTGCGCGGCGAAATGGGCGCGCTGGGCTCGAAGGAAAAACGCGGCGTGCCGGCCGTCTACCTGTTCCGCGCGGGCGGCGACCAGTCGGTGCGCGGCTATGGCTACCAGGAACTGGGTGTCAAGGAAGGCGACGCCACCATCGGCGGGCGCTACATGCTCACCGGCAGCGCCGAATACCAGTACTGGTTCAAGCCGAAGTGGGCCATTGCCGCCTTCTATGACGCCGGCAACGCGGCCGATACCGTCAAGGCTGCCATGACGCCGAAATCGGGCTATGGCCTGGGCGGGCGCTACAAGAGCCCCGTCGGCCCCATCAATGTCGACGTGGCGTATGGCCACGCCGTCCACGCTTACCGTTTGCACTTCTCTCTGGGATTCACTTTCTGATGTCCGATATTACTACCGAGTCCCCCAACGGCGCCGCGCCGCCACCGCCGGCGAAAAAACCGCGTCGCTGGGTACGCTACCTGCTGATCGCCGTCGCCAGCCTGGCCGTGCTGCTGGGCGCCGGCTTCTGGTTCCTGGGCCGCGAATCGACCTTGCAGATGCTGGTGCAAAAAGTGGCCAGCGCCAGCGGCGGCGAGATCGCCGTGTCGGGCGTGTCCGGTTCGCTGTACAACCGCATGCACCTGGGCCACGTCAGCTACCGCAGCAAGACGCAGCACATCACGGCCGAGAATATCGACATCAACTGGTCGCCGTTCCAGTTCTTCTCGGAAGGCATCGCCATCAGCGAACTGCACGTGGCCAGCCTGTCCGTGGAAAGCACGGCGCCGTCCGAGGAACCGTCGACGATGCCGGCCAGCCTGGCTTCGCCTTTTAAAATCGGCATCAGCGACGCGCGCCTGGACAAGGTCACCCTCGTCAGCGCGGGCGGCAACACGGTGTTTGAAAAGATCCGTTTCACCTTGTCGGGCGACAAGTCGCAATGGCAGCTGGAAGACGCCTCGGCCCTGACGCCGTTCGGCCAGGCCACGGCCAGCGCGACGATTGCCGCCACGCAGCCGTTCAAGCTGTCGGGCAAGGCCGGTTTGACGCAGCTCAATGCCGCCGCCGGCGAAAAACCGGCCGCCCTGGCGCTGCAGCTGGGCGGCGACTTGAACGTGCTGAACGTCACGGCCAAGGGCAGCGCAGGCGCGGCCACGGCCGACGCCCGGCTGGCGCTGGCGCCGTTCGACCCCGTCATCATCCTGCGCTCGGCCAGCATTCAGGGCCGCAACATCAATCCGGGCAAGTTCGACGCCACCCTGCCGCAGGCGGACCTGAGCCTGGAACTCGACGCCGCCATCGATACGCGGCCCAACGCGCAGACCGTGTCGGGCAAGCTGGCCATCCTCAACCACGCCACGCCTGGCCCCATCGACCAGCAAAAGCTGCCGCTGCGCCAGTTCGAGGCACGCCTGGGCGGCACCCTGACGGCCACGACTTTGGAATCGGCCCTCATCGATTTCGGCAATGCGGGCAAGTTCACGGGCGGCGGCAAGCTCAACCGCGACGCCGTCGATGGCCCCATCGGCAATGCGCAGCTGACCTTGCACACGGACAAGATCGACTTGCAGCACATCTACAGCAGCATCAACAGCACGAAGATCGTCGGCGATATCGTGCTCGACAGCGACGGCAAGACGCAAACCCTGCGCGCCAAACTGGGCGAAGCCAAGCTGCGCCTGGACGTGGAAGCGACGCTGGCCGATTCCCTCGTGCAACTGCGCAAGGCCACCTTGCAGGCAGGCAAGAGCAGCGTCAACGCGACGGGCCAGATCAGCCTGAAGGATGAACAACCGTTCAAGGCCGTGGCCAGCACCAGCCGCCTGAACCCGGCCGACTTCGGCGCCTTCCCCGTGGCCGACCTGAACCTCGACGTGCGCGCCAACGGCCACGTGGCTCCCCAGTGGCTGGCGAATGCGGACTTCACCGTGCGCCCCAGCAAGCTGCTCGACCAGCCCCTGTCCGGCAAGGGCAAGCTGACGGCCGATGCAGCCCATTTCAGCGGCATCGACGTGCAGTTGGCGCTGGGCAAGAATAATGTCACGGCCAAGGGCAACTTCGGCGGCGCCGGCGAAAAACTCAACTGGAACGTCGATGCGCGCCAGCTTTCCGCCCTGAAAAGCGACTTGCTGGGCGCCGTGCTGGCCAGCGGCGTGGTGCAAGGCACCCTGCAGCAGCCGCGCACGAGCTTCGTGGCCGACGCGAAGGGCCTTGGTTTGACGAGCGGCAAGCGCCCCGCGCCGGACAGCGCCATCCACGCCAGCGGCGACGTGGGCTTGACGGGACCGAAGCAGCAGGCGGAATTGAAAATGACGGGTTCCTTGCAAAAGATCAATCCGGCCGCGTTTGGCGCATCACTGCCCAACGGCAACGTCAATGCGGATTTCAACGGCAGCGGACGATTGACGAGCGACTGGCAAGTGGCCCTCAACCTGGCCTTGCGCGAATCGACCCTGCAAAACGCCCCGCTGGCCGGCTACGCCAAATTGTCCGCCAACGCGAAACGCATCGACAGCGTGGATACGGAACTGCGCCTGGGGCCGAACAGCTTGCTGGCCAAGGGCGCGCTGGGCGGCGCCACCGACAAGCTGACGTGGAAGCTTGATGCGCCGCAACTGTCGACCCTGGGTCCCCGCTTTGCCGGCGTGCTGCAGGCGGCCGGTTCCGTCAGCGGCAAGATGGACGCGCCCGCCGCGCAACTGACGCTCGATGGCAAGGACCTGACCTTCTTTGGCGACCAGCAATTGAAAGCAGTGAAAGGCAGCGCCAGCGTGGGTGCCGGCCAGGGCGCGCTCGACCCCATGGTCAGCAGCCTGGAGATCACGGGCTACGCCACGCCCACCTTCAAGCTGGCCAGCGCCCGCCTGGGAACGACGGGCACGCGCGGCAGCCATACGGTCAATTTGACGGCGCGCAATGACGATTTCGATGCCACCGTGCAAGTCAAGGGCAGCCAGAGCGGCGCCGCCTGGACGGGCAGCATCGACAGCCTGCAAAACAAGGGCCGCTATGCGCTGGTGCTGCAAGCGCCCGTGCCCGTGAAAGTGGCCGGTCCTGCCGGCAGCGGCGTGGCGGGCCTGGGCCAGCCCGAGCAGATCAGCGTGGGCAACACCGTCATCAAATTACCGGCAGGCAGCATCACCATGCAAAGCCTGGTCAAGAACGGCCCCCGCTGGACCAGTTCCGGCCAGGCGGCCGGCGTGGCGCTGACGTATCTGGCGCAAGTGATTCCCGCGCTGCAAGCCAATGCGCGCAGCGACCTGACCCTGGGCGCGCAATGGTCGCTCGACATGCAGGTGCCGACGGCCAAGCAGAAAGATCCCTCTTTGGCTGGCATGCTGCACGTCTATCGCGAAAAAGGCGACGTGACGGTGGGCGTGGAACAGCCGCTGGCGCTGGGCTTGCGCACCTTCGATGCCCGCGTGGATGTCGCCAACCAGCAACTGCGCCTGGCCGTGAAACTCGATGGCGCGCGCGCGGGCCAGAGCGATATCAATGCCACCGTGCAAATGTTGGGCGGGCGCATCAGCAACGACAGCGCCCTCTCCCTGACGGGCACGACCAGCATCGATACACTGGCATGGCTGGCGCCGCTGACGGGCCAGCCGGGCCTGGAACTGGGCGGCGCCTTGAAAGTGGCGCTGTCCGGCAGCGGCACCATCGGCGCGCCGCAATTGAATGGCGACATCAACGGCAGCAAGCTGCTGGTGAACTGGGCCGATCAGGGCTTGAAATTGCGCAATGGCGTGCTGCAAGCCAAGCTGGCCGGCGACCAATTGCAATTGCAGCGTTTGAGCTTTGACGGCGGCGACGGCAAGGTGCAGGCAGATGGCTGGGTACGCTTTGCAAATGGCGAAGCGAGCCTGGAACTGAAATTGATAGCCGACCGGCTGCAGGCGCTGTCGCGTCCCGACCGCACCTTGATCCTGTCGGGCAACAGCACCCTGGTGCGCAACAACAAGCGTTTCAGCTTCGAGGGCAAGTTCAAGGCCAACCGCGCGCTGATCGAACTGGCGCCGCAAGACACGCCCACGCAAAGCAGCGACGTGGTGGTGCTGGGCAAGGAAGTCAAGGGCAGCAAGGAAGCACCATCCTTGCCATTGAATATCGACCTGGAATTTGACCTGGGCAATGCCTTCCACCTGCGCGGCATGGGCATCGATGCGGACCTGGCGGGCAATGTGCGCGCCAGGGTCATCAACCGCGCCGCGCCGCGCGTGACGGGCAGCATCAAGGTTGTTACAGGTCAATACGCCGCCTACGGACAAAAGCTGTCGATCGAACGGGGCTTGATCGCCTTCACGGGCGCCTACGACAACCCGTCGCTGAACATCCTGGCCGTGCGCAAGCGTCCCGAAGGCGAAGCCTTGTCGGAAACGAATGTGGAAGCGGGCGTGGAAGTGCGCGGCACGGCGCAGGCGCCGACGGCCAAGCTGGTGTCTACCCCGAGCGTGTCGGACAGCGACAAGCTGGCCTGGCTGATCCTGGGCCACGGCGCGGAAACGGCGGCCGGCGATGAAATGGCCCTCTTGACGACGGCCGCAGGCGCCCTCTTCGGCGGCTCCGGCGGCGGCTTGCAGGGCAAGCTGGCCAATTCGCTGGGACTCGACGAAGTGGGCCTGTCGCAGGCGCAAGGGCTGGAAAGCACGGTCGTCACCGTCGGCAAGCGCCTGTCCTCGCGCGCCTACCTGACGTTCGAGCAAGGCACGAGCACGGCGACGAGCCTGGTCAAGCTGCGTTACAAGCTGAACCGCCGCATCACCCTGCAATTCCAGACCGGCACGAACAATGCCCTGGACGTGTTGTACACGTGGGCGTTCGACTAATCAGACGTTAAAATGCAGAAACAACAAAGGGCGCCTCGGCGCCCTTTTCCTTGATCTTCCGCAAAGGCAAACTTACTCGGCCACGTCGAGGCCCCGCTCGATCATGCCTTCGACATACGCGCGCAAATATTGTTCCAGCGCAGGGCCGGACAGCACGTTGGCCGTCAGCGCGCCATGGGGTGAGCCTTTCAGCACGCCGTCGTGATACACGCGCGCAATCCAGGCCACGTCCGTGCCCGGGGTGTAATCGAGTTCATAGTCGAACGATTCTCCGCTGACTTTGCGTGTGTAGACTTCCTTGACAATTGCCATCTAAAACAGCCTTTCTTGACGAGATTAACTGGGATGCGGGTGCGGCACGGGATCGTCCTGCGGCACCGGGTGCACGGGCCCCGGATGGTGCCCGGGCGCTTCTTGCGGCTCCGGCGCCGGCATGGGTTCATCGACGGGCGCCGGGTCGGGCGCGCGGTGGGCATGGATGACGGACATGGCTGGCCTCCCGGCGGACAAAAGAAGACCATACCACGAGATGCCCGCCGCCTGTCCATGTTTGCCTGCCGGCCTGACGTCCGCGGCCGGCGGCACGGCGTGACAAGGCATAGTGCTTGCATGCCATGTAAATGTCAACATGCAACTTTTACCGTTTGACAAGCATCGCCGCCCGTCCCCATCTGGCTTACAATCGCTGTTTTACCGTACCCGATTGCATACATGGAAACCACCACCCTCGCCCTGCTGTTACTGGTCCCGCTGCTGGTCTGGCGCATTTATTCGCGCCTGAAGAAACTGGTGGCGCGCCAGAAGTCGCAGCTGTGGCGGCACTGGACGGTGGCAATCGCGTTCCCCGCGCTGCTGCTGTTCCTGGCGACGACGACGAAGTTCGACGTCCTGCCCCTGTCCAGCCTGGGCGCGGCCGCGCTGGCCGGCGGCTGGCTGGGCGTGCTGGGCTTGAAGCTGACGCGCTTCGAACAGGTCGGCAAGGACTTTTTCTTTACCCAGCACCGCTACCTGGGCCTGGCCATCACGATGCTGTTCATCGCCCGATTGCTGTACCGCGGCATGGAAATCTATATGAACTCGCGCCAGGACGTGCCCGTGCCGCCGCCACCGTTCGGCCAGAGCGCGCTGACGATGGCCGCCTACGGCCTCGTCATCGGCTACTACGCCGTGTATGCGTGGGGCCTGGTGCGCTGGCGCCAGCGCAACAAGCCGCTGCAAGCGTCAGAGTAAATCAATAGTACTGGCACAGGCCAGTACACGTCGTCACCGACAGCGCCTGGCGTATCGTCGCCAGCGCCGGCGCCAGGGCGGGATCGAGGTCCTTGTCCGCACCAGCCAGGCTGCCCAGCAAACGCTCGCGCAACGGCGGCGCCATCAGCGCGACATTCGGCACCGCGTACTGCGCCGCCGCTTCCAGCATGCGCTTCTTTTGCGCCACGGTCCAGAACGGCACTTGCACGAACTGCACCACGCCGACATACAGGGTGGTCGAGCCCTTGCTGAAAGCGCGCGCCCGCATGCGCTCCGTACCGCTCACCGTCTGCAGCGGCTGGCTACTGAATTCCTGCTCCATCAAGCCAATCAAGTGCGCATGGCAATGCATGCCAAAGGCAAAAAAAGTACTCATCTCATCGCCATAATTGGCCAGGTTCTGCATTACCTGGTCATTGCGTGCCTGCTGCAATTCAGCGCCGGACAGCGGCAGCGGCCGCTCGCTGCCAAACGTGTAATACGCCTTGCCGATGTTGGTTGCCCGTTCGCACAGGGCCACGCTCGGGTTGATGTCCTGCAACGCCGCAACGGGCGCCCGGAACAGGCCCGGCGCATCGGTAATCTGGGCAATCAACGCTGCCACTTCAGGATCGCCGAGGCGCGGCAAGCCGCTTTGCAGCGTCGCCTTGGCCATCAGCGCTTCCAGGCGCGCGCTGGCTTGCTGGAAATCGGTATAGCTGTCGGCCCAGGCGGCGGGCGCCACGAGGGCGGAGGAAAGGCAGAACAGGCGGCCGAGACGGCGCAATGGCATGGAAATCGACAGGGACATGGGATCAGGAAAACACTATTGGAAAATTGGCAATTATAGGCAATCTGTATCCACAGTGCATTTAATTATGTTTTACACCACACTTTACCTAGGCGATGATGGTGACGCGCGGCCAGCGCGCCGCATAATCCTTGCTGGCCAGGCGCTGCGCATAGCCGTCCAGGCTGATGCGCGCCGGGTTGCGCCGCACCACCATATCGAACAGGTCATCGAGGCCATGCGGCGCGATGATGCCGATCCCGCCGTCAGGCTGCAGCGAGATGCCGACCGAGGTGGCAAACTCGGGCCAGGTAGCGATCGCGTCGTCGAGCGACAGCAGGGGCGGCACGGCATAGCCGAACGCGTCTTCGAACCACAGGTGCACCCGCGCCTGGTTGCAGACCTCCCACGGCACGCCGGGCAGCACAGTTTCCAGGCGCTGGCGCAATTCCACCTCACGCCGGGGTTGCAAATTGTGCACATCGAAATACGCCACGTCGACATCGCTCAAGGCCGACGCTTGCGCGTAACCATGCAAGGCATCCCACACGAGGTTGCGCACGGCGCCGGCGCCGATGCAGCAGTGGGGCAAGCCCAGCTGCGCCACTGCGTGCAAGGCTTGCATGCACCACGGCGTGGCGCGGGCGATGGCGCGCAGGCGCACCGCCAGCGCCTCCTGCGTACGCATGCAGCTAGGGCCGGATCTGCGGCGCCACGCCGTCGTGGCTAACCGTGCCTTCGACATTGCCGAAGTACACATCCAGGTCCTGCTTCGGATGGAAGTTGCGCAGCTTGACTTGCAAGGTGGTGGGGTTGATTTTAGTAAACGTGCCGGGGAAGCACAGGCTGATCAGCTCGTCCGACTTGCCCTTGATCAAGTTCAAGGTGAAATCCTCGATGCCATTCTTCCAAGTATTGCCGGTCGTCAAAATGTACGACACCCACACGGCATTGACGAAGCCGCTTTCGCCCTGCTGGGCCGCCAGGCGGTTCCACGTCTTGTAGAAAGCCTTGTCGCCGCAATATTTCTTTTCAAAGGTATTGCCATCGCCCAGGTAGGACGCGCCGGGGCCCGCCGCGACGAATGGCGCATATTGATGGCGCACGCGCACGACTTTGCCGGCAGGGAATTTCTGCTGCCACAGGTAGATGACTTTCACGGTCCAGGCCGGCACCCATTCCTCGTCATACAGCTGGGCCAGCAAGCCTTCGCGGATCATGATCTTGCTCTGCGCTGCCGTCAGCGGCGCCACTTTCTTGTCGAACGGCGTGTGCGAGGGGAAATACGCAATTTGCGCATCGGACAAGCCCAGCTGGCGCAAGCGGGCCGTCACGTCTTCGGCGTCGAGCTTGGCGACGAAGGTGGTTTTATAGTCCTTGCGCTTGCCATCCACGTCGACGGTAAACTGCTGCGGCTGGCCATAATACGTGGGCGAACCGTGGTAGCCGGAAGAGTATTCGGGCAGGGGGAAGAAGATCGTCTCTTCCACGTCCGTTTTCGACTCATTGAGGAACTCGTATTCGACCTTGATCAATTCCGCGCTCACGCTGAGCACTTCCTTTTTCATGGCCACGGCATCCGTCTTGCCGAACAGGATGCCGCCCGCGCTCACGGAGCCGATGCCGTCGTTGGCCACGGCCGGCGCCGAACACGCCAGCGCCAGCGCAGCAGATGCCAGCAAGGTGCGCACCAGCATCACGCCGCCTTGCCCGAGACGGGATCGACCCGGCGCTGCAGCACGAAAATCGGTTGCGCCCATTGGGTATCCTTTTTCTTCTTGCTCGTGATCAAAGTCAGTTCCGATGGATCGTAGACATCCGTGTTGTGCGTCAACGGCGTCGTCATCAGGTATTGCGCTTCCGTGTTCTTCAGGAACTCGCCGACCAATTGAATGTTGCGGATATCGAGGTGGGCAAACGGTTCGTCGATGAAGACGAAGCCGCCGGAACCGTCTTCCGATTTCAGCAAGCCGATCAGCAGCACCAGCGACTTCATCACTTGCTGGCCGCCCGACGCTTCGCCATCGTTCATGCCGATCACGCCCTTGCCGTCGAACTTGAAGCGCACGTGCAAGCCCGCCTGCGACAGCTGCACATCGTCGTTTTCCAGGCGCACGGGGTCTGCATGGACTTCGATGCCGGCCAGTTCGCCCAGCTCCTTGATGTTCTTGCTGTAGGTCTTGATGGTGTAGCGCAAGCGTTCCATGTAGGCGCCGCGGGCATTGCCCGTCGCTTCGATGGCGCGGTTGTTCTGGTAGCGGCGTTCGTCCGTTTCCGACTGGCGGCCGTGCAGCTGATCCGACAGGCGGTGGTGCTGGTCGATGACGGTGGCGTCGAGTTCCCAGTCGTCGCGCGCCAGGCTGTTTTGCAGGCTGGCCACGCGCAAGTCGACCTGGTGCGCATTCTGGTGCTCGGCCACAAGCGCCGCGCGTCGGCCCGGCCTGCGCCAGCTTTTCGGCAAGTGGCGCCACGCATGGCGCAGGGCCAGCAAGGCGCGCGCATGCTCGGCGCGCTGTTCGATCTGTTTCTTGTAGCCCAGGCGCGAGCCCGCTTCCGCCTCGGACAGGGCCAGGCGTGCGTTTTGCCACACGGTATCGGCGCGCGTGCGCGCCACGGTGGCGTTCTTCGTCAGATTCTGCAACTCGCCCAGGCGCCCGCCCACTTCCAGGCGCTCTTCCTTGAGCGGCTTCGAATTGCGCAGCGCTTCGGCGAATTCTTCCTGGCGCGCACTGAGTTCCTTGGCCGCGTCGACGCCGGCGATGCGCGCTTTCAAGGCGCCCACTTCGGCCGCCAGCTTCGAGATCGCCAGGGTAAGCGTGTCTTCCTGCCCTTCCAGGCCCGGCAGGGAGCGCAGCAGCGCTTCCAGGCGGCCGCTGCGGCCAGCCTGGCCGAAGCGGTAGCGCGACGCTTCCACGAACAGCGAGCGCCCGCCGCGGCGTTCGCGGTGGTACGCCTCGGGCGTGATCCATTCCTCATGGTTGCCCAGTTTAAAACCTGCTTCGACGGAATCGACGCGTGCAATGCGCGACAATTGCTCGATGAGCCAGCTTGGCACGGGCGCGGAAAATTTCACCACCGCCAGCAGGCTCTCGTCTTTCGCCACAGGCGCCGTGACCAGGTCGGGCACGATGAAGTGGCGATAGCGTTCTTTTTCCGCCAAACGGTAGGCGGCGGCCGCATCCTTGGCCTTGTCGAGCAGCACCACCGAAGCGTAGCCGCCCAGCACGCCTTCGACGGCGCCCTGCCAGCGGCTGTCCGTCACTTCGACGATATCCGACAGCATCGCGTGACTGATTCCAGCATCGCGCAGCGCGCGGCGCATGCCGCGCACATTGTCCGGCTCCGGCATGGCCGTCTTGCCTTGCAGCGCGGCAATCGTTGCCTGTTCGCCCGCGATGCGCGCCGACAGGGCGTCGCGCTGCTGGCGCTGCTGCAGCAATTGCGCTTCCTTCTGTTCCAGCTGGGCCGCCACTTCGGCGATGTCGCTGCCCGAGTCCGCCGCCAGCTTGTGCAAGCGGTCCTTCTGCTCCAGCAGGCTGTCCAGCGGTTTCAGTTTGCTATTGATCAAGGACAAACGGCTCTGCAAGCCGATCGATTCCTGTTCCAGCAGGGTTTCGTTCATCTGCGCGTCGGACAGGGCCTTCGCCTGCACGGCCAGCGCATTGCGTTTATCCGTCAGCTGCTGGTCCGCCTGCGCCATTGGTTTACGCGCATCGCGTAATTGTCGGCTGGCGATGGCCGCCTTTTCGCGCGCCTCGTGGTATTGCAGGCTGGGCAATACTTCTTCCAGCAGGTTGCGCCGTTCCTTATGTAAACCTTCCCACTGGTGGTAGTTGGCCACGCGCAGGCGCAAGCCTTCCAGGTTGGTCTTAGATGCCTCGAGTTCCGTTTCGAAGCGTTTCAGCTCCACTTCCGTATCGCGCTGGTGGCGCTTGGCTTCGTCGTAGGCGTCCAGCACTTCCTTGTCGCCAAACACCTGGAACACGAGGTCGAGCAGCTGGCGCGGCGCATATTCGCACAATTTGTCCGTCTCGCCCTGCTCCAGCGCCAGCACTTTCGACATGGCGGGCGACAGGCCTGCATTGGCCAGGCGCTTGCGGTAGTTTTCCACGCCGAGCCAGTCGTTGGCGTCCGTGATGTCCTCGATCTGTACATTGCCTGGACGCATCAGATACTGGCGCTTCCAGTCGCCGCCGTTCTTCTGAATCTGGCAGAACAGGGTCACTTCATCGTCGCTGAAGAAGCCGGAACTGCGGAACGGGCGGTTCGACAGCTGCTTGCCCACGTTCTTGTTGTCGACCACGGCGCGCAGCCAGGCCGTCTGCTGGCCCGAGTGGCGCGCATAGTGTTTATACGTGCGGCCCATCGAGCAGTCGAGGCCGAACAGGGTGCGCAAGGCGTCGAGCAAGGTCGTCTTGCCCGAACCGTTCTGCCCCGCGATGGTGATGATCTTCGCGTCGAGCGGAATATTCTTGATGCGCTGCCAGTAATCCCAGTGCACCAGTTCAAGTGATTTGATATGAAACATGGGCGCTTTCAGTGAGGGAGGTCGGACGCGGGCTCATCGCCGTCGTCAGGCAGGTCGCCGATGTCGGCGGACAGGTCGTCCGCCAGGTCGGCGTCGGGCAGTGTATCGCCGCTGACGGCCACCAGGCGCGCCGGCGCCCGCTTGAAGACGTCGGCCAGGGCGCCGTTGATGATGCGTTCCTTGAGCACGTCCGTGTCCATCATCAGGTCCAGCAGCGGGCCTTCCAGGATGAAATCGCCGCGCCGCTCGATAAAGCCCAGCTTGGCCAGGGTGCCCAGGTTCATGTCCATGCGCGTCTTCTTGCCCAGCTTGTCGCCGAAATCCGACAGCAGCGCCTTGTAGGAAATGCCGATCGACGCGTCTTCCGCGCGCGGCAAGGGCTTTTCCGTGCCAAACATGTCATTTTGATCATCATCGGCGTGCTGGTGCGTTTCCTGCCGTTCGCGCTTGGGCAGGATGATCTGCGCCCACAGCACCACCAGCAAGGCCACGCCATCGCGCGCCAGGCCGAAGTTGTTGTTTTGCCACACGTCGCGCGCGCCGAAGATCTTCGGTTCGATGGTGCGCGTCAGGGCCAAAGTCACATGGTCGGCGTACACGTTGTCGAGCAGTTTCAGGCCGCAGGCCAGCAGGCGCGCATCGATCTCGGCGCGGAACAGCTCGTCGGACAGCACGCGCTTGACGAGCTTGTCGTCGCGGCGCAGGGTTTGATGCGTGAGCAGGCGCGCAATCAGGATTTGGGAATCGTCATTCATCGGCTGTGCCGCTATCTAAATCAAGTGAAACATTCAGTGAAAGCGAGGCGATCGACATGGCCGCCACGTGGGGGTCGGTCAGTTGGACCATCTCGTCGGTCGGAGTAAAAGTGATCGGCAAACGGGCCAGTTCGGCCGTGGATCCCTGCAAGCTCGCTTCGGAGACGTCGCCGAGCAGCGGCAGCATGGAGGCGCGGTACGAGGCCACGGCAAAGCTGGCCGGCAACAGGGAATCCTGCACGGGCACCGATTTCGGCCCTTCCTCGCCGATGCTGGGGAAATTGCCCAGGCTGGCGAAGTTCGACAGGCGTTCGAGCAAATCGTCGAGTTCAAGCTGCATGGCGGGACCGTCGCTGATGGTGGTGGGCGCGTCCTCTCCGCTGGGCAGGCCCGTGTTGATGACACCCGCCGCCCGTTCGGACAGCAGTTCCGTTTCGGCCACGTCGATCATTTCGGCCGGCGTGGAGAACAGGGGCACGACGGGCTGGTCGATGGCGCCCTCGGCCAGGCTGGCCAGGTCGTCATGCAGCAAGAGCCAGCGCTTGATGTCCGTGGTCGACAAGCCCGACTGGCCCAGGTGCACCCGCTGGCGCTCGATCTGGTTCAGGGCGCGCGAAAACATGCCTTGCATGTTCAGCAATTTACTTTGCGCGCGGCCGATCGCCTGCGCCGCCTTGTGCGTGGCGCTGTCCGCATTTTCATCGGACGTGATCGCCACGAGGATCTCGGAACCCTTCTCGACCCAGTCGCAAGCCATGTTCCACTTCGCTTGCGCCGTGCGCAGGCGGAATTCGGAACCGGAGGCAATCGCGTCGGAAAATTCTTCCGTCAAGTCCACCAGGCGGCCCAGCAAATGTTGCAATTGCTCGACCGACACGCCACCGACGGCTTGCGCGCCCGCCACCTGCGACAGCAAAAAACCCATTTCCGCTTCATCTTCCGTCTGGCCCAGGCCCAGCAGGCTGTCGATGGCGGACAGCACATTGCGCGCCATCGGGGTCACGCGGTACACGCCCTGCTGCGCATCCCAGGCCAGCAACTGGTTCGAGCGCAGTCGCAGCAAGACCGTTTCCAGGCTTTCCGGCAACAGATACGCGAGTTTCGTATTGATATCGGCGCGCGTATAGGCGGACGTGGCCGCATCGGACGCGAGTTCGCGCAACACCAGCAGACGCACCAGCACGCCATCGAAACCGCCGTGGAACAGGGCCGTAAACACTTGCAGCAGGGGCTGCGCCCGCTTCAAGTGAAAAACTTGCTCAATTTCATCGGCCGAAATATTGGGCTGGAAATGCGCCTGCAAGGAATCGTGATGCTCCTGCTCTGTCTGATTTGCATCCGTAGCCACGGCTGCACTTGCCATTATATCAATCATTCTTTTCCGGATGAGTGTTCAGCGGGCGGCGCTGCGGGCTAACGCGGCGCTGCGGGGCGGGGGCGTCAGTATATCAGTTCTGACATGCAATTTAGCGCATGGGAGGGGGAGGTGCGGACACGGCGCAACACGGCCGGTGCGCCGTGCCGGGCCAGGATGATGAAATGGGGGGCCAAACACGGCATGCCTGGCCCGGAACCGTTAGTGAGCACCTACTTCTTGACGATCTTTTGCAAGGTTTGCTCGACGTAATCGCCGTCTTCATCGGCGAACGTCACCTTCACGGGATACCATTCCAGCGATGGCGCCAGCCACAGGTCCACTTGCTGGCCCTTCTTGTCCGGCGGCGGCGCCTTGACCAGGTGGATGGCGGCCACTTCGCCCAGGCCGGTGGCGACCTTGTCCTCCTTGACGACCTTGAAGGTCCACGGCTCGGCGTCGTGGCGGCCGGCAACGAAGAAGCTCCATTCCGAGCCAGGGACGAATTTATCGGGCGCGGCGCGCGCCACGCTGACCAGTTGCCAGACGGTACTGTTGCGGTCCTGCTCGCCGCCCTTCAGCGGATAGCTGTCATCGCCTTCGCTGAAGACGATGCTCTTGCTGTCGCGCTTGAAGGTGGTCGTGGCCGCTTCCTTGCGGAAACGTTTTTCCACGAACTGCGCCGGTGCCAGGCCGTAATCGTCGACCGTGCCTTCGCTGCGCTGCTCGAGGATCTTGCCGAACAGGGCAGCCTTGGTTTCGGCCAGCAGCGAATACTTGCCGTCGCCGGCGCGCCAGTTGCTGACCGATTCGCCGGACAGCGCAATGCCGCGCTGTTTCGCCTTGATCGAATAGACGAGGTCCGCCGACGGCGCCAGCTTGTACGGGCGCTTGACGACGGGGTGATCGACGGGCTCGTCCGCCGCCATGGCGGGCGTCAGGGTGGCCGCCAGCAGGCTGGCAGCCAGGACGCGTTTCAAGGTAGTCAAAGTAGTCATTTATTTTCCTGTTGATTCATTTACGGAGATCTTGGTCACGGTTTGCGTGGTCAGCGCCCCGTTCGCTTCGGTATTGCGTATTTGTACCGGATACCATTGCATGGACGGCGCCAGCCAGACATCGAGCTGCGACGAATACGTGCCCGGCTTGGGCGGGCGGCGCAGATGCCAGGTCACCAGGCGGCCCATTTTGGTGTCCAGTTCTTCCTCGCCCACCAGGTGGAAGCGGAATACGGTCGCTTCCTTTTCCTCGCCGACGAGAATGTCGATATTGCCCACCAGCTGGTTGACGTCGGCACGCCCGATGGCGGCCAGCTGGAACGGCACCGTGGCCTTGTCTTGCGCCCCTTCCTGCCATGGCGCCGTGGCTGTCGTGGCCGAAAACGTGATGGCCTTGGCGCCGCGGTTGAAATGCGTGGCCGTTTGCGCGCGGCCCTTGCGTTTCTCCGTGGCCGTGACGGGCACGATGCCGCTGCCATCGATTTGCCCCTCGCTGGTCAGCACCAGCAGGTTGATGCGCGTGATCAGCATGCTCAAGCCCACTTCCAGCTTCAGCTGATACGTGTCGCCCCGGTTTTCCCACGCCATCGCGGCCACGCCCTGCCATTTGGTGCCGTCCGCATCGCGCCGGTCCACGTGCAGGTCGAACTGGGCCGAGGCGGGCGCATTCGTCTTGTAGCGCCGTGCCTGCTCGACGGGCGGTGGCGGCGGCGCGCTGGCCGGCGCGGGTGCGGCGGCCACGGCGGGCGCCGGCGCCGTGATGGCCGGAGCAGCCACGGCGGCCGGCTCGCTCGTGGCCGGGCCTTCCGGCACGTCGCTGACGGGTGCCGTCAGCTGGGGCGTTTCGCTCGACGCCAGCTCCGTCGGCGGTGGCGGCGGTGGCGGCCGGGGCTTGGGCACGGGTCGCAGTTCAGGCGGCGACAGCGGCGCCACCGGCAGGGGTTTGGGCGGCTCGGCGATCAAGGCCATGCTGACCACCTGCGCATGATTCTGCCCCAGCGGCACCATGCTGGCGCGCGAGGTGAGCCATTCCAACGCCACGTAATGCAGTACGCCGATGACCGCGACAAAGATGACGGTGCGGCGGCGCGGCGGCGAAAAGAAGGAGTCAGGCATCATAGGCCGTAGTGTAACGCTTCCGCCCCGCTTCCCGCTTCTTGCCCGTGCTCAACTCTTAATGTTTTATGTAAGAAAATGTTGGCGGCATTGCGTCAGTTGCAAGCCGATATCTGCTACGCTAAGGCTATCCACCTACTAGGAGATTTCGCATGGCAAACCCGCAAATGCCCCAAATGCCGGGCGCAGCAGTTGTGACCGATACGCTCGACTTCGTCAAAAACCTGTGGGGCAGCATGAGCGTGCCCGGCATGGGCATGCCTGGCATCACGGCGCCCACCATGTCGGTGGAAGAGCTGGACAAGAAAATCAACGACTTGAAAGCCGTCGAAGCATGGCTGAACCTCAACACCAGCATGCTGCGCGGCAGTATCCAGGCGCTGGAAGTGCAGCGCGGCACCATCGCCACCCTGAAATCGATGGGCGCATCCCTGGCGGCAGCCATCACCCAGCCCGGCGCCAGCGAAAAATCCGTGTTTGAATCGGTGCCCTACGCTTCCGCGTTTTTCCAGCAAGCCACACCTGCGGCGCCTGAACCGAAACCGGCGCCGGCACCTGCACCTGCGCCCGCACCGCAACCCGCTGCGGCGGCGCCCGGCGATGCCGGCAGCCAGGCCGGAGCCCAGCTGGCCAATCCAAGTGCCTGGTGGAATTTGTTACAAGATCAGTTCACGCAGGCCGTCTCGACAGCGATGTCGCCCGACGCCGCCAGCGCGGCAGCGGCCAGCTTTGGCAGCGCAAGCAAAGCCAAGCCAGCGGCCAGCAAGCCGGCCAAACCTGCCGAAGCAGGCACGGCAGCCAAGGCCAAGGCCCCGCTGCGCAAGGCGCCCGCGAAACGCGCAGCGCCCAAGGCCAAAGCACCAGGCAAGGCCTGATGTTTCAAACCGGCAATATGATCAGGCGATACGATGAATGCGGATCGCCTCGATCATGTTGTCGGCCTGGCGTTTTACGTCACCGATCGTGATCAGGCCTTCGTCGGCCAGCGCCTTGGCGTGCTCGTACGAAGACTGGAATGTTTCCAGCGTGTCTCCCTTGGCGGCGACCGGGCGTACCCAGGCAACGGCGCCAACCTTCATTTTTTTGTATACTTCATTGACCACATCACGCATAGTTTCTTCCTTATTGTTGTAAAGCAACTCAAGCACGGGCGAACCCACGCTGGCCCCTAGTTTATCATCCGGCACGCTCACGCACGGCTTTTCCCCCTTTTTCCGCTGCCGGCGGCGCATTTTCCGGCGCCACGACGGCGTCTTCCGGCCCGGGCGGCGGTGTCAGCTGCACCAGTTGCTCCATCAATTGCGCGAAGCGCTGCTGCCCTGGTGCAATTTTGTCTACATACAACAACACTTCCATGGCTTCGGCCGCCAAATCGGCCTGAAACCCGCGCTGCTGCAGGAAGGAAACGATGATTTGCGCGGAATTGAACAGGATGCGCAAGTTGTTCGGCAGTTTTTCGCGCGCCGCGCGCATCCAGGCGACCGCTTCGTTGAGCTTGTCCGTCTTCCACAGCAGCACGCCCTTGTTCATCAAGTCCGACGCTTCCTTGCGCGAGGCGATGATCAGGCTCGTGCCTTCGTCGCCCATCTTCGCCTTGTCGAAAATCTTTTGCACTTCATCCTGCACCACCTGGTTGTCGTGGTTGTTCTTCACCACGTAGCACAGCAGGCCGGCCGGCGCATCCTTGACGCCGACGGCGAACAGCAGGGTGGCCAGTTCCATGCAGATGGCCTTCTCGGGCCGCGCCGGGTCTTCCAGCAGCATGGCTTCGAGCTCGTCGCCGCACTTGCGCGCGCGCCGGTAATCGCCCGTTTCGTGGTGCACCATGCCTTCCGTGATCTTCGCGCGCAGGCCGATCTGTTCGGGCGAGAATTCGCGCTGCGCCAGCAGCAGCCACTGCAGCGCCTCCTTCGCATCCTTCTTCAGGCCGCACACGCGCGCCAGGCCCAGGTAGGCGTCCGGCGTCTTCATGACGGAAAACTCGCCGATGGAAATACACTTGCGGAAAGCCTTTTCCGCCATGCTGACATTGCCTATTTTTAAGGCGGCGAGGCCCAGGTTGCGCTGGCGCGGCACGGAATTGGGCGACAGGCGCGCCGCCTTTTCCAGCACGCCGCACGCTTCCTCGTGCTGGCCCATCAGCTGGTAGGCGACGGCCATCTGGTCATAGGCGTCGATGTAGTACTTGTTTTCGACGATCACGCCCTGGAATATCTGCCGCGCCGCCTCGTGTTCGCCGTTGTTCATGCGGATCTTGCCCAGGCCCGCCCTGGCCCAGCTGTAATCGCGCTCGGCCAGCACTTTTTCGTACACGGCGCGGGCTTTTTCCGGCTCGCCGCTTTTCAGCAGCAAACTGGCCTTCATGCGCAGCAATTCCAGCTCGTGCAGCTTGTTGACCTCGATCTGCGCGTCGCACAGCTTGGCCGCGCGCAGATAATCCTTTTCCATGCAGGCCTGGTCGATTTCGCGGAACACCTGCTTCTTGTGCCACACGCGGTTCAGACGCGTCAGCAGCACGCCTTCCGTGATCGGCTTGATCAGGTAGGCGTCGGGCTGGTGCTCGGCCGCGCCCATCACCGATTCCACGCTTTTCTCGGCCGACACCATCAACCACACGCTGGACGGTGCCGTCAGGTTGCGCACGCGCGTCTCTTCCAGCACTTGCTGGCCATTCTTGCCTTCGCCCAGGTTGTAATCGCACAGCACCACGTCGTAACGCGTCTTGGCCAGCAGCTTCATGGCTTCGCCGCCGCTGGCCGCCTGGTCGATATGGCGCGCGCCCAGGTTGCGCAGCGATTCGCGCAACAGGATGCGGATACCGATGAAATCGTCGACCAGCAGATAATGTTTGTCGGCCCAGTCGGTGCTGCCCGCTTCGGCGGCGGTGGCGTGGCTGTCTGTCGTCATGGAGTCCTCGTTCAGGGCAGGCGCAGGATGAAACAGCCGCCGCCCAGCGCGCCGCCATTTTCCAGGGCGATGCTGCCGCTGCTGCCCCGGTGCTTGTGCATCTTTGCCACTTCGCTGGAAAAATACAGCCCCAGTCCCGTGCTGTTGGTGGAAAAATTCACGCCGGCCGCCATGCCATCCATGGCCGCGCTGCCCGCGTCCAGCAAGGCCTGGGTATAGCCGTCGCCATTGTCTTCCACGCGCAGCTCCAGCATGCCCTCGTGCTCCCGCACGGACAGGCGGATCGTGTCTTTCGTGTAGCGGATGGCGTTGTTGATCGCATGCGCGAGCACGCCGATGACCAGGTCTTCATCGAGGGTCCAGATCAGTTCCGGCGGACAGGCCGTCTCCAGCTGGATGCCTTTCGAGGCCAGCAGGATCTTTTCCTGGTCCACCACCTGGTCGATGACCTGGCTCACCAGTTGCGGCTGCACGTCGAAGGGGTAGCCGGGCTTGCCCACTTCCTTGTACAGGGCCAGCAGCTGGATCAGGTTATCGTTGAGGCGCTTGGTCTGGTACAGCATCTGCGCCATCTGCAGGTAGGCGGGGTCGGCCTGGGGGGCTTCTTTCGCCTGCTCGGCCGCCAGCAAGGATTCCAGCGTGCCGCTGACGACGCTGATCGAGTTTTTCATGTCGTGCACGGTCGACGCCAGGAACAGGAAAAGCTCGGGCGAGCTGTGTTGATCTTCCACCGGATATCTCCTTGGGGCCGCAGCTTGATTATTGCCAAGGATAAATTATACCGCCAGCCTGCGGGCGCCTGCCAGCCACGCGCAAAGTCCGTGACCTGACGCAACAATGCCGCCCCCGCTGGCGCCGGGGCGGCATTCGCTTGTCAAGCCAACAAGATCAGCGGCGCGCGCCCGCCAGGCGTTTCACCACGACAATCATGCGGTCGATTTCCTCATACGTGTTGTAGAAGGCGAACGACGGGCGCACGGTCGCCTCCACGCCGAAACGGCGCAGGATAGGCTGGGCGCAGTGGTGGCCCGAGCGCACGGCGATGCCCTCGTCGTTCAGGGCGCGCCCCACTTCCGCCGGCTCGTACCCAGCCAGCACGAACGAGGCCACGCTGGCCTTGTCCAGCGCCGTGCCGATCAGGCGCACGCCGGGAATGGCTTGCAGCTGGTGCGTCGCGTATTCCAGCAGCGCGTGCTCGTAGGCGGCGATGTTTTCCAGGCCGATACGCTGCACGTAGTCGATGGCCGCGCCCAGGCCCACGGCATCGGCGATATTGCCCGTGCCCGCCTCGAAACGGTTCGGCACGCCCTGGTAGACGGTGCGCTCGAACGTGACGTCGGCGATCATGTTGCCGCCGCCCTGCCACGGCGGCAATTGCTCGAGCAAATCCGCCTTGCCATACACGGCGCCGATGCCCGTCGGGCCGAACACTTTATGCCCCGAAAACACATAGAAATCGGCGCCCAGCGCCTGCACGTCCACGCGCAGGTGCGACACTGCCTGCGCGCCGTCGACCAGCACGCGCACGCCGGCCGCATGCGCGAGCGCGATGATCTGCGCCACGGGCGTGACGGTGCCCAGCGCGTTCGACACCTGCGTCACGGACACCAGTTTCGTGCGTCCGTTGAGCAGCTTGCGGAATTCATCAAGGATGATCTGCCCGCTGTCGTCGACGGGAATCACGCGCAATGTCGCGCCCTTTTCCGCCGCCAGCTGCTGCCACGGTACGATATTGGCGTGGTGTTCCAGCTGCGAGACGATGATCTCGTCGCCGCTGCCGATGTATTTGCGGCCAAAGGTATTGGCGACCAGGTTGATGCCTTCCGTGGCGCCACGCACGAAAATGATTTCATTGGGCGAAGCGGCGCCCAGAAAACTGGCCACCTTGGCGCGTGCCGCTTCATACGCATCGCTGGCGCGCGCCGCCAATGCGTGCGCCGCGCGGTGGATGTTCGAATTCTCGTGCGCATAGAAATACGACACGCGGTCGATCACCGACTGCGGCTTGTGCGTGGTGGCCGCATTGTCGAACCAGGCCAGCGGCTTGCCGTTGACGCGTTCGGCCAGCACGGGAAAATCGCGCCGCACGGCGTGCACGTCGAACGGCGCCGGTGTCCGGTGCTGGCCAGGCGTCGTCGCCGAGGGCAGCTCGGTCTGGAAATAGAACGCGGGCTGGCCACCGGCTGGCGAGACCGGCAGCTGACGCGCGGGCGCCTGCTGCGGCGTGCCAAACAGGCCCCGCACATCGTCGGGCGCCGCCTGCCCTTGCCCCTGCCGCGCCAGGCCATCGAGGCCATTGCCCGACGCGGGATAACCATGCGCGCCGCCGATAAAATAATACGGCGACGGCGCAGCTGGCGCATTGATCGCCGACAAGCGCGGCGTCGGCACGGACGCGGGCGCCGGCGCGATGGGCGCTTCCAGAGGCGCCGTCACGGGCGGCACCTGCGCCGTCGCCACGCCGGGGGCGATGGCGGCGAACGCAGGACCGGGTTGCGGCGGCGGACGGTTCGCATAGCGGGGCGCCGCATCGAGCACGCTGCCGGAACCGCCAAGGCTGGAGGATTTATCGAGACCAGGCAGGCGCGCGAAAAACTCGCCCGCCAGGCGGTTCAGGGTCGCTTCGTCGGGTAAAAACGGGACGGCAGGCACGCCCGCCGCGCCATCACTTGTAGGTGTCTGGGTAGTCATGGTATTTACCGATCTCCACGTCTTCCAGTACGGCCAGCGCATCGTCGGTCAGCACGGCCAGCGAGCAATACAGCGAAATCAGATAGGACGAAATCGCGTGGCGGTTGATGCCCATGAAGCGCACGGACAGGCCCGGGCTTTGCTCGCCCGCCAGGCCAGGCTGGAACAGGCCGATCACGCCCTGGCGCTGCTCGCCCGCGCGCAGCAGAATGATCTTGGTCTTGCCGTCTTCGATGGGCAGTTTGTCGGACGGCACCAGCGGCACGCCGCGCCACGTGAGGAACTGGGAGCCGAACAGGCTGACGGTCGGCGGCGGCACGCCGCGGCGCGTGCATTCGCGGCCAAAGGCAGCAATCGCCAGCGGGTGCGCGAGGAAGAAGCCCGGCTCCTTCCACACTTTCGTCAGCAGTTCGTCGAGGTCGTCCGGCGTGGGCGCGCCCGTCAGGGTAAAGATGCGCTGGTCGTCGTGCACGCTGGCCAGCAGGCCGTAGTCGGGATTGTTGATCAATTCACTTTCCTGGCGCTCCTTGATCGTTTCGATGGTCAGGCGCAGCTGCTCCTTGATCTGGTCGTGCGGGCTGCTGTACAGGTCCGACACGCGCGTGTGTACGTCGAGCACCGTGCTGACGGCATTGAGAAAATATTCGCGCGGCTGGTCGTCGTAGTCGACGAAGGTTTGCGGCAGTTCCGACTCGTCGCGCTGCGAGCAGGCGACGCGCACATCCTTCGGATTTTTCACGCGATTGAGGCGGTAGATGCCCGCTTCCACGGGCAGCCATTGCAGCAGGTGCACGAGCCAGCGCGGCGTGATCGTGGACAGCTGGGGGACGCTCTTGCTTGCATTGGCCAGCTGGCGCGCGGCGTTATCGCCCAGCGCGAACTGGCTCTCTGTTGCTTCTGCCATGACTACTCCTGATGAGAAAAGTGAATATGCTTATCTGAAAAACGAATAAAGTATCGGACGCCCCTCTCTTTTCCTCAACATGCTATCGCCATCAACGCGGCGTTTTAATCGACCAGCTCCGGCTCGCAGCGCGCCATCAAACCCGCCAGGCCGATACCCAGCGCGCCGGCCAGCTTTTCCACCGTCAGCAGCGACGGCGTGGCGGCGCCCCGTTCGATCTCGCCGATGAACGAGCGGTTCAAGTCGGCCGCTTCAGCCAGGCGTTCCTGCGACCAGCCATGCCCTTCGCGCAACTGGCGCACGGCCAGTCCAAACTGTTTGATCAACATGCTGTCCTCATGGGTGGTGGGAAAAAGCGGGGTGGGATGGCGCCGGCAACTCCGGCGCCTCCTGCTGGTTATGCGCTTGCGTGACATGGCTGCCGGGCGCCACGCTGCGGGTCAGCCAGACATTGCCGCCGATGACGGAACCCTGGCCGATGGTCACCCGTCCCAGGATCGTCGCGCCCGCGTAGATGACCACGTCGTCCTGCACGATCGGATGGCGCGCCAGTCCCTTTTTCAGCACGCCGTCGGCGCCGGCGGGAAAGCGCTTGGCGCCCAGGGTGACGGCTTGATAGATGCGTACCCGTTCGCCGATGATGGCCGTCTCGCCGATCACCACGCCAGTGCCATGGTCGATGAAAAAACTGCTGCCGATGATGGCGCCCGGGTGGATGTCGATGCCCGTCTGCGAATGGGCCACTTCGGCGATGATGCGCGCCACCAGCGGCGCGCCCAGCGCGTACAAGGTGTGCGCCAGGCGGTAATGGATGATGGCCAGGATGCCCGGATAGCACAGCAGCACTTCGTCGACGCTGTGCGCGGCCGGGTCGCCATGGAAGGCGGCCGCCACGTCCGTGTCGAGCTGGGCGCGGATGCGCGGCAGCGCGCGGGCGAAGCGCTGCACGATGGCCAGCGCCTGCTGTTCGATGGACACCGTCTGCTGCAAGCCATGCTGGCGCGCGTGGTAACTGAGTTCGCGCCGCACCTGTTCGTGCAAGCCCGTCAGGGTCGTGTCGAGCGTGTGGCCGACAAAGAAATCCTCGCTCTCCTGCTGCAGGTCGAGGGGGCCCAGGCGCATGGGGAACAGGGCCGCGCACAGGGCTTTGATGATGTCGTGCAGATGCTGGCGCGACGGGAATTCGCGCGCGCCGCATTCCTGGCTGCTGGCCAGCCCCTCGCGCCACTGCGCGCGCACGGCGCGCAATTCATCGACGATCTGGCGCAATTCCCATTGCGGCTGCGCGGCAAGGGAGGCGGGGGGTATGGCTCGCTGGTTCATGGTGGTTCCGGGAAGAGGTTTAATCTTGCAGCCAGGGCAGCGCATGCCAGCGCCAGCCGCCGCTGTGGCCGCGCTGCTGATGTGCATCAAGGTCGCCCTCGAAGCCTTGTGCGATATTGAAGACGTGCGTGAAACCGGCCTTGGCCGCCGCTTCGGCGGCTGCGGCCGAGCGCTTGCCGCTGCGGCACAGCAGCACCACGACGGCGTCCTTGCCGCCCACCTTCGCTTCCAGTTCGCGCACAAAGCGGGGGTTGCGGTTCATGGCCGTGCCGGTGGCCCACGCCACGTGCAGCGAGGCGGGCACGTAGCCGACGAACGTGCGTTCTTCATTCGTGCGCACGTCGACCAGCACGGCTTTGCCGGCCTGCACCAGCTGCCATGCATCCTGCGCGCTGACGGTGCCCGCATACGGCAAGCCTTGCGCCTGCGCCTGGGTGCGCGCGAGATTGAGCACTTCGTCAAACGCCGCCTCGCCGTGCGCGGCGCGGGGATCGAAAATCAGTTCTGCAGCAGCCATCTTTCCACCTCTTTATTCCGTCGTCAAAAACCAGCACGAGTCCACTGTAGCGAACTTATGTTGTTCGGAAAACAAATTAAAAAGAGTTTGGAAAGCTGAAAAACGTATATGGGGACTACGCGCGGAGCGTCCGCATATGGGGTCAGACCCTCACGCGCGTTGGCGCCAGGCTTTGCGTCAGCTGTGTTGGGGGTCTGCCCCCAGCCCTCGCCTGCTCTGCGCCAACGTTCAACCAGCGCGCCGGCGCTCGCGCAGCAGGAAACGCGCAGGATCGAGCGCCTCCGCCAGCTGACGCTCCAGCGGCAGCGGCTCGCCCTCCAGCTGGCAAGCCAGCAGCTCGGCCGCCAGCGGCGCCCAGATCAGGCCGCGCGAGGCATAAGCGAGCAAGCCGAACAGGCCAGGCCAGCGCGGCACATCGCGCAAGCGCTCGCAGCGATCGGGCACGCCGGGGTCGGGCAAGGCGCCCGCCAGCGGCAAACGGTCCGGCGCCACGCAGCGAAAGCCCGTGCGCCCGGCCAGCGGTGCCTCGAACGGGGTCACGCCAAGGATGTCGGCGATCTTCGCGATATTTTCTTCCTGGCTCGATAGGCGCAACGTGGCGTCCGCATCCGCATCGTAGCTGGCGCCCACGCACACGACACCCTGGTGCGCCGGCGTCATGTAGGCTTCGCGGCAGACGACGAACGGCAACGAAGGCAAGCTGCCTTCGGCCAGGTGCGTCACCTGCCCGCGCACGGCGTCCAGCGGCAGGCCGGCCGCCTGCTCGACATCCACGGCCCCCGTGCCCGCCGCCAGGATGACGGTGGGCGCGGCCGCGATCAGGGTGCCTTGCGCATCGCGCACCAGCCATTCCTGATCGCCGCGTTCCAGGCGCAGGGCGCTGCTGGAAAAGCGCCGCGTGAGCAAGGCGCCGCAGGCGTCGAGCATGGCGGCGCAGACGGAGGACGGGCGTGCCCAGCCGCCCTGTTCGAACCACCAGGCGCCATCGGGCGCCGGCGCGCCCAGCATGGCCGCCGCATCGGGCGCTTCCAGCCAGCGGGCGAATTCGCGCGGATACAGGCCGCTGGCGGCGATCTGCCGCTGCACCTGCGCATGCGCGTCATCGCGCGCCAACTGCAGCACGCCGCATTGCGCGCCATCGAAGGCGCTGCCGATGCCGCCCAGGTCTTGCCAGTAGCGCAGCGAGTACAGGTAGGCGGCGCGCACCAGGCGCGTGGCGATATTGTCGTCCTTCGACAGCTGCGGCATGAAGATGCCGGCCAGGTTGCCCGACGCCTCGCTGGCCGGCTGCGCGTGGCGTTCGATCAAGGTCACCTTCCAGCCGCGCGCGGCCAGGCGTTCGCAGGCGGCCGCACCGGCCACGCCCGCGCCGATGACGATGGCGCGCCGCTCGGGCACCACGGCAGCCACGTGCTCTCCGCGCCGCGCATAAAACATGGCGCGCAAGCGGCTCTCGTCGAAGACAAAACCGTACTTTTGCAGCGCCATGCGCTGCGCCTCGTCCAGGTGCACGGCTTGCAGGCGGGCGCCATCGACCATCAGGCGCGCCAGCACCGGCGTGGCTGCCGGCACCCAGGCCAGATGCACTTCGTCGACACGCGCCGACAATTGCGCCAGGCAGGCATCGGGCTCGCCGATCAGCACATCGAGCGTGACGAGGCCATCGTGCGAGACCATGCGGTGCAGGCCCGGCACGCAGGGCGGCCACTGCGCGCGCCACTGCTCGGGCAAGTGGTTGGCGTCGACGGGACGCGGCGCCAGCGCGATGTAATGCAGGCGGCGGCCGCCATGCGCCGCGCAGGCGGCACGCAGGCGGGCACCGTCAAAATCCGTGTCGAGCAGGACCAGCGCGCGGCGCATCAATGCCCCGCGCGGCAAAAGCAGGCGGGCGCATGGTCGTCGACCATGCCGATGCCCTGCATGTAGGCGTAGATGATGGTCGAGCCGACGAACTTGAAGCCCCGCTTGAGTAAATCTTTCGACAGTTTGTCGGACAAGGCCGTCTTGGCGGGACGCTCGCCGGTCTGCCAGCTGTTGACGATGGGCTGGCCATCGACATACGCCCACAGGAAGCCGTCCAGGGTCTGCCCTTGCGCGCGCAGACGCAGATAGGCTTGCGCATTCGTGATGGCCGCCGCCACCTTCAGGCGGTTGCGCACGATGCCGGGGTCCGCCAGCAGCTGCGCCACCTTGTCCGGGCCATACGCGGCGATCTTTTCCGCGTCCCAGTTATCGAAGGCGGCGCGGTAGGTGTCGCGCTTGTTGAGGATGGTTTCCCAGCTCAGGCCCGCCTGCGCGCCTTCCAGGTTCAGCATCTCGAACAGCCGGCGCTCGTCGTGGCAGGGCACGCCCCACTCCGTATCGTGGTAGTCGAGATAACGGGGATTGGCCGGATTGGCCCAGGAGCAGCGGATGATGGTCATGGTCGTTTTCTTCAGGTGCAGGCAAGTGCCAGTATAGTTTATCGGCCGCGCAGGAGGCGCCCCAGTTCCAGCAGACCGTACTCCATCTCGGCCGGGGGAATCGCCGCAAAGCCCAGCAGCAGCCCCGGCGGCGTGGCGCAGGCGGCGCCGGCGTCAGGGTCGGCATAGTGGCCCAGCGGACGCAATTCGATGCCCCGCGCCAGGCCCGCGCGCGACACCGCTTCCTCGTCATGGCTGCCGCGGAAATACGCGCACAGTTCCAGGCCGCTGTCGGCCGGGCCGCAGGCGAGCTGATCGTCGAGTTCGCGCGCCAGGCCACGCACCAGCAGGTCGCGCCGTTCCGCATTGCTGTCGCGCGTGCGGCGGATATGCCGGCCAAAGTGGCCTTCGGCGATGAAGTCGGCCAGCGCCATCTGCGGCACGATGGCCGTGTGGCGATCCATCACGGCCTTGGCCTGCACCAGCGCCTCTGCCAGCGCGGGCGGCGCCACCATGTAACCGAGGCGCAGGCCCGGGAACAGCACTTTCGACAAGGTGCCCACGTACACCACGCAACCGGCCCGGTCCAGGCTTTGCAGCGAGGCCAGCGGCGCGCCCGTGTAGCGGTATTCGCTGTCGTAATCGTCTTCCACCAGCCAGGCTTTGTTTTGCGCGGCCCAGGCCAGCAGGGCCAGGCGGCGGGGCAAGCTCATGTTCACTCCCAGCGGCATCTGGTGCGATGGCGTCACGTAGGCCAGCTTCGCCTGCGGGCAATGCGCCACGCCATACGCCACGTCCAGCCCCTGCGCATCGACGGGGACGGGAAAGACGCGCGCGCCGGCCGCGCGCAGCGGGCCGCTAGCGCCCCGGTAGCCGGGCGACTCCATCCAGGCAGAGTCGCCCGGCGCCAGCAGGATGGTCGACAGCAGGAACAGCGCCTGCTGCGAACCGGAGGTGATGACGATCTGCTGCGGCGTGCACTGGACGCCGCGCGACGCCTTCAGGTACACGCACAGCAGTTCGCGCAGCGGCAGATAGCCGGCCGGGTCGCTGTAGCCGAAATGGTGGTCGGGCCGGCGCCAGCGCCGCGCTTCCAGGCGGTTCCACACGTCGAACGGAAAATGGTCGATGCGCGGCATGCCGACGCGAAAGGCGCGCAGCGGCCCCCGGTGAAACGCCACCTGGCGCATGGCCGCCACCACGCCCTGCCCGCGCGCCGACAGGGGCCGCAGCAGGCCGGGCGCCGCTGCCGGAGCAGGTGCCGACAGCGGTACGTCAACGCTGACAAAAGTGCCGCGCCCCACGGCGCCATCGAGATAGCCTTCGGCCGCCAGCTGCGCATACGCATTGAGCACCGTCTGGCGCGACACGGCCAGCAGGCGGCAAAAGTCGCGCGTGGGCGGCAGCTGCATGCCGGGACTCATGCGGCCATCGAGAATGGCGGCCTTGATGGCCGCGTACAGCTGGCGAAACAGCGGCTCGCTGGCGCCGCGCCGCAGCGGCAAGGCGGCGATGACCTGGTGCAGGTGGGAAGCTGGCATGGTGGCATTCTTGAATTGGTAGCTTCAAGATAGCACTTATTGGCTGTTTTAAATAGCCAAGACTGGCGCTAAGATGACGCATCCCCTTCTACTCTTGCGGAGCACCCATGCATCAGTTTTTCGCCACCGTGGCCTGGCAGCGCGACGGCCAGGATTTCGCCGGCCAGCGCTACAGCCGCGGCCATGAATGGCAGTTCGACGGCGGCCTGACGGTACCCGCCTCGTCCTCTCCCCTGTCCGTGCCGCTGCCCATGTCGGTGGCGGCAAATGTCGATCCGGAAGAGGCGCTGGTGGCCGCCACATCGAGTTGCCACATGCTGTTCTTGCTGTCGCTGGCAGCGCAGCGCGGCTACGTCATCGACGACTACCGCGACGAGGCCGTCGGCGAGCTGGGCAAGAATGCCGCCGGCCGCCTGGCCATGACGCGCATCGTGCTGCGTCCGCGCATCGCCTTCGCGGGAACGCCGCCCTCGCCCGAGGCGCTGGCCGCCCTGCACCACGACGCGCACGAGCGCTGCTACATCGCCAATTCGCTGACGGCCGACGTCGTCGTGGAAGGAGCCCATTAAATGTACACGCCCGCCACCTTCCGCGAAGAGCGCCTCGACTTACTGCATGGCCTGATAGCCGCGCATCCGCTGGGCGCGCTGGTGCGCCACGGCGCCGATGGCTTGTGCGCCGACCATCTGCCGTTCGAGATCGCCACGCCCACGCTTGATGCGCCATTCGGCATCCTGCGCGCCCACGTAGCGCGCGCCAACCCGCTGTGGCGCGCGGCCGGCAGTGAGGATGAATGCATGGTGCTTTTCCAGGGGCCGCACGCCTACATCACGCCCGCCTGGTATGCGGAAAAGCAGCGCAGCGGCAAGGAAGTGCCCACCTTCAACTATGCGGTCGTGCACGCGCACGGCCCCCTGCGCGCCATCGACGACGCGGCGTGGCTGCTGGGATTGGTGAAGCGCCTGACGGCGCGCCATGAGGCCAATCAAGCCGCTCCGTGGAAGGTGAGCGATGCGCCGGCCGGCTACATCGAGAAACTCTTGAAAGCCATCGTCGGCATCGAGATTCCCCTCACGCGCCTCACGGGCAAATGGAAGCTGGGGCAGAACCGCAGCATGCAGGACCAGGCCAGCATGGCGCATGGCCTGGCGCTGGACACGCAAGCCGGCGCGGCGCAGGCCCTGGGCGCGCTGATCGCCGCCAACGTCAAGCCAGCCAGCTGACAGCCGCCGAAAACGTCAGGAACGACAGTGCCGTCGAGACCAAAATAATGCGGGCAATGCGCGCTGCGCTGTGCTCACGATGATGCGCAAGGCGCGGGGCGCGGCCCGGGACGTTGAGTGTCCCCTCACGTCAGCCAGCTGACAGCCGCCGAAAACGTCAGGAACGACAGCGCCGTCGAGACGAGGATGATGCGGGCAATGCGCGCCGTGTTCGCGCCGAAGCGTTCCGACAGCAGCGAGACGTTGCTGGCGCTGGGCAGGCAAGCCACCAGCACCATGCAGGTCAGCGCAAACGGATCGAGCGGCGCGCCCAGCGCGATGGCCGCGTGGCCGATGCCCCACACCAGCAGCGGATGCAGCAGCAGTTTTTTCAGCGCCACGGGCACATACTCTCCCAGTGGCGCCGGGTCGCTCGTGCTCATTTGCGAACGGGCCAGCACGGCGCCGATGGTAAACAGGGCGACGGGCGAGGCAGCGTCGGCCAGCAGGCCCACCGTCTGCATCAAAGGCTTGGGCAAGGCCAGTTCCAGCCACGACGACAAGGCACCCAGCACAATCGCCCACGGCATCGGGTTGCCCGCCATGCCTTTCAGGGCATTCATGACGGCGGCACGGCTGCCGTGCGCGCCGCCGCTGCCGATGCGCGACAGGGCGATGCACAGCGAGCTGGTAATGAGCATGTCGACGACGATGGTGACGATGACGGGGCCCGAGGAACGGGGACCGAGCAAGGTCAATAGCAGGGGCACGCCCATGAAGCCCGTATTCGGGAAGGCCGCCACCAGCGCACCGAAGGCGGCGTTGTTCCAGTCGATGCGGTGGCTCAGGGTCATGGCCATGGTGACGCCCACCATGCTCAGGGCGCACAGCAGGTAGACGCCGAACACGCTGGCGTCGAGCAGCTGCGCGATGGGCGTGGCGGCGCCGAAGCGGTACAGCATGCAGGGCAGCGCGAAGTACAGGACAAAACTGTTCAAGCCGCCGATGGCGGCCAGCGGCAGCAGCTTGCGCCGCACGGCCAGGTAACCGCACAGCACCAGCGCGAAGAAGGGAAAGGTGATGGCGAGGATGGTCAGCATGGAGCGCCATTGTAGCGCGCTGCACCGGCTGGCCGCCTGGCGCAAAAAAAGGCCGCTCGCGCGGCCCAAGGAGGTTTTCGGAAAAACGCAGGCGGCCCGCTATGGCTTGAGCTGGGCGCGGATCTCGCCGGCCGGGTAGGCGGCGCTGTGCACGTTCACATACAGGTTGCCGGCCTGGTAACTCGCATACTGGGGCGGCGTGAGCATGGTGCCGGCCGGCACGGCAAACATGCCTTCGGCGGTTTTCACCAGCGGCACGATGACGGGGCCGTTGGCGCCGACGGGCGCTTCATGGATGTGCGCGACGGTAGCCACCATGCCCGTGTAGCGCACGCCGCCGCTGACGCTGCGGTCGTGGGCGACGCGGATATTGCTGCTGCCGCTGGCCGTGCTGGTATTGGCCGGCACTTCCTGCGCGCCCGTCAAGGTGACGTCATGGCCGCCCGGGTGATGCGGACCGTGGGAACAGGCGCCCAGCAGGGCGGCCAGCGCCAGCACGCTGGCGGCGCGGCGTACGTGTTGTTGCAGTGTGCTCATCGCAGTACTCCCTCAACGGACATCGGATCACGGATGGCGCCCTGCCCTGCCCGTACAGCCGGGCCGGGCGTACGCCGCACTTGAGTTGCATAGTGCGACAGTAACGCCATGCCGCCGTGTCCGCTTTGCTGTACGCCAAACTTGCTGCTCGCCTGCCGGCGCGCGTTCAGGCCAGGTGGCCTTCCGCCACCCAGCCGCGGTTGGCGGCCGGCGCCTTCGGCTTGGGCGCGATGCCGCTGCTTTTTTCCGCATCGAGGATGATGCTGCGCATGCTGTCGCTGGCGGCAGGCCCTGGCGCGAATGCGTAGTACTCGTCATTGATGGGCAAGCCCGTCGTGGCGTCGACCAGTACCGGGTCGGCGGCCAGGCCCGTGTCGCGGCTGGCGATGACGAGGCTGGCGCCTTCGGGCGCGAAGTTCTCATTACCCCAGGCAATAAACGCCAGCAAGACGGGCTTGAAGGCGCGCCCGGACTTGGTCAGCACATAGTCGTAGCGGGGCGGCTTGGCGCAATACAGGCGGCGCGTCATCAAGCCCCCTTCCACCAGGTCGGCCAGGCGGCGCGTCAGGATGGTGGGCGCAATCTTGAGGCTTTTTTCAAATTCGTCGAAACGCGTCTTGCCGTAAAACGCTTCGCGCAGGATGAGGATGCTCCACCATTCGCCCACCTTGCCCAGGCTGCGTGCGATCGGGCAGGGCAAATTATTAAAGTTGGTATGTTTCATGACCATCTCCTCACGTTGATTCAACACAACAATCGAAAAAGTATTTCAGTTGCAATACGGAAACTTAGTTACTATCATCTTGAAAGCTACGCTCCCCCCATGATGGCGGCCTGAAAATACGCACAAACTCACACTTTTCTTGTTCCAGTACAATCATGGCTCGTTCTGTTCCCCTCAACCCGGTACGAAAAATGGTGTCAGCCTTGCCATGCGGCGTCGCTGACCACGCCCGTTTTTCGCCAGATGCATCCAAGATGACTCCTTTGAAGCTTGCCGTACTGCCAGCCCTGTTTGCCCTTGCCGTTTGCCAGACCACCACCGCCGGTACCGTCTCTTCCGCATCCTTCCAGGCCACCTTCGTCGTCCACGATGCGTGCACCATCGTCTCGCAGCCCGGCAGCGCCCAGGTGCGCTGCCAGCACAACACGCCCTATTTTCTGCACCAGCAGGCAACGCCATCGGGCGCCGGCCTCGTCACCGTCACGTTCTAAAAATAAATCGTTGCCGTCACCGTGTCCTTGTAATCGCCAGGGCGCGGCGACACCTGCGCCGGCACGCGGCCATAAATGGTCAACGGCACGCTGGCGCCCGTTCCCGTCCCCGTCACCATGCTGGTGCCTGCCGTGCCATCGCCCCATGGCGCGCCATCGAGGGTGGCGGACAGCAAATAACTGACCTTGTCCGTGGTCACCGTGTTCTTCATTTGCCGGTTGGCCACATTGGCCGCCACGCTGCCGCCGTTCAGGGCAATCTGGTAAGCATTGTTATTGACGCAGCGCACCGACAAGGTGCTGGTGCTGCGCAGGTTGCCCGTCAGGATGGAGGCGTTCGCAAACGCCATCGGCGTGGCCGTGATGGTGCAATCGTTGATGGCCGTGGCATTCACCGTGAAACCGAAGCTGCCGCTGCTGGCCGAGCAACCCTGCAGGTTGATGAGGCCATAGGTCGTGTAGGTGTACGTGCCCACGCCGGCAAAGCTCGACGTATACACGGTATTCGCGTTGCCCACCGTGGGCACGGCGGCCAGGGCGGTGCCGGCAGGGATCTTGGCGTACACGGTAAAGGTGGTGGAATACGTGCCGGGCGGGGCCAGCAAGCCGGCCGACAGAATCATGCCGAAGGTCGACGGCGCGCCCGCCACGCCGGCGCCGCCCCAGATCTTCGCCGTCGCATACGAATTGTCCACGTACACGTTGTACTCCATGCGGTTGCTGCCGTTGCCCAGCTTGCGCGGCAGGGCCGAGGTGGAATTCGTGCCCAGCCCCAGTGAGATGCACACTTGCGCGTTGGGCGTGAGCAACTGCCCCAGGTTCAGCGACGAAAACAGGCAGCTGAAGGTCCCCGTGGCCTGCGCCACGTAATCGGTGCCGGAAATCGGGCTGACGGCGCCGAAATCGATATTTGTCACGCTGACCGTGCAGGTATCGGCCGCCTGCGCCACGCTGCCCCAGGCGCAGCCCAGCAGCAGAGTCAGCGATAACAGCAGGCGGCGCATCAGCGGCCTGCCCCGGCGCCGGCAGCAGCGCTAACGCAGTGCAGCGGCCCGATCACGGGCAAGCCGCCCGACGCCGGACGCACATAGGCAAAGCGCACGGTGCATGCGCTGTCGCCCTCGCCAATATGCAATTGATTTTGCTCAAGCAGGTCGTCGACGAAAACGATGCCGTCGAATCCCACCACCGTCTGCTTGCCGCTTTGCACGTGCAACACGGGCAAGCCCGTGGACAGCGCTTTGCCCTGCGCATCCTGGACGATGACGGTGGCCGCGCTGTAGCGCTCGATGGGAAAGGCCGCCAGCACGCCCGCCAGGTATTGCGGCACGATATTGATATTGCTCACAGGCACCCGCGCATCAACATCGAGCTCATCCGTGGCGATGCTGATCTGGTTATTGCCATAGGGATTCAAATTCGGCACCAGCAGATAACCGCCCCTGCCCGTCACGCCGATCTGGCGGTTTTCATGCAGCACAGGAATATTACTCACGCCGCCCGTGGAAACCAGCGCAAAACCGTTGCCCACCTGGCGCGCCGCCTCGACATGGCTATCCATCAGCAGCAGCGCACCGGCCGCACCCAGCGAGGAGGCACTGCCCATGCTGCTGCTTTGCGTGCGCGCGCTCACGCGGCCGTCGTTGCCCAGGTATTCCACTTGCGCCTGCCGGTAGGCATTGCTGCCCGCCGTGCCAGCCTGCACGCTCCAGCCGAAGCCGCCGCCAAAGTCCGCCGCGCGCTGCGCGCTGACGCTGCGGCCGCTCTCGCCGTTTTGCCGGCTGCTGTTCACGCTGAGGGCCAGATTGTTGTCGAAGGCCATGCTCAAGCCAAAGTAAAAGCCCCGCTTCTCGCGTTGCCGCAAGTCCTGGAACAGGCTGGCGTTGAAGAACAGGCCGTGAAACAGGGTGGCCGAATAGCCCACGGTGGCCAGTTTCGATGGCGGCGCGCCAGGCGTGCGGTAGCTGATATAGCTGCTGCTGATGCTACTTCCTGCAGGCAATGGCAAACTGACGGTGAGGCGGTCGGCCGCGCGCACCACGGGACTGCCGTCGCGCGAGGCCAGGTCGCCAAAGCCGGCGCTGGCGCGCACGCTTTGCACATCGACGCTGAAGCGCGGCCCCATGTACTGATAGCCGGCACCCAGCTGCGCACCACGGCTGCGGCCGGCGCTGGCCGACAGCGAACCGCTCAGCACGCCAGCCTGGCCCAGCCGCACCAGCGCGCCCGCCCCCGCCTGATACAGGCCGGCGGCCAGTTCCGCATGGCCTTCGAGGGTGAAGCTGTCGCTGACGCCGTGGCGGCCGGAAGCGCTGGCAACCAGTTGCCGTTCATAGCCGAACAGGCGGCGGCCATAGTCGCGCCGCACGGCGCCCGCCTCGACCGAGTAATCGCTCAAGCCGCTGGCCAGCATGCGCGTATCGACATACAGGGGCAGCACGGTCGTCACGCTGCGCCCCAGCGCATCGTGGGTGATGATCGTGGCTTGCCCGGCGCCATTGATGCCGGCCACTTGATTCAGGACAAATGGACCGCTGGGCACGCTGGCAGAATATTGCTGCACGCCATTGACATACAGGCTCAGCGACGAAGGCACGAGCGCCGTGCCATCGACGGAGGCGACGGGAAAGGTCAGCAGGTCGGGGCGCAGCTGGAAATTCTTGCGCCACTGCACGCCGCCGACGCGCATGGCGCGGCTCCAGCTCAGCGATGAGGAAATCAGGTCGCCCACCTGCCACGTTTGCAGGGTGTCGGGGTCGGCGTGGCTCCAGAAGGTGTCAAAGCGCATGTACTTGCGCTGGTCCGCCCCCAGGTTCACGGTGCCGGTATTGCTGAAGACGCCGCTGTCATTGAAGTAGCGCAAGTCGTTGTAGATGGCGGCGCGCCGCGTCCGGCCCAGTTCCGCATAGGCTTCGTAATTGAGGACGGCGCCGGGCGTGACCGTCGATGGCGGCGTCTGCGCCGCCGTGCGCGCGCTGATGCGGTAAGGCGAGCGCAAATCGTCCGCCACCCGCAGCGACACGCTCTGGCGCGCCGCATCATATTCATAGCTGAGTCCGGGAATCGCCTCGAGCGCCACCTCGGTCTGACCGGGGGCGACCAGGCGCGCGGGGTCCAGCCCCAGCTGCTGCAAGTTCGCCACACTGCTGCGCAAGCCTTTGCCCACTTGGGTAAAGCGCAAGATCAGCCCGGTTGATTCAGCATTCACAGTAACCTCCAGATACAATTCATTCGGCGCCGCCGGATCGCTGGGCAAGCTGGCGGGTCCCGGATCGGCGCCCGTCAGGCCCGCCGCGCCATCGGCCCTGGCCAGCGGCGCCATGGCCAGCAACAGCCACGCTGCCAGTACACGTTTCATGGTGTGGCCGCTTGCGCCCATGCCCGGGGCGCGCAGCAGGCCGGCCCGTCATGGCAGCCATGTTCAAGGTGTCGAAGTCTTGGCAATGAGTGCCTTGGCATTCACATTTACCGCAATACTCAGCGGCCCATCCAGTTCGGCCTCCCTGGCAACGGGCAGGCGCCAGACGCGCATGCGTGCCGCCAGGACATAACCAAACAGCCCCTTGCTGATGACAAACTCCTTGCCCGTCGGGTTCGTCAACGTCATCGCACCGATCTGTGCATGGAAATTGCCGCTGTTCTTGACGCGCAACATCCACTCGCCCTGTTCGCGGAAAACTTGCCAGTCGAGCACTTCCTTGCCCGGCGCCCCGGTCGGCAGCACGAACACGGGCACCGAATAGCGCAGGCGGATATCGACGCCGCTGCGGCCCGCCTCATCTTCGCGGCTGACTTCATCGATGAGCACGCGATACGTCTTTTCCTGCGCGACAGGGCCAGCCTGGGCACGCACGAGACGGATGGTCTGCCGGCTGTTGGCGGCGATTTCGACGATCGGCGGACTGGCCACCAGCTCCTGCGTCGGCGCCAGCGTTTCCTCGCCATCGCGCTGATCCCAGGCGAATACCCGCACTTGCCCGTAGATGGGCTGGTCACCGAGGTTTTGCAGGGTGAGGCCGGCCGCATTCTGCGCCGCGCGCAAATTGAGCGTCACCGGCGAAATCTGCAGACTGGCGCCGTGCACGCTCGCGGCGCAGCAGGCCAGCAGCGCCAGCACGCCTTTCATCAGGAAAACAACACGGGCCTTCACGCGGCGCCTGGCTTAAAAGTAGACGGTGGCCGTGATGGTCGACTTGTAGGTGTCGGGCGCCGGTGTCGCCTGCGGCGGAATATTGCCGTACACCGTGATCGGCTGCGAGGAGCCGTTGCCCGTGCCGCCGACGGTATTCGTGCCCTGGGTATCGCCCCACAAGGTGCTGCCGGCCGTCTGGTACAGATTGAATTGCACCGTCCCCAGGTTGCCGCCCGTGCCGCTCAGGTAGCGCGTCGTGCCGGTCGAGCCGGTGCCCGTTCCCGCCGTCAGGCCCACGTTATACAGCGTGGTATTGGTGCAGGTGACATTCACGGTCGTATTGACGTTCACGGCAGTAGCCAGTACACCCTGACTTTGGCCAAAGTCGAGATTGGCCGCCGCGATGGTGCAATTGGCGATGATTTTCAGGGTGACGTCGAAGGTGGTATTGGCGCTGCCATTCAGATACACGGCTGCGTCGGCGCCGCGCGGCAGGAGCGCCGTGGCGGCAATAGCCACGCTGGCGGCGACGATAAGACGGGGGAAAATAACTCGCAACATGATACCTCCTGATGATGGAACATCATTAATGAGCCCGCCAATTTGAGGGGCATCGAGGATAGTCACGGTATTGCCGGCGTTTTCTTGGGCACGCAAACCAGGACGACAAAATACAGGTGCCGGGAGTCGGGAACCCGGGGACTCCGGCACTTTTTGCTGCATTGGCAAAACAGATTTTTTGGCAATCGACATTGCTTAAAATCAATGCACGAATGAATTATTGGCGATCTGGGAAATCCGCGCTTCTTCTGGCGGAGAAACATCTTTTGAAACACGAGAAAAGCAGAAAAAAAAGAAAAAGCGAGGCATAATAAGCCACAACTTGCTATTTGGTTAAGTCATCCATGCCATGCCATTGACCAGCGAAACCATCAAAAAGAACATCTTGATCGTGGACGATTCCGCGTTCGAGCAGCGCATGCTGATGGAGCTGCTCAGCGAGCAACCCTACCGTTTCAGCATCGCGTTCAACGGCTACCAGGGCTACCAGCTGGCACTGGCCACGCATCCCGACCTGATCCTGCTCGATGTGCGCATGCCCGAGATGGATGGCTACACGGCGTGCCGTTTGCTCAAGGCCAATCCCGAAACGGAACAGATACCCGTGATCTTCCTCAGCGGCGCCGATGCCGCCAAGGAACGCATCATGGGCTTGCAGGTGGGGGGCGTGGACTATATTTCGAAGCCGTTCACGCCGGAAGAACTGGCCGCGCGCATCCATATCCACCTGGGTTTGATGCGTAAAAGCAACAGTACCCTGCCGGCGACGGCACCGATCAGCGACAAGCTGCAGCATCCCGACCTGGTCTTCGTTAATGCCGTCAAGCAACTTATTCTCGACAACCTGGGCAGCCTGCCGAACCTGTCCGAAATCGCCCGCAGCGTCGGCACTTACCGCGAAAAGCTGACCCTGATGTTCCGCGAGCAGACGGGCATGACGGTCTTCGCCTTCATCCGCGAAGCACGCATTGCCCGCGGCGTGGAATTGCTGCAGCAGACGGACATCGACGTGCAGGATATCGCCCTGCTGATCGGCTTTCACAACGCGGGCAACTTCGCCACCGCCTTTCGCGAACGCATGGGCGTTCCCCCCAGCGCCTACCGCCAGCGCCTGCAGGAGCAGACGGGCCAGCGGCAGGCGGCGGGCGGCTAGAACTTGTAGTTCAGCTTGAGTGCCGCAACGCGTCCGCGCGGGTCGGCCTGGGTAAAGTCAAAGCCGGTGGAGGCATAGTCCCAGGGCGCGCGCTTGTTGGCCAGGTTTTGCACGATGAAGGTGACGTTCGCCTGTGGCGTCAACTGCCAGCTGCTGGTCGCGTCAAAGGTGCTGAAGGCGGCCACCGATTCATCGAGGTGCGTCTCCTGCGCATAGCTGCCCACATAGTTCCAGGTCAGGGTCGACGACCATTTCCCCTGTTCCCAGGTGGCCGACGTGACGCCGCGCCACTTCGGAATGGAACCGAAGTGATTGGTGCCGGCGCCATTGGTGAGCGGCGCGCCATCGGACAGCGGCTCGGCAAAGCGCAGCACGCGGCTCAGCTGGCCTGCCAGGGTCAGCTTGCCCCAGTCCTTGCCGACGAAGCGCTGGCGCAGGTCGATATCGATGCCCGACACTTCGCGCTGGCCCTGGTTGCGGAACTGGCGGTACAGGGTCGTGATGCGTCCATCGGCACCGCGCGTGATCTGTTGCGGCGCAGTATTTTCGTTCTCGAGGATGGTGGTGGCGCTGGCCGTGCCGATCACGCCATCCTGCTTGATGCGGTAGTAGTCGAGGCCGATGCTCGAGCTGCTGGTGGGCGACACCACCACGCCCAGGTTCAGGTTTTTCGAGCGCTCGGGGCGCAGGTTCGGATTGGCGATCGTCATCACCGTCACGCCGCGCGCCTGCGTCGGCGTCAGGGGATCGCGGGCATCGATCACGCTGGTATAGCTGACGGCCGTGCTGTCGGTGATTTCCGGCAGCGACGGCGCGCGGAAGGCGCGTGAAACGGTGCCGCGCAGCAACAACCATGGCGCCGCCTGGTAGCGCGCGCTGGCTTTCGGCGAAAATGCATTGCCGAAGTCGCTGTAATGGTCGGCGCGGCCGGCCACGTTGACGGACAGATCCTTCACGACGGGCACGTTGAATTCGGCGAACAGGGCCGACACATTGCGCGAGCCGTTGATGATATTGAGCGCGGGGCGCAGTTCCGTGCCCGACAGCACGGCCGTCGAAGTTTGCGAATCCATCTTTTCGCGGCGCCATTGAGCGCCGGCGGCAAAGCCCAGCGGGCCCGCGGGCAAGTCCCAGATATCCTTGGCCGCCGAGAAATCGAGCGTGTCGAGCGTCGATTCGGCCGGGCGCAGGGTCGACAGGCGCAGGCGGTTGCGCACCGCTTCGCTGTTTTGCGATTGATCAAAGAAATTGTAGCTGCCTTCGGCCAGCACTTTCTGGAATTCGTAGCGGTTGACGAAGTTCTGCACCGTTTCCTCCAGCTTGCTGCTGGAATGGGCCACGGCCGTATCCCAGTCCCAGCCCGCCCAGGTGCCCTTGGCGCCGGCCAGCGCGCGGTAGAAGGTGACGCGGTCCTGCTTCAGGCGCGGCCCCAGGTCGAACAGGGTGGCCGTGAAGGGCAAGGGCGTCGTGCCAGGATTGTTCGGATGGCCCACGGGCAGCACCACGGGGATGGTATCGAGCAGCTTGGTACTGTTGTTCCACACGCGCGTGGCGTTATTCACGCTCAACGGCGCGCTGAAAGTCTGGTCGGCGCGCGAATAGCTGTGCAGCAAGTCGACATAGGCTTCCGTGTCCGCGTTCAACTTGAGGGTGCCGCGCAGCGACGAGTGGACGCGCTGAATGCCCGGGATCAGCGTTTTATACGGCGCCGGATTGTAGGCCAGCACCTGGCCGCTGCGATCGGGATTGATAGCGTTGTACGGCACCAGTTGCAGCGGGCCGCGCACGCCGCCCAGGGTCTGCGTGGGATCGTTGCCCGCGTAATTCGTGACCGCCCAGCCCAGACTGCCGCGCTGCTGCTGGCGGTAATCGGCATCGCGCAGCCATGCCACGTCGCTTTGCTGCAGCTTGTCGCGCTGCTGCGCGTCGACCGAAAAGACCACGCTGTAGCCATCTTCCTCGAGCTTGCCGAAACCCGTTTGCAGCGCCGCGCTCTTTTCATGCTGGCCCGTGCCTTGCGTCGAGCCGCCCCATTGCGCCGTGATGTCCGTGCCCGTGAATTCCTTGTACAGGATGATGTTGACCACGCCGGCCACGGCGTCGGAGCCGTACACGGACGAGGCGCCATCCTTGAGCACCTCGATGCGCTGCACGGCCGCCATCGGCAGGCTGTTCAGGTCGACGAAGGTCTGCTGCAAGTCCTGCGCCGTGGCGTAGCTGGCCACGCGGCGGCCATTCACCAGGATCAGGGTGTTTTGCTGGCCGATGCCGCGCAGCGACAGGCCCGAGGTGCCGGCCGAGAAACTGCCCGTATATTGTTCGTTGTAGCTGTTGCCGCTGTTGGCGGAGATGGCGCGCAGCACGTCCGACACGCTGGTCTTGCCGCCGGCTTTCAATTCCTTGGCCGTGATGACCTGCACGGCGCTGGCGCCCTCCTTTTCGCTGACGCGGATATTCGATCCGGTGACATTCACGCGCAGCATGTCGTCCTCGGCATGGGCAAGGGTGGTGACAGCGGGAAAGGCGGCGGCGATGGCAAGACTGATGGCGAGTGGTTTGAACATGGTTTCCTCTTATTGGGATTGCAGCCTTTTTCCGATAAAAAAGGCCGAGCAGGGGCACGCGGACCGGGTGGGCCAGCGGGCAAACGACAACGAAATGGATGGAGTGACTTAGGGGATGCGTGGACGGGCACGCATCGGCATCCACTGCGCCATGCATTGCATGGTCAGCTGATGACAAGTAGCGTAAAAACTGGCAGAAGGGGTAGAACGCAACATAAAAGACACCGGTAAGCGGGGAAAGGCCACTATATCCCGGTGTCTTTATCGCGTGAACGAATTAAAAATTGATTGTATATACGATTTGAATCTAAGGACTTGTCGTTTGACAACATTCAGGCATCGGCATGCGCCACTGGCGCCTGCGCCGCGCGGCGCGCCTGCACACCCCACCAGTACCAGGAAATCACGGCATTGACCCAGTAAGCCGCATACAGCACGGCCGTCAGGTGCAGGCCGCGGCTGTAGTACAGCGGCACGGCCACGGTGTTGACCAGCAGCCAGAAAGCCCAGGTTTCGATGCGCCGGCTCATCAGCAGGAATTGCGCGATGATGCTAAATACCAACACTGCTGAATCGATGAACGGCGCGTAGGCATTCGTAAAGCGGTGCAGCAGCATGCCGTAGATCACCACGGAGGCGATGCCGGCCGGCACCACCCACGCCAGGCTGCGCCAGCCCGTGCGCGTGATCGGCAACGGCTTGCCGCCGGCGCCACGCCGCCATTGCAGCCAGCCGATGACGCAGGTGACGATGAAAAACAGTTGCAGCATCACGTCGGCGTACAGGTTGACCTGGAAAAACAGCACGGCAAACAGCACGCAGCCGACCATGCCGATCCACCAGGAATGAATATTATTGCGTCCGGCCAGGATGATGGAGGCAGTCATCAGTACATTGGCGGCGATCTCGAGCGGGGCAGTCAAGCGGTCTTCCTTTGCGGGGCAGTGGTGGCACCGCGCCACTATAGCCGATTACACTGCACGGTGTTCTCCGGGCCGGAGGCGATTTCCATGGGGGAAAGCGGCAAAAACCGCGCAAACATCGAGGAAATGCGAACCAGGCCCGCCTTCCGCAGCCTCAGCCCTTGACTTCCGCGGCCATTCTGGCAAATTGAATATCAAGTTGAAACTCCGGGAAACCTCCACATGCGCATGCGCCATCTCCTGTTTGCGGCAATGCTCGGCATAACTGCCCTGCCCGCCGTGGCTTGCCGCATGACGATGGCGCTGGAACAGTGGCCGCCATATATCTACCGCGATGCCCGGGGCCGCTTTACGGGCCTGGATCTGGAATTGCTGCAAGCCATTTTCAAGGAAGCCCGGTGCACCCTGGTTACCTTGCCGGAACTGCCCACCGCGCGGCGCCAGCTGCTGTTCCAGAAAGGGGGGCTGGACCTGATGCTGGCCGCGTCCGAGACGCCGGAACGCCATTCCTATGCGCGCTTTTCCCTCTCGTATCGCGACGAAGCCGTGGGTATCTTCAGCAAATCCGGCGCGCCCGCCAGCCACCGCCAGATCGCCAGTTTCGCGCAGCTCATGCGCGGCAACTCGACCTTGCTGGCGCCCAAGGTGGGCTGGTATGGCGCGCAGTACGCGGCGGCCCGGCCGGCGCTGGAAAAGGCCGGCCGCCTGAATGCGTTCGGCGGCTTCCAGCAAGGCGTGCGCATGCTCGATGCGGGCCGCGCCGACCTGCTGCTTGGCGACGTGCTGGCCGTGCGCCACGAAGCGCGCCTGCAGGGCGTTGCCTTGAACACCCTGCCCTTCCTCATCCTGCGCGCCCCCGTGCACCTGATGCTCAATGCGCGCACGACCAGCGCCGACGACCTGGCGCGCCTGAACGCCGCCATCACGCGCCTGGAACAGCGCGGCGTGCTGGCGGCGATACGCAGCAGCTACGAAGCGCCGTAGCCGCGGTCAGACCTGGCTGGCCGCTTCGAGGATTTCCAGCTTCGTTTCACGGCCATTCTTTTGCACGCCCTGCGCCTTGTCGTAGCTTTCGATCAGCGCGCGGTACGGCGGCACGATGTGGTCCGTCATGATGGCGGCAAATTCCATCGCGTCGGCGCGGTTCCAGGTGCTCATCACTTCAGCCAGCACGGCATACGTGTCGATCGGCACGGCGCCCGCCTGCGTCACGCGCGCCATGGTGATGTCGGTGGCCATCTTCGACCAGTTGCCCGAGGCGTCGATGATGGCAAACACCTTGTAGCCGGCCGCCAGCGCGCTGATGGTGGGGAAGGCCATGCACACGCTGGTGAGCGTGCCGGCGATCAGCAGGGTCTTGCGGCCAGTCTTTTCGATGGCTTCGACCCAGGCCGGATTGTCCCAGGCATTGATCTGGCCCGTGCGCGGGATGTAGACGGCTTCCGGGTTGAAATGGTGGATTTCCGGGATCAGGGGGCCGTTCGGACCGTCAGGCACGGAAGCGGTGGTAAACGTCGGCATGTTGGCCAGGCGCGACAGCTTGGCCAGCGCCGTGACGTGGCCGCGCAGCACGTGCTGCTCGATGTCGCGCACCAGCTGGAACAAGCCGCTCTGGTGGTCGATCAGCAGCATGACGGCGTCGTCGGGATCGATCATCGGTGGCAAACCTTGGAAGTTGGCGGGGGTGCTCATGGTGGTCTCCTCAAAAAACCATGCCGCGGGATGTGGCATGGGTACTGCACAAATTACTTCTCAATGCGGGCGAAGCGGCCGCTGTTGAAATCCTCGAACGCCTGCACGATTTCCGCTTCGCTGTTCATGACGAAGGGCCCGTGGCCGACGATGGGCTCGTCGATCGGCTCGCCGCTCAGCAGCAGCACCACGGCGTCGCTGTTCGCTTCGATGCTGATGCTGTCGCCATCGCGCCCGAACAGCGCCATCTGCGCTTCGCGCACCACGCTCTCGCCGTTGACCAGCAGCGTGCCGTGCAGGACGATCAGCGCCGTGCTCCAGCCTGGCGTGACGGGCAGCTCCGTCAGCTTGCCCTGGGCCAGGCGCAGGTCCCACACCTGCATCGGCGAAAACGTGCGGGCCGGGCCATGCTGACCATCGAAGTCGCCGGCGATCACGCGCACGGAACCGGCATCGTCCGGCAGCGCCACGACGGGAATCGTGTCGCTGGTGATGGCCTGGTAGCCGGGCGCCGTCATCTTGTTTTTCGCCGGCAGGTTCACCCACAGCTGCACCATTTCCAGGGTGCCGCCCGACTGCGTGAAGGCAGGCGAGTGAAATTCTTCATGCAGGATGCCGGCGCCGGCCGTCATCCATTGCACGTCACCGGGGCCGATCACGCCGCCCTGGCCCGTCGAATCGCGGTGCGCCACTTCGCCCTTGTAGACGATGGTCACCGTTTCAAAGCCGCGGTGCGGGTGCGAGCCGACGCCGGGCGGACGGGTGCCGGGCGCAAACTCGGCTGGACCGGCATAGTCGAGCAGCAGGAATGGGCTCAGCTGCTTGCCATGGCCGTTATATGAAAACATCGAGCGCACGGGGAAACCGTCGCCGACCCAGTGCTGGCGGGGTGCGCTGTAAATACCTGTGACTGTGTTCATCTCGATCTCCTGTTGGGGTTTGCATTACGATGGAGACAGAATACGCTTGCAACGATGAAGGCGGTAGACGGTAAAATAGGCCATCAGCGTTCTAAAAATAGAACGATCAAGGAGGCGGCATGCAGGACCTGAATGACTTGTATTACTTTGTGCAGGTGGTCGACCATGGCGGCTTCGCGCCGGCCGGACGCGCGCTGGGCCTGCCGAAATCCAAGCTGAGCCGGCGCATCGCGCTGCTCGAAGAGCGCCTCGGCGCGCGCCTGCTGCAGCGCACGACGCGGCATTTTTCCGTCACCGACGTGGGCCAGACGTTTTATGAACATTGCAAGGCCATGCTGGTGGAAGCGGAGGCGGCGCAGGAAGCGATCGAACTGACGCGGGCCGCGCCGCGCGGCACGGTGCGCCTGTCCTGCCCCATCGCCCTGCTGCATTCCCTGGTCGCGCCCATGCTGGCCGGCTTCATGCGCGAGCATCCGCAGGTCACGCTGCTGCTGGAAGCGAACAACCGCCGCGTCGACCTGGTGGCCGAAGGCATCGACGTGGCCATCCGCGTGCGCCCGCCGCCGCTGCCCGACAGCGACCTGGTGCTGCGCGTGCTGGCAGAGCGCAGCCAGTGCATGGTGGGCAGTCCGCTGCTGTTTGCCGGCGCCCCCGTGCCGCAGGCGCCAGCCGACCTGGCCGACTGGCCCAGCCTGGCCCTGGGCATGCCGCAACAGCACTACCAGTGGGATTTGCATGGCCCGGACGGCGCGCGCGCCCAGCTGCGCCACGTGCCGCGCTTCGTCACGGGCGACATGCTGACCCTGCGCGACGCGGCCGTGGCCGGCGTCGGCGTGGTGCAGCTGCCGACCATGATGATCACCGAGCAGGTCGCCGATGGCAGCCTGCTGCCGCTGATGGAGCAGTGGCGGCCGCAGCGCGAAATCATCCACGCCGTCTTCCCGTCGCGGCGCGGCCTGCTGCCGGCCGTGCGCGCGCTGCTCGACTACCTGGCGCACGGCTTCGCCGCACTGGAGGAAGAGTGAGGGTTTTCAGGTACGATGGCGTACCCTCCCATCGCCTGGATGCCGCATGCGTTTATTGATCCTGTCGGACCTGCACCATGAGCTGTGGCGCGACGAAGCGCCGCAGGGCGACCTTGCGCTCAGCTGCCCCGATGCCGTCATCCTGGCCGGCGACATCGACACGGGCGCCCGCGCCGTCGCCTGGGCCGCCAGCACATTCGCGGGCCTGCCGGTGCTGTACGTGCACGGCAACCACGAAGGCTATGGCCACCACCTCGACAAGGTGCGCCAGGAGCTGCGCAGCGCCTGCGCCGCCACGGATAACGTGCACTTCCTCGACTGCGGCACGCACGTCATCGCCGACCAGGCAGGCAACGCCGTGCGCTTCCTGGGCGCCACCCTGTGGACGGATTTCCGCCTGCTGGGCGACGATACGCGCCAGGCGGCCATGCGCGACGCGGAAGCCGTCATGAACGATTACAAGCGCATCCGCCTGGCCAGCATGGGCTTTCGCAAGCTGCGCGCGGCCGACACGGCCATGTTCCACGCGCAGCACAAAGCCTGGCTGGCGCGCGAACTGGCGCAGCCTTTCAACGGCAGCACCGTGGTCATCAGCCACATGGCGCCGTCGCTGCTCTCGGTCGACGATGCCTACGCCAGCGAAGGGTGCTCGCCCGCCTATGCCTCGCGCCTCGACGAGCTGGCCACGCAGGCGAACCTGTGGGTGCATGGCCACATCCACGCTTCGCGCGACTACCGCATCGGCCAGTGCCGCGTCGTAGCTAACCCCTGCGGCTACAAGACGCGCGGCGGCGCGCCGCAAAATCCCGCTTTTGATCCGAACTACGTCGTCGAGCTGCCGGCCCGCTAATCGTCAGCTTTGAGGCGGCCCGCCAGCCATTGCTGCAGGCGGTGCTTGCCGGCCCGGCGCGCCGCGCGCGGCGACGCTTCCGACTGGTGCGCGCCGGCCCCGCCGCGCAGCCTGGCGGCGGCCACCAGCGGATTGCGCGGCTTGGACGTGGCTTTCACTTTGATTTTCATGGTATTTCCTTTCAATCCGGTCGTCCAAAACAAAAAACCCCGGCGAGTTTCCTCACCGGGGTTTGAAGGACACCGGCTCGGGATCGGCAATGCTGCCGATGGCCCCGAGCGTCATGCGCGGGGCTAGTGGTCGTACAATTTGCTGCCAGCCTGCTCGAACATGGGTTTCCTTTCCTTTATCTGGTTAATCTGCACTGCGGACGCTGATTCTGCGCCGTATGCTGCAGTGCGTCAACCGCTTTTCATGGCGCAGGCACCAACGTTGTTATTTTGTCTCAGTCCCGCCAGCCATGGCTTTTTCCTTGGCGATGCGGGCGTCGAGCTTGGCTTCATTTTTGGCAGCGTAGTGGCTGCACGCCTGCGCATCGATGAAGGGATTCGGGGTGACGCCTTCCAGCAGTTGCGTCAGCTTGCGGTCGCCGTCCGAGTGGTCAGGGTGGGCCGAGATCAGGATGTCGCACGGCAGTTTGGCGAAGTCCTGCATGACGCGGCGGAAGGCCGGCGTCAGGTCCGCATGGCGTTCATCGGCCAGGTAGTGAAAATCGTCGGCCGCCACCGGCGTGAGGCTCGCGCCAAACACCACGTTCAGGCATTCCTGGCGCTCCGCATCCTCGCACGACACCCAGGTCCAGCTGGTGCTGCCCGGAGTATGGCCAGGCGTATGGCGCGCCGTGATGGTCACGTCGCCCAGTTGCAGGGTTTCGCCATCGGCGATCTCGCGCACGTTTTCCACGGCCGGCATGGGATCGATTTCGCCTGCTTGCGGATCTGCGGCGAGCACCGCTCCCGCGCGCAGCGCTTCCGCGCCCAGTGGGCTGGCGATCACTTGCGCGCCGCTGTCGCGGGCCAGGGCGGCGATGCCGCCCGAATGATCGAAATGCGCTTCCGTACTCAGGATGAACTTGATGTCTTGCAGGCGAAAGCCCAGTTCGAGGATATGTTCCTTGATGGCGGCCACCGATTGCGGCAATGCGCCATCGATCAGGATCAAGCCTTCGCGCGTGTCGACCAGCACCACGCTCAAGCCGCCCACGCCCACGTAATACGTGTCGCCGTGAATGCGTGCCGGCTGCTGCGGGCGGTTCCACTGCGCCGCATACGGCGAGGCGATCGGCTGCGTCAGGGGATCGATGGCGGGCGTGGCGGCATGCGCCGTCAACGGCAGCGCCATGGCGGCCAGCGCAATACTGAGCAAGGTCTTGGGAAGGAAGAAAGGCGGCATGCGGCTCCAGGAAGATAGGCGGTATGAATCAATGCCACAGGGTAACGTCGCTACCCTCGCGCGGTCAAGCAGACGGACGCAGCGACTTGCGCTACGATAGAGGCCCATAGACTGCCGCGCGCCTAGTCGCCTTATTGCCATGCGTTTGCTGATCCTGTCCGACCTGCACCTGGAAGTCTGGGGTGAAGACACGCCCGCCATCGACCTTGCCGCCAGCCGCCCCGACGCGGTGATCCTGGCCGGCGACATCGACACGGGCAGCAATGCCATCGCCTGGGCCGCGCGCACCTTCGGCGCCCTGCCCGTGCTGTACGTGCATGGCAATCACGAGGGGTATGGCCACCAGCTCGAACAGATGCAGGACGCCGTGCGCGACGCCTGCGCCAGCGCCAATGCGCACGGCGCCAACATCCGCCTGCTCGACGGCGACGCCGTGGAACTCGGCGGCGTACGCTTCCTCGGCGTCACGCTGTGGACGGATTTTTTACTCTTCGGCGCAGAGCGCCGGGAAGAAGCGCTCAACGCGGCGCAAGCCTACATGCCCGACTACAAACGCATCAGCACGGGCGGCAACACGCCCCGCCTGCTGTGCGCCAGCGACACGGCGCAGCTGCACGCGCAGCACCGCGCCTGGCTTGAGCGGCAGCTGGCGCAACCGTTCGATGGCAAGACGGTCGTCATCACGCACATGGCGCCGTCGATGCTGTCGGTGGAAGAGCAGTATGCAGACAACCTCGGTTCACCCGCCTTCGCCTCGCAGCTGGACGCGCTGGTGGCGCAAGCGGACCTGTGGGTGCATGGCCACATGCATGCTTCGCTCGACTATCGCATCCGGGCCTGCCGCGTGGTGTGCAACCCCTGCGGCTACAAGCGGCCGGATGGCACGCCCGAGAATGAACGCTACGATCCCGGCTTCATCGTCGACCTGGCCAGCGCGGTTTAATTTTTCCGATAGCGCAGCTGCACCACGCCGCTGGGCAGCTGGCGCGTGCCGTCCAGCCGCCAGTCGCTGCGCGGCAAGCCATCCTCGAACAGGCGCACACCCTTGCCCAGCACCACGGGCAGCACGGACAAGGTGACACTGTCGATGACGCCTTCGCGCAAACCAGCGCGGATGACGGCGCCGCCGTCCAGATACACGTGGCGGCACCCCTCCTCTGCCAGCTCCCGCAGCACTTCCCGCACGCTGCCTTCACGGCGCTGCTCGCCATGGCGCGGCGCGAAGTCGCGGTGGCTCAGGACCACCACGCGCTTGCCCGCATACGGCCACGGCGCAAAACCCAGCACGGCGTCATAGGTGGTGCGCCCGATCAGCAGGGTATCGACCTGCGCCATCAGGGCCGTGTAGCCGGTAGCCTCGGGCGTATCGGGCGCCAGCTCGGCCAGCCAGGACAGGTCGCCGTTTTCTCCCGCGATGCAGCCATCGAGGCTGATGCCGAGAAAAACGCTGACGAATGGTTTATGCATGAAATTCTCCGAATTTAATTCTACAGTGTAGAATTATGCCCATGAAAACCGTAAAACTTCAAGCCACTGAAAATCCGGCGCGCCGCGCGGGCCGTCCCCGCCGCGCCGCGCCCGCGCTGGACAGCGCCGGCATCCTGCAGGCGGCCCTGGCCCTGCTGGAAGAAAAAGGCGAAGCGTTTTCCATGCGCGCGCTGGCGCAGCGCCTGGGCGTGGACGCCATGGCCCTGTATCACTACTACGCAGGAAAAGAGGAATTGTTGCTGGCCTTGATGGTACAGCGTTTTGCCGCGCTCGACCCGCGCCAGCCGCCGTTTACGCGGCGCCAGTCACCACCACGGCGCCTGCTCGCGCTGTGCGCGCTGTACCTGGAACTGGTCAGCGCCACGCCGTATTTCGTCCGCCTGATGGCGCGCGGGCTGGTAGAGCAAGCCGATGTGGCCGAGCGCTTTACGGCGCTGTTCGAGCTGGCCCTGGACGGCCTTGATCTGCCACAAAAGATCCGCCTGCGCGGCCGCGACGCCATCGTCGATTTCCTGCACGGCTATGCGCTGGCGGGCAGGCCGGCCAGCGAGACCGGCTGGCATGCTTCGGTCAGCCTAATTTTAGCGGGTATGCACACACAAGCGCGAGTATCCACTCTCAAACTTTGACTAAACTATCACACGCATAATAAGTTGACAGGGCATGAATATGCTTCACCGTCGCACCTATTCATGCGCCCAAAATACATACTCACGTTCAGCAACAGCGGTGGCAAGGCTGGTACGAATTCGTAACTTTCCTAGGTATCCTCACCACAAACAACTCTCACTGATACAGAGCCATACGATCACCACGATAAAAACACTCATAAAAATAGAACACATTTCCGGATACATGTTGTAGAATTGTCGTGCGTCTACGATTACCACCCTGCTGCAAGGGAAAAATCGCCTGCAAAACTAATTGCACATACAATCTTAATTGCCGAAAATAGCAAGCAGCATGCTTACTGAAAATAATAATTTCAGCGGCTCCCCTATTAGGAGTATGTGATGTTTAGTATCGAATCTGTCCTCAAAGCATTTAAATACCTCGAAGATAAATCCAACTCTAGCTTGTCGCATTGCAAGATGCTAAATGTGCGGGCAATTGCACTAGGGTATCAAAGCTATCATCATTTCAGAGAAACCCTTAAAGGACTTCCAAAGGATGAGTTCGGCAAGGTTTCGTTAAGAGTAATGCGAAAGATATGTCAAAATCGCATGCCCCTACAAAGCTGCGCTTATTACGAATTCCACTCCCTTCCCAATCGGGCCACTGGATTTTATAGTCACTGGATCGGTTGGGATGAGGAAGGTGAAGAAGTTAGAGCACCTAGACCGTTAAATGGAACTTCGACAGCCAAAGGATTGCGCGAGGCAATGAGTGCACCTGTATATGTTATAGAGACACTTGCCGAATTAAATGTATGGCGTCACATATGGCACTCAACTGCACTGGTACCTGAAGCGCTAGCAAAAGAATCTTTTGTTAAAGCATTTGATAAAGAAAAATTTGTCTCACAAGATCCGCCAATTGAAATTATCCGAAACAAGATAAGCAAATACAATAATAATTTTGCAGCACTTGATTGAAATTTATAGAATAGCGTATTGATGAAATACAATTTCATCAATACGCGATATCGAAATTATGAAATACTAAAAAAATAGATCTTTATCGATATAATTCAAAATTATACGAACTGCTTGAAGTCGGGCTTGCGCTTTTCAAAAAAAGCCGTAAACGCTTCCTTCGCTTCGGCGCCGCCCAGCATGGCGCTGAACAACTTGTTTTCGTCGGCGATGGCGGCCTTCATCGGCTCCATGCGGCTTTGCTTCATCAGGCGCTTGGTGGCGCGGATGGAGGCGGCCGGCAGGGCCGCCAGCTTGGCGGCTTGGCCTTGCGCGAAGGTCATCAGCTCGTACAGGGGCACGACTTTCGACACCAGGCCCATTTCCAGCGCTTCGCTGGCCGGGAAGGACTCGCCCAGCATCAGCTTTTCCGCCGCGCGCGGATAGCCGGCCAGTTGCGTGAGCAGCAGGCTGGAGCCGAATTCCGGGCACAGGCCCAGCTGCGTGAACGGCATCGAGAAGCTGGCATTGTCGGCCGCGTAGACGAGGTCGCAGTGCATCAGCAAGGTGGTGCCGATGCCGATGGCGGGGCCGGACACAGCCGCCACCACGGGCTTGCTGCTGCCGTACAGCGCGCGCATGAACTGGAACACGGGACGGTCATGGTCGAGCGAGCCATCCTTCGGGCGCGCCGTCTTCATGAAGTCATCGAGGTCGTTGCCGGCCGTGAAAATCTCGCGCTTGCCGCAGATCAGGATGGCGCGTACGGCATCGTCCGTCTCCGCCGCCACCAGCGCATCGGCCAGGGTCTGGTACATGGCGCCCGTGATCGCATTCTTGCGTTCCAGGCGGTTGAATTCCAGGGTCAGAATGCCCTCGCTCTTGCTGCACAAAATATCCATGTCGTCTCCAGAATGATCAAGGGCGCCGGGGTAATCCCGCAGCGCCCTGTTGTATTACTTTAGCCCGTCGAACTTAGACGCGCTCGAAGATGCCTGCTGCGCCCATGCCGGCGCCCACGCACATCGTGACCATGCCGTACTTTTGCTTGGTGCGCTGCAGTGCGTGGATCACGGTGGCGGCGCGGATGGCACCGGTGGCGCCCAGCGGGTGGCCCAGGGCGATCGCGCCGCCCATCGGGTTGACCTTCGATGGATCCAGGCCCAGGTCGCCGATCACGGCCAAGGCTTGCGCTGCAAACGCTTCGTTCAGCTCGATCCAGTCCAGCTGGTCCTGCGTGATGCCGGCGGCGGCGCAGGCGGCGGGAATGGCGAATTTCGGACCGATGCCCATGATTTCCGGCGGCACGCCGCGCACGGCGAACGAGGAGAATTTCGCCAGCGGGGTCAGGTTGTGCTCGCGCAGGATTTTTTCGCTGACGATCAGCAGCGCGCCGGCGCCGTCGGACATCTGCGAGCTGTTGGCGGCGGTCACGCTGCCCTTGGCGGCGAAGACCGGTTTCAGCTTGGCCAACGACTCCATCGACGAATCGGCGCGTGCGCCTTCATCCGTGTCGACGGTGCGGCGCGATACGTCCACCTGGCCGGTGGCCAGGTTCGGCGTGCGCGTGATGATTTCCACTGGCGTCGTTTCCGCCTTGAAGAAACCGGCTTGCTGCGCGGCGATGGCGCGGCGGTGCGATTCGACGGAGAACGCGTCCTGCTGTTCGCGCGACACTTTCCATTGCTGCGCCACTTTTTCGGCCGTCAGGCCCATGCCGTAAGCCATGCCGATGTTCTCGTCGCTGAACATGTCCAGGTTCATCGATGGGTGGTGGCCCATCATCGGCACCATCGACATCGATTCGATACCGCCGGCGATCATCACGTCGGCTTCGCCCACGCGGATGCGGTCAGCCGCCATGGCGATGGCCGTGATGCCCGAGGCGCAGTAGCGGTTGACGGTAACGCCGCCGACGGTTTTCGGCAAGCCAGCCAGCAGCACCGAGTTACGCGCGATATTGAAGCCCTGCTCCGCTTCCGGGAACGAGCAGCCGATGATCGCGTCGGTGATCAGCGCCGGGTCCAGGCCAGGCGCTTGCGCCAGGGCCGATTGCAGGACGCGCACCAGCAGGTCGTCCGGGCGGGTGTTCTTGAACATGCCGCGCGGCGCCTTGCCGATCGGGGTGCGGGTTGCAGAGACGATGTAGGCGTCTTGAAGTTGTTTGCTCATTTTATGCTTTCAAAGATGTTGAACGAGGTTCGTGTTCTGTCGAATATCCGGGGTACTGGCTTATCGCTTCTGCGACAAATACCAGTCCACCGTCACCTGTGCCGCCAGCGTGCCTTCGGCATCGAAAATATCGACTTCCACGGGAAACGCCACCTTGCCATCCTGCGCCAGCTGCGCCTTCAAGGCAGCCAGGTCGCCCGGCACGCGGCCTTCGGCGCGCGTCGCCCCCCGGGCCACCTTCTGGTACCGAATGCGCGACTCCTTGGCCACCGGGCGCAAGCCCAGTATCAACTCGGCGAAGCCGCCCGCCATGGCCGCGCCGGAAGCCGTTTCGGCCAGGGTAAACAAGGCGCCCGCATGCTGCGTGCCCAGGTGGTTATGCAGTTTGGGATCGTCCGGCATCGACACCTTCGCGGTGCCGGCGCCGATCTCGTCGATGCTGATGCCCAGCAGCCGCACGAAGGGCAAGGTGTCCATCATCTGTTGTTTGATACGGTCATACACCATGCTTGGCCTCACGCGCAGCAGTACTTTAAATACGAGGGACAGGATCGTCATCGACGCTGTGCTTAGTTGCGTACCGGCTTACCGGTCTGCATCATGCCCATGATCCGTTCCTGGGTTTTCGGATGATTCAACAGCTCCAGGAATGCCTTGCGTTCCATATCCAGCAGCCACTGTTCGCTGACGAAGCTGCCCTGATCCACGTCGCCGCCCGATACGATCTCGGCGATCATCTCGCCCAGCTTGAAATCGTGCGCCGAAATGAAGCCGCCGTCGCGCATGTTGACCAGCTGCGCCTTGATGGTGCCCCAGCCGTAACGACCCGTCACCTGGATCAGCGACGGCAGTTGCGGACGGAAGCCCGCGTCGAACATGGCGCGTGCTTCGACCTTGGCCACATGCAGCAGCTCGTAGGCGTTGAACACGATTACGTCGTCTTCCTTCAGGTAGCCCATTTTTTTCGCTTCCAGCGCCGATTTCGACACGTTGGCGGTGGCTGCATTGGTGAAGCCCGTTTTCAGGAATTGCAGGATGTCGTTACCCTTGGCTTCCTTGTAGGCGCGCTGCGCCGCTTCCTTCAAGCCGCCGCCGGCAGGAATCAGGCCCACGCCCACTTCCACCAGGCCGATATACGACTCGATCGAGGCCACGCGCTTCGACGCATGCAGCGCCAGCTCGCAACCGCCGCCCAGTGCCAGGCCCGCCACCGCGGCGATCACCGGCACGTTCGCGTATTTCAGCGACATGAAGGTATTCTGCAGTTCGGCGATGATCGGATCGACGGCTTTCACGCCGCCTTGCATGAACGCCGGCAGGGCCGATTGCAGGTCGGCGCCGGCCGAGAAGGCGCCGCCTTCGGCTGCGTCGGCGTGCCAGATCACCAGGCCCTTGAAGTTCTTTTCCGCTTCGGCCAACGCCAGTTTCAGGCCGTTGATCACGCCTTCGCCGATCACGTGCATCTTGGTCTTGAACGAGATGATCAGGACGTCGTCGCCCGTATGCCAGACGCGCACGGATTCGTCTTCGAAGACGGTGGTGCCGGCGGTCTTGCCGTCGATGGCGCCGCTGCCCAGGACTGGCGCGCGGAACGGCTGGCGGTCGTACACGGCCAGGGTCGAACGGGGTACGAAGCTGTTCGACACGGCGGAGTAGGAACCTTCCGGCGTGTGCACGCCGCCTTGTTCAGCGACCGGGCCTTCGAAGACCCAGGCTGGCAGCGGTGCATTGCACAGCGCGTGGCCGGCGTCGATGTCTTCCTTGACCCAGTTGGCCACTTGCAGCCAGTTCGATGCCTGCCACGTTTCAAACGGACCGACGTTCCAGCCGAAGCCCCAGCGCATGGCGAAGTCGATGTCGCGCGCATTGTCGGCCACGGTGTCGAGGTGGATGGCGATGTAATGGAAAGCGTCGCGGAAGATCGCCCACAGGAACTGGCCTTGCGGGTTAGTCGATTCGCGCAGCGCCTTCATCTTCTTGACAGGATCCTTTTCCTTCAGGATGCGGGCGATGATGTCGGCAGCCTTGGCGCCGCCAGCCACGTATTCACCGGTGGCGAAATCGAGGCGTTGAATTTCCTTGCCGACCTTCTTGTAGAAGCCCGCGCCGCTCTTCTGGCCCAGCGCGCCTTTTTCCACCAGCTGCGCCAGCACGGCCGGCGTCTTGTAGACGGCGGCGAACGGGTCGTTCGGCAGGTAATCCTGCATGGTCTTGATCACATGGCCCATGGTGTCCAGGCCGACCACGTCCGCCGTGCGGAAGGTGCCCGACTTGGCGCGGCCCAGCTTGGCGCCAGTCAAATCATCGACGACGTCCACGGACAGGCCGAATTTTTCGGCTTCGTGCACGATGGCCAGGATGCCGAACACGCCCACGCGGTTGGCGATGAAGTTCGGCGTGTCCTTGGCGCGGACTACGCCCTTGCCCAGGGTGGTGGTCAGGAAGCCTTCCAGCTGGTCGGCGATTTCAGGCTTGGTGAACCCGGTCGGGATGATTTCGACCAGGTGCATATAGCGCGGCGGGTTGAAGAAATGCACGCCGCAGTAGCGCGATTTCAGGTCGGCGTCGAAGCCTTCGGCCAGCTTGGTGATCGACAGGCCCGAGGTGTTCGAGGCGAAAATCGCGTTCGGGCCGATGTGCGGGGCGACCTTTTGATACAGGTCGTGTTTCCAGTCCATGCGCTCGGCGATGGCTTCGATGATCAGGTCGCAACCGGCCAGCAGGTCCAGGTTGTCTTCGTAATTGGCCACCTGGATCAGCGCGGCGTCATCCTTGTTGCCCAGCGGTGCAGGCGACAGTTTTTTCAGGTTCTCGATGGCGCGCAGCACGATGCCATTCTTCGGACCTTCTTTTGCCGGCAAGTCGAACAGCACGACCGGCACTTTCGCGTTGATGCAGTGGGCGGCGATCTGCGCACCCATCACGCCGGCGCCGAGGACGGCTACTTTTTTAACGATGAAATTGGTCATATTTTCCTCAAGTCTTAGAACAGGTCTGCGTCGAGTGCCATCAGGTTGGCCGAACCGGAACGCGCCTGACGGATCAGGGTTGCCGTCTCAGGCTGCAAGCGGGCGAAGTAGAAACGTGCGGTAGCCAGTTTGGCGGTGTAGAACTTGTCGCCGCTGGACTCTTTTTCGAGGGCGATCTTGGCCATCTGCGCGAACAGGTAGCTGTAGATCATGTGGCCGACGACGCGCAGGTAAGGCACGCATGCCGCGCCCACTTCGTCAGGATTCTGGAAGGCCTTCATGCCGATTTCCATGGTCAGCTTGGTGACTTTGTCGCCCAGGTCGCCCAGTGGAGTAACGAATTCGCTCATCGCTTCATCGGTGCCATTGTCTTCGACGAAAGCCTTGATCTTCTCGCCGAACTTGCGCAGCTTGGCGCCATTGTCGCCGAGGATCTTGCGGCCCAACAGGTCCAGCGACTGGATCGTGTTCGTGCCTTCGTAGATCATGTTGATGCGCGCGTCGCGCACATACTGCTCCATGCCCCATTCCGAGATGTAGCCGTGGCCGCCGAACACTTGCATCGCGTCCGAGGTGGCGATCCAGGCGTTATCGGTAATGAAAGCCTTGATGACGGGCGTCAGCAGCGCCACTTCGTCGGCGGCTTCCTTGCGCACGTCGGCGTCCGGGTGGTGCAGTTCGCGGTCGATCTGCAGCGCCACGTACGAGGTAAAGGCGCGCGCGCCTTCGGCGTAGGCTTTACCCGTCAGCAGCATGCGGCGCACGTCAGGGTGCACGATGATGCGGTCAGCCGGCAGTTCCGGGTTCTTGATGCCGGACAGCGAACGCATTTGCGTGCGGTCCTTGGCGTAGATCAGCGCGTTCTGGTAGGCGATCTCCGTCAGGCCCAGCGACTGCATGCCCACGCCCAGGCGGGCCGCGTTCATGAAGACGAACATGGCGTTGAGGCCCTTGTTCGGCTGGCCGATGATCCAGCCTTTCGCACCGTCCAGGTTCATCTGGCAGGTCGAATTGCCGTGGATGCCCATTTTTTCTTCGATGGCGCCGCAGGTGATCGGGTTGCGCTCGCCGACCGTGCCATCCGCGTTCGGCAGGAATTTCGGCACCAGGAACAGCGAAATGCCTTTCGAGCCTTCCGGCGCGTCCGGCACGCGGGCCAGCACCAGGTGCAGGATGTTTTCCGCCATGTCGTGCTCGCCGGCCGAGATGAAGATCTTGTTGCCGGTGATGGTCCAGGAACCGTCTGCCTCAGGCAGCGCTTTCGAGCGCAGCAGGCCCAGGTCGGTGCCGCAATGCGGTTCGGTCAGGCACATGGTGCCCGTCCATTCGCCCGACACCAGCTTCGGCAGGTAGACTTCCTTCTGGTGGTCGGTGCCGTGTTCCTTCAGGCACTCGTAGGCGCCGTGCGACAGGCCCGGGTACATGGACCAGGCCTGGTTCGACGAGTTCAGCATTTCATAGAACGAGTTGTTCAGCACGACAGGCAAGCCCTGGCCGCCATATTCCGGATCGCAAGCCAAAGCCGCCCAGCCGCCTTCGACGTACTGCTTGTAGGCTTCTTTAAAACCTTTAGGCGTGGTCACGCTTTTCGTGACGGGGTCGTGGTGGCAGCCTTCGCGGTCGCCGGAGTGGTTCAGCGGGAACAATACTTCGGAAGTGAATTTGCCGCCCTCTTCCAGCACCTGGTTGATGATGTCGGCGTCGACGTCGGCGTACGACGGCATTTGCTTCAGTTCTTCTTCCACTTGCAGGAACTCGTGCAGGACGAATTGCATATCCCGGATTGGCGCGACGTATTGACCCATAATTTTCTCCTGAAGGCGATTAGCTAAAGTGTTGTACTTGTAAGTGCGTGTGCGTTTGTTGCGGATACTGCCTGACGGCTTATTTGCTTGTGACGGAATTCTGGTACGACGCCAACAGGCGAATAAAGCCCGCTTGCGCCCGTTCGATGCTGCCCGGCACGCGCAGGAAGCGCGCATCGTGATGCAGGGCCAGGATCAGGCCATACATCTCGTACACCAGCTGCTGCGCGTCCGTGTCCGCTTTCAGGTCGCCTGTGGCGATCGATTGCTCGACACAGCGCAGCAGCGCGCCCTGCCAGGCCCGCACCATGGCCACCAGGGCCTCGCGGATGGGACCGGGACGGTCGTCATACTCGACGGCGCCGCTGATATAGATGCAGCCGGAAGCGATTTCCACGCTGACCCGCTTGACCCAGCGCGCAAACATCGATTGCAGGCGCTGGATGCCGCGTGGTTCTTTCATGCTGGGGAAAAAGACTTCTTGCTCGAAACGATAGTGGTAAAGCTTCAGCACTTCCATCTGCAAGTCTTCGCGCGAGCCAAAGTGGGCAAACACGCCCGACTTGCTCATGTTCATTTTGTCCGCAAGCAGCCCAATGGTCAGGCCTTCCAGGCCGTCGCGGCTGGACAGGTCCAGCGCCACGTCGAGGATGGCTGCACGGGTCAGTTCGCCCTTGCGCATGAATTTGACTGAAGTATTCAAGAGGTCCGTTCTAAAAGTGATGTTGCCGATTTGGCGGACTGAAGCGAGGGTAAAAAAAAGCACGCCTCGAAAAAATCCGAACGCTCGTACTATTATCCACTACCACGTAAAAGTCAAACGGGAACTTTAGAGCCGACGTTCTATTGGTGCGGCGCAGCATTTTTAGGCCGCGTGTTTGTATCGATTTCAGGAGGCAAAAGCGTCGCACACCCTTGCCTTACAACAACAGACGAGCCTCAGGAAAGGTCGCCTGCCTTGCTCAATTGACGGCGGTCGCGCTTGGTCGGCCGCCCCTTGATGGTGGTGCCCGGCTCGCGGAACAGCTTGCGCTCCTCGGCCAGCTGCTCGCGGCGGGCGATGCTGGCCGGCGTTTCGCCATACAACAGGCGCGCCACAGGCGCCGCGCCGCGCTTGTCGGACAGGCCCAGCACGGCCACTTCCCACGTCTCCGCACCATTGTCGATGGCCAGCTCGTCGCCCACGCGCAGGCTGCGCGCCGGTTTCACGCGCTCGCCGCCGACTTTGACCTTGCCCGTGTCGACGGCCTCGCTGGCCAGCGAGCGCGTCTTGAAGAAGCGCGCCGCCCACAGCCATTTGTCCAGCCTTACCGTTGTCATCTCGTTCATGCGTACTTGCCTACTGAAAAAATACGCATCACCAGCCGGTATACGAGGAACGCGGCTTCATAGCCGATGCGCCGGAAACGGCCGATGTGCTTGAAATCATCCTGGTGAATCACGATGCCGTCGGCCACGCCCTGCTCGATATGCTGGCGCAAGCTTTGCGCGAACGCCACATCCTTGATGACCACGTTCGCTTCCTGGTTCAAAAACAGGCTCAGCGCATCGATATTGCTGGAACCGACCGTCGCCCAGTCATCGTCGACGACGGCCACCTTGGCGTGCAGCTGCGTCTTGCGGTATTCGACGATTTTCACGCCGGCGGCCAGCAGCTTCGGATAAAACGAATGCGCCACGGCGTCCTGCATGCGGAACTCGCCCACGCCGATCAGCAGCACCACGTCCACGCCCCGCTGGGCCGCCTGGGCCAGGGCGCGGCGCAGCTTGTGGCCGGGCGCGAAATACGGGTTGGCCAGCATTACGCTTTTGCGCGCCTGGCCCAGCGCCTGCAGGTAGGCGCGCTGGATGGTGCGGCGGTTGCGCAGGTTGTCGCGCACGACAAAGCCGGCCACGACCGGGTTCTTCGCCAGCTCCTTGCTGACCACGCGCATCTTGCGGTACAACTTGATACGCCGCACCAGGTTCATCTTGCCCAGGCGCGCCCACTGCGCCTGCACTTCCTCGTGGATGGCGTCCACCAGCGGGCCCTTCACCTGCACGGCGAAATCCCAGCGCGGCGCTTCCAGGCTGATGCTGTGGTCGTAGTCGCAAAACATGTCGTCATTGATATTGATGCCACCCACCAGGGCAATTTCTCCATCGGCCACGCAAATCTTGCGGTGCGTGCGCGTGATGCCGCGCCGGAACCACGGATTGAAGATGCGGTGGTGCACGCCAGCCGCTTCCAGCTGCGCATGCATGGCCTTGACGCGGCGGTTGCCCGTGCCGAACCAGTCCGTGATCATGCACACCAGCACGCCGCGCGCGGCGGCACGCTTGAGCGCATCGAGCACCAGGGCGCCCGTGGCGTCGTCGGCAAAGATATACGTTTCGAAATAGACTTCCGAGCGCGCGCCGTCGATGGCGGCGACCAAGGCAGGAAAGTAATCGGTGCCGCAATACAGCAGCTGGATGTCGTTGTGGGCGATGAAATTGACTGTGCGCATGCCGGCAGTCTACGCGAGTTTCAAAGCAGCAACTATCGGCGCGTGGTCCGACAATTTGGCCCACAGGGTGCCGTGCATCACTTGCGCGCCTTCCACGTGGAAACCGCGCACATAGATGCGGTCCAGGCGGAACCACGGCAAGGCGGCGGGAAAGGTGCGCGCTGGCACGGGGATCGGCGTTTTCGTCTGGCGCCGCGCCAGGGTGCGCACCAGGTCGCCCAGGGCCGAGTTCGACGCCCGCTGGTCAAATACCTCCACCACGCCAAGCGCATTGCGCAGCTTGTCGCTGAGCGTGTTGCGCCAATCGTTGAAGTCGCCCGCGATGATGACGGGCTCGCCATTCGGCGCCGACTCCATGACGGCGTCGATCAGCGCCTGCGTCTGGCGGCCCCGCCCCGATTCGAACAAGCCCAGGTGGACGACGTAGCAATGCACGTCGGCCTGCGGCGTCTTGAGCACGCAATGCAGGATGCCGCGTTGCTCATAGGCATGGTCGGACACGTCGTGGTTGGTTTGCGAGGCGATGGGGAATTTGCTCAGCAAGGCGTTGCCATGGTGGCCATGGTCATACACGGCATTCATGCCGTAGGCCGAATGGTGTTCGGCGCCGGCAAAGAACTCGTGCTGCGACGCTTCCGGCCAATGCTTGTGGCCGTTCTTCTCGGCGCCATAGCGGGCCGCATTGCGGTCGTGCTTGCCTTGCACCTCTTGCAAGAAGACAACATCGGCATGGAACAGGGCAATCGCCTGCTTTAAAGCATGCACGCGGGGCAAGCCCCGCACGGAAGAGACGCCCTTGTGTATATTATAAGTCGCTACGCGGATTTTCATGCATTGATTCTACTCCCAGACAGGCCCCGCGCGGCGCCGGCGTAGGTGCGCGTGCGCACCTAAATACCCACAATCAGGCCAGCATGCGTCCCACGCCCGCCGTCACGCTGACGATCAGCGCGGTAATGCCGGCCGCCCAGACGATCTTGACCAGCAAGGGCGCGCCGCGCCAGGCCACGGTGCGCTTGCCCTTGGCAAACGCGCCCGGATGCAGCAGCCAGCCGATGGCCATCAGCGGCATGCCGATCGGCGGCGTGCGGCCGGGCACGGTCGAGCTGAACAGCAGGAAGATAAAGCACAGGCAAAAAACGATGCCCAGGGTGCCCAGCAGTTTTTGCTGCGTCGTCAAATGTAACCAGTTCAACATGGAATGCTTTCTAGGGAAATCAGGTGGGGCGCGCCAGGCCCGTCATGGCCGGCAATTGCAAAATCGCTTCCGCGTTGGACGACGAGAAACAGCGGTCGGCCGCCGCCAGATAAGGCAGCCACACGTACTGCAAATGCTCGCGCGGGCTCAGGGTGATGGCGACGTCGCGCGGCACTTGCACGCTGAACACGTGTTCCGTGTTGCGCGTCACGCCCGGCGCATAGCGGTGGCGCCAGATCGGATAAATCTCGTACACATTCGACAAGTTCCAGTCGCGCAGCACGATATCGTGCCCATCGGCAACGATGCCCGTTTCCTCGCACAATTCGCGCGCGGCCGTCTGCAGCAGCGGTTCGTCGACGGCATCGACGGAACCCGTCACGGATTGCCAGAAACCGGGCTGGCCCGCACGCTCGATCAGCAAGACGTCAAGGTCAGCCGTATGGATGACGACCAGCACGGAAACGGGAATTTTATGGCTCATATCAAGAATGAAAAAGGCGCCACAACAGCGCCTTTTTTTGCATAGCGGATCAAACCGCGGCCGCCTGGGCAGCCGCATGCTTCATTACACTACTTTTGGCTCGGCGCTGCGCAAACGGATGTGCAGTTCGCGCAGTTGCTTCTCGTCAACTTCCGACGGCGCATGGGTCAGCAAATCTTGCGCGCGCTGGGTTTTCGGGAAGGCGATCACGTCGCGGATCGATTCGGAACCCGTCATCATGGTCACGATACGGTCCAGGCCAAATGCCAGGCCGCCATGCGGTGGCGCGCCGTATTGCAAGGCGTCGAGCAGGAAGCCGAATTTCAGCTGCGCTTCTTCGGCATCGATCTTCAACGCACGGAAGACCTTGCTTTGCACTTCTTCGCGGTGGATACGGATCGAACCGCCGCCCAGTTCCCAGCCGTTCAAGACCATGTCGTAGGCCTTGGCGATGCAGGCGCCCGGATCGCTTTCCAGCATGTCTTCATGGCCGTCTTTCGGCGCCGTGAACGGATGGTGGGTCGCCGTCCAGCGGTCCGCTTCTTCGTCGTGCTCAAACATCGGGAAGTCGACCACCCACAATGGCTTCCACACGTCTTCGAACAGGCCGGCTTTCTTGCCGAACTCGCTGTGACCGATTTTCACGCGCAGCGCGCCGATGGCGTCGTTGACGACCTTGGCCTTGTCGGCGCCGAAGAAGATCAGGTCGCCGTCTTGCGCGCCCGTCTGCTCGAGGATCGTGGCCAGTACGTCGGCAGGCAGGAACTTGACGATCGGCGACTGCAAGCCTTCAGGACCCTTGGCTTTCTCGTTGACCTTGATGTAAGCCAAGCCCTTGGCGCCGTAGATGGCAACAAATTGCGTGTAGGCATCGATTTCCGAACGGGGCATGCTGCCGCCTTGCGGTACGCGCAGGGCCACCACGCGGCCGCCCTTCATGTTGGCGGCGCCGTTGAAGACCTTGAATTCGACCGACTTCATGACTTCGGTCAAGTCCGTGAAGGCCAGCTTGACGCGCATGTCCGGCTTGTCGGAACCGTACAGGCCCATCGCTTCGGCAAAATCCATCACCGGGAACGGGTTCGGCAAGTCGATGTTCAGCGTGTTCTTGAAGACGACGCGGATCATGTCTTCGAACAGGTCGCGGATTTCCTGTTCCGTCAGGAACGAGGTTTCGCAATCGATCTGCGTGAATTCAGGCTGGCGGTCAGCGCGCAAGTCTTCGTCGCGGAAGCACTTGGTGATCTGGTAGTAACGGTCGAAGTTGGCCACCATCAACAGTTGCTTGAACAACTGTGGCGATTGCGGCAAGGCGAAGAAACTGCCAGCGTTCACGCGCGACGGCACCAGGTAATCGCGCGCGCCTTCTGGCGTGGACTTGGTCAGCATAGGCGTTTCGATATCGATGAAGCCCAGCGCGTCGAGGTACTTGCGCACTTCCATCGTCACCTTGTAGCGCAGGCGCAGGTTGTTTTGCATTTGCGGGCGGCGCAGGTCCAGCACGCGGTGCGTCAGGCGCGTCGTTTCCGACAGGTTGTCGTCGTCCAGCTGGAACGGCACGGGCACGGAAGGGTTCAGCACTTCCAGCTCCGAGCAGACTACTTCGATCTTGCCCGATTTCAAGTTGTTGTTGATCGTGCCTTCGATACGGTTGGTCACGACGCCCGTCACACGCAGGCAGAATTCGTTGCGCACGGCTTCGGCGACCTTGAACATCTCCGCTTGTTCCGGGTTGCAGACGATTTGCACCAGGCCTTCACGGTCGCGCAAGTCGATGAAAATCAGGCTGCCGTGGTCGCGGCGGCGATGTACCCAGCCGCACAGGCTGACGGTTTGTCCCAGCATGGCTTCGGTAACGAGGCCGCAGTATTCAGTACGCATAGACATAAAATTCTCAGTTCAGGTTAGTGAGTGTTCAATCCGGCCACGTCCCGCATGGGACGCCTGCCTTTATTCTTTGGCTGCCGGGGCCGGTACAGCAACAACTTCCGCAGGCGCCACCACGCCCATCGAGACGATATATTTGAGCGCCGCATCGACGCTCATGTCGAGTTCGACGACATCGCTGCGCTTCATCATCAGGAAAAAGCCCGATGTCGGATTCGGCGTCGTCGGCACGTACACGCTGACATAGTCGCCCACCAGGTGGTTTGCCGCATCGCCGCCCGGCACGCCGGTCAGGAAAGCGATGGTCCAGGAGTTCTGGTGCGGATACGGCACCAGCACGGCCTTGCGGAAGGCATTGCCCGACGGTGAAAACAGGGTATCCGACACTTGCTTGACGCTCGAATACAGGGAATTGACGATGGGTATGCGTTGCAGCAATTTTTCCCACAGTTTCACCACGTAATTGCCGACCAGGTTATTCGTCAGCAAGCCCGTGAAGAACACGATCAGTACCGTCAATACCGTGCCCAGGCCGGGAATGGTGCTCAGCGCCGGAATCTGGCGGCCGAACCAGACGCTGGGCTGCGTACTGCCGGGCACCAGCAACAGCGACTGGTCCATCGTACTGATGACCAGATTCAGGACCCAGGCCGTAATGGCCAGGGGTACCAAAATCAGTAATCCGGTAATAAAGTATTTACGCATCGGTTTCTCGGTAAGGGATCGTATCGGCGCGGCGCGCTTTTCAGTCCGCTTTCGGCGCAGCGGCAGCCGGGGCGGGCGCAGGGGCTGCGGCAGGCGCGCTCTCGGCGGCCGGGGCAGGTTTGGCGTTATCGGCCGGGCCCGTCGGGATGGCCGTGGTAGGCGCCGTGCCGCCGCGGAAATCGGTCGCGTACCAGCCGGTGCCCTTCAATTGGAAACCGGCGGCCGTCAATTGTTTCTTGAAACTGGGCTTGCCGCACGACAGGCACACCGTCAGTACTGGATCGGAGATCTTTTGCAAGACGTCCTTGGCAAAACCACACTCGTCACAACGGTAAGCGTAAATCGGCATCTCTACTCCGAGAAAATCATCAAAAACCCTGAATTATAAAGCTTTTCCGCCATTCCCAGCGGAAAATGCCCGGCCGCGACCGTTGCCGCCTCAGTCTGCCCGGCGGCGCCAGCTCATCCAGCGCTCCTTGCCGGCGAAGACGGCGATGGAATCGTCGACGGCGTCGTCGGCCAGACAGTCGAAATGCGGCGCCAGCAATTCCTGGAGTTTCTCACGCGACATGCCGAACGGCGGCCCCTTCGCATTGTCGTCAAAGAAAAAATAGCCGGCCAGCATGGCACCGGGCGCCAGCAGCTGCGCCCAGCGGGCCGCCACTTGCGGCCACATGGCGCGCGGCATGGCGCACAGGAATGCCCGTTCATAGATCAGGTCCAGCGGCGCTGCGGGTTCCCAGGCAAAGAAATCCGCTTCCACCACCCGCCCTGCCCGCTCACCCAGCTGGATGCGCGCGGCCGCCACGGCACCGGGCGAAAAGTCGATGGCCGTGGCATCCCAGCCGTGCTCCAGCATGAAGACCAGCTCATACGCCGAGCCGCAGCCGGGAATCAGGCAGCGCAGCGGCGCCGGGCTGCCGGCCACGAAGCTGCGCAGGCGCGCGGGCACGCCGCCATGGTCCCAGGGCGTGAATTGCTTCTCGAAACGCTCGTCCCAGAAGGCGGGCGAGAGCGGGTCGCGGGTATGGAAGTCAGCCATCACTTACGTCCTCAGCCAGTTAAAACGGCAATTGATGCCAGCGCATGAACACTTGCAAGCCCAGCGCGCCGAGCGCGAAAGCGCCCACGAAGTAGACGATAAAGCTCAGCAAGCGGTTCGTCTGACGTTGCTCCGCAAGTAAGGTTTTCATCAGTTCCACCTCGTTTTCGCGCGGTTCGCCATGCACCGTCAAGGCCTGATGCAGCAAGCGCGGCAGTTGCGGGAAGATGTGCGCATAACGGGGCGCTTCGGCGCGCAGGCGCTCCATGAAGCCTTGCGGCCCCACCTGGTTGCTCATCCATTTTTCCAGGTAAGGCTTGGCCGTTTGCCACAGATCCAGCTCCGGGTCCAGCTGGCGGCCCAGGCCCTCGATATTGAGCAGGGTCTTTTGCAGCAGCACCAGTTGCGGCTGCACTTCCACGTTGAAGCGGCGCGAAGTCTGGAACAGCCGGAGCAGAACTTGTCCAAAAGAAATATCTTTCAGCGGGCGGTCGAAGATCGGCTCGCAGCAGGCGCGCACGGCCGCTTCCAGCTCGTCGACGCGCGTGTCTTTCGGCGCCCAGCCCGATTCGATGTGCGCCTCGGCCACGCGCTTGTAGTCGCGGCGGAAGAAGGCGAGGAAGTTTTGCGACAGATAATCCTTGTCGTAGTCGTTCAGGGTGCCGACGATGCCGAAGTCGAGCGCGATGTAGCGGCCGAACGATTCGGGCGCGATCGATACGAGAATATTGCCCGGATGCATGTCCGCATGAAAAAAGCCGTCGCGGAACACTTGCGTGAAGAAAATCTCCACGCCATCGCTGGACAGCTTGCGCAAGTCCACGCCGGCCGCCACCAGGCGCTCGGTCTGCGACACGGGGATGCCAACCATGCGTTCCATGACGATGACGCTGCTGGAACAGTAATCCCAGTGCATTTCCGGCACCAGCAGCAAGTCCGAGTTGGCAAAGTTGCGGCGCAGCTGGCTGGCGTTGGCCGCCTCGCGCATCAGGTCCAGCTCGTCGTGCAGGTATTTGTCGAACTCGCCCACCACCTCTTTCGGTTTCAAACGCTTGCTGTCGGCCCACAGGCGGCTGGTCCAGTCAGCGGCGATGTGCATCAGGGCCACGTCTTCGTCGATCAGCTTTTTCATGCCGGGACGCAAGACTTTCACGGCCACTTCGCGGCCGTCTTTCAGGGTGGCGAAGTGCACCTGGGCAATCGAGGCGGACGCCACCGGCTCGCGCTCGAAGCGGGCAAACAACTGATCCGGGTGCGCGCCCAGCGACTTGGTGATCTGCGCGATGGCCAGGTCGGAATCGAACGGCGGCACCCGGTCTTGCAGGCGCGCCAGTTCTTCGGCGATGTCGAGCGGCATCAGGTCGCGCCGGGTCGACAGCACCTGGCCGAATTTGACGAAAATCGGGCCCAGCTCTTCCAGCGCCAGGCGCAGGCGCAAGCCCCGCGGCGACGACAGGTCGCGCCAGAAAATCAGGGTGTCGATCAATTTGGCGGTGCGGGGAACTTGCAGACCAGAAATCGCTATCTCATCCAGACCGTACTTGATGGAAACACGGATGATTTTAAACAGGCGCAGGAATTTCAATATCATGTAGACAAATCCGGTGAGGAGGGCTGCGGCTGGACGGCGGCGGCCGCCTTTTCCAGCCGGGCAAGGCGCTTGGCCAGGCGTTCGACGTCATCGCGCACGCGCGTCACGCCAGCGGAATACTCTTGCAGGGTAGAAGGACGGATCAGCATGGGCTGTTCGTCGAGAAAATATTCGGCCACGTTTTCCGCCAGCTTTTGCTGGCCCGTGCGCACAAAGGCGGCCGCATCCTTCACCCCGGAAACGAGGCGCGTGGCCAGCATGGGGCCGACGACCTTTTCCAGGTCGTGCTCGGCTTCCCAGCGCAAGCCCTTGCTCAATTGGGAAATCGCATTGGCAAACTCGGCATCGCCTTCGATCTTGACGTAGGAAAATGCCCGCTCGCGGTTTTGCAGGATCAGCGGCACATCGGACAATTTCACGCGGATGGTGACGTTGGCCGGCATCTCGGCCGGCGCCGTACCGGGAGCCGTTTCCAGCATGCCGGCGCTGTCGACGCGCAGGCGCAAGGCCACGGCGCCCGTGTCGATGCAGGCCAGCTTGCCGGCGTGCACGGCCAGCTGCTGGCGCGCCCACGGCTCCTGCGCCAGCAAGTGGTTGATAGTCGCGATGACGGGCGTCATCAAGGAGAGATCGGAAAGTGGTGCCATCTATATACTGCGCGCCGCGCGCGCCCCCAAAAAGAAAAAACCGCCCATCAAACAAGGTGGGCGGTTTCGATCTTACCAGTTCAGCAGGAAATATCTGTCAAGCATCATGCATTCCGCATGGACTTAAGCCATTATTCAGCAAGTTTTTACAATTAATTCAATTGCTGGATGCCTGCCAGAACCCAGCCGCTGTTGCCGCTGACGGGTTTCGACATATTCCACACTTCCGCGAACGGTTCCGCTGCCGCGCCCGGCGCCGAACGGATCAAGCCCGTAAACTTCACGCTGGCCAGGTAATCGTTGACGCTCGTCTCGATACCGAGCAATTCGGCATCGATGGTGACGACGTCCGTAAAGTCCGGCTGCGCGCCCCGTTCCTGGATTTGCATGCGCAGTTCCGCATACACTTCCGGCGACGTGAATTCGCGGATATCGTTGACGTCGGCCTTGTCCCAGGCCGCTTGCAGGCGAATGAAATTGCTTTTCGCGTGGCGCAGGAAGGCTTCCTTGTCGAAGTCGCTTGGCACACCCCATGGCGCGGCAGCCTCAGCCGGCTTGTCCAGGCCTACGCCGGACGAGACGGGTTGCAGCGGCGGCAGCGGCGGGATGCGCGAACCGATGTCGGGCACGTTACCGGCCGGTGCCGGCTGGTTGCCGCCAAAACCGGCGAACGGCGCATTGCCGCCGGCATTGTTGTCGCGTTTGCCACGTACCATGCGGTAGATGAAGAACGCTACGCCGGCGAGCAAAGCCACCATCAGCAGGGTGCTGATCATGCTGGCCAGGGCGCCGCCCAGGCCAAAGTGCGACAGCAAGGCGCCCAGACCCAGGCCCAGCAAGGCGCCGCCCAGCAAGCCCTTCCAGCGGCTCGGTGCCTTGGCGGCAGGGGCCGGCGCGGGGGCTGGCGCAGGTTGCGCCTGGCGTGGCGCGGCGGCCGGCGCCGGAGTTGGTGCAGGTGCGGGCGCCTGGCGGCCCACGTTTTGCGACTGGCGGCCAAACGAACGGCCACCACCCATGGGACGGGCCAGCGCCTCGCCCAGCATGGATACCGTGGTCGCGGCCAGCATCATGCCGACCATAAATTTCTTCAATTTCATTCCATCTCCTAAAATCACCAACGTTGATGCATTACATCTTGATACCGGTGTGCAAAGCGGCAATGCCTGCCGTCAAATTGTAGTACTGCACGCGCTCCAGGCCCGCCGTTTCCATCATGGTTTTGAGGGTTTCCTGGTCCGGATGCATGCGGATCGATTCGGCCAGGTAGCGATAGCTTTCCGCGTCGCCGGCGATTTTCTGTCCGAACCACGGCAAGACCGAAAAGGAATACAAGTCGTACGGCTTTTGCAGGGGCGCCGCCACCTTGGAAAACTCCAGCACCAGCAGCTTGCCGCCCGGTTTCAGCACGCGGCGCATTTCCGCCAGCGCCACGTCCTTGTGCGTCATGTTGCGCAGGCCAAAGGCCACGCTGACACGGTCAAAATAATTGTCGGGGAATGGCAGTTTTTCCGCGTCACACAACAAGGTGGGGGTGAGCAAGCCGCGATTCAAGAGGCGGTCGCGGCCCACGCGCAACATCGACTCATTGATATCGGTCAACCAGACTTCGCCGGTAGGACCCGCCTGCTTGGCAAACGCCTTCGACAGGTCGCCCGTGCCGCCGGCGATGTCGAGCACCTTGAAACCGGGGCGCACGCCCGCGTTGGCAATGGTAAACGTCTTCCACAGACGGTGCAGCCCGCCCGACATCAAGTCATTCATCACGTCGTATTTGGCAGCGACGGAATGGAACACCTTGGCGACTTCGCGCACTTTGTCGTCTTCTGCAACTGTTTTGTATCCGAAATGGGTCGTATTGGTCATGGTAGGCAGTCTGTTTGAACTTGGGAGCATTATACAAGCGGCAGGCGCATTTCCCCGTGACGCCGGAGAAGGTATTGCCTTTCCACTGCATTCACAGCCAGCATTGCCGCCCGGGCATACGCCGCCAGCGCCCCCCGCCGGTCGCCCTGGCGGCGCAGCAAGTCGGCCCGGGCCGCGTGCAGATAATGCGAATTGGCAAGGCTGGGCACGGCTTCCAGGCGTTCCAGCCACGCCAGGCCGTGCTCTGCGCCATGCGCCATGGCACAGGCGATCACGGCATTGAGCAAGATCAATGGCTCCGGCTTGTGCCGCAGCAAGGCGCCATACAGGACGTGGATCTGGCGCCAGTCCGTCTGGCTGGCCGTGACGGCCTTGGCGTGCAGGGCGGCAATCGCCGCCTGCAGCTGGTATGGCCCCGGCGCGCGCGCCGGCAGGGCCAGTTCCAGCATGGCCAGTCCCTCGGCAATCAAGTCCGCCTGCCACAGGCGGCGGTCCTGCTCTTCCAGGGTCAGCAACTGGCCAGCGGGCGAGAGGCGAGCCGGGCCGCGCGACGCCTGCAACAGCAGCAAGGCCAATAAGCCCTGCACTTCCGGCTGGCCGGGCTGCAGGCTGTCGAGCAGCCGTCCCAGGCGCAGCGCTTCCGCACACAGGTCGGCGCGCAGCAAGCTATCGCCGCCGCTGGCGCAATAGCCTTCGCTGAACACCAGATAGATGACATGCTGCACTTGCGCCAGCCGTTGCGGCCAATCCTGGGCCGGCGGCAACTCGAAAGGGATGCGCGCTTCGGCAATCTTGCGCCTGGCGCGCAAGAGCCGCTGCGACAGGGCCGCTTCCGCCACGCCGAAAGCGCGCGCGATCTCGCCCGTGGACAGCCCACACAGGGTGCGCAAGGCCAGCGCCACCTGCGCCTCGGGCACCAGCGCGGGATGGCAGCAGATGAACAGCAGGCGCAGGCGGTCGTCCTCGATGGCTTGCGTTTCATCAAGCATGGCGGCCGGCAGGCAGGACAGCACGGCCTCGGCCTCGCTGACGCTCTTGCCCGCCCGGCGCACATGGTCGAGGCCCGCATTGCGCGCCACCGAGCTGAGCCAGGCGGCGGGATTGGACGGGATGCCCGCCTGCGGCCACAGTTCCAGCGCCTTGCGGCACGCTTCCTGCAACACATCTTCCGCCAGGCCCAGGTCGCCGAAGCGCCGCATCAGGCCGGCCAGCACCCTGCCCTTTTCCTGGCGAAAAACGTGTTCGACGGCCGAGGTGGCGTCGCCGTCCATGCTCACGCCGTGACGGGCCGCACTTCGATGGTGCCCAGGGAAGCCACCGGGCAACGCCCGGCCCAGGCCAACGCCTCGTCCAGGTTGGCGCAGTCCAGCAGATAGTAGCCGCCCAGCTGCTCCTTGGTTTCCGCGAACGGCCCATCCGTGACGACAGGCTTGCCGTTTTGCACACGCACGCTGGCGGCGCTGCGCACGGGCGCCAGCTCGGCGCCGCCGCGCAGCACGCCGGCCGCGTCCAGTGCCTGCGTGTAACTTGCGAACTCGGCCATCAGGCTGGCCATCTGCCCTTCCTCCATCGCTTCAAAACGCGCCTCGTCGGCGTAAAGCAGGATCATGTATTCCATAGTCTGTTCTCCAAAAGAAAAATGCCCGCAAGCGCGGGCATCCATACGACGAACGGGGCAGCGGCAATCCGACAAGATTACCGCATTATTTTTTTGACTTAGTGTTTGTGCCCGCAGCTGGGGCCATGGACGTGGCCACCGGACGACTGCTTGACCGTCATGTCGGCCTTGGCATCGCGGCCGCTGTCGCCCGGGTAGCCGGCTGCCGCCAGTTGGTCCAGATAGGCTTGCCACAGGGTCGCTTGCTCCGCGCCCAGCTTGTACAGATAGGCCCAGGTGTACAGGCCGGAATTGTGGCCATCGCTGAAGGTCGGCTGCACGGCGTAGTTGCCGACCGGCTCCAGACCCGTGATGCCGACCAGTCGCTTGCCTAATTGCAAGGTTTCTTGGCCCTTGCCATGGCCCTGCACTTCGGCCGACGGCGAGTACACGCGCAGGTACTCGAACGGCAGGGCAAATTCGCTGCCATCGTCGAAAGCCACGTCGAGCACGCGCGACTGGTTGTGCACGGTCAAGCCGGTGGGTTGGGGTGTTGCTGCTTTTTCAGTCATGACAATACTTTATGCGGATAAACGTTGAAGGATGGCGTCGCGCAAGGCCGGCAACAGGGCGCGGCGCGCGGCCAGCACCTCGGGCGCCGTCTCGCGCTGCACGACAGCCCAGCTGGGGTTCGGGAAATGCGCGTCGTCGCGGTAGCGGGGAATCACGTGCCAGTGCACGTGCGGCGTCATGTTGCCGAAACTGGCGACATTCACCTTTTCCGGCTGCATCACTTCCCGCACGGCCAGTTCGACTTGCCACACGACTTCCATCACGTAATTGCGCTCGCCGGGCGTCAAATCCGTCATTTCCTTCACGTGTTTGCTCCAGATCACGCGGCAAAAGCCGGGATATGCAGGGTCGTTGACGGCCACCACGGACAGGCGCTCGCTGCGCCACAGCAAGGCTTCACAGCCCTGCTTGTTGGCAAAGCCATCGAGCAAGTTGCACAGATCACAGGTCACACGAGCACCCGTTCGATGCCGCCGTCATTGGCGCGTTTCACGTAATCCGGCATCCAGTTCTCTCCCAGCAAGTGTTTGGCGATCTCGACGACGATGTAGTCGGCCGTCGTGCCCGAATCGTCATTGTAGCGCGACAAGCCTTGCAGGCACGACGGGCAGCTGGTGAGGATTTTCACGTCGCCCGTGAACCCATCGCCGCGCAGCTTGTCGGCGCCCTTGACCATTTCTTCTTCCTTGCGGAAACGCACTTGCGTGGAAATGTCGGGGCGCGTGACGGCCAGTGAACCCGATTCGCCGCAGCAACGGTCATTCTTCTCGATCTTCACGTTATCTACCGTGCTGATCAGGGAATTGATGGTCTTGCCCGATTCCTGCAGCTTCATCGGATTGTGGCATGGCTCGTGGTACATATAGCGCGTGCCGTTGACGCCTTCCAGCTTGACGTTTTTCTCCAGCAAATACTCATGGATATCCATGATGCGGCAGCCGGGGAAAATCTTTTCAAACTGGTACGTTGCCAGCTGGTCGTAACAGGTGCCGCACGACACCAGCACCGTCTTGATGTCCAGGTAATTGAGCGTGTTGGCCATGCGGTGGAACAGGACGCGGTTATCCGTCATCATCTTCTCGGCCTTGTCGAACTCGCCCGCACCGCGCTGCGGATAACCGCAGCACAAATAGCCCGGCGGCAAGACCGTCTGCACGCCCACTTCCCACAGCATCGCTTGCGTGGCCAGGCCCACTTGCGAGAACAAACGTTCCGAACCGCAACCGGGGAAGTAGAACACGGCTTCCGTATCGGCCGTCGTCGTCTTCGGATTGCGGATGATCGGGATGACCTTGTCGTCTTCGATATCGAGCAGCGCGCGCGCCGATTTCTTCGGCAGGTTGCCCGGCATCTTTTTATTAATAAAATGAATCACCTGTGCCTTGACGGGCGGCTTGCCCGTCGATGGCGGCGGCGCCTTGGTTTGCTTCTTGGCAAATTTCTTCAGCAAGTCATGGCCCAGGCGTTGCGCCTTGTAACCCCAGCCGATCATGACCTTGCGCGTGGCGTTGATGGTCACGGGATCGGTGGCGTTGAGGAACATCATCGTGGCCTTGGTGCCCGGATTAAAGCTCTTCTTGTCCATCTTGCGCAGCAAATTGCGCATGTTCATGGACACATCGCCGAAGTCGATGTTCACCGGGCAAGGCGTGACGCATTTATGGCATACCGTGCAGTGGTCGGCCACGTCCTCGAACTCTTCCCAATGCTTGATGGAAATACCGCGACGCGTCTGTTCTTCGTACAGGAAGGCTTCGATCAGGGACGAGGTCGCCAAGATCTTGTCGCGCGGCGAGTACAGCAAGTTGGCGCGCGGCACGTGGGTCGAGCACACGGGCTTGCACTTGCCGCAACGCAAGCAATCCTTGACGCTGTCGGCGATGGCGCCGATATCGCTTTGCTGCATGATCAGCGATTCGTGGCCCATCAGGCCGAACGATGGCGTGTAGGCATTGCGCAAGTCGGCGCCCATGCCCGGCAGGTTCAGCAATTTACCCTTGTTGAAACGGCCTTCCGGATCGATGCGCTGCTTGTAGCTGCGGAATTCGCCGATCTCTTCTTCCGTCAAAAATTCCAGCTTGGTGATGCCGATACCGTGTTCGCCGGAAATCACGCCATTGAGCGAGCGGGCCAGAATCATGATGCGGCCCACGGCTTCGTGGGCGTCCTGCAGCATTTCGTAATTATCCGAGTTGACGGGCAAGTTCGTGTGCACGTTGCCGTCACCGGCATGCATGTGCAGCGCGACAAACACGCGCGAACGCAGGATGCGCGCGTGAATGGCCGTCGCCTCGTCGAGGATCAGCTTGAACGCGGCGCCGTTGAATATCTGGCGCAGCTGGGCGCGAATCTCTTGCTTCCAGGTAATGCGCACGGTGCGGTCCTGCACCACGTCGAACAGGGTGGCGTCCGGCTGCGTTTCCAGGCGCGCATCGAACACGGGCAGCAAGCGCTCCATGCCCAGTTCGGCCAATTCGCCCTTCACGTCCGCCAGCGGACGGTCCAGCTGGGCCAGCAGATAGGTCCAGCGTGCCGTCACTTGCGCCAGCAACTGCTGCGCCTGCTCGGCGCGGTCGCCCAGCATTTCCGCATCGTCGACCCGGTCGTCGGACGCATCGTCGCTCTTGCCTACTGGCAAATTACCCTTGCCAAAGAATTCGCTGAGGGCCTCGGCCAATTGCAGTTTATTCTTGATCGACAGCTCGATATTGATGCGTTCGATACCATCCGTGTATTCGCCCATGCGATTGAGCGGGATCACGACATCTTCATTGATCTTGAACGCATTCGTGTGCTTGGCGATCGCCGCCGTGCGAGCCCGGTCGAGCCAGAATTTCTTGCGCGCTTCGGGGCTGACGGCGACAAAGCCTTCGCCCACGCGGGTGTTGGCGATACGCACCACTTCCGACGCCGCTTGCGCGACGGCATTTTCATCGTCGCCGACGATGTCGCCGAACAGGGCCATCTTCGGCAGCACGCCGCGCTTCGATTTGGTGGCGTAGCCGACGGCGCGCAAATAGCGCTCATCCAGGTGCTCCAGGCCCGCCAGGCGGATGGTCGTGTATTGCTCGCCTTTCGCCGGCAAGCCGTCGAGGTAATCCTTGATTTCCACGATCGACGGGATCGCGTCGCGCGCCTGGCCGAAGAATTCCAGGCAGACGGTGCGGGCGAATTTCGGCATCTTGTGCAAAATCCAGCGCGCCGACGTGATCAGGCCGTCGCAACCTTCCTTCTGGATGCCCGGCAAGCCGGCGAGGAATTTATCGGTGACGTCCTTGCCCAAGCCTTCCTTGCGGAACTTGCGGCCAGGAATTTCCAGGATTTCCGTCTTGAACGGTGCGTTCGGTTTCGTGGCGTCGCGCGTGCTAGGGTGACGCCATTCCAGCTGGAAACGTGCCAGTGCGATATCGTGGATCTTGCCCAGGTTATGGTCGAGGCGCGTAACGTCGAGCCAGTCGCCGTTCGGGTCGACCATGCGCCACGAGGCCAGGTTGTCCAGCGCCGTGCCCCACAGCACGGCTTTCTTGCCGCCCGCATTCATGGCGACATTGCCGCCGATGCAAGAGGCGTGCGCCGACGTCGGGTCGACGGCAAACACGAAACCGGCCTTTTCCGCCGCTTCCGACACCTTGTTCGTGATCACGCCGGCGCCCGAATTGATGGTCGCGTATTCGTGCGTCAAACCCGGCAAGACCGTCATTTCCACGGCGCCCAGGGTGATGAGTTTTTCCGTGTTGATGACGGCCGACATCGGCGTCAATGGAATCGCGCCGCCCGTGTAGCCGGTGCCGCCGCCGCGCGGGATGATGGTCAGCCCCAGCTCGATGCAGCCCTTCACCAGGCCGGCCATTTCCTCTTCCGTGTCGGGAGTGAGCACGACGAACGGGTATTCCACGCGCCAGTCGGTGGCGTCCGTCACGTGCGACACGCGCGTCATGCCGTCGAAGCGCACATTATGCTTTTCCGTATAGCGTCCCAGCACCTTGACCGTGCGCTTGCGCAAGTCGTAGGTCTTGCGGAATTCGTCGCCGAAGTCGGCCACGGCCTTGCTCGCCGCTTTCAGCAGCAACTCCACGTTGGCGCTGCGCGCTTGCGCCACGTCCGGCGCTTCGCCACTGGCGGCAGCGTCGCCGCCGGCCGCGTCGATGGACAGGCGGCGCTTGTCGACTTCGGCCAGGCGGTGATGCAAGGCATCGATCAAGCCCTGGCGGCGCTTCGGATTGTCGAGCAAGTCATCCTGCAGATACGGATTGCGGCGCACGACCCAGATGTCGCCCAGCACCTCGTACAGCATGCGGGCCGAACGGCCCGTCTGGCGGGCGCCGCGCAGCTCGTCGAGCAGGCGCCAGGAGTCCTCCCCCAACAGGCGTATGACGATCTCGCGATCGGAAAACGACGTGTAGTTATACGGGATTTCGCGCAGGCGGCTTGCTGCGGGACCATTCGGCGTTTCTGCCAGTAAAGCTTGGATATGTGCGGGAGCGTTCATGGAGTGTGGTGACGATGTGGACTGGACCCTAAAGACCCATTTTATCTTATTGCGCCGCACCATGCGGGAACAGCCTTATGCCGCCCAAGGTTTAAGCACCGCATCCGCTACCATAGCAAATATGGAAAAGTCCTATTTTGCATGAATAAAAAACCAGAATGACTGTCTTTTTTAAGCAAAAATGCCAAGAATCAGAGTCTGCTGCAAACTATCGAACTGCCCAAAAATGGGGCAAAGCAGCGTTGCATTACGCCCCGTTTGCGCCCACTTTACGCCAGCATTTGTCCAATCCGGTGCCATACGCCATCGGGCACGTACAGCAGCAAGCCCGTCATGGTCAGGTAGCGCGCGCACTTGCCGACGGCCATGTAGGCCACGCTGGGCCAGAACGGCAGCTTGAGCCAGCCGGCCAGGGTGCACAGCGGGTCGCCCACGATGGGCAGCCAGGCCAGCAGCATGGTCTTGGCGCCATAGCGGGCCAGCCAGCGGAACCAGCGCGTGTCGCGCTCCTTGGCAAATGCCTGCTTGGCCCGGTAGCCCATCCAGTAGTCGACAACGCCGCCCAGGGTGTTGCCCAGGGTGGCGACGCCGATGGTGGCCCAGAACAGCGCGGGATTGGCCTTGATGACGGCAAAGACGGCAGGTTCCGAGCCGAGCGGCAAGAGGGTGGCGGAAATAAAGCTGATCAGAAAGACCGATGTCAGCCCGACTTCCGGTGCTGCGATCAGCTGCAGCAGCCAGGCGATTGCGGATTCGATCATGGAACACTTCGCGATGCAGTAAGGCTCTCCATTATAATGAAGAGCAGCTTGCGCGCCGCACAATCCGCGCCGGCCGGCAAAGGCCTACCCGCCCGCAGTTCCACAGAGCATTATTGTCGCCAGGCTATCCGCCGCGGCGCCGCCGCTATCGCCCGACACGCTCCAGACCCTTTCTGGCCCAGAATCACTTGCTTGCAGACTATGAACATCGACTACCTCAAGAAAATCCTGACCGCCCGCGTCTATGACGTTGCTACCGAAACGCCGCTGGAACTGGCCCCTGCCCTGTCGCAGCGCCTGAACAACCAGATTTACTTCAAGCGCGAAGACATGCAAAGCGTGTTCAGTTTCAAGATTCGTGGCGCCTACAACAAGATGTCCAAGCTGAGCGAAGCGGACCGCAAACGGGGCGTGATTTGCGCCTCGGCCGGCAACCACGCCCAGGGCGTGGCCCTGTCGGCCGCGCGCATGGGTTGCCGCGCCGTCATCGTCATGCCGACCACCACGCCGCTGGTGAAGGTCGAGGCGGTCAAGGGGCGCGGCGGCGTGCACGTGGAAGTGGTGCTGCACGGCGAGTCGTACACGGATGCCTACAACCATGCGCTGACGCTGGAAAAGGAACAGAAGCTGACCTTCGTGCATCCGTTCGACGACCCGGACGTGATCGCCGGCCAGGGTACGATCGGCATGGAAATCCTGCGCCAGCACGCCGGGCCCATCCACGCCATCTTCGCCCCCATCGGCGGCGGCGGCTTGATCGCCGGCATTGCTGCCTACGTAAAACAGATTCGCCCCGACATCAAGATCATCGGCGTGCAAAGCGTCGATTCGAACGCCATGGCCCGCTCGCTGAAAGCCGGTGAGCGCGTGACCCTGAACGACGTGGGCCTGTTTGCCGACGGCACGGCCGTGCGGCTGGCCGGCGAGGAAACCTTCCGCCTCGTGCAGGCGTATGTCGATGAAATCATCACCGTCGACACGGACGCCATCTGCGCCGCCATCAAGGATGTGTTTACGGATACGCGCAGCATTCTGGAGCCGTCGGGCGCGCTGGCCATCGCCGGCGCCAAGGCCTATGTGGAACGGGCCAGCCTGACCAAGCACCCCGTCAACAATGAAACCCTGGTCACCATCGCCAGCGGCGCGAACATGAATTTCGACCGTTTGCGCTTTGTCGCGGAACGGGCCGAACTGGGGGAATTCCGCGAAGCCGTATTTGCCGTCACCATGCGCGAACAGCGGGGCAGTTTCAAACGTTTCTGCTCGCTCATCGGCGCGCGCAACGTAACGGAATTTAACTACCGCATCAGCGATGAAAAGGCCGCGCACGTGTTCGTCGGCATCCAGATTGCCGACCGACATGAGTCGAGCGTGCTGGCGAAGACTTTCGAGGAACACGAATTCAAGACCCTGGACCTGACGCACGACGAGCTGGCCAAGTCGCACATCCGCCACCTGGTGGGCGGCAAGAGCCGGCTGGCGCAGGACGAGCTGCTGTACCGCTTCGAGTTCCCCGAACGCCCCGGTGCGCTGATGCGCTTTCTCGACAGCATGGCGCCGAACTGGAATATTTCCCTGTGTCACTACCGCAACCAGGGCGGCGACGTGGGCCGCATCCTGATCGGCCTGCAAGTGCCGCCCGATGAAATGGGAGAGTTTGCCCGCTTCCTCGATACCCTGGGCTACCGTTATTGGGATGAGAGCAGCAATCCTGTCTATAAGCTGTTCCTGGGTTAAATGGAGTACACCTAACCAAACCTACTGCGCGTCGGTATAGGTGGCTTGCGATGCTCACCGGCTCGGCGCCCCCGTACTAAAGTACGGTTGCGCTTCTCGGCCACCTCTCCCTTCCGCTCGCTACGGTTTTGTTAGGTGTTGAAATTGCTCGAACCAGACTGATTCCTTTGCGCCAGTGCTTACCGTCCTAGTAAATAGGCTACCATGCGTGCTTGACTGAATTCACGCCATCACCATGACCACCACCAACGACCTCGCCGAACTGTCTCCCCTGGGCAAAAGCTCCGCCTACCGCACCGATTACGCGCCGGAACTGCTGTTTCCGATCCCGCGCCAGGGCAAGCGCGACGAGCTGGAACTGCACGGCACATTACCGTTTTTCGGCCTCGATATCTGGAATGCGTATGAATTGTCGTGGCTGAACCAGCGCGGCAAGCCGCAGGTGGCCATCGCCAAGGTCAGCGCGCCGGCCGATTCGCCGAACATCATCGAATCGAAATCGTTCAAGCTGTACCTGAATTCCTTCAACCAGACCAAGCTGGACAGCCCGGAAGCCCTGTTGATCTTGCTCAAACAGGATTTATCGAAGGGTTTCGGCGCGCCCGTGCAAGTGGAACTGACCTTGCAGGAAGATTTCGGCAAGCTCAAAATGGGCGAATTCGACGGCGTGCTGCTGGACCGCCTGGACCTGGAAATCACGCAATACACACCCTCGCCGCAGCTCTTGAGGGCGGCGTTCGATGATGCGCCGGTGGAAGAAAAACTCGTCTCGCACTTGCTCAAATCGAATTGCCTGGTGACGGGCCAGCCCGACTGGGGCAGCGTGCAGATCGAATATGCGGGACCGCAAATCGACCAGGAAAGCCTGTTGCGATACCTGATCGGTTTCCGCGAGCACAACGAATTCCACGAGCAATGCGTGGAGCGCATCTTTGTCGATATCTTGCGTCAGTGCAAGCCGCAAAAACTGTCCGTGTATGCGCGCTACACGCGCCGCGGCGGACTCGACATCAATCCCTGGCGCAGCAACTTCAGCACGGGAGCGATGCCGGGCAATCTGCGCAATGCACGCCAGTAACGCCAAACAACACCCCGCAACCATGCCAACAGGAATGTTGGCTGTGTTTTAAAACAACGTTGCAGTAGTGCCGCAGAGCATGTCAAAGACGCTGAAAAATCGGAAAATCGGCATTCGGCGGCGGAAAAACCGGCGCGCCGCGTGTTTTTAATCAAGAAATAGCCGATACACGCCGGCGTTATTTTTTTGCTAAAATGATGGCCGCGTGGGCTGTAGCGCCCACTGCGCCCGCAGCGGGCGTATACTGTTGAGAATTGGCGTTACAGGCCGCCGAAACAGGCCTATAATTCGGCTCGCAAGCCCTCTGCGCATTGCACCATTTCATTGAGTGTCATGACTAATCTTAGCAAAATATTATCCCTCGAAAACGTCCTGCTGGACCTGGAAGTCTCCAGTAAAAAGCGCGCCTTCGAGCAAGCCGGCCTGATCTTCGAAAACAATTACGGCATCGCCCGCTCTACCGTCTCGGACAATCTGTTTGCCCGCGAACGCCTGGGCTCGACCGGTCTGGGTCATGGCGTGGCCGTGCCGCATGGCAGGGTCAAGGGCAGCAAAACCTTGAAAGCGCCGCTGGGCGCCTTCGTGCGCCTGGCCGAGCCGATTCCATTCGAATCGCCCGATGGCAAGCCCGTCAATCTGCTGTTTTTCCTGCTGATTCCAGATCATGTCACCCAGCAACATCTGGAAATCCTGTCGGAAATCGCCGAAATGTTTTCCGACGACGCCTTCCGCACGGCACTGGCCACGGATCCGGAACCGAAATCCGTGCATTCGCGCATCGTCAATTGGCAACCCAGTCTGCAAGCGGCGGGTTAAACTTCAGGTATTCCTCCACTCCTGAAGAAGACTGCCATGTTGCAAACGCCGCTGACGATACAACGCCTGTACGACGATAATCGTGAAAGTCTGCAACTGGGCTGGTTCGCCGGCTTCCCCGGCGGCGAACGCCTGATCTCGGGCGACGTCTCGTCGGCCGCCGACCAGGTGGGCCACTTGAACCTGATCCATCCGGGCCGCATCCAGGTCTTCGGCCACCAGGAAATCAATTACTATCAGCGCCTGAAGGTCAACACGCGCACCCACGTGATCGGCGAGCTGATCGCCGGCGGTCCGCCCGCGCTGATCATCGCGCAAGGGCTGGAAACGCCGCCCGACATCCTCGCCATCTGCGACGAGCAAAACATCCCCCTGTTCTCCACCCCGCTGCCGGCCGCGCAAGTGATCGACTTCCTGCGCGTCTACCTGTCGAAAAAATTGGCGCAGCGCATCATCATGCATGGCGTATTCATGGACGTGCTGGGCGTGGGCGTGCTGATCACAGGCGACTCGGGCCTGGGCAAGAGCGAGCTGGGACTGGAACTGATCTCGCGCAGCCATGGCCTGGTGGCCGACGACGCCGTCGAATTCTCGCGCATCGCGCCCAACATGATCGAAGGCCGCTGCCCGCCCCTGCTGCAAAACCTGCTGGAAGTGCGGGGACTGGGCTTGCTCGATATCAAGGCCATCTTTGGCGAAACGGCCGTGCGCCGCAAGATGCGTTTGAAGCTGATCGTGCACCTCGTGCGCCGCAACGCGCTGGAAGAAGAAGTCGAGCGCCTGCCTTTCCTGTTCCCCACGGAAGACGTGCTGGGCTTGCCCGTGCGCAAGGTCGTCATCCCCGTCGCCGCCGGCCGCAACATCGCCGTGCTGCTGGAAGCGGCCGTGCGCAATACGATTTTGCAACTGCGCGGCATCGATACCCTGCAGGAGTTCATGGAACGGCAACGTCTGGCAATGAGCGGCGACTAGTCTGCAGTGGAGTTCACCCTTGCAAGGGTGAACCGTTACGCAGGCGGAGAGCAATGCTCTCCGCAACCCTTGCTACATCAGAGATCGGCAATCAGCGGGGATTCATCTGCAAGAAGCTCGCCCTGTTTTGTTTAACCAATACTACAGTCCAAATTGCAATAATTTGTAAAGATAGTTGCCTTGGGAGCGGAGCGCCGGTCTTTATTGTATGATCGGGTTATGCATATCGTCCTTATCACCGGAATATCCGGCTCCGGTAAATCCGTCGCGCTCAATGTGCTGGAAGATACCGGTTACTATTGTGTCGACAACCTGCCACCGGCCTTGCTGCCCAGCCTGGTGCAGACCCTGCTCGACGAAGGTACACCGCAACTGGCCGTCGCCGTCGATGCGCGCAGCGCCGAGTCGCTGACCAGCCTGCCGCACAATGTGGCCCTGCTGCGCGACCAGGGGCACGACGTCAAGGTCATGTTCCTGACAGCCACCACGCATTCGCTGGTGGCGCGCTTCTCGGAAACGCGGCGCAGCCATCCGCTGTCGCACGAATTGCGTCCGAACCAGAATCCGGCCAGCCGCCGCACCCTGATCGAGTGCATTTCGGAAGAGCGCGAACGCCTGTCGGCCATCGAACAGCTGGGCCATGTGATCGACACGTCGGAACTGAGCGCCAACAAGCTGCGTGCCTGGATCAAGGATATCGTCGCCTCCGAGCGCGCGCCGCTGACCCTGTTCTTCGAATCGTTCGCCTTCAAGCTGGGCGTGCCGCTGGACGCCGATTTCGTCTTCGACGTGCGGGCCTTGCCGAATCCCTATTACGACCTGGCCTTGCGCCCCCTCGACGGACGCGACGCGCCCGTGATCGCCTTCCTCGACGCGCAGCCCAGCGCGCTGGAATTGCTGGCCGACATCCGCGCCTTCATCGAGAAATGGTTGCCGTCATTCAAGTCCGACAACCGCAGCTACCTGACGGTAGCCCTGGGTTGCACGGGCGGCCAGCACCGCTCCGTGTACATGGCGGAGCGGCTGGCGCAATACTTCGGCCCCAACGAGCGCGTCGTTCTGCGCCACCGCGAGCGCAGCTAATTAATTAATCGAGGTGGCGCAGCGGATGCGCCGCGGCCGGCCAGACGGGGGCGAAGAAGCGCGCCACCATGGCCGCGTCGACTTCGTCCAGGCTCGCGGGGTTCCAGCGGGGCGCATTGTCCTTGTCGACTACCAGCGCGCGCACGCCCTCGAGCACTTCGCCATGTTCGAAATTGTGGCGCACGACTGTGCGCTCCAGGCGCAGGCAATCGGCCACGCCCAGGTGGGCGCCGCGCAGCAGCAATTCCAGGGTCACCGACATCATCAAGGGCGAACGCAGGCGCATGGCCGCCAGCGCCTTGGCGGCGAACGCGCTGTCGTCCTGCGCCAGCGAGGCCATGATGGCCGCCACCGAGCCCGCACTGAAATGGCGGTCCAGCGCCGCGCGCGCCGTAGCCAGGGGAGAAACGCCCGCCTCGGCCTGAAATGGCGCCGCCAGCGCCTTGATGGCGACCGGCAAGGCCTCGCCCGGCGTCGACTCGAACAGGGCCAGCAGCGCCCCCATCTGCGCTTCGGGCAGGTAGACGTCGGCCAGGCCCGTGTACAGGGCGTCGGCCGCGTTGATCGTCAAGCCCGTCAAGCCCAGGTACAGGCCCAACTGGCCGGCCAGGCGGGACAGGAAATAACTGCCGCCCACGTCCGGGAACAGGCCAATATTGACTTCCGGCATGGCCATGCGCGTGCGGCCCGTGACGATACGCAAGCGGTTGCCTGGCCCGGCTTGCGCCACGCCCATGCCGCCGCCCATCACCACGCCATCCATCACGGCGATATACGGTTTCGGATAGAAATGAATCACATGATTTAAAGCATATTCTTCCGTAAAGAAATCTTCCAGCAGGGCGCTGCCGCCTTGCGGCGTGGCCAGACCCGCATCGTAAAAGAAACGGATGTCGCCGCCGGCGCACAGGGCTTTGTCGCTGCTGGAGCGGATCACGACGGCGTCCACCTGCGGATCGTCGCGCCAGGCCAGCAGGGCCGCGCTCAGGGCGCGCACCATCTCCAGCGACAGGGAATTCAAGGCTTTCGGACGGTCGAGCACGATGTGCCCGGTGCGGTTGCGGATGGAAGTCTGGACGAAGTCGCTCATGGCAGGCAGGAAAGAAGTGAAAGTGCGAATATTCTAATGCCTGCGCGGGGAACATTGCGTTCCGCTGGGCGCAAAAAAGGGCGCAATGTGCGCCCTTAGTTGATCACAACTGCTGGAAGCGGGTGGCCTTAGACGGCGACGACGGCTTCTTCCTCGGAGTTGTCTGGCAGATGCTTGATCGCCTCTTTACCGTGCCCTTGCACTTTGGTTTTGTATTTCATCACTTGCCTATCGAGCTTGTCGATCAGGGTATCGATCGCGGCGTACAGGTCGTGCGCCAAGCTTTCCACATAGACAGTCTTGCCGCTCAAACGCAGGTTGACTTCAGCCTTTTGACGTTTTTCTTTCTCTTTGAGGTTATCCACGGTCAGAATCACGGCGATATCGATGACTTGATCGAAATGACGTTTCACGCGCTCCAGCTTCGTTTGTACGTATTCACGGATGGCTGGTGTCACTTCGAGATGATGTCCGCTGATGGTGAGATTCATACACACTCCTAAAGATGATCGGGTTCGTGCGGTCCATCCTATCCGGCCCGCAGAGGAACCGAAAAAAACTTACAAACACTTACGCAGGCTCACTGGCGGAATTTTTAATGCTTCCCGGTATTTGGCAACAGTACGTCGCGCAATCACCATGCCTTGTTCCCCCAGCATGTCCGCAATCTTACTGTCGGATAAAGGATTTTTAGGGTCTTCTGCTCCTGTCAGTTGCACGATCAATGCCCGTATCGCCGTCGATGACGCTTCGCCCCCCGCTTCGGTGGCGACGTGGCTACCAAAGAAATATTTCAACTCAAACATGCCGTGCGGGGTCAGCATGTACTTTTGAGTTGTTACCCGCGAGATAGTACTCTCGTGTAAACCCAGTGTATCAGCTATTTCACGGAGCACAAGGGGGCGCATGGCAACGGCCCCATGCGAGAAAAAGTTCTTTTGTCTTTCTACTATCGCCTGCGCCACGCGCAGGATCGTGTCAAAGCGCTGGCGCATATTCTTGATCAGCCACTTGGCTTCCTGCAACTGTGCGCCCATGGCGCCCTCCCCCTTGCCCTGCTTGAGCAGGTTGGCGTACATGGCGTTGACGCGCAGGCGCGGCATGACGTCGTTGTTCAGGGTGACTTGCCAGCCATTGCGCGCGCGCTTGACGACGACGTCAGGCACCACGTAATCGGAGACGTCCGAGGCGAACACGGCGCCCGGATGCGGATTGCACTGGCGAATCACCGTCTGCGCTTCGCGCAAGTCTTCATCGTCGCAATCGAGGGCTTTTTTGAGCTTGTTGAAATCGCGCTGGGCAAACCAGGCCAGGTGCTTTTCCACGATGACGAGGGCCATGCGCCGCGTCACCATGGCGATGTGCGGCAAGCGCCTGATTTGCAGGGCCAGGCATTCGGACGCGTTGCGCGCGCCCACGCCCGGCGGATCGAAACTTTGCAGCAGCGACAAGGCCGTGCGCATCTCGTCGGCGTCGATTTCCAGCTCTTCCGGCAGGCGCGCCAGGATGTCGTCGAGCGACTCTTCCAGGTAGCCATTGTCGTCGAGCGCGTCGATGATCAGCTCGACCAGCGCGCGGTCGCGCAATTCGAGCACCGTCACGCGCATCTGCTCCATCAGGTGTTCGCGCAGGGTGCAGTGATGGGCCTCCAATTGCGGACGCGAATCTTCGTCGTCGGGCGCCTTGCCCCGGCTTGCCTCGCTCCAGTCGCTGTCGCCGCCATCCGCGGCGGCCGGGCTGTCGCCCCCCTCGCCGTCAAACGCTTCCCCTTCGGCCGGCGCCGCGGGCGCCTCCTGGCTTGGAGGCTGGGGCGGCGCTTCGGCTGGCGCGGCCGTGGAACTCAAGGCCCCGTCGGACAGCAGGCGCAGCGAACGGTCGAGCGGATCGTCTAGGCGTTCGAGCAAGGGATTGTCCGTCAGCAATTGCTCGAGTTCCTGGTGCAATTCCAGGGTAGACAATTGCAACAGGCGTATCGATTGCTGCAACTGCGGCGTCAGTGCCAGGTGCTGCGAAGTGCGCAGCTGCAATGATTGTTTCATTGGCTTACATGCGGAAGTGTTCGCCCAGATAGACCCGGCGTACCGACTCGTTCGCAATGATGTCGTCGGGGCGTCCCGACGCCAGCACCGAGCCCTGGTTGATGATGTAGGCGCGGTCGCAGATACCCAGCGTCTCACGCACATTATGATCGGTGATCAGCACGCCGATATTGCGCTCCTTCAAGAAACGCACGATGCGCTGGATCTCGATCACGGCGATCGGATCGACGCCGGCGAACGGCTCGTCGAGCAGCACGAAACGGGGATCGGTGGCCAGCGCGCGGGCGATTTCCACGCGGCGGCGTTCGCCGCCGGACAGGGACAGCGCCTGGTTCTCGCGCAGCTTTTCAATCTGCAAGTCGGCCAGCAATTTATCCAGCCGCTCCTCGATCTCGGCCTTCGTCAGCGGACGGCCCTCGACGGTCTGGATTTCCAGCACGGCGCGGATATTGTCTTCCACCGTCAGCTTGCGGAAAACGGACGCTTCCTGCGGCAGGTAGGACAGGCCCATCTGCGCGCGGCGGTGGATCGGCAGGCTGGAGATATCCACGCCGCTGATATCGATGCTGCCGCCATCGGACGGCACCAAGCCGACGATCATGTAGAACGAGGTGGTCTTGCCGGCGCCGTTCGGACCCAGCAAGCCCACCACTTCGCCGCATTCGACTTGCAGCGAGACATCATGCACGACTTGCCGCTTGCCATAGGTTTTTTGCAGCCCGCGAACGATCAGGGTGCTGCCGCAACGTGTATTTTCCATTATTTCTTTCCTGGCGCGGGCGTGGCCGGCGCTTTCTCCGCTGCCGGCGCCTTGGTCTTCGGCTGGATCACCATGCGCACGCTGCCGCCATCGGCGGTGCTGGTGCCGCTGTTGGAATTTTCCATCGCAAATTCTTCCTTGCGGCTGTCATACGAGATGAAAGCGCCATTGGCCACATCGGTGACTTTCGCGCCTTCCAGGCGCGTCAGCTTGGCTCTGGAAAACAGTTTCACCACTTCCGTCTTGTTGTCGTACTCCACGCGCTCCGCTTCGCCTTCGACCCACAGGTCGCCCGCGCCATCGCGCTTCTGGCGGAAGGTCGCAAGCTTGCCGGGATCGGCCCAGAAGGTGATGAACTGGTAGCCTTGCGGGTCTTCCGTGATCAGGGCCCGGCCCGCCTTCATGGTCAGGGTCCCCTTGACCAGCACGACGTCGCCCGTCAGGGTGCGCACCTGCTTGATGTCATCGACGTGGCCGCTGCGTGCCGTGATGACGGCTTCCTTCTCGGAATCGGCCTTCTCGGCATGCGCCACGCCCATGATGGCCAGCGAAAATACGGTCAACAGCAAGATGTTCTTCATAGTATGGTTTCCTTGTTTCATTCTGTCATTTTGCCGCCGCGGCCGGGCGCGGTTTCGGCGGGAGGACCATGCGCAGCGCATTCTGCACTTCCACCACGCCGGTGGCGTTATTCGCCTTCATGCCGACGCCATTGATGCGCGAGGCGCCCGTCAGGATATCGACAGGCACGTCCGTTTCCATTCTTTCCTCGTCCGGGAACACCGTCAGCGCTTCCGTCTTGACCGTCAGGTTCTGCGCCTTCGGACTGGCCACGCGGTCGATCACGACCTTGCGGTGCAGTTGCAGCCGGGTATTGTCCTGGTCGATATGCGCCAGCTCCGCATTCATGTTCATCGGCGGCATGCCTGGCGTGAGCTTGCGCACGAAGGGCTGGTCGATATCGGACGAATCGTCCAGCGGATAATGCGTGAGCTTGGTGCCCGACACGATATAGCTGGGCTTGCCCGTCAAGTCCATGCGCACCATGCTGAAATTGGTGATGAAATAGTCGGGCTCATCCAGATGCTTGCTGGCCGTGATGTCCTGGCCATTCTTGTTCATCACCTCGAGCAGCCAAAAGCTGCCCAGCGCGACGACAACCGCGCCCAGCACGGTAAAAATCATGCGCCAGCGATGGGCGCCTCCTGGCTTACGCATAGGGCTTCACTCTTTCAAAGGTCACTGGCGAGGCGGCGCGCCTCACTCCAGGAACGGCGCCATGACGCGCGCATAGTTGTCCTGGGCGCGCAGCAGGAATTCGCAGATTTCGCGCACCGCGCCGCGGCCGCCGCCGGCCTGCGTCACATGGTGCGCCAGGCCCTGCGCCTCCGGACGCCCGCCCGGCACGCTGACGGCAAAGCCGACGCGCTTCAGGATGGGCGCGTCGATGACGTCGTCGCCGATATAGCCGCATTGCTCTTCCGTCAAGCCCGTCAGCGCCAGCAATTCGCGAAACGGCGTCAGCTTGTCGTGGCCGCCCTGGTGCACATGGGTAATACCCAGGTCTTGCGCGCGGCGCGCCGTGATGGCCGAGCGGCGCGCGCTGATGATGGCCGTCTGCACGCCCGATTCCTGCAACAGCTTGATGCCCAGGCCATCATACACATTAAACGTCTTCATCATCTCGCCGTCCGGGCCGAAATGCAGGCTGCCGTCGGTGAGCACGCCATCGACGTCAAAGATCATCAGTTTGACCTTGGCCGCCCGCGCCAGATTGTCCGCCACGCTGTCCATCAGATCACCTTCGCTTGCGTCAGATCATGGATATGCAGCGCGCCCACCAGCTTGCCGTCGGCATCGACGACCAGCATCTGGTTGATGCGGAACTGCTCCATCACGGCCACGGCGTCGACGGCCAGGCGTTCGGGCGCGATGCTGCGCGGCTGCGCATGCATGACGTCGCGGATCGCCACTTGCGTGAAATCCTGCACGCGCTCGAACATGCGGCGCAAATCGCCATCCGTAAACACGCCCACGGGACGGTCGTCCGCATCGACGACGGCCGTCATGCCCATGCCCTTCTTCGTCATTTCTTCCAGCGCCTGCAGCAGCGAGGCGTCCACCGGCACCTTCGGCACCCGTTCGCCGCTGCGCATGACGTCATGCACGTGCGTGAGCAAACGGCGGCCCAGGGCGCCGCCCGGGTGCGAGCGGGCGAAATCTTCTTCCTTGAAGCCGCGCAAGTCGAGCAAGGCCACGGCGATCGCGTCGCCCAGGGCCAGGGTGACGGTGGTGCTGGCCGTCGGCGCCAGGTTCAGCGGACAGGCTTCTTTCTCAACAGAAATATCCAGGTGCACGTCGGCCAATTGCGCCAGGCTCGAGTTCGGCTTGCCCGTCATGGAAATGAGCACGCCGCCCATGCGCTTGACGACGGGCATGATGGCCATCAGTTCCGATGATTCGCCGGAGTACGATATGGCAATAAAAGCATCGTCCGAGGTGACCATGCCCAGGTCGCCATGGGCCGCTTCGGCCGGATGCACGAACAGGGCCGGCGTGCCGGTGGAAGCGAGGGTGGCGGCAATCTTGCGCGCGATATGGCCGGACTTGCCGATGCCGGAGACGACGACACGTCCCTTACATTGCAGCAACATCGCCACGGCGCGGCCCACGCTGTCGTCCGTGGCCAGGCGCGCGTGCAGCGCATCGATGGCGTCGGACTCGATCTGCAAGGTGGTGCGGGCCAGCGCGACAGCGCGCTCGATCGTCGCTTGCATGTCAATTCGATCAAAAGCTTTCAGCATTGTTTTTTCATGGGTTACACTCATGCCCAAAGTATAAACGAATTAGGAAAGCAAAAAACTTGCCAGTCACAACAAACAACGATTTCCATTGACCGTCCCGGGCAACCCATGTTTTCCTCGCTTGAACTGACCCTGATGTTACTCGGCAGCGCCGTGCTGGGCGTGGTCGCTTTCAGAATGTTGCATTTGCCGCCCATGCTGGGCTACCTGGCCGTCGGCATCGTCATCGGCCCCCACGCGCTGGGCCTGGCGGCGGAAAACGAGGCCAGCCACACCCTGGCCGAGTTCGGCGTCGTCTTCCTGATGTTTTCCATCGGGCTCGAATTTTCTCTACCCAAGTTCCTCGCCATGCGGCGCATCGTCTTCGGCCTCGGCATGGCGCAGGTGGTCACCACCATCATCGCCACCGTCGTCTTCGGCTGGTTTGTCGCCCGTTACCTGTCTGCCTACATCCACCTGAGCTGGCAAGCCGCGTTCGCCCTGGGCGGCGCGCTGGCCATGTCGTCGACGGCCATCGTCTCGAAAATGCTCACGGAGCGGCTGGAACTGGAAAGCGAACACGGCCGCAAGATCATCGGCATCCTGCTGTTCCAGGACCTGGCCGTCGTGCCCCTGCTGATCCTGATCCCCGCCCTCACCCGCGACTCGGACAACCTGGCCGAAACGCTGGCCTGGGCCGGCGGCAAGGCCCTGGTGGTGCTGATCTTGCTGCTGTTCATCGGCCAGAAGATGGTGCGCGGCTGGCTGACCATCGTCGCCAAGCGTCGCTCGCAAGAGTTGTTCATGCTCAACCTGCTGTTGATTACCCTGGGGGCGGCGTGGATCACGGAACGGGCAGGATTGTCGCTGGCCCTGGGGGCCTTTGTTGCCGGCATGCTTATTTCCGAGACGGAATTCAAGCACCAGGTGGAAGAGGATATCAAACCCTTCCGCGACGTGCTGCTGGGCCTATTCTTCATCACCGTCGGCATGCTGCTCAATATCCGCGTGGTGCTCGACAACTGGTGGCTCGTGCTGCTCTTGCTGTGCGGCCCCGTGCTGCTGAAATTCGCCCTGATCGCGGGCCTGGCCCGGCTGTTCGGCTCCAGCAACGGCGTGGCCTTGCGCACAGGGCTGGGCCTGGCGCAGGCGGGCGAATTCGGCTTCGTGCTGCTGAATCTGGCCGGCGGCATCAAACTGATGGACCCGTTCGTCGTGCAGGTGGTGCTGGCCTCGATGGTGCTGTCGATGCTGGTGGCGCCCTTCCTCATCGCCAAGTCCGACGCCATCGTCATGAAACTGGCGGCCAACGACTGGATGATGCAATCCTTGGCGTTGACGAAGATCGCCACGCGCACCATGGCGTCACAGAAACACGTGCTGATCGCCGGATTCGGACGCAGCGGGCAAAGCCTGGCCACCCTGCTGGCGGAAGAAAAGATCGAATACCACGCGCTGGACCTGGACCCGGAACGGGTGCAGGAAGCGCAGCTGGCCGGCGCCCACGTCTCGTATGGCGACGCGGGCCGGCGCGAAAGCCTGGTGGCAGCAGGCATCTACCGGGCCAGCGCCGTGGTGATCACGTATGCCAACACGCCCTCGGCACTGAGGTTATTGCATTTACTCAAAGAAATGGCGCCAACCTTGCCCGTCATCGTGCGCAGCCACGACGATACCGACCTCGACCAGCTGAAGAAGGCGGGCGCGGCCGAAGTGGTGCCGGAATTGATGGAAGGCAGTTTGATGCTCGCTTCGCATGCGCTGATCATGATGGGCGTGCCCCTGCGGCGCGTGGTGCACCGCGTGCAGGCGGCGCGCGAGGAACGCTATGCCTCGCTGCGCGGCTATTTCCACGGTTCCAGCGATGCGGGCGACGATGCGGAACTGGAACGCCTGCATACGGTCACCGTCAGCGAAGACGCGCACTGCGTGGACCTGCCCTTGAGTGCGATCGACGTGGCCGGCTGCGGCGCGTTTGTCACGGCCATCCGCCGCGGCCGCGGCAACCTCGATGTCACCCCCGAGACGCAGCTGGCCAGCGGCGACGTGGTGGTGCTGCGCGGCACGGCCGACGCCGTGGCCAAAGCGGAAACATTGCTATTAAAATAACTATTCGGACGGTGCCTGCCAGCTGATGACCTTGTTGCGGCCATCGGCCTTGGCCTGGTACAGGGCCTGGTCGGCGTGCGCCACCAGTTGCTGCGCCACCGTTTCGATCGGTAGCAGCGCCGCGTCCGCTTCCAGGCTGGCCACGCCGATCGAGACGCTGACCCACGCCTGCGCGCTGCCCGGCAAGTCGAACATGGTGCCGGCGATGCTGGCGCGGATGCGTTCGGCCACGAAAGTAGCGCTGTCGAGGTCGGCGTCGATCAGCAGGACGACGAATTCCTCGCCGCCGAAGCGGCCCAGCGCATCGGAACGGCGCAATTCCGTGCGGATGCGCGTGGCCACTTCGCGCAGCACTTCATCGCCGCCCTGGTGGCCATAGGTGTCATTGACCAGCTTGAAATGGTCAATATCGATATACATGCATGAAATGCAATAATTCTGGCGCCGCGCACGGGCGATTTCTTCCAGCAGCCGGCGGTCGATATAACGGCGGTTGTAGACGCCCGTCAAGGAATCGGTCAAGCCGATGTATTTCAGCATTTCATTGCTGATCACGTTTTCCAGGCAAATAGCGATGATGGAAGCCATGTGCTTGATGAAATCCGTGCCCAGCACGGGCGTAAAGCGCGTCACGTCGCTGCTGGCCAGATTCAGGCTGCCAATCAGGCGCTTGTTGCGCAGCAAGGGCACCAGCGCCACGCTGCGCAGGGGCGAGTCGATGCCCGGGAAACGCGGACCATGCACGGCGGCATCGAAAGCGCCCAGCAGCGGCAGCGGCGGCAAGGCCGCTTCGCCCTCGGCCACGGGCGCCGACGGGGCAAAACCCAGCTCTGCCACGGCATGCACGAACAGCAACTGCGGGAAGGCGCTGAAATCGACGCCCAGCTTTTCCATCACCAGCACGATATCGTCATCCTCGTCGAGCAGGCTCAAAGTGACGCCGTCGAGGTCGGAAATCACGGGCAAGGTGCGAAAAATGGTGCCGATCAGTTCGGGAAACGTGGACGCGCCGACGATTTCCAGGTCGAACGCCTGGTGGCGGCACATGATGTCGTGGTTGCGCTCGACCTGTTCCAACAGGAAAGCCATGCGCGCCCGCAAGGCCTGGTTTTCGGCTTCGAGGCTGGCAATGCGCGGATCCGGCGGTATTGCTTGATTCATAGAAACCTTAAACCCTTCTGTGCGGGCGCCATGCTTAAAATGCCAGTTCGAAACCGATGTCCTGCCCCACCACGATACGCTCATCGCCGCCTTCGGTGACGATGGCGTTCATGCCAAAGCAGATGGCGCCGTCAAGCTCGGGCTTGGCGCGGTAGCCGTGCATGACGTCGAGCGGGTCCGGTCCGGGCACGCCCGTGGCCTGGTCCACCGACGGAATCGGGCAGCGCGAGCACGGCTTGACGGGTTTTAAGACGGTCGCGCCGAATTGCAGGAAGTCGGCGTAGTCTTCCTCGAAGGCGCCGATATCGCCGATGACGAGGTTCGGGCGGAAACGGTTCATCGGCAAGGCCTCGCGGCCGGCGGCGCGCAGCTTGTCATTGACATCGGCTAGCGAAGCGCTGCCGGCGATCAGCACCGGGTAGCCGTCGGCAAACATGGTCGAGGCGGCCACGCCGTCCGTCCACTTCGTGCTGGTGGCGCGCACCACGTCCGGATGAAAGCGCGCCAGGCGGCACGGCACGCCGATGGCCTTGGAAAACCAGGTGGCCGTGACGTCGTCGCAATCGTAGGCGCGCACGGTATCGTCCCACACTTGCACGTCCAGCATGGGTGCCAGTTGCGGATGCGGCAAGCCCAGCTCGATTTCCAGCCGCAGCATGCCCGGCGCGCGCAATTCCAGGGAGGTGGCCTTGATGGATGGCACGATCAGCGCCATGCGCGGATGTTCGCGCTGCGTCAGGAAGCGGCCTTGCGCGTCCACCACCATCCATTCGCGGTCGAACACATGCTCGCTCATCAGCCCTGAGCGCGTCAGGACGGCCTCGCGCAAATGGATGCCGGCGCACGATTTGATCGGATACAGGATGATGTCGGACAGGATAGCCATGGACAGGGGAGAAGGAACAGTGTTGCTGCTTCAGCCAGGAAGTTATTCAAAAACGAAGTATGGCAGCAAAGCGGGCAAGCGTAAATCGGCCAGGCTCAAGCAATGTGGCTGGCCTGGCGCGACAATGCTCAATACGTGTAGAAAATACGCTGGATTTCTTGCGTGCTGTTGGTTTTGGTCAAGGCCAGCATCAGCAGGATGCGGGCTTTTTGCGGGTTCAGGGTGTCGGATACGACACTGTCGAGTTCATCGTCGTTGGCTTCGCCATTGCGCGCCACGATGCCCTGGCCGACGCGGCTCGAACGCACGATCAGCACGCCCTTCTGGCGCGCTTCCACCAGGGCCGGCTTCATTTGCGCGGCCACGCTGCCGTCGCCCACGCCCGCGTGGATGATGCCCTTGGCGCCGGCGGCAATGAAAGCGTCCATGCCGACGCGGTTCATGTTGGCGTAGCCGTAGACGATGTCCACTTGCGGCAAGGCATCGAGCTTGCTGATGTCAAATTCCGATTCCAAGGTGTGCTTGCGCGTCGACTGGCGGTAGAAGAAGGCCTTGCTGCCCTGGATGTAACCGAGCATGCCCAGTTCCGGCGACTTGAAGGTGTCGGTGGTCGAGGTGTTGGTTTTGGTCACTTCGCGCGCGGCGTTGATCTGGTCGTTCAAAGCCACCAAGACGCCCTTGCCCACGGCTTCCTTGCTGCCCGCCAGCATCACGGCGTTGTACAGGTTGATGGGGCCGTCCGCGGAGATGGCCGTCGAGGGACGCATGGCGCCCACTACCACGACCGGCTTGTGGCTTTTTACGGTCAGGTTCAGGAAATACGCCGTTTCCTCGATGGTGTCGGTGCCGTGCGTGACGACCACGCCATCGACATCGTTCGAGGCCAGCAGCACGTTGATGCGCTTGGCCAGGGCCAGCCAGTGGCTATTGCCCATGCTTTCGCTGGCGATCTGGAACACTTGCTCGCCTTTCACGTTCGCCACTTTCTTGAGTTCCGGCACGGCCGCGATCAGGCGCTCGACGCCCACGGTGGCCGAGGTGTAGCCGACGGTGGTGGTGCTGTCGGCGCCGCTGCCGGCAATGGTGCCGCCCGTGGCCAGGATCACCACGTTCGGCAATTTGACGGCGGCTTGCTGCGCGCGTGCGGGGGCAGCGGCGATAAAGCCCATCATCAAGGTAGCCAGCATCAGCTGTGCACAAGAATGGAATTTGCGTGAAAACATGGTGCTCCCGTGAAGTGTACTGTCAAAAATAACAACGTCGTGTGCAAATTATATGTCATCCATGCGCGGATAAATCCCCAATTCATGCGTATCGCGCAAACGTGCGCGCCCTTGTTTGCGCTACAGTGGCGCCATGTCCACACTACTCCCCTTCCGCTCCTGCCTCATCCTGCCGCTCGTCTTGATGGCGCTCAATGCCTGCTCCACGCAAAGCGAACTGCGCATGGCGGCGCAGCAGGAGCAGTTCGCGCGCGAGGCGGCCAGTCAGGGCGACTGGGCGCAGGCCATGCGCAGCTACGAGGCGGCCATCGACAATGTCGAACTGGGCCGGGGCGATTTCGCTTGGCAGGCGCGGCTGCATCACCAGGCGGGACGCGCCGCCAGCGGGGCTTGCCGCTACGATGCGGCCGAATTTCATTTCCGCCAGGCTATCGCGCTGGCAAAGAAGAGCGAATACTCGAGCGCCCTCAGCTACAAGGCGCTGATCGACCAATATGAGCGCCAGGGCAAGGCGACGGAAGCCCTCGCAGTGCGCAATGAACTGGGCAGGCCTCAATCGGGGGCGCTGGGCGCCTTTGCCGACCGGGAATCGCTACCGGTCGGCAAGCATTGCGGCACGCCGCCCTAGCACAAGGGGATGCCGATGCGGGTGACACGCACGCTGCTGGCCCTATCTCCCCTTTTCGCCGTGGCGCCCGCGTGCGCCGCAGAGCCAGCGCTACCCTTATGGGAAGCGGGCGTCTTCGGCGGCACGGCCGTCACGCCCGCCTATCCGGGCGCCAGCGAACGCTCGACGCGCAGCCTGGCCCTGCCCTATCTGATTTATCGCGGGAAAGTCTTGCGCGCCGACCGCTCCGGCGTGGGCGCGCGCCTGCTCGACACGGATCGCCTCGCCTTCGATATCGGTTTTGCCCTGTCCTTGCCGGCCAGGTCCAGCGACGTGCCCGCCCGGCGCGGCATGCCGGACCTGGGCACCCTGGTGGAATTTGGCCCGCGCCTGAAAATCAAGCTGGCCGAGCCGACGCCACACAGCCGCCTGGGCCTGGAACTGCCCTTGCGCGCCGTCATCGAAGCGCGCGGCGGCCTGCGCCGCCAGGGCGCCACGTTCGAGCCGCGCCTCGTGTATGGGCTGCAAGGCGGGCAGCAGGCATGGCATGTGGACGCCAGCCTGGGTGCCGTGCTGGGCAATACCGCCATCAACGATTACTTGTATGGCGTCAGTCCCGCGTTTGCCACCGGCCAGCGCCCGGCGTATGCGGCAAAAAGCGGGCTGATGCTCACGCGGCTGGGCCTGGGCGGTTCGTACCGGCTGCAGCGGGACTGGCGCGCCTTTGCCTTTGTACGCTACGACACTTACACAGGCGCCGCCAACCGCGCCAGTCCCCTGCTGCGCCAGAACAGCGGCACCTCGGCCGGCATCGGCCTGATGTGGACGTGGCAACGTTCAAGCAGCCTGGCGCGGGGCCCGGACGAGTAATAACGAGTAATAACGAGTAATAGCAAGACGGCTTAAAACTCCGTCGTGGCCGACAACATGACCGTGCGCGGCGCGCCCAGGCCCAGGCTGGTCCATTGCGGCAGCGCCCAGTACGCCCTGTTGCCGACGTTCGTCACGCTGGCGCGCACGGTCAGGGGCCGGCCCGCCGCCTTCGTCGCATAGCGGGCGCCCAGGTCAAACACGGTGCGGCCCGGCACGGACATCGAGTTGTCGGCATTGATGTATTGCTTCGATGCCGCCGTCGCGTTCGCCGTCAGGGTCACGCCGGGGATGGCGGGCGTATCCCACTCGACGCCCAGCTTGGCTTGCAGCTTGGGCACGCCCGTCGCCTGCTTGCCCTGGTTGGCGCCGCCCGGCGTCTTGCTCAAGACCGGATCGACATACGCCACGCCGCCCATCAGACGCACGTCGCGCAGGGGCGAGCCGAAGAAACCCCAGTCGATGCCGCGGTTACGCTGTTCGCCGCCAAAGGAAAAGAGATTGCTGACGGGATCGACATAGCTGCTGGGGCGCCTGATTTCATACACGCTGACCGTATGCGCAAACTCGCCCAGGTCGACCTTGACGCCAAGCTCCGCCTGCTTCGATTTGTATGGCGCAAAGACCTCACCCGAGTTGGCGGCCGTCAACGGCGCCGTGGCGCCCTGGCTCAAGCCTTCGACGTAGTTGCCGTACAGGGAGATGGTCTTGCTGGCCTGGACCAGCAGGGCGACGGCGGGCGTGGTGGCGCTTTCGTCATAACGGGACGTGCGCGCGCCCGTCTTGATGTTGAAGTTATCGCTGAGCACTTCCTGGCGGCGCAAGCCCACCGTCAGCTGCACGGTGTCTTGCGCAAAGGAAAGTGTATCGACCAGGCCAAAGCTGGCCAGGCGCAGTTCCGCCTTGGAAATTTGCGGCGCGTCGAAGCGCGTCGCAGGGCCCCAGACGGGATTGTAGATATTCGTGATCCAGTCTTTCGCCAGGGTATTCCTGCGGCCGTACTGCTTGTCCGTGTGGTGATAATACGTGGCGTTGACGGCCCATTGATGGCCGATATCGCCCGTGCGCAGCTTGCCCCGCAAGCCTGCTTCCGCCGACTGCTTCTCCACGTCGAAGCCCAGGTCGGCGACGTTGGTGCGGTAGTCGCCGGCCGTGTTGAATACCTGGATCAGGTAGGCGCCCGTCGACTGGTAGTCGGCCCGGCTGGCGCCCACGGCGGCATACGCCATCACCTGCTCGTTCAAGTCCAGTTCGCCGCGCAGCATGGCGCCCTTGTCCCTGGTGTCGTAAAACGCCCAGCTGGGATTGAGCAGGGTTTCCGCTTTCGGCGGACGCGGCACGGGCAAGCCGGGGGCCAGGTTGACGCCCCGGTTCAAGCCATCGGCGCGGTCCTCGCTGTGATACAGGTCGGCGGACAGGCGCGCGCCATTGCCACGCCAGTCCAGGCCGACCGAGACGAGCCGGGTCTTCTTTTGCTGGTGGTCGATGGCGCCGTCGCCATCGCGGTAGACGCCGTTGACTCTGATGCCGAATTGTTTATTCTCGCCAAAACGTTGGCCCAGATCAATATGCCCTCCCCATTGCGAGTCCGACATGTACGACGCCGTCACGCGCGCCAGCGGCGCATCGCCCGCGCGCTTGGGCACGAGATTGATGCTGCCACCCACGGAACCGCCCGGTGGCATGCCGTTGAGCAAGGCCGACGGCCCTTTCAGCACTTCGATGCGCTCGAACATTTCGGGCGACGTGCGGTAGTACGGCGAGATGCCGTACAGCCCGCCAAACGCGACGTCGCCGATATTCGAGCTGAAGCCCCGTATCGAATAATTCTCGCCGATGATGCCCGTCATGCCGCTGCTGAAGACGGTAGGGTCGGCGGCGGAAATCACGTCGGTGATGTCGCGCGCCTGCCGGTCTTCGATGAATTTATCCGTATAGCTGATGGTGTTGAACGGCGTTTCCATGAAATCCTTGTCGCCAAGAAATCCCACTCGGCCGCCGGCCGCCACTTGTCCGCCTGCATAGGCATCCGTCACGGTATTGCCCTTGCCCCACACCGTCACGGCCGGCATGGTGGCGGCAGCTTCGGCGGCGCTGTGCGCCGGTTCGCGGCGCAGCGTATAGCTGCCATTGCCCTCGCGTACGGCTTGCAAGCCATGGCCGCGCAGCAATTCGTAAAAGCCTTCGGGCACGCTGTAGCTGCCGGACAGGCCGGCGCTGTTCTTGCCTTGCAGCAAACTGGCCTCGACCGTCAATTCGACGCCCGCCGCCGCCGCGAAAGTGTTGAGCGCCAGGCCCAGCGTACCGGCCGGCACGCTGAACGCTTGCCGGGCCTGGCCCGCCCCCGCTTGTGCATAGGCCGGCGGGGCCGCCACGCCCAGCGCCCCCACGGTCAAGCCCGTGATGAGCGCCAGTTGCACGGCGGTGGCGATACGGCTCAGGTTCAAGGCGGGAAGATGGCGCGTTGCCATGCGTTGGGTCATAAAGTAAATCCTTTCAGAGGGGGTGATTGCTTGTTCTCACCCTATCTCCCGAACGAAAAGACAAAACCCTCAATGCAAATGCGACTCATTACAAAATATGCTGATTATTGATAGCCCTTCAGCACGTCGTCGATCACCCGTTTCAGCGACGTCACGCTGGCCGCCGTGATGTACCAGGCATCGGCATCGACGAAGACGACGCGGCCGTTCTTCCAGGCATTCGTCTGGCGCAACAGCGGATTGGCCATCTGTTCGGCCGTCATGACGGGACGGTGTTCCATTACGGCCGTGCGGTCCACCACATAGATGATGTCGGGATTAGCTTGCTGGATGAACTCGCTGGAAATGGGCTGGCCATGCAAGCCCGCCTCGATGGCCGAACTGGCAGGTTTCACGCCCAGCGCGTCGAAAACAAAACCGTAGCGCGACCGCACGCCGAAGGAGCTGAAGGCGCCGTTGTTGTGCAGGACGATCAGCGCCTTCTCGGGACGCTCCTGCGTCACCTTGCGCGCATCCGACACCTTCGCATCGAGCTCCGCGGCTTTCCGGCTGGCAATGTCTTCCTTGCCGAAGATGCGCCCCAGTGTCAGCAAGTGTTGCTTGACCACCTCGATGTGCTTGCTCTCGCTGTTCTGGTAATCCACGTCGAAATGCAAGGTGGGCGCGATCTGGCTCAGTTCCTTGTAGTGGTTGGCCTGGATCGACGTCATCAGTATCAGGTCGGGCCGAAGCGCATGGATATGCTCGAGATTCGGCTGCACGATGGCGCCCAGGTCGCGGATGGCCTGGTCATCCTTGTAGCGGGTAAGAAAGTGCGGCACGTAATCCTTCACCATGCCGGCCACGGGCACGCCCAGCTGGTCGAGGAAATCGACTTCATTCATGTCGAGCACGGCCACCCTCTGCGGACGATGTGTGAGCACCGTCGTGCCCAGCTTGTGCTCGATGGTGATGGGCGCAAACGCCTGCGGTGGCGCGGAGGCGGCAGGCGCTGGCGGCGTCGTGGCCGCCTTGTCGCTGCAGCCTTGCAGGATGGCCATGGCGGCGAACAGCACGGCCAGCGCGCAGCGGGGTTTGTTGCAGATCATGTCAAGCTCCTGTGGGGGTGAAGTAATTGCAGACGCAGCCGCGCTCGTCGCGCACGATGTGGAAATCGATGTCGTACAGGGCGCGCAAGCGTTCCTCGGTGACGACCTCATGGGCGGGGCCGGAAAAGCGCACGGTGCCGCCCTGCATGGCGACGATGTGGTCCGAATAATTGGCGGCGAAATTGATGTCGTGGATCACCAGGATCACCGTGCGGCCCTGCTCGTCGCACAGGCGGCGCAGCGCGCGCATGATTTGCACGGCGTGTTTCATGTCGAGGTTGTTGAGCGGCTCGTCGAGCAGCAGAATATCGGTCTGCTGGGCGATCGTCATGGCCAGGAAGGCCATCTGCCGCTGGCCGCCGCTCAGCTCATCGACGTAGGCGGCGCGCAAGTTTTCCAGCGACAAGAAGCCGATGGCGTCATCGATGGCTTGCCGGTCCTGCGGCGTCAAGTTACCTCGGCTATAGGGGAAGCGGCCGAAGGCGACCAGTTCCTCCACCCTCAGGCGCAAATGAAAATCGGGCGACTGGCGCAGGGTGGCCACGAGTCGCGCATAGTCCCGGATCTGGATGACTGCAATGCTGCGCCCGTCTATCGTGATCTCGCCGCCATGCGCTTCCTGCAAGCGCGCGATGAGCATCAGCAAGGTCGTCTTGCCGGCGCCGTTCGGGCCGATCAAGGACGTCACTTTTCCCCTGGGAAACTGCACGCTGACCTTGGCCAGCACGCGCTTTTCGCCGTAGCTTTTGTCAATCTGTTTGACGTGGATCATGCAGTGCCCCGGGTGCGGACCATGAACGCGAGGAAATACGCGCCACACACCAGGTTGACGAGGATGCCAACGGTGGTCCGGTAGTTGAAAACGTGCTCGACCAGCAGCTGGGCGGCGAGGAAGATGGCGATGGCGATGGCGCAGCCCAGCGGCAAGGTGACGCGATGGCGCGCCGTGCGGGCCAGGGCGTAAGTCGTGTTCGCTACAAAGATGCCCATGAAGGCCGTCGGTCCCAGCAAGCTCGTCGACACTGCCACCAGCACAGCGATCAGCGCCAGTTGCAGCCGCACCATGCGCCGGTAATCGATACCGAGCGAGATGGCCTGTTCGCGCCCCAGCGCCAGCACGTCGAGCGCCGGCAAGGTTTTCAGCACGGCCACGCAGGCGGCGCCCGCCAGCACGGCCGAGTACAGCAACTGCACGGGCTGCGCCTTGTTGAACGAGGCCTGGCTGAATCCTTGCAAGATGGCAAATTCACCGGGACTGATGCGCAGCTGGATGAACTGGGTAAATGTACCGAGCACCATCGTCAGCACAAAGCCCAGCAGCAACAGGAAATACACGTTGTTCTTGTCATCACGAAACAGCCAATAGTGGATGGCCCAGGAATACGCGAGCATCAGCGCGATCGACACGACAAAATTGCCGTTCTGCCCCAGCAGCAGCACGCTGTGCATGCCCATCGCAAGGATCAGCAGCGATTGCAGCAGCAAATACACGGCCTCGTAGCCCATGACGGCCGGCGTCAGGATGCGGTTGCCGGCGATGGTCTGGAACACAATCGACGACACGGCCACGCAGACGCCGCCGATGGCGATGGCGGCCAGCCGCGCCAGGCGCTTGGGGAGGATGTAATCGACGTCGAAGTTTGCGCCAACGCAAAGAAAAATCAGCGCCAGGATGGCGACGGCCAGCCACAGCGTCCGCAGATTAAATAGCCGCCTCATCGCCGCCCCCGGATGATCAACATGAGGAACAGCACGCCGCCCACGCCCCCTGCCGTCAGGCCGATGGGCACTTCGAATGGATAGATCAGCAAGCGCCCCGCGATGTCGCAAGCCAGCAGCAGCGACGCGCCGCCCAGCGCGACGATGGGCAGGGTGCGGTCCAGCTTGTCGCCGTAGCGCAAGGCCACCAGGTTGGGGATGGCCAGCCCGACAAACGGGATCGCCCCTACCGTGATCACCGTGGCAGCCACCGTGACGGCCACCAGCATCAGGCCCAGTGCCACCGTTGCTCCATAGTTCAGGCCCAGGCTGGTGGCCATGCCCTCGCCCATGCCCAGCACCGTAAAGCGCTGCGCGTACAGATACGCGAGGGCAACGATGGGCAGTACCAGGTAGATGATTTCATAGTTGCCCTGGACGATTTTCGAGAAATCGCCCAGCAGCCAGCCCTGCATGCTTTGCAGGATGTTGTGGCGGTAGGCATAGAACTCGGCCACGGCGCTGAGCACGCCGCCATACACGAGACCGATGACGGGAACCAGAATCGTGTTCTTGAAGCGGATGCGGCGGATCAGGGCCACGTATAACGCGCTGGCGGCAAGGCAGAAGGCCAGCGCGAACGCCATCTTGCCCGCCGTGCCCGCTGCGGGAACTACCGTCAGCGCCACGAGGATGCCCAGCTTGGCCGCATCGAGGCCCCCCGAAGTGGCCGGTTCGACGAATTTGTTGCGCACGATGTGCTGCAGGATGACGCCGCACATGGACAGGCCCACGCCCGTCAGCACCAGCGCCGCCAGGCGGGGCAGCCGGCTGGCCGTCAGGGTCAGCCAAGCGTCGGTGGACAGCGCGCCGGACGAGGACAACAACTGCGCCCACTCCATCTGCCGCGCACCGACCAGCAAGGACGCGCAGCACAGCAGGAAGAAGACAAAAAACAGACGCGCGCGTGTCAAATGCGGGACTCCGTTCCAGCCTGGCGGGCGGGCGCAGCGATGCGCCAGCCCTTGGCCGCCTGGCGCTGGGCCAGGAAGTGCGCGTACAGGCCCTCCTGTGCGCGCAAGGCGGCTGGCGCGCCCTGCTCGCGGATCGTGCCACCGTCCAGCACGACGATCTGGTCGGCCATGGCCACCGTCGACAACTGGTGGGCGATGACGATCACCGTGCGCTTGCCGCGCAGCCGCGCCAGCGCTTCGGCGATGGCCGCCTGGTTTTCCGCGTCGAGCGCGGCCGTCGCTTCATCGACCAGCAAAATCGGCGCATCCTTGACCAGCGCGCGGGCAATCGCGATGCGCTGGCGTTCGCCGCCGGACAGGCGCGCGCCGCCTTCGCCGACCAGGGTATCGAGTCCCTGCGGCAGGCGGGCGATGATCTCGGCCACGCCCGCCTGCCGTGCCGCTTCCAGCACCTCGGCATCGGTAGCGCCGGGCTTGCCGATGCGGATGTTGTCGCCGATGCTGCCCTGGAACAGATAACTGTCCTGGAATATCTGGCTGATCTGGCCAGCCAATTGCTCGCTGGACATATCGCGCACATCGACACCGCCCACCAGCACCGCGCCTGCACTGGCATCAAAGAAGCGCGCGATCAGGCGCACCAGGGTCGTCTTGCCGGAGCCGGACGCGCCGATCAGCGCCGTCATGCTGCCAGGCGCAATCTTCAGGTTGATATCCGTCAAGACGTCGGGCTGGTCCTGTGCATAGCGGAAGTGCACATTGCGCAATTCGACCGCGCCGTCGCGCGGCGCTTGCGGCTGGTGCGCTTCCGGTAGCGGCTGCACGGCGAAAATATCGCGCGCCGCGTCGAGCGGGCCGCGCGCGCCGCGCAGCACTTCGCCATAGCTGGCCACTTCCTGCAGCGGGTCGACAAAGCGCACCACCAGCAGCAAGGCCACGATGACGGCGATGGCGTCGTCCGCGCCGGCAGCACCGCCCGCCAGGCTGTCAAGCCACAGCGCGGCGGCGGCCAGCAAGGCGGCAAAGATGGCTTGCACGGTCCAGGCGTTGAGCACCGACGACAGCGCCGACAGGTAAATGAGCCGCGTACCCGCGTGGCGCTGCGCATCGATCGCTTGCTGCAGGAAACGCGTGCCGCCGTCAGCTGCACCACTGCCGTTGCCATTGAATGCGCGCAAGACGGATTGCGCTTGCGCAAACTCAACGAGGCGCTGGCTGGTCCGGGCAAAATGGAGGTGATAGGCATCGTCGGCGCGCTGGCCCAGATATGCGGTAAGCCGCAAGGCGCCGGCCAGCAGGGGCAATGCCAGCAACGCAATGAGACCCAGCTGCCAGTGCAGCGCGAACAGCGCGGCAAGCATCACGACGGGCGTGACGGCGCCGCAAATCACTGGCGTGAGCACGTGGGCGGGCAGCTGGGCTACATTCATCATGCCTTGCGTGATGACGTGGCCCAGTTTTGCCGTGTTGTCCGGCGTGAACCAGCCGACGGGCAGGCGCGCCACGTGGTCGCCCAGGCGCTGGCGCGCCCCTTGCAGCACCGTCACGCCCACGCGCACGCCGGCCTTTTCCACCTGGCGCCGCCAGGCCCAGCAAGCGACCAGCCCGGCCAGCAGCACCAGCAGCCACAGGGCCGCGCCGCCCACGTCGCCGCCCAGCAGGCGGCCCAGGGCCAGCACCAGCGCCGTGATCGTCAGGCCGCTGAGCACGCCATACGCGAGCGCCATGGCACAGTAGCGGCGGAACACGGGCGCGTCATCGCCCAGCAATTGAATAAATGTCTTCAGCATGGGAGCACCGCGTCTTCCTGGAAATCCGGATAGCCGCCCAGCGCCCACAGTTGCGCATAGCGGCCCTGGCGGGCGAGCAAGCCGGCATGGCTGCCCTGCTCGACGATGGCGCCGTTCTCGACGACGACGATGTTGTCGGCATGCATCACCGTGTCGAGCCGGTGCGCAATGATGAGCAAGGTGCGGCCCCGGGCAAAGCGCGACAGCGCATCCTGGATCGCCACCTCGTTTTCCGCGTCGGCCGCGGCCGTCGCTTCATCGAGCACCAGCACGGACGGGTCGAGCAGCACGGCGCGCGCGATGCTCACGCGCTGCAACTCGCCGCCGGACAATTGCGCATCTTCGCCGATGACGGAATCGTAGCCGCGCGGCAAGGCCAGGAGGCGCTCGTGGATGTTCGCCAGGCGCGCCGCCGCTTCGATCTCGTGCATGCTGGCCGATGGCCGGCCCAGCCCGATGTTTTCGCGCACGCTGGCGTGGATCAGGCGCACTTCCTGCAGCACGAAACCGATGCGCCGGTACAACTCGGGCGTGGCGATGTGCCGCAGGTCGACGCCGCCCAGGGTGATGCGTCCCGCGGTCGGGTCGAAAAAGCGCAGCAGCAGCCGCGCCAGGGTCGACTTGCCGGAACCGGAGGCGCCGACGATGGCCGTTACCGTGCCGGGTTGCAAGGTCAGCGTGATGTCCGACAACACCTTGTTGTGTCCATCGTAGGCATAACCGACGCCTTCCAGGCGGATCTCCGTGCCGTCGGGCAACTGCTGCTCATCCGGTGCCGGCTGCGCCAGCACGGGCGTATCGAGCAAGGCCAGTACGCGCTGGGCCGCTCCCGTGGCGTTGTTGAGGTCATGCGTCAGGTAGTGCAGCAGCAGCATCGGCGCCGAAATACCGGGCGCCACCAAGGCAAACGGCAGGATATCGACGGGCGCCATCCAGTCCAGGGCCACGAAGATGGTACCGGCAAGTACCACCACGCCCAGCACGGCGACGGGCGCGATCAGCGCATTGGCGTTGGCCATGGATCCGACCAGCGGACGGGTAAACGCGGCAAACGCCACGGCAAACGCATCGACGGCCGCGCGGTAGCTGCCGTGCGCGCGTCCCGTGGCGCCAAACGCCTTGACCACGGGAATGCCGTTGACGAATTCCACCACGGCATTGTTGATGCGCCCCATGCCGGCGACGAATTGCTCCATGTTGCCGCTGCTGGCTTTCATGGCGCGGCCGAAGAACAGGAAGAAGCCGGGAAACGGCAGGATGGCGATGAGGGCCAGGCGCCAGTCCATGGCGAACAGATAGATGACGGAAATGGCGATGGCGCCCACGGCGCGCCCCGTCGTCGTGTAGAAATGCGCCGTGAGGCTGTGCAGGGTGTTGATGTCGTCCTGCATCGCCTGCTTGACCTCGCCCGAGGCCCGGCTGGTGAACCAGCCCAGCGGCACCTGCCCCAGGCGCTGCATGGCTTGCAGGCGCAATCGATGCGTGAGGCGGTTGTCGGCCAGGTGCGCGGCCAGTTCGCCCAGCGACATCAGGGCCATGCCGAGGAACAGGCAGGCGACGCTGGCGACGATGATCCGCCACACAGCGCCTGGCGCCAGCGCGGGGGCCATGGCGATTTGCGCGATCTGCGCGATGCCGGCCAGCGGCACCAGGGTGAGCATGGACCCCGTGCCGGCCAGCACGGCGGCGGCGATCAGGCGTCCGCGGATGGGATGCAGTATCCGGCTGATCGGGCCGGGCTGGCGGCGTTGGCTACGCATAGAAAAAACGGGAAAAAACGTGCATAAGGTCAATGGATAAGGGTGGCTCTCACCCTATATCCCGAACGAGAATGCAAAACCCTCAATCGGGCCCGGAAAATTGTCAGGCAGCAGCCTGCGGTATGGCTTGCACAGTCACCCAGTAGCGCGTGCGCGCCAGGACTTGCACGGGCAAAGCCAGCGCCAGGTTGTTCAGCGCGCGATCCGTGTCGCGCAGGGAAAACACGCCGTTGACGCTCAAGCTGGCGACGGCCGGGTCGCAGCGCAGCAGGCCGGGGCGATAGCGGGCCAGTTCCGCCAGCAAGTCGTCCAGGCGCATGTTGTCGGCTACCAGCACGCCCTTCGTCCAGGCCGCCGCGCTGGCCGGCACGGGGGCGGCCGATTGCACGATGTCTGCCGAGAAGATGGCGCTGTAGCCCGTGGCGATGCCCACGGCGTGGCCCGGCGCATGCGCGAGGCGTATTTCGACGGCGCCCTCGAAGACGGCGACGCGCGACGTGTGTTCGTCTTGTCGCAAGGTAAAACGCGTGCCCAGCGCCTGTACCGTGCCGTGGCGGCCCTGCACGCGGAAAGGCCGCTGCGCCGGGTCGGGATCGTGCGCCGTGGTGACGAGGATTTCGCCGCTGCGCAGGATCAGCAAGCGTTCGCTGGCGTCGAAGCGCACGTCGATGGCGGAAGCAGAAGCGAGCATCACGCGCGTACCGTCAGGCAAGGTAATCTCGCGGATCTCGCCCGTGGCCGTGCCGTGGCCGGCCGTGGCCGCTTGCCAGGCATCCGTGCCGCGCAGCATGTACGCCATGCCGCCCACGGGCAGCAGCACGGCCAGCAGTTTCAGGGCGCGGCGGCGGTTCAGGTAGGCGGCCGGCGCCGGTTCGCGCAGCGCGTGCCGGGCAGCATCGCGCGGCACGCTGTGCAGCTTGCCCTCGAACGCTTGCAAACGCTGCCAGGCGATGGCGTGGTGCGGATGGGCCGCACACCAGCGGGCGCAGGCAGCCCGGTCTTCGTCGCTGGCGTCATCGGACCACAGGCGCGCCATCCACTGGGCAGCCTGCTGCACGACGGCGGGCGCAATCACCACCTCCATGGCTCAGGCGTCCGGCGCGTGCATGGCCTGGTAGCAGGCCAGCAAACCGGCGGCGATGTATTTTTCGACGGACGAGACGGACACCTGTAATTCGGCGGCGATATCGCGATAGCTGAGGCCGTCGAGTTTGCACAGCAACAAGGCCTTGCGCGCCTTGGCGGGCAGCTGGTGCAGCACCGCATCGATTTCCGTCAGCGCCTCGATCACCAGAGCGCGCTCTTCCTCGGACGGCGCCAGAGCCTCGGGCACCAGAGCCAGCACTTCCAGGTAGGCGGCCTCGATCTGGCGGCGGCGGTACAGGTCGATGACCAGGCCGTTGGCGATCTGCGTCAGGTGGCGGCGCGACTCCCCGGCCGGCGGCATGCGCCCCGTCTTCATCAGGTGCAGGTACACGTCGTGCGCCAGGTCGGCCGCATCGAAGGCATTGCCGAGTTTACGGCGCAGCAAGCCACGCAGCCAGTGATGGTGGTCGGTGTACAGACTGCTGACTTGCTGCTGAAGCGCTAACTCGGCGGTGCTCACGATACCCTTCCTGTCGCCAACGGCCGGCAAGAACAGGCGCATCGGATTATAAATGAGAATTATTCTCATTGTACGCGGAGTGGCGAGGAAAACGCAATACGGCGACGGGGTGCAAACGCCCTCAGCCCTGCTGCCGGACGGGCCTGAACAGTCTGAAAGCGGCCCACAGCGAAGGCCGGTAGACGTGCAGTGCCGCAGCGAGCAGCACGCCCCACGCCAGCGGAGCAAGCACCCCCAGGCGCTGGGCAAAAAACGCGTGGCCCGCCGCCAGCAGCGACAGCAGGACGGTGCTCAGGTACAGCGAACGGCGCGGCAGCGGACGCCAGACGCGCATGCCCAGCTCCGTCTTGACGACAAAATACAAGAAAAAGCCCAGCAGTTGAGACACGGCGGCGCCCGTGGCGCCATGGCGCGGCACCAGCACGGCGCCGGCCAGCAAGGTGCCCAGCAAGCCGGCCGCAAAGGCGGCGATGGAAAATGCCGGACGGCGAGCCAGATTGATGCCGACCCCGGTCACTTCCGCCAGGGCATACAGCAGCGGCTGGCCAACCGTGGCCACCGCCATGTAGGCGACATCATGATAGTTGGGAGGCAAGACCCAGCCGATCAGCCAGGCCAGGGCGCCCGCCAGGCAAAAGCCCACCACCACGATGGCCTGCGCATGGTGGCAAATGGCCGCAATATTCGACAGGCCGCCGCCGGCCGCGGCCCATTTGTGTACTTGCGGTATCCAGACAATCGTAAAAATCGATTGCACCAGCCAGGCGCCGGCGGCCACGCGCATGGCCAGCGCATAAATACCGAGCTCGTCAAAGCCGGCAAAGAGGCGCAGCAAGCCCATGCCGGCCGACAACATGGCCAGGTAGAAAATGCCGCTCACCAGCAGGGGCGCGGCCTCGGAAAGCAGGCGCCGCAGCAGCACCCGGTCCGTTGCGGCGTTCCAGGCTTGCGCCAGCGATGCGCGCGCATGCCACAGCAGCCATAGCGTGACGAGCCAGGTAGTGGCCACGACCAGGCTTGCCAGGTGCACGAAGTTGCGCTGCGGATCCCACCACAGTACAGGCAGCAGCAACAGCAGCGACATTTTCGGCAATACCTGCGCCAGGCTGAATACCCAGGCGCGCTCCTGCATGCGGAACAGCTGCGCGATCAGGCGATTGGCCAGGGCGCTCAGCATACCGGCAGCGAACAGGACAGCCAGTGCAGGTTGCGCCACATCAAATAACAGTTGCGCTACCGGCGCGGCAAACACGAGTATCACGGCCAGCGCCACGGGCGCGAGCAGCACGGCCGGCAGCAGGCACGCTTTCAGCAAGGCACCACGCGCGGTGCTGTAATGGTATTCATGCAGGAAAGCCTTATCCAGCCCCAGCGACAGCAGCAAACCGGCCACCGTGCATGCGGTCATGAAGAAATCCAGCTTGCCGATGTCGGCAGGCGGAAACAGCCAGGCCACGGCAGGCACGGTGGCCAGACCGCACAGCAGCGACAAGATGGGGCCGGCTGAAAAACCCGCGAGACGGTTCAGGCGCATCGTTCAGCCGGGCCGGGCATCTCAGCCATGCCTGTCGTTGGAGAAGCGATAGGGCACCGTGTCCGAATCGGCCGGCACGCGCCAGTGGTCCGGCGCATCATAGCGATACGCATGGTCCACCGCATTGACGAGGATGGCAGGAGTGCTGCAGTAATTTTGCACGCCATGCCAGACGCGCGGCGGCACGACGAGCAGGCCGGGACGCCTGGTGCCCAGCTTGAATTCGTTGAGCATGCCAAAGGTGGGCGAATCCTCGCGCGCATCGTACAGCACCACGCGCATCTGGCCCGCCGCCACGAACAGGCGATCCGTCGTAATGGCATGCGCATGCCAGGCGCTCAGTCCGCCGGGCTCCAGGGTCGAGGCGAATATCTGGCCAATCTGTGCTGTTGCATCGGGCACCCATTCAGTGCGGAAAATTTCAGTCAGGCTGCCGTACGCCGTCAAGACAGGCTTGATTTCCTGAAAGATCACGCCATCGATCAAGGCAGGCGCCGTCGGCTTCCACTCCTTGGTAATGCTGACGCCATCCTGCTTCGCGCCTGCCAACAACCAGTTATCTTTCTCAGCCACCAGATTTACCCTTAAAATTTTTATAAAAATGCTCTTATGTGTTGCAACCGTATTATCTATCGCCGCGGCATGTCCTTCAATCCCCGGCGATGGCGTAATTCACGTAAAAATGTGCCTTTGCGCCAATATTTGAGCCAGAAGCCGGGATGCGGCGGCCACAGCCCCAACATATAACAAAGACGACGTGACAACGCTTTCATGGCCGTTATCGCGGACTGCAGCGGTGCAATAAGGCGCTCACGACCTACCTTGCCATACAGCGTGGTGACAGCCTGCAGAATATTCAACGGATCCTGCATGTGCGCCCACCAGAACGCATGCTCGGCGTGTTGCCGGTCCAGGTAGGCATTGCTGCGGCTGCCAGACTGGATCAGGATGGCGCCGATGCGGGGATGGGCCAGCATCGGCCGTCCCGCGCGATACACGCGGTGCAGCCAGGCTTGCGACGGCCAGCAGCGCACTTCCCATGAAGGCTGCCATGGGCCGATCTGCAGGGCCAGCTCGCGCCGCATGACCCACAGGGTAGCGGGCACGTCCATCCACGGCCGGTACGGTTGCACGCCGTCCGCCAGCGCCCCCACCATGTGATATCCCACAGGTAAAACCACCAGTCCCTGGCCGAAGGCCAGGTCGGCCCCGGTGCGCTCGAGGACCTCAATCCTGCTTTGCAAATGATCGGGCAACCACAGGTCATCGTGGTTCAGGAATGCCAGATAGGTGCCGCGCGCCAGGCTGACGCCGACATTGTTGGGCCCCGTCTGTTCGCCGTAATTGGTTTCCAGATTCACAAAGCGGATACGCGCGTCGCCGAACGCGGCGACCACCTCGGCGGTATCATCGGTGCAGCAATCGCCGACAATAATCAGCTCCCAATCCTGCACGGTGCTGGCCAGTGCCGACTGAATAGCGTACCCGAGGATATTGCTCCTGTTGTACGTGGCCATGACAATGGAAACGAGCGGCGTTTTCTCCGGCTGCATGGCAGGCCTTTTCAAATAGACAAACAAAAAATGCCGCCCAAGTGCATTGAGCGGCATTTCGCAATGGACGAATGCAGTATGTTGCCGGCGCTCGCCAGCAAGCATCTGTCCTTAGACGTTGAACAGGAAGTTCAGCACGTCGCCATCCTTGACCACGTATTCCTTGCCTTCGGCGCGCATCTTGCCCGCTTCCTTGGCGCCCGCTTCACCCTTGTAGGCGATGAAGTCGTCATAGGCGATGGTTTGCGCGCGGATGAAGCCGCGTTCGAAGTCGGTGTGGATCACGCCGGCCGCTTGCGGTGCCGTGTCGCCCACATGGATGGTCCAGGCGCGCACTTCCTTCACGCCAGCCGTGAAGTAGGTTTGCAGGCCCAGCAGCTTGTAGGCGCCGCGGATCAGACGGTCCAGGCCTGGCTCTTCCATGCCCATGTCGGCCAGGAAAGCGCCCTTGTCGGCATCGTCCAGGTCGGCGATTTCCGCTTCCAGCGCCGCGCAGATGGCGACGATGGGGGCGTTTTGCGATTGCGCATACGCCGTCAGCTGGTCCAGCAGCGGGTTATTCGTGAAGCCCGTATCGGACACGTTGGCCACGAACATGGCCGGCTTGGCCGTGATCAGGCACAAAGGCTTGATCAGTTCCATTTCGTCGGCATCGAGGCCCATGGCGCGCACGGGTTTCGCATCGTTCAGGTACGGCATCATGCGTTCCATGATGGCCAGCAGCTTGGCCGCATCCTTGTCGCCCGAGCGGGCTTTCTTGTTTTCGCGGTGGATGGCTTTTTCCACGGTGCCCATGTCGGCCAGCGCCAGTTCGGTCTGGATGACTTCGATATCGTCGAGCGGATTGATCTTGCCGGCCACGTGGATGACGTTGTCATCTTCGAAGCAGCGCACGACGTTGACGATGGCGTCCGTTTCGCGGATGTGCGACAGGAACTGGTTGCCCAGGCCCTCGCCTTTCGACGCGCCCGCCACCAGGCCGGCGATGTCGACGAATTCCACGATGGCGTTGACCATGCGTTCCGGCTTGACAATGGCGGCCAGCGCATCCATGCGTGGGTCCGGCACTTCGACGACGCCGACGTTCGGCTCGATGGTGCAGAACGGATAGTTTTCAGCCGGGATGCCGGCTTTCGTCAGTGCATTGAACAGGGTGGACTTGCCGACGTTCGGCAAGCCGACGATACCGCATTGGAGACTCATGGAAAACCTTTAATAATCAAAGCACATGGCGCCGTCTATCGGCGTGCTTGCCGTGCTGTTAGGGAAAACGGGGTCGATGGTGCGCCCTTTTCCGGGGATAGTGCGTGTGCTGCATTTCAAGGGGTCAATTGTACCCGTGTCCCGCGCGCTTCAAAAGCCCGATGATGGGCAAATGACGCCAAAACGGCCGCATCATGACGCCATCAGGCCCTGTTCTCAGGCCGTATGCAGCTTCATGGTCGCGGCCTCGAACTTGCCTTCGACGATCTGCGGCATGACCTGCAAGGATTTGTCGATCGCTTGCTCGATCAGCTCCTGGTCTTCGCGGCGCGGGCGGTGCAGCACGAAATCGGCCACTTGCTGTTGCAGGCTCAGGGTGCGCGGATGGCCGATGCCCAGGCGCAAGCGCCAGTAATCCTGCGTGCCCAGCGCGGCCGTGATGTCCTTCAAGCCATTATGGCCGCCGGCCGAGCCGCCCTTCTTCAGGCGCGCGATGCCGGGCATCAGATCGAGTTCGTCGTGCACCACCAGCACTTCATCGGCTGCGATCTTGAAGAAACGCGCCAGCGCGCCCACGGACTGGCCCGAGCGGTTCATGAAGGTCAGCGGTTCGAGCAGCCAGACTTCGTTGCCGCCAATCGACGTTTTCGCCAGCATGGCGTTGTAGCGCGAATCGCGCTGCAAGCGCGTGCCGGGCAAGCTGTTGGCAAGGTTGTCCACCAGCCAGAAACCGGCATTGTGACGGGTTTGTTCGTACTCGGGTCCCGGGTTGCCGAGGCCGACGATCAGGCGTATGGGCATGGCTGTGTCTGCAGTGTAAAAACGTATTATCGGTGAAAACGGGCAGAAAAAAACCCGTCCGGAGCGAACCGGACGGGTTTTTCCTTGCGACTACCGCATTGCTGCGGCGGCAAAATTACTTCTTGTCAGCAACAACTTCAGCAGCAGCGGCTTCAGCAGCAACGTGGCCAGCCGGTACCGAAGCGGTAGCGATGGTCAGGTTGGCGCCGTGGGTGACAGCGGTCACGCCAGCTGGCAGGACCAGGTCGCCAACGTGCAGCGAGTGACCGACGTCGATGTTCGACAGGTCAACGTTGATGAATTCTGGCAGTTGGCCTGGCAGGCACGAAACTTCGATTTCGTTGGCTACGTGGCTGATGGTCGCGCCGTGCAGTTTGACTGCTGGGGAAACATCAGCGTTCGTGAAGTGCAGAGCAACTTTCACGTGGATAGCTTGCTTAGCGTCAACGCGCTGGAAGTCAGCGTGCAGAACCAGTTGTTTGTATGCGTGGACTTGGAAGTCGCGCAACAGAACTTGCTGGGAAACGCCGTCGATTTCCAGGTCCAGGATCGACGAGTGGAACACTTCTTTTTTCAGCGCGTGGTACAGGGCGTTGTGATCCAGCGAGATCAGCACTGGGGCTTCAGCGCCACCGTAGACGATACCAGGGGTTTGGCCGGAAATGCGCAGGCGGCGGCTCGCTCCGGAACCTTGCAATTCGCGTTTAAATGCGATAACTTTCATGTGAAACTCCAAGAAGAACAAGGCTTGCGCCTTGTGTTATGAAGACTCCCGCGACCAGGAATCTTCGAAAATGGGCGCATACGCGCCCCGAAAACTAAAATACTACGGCGCAACAGGCAAAAAGCCGGTCGCGCCGCAGGTGACGTCTGTTGCTGCTCTTGTCGAATTAATCGATAAAGAGGGAAATAACCGAATCGCCCTTGATGATGCGCTTGAACGTCTCGGCCAGCAGCGGCGCGCACGTCAATTGACGGATCTTGCCGCAGGCCAGGGCCGCTTCGGACAGGGGGATCGTGTCGGTCACGACCAGCTCATCGAGTGGCGAGGCCGAAATACGGTCAATCGCCGGGCCCGACAGCACCGCGTGCGTGCAATACGCCACGACTTTTTTCGCGCCGCGCTCTTTGAGCACTTCGGCAGCCTTCGTCAGGGTGCCTGCCGTGTCGACCATGTCATCCATGATCACGCAGTTGCGGCCTTCGACTTCACCGATGATGTTCATCACTTCGGACACGTTCGCTTTTGGACGACGCTTGTCGATGATGGCCAGGTCGCAGCCCAGGCGTTTTGCCAGGGCGCGCGCACGTACCACACCGCCGACGTCCGGCGACACCACCAGCAGATCCTGGTAGTTTTTCTTTTGCAGGTCGCCCAGCAAAATTGGCGAAGCGTAGATGTTGTCGACTGGGATATCGAAGAAACCTTGAATCTGGTCAGCGTGCAAGTCCATGATCAGGACGCGCTCGACACCGGCTTCTTCCAGCATGTTCGCCACCACCTTGGCCGAAATTGCCACACGCGCGGAGCGTGGACGACGGTCTTGGCGGGCGTAGCCGAAGTAAGGAATCGCGGCGGTGATGCGGCCAGCGGAAGCACGTTTCAAGGCATCAACCATCAGCATGATTTCCATCAAGCTGTCGTTGGTTGGAGCACAGGTGGATTGCAAAACAAAAACATCCTTGCCGCGCACGTTTTCGTTAATCTCGACCATTACTTCGCCGTCGGAGAATTTCGAAACGTTTGCTTTACCGAGAGGGATGCCGAGGTTTTTTGCGACCCCCTCTGCCAACGCTGGATTCGCGTTGCCGGTAAAAACCATCAGGTTTTCGTAAGCCATGGGAGTCCCAAGAGGTGATATAGAAGTCTTGAAAAGCACTAACCGGGCATAGGCCCGGTCAGTCATTGTTTAGAATATGCCGCGTGGCGACATATCTGCTTTTTCCCGTACTGGACGCCAACTTCGCATCGACAGACTACGGTGAAATTGTGGCAGGGGAAGAAGGATTCGAACCTTCGCATGCTGGAATCAAAATCCAGTGCCTTAACCAGCTTGGCGATTCCCCTACGTTACTGACTGCTTGCCGTCATGTTGGCCAGTATTATACCGACTTTTTGACGCTAAGCAAAATCTTTTTTTGCTCTTTACAACATGGTGAGCATCGGGTGGCGATTCAGCGCTTTTGCCTTCCAGGCGATCCAGACTGGTGGCACATTGCTGAGCACCGCATCCGCTTCTTCCTGACTGCCAAACGCACTAAACACACAAGCACCGGAGCCAGTCATCCTGGCCTCACCGTAAGCACCCAGCCATTCTACCGCATCTGCTACCGGCTTGAAAAGACTGCATGCCACTTGCTGTAAATCATTCTTACCAAACCCGCCCGCATCGTTTCCTTCTGCGAGGTACCTGGAAAAGTCCGCTATTGTGACGGGTTCGGTATTTCTCGTCAAGCCTTCCGCGCAAAAAATTGCGGCGGTAGGCACTTGCACGCCCGGCTCGATCACCACATACCAGCATTCGGGCGTGGCGACGGGCTGCAGGTCCTCGCCCACGCCTTCGGCAAAGGCGTTTTCGCCAAAGATGAAAAACGGGATATCGGCACCCAGCGGCAAGCCCAGCGCCATCAATTCCTCGCGGCTCAACCCCGCTTGCCACAGGCGGTTCAAGGCCATCAGGGCCGTGGCCGCGTCGGACGAACCGCCTCCCAGACCGCCGCCCATGGGCAGCACCTTGTCGATAGCGATATCGACGCCGCGCGGCAAGGCGCCCGTGCGGCGCAGCACTTCCGCCTGCAGCAGTTTCGCGGCGCGGATGATCAGGTCCTGCTCTTCCGGCACGCCGGCCAGCGCCGTCGCGCGGCGGATCAGCGTGTCGTCGCGCAGCGCGAAGTGCAAAGTGTCGCCATGGTCGAGCAACTGGAACACCGTCTGCAGCAGATGGTAGCCATCGGCGCGGCGGCCGTTAACGTGCAGAAATAAGTTCAGTTTGGCGGGAGCCGGGCAATGATTCAGGGTCGTCAGTGTCATGGTGCAGGTGCGGAAGGGGCGGGATCGAGCACGATGCGCAGCGAGACGGCATCGGCCTGCGCGCTGGTGGTGCGTTCGGCATCGATACGCCGCGGTTGGGGCAAGGCGCCCGGTGTATTCTCGGCAGCATCTTGCCACGACACATAGCGCAAACGCCAGCCGTCTTTGGTTGTCACGCTGTCGTTGGCCGGTGACGCGACGAAGCGCTTGCCATCGGCGCCTACGGCATAGCCTTGCAGCCAGTCGCGCAAGCCCGACACGGGCAGGGACCAGCCCAGCATCTGCGCGCTCAGGGTATCGACATCGGGCGCACTGCGCGGCGCCTTGCCGCTTTGCGTCAGCACGGCCTGTTGCGGCGTGACGGCGATCGTCGCCAGGGTGCTGCCGACGGGCGTATACAGGGTCACATCCGTGCGCGCGGCCGTCTGCAGCCAGCTGAAATTGACGGTGGCCGATTCGGGCTTGTCATCTTTCTGGTACACGACGTTCAACCGGCCCGTCAGCTCCACCTGTTCACGGTAGGGCGCGACGGCTTTGCCCGATGGCGCGGCGCCGGACGAAAAGGGAGAAGTCAGGGTCGAGCAGGCCGAGAGGGCCAGGCACAGTACCGTCAGGGGCAGGAAATGTTTGGACATGGGTTTGGACATGGGCACAAGGAAAAACCAGCGCCATGGCGCTGGTTTCTCATAGTTGAGTTAATCGATTCAATCACAAACTGACATTCAAGCGCGCCAGGGTGCTTTTCAGCGCGTCGTTTTTCGGATCCTTGCCTTGCGCCTCGCGCCACAGCTTTTGCGCTTCGGCCTTGTCGCCCTTCTGCCACAGCACTTCGCCCAGGTGGACGGCAATTTCCGGATCGCTGCGCACGGCATAGGCGCGGCGCAGCGCATTTTCCGCGGCAGCCAGGTTACCCATGCGGAACTGCACCCAGCCCATGCTGTCCATGATGAACGGGTCGCCCGGCGCCATCTGCAAGGCTTTTTCGATCAGCGCATGGGCTTCCGGCAGGCGGATGCCCCGTTCGGCCAGCGAGTAGCCCAGGGCGTTATACGCGTGCTGGTTGTCGGGCGCCAGCGCCATCACGCGGCGCAGGCTCGCTTCCATCAGTTCGAGTTTATCCAGGCGCTCGGCCAGCAAGGCATAGTCGTACAGCAGTTCCGGATTATCAGGAAAGCGCAGCAAGGCATTTTCCAGCACCGTATAGGCGCTTTGCACGTAGCCGGCATCGCGCAGGAATTGCGCGTCTACCAGCAGCACCTGTGCCTGGCTTGCCGGATCGTCCGTTTCGATTTCCGTCAGCGCCTTGCGCGCCGCATCGAGATTGCCGCCACGGGCGATCAGCTGGGCGCGGCGCAAACGCGCCTCGACATAACCGGCGGACGCGCTGTTGTCGACCTTGTCCAGCCAGGCGATGGCGCCGGCCGTGTCGCCGCGCGTCTCGGCGATCTGCGACAGTATCATCAGGGCCTTGAACGGATCGCGCGCGTCGCCAGGGGATTTGTCGAGCACGGCCAGGAAGCGCTTGAAGTACTGCTCCGCACCCTTGGTGTCTTCCAGCTGCAGCGCCACGATGCCGAGCGCATACAGGCCGCCCAGGTTGTCGGGCTGGCTTTTCAGCAGCAGCAGGAATTGGTCGCGCGCCGGCTCCAGCTGTTTTTGCTCGACCAGCAGGCGCGCATACGCGCCGCGCACTTCGATAGCGTCCGGATTCTTTTGCAGGAAAGCGGCCAGCACCTTGCCTGCCGCCTCGGGTTCGCCCGTCACCTGCGCCAGGGTCAGCGCGGCCAGCTCGGAGTTCGGCTTGATCGCCAGCGCCTTGTTCGCTTCGCCGATGGCGCGTTCACGCTCGCCGAGCGACAAGGCGCCCTGCGCCAGCACCAGATGGGCTTCGAACATGTCCAGGTAGGGCTGCACCAGGCGCGTGAGCATGGCATACGCAAACAGCTTGTCATTCGAGCGCGACAGGATTTGCTGCATCTGGAACAGGGCCACGCCGCGCGCGCCCGGAGGGGCATTGGCCAGGCGATCGGCAAAGATCGGTTCCGCTTCTTCGATCTTGTCCGTCAAGACGACGAAGCCGAGGAAGAATTGTGTTGCCTCGTCCGATTCGGGCGCCAGCTCGCGCCACAGGCGGATGGCCGCCAGCGCTTCGCCGCCCTGCTTGGCGGCCAGTGCCATTTCAGAGGCGCGGCGCGCCAGGCGCGGATCGCGCGTCTGCTGCGCCGCCACCATCATCGTCACGTACGGCCCTTGCCACTGGCCGCTCTTGAATTCCATTTCAGCCTTGGTCAGCTTGTACAGCAAATCGCTGCTCAACTCGACCTTGGGCAGCTTCTCGCCCTTGGCGTCATCGCCGGACTCGGTACCGGCCGCTTGCGGCGCAGCGGTCGCAGCGGGGCTGGCCGCCCCATCGACGGGGGCAACAGGCGTCTGTGCCATGGCATGCGTGGCCATCAGGGCGGACAAGGTTACAATGGCGAAAGGGTTTTTCAAAGGCTGATCCTGGCTAAACGGCAAAGTTTGATTCTACGCCCAACGCGGCTATCGCGTACTTCACGTATGTAACGAAATATATACGTCGTGGCGACGTAGCGTGCCCGGGCCAGCCATCGGCCGGCGACCCGCCTGTTTTTTACCCGGTTTTCCACCATTCGAGCCCTATGCCAGAATTGCCAGAAGTCGAAGTCACACGGCGCGGTGTCGCGCCCCACATCGAAGGGCGCGCCGTGCGTGCCGTCGTGCTGCGCCGCGACGGCCTGCGCTGGCCCTTCCCCCATGCCCTGGGCGAACAATTGTCGGGGCAAACCATCGGCCTGACGGGACGGCGCGGCAAATACCTGCTGATCCATTTCCGCCACGGCACCCTGATCATCCACCTGGGCATGTCGGGCCATTTGCGCGTGCTGCCGACGGGAACGGAGGCGCAAAAGCACGACCATTTCGACCTCGTCGTGGAAGACGCGGACGGCAGCAGCCAGGTGCTGCGCATGACGGATCCGCGCCGCTTCGGCGCCGTGCTGTGGCATGACGAGGCCGACGGCCCGCTGGACGGCCACGCGCTGCTGCGCGGCCTGGGCACGGAACCGCTGGAAGGCGGCTTCACGGGCCAGCTGCTGTTCGAGAAAACGCGCAACAAGGGCACCAACATCAAGCAGGTGCTGATGGCGGGCGACATCGTCGTCGGCGTGGGCAATATCTATTGTTCCGAAAGCCTGTTCCGCGCAGGGATCAACCCGAAGACGCCAGCCCGGCGCATCGGCCTGGCCCGCTATGAGAAACTGGCGCAATCGATCCGCGACGTGCTGGCCGAAGCCATCGTGCAGGGCGGCAGCACCCTGCGCGACTTCATCGGCGTCAATGGCCAGTCCGGCTACTTCCAGCAGACGTACTTCACGTACAACCGCGCGGGCAAGCCATGCCGCGTGTGCGGCGCACCGATCCGCCAGATCGTGCAGGGACAGCGTTCCACGTTTTACTGCGTGAATTGCCAAAAGTAGCCACACTCACAGAGGGAGCCAGATGGTCAGAGACTTGGAACAATACAGCGCATGGCGGCAGGACGTGCAGGCCGCCTTGCAGGCGTACCGGCAAGCCGCCAGCGCGGCGGGCCTGGTCGACGGCGCCTCCGCGCTGCGCCTGGCGCGCTGCGGGTCCCGCCTGACTGACGACCGCCTGTCCGTGGCCTTCGTGGCGGAATTCTCGCGCGGAAAATCCGAGCTGATCAACGCCATCTTCTTTGCCGGCTATGGCCAGCGCATCCTGCCCTCGGGCGCGGGCCGCACCACCATGTGCCCCACCGAGCTGCTGTACGACGCGGCCTGGCCGCCATCGATCCGGCTGCTGCCCATCGAGACGCGCGCGCAGAACCTGTCGACCAGCGACTACCGCGACCTGCCCGGCGCCTGGACTGTCCTGCCCCTGAATATCGAAGCGGGCGGCGACATGCAGGAAGCCATCCGCCAGGTCAGCCTGACGAAAAAAGTCAGCGTGGAAGAAGCGGCGCGCTACGGCCTGTACGACGCCGACGACGCGGACGCCCCTGCCATGCTCGACGAAGACGGCCAGGTGGAAATCTCCATGTGGCGCCACGCCATCATCAACTTCCCCCATCCGCTGCTGAAACAGGGCCTGGTCATTCTCGACACGCCTGGCCTGAACGCCATCGGCACGGAGCCGGAACTGACCCTGAACCTGATCCCGAATGCGCATGCGGTGCTGTTCATTCTGGCGGCCGACACGGGCGTCACGCGCAGCGATATCGAGGTATGGCGCAACCATATCGGCGCCGGCGCGGGGCGCCTGGTGGTGCTCAACAAGATCGACAGCATGTGGGATGAATTGCGCGGCGACCTAGAGGTGGCGCAAGCCATCGAGCGCCAGCAAGCCAGCGTGGCGCATCTCCTGATGCTGGACGCGGGCCAGGTCTTCCCCGTCTCGGCGCAAAAGGCCCTGGTGGGCAAGATCAACCACGACGCCGCGCTGTTGGAAAAGAGCCGTCTGCAGGCGCTGGAAACGGCCCTGTTCGAGGAGCTGATCCCCGCGCGCAAGGACATCATCCGGCGCCAGCTGGCGTTCGACCTGGACGCCATCGAGGCGGCGCAGCAGGTGCAGGCGGCGGCGCGCGCGCGTGGCATCGCCGAGCAGCTGCACGAGCTGCACAGCCTGCGCGGCAAGAACCAGAGCGTGATCGCGCACATGATGCGCCGCATCGATATCGAGAAGAAGGAGTTCGACAGCAGCCTGTTCAAGCTGCAGGCGACGCGCGCCGTGTTTACGCGCCTGTCGACAGAGCTGTACACGAGCCTGGGCATGGACATCGTGCGTGACGATATCGATGGCGTGCGCGCCGCCATGCAGCGCAGCCGCTTTTTCACGGGCCTGCGCGAAGCCGTGCGCCAGTATTTCGAGCGCATCACCCAGAACCTCGACCGTTCGGAAGGCAAGACGGCCGAGATCACGGAAATGATGAACGTGATGTACCGCAAATTCGCCACCGAACATGGCCTGGCGCTGGCCTTGCCGATGCCGTTTTCGCTGGCCCGCTACCGCCAGGAGATCGCCGATATCGAAGCCGTCTACCATAAACAATTCGGCACGGCGACCCTGCTCACCACCAGCCGGGTAGTGCTGATGGAAAAATTCTTCGACACCATCGCCTCGCGCGTGCGCCGCAGTTTCACCAACGCCAACGACGACGCCAGCGCCTGGCTGAAAGTCATCATGGCGCCGCTCGAAGCGCAGATCGTCGAGTACAAGGAACAGCTGAAACTGCGCTTTGCCTCGATCCAGCGCATCCATGACGCCACGGGCAGCCTGGAACAGAAAATCGCCGGCTTTGAAGCGAGCCTGGCGGCGCTCGAACGCGACAAGGCGCAGCTGGCGCAATTACTCGCTGCCTTGCGCACGGCCAGCGCCACATAAAACACGCAACAACCCGCCACAAGATACTGGAACCCTGCATGAAACGTCTGCTGCATCCGCTCTCGCCCGCCACGGGCGCGGCACCTTTGGAAAATTACGTCGACCCGACTTTTTCCGCCACCGTCATCGCCTGGCAAAAGCAGCATGGCCGCCATGCGCTGCCATGGCAAAACACGCGCGACGCCTACCTGATCTGGCTGTCCGAAATCATGCTGCAGCAAACGCAGGTCACCGCCGTGCTGGGCTACTACGCGCGCTTCCTCGAACGCTTCCCCACCCTGCGCGATTTGGCCAGCGCCCCGGTGGAAGACGTGATGGCACAGTGGAGCGGCCTCGGTTACTACACGCGGGCGCGCAACCTGCACAAGTGCGCGCAGCGCGTGGTGGCCGAATACGACGGCGTGTTCCCCAGCGACCCGGCCTTGCTGGCCGAGCTGCCCGGCATCGGCCGTTCGACGGCCGCCGCCATCTCCGCGTTTTCCAGCGGCACGCGCGCAGCCATCATGGACGGCAACGTCAAGCGCGTGTTCGCGCGCACCTTCGGCATCGACGCCTATCCCGGCGAAAAACGGGTCGAGGAAGCCATGTGGCGCCGCGCCGAAGCGCTGCTGCCGGAGACGGGCATTGAAGCCTACACGCAGGGACTGATGGACTTCGGCGCCACCCTGTGCACGCGCAGCAGCCCCGATTGCGGCCGCTGCCCGCTGCAGCCGCGCTGCGTGGCCTACGCCACCGGCCGCACCAAGGATCTGCCGGTACGCAAGCCGAAGAAAACCAGCCCGGAAAAGCACGCCGTCATGCTGGTCATCATCGACGATGGCCAGGTGCTGCTGGAACAGCGCCCCGGTTCCGGCATCTGGGGCGGCTTGCTGTCGCTGCCCGAACTCGATGGCCATATGCTGGCCGATGCAGACTCACCGCGAGAAATAGACCAGCAGGTACTGGCACGCGCCGTGGCGCCGTTCGGCGCCGTCGAAACGCAGGAACGGCTGCTGCCCATCGTGCACGTGTTTACCCACTACAAGCTGCACATCGTCCCCTGCCGCATCACCCTGGCACGCCGCCTGGCGCTGGCCGGGGAAGCGACGCACGTCTGGTACGACGGCGCGAAAATCGCGGACGCGCCGCTGCCCGCCCCCATCAAGAAACTGCTGCTGGACCTGTTCGGCGATGCGTGCGCGGCGCAACGCAGCATGTTCTAGTGCGCAGGCTTATTGCCCTGGCGCTGGCGGCGCTGTGCCTGCACGGCGCGCAAGCGGCTGACGCACTGCCGGAGGTACGCATCGGTGTGCTGGCCTACAAGGGCGGCGACGCTGTGCAGCAGGACTGGTCGTACGTGACGCGCCACCTGCAGGCCAGCATTCCCGGCATCCGTTTCATCCTGGCTGACTACGACCAGGCGGGTCTGACGCGCGCCGTGCAGTCGCAGGCCATCGCCTTTGCCATCACCAGCAGCGGCCATTACGTGGCGCTCGAGCACAGCGATGGCGCCAGCCGCATCGCCACCCTGGAATCGCCGTGGACGGATACGCCGCGCCAGGCCATCGGCTCGGCCATCGTCGTGCGCAGCGCGTCGCCGCTGCACGACCTGGCCGACCTGGCGGGCAAGAACGTGATGGCGGTGGCGCCCGACGCGTTTGGCGGCTACCAGATCGCCGCGCGCGAACTGCAGGAAGCGGGCATCGATCCCGCGCACGATTTTGCCAGCCTGCGCTACAGCGGCTTTCCTTCACAGCAGATCGTCGAGGCCGTGCGTGCGGGGCGCATGGATGCCGGTATCGTGCGCACCTGTTTGCTGGAACAGATGGTGGCAAGCGGCGAAGTACGGGCCGAGGAACTGCGCGTGATCACCACGCGCCCGATTCCCGGTTTTCGCTGCGCCAGCTCGTCGCGGCTGTATCCGGACTGGCCCTTCGTGGCCCTGCGCCAGACGCCGCCGGCGCTGGCGAAAAAAGTGGCGCAGGCCCTGCTGGCCATGCCGCGCACCGATGAAGGTTACAGCTGGACGGTGCCCAGCGATTACCAGATCGTCGATGAACTGTTCCGCGAATTGCGCATCGGCCCCTACGCCTACCTGGACAAGCTGACGTTCGAGACGGCCCTGCGCCGCTACTGGGGCTGGATGCTGCTGGTGCTGGCCTTGCTGGTGGCCTGGGCCGTGCATACGGTGCGCGTGGAATACCTGGTCAGCCGGCGCACGGAGCAATTGCGCGCCGCCCAGCACCAGCAGCGCGCGCTGGAAGAACAAGCACGCCAGCGCCAGGCCACGCTCGACCACACGGCGCGCCTGGCCATCCTGGGCGAGATGGCCAGCGCCATCGCGCACGAATTGAACCAGCCGCTGGCGGCCATCGGCAATTTCGCGCGCGGCATGGCGCGCCGCATCACGGCGGGCCGGCTCGATGCAGCGCCGCTGCTCGACGGCGCGCAGGAAATCGCCACGCAAAGCGAACGCGCGGGCGCCATCATCCGTCACATCCGCGCGATGGCGCAAAAACGTCCCGCGCACAGCACGGCCTTCGCCCTGGCCGACGCCGTGGAGCAAGCCGTATCGCTGTTCCGCGCGGCCCATCCGCAAGCCAATATCAGCTGGCGCCACGAGGCGCTCAGCGTGGCACCGCGCGTGCTGGCCGACCCGCAGCAAGTGCAGCAGGTGCTGCTCAATTTACTGAAAAATGCGCTTGATGCGCAGATGGAAAACGACAATCTGCAGCAAGCCATCGGCGTGCTGCTGCACCGCGAAAACGGCGCCTGCACGGTGGCCGTGCGCGACGCCGGCTGCGGCCTGCAGGCGACGCAGATGGCGCGTCTGTTCGAACCCTTCTTCACCACCAAGGCCGAAGGCCTGGGTCTGGGCATGTCGCTCAGCAAAAGCATCATAGAATCGTTCGGCGGCAGCCTGTCGGCGCACGCCAACGCCGATGCGCCGGGCTTGACGGTCTGGTTCCGCCTGCCCGAAGATAGCGGCATGGCAGCACATCAGGAAACACAAGAGGAAACACCATGAACGAAAGCGATGCCATCATCTTTGTCGTCGACGACGATGCCGCCATGCGCCGCTCGCTGGCCTATCTTTTCGATTCGGTCGGCTGGCAAGTGCAGACGTTTGAATCGGCGCGCGATTTCCTGCAACGCTATGCCGGCCATGCGCCCGGCTGTCTGCTGCTCGACGTGCGCATGCCCATGATGAGCGGGCTGGAACTGCAACAGGAGCTGTCGCGCCATGCGATCTCGCTGCCCGTGATTTTCCTCAGCGGCCACGGCGACCTGGCCATGGCCGTGCAGACGATGAAGGCGGGCGCCTGCGATTTTCTGGAAAAGCCGTGCAAGGACCAGGTATTGCTGGACGCCGTCAGCCGGGCCGTGGCCCGCAGCGTGGAAGAAAGCCGCAGCGCCGCCAGCGCGAATACGGCGCAATCGGCGCTGGCCAGGCTCACGGCGCGCGAGCGCGAAGTGGCCCTCCTGATGGCCGAAGGCAAAGCCTCGAAAGTCATCGCCCGCGAGCTGGGCATCAGCGACAAGACGGTGCAGGTACACCGCCATAACACGATGGAAAAACTGGGCCTTCACTCAGCAGCCGAGGTGGCCCGGCTGCTGATGGCGGGTGGAGAGATTTAAGCCCGCACGATGCGGGCAGGAAGCCCTTGCCGCACCGACGTGCCCGACACGGGATCGACAAACACGTTCTTGTCGCCGCGGCTCGGGTCCGTCAATCCCAGATCGTTCAGGTTGATGCCCGCGCCGATGGCCGGCTCGTCAGGCTGACGCGACTTGCCGATGCGGTGGGCGCGCGCGCCGTGCTCCTTGTGGCCAAAGCCATGTTCGACGGCGATCACGCCCCGCTGCACGCCATGGCGCAGCATCACCGTGGCCCTGGCCCTGCCGCCCGGCGTTTCCAGATAAATCTGGTCGCCATTTTCCAGTTTCAAGCGCGCCGCATCGTCGGGATGCACGGCGACGGGGTTGTCCGGATGGATGCCGCGCAAGCGCCGCGCGCCGATGCTGTAGGAGTTCTGCAGCGCTGATTTAAAACTGATCAACTCGAACGGCCACTCGCTGGCCGGATAGGTTTTGCGCACGGGCGTGCCGTCGGCAAACGCCGCCACTCGCCACGCTGGCGTGCCGGGGAAACGCTTGCCGCTCAAACTGTTCTTGCTCACGCCCAGGCCTTCGTTGTACAGCATCATCGGTTTCAGATAGCGGTGCGTGGACCAGTCCTGCGGATACGGCGTCTCATCAAGCACCGGCACGGGAGCTGCCGGCGCCTTGGCATTCGCGGGCGGCGGCAGGCGCAGGCCGAACATCTCGCCATAGCTCTGGTAGCGCCCTCCCCGCGCCAGCATGAAGGCCACCTTGCGCCACTCTTCCGGCTTCAGCGTGCGCTCCAGTTCGGGGCGGATGCGGTCCACGCCGGATAACGCAATGTCGTCGTCGCTCGCCTCCGGCACGGCCGTCTTGCCCTGCCAGGCGATGTTGGCGCCGCCGCGCAGATACCAGTCTTCCGCGCGCTGCAGGGGGAAGCGCTGGCCATCCATGTCTTGCAAGGCATCGGGGCCGAAGCCCGGCAAGGCCATGGTTTTGGCCAGCGCGATGAAGAACGATTCCATGCAGATGGTCTGGCCGTCAGGCGTTTTCTGCACGCGCGGCTCGACCACGGGCCAGCGCGCCGTGCTCATTTTGACGGGCATGCCGCCCCAGGCGCCGGCCCAGCCCCAGCTTTCGTACAGCAGGGTGTCGGGCAACAGGTAGTCGGCAAACGCCGAGCTTTCATTGATGAAGGGGTCGATGGCGACGATCAGGGGTATCTTCTTCGGATCGGCCAGCTCCTTGCCGATCTGCGCGCGCAAGCCCGTGATGCCGTAGACGGGATTGCAGCTCCACAGGATCAGCGCCTTCAGGGTGTAAGGATAGCCATTCATGGCGCTGGTCAGCCACTCGGTCGCCAGCGCTGGCGCGTTCGGATACCACGGCGCCTTCGCCGGATACGCCTTGCCCGCTTCCTTCTTCAGCTTGAATTCCGAGGTTTTTTCATACGGTACATTGCGCCCGATCGGCATGCCGGCCGCCTTGATCTCGCCGTCAAAACTCTCGAGGTTATAGCGCGGCCCAGGCCCCGCATCCTTGAAGCTGCCGCCGTTGACGAGGGTGCCGCCCTTGCGGTTCAAATTGCCGATCAGGGTATTGAGCATGACCAGCGCATACGCGTTATAGAAGCCCGCGCCAGACATCATGCCGCCGTGCGCATTGACGGCGGCGCGCTTGCCGTGGCTGGTGAGTTCCTGCGCCAGGCCCTCGATGATGTCGGGCCCGATGCCGCAGGCAGCCGAATACTCATCCATACTGTGGCGCTGCGCTTCTTCGTTCAGCATCGTCATGGCCGTCTTCAGGTGCAGCGGTGCGCCCGCCACGTCCAGCGGACCATCGAAGAACAGCCGCGCCTCGCCCTTAGCGGCATTGTGCGGCACGATCGCTTGCGTGGCGGCGTCGATCACGCAGAAGGCGTCGCCATCCTTGTAGCGCTCCTCTTCCGCCAGTTCCACCGCGCCGATGTCCGACGCGCGCAGGTAGCGGCCATCGCGCGGATGGCCCTTCTCGTTGATGATCAGATGCGTGGCGTTGCACCAGGCGGCTTCGCCTGCCGCTTCCGCCACCTTCAGGTTCGGCTGCACCAGGAAGTTGCGGTCATAGCGTTCGTGCTCGATGATCCAGCGTATCATCGCCATGGCCAGCGCACCATCCGTGCCCGGCTTGATCGGCACCCAGCGGCTGCGGTCGCCCGCGGCCAGGCTGTCTGCGTTCGTCAGCACGGGGTCGACGACGACGTAGCTGAATTCGCGCTTGCCCGAACGGGCCTTGGCGATCAGCGTGCCCTGGCGCTTGAACGGGTTGCCCGCATTGCCGGGCGCCGTGCCGACGAAAATGCAAAATTCCGTGTTTTCCAGGTCCACTTTCGCGTGCGGCATTTTCTTCATGTCGCCGAACATGGCGCCCGAGCCGCTGCGGTAAGCACCGCCGCAATACGAGCCGTGGTTGACCAGGTTCAAACTGCCGTACGACTGCTTGAAAAAGCGCGTGCCGAACGCCAGGCGGCCATCATCGGTACTGCACATCAGGCCCACCTGGTTGACTTGCGGACCCAGTTCCGGCTGCGCCGGATCGATCGGTTTTTCCAGCTCGCGCAAGGCGCGCAAGCCCTGCACGTGGCCTTCGCCAAACAGGTCGCCGCCTTCCGTCACCTCCTTGACCAGCTGGTCGAAGGCGATCGGCTCCCACTGGCCGCCGCCGCGCGGCCCCACGCGCTTCATGGGCGCCAGCACGCGGAACGGCGACTCCATCTGTTCCAACACGCCGTTGCCGCGGCCGCAAGCGGTGGAACGTCCCTTCAAGCCCTTTTCCTGGAAGCGCGACAGCGACACAAAGCTGTCGCGTATCGAGGTTTGATAGGGCAGCGCCGGGTCGGCCGACAGGGGGCTGTAGGGATTGCCCGCCACGCGCAAGACCTTGCCGCTTTTCTTGTCGAGGCGCACGCGCACGCCGCAAAACGTGGTGCAGCCCATGCACATGGTGTAGCTCACTTGCTGGTCGGAATTGACCGTCAGCTTGCCCGTGGCCGTGTCGACGGAAAACTCGGGCGGCAGGGAATTGCCATGCAGTTTCTGCACAGGTTTATCCTTGCCCAGCGCGTGGTCGACCATGCGGCCGGCCGTGGTGGAAAAGCTGGCCGCAAACGCGGCCAGCCCGCCGCCGATGGCGCCGTAGCGCAGCAGCTTGCGGCGTTTTTCGTTTTCGTCGTCAGGGACGTCGTTGTGTGCTTTGTCGTGTATTTTATCGTTCATCTTTGACTCCTCAGTGCGTGGCCATGGCAGGACGGTTGCGACCAGCGACGACGCGTCCGGCCCATGGCAAAAATTCCAGCATCAGCAACAGCAGCGCGATCCACAGGCCGGCCGTGCCGATAATCCCCATCAAGCCGTCGTTCCCCATCGGCAGGTGGTAGTCGTACAGGCCCGCGCCCGTCTTCGGGATGTTCTGGCCGCCGATGAAGATCGTCCAGCGCATCATCCAGGCGCTGTGCAGCGCGATCAGGCCGTTGACCAGGCCACTCGTGGCGGGACGCCAGATGGCCAGGGCCATCGGCACGATGGACGACAGCACGGCCCAGACGGCAGTGAACTGCCATTGCGGCATGCCCGCCACCTGGGTAAAGGCCATGCTGTGGCTGGCGCTCACACCGGAGAGACTGACGAACAGCCAGCCGCCGCCCAGGGCCAGCACCAGCGCCAGCGACAGGGCCAGCGCGCGGTTCAAGGACACTTCCAGCGCCATGTCGCGGCCCGGCAGGAAACGGTTGAACAGCAGCGCCAGGCCCACCGCCCCGACAAAGGCCGTGGCGGCAAATTGCGCCGGCAGGAAGGGCGTAAACCACAGGGGACGGGCACGCACCACCATCACTTCCATGCCCGTGTACAGGCCCACCACGAAGGCGGCGAGCAGGGTGAAGGCGGCGGCGGTGACGATGGCCTTGCGCGATGCGGCGCCGCCACGTCCCAGCAGGCGGTAGGCAAAGGCCAGGCGGTTCTGGCCCAGCCCCCGCGCGGCGAAGTCCACGCGCAGCGCCAGCCACGCGTACAGCATCAAGCAGCCCAGATACAGGGGAATGAAAAACGAGCCCCACGACATCCACGACTGCGGCTGGAAATAAATATAGAAGTGGTAGAAGCGGCCCGGCCCGTGCAAATCGGCCAGCAGCGCCACGGGCGCCGTCATGCCGCACACGAGGGATGCCAGCAGCGCGATGCGCCCCAGGCGTTCATACGCCTTGCGGCCGAAGACGAAGTACGGCAAGGTCAGCATGAAGCTGCCGTAACTGAGGCCGATGAGGAAAAAATACTGCACCGCCCACGGCAGCCATGCCGCTTCGCGCGTGACGTTGAGAATTTCGGTGATGTGGCTGTCCATGGTTTATTTCCCGTGTTTGCTCGGTTGCCAAAGAGTCGCTTCGCCCTCGACGTGGCCGGCGAAGCGCGTGTCCAGTCCCAGGTAGAACACGTGGGGCTGGGTGCCCTGCTCGGGTTTCAGCACCTTCACCTTGTTCTCGGTCAGCAGCTGGTGCACCACGCTGTCCGGGTCATTCAGGTCGCCAAAGATGCGCGCGCCGCCCACGCAGGTTTCCACGCAGGCCGGCAGCAAGCCTTCGTCGACGCGGTGCGCGCAGAACGTGCATTTGTCGGCCTTTCCCGTCTCGTGGTTGATGAAGCGCGCGTCGTACGGGCAGGCCTGCACGCAGTAGGCGCAGCCCACGCAGCGGTCGCCATCGACGACGACGACGCCATCCTTGCGCTGGAAGGTGGCGCCCACGGGACAGACGGGTATGCACGGGGGATTGGCGCAGTGGTTGCACAGGCGCGGCAGCATGTAGGTGCCGCAGCGGTTCTCTTCCTTGACTTCATAGGTCGAGACGACGGTGCGGAAGCTGTTTTCCGGCACGGCGTTTTCCATGATGCAGGAGACCGTGCAAGCCTGGCAGCCGATGCATTTCTGCACGTCGACCACCATCGCCCAGCGCTGGCCGCCTTCGCCCTTGGTGGCCGCCTTGCCTGGCAGCGGCGCGATGGCCGCCCCGATGGTTACGGCTGGCAAGGCGCGCAAGAAACTGCGGCGCGATTCAATCATGACACTCTCCTTGACTATGGGCGGCAAGCCCTTGTTGACTTGCTGCCATGATAGAAAAGAAGGCGCTACGGCGATATTGGGGTGATCTGGTGGGAACCTAGATGATCATGCCAATTGACAGAGGAGATGAATGGGGGTAATGCGCTTACAACTCGTCGAGCGAGTACAGCCGGCGATGCTCGCGAATCGCGTAGCGGTCCGTCATGCCTGCGATGTAGTCGGCGATCTTGCGCGCCTGCTGCGTGACCGTACCATCCCTGTCATGGCCAATAAGCTGATAGTCGGGCGGCAGCAGGGCAGGTTCGGCCATGAAGCTGTCGTACAGTTCGCGCACGATGCGGCTGGCCTTCACGCGCATGCGGTTGACCTGGTAGTGGCGGTACAGGTTCGCGCGCAGGAAGCGCTTCAGCTCCGTCGCGTCGCGGCGCATGGCGTCCGAAAAACGGATCAATGGCGGGCTGGCGCGCACTTCGCTGACGTCGCGCGGCGCCGCGTCGAGGATCAGCGCATTCGACGTGACGATCAGATCGTCGGCCAGGGCCGTGATCAGGCGGCGCAGGGTTTCGTAGATGGCGCGCCGACCCGACAGGCCGGGAAACGCCTGCTGCACGTCGCGCCACAGGCGGCCGAAGAACTCCACCTCTTCCAGCTGGGCGATGGTGATCAGGCCGGAGCGCAGGCCGTCGTCGATATCGTGGCTGTTGTAGGCGATTTCGTCGGCCAGGTTGGTCAGCTGCGCTTCCAGGGTCGGTTGCGTGCGGTCGATGAAGCGCTGGGCCACGGGGCCCAGTTCGCGCGCATGCGCCAGCGAGCAGTGTTTCAGGATGCCTTCGCGCGTCTCGAACATCAGGTTCAAACCGTCGAAGGCGCCGTAGTGCTCTTCCAGCGTGTCGACCACGCGCAGGCTTTGCAGATTGTGCTCGAAGCCGCCGTGCGCCTGCATGCATTCATTGAGCACGTCCTGGCCCACGTGGCCGAATGGCGTATGGCCCAGGTCATGCGCGAGCGCGATGGCTTCGACCAGGTCTTCGTTCAGACGCAGGTTGCGCGCAATCGAGCGGCCGACCTGCGCCACTTCCAGGCTGTGCGTCAAGCGCGTGCGGAACAGGTCTCCTTCGTGGTTGAGGAAAACCTGGGTCTTGTATTCGAGGCGGCGGAAGGCCGAGGAATGGATGATGCGGTCGCGGTCGCGCTGGAACTGGCTGCGCGAGGCGTGCGGCGCCTCGGCAAAGCGACGTCCCTGCCCCTGTGCCGAGTGAGCTGCGTAGGGAGCAAGGAAGTCTTCCGGCAGCATGTTATTGCACTCCGGCGGCCAGGGTAGCGAGCACCAGCTCGTGGGGGGCGGACGTGATGTTCGGGCTGCCCAGCGGTTTCAAGAGGATGAACTTGATGGCGCCGCCCTCGTTCTTCTTGTCCACTTCCATCAGTTCCAGCCAGCGCTCGACACCGAGGTCCGGCGCCTTCACCGGCAGGCCGGCGGCGGCGACCAGCGCGCGCACGCGCTCCACGGCTGCCTGGTCGATATAGCCCATGCGGCAAGACAGGTCGGCCGCCATCACCATGCCGCAGCCGACGGCTTCGCCGTGCAGCCAGTGGCCGTAACCGAGGCCCGCCTCGATGGCGTGGCCGAAGGTGTGGCCGAAGTTCAGGATGGCGCGCAAGCCGCCTTCGCGCTCGTCCTGGCGCACCACGTCGGCCTTGATCTCGCACGAGCGGGCGATCGCATACGCCAGGGCGCCCTTGTCGCGCGCCATCAGCTTGGCCATGTTCGCCTCGATCCAGTCGAAAAACGCCGCATCGATGATGGCGCCATGCTTGATCACTTCGGCCAGGCCGGCCGACAGCTCGCGCGCCGGCAGGGTTTCCAGGGTCGAGGTGTCGGCGATCACGGCGCGCGGCTGGTAGAAGGCGCCGATCATATTCTTGCCCAGCGGGTGGTTGATGCCCGTCTTGCCGCCAACGGAGGAATCGACCTGCGCCAGCAGGGTGGTGGGCACCTGCACGAAGCCGATGCCGCGCATGTAGCTGGCCGCCGCATAGCCGGTCAGGTCGCCGATCACGCCGCCGCCCAGCGCCACCAGGGTGGTCTTGCGGTCGCATTTATTGGCCAGCAGCGCATCGAAGATCTGCATCAGGCTGGCCCAGTTTTTATATTCTTCACCGTCCGGCAGGACGATGCTGATCACGTCGCGGCCGTCGCTGGCCAGCGCCGCCTGCAGGCGGCCCAGGTACAGCGGCGCGACGGTGGTATTGGTGACGATGGCCACCTTGTGGCCGCTGATATGGCGCAGCAGCGCGTCGGCGTCGGCCAGCAGGCCGGGACCGATGGCGATCGGATAACTGCGCTCGTCGAGGTCTACGCTCAACAACATTTTGGATTGCTCGTTCATCGAAGGCTCTGCATGAATGACGCAGTTGGGCGAGGCCTCGCATTCGAGGCTGGCCAGCTGCATCAGGATGGTCTGAACCATCGATTGTACGTTAGGACGGCCCGTGTCGATCACAATGTCGGCCACTTCCATGTAATGGGGCTCGCGCTGCGCCGTCAATTCCTCCAGCTTGCGGCGCGGGTCCGCCGTCTGCAGCAGGGGGCGGTTCTTGTCGTGGCTGGTGCGCGCCAGGATGTTGCTGACGCTGGCGCGCAGATACACGACCGTGCCCCGTTCCTTCAGGTAGGCGCGGCTGTCGGCGTTGAGGATGGCCCCGCCGCCGGTGGCCATGACGATGCCTTCCTGGGCGCTCAGGTCGCGGATGACCTCGGCCTCGCGCCGGCGAAAGCTGGCCTCGCCCTCGATTTCAAAGATCCACGGGATGGTCGCTCCCGTGCGTGCCTCGATTTCGTGGTCGGAATCGACAAAGCGCAAGCCCAGCTTGCGGGCCAGGATGCGCCCGATCGTGGTTTTGCCTGCGCCCATGAGGCCGACAAGAAAGATATTACTGTTGGAAATTTCGGACACTTTTTATATCAATCAGAAAATAAGCAGGCGCCGCCTCTACGGTGCCCGTTTCCCCTTACGTCAAGGACAGGAGAATGTCAGTCTAAACGGGTAACTGGTGGCGTTACCCAGCGGCGTCGTCACTGTTACATTAAACGTGCTGACCACATTCGCTACACAATTTGTCGGCGTCAGGCTGTTAATTGTAACGGCATGCCGGCCTCCCTGGTTACCTTGAATGTTGCCTCCGGTACGGTCATCCACGCCAAGCGTGTTGTGCGGATAGATATTTTGTATGCTGTCCGGAGTGATGGATCCAACGCCATTGATCATATTCGTGATCGCGACCGTGGTCCCGGAGGGCATGGGGTTTTGATGCAAATCGCTGAATCTCAAGCTGAATTGACGCACTGCAGCAGCTGAAACGCTTCCAAGATCATAGGTGCTGCGATCCAGGCTGACCTGGGCCGACTGATCGAACAGCGTGACATTTTCGGGACGGCTGCCGCTCAGGAAGATGGCGATCTTCGCGAACAACGTCTTGCTGCCGTCCGAAGTGCTGGCGCAGACGGTGGCAAGACCGGGCCACAGGCTGTCGGCCGTGCCGCCATTGCTGACATCATTGCAGGGCGTGACAGGTGGATTGGTCGCCACACGCGGGTTCTGGCTGCGGAAGTCGACCGAGCAGCCGCCGTTCATGGTGGTGCAGCCGCCCATGCTGGACGAGCCGATGGCGCCCAAATTGCTCTGAAATACCACCGGCGTGCCGTCAGGAACAGGGTTGCCCGCTTGGTCTGCCAGCAAGATAGTGACGGTCGTGGCAGGGGTGCCTAAGGGGCTGTCATACGACCAACCTTCCACGCTGGACTTGACGGAGCTGAGCGAAAACGCCGTTTGCACAGGCAAACCCGTCGTTACCAGGATGGAATCGGACAAGGTAGAAATGCCAGAGGCCAGGCTGGCCTTGACACGGAAGGTGGTCGGGGTGGTGCCGGAATTGACGGTGGTGATGACGTCACCATTGGCATCCGTGGTGTCTTTCACTTTATTGAGCGTCATGCCAGGGCCGTTCAACAACGAAAACGTCACTTCCTGGCCGACCAGCGGTTTGTTGAAAGTATCGAATACGCGGAAAGTGAGCGTAGCCATTTCCGTGCGCGCTATGCCGCCCTGCCCTTGAATCACGATCGATTTGCCTACCGGACTGACGCTGGAAAATTGTACCGATGCCGGCGCGACGCGGCCGATCGGCAGCGTCGCGTGATACATGGAAGCGCTGCCCGCCACTGTGGCATTGACCATATCGTAGTCATTGCAACCCAGGTCGCGGAAAACAGCTGTGGCCTTGCCATTGACTACCGGCACGCCGCTGGTCACGCTAGCCTTGCCGGCCTGCACGCAAGTCGAACTGAAATTTACCGTCTGGCCTGATCCCGTGTACAGGCTGGTGCCAGCCATGACATCAACCGTGACGTTGGTGGTGCCATAGGCCGGGATGCTGGCGGGCGAAAACCGCATGTTCTCCGCACTCAGGTCAGTGGCTCCCAGCACATAATTGATCTGGCTGCTGGCAACGGCACCATTGGCCGTCGTGGTCGCCCGCAACGTGGCGGCGCCGCTAGCCGACAGACTGAAAGGACGCAGCGTTACGCTGGCCGTACCTGTCGCATCGGTCAGTGCCGTCCCTACCGATGGTGACATCACTGCCATGGTATTGTCAGTCGAGAATGCCACCAACACGTCGCTGATCGGTTTTCCGTTCAAATCGGTCACCAACGCCTTGGCCGTCAGCGGCATGGCGCTCGACAGCGCGTTACTGGCGCTGCCGCCATTGAGCAGCGCCAGTGTCATTTTGGCGCCCGATGCCTGCGCCGCCCTGACTTCATAGCTCGCGTCGCCGGTGACCGTGGCGGTGCCCGCCGGGACAGTGGCCGTCAGCTTGCCCGCACCTGCTATCGACGCATTCAAGGCCGAGACGGTGATACTGGCATAGCCCTTGGCGTCGGTCAGCGCCGTGCCGTTGGTCGATGACAGCTTTACCAGTGTGGCGTCGGAGGCGAAAGTGACGACCGCATTGCTGACCGGAGCGCCATTTTTATCGATCACCAGCGCCTTGGCCGTCAGCGGCGCAGTGCTGCTTAGCGTACTGGCAGGCTGGTCGGCCGCGTTCAACAGGCTCACCGTGACCGTCGCGGCCACACCACCAGTGGTACCACCGCCCTTGCCGCCATCGATGGTCGGATCACCGCCACCGCCGCCGCAAGCGGCCAGCACAGTGCTCATGACCAGCAAGAGCAGCCAATTCGATATCCTACTCCAAGAAGTATTGCCTAAAGAGAAATTCCGCATAGTCGCCATCAGTCCGCTTTCGTTTGCATTGTTACTTAAACGTAAAGATGTGACATTAACGTGTTGCTGGCCGATCTGCCACTATTTTCGGCGTAATAAACACCATCAGTTCGGTTTTTTCTTGACTGCGGCCCGTGCTGCGGAAAAAAACACCGAGCACGGGGATGTCGCCCAGCAGCGGCACCTTGCTGTCCGTACCCCGTTCGGACTGCTGATAAATGCCACCCAGCACCACCGTGCCGCCGTCTTCCACCATCACTTGCGTGCGCACGTGCTTGGTGTCGATGGCGAAGCCGGAACGCGTTTCCTGGCCCACGCTATCCTTGTTGACGTCCACTTCCAGCACCACGTTGCCGTCCGGCGTGATCTGCGGCGTGACTTCCAGGCGCAGGTTCGCCTTGCGAAACGTGATCGACGTGGCGCCGCTGCTGGTGGCCACCTGGTAGGGCAGCTCGATGCCCTGCTCGATCAGCGCCAGCACCTTGTCGGCCGTCACCACGCGGGGGCTGGAAATGATCTTGCCCCTGCCATCGGCTTCCAGCGCGGACAATTCCAGGTTCAGAAAACGGTTGGCGGCCGCCGAAAACAGGCTCAGGGCGAAACTGGCCGGCTGCAAGCCATTGATGCTGGCGGCCGGCAAGTTGACAAATTGCGTGTTCGGCACGAAGGCGCCGGCGCCGGCCACCGTTTGCCCCGTCGCCTCGCCCACGCCCTGGTAACTGCCGCCGATGGCCGCGCGGCGCCCGCTGCCGCCCAGGGAAAAGCCGGGCACCTGACCTGCCGCCAGCCGCTGGTCCGTAAAACCGAGGCGCGCGCCCAGATTGCGGCTGAAACTGTCATTCGCCTCGACGATGCGCGCCTCGATCATGACTTGTCGCGTGGCAACATCCGTCTTGGCGATCAGCTGACGGATCTGTTCCAGGCGCGCCGGCACGTCCGTCACGAACAATTGATTCGTGCGCGGCTCGATCAGCACGCTGCCACGGCGCGACAGCAGGCGGCTGCGCCCTTCTCCCGCGTCCAGGGCGAACACCGTGCGGAACGCTTCAGCCTTCTGGTAATTGAGCTGGAAGATGGCCGATTGTAGGGGTTCGAGTTCGGCGATCTGCGCGCGCGTTTCGAGCTCCAGCTTTTCGCGCGCCAGCATTTCCTCGCGCGGCGCGATCCACAGCACGTTACCATTGCGCCGCATGTCCAGCCCTTTCGCCTGCAGCAGCACGTCGAGCGCCTGGTCCCACGGCAAGTCGCGCAGGCGCAGGGTCACGTTGCCTGCCACGCTGTCGCTGGCGACGATATTTTGCCCTGACGCATCGGCCAGGATGTGCAGGGCCGCGCGCACGCCCACGTTCTGGAAGTCGACGGAGATTTTCTCGCCGGCATATAAACGCGGCGCCGACACGTGCACCACGGCTTCCTGGGCAAGGCCGCCGGCATGCAGACACAGCATGGCGGCCAGCAGCATGCGGCGCGGCCTCATGGCGCCGCCTCGGGCAGGCTGGCCTTCGCAGCCGCCCCCGCCGCCTGCAAGGCCAGGCTGCCGCGCCGCTCGCGCCAGGGACCATCCGCCTCGCGCAGCAGTTCACGGTACTGCACCGCCTGTTCACTGATATCCGTCACCATGCCGTGGTCTTGCCCCAGATACTGGCCTACCGCCACCCGGTACACGCGCTGGCCCGCCAGCAGCAGCGCGCTCAGGCGCCCATCCTGCTGCACGCTGCCGACCATGTTGATGGCCGGCAAGGCCACGCTTTCCAGCGGTTCGCGCACGCGCCGCGGGTCGGGTCCCGTCACGGCGCCCCGCTGCCCCGGCGCGCCGGCCAGCGGCAAGGCGCCAAAAGGATCGGCCAGGGCGGCGGCCGCGTACGGCTGCGGCGCGACAGCGACAAGCGGACGCCATGCCGCAGCGGATACGGCCGCCTTGGGCGCCAAGGCGGCTTGTGCCGCCCGCTCCCCCGCTTCGGGCAAGCGATACGCGTACAGCACGGCATCGAGGGTCAGCAGACGATCCTTGCCGAGGCTCAAGGCCAGCCCATGCACCGTGACGATGCGCGGCAGAAGCGCCAGGTCCGCCAGCAGCGCGCCCATGGCGTGGTAGCCGCCGCGCAACTGTATGGCGATCGGCAAGGCGACATACGGCGCTTGCGGCTGGGCCGCGCCGGGCTTGAACAGGGAAAATTGCAAACCCCGCGACTGGCCTGCGGTATTAATCTGTGTCAACAACAGCGCCATCGCCTGCTGGTCGGGCAGTTGCTGTTCCAGCAAGGCCAGCTCGGCGCCGGCCTGGCGCTGCTGTGCGCGCCAATGCGGCAACTGCTGCGCCCTGGCTTGCGCCGACAGATATGCGGTGCGCAGGCGGACCTCCTCGTCTTGCCCCGCCTGCATGGCCGCAAACAGTCCATCCAGCCACGCGAGGTGCAGCAGGGCCGCCGCCAGCGTACCAGCCAGGGCGGCGCAAGCGAGGCGTGCGGGTAGCGGCCACAGCGACGCAATCTTCAAGCTCAGCATGATCAACCTCCAGGACTAGGGTGCCAAAGCCAGCCGTACCGTCCATTCCACGGCGCCATCGGCAACGCCGCGCACTTCCACCAATTCCGGCCGGGACCAGGGCGCCGCCTGTTCTAGGCCCAGCAGCAATGCCGCGACCTTGTCCTGCGACGCAGCCTGCCCCTGCAAGCGCACCATCGTCGTTTCCTGGCGCACACTGTGCAAGGCCACGCCAGCCGGCATCGCCCGCGCCAGCGCGTCCAGCATGCGCACCCAGGCATTGCGTTGCTGTTGCAAACTGGCCATGGCTTGCTGGCGCAACAGCAGCGCCGCCGTCTCGCCCTGCACCCGCTGGCCCGCGACAAGCACGGCATCGACTTGCTGCATGGCACTGCGCCAGCCCTCCTGGCGGCGCAGTTGCGCGTCGAGCTGGTACCGCAGCCAGGCGCCCGTCGCCAGGGCCAGCAGCAGTCCCAGCAGCGCCCCGCCCGCCAGCTGCCACAGCAGCAACTGAATACGCCTGCGCCGCGCCACGGGGCGATACGGCAACAGGTTGATGCGCTGCACTTGCGCCCGGATCGTCATCGGGCGTACCGGTGCAGGGCCAGGCCCCAGGCCAGCTGGTAGGCCACGCCACCGTCGGGCAGGGCTTGCCAGCCAGCCTGCGCGAGCGCCGCCTGCAAGGCCATTGCCTCGCTATCCATGACGACGGCCTGCAAGCCCGCCGCCGTGGCCGCATCGAGACGGCGCTGCACGCTGGCGCGCCGTGCCGCCACCAGCAGCACGTCGACCTCCTTGCCTGTTGCGCCAGCCAGCGGCGGCGCGGGACCGAGTATGAAAAAATCCAGGCTGGCATCTTCCAGCGCAAACGGCATGTATTGGGCCGCTTCCAGTTCCACGAGGATTTCCAGCTGTTCCTCCGGCAATCCGGCCGGCAGGCGGATCGCATGCGTGATCAGGGCCGTGGCCGGCATGGCCAGCGCCACCCGCGTGCAGGCGCTGCCACTGTCGCGGTGGGCCAGGCGCAAGGCATCGGCCAGGCCCTCCGTGTCCTCGACATTGCCTTCCAGTATCACGCCGGGCGTCAGCGCGGCGGCGCCGCAATGCCGGCACGACAATCTTCCCCGCCGGCGCCTCAACTCGACCACGCGCACGGCATCGTCCGCGATGTCGACGCCCAGCAAGCCGATGCCAAGAAAATTGCTGATGGACATGTTTTTCATAGAGAAACGTCAGCGTGGGAGAGGTTCCTGCCATCCGACAGCCTAGTCCCGGCGGCGCTGGCTTGTAAATGGATTTCAGGCCGGAGTCTGCGGCGCGCGGTGCCTATCTGGCCGAGCCCTGATCTGGCGCAGAATAATTGTTACCAAATCCTGGTTGCCAGCGGGCCAATACACGCTTATATAGAGTATCGGCAAGTTTCGACTGTCCCTCCGGCAAGCGCCACGGCGCGCTGCCACCCTGGCAAGCTCGCTTATAATTGGCCGGCATAATTAACCGAAAGACATACGACGCATGACATCTTCAAAATCCGCTGGCCCCGCTGGCTCGAAGCCGCCCACCAAGGGCAGCAAACCCAAACGTTTCCTGCTGATGGCCCTGGTATCGCTGCTGGGCCTGGGCATCGTCGGCGTCTTGCTGGTGGTCTTTGGCCTGGCCATGGCCTATCCGAACCTGCCGGCGCTCGATACCTTGACCGATTACAAGCCAAAGATGCCGCTGCGCGTGTTCACGTCCGACAGTGTGCTGATCGGCGAATTCGGCGAGGAACGGCGCAACATGGTGCACATCAAGGATATTCCCGATGTCATGAAGAAAGCCGTGCTGGCCATCGAGGATGACCGTTTCTATGAGCATGGCGGCGTCGATTACCTCGGTATCACGCGCGCGGCCCTGCATAACCTGACGGGCGGCGCCAAGCAAGGCGCCTCGACCATCACGCAGCAGGTGGCGCGCAATTTCTTCCTGTCCAGCGAACAGACCCTGAAACGCAAGGCGTATGAAGTCTTGCTGGCCTGGAAGATCGAAAAAAACCTCAGCAAGGACCAGATCCTCGAAGTGTATATGAACCAGATTTATCTGGGACAGCGCGCCTATGGCTTCGCCTCGGCTGCACAAATCTATTTCGGCAAGAACATCCAGGATCTCACCGTGGCGGAAGCGGCCATGCTGGCCGGCTTGCCGAAAGCGCCGTCGGCCTACAACCCCGTCGTCAATCCGAAACGCGCGCGCATGCGCCAGCAATACATCCTGCAACGCATGGCACAGCTGGGCTACATCACGCCGGCGCAGTACGAAGAAGCGAAAAATGAAGAGCTGAAAGTGAAAACCGACAGCAGCGCCTTCGGCGTGCATGCGGAATACGTGTCGGAAATGGCGCGCCAGCTGGTCTACGAGCAATTCAAGGAAGATACCTATACGCGCGGCCTGAACGTCTACACCACCATCACCAAGGCCGACCAGGACGCCGCCTACATCGCCTTGCGCAAGGGCGTGATGGATTACGAGAAACGCCACGGCTACCGCGGCCCGGAAGCGTATATCGAGATTCCGAAAACCAAGGCCGAAGCCGATGACGCGATCGAAACGGAACTGGCCGACCATCCGGACAGCGACGACATCATCGCCGCCATGGTGCTGCAAGCGTCGCCCAAATCGTTGCAGGCCGTCACCTCGGCCGGCGAGGAAATCACGATTACCGGCCCCGGCCTGACCTTCGGCGCGGCCTGGCTGTCGGAAAAAGCGGCGCCGAACCGCCGCATCAAGCGCGGCGCCGTGATCCGCGTCATGCAGGAAGGCAACACCTGGGTCTTGACGCAGATGCCGGAAGTGCAATCGGCATTCGTCTCGGCCAGCACCACGGACGGCGCCATCCGCGCCATGGTGGGCGGCTTCGATTACAACCGCAACAAGTTCAACCACGTCACGCAGGCGTGGCGCCAGCCCGGTTCGGCTTTCAAGCCCTTCATCTATTCCGCTTCGCTGGAACGGGGCCTGTCGCCGGCCACCATCATCAACGATGCGCCGATCTCGTTCGATGCGGGCCAGACGGGCGGCCAGGCGTGGGAACCGAAGAACTACGACAGCAAATACGATGGTCCGATGACCATGCGCAAGGGCTTGATGAAATCGAAGAACATGATTTCCATCCGCATCCTGCACAAGATCGGCGCCAAATATGGCCAGGAATACGCGACGCGCTTCGGCTTTGACGCGGACAAGAACCCGCCCTACCTGACCCTGGCCCTGGGCGCAGGCAACGTGACGCCGCTGCAGATGGCGGGCGCGTATGCCGTGTTCGCCAATGGCGGCTACAAGATCAACCCGTATCTGATCGCCAAGGTAACCGATAGCGACGGCAATGTCTTGTCACAAGCCAAGCCGGACCTGGCGGGCGAGGAAGCCAACCGCGTCATCGACGAGCGCAATGCCTTCATGATGAACAGCATGCTCAACGATGTCGTGCGCTTCGGCACGGCCAACAAGGCCATGGCCTTGAAGCGCCCTGACCTGGCCGGCAAGACAGGCACGACCAACGATTCCATCGACGCGTGGTTCGCCGGCTACCAGGCCAAGCTGGTGGGTATCGCCTGGATCGGCTACGACCAGCCGCGCAACCTGGGCAACCGGGAAACGGGCGGCGGCCTGGCCTTGCCGATCTGGATCAGCTACATGGCGAAAGCCCTGAAAAGCATTCCCGTCGAGGAACGCGCCGTGCCGGAAGGCCTGATCCACGTGGGCGACGAGTATTACTATGCGGAAAATCCGCCGGGCACGGGCGTAGGCAGCCTGGAAGGCGCGGCGCGCGGCACGCCGGAGGAAGAAAAAGCGAAAGAAGCCGTCAAGAACGAGTTGTTTTAAGATCGTTTGATGCAAAAAGGGCAGACTGAAGAGTCTGCCCTTTTTTTATGGCGCGCGGCTAAGACAATTACTTCAATACGACTGCCGTGCCTGCCTGCTCGCTGGCCATGGCCGACAGGGCCGCAAACAGTTCCGAGCCGTCGCGCGTGTTGCGCCATTCGTCATCCACGCGCCTGTAGTGGAAACCGCCGGAACGGGCAGCCACCCACATTTCACGCATGGGGGCCTGGCTGTTGACGATGATTTTCGTGCCGTTATCGATGAATTCGATTTCCAGCACATTGCCGCTGCGGCTGCATTCGACGTCGAGCACGTCTTCATCGTTCAGCCGGTCCAGCGCCGCCTCGATCTGGGTCAGGGTGGCTTCGGCCAGGGCCAGGAATTCCGATTCACTCATGCTACACTCCAAAGATCTTAATCAAACCGTGATTCTAATCGTGAAGTCATCCTCAGCGTTTTATATCGGCACCGCCATTGTGGTTTCTAGCGTCCTGGCCGGCTGCGGCCAGCCCGGCCCCCTGTACCTGCCCAAGCCGCCAGCGGCCAAGGGTGCGCCGGCAAAAGGCCCGGTCGAACCGGCGCCCGTGCCGCCGCCACCGGTCATCGTGCCAGCCACCTAAACGGCACGCACCGGGGTGGCTGCCTTGGCCGCCCTGGCGTTCTTTTCTCGCTTACCCCAGGCGAAAACCACGCGGATTAACAGCAGTAACGCGACGATGACACCGAACAGTATCGGTTGCGCGAAATTGTGCTTGCCCGCCTTCATCCACCAGAAGTGCAGGATGCCCAGCGGCGCGATGATGTAGATCAAGCGGTGCAGCCACTGCCAGCGCTTGCCCCCCAGGCGTTTCACCATGCCGTTCGTGCTCGTCACGGCCAGCGGGATCAGCAGCACGAAAGCGATGAAACCCACGGTGATGAACGGCCGCTTGAGTACATCCTTCCACATTTCCTGCACATCAAAAAAGTGATCGAACCATAAAAACGTGGTGAAGTGCAGCGCCGCGTAGAAAAACGCGAACAGGCCCAGCATGCGCCGCAGCTTGATCAGCCAATTCCATTGCGTGAAGCGCCGCAAGGGCGTCACCGCCAGGCTGATGCAGATAAAATACAGGGTCCAGTCGCCCGTGCCGCGCGTGATGAATTCCAGCGGCTCCACCAGTTGCCCCGTGTACGTCAGCCAGACCATGCGCGCGAACGGCAGCAGCGCCAGCAAAAAGATCAGGCTTTTCAGCAGCGACAACTGCTTGCTCGTGGGATTGATGGCCATGACCGTCCTTAAAAGAACTTCTTCAGATCCATGCCCGCGTACAAGGAAGCGACATCGTTGTAGCCATTGAACATCAGGGTCTTGCGCTTACGCGTGAGAAAACCGTCTTCGCCGATGCGCCGCTCGGAAGCCTGCGACCAGCGCGGATGGTCGACGTTCGGGTTCACATTCGAGTAAAAACCGTATTCGGACGGCGCCGACAGGTTCCAGGACGTGCGCGGCTGTTCCTTGACGAAACGGATCTTGACAATAGATTTGGCGGACTTGAAACCATATTTCCACGGCAACACCATGCGCACGGGCGCGCCATTCTGGTTCGGCAAGGTTTCGCCATACATGCCCAGGGTCAGCAGCGCCAGCGGATGGTTCGCTTCATCGATGCGCAAGCCTTCCGTGTAGGGCCACTGCAGCACGCGGCTGCCCACGCCCGGCATCTGTTTCTTGTCGGCCAGGGTGATGAATTCCACATACTTGGCATTGCCCGTCGGTTCGACCTTCTTGATGATTTCCGAGAAGGAATAACCGACCCACGGGATGACCATCGACCAGCCTTCCACGCAGCGCAGCCGGTAGACGCGCTCTTCCAGTGGCGCCAGCTTCAGCAGCGCGTCCAGGTCCAGGGTCATGGGTTTCCTGACTTCGCCCTCGATGCTGACCGTCCACGGACGCGTGCGCAGGGTGCCCGCGTTTTGCGCCGGGTCGCTCTTGTCCGTGCCGAACTCGTAGAAATTGTTGTAGCTGGTGGCGTCTTTATAGGCCGTCTGCTTTTCCAGCGCCGAATAGGCGGGATTCAGTTTGGCAGCCAGCTTGGGATTGGTGCCTTGCGCGAAGGCTTCGCGGGTGGCCATTTCCAGCAGGGCCGCACTGGACATCGTGCCCAGCGCCACTTGCTTGATGAAACTGCGGCGCGATTCGAACACGGCGCGCGGCGTAATTTCGGAAGAATACGGCAACTCAATGCCGTTGGGACTGCGCTTGATCAACATGGCGGCTCCGGGAAAAGGTGATTATTTGTACCTTACACCAGTTTTCCCGGGCCGTTCATGACGCTTCTGTCATTAAAGCTTGCCGTAAGAATGCAGGCCGGAGAGAAACATATTCACGCCCAGGAAGGCAAACGTCGTCACCAGCAAGCCCACCAGCGCCCACCACGAGGCGACGCGGCCGCGCAAGCCTGTCATCAAGCGCATGTGCAGCCAGGCGGCATAGTTGAGCCAGACGATCAGCGCCCACGTTTCTTTCGGGTCCCACGACCAGTAGCCGCCCCATGCTTCGGCCGCCCACAGGGCGCCCAGGATGGTCGCTACCGTGAAGAAAGCGAAGCCCACGGAAATGGCCTTGTACATCACGTCGTCGAGCACTTCCAGCGACGGCAGGCGATCGACCAGGTAGCCGCTCGATTTGAGCAGGTAGGCCGCCGCCACCATGGCCGACAGGGCGAAGGTGCCATAGCCGATGAAGTTGGCCGGCACGTGGATCTTCATCCACCAGCTTTGCAGGGCCGGCACCAGCGGCTGGATTTCGGCCGCGTCGCGCGTGACCGTGTACCACATCAGGAACACGACGGCTGCCGAAATGACCAGCATGACGAAGGCGCCCAGCTGGCGCGTCGCGTAGTGCTGCTCGTAATACAGGTAGAACATGGCCGTGATCAGGGAAAACAGGATGAACACTTCATACAGGTTCGACACGGGAATATGGCCCACGTCGGCGCCGATCAGGTAAGACTCGTACCAGCGCACCAGCATGCCCGTCAGACCCAGCACCACGCCGGCCCAGCACAGCAGGGAGCCGACGGACGAGCCGAATTCCGAGCGCGCCACCAGGCCAATCCAGTAGAACAGGGTCGACAGCACGAACAGGGTGCCCATCCACAGGATGGCGGACTGGCTCGACAAGATGTATTTCAGGAAGAATTTCTGATTCGCCATCTCCAGGTGGCCGCTATACAGCTCGATGGCGAACAGCGACAGCACGGCTGCCACGGGGATCAGCCAGCGCACGGGCTTCCAGTACCAGCCCAGCCACGCGAACGTGGGCGCCGCGGCCAGCAGGATGGCTTTTTCGTAGATATCCATGAAGGCGCCAAAGCGCATCAGGCCGAACAGGGAGGCGGCCAGCAAGCCGGCGCCATACAGCCAATCGATCAGGCTCAGGCGCTTGAAAAATCCTGGTTCCTGCGTATATATTTGCTTGTTTGCCAATTCCATCATTTTCTCCATTCCCGGCGACGCGCAAGCGTCCCAGACACAGCGCAGCTTACGCCGATTGCGGCAGCTTTGCCTTCAAGTTCTCAAATTCTTTTTCAAAATCCAGGGTCTTGCGTTGCGTGCTCATGGCCATCAGGGCCTCGCTGCCGCCGTCCGCATCCTTGATCCACACCCACAGGCGGCGCTCGCGGATATAAAACATGGAAAATACGCCGATCACGAGGAACAGGCAACCGAGGTAGACCACGCTCTTGCCCGGCGAACGCGTCACTTGCAGCACGGACGCCTTGATTTCCGTGAAGTCGTCGAGTTGCAGATACACGGGCGCGCCATAGAAGAAGCTGTCGGACAGCGCATTCGTGGCCAGCTGCAGGAAGCGGCCGTGCTTGTCATCGGCCTCGATGGCCTTCAAGCCATCCTGGGCGCGCGCCGCCTGCCACAAGTCCCACAGGCTGCCATTGAGGATCTTCATGAAGATATCGGCCGCTTTTTCTTGCTCGGCGGCAGGAATTTTCTCCAGGAAACGTGAAATGGCGAGGAAACCGCCCTCTTGCCCATTGCCAGCAAAGATGCCCAGGCTCTTCGCCGCCGATTCCTGCAACTGGCCGCGCAAGGCTTCCGCGCCCGCCTGCGGCATGGCGCGCGCCGCATAGCGCGTGGCGGCCTGCTGGCGCAGCGCGGGATCTTGCAGCGCGGCACGCAAGCGCATCCATTCGTTCACGCTGTAATTGTCATCTGCGGGAATGCGCAGATAGCTGAACGGATCGCTCGGGTTGACGCGCATGCCGGCCAGGAACACCGTCGTGCCATCCACGGCGACCGGCTGCATGTAGTTCTGGTACTCGCGTGCCTGGCCCGTCTTGTCGCGCAATTTGTATTGCACCGAGGGGCCCACGTTCTTGAGGTCCTTATTGTTCGCGTTCTTCGCGGCCGAGCCCAGGCGTTTATCGAGGCCGACGGCGAATTTATCGTTAAAACTTTCCGCCTTGTTGACGGCGCGCACATCCTGGCCCGCGCTGAGGTTTTCCACGTTGAAGGGACGGAAACCCGACCATTCCACCGTGTAGGAATTGCCGTCGCTGCGCTCGAGCGGCGTGCTGCCGCCCACTTCGCCGCCGATATCGAAGCGCTTCGTCGTCTTGCCCGTCATGGGATAACCCGTCAACTTGAGCTTGCTGCCGCCATCCTCAAAGCTGGACTGGTACAGGGCCAGGCCCTTGTACAGCAGAGGCTGGTTGACTTTAATGGTTGCTGGGAAACTTTCCCCCGTCGCATGGTCGGTGACGACCACGTCGCTGGCAAACAGCTTGGGCATGCCCGTGCTGTAGAAATCGATGTGGAATTTCTTCAGCAGGATGGTGATGGGCAGATCCTGGATCAGCACGCCATCGGCCTGGGGAATGATGGCCGTGTTGCTCGACGAGCCTTCCGGGATCATGGTATTGCCGCGGAACGTGGGGTTCGACAGGCTCAGACGGTGCTGGGCGGGAATGTCGGCGATCACGCCGCTGCCGGAAAATGGCGTCTTGCCAAAGAACCATTGCTGTACGCGGATCGGCATTTCCGAGTCGAGCAAGCCGCCCACGCAGATGATGACGATGGCGCCGTGGGCAAAGATATAGCCCCATTTATTGGCCGCGCCCCGCTTGGCGGCCACCAGGGTGGCGTTGTCCTTCTCGACCACCTTGGCACCGTAGCCGGCGTCTTTCAGGCGCATCACCATCTGCTGGGCCAGCACGGCGCGCGGCAGCGGCGCCTGCCATTCCAGCTTGTGGTGGAAATTGCGCAGCGATTGCTCGCGCACGGTTTCGCGCCAGCTGCGCATGTCCTTGAGCATCTTCGGCGCATTGCGCACGATGCACAGCGAGGTCGAGGCGACCAGAAAACCCATGATGACGAGGAACCACCAGGCCGAATACACGGAATACAGGCTCAGCTTGTCGAAAACGGTGAACCAGAACGGCCCGAACTGGTTGACATAATTGGGCATGGGCTCGTTTTGCTTGAGCACGGTGCCGATGATGGACGCGACGGCGATCAGGGTCAGCAGGCTGATGGCAAAGCGCATCGACGAGACCAGCTCGACGAATTCAGCCAGGCTGCGGCGTTGGGTCTTTAACTCGATTCCGGTCGTGCCTGTGCTCATACGTGGATACTCATACGGGATATGCAATCTTCAAGAAAATGGGGCATGGAGCTGATAGTTTCTCCGCGCAAGGCGGCAGCATACTCCTGTTTGGCCCCTGCCATAAAAAAGGGCAGCCTGTGGAGACGGCCGCCCTTGTTCATGCACGCTGGTGCGCCTGGCAATCTCTTGCCACTATGAAAACTTACTTCAGGCCGGCGATGTAATCGGCAACGGCGGCGATCTCGTCATCCGACATGCGGGCGGCGATGGTGTGCATTTGCGCGCTGTTTTTGCGGGCATCAGCCTTGGTGCTGCGGAACATGGTCAGCTGGGCCACCGTGTAATCCTGGTGCTGGCCGGCGATGCGCGGGTACTGGACGGGAATGCCATTGCCCGTCGCGCCATGACAGCTGGCGCAGGCGGCAACTTGCTTGGAAGCAATGCCACCACGGTAGATTTTCTTGCCCAGGTCGATCGTATCCTTGTTTTTCGCGGCGCCCGGCTTGGACAGCTGCGCGCCCAGGTAGGCGGCGATATTCTTCTTGTCGGCGTCGCTGAGCATCTTCGCGTACGTCGTCATGACGGGCTGGCTGCGCTCCGGCGTGGTGAAGTCGACCAATTGCTTGTAGATATAGCTTTCGTGCTGACCGGCCAGTTTCGGATTGACCGTGATGGTCGAATTGCCGGCCGCGCCATGGCAGGAGACGCAGGCAGGCAAGCCGCGCGCCGCGTCGCCATCGGCGTACAGGGTGGCGCCCTTGGCGGCGTCGGCCTTAACGGCCGGTTTCGCTGCTTCGACCGCGGAGGCAGTTGCCGATACAGCCAGCAAAGCGAGCAGCATGGATTTGATAAACGGTGAAAACGCACGATTCATTCAGGCACCCTGAGACAGTGAGAAATTAGTGGTGGACATTGCCGCGCCCTGTGGATTTTTGCTTTATTTTCAGGGCCGCAAGCCGCATCGCTGCTACGCCGGCAACAATAAACAACCCCTTATTGTACAATAGCTTCTTGGCGTTATCGCTCCCTTATCGCTCCCTTTTGTTGCTTTACTACTCCCATGTCAAAACTCTGGCAAGCCCGCTTCTTTACGACCGTCAACCAATTGCGTGACCTGCCCGATACCACGGTGCCGGAAATCGCCTTTGCCGGCCGCTCCAATGCCGGTAAATCGACCGCCATCAACATCTTGTGTAATCAGAAAGGCTTGGCGTTCGCCTCCAAGACACCTGGCCGTACCCAGCACATCAACTACTTCTCCATCGGCGGCGCCCACGTGGCGCAGCACCGCAAGGATGCCACCATCGTCGAAGAGATCGAATGCCTGCTGGTCGACTTGCCGGGCTACGGCTACGCGGAAGTGTCGGGCTCGGCCAAATTGCACTGGCAGCGCCTGCTGGGCGACTACGTGCAGCGCCGCGAGCAATTGGCGGGTTTGATCCTGATCATGGATTCGCGCCGCCCGTTCACCGACCTGGACATTCAAATGCTGGAATGGTTCGCCCCGACGGGCAAACCGATCCACTGCATCCTGACCAAGGTCGATAAGCTGAACCGTAATGAATCCGTGAACGCCTTGCGCCAGGCGAAAGCCAAGCTCGACAGCTATGTGGATGAAGACGGCGTCGGCTTCCCGTTCACCGTGCAACTGTTCTCGGCCTTGAAAAGAGTCGGCATCGACGAAGCCAACGACAAGATCATGGAACTGGCCGGCATCAGCGAAGACGGCGCGGCCCAGATGGTCGAACTGATCGACATGGAAGACGACGTCGAGCCGGAATCGGACAAACCGGCTTGATCGAGATCAACGCTGCGTAAAAAAGGCTGCCCGTTCGCACGGTGCAGCCTTTTTTTATTGCCGTCAGTTTGACGAGCGCCTAGCGCCGTCCCGGCCCTGGCCGTTTCTCGGAAAAGAATTCCTGGCGCAGGAAAGCCATCAGCTCGGCAGTATCTTCCACGCGGGCGCTGAGGTTGACGTTACGTCCCAGGCGGCGCGATTCCCACACGAAGTCGCCGGGTTTTTCGGCACGGATCAGCTGGATCATCTTCTTCAGGATGGCCGTTTCGATATCGGGCTCATTGCCCAACTCCACTTTTTCCTGCTTCAGCCAGTTGCGCTTGAAGTTGCCGTTCCAGCCCTTGAACTTGACTTCCGCGCTGAACGAGGTCTGGTTGACGATGGAAAACACGCCGCCCGAATCCTCGCGGTCGCTGCCGGAATTGCGTCCCTGGGCGCCGGCGATATTCGCCTTGGCCACGCGCATGGCGCGGTCGTTTTCACTTTCCTCGGCCGGCGGCGCGGGATTTTGCGCCTGACGCTGCTTGCGGCGCTGCTCGATCATCGAACTCATGTCTTCAGCGGGCGGCGGCGGCAACGGTACTTTCGACACCAGCGGCGGCGTGAACGTTTCCAGTTTCGGCTTGTCGCGCGGCACGTCTTTCGTGACCACGCGCTTGCTCGGCGCCGGTGGCGGTTTTACCTTGGCCACTTTCGTGTCCTTCGGTTTCGGCGTGGGTTTCGGTTGCGGCTTCGGTTGCGGCTTGTCTTTCAGCGGCGCAATGTAGACCATCGCGCTTTCCTTCTTCGGCGGCGGGATCTTTTCAATCTTGTCGCTACGCAACAGGACATACGCCGCCAGCAGCACGTGCAGCAAGACGGACACGCCGAGCGCCACCTTGCGCATGGTGCTGGTCCTGGACCCGTAGGCCGGTGGTGGCTGGATGACTTGCCCGCAGGTGGGGCAAACATCGGAATCGGCAGCCATCAAATGGGTCGTGTCATGCAAAATGAATCGTGCTTTCTGTGTAGCGACAAAAGTAATCTTACAGGGCAGCCATAGTGCCAGAGTCCCTTGCTTTTGGGAACACTTCCTCGGCATTTCCAACCCGAAGCGTACAGGATAGCGACTTTCCTTGCAGCGGTATCAGCGTACCCTAGCCGTGCCTTGACGGTTGTTACCGTATGTATCACGGCCCATACAAAACCGGCGCCGCATTCACTCAGGAACGGGGCGCCGGCGGTGGCCGTGTGGCGGATCAGGCCTTGTTGTCGAGCGCCACCAATTGCTCGTCCGTCAACGGTCCCGTGCCGCTGTACTTGTCCAGGAACAGATAGATCACGGGCGTGATGAACAGGGTAATGACTTGCGAAAAGAGCAAGCCGCCGACCACGGCCAGGCCCAGCGGCTGGCGCAGCTCGGCGCCGGCGCCCAGGCCCAGGGCAATCGGCAAGGCGCCCATCAAGGCCGCCGCCGTGGTCATCATGATGGGACGGAAACGCAGGATGCAAGCCTGGCGGATGGCCTCCGCCGGCGCCAGCCCGTCGTTGCGCTGCGCATGCAGGGCAAAGTCGATCATCATGATGGCGTTTTTCTTGACGATGCCGATCAGCATCAAAATGCCGATGATGGCGATCATGGTCAGATCCATGCCGAACAGGCGCAGGGTCAGCAGCGCCCCCACGGCCGCCGACGGCAAGCCGGCCAGGATGGTCAGCGGGTGGATATAGCTTTCATACAGCACGCCGAGCAGCACATAGATCACGGCCAGCGCGGCAATGATGAGGATGATCTGGCTGGACTGCGAGCTCTGGAACACGGCCGCGTCGCCGCCGTAGCGCGTGATGATGGAGGCCGGCAAGCTCATGTCCTTGGCCATCGCATCGATCCTGCCCGTGGCGATGCCCAGCGGCACGTCCGGCGCCAGGTTGAAGGCGATGGTAACAGCCTGCAACTGTCCCTGGTGATTCACGGACGTGGGACCGATCGTGCGTTCCACATAGGCAATACTCGACAGTTTCACCAGCTCGCCCGTCTTGCTGCGCACGGACACGCGCGTGAGCGCATCGTCGTACTGGCGATCCGCCGTGGCCGCCTCCAGGATCACGTAATAGCTGGCTGCCGACGAATAGATGGTCGACACTTGCCGCTCGCCAAAGGCGCTGTACAGGGCCGTGCGGATGTCGGACATCTGCACGCCCAGCAGGTTGGCCTTGTCGCGGTCGATCCTGAGCGACGCCTGCAAGCCCTTGATCTGTGAATCGCTGGTGACGTCGCGGAAGGCCGGATCCGTGCGCATGCCGGCAATAAACTTTTCCGCCCAGTCATTCAAGGCGTCGGGGCTGACGCTTTGCAAGGTGTATTGGTAGCGGCTCTTGCTCTGGCGCCCGCCCAGCTGCAAGTTTTGCACGGGACGGAAATACACGGCCATGCCGGGCACGGTGCTCGTCGCGCGGCGCAGGTTCTCCAGCACCACGGGCATTTTCGGCCGCTCGCTGCGCGGTTTCAAGACCATGAACATGCGTCCCGTGTTGCCGCCGCCGACGAACGAGGTCACATCCTGCACGCTGGGGTCCGCCATGAGCACGGCCGCCACGCGGGCTTGCAAGTCTTGCAACGCCGCCGAGGAAATGTCTTCCGACGCTTCCGTATTCACCTGGATCTGGCCCAGGTCTTCTTCGGGGAAGAAACCTTTCGGTATCGTGGCGTACAACAACACCGTCAGCGCAAAAGTACATACGGCAACGAACAACACCACGTTGCGGTGCGCCAGGGCCTTGTCGAGCAGATGCACATAGCCGTTGCGCAATTTCGTGAAACCCGCTTCGAAATGGCGGCCGATGAAGGTTTTTTCGCCATGGCTGGGGTCGCTGTCATTGTGCTCGCGCGAATCGGCAGGCAGGAAGCGGCTGGCCAGCATCGGCACCAGGGTCAGCGACACGATGGCGGACACCAGCACGGCCAGCGAAACGACCACGGCGAACTCATGGAACAGCAAGCCGATCACGCCCGGCATGAAGAAGATGGGGATGAACACGGCCACCAGCGAGACGGAAATCGAGATGATGGTAAAGCCCATCTCTTTTGCCCCTTCCAGGGCCGCGCGTATCGGTTTCTTGCCCATCTCGATATGGCGCACGATATTTTCCAGCACCACGATGGCATCGTCGACAACCAAGCCGACGGCCAGGGTAATGCCCAGCAGCGAGACGTTGTCGAGGCTGTAGCCGAGCCAGTACAGCAGGGCCAGGGCGCCCAGCAGGGAAATCGGCATGGTGACGGCAGGAATGAAGGTGGCGGCCGCGCGGTGCAGGAACAAAAAGATCACCAGCACCACCAGCACCACGGTCAGGGCCAGCGTCAGATTGACGTCGTGGATGGCTTCGCGTATCGACAGCGAACGGTCGTTAACCAGGCTGATCTGTATCGATTGCGGCAATTGCTCCTTGAACCCTGGCAACAAACGGCGCACGCCGTCGACCACTTGCACGGTGTTGGCATCCGGTTGGCGCTGCACCATCAGGCTGATCGAACGCTCGCCGTTGAAACTGCCGACGGCCTTGATCGATTGAAAGCTGTCTTCCACCTCGGCCACGTCCTTCAGGCGCACGGGCTGGCCGTTGCGGCTGGCGACGATCAATTCGGCAAAATCGGCCGCTTTCATCATTTGCGGATTGCCCTGGATGGTCAGGGTCTGGCTCGGGCCGTCAAGGATGCCCAGCGGGGAATTCGTGTTCGAAGTACGCAAGGCAGTGGCCAGTTCGTCCATCGTCAGGTTGCGCGCATTCATCAGGTCGGCACGGGCGCGCACGCGCACGGCAAAGCGCTTCTGGCCATTCACGATCACCTGGGCGACGCCAGGCAGGGTCGACAGGCTCGGGGCGATCAGGTTTTCCGCATAATCATTGAGATCCGACAAGTTCAGCGATGGCGACGTCATCTGGATGAACAGCACCGGCGCATCGGCGGGATTGACCTTGCGGTAGGATGGCAAGTCCGTCATTTCCGTCGGTAACTGGCGCTGCGCGCGCAGCAGCGCGGCCTGCACGTCGACGGCCGCCTCGTTGACATTGATGCTGGCGTCAAATTCCAGGGTCAGCGAGGTATTGCCCAGCGTGCTCGTGGACGTGATCAGGCTGAGGCCTGAAATGGTGGAAAATTGTTTTTCCAGTGGCAAGGCCACCGACGAGGCCATGGTTTCCGGGCTGGCGCCGGCCAGGTCGGCGCTGACGTTGATGACGGGCGTGTTGTAGCTCGGCAAGGCCGCCACAGGAATTTGCAGGTAGGCCAGCACGCCGGCCAGGATGATGGAGAGGGACAGCAGCACCACCATGACGGGGCGGCGGATGCTCAGTTCGGACAGGTTCATGCTGGCTTGCCCTGCGGTGCGGCGGCGCCATCGGCGGCCTTGTGTTTTTCCGCCAGGCGCACCTTGCTGCCTGGACGCAAGTTCTGCTTGCCATCGACGATGACTTTTTCATCGCCGCTCAATCCGGTGACGACGGCGCTCGGTCCGAATGCATACACGCGGGTAATCTTGCGCATCTTGGCCGTACTATCCGCCTCCATCGAATACACAAAGGTGCCGGAAGTACTCGTGATGATGGCGTTCTGCGGGATCACCAGCGCATCCTGGAGGGTGCGCACGGTCAGCTGCGTATTCACGTACTGGCCTGGCCACAAATCGGTGCCGCCATTATTGAAACGCGCCTTGATCCGGATCACGCCTGTGGCGGAATCGACGGCATTGTCGATAAAGTTCAGTTTGCCGTCGAGCTGCTTGCCGCCTGCATCGGACAACAGCGCCGTGACAGGTACCTCGCCCGCCTTTTGCGCCGCCAGCAAGCCGGACAGGCTGCTTTCCGGCAAGGTGAACGACACGTCGATCGGGTCGAGCTGGGTGATGCTGGTGAGCGACGTGGTCGGCTGCACCAGGCTGCCCGCATAGACATTGATGGCCCCTACCCTGCCCGCTTGCGGCGCGCGCAGGACGGTGTAGCTGGAGTCGACCTGGGCGGCGCGCAAGGCGGCCTGGTCGGCGGCCAGCAAGGCGCGTGCCGCGTCGAGCTGGCTTTGCAAGGTATCCACGGCGCCCTGGGCGATGAAATTCTTGCTCAGCAAATCCTGGCTGCGCTTGAGCTGGCGCTCGAAGTCCTGCACCGAGGCGCGGTCGCGCAAGACCTGCGCCTGCGCCTTGTCGACATTCGCATGCTCGCTGCGCGCGTCCAGCGTAAACATCAGCTCGCCCTGCTTGACGAACTGGCCTTCGCGGATATGCACCTTGGTAATCGTGCTGGTCGTCTGCGGGTGCAGGTCGACACTGCTGATCGGCATCACGCTGCCATTGGCTTGCAACACCATCGGCACGTCCTGGCGCACCGGCGTGACCACGCTCACCGTCGTCGGCGCCTGTCCGCCCTTGCCCCCTTTGCCATCCTGCCCACCGCTCGGCGCGCCGGACTGATGGTTGAAATACCAGATGCCGCCGCCGATACACAGGGCCGCACCCACGAGGATTGCCAGACTAGTCTTTTTCATTGTTCTGTCACGCTGTCGCAGCGCAGGGCTGCAGGTTGATGGTAGTTGCCGGGGGGGCATAAAGCACAATATTGTCGCACGGAAATGCTCACTTTCCTGCGTAATACTCTGGCACGATCAGGGTGACTTCCAGTCCACCGTCGACATGATTGAGCAGTGAAACCGTGGCGCCATGCTGTTCGGCAATATTGCGCGCGATGGTCAGGCCCAGGCCCGTGCCGCCCGATTCGCGCGAGCGCGAAGTCTCGATGCGGTAAAACGGTTCGAATACCTTGGCCAGTTGATCTGGCGCAATGCCTGGCCCCCCGTCGCGGATGCGGATGCGCGCGGCACCCGGGATACGCTCGACGGCAACCTGCGCGTACAGACCATATTTGACGGCATTGTCGATCAAGTTCACCAGGCAGCGCCGCATGGCGATCGGGCGCGCCATCAAGGCCATGCCTGCCTGTCCATTCAGGGTGACTTTCTGGCCGGCATCAGCCGCGTCGGAACAGACACTATCTAACAGGGAATCGAGGTCGAGCGCCTGCATCGCTTCCGTGCTGTCCATCGAGCGGGCCAGGTCCAGCCCTTCCTTGACCATGCTCTGCATGGCCGACAAATCGCCCACCAGGCGGTCATACAATTCCGTATCGGCCACTTTTTCCAGGCGCAAGCGCAAGCGCGTCAGCGGCGTCTGCAGGTCGTGCGTGATGGCCGCCAGCATTTGTGTACGCTGGGAAATATGCTGGCGGATGCGCGCCTGCATGGCATTGAAGGCGGCGCTGGCCTGGCGGATCTCGCTGGCGCCCGACAGGGTCAGCGGCGGGTGGTTGATGTCATTGCCCAGGTCTTTCGCCGCCTGCGCCAGCTGCTTGAGCGGGCGCATGGTCATGCGCGTGACCAGGTAGGCGAGGATGGCGATGCTGATCAGGAAAGGCAGCAAGGTCATCCAGTCGTTATGCTCATTGAACGGCGGCTGCTGGCGCGGCGGCAAGACCATCAGGCGCAGCACGTGGCCATCCTGCATGCGCACGTCGAGGTTTTCGCACGTGCCGCCCCATGGCTTGGCGCCGAACATGCCCGGCGTCTGGCGCGGTTTGACGCAGGCGGCCGGGCGTTCGGCCAGCGCGCTGACCTTGAAGCCTTCGCCCAGCTTGGCTTGCAGGGCGGTGGAAAATTCCGTCGGCGCGCCGGGCGTATGTTCCGTATCGGGACGCAGCTCCAGGCGCACGCTGCCCTTGTTCGCGACTTTCAGGTAGGCGGCGCGCGAAGCCAGCGGCACCACGTCGGCTGCCATCACCAACTGCTCGGCCCGCTCGACGGCGTGGTAGTCGCGGTATTGCTCGATGGCGCGCTGGCGTTCCCCCACGGCCAGCCACTGCGTCAGCGCGGCCGACGCGACGATGCCGATCAGCAAGAACATGAAGACGCGGCCCGTCATCGACCCGAGGAAGGCCTTCACGCGTGCGGCTCCACATTGACCTGGCCGGCCAGTACGTAGCCGCCGTTGCGCACGGTTTTGATGATTTGCGGCAAGCGGGCATCTTCACCGAGCTTTTGCCGCAGGCGGCTGATCTGGATATCGATCGAGCGGTCAAACGGGTCGGCGTCGCGGCCCTGCGTCAGGTTCAGCAGCTGGTCGCGGTTGAGCACGCGGTTCGGGTGTTCCAGGAACACGCGCAGCAAGCGAAATTCCGCGCCCGACAGCATGATCACCAGGCCGCTGGGATTGAGCAGGTGGCGCGCCGTCAAGTCCAGGGTCCAGCCGGAAAAGCGGATTTGCTGCGCCTTGTCCGATGGCACGTTCGACGGCATGGCATGGCTGCGGCGCAGCACGCTACGTATGCGCGCCAGCAATTCACGCGGTTCGAACGGCTTCGGCAAGTAATCGTCGGCGCCCATTTCCAGGCCCAGGATACGGTCCAGCGGCTCATTGCGCGCCGTCAACATGATCACCGGCACCGTCGATTGGGCGCGCAGCTTGCGGCACAGGGTCAGGCCATCGTCGCCAGGCAGGTTCAAGTCCAGCACGATCAGGTCGGGCCGCGTTTCATCGAGGATTTTCCACATGGCCGTGCCATCCGCCGCGCCCAGGGTGCGGTAGGCGTTCGTTTCCAGGTAGTCCGCCAGCAAGCTGCGGATATCGCGGTCATCGTCGACGATGAGAATTGTAGAAGTGGGTTCCATGGTACGAATTATCCCCACTTCCCCCGGCCTTGCACAGCGCATTTGTATCGTCTTGTATATAGGAGACCCGAAGAAACATATAGATACAAACTGTCTGGCAGCGGACACTTCGGGGAAACATGGCGCGTCCAACATGGATTCATGTGCAGCAACATGTACATCCCTCACTTTTACAAAGGAATCCAGATGAACGCCTCAATGACAACCTTGCGCAAGAATTTGATCATCGCCATGAGCGTACTCGGCATGGGTGCGGCATCGCTGACCGTCCACGCCCAGGAAGCGGCCGCCAGCGCGCCTGCCGCCAGCACCAAAATGCAACATGAAGGCCAGCGCGGCCAGCACCGCGCAAGCAACCCGGCCGAGCGCATGGCCAAGTACCAGGCGCGCCTGCACGACAAGCTGAAGCTGACAGCCGCGCAAGAACCGGCCTGGGCCACTTTCACGGCCGCCAATGCGCCGAAAAAACCGATGGGCGACTGGAAAGCCAGGCGCGAGGCGATGGCCAAGCTGTCGGCGCCGGAACGCATGGAGCAATGGATTGCCATGTCGAAGGAACGCATCGCGAACCAGGAAAGCCGCCTGGCCTCGCTGAAAACCTTTTATGCCGTGCTGACCCCGGAGCAAAAGAAAGTGTTTGACGACAGCGTGCCTGGCGACAAGCACGGCGGCCACCGTGGTGGCCACCATGGCGGTCACGACGGCATGCAACAGCATCCCAAAGCCGGCTAAGTTGTAGCGGGTGTAAAAACAGAAAAAGCCTGCGATGCAGGCTTTTTCTTATTGGCGAGACAAGTGACCGCTCACTGCCCGTCGAGCTTGCGCAACGAGGCCAGGAAAGTGGCAGCATTCTGGAAGCCGATCACGCGCGACTGGGCGATTTCCTGCCCTTGCTGGTTGAACATAATGATGCCCGGCGGGCCGAACAGCTGAAAACGTTTCAGCATGGCCTTGTCGTCGGCATCATTGGCCGTCACGTCCACTTGCAGCAGCACGGCTTGCCCCATCTTCTCGCGCACGGCAGGATCGACGAAGGTCAGTTTTTCCATTTCGATACACGACACGCACCAGTCCGCATAAAAGTCCAGCAGGGCCGGCTTGCCGTTCAACTGCGCCAGCGCCGCATCGAGCTGCGCCACGGTCTTTACGCGCATAAACGGCTGCGCGTGCACTTGCCCACCGCCGAGGTGGGCCAGCGGCGCCAGCGGATCGCGGCCGCCGCTGGCCACGCCCACCAGTTGCATCGCGCCCAGCACGGCAAACACGAGGCCGAATGCCTTGGCGATCCAGGCGTTCTTCGCGCCGCTCTTGCCCACCAGCAAATACATGCCGTAGCCGACAAACAGCACCGTCCAGCCCAGCATCTGCACGGCGCCTGGCAGCACGGGCGAAACCAGCCACCAGGCCACGCCCAGCTGCAGTACGCCAAAGAAGCGCTTGACGGCGTCCATCCAGGCGCCGGCGCGGGGAAGCAAGGTGCCGGCCGACACGCCAACCAGCAGCAGAGGTACGCTCATGCCCACCGCCATGGCAAACAAGGCGCTGCCGCCGATGACGACGTCGCGCGTCTGGCTGATGTACAGCAAGGCGCCGGCCAGCGGCGCGGCCACGCAGGGTCCCACGATCAGCGCGGAAATGGCGCCCATGACGAACACGCCCGCCAGGCGGCCCGACGATTGCTGGTTCGACACGGACGTCAGCTTGCCTTGCAGGAAAGCCGGCACTTGCAGTTCATACAAGCCGAACATCGACAGCGCCAGGCCCGCCATCAGCAGGGCAAAGAAGCCCAGTACCCACGGGTTTTGCAGCTGGGCCGCCAGGCCTTCGCCCGCCAGGCCGGCCGCCACGCCCAGCGCCGTATACACGATGGCCATGCCCAGCGCGTACGTCAGCGACAGCAGCAAGCCGCGCGAGCGGCTGACCTTGGCGCCATCGCCGATGATGATCGACGACAAAATCGGCACCATCGGCAGCACGCACGGCGTAAACGCCAGGCCCAGGCCCAGCAGCATGAACAGGGGCACGATGACGAGCAGCTTGCCGCCCTTCAGGGCCGCCTCGATCTTGCCCATCTCGCTTTGCGCGGGCGCGGCGCTTGCCGCCACGGGCGCCGCCGCTACCGGCTCGGACGTGCTGGTGATATCGGCCTGGGGAATGCTCAGCACGGACACACCGGGCGACGCCTGCGCCTGCGGACCGTTGATGGCAGCCGTATCGACTGCCGGCGCGGCGGGCAAGGCGAATTTCGACGGCAGGCCCGCGCCGGGCGCCACGCTCTGGCCGCCGCCCCCGCCCACCAGCTGGGCTGTCGCATCCTGCGGCGCATAGCACAGGCCCTTGTCGGAGCAGCCCTGGCCCGTCGCCTTCAGGGTGAACGCGCCGGCCGCCTCAACGGGAATGGTGATGGTCAGGGTCTTGCGGAAGGTTTCCACATTCTTCTGGAAGGTATCGTCAAACTTGACCTTGCCAGCCGGATACACGGGCGTGCCCAGCTTGGCGCCCACGGCCTCGAACTTGAAGCGCTCGTGGTACATATAGTAGCCGTCGGCGATCACGTAGGTGACGGCGATGGTGGACGGATCCTGCATGCGGGCGGAAAATTTGAAGGCCAGCTCGGGATCGAGGAATTCATCGTCGGCGCGGGCATGATTGGCGCCAAAGACGGCCATGGCCAGCAGCATACAGGTGGCAAGCCAGATCAGCAGTTGATGCAGGGGAGCGGCGCGCGCGGAGGCGCTGGAGGGGAAACGGGACATGAACTACCTTTTCGACCATTCGACGGAGGACGCGCGGAGCAGGCAGCGCATGTGCCGGGCCGGCGCGAAAGAAGAATAGTACACCGCAGCAAGGATAGCTGCAGCAGAAAACAAAAAAGCCAGGCTAGGCCTGGCTTTCTTAGATGCAATTACTGGGATTACTCGCCAGCAACTTCAACTGCTTCGGTCGTATCTGGACGATCCATCAGTTCAACGAACGCCATAGGAGCGTTATCGCCGACGCGGAAACCCATTTTCAGGATACGCACATAACCACCGTTACGGTTGGCGAAACGTGGGCCCAGTTCAGCGAACAGTTTGACGACCATTTCACGGTCGCGCAGGCGGTTGAAGGCCAGACGCTTGTTTGCCAGGGAGTCGGTTTTGCCCAGGGTCAGAATTGGCTCGACAACGCGGCGCAGTTCTTTTGCTTTTGGCAGGGTGGTTTTGATCGCTTCGTGACGCAGCAGCGATACTGTCATGTTGCGCAGCATTGCCAGACGGTGGGACGAGGTACGATTCAGTTTACGGAGGCCGTGACCGTGACGCATGATAAATCCTTTCGGTGAGTGTTTAAATTCCAGCTCTTCGATCAATGAGGCAGAAGCTTCATCGCGGGCCGGTTTGGTGCTACAAAATAAAAGCCTGGGACACCTGTCCCAAGCAGTTTGCTACAACTACGAATTACTTTTCCAGGCCGGCAGGCGGCCAGTTTTCCAGCTTCATGCCCAAGGTCAAGCCGCGCGATGCCAGCACTTCCTTGATTTCGTTCAGGGACTTGCGGCCCAGATTTGGCGTTTTCAGCAGTTCGTTTTCCGAACGTTGGATCAGGTCGCCGATGTAGTAGATGTTTTCCGCTTTCAGGCAGTTCGCCGAACGCACGGTCAACTCCAGGTCGTCGACTGGACGCAACAGGATAGGATCGACCAGCGGAGCGCGCGATGGCGCTTCGGCGGCGGCTTCCGTGCCTTCCAGGGCGGCGAACACATTCAGCTGGTCCACCAGGACGCGGGCCGACTGGCGGATCGCTTCTTCCGGCGAGATCACGCCGTTGGTCTCGATGTTGATGATCAGCTTGTCCAGGTCAGTACGCTGTTCAACGCGGGCCGATTCAACGAAGTACGATACACGGCGCACTGGCGAGAACGACGCATCGAGGATGATGCGGCCGATGGTCTTGTTCGTGTCTTCCGACAGGCGACGCACGTTACCAGGAACGTAGCCGCGGCCTTTTTCAACCTTGATCTGCATGTCCAGCTTGCCACCAGCGGTCAGGTGGGCGATCACGTGGTCAGGGTTGATCAGTTCGACGTCATGCGGCAGGTCGATGTCGGAGGCCAGGATCGCGCCTTCGCCTTCTTTTTTCAGGGTCAGGGTTACCGAATCGCGGTTGTGGACTTTGAAAACCACACCCTTCAAGTTCAGCAACAGATCGACGACGTCTTCTTGCACGCCATCGAGGGAGGAATATTCGTGGACGACGCCAGCGATCGTCACTTCGGTCGGCGCGTAGCCTACCATCGACGACAGCAGAACGCGGCGCAACGCGTTACCCAATGTGTGGCCATAGCCGCGCTCGAACGGTTCCATCACGACTTTGGCGTGACCTGCACCGAGAGCTTCAACATCGATAATACGTGGCTTCAACAAACTGTTTTGCATGAAATGTCCTTTTCAATACCCTCGGCTCATTACACCGATAAGGCTGATGGCATTAGTAAAACGCCCACTCGATCGAGTGGGCGGAGGTGGTGCTAACTACTATTAACGCGAGTACAGCTCGACGATCAGCGATTCGTTGACGTCGTTAGCGATTTCGTTACGCTCTGGCAGGGACTTGAAGGTACCTTCCATTTTCTTGGCATCAACCGAAACCCAGCTAGGCATACCAACTTGTTCGGCCAGCGACAGTGCTTCAACGATACGCACTTGCTTTTTCGATTTTTCACGAACAGCAACGATGTCGCCAACTTTAACTGCGTACGAAGCGATGTTCACAACGATACCGTTCACGGTGAACGCTTTGTGGCTGACCAATTGACGCGCTTCAGCGCGGGTCGAGCCAAAGCCCATGCGGTAGCAAACGTTGTCCAGACGCGTTTCCAGCAACTTCAACAGCGTTTCGCCGGTGTTGCCTTTACGACGGTCTGCTTCAGCGAAGTAGCGGCGGAATTGACGTTCCAGCACGCCGTACATGCGCTTGACTTTTTGCTTTTCGCGCAGTTGGTTACCGTAGTCCGAGGTGCGGGCGCCGGATTTGACACCGTGCTGGCCTGGCTTGACGTCCAGTTTGCACTTGCTGTCCAGCGAGCGACGTGCGCTCTTCAGGAACAGGTCTGTACCTTCACGGCGGGAAAGTTTTGCTTTAGGTCCGATATAACGTGCCACGATACTTCCTTTTTTTAAATGATAACGCCCCAGCCACATGCATGATCAAACACACTGATGCGGTTAGGCGCTAGTCTGATTTGGTTTCAATCAGACGGTGGCTGAAAACGAAAAACCCGTCAAACAGGATTTGACAGGCAAGAACAGCCGGGCAGTATAACCGTTTCCGGCTCTCTGCTCCAGCGTTTTCACACAACTGTACTGAGTTACAACAGACAGCAAAGCAGCTGGCGCCGAAGCGCCCTCTGCAACACTATCTTAGATACGACGACGTTTCGGTGGACGGCAACCGTTGTGCGGTACCGGCGTCACGTCCTGGATCTCGGTGATCTTGATGCCCAGGTTGTTCAGCGCGCGAACGGCGGATTCACGACCAGGACCTGGGCCCTTGATACGTACTTCCAGGTTCTTCACGCCACACTCAACAGCCACTTTACCAGCGGCTTCCGCGGCGACCTGCGCTGCGAATGGGGTCGATTTACGCGAACCCTTGAAGCCTGCACCGCCGGAGGTAGCCCACGACAAGGCATTGCCTTGACGATCGGTGATGGTAATGATGGTGTTATTGAACGAAGCGTGGACATGTGCGATGCCTTCAGCGACGTTCTTTTTAACTTTTTTACGCACGCGTGCTGATGCGGCGTTATTTTGCGACTTAGCCATAATTATTCCCTAGCGGATTATTTTTTCAGCGATTGAGCGGCTTTACGCGGTCCCTTGCGGGTACGTGCGTTCGTACGCGTACGCTGGCCACGGCAAGGCAGACCCTTACGATGACGCATGCCGCGGTAGCAACCCAGATCCATCAAACGCTTGATGTTCATGGACAGTTCACGACGCAGATCGCCTTCGACGATGAATTTACCTACTTCATCGCGCAGCTTTTCCAGTTCGCTGTCATCCAGATCTTTGATCTTTTTGTTGGTTGCTACACCGGTCGATGCACAGATTTTCTCTGCGCGTGGACGGCCCACACCGTAGATGGCCGTCAGGCCGATAACGGTATGCTGATGATTTGGGATATTAACCCCTGCAATACGTGCCATTTGTTATTCCTCGATTAACCTTGACGCTGCTTGTGACGTGGTTCCACGCAGATAACGCGGACTACGCCTTTGCGCTTGATGATCTTGCAGTTGCGGCAGATCCGCTTGACTGATGCGAGAACTTTCATTTTTGGGCTCTTTCTTTCGCTTCTTTGGTTTGATTCAGTGTGTTACTTGGTACGGAACACAATGCGGGCTCGGCTCAGGTCATACGGCGTTAACTCCACCGTCACCTTGTCTCCAGGGAGAATGCGAATATAGTTCATCCGCATTTTACCTGAAATATGCCCGAGCACCACGTGTCCGTTCTCCAGCTTCACTCGAAATGTTGCATTTGGGAGATTCTCAAGAATCTCGCCCTGCATCTGTATGACGTCGTCTTTTGCCATTCGGTATGTTTACCGCGCTTAACGCGTCGGAATTCCGCCCTTGAAATTTGCTTTGCGCAGCAGCGAATCATATTGCTGCGACATCACGTAGTTCTGTACTTGCGCCATGAAATCCATGGTGACAACTACAATAATCAATAAAGAAGTACCGCCGAAATAGAATGGTACTTTCCACTGGGCTTGCATAAATTCCGGCAATAAACACACCAGGGTGATGTAGACTGCGCCGGCAAGTGTCAAGCGTGTCAGGATCTTGTCGATGTAACGGGCTGTCTGTTCGCCTGGACGGATCCCGGGAATGAACGCACCGCTTTTCTTCAAGTTATCCGCTGTTTCCTTGCTGTTAAACACCAGCGCTGTATAGAAGAAACAGAAAAACACGATCGCCACTGCGTACAACAGCGCATGGATAGGCTCACCAGGCCCCATCGATGCTGCCAAATCTTTCAAGAACCGCACCGCAGGGTTAGCGTTGTCGGCGCCCTTTGAAAACCAGTCCACGATAGTGGCCGGGAACAAGATGATCGAAGAAGCAAAGATCGGCGGGATCACGCCGGCCATGTTCAGCTTCAACGGCAAATGGCTGGTTTGACCGCCATAAATCTTGTTGCCTACCTGGCGCTTCGCGTAATTGACCAATATTTTGCGCTGACCACGTTCGACGAATACAACGAAGTACGTTACCAGTGCTACCAGGATCACGATGAAAATCGCGCTGAAGCTGCCGATCGAACCATTCGACACCTGAGTGAACAAGCCACCCAACGCCGACGGCAGACCTGCTGCAATCCCGGCAAAAATGATGATCGAGATGCCATTCCCCAAGCCACGCTCGGTAATTTGCTCACCCAACCACATCAAAAACATTGTTCCGGTCAACAAAGTGACGACCGTCACGAAGCGGAATGCAAGACCAGGCTCCAACACCAGACCAGCTTGCGACTCCAGTGCGACTGCAATGCCTAACGCTTGGAACAGTGCCAGGGCAACCGTGAAATACCGGGTGTACTGGGTGATCTTGCGACGACCTGCTTCGCCTTCTTTTTTCAACGCTTCCATCTGCGGTGACACGATCGACAGCAATTGCATGATGATCGAGGCCGAGATATAAGGCATGATACCCAGCGCAAACACTGTAAAACGAGACAAGGCACCGCCCGAGAACATGTTGAACATGCCCAGGACGCCGCCTTCGTGCTCCTTGAACAGCGAGGCTAATTGTGTCGGGTCAATCCCGGGAACCGGGACGTGAGCACCGATACGATAAACCACCAATGCGCCAAGCAAAAACCAGAGCCGTCCCCAAGGGAAACCGGCCGCTGCACTTTTAGCAAGTTGTGGATTAGTCGCCAATTTTCGCTCCGATCAAGCTGTTAGCGGTCAACTCAGGCTACCGAGCCGCCGGCTGCTTCGATGGCGGCTTTCGCGCCAGCGGACACTTTCAAGCCCTTCAAATTCACCGCTTTGGTGATTTCGCCGGACAAGATCACGCGCACGTCACGGGCCAACACGCCCAGAACGCCAGCTTGCTTCAAGACCAGAATGTCGACATCGCCAACAGCCAGGTTGTTCAGATCGGACAGGCGCACTTCAGCTTTGAAGGTTGCGTGCATCGATTTGAAACCGCGCTTAGGCAGACGGCGTTGCAGAGGCATCTGACCGCCTTCGAAACCGACTTTATGAAAGCCGCCCGAACGCGATTTCTGACCTTTGTGACCACGACCCGAGGTTTTACCCAGGCCGGAGCCGATACCGCGACCGACGCGACGCTTGTAGTGCTTAGCGCCTTCGGCTGGTGCAATAGTATTCAATTCCATGATTTGCTCCGTTCGTGTAAGCCCGAAGGCTTACCCGACAACTTTAACGAGATACGATACTTTATTGATCATGCCGCGTACGGATGGGGTGTCTTGCAATTCGGAAACCGAATTTACACGACGCAGACCCAGACCGCGCACGGTAGCGCGATGCGATTCGCGCGTACCGATCAAGCCCTTGACCAATTGCACTTTGACTGTGTTTGTCATTTTGTCCACCTTAAGCCAGAATGTCTTCGACCGACTTGCCGCGTTTGGCAGCGATATCGGAAGCAGTGCTCATTTTCGACAGGCCGTCCAGCGTAGCGCGTACCAGGTTGTATGGGTTGTTCGAACCGGTGGATTTCGCCACCACGTCCGTCACGCCCATCACTTCGAAGATAGCGCGCATTGCGCCACCAGCGATAACGCCAGTACCAGGCTTAGCTGGGTTCATCAGGACCTTGGAGGCGCCGTGACGACCAACAACCGTGTGATGCAAGGTGCCGTTTTTGAGCGGTACTTTGATCAGGTTGCGACGGGCTTCTTCCATTGCCTTCTGCACGCCAACTGGCACTTCTTTCGATTTACCCTTGCCCATGCCGACGCGGCCATCGCCATCACCAACTACGGTCAGCGCGGCGAAACCCATGATACGACCACCCTTGACCACTTTGGTCACGCGGTTGATCGCGATCATTTTTTCGCGCATGCCATCATCCGGCTTGTCGCTTTGCATTTTTGCTTGCATTTTTGCCATGATTGATCCTTAGAACTTCAGACCGGCTTCGCGTGCGGCTTCTGCCAACGCTTTCACACGGCCGTGGTAACGGAAACCGGAGCGGTCAAACGCAACTTCGGTAATCCCTGCTTTCAACGCTTTTTCAGCGACGCGCTTGCCGATCAAGGCTGCAGCAGCGGCATTGCCGCCTTTGCCGGATTGGCCTGCCAGTTCAGCGCGAACTTCCGCTTCAGCCGTCGAGGCCGAAACCAGGACTTTAGCGTCCGGGCTGATCAGGTTGGCGTAAATGTGCAGGTTGGTGCGATGCACCGACAAGCGATTTACTTTCAATTCCGCAATCTTGATGCGGGTTTGGCGTCCGCGGCGAAGCCGTGATTCTTTCTTATCCATCGTCAGCCCCTAATTACTTCTTCTTGGTTTCTTTAAGCTTAACCACTTCGTCCGCATAGCGAACGCCCTTGCCTTTATAAGGCTCAGGAGCGCGGTAAGCACGAACTTCAGCGGCTACCTGGCCAACCTGTTGACGGTCGATACCTTTAATCAGGATCTCGGTCGGGGTTGGTGTTGCGCAGGTAACGCCAGCTGGCATGTCATGCACTACAGGGTGCGAGAAACCCAGGGACAGATTCAGCTTGTCGCCTTGAGCTTGCGCCTTGTAACCCACGCCTACCAGGTTCAGCTTTTTCTCGAAACCCTTGGTGACGCCAACAACCATGTTGTTGACCAGTGCGCGCAGCGTGCCGGACATGGCATTGGCTTCGCGGCTGTCGTTCGCCACGTCGAAACTCAGGGTTCCTGCATTGTTTTCCACTTTGACCTGGCCGGTGAGGGCCTGGGAAAGTACGCCCAGCGGGCCTTTTACGGTGATCGCTTGTGCGGAGATGGCGACTTCGGCGCCAGCTGGCACTACGATAGGCATTTTAGCTACTCGAGACATGTGTAACTCCTTAAGCCACGTAGCAAATAACTTCGCCGCCGACACCGGTAGCGCGTGCTTTGCGGTCAGTCATGACGCCTTGCGGAGTCGACACGATCGCCACACCCAAGCCATTCATCACAACAGGGATCTCGTCTTTGCCCTTGTAGACGCGCAGACCCGGACGGGACACGCGCTCCAAGCGCTCAATGACGGGACGGCCAACATAATACTTCAAACCGATTTTCAGTTCCGCTTTGCCACCAGCTTCGGCAACAGCGAAATCTTCAATGTAACCCTCGTCCTTCAGGACGCTGGCAATCGCAATTTTGACTTTCGACGATGGCATGGCCACGGTCGTCTTTTGCACGCCTTGTGCATTGCGAATGCGGGTCAGCATATCGGCGATAGGATCGCTCATACTCATTGCATATTCTCCTATTACCAGCTTGCTTTTGTCATACCCGGAATTTCACCACGCATGGCGAATTCACGGAGCTTGATACGACCCAGACCGAATTTACGGAATGTGCCGCGCGGACGACCAGTGATGGCGCAACGGTTACGTTGACGCGTCGGGTTCGAGTTACGTGGCAGCGCCTGCAGTTTCAGGCGAGCTTCGTAGCGCTCTTCTTCCGATTTCGATTGGTCATCGACGATGGCCTTGAGAGCTTCGCGCTTAGGGGCGAATTTCGCCACCAGGTCAGCACGCTTGATCTCACGATTAATCAGTGACAGTTTGGCCATGATCAGTTCCTGAAAGGGAATTTAAAGGCGGCGAGCAAAGCTTTGGCTTCGTCATCGGTCTTAGCGGTTGTCGTGATGCTGATATTCATACCGCGCAACGCGTCAATCTTGTCGTATTCGATTTCAGGGAAAATGATCTGTTCCTTGACACCGATGTTGTAGTTGCCACGACCATCAAATGCACGGCCGTTCACACCACGGAAATCGCGTACGCGCGGCAGAGCCACGGTAATGAAGCGATCCAGGAACTCGTACATGCGAGCGCCGCGCAGGGTGACCATCGTACCGATCGGGTAACCTTCACGGATTTTGAAGCCTGCGATCGCTTTGCGGGACTTGGTGGTCACTGGCTTCTGGCCGGCGATCTTGGTCAAGTCAGCAACTGCGTGCTCGAGAACTTTTTTATCCGCGATAGCCTCACCAACACCCATGTTCAGGGTGATCTTGGTCAGGCGTGGAACTTCCATTACCGACTTGTAACCAAACTTGCTGGTCAGGTCGGCAACGACTTTTTCTTTATAGAATTCTTGGAGACGTGCCATGATTTCTTAAGCCTTCACTACTTCGCCGGAGGATTTAAAGATGCGAACTTTCTTGCCGTCCACTTCTTTGAAACCCACGCGATCTGCCTTGCCAGTCGCTGCATTAAACAATGCAACGTTGGACACGTGAATTGGCATGGTCTTATCGACGATACCACCAGTTACGCCAGTCATCGGGTTTGGCTTAGTCGCTTTTTTAGCGATGTTAATGCCGTCAACCACGATATGTTCAGCATCGATACGCTGCTGTACCACACCACGTTTGCCCTTGTCTTTCCCGGTCAGAACGATGACTTCGTCGTTTTTACGAATCTTATCCATTACGACTCCTTACAGGACTTCCGGTGCCAGGGACACGATTTTCATGAACTTCTCAGTGCGCAGTTCGCGCGTGACAGGTCCAAAAATACGGGTACCGATCGGTTCCAGCTTGGCGTTCAACAGAACGGCGGCATTGCCGTCGAACTTCACCAGGGAACCGTCTTGGCGGCGAACACCTTTAGCGGTGCGCACAACCACGGCGTTATAAATTTCACCTTTTTTGACACGGCCACGTGGCGCAGCAACCTTAACGGTTACCTTGATCACATCGCCAATGCCAGCATAACGGCGCTTGGAGCCGCCCAATACCTTGATGCACATTACTTCTTTGGCACCGGTATTGTCAGCCACTTCGAGCCGGCTTTCAGTTTGAATCATAGTATTCTCTTTCCCAACTTAAGCCGAAGAATCCACACAATGTAGACCCACGGTCAGTCTTGGTCCCGCCAGAGCCGCCCTGCTGGGCTTCACTGTTTGGGTGCATGACCTTCATACATCAACTGACCGCGAATGCTACTGTCTGTGGCCAGACACTTTGCGGCGTTACATGAACGAAGCCCGCAAGTATTACATACAATTTGCGGGCCTGCAAGTACTAATTAAAAGCCACCGCCGAAACGGTGGTTTTTATTTAAACGGTTGGTGCGGCTTGAACCACACGTGTCACCGTCCATGCCTTCGTTTTGGAGATCGGGCGACCTTCCTGGATCTCGACCGTGTCACCGGCCTTGACTTGGTTGGTCTCGTCATGCGCGTGATACTTGTTCGAACGCATGATGATCTTGCCATACAAAGGATGTTTTACGTGGCGCTCGATCAGAACGGTAACGGTCTTGTCCATCTTGTCCGAAACCACTTTACCGATCAGCGTGCGCTTGAGCGACTGTTTCACTGGTTCGTTCATTTGGCTTCCTTCAGATTCATTACCGTCTTCACACGCGCGATATCGCGGCGTACCTTCTTGAGCTGCGAAGTGTTGCTCAGCTGCTGCGTAGCGATTTGCATGCGCAGGCCGAACTGTGCCTTCAACAGGTCATTCAGCTCTTTTTGCAGAGCTGGCTGGTCCTTGCCGCGGAGTTCAGATGCTTTCATATACAACTCCAATTATTGGCCGACTTGGCGGATGACAAACGTCGTCGCCAGTGGCAGTTTAGCGGCGGCAAGACGGAATGCTTCCCGTGCCAGCGCTTCATCAACGCCATCCATTTCATACAGTACTTTGCCTGGCTGAATTTCAGCGACGTAGTACTCAGGATTACCTTTACCGTTACCCATACGGACTTCAGCCGGTTTGTTCGAAATCGGTTTGTCCGGGAAAATACGGATCCAGATACGGCCACCGCGCTTGATGTGACGCGTCATTGCACGACGCGCCGCTTCAATTTGACGCGCAGTGATACGACCGCGCGCAACTGCCTTCAGACCGAATTCGCCAAACGACACGGCGGTGCCGCGGCTGTGCGAAATACCGGTATTACGGCCTTTCTGCTCTTTACGATACTTTCTGCGTGCTGGTTGCAGCATGATTATTCTCCTGCTTTCTCAGCTGGTGCTGCTGCGGCGGCCGGTTTAGCGGCGGTACGCACACGTGCACCTGGTGCTGTGGATGGTTTCGCACCGGCACCGGCTGGACGTGGACGGCCAGCTGGCTTGCCATCGTCACGGCGTGGGCCGCGGCTTTTCTTCTCGTCAGCTGGGGTATCGATGACTGGTGCATCGCCGTTAGGCGCGCGGTCACCCTTGTATACCCACACCTTGACACCGATGATGCCGTAGGTGGTCGACGCTTCGCTGGTACCGTAGTCGATATCGGCGCGCAGGGTATGCAGAGGCACGCGGCCTTCGCGGTACCACTCTTTACGCGCGATTTCGATACCGTTCAGACGGCCGGACGACATGATCTTGATACCGAGAGCACCCAGGCGCATTGCATTTTGCATTGCACGCTTCATGGCGCGGCGGAACATGATCCGTTTTTCCAGCTGCTGAGCGATCGAATCGGCGATCAGTTGCGAGTCGATTTCTGGCTTGCGAATTTCTTCGATGTTCACGTGAACAGGCACGCCCATGATCTTGGTCAGCGCGGACTTCAGTACTTCGATGTCTTCGCCTTTTTTACCAATGACCACGCCTGGACGCGAGCTGTAGATCGTGAAGCGCGCGTTCTTGGCTGGGCGCTCGATAACGATGCGGCCAACGGAAGCGTTCTTCAGTTTCTTTTTCAGGTAAGCACGTGCTTTCAAGTCTTCGTTCAGCATGGCAGCGAAATTACCGTTGCCTGCATACCAGCGCGAAGCCCAGTTACGGGTGACCGCCAGACGGAAACCGGTTGGATGAATTTTCTGACCCATCGTGGCTCCTTAGTTACCGACAGTCACGTAAACGTGACAGGATTGTTTCGAAATACGGTCGCCACGGCCTTTTGCACGCGCGGTGAAGCGCTTCAGGACGGGGCCCTTTTCGACGTAGATCGTTTTCACGAACAATTCGTCGATGTCCGCGCCATCATTGTGCTCGGCATTCGCAATAGCGGATTCCAGAACGCGTTTGATGATCGCAGCACCTTTTTTCGGGCTGAATTGCAAGATGTTGAGTGCAGCGTCAACTTTCTTGCCACGGATCAGGTCAGCAACCAGGCGGCCCTTTTGGTCCGACAGGCGCACACCTTTGAGGATAGCTTTAGTTTCCATTATTTCTTAGCCTTTTTGTCAGCTGCATGGCCCTTGAACGTACGGGTCAGTGCGAATTCGCCGAGCTTGTGACCAACCATGTTTTCGGAAACATAAACCGGCACGTGCAGCTTGCCGTTATGAACCGCGATCGTCAGGCCGATAAAGTCAGGCATGATTGTCGAACGACGCGACCAGGTTTTGATTGGCTTTTTGTCTTTGGCTGCTTGCGCGGCTTCAACTTTTTTCACCAGGTGGGCGTCACAGAACGGCCCTTTTTTCAATGAACGTGTCATGTGCTACCCCTTATTTCTTGCCGCGGCGCGAGACGATCATGGAAGTAGTACGCTTGTTGCTGCGTGTCTTCTTACCCTTAGTCTGTTGGCCCCAAGGCGAAACTGGATGACGACCAGCTGCTGTTTTACCTTCACCACCACCGTGCGGGTGATCGACCGGGTTCATGACCACACCGCGAACGGTAGGACGAACACCGCGCCAGCGCATCGCGCCAGCCTTACCGATTTTACGCAGGCTGTGCTCGGCATTGCCGACTTCACCAACCGTAGCACGGCACTCGATGTGCACGCGACGTACTTCACCCGAGCGCAGACGCACTTGAGCGTAGGTACCTTCACGTGCCATCAGCACAACGCCGGCGCCGGCGGTACGTGCCATTTGGGCACCTTTACCTGGCAGCATTTCAACGCAATGCATCACGGTACCGACTGGGATGTTACGGATTGGCAAGCAGTTACCCGATTTGATCGGTGCTTCCGAACCGTTCATCACGCTGTCGCCAACGGCCATGCCTTTGGTTGCGATGATGTAGTGACGTTCGCCGTCGGCGTAGCACAACAGAGCGATATTCGCGGTGCGGTTTGGATCGTATTCGATACGTTCCACTTTCGCTGGAATACCATCTTTGGTGCGCTTGAAGTCGATCAAGCGGTAGTGTTGCTTATGACCACCACCGATATGACGGGTGGTGATGTGACCGTTGTTGTTACGACCAGCGGTCTTGGATTTCTTTTCAACCAGGGCAGCAAACGGACGACCTTTGTACAGGTCGGCATTCACCACCTTCACCATGCCGCGACGGCCTGGCGAGGTTGGTTTCATCTTAACGAGTGCCATTATGCAGCCTCCTCGGAGAAGTTGATTTCCTGGCCAGGCTTCAGGCACACGAAAGCACGCTTGGTATGGTTACGACGACCGTTGAACTTGCCGGTGCGCTTTTGCTTACCTTCGCGGTTTGCAGTTTGCACGGACAGAACTTCAACCTTGAACAGCAGTTCGACCGCTGCCTTGATTTCAGGCTTGGTTGCATCCGGCAGTACGCGGAATACAATTTGCTCGTTCTTTTCCGCGACCATGGTGGCCTTTTCGGAAATCACGGGCGCCAACAGCACCTTCATCAAGCGTTCTTCGCTATGTTTCAAAATCGCGCTCATGCCAGCATCTCCTCAATCTTGGCCAATGCAGCTTTGGTGACCAGGATCTTCTTGTAGAACACCAGGGACATCGGGTCTGCGTGACGTGGCTCAACGACGAGTACGTTAGGCAGGTTGCGCGATGCCAGTTCCAGGTTTTCGTTCAGAACGTCGGTGATGATCAGAACCGAATCAAAGCCCAGGCCGTTCAATTTTTGCGACAGCAGCTTGGTTTTTGGCGCGTCGATCGTCAGATCGTCGATGACGATCAGGCGCTCTTCGCGAGCCAGCTGCGACAGGATCGAGCAGATACCTGCGCGATACATCTTTTTGTTCACTTTGTGGGTGAAGTTTTCGTCAGGCGAGTTCGGGAAAATCCGACCACCGCCGCGCCACAGTGGCGACGACGACATACCAGCACGAGCGCGGCCGGTACCTTTTTGGCGCCATGGCTTTTTCGTCGTGTGGTGAACTTCTTCACGGTCTTTTTGCTTGCGGTTACCACTACGTGCATTCGCTTGATAAGCGATGACGACTTGGTGGATCAGCGCTTCATTGTAGTCACGGCCGAAAATCGTATCGGCTGCAGCAACGTTCGAGGCGGCTTGACCTTGCGCATTCAGAAGCTTGAGTTCCATCGTTTAAGCTCCCTTCTTGGCTTTGGTTTTGATGGCTGGCGAGACAACTACCTGGCCATTTTTCGCACCTGGAATCGCGCCTTTGACCAGCAACAGCTGACGGTCGGCATCGATACGGGCGATCACGAGGTTCTGGATCGTACGGTTAACGTCACCCAGATGACCGGTCATGCGCTTACCAGGGAAAACGCGACCTGGATCTTGTGCCATACCGATGGAACCTGGAACGTTATGCGAACGCGAGTTACCGTGCGTTGCACGGCCAGAAGCGAAGTGGTAACGTTTGATAACGCCTGCATAGCCTTTACCGATGGTAACGCCTTGCACGTCGATCTTTTGACCGACTTCGAACAGGGAAGCAGCGACAACATCGCCAGCTTTCAGTTCAGCGGCTTTGGCAGCGTCGACACGGAACTCTTTCAACAGAGTACCGGCTTCAACACCAGCTTTAGCGTGATGACCAGCAACAGCTTTGGTCACGCGGGAAGCGCGACGTTGACCGAATGCGACCTGAACAGCGGAGTAACCATCTGTTTCAGGGGTTTTGATTTGCGCAACACGGTTGTTCGATACGTCCAACACGGTGACAGGAATCGAATCCCCTTCATCCGTGAAAATGCGCATCATACCAACCTTGCGACCGAGAAGGCCTAGGCTCATTTTTTCTCCATTCCCACCTGCGATTGGGCGGGGCTTGTTTAACTACAAAGTAACGTAGGACTCAAAAAAGACGAATCCATACCGAAGCCGGCTAGTATATAGCACAAAAACCCTTGACGCAACAAGTTAACACGAGGTATGTCAAAGTGTTGCGCGACGCCCCTGCGGGAGTTGTCGCACACCTCCCGCAATTGTCGCAGCGCCTCGTCAAAATGAGCATCCATGCGCCCTGGCGCCACAAAAAGAAGGGCGCGGACCAGGCTTGTGCCCCGTCCGCGCCCATGCGTCATGCGAGTCGCTGGTCTAGCCGTTGCAGCGCTCCAGGCAATGCTGCAGCAGGTCACGGCAAATCGGGCTGCCGCCCAATGAACCGGTGCAGCCGACATAGCTGCTGTCGCAGCGCGAACGGCATTGCCAGACATCCTCACTCGCCGCGGCATACGCGTAACCGGCACTCAGGCCGCAGGCAAAGAGGAAAAAAGCCAGTTTCTTGATCATGGTGCTGTCTCCAGGTTTGTATGTTGGAATGAAAGGAACTGCCCAGTGGCGGCAAGCCACCCTTCCTGCCGCCCACTATCACTCCCGCAAACCGCAACACACAATACCGTGTTGCCCGGAAAGTAATACCAAAGACTACCGTAAACAATACCAACTTAAAACCACTTATTTTCCAAATCAGCAATCTTTTTCATGCCTCACTGGAGCAGGCTCTGAAGCTTGCTGCCCTCCCCTGCCTACCTGATACCAGTCCACCTTGCGCGTCGCCACCATGATGGCCGCCAGCACGGCGAACAGCAGGATGCTGCCCATCACCAGCGCATTGTTTTCCGAGTTCAGCAAGCCATACAGCGCGCCATACAGCATCGTCAGCGCCACGCCGAAGCCGATGCCGCGCCAGGCGTTGTGCAGCACGTGCGCCAGGTAAAAACTGGTCAGCACGATACAGGCGGCGCTGGCGATCAGATAGGCGGCCAGGAAGGCGATATGCTCGGCCAGGCCCACCAGCAGCAGGAAGAAGATCACCAGCGACAGGCCCACCAGCAGGTACTGCACCGGGTGGATCGGCAGGCTTTTCAGGATTTCGAAGATGAAGAAAGCGGCAAAAGTCAGCGCCACGAACAGCAAGCCATATTTGGTGGCGCGATCCGATTGCGAATACACGTTCACCGGCTCGATGAAGCCGACGCTGAAGCGGTCGATCTGGCCCAGCGGCGCGCTGTCGGGCACCTTGAACTCGCCTTCGATGCTGCTCAGCTGCGTTTGCGCATTGGTGGCCAGCGACGAGATATTCCATTCGGCTTGAAAGCCATCGGCGTTGATCTGGCGATTCTTCGGCGACGGCAGGAAGCGCCCGCCAAACTGCGGATGGGGCCAGTTCGACTTGATGCTGATCTGGCTGTTTTTTGCCACCGGCACGAAATGCTGGCGTTCGATGCCGTCGAGGCCCAGGTCAAAGCTGAATTTCACCTGTTGCGCCTGCGCCAGCGGCATGGCGCCCAGCGGCGCGTGCAAGCCGCTGCGGAAGGCAAACAGGTCGCTGCCCTGCTCAAACTCGATCTGGCGCCCGCCCCAATCGATTTTCGGGATATTGCGGATGCCGCGCACGTCCTCGATGGACAGCGCGACAAAAGGCTCGCCCAGAGTGACGCGCGAATCCGGCGACTTTCGCGGCAGCTGCGTGCTGGCCGGCACCGTGAAGTCGCCCCTGAACGCATGCTGGCCGCTGTACACCAGCACCTGGTGGATGCCACGGTAGCGGCGGTCGGTCTCGATGGTGCCGTCCTGCAGCAAGAAGTTCGGATACACGAGCTGGCGGCGCTGCACCGTGCGGCGCAGCAACTCCGTGCGTACGGGCGCTTTCACTTCCTTGTCATCGCCCTTGGCCACCTCCACGCGCTCCTCGTACTGCTCCGTGTAGGGAATCACCAGGATGGGACCGATGATGGTTTGTTCGCGCACCGAATCGGCGGCGATGCTGTTGACGGCTTCCTGGCGGAATTCCATCCGCTCCTTAATCGTTTCCTGAATCATCAGCAAAGGCAGGCCGATCACCAGCATCAGGCCGAACACGATCAACGCTTTGACGAATAGAGTTTTTTGCATGGCGCATCCTTGAAGTGAGGATGCCAGTGTAAAAAAACCATGTGCGCTGAATGTGCGTTGCGTGTGAAGTCCGGAAATAATTGCAAGGCGCTACGCCAGCGGCAGGCGCAGACGCGCGCAGGCGCCGCCCTCCGGATGATTGAGCACCTCGACCGTGCCGCCATGCAGGGAAGCGACCTCGCGCACAAAGGGCAGGCCCAGGCCCGTGCTCTTGCCGGCGCTCGGACGCGGCAGGGAATAAAAGCGCTCGAAGACGCGCTCGAGCGCATACGCGGGAATGCCTGCGCCGCGGTCGCGCACGACAATGTCCACGTGCGCGCCCTGGCGCCGCGCCGTCAGGTCGATGCAGCTGCCTGGCGGCGCAAAGCCGGCCGCGTTGTCGAGCAGATTGCCCAGCGCCTGACGCAGCAGCAGGGCGTCGCCGGCCACGCTCAGCTCTTCGGCATCGAGCCGCAACTGCACGCCGCGTACCGCCAGGCTGGCGGCCGCGTCCTGCGCCACTTGCGCCAGCAGGGCACCCAGCGCGATGCGCTCGGGGTTGTCCAAGCGCTGCTGCTTTTCCACGCGCACCAGGGCCAGCAGTTTGTCGATCAGCTGCCGCTGGCGCGCATTCTGCTCCAGGATGCTGGCGAGGAACTGGCGGCGCTCGGCCGGCGGCATGTCTTCCTGCAGCAGTTCGGCCGAGGCCTGGATGGCAGCGATCGGACTTTTCAATTCATGCGCCAGGGTATGCATCAGCTGCTCCACATATTCCTTGCCCTCCAGGCGCGTGCGCATCGCCTCCAGCGCCCGCCCCAGGGTGCCGATCTCGTTCCTGCCCAGCGCCGGCAGTGCCACCTTGCGCCCTGCTTCCACGTCGCCGATGTAATGCATCAGCTTGCCCAGTGCATGGTGCAACCACCAGGCGAATGCCAGGCCAATCAACAGCGACAGCAGCAACAGCACGGCGCCGCGCTGCAGTATCTTGCGCTGGCTGCGCTCGACAAACGCTTGCACGCTGGCATTCGGCTTGGCCACCGTCAGCACGCCGATCACCGCGCTGCCGTCGCGAATCGGCGCGGCCACGTGCATGACCGTCGACATCTCGTCGTCTGGCCGGCTGCGCGTGCTGCGCGCGCCATACTTGCCCTGCAAGGTCAGATACACGTCATTCCAGCGCGCATAGTCGCGCCCCACGTCGCGCCCGCTGGAATCGAACAGCACGATGCCGCGCCGGTCCGTAATATAGATGCGGTAGTCGAGCGTGCGCTTGCGTACGCCATTGATATTGACGTCCACGCCATGGCGCGCGTAATCCTGCATGCGTTCGGCCACGGGCGACTGCGCCAGCGTGCCCGCCTTCACGTCGGGCGCCACCAGATTGGCCAGCAGTTGCGAAGTATCGACCAGGGTGTCTTCCAGGGTCGAGCGCACGCCGGGCTTGACCTGCTCCATGAAGACATTCAGCAGAAACCATGCAGCCAGCCCGACGATCAGGAAGTAGCCGAGCAGGATACGCAGGCCGATCTTCATGCGCCGGCCAGGCTGTAGCCGAGGCCACGGTGGGTGTGGATGGGGTCGACTTGCGCATCAATGGCGCGCAGCTTGGCGCGCAGCGATTTGACATGCGCGTCGACGGTGCGCTCGAGCGTGTCCGGCGCCCCGCTCCACACGCGCTCCATTAGCTGCGCGCGCGACAGCACGTGGCCCGGATGCTCAAGCAGGGTTTTCAGCAACAGGTATTCATAGCGGGTCAGATCCAACGGCTGGCCGTGAAAGATCACCTTCGCCTCCAGCGCCCGCAATTCGAAACGCGCCGGCGCGCCGGCAAGCGCGGCTATCGTCATGCCAGTCTCGCGGGGAGCTTGCGCGACACCTGCGCGGCGCAGGATGACGCGAATGCGCGCCACCAGTTCGCGTGGCGAAAACGGTTTCGTGACGTAATCGTCGGCGCCGATTTCCAGGCCGACGATACGGTCGATCTCATCGCTGCGGGCCGTCAGGAAGATCACAGGCACCTCGGAAAACTGGCGCAGCCGGCGGCACACTTCCAGCCCGCTCATGTCGGGCAAGCCCACGTCGAGCACCACCAGAACGGGCATTTGCGCGGCTTCGCCGGGCGTTGGGCGCAGCGCGGCCAGGGCTTGCTCGCCCAACATCACATGGCGCGGCACAAAGCCGTCCGTGCGCAAGGCATAGGCGATGCTGTCGGCAATCGCCTGTTCATCTTCCACGATCAGGACAGTCTTGGACATGGCGGCGGCACGCAGTAGTGGACAGACCCGGAGTATCCCTGAAGCACGCAAGCGGCGTCAATCGCGCGCCTTGCCGCGCGCCGGCAAAAAGCCACCCGCCCCAAAAAACTTATAGTATATTTATCGCAGCATGACTCCACTGATACACCGTGTCCAACACCCGTCCGAGGAGACTATGAAGAACCATACCATCAGCCTGCTATGCGCTGTCAGCCTGTTGGCCGCCTGCGCGGCGCCAGCGACGATCACCACCTCCAACGCACAACACGACGCCTGCAACGCGGCCGAACTCAAGGGCCAGTTTGGTGAAGCGGAACTGGCTTGTGTACAGGCGCTGCGCAGCGCCGAGCAGGCCGGAGCCAGCGCGGACATCCTTTCGCAGCGCCAGTACAACCTGGGCCGCATCAAGCGCTTGCAGGGCAAGAATGCCGAAGCGGAGCAACTGTACCGGCAAGCCCTGGCCACGGAAGAAGCGGCGCAGCCACGCAGCGATGCGCGCGTCGGCCGCCGCATGGTGGAACTGGCGTCGACCTTGGCCGCGCAAGGCAAGTGGCAGGAAGGCACAGGCTATCTGGAGCGCGTGCTGCCGTTGCTGCCGAAGCTATCGCCCGCGTCGCGCACGTATTCAGCGGAAGTGCTGCGCCAGTACGCCAGGCAGCTGCAAGGCGGTTCGCAGGCGGCGCTCGGCAATCGCTTCGACGCGGTGGCGGCCAGCCTGCAATAAGAGACGCCCGGAGCCCGGCCTAGGGCTGGGCGACGTGGATGCTGGCCTTGATGTGCTTGAGGTGGGCCACGATGGTGAACGTCATCACCACTAGCAGCGACCATGAGCTCCATTTGCTCACATGCACGACCGACCAGGCGCCAAGCTGGTTCGGATAGCGCCACACGCCCCAGAAAGTGCTGATGTTTTCAGCCAGCCAGATAAAGAAGCCGACCAGCACGAAACCGAGCAGCAAGGGCATGCTGCGGTCGCGGTCGAGCGGACGGAACACCACGGTGGTGCGCGCGTACAAGCCCAGCGCGCAGGCGGCCAGGTACCAGCGATAGTCGCCGATGTAATGGTGAGTAAAGAAGTTGGCGTAGATCAGCACAGCGATCAGCACCGCCATCCAGTACGGCGGGTGGTGGCGAATCCGCATGTCGAGCAAGCGCCAGGTCTGGATGATGTAGCTGCCGACCGCCGCATACATGAAGCCGGAAAACAGGGGAACGCCGAACACTTTGGTATAAGCAAAGTCGGGATAGCTCCACGACTGGATCGTCCCCGATACCTTGAATACTTCCAGCGCAAAGCCCACCGCATGGAACAGGCAAATGGCTTTCAGCTCATCCCACGTTTCCAGTCCGCTCCAGACCATCGCGGCCTGGATCGCCAGCGCCACCAGCAGCAGCACGTCATAGCGCGGCAAGCCGAACAGGCCGGCGCGCGGCACCAGGAACACGGCAGCAAAAAACAGCCCCACGAACAGGCATGACCTCGCCTCCTTGATGCCGAAATACAGGAATTCGGTCAGGAAGCGCGGCCAGCCGCGCAGGCGCTGGCGTGGAGTCGCATTTAACAGGTGGGTATCGAGGGCATTGAGCATGCAGCAACTTTATCGACGGGCTGCCGCACTGTAAAGCGATTTTGCACACACAAGCAAGTGGCGCCAGCGTTGGGCAGGCACCAATGGCAATGGGGCCGGGCGCACTCACGATCGTGAGCAGGCCCGGCCCCATCAACAGGCAGCGGGATACCCCGCCGGCCTGGAACAACTGTCAACCCCTGGTGCTACGGTGTTGTCAGCTGCCCTGAAAACTCTTATTGCAGTTTGATTTCGACATCAACACCAGCTGGCAGGTCCAGCTTCATCAGCGCGTCAACGGTTTTGTCCGTTGGGTCAACGATGTCCATCAGGCGTTGGTGCGTACGGATCTCGAACTGATCGCGCGAAGTTTTGTTGACGTGCGGGGAACGCAGCACATCGAAACGCTGAATACGGGTAGGCAGTGGTACTGGGCCTTTGACGACAGCGCCGGTGCGCTTCGCGGTTTCAACGATTTCCAGAGCGGACTGGTCGATCAGCTTGTAATCGAAAGCCTTCAGGCGGATACGGATTTTTTGGTTTGGTGCCGACATGATATTTCCTTAAAAGAACGAACCGCGCGGTCTGCACGGCAATGAGGTCATACGGGAATTTCTGACGCAACAACCGTCAGGGTCGACATGATAGCACCAAAATGCTTGCCAACCCCGGCAGTTGAATAAAAAGAAGGGCGCCGGGCGACGACGCGTCTTCTTTTATAGTCGCTTAATAATTAAGCGATGATTTTAGCAACAACACCAGCGCCGACGGTACGGCCGCCTTCGCGGATAGCGAAGCGCAGACCTTCTTCCATCGCGATCGGGTTGATCAGCTTGACGGTGATCGACACGTTATCGCCTGGCATGACCATTTCTTTGTCTGCTGGCAACTCGATCGAACCGGTTACGTCCGTCGTGCGGAAGTAGAACTGTGGACGATAGTTGTTGAAGAATGGCGTATGACGGCCGCCTTCGTCTTTCGACAGAACATAGATCTCGCCGGTGAAGTGAGCATGCGGCTTGATCGAGCCTGGCTTGGCCAGAACTTGACCACGTTGCACGTCTTCACGCTTGGTGCCGCGCAGCAGCAGACCAACGTTGTCGCCTGCTTGACCTTGGTCCAGCAGTTTGCGGAACATTTCCACGCCGGTGCAAGTCGTTTTGACGGTATCAGTGATACCGACGATTTCGATCTCTTCGCCGACTTTAACAATGCCGCGCTCGATACGACCGGTCACAACGGTACCGCGACCCGAGATCGAGAACACGTCTTCTACTGGCATCAGGAAAGCACCGTCAACAGCGCGCTCTGGCGTTGGGATGTAAGCATCCAGCGCATCGGCCAGACGCAGCACTGCGTCAACGCCCATTTCGCCTTCTTTGCCTTCCAGCGCCATACGTGCCGAACCTTTGATGATTGGCAGGTCGTCGCCTGGGAATTCATACTTCGACAACAGCTCGCGCACTTCCATTTCAACCAGTTCCAGCAGCTCTGCGTCGTCGACCAGGTCGCACTTGTTCAGGAACACGATGATGTATGGAACGCCAACTTGGCGGGCCAGCAGGATGTGTTCGCGGGTCTGTGGCATTGGGCCGTCAGCTGCGGAGCATACCAGGATCGCGCCGTCCATCTGGGCAGCACCGGTAATCATGTTTTTGATGTAATCGGCGTGGCCTGGGCAGTCAACGTGCGCGTAGTGACGCGTTTCCGTTTCGTACTCGACGTGGGCGGTGTTAATCGTGATACCGCGCGCTTTTTCTTCTGGTGCTGCATCGATCTGGTCGTATGCTTTAGCTTCGCCGCCGAATTTCTTCGACAGAACCGTTGCGATTGCAGCGGTCAGCGTGGTTTTACCGTGGTCGACGTGGCCGATGGTGCCGACGTTGACGTGCGGCTTGGTCCGTTCGAATTTACCTTTTGCCATTTTATTCTTCCTTAGAACAATGATTTAAATGTAGGGACCGGCATTCTCGTGAAAGCCGGCCCGGAACTTCTATTACTTAGCTTTCGAGCTTACGATTGCTTCAGTCACATGCTTAGGTGCTTCAGCATAGTGCTTGAATTCCATCGTGTAAGTCGCACGACCTTGGGTCGACGAACGCAACGACGTAGCGTAGCCGAACATTTCCGACAGAGGCACTTCGGCCTTGATGATCTTGCCGCCACCGCCAGCAATTTCATCCATACCTTGCACCATGCCGCGACGCGACGACAGATCGCCCATCACGGTACCGGCGTAGTCTTCCGGCGTTTCCACTTCCACGGCCATCATCGGCTCCAGGATGACTGGCGATGCTTTGCGGCAGCCATCTTTGAATGCCATCGAAGCGGCCATGCGGAATGCATTTTCGTTCGAGTCAACATCATGGTACGAACCGAAGAACAGCGTGACTTTAACGTCAACAACTGGGTAGCCAGCCATCACGCCCGAAGTCAGCGTGTCGCGCACACCTTTTTCAACTGCAGGGATGTATTCGCGAGGAACGGTACCGCCCTTGATCGCGTCAACGAATTCAAAGCCCTTGCCCGGCTCTTGCGGTTCGATCTTCAGAACCACGTGACCGTATTGACCACGACCACCCGATTGCTTGACGAATTTGCCTTCCGACTCTTCGCACACTTTACGGATCGTTTCGCGGTAAGCCACTTGTGGCTTGCCGACGGTGGCTTCAACGTTGAATTCACGCTTCATGCGGTCAACGATGATGTCCAGATGCAACTCGCCCATACCGGCGATGATGGTCTGGCCCGATTCTTCATCGGTACGCACGCGGAACGATGGATCTTCTGCTGCCAGACGGTTCAGCGCCAGGCCCATTTTTTCCTGGTCGGCCTTGGTTTTTGGCTCAACCGCTTGCGAAATCACTGGCTCAGGGAAGACCATGCGCTCCAGAACCACGCTTGCCTTGTCGTCGCAAAGCGTATCGCCAGTGGTGGTGTCTTTCAGACCCACAACGGCGGCGATGTCGCCAGCGCGCATTTCCTTGATTTCTTCGCGTTCGTTCGCTTGCATCTGCACGATACGGCCGATACGCTCTTTCTTCTGCTTCACGGAGTTCAACACCGAGTCGCCTGAATTCAGGGTACCCGAGTAGCAACGGATAAAGCACAGTTGACCCACGAACGGATCGGTTGCGATCTTGAATGCCAGTGCCGAGAATTTCTCGTCGTCGTCAGCTTTACGCTCGACAGGCTGTTCATCTTCATCCAGACCAGGTACTGGCGGAATGTCGATTGGCGATGGCAGGTACTCGATGACCGCGTCCAACATGGCTTGTACGCCCTTGTTTTTAAAGGCGGTACCGCACAGCATTGGAACGATTTCGCTAGCGATGGTACGTTGACGCAGAGCAGCCTTGATCTCGGCTTCCGACAGGTCGCCTTCTTCCAGGTACTTGTTCATCAGGTCTTCCGACGCTTCAGCAGCGGCTTCAACCATGTTCTCGCGCCACTTGGCAGCATCAGCAGCCAGGTGTGCAGGAATGTCTTCGTATTCAAACTTCATGCCTTGCGAAGCGTCGTCCCAGATAACCGCTTTCATCTTGACCAGATCGATAACACCGGTGAAGACGTCTTCAGCGCCGATAGGCATCTGAATAGGTACTGGGTTAGCTTTCAGACGCGAACGCATCTGATCGTAGACCTTGAAGAAGTTGGCGCCGGTACGGTCCATCTTGTTCACGAAGGCCAGACGTGGCACTTTGTATTTGTTAGCCTGACGCCATACCGTTTCCGATTGTGGCTGCACGCCGCCGACTGCACAGTAAACCATGCAGGCGCCATCCAACACGCGCATCGAACGTTCCACTTCAATGGTGAAGTCAACGTGGCCTGGGGTGTCGATGATGTTGATGTGGTGAGCTGGGAAGTTGTTAGCCATGCCTTTCCAGAAGCACGTAACAGCAGCCGAGGTAATCGTGATACCGCGCTCTTGCTCCTGTGCCATCCAGTCGGTGGTGGCAGCGCCATCATGGACTTCGCCCAGCTTGTGGTTCACGCCTGTGTAGAACAGGACGCGCTCGGTCGTGGTCGTCTTACCTGCATCGATGTGAGCGGAGATACCGATATTACGATAGCGCTCAATGGGGGTCTTGCGGGCCATAATTAATCCTAAATGAATGGACAAAACCGAGCAGCATTTTTTTGCAAAAATGAGCCCGGCCTCGAACAACAGATGCTTGACAGCCGCCTTGCGGTAGCTGGCTTTATATTAGAAGCGGAAATGCGAGAACGCTTTGTTCGCTTCAGCCATACGATGGACTTCGTCGCGTTTTTTCATCGCGCCGCCGCGGCTTTCAGCCGCTTCCATCAGCTCACCGCCGAGGCGTTGTGGCATCGATTTTTCGCTGCGCTTGTTAGCAGCTTCACGCAACCAACGCATGGACAGAGCCATACGACGGACTGGGCGAACTTCGACCGGCACCTGGTAGTTTGCACCACCGACGCGACGGGATTTCACCTCAACCAACGGCTTGGCGTTGTTGATTGCGGTAGCAAAAACTTCGAGTGGATCTTTGCCCGATTTTGCTGCGATGTGCTCGAAAGCACCGTAGATGATGTTTTCTGCAACCGATTTCTTACCGGACAGCATCAGCACGTTAACAAATTTAGCGACATCAGTGTTGCCGAATTTTGGATCTGGCAAAATTTCGCGCTTGGGTACTTCACGACGACGTGGCATATCAATTCCTTTCAATCTTCAGTTGAGCGCGCGTTCTTCGCACACTCGCGGACGACCATCATAGTCCTCCACTTACTCGACCAGATGCGGTCGACTACATTCACTTAGCTAGTTGCCACTGAGCGAAACTTGGGTTTGCTGCGTACAACTTATTACTTCTTGCCTGCTTTAGCGCGCTTGGTACCGTACTTCGAACGCGATTGCTTACGATCTTTAACGCCTTGGGTATCCAGGGCACCGCGAACCATGTGGTAACGCACACCCGGCAAATCCTTAACGCGACCGCCGCGCAACAGCACAACACTATGCTCTTGCAGGTTATGGCCTTCACCGCCAATGTACGAAATGACTTCGAAACCATTGGTCAGACGAACTTTAGCGACTTTACGCAGAGCCGAGTTAGGCTTCTTTGGAGTCGTGGTGTAAACACGTGTGCAGACGCCACGTTTTTGCGGGCTGTTTTCCAGCGCCGGCGATTTGCTCTTCACGGTCAAAGCGACGCGTGGATTGCGAATCAATTGATTGATGGTTGGCATCGTTATAAATCCAACAAAAAACTACGATTAATAACCCGGGCAAGATGCCCGGCGACTAAAACCTCGTCCCGCTTTCATCTACTGCGCACCGGAGGCGCCCGCAGCCACTCGATAAGGAGCGGCCATGAAATGCCAAGCAATACGTAAACGATGAGCAGAATAAAATCGAGAACTCGCTAGTTTAGACCTTGTGTTACAGGGGGTCAATCAGTTTACCGCTTTTTGCTATAAAAAAAGGCAAAAAAGCGGCACTTTTGTGGCATTTTGACTAATCTTTGGAGACGGCGCGCGGGTACCGGCACCTCGCAGCGCTTGATGATTTGGCATTCTTTCTCTGCAACCAAGCATCGGGGCCGCACATTCTTGTACGACCGCAAGACAACAAAAGGATTGATAATAGCGGACATTTTTCGTTGCCCTCCTTTATGCGCTCCTTGCTTCGCCCCGCCAATCTGTTCCTGCTCCTGACGTTTGCCTTGCTGACGGCCGTGCCCTTTGTCCCCGCGCTGCTGGGGCGTGCGATCGAGCATCCCTGGCAGATGCTCACCTTCGAGCTGCTGGCCTGGCTGGCCGTCTGGAGCGTATTCAAGCGCCCCGCGTATTTCCACTGGCTGCTGGTGCCCGCCTTCCTGGCCCTGCCGACGGAAATCTACCTGTTCATCTTCTATGGCCAGGGCATTTCCACGCACCACCTGGGCATCATCTTCGAAACCAGCCCCAAGGAAGCGATGGAATTCCTCGGGCAGAAAGTATGGCTGATGGGCACCGTCATGCTGGGCGTGATCGCCTGGTGCTTGCTCGGCTGGTTTGCGGCCACGCGCACGCGCGACCTCGACTGGCGCGGCAAGACGCGCCCGGCCGCCTTCGTGGTGCTGATCCTGCTCGGTGGCTTCTGGTGGTATGGCTACGAATTCGGTTTCGACGCCAAAGTCCTGCACAGCGCCCCAGCATCGGCCAAGGCCGGCAACTCGGCGGCCAGCGGCAAGGCGGGCGCCTCCGGCTTCGGCGACACCAGCTCGGCCGATGACGAGACGGCAGAGGAAGACGAGGAAAGCAGCAAGCCGGAGAACGCCAGCATCGCCGGCGCCGACGAGACGGGCCTGGGCTGGCCCAGCCTGCCCCACTGGGCGCGCCTGCCCTACGCCTTCGACACCGTCAGCAATTCCTGGCCCTTCGGCTTGGCCGCGCGTGGCTTCGATTTCTACAAGGAACGTCGGTACCTGGCCGAACTGGGGCAGAAAAGCAGCAGCTTCCGTTTCGGCGCGCACCAGCAACAGCCCGATCCCCATCCGGAAGTGGTGGTCATGGTGATCGGCGAATCGTCGCGCTACGACCGCTGGAGCCTGAACGGTTACGAGCGCGACACCAATCCCCTGCTGAAACAGGAAGACAACCTGGTGCCGCTGGCCGACGTCATCACGGCCGTTTCCGCCACGCGCCTGTCCGTGCCCGTCATCATCTCGCGCAAACCGGCCACGCAAAGCCTCAAGGATGGTTTCTCGGAAAAATCCTTCCTCACCGCCTACAAGGAAGCGGGCTTCAAGACCTACTGGCTGTCGAACCAGATCTCGTTCGGCCAGTTCGACACGCCCGTGTCCGTGTTTGCCAAGGAAGCGGACGTGGTGCAATTCCTGAACCTGGGCGGCTTTACCAACAATTCGAACTTCGACCAGATCCTGTTCGACCCGTTCAGGAACGCGCTGGCCGACCCGGCACCGAAAAAACTCATCGTGCTGCACACGCTGGGCAGCCACTGGAACTACAGCCAGCGCTATCCGAAGGCGTTCGACAAGTGGCAGCCGTCGCTGTTCGGCGTCGACAAGCCCGTCTACACGGACACGGCCATCAAGCCGCAGCTGAACAACAGCTACGACAGCTCCATCCTGTACACGGACTGGTTCCTGTCGAACGTGATCGGCATGCTGAAGGACGATGGCCAGCGCACCGCCCTGCGCAGCTCGCTCGTCTACGTCGCCGATCACGGCCAGACCCTGTACGACGGCACCTGCCGCCTGGCCTTCCATGGCCACAACACGCAGTTCGAATTCCACGTGCCCGCCTTCGTCTGGTATTCGCCGCAATTCCAGCAGCATTATCCGGACAAGGTGACGCAGCTACGGCGCCATCAAAAGGCGCGCCTGTCGACGGAAAACATGTTCCACACCCTGCTCGACCTGGGCGACATCCGTTTTGCCGGCGAACAGCCCGAATGGAGCATCGCCAGCCCCCGCTTCAAGCAACACAAGCGCTACGTCGACAGCTATGGCTGGACCAACTACGACAACGCCATCATCCGCGGCGATTGCCGCGAAGTGATCGACAAGAGCACGCCGGAAAAGCAGGACAAGTAAGCGCGGCCGCGTCAGGCCCGTTCGAGCACGCCGCCGCAATCGGCCGGTTGCGCCATGTGCGTGCTGAGCCAGTCGAAGACGCGCCCGGCCTTGTCCGCGATGCCGGCGTCAAAACCGCGCTGCGCCAGCAGGGCGATGCCATTCGTGGCTTGCAGCACGCCGGGCGCCAGCAGCAACGCGCCCCGGTCATCGCGGCGCACGCACCACGGCGCCAGGCAGTCTTCCAGCAAGGGTCCCAGCACCAGGTTATGCGACGAGACGAGCACTAGGTGCTGCGCCGCCAGGCTGTGCAGCACGGCAGCAGCAGCCGCCACGGATTCAAGGTGGTTCGTGCCGCGGAAGATTTCATCGATCAGGAGCAAGGCCGGCGCGCCCACCCTGGCCAGCGCCAGCAATTCGCGTGCGCGCCGCAATTCGGCGATGTACAAACTTTCGCCGCCATCGAGCGAGTCTTCGTTCTGCATGCTTGAATACAAGGGCAGCATGGGCACCCGGGCCGCCTGCGCATAGCAAAAACCAAAGGCGCGCGCACTGATCAGATTGAGCCCCACGCCGCGCAACAGGGTACTTTTTCCCACCGCATTCTGCCCCGAAATGAAGGCGCCGCGGCCATCGAGCCGCAGCGACAGGGGCTTGGCGCCGTCCAGCAGCGGATGCACCATGGCGTCGAGCGACAACTGCCGCGCATCGGTTTGCAGTGCCCAGCAAAATTCTTCGCGGCCGCGCAGGTGGCGCGCCAGAGCAAGGTCCGCCTCCAGGTCGGCCAACAGCAGGAAACTCTGCCGCAGGAAGGCGCGTTCGCGCCGCACCACGCGCAGGCTGTGAAAATAACGTCGGATATTGCCCAACATGAGCCAGTCGTCATATTCGCTCAGCAAGGGAACCATCTTGATCCAGCGCACTGGCGTGATCTGCCGATTGATCACGCCGGCAGCCCGCCCGCCTTCTCGCAACTCTGCCGTGAGCGCGGTATCGAGCGCCCCCAGGCGGCCATGCACCAGCAGTATCTGCTGCAAGGTAAAAACGCTGCGCTCCCACGGTTTGCAACGCTCGTAAAAACGCATCTGCAACGCCATCAGCGAGAACCAGACGGCCACCGCGACGGCCCATGCCAACGGCGCAAACAGCCATGCGACCAGCAGCGATACCAACAGCACCAGCGGCGGCAGCAGCAGCCAGCGGCTCCACCACGGCGGCGCTGGCGGCGCTGCGCCACACAGCAGCGCCGCCACTTCCACGTCTGCCGTGCGCAGCGGCAGCATGGCTTGCTCGATCACCGCCTGCTGTGCCGGCGCGGCCAGCAAGGCCGCGATGCGCCCCCGCGAGGCAGCCCCCGCCGTGCCGCTGGCCAGGCGCTGATGCAAGCGCTGCTGGCCAAGAATGCTGGTCTGCGTGGCCAGTTGTGCATGGTAGGCATCCAGCAGCATTTCATTCCACGTCTGGCTATCGAGCTGGGGCACACCACCGTCGATGCGCTGCAGCATGGCGATGTCGCTGGCGGCAAATGGATAATCGAGTTCCGGCGGCTCGGGCAGGCTGGCAAACTGGCGCAACCAGGGACGCAGGCGGGCAAAAAGAGAGGGCGAAGGCGACATCATGCTCCAGAGAAGGGCCAGCATGGCGCCGTGCGCCATCACTGCTAGTGCCGCAGATCAGGTCGATTGCCAGAATATCAAGATCCATGCGCAAACGCCGCGACAATGCGGCGCCCGCGGACATGCTGGACAACGCGGACACGGCGGACAGCCGGACGCCAATTTTTTTCCCCATTCAAATCAAAGACTTAACAACTGGCATGGATCGTGCATTGAGAAAGGTATCCTTCACGAGACCTGACCATGATCCGCGATACCTCCTCCCAAGACGCCGTCCTGTCCGCCCCGCCGGGCCAGCGCCACAAGCAACGCGCCCTGCTGCTGGCCGGCGCCGTCATCGTCATCGGCGCCGCCATCGCGGTCGTTGCCGGCTGGCGCAACAGCGAGCATTCCGTCAACAGCAGCCGCCTGCGCATCGCAGACGTCACGCGCGGCACCCTGATCCGCGACGCGGCCGTCACCGGCCGCGTGGTCGCCTCGATCAGCCCGACCTTGTATTCGACCACGGTGGCCACCGTCACGCTGAAGGCAAAGGCGGGCGACACGGTGAAAAAGGGCGACATCCTGGCCGTGCTGGAGTCGCCCGACCTGTCCGACGCCCTCAAGCGCGAACAATCGAGCGTGCAGCAGCTGGAGGCGGAAGTGGCGCGCCAGCAGATCCTGGCCAAGAAGCAGAAACTGCTGGCGCGCCGGGAAGCCGATACGGCCGAGATCGAGCGCCTGTCCGCACAGCGCACGCTGGAACGCTATGAAAGCGTGGCGCAGGTGGGCATCATCGCCAAGATCGATTACCAGAAGGCCAAGGATGCCTTGAATTCGGCCGATATCCGCAGCAAGCACGCGTCCCAGGCGGCGGGCCTGGAAAGCGAAGACGTGACCCTGGCCCTGAAAACCAAAAGCAATGAACTCGAACGCCAGCGCCTGGTGCGCGACAACGCCCAGCGCCGGGTCGACGAACTGACCGTGCGCGCCCCCGTCAACGGCTTTATCGGCACCCTGTCGGTGGCCAACCGCAGCGTGGTGCAAGCCAATACGGCCCTGATGACCCTGGTCGACCTGTCGCAGCTGGAAGTCGAACTCGAGGTGCCTGAAACCTATGTGGCCGACATGGGCCTGGGCATGCGCGCCGAGATCGAAACGGGCGTCATCCGGGCGACCGGCAAGCTGTCGGCGCTGTCGCCCGAAGTGGTCAAAAATCAGGTGCTGGCGCGCGTGCGTTTCGATGGCGCGCAACCGGCCGGCCTGCGCCAGAACCAGCGCGTGGCGGCGCGCCTGCTGATCGATGAAAAACCGAATGTGCTGATGCTGGCGCGCGGCTCTTTCGTCGAAGCCGAAGGTGGCCGTTTCGCCTACGTCGTGCGCGACGGCGTGGCCATCCGCACGCCGATCAAGCTGGGCGCGACTAGCGTATCGGCCGTGGAAATCCTCGACGGCCTGAAACTGGGCGACAAGGTGGTGGTCGCCGGCACGGAAAACTTCGAGAACGCTGTCCGCGTCTCGCTCAACTGAATTTCACTGAATCCCATTCATCTCACTCAACAAGAGGCCCCGCCATGCTGCGCATGCAAAACCTGAGCAAAGTCTACCGCACCCACATGATCGAAACCCACGCGCTGCGCGGCTTCGACATCCATGTGCAACAAGGTGAATTCGTCACCGTCACCGGGCCGTCCGGCTCGGGCAAGACGAGTTTCCTGAACATCGCCGGCTTGCTCGAGGAATTCACCGACGGTGAATACATCCTTGACGGCGTCAACGTCAGGGGCATGGACGACAATGCCCGCTCGCGCCTGCGCAATGAAAAGCTAGGCTTCATCTTCCAGGGTTTTAATCTGATTCCCGACCTGTCGCTGTTCGACAACGTCGACGTGCCGCTGCGCTACCGGGGCTTCAACCGCGCCGAACGCAAGGAGCGCATCGAGGAGGCACTGGCCAAGGTCGGCCTGGCATCGCGCATGAAGCATTATCCGGCCGAATTGTCGGGCGGCCAGCAGCAGCGCGTGGCGATCGCGCGCGCCCTGGCCGGTTCGCCCAAGCTGCTGCTGGCCGATGAACCGACGGGCAACCTGGACACGCAGATGGCGCGCGGCGTGATGGAGCTGCTGGAAGAGATCAATGCGCAAGGCACCACCATCCTGATGGTCACGCACGATCCGGAACTGGCGCTGCGCAGCCAGCGCAATGTGCACATCATCGACGGCCAGGTGTCGGACCTGGTGCAGCACCGCGCCTCGCTGTCGGCCAAACCGCAGCACCCCGTGACCGCGTAAGGAGAGACCATGTTCCGCTATTATTTCACGCTGGGCCTGCGCAGCCTGCGCCGCAACCGCGCCCTGACCGCGCTGATGGTGCTGACGCTGGCCGTCGGCGTGGCCGCCAGCGTCTCCACCGTCACCATCCTGCACGCCATGTCGGGCGATCCGCTGCCGCACAAGAGCGACCGCATGTTCGTGCCGATGATCGACATCCTGTCCGTCAATGGCTACGTCCCCGGCGAAAAGCCCGGCTTCTCGCAAGCCCAGATGAGCTATATCGATGCGCGCAATTTCATGGCCAGCAAGATGGGCGTGCGACGTACCGTCATGTACGGCGTAGCCGGTCCGGTCGAGCCGGCGCGCAAGGATATCGGTTCCTTCCAGGCCCAGGGCATGGCGCCCACGCGTGATTTTTTCAGCATGTTCGACGCTCCCTTCCAGTACGGCCAGCCGTGGAGCGAAGCCGATGACGCCAGCGGCGCCGACGTGATCGTCCTGAGCCGCGCACTGGCTGAAAAACTGGTGGGCACGAACAACCCGGTCGGCCAGCGCGTGACCGTGCTGGGCCGGCCCTACATGGTGACGGGCGTGCTGGCGACCTGGGACGTGGTGCCGCGCCCGCACCGCATCATCGGCAGCAAGGGCGCTTTCGGCGCAGAAGACGAATTCTTCATCCCGTTTGCCAGCGCGATTCGCCACGAGACGGAACACGACGGCGGCATGAGCTGCAATGGCGAACAGAACGCCCCCGGCTTCCAGGGCCGGCTCGGCTCCGGCTGCACCTGGCTGCAGTTCTGGTTCGAGATGGCCAGCAGCGGCGAGCGTGGCCAGTTGCAGCAGTATCTGGATGCCTATGCGGGCGAGCAGCGCAAGCTGGGACGCATGATGCGCAATGCGCCCAACAAGCTGTACGACCTGAACGAATGGATGGCCTTCCTGAAGGTAGTCGACAACGACAACAAACTGGCGGCCTGGCTGGCCTTCGGCTTTCTGTTGCTATGCCTGGTCAACACCATCGGCCTGCTGCTGGCGAAGTTTTCCGTGCGCGCCAGCGAGGTGGGCATCCGCCGCGCGCTGGGCGCCACGCGGCGCGACATCTTCCGCCAGTTCCTGATCGAAAGCGGCGTGATCGGCCTGGCCGGCGGCGTGATCGGCCTGCTGCTGGCGTTTGGCGCGCTGGCCGTGGTCAGCAAACAGTCGCAGGAACTGGGCACGGTGGCGCACATGGATGTGCCGATGCTGCTGCTGACCTTTGCCATGTCGGTGCTGGCGGCCTTGCTGGCCGGCCTGTTGCCCACCTGGCGCGCCTGTCAGGTGACGCCGGCGATTCAGCTCAAGTCCCAATGACATCCACTTATTCACTATGAGGTCCAGCATGGAAATCCGTCCCATCCTGTCGGCGCTGATGCGCAGCAAAACCGGCGCCATCCTGGTGGCCGTGCAGATCGCGATCAGCCTGGCCATCCTGGCCAACGCCCTGCACATCGTCAACCTGCGCCAGGCCGTGGCCGCGCGGCCCACCGGCGTGGCCGCTGAAAACGACATTTTTTATATCCATATCCAGAACATGAACCGCGGCAACCACCAGCGCCAGCTGTCCGAGCAAAAGCACCAGGCGGCCCTGCTGCGCGCCTTGCCGGGCGTGCTGTCGGTGGCGCAAACGTCGCAGGCAGTGCTGTCGCGCTCCGGCAACTCCACCAGCGTGTCGGCCAAGCGCAGCCAGGTCACGCCCAGCGCCACCATCTCGACCTACGTCACCCCAGATGCCCTGGTCAAGACCTATGGCTTGAAGCTGGTGGAAGGACGCGACTTCCTGCCTGAGGAGGTGCCCGAGATCGATGAAGATGTCGACGACAGCTACCCCAAGGTGGCCATCGTGACGCTCGCGGCGGCGCAAAAGATCTGGCCCGGCGAAACCAGCTTTGTCGGCAAGACGCTGTACCGGGGTAACGGCGCCGATGATCCCGAGCTGCGCGTGGTCGGCGTTGTCGAGCGGCTGCAGACGCAGGTCGGCCAGGTCAGGGCCGAAGGCGAATATTCGATCCTGATGCCGGCACGCCTGACGGGCGGGCGCGATTCGCTGCTGTATGCGGTGCGCGCCGAACCGGGCCAGCGCGACCGCCTGATGAAGGAGGCCGAGCAAGCCATCCGCACCTCCACCAGCGACCGCCTGCTGGTACGCACCGATACCTTGGAAAAGCACCGCACGTCACGCTACCGGGCCGACCGCGGCCTGTCATGGATGCTGATCGCCGTGTCGACCCTGCTGCTGCTGGTGACGGCCAGCGGAATCGTCGGCATCGCCAGCCTGTGGGTGACGCAGCGCAGGAAGCAGATCGGCGTACGGCGCGCGCTGGGTGCCCGCCGTATCGACATCCTGCGCTATTTCCTCACCGAGAATTTCATGATCACCAGCGTCGGCGTGGCATGCGGCGTGCTGCTGGCATTGGGTTTGAACCAGCTGCTGGTGAGCCAGCTGGAAATGGCGCGCCTGCCGCCCGGCTATCTGCTGGCCGGCGCGCTGGTGTTCTGGCTGCTGGGCGTGGGCGCGGTGTACGGCCCGGCATGGCGCGCGGCCAGTATTTCGCCGGCCACTGCCACCCGCAGTACCTGAGCCGGCACCTGAGTGATATGCTGCGCGCATGCCTACCGTACTGATTATTGACGACAATGCCGCCGTGGCCATCGCGCTGGACGTGCTGTTCTCCCTGCACGAGATCGACGCCGTGCGCGCCGCCTCGCCCGAGGAAGGCCTGCAGCTGCTCGAACGCCACGCCATCGACCTGGTGGTACAGGACATGAACTTCACGGCCGACACCACCTCGGGCGAGGAAGGCAGCGCGCTGTTCCACGCCATCCGCGCGCGCCATCCGGACCTGCCCGTGATCCTGTTGACGGCCTGGACCCAGCTTGATGCGGCCGTCGACCTGATCAAGTCCGGCGCGGCCGACTACCTGGCCAAGCCGTGGGATGACCGGCGCCTGATCGCCAGCGTGCAGAACCTGCTGGAACTGGGGCAGGCCAACCGTTCGCTGCGCCAGCGCGTGGTGGCCGAGCAGCGCCAGCGCCACGCGCTGGAGCACGACTTCGACCTGCGCGGCATGGTGTGGCAAGACCCGGCCACGGAAAGAGTCGTGCACCTGGCCTGCCAGGTGGCGCGCGCCGACGTGCCGGTGCTCATTTCGGGGCCGAACGGCAGCGGCAAGGAACGCATCGCCGCCATCGTGCAAGCCAATTCCCAGGTCGCCGGCGGTCCCTTCGTTGTGCTCAATTGCGGCGCCGTGCCGGTCGAGCTGATCGAGGCGGAACTGTTCGGCGCGGAGGCCGGCGCCTACACGGGCATCACGCGCGCGCGCGACGGCAAGTTCGACGCGGCCGACGGCGGCACCTTGTTCCTCGACGAGATCGGCAACCTGCCGCTGGCCGGGCAAATGAAACTGCTGCGCGTGCTGGAAACGGGGCGCTTCGAGCGCCTCGGCTCGAACCGCGAACGGCAAGTGAAAGTACGCGTCATCAGCGCCAGCAACGCTGACCTGCCGGCGATGATCAAGGCCGGTACGTTTCGCGAAGACCTGTTCTACCGCCTCAACGTGATCGAACTGCGCCTGCCGCCGCTGGCCCAGCGCCCGCTTGACATCCTGGTGCTGGCACGGCATTTCCTGGACAGTGAAAAAACCCTGGATGCCCAGGCCGAGGCTACCCTGCTGGCGCACGGCTGGCCGGGCAATGTGCGCGAACTGAAAAACGTCATGCAGCGCGCCAGCCTGCTGACGGCCGGTCCGGTGATCAGTGCACAGGAAACGGGCTTGCCGCTGGCAGGTGGGCCATCGCTGCGCGCGCCGCAGGATGCCGCCGCGACGGAGCCGGACCGCGACAGCGTCACCGCGGCACTCGCGCGCGCACACGGCGTGGTGGCGCAGGCGGCACAGGAACTGGGGCTGTCGCGCCAGGCGCTGTACCGGCGCATGGAACGCCTGGGCATCGCGCGTGGCTGATGGCCTACCGTCCCATGCGCCTCTCCCTGCTCACGCGCTGGACGGCGCTGATCGCTACCTTGCTGGTGCTGGGCATCGTCATCGCCCTGCTGCTCGCGCATTTTTTACCCGGCCAGCCGCTGCTGGTACTGGCGGGTACCCTGCTGTGCGTGCTGCCGGTGGCCGTCATTACCATTCGCGCCCAGCTGCAGGCGATGTTGTCGCTGTTTCGCGCCTTGAGCGGCACGGTCGCCAGCTACCAGGACGGCGACTTCGGCTTCAGCTTGCGCTGGCCGCAGAACGATGAACTGGCCGATCTGGTGGCGGCCCACAATGCGCTCGGCGACGTGCTGCGCAAGCAGCGCCTGGACCTGGTGCAGCGCGAACTGCTGCTCGACACCATGGTGCAAAACACGCCGGTGGCCATGCTGCTGGTGGCCGAGGGCAGCGCCATCGTCTACGCCAACCTGGCCGCGCGGCAGCTGCTGCACCATGGCCGCCGGCTCGAAGGGCATCACCTGGCCGACATCGTGCAGCAGGCGGCACCGGCCCTGGCCGAAGCGCTCGCGCGCCGCAACGACGGCCTGTTTACCAGCGGCGAGGGGGAACAGGAGGAGGTGTATCACCTGGCGCGGCGCAGTTTCAGCCTGAACGGGCGCAAGCACGAACTGCTGCTGTTGCGCCAGCTGACCCTGGAACTGCGCCGCCAGGAAGTGCAGACCTGGAAAAAAGTCATCCGCGTCATCAGCCATGAACTCAACAACTCGCTGGCACCGCTGGCCTCGCTGGCCCATTCCGGTGCCGAGCTGGTACGCCGCGGCCAGACGGAACGCCTGCCGCAAATCCTCGCCACCATCGAAGAGCGCACGCGCCACCTGGAAACCTTCATCCTCGGCTATGCGCGCTTTGCCAAGCTGCCCGCGCCGCGCCTGGCGCCATACGAGTGGCAGCCTTTCCTCGATGGCCTGGCCTCGCAAGCACCCTTCAGGCTCGACTGCCCGCCGCCCGTGCAGGCGGCCGTGTTCGATGCGGCGCAAATGCAGCAGGCACTGCTGAACCTGCTCAAGAATGCGCTGGAATCGGGCTCGCGGGAAGAGCACATCGGCCTGCACGTCAGCCAGGCGCAAGGGCAACTGCGCATCGAAGTGCGCGACCGCGGCCCGGGCATGAGCGGCGCCGTGCTGGAAAACGCGCTGGTGCCGTTTTATTCCACCAAGCGCAGCGGCACGGGACTTGGCCTGGCGCTGGCGCGCGAAATCGCCGAAGCCCATGGCGGGCGCATCACGCTGGCCAACCGAGAGGACGGCGGCCTGGCGGTAACCCTGATTCTTCCCTTGCTGGACAGAAATTAGTTACTGGCGCAACGATTTTTCCATCACATACTGCGCGATTATTTTTCTGTATTATATTGATAATTATAGTTTTTAATATTGCAACATCGCAAGCGCCATGCCCGTGTGTTAGAAATAAGCTATTTAAGTTTGCATAATGATATAAAAATAGCTCATTGACAATGAAATGTCCTGGCGATAATTTATCTGAGCGGTACGGTTTTTTTGAAACATTAATCGTTTTTTCGCGGGGATAAAAATGAAACTGAAATCACTCATCGCAGTAGCACTCTTGAGCGCGGCTTCCATCGGCGTAGCGCAGGCAACAGCGTACAACGTGGACCTGACCAACACCACCGGCAACCTGTGGACGGGCGGTTTCAACGCCACGCCCAGTCCGCTCGGCGACTTTACCGACACCTTCACCTTCACGCCCGACGCCACTTTCGGTTCGACCGCGCAAGCCTTCCTGGCCAACCTGTCGGTCACGGGCAGCGATGCTTCGTCCATCAACTTCAGCAGTGCCAACCTGAACGGCATCGCCCTGACGGGCTTTGGCGGACCCACCGTCTTCGGCTATGCCCAAGGCGAGGTGCTAGCGCCAACCAACCTGCTGTTCAACGGCCCGATGGTCCTCACCGTGATGGGCAACAGCAATGGCGGCAGCTATGGCGGCACCTTCAACCTGAACCTGGCCCCCGTTCCTGAACCAGAAACCTATGGCATGCTGCTGGCCGGCCTGGGCGTACTGGGCTTCCTGGCACGACGCCGCAAGCAATCTTGAGCTCCCCACCCAAAAGACGCCGCGGCGTCTTTTTTTCAGCCGGCTGCTAAACTGGCGCCATGACGACCGACTTTACCTCCACCAGCCATACCGCTTTCAGCCACCCGGGCCACCCGCCTGCCACCACCACCGAACACCGCGGCATCCGCTACCTGCACCTGGGGACCAAGTGGGTGCAGGGCGCCATGCGCCTGGACAAGCCCGACGCCATCGAGCTCGAATACGTACAGATGATGATGATGTGGATGCTGTTCAAGACGCAGCCCAAACGCATCGTGCAGCTGGGCCTGGGCAGCGCCGCGCTGACCAAATTCAGCTACCGCCGCTTCCCCGACGCCACGGTCACGGCCATCGAACTCAACCCGAACGTGATCGCCATCTGCGGCGCCCAGTTCGCGCTGCCGCCGAACGACGCGCGCCTCGACGTGCGCGAAATGAATGCGCTCGACTTCGTGCTCGATCCGGCCAACCACGGCACCGTCGATGCGCTGCAAGTGGATCTGTACGACGAAGACGCGCGCGGCCCCGTGCTCGACACGCCCGAGTTCTACCAGGCTTGCTTCGACTGCCTGACGGACGACGGCATCATGTGCACGAATGTCTTCGGCGACTTCCCCAACTACGACAAGAATTTGCAGGCGATGGAACTGGTTTTCGACGCCGTCGTCTGGGTGCCGGAAATGGAAGATGAAAACATCGTCGTGCTGGCCTTCAAAAAATCGCCGTCGCTCGACTTCAGCGATTTATACGAACGCGCCGCCACCATCAGGAAGCAGTTCAACCTGCCTGCCAAGAACTGGGTCAACGGCTTGAAGCAGTGGATGCAGGACCAGCAATAAGCTAGCTGCATCACGCCCGCAGCAGCCCGCCCAGGCGGCGCGCCAGGCCATCCATGCTCTCGGCCGGCACCTGGGCATAACCGAGCAGGAAACCGTTCCAGCACCCCGCATCTCCCGTGCCATGCGCGGACAGGGCCAGCGCCACGATGCCGTCCAGCGCGGCGCTGCGGCTCAGCGCCAGGTCATCCCATGCGCGATCGTGAAAACGCAGCGCCAGGTGCATGCCGGCCGTGCCGCCATGGATGGACGCGCCCGCGCACGCATGGCGCTGCAGCGCCTCGCTCAAGGCGTCGCGGCGCTGGCGATACAGCCGGCGCATGCGCCGCACGTGGCGCGCAAACAGGCCGCTGCGCAGGAACTCGGCCAGCGCCAGCTGTTCCGCCACCCTCCCCCGCGCGGCACCCTGCGCCTGCATCTGCGCGAAGGCCCCGGCCAGCGCGGCCGGCACGACGATAAAGGCGATGCGCAAGGCGGGAAACATGGTCTTGCTGAAGGTCCCCAGGTACACAACGGGCGCGTCGGCCACCAGTCCCTGCATCGCGGCCAGTGGCGGGCCGCCGTGGCGAAATTCGCTGTCGTAATCGTCTTCGATGATCAGGGCGCCGACGGCGCGCGCGCGTTCGAGCAGCGCCATGCGGCGCGCGGGACTGAGCACGCTGCCCGTCGGATACTGGTGTGACGGCGTCGTGTAGATCAGGCGCGGCGGCGTATCGCGCCAGTCGTCATCCGTGGGCGCGATGCCATCCATGTCGACCGCGATACCGGCCACCTGCAAGCCGGCGCCACGGCCCGCCGCCAGCGCGCCGCCATAGCCGGGATGCTCGATCCACAAGGTGTCGCCCTGGTCGGCAAAGGCGCGCAGGCAGACATCGAGGCTGCTTTGCGTGCCATCCGTGATGAACACCTGACCCGCATCGCAGACGACGCCGCGCGCGGCGCGCAAATGCTCGGCGATGGCCATGCGCAGTTGCGGCTCGCCGGCCGGGTCGCCGTAATTGAGCTGGCGCGGCGTCAGCGCGCGCCACGCGCGGTCCAGCATGCGCCGCCACTGCGCCAGTGGAAACGCATCGAGCGCCGGCACGCCAGGCGCAAACGCGCCCATGGCGTCGGCGGGAAACACTACCGATGCATTCACATCCTGTCCCGCCACGCCGCGCAAATGCTGCGCGCGGCGCGACAAGCCGTCCTTGCTCCCGGCCACCGGCACAGCTTCCGGCATGCCGGCGCTGCCAGCGACAACGGTGCCGCGCCGGTCCGGCAAGACAAACCCTTCGCTGGCCAATTGCTCGTAGGCGTACAGCACGGTATTGCGCGCCAGCCCCAGTTCAGCCGCCAGCACGCGCGTGGCGGCCAGCCGCGTGCCGGGCGCCAGCTGCCCGCCGCGGATCGCCGCGCGCAAGCACTCATGCAGCAGGCGCTGGCGCGGCCAGCCCAGCTCGCGGTGCGCGCGCTCGAATGCACTGAGCAGCAAAGCAAAATCCATATACATCCTTCAAGCATGGCTCTAAATTATTTTTCGGTTCTGGATCTTTTTTCAGAGCCAGATGCCGATTATAGTGCGGCCTGCTTCTTCAACCAACGGGACTTCCACGATGACCGCTACCGCCCTGCCCCCCAGCCCCCGTACCCGCGTGCGCCGCGTCGCCGAACTGGCCAGCTACGAACAAGCCACCCTGTACGCCGTCCTCGACGCCGCCTACCTGTGCCATATCGCCTTCCAGGACGAGCAAGGAAACCATTGCATCCCGACCGCCTGCTGGCGCATCGATGGCCACCTGTACATCCACAGCTCGAACGGCAGCCGCATGCTCAAGCAGCTGCTGCGCGATACGGACGTCTGCGTGACGGTGACCCATCTCGATGGCCTGGTACTGGCGCGCTCCGCCTTCAATCACACCATGAACTACCGTTCGGCGATGGTGTACGGGCAGTTTGAAAAAGTCAGCGACATCGGCCAGCAGCATGCGGCCATGGACGCGCTGATGGACAAGCTGGCGCCGGGACGCCTGGCGCACGTGCGTGGCGGCAGCGCCAAGGAATACGCGGCCACCACCGTGCTGCGCATCGCGCTTGACGAATGCGCCGTCAAGCAGCGCAAGGGCGGCCCGCTCGACGATGCGGGCGACATGGCGCACGCCGTCTGGACGGGCGAACTGCCCTTTACGCACGGCCGTGGCGCGGCCATCGCCGATGCGCTCAACACCAGCGACATGCCCGCGTATGCCGCCGCATGGGGTACGGAATCCGCTTGACCGGCCAGCGTGCTTGCCCGATGATCGGCGTTGATGGCGATCGCCACCAATTGACCAACCGATCCAATCACGCATGGAGCATATGATGATGAAGCGAGTATCCCTGGCCGCGGCCCTGACGGCCATGCTGGCCTGTGGCGGCAGCGGCGTGGCACTGGCCGCCAATGCGGGCGACGCGGCACTGAAGGCCGCCATCGCCGGCAGTGCGCGCACGCCGGCCAACGCGCTGCGTGACAGCGCCCGCCACCCGTATGAAACGCTGACGTTTTTCGGCATCAAGCCGAACATGACGGTGGTGGAGCTGGCGCCTGGCGGCGGCTGGTACACGGAAATTCTGGCGCCCTACCTGCGCGACCACGGCAAGCTGATCGCCGCCGGCAACGACCCGCAGTCAAGCAGCGAAGGCGCACGCCGTGGTGCGGCGCGCTTCCAGCAAAAACTCGACGCCAACCCGGCCGCTTTCGGCAAGGTGGAACTCGGCGCCTTCGCGCCCCCAACCACCTACCGCATCGCGCCCAAGGGCAAGGCCGACATGGTGCTCACCTTTCGCAATATCCACAACTGGATACCCATCGGCGACGAGGGCATGAAAACCCTGTTCAAGGAAGTGTATGACAGCCTGAAACCGGGCGGCGTGTTCGGCGTCATCGAGCACCGCCTGCCTGCGAACAAGACGCAGGATGCCACGGCCAGCAGCGGCTACATACACGAAGCGTATGTGATCAAGCTGGCGGAAAACGCCGGTTTCAAACTGGCAGCCAAGTCGGAAATCAACGCCAATCCCAAGGACACGGCGGACCATGAGGGCGGCGTCTGGGCGCTGCCTCCCACCTACGCCAACAAGGAGGTGGAGCGCGCCAAGTACACGGCCATCGGCGAGAGCGACCGCATGACCCTGAAATTCGTCAAGCCATAGCGTAAAAAAGGCCACCTCGCGGTGGCCTTCTGCTTTTACTTCTTGCCTTCCTTCGCCTTCACCGGCACCAGACTCAAGTCCTGGAAGTCATAGCTGAAATCCGTCTCGGCCGACACGGGCGCCATCTTCACGCGGTCGATACTGCCATCGGGATTGAGCGAGAACGTCACGTACGCATCAGCGTTGAAATTGCGCTCTTTCCAGCGCACGATGAAGGTGTCGTGCTGCCAGTGTTCCAGCTCGCCCGTCAGGTCCGGCGTGCGCGTAAAACTGAGGATGTGCTTCTTGCCCTCGGGCTTGATCACGACCTTGCCATACCAGGCATCCTCGTACTCGCCGTCGTACGCCGCCAGCGGCAGCGACGGCTGCGATTTGGCTGCGCGCGCGCTCGACGCCTTGCCCTGCTTCTTGACTTCCTCCGCATGCTGGTCCTGCTCCACCTTGGCCACCAGCGCGAGCCAGTCCGATGGCGCCGCCTGCAGGTAATGGTCGAGGATGCGCCATTGCAGCGCCGTCATGGAACCGCCGTTTTCCGCATTGGTCAGAATGGCCACGCCCAGCTTTGCTTCCGGCACCATCACCACGCGCGAATAAAATCCCTGCAGCGCGCCGCCGTGCATGGCCACTTTCATGCCCTTGTAGTCGCGCAGCTGGAAGCCCAGGCCATATGCGCTGAAATTCGGTTTCGTCGCGGCCAGCGCCGGCTTCGGCTCGGAAATCTTAATCGGCGTTTGCGCCGTCCACATTTCGCGGCCCTGCTTTTCGCTGAACAGGCGCGCATCCTTGCCGTCCCTGTCCTTCACGCCGGCGATCTTGCCACCGTCGAGCAGCACCATCATCCACTTGGCGATATCTTCCGCATTCGTGTTGATGCCGACGGCGCCCACGGCGTTCGGCACGGGCATGGACTTGACGGCGGCGATCTTGCCGTCGATCTTGCTGTGCGCACTGGCGACGTCGGGATTGCCCGCGTTTTCAAGCAGGCTGGTGGTGGTGCCCGTCATGCCCAGCGGCGCCAGGATGCGTTCATGCATGGCCTCGCCCCAGCTTTTTCCCGCCTTGTCGGCGATGATCTTGCCGGCCACGATATACAGCAGGTTATCGTAGGCATAGCTGTTGCGAAAACTCGTGGCCGGGCGGATGTAGCGCAGCTTCTCGATGATCTCGTCGGTGCTGAACGTGGTGGTCGGCCACCACAGCAAGTCGCCCGCGCCCAGTCCCAGGCCGCTGCGGTGCGTCAGCAAATCGCGGATGGTCATGGCACCCGTCACGTAGGAATCGTGCATCTGGAAGCCGGGCAGATGCTTGGTGACGGGATCGTCCCAGGCCAGCTTGCCCTCGTCGACCAGCATGGCCAGTGCGGCGGCCGTGAAGCCCTTCGAGTTCGATGCCACTTCGAACAGGGTCTGCGCGTCGACGGCGGCCGGTTCACCCAGCTTGCGGACGCCAAAGCCCCTGGCGATGATGACCTTGCCATCCTTGACGATGGCGATCGCCATGCCGGGCACGTCGAACACCTTCAGGGCGGTGGCGACGTCGCGCTCAAGATCGAAGGCAGGCGCGGGCGCCGGTGCAGCGGCAACGACGGGGGCGGCGTCAAAGGCCAGCGCCGGCACGGCGATGCTGGAAAACGCCAGCACGATGGCGGCGGCGAGACGGTTCATGGTATGCATGATCAGGATATCCAAAGAAGGTTCAATGCGCTTGCGCGGCCATCAATTTATCGACGCTTTCCTGCGTCACCGGGTGGTAGCGTTCGCGCGCCTGCGCATACACGTCCTTGGCCCAGGCATGGCCTTGCGGCGTATTCATCAAAGCACTGTACAGGGGCACGACGAACTTCTGGCGGCCCACGCTCATGAGGAATGCCTGCAAGGGCTGCCGCACGTCGTAGCCGGCGTTCACGGAGGCCAGGTAGAAGCGGTAAGCCACTTCATTGTTGCCGCTCTTGCCCACGCCGTAGACCTGGTCCAGTTCGCGCATTTGCGCCGCGCTGGCCTTGTTGTTGATGTCGTTCAGGAAGTGCATCGATTCGATGGCGATCCACTTGTCCATGCCCAGGTCCTTCGTCGCCAGCTCCCCCTTGAGCCAGGCGTCGCGATGCTGGTCGAGCAGCACCAGGCGCGGTGAGACGACGCGCTGCGCGCTGGCCGGCACGCCCGTGCCATACAGCCATTCATCGAGTTCCGCTTCCGGCATCACGTCCGGATGCTGCGCCAGCAGGTTCTTGCGCAGGTAGGCGACGAACTGCTCCGTCGTCACGCTCTGGAACGCATGCTGGTCGAACCAGCCGCGCAGGAAGGGATCGAATACGGCGCGACCGGCACGGCGCTCCATGGTGGCCAGGAACCAGGCGCCTTTCGGGTAGATGATGCCATCGTCCGTGTACGTTTCCGCCGGATTGGCGTCCGCGTCGCGCGTGATCAGCGCCGTTTTCGCCGCCGGTAATTCGCGGATCGAGGCGGCCAGTTCTTCCTGGTCGACCTGCACGCCCATCTGCGCCACTTCGCTGCCATACAGCTGTTCGACGATGCGCGTGGTGACGTAGGTGGTAAAGCCTTCGTTGAGCCACATGTGCTTCCACGACGCGTTGGTGACCAGGTTGCCCGACCACGAGTGGGCCAGTTCATGCGCGATCAGGTCGACCAGGCTGCGGTCGCCCGCGATCATGGTCGGTGTGAGGAAGGTCAGGCGCGGGTTTTCCATGCCGCCGTAGGGGAACGATGGCGGCAGCACGATCATGTCATAGCGTCCCCAGCCATATGGGCCATACAGCGCTTCGGCCGCCTGGATCATCTTTTCCGTGTCGGCCAGCTCGTACTCGGCCGCCTTGATGCGCGGCGGCTCGGCATATACGGCGGAACGGGGACCGAGTTTACGCACTTCCAGTTCGCCGATGGCGATGGCCAGCAGGTACGAAGGAATCGGCTGCGGCATCCTGAATTTCCAGCCGCCCTTGCCCGTCGCCTTTTCTTCATTCTCGGCGCTCATCACGACGCGCATGCCCGCTGGCGCATCGATGCGCGCGCTATAGGTAAAACGCACGGCCGGCGTATCCTGCGACGGCACCCACGAACGGGCATTGATGCTTTGCGACTGGCTGAACATGAAGGGCAGCTTGCCCGACATGGTCTGCTGCGGCGTGAGCCACTGCAGCGCGATGGCGTTCGGCGCCGTGTGATAGTAGACGCGCACCTTGCCCGGCTGGCCCGTGGTGGTGATGCGCAGCGCCTGGCCCATTTCCGGGTCGGCCTTGTCCAGCTGGTACGGCGCCATCTGCCACGCGCCGCGCTTGTCCTGTACCTGCACCTTCGCGATCGACAGGTCGCGCGTATCGAGCACCAGGGTGCGCGCCGCCGGATCGATCCAGTTCAAGGACAGCTCGGCATAACCGGAGAGCGTCTTTTGCTTGAAGTCGGCTTTCAGGTCCAGCTGCAGGTCGCGCGTGCGCACCTGGTCGTAGCGCGCGTAGCTGAGGGGATCGGCGTGCGCGGCCAGGGTCACCTGGCAAAGTAGCGCACAGCCCAGCGCGCGCAGGAAGGTCAAAGTTTGCATGGTCGTCTTTTGAATGATTTGCGAAAGCCCCGGTCCGTGTGCGCCGGGGCGTCGCGCAGAATAGCACTTCCGGCGCAGACCTGGCAGAAAAAGCGCCGGACTGGCCGGCGCTGTATCCCTATTTTTCTTCCGGCCTGGCTTCGGCCTTGGCCTCGGGTACCTTCAGCGGCACATTAAAATCCTTCATCAGGTTGTTCTTGTCGCGGTCCTGCTTGAACAGCTCCAGGCGCGATGGCGTGATTTTTCTCGGCCAGGCGTTGTTGCCGATGTCGATGTCGGCCGTCTCCCAGTACGGATCCTGCACCAGCCCCACCATCGGCTCGTCCGTGACGATCACCTTGCTGATCTTGTGCGGCGCATAGCGCCATACTTCGGCCGGTACGCGCTCGACGATCTTCTTGCCGCTTTTCAATTCGATTTCCAGGATCAGCGGCATCACCAGCCCACCGAGATTCGAAAAATCGACCAGGTACAGATGCTTGCCCATGTTGTGCTGTTCCAGCAGCTTTCTCTCCCACGGTTCCAGCGTTTCCTGCTCCTCCGCATAGCTGTTGCGGTCCTTGTTGGTGACCGTGAAGTCATCGTGCTGGTTGTAGAAATCCTTCAGCGCGGGATCGAGGTCGACCTTCTTCGGCAGCGCCTTGTTGCGCTGGTCCGAGATCGATATCGGCTGCGCCGCCTTCTGCGCCTTCTTCCACGCTTTCTCGACTTCCGGATTCTTCGTGCTCACGCCATATTCGCTGATGCCGTCGATGCTGATGTCGACCGCATCGGTGGTATAGAACCAGCCGCGCCAGAACCAGTCCAGGTCGGTGCCGGAAGCGTCTTCCATGGTGCGGAAAAAGTCGGCGGGCGTCGGGCGCTTGAACTTCCAGCGCAAGGCGTACTGCTTGAAGGCGAAGTCGAACAGTTCCCGCCCGAGGATGGTTTCGCGCAGGATGTTGAGCGCCGTGGCAGGCTTGTCGTAGGCGTTCGCCGTGAACTGCAGCAAGGACTCGGAATTGGTCATGATGGGTACCTGGTTCTGGCTGCGCATGTAGTCGACGATCTTGCGCGGCTCGCCATTCCAGGACGGAAAATGCTCTTCCCACGCCTGCTCGGCCAGGTACTGCAGGAAGGAATTGAGGCCCTCGTCCATCCACGTCCACTGGCGCTCGTCCGAGTTGACGATCATGGGAAAATAATTATGGCCCACTTCGTGGATGATCACGCCGATCAGGTCATACTTGGTCGTCTTCGAATACGTGCGTTCCCCCGTCTTCTTGTCCTTCACGGGGCGCCCGCCATTGAACGAGATCATCGGATACTCCATACCGCCCACGGCGCCGTTGACGGAGATCGCGTTCGGATACGGGTAGTCGAAACTGTACTTGTTGTACTGCTCGATCGCGTGCACGACGGCGCGCGTGCTGTACTGCTGCCACAAGGGGTTGCCTTCGTTCGGATAGTACGACATGGCCATCACGCGCTTGCCGCCGCTATTCAAACCTTGCGCATCCCAGATGAACTTGCGGCTCGAGGCCCACGCCGCGTCACGTACATTGGCCGCCTTGAAGTGCCAGGTTTTCATGCCCGTGGCTTTGCCCTTTTCCGCCGTCAGCGCCTCTTCCGGCGTGATCACCAGCAGCGGCGTATCGCTGTTTTTCGCCCGCGCCAGGCGCTCGCGCTGCGCCGCGCTCAACACGGCGGCTGGATTTTGCAGCTCGCCCGTGGCAGCCACCACGTGGTCGCCCGGCACCGTCAGATACAGCTCGTAGTCGCCAAACTCCAGCGTGAATTCACCGGAGCCGAGGAATTGCTTGTGCTGCCAGCCGACGGCGTCGTAATACGCGGCCATGCGCGGAAACCACTGCGCGATCTGGAAAATAGCGTTCTTGTCGTCTTCAAAATATTCATAGCCGGAGCGTTCGACCAGCACCTTCTGGTCATTGATCTGATACGACCAGTCGATGTTGAACGTGATGCTCTGGCCGGGCGCCAGCACCACCGGCAAATCGATACGCAGCATGGTCTGGTTGACCACATACGGCAGCGGCTTGCCACTGGCCCCTTTCACGGCGGTGAGCTTGAAGCCGCCGTCAAATTCGCGGCCCGCATGGATGGCGCGCAAGTCCTCGAATTTCAGCGCCTCCTCTTCGCTGCCACTTAGCCAGGCCTGGCGCGAGGGCGCGCTCAATACGCGGCGCTGGTCGGCATCCTGGCGCAAGCCATTCTGGTCCAGTTGCAGCCACAGATACGCGAGGCTGTCGGGCGAGCGGTTGTGATAGATGATCTGCTCGCTGGCCGTGATGGCACGCCGTGCCTCATCGAGTGTGGCGCGGATCACGTAATCGGCGCGCTGCTGCCAGTAGGCGTGGCCTGGCGCGCCGGACGCCGTGCGGTAAGCATTCGGCGTGGGCAGCAATTCTTCGAGCTGGCGGAACTTGTCGTCGAAGGGCGCCGCGGCGCACAGGCCGGACAAGGGAGCAAACAAGGTCAAACACAAGGCAAGCAAGCGGGCAAGGACCGGCATGGCGCATTCCATCTGGGAGTCGTGGACAGACTGCATTCTAAGTCGAGTCTGTTTGCAAATCGATCATTGTTGTCGAAGTCCCACACACCAGACCGCAGCATCCCGCGCCGGCACTGGCGCCGGCGCGGGCATTGGCGTATGATGCGCCTCGAACATTGGGGAGTAGTCGTCTTGCGGTCCTGCCGCGGGAACCTGTATCAACATAACTGGCCCGCAGGCCATGGTGCAGGTGGTTGTAAAACTTGACGAGACCATTGATCCAGGGCGGCCGCATGGGCCGGAGTCGTCCGCGGATCATTGGTTAATTCGTCCGGCCCGCGTACCTCTTGCAATCTCATGGAAGCATTCCTCATCTCCACCGGCATCGTCGGTCTCGCTGAAATCGGCGACAAAACCCAACTCCTGGCCTTTTTGCTGGCCGCCAAATTCCGCAAGCCCTTGCCCATCGTGCTGGCGATTTTCGTCGCCACCATCGCCAATCACGCGTTCGCCGCCGCCGTCGGCGCCTGGATCACCAGCATGCTGGGGCCCGACGTGCTGCGCTGGGTGCTGGGCGTCTCCTTTTTGGCCATGGCCGCCTGGACCCTGATCCCCGACAAGCTCGATGAAGACGAAACCAAATTGACCAAGTATGGCGTCTTCCTGACCACCCTGATCGCCTTCTTCATGGCGGAAATGGGTGACAAGACGCAGGTCGCCACGGTGGCGTTGGCGGCGCGCTACCACGACATTGTTTCCGTCGTGCTGGGCACCACCTTCGGCATGATGCTGGCCAACGTGCCGGCCGTCTACCTGGGCGACAGGATCGCCAACCGCGTCCCGCTGCGCCTCGTGCACGGCATCGCGGCGCTGGTCTTTGCCGTGCTGGGCGTGGCCACCCTGCTGGGCGCGGGCGCGGCCCTGGGGTTTTGACTCAGCCCTAAATAATTTCCCATTTACAATGTTCATGTCTATAATTACAATATCACCGACATGAACACTGGCGCGGCACCACCTGGTGGTCACCGCGCTTTCTTGAGGATTCTATGCATTTGAATGGAAAAATGGCGGCGCTGTGCATGGCCGCCTGCGCAAGCCAGTTGCCCGCTGCCACGGCGGCACCTACGCCCCCTCAGTCAGCAACGCAATCCGAGCCCGCAGTACGCACGCGCGACCTGCTGTTGCTGGGCACCGGGCTGATCCTGCTGCTTGGCAGGCGCCGGCCCGAATACGATACGTGGCAGGTACGGCGGCAAGATTAAACCAGCAGTAGCACCGCGTACTCGCGGCCCTCGTCGCGCAGGGCGATGCTGTTGCCCCCCTGCGCCACGCCATCGAGCGACAATCCCGCAGGCCGTCCCTGCGCCTGCTCCACCGTGATGGCATAGCTGCTGGCGCCGAAGCGGTAATGCAACTTGAAGCTGTCCCACTCGGCCGGCATGGCCGGCGCCACGCGCAGCACGTCCGCTTCGCGCGTCAAACCGAGCAGAGATTCGACGATCAGCCGGTACAGCCAGCCCGACGATCCCGTGTACCAGCTCCAGCCGCCCCGTCCCACGTGGGGTGCCACGGCATACACGTCGGCCGTCACCACGTAGGGCTCGACCTTGTAGCGCTGCACCGCCTGCGCGTCAACGCCGTGGCGCACGGGATTGATCATGCGCAGCAGTTCCCACGCCTTGTCGCCGTCGCCCAGGCGGGCAAACGCCATTGCCGTCCAGATGGCCGCATGCGTGTATTGGCCGCCGTTCTCGCGCACGCCCGGCACATAGCCGCGAATATAGCCGGGATTCAGGCTGGATTTATCGAACGGCGGATCGAGCAGCTGGATCACACCCGAATCGCGGCGCACCAGGCGTGCATCGACCTGGCGCATGGCGCCGGCGACCCGTTCCCTGTCGGCCGCGCCCGACAGTACACCCCAGCTCTGCGAAATCGAATCGATCTGGCATTCCTCGTTCGTGTGCGAGCCGAGTGGCGTGCCGTCGTCGAAATAGGCGCGCCGGTACCATTCGCCATCCCACGCATGTTCCTCGACGCTGGCCGCCAGCTTCACGGCTTCATCGCGACAGAACTGGGCAAACGGCGCATCGCCGCGCAGCACGGCCACTTCGGCGAAACGCTGCAGCACTTCGTACAGGAAGAAGGCCAGCCACACGCTCTCGCCCTTGCCATGTTCGCCCACCTTGTCCATGCCGTCATTCCAGTCGCAGGAGCCGATCAGCGGCAAGCCGTGCACGCCCAGACGCAAGCCGTGGCGGATGGCGCGCACGCAGTGTTCGTACAGGTCCGCCGACTCGCCCGAGCGCACGGGCAAGTCGTAATACGAATCCTCTTCCGGCTTGACGGCGCGCCCCTCGATGAAGGGCGCCACTTCCGACAGCACGTTGACGTCGCCCGTGGCGATCACGTAGCGGCAGGCAGCCAGCGGCAGCCACAGATAGTCGTCGGAACAGTGTGTGCGCACGCCCCGGTCCGACGGCGGATGCCACCAGTGCTGCACGTCGCCCTCGACAAACTGGTGCGCCGCGCACAGCAGCAAGTGCTTGCGCAGCAGCTGCGGCGCCGTGTGGATCATGGCCATCGCATCTTGCAGCTGGTCGCGGAAACCGTAGGCGCCACCCGACTGGTAATAGCCGCTGCGTGCCCACAACCGGCAGGCGATGGTCTGGTACATCAGCCAGCCATTGGCGATCACATCGAGCGATGGATCGGGCGTCTCGATGCGCACGGCCCCCAGGGTGCTTTCCCAGTGCGCCCGCACGGCGTCGAGCGCCATGCGAGCCTCTTCCTTGCCCGCATGGCGCTGCACCATGGTGCTGGCATCCGCATTGCGGCGCCCGCCCACGCCGAGCAGAAAGACGATTTCGCGCTCCTGCCCCGGCTGCAGTTCAAATGGCACCTGGATCGCCGCGCACGGATCCAATCCCGTGCCCGCCTTGCCGGACAGGCGTACACGGCGCAAGGCGGCTGGCTGCGCCAGACTGCCGTTGCGGCCGATGAATTCATTGCGGTCACAAGTGATGGAACGGATGCTGGCGTCCGTATTGAAAAAGCCGACCCGGCCCGAAAACTCCGTGTTGTAGTTATTGCGCGCAAACAGGGCGCCGCTGATCGTGTCGACTTCGGTGGCCACGTGCATGCCGGACTTGGCGCGCAGGTCGGCCATCACCCATTCCACATAGCCCGTAACGGACAGGCGGCGCGGCACGCCGCTGTCGTTGCGTACTTTGATCACCGAGTATTTGATGGCCGCATCGAGCGCCACATAGGTGCACAATTCGGTAGCGATGCCACCTTCGCTGTGCTCAAACACGCTGTAGCCGAAACCGTGGCGCGTCACGTAGTCGCCGCTGCCCCGCGCCGGCAGGGACGAGGGCGACCAAAACTTGCCACTCTGCTCATCGCGCACGTAAAACGCTTCGCCGGACAGGTCGGAGACGGGGTCGTTCTGCCATGGCGTGAGGCGAAATTCATGCGCATTTTCGCTCCACGTATACGCCTGGCCGGCTTCGGACACCACCGTGCCGAATTGCGGATTGGCGAGCACGTTCGACCAGGGCGCCGGCGTCTGTTTATTCTCTCCCGTGGTGATCACATACTCTCGCCCGTCGGGCGTGAAACCGCCCAGGCCATTTTCCAGGATCAGCTCGCGCCTTGGCGCCCGGTGCGGCACGCCGCCGTGGTCGCGGGCCGGGTCCTGCAACAGCGGCGGCATGCGCAGCACGGGACTCGGCGGACGCTTGACCTGCTCGGCCAGGGTGCCGCGCAGGTCGCTGATGATGGCGCGCGCCACCGATTGCAGCAAGATGCGGTCTTCATTTGCGATCTGTTCGGCCAGGCGCACGAAGATGCCGCCCGGGCGGTCGATCGCCTGCGCATCGATGCCCGAGGCGATCAGGCCCATGATCTGGTCGTGCAGCAGCTGGCGGTAGCCCGACTGCTCTTCATACCAGATCACCAGGTCCACCACCAGCCCTTTCAGGCGCCAGTAGGCATGCGCCTGCACCATCTGGCGCGCCAGTTCGATATTGGCCGAATCCCGTATCTGCAGCAGCACGATGGGCAAGTCGCCGGAAATGGCATACGCCCATAGGCCGGACTGGCCGCGCTGGTTCTTGATCAGGATGCTGGCCTCGGCGCGCAGGGCCGCATTCGGATAAATCACGGCATTGGCCAGGCGCGCATACAGCTGCGCGTCCGCTTCGCTGGCATTCAACTGGCGCAGCACCACCTGGCTGTGCGTCCAGGCCAGTTCGAACACCCGATCGGCCAGGTGGCGGTCCTGGTATTTGTCGATCAGGTGCAGGGCCGCGTCGCGCTGCTCGACCATGCCCGTCACGCTGTCGACCGTCACAGCCTGGTCGGGAGCCAGCGTGATGACGTAGCGGATCGCCACGATGGGGTCGAGTACGGAACCGTGTCCACCACTTAGCGGCCCGCTTTCCTGCAGCGCCTGCGGCAGTTGCGCCGTGTTGCCGCGGCCGATGAAGCGCGCACGGTCCGTCTCGAACGAGACTTCGTAGCGCTCGATATCGTGCACGGTCATCACATGCAGCAGCCACGGCATCTGCTCATCCTTCGAGCGAGGCCGGCGCGTGCATAAAATCGCCTTTTCATGCGCTAGGATTTCCGTCTGCACGAACAGCTTGCTGAACGCGGGATGGGCCGCATCGGCCGCCGCCGGCGCCATCACCACTTCGGCAAAGCTGGTGATCTCGATGCGCCGCTGGCGGTTCGAATTATTGCTGATGCGCGTGCGGCGGATTTCAATGTCGTCCTCGGGCGAGACGACGATTTCCGTGTACAGATCCAGGCCATGGTCGGCGCGGCGGAACTCCGCCCGTCCTTCCGAAAAAATCACCTCGTATTTCTTCGGTTCGGCCAGGGTCGGCTGGTACATGGTGGACCAGACGGCGCCGTCGTCAAGGTCGCGCAGATAGCAGAAATTGCCCCAGTTATCGCGCGTGCTGTCCTCGCGCCAGCGCGTCACGGACAGGTCTTTCCAGCGGCTGTAGCTGCCGCCCGCATTGCTCACCATGACGTGGTAGCGGCCATTCGACAGCAGCTGCGTTTCGGGCACGGCGCTGTTGGCTTGCGTGAGGATGCGCATCGGCATGGCCTGTTCGGGGACGCCGCTGCGCAGCACCGCCAGTTCGGCCGTGTTCGAGTAAAATGCGCCGGCCTGCGGCGTGCGTTCCTGCAGCACCAGCAAGGCCGATTGCAGCAGCGGATCGGACTCGAAACGGCGCTGCATCGGGCGGTCGTGCAGCAGGTAGCTGAGGGCCAGGAAACCCATGCCCTGGTGGTGCACCATGAAGGAGCGGATGATGGCGCTGCCCTGCCCGCGCGGCAGGCGCGCCGTGGTGAAATCGATGGCCTCGAAGAAGCCGTATCGGCCCATGTAGCCGGCCGCCTGCATGCGCTGCAGGTTCTGGCACGACGCCTCCGGCTGCACCATCAGGCCCATCATGCTGGCGTACGGCGCCACCACCAGGTCGTCGGCCAGGCCCCGCTTCAAGCCCAGCCCAGGCACGCCAAACGCGCGGTACTGGTAATTCAGACTGGCGTCGACCGTGTTGTAGCCGGACTCGGAAATCCCCCACGGCACATCGCGCTGGCGTCCGTAATCGATCTGCGCCTCGATGACGGAGTGGTACGTCTGGTCGAGCAGGGTGTTCGGATAATTCGGCATCACCAGCAGCGGCATCAGGTACTCGAACATCGAGCCGCTCCACGACAGCAGCACGGGCTGGCCCGCCACCATGCACAGCTGGCGGCCCAGGGCGAACCAGTGCTCCTGCGGCAGCTGCCCCTGGGCGATGGCGATGAAGCTGGCCAGGCGCACTTCGGAGGCCAGCAAATCGTAGTAGCTGGGGTCCAGGCGCCGTTCGCTGACGTTGTAGCCGATGGCCAGCAGTTTGGTCGACGGGTTGTACAGGAAGCCGTATTCGATCTGCGCGAAGTCGCGCGCCTGGCCCGCCGCGTGGGCGATGTCGCGCATGTGGCGGCCCGCCTGGTCGCGGCCCTGCGCCAGCAAGGCAGCTAGCTCGGAAGGCAGGCCTTCCGGTGTTTCCAGGTTCGCCAGTTCACGCAGGGTCGGCACGCGCAGCCACGCCGCATCGACATCCGCCTGCCCCGCCCACGGCGCCAGTTGCAGCAATTCGGCCAGCGCCGCGCGGCACTGACGCGCCAGCGCACCCGCCCACATGGACAGTTCGCCATCCTCGCTTTGCAGGGTCAGCGACAGCAGCGCGTCGGCCGCGCCATTCACCACGCCCAGGTAGGCATGCCATTCGACCAGGGTGGCGGGATTTGCCGCTGCCTGCAGCAGGCTCATGCTGTCGCGCATGGCCTTGCCCTCGCCTTCGGCGGCGATGAATTCCTGCAGCACCTGTGCCGTCGTGCGGATGCCCTGCACCACCTGCGCGCCGATGATGGGCGCGTCGTACAGTTCCACCAGTCCCGGCTGCAAGGTCAGCAGATGGCCGGCCAGGTTGCCGCTGTCGACCGTCGAGATGTACATCGGTTGCAGCGCCTTGAGCGTTTGCGTGTCGTACCAGTTATAGAAGTGGCCCTGGAAGCGTTCCAGTTCGCCCATGCTGTGCAGGGTGGCGCGGCTGCGCTCGATCAGCTGGCCCAGGGTGAGATAACCGAAATCGTAGGCCGTCAGATTGGCCAGCAGCGCCAGGCCGATATTCGTCGGCGAGGTGCGGTGCGCCACCACCAGGTTCGGATGCTCCTGCATGTTATCGGGCGGCAGCCAGTGATCATCGGGACCGACGAAGGTATCGAAGTACGCCCAGGTCTTGCGCGCCACGCCGTGCAGGAAACGACCCTGCTCGGCCGACAGGCGCGCCACGGCCCGCTCGATGGGGCGGCTGATCCACCAGGCGATGGCAGGTGCGACGAGCCACAACAGCAGTACCACGGCGGCGGCCGGCAAGGCTTGCGGGCGCCAGGCCAGCAAGGCGCCGAAGGCGGCCAGCGCCAGCGCGGGCGAGCACCACATGGCGCGCCAGCTGTCGGCCTGCGAGCCGGAAGAATTGTGCAAATTCGAGGCCCGCCAGTCGAGCAAGTGCTTGTGCGACACGCCCAGGCGCCACAGGGTGCGCACGATGGCGTCCAGGCTGATCCACGCTTCGTACGGCAGGAAGACGAGGGTCAGCATGGCGTGCGAAAACTGCACGCCGCAGCGCCGCTCGAAGGCGGCCAGATGCTGGCGCCACAGGGTATCGCGCGGTTTGCGCAGCAAATCGTACAAGGCGGAAAACACGGGCGGCAGGAAGATGATGGCCAGGACCGCTGCGCTCCAGAAGGCCACGTGCGGCAAAAAGCCCCACGCCAGCAACAGGGACAAGGTGGTAGCTGGCGCCACGACGCTGCGGCGCAGGTTGTCGAACAGCTTCCAGCGCGACAGCATCGATAGGGGATTGCGTTCGCGCTTGCCGGCGCGGCCCGGCACCCGGCCCAGCAGCCAGCCAAGCAGCTGCCAGTCACCGCGTATCCAGCGCTGGCGGCGGCTGACGTCGGCGTCATAGCGGGCCGGGTATTCCTCGTACAGTTGCGAATCGCTGAGCAGGCCGGCGCGCAGGTAGCAGCCTTCCAATAAATCGTGGCTGAGGATTTTATTGTCGGGCAGGCGCTGGCCCAGCACGCGCTCGAACATGTCGAGGTCATAGATGCCCTTGCCGATGAAGGAGCCTTCATAAAACACGTCCTGGTACAGGTCCGACACGGTGCGCGTGTAAGGATCGATGCCCGGCTCGCCACCGCACAGCAGCTCGTAGCGCGACGCATTCGCGCTGGGCAGCGCCACGGCCACGCGCGGCTGCAGGATGCCGTAACCGGCCACCACGCGCGTGCCGGCCGCGTCCAGCACGGGACGGTTCAGCGGGTGCATCATGGTGGCGATGAATTCGCGCGCCGCATCGCGCGGCAACTGCGTATCCGTATCGAGCGTGATCACGTATTTGATCGTGCGCAGGCCGCGCAACTCGCCTTCCACCAGCGAGAATCTGTCGCGCGCGCCGCCGCGCAAGAACGCGTGCAGATCGGACAATTTGCCACGCTTGCGCTCCTGTCCCATCCACGCATTCTGCTGCGAATTCCACAGGCGCGGACGGTGCAGCAGCAGGAACGGCCCCACATGGCCTAGCTCTTCGTGGTCGGCCGGATCGCCGTTTTCCTTGAACGCGACACCCTCCACGCGGTATTTCTCGTTCAGGCCGCGGATGATGTCCTGCGCCTGGCGCAGCAGGGCGTCGTCGCCCGGCATCGCTTGCGCCTGCGCGTCGACAAAGTCCGTCAGCAGGCAAAAGCGCAGGTTCGGGTCGCGGTTGGCCAGATAACGCACTTCCAGCGCCTCGCACAGGGCCGCCACGTTGTCCTGGCTATAGATCAGGGTCGGCACCACGACGATGCCGCGCGCATCCGACGGAATGCCAGCCTTGTAATCCATGCGCGGCAGCGGATGCGGCGACGTCATCAGGGTCGCCAGCCAGTTCACCACGGCCACGGCCAGCTGGCTGCTGCCCAGCAGCGCCAGCGCACCCAGCGCCGCCAGGGGCCAGCCTTGCACGCCATGGCGCACGGCGCGCTCAAGCAGCAAGGCGCTCGTCGCCAGGGTCAGGAACGAGATCGCGCCCAGATAGACGGCCAGCGGCGCCGCGCGCGCCGTATGCTGCAGCGCCTCGATGAAGGGCAGCTTCGCGCCGGCCTGTTTTTCCAGCACCAGCACGCCGCGCCCCACCAGGTAAAAGCCGATGTGGCCGCGGCGCGCGTCATTGCCGTTGCCGTGCGTGTGCGCCAGCTGCACCACCATCTCGGCCACCTCCACTTCGCTGCGCGCGCTGCGCCTGGCGATGCGTTCGATGGCGTGGCGGTAGCTGTCGCGCGTGGCGAAATCCATCAAGCCATACGTGCCGGCCGGATCGAGGCGCAAGGTTTGCTCGACCACGCTCATGGTCTCGACGAATTCCTGCCAATCCATGGTGCCGAGAAAACGCAGGCTGCCGATGCTGTTGGCGATCGATACCTGGTCGGCCGCCTGTTGCCCGATTTCGGCCTGAATCTGCTGCTCGATGGTGAGGCCCGACTCGGCCAGCTTGTGCGTCAGCCACGACAGCGCCAGGGTCAGTGAGGAACTCTGTCCCTGCAGGCGGCGCGACAGTTCGGCCACGAAGGCGCTGGTGATCGGCGGATTCGAGCGGGCCATGTCGGCCACCAGCAGGATCAAGCCGCTGGGATTGCGTTCGGCGATCTCCGTCATCTGGTCGGCCCAGGTATTGGCCAGGTCGCGCTGCATGCGGTCGTCGGCCACGCGCGCGGCGACGCGGCGCAGGTTTTCGATCAGGGCCAGGCGCAGCATGATGGGCACGGCCCACAGTTCACCCAGGGTCAAGGTGGCCACGTCCTGGTAAGCCTCGACGAAGTGGCACAGGTTTTCCAGGTCGACGCGGCCATCGCCGTGCGAGATGATTTCCAGCGCGATCTTGTACACGCGCGGGCAGCCCGCGTCCGCGCCGGAAGTCAGGCGTGGCAACTCCTTGCTGTAGTTCTTCGGCAGGTGGCGCCGCGTGGTGCGGATCTGCTCTTCGATCAGATAGAAATTATCGAGCAGCCATTCCGAAGCGGGCGTGACCTGGCGCCCGCTTTTGACAGTCGCCGTCAGCTCGTTGACGGTGGCCGTGATCAGGGCCGCATTGTCGGCCAGGCGCGCCAGCAGGCGGTCGCGCCCATGATGCCGTCCCACCGCATGGCCAGCGGCCACGTGCTTGCCGTGGGCCGCCATCTGCATGGCGCTGAATAGTTCGGAACGCAAGGGCAAGGCATCGTCGCGCGCGGCGTCGAAGGTTTCCGGTGCAAGGGAATGGTCGCGGAAGATTTCTTTAACTTTAGAAATCTGTTCCTTGATCTGCTGCGTGACAACTGCTATGTACTCTTTCAACTTGGCCTCGCTAGGTGCGCGCAGGCAGCCGGCGACCGCCGTCACGCTGGCCCAGTCTGGAAGAACACGATCGGACACTGGCGAAGACGGAAAGCGAAGCGCCGGAGCGTTGCGACGAATCTCAGGGTATAGGGAGATTTTCTCAACTTCATCGTAGGGGCGCCCTGCGCGCAAGACCGTGCGCTAGCGTACATACCCGGCGCTTTAGGGGCATGCCGGCAAAGAAATCAGCGAGTGAAACGGAAGAAAGATTCCTGGAGGAAATGAATAGAGGGAAAGGAGTAGCGGCACCGTGCCAATGATGGCACGGTGCAATATTTCAAAGAAGAAAGTTCAAGCCGCTCAGGCAGCGATGGCCAGCGGGTGACGCGTCGCCTCCGCCATCGCCATGCCGCCGTTGAGCTGCCATGCCGCGCCGTGACCGAGGCGGCGCAGGCAGGCGGCGGCGCGCGCGCTGCGGTTGCCGCTGCGGCAGAAAAAGACCAGCGGACGCTGCGGCTGCTGCAACCATTCAGCCACCTGTCCCGCCAGGCGGCTCAGCGGTACGCTGCGCACCTCGCAACCCTCGAATACCGTGCCGGCGCACGCCGCGTGTTCATACGCTTCGCGCACGTCGACGAGGATGGCGTCGGGATGCTGGCGCAGGAAGACGGGCAAAGCGGCCGCATCGAGCTGCAGTTCGGCGCTCGGCACGATGCCGTCCCGCACCGTGCTCACGGTGCGGCAGATGCCGCCATCGTCGCCTGACGCGCACAGCACGGTGTCTTGCGTCACCAGCGCCGCATCCAGCAAGGGTGTCAGCGCCTCCGGCGCCAGCGCACCGACGAAGGCGAAGCACTGTCCCAGCAGATACACATGGTTTTCGCCACACTCGACACGTCGCAGGCGCTGCTGGCCCAGTGCCAGCTCACCGTCGATATCGATGCGGCCCACCTGTTCGATGGCGAGTTCCTGCAGCAAGGCCAGGCGCGCCACGCCATGGTCGGCCGGGGGGGCCGTGTGCACGATGGCGCGCAAGGTCAAATGCTGGCAGCGGATGAAGGCGGCCAGGCGCGGCACGAGCGCAGCGACGGGATCGATGACAACGCAACTGGCGCTGGCAGCGTCGCTGAGCAGCCAGGTGCACTGGCCATCGACGCTCAGCTGGATTATGCCGTCCTGCGCGCCGTCCTGCGGCGATGGCGCCAGCGCCGACGGCAGCAGGCAGCTGCGGCGCAGCGCTGCGCCGCAGCGCTCGATGCGCGCGCAGGCGGCCGTCACCGTCGCCGCGTCGATCAGGGGGCCGAACGACAAGCGGATGGCGGAACTCGCGCGCCATTGCGGCACGTGCATCGCTTCCAGCACATAGCTGGGCAGCGCCTTGGCGGCGGAACAGGCGCTGCCCGAGCTGACGCGCACGCGCGCCGCGTCGAACAGGTCCAGCAGCTCTTTCGAGGACAGGCCAGGCACGGAAAAATTGAGCGTCGTCGGCAAGGACAAGTCGAACGGCATATTGAACACGATGCCGGGAAAAGCCCGTTCCAGGCTGGCCACCAACTGCTCGCGGAAGGCAGCCAGGTCGGCGTGGCTGCGGAAGGTCTTGCCATCGTCCAGCGCGGCCAGCACGGCGCCCAGCGCAGCGATGCCGGCCATGTTTTCCGTGCCCGAGCGCAAGCCCGCTTCCTGGCCGCCGCCCATCATCAGGGGGGTGAACGGCGCGCCGGCGCGCACGTACAGCATGCCGATGCCCTTGGGGGCATACAGCTTGTGGCCGGAAAACGGCGCGTAATCGATGCGCGTGGCGGCCAGGTTCAGCTTCAGCTTGCCCAGCGCCTGCACGCAATCGACCATCCAGTAGGCATCGGCGCCCCGTTCCTGCAGCAGCTGGGCGATGGCGGACAAGTCGCTGACGACGCCCGTTTCATTATTCGCCGCCATCGTGCACAGCATGGCCGCGTCGCCGATCAGCGCATCGAGCGCCTGCAGATCGTGTCGCCCCTGCGCATCGACGGGCAGCTTGCGCACTTCCAGGTTCAAGCCCAGGAGCCGGTTCCAGTGCGCCAGGCTTTCCGGCACGGCCTTGTGCTCGGTCGCGCCATACAGCAGCAGGCTGCCGATGCGCTTGCCCGCGTCGCGCCGTTCGCGCAGCGCGCACAGGGCCGACAGCACGGCCGTCTGGATGCCTTCGGTGGCGCCGCTATTGAACATCAAGCGGCCGTCGCCCACGCCCAGCAGGCCGCTGACGCGCTGGCGCACGCCGTCCATCATGGCCTTGGCTTGCAATCCCGTGGCGTGGGTGCTGCTGGGATTGCCATAACCCTGCTCCATCGCTTGCCGGGCGGCGGCAACGGCGGCGGGCAGCACGCAGGTGGTGGCATTGCTGTCGAGGTAGATTTCTTTCATGATGGCAGTCTGGGGATTCTATAAATAAAGGGGCAGCGCTGGCGGCTGGAACGTATGAACAGTCTACCGGCACCCGCCCGTGAAGATATGCCAAAAGACACTGCAAACAAGGTAATATGCAGCATGTTCATGCCACAAAAACCGGAATAATAAAATGAATTCACCAAACAACCCGCTAGACAAATTCGACTGCGCCATCCTTGCCGCCCTGCAGCAGGATGGCACCTTGTCGATCGCCGCCCTCAGCGAGAAGATCGGTCTGTCCAGCACGCCGTGCTGGAAGCGGGTCAAGCGCCTGGAGGAAGAGGGCTATATCGAGAGCCGCGTGGCCATCGTCAACCGGCAAAAAGTGGGCTTGCCCGTGACCGTGTTCGTCAGTGTGCGCACGGGCCAGCACGATGAAAAATGGCTGCGCCGCTTCGCCGCCGCCGTCATCGTCTTGCCTGAGGTGCAGGAATTTCACCGCATGAGCGGCGATATCGACTACCTGCTGAAAGTCGTTACCACCGACATCAAGGGCTACGACACCTTCTATAAAAAGCTCATCAAGGCGGTGCAGCTGACGGGCGTGTCGTCCGCCTTTTCCATGGAACAAATCAAGTGCAGCACGGAATTGCCGCTGGAATTGATCGCCCACGGCTTGCCTGCCTGAACGTTTTTCCGTGCAGCATGGAGGCACATGAAAACTGCGCATGTTGACACCCCGCCATCGTTGCCATACGGCAACACATCCACATTAAATACGCCATTCCGCCCCTATATTCTCCCTATCCGTCGCTATACTGCGCACTGCCTGTGCCTGTTTGGCAAGCTCTGCCAGTCGCGCAGGCCCATTCCCAGGGTCGTCCATGCATCTGCTTCGCCACCTTTCCATCCAGAAAAAATTGATGTTCAGCATGGGTTTGTGCCTGCTGCTGTTCATGGGCATTTCCTCGTTCCTCAGCGTGCGCATGAGCAGCGATTATGTGCGCGAGCGCGTCGTCGGCCAGGAGCTGCCGGCCCAGGTGGGCGAAATCCGCAACGACGTGCTGCGACAGATCAGCCAGCCGCTGTCCGTGGTGCAGACGATGGCGAATGATGTCTTTCTGCAAGACTGGGAAGACGCGGAGCTGGCCGACAACGGCATGGCCACTTTCCAGCGCTATGCCAGAATGCTCAAGGAAAAAAACAAGGCGGCCGTCGTCAGCTGGAGTTCGCAAGCTGCATCCAGGTACATGACCGATGCGGGCCTGATCCGCACGCTGGACAAACAGCTGCCAGCCGATCACTGGTTCTTCAGCATGCTCGACGAAAACAAGCAGCACACGATCAATCTGGATCGCGATCCGGCCTCGGGCAGTTTCATGCTGTTCCTGAATGCGCGCGGCCAGACGGCCGGCGGCAAGGCCGTCATTGCAGGCATGGGCTTGAGCGTCGACGCGATGGCCGAGACCATCCGCAGCTACAAGGTCGGCCAGACGGGCCATGTCTACCTGGTGCGCGCCGACGGCAACCTGCTGATCCACCGCGATCCGGCCCTGGCTGACGGCAAGCATCAATTGAAGGACTTGCCCGGCTTTAGCACGGCACTGAGCAAGACTCTGCTGACCGGCAATAAATACGCCTATGCCAGTTATGCGGCGCCGACCGGCAAGCAGCTCGTCGCCGCCTCCTTCGTGCCGGAACTGAATCTGTATGTGATGGCCGAAGTGCCGGAAGCGGAAGTGCTGGGCAACGTCACCCGCTCGGCCCTGATCGCTGCCCTGATCGCCGGCCTGGTCGGCGGCGGCATCGCCCTGCTCATCATTTATGTCATCAGCCGCGCCATCGCCGCCCCCGTCGCGCGCGCGGCCGATATGCTCAGCGAAATCGCCAGCGGGAATGGCGACCTGAGCCGCCGCATGCCCGTCGAATCCGAAGACGAGGTCGGCGCCCTGGCCGCCGCCTTCAACCGCTTCGTCGCGTCGCTGAACGTGACGATACGCGAAGTTCGCGACAGTACCGGGGCGATTGCCAGCGCATCGAGCCAGATCGCGTCGGGAAACCTGGACCTGTCGGCGCGTACGGAAGCCCAGGCGTCAAGCCTGGAAGAGACGGCGGCGGCCATGGAAGAACTGACATCGACCGTGAAACAGAACGCGGATAACGCGCGTCAGGCAAACCAGCTGGTGGTGTCGGCTTCAAGCCACGCCGTCATGGGCGGCGAAATAGTCGGACAGGTCGTGCAAACGATGGGCGCGATTACAGAGAGTTCACACAAGATCGCAGATATTATCGGCGTAATCGACGGCATTGCCTTCCAAACCAATATCCTCGCGCTGAACGCGGCGGTCGAGGCGGCGCGCGCGGGCGAACAGGGACGCGGCTTTGCCGTGGTGGCAACCGAGGTGCGCAACCTGGCGCAGAGGTCAAGCCAGGCGGCGAAGGAAATCAAGGACTTGATCGTCGACTCGGGCAGCAAGGTGGACGCGGGCAGCAAGCTGGTCGACTCGGCCGGCGCCACCATGCAGGACATCGTCGTCTCCGTGCAAAGAGTCGCCGACCTGATGGGAGAAATCGCCTCGGCCAGCCAGGAGCAAAGCCAGGGCATCGCGCAAGTCAATGCCACGGTCACGCAGATGGATGACGCCACCCAGCAAAATGCGGCACTGGTGGAAGAAGCGGCGGCGGCCGCCCAGTCCCTGCAGGATCAGGCTGGACGGCTGGCGCAGGTGGTCAGCGTCTTCAAGCTGGAAGAAACCGGGCATGCCGCGCAGCAGCCGGCCCGCAAGCCGGCGCTGCCCAAGCCGGCCCGCCCGGCACTGGCCAAGGCAGCGGCACCCGCAGCGCGCCCGACAGCGCCGGCCAGCGATGCGTGGGAAGAATTTTAAGGGTGTTGGAAAACGCTTAAATCGCCGGCGTTTTCACGCTTGCCGCTTGCTTGAAGAAATCATAAATGCCGCTCTCGCTCATGCGGCGGGCATTCGCCAGTTCGCCGCCCTTGGTGGCGTACAGCACCTGGTTATTGTCGCTCGATACGAGCACGGCAGCGGGGATGCCTTTCTTGAGCGGATTGCCATAGGCTTGCGCCACGTCAAGGTTATGGTCGAAGTTACCCACATCGACCTTGACGACCTTGAACTGCTGTTGCATCAACTCGGCATTCTTGCCTTCCTTCAAGGCCTTGTCGAGCGCGCGGCAATCCTCGCACCAGTTGGCGCCAAAGATCAGCAAGACCGGCACGTGCGCCGCCTTGGCCTCGGCCAGCGCGCGGGCCACGTCGGCCTTGGCGTCGGCCGCCGCGTTGTACGGCAAATGCGGCGTGGCGACAGGGTTGGCCGGTGTGGGGGCGGCGGCAATGGCGGTGCCGGCAAGCAGCAGGCTGGCAAAGAAAAGGGAAACGAAACGGGAAACGCGCATGCAGGGCTCCTGAGTGAAATCGTGAGGCCAGCTGAACAGCTGCCAGCGGGCGTGATTGTCTAGAATATGCGTACCTGTAGGAAATATCCACCATTTAATTGCACTGTGCTTATGCGGAAAACGTATAAGCACGCCAAGGAGAAGCCGCTTGAGCATGCCAGACACCCTGCCCCCAACGCTATCCGGCGCCGCGCGCATGCTGTACAGCGCCTATCCCGGCGGCATGCCGGACACGGCGTATTTCGCCGTGCTGGCCCTGCTGTATGAACACTTTTCCGACCGCAACCTGGCCGAGCTGATGGCCGCCGTCACGGCCAAGGATGCGGCGACGGTCCTCAATGACATCTATGCCTGCGCCAGCAGCAAGCGGGAACCGTCCGCCATCGCGGCTGCCAGAAACTTGCTGACGCGGCACGGCCTGCACGCCGTCTGCGCCGGGGATTAATGCCCGCAGGCAGCGAAATGGAACGCATGGGATAATATCGGGCTCACACAGAGCAACGCGGCCCGAACGCGCCCTCCCCATGACGACTTCTTTCCTGGCACGCTGGCTGCCGCAACCAAACAACGGCAGCCGCCGCGAACAATTGCGCGCCTGCGCGGGCGCCATCTGCGGCCTGTTGCTCACTGGACTCATCTGCCATTTCCTGCTGGCCCCCGACAGCGCCAGTGTCTACCTGATCGCGCCCATGGGCGCCTCGGCCGTGCTGCTGTTCTGCCTGCCGGCCAGCCCGCTGGCGCAACCGTGGTCCGTAGTCGGCGGCAACGTCGTCTCCGGCCTGGTCGGCATGGCTTGCGTGAAATGGCTGGGATCTGGCGTGGGCGTGGCGGCCCTGGCCGCCTGCCTGGCCATCGGCGCCATGTTTGCCCTGCGCTGTCTGCATCCGCCGGGCGGCGCCGTGGCCCTGACCACCGTCGTCGGCGGCGCCAGCGTGCATGCGGCCGGCTTTGAATTCGTCTTCATCACCGTGCTGTTCAATTCGGCCGTGCTGGTCGCTTGCGCCGTGCTGTACAACAACCTGACGGGGCGCCGTTACCCGCACATCCAGCAACTGGTGGCACCGCATCCGCACGCCACCCGGGATGACGTGCCCAGCAACCGCCTGGGCTTTTCGCCGGACGACCTCGATGCCGTACTGCGCCAGCACAGCGAAGTGCTCGACATCAGCCGCGACGATTTGCAGGCGATCTTCCTGCAAACGGAAATGCGCGCCTACCAGCGCCGTTTCGGCGTCGTCACCTGTGCCGACATCATGTCGAAGGATGTGCTCAGCGTGGAATTCGGCACGCCGCTCGATGTTGCCTGGCGCACCATGCGCGAGCACGAGGTAGGCGCCCTGCCCGTGCTGAACCGGGCGCGCCGCGTCATCGGCATCATCACGCAGACGGATTTCCTGCGCCATGGCGGCCTCGACGATTATCAAGGCATGCGCCAGCGCCTGCGCGGCTTGCTGCAGCGCAGCGGCCTGTCCCACAGCGACAAGCCGGAAGTGGTGGGACAGCTGATGACGGCGTCGCCGCATACGGCCCGCCTGGGCACGCCCATCATCGACCTGGTGCCCCTGATGGCCGACGCCGGCTATCACCACATTCCCGTCCTCGACGATGAACAGCGCCTGGCCGGCATCATCAGCCAGTCCGACCTGATGGCGGCCCTGTACGAAAGTCGCTTTGCCGAGGCCGCTGCATGACGCCCTTCCAGGCACTGCTGACCGGTCCCGATGGCGGCCCGGCTGGCACGCCCGTCAGCGCGCATTTCTTTGGCGCCCAGCTGGTGATCGATGCGCCCGGCCATGGCGTCGACGTGGCGCAACTGATCGTCAGTGTGGGCGGCGTCGACGGGCCGGAACTGTTCCTGAACTGGCTCGACGAACCAGGACGGCAAGCGTCGCTGAAACCGCTGACAGCGGACGACATCGCCATCGTCTTGCGCGAAGCGCCGGCGGCGCTGCAGCCGCAACTGCAGCGTTTGTGGGGTGAGCGCCAGCGCAACCGGCGGCAGGTGTCGGGCTGGCTGCTCGGTTTGACGGGCGCCACCGTCGTCGCCACGGCCCTGCTGTGGTGGCAAGGCGGCCATGCCGTCGGCGCGCTGGCGGGGCTGATTCCCCTGTCGACGGAAAAGCAGCTGGGCGAACTGGCCCTGGCGCAAGTGCGCGCGCAAGGCGGCATCAGCGAGAGCGGCGTGGCGCAGCAAACGGTGCAGGAGATCGGCCGCCAATTGACGACCGGCTCGCGCTACCAGTACCGCTGGCTCGTCAAGCAGGACGACACGGTCAACGCGTTTGCCATGCCGGGCGGCATCATCGTCGTGCATACGGGCTTGCTGCGCCAGGCGGGGGATCCGGGCGAGCTGGCCGGCGTGCTGGCGCATGAAGTACAGCACGTGGAGCAGCGCCATTCGCTGCGGCAAATGATCAGCAGCCTGGGCTGGGGCGCCCTGGTGGGCGTGACCATCGGCGACATCAGCGCCGTGGCCGCCATGCTGGCGCACCAGGCCGGCACCCTGTATTTCAGCCGCGACATGGAGGAAGAGGCGGATCGCCTGGGTTTGCTGGCCTTGCAGCGCGCGCAGATCCGCCCGGATGGCATGCTGCACTTTTTTCAGAAACTCGACGACAAGGACAAGGCCAACGTGCCGGGGTGGATTTCCTCACACCCGCAAACGGCGGCGCGCGCGCAGCAGATCCGCAGCCTGATCGCTGCCACGCCCTGCCCTGCCTGTGTCCCCTTGGCCAGCCAGCACTGGCAGGCGATGAAAGCCCTGGTCGCGTCAGCGGACAAATAGCAACATTTCTCCCGCACAATTTGTTCAAACGCACTGGGCAATGGCGTATGCTTACGCCCCGGCTGTTCCTTCTTGAACGGCCACCCCCGACCTCGCTACGCCTCCGTTCATTCCCTCCTTACAAAGGATCTCGCGCATGAAGCATCGTTTTGCCGCCGGCACCCTCGGCACCCTGGCCATTTCCCTGTTGCTCGCCCATGCGCCCATCGTGCAAGCGGCCCAGCCCGCAGCCAAAACCGTGGCCGTCAGCGCGCCCAAGGCGAAGCAGCAACTGCAAGTGCTGGCCGAGCAATACTACGATGCGCTGGCCCGTTTCGAGCCGATCAATGCCACCGAGAGCGGCGACAACCGTTTTGACGACCAGATCGGTTCAGCCATCGTGCCCGCCGCGCGCGCAAAGCAGTTCGCCCTGTACCGCCAGTACCAGAAGACCCTGCGCAGCATTGCCCGTGCGCAACTGTCGCACCAGGACCAGATCAACTACGATATCCTCGACTATGAACTGGCCACGGCGCTGAGCTTCGAGCGCTTCCCCGAATACCTGTTGCCCTTGAACCAGATGGACAGCATGCCCGTCACCCTGGCCAATTATGCGGGCGGAGAGGCATCGCAGCCTTTGACCACGGTCAAGGAGTATGACGCTTACCTGAGCCGTATCGGCCAGTTGCCGGGCTGGATAGACCAGGCCATCGCCAATATGCGGGTCGGCTTGCAAAAGGGCATCGTGCTGCCGAAGGCGCTGACGGAATCGGCCTTGCCGCAATTCAAGAAACTCGTCAGCGCCACGCCGCAGGACAGCGTCTATTACACGCCCATCAAGAACTTGCCGGCCAGCTTTTCCGACGCGGACAAGGCGCGCCTGACGCAAACCTACACCGTCATCATCAAGGCCAAGCTGATGCCAGCGCTGCAGCGCCTGTCCACCTTCATGGAACGCGATTACCTGCCGGCCGGCCGCACGAGCAGCGGCTGGAGCGCCCTGCCCGATGGCGCTAGCTGGTACCAGGCGCGTGTGGCCAGCAGCACCACCACGGATTTGAAACCGGAGCAGATCCACGCCATCGGCTTGAAGGAAGTGGCGCGCATCCAGGAACAATACGCAATCGTGGGTCCGAAGATGGGCTACAACGGCCCGGCTGCCGGCTTGCCCGTGTGGGTGTCGGAACAGGCGAAATATCGCCCGTTCAAGACGGAGCAGGAAGTGCTCGACGTCTACCGCAAGCTGAACGTGCTGCTGGACAGCAAATTGCCAGCCCTGTTCACCCTGGTGCCGAAGGCGCCGCTGGACTTGCGCCTGGAACCTGAACTGAGCCGCGACACGGCCGCCGACCACTACACGGCGCCGGCCGCCGACGGTTCGCGCCCTGGCGTGTTCTGGTCCGTCGTCACGGATCCGAAACTGTATGGCGACACGGGCATGACCACCCTGTTCCTGCACGAAGGCAAGCCAGGCCACCATTTCCACCTGGCGCTGGTGCAAGAGATGGACTTGCCAAACTTCCGCCGTTTCGGCGGCAACAATGCCTTCACGGAAGGCTGGGCCCTGTATGCGGAAACCCTGGGCAAGGAAATGGGCCTGTTCGACGATCCCGCCCAGTATTTCGGCCACTTGAACGACGAGATGCTGCGCGCCGTGCGCCTGGTGGTCGACACGGGCTTGCACACCAAGGGCTGGACGCGCGAGCAGACGATCAAGTACATGCGCGACACCCTCGGCTATGACGCCGTGGCGAAAAGCGAAACGGAACGCTACATGGCCTGGCCGGGCCAGGCGCTGGGCTACAAGATCGGTTCGCTGAAAATCGTCGAACTGCGCCAGCGCGCGCAGCAAGCGCTGGGCGACAAGTTCAGCCTGCCGAAGTTCCACGAAGTGGTACTCGGCGACGGCACCCTGCCCCTGAAGCTGCTGGAAGCCAAGGTCGACCGTTGGATCGCGCAGCAGAAGTAAGCGGCGGCGCCTGAAAACAGAACGGCAGCACCTCGATGACGCTGCCGTTTTTTTTCGCCGCGGGCGTTGCCAGCTACACCAGCAGCGCGGCGCTCATCGAACGCACTTCCTCGGCCGATTCGGCCAGGATGCTTTGCAGGGTCTCGTTGTCGATAATGAAATCGATGACGGAATCGGAGGGCGTGAGCATTTCCACGTACGTCAGCTGCAAGGGCGACGGCACGGGCGACAGTTGCTTTGCCAACAACAAGGTATCGAGCAAGGAGTCGGGCGGGATGGACAGCAAGCCATCGCGCAAGCCTTCGATGGCTTCGCTCACGGCCAGCGGGATCAGCAGCTTCTTCATGACTTCGCGGGAAATGATCTCTTCGGCGGGCTCCATCCAGTGATCCGTATCGTCGTCGAGCAAGCCGGGGAACTCATCGGCACGCGACAGCAAATAAAAGCCTCCCACCTCATGCACGATACCGGCGAACAGCGCCGTGTCGGCATCGACGTGCGTCACGCGGTGGGCCAGCACGTGCGCCAGCGCCGCCACATGGGCCGTGTGCTCCCACAGCTGGGTCGCCTTCTGGCGCAGGACGGGGTCGATGATCTTGCTGCCGAACTGGCGCACCACCATGGCCGCCACCAGCGCGTACAGATTGCGGTAACCCATGCGCATCACGGCGGCGCGCACGCTGGTCACGGGCGCCGCATCGCCGCGGCTGTACACGGCCGAATTGGCCAGCGCGACCGTGCGCGCCGCCAGCAAGGGCTCGGCCAATACCAGCTTGATCGCATGGTCGATATGGCAATCCGGTTCAGCCAGGGCCAATTGCAATTGCAATGCGGAATTCACACTCGTGGGAAACGTTAATTCTCCCCGTACTGCCTGGGAAACAATTAAACCGAAAGCCTGTAGTTTATTCATCATATGATCAATCCGCCTCAGATATTGTCCCAGCCCAAATTTCATATGTCAGAAATTGAATGCCAGGCCCGGCCTTTAGAATACAGATGGCGTGTCATTCGCCTGCATGGATGAATCTGGCAATGCCAGCGCATGCAATTGCGATTCATCGCCGATGACAAACAACTTCGGCTGCTGTAATACCTGCAGCAAAAATGGCTGGCCTTCACGCAGACGCCGGCGATAATCGGCCAGCGTATATAAATTGGGATTGATTTTACGCCTCAAGGTTCGCTCGGCCGGCGCCAATCCCGTCAACAGATCGCCATAATTGGCTTCTTCGCCCACCAGCAGCAAATCGATGGCGCTGCCAGGCATGTCCTGCCCCTTCGCCGTGGCGCCCGACACGAATGCCAGGTGCAACTGGGCACGCAAGGGCGCCAGCGTCATGCTGAGGACGCCAACGATGCCGAAAGTTTTCTGCACCAGTCCGCTCAATTCCGGATACACGAGGCTTTCCTTGTTGGGCCAGAAGCGCCGCACATTGCCGATCCGCTCCGACGTGATCAGGCCGGACTCATGCAAGCGGCGCAACTCCCGTTGCGCCGACGCGCTGCCAAGGCCGGTCAGGCGCATGATCTCGTTCAAGTGAAAGCCTTCATTCACGCGGACAAACAGCAATCCCAGCAGTTTCTGCTGGGCGGGAGTAAACAGGGCTTGGGCAATCATGCGCCAAATCTTAGCATGAATAAACTGATAATTGGCGTGGCCCGTCATCGACGGGGCTTTGTGCAACACGTGTGCCGGGCGCGACCAGTGCCGGCCATGCCGGCGATACTCGGCATCGACGGACAAGCCACGGCACGCCCCACAATGGCGCCAACGATGGAAATCAATGTGAGTGCTCACTATGAAGCGAATGGGGCAACAGTAAAATGCGCGATAAAAAAGAAGGTGATTGAATATGCCCGAGCATAAAAATATATGGATGTCGGACAGATTAACTATATATGCCTTGATTCGTTTTAATTTTTTCCCGTAAGCCAATCATAATCAAATCGAGCCCCGCATTAAAACGGTCGTCGATTTCCGCATTAAAGATGGCATCCATGGATGCGAGCACGTGCGGGTAATGATCGGCCGCCATGGCGGTGAAATCGGCACGCCGGCTCGATAATGCATGCATCGCGGCGCTTCCCGGTCCCGCGCCTTGTGCTTCCATGACAAAACCAAGCACATAATAGAGCAGCGTAAATGCGCTCCAGCTGGCCAGTTTCTCCGATGCCCCGGCTGCACGCATCGGACCGATTAACGCTTCGGCGACGCGAAACACGTTTTCCGATATCACATAAGTACCGCCAAAGACGCGCACGCCATCGCGGCGGGAGGATAATGCCGCGCGCATTTGCGCCGCCACCTGGCGCAACTGCGCTTCCCAGTCCGCATCCGCATCGACGTTCCTTGCCACGTCTTCGATCAGCACGTCGGCCATGCCATCAAGCAAAGCCTGCTTGTTCGCAAAATGCCAGTACAGCGAAGCGGCCTTGATGCTCATCGCGTCGGCCAGGCGACGCATGGTCAAGCCCTCGATACCCACTTCGTCCAGCAGCTCGAGCGCCCTGGCCACCACGGCTTCGCGTTGAATTTTCATTTTCCTGTCATTTCCCTTGAAACTCTAACGTCGTTAGTTTACCATTTTGCACAGACTAACAACGTTAGATTGAGAGTGACATGCACAATAGCGATATCGAAGTCATCATCGTCGGAGCCGGCCCCGTCGGCCTGACCCTGGCCTGCGAATTGCGCCTGGCCGGCATCCGCGTGGCCATCCTGGAACGGCTGCCGCAACGCAGCGCGCATTCGCGCGCGCTGACCATCCATGGGCGTACCCTGGAAATGCTGGGCTTGAGGGGCCTGGACCAGCGCTTTGTTGCGCTGGGCACGTCCTTTTCCAGCGGCCATTATGCAGGCCTCGATACCCGGCTCGACTTTTCCGGCTTCGACACGCCCCATCCCTACACCTTGTTCCTGCCGCAAAACACGACGGAACGCCTGCTGGAAGAGCAATTGCTGGAAGACGGCGTGGCAATTGTTCGCGGCGCGCTCGTGGAACAGACACAGCAGGATGCCGATGGCGTCACGGTGGCCGGCACGCACGACGGCGCCCCATTCTGCCTGCGTGCCCGTTACCTGGTCGGCACCGATGGCGCTCGCAGCCTCGTGCGCCAGCAGGCGGGCATCGCCTTCGACGGCGTGGCGGCCACGTGCAGCATGCTCATGGGAGATGTGCAGTTGCGCCATCCGCCCGCGTCACCCATGCTGTCCCTGACGAACGCAGCGGGTAGCCTGATGATCGTGCCGCTGGGGCAAGGCCGCTACCGCGTCATCACCCTGAATGCGCGCCATCCCCGGGCTGCGGCGGCGGAATCGGCCACCGTGGAGGAGTTGTCCCAGGCCAGCACGGCCATCGCGGACTACGATTTCGGCCTGCATGATGCCAGCTGGTTGTCGCGCTTCAGCGACGAAACACGGCTGGCCCGACGCTATCGCCAGGGACGCGTCTTCCTGGCCGGCGATGCCGTCCACATCCACATGCCGGCAGGCGGCCAGGGCATGAACGTGGGGATGCAGGACGCGATGAACCTGGGCTGGAAGCTGGCCGGCGTGCTCAAGGGCTATGCGCCGGACAGCCTGCTCGACAGCTACCATGCGGAGCGCCATCCCGTTGGCGTGTCGTTGCAGCACAATACCCTCGCGCAAACTGCCATGCTGACGCGTTTTGACGCGCGCACCCTGGCCCTGCGCGCCACCATCAGCGACATGCTGGCGCAGCCGGACGTCAACCGCGCGCTGGCCAGCGAGTTGTCCGGCTTTGGCGTGCGCTATCCCATCTCGCTGGGCTCTGATACGAGCGCCGGCAGCGCAGACTGGATCGGCCGGCGCGTGCCCGACTGGCTGCTGCGCCTGGCCGACGGCACGGCCGTGGGCATCCATGAACTGTTGCACGCGGGAAAATGGCTGCAGTTGGTCGTTGGCAATGCCGCGCACGCAGTACAACCGTACCGTTTCGATGCGGCCTGGCTCACCTCGCTGACCATCAAACCCGGCTGCCAGCCACTGGCCGGCATCAAAAGCCTGCTGATCCGGCCCGACGGCTATGCGGACCACGCGGTCTGATTGACTTATCTCAAGACGAAAAAAAACGGCACCCGAAGGTGCCGTTCTTGTCAGCTAGCAGCGCAAATTACGCTTCGTCGCCGTGGTGTTGCTGGGTTTCGATGTCCTGCAGCGCTTCAGCAGCTTCGCCAGCCATCGAGGCTTTCTCGGCCAGCAGCAGCGCTTGACGCTCTTCCACTTCCCACGCTTCTTTCTCTTTGCGTGCGCGGTGGAAGGCCAGGCCCGTACCGCCAGGAATCAGACGGCCGACGATGACGTTCTCTTTCAGGCCGCGCAGACCGTCGCGCTTGCCCATGATCGCCGCTTCGGTCAGCACGCGGGTGGTTTCCTGGAACGATGCGGCCGAGATGAACGAATCGGTCGACAGCGATGCCTTGGTAATACCCAACAAGACGTTTTCGTAGGTCGCTGGAATCTTGTTCTCAACGGCCATGCGATCATTCTCGTCCAGCAGTTCCGAACGCTCTACCTGCTCGCCAACGATGTAGTTGGTGTCGCCGGCATTGACGATCTGAACGCGGCGCAGCATCTGACGCACGATCACTTCGATGTGCTTGTCATTGATCTTCACGCCTTGCAGACGGTACACGTCTTGCACTTCGTCAACGATGTAACGTGCCAGCGCTTCGATACCCAGCAGGCGCAGGATGTCTTGCGGATCGGCCGGGCCGTCCACGATCATCTCGCCCTTGTTCACGACTTGGCCGTCATGCACCAGCACTTGTTTGTCCTTGGTGATCAAGAACTCATGCTTGTTGCCGTCCATGTCCGTGATTTCCAGACGCTGTTTACCCTTGGTTTCTTTACCGAACGCAACCGTACCCGTGACTTCCGCCAGCATACCGGCATCTTTCGGCGAGCGCGCTTCGAACAGTTCCGCAACGCGTGGCAGACCACCGGTAATATCGCGCGTTTTTTGCGATTCGGTAGGAATACGTGCCAGCACTTCACCAACCGATACCTGTTGACCGTCCTTGACCATGATCAGTGCGCCGACTTGGAAGCCGATCGCCACCGAGTGTTCGGTGCCGGCGATCTTGACTTCTTCGTTCGCGTCGTTGATCAGCTTGACTTGCGGACGCAACGTTTTCGTCAGCGAACCGCGACGTTTCGCATCGATCGCCACCAGAGTGGACAGACCGGTCACTTCGTCGACCTGACGGGCTACGGTGACGCCTTCTTCGACGTTCTCGAAACGCACTTGACCGGCGTATTCGGTAATGATCGGACGGGTCAGCGGATCCCACGTTGCCAGGGCCGTACCGGCCTTGATGACCATGCCGTCCTTGACGATCAGGGTCGCACCGTACGGTACTTTATGACGCTCACGCTCACGGCCATGGTCGTCGGTGATCAGCACTTCGCCGGAACGGGAAATGACGATTTGCGCGCCCTTGCCGTTCGTCACGTAACGCATGGTTGCCGTGAAGCGGATGGTACCGTTCGATTTGGCTTCCACCGACGATGCCACTGCCGCACGCGATGCCGCACCACCAATGTGGAAGGTACGCATGGTCAGCTGGGTACCAGGTTCACCAATCGACTGCGCTGCCACCACACCGACGGCTTCGCCGGCGTTGACCAGCATGCCGCGGCCCAGGTCGCGGCCATAGCACTTGGCGCACAGGCCGAAGCGCGTGTCGCAAGTCAGTGGCGTGCGAACCTTGACTTCATCGATGGACAGACGTTCGATCTCTTCGACCATGTCTTCGTCCATCAAGGTGCCGGCTTCGTACAGCGTTTCCTGGGTTTCAGGATTGACGACGTCATGCACCACCACGCGGCCGAGGATACGGTCACGCAACGGTTCGATGACTTCACCACCTTCGACCAGTGCCTTCATGACGGCGCCGTTCATGGTGCCGCAATCGTCCTCGATCACCACCAAGTCTTGCGTCACGTCAACCAGACGACGCGTCAGGTAACCGGAGTTAGCCGTTTTCAGCGCCGTATCGGCCAGACCTTTACGCGCACCGTGGGTCGAAATGAAGTACTGCAAAACGTTCAGACCTTCGCGGAAGTTCGCGGTAATCGGCGTTTCGATAATCGAGCCATCCGGTTTGGCCATCAGACCACGCATACCGGCCAACTGACGAATCTGGGCTGCGGAACCGCGCGCGCCGGAGTCGGCCATCATGTAAATGGCGTTGAACGATTCTTGCGTCGACTTGGTGCCGTCGCGGCGGATCACGTCTTCGACTTTGAGCTGGTCCATCATGGCCTTGCCGACTTCATCCGAGGTCTTGCCCCAGATATCGACTACCTTGTTGTAACGCTCGCCGGCGGTCACGAGACCCGAGGCGTATTGCTGTTCGATCTGCTTGACTTCCGACTCGGCAGTCGCGATCAGCGTGACTTTTTGAGGCGGTACCAGCATGTCGTCGACGCAGATCGAGATACCAGCGCGTGTCGCCAGGCGGAAACCCGATTGCATCAGTTTGTCTGCGAACACCACGGTGGCGCGCAGGCCGCACTTGCGGAACGACGTGTTGATCAGCTTGGAAATTTCTTTCTTTTTCAGCGCGCGGTTCAGGACGGAGAACGGCAAGCCTTTCGGCAGAATTTCCGACAGGATCGCACGGCCGATCGTCGTTTCGTAACGCGTTACCGTTTTCTCGAATTCGCCCGTTTCGGCGTTTTTCGGGTATTCGGTAATACGCACGGTAACGCGGGTCGTCAGTTCGACTTCCTTGTTGTCGTAGGCGCGGATCACTTCCGATACGTCAGGGAACATCATCCCTTCGTTCTTCGCATTGATCGCTTCGCGGGTCGCGTAGTACAGACCCAACACGATATCCTGGGAAGGAACGATCGATGGTTCGCCGTTCGATGGGAACAGGATGTTGTTCGATGCCAGCATCAAAGTGCGTGCTTCCATCTGCGCTTCGATCGACAGAGGAACGTGGACCGCCATTTGGTCACCGTCAAAGTCGGCGTTGAATGCGGCGCAGACGAGCGGGTGCAGCTGGATGGCCTTGCCTTCAATCAGGACTGGCTCGAACGCCTGGATACCCAGACGGTGCAGCGTAGGTGCGCGGTTCAACATGATCGGATGTTCACGGATCACGTCTTCCAGGATGTCCCACACGACCGGCTCTTGAATCTCGACCAGCTTTTTCGCCGCCTTGATCGTAGTAGCCAGACCCATCAGTTCCAGTTTATTGAAAATGAATGGTTTGAACAGTTCCAGTGCCATCAGTTTCGGCAAGCCGCACTGATGCAGTTTCAATTGCGGGCCCACGACGATGACCGAACGACCGGAGTAATCGACGCGTTTGCCCAGCAAGTTTTGACGGAAACGGCCGCCCTTGCCCTTGATCATCTCTGCCAGCGATTTCAGCGGACGCTTGTTGGCGCCGGTCATCGCTTTGCCGCGACGGCCGTTGTCCAGCAGCGAATCGACCGCTTCTTGCAGCATGCGCTTTTCGTTGCGCGTAATGATCTCTGGAGCGCGCAGCTCCATCAGGCGTTTCAGGCGGTTGTTACGGTTGATGACGCGGCGATACAGATCGTTCAGATCCGAGGTCGCGAAACGTCCACCGTCCAGCGGTACCAGCGGACGCAGTTCCGGCGGCAGCACTGGCAGCACTTCCATGATCATCCAGTCAGGCTTGATGCCCGAACGTTGGAACGCCTCTAACACCTTAAGGCGTTTGGCGTATTTCTTGATCTTGGCTTCGGATTTCGATTCCTTCAGTTCCACGCGCAGGGTTTCGGCATCGCGGTGGATGTCGATCGAGCGCAGCAGTTCACGGATACCTTCGGCGCCCATGAAGGCGGTGAAGTCGTCGCCGTACTCTTCGTACTTGGCGGCGTAGTCGTCTTCCGACATGATCTGGCACTTCTTCAGCGGGGTCATGCCTGGATCGGTCACAACGTATGCTTCAAAGTACAGCACGCGTTCGATGTCCCGCAGGGTCATGTCCAGAACCATGCCCAGACGCGACGGCAGCGACTTCAGGAACCAGATGTGCGCGGTAGGCGATGCCAGCTCAATGTGGCCCATGCGCTCGCGGCGCACTTTGGCCAGCGTGACTTCGACGCCGCATTTTTCGCAGATCACGCCGCGGTGTTTCAGGCGCTTGTACTTGCCGCACAGGCATTCGTAGTCCTTGATCGGGCCAAAGATCTTGGCGCAAAACAGGCCGTCGCGCTCAGGCTTGAAGGTACGGTAGTTGATGGTTTCCGGCTTTTTGACTTCGCCGTAGGACCACGAACGGATTTTCTCAGGCGAAGCGAGACCGATCTTAATTGCATCGAAGGTCTCGTTGGTCTGTACTTGCTTGAATAGATCGAGCAGTGCTTTCATGTATCACTCCAGAGGTGATTAAATTTCTATATTCCTGAGACTACATTGCCCGGCGTGGTTTCCCAGCCGGGCTTTGTGTTTCCCAAACCAAATGACAGGTGGCTGTCGTTTAGTTGCGTTCGAGGTCGATATCGATACCGAGCGAACGGATTTCCTTGACCAGCACGTTGAACGATTCCGGCATGCCGGCGTCGATCACGTGGTCGCCCTTGACGAGGTTCTCGTACACTTTGGTACGGCCATTCACGTCATCGGACTTGACGGTCAACATCTCTTGCAAGACATACGACGCGCCATACGCTTCCAGTGCCCAGACTTCCATCTCACCGAAACGCTGACCACCGAACTGGGCTTTACCGCCCAGTGGCTGTTGCGTTACCAGCGAGTAAGGACCGGTCGAACGCGCATGCATCTTGTCATCGACCAAGTGATGCAGTTTCAGCATGTGCATGACGCCGACAGTAACCTTGCGCTCGAACGCTTCACCGGTGCGACCGTCATACATGGTCACCTGGTTTTTCGATGCGGTCATGCCCAGGTTCTTGGCGATGTCGTCCGGATACGCCAGGTCCAGCATGCGGCGGATCTCTTCTTCATTGGCGCCGTCGAACACTGGCGTGGCGAATGGAACACCTTTTTTCAGGTTTTCCGCCAGCTTCATGATCTCTTCGTCGTCGAAGTCGTTCAGCTCTTCGGCACGGCCGTTGTCGTTGTAGATCGTCGTCAGGTACTTGCGCACTTGCTCGACCTTGGTTTGCGCCTTCAGCATTTCGCCGATGCGGATACCCAGACCCTTGGCAGCCCAGCCCAAGTGAGTCTCGAGAATCTGACCAACGTTCATCCGCGAAGGGACGCCCAACGGGTTCAGCACAACGTCGGCTGGCGTGCCGTCGGCCATGTATGGCATATCTTCCACAGGAACAATACGGGAAACCACACCCTTGTTACCGTGGCGACCTGCCATCTTGTCGCCCGACTGCAGGCGGCGTTTCACGGCCAGGTACACCTTGACCATTTTTTGCACGCCTGGTTGCAGCTCATCGCCTTGCGTCAGTTTCTTGCGCTTCTCTTCGAAGGCCAGATCGAACTGGTGACGCTTCTCGTTGATCGATTCCTTGATCGCTTCCAGCGCTACTGCTGCATCGTCGTCCGCAGGGCGGATGTCGAACCAGTGGTATTTGTCCAGATCGGCCAGGTATTCCTTGGTGATCTTGGCGCCTTTGGCCAGCTTTTTCGGGCCGCCGTTGACAACTTTGCCGATCAGCATTTTTTCCAGACGCTGGAAGGCATCGCCTTCCACGATACGCATCTGGTCGTTCAAGTCCAGACGGAAACGTTTCAGTTCGTCATCGATAATTTGCTGGGCACGCTTGTCGCGCACGATGCCTTCACGGGTGAAGACTTGCACATCAATCACGGTACCGATCATGCCCGAAGGCACGCGCAGCGAGGTGTCTTTCACGTCCGACGCTTTTTCGCCGAAGATCGCGCGCAGCAGCTTCTCTTCCGGGGTCAGCTGGGTTTCGCCTTTTGGCGTTACCTTACCGACCAGGGTGTCGCCAGCTTGTACTTCCGCGCCGATGTAGACGATACCGGACTCATCCAGACGAGCCAGCTGGTTTTCAGCCAGGTTCGAGATGTCGCGCGTAATTTCTTCCGCGCCCAGTTTCGTGTCACGGGCCACCACTGACAACTCTTCGATGTGAATCGAGGTGTAGCGGTCGTCCTTGACGACGTTTTCCGAGATCAGGATCGAATCTTCGAAGTTCAGACCATTCCATGGCATGAAGGCCACGGTCATGTTCTGGCCCAGCGCCAATTCACCCAGGTCGGTCGATGCGCCGTCGGCGATCACGTCGCGCTTGGCAACACGGTCACCCACTTGCACGATAGGACGCTGGTTGATGTTGGTGTTCTGGTTCGAACGGGTGTACTTGATCAGGTTGTAGATGTCGACGCCCACTTCACCAGCGGTAGCTTCGTCATCGTTCACACGAATCACGACACGGCCCGCATCGATGTAATCGACGATACCGCCACGCAGCGCTTGCACGGTGGTGCCCGAGTCGACCGCAACGGTGCGTTCGATACCGGTACCGACCAGCGCTTTTTCCGGACGCAAGCAAGGCACAGCCTGGCGTTGCATGTTGGCGCCCATCAATGCACGGTTCGCATCATCGTGTTCGAGGAACGGAATCAGCGAAGCAGCGACGGAAACGATCTGGCCTGGCGCCACGTCCATGTACTGGATGCGCTCCGGGGATACCAGGATGGTTTCGCCAGCTTCACGGGCCGAGACCAGTTCATCGGACAGCATGCCTTCGTCGTTGATGGTCGCATTCGCCTGAGCGATGATGTAGCGGCCTTCTTCGATGGCGGACAGGTAGTCGATTTGATCGGTAATCTTGGAACCTTCGACCTTGCGGTACGGGGTTTCCAGGAAGCCGTATTCATTCAGGCGGGCATACAGAGCCAGCGAGTTGATCAGACCAATGTTCGGACCTTCCGGTGTCTCGATCGGGCAGACGCGGCCGTAGTGGGTCGGATGCACGTCGCGCACTTCAAAGCCGGCGCGTTCGCGTGTCAGACCGCCGGGTCCCAGAGCCGATACGCGGCGCTTGTGGGTAATTTCCGACAGAGGATTGGTTTGGTCCATGAACTGCGACAGCTGGGACGAACCGAAGAACTCGCGAATCGCGGCCGAAATCGGCTTCGAGTTGATCAGGTCGTGCGGCATCAGGTTGTCCGCTTCGGCTTGGCCGAGGCGTTCCTTGACGGCGCGTTCAACACGCACCAGGCCGGCGCGGAATTGATTCTCGGCCAGTTCGCCCACGCAACGTACGCGACGGTTACCCAGGTGATCGATATCGTCGACTTCGCCGCGGCCATTGCGCAGTTCCACCAGGATCTTGATCACGGCCAGCACGTCTTCGTTCGACAGGGTCATGGCGCCCGTCAGTTCATCGCGGCCAATGCGGCGGTTGAACTTCATGCGGCCCACGGCCGACAGGTCGTAGCGGTCCGAGTTGTAGAACAGGCCATTGAACAGCGCTTCAACGGAATCTTCCGTTGGCGGTTCGCCTGGACGCATCATGCGGTAGATCGCCACTTTCGCAGCCATCTGGTCGGCGGTGTCGTCGATACGCAGGGTTTGCGAGATGTAGGCGCCCTGATCCAGGTCGTTCGTGTACAAGGTCTGGATTTCGGAAATGTTGGCGTCGCGCAAGCGACCCAGCAAGTCTTCCGTCAATTCATCGTTCGCGGAAGCAACAACTTCGCCGGTATCGCCATCGACGATATTCTTCGCCAATACGCGGCCCAGCAGGTAGTCTTCCGGTACGGAAATATGCTTGATGCCGGCAGCTTCGATATCACGCACATGTTTCGCGTTGATACGCTTGTCTTTCAGCACCAGGGTCTTGCCCGACTTGTCAACGATGTCGAAACGCGCCACTTCGCCGCGCAGACGTTCGGAGACGAATTCCATTTCCGCGCCTTCGGAGCGCAGGTTGAAATTATCGAAGACGAAGAAGTTCGCCAGGATTTGCTCATGCGACATGCCGATGGCTTTGAGCAGGATCGTCACTGGCATCTTGCGGCGGCGGTCGACGCGGAAGAACAGGATGTCTTTCGGGTCGAACTCGAAGTCCAGCCACGAACCGCGGTAAGGAATGATACGCGCGGAGAACAGCAGCTTGCCCGACGAGTGGGTCTTGCCGCGGTCGTGCTCGAAGAACACGCCAGGCGAACGGTGCAGCTGGGAAACGATAACCCGCTCCGTGCCGTTGATGACGAACGAACCGGTGGTCGTCATGAGCGGCAATTCGCCCATGTAGACTTCCTGTTCTTTCATTTCCTTGACGACAGGCTTGGTTGGCGATTCCTTGTCCAGGATCACCAGACGCACTTTCGCGCGCAGCGGCGACGCGAACGTCAGGCCACGTTGTTGACATTCTTTGACGTCAAAGGCAGGATCGCCCAGAACGTACGACAAGAATTCGAGACGCGCAAAACCATTGTGCGAAACGATAGGGAAAATCGAAGTGAAAGCCGACTGCAGGCCATCATTCTTGCGGCCGGACGGTGCTATGTCCTCTTGCAAGAAACTATGATAAGACTCGAGCTGGGTCGCCAGCAGGAACGGAACGTGGTGAACGTTGGCGCGCTTCGCGAATGATTTGCGAATGCGTTTCTTCTCAGTAAATGAGTAGTGCATGGACACTCCGTGAGTGACAGAAAGGATAGAAAATTCAGGTTTTGCAAGTGTTCGTTTGCACCGCTGCGTGTGACACAGACGAAACCTCAAGGCTCTGCTTTCCGGCTTGAATCGAACAAAACTGCTGCTACAAATACGATACAGACGACAAAGGAGCCAAAGTCGGATTCCCCCCCTTGCGAGGGGAAACCTCAGACTTTGACTCGGGCGCTAACTGACGCCGGTACAGATATTACTTCATCGAAGCGGTTGCGCCGGCTTCTACCAGTTTCTTAACTGCTGCTTCAGCATCAGCTTTCGACACTGCTTCTTTCACAGTTTTTGGTGCGCCATCGACCAGGTCTTTAGCTTCTTTCAAGCCCAGACCGGTGATTTCGCGAACTGCTTTAATGACGCCAACTTTGTTTGCGCCGAAGGTGTCCAGAACAACGTTGAACTCGGTTTGCTCTTCAGCAGCTGCTGCTGGGCCTGCTGCAGGACCGGCCGAAGCCATCGCTGCTGCGGACACGCCGAATTTTTCTTCGAATGCTTTAACCAGGTCGTTCAGGTCCATTACGGACATGGCGCTAACTGCTTCCAGGATATCGTCTTTGCTAATTGCCATTTTGAAACTCCTAAATTTATTACGTTAGTTACATCAGATTGGTACTGAGAGAAAAAAGCGCGCGCAATTAAGCGGCTGCTGGGGCTTCTTCTGCTGCTGCTTCTGCAGGAGCTTCGGCGCCTTCGCCTTTTTTCGCTGCCAGGGCAGCCAGACCACGTGCAAAGCCCGAAACCGGAGCCAGCATAACGCCCAACAACTGCGAAATGAGGACTTCACGGCTAGGAATGCTCGCCAACGCGGTGACAGCAGCTGTATCCAGCGGCTTGCCTGCGTAGTTACCTGCTTTGATGACCAGTTTGTCGTTGGTTTTAGCGAAGTCAGCGATGACTTTAGCTGCTGCAACGGCATCGGCCGAGATCGAGTAGATCAACGGGCCGGTCATGGCATCTGCCAGGCTGGCGAATGCGGTACCTTCAACGGAGCGACGAGCCAGAGTGTTTTTCAACACACGCAGGTACACGCCTTGGGCACGCGCTTTAGCACGCAGTTGCGTCAAGTGACCAACCTGGATGCCACGATATTCGGCCACGACGATCGTTTGCGCATTTGCTACTTGTGCGGAAACTTCGGCGACGACGGCCTTTTTGTCATTCAGATTGAGACTCACGGTCAACCTCCTTAAATGATGTTCGGCAATCACAACCGAGTGGTTGAGCGCCTTGCATCGGTTCGAACACGGCGTCCGAAGTCAAGAAGTACTAAACTGAGCGGATGGATTCACGCAGCATGAGGACTACAAAACTTGTTCGGGTACACCATCTGCGTTGGGCACTTGCCGTTGCCGGCAAGCCTATTAACCTTCTGCATGTGCGATCGCAGTCGGCCCAACGGTCTTTGATTGTCTGCCTGCCTGGTGCGAACACCGGGCAGACAGCCCAAAGATGCGCCCGCAGCGCCCGAAGGCGCTACAGGACTTGATTCTGTTACTTAAGCTGCCAGGCTAGCCTGGTCAACACGGACGCCAGCGCCCATGGTCGACGACAGCGAAACTTTGCGCAGGTACACGCCTTTGCTCGATGCTGGCTTGGCTTTGTTCAGTGCGTCGATCAGTGCGACCAGATTCGACTTCAGATCTGCGTCAGCGAACGATTTACGGCCGATGGTAGCGTGGATGATACCGGATTTGTCGGTACGGTACTGAACTTGACCGGCTTTCGCGTTTTTCACGGCGGTAGCGACGTCAGGAGTAACAGTGCCAACTTTCGGGTTAGGCATCATGCCGCGTGGGCCCAGGATCTGACCCAGGGTACCAACGATACGCATGGTATCCGGCGAAGCGATAACGATATCGAAAGGCATGTCGCCGGCTTTGATCTGCTCAGCCAGGTCTTCCATACCAACGATGTCGGCGCCTGCTGCTTTAGCAGCTTCTGCTTTTTCGCCCGACGCGAAGACTGCCACGCGTACGGTTTTGCCGGTACCAGCTGGCAGCACGACGGAGCCGCGCACCACTTGGTCGGATTTCTTAGGATCAACACCCAGTTGTACCGATACGTCGATCGATTCATTGAACTTGGCCGTTGCGCACTCTTTGATCAGAGCGACAGCGTTGTCGAAAGCGTACACTTTGGTACGGTCGACTTTGGCTTTCAAAGCCTTGATACGTTTGGATAACTTAGCCATTATACAACACCTTCCACCGTGATACCAATCGAACGAGCGGAACCAGCGATGGTGCGTACAGCAGCATCCATGTCGGCAGCGGTCAGATCAGGGGTTTTCAATTTAGCGATTTCTTCAGCTTGTGCGCGGGTCAGCGTACCGACTTTGTCGGTATGTGGCTTCGGCGAACCTTTGGTGATCGCAGCAGCTTTTTTGATCAGGTAGGTTGCTGGAGGCGTCTTCATCACGAACGTGAAGGACTTGTCCGCAAATGCGGTGATCACGACTGGAATCGGCATGCCTGGCTCCAGACCTTGGGTCTGTGCATTGAAGGCCTTGCAGAATTCCATGATGTTCAGACCACGTTGACCCAGAGCTGGACCGATTGGTGGGGATGGGTTTGCTTTACCAGCTGGCACTTGCAGCTTGATAAAACCAATGATTTTCTTTGCCATGATGGCTCCTATCTTGGATTGAGTAGTAGCGCCCCGCCGATCCTACCCTGGCGGGGCTCCTCTGACCGGATTTCGCTGAGACTGCCGCGACGCTCCTGGTGGCGCTTGATAATACTTAGACTTTTTCGACCTGGCCGAATTCGAGCTCTACCGGAGTAGCGCGACCGAAAATGGTGACCGAGACGCGCACTTTGGATTTCTCGTAGTTGACTTCTTCGACATTGCCGTTGAAGTCGGTAAACGGACCATCCTTGATGCGCACTTGCTCGCCCACTTCGTACAAGGTTTTCGGACGGGGCTTTTCAACACCTTCCTGCATCTGCTTCATGATGCCGTCGATTTCGCGCGCGGAGATCGGCGTCGGCTTGTTCGACTTGCCACCAATGAAACCGGTAACCTTGCTGGTATTCTTGACCAAGTGCCAACTCTCGTCCGTCATTTCCATTTCAACCAGCACATAGCCAGGATAGAAACGACGTTCGGTGACGGACTTGACGCCATTCTTGACTTCGACAACTTCTTCGATCGGCACCAGGATCTGGCCGAACTGGTCTTGCATGCCCGCGCGCTCGATGCGCTCGGTCAGTGCGCGCATGACGCTTTTTTCCATGCCGGAATAAGCATGCACGACATACCAGCGCTTGCTGCTCACTGGCACGCTCAGCGCTGCACCAGTGTCCGCTACCGGAGCGTCGCCCGGAACGGACTCGTTCGCCGCTTCATCATGCACATTTTCGCTCATTATTTTTTCCAACCCAGAATTACGTCATACAACAAAAACTCGAGCAATTTATCCGTGCCCCACAGGAAAATCGCCATGACCAGCACAAAGGCAAACACGATCGCAGTAATCTGCGTGGCTTCTTTGCGGGTAGGCCAAACGACTTTCTTGGTTTCGCGCACAGCTTCTTTGGCGAAATTGAGAAATTCACGGCCGGTCGTCGAGACATACAAGAGCGCAACAGCAATAACCAAACCAGCCACAAGCGCGCTTGCACGCACCAGAGCTGGTTGGCCTGCCAGGTAATAAAACCCGACTACTCCTGCAATCGCAGCCACTATTGCCAGCGCGACTTTTATCTTGTCACTCGACGTGCTAACGGTTTGCACGGATTGATTTGACATTTTTCTACTTTCGGTGCCCTGCACCTTGACGGTGGCAGGGACGGAGGGCATCGAACCCCCAACCTTCGGTTTTGGAGACCGACGCTCTGCCAATTGAGCTACGTCCCTACGTAAAACTTTCGAGGAGTGCTATTCTACCACCCAGGACGCCCCGGGTGGAAGCATAACATTTCCTTATGCGATGATTTTTGCAACCACGCCGGCGCCGACGGTACGGCCGCCTTCGCGGATAGCGAAGCGCAGACCTTCTTCCATCGCGATCGGGTTGATCAGCTTGACGGTGATCGACACGTTATCGCCTGGCATGACCATTTCTTTGTCTGCTGGCAACTCGATCGAACCGGTTACGTCCGTCGTGCGGAAGTAGAACTGTGGACGATAGTTGTTGAAGAATGGCGTATGACGGCCGCCTTCGTCTTTCGACAGAACATAGATCTCGCCGGTGAAGTGAGCATGCGGCTTGATCGAGCCTGGCTTGGCCAGAACTTGACCACGTTGCACGTCTTCACGCTTGGTGCCGCGCAGCAGCAGACCAACGTTGTCGCCTGCTTGACCTTGGTCCAGCAGTTTGCGGAACATTTCCACGCCGGTGCAAGTCGTTTTGACGGTATCGGTGATACCGACGATTTCGATCTCTTCGCCGACTTTAACAATGCCGCGCTCGATACGACCGGTCACAACGGTACCGCGACCCGAGATCGAGAACACGTCTTCTACTGGCATCAGGAAAGCACCGTCAACAGCGCGCTCTGGCGTTGGGATGTAAGCATCCAGCGCATCGGCCAGACGCAGCACTGCGTCAACGCCCATTTCGCCTTCTTTGCCTTCCAGCGCCATACGTGCCGAACCTTTGATGATTGGCAGGTCGTCGCCTGGGAATTCGTACTTCGACAACAGCTCGCGCACTTCCATTTCAACCAGTTCCAGCAGCTCTGCGTCGTCGACCAGGTCGCACTTGTTCAGGAACACGATGATGTATGGAACGCCAACTTGGCGGGCCAGCAGGATGTGTTCGCGGGTCTGTGGCATTGGGCCGTCAGCTGCCGAGCACACCAGGATCGCGCCGTCCATCTGGGCAGCACCGGTAATCATGTTCTTGATGTAATCGGCGTGGCCTGGGCAGTCAACGTGCGCGTAGTGACGCGTTTCCGTTTCGTACTCGACGTGGGCGGTGTTAATCGTGATACCGCGCGCTTTTTCTTCTGGTGCTGCATCGATCTGGTCGTATGCTTTAGCTTCGCCGCCGAATTTCTTCGACAGAACCGTTGCGATTGCAGCGGTCAGCGTGGTTTTACCGTGGTCGACGTGGCCGATGGTGCCGACGTTGACGTGCGGCTTGGTCCGTTCGAATTTACCTTTTGCCATTTTGAACTCCTAATGATTTGATTAGATTGCTCAGGCACACGCCCGACGGTCTGGTTTGAATTGCTTCTGTGCTGCCTGCTGCGAATTCTGGTGCCCTTGACGTGGATCGAACACGTGGCCTCTCCCTTACCAAGGGAGTGCTCTACCACTGAGCTACAAGGGCTGTAATTTGTTGCATGCGATGCATCAAGCATCTGAACGGAAACTGGAGCGGGTGAAGGGAATCGAACCCTCGTCGTAAGCTTGGAAGGCTTCTGCTCTACCATTGAGCTACACCCGCGAGGTATCGTTCACTTTATCTTCACTTGCTTTTTGCTACTACCCAGTTTTCCTTGCAAAAACTTGGTGGAGGGGGCTGGATTCGAACCAGCGTACTCATAGAGAACAGATTTACAGTCTGTCGCCTTTAACCACTCGGCCACCCCTCCGCGGGAACCGCAGAGTATGAAGCATCTACTCACAACTGTCAACCTTATTTACTGATGCCTGACTGCTGCATTTGCGTATAAAGAAGAAGTTGGCTGCTTCGGGGCGTGATTATAAGCTCCCGATTTGAGAAAGTGCAAGGGTTGGCGCGAAAAAGTCTGCTTTTTTTGGATTTTTTTTATCCCCCCCGCCGGGAAGCCGCATTTTCCCGTCATTTTTCCCTTTTACCGGGCGTCAGGCGGATGCATCCAGGAGTTGCCGAGAGGCTTATATTTACGCAACAACTGCTGATGCAGGCCCGACAGCACGGGCAACTTGGGGTTGCGCGGGTCCAGGCGGCGCACGCCGGCGATAAACGTCAGCGCCTGCTGCCCCATGCGCTCATCCCAGCCTTCGTGTTCCAGGCATTTCAGCACGGCCACGGCCGCATTGAACACCACTTGCGGATTATCGGGCAGGCGCGTGACGGCTTCGCCCATCAGATCGACGGCGCCACGGAAATCGCCCTCTCCCGCCCTGGCGGCACCGGCCGCCACCATGTCGGCCACTTCCTGGCGGCTTTGCCGTGCCAGCGCCTTGGCCAGCTCTTCGCGCCCGGCATGCTCGAACACGGCCATGGCGCGCGTCATGGCCGCGCTGTCGGGCGCATTGCGCATGACTTCGCGCATCACCTCGGCGGCGCCATCTTCGCGCCCATGCGCCAGGCAGTGGCGCGCCAGTTCGGTTTTCAGCATGTTCGAGCCGCCCACGCTGTGGCGGTTGGCGGCCAGCGCCGCGTCGAGCGATTGTTGCAGGCGTTCCTCGTTGCCCGTATGCGCATGCAGCATGGCGCTGCACAGGGCACTGCACAGTTCCGCATTCTTTTGCCCGCCCATCGACTTGTCGAGGTCGCGGATCACGGCGCCCACCTGGAGCGGGTCGCCCTTGCGCACCAGGGTCTGCACCAGGCGCACATGGTCTTCCGGGTCGCGGAATTCCGAATACTTGGCCTTGCTGACGACCAATTTGAGGGATTTTTCCGCCATCTCGATATCGTCGGCCGCCAGGGCCGCCTCGCCCAGGCGGCGCAAGCGGCGCACGGCGTGCGGCGACAGGGCCACCGCTTCGCTCAGGGCGGCCTGCGCCAGTTCCGGCTTGCCTTGCGCCAGGTGCGTGCGCGCCAGCCAGTCATACGCGTCGAGAAAACGCTTGTTGTTTTCCAGCAGCCCTTCCAGGGTGCCCTGCGCCGCTTCGTACTCGCCCAGCAGGAACTGCGTCTTGGCCTGCCCCAGGCGCGCCCAGCCGATGGACTTGGCTGCGTACAGGCCGGCGTAGATCGGCTCGGCGTCGGCCGCTTCGCCCAGCAGCAGGTGCAATTCCGCGCGCAAGCGCAGGAAATCAGTGGCGTAACGGGGATACAGGCTGGCGCCCTCCGCGCAGGCGGCAATCGCCGCGCGCTCGTTGCCCACGTCGATCAACTCGTACACGGGCACGAAGGCATTGCGCTTGTCCAGCGCGCGGCCGATGCGCTCGAGCATGTTGTCAGCGGTGAAAGGCTTGAGGATGTAATCGGTGGGCAACAGCTCGACGGCGCTGACCACCTTGGCAAAGCTGCCTTCGCCCGTGACCATGAAGAACATGGTCGACGCGTGCATCAATTTGTGGTGGCGCAAGTCTTCCAGCATCTGCTGGCCGTCCTGCCCGCCGTCGAGGTCGTATTCGCACAGGATCAGATCATACGATTTGCTGCCCAGCATGCGAATCGCCTGGCCCGAACTGGCCGCGTCATCGATCTTCGCCAGGCCGCACAGGTTGAGCATATTGTGCAGGCTGGCGCGCATGCCCGGATGCGGCTCGATGATCAGTGCGCTAAGGCCCTTGAGTTCTTTCATGTCGTGATGTCCGAAAACTCCGCGGCGCGCCACACTGGTGCGTGGCGCCAGCCAGCATGAGGCTGCCGAGTATATGACGGCGCCGCGCGCAAGGGAATGGCGGTGTGCCGAAAAATGCCGACGAAGTTGCTGCTCAAGCGACGGCGTGCTCCGGATGCCACAGTTGCGGCTCATGGTCGATCAGCTCCAGCAGCGCCGTCACCACTTCCGGATCGAACTGGCTGCCGCTGCGCTGCTCGATGTATTCGCGCACCTGCGGATATGGCCACGGTTCCTTGTACGGCCGCTCGTGCAGCAAGGCGTCGAAGACGTCGACCACGGCAACGATGCGCGCAGAGATCGGTATATCGCGGCCTTTCAGGCCGTTCGGATAACCGGCGCCGTCGAAATGCTCGTGGTGGCCGCCGGCGATCTGCGCGCCATACGTCAGGTAGCTGACACCGTCGACCATGTTGGCGGCCCGCTCGAGGATGGTGCGCCCGACGCCGGCATGCTGCTGCATCTGCGCCCGCTCCTCATCCGTATGCTTGCCCGGCTTCAACAGCACGGCGTCCGGCGTGGCCACCTTGCCCACGTCGTGCAGGATGCTGGCCAGGCCGATCATGTCGAGCAGTTGCGGCGTCAGCTCGTCCGGGTACACGCCGCGCTGCTGCATGCGGCGGGCGATGGCGTCGGACAACTGCTGCACCCGCCGCACGTGGCCGCCCGTGTCGCTGTCGCGGAACTCGGCCAGGTCGGCCAGCGCCACCACGGTCGCTTCCTGCGCCTTGCGCAGCTGGCCGAACATGTACAGGTTGTCGAAGGCAGCGGCGATACGCTGGCAAAACACTTCCAGCAAGTCGCGCTGGATCTGCGCCAGCGGCCACGGCGGCGTGACGGAAATGGCCAGCTCGCGGTTGCCTTCCGTATGGATGAACAGCACATTGGCCGGATGCTCGAACTGGCTGCGCTTTTCCGCGAACGCTTTGTCGATCGTCGGCGTGAGGGCATGGTCGGCCGGCAAGGCTTCCGCCTCGGCCAGCATGGCATAGGTGCCCGTGGCGGCCACCACCTCGGGCCGTCCGGCGCCGCCCTGCATCAGGCACAGCACGCCGTCGGCGCCCACGTCGAGGATGGCGCTGACCTGGTTCAGCACGCCGGAAGCGAATTCGCGCAGGGAATGGATCTGGTACAGATTGGTGGCGCCGGCGAGGATCTTGCCCAGACCGATGCGGCTGCGCTCGAGCATCATCAGGCTCTCGTAGGCACGCAGGGCCGAGATGACGGTGGTAAACAACTTTTGCGTCGTCAGCTCCGTCTTGGCCTTGTAATCGTTGATGTCGTATTCGATGATGACGCGCTGCTCGGGCGCCTGGCCCGGCTGGCCCGTGCGCAGCACGACGCGCACGATGGAGTTGTTCAGGTCGGCGCGGATGCGTTTGGCGAGGATCAGGCCGGCGTCATCCGTTTCCATCACCACATCGAGCAGCACCAGCGCGATATCGGGCGTGTCGCGCAGGATGTCATATGCCTCGCGGCCGCTGTAGGCGGAAAACAGTTCCAGTTCGCGGCCCTTGAAGCTGACATTGCGCAGCGCCAGCCGCGTGACCGCATGCACGTCGACGTCATCATCGACGATCAGGACACGCCACAGGCGCTGGTCGGGCGCGGCCAGCCCGGCAGGACTGGCCACCGGCTCATCTTCGTCGAGCAGCCAGTTATCATCTGCATCGGCCTTGAGGTCGGTCATGAATACTCCTAATGGATAAGTTCGATGTGGACGCTGCGTTGACGCATATCAAGCATAATCAGATTAGATGCTGCTTACAACAGGATTCTGCGTACCGCCTTCGCTGGCGGACGGCGACGACGCCGGCGCCGAGGCACCGCTGCGCGTGGCGCCGCCACAACTATCCTGGCCCGGCCCGACGGCCTGGTAGCGCACTTCATACTTGCCCGCGCTGAGCTGCTCCACCAGCAGCTTGTCATACGCGAGGATGTACAGGTAGCGCACGTTCGAGCGCCGCTCCGTGTCAAACAGCTTGACGAACACGGGCGCCGCATTGCCGCTGTTGTCGATGCTCACGGCCAGCTCCTCGCCCTTGTTACCGATCGGGAATCCATCGACATAGCCGGAATGGGCCGGCCAGGGTTCGCCATTCGGCGCCACCAGCGATGGGGACTCTGCCTTGCCAGTCCCATCGCAGGCGGGCTGGATGCCTTTCAGGCTCAGCTGGGACACGGCCAGCACGCGGATCTCCGGCGTCTTCGCTTGCGGCGGCTCGGGCGCATACGGCTTGCCCACGGCCCAGCTGTCGACTGCCACCGCCTCGCCTTTCGATGGCGGCGCGGCACTGGCCGCCGACGTGGCCGCGTCCGCATGGGGCTTGGCGCCGTCGCGGGCCAGGCCGCTCCAGGCCGACGCCAGCGCGGCAGGCACGGGTTGCGACGTGTCGAGCATCAGCAAGGCGCCCAGCCAGCCCAGCAACAGACAGATAAACAAACTCAGCCACCAGCGCCAGTTGCGCCAGACGGGTTGCAAGCCGCGCCGCGGCTTGCCCTTCGGCGGCGGCACATCCTGTGCCCAGGCGTGTTCATGCGGCTGGGCATGGCCTTTCGCGCGGCCATCGCGGCTCTTGCCGTCTTCCTGGTGGGTGCTTTCCAGCCATTCGATTTCCCACTCCTCGGCGGCGATCCACTCGTCATGTTCCTTGCGGCGTTGTGGATCGGACAAGGTGCCATAGGCGCTGTTGAGGATCGCCATGATGCGGGCGGCCTTTTCGTCGCCGGGATTCTTGTCCGGGTGGTATTTCTGGCTGAGGGCTTTGTACGCGGCACGTATGACTTCCTGCGGCGCCAGGCGCGCCACCTTCAGGTTGTCATAGTGTGTATGTATCTTTCCCATCGTTCTATCTTGAAATCGGTGCGCGGCGACGGGTTCTTGCAGGATGGAACCGTGCTGTGTCGGTCATCATATACGATATGACAAGATAATAACCACCGGCGGACAGGAAATTGCAGGGCGACACTGCCCTGCCTTGATATTACAGGCGCTTACAAGCGGTGACTGCGGTCGCTGGACAACAGCGCTTCCGGCAACTCCACGCGGTGCCCCACCACCAGCACCTTGAACAACTCCCCCATCTCGGCGGGCGACACCAGCTTTTGCACGGCGCTGGCTTGCGGCAAATAGGTCTTGACCTGCTGCGGATCGGTGCGCAGCAGCAAGTCACCAAGGCCCGCCCCCAGCAGGAAGGATGCCTGGTTCATGTAGACGAGCACATCGAGGCCAGCCTCCTGCGCCGCCACCGCCATCGCCGTAAAATCCACGTGGGCCGTGATGTCCTGCAAGCCGGGCAAATAAAACGGTTCCGCGTGGGCGTGATGGCGGTAATGGCACATCAGGGTGCCCGTGGCGCGCAAGTCCAGGTAATACTCATGCGCAGGGAAACCGTAATCGAACAGCACGGCCGCGCCGCCCTTGCCATTGGTCAGCATGCGCGCCAGCGAGCGCATGAAACCGCAGGCGACGCCATGAATTTCCGTAACATAGCCGACCGGCAAGGCGTCCGCCTCGGGCACCTGGGCAGCGATCTGCGCGGCCACGTCATCGCCAGCGAGCCGTTCGACAAACACGAACTGGCCGTCGGCGATGCTGACGTCGAGCTCGCACCAGCCGGCGGGCGTCTTGCTGATCAGGTTGACGGGCATGGCGTCGAGCACTTCATTGCCGAACACGGCGCCCTCGAAGCTATCGGGAAAACCGTCGAGCCACACCACTTGCGGGAAGGCGGCCAGCGCCAGCTCCTGGCGCGCGCGCAATTCACCGGACAATTCGACGATCGCATACTGCTCCACATGGATGCCGGCATTCGCCGCTTCCGTCAGGATGTCAACGGCCAGCTTGCCCGTGCCGGCGCCGAATTCGAGGATGCGCGGGGCCGTTTGCGCCATAATAGCGGCTGCCACATGGGCCAGGGTGGCGCCGAACAGGGGCGAAATCTCCGGCGCGGTTGTAAAATCGCCATCTTTGCCCAGCTTGGCGGCGCCGCCGCTGTAATAGCCGAGGTCAGGCGCATACAGCGCCAGCTCCATGAAGCGGACAAAGGGAATGGCGCCGTCATTGCACGCGATTTCGGCGGCAATCTGGTGCTGCAAGGCATGGGACGCGGCCAGCGCGTCGCTATCGGGTGCGGGAAGAGACATTCCCGCATTGTAGCGAATCGGCGGCGCATGCCGCCAGTGTGGCGTCCACCGAATATCTCAACCATAGCAAAGACATGACAGAAGCAACGACAACGCCATTCGACAGCACTCCCCGCGTCGCCCTCGTCACGGGCGCCGCGCGGCGCATCGGCCGCGCCATCGCGCTGGGCCTGGCGCGCGACGGCTGGGATATCGCCGTGCATTACCGCGACTCGCGCGACGAGGCGCTCAGCCTGGTGGAGGAAATCGCCGCGCTGGGCCGCCGCGCGCAAGCGTTCCCCTGCGACCTGGCGCAGGAAGAGGCCGTGCGCCAACTGTTGCCGCAGGCGCAGGCGGCGCTGGGATCGGTAAGTTGCATCGTCAACAACGCATCGTTGTTTGCATACGACAATGCGGGCGATTTTTCCGTCGCCGCGCTCGACGCCCACATGCACGCCAACCTGGCCGCCCCCATCCTGCTGGCGCAAGCGCTGTACCAGGCCACCCCGGCAGGCGGGCAAGCCGTGGTCATCAACTTGCTGGACCAAAAACTGTACAATCTCAATCCTGATTTTTTGTCGTACACCCTGTCCAAGGCGGCACTGCTGTCGGCGACCACCATGCTGGCCCAGGCGCTGGCGCCGAAAGTGCGCGTGGTGGGCATTGCCCCCGGCATCACCATGGTCTCCGGCGAACAAACGGAAGCGAACTTTGCCAAGGCACATGAAAACACGCCGCTGGGCCGCTCCAGCACGCCCGAGGATGTGGCCGACAGCGTCTGTTACGTGGCCGGCGCGCGCGCGCTGACGGGCACGACCCTGCTGGTCGATGGCGGCCAGCATTTGATCGGCTTGCCGCGCGACGTCATGTTTTTGACCAAATAATCAGCAGCCCTGCCAAACAACCAGCATTCCAGCATCCCCTAAAAGGTAAAACCTATGTCGTCCGCCCTGTCCCACCCTCGCCTGGCCGATTGCCGCCGCCTGTTCCTGCGCAATTACGAAGTCCTCATCAACATCGGCGTCTACGACTTCGAAAAAAAGGGCGAGCAGCGCGTCCTCATCAACGTCGACCTGTACATTCCCCTGGCCCTGTCGACGCCCAAGGATGACCAGCTGGAAGAAGTGGTCGACTACGATTTCATGCGCGAAACCATCGCCAAACGCATGGCCCAAGGCCACGTGCAGCTGCAGGAAAGCCTGGTCGACGACGTGCTCGCTGCCATGCTGGCCCACCCGCGCGTGCGCGCCGCGCGCGTTTCGTCGATGAAACCGGACGTGTATCCCGACTGCGAAGGCGTGGGCGTGGAAGTATTCAAGATCAAGGATGAAGCATGAACAACATGAATGACACCGCCGTACTGGAAACGATGACGGCCGCCGTGGAAGTGCCGGCCAACGTGGAAGCGCAGAAACTGGCGCGCAAGAAGGCGGAAAAGATCGCCCTGGAAAACAACAAGCTGCACAAGCGCCTGTGCCGCCTGGTGGGGCAAGCCATCGGCGACTTCAACATGATCGAAGACGGCGACAAGGTGATGGTCTGCCTGTCCGGCGGCAAGGATAGCTATGCGCTGCTGGACATTTTGATGACCTTGCGCGAACGCGCGCCGATTCACTTCGATATCGTCGCCGTCAACCTGGACCAGAAGCAGCCGAACTTCCCGCCGGAAATCCTGCCCGCCTACCTGACGGAACTGGGCGTGGCTTTCCACATCGAAAACCAGGATACCTACAGCATCGTCAAGCGCCTGATCCCGGAAGGCAAGACGACCTGCTCGCTGTGCTCGCGCCTGCGCCGCGGCATCCTGTACCGCGTGGCAGACGAGCTGGGCGCCAACAAGATCGCCCTGGGCCACCACCGCGATGATATTTTGGAAACATTCTTCCTGAATATGTTCTTCGGCGGCAAACTGAAAGGCATGCCGGCCAAGCTGCAATCGGACGACGGCAAGCACATCGTCATCCGCCCGATGGCGTACGTGAAGGAAGAAGACACGCAGCGCTATGCGGAAGTCAAGGGCTTCCCCATCATCCCGTGCGACCTGTGCGGTTCGCAGGAAAACCTGCAGCGCAAGCAGATCAAGGGCTTGATGCGCGAATGGGACAAGAAGTTCCCCGGCCGCGTGGAAAGCATCTTCTCGGCCCTGTCGAACGTGGCGCCATCACATTTGATGGACCCGAAACTGTTCGGCTTCAAGGATTTGAAGGCGGACGGCGTGGCCAACCCCATGGGCGACATCGCCTTCGATGAAGAGCCATGCTCGACGCCGACCACGTTCGGCACCATCGCGCTGCAACCGCTGTAATCCGCTGTTGTAAGCCCGTATTGTTTCGCCGCCACCGCCCAGGTGGCGGCATCCGCCCTCTTTCCCCCCGCGTCCATTTGAGGTACCGTAGTCAGCTCTGCCGGTACGCGGTGCGTCACGCGCGCATCCCTGCCCGGCGGTCAGCACGCATTCTTCCGACAACCTCACTGGAATGAACCATGACGCCTTCCGCGCTCAAGCGCCCCCTGCTGTTCTCCCTGCTGGCCCTCGGCCTTGCCACCGCCTTCGCCGCTCCCGCACCCACCGACCGCCAGGCCGACCGCTGGGATTTGACGGCGCTGTATCAGAACAATGCCGCGTTCGACGCCGACGCGAAAAAGCTGTCGGCCCAGCTGCAGCAATTGGGCGCCTGCAAGGGGCAGTTGAAAACCTCGCCGGCCCGACTGAAAAGCTGCCTGGACCTGTACGCCGAGGCGCGCAAGCGCGTCAACACGCTCACCACCTATGCGGCGCAGTATTACGACCAGGATACGGGCGACAGCAAGGGCAACCAGCTGAACCAGCGCGCCGCCCTGCTGGGCAACGAGTTCAGCCAGGCAAGCACCTTCCTGCAGCCGGAAATCCTCGCCCTGGGCAGCAAGCGCATCGACGCCATGCTGGCGAAAGACAAGGGCTTGCAGCTGTATCGTTTTCAATTAGGCAACATGCTGCGCAGCGCACCGCACACGCTCGACGCGGCTGGCGAACAGCTGGTGGCACAGTTCGGCCTGGCAACAAGCTCGGCCGCCAGTATCTATCGCACCCTGGCCAATGCGGAAATCCCGTGGCCGACCATCAAACTGTCGGATGGCAAGGAAGTGCGCCTCGACCAGGCGGCCTACACGAAATACCGGGGCGACGACAACCGTGCCGACCGCAAGCGGGTGTTCGACGCCTTCTTCGGCAAGTGGAAGGAATATGAACGCACGTTCGGCGAAACCCTGTACGGCCAGTTGAAGACGGACGCCGCGTATGCGAAGGTGCGCCGCTATGCCGACTCGCAAAGCGCGGCGCTCGACGCCGACAACTTGCCGCCGGCCGTCTACCAGACCCTGATCGCGCAAACCAACGCCAATCTGCCCACCTTGCACCGCTACTTCAAGCTGCGCGCGCGCATGCTGGGCGTCAAGGACCTCGCGTATTACGACATCTATGCGCCGCTGCTGAAAAGCGACCGTACCTTCCCGCTGGCCGACGGCAAGCAGATGATGCTCGATTCCGTCGCGCCGCTAGGCCCCGACTACGTCAAGGCCCTCACCGCCGCCGTGGACGCGCGCTGGATGGACGTGTACCCGCGCCCGCGCAAGGTGGCAGGCGCTTACATGAATGGCGACGCGTACGACGTGCACCCGTTCGTGCTGCTCAACTACACGGACAATTACGAAGCCGTCAGCACCCTGACGCACGAATGGGGCCACGCCATGCATTCGGTACTGGCCAACAAGGCGCAGCCATCGGTCTATGCGCCGTACAGCATCTTTGTCGCGGAAATCGCCTCGACGACGAACGAGGCACTGCTGCTCGACGCGCGCCTGAAGCAGGCCAAGGACGATGACGAGCGCCTGCTGTACCTGGGCGCGGCGCTGGAAAACCTGCGCGGCACCTACTTCCGCCAGGCCATGTTCGCCGAATTCGAAGCGGCCATCCACGGCAAAGTGGATAAAGGAGAATCGCTGACGGGCGAAGAGATCACGGCCATCTATGCCGGCATCCTCAAGCGCTACCATGGCGAAGCGCAAGGCGTCATGACCATCGATCCCGCCTACGCGCTGGAATGGGCCTACGTGCCGCATTTCTATCACGGCTTCTACGTGTTCCAGTACGCCACCTCGATCGCCGCGGCGCAGGATTTCGCGCAACGCATCCTCGACAAGGAACCGGGCGCGCTGGCCGCCTACCTGAAGATGCTCAGCTCCGGCGGCTCGGCCTACCCGTATGAACTGGTGAAGGCGGCCGGCGTCGACCTGGCCTCGCCGAAACCGTACCAGGCGCTGGCGGCGCGCATGAACGGCATTATGGACCAGATCGAGGCGATTGAAGCGAAGCGGGGGAAGTAAGCCCAAAGCAAAGGCTGGGGTCAGACCCCCACGCGCGTTAGCAAGCCTCTGCGTTAGCGGTGTTGAGGGTCTGACCCCGGAGTTTCCGTTTCCGCCGCCGCGAAAGCCGCCGCATCGCTCTCGAACATGTCTTCCAGCTCCTCGCGCGCCTGGCGCGTGAGCGACATGACTTTTTGCTGGTCCTGGAAGTGCGGCGCCACTTCCAGCAAAGTTTTCAGGTTATGCCGGCCGAAGATGCCGGCCGCGCGCTGCGCCCGCTCCGTACTGAAGCCCACCTGCTGCAAGGTCTGTTCACCCAGCAGCAGCGCCGCGGCGAAGGTCTCGCGCTCGATCAGGGTCACGCCACGCTTCATCAATTCATAGTAATGCGTGACGTTGCGCGCGCGCGCCAAAATCGTCAGCTCGGGCAGGCGCAGGCGCACGGCGTCGACCAGGGCCAGGCTGTCATCCACATTGTCGATGGCGATCACCAGCGCCCTCGCCTTCTCGATGCCGGCCGCCACCAGCAGGTCCACGCGCGTGGCGTCGCCATAAAACACTTTAAAACCGAACTTGCGCAGCAGGTCGATCTGGTCCGGATCGTGATCGAGCACCGTCACGCCGATTTTATTAGCCGCCAGCAAGCGGCCAATGATCTGGCCGAAGCGGCCGAAACCGGCGATGACGATGGGATTGTCCTGCGCCTCGATATGGTCGTCGGGACGGCGCTTCTTGTCGCCCTGCAGGCGCGGCGCGACGAATTTGTCGTGCGCCAGCAGCAGCAAGGGCGTGGCCACCATCGACAGGGTCACCACCACGACCAGCAGCGCGGCCGTCTGCGGCGCAAACACATGCGCGGCCTCGGCGGCGGCAAACACGACGAAAGCAAATTCGCCGCCCTGCGACAGCAGCAGCGCAAAGAACAGCTGCTGGCCGCTGGGAATGTCGAAGAACTTCGACAGCACGTACAGCAAGGCGATTTTCACCACCAGCAGCCCCGCCACCAGGGCCAGGATCAGCAGCGGCTGGGCGCGCAGCACGCCGAAATCGACGGACATGCCCACGGCGATGAAGAACAGGCCCAATAACAGCCCCTTGAACGGTTCCAGGTCGGAAATGAGCTCATGGCGGTATTCGGAGTCGGCCAGCAGCACGCCCGCCATGAAGGTGCCCAGCGCCATCGACAGGCCCACCGATTCCATCAGCACGCAGATCGCGATCACCAGCAGCAGGGCAAAGGCCGTGAAGATTTCCCGCAAGTCCGTCCTGGCGATGAAGCGCAGGATGGGATTGACCAGAAAGCGCCCGCCGATCACCAGCGCCGCCAGCACGGCGGCCAGCTTGGCCACGCGCAGCCAGCCCGGTTCGCCGCTATGCGTGACGAGTCCGCCCAAGAGCGGCACCAGCGCGATCATGGGAATGGCGGCGATATCCTGGAACAGCAAGATGGAAAAGCCGGCGGAACCGGCTGGCGTGCTCATCAGCTTACGTTCGCCCAGGGTGGCCAGCACGATGGCCGTCGACGACAGCGACAGCCCCAGCGCACCCACCAGCGCCGTGCGCCAGTCCACGCCGAAGGCCATGGCCACGGCGCACAAGCCCGCGCTGACGACGCCCACCTGCGCCCCGCCCCAGCCGAAGATGGGACGGCGCAGCAGCCACAGGCGTTTGGGTTCGAGCTCCAGGCCGATCAAAAACAGCAGCAGCACCACGCCGAATTCGGAAAAGCTGAGGATCACCTCGACATTCTTGATCAGCCCCAGGCCCCAGGGACCGATGACGACGCCGGCCACCAGGTAACCCAGCACCGCGCCCATGCCCAGGCGCTTGGCCAGCGGCACCATGATGATGGCGGCGACCAGGTAAAACAGTATGTTGATAAGAAAGCTGTGGTGTTCCATGCGGATTCCGGAAAAACGTGATTGGAATCGCAATCATGCCTGAAGTGGCGCGCCAGCGGAGTATCAGGGTTGCGGCGCATCGATACGTGCGCGTATCTCGTCCACATTCACGCGCTTGAGGTAGCTTTCGATATTCTTCCACACGGCGTGATAGCCGTAGCCGCCATTTTTCAGCTCGTCGATCGCCTTCTCGCGCGGCCAGCCCTGGTACAGCATGCGGTACATGGCGGCCATCATGCCCGTGCGGTCGGCGCCGTGCAGGCAATGCAGCAGCACGGGTCCCTGCTGTTCGGCGGCGCGGATGCTGCGCATGGTCTCGATCACATGCTTGTCGCGGATGGCCCAGGTATTGATGGGAATGCGGACGGCGTGGATACCGCTGCCATCGAGCACCTGCGTGTCGGAGTGGAAGGAACGCAGGCTGATCACCGTCTTCACGCCCAGCGCCTGCAATTGCGCCACGTCGGCGCTGTCGAGCTTTGCGCTGCGGAACAGGACGGGGGTGACCTGGTGCAGGTTGGACACGTGCGGCAGCGGCGTCGCCCACTCGGCACTGCGCTCGGGCGCCACGGGCGCTTGCGCGCCAGCGGAACCGGCCGCCAGGGCCAGGAATAACAGCAGGAGATGCGACAAGCGCGGCAAGGTCATGACTTCCTCTTGTATGAAAACCACAGCAGCACGCCAGCCAGCAGCAGCGACACCCAGTAGTCGGTCGGCGCCCACCACAGCCAGTGCTTGTGCCAGGCGATGTGGGCCGGATTGAAGTGCGCCACGCCATAGGCGGGATTGAGCACGAACCACAGATAATCTTCGATGATCCAGAACAGCATGATGCAGCCGATGGCGCGGCACTCGAGGCGCAGCGACCATTGCGCCAGGAAGATCATGGGGAAATGGAAGAACAGGGCAATGAAGGGAAAGACCCAGGCATGGTAGCCGGTCATCGGCCGGCCGCCCCAGAAGATATCGAGCAGCCAATGGCTTTCGATGCGCCAGGTGGGCAGGTTCGCGGCCCAGCCGGCCGCCCCTTCGATCTGGATTTCCACCTGCGCAAAAAACAGTCCCAGCAGGGCCACCCAGGCCAGCGTCAGGGCGACCTGCCAGGGTTTTGCCACGGCGCCCGTCACGCCGGCTCCTGCGCCAGCACCTGCGCCAGCACGTCGCTGGCGGCGCGCGGACGGCCCAGCGCCAGCGCTTTCGCGCGCATGGCTTGCAACTGCTCCGGATGCTCGAGCAACAGGCGCACGCGGTATTCCAGGGTGACGGCATCGAATGCCTTCAGGGCCACGCCCTGTTCCAGCAGATAGTCGGCATTGCGCTCTTCCTGGCCCGGAATCGGCGAGTTGACGATCATGGGCAAGCCCAGCGCCAGGCATTCCGAGGTGGTCAGTCCGCCCGGCTTGGTGATCACCAGGTCGGCGCACGCCATCAGGCGCTCGACTTCGCTGGTAAAACCTTGCGCCAGCAGGCGGCCCGGATACTGGCCGGCCAATGCCTGCAGCGCCGCCAGCGCGGCGGCGTTTTTCCCCGCCAGCACGATCAGCTGGAAGTCGCCATCCAGCGCCAGCAGGCGCGCGGCGATGGTATCGAGGCTGCCCAGTCCCGCCCCGCCGCCCATCAGCAGGATCGTCGTGCGCCGCGGGTCGAGGCCAAACGCCTGCGCGCACGACACGCGGTCAGGCGCCTGCGCAAAGGCGGGCATGATGGGGATGCCCGTCACGTGGATGCGTTCGGCCGGGATGCCTTCGTGGCGCATGCGGAACGCCACTTCGTCGGTGGCGGCGAAATAGCCCTGCATCTGCTCGTGCACCCACATGCGGTGCAAGTCGAAATCCGTGACCTGCACCCACACGGGGCAAGCCAGCTGCCCCTGGCGCAGCGCGCGCGACAGCAGTTCGGCCGGCAGGAAATGCGTGCAGATGACGGCGTCGGGCTGGAAAGCGGCGATTTTTGCCATCAGTGCGCGCGTGTTGAGGCGCTCGACGGCGCGGCGCAGGCGCTGCATCGAGCTGTCGCGCGGTGCGTCGTGGGTGGCTTGGTACAGATAGCCCCACAGCGCGGGCGCCTTGTTGACCAGCTTGATATAAAAATCCGTGTACAGCTTGCGGAATGCGGGCGTCACAAAATCCATCACGTCGAGATGGCTGGCCAGCGCCGCAGGGCCGGCGCCGTCATCGTGCGCCGCGTATGCTTCGATGGCTTGCGCGGCGCGCATATGGCCGGCGCCGGCCGAGACGCTCAGGAGAAGAATTTTTTTCGGTGTCTGCTGCGGCATACGCTGGCGCTCCACGGGAATCCCTGACCGGGAAAGCTGGCACAATACCATTTTCCGCACCGCGCACATTGCAAATTCACAAGGCGACGCGGCTTTTCCTATTTCAGCGCTGGCGCGACATCCGTGCGCAGCACCGGGTACAGATTCAGCCGCTCATCCCACGAGGCGTGGCGGCGGGCGAAGAATTCCAGACGCGCGGCCGGGCTCCTGGCAAATGCGGGATCGCTGGCCAGCTTCTGCTGGAACTGCGCCGCCAGCGCCGGGTCGGCCGCCAGCTGCGCGCGCGCCACGTCTTCGGCCACGTATTCTTCCATGTACTCCTTGCGCTCGAAGGCCGTATTGAAACTGCCCCAGGCCAGCAGCGAATCGGGCGCGCGCGGTTCGAGCAGGGCCACGACCAGGCGCGCCTTGGCCTGGTTGACGGGCACGTACAGCGCGCCCGCACCGACCACGCGCGCCTCTTTCTGCCACTCGCCCTGCACGGCCGCCGTCTGGCGTCCCTCGAACGACTGCGCACCGAATTTCACCATCGTGGCGCGGAAGGTTTCGACCGGCAGCTTGCCCGGCGCGCCAGCCAGCACCTGGTACGACACGCCATGCTGGCGCAGCTTGGCCGCCACCATCTGCGCCTGCGCGGCGGGCACCAGGTAGCCGGCCTGCGGCGCGGCCTGCTGCAGGTCGGGCACGATCTCGTCGCGCAGCGGCACGTTCCAGATCTGCGGCGTGGTTTCATCGTAGCGCGTCATCAGCGCGCCCGATACTTCGGACGGCGTGCGCGTGTAGGCGTAGCCGCGAAACGCGATCATGCGGCTCTTGTCCGTGGTTTTATACGTGAGCGGCAAGGTGGCGCCGGCCAGCTGCGCGGCGCGCGCGTCCGCCTCGAGCGCCGTTTGCCGCCACTGCGCGCCATGCTGCGCCACTTGCGACAGCAGCGAGACGATGGTGTTGCGGGTGATGCGCACGCGGGTCGGATAATCCTTCCACGAATGGGTTTCCACCAGCATGCCGAAGCGGTTGCGCAGCTGGAAATAGCCATGCGAGAAGCGGGGATTCGGCGCCGAATCGACAAAACCCGATTGCGGATTGTCGTTCTCGGCAAACGAAATATAAAACGGTTTCGGGTCCGAGCCCTGCTTCGCCAGGTCGGCCAGCACGCCGTCGCGCAGCGCCGTTCCCGCCACGCGCAGGGCCGCATCGCCCGCATGCACGGGTTCGACCTGGATCGAGATATCGGGTTCGAACTGGGCACCGTCGGTGACGTGCAGGTCGACGTAGGCCAGCGGATCCCAGGCGTTCACCAGCGCCAGCATGTGCTGCATCTCGGGCGTATCGGCCTTCATGTATTCGCGGTTCAGATTGTAGTTTTGCGCCGTGCTGCGCCAGCCCATTTCCACGGGACCGCGCTGGTTCGGACGGTTCCACTGGCCGAAGCGCTCATGGCCATCGACATTGAAGACGGGGACGAACAGCAGCACCTGTTTATCCAGCGCGCCGGGCGCCGCCTTGCCCTCCAATACTTCGCGCAAGGCCAGGAAACCCGCATCCTTGCCATCGATTTCGCCCGCATGGATGCCGCCCTGTACCAGCAGCACGGGCAGCTTGCGGCGCGCCGCTTCGGCCGGCGTCAGCGCGCCCGTATTCGTCACGGCCAGCGCCAGCATGGGGCGGTTTTCCGGCGTGCGGCCGAACTCCACGCAGCGCACCTGCTTCGGATAGCGCGCCTGGAACTGGCGGCACAGGGTTTCCACTTCCGCGTAGCGGCCCGTATTCAAAAAGCCCGAGCGCTCGGCCACCGTCGTCAGGACGGGAGCGGCGTGTGCGCTGGCGGCAAACACGGTCAACAGGGCGGTGGACAGCAGGGCGTGGCGTAGCATGGGTCAAACTCCATCGAGAGAGGACAAGCGGGCAATTATAGAGTGGCGGTCGGATAAAAACGCAGCGGAAAATAAAAAAGCCGGAACAGCGTCAGCTGCTCCGGCCTTGATCTGGCAAGCGTGAATTACGAGCCAAAATGGTAGTTGAACTCGATCCACCCCTGGCGGCCTTGCGGGCTGTAGTTGCCGATCGGATAGTACGGCCAGCCGTTGCTGGCGTCGCGCTTGATCTTGTCGAACACGTTGTTGACGATCAGCGAAACGGTGGCGCGGTCGTTGATGCGGTAGACGGTGCTGATGTTGGCCAGCGCCGTCGGCGTCAGGTAAGCCTTGCCGGCGGCATTCGGCAGCTTGCCGTAGCGGCTGACCAGCAAGGTATTCGACCAGTCGCCCGCAGCCCAGTTGACGCTCAGGTTCAGCTTGTCGGGCCAATCCATGTTGGTCATCGATTTGGTTTCATCTGTCTCTGCATCGCCGGCGAATTGCTGCGATTTCTTGCTCAGCACCCGGGCGTAGTTGGCCTTGAAGGCGAAGCGGCCATAGTCCGTCGTGCGCAGCAAGTATTTCAGGCTGACGTCGATGCCGCTGCTGCTTTGCTTGGCCGCGTTGATCGGGTTGACGGTGATGGTCTTGATCTCGCCCGCCTTGTTCAAGGCGTTGGCCGCGTAGCGCTCGATGCGGCCCAGGGTATCGATACAGGTCGGCGAGCCGATGTCGGCCTTGCCCAGGCGGCAATCGGATTCATCGCGCAGCAGCTTGTCGGCGTCCAGATTCGTCACCAGGTCGTCGATCTTGATGTTCCAGTAATCGACCGAGACGTCGAAATTGGAACTCGGCGACCAGACGGCGCCCACGCCGAAGGACTTGCCCTTTTCCGACTGCAGGTCGCGGCTGCCGTTCTGCACGTAATCGGCGCCAGGCGACTTGTTGGCATATTCGCAGCCGTCGATGGCCTTGCCCGCAGCATCGCAACGGTAATAGTCGGTGGTGCTCGAATAATAGCCTTTGCCGCGTGCCTGGTAGATGTAGTTCATGTCCGGCGCGCGGAAGCTGGTGGCATAGTTGGCGCGGAACAGCAGGTCCGGCGCCGGGCGCAATTCCAGCCCGCCGTTGTAGGTGAACTTGCCTTCCTTGCGGCCGGCAAAGCTGTAGCGGTCATAGCGGCCGGCGACGGTAGCGGTCAGCTTTTCATGCAGCGGCACATTCAACTCCGCGCCCAGCGCATAGCGCGAACGGGTGCCGGCCGTGACGCCCGAACCGGTGGCGACATTGAAATAGCCCTGGTCGATGCGCACGTCGGGTTCATTGCTGAAGCCCTGCTTGCTCGCTTCGGCAATCGTGGCGATTTTCACCGTGCCGGCAGGCAGCTGAAACAGGTCGCCATTCGTGGCCACGCTCAGGGTATTCGTCCAAGCCTTGTCCTTGCTGTCGCTGTAGCCGCTGATGCTGTCGAATTCGGCCGGCGTCAGGCGCTGCGACAGGCGCGCGGGATCGGGTGCGTAGATGGCCACGCCATTCGCGTCCGTGCCCAGCTTCGGTCCCAGGAAAAAGCTGTCGATGTTCGAGCGCAATTGCGGCCGGTGGGCTTCGCTCGTGTAAACCGAGGCATTGTAGTTCGCCTCATATTGCCAGGCACTGCCCGGAATGCGCCCCTTGGCGCCCAGCGAGATGGCCGTAGCCAGGTCGTCCCAGCTGCGGTTGTAGCGTTGCACGCCGCCGATTTCCTCGGGCGAGATAAAGCGCGTCCACTCTTCGTAGGCGCCGCTGTTCTGGTTCAGGAAGGAATTGCCGTTCAACGAAGCCGAGGTCCACGACGGGCCGCGCGTATTGTTGACGGTCTTGTTCTTGCCGATCAGGATATCGGCAAACAGGGTGGTGTCGGCATCGAGCTCGTAATTGGCGCTGCCGAACACGTTCTGGCTCTGGTTCTTCGTCTGCGTGGTCCAGAAGGTCGGGCGGGCTTTCGGGCTGGCGCAATAGCTGCCGTTTGCTGCCGTGTACTTGCTGACGCTGCCGCCGAACATGTCGCCGAACTGGCCGCAGGTGTCGCCCAGGTCGACATAGTTGCCGGCCTTGCCTTTCACCAGGGTGCGGCGCGCGGCGATCGTCGTCGGCACGCCGGAGCGGCTGGTCATGAAGTCGCGGTCCATGCTCCACAGCGGGTCGCGCTGGCTCAGTTCCACGCTGAACAGGGTATGCAGCTTGTCGAAATTGCCGCCGCCCGTCAGTTGCACGCGCTGGTTGCCGGCGCCGCCGCGCGAGGTGCCGCCGACCTTGACGTTGATATCGAAGCCTTCCGCCTGTTTTTTCAGGATCACGTTGACCACGCCGGCAATCGCGTCCGAACCATAGATGGCCGAGGCGCCGCCGTTGAGGATTTCGATGCGGTCGACAATACTCGACGGGATGTTCGCCAGGTTGGTGAAGTTGACGGCGCCGTCATAGGCGATGGGGAAATCGGCCAGGCGGCGGCCGTTCAACAGGATCAAGGTATGGTTCGGCCCCAGGCCACGCAGGCTGATGGTATTGGCCGACGGCGTGAAGGTGTTGCCGTAATCCTCGCCCTGCGTAAAGCCGCTGTTCTGCACCTGGCTGGTCAGCGCGTCGAAGACGTTCTTGTAGCCCTGCTTGGTGATTTCATCACCGGTCAGGATGGTGACGGAAGACGGACCTTCCAGGCTGGCGCGGGGAATGCGCGAACCGGTGACCACGACGGCTGGCGGGGTGGCCGCAGCCTGCTGATCCGCTGCGGGCGCTTGCGTTTGCGCGTGCGCCTGCCATGCGGTGCCGCCCAGGATGGCCAGTACGCCAAGGCTGAGCGGTGTTAACTTGAACTGTTTCGACATCGTTGCGCTTCTCAAGGTGGGAGAAAAGCGGCAAGATAGCAAAATGCCAGTCATTCCAGAACGAATCGATTCATCTTTCTATATATCAAAATTGTTATATAGAAAGATTCATGAGCAGGAAAACGCCAGGCACGCCGGATAGCGCATGGCAGGAACATGCGCGTTAACGGCGCCTGATGGCAATTTCCTTGTGGGATGGCCGCAGCAGGCGCGTGACCGTGTCGGCCGGACTCTCCATCGAACTCAACAGCCTGGTCGCGCCCATGGCCGGCGTGCAGCTGCCGCTGCTGCGGTAGCGCAACGCCGCCGCCAGCATGCCTTCCGCCGCGTCGCCCAGCGCATGCTGGTAGTCGTCCGCCACGTCGCAGGTCGGCACCATGCCATCGGCAAAGTCGCCAAAGCCCTTGGCGTTGACGCCCTGGAATTGCACGGCGAAATACGTGGTGCCGCAATTCGGCTCGGGATAGAAACCGTAGGGCTTGCCGCACGTCGTGCCGCCGATCAGGTTGACTTGCACGTCCACGCCGCGCAAGCCGTTGATGATCGCTTCGCTGGCGGAACAGGTATTGCCCGTTGTCAACAAGGTCACCCGCTTGAGCCCCAGCGAGGGCAGCGGCGTGCCCTTGGGCAGGGGATTCTGCGCGGGAAAGCCCTGGCTTTGCGTATGGAATGGCACGGGCGCTTCCGGCCGCGTCTTGTCATTGAAGAGCACCTGCTCGAAGGTCTTGCCGGTAGTGACTTGCGGACCGGCGATCATGTAGGCGAGTTCGCTGGCGACATCGAGGTAGCCGCCGCCGTTGTAGCGCACATCGAGCACCAGGTCGCTGATGCCGGCCGCCTGGAAGCGGCCCATGGTCTCGACCAGCTGGCGTTCGGCCACGTTGTTGTGCGTATTGAAGGTCAGGTAGCCCACTTTGCCCGTGGGCGTATCGATGATGCGCTCGTTCTGCACGGCGCTGGTGCTCACGTCCACCGCCGTCAGGCTCACCGACAGGGGCGCGCCGTTACGGCTCAATCCCAGCGTATGCGCGCCTTGCGCCTTGGGGAACAGGCCGGCGTTGAGGATAGCCACGCTGGCCGCGTCGGGAGCATTGACGAAATCGACGCCATCGACGGTTTGCAGCACGTCGCCGCGCCGCAAGCCCGCCAGTGCCGCCGGCGAGCCCGGCTCGACGATCGAGATCACCGCCTTGCGCGGCGGCGTGGTACGCGTCAGCGCCAGCAGCATGCCGTAGCCCAGTTCCACGCCATTGAGCGAAGCTTCCCATTCTGCCGTCGGCAAGGTGAAATGAAACTGGTCCTTCGGCTTGCCGGATGCCGTCGTGGCCGTTGTTTTCAGCACATCGAAGTACGCGATGGCCGTGGCGAAGCTTTGCGCCTGGTAGGTGGTCGGCACTTCGCGGTACCACAGATACGTTTCATCAATCCAGCTGCGCACCCACGTCAGTTCATCAAGCAAGGTACCCGGCTTGTCGATGCTGTTGTCGCCGCGCGGCGCCGCGCAGCGGTTCGCGACCGTGGACGAAGCGACCAGCGCCGCCGGACCCGCCGGCGTCACGGGCGGCACGACGGGCGCGCTGTCGCTGCTGCCGCCACCTCCGCCGCAGGCACTCAACAACCATACGAGAGGAACCGCCAGGGCGGAAAAGCGCAGGGAAGACATGACGAACTTTCCGAAAAGAAATTATCGAAAAATTATAAGACGTTTTACAAACAGGCGTTGTTTTCTTTGATGCAAAAAAATGGCGCCCGCAGGCGCCATTGCTACAGCGTGAAGTTCACCCCACTACGCCACGGTGGCCGCCACGGGCGCCGCCACGACGGGCGGCAGCGGCGTCGGCGCGTTGAAGGCGATCAGCAAACTGGCTTCCTTCTCTTTCGCCGCCTTCAAATGACGCTCCTTCACATGGCCATAGCCGCGGATATCTTCCGGGATGCTGGCAATCGCCACGGCTTGCGCCAGCTTGGCCGTCGTCAGTTTCGGCAGCAAGCCGCCCACCGTCGCGCGGTATTCGAGTATCAGCGCGCGCTCCATCTTGCGCTCGGCCGTATGGCCGAACACGTCGAAAGCCGTGCCGCGCAAGCCCTTGAACTTGGCCAGCACGCCGAAGGCCTTCAGCATCCACGGGCCATATTCCTTCTTGATCAAATGGCCATGGGCATCCGTTTTTGCCATGATCGGCGGCGCCAGGTGGAACTTGAGCTTGATGTCGCCTTCGAACATGGCGGCGATCTTCGCCTGGAAGGCGCCGTCCGTGTACAGGCGCGCCACTTCATACTCGTCCTTGTAGGCCATCAGCTTGTAGAAGTAACGGGCCACGGCTTCCGTCAGGCGCAGGTGCGGGCCATTCAGGGCGCTTTCGGCGGCGCGCACCTGGCCAACGAAGTCCAGGTACTGCTGCGCATACGCGCGGTCCTGGTAAGCCGTCAGCAGGGCCACCCGTTTTTCGATCAGGTCGTCGAGCGTGTCGATGCGCTTGAACTCCACCACCTTGGCTGGCGTCGTCATGCGCACCAGGCTGGCCGCATCGTGAGCGCCGGCGCGGCCCCAGTTAAAGGCGGCCTTGTTGAACGCCACCGAGACGTTGTTCAAGTCGATGGCCTTCATGATGGCAGCTTCCGACAGCGGCACCTTGCCCTTTTGCCAGGCGTAGCCGAGCATGAACATGTTCGTCGCGATGGAGTCGCCCATCAGCGCCGTGGCGATCTGGCCCGCGTCGATGAAGTCCACGTGGTCGCTGCCGCACGCCTTTTCGATTTCCATACGCGCCGAGGCGCCGGGGAATTGCCAGTCCGGGTTCTTCACGAACGCGGCCGTCGACGAGCTGGTCGAGTTGATCATGGCCCAGCTGCGGCCCTCTCCCATGCGCGACAGGGCGTCGCGGCTGGCCGTGACGATCAGGTCGCAGCCGATCACCAGGTCGGCCGCACCCGTGCCGACGCGCGTCGAGTGGATATCTTCCTGGCGGTCCGCCAGGCGCACGTGCGACATCACCGGGCCGCCTTTTTGCGCCAGGCCGCTCATGTCCAGCACGGAACAGCCCTTGCCTTCCACGTGCGCCGCCATGGCCAGGATCTGGCCGACGGTGACGACACCCGTGCCGCCGATGCCGGTGACGAGGATGCCGAACGGTTCGGCCGTCGAGGGAATCTGCGGTGTCGGCAAGGCCGGCGCGGCTGGCGCGTCCTTGTCGGCGGCAGCCGCCTTCTTCGGCTTTTTCAGGCCTCCGCCTTCCACCGTCACGAAACTGGGGCAGAAACCCGTCGTGCACGAGAAATCCTTGTTGCAGGACGACTGGTTGATCTGGCGCTTGCGCCCCAGTTCCGTTTCCAGCGGTTCCACCGACAGGCAGTTCGATTGCACGGAGCAGTCGCCGCAGCCTTCGCAGACGGCTTCGTTGATGACGGCGCGCTTGGCCGGGTCCGGGTATTCATTGCGTTTCCGGCGGCGGCGTTTTTCCGAGGCGCAGGTCTGGTCGTAGATCATGGCCGACACGCCGGGCATGTCGCGCAGTTCGCGCTGCACGTCCATCAGTTCCGAACGGTGGCGCACGGTGACGCCTTCGGCCCAGGCGTAATCGTCCGGGTATTTTTCAGGTTCGTCCGTGACGACGATGATGGGACCGACGCCTTCGGCGGCGATCTGGCGCGAAATGATGGCCGGCGACAGGGGGCCATCGAATTCCTGGCCGCCCGTCATGGCCACCGCATCGTTGAACAGAATTTTATAAGTGATGTTCACCTTGGCCGAGACGGCTGCGCGGATGGCCAGGATGCCCGAGTGGAAATACGTGCCGTCGCCGAGGTTGGTAAACACGTGCTTTTCATTCGTGAACGGCGCCTGCCCCACCCAGGTAACGCCTTCGGCGCCCATGTGGGTAAAGGTCGACGTTTCGCGGTCCATCCACAGCACCATGTAATGGCAGCCGATGCCGGCCAGCGCGCGCGAGCCTTCCGGCACCTTGGTCGAGCTGTTATGCGGGCAGCCCGAGCAGAAGAACGGCGTGCGGTCCTTTTGCGGATCGGGTTTCACGCTGATCGCTTTCAGCACATTCTCTTTGGCTTCCAGGTAGGCGATGCGTTCCTTCACGCGCTGCTCGACGGGGTGGCCCGCGTAATAGCGCGAAATGCGGCTGGCGATGGCGCGCGCGATCATGGCCGGGTTCAGCTCATACGTGGCCGGCAGCAGCCAGTCGCCATGGCCCGTGCCCTTCTGGTTGCTCCATTCGCCCGTGTCGTCGAACTTGCCGACCACGCGCGGACGCTCGCCGTCTTTGAGGTTGTAGAGTTCTTCCTTCAGCGCGTATTCGAGGATCTGCCGCTTTTCTTCCACCACGAGGATTTCGTCGAGGCCCTTGGCGAATTCGTGCACGCCGTCCGCTTCCAGCGGCCACGTCATGCCGATCTTGTACAGGCGGATGCCGATGTCGGACGCCGTCTGCTCGTCGATGCCGAGATCCGCCAGCGCCTGGCGCGTATCGAGGTAGGATTTGCCGGCCGTGATGATGCCGATGCGCGCCTTCGGGCTGTCCCAGATGATTTTATTGAGCTTGTTGGCACGCGCATACGCCAGCGCCGCATACCATTTGTAGCTGTTCATGCGGACTTCTTGTTCCAGCACCGTGTCGGGCCAGCGGATGTTCAAGCCGCCGGCCGGCATCTCGAAGTCGGTCGGCAGGGTGATCTGCACGCGGTCCGGGTCGAAATCGACGGCGGCGCCCGACTCGATGATGTCGGTCACGCATTTCATCGACACCCACAGGCCCGTGTAGCGGCTCATGGCCCAGGCGTGCAAGCCGTAGTCGATGTATTCCTGCACCGACGACGGATACAGCACGGGGATGCCGCAGGCGTTCAGGATATGGTCGGACTGGTGCGCCGTGGACGAGGATTTCGCCGCATGGTCGTCGCCGGCCAGCACCAGCACGCCGCCATGCTTGGCGGAACCGGCGTTATTCGCGTGTTTGAACACGTCGCCGCAGCGGTCGACGCCGGGGCCCTTGCCGTACCACATGCCGAACACGCCGTCGTATTTGGCGTCTTCGAACAGATTCGTCTGCTGTGTGCCCCAGACGGCCGTGGCGGCCAGGTCTTCGTTCAGGCCCGGGTGGAATTTGACGTGGTGTTCATCGAGGTACTTTTTTGCCTTGATCGCCGTCATGTCGACGGACGTCACAGGCGAACCGCGGTAGCCGGTGATGTAGCCGGCCGTATTCAGGCCAGCTTTTACATCGCGCTCGCGCTGCAGCATGGGCAGGCGGATCAGCGCTTGCGTGCCCGTCATGAAGGCGCGGCCACGCTCCAAGGTGTATTTGTCGTTCAGGGAAATTTCGGACGCGTGCGCGCCCGGCTCAAGACTCGAGCCCTTGATTGGTGCATTCATTACTTGTCTCCATTATTCTCTGTGCTACGCGTGCAAAGTCGGTTGAACTCACACGTACCGGCTGTGCCTTGTGGACAATGCCGGTGCGGAAAAATGACTTGTTTGTCGTAGACTACCACAGGAAGGCGCGCAGTTCTTTGCTGCGCTGCACTCCCGTGTTGCTGCATTTCCGACTACTATTTGTTACAAAACAACATTATGCCGCGTTCGTATCTTTCAGCACGCCGCGCTTGATCTGGTCCAGCTCGATCGATTCGAACAGGGCGCGGAAATTGCCTTCGCCGAAGCCCTGGTCGCCCTTGCGCTGGATGATCTCGAAGAAGATCGGGCCGATCACCGTCTGCGTGAAGATCTGCAGCAGCAGTTCGCGTTCGTTTTCCGTGCTGTGGCCATCGATCAGGATGCGCAGGCGGCGCAGTTCTTCCAGCTGCTCGCCGTGGTTCGGCAGGCGGCGGTTGACCAGTTCATAGTAAGTTTCAATCGTATCCTGGAAATCGATACCCGTATCGCGCATGCCTTGCACGGACGCGTAGATGTTGTCCGTGCCCAGCGCGATATGCTGGATGCCTTCGCCATGGTACTGGTCCAGGTATTCGGCGATCTGCGACTTGTCGTCCGACGATTCATTGATCGGGATGCGGATCTTGCCGCACGGCGAAGTCATGGCCTTCGATTTGAGGCCCGTCAACTTGCCTTCGATGTCGAAATAGCGCACTTCGCGGAAATTGAACAGGCTTTCATAGAACGTCGCCCATTCCTTCATGCGGCCGCGGTGCACATTGTGCGTCAGGTGGTCGATGTAGGTCAGGCCATGGCCGACCGGGTTGGCGACGGCGCCGGGAATGGCGACGAAATCGACGTCATAGATGCTGATGTCGCCGATGCCGCCCGGTGCGGCGGCGCCTTCCTTGTCGGCGCCCTTGCCGCGCCAGCGGTCGACGAAGTACAGCAGCGAATCGCCCACGCCCTTGATGGCGGGGATATTCAGCTCCATCGGGCCGGTTTTATTGTCGAACCCCCAGGCGCCCAGTTCCAGCGCGCGGCGGTAGACGAAAGCCGCGTCGTCGACGCGGATGGCGATGGCGCACACGGACGGGCCGTGATGACGGGCAAAACGCTGCGCGAACGAATCTTGTTCGGCATTGATGATGAAATTGATGTCGCCCTGACGGTACAGGGTCACATCCTTGTGGCGGTGGCGCGCGATGGCCGTGAATCCCATGTTCTCGAACAGCTTGCCCAATGCTTTTGGGTCTGGTGCTGCATACTCGACGAACTCGAAACCATCGGTACCCATCGGGTTGTCCCAAGGCTGAAATTGCATGATGTCTCCTCCAAGAAGTAGCGCACAGTATAGGCGCGGTCTGTGGGCATTAAATGCCAAAGATCTCCCGAACAATCATGATTTGCGCAATAATATTGCGTGAAACAAGAACCATCGGAGGAAGCATGAGCAAAATTACGCTGGATAAAACGGATCGCAAGATCCTTGCCGTCCTGCAGGCCGATGGCCGCCTGTCGAACCAGGACGTGGCCGAGCAGGTCAGCCTGTCGCCGTCGCCATGCTTGCGCCGCGTCAAACGGCTGGAAGAAGCGGGCGTCATCCGCCAGTACGTGGCCCTGCTGGACCCGGAAAAGATCGGCTTGGGGCTATTGGCTTACGTGAATGTACGGCTGGAAAAGCATAGCGACGCCACCGCGCACAGCACGGCGCGCGTGCTGGCGCCGAATCTGGTGACGAATACGTCGCCGCGCGCCGACTTCGCCGTAGCCGTGGCGCAATGGCCGGAAGTGGTGGCTTGCTATGCGATGACAGGCGAGATGGATTATCTGTTGCGCGTGCACGTGGAAGACATGGAACACTTTTCGCGCTTCATGATGGCGACCCTGCTGCGCCACCCGGCCGTGCTGGACGTGAAATCGAGCTTTGCCTTGCAGCGCATCAAGGATACGACGGCCCTGCCCTTATTGTGACGGCGGCCCGGGCTTCTTCTTGCGCCCCGGCAAGCGATCCCACAATTTGAACGCAGCGCGCGCATTCGCCTTGAACGTATAGTCGAACATGGCGAACTGTTCCTGCACTGCTTCCTGCAGCATGCTGGTCGGGTTCGGCGGCAATAGTTTCAGATAAGCATCAGCTTCGCCATAGTCGCGCTGGATTTCCATGCCCGCCTTCTTGGCGATATGCATCATCGTCTTGTTCGACGACAAACAGTGCATATACAGGGTATCGACATCGTTGTTACGGCAGTGAATTGCCGCCCGTTCGAACAATTTCGACCCGACCCCCATGCCGCGCATGGATTTCGACACGGACACGCCAAACTCGGCCACCTGCTCTTTGTCCGTGACGACACTTTTCGCCGGCGACTGGTCCTTCGGCGCGAACGCCAGATGGCCCACGCCCACCAGCTTGAACAGGCTGTTGTAGACGCCATAAATCATGTCGCGCGAAAAATCCATCTTTTGCACGTACTGGGCGACGAGTTCATCGGGCAAGGCGCTGCCGAAGCGCAGCAGGCGGTCGCTTTTCTCTAGGGAAAGAAAATGCTTCATCATGCGGCGCCGGTCGCGCTCATGCAATTGCTTGACGAGCACGCTCGGGCGCCCGCCGCCGCTACGGCTGAGCCAGCGGCGAAACGGTTTTTGAAACAGCTTGGGTAAGGTCACGTCGACTCCTGGGGGCGGTGCTGCGGCACGTCAGGCCGTTATTGTGCAGTGCAACATCATGGCGCCATTGTAGCCTATTCCCGCCATTCAAGCCTGGCCCAGGAACGCTTGCACGGCCGTCACCCGCGCCGCGTGGATGACTTCGGGGATGCGTTTCGGCTCCGTACAGCCTTGCGCCAGCGCGCCAGCATTCACGGCCCGCGCCGCGTCCAATCCGCCCTGCAGCCGCGCCGCCTGCGCAAAGTCGCCGGTGACCAGCCCGTCGCAAGCCACGGCTTGCAGCAGTTGCGCAAAGCGCTGCGGCTTGCGCAAGCCGTCGCAGCGTTCGCACAAGCTCACCACGGCTTCGGCGCTCAGCGCCAGCGCACCGTTGATATTGTCCCGTTCGCGCGCCGCCATGACGGCCAGCTCGCGGCACTCGTTGGGCACGCGCAAGCGCTCGCTCAGTTGCTCGATGGCATCCTTGCTCATATGCAGCATCAAGGCCGCGAAGCGCACGGGCAAATCATGACCTTGCGCGGCGGCATGGTCAATGACCTGCAGCAAGCGCTCGCTCAGCGTGATTTCGCCCATGATGCGCGCCAGGGCGCCGCATTCGTGCAGCACCGTCAGCATGCGCGACGGCCGCGCTTCCATCAATCCTTTCGCCACTTCCTGCCACACGCGCTCGGCCACCAGGGCGTCGACTTCGCCATCGGCCACCATCCGGCGCATCAGTTCCATGGTGGCGGGCGCTACAGTGAAAGTATGAAAACGGGCGGCAAAGCGGGCCAGGCGCAAGATGCGCACGGGGTCTTCGCCGAACGCATCGGAGACGTGGCGGAAGATTTTATTCTGGATATCCGCGATACCGCCGAACGGGTCGGTCAAAGTACCATCCTCGGCCCTGGCGATGGCGTTGATGGTCAGATCGCGCCGCACCAGGTCGTCTTCGAGCGTGACGTCGGGCGCCGTGTGGAAGACAAAGCCCCGGTAGCCGGGGGCAGTCTTGCGTTCCGTGCGGGCCAAGGCGTATTCTTCCTGCGTCTTCGGATGCAGAAAGACGGGGAAATCCTTGCCGACGGGCCGGAAGCCCTGGCGCAGCATGTCTTCCGGCGTGGCGCCCACGACGACGTGGTCGTGATCTTTCACGGGCAAGCCCAGCAGTTGGTCGCGCACCGCGCCACCGACCGTGTATATCTTCATGTTGCTCTTTTCTTAATCAGGTAATTCCGCGTCGTGCTTGGCAGCGACTTCCGTTTCCGCCAGCGCTTCCGCGATCCAGCGCGCGACGGCCGGATGCGCCTGCACGCGCTCGCAATATGCGTTCAGGGCCGGCGCCAGGCTCACGCCATACGTGCGGAAACGCATGACGACGGGGGCGAAATATGCGTCGGCGATGGAGAAGTCGCCAAACAGGAACTGGTGGTGGCCAAAGCGAGATAAACACTCTTCCCAGATTTCGCTGATGCGGCCGATGTCGGCCTGCGCGGCGGCCGTGCGGCCACGGCCCGGCAACTTGGCCTTGATATTCATCGACATGTCCGTGCGCAAGCCGGTGAAACCGGAATGCATTTCCGCGCAGATACAACGCGCCATAGCGCGCGCGGCCACGTCTTGCGGCCACATGTGTTTATCGGGAAACTGCTCGGCCAGGTATTCGCAGATGGCCAGGCTGTCCCAGATCGTGATCTCGCCCGCCAGCAGCACGGGCACGCGGCCGCAGGCCGAATATTCGGCGATTTTCGTCGCCGTGTCGCTCTGGTCGAGCAGCACGCGCACTTCCTGGAAAGGGATGCCGAAGGCCGTCATGGCCACCCACGGGCGCATGGACCACGATGAGTAATTCTTGTTGCCGATGATGAGGGTCAGGCCCGGCTCGCGCGCGGCGGCCAGGGTTTGCGTCAGGCTGGGATCAAGGATGGTCGTTTGCATGGTCGGCGGGCTTTAGTTGGATGATGGCAAATCGGCGGAAACGGCGCTGTTTTTCGGTCCCACGGTGCCCAGGCGCGCCTTCAGCGATTGCGGGCTCTTCTCGAACAGGGCCGCGTAATAGGTGGCGTTGGCCATCACGTTCTTCACGTAGCCGCGCGTTTCCGTGTACGGAATGATCTCGGCAAAGACGGCGCCTTCCAGCGGACTCTTCATGGTGGCGCGCCAGATGCGCAGGCGCCCCGGTCCCGCGTTGTAGGCGGCGCTGGCCAGTACTTGCGAACCGTCAAGACCGCCAAGCACCATGTTCAGGTAATTCGTGCCCAGCAAGACATTGGTGCGCACGTCGCTCAACGTTTCCGTGACGAAATCGGTGAGGCCGATCTTCTTGGCGACATAACGGGCCGTCGACGGCATGACCTGCATCAAACCGGACGCGCCCACATGCGACTGCGCATCCATGATGAAGCGCGATTCCTGGCGGATCAGGCCATACACCCAGGCCTTGTCCAGGCCCAGGGTTTGCGTGGCCGGATGCATGACGTCGTCGTGCGGCGTCGGATAGCGCTGCGTGTAGTCCACTTCCAGGCGCGTGCGGTCCGAGGTGTTGACCATGCGGTCGAGCACATTGTTCTGGCGCGCGAATTCCGCGGCGGCAAGATGTTGCCTGTCCGTCATCGAACGCAATTCCCAGTTCCACTCGCGCGTGCCTTCGAAGCGCAGGCGCATGTTGAAGAATTTCAAGGCGCGCTGCAAGCCCGGATTGGCGGCCATGGCGGCGATTTCCGTCGGGCTGACGGGCTGGCCCGGCGGCGGCAAGACCAGATGGTTGCCCAGTTCTTCATTGGCCAGCAAGCCATAGAAATTCGATTGTTCGGAAATCGTGCGGTACAGGGCGTCGGCTTGCGCGTTCGGGCGACCCGGCGTTTCCGCCTGTTGCGCGCGCGCCAGCCAGTACACCCAGGTGGGGTCGGCGCGCAGGGACGCCGGCATGGCCTGGATGGCGGCCTTCACCAGTGGCCAGTTGCCTTCACGCAAGGCGATACGCGCTTTCCATTGCATCTGTTCCTGGGTCAGGGGCGCACCATTGGTTTTTTGCCAATACTCGAATGCTTCCGGCGCCAGCGCATACGACGCTTGCAGGGCCAGGCTGGCCCAGCCGATGGCCTGTTCCTGCGGCGTCAATTGCGCACTCGCCTTTTGCAAGGCCACCACGCCGAGTTTCAAGGTGCTTTTCGCCATGCGGCCGACGGCCACCAGGTACATCTCGTGGTCGGCACGGCTGGCGCCCGCGCCCTTGGCCAGCACCAAGGCCGGCAAGTCGATGGCTTGCGCCATCTTCGCGTCGGACGCGCCCAGCAGCAGCGCGATGCGGCGGGCCGGGCCCGTGGCATTCGTCTGGCCCGCCAGGCGGATCTGCGCCCACAGGTCGTTCGTGTCGAACTGGCCATTTTGCGCCAATGCCGCTATCAGGCTGCCGCACGCTTCGCCATAGCCGGGAGGCGAGACGAGCAGGTTGCGCGCCTCGGACGCCACGTTCTGCCCCTTGGCGGCGCGCGACATCAGCGCGTAGCACTTGAGCTGGGTGTCGTCGTCGAGGGCGAATTGCGGGTATTGCTCGTCAAACACGACCCAGTCGCGCTTGCGGCCCAGTTCCAGCAGCCAGTCGTTGCGGAAACGGTCGGCGATGGCGCTGCCCTTGTAGCGGTTCAGGTAATCGCGAAATTGTGCCTCGGTCAACTGTTTGATGCGCGGTTTCAGCCGATAATAGTCAACATATGAGGGAATCTGGTAATTCGTCAGGCGCCCCGCATAGAAGTCGGCTTTTTCGGCGTCATCCTTGCGCGCGGCATCGCGCAGCAGCAGGAAGGCATCGTCCTCGCTGCGCGTGTCGGGAGCGGCAGGCGTTACGGTGGCGGACACCTGGGCCAGGGCGGCCAGGGGAGACAAGGCCGATGCAACACACAGCATCGTGCCGGCAATCCATTTCAGTGGGGAAATCAATGTACGACTCTCAATCTTAACTTGATGGTGATATGAATAGCGACCCTAGAATAACATGCGATCCGGCTGCACGGCCACCCATTGCGCCACAGGAAAAAGCCGGCTTGCGCAAAGCCTTGCTGGCGGCCCGGCGCGCCCTGCCCGACGCCACGCGCGCGCAGTGGGATGCGGCCATCGCGCAGCGCCTGCTGGACTGGTGCGCGCAGGAAAATGTCGGGGAATTGGGCGTGTACTGGCCCCTGCATGGCGAGCCGGACTTGCACGGCGCGTATGCGCAGCTGGCCGCGCGCGGCGTGCAATTAAGCTTGCCGGTGGTGCTGGAAAAGCATGCGCCGCTGGCATTTTCCGACTGGACGCCGGGCGAGCCCATGGTCAAGGATGGCATGGGCGTGGCCGTGCCCGCCGAATTGCGCCTGCGCCCGGCGCCCGCGGCCCTGCTCGTGCCCTGCCTGGGGTTTAACCAGGAACGCTTTCGCCTCGGCTATGGCGGCGGCTATTACGACCGCACCCTGGAGCACGCGCCGCGGCCTCGCACCTTGGGCGTGGCATACGGCTGCCTGAAGGCGTCATTTGACAGTGGCACATACGACATCGCCCTCGATCACATCGTGACCGAGGGCGATCTGTTTTAACGCGTCAGAACAGTTTACTTCACCAGGCGCTGCCACAGGGCCGTCGTGGGCGCCGCCTGGTTCATGCTATAGAAATGCAAGCCTGGCGCGCCGCCTTCCAGCAGACGTTCGCACAAGCCCGTCACCACGTCCAGGCCAAACGCCTTGATGGACGCGCTGTCGTCGCCGAAGCTGGCCAGTTTCAGACGCACCCAGCGTGGAATTTCCGCGCCGCACATGTCCGAAAAGCGCATCAGCTGCGTGTAGTTCGTGATCGGCATGATGCCGGCCACGATGGGCACGTTGATGCCCATCTTCTGCGTCTGCTCGACAAACTGGAAATACGCGTCGGCATTGTAGAAGTACTGGGTGATGGCAGCATCGGCGCCGGCCTGCACCTTGCGCGCGAACGCGTTCAGGTCGTCCTGCGGCGAACGGGCTTGCGGGTGCACTTCCGGATAGGCGGCCACTTCGATATGGAAATGGTCGCCCGTCTCGGCGCGGATGAATTCCACCAGCTCGTTGGCGTAGCGGAACTCGCCCGAGGCGCCGTAGCCGCTGGGCAAGTCGCCGCGCAAGGCCACGATGCGGTTCACGCCGGCCGCCTTGAAGTCGGCCAGCACGGCGCGGATCGATTCGCGCGAACCGCCCACGCAAGACAGATGGGGCGCGGCCTGTTCGCCGGCCGCCAGGATCTCGCGCACGGTGTCCAGCGTGCCTTGCTGCGTGGTACCGCCGGCGCCAAAGGTCACCGAGAAATACTTCGGATGCAATTCAGACAACTTGACACGCGTGGCGCGCAGCTTTTCCGCCCCTTCCGGGGTTTTCGGCGGGAAAAACTCAATACTGAAGTTATGCTTTTCCATCGTCGTTGCTCAAAAGTAAGGTCGACAAGGCCCAGGAAATGATGCTGTACAGAATGGCACCGCCCACGGCAGACCAGAAACTGGCGACATGGAAACCATCGATCATCTGCGCCACCAGCCAGAACATGAAGCCGTTGATGATCAAAATGAACAGGCCCAGCGACAAGAACGTCACGGGCAGGGTCAGCAGGATCAGCAAAGGACGGATCAGCGCATTGACCAGCCCCAGCACGGCAGCGGCCAGCAGCGCGGTCCAGCCGCTGCTCATCGTCACCGAGTGCATCAGGTAAGGGACGGCAAACAGGGCTGCCGCATTGATAAACCAAATCAGTAGCAAGCGCATTTCTCTAGCCTGTCAAAAATGATAATAGACCGGCGATGGCCGGACTTTTCAGATTACACAAGTGTGCCTCCTTGCCTCGCGAACCGTAGCGAGCGGATGCGCGGCGTGGCCGAGAAGCGCAGCTGTACGAAGGTACAGCGAGCATCGCCGGCCGCGCCCCGCGCCGCGCAGTAGGTTCCCGAGGCAAGCAACCGATTAATAGCGGTAGTGCTCGGGCTTGTAGGGACCTTCCGTGCGTACGCCAATGTAGTCGGCTTGCTCTTGCGTCAGTTCCGTCAGCTGCGCATTCAACTTTTTGAGTTGCAAACGAGCGACTTTTTCATCGAGGTGTTTTGGCAGGGTGTACACGCCGACCGGGTAGTTGGCCGTGTTCGCGTACAGCTCGATCTGCGCGATCGTCTGGTTGGCGAACGACGAACTCATCACGTACGACGGGTGGCCCGTGCCGCAACCGAGGTTGACCAAACGGCCTTCGGCCAGCAGGATGATGCGGCGGCCCGACGGGAAGATGATGTGGTCGACTTGCGGCTTGATGTTTTCCCACTCGTATTGTTTCAACGAAGCAACGTCGATTTCATTGTCAAAGTGACCAATGTTGCAGACGATGGCCTGGTCTTTCATGCGCGTCAGGTGGTCGTGCGTCAGGATGTGATAGTTGCCCGTGCAGGTGACGAAGATGTCGCCGTGTTCGCAGGCGTAATCCATCGTGACCACGCGGTAGCCTTCCATCGCCGCCTGCAGTGCGCAGATCGGGTCGACTTCCGTCACCCACACTTGCGCCGACAGGGCGCGCATGGCCTGGGCCGAACCTTTACCCACGTCACCGTAACCGGCGATGACGGCCACTTTGCCGGCGATCATCACGTCGGTGGCGCGCTTGATGCCATCGACCAGCGATTCGCGGCAGCCGTAGAGGTTGTCGAATTTCGATTTCGTGACGGAATCGTTCACGTTGATCGCAGGGAAGGCCAGCTTGCCTTCCTTGTGCATCTGGTACAAACGGTGCACGCCGGTCGTCGTTTCTTCCGTCACGCCGAGGATTTCCGGCAAACGCTTCGAATACCAGGTCGGATCGGCCAGCAAGTGTTTCTTGATCGAGTTGAACAGGCAGATTTCTTCTTCCGAGCCTGGATTGGCCAGCACCGACAGGTCGGTTTCCGCGCGCACGCCCAAGTGCAGCAGCAGGGTCGCGTCGCCGCCATCGTCGAGGATCATGTTCGAGTAAACGGCCTTGCCGTCCACGTTCGGCCATTCGAAGATGCGGTGCGTGTATTCCCAGTAGTCATCCAGCGACTCGCCCTTGACGGCGAACACGGGCGTGCCGGCGGCAGCGATGGCGGCGGCGGCGTGGTCTTGCGTCGAGTAGATGTTGCACGATGCCCAACGCACTTGCGCGCCCAGTGCTTCCAGGGTCTGGATCAGCACGGCGGTCTGGATGGTCATGTGGATGGAACCGGTGATGCGCGCGCCTTTCAAAGGCTGCGCTGCCGCGAATTCCTCGCGGATGGCCATCAGGCCAGGCATTTCCGTTTCAGCAATCTTGATTTCTTTGTCGCCCCATGCGGCCAGAGTGATATCGGCGATGGTGTAGTCGTGTTGCGATTTGAGTACGGCGTTCATCACGCCCTCCTTTCAGTTGTTGAAAAAGGTACGTGAGCGCAGTTGCAGGATATTCCGAGCCTGGCGAATTTCTTCGTCGCAACGCTCCTCGGACAGGGGATTTTAACATTGTCAAGGCTGGCGCGCCAGCTTGTTTGCACGGCATTGCCACGTAACAACACACAAAAAAAGCGCCCGCGGCCAGCAGGCCGGGGCGCTTCTCTTGCAAATCCGACTAGATTACTTCAGGCCGGCAGCGTCGCGCAGCAGGGCGACCTTGTCCGTGCGTTCCCACGTGAATTCCGGCTCTTCGCGGCCGAAGTGGCCGTAGGCGGCGCTCTTCTGGTAGATCGGGCGCAGCAGGTCGAGCATTTGCACGATGCCTTTTGGACGCAGATCAAAGTGCGCCAGCACCAGCTTGGCGATTTCCGCGTCGGGAATCACGCCCGTGCCTTCCGTGTAGACGGTGATGTTGATCGGCTTGGCCACGCCGATGGCGTAGCTGACCTGCACCTGGCATTGGCGCGCCAGGCCGGCGGCGACGATGTTCTTCGCCACGTAGCGGGCCGCGTAGGCTGCCGAACGGTCGACTTTCGACGGGTCCTTGCCCGAGAACGCGCCGCCGCCGTGCGGGGCCGCGCCGCCGTAGGTGTCGACGATGATCTTGCGGCCGGTCAAGCCGCAATCGCCTTGCGGACCGCCGATGACGAAACGGCCCGTCGGGTTGACGAGGAATTTGGTCTCCGTCAGCCACTCGCGCGGCAGGATCGGCTTGATGATTTCTTCGATGACGGCTTCTTCGATCTGCTTGTGCGAGATTTCCGGCGCATGCTGGGTCGAGAGCACGACGGTGTGCACGCCGACGGGGCGGCCATCGACGTAGCGCAGCGTGACTTGCGATTTCGCATCCGGACGCAGCCATGGCAAACGACCATCCTTGCGCAGCTGCGACTGGCGCTCGACCAGACGGTGCGCGTAGTGGATGGCGGCAGGCATCAACTCGGCCGTTTCATCGCAGGCATAGCCGAACATCAGGCCCTGATCGCCAGCGCCTTGATCCAGGTCAATGCCCGCACCTTCATCGACGCCTTGCGCGATGTCCGGCGACTGCTTGTCGTAGGCCACCAGCACGGCGCAACCCTTGTAGTCGATGCCGTATTCCGTGTTGTCGTAGCCGATGCGTTTGATGGTTTCGCGCGCAACTTGAATATAATCCACATTGGCGTGCGTGGTAATCTCGCCAGCCAGCACCACCAGACCGGTGTTGCACAGGGTTTCGGCAGCCACGCGGGCGGCTGGATCCTGGGTCAGGATGGCGTCAAGGATGGCGTCGGAAATTTGATCGGCAACCTTGTCGGGATGGCCTTCCGAAACGGATTCGGAAGTGAAGAGATAGTCGTTTGACATTGCAAGCTCCTGTTTACTATGTGAATGTTCTGTCGCAGTAAAGAGGATTTTGCCTGCGACGCTTTAGCGAGATTTATATTCCGCATCGCAAGTTGTCTATTAACTCAGCGGTTACTGCATACGTGGTATTTTACGCTTCTTAAAAAATTTTGGCACGGCAACACGCCATTCCTGGAAACCGCTTATACATGTTAGTCCCAATTTTCCGCTTTTTATCGATCTTTCCCCTGCCCGTCCTGCATGGCCTGGGCGCTGCGCTCGGCTGGGTGATTTACGCCATTTCCCCGTCCTACCGCCGCCGCATGCGCGAGAACATGCAAGGTGCGGGGTTTTCGCAACACTTGCACACGGCCGTGGCCGAAGCGGGCAAAAGCGTGCTGGAACTGCCCTTCATCTGGTGCGCGCCAGCCGAACGCGTGGCGCGCCATGCGACGGTGGAAAACTGGGAACTGGTGGAAAAGGCGCTGCAGCACGGCCGCGGCATCGTCTTCCTGACGCCGCACCTGGGCTGCTTTGAAATCGTCGCCCAGCAGATCGCGCTGCGCACGCCGCTGACCGTGATGTACCGCCCGCCCAAGCGCGCCGCATTAAAACCGCTAATCGAAGGGGCGCGCGCGCGCGAAAACCTGATGCTGGCGCCGGCCAATATGTCGGGCGTGCGCATCTTCGCCAAATGCCTGAAAAAGGGACAACCCATCGGCCTGCTGCCCGACCAGGTGCCGCAGGAAGGCGAAGGCGTGTGGGCCGATTTCTTCGGCCGCCCCGCCTACACCATGACCTTGCCCGCCAAGCTGGCGCAGATGGGCGGCGCCGAAGTCATCATCACCTACGCGGAACGCCTGCCTGGCGGGCGCGGCTATGTCGTGCATTTTGTGCCCTTCACCGAGTCGCTCGACAGCACCTCGGCGGAACAGGCGCGCACCATCAATGCGGCCATGGAACAATTGATCGCGCGCAGCCCGGCGCAATACCTGTGGAGCTACAATCGCTATAAAGTGCCGCGCGGCGCGCCGCCGCCCACGCCCGCTGCGCCGGATGCCGCCGGGGAGCAGGCATGAGACTGCTGATCGCCTTCATGTGGCTGCTGCACTGGCTGCCCCTGCCCATCCTCGGCCGCTTCGGCGTGGCCGTCGGCAGCCTGCTGTTCATCGCCATGCCCACGCGGCGCAAGATTGCCCTGACGAATCTGCGCCTGTGCATGCCGGAATTGACGGAAGCCCAGCGCGTGGCGCTGGCGCGCCAGCATTTCCAGGCGTATTCGCGCAGCGTATGGGAACGCAGCATCCTGTGGTGGTCGTCGGAAGCGCGCCTGAACCGCCTGATCAAGAAGGTGCCCGCCTTCCCGGGCCAGCAGATCGCCGCCAAGCCTACCATCCTGCTGTGCCCGCACTTTGTCTGCCTCGACGTGGCCGGCGCCGCCACGGCCATGGAAATTTCCGCCTCGTCGATGTATGTGCAGCAAAAGAACGCCGCCTTCGACCAGGCCTTGCGCAACGGCCGTTCGCGCTTCAAGCCGCCCAAGCTGTTTACGCGCCAGGACGGCATCAAGACGATCCTGCGCGCGCTGCGCGACGGCTTGCCGTATTTCATGCTGCCGGACATGGATTTCGGCGAGAAGGATGCGGAATTCGTGCCCTTCTTCGGCGTGCCCGCCGCCACCCTGACGGCCACGGCGCGCCTGGCGCTGGCCGCCAAGGCACAGGTGATTCCCGTCATCGCCACCTTCCTGCCCAATTACCAGGGCTGGCAAGTGACTTATTACCCGGCGTGGGACGATTATCCGGGCGATGACATCACGGCCGCCACGCGCCGCATGAACGAATTCATCGAAGAGCGCGTGCGCGAAGCGCCGGCCGAATATTTCTGGACGCATAAGCGCTTCAAGACGCGTCCGGAAGGCGAAGCGTCGTTCTATAACCAGCACAAGTGATACGGCACACCATGAAACTCCAATTTACCAAAATGCATGGCGCCGGCAATGACTTCATCGTCATCGATGCCATCCATCAAGAGATCGACTTCACGCCGGCCCAGTGGCAGCGCCTGGCCGACCGCCGTTTCGGCATCGGCGCCGACCAGATCCTCGTGGTGGAAAAGCCGCGCCTGCCCGGCTGCGACTTCCGCTACCGCATCTATAACAACGATGGCGGCGAAGTCGAGCAATGCGGCAACGGCGCGCGCGCCTTCGTCAAGTTCGTCAGCGAAAAAGGTTTATCAAGCAAGGACAGCATTCGCGTGGAAACCATGGCCGGCATCATCGCGCCGCGCCTGGAACTCGACGGCAGCATCACGGTCGACATGGGCGCGCCCGTGCTGGAGCCCAAGCTGGTGCCGTTCGATGCCAACGGCCTGGACGGTATAGCGCAAGGCAACGACACCGTGTGGCCGCTGGATCTGACCTTGCCGGGCGACAACGCCCCCGTGCTGGTGTCCGTCGTCTCGATGGGCAATCCGCACGCGGTGCAAGTGGTCGACGATGTCGATGCGCAAGACCTGGAAGTGACGGGCCCGCGCATCGAGCACCACCCGCGCTTTCCCCGCCGGGTCAACGCCGGCTACATGCAGATCGTCGACCGCCATCACGTGAAACTGCGCGTGTTTGAACGGGGCGCGGGCGAAACCCTGGCGTGCGGCACGGGCGCCTGCGCCGCCGCCGTGGCCGGCATCTTGCGCGGCTTGCTCGATTCTCCCGTGCGCATCAGCGCGCGCGGCGGCGAACTGTCGATCGCCTGGCAAGGCCCCGGCCATCCCGTCCTGATGACGGGCCCGGCCGTGACCGTGTTCGAAGGCACGATCGAACTGTAAGCAGGTGAAAGTCAGGCGGCCAGGAACTGCTGTTCCTGCGCGACATCAAGTTCCGCCAGATAGCACTTCAGGCGGTACAGGCGCTGCCGGTAATTGCCTTCCGGCCCCGCCACGCCGCAATCGACGTGCTCGAACAGGCGCACCGCCTGGTCGAGCAGCTGGCGCTCCTGCGCCGTGCGGATCAGCACCAGGCGCCGCTTGCCGCGCCCATGCGTGGCACTGATATCGATCAACAGACAATGCCCCTGGTCGGCCGCGTGGATATCGAGCAGCAACGCCTCGGCACGCGACAGATGAAAGCAGCGCGCCAGGGCCAGCCGCGCCGCCAGCAGGGGGTGGCTCTGGCCCAATTGCCGCAAGTGCCCATCGGCCTGCACGGCGGCGCACTGGCCCCAGTCGCCGGGTTCGCCTTGCGGCGCGATCTTCGCCAGCGCCGCCTCCGCTTCACGGCTGCCTTGCGCCTGCGCCTGCAGCAGCCAGTACGCGGCCCGCACATCGTTGTTGACGCCGTCGCGGCGATTGCGCCAGGCATGCATGCCGCACTCGAGCTGGGCCGGGCCATGCCCCAGGTCGGCGGCACGCTCCAGGCAGGAATGGGCTTCGACCACATTGCGCTGGGAAAATTCCGGTTTCGTATAGATGCGCGACAGCACGAACCAGGCTTCGGCCAGTCCCTGCTCGCCAGCCTGCGTCAGCCAGCGCACGGCCCGCTTGAAATTGGCCGCGCCGTTGCGCGTGGCCAGCCGCTGGCCATGCGCATCCATGCGCGCATAGCCGAGTCCCAGCTCCAGCTGCGCCGTGCGGTCGCCGCCATGCGCGGCCAGCTCGCAACACTGCCAGCCCTCGGCATCGCCGCCTGGCGCCAGGGCCTGGGCACAACGCGACAGCAGCAACACCTGCTGCGCGTCGAGGGCGATCGTGCGCGCCCCGGCGGCCGCCTGGCGCTGCAGCAGCTCGCGCGCCAGCGGCAAGCCTTGCGACAGGAAGCCCGCATGGTTGCCCTGGCTCCAAGCCTGCTCCAGCCACGAGTGCAGCGGCGCGTCGCCATCAAGGACTTGCTCTCCAGCAAGACTGTTGTCCGACCCGGCAACGGCAAGCGATCCCTCTTGCATGGACAACAACCATTGTGCATCGGGCAAGCCGGCCCGCACGGCGGCGTCCAGCGCCACGCGCGCCTTGGCACGCAAGGCTTCACAGTGGCTGGCCGCATTGCCCAGCACCAGTTGCGCCAGCACCAGGCCCGCCTGCACCAGGCCAGCATCGAACGCCTGCGCGTAATACGGAATCAGCGCCTTGGCTGCCGGCTGCGCCACTTCGAACGGCACATGCGTGCCAATCAGCAAGCAGGCTTCCTCGCTATCCTCCTGGGCCGCACGCGCCAGCCAGTGCAAGGCCGTCGGCAAGCTTTGCGGCACACCCTGTCCAAACAGATACACCCGCCCCAACGCCAGCTGGCAAGCGACATCGCCCGCGCGTGCGCCCTTGATCAATCCTAATGTTTCGCGATTTGCCATCGATTCTCGATATTGAGTCAATGATTCTAATAATAGTGAGCCGTCTCCAGGCCCATCCATGCAGGCCGTCCCTTAGTGTAACGTCCTTGTGTCATAAATCCGCCAAAGCCGGCTTAAGAACTTGATTCAACGCAACAATGTCCTGTCCCTGACACGCCAAGATGGCGAGGCGCCGCTGGCGCAACGATGGGAGAACGCTGGCCCTCGGCGCGGGATCGGCAGAAACCGTGCGTTACGAAAATACAACAGGGGCATGCAGTTATGCCGCTTTTCACCAATCTTTTCACGCACATTTGACCAATCCCGCACGTCTTGCGCGCCGACGAATTAAGGTTCATTCATCGAAACGCGACAGTTAGCGCATTTCAATCTGCTCGGATCTCGGACGGAACTCACTTTTAATAGGGAATAAGACATGAAAAAATCACTCGTTGCCCTCGCACTCTTCGGCGCCTTTGCCGCAACCGCACAAGCGCAGTCGTCCGTCCAAATCTACGGCACGATCGATGCAGGCCTGGGCAAGTCGACTGGTTCGACCACCGCTGTCACCAAGCGCGACAACAACAAGCTGGGCTTCAAGGGCACGGAAGATCTGGGCAATGGCTTGAAAGCTATTTTCCAATTGGAAATTCGCTATGAATCCGACACGGGCACGCTGGAAAGCAATTCCCGTCCACTGTTCCAGGGTCAAAGCCGCGTCGGCCTGCAAGGCAACTTCGGTACCGTGCGTCTGGGCCGTGGCCTGACCGCCTTCCAGGAATCGAGCACCGCGTTCGAACCATGGTCGGGCATGCCTACGCCAGCCGGTTTCCAGACCGACATCACGGTGGCCGCCTACAGCAGCGATCCGCTGAGCGCAGCCGGCAATTCGCGTAACCGCTTCTCGAACGCCGTGTTCTATAACTCGCCAGTCATCAGCGGCTTCCAGTTCAACGCCACTGTCGCCGCCAAGGAAGCCAATAACAATCCAGCATTCCCTGGACCAGCAGCTACGCCACCAGCCAACAACTACCCGGTGGCTGCCAATGCCGTGCCAGCGTCGAATCCGTACTCGGTCTCGGCTACGTACAACTACGGCCAGTTCGCCGGTATGGCCGCGTATGAGCGCAATGGCCTGCAAGCCAAGCTGTGGTCGGTTGCAGCATCGTTCAATCCGGTAACGGAACTGAAACTGATGGCGTCGTACCAGCATCAGGATGATGGCAACTTCAAGATCATCAACACCGACACCAAAGCATGGCTGGTTGGCGCCAACTACGACGTCGGCCCAGGCAAGGTTCGCGCTGGCTACGGTCAAAAAACGCCGGACGGCGTAACCAAAACCAAGCAGGCATCGCTGGGCTACGACTACAACCTGTCGAAGCGCACCTACCTGTACGCGGACATCTCGAACCGCAAAGCAGCAACGTCGATCACCTACATCGGCCTGGGCGTACATCACAACTTCTAATGGCCGGCCAGTCACCCTCCGCGGGTGATTGCTGAGCTAAGAATGCAAGGCGGCATGGGCAACCATGCCGCTTTTTTCATGCGCGCACGGAAAATGCATAGGCGCCGTCCCCTTTGCGCCTATGCCGCCGCACTCTCGGTTAGAATGAAGTGTTCAACTTTCACTGACAGATATTCTCAATGACCGCCACACTCGATTCCAGCACCGTCGCCCAGTACCTGAGCGAGCACCCGAATTTCTTCGAAGAGCATACCGTCCTGCTCGGTGAGGTCAAGCTGAGCAGCCCGCTGACGGGACGCACCATCTCGCTGCAGGAGCGGCAGATGGAAGTGATGCGCGACAAGTACAAGGCGCTGGAACTGCGCATGTCCAAGCTGAGCCGCCTGGCCGAGGAAAATGGCGACATCGCCAGCAAATTCCACGGCTGGAACCAGGCCATGCTGCAAGTGCGCAACGATGCGGACATGCCGCGCGTGCTGGTCGACGCCTTGCAAAGCAATTTCGACGTGCCCTACGTCAGCCTGCGCCTGTGGCAAGTGCTGCCGGAACACGCCAACGGCTGGTTCACGGAAGATGTCACGGCCGATGTGCGCATGTTCGCCAACAGCCTGCAAGCGCCGTACTGCGGCAGCAACCGCGATTTCGAAGCCGTGCACTGGTTGCAGGCCGATAAGATCGAATCGACCGTCATGATCGCCCTGCGCGCCCCGAACACCACGGGCACCTTCGGCTTGCTGGTGCTCGGTTCGCCCGACAGCGAACGTTTTACGTCCAGCATGGGCACGGACTTCCTCGTGCACATCGGCGCCACGGCCAGCGCCGCCCTGGCCGCGCTGCGCGCCGGCTCGCCTGCCTGAGCACGCCATGAAGGAGGCGCGCGGCAAGGCTGACTGGCTAGCCGCCTATCTGGCGCAGCTGGCCACGCAGCGCAAGCTGTCGCCGCATACGCTGGACGCCTACGGGCGCGACTTGCGCGCCTTGCTGGAACTGAGCGGCAATACGCCCTGGACGGCGCTGGCGCACAACGAAGTACGCCGCTACACGGCCAAGCTGCACGCCGGCGGCCTCGACCCGCGTTCGATCGCCCGCAAGCTGTCGTCGTGGCGGGGCTTTTTCAACTGGCTCAGCGGCGAGACCCCGCTCGACGCCAATCCCGTCGACGGCATCCGCGCCCCCAAGCGGGCCAAAACGTTGCCGAAAGCCCTGTCGGTGGATGATGCCGTGCGCCTCGTGGCGCCCGCGCAACACCAACAAGGCGCCGCCGAACCGGAACAGCTGTGCAACCGCGCCATGTTCGAGCTGCTGTACTCGAGCGGCTTGCGCGTGTCCGAACTGACCAGCCTGGACACCCATTACTGCAAGGCCGACGGCGGCCAGCCCGCCTCGCTGGGCTGGCTCGACATGGCCAGCTTCGAAGTCATCGTCACGGGCAAGGGCAACAAGATGCGCAAGGTGCCTGTCGGCAAGGCGGCCCTCGTGGCCCTGACCGCCTGGCTGGGCGTGCGCCCGCCCGCGGCCGACGGCAGTGCTGCCTTGTTTTTAAGCACGCGCGGCACGCGCATCTCGCCCCGCGTGCTGCAGCTGCGCCTGAAGGCGCACGCGCTGGCGACGGACATTCCCGCCAATGTGCACCCGCACGTGCTGCGCCACTCGTTCGCCTCGCACGTGCTGCAATCGTCGGGCGACTTGCGCGCCGTGCAGGAAATGCTGGGCCATTCCAGCATCACCTCGACCCAGGTCTACACGGCCCTCGACTTCCAGCACCTGGCGCACGTGTACGACCAGGCGCACCCGCGCGCCAAGCTCAAGTAGGCAGCGGCGCCGGTGGGCCGGCCTGATCCATATCAAGCGGATGGGCGCGCATTTGCAAGCTTTTGCAAAATTCCGGCATAATCGTCCGCATTCTTCCGCTTGCGCGGCGGCACCACCGATTACAAGGCATCTCTCATGGCACTGATTCCAACCACCATCCTCACCGGTTTCCTGGGCGCAGGCAAAACCACCTTGCTCAACCGCATACTGCAGGAAGAGCACGGCATGCGCATCGCCGTGATCGAAAACGAGTTTGGCCAGGAAAACATCGATAACGAGATCCTGGTGCAGGATAGCAACGAACACATCATCGAGATGAACAACGGCTGCATCTGCTGCACCGTGCGGGGCGACCTGATCGTGGGCCTCACGGAACTGGCGCGCAAGCGCGACGCCGGCTTGCTGGCGTTCGACCGCGTCGTCATCGAAACGACGGGCCTGGCCAATCCCGGCCCCGTGGCGCAAACCTTCTTTGTCGACGAAGAAGTGGGCAGCCACTACATGCTCGACGCCATCCTCACGGTAGTCGATGCCCGCCATGCCATGAAGCAACTCGATGAATACGAGGAAGCCCAGCGGCAAGTGGGCTTTGCCGACAAGCTGCTGCTGTCGAAAACCGACCTGGTCAGCGAAGACGACGTGGCCATCCTGACGCGCCGCCTGAAACGCATCAACCCGCGCGCGCCCATCGGCAAGGTCGACTTCGGCCGCGCGCCGCTGGCCGAGGTGCTCGACATCCGCGGCTTCAACCTGAATGAAAAGCTGGAACTGGACCCGGATTTCCTGGCGACCGAAACGGCGCACGTCCACGACCACGATCATGCGCATGCAGATGAGCACGGCCACGGGCACAAGCATGACCACGCACACGAGCACAGCGACGCCTGCGCCACCGATTGCGGCCATGCCGATCATCACCATGCGCAGCACAGCGACGATATCGCCGCCTTTGTTTTCAAGAGCACGCAACCGTTCGACAGCGCCAAGCTCGACGAGTTCCTCGGCGGCCTGGTGCAGGTGTATGGCCCGCGCATGCTGCGCTACAAGGGCGTGCTGCTGATGCAGGGCGCCGAGCGCAAGGTGGTCTTCCAGGGCGTGCACCAGCTGATGGGCAGCGACCTGGGCGCCAAATGGGGCGAAAACGAAGTGCGCGGCAGCAAAATGGTGTTTATTGGCAAGAATCTACCAAAAGACATTTTTATTCGCGGACTCGAACAATGTTTGGTATAAACTAGCCGGGTTTTGCAAAGTATCCGTTGCAAAGCAGAAACAAAAGGGAAAGTTAAGCACGCTTTCCCGCTGTCTGACACCCGTCTTGCTGGCATAAACCAACAAGTAGCCGTTTCTGATCGGCTAGTCAACAAATCGGGATGGCAATATAAAGCAAAGCGTGCCAAAATCAGCGACGAAAACGGCCCATGTCGTTCGCCTGTCATGAAATGCTGGCAAACTGCCGCTGGCCGCATGCCAGGCATGCAACCGATCCACCCAACACGCCCGTTGTCGCGCGCATAGCGCGACTGGCATAGAACGGTAAAAAGTTATCAACATGGCACCTTAGCCGGCCGGTAGTCCTGGCTTTCGCCGGCAAGCCAAGGTCGCACGCAGTACAGCGGGACAGCAATGCCAAGCGGAACCTGTACAGTTGCTCGGTATCGCCGCATCAACTGATCAATTTGAAAACTCTGTCGTATCGAAGGTAAGCGAAGTTATGACCAAAACTAATAAATCGACCCCGGCCGCCAACCAAGACATCCCTCTCATCAGCGAAGACCAAATTCGCGCCATGAGCGAAGATGACTACATGAATCCGGCACAACTGGCATTCTTCAAGGCGCGCCTGCAGCAGCTCGAAAAAGACTTGCTGAAAAACGCCGGCGAAACCACGGAACACTTGCGTGAAACCGTGCTCGTACCGGACCCTGCCGACCGCGCCACCATCGAGGAAGAACATGCGCTGGAACTGCGCACGCGCGACCGCGAACGCAAATTGCTGAAGAAAGTGCAGCAATCGATCGCCAGCATCGACGCCGGCGACTATGGCTGGTGCGAAGAAACGGGCGAGCCTATCGGCATCCCGCGCCTGATCGCCCGTCCGACCGCCACCCTGTCGCTGGAAGCCCAGCAACGGCGCGAACTGAAGCAAAAGCTGTACGGCGACTGATCTCCCTCCCCTTGCGCGGCCGCCCCGGCGGCCCGCGATGGCGAATAAAAAAGCACGCGACCTTCGGTTGCGTGCTTTTTTTTCGTCCCGCGCCGACTACACTGAAGCAGGCACTGCCGCTTGCAATTGCCTTTTCCATCCCCACTTTTGAGGCATGGGCGCGCAATCGCATGGCCTTGCACGCATCGGCACGAATCTTTTGAGGTCACTATGGAACAATTTCACGGCACCACCATCCTCTGCGTCCGGCGCGGCAAGCAAGTCGCCCTGGGCGGCGACGGCCAGGTAACGCTGGGCAACATCGTCATGAAGGGCACGGCCCGCAAAGTGCGTAAGTTGTATCAGGGCAAGGTCCTGGTCGGCTTTGCCGGCGGCACCGCCGACGCTTTTACGCTGCTCGACCGCTTCGAAGGCAAGCTGGAAAAACACCAGGGCAATCTGCTGCGCGCCTCCGTCGAACTGGCCAAGGACTGGCGCACCGACCGCGTGCTGCGCCGCCTGGAAGCGATGCTGCTGGTGGCCGACAGCGAGTCGACCCTGGTCATCACGGGCAATGGCGACGTGCTGGAACCGGAAGACGGCATCGGCGCCATCGGCTCGGGCGGGACCTACGCCCAGTCGGCCGCCAAGGCGCTGCAGGAAAACACGGACCTCTCGCCGGCCGAAGTGGTCAAAAAATCGCTGACCATCGCCGCGGAACTCTGTATTTATACAAATATGTCGCACATCATCGAGACGCTGGACTAAGCGTCCGCGAGCAAAGAAGACAGAAAGCTAACTATGATCATGAACATGACCCCGTCGGAAATCGTCACCGAACTCGACAAGCACGTGGTGGGCCAGGCCAAGGCCAAGCGCGCCGTCGCCATCGCCCTGCGCAACCGCTGGCGCCGCCAGCAGGTGGCCGAGCCCCTGCGCCATGAAATCACGCCCAAGAACATCCTCATGATCGGCCCCACGGGCGTCGGCAAGACGGAAATCGCGCGCCGCCTGGCCAAGCTGGCCGAGGCGCCGTTCATCAAGATCGAAGCGACCAAGTTCACCGAAGTCGGTTATGTAGGCCGCGACGTCGACACCATCATCCGCGACCTGATCGACATCGGCATCAAGCAGACGCGCGCGCTGGAAATGAAGAAGGTGCGCGCACGCGCCGAAGATGCGGCCGAAGACCGCGTGATCGACATCCTCGTGCCGCCGGCGCGCGACTTCGGTTTCACGCCGAATACGGCCGCGGCAGTGGACAGCGGCAGCGGCGACAGCACGCGCCAGACCTTCCGCAAGCGCCTGCGCCAGGGCGAGCTCGATGACAAGGAAATCGAGATCGAACTGGCCGAGGCGGGCCCGCAGATGGAAATCATGGCGCCGCCGGGCATGGAAGAAATGACGGAGCAGATCAAGTCCATGTTTTCGGGCGTGGGCGGGCAGCGCAAGAAGGCGCGCAAGGTCAAGATCCGCGAAGCGTTGAAACTGCTGGTCGAGGAAGAAGCGGCCAAGCTGCTCAACGAAGATGAACTGAAACAGAAGGCCATCCAGAACGTCGAGCAGAACGGCATCGTCTTCCTCGATGAAATCGACAAGATCGCCTCGCGCTCGGAATCGGGCGGCGCCGACGTCTCGCGCGCCGGCGTGCAGCGCGACCTGCTGCCGCTGGTCGAGGGCACGACCGTCAACACGAAATATGGCATGATCCGCACGGACCACATCCTGTTCATCGCCTCGGGCGCGTTCCACCTGTCGAAACCGTCGGACCTGATCCCGGAGCTGCAGGGGCGCTTCCCCATCCGCGTGGAGTTGGAATCGCTGTCGATCTCGGATTTCGAGCGCATTCTGACGAGCACCGACGCCTGCCTGACGATGCAGTACGAAGCCTTGCTGGCGACGGAAAACCTGAAACTGCAATTCGCGCCGGAAGGCATCACGCGCCTGGCGGAAATCGCCTATTCGGTGAACGAGCGCACGGAAAACATCGGCGCGCGCCGCCTGCACACGGTGATGGAAAAGCTGCTGGAAGAAGTGTCGTTTACGGCCAGCGAAGGCAGCAGCAGCACGGAAAACCTGCTGGTGATCGATGCCGCGTATGTCAACGAACGCCTGGAAGCGCTGTCGGTCAACGAGGACCTGTCGCGCTACGTGCTGTAATCAGGGAGGGAACCGATGGCAAACAAGGCATTGGCGACGCGGCAAAAAATGCAGTTCCGCGTCGAACCCTCGCAAAAACCGCGCAACCCGGTCGCCACTGCAGCCCTGCAGCGCGCCGCCGGGGCGCACGTGAAGACCGTGTCCGGCCAGCGCCAGCAGGAAAAACGCCTGCTGGCGAAATTGCTGTTGAAAGTAGACGTCAAAGACTGATCTGGAAATGTCCATGGCAAGGCGCATGGACGAAGACAGTATGAGCAATACGGCGAGGCCGTGCAACGCCGCCATGGGCATTTCAGGCCGCCCGCGGACACCCCTTTCATGGGGCGTCCGCCATCAGGCCACTCTGTGCCGCAGCAGCATCCCCTTAGAAACGGTAGGACGCGCCCAGCGAAAACATGTCGACCTTGGTCGTTTGCTTGCTGTTGTACTTGACGGGCACGCGGTCCCAGTCGAGGTGCAGCGACCAGTTCTGGTTCAGCGCATACGCCGTGCCGATGCCGTAGGTCAGGCCGATCTTGTCCTTCTTGCCCGAACCGCCGCCCAGATAATCGACCTTGCCCTGCGTGTAAGCCGCACCCAGGCGGCCGCTCAGCGTAAATGCGTCAAACTGGTAACCGAGCACGCCCTGCATGCCGAGGCCCGTGAACTTGCCACGGCCAGCGCGCTTGCCGGCTTCCGTGTCGAAGCCGGACTTGACCTCGCCACCCGTGTACCCCACCAGCTCAATCGAAGGCAGGGCCACGCCGCCCTGAAACGGCAGCGCGTCGAAACTGTAACCCACATAGGCCTTGCCATTGCGCTTGCTGCTTTTGTCGCAATCGCTTTGCCCGGCGATGCAATCGAGACCGGTGCTGGCGCGAAAGCCATAGCTGGCGCCCGCATAGAAGGGACCCGGCGCAGGTTCGGCTGCCGAAGCATGCAGAGGAGCGATGGCGGCCAGCGCCAGCAGCGCTGCGGGAAAACGTAATTTGAAGGACATGAATAACCTCTACAAGTGGATGAGTTGCCTGGTTGTAGCGCGCCGTGCGAGCCACAAGCGGGAGTGTCATCTCTTTTGCCGTAAAGTACTATCACCTTGTGCAAAGTGCCATTAAGGGCTACATTCGGTACCGTTACCCGCTACCAAACTTATCAAAAAGGATATCCGTGAGTTCACCCGAACTGGTTTTGCGCGTGCTGCGTACGCAACTGCGCGCCGCCGGCATCACCTATAAAGTGCTGGCCGAACGCATCGGCATGAGCGAATCGAGCGTCAAGCGCATGTTTGGCCAGCACGACATGTCGCTGTCGCGCCTGGCCCTGATCTGCAAGGCCTCGGGCATCGCCATGGAAGACGTGCTGCGCGGCGCGGCCGACATCACGCCGCATGCCGACACGCTCACCCTGGTGCAGGAAAAGTCGCTGGTGGCGCATCCGCGCCTGCTGCTGGTGGCGATCTGCTGCCTGGGCCACTGGAGCCTGGAGCAGGTGGTGGAAACGTATGCGCTGACGCAGGCCGAATGCATCGGCTGCCTGGCCGAGCTGGATCGCCTGGGCTTGATCGAACTCAAGCCGCTGAACCGCTACAGCCTGCGCGTCTCGAACGCCTTCCACTGGCTGGCCGACGGCCCGGTGCAGCAATACTTCCGCGAACACGTGGTGGCCGATTATTTCAGCGGGCATTTTGACGGCGCCGGCGAGACCCTGATGTGCATCCCGGCGCGCCTGTCGCTGTCGAGCGCGCAGGAGCTGGTGCAAAAGATCCGCCAGCTGGCCGAGGAACTGGCGCGCCTGCACCAGAACGACCGCCGCCTGGCGCCCGCCGAGCGCGACGGCTTTACCCTGCTGCTGGGCTTTCGCTCATGGGAATTTGCCGCCTTCACGGCCCTGCGCCGCAGTACGGCGCCCGCCGTCCCGGCGGCACCCTACCAGACCGGCCCCAGGAACAGGTAGAGCGTGCTCTCGCCGCCCTTGGTCGCGCCCGCCGCCACGTACACGGGACCGAAGCGCGTGTCGACGGAGATGAAGGCGCTGCTGGCCTGCGTGAACTTGCTGGCTTTCCAGCGCTCGCTCTGATCGAAGCCGCCGCCCATCTCCAGCGAAAAGCCGGCCCGCACCACGCCGCCCAGGGTGCTGGGCAGGGAACCGATGCGGCGCGCCATCACGAAGCGCGCGAAGGCGATACTGCGTCCTCTCACCGATTCAAATTCCGTGCCGGACAAGCGCAGGAAACCACCGAGATTGAGCGGCGCTTCGTCACGCTGTGAGCGCGCCCATTCGCCATACACGTGACCGGCCCAGTTGCCGCGGCCAAAGGCCTTCAACCCTGTGATGGACGATTGGCCCAGGGCCGCCTCGCCCGCCCCCGTGGTCGTATCGCGCGCCCAGTTGGCCTCAAGCAGGACGCCGCGCGTGGGAAAGCCCGGCGAATCGAGCGTATCGGCGCGGAATCGCACGAACTGCGTGGTGCCCAGCGCGCGCGACTCCGGCTGCGCAGGGTCGGCCGGAATCGCCAGCTTGCCCTTGACTTCCGTACGAGCGACGCCGAACTGCAGATCGCCCCAGGTACCAAACTGGCGTCCCAGCACCAGTGCAGCTGTCTGGCCGTTATAGGCCAGGCGGGCGCTGCGCCGGCCATTGTCGAACAAATCTATCGCCGACGAAGTGTATTGCAACTGCGGCGCGATATACCACGGGTTACCGGCCCCCAGCGGCTGCCAGAACTGCAGGCCATAGCCGCGCGTATTACCGATCTGCGCCGTGCTGCGCAACTCGCCGCCCCAGCTGTTCAGGTTCGAGCGCGCATGCAGCAGCTTCAGGGCGAAATTATTGCTGTCCCTGAAATCGCTGGCCAGCTCCAGGCCCACGCGCAGGCGGTTGCTGGCCCATGGCGCTTCGACGGCCTTGATGGTGACGGCGCGCTGGTCGCCGGCATCGACCACGTCCGTCTCCACGCGCGCCACGTCGCCGCGGCCATACAGCCTGGCCGCGGCCGCGAGCACATCTTCCTGGCTGACCGCCTGCCCTTCCACCAGGCCCGATTGCGCCTGCAGGATGCGCGGATTGATCTCGCCTTCGCTCTCCACGGCCAGGCGCGTGAGCGGCAGGGCCACGTCCAGCAGGGCCGGCGCGGCCAGGCGCAGCTGCTCGCGCGCCGCATACTGCTCCGGCGGCAGGGCCAGCGGCGCCAGGCGGGCGGCCAGGGCCTGCGCCGCCTGCTCGCCGGCACGCATCGCGCGCGCATAGTTTTCAAAGTCGAGGAAACTGACGCCCGTCAAATCCGGCGCCACCAGGATATCCTGCGCCTGCAATTCCTTGAGCGAGCGCTGCACGTTCTGCTCCGTGAGGATTTGCAGCATCTGCTGCGCCACGCCGATGGCGCTGCCCAGGTCTTTTTCCGGCGCCAGCGGCGTGCCCACGTTGACGGCGATGATGATGTCGGCGCCCATGGCACGCGCCATGTCGACGGGCAGGTTGCGCACCAGGCCCCCATCGACCACCAGCCGGTTATTCACGCGCACGGGGGCGAACACGCCCGGCACGGCCAGCGAGGCGCGCATCGACAGGAACAGGGGCGTGTCGACCAGTTCCACCAGCTCGCCATTGACCAGGTCCGACGCCACAGAGCGGAAAGGCAGCGGCAGCTGGCTGGCGGGGCGGTCGCGCATGCCGGCCGGCAACAGCCGGTTCAAGGCCATTTCCAGTGCCGCATTGCTGGCCGCGGCCGGCGGCGTGGAAATGCCATCGCGGCTTACGCCAAATTCGATGCGCGACGGCAGCAACAAATCTTCCTCGCGGCGGCGGAACGCCAGTTCGTCGCGCGGCGGCCGGTCGGCCACCACGCGCGCCCAGTTGGTCTCGCGCGCCATCTTTTCCAGGTCCGCCACGGAAGCGCCGGCCGCATACGCGCCGCCCACCACGCCGCCCATGCTGGTGCCGACCACCATATCGATCGGCACATGCAGCTCCTGCAGCACTTTCAAGACGCCGATATGCGCCAGGCCGCGCGCGCCGCCGCCCGACAGCACCAGGGCGATGCGCGGACGCGCCGCGACGGGCGCGGGAACGCCCGGCGCGGCAACGGAGGCAGAGGCAGTGGCGGCGGCGGGGACATCGGCGGCGGCAGCCGGCGCCAAGGCGCACAGCGCCGCCACGCAGCCCGCCAGGGCGGCACGAATCGAGAACATGAAGACTCCTGTGGCGATGGCGGCATGGCGCCATCGGCAAAATACGATAAAAACAGCGTTAATTCGGCGGCGGCACGCTGCTCACTTGCGGCGCCGGCATCATGGTGGCCGGCCGCTGCTGCTCCATCGGCAGCGGCGGCGGCACCAGGTTCGTGGCCGGCGCAGGGGCCGCGGCCGGCGTCGGGGTGGCGGACACCTGCCCCGGCAAGGCCAGCGCCTTGTCGTCGGCCACCAGGTCGATGCGCTTGCTCACGCCGCCGTCGCGCAGCAGCACGTGGCGCGCATGCACTTCCAGCACCGTCACGCCGGGCACCACTTCGGCGCCTTCCGGCAAGGCCACGGAGGGCTTGCCGTCGGTCGAGATGATGGCCACGCTGCCGCGGCCATTGCCGGAGGCGACCACGCCCTTGAGCTGGTAGTTGCTGGCCGTGGCCACGCTGACCTGGCCGCCGAACAGCGAGGCGCCCGCCTCCACGCTGGCATCCTGCACCACCGGATTGGGGGGCGGATTGATGGGACGCTGCGGCGCCTTGAACAGCTGCATGGCCCAGTAGGCCAGCGACACGGACAGCGCCACGACGGCGAGCAAACTTACAAGTTGTGGCAAACGCTTCATGGTTTCCTTGATATTTCTCTTAACGCACCAGCTGATTAATCTCGATAATCGGCATCAGCACGGCCAGCACGATCAGCAGCACCACCACGCCCATCGCCAGGATCAGGGCCGGTTCCAGCAGGCCGGCAATGGTCAGGGTGCGGCGTTCCAGGTCCTGCTCCTGCGCGCTGGCGGCGCGTTCCAGCATGGCCGGCAGCTCGCCCGTGATTTCGCCGGCGCGTATCATGTGGATCAGCATGGGCGGAAAGTGCTTTTGCGCCGACAGCGCGCGCGCCAGGCTGACGCCCTCGCGCACGGCGCCGCTGGCGTCAGCCACCAGTTCCTGCATCGCCACGTTGGTCAAGGTGTCGCGGCTGGTGTCGAGCGCACGCAGGATCGGCACGCCGGAACCCGTGGTGATGGCCAGGGTGCTGGCAAAGCGCGCCGTGTTCAGGCTGCGCTCGAATTTCCCATACAGGGGCGCCGTCAGCAGCCAGGTATGCCAGCGCCGCTTCAGCGCCGGCTGCTGCAGCGCGCGCCGCCAGGCGAACCAGGCGCCAATCAGGACAATGCCCACCACGATGCCATAGTTGCGCACGAAGTCCGACAGCGCCAGCATGATCACCGTCAACATGGGCAGCTTCTGCTTGGTATTGGCGAATACGGAGACGATCTGCGGCACCACATAGGTGAGCAGGAAAATGACGATGGAAAACGCCACCACCGTGACGATGGCCGGATACGTGAATGCCAGCTTGACCTTCTGCACCAGCGCATTGCGCCGCTCGATGTAGTCGGCCAGGCGCGAGAGCACGCGCGACAAATGGCCGATCTGTTCGCCCGACGCCACCAGCGCCCGGTAAATTTCCGCGAAATCGCGCGGATGGCGCGCCAGTACGTCGGAAAACGCGGCGCCGCCGATCACTTCCGAGCGGATCGAGGCGATCAAATCGCGCAGATACGGCCGCTCGGCCTGTTCCAGCAGCGCGGAAAAGGCCTGCTCCAGCGGCAGGCCCGCTTCCAGCAAACTGGCCAGCTGGCGCGTAAACAGGGCCAGCTCGGTGCTCGACAGGCGCTCGCCGAAGCCGCGCCGTTTTGTCACGCCGGCGGCGTCGACCTGCGCGGCGATCGGCTCGACGGCCAGCGGCACCAGGCCTTGCACGCGCAGCTCGGCGCGCGCGGAACGGGGACTGTCGGCATTGAGCACGCCCTTGCGGGTGGCGCCTTGCGCGTCGACGGCTTCATAGCGGAATGCGGGCATGGTGGCGGGCCTAGTCTTTGGTCACGCGCAGCAATTCAGCCTGCGTGGTGGTGCCGTCGCGCAGCCAGCGTTCGCCGTCGTCGCGCATGCTCGTCATGCCGTCCTGCAGGGCCACGGCGCGCACTTCCGCTTCCGACGCGCGGTTGTGGATCTGCGCGCGGATCTGTTCCGTCGTGCGCAGCAGTTCATATACGCCGACGCGGCCCTGGTAGCCCGTCTGGCCGCAATGCTCGCAGCCGACCGCCTGCCAGTACTGGCCATCGAAGGTCTTGCACGAACCGCACAATTTACGCACCAGGCGCTGCGCCAGCACCCCCAGCAGCGACGACGACAGCAGGAACGGCTCGATGCCCATGTCGAGCAGGCGCGTGACGGCCGCCGACGCGTCATTGGTGTGCAGGGTCGCCAGCACCAGATGGCCCGTCAGCGACGCCTGCACGGCGATCTGCGCCGTTTCCAGGTCGCGGATCTCGCCGATCATGATCACATCGGGATCTTGCCGCAAAATCGCCCGCAGCGCCTTGGCAAATGTCATGTCGATGCGTGGATTGACCTGCGTCTGGCCCACGCCGGCCAGGTCGTACTCGATCGGGTCTTCCACCGTCAGGATGTTCGTCGTCGTCGCGTTGAGCATCGACAGCGCCGCGTATAAAGTCGTCGTCTTGCCCGAGCCGGTGGGACCCGTGACGAGCACGATGCCGTGCGGCTGCGTGATCAGGCCGTCGAACTGCCCCAGCATGGGCGCGCTCATGCCCAGGTGCTGCAGGTCGAGGCGGCCCGCTTCCTTGTCCAGCAAACGCAGCACGGCCCGTTCGCCATGCCCGGTGGGCAGGGTCGAGACGCGCACGTCGACGGGTTTTCCGCCCACGCGCAGGGTGATGCGGCCGTCCTGCGGCAGGCGCTTTTCGGCGATGTCGAGCTGCGCCATGATCTTGATGCGCGAAATCAGCGAACCGTGGATGGCTTTGCGGGGGCGCACCACGTCGCGCAGGCTGCCGTCGATACGGAAGCGCACGACGGAGGTCTGCTCGAACGGCTCGATGTGGATGTCGGACGCGCCTTCGCGCAGCGCCTGCGTCAGCAAGGCGTTGATCATGCGGATGACGGGCGCGTCGTCGGACGATTCGAGCAAATCCTCGATGGCAGGCACGTCCTGCAGCAGCTTGGTCAAATCCAGGTCGGCGTCGAATTCATCGGCCATCTGCGACGCGTCGCCGCCGCCGCCCGCATAGGCGCCGGCAATGGCCGCATCGAGGTCGCCGCGCGGCAGCACCGTCAATTGAATCTGGCCGAAACGGCGCGACACTTCGGCAATCGCCGCCGGCGCCGTCGATGCGGCCACCAGCACCTCGACGGGGGCGCCGTCGACGGCGCCGGGCCGGGCCAGCAAGCCGAAATCGCGCGCGTAGGCGTAGGGAAGCAGATTACTCATGACTGTCCCATCACTTCTGCGGCTGCTGCGGCTGTTGCTGATACTGCTGCAGCAGCGACTGCGGCGGCGTGGCCGCGTTGGCCGGCGCGCCTGGCGGCGGCACCGGCGCCGGCGGCACGGGGCGCGTCACCATGCTGCCGCCCACCGGCTGGCCATCCTGCAGGGCCGGCAGCACCGGCGTGCCCAGGTCTTTCAGCATCAGGTTGCCCGACGCCGGCACGGCGGCCGTCTCGGCCGAACGCATGTAGTCGTAGCGGTCGGCGGCCAGGCTGCCGCTCTGCTCCTTGTTGCGCACGATCACAGGGCGCAGGAAGATCATCAGATTGGTTTTCTTGCGCTCGCGCGTCTGGTACTTGAACAGGTTGCCGATCAGGGGAATGTCGCCCAGGCCGCGCACCTTCTCCGCGTTGTCGCCCGTGCTGTCCTCGATCAAACCGCCCAGGACGATGATCTGGCCATCGTCGGCCAGCACATTGTTTTCGATCACGCGGTTGTTGATGGTGATGCCGCTGACGGCCGTCGACGTGGATTTGTCCACGCTCGATGTCTCGTGATAGATGCCCAGTTTGATCGTGCCGCCTTCGGAAATCTGCGGGCGCACCTTCAGGGTCAGGCCCACTTCCTTGCGGTCGATGGTCTGGAACGGGTTCGTGTTGGTGCCGGCCGTGCTGGTGTACTGGCCCGTCAGGATAGGCACGTTCTGGCCCACCTTGATGGTCGCCAGCTCGTTGTCCAGGGTGATCAGGTTCGGCGTCGACAGGATGTTCGCGTTGCCGTCCGATTCCAGCGCATGCGCCACGGCGCCCAGGCCCAGCGCGCCGTTGATCTGCTTGAAGATGCCCAGCGTCAGGCCGCCCGTCGGCAGCACCTTGCCGCCGCCCAGCGCCAGCTTGGCGATATTGTTGTCGGTGCCGCCGGCGAACGACTGCAGCGCGCCCACGCGGTAGCTGCTGCTGCTGTCGCCTGACAGCCCCAGCCACTGCACGCCGAACTCGGAGGCCTTGGCCGACGTCACTTCGACGATCAGCGCCTCGATGTAGACCTGGGCGCGGCGCACGTCGAGCTGGTCGATCACGGCGCGCAGGTTGCGGTAGACAGCCTCGTTGCACGTCAGGATCAGGGTATTGGTGGAAGCGTCGGCCTGGATGAAGCCTGCCGCGCCGCCCGAGGACAGCTGCTGCGGCCCGTTGCTCAGCGAAGCCCCGCCCGTGGTGCCGCTTTGCGTATTGCCGCCCAGGCCAGTGGTGTTCATGCCGCCGCCCTGGTTGTTCTGGTTGTTCGTATTCAGACTGTTGTTGCCCGGCTGCTGCGCCGAAGCGGCCGTGCCGTCCGACGTCACCACCGAACGCAGGGTTTGCGCCAGCTTGGTGGCGTCCGCATTTTTGAGGTACACCACGTGCACGTTGCCCAGCTGCGTGGTGGGCTGGTCCAGCTTGGAAATGAGCGACTTGGCCAGGTTGGCGCGCGCCGCCGACGGCGCGCGCAGCACCAGCGAATTGGTGCGCGGGTCGGCCAGCACGGACACCTTGCCCGCGTCGGCCCCTGCGGCGCCGCCCGCATTCCCGCCTTCCATCAGCTTATTCACCATCGAGGCCAGGTCGGAAGCGATGGCATAGCGCACGGGGATCACGTCCAGGTCCGTCGAGGCGGGCACGTCGAGCGCGGCGATGATCTTCGCCAGGCGCTTGAGGTTATCCGCGTAGTCGGTGATCACCAGCGAGTTGTTGCCCGGGTTGGCGTTGATCGTGTTGTTTGGCGAAATCAAAGGGCGCAGCACGGCCAGCAGGTTGGCCGACGATTCGTAGTTCAGGTAAAACACCTGGGTGGCGATCTGGTCGCCCTTCACCTGGCTGGCGCCGTTGCCCACCTGGGTCGGCACGGATTGCAGCTTGGCGTCCGCTTCCGGCACCACTTTCGCGTAGCCGTCGCCGGAAACCACCGCATAGCCCTGCAGGCGCAGCGCGGAAGCCAGCAGCCCGAAGGCTTGCGTCTTGCTGATCGATTTTTCCGACACCAGGGTGATCGTGCCCTTGACGCGCGGGTCGATGACGAAATTGATGTTGGTGTAATGGCCCACGGCCTTGATCACCGATTCGATGTCGGCGCCGACGAAATTGAGCGCCGCTTCATCGCCGGGCGCGGCCCAGACGGGCGCCGGCATGCCGGCCACGGAACAGCACAGCAAGGCGGCAGCCGACAGACGGCGCAGCGAGAAGGAGGAGGTAATTGGGCTCACGGATGGTTTTTTCATTGTCTGAACTCTAAGGCGATGATGTTTTTTTCGCTATTGCTACGGCGCTGTCCCAGCAAATTCAACAAACTCGCCAAGGTCTCTTCATATCCTGCTGCGGCCTGGGCCTGGCCGGAAAACTGCATGCGCCCCTGATTCAGGCTGCCGCTGCCGTCGAGCAGCAGCGGTCCCTTGATGGAGCGCAAGGTCAACGTCGCCTGCTGCCCCTGCCAATCGAAATCAAGCTCGTAACTGCCCAGCGGACGCAGGGACGACAGGCGCGACGCCATGTCCGTCATCTGCAGGGTGGTGCGGCCGACGGCGGAAAACTGCCGCTGTTCCAACGCCAGTTCCAGCGTGCTCCACGACAGGCGCATGCTGCCCGTCGGCGCCACGGTATTTAACGGTGCACCGAGGCCGCCCAGGCCATCGGCCGGCAGCAGCAGGGCCGCCGGGCTGACCTGCCAGTGCGACCACGAGCCGCGCAGGTTGACCGGCTGCGACAGCGCCTGCGGGTTCTGCAGCTCCACGTCCGCCGCGCCCCACAGCACGGACGGCGAAATGCGCCAGCTGAAACGCCCCGGCAGCAGCGGCGTCACGGCGCCGTTCGCGCTGGCCGCCCCGCCGATAAAGGCCGAGCCGCGCCACAGGGTACCTTGCGCGTCGCCCAAGGTCAAACGCCCGCCCGTCTGCTTTTCCACGAGACTGGCCACCCAGCCGGCCGGGAAAAACACCAGCAGGGTGACGCAGACGCTGACGATGATGGCCAGCAGCCAGCCTAGCAGGCGCATCATCGCGCCGCGCCCGGGCTCTGGTGCAGGGTCAGGCTGGCGTCGACCAGGCCCGCCTTGCCTTGCGCCGTGATCTTCGCTTCCTGCACGGCGATGCGGCCTTCACGGCGCAAGCCGTCGAGCCACAGCATGACGCTGGCAAACGGCACGCCGTTCAGCTGCACGCGCGCATATTCCCCCGTCAGCGACAGCGATTGCGGCGTCAGGCCGCGCGCTTTCAGCGAAGAGTCGATGCTGTCACGGCTCATCGGCGCCACCTGCACCGGTGCCTGGCGCGCCAGGTCCCCCGCTTCGCGCGCCAGCGCCTGCAGCTGGGCCGCGTTCTGGCGCAGCTCGGGCAAGCTCTTTTGCAAGGCGATGCGGCCCGTCCAGGCCGGCTCGAAGAATACGGCGTAGACGAGGGCCAGCCCCGCCACCACGCCGCCGATGCTCAAGAGCTTGCGCTCCTGCGGCGTGCGCTCGGCCCAGAAGGCCTGCACGGCCTGCTGCTGCCCCGCCCACGCGGCGCGTGCCTTGTTCACTGCTGCACTCATGTTTTTGCTCCCGTGGCCGACGTGATCTTCCACACGCCCGGCGCCGTTTCATTCAAGGCCAGCTTGCGCGCGGCCAGGCCGTCGCGCACCTGCGCCTGGGCGCTGGCGTCGACCATGTCCGGTTTCAGCCGGACGATCAGGCTGCGCTCGCGGTATTCCAGCGACGCCACCACGCCGCGCCCGGCCAGGCCGCCCAGCGCCTCGCCCAGCGCCGCGCTCATGCTCGTAAAATCATCCATGCTCGCTTGCCCGCCCTGCAGGCGGGCGGCGGCGATATTGCGCCGCATCTGCTCCGCTTCCAGGCCATACACGGGCGCTTCGTTCGGATACGCGGCCTTGAAGGTTTGCTGCATCGAGGTGCGCACGGTGGCGGCCTCGCGCTTCAGGCGCATCCATTCGATATTCATGCCGGCCAGGTTGACGATCACGGCCAGCAGCGCCAGGCGCAACGGCCAGCGCCAGCGGCGCCATTCGGTGGCCGAACCCGTCGCCGTGCCCAGGGCGGCGGCCAGGTCCAGTCCCGCGCCCCTGGCGCCGGCGATCCAGTGCGCCCAGTGATCCGGTTCCACCGTCACGCCGTCCATGCCGGCGGCCAGTTGTTGATATTGCGCAAGCTCGGCCTGCGCCACGTAGACCGTCAGGGGCACGTCGCCGGCAAAGGCGCGCGTCGTCAGCAGCGCTTGCTGCGGCTGGGCCGGCAAGACCAGGCCCAGGCCCTCTTGCGGCGCCTGGCGCAAGGCCAGTTCCAGGCCATCGCCGCTGGCCTGCAGGGCGGCCGTCACGCTGCCCGGCTGCAAGGGCAGGCACAGCTGCGACGGCAGCAGCGCCACCTTGCGCGCGCCCTGCGCCAGCAAAGCCTTGACGAGTACCTCGGCCCAGGCGCGCTGCGCCACGGCCACCGTGCGCATGCCGGCAGCATCGGGCGCGCCGGCGGCCAGCAGGCAATCCTGGGCGTCGCCGAGGATGTGTTCTTCCACCAGTCCCGGCAAGGCCGCGCGCAAGCGGGCACCGGCCAGCGGCGGCATTTTCAGGCGCAGCAGGGTCACGTCGGCCGCCGCCAGCAGCAGCACCACCTGCTTCGCGCCGGCGATCAGCTGGCCCAGGCTGCCCAGCGGCGCGCTGCCCTGCTGCAACAGGGCGCCGCCGTCGCCGGCCAGCACGAAGGAGCAGGCCGGCGCGCTGTCGGTGGAGGCCTTGGCCGGGTGACGGATATACAATATTGTCAAAGTGACTCGCTTTCAGCTGTTAATTTTCCCGCAACCAGACCAGGCTGGTGGTGCGCTGCGGATCCGTTTTTCGATTGATGAGCGCCACGGCATCGAGCGCGGCACGGTCCAGCCGCACGCGGATGACGGTAAGGAAATAGCGGCTCTTCACATCGAGTTCCACGCCTTCAATCAGTGCAGCATTAATATTATTCTGGAAATTTAACTTATCGACAAACTTTTTGCGCGGATTGCTCAAAGTCAGGGCGCTGGCCTCGGACAGCGACATCATCGTCACGGCTGCCAGCACCTCGGCCGGGGCCGTGTTCACGTTGACCCCCGTGATCTCGGGCAAGATGATGACGACATCGCGCAGCTGCTCGACCATCTGCGGCGTATAGCCGGGCACGGCCAGCAAATCCTCGACTTGCGTGAACGCCACCGGCTCGCTGCTGCCACCCGTGGCGGGCGTGGCAGCGGGCGTCTTGCCGTCGGTGCCGCTGGCGGTGCGCGGCTTCGGCCGCGCGCGCAGCACGGCATCGGCCGTCGCTTGCGCCAGGCCGCTGTCGAGCTTCATGTTGGACAATAAACGCTGGTAGGCCAGCACCTGCTTCGGATTGATGGCGCCCGTGGCGTCGACCAGGTTGGTGATATTAAAACGCGCCTGCGCGTCGAGCGCGCGGCCCGAGACGGTGGCGTCGAATTTTTCCGTGTCGACCTTTTCGCGGTCCACGTAATCGTCGAGGCGCGCTTCCTCGATGGGCGTGGCCCACACGCCGTCGGCCGCCGTCAGCATGGGATTGTCCTGGCGCAACCAGAAGCGGGCGAAGTCGACCATGCCGCGCATGGCCCACTGCGTCTGCAGGCGCAGGCGCTGGTTTTCCATCGAGCGCACCTGCACCTGCTGCTGCCAGAACAGGCTGGCGACGACGGTGATGGCCAGCGCCGTCAGCAGCAAGGCCGTGATGACGGCCACGCCGCGCTGGCGCGAGGGGAACTTGATGCGTGTCATCCCGGCCCCAATAAAAAGACTTTGGACAGGCCCGCGTCCTGGCCCGGCATTTGCAAGGTCACTTCCAGGCCCGGCACCTGGGTGGAGATGGTGGCGCCGGCCGTCAGCACGTTCCAGGCGCCATTGCTCCAGCCGCGCATGACCATGCTGTCGACGCCGCGCATCAGCGTCACGTCGGCGCTAGAGGTATCGGTATCGTCGCGCGCCGCCTGCCACAGGGTGTCGAGCACGGCCAGGTCGCGCGTGCCGTTCGACTCGCGCCGCGTCAGCACGCCGCCGCGCAGCCGGTAAGTGACCACTTGCAACTGCTGCGGCTCCTGTTCCGAGGCGGCCAGGCGCACCAGGGTCAGGCGGTCATTTTCCGCCGACAGGTTGATGCGGCCGTTCAGCAGGGTATTGCTCTGGCCGGCGCCGGCCAGGTGGTCGCAATCGCTCTGCATCTGGGCAAACGCCAGCTGCATGCCGCGCGCCTGCTCCAGCTGGCTGGTCAGCACTTCGCGCGAGCGCATGATGCTGTCCAGGCCGCGCCAGCCCAGCACGGCGACCATGGCCAGGATGCCGATCGCCACGAGCAGCTCGATCAGGGTGAAACCCGCGGCAGGGACAGGGCGGCGCGCCATCAGTCGTTAAAAGAAAGCAAGACCAGGCGCACGATGCGCCGGGCCGGGTACTGCGCGTCATAGACGTTGACGCGCACTTGCCGGATGCGGGGATTCGGCGTGGCCACCACTTCCTCCTCGCAAATGAGTTTTAAATCGCCCTGCGGGCAATCGACCGTGCGCTTGCCCGTCTGCGGAAAGGTTTTTGCCAGGCGCAGCCGCACCAGGTGGTTTTCCGCCGACCAGGTGGCCATCATGGCGCTGCGCAAGCCGTCGCTGTTCTGCGTCAGGCTGCCGACGGCGCGCAGCGAGGCGCCCAGGGCCGTGCCGACGATGACGAGGGCGACCAGGACTTCCAGCAAAGTGAAGCCGCGCTGGCGGCCATGACGTGGGAGCCGCATCATTGCTCGACCGTGAAGTGGCCGATGCCGTCGGCCCGGATGGCCACGCTGCGCTCGCCGCTGGCCAGGGTCAGGACAAAAGGCTTGTCGACCGGTTCGCGGCCGAAGATGATGCGCAGCGGCTGGGCCACGCTGTTCGAGGGCTGCACGCTGAGCAGCATGGGCGTGTTGGCAAACGCGCGTTCGCGCAGCAAATCATCCTGCGTCACGGGTTGCCACAGCTTTTCATTGAGTACCAGGAAACGGTATTGATTTTCGTCAGCCTCGAACGCCACCTGCCGGCTGCGCACGATGGCTTCATCGCGCGCCAGCTGCAGCAGCAGGGCGATGCGTTCGGCTTCCTTTTGCAGCGCCTGCTGGCCATTCGGCATGGCGTTCAGCGACACCAGGCCCAGGGTCACGCCGATGATGACCATCACCACCAGCAATTCGATCAGCGTAAAGCCGCTGGCGCGTGGCCGGGGCGGTGCGCGACCGGTGGTCATGGCTGGCATGCAATGGAAAACTTACAGTTCCCAGGAACCGATATCGGCATCGTCGCCGCTACCGCCAGGCTGACCGTCGGCACCCAGCGAAATGATGTCGACTTCGCCTTTCACGCCCGGCGACAGGAACTGGTACGGGTTGCCCCATGGGTCCTTCGGCATTTTTTCCAGGTAACCGCCCGCTTTCCAGCCATTCGCGGCCGGTCCCGTGGTCGGCTTCTCGATCAGCGCCTGCAAACCCTGTTCCGTGGTCGGGTAGCGCTGGTTATCCAGGCGATACAGTTTCAAGGCTTGCATCACGGTAGCGATATCGACTTTCGCCGCCGCCACTTTCGACTCGCCCGTGCGGGCGATCAGCTTGGGCACCACCAGCGACGCGAGGATACCCATGATCACCACCACGACCATGATTTCGATCAAAGTGAAGCCGCGCGCGCGGCGCTGGCGTATCGGATGGTTTGCTGCGTTTTGCATAGGAAAGAGAGAAGAAGGTGAGTAATGAGTGCAGAGTATAAAGCGGAAATATGACAAAGCCTGTCATATAGGGAAAAATTTGTGCGGAGGCTGTCAGGCCGGCAAGACCACTTCGCCGCAAACGGCGCAGCCGGGGTCGCGCGCGACGCGCATGCTGCTCCATTCCATGTGCAAGCCGTCGAGCAGCAGCAGCCGTCCGGCCAGCGATTCTCCCGCGCCCATGATCAGTTTCAAGGCCTCGGCCGCCTGCATGGCGCCCACCACGCCCACCAGCGGCGCGAACACGCCCATGCTCGAGCACGCCTCGTCCGTGAACTGCTGCTCCTGCGGAAACAGGCAGGAATAGCACGGTTGCGTGCCCGTGCGCGGGTCGAACACGCTCACTTGCCCGTCGAAACGGATCACGGCGCCCGACACCAGCGGCACCTTGGCCGCCACGCAGGCGCGGTTGACGGCGTGGCGCGTGGCGAAGTTGTCGGTGCAGTCGAGCACCACCGTACTGGATAAGACCAGTTCGGCCAGGCGCGCGCCGTCGAGGCGCTCCTGCAAGGCGATGATGGCAATCTCGGGATTGATCCCGGTCAAGGTTTCGCGCGCCGACAGCACTTTCGGCTGGCCCACGCGCTGCGTGGTGTGGGCGATCTGGCGCTGCAGATTGGTCAGGTCGACCGTGTCGTCATCGACCAGGGTCAGCTTGCCGACGCCGCTGGCGGCCAGGTACATGGCCGCGGGCGAGCCGAGTCCGCCCGCGCCGATCACCAGCACATGCGCGTCGAGCAAGGCTTGCTGGCCTTCGATGCCGATCTGGTCCAGCAGGATATGGCGCGAATAGCGCAGCAGCTGATTGTCGTTCATGGCGGCGACTACGGTTTTTGCACAGGAATCTTCTTGTCGTCGGCCTTGATGTCGGAAGCGATTTCCGGCTTGGCGCCGATCTTCTCCACCTTCGCATCGGCCTTGGCCAGCTGCACCGGCAAGCCCTGGAAGTGGTTCAAGGCTTGCTGCAACTGGAAATCGTCCTTGGCGCCGTATTCGAGCGGCTTGCGCTTTTTCGCCGTGGCGATCAAGCGCTGCTCTTCTTCCAGCTGATCCTGCATGCCTTCCATCGTCGGCTTGGCCGCTTCCGGCTTGCCGTCGTTGCTGCTCAAGTGTTTTTCCAGGTCCGCCTCGCGGATGCGCAGGCTGTTCCAGCCATCGCCTTCGGCCGTTTCATCGACCAGCAAGTCGGGCACGATGCCGCGCGCCTGGATGGCCCGGCCTTTCGGCGTGTAGTAGCGGGCCGTCGTCAGCTTGACGGCCGTGTCGGCCGTGATCTGGCGCAAGGTTTGTACGGAACCCTTGCCGAAGGTCTGCGTGCCGATGACGGTGGCGCGCTGGTAATCCTGCAGGGCGCCGGCGACGATTTCCGAGGCGGACGCGGAACCGGCATTGACCAGCACCACCAGCGGCACGGTTTTCAGGGCGGCCGGCAGCTTGGCCAGCGGGTCGGCCCTGGCGCCGGGCGCGGCATAGAATTCGCGGCGGCCATAAAACACCTGTTTCGACTCGGGCAACTGGCCCTTGGTGGAAACGATCACGGAATTGCCCGGAAGAAATGCTGTCGCCACACCGATGGCGCCCGGCACGACGCCACCGGGATCGTTGCGCAAGTCCAGCACCAGGCCCTTGAGCTTGGGGTCTTGCGCATACAGCGCGTTGATCTTTTTGACCATGTCATCGACGGTCGGTTCCTGGAACTGGGCGATGCGCAGCCAGGCATAGCCGGGCGCGACCATCTTGGCCTTCACGCTTTGCACGCGGATTTCCTCGCGCACGATGGGGAAGACCAGCGGCTTGCTTTCGCCCTTGCGCGACATCGTCAGCACCAGCTTGGTGCCCGGCTGGCCGCGCATCTTCTTGATGACCTCCTCCAGCTGCAAGCCTTTCAGCGGGATGTTGTCGAGGCGGGTGATCAGGTCGCCCGCCAGGATGCCGGCCTTGGCGGCAGGGCTGTCCTCGATGGGCGAGACGACTTTTACGTAGCCGTCTTCCATGCTCACTTCGATGCCGATGCCGACAAACTTGCCCTGCACGCTTTCGCGCATTTCCTTGAAGGCATTCTTATCCAGATACACGGAATGCGGGTCCAGCGACGAGACCATGCCGGAAATGGCTTCCGTCAAGAGTTTCTTGTCTTCCACCTTCTCGACGTAATCGGACTTGATCAGGCCGAAGACGTCGGACAACTGGCGCAGCTCGTCGAGCGGCAGCGGGGCATTCGTGATTTTTTGCGCCACGGCCGGGAACTGCAGCGACATGCCGATGCCGGCCAGGACGCCCAGACCGATCAGGCCGATACTTTTGACTTTGATACCCATGTATTCTTCGCAATCTACAAATTCGCTGCCGCAGCAATGGTGGGAACTGAATTAAAACTTCACCCAGGTGGCGGGGTCGAAGGCGCGGCCCTGATGACGCAATTCAAAGTATAGCCCCGATTCCTCGTTGCCGCCGCTGTTGCCCGCGCTGGCAATGGCGTCGCCGCCCTTGACGGCATCACCCACGCGTTTCAGCAAGGACTGGTTATTGCCATAAATACTCATGTACTGGCCGCCGTGGTCGACGATGATCAAATTGCCGAAACCGCGCAGCCAGTCGGAAAACACGACCCTGCCGCCGGCGATGGCGTGGATTTCGCTGCCTTCGCCCGTGCGGATGAACACGCCCTTCCAGCTGGGGCCGTCACCGCGCTTGCTGCCGAAACGGGCCGCGATCTTGCCCGCCACGGGCGCGCGCAGCTGCCCTTTCATGCTGGCAAAGGCGCCGGCCGGCGCGGCCGGGCCCAGGCTCGGACGTTCCGGCTCCGGTTCCGGCTTGGGTTCCGGTTTCGGCGTCACCTTCGCCACTTGCGGCGGCTCGTCGTCATCGATCGGTTCCAGTTTCACGGGCGGCGGTGGCGGCGTCTGCGGCTTGATCTTGCCCGATTTGTTTTGTTGCTCTTTTGCAAGACGTTCGCGTTCGGCCTGCGCCTGGGCGGCCTTGGCGCGCGCGGCCAGCAGGCGTTCGCGTTTTTCCGCCGCGATCTTGGCGTCGGCGGCCGCTTTGGCGGCGGCGCGTTGCTCGGCCAGCAACTGCTGGCGTTTCTTTTCGGCCGCGGCGGCGGCGGCCTGCTCTTCGATCAGTTTTGCCAGCTTGTCGACCAGGTTGCCCATGCGCTGCTCGTCGCGCTCGACATTGCCCACTTCCTTGCGCTGCGCCACCAGGCGCTGCGACAAGCTCGTCAGCAAGGCGGCGCGGCGCGCCTTCTCCTGCACCAGCAGGGCCTTCTGGTCGCGCTCTTCCTGCGCGATTTCTTCCAGCTCATCCTTGGCGTTCTGCACGTCCGCCTGGTTTTTCTCCACGGCAAGCAAGTTGGCGCGCAAGGCTTCCAGCAGGCGCGCCTGCGCCTGCGACACATACGCCATCAGTTGCAAGTCGCGGTTGATGCGGTTCGGGTTATCGCCCGACAAGAGCAGCTTGATACGGTCTTCGTTGCCGGCGACATATTGTTCACGCAGCAACTTTGACAGCTGCGTCTTCTGTTTCTCGACGGTGGCCGTCAATTGCTGGTGCTCTTGCCCCAGCGCATTGAGTTTCACGCCCGTCTCGCTTTGCTCCTGCGCCAGGTCGCGCAAGGCGCGGTTGGCGTTGGAAATGGCCTCTTCCGACTCGGCCAGGGTATCGGCCGCGTCATCCTTGGCGCTTTCCGTGCGGCTGATGTCGCGCTTGAGTGCCGTCAGCTTTTGTTGCAATCCAGCACGTTGTGCTTCCGCGGCCGCCTTCTGCTTGCTGCGTTCGGTGGGCTTGGCGCCCTGCGCGGCACCGCTGGAAAGCAGCAGCGCCAGGCACAGCATGGCGCCGGCGCGCCACGCCGGCAGGGGTCGTTCAGCAGAGGGGGCGATGGCTGTGCCGCGGAAGAAAGACGACAAGTTACTTGGCCTTCCCTTGGTTCGCCACGGCAGCTTGCGCTGCCGCAATCGCTGCCGGGTCGCCCAGGTAGTAATGACGGATCGGTTTCAGGTCGGCGTCCAGTTCATACACGAGCGGCTGGCCGTTCGGGATGTTCAGGCCGACGATGTCGCTGTCGCTGATGCCGTCGAGCATCTTGATCAGCGCGCGCAAGCTGTTGCCGTGGGCCGAAATGATGATTTTCTTGCCGGCGCGGATGGCCGGGGCGATTTCCTCGTCCCAGGCCGGCATCACGCGCGCCACGGTGTCTTTCAGGCATTCGGTCAGCGGGATAGCCGCTTGCGGCAAGCCGGCATAGCGCGGATCGTTGAACGAGGCGCGGTCATCGTTCGCTTCCAGCGGCGGCGGCGGGGTGTCGTAGCTGCGGCGCCATACCAATACTTGCTCGTCGCCATACTTGGCGGCTGTCTCGCCCTTGTCCAGACCTTGCAGGGCGCCGTAGTGGCGCTCGTTCAAGCGCCAGTCGTTCTTGATCGGCAAATACATCATGTCCATCTCGTCGAGCGCCAGCCACAGGGTGCGGATGGCGCGCTTCAGGACGGAAGTGTAGGCCACGTCGAACGTAAAACCTTCCTGCTTGAGGATCTGGCCGGCGGCCCTGGCTTCGTTGACGCCCTTTTCCGTCAGATCGACGTCGGTCCAGCCGGTGAAGCGGTTATCGAGGTTCCAGGTGGACTCGCCGTGACGCATGAAAACGATTTTGTACATAGTTCTATCTTCTCAAGGGGTTCAAATCAAAAAAGCAAAACGTAAAAAGACCTCGTCCAGCTTCTATTTTATAATGCGCGGATTGACTTAAACCATTGGACCCTACGTGAAATTCATTATCGACCACATTTTTCTGTTTGCCATCGTCATTATTTCCGGCGGCGCCCTCCTCTGGCCACTGCTGTCGATGCGCGGCAAGCGCGCGACCGTGCTGGAAGTCACGCAACTGATCAACCGTGGCAAGACTGTCATCGTCGACGTGCGCAACGCGGAAGAATTCGCCACGGGCCACTTGCCTGAGGCAAAAAATATTCCGCTGCCGGAACTGGCAAAACGCCTGGGCGAGCTGGAAAAATTCAAAACGCGCCCCATTGTAGTGGTTTGCCAGAAAGGTTCGCGTTCGGCAACCGCCGTCGGCCTGCTGGGCAAAGCCGGTTTCGCTGAGGCAACGAGCCTGGAAGGCGGCCTCGACGAATGGAAAAAGCAGGGTTTGCCATTGAAAACCCTGTCGCTGGCGAAATAAGCCGGCATTTAACTAGAAGGAATCATCATGACCGTCCCCGTAATTGTGTATAGCACCGCCGTGTGCCCGTATTGCGTGCGCGCCGAGCGCCTGTTGGAAGCCAAGGGCGTCGCCGTGCAAAAGATCCGCGTCGACCTCGACCCGGAAGAGCGCATCAAGATGATGGAACGCACGGGCCGCCGCACGGTGCCGCAGATCTATGTGGGCGATACCCACGTGGGCGGATTCGACGATTTGTATGCGCTCGATCAAGCTGGCAAGCTGGACCCCTTGTTAAATGGCACGGCAGCCTGATATAAAGCGGGTTCGAGAAATTGCTTGGTTTTTTGTCGTATTGTTTTGATACAATTGCCCTCGCACCTGATCTGGCCGCGCCTATCCGGCGCGGTTTGAATACCGCAAGCACCATATTTGAACGGTGTGCCGTTCTTGTCCTTTACAACGAAAGCGTTCCATGTCTGACGAAAATCTGCAACCAGTCTTCCAAATCCAACGCGTCTACCTGAAAGACATGTCGCTGGAACAACCAAATTCCCCAGCTATTTTCCTGGAACAAGAAGCACCAGCGATCGAAGTGGCTCTGGACGTGGGCGCTGCGCCTCTGGCCGACGGCATCTTCGAAGCCACCGTGACCATCACCGTCACCGCCAAAGTCGGCGAAAAAGTCGCTTTCCTGGTTGAAGGCAAGCAAGCCGGTATCTTCGAAGCACGCAACATTCCTGCTGATCAACTCGATCCGCTGCTGGGAATCGGCTGCCCGAACATCATCTACCCTTACCTGCGCGCCAACATCGCCGACGTGATCACCCGTGCCGGCTTCCCGCCAGTGCACCTGGCCGAGATCAACTTCGAAGTGTTCTACCAACAACGTCTGCAAGCTATTGCTGACGCCGCTGCAGCTGCCCCGGCAGCCGACGCGACGACGCACTAAGCTTCAGGCAAGACCCCGCCGGCCGTCAAGGCTGGCCTGACACGGCGGCCTGGCCGCCGTGTTTCGTTAAGGTTCAAAAATATCATGTTGAAAAGTGCGCTCTTGAGCAAGTTCCGCTGGATGGCCGGCGCCGTGCTGCTGCTGGCGACCGCCGCCAGCCACGCCGTCGATTTCAAAACGGTGGGAGCAAATCCCGTGATCCTGTACGACGCGCCATCCGCCAAGGGCGGCAAGCTGTACGTGGCGCCACGCGGCATGCCGCTGGAAATCGTGCTCAGCTACGGCGAATGGGTCAAGGTACGCGACGCCAGCGGCGAAATGGCCTGGACGGAAGCCAAGGGCCTGTCCGCCAAGCGCAACGTCGTGGCGCGCGCCGCGAACCTCAAGGTTCGCGCCAGCCCCGACGACAACGCTTCGCCCATCATCCTCGTCGACAAGGGCGTGCTGCTGGAAATGAGCGAGCAGCCGAGCTCCAACTGGGTCAAGGTGCGCCACAAGGATGGCCAGAGCGGCTACGTCAAGACCAGCGAAGTGTGGGGCCTGTAAGCACCGCCAGATTCATCCGGGCAGCGGCCAGCCGCGCCGTGCCCCTCCCCCTGCCAGACTGAGGTCGCATGCAAGTTTCTCCCGATACATCTCCCGCCGCCACGGCGCTCCCCCGCAAGATCACCATCCTCGGCGCCGGCGCCTGGGGCACGGCCGTGGCCATGGCCCTGGCCGGCCGCCACGACGTGCTGCTGTGGGGCCGCAACGGCGACGCCATGGCCGCCATGGCCGCCAGCGGCGAAAACAGCTATTTGCCGGGCTTCCCCTTGCCGCCGCAACTGCGCATCAGCGCCGATTTCGACGCCGCCGTCGCGCATGCCGGTGGCGAACACGGCATCCTGATCGCCGCCTGCCCCGTGGCGGGCTTGCGGCCCATGCTGCAGCAATTGAAAGACAAGGCCATCGGCAACCTGGTGTGGCTGTGCAAAGGCTTTGAAGGCGGCACGGGCTTGCTGCCGCACCAGATCGTGCGGGAAGTGCTGGGAGACAACATCCCCGGCGGCGCCCTGTCCGGCCCCTCGTTCGCCCAGGAAGTGGCGCGCGGCTTGCCGTGCGCGCTGACCATCGCCTCGCACAGCGCGGCCTTGCGCGGCGCCGTCGTCTCGGCCTTGCATGGCGGCACCATCCGCGTGTATGCGAGCGATGACCTGGTGGGCGTGGAAGTGGGCGGCGCCGTCAAGAACGTGCTGGCGATCGCCACCGGCGTGGCCGACGGCCTGGGCCTGGGCTTGAATGCGCGCGCCGCGCTGATCACGCGTGGCCTGGCGGAAATCACGCGCCTGGGCACGGCCCTGGGTGGCCAGACGGAAACGTTCATGGGCTTGACGGGCATGGGCGACTTGATTCTGACCTGCACGGGCGACCTGTCCCGCAACCGCCGCGTCGGCCTGGGCCTGGCGCAAGGCAAGGCGCTGGCCACCATCGTGGCCGAACTCGGCCATGTGGCCGAAGGCGTGCCGTGCGCCAAGGCCGTGCGCGAACTGGCGCGCCGCATGGGCGTCGAGATGCCGATCACCAACGCGGTGGCCGGCGTGCTGTTCGACGGCGATTTGCCGCACGTGATGGTGCAGCAGCTGCTGTCGCGCGATCCGCGCGCCGAGGCGGCTTGAGAATCAACCGGGTGGCGCCTAGCGTCCCGCCTTGTGCATGAGTATGGTGAGCAACAATAAGCTGTCTTCGCGCGCTTCCAGCGCGTGCGCCTGGCCGCCGAGCAGGTACAGCATCTGCCCCGGCCCCAGCAGCTGCACGCCGCCATGCGCCGTCACCGCCACCTGCCCTTGCAGGCACAGCAGGGTGATTTCGCCAAGCACATGATGCTCGGGCATGGTCTTACCCTTGGGCATGCACATGCGGATCAGTTCCAGCTCATCCGTCTTGGCCAGCGCGATGGCGGAAAACTGCGACAGGTCGTCGCCGTCCCTGCGCAGCACCTCGATCACCTGCCCTGAACTTGCGTGCTCCAGTGCCATCATGTGCTCCTTCCGCAATTACTCGGTGACTTCCTCCGGCTCTTTCGCGCCGCGCATCCACTCGACCAGCGGCCACGCATCCTTCAAGCCTTCCGCCAGGATCGGCAGAAGTTTCTCGGGTTCGTTCACGGGCAGCGGTATTTCGGTCCAGACAAAAAAGCTCTTCAGCTTGATGAATTCGATATGTTCGGCGTCCGCCTCGAAGCCCTTGGGAGGGCGCTGCAACTTGCCCTCGTTCTGGATGGTGCCGAAACGGGCTTTTAAACGCTTATTTTTCAGCACTTTGGAAAACCCTGGCGCGTCGTTGACCATGTGTTCGCGCAGCGCCTTCAGGCGCCCCGGTGGCGGCATGTATTCGCCGGCGCCGAACAGCAAGTTGCCCTGGCCATCGATCTGCAGGTAATACGTGGGACCGCCCGCCTTGCTGGGACGGCGCATGTCGTTCGGCGCGATGGCGGCCGAAAACCGCGTCTTATACGGGCTTTTATCGTGCGCGAAACGCACGTCGCGGTTGATGCGGAACAAGGCCTTCTTCGGATTGCAGTATTTCACGGCCGGATCGAACTTGCCGAGTTCAGCAATGAGTGACGTCACCAGCGCGAGGAATTCCTCGCGCAGGATGTCGTAGCGTGGCTTGTTCATGACAAACCAGGGACGGTTGTTGTTGTCGCTCAGTTCACGTAAAAATTGGGTCAAATCACGCACATGCATGTGTCAAATTCCGATCAGCAACTATTTGGAAAGCTCTTTCGGGATGGGGCGCTTGCCCACCATCACGTCGAGCGCCGCTTCGCGATTCTTGCGCAGCACCGTCATTTTAGCTTTTCCGCCGGGCGGCAGTTGGGCGATCAGGTTGAGCATTTCCGTCGTGTCGCCCACGGGCTTGCCTTCCACCGTCAGCAGGATGTCGCCGGGCACGATGCCCGCCTTGTCGGCCGGGCCGTTGCGCACCACGCCGGCGATGATGGCGCCGCTGCTGCGCTGCAAGTTGAAGCTTTGCGCCAGCTCGGGCGTGATGTCCTGCGTTTCCACGCCGATCCAGCCACGCACCACGTGGCCATCCTTGATGATGGCTTCCATCACGGTTTTCGCCGTCGAGACGGGAATGGCGAAGCCGATGCCGACGGAACCGCCGCTTTGCGAGTAAATCGCCGTATTGATGCCGATCAAGTTGCCGCGCGTATCGACCAGGGCACCGCCCGAGTTGCCGAAGTTGATGGCCGCATCCGTCTGGATGAAGTTTTCAAAGCTGTTGATGTGCAGGTTGTTGCGGCCCAGGGCGGAGATGATGCCCATGGTCACCGTCTGGCCCACGCCGAAGGGGTTGCCGATGGCCAGCACCACGTCGCCCACGCGCGCCAGTTCCGACTGGCCCAGCACGATGACGGGCAGCTTGTCGAGGTTGATCTTGATCACAGCCAGGTCCGTTTCCGGATCCAGGCCCACCACCTTGGCGGGCGCCTTGCGGCCATCCGTGAGCACGACTTCGATTTCGTCGGCGCCTTCGACCACATGGTTGTTGGTCAGCACATAGCCTTCATGGCTGACGATGACGCCCGAACCGAGGCTGTTTTTCAAGTCGTCGTCATCCTCGCCGTCCGGGTCGCGGTCGCCGAAGAAACGTTTAAAGAAGGGATCGCGCGCCAGCGGATGGGCGCCGCGCTTGGGTACTTGCAGGGTGAGAATGTTGACGACGGCGGGCATGGCGCGCGCCGCCGCGTCGCGGTAGGAACCGGGCGCCAGGCTGCTCGACGCCGTTTCCACCACGGGCACCGGTTTGGCAGGAGAGCCCAGTTGCTGTACCCGGCTGGCCGGGCGCAGCGCGCCGTACACAAAGTACAGCGCCAACGCGATCGTCACGGTTTGCGCAAACAATAACCAGAATCGTCGCATACAGTTCTCTGCCCAGGTCAGCCGGCCCGTGCCGGAACGACTTATTTTGCCAGATTGTTGCTGTTGCGTGCGTTCTGCTGCAGAGAGTCGCGGATTTCACGCAGCAGCACGATGTCTTCCGGCGTGGCCGGCGCCGGCGCCGGCGCGACCGGTTCGCTGCGGCGGGCCTTGTTCATCAGGCGCACCATCTGGAAGATGATGAAAGCCAGAATGACGAAATTGAGCAAAATGGTGAGGAAATTGCCGTAGGCCAGCACGGCGCCCGCCTTTTTCGCTTCCACCAGAGTCAGGGTCGTGGCCTGGCCATTCAGGGGCAGGTAGTAATTGGCGAAATCGAGGCCGCCGAAAATGCGGCCGATGGGCGGCATGATCACGTCTTGCACCAGGGAATCGACAATCTTGCCGAAGGCGCCACCGATAATGACACCGACCGCCAGATCGACGACGTTACCCTTCATTGCAAATTCTTTAAATTCTTGCATCATTGCCATGAATTTCTCCTTCGGATATGTATAAAAAACATGCCGATCATACTATTGATTCCCGGGCACACCAACTTGTGGTTGCCGGCGAGACCAATTCCGGCACAGCCGGGCGCATCTAGTTCGAAAGAACTAGCCACCTCCTGCAAAAGTATATAAATTATGGTACAAGCAACGTTTTTGTTTTATTCGTTGTTTGCTTCACTTATAATTTGCGGTTGCCAGAAGCGGCTTTTTCGCTTCCGGATAATCAACAAGAAACTGGCATGGGCTGCGCCATAGTCCGAAGTTCCGCAGGGATGTTGCCACTTTACCGTACAAAGATGCGGGTTGCGGCAATCAGTGGGAAAGAGCTTCGGCGACGGGTTTTTCGCGGCTGCCACTCATAATAAAGATTCGCATTTTGACTGATTGGGGTTTGCATGAGTAACGAAAAGCAGGTCGATTCAGGCCGTCGCGGCTTGCTCGTCGCCACGTGCGCGGCGGGCAGTGTAGTTGGATTGGCAACCGCGGGAGCCTTGGTAAGCACCTTCCAGCCGTCGGAGCGCGCGAAAGCGGCTGGCGCGCCGGTCGAAGTAGACATCACCACCTTGCAACCCGGCGAAATGCGCACCGTCGAATGGCGCGGCAAGCCGGTCTGGATCCTGAAGCGCACGCCGGAAATGATCGCGTCGCTCAAGCAAACCGATGGCAAGGTCGCCGATGCCAATTCCCAACGTAATCCCGCCGAATTCACGCCGCCGTACTGCATGAACGAGGCGCGCTCGATCAAGCCTGAAATTCTCGTCGCCGTCGGCATCTGCACCCACCTGGGCTGCTCCCCTTCCTCGAAATTTACCCCCGGCCCGCAACCGTCGCTGCCCGATGACTGGGAAGGCGGCTTCCTGTGCCCTTGCCACGGCTCCACCTTCGACATGGCTGGCCGCGTGTTCAAGAACAAGCCGGCGCCGGACAACCTGCAAGTGCCGCGCCATATGTACCTGAGCGACACCAAATTGCTGATAGGTAAAGACGAGAAAGGCGAGGCTTGATCATGGCTGCTTTCAAAGAAACGAAATTCCCGGCAGACGCTCCCGTCGCCGAAAAAGCGCTGGGCTGGGTCGATGACCGCTTTCCCCTGACCAAGCTGTGGAACGATCAATGGGGTAAATACTACGCCCCGAAAAACTTCAACTTCTGGTACATCTTCGGTTCGCTGGCCATGCTGGTGCTGGTGCTGCAGATTGTTACCGGCATCTTCCTGACCATGCACTACAAACCGGATGCGGCCCTGGCCTTCAATTCCGTCGAGTACATCATGCGCGAAGTGCCGTGGGGCTGGCTGGTGCGCTACATGCACTCGACGGGCGCCTCCGCCTTCTTCATCATCGTCTACCTGCACATGACGCGCGGCCTGCTGTACGGCTCGTACCGCAAGCCACGTGAATTAATCTGGCTGTTCGGTTTCGCCATCTTCCTGTGCCTGATGGCCGAAGCGTTCTTCGGCTACCTGTTGCCATGGGGCCAGATGTCATACTGGGGCGCACAAGTGATCGTCAACCTGTTCGGCGCCATCCCGCTGATCGGCCCTGACCTGTCGCTGTGGATCCGCGGCGATTACGTCGTTTCCGACGCCACCCTGAACCGCTTCTTCGCCTTCCACGTGATCGCCATCCCGCTGGTACTGCTGGGCTTGGTCGCAGCGCACTTGATCGCCCTGCATGAAGTGGGCTCCAGCAACCCGGACGGCATCGAAGTGAAGGAAAACCTGGGCGCCGACGGCCACCCGGTCGATTCGATTCCATCGCATCCGTACTACACCGTGCACGATTTGTTCGGCGTATCGATCTTCCTCGTCATTTTCAGCGCCGTCGTCTTCTTCGCGCCGGAAATGGGCGGTTATTTCCTGGAATACAACAATTTCCTGCCGGGCGATTCGCTGAAGACCCCGCTGCACATCGCGCCAACCTGGTACTTCACGCCGTTCTACTCGGTGCTGCGTGCCACCACGGCCGACTTCATGTACGTGCTGATGGGTGTCGTGGCCGCCTACGTGGTGTTCATCTGGCTCAAGTCGCGCCTGTCGACGACGGTCAAGTCCGCCATCGCCGGCATCGCCATCGTCGCCATCATCGGCATGCTGCCGCAGGTGCTGGACGCGAAATTCTGGGGAGTGGTGTTCTTCGGCGGTTCCGTCGTGATCCTGGCGTTCCTGCCATGGCTGGACCATTCCCCCGTGAAATCGATCCGCTACCGTCCGAACTGGCACAAATATGTGTATGCCATCTTCGGCCTGTCGTTCCTGATCCTCGGCTACCTCGGGACCCAGGCGCCAACGGATGCGAAAACCATCGTGTCGCAAGTGTGCACCCTGATTTACTTCAGCTTCTTCCTGCTGATGCCATGGTGGAGTGCCATGGGCAAGTTCAAGACCGTGCCGTCGCGTGTGACGTTTCACCCGCACTAAGCCGCTCTCACGCCACGCTCAAAGGACATACATCATATGAAGATTGCAAAAAAACTGCTCGCCATCCTGGCACTCGTGCCCGCCATGGCTCTCGCCAGCGAAGGCGGCTTTCCGCTGGACAAGGCTCCTGACCGCCAGACCAACATGGCAGCGCTGCAGCATGGCGCCAAATTGTTCGTCAATTATTGCCTGAATTGCCACGCCGCCGTGTCGATGCGCTACAACCGTCTGAAAGACCTGGGCTTGACGGAAGACCAGATCAAGCAGAATCTGTTGTTCTCCGGCGATAAAGTCGGCGACTTGATGACGACGAGCCTGGCACCGCAGGACGCCAAGGCCTTCTTTGGCGTCGTACCGCCGGATTTGTCGGTAATTTCGCGCGCGAAATCATCTTCCGCTGGCACAGGCGGCGACTACCTGTATACTTACCTGCGTACGTTCTATAAAGACGACACTCGTCCGACCGGCTGGAACAACATGGTCGTGCCGAATGTTGCCATGCCGCATGTATTATGGGAATTGCAAGGTGTCCAGACTGCCAAGTTCGTGGAAGAGAATGATCCGCACGAAGCTGGCAAGAAGATCCACAAATTTGCCGGCTTCGAGCAGGTCAAGCCCGGCACGTTGAACAAGATCGAGTATGACAATGCGGTAGCCGACCTGGTCGGCTACATGGAGTGGATGGCCGAACCGGCACAACAGACACGCAAGCGCCTGGGCGTTTGGGTGCTGCTGTTCCTGTCGGTCTTTGCTCTGCTGGCATGGCGCTTGAATGCGTCGTTCTGGAAGGAAGTCAAATAAGTGAGGCGCCGGCCATAGGCCGGTTTATGCCTGTTTCTGCGTTGTCCGCATGAGTGGACAAGCGACCTGGGGTGAGCCGTTCGCGGCTTCACCCCCTTTGTTTCTAAGGAACTATAAAAAATGATGGTTCTCTATTCGGGTACAACCTGCCCATTTTCGCAACGCTGCCGCCTGGTCCTGTTTGAAAAAGGCATGGACTTCGAAGTGCGCGACGTCGACCTGTTCAACAAACCGGAAGACATTTCGACCATGAATCCGTATGGCCAGGTGCCTATCCTGGTCGAACGCGAACTGATCCTGTATGAATCGAACATCATCAACGAGTACATCGATGAGCGCTTCCCGCATCCGCAACTGATGCCGGCCGATCCGCTGATGCGCGCCCGCGCGCGCCTGATGCTGTTCAATTTCGAAAAAGAACTGTTCGTGCACGTGCACGTGCTGGAAAGCGAACGCGCCAAGAGCAACGACAAGGCCCACGACAAGGCACGCGCGGAAATCCGCGACCGCCTGACGACCCTGGCGCCGCTGTTCCTGAAAAACAAGTACATGCTGGGCGACGAATTCTCGATGCTCGACGTGGCTGTCGCGCCGCTGCTGTGGCGCCTGGACCACTACGGCATCGAACTGTCGAAGACGGCCGCACCGCTGATGAAATACGCCGAACGCATCTTCTCGCGTCCTGCGTATATCGAAGCGCTGACGCCCTCGGAAAAAGTCATGCGCCGTTAAAAGATATCCCCATAAAGCTGCTGCGCAGCCCGCTCTCGACTTGGCGTTACTCGCCGTACTGAAGTACGGCTGCGTTACTCAAGCCGATATCGGGCTTGCTCGCGACGCTTTCTGGGGCATCTTGGGCCAACTGTATTCTTTGTTCTTTTATCGAATGAGTTGTCCCATCGTTTCATTGAATTACCGGTGCGCCCGCCATTTGTTGCCGGCGGCGTTCCCGCCTCACCGTGCCTACCATGTCTGAAATCTCAACCAAACCTTATATGCTGCGCGCCATCTACGAGTGGTGCACCGACAGCGGCTACACGCCTTATCTCGCGGTCAAAGTCGATTCGCGCACCACGGTACCGATGGAATACGTGAAAAAGGGCGAAATCGTGCTCAACATCAGCTTCGGCGCCACCAGCGGCCTGAAGATGGACAACGACGCCATCCGCTTCCACGCCCGCTTTGGCGGCGTCTCGCGCGAAATCTACGTGCCGGTCGACAACGTGATGGCCATCTACGCCAACGAAAACGGCCAGGGCATGGCCTTCGAGCCCGTGCTGGGCAACGATGACCCGGACGCGCAACCGACGGACAGCCCGGCCTCCGCCGACGTCCCGCCGCCAGCGATCGCCCCGGTCTCCAGCGGTCCCACCCTGTCGTCCGTGCCGACCAGCTCCCCCGAACAACGCGACAGCGCCACGCCCGGCGACGACGAGCCGCCAAAAAAAGGCGGCCGCCCGACCCTGACACGCATTAAATAGCGTATAATTCGCAACGCGCAGTTTTTGCCGACTTAGCTCATTTGGTAGAGCAGTTGATTTGTAATCATCAGGTGGCCAGTTCGAAACCGGCAGTCGGCACCAAGAATATCAAGGGCTTACAGAAATGTAAGCCCTTTTCTTTTGGACCAGCAGCAAGCAAGTGACAACGCCAACTTATAGTTGCGCCTCTCTTGATTACAAGCAATCACACCTCAGGTACTACTTTCCAGCGTGGCTTCTTGTCGACGTTCCCGGCAAAGATAGGCATCAATCAGTGTGGTTTCCAGGCTGGTACACGGTGGAACCCTTTTTGCCGCATGACAACATGCAGAAGCACGTTGGCCGACCTCCCCGTCTAGCGGCAAAACCAGCCAGCCGATACGCTGGCGCTTATCGATTTCGTTTGACAATTATCAAAACTACTGTACATTTATACAGTTAAACTGATTTCATCCACTTTCCGCACATGTTGCATGGGCCAGAGCATCATGCACGGCAATATGTTGACAGCGATGTACTTTGTGCGTAGATTGATCTCGAATAGCTATCCAAATTGCTCAAAATTGATGCGATGGAGGCTCAAAATTATGCAAAACTTATATTCCGAAAAGAAAGCCGCGCAGGTTGCCGCTTACTTCCTATTTCAAGCCCAAGGCCGCCTTCCTGTACTTAAGCTGATGAAGTTGCTTTATCTAGCAGAGCGGCGCTCATATGAGATGTACGGCGATCCGATCATTGGCGACAAGCTTGTTTCTATGGATCACGGACCTGTTCTGTCTCAAACATTGAACCGCATTAACGGAATGTCCTCATCTGAAGATAATGGGTGGGATGCGTGGATCGCGGATCGTGAGGATCATGCTGTGGCTTTGCGTGACGGAAGTCGGATTCGCTCGCCAGAGCAAGACCTTCTGGAATTATCTGAAGCCGAGTTTGAAGTTCTCGCAGAAACGTGGAAAGATTTTGGTCACTTGAGCAAATATCAGATTCGCGACCTCACTCACAAAATTTGCCCTGAGTGGGAAGATCCTGAAGGCTCATCAGTACCCATCACCTTAGAAAAATTGTTCGAAGTACTTAAATTCAATAATGAACAGACACGGTTACTGAAAAAACAATTGCGCGAGCAGCAGGCGATCAACGCCGCTTTTACATCGGCGGCATGATGCCCGGCTGGTTACCGCGAGCCAAGGAAACACTACTCATACCATCTGGCCCTGGTGGTTTGTTTCATTTATTTGTAGTACTCAATGACCCAGCGCCCATCGATGGCTATCCTGACAATATGTGCGCGTTGGTATGCGTTTGTTCGACCTATCCGAACGTCCCGTTCGATGCAACTTGTGAGCTTCAGGTCGGAAGCCATCCTTTCGTAGAGCATCACAGTCACATCGCCTACAAGCATACTCGACTGGAGCCTGCGGCAACATTGTCGCAATTGGTGGAGAGCAGGGTATTTCGTATGCACCGTCCTTGCGGAGACCCGCCTTTTTCAGAGATCAAAGCCGGACTGAATGCATCGAAGTTCACGAAGGGTGCCTTCAAACGACTACCAATTTAGTTGTGTAGCTAACCTTTTTTCTTCCCAGGCGCCTGCCGGATGCTCCTGGCGCCATTGACGCTCATCGCGACCCGAAGTGAACGCATAGCGTGGGACGCAACGCGGACTATCTCCACCCACACGCCAACAAGACCAACTGACGTCCCGGTTTTAACCGACAGCAATGTTGCCAGCATGCTGGCGGCCTTCGCCCGATTCGCAATCGCCTTGCTGCACCGCGCAATGACTATCAGCACGTTTAGGCGCAAGATGAGCACGTGCCTGCGCAAAGCAGGCTCCCGATGTCTGGCTTGCCTACCTGGGGAAATATCATGTCCGCACACACTTACAAGCTGATCGAACTGGTCGGCACGTCGACCGAGAGCAGCGATCAGGCGATACGCGATGCCATTGCCAAGGCGGCGCTCACTGTCAAGCACATGGACTGGTATGAAGTGACCGATTCGCGCGGCCATATCGTCGACGGCAAGGTGGCGCACTTCCAGGTCACGCTCAAGGTCGGCTTCCGGCTCGAATAAAGGGATCGGGTAAGACAGGCGGCGCGCTCACCGCCGCCCGGCCGCTCCCCGGCTTTCCAGCCACTCCCGGCCGCCGGCCTCCAGCGCGGTCTCGATGACCTTGTCCGGCAAGCTGTAGACGGTCGCCCAACTGGCGCGGCCATCCTGCGTGTTGGCGGGAAAACTGTGCGTCTCGATCGGCCAGTGATATTTGCGCTTCAATGCCTTGACGATGGCGGCCAGCGAGACGCGGCCTTGCAGCGGTTCGGCGCCGGACTGGTCGCGGTTCGACAGCAGCACGGCCAGGACCTGGCCGCGGCCCGTGCGCGCGCCGGGAAAGGTGGGGGTTTTGTTTGCCATGGCCTATTTTACCGGGCAATGATCGGACGAGAGGCGATGTGCCGCACCTTTGATCCGGCGCAAGCGTCGCAGCGGCGTTGCGTCCACGATGGGCATTTCGCCAGGCGTGCCGGCGCCCCTCCGGCAGCCTGGGCCTATCATCATGGGGCACAGGAGCCTATCATGCACAGCCTGAACATCCACGCCATGCAATGGCAACCCGTCGCCGATATTTCCGCCGTCAATCCGCTGCTGCCCGAGGATCTCGCCTGCTTTCGCGAGCTGCGTGACGTGCTGCAACGCTACGGCGCGCTCGACCGCTTCGGCATTTCCCTGATCCACCGCCATTTCGACATCGCCGACGACGAAGAGCTGATGGAGTACACGGATGCGGAAGCACGCATCTTGACGGTAAAACCTGTCAAGAAAAGCGACATCGACTGGAATCACACGACGATTACCAACTGGAAATTGACGGAAAGCGAGGAAGTGGCGCGCATCGGTTGCGGCTGCGCACGCAATTCGGGCGGCCACCTGGGCTATCACCGGGGCACCTGAGGCTGGCCGCCGGCGCCCGCCAAGCGGCGTCGGCCTTTCTTACACTTCACTTCATCCAGCTCAGTTCGCTTTGCGCAAGCACTTGATTTCTTGTGATATTTTTGTGTGGCACGCAAGCTGCTTATCCCTGTCTACGAGATGAATCCAGGCAAGTCATTCTGGATTCTTTGTCCCCGGATTTTCCGAGACTGACCACGACAAGAGGCTGCGATGAACGTTGATCACACACGAAGCAAGACCCTGGGCTGGCTGGGCGCACTGGCGGCGGCGAGCCTGCTGGCCAGCGGCCAGGCACAGGCCGGCGCGTACGGCCTGGCCGTCAATGAATTGAACAATTTCCGCATCACCACCAGCGCCGGCGCGCTGTCGCTGGCCGGCGCCAACCGCAATGCCAGCGACAGCGCCTTCTTTCAGGGCGGCGTGGCCGTCAATCCGCGCGCCGTCAATACGGGCCCGGCCGCCAACGCCGACGTGCTGCAAGTGTGCTCCGGCGGCGGCTGCAGCGGCTTGCCGCAAAACCACTACGCTCCCAGCCCCAGTTCCACCCTGGAGTTTGCCCGCGGCGATGCGCATGCCTTCGGCAACATGCTCAATGGCGGCGCCAGCGTGAGCGCCGTGGCGGAAGCACAGCGCAACACGATCGGCGCCGCCACGGCCACGGCCGGCGACACGCTGACCGGCTCCGTCAACCTGACCCTGTCGAGCGCCGGCTTCATCACCTTCAGCTTCATGGGACGGCGCGACTTGCGCACCAGCGTGACGACCATGGGCGACAAGTCGAACGTGTCGATCATGGATATCTTCAATATCTCGTGCAACAGCGCCAGCCCCGTCGGCTGCCTGTCGAACGCGAATGCCGATGGCGTGATCTTCCAGTTCGCCCCCGACGGCAATGCCGGCAATGGCAGCGACGTCAACGGCAACCATGGCGCCGGCAGCCTCGACCCGTTCAGCCTGAACATGACGGCCGGCACGAATGACCCGGCCACCGGACGCGCTTTCACGAATGACTTTGCGCTGTTTTCCCTGACTTCGAATTTCGCCCTGCCGGCCGGCAGCTATACCTTGAATTTCTCCAAATCCACGCGCACCGATATCGTCGTCATCGATCCCCAGGCCGTGCCGGAACCTGGCACGCTGTTCCTGCTGGGCATGGGACTGGCAGCCCTGGCTTTTACGCGCCGCCGCCGGCCACAATCATCAGCGGCATGAAATAACGCGGCGCCTCATGGGCGCCGTTTTTTTGCCTCAACAGCGGCGTTTTAACCGAGCCGCGCCAACGCCTTGCGCGCCAGTTGCAGTTGCTGCAGATAATAGCGGTGCAGCATGGCCGGATCGCTCAGGTCGCGCCCCAGTACCAGACGCAGCTCGCTGGCGGGGCAGTCGCCGGCCTGGGTTTCTACCTGAGTTTGCACCTGCGTCCCCAACTGACGGGCCAGCTGGCGCGCCGCTTGCTCCTGCGCGGGCCGGTACTCGACGCGCGTGCGCGCCACCTGGAAGCCGGTTTCATTGGCCAGGCGCACCACCTGCACGGGAGCGCCAACCAGGCTGCGCGCCAGGGCGGCGGCCAGGCCAGGCACGCCGTTGCCGTTCACAATTTCCAGGCGCGGGCGGGGCGCGGCAGCGGCCGGCATGGACCGCTCGGCCGTGACAGCGGGCACGCTGCGCGCGGCGGCCGGCACGCGCTGCAAGCGGGCCATGCCGTCGCCTTGCGTGATTTCGATGCGCGCCATGGCGGGCGCATCCGGCAACGGCGCGGCCGCGGGCACACCCTGCGGCGGCGCCGCGTTGCGCAAGACGGCCATGTCGCTCCGTAAATCATGTTCCTGCAGGCTCTGCGCCTGGCGCCGCATGACGGCCGCGCGCGCGTGCTGTCCCAGCCGTTCGAGCACTTGCGCCAGGTGCTGCCAGGCCAGCGCATTGAGCGGATCGAGCAGACACGCCTGTTCCAGCGCAGTCAACGCTTGCGCATCGCGCCCGCGCAAATAGTAGGCGCGACCGAGATTGCTGAACAGATACGCCTGTTGCGGCTGCGGCGCGCCTGCCTCCTGCGTCAGGGCCAGCCACTGGGCGATCGCCGCGTCGTGCTCGCCCTGCTGCGCGTGCAGCACGGCCAGGCCGTTGCGCGCATTCACATGGCGCGGCGCGGCGCGCAAGGCTTGCGCATAGGCCGCTTGCGCGGCAGGCAGGTCGCCCCGCTCGAAATGCTGGCGCCCCGCCGCATAGGCGGCATCGGCGTCCGGCCACTGCGGCACCGGCGCGTGGGCCGGCGGCGTGGTACAGGCGGCCAGGCCCAGGCAGGCGCAGGCGGTGGCCAGGCGGGAAATCGTCAAGCGCATGGTAACTCCTTTCAGCGGTTGGCCATGGCCGGCACGAGCACGCGATAGACCTCGATCACGGCCGGCCCCATGAGCACCAGCATGAGGGTGGGAAAGACGCAAAAGATCAGCGGGAACAGCAGTTTCAGGGCGATCTTCGCGGCCGCCTCCTCGGCCAGCAGGCTGCGCTTGCCGCGCAGGTTTTCCGAGTGCACGCGCAGCGAATCGCCCATGCTGGTGCCGAAGCGTTCCGATTGAATCAGCATGGCGACGAGGGTGTCGACATCTTCCACGCCGCTGCGCAAGGCCAGGTTGCGCAGCGCCTTTTCCTTGGAAAAGCCGGCGCGCATTTCCATCAGCACCAGTTGCAATTCCTGCGCCAGCACCACGCTTTTAATGTGGATTTCGCCCGATACCTTCACCAGCGCGCGCTCCAGGCTCAGGCCCGCTTCCACGCACACGGTCAGCAAGTCGAGCGCGTCGGGGATGTTTTCAAAGATGTCGCGCTGGCGCCGCTTGGCCGTGCTGGCCAGCACCAGGTTCGGCAGGTAATAGCCGACGGTGGCGCTGACGCACAGCAGCAGCAACAGCACGCTGCGCAGCTGCGCCGCCATGGCGCTGGCCGCATACAGCCCCAGCACGGTGGGGAACAGCAGGGCCAGCACGGTCTTTGCGGCAAAGTACAGGCCCGGCGCGCTGGCCTGGCGCCAGCCCGCGTTCATGAAGCGCGTGCGCAGCGGCGAGCGCTCCCAGCCCTCTTCCGGCAGCGACAGCTTGCTGAACGGCTGCGCCACGCGCGCCACGCGCTCCACCCAGCCCGTGTCGGCCACCGCCTCGCTGGCGGCCGGCGCCATGGAACCGAACAGGCGCTGGCGCAAGGCGCCGGGAAAGAAGATCAGCCACGCCAGCAGGGCCAGCGCCACCACCACGGCGAAGACGATCAACAGGAACAGCAGTTGCGGGCCAGTCATGGCATTTCCTCCGATTGATCGACTGACAAAACGTTCAGGGCTAGGCGTGTCGCCGAAGGCAGTACGACAGTACGACAAGGCGACGCAACAACGCCATGGACTTTTTTCAGACGATCTCTTAGATGCGGATGCGGATCACATTGCGCATCCAAACTACACCCAGCGCCACCATGCCGGCCGCGTACCACAGCAGTTTGATGCCGCTGGGATCCGTCCACAACAGGCTGATGTATTGTGGGTTGACCAGCGCCATCACGCCGATCATCACCACCGGCATCAGCCCCAGCACCCAGGCCGACATGCGCCCCTCGGCCGACAGCACGCGCACCTGTCCCAGCAGCTTCAAACGGGCGCGGATGATGCGCGCGATGCTGACCAGCACTTCGGCCAGGTTGCCGCCCGATTCGCGCTGCACCAGCACGGCGATGACGAGGTAGCGCAAGTCCGTCAGCGGAATGCGCGCGGCCAGGTTTTGCAGCGCCTCGTTCATCGGCACGCCGTAATTGATCTCTTCGTGCGCCATCTTGAATTCGCCGCTGATCGGCTCATTGAGTTCATCGCCCACCATCTGCAGCACATTCGAAAACGAGTGCCCGGCGCGCAGTGCGCGGGCCAGGAAATCGGCCGCTTCCGGCAATTGCGCCTCGATCTTTTTCAGCCGCGCCGCGCGCGCGCGCAGCACGATCATGCACGGCCCGCCGCCGGCCACGCCCAGCAGCAGCAAGGCGCCCGGCAGCGGCATGGGCCAGATGGCCAGCCACAGCAGCGCCAGCAGCAGCAAGACGCCCGCGCCGCCGAGGAACTGCGCCACCGACCAGGACAAGCCCGATTGCAGCAGCAGGTGGTCGAGCTTTGCCGCCTGCGGCAGGCGCCGCAGCCAGCGCTCCAGGCCAGGCGAACGCGCGTAGCGGCGCTGCTTGAGGATGGAAACCCGCTCGCCGCCCGCCTCGCCGCGCGCCGCCATCAGCCGCAAGCGCCGGTTGATGCGCCGCGCCGCGCTGCCGTGCGTGCCCGCCCACCACAGCCAGGCGCCTTCCACCATCAGGATGCAGGCGGCGAACAGCAGCACGGCAAAGCCGTAGAAGACCAGGTCCATGATGCGTCCCCCTCTATTCGTAGATGCGGTCGGGGTCGAACACGCTGTCCGGAACCGGCGCGCCGAACATGCGCAGGCGTTCCGTGAAGCGGGGCCGCACGCCGGTGGCGCAAAAGTGGCCCAGCACCTTGCCGGCGGCATCGACGCCCGTCTGCTCGAAGCGGAAGATTTCATGCATGGCGATGATGTCGCCCTCCATGCCCGTCACTTCCTGCAGGCTGACCAGCTTGCGCGCGCCGTCCGTCAGGCGCGACACCTGCATCACCACCGTCACGGCGGAACAGATCTGCTGGCGCGTGGCGCGCGGCGTCAGGTTCACGCTGGCCATGCCGACCATGTTTTCCAGCCGCGCCAGCGCATCCCTCGCCGTGTTCGAGTGGATGGTCGCCAGCGATCCTTCATGCCCCGTGTTCATCGCCTGCAGCATGTCGAGCGCCTCGGCGCCGCGCACCTCGCCCAGGATGATGCGGTCGGGCCGCATGCGCAGCGCATTGCGCACCAGCGCGCGCTGGCTCACCTCTCCCTTGCCCTCGATATTCGGCGGGCGCGTTTCCAGGCGCACCACGTGCGGCTGGCGCAGCGCCAGTTCGGCCGCATCCTCGATGGTGACGATGCGCTCGCTGCCGGGAATAAAGCCGGACAGCACGTTGAGCAGGGTCGTCTTGCCGCTGCCCGTGCCGCCCGAGATCAGGATGTTGACCTTGGCCTGCCCCAGCGCCTGCAGCACCTGCACCATGGGCGGCGTCAGGCTTTTATAGTCGAGCAGGTTGGCGATCGTCAACGGCTGCACGGCAAAGCGGCGGATCGACAGGATCGGGCCATCGACGGCCAGCGGCGGAATGATCGCGTTCACGCGCGAGCCGTCCGGCAGGCGCGCATCGACCATCGGGCTCGATTCGTCGACCCGCCGTCCCACGCGCGAGACGATTTTTTCGATGATCTTCATCAGGTGCGCATTGTCGTGGAAGGTCACGTCCGTCAGCTGCAGCCGCCCGCCCCGCTCCACATACACCTTGTCGCAGGTGTTGACGAGGATATCGGACACGCTGGCATCGGCCAGCAAGGGTTCCAGCGGGCCGAAGCCCAGCATCTCGTGCTGGATGTCGAGCACCAGGCTGTGGCGTTCGTGCTGGTTCAGGACGATGCGCTCTTCCTCGATCACGCGCTGCACCAGCAGCGCCAGCTCGTGCTTGAACTGTTCGGCCGTCAGGCGTTTCAGGCGCTCCAGGTCGATACGGTCGAGTATCGTCTGGTGCATGGTTTTTTTCAGTTCCTGGTAGGCGTGCAGCGCCAGCGCCCCTTGTCCATTCGTGGCGGGGCGCACCGTTTCATTCGCCGCCAGGCGTTCGCGTAAAGTCATCTCGGCTCCCATGATGGCTCCCGGCGGGAGCCTTGACATCCATTGCTGTCCTAAGCCTCGCTGCGGCTGAACAGGCGGTCGAACAGGCCGCGGCTTTCCGTCACGCGGCGCGCCGTCACCAGTTCCACCAGTTCGGCCAGGCTGCGCGCCACGGCGCTGGTGCGCGACAGCTGCAGCAGCGGAATGCCCTGGTTGACGGAATCGGTGGCGGCGATGTAATCGTTGGGCACCGTGTGCACCACTTCCGCGCCCAGCGCCTGCTCCAGGTCCGCCAGGCGCAGCCGCCCGCCCTTTTCATAGCGGTTGACGATCAGGCGCAGGCGTTCGCCCGGATAGCCGAGCGAGCGGAAAATGTCGAGCAGGCGCCGGCCGTCGCGGATGTCCGGCAAGGCCAGCTGCAGCACCGGATAGATGGCGTCGGCGTTGTCGAGCGCGCGCAGCGACAGCGCATCGATCTGGCGTCCCACGTCGAGCACGATGTAATCGTAGTGCTGGCGCGCCACGGCCAGGATGCGGTCCATGTGCTCGGGCTGCATGTCGACCTTGTGCGCCGGGTCGTCGGCCGCCGCCAGCACGCCGAAGTTCGGCGTGATGTGCACCAGGCACGAGGCGAGAAAGGCGCCGTCCATGCGCGCGATCTGCGCGCAGATGTCGGACAAGGTCATGGCCGGCTTCTGGTCCGAGACATACAGGGTGGCGTCGCCGAACTGGCCGTGCAGGTCGATCAGCAGCACCTTGCAGCCTGCCAGGCTGGCCAGCGCGTAGGAAAAATTCGTCGACAGGAAGGTGGCGCCGCTGCCGCCCTTGCACGAGATGAAGGCGAGCACTTTGCCGTCGCGCATCTGCGTCACGCCGGCCTGGATATCGACGCGGTCCATCGCTTCGTGGAAAGCCTTGTGCACCAGCGGCAGCTGCAGCACTTCGCGCATGCCGGCGCGCATGGCGCGGATCAGCACATCCTGCTGCTGGCCGCGCGTGAGCAGCATCAGCACGGCCAGCGGATACTGGCGCGCCAGGCGCTCGAGCAGGTCGGCTTCGTCGGCATCGATGCCGCTGGCGTCGACGATCACCAGCTCGGGCGCTTCGGGCAGCATGCGCTCGACGGCGTCGCGCAAGCCGCTGCGCCGGTCCAGCAGCCGCAGCACGGGCATGCGGGCCGCGCCTTGCGCCGCGATTTCATCGTGCAGGCTGGCGTCGCGGGTAATCATCAAGGCTTTCATCACCCCTCCTTCATTCAAGGCAATACATTCGGCTGCGCCGACGCACTGGCGCTCATGGACAAAAGCCGGGATTGTCCGCATACCCCAGCGATTCGGCCACCGCCATGGTGGTCCCGCTGGGCAAACGTATGGCGCCTGCGCCGGAGGGAAACATCATTCCCAGCAGCGGCAGGATGGGCCGGTACGGCACGCGCTCGCAGCGCGCGCCGACGCCGGGCTGGCACAGGCGCGCCCGCACGAAGCGGATGCAGCTGGCGCCGTGCGGATCGTCCAGGCAATTGATGCGGTTGCGCTGCGGGCAACCCGGCAGCACCGTCACCGGCAATACCGCCAGCACGGCGCCGCCATCGCTCTCCGACAGATAGTCGATGCGCACATGCGCGTCGCCGAGGCCGCCGCCGAGCGGCAGCGTGCCCGGCGTGGCGCGCAGCACGGCGTGCGTGCGCACGGCTTGCAAGGCGCCGGCATCGCTGAAATCGGTGACGGCGGCAGCACGCGCCGCGCGCCGGGTAATTTCATGCACCATGTTCCACATGTACACGGCACGCGCCACTTCCAGCATGGCGAACAGGAACAGGAAGAACAGCAGCGCCAGCATGGCGAATTCGACGGCGAAGACGCCGCGCTGGCGCTGCCGGCGGAGGTGCGGATTAATGGACATAGCGCAATGTCGCGTTGGCGCGCAGCGGGATCGGCGCCAGTTGCGGCAGCCACTTGCGGGTCAGCGCAGGCAGGAAATCGACCGGCATGTCGGCGGTGACCTTGATGCGCACCTGCAGCGGCGCCGTCGCGTAGCTGCCGCAGCCATAGGAATCGTCGGCATACACGCAGTCCACGTTGACCCTGGCGGCCTCCATGCTCGGCCAGCTTTCCGCCATCGCCTCGACCACCATCTGCCGGGCCAGGGCGGCGCCCTGGTTCGCCGTGCCGATGCTGCCCATCTGCGGCAGCGGCATGGTCGCCATGTAGCGCGCCGCATCGTGCGCGCTTTTTTGCAGGGCCGTGTACACCAGCAGCGCGCGGCCGAACAGCAGCACGAAGGGCAGCAGCGCCATGAAAAACAGCAGGATCAGCGCCAGCTCGATGGCGGCCACGCCGCCCTGGCGCCGCGCGGCGCGGCGGAGCGGCCTCATTGCAGCAGCTCCGCGGGGCCGGCCAGCGTGCCCTCGTCCACCAGCCCGTCAAATTCGGCGCTCAGTACGCCATTGCTGGCCGGCGCCGTCATGAAGAAGCGGCCGATGCCGCGCACCCGCGCCAGCACGTCGCTGCCGGCCGGCACGGGGCAAGCCAGCAAGGGAATATGCAGCAGCCGGCGCTGCGCCACGCCCGTGTTGCCGGTCGGCGCCGTCTGGAAGCCCAGCGTCTGGTAGGGCGGCGTGGCAGGGTAGCCGGACTTGGCGGCCGGCGCGGCCGGACTGGCCGGATACAGCCTGGGCCAGTCGCTGGTGGCAAACGGCAGATAGCCGCCGGCCGGCTTCGGGTTGCTGTACCTGGCCGCCCGGGAAAACGACCACAGCGGTCCATAACTGCCGACGGCGGGCGGCGTCGCGTTCGATTCCGGATCGGCCACGGACAGCAGCGGATTGCCCGCGCTCAGGGCGCTCGGCGCGTCGGGCGTGTTCATCATCCACCAGCTCGGGGCCGTATTCGGATAGGCGCGGATATTCGTGTCGGGCGGCGCCGTGACGGCATGGCAGCCGCTGCCCGCATGCTGGTTGAAGCGCGCATTGAAGGCCGTCCACAGCGCGGCGGGAAAAGGCCGGTGCACATGCATCTGGGCGCTGCCGATGCGCGGATACAGCACCGTGCCGCTGCAGACAAACGGCAGCACGCTCGCTTCGCCGACCTGCTGCGACGGCCCCACCACGCCCGGCTGGCCCAGCGGATTGAGCACGAAGTGTTCGGCCGCGGGGCCATGCGGATTGAGTTTTAACAGGTTGTACGCCACGCCGCGGCGAAAGCCATACTCCAGCAACTCGACGGCCGGCAGCAGCGCCGCATTCGTGCGCGGACTGGCCGCGCTGGCCGACAGCGCGCAGATGGCCAGCGGCATCAGGCGCAAGCTGGTGCGCCCCGCCACGGCGCGCGCGCCCGTGTCCAGGGTGCGCAACGCCGGCGACCAGGCACCGAGGAACGCCGTCGCCACCCGTCCCAGCGAAGGTGTATTGGCCTGCGTATCGACGCGCACGAACAGCGCCGTGGCGGCGTCGGGCACGGCGCCAGCCGCATGCCAGCCGCTGGCAGGCGCGTCGGGCGTGCTGGCGAAGCGGATGCTGGCGTCCGACAGGATGGCGCCCTGCATGCGGCGGCGCCATGCGCTGCGGTCGGCCGCACTGCCCTTGGCTTTTTCCACCGCGACGAGCAAGCCCTCGGGCGTGCCCACCAGTTCCGCAGCCGCCGCCATCGCCGCATTGTCGGCCAGGTTCTGCAGCTCCGTCTTGCGGCCGATGACTTGCCCCACATCGAGCGCCAGGCCGATAAAGCCCAGCACCACGATGAGCAGGATGGAAAAGGCGATCAGCATCGCCCCGCGCTGGTGCTGGCGTCTATTTGCCACTGCCGCCTCCCAGCATGAACTGCACCGGCTGCGGTGGCTGGGCATTCGGTTCGGCAAACGACGCGCGGTAGCGCTGCATGACGGCGTGCGCGCTGGGTCCGTCGAGGCCATCGGCCGGCCGGCGATTGCCCGCGCCGGCCGGCTCGCGCACCTGCTGCGCCATGGACAGGCGCACGGCGTCGCCGAAGCGCCGGTCCAGCTGCGGCGTGCTGCCGTGCGCGCAGGCGGCCAGCTGCAAGGCCAGCACCAGGGCGGCGCAGCGCCGCAGCGACGTCAAGAGCGAGTTCGGCATGGCGTATCTCCCCGTCTCATTTCAACTCGAAACCGTTGGCCGCGCGCGGCGGCGGCACGGACGGCGGCGCCGAGGGCACAGGCCCTTCCATCTTGCCGCCCAACATCAAGTCCATGCGCGAAGGCGGCGCCAGCTGCGCCGTCGGCAGCACGGCATCGGCCGGCAAGGGTTTGACCAGGTGCGCGGTAATGACGAACAACAATTCCGTGCGGTCGTGCTGGAAATCCGTGCTGCGAAACAGCGCACCGAGGATAGGCACTTCGCTGAGCCAGGGCACGCCCGTGATATTGCTCACCTGGTTATTCTTGATCAAGCCGCCGATGGCGTAGCTCTGGCCGTCGTACAGCTGCACCGTGGTCGAGGCGCGCCGCGTGGTGATGACGGGCAGAATCGAGCGTCCGCTGACGCCGGCGGCGGAAATGCCCACCCCCTCGCGCGACAGTTCCGACACTTCCGGCGCCACCTTCAAATTGATGCGCCCGCCCGACAGCACGGTGGGCGTAAAGCGCAGGCCGACGCCGTATTCGCGCTCTTCCAGGGTGATCTTGTTGTTGTCCTGGCCGACGGGAATGAAGATCTTGCCGCCGGCCAGAAAACTGCCTTCCTGCCCGCTGATCGCCATCACCGTCGGTTCGGCCAGGATGCGCACCAGGCCATCCTGTTTCTGCGCCTCGATGGTCAGCTGCTGGCGGCCATTCGACTTGCGCACGTCGAGCAAGCCATTGGCCGTGCCGCTGAGGAAATTCGACAGCAAGGTGGTGGCCCAGCTGCCGGACGCGAGGCGCAGGGTGGCGCCCACTTCCAGCCGCTCCAGCAGGGACTTCGACACTTCGGCAATTTGCACGGCCAGCATCACCTGCTGCGGCGCGCTGACGTCGAGCATGTTGATGATGCGGCTGTTCGCGCCGCCCGCGCCGCTGGCGGGCGCCGTGGCGGCGAGCGGCATGGCGGCGCCATCGGCAGGCTTGGGCAGCGCCAGCGCTACCGTGGCGCGGCGCACGTAGGCGTGCGCCAGCTCGACGGCGCGCAGCACGGCGCCCGCATCCTGCACCGTGCCCGACAGCACCAGGGTATCGGCCACGGCCGTGACGCGGATGGCTTTTTCTTCCGGCATCAGGGCCGCCAGGGTCGTTTGCAGGCCGGCTGGGTCCATGCTGACGCTGACGTTCACCACGCTGCACACGCCGCTGCGGCCCTGGATGATCATGTTCGTGCTGCCGACGTCGACGCCGACCACATATAAAGTGTCGGGCGCGACCAGCATGGCTTGCAGCACGGCCGGATTGCCGACACTGCGGGCCAGCACCGCCTCGGGCAGGCGCAGCATGCTCGACTTGCCCACCTGCAGCTGCAAGTTGCCGGGCGAGGCCGCTTCACCGCCGCAGCGCGGGCCAGGATCGGCCGCCGCGCCGGCAAGCGGCGACAGCAGGCAGAACATTATCAGCAGGGCGCGGTTCATGAGCGTGTCCATGGTTGGCTAAAAACATTCGCGCGACTGGCGCGTCCCGTCGATGACGCCGCTGCACAGGCGCTGCGGTTCCGGCGGCGCCTTCGCCACGCGCACCGGGCGCGGCGCGGCGGCCAGCACGGGCGCGGCGGCAGGCGGAACAGGCTCGGCGTCGTGCGGCCCGCCCAGCAGGGTCAGCTTGGTGGCGCCCGCCGTCACGCCCGGCTGCGGGTCGACCTGGTTGCGCAGCACCAGCGACAGGCTGCCCACGCTGCGCGCCAGGTCCAGGTTTTCCGCCTGTTCCGGCGTCACTTCCAGGGTCACCGCATTGACCACGCGCGGCTTGGTCTCGTCGCGCCCCACTTCCTGCGCCACGGCCAGCACGAGGATGCGTTCGAGCACGATCTTGGAAATGTTGCGGCTTTGCGGAAACGCGCGGTCGCCGGCATCCTGCTGGGTGCTCACGATGATGTCGACATAGTTGCCCGGCAAGGCGAAGCCGGCCACGCCGATCACATCGTTGACGCGCACGGTGATGGCGCGCCGCCCTTCCGTGATCAGGGCCGACAGGCCGCCCAGGGTGCCGGCCGGCGCCAGCTTGGCCTCGCTCAGCGGCTCGCCGCGCAGCACGCTCGTTTTCAGCACCCGTCCCGCCAGTTTGGCCGGGTCTTGCAGCGCGCCCTGCGGCAAGCTTTCCGCCGGCCACTCGGCCAGGCGCAGCATCTCGGGCGTCAGGCGCTGGCCCAGGTTGACATCGCCGGCGGCCACGACGATCTTGCCCTTGCCGGCCGGCGTCTGGCGCAGCAGCCAGTGCGAGGCCAGCAGCACGGCCAGCAGGCCCAGCACGACTGCCAGGCCCATCATCAGGAGGGCGCGCCGGTTCTTCATGCGATGCGCTCGCACAGGCTGGCGGCCGGCATGTCGCAGCTGGCAAACAGGCTGCTCCAGGCTTGCTCCAGGGCGGCCACCGTCAGGCGCGCCTCGCTGCCCGCAAAGCCGGCGAAGTCGCCTATGCGCGCCAGCAATTCCTGCGGATAGCTGGCCAGCAAGGGGCGTCCCTGCGCGCCATGCAGCTGCAGCAGATGGTTCAGGGCCTGCTCGTCGATGGCCATGCCGGCCAGCCGGCATTGCTGGCGGAACAGGGCGCGATAGGCGCTCTCGGTCAGCGGCCCCACCTGCACCTTGTAGCCGATGCGGCGCAGCAAGGCGGCGTCAAACAGCTCGTCCGGCGGCACGTTCGTGGCCAGCACGAGGGCATTGTCGAACGGCACGCTGATCTGCACGCCGCCAGGCAAGCCCAGCTGGTCGCTGCCGCGCGCCAGCGGCTGCATCAGCCGCGTCAGCAGTTCTTGCGCCCCCAGGCGCTGGCGGCCCAGGTCGTCGATGATCAGCATGCCATTGTTGGCGCGCACATGCGGCGGCGCCTGGTAGCAGCCGCCGCTGGCGTCATGGCGCAGCTCCAGCATGCCGGCGTCGAGCTCGGCGCCCACGTGGATCACGGGACGCTGGCACAGCACCCAGCGGATGTCCGTGCTGCGCCGCTCCAGCGCCTGGCGCGCATGGCTGACGTGCTGCGGCGCGGGCGGCAGGTGCTGGGCCGGATCGTACAACTGGATGATGTCCTGGCCGACGACGATGGCGTAGGGCACGGCGACCAGCCCGTGCAGCAATTGTCCCAGCTGCAGCGCCAGGGTCGACTTGCCGCTGCCGGGCGGACCGTACAGCAGCAGCGAGCGTCCCGAATGCAGGGCAGCGCCGACCACGTCGAGCATGCCCGGTCCCGCATGCGCGCCCCCCAGCACGGCGGCCAGGTCGTCGCTGCCGACGCGCTGTTCCTGCGCCAGCCACGACTGGCGCGCCACCATGGCGCGGTACGCTTCCAGGGTGACGGGAGCGGCGCCGATATACGCGCAGCGCTCGAGGAAGGCGCTGGCGCGCTGCTTGCCGGCGCCCGTCAGCTGGTACTGCACGTCGATATCGGATTCGCCGCGCCAGGCCACCTCGGCCATCTGCTCCGTCACCATGAAATCGAGCACTTCGCGCAAGACATTGATCGACAGGCGCAAGCGCGTCGTCAGCGCGGACAGGTGCGTCTTGCCGCCCACAAACATCAGCTTGGCGATCAGCTCGACCACCAGCGGCCGCTCGAGTCCCGTTTCACGCAAGCTCTTCGGTTGCGGCGGCAGGGGCGGCATCAGGTTCGCGTCCGCAGGGCGCGGCGCACTCTCGGTGCTCAGGGAATAGTCGACCTCGGTCATGCTGCGTCTCCAAGCCGGTTAAGAGGGCATTCAACAGAATTCATTCTAGCGAGCGGAGACTGGCGCCCATTGATCAAGAGCAATGAATACCAATCAGAAATAATGACGCCCCTGCACCACCAGGCAGCCCAGGGCAATGGCCAGGCCGTACGGCATGTTGCCCACGCTGGCCTGGCTGCCGAGCGCAGTTGGCGCCAGGGGAATGCCGGCCATGCGCGCGATCATCGGCCACAGCAGCTGGCGCAGATTGCCCAGGCAGGCGCGCCACTTGCCCTGCCAGGTGATCATCAGCACGGCCATCACGCCGCCCAGGACGAACGTGGCGAAACAGATCTGCAGCACGGGCCAGGGGCCGGCAAAGGCACCCGCCATGGCGATCAGCTTGACGTCGCCGGCGGCCATGCCGCGCAGCACATACAAGGGTAAAAAGAGGAAAAAGCCCGTCGCCATGCCGCCCAGCCACAAGGGCAGCACGCTGTGCGGCCACAGCCACAGGTGCAAGGCCAGGGCGGCGAGGATGCCGGACAACACCACACCATTCGGTATCTTGCGGCGGATCAAATCACTGACGGCGGCTCCCGTCACGAAGCACAGCAACAGCAAATCGCACAAGGCGGTTGCAGGCATGGCACACCTCCCGAAAAAAAACCCGCCACTGGCCGGCCAGTGGCGGGCACCCGCTTAGGGCGTCAACACCAGGTTCGACGAAATGTCGGTGAGGACGGCCAGCAAGTTGGTCTTGATCAGCAAGAAACCGGCCGTGATGGCGGTAGCCATCAAGGCCGCAATCAAGCCGTATTCGATTGCCGTAATGCCATCCTCATCCTTGACAAACTGCTGTACTGCCGACAGGAAGGTATGCATGACAAGCTCCCAAAAGTGAATCACAAGTCCCTGGCGCAATCAGGTGTGAAACATTGCCCATTCCTGCTAATATGTTTCCTGCCGTAAATTTCTGCGCCATTGCATTGACTATAAAGCGTCCACGTTTTGGCAAATTGACGCGCCACAAGTTTCCATATGGAAATTATCAAACCCTGTCGACATGTCGGCTGACGCAAACAAATGTTGCGATCTGGATTGAAAGCCTTCGTCAGGGCAAGTTTTTTGCAATGCAGTGCATGAATCTCATGTATTTACATGAAATATTGCATACGTTAATTGCCTATTAGGCAAAAAGACATTATCCTGCTTAGCTCTTCTTTGGAAAGGCCTCTCGCCCGGCGGTACAGAGCGTCATGCCACCAAATAAATCTTGGCTTCTTGTAGACGGACGCGAACATGCTCTTGCTTGATGCAATGCTGGTATGACGACACTTGTGTGACTACTTTCCAGAGATCGACAATGGATTCCCTACTGAAACACATGGTGGACATGACCGGGCACCGCGACCACACGATGCTCGACATCTCCGTGATCTCGGCGGTCCAGGAACTCGCTGCCGCATCGCAGACCCGTGTGCTGGCCCTGACCACCGTGCGGGGCCAGGTGTTCGTGCGGTCGCGGGCCATCATCGTGGCGGGCAGCGTGGCCCGCATGGAAGAGCATACCGATCCTACCTTGCCGGGCGAACCGCTGTCGGACTACCCGGCCCTGGCCGCCTGCATCAAGCGCCATGAAGCGAGCGCCGACACCCTGTGCGCCGACGGCCGCCACCTGCTGTGGCTGCCCATCTGGATCGGCGACCAGGTCACCACCTGCCTGGAAATCACCAATCCCACGCCCTACACGGGCGCCACCATCCAGGTGATCGGCGGCATCGTCAGCGTGTACCGCAATTTCCAGAACCTGCTCGACTACAGCGAACGCGATTCGCTCACCGGTTTGTTGAATCGCAAGACCTTCGACGACCAGCTGGCAAAAATCCTGCAAAGCCGCGGCGAACCGGAAGCGGAAAAGCCGCGTCCCGTGGATGAAGAACGGCGCCACCATACGGACACGGAGCGGCAATGGCTGGCCGTGATCGACGTCGATCATTTCAAATTGGTCAACGATAAATTTGGCCACCTGTATGGCGATGAAGTGCTGATCCTGATCGCCAACCAGCTGCAATCGTCGTTCCGCTCGCAAGACCGCATCTTCCGCTTCGGCGGCGAGGAATTCGTCGTGCTGCTGCGCTCGATCACGCTGGAAAATGCGCAGAAGATCATCGACCGCTTCCGCACCAATGTCGAGGCACACGACTTCCCGCAAGTGGGCAGAGTGACCGTCAGCGTGGGTTTCGTCAGCATCAACGCCTACGAGGCGCCCGTGATCATCCTCGGCCGCGCCGACCAGGCCTTGTATTACGCGAAGAGCCATGGCCGCAACCTGGCGTGCCACTATGACGAGCTGGTCGCCAAGGGCTTGCTCACCACTATCGCCTCGAACGATACGGCGGAATTCTTCTGATCACCTGAAGATGCGCACCTGAGCGTCCATGGCGGTGTTGCCGGCGCTCGCCGTACCAGTCGTACTGTCTTCGCGCCAGCGCCTTGCCCTGAACGTTTTTCAGGCGCTCTTTTTCAAAGGCGCACACCGTTCATGCATCCGCCAGCGATAAAAAACGCATGGGATCGACCTGCCACTTGGCGGCCGACTCATGGCCGACGATCTTGTCGGCGCCGCCGAAGCCGAAGCCGCGCGACAGGTCGACCGTTTCCGGCTTGATGTAGGTCTTGCTCTTCGTACTGAAAAACACATTCACTTTCGGCGCCAGCAGATTGCTCTCGTGCGCCTCGATGACGACGGCCAGGCGGCCCGATTCCAGCATCACCATGGTGCCGACCGGATAGATACCCACGCAGCGCATGAAATCCTGCGCGAACACGGGATTGAAGTGGAATTTGCTCCACTCATAGATCTTGCGCAAGGCTTCGGCCGCGGGAATGCCCTTGTGATAGCTGCGGTCCGACGTCAGCGCGTCATACACGTCGACGATGGCGGCCATCTGCGCCAGTTCGCTGATGGCGTCGCCGGCCAGCTGGTCCGGATAGCCGCTGCCGTCGCGCCGTTCGTGGTGGTGCAGGGCGATATCGAGCGGTATCGCGCCCACCTCGGGCGACTGGCGCAGGATGTCGTAGCCGTCGCGCGGATGGCGCTTGATCAAGGAAAATTCCTCCGGCGTCAAGGGACCGGGCTTGTTCAGGACGCTGTCGGGCACCAGGGCCTTACCCGTGTCGTGCAGCAAGCCGCCGAGGCCCGCCTGGTGCGTGGAAGTGGCATCGATGCCGCGCGAGCGGCAAAACGCCACCAGCAGCGCGCACACGCTGACGGAGTGCAAAAAGGTGTAATCATCCTTGGTCTTGATGCGCAACAAGCCGACCAGGGCGCCGGGATTGCGCAGGATCGATTCGGTGATGTCTTGCACCGTGTGCTGCACGCGGTCGAGCTCGACCGCCTTGCCCAGGCGCACGTCGGCCATCACCGTGCGCACCAGGCTGGTCGCCTGCCGCCGTACCTGCGTGGCGCGGGCCAGTTCCATGCCCAGCGACACGCGCGTGACCACTTGCGGCGGCGCGGCGATCTGCACCAGTTCGCGCTCCGTCTCGGCGCGCGCCTGCGCCACGGTGGGCGCGTCCTGCACGTCGAGGCCCTTGCCGCTGTCGATCACCACGTCGTGGATGCCGGCCTGCATGATCTTGCGGATTTCATCGTCGCTGCGCAACAGGAAACGGTTGCGCACGAATGGATGCGTCATCCAGTCGCAACTGAGGTCATGGATGTACATGCCCACTTTTAATTGAGAAGAATCAACTTTCTTGAGCATGCGGTCATCCCACAAATACGCGGCTGGAGCACCGAAGGCGCTAGAATGAGTATAACAAAATTGTTATTCCGCTGGCCGCGTTCGGCGCCGTGGCGCAACACCCGGTTTTTTCCGCTCAACGCACCGCTATTGGGACCCATGGAACTGCGCCAATTACGCTACTTTGTTGCCATCGTCGACCACGGCTCGCTGTCGCGCGCAGCCCTGATCCTGCACGTGGCGCAGCCGGCCCTGACGCAGCAGCTGCGCCAACTGGAAGAGGAACTGGGCGTGCAGCTGCTGCACCGCTCGGCGCAGGGCGTGCTCAGCACGGATGCGGGCAAGGTGTTTTACGAACATGCGCAGGCGATCCTGAAACAGGTGGCCGACGCCCGCTCGGCCGTCACGCAAAGCGCCACGCGGCCGTCCGGCAATGTCACCTTGGGCTTGCCGCACAGCATCTCCGGCGCCCTGGCCCTGCCCCTGCTGCTGGCCGCGCGCGAACGCTACCCTGAAATCACCCTGCAACTGACGGAAGAAATCACGGGCAACCTCAATGAACAGCTCAAATCGGGCCGCATCAACCTGGCCGTGCTGTTCGACGATGGCCAGCTCACGCCGTTTGCCTGCAGCCCGCTGGTGGAAGAAGAGATGCGCTTTATCTGCCGCAACGATTCGCCGTTCGCGCCCGCCGGCCATGCCGTGTCGTTCCAGCAAGCCTTGAGCGCCACCCTGATCCTGCCCGGCCTGCAGCATGGCGTGCGCCCGCGCATCGACAGCCGCGCGCGCGAGCTGGGCCTGGAAACGGCGAACGTGATCGAGATCAACTCGATCGCCATCCTGAAATCGGCCATCCTGGCCGGCATGGGCGCCACCATCCTGCCCGCCGCGCCCCTGCTGGCCGAGCTCGACAGCGGCGCCATGCGCAGCTACGCCATCCACAGCCCCGTGCTGTCGCGCACGGTGGCCCTGTGTGCCTCGAAAAACATTCCCCTCACCAATGCGGGCAACGCCGTGAAAAACCTCGTGCTGCAAGTGGCCGCCGAATTGTGCGGCAGCGGGCGCTGGGTGGGGGCGAACGTGCTCTCGCCCATGGCATAAGTATTTCTTATACCCCCATCGGCAAAGCGTATTTGCCCCCTTTCCTGACTCGTTCTACACTGACCACATTAACTATTTTAAATTTAAAATAGTTATATGCCGCCCACACGCGGCCATCCCGTCTGCACAGTGCGCGCCTTACCGGGCGCGTCCCTTGTACAGCCGTCATCTGAAACACCCTTTTGGAGACAGCCATGTCCGTGACCACGGAAAACGGCTCCGCAGCGTTCGCTAGAAACGCCGGTGCCGCGCCATCTACACCGCTTGAACCTTCCCGTTTGACCACCGTCAGCCTCGACGACAAATACACGGCCACTTCCGGCGCCATCTTCCTGTCCGGCATCCAGGCCCTCGTGCGCCTGCCCATGATGCAGCGCCTGCGCGACCAGGCCGCCGGACTGAACACGGCCGGCTTCATTTCCGGCTACCGCGGCTCGCCCCTGGGCGGCCTCGATGAAAACCTGTGGAAAGCCAAGAAACAGCTGGAAGCGCACCATGTGCAATTCGTGCCCGGCGTCAACGAAGACTTGGCCGCCACGGCCGTCTGGGGTTCGCAGCAAGTCGACCTGATCGGCCCGGCCAAGTACGACGGCGTATTCGCCATGTGGTACGGCAAGGGTCCGGGCGTGGACCGCTGCGGCGACGTCTTCAAGCACATGAACCATGCGGGAACGTCCAAACTGGGCGGCGTGCTGCTGGTGGCCGGCGACGACCATGGCGCGTATTCGTCGACCCTGCCGCACCAGTCCGACCATCTGTTCTCGGCCTCGATGATCCCCGTCCTGTATCCGTGCAATGTGCAGGAATACCTGGACCTGGGCATCCACGGCTGGGCCATGTCGCGCTTTTCCGGCTGCACGGTGGCCTTCAAGGCGCTGGCCGACACGGTCGAATCGTCGGCTTCCATCGATGCCGACCCGTTCCGCGTGGAAGTCAAGATTCCGCAGGATTTCGTCATGCCCGAAGGCGGCCTGAACGCTCGCCTGTCGAGCATCCCGCTGGGCCAGCAGGCGCGCAACCAGGAAGCGCTGATGCAGGATTACAAGATCTATGCGGCCCTGGCCTACGCGCGCGAAAACAAGCTCAACCACACTACCATCGACAGCCCGAACGCCAAGCTGGGCATCATCGCCTCCGGCAAGTCCTACCTGGATGTGCTGGAAGCGCTGGAAGAGCTGGGCATCGACGAGCAGATGGCGGCCGATGTCGGCATGCGCCTGTTCAAGGTGGCCATGCCGTGGCCGTTGGAGCCGGACAGCGTGCGTGAGTTTGCGCAAGGTCTCGATGAAATTCTCGTGGTAGAAGAGAAGCGGCAAATCGTCGAATACCAGCTCAAGGAACAGTTGTACAACTGGCGCGACGACGTGCGCCCCCGTGTCATCGGCAAGTTCGACGAAAAGGGCGAATGGGTGGCGCCGCGCGGTGAATGGCTGCTCACGTCCAAGGCCGACTTTTCCGTCTCGCAAGTGGCGCGTGTCATCGCCAGCCGCATCGCGCGCCTGATTTCCGATCCCGTCACCTGCGACCTGATCAAGGCACGCCTGAGCTTCCTCGACGCCAAGGACGCGGTATTGAAAAAGGCCGTGAATACGCCGTTCCGCCCCGCCTTTTACTGCTCCGGCTGCCCGCACAATACCTCGACCAAGGTGCCGGACGGCAGCCTGGCGCTGGCCGGCATCGGCTGCCACGTGATGGCCACGTCGATCTACCCGGAAATGAACAAGCTGACCACGCACATGGGCGGCGAAGGCGCGCCGTGGATCGGGCAAGCCGCATTTTCCGAATTGCCGCACGTGTTCCAGAACCTGGGCGACGGCACGTATTTCCACTCCGGCTACCTGGCCATCCGCGCCGCGCAGGCGGCCAAGGTGAACATCACCTATAAAATCCTCTACAACGACGCCGTCGCCATGACCGGCGGCCAGCCCGTGGACGGCCTCATCACCGTACCGATGATGGCGCAGCAAGTGGCGGCCGAAGGCATCGCCCGCATCGCCCTGGTCACGGAAGATTTGTCGCGCTACAGCGACCGCAGCAACCTGCCCGCCCACCTGACCTTGCACGACCGCAAGGACATGGATGCCGTGCAACGCGAATTGCGCGAGGTAGCAGGCGTGTCCGTGCTGATCTACGACCAGACCTGCGCGGCCGAGAAACGCCGGCGCCGCAAGAAAGGCGAATATCCGGATTTTCCGAAACGCATGGTCATCAACGACGCCGTCTGCGAAGGCTGCGGCGATTGCGGCGTGCAGTCGAACTGCGTGTCGATCTTGCCGAAAGAGACGGAATTTGGCCGCAAGCGCACCATCGACCAATCCTCGTGCAACAAGGATTACTCGTGCGCCAAGGGTTTCTGCCCCAGCTTCGTCACCGTCGAAGGCGGCAGCCTGAAGAAAACCAAGACGGGAGCGAGTAAAGCGGGCGAGACGGACAACTTCGGCCCGTTGCCGGAACCCCAATTACCTGCCTGCAACGCGCCGTACAATATCCTCATCAACGGCATCGGCGGCACCGGTGTCATCACCGTGGGCGCGCTGATGGGCATGGCGGCCCACCTGGAAGGCAAGGGCGCGTCCGTGCTGGACATGACGGGCATGTCGCAAAAGAACGGTTCCGTCACCTCGCACGTGAAAATCGCAAAATCTCCCGCGCACATCCGCGCCCAGCGCATCGCCACGGGGGAAGCGGACCTGATCCTGGGCTGCGACATGCTGACGGCCGGCGCGCAGGATGCCGTGTCGAAAATGCGTCCCGGCCGCAGCCTGGCCGTCGTCAACCTGCACGAACAGCCGCCTGGCACGTTTGCACAAAATGCCGACTGGCAATATCCAACGGCGGAAGTGCGCCAGCTGATCGAGGAATCCGTGGGCGGCGCGGACGCGGCCGACTTCATCGACGCCACAAAACTGGCCACGGCGCTGATGGGCGATTCGATTGCCGCCAACCTGTTCATGCTCGGCTACGCCTGGCAGAAGGGCCGCATCCCGTTGACGGAAGCGGCCTTGCTGCGCGCCATCGAACTCAATGGCGTGGGCATCGAGTCGAACAAGAAAAGCTTCCTGTGGGGCCGCCGCGCCGCCGTCGACGTGCGCAAAGTGACGCAGATCGCCACGCCCACGCAAGCGATCATCGTGCAAATGCCGCAAAGCCTCGATAGCGTCATCAAAAAACGCGTGGAGTTCCTCACGGCCTACCAGAACGCCGCGTATGCGGACGGTTATTTGACCCTGGTCAAACAGGTGCGCGACCGCGAAAACACCTTGGGACTGGGCCAGAAGCTGTCGACGGCTGTCGCCAAGAGCTATTTCAAGTTGCTGGCCTACAAGGATGAATACGAAGTGGCGCGTTTGTACACGGATGGCCGTTTCGTGGAACAATTGCAACAGCAATTCGAAGGGAATTTCTCCGTGAAATTCAACCTGGCGCCGCCGCTGTTCGCCAAGAAAGATGCGAAGGGCCACCTGGTGAAAGCGGAATTCGGTTCCTGGATGTGGCGCGCCTTCAAGCTGCTGGCGAAAGCCAAGGGGCTAAGGGGCGGCACCTTCGACATCTTCGGCTATACGGCCGAGCGCAAGATGGAGCGCGCGCTGATCGTCGAATACCGCGAACTGCTGGCCGGCCTGCTGGTCAACCTGACGGCGGACAACCTGGCCACCTGCGTGGAACTGGCGACCCTGCCCGAAAAAATCCGCGGCTTCGGCCACGTCAAGGAAGCGGCCGTCGATACTTACCGCAAAGACAAGGCGAGGTTGCTGGGTGTGTTGGCTGATGGAACGAAGCACGCGGCCTAAGGTGACAAGCCGGTGCTAACATGAAAACGCAGAGCCTCGGCTCTGCGTTTTTTTTCATTCAGGGCAGCGCCCCACCGTCGCCCCCGGCAACAGCACCGGCTGCCAGATTTCCTGCAGCCGTTCTGGCGGCGTGCCGGCCAGCAGGGATTGCAGCATTTCGACCATCTTCGCGCCGGCGCGGCGCAGGTCGGGCTGGTCGATGGTGGTGACGTTGATGCCGATCAAGGTGTCTTCCACATTGCCCCAGACGATGACGGAGATTTCCTTGCCGATCTCGATGCCCGCATCCATCAGCGCGCGCACCACGCCCACGCCGGACAAATGGTTGTCGACGATGACGGCCGTGGGACGGGGCGAGCAAGCCAGCAATTGCTGCATGGCCTGGTAGCCGCTGCGGCGGTCGAAAGTATTGTCGAGCAAATAGTGGGGATCGACCGGCAAGCCCGCTTGCGCCATGCAGCGGATAAAGCTTTCCTTGCGCTCATAAGCAAAATGCAGCTCCAGCGGCGCGCTCAGCAGGGCGATGCGCTGGTGGCCGTGCGCGGCCAGGAACGACACGGCCAGGTCGATGCCCGTGTCGTTGTCGTAATCAAAATACGCATACGGCGCGTCGATGCGCGTGCGGCCATTCGCGACAAAGGGAAAGCCCACTTTCGTCAAATACGCGATGCGCTCGTCGACCACCTTGGTGCGGCCCACCACGAGGCCATCGACCTGGCGCCCGCGCACCATGGTTTCATACGACGGCTGTTCATTCTGCGGCGACACGGGGGCGATGATCAAACTCATCTTCGACGCTTCGACGGCGTCCGACATGCCATTCACCACGGAAAGAAAGACGCTGTCACCCAGGTCGCTGGGCAGCAGCGGATAGATCATGCCCAGTACATTGGTGCGGCCGACGGCCAGGCTGCGCGCCAGCGGATTGGGCCGGTAGCCGACTTTCTTGGCGGCGGCCAGGACGATTTCACGGGTGCGGGAATTGACTTCCGGATAGCCGTTCAACGCCCTGCTGACTGTCGTTTTCGACATGCCGAGGGCAATTGCGAGGCTCTTGAGATTCATGTTAACTACCTGTCTGTATGGCAAAAGAAACCAACTCTGACCGTCAATTATAGCCCAGAGCGCCAAACAGACCGCGCATTCGCGTGCGCAGTCATGGTAGAAAAACAACAACACATTGACTATTTAAAAAGCAACGTTTTAAATGCAACCATTTTTTCTTCTTCCCAGCACGGCATCGGTGATGGCAGACAAACAAGGGCCACAAGCGACAGCGGGTACTCACTTTGACAACTATCCCACCAGCGCCGGCATGCCGCTTCGGCAACACACAGCGCGCACGACAGCATTATCAAGAAAACATAATTTTCTGGAACTGTGCGAGAATTTGTCCTACTCTTGATTCAGGTAAAGATTACCTGCGGACACGTCACGCTCCCCGGCCTGACTTCCCTCTCCTGCGCACGCCTGGACATACTCTCAAAGGTGAACAATGTGGTCACGCTAAGCTCCGTCAACAACTTGCAAGCCTCGCTGGCCACGGCGCAACGCCGGGTCGAACAAGGCCAGAACCAGGTACAGCGCGACAGCGAACAGCTGGCGCAAAGCCGCCAGTTGCTGGCGCGGGAACAGGAGTCGCTGAGCCAGACGCAGCGCAGCAGCCAGCAAGCCCAGGCCGATGCCCCCGCCGCCGTCAAGGCGCCGCAGCTGGACCAGGCGATCAAGGTGGCCGTGCCGCAGCAAGCCATCCCCGCCGCGCCGAAAAGCACGCCCCAGCTGAACGGCTATGGCCAGACCCTGGGACGCCTGATCGACGTGACGGCGTAAATTACCGAAGCATCTCTTCTTCCAGCATCGCCAGCCACCACTTCTTCCCCTTCGTCGGCTGCGCCAGGTCGACCGCCTCGCCCATCTGCGGCGTAGCCAGGTTCACGCCCTGCTTGGCCGCCAGCCCCGCGATGCGGTCGAACGGTTCATGCCAGGCGTGCAGCCCCAGGTCGAAGGTGCCGTTATGCACGGGCATCAGCCACTTGCCGCGCAAGTCCAGGTGGGCTTGCAAGGTCTGTTCCGGCTGCATGTGCACGTCCGGCCACAGCTTGTCGTAGGCGCCCGTCTCGATCATGGTCACGTCGAACGGGCCGTACTTGTCGCCGATCTGCTTGAAACCGTCGAAATAGCCGGAGTCGCCGCTGAAAAATACGCGCACGTCCGGCGCGTCGATGACCCACGACGCCCACAGGGTTTGATTGCCGTCAAACAAGCCGCGTCCCGAGAAATGCTGCGACGGCGTGGCGATGAGTTTCACACCGGCAATCGTCGTGCCTTGCCACCAGTCGAATTGCCGCACCTTGGCCTTCGGCACGCCCCATGCAACCAGGGTATCGCCCACGCCCAGCGGCGTCACAAAGTGTTCCGTCTTGGCGGCCAGTTGCAGCACGGCAGCGTGGTCGAGGTGGTCGTAATGGTCGTGCGACAGGATGACGGCCTTGATCGGCGGCAAGTCGGCGATGCTGATGGGGGGCTGGTGGAAACGCTTCGGTCCGGCCCACTGCACCGGCGAGGCGCGTTCGGAAAACACGGGGTCGGTGAGGAAGAATTCATTGTTCAGTTTCAGCAGCAGGGTCGAGTGGCCGAGGCGAAACAGGCTGTTGTCGGGCGCGGCCAGCAGTTGCGCCCGGGTCAAGGCTTGCACGGGCACGGCTGCGGCCGGCACGGTACTGTCGGGCTTATCGAAGAAAAACGTCCACATCAGCTTGAGCGTTGCGGCCGTGCCCAGCTTGTGCATCTGCACGGGGTTGCGGAACTTGCCGTCGAGGCGTTGTGGCGATTCTATGGGCGCGGCAGGCGCGGCGCGCAAGGTGCAAGAACTCATGATGATCAGGACTCCCAAGGATAAGAGACGACGTGCGACTCGGTGCAAGTGCATATGCGGCCCGGCAAAGAATTAACAAGGATTAAATTACACTACACAGTGTAGTTCCTATTTCTGGCAAAGTAAACCAAGAGGTGTAAAATATTGTTTTCAAAGGAGATTTCCCGCCATGGCCGCACCGCAACGCCTCACCGACCGCAAGCGCGTCGCCATCGTCGATGCCGCCATCGCCGAGTTCCGCGAGCACGGTTTCGATGCGACCAGCATGGACAAGATCGCCGCCACGGCCGCCGTGTCCAAGCGCACCGTGTACAACCATTTCCCCAGCAAGGACGAGCTGTTCGCGGAAATCCTGCAGCGCATGTGGGAAAGCAGCATGGCCCAGCCTGCCGTGCCCTATGTGGCCGACCAGCCGCTGCGCCCGCAAGTGCTGGCCCTGGTCGAGCAAAAGATGGCCTTGCTGTGCGATCCGGCATTCATCGACCTGGCGCGCGTGATCTTTGGCGAAACCATCCACTCGCCCGCGCGCGCGCAAGCGATGGTGACGCGCCTGAATGAAAAGGAAACGGGCCTGAATATCTGGATCCGCGCGGCGCAGCAAGACGGGCGCATCAAGGCGGGCGAGACGCTGGAAGTGGCGCACCTCTTGATGTCGCCCTTGAAAACCTTTGCCTTCTGGCCGCAGATCACCCTGGGCGAGCCTTTGCTGGGCCCGGCACGTCGGCGCGAAGTGACGGAACTGGCCGTCGATATCTTCCTGTGCTATTACGGCGTGGCAAAACAGACGGCATAAACGGGCGGCAAGTGGGCGGAAATGGTCTGCCAGTGTTCGCCCTCGTCGCCGGAATACCAGGCGCCGCCCGTCGTCGACGCCATCAACAGACTGCGCCCATCGTCGGCCAGCGCCAGCCCGTGGCGGTAGATGAGGTCGTAGCAATGCTGCTGCGGCAAGCCCGCGCGCAAGACCTCGAAGGTTTTCCCGCCATCGCGCGTGCGCGTCACGGCCAGCGCGCCGTCAATGGGAATGCGCAGCACGTCCGCCTGCGCCGGCACGAACCAGGCCGTGTCACCGTCGCGCGGATGCACGGCCACGGCAAAGCCGAAATGCGACAGCGGCGCCGTCGTCACTTCCTGCCAGTGCCAGCCCGCGTCCTGAGAGCGCCAGATGCCGTTATGGTGCTGGCACCACAGCGCCTCGGGCGCGCCGGCGCTGCGCACGATGCGGTGCGGGTCTTGCACGGCTTCGTTTTCATCGAGTTCGGGCGGCATGTAGTCGGCGCGCATGCCCGTCGCGCTCAAGGCCCAGCTGGCGCCGCCATCGAGCGTTTGCCACACGCCGCCGCAGGACACCCCGACCAGCACTTTATGGCTGTCGCGCGGGTCGACGCAGATGCTGTGGATGCCGGGCACGTCGTAACCGCCGCCAAACCACTGCGCCCGCTGCGGCACGTTCCACAGGGACTCCACCAGTTGCCAGCTGTCGCCGCGGTCGCTGGAACGGAACAGGCCGCCAGGCAGGGTGCCCGCCCACAGCACGCCGGGCTGGTCCGCGCCGCCGGCCGCCAGCGACCAGATCTGCCGCACCGTCCAGTCCACGCTATCGCTGCTGCCTTCCGGCTTGGCGGGATAGGCAGGCACGGCGACTTCTTTCCATTCGCCACTGCCCGCGTCGAGGCGGTGCAGCTTGGCGCCGAAGTGCCCCAGGTTCAGGGCCGCGTACAAGGCGCCGTCGCGGCCGTCGTGCAGCAGCATGGAGACGGGATCGCCGGCAAACTGCACCAGCGCCAGCTGCCAGGCGCCGGCCGCATCGACATCGAACTGGAACAGCCCCTTGCGGGTGCCGAGATACGCGCGCTGCGGGACTGCTGTCATGGCGTCAACCTCCGGAAAGTGCCTGCAAGATATACACCTGGCTGTCGGGCCGCAAGACATCGTCGAGCACGCGCCGCTCGCGGCAGCGGGCGCCGTCGATGAAGATCACCACATTGGGGCGCAAGCTACCCTGCTCGTCGAGCACGTAGCCGCGCAGGCGCGGCTGCCAGGCAAACGCGGCATCGAGGGCGGCGCGCAGGCGTGGCGCATCCACCTCCACGGCAGGAACGTCGAGGAAACGCGCCAGTTGTTGCGTAAAGTGCAAGTTCGCCATGCTGCCTTCGACGTCATCGGCCTGGACTCATTCTAGTCCCCTTTGCGGCCAATACAATTAAAATAGCGGCAAGCACACAAGGAGGCCAGGCATGACGATTACCCCGGAAGAACTAGCGGTGCTGATGCAGGAAGTGGAAGTGGCCGACCCGATCGATTTTGCCGACTTGCCCTTCGACGAGCAGGAATTGCGCGGCCTGATCGCCAACCACCTGTGCGAGATGGCCGACGCCATGGAAAGTTTCAGCCCGGAAGACCGCAACCTGGCCTTGCTGGCCGTGGCGGCCAAGCTGGTGCTGGAAAACCTCGTCTTGCACGTGCAGTTGCTGCGCCGCCACGGCTTGCCCGTCAGCGACAGCGTGGATGCGCTGCTGCAGCGCCTCAAGGGCGGCAAGCCGTCGTGAACTAATTGCCCGTGCGCACGGCGCGCGCCTGGATGCTGACATCGCTGTCCGCCACGGCCACGCAGGGCAGGATGTAGCCGTCGAGCCGTTCATCGGGGCTGATGCCGGGCCAGTCCACGGTGTAGCGGATCTTTCCCTCGGGCATGTGGCAGATACACGTGCGGCACGTGCCGTTGCGGCAGGAGCTGAGCAGGCGGATGCCGGCCAGTTCGGCGGCGGCCAGCAGCGTCGTGCCCGCGTTGGCCGGGAATTGCCAGCCTTGCGGGACGATGGTGATGGTAAAAGTGGTCAGGGGCGCGCTCATGCGCCCAGTTTAACAGTCCGCCAGCGTGGTCCAAGTAGCGCCCTGCGCATGGCTGCGCAGCACGGCCTCCGCAAAGGCCAGGCCCGCCACGCCATCGGCCACCGTCGGCAGCCAGCGCGCCGCTTCCGGTATCGGCGTCCCTGCCTGCAGGGCGCGGATGCGCAAGGCCGCATCCAGGTACAGCTGGGCGAACGCTTCCAGATACCCCTCCGGATGGCCGGCCGGCACGCGCGTGGCGTGGCGCGCCGCGGCGCTGTCGACCCTGCCCGGGCGCAGCAGCTGGCGGTTGCCGCCCTGCGGCGTGAACCACAGTGCATTCGGTTGTTCCTGATCAAAGTCCAGCTGTGCCTTGCTGCCGAACAGGCGCAAGCGCACCGTGTTTTCGCAACCGGTGGCCACCTGGCTGGCCCACAAGGTTCCCTTGGCTCCGTTGGCGTAGCGCAGCATCACCTGCACGTGGTCGTCCAGAGTGCGGTGCGGAACAAAAGTCGACAATTCCGCCAGCACCTGCTGCGGCGTCAAGCCGCTGACGAATTGCGCCAGGTGGTAGGCGTGCAAGCCCACGTCGAGCAGGGTGCCGCCCGGCCCCGCCTTCTGCGGGTCGTTATGCCAATTGCCTTCGTTCATGCCGCCGGCCGCGATGGCGTCGGCCAGCCAATCCTGCGAATACTCGACTTGCACGAGGCGCAGCTCGCCGATCTCGCCCGCCTCGACCATGGCTTTCGCGTGGCGCAGCAGCGGGTAGCCGCTGTAGGTATGCGTGAGCGCAAACAGCAGATTTTTCTGCCCGGCCAGCGCCGCCAGCGCCCGGCCTTCCGCCAGCGAGATGCCCAGCGGCTTGTCGCAGATCACGTGGATACCCGCTTGCAGGAACGCCGTGGCGACGGGCGCATGCAAGTGGTTCGGCGTGACGATGGCCACGGCCTCGATGCCATCCGCCCGCTGGCTTTCCGCCTGCGCCATGGCGCGGTAATCGCTGTAGCAGCGATCGGGCGCCAGGTGCAGCGCGGCGCCGCTGTCGCGCGCCCGCTGCGGGTCGGACGACAGGGCGCCCGCCACCAGTTCGTACTGGTCGTCGATGCGCGCCGCGATGCGGTGCACGGCACCGATGAATGCGCCCTGCCCGCCCCCTACCATGCCCAATCGCAAGCGTCGCTGCATGTCGTCTCCCTATTTCAAGCCTAGCAAGTGATGGATTTGATCCTCATCAACCGCACTGCCCGCGAAATCGTCGAACGCGTGCTGCGCCACGTGGATGATGTGTTCGCGGATGAAACGCGCCCCTTCGGCCGCGCCGTCCTCCGGGTGTTTCAGACAGCATTCCCACTCCAGCACGGCCCAGCCGGGGAAGTCGTACTGCGCCATCTTCGAAAAAATCGCCTTGAAGTCGATCTGCCCGTCGCCGAGCGAGCGGAAGCGCCCGGCCCGGTCTTGCCAGTCGCCATAGCCGCCATACACGCCCTGGCGCCCGTTCGGCCGGAATTCCGCGTCCTTGACGTGAAACGCCTTGATGCGCGCATGATAAATGTCAATGAAGGCCAGGTAATCGAGCTGCTGCAGCACGAAGTGGCTGGGGTCGTACAGGATGGACGCGCGCGGGTGGCCGTTGACGGCGGCCAGGAAGCGCTCGAAGGTCACGCCATCGTGCAAGTCCTCACCCGGATGCAATTCGTAGCACAGGTCCACGCCAGCAGAGTCAAACGCATCGAGAATGGGCAGCCAGCGTTTCGCCAGTTCCGCGAACGCCGTTTCCACCAGGCCGGCGGGCCGCTGCGGCCATGGATACAGATACGGCCAGGCCAGGGCGCCGGAAAACGTCACGTGGGCCGTCAGCCCCAGGCGCTGCGAGGCGGTGGCGGCCCACAGCAGCTGCTGCGTGGCCCAGGCCGTGCGCGCGGCGGGATCGCCGCGCACCTGTTCCGGCGCAAAGCCGTCGAACAGGGCGTCGTAGGCGGGATGCACGGCGATCAGCTGGCCCTGCAAATGCGTCGACAATTCCGTCACCTGCAAGCCGTGGCGCGCCAGCAGGGCTTTCACGTCGTCGCAGTACTGCTGGCTGCTGGCCGCTTGTTCCAGATCAAACAAGCGCGGCGCCGTCGGCAGCTGCAAGCCCTTGTAGCCCAGGCCGGCCGCCCATTGCGCCAGGTGCTCGAGCGAGTCGAACGGCGGCTCGTCGCCGAGAAACTGGGCCAGGAAGATGGCCGGGCCCTGGATGGTTTTCATGGAAATTCCTTAAAATCAAATTGGAAGGTCGGTCCCTGCGGGATCGGAATGCGTCCCATTGGGACGCATTCCCCCTTCAGGTACGACCCCAGCCCTTGTCTTGGGGTGTGGTTAAAAAGGCGAGTTCGGAAAGTAGAACTGCTTGGCGTTCTCGCGCGTGATCAGCACCGACGGGATGATCGTGTTGGCCGGCAATTTATCACCTTTCAGGCGCGCTTCCGTCGTCAGCTTGATGGCGTCGTACATGAACTTCGGCGAGTACGACACGTCGGCCACGATCAGCGGGTCGGAACCGTCCATGATCTTTTTCACCGCGCCCTTCGCGCCCGCGCCGCCGAACACTTGCTTGATGTCCGTGCGCTTGGCTTGCGCGATGGCCTTCTGCACGCCGATGGCCATGTCGTCATCGGCGGCCCAGACGGCGTCGATATGCTTGAAGCGCGTCAAATAATCCTGCATGACCTTGAAGGCATCGTCGCGGTTCCAGTTGCCGTACTTGGCGTCCAGGACCTTGATATCGGGATGGCCCTTCATCACGGCGGAAAATGCGTCGTAGCGCTCGTTGTCGAGCGTCGTCGGCATGCCGCGCAGCGCGACGATATTGCCCTTGCCATTTAAACTTTTCGCCAGGTATTCGGCCGGCAGCTTGCCGAAGGCCGTGTTGTCGCCCGCGATGTACGCATCCTGCGACTGCGTGTTCGTCAAGCCGCGGTCCACCACGGTCACGTACACGCCCTTGTTTTTCACCTGGGCCACGGGCTGCGTCAGCGAGGCCGACTCGATGGGGAAGATCACCAGGGTGTTGATCTTGTTCACCGTCAACATATCCTGCAACTGGTTCGCCTGTTCGGGCGCCGTGGCGGCCGTCTTGACGATGATCTTCACGCCCGGATGGGCCTTTTCCAGTTCCGCCTTGGCCTGGTTGGCCCACCACACGATACCCGAGGTAAAACTGTGCGTGGCCGTCGGGATGGCCACGCCGACGACCAATTTCTCTGCCGCCTGCGCCTGCCCCATCGGCAGCGCCCACGCCTGCATCACCAGCACTGCCATCCCTGCTACCCGTATAAAGCTCTTCATGCTGCTCTCCTCCAAGGTTGTGGGCGCCCGGTGGCCGCCCTTTCAGAACGCCGCTCTTGTTTTATTTGCGGCCTCGCTGCAGGAAGGCGACGGCGATGATCACCACGCCTTGCACTGCGGCATTCAGGTAGACACTGATGATGCTGGTCAAATTCAGGATGTTGCTAATCACGGATAATAAAATCGCGCCGATGACGGTGCCGATGATGCGCCCCTCGCCGCCCTTCAGCGCGGTGCCGCCGACGACGACGGCGGCGATGGCTTCCAGCTCCCACAGCAAGCCCGTCGTCGGCGTGGCCGAGCCCAGGCGCGGTACGTACAGCACGGTGGCGATGCCCACGCAGATGCCCAGCAGCATGTAGGTGGCAATCTTGACCTTGTCGACGTTGATGGCCGCATAGCGCGCCACTTGCTCGTTGGAACCAATCGCCTGCACATGGCGGCCGAACGTCGTGCGGTTGAGGATGACGGCGCCGGCCGCCGCGACGAACAGGAAAATCCAGATGGGGATAGGCGCGCCCAGCACGCTCGTGTAGTAGACGGGGCTGTACAGCTCGGACAGGGTCGCGTCCAGGGTCAGCGCGCCGCCGTCGGCCAGGTACGTCAAGACGGCGCGGAAGATGCCGAGTGTGCCCAGGGTGACGATGAACGGTTCGATATTGCCCTTGCTGATGAGCAAGCCATGCATCAGGCCAAAGCCCGCACCCAGGATCAATGCCATGGCGATGCCCAGCACCAGCATGGTAATGGGCGCCAGGTCGCCGCCCGCCCCTTGCGCCAGCGCATTCATAAAATAGATCATGCAGCCGGCGATCAGGGCCGCCATCGAACCGACCGACAGGTCGATGCCGCCGGAGATGATGACGAACGTCATGCCGACGGCGATGATGCCGATAAACGCCGTGCGCGTGAGCACGTTCATCAGGTTATCGAGGGTGGCGAAATCGCCGTTGAGCAAGGTGCCCGCGATGCACAGAGATAACAGGCCCAGCACGGGGCCAAAGCCCTTGATGCGCGCGCCAAAGCGGGCAACGGCGGTGGCAAGCGGGGATACGGTGGTGTCAGTGCGTGCCGGTTGCATGGGCAATCAACTCCTCTTCGGTCAGGTGGTCAGCAGACAGGGTGGCTTGCAAGGTGCCGGCGCGCATCACGGCGACCCGGTGGCACAGGCCGATCAATTCAATCAGTTCGGATGAAATCACGATCACGGCGCGCCCTTCGGCGGCCAGGCGGTGGATCAGAAAGTAAATGTCGCGCTTGGCGCCCACGTCCACGCCGCGGCTCGGTTCATCGAGCACGACGACACGGGGGTCCGAATGCAGGTATTTCGCCAGCGCCAGCTTTTGCTGGTTGCCGCCGGACAACATGCGCGCGCGGCTGTCCAGGTCGCCCGTGCGGATATTGAAGTCAAGCACCGCCTTGGCCAGCGCCTGCTTCTCTCCGGCAACATCGAGCCAGGGCCGCGCGTAGCGCTCCATCGTCATCAGGGTGAGGTTTTCCCGTAAACCCAGGTTCACATGCAAGCCTTTTCCCTTGCGGTCTTCGCTCAGATACGTCATGCCGTGCTGCATGGCTTGCCTGGGCGTGCGGATATCGACCTGCTGGCCATTGATCTCGATCAAACCCGCGCTGCGCGGACGCAAGCCCAGCAGCGCCTCGAACGATTCCGTGCGCCCCGCGCCCACGAGGCCCGCAAAGCCCAGCACTTCACCGGCCCGCACCTCGAACGACAAGTCTTTCGACCAGCCAGGCACCGTCAGCCCCTCGACTTTCAGCAACACAGGAGACTCTTTCGCCAGCGGCGCTTTCGCGGGGAACATGTCCGACAATTCGCGTCCCACCATCAGGTTCGCCATCTGCTGGCGCGTGAGGCTGGCCGTCGGCTCGCGCGTGACGAAACGCCCGTCGCGCATGACGATGACCTCGTCCGTGTTGCGTTCCACTTCGTCGAGCTTGTGGGAAATGTACAGAATCGTCACGCCATCGCTTTTCAGCTGCGCCATCACGGCGAACAGGCGCTGGGTTTCCGACGACGTCAGGGTGGCCGTCGGTTCATCCATGATCAAAAAGCGGGCGCGGCGCGACAGGGCCTTGGCGATTTCCACCAGTTGCTTTTCAGCCACAATCAGGTCGCGGATTTTCGTCTCGGGCGACACGTCCAGCCCCACCTGTTTCAAATAGCGCGACGCTTCCTCGCGCATGGCGGCCTCGTCCAGCAGCCAGCCGCGCGTCCGCTCGTGGCCGAGGAACATGTTTTGCGCCACCGTCAGGTGCTCGGCCAGGTTGAATTCCTGGTGGATCAGCACGATGCCGGCCGATTCCGCCGCGCGTGAACTGGCGAAGCGCCGGGGCTGGCCATCGATCAACAGCTGCCCTTCGCTCACCGCCTCGTAGCCGGCAAGGATTTTCATCAGGGTCGACTTGCCGGCGCCGTTTTCGCCCAGCAAGCCATACACGCGCCCGGGCGACAAGGTAAAACTGACGCCATGCAAGACGCGCACGGGGCCGAAATCCTTGCACACTCCCTCGAAACCGACGGCAACGCTCACTATGCACTCCCTCGCAAGACCAAGTTATGGTTAAGCAACACGCCCGGCACCTGCGCCGCCGGGTCCGCCAAGCGCTGCAGCAACAGTCTCGCCGCCGTCTCGCCCAGCTCGCGCATGGGCTGCGCGATGGTGGTGAGGCCCGGATCGATCTGTGCGGCGATGGCGATATCGTCGAAGCCGATCACGGCCACGTCTTCCGGCACGCGCTTCTTCAACTGGCGCAGCGCGCTCAGCACGCCGATGGCCAGGGTGTCGGAGACGGCAAAGATGGCCGTGGGCGCATCGGGCTGCGCCATCATACGCAAGGTGGCGGCCGTGCCCGCTTCATAGTCGAGGCTTTGCACCGTGTGCACCCATTGCGGCCGCACGGGCAAGCCGGCGGCCGCCAGGGTGTCCAGATAGCCTTGCTGGCGTTGCCGCGCGTACAGATAGCGTTCATCCGAGTTGATCAAGCCGATGCGCGTATGGCCGCGCGCCAGCAGATGCGCGACGGCGTCGGAGGCGGCCCGGTGGTTGTCGATGCCGACATAGGGCACGGCCACGGCGGGGTCGAATTCGCAGCACGCCACCCACGGCAGGCTGACGGATTCATGCGACAGGGCATGCTGCACCGTGTCCGGATCGAGGCAGATGGCGCCGTCGGCGCGGTGCATGCGCAGCAGGTCGAAGTAGGAACGCTCGCGGCCCGCATCGGCGCCCGTGTCGCACAGCAATACAAAATAGCCGTGTTCGCGCGCCACCGTGTCGATGCCGCGCACGATTTGCGCATAGAAGGGGTTGCCCACGTCGGGCACCATGGTGAGCAGCATGCGGCTCTCGGCCGTGCGCAGGCTGCGCGCCAGGTGGTTCATGCGGTAGCCGAGCGCCGCCACGGAAGCGAGCACCTTGTCGCGCGTAGGCGCCCGCACTCCCGCCTGCTCGTTCATCACGCGCGACACGGTGGCCACCGACACGCCCGCATGCGCGGCGACGGCGCTGATGGAGACGGTTTCTGTCGGCAAGGAAGACGGGACGGCTGGCGGCATGGGGGTTTTCACATAAATGTAATCGATTACATTTATAGGCCAGTCGCGCGCGCGATGCAAACATTATCGATGCTGCGATGCGCAAAAAAGAGGCAGGAATGCGGCAGAAAAAGGCGCAAAAACGGCCCTGCACGGGCCGTCGTCAACACTTATTCCAGGGACTGGATACGCGTTTGCTGCACGGCAAAACCGGCACGCACGGCGGACAGGGCCGCCACCCACAGGATCAGGCCGGCACCGAGGCAGCCGATGGGGTGCATGGGGCCATGGCGCACGGTCAGCGGATAGCCGATGGCCCACACGCACAGGGCCATGCCGATGGCCACGTGGCGGCGCGCCTTGAACAGCCAGGCCAGCGGAAAGAAATGCAGGCCCACGATCAAAATGACGGCGGGGATGAACCACGCCTGCAAGCCCATGTTTTTCAGGACGTTGCCAACGATAAAGATGGCGATCCATTGCCCGGCGTTCACCCAATTGAACAGCCGTCCCACGCGTTTCGCTTCCGGCGATTGCTCCGCCGCCGCATGCGCGGCCCGGTGGCGCCGGAACTGGCGCCACGCCAGCATGAACAGCAGGACGGTGACGCCGGCAACCGGCAGCAGCCTGAACGGATGCGCGCCATACGTCTGCACGCACCAGGCGGCCACCCACAGGCCGCCAAACAGGGCAAAGAACATGGCGCCGATGGCGCTACGGGCAAGCGCGGCGGCGGGGTCGGGTTGCGGCAGGGTCATGGCATGGCCTCTCGGCAAGTAAAAATGCTTACTTCATCATCGCACAAAACGTCTCGGGATTGCCGTCAAGAATGACGCCGCTGGGCCAGCGGTGGCTGCGCTGCTGGGCGCGCAGCAGGGAGGCGGCCAGGGCCGAGTCGCCATCGACGGCGTAGACGAAGACGGGCATGTTCAGGCTGGCGGCGTCCATCAGCAGATTCGGATTGGCATCCAGGCTGCGCGCATCCACGTGCACGCCCGTGGGCATGCCGATCTGTTGCTGCACGCGCTGCAGCCACGGCTTGTCCAGCTTGGGCGGGCGGGCATTTTTCGCGATATAGCGGCTGACCCGGTTGGCGCCGGCCGCCTGCGCATTGCGCGCGTCAAACACGAGCAGGCCCAGGTAACCCTGCGGATCGGCGCGGCGCGCGCACGCCAGGTTGTTCGGCACGCCCGACGTCAAAAACCAGTTGCCGTGCTTGATGTTCGCGCGCAACTGTCCCACCAGGGCGGCGATCGGTGCGCACGACGAAACCACATCCTTGATTTCCGCATTCAGGGTCTTGGCCGGGAAAGCCGTCGCCAGGTCGGCGACATCGGTGACGAACGGCGGCGTTTCCGGCGTGGCCACGCCGCGGTTCTTCATGCTGGCGGCGCGCCAGTCCTCGGCCGTCAATTGTTTCACGGTGCGGGGCGAGCCCGTGTCGACGACTCTGCCCGTCAGCAAGTCGTGGTGCACCACCCAGCTGCCGTCGCCCAGCAGCTGCAAATCCGTCTCGACGCCGTCCCAGGTGCCGAAATACGTGTTGCGCAGCGCGCTCAGCGAGTTTTCCGGCGCATTGCCGGCGCCGCGGTGGGCGTGCACCTTCATGCCCAGGCAATCGGCCTGCACGGCCGTGCTGGCCATGGAGAACAGCAAGGCCAGCGCGGCCGCCTTATTTTTGTTGCGCGTGATAGCCATAGTGAATTCCCTGCAAAACATGGATGCGGATCGCTTCGTTGACGGGGTAGCTGTAGCCCTGCCCCACCGCCACGACGTGCGTGATATTGGCCAGGATGGCCTTGCCGGCGAGATTCCAGCGCGTGCTGTCGGACTCGCCCTGGCGCGTCCAGTCCAGCATTTGCCGGAACAGCTCGCTACGCGTGACGTTGTTGTCCAGCACCGACAGCATGCCCCAGGTGCCCGCAAAGGCCGTCGCCAGCACGCCCGTGGCGATCCAGGCGGAGCGCCGGCTCAGCTGGCCATCGGCGCCCGCCTGCTCGCCACGGCGCATGGCCAGCAGCAATAATACGACGGTGGCGATCAGGTACAGCAGTTTGGAAAAGTGGCCGATGGCGCCCAGCAGCGAGAAGAACAGGGCCACGGGCGGCACGATGGCGGCGCGCGCCGCTTCCTTGCCTTCGTGGAAGAACCTGCCGCCCGCCTCAAAATCCGTGCGGCTGGCACGGTATTCCACCAGTTTTTCCGCCGTCTGGCGATCCAGGAACTGGTCGAACAGGCGGCCGAACTCGGCCGGACTCGCATACGCGGCCTGCACCGTGGCGCTGGCCGGCAACTTCAACGCTTCGCGCAATTCCGCCTGCACGCCGGGGCGCGCGACAAAGGCGGCAAACGGCAAGCCCGGCGGGATACGCTCGCCGCGCACGGAGACACCCTTGCTGGCCGCCTCGGCCGCGTACCGGCGCTTGACGGCGGCGCGGAAGCCCAGCTCGTCGTCGGTACGCCAGTTGGCGAGAACGGGCACTTTCTTGCGTACATTGTTGACGACGGCAGCCTGGCGCCGCATCGGCACCGAATGCGGCTGCCAGCCACGCCGCGACAAGCTGCTCACGTATTCCTGCCACGACGATTGCTGCTTGGCGCGCAAGCCGGCATCGCTGTCGGGGATGATGCCAGCATACAATTCCCACTTGCCGGCCAGCTCGCGCATGGCCTCTTGATATTTGTCATAGTAGCCGGACGGGCCGCCTGCCACCTGGCGCACATTGGCGCGCACCAGCTGCTCCTTGGCCGGTCCCATGCGCTCGTCAAGATGCCGCACCGAGACGGCCAGGAAGGGGAACAGGGCCAGGAAGGATTTCCCCTCCGGCTTGGCGAACAGGGTGGGATCGTCAACCAGGCCCTGCAGCTGCAAGCTGCCGCCTACCAGCGAACGCTGCAGCAAGGTGGTATTGAAGGCCATGCGGCGAAATTCCGCGTCGCGCGTATTGACCAGCACATTCACCGTGGTTTTCAGTACGCCGAAGACGACGCCGGCCGTCACCACGCAGCAAACGAGGATTTTTACCCAGCCAGGGCCGCTGCCATTGTTCTTCAGCCGGCGGCGCCACATCAGCTGCAGCACCACCAGCGCGGCGGCGATGCCCGACAGGCTGCGGCCATAGAATTCCACCCCTTCCACGTCTTCCGGCTTGACGTTGCCCCCCACCACGTCGAGCAGGCGGGCATTGAAGCCCAGCTCGAAGCACAGATAAATAATCGTCAGGACGATCAGGATCAAGGTCTGCCGGATTTGCAGACTGCGCAAACTCGCGGCCATCTTATTTCCTCAAGTCGATGACGACGGGCTTGATTTCTTCCGTCTGGAAACTCATGGCGGCCGGCACGCGCGAAGCGCTGTCGGCGGCACGCGCGGCCGGAGCCGCCGCTGCCGGGGCGCTAGGCACGGTGCGGGCTGGCGCGGGCGCTTCCTGCGCCGCCTGGCGGCGGTTCCGGCTGGCGGCGCGCGTGGCGGGCTTGGTGGCGGGCGCCGGTGCGGCGGCCGGCGCGGCGGGAATCACGCGCCCGCTGTCGCTGCCCGGCACGGTAGCGATGACGGGGCCGGCGGCGCGCAAGGCGTCGTCGGCAAACGGCTGAGCGCGCGTATCGACGCCGGGCGGCACGGGCACGCTGGCGTTGAGCAAACGGCTGTCCGTGTAAATCATGCGTGCCAGACGGTTGTAATTGGGGAAGTCGATATTGAGCGATTTGCCATCGGCCGCCAGTTCCACGCGGGGACGGTCCTTGCAATTGCCGACCGTCCACTGCAGCACGTCCGTGCCCTGGAAGGCCAGCACTTCATAGCGGTAGGCGCAGCCGCGCTCCTGGGTTTCGACGATCACCACGGTGCGCTCGCCCACGTTTTCCACGCGCGCCACGCGAGCCGTGATGGCCTTGTCCAGCGGCACGACGCGGAAAGCCTGCGACAGCTTGATCGAATACTTGCCCTTCGGATCCTTGCGCAAAGTGCCTTCCGTGCCATCGCGCAAGCGGAAGGTGGAAATCGGCGTGCCGAACAGCTCGGCCGTATCGAGGCCCATCAACACGCCGCCACGGCCGTTCGGCGTCATGGCGCAGCCCGTCAACAGGACGCCGGCGGCCACGCCAGCCATCAGCTTGCGCCAGTGCGCGGATGCAAAGTTCTTATACATTGTCATGCTGGATAACTTTCTCTTATTTCGGGTCAGGGATTGATGACGGCCAGCGGATTGCCCGGTCCCGGCGGCGGCAAGACTTTCTGGCGGTTGCGCGACAGCACAGTGAAGGCGCCCAGGGTGTCCGGTCCGGCGACGATTTCCAGCTGCTCGCGCTGCAGCCACGTACGGATTTCCGCCTCCGTGGCCTCGGCGCGGAACAGCACGCGCGTGCGCACGCCCGTCTCGACGCCGCTGCGCTGTGGAGCACCATTGCGGAATTCCGCATTGCCGACGACGGCGCCCTCTTTCGGCAGGAACAGCCATGCCGATTGCACCACCATCACGCTGGCGGCCACGGCGGTGACAATTTTCAGCCAGCGGCTGGCATTGGCCGCCTGCACAGGTTTCGATATCGGTGCAAGCGCATCGGCCGGAGCGATCTGCAACTGCTGCAGCCCCTGGCGCAGCAATTGCCGGTAGGCCACGCGGCCATCCTTGCCCAGCTCGCTCGACAAGGGCGTGCCCGTCAAGGCGTAATCGTCGCCGGGCAAGGCCACGCGGGCGATCACGCCCGGTGCGCTAGTGGCGCCATTGGCGCGGCCATGCAGCTCCAGCCAGCGCGCCGCCTGCAGGCGCTCCTGGCTGAACACGCCCAGGCAGGCGCCCAGGTCCGTCACGGCCAGGGTCAGCGGCATGTCGCACAGCACCAGGCCCGCGCGCGGGTCGGCGGGCGCGTCGCGCTCCTCGACCACGAGGCCGCAGGCGTCCGCATACGCTGTGTCGGGCGTGACGAGCCAGCCGCGCCAGCGCTGGCGCGTGCTGTCCCAGGCATCGAGCAGCACGGCACCGAAGCCGGGACGGCGCGCCAGCAGGTGGATCTGTCCGCCCGCGATGGGGCGCGCGGCCAGCGGCGCGGCGTCGCTGCGGCGCGCGAAACGCTGCATCACGTGTTCCGGCACGGCAATGCCGCGCCAATCGGGGGTCTCGCCCGCCACCTCGTCGTCCAGCACGTCGATGGAAGACGGGGGCGACGGCAGGCGGGCGGCAACGATGGCCAGTGTGGGCGTCAATGCAGTCATGCCGGTGGCCTTTCATCCAGGTTCGAGGGAGGGGACGCGGGGTCCAGATGCAGGGATAACGCGGCCACGCACAAGATATCCAAAACTATTTGCGCCGCCTGCATGTCGCGCGCGGCCAGGGCATCGCCCACGCGCAGCTTGAGCAGGGTCAAGACCCAGCTGCCCAGCAAAGTGGCGCGATGGGCCGGCTCGACCACCTGGCGCCCCGCGCTGGCAGGATCGCCCTTCTGCCTGTGGACCAGGCCCAGCTTGCCGCCGTGGTAGTGCGCGGAAGCAATCTGCTCGGCCAGTTCCTTGACGGGCATGCCGCCGCAGCCGCAATGGCGCAGCAGCAAGATCAAGTCGCGGGGCAAGGTCGCGATAAAGCTGTCGGCCGCCTCGCGCACTTGCTGCGGCGTGAGCTGGTAGTCGCGCAGCGGCGCCGCATAGGCGTCGGGCGCCTGCAAGTCGCAGCCTTCTTGCGCATCGGCGTCCTCGTCATCGCGCTGCTTGCGCAGCTGGTCGATGATGAAACGCTTGAAGTACAGGTACAAGGCACCGACGTGGTGGGGCGCGGCGTCGCTGTCGCTGTGCAAGACTTTTTCGATGAAGAACTGGTGGCGCAGATCGGCCAGGGAATCGCCCAGCGACGCTGCTTCGCGCGGGCGGCACGGGGTCAGCGCGGCGATGACGCGCTGGTAAAACTCGCCCAGCTCGCCTTGTGTCAATTGTTGGCGGCGGGTCCAGAAAGCATGAATCCGTTCAAATTGTTCCGATTGCACAGCCGGTCCGATCGTGTGTTGGGGCGGCGCGCGCCACTGGCCGGGAGCGAGGCTGGCCGGTAAAGAAGAATACGCTGGACAACAAGGCAAACTTGTCAGTCAGGTAAAATGCATTTAGGCAATTTTCTCATATCACAGTAGAAATCGCTAACTTTTGTTACTTTCACGACAATCCCCGAGACCCTGATGCAACGCCTGATTCCCCTGTTTTTCAGCCTGTTCTTTTTACTGGTCAGCAACGTCGCACCCGCCGCCGTGCCAGCGGCTCCCGGCAAGCGCATCGCGCTGGTGATCGGCAACGCGGCCTATCCGCAGCCGTTGCTGAACCCTGTGAATGACGCGCGCGCCATGGCCGAGCGCCTGCGCCGCCTGGGCTTTGAGGTGCTGCTGCGCACGGACATCAACGCGGCGCAGCTGCAAAAGGCGTCGGCCGAGTTTTCCACGCAGGCGCGCGGCGCCGATATCGCCCTCGTGTTTTACGCGGGCCACGGCGCGCAGGCGGGCGAAGCCAATTATGTGCTGCCGCTGGGCGCCAACATGAATGCGCTGAGCGCCGCCGCCATTGCCGCGCAGGGAGTGTCCGTTTCCAGCCTGGCGGGCGACTTGCAGCGCACGGGCGCGCGCGGCGCCGTGCTGATCCTCGACGCTTGCCGCCAGGAATATACGCGCGGCGGCGCGGTGGTGGTCCCCGGCGGCAACGCGGCCAGCCACGGCTTTGCCGACACGCAAGCGCCACGCGGCGTGGTGATCGCCTATTCGGCCGGGCCCGGCGCCCTGGCGCGCGATTTCTGGTCGCCCGATTCGCGCAACAGCCCGTATACCAGCGCCCTGCTCGACGCGCTGGACGCTCCCGGCTTGCCCATGGGCGACGTGTTTTCGCAAGTGGCGGCAAGAGTGGCCGCCATGACGCACGACGTGCAAAAACCCCGCGTCTCGTTCGGCGAAACGTCGGCGCGGCTGGTGCTGAACATGGGCAGCGGCAAGGGCGTCAGCCAGGCAACACCGAGCGTGCTGGCCGGCGCGCAGGGCGGCATGCGCGCACCGGTCCCGGCGCCTGCGCCAGCGCTGGAAAAGCCGGCCGCCCCGGGCGCCAAGGTGTGGCCAGGCAACGTGCTGCAAGACATCAACTATGAAATCCGCATGCAGATCGCGGCCCGTCCGTTTCCCCGCCAGCAACTGGAAAAGCGCGCGCGGGGCGGCGACCTGGTGGCGCTGACGGCCCTCGGCTATGGCATCGGCGGCGGCGACGCCGGTATCAAACAGCCGAAGGCGGGCATGCAGTGGCTGGAAAAGGCCGCCGCCAAGGATTTTCCGATTGCCCAGACCTATCTGGCCGAATTGCTGATGGTCAAGGGCGACCCCGCCTCGCTGAAACGGGCGGGCGCGCTGCTGGACGCCGCCTCGCAGGCGGGCTACACGGCCGCGCATGCGTATAAATTCGACCTGGCGCGGCGCACGGGCGCGCCGCCGCAGGATGCGGCCCGGCATTTGCAGGACGCCTTCATGGGCTTGATGAAGGATTACCAGGGCGCCGCCAAGGACATGATGCAGCCGCCGAAAAAATAATTTGAAATAATTTTGGATTTCCCGGAACTGCCCCCGTTATCCGTGGGTACATGCAATACAGCATGACAGTGACCAGGGAAATTCCATGCAAGCATCCAGCCCAGCAGCAATCACCACCGGCCAACGGGGCCGCATCCTCGCCTACCAGGCAAGCGGACAAGGTTCCGTCAGCGTGGCCGGCATTCAACATGCCTTCGACGTGGCCACGCATTGGCGCTCCGACGTGGCGCCCGCCATCAATGCCGTCGTCGACGTGCGTTTTAACGAGTCAGGCGGCCTCGACACGGTCAGCGCCGTGGCGACGCAGCAACTGGCGCAGGAAGAGATGGCCGGCGCGGCGAAACTGGCGCGCGACAAGGGCCAGCAACTGTGGGGCCGGGCCGTGTCCGCCCTGGGCGTCAAGGTGCTGGCCAGCCTGGGCGTGCTGATCGCCGGCGCCTTCATTTTCAACACCATCGGCATCCGTTTGTTCGCTTCCGTCTCGCGCACCTATTGGCAGCTGCTGGGCCTGTCCGCCGACAGCCTGGAAAGCTTTGCCCGCGATGGCGGCGGTGGTTTTACCTCGGCGCAATTCTTCTTCCTGCTGGCCATTGCCGCCTGCTGCGCCACCATGGCCAGCAGCCACCCGAAAGCGGCGCTGGGCAAGTGCGCACCGCTGCTGTTCATCGTCCTCCACAGCAGCTTGCTGTTCATCAAGATCAAGGGCGCCGTCAGCGACGCGGGCAACGCCATGGGCGGCATCATGGGCAGCCGCGCGGCCCGCATGGCAGAACAGATGGCCAGCGAAATGCTGGGGCAGGTGTGGCAGGGGCTGTCGTTCGGCATCGGCTTTTACCTGGTGCTGGCCGCCAGCATTGTCCTGGCCGCCTACGGTTATGGCGAATACAAACGCAAAACTGTCGGCTAAGTCACCTCTTACACACCCATACTGAAGGAAATACCATGAACCGCACTTTCCCCGCCCTGCTCGCCATCGCCGTGATCCTGTCCGCCTGCGGCAAGACGGATAACGCCACACCAGCCGCCTCTGCCCCTGTCGCCGCGAATGTCGCGGACCTGGCCGCCAAGGCGCAGGTAAAAGCGGCCGCCGCCAGCCTGCCGCAAGCGGACCCGGCCACCCCAGGCGCCAGCTATGTCGACATCACCAGCGGCAACCAGTTGATGTACAGCTACATCGCCCTGTCCGGCGTGCCGCCCGACTACGCGGCCGTGGCGCAGCGCATCTCGCGCGAATATGCGGGCAGCAACGACGCCTTCCGCAAGCAGGAAGTGCTCGACGCCCTGAAACCGCAGATCGACGCCAAGGTCAACGAAGCGAAAACCCGGCGCTACCTGCGCTACCAGATCAATGGCCAGGGCGCGCTGTCGCCGTACGCCATGGACAAGGCCGCCTTCCCCGCCAAGTTCGCCGATGCGGGTACGTATTACTACATGTACGACAACGGCGACTACAAGCTGGCGTTCACGAATGGCGACGGTTATTCCTTGCTGAAGGTGGACCAGGAGGCGGCGCGCAAGATCGAGGCGGCGCGCAGCGGCTACAAGGACTTCGCCATCGTCGTGTACGCGTATGCCCAGGAAGCGGACATGGCCAGCAACCAGGTCAAGGCGCAGATCGTCAAGGTGGCGATCAAGCTGAACGGGCAGGAAATTCCTGTGCAGCAAGCGCTGTAAACCCAAGGGCAGGTACCGGGGTCGGACCCTCAGGGTCCGACCCCAGCCTTCGTTTGGGTTCACGACCTCGCCACTTGCAGTTACACTATTCGCCAACAACATCGAGAGTGAGACATGGGCGAACAGACACTGGCGGAACAACATCTGGCAAACGGGCAACGGCTGCAGCAGGCGGGCAAGCTGATCGAAGCGATCAATGCCTACCAGGCCGCGTACAAGCAAGACCCGGCCCTGGCCGAAGCCCAGCATTTCCAGGGCCTGGCCATGCTGGAACTGGGCCAGGGCGCCATCGGCCTGGGCTTGCTGAAATTATCGCTTAAGCAACAGCCCGACAATGCCCTGTTCCACTACAACCTGGGCAACGTGCTGCGCGGCACGGACAGCGAAGCGGCGCTGGCCAGCTACGCCACGGCGGCGCGGCTGGCGCCGCACGAGCACGATTTCGCCATCAGCCATGCGGAATTGCTGATGGGAAAACAGCGTCTGATGGACACCATCGCCGAACTGGAACGGGCCCACGCCCTGCGTCCGCAGCGCTGGCAAACCCTGCAGGGCCTGGCCGAGCTGTATTACCGCACGGGACAGCGGGAACTGGCGCTGGCCCGCTACGCGCAAGGCCTGGCGCTGCATCCGGCGCTGGCGCAAACGTGCCGCATCGGCTTTGCCAGTCCGCAAGCGGAACAGGCAGAAACATTGACGCCGCTCAATGTCGCGGACACCCTGCACGATTTTATCCGCGAAACGGACTTGCACATCCTCGACGATTTCCTGCCCGACCCCGCCGCCTGGCGCGCCCAGGCGCTGGCGTTGCCGTTCGAGCAGCAACGCTATGCGGGACAGAACTATCCGGGCTGCCAGACGGCGGGCCAGCCCAGTCAAGCCATCATGGAACGCATCGCCACGGCGCTGGGCCGCCCCATCCGTTTCATTTCGCCCGACAACGGTTCGTATCGCCTCAGCTATGCGGACGCCATGGCGCGCACGGATATCCACGTGGACAATGAGACGGGCAACAATTTCAATTTCTATGCGGGCGTGCTGTATCTGAACCCGCCCGAGCAGTGCCAGGGCGGCACCACCTTCTGGCGCCACCAGCCCAGCGGCTGGTACCGGAGACTGCCCGAGACGGACGTCAAGGCGGGCGGCTACGCCAGCTTCAAGGATTTCCAGAAACGCTGGCTGCCGAACAGTAAAGTACAGAAATTCAACGACTTACAGGAACAGCGCGACAGTTGGCAAGCCCTGCTGGAAGTGCCGATGCGCCACAACCGCCTGATCGTCTACAAGGGCCACTACTTTCACTCGATCAGCAATGTGTTTGGCGACACGCCGGAGAATGGCCGGCTGGTGCAGCTGTTTTTCTTTGAAGTGCCGGATTGAGCATGCCGGGCAAGTGCAAGATGACGCAGCGTAAATCCGGGGTCAGACCCGACGGGTCTGACCCCAGCTCTTCAGCCTTCGGATCAATCAATACATGTCCGCAGCTGTGGCGCGTACAGCTTTCAACAGCATATCCGCCCCCGGCGACAACAGATGATCCTGCTGGCGGATGATGCCGAAGGCATCCATCTTGCACGGCAGCTCAATCGGTAAAATGCTCAGCACGTTCAGCGATTCATAGTAATGCGCCACTTCCGTCGGCATCACGTGCAGCGAATCCGTCTGCTGCAGCAATGACGTGATCAGCAGCAAGGCCGTCGTGTCGACCACGTCCACGGGCGGCTCCAGGCTGGCGCGGCGGAACATCATGTCGAAACGGTGGCGCAGGATGCTGCCTTGCGGCGGCAGGATCCACGGCTGGCCCGCCAAATCTTTTAACTGCAAATTCTTGCGCGACAGCAGCGGATGACCATTGCGCGCCACGGCGCTGGCCGGCTCTTCCGTCAATTCCTCGTAGATCAGGCCGGCGCTGCTTTCCTTTTCCAGGATGCGCCCGATCATGAAGTCCAGGGTGCCATGCTGCAGCATGTCCATCAGGGTATTGCTGTGCTCCAGGTGCACGCCGATGCGCATCAAGGGCGCCTGCTGCTTGATGCGGGCAATCGCGCGCGGCAGCAAGGCCATGGCCGGCGTCATGATGACGCCCACTTCCACCTGGCCCGTCAGGCCCGACTTCAGGGCCACGATGTCGTCATGCGCCAGCGACAGGCTAGTTAACGCCATGCGCGCGTGGCGTATCATCGTTTCGCCGTAGATGGTCGGCTCCATGCCGCGCGGCAACCTGTCGAACAGGCGCACGTCCAGCATCTCTTCCAGGTCCTTGATTTGCTTGGACGCGGCCGGCTGCGTCATGTGCAATTCTTCCGCCGCGCGGTGGATGTTGCGCTGCTCGTCAAGGGCGATCAACAGCAGCAATTGCCGCGTCTTCAGGCGGGCTCGCAAGAACCAGTTGGGGTTGAGGGTATCCATGAATAAATCATATCATGATCGATATCAGTTTTAACTCAATATCGATATTCCAGATATCGGTTTGTCTCCTTTTTGAGCGTCGTCAAGCAGCGATCAGGATGCCTTGCAGGCGGCGCTGGGATTGGCTGCCGGGCCGGCCGTTTGCGGGATGAATTCGATGGTGCCGTCCGGCTTGTATTTCAGCTCTTCCACGGCCACGGAACGCCGGTACTCTCCGCCGCCGGGCAATTTGTCGTTGTGATAGAAGATATACGACTTGCCGTTGAATTCGATGATGGCCTGGTGAATGGTTTTCACGACGGCATTCTTGTCCATGATGGTGCCGCGGAAATGCCATGGCCCCGTGGGCGTCGGCCCCGTCGAGTACGCCGTTTCCTCGGGGAAGTTGCGCGAGTACGACAAATAATACGTGCCCGCATGCTTGTGCATATACGCCGCTTCCGTGAACGCATCCATGCCGAAGGTCAAGATCGGGCCGTCGAGCTCCGTCATATTCGCTTTCAGCTTGGCGTACTTCAAGACCGTGTTGCCCCAGTAAAGGTAGGCTTGACCATCCGTGTCGATGAAGACGGCCGGGTCGATGTCGTCCCACGGGATCGCCGTCTGCTTCGTCATGTCGTTCGTGATCAGGGCGCTGCCGCGCGCGTCGACGAAGGGGCCCGTCGGGCTGTCGGACACGGCCACGCCGATGGCTTTTCCCGGGATGGTCTTGTGGTCGACGGTCGAGTAAAAATAATATTTGCTGCCGCGCTTGACGATGTCGCCGGCCCAGGCATCCTTGCCGGCCCAGGCAAACGTGGAAAAGCGCACGGGCGAGCCGTGATCCGTCCAGTTCGCCATGTCGCACGAAGAATACACGCGCCACTCGTTCATCCGGTAATCCGTGTCCGTGGCGCTCGCCTCATCGTGGCCGACGTACAGATACACCCTGCCATTGTCGACCAGCGCGGCCGGGTCGCCCGTATAGATATCCTTGACGATGGGGTTGGCCGCCTGCGCGCCGAATGGGGCGCAGGCGAGCGCCGCCGCCATGCCGATGGCGGCACGTGTGTGTTGCTTCAACATCAATTAACTCCCGTTGGTATTTTTCTGGCCCATGGCCATCAGTCTTTGCACGACGCAAAAGACGAACAGCAAGCCGCCGATGACGATCTTGGTCCACCACGAGCTGAGCGTGCCGTCGAAGGCGATCAGGGTCTGGATGGTGCCCAGCACCAGCACGCCCGACAGCGCGCCCGCCACGTAGCCGTAGCCGCCGCTGAGCAGGGTGCCGCCGATGACGACGGCGGCAATCGCGTCCAGTTCCGTGCCTTGCGCATGCAAGCCATAGCCGGACAGCATGTAGAACGAAAACAGCACGCCGCCCAGCGAGGCGCAAAAGCCGCTGAAGGCGTAAATGAAAACCTTGGTGCGGCCGACAGGCAGCCCCATCATCAGGGCCGACTGTTCATTGCCGCCGATCGCATACACGGCGCGGCCGAATGGCGTCGCGTGCGCCAGCCAGATGGCCAGCAGCAAGGTCAGCACGGCGATGACGACGCCGGGCGAGACGAAGCCGCCCAGGAAGCCCAATTGCGTCTGCGACATGGCCACGAACAGGGGGTCATCGATGGTGATGGAATTGATGCTGATCAAATAGCACAGGCCCCGCGCCAGAAACATGCCGGCCAGGGTGACGATGAAGGGCTGCAATTTGAAGTAATGGATCAGCGCGCCCATGCTGGCGCCGAATACGGTGCCCAGCGCCAGCACGGTGACGATCACCAGCAGCGGCGGCCAGTGCGCCACGTTGAGCAGCCAGGCGGCGATCATGGTCGACAGGGCCAGCACGGAACCGACGGACAGATCGATGCCGCCGGAAACGATGACGAAAGTCATGCCGACGGCGATCACCAGCAAAAAGGCGTTATCGATCAACAGGTTAAAAATCACTTGCGTCGACAGCAAGCCCGGATAGGCGGCGCCGCCCAGGCCCAGCATCACCACCAGCAGCAGGACCGTGACGAGCGAAGTGAAATACGGGGTGTGCAGCAAACCCTTCATGCTTTTCTCCGATGCAGCAATTGCTTGAATTCCGACGATTGCGACAGGCAGACGAGGAAGACGACGACCGACTTGACGACCATGTTCACCTCGGGCGGCACGCCGAGCGAATAAATGGTGTACGTCAGGGTCTGGATGATGAGCGCGCCGATCATGCTGCCGACCAAGCTGAACTTGCCGCCAGCCAGCGAGGTGCCGCCCAGGGTCACGGCCAGGATGGCGTCGAGTTCCAGCATCAGGCCCGCATTGTTCGCGTCGGCGCTCTTGATGTTCGAGCTGATCATCAGCCCCGACAAGCCGGCGCAGGCGGCGCAAAAGACGTAGACGAAAAAGATCAGGGTGGCCGTCCGGATGCCGGCCAGGCGCGCGGCCACGGGGTTGATGCCGACGGCCTGGATGAACAGGCCCAGGGCCGTCTTGCGCATCAGCAAGGCCGTGATGAGGAAGACCGCCGCGACGAGGAACAGCGAGAACGGCAAGCCGAACAGATAGCCGCTGCCGATGAAGAAGAACGGCTGATAATAGACCGTAACGATCTGCCCATCCGTCAGCAATTGCGCCAGGCCGCGGCCCGCCACCATCAGGATCAGGGTGGCGACGATGGGCTGCAAGCCGAGACCGGCCACCAGCACGCCATTCCAGGCGCCGCACAGCAGGGCCGCGCCCAGGGCCGCAGCCAGGGCCCAGCCCATGGGAATGTTGCTCACGTAGGTCGGCACACCGTTGTCCATCACCATGGTGCCGCCGATCAGCATGGCGGCCACGGTGCCGGACAGGGCCACGACGGCGCCCACGGAAATATCGATGCCGCGCGTGGCGATCACCAGGGTCATGCCCAGCGCCGCCAGCATCAGCGGCGCGGCGCGGTTGACGATGTCGATCACGCTGCCGTACAAATGGCCGTCACGGATTTCCAAGTGGAAAAAGCCGGGAATGGCGAAGAAATCGACCAGCAGCAGCAAGCACAGCGCGGCCAGCGGCCGGCTCAAAGGATGGTGCAGAACGGTATGCAAGGCGGACGTACCCATAGTGGAAGCCGGACGCGCCAGCGGCGCGCTCGATGGCGTGGATAAACTCATGTGGCATCTCCGGCAATCACTTGCAGCACGGAACAATCGTCCAGCTCGCCACGCGCATAGTCGCCGCAGGCCTTGCGGTCGCGCATGACGACGATGCGGTCGCTGCAGCGCAGCACTTCCGGCAATTCGGACGAGATGAACAGAATCGCCATGCCCTTGCGGCACAGCTTGCTTACATAGCTCATGATTTCCTGCTTGGCGCGCACGTCGATGCCGCGCGTCGGTTCGTCTAAAATCAGCATGGCCGGCGACGTCACCAGCCAGCGCGCCAGCAAGGCCTTCTGTTGATTCCCGCCCGACAGGCTGCCGATCGGGGTTTCGATGCTGGCCGTCTTGATGCCCAGCGCTTTCACGTATTCATCGGCCAGCGCCTGCTGGCGTTTGAACGGGATGGCGCGCAGCAAGCCCGTGCGGGCTTGCAAGGCCAATATGATGTTTTCGCGCACGGACAGCGACAGGATCGCGCCCTCGTGCTTGCGGTCTTCCGAGCAAAAGCCGATGTCGCGGGCAATCGCGTCGCGCGGCACATTGAAGTGGCGCGGCTGGCCCTGCATGGTGATCGTGCCCGAGTCGGCCTTGTCGGCGCCGAACAGCAAGCGCGCCAGTTCCGTGCGGCCCGAACCGAGCAAACCGGCCAGGCCCAGCAATTCGCCCTGGCGGATGTGGAAATCCATGGGCAGCAAGGCGCCCTTGCGGCCCAGTCCGGTGGCTTCCAGCACGGCGGGACCGAAACTGGCCGCGCCCGCTTCTTGCGCCAGATCAAGCTCTTGCGCCTGCGTGTCGGCCGCCACGCCGATCATCTTGTTCACCAGCGCCAGGCGCGACAGCTCGCTGCACGCATACTCTCCTTCGCGCTCGCCGTTGCGCATGACGGTGATGCGGTCGGAAATGGCGTAGGTCTGGTCCAGGAAGTGGGTCACGAACAGGATCGCCATGCCTTGCTCGCGCAGGCGGCGCAGCACGGAGAACAGCAGATTGACTTCCGCCTCGTCCAGGCTGGACGTGGGTTCGTCGAGGATCAGCACGCGGGCTGAAATGTTCAGCGCGCGCGAGATGGCCACCATTTGCTGGATGGCCAGCGGAAAGCTGGACAGTTGCGCCGTGACATCGATATCGATCTGTAATTGCTGCAGCAAGGCACGCGCCTGTTGCTGCATGGAACGCCAGTCGATCGGGCCAAAGCAGCCGCCAAAGCGACGCGGGTAGCGGCCGATAAAAATGTTTTCCGCCACCGACAGGTTCGGGCACAGATTGACTTCCTGGTACACGGTGCTGATGCCGAGTGCCTGCGCGTCCGAGGTGGACGCCGGAGCGATGGGTTTGCCATCGAGTAAAATTTGGCCGCTGTCGGGCGTGTAGACGCCCGTCAGCACCTTGATCAGGGTCGACTTTCCCGCGCCGTTTTGCCCCATCAAAGTGTGCACTTCACCCGGATACAGGCGCAGGGCAACATCGCTGAGGGCTTTGACGCCGGGAAAGGACTTGCTGATGCCGCGCAACTCCAGCAAGGGAGCTGGCGCGGCAGTGTGATGCGCTTGCGTCTTCATCATGCGGCAAGCTTAGTACTTACGGTTCGGAAATTCCTTGGCGGCCACCTCGGCAGGGAACACGCCTTCCACCGTCGTGATGCGCGCCGGCACGGGTTTACCGGCCACCACGTCGCGGGCGATGGACATCAGTTGCGGGCCCAGCAGCGGGCTGCATTCGACGGTCACGTTCAGCTTGCCGGCGATCATGGCCTCGAACGCGCCTTTGACGCCATCGATGGAGATGATGATGATGTCCTTGCCCGGTTTCATGCCCGCTTCTTCGATGGCCTGGATGGCGCCGATGGCCATGTCGTCATTGTGCGCGTACAGCACGTTGATCTTCTTGCCTTCGGCCTTGAGGAACGCTTCCATCACTTCCTTGCCCTTGGCGCGCGTAAAATCGCCCGTTTGCGAACGGATGATCTTCATCTTGGGATTCTTGCCCACCACTTCCAGGAAGCCCGCCTTGCGGTCGATGGCCGGTGCGGAGCCGACCGTGCCTTGCAGTTCAACGATGTTCAGGGTCGCATCCGGCGTTTTCTTGGCGTGTTCGAGCAGCCATTGTCCCGCGCGGCGGCCCTCTTCCACGAAGTCGGAACCGATGAAGGTCACGTACAGCGATTTGTCGGCCACGTTGACGGCGCGGTCCGTCAAGATGACGGGAATCTTGGCGGCCTTGGCTTCGCGCAAGACGGTATCCCAGCCCGATTCGACGACGGGCGAGAAGGCGATCACGTCGACCTTTTGCGCGATAAAGGAGCGCAGGGCCTTGACCTGGTTTTCCTGCTTTTGCTGCGCGTCGGCAAATTTCAGGGTGACGCCATCTTTCTTGGCTGCATCCTTGATGGAGACGGTATTGGCGGTGCGCCATTCGCTTTCGGCGCCCACCTGCGAAAAGCCCATGACGAGGGGCTTGGCGGCGAAGGCGGAAGAAGTAGCCAAGGTGGTGGCGGAAGCGGCCAGCAGCATGGCGCTGGCGAGGAGTGTGCGGCGTGTCAATGTCATTCTTGTCTCCAGTTTTTTTATTGGAATACCATCACAGCCGGATGCCGGATGGGCGGTTTTTTATGAACCCATGGTAGGAGAAAGCAACATAGCCATCCAATCAATTCTTTTTCGCTTGCGATACCGATTTGCGTATCGGTAGAACGAGCCGGGTCCTTCTTCCCTCAGCGCAACAGGCGCAGTCCGTACAGGCCGCCCGCCACGGAATCCTTGCCGGCGACAAATTTCACGCTGAGTTTGCCGTTGCCAACCGCCGCCAGGGCCTTGGGAATGGCGATATCGAGCGTGTGCAGCTCTTGCGGCGCATCGGCCGCCACGGCGACCGTTTGCAGTTTCGTGCCGTTGAGCAAGACGTCGAAGACGTGGCCCGCATCGAGGGTGGACAGGGTCAGGCGCAGGGTTTTCGCTTCGGCTTGCGGGTCGCTCAGTTCATAGCTGAACCAGCCCGTCGCATGGCGCCAGTGCCGGCCCTTGTTGACGCCGTTTTCTCCCCCTTCGGCCTGGAAGCTGTGGTCGGATTCCGGCTGCTGCTGCCCCGGCGCCACCTGGTCGATGGTGCGCGCATCGAGCGCCAGGCGCTCGGCTTCCGCCTGGCGCGTGGCGTCCTGCAGCTGCGCCAGCCTGGCCGGCGTGGATACGGGCCAGTACAGCATGTAGCGAGAGTCATGCAGGCGGAAGAACGGGATCAGTTTGATCGTCGCCGCATCCTTGCCCTGGATCAAGCCGGGCGCCGTGAACGTCAGCGGCTGGCCTTTTACAGGTTTGATCTTGTGCATGAATTCTTTTGTGTCGCTGACGAACAGCGGTGACGATTCCAGCGGACACACTTGCCCCTGGGCGATATGACCCATGCGCGTGTCGTCGGCAAAATAGTTCAGTTGTTCATTGGCGAACGGCTGCGTCCTGGCGGCCAGCACGATGGGGCCGTGCAGCACGGCATAGTAATTCGACTGGTCCGGCATCTGTTCCAGGCGCGTCGTCATCGGCAGAACGACATCGACGCTGTCGCCCGTTTTCCACGCGCGCGTGATCGTCACATACTCGCCCGGCACGCCGTTCACCCGCATGGCCTTGCCATTGAGCTTGAGGCGCAGCTTGCCCTTGGCGACCCATTGCGGGTAGCGTATCTTCATGCTGAAGGTTTTATTTCCCAGCACCTTGATGCGCGTCGTGTCCTGGTCGGGAAACCGGGTCGATTGCACGATCCTGACGCCCTGCTGTTTCCAGTCGAGGGTGGACGCCATGAACAGGTTCACGTACAGGGCGTCACCGTCATGCGCGTAGATGAATTCGCCATACTTGGCCTGGCTTTCGATGCCGGAACCCACGCAGCACCACATGCCCTTGTCCACTTGCGAATACACGCGGTAGTGGTTCGGCCGCATGGGCGTAAAATAGACAAAGCCGCCCGTGCCGGGGCGCTGCGACGACAAAATGTGGTTGTACAGGGCGCGCTCGTAGTAATCCGCGTAGCGCACCTGCTCGTCGCGCTTGAACAGCTGTTCCGTCAGCTTGAGCATATTGTAGGTATTACACGTTTCCGGCCCTTCGACCTCTTCCACCATCGAGGAAAAATCGTGGTCGTCGTGGAAATGTTCCTTGACGCTGTTGCCGCCGATGGCCACCGTGCGCTTGTCGTGCACGGTTTGCCAAAAGAATTGCGCCGCCTGCTGCCAGTCGCGCCGGCCCGTCAAGGCGCCGATGCGCTCGAAGCCGATCACCTTCGGGATTTGCGTATTCGCATGCAGGCCCGTCAGCTTGTCCTGTTGCGCCGCCAAAGGTTGCAAGACCGCCTGATGCGAGAAGCGCACGGCCAGGTCCAGATACTTTTGCTCGCCCGTCATCGCGTAGACGTCGGCCAGCACCTCGTTCATGCCGCCGTGTTCGGCGCGCAGCATCGCTTGCATCTGCGCATCCGTGAGCGAGGCCGAGAGTTTCACGGCCCAGTCCGACAGGGCGATCAGCATGGCCTTCGCCTCGGCATTGCCGGTGTACTGGTAGGCGTCGCGCAAGCCGGCGAATACCTTGTGCAGGTTGTACCACGGCACCCAACGACCATTGACGGAGAAGGTGTCGGCCTGCAGTTCTCCCTTGGCGATGGCTTGCCAGGCGGCGCTGCCGTCGGGAATGCCGCCCAGGTAGCCATTACCATTGGCGTCCTGGCATTGCTTCAGTTCCGCCAGCATGTAATCGAGGCGTTCGCGCGCCTGCGCGTCGCCCGTGGACGCCACCATCAGCGCCAGCGCGGACAGATAATGCCCGCCCATGTGACCGTCGAGGCCCGTCGATTCCCAGTTGCCGTAGCTGGGCTGCACCTGCGGCAAGCCCGCCTCGCGGCGGAACGGCGCCAGCAATTTGTCCGGTTCGAAGGCCAGCAGATACTGCAAGTCCGTCGTCTGCGCCTCGAGAAACGGTCCCGCCCCCAGGCTCACGGACGAGAGGGGAAACAGCTCCGCCGCCTGGAGTAGCGGCGTGGCAAGGCCGCCGGCGGCCAGCGCCAGCGTCAGCAAGGTTGTTTTCATGGCAGACCTTTACGGTTTGGCAGCTGGCAACTGCTTACTCTGGTAGCGGTTCAAGTCGCGCGGGTCCACCTGCGGCCAGCCGTCCTTGTCCCACGTCATGGGCAGGATCTTGAGCTTTTGCAAGTAATTGTCCGCCGTTTCATACGCGTGCAGCACCAGGTAATCCTTGCCGTCAAACGTGTAGGCGCTGTTGTGGCCCAGGCCCCGCCAATCCTTGTCGCCTTTCAAGACCACCGTGCCGCCGCCCTGCGCCATGTCGCGGCCGTCCTTGTCCAGGTAGGGGCCCGTCACGCTCTTGGAACGGCCGACGGCCAGGTGATACGTGCTTTTTTCCTTCTGGCAGCACAGCCCCCAGGAGACAAAGAGGAAATATTCGTTGCCACGCTGGAAGATGAACGGCGCCTCGATTTCCTCGGGCGCAGGCTTGAATTCGCCTGCGCGTGGCGGCAGGGGTACGCGGCGCGCCAGCGAGTGCCACTCTTGCGGTTCCGCAATACGGGTCCAGTCGGACGTCAATTTCACCAGCTTGATGCCGTTCCAGAATGAACCGAAGGACATCCACGGCGTACCCTTGGCATCGGTGATGATGTTCGAATCGATGGCGTTCCACTCGTCGCGCTCGGGCACGGATTGCAGCAGCATGCCCTGGTCGACCCAGCGGTAATCGGGCGAGCGGGGATTGAGGGTGGTGTTGACGGTCACGCCGATGCCCGATGTGTTCTTGCCGAAGCCGGACACCGAGTAGTACAGGTAATATTTGCCGTCATGGAATTGCACGTCTGGCGCCCAGATATGGTCGTCAAACGACGGTGCGGCCGTCTTGGCCCACGCGGGCTGGCCCGCAAACACGCGCCCTTCCGGCTGCCAGTCGACCATGTTTGTCGAGCTGTAAAAGGTGATGCCGGGCCCCGTGCTGTACAAATAATACGTGTCGCCTTCCCTGGCCATCACGGGGTCGTGCACGCTGACCTGAGCCGCCTGGACGGGGCTGAAAGCAAGCATGGCCGCCAAGGCCATCATTATCGAAAATTGCATCGTGTTCTCCACATGGTCAGCCGGCCCGTCATGCGGGCCGGCTGGATACCTCAAAATCGGCAGGTTTATTCGACCGCCACCACCACCACCGCCTTGGCGGGCACCGACACGGTCAGCTTGCCGCCCTGCGCCTGGGCATTGAACGTCACCGGCTGCACGGCTTGCGGTTGCGCAAAGCTGTTGACGGCATCCATCTTGCCCGCAGTCAGCACGCGGCCATTCACAGCCGTCACTTTTTGGCCCGCCAGCGCCACGCTCACGTCGACGGCCTTGTGCGGATTCGTGTTGACCAAGGACAAGTACACCTTGCCATCCCTGGCGCGCGCGGCCGAGGCGCTCACTTCCGGAATGCTGACCTTGCCCAGGCTGTACTTGCCATTGCCTTGAATCGCGACCGGCAAGGCCGTGGCATCCTGGAACGGCACGTACATTTCAAACGCGTGATACGTGGGCGTGAGGAAATATTTATCCTTGTCCGTGATGATCATCGCCTGCAGCACATTGACCATTTGCGCAATATTCGTCATGCGCACCCTGTCCGCATGGGCGTGGAAGATGTTGAAATTCAAGGCGGCGACGAGGGCGTCGCGCAAGCTGTTTTGCTGGAACAAGAAGCCCGTGTTGGTGCCCGGCTCCACGTCATACCAGGTGCCCCATTCATCGACGTACAAGCCCGTCTTTTTCGACGGGTCGTTCTTGTCGATGGCGGCGAGATTGTTCTTGATCAAGCTATCGATGCGCAGGGTGCGGCTCAGGGTGGAAATCCATTCATTTTCGCCAAAGCCCGTGGCCGCGCCCTTCTTTTCCCATACGCCGGTCGGCACCGTGTAGTAGTGGAAACTGATAGCGTCCATCATGTTCGGCTTGATTTCGCGGCTCAGGGTGCTGGACCAGCTGGTGTCGTCATCATTGCCGCCGCTGGCGATGAATTTCGGGCGCGCGCTTTCCGGCGTCTTCATGAAGGTGTGATAGTGCTTGTACAGGTCGGCGTAGTACTGCGGGCGCATATTGCCGCCGCAACCCCAGGCTTCGTTGCCGATGCCAAAGTAATCGACTTTATACGGCTGGGCGCGGCCATTCTTGCGGCGCAGCTCGGCCAGGGTGGACTTGCTGTCCGACGTCATGTATTCGAGCCATTCGGACATTTCCTGCGGCGTGCCGGAACCGAGATTGCCGTTGATATAGGTCTGTGCGCCCAGCAGCTCGGCCAGGTCGAAGAATTCATGCGTGCCGACAGCGTTCGATTCTTCCACGCCGCCCCAGTTGGTGTTGACCTTGGTCGGGCGCTTCTCGCGCGCGCCGATGCCGTCCTTCCAGTGGTATTCATCGGCAAAGCAGCCGCCCGGCCAGCGGACCAACGGCACGTGCAACTGCTTCAGCGCGCCCAGCACGTCATTGCGCCAGCCCTTGGTATTCGGGATGGCAGAATCCGGCCCCACCCACATGCCCTCGTAGATACCGGTCCCCAGGTGTTCGGCGAACTGGCCGTAGATGTTTTTATTGATCACGGAACCAGGCTTGGCCACGTCGATGGTGACGTTGACGGGCGCGGCAAAGGCGCTGCCGACGGCCATGGCCAGGCTGAGGGCCACGATGCTGGTATTGATACATTTCATGCTGTCTCCTGTTTTTTAGTGAAAAGCAAGGGCCGGGGATCAACCCCGGCAAAATCTGGATGTGGCGATGCCTCTCCTGCCGCGGGGTTGGGGCGGCAAGAGGGCGGCTTCAAGATCTGAGGTGCCGGTCAGTGCCGGCGCGAATTAAACGATGCGGTAAGGCTTATATCCAGCCAGCATCCACAATGAATTCCTGACTGGAACACATCGCGCCGTCGTCCGATGCAAGGAACAGCACCATGGCGGCGATGTCCTGCGGCATCAGCTTGCTTGGCAAGCATTGGCTTTTCTTGATTTCCACTTCCGCTGCCTCGTCGACCCACAGGTCGATCTGGCGCTGCGTCATGACCCAGCCGGGCGTCACCGTGTTGACGCGGATATTGTGCGCGCCGTAATCGCGCGCCAGGCCCCGCGTGAGGCCCACGACGGCCGCCTTGGTGGTGGCATACACGGGGTAGCCGCCCGACTTCATGTGCCACGAAATCGAGCTGACGTTGATGATGGAACCGCCGCCCTTGCGCTTCATGCCCTCGAACACAGCCTGGCAGGTGAAGAACATCGGGCGTTGATTGATCGCAATACGCTCGTTCCAGTATTCCAGGGTGACGTCCTGCGCCTGGTGGCGCTGATCGTTGGCGGCGTTGTTGACGAGGATATCGAAGTCGCCCAGTTGATCGGCCAGTTCGGCCATGACGGCTTGCAGGGAGGCAATATCCGTGATGTCGCAATGACGGAACACGGGCGCCGTCCAGCCCGCTTCAGCCAGGCGGCGGCACAGGGCCTCGCTCGCTTCCACGGCGATATCGACAAACGCCACCACGGCGCCCTGGGCGGCAAACTCCGCCACCAGGGATTCGCCGATGCCGCTGCCGCCCCCCGTGATGAACACGCGCTTGCCCTGCAAGCTGCCATATTTCGCCAATTGCTTCATCTTGTCTCCACCTGTCTATTTTTATGTACACGTGCACAGCAGCGTACCGCATTCGATCTGCGGCTCGCCGTGTTGTTATTCCTTGCCCAGCACGCCATCCTTGCGGCGCCAGATACTGAGCGGATTATCATCGCGCAGCGACTCCGGCAGCAAGTCCTGCGGCAGGTTCTGGTACGACACGGGGCGCAGGAAGCGGTTGATGGCCGCCGTGCCTACCGAGGTGCTGCGGCCGTCCGAGGTGGCCGGGAACGGGCCGCCGTGCACCATCGCCGTCGACACTTCCACACCCGTCGGGAAACCGTTGGCCAGGATGCGGCCCACGCGGCGTTCCAGCACGGGCAGCAAGCGGCGCGCGTCTGCCAGGTCGCCGGCATCCATCTGCAGGGTGGCCGTCAGCTGGCCTTCCAGGCTTTCCGTAATCTCCAGCAACTGTTGCATATCGCGGCAAGCCACCAGCAAGGAGGCCGGGCCGAAGACTTCGTCGCGCAAGTCGTGCCTGGCCAAAAACGCTTCGCCCGAAGTGACGAACAGGGCGGCGGCGCCCTTGCCTTCCTCGCCCGTGTTTTGCACCAGCGGCGTCACGTCCGCGTGCTGCGCCAGGGCGGCGACGCCCTTGGCATAGCTGCTGGCAATACCAGCGGTCAACATGGTGGCGGCAGGCGCCGGCGCCAGCGCTTCGGCGGCGGCCGCGGCAAAGGCCGTAAAGTCAGCACCTTCCAGGCCCAGCACGAGGCCGGGATTGGTGCAGAACTGGCCCACGCCCATCGTCAGCGAAGCGGCAAAACCGCCGGCGATCGCCGCGCCACGGGCGGCCAGCGCTTGCGGCAGCACAAACACGGGGTTGATGCTGCTCATTTCCGCATACACGGGGATCGGCTGCGCACGCTCGGACGCCACCTTCATCAGGGCGATGCCGCCCGAACGCGAGCCCGTGAAACCGACGGCCTGGATGGCCGGATGGGCGACCAGCGCCTGGCCGATGCCATTGCCCGTACCCGTCAGCAGGGCGAACACGCCGGCCGGCAGCTTGCAGATGGCAATCGCTTTCACAATCGCGCGCGCCACCAGTTCCGACGTGCCCGGATGGGCCGAATGGGCTTTCAGGACGACGGGGCAGCCGGCCGCCAGCGCCGAGGCCGTATCGCCGCCGGCCACCGAGAAGGCCAGCGGGAAGTTACTGGCCGCAAACACGGCGACGGGACCCAGGCCAATCATGCGCAAGCGCAAGTCAGGACGGGGCGGCACGCGGTCCGGCAGCACCGAATCGATGCGCGCATCGGTCCACGAACCCTCGCGCAGCAAGCCGGCGAACAGTTTTAATTGACCCACCGTGCGGCTGCGTTCGCCTTCCAGGCGCGCGCGCGGCAAGCCGCTTTCCGTCATGGCGCGCACGATCAAGTCATCGCCCAGTTCGAGGATTTGCGCGGCGATGGTATCTAAAAAGTCGGCGCGCTCCGCGTCGCTGGTGGCGCGGAACGGGTCGAAGGCGGCTTGCGCCAGACGGCAAGCCTCGTCGATTTGCGCTACGTCAACCATGTGGAAGGCGGGCGCGATGTGTGTGCGCGCGGCCGGATCCCACGCTTCGAAGGAGCCGCCATTGCCCTTGACGGCGACGCCGCCGATCCATGCATCACCGGTGATATTCAAACTCATAATGTGCTCACTTTCGCAAATTCGGTTGGGAAGACGTCGAGGCGGTTGCGCAAGGCAGGGCCAAAGGCCGGCGCTTCGATTTCAAAGATTTCGCCCGGCGCCACGCTCACGCCATCGGCAAAGCTCAGGGTGGCCGTGCCAAAGAAATGCACGTGCACGTCGCCGGGGCGCTTGAACAGCGGATACTTGAAGTGATGGTGTTCCAGGTTGGCAATCGTGTGCGACATATTCTCTTCGCCGCTGACAAACGCCTTTTCCCAGCGCACATTGCCAGCCGCGTCCAGCACGCGCGAGCTGCCGGCTATGTGCGCGGGCAATTCGCCCACCAGCAAGGCCGGGCCCACGCTGCACATGCGCAACTTCGAATGGGCCAGGTACAGATAGTTCTGGCGTTCCGTCACGTGGTCCGAGAATTCATTGCCGATGGCGTAGCCGACCCGATAAGGCTGGCCGTCGTCGCCGATCACGTACAGGCCGGCGATTTCCGGCTCTTCGCCGCCGTCGAGGGCAAAGTCCGGCATGCGCAGCGGCTGGCCGCCAGCGCGCACGATGGAGCCGTCGCCTTTATAGAACCATTCGGGCTGGGCGCCGGCCGTGCCGTCGGCGGGCTTGCCGCCTTCCACGCCCAGACGGAACATTTTCATGGAGTCGCTCAGGGATTCGGCATCGCCGCCGATCTTCTTGTGCATGGCGTCGCGCGCGCCGGCGCTGCCCAGGTGGGTCAGGCCCGTGCCCGTCACGTAGCAATGCGCCTCGTCCGCGTGGTCGAGCGGCGCCAGCAAACGGCCGCTGGCGGCCACGTCCGCATACGCATGCGTGGCGTTGCCGACGCTGGCATTCACCAGGTCCGCCAGGCCGACCTTTTTGCGGATGGCGTCTTGCGCCAGCGCATACGTCGTGTTGTAGCCTTCGATGACGCGGATGACGTCGTCTTGCAGCAGGCCGACGAGGCGGCCGCCGTGTTCATTCGTAAATTGCAGCAACAGCATGGAATTCTCCGCTTAATGTGAGTGGCGCGGCACGGCGGAACCGCGATTGCCGACCAGGAAGTCGAAATCGCAGCCTTCGTCGGCCTGCAACACGTGTTCGATGTACAACTGCTGGTAGCCGCTCTTCGGCCCGGGCGCGCTGCCCAGTTCGCGGGCCGCCAGGCGCTCGGCGATTTCCGCGTCGCTGATGTCGATGTTCAGGCTGCCGTTGTGGCAATCGAGGGCGATCATGTCGCCGTCGCGCACGATGCCCAGCGGGCCGCCCGCCATCGCTTCCGGCGCCACGTGCAGCACGACGGTGCCGTAGGCGGTGCCGCTCATGCGCGCATCCGAGATGCGCACCATGTCGGTGATGCCTTGCGCCAGCAGTTTCGGCGGCAAGCCCATGTTGCCCACTTCCGCCATGCCCGGATAGCCTTTCGGGCCGCAATTTTTCATCACCAGCACGGAGTTCGCATCGACGTCGAGATCCGGATCAACGATGCGCGATTTGTAATGTTCAAAGTCTTCGAACACGACGGCCTTGCCCCGGTGCTGCATCAGATGCGGCGAAGCGGCCGACGGTTTCAGCACGGCGCCGCGCGGCGCCAGGTTGCCGCGCAACACGCAAATGCCGCCATCGGCCAGCAGCGGGTTGTCCAGGGTGCGCACCACCTCGTCGTTGTAGATCGGCGCTTCGACACAGTTGTCCCAGAGCGACTTGCCGTTGACGGTCAAGGCATTCTTGTGCGGCAGCAAGTCGCCTTCGCCCAGGCGGCGTATGACGGCCGGCAAGCCGCCCGCGTAGTAAAACTCTTCCATCAGGAAACGGCCCGACGGCAGCAGATCGACGATGGTCGGCGTGCCGCGGCCGACCTTGGTCCAGTCTTCCAGGGCCAAAGGCACGCCGATGCGGCCGGCAATCGCCTTCAGGTGGATCACGGCATTGGTCGAGCCGCCGATGGCCGCGTTGACCTTGATGGCGTTTTCAAACGCTTCGCGCGTCAGCACTTTCGACAGGCGCAGGTCTTCATGCACCATTTCAACGATGCGGATGCCCGACATGTGCGCCAGCACGTAGCGGCGCGAATCGACGGCGGGAATGGCGGCGTTGTGCGGCAAGGACGTGCCCAGCGCTTCGGCCATGCTGGCCATCGTCGAGGCCGTACCCATGGTGTTGCAGGTACCTGCCGAGCGCGACATGCCCGATTCGGCCGACATGAACTGGTGCAAGGTGATCGATCCCGCCTTCATCTGCTCGTGCAACTGCCAGACGGCGGTGCCGGAACCGATATCCTTGCCGTTCAGTTTGCCGTTCAGCATGGGGCCGCCGCTGACGACGATGGTGGGAATGTCGACGCTGGCCGCGCCCATCAGCAGTGCCGGCGTCGTCTTGTCGCAGCCGACCAGCAGCACGACGGCGTCCATCGGATTGCCGCGGATCGATTCTTCCACGTCCATCGAGGCCAGGTTGCGCGTCAGCATGGCCGTCGGGCGCAGATTCGATTCGCCGTTCGAGAAGACGGGGAATTCCACGGGGAAACCGCCCGCTTCCAGGATGCCGCGCTTGACGTGTTCGGCCAGCTGGCGGAAATGCGCGTTGCAGGGAGTCAACTCGGACCAGGTATTGCAGATGCCGATGATGGGCTTGCCATGAAACTCGTGGTCAGGTATGCCCTGGTTTTTCATCCAGCTGCGGTACATGAAGCCGTTCTTGTCCTGCGAGCCGAACCACTCGGCAGAGCGCAGGGCAACCTTCTTTTTTGTCTCAGACATGCCATTCTCCTGGTTGTGCCATGCCGGATCTAATGTCGTCGGCCCGGGCAGCGATGTTGGAATACTAAAGAATCCTGCCATGCCTTTCCAATCAATTTTTAATGCGTTCCGATACCGAAAACGATATCGGCATGCGCCAATGAAAACGCCCTGCGGGCGCATGGCGGCAGGGCGTGGAAGGTATTGGGTGGCGTACCCTGAGGGGGAATGCGTCCAATGGGCGGATTCCGATCCCGCAGGGTACGACCCCGGATTTCGTTTGGGGTTAGACGATTAATCTGCGGAAAACCGGTACACGGTTTCCGTCTGATACACCTGACCAGGGCGCAAGATGGTGTTCGGGAAATGCGCCTGGTTCGGCGCATCGGGGAAATGCTGGGTTTCCAGGCATAGCGCGCTGCGGTAGCTGTTGGCGCGCAGCTTGCCGGGCTGGCTGCCGTCGAGGAAATTGCCGGAATAAAACTGGACGCCTGGCTCCTGCGTGTACACCTGCATCACCCTACCCGATTGCGGATCGCGCACGGTGGCGGCCAGGCTGAGCAGCTGACCGGGCTGTTGATTCAGCACAAAGTTGTGGTCGTAGCCACGGCCGATGCGCAGCTGTTCGTGCGGCAAGGCTATGCTGTCGCCGATGACAGTGCTCTGACGCAAGTCAAACGGCGTGCCGGACACGTCCGCCAGTTCGCCCGTGGGAATCGAACCCGCATCGACGGGCAGGTAACGGTCCGCGTTGATCGTCACCTCGTGGCCGAGGATATCGCCCTGCCCCGCCAGATTGAAATAGCTGTGATTCGTCAAGTTGACGGGCGTGGCCTGGTCCGTCACGGCGTGGTAGCGCAGGCTCAGGGCGTTGTCGTTGTCCAGTTCGTACACGACGGTCACGTCCAGCTTGCCCGGATAGCCATCTTCGCCGTGCGGGCTGCTGCGCGTGAACGTGACGCCGGCGGCACCGTCCCGGGTGAACGGCTCGGCCTGCCACATGACCTGGTGAAAGCCCTGGTTGCCGCCATGCAAGTGATTCGGGGCATTGTTGACGGCCAGCTGGTAATCCTTGCCGTCGAGGCTGAAACGTCCCTCGGCGATGCGGTTGCCGTAGCGCCCGATGACGGCGCCCAGAAAAGCGCCATTGGCCAGATACGGTTCGATACGCTCGAAACCGAGCACCACGTCGGCAAAGCTGCCGTCGCGGTCCGGCACGTGGATTGCGCTGATGATGGCGCCAAAGTCGAGCACTTTCACCTGCATGCCCTGGCGGTTCGTCAGGGTAAATACGCTGACGTGCTGGCCACCGGGCAGGGTGCCGAACGGCGCTTGCGTCACTGAAACAGAATCAACTGGGGTCATGGCGTCGGGTCCAGGTTTTACAGGGTCGATGAGCGGCCAAACACGGGCATGCCTTGCGCATCCCAGCGCAGCGGTTTGACGAACGTGTGGCGATCCGGGTTCCACAGCGGGTCGCCGACGATTTCCGTGTAGGTGCGGGCATGGTACACCAGCAATACGCCATCGCCATCGTCGGCCGTGGTGAAGCTGTTGTGGCCGGGGCCGTAGATGCCGTGCTCGTAGCAGGTGGCAAACACGGGCTCGGGCGACTTCGTCCACGAGAACGGGTCGAGCAAATCGGCCGACGCATCGGCCCACAGCAAGCCCATCGCATAATTTTCATCGGTGGCGCTGGCCGAATAGCTGATGAAGATCTTGCCATTGCGTTTCAGCACGGACGGTCCCTCGTTGACCCAGAAGCCGCGGATTTCCCAGTCGAATTCCGGCTTGCTCAGCATCACGGGCGGGCCGGCCAGCTGCCACGGCGTAGCCATCGGCGCGATATACAGGTTGGAATTGCCTTCGATGGCCACATCTTTCTGCGCCCACAGGTAGTACAGCACGCCGTCGTGCTCGAACGTGGTGGCGTCCAGGCAAAAGGTGTCGATGCCCGTATCGATCTGTCCCATGAATTCCCACTCGCCTTCCAGCGGGTTGGCATTCGTATTGCGGATCGCATACATGCGGTGCTGGAACAACTTATGCTTGATTTCGCGGCTCGGCGCGGCGGCGAAATACACATACCAGACGCCCTGGTTGAAGTGCAATTCCGGCGCCCATACCAGTTCGCTGTACGGGCCCGTTTCCGGCTTGTGCCACACGTCGACCGTGGGCGCGTCCGCCAGGCCGGCGATGCTGTCGGCACGGCGCAGTTCGATGCGGTCGTACTGGGGCACGGAAGCCGTAAAATAATAATAGCCGTCGCTGTGGCGGGTGATATGCGGGTCGGCGCGCTGTTCGATCAGCGGTTTCAAGACTTCAGTCATAAGCACTCCAAATCATTTCATTAGATTAAATTAGTTTGCCTTACAACACCTGAGAAAACCGTAGCGAGCGGAAGGAAGAGGTGGCTAAGAAGCGCAACCGTACTCTAGTACGGTGAGCATCGCAGGCCGCCTATACCGACGCGCAGTAGGTTAGCTCAGGTGTCCTCATGCAGCCACAAAGCCGCGCTTGTGCATTTCCACTTTGACGCCGCGGTAATAGTCATCGCTGATGCGGTACTTAAACATCAGCAAGCCCATCAGCAAGTGGAAGAAACCGGGGATGACCGACAGCATCAGGGCGATGCCGTTCAGGGCGAATTGTGTTTGCTCATGGTTGGGCTGGTAGTCGAAATACGCGAGCAGCACGCCCACCAGGCCGCCTGCCACCGCCATGCCCGCCTTCTGGCAGACGGAAATGCCGCCAAAGGCGAAGCCGGAAACGCGCTTGCCCGTCTTGACTTGACCATAATCAATGGTTTCCGCGATAGCCGACCAAAACACGGGCGCATGCAAGTCCACCACAAAGGACAGCAGGAAATACAGGGCGAAGGCCAGCACGGTGTCGCTCGGCTTCACGAAGAAATAGATGGCCAGGCTGATCAGCGCGACGCCGATCTGCGTGTAGCGGAACAGTTTGACCTTACAATAAAACTTGGTGATCCACGTCGAGGCGATCATGGCCAGGATGGCGGCCACCACGCCCGTGGTCAGGAAGGCGGCCACCGTTTCCGTGCTGCCGCCCAGATAGTATTTCGCGTAATAAATGGCAACGGAACCGCGCACCACGTAGCCGATGGTGCCCGTGACGCACACGCCGCACAGCACCAGCCACTGGTCGTTCTGCAACAGCACTTTCAATTGCGCCAGCAACGGTTGCTTTTCCACTACGTGCACGACCCGCTCGGTGGTGGAGAAATAGCAGAACAGGAACAGGGCCACGCCCATCACGGCCATCACGGCCATGGCCGCCTGGTAGCCGACGGCCGGGTTGCCGCCGCCCCAGCGCTGCGACAGGACCGGCACGACGATGGTCACCATGAAGGCGCCGATCTTGGCGAAGAACAAACGATAGCCGTTGGCCGACAGGCGATCCTGCGGGTCGCTCGTCAAGCCGCTGATCAGGGAAATATACGGGATGCCGACGCCGGCCGTCATGATGGTCATCAAAATATACGTCGAATATGCCCAGATCAGCTTGGCGTCATACTGCCACTCGGGCGTGCTGAAGACAAAGAAGACGCTGACGCCATACGGCACGGCCAGCCACAGCAGATATGGACGGTAGCGGCCCGAGGCAAAGCTGAAGCGGTCCGTGATCTGGCCCATGACCAGGTCGGCGATGGCGCCGATGACTTTCACGGCCACGAACAGCAGGGCCAGGTCCGTGGTTTTCAAGCCATAGATATCGGTATAGAAAAAGGTGATGATCAACATCATCGACGAAATGACGACATTGAGCGCCATGTCGCCGGCGCCGAAGCCGACCTTTTCAACGGTGGATAATTTTTGCGTCTCCATGCTTTCCGTCCATTCTTTTGATGATGAATCGTGCGTGACTGCCCAACTGACAGGGGCGTTGCCGGCCGAAACCATGGCAACGCCCTTGGATACTGCTTTTCACTCATGCAAAACGTTCAGGGCAAGGCGCGTTGCCGAAGACAGTACGAGGCGTACGGCGAGGCAATGCAACGCAGCCATGGACGTTTTACATTTTCCAGCGCAGCGATAACCCTATCGTACGGTCATAGCGGCGCGTATCGCGCGCATAGATGCCCGGGTTGTTCCAGTAATCCTTGAACTTGGTGTCGAGCAAGTTATTCCCATCGAGGGTCACGGTGAACTGCTCGTTGATCTTGTACGACAGCGAACCGTCGAGCTGGGCCGTCGGCGCCACCTTCAAGTCCAGGCCGGGGCCGCCCTGGTTGTAGCTGTCGATGAATTTCGAGCGCCAGTTGTAGGCCAGGCGGCCCGACCACGCGTCTTTTTCGTACAGCAACACCAGGTTGTAGGCATAGCGCGACACGCCCGTGATGGCATGGCTGCCCGTCTCGTCGTCGGTGGTGCCGCTCATGTAGGTGCCGTTCGCCTGCAGGCCCAGGCCGCTCAAGATGCCGGGCAAGCCGTCATAGAATTGCTGGTAGCCGATTTCCAGGCCTTGCAGCTTGCCGGCCGCCGTGTTGTACGGGCGGTCCACGTCATACGTCTTGCCGGCGATGGTTTCGCTGGCAATGCGTTGCTGGATATAGCCGTCGAACTTGTGGTGGAACACGGTGGCGGTGACGGAACCGGCCGGCGCGAAATACCATTCCAGTGCCGCGTCGACATTGTCGCCCGTCACCGGTTTCAAATTCGGATTGCCGCCCGCGCCCGTCGCCTTCACCGTTTCCGTCGAGTTGACCAGGGCCACGCCCGGGTTCAACTGAGCAAAGCCGGGGCGGCTGATGGTGCGGCCCGCGGCGAAGCGGCCGACCAGGTCGGAACGCAGCTTGATTTTCAGGGCCACGCTCGGCAGCACGTCGGTGCTGGCCGTGTCGCTGATGACGGGCGTGTAGACGCCATCCTCGGATGTATTGCCTTGCAGGCTTTGTTCCGTGCGCACGACGCGCACGCCCAGAGTACCGTCAACGGGAAAGTCAGCCAGCTTGAAGGCGACCTTCGCCTTGGTATAGATGGAATACGTCTTTTCCGTATCCTTGAAGAACGAGCCCGGATCCATGGCACGCGCCGCGCTGCTGCCCGTGACGGCCTGGCGCACGGTGCCCGTGTTATTGAGCAAGAAACTGGCGCATGGCGTGTACCACTGCTTCAAGCCGTAGTCGGGTCCGCCGCTGGACATCGGTTCCGACAGGCAATTGAGGCCCGGAATCGATGTGACGCCCTGGCGGCCGAACGGAAATGCGGCGCCGGACACGTCCGGTGCTTCCGCATTGCCCTCGAAACTTTTGATCGATTCGGCTTCGCGCTTGACGCCGCGCAAGCCGACGCTAATTTCCTTGAAGATGCCGCCGGCACTGGGCGTGTAGGCCAGGTCGGCGCGCACATCGTTCGAACTGCCCTTGTCTTCGCCGTAGCGGTCGAAGAAGCCCTTCAAATAGTAATTCGACGGGTCTTGCAAGTCGATGCCCGTGTAGTCGACGTGCAAGGTGCCGTTCTGGTTGGTATTGATGGTGGCATTCGGCACGACGGTGATGGCGTCGAGGATGGGGTTGCGCCAGGTAAAGGTGCTTTTGGTGCTGGCCACTTCCGACGTGAAACGCCATTCCGGGTTGATATCCCACAAGCCGCCGACGGCAAACTGCTGCGTCTTCGTCTGGTTCTTGTTCGCCTGCGTCGACATGATGGTATTGACGTTGGTCGAGGTCAGGGTTTGCAGCTGGTTGCTGCCGGGAATTTTGGTGGCCGACACGGGCGTGCCCCACCAGGGCAAGCCGACGAAGTAATCGGACTCGGCATCGAGCAGGAAACGCGTGGCCATGCCTTCCGCGTACAGCTCGACGTCGGCGTTCGGACGCCATTGCAGCACGGCATTGGCGGTGCTGCGGCGGCGGTCGCCCTTGATCGGCAGCAAACCCACCTGATCCGGCCCCGTCAAACCGGGCGACAGGAAACTTTTATCCACGGGCGCCGTATTGAATGCGCGTTCTTCGTGGTAACGGTGCTGCTGCTGCGACAAGCCCAGCAGCGCACCCACTTCGCCGATGCCCGTCTTCCAGCGGTTCGCCACCATGCCGCTGATGTTCGGGTCGGTGGCTTTCGATTTGTCGCTGTAGACGGCGCGCGCGTTCACGCTGGCCGTGAACTCCTTGAAGTCGAACGGGCGATTCGTGCGCACGTCGATGATGCCGGCCACGCCGCCTTCGACCTGGTCCGCGCCCTGCGATTTGTACACGTCCACGCGCTGCAGCATGGTGGCGGGAATGTCGGCCAGGTTGACGTAGCGGCCCGTCGTGGTGAACAGTTCGCGGCCGTTGAGCAGGGTCGTGACATCGCGCAAGCCGCGGATCATGACGGCGCTGGCTTCGCCCGAATCGCGGCGGATCTGGATGCCGGAAATGCGCGCCAGGGTTTCGGCCACATTGTTGTCGGGGAATTTGCCGATGTCGTCGGCCACGATGGAATCGATGACCTGGTCCGAGCGCATCTTGATCTGCTGCGAATTTTGCGCCGAGCGGCGCACGCCGCTGACGGTCACGACCGACACTTCCGCGGCAGGCTCGGCACTGGCATCGGCCGCCACCACCTCCTGCGCCCATACCGAAGCCGTGCTCAGCAAGCCGATACCGGCCAATGCCGCAACGGCGGCCTTCAAGGTGAATGGACGAGGGGAAGTGGCCGCGAGCGGACCGGTGGCGTTGCGCATCATGAATCTCCAGATATTGTATTGATATTTTTGCACTGCTTGCATGTCGTTCGCATGCTCGGCGTTTATCTTAGGGGCTGGGCGATAATCTCTCCAATCAATTTTTCCACTGTTTCGATATCAATTTTGATATCGGCAACTGGAACACTTTGGAGGTTGCAAACGGACAACGGCAGGGGCGTCAAAGATGTTTCAGGCAGGAGCATGCCTAACAAAACGGCAATGCAGGCTTCAGAAAAACGGAGGCAGGTATTTCAAGGGAGGAAGAGCGGTGGAACGGCTATTGCCGGGTTGCTGAAGCAGACGCCAGAGCAAAGCAATCGCGGAACGCAGCAACTTGCCCAGTTGCGGCAAGCCTTGCGCTTCGTAGGTGGCAATCAATTCGGCTGAGGATCTGGGCGGTTTGCGCAATCGTGCCCGGTTTTCCTTGACGACGCTGAGCATGCGTATCGGGGCCAATTCATACTGGGCCACCAGAAAATCATCCGGGTGCAAGACTTCAATGTTGTGCCCGCGCATGAGTGCGTCCGGGAAATCCTTGAGATTGAACGTGACGATGGCATCAGCATGTCCCACGATAGCAGCCGCCAGAACGTGCCGGTCGTCCGGATCGGGCAAGATCAAGGTATCGATCAGGTATTCGTAAGAATCGATCACGCCATCCTCCACTGCCTCGGCCATCAGCGCGCTGGTGCGCACCAACGCCGAAGGGTCGAGATCAGGTCGCTTGAGCAGCAAGTTGCGTTGCCACTCCTCCTGTATCTGCGCTGTCCAGCGCGCGCTGAAGATACCGTCCGCCGCCAAACTCAGCAATAGATCGCGCAAGGGTGCAGGATATAACACACAGGCATCGAGAACGGCAGTGTAACGGTAGTATCCGGCCATCAATACCCCTGTTCAAGCTCCTGCGCCTGATCTGCCAAGGCTTGCAAGGCCTGTTCCGAACGCCGTTTGCGCTCATCCTTGTACTGCACCACATCCTCAAAGCGCAGCCGGCGGTGCGTACCCACCTTATGATAGGGAATTTTCCCCGCTTCAAACAAGCGCACCAGATACGGCCGTGACATATTCAAATACATCGCCGCTTCCTGGGTCGTTACATCGAGCTCCTTGGGCATGACCGTCACGGCCTTCCCTTGCGCCAAGGTGCCCAGCACATCGGCAAACAGGCGCAATACATTCGGCGGCAAGCGCAGCAAGGGGGCGTCGCCCAGGTCCTGCGCACCCTCTTCCAGAACGGCAATCTGCACGGCACGCGAATGATCGAGCGCACTGACCAGGCAACGCTGCGCCGCTTTCGCCAGTTCCAGGTCTTCTTTATTGTCCAGACGATCGATTACATTCGACATGGTATTCCTCCCTACTTCTCGTTCAAGCTTACGAGTCAAACGCAATAAACGCAACCAAAATAGTATAACAATTTGTGCAGGGACAAGCACGACACGACGCCAGAACGGCAAGGCGAACAGCACAGCGCGACCCATCAACTGCGAACAGAGGGGGAAAAATGGAGGAAACGACCGGGACATCTTGGTGCGGCTGGCGGGGATCGAACCCACGACCCTTGGCTTCGGAGGCCAACATGGTTTCCTCCACTCGCCCCCGTGACAGCTGCAACTCCTTGAAACTACAGCTTAAACGAACGGGCAGCAACTAGCAACAAAGAGCGATAGAAGGAAGTAATTCCCAGGAAATTTTCCCCAATTTGACCCAAGTTCTTCCTTATTTTTGCTAACGCTCGCTGCCCTCTGGAGCAAGGAAACTCTTGATTCTCAACGCAACGGCATCTGGCTGCTTAAGCTCGCACTGCCAAATAATGAGGCACTGCCATCCAAGCCCCTGTAGAGCTACGACGTTTCGCTGATCCCGCTCAACGTTCTTCTGGAGCTTAGGCAACCAAAATTCAGTGTTTGAGGACGGCGGCCTTCCAGCCCTGCAGCAATGTCGATGCCAAAAGCAACCGTGGACCAAGATGACCTTCCGGTGCCGAGGTAATACTATATCCGGGCTACTAGGGAGATTTTTCACATGGAGGCGATACCTGTACCCTAGCGAAAACACAATCCTGCGAACCACCATCTCCGGACCTGTGTTCCGTGTAGCTACACGCGACATCAAGTTGCTGCGCTTGGCTTTGCCGTAAATATCGACCATTTCTATGCCTTCAAGTAAAAGAATGGTGCGCTCAATTCGGTCCTCTCAGCCTAGAACCTAGCCATCGGTCGACCGCGTTCCAAGCGACACACCTGTTGCCAGGATGTTCAAGCGCTCCCAGATTTTCCCAATTTCCACCAAAGGTGGCGCGGTTACATTCCAAGCTACAATTCGGATAATTATCCGGAACGGCCCAAGTTGAATCTCGCGACCATAGTCCGGTATTGGTCTAGTGATCGGGTACACAAGCGCTGCGACGCATCCGTCACACAGGTGCCCATCCGCAAGTCGGCGCTGCAGTGCCTCAACCGCGTAAGCCGTCGCCTGGTACAGGTCTTCGGGGCGTAGCTTGATGGTTTTAGTCTCTTCCGCGCTCAACAAGTCTCCCAGGTCGACCGGACCTCGTTTAAATAGCAAGTTCTTCCACTTTGTGTCCACGACAATTGGCAAACGCCCTTGTGTGCCTTGGATCCAAACGTCCGGAATCATCTCGGTTGAACGAGCATGCTTGCCCTCTTCTACCGGAACAGCTGCGGAATAATGTATTTTCCAAGTCTCGTGGCGGCTTGCTTGGGGCTGGTGAGTCATTAACCCATTGAAAAATGCGCGCTCGTAGACATCGTTCATATCTATCGCAATTGACATTGCCTCGACTTCGCCCGGTCGTATTCCCAAGCGAACGCTGTCGATGACTTGACGAGCAAGTGACAAACTCTCTGCGTAGTGGCGCAGATTCGTAGGTAAACCGTTCATGTTCAGCAGCGGCGCCCGGGGCTTGGCTAGCATTACGCCTGCGAACTGCCGGTCCTTTTGCCGCAGCCGTTCAGCAATTCCCTTAGTCCGGGGCATTGATTGCGCTACAACGATTCCAACATGAATAGCCCATCGCAAGAGCCGATTGGCAGGGTTGTCAAACTCTAACGATGGGAACTCTGCGGGAAGGACGTTTGGCTTTCCTTTAGCAACATTACGTAACCAAGGTCCTGGAAGCAAGCGTCCGCGCACGCGGTTTTTCAGCTCTGCCCGAATACGTTCATGCGTGTTGCGAAGTCCCCCTTTCAAGAGCAGGCGCCGCAAACCCTCATCGAATGCGCCAAGAGTCCATTCTAAAAGCGCCTCTTCGATTGATGGAGATATATCGGCACCGCCTAGTTTCCAATTTGGAAGCATTTCAGCAAGCACAGCTAACTCTAGCATGCGTCCTGTACCTACTTTGGGGTGAACCCGCACGAACACCCTTTCACCAGCAGTGCTCGACGACGTCGCGAAGCCGACAATACTTGAGGACTGCACAACGAGAAGAGTTGCACCGCCTTTGTTCCGCTGAGCCTCAACCGCCAACATTCCGCTTCGGATCACATCACCTAGGAGGTCAAGGATGTCCTCAAAAACGGTATCGCCGCCCTGCTTAGGCAACACGCACGTTCTACTTTCGTGCTCACTGAACTCCAAGACAAATTGTGGAGCTGAATCGGAAACAACAAGCCCTATTTGTACTAATATTTCTGCAGCAAAGCTGATCATTGAGGGCTCGCGAGCATTCCCCGAATCGACGAAGTCAAAGCTAGCGCTGCTGCGCGTTGGCCGTCGAGGGCGTATTTCTCGTCGTTAAAAGAAACCGGACCGACGTCGCGCAACCCTTCCTTAACGTACTCAGAAAGTAACGGGAACACGTTATAGACCACTTTACGCGCCATTCGGGCCGGCCAACTCACAGAGGGCTCAGCGTCTTCCAGAAACGCCGCATGGCCGATTTGGAGGCGGGAGGGCAAGCCAAGATTACATTCGTCAAACAGTTTCCGAGCGACGGTCGCCTCCGCAGAGTCCGAACCATAATACTGGTCAACAATAGTGGGGCTCGCCGGTACTTCCAAAAAACGGAACCTGCGCCGTACTGCATAGTCAACCATGGCGATCGAGCGGTCGGCGGTATTCATCGTGCCGACAATCCAAAGATTCTCAGGAACAGAAACCGCCGGCGCAAGGCCCAAGCCTTGATATTGCAGCCGTACTTTCGCACCGCGGTGCCCGGGGTCAATGGCGAATACGAACTCGCCCAGGATTGCCGCAAGATTCCCCCGATTAATTTCGTCAAGAACTAAAATGACCGGTTTATCGGGACGCATCTCAGCAAGCTTGCAAAGGCGCGGTAGCAAACTATCTTCGGTCCTCAGATGCATTACCCCATCTTTAGTCCGTGGTACTACCTTGCGCACTAGATCGTCATAAGCATAGCCTGGGTGTAATTGCACGAACTCCCAGATGACAGGGGGCACCTGGCAGGCGCTCGCATCCTTCAAAAAGCTGTCGACATCACCGCCGGATTCCGCCACCAGGCGGCCGAAACGGCACTCTTCGGCAGTCATAGCCTCGGTCTCCGCCAATGAACGGATTAGCGCCAAGACCAAGCTTGACTTGCCGGTCCCAGGCGGCCCCTGCAACACGATGTTTGGCGTTTCCCTGAGGTTCGACAAGAGCATGTCTATGTCAAATGCTTCAGTCGGTCGCCGAGAGACTTGCGTAACCAATGGCCTGGGCACGGATTCGACCGGCACCTCTAGTGCCGCTGCAAGTAACTTTGCTGAAGAGCTATCGGGGTAGCCGAAAACTTTCACGCCTGGCAGTTCAGACCCCATCTCGGAAAGAACAATAATTGTATTCGGAAACGGTGGAGGCAGCGTCATGCGCCGGATGGCTCCTTCAAACGCTAAGTCTGGCGCGTCCTCCGCAAGAAACAGTCCGGCCGCTGTACGGGCCGCGGCCGGCGTACAGCTGCCTTCCCACAATGCATTTGCCTTGATTTGCGTGCCAGGACGCTGCTTCGTTGTCACCTTATTCATCGGTACGCCCGCCGCTCGCGCTACCGCCTCCTGAAGCTCGTCCTTCCTCATTGGGACTCCGTAAAAGGTTTAAGCCAAGTCAGCATTGCGGTTCGGACCGCTTCCGCCGGCGCCGCTAACAGGTCGATTGCTTCTTCGCCAATCGTGAGCCTAGATTGCATAATCTGCATTCCCTCTTCGCGGTACTCATCGAAAAGCGGTCTAATATCGTGGACAACTCTTGCGGTTATTTGTTGAGCCCACTCATCGTCTGTGAGCGCACTATGATTCCGAACAATGAAGTACGAGTGCCCAGGCTGCAAATCGCGATCAGCGACTGCGGCTGTGAACAGTTGAAAGAGCAAACTAACTCGCTGCGCCCGGTGCGCACTTGCCGAGTAAAAGGCAGCTAACGCGTTGACTGAGGGCGGCAGTCTGAGGAAGCGAAACCGCCTCCGCACTGCAAAATCGAGCATAGCTATCGAACGGTCAGCTGAATTCATAGTCGCGAGCAGGTACAGATTCTCCGGCACACTGAGCGTGTCCTTGCCGCCGGGGGGCGCCTCATATTGCAGTCGCACCTCCCGCCCGCGGTGAGCGGGGTCGATCGCAAATATCGTCTCGCCCAAAATTGCTGACAGATTCCCTCGATTTATCTCGTCGATAATCAACAACGTGGGTTTGCCCTTCCGCAACGAAGCAACTTGCGCCATTTGCGGAAGGATTCCGTCAACAGTCTGAAGGTCGAAGCCTTCCGCTTCGGGGTTAGTACGGAGCCCCCGTACAAATTCGTCATATCCGAAACCTGGATGTAGTTGAATAATTTCCCATACAACCGGCGCTGCACGTAGCTCCTCGATTCGGTCGCCAACTCCGCACCCATCGAGTAAGGTCTCAAGGCGAAAAGGTGTCGCGTCACCTCCGCCGAGGACGTCCGCGACTTGCTGCGCAAGCCGAGTCTTTCCAGTGCCTGGTGGGCCCTCCAAGACGACGTTTTTGGCTTCGTACAGGTGTTCGACAACCTCGGCAGCAGTGAGGTCACTTTCCGCTATTGGCGGCGGTAACGGTTCAGCGACCGCCTGCGCGGCAGCCGCCAACGATGCGGCCGCCACAGCCGGGTCGGGCACCTGCTCAACGTTGAGTGCAGATCCTAGTATGGCGCTAAGATTTGCGCCAATCTGGGAATGATCGAATTCGACTACAGAATGCACGTCCCAGTCGTCTTCGGCTCTGGATTCACCAATAACAATGCATTCGAAGCCGCTGTCAATTCTGGGGTTAAGCCGGCTCCGAACGGCCTGATGAACAAGATTTGGATTCGAAGTCTGGTCTATAAAGACAAGAATTTCGTTGTCTTGTGAAATGCTCTTGCCTTGCCAGATTTGATTGTTAAAGCCGGCAGCGGTTAGCTTAGCCACATAGACATGGGCCGACGACGGTAGACCGCCAAGCGTCTTAACGACCTGCAGCAATGATGCTTTCGAATCCCCGCCGCTACTCGGTTCTGCATAACCGTTCGCCGCCGCCCAAAAGGCGTCGCGTTGCATCTCAGCACTTTCAGATTGCACTACCTCTTCTGACATACCTATCCTTCGGTTAGCTCAACGACGAAGCCAATTTAGAGCGCTCTATATACGATGCCAAACTGGTAAGAAAACCGTCCGCGAACCGAATTGTAGTACTTTCAAGCGCTCGGCTGTAGAAACCTGACGCTGCACGTACTGATAAGGGCTTTAACGAATCAACGAGAAATTGTCCTAACTGTGGAGGTGGTGCTGTTATAGCCCACTTAGACACGTTCACGGCATATCGGCGCCCGGCTATGCCGTACGCGGCAACGAGCGGCAACCGCGCGGTTTCTGCGAGAGCATCTGTCAAGGCCTCCAAGCCTCGTGGAGCCATGATCTGCTTGCAAACCCACTCGACCATTGGGACGCATATTGTGTTGCCGACGAGCTTCCAACGGGCGCCTGCCTTGCTTGAACTGGCTGATGCCGGTTCCGTCCAGCCAGGGGTAAAGCCGAACATTCGCTCCGCGTCAGCGATCGAAGGCGTTCCAAATTCGCCGGTTGCCGGGTTCCAAATCGCCGGTGGCGACGGGATGCCAAGTGCGGAGCCGCCTTTAATGGTAGGAACGGCGTCCTTCACCCACCCCAAGCCGCGCTTCCCCTCGGTCCAATAGAAGCCATATACGCTCTGCGGACTTACGAGTCCCACGTGATCATCCACATTAGGTTCGACCCGACCGGCTGGGAATAGCACTTGCGATGCATCCTGAGTACGCGAGAGCAGAATCACTACCCGCTCGCGCCGTTGAGGCAAGCCAAAACATCTGGCATCTAGGACTCTGTATGCCCAGTTATAACCGAGAGCTTCGGCCTGTTCGATAATGTGGAGCATGGCGTTTCCGCCCTTAAGTTTTAGCATGTAGGAGACGTTCTCCAGCACTACCCATTCGGGCTTCTTTTCTGCTGCCGCTATCAGACGAAAGACATGGTCAATCAGGACCGAACGTGAGCCTTTTATGCCCGTTCTCCCGCCGGCTTGACTCAGATCCTGGCATGGAAATCCCGCTGTCACAACGTCCGCGTCATTCAACGACTCAATCGCTTCTACGTCACCATAAAGGGGCACATCTGGAAAACGCGCCGTGAGAACTGCACGTGCAACCTCATCGATTTCGCAGAGGCCAACACATTCGGCCCCATGTCGGGCAAACGCAAGCTCAAAACCGCCGATACCACTAAATAAGCCCATTACTTTCAAAGCAAAACTCCCTGAATTGCCGCACCGATGACGATTGTTTGACTGAGCTTCGGAGGAGCGGCATTACCAATAATCTGTTGCATTGCACGTCGTCCGGTATCTTCTGAAAAATGGAAAAAATCTGGGCCAAACTGAAGACGAAACGCCTCGTGAGGAGTCAATGTGCGCTTGAACAATGGATGAACAAACCGCCCTTGACCGGTTGAACCGAAACCACCTGTAATTGTCGGGGCCGGCTTATCCCACCACATGCGGCCGTAGACGGAAACATAGCTATGCGCTTTGTCGCGGTGACAAGGCGGTCGCTCCTTATTCGGCAGTTCATACAAATCGTGCTCAAACAGATACGAAATGCGCCGACAATTTTCTGCGGAGTGATTTGAGGAAGACCGATAAATCACCGACTCATCGTAGTCATCGTCTAGATCGCCAATCGCCCAAGACACGGGTCGAACATCGCAAGAATTAGCTGCGATGGCGCCAGCGATATCAACCGCACCTTTTTTCGAAGCGACCATTAAGTAGCGCTTCCGCTTCTGCGGCACGCCAATGTGAATCAGCTCTACGAGTGACGACGAAACATGATACCCGAGCGCCTCCAACCCCTCTTTCGTCCGGTTCACAACTGCCCCTTGGTCATGAACGACACCCGGAACATTTTCTACCAGGACAAATGCCGGCTGAAGCAATTCGGCAAGTCGCACGACCGAAAAATAAAGACTATTTTTCGGATCCTGCCTTCGGGTGTGGTTGTTCAGATCGCTGTGACCTTGGCACGGGGGGCCGGCCAACAGAACATCGACACTGCCGCCGACGGCCTCCAGGAAGCGCAACTCCTCAATCGTCTCTGCCTTCCCAACCTCGCCATTAATCACACTTGTGACATCATCCTGCATGGCGACTGACCCTGGAAAGTTATGCTTGAAGGTCCGAATTGCATCCGCGTTAAAATCCAGGCCAAATGCATGTACCGGGGTCATGCCGACGCTGCGCAACGCCTCGTCAACGCCCAACGAGAATATTCCGCCGCCACAGAATGCGTCGCCTACTCGGACTCGCCGTCCAAGCTCTGGCGCTTTCGGGGCGACCTTTAGGCGCAGCCAATCGTACTCATATTCGGCCGCCCCATAGCTTCCAGACTTCCAGTTAGAGGGGAGCGAGGTCGAGACTGTGCGGCCATCACTAAGTCGAATTGTTCGAACGCCCAAACCATCCTTCAACGAATACGAAATTGGACCTTGAGATGCCACTTCATGGCATACCTCCGTGGCATTGAGCGCGACAGATTCACAAGTCATGCCTCCATCCGACAGCGCTAAGACTTTCTCAATGTCTTCTATTCGAAATTGACGGTAGCCGTTGATCGGATGCCGTACTGACGGGAGGCGGCCCGCGGCCACCCAATTCCGCACTGTTTGTGCCGTAACGCCTAACATTTCTGCCGCTTTTTTTATCCGAACGTGTGCCACAACTCTGTCCATTTTCATCCTAAGTAACTAATAACCCTATTAAACCATCAAAAGTAGAAAAATCCAAGTACTTGGCAGGGCCCGACGTCGCCGCGGGCGAAGTATCTGGTCGCCTTGGATAACTAAGTAAAGTTTTCCGCGACGAAACCGAGCTACACGCTCGGCTTTTTCGCGTTTTTGGTTTTTAGGTGGAGATTTGCGCGATTTTTGCTCCAATCAGCGCCAATTTCATATGCGTTTCGCTCCTTTTCGACCGTTTTGACGATGACGGGGCAGTGCAAATATCCGGCATGCCGGATGGTGTTGTGCAACGGTTAGGAGTCAGGCTGGAATCGGTACGCCTATTTCCAATTTTGCCACTTTTTCAAGTCGGAGCGTTTCGGCCATGGCCCGTTCCTCCCGGCAACGCCGCTTGATGCCGACCTGCTCGCTGGCAAGCTGCTCAAGCAATTCGGCCCGCTCCATTACCTGCTTGGCTAGGCCCTTCGGCACCAGCATCCATTCTATCAAGTGCGTACGTACGCTCGTCAGCACCGTTGTGACGGTGCACTGCACCTGCGCGCTCTTGATCTCACCGGTGGCGCGCACGACGCGCTCCTTGACTACCTTCGCTTTCCGTTTCAACAATAGGGTGACGCCTATGGTGCGGGTAATGGTTTCCCCGTAGGCGTTCAGGGAGTCCTCGACCAGCCGGCCAATCGAGAAGCGGCGCCCGGTTTTGGCCTTGGCGTTGCGGCACGCATCGAGGCCCCCAAGGGCCTTGATGAAGCCGACAGCGTCGCCGCGCTGGCTAGCGCTCGCTTCGATGCGGCCTTCCTCCCCGCCGCCGCGGGCGAGCGCCCACAGCTTTTTCAAGAGCCGGTGCTTCGGGGCGACCGTCAGCCGGCGCAGCTCGTCCCAGGAGGTCAAGCACTTCGCGATGCCGAACAGCTGGCCCTGGTTGAGGCCCCAGACGCTGCGGTAGGCGTCGACGCGTTTCGCGTTGTCCTCGTGCCGCCGTTTCTTCTCGCGCGTGGCGTCGTCGTTGTCGGCCGGGAACAGGCCGGCTTGCTGATTCAGCGCATCGCCGGCATCGACCGTCTTCAGCAAATACTTCATCGCGTAGCTGGCGCCGGACGAGATGTCGCGGTTGATGCGCGACACCTCGACCTGGGCCCCCTCCTTTGGGTGCGTCAGCGCCCGCGAGGCGCCGCCGAGCAGAAGTTCTCGGTTGTCGAACATGACGTCGGCGCTCGTATTGGGCATACCCTTGCGGAACGGCGCCCGGATTTTCAGCTTGTTGGGGAAATACTTCATGATGGCGGCCAGAATCCGGTTTTCATGCTCGGGGCGGTACAGCAGCCAGATGTGCCAGTGCGGACAGGCATCCTTGTGTGGTTCGGCCACGCGTAATCCTGACAAGCGAATAGCGACGCGGTGCAGGTCGCGCAGAATCGCTTGCCAGCGGTGGCATAGCGAGCGGTGTGCTTCGCGCGGCGACGCCCCGTTCCAGCTAGCTTGCCCGTGCGACGGGTTTGGATGCCATTCTGGCTCCAGGGTCACCGTCACCATAGCCGACGCCAGGCTTGCTTCCTGGCCGAGGACGTCGACCGCCTTGACGAACGTGTAGAGCTTGGCGAAGCGCTCTTTTGGCCCCGGCGCGACCTGTTCCAAGGTGAGCGGTTCATAGGGATTTTCGCCTTCGGCGACCGGGAGGGGATAGCGCGGGATAAGCACGGTATCCCTCATCCACGCCGACTGACGCTTGAGCTGGGCTATGCGCACGGTGACGCACGCATCAGACGCGTAGGCCTCGCCACGCTTGCCGATTAGGTGCAGGCGCAGAAAGAAATGCTCTCTTGCGCGCAGGACGCGTACGCGCAGGGCCCGGCGCCAGTAACGTGCGTCGAACAGGCGCGCCAACTGCGCGGCCAGCGTCTTGCCTGGAATGGCGATGCCGAGTAATTTTTCGGCAAGTCGAAGCTTGAGCAGCGGCGGCATTTCCTCACGCGCCAGCTTCATAGCCAGCGCGCGGACATCCTCTTCGCTGTAATCGATGTACGCGGATATCTCGCCCGCAGCGGCGACCAAGCCGGCCTGGTACGTGGCCAGTCCACGAGCAATCGCGTTAAGGATATGGCCGTCGCGCACCCACGTCTCGTGCGGGATGTCGGCGAGGGTTCGGAATGGCGCCTCGTCGGGAAACAGCGGCGAGTACGCCAGGCCGAGCAGGCGCGTAGTTTCCGCGTCGAGCGCTTGTGCCAGCAGCGCTTCGACGCCCTGTTGCGACGGACGCAGTTTTCTTGGCAGCGAGGATGCCGAGCAGGTGTTGATCGCCGCAGGCAGTGGCAAGGTCCAGAAGGGCGCTTTAGGCACGGATGCCGACGCGGCGGCATCGGCGGGAAGAGGACGCGCGGGCGCGCCCGGTAGAGCATTCGGTTCGTTCATCACATTGCATCCAATTCGGGGGATGCAACGTGTAGCTACCGTCTATTCAAAAAGCATAGGTTTGAAAAATATTGTCGAGCGGCGGTTAAAAGCATGTCTTTTTAGAAAATGTCGCTATACACATAGATGCATGTCATTCGTCTCGTCGGGGGAGGAATGAAACACGCCCTCGCCTATTCCGGGGGGGGGGGGGCGTTTTTTATTGGGCCGTCAGCCGTGAAGGCCACGTGGCAAGCACCGTTTCCGTGAAGGTCGCTATACAGTGCAAGGCCCTCGTTTTGGCGGTCGTTTGAAAAGGACAACATGCACAATGCACAATTTTGCGGCGCCATCGGCCGCCTGATGTCGCCGCAAGAAGTTTACGCGGCGACCTTGAGCCGCTCGGACATCCCGAGCGATATCAAACATGAGTGGTTTTTATGCGGCGGCATCCCGGAAGCAATGTGGGATGCACTACGAGACGGGACGGGGGGCGTGGGATTTCGGCTCAGCGCGTTCACGGCGCCGGAAGATACCGGATATGTTTGTTTTACCGTTCAAATCCTCCATTCACAGGCGCGTTTCCTACTGCCGCTGGGAAGCGAACGGGTCGAATGGTTTCTGAAGGAGGCAAGTCTATGCGGTCTGCACCTGTCTGTCGCGCGCAACAACGGCGACAGTGCGATTGTCAGGAAATTCGGTGTCGCGCCCTCCGACGTCATCGCTGTGCTTGAACTCGCGCAACGATGCCGTGATTTGACGGGACAGGACCTGATAACCGATTTCGTGTTCGCGGTCGCCGCCATCGGCCGGACGGCGACGATTCCGAGTATTTTTGAGGGTGTTGCCGTTAGTGACGTGCAAGTGATTGTCGTTCCGCCACAGTAGAAACGGTTTGCCACCTTTGCAGCAAGCCATTCATTTTCCATTTTAATACTTTATTTCATGACCCGCTGATCTGGCGGGTCTTTTTCTGGGTGCTTGCGATGCGCTGGCGGGTGCGTCCAGCGCCGGCGGCGGACATCGCGACCAGGACCGCGCTCCACTTGTCCCGGGACTCTGGAGCCAGAGCCGCGGCGGTGCCCTTCGGCTGCCGCCGGTACCAGGCGACGAAGTCTCGCAGTTGCTGCCACAGGGTCACGGCGGCGACGCACTGGCCCTGGACTGTGTGCATGCTCTGCTGAAATGACAGCCAACTCGTCAACTACCGGCGATTCGGTTCGGTCAGCCGGGCCAGAAGTTCCTTGGGCGCCGAAGTGGCGTTCTTGGGCAGAGTGCCCCGCTGTTAGCTGCGGCCACGTTTGGTCAACGGGTCGTAGGTGGTCCGAAAAAGAGCGAAGGTGTTTGTCTGTTACGGATTTGCATGTGATGCTCCTGTAAAGGGCTTGGGGGTGGAAGTCGCCACCACTTGTAGGCACCACAGTTATGCCTCCGGTCGGGCCACACAAAAAGTTCGGGGCGTTCGATGGGCATTGCATCAAATATTTCCTGTGATAGACCCTGCCTTTGGTTCTGATCGCTGTCATACCATTGACGCTTGAAAAATAGTTCAAAATAATTTCGACTGCGATTTTCACGAGGAATTTGCTCATTTTTCTGGGTGAGTGCGGTCATAAATACGGCGTTTTTTGGCGTAAAACGTCAAAAAATGGCAGCGCATATAACCGCAGTTTATTTACTGGGCATGAGAAACAAATCGAAAACGTTTGATTTGCCTTCGATTACCCGTAACTATCCGCCAAGAGTTGCCGGGAACCTCTAAACCCGAAAGACATGATGAACTATTACGCACCGACACTATTGACGAAAATGACCCTGGACGAGGCGCACTGCATCGACGCCGAGCTGCAACCGAATTTGGGAGGTATTCTGGCATCCCACGGGTACAATACATTCACCGAGCCGGTAGTGGCGCAAATGCGTCAAACCGATTTGCCACAGTGGTTTCCGCAGGCGCAGATACAAGACGGCCCCGTGGTGATACTTTGCCTGCCAAATGCCATGACGAGGGATGTTCAGTCGCTGGCAACCAGCCCGCTTTTTCCAGTCAACGATATATCCAGCGACATCGGGGAAGAAATTACATCCGTTTTACTGGTCGGAGGTGCGCTTGAAATTCACATTAACGCAGACAAGATAAAGCAGAGTCGAGATACAGCGAACGTTGGCGGCTTGCATCTCATTCTCGTATGCGACAATCAGTTTTTAATCATCAAGCACTCGTTGAGTAGCGACTGGGACAGGAATATCGGTCACGCGATGATGATGGATGTATTTAATTACCGGCCCGATCAGCGACGGACTACGGCGGAAATCGGTGAAGTTGCAGAGGAAACGCCTGCGACGCACGTGCTGGACGGCGTGTCACGACAGGTCTGGTACCCCGAGGTGTTCTTCCGTAGCAGAGCCAAACTTTCATAAGTGGCAGGGCTGCGGTAAAGGCGCGGTTACAGTGCGAAAAAAGCCCCCGGTTCTCACCGGGGGCAGTTAATAAAACGCAGAAATTGGCCTGCCAGCCTCGCTCCGCTGCCTGTCCGAACCGCGAGGAGCCATCCCCGCTTCTCAATCGTGCGATCAGCACGACCCAGACAATCAATTGCTACTTGCATCACCTGCCACGGCGATGTGAAACCCACTTCGACTGCGCCACGCTTTCGCTACTCAGTTCGACAAACAGCCGGTCTGCCGCCCCTTTCAAACGCTACTTGCCTGGTCTCCCCCAGCTTCGGTTACTGCACGGTGCCACCCGTACCCGAGTCGCCGGTTCCCACGTTATGCGGCGGGGTCGGTGTTTAGCGCGCTGGCTCCATGCATCAAATTATCTGAGGTTTTCCCTCTCACCTGTCGGTTTTCGGCGGCCCAAGATTCCAAAACGGCTCGCTTACTGCTGATACATTTCATCGCCACCGGCTTGGCGGACCAACGGTCCGCTACGCGCATCACACTCCGAAAGCATCTTCAAGAGATGCCTTGTCTGCTTAAGCTATACAGCGAGGCTTGCGGCTTGCGCCACACGCGCCCGGGTGCGCCAGTTCTCCCTTGCACCCCTGACGTCTCTCAACGTCCTCAGCAGCCTACAACTCGTCACAGGTTGTACCGTCGCCGGCACCCCCTGGGCAGGATTGATTACCTGCACTCCCATCGCCAGGACCTCGGGGTATTTCCGCCCCGTATCCGTGTCCGTGTCGCCCGAACTTTTCTTCAATTCAATGAAGTTTGAATGGGGTCGAAGGAGGCATTGCAACCCCCAGCGCCCCGTTACAGCCGCACCAGCGCCATTACGCGCATGCAGCTATCGCAGTCTCTCCCCTTTTGGCAAAAGGGAGGGTGAGCCATCCGGCTCGTAGGTCTCGTGCAAGCGGGGGTGGCAGCCCCCGTTCACGATTCAGTGGCAGGCGCATCCACCCCGGTGTTGACAGCACACTAGGTCTGTCTCGTATAGCGACGCAGCCACAAGGACAGCGGTGCCCCACCGTCGGGCAGACGCTGAACGTATGGCATGCGCGGCACCACCATTGGCGGCTCTTCCGCGTTACGGCGGCGCCATTCGCCGGCGGCCAGCTGCATGAGCTTCTTGGACTGCGCACGGCAGCCGGCGAATCCGGGCGTGCGGGCCAGTTGCGCTACCTCTGCCGTGAGCAAAGCCAGGCGGCGACGCGCTGCGGTAATGAGCCGCAGACGCCAGCCTTGATAAGTGTCATCTTGCATGCGCCATGTCCAAGCCGCCTGTTCTTGCCCTGGGCGAGGCAGTTGCACCAGCTCATAGCCGGTCAGCACAATGCGCCCGGCCGTCGCCGTGGCATCGCGCAAGTGCTCCAGCTGGTGCGCAAGATGCTCGCCGGGCGTGACAAGCAATATCCAGTGCACGACCGCCGCATGCGGCGCGGCAGGCGTCACATACTGCGCGATGGGGGCGGCATACGGCGCCGGTTGCTGCGCATGCTGCCCGTCACTTGCCGCAGGCGGCGCTGGCTGGGCAGAATGCGGGGCGCGCGCCGCCGCATCTTTGGCCGGTTGCCGCGACTGCGGTGCCTCGGTCGCCGCGTGCGGAGCGGACTGCGCGGGATACGGCCTGTGCATCGCGGTATCTGGCGCCATTGGCGCCGCATACGGCGAATACAACAGCAGCACCGCGCAACCGTCGCCATTCGATTTGGCGTACGCGCGCTGATGGCGTGTCTGGTCGATGCCGTACAGGCGGACGAATTTTTTGCTGAGCGCGCGCAGCCGCTCGGGGCGCACTTCGCCGCTGGTCCAGTGCCGATAGCCAGCTCGGACGAAATCCGCTGCGCGCTGCATGAGGACGACTTTGCGGTCGAAAATAATGGGGTCGGTCATATGATGTCCATTGAAAAAGGTAACCCCGCTATAGGTGTTGAGCCGGCACAAACAAGGAGGTGCCGGCGGGCCGGGCGTCTTGTACGTATAGCGTTCGCGCGTTCCGCGCGAACATATAAAGATTCCGATTTGCGACAGCTTGAACCCAAACCGCTCGGATCATCCGTCCATGGGTAGCGCTTGGGCAACGACGTGACGCGAAAACGCGTGCTGGTTCGCCTACGCTTTTACGGAAGGTGCGCTAGCGTTCCCCGACCATCTAGACATACCATTGAGGACCATTATCACGAGTGAGGCGGGCGGTCAGCGTCACGAACAACGCATGTCGACCGAGATACTAGCGGATGGTGCGTCGGCTAACGCCTAAGGAGCTAGAGGCGTTGATTGGATTTCCACGCGGATTTACAGGGGTGCCAGGCATCTCGGCCCGACGCAGAGGCTATTTGATGGGTAATGCGCTAGTGAAAGGTATTGTCAGGCTCCTCGGTGCCGCGCTTACAGAAGCGCATTCCGAGGCCTTCCTCCCATTCAAAACGGCCGGACAGCGCTGAAGCTGCGTTGGGCATACATCACTGCGTTAGTGCGGTGGCCTTTGGTCACCGCACTTTCATTCGGCAACAGATTAGACAAGTTCAGCGGATCTCAAGCCCCTCAATGCCAGCAGATCTCACTGGTGGTCCGTCCAAGGCGAGGACTCGCGTGACGCTCAACCTGCTGGACTCCCGCTCATGCAGAAGCGTTAGCGCGATACTCTTTCCACGTGGCGTCAGGGTCGATGCCCCCAGCCAGCGCGTCCTTGATTTTTTGCCTTGCATTGTCTGAGAACTGGGGGAATTTACTCTGCCCGAACTCAAAGACGTGCATGCACTTATCATCCCCATCTATGCCCAGTTTCCAGCGCATCGCCTTCGCTTTCGGCTGCGTTAGGCCCGTATCTAGGGCAAGTGCTGACGCGCTGAGATGATACTTTTTTCGTAGGTCTATCTCACGGATAGCGGCAGCGGCGCCAGGATCGTCACCGCCAATAAAGCGTACCGGAGCCCCATCTTTTTTAGAGAAGTGAACCTTCAGCGTAACCCCTTCTCCGGTAAGCTGAGTCGACACCGTCGTCAGTCGTGGGAAGACTTCATCGATTGTCTCCGCGCCCCTGATAGCTCGCTCGATGCGTCCGATATCCTTCTGACTCACCTGCACTTCATCGGCAACCATTGCCTCCATTGCAAGCAGTGATCGAATGCGAGCTTGGGCCTCATCACGATGCCGTTTACCCGGAGCCAACAAGTCCTTAATCAGCTTGAACTCTTTGTCGACCAAGAAGAGAAAATCACCTGGGGGCGTCGTCGAAACAGGAAGAACACGGGAAGGAATCTGGCTATGAAGGTCGGTGCCAAGTTCTCGCTGCATGTACGCGTCAAATGCGGTCACCAAGGCCTTGGTATGCATGTACAGCAGGTCCTCAGAGACGAAGATGAACCAGTGCTGACTCGCGTCTCGCAGCGAATCCACCGCGCGCATAATGCCCGCTTCGCCGGCGCCCAGCCCGGCGGATTGGGTACATAGCCGAATACATTTCTCAAAGCCGATGGACATCCCGGTATCCTTGTCGAACACCTTAACACCTCGTTGGACCAGAATGCCCTTTAACAGCATTTCACAAGCATGCTGAAGATGCAGGAGCGTGGTGCAGATTCTTCCCTCTTCCTCAAACGAATTAAACGCCGCCATGGCAATTTTGAGTGATGCGATGGCCTTGGTCTGGAGAGTACGCGTGTCTCGTAGAAGCTTCATGCTTGAGCCTTGATGAGGGAACATGAATAGAATATACATGCTTCTCAACAAGAACGGCAGTGATCGGACCACTCTCTACCATGTGCCGAACACGTGGTGCCGACCGCAAATCCTCAGCCAAACTTTCGTGGCCGACCTGGCTTTGCACCTGGCGCCAGACGCGGACTAAGGGGCTGCCGAGCGGCTGCTTCAATGCAGGCTATGATGGCATCTTCGCGCCAGAGAAGACGCCTGCCTAACCGAGAAGCGGCAGGCAGGCGGCCAAGCTTCATATAGGCGGTGACGGTACGGACGGATACGTGAAGGACTTCCGCCACTTCTTCTTTAGTAAGGTATTTCATTCAGGCTCCACAGAGGTAAAACCAATGTAGAACCTGAACTTATACGCTTTACATCTTCGGTAACATCAAACTTGCACCCTCGACCTTGGAAAGGTCATGCGCAATCCGGCCTGCATCTAAATGAAGGTAGTGCTTCTGCAATGTCGTGATATCCGAGTGACCAGAAAACATGATGACCTTTTCGACACCAAGCCCGCATGTCTCGACGAGTCGGCTGATTGCCTCACGTCGACAGTCATGAAGACGTCCATCATAAATGCCAGCGCGGTCGGCGGCACGGCGCCACGCCTGCGAAAGACCAGTTGCCGAGAGTGGGAAAATTTTGCCTTGTGCTTTAACACCAATGCGAAGTAGCACTTCAACAGCGAGAGGGAGCAAGGGTACCTCACGCTCACTCGTCTTCGATGCCTGCAAGTGACCGGGTTCCCGCAAGACGATTGTCAGGTTATGGAGCTTGACGTCCTCCCAGCGTAGAGACACCAACTCGCTGCACCGCAAACTCGTCAGCAAAGCAAAATGTATCGCTGTCTTCTGCGTGTCCGATGAGAGTTCAGCCGTGATCGCCCGAATTTCAGCGTCGGAGAACCGACGCGAACGCGCCGCCGCCTGCTCAGGTAGCTTCATTTTCATAATATGGAGTGTGTTCAACCAAGGCCCGTAGGGCAACATGAGCTGGTGGTTAGTGAAATAGCTTTGAATTGCACGCCGGAGGAGCATCAGTTCGTGCCTCACCGTCTGCGTAGACACCGGAAAAACTTCGGCATCGGGGACAGTTCTAGCCCTTTTTTTCAAGGTGTAGCGCTGGTGCTTAGTCAACGGCACTTTCACTGTACAAAGGCTAGCACCTTCGGGCGGCGGGGCGCCAACTTTTGATTGCGGTCCTGTCCTCTGCTCGCTTTGAGTAGGCTTGGAACGATTCGGCTTTCTTCCGGAGCCGAGTAGCCCGCTGCGCCGCTTCGTCAGCCAAGCTGAGACCACAGGGGAATTGAGCTGGCCTAGACGGTAGCCCCCAAACCATTCTTGTAACTGTTTCAGTCTGGAGCCTTCTGGCCCCTTGCCGCCGAGCTTACCAAGCTCATGTTCTTGAAAATACTTGAGGATGGTGGATATCGATATCGCCGTCGGGTCGACTGCGGCATCCCCGCCAACAGGACGGTAATTGGCGCTTAGCAGATAGACAGGCGCTGGAGGAGACTTTGCTTCGGGAACGCCAGCCTTCTGCTTCAAGAACTCAACCCGGCGCTCTTGGGCCCACAACAGACCTTTAGCGTAGTCTGAAAACGTCGCGGAGTCCTTGGGGATCGGATAAACGGCCACGACGAAGCGCATGGCCTTACCGCGGGTCTCAACGTAGATGTTTGATTCGACTTTTTTCGTACTGGATTTCATAGCAACTCCTGTGTAATGGAGTTGCGTGTAAGGGATGGGGTTATATTTTCCCCAAAAACCGGAAAAATTTTCCCCAAACTCTACGAAAACACTAGAAAATTTAGTATTTGCTGGTGCGGCTGGCGGGGATCGAACCCACGACCCTTGGCTTCGGAGGCCAATACTCTATCCACTGAGCTACAGCCGCGTAGGGGGAATTTCTGAAGTGATGCGAAGGATACCGTTTTTCTTTACCTACGTCTACGGAAACTGTCGTATCGCTGGCAATTGCATGTCACTGCTCAATTTTTGTGCCTATAATTGTGGGTTTCATAAAGGTTTACATCCAAGCATGTAAAAATGCTACCTTACACGGCCATCAGTTTCAAATCTGGACTAAGGACATCATGAGCGACGCACATAACGAACAACAATCAGCGATCAAAACGCCTAAACAATTGCTTGCCGCCGTAGCTGGCTTCTTCCTCATCACCGTCATCGGCATCATCCTGCTGGTGCAGTTCGTCACGACGCAAAAACTGACGGGCGCCGGTACGGACAGCCAGTCGCCGGAAGCCATCGCCGAGCGCTTGAGCCCGGTGGCCAATGCCGGCTTTACCTTCAAGGATGCCAGCGGTCCGAAAGTGCTGCAAAGCGGCGAAGCCGTGTACACGGCAACCTGCGTGGCGTGCCATGGCGCCGGCGTGGCCGGTGCACCGAAGTTTGGCGATGCGGGCAGCTGGTCGGCCCGCCTGGCCCAGGGCTACGATACGGTCCTGAAACACGCGATCGAAGGCTTGCGCGCGATGCCGGCCAAGGGCGGCAATCCCGACCTCGACGATGTGGAAGTGGCGCGCGCCGTCGTCTACATCGCCAATGCGTCGGGCGGCAAGTTCAAGGAACCGGAAGTGCCGGCGCCGGCCGCAGCCGCTGACGGCGCCGCAGCACCAGCAGCCGAGCCTGCCAAGTAAGCAGCGTAGCTCCAGTATCGAGGAACCGCCCGCAGGGGCGGTTTTTTTTCGCCCGACGTTTGCGTTACATCAGGCCGTAAAAAAGCCGCCCGGCTTGCGCGGGGCGGCTGGCAACTTATGCCTTGAACAGCCGTCTTACCACATGATGACGCGGTCTTTTGGCGGCAGATACATCTTGTCGCCCGGTTTCACGTCGAAGGCTTGATAGAAGCCGGGCTGGTTGCGCATGGTGCCGTTGGCGCGGAACTGGCCTGGCGAGTGCGGGTCCGTTTTCAGCAAGACCAGTTGCTGCGCTTCGCGCATCTTCATGCGCCAGACCTGGGCAAAGCCAGCATAAAAGCGCTGCTCGCCCGTGAAACCGTCGATGACGGGCGCTTTCTTGCCGTTCAGCGACAATTTATACGCTTTATACGCGATCGCCACGCCGGAATTGTCGGCGATGTTCTCGCCCAGGGTCAGTTCGCCGTTGACGAAATGGCCCTTGACGGGGCTGAAGCCGTTGTACTGCGCCACCAGTTGCTTGGTTTTCTTGGCGAAGTTTTTATGGTCAGCCTTGGTCCACCAGTCGCGCAGGTTGCCGTCGCCGTCGTACTGGGCGCCCTGGTCGTCGAAGCCGTGGCTGATTTCATGGCCGATGACGCCGCCGATGGCGCCATAGTTGACGGCGTCGTCCGCGTTGGCGTCGAAGAACGGCGCCTGCAAAATGGCGGCCGGGAAGACGATTTCATTCAGTTCCGGGTTGTAATAAGCATTCACGGTCTGCGGCGTCATGCCCCACTCGTCGCGGTCGATAGGCTGGCCCAGCTTGTTCAATTCGCGGTTGTAGTTGAGCAAGTGCGAACGCTGGATGTTGCCGATCAAATCGTCCGACGCCACCGTCAGGCCCGAGTAATCGCGCCATTTGTTCGGATAGCCGATCTTGGTGGTGAACTTGGCCAGCTTGATTTGCGCCTGTTTCTTGGTGACAGGGCTCATCCAGTCGAGCTTGTCGATGCTTTGCTGGTAGGCCGTCATCAGGTTTTTCACCAGCGCTTCCATGCGCACCTTGCGTTCGGCCGGGAAGTATTGCTCCACGTACAATTGACCGACGGCTTCGCCCAGCGCGCCTTCGACGGCGCCCACGCCGCGTTTCCAGCGCGGACGCATTTCCGTCACGCCCGTCAGGGTAGTGCCATAAAACGCGAAGTTTTCATCGACATACGCTTTCGGCAGGTAGCCGGCGTTGGCGTGCAGCAAGTGCCACTGGAAATACGCTTTCCACGTGTCCAGCGGCATCTTGTTGGCGATCTCGGCAAAACCCTTCAGGTAGCTGGGCTGGCTGACGATCACGTAATTGACCTTGCCGGCGATGCCCGTGTCCTTCAGGTAGCGGGCCCAGTCGTAGCCTGGCGCCACGCTGGCCAGTTTCGCCAGTTCCACCTTGTTGTAGGTCTTGACGGGATCGCGGTTCTGCACATTGCTCCATTGCGCCTTGGCCAGCTCCGTTTCCAGCGCGAGGATGGCTTTCGCATTCGCGGCTGCGTTCGCATCGCCGGCCAAACTGAGCATTTTTTCCACGTGGGCCAGGTACTTGGCGCGCGTATCGGCCTTGCCTGCTTCCAGGTAGTAGTCGCGGTCAGGCAGGCCCAGGCCGCTTTGCACGATGTCCGCCACGTATTTGGTGGAATCCTTGGCGTCCTGGTGGATGCCGAAGTCGTAAGGCGAGGTCACGCCCAGCTTGCTGAAGTGGGCGATGACGGCCGGCAATTCCGCCTTGTCCTGCAGCGCGGCGATCTTCGCCAGCTCCGCGTTCAGGGGCGTCAGGCCCAGGCTTTCCAGCTTGGCTTCATCCATGAAGCTGTTATAGAAATCACCGATTTTCTGGGCATTCGAACCGGCCGCGCGGGCCTTGTCGGCGCTAGCGCCTTCGACGATGCCGCGCAGCTGCGTTTGCGTATCGTCAGCCAGCTTGGCAAAGCTGCCCCAGCTCGACTTGTCGGCAGGAATCACCGTTTCCGCCAGCCATTTGCCATTCAGGTGCTGGAACAGGTCGTCCTGCGCGCGCACGGCAGGATCGACGTATTCGACGGCGATGCCGGAGGTCAGTGCAGCGGCCGCGACGGCCGTGGCGGGAGCGGCGGCGGCTTTCTTGGCCGTATCAGCGGCGCCAGCCATGCCGGACACGCCGGCCAGCAAACTCAGGGTCAATGCACTTAACAAATAACGATTCACGGTTGTCCTCTATATTGTATTGTGTGGAAACATAAGGGTCAGAAGGCCCAGGGCTTCTGGCCCGGTTTTTGACTGTAGCATACCGGCCGAAAGCGGAGAAAGAACTTTGGCAGAAATGCAAAAGAGACCACGCGCAGTGGTCTCTTTATTACTACAGACTTAAGCTTGTTACGCTTACCAGATAATCACGCGGTTTTCCGGGGCAACATACATCTTGTCGCCCGGTTTCACGCCAAACGCTTCATAAAAACCTGGCTGGTTGACCATGGTGCCGTTGGCGCGGTACTGGCCCGGCGAATGGGGGTCGGTCTTGATCTGCACGATCTGCTGCGCTTCGCGCATCTTGCTGCGCCACACCTGGCCAAAGCCCATGTAGAAACGCTGGTCGCCCGTCAGGCCGTCCAGCACGGGCGCCGGCTTGCCGCCCAGCGAGATTTTATAGGCTTTATAGGCGATCGCCACGCCCGAGTTGTCGGCGATGTTTTCGCCCAGGGTCAGCGCGCCGTTGACGTTGTAGCCAGGCAATGGGCTGTAGCCGTCGTATTGCTTGGTCAGCGCATCGGCCTTGGCGGCGAAATTCTTGCGGTCTGCCGGGGTCCACCAGTCGCGCAGGTTGCCGTCGCCATCGGACTGGCTGCCCTTGTCATCGAAGCCGTGGCTGATTTCATGGCCGATGACGGCGCCGATGGCGCCATAGTTGACGGCGTCGTCCGCGTTGGCGTCAAAAAACGGCGGCTGCAGGATGGAGGCAGGGAAGACGATTTCATTCATCGTCGAGCTGTAATAGGCGTTCACCGTTTGCGGCGTCATGCCCCACTCTTCGCGGTCGATCGGTTTACCGAGCTTGGCCACCTGGCGCGCGGAAGCGAAGTTGGCGGCGCGCATCATGTTGCCCACCAGGTCGCCCTGCACGATTTGCAGCTTCGTGTAATCGCGCCATTTGTTCGGATACGCGATCTTCGGCGTGAACTTGGCCAGCTTAGCTTGCGCTTCCTTCTTGGTTTCAGGGCTCATCCAGTCCAGCGTGTCGATGCTGTCCTTGTAGGCGGCCAGCACGTTTTTCACCAGTTCCTGCATGTGCGCCTTGCGTTCTGCCGGGAAATATTGCGCCACATACAGTTTACCGACGGCTTCGCCCAGCACGCCTTCGACGGCGCCCACGCCACGCTTCCAGCGCGGCTGGTTTTCCGTCACGCCGCTGAGTACCGTGCCGTAGAAGGCAAAGCTCTCGTCGACGAAGTTTTTCGACAGGTAGCTGGCGTAGCTGCGCAGCAACTGCCATTCGAAATACGCTTTCAGGGTGTCCAGGTCGGTCGCGGCCAGCACCTTGTCGTAGCCGGCCAGGTAGCTCGGCTGGTTGACGATGACGTAATCGACCTTGTTGGCGATGCCCAGGGCGGCCAGGCCCGACTTCAGGTCGTAGCCCGGGGTCAGGTCGTTCAGCTTGTTGATGTCGGTCTTGTTGTAGCGTTTGACGGGGTCGCGGTTCTCGACCTTGGTCCACTGCACTTCGGCCAGCGATGTTTCCAGGGCAACGACCGCCTTGGCGCGGGCGGCGGCGTTCTTGTCGCCGGCCATGGCCAGCATTTTTTCCACATGCGCCTGGTATTTTTCTTTCACACCCGCCTGCTTGGCTTCCAGGTAGTAGTCGCGGTCCGGCATGCCCAGGCCGCTCTGGCTCACATACGCCGCATATTTCGTCGAAGCACGGGCATCCTGGCCCACGTAGACGGCGTATGGCGTGGCCACGCCCGTCTGGCTCAGGTGGGCGATCAGGGCAGGCACGCCCTTCTTGTCGCGCAGCGAGCGAATGCGGTTCAGTTCGCCGGCCAGCGGCTTCGTGCCCAGCGCCTCGAGCTTGGCTTCATCCATGTAGCTGGCGTACAGGTCGCTGATTTTCTGCGCTTCGGAACCGGCCTTCCTGTTCTTGTCCTGTTGCGTGGCTTCGATGATGCCGCGCAACTGTGGCGTGGTGTCATCGCGCAGCTTGGCGAACGAACCCCAGCTCGACTTGTCGGCAGGAATCTCGGCCGTGGCCAGCCACTTGCCATTCAAATGGGTAAAGAAATCGTCCTGCACGCGCACGGCGGGGTCGATGTACTGCACATCGATGCCGGAAACGACGCCGGCGGCGGCAGGTGCGGCGCTTGGGGCCACGGTCGGGGCGGCAACGGCGGATGCGGGTTCGGCGGCATGGGCAAACGCAGCCAACAGGGTCAGGGTCAGACTGCTCAAGAGATAGCGATTCACGGATTGTCCTTATGGGGCATGTCAAAAAGACCGGGCGGATAGCTTCGGGCGGATAGCCTGCCGCGCCAGGCGCTGCAGGAATGTAGCACGCGACCATGCCCTTTGGCCAATATTGCCCCCGGACTACCCCGGAAATCGCCGCTCAGTTCGGCCAGGCTCAAGGTATATTCACACGTTTATCCATACAGATACAGCAGGTCGTCGATCAGCGCCAGCTCCTGTTGCGTGAACTGCGTGTGATTGAACTGTCCGATATCGTCGAGCACACCCCGAATCGGCACTTGCCGTGACGGATCCTGAACGATGTCGATCAGCAGGCCGGCATCAGGATCCCGCCCCTGCAGATACTTTTCAATCAGCGCTGTGAGCGCGGCACGTGCCTGCAAATCAGTTAACATTTTTTTATCTGCTGGAAAGGAAGAAGCGCCAGTCTAAATGAGCTTGAACCCGCGGATAAAAAAAAGCCTGCGTCCGCAGACGCAGGCAAAACCACTTCGGGTCGAGAATGCGAGTCCACTATAGGGCCGCGGCACACGCTTTTTTTCGACTCTTACAAATGCTTACTCCCCTCAAGACTAACCATACATCGCATACAAAACCGCAACATATGGCAAGCTGGCCGCCCCGTTTTCGCGCGTAGACTGGGCCCAGGCATGCTTTTTCCACGGCCGGCCCACGCCGGCAGAGATTCAGGTCTATACTTTCAACAAAGCGCCGCTCCACGGGGACTGGCGCTTGTGCAAGACACGCTAGCTGCAAAGGTGCAATGATGGGCAAACTCAAAAATACCGGCTTGATCGGCCTGGGCGTGGTGGCCGGCGTCGCCGTGTCGCTGCAATTTTCCGCCATGGCGCAAAAAAACGTCGAGCCGCCCCTGCCGCTGGAAGAGCTGCGCCAGCTGGCCGACGTGTTTGGCCTGATCAAGTCCGATTACGTGGAACCCGTCGAAGACAAGAAACTGCTGGAAGACGCCATTTCCGGCATGGTGGCCTCGCTCGACCCCCATTCCGCCTACCTGGACAAGAAAGCCTACGCCGAACTGCGCGAAGGCTCGGAAGGCAAGTTCGTCGGCCTGGGCATTGAAATTGGCCTGAGCGAAGACGGCTACATCAAGATCGTCTCGCCCATCGAGGATTCGCCCGCCTACCGCGCCGGCATCAAGGCAGGCGATCTGATTACCCGCCTCGACGGCCAGCCCGTGAAAGGCGTCAGCCTCGACGACAACGTCAAGCGCATGCGCGGCGAGCCGGGCACCAAGGTGTCGCTGACCATTGCCCGCAAGGATGAACCGCAGCCGCTGGCCTTCACCATCACGCGCGAGGAAATCCATCAGAAGAGCGTGAAGGCGAAGATGGTCGAGCCGGGCTACGCCTGGCTGCGCGTGTCGCAATTCCAGGAACCGACCGTCGACGACATGGCCGCGCAGATCACGGCGCTGTACCAGCAAGACCCGCACCTGAAGGGCATGGTGCTGGACCTGCGCAACGATCCGGGCGGCGTGCTGCAGGGCGCCATCGGCGTCTCGGCCGCCTTCCTGCCGAAGGATGCGGCCATCGTCTCGACGAATGGCCAGCTGCCGGACTCGAAGCAGGTGTTCTACGGCCGCGCCGAATACTATACGTTCCGCTCGGAAGGCGATGCCCTGGCGAAATTGCCGGCCGCCATCAAAAAAGTGCCGCTGGTGGTGCTCGTCAACACGGGTTCGGCCTCGGCCTCGGAAATCGTCGCCGGTGCCCTGCAGGACTACAAGCGCGCCACCATCATCGGTACGCAAACCTTCGGCAAGGGTTCCGTGCAAACCATCCGCCAGCTGACGGCCGACACGGCCGTCAAGCTGACGACGGCCCGCTACTACACGCCGAACGGCCGCTCGATCCAGGCCAAGGGCATCGTGCCCGACCTGCTGGTCGATGAAAATGCGGACGGCGACGGCCTCAACGGCTTGCGCATCCGCGAAGCGGACCTGACCAAGCACCTGAGCAACGACCGCGACAAGGAAAGCGCCAAGGCCGCGCCCGTCAACGACGAGATGGAAGAGCAATTGCGCATCATCGCCCTGGAAAAGACCCGCAAGCCGCTGGAATTCGGCAGCCAGGACGATTTTCAATTGCACCAGGCGCTGAACCACCTGAAGGGCTTGCCGGTTCAGCTGGCCAAGGCCGAACCGGTGGTGGTGCAGGCCGACGTCAAGAAAGAACAGAAAAAGTAAACAGCAGCGCCAGCAGCACAGCGGGGGGCGCAATGCCCCCCGGTCAGCCGTCCACGCGACAAAAATCAATCTTCCGCCACACTTCCCCCTGCCCCGCAACACGAAACTCTCTACAGTCGAGCCCGTTTGTGTAAAATTTGCTTCACTTATCGGCGCCACGTCGATTGCCAAATTTGAAAGTTTAACCATGAAACAAGTCGTCATCAGCGGTACCGGACTGTACACGCCGCCATTTTCGATCTCCAACGAAGAGCTGGTCGCCTGCTTCAATGCCTACGCGGAAAAATTCAATGCCGACAACGCCGGTGCGATCGCCGCGGGCACGGTGACGGCGCTGGAGCTGTCGAGCGTGGCCTTCATCGAAAAGGCGTCCGGCATCAAGTCGCGCTTCGTGATGGAAAAGGAAGGCATCCTCGACCCGGCGCGCATGGTCTCGCGCATTGCGGAGCGGGGCGATGACGAACTGTCCTTGCAGGCGGAAATGGCGGTTGCCGCCGCCAAAGACGCCCTGGCGCGCGCGGGCCGCACGCCGGCCGACATCGACATGGTGCTGGTGGCCTGCAGCAACATGCAGCGCGCCTACCCGGCCATGGCCGTGGAAGTGCAGGATGCGCTCGGCATCGATGGTTATGGTTTTGACATGAACGTGGCGTGCTCGTCCGCCACCTTCGGCATCCAGCAAGCGGTGGCCGCCGTGCAAAGCGGCCAGGCGCGCGCCGTGCTGGTGTTGAATCCGGAAATCACCAGCGGCCACCTGAACTGGCGCGACCGCGACAGCCATTTCATTTTCGGCGACGCCTGCACCGCCATCATCGTCGAAGCGAAAGACACGGCCGTCTCTACGCACCAGTTCGAGATCATCGGCACGGAACTGAAAACGCGCTTTTCTAACGCCATCCGCAACAATTTCGGCTTCCTCAACCGTTTTGACGAGTCCGGCGTGGGCAAGGCCGACAAACTGTTCCGCCAGCAAGGCCGCAAGGTGTTCAAGGAGGTGTGCCCGATGGCCGCCGAGATGATCAAGACGACCCTGGCCAAGGCCGGCGTGGAAGTGGCGCAAGTCTCCCGCTACTGGCTGCACCAGGCGAACCTGAACATGAATTTGCTGATCGCGCGCCTGATCCTGGGCCGCGACGCGCAAGCCAACGAAGCGCCCGTGATCCTCGACACCTACGCCAACACCTCGTCGGCCGGTTCCATCATCGCCTTCCATAAGTATCAGGATGACATGGCGGCGGGCGCCACCGGCGTCATCTGCTCGTTCGGCGCCGGTTATTCCATCGGCTGCGTGATCGTGCGCAAGGTGTAAAGACACGGGGTAGCATAGGGTGGAGTCCTTGAATTAGGCGAAGATCCGGGTGGATAACATGCGTTCGTGGCCACCTGGACGAAGATAGTGCACAGGTTTTTTGCAATAAAGCCGCAGGAAATTTTCCGGCAGGGGCTTTGATGCGTTTATACTTGGTCGCTGAGCAACATCTTTTTCCATCCGCACGTCCCCATAAGGAACCCCACACGCATGCCCCATGACATCAGCCTGATCACCACCATCGCCGCCGCCCTCGGGTTCGGCCTCATCTTCGGCTTCATCGCCGCGCGCCTGAAACTGCCGGCCCTGGTCGGCTATCTGGCCGCCGGCATCATCATCGGACCGGCCACGCCCGGTTTTGTGGCGGATGCGGAAATAGCGGGACAATTGGCGGAAATCGGGGTAATGCTGATGATGTTCGGTGTCGGCCTGCACTTTTCCATCGAAGACTTGTGGGACGTGCGCAAGATCGCGCTGCCCGGCGCCATCCTGCAGATCGGCGTCGCCACGGCGATGGGCATGGGCCTGGCCCACTGGTGGGGCTGGACCCTCGGTGGCGGACTCATCTTTGGACTGGCCCTATCGGTCGCCAGTACCGTGGTGCTGCTGCGCGCGCTGGAGGAACGGGGCATCCTCGATTCTCTGAATGGCCGCATCGCCGTCGGCTGGCTGGTGGTGGAAGACCTCGTCACCGTGCTGGTGCTGGTGCTGCTGCCGGCGTTTGCCGGCGTGCTTGGCGGCAAGGTCGCACCGGATGCCGAGGCCGTCAGCCTGTGGCAAACCCTGGCCATTACCCTGGGGCAAGTGGCCGGCTTCATCGTCTTCATGCTGGTGGTCGGCCGCAAGCTGTTCCCGTGGATCCTGTGGCAAGTGGCGCGCACCGGCTCGCGCGAACTGTTCACCCTGTGCGTGATCGCCGCCGCCGTCGGCATCGCCTATGCGTCGACCAAGCTGTTCGGTGTGTCCTTCGCGCTGGGCGCCTTCTTCGCCGGCATGGTGCTGCGCGAATCGGAACTCAGCCACCGCGCCGCGGAAGAGTCCTTGCCCCTGCGCGACGCGTTCGCCGTGCTGTTCTTCGTTTCCGTCGGCATGCTGTTCGAGCCGACCATCCTCATCGACAAGCCCCTGCAAGTGCTGGCCGTGTGCGCCATCATTATCTTCGGCAAGTCGATCGCCGCCTTCCTGCTGGTGATGGCCCTGCGCTACCCGCCGAAAACGGCCATCATCGTCTCGGCCAGCCTGGCGCAGATCGGTGAATTCTCGTTCATCCTGGCCGCCCTGGGCCTGTCGCTGGGCCTGATGCCGCAGGAAGGCCAAAGCCTGATCCTGGCCGGCGCCATCCTGTCCATCGCCCTCAACCCGCTCGTGTTCAGCATGGCCAAGCCGCTGCTGCGCGTGATGAGCAACAGCGATTTCGCGCGCAAGTTCGAACGCACGACGGACCCGCTGGCCGAGCTGCCGATGACGGTGCCGCAGGAAAAACTGTCGGGCCAGATCGTCCTGGTCGGCTATGGCCGCGTGGGCCGGCGCATCGCCGCCGCCCTGATGGAACGGGGCATCCACTTTGTCGTGGCCGAGGAGAACCGCGAAATCGTCGACCAGCTGCGCAAGCAGGGCATTCCGGCCGTGGCCGGCAATGCGGGCGAACCGGCCGTGCTGATCCAGGCGCACATCACGCACGCCACCATGCTCGTCATCGCCACGCCGGACACCTTCCACGTGCGCGCCATGATCGAGACGGCGCGCGCGCTGAATCCGAACATCATGACGGTGGTGCGCACGCACAGCGAGGAAGAGGCGGAATTGTTGCGCGCGGAAAACGCGGGCAAGGTGTTCATCGGCGAACACGAGCTGGCGAACGGCATGGCCGAACACGTGCTGCAGAGTTTTGATGCGGCGAAGAAGGGGCATGGCGGGCATTAAGCCGGCGCCCTTTCCGTCCAGCAAGCCTGCCCGCTCCTCCGCCGGCAGGCTTTCTTTTTACAGGCTGGCGGCCAGCTCCGCGCCTTCCCGTATCGCCCGCTTGGCGTCGAGCTCCGCCGCCAGCGCGGCGCCGCCGATTTTATGGAAGCGCGGGCCGCCCGCCGCCAGCGGCTTGCCATCCTTGCCCATTTCCGGCATGAGTTCCGTCAAGCTGTCCTGGCCCGCGCAGATGACCACGTTGTCCACCGCCAGCAGGCGCTGCTCGCCGCCCACGGTGATGTGCAAGCCCTGCCCGTCAATCTTGTCGTAGCTCACGCCGGCCAGCATGGCCACGCCGTTTCTCGCCAGCGCCGCCCGGTGCACCCAGCCCGACGTCTTGCCCAGTCCCGCGCCCACTTTCGAGGTCTTGCGCTGCAACAAGAAAATCTGCCGCACGGGATGCGGCGCGGCGGGCGGCACCAGGCCGCCGCCGGTCGCCGCGTTCAAGTCCACGCCCCACTCGCCCGCCCAGGTGGCCACGGGCAGCGGCAGCGGGTGCGCCGGGTCGTGCAGCAGGTATTCGCCCACGTCGAAGCCGATGCCGCCCGCGCCGATGATGGCCACGCGCGCGCCCACGGGCTTCTTGCTTTGCAGCACGTCCAGATACGACAGCACTTTCGGGTGGTCGATGCCGGGAATGGCCGGCAGGCGCACCTTGATGCCGGTGGCGACGATGACATCGTCGTAGCCGCCGGCCAGCAATTGCTCGCGCGTCACGCGCTCGCCCAGGCGCTGCTTGACGTCCAGCAGCGCCAGCCGGCGGGCAAAATAACGGATGGTTTCCGTAAATTCTTCCTTGCCGGGAATTTGCATGGCCACCTTGAACTGGCCGCCCACGCTGTCGCTGCTGTCGAACAGGGTCACTGCGTGCCCGCATTCGGCGGCCACGCAGGCGGCGGACAAGCCGGCCGGCCCCGCGCCGACGACGGCCACGCGGCGCGGCACGGCCTTTTTCGCATAGACCAGTTCCGTTTCATGGCAGGCGCGCGGGTTGACCAGGCAGCTGGCGCGCTTGTTGGCGAAGGTGTGGTCGAGGCACGCCTGGTTGCAGCCGATGCAGGTGTTGATTTCATCCGCGCGGCCGGCAGCGGCCTTGGCGACAAAGTCGGGGTCGGCCAGGAAGGGGCGCGCCATCGACACCAGGTCGCAGTCGCCCCGCTCCAGGATGGCGTTCGCCTCGTGCGGCATGTTGATGCGGTTCGACGCCACCACGGGAATGCCGACTTCGCGGCGCAGCCGGCCCGCCACGGAAGCAAAGGCGGCGCGCGGCACCGAGGTGACGATGGTGGGCACCCGCGCCTCATGCCAGCCGAAACCCGTATTGAGAATGGTCACGCCGGCCTGTTCCAGGGCCTTGGCCACCGTCACCACGTCGTCCCAGGTATTGCCGCCCTCGACCAGGTCGAGCAGCGAGTGGCGGTACATGATGATGAAGTTGGGGCCGACGGCGGCGCGGATGCGGCGCACGATCTCCACGGGCAGGCGCATGCGGTTCTCGATGCTGCCGCCCCAGCGGTCCTGGCGCAGGTTCGTGCGCGCGCACAGGAACTGGTTCAATAAGTATCCTTCGCTGCCCATCACTTCGATGCCGTCATAGCCGGCCTTTTGCGCCAGGCGCGCGCAGCGCACGTAGTCGCAGATGGTGCGCTCGATACCCCGTTCGCTCAGGGGACGGGGACGGAACGGCGAAATCGGCGACTTTTTTGCCGACGCCGAGACGACGAACGGCTGATAGCCATAGCGGCCCGCATGCAGGATCTGCATGACGATCTTGCCGCCCTCCTCGTGCACGGCGCGCGTCACCTTGCGGTGGTTGGGCACGTCGCCGAGGAAATTCAAGGTGCCGCCAAATGGCAGCAGCCAGCCTTGCCGGTTCGGCGAGATGCCGCCCGTGACGATCAGCCCCACGCCGCCGCGCGCCCGTTCGCGGTAAAACGCGGCAAGCTTGCCATAATGGTAAAAGCGGTCTTCCAGGCCCGTATGCATGGACCCCATGATGACTCTGTTGCGCAAAGAGGTAAAACCCAGGTCGAGCGGGGCCAGCAGGTGGGGATAGGCAGTCATGGTGATCGGTCCGGTAGAGGTGGTATGCAGGCCGTACGGTAGCAAGCATTGCCGCTCGCCGCAGCGTATTTCTCTAGACCGGGAGTTCTAAATCGCCCGGCGCACGGGCCGGCGATGCGTACAGCTTGTGCCGGGGGCAAGTTTCCCGTAGGCTAGGTGCATGACGCGACTCTTCCTTTGCCTGCTGATGCTGTGCGCCGTCCCCGCGACCGCGCTGGCACAGGCGACACGCCTGGACAAGCTGAAGGTCGACGTCAAGCGCATCGAGGTCGACGGGCAGCGCATGTATGAAGTCGATGCCAGCGGCAGCGTGCAGGCGCCGCCGGCGTCCGTCTGGAAGACCCTGACCACCTACGAGCGCATGAGCGAATTCGTGCCCGACCTCAGTTCCTGCCGCGTGCTGTCGCGCAACGGCAATGAAGTCATCATCGAACAGCAGGGCATGGCGCGCTTCCTGTTCATGAACCACCCCATCCACCTGGTGGTGCGGGCCACGGAAACGCCGTTCACGGCCATCGACATCGCCCTGATCTCGGGCGACATGCGGCATTACGAATCGCGCTGGAATCTGTACCCCATCCCTGAGACGGGCGGCACGCGCATCGTCTTTTCCAGCCGGCTGATGCCGGGCTTCTACGTGCCCGGCATGCTGGGCACGACCATGATACGCGGCGATATCGAGCGCATGATGGCGGCCGTGCTCACCCGCATCGACAGCCAGTACGCCGATAAATCCGGATAACATTACGCCAGGTACGTGTCGCGGTCGCGGATTTCCGCGAAGTTTTCCAGGCTGCCCAGCTTCACCGTGACGGGGTTCAGGCTCGCCTGCGGCTGCATCGAGCGCCAGGCGAACAGCCATTCCTGTTCAAACGCTTCGGCGCGCGTCTTGGTGAAGGCGGCGCCCAGCGCGGCGCGCTGGCCATACTCGACCAGGCCATCGATGCCGGCCCAGCTGGGCAAGGTGCGCTGCACGGCGCGGTGCAGGCGTTCGCCGAATTCTTCCGTATTGTGGATGATCAAACAGGCGTCGGCCGGGGCGAACAGGTCGAACAGTTGCTTGTCCCACACTTGCGAAAAGCTCAGGGTCAAACAATTGCCCGCAGGCATCAGGCGGAACTGGCCCAGGCTCAGCGCCAGCTCGAGTTCGCTGCGCTGGCCGTAGCGGTGCAGGGTGGGGGGACGTTTGTAATCGTGCATGCTGGACTCGTTCTTCAATAGTAGGGTAAAACCGGCGCGCCGCCTAGCGGGGCGGACGGATATGGCGCCGGATGCGCTGGGCCGTCGCGGCCAGATAAATTTCGCGCAGTAAATAAATAAAACAGCCGATCAGGCAAATCACGGCCAGCACAAAGAAGGCCGCGATGTATTTGTCCAGGGTCAGGTTCAGAATATCGCCCAAAAACAGCATGGCGATGATGACGCAGACGAAGAAACCGCACGCCGTGCTCAGCGAAATCGAGTAATTGATCAGATGGGTACGCCGATACAAGGTATCTAGCTCATCCATATAGAAATCGTTATAGCCGATGTCGAGCCGGTCTTCCAGCACGCGCGTGCGGTCGATGATGCGGCCCAGGCGGTTGGTCAGCACCACCAGCATGGTGCCGATACCGGTCAACAGGAAAACCGGCGCAATCGCCAGCTGGATGATATGGCCGATGTCGCCGATCTGTATGTTCATGGATAAAAAGTCGTGGGTTCACACCGGCGCCCGACCGTGGCGCCAGCACAGGCCATAGTGTAGCAGGTGGCGCACGCCGGCTGGCCGCTTTGCCAACCGGCGGGCTCTGGCGTCATGCGAAACCGCGCCCCGGCACGAAGCGCTCGGTGGCGCGCACCAGCGCCGAAGCGATGCCGTGCTCGAGCGCGCCATGGCCCGCATCCGGGATCATTTCCAGCTGCGCGCCCGGCCAGGCTTGCTGCAGGCGGTAGGCCGACAGCGGCGGGCAGATGGCGTCGTAGCGCCCTTGCACGATAACGGCCGGCAAATGCGCGATGCGCGCCATGTTGCGGATCAGCTGGTCTTCCTCGAAGAAACCGAGGTTGGCCATGTAGTGCGATTCGAGCCGGCCCACGCCCAGGTCGAGCGCATCGTTCGGCGCATCTTCCGGCTGCGGCATCAGGTACACGCGGCGGCCTTCGAAGCGGCTCCAGGCGCGCGCGGCGGGCCAGTACACGGCGGGATCGCTGCTGAGGATGCGTTTCACGTAGGCCGCCAGCAAGTCGCCCCGTTCCTCTGCGGGAATAGGCGCGGCGAATTCCGCGTACAGTTCCGGATAAAACCAGCGCACGCCCTCGATGAACCAGTCGATTTCCGCCTGCGTGCACAGGAAAATACCGCGCAGCACGAAACCGAGGCAAGCCTCGGGGTGCGCCTGGCCATACGCCAGCGCCAGGGTCGAACCCCACGAGCCGCCAAACACCAGCCATTGGTCGATGCCGAACTGGGCGCGCAAGCGTTCGATATCGGCGATCAGCAGCTGCGTCGTGTTGTTGCGCCATTCGCCCAGCGGCGTGGACTTGCCCGCGCCGCGCTGGTCGAACAGGATCACGCGGTAGCGCTGCGGGTCAAAAAAGCGGCGGTGCTGCGGCGACAGGCCCGCTCCCGGGCCGCCGTGCAGGAACAGCACGGGAATGCCGTCGGGATTGCCGCACTCTTCCCAATAAATGGTGTGGATATCATCGACCGCCAGCATGCCGTGCCGGTTCGGCGACAGGACGGGAAACAGGGGTGACAAAGAATCGGGCATGGCGGTCCTCAGAATGGCAGTCGGGGCGCCAGGCACGAGTCCTGGCAACTGTTCCAATTATAGTGCGCCGCCGCCGGCTCAGGCCAGCAGCAAGGGCAGGCGGTTTGACGACTTGATTTCGCGCATCGACAGGCTGGACTGGATTTCCGCCACGCCAGGCAGGCGGCGCAGCACGGTCGAGACGAATTCGCCATACGCTTCCAGGTCGCGCGCCACCACTTGCAGGAAATAATCGGCTTCACCCGCCACATTGTGGCACGACAATATCTCGGGAATCGTCGCGATCGCCTGCTCGAACTGCGACGGCTGTTCGCCGCCATGGTTGGCAAACACGACCCGCACGAACGCCACCAGGCCGATGCCCAGCTTCTTGCGGTTAAGCAAAGCCTGGTAGCCGGTAATAAAACCTTCCTCTTCCAGGCGGCGCAGGCGGCGCCAGACGGGGGTTTCGCTGAGCTTCAAGCGCTCGGCCAGGCGCGCGTTGGACAGCCGTCCTTCATCCTGCAACAGCCTGAGTATCTGCAAATCGGTGGCGTCGAGGCTAACTTCTGAAATTTTCATCTATTTTTTGTTTTTATACGAGTGGAATCTACCCGAATACTAGGGCATGCAGGGCAGGAAAAGCAAGCACATTTCATCGCCGCAAGAACATAATGGGACCCGGCGAGCAGGCCGCACCGTGTGCATGCTCCCGCTTTTCTTTTCACTGGCCCATGTCCGATTCTACCTTCCTGATGTACCTGCTGGCACTGGCCGGCGCCTTTTTATTACCGGGCCCCGACATGGCGCTGGTGCTGGCGACGGGCGCCGCGCGCGGCGTGGCCACGGCGCTGGTGACGGCCGTGGGCATCGCCGGCGCGCGCGCCGTCCACGTGGCGCTGTCGGGCGCGGGCCTGGCGGCGCTGATGGTGACGCATCCGCAAGCCTTGCAGTGGGTCAAATGGGCGGGCGCCGCCTACCTGCTGTACCTGGCGCTGCGCCTGCTGCAGTCGGCCCTGTCGAGCAAAACGGCACAGGAAGCGGCCGCCCCCGCCACGGCGCATGGCGCCCGCGCCAGCCTGGTGCGCGGCTTCCTGACGAATCTGCTCAATCCGAAGGCACTGCTGTTTTGCAGCATGTTCCTGCCGCAATTCGTCGTCGGCAGCGAGCAGGTCGGCATGCAATACCTGCGCCTGGGCACCGTCCTGGTGCTGGTGGGTCTGCTGTTCGACGCCCTGTACGCCGTGCTGGCCGCACGTCTGGCGCGCCGTCTGCGCGGCAAGCCTTCGCCTTACGGCAAGTTCGTGCTGCCCGCCGTGTTCGTGCTGCTGGCGGGACGGCTGGTGCTGGGCTGAACCGGCGCTCCGCTCTCGAAAAAGACGGGATAGCCCGTCAGTAACTCCTGTTCCCGGCGATTCACGCTGGCAAACAGGCGATGCGTAGGTACCAGCGTCCGGCCCGCCTGCCAGCTGCGCCAGGCATTGGCAGTATCGAACTGCGCATACAGCGCATCGCCCAGCTCCTTGTAGCCGCCGGCCAGCTGCGGCCGCGCTTGCAGCGCTTCCAGATACAGCGCGATCGCCTCCGGCCATTGCCCTGCCTTGCCCCGCATGCTGGCCTCGAACAAGGTCAGCATGGGCTGATCCTTGCCGACCTGCGCGCGCAATGCCTGTATTGCGGCGAGGCCGGCCTTGATGGCATCTTCGTCCCTGGCCGACAGCGCGCGTATCAATTGCTGTGCCTGCTCATTGGTTTCCAGGGCCAGCCTTTGCTGCGGCGATAATTTCCCCACCGTGGCGCCTGTGGAGTAATTGTCTTCCATCATGATCAGCAAGGCAGCAAAAGGCCGTTGCCCGGCAAACGCCTGCTCCGCCTGCGCGCGCATTGCCGGATGCGCCTCGGCAGCCAATGGCTGCAGCCGTGTTGCCTGGTCCAGCACGCGCTCCAGCAAGGGGGCGCCGGCGCCGGCGCCGGCGCCGGCCCTGCCCGGCCGGTAGCCTTGCAGCGTAAAGGTCGCGGGCGCATCCGCCTGCACGCCACTGACACGAAAGCGGCGTGTGAGCTTGCCTCCCACCTCCCGGTAGTACAGCAGGAATTGCATGGGGATCTGCCTGCTGTCTGCAAACATTTTCAGCACCAGCGGGTGGCCGCCCCAGGTATAACGCAGAAACTGGGCAAATGCCTTGCTATCCTGCCCATCGCCTGCGCTGTGGGCCGGCCCCAGGCGCAGCAAGGGGTGTTCATCGAGCGACCACAGGACCTCGCCATCGAGAATGTTGGGGACCAGCCTGCCTCGCACCTTGCCGGCCCGGACCGACAGCGCCTGCTCCTCGTAGGCCTGGGGCGTGACATGATCGGCCCGCTTGGCAAGCGTCAGCACATCGGCAATGCCCAGCCGGTGGCGCATCTCGCTCTGACGCAGCGCGACAACATCGAACAGCGAATATTGCTCGTAAGTGCCCGCCGCCTTGTCGATAACATAGCGCCGGCGCGTGGAAAAATCGAGCACGGACAGCGTCTTGCCATCGCTGACGCTGATGTACTGCTGGCCCAGCACCACATCGTTTTCCACCACTTCTTGCGCGGGCAAGCGGCTTTTCACGCCGGGGAGATTCTCTCGCTCGGTGGTGACGCTCACGTGAAACGAGACAGCGGCCTGGGCCGCGCTGGCGCCCAGGAAAAGAATGGCGGCCACGCTGGCGCGGCGCAAGGCGGGAACTAAGGTCATGGAGATGATGCAGTGGAGAAATACTGATTTTAAGGCAAATCCGGCGACTCCCTTGTTTTGCTTGCAAGCAAAAAAAAAGACAGCCGCAGCTGTCTTTTTGTTTTACCTCAACAACGATTACGACATGTGCTGGCCGCCGTTGATCGAGATGTTGGCGCCCGTGACGAAGGCCGCTTCATCGGAAGCCAGGTAGGCCACCAGGCCGGCCACTTCTTCCGGCTTGCCCAGGCGCGCCATCGGAATTTGCGGGATGATTTTGCTGTCGAGCACTTCCTGCGGAATCGCCATGACCATCTTGGTGCCGATGTAGCCTGGCGAGATGGTGTTGACGGTGACGTTCTTGCGCGCCACTTCCAGCGCCAGCGACTTGGTGAAACCGTGCATGCCGGCTTTCGCGGCCGAATAGTTGGTCTGGCCGAAGGCGCCCTTCTGGCCATTCACGGACGAGATATTGATGATGCGGCCCCAGCCGCGTTCCACCATGCCGTCGCAAACGGGCTTGGTCATGTTGAAGACGGAATCGAGGTTGGTGCCCATCACGGCATCCCAGTTCGGCTTGTCCATCTTCTTGAACGTCATGTCGCGCGTGATGCCGGCGTTATTCACCAGCACGTCGACAGGACCGATTTCCGCTTCCACGGCCGCCACGCAGGCAGCCGCCGAATCGTAGTCGGCCACGTCGCACGGATACGCCTTGAAGTCGTAGCCCATGTCCTTCGTCGTCGCCAGCCATTCCGCGACCTTCGGATTGCCTGGGGAATATGTGGTCACCACGCGATAGCCGAGCGCCGCCAGCTTGAAACACACCGCTTCGCCCAGACCGCCCATGCCACCAGTTACCAATGCAACTCTTGCCATTTTCATCCCCTCAGTGTCGTTCTGTTGCTAAAAAGTTAATTATTTAATGAAAGCTATCCACGTCCGCCGAGTGACGGCGGCGTACCGCACCGTCCCCAAGCGTAGCGAGCGGCGATGATTTGTGGCTAAGAAGCGCAACCGTGTTTCAACACGGTGAGCATCGCAGGCCGCAAAGCGCGCCGCGCAGTAGCTTGGGTTCGGCGCCAGCGATTAATCCCGCTCGATGGCCAGGGCGACGCCCATGCCGCCGCCGATGCACAGCGCTGCCAGGCCTTTCTTGGCGTCGCGGCGTATCATTTCGTGGATCAGGGTAACCAGGATGCGCGCGCCCGAGGCGCCGATCGGGTGGCCGATGGCGATCGCGCCGCCGTTCACGTTGATCTTGCTGGTATCCCAGCCCATTTCCTTGTTGACGGCAATCGCTTGCGCGGCAAACGCTTCATTGATTTCCATCAAATCCAGTTCTTCATGCGTCCAGCCCGCTTTTTTCAGGCACAGACGCGATGCGGAGACGGGGCCCATGCCCATGACGGCCGGGTCCAGGCCCGACGAGGCGTAGGCCTTGATGCGTGCCAGCGGCTTCAAGCCCAGTTCCTTCGCTTGCGAAGCGGACATCATGATGACGGCGGCGGCGCCGTCGTTCAGGCCGGAAGCGTTGCCGGCCGTGACGGTGCCGTCCTTGGCGAACGCGGGGCGCAGGCCGGCCAGCGATTCCAGGGTCGAGCTGGGCTTGATGTATTCGTCGCTGTCGAAGACGACCGTGCCTTTTTTGTTGGCGATTTCCAGCGGCAGGATTTCATCCTTGAACTTGCCCGCCTTTTGCGCCGCTTCCGCCTTCAGTTGCGACTGCAGCGCGAATTCATCCTGCTCGGCGCGCGTCACTTCGTATTTCTTGGCGACGTTCTCCGCCGTGATGCCCATGTGGTACTGGTTGTACACGTCCCACAGGCCGTCGACGATCATGGTGTCGATCATCTTGAAGTCGCCCATGCGGAAACCGTCGCGCGAGCCGTTCATCGCGTGCGGCGAAGCGCTCATGTTTTCCTGGCCGCCGGCGATGATGATGTTGGCGTCGCCGCACTTGATCGCCTGCGCCGCCAGGTGCGTGGCCTTCAGGCCGCTGCCGCATACCTTGTTGATGGTGAATGCCGGGATGCTGCTCGGCAAGCCGGCCTTGATGACGGCCTGGCGCGCGGCGTTCTGGCCGACGGCAGCCGTCAGCACCTGGCCCAGGATCGCTTCGCCGATCAGGTTCGGGTCGATGCCGGTTTGTGCCAGCAAGCCCTTGATTACATGCGCGCCCAGTTCGGACGCAGGAATCTTGGCCAGACTGCCACCGAATTTGCCGACTGCGGTACGGCCGGCGGCCACGATTACGACATCATCCATTTATTTCTCCGATATGCTGGCCACGAGGGCCAAGGTCAAGGTGCTAATAGAATCCCATTGGAATCCTGTGAATCCGGGAAGACACAGCAAGCTGTGTTTCATTCTAGCGCGGCATACGCCGCAGTTCCAGCGCCGCACCGCAGGCGGCGGCGATGACAGCCTGCCTGCGGTGGCGGCGGGCGGCCTGGCGCGGCGGATAGCCGCTGCCGGGCCGCAACGCGCTTACGCCTGGCGAGCAGGACGCGTGTTTTTATTTTTATCATACCCTTCATCGGCGCCGCCGAAAGTGGTTTTTAGAAAATTATTGAAGGGAATAATCAGGGGTACGGGCGTTTGCTTTACCACCTGCAACAGCTCGCCAAATTTTTGACGCGACGCAGCAAACTCACCCTTTGTCACAGTGTCGAATTTCTCCTGGGTTTCTTGAGCAACATCCTTTGCCTGGCGGCTATATGCACCGATGCGTTCGATGGCCAGTTGCGACTGCGTGCGCGACAGTTCCAGCAGCGCTTGCGGGTCCTTCGCGGACAGCAGCTGATTGCCCGCCACCGTAGCGGCCGCCAGCGCCGTGCGGGCCGCATCGAGCTGCAATTCCAGCACGCTGGCGCCGCTGTCGACAGCGGCCTGGGCATACGCTTGCGCGCTGATCAGTTGTGCTTCCACCACGGCCTTGCCGGCCCGTGCCCATTGTTCGGAAAATGAAAACATCGTGTTCCTCCCCAAAGAGTAGGCAGCGCCATGTTGCGCCGCACAGTGCTCAACTGTAAGCGGTGGTTCATTGCTGAACCTTGATATTTATCAAGCTTTGCTGTTGGTTTGTTTCCAACCCAACGCTGGTCAGGACAACAATTTGATACCGTCGAGCGAGGCCGCGCACTGCTCGCGTATCACGCTGACGAAATCGCGCACGTACGCCTTGTCCTGCAGGTGATCTGGCACGGACACGTATAAATCGCTCCACAAGCCGTGTTCGCCCACCGGGCGCGCCACGACGTAATCGTAATCGACGTAATTCTTGATGGCCCAGTTCGGCAAGGCGGCAATGCCGCGCCGGCTCGCCACCAATTGCAGCACGGCCACAGTCAATTCGGCCGTGCGGCGTTCAAACGCGATGCCGGCCGGCCGCAGCACTTCGCGGATCAGGTCGATGCGCTCTTCCGGCACCGGATAGGTAATTAATGTTTCGCCCGTGAAGTCGGCCGCCGCCAGCCGGCGCTGCGCCTGCAGCCGGTGCTTTTGCGCCATCACCACCAGCATTTCAAAGCGGAACAGGGGAAACACGGTGAAGTCGGGGCCGTACGGCGAGCCGATCACGAGATCCGCCTCGCCCGAGCGCAGCAAGTCCGCCGGCTCGCTGTGAAAGCCGGAGACCAGATCGATCTCCACTTCCGGCCAGCGCTGGCGGAAGGCATCCATCACCGGCATGAGCCAGTCGAAGCAGGTATGGCATTCGAGCGCCACGCGCAACTGGCCCTTGTCGCCCTGCGACAGGCGCGCCACGTCGCGCTCGGCCAGCTCGATCTCGGGCAACAGCTTGTCGGCCAGGGCCAGCAGCCGGCTGCCCGTGGCCGTAAACGCGATCGGCATCGACTTGCGCTCGAACAGAGGCGCCTTGTAGCGCTCTTCGAGCAGGCGGATCTGGTGCGACAGGGCCGACTGGGTCAGGTTGAGCAGCTGCGCGGCGCGCACCAGGCTGCCGGACGAACGCAGGGCACTCAGGGTGCGCAGGTGGCGGATTTCTAGCATCGGGAAAATGAAGTCTGTACGTGAATTATTTTCATGTTATTCGGCAAAATGTTTCGTTTTGATTATAGACCAAGTTGCCGCACACTCTAGCGCATTCACATTAAATCTCGATGACATCATGACCATTCGTACCCACGTCCTTGGCTTTCCCCGTATCGGCGCCGCGCGCGAACTGAAACTGGCGCTGGAAAGCCACTGGCGTGGCGAGTTGTCCGAGGCGGCCCTGGAAGCGACGGGCCGGCAACTGCGCGCGCGCCACTGGGCCCAGCAGCGCGACGCCGGCCTCGATTACGTCACCGTGGGCGACTTCGCCTTTTACGACCAGGTGGCCAGCCATATCCAGCTGCTGGGCTGCGAACCGGCCCGTTTCCAGTTTGCGCCAGAGCAATCGCCGCTGGCGCGCTATTTCACCATGGCGCGCGGCGCAGACACGCACGCCGCCCATGCCGGCTGCGGCCACGCGCACCATGCACACGCCGCAGGCACTGCCGCGCTGGAAATGACCAAGTGGTTTGACACCAATTACCATTATCTGGTGCCCGAACTGTCGCCGCACACCCGCTTTTCGCTCGCTTGCGAGCGCCTGCTGGCGGAGGTGGCCGAGGCGCAGGCGCTGGGCCACCCGGTCAAGGCGGCCCTGATCGGCCCCCTCACCTTCCTGTGGCTGGGCAAGGAAAAGACGCCAGGCTTCGATCGCCTGGCCCTGCTGGAACAATTGCTGCCCGTCTACGGCGCCCTGCTCGACCGCCTGAAACAGCAAGGCGTCACCTGGGTGCAGCTCGACGAGCCGATCCTGGGCCTGGACTTGCCCAACGCCTGGCGCAGCGCTTTTGAGAGCACGTACTGGCAGCTGAACCAGGTGGGCGTGAATATCCTGCTGGCCACGTATTTCTCGCCGCTGGAAGAAAACCTGAGCCTGACGTGCCGCCTGCCCGTGGCCGGCCTGCATGTGGACGGCATCCGCGCGCCGCATGAATTGATCAGCGTGACGGACTGGCTGCCCGCGCATAAAGTCTTGTCGATTGGCATCGTCGACGGGCGCAATATCTGGCGCACCGACCTCGACGCGGCCCTGGCCGTGCTGCAGCCGCTGGCGGCCAAACGCAACGACCACCTGTGGCTGGCGCCGTCGTGCTCGCTGCTGCACGTGCCGTTCAGCCTGGAAGCGGAAACGGAGCTCGACAGCGACATCCGGAGCTGGCTGGCGTTCGCCACGGAAAAACTGGCGGAACTGGCGCTGCTGAAGGACGCGCTGGCGGGCCATCCCGATGACGGCGCGCTGGCAATGTCTCGCCTGGCCATCGCCGGGCGGCACGCCAGTCCCCGCGTACACCGCCCGCAAGTGGCGCAGCGCGTGCAAGCGTTGTCTCCCACCGTGGACCGCCGCGATTCCAGCTTCCCGCAGCGCCAGGCCATGCAGCGCGCGCGCCTGCGCCTGCCCGATTTCCCCACGACGACCATCGGCTCCTTCCCGCAGACGCCGGCCATCCGCGCCGCCCGCGCCAGCCATAAGCGGGGTGAACTGGCGAACGCCGAGTATGAACGGCAGATGCGCGCCGAAATCGCCCACGCCGTGGGGCGCCAGGAAGCGCTGGGCCTGGACGTGCTCGTGCATGGCGAAGCGGAACGCAACGACATGGTCGAATACTTCGGCGAGCAATTGGACGGCTTTGTCTTCACGCGCCACGGCTGGGTGCAATCGTACGGCTCGCGCTGCGTCAAGCCGCCCGTCATCTACGGCGACGTGCAGCGCCCCACCGCCATGACCGTCGAATGGACGGTGCACGCGCAAAGCCTGACCAATAAACCGGTGAAGGGCATGCTGACGGGCCCGGTGACGATCCTGCAATGGTCGTTCGTGCGCGACGACCAGCCGCGCGCCGCCACGGCGCTGCAGATCGCCCTGGCCATGCGCGACGAGGTAGCCGACCTGGAAGGGGCCGGCATCGGCATCATCCAGATCGACGAGCCGGCCCTGCGCGAAGGCTTGCCGCTGCGCCGCGGCCAGTGGGACGCCTACCTGGACTGGGCCACGCGCGCCTTCCGCATCGCCGCCTCCGTCGTCAGCGACACGACGCAAATCCACACCCACATGTGCTATGCGCAGTTCAACGACATCCTGCCGCAGATCGCCGCCATGGACGCCGACGTCATCACGATAGAGACGAGCCGCTCCGACATGGCGCTGCTGGCGGGCTTTGGCCAGTTCCAGTATCCGAACGAAATCGGCCCCGGCGTGTACGACATCCACTCGCCGCGCATCCCCACGACCGTCGACATGGTGAAATTGCTGCAAAAGGCCTGCGCCGTCATTCCCCCGGCTCATTTATGGGTCAACCCGGACTGCGGCCTGAAAACGCGGGGCTGGACGGAAACGGAGGCGGCCTTGCAAAACATGGTGGCGGCGGCGCGCCAGATGCGCGCGGCTTGAGCCAGGAACAGCGCCGTCAGGGCGCATGTTGGGCTGCTTTCGGGACGGCGCACCGGTTTTCCGGGGCGCCGTCCGTTTTTTTTGACATGAAGTAGGTGTTGCCCTGCGGAATAGCACACTCCAGGCCCCTGATGCTGATTTTTTTGCAGTAGAATGCAAGAAATTTACTGCTCCCATTGTTGCCGTACGGAACATCTGGCCTGCCGCAGTTTCACTTTGATAAATGTTTATGTCCAAAAGCCCGTCGCAGAAGCCTATCGAAATCAAGATTTCCACCGTCGTTGCCGTCTCCGCCATTCTGCATAGCGCCGATACGCAGGCACTCGATGCCGCCTTGCGCGACATGACGGGAGGCGTGGCGGACTTTTTCGAGGACGACCTGGCCGTGCTGGACGTGGCGGCCTTGCCGCCCGGCAGCGTGCCCATCGACTGGGCCGCCCTCGTGGCCTTGCTGAAAAAATACCGTTTGAATGCCGTGGCCGTACGCAATGCGCCGGCCGACATGCATGACGCCATCCTGGCGCAAGGCTTGAGCCTCGACAGCGGCAAGACGCGCGACGATGCGCCGCCCAAGGATGGTCCCAAGGATACGCCCACTGCCGCCGCCCAGTCGGGCGCCGACGCACAGGTGATGGTGATCGACACGCCCGTGCGCGCCGGCCAGCGCATCTATGCGCGCGGCTGCGACCTGATCATCACCGCCGTCGTCAACAATGGCGCCGAAATCATCGCCGACGGCAGCATCCACGTATATTCCTCGCTGTACGGTCGCGCGCTGGCCGGCGCCTCGGGCAATGCCCAGGCGCGCATCTTCGCGCTGGCCATGGAACCGGAACTGGTCTCGATCGCCGGCGTGTACCGCACGTTCGAGGATGGTTTCCCCGCAGAAATGGCGCGCGGACCCGCGCAAATTCGTTTGGCTGGAGACAGAATCGATATACACTCTGTCAATCCGGTCACTCCCGTGAACCGCTCTTAAGCTGCACAATTCAAGAGATATCTGAAAAGGATTATTTGTGGCAAGAATTATTGTTGTGACGTCCGGCAAGGGCGGTGTCGGCAAGACGACCTCTAGCGCCAGTTTTTCCACTGGCCTGGCCATGCGCGGCCACAAGACAGCCGTGCTCGACTTCGACGTGGGCCTGCGTAACCTCGACCTGATCATGGGTTGCGAGCGCCGCGTCGTCTACGACCTGATCAATGTGATCAACAAGGAAGCAACCCTGAACCAGGCCTTGATCAAGGACAAGCACTGCGACAACCTGTTCATCCTGCCAGCCTCGCAAACGCGCGACAAGGATGCCTTGTCGGAAGAAGGCGTGGAACGCGTGTTGAACGACCTGATCAACATGGGCTTCGAATTCATCATCTGCGATTCGCCGGCCGGCATCGAGCATGGCGCGCTGATGGCGCTGACGTTTGCCGACGAAGCCATCATCGTCACCAACCCTGAAGTGTCGTCGGTGCGCGATTCGGACCGCATCCTGGGCATCCTGCAAGCCAAGTCGCGCCGCGCGCAGACGGGCGGCGAGCCCGTCAAGGAACACTTGCTGATTACCCGCTACTCGCCGAAACGCGTGGAATCGGATGAAATGCTGTCCTACCAGGACGTGCAGGAAATCCTGCGCATCCCGCTGGTGGGCATCATTCCGGAATCGGAACAAGTGCTGGCCGCCTCGAACCAGGGCAACCCGGCCATCCATTTCACGGGCACGGACGTGGCGCAAGCCTATGAAGACGTGGTCTCGCGTTTCCTCGGCGAAGATGTCGAGTTGCGCTTTACCAACTATGAAAAGCCTGGATTACTCCAGCGCATTTTTGGGGCGAAGTGATATGGCCTTGCTTTCTTTCCTGTTCCCCCCCAAGCCGAAGACGGCCACCGCGGCCAAGGAACGCCTGCAGATCATCATCGCCCGCGAACGCAGCGGACGCGATGGTCCGGACTTCCTGCCCGCCCTGCACAAGGAATTGATCGCCGTCATTTCCAAGTACACCAAGGTCAATGCCGACGACATCAAGATTTCGCTGGACCGCCAGGGCAACCTGGAAGTCCTCGACGTCAACGTGGTGCTGCCGGACGCCTGATTTTTAATCCGGCCTGACCGTGAGCAATTCCTGCGCCACCGCGGCGCAGGCGTTCACGTGCTGGTTGCCGATCTGGCGGAACACGGCGTAGCCGATGGCTGCCGCCACCGCCTGGCCGGCAAACGGCACGAAGCGCGCCACCTGCTTGGTGGCAATCTTGACGCCACTGCGCTTGAGCAGCTGGAGGATCAGTTCGCGCGACACCAGCTTTCCCACCAGCATGCCGCCCATGCCCACCGCCGCGCGGTAGGCCATCATCTTGAACTGCGGGTTGAGGCGCTCGATCTGCTCGGGCGTGAGGCCGAATTCGTGGTTGATATCGTTGATCAGCATGGAAAACAGGCCGACATCCGACATCAGGTCAATGCCGGGAATGGGGATGGCCGAGGCGCCCGCCGACATCATGGCACGCCGCTGCACCAGGCGCCGGCAACGTTCGCGCACTTGCTCGATTTCCGCATGACTGGCCGGTATCAGGGTCCAATCGGTGGTGCTCTTGTCTGGCATGGCCGTTTCTCCGCTGGTAGGGGGTAGATGAACAAGTGTAACGTAAAGGCCTGCGCTGCCGATTTCACTGGACACAGTTGCAATCTCTGTTATATTTCACTTGAGCATTCCTTAACATTACGATAAGCAGAGCGGACCGTCTGTTTGTTGCTACACACTCCAGCCCATTATGCGAATTGCCGTACTCGATAGCGACCATAGCCAGGCAGAACTGATCTGCCAGGTGCTCACCGCCGCCGGCCACGCTTGCCACGAGTTTCAGAGTGGCAAGGAAATGCTGGGGCAACTGCGCAAGGACAGTTGCGACATGCTCATCCTCGACTGGCATGTGAGCGATCTGGACGGTGCGGAAGTCTTGCGCCGTGCCCGGGAAAAACTGGCGCCCAAGGCGCCCGTGTTGTTTATGACCAACAGTTCCGGCGAAGACGATGTGGTGGCCGGCATGACGGCGGGCGCCGACGACTACATGATCAAGCCCCTGCGGCGCAGCGAGCTGACCTTGCGCACCCAGGCGCTGCTGCGCGTGGCGTATCCGGCCCAGAATGGCGCCGAAACCTTGCAATTCGGTCATTACACGTTTGAAACCCGCCCCGGCCGCCTGCTGAAGGATGGCGAAGTACTCGACGTGACGCACAAGGAATTCGCCCTGGCGCTGCTGTTTTTCCGCAACCTGGGCCGTCCCCTGTCGCGCGCCTACATCCACGAAGCCGTGTGGCAGCGCGACACGGCCCTGCCTTCGCGCACCATGGATACCCACGTCTCGCGCGTGCGCAACAAGCTGCAGCTGAAACCGGAACACGGCTACAGGCTGGTACCCGTCTACAGTTACGGTTATCGCCTGGAAAAACTGGGCGGCTGAACGGCGGCAAACGGCTGACCTGCTCAAAGCACGGGCACAAAGCGTTATAATGTCCGCATAAGTCATCCCAACAGCCCCGAAATGCAACTGCTCGCCGTAGGCCTCAACCATACCACCGCCCCAGTGTCGCTCCGCGAACAGCTGGCGTTTGCGCCTGAGCACTTGGGCCAGGCGGTGATGGCGGCGCGCACCTGGTTCCAGCGCATCGATCTGCGCGACAACGACGAAGCGGCCATCCTGTCGACCTGCAACCGCACCGAGCTGTATGCGGCCAGCCACGTGCCCAATCCGCTCGACGCGGGCGCGCATTTCCTGGCCGATTATCACAAGCTCAACTACAGCGAGCTGCGCCCCCACTTATATATGTTGCCGCAGCACGATGCCGTGCGCCACACCTTCCGCGTCGCCTCCGGGCTCGATTCGATGGTGCTGGGCGAAACGCAGATCCTGGGCCAGATCAAGGACGCCATCCGCACGGCCGACGAGGCGGGCGGCCTGGGCACGTATCTGCACCAGTTGTTCCAGCGCAGCTTTTCCGTCGCCAAGGAAGTGCGCAGCAGCACGGAAATCGGCGCCCACAGCGTCTCCATGGCAGCCGCCGCCGTGCGCCTGTCGCAACGCATCTTCGACAAGATCGCCGAACAGAATGTGCTGTTCATCGGTGCCGGCGAAATGATCGAACTGTGCGCCACGCACTTTGCCGCACAAAATCCAAAAAGCATCACGATTGCCAACCGCACCATGGAGCGGGGCGAGGAACTCGCGCACCGCTTCAACGGCAAGGCCATCCGCCTTGCCGATTTGCCGGAGCAATTGCACCAGTTCGACATCGTCATCTCGTGCACGGCGTCATCGTTGCCGCTGCTGGGCCTGGGCCTGGTCGAGCGCGCCATCAAGGCGCGGCGCCACAAGCCCATGTTCATGGTCGACCTGGCCGTGCCGCGCGACATCGAGGCCGAAGTGGGTCGTTTGAACGACGTCTTCCTGTACACGGTCGACGACCTGGGCAAGGTCGTGCAGACGGGCCTGGAAAGCCGGCAGGCGGCCGTGGCGCAAGCCGAAGCCATCATCGAGACGCGCGTGCAATCGTTCATGAGCTGGGTCGACGACCGCGCCATGGTGCCCGTCATCCAGCATTTGCATGAAAACAGCGAATCCTTGCGCCTGATGGAAGTGGAACGGGCGCGCAAGATGCTGGCCAAGGGCGCCGACATCGACGCCGTCCTGGAAGCGCTGTCGAAAGGCTTGACGGCCAAGTTCCTGCACGGCCCGCAGCAAGCGCTGCACCACGCGCAAGGCGACGAGCGCAAGCAGCTGGTCACCCTGCTGCCGAAACTGTTCCGCCCCCGCCGTTAGCGCAGCCCCGCTGGCCGCCCGCGCGGCCGCCCCTGCCCGCCTGCCGGGCCCGTATCATCCCTACACCCTTTTACCGCGAATCGCTATGAAACCATCCATGCTGGCCAAACTCGATCAACTGGCGAACCGCCTGGTCGAACTCGACGAACTGCTGATGCATCCGGACGCCACGTCGAACATGGACAGCTACCGCAAGATGACGCGCGAGCACGCCGAACTGGGCCCGCTGGTGGCCCTGTATCACTCCTACCAGGAAGCGGGCAACGATATTGCGACAGCGCAAGAGATGCTGGGCGATCCCGACATGAAGGAATTTGCCCAGGAAGAAATTGAGGCGGCCAAGACCACCATGGCGCGGCTGGAACGCGAATTGCAAACCATGCTGCTGCCGAAGGACGTCAACGACGAGCGCAATATCTTCCTGGAAATTCGCGCCGGCACGGGCGGCGACGAGTCCGCCCTGTTCGCCGGCGATTTATTGCGCATGTACACGCGCTTTGCCGAGCGCAACCGCTGGCAGGTGGAGCTCGTGTCCTCGTCCGACTCCGACCTGGGCGGCTACCGCGAAGTGATCGTGCGTATCGTCGGCAATGGCGCGTATTCGAAGCTGAAATTCGAGTCGGGCGGCCACCGCGTGCAGCGCGTGCCCGCCACGGAAACGCAGGGCCGCATCCACACGTCGGCCTGCACGGTGGCCGTGATGCCGGAAGCGGATGAAGTGGAAGACGTCAACATCAACCCGGCCGACCTGCGCATCGACACCTACCGCGCCTCGGGCGCGGGCGGACAGCACATCAACAAGACGGATTCCGCCGTGCGCATCACCCACTTGCCGACCGGCATCGTCGTGGAATGCCAGGATGACCGCAGCCAGCACAAGAACAAGGCGCAGGCGATGAAAGTGCTGGCCGCGCGCATCAAGGACGTGCAGTTGCGCGAACAGCAGTCGAAGGAAGCGGCCACCCGCAAGAGCCTGATCGGCTCGGGCGACCGCAGCGAACGCATCCGCACGTATAATTTCCCCCAAGGCCGGCTGACGGACCACCGCATCAATTTGACCTTGTACAAGCTGGACTTCATCATGGATGGGGATTTGACGGACTTGACGAATGCCTTGGCGGCAGAACACCAGGCGGAACTTTTAGCAGCGCTGGGCGATTAAAAAGCGTCCATGGCGGCGTTGCATCGCCTGGCCGTACCTTCGTACTGCCTGCGGCGCGGCGCCTTGCCCTGAACACTTTTTAAAGCGCCCAGCCAGATCAAGGGTTTAAGTAGCGGCTAAGCAATAAAAATCCGGCCTTGTGCGAAAATGACCAGCTCGATTCCATCCACCTCACCGTGTCGCCCATGAAAAATTCACGCACCGTCCTCCTGTTGACCGCCGCCCTGTGTTTCCTGATGCTGGGCGTAGCCATGTATTTGCAGCATGCCATGAACATGGCGCCGTGCCCGCTGTGCGTGATCCAGCGCTACCTGTTCCTCGCCATCGGCATCGCCTGCCTGGCCGGCGCGGCGGCCAACCGGCCAAAGATCGGCGCGGGCGTCGGCGTGCTGGCGGCCCTGGGCGGCCTGGGCGTGGGCGCCAAGCACCTGTACGTGCTGGCCAACCCCGGCTTTTCGTGCGGCATCGACCCGGTGGAAACGGCGCTGAACAAGGTCTTCACAGCCGAACTCATGCCCTTCATGTTTGAATCGTACGGCGCCTGCGAAAACGCGGGCGAGCCGTTTTTCGGCTTGTCGATCCCGCAATGGGCGTTCATCTGGTTCGCCATCTTCGCCCTCACCTTGCTGTGGACCTTGCTGCGCCGTCAGAAATAATTGAAAGCACTATGCCAGAAACACTGATCCCCGCCGGCAGCACTGTCGGCGCCCTGCAAATCCGTCCTCTGCTCGATCCGCTCGACAACCGCATCCTGCTGGGCCACGCGCTGGGCCTGTCGCGCGTGAGCCTGATCACGCAATCGGAGCGAGTCCTCACTTCCGACGAAGCGGCGCGTTTGTCAGCCTTGCTGGCGCGCCGCCTGCAGGGCGAGCCGATCGCCTACATCGTCGGCCAGCGCGAATTCTTCGGCTTGCCGTTCGAAGTGAACGACGCCGTGCTGATTCCCCGCCCCGACACGGAAGTGCTGGTGGAGCTGGCGCTCGAACGCCTGCCGCCCGGCGGACGGGTGCTCGACATGGGCACGGGCAGCGGCGCCATCGCCGTCGCGCTGGCGCACACGCGGCCCGACGCCGTCGTCACGGCACTCGATGTGAGCAGCACGGCGCTGGCCGTGGCGCGCCGCAACGCCAGCGCCAACGGCGTCAACATCACCTTCATGGCCAGCGACTGGTTCGAAGCGCTGGGCACGGAAAAGTTCGACCTGATCGTCTCGAATCCCCCCTACATCGCCAGCGGCGACCGCCACCTGGCCGAAGGCGATCTGCGCTTCGAGCCGGCCGGCGCGCTGACCGACCACGCGGATGGCCTGTCGGCCCTGCGCACCATCGTCTCCGGCGCCGCGCGCCACCTGGCGTCAGGCGCATGGCTGCTGATGGAACATGGCTACGACCAGGCGACATCCGTGCGCGGCTTGCTGGCCGCTGCCGGCTACAACAAGGTACAAAGCTGGCGCGACCTGGCCGGCATCGAACGGGTCAGCGGCGCCCGCCACGGCTGACCGCCATTCGCTGCGCAAAGCTTGATCCGGCGGCGCGCCAGATCCCCCGCAGTTTGTTAAAATATCAAGCGAATTCCTGACCGAAGCGCCGTCCCTGTTCCCCGGGGCGGACGCTGGCGACGCGGCGTTTTTTGGGCCGGCGCCGACGCATTTGCCAAAATTCGGTTAATCTCAGCACAAATTATTTATATGCTGCACAAGAAAGGAAGCTCAAATTGCCCAACCTGTTGACTCGCCGCCTGGCATTGCTGACCGAAGATGCCAACCGCGCGCTGCTGGGCGGCTTGCGCGGCATCGAGCGTGAAACCCTGCGCGTCGACCATGCCGGCCATCTGGCTTCCACGCCCCATCCCGCCGCCCTGGGCTCGGCGCTGACGCACCCTGAAATCACCACCGATTACGCCGAAGCGCTGCTCGAATTCATCACCCCGGCCGAAACCGACATCGCCACGACATTAAGCAAGCTGGATATCGTGCACCGCCACGCCTACAGCCGCCTCGGCGACGAGTTGCTGTGGAGCCAGTCGATGCCGTGCCAGCTGCCGCCCGAAGCGGATATCGAAATCGCCAACTACGGCACGTCGAACATGGGCATGCTCAAGCACGTCTACCGGCGCGGCCTGGCCTTGCGCTATGGCAAAGCCATGCAATGCATCGCCGGCATCCACTACAATTACTCGCTCGACGAGCAGCTGTGGCAAGCGCTGGCCGGCAATCCGGACACCAGCGCCAGCCCGGCGCACGCAACCGCCACGCCGAAAGACGTGCAGTCGGAAAGCTACCTGGCGACGATCCGCAATTTCCGCCGCTACAGCTGGCTCCTGATGTACCTGTTCGGCGCTTCGCCGGCCCTGTCCAGCGGTTTCCTGCGCGGCCGCCCGCACAAGCTCGACACCCTGTCCGACGACACCCTGTTCCTGCCGTACGCCACCAGCCTGCGCATGAGCGACCTCGGCTACCAGAACGATGCCCAGTCCGGCCTGCGCCCGCACGAGAACAGCCTCGATGATTACGTCAACGCGCTCACGCACGCCGTCAACGACCCGTATCCGCCGTACGCGGCGCTGGGCACAAAGAAGGATGGCGAGTGGATACAATTGTCCACCAACGTGCTGCAGATCGAAAATGAGTACTATTCGACCATCCGTCCGAAACGCGTGATCCGCACGGGCGAGCGCCCCATCCAGGCCCTGTGCCTGCGCGGCGTGCAATACATCGAAGTGCGCTGCATGGATGTCGACCCGTTCGAACCGGTCGGCATCAGCCTGGAAACGGGCCGCTTCCTCGACGCCTTTTTACTGTTCTGCGCGCTCGACGACAGCGGTCCCATCTCGGCCGAGCAAAGCGCCTGCTACACGAACAATTTCGCCCGCACCGTCAAGGAAGGCCGCAAGCCTGGATTGACCCTGCGCCGCGACGGCGAAGAGATCGCCCTGCAGGCCTGGGGCGAAGAGTTGCTGGCGCGCATCGCGCCCGTGGCGGCCTTGCTCGACGCGCGCCTTGGCGGCACGCAGCATGCGGACAGCCTGGCCGCGCAAGCCCGTAAACTGGCCGACCCGGATGCGACGCCATCGGCGAAGGTCTTGGCCGAACTGCGCGCCAACGGCGGCTCGTTTGCCGCCTTCGGCCTGCGCCAGAGCGAACGCCACGCCGCCTGGTTCCGCGCGCAGCCGGCAACGCAGGAACAAAGCGCGTATTTCGACGAGATGGCCGCCAGCTCGCTGGCCGAGCAGCGCGCCATGGAAGCGGCGCCAGCCGGCAGCTTCGACGATTTCGTCGCCGCCTACCGCGCCAGCACCCTGTGCTCGCACACCTGAGTCTGACCTTGCGCAAAGCGCCCCCATGCTGACCTTCTACAATGAATTGCACAGCCAGCACCGGGGCCGCTTCGAGATGTTTCGCGGCACCCTGGTGCCCTGCTTCGAGACCCCGGAGCGGGCCGACATGGTGGTGGCCGAACTGGGACGGCGCAACCTGGGCCGCATCGTCACGCCGCACGGCGTGCCGCTGACGTCGCTGGAGCGCATCCACACGCCCCGCTACCTGCATTTCCTGCGCCACGCCTGGCACGACTGGCTGGCACTCGACCCTGATAACGCCAGCAAGGATGCCTTGCCATCCGTGTGGCCCGTGCGCACCTTGCGCAGCGACATCGAACCGGACGACTTCACGGCCAAGCTGGGACTGTACTCGATGGACAATGGCACGCCGCTGACGGCCGGCACGTGGACGGCGGCCAAGACGGGCGCCGACTGCGCCGTCAACGCGGCCCATGCGCTGCGCCTGGGCGAGCGGGCCACGTTCGCCCTGACGCGCCCGCCGGGCCACCACGCGGGCAGCGATTTCTTCGGCGGCTACTGTTTTCTGAACAACGCGGCGCTGGCCGCGCAGCATCTGCTCGACGACGGTGCGCGCAAGGTCGCCATCCTCGATATCGACTACCACCACGGCAACGGCACGCAAAGCATCTTTTACCAGCGCGACGACGTGCTGTTCGCCTCCGTGCACGCCGATCCGCGCAGCGAATATCCGTTTTACCTGGGCCACGCCGACGAAACGGGCAGCGGCGCGGGGCTCGGCTACAACGTCAACTTGCCGTTGCCCCCCGGCACGTCCACGGCCAGCTGGTTCGCCGCGCTGGAAACGGCTTGCCTGCGCATCAATATGTACGCGCCCGACGCGCTGGTGGTGTCGCTCGGCGTGGACACCTTTGCCGGCGACCCGCTGTCGCACTTCGCCCTGCAAAGCGGCGACTACCTGCGCGTGGGCGAGCGCCTCGCGCATCTGAACCTGCCCACCGCCTTCATCCTCGAAGGGGGCTACGCGGTGAAGGAAATCGGCATCAATGTGGTGAACGTATTGGAAGGTTTTGAAACCGCAGAGTAGCTAGTGGGGTCAGACCCCCGTCCATGTTGACGCTGAGCTTGACGTTAGCGGTGTTGAGGGTCTGACCCCGGCTTTAACTAAGCTACATATTCCTGAACAAGGCCATGAACGGCTGGCTCACGGCCAGGGTTTCCGGCCGCGTTTTCAGGCGCAAGGCGCCACGCCCCACCTCGTCGCGCGTGACAGACGCCACCATCTTCATGTTGACGATGGTGGAGCGGTGGATCTGTTTAAAAATGGCCGGGTCGAGCACGTCGAGCAGTTCGCGGATCGGCTTGCGCAGCAGCGCCTCGCCCTCCGCCGTCATGACGGCCGTGTACTTGATGTCGGACTGAAAATAGGCGATGTCTTCCACCATGATCAGCCGCGTATCCTTGCCGCTGCTAGCCGTCAGCCACACCAGCGGCGGCGACTTGGCCGCCGCCGGCAAGGCGCTGCTCAATTGCTGCAGCAGGCCGGCCAGCGCGCCGTCGCCCGCCCGGGTCTTGCCGGCCCGTGCCTGCACGCGCTGCAAGGTCGCCTGCAGGCGCTCGCGGGCTATCGGTTTCAATAAATAATCGACGGCGCCGTTATCGAAGGCATCGATCGCGTACTGGTCGTAGGCGGTGACGAACACCACCTGCGTGGCGGGACTCGCTTCCAGCGCGCCGGCCGCCACTTCCAGGCCCGTCAAGCCCGGCATGCGGATGTCGAGGAAGGCGATGTCGGGGCGCAGGGTGGCGATGGCCTCGAGCGCCGCGCCGCCGTCGTCGCAGGCGGCGACGATGCGCAAGCTGGGCCACTCTTCGGCCAGCAGGGCCACCAGCGCATCGCGCAGCAGGGCTTCGTCTTCGGCGATGACGCACGTCATTTCAGGCTGATGCATAGGAAACTCCTTGCGCCGTGCTGTCCGGCACCGTGATGGTGGCCGTCACGCCATCGGGGAAATTGGCGACAATGGCGAACGCGGCGGCATTGCCGTAGGTCAGACGCAGGCGCTCGCGCACATTGCGCAGGCCGATGCCCGTGCCGGCGCCGTCGTCGCTGAGCCCCTTGCCATCGTCGGCCACCGTGACGATCACCGTGCCGTTGCCGCTGCGCGCCATGATCCAGATGGTGCCGCCGCCGCTTTTCGGCTCCAGGCCATGCTTGATGGCGTTTTCCACCAGGGTTTGCAGCATCATCGGCGGCAGTTCCGCCTGGCGCAGGTATTGCGGTACCTCAATCTGCAGGTTCAGGCGCCCGCCCATCCGGATTTTCAGGATGTCGAGATAGGCGCGCGCCCGTTCCAGCTCCGTGCCCAGGGTCGACATGGCTTGCTCCGTGCGCGGCAGCGAGTGGCGCAAATACAGAATCAAATTGCCGAGCATTTCATCGGCGCGCACGGGATCGCTGCGCGTGAGCAGCTGCGCGCTGGCCAGGGTGTTGTACAGGAAGTGCGGCTCGACCTGCGCATGCAGCAGGCTCAGTTTGGCCACCGTGAGTTCCTTTTCCGTCACCGTCTGGCGCGCCTCGGCCTGCTCGCCGCGGCGGCGCTGCGCCACCCGGCGCGTCATCGCCCGCGTCACCGCTTCCGCGTTTTCCAGATTGCTGCCATGGTCGACGAGGAACCAGTCGGTCCAGGCGTTGCGCGCCGGTTCGCAGATCAGGGTCACGCTGCCCGCTTCGCCATTCGGCGTCACGGTGGCGAGAATCTGGTTCGGCCGCGGCTCGAGGAAACCCAGCAGGCGCATGCGCGGCAAGCCCGTGTGCGTGTAGGGCGCGGCGCGGCGCACGCGGGCCTGCACCTGCAGGCTGTCGCGCGCGCTTTCGACCACTTCGCTGCCCGGCAATTCGCGGATGGCCGCGTCGATCATGTCGAACGCCTCGCCCGCCTCGAACGGAATCTCGATCTGGCGCCGCTGGCGGCTCGACAGGGTGCCGGCATTGACGGCGCCGGCGATCAGGCGCACGCGCCGCACGTGCGAAAACGCATTCGTGACGACGGCGCTGGCCAGCAGCGCGCCGACGATGACAAAAAAGCCTTCCGTCTGCCCGAAGATATAGCGCAGGAAATTCTCGACCAGAATCGCCGTGGCGATGATGTAGGCGACCATGGTGGCCACGGTGATGCGCAGGATAAAGAAGAGGCTAGTCATGATTTTTCCTTGGGGAGTGAAGTGGGGCCAAGCATAACTATCGGCGCCAGCGGCGGTGGCCATTATGCGATGGAAGGGCAATACTGGCGACAAAGGCAAGAAAATAAAGGTTCAATCCGCGCCACGCGCAAATAAAATCGCTTGCAATTAAATAGTGCGCGATATATATTGTGTACATGGACGCCGCACATCGCTTCTTCAGACGGGCATCCTGGGGCACCAGCCCACGAAACAAGTAGCACACTATTTAGTAGTCAACTATTTAATCAACGCAAGGAAAACCATCATGTCGATCAAACAAGTCCTGTACCGCGCTCAAGCTACCGCCACCGGAGGCCGCGAAGGCCGTGCCGTGTCGTCCGACAATGTGCTGGACGTCAAGCTGACCACGCCAAAAGAACTGGGCGGCAATGGCGCCGTCGGCACCAATCCGGAGCAACTGTTCGCCGCCGGCTACTCGGCCTGCTTCATCGGCGCCATGAAATTCGTCGGCGGCCGCGACAAGATCGCCCTGCCGGCGGACCTGTCGATCGAAGGCAACGTCGGCATCGGCGCCATCGAGACGGGCTTCGGCATCGAAGTGGAACTGAAGATTTCGCTGCCAGGCATGGAACGCGCCGCCGCCGAAGCGCTGGTCGCCGCCGCCCACATCGTCTGCCCGTACTCGAACGCCACGCGCGGCAACATCGACGTCACCCTGACGATCGTGTAATAGCAGCAACACGTTGCGCCTCCCCGGCCGCGCCCCCAGGCGCCGCCGGGGATTTTTGCTTCAGCGCAACGCCTGCAGCAGCTTGTCTGCCAGCGCGGGCGCCGAGGCGGGATTCTGCCCCGTGATCAGTTCGCGGTCGACCACCACGTGGCTAGCCCATGGCGCCTGGTTCTGCACATACTGCGCACCGGCCGCCTGCAAGCCCGACTGCGGATAGAACTTCATCGTCCCGCCCTTCAAGGCGCCCTGCGCCGCCGCCTCTTCCTCATTGCTGATCACCGTCATGCGGTAGCCGCTGTAGATCCAGTCCGTCGGCTTGGCCGGTGTCCGGCCCGCTTCCAGCGTGGCCGTAAATTGGGCCGCCTGCGGCAGGGCCGACAGCAGGGCGATGGGGCCATGGCACAGCAGTGCCGTCGGCTTGCCGTCCGCGTGGAACTGGCGCAGCAAGGCGCCCAGGCTGGCATCCTTCAACAAGTCCTGCATGGGCGCGTGGCCGCCCGGCACCAGCACGGCCGCATAGTGGCCATAGCCGATCTGCGCCACCCGTTTCAGGCTGATCACGGGCGAGCGGCCCGGCACCGTCAGTGCCAGCTGGTCCAGCAGCGCCTTGTGCGCCGCGTGCGCGGCCGCGTCGCCGCCAAAGTAGGCGTCCGTATCCGAGCTGGCGTCCAGGGTCGGCGCCTGGCCTTGCGGCGTGGCGAACGTCACCGTATGGCCCGCGTCGAGCAGCTTTTTCACGGGCTGCATCAGTTCATTCAGGTAAAAACCCGTCGAAAACACCTTGCCGTCGCGCAAGTCGAGGTGATTTGCGTCCGACAGCACGACGAGAACCTCGGCCGCCTGGGCGCCCGAAAAGGCAGCCAGCAACAGGCTGCTAATCAGTAATTTTTTCATGGTATGGCCTTTCTGTAGAGAGGTCATCAGCATATTCCGAATCAAAATGCGGAAAAATGATGAATAATGCACAGCACTGATGCGGAATAGGACTGAATAGAAACGCTGAATAGGAGTGACATGGACAAATTGCAGGCGATGCAGCTGTTTCGCCGCGTGGCCGAGCTGGGCAGCTTTCGCCGCGCGGCCGATGAACTGGACTTGTCGGCCTCGTACGTGAGCCGGCGCATCGGCCAGCTGGAGCAGGAACTGGGCGGGCGCCTGATGACGCGCACCACGCGCCAGCTGGCCCTGACGGAAACGGGCGCGGCCTACCTGGAACATTGCCGCAAGCTGCTCGACGAGCTGGCGCAGGCCGAGGACATGGTGGCCCATTCGACGGCCCACGTGACGGGCCGCCTGCGCATCAACGCGCCATTATCGCTGGGCGTGGGCGAACTGGCCGAGGGCCTGGCCGATTTCATGGCCGAGTGGCCGGCCTTGCGCCTGGACGTCGACCTGAAGGATGAATACGTGGACCTGGCGGCCGCCAACTACGACCTGGGTTTTCGCGTCAGCACGGCCCTCACCGATTCGAGCTATGTGGCGCGCCACATCCACGACTACCGCCTGCACATCTGCTGCGCGCCCGCCTACCTGGAGCGCCATGGCCCCTTGGCCGAACCCACGGACCTGACGCGCCAGCGCTGCTTCATCTACAGCCACGCCCTGTTCGGCAACCGCTGGCCGCTGCGCCATGCGGGGCCGCACAGCGACATCGAAGTGCCGAACTGGGTACGCACCAACAACACGCTGTTCATGCGCAGCCTGATCCTGCGCGGTCTGGGCATCGGCATCCTGCCCACCTTTGTCTGCCGCGAGGAGCTGGCCAGCGGCGCCCTGGTCGAGCTGTTTCCGGAAATCGAGCGCCCCAGCCTGGCGCTGTTCGCCATCTACCCGTCGCGCCAGCTGGTGGCGCCGCGCGTGACGCGCTGCATCGAGCACCTGAAGCAGTGGTATGCGCAGCGCTATCCCGCGCCGGCGGCGTGAAGCCGGTAAAATCATGGCCACTCTCAATCAAGGATGACCCATGATCAGCTGGCAATGGAACACGTTCGACGAACTCGGCCCCCACGATTTGTACCAGGTGCTGGCCTTGCGCCAGCGCGTGTTCGTCATCGAACAGCAGTGCATTTACCCGGACCTCGATGGCCATGACCAGCAAGCCATGCATTTGCTGGGCTGGCAAACGGTCGATGGCCAGCGCCGGCTGGCCGCCTATCTGCGCGTGCTGGCGCCGGGCGCCAAGTATGTGGAAATGTCGCTGGGCCGCGTGCTGACGGCGCCCGAGGCGCGCACCACGGGCGCGGGCAAGCAGCTATTGCTTGAGGGCATCGCGCGCGCCGAACGCCAGCACCCTGGCCACGCCATCCGCATCGGCGCGCAGCAGTACCTGGAGCGCTTCTACCAGTCCTTCGGCTTTGTCACCGTCAGCGCGCCCTACGATGAAGACGGCATCCAGCACGTCGACATGCTGCGCGCCGTGCAGCCGGGCGCGGCGGCATGACGACGGCCCTGATTTCCTGGAGCGGCGGCAAGGATTCCTGCCTGGCCCTGTGGCGCGCGCGCAACGCCGGCACGAGCGTGCCGCTGCTGATCACGGCCATGGATGAAGACGGCCGCAAATCGCGCTCGCACGGCGTGCCGCCCGAGCTGCTCGCAGCGCAGGCGGCACGCCTGGGCGCGCGCCTGCAGCGCTATCACGCCAGCTGGGCCAGCTACGAAGAGCAATTCATCGCCATGCTGCGCGCGGCGAAAGACGCAGGCATAGAACACGCCATCTTCGGCGACATCGACTTGCAGCCGCACCGCGACTGGGAAGAAAAAGTCTGCGCCGCGGCCGGCCTGACGGCCCATTTACCCCTGTGGGGCGAAGCGCGGCGCGCGCTGGTCGATGAATTTCTCGCCGCCGGCTTCAAGGCCATCGTCGTCTGCATCAATGGCCAGCACCTGCCGCGCGAATTTTGCGGGCGCGAATTCGACGCCGCCTTCCTGGCCGACTTGCCGCCCGGCGTCGACGCCTGCGGTGAAAACGGCGAATTCCACACCTTCGTCTACGACGGCCCCGCCTTCAGCGCACCGGTGGCGCTGCGCCGCACGCAAGTGCTGCAATATGATGCGCCGGCCAATCTGGGCGGCGCCACGTATTACTTCCAGGAACTGGCGCCAGTTTGAATTGGCCGCAAAAACAACAAGGGCGACTCCATGGAGTCGCCCTTTGTCCGTGCACCTTGCGCGTGCTTACTTTTTCACCACTTTTTGCAGCGTGATGTCGAACACCAGGCCGGCGTAAGGCGGGATCACCACCGCATTCGTGACCCTGTCGCGGGTGCCGCCAACGCCATAGCCGAGGTCATACGGAATGAGCAGGCGGCGCGTGCCGCCTTCCTGCATGCCGACCAGGCCGCGATCCCAGCCCAGGATCATTTTGCCGATGCCGAGGACAAACGTAAAAGGCTGGAGAGGGGGCGACGTTTCGAATTGCACGCCTTTGCCGTCCGGCTTGCTCGCGTCATACAGCCAGCCCGTATACACCACCGTCAAGGTATCGCCCGCCGCGGCGGCCGTGCCGGTGCCTTTCACCAGGTCGGGAAAGAGGAATTCCTTCACTTGCGTATTCGGGTCAAGCACGACCGGCTTCTCGGTGTTGGCAGCAGCGCCGCAAGCGGTCAGGGCCACGGCGCAAGCGAGGGTGGCGATCATTTGAAATACCGATTTCATGGTTTCCCTTTAAATATTGGTGTGTGGCTAAGCCCGTACGGTGCGGACCGATACGGGCTGGAGTTTAACAGGACTCGCGTAGCCCATTTGTAAGCAGACGTAAGCACGGCAATAAATGTGCCTCGATGCAACGTTGATACAATATCTATATTTCCACCTGCGTGCCCAGTTCGATCACCCGGTTGCTCGGAATCTGATAGTAGTCGGCCGCCGTGCGCGCATTGCGCGACATGGTGACGAACAGGTGCTCGCGCCACGGCATCATGCCGGCACCCGGCGTCGAGATGATGGTCTGGCGGGCGATGAAGAACGACGTTTCCATCATCTCGAAGTCCAGTCCCTGCTGGGCGCACTGCGCCAGCGCGGCCGGAATGTCCGGTTCATCCTTGAAGCCGTAATGCACATTGACCTGGTAGCACTGGTGGCCCAGGTCCACCACGCGCACGCGCTCCGATGGCGCCACCCACGGCTCTTCATGCATGAAGACGGTGAGGAAGATCACCCGTTCATGCAACACCTTGTTGTGCAGCAAGTTATGCAGCAGCGCGTGCGGCACGCCATCTGTTTCGCCGCGCAGGAAGATGGCCGTGCCGGGCACGCGCAGCGGCGGCGCGATGAACAGCGACGAAAGGAAATCGTCGAGCGGAATCGCATGCTTTTCCAGGTTCTGGAACACCAGCTGGCGGCCCCGCTTCCAGGTCAGCATGACGATGAACAAAATCGAGCCCAGCAGCAGCGGGAACCAGCCGCCGTGGAACAGTTTCAGGGCCGTCGCCGACACCAGGTTGACGTCGATGATCAGGAAAAAGCCCGTGGCGGCCCAGCACAGGGCCAGGTTCATCTTCCAGCGGTAGCGGATGACGAAGAAAGTCAGGATCGTCGTCGACAGCATGGTGGCCGTCACGGCAATGCCGTAGGCGGCGGCCAGGTTTTCCGAGGAACCGAAGCCGATCACGGCCAGCAGCACCACGGCCAGTTGCAGCCAGTTCACGGCGGGGATGTAGATCTGCCCGATTTCGCTTTCCGACGTGTGGCGCACGCGCATGCGCGGTAGGAAGCCCAGCGCGATCGCTTGCTTGGTCATCGAGAAGGTGCCGGAAATGGTCGCCTGCGAGGCGATCACGGTGGCCATGGTCGACAGGATCACCAGCGGATACACGCTCCACGCGCCCAGTTGCTGGTAAAACGGATTCGAGACGGCTTCCGGATGCGCCAGCAGCAAGCCGCCCTGGCCCAGGTAGTTCAGCGCCAGCGCGGGAAAGGCGATCAGGAACCAGGCCAGGCGGATCGGCTTCTTGCCGAAGTGGCCCATGTCGGCGTACAGCGCCTCGGCGCCCGTCAGCGCCAGCACCACGGCGCCCAGGGCGACGAAGGCGACGAAGCCGTTATTCATCAGGAAAGTGGCTGCGTGCAGGGGATTGAGCGCGGCCAGGATGGCCGGCGACTTGATGATGTTGACCACGCCCATGCCGGCCAGCGCGGCAAACCACAGCACCATGACGGGAGCAAAATAGCGGCCGATGCCGGCCGTGCCGTGCGACTGCACCGAATACAGGCCCACCAGCACGGCGATCGTCAGCGGCACCACGTAGGGACTGAAGGCGGGCGTGGCCACTTCCAGGCCTTCGATCGCCGACAGCACGGAAATGGCCGGCGTGATCACGCTGTCGCCATAGAACAAGGTGGCGCCGAAGACGCCGATCACCATCAGCGGGAAATGCCAGCGCGACAGGCGGCTGACGGACGACAGCACCAGCGCCATCAGGGCCATGATGCCGCCCTCGCCGCGGTTGTCGGCGCGCAACACCAGGGTCACGTACTTGAGCGAAACGATCAGGGTCAGGCCCCAGAAAATCAGCGAGACGATGCCCAGCAGATTCTCGTGCGAGAGCAGCAGGCCGTGGGCCGGGTCGAAGACGGTCTTCAGGGTGTACAGCGGACTGGTGCCGATATCGCCGTAAACGATGCCGACGGCCGCCAGCGTCAAGCCGGCAAGGCCGCTTTTTTTATGTTCCGACGTCAAGGTTGCACCCGTTTTTGTTTTGTTGCATCGCACAATATGATAGGTATTAGCAAATAGCAAGAGTATTTTTGCATGGTTCCGCAGCTGCCCCAAGGTCGTGGTTTTGTGCCGCTCCGCCTTGCTGCGCGGACATGCGGCCATTGATTTGTTGCCATTCTACGCCTCGCCAGCGGCGCCGGGCAGCCCCCGGTGTTTTCAGCCATAATGACAGACTGTCTACTCTCCAGCGAAGCCCACCATGAATCAAGGCATGTTGTACGCCTCCCTCGCCTTCCTGTGCTGGGGCCTGTTTCCCCTGTACTTCCACGCCATCGGCGAGATCGCGCCGCAGGAAATCCTGGCGCACCGCATGGTCTGGTCGCTGTTGTTCCTGGGAATCGTGCTGACCGTGCGCCGGCAGTGGAGCTGGCTGGGCGGCCTGAAAACGCAGCCCAGGGTCGTGGCCAGCTTCGTCGCCAGTGCATTTTTGCTGTCCGCCAACTGGTTCATCTATATCTGGGCCGTCAACAACGGCCACGTGGTCGACGCCAGCCTCGGCTACTTCATTACGCCCTTGATCAATGTCATGCTGGGCTTTTTGCTGCTGCACGAGCGCCTGCGCCGCCTGCAGTGGCTGGCCATCGGCCTGGCCGCCTGCGGCGTGGCCTGGCTCACTTGGCAAGCGGGACAAGTACCCTGGATCGCCCTGCTGCTGGCGGCCACCTTCGGCGGCTATGGCTTGCTGCGCAAGACGGCCGCGCTGGGCGCGCTGGAAGGCTTGTCGTTCGAAACCTTGATTCTGTTCCCCCTGGCGCTGGCTTACATGCTGTGGCTGGCGTGGCATGGCCAGAGCGGCTTCGTCAACACGGATTCCACCGCCACGCGCGCGCTGCTGCTGGCGTCCGGCCCCATCACGGCCATTCCCCTGCTGCTGTTTGCCGCCGGCGCGCGCCGCCTGCCGCTGGCCGTGCTGGGGCTGTTGCAATACATCGCCCCCACGGGCCAGCTCCTGATCGGCGTGTGGGTCTTCCACGAATCGTTCACGCCCGAGCGCATGCTCGGCTTCCTCGTCATCTGGACGGCGCTGGCCCTGTATGCGGCCGAAGGGCTGTGGAACAGCCGCCGCGCGCGGCTGGCCGCGTAATCCGGTTTTACCCGCCCCGGCAGCGCGCAGCGCTGGCCGGAAGCGGGCGTTTACCGTATCCTGTCCGTCTTTGTATATCACCCGAGATTTCTAATGGCAAATTACGTCTACACCATGAATCGCGTGGGCAAAATCGTCCCGCCCAAGCGCCAGATTCTGAAAGATATTTCCCTCTCCTTCTTCCCAGGCGCGAAGATCGGCGTACTGGGCCTGAACGGCTCCGGCAAATCGACCCTGCTGAAAATCATGGCAGGCATCGACACCGACATCCAGGGCGAAGCCGTGCCGATGCCGGGCCTGAACATCGGCTACCTGCCGCAGGAACCGCAGCTGGACCCGGAAAAGACCGTGCGCCAGGAAGTGGAGTCGGGCCTGGGCGAAGTATTTGAGGCGCAAGCCAAGCTGGAAGCCGTGTACGCCGCGTATGCCGAGGAAGACGCCGATTTCGACGCCCTGGCCACGGAACAGGCACGCCTGGAAGCGATCATCTCGACCTCCGACGGCGGCAATTTGAATCTGCAGCTGGAAATGGCCGCCGACGCGCTGCGCCTGCCGCCATGGGACGCCAAGGTCGGCGTGCTGTCCGGCGGTGAAAAGCGCCGCGTGGCGCTGTGCAAGCTGCTGCTGTCGAAACCTGACATGCTGCTGCTCGACGAACCGACCAACCATCTGGATGCTGAATCGGTCGACTGGCTGGAACAATTCCTGCTGCGCTTCCCCGGCACCGTGGTGGCCATCACCCATGATCGCTACTTCCTCGACAACGCGGCAGAGTGGATCCTGGAACTGGACCGCGGCAGCGGCATTCCATGGAAGGGGAACTACTCGACCTGGCTGGAGCAGAAGCAAGCCCGCCTGAAGCAGGAAGAATCGACGGAATCGGCGCGCCAGAAGGCGCTGCAGAAGGAATTGGAATGGTCGCGCCAGAATCCGAAAGCGCGTCAGGCCAAATCAAAAGCCCGCCTGGCCCGCTTCAACGAGTTGTCCGAACACGAATACCAGAAACGCAATGAAACGCAGGAAATCTTCATTCCCGTGGCCGAACGCCTGGGCAATGACGTCATCGAGTTCAAGAACGTGTCGAAAGCGTTCGGCGACCGTTTGCTGATCGATAACCTGAGCTTCACCGTGCCGCCAGGCGCCATCGTCGGCATCATCGGCCCCAACGGCGCCGGTAAGTCGACCTTGTTCAAGATGATCACCGGCAAGGAAACACCGGACAGCGGCGAAGTGGCCATCGGCCAGACGGCACGCGTGTCCATCGTCGACCAGAACCGCGATTCGCTGGCCGACAACAAGTCCGTCTTCGAAGACGTGTCCGGCGGCGCCGACATGCTGACGGTCGGCCGCTTTGAAATGCCGTCGCGCGCCTACCTGGGCCGCTTCAACTTCAAGGGTTCGGACCAGCAGAAAATGGTGGGCAACCTGTCCGGCGGTGAACGCGGCCGTCTGCACCTGGCGAAAACGTTATTGATGGGCGGCAACGTCCTGCTGCTCGATGAACCATCGAACGATCTGGACGTGGAAACCTTGCGCGCGCTGGAAGACGCCCTGCTGGAATTTGCCGGCAGCGTCATGGTCATCTCGCATGATCGCTGGTTCCTCGACCGTATCGCCACGCACATCCTGGCCTTCGAAGGCAATTCGCAGGTCACCTTCTTTGACGGCAACTATCAGGAATATGAAGCCGACAAGAAGAAACGCCTGGGCGAAGAAGGCGCGAAACCGAAACGTATCCGCTACAAGCCGTTGACCACGTAATTTCGGTCCGGCCATGCAAAAAGGCAGTTACCTCGCGGTAACTGCCTTTTTTTTCAGCCAACTTCCAGTTTTTAAAACCGTAGCGAGCGGCAACGAATTGTGGCTGAGAAGCGGAGCTGTGCTATAGCACAGTGAGCATCGGAGGCCGCAAAGCGTGCCGCGCAGTAGGTTTTTAGAAGTTGTAGCGTGCGCCCAGTGCCAAACCGGTCGCCTTGCGGCCCTGGTCGGCGCTCTTGCCGAAGTGTTCCACTTCCGCCGTCAGCGAGACTTTCTCGTTGATCGCGTACTGGGCGCCGACGGAAGCGTACACGCCCGTCTTGTCGTTGCCGCTGATGCCGGTCGACAGGCCCGTGCCGCTCAAGCTGTTCTTGACCTTGGCCACGCCGAGCTTGCCGAATACGCCGACCTTGTCGGTCACGGGCATGGTGGCCTTGCCGGCCAGATAGTAGCCGTGCGAATCGCTTTTCACGGAACCGTTGCCGGCGCCGGTGACGTAGCTGTAATCCTTGCTGCCGAAATCGGCGTAGCCGCCCTCGACCGCCCAGGTTTTATCGAAATCGTAACCGGCGAAGATCTTGGCGCCAGCCTTGTAGCCGCTGTGATTATCAGCGCTGGTGGCGCCAGGAATATCGAAGTTGTAGCGGTTGCCCGTGACGCCGGCGCCCACATAGGCGCCTTCGGCGTGCGCGGCGCTCATGCCGGTGAGTGCGGTAACGGATGCGATCATTGCAAACAGGATTTTCTTCTTCATCATGTTCTCTCTCTCAATTAGTGAATGGTGCCTGGATTCGCAGTTCAGCGAAGTGCGATGACTACACAATAACAGCCGAAAAAAGCTACGTCTTTCTCCATTCCGTAAGAACTGTGACAAGATGTAAGTTGACATTGCAAACTGACAATAACCGTAAAATGCGCACCGTTGAGCGAACTTAAGATAGACTTAAGAGCATTAGCGATTTTCAGTCCAGAGGAGAAGTGCATGCACAAACGCCAGTTTCTCGCCGCCGGCATGGCCGCCGCGGCCCTGCCCGCCATCGCCCGGGCGGCGCCCGCCGGCCTGCGCGGTCCTGCCCTGCTGACCGTCACGGGCAGCATCGACAAGCCGAACCGGGGTCCGTTCGACGCCGTACGCGACCAGATGATGCACAAGCAAAAAATCAGTTTTGAGCGGGCGAGGGCATTCGACTTTGCGGCCCTGACGAACTTGCCGGCGCGCACCATCCACCCCACCCTGGAATACGATGGCAAGGCGCATGCCCTGCGCGGGCCGCTGCTGGTCGAGGTATTGAAGGCGGCCGGCGCGCCCGAGGACGATGCCGTGCGGCTGCTGCTGCGGGCCGTGGATGGCTATGCGGCGGCGCTGACCATGGCGCAGGCGCGCGCACAGCGTTTTATCGTCGCCACCCACCTGGACGGGCAAGCGATGGCGCTGGGCGGCCTGGGGCCGCTATGGGCGATCCACGATGCGGACCGCATCGCCGCCGTGGCGGCCCTGCCCCTGGCCGAACGGTTCGCCAGCTGCCCGTGGGCGCTGTATCACATTGGAGTGGAGGCGGGTTGAACTATCTAAACAAAACGCCAAACAAAACCGTAGCGAGCGGAAGGGAGAGGTGGCTGAGAAGCGGAGCTGTGCTAATGCACGGGGCCGCCGAGGCAGTGAGCATCGCAGGCCGCCTATACCGACGCGCAGCAGGTTTTGACAGGCGTTTAGGCGTAGGCTTCCGCCATCGACATGACGCGTGGGGCGATAGTGATGCCGTGTTCCTCGAACAGCGCCGTGATGGCCGCCAGGTTATGCGTGCATTCCTCGGTTTTCCAGCCCTTGAAGATATCCGTGCCATCCTTCTGGAAATGCAGGTCCAGCACCTTGCCCGCATCCTTGTGCAGGTAGGGCGAACTATAGGTGTTCTCGAAGCCGAGCGCCTTCAATTGTCCCAGCAAGGCATGTGGTGGATGGTCGGGATCGGTGGCGAGAAAAATGCCGAAGGTCTTGCCAGGCGGCTTGGCGGCGATGTCGACCTCGTAGATACCGGGGGCCTTGCTGACGGACGTACTCTTTAAAAATAACATACAACACTCCCTGCGCGTAATGTCCCGCGCCTGAAACGGGCGGCAAGACAGGGGCGGTGCGCAATGATTCCCCTCGTCAAATCTTATTGCTAATTTGCATCTTTGTCGACAAATCGGCACTTTTATTTGGTAAGTCGTGGTTATCTTGTCGCGTTCGCCAATGTAAATTATCAATAAAGCCAGTTATCATTGCACCAATACCCGCCCTGCTGCATACTTTTGGCTTGCGTCACGATTGCCTTCCCGCCGGCCACCCCTCGTCTCCATGCGTCTTCTGTCGATCAAGTACCGCCTGCTCATTCTCCTGACCCTGATCCTGGGGGCGGGCTTCATGGCCACCAGCCTGGCCAGCTACCTGGCCTCGCGCCAGGCCATCGAGCACGGCATCGCCGACCAGACCTTGCCATTGACGGGCGACAATATCTATTCCGAAATCCAGAAGGACATGCTGCGCCCCGTCTTCATCTCCTCGCTGATGGCGCACGACACCTTCGTGCGCGACTGGATACTCGCCGGCGAAAACAAGCCGGAACAGATCGTGCGCTACCTGGCCGAGGTCAAGAAAAAATACGGCGCCATCACCAGCTTTCTCGTCTCGGACAAGAGCAGCAAATATTACTATGCGGAAGGCACCCTGAAATCCGTCAGCCCGCAAGCCACGCGCGACATCTGGTACTACCGCGTGCGCGCCATGGACACCACCGACTATGAAACGAATGTCGACGTGGACATGGCCAACCGCGACAGCATGACCATCTTCATCAACCACCGCGTCTACGACTACGACGGCCAGTTCATCGGCGCCACCGGCATCGGCCTGACTCTGGACACCATGAGCCACATCATCGACCGCTACCAGGCACGCTTCCACCGCAACATCTATTTTGTCGACGGCGCCGGCGTCCTGGTGCTGGCGGGCAAGACCATGCGCAACGGGCATGGCAATATCCGCAGCCTGCCCGGCGTAAACGCCATTGCCGAGCAAATCATCAACCACCAGAGCGAACCGACGCACCTGTCGTACCAGCTGGGGCGCGCGCAAATCCTCGTCAACTCGCGCTTCATTCCCGAACTGGGCTGGTACCTGGTGGTCGAGCAGAATGTCAGCGACGAAGTCCAGTCGCTGCAGCGCGTCTTCATCTTCAATCTGGCCATCAGCTTTGGCGTCACCCTGCTGGTACTGCTGCTGACTTTGCTGACGGTGAACCGCTACCAGCGCCGCATCGAGCGCATCGCCTCGACGGATGCGCTGACGGGCTTGCTGAACCGCCAATCGCTGGAATTGCTGTTCCAGCGCGCCATGCTCCTGTCCAAACGCAACGAACAACCGATGTCCGCCATCCTCTTCGACATCGACTTCTTCAAGCGCGTCAACGATACCCATGGCCACCTGTGGGGCGACAAGGTGATCCGTGGCGTGGCCGACGTGGCACGCGCCACCGTGCGCGAAAGCGACGTCATCACGCGCTGGGGCGGCGAGGAATACCTGGTACTGCTGAACAATTGCAGCCTGGCGCAAGCGGCGGAAGTGGCGGAAAACCTGCGCGCCGCCGTCGAACGCCACGATTTCGGCCTGCCCGCGCCGCAGGTGCCCGTGACGATCAGCCTGGGCGTGGCCGAGTACCGGCCAGAGGAAAGCGAATCGGCCTTCTTCTCGCGCGCCGACAGCGCCTTGTATCAGGCCAAGCATCACGGCCGCAACGGCGTGCACGCCGCCTGAGTCATCCCCCGCGCTTGCGCCTGGCCAGATCTTGCGTGGGCGCCACCAGCGCCCGGTACAACTCGCCCGTGGCGGCATCCCAGCTTTGCACGGCCAGCTGCTGGCGTTGCACGGTGACTGAGTCGCCGCGCGCGATGGGGCCGGACAGCGCGGGCGCGGCGCCCAGGCGGAACACATTGGCCACCGCTTCCGTCACCAGTGGCTGCGCCAGTTCGCGCGCCACGGGTTCGGGGATGCCGGCCGCCTGGTAGGCGCGCAAGGCGGCATCGAGCACCGTCACCAGGTAATTGCTGGCGAAGACGGCGGCAGCGTGATACAGGGTCTTGGCGGCCGGATCGATGGGTACGGGACGCGCGCCGATGGCGTTCAAGGCGGGCGTGAGGAAGGCCAGCGCCAGCGGGTCGCCTTCGATGCCGCAAAAAGTGCCGTCAAAGGTGGCGGCCACCTGCTGCGGGTCGGCAAAGCTGCGGATCGGGTGCGCGCTGGCGACAAAGGCGCCCGCCTGCGTGGCGGCCAGCAGCACGTTCGAGGCCAGCGCGCCGCTGCAGTGGAACACGATGGCGCCCGCCTGGCGTCCCTCGGCTACCAGCGCCGCGCAGGCCGGACCGATCTGGTCGTCGGAGACCGCCAGCATGGTGACGTCGGCGCGCCGCAAGGCCGCATAGCTGGCGACGGGCGTGCCGGCGCCGATGAAATCGACGGCCGCCTGCGCCGATGCCATCGAGCGCGTCAGCACGTCCTGCACCAGGATTGCTCCGCCCTGCGTGCCATCCACGCGGGCGAACAAACGGCCCAGCACACGGCCCACGTGGCCGGCGCCGATGATATTCAGGGTAACGTTCATGGCGATTTTCTAGAAGCTCGATCCCGGCTGGCGCAAAAATTCCAGCTCTTGCGGCGTGGAGGCGCGGCCGAGGATGGCGTTGCGGTGCGGGAAGCGGCCAAAGCGGGCGATCACTTCCTGGTGGCGCTCGGCGTAATCGAGCATGCCGTCAAAGCCGGGCTGCGCCTGCGACAGCAGCTGGAACAGCTCGACGGCGCGCGCCTGCATGGCCAGGTCTTCCGCGTGTTCGAACGGCAGGTAGGCAAAAGCGCGCAGCATCGGCGACAGCTGACGGTCCTGCCCCGCGTCCGTCAAGGCGACGGCCAGCGCCAGCGCCAGGGCGTCGCCGGCAAAGGCGCGCGGCGTGCCGCGATGCACATTGCGCGTGAATTGATCGAGCACGATGAGGCGCGCCAGCGCGCCGTGCGGCGTGGTATCCCATGCGAGCAAGCCGCCCTCGATGGCGGCATCGATCAGCGCGCCGAAACGCTCGCGTATCTGCGCATCGAAGCCGTCATCCTTGCGGAACCATTCCACGCGCGACTGGCCATAGTCAGGGTTATCCGGCGGCAGGAACCAGAAATCGAGTACATCTTGAACCTGTGCATCCATGTCCATCCTCTCGGCATCCGTATCAGTTGCGGGCATGCGACAGCTGGAAGCCGGCGATGCCTTCGAAGGCGGCCAGTTCGGCCGACATGGCCGACAGGCTGGCGCCCGTGTTCTTGCCATGCGCGATGGCGACGAAGCGCCACTCCTGCATGCCGTCCGTGCTGCCGATGGTCAGCGAGCCGCCGGCGATGTCGTAGCCGCGCTTGGCCGCCATGCGCCGCAGCGCATCTTCGCGCGGAATAAACCCCTGGCGGAAGCGCATGGTGATGGCCACCGCGTGGCGCGACGGCAGCCAGTTCTCCAGTTTTGACAGGAAAATCATCGCCATCGCACACAGGAAGGCCAGGCCCATGGCCGACAGATAAAAACCGATGCCGACCATGATGCCGATCACGGACGAGGCCCAGATCGAGGCGGCCGTCGTCAGGCCGCTGATATTGAAACCCTCGCGCATGATGACGCCGGCGCCGAGAAAACCCACGCCCGTGACGATACCCTGGATCACGCGCGTGGGGTCGCTGCCGACGATGGCGCCATGGCCGCCGTACCAGAATTCGGGATAGCCGCCCAGCACCGTCAGCGCGGCCGAGGCCATGCAGACGAGGCTGTAGGTGCGCATGCCGGCCGCGCGCCCGTGATACGAACGCTCGTAACCCACCAGCAAGCCCAGCAGCAATGCGCCAAGCAGATTCAGCAGGATCACGCCATTCGTCGCCAGCTCGGCCGGCGACCAGTAGGCGCGCAGGAAGTCGATGGTCGGCATTTAGTCCTGGGGCTTTTTCGTCAGCTGCTTTTCAAACGCCACGTCGAGCTTGCTGACGCGGCGCGCCTTTTGCGGCCCCAGGCCATTCACGAAGGCGACAAAGGCGTCCAGCTCCAGCGGCGGGCACAGGGGCGGTAAACCCGGGCCTTCCGTGAGGAAGAACAGTTCATCGCCCGTGCGCGCCATCGTGTAGAGGCGGTGGCCGGTGCGTTCCTTGAGCCGCTCGATGGCGGACGTGGCGCGGGTCGAGCGCATCAGATGGCTCCCGTGCGCTGTTCCAGCCACGCCAGCGCAGGCGCATCGGCCGGCGCGGCCAGGTGCGGCGCCAGGCGCGCGCGCACGGTGGCGTGATAGTCGTTCAGCCAGGCCGCTTCGTCATCGCGCAGCAGCGCGCGTTCCACGCAGCGCGTGTCGATCGGGCACAGGGTCAAGGTTTCGAAGCGCAGGAATTCGCCGAAGGGCGTCGTCCCCGCGGGTACATTCAGCACCAGGTTCTCGATGCGGATGCCCCACTGGCCCGGGCGGTAGATGCCCGGCTCGATGGAAGTGATCATGCCCGGTTCCATGGCCGTCTGCGGCTCCGGCATGGCGGACTGCGAAATCGATTGTGGCCCTTCGTGGACGTTGAGGAAAAAGCCCACGCCGTGGCCCGTGCCGTGGCCAAAGTCGATGCCTTCGGCCCACAGGGGCGCGCGGGCGATGGAATCGAGCATGGGCGACTTCACGCCGCGCGGGAATTGCGCGCGCGACAGCGCGATCATGCTGCGCAAGACCAGGGTGAAATCGCGCCTGTGCGCGGCCGTGATCGCGCCGACGGGGACCACGCGCGTGATGTCCGTGGTGCCGCCCCAGTACTGGCCGCCCGAGTCGATCAGCAGCAAGCCGTCGCCGTCGATAGCGGCGGCCGAATCCGCATGGGCGTGGTAATGCATGATGGCGCCATGCGCATTGAAGCCGGCGATGGTGCCGAAACTGGGGCTGACAAAACCGGCGCGGCGCGCGCGGGCAGCAGTCAGGTGCTCGTCGACGCCGATTTCCGTCAACGGCGCGCGCTGCGGGTCGGCCAGAGTGCAGTCTAACCAGCTGAAAAACTCGCACAGGGCCGCGCCATCCTGCTCCATGGCGGCGCGCACGTGCGCCGCTTCGGCATCCGTCTTGCGCGACTTGGCCAGGGTGGTCGGGTTGATGGATTCGACCACCTGCACGCCATCGGCCACGGCCTGGCGCGTGCCAAACGTGATGCGGCGCGGGTCGAGCAGCAAGGTGGCGCCGGCCGGCAAGGCGGCCAGCGCGGCCGCTGTGCGGTCATACGCGGCCACGTCCACACCCTCGCTCTCCAGGGTCGCGCGCAGGGCCGCCGGCACCTTGCCGTCGGCGACGAACAGGGTGGCGCGCTCCGGGCCCACCAGCGCATGCGCGAGGAAGACGGGGTTGTAATTGACGTCGGCGCCGCGCAGGTTGAACAAATACGCGATATCGTCGAGGGTGGAAATGACGTGGTGGCTGGCGCCGTGCGCCGCCATGCCGGCGCGCAGGGCCGCCAGTTTTTGCGTGCGCGACAGAGCCGGATACGCGGCCCCGTGCTCGTAAACGGGGGCGGCGGGCATGGCCGGGCGCTCCGGCCACACGGCGTGCAGCACGTCGGTGTCCGTGCGCAGGGTCACTTGCGCGCCCAGCGCCTGCTGCAGCAGGCGTGCATTGGCCAGACCCAGCACGGCACCATCGACGGCCACCGTCTGCCCCGGCTGCATGGTCTCGCCCAGCCAGTCGATATACAGCACGCTGGCGCCGGACGGGATTTTCTTCAGGACGATGCCGCTGCCGGCCAGTTCGTCTTCCGCCTGCTCCCAATAGCGGCCATCGGTCCATACGCCGGCAAACTCCTGCGTGACGACCAGGGTGCCGACCGACCCCGTAAAGCCCGACAGCCACTCGCGGCCCTGCCAGCGGGCCGGCAAGTACTCGGACAAATGCGGGTCGGCCGAGGGCACGATGCAGGCGTCGATGTGCTGCGCGCGCATGGCGCCGCGCAGTTGCGACAAACGGGAGGCGGGAGTGGCTTGGTCAGGTGTCTGCATGGGTGCGAAAATGGAGCTATGCTGGGAAGCATCTATGATACCGCGATTAGCAGCCGGGCTGCACTCAGTGCAGCGCCAGCAGCACCCCGGCGGTAGCGGCGATTTTTTCCAACAGCGCCTCGTCATAAGGCAGCCAGGGCACGGCGCCCAGCTTGTTCCCCTTCGCGACCACCTCGGTCGCCACTTCGGCGCCGTCCAGCGTGACCCTGCCGGTGGTCAGGTGGATCGCATGCCGGCCCACCATCAGGTGGCGCGCTTCGAGCGCCATTCGGCCGTCCTCGATCTGCTCCGCGAATACCTGTTCCAGCACGGTGCGCCGCATGCCCGCCATCGGCCCCGGGGCCAGGTTAGCCAGGTAAAACAAGCGTTCTTCGCGCGGCACGCTTTGCTCCTCTTCCACCAGCGCCAACGCGCTGGCGCTGACCAGCAGATCCACCGCGCGGCACGCTTCCGAATAGGCCACAGGCGCCAGCGGCAGCATTTGCGCGGGCGCCAGCCCGTTGGACGTGCAGGCGCCGCCCGCGCCTGGATAGACGCGTCCCTCGAGGCGCAGCAATACGCGCCAGGCGCCGAACCCGCGCGACAAGCCTTCATCATCGTCCAGCCGCCAGCCTTCGCGGCGGGCCAGTCCCAGCAAGGTAGGCAGCGACAACTGGTAGCCGGCAAATGGGGCACTGCCGTCGCCGGGCGGTGCATATATTTCACGATATACCTGGCGCAGCGGCTGGCGCACGCGCCGCTGCACGACCAGCGCCTGCCAGGCGGCGCGCTGCTCCCCGCTGCCGTGCAGGGGATGCCACAGGCCGATCTCGCCTTCGCCCTGTAGCGGCACATCCGCCGGCTGCCCCCATGCATCGATGGCACCCTCGCCATCGAGCATGAAAGCCTGGCCGTCACCCGTGCGCCAGACCAGCGCGCGCGCCACCGTATCGATATCGGCATCGTCGCGCAAGGCGCGCCATTGCTCCAGGCCAAACCACACCTCGCTGGCGTAGCCCGCTTCCAGGCGGCGCGCCAGCATGGCCTGGCGCCGCTTGCCCATGGGGCCCGGCATACCGATCCTCCAGGCGATATCGGGCCGTTCCGCCAGCGCCCGTTCGGCCGGTTTCAGATTGCGTTCCAGCTTCTTGCGGATGCCAGCATGGCGTACCTGCGCCAGCGCCGTGCGCAGGGCCTGCAGGCTTTCGGGCGTGGGGATGGTTTCCACCGCATGGCCCAGCGCCATCGCCAGCGATTGCGACGGCGCGCTCTTGGCCGCGCCGGGCGCCACGCATGCCAAAGGCAGCAAGACGGTGATCACGGGCCTGAACCACGCATCATCGCGATAGGACACCACCCGCGCGGCACGCGCCAGCACCGGCGAGTCTGCGGTGGCAAAGGCGGCATCGGCCGCATACGGCACGCTGCCGTCATGGATGGCGGCGATATGGCGCGCCGCCTGTTCCAGTATCGTGCGCGCAAACGCGACATACGCCGCATCATCGGCCAGCACTTCGGCAGGATCCGCCTCGCCGATACTGTCGCGGCTCCAGTGGCCACTGTAGCGCGAGCCGGCCAGCGCCAGCAGGGAGGCTTGCGCCAGCTGCGGCAGTACGGTGAGTTCCTGCAAGGTCAAGGGCATCGGGTAGCGCGCATGGCGCTCCTCCATCATCTGCCCGAAATGGGCCGGGGCGTCGCCGCCGGCCAGCTGCGCCAGCAGCCAGGCGGCAAAAGGCTGTTCGCCCCAGTGTTTCGGTTCATCGAGGATGCGCAGCGCCAGCTGCGCGCTGCCTTCCGGTGGCGCGCCGCGCAGACAATCCAGGCAGCCGATTGCGTAGTCCCAGTCGTGCACGCGGGCCGCATCCAGCGCGTCGAGGAACATGTCACCTGCCAGCGCCGGTGCCAGCTTCACGCTGCTCGCTTGTGCCAATAGCGCCATCGCCAGTTCGCGCCGCGCGGGATCGTCATGGCCGAAGCGCGCCGCGCGATGCAACGCCCCCCAGATGGCGCCCAGTTCTTCGGGTGTCCAGTCGCTGAAATCGACAGGCGGCCCCGTGAATCGCGCATGCTCGACAAAGCTGCCATCGAGACGTACGCGCAGGGCTGCGGCACGCGTGGTCTCAGATGGCATCATCGGCCTCATAGCGGCGCAAGCCTTCCAGATCCAGCACGCGGATGCCGCCGTAATCGAGGCGCAATAAACCCTTTTTTTCCAGCACTTGCAAGGCCTGGTTGGCGCGCTGGCGCGAAGAACCGGACAACAACCCGATTTCTTCCTGCGACAGTTGCACCAGGGTTTCCACGCCCGGATACAAGTGCGAGTTGAACATCGACGCCAGGCAGCGCGCCACGCGCGTGTTCAGGTCCAGCAAGCGCTCGTTTTCCACCATGCCGATGAACTGGCCCAGACGCTCGTTCAGCTGCATCAGCAAAAAGCGCGTGAATGGCAGACTCGTTTCCAGCAGCCAGTGGAAGGTGGCGCCGGGCAGGCGCGCCACGCGCGTGTCGCGCAGGGCCATGGTGTCGTATTTGCGGATTTCATTCTTCAGCAATGAACCTTCGCCGAACCAGCTGCCGGGCGGCACGCCGATGAAGGTCATGGCCTTGCCGGAGGCGGAAAAATTATTCATCTTGACCATGCCGCTGATGACGCCGATCCAGTTGTCCACCGGTTCGCCCTTGCGGCAGACGAAGCCGCCTTTCGGCACGAAAGTCTCGAACACATCGGCCTCGACCCTGGCCAGTTGAACGGGGTCGAGCAGCTGCGCCCAGTTGGCCGCGCGCACGGCATCCTTGAGGCTGATATCAGGGTTGATCATTGTGCGATGCACCATCGAAAAGTGGGTAAATGTCCCCGAAAAGACAACTCGGCAATCTAACGCAAGCTACTATCATTGCACAAACGCCTTACACATAAAAACACAGAGCGCCATCCAACGAGGTGGGGCCTGAGACAAGCAACAGGGAGACACTGGTGCAAACGAATACCACAGCAACAATGCCGACTTTTCCGCGGCGCTTATTGCAACACGGGACCGTACGATCCGACAAGCCCGCCTTTCGCGAAAAACACCTGGGCATCTGGCAAACCTGGACCTGGCGCGAGGTCAACGACGAGGTGCGCGCGCTGGCCTGCGGCCTGGCCGCCATCGGTTTCCAGCGCGGCATGAACCTGGCCATCATCGGCGACAACCGTCCCCGCCTGTACTGGGCCATGCTGGCGGCGCAAAGCCTCGGCGGCGTGCCCGTGCCACTGTACCAGGACGCGCCGGCCGCCGACATGGCCTATGTGCTGCAGGATGCGGAAATCCGCTACGCCATCGTCGAAGACCAGGAGCAGGTCGACAAGCTGCTCGAACTCAAGGCCCTGTATCCGCACGTCGCCCACATCGCGTATGACGATGAACGGGGCATGCGCCATTACCGCCAGCCGGAACTGACGTCCTTTGCCGCCCTGCAGGTGCTGGGCCGGGCCTACGACCGCGAACACCCGGGCTTTTTCGACGCCGCCGTGGCAGCGGGCCAGGGTAGCGACTCCGCCGTGATCCTGTACACCTCGGGCACCACGGGCAAGCCGAAGGGCGTGTGCCAGAGCCACACGGCGCTGCTGGCCGCAGGCGTTGGCGGCGTCGCCTTCGACCAGCTCACCGACGAGGAAGACATCCTGTCCTACCTGCCCATGGCGTGGGTCGGCGACTGCCTGTTCTCGCTGGCGCAGGCCATGGTGGCCGGCTTCACCGTCAACTGCCCCGAATCGGGCGACACGGTGATGATCGACATGCGCGAAATCGGCCCCACCTGCTACTTTGCGCCGCCGCGCGTATTCGAGAACATGCTCACCAGCGTGATGATACGCATGGAAGACGCCAGCAGCATCAAGCGCCACATGTTCAGCCATTTCATGGACGTGGCCAAGCGCTGCGGCGCGCAGATTTTGGATGGCAAGCCAGTCTCGCTGGCGGACCGCCTCAGCTACAAGCTGGGCGAGCTGCTCGTCTACGGCCCGCTGAAAAACGTGCTGGGACTGTCGCGCGTGCGCGTCGCCTACACGGCCGGCGCCGCCATCGGCCCCGACCTGTTCCGCTTCTATCGCTCCATCGGCGTCAACCTCAAGCAATTGTACGGTTCCACCGAAACCTGCGCCTATGTATGCCTGCAACCGGACGGCAATATCAAGTTCGACAGCGTCGGCTTGCCGGCGCCGGGCGTGGAAGTCAAGCTGGCGGCCAATGGCGAAGTGCTGGTGAAGTCGCCCGCCACCATGAGCGGCTACTTCAAGCGGCCCGACGCCACTGCCGAAGTGATCGACGACGACGGCTATTTCCATACGGGCGACGCGGGCGTGTTCGATGGCGAAGGCCATCTGAAAATCATCGACCGCGCGGCCGACGTCGGCAAGATGAATTGCGGTGCCATGTTCGCGCCCAACTACATCGAAAACAAGCTCAAGTTCTTCCCCTTTATCAAGGAGGTGGTGGCCTTCGGCCATGCGCGCGACCAGGTCTGCGCCTTCATCAACATCGACATCGAAGCGGTGGGCAACTGGTCCGAACGGCGCGGCATCGCCTACTCCGGCTACACCGACCTGGCGGCGCGCGCCGAGACCTATGGCCTGATCCGCGACTGCATCGAGCAAGTCAACGCGGAACTGGCGGCCGACCCGCTGATGGACCGCACGCAGGTACATCGCTTCCTGGTGCTGCACAAGGAACTCGATCCGGACGACGACGAACTGACGCGCACGCGCAAGGTGCGCCGCAAATTCATCGCCGAAAAGTACGCGGTGCTCATTTCCGCCCTGTATGAGGGCAAGACAACGCAATACATCGAGACCCAGGTGAAATTCGAGGATGGCCGCCTTGGCTCGACCAGCGCCGACCTGCAGATCTGGGATAGCAAAACGTACCGGCCGCAGGGCCTGGCCGCATGATGGAGCACAGCACGATGCAAATGAACGAACCCGACGCCCATTTCGGCACGGCCCGCAAGACGGGCCCCGTGATCCTCGACCTGAAGAACATCTCGCTGTCGTTCGGCGGCGTGAAAGCCCTGACCGACATCTCGTTTGACGTCAGGCAGCATGAAATCCGCGCCATCATCGGCCCGAACGGCGCGGGTAAAAGCTCGATGCTCAACGTGATCAATGGCGTGTACCGCCCGCAGCAGGGAGAAATCATCTACCGGGGCGAGCACCGGCGCGGCATGGACTGCTACCAGGCTGCCAAGTCCGGCATCGCGCGCACCTTCCAGAACATCGCCCTGTTCAAGGGCATGACGGTGCTGGACAACATCATGACGGGGCGCAACCTCAAAATGAAGTCGAATTTTCTCTTGCAAGCCCTGTACTGGGGCCCGGCGCGGCGCGAGGAAATCGAGCACCGCAAGAAGGCCGAGGAGATCATTGACTTCCTGGAAATCCAGGCCATCCGCAAGACGCCCGTGGGGCGCCTGCCCTACGGCCTGCAAAAGCGGGTGGAACTGGGCCGCGCCCTCGTGGCGGAACCGGAAATTCTGCTGCTGGACGAACCGATGGCCGGCATGAACGTGGAAGAAAAACAGGACATGTGCCGCTTCATCCTCGACGTCAACGACCAGCTGGGCACGACCATCGTGCTGATCGAGCACGACATGGGCGTGGTGATGGATATCTCCGACCGCGTGGTGGTGCTCGACTACGGCAAGAAGATCGGCGACGGCACGCCCGACGAGGTGCGCAGCAACCAGGACGTGATCAACGCCTATCTCGGCGTGGCGCACTAGACAAGGAATAGCAATGAATATCAATTTTTTCTTTGAAGTGCTGATCGGCGGCCTGCTGTCGGGCGTCATGTACGCGCTGGTGGCGATCGGCTTCGTGCTGATCTACAAGGCTTCGGGCGTATTCAATTTTGCGCAGGGAGCGATGGTGTTTTTCGCCGCCCTCACCTGCGTCGGCATCATGGACAAATTCGGCCTGTCGCTGTGGCTGGCCATCCCGCTGACGATGCTCACCATGATAGCTCTGGGCATCGCGATTGAAAGAGTGGTGTTGCGCCCGCTCGTCAACCAGCCGGAAATCACGCTGTTCATGGCCACCATCGGCCTGACCTTTTTCATCGAAGGCCTGGCGCAGCTGATGTGGGGTTCGCAAGTGCACAAGCTGGACCTGCCCATCGAAGACGTGCCGATGCAGTTTTTGATGGACCGCTTCGACATCAACATCTCGCAGTTCGACCTGATGGCGGCCGGCATCTGCGCGCTGCTGGTGATCTGCCTGGCCTTGCTGTTCTCGAAAACCAAGGTGGGCCGCGCCCTGCGCGCCGTCGCCGACGACCACCAGGCGGCACTGGCCGTAGGCATCCCGCTGCAGCGCATCTGGGCCGTCGTGTGGGGCGTGGCGGGCCTGGTGGCCATGGTGGCCGGCTTGCTGTGGGGCGCGCGCAACGGCGTGCAGTTCGCCCTCACCTTCATCGCCTTGAAAGCGCTGCCGGTGCTGATCCTCGGCGGCTTTACGTCGGTGCCGGGCGCCATCGTCGGTGGCCTGATCATCGGCGCGTCGGAAAAGCTGGCCGAAGTCTATCTGGGCCCCATGGTAGGCGGCGGCATCGAAGGCTGGTTCCCGTATGTGCTGGCCCTGCTGTTCCTGCTGGTGCGTCCGGAAGGGCTGTTCGGCGAGAAGATCATCCGGCGAATATAACGCCCCCGTAACAGCATCGTAGGTCGGGTTAGCGCATGGCGCGTAACCCGACAACAGCCAAAACAGCCAGCAAAGGACACGCCATGATTTACCGTGAAGCAGGACAATTCAAGACCAGCTACCAGGCTGACAACCAGATTTTCCCGATCCGGCAAGACCGCCTGGCGCTGACGGCCACGCTCCTCGTCGCCGTCTTCCTCTTGCCGTATTTCGCCTCGCCTTACATGCTGTCGGCGATCCTGATTCCCTTCCTGATCTTCGCCCTGGCCGCACTGGGCCTGAACATCCTCACCGGTTACGCGGGCCAGCTGTCGCTGGGCACGGCCGCCTTCATGGCCGTGGGCGCCTTTGCCTCGTATAACTTCATGGCCCGCCTGCCCGGCTTGCCGCTGCTGGTGTCGTTCATCCTCGGCGGCCTGTGCGCGGCCATGGTGGGCATCGCCTTCGGCCTGCCCTCCCTGCGCATCCGCGGCTTTTACCTGGCCGCCTCCACCCTGGCGACGCAGTTTTTTGTCGTCTGGTGCCTGACCAAGATCCCGTATCTCACCAATTACAGCTCCTCGGGCGTGATCACGGTGCAGAAGATGACCATCCTCGGCTACCAGTTTGACACGCCGCAAAGCAAATACCTGCTGGTGCTGGCCATCGTGGCCGGCATGGCGCTGCTGGCCAAGAACATGATCCGCTCGAACGTGGGCCGCTCGTGGATGGCCGTACGCGACATGGACATGGCGGCCGAGGTGATCGGTTTCCGCCTGATGCGCACCAAGCTGCTGGCGTTTGCCGTCAGCTCGTTCTACTGCGGCGTGGCCGGCGCGCTGTATGCATACGCCTACCTGGGCACGGTGGAACCCGAAGCGTACAACCTGGACCTGTCCTTCCGCATCCTGTTCATGATCATCATCGGTGGCGTCGGTTCGATCCTCGGTTCCTTCCTTGGCGCGGCCTTCATCGTGCTGCTGCCCGTCTTCCTGAACACCATCGCGCATGGCCTGGCATTGCCGACCAGCGTGGCCTCGAACCTGGAACTGATGGTGTTCGGCGCGCTGATCATCTTCTTCCTGATCGTCGAGCCGCACGGCCTGGCCAGGCTGTGGCAGATCGCGAAGGAAAAGTTGAGACTCTGGCCCTTCCCCCATTAAGTTTTTGCAGTCGATGTCGGTTCACTTGAATACCAAATAAAACAAGAGGAGACACACAATGAAACACATCAAATCGCTCATGCTGGCCGCCGCCATCGCCAGTGCCGCACTCACCATGGCCGGCAGCGCGCAGGCGCAGGACAAGGAGCAGTACATCGCCCTGCCGTCCTACCGCGTGGGTCCTTACGCGGCCGGCGGCTCCGGTTTCTACGGCGGCATCATCGACTACTTCAACCTGGTCAACCAGGCAGGCGGCGTCAATGGCGTCAAGATCAGCTGGGAAGAATGCGAAACCGAATACAACCCCTCGCGCGGCGTCGAGTGCTATGAACGCCTGAAAACCAAGCAGGGCGGCGCCACCCTGGTCGAAACCCTGTCCACGGGCGTCGCCTACGGCATCCTGGACCGCGTGGCGCAAGACAAGATCCCCATGACGATGATCGGCTACGGCCGCTCGGACGCCGCCAACGGCAAGGTCTTCCCCTACGTGTATCCGCTGATCTCCAGCTACTGGAGCCAGGCCGCCGCCATGATCAAATACCTGGGTGACAAGGATGGCGGCATGGACAAGCTGAAAGGCAAGAAAATCGTCCACCTATACCACGACTCGGCCTTTGGCAAGGAGCCGCTGCCGGTGCTCGAAGCGCTGTCGAAACAGTACGGCTTCGAACTGGTGAAAATTCCCGTCGCGCCGCCTGGCAGCGAACAGCAATCGCAATGGCTGCAAATCCGCCAGGCCAAGCCGGACCACGTGATCCTGTGGGGCTGGGGCGTGATGAACTCCGTTGCCATCAAGACGGCACAGCGCAACGGCTTCCCGCGCGACAAAATGCTGGGCGTCTGGTGGGCCGGCTCCGAGGAAGACACGATTCCATCGGGCGACGCGGCCAAGGGCTACACGGCGATGACGTTCAATACGCCGGGCAACTACCCCGTGCTCGACGACATCCGCAAAAAACTCTACGCCACCGGCAAGGGCAACCTGTCCGACCAGTCGCGCATCGGCTCCGTCTACCACATGCGCGGCGTGACGGCCGGCATCCTGTGGGTGGAAGCGATCCGCACGGCGCAGGAAAAATTCGGCAAGGGCAAACCGATCACGGGCGAGCAGATGCGCTGGGGCCTGGAAAACCTGAACGTCGACGATGCGCGCCAGAAGGCCGTCGGCGCGCTGGGCATGTTCCCTACCGTGAAAACCAGCTGCGACGACCATGAAGGCTCGGGCGCCGTGAAAGTGCAGCAGTGGGATGGCAAGAAGTGGACCGCCATCACGCCGAAATGGATCGTCGGCGACAAGGCCCTGGTGCGCAAGCTCGTCGAAGAATCGTCCGGCAAGTACGCGGAAGAGAAAAAGATCACGCCGGCGTGCATGAAGTAATGCCGTAGCGAGAGGAACCGGACCGGCCAACGCCGGTCCCGTGTTTAACATTTTAAAGAAGCAGCCATGACCCACACTGCCACGCAAGCCCCGGTCAAGCCGGACGCGCCGCCGCCCTACCTGTCGGTGAACAATATCGAAGTCATCTACGACCACGTGATCCTGGTCCTGAAGGGCGTGTCGCTGCAAGTGCCGCAAGGCAAGATCGTGGCGCTGCTGGGCGCCAACGGCGCCGGCAAGTCGACCACCCTGAAAACCATCTCGACGCTGCTGCGCGGCGAACGGGGCGACGTCACCAAGGGCGAAGTCCAGTTCAAGGGCGAGCGCGTGGATCAATTGACGCCGAATGAGCTGGTCAAGCGAGGCCTGTCGCAAGTGATGGAAGGGCGCCACTGTTTCGGCCACCTCACCATCGAGGAAAACCTGCTGACGGGCGCCTACACGCGCAGCCTGTCGCGCGGCGAGCTGAAAGACGCGCTGGACAAGGTGTATCACTATTTCCCCCGCCTGAAAACGCGACGCAGCAGCCAGGCCGGCTATACCTCGGGCGGCGAACAGCAGATGTGCGCCATCGGCCGCGCACTGATGGCCAAGCCGTCGATGATTCTGCTGGACGAGCCGTCGATGGGCATCGCGCCGCAGATCGTCGAAGAGATCTTCGGCATCGTCAAGGACCTGAACCACAAGGAAAACGTCTCCTTTTTGCTGGCCGAGCAGAACACCAACGTGGCGCTGCGCTACGCCGACTTCGGCTACATCCTGGAAAACGGCCGCGTCGTGATGGAAGGGCAAGCCCAGGAACTGGCCAGCAACGAAGACGTCAAAGAGTTTTATCTGGGCGTGTCCAGCGCCGGGCGCAAGAGCTTCCGCGACATGAAGTTCTACCGCCGCCGCAAGCGCTGGCTAGCCTGACAGCGGGAGTCGCCGTCATGGACCTGGAACGGGCGAAGCAAGTGTGCCGCGGCTTTCCCGGCGCGACAGAAGACATCAAATGGAGCAACGTGCTGGCGTTTTCCGTTGGTGGCCGCCTGTTCGCCCTGTGCGGCGCGGAAGCGTACAGCACGCGCGGCATGAGCTTCAAGGTCGATGCGGAACGCTTCCTGGAATTGACGGACCGTCCCGGCTTTCGCCCGGCGCCCTACCTGGCGCGGGCCAAATGGGTGCTGGTCGCCAGCCCGGACGCCCTCGACGACGACGAAATGGCCGCCCTGCTGCAGCGCTCATACAGCCTGATTGTTGCGGGGCTGACGAAAAAAATGCAACGTGACATTGGAGAATCAGCAACATGACCGATACGCTCGACAGTCTGGAAGCACGCGCCCCCGAGGCGCGCGAACGCGAATTGATGGCCGGCCTGCCGCAGCTGATCGCGCGCGCGCAACAGGCGCCGGGCTGGGCCCGCATCCTCGACGGCGTCAACGCGGCCGACATCACCAGCCGCGCCGCGCTGGCGCAGCTGCCCGTGACGCGCAAGTCCGACCTCAAGCAATTGCAGCACGCGCAACTGCCGTTCGGCGGCTTGAACACGACGCCGAAGAACGCCCTGTCGCGCGTGTTCGTCTCGCCCGGCCCCATCTTCGATCCGGAAGGCCGCGGTCCCGACTGGTGGCGCTTCGCGCGGCCCATGTACGCAGCCGGCGTGCGCGCCGGCGGCTTGCTGCAGAACTGCTTTTCGTATCACTTCACGCCGGCCGCCTTCATGGTCGAAGGCGGCGCCGCGCGCATCGGCTGCACCGTCATCCCGGCCGGCATCGGCCAGACGGAAATGCAGGTGCAGGCGATGGTCGACCTGAAGCCGGACACGTATATCGGCACGCCGTCATTTTTAAAACTGATCATCGAGAAGGCGCGCGAAATGGGCGCCGACATCAGCAGCGTCACCAAGGCCGTGATGGGCGCGGAAGCCTTGCCTGAATCCTTGCGCAGCTGGTTTGCCGACAACGGCGTGCCGCACGTGTTCCAGACCTATGCCTCCGCCGATATCGGCAGCATCGCCTATGAAACGGCCAGCAATGGCAAGCTCAATCCCGGCATGGTCGTTGACGAAAACGTGCTGCTCGAAATCGTCCACCCGGGCAGCGGCATTCCCGTCGCGCCGGGCGAAGTGGGCGAAGTCGTGGTTACCGTCTTCAATGCGGACTACCCGCTGATCCGCTTCGCCACCGGTGATCTGTCGGCCGTGCTGGTCGATGCGCCGGATTCGCCGTGCGGCCGCACGAATACGCGCATCAAGGGCTGGATGGGACGCGCGGATCAAACCACCAAGGTGCGCGCAATGTTCGTGCATCCGTCGCAGGTGCATGAAATCGCGCGCCGCCACCCGCAAATCAGGAAGGCGCGGCTGGTGGTATCGGGGCGCATGGCCAACGACGAGATGGCCTTGCATTGCGAAGTCGACGATCCGGCGGACGCCAGCGGCGTGGAAGCGATCATCGGCTCGATCCGCGAATTGACCAAGCTGCGCGGCGAGGTGGTGCTCGTGGCCGTGGGCAGTCTGGCGCAGGATGGGAAAATCATCGACGACATGCGCGATTACAAATAAGGCCGATTTGCGGGATAATACCGGCATTGACCATCAGCCCTATTCATCGCCATGCAAGAGTCCATGCAAGAATTTCATCACAACCGTGCCCGTGACCTGATCAAGAACGCGGAACTGCTGTTCGACCAAGATACCGTGCAGGCGTCGATCACGCGCATGGCCGATGTGCTCAACACGCGCTTCAACGCCGAGGATTCGAAAGAATTCCCGCTGGTGCTGGGCGTGATGGGCGGCGCCGTCGTCTTTACGGGCAACCTGCTGCCGCAACTGAGCTTTCCGCTCGAATTCGACTACATCCACGTGAGCCGCTACGGCGACGACGACAAGGGTGGCGAAGTGGTGTGGAAAGTCATCCCCCGCTCGAATGTAGCGGGCCGCACCGTCATCGTGCTCGACGATATTCTCGACGAAGGCGAAACCCTGGCGCACGTCAAGCAGCGCCTGCTGGACATGGGCGCCTCGGAAGTGATCCTGGCCGTGTTTGCCGACAAGGCCATCGGCAAGAAAAAACCGGTTCAAGCCGACATCGTCGGCCTGGTGATTCCGAACCGCTTCGTCGTCGGCTTCGGCATGGATGCGTATGGCTACTGGCGCAACCTGCCGGGCCTGTGGGCCATCAAGCCTGAGGATTTGAAGCAGGAATAAGGATGGCTTGGATGACGCGGCATGCCGCGTCATCCGGCAACAGCCGGGTTACAGCTTCAACCGCGCGCGCGCCGCATCGTATTCGGCCTTCAGGCGCGCCACCATCTCTTCCACGCTTGGCACGTCGTCCATCAAGCCCACGCCCTGGCCCGCGCCCCAGATGTCGCGCCAGGCCTTGGCGCTGCCGGAACCGAAATTCATCGCGCTCTTGTCCGCTTCGGGCAAGGCTTCCGGATCGAGTCCGGCCGCTTCGATCGATTTTTTCAGGTAATTGCCGTGCACGCCCGTAAACAGGTTCGTGTAGACGATGTCCGCCGCGCTGGAATCGACGATGGCGTCGCGGTAGCCATCGCTGACGTTCGATTCCTTGGTCGCCAGCCAGCGCGAGCCGATGTAGGCAAAGTCGGCGCCCATGGCCTGTGCGGCCAGCACGGCGTCGCCCGTGGCGATGGAGCCCGACAGCGCCAGCGGGCCGTCGAAAAATTTGCGCACTTCGCCCACCAGCGCGAACGGCGACAGGGTGCCCGCGTGGCCGCCGGCGCCGCTGGCGACCAGGATCAAGCCGTCGACACCCGCTTCCAGCGCCTTTTTCGCGTGACGGATCGAAATCACGTCATGCAGCACGATGCCGCCATAGCTATGGATGGCGTCGAGCATTTCCTTGGGCGGCGCGCGCAGCGAGGAAATGATGATGGGGATCTGGTGTTTCACGCACACTGCCACATCATGCGCCAGGCGGTCGTTCGACTGGTGCACGATCTGGTTGACGGCGATCGGTCCCACTTTTTTATCGGGATTGGCGGCCTGGAAGGCGGCCAGCTCGGCCTGCAGCTCGGTGAGCCAGGTGTCGAGCAATTCGGCGGGACGCGCGTTCAGGGCCGGGAAGGAACCGACGATGCCGGCCTTACACTGCGCCGCGACGAGGGCCGGGCCGCTGGCGATGAACATCGGCGACGCGATAACGGGTAAGGAAAGGTTTTGCAACGCAACAGGCAATGCCATGGCGGACTCGCTGGAAAGTTGATCGGACGTGAAAGACACACTGAACGTTGATTATAGTGCAGAAAAAGTACGATCGTGCTGAATTTATCACGGCGACGTTTTAACTCTCGTTGAGCAAGTACTCACCCTCAACACGTGCCGCTGCAGCCCTCAGCAGCTGGGATACAGCCCACTCGGCCAGCGCGGCCGCCTCCTGGCGCAGAAAACGCCGGTTGGCCTCTTCGAAGACGGGCATGCCCCGCAGCAGGGCCGGGATGTCGGCGAGGGCGATGCGCTGGCGTTCCAGCAGCAGGAATTTCAGCAGTACTTTCACCGCATTCTGCGCATTGCGCACGGGATCGGACGCCAGGTAATCGAGACGCGAATACGCGCGCTGCAGGGCGCCGGCAGCGTCCTGGAACGGCCGCCCGTGGCCGGGAATGACGACCCGCACATCCAGGCTGGCGATCAGGTCCAGCGTGGCGCGCGCTTCAGGAAAGCCGGAGCCGCCATCGAGTTCGGGGAAGATCACGCCAAAACCGTTTTCCCACAGGGCGTCGGCGGAGATCAGGATGCCCTCCTGGCCGCAGTAAAAAATCAGCGAGTGCGGGTCGTGGCCCGGTGCACCCAGCGCCTGCCAGGCCATATCGGCCAAGGTCAACGTGTCGCCGGGCGAGACGGTGGCGTCGAAGCAGAAGCGCGGGCATTGCTGGCCCGTGGCCTGGAAGCTGAGGGCATCGACATCCCACGCCCCCACCTTGTCTGCTTCCGATACGGGAATAGCCGTATGACAGCCGTATTGCGCTTGCAGCAGCGCGTTGCCGCCGCAATGGTCGGAGTGCAGGTGCGTATTGAACAAGCGGTCCAGCGGCCGGCCAGCCAGGCTGTGGCGCAGCAGGGCCAGGGTTTGCGGCGCATGCGTGACATAACCGCTGTCGATCAGGGCCGTGTCATCCTTCCCCTGGAACAGGATGTTATTCGACGACAGCCAGCCGCGTTCGAACACCTGCATCGCATCGGGGAACAGCGCTGGCGATCGCGGCATGGGCTTCCTCAGTAATCGGGCTCGAAGTCGAGCAGGGATTCGCGTCCAGGCAATTCGGCCAACACGGCGCGCTTGAAGTCGTCGTCGGCCTTGCTCCAGGCGATGATCTCGTCGAGCGTGCGCAGGCAGCCTTCGCACAAGCCGCTGTTGCGGTTCATCTTGCACAGGCTGACGCAGGGCGACGGCACGGGCGACGGCAAAGAAAGCGGAACGGCTGGCGGAGGTAGGGGAGCGACCATCATGGAGCGGCATCGGTAAACGTGAAGACTTTCATTATGCCGCGAAACGGCGCCGGCGCGTCGATGGCATCGCCCTGCAATGTTTCCGTGAATATATTTTCCAGCGAAACAATGGTCAACAACTGCTCTTCCGGAAATATATTTTTCACACATTCTCACTCTGCGGGTGCCAATCCTACAACACGATCAGGCCAGATCCTGCTTGACTTGAGACATTTCAGAACTATACTACCATCCATACAGATGGCAAATGGATGCCACGTGGAGTTTTTGGAGAGATATGGCCAAGCAAGACAGCAAGCCCAAAATTGGGGAATCCGAGAAAATCACGATCAACCTGGGCTTGATCGACCTGGGGCAGATCGATCTGCTGGTCCAGGAGGGATTTTATTCCAACCGCACGGATCTGATCCGTACGGCCATACGCAACCAGCTGGGTATCCACGCCGACGTGGTGAAACAAACCGTCGCCCGTAAAAGCCTGGTATTGGGCATGCAGCACTATTCGCGCGCCGACCTGGAAGCGATCCAGGCAGCCGGCCAGCGCCTGCAGATACAGGTGCTGGGACTGGCCAGCATCGCCAGCGACGTCTCCGTGGAACTGGCACTGGCCACCATCGAGTCGATCTTCGTATTAGGTGCCCTGCACGCCAGCACCGTCGTCAAGACGGCGCTCGCAGGGCGAATTCACTAGCGTATTGGTTCGCGGCGATGACCCGGCCGATGCGCGGCACCGTTAAGGATGGTCATGAAACTCCCTCTCAACATGTTGGCGCAGATGCGCGCAGCAACCCGTAATCTGATGGGCAGCGGTCCCGCCGCCGCCACCGAAGCGATCCAGCAGGCGCTGTCTGCCGCCGGCCTGACGCCGCAGGCGGCGTCCACGCAGCAGCCGCCGATGCGCGACATCAATCAGCCACCTGCGCCACCATCTGCGGCAGCGCAACCCCAAGCTGACGCTACGCCACCCACACCCGCGCAGGCGGCGCAGGACTTCGCGCAGGATTTCATGGCGCGCCTGGGCGTGCCGGCAGGCCTGGGCCAGCACAGCTTCGACATGCCCAGCTTCGAGCTGCCGAATTTCCACCCGCCCGGCTTCAACACGCCGGCCGCCACGCCGGCGGAAATACCCGCTGGCGCGCAGTTCATCGACGGCGTGTACCGCAACCATGCGGGCACGCGTTCGTACAAGCTGTATATCCCCAGCAGCTATCACGGCCAGGCCATGCCGCTGATCGTGATGCTGCACGGCTGCACGCAAAATCCCGACGATTTCGCCGCCGGCACGCAAATGAATGCGCTGGCCGAAGAAAAGGAGTGTTTTGTCGTCTATCCGGCACAGACGCAGGGCGCCAACAGTTCGCGCTGCTGGAACTGGTTCAACGCCATCGACCAGCAGCGCGACCAGGGCGAACCGTCGCTGATCGCCGGCATCGCCCGGCAAGTCATCGACGACTACCCAGTCAACGAGCGCGAAGTGTTCGTCGCCGGCCTGTCGGCGGGCGGCGCCATGGCCGTCATCGTCGGCACCCTGTACCCCGACCTGTTCGCCGCCGTCGGCGTGCATTCGGGCCTGCCCTTCGCTTCGGCGCAGGACTTGCCGTCGGCGCTGGCCGCCATGAAGGGCGGCGCCACGCCCAATGCCCAGCGCAAGGCGCCGGCCGGCGGCGTGCCCATCATCGTTTTTCACGGCGATCGCGACACCACCGTCAACCCGCGCAATGGCGATGAACTGATCGCCCAGGGCGTGCGCAGCCAGGCGGGCGGCAAGGCGGCCAGGGCCGCTTCCGTCGACGGCAGCGTGCCGAATGGCCACCGCTACACGCGCACCACGCACAGCCAGGCCGATGGCTCGCCACTGGGCGAACACTGGGTCATCCATGGCGCCGGCCATGCCTGGTCCGGCGGCAGCAACAACGGCAGCTATACGGACGGCAAAGGGCCGGACGCCAGCCGCGAGATGCTGCGCTTCTTCAAGACCGTCAGCTAAGCAATCGTGGCGCCGGCGGCAAACGGCACCACCTGCCGCTGCTTGTCGGCGATCTCGCACACGCCATCGGCATAACGGTTGGAGATGGCGATGAACTGGTCCTGGATTTCCAGGAAAGCGTCGACGATCTCGGCGTCGAAATGCGAACCACGCCCCTCGACGATGATCTGCACGGCCTGCGCATGGTCCATGCCCTGCTTGTAGATACGCCGGCTGATCAGGGCGTCATACACGTCGGCCAGCGCCATCAGGCGCGCTGAAATCGGGATGTCTTCGCCCGCCAGGCCTTGCGGGTAGCCGCTGCCATCCCATTTTTCATGGTGGCTGTAGGCGATCTCTTTCGCGTACTTGAGGAAATCGACTTCGATGCCCAGCTCGTGCTCGGCCGCCAGGATGGCGTCGCGTCCCAGGGTGGTGTGCGTCTTCATGATGGCCATTTCGTGCGGCTCGAAACGTCCCGGCTTGAGCAGGATATGGTCGGGAATGCCCACCTTGCCGATATCGTGCAGCGGCGCCGTCTTGAACAGCAGTTCGATATTCTTGTCCGTCAAAAAATCGCGGAAACGCGGCAGGCCGCGCACTTTCTCGGCCAGCGCCTTCAGGTAGTGCGAGGTGCGGCGGATATGGTTGCCCGTCTCGCTGTCGCGCGTCTCGGCCAGCGAGGCCATGGCGTGGATGGTGACGTCCTGCAACGCAGCCACTTCCTGCACGCGGCGCTCCACTTCCGTTTCCAGGTACTGGTTCTGGTCGCGCAAGAAATCCTGCATCTGCTTCATCGCCAGCTGCGTCCTGATGCGCGCCAGCACGATGGGCGCCGAAATCGGCTTGGTGATGTAATCGACGGCACCCAGTGCCAGGCCCAGCTGCTCGTCGGCCACTTCGCTCATGGCGGTGACAAAAATCACGGGGATGCCAGCCGTAGCGGGATCGGCCTTCAGCGCGCGGCACACATCATAGCCGCTCATGCCCGGCATCATGATGTCGAGCAGGATCAGGTCGGGCTGATCGCTGCCGGCGGCGATCTTCAGGGCGCGTTCACCATTGACGGCGATCTTGGTGCGGTAATCGTCTTCCAGCACCGCGCGCAACAGGTCGATATTGTCTGGCGTGTCGTCGACCACCAGGATGGTTGGCTTGCTTGCCGGCGCTCTCATGCCCGTCCTTCGCTCTGCATAGTTATCCTTGTCACAGTGTCAGCTCCAGCGCATCGGCCACCTCGCCCAGCTGCGCCAGCGCACCTTCGAAATCGTATTGTCCCAGCATGCGCTTCAACTGGCGCGCGTGTTCCGCCTGCCCGGCCGCGACCAGCACGGGGCCGATGCCATCCAGGTGCTTGACGGCCTGCGCATCGTCCTGCAGCAGCAGCTGCGACAATTCGCGCAAGCCCGCTTCCAGGTGCGCCCGGTCCACCGGCGCCACGTGCGCCACCGGCGCGCCGCCCGCCTCGGCCACATGGCCGCGCGACTGCATGGCCAGCACGATCTTCGGCACCAGCTCGTCGAGCGCCAGGGTGCATGCGGCCAGCGCCTGCGGCAAGCCGTCGTGCGATCCCAGGCTGAGCAAGTGCTCGACCCGCGCGGCGCTGTCGGCCAGGCCGCCGGCGCCGATATTGCCGGCCAGGCCCTTCAGGGTATGCGCTTCGCGGATCGCCGTCTCGAGCTGGTTGTTCTCGATGGCGGCAACGATGCGCTGCATGGCATCGAACTGGGTTTCCACGAAGCGGTCCAGCAATTTTCGCATCAAAGCGGCATTGCCGCCCACGCGGCGCATGGCTTCCGCCATTTTCAGGCCGGCGATCACGGGCAGCTCCGCTTCCGGCTGCGCCGCCACCGCCGTCATTGCCTGCGGCGTGGCCGGCGCGATCCAGCGCGCCAGGGTACCGAACAGCTGCGCCACGTCGATCGGCTTGGCGATGAAATCGTTCATGCCGGCATCCAGGCATTTTTCCTTGTCGCCCACCATGGCATTGGCCGTCATGGCGATCACGGGCAAATTCGAATAACGAGGATCCTGGCGCAGCTTGCGCGTCGCCTGGTAGCCATCCATCACCGGCATCTGGCAATCCATCAGCACGCCGTCATAGGCGTTTTCCTCGATCTTCGCCAGCGCGATGGCGCCATTGCTGGCGATGTCGACGCGGATGCCGGCGTCGTTGAGAATATGCTGCGCCACTTCCTGGTTCACCTCATTATCCTCCACCAGCAGCAGCCAGGCGCCGCGCAGGGCGCGCTCGTCGTCGCGGTAGCTGCTCTGGCGCTGCGTCTTGCGGCTCTGCCCCGTCACGCCGCCAAACACGAACGATATCTGGTCGAGCAGGGTCGAGGCGCTGACCGGCTTGTTCAATACGCCGTCGAGCGGCAAGTCGCGCTGGCGCGCCGCCTCCAGCAGCGCTTCGCGGTGGAAGGCCGTGACCATGATGCAGGCCGGCGTCGCATCGATGCCGGCGGCGTCGGCGCGGATGCCGGCCAGGGCATCGAGGCCGTTCATGCCCGGCATTTTCCAGTCCATCAGCACCAGTCCGTACGGACGCCCCTCGGCGCGCGCCTGCGCCACGGCGCCGATGGCCAGCACGCCGCCAGACACGGCACGCGCCTCGAAGCCCAGCGCCGTCAGCATGCTGACGAAGATTTCACGCGCGCTGGGGTTATCATCGACCACCAGCACGCGCAGGCCCTGAAACTGCTGCTGATGCTGCAATTGCGACAGGCTGTCGCGCGGCACGGCGGCCAGGCCGAAGCGGGCCGTGAAGAAAAAGGTGCTGCCCACGCCCGCTTCGCTGACCAGGTCGATCTCCCCTTCCATCATTTCCACCAGGCGCTTGCTGATGGTCAGCCCCAGGCCCGTGCCGCCATGGTGGCGCGTGGTGGAGGTGTCGGCCTGGGTAAAGGCCTGGAACAATTTGCTGCGCTGAGGCGGCGTCAGGCCGATGCCAGTGTCGCGCACATCGACGCGCAAGACAGCCGCATGCTCTTCCAGCTGCTGCAGGCGGATGGTGACGACGATCTCGCCCTTCTCCGTAAACTTGATCGCGTTGTTGGTCAGGTTGATCAGCACCTGGCCCAGGCGCAGCGGGTCGCCCTGCAATGCGTTCGGCACGTCGGGAGCGATGTCGAACAGCAGTTCGAGTCCCTTGTCCTGGGCGCGCATCACGGACAGGTCGGCGATCTGCGCCAGCACGTCCTCGAGGAAGAAATCGACTTTTTCAAAGGCCATCTTGCCCGCCTCGATCTTCGAGAAATCGAGGATGTCGTCGATGATGGCCAACAGGTTCTTCGAAGCCGATTCCACCTTCTCCAGGTAGTTGCGCTGGGTCGACGTAAGGTCCGTCTGCAGCGCCAGGTGGGTCATGCCGATGATGCCGTTCATCGGCGTGCGAATTTCATGGGACATATTCGCCAGGAAGTCCGACTTCATCTTGGTCGCATCCTCGGCCACTTCGACGGCGTGGCGCAGGTCCTGCTCGACGGCCAGGCTGGTGCTCATGTCCTTGAGCGCCTGCAGCAATTCGCCCGTCTCGTCGCGCGACGTCACTTCGATGACGGAACTGAGGTCGCCATTGGCTACCCGTGTGGCGATCGCCACCGCCTCGCCCAGCGGACGCGTGATCGAGCGCGCCGACCAGGCAAAGGCGAGACCGGTCAGCAGGGCTGCCAGGCCGATGCCGCCCATCAGCAGCAGCGAGGTATCGATGTCGTTGCGTATCCGGGCCGCGCTGTCGCGGATCAGTTGCTGCTGCAAGTCATCGAGCTGGCTCACGTACAGCAACACTTTTTCCAGCACCGGCAAGGTCTGCGTCTGCATGGCCTGCTCGGCGCGGGCATCCTCGCCGCGCTCGACCAGTTCGAACATCGTCTTGAGCGAGCCATAGTACTCGGCACGCGCAAGATGCATCTGTTCCAGCAGGCGCCGTTCCTCGGGCCGTGCATCGAGGCCATCGAGGATGCGCACCTGCTCGTCGATGCCCTGCTTGATCGCTTCCAGGCGCGCCTGATTCGCCTGGCGCAGCGCCGACTCGTGCTGGCTTGGCAGGTTGCCGATGCGCGTGGCCGCCTCGCGCGCCAGCCCGTGGATCTTGCTGGTGGCCTTGGCGGCGACCCAGTCGCGCTGCAGGATATCGTCGGTCTCGGCGCGGATGGCATAGATGCGGCTACCCGCCAGGACGATGACGACCAGCATCAGCACGATCAGAATGGCATAACCGGCATTGATGCGCACGCCGATGCGGATATCCCTGAAGCGCATAACTTTCCTATAAGAAATTCTTAAAAATCGAAGTCTGAACGTATTCCCCTACAAAATGCAAGGTCTTTTGCAAAGGAAAAAGCGCGCCGATGCGCTTATTTGGCTGGCGTTGCCGCCGCAGGGGTCAAGGCGGCGATGCGCTCTTGCAGGCAGGCCGGGCACCAGCAGCCCGCGGCGGCGCTGCCGGGCACGGGAACGGCCGGCGGCAGGGCGATGCACCAGCAAGGTTCCTTGGCGTCCGGATCGAGCTGGCCACACTGGAAGGTGGCGCCGCACAGGCTGCACTGGCTCATGGCTGTGTTTGAATTGGCAAGTGTGTGTCCTGCCGCGCCGGGATGCGACGCAGATGTAACGGGCAGTAAAAGGGCTGGCTGGGGAGCATATCGGGCCAGACTATAGGATCATCAGGGAAAATACAACAAGATCGCCCTATAATGCCTCCAAGATTTTCTTCTTCCCTGTAAAATCCCACAAATCTATTTTCCGGACTCGCCATGAATCAACTAGCTAACTTGAACCTGGACATGAATGACGACTTGACGGCGGTGTCGCCGCAAATCAAGGCGCAGATTCTGGCCGAGGCCCTCCCCTACATCCGCAATTTCCATGGCAAGACCATCGTCATCAAATACGGTGGCAATGCCATGACGGACGAACGCCTGAAACACGGCTTCGCGCGCGACGTCATCCTGCTCAAGCTGGTCGGCATGAACCCGGTCGTGGTGCACGGCGGCGGACCGCAAATCGACAACGCGCTGAAAAAAATCGGCAAGCAAGGCACCTTCGTGCAAGGCATGCGCATCACCGACGAAGAAACCATGGAAGTGGTGGAGTGGGTGCTGGGTGGCGAAGTGCAGCAGGATATCGTCATGCTGATCAACCATTACGGCGGCCAGGCTGTGGGCCTGACGGGCAAGGATGGCGGCTTGATCCGCGCGCGCAAGATGCAGATGCCGGACCGCGAACATCCGGGCGAATTCCTCGACATCGGCTTCGTCGGCGAGATCGACGCGATCAACCCGGCCGTCGTCAAGGCGCTGCAGGACGACGCCTTCATTCCCATCATTTCGCCGATCGGTTTCGGCCAGGATGGCCAGGCCTACAACATCAACGCCGACGTGGTAGCGGGCAAGATCGCGGAAATCCTGAAAGCGGAAAAGCTGATCATGATGACCAACATCGCCGGCGTCCAGGACAAGCAGGGCAACCTGGTGACCGACCTGTCCGCGCGCGAAATCGACGAGATGTTCGCCGATGGCACGATCTCGGGCGGCATGCTGCCGAAGATCTCGTCCGCGCTCGACGCCGCCAAGTCCGGCGTCAACACGGTGCACATCATCGACGGCCGCATCGAACACTCATTATTGCTGGAAGTGTTGACCGAGCAGGCTTTTGGTACTATGATCCGTTCGCACTAAAAAAATCGCAATGCATGACAGCGAGTAGTTTGGCGGCGCAGATCACCTGGCGCCGCTTTTAATTTGCCCTTGTAGCTCAGTGGTAGAGCACTCCCTTGGTAAGGGAGAGGCCACGTGTTCGATCCACGTCAAGGGCACCATCGATTTATCCCCGTATCTGAAAAATGTCCATGGCGGCGTTGCCTCGCCTCGCCGTACATGCGTACTGTCTTCGGCTCGGCGCCTTGCCCTGAACACTTTTCATCTACTCTGCCGCCGTTTGTTGCGCGGCTAAGCTACGGCACCCTTGCTGCCTGCTTGCCAAACTTAATACACCCGCTCGACCTTCAAGCCCTTCTGACGCAATAAATCCGGCACGCTTTTCGTTCCCACCAGGTGCAGCACGCCGATGGCGGCCAGGCTGGACTTTTCGCGCGCCAGGAGTTTGGCGATGCCGTCGGCCAGGGCCGGGTTGCGGCCATCCAGCAACACCTTTTGCACGAACTGGGCTGCAAACGACGGGTCTGTCGCGGCCTTGGCGGCCAGCCTGTCGAAGGCGGCGGCATCGGCCGTGCGCCAGGCGTTGGCGATCTCGCGCGCTTCCTGGCTTTGCTCCTGGTCCTCGATCGACGCCACGCCGTCTTCCAGGAAGCGGCACTGCTCAAGCGGCGTCATCGCGCCGAACAGCGCCATCTGGCCTTCCATCGACTCGAGTTCCAGCACGGGGATCTTGCGCGCCTTGGCCTGCTGCGACAGATAATTGTCGACGGCCAGGTCGGAACGGTAGCCGAGCGTGGAAAACTCGCCGATGGCCAGCATGCTGGCCAGCATCCACGGCTTCATCGGCGCCACCGACTCGGCTGGAATGCCGTATTTTTGCAACAGCGGGGCCAGGCGCGGCGCCAGGGTCTGGCGGCAATCAAGCGGCACTTGGCTGCCCGGCGCCTCCATGCCGTACTTCAGCACGGCGCCCAGGGCGGCGCGCGGGTCGGCGCCGGGATCGATCTCCAGTGCCAGCGCGCCAGCCTGGTGCAGCGCCTGCGTCACGGTCGGCTCGAGCGGATAGAAATCGGGCGCGCCGACGTGGATGGTGCCAAACAGATACAGGGTGTGGCTGGCGTCCTGAACCCTGAACAGGGCGCCCCGGTTTTGCGCCGCGGGTGGCGCTTCGGCAAAGGCCGCCGGCAACGGCAGCAAGAATAATCCGCAAAACATCACTATAATCTGGCGTCGCATGGTTTTCCTGATTGTTGAATTTTTCATCTTGCTTATCATCTTGCCTAAAGACTCCTGTGCCTGTGTCCCATCTTAACCGCTCGTCGCCGGTCTGGCTGTTTGACCTCGACAACACGCTGCACAATGCCTCGCACGCCATCTTCCCCACCATCACGGCCAATATGAACACGTATATTGCCCGCGTGCTGGGCGACGGCGTGACGCCGGCCGACGACGCCATCGTCAATGCGGCGCGCGCGGCCTACTGGCGCCGCTATGGGGCCACCTTGCTGGGCATGGTCAAGCACCATCAGGTACAGGCAGCGCATTTTTTGCACGAGACGCACGCGTTCGACGATTTGCGCGCCATGATACGCGCCGAGCGGGGGCTGGGGGCTTTACTCAAACGCCTGCCTGGCCGTAAAATTTTACTCACCAACGCGCCGCTGCGCTATTCGAGCGACGTGATGCGCCACCTGGGCTTGCGCCAGCATTTTTCGCAGCATATCGCCATCGAGGCGATGCATGTGCACCGCCAGCTGCGGCCCAAGCCATCGACCCTGATGCTGCGCAAACTGATGCGCAAGCACCAGATCCGCCCTGGCCGCTGCATCCTGGTGGAAGACACCCTGGCCAACCTGAAGGGTGCGAAAAAACTGGGCCTGCGCACGGCATGGGTCACGCAATACCTGAAAATGGCGGATCCGATCGGCGTGGCGAAGTTGCCCAAGGCGTTAAATCGCCCCGCTTACGTCGATGTCAAAGTAAAATCTGTCCGGCATTTAGCACGCCGCCTTCACCGTCTGCGTTGAAGGGGACTCCTGGGCTTCCGGTTGACGCCGGAAGCCGCACCGCTAGCGGCGGTGACGGACCTCCCCATCAAGGCAGCATTTTTTTTAACGACAAGAGAAAATATGGCAAGCACACCGCCGGGCCAACGCAGGCTACAAATTCTTCAGGCCCTCGCCGCAATGCTGGAGCAGCCGAAAGGCGAAAAGATCACCACTGCCGCACTGGCGGCCAGACTGGCCGTGTCGGAAGCGGCCCTGTACCGTCATTTCGCCAGCAAGGCGCAAATGTTCGAAGGGCTGATCGAATTCATCGAGTCGAGCGTTTTCGGCCTGATCAACCAGATCGCGGAAAAGCACAGCGACGGCATGACGCAAACGCGCGACATCATCGGCATGCTGCTCAATTTCGCCATCAGCAATCCGGGCATGACGCGTGTATTGATCGGCGATGCGCTGGTCAATGAGGACGAGCGCCTGCAAGTGCGCATGAACCAGTTCTACGACCGCGTGGAACTGGCGCTCAAGCAGGCCTTGCGCGTGGCCGCCGCCGAAGGCCATGGCAAAGAAAGCGAAGTGGCGGCGCGCGCCACCCTGATCGTCGGCTTCGTCATCGGACGCTGGCATCGCTACGCCAAGAGCGGCTTCAAGATCAATCCATCCCAGGAAGCGGCGCTGCAAATCGCCATGCTGCTGGGGTAAGTCACCGCCGCGGCTGTCCCCATGCACACCGACTGTTTCGCCCTGCTCGACGACGCCAGCACCCCGGGCGCCGGTTCGCGCCTGTACACGGGCCTGGCGGCGGTCTTGCAGTGCACCGAGGGACGGGCCTGGCCCGAGCTGCTCGAAGGCCTGCAAGACGCCTTAAATCGCGGCCAGTACGCCGTCAGCGTGTGCAGCTACGAGCTGGGGGCGCATTTGCTGGCCATGCCGCCGCGCGCGGCAGGCGTCAACGCGCCGCCGCTGGCGCAAGTACTCGTCTTCGACCATTGCACGCAGCTGTCGCAGGACGAGGTGGCGCAATGGCTGGACGCGCGTGTCCACGCCGACGCCGCGCCGGCCGGCGTGGCCGAGATCCGCGCGAACGTCGACCAGACGCAATTTACGCAAGCGCTGCAACGCATCCACGACTACATCGTGGCCGGCGACACTTATCAGGTCAACTATACGTATCGCTTGCGCTTCGACGCCTTCGGCTCGCCCCTGGCCCTGTATGCGCGGCTGCGCGCGCGCCAGCCCGTGCCCTACGGCGCGCTGGTGATGCTGCCCGATGGCGGCGCCCTGCTGTCGCTGTCGCCGGAGCTGTTCGTGCGCCATGCGCAAGGCGAGTTGATGGCGCGTCCCATGAAAGGCACGGCGCCGGCCGCACCGCCTGAGCAAATGGAAGAAAACGCACGCCGCGCCGCCGCCCTGGCCCATGATCCGAAAAACCGCGCGGAAAACCTGATGATCGTCGACCTGCTGCGCAACGACATCGGCCGCATCGCCGTCACGGGCTCCGTCAAGGTACCGGCCCTGTTCGAGGTGACACGCTACAGCAGCGTGCTGCAAATGACCTCCACCGTGCAGGCGCGTTTGCGCGGCGATGCCAGCCTGGCCGACATCTTCCAGGCCTTGTACCCGTGCGGCTCGATCACGGGTGCACCGAAACGCCGCACCATGGAAATCATCGCCGAACTGGAAGAAGCGCCGCGCGGCATCTACACGGGCGCCATCGGCTGGTTCGACCCTCCCGCCGCCGGCGCTGCCAACGCGGTGGGCGACTTCTGCATGTCCGTGCCGATCCGCACCCTGGCCTTGCTGCCGGCTGGCCCTGGCGGCATCCGGCGCGGCGAGATGGGCGTGGGCGCCGGCATCGTCCTCGACAGCGACCCGCAGGAGGAATTTGCGGAATGCCAGCTCAAGGCCCGCTTCCTGACGGGGCTGGCGAATGACTTCGAACTGTTCGAGACCCTGCACGCCAGCCGTGCCGATGGCTGCCGCCAGCAAGAGCGCCACCTGGCGCGCCTGGCCGCCTCCTGCGCCTACTTCGGTTTTGCCTGGAGTGACAGTGCCGCGCGCGCCGAGCTGCAGGCGGCCTGCGCGGCGCGCTCCGACGACGCGCCCTTCCGCCTGCGCCTGGCGCTGCGCCAGGATGGCCAGTTCACGACGCAAAGCGGTGCACTCACCGCCTTGCCGGACACGGTAACCATCCTGCTGGCGCCCGACGCCACGACTGCCGGCGACCTGTTCCTGCGTCACAAGAGCAGCGTGCGCGCACGCTACGACGCGGCCTGGCGCGCAGCCGAAGCACAAGGCGGCTTCGACATGCTGTTCTTTAACGAACGGGGCGAACTGACGGAAGGCGGGCGCAGCAATGTCTTCGTCCGCCTCGATGGCCGCTGGCATACGCCGCCCCTGTCCTGCGGCCTGCTGCCCGGCGTGCAACGCGCCGCCATGCTGGCCGATCCCGCCTGGGACGCGCAGGAAACCATCATCACGCGGACCATGCTGGCGCAGGCCGAAGCGATTGTCGTATGCAACGCGCTGCGCGGGGCGCTGCCGGCACATATTATCGCTAGCGCCTGAAACCGTTCAGGGCAAGGCGCATTGCCGAAGGCAGTGCAACTGCACGACGAGGCACTGCAACGCCGCCATGGACTGTTTCAGCCGCTAGAGATCCACCTGCATTTCATAACCGCCGTAGATCATCCGCTTGCCATCAAACGGCAGCTTGGCCGGATCCATCATCTCGGCCAGGCGCGGGTCTTTCATAACCTTGTCGTTGATTTCATCGCGCTTGGCGCGCGACGCATACACGATCCAGGAAAACACCACCACTTCGCCATCCTGCAAGTCCACCGCTTGCGGGAACGAGGTCAGCTTGCCTGGCTTGACATCGTCGCCCACGCATTCGCGAAATTCCAGCGCGCCATATTCGCGCCAGACGGCGCCGCAACTGCGCGACATGGCCAGATAGGCATCGAGCTTGGCCTTCGGTACGGGTACCACAAATCCATCGACATACGCCATGATGTTCTCCTTTGTTGTGACAAACGCGAACAACCAGCTTAGGACAATGATGGCAAGACGACAAGCGCGGCATTAAAAAAAAGCAGGCGATCAAGCCTGCTTGTGTCTCGGCAACTTACAGCGCCAGCGCTTTTTCCACCGCGCCAACGAGTTTCTTGTCGTCCGGCGTCACCTTGCTGGGGAAGCTTTCCACCACTTTACCGTGGCGATCGATCAGGTATTTGTGGAAATTCCAGGCCGGGGTCTTGCCCGTCTGCTTGATCAAATCCACGTACAGCGGGTTCGGCGCGGGGCCGGAGACCACCGATTTGGCGAACATGGGAAACTTCACGCCATAGGTGTTGTAGCAGAAATCGGCGATTTCCTTGCTGTTGCCCGGCTCCTGCTTGCCGAAATCGTTCGACGGGAAGCCCAGCACCACCAGGCCCTTGCTGCCGTACTTGGCGTACAGCGCCTCGAGCCCTTCATATTGATTGGTAAAACCACAATAACTGGCCGTATTGACCACCAGCACCACCTTGCCCGCGTACTGGCACAGGTTTTGCGGCGCTTCATCCTGCAGGCGGTTGAAGGTCTGCTTGAGAATGGCGGGGCAGGCGGCCGGCGTGGCGGCGGCGGTTTCGGCCGCATGGGCCGGTATGGCCAGGCTAGCGCCGGCGGCAAGGGTGGTGAGCGCAAACAGCTGGGCAAGGGTCTTGGACATGAAGGGCACCATGGTTGAACGGAAAAAAACCATTCTATGTCAAACGCCGCGCGCGCGCATGAGGGCCACAACAACAGCAATTGATTGAGCAACATCAACGATAGTGCAGTACTTGCCCAGCGCACAGTTTTTTTACCTATGCTCGGCCTTCCTATCCCATTTCTTGCCTTGTGGAGTCGCCATGCCCTTCCCGCACCTGACCGCATTACCCACCGCCCTGCTGGCCGCCAGCCTGTTCACCCTGGCGCCTGGCGGCGCGCTCGCCGCCACGGCCGCCAAAGCCGCCAAGCCCGCCGCGACCAGGGACGCCCCCGCCCTGCCCGGCTACCAGGCAGACCTGAGCCAGACTACCGTATCCGGCCTGTCCTCGGGCGGCTTCATGGCGGCGCAGTTTGCCGTCGCCTACTCGGCCACAGTGGCCGGCGCCGGCATCATCGCGGGCGGCCCGTATTTCTGCTCGGGCCAACCGGGCCGCTTCCCCTACATTCCCTATCTGACGAATGCCCTGACCACCTGCATGAATCCCGGCAGCTCGCAGGTGGCGCCACCCGTGGCCAGCGAATTGCTGCGCGCGGCGAACGATTTTGCGCGCGCCCGTCTCATCGACGACACGGCCAACCTGAAACGCCAGCGCGTGTATCTGTTCACCGGAACGAAAGACCAGACCGTGACGCGGCCGGTGGTGGAACAGGTGGGAAAATTCTATGCGCTGGCGGGCACGCCGGCGGAGCAGATCCGCTTCGTCGACAATGTCGGCGCAGGCCATGCCATCATCACGGACAACAACCAGGACAAGGCTTGCGATGTAACGGCGTCGCCCTTCATCAATGACTGCGACTTCGTGCAGGCGCGCGACATCCTGCAGCACCTGTATCCGGACCTGCAGCCCGCGTCGACCACGCTGACGGGCAAGTTGATATCCTTCAATCAGCGCAGCTTCATCCAGAATGCATACTCGAGCATGAACAATACCGGCTACGCCTACATCCCGAAAGCCTGCGACAGCGAGAGCTGCCGCGTGCACGTGGTCTTCCACGGCTGTTTGCAAACAACGCAAGCCATCGGCGACCGTTTCTATACCAGCACCGGCTACAACCAGGTGGCAGACGCCAACAAGATCATCGTGCTGTATCCACAGGCCGAACCGAGCCCCGTGTACCCGTACAACCCGAAAGGCTGCTGGGATTTCTGGGGCTATACCAGCCTCAATCCGATCGACCCGGATTTCTACCGCAAGAGCGGCACGCAGATGGAAGCGGTCAAGGGCATGCTGGACCGCCTCGCCGCGCGCCGCGGCTCGCGCTAGGCGGCCTTAGATACCGCCCATGCAGATGTACTTGATGACCAGGTAGTCTTCGATGCCGTAGGTCGACCCTTCGCGGCCCAGGCCGGATTGCTTGACGCCGCCGAAGGGGGCGATCTCGTTCGAGATCAGGCCCGTGTTGACGCCGACCATGCCCGTTTCCAGGCCTTCGGCCACGCGCCAGATGCGGCCGATGTCGCGCGAATAGAAGTAGGCGGCCAGACCGAATTCCGTGTTGTTGGCCAGGGCGATGACTTCATCGTCCGTCTTGAAGCGGAACAGGGGCGCCAGCGGGCCGAAGGTTTCCTCGGTGGCCACGCGCATGTCGTTCGTCACGTCGGCGATGATGGTCGGCTCGAAGAAGCCGTTGCCCAGCGCGTGGCGCTTGCCGCCGGCCAGCAGGCGGCCGCCCTTGGCCAGCGCGTCGGCCACGTGCTCTTCCACCTTGGCGACGGCCTTGGCGTCGATCAGCGGGCCTTGCGTGACGCCCGCCTCGATGCCATTGCCCACCTTCAGCTTGGCCACGGCGGCCACCAGCTTGGCGGCAAACGCGTCGTACACGCTGTCCTGCACGTACAGGCGGTTGGCGCACACGCAGGTCTGGCCCGCATTGCGGTATTTCGAGGCGATGGCGCCTTCCACGGCCGCATCCAGGTCGGCGTCGTCGAAGACGATGAACGGCGCATTGCCGCCCAGTTCCAGCGACAGTTTCTTGATCGTCGGCGCGCACTGTTCCGCCAGCAAACGGCCCACCTGGGTCGAGCCTGTGAACGTCAGCTTGCGCACGATGGGGTTCGAGGTCATTTCGCCGCCGATATCTTTCGGCGCGCCCGTGACGATGCTGAACACGCCCGCAGGCACGCCAGCGCGCTCGGCCAGCACGGCCAGCGCCAGCGCGGAAAACGGCGTTGCTTCGGCCGGTTTGAGGACCATCGGGCAGCCGGCGGCCAGGGCCGGGCCGACCTTGCGGGTGATCATGGCGGCGGGGAAGTTCCACGGCGTGATGGCGGCGCATACGCCGATCGGCTCCTTGGTGATGACCAGGCGGCGGTCCGGCCACGGCGATTGCAGGGTCTCGCCTGCCACGCGCTTGCCTTCTTCGGCAAACCACTCGATGAACGAGGCGCCGAACTGCACTTCGCCCTTCGCTTCCGGCAGGGGCTTGCCCTGCTCGGTGGTCATGATCAGCGCCAGGTCGTCGGCGTTTTCCAGGATCAGGTCATGCCAGCGGCGCAGCACGGCCGCGCGCTCCTTGGCCGTCTTCTTGCGCCAGGCGGGCCAGGCGGCATTGGCCGCCTCGATGGCGCGGCGCGTCTCGGTGGCGCCCATCAGGGGCACCGTACCGATATGCTCGCCCGTGGCGGGATTGCTCACATTAATCGTCTGGCCACCATCGGCATCGACCCAGGCTCCATTCACGTAAGCCTGGTGACGCAACAAGGTAGGATCTTTCAACTGCAGCATATGGATCTCCGGTCTGGTTTGAATTATCGACGAGGGATACTATGCCACAGCGCGGCCGATTCCGCAGGCGCAGCGCTGAATTGCCCTGACCTCTATTCGACCTTGAAAGACGACAGTTTCGGGTCCGGCGCCGGGTATTCCAGCTTCATGCCCTGCAGGGTTTCCAGCAGCAGCGACGCGACCACCAGGTTGCGCTGCGTCTTGGAGTTCGATGGCACCACGTACCACGGCGCGTGGTCGGCATCCGTCTCGCGGATCGCCGTTTCATAGGCGCGCTGGTAGCCATCCCACTTCTTGCGCTGGGCGATATCGTTGGGATCGAACTTCCACTGGCGGTCGGGATCATCGAGCCGCTCCTGCAGCCGTCCGCGTTGCTCGTCCTTCGAGATATGCAGGAAGATTTTCAGGATGACGGTGCCCGTTTCGCTCAGCATGCGCTCGAAATCGCGGATCTGCGCATAGCGGCGCTGGCATTCGGCCTTGTCGATCATCTCCTGCACCCGCGTGATCAGCACATCCTCGTAATGGCTGCGGTTGAAGATGGCGATCTCGCCTTTCACGGGCACGTGCTGGTGCACGCGCCACAGGTAGTCGTGCGCCAGTTCGATATCGGTGGGGCCCTTGAACGCCACGGCGCGGATGCCCATCGGGTTGATATTGCTGAAGATGGCCTTGACCGTGCCATCCTTGCCCGACGTATCCATGCCCTGCAAGACCAGCAGCACCTTCTTTTTGTGCTGCGCATACAGCATGCTCTGGCACTCGGCGATCTGCGCCGTCAGGGCCACGGTTTCCTCGCGGTCGATGGCCTTGCACTGGGCCGGCGTCAGCTTCTTGTTGGCCGCCTTGGTGGCGGCGCCCAGCAGGCGCTTGCCGGCGAATTCCTCGTTCAGGTCGAAATCCTTCCCGGCCCGGAACTGCGTGCGCGCCTTCATGCCGCCACCGCCAGCTTGCGGTGCTCGATTTTTGTGCAATGGTCCATCACCACGTCCAGGCCCGCCGCCCGCGCCAGCTGCGCCGCCTGCTCGTTGATGACGTCAAGCTGCAGCCACAGGCAGCCGGCCTTGACGGCGATGGCTTCCTCGGCGATGGGCAGAATATCTTCTGACTTGCGGAAGCAGTCGACGATGTCGATGCGCGCCGGCGCGACGGCCGCCGCGGCCTGCGTCAGGGTGGCGTAAGCACGCTGGCCCAGCACGTCGCGCCCGGCGAGGGCCGGATTGACGAGCAGCACGCGGTAGCCATGCCGCAGCAGGTAGTCGGCCACTTCATGGCTGGCGCGTTCGGGCTTGTCGGACATGCCGACGATGGCGATGATGCGGCTGTCTTGCAGGATGCGGGCGATGTTGGACATATTCTGGTCTATGAGGCGTGCGACATTGCCCCCTTAGCGTAGCAGAATTACTCCACCGTGGGAGCTAGCCAGAAGACTTAGCCGTACGCACGGCCGCCATCTTCGCCACGAAGGCCTGCGCGCGCGCCGTCACGGCCGCGTAATCTCCCGTGGCGCCCGGGCCACTCAGGCTGCTGCCGATGCCCACGGCCACGGCGCCGCTGGCAAACCATTCATGCAGGTTCTCCACCGTCACGCCGCCCGTCGGCATCAACGGCGCTTGCGGCAACGGTGCGCGCAGGGCCTTGATGTAGGCTGGACCGAACATTTCGGCGGGGAAGACCTTGACGATGTCGGCGCCCGCCTGCAGGGCCGTGACGATCTCCGTCGGGGTCATCGCCCCCGGCATGGACAGCACCTGGTAGCGCTGGCACAGCGTGATCGTCTCCACGTTCACGCCGGGCGAGATGATGAACTGGGCGCCGGCCAGGATGGAGGCGCGCGCCGTCTCCGTATCGAGCACCGTGCCCGCGCCCAGCAACACCTCATGGCCATGGCGTTCGCGCAGGGTGCGCAGCACGCCCAGGGTGTCGGGCGTGGTGAACGCCACTTCCAGCGCCGTGATGCCGCCGGCGATGCACGCCTCGGCGATCTGCACGGCCGCCTGCGCCGAAGGGGCGCGCACGATGCCGACCATGCCCCGTTCGAGGATGCCCTCGAAAACCGTATGTTTTTGCATATGCTCTCTCCTGTCAGGCCGGCAGGGCGCCAAAGCGCACTTCCGGCAAACCGCGCACGCCCACCTGGCGCGCATGAAACAATCCCCCGGCCAGCGGTTCGCTCGCCAGTTGGGCCGCGCTCAAGCTCTCCTGCGCCGTGGTGACGAACAATTCGTCGTAGTACGGCCCGCCCAGGCTCACGCAGCTGGGCTGCGACACGGGCAAGGCTATCGCGCGCTCGACGCTGCCGTCCGGCGCGAAGCGCAAGACCCTGCCTGCCCCCCATTGCGCGCTCCACAGGTAGTCATCCGCATCGATGGTGGCGCCGTCGGCCGCGCCGGGGCCGGGATCGAGCACGGCAAACACCCGCACCCGGCTGGCGTCGCCCCCCAGATAATCGTCCCAGCGGTAGATCGCCTTCTTCATCGAGTCGCAGAAGTACATGGCCGTGCCATCGACGCTGAAGCAGATGCTGTTCGAGATGGCGATCTGCGGCAGCGGCAGACGCTCCAGGGTCAGGTCCAGGTTGAGGCGGTAGAAGCTGGCGACGGCATCGCGGCAAGGGCGCTCATCGAGCGTGCCGAAGACAAAGCGTCCCTGGCGATCGCAGCGGCCATCGTTCAGGCGCGTCATGGGCAAATCGCCCTCCACCGTGTGCAAGGGCGTGACGGCCCCGCTGCGCGCGTCAAACCAGGCCAGGCGCGAAGCCAGGCCCAGCAGCAACACATCGTCGCTGTCCGTCAGCGCGAAGCACGCCAGGCGCTCCGGCATGGCCCACATCTGGCGCTCGCCCGTGGCCAGCACCAGCGCATGCAGCTGGCAGCCTTCGATATTCGTCCAGAAAACGCGGCCGCTGCGTTCGCACCAGCGCACGCCCTCGCCGAGGAAATTCTGCGCATCGACCAGTAATTGGGCCCGTGTCCCCATCATTTTTTTCCTTGTTTTTCAATGTGATTCGCGCGGAACTGCGGAGCCCCGGCAACCGACGAGGAAGTCGAGGTCCGCGCCTTCGTCGGCCTGCGTCACGTGCTTGATGTACATCGACTGGTAGCCGCCCTGCATGGCCGGCGGCGGCGCACTCCATTCCGCCCGCCGGCGCGCCAGCTCGGCCTCGTCGACGTCCAGGTGCAAGCGTCGTCCAGCCACGTCCAGTTCAATCATGTCGCCGTCGCGCACCAGCGCCAGCGGCCCGCCCACGGCCGCTTCCGGCGCCACGTGCAACACCACCGTGCCGTAGGCCGTGCCGCTCATGCGCGCATCCGAGATGCGCACCATGTCGCGCACGCCCTGCTCCAGCAGTTTTTTCGGCAGTCCCATATTGCCCACTTCGGCCATGCCCGGATAGCCCTGCGGGCCGCAATTTTGCAGCACCATCACGCAGCTGGCATCGATATCGAGGGCCGGATCGTCGACGCGCTTTTTATAGTGCTCGATGCTGTTGAAGACGACGGCGCGGCCACGGTGCTGCATCAGCTCCGGCGAAGCGGCGGAAGGCTTGATGACGGCGCCGCGCGGGGCCAGGTTGCCATGCAGGACGGCGATGCCGCCTTCGTCCTTGAATGGCTGCCCCAGCGGCGTGATCACCTCGGGATTGAAATTTTCCGCTTCGGCCACGTTGACGGCCATGCTGGCGCCCGTGACGGTGAGCGCCTCGCCATGCAATTTGCCCAGCAAGTCGCGGATGATCACGGGCAGACCGCCCGCATAGTAAAAATCTTCCATCAGGTACTGGCCCGACGGCATCAGGTTCAGCAGGCAGGGAATGTCGCGGCCCAGGCGGTCCCAGTCGCCCAGGCGCATGTCCACGCCGATGCGCCCGGCGATGGCCAGCAGGTGGATCACGGCATTGGTCGAGCCGCCGATGGCGCCGTTGACCATGATGGCGTTTTCAAACGCTTCGCGCGTGAGGATCTGCGACAGTTTCAGGTCTTCATGCACCATGTCGACGATGCGCCGACCCGTCAGCTGCGCCTGCAGCTTGCGGCGCGCATCGACGGCGGGAATGGCCGCATTGCCGGGCAAGGTCACGCCCAGCGCCTCGACCATACTGGCCATGGTGGAAGCCGTGCCCATGGTCATGCAGTGGCCGGCGGAGCGCGACATGCACGATTCGGCCTGCTTGAATTCGTTTGAGGTCATGCGCCCGGCGCGCACGTCTTCGGAAAATTTCCATACGTCCGTGCCAGAACCGATCGGCTTGCCCCGGTAATTCCCGTTCAACATGGGGCCGCCCGACAGCACGATGGTGGGTAAGTCCACGCTGGCCGCGCCCATCAGCAGGGCCGGGGTAGTCTTGTCACAGCCCGTCAGCAGCACCACGCCGTCGATCGGGTTGGCGCGGATCGATTCTTCCACATCCATGCTGGCCAGGTTACGGAACAGCATGGCCGTCGGTCGCAGATTCGTCTCGCCCAGCGACATGACGGGAAATTCGACGGGAAAACCGCCTGCTTCAAGCACGCCGCGCTTGACCATCTCGGCCAGGTCGCGGAAATGGCCATTGCAGGGGGTCAGTTCGGACCAGGTATTGCAGATGCCGATGACGGGACGGCCATCGAAGGCGTCGCTGGGATAGCCCTGGTTCTTCATCCAGCTGCGATGAATAAAACTGTCCTTGTCGTCGCCGCCAAACCACGCTTGCGAACGCAAGGGACGCTTGTTCTTGTTGTTGCTCATACTGTCTCCTGCGGGGAAATCAAGCCGCGCGCGGCGGCGATCAGCAGCGCACCGTGACCGGCCAGATTGGCTTGCTGCTGGTCGTCGACGATGATGCGCTTGCCATAAAAAAATCCATGTTCTTCGATCAGCAGCCCGAGCGCCTGGCGCAGCATGGGCTTGCCGGTAATGACGAGCGGGGTATCGGGCCGCATCTGGATGGCGGTGCTGTTGCGCAGCGCCAGCAAGTCGCCACTGAGGACGGCGCCCATCAGGAAATTGGCGCGCTCATTGCACTCGACGGCGCTGAACTGGCCCAGGGTGCGCACGCTGAAGCAGGCGCGCGCCAGCCCCGTTTTTTGCGCCGCGGCGGCGCCGGCCAGCAGCATTTTCGGCACCAGGGTTTGCGCAAAACCGCCATCGACCGATTGCTTGATCAGGGTGTGCTGCGTGATCGCCTGCAGCAGCTCGCCCGCGATGGTGGTGCTGCAGCCGAGGATGCGGCGCTGCTCGTCCACGCAGATCAGCTTGGTATGCGAGCCAGGCATGATCAGGGTCGCCGCGCCCCGCAACTGCAGGCGCTCGAGCAGCGCGACGACTTCCGTCTCTTCGCCGCGCATCATGTCCATCGCTTCGACGTTATGCAGGCCGACGGCGCCATGCTGGTTGCGCACGCCGGGAATCAGCCACAGGGGCTGCGCCAGCACGTCGGGCAATTCCACCGCCTGCATGCCTTGCGCCAGCTGGGCCAAGCCGGCGGGCGCCGGCAAATGCGGCACTTCCCGCACCCCCATGGGCGAAGTGATCATGCCCGAGGCGAGCGCCAGGTCCACCTCGGACGGCGCGATGCCCGCGCTGGCCAGCACGCAGGCGATGGTGTCGCGCAGCGCCTGTTTCAGCGCGCCGTTATGGCCATCGATGGCGGTATTGCGCACGCCCGTTTCCAGCTGCGCCTGAGCGACGACGGCGCCCGCGCGCCACAGCAAGGTACGCGTATTGGTGGTGCCGGCATCGATGGTGAGTATGTTCATGGGCAGGTTCGCAGCGTCGGTCAGGACAAAAATAAATGAGGGAAAAACTACCCCATGGTAGAACTGCCCCGCATATCTGACCAATCACTTATTTGACATCATTGATACCGGTTCGGATATGTCAAACGCATCGAGATCCTGCACGCCCAAACGGTAGGCGAGCTTGAAGCGCATCGCCTGTCCCGGCTGCATTTCCACACCCTGCGCCAGCAGGGAAAAACAGCACGCATCGGAATACAGATGGCAGCTGTCCTGGGTGCTGGAAAAACGCAAGACCCGGCCGGACGCGGGATCGGCAACCCGCGCCACCTCGTGCAACTGGCCGCTGCCGGTCCAGTAAAAGTCATGCCGAAATCCCGGCAAGTTCACCAGCGCGGGCCAGGCCAGGCGCGATGCGAGCGGCGCCGGCTGGCGGAAGTCAAACGCGCTGCCCGCCACGTCGAGCGCAGTGCTGCACGCCAGGCCGCCAGGCCGGTAACGGTCGGCGGCCAGGCGCAGCACATGGTCGCCCACACTGGCATGGTGGCCCTGCAGATTGAAGCGGGGCGCGGCAAGAGAGAAACGGGAAACCGTATCGGCCGTGGCGGCGCAGTCGAGCTGCAGGCTGCCATCGTCGTCAAACCGGTAGGTCAGGCGCACCGACAGGCCATCTTTCGCCAGCGCCAACTGCAAGTGGCCGTCGTCCGGCGGCGCGCACCGCCAGCCCACGGAGGACCGCGCCGCTGGGAGCGCCGCGCCCAGCACATCGGCCAGGCGGCCATAACGGTCGGGCGCCCACCAGGCCCGCACGCTGGCATCGTGCGTATCGATGGCCACGCGCATGCCGCGCGCGTTGTGCAAGGTAAAAATCGTCATGGCGGTGGCTGGCAGCGCTGCTGGAATTCGCGCGGCGTGCAACCGAGTTCGCGCTTGAAGACGGCATGCATGTACTGCACCGTGGTAAAGCCGCAACGCACGGCCACCTCGGCCACCTGGCCCGGTCCGCGCGCCAGCAGGGTCTTGGCCGCATCGAGCTTGAAATGCAGGATCTCGTCGTGCACGCTGCGCCCCAGTTCCTGACGGAAGTGCGCTTCGAGCGAGGAGCGCGACACGCCCACGTAATCGGCCACCTGCTCCGTCTTGATGCCCTGGCAGGCGTACTGGCGGATGAAGTGGCGCGCCTGCATCACCTGCGGGTGCTGGAAGGGCTGGTGGCGCGTGGAGGCAAGCACGTTCAGGCCGGCCGGCGGCACCAGGATGCGCGTGCCGGACAGGCGCGCGCCATTCAACATCTGGTGCAGCAAATGCGCCGCCGTGCGGCCCATTTCCTCCGTGCCCTGGATCACGGAACTCAAGGGAATGCGCGTGAGCATGCGCGCCAGCGGATCGTTGTCGATACCGATCAGGGCCACTTGCTCCGGCACGGCGATGCCAGCGTGCATGCAGGCTTGCAGCAGCTGACGCGCGCGCGCGTCGCTCACGGCGATGATGCCGACGGGTTTTTCCAGGCTGTTGAGCCAGGCGATCTGCTGCTCCACCGCTTCGTCCCACGCAGGCGCGCTGGTAGCGACGCCCCGGTACACGTCGGCGCGCATGTGGTCGCGCTGCATCAAGGCGCAAAACGCCGTTTCGCGCTCCTGCGCCCAGCGGTTGACGTCGGCCTCGGGCAGGCTGAAACAGGCAAAACGCGTCAAGCCCGCTTCCACCAGATGTTCATAGGCCAGCTTGACGATCTTGAAATTATCGGTCGCCACGTACGGGATGCCGGCCGGGTAATCCTCGGCGCGCGCATACGAGCCGCCCACGGCCACCACGGGCAGGCGGCTGTGCGCCAGCGCCTCGCAGACGGCGGGATCGTCGAAATCGGCGATGATGCCGTCGCCCTGCCAGCGCTCGATGCCGGGCAGGCGGCAGCGAAAATCCTCTTCCAGGAACAGATCCCACGATACGCGCGTGGTGTTCAGGTAGGCGGCGATGCCCGCGATGATGTCGCGGTCGTAGATTTTGTTCCCGTTAAACAGCAGCGCGATCCGGTGCGCGGTCGGTAACTTCATGCTGGTGTCTCCTCCATGTGGCGGCCAGGCCTTTCGGGGCCTCGAAAAACCGTAGCGAGCGGTCCAATATCGCCTTGAGTAGCGCAAGCGTACGAAGGTACGCTGAGCAACGCAGAGGCGATAGTGGGACGCGCAGTAGGTTTGTCGAGGTTCCCCGCTATCTACGCCCCGCTCGCGTGCTGACATCGACCCACACGGCCAAAGTGAGGATACTGCCTTTCACGATCATCTGCCAGTAAGTGTCCACGTCCAGCATGGACATGCCGTTATCCAGGCTGGCCATCACCAGCGCGCCGATCAGGGCGCCGTACACGGTGCCCGAGCCGCCGCGCATCGAGGTGCCGCCGATGAAGCAGGCGGCGATGGCATCGAGTTCGCTGAAGGTGCCGGCCGAGGGCGAACCGGCCGCCAGGCGGCCCGTGTTGATCAGGCCCGCCAGCGCGCACATCAGGCCCATGATGCCGAAGATCCACAGCTTGACGGCTTTGACGTTGATGCCGGACAAACGCGTCGCCTCCATATTGCTGCCGACGGCGTAGATGCGGCGGCCGAACACGGTCTGGCTGGTGATGTAGCTGAACAGTCCCAGCAAGGCCAGCAGCAATAGCACGGGCAGCGGGATGCCTTCATAGCCGTTCAGGGTCTGCACGAAGGCATACAGCACGGCGCCGATGACGGCCAGGCGCAAGCCGTCGGCCCAGGGCGCCGTCTGCGGCAAGCCATGCTGCGCGCGGCTGGCGCGCGCGCGCCACGTCAGGAAGGCGGCCAGCAGGAACAGGCCGATGCCCAGCACGACGCCGGGCACCGCGGGCAGGTAGCCCTGTCCCAGGTAGACCATCGGCTCGGAAACGGGGGCGATCGTGATGCCGCCAGTGATGCCCAGCAGGATGCCGCGGTACGCCAGCATGCCGCCCAGTCCGACGATGAAGGAGGGGATGCCCCGGTATGCCGTCAGGTAGCCATTGAGCAAACCTATCACCAGGCCGCAGCCAAGTACGGCCATCAGGTTCAGCGCCAGCGGCCAGTGCTGCGTCACGTCCAGCACGGCGGCGATGCCGCCCAATAAGCCCAGCAGGGAGCCGATCGACAGGTCGATCTCGCCGGCGATAATCACCAGCACCATGCCGCAGGCGAGGATGCCGGTGACGGACATCTGGCGCAGCAGGTTCGACAGGTTGCGCGGCGTGAGGAAACTGCCCTGCGTCTTCCACGAAAAGAAGGCCCAGATCAGCGCCACGGCGATCAGCAGGGCCAGCATCTTGTATTGGGTGAACAGCTGTTTGATACTGTGCGGTTTCATGCTGCGGGTTCCTTGTTTGCGGTGTTGGCGGCAGGTGCCGGGCGCTGGTCCAGCGCCGCCGCCAGCACGGTTTCCTGGCTCAGGCCATCGTTGATAAAGTCGCCGCGCAGGCGGCCTTCGCCCATCACCAGCACGCGGTCGGACACGCCCAGCACCTCGGCCAGTTCCGACGAGACCATGATGATGGACACGCCACGGTCGGCCAGCGCCAGCATCAATTTGTAGATTTCATATTTGGCGCCCACGTCGACGCCGCGCGTGGGCTCGTCGAGGATCAGCACGCGCGGGCGTGTCAGCAGCATCTTCGCCAGCACGGCCTTTTGCTGGTTGCCGCCCGACAGGCTCGTAATCGGCAGCGACGGACTGGCCGCCTTCAGTTCCAGCTGGGCGATCTCGCCACGCACGGCCGTCAATTCCGCCTCGCCATCGATGCGCGTGGCGCGCGCGAATTCTTCCAGCACGGCCAGGGTGATGTTCTGTCCCACGTCGAGGTCGGGCACGATGCCGTGGTGCTTGCGGTCTTCCGGCACCATGGCCAGGCCCATGGCGATGGCCTTTTGCGGCGAACCGGTATCGATTCTCCGGCCATCGAGCCACACTTCGGCCTGGCACGGCCCCTGGTAGGCGCCAAACAGGGCCGAGACGAGTTCCGTGCGCCCCGCCCCCACCAGACCGGCGATGCCGAGGATTTCGCCCTTGCGCAAGGTAAATGACACATCGTCGACGCGCTTGCGCTGCGGGTTGTCGGCGTCGATGCAGGTCACGTGGCGCGCCTCGAACAGCACCTCGCCGATGGCTGCCGACACATTGTTCCCCGCTGCCCGCTGCGGATACAGCTGGCTCATTTCGCGGCCCACCATCTGCGCGATGATGCGCTCGACGTTCATCTGCGCCATCGGCGTGGTGGCGATATGCCTGCCGTCGCGGATGACGACGATGGTGTCGCAGATGGCCGCCACTTCATCGAGCTTGTGCGAAATGTAGATGCAGGTGACGCCCTTGGCCTTCAACGCGCGCAGGATATCGAGCAGTACGGCGATTTCCGACGCCGTCAGCGACGACGACGGCTCGTCGAGGATCAGCAAGCGCGCATTCTTGTTGAGCGCCTTGGCGATTTCCACCAGCTGCTGGTGGCCGCCGCCGTAATTCATCACCGGCTGCGCTACGTTCAGTTCGGGAATTTTCAGTTCACGCAGCAGCTCGTCGGCGCGCTTGTACATGGCCGCGTAATGCATGCGCCCGCCGGGCAGGGTGAGTTCGCGGCCCATGAAGATATTCTCGGCCACGGACAGCTGCGGCACCAGCATCAGTTCCTGGTGGATGATGATGATGCCCGCATCTTCCGTGTCGCGGATCGATTGCGCGCGCAGGGGCTTGCCATCCCACAGTATGTCGCCATCCCAGGTGCCGTGCGGGTACACGCCGGACAGCACCTTCATCAGGGTCGACTTGCCGGCGCCATTCTCGCCGCACAGGCCGATGCACTCGCCGGCCCGCACCTGCAGGTCGATGCCGTCAAGCGCACGGACACCGCCAAACTGTTTGACGATGCCTTTCATTTCAAGCAGATATTCAGACATCTGAGCTCACATTCATTCACCAAGAAGCAAGAGAAATCAGGGGTCAGTCCCTGCGGGATCGGAGTGCGCCCCAGTGAGGCGTACTCCCCCGGCGGGTCTGACCCCAGCTTTTAGTTGCCCAACTGAGCTTTGGTGTAGAAGCCGTCATCGACGAGAATGTTCACGTTCGCCTTGGTCAAGGGCGTAGGTTTCAACAGCACCGTGCTGACTTTTTTCAGGCCGTTGTCATAGCTGGAGTTGTAGGCCGGTTTTTCATTGCGCGCCAGTTGCACGGCCAGTTTGGCCGCTTCCGAAGCGATGGTTTTCAGGGGTTTGTAGACGGTCATCGATTGCGTGCCGGCGATGACGCGTTTCACCGCCGCCAGATCGGCGTCCTGGCCCGAGACCGGCACCTTGCCGGCCAGCTTTTGCGCGGCCAGAGCCTGGATGGCGCCGCCGGCCGTGCCGTCGTTCGAGGCGACGATGGCGTCGATCTTGTTGCCGTTGGCCGTCAGCGCGTTTTCCACGATGGACAGCGCTTCGGTGGCGCTCCAGTCCTTCACCCACTGCTGGCCAACGATCTTGATGTCACCCTTGTCGATGAACGGTTTGAGTACCTTCATCTGGCCTTCGCGCAGCATCTTGGCGTTGTTGTCGGTCGGCGAGCCGCCCAGCAGGTAGTAGTTGCCCTTTGGTTGCAGCTTGGTCACGCCTTCGGCCTGCATTTCGCCCACTTTCTCGTTGTCGAACGAGATATACGCGTCGATATCGGCGTTCAGGATCAGGCGGTCATACGACAGCACCTTGATACCGGCCTTTTTCGCTTCCTTGACGGTGTTGTTCAATACCGTCGCGTTGAACGGCACGATCACCAGCACGTCAACGCCGCGCGAGATCAGGTTTTCGATCTGCGAAATCTGGCGCTGCTCGCTGGCGTCGGCCGACTGCACGAAGACCTTGGCGCCCTGCTTTTCAGCAGCGGCGATGAAGAAATCGCGGTCGCGCGTCCAGCGCTCCACGCGCAAATCGTCGATGGAGAAGCCGATCTTCGGGTTTTTCGCATCGGCCAGGGCGGCGCTGCTGCTCAATGCCAGCATGGCGGTCATGATGGCTGCACTGATGATCTTGTTCATTGTGTGTCTCCTTGTGGATTTTATTAACAACGTTTTGAACTACGGGTGCTTCTGAAATCTATGCTCAATGGTTGTGGCGTGGCAGGGTCTGTCCCACGGCGCGGTATTTCAGCGCCAGCTCCATGCAGGCGCCCGTTTCCAGCTGGCCCACGCTGGCGCGGTAGATCTCCTGCCATGGCGTGGCGCTATCGTTGACGGGCGGCGGCAGTTCTTTGGCGCGGCGTGCCAGTTCGTCAGCATCGACCAGCATGTCGCAGCTGCCCCCGTTCAAGTCCACGCGGATCATGTCGCCCGTGCGCAGCAGCGCCAGGCCGCCGCCCACGGCGCTTTCCGGCGACGCGTTCAAAATCGAGGGACTGTCCGAGGTGCCCGACTGGCGCCCGTCGCCCAAGGTCGGCAAATTCAGAATGCCGGCCTTGAGGAGCGCATCGGGCGGCTGCATGTTGACCACTTCGGCCGAACCGGGCCAGCCGACAGGGCCGGCGCCGCGCATGACCAGCATGCAGCTGTCGTCGATGCCCAGCGTCGGGTCGTTGATGCGCTCGTGGTAGTCGTTTGAACCGTCAAAGACGATGGCTCGCGCCTCGAACACGCCCTCGCTGCCGGGGCGCGACAGGTAGCGCTCGCGAAAAGCGGGCGAGATCACGCTGGTCTTCATGATGGCGAAGTCGAACAGGTTGCCCCGCAAGGCCATGAAACCGGCCTTTTCCTTCAGCGGCGCGGCAAACGGGCGGATCATCTCGCGGTCCGCGCTCTCGCGCCCGGCCAGGTTTAGCGCCATGCTCTGGCCCGTAACCGTCAACCGGTCCGCATGCAGCAAGCCCGCCTGCTGCAGCTCCCACATCACGGCCGGCACGCCGCCGGCCCGGTGGAAGCGCTCGCCCAGGTATTTGCCGGCCGGCTGCATGTTCAACAGCAGCGGCACGTCGTAGCCATGTTCCATCCAGTCGCTCGAATGCAGTTCCACGCCCGCGTGACGGGCCATGGCCATCAGGTGCGGCTGCGCGTTGGTGGAGCCGCCGATGGCCGCGTTGACGATGATGGCGTCCAGAAAGGCCTCGCGCGTAAGGATGCGCGACGGGCGCACGTCCTCATGCGCCATGCCGACGATGCGGCGCCCCGTTGCATAGGCGATCTGGCCCCGCTCGCGGTATGGCGCGGGGATGGCCGAACAGCCCGTCAGGGACATGCCCAGCGCCTCGGCCAGCGCATTCATGGTCGATGCCGTGCCCATGGTGTTGCAGTGGCCGGCCGACGGCGCCGAGGCAGCGGCAATCTGCAGGAACTTGTCGTTGTCGATCAAGCCGGCGGACAGCTGGCGGCGGCCTTTCCAGATGGCGGCGCCGGACCCTACCAGTTCGCCGTCCATCCAGCCATCGAGCATGGGACCGCCCGACAGCACGATGGCGGGAATGTCCACCGTGGCGGCGGCCATCAGCTGGGCCGGCGTGGTCTTGTCGCAGCCCGTGGTCAGCACCACGGCGTCGATCGGGTAGCCATGCAGGATTTCCACCAGGCCCAGATATGCGAGGTTGCGGTCCAGCGCGGCCGTCGGACGGCGGCAGTTCTCGAAGATCGGGTGCAGCGGGAATTCCATCGGGATGCCGCCCGCATCGCGGATGCCGTCGCGCACGCGCTGCGCCAGTTCCAGGTGGATGCGGTTGCAGGGGCTGATATCGCTGCCGCTTTGCGCAATGCCGATGATGGGCCGGCCCGAACGCAGCTCCTCTGCCGTGATGCCGTAGTTCATGAAGCGCTCCAGGTACAGCGCCGTCATGTCGATATGGTCGGGATTGTCGAACCAGTCCTGCGAGCGGAAGCGCCGCGCCTGGCCTTGGGCGGGTATGCTCATGCGCCGTACCAGCCTGCGTCGACGTAGTATTCGCGTCCCGCGCACTTGGCCGCGTTGTCGGACGCGAGGAACAGCGCCAGTGCCGCCACGTCTTCCGGCTCCACGCGCAGTTGCAGGCATTGTCCCTGCAGGATCACGGCTTCCGCTTCCGGCGTATGCCACAGCCGCTCCTGACGCGGCGTGCGCACGGCGCCGGGAATGATGCAATTGACGCGGATACCGTCGACACCCAGGTCGCGCGCCAGGCCGCGCGTCAAGCCCTCGATGCCGGCTTTCGCCGTCATGTAGATCGACAGCCGGGCCTGCGCCAGGTGCCAGGAAATCGACCCCAGGTTGAGGATCACGCCGCCGCCCTTGGCGCGCATGGCCGGCGCCACGGCCTGGGCGCAGAAATACTGGTGGCGCAGGTTGACGGCGATACGCTCGTCCCAGTAGGCGGGCGTGACGTCCTGCAGCTGGTGGCGGTCATCATTGGCCGCGTTGTTGATGAGGATATCCGTGGCGCCCGCACTGTGCTCAATCTCGGCAAAGGTGGCGGCCAGGGCGCCCAGGTCCGTCAGGTCGCAATAGCGGAAAACCGGCGGCTGCTGCAGGTGCGCCAGCTTTTCCTGCAGCGCCAGCGACGCGTCGCGGGCGATGTCGAGAAAGGTGACGTGGGCGCCCTGGCGCGCGAACGCCTCGACGATGGCCACGCCGATGCCGGTGCCGCCGCCCGTGATGACGACGCGCTTGCCGGCCAGGCTGGGATAGATTGCATGCTGCATGGTGTCTCTCTTTTTAAAAAAATCGGATCAAAGCAAACCGCGACGGGCCAGGTTCTGGTACAGCGCGCGCACGCCGAACGTCCAGGGAGGGATCGCATCGCAGCGCTGCACTTCGTTGACCAGCGCGCCCAGCGCGGCGCTGGCAATCGTCACCCGGTCGCCCAGGTGGTGCGTAAAGCCGCCGCCCTGCGCGCCGCGGTCCTTCACGGGCGAGAACATGGTCCCCAGGAACAGCATGAAGCCGTCCGGATAGTGGTGGTACTGGCCTGCCGTCTGGCGCACCAGGTCCAGCGGGTCGCGGCTGATCTCGCGCATGAAGCTGGCGCCTTCGAGCACAAAGCCGTCGTCCGCGCCCTCGATCAGCAGCGACACTTCCGCCTGGCGCACGGTGTCGAGCGTGAAGTGTTCGTCGAACAGGCGGATGAAGGGGCCGATGGCGCAGGAGCCGTTGTTGTCCTTGGCCTTGCCCAGCAAGAGGGCGCTGCGCCCTTCGATGTCGCGCAGGTTGACGTCGTTGCCCAGAGTCGCTCCCAGCACCTCGCCGCGGCTGTTGACGGCCAGGACGATCTCCGGCTCCGGGTTGTTCCAGGCCGACGATGGCAGCAAGCCCACCTGCGCGCCGCAACCCACCGACGACATCGGTTGCGCCTTGGTAAACACTTCCGCATCGGGGCCGATGCCCACTTCCATGTATTGCGACCAGGCGCCGCGTTGTTGCAGCTGCTGTTTCAGGCGCTGCGCCGCGTCCGAGCCCGGTTTCAGGGCCGACAAGTCGCCTCCCAGCGTCGTTTGCAGGGCGGCGCGCAGGCTCGCCGCGCGTGCCGCGTCGCCGCCCGCCTGCTCCTCGATCACCCGTTCCAGCAGACTGACGGCGAAGGTCACGCCGCAGGCCTTGACGGCCTGCAGGTCGCACGGCGCCAGCAGAAGCTCGCCTGCCGGTGCGGCCAGCGCCTGCTCCAGCAGGGCCTGCACGGAGCCAAGCGCGATTCCGGGTGCATGGCGGGCGATATCGAGCGCATCGCTGCGCTCGAACAGCTCGGCCACCGTCGCCACCGTCTGCGTGATGTCGACCACCTCGCCGCCACGCACGGCGACGACGCAGGGGCCGTCACGCCAGATGCGGCCGAGGAGGAGGGCCTGCGCCAGGTCGGCGGGCAACAGGGAGGCGGGAGAAATCGGCTGCATGGCAAGCTTTCAAAAGGTCGTGACGGGATGGCTGGTCTTCAAGTTCGGACCGATTCTGCGCGCCGCCCTGTGTCGCCGCAATTACGAAAATCACCAAATTGAATGATGATTATTGGTATTGCAGTGCACCAAAAAAAGTCGCTGACCGGCCCCCGATTCCGCCCTGCCAGCAGGCGGGAAAGCGCGCAATGGCGCATTGCATCAATTGGCTTATCGATACCGTTTTGGATATCGCCAATGCGAAAAAAGTGATTGGTGAGGGATGGATGGACAAACTAGTATCAGCCGTGGCCTGCAATCGGCCATCCGCACGGAGCCCGCCCGGTGGGACGACAGCCCTGGCACATTCAACTATCGAAGACGGTGGAGACCTGAAATGAAAACAACAATGAAAATGCTGACCGCGAGCCTGGCGCTGGCCATCTCCGGCATGGCGGTAATACCCGTGGCAAGCGCCGCCGACAAGGGCGCGATCGGCATCTCGATGCCGACCAAGTCGTCCATGCGCTGGATCGCCGATGGCGACAACATGGTCAAGGTATTCAAGGAGCGCGGCTACAAGACGGACTTGCAGTTTGCCGACGACGATATCCCGAACCAGCTGGCGCAGGTGGAAAACATGATCACCAAGGGCGCCAAGGTGCTGGTGATCGCCGCCATCGACGGCACCACCTTGTCCAACGTGCTGCAAAAGGCGGCCGACAAGGGTATCAAGGTCATCTCGTATGACCGTTTGATCCGCGGCACGAAAAACATCGATTACTACGCCACCTTCGACAACTTCCAGGTCGGCGTGCTGCAAGCGGGCTATATCGAATCGGCGCTGAAACTCAAGGAAGGCAAGGGCCCGTTCAACATTGAACTGTTCGGCGGCTCAGCCGACGACAACAACGCGCACTTCTTCTACAACGGCGCGCTGTCGGTGCTGAAACCGTACATCGACAGCGGCAAGCTGGTGGTGCGCTCGAAGCAGATGGGCATGGAAAAGGTCGCCACCCTGCGCTGGGATGGCGCCGTGGCGCAGGCGCGCATGGACAACCTGCTCAGCGCCTACTACGGCAATGCGCGCGTCGACGCGGTGCTGTCGCCGTATGACGGCTTGAGCATCGGCATCCTGTCGTCGCTCAAGGGCGTCGGCTACGGCACGCCGAAACAACCGTTCCCCGTCGTGACGGGCCAGGATGCGGAAATCCCGTCGGTGAAATCCATCATCCGCGGCGAACAGGCATCGACCGTGTTCAAGGACACGCGCGAACTGGCCAAGGTAACGGCGAACATGGTCGACGCGATGATGAGCGGCAAGACGCCGACCGTCAACGATACCAAGACCTACAACAACGGCGTCAAGGTGGTGCCATCGTACCTGCTGAAACCCGTCACCGTCGACAAGGCGAACTGGAAGCAGGTACTCGTCACCGGCAGCGGCTACTACACGGAAGCGCAAGTGAAATAAGCATCCAAGGTACTGAAGGCCCGGCGCTGCCGGGCCTTTCGCTTCATGCACGATCAAGAACAAGACTGCCGCACGACCGATGCCGACCAGCGCGGCCGTGCCAGAGAGGTTATATGACGAACACTATCCTGGAAATGCGCGGGATACGCAAAACATTCCCGGGCGTCGTTGCGCTCGACAATGTCAACCTGCGGGTACGCAGCGGCGAGATCCACGCCATCGTCGGCGAAAACGGCGCCGGCAAATCCACACTGATGAAAGTGCTGAGCGGCGTCTACGGCCATGGCAGCTATACGGGCGACATCGATTACCTGGGCCAGACGCGGCACTTCCGCGGCATCAAGGACAGCGAAGAAATCGGCATCATCATCATCCACCAGGAACTGGCGCTGGTGCCCCAGTTGTCGATCGCCGAGAATATCTTCCTCGGCAACGAACCGTCCAGCATGGGTGTCATCGACTGGGAATACGCGCAAGCGAAGACGCGCGAACTGCTGCACAAAGTCGGCCTGAAAGAGTCCCCGGACACCCTAATCACGAACCTGGGCGTGGGCAAGCAACAGCTGATCGAAATCGCCAAGGCGCTGTGCAAAGACGTCAAGCTGCTGATCCTCGACGAGCCGACGGCCAGCCTGAACGAAAGCGACAGCGCGGCCCTGCTCGACCTGCTGCTGGGCCTGAAAGCGCAGGGCATCGCCTCGATCCTGATCTCGCACAAGCTCAATGAAATCTCACGGGTCGCCGATGCCATCACGGTGCTGCGCGACGGCAACACGGTCGACAGCTTCGACTGCCGCGTGGAGCCCGTCAGCGAAGACCGCATCATCGAAAAAATGGTCGGGCGCGAGATGGCCGACCGCTATCCGCCGCGCACGCCCACCATCGGCGAGACCATTTTCGAAGTGCGCGACTGGCGCGTGTTCCATCCCGAGCATGCCGACCGCCCCGTCATCAAGGGCATCAACATGCATGCCAAAAAGGGCGAGATCATCGGCATCGCCGGCTTGATGGGCTCCGGGCGCACGGAACTGGCGATGAGCATTTTCGGCCGCGCCTACGGCCAGCGCATCAGCGGCACGGTGCTCAAGAATGGCCAGGAAATCGACGTCAGCACCATCGGCAAGGCGATCGCCCACGGCCTCGCGTATGTCACGGAAGACCGCAAGGGCCTGGGCCTGATCCTCGAGGAAGACATCCAGAAGAACACCAGCCTGGCCAACCTGGACGCGATTTCGCAGCACATGGTGATCGACGAGCAGCGTGAATTCAGCGTGGCCGAGGAGTTCCGCCGCAAGCTCAAGACCCGTTGCTCGAGCGTGGCGCAGAAGGTGGTCAACCTGTCCGGCGGCAACCAGCAGAAAGTGGTGCTGGCGAAGTGGCTGTTTTCGCGCCCCGACATCCTGATCCTCGATGAACCGAGCCGCGGCATCGACGTGGGCGCCAAGTACGAGATCTACAGCATCATCAGCGAACTGGCCGCCGAAGGCAAATGCATCATCATGATTTCCTCGGAAATGCCGGAACTGCTGGGCATGTGCGACCGGATCTATGTCATGAACGAAGGCCGCTTCGCGGCAGAACTGAGCGCGGCAGAAGCATCGCAGGAGCGCATCATGCGCGCGATCGTTACACACGGAGAAAACAATGGACAATAAACTGACAGCGGGAACGGCGGCAGGCGCCCCCCCCGGCACCGCGCCGCAAGCGAAAAGCTATGCTGGCTTTTTGAAGAACAATATGCGCGACTACGGCATGCTGCTCTCCCTGATCGTCATCATGGGCTTTTTCCAGTACATGACCGACGGCACCCTGATGCAGCCGCTGAACCTGACCAACCTGGTGCTGCAAAACAGCTACATCGTCATCATGGCGCTGGGCATGCTGATGGTCATCGTGGCCGGCCATATCGATTTGTCCGTCGGCTCGGTGGTCGGCTTCGTCGGCGCACTGGCGGCCGTCCTGATCGTCAACTACAACATGAACTTTGTCGCCGCCAGCATCATCTGCCTGCTGGCCGGCGCCGTCATCGGCGGCGCGCAAGGCTATTTTGTCGCCTTCTTTAAAATCCCGTCCTTCATCGTCACCCTGGCCGGCATGCTGGTGTTCAAGGGCCTGACCCTGGCCCTGCTGGCGGGCCAGTCGGTCGGCCCCTTCCCGGAAGGCTTCCAGATGCTCAGTTCGGGCTTCCTGCCCGACCCGTTCGGCGGCGAAAACCTGCGCGGCCTGTCATTGCTGCTGGGCGTGATCGCCGCCGCGGCGCTGATTATCACCTCGCTGCGCAGCCGCGCCAAGCAACTGAAGCACGGCATGGAAAACGAACCGCGCGCCTTCTTCCTGCTGAAAAACGCCATCTTCGCCGCCGTGATGGTGTATTTCAGCTACCTGCTGGCGTCGTACCGCGGCTTTCCCAACGTGCTGGCCGTGATGTCGCTGCTCATCGTCGCCTACACCTTCATTACCAACCGCACCGTGTTGGGCCGGCGCGTGTATGCCGTGGGCGGCAACGAGAAGGCGGCGCGCCTGTCCGGCATCAAGACGGAACGGGTCAGCTTCTACACCTTCGTCAACATGGGCATGCTGGCCGCGCTGGCCGGTTTGATCTTCGCGGCGCGCCTGAACACGGCCACGCCAAAGGCCGGCACGGGTTTCGAGCTGGACGTGATCGCCGCCTGCTTCATCGGCGGCGCCTCGGCTTCGGGCGGCGTGGGCAAGGTGATGGGGGCCGTCATCGGCGCCTTCATCATGGGCGTGATGAACAACGGCATGTCCATCATGGGCATCGGCATCGACTACCAGCAGGTGATCAAGGGCCTGGTGCTGCTGGCGGCCGTCTTCATCGACGTGATCAACAAGAACAAGTAGACCGGTTCGAGCCTTAGGGGGCTCTGGCCGGCGCTTGCGCCGGCCTTTTTCATTGATATCCTCATGTGGAAGCCAGGCGCGCCGCCCTGTCCCCCCACCACGCCGCTTCCTCGAACACGGAAAAGCCCGACAGATCGGCATGCGCAAACAGGATGGCGCCGTCGTGTTCGCGCAGCGCCTTCAGCCCCGCATTGCTGCGAAATCCCGGCAACGGTGCGGCCATGGCGTGGCCGCGCACGGTGATGTCGACCCGTTCGACGCAGCTGGCAAAATCGCGTCCATACGCCGTCTTCAAATCGACGCTGGCCAGCGCCAGCAATTCCTCGGGCGTGGCCACATCTAACCACTTGCGCGCTTCCTGCGGCGTGCGGTCGGACAGGGCAACATAGGCGCTGAAGACGGTTTTCTCGGGCGGACGCACGCGGATATCCTGGTGCGTGGAGACGACATAGCCGAGGCCCGGTTCCTGGTACACCACGTTGTCCCAGCACAGGGGCGCATGCGGCAATTCGTCGGGAAAGCGTTTCAGTAAAAAATTCGCCACCAGCCACGGCGCATACGCGGGCGTATCGCGTTTGAGGTCGAAGCCATAGCTGGCGATGTCGTTGACCACGCGCGCCGCCACATACAAGGGCATGGCGCAGATGGCCTTGCGCGCCTTGACCAGGTAGGTGCGCGGCTGGCCGTCGACCAGTTCCAGGCACAGCGCCTCCACGCCCTGCTCCGTCGTCCGCACGGAAACCACCGTGCCCGCATGACGCTTGACACCTGAGGCCTGCTCCATGGCCGTGGCCACGGGCTGCATGCCGCCCGGCCAGGTCAGCCACGCGCCATTGCCGGCATTGGCCGCCTGGCCCCAGCGGCTGCAGTAGTAATGCAGGCCCGCCCAGGCCGAAACCTGGTCGTAGCGCGTGCCGTAGTCGTCGCGGCAGCAGTAATTCAAATACCAGTGCAGGGTGGGCGAGGTATAGCCTTCGCGCTCCATCCACTGCTTCAAGGTGATGGTGTCGAGCGCCTGCCAGGCCGGGTCTTGCGACGATGCCACGGTCGGGAACACGAAGACGCGTTTGCCGTCGTTGCCATGCGCCTGGCGCAGGCGCCGCACCTCGGCAAAGAAGCGTTCATGCTGCGCCAGTTCCGCAGGCGGCACACCTTCGGTGGGAATGAAGCCGTCCTGCCAGTGGCCGTTGAACAGCAGGCGCTCTTCCGGCGCGTGCAGGATGAAACGCTCGTCGTAATATGGTTTTTCCGCCTGCGGGTAGCGCTGGATGATGCCCAGGTCGAACAGGATCTCGCGCACATGCGTCGATTCGGGCGAAGGCAGCGGCAGGTAATGGCCGCCGGTCGGATAGGCCAGGTCGCCGAACTGCCCGCCGGCCGCGTTGCCATACGGCTGGGGACCATCGATCATGAGGAAATCCTTGTGCCCCAGTTTATTCAAGCGCCAGGCCGCCGTCAGGCCGGCGATCCCGGAGCCGAGGATGGCGACATCCGTGGCGACGGTTGCCGAGGGTGCCGGCAGCGCCGTGCGCTCGCGCAGCAGCTTGCGCAAGTAATGCCCCTCGCTACGGCCCGGATACAGCACCTTGGGCGTGATTTCCTGCCAGCGCAGATACGCGGCGATGCTGCCGATGCCAGCGGCTGCCGCTGCCGTGCCGCCGGCGGCCCACAGCATGAAGGAGCGGCGCAGCATCAGCGGATCACCCGGTTCCAGTCCTGCTCGAATTCATGCACGAGCGACTGGGTATTCAAGCGATTCGGCGCCATGGGCAGCGGCTGCATGTCGGGCGGGAAGATGAACATCTCGCGCGTGGTGTCCGCATTCAGGTAGCGCATCGGCAGGCGATAGCTGGTTGGCGGTGTGTAGTCGAGCTGGGGCGAAGCCAGGATAAAACCCCATTCGCCGAACGAGGGCACGTAGGCGTGGTAGGGCCAGGTGCGCATGCCCACTTCGCGCAGGGTCGAATTGATGGTCCAGTAGGCGTGCGGCGCAAAGAAGGGCGACGTCGATTGCACCACCATCAAGCCTTTGGCGGCCAGGTGTTTTTTCACCAGGTCGTAGAACGGCACCGAGTACAGTTTGCCGAGCGCGAAGCTGGACGGGTCGGGGAAATCGACGATGGCCGCGTCGAACATGTCGCCGTTGTTGCGCAGCCAGACGGCGGCATCGGCGTTGACGACGGTGACACGCTTGTCCGAGAACGAATTGTTATTTAACTTTGCCAGTTCTGGGCGCGTGGTAAACGCGGCCGTCATGGCAGGGTCGAGGTCGACCACGGTGACGTGTTCGATGTGTGGATAACGCAGGATTTCGCGCAGTGCCAGGCCATCGCCGCCGCCCAGCACCAGCACGCGGCGCGCCCACGGCAACGCTTCCAGCACGGGATGCACCAGCGCCTCGTGGTAGCGGTACTCGTCGCGCGAGGAAAACTGCAGGTTGCCGTTGATGTACAGCCGCGTATCGTCCTTCCAGCGCGTGATCACCAGGCGCTGGTAGGGTGTGGTGGTCGAGTACACGATCTGGTCGCCGAACAGGCCATGTTCGCCCCAGGCCACCATGCGGTCCGACATGGCAAAGCCGGCCACCAGCACCAGCATCACGGCGCAGGCGCGCAGCAAACGTCCTGTGAGATTTTTCAGCTCAGCGCGGAACACATAAATGCTCCACAGGCCCACGCCCACATTGAGCATGCCGAACAGGAAGCCCGTGCGCACCAGGCCCAGGTACGGCGACAGCACCAGTGGGAACAGAAGGGACACGGCCAGCGCGCCCAGGTAATCGAATGTCAGCACGCGGCTGACCAGTTCAGAAAATTCCGTCTGGCGCGTGTTCAGGGCGCGCATCACCAGTGGCACTTCCATGCCGACCAGTGCGCCGATCAGGAACACCATCACATACAATAAGGTGCGAAATGGCGCAGCCATCCACGAAAAAGTCATAAACAGGATGGCAGCCGACAGACCACCGATCAAGCCCACGGCCAGTTCGATGTCGACGAAGCGCGAGAGCACGTCATCGTCCTTTACATACTTGGAAAAGTGAGCGCCCACACCCATCGCGAACAGGTAGCAGCCAATGATGGTGGAAAACTGCAGGATGGAGTCGCCAAGCAGGTAGCTGGACATGGCGCCGGCGATCAGCTCATACGCGAGGCCGCAGGAGGCGACCACGAAGACGGACAAAATCAGAATCTTTTTGTTCATGGGGCTTTTTTTTGTTCTAATATGCGTTGACGTTATCAAATACTCATTGTGAGGAATGCCGTGCCCGCCATCCTAAACTATCTGATCCATCTTTTACTGGCCGCCGGGCTGCTGATTGTATTTTTTATCATCTACACGCGCGTCACGCCGTATAACGAAGTGCTGCTGATCCGCCAGGGCAATCAGGCGGCGGCCCTGTCGCTGGGCGGCGCGCTGCTGGGCTTTTCCGCCACCATCGCCTCGTCCCTGATGCACACGGCCGACTACCAGCAATTCTTCGCCTGGGCCTTCGGCGCCATGGTGGTGCAATTGCTCGCCTATGTGGTCACCACGCGCCTGCTGCGCATGTCGAAAGACCAGATCGAATCGAACAACAGCGCCTTCGGCGGCCTGCTGGCCGCCATTTCCCTGTCGATCGGCGCCATCAACGCCGCCTGCATTTCCTGACGTTTTACCTCATTCAAGGACACCATCATGAGCCTCGGCAGCTTTATCAAGAAGCAGTTTATCGACGTACTGCAGTGGAACGAAGAGACGGAAGGCGTGCTGGCCTGGCGTTTTCCCATGCAGGATTTCGAGATCCAGAACGGCGCCATCCTGAATGTGCGCGAATCGCAAGTGGCCGTCTTCGTCAATGAAGGCAAGATCGCCGACGTCTTCGGCGCCGGCACGCACAAGCTGACGACACAGACCTTACCCTTGCTGACCAACCTGAAAAACTGGGACAAGCTGTTCGACTCGCCCTTCAAGTCGGACGTGTATTACTTCAGCACCCGCGTGCAGACGGGCCGCAAGTGGGGCACGCCGCAGCCGATCACCATCCGCGACAAAGATTTCGACATGATCCGCGTGCGCGCCTTCGGCATGTACTCGTACCGCATCGCCGACGCCCGCACCTTCTTCACCGAGATCAGCGGCACGCGCGAAGTGTATACACGCGACGAGGTGGAAGATCAATTGCGCGGCATTCTGATGTCGAGCATGGCCAGTTCCTTGGGTGGCGCGAATGTGCCCTTCCTCGACATGGCGGCCAACCAGGCGCTGATGGCGCAGGAGGTCAAGGATGGCCTGGCGCAGGCGTTCGCCCGCTATGGCGTGGGCCTCGATGAATTCAACGTGGCCAGCATCAGCCTGCCCGAGGAATTGCAGGCGGCGCTCGACGAGCGCATTTCCGCCGGCATGAAGGGCGGCCTGGGCGCCGACAAGATGAGCGGCTACACGAAATTCCAGGTGGCCAATGCGATCCCGCTGGCGGCGCAGAACGAAGGCGGCATGGCCGGCATCGGCGCCGGTCTCGGCGCCGGGCTGTCGATCGGCCAGGTGATGGCGCAAAGCATGGGTGGCGCCTTGCAGCAGCCCGCCCCGGCACCGGCGGCGCCACCGGCCCCCGCAGAAGAACCGATCGAGGCGCGCCTGGAAAAACTCAAGGGCTTATTGGACAAGGGGCTCATTTCGCCGGCCGACTATGACGGCGCCAAGGCTGAACTGCTGAAAAAACTGATCGGCTGATTAGAGCGAAATACGACTGCATGCAAACTGTTTCCTGTCCTAGCTGCGGCGCGGAAGTTCACTTCCGCTCGCACGCTTCCGTGCTCGCCGTGTGCGAGTACTGCCACAGCACCATCCTCAAGGACGCCGATTCCCTCAGGGACGTGGGCAAAATGTCGGCCGTCCTGGAAGACTATTCGCCGATCCAGATCGGCACGGCCGGCGTGCACGATGGCGTGCACTTCACCGTCGTCGGGCGCATCCAGCAGCGCTACAGCGCCGGCACGTGGAACGAGTGGTATCTGCTGTTCGACGACGCCAGCACGGCCTGGCTGGGCGACTCGTCCGGCCTGTACACGCTGACGCGCGAACGCAGCACGCAAGGTACCTTACCCGTCTTTGGCGAGCTGGCGCCGGGCAAGCGCTACACGATCTGCGGCGAGCCGTACACGGCGGCCGAGATCCGCAGCGCCGAATGCATCGCCGGCCAGGGCGAATTGCCGTTCAAGGTGGGCGCCGGCTGGCGCATCCAGGTGGCGGATTTCCGCAACTACGCCAGCTTTGTCACGCTCGACTACACGGACGGTCCGCATCCCGTCGTCTACCAGGGCGTCGCCGTCACCCTGGACAGTTTGAAGTGCCAGTTGCTGCGCGACGACGATGCCATCGCCAAAAGCGCCGGCAAGTACCGCGGCAAGCTCGATGCGCTCGACTGCCCGTCCTGCGGCAGCGGCATTAAGTATGTGCCCGGTGCGGCGGCGCAGCTGGTGTGCCCCGCCTGCCACGCGCAGCTCGACGCCAGCGGCCCGGAAGCGCAGGTGCTGGCCATCGGCAAGCAGGTGCACGACAACGCCGACATCACGCTGGAGCTGGGCGCCAGCGCGAAGATCAGCAATGTGGATTTCACGGTGATCGGCATGATGCGCCGCGCCGACGACGAAGGCAGCGAGTGGAACGAGTACCTGCTGTACAACGCGCGCGCCGGCTTCTTCTGGCTGGTGGAGACGGACGATGGCTGGTCGCGCTCGAACGTGCTGCCGAACTGGCCCAACTGGGCGTCATTGGACGCCGATACCTGCACGCTCGATGGCGCCACCTACCGCAAACTGTATGACTACGGCTCGCAGGTCGTGTATGCGGCGGGCGCCTTCAACTGGAAGGTGGCCGTCGGCGACAGCACGCGCGTGTTTGAATTCGAGCAGGGACAGACCAAATTAGCGGCGGAGCTCACCGGCGAGGAAATGACCTGGTCGCGCTCCGCGCCCGTTGCCTATGACCAGATGGCCGCCTGGTTTGGCGCCGCCTTCCATGGCGGAGCCAACGTGCAGAATATCCATCTCAGTCATCGCGGCATCGCCAAGGTCTTCATCGTCATCGTGCTGGTCTTGAATGCGATCCCGATGTTTGTCTCGTTCTCCAGCACCCTGATGTGGAGTTTTCTGGGCTGCCTGGCGCTGTTCCTGCCGGCCGCTTTTCTCGACAAGAATGCAAAGAATCCCCCATGAGTAAATACGTGATCTATGCCCTGATGGTGACCTTCAGTGTCACGGCCGCCAACTGGGTGCGCATGTTCAAGGTAGCCGGCAGTAGCAGCGGCAGCAGCTGGAGTTCGCGCACGGGCAGCGGCGGCGGCAGCTATGGCGGCGGCTCCAGCGGCGGCAGCCACAAGTAAGCATGACAGCCACACCGCATCTGCCTCTGGGCACCCATTTGCTGGCCGATCTATCGGGCATCGCACCGGAACGCCTGCGCGACTGTGCCGCGCTCAAGCGCCTGCTGCGCGACGCGGCCGTCGCGGCCGGCGCCCAGGTGCTGCACAGCCATTTCCACAGCTTTGGCACGGGCCAGGGCGTCACGGGCGTGGTGCTGCTGGCCGAATCGCACATTTCCATCCACACCTGGCCCGAATGCAGCTTTGCCGCCGTCGATATCTTCATGTGCGGCGCGGCCCGGCCGCAACTGGCCATGGACGTCGTCAGGGAGGCGCTGCAGGCGGCGCACTGCCAGCTGCAGTCGGTGCGGCGCGCGCCGCCCGGCCAATCCTAGCGTCGCTGGTGGATCGCGGGGGGATCGCTTACACTGTCGGCTCATATCCCAACCGTGACTCCCATGCGCCGTTCCGCCCTCCTTGCCCTGCCCCTGCTGCTGCTGGTTTCAGCCTGCAACGACTACACGGCGCCCAGCCTGTACCAGGCCACCACGCCCGAGTGCAAGACGTGGACGGAAGGCTCGCGTTTCGAGCTGCCGCGCGGCATCAGTATCTATGCCACGCCGCCCGTCACGCTGAAGGATGGCGGCACGGAGCTGGCGCTGATTTTTACTCTTCCCATCGGCACGCAAGCCAGTTTTACGCGCCTGTCCTTCCTGCTGGAAGAACCAAAACAGCAGCCCTTCGCCGAAGCCAAGGTGCTGACCATCTACCAGCGCGGCATGAACCGCAAGGCAGAGATCGTCGACGTCATCGAGCAGCTGCCCATCATGTTTTCCGCCGTCGGTTCGAGCGCCGAAACCCAGTGGCGCTTGCGGCTGCAGCTGCCGCGCCAGCTGCCGCAGCGCTTTGATTTATCCATGCCCGACATGCTCGTCGCCGGAAAGCGCTACCCGGTGCGCACCTTTACGTACCGCTATTTCCCCGAGCGCAGCGCCTACGGCATGTGCAGCTGAACCACGCCATCCATTGACGGCGACGCGCGCCGCTGGCACACTGGCGTTATACCTCACACAACAGGAGTAGACAACATGCGCCATTCGGATACTGCCGTGCTGTCGGCTGCCTGATCACGGTCTTTCCCCGCTAAGACACTTAGCCCGCAATTGCCCATACGCGTGATCGCGTAGCCGACTTCCCTTTCTTTCGTGCCAGTCATCGCGACTGGCGGTGCCTGCACGCGCAGGCTTCACGTCCGCACGCGGACGACAGAATTTGGAATCACGCTACCATGATCGCATTCGATTTTGCGCAACTACGCCTTATCGGGCTGCAGCAGGCCATCGCCGGCGCAGCCACCCAACTCGACATCTCTTCCCCTGCCGCACAACTGCTGCGCGTAAGCGCCGTCCACCGCGACAGCATTCTCGTGCACGACGGCACCCAGGAACACCCGGCACAGGTCCTGCCGCGCCTGCTGTACGCGCTACTGGCGCAGGACACCATCGTCACGGTCGGCGACTGGGTCGTCGCCGAACACGATGGTCACGACACGCTGTGGATAACGGCACACTTATCCCCAGTCACGCAAATTTCCCGGCGCGGCAATGACGGCCGGCGGCAAGTGCTCGCCAGCAATGTCGATACGGCCCTGCTAGTGATGGGACTGGACGGGGATTTCAACCCGCGCCGGCTGGAACGCTATCTGGCCATCGTGCTGGCAGCCCAGGTCAGCCCCGTGGTGGTGCTGAGCAAGGCCGACGTGGCCGACGACGTGCCGGGCAAGCTGGCGCAACTCAAACAGCGCCTGCCGCCCCACGTGCCCCTGCTTGCCATCGACACGCGCCATGCGTATGACGTGGCCATCCTGGAGCCCTGGCTGGGTACTGGCCAGACCCTGGTGCTGCTCGGTTCATCGGGCGCCGGCAAGTCCAGCCTGACCAATACCCTGTCTGCGACGCAACAGGCAACCAACGGCGTGCGCCATGGCGATGGGCGCGGACGGCATACGACGACGGCGCGCTCGCTGCACCTGTGCGCCAGCGGCGCCTGCATCATCGATACCCCGGGCTTGCGCAGCTGGCAGGCCGACGCGGATGCGCAAACCCTGGCGGCCACGTTTAACGACATCGCGGCGCTCGCCTCGACGTGCCAGTTCCGCGACTGCCAGCACGCCAGCGAACCAGGCTGCCAGGTGCGCGGCGCCGTCGATGCGGATCGGCTGCGCAATTATCACAAGCTGCTGCGTGACGCCCGGCGCGGCGAGGAGACGCCACTCGAACGCATCGCCGCACGCGCCAAGTGGAAGACAATATTGAAGGCGGGGCAGGAAAGGAGCAGGCAGAAGCGCCAGGAATAGTCGTTAAAGCATAAAAAAAGGCAGCCCGAAGGCTGCCTTTCTTGCTGCTGGCTCGCTGATTACAGCTTGCGCAGCTTCTGGATCGCTGCCAGCTGCGCAATCGCGCTGGCCAGCTCGGCTTGCGCTTGCGCGTAGTCGATGCCCGAATCCTTGTTGTGGATATTTTCTTCCGCCAACTTCTTCGCTTCCAGCGCTTTCGCTTCGTCGAGGTCGTGACCGCGGATCGCGGTATCGGCCAGGACGGTCACGGTATCCGGTTGCACTTCCAGCAGGCCGCCGGCAACGAAGACGAACTCTTCTTCAGCCTGGCCGACTACCTTGATGCGGACCGCGCCCGGACGGATGCGGGTAATCAAAGGCGTGTGGCGTGGGTAGATACCCAGCTCGCCCTGTTCACCCGGCAACGCGACGAATTCTGCTTCGCCTGAAAAAATCAGTTCTTCAGCGGAAACCACGTCAACGTGAATTGTGTGTGCCATGTGTGTCCTATCGGGTTGAAGAACCCCGCCGTCTAACGGGCGGGGTTAGGCCCAGACTTAACTTAGTTAAGTTTCTTGGCTTTTTCGATTGCTTCTTCGATCGTACCGACCATGTAGAACGCTTGTTCCGGCAGGTGATCGAGTTCGCCCGAAGCGATCATTTTGAAGCCCTTGATCGTGTCTTTGAGCGAAACGTATTTACCAGGCGCGCCGGTAAAGACTTCAGCGACGTGGAAAGGCTGCGACAGGAAACGCTGCATCTTACGTGCACGGGCGACCAGCAGTTTGTCTTCCGGTGCCAGCTCGTCCATACCCAGAATCGCGATAATGTCGCGCAATTCCTTGTAGCGTTGCAGGGTCGTTTGCACGGCACGCGCGGTGTCATAGTGCTCTTGACCAACGATCAACGGATCCAGCTGACGCGAGGTCGAATCCAGTGGGTCCACGGCTGGGTAGATACCCAGGGAAGCGATGTCACGCGACAGCGCAACGGTCGAATCCAAGTGAGCAAACGTGGTAGCAGGCGACGGATCGGTGTAATCATCGGCTGGAACGTAGACGGCCTGGATCGAGGTGATCGAACCGGTCTTGGTCGACGTGATACGCTCTTGCAGACGGCCCATTTCTTCAGCCAGGGTTGGTTGGTAACCCACAGCCGACGGCATACGGCCCAGCAGTGCCGATACTTCGGTACCAGCCAGCGTGAAGCGGTAGATGTTGTCGACGAAGAACAGAACGTCCTTGCCTTCATCACGGAACGATTCAGCGATCGTCAGGCCGGTCAGCGCGACGCGCAGACGGTTACCTGGCGGTTCATTCATCTGACCGTAGACCATCGCCACTTTGGAGTTCTCTGGGTTTTCCAGATCGACCACTTTCGCGTCAGCCATCTCGTGGTAGAAGTCGTTACCTTCACGGGTACGCTCACCAACGCCGGCGAACACGGACACGCCGCTGTGCGCCTTGGCGATGTTGTTAATCAGTTCCATCATATTGACGGTCTTGCCTACGCCAGCGCCGCCGAACAGACCAACTTTACCGCCTTTTGCAAACGGGCAAACCAGATCGATCACCTTGATGCCGGTTTCCAGCAGTTCTTGCGATGGCGACAGTTCGTCGTATGCAGGAGCGGTGCGGTGGATCGACGCGATCTGCTCGTGCGACACAGGGCCGCATTCGTCGATCGGGTTGCCCAGCACGTCCATGATGCGACCCAGGGTTGCTTTACCGACTGGCACCATGATAGGTTTGCCGGTGTTTTGAATCATCATGCCGCGACGCAGGCCATCGGACGAGCCGAGTGCAATGGTACGGACAATGCCGTCGCCCAACTGCTGTTGTACTTCCAGGGTCAGTTCCGAGCCTGCCATCTTCAAGGCATCAAATACCTTAGGCATCGCGTTGCGGGGAAACTCAACGTCCACCACAGCGCCGATACACTGAACGATTTTGCCATCAGCCATGTTCGTTCCTTCAATATAGTTAAATTCGTTTAAACCGCAGCCGCACCGGCGACGATTTCGGAGAGTTCTTTGGTAATCGCAGCTTGACGGGTCTTGTTGTAGATCAGCTTCAATTCGCCGATCACACTACCCGCGTTGTCGCTTGCAGCTTTCATCGCGACCATCCGTGCCGATTGCTCGGACGCCAGATTCTCCGCGACTGCCTGGTACACCAGCGCTTCTACATAGCGCTCCAGCAATTCGTCGATCACGCTTTGCGCGTCCGGCTCGTAGATGTAATCCCACGAGTGGGCGCCCTTGTCGGCGACCATCTTGTCGGCCGTCAGGGGCAGCAATTGCTCCACGACTGGTTCCTGTTTCATCGTGTTGATGAATTTGGTGTAGCACAGGTACACTGCATCGATCTTGCCTGCCTGGAACTCTTCGAGCATGACCTTGACGGGTCCGATCAGTTTGTCCAGGTGGGGCGTATCACCGGTTTGAATGGCGTGCGCAATGATCTTGACGCCGATGCGATTCAAAAAACCCAAACCCTTGTTACCGATGGCAACTGCTTCAACCCGGTTGCCAGCTGCTTCCAGCTCGCGCGACTTCGACGTCACCTGACGCAGGATGTTGGTGTTCATGCCGCCGCACAGACCCTTGTCGGTCGTGACAACGATGAAACCCACTGCCTTCGCTTGCGTGCCCTGGGCAGCTGCCAGGAACGGGTGCGTGTATTCCGGATTGGCGGTCGCCAGATTGGCGGCGATATTCCGAATCTTGTCACTGTAGGGACGAGCGGCCCGCATCCGGTCTTGCGCCTTGCGCATTTTGGACGCGGCGACCATTTCCATCGCCTTGGTGATCTTCTTCGTATTCTCTACGCTCTTGATCTTGCCTCGTATCTCTTTGCTTGATGCCATGAGTCCTTACTCCTTCTGCGCGTAGGGCGGCGCCTCACTCAAAGGTGGGCACCGCCTGGCCGCTTAATATGCGCCGGATTTCTTGAAATCAGCAATGGCCGCCGACAGAGTTGCTTCGCTGTCTTTGTCGAGTTGCTTGGTTTCTTCGATCTTGGCCAGCAGAGCAGCTTGCTTGGTCTTCATGTAAGCGTGGACACCAGCTTCGAACGACAGCACTTGCTTGACTGGCACGTCGTCCATGAAGCCTTTGTTCACCGAGAACAGCGATACGGCCATCAGCGAGATCGACAGTGGCGAGTATTGGGCTTGCTTGAGCAATTCCGTTACGCGCGCGCCGCGGTCCAGCTGCTTGCGGGTCGATTCATCCAGGTCCGAAGCGAACTGCGCAAACGCAGCCAGTTCACGGTACTGCGCCAAGTCGGTACGGATACCGCCGGACAGGTTTTTGATGACCTTGGTCTGGGCGGCGCCACCGACGCGCGATACGGAAATACCGGCGTTAATGGCAGGACGGATACCGGCGTTGAACAGCGAGGTTTCCAGGAAGATCTGACCGTCGGTAATCGAAATCACGTTGGTTGGAACGAATGCGGACACATCGCCAGCTTGCGTTTCAATGATCGGCAATGCCGTCAGGGAACCGGTCTTGCCTTTGACGGCGCCGTCGGTGAACTTCTCGACGTAGTCGGCGTTCACGCGTGCTGCGCGTTCCAGCAGGCGGCTGTGCAGGTAGAACACGTCGCCTGGGTACGCTTCGCGACCTGGTGGACGGCGCAGCAGCAGCGAGATTTGACGGTATGCAACAGCTTGTTTGGACAGATCATCGTAGACGATCAGTGCATCTTCACCGCGGTCACGGAAGTATTCGCCCATGGCGCAACCGGAGTACGGCGAGATGTATTGCATGGCGGCCGATTCCGAAGCGGAAGCGGCGACAACGATGGTGTATTCCATCGCGCCGTGCTGTTCCAGCGAGCGCACGATGTTCTTGATCGACGAGGCTTTTTGGCCAATCGCGACGTAGATACATTTCATGCCCTGGCCTTTTTGATTGATGATCGCATCAATCGCCACAGCCGACTTGCCGGTTTGACGGTCGCCGATGATCAGTTCGCGCTGGCCACGGCCAACTGGAACCATCGCATCGATCGACTTCAGGCCGGTTTGCATCGGTTGCGAAACGGACTCACGGGCGATCACGCCCGGAGCGATTTTTTCAATCGCGGCCGTCAGTTTGGTGTCGATGGCGCCTTTGCCGTCGATCGGCTGACCCAGCGCGTTGACAACGCGGCCGAGCAGCTCAGGACCGACTGGCACTTCCAGAATGCGGCCGGTGCATTTCACCGTGTCGCCTTCGGAGATGTGCTCATAGGCACCCAGAATCACGGAACCGACGGAGTCGCGTTCCAGATTCATGGCCAGGCCAAACGTGTTGCCTGGGAATTCCAGCATCTCGCCTTGCATCACGTCCGACAAACCGTGGATGCGGCAGATACCGTCGGCGACGGAAATAACCGTGCCTTGATTACGCACTTCAGCGCCGCCGTCAAGACCTTGGATCCGGCTCTTGATCAACTCGCTGATTTCAGATGGGTTGAGTTGCATACTAACTCCTAAAAGTGTTTCTCTCAGCTTGCGCGAGGGGTAAGGGTCTGTCTAAGCTGGCCTGCCGAAGCGCGTGTCTTACGACACCAGTGCAGCGTGCAGTTGCTGCAGCTTGGCGCGCACCGAGGTATCGAGCACTTGGTCGCCAACAACCACGCGCACGCCGCCGAGCAGCGATGGATCCACTGTGACGGCAGGGTTGAGCTTACGACTGAATTTCTTTTCCAACGTTGCGACCAGCTCGGCCGTTTGGCCTTCGCTCAGATCGAAAGCGCTCGTGATCTCGGCGTCAGCCGCACCTTCCAGACCGTTTTTCAACGTATGGAATTGCGCGCCGATTTCCGGCAGCAGGCTGATGCGGCCATTTTCGATCAACATCGTGACGAAGTTTTTCACTTCCTCATTGAGCGGCGATTTCAACAACGACAGGATGGTGGCGGCGACGTCGCTCTCCGAAACTTTCGGATTGCGCGCGTACGCCTGTACCTCGGGGTGGCTACCGATCTGTGCCAGTTCGGACACCAGTTCGGACCACGCCGCGAGGTTGCTTGACTCCTTACCAGCTTGGGCTACGCGGAACAAAGCTTCCGCGTAGGGACGGGCGACGGTTGCGAGTTCTGCCATGATTACAGCTCGACAGCAAGACGCTGCAACATTTCGGCGTGAGCCGTAGCGTTTACTTCACGCTTCAAGATCTGCTCGGCACCCTTGACAGCCAGGTCAGCCACCTGAGCGCGCAATTGTTCGCGTGCTTTCGACAGTTGCTGTTCGGCGTCCGACTGGGCTTGCGCAATGATACGCGCAGCTTCAGCTTGTGCATTTTGCTTGATCTCTTCAGCAACCAGCTGCGCGCGCTTTTCAGCGTCCGCAACGCGTTGCGACGCTTCTTCACGTGCACTGTTCAATGCCTCTTGCGCACGCTTTTCAGCGACTGCCATCGAAGCCTGACCTTGATCGGCCGCAGCCAATCCATCCGCGATTCGTTTGGCACGCTCATCCAGCGCGTTGTTCAGCGCTGGAAATACGAACTTCATCGAGAACCAGACCAACACCGCGAAGGTGATCATCTGGCCGATGAGCGACATATTGATGTCCATACCTTTGCTCCTAACTAAAAGTTTCTCCTAGGGTTGGAGCGAATTACTGAGCAACAGCCGTCAGAGCGGACAGGAACGGGTTAGCGAACGTGTACAGCAGAGCAACACCAACGCCGATCATCGAGATAGCATCCAGCAGACCAGCGATAACGAACAGTTTGGTTTGCAGTTGTGGCATCAGTTCTGGTTGACGTGCCGAAGCTTCCAGGAATTTGCCACCCAAGATAGCGAAGCCCAGAGCGGTGCCGATTGCGGCCAGGCCGATGATGATTGCTGCTGCCAGAACGGTCATGCTTTGTACTTGTGCGATCAGAGCTTGCATAAAATTCTCCTAAATTTAAAAACGAAAGATACTAAAAAAACAAAATATAAAGTTAATGATTAATGTTTCTCAACCGCAAGGCTCAGATACACAACCGTCAACGCCATAAACACAAAAGCTTGCAAAGTTACAATCAAGATATGGAAAATTGCCCATGGACCACCCAACGCCCACTGTGCCCACCAAGGCAACAACGCGATCAAGATGAAAATCAGTTCGCCGGCATACATATTGCCGAACAGTCGCAGCGACAGGGAGATCAGTTTTGCAACCAGCTCAACCATTTGCAGCAGGAAATTGACAGGTGCCAGGGCGATCGTGCCGATCAGGCCGCTCGCATGGAACGGTGCCGTGAACAGTTCCTTGATCCAGCCGCCCAGGCCCTTGGCCTTGATCGAGAAGGCGATCACGCACAGCACGACCGACAGCGACATGGCGAAGGTGTGGTTGACGTCGGCGGTCGGCACGGCGCGCAGTTTATGCACGCCAAACCAGCTCAGGATCTTCGGCAACAGGTCAACCGGCAGGAAGTCCATCGCGTTGAGCAGCCAGACCCACACAAAAATAGTGATGGCCAGCGGCGCGATGACCTTGCTTTTCGCGTGGAAGGCCCCATTAATAGTGTCATTGACGATTTCCATGACCATTTCGACGAAGTTTTGCAACTTGCCAGGGACACCAGCCGTCGCGCGGCGCGACGCCATATAGAAAACAGCCAGGAAAACAAAGCCCAGAATGGCCGAAATCCAGAACGTATCCAGATTGATCATGCCGTCGGCACTTCTCAGGTGGGCCAGATGGTGACTGATGTATTCTGTGGCGTTGGCCGGGGCAGCATGGCCCGCTTCAATAGCGTGTTCTGTGGTCATAATGAATTTAGATTTGTCGTTTCAGAGCTCAACAGGCCCCAAAACCAATGATTAAACAGCGAGCAATGAAAACCAGTATGCTAAGGTTGCCACCGCGAAACCCAAGATCAGCCATAACCAGGCGGCCGACTGAAACAACACCAGTGCCAATATAAACAGCACCGCTGTGATAAATATTTTCACCACTTCTGCGCGCAAATGCGCCCGGAATGCCTTATTGGCGTCGCTAGAACCGCGAACCACCAACAGGGCATACACCAGGCTACCGATGACTGCGATAGCGCCGCCGTATGCGGCGGACCAGCCTCTGACATTGCCACCAAAAAACAGGGTGACCGTGGCAAAGCTGATAGCGATTGCTAGCTGCAATGCAACTACTTTGTAGACTGGCTTGGCAATACTTTGTTGTGAATCACTCAATTGCCAAGTTCCCAGAAAAATCTACACACGCAAAGACACGGGATTATAGTTGGCTTTGATCTATAGAGTCAAACGTTGCTGCACCGCAGCAGGGCAATTGCTGCGTGAAACTGACGCTTTACCGACTATTCGCCGCCTTTTGCACCACTATATGGCAAAGTCGCTTGTCTGGCCGCTTCCAGCCGTGTTATCAAGGAATCACGTGGTGCATCTGGAAAGCATGGCCGGATCGTCCACACCCGCATGGCCCCTGTCTTTGCAGCTTGCTATTTAACCACGCAAGCGGGTCAACAAACCATCGAGCACGTCAAGATCGGCAAAATCGATCACCAATTGGCCACGGCCCTTGTTGCCCATCTTGAACACCACGGGCGTGGCCAACGCATCGGACAGCTCTTCTTCGAGGCGCGCGATGTCGCCGGACTTTTCCTTCTGCCGCGGTTCGACCGGGTTGGCCGCTTCCTCGACCGTGCGGGTAACGAGCTTTTCCGTTTCACGCACCGACAGGCGCTTGGCCACGACCTGGTTCGCCAGGGTGATCTGGCTGGCCGCATCGACGGCCAGCAGCGCGCGCGCATGGCCCATGTCGATATCGCCGGCCATCAGCATGGTCTGCACGGGAGCGGCCAGGTTCATCAGGCGCAACAGGTTAGACACGGCGCTGCGCGAGCGTCCCAGCGCAGTGGCCGCTTGCTCATGCGTAAAACTGAAGTCGGCGATCAGGCGGTGGATGCCCTGCGCCTCTTCCAGCGGATTCAAGTCTTCGCGCTGGATATTCTCGATCAGCGCCATGGCGGCGGCCGCCAGATCGTCCACATCGCGCACCAGCACCGGCACTTCCGTCAGGCCAGCCAACTGCGAGGCGCGGAAACGGCGTTCGCCGGCGATGATTTCATATTTGATAACGCCGCTCAGGGTATCTTGCCCGATCGGGCGTACCAGGATCGGCTGCATCAGCCCCTGCGCCTTGATCGAGGCGGCCAGTTCATTCAAGGCCCCCTCGTCCATGCGCGTGCGCGGCTGGTATTTGCCGGCTTGCATTTGCGACACGGGCAAGTTCGACGGTTGATTCGTGTCCGGACTGGCAAAATCGCCGCCGCCGCCCAACAGGGCGTCGAGTCCGCGACCCAGTCCTTTTAATTTTTTCGTAGCCATGCTGTCCTAATCGTGTTTTCAGAGTAAGCGCTTACATCACAATGTGCAGGCGCTCGCCCCTTGTTTACATATGTTTGATGCGTTCGACCATCTCGGCGCCGAAGGCGATATACGCCTGGGCTCCTTTCGAGCTGGGGTCGAAGGTCACGCCGGGCAAGCCGTACGATGGCGCTTCGGCCAGGCGGACATTGCGCGGGATGATGGTATTGAATACCTTGTCGCCGAAGTGCTGTTCCAGCTGCGCCGACACTTGTTGTGATAATGTCATGCGTGGATCGAACATCACGCGCAGCAAGCCGATGATCTTCAAGTCCGGGTTCAGGTTGGCATGCACCTTCTTGATGGTGTTGACCAGGTCGGACAAACCTTCCAGCGCGTAGTACTCGCACTGCATCGGGATGATCACGCCATGCGCGGCGCACAGGCCGTTCAGGGTCAGCATCGATAATGCCGGTGGGCAATCTACCAAAATGAAATCGTATTCGCCGTCCACTTCGGCCAGCGCATCCTTCAGACGGCGTTCGCGGTTGTCGAGTTCGACCATCTCCACTTCCGCGCCGGCCAGCTCGCGGTTCGACGGCAAGACGTCGAAGCGTCCCGCTTCCGAACGCTGGCGTGCCGTCTTGACATCGGACTCGCCCAGCATGACTTCATAAGTGGACGCCTTCAGGCCGGCCTTGTTGATGCCGGCACCCATGGTCGCATTGCCCTGCGGGTCGAGGTCGACCAGCAGCACGCGCTGGTTCAACTTGGCCAGACCGGCGGAGAGGTTGACGCTTGTTGTGGTTTTACCAACACCACCCTTTTGATTTGCTACACAAAAAATTTTGGCCATGTATCTTCTAGTTGTAAAGAGATGCAAACTTCATCGTGCGCCCCGGCATCTAAGTAGGTCGTAATAAATTATTGTGATTTCTGACTTCCATAACCGGCGCCCTGCGGCGTTGCCCACTGCTAGCAGTGCCCGCACTGCGTCGCAACGGGCGCCTTGCAGCGCATCCGGCTCTGTTCGTCATAACTTCACAATAATTTCCCACGACCCACTTATCCGAAACGATTTATACTGTTTATTTCATTTATACGATATAAATCGTTTATATCATTTATACCGTATAAACTATTTATATGATTTATACCGTTTAATTTCCGGCTTTTAAATTCTTGCCATAAAGACCAGATGACGCTCTGCATTTAACCCTGGCACCTGGATAGGCCGTAATTCCGTCACTTGCCAGTCTGCCGGCAGTCTCTCTCTCTCGTCTGGCGGTGCCACCCCTTTCAAGGCGATGAATTGCCCGCCCTCGGCCAGCACGTGGTTCGACCAGTTGACGAAGTCGGACAGATCGGCAAAGGCGCGCGAGGTGATCACATCGAATTTCTGCGCCACTTCCAGCTGTTCCACCCGTTTCGTGTACACGGTAACGTTGGCCAGGCCCAGTTCGGCCTTCACTTGCGTCAGGAATGCCGTCTTTTTATGCACCGTGTCGATCATCGACACCTTCACATCGGGCCGGGCGATGGCCAATACCATGCCCGGCAAGCCGCCGCCGGCGCCCACGTCGAGCACGTTTTTCGCCTCCGCGAACGCCGGCACAGCGGCCAGCGAATCGAGCACGTGCAGAGTCAGCATCTGCAGCGGATCGCGCACCGACGTCAGGTTGTACACGCTGTTCCATTTGGCCAGCAAGGCCAGGTAATCGAGCAGTTTTTCCGTCTGATCCGCGCTCAGGTCCAGCCCCAGCGCGGCGATGCCTTCATTCAAAATCTGGGCCAATGCGGCCCGGTCAAACTGCTTCATTCAACAACCTCGTCCTTTAAAGTGGTGGTCTGCGCGGCACCGAAGCCGCGCTTTTTCAGGTGGACCAGCAGCAGCGAGATCGCCGCCGGCGTCACGCCGGAAATGCGCGAAGCCTGGCCCAGGGTTTCCGGGCGCTGCTTGTCGAGTTTTTGCCGCACTTCGACGGACAGCGCGCCGATATCCAGGTAATTGAAACCCTCTGGCAAAGCCAGGTTTTCATAGTGTTCGTGACGCTCGATTTCCTTGCTCTGGCGCTCGATGTAACCCGCATATTTGAGCTGGATTTCCACCTGCTCGCGCACGGCTGCATCTTCCACGCCGGGACCTGCCAGGGCCTGGCCTTCGATACCCGTCATGCTCATCAGGGTGTCGTAGGCGACGTTCGGACGGCGCAGCAAGTCCGCCAGCGAATACTCGCGCTCGATGGCCTGGCCCACGATACGTTCCGATTCGGCGGCCGCCAGGATGCGCGGGTTGACCCACGTGGAACGCAGGCGCTCGAGTTCGCGCGCCACCGCTTCGCGCTTCGTTTCAAACGCTTGCCATTGAGCGTCGCCCACGCAGCCCAGGGCGCGGCCGATCTCCGTCAGGCGCATGTCGGCATTGTCTTCGCGCAGGCTCAAACGGTACTCGGCGCGGCTGGTGAACATGCGGTACGGTTCCTGCACGCCCTGCGTGATCAGATCGTCGACCAGCACGCCCAGATAGGCCTCGGAGCGGCCCGGTACCCAGGCTTCCTTGTCCTGCGTCAGCAAGGCCGCATTCAGGCCCGCCAGCATGCCTTGCGCGGCCGCTTCCTCGTAGCCCGTGGTGCCGTTGATCTGGCCGGCGAAGAACAGGCCGGCGACGGCCTTCGTTTCCAGCGATGCCTTCAAGCCGCGCGGGTCGAAATAATCGTATTCGATGGCATAGCCGGGACGCAGGATGTGCGCGTTTTCCATCCCCTTCATCGACTGCACCAGGGCGATCTGCACGTCGAACGGCAAGCTCGTGGAGATGCCATTCGGATAGAACTCATGCGTCGTCAAGCCTTCCGGCTCGAGGAAGATCTGGTGCGATTCCTTGCCCGAAAAACGGTGGATCTTGTCTTCGATCGACGGGCAATAACGGGGCCCCACGCCTTCGATGACGCCCGTATACATGGGGCTGCGGTCCAGGCCGGCGCGGATGATGTCGTGCGTCTGGCTATTCGTGTGCGTGACCCAGCATGGCACCTGACGCGGGTGCATGGCCGTGTTGCCCATCACGGAAAACACGGGCACGGGATCGAGGTCGCCCGGCTGTTCTTGCATCACGGAAAAGTCGATCGTGCGGCCATCGATGCGCGGCGGCGTGCCCGTTTTCAAGCGGCCCTGCGGCAGTTTCAGTTCTTTCAGGCGGGCCGACAAGGAGATGGCAGGCGGGTCGCCGGCACGGCCGGCCGAGTAGTTATTCAAGCCCACGTGGATCTTGCCGTCGAGGAAGGTACCGGCCGTCAGCACGACGGCGCGCGACAGGAACTTCAGGCCGATCTGCGTCACGGCGCCGACGACCCGGTCGCCTTCGACGATCAAATCGTCGACGGCTTGCTGGAACAGCCACAGATTCGGCTGGTTTTCCAGGCGCGTACGAATGGCGGCCTTGTACAAAATGCGGTCGGCCTGGGCGCGCGTGGCGCGGACTGCCGGGCCTTTCGAGGAATTCAGGATGCGGAACTGGATGCCGGACTCGTCGGTGGCGATCGCCATCGCGCCGCCCATGGCATCGACTTCCTTGACCAGGTGGCCCTTGCCGATGCCTCCGATGGAAGGGTTGCACGACATCTGGCCCAGTGTCTCAATATTATGCGTGAGCAATAGCGTCTTCTGCCCCATGCGGGCGGAAGCGAGGGCCGCCTCGGTACCGGCGTGACCACCACCGACAACGATGACGTCGAATTCTGTAGGAAATAACATGATAAATAGGTAACAGTGCAAGTAAAAATGCGGGATGAGAGCTCCGATTATAGAGTCTTTTTGCAAGCGCAACCTTGCGCAGCGCATTTTTTGCTTAATTTTTACTCAGCAGGGGCAAGTCAACGGCGATTTCTGTTTCACGTGGAACACGCAGCGTGGTCAGGCAGTGGGCTGCGGTAGCGTGAAATGTTTGCTACAATTGCCGCATCGTCCGCCAACGCGACCACGCCAGTGGCCAGCGGGACGATCATCCAGGAGGACGGCCTCCCCCATCATGGGAACACACCGGGACGGCCCGCTCTGTATAAGGAGCCGCCATGGCCTGGATACTGTTACTCATTGCCGGCATGTTTGAAGTCGTGTGGGCATATTCGATGAAACTCTCCGAGGGTTTCACCAAACTCACCCCCTCCGTTGTTACCATCGTCATGATGATCGCCAGCTTCGGCTTGCTGTCGCTGGCCATGCGCACCCTGCCCCTGGGCACGGCCTACACGATCTGGACGGGCATCGGCGCCGTCGGCGCCTTCATCGTCGGCATCGTCTTTCTGGGCGAGCAGCTCAACACCATGCGCGTCTGCGCCGCCGTCCTCATCGTGTGCGGCATCGTGCTGATGAAACTGTCGTCCAGCCACTGAGAGGAATCCCCATGCTCCTCGAAAACTATTTTCCCGTCCTCCTGTTCATTCTGATCGGCATCCTCGTCGGCATCGTGCCCATGCTGCTGGGCCGCGCGCTGGGTCCGCACAAACCGGACCCGCAAAAACTATCGCCGTACGAATGCGGCTTCGAAGCGTTCGGCGATGCGCGCATGAAGTTCGACATCCGTTTCTACCTGGTGGCCATCCTGTTCATCCTGTTCGATATCGAGGTGATCTTCCTGATGCCGTGGGCGGCCAACGTCAATGAGCTGGGCTTGCATGGCTTCTGGGCCGTCATGGGTTTTCTGAGCGTACTGGCCATCGGCCTGGCCTATGAATGGAAACGCGGCGCGCTGGAGTGGGAATGAGCAAGCTCCTGTTGCTCAACCTGCTGATGGGCGCCGGCCTGGCCTATGCGGCCGCGCGCGAATATCGGCAAGATGCGCGCACGTTCCGCGTGCTGGCGGCCGTCTCCAGCCTGTCGCTGTTCGTGAGCCTGGGGCTGGCAAGCCAGCTGCAAGACTAAACGGTTCCACGTGAAACATACGCGGCGCGGGAAAGCGGAGTAAGCTTGGCTTCCGTCCTTACCGTCAGGAGTCTGCATGCCCGCCTTCCAGTTCCGCACCGTGCCGCATCTGATCGTTGAAACGGGCGCCGCCGCCCAGCTGGGCGCGCACATCGCCCATCACTTCCCCACCGTCCGCCGCGCCCTGCTCGTCACCGACGCAGGGTTTCTACACACGGGACTGGCCGATGCTCCCCTGCACAGCTTGCGGACGGCGGGCATCGACACCCATGTTTTTTCCGAGGTGCAAGCCGATCCGCCCGAAGCCATCGTGCTGGCAGGCGTGGCCCAGGCCCGGATGTTTCACGTGGAACTGATTATCGGCCTCGGTGGCGGCAGCTCGCTGGACGTGGCCAAGCTGATCGCCGTGCTGGCGCCGGGCCACCAGGAACTGGCCCAACTGTATGGCATCGGCAATGTCCACGGCCAGCGCCTGCCCCTGGTGCAATTGCCGACGACGGCGGGCACGGGCTCGGAAGTGACGCACATCGCCATCGTCACCACGGGCGCCACCACGAAGATGGGCGTGGTGGCGCCGCAACTGTATGCGGATCTGGCCATCCTCGACGCCAGCCTGACCCTGGGCTTGCCGCCCGCCGTAACGGCCGCCACCGGCATCGACGCTATGGTGCATGCGATCGAAGCGTACACCAGCCGCCTGCTGAAAAATCCCTTGTCCGACATGCTGGCCACCCAGGCGCTGTCGCTGCTGTCCGGCAATCTGCTCACGGCCTGCCGCGATGGCAGCAACTTGCCGGCGCGCCAAGCCATGCTGCTGGGCGCCATGCTGGCCGGCCAGGCGTTTGCCAACGCCCCCGTGGCCGCCGTGCACGCGCTCGCCTATCCCATCGGTGGACTGTTCCACGTGCCACATGGCCTGTCGAATGCACTGGTGCTGCCGCACGTGCTGCGTTTTAATCTGTCGCACGCGGCGCCACTGTATGCGCAACTGGCGGACGTCTTGCAACCCGGCATCACCGGCAGCGACGAGGCGCGGGCCGTGGCCCTGATCGACGCGATGCAGGAGATTGCCTCGGCCACGGGCATCGCCCGCACCCTGCGCGAGGTGGGCATCGAAGCAGGCGACCTGGACCGGCTGGCCGATGAAGCCATGCTGCAGACGCGCTTGCTGGGCAACAATCCCCGTCCCGTCACGCGCGGCGATGCGCGCGCCATCTATGCGGCCGCGCTGTAATGTCATAAAAAAAGCCACGCATGGCGCGTGGCTTTGCCGCGACGCACAAGCAGCCGCTAGTTGGGAATATCCACCACCGTCCCCGTCACACTGATGACATTGCCGGCCGCCGGCGTTGCCGCAATCGCCGGCACGTTGACATTCGTGATCAGGGTCGACGCATCGGCGCGCGTCACCGTGCGCACCACCTGCGATGGCGGCAAGGCTTGCTTGGCGTTCAAGTGCGCATACATGGCGTCCAGCGCCCGGTTCAGGTACACGTGCAGGGGCACGATCAGGGTCGGCAAGGCGCTGCTGAAGGAATCGAAGTGGTTGGCGTTGGTCACCTCGATATAGCGCAGGCGGCTATTCGCCCCTTCCACCGACGCGTTCAAGCCCACATACGCGCGCGAGGCGTGATTGACGGGAATCAAGGTGTCGCTGCGGCCGTGCACGATGAGGGCCGGCTTGCCATTGAGTTTGCCCGTCGCCTGCACCTCGGCCATGCCGGCCCGCACGCGCACGCTTTGCGCGGCCAGCGTACCCTGCAAGTTGGCGTTGCTGACGGCATCGCGTCCCGTCGCCAGGCTGCGCAGGCACAGGAAGCCGTCGAGCGACTGGTCCGCCAGGCTGCTCGATGGCGAGACGCCGGCCGTGTACACCCTGGCGCCGCCCACGCTGTTCTCGTACACGACATTGCCCACGATGCCGCTCTGCGCGGCAAAACTGACCGCCTTTTGCGCCGACGTGAACGCGACCGGATTACCGCTGATATCCGTCTGCGCAAACGTGAAACCGCACACTTTATCGGTCACGGAGAATTTTCCGTAGGCATACGCATACGTGACGGCCACGAGGATATTCGTGCCCGCGTGCGCCGCCTGCAGCGGATCGGAATCAACCAGCCAGCCATACGCGTGCAAGCGCTGCTTTGCGTCCGCCTGCTGCGCCGCCAGGTCGGCGCCGTTCAGCAAGCCCTTGGTCACCAGCGCCGTGCAGCGTCCCGCATTGCCGGCCACGGAAGCGATGCACGGCTGATACAGGGCGGCATAGGTGGCGTAGTCGAACAGCGCGCGGCCGGGATTGGCGACCAGCATCCCGCCCTGGCGCACGCTGTAGGCCGTGGATGGCTGCGGCTGCACTTGCGGCTCGCTGGCCGCCACGCCGCCGATCAAGCCCTTGCTATCCTGTTCCGCCGCCAGCAAGGCCGAGCCGGCGCCGTTGGAAATGCTGGACGCAATCGTAATGGTGTTCTTCGGTGTCAGCCGCACGACGCGCGAACTGCCGTCGCGTGCCAGTACGCCATAGCGCTCGTTCAACACGTAATACGCCATCTCGACCGCCTGCAGGGTGACCTTGCCCCAATCCTTCTCGGGATTTTGCTGCGAGTGCGCGTGCTTGAAGGCGATGCGGTTCGGGTTGGCAGCAGCCCAGGCCAGCCGGTCGGCATCGCTCAAGTCCGGCGCGAAGAGCGCGTTCTTGCCGGCAGCCACCCTGCCCGCGCGCACGCCGTTCTGCAGGTTGACGCTGTCATCTTCAAACACATACAGGCCCGTGCCGGAGCCCTTGTCGGCATACGCCACGGCGCAGCCCTTCTTCAGGCCCCATTCGCCCGAGCTGCCGATGGCGCCGTAAATGCCGCGCGAGCCGCTGGACGTGCCCGTGACGATGCAGGCACGGTCCGGGTCGAAGCTGGCCGGCACCTGCACCATCAGGGTGACATTCTTCTTGCCCGTGCCATCGTCCGCATAGGCGATGTATTCGCTGCCGGCGACCAGGCCCTCGCCCGTGCCCACATTGCCGGCCGCATCCACGTTCGGCCCATACAGGGTGCCGTAGCCGCTGTTAGCGGCAATGTCGAGCACGGCGCGGTAATTGGCGTAGATCGCATTGCGGCGCAATTCGACCGGTGTCGGCTGTTCGGCATTCGCATACGCGGGAGTCGCTCCCGCCAGCCCCGTCTTGCCCAGGCCGGCCGTGAGCAAATCGTTCGTTTTGCCGTCGTAGTCGGCGCGCGCAATCGTCCCCAGGTAGCCGGGTATCTGGTTCAGTTCTTCCGGCGCATGGTTGCTGCCGCAGGCTGCCAATGCCAGCAGGGTGCACAGGCTCATGCCGGTGCCCGCGCGCGTGATCGTCGTTTGCATGGTGGTTCTCTCCGTTAAGGTAACAGTGGACGCACAATGAAAAACGCCGGACGATCGGTCCGGCGTTGCTTGAAAATCAGACAGCGGCTTTGGCTGGCCTGCCGCCGAAGCGCGCGATGGCTTCGCCGACGATGCCGCGCCGGAACATCAGCACGCAAATGACGAAGATCACGCCGGTCACCATGCCCACCGATTCGCCGAGGGTGCCGAACCACTCGATGCCCGTGTGCGTGGCCAGATAGGTACCAACATCGCCCAGCTTGTTTTCCAGCGCGATGATCAAGACGGCGCCGAGGATGGGACCGGACAAGGTGCCCATGCCGCCCACCAGTGTCATCAGCACGACCAGGCCCGACATGCCCCAGTACACGTCGGTTAAAGTCTCAAAGCCCAGCACCAGGGTCTTGGTGGCGCCGGCCAGCGCGGCCAGCGAAGCGGACAGCACGATGGCCATCAGCTTGTACTTGTTGACGTCGTAGCCGAGCGAGATGGCGCGTGGTTCGTTTTCCTTGATGGCCTTGAGCACTTGTCCGAACGGCGAGTGGATGGTGCGCACGATCAGGGCGAAGCCGGCGACAAAAATGGCCAGCACGACGTAGTACAAGACAGTGTCATTGCCCAGGTCTATCGTGCCCAGCAAGGTTCCACGTGGAACACCCTGCAAGCCATCCTCGCCCCCCGTGAACGGCAGGCGCAAGGCCAGGAAGTACACCATCTGCGCCAGCGCCAGGGTGATCATCGTAAAGTAGATGCCCTGGCGGCGGATCGCCAGGCCGCCGATCACCAGGCCCAGCAAGGCGCCCGTGGCGACGCCGGCCAGCAATCCCAATTCCGTTGGCCAGCCCCAGGTGCGCAGCGCATAGCCGGTGACATAGCCGGCGCCGCCGAAGAAGGCCGCATGGCCGAACGACAGCAAGCCGGTGTAGCCGATCAGCAAATTGAAAGCGCAGGCAAACAGGGCAAAGCACAGCAACTTCATCAGGAAGACGGGATAGCCGTAAAACGGGGCCGCCAAGGCCAGCAGCAGGGCAATGGCGTAGCCTACATTCTTATTCATCGTGGTAGCTCCAATACATGACTGATGAGGATTACTTTTCTTTGCCGAACAGGCCGGCGGGACGCAGCAGCAGCACGATGACCATCACCACGAACACCACGGTGGCGGAGCCTTCCGGGTAGAACACGCGGGTCAGGCCCTCGATCACGCCCAGGCCCAGGCCAGTGAGGATGGAGCCCATGATGGAACCCATGCCGCCAATCACCACCACGGCAAACACGACGATGATCAGGTTCGAGCCCATCAGCGGCGAAACCTGGATGATCGGTGCCGCCAGCACGCCGGCGAAACCGGCCAGCGCCACGCCGAAGCCGAACGTCAGCGTGACCATCAGCGGCACGTTGATGCCGAACGCTTCCACCAGTTTCGGGTTTTCCGTGCCGGCCCGCAGGTAGGCGCCCAGCTTGGTTTTTTCGATGATGAACCAGGTGGCCAGGCAGACGGAGAGCGAAGCGATGACCACCCAGGCGCGGTAGTTCGGCAAAATCATGAAGCCCAGGTCCGTTGCGCCGGCCAGCGCTTCGGGCACAGCATACGGCTGGCCCGAGACGCCATAGAAGGAACGAAACACGCCTTCCATGATCAGGGTGATGCCAAAGGTCAGCAGCAAGCCATACAGGTGGTCGAGTTTATACAGCCAGCGCAGCATGGTCTTTTCGATCAGGATACCGACCAGGCCGACGAGGATAGGGGCGATGACCAGCATGGCCCAGTAATTGATGTCGAAATAGCTGAGGCCCATCCAGGCCAGGAAGGCGCCCATCATGTACATGGCGCCGTGCGAGAAATTAATCACATTCAGCAAGCCGAAGATGACAGCCAGACCGAGGGACAACATGGCATAGAACGAGCCGTTAACGAGACCCAGCAGCAGCTGGCTCATCATCGCTTGTATTGGAACGCCGAAAATTTCCATGGCATCACAGTATAAAAAGCACCGCCGGATAGCGGTGTGGTATCAAGGGAAACGCGCCACCGCAAACGGAAGCGGCGGCGCAAGGCGAACCCTGCGAGCGAAGCGCATGCAGGACAGAGCACCCGCGCAGCGGCGGGCACTCTGTGGAGATTGCTACAGCGTTATTTCCACAGCGAACACTTCGACTCGGCCTTGGTCACATACGCTTGTGCGCCGGGCACGGTGGCGACCACCTTGTAGTAATCCCATGGGTACTTCGACTCGGCCGGTTTCTTGACTTCCATCAGATACATATCGTGCACCATGCGGCCATCGGGGCGCACTTCGCCATTCTGGGTAAACATGTCGTTGATCTTGGTCTTTTTCAGATAGGCCATGACTTTCTCGGTGTCATCCGTGCCCAGCGCCTTGACGGCTTTCAGGTAGTTCGCCGCAGCCGAATAGTCGGCTGCCTGCAGCATCGACGGTTCCTTCTTCATCTTGGCGAAATAGCGTTTCGACCAGGCGCGCGTTTCAGGATTCAAATCCCAGTACCAGCCATCCGTCAGGTACATGCCTTGCGTCAAGTTCAAGCCCAGCGAATGGATGTCATTGATGAAGATCAGCAAGCCGGCCAGTTTCATCGATTTCGTCAAGCCGAACTCGTTGGCCGCCTTGATGCTGTTGATGGCGTCGCCACCGGCATTGGCCAGTCCCAGGATTTGCGGCTTGGCCGCTTGCGCCTGCAGCAGGAAGGAAGAGAAATCGGAAGCGCCCAGCGGATGCTTGACGCTGCCCAGCACCTTGCCGCCGGCCGCCTTGACGACCTCGGCCGTGTCTTTTTCCAGCGAGTGGCCAAACGCGTAGTCGGCCGTCATGAAATACCAGTTCTTGCCGCCCTGCTTGACGATGGTGCCGCCCGTGCCGCGCGCCAGCGCCACCGTGTCATACGCATAATGCACGGTGTACGGCGTGCACTCTTCATTCGTCAGGCGCGAGGAGCCGGCACCGATGGCAATGAAGATTTTCTTCTTTTCCGCCGCGACCTTGGCCATGGCCAGGCTGGCGCCGGAATTGGTGCCGCCGATCAGCATGTCGACGCCCTGCTGGTCGAACCATTCGCGCGCCTTCGAGGCGGCGATGTCGGCCTTGTTTTGATGGTCGGCGGAAATAAATTCCACCTTTTTGCCGGCCAGCACCACGCCGGCATCGGCGATCGCCATCTTGATGGCTTCCGCGCCGCCGAGGCCGTCGACGTCGGAATACACGCCCGACATGTCGGAAATAAAACCGATCTTGATGGTGTCGCCCGATACCTGGGCATGTGCGGCAGCGGAAAAACCCAGGGCGCACAGGGTGGCGGTGGCAATGGCGATAGCGTTACGTTTCATAGTGTCTCCGTTGGGATTATTGTTTGCTATTTAAACGATTGCTCGACGACGATACGGAACTACATGGGCATTACACGCCAAGCAGCTCGGTCAATACCGGCATCTTGGCCTCCAGTTCGGATGCAGCAAAAGTCTCGACGATCTGACCGTGCTCCATCACATAAAACCGGTCCGCCAGCGGCGCGGCAAACCGGAAATTCTGTTCCACCATGACGATGGTGTAACCCTTCGCTTTGAGGGTGGTGATCATGCGCGCCAGCCCTTGCACGATGACGGGCGCCAGGCCTTCGGATATTTCATCGAGCAGCAGCAAACGCGCGCCCGTGCGCAGGATGCGCGCCACGGCCAGCATCTGCTGTTCCCCGCCCGACAGGCGCGTGCCCTGGCTGTGGCGGCGCTCCTGCAAGTTCGGGAACATGGCGTAGATTTCCTCCACCGACATGCCCTTCTCGCCGCTGGCCAGGGTCGGCGGCAGCAGCAGGTTTTCCTCCGTCGACAGCGAGGAAAAAATGCCGCGCTCTTCAGGACAATACCCGATGCCCAGGTGGGCGATTTTGTGCGTGGCCAAACCTATCGCTTCGACGCCGTTGACTTTGATGGAGCCCGTGCGCGCCCCCGTCAGCCCCATGATGGCGCGCAAGGTGGTGGTGCGGCCGGCGCCGTTGCGGCCCAGCAAGGTCACCACTTCGCCCTGTTCCACTTTCAGGTTCACGTCATGCAGGATGTGCGATTCGCCATACCAGGTGTGCAGTTGTGCAATTTCCAGCGCGGGTGCGCTGCCATTCGCTCGTGTCGCCATCAATGCGCCCCTTCCAGTTCCGCGTGGGTGGTGCCCATGTACGCTTCCATCACTTGCGGATTGCGCGACACTTCCGCGTAACTGCCTTCGGCCAGCATGGCGCCGCGCTGCAGGACGGAAATCTTGTCGCAGATACCAGACACCACGCTCATATTGTGTTCCACCATCAAAATCGTGCGGCCAGCCGACACTTTTTTAATCAGTTCCGTCACACGGTGCACGTCTTCGTGGCCCATGCCTTGCGTCGGTTCATCGAGCAGCATCATTTCCGGCTCCATCGCCAGGGTGGTGGCAATTTCCAGCGCCCGCTTGCGGCCGTAAGGCATGTCGACCGTGATGGTGTCGGCGAACTCCGTCAGGTCGACTTCGGCCAGCAAGGCCATGGCGCGGTCGTTGAGCTGGTTCAATGCGCGTTCGCTTTGCCAGAAGTGAAACGAGGTACCGAGCTGGCGCTGCAAGCCGATGCGCACATTTTGCAGCACGGATAAATGCGGAAAGACGGCGGAAATCTGGAAGGAACGGATCACGCCCATGCGCGCGATCTGGGCCGGTTTGGCGGCCGTGATATCTTTCCCATTGAACAGGATCTGTCCGGAAGTGGGGACCAGGAATTTGGTGAGCAAGTTGAAACACGTGGTCTTGCCGGCGCCGTTCGGACCGATCAAGGCGTGGATATGGCCCCGCTCTACCTTCAGGTTCACCTCGCTCACAGCGGTGAATCCCTTGAATTCCTTGGTCAAATTTCTTGTTTCCAAGATTACGTTTGACATCGTGTCTCCTAGTTGTACTTTTTGTACTACTTAGTCATTTTTATAATACACAACTTAAATTTAACGCACAATACAGTATAACTACGGGGATTTTTCGCCGGCCCGAATGGCGCAAACTCGCACGCTTGCCCGGCTATTTCCAGGCCGCGTGTATCATTTGCGCCGCTTTTTCCGCGATCATCACGGTGGGCGAGTTCGTATTACCAGAAGTAATGTACGGCATGATCGACGCATCGACGACGCGCAAGCCCCCCACGCCGAGCACGCGCAGCTGGCTGTCGACCACGCTCGAGGCATCGCTGGCCAGGCCCATGCGGCAGGTACCGACGGGATGAAAAATGGTGGTGCCGATCTGGCTGGCCGCCTGCGCCAGCTCTTCCTGGCTCTGGAATTGCACGCCGGGCTTGTATTCCTGCGGCGCAAACTTACTTAACGCCGGCGCGGCGGCGATGGCCCGCGTCAGGCGCAAGGCGTCGGCCGCCACGGCGCGGTCCTGCTCGGTACTCAGGTAATTGGGCACGATCTTCGGCGCCGCATAACTGTCGGCCGACGCGATATGCACATGGCCGCGCGAGGTGGGGCGCAGATTGCACACGCTGGCCGTAAACGCGGGAAACGCGTGCAGCGGTTCGCCGAATTTGTCCAAGGACAAGGGTTGCACATGGTATTGCAGGTTCGGCGTGGCTTGCTGCGGGTCGGACTTGGCAAACGCTCCCAGCTGCGACGGCGCCATCGACATGGGCCCGCTCTGGAACAGCGCATATTGCAAGCCGATCTGCATTTTTCCCACGATATTGCTGGCCATCACATTCAAGGTTTTCACGCCCTGCACCTTGTAAACCATGCGCAGCTGCAAGTGATCCTGCAAATTGCCGCCCACGCCAGCCGAGTCCAGCACGGGCGTGATGCCATGTTCGCGCAGCAAGGCGGCCGGGCCGATGCCGGACAATTGCAGCAATTGCGGCGAACCGATGGCGCCCGCCGTCAATAAAGTTTCACGCCGGGCCGTCGCCTGCCACTGCGTGCCGCCGCCCGTCAACACGATGCCCGTGCAGCGCGGCCCCGCGTCCGTGGTCTCGATCAATAGACGTTCCACGTGGCAACCCGTCATGATGGTCAGGTTCGGCCGGCGCGATGCCGGTTTCAGAAACGCTTTGGAGGTATTCCAGCGGATGCCGCGGCGCTGGTTGACGTCGAAATAGGCGCTGCCGCTATTATCTCCACCGTTGAAATCGCTGGTTTTCGGAATGCCGACTTGCTGCGCCGCATCGCGGAAAGCATTCAAAATATCCCACGACAGCCGCTGTTTTTCCACGCGCCACTCGCCGCCCGCGCCATGGTTTTCGGACGCGCCGCCGTAATAATCCTCGCTTTGTTTGAACAACGGCAAGACTTTGTCCCAGCGCCAGGAGGCGTCGTCCGTCAGGTCGGCCCAGTGGTCGTAATCGCCGGCCTGGCCGCGCATATAGATCATGCCGTTGATGGAAGAGCTGCCGCCCAGGACTTTTCCGCGCGGATACATCAGGCTGCGCCCGCCCAGCCCCGGGTCCGCCTGCGTGGAATACAGCCAGTCTGTGCGGGGATTGCCGATGCAATGCAGATAGCCGACGGGGATGTGGATCCACACGTAATCGTCCTTGCCGCCCGCTTCCACGAGTAAAACATTGGCATCCTTGTCGCGCGTGAGCCGGTTGGCCAGCACGCAACCTGCCGTGCCGCCGCCCACGATGATGTAGTCGTATTCGCCTGCCGATTCCAATGAAGCTCCTTTCGGTATGCCATCAAGCTGTCGCGCGGCGTGTCTCCTCACCGCGTCCCTTTACCAGAGTCTGTCTTTCTTCATGCATGCATGGCTGCTGAGCCGCCTTGAGATTACCACCAGTGCCGGGCCAGGGCGACATTAATCGCATGGCCAGCATGATCACCGCGTAAACGAGCTCATCTGACAGCTGAAAACCCGCTCCAAACAGGGGTTGCGAGCTGTGGATAACCGTATGGATATCCACAGGTACGATATGTGAGTAAACGAAAATTTTTTTGGACGACTTTTTTTTATCCCAAAACCATCCCAAGCCGATACAACGTTTACTCAGCGTTTATCCGCACGCCAAGCGATTGTTTACAAGGATAAATCCGGACTTATCCACAGAAGATGCCGCCGTTAACTACTATTACTATTCTTGTATACGAACTTGTTAAGGTAAACCCGACAACGCGCGCTTTGCCTGACCTTCGCCTTCGGGAAGGTTCATAAGCCTGACTTCAAAAAAAACCGCCGAACTGCTTTGGCTGACAAAAAAAATCCAGCCAACAACTGAGCGACGAAAACCGGCGCGGCCGCCATCACGCACACAGCACTGCCAAACCGTTTTGCAAAATGGAAACGTCAACCGGCTTGAGCAGGCACAGTGCCAACAAACGGTTCGATGTCGAAAAGAAGGGGAATTTGAGGCGATTGTGGATAAGTCGCTTGATATCCACAGGATGACTTGTGAGTAAACACGAAGTTATGCGCAGGCCCGCATTTTATACAATTTTGCTCCTCGCGTGATACAGCGATTATGCACGCTTTATTTTGCGCGTAAACGATTGATCCTGTTGAAAAAAAGCGACTTATCCACAGAAAAAAACGCGTTTACTATTACTACTATTTTTATATATAGATCTATTGTAAACCGACAAAAAAAGCGGAAGTCCGGGGATATTTCCAAAAAGCATGCAAAAAGCATCAAAAAAAAAGCCAACGGCGACAGCGCGACCCACTGCCAAACCGTCTTCCAGGAATTACCTGGACGCCGATGTTCGCGAAAGAACCGTGTTCGTGATCGCTCAACATGCATTGCCAGACAGGGATCAGTGCACGCAAATGCCGTCAAACATGTCACTGCAGCAAGAAAACCCGTGATTTCTGCTTGTCACTGTGGATAAGTACCTGCATATCCACAGGATGAGATGTGGGAAAAGTCGATCTTTGTCCACAGCCCGATTTTTATCCCAAACAAGTCCTCCGTAGATACAATGCTTGTGCGCCTACTTTTTTGTGCGCCAAGTCGATGATTTTTATACGGTATACCGACTTATCCACAAAAAAATGGCCGTTTACTATCACTACTATTTTTATGTATACATCTTTATTTAAAACACAGAGACAAACGCGCACGGTGGAAAAGTCACCGAAATAGCTGTTTTCACCCTGTAAACCGTTTGGCAATCCAAAAAACCTGTAAAAACAGCATGAATTCACACAAAAAAATGCGTTTAGGCATCATCAGTGCCTTGCACGAAGAACAGCAGGGGCTGGTAGAAGCCATGCAAGGCCCCCAGAGGCGTTCGCACGGCATGCGCGACTACACCCTGGGAACCCTGTGGAATATCGACGCTGTGTGCGTCCTGTCGCGTCTGGGCAAGGTTGCCGCTGCCATGACAGCTTCTATCCTTGTGGAAAAGTACGGAGTTACCCACATCGTCTTCACCGGCGTGGCCGGCAGCGGGGATAAACACGTGAAAGTCGGCGATATCGTCGTGGCCGAAGCGCTGTTGCAGCACGATATGGACGCCCGTCCCTTGTTTCCCCGCTTCGAAGTGCCGCTGACGGGCTTGCAGCGCTTTGCCACGGACCTGGAATTGAGCACGCAACTGGCTGCCGCCGCGGAAGATTTCCTGCGTGACGATGTCTCCAGCGTGCTCAAGGCGGCAGATATTGCGCAATTTCGTCTGCAGCACGCGCAAGTGCACCGCGGCCTGATCGCCAGCGGCGACCAGTTCATCAGCAGCGCCGCGCATATGAACCAGTTGAAAGAAGATATCCCCGACCTGCTGGCCGTCGAAATGGAAGGCGCCGCCGTGGCGCAAGTGTGTTTTGAACTCGGCGTGCCGTTTACGGTCATGCGCACCATTTCCGACAACGCGAATGAGGAGGCGGCCGTCGACTTCATGCGTTTCGTGCAGGCCGTCGCTTCGCCGTACGCGTTGACGGTGATTCAGCAGCTGTGCCAGCGCCTGGCCAGCTGATTTTTCAGCTAGCGTGCATAAAAAAAGGGCAGAACCACCGGTTCTGCCCTTTTTATTTAAAAACAAAGGAGCCTGAAAAATGTTCAGGGCCAGGCGCCTTGCCGCAGGCAGTACGAATGTACGGCCAGGCAAGGCAACAACGCCATGGACTTTTTCTCAGGTTCCTTTAGACGCTCAGCATCATTAAACTCGCGTTACCACCCGCTGCCGTCGTATTCACGCACAGCGCCCGCTCAGCGACGAGGCGCCACAGGGGGATGGCACCCTCCTGCGTGGTGGCGATGGTGCCCACCAGGGCCCCTTCCCGTGCCGCCAGCAGCGGTTTGAGCTGGCCATCGAGGCAGGGCTCGATCATGGCGATCTGGAAATCATGCTTGACCGACTCCAGGCTGCTGACGACCTGGATGCGGTCTTTCAGCGCCGCCGGCAAGTCGCCGGGGATCAGATCCGGCGCTTGCGCCAGCACGAGGGCCTGGTTACCGGTGGCCAGCACGGCCGCCAGCTGGTTCATCAAGGTGCCGGACGTTGCCGCCGCGCACAGAATCGTGCCGCGCGCGGCAAAACTCAGGGTATTGCGCTCGCCGGTCGGGCCTGGCAAGACGGTGGTGCTGCCCAGCAAGGTGGTGCGCGCATAATCCTGCGCCAGTTGCTGCACCTGGCCGTGGCCATGCATCTTCGCCCACACGGTGAGCGCATCGAGGGCCGGCGGCGCCTGGCGCTGGTGCTGCGCGCCGGCAGGCGCATTGCGCTGCAAGCGTTTCAGGTACAGGGGGCCGCCGGCCTTGGGTCCGGTGCCGGACTTGCCTTCGCCGCCGAACGGTTGCACGCCGACGACGGCGCCGACGATGTTGCGGTTCACATAAATATTGCCCACGTGCGCGCGCTTGGTGATGAAATCGATGGTTTCATCGATGCGCGTATGGATGCCCAGGGTCAAGCCGTAGCCGCTGTCATTGATCGATTGCACCAGTTGCGGCAGTTCGGCCCGCTTGTAGCGGATCACGTGCAGCACGGGGCCGAAGACTTCCTGCGTCAATTGCGCCAGCGACTTGATTTCCAGCACGGTCGGGGCAACAAACGTGCCTTTGACGGTCGGCAAATCGAGCGAATAATGGTCGATGGCCATGGTTTTCATCTTGTTGATGTGCGCCAGCAAGTTACCTTGCGCTTCCGCATCGATGACGGGACCGATATCGGTCGCCAGGCGGTCAGGATTGCCAACGCGCAATTCCTGCATGGCGCCCTTGAGCATGTGGATGGTCTTGTCGGCGATTTCCGTTTGCAGGAACAGCACGCGCAAGGCCGAGCAGCGCTGGCCGGCGCTGTCGAAAGCGGACGACATCACGTCCTGCACCACTTGCTCCGGCAAGGCGGACGAATCGACGATCAGGGCATTCTGGCCACCCGTTTCGGCGATCAGGGGAATGTCGATGCCTTCGGCCACGGCACGCGCGGTCAGGTTGCGGTTGATCAATTGCGCCACTTCCGTCGAGCCCGTGAAAATCACGCCTTTGACGCGCGTGTCATTGCACAGGCCGGCGCCGACCACTTCACCGCTGCCCGGCAGGAATTGCAGCGCGCCGCGCGGCACGCCCGCCGCATGCAGCAATTGCACGGCGCGGTGGGCGATCAGCGGCGTTTGCTCGGCCGGCTTGGCCAGCACCACGTTGCCCGCCGCCAGGGCGGCGGCCAGCTGGCCCGTAAAGATGGCCAATGGGAAATTCCACGGGCTGATGCAGGTGACGGGCCCCAGCGCCAGGGTATTCGGCGCATGTTCCACCTGCGCCGCGTAGTAGCGCAGGAAGTCGACGGCTTCGCGGATTTCCGCGATTGCGTTCGGCAGGGACTTGCCCGCTTCGCGCACGGCCAGGGCCATCAGCTCGATATGGTGTTCCTCGAACAGGTCGGCCGCACGCAGTAACGCTTGCGCGCGGAGCGACGGTTCCGTGGTTTGCCAATCCATGGCGAAGGCGCTGGCGCTGGCCAGGGCCGTTTCCACGTCGGCTTGACCGGCTTCCATGACCTTGCCCACGACATCGTCGTGCTGGGCCGGGTTGTGCAGCATGTGCGTGGGGCCGTTCAGGCTGACGGCGCCATCGATCAGCGGCGCTGCCTGCCATTGTTGCTGCTGGGCCAGGCCGGTGGCCAGGGTGCGCAAGGTGTCTTCATTCGACAGGTCCAGGCCGGCCGAGTTCCTGCGCTCGCTGCCAAACATGTCCAGCGGCAACGGAATCGACGGGTGCGGCAAGCCGCCCTGCAGGCGTGCCTGCTCGAGGGGATCGCGGATCAGGCTATCGATGGCCACGCTTTCGTCGACGATCTGGTTGACGAAGGACGAGTTGGCGCCGTTTTCCAGCAGGCGGCGCACCAAGTAGGCCAGCAGGGTTTCATGCGAGCCGACGGGGGCGTAGATGCGGCACGGCTTGTCCAGATTGTCGGGGCCGACGACCTGGTCGTACAGGGTCTCGCCCATGCCGTGCAGGCACTGGAATTCGTAGTCGGTGATGCCGTCGCGTTTCGCCCAGGTGTAGATGGTCGACAGGGTTTGCGCGTTGTGCGTGGCAAATTGCGGGTAGATCAGGCTGCTGGCCGCCAGCAGTTTTTGCGCGCAGACGAGGTAAGACACGTCCGTGTAGACCTTGCGCGTGTAGACGGGATAGCCTTCCTGGCCGTCGACTTGCGCGCGTTTGACTTCCGCATCCCAATACGCGCCCTTGACCAGGCGCACCATGAACTTGCGGCCGCTGCGGCGCGCCAGGTCGATCAGGAAATCGATGGCGAACGGGCAGCGCTTCTGGTACGCCTGCACCACGTAGCCGATGCCGTCGAAGCCGGCCAGGTCCGCATCGAAAGCCAGTGCTTCCATCAGGTCGAGCGACAGTTCCAGGCGGTCCGTCTCTTCCGCATCGATGTTGAAGCCGATGTTGTACTGTTTGGCCAGCAACAGCAGCGCTTTGACTTTCGGCAGCAATTCTTCCAGGACGCGGGCGCGCTGGGCACGGCTGTAGCGCGCGTGCAGGGCCGACAGTTTCACGGAAATACCGGGGCCGTTGCGGATGCCGCGGCCGTTCGACGCCTTGCCGATGGCATGGATCGCCGTTTCGTACGAGGCGTAGTAGTTGGCCGCATCGGCTTGCGTCAGGGCCGCCTCGCCCAGCATGTCGTACGAGTAGCGGTAGCCGCGCGTTTCGTTGTCGCGGCTGTTCTTCAACGCTTCCTCGATGGTCTGGCCCGTCACGAACTGGTTGCCCAGCATGCGCATGGCCAGGTCGACGCCCTTGCGGATCAGCGGTTCGCCGCCTTTGGCGATGAGCTTGGTCATCGCCGAACCGAGGCCCGATTCGCTGCTGGTACTGACCAGTTTGCCCGTGATCAGCAAGCCCCAGGTGGCCGCGTTGACGAACAGCGACGGCGATTCGCCCAGATGCTTCTTCCAGTCGCCCTTGCTGATTTTGTCGGCGATCAGACGGTCGGCCGTTTGACTGTCGGGTATACGCAACAGCGCTTCAGCCAGACACATTAATGCAACACCCTCTTCCGACGATAGCGAGAACTCGTGCATCAGTGCATCGACGCCGGACGCGCGTGTGCGTTTTTGGCGCACGTTCGAGACCAGGCGGTGCGCCAGGGCTTGCCCTTCGGCCGTCGTTTCGGTGCTGCTGGGGCGGACTTGTTGCAACAGCCACTGCACGGCGGAAACCTCATCGCGCCTATAGGCGGCGGTGACGGCGGCGCGTTGGGGTGTCGCTTCGGGCAGGATTTCTGCCTGGAACGCAGCAAAAGGAATCGGGGTAAAAGCCGAGGGGCCTGCAGGGTGCATAAGTGCTCTTTACAAGGAAAAGGGGACGAAAACTGACGTAATTCTTGCTCTTTTTTGGTGCAAAAAAATACAGAAAGTCGGACGTTAAGATGATTCGATTGTAAAGGGGATTCTTATGGATTAATTCTGGTAATACAGGGGACTAGCAATAGATAGTTTTTGATGCGACAATTTAACCAAATAATATTAATTTGGGGGTGATGGTAATGCTGGACAAGATCAGTAAGAAAATCTTGATGGAATTGCAGAGCGATGGACGCATCAGCAATGTGGAGCTGGCCGCGCGCGTGAACCTGTCGCCGGCCGCCTGCCTGGAGCGCGTGCGCAAGTTGCACGAATCCGGTTACATCATGGGCTATACGGCCCAGTTGAACCCGCAGCTGCTCGACGTGTCGCTGCTGGTGTTCATCGAAGTGGTGCTCGATCGCACGACACCGGAAGTGTTCGACGCCTTCAAGCATAGCGTACAAATCATTCCAGAGGTACTGGAATGTCACATGGTGGCCGGCGGTTTCGATTACCTGGTCAAGGCGCGCGTCAAGGACATGGCCGCCTACCGCGAATTCCTGGGCAAGACACTGTTGCAGAAAGGTGTGCGGGAAACCCACACTTATGCCGTCATGGAAGAGGTCAAAAACACGACCAAATTGCCAATTAAGTGACCCTGGTGTAGCCGCCCCACTTTTCTGATTGAGCTATCGGAACAAATGTTGTAGGGTAGAACTACAATTCTGCTATCCGGTAGCCGCCTGAAACGCCGCGCAGACGGTCACTTCAGGGTGCAAAGTGGGCAATCGTGCCCACCCGCATACGGTTATGGCACGTCCCCGCGGGGGCGTGACGGGTTCGCGCAGCGGGGGACAAATGAAGCAGTTGCAGCATCAGCTGGTGCGTTTCTTTGTATTCACGATCCTGGCCATGGCCGTCGCCTGTTGCCTGGCCTATCTGTTGTTGCTCTCGGGCGGCGACCATCCGTATCTGATCGCCTGCGTGGCCGCCGCCATCGGCGCCGTGCTGCTGGCGTTTGCCGGCCGTCCGCGCGGCGAGCCGGGCTTGCACCAGTTCGCCGACACGGTGGGCAACGCCATCGATGCCATCATGATCGGCGCGGCGGAAACCTCGTATTTTGTCGATTCCGTCAAACAGAAGGTGGAACTCGACGTGCGCACGGCCAGCGACATCGCCGACAGTTCCGTACAAAATGCCGCGATGACGGAAAAGATCGCCGCCAATGCGGAACGGGCCGCCAAGGTGGCCGCCGGCGTGCGCGTGGAAAGCGTGGCGGCGCGCGCCGAAGTGGACCAGGGCTTGCAGCGCATCAATAACGCACGCGAGGAAGCGCAAGGCGCTTCCAGCAACATGCTGAGCCTGCAGGAAAAATCCAAACGCATCACGGGCTTTACGGAAGCCATTTCCGATATTTCCGCGCGCACCAATTTGCTGGCGCTGAACGCCGCCATCGAGGCGGCGCGCGCTGGCGAACACGGGCGCGGTTTTGCCGTGGTAGCAGGGGAAGTGCGGCAATTGGCGCAGCGCACCAAGGAAGCTTCCGATGAAATCAGCGTGATGGTGCGCGAAATCAATGAACAATCGGAAAAAGCCGCACGCGGCATGAGTTCGCTCGCGGCCGGCGTCACGGAAGCGGCGCGCAATGTGCAAAGCGTGCACGCCTCATTGAGCCATATCGAGCAGTCATCGGGCGAGTCCGAGGACGAGATCGGGCAAATCGCCCGCGCCTCGCGCGAACACGTCGAGACGACGCAAGTGATCGCCGACGCCATCCTGCAAATCCGCGACAGCATGCTGTCGACGAACGCGGAATTGCCGCGCGCCACGCAGTCGGCCATGGCCCTGGCCGAGCGGGCCGAAGTGATCGCCGGCGCCCTCGGTGAATCGAGCGTGGCCACGCCGCACGACGAGATCCGCGAGGCGGCCCAGCGCGCCGCGCGCGAAGTGGGCAAACTCTTCGAGCAAGCCATCGCCTCGGGGCGCATCACGCGCGAAGCCCTGTTCGACCGCCATTACCGGCCCATCCCGAATACCGATCCGCCCAAGCACAACACGAAATTCGACGCGTTTACGGACAAGGTGCTGCCCGATTTGCAGGAAGGCGTGCTGGCGGCATTGCCCCATCTGGCGTATGCGGGCGCCGTCGACAACAATGGATATTTTCCAACGCACAACAAGAAGTTTTCCCAGCCGCTGACGGGCGATTACGCCACCGATATCGTGAATAACCGCACCAAGCGCATCTTCAGCGACCGCACGGGCAAGCGCTGCGGCAGCAACACCAAGGCGTTCCTGTTGCAGACCTATAAACGCGACACGGGTGAAGTCATGCACGATTTATCCGTGCCCATCCACGTCGAGGGCAAGCACTGGGGCGGTTTCCGGATCGGTTACAGGTCCAGCAGCCACGCATAAAAAAAACGCCTGAGACATCAGGCGTTTTTTTTGTCCTATCGCAAGTCTTACTCGACGTGCGGCTTGGGCGCCACGCCGCCGCCGGCCGCCGTCGCCGTCCGTAACGTGGGCGTGTTCATGCTTTCCAGGTGGTTGCGCAGCCATTTGTGGGCGGGGCTGCGGGCGTCGCGCTCGTGCCACAGCATGTCCAGGTGGACGGCTGGCAAGGTCAACGGCAAATCCTTGTACAGCAGGGATTCCGTCATGCCCGTCGAGGCGATCAGATGGCGCGGCAAGACCGTGATCAGGTCGGAATTGGCGACGACTCTTCCTGCCGTGAAGAATTGGTTGACCGTCAACAAGATGCGCCGTTCGCGGTGGATCTGCGACAGCGCCTCGTCGATCAAGCCATGCGCGCGGCCGGAAAAGCTGACCAATAAATGGTTGGCCGCGCAGTAGTTATCCAGGGTCAATTCCTTGTCGGCCAGCGGATGGCCGCGCCGCATCACGCACACATACTTGCCGGAATACAGGCGTTCATGGCGGATGGGCGAACCCGTTTCGCTCGACAGTTGCGCCGCCACGCCGGGAAAGAAGCCCACGGCCAGGTCGATGTCGCCGCGCAGCAGCATCGGGCGCGGTTCGCGCGTGGTCAGCGGCATCATGCGCACGTTGACGCCGGGCGCTTCGCGTTCGATCGAGCGCATCAGCGAAGGCAGCCAGAACGCGGCCGTCGCATCGGCCATGGCCATGCGGAAAGTGGCATGCGTTTTCGACACGTCGAAGGTTTCCGGCGTGACAGCCGCTTCCAGGCTGGCCAGGGCCGAGCGCACGGACGGCCACAGCGCTTCGGCACGGGGCGTGGGTTTCACGCCATACGCCGTGCGGATCAGTAATTCGTCACCGAGGCTCTCGCGCAGGCGTTTGATGGCGTTCGATACCGCCGGCTGCGTCATCGCCAGGTGGCCGGCTGCGCGCGTCAGGTTTTGTTCCGTCATGACGGCGTCGAAAACACGCAGCAAGTTCAGATCCAGCGTCAGAAAACTCATGGAAAGCCCAAGATAAAAGTTGAATTGATTACTTAAGAGTGTAAACCGCGCCGGGCACGAATATTTTCACTCGTAAAAAAATATTACAGTTTTCCATTCACGATTCATATAATTGGTATCAAGAAATGGAATTAGATTTATATGTTGCACTGCACTATAGTACTGGCAAATTCTATAATGCACTGGAACACTATGTCTACCTTCGCCTCCGCCCTGTACGCAGTATCCGCACCCGTGCTGGAGATTTCCCTGCTGAACGCCCTGCAACTCGTGCTGGTGATCGTCGCCGTGGGCGCCTTCGCCCTGCTGTTCAAGCCATTGCTGGTGGGCATTGCCCGCGCCATGGTGCTGGTGGTGCGTCCCAAGCTGAGCCGCGAAGAGCGCCTGGCGCGCCAGCAGATGCGCGAAGCGCAAGCCTTGCAACGCACGCTCGGCAAGATGGATGGCGTGTCGCCAAGCAATGCCGCCGAATTGCGCGCCCTGTCGACGCGTGCCTGAGCGAGCAACTGTTGCAGATGACAAGCCGGCCTGCGCCGGCTTTTTTTACGCCTGCCGCCAGCCGATTACGCCATGTCGCCCAGCAAATGCGCGCGCAACATGGTGTCGGCCGGATGGGCGCCGATCCAGATTTTCAGCAGTGCATTATAAAAAGCCAGGTCCGGCACCGTGTCGCCCACCTGTTTGCCGTTCAGTTTGCACAACGTTCCCTCTTCCGGCAGCCAGTCCACGGTGAGAATGTCGCCCTTCTTCAGGCCGGGCACCATTTCGAACATGGCGCCGAACTGCATCGTCTGGCTCAGCAGGCGCGTGCGGTCGGCCTGGTCGGAGCTGCGCTTCAAGCCCTGCATGAAGGCTAGACCCAGCTCGTCCGAAGTGATGTCGCGCAGCATGACGATTTCCAGACGGCGCGGCCCGGGCAGCGCCAGGATGTCGGCCAGCTGGGTTTTCTTTTCCGGCAGGTACAGCGCGATCGTGTACACCTTGAAGATGACCTTGTAGCGTACGCCGGCGCCGTTGAGTTTTAATTCGCGGCTGGCCAGCTGCACCGTGTCGTCCAGCTTGACGCCGCCCACCTCGACGGCGAGCGCCGGTTGTGCCACGGCGGCGCACAGGGTGGCGCACAGGCAGGCGGTGGCCAGGGAGCGGCCCAAACGGGATGTGCTTATTTGCATCTTCTACCTCCGTGGAAACCATGGGCTGTGGATAAGTCAGCACACAGTGTAGAACAGTTGGCAGAAGCTGGCGCCACGCAGACGTGGCCCGGAAGTGGCGCGGAAGAAAAGCTTAGGCTTTGGCGGCGGGCAGTTCCGCCTGCAGGCGTTCGTACTTGGCCATCAATTGCTCCGGGCTTTCGCGCCAGGCGGGATTGAAGGGGATGCAGCTGACGGGGCACACTTGCTGGCATTGCGGCTCGTCAAAGTGGCCCACGCATTCGGTGCACTTGTTGGGATCGATTTCGTAGATTTCCGCGCCCATGTAGATCGCGTCATTCGGGCACTCGGGCTCGCAAATGTCGCAATTGATGCATTCGTCGGTGATCAGTAATGCCATGATTTCACTCTTACTTATTGCGATGAGGCAGCGTTGGCGGCAATCTTGTTTTGCAGCCAGCGGTTCACCGAGGGGAAGACAAACTTGGAGACGTCGCCGCCCAGCGCCGCGATTTCGCGCACGATGGTGCCCGAAATGAACTGGTACTGGTCGGACGGCGTCAGGAACATGGTTTCGACATCGGGCAGCAGGTAGCGGTTCATGCCCGCCATCTGGAATTCGTATTCGAAGTCGGAGACGGCGCGCAAGCCGCGCACGATGACCCGCGCTTCATGCTTGCGCACGAAATCCTTGAGCAGGCCGGAAAAGCTTTCCACTTGCACATTCGGATAGTGGCCGAGCACTTCGTTGGCGATTTCCAGGCGTTCGTCGAGCGAGAAAAACGGTTGCTTGTTCTTGCTGTCGGCCACACCGACGATCAGCTTGTCAAACAGACCCGATGCGCGGCGCACCAAATCTTCATGACCGCGCGTGAGCGGATCGAATGTTCCTGGATAAACGGCTACAACCATTGCGGCTCCCTGACGATGCACCAATATAGACGCGCATTATGCCTGAAATTGGTGAGCACCTTGGTGCTGCGCCTCGGGCCAGGGAGCTTTTTTGCCTCATTTATAGGCAGATTCAGGCAGTAGCCGGCATTTTGTTGTAAGTTAGCAAATGATAATAAACGGTGCCCGCCTTGTCGGCGCGGATGACTTCCCACGGCGCCATCCACTCCGGTTTTTCCAGGGCGCTGGTTGCATCGAAGACCAGCGGCAAGCCCGATTCCGCATACACCATGCCGCCTTCCTTGAGCAGGTTGGCGCACAGCGGCAACACTTTCGCCAGGAAATCCTGCTGGTAGGGCGGATCGAGGAAGATCAGGTCGTAACGCTGGCCGCGCGATGCCAGGCCTTGCGCCGTCAGCAAGGCGTCGCCGCGCAGCAGCTGGACATTATCGGCGCGCAATTTCACCTTGTTTTCTTCCAGCTGGCGGATCACGGGCGTATGGGTGTCGACCATGGTGACGGACGCCGCGCCGCGGCTGGCCGCCTCGAAGCCGAGTGCGCCGCTGCCGGCGAACAGGTCCAGCACCTGGGCATTGGCCCAGTCGCCGTCGCGCAAGTGGTTGATCCAGTTGAACACGGTTTCGCGCACGCGGTCCGGTGTCGGGCGCAAGCCCAGTGCCTGCAAAACAGGCAGTACGGAGCGCTTCCACTGGCCGCCGATGATGCGCACCTGGTTCGGTGGCGGCGCGTGGTGGACGGGGACTTTGGCGGGTTTTTTAATTTTCTTTTGCATGGGCATTTAAAACACCTAACAAAACCTACTGCGCGTCGCGATTTGCGGCCTGCGATGCTCACTGCCTCGGCGGCCCCGTGCATTCGCACAGCTGCGCTTCTTAGCCACAACTCACTGCCGCTCGCTACGGTTTTGTTAGGCGTTTCATTTCTTCAATTTGGTGGCGGCCACTATAGCATATGGCCCCCTCCCCCCTGCTGGCGCTGCCTGTCTATTTGGCTTGCGTGGTCAGGGAATTGAAATCGTCGATCCAGCCCTGCATGCGCTTGACGGCATGGGTTTTTTGCGCCGGCGTGGCGATCTTGATGACCGTCAAGACCATCTGCGCCGTGCTGCTTTCGTAGGCATCAAAAAAGGCCTTGCGTTCGGAATGTTCGAGGCGCTCGAAACTGTCCTTGATCAGGGTGTTGATCAGGCTCACGCTGGCGTCCTTGCCGAGCTTTTCCTGGTGAACTTTCTTGACCAGGCTCAACACATTCTGCTGGCGCCGCATGCGTTCGTCGAGCCAGATCTCATTGTTCAGCGGACGCGCGTCGGACGCCTTGCGGATGATCGCTTCCTGCTCGCTGCTGAAGCTGCCGAACCACAGTTCGAATTGCTCCATGGCTTTCTTGTAGCGCAGTTTCTGGCGCTTCTCCTGGTCGCCGCTCAGGTATTTCTTGCGGTAATCGTCATTGTTCGACTTGAACTTCTTTTCCATCTGCGCGATTTGCTCGGGCTTGAGCGAGCGCGCCAGGTCGGCCAGCTCGGGCGCCGCCTTCAGCAACAGCGCCTGGGTGCGCTGCTTGATCTCGCTGTAATCCGCCATCAAGTCCGCCTGCGTGGCATTGCCTTGCAACTGCTTCTGGCCCGTGCGCAGGATTTCCACGTAATCCTTCAATTGCGTCTTGCGGTGCCAGTCGAACAGCTTGTCGATATCGTCGCGCACCCAGCCCTTCTGGTCGCGGTCCAGGTCGACATACGCGTTCAGCCACCAGTACAGCACGGTATCGCCATTGTTGTAGGCCAGGCGCAAGCCGCTGCAACCGGCCATGACGACGAGCAGGATGGCCAGTAAGGCATACATAAAGCGGCTGGAAGACGGGGAAGACGGGGCCTGCGTGTTAAACTTTTTCATATTCTTAACTTATAAAAGACGGTCTATGAACGTTGTCATTCTCGCTGCCGGTATGGGCAAACGTATGCAGTCGGCACTGCCCAAGGTATTGCACCCGTTGGCGGGCAAGCCGCTGTTGTCGCACGTCATCGACACGGCGCGCGGCCTGGCGCCGTCCCGATTATGCGTGATTTACGGGCATGGGGGCGCAGCGGTGCTGAAGTTGCTTGACGGCTACAAGGTGAACCATGGCGTGCAGATCGACGCCGCCGAGCAGGCGCAGCAGCTGGGCACCGGCCATGCCGTCCAGCAAGCGCTGCCTTTGCTGGATGACAGCGTGCCGACCCTGATCCTGTACGGCGACGTGCCGCTGACCAGCGCCGCTTCCCTGCAGCAGCTGGTGCAGGCGGCCGGCAACGATAAACTGGCCATCCTGACCGTGGAACAGGACGACCCGTTCGGCCTGGGCCGCATCGTGCGCGACAACGGCGCCATCGTGCGCATCGTCGAGGAAAAGGATGCCACGCCCGCCGAGCGCGCCATCCGCGAGATCAACAGCGGCATCATGGTCGCGCCCACCGTGCAGCTCAAGCAATGGTTGTCGGCCTTGTCGAATGATAATGCCCAAGGGGAATACTATCTGACCGATATCGTCGCCCAGGCCGTCGCCGATGGCGTGGCCGTCACTTCGGCCCACCCGGCTGCCGTGTGGGAAGTGGCGGGCGTCAACAGCAAGGTGCAGCTGGCCCAGCTGGAACGCATCCACCAGAACAATATCGCGCAAGCGCTGCTGGAACGGGGCGTGACCCTGCTCGATCCGGCCCGCATCGACGTGCGCGGCGAACTCATTTGCGGCCGCGATGTCACCATCGACGTGGGCTGCGTGTTCGAAGGCCGCGTGGAACTGGGCGACGGCGTGCGCGTGGGCGCCAACAACGTCTTCATCAACGCCACGGTGGCGGCTGGCGCGCACATCAAGCCCTTCTGCCATATCGAGGACGCCATCGTCGGCGCCGCTTCCATCATCGGCCCCTACGCGCGCCTGCGCCCGGGCACAGTCCTGGCGAAAGACGTGCATATCGGTAACTTCGTCGAAGTGAAAAACAGCCAGATCGCCGCCCACAGCAAGGCCAACCACCTGGCTTACATCGGCGACGCCACCATCGGCTCGAAGGTCAACATCGGCGCCGGCACGATCACCTGCAACTACGATGGCGTGAACAAGTTCCGCACGGTCATTGAAGACGATGCCTTCATCGGCAGCGACAGCCAGCTGATCGCCCCCGTCACCGTCGGCAAGGGCGCCACCCTGGGCGCCGGCACGACCTTGTCGAAAGATGCGCCGGCCGGCAAGCTGACGGTATCGCGCGCGCGCCAGGTGACCATCGATGGCTGGACGCGCCCCGTGAAAATCAAGAAGTAAGCGGCGCAGTCAGCCCTTGCACACAGGCAGGCCGCATGGCCTGCCTTTTTTGTATGTGGATAACTCTGTGGGCAAGCCACTGCACAAGTGGCGCATAAGCCTGTGTGCAAGCCTGCGCATAAGCTGTTGGCAAGTTTTTCAATCTGGCCCGCCATGCGCTTGTCGCTGCCTTTTCCGCTGATTCCAGCGGTTTGCCAGCGATGTAATCCCCTTTTTCTGCGGATTGTGGATAACTCTGTGCGTAAGTCTGCGGATAAGCGCTGGATAGCGTGGGTACAAGTGGGGATAACTGCATATTTGTCACCCACTTTCAGGATATCGCTGTGGGTAAGCCTGTGGAAAAACCGTGCACAGACGGTGGATAGCTGGTGGGTAACTCTTGCGTTGGATCAAGCAACAGCCGAAAGTCGGGCTTCCGGCTGTTGCCGCCGCATCAGAAGCGGCGATTCAGTTCGACCCACAGGCGGGCCGAACTGCGCGACGCCAGCAGGACTGGCGTGCCGCCGATGGGCTTGGCGACGTAGGCGCGGGCATTCCACTGCTGCCCGCCCGCCCAGTTCACGCCCAGTCCGGCACCGTGCAGGCGCGCGCTGTTCGGGCCCGGCGTCCAGCGCTGCTGGTTCACCGTCACGCGCGCGCTGTCGACGAAGGCCACGGCTTGCCATTGCCCCGCATCGCTGGCGCTCAGTTCATGCCGCCATTCCGCGCTGCCGAAATAGCCGAGGTCGCCAGCTGCCGCGCCCACGTCATACGCGCGCACCGTGTACGGGCCTCCCACGCTCATCTTTTCGGAGGAATCGAGATTGCTGTCCGCCCACTGTCCCGCGAAGGCCAGGTACACGGCGTTGCGCTGGTCCAGGTTTTGCAGGCGCGACAGGTTGACGTTCCATTTCGCAAAATTGCCATGGCTGCGGGCGCTGAAGGCGTCGTTCAGGCGCGTCAGCGGGTCGCTGATATCGAGCTTGCCAGCCGTCGCGGCCACGCTCCAGCTGGTGATGGCGCCAGCGAAGGCGGCATCGCGCACGTCGCCGCCCAGGGTGGCGCTCAGGTTGTCCAGGCGGCGGTCGCTGCGCATGGCGCTGGCGTCGATGCGGTCGCGCAGGTGCACCTGGTCATATTGCAGCTGGATCGACATGTTCGCATCGCGGCTGCGCAGCAGCGGATGGCGCAGCCAGGCACTGGCGACCTGGGCCGTGCCATGTGCATGCAGCGGGCGCATGGCGCCTTCCAGGCGGTAGCGCAGGGCGGACATGGCCACCCCGGCGCGCGTGCCGGCGCCGTTCAGCAGCAAATCATAGCCGAGACGCGCATACGACATGCTCTTGCCCGAGCTGAGCACGCTGGCGCTGGCCACGTCGCCCTGGTGCAGCGGGTTGTACAGGTACACGGTGGCGCCAAGGCGGGCGCGGCCCGTGTAGCGGTTGCCATTGTTGTCGAGGAAGGCAGCGCCGGCCATGCGCGGACCGGACCAGGCATCGACCAGCAGGTCGGAGCCGCCCACTTCGGCGCCGGGCGTGAGCGTGGCCGTGATGGCGACATTCGGTATGTCGGACAGCAACAGCAAGCTGCGGTCGAGTTCTGCCTGGCTGATGGTCTGGCCTGTTTGCAGCGGCGCCAGCGTGGCGTTCAGCAAGGCGTCGCTGACATCGCTGCGGTTGTCGATGCCCACCTTGCCGTAGCGCGCCTCGAGCACGTCGATGCGCACGATGCCCTGGCGGATGGTTTGGGCGGGCACGATGGCGCGCGCCAGCGGATAGCCATGGGCGCGGTAGTAGCTGGTGATGCGGGCCGCCAGTTCTCCCAGTTGCTCCAGGGATAAGGTCGTGCCATGGGCGCTGGCGACGAGCGCCTGCAAGGTGGCCGTGTCGAATGCGCTGTTGCCGGCGATGTCGATTTGCGTGACGAGAAATGGCGCGCTGGCGGGCAGCGGCGCGCCCTCTTTCTGTTCGATGCGCAGCGCCGGCGCGCCGGGAGCCGTATTGGCGGGCGTGGCCGGCTGCAACTGGCGCAGGATGGCGCCCGCATCGGGCACGACCGGGGTGGTTTGTGCTACGGCGCATGGCGCAAAGGCCAGCAGCAGCAGGGACAGCAACGGTTGTTGCATCAGGTGTCGCGGAGTCAAGGAATGAGTCATGGTGTTATTGATTTACGTTAAGCATGTTGGCGGGCAGCTTGACGCCGCCCAGGACGACTTGCAGGGCCGGGCCGCGGCTGCCGATCTGCATGCTGGTGTTTGGCAAGGCATTGCTGGCGGCGGCAGTGCCGGCCGGGGCGTCCGTCTGCGTGACGGTGATGGTGGGCGCGGCGGCCAAGGTGCCGGGACGCGTGTCGGCAAAGCTGCCCAGCACCTGCGCCTGCAGTTGCACCACGGCTGCCTGGGCCGGCGGTGGCAGGCTGGCCGGCGGCGGCAGGCTTGCCGACGTCAGGGTCAGCGCGCCGGCATTGCCCTCGGCTTGCAGGAAGGCATAGTCGGCCGAGGCCAGGCCGCTGCCGGTGATGGCGTAGTTGCCAGCCGGACTGCTGGCCGTGGCCGGGCTGGTCCAGGCCAGGGTGCCGCTGGTGGCGTCGGCCAGGGTGTCGCCGCCCAGCAGGCCGCTGACCTTGCCGCTCAAGCCTTCCGGCGTGCGGCCGCCCGTCAGGCTGGCGGCGGTGGCCGTGTACAGCAAGCTGGCCTTGCCGATATCGGCGGTGATGTTGCCCGGTTGCACGAGGTCATAGTTGCCTGCATCCGCGCCTTGCAAGGCAAAGCCGTCGACGATGACGGTTTTGCCTGTTCCGGCGTGCTTGTCGGCAAAGCGGGCAGCGCCGCCCGCCACGCGCAGTTCATCGCCGCCCAGCGCCTGCACGCTGGCCTTGCCCGTCAGGGTGGCGCCCGTGCTGGCGTCATACACTTTATTTGCCGCGCCCACGCCGCTCACGCCGACAGTAGCTTTACTGATGTCGGCCGTAACCTTGCCCGGCTGCACGAGGTCATAGTTGGCCGCATCCGCGCCTTGCAAGGCAAAGCCGTCGACGATGACGGTTTTGCCCTTGCCCGCGTTCTTGTCGGCAAAGCGGGCGACGCCGCCGGCCACGCTCAACTGGTCGCCGCCCAGCGCCTGCACGGTGGCCTTGCCCGTCAGGGTGGCGGCAGTGCTGGCGTCATAGATTTTGCTTGCCGCGCCCACGCCGGCCACTGCCACGCTGGCCTTGCCGATGTCGGCCGTGACGTTGTTCGGCTGCACCAGCACATAGTTGGCCGCATCCGCGCCCTGCAAGGTAAAGCCGCTCAGGGTGACGGTCTTGCCCATGCCCGCATTCTTGTCGGCAAAACGGGCGGTGCCTCCGGCCACGTTCAGCTGGTCATCGCCCAGCGCCTGCACCTTGGCCTTGCCGGTCAAGGTGGCGCCCGTGCTGGCGTCATAGACTTTATTGGCCGCCCCCACGCCCTGCACATTCAGCGTGGCGCGGTTGACGGTGGCGCTGTGCCTGCCGCCTTCCAAGGTGTAGTTGCTGGCCTGGCCCGTGCTGCCGTCAGCCAGCGCCAGCGTGCCGTTGGCCATGGTCTTTTTTCCACCCGCGTTTTTGTTGTCGAGGATACCGTTACCCGAAAGCAACAGGTTCTCGCCTTGCACCAGGCCGCTCAATGTCAGCAGACCGGCCGCCATGCTGGCGCTGCCGTCATAGGTGCGCGTGCCGTTCAGACTGATGACGGCCCGGTTGATCGTCAGGGCGCCCGCCTGCAGATCGATGTCATACCCTTGTTGGCCGGAATACAGGTAGGTGCCGACGGAGTTGTAGAGGCCGGCATCGCGGATGGCGCCGTACAGGCTATTGCTTGAGGAAAAGACTTGCCCGGAGCCGGCAGCGCCAGCGACCGAGTAACGTGCATTGGTCAGGCCCCCCGCATAGCTGTGGCCATCGTAAGTCTTGCTGACAGCATCCGAGGTGACTGTCAGCGCGGTCAGGAAGCTGCGCAGCAACGGCGCTGTCTGGCCTTCATAGATGCGCCAGATGGCGCCGCTGCCGGCGTTCGTGGCCATATCCCAGCCATCGAAACTCGATTTCGAGTGCAGTTGCGCATCGCTCAAGGCGCGCACGTTCGTCTGCGCGCCGCCACCGCTGCCGATGCCCGGGACGCCGTCAGTACTGGTCCAGAAGCTGTTGTTTACCTGGCTGAAGTTGGTGCCGATTAACGCGCCCTTGCTGGTCTCGCCCTTGACCATGCCCGTCGCATACGTGTTCTCGACGGTACTGCCCATGTTGAGGCCGATCAGGCCGCCCACGGACGTGCTGCCGCTGACGGCGCCGCTGGCGTAGCTGTTGTTGATATTGCCGTCGTTCGTGCCGAGCAAGCCGCCAACAGACTCGCGGCCATTGACCGTTGCGCTGCTGTAGCTGTTGGAAATGAGGCCCTTGCCGAAGCCCGCCAGGGCGCCGACGTGGATGACGCCGCTGATGCTGCCGCCCAGTAAGCCGATATTGCTGATGACGGAGGAGCTATCCGCATAGCCGAACAAGCCGACGATATCGAAGTCGGACGCGATGGTCAGTCCGCTGATGGTATGGCTCTGGCCATTCAAGCTGCCGGTGAAGATATTTTCTATGCCGCCGCTCAGGCCGTTTGCCATACCGACAGGAATGAATCCATTCTTGCCCCAGACGCCCTTGCCGCCCGCCGTGGCGCTGGCATCGATGTTGGCTCCCAGCACATAGCTGCCATTGAGTGCCATGGACATCAATTGCAGCTGGTGCGCATTGTAAATCGTTGTGGAATACTCGGATGCCAGCATGGGATAGGTGCCGCCTTCGCCATGGCCGGCATTATTCAAGTTGCCGTCCACGTTGACCAGCACCCAGTTATTGCCCTGCGCGCCAGGCGTGGTGGTGAAATTGAATCCCGTAAAACTGCTGGCCGTGCGCATCTGCGTGTCCGTCAGGCCGGTGCCGCCCTTGGAGGTCGCCTGGCCCGTACCGTCGATGGACCAGAAGCTGTTGCTGATTTGCTGGGGCGCGTTGTTGCTGCCGATCAAACCGCCGAAGTTGGTGCCGCCGTCGGCGATGAGCAGGCGCCCCGCCGCGTAGCTGGTATTGACGGATCCCGCTCCCCAGTTGGCGCCCACCAGGCCGCCGATCTCGGTCTTGCCCGCCACGCTGCCCGTGGCATAGCTGTTGCTGATCGTTCCCAGGTTGATGCCGACCAGGCCGCCGCTCTGGGTATTGCTGCTGACGGCGCCCGAGGCGTAGCTGTTGACGATGGTGCCGCTGTTGCGCGCCACCAGGCCGCCGCTGATGAAGCCATCGGCGATGACGTCGAGCGCCGCATAGCTATTCTTGATCGTGCCCTTGTTGTCGCCCACCAGCCCACCGGCGTAATAGTGGGTCTTGATGCGGCCGCCATTCAAGCCCACGTTCTGGATCAGGGCATCCTTGGTGGTCACGGAAAACAAGCCGCTGCCGCCGCCGGAACCGGACATCATGCTGAGCTGATTGATGGAATGGCCGAGGCCGTCGAAGATGCCGCCAAAGGCCGCATCCCTGCCCAGCGGCACGAAGCCCGCGTCCCACCAGTCGGGGTTCCAGGCGGCCGAGGCGGTGGCCGAGGCGTCGATGTCGGCGCCGAGCACAAAATTGCCGTTCGGCTTGCCGTTAATGCCTTGCAAGTCGGTGCCCGTGACACTGCGATAAGCGCCCAGCTGGGTAATCACCGTGTAGCCGGTGCGCACGCCATCGGCGCCCAGCTTGGTGCTGAAGTGTTGTCCGGCGGGCAAACTCACCTGCGCGCCGTTGCCCAGCTGATACACGGCCGTGTTGCCGGCAGCGGCGGCGCCCTGGCCGTATTCCAGCGCCAGGCTGGCCGTGCCGGAACCGTTCAGGTTGGCGTTGATATTGATGTTGCGCTGCGCATTCAAGGTCAGTTCATTGGCCGACCAGCTGACCTGGTCGTTGACGTGCACGTCGCCGGCCGTGCCGTGGCTGCCTTGCGTGCTCTGGATCACGACATTGCCGTTGCGCAAATTGGCCGTCAGGGCGGCGCCGCTGATGTCGCCGCCGCTGGCGGCGATGGTGAAGTCGACGGGGTCGATCAGCCAGGTGCCGGCGCGGCCCTGGGCAGCGGCCGTGCTGATGCGCACGTCGTTGCCGATCTTCACGTGAGCGGCGCTCGTCTCGATGAAGCCGCCATTGCCGCCATTCGGGGCGCTGGCGTCCAGGGTGCCGCTCACATGGGTGGTGCCGGCGGTCATACCGCCGAGCAAGATGATGCTGCCATCGCGCTGTTCCACGCTGCGCGCCTCGATGACGCCCGTGTGGTTGACGACGCTGGCCAGCAGCGAATCGCGGGCGCCTGCGCTCATCAGCACCTGGCCGCCATCGGCGCGGATCAGGCCGCCGTTCTCGGCCAGGTTGTTCAAGGTGCTTTGCTCGATGCGCAGTTGCAGCAGGCGCGCGCCGTCAAAGCTCAGGGTGGCGGCGCTGCCGGCGCCCAGGGCGACCGTGCCCAGGCGGGCCGAGATGGCGCCCTGGTTGCTCACTTGCCGGCCCAGCAGGGCGACATAGCCGCCATCGGCCGCGCGCAGCGTGCCTTCGTTGACGACCTTGCCAATGCCTTGGCCGCCGAACGCGTGTTTCGAACCGCCCAGGCTGGCGCTGTCGACGTCGAGCGTCGAGGCCACCAGGCCGCCCACGTTGACTTGTGCGCCGCGGCCGAACAGCACGCCGTTCGGATTGATCAGGTACACCTGGCCATTCGCGTTGACTCTGCCGAGGATCTGCGTGCCGTTGCTGTCGAAGATGCGGTTGACGGCCAGCGCGCTGGCCGAGGGCTGGACGAAGTTGACGGTTTCCTTGGCGCCCACGTTAAAACTGTTCCAGTTCAGCGCGGCCTGCTGGCTCGATTGCCTGATCGTGGTGCTGTCGCCCTGCTGGCTGATGCTGGCCGTGCCGCTCACCACCTGCCCGCCCGTGGGCGCGGCCTGCGCCGGTCCTCCCAGCGCCAGCGCCGTCATGGCGGCCGCTGCCGCGGCCAGTTTGCGGCGGCTGCCCTTGCCGCGCCCGCGCGACGTTTCCGCGACGGCGACCCAGGCGTTCAAGACGTGGCTCCAGACGAGGCGGTAGATGTGGTTCAACGATCCGTGACGGTGCATGCGATGTCCTTGTTGATATGAATGGGAAAACGCCCGCGCGCCTGCGGACCTGGCCGGGCTGGCGCGGGCGGGAAATGGGGGAAGAACGGGTCAGGAAAGCAGCGCGAACAAGGAGGGGCCGGTGAGGTGGCTGGCGAGTTGGTTGCGGTGCATGTTTTCCCTGTGCTGTGCGTGGACGGCGTCCGTTGCGGCTTTCGTTGCTTTTTTAAATATAAACGTTATAAAAAGCTACAAAAATTTCTGAGCGGAAAGATATCAGAACGGGGAAATTTAAAATTGAGCAAACCTGAGCGATTCCCGACTGATTTAGTCGGGAATGCGCGCGGTCGTCAGACGGGCAGGCGCAGGGCGAAGCTGATGGTGCCGTTGTTGCCGGCGCTGGCCAGTATTACCTGGCCGCCGTGCAATTCGGCGATGCGCTGCACCAGGTACAGGCCCAGGCCGGCGCCGGGCTTGTGCTGGGCGATGCGGCCACGGAAGTATTTCTGGAACAGGCGCGGGATTTCATCGGCGGGCAGCGGCTCGCCTTCGTTGCTGACGGCGATCTGCACACGGCCGTCATCGAGCGTGCCGGCCTGCACGCGGATCGCCAGGGCTTGCGGCGCGTGCCGGTCTGCATTGCTGAGCAAGTTGCGCAGGGCCACGCGCAGCAGGCTGGCGTCCACCACGGCGCTGGCGGGCAGCGCCTGCACGCTGGCTTCGATGCGGCCGGGCGGCCATTCGGCCAGCACGGCCGTCAGCAGCGCGGGCAAGTCGCATGGCAGGGGCCGGAAGGTTGCCGCGCTCGTTTCCATGCGGTCGGCGCTCAGATATTCATCCACCAGCGCCGTCATGCGGCCGCTGGCTTCGCGCAGGTTCTGGCAGCGCTGCAGGGTTTTTTCCCGCGGCGCGTCCGTGTTGCGGGCAATTTGCTGGGCCGTGGTATTGATGATGGCCAAGGGCGTGTGGAATTCATGCGACACCATGGCAACGAAATCCTGCTGCTCTTCGCGGGTGCGGGTTTCCACTTCCAGCGCGGCGCGCAATTCGCCCTCCAGCACGGCGCGCCGGCCGATTTCCTGCCGCAGCGCCATGGTGCGCAGCGCCACCTGCTCTTCCAGGCGTTCATTCAGGGCGCGCACGGCGCTGACGGCCTCCGCTTGCGCCCGGTCCTTGGCGCGGCGCAATTCGGCGTAGCGGCGGTTGAGGCGCAGGCTCATCAGCATCATGTGCACGAAGGCGCCCAGGGTGGCCGCATGGTTGGTCCAGAAGTTCGGCGGCACGATGGCCATATTGCGCAGGAAACTGATCACCACGCCCGCGTAAAAGATGCCGAAGATAAACAGGAAGGCGTGCGCCGGACGATGCCCGCGCAGCGCCAGCCAGCTGGCCAGGGCGATGAACAGCACGATCAATGGCAAGGCCGTCATTTGCACGACGAGCACGCCGGCGGCATAGTCGCCGTGCAGCACCAGCAGCGCCCCGCACAGCGCGGCAGCGGCCGTCAAGCCCACCACGACGCGGCTGAAACGGGGATACAGGGCGGGCAGTTCCAGTTGCAATGTGGAAAAACGCGCGCCGACGGCGATGGACATCGCCATCGATACGCCCAGCATGGGATCGGACAGCCAGTTCGGCATGGTGAAGATTTGCTGGGGAATGGCGATCGTCAGCGCTTCCGTCGTGGCATTCGTCAGCACGTACAGCAGATACCAGCCGCTGTGGGCTTCGCGCGTCATGCGCCAGAAAAAGATGTGGAACAGGATCAAGAGTAAATAACTGCCGAACTGCAAGCCGTAGTACAGGTATTCGCGGCGCGAAGCGTTGTCGAAGGCATCGCTGGGCAGCAAGGTCAGCTCCGTCGACATGGCCTTTTTGCTGTGCAGGCGCACCAGCCAGCGCTGCGGCGTATCGGCTTGCAGGCGCAGCGGAAACACCACCTGGCGCGCATCGATGGGCCAGTTGCCGCGCGCCACGTCGGCGCCCGCTTCCTGCAAGACCCAGTGGCCTGCGGCATCCCAGCGGTACAGCCGCACGTCGTCGAGCACGGCGTTGCTGAAACGCACGACCCATTCATCGGGGGAACCTGCCGCGCGCGCCACGTCCAGGCGCAGCCAGACGGCATCCTGCGTGTAACCGGCGCTGACGGCGCCGGGCAAGGTGCGCCAGCCTGGCGCCGCCAATGCCGCATCGGGCCCCAGCCGGCCCGTGGCATCGCGCAGCATCTGCAGGTGGCCGCTGGCGGACACGGGCTGCCCGCTGGCCGGCAGCAGCAGCGGCGCAGGCACGGGCGCGGCAGCTGCGGCGTGGGGGAACAGGGCGGTGAATAACAGGCAAAGGGCGAGCAGGATTTTCATGGCGCAGGAGCTTACCACGGCCATTGTGGCAGTCAAAAAGACAACTTCCCGGCCCCACGGCGATCGGTTATCCTTGCGCCATGTTGAACCTCATCCTGCTTGAAGACGAAGCCGTGCTGCGCCACGAGTTGACCGAGTTCCTCGGCGATTGCGGCTACCGCGTCAGCGCCGTGGCCGACCTGGCCGCCTTCCACGCCTGCTACGCGCCGGCCGTGCACCGCATTGCCATCATCGACCTGGGCTTGCCCGATGGCGAAGGCATGGTGCTGGTGCGCGCCTTGCGCGCGCAGGGGCAGCCCATCGGCATCGTCGTGTTTACGGCGCGCGGGGCCACGCAGGACAAGGTCAACGGACTGGGCGGTGGTGCCGACTACTACCTGCCGAAGAGCGCCGACCTCGATGAGCTGGCCGCCACCCTGGGCGCGCTGGCCCGGCGCCTGGGTGCGCCGCCTGCCGACGCGCCGCCGCCTTCCACGGCCTGGGTGCTGGAACTGGGACCGCGCCGCCTCTTGCCGCCCGGCTGCGGCGCCATTGCGCTATCGCAACAGGACGTCACCGTGCTGCACGTGTTGATGGCCGAGCCGGAACGCATCGTCAGCCGCCAGCAGATCGTGCAATCGCTGGGCGAGGATTTTCTCAGCTACGACCAGCGCCGCCTGGACACCCAGATCAGCCGCTTGCGCCGCAAGGCCGAACAGGCGGCGGGCCTGGCCTTGCCCATCAATACCGCCCGCAACGCCGGCTACCGCTTCTATGCCGAAGCGGAAGTGCGCCCCTGAGTTTGCCGCCTGCCGCCGCGGACAGGCTGTGGATAAGCCTGTCGATAAGTGGGCTGCTAACTTGTTGGCAAGCTGTGTGCTGCCGGTGCACAAGTTGACCTGGCAGTAGCTTGTACACTTTTTGCATGCCGGTGCAGTACCGTCGCGGGCCGCCTGGCGCTGCTTCCCCGCGCATCCCTTGCTCTGCTGCCATGGCTTGCCCGCGTCATGCTTGTGCATAAGCCTGTGGGCAAGTGCGGCATAAGCGGTGGAAAAGCGCCGTATAAGTGTGTGGGCAAGCGGTGGGCAAACGGTGGATAAATGAAAGTAAAGAATCACACGGCGATGCGCGTCTCGAATTTGCTGCGGAACGTGGAAAAATAGCTTTTGACGTTGCGCACATTCGCGTGCGCGGCAAACAGGCGGTGCGCCAGCGCGTGATACGCGGGCATGTCGGCCACCTGCACCATCAGCACGAAGTCAGGGCCGGGCGAGACGCGGTAGCATTGCAGCACGGCCGCTTCCTGCGCCACGAGCTGCTCGAATTCCGCCATGCGCTCCGCCGCCTGCACGTCGAGCGTGATTTCCACGATGGCGGTCAGGCGCGCCCCCACCAGCTGCGGCGCGACGATGGCCACTTGCCGTTCGATGACGCCGCTTTCCCGCAAATGCTTGACCCGCCGCAAACAGGTGGGCGCCGAAACGTGCACCGCTTGCGCCAGCTCACTGTTGGTTTGCGATGCATCAATTTGCAAGGCGTTCAGGATGCGACGATCGATCTCGTCGAGGGTAATGTTGCTATCGTTCATGGTTTTGATGAATTGGAAAATAAATCGATTATAAATGAAATAATATTTCATCACAAAATGAGTGTGAAATATTCAGTCAAAAATACACAGATTTAGAAAGCATATTTCATTCACTCTGCATTAGCATGCTTGCATTGATTAAATTTTAGACAGAGGTTTCCATGTGCGGCATCGTCGGCGCGGTAGCGCAACGTAATATCACTCCCATCCTGCTCGAAGGCTTGAAGCGCCTGGAATACCGCGGCTACGATTCCTGCGGCATCGCCCTGCATGCGGATGGCCGCTTGCAGCGTTCGCGCTCCACCTCGCGCGTGGCGGAATTGGAAAAGCAGATCGCCGAAGAAGGCTTGAGCGGTTTCACGGGCATCGCCCACACGCGCTGGGCCACGCATGGCGCCCCTGTCTCCTTCAATGCCCACCCGCACTTTTCCCCAACGGAAGAGAACGCCCGCGTGGCGCTGGTGCATAACGGCATCATCGAAAACCACGACGAACTGCGCGCCGAACTGACGGCCTTGGGTTACGTTTTCCAGAGCCAGACGGACACGGAAGTGATCGCCCATCTGGTCGAGCACATGTATAACGGCGACCTGTTCGAAACCGTGCAGCAAGCCGTCAAACGCCTGGACGGCGCGTATGCGATCGCCGTCTTCTGCCGCGACGAACCGCACCGCGTGGTCGCCGCGCGCCAGGGCTCGCCCCTGATCGTCGGCCTGGGCAATGGTGAAAACTTTGTTGCCTCCGACGCCATGGCGCTGGCCGGCACGACGGACCAGATCATCTACCTGGAAGAAGGCGACGTGGTCGACCTGCAACTGTCGCGCTGCTGGATCGTCGACGTGGATGGCAAGCCGGTCGAGCGCGAAGTGAAAACCGTGCACGCCCACACGGGCGCGGCCGAGCTGGGCCCGTACCGCCACTACATGCAGAAGGAAATCTTCGAACAGCCGCGCGCCATCGGCGACACGCTCGAAGGCGTGACGGGCATCATGCCGGAACTGTTCGGCGACGACGCGTATAAAATCTTCAAGCAGATCGACCGCGTGCTGATCCTCGCCTGCGGCACCAGCTCGTATGCGGGCATGACGGCCAAGTACTGGATCGAAGCGATTGCCAAGGTGCCCGTCAGCGTGGAAGTGGCCAGCGAATACCGCTACCGCGACAGCGTGCCGCATCCGAACACGCTGGTGGTGACGATTTCGCAAAGCGGCGAAACGGCCGACACCCTGGCCGCCCTGAAACATGCGCGCAGCCTGGGCATGCAGCACACCTTGACCATTTGCAACGTGGCCACCAGCGCCATGGTGCGCGAATGCGCCTTGGCCTACATCACGCGCGCCGGCGTGGAAGTGGGCGTGGCGTCGACCAAGGCGTTTACGACGCAGCTGGCGGGCCTGTTCCTGCTGACCCTGTGCCTGGCGCAAGTCAATGGCCGCTTGAGCGAAGAACAGGAAGCGGCGCACCTGAAAGCCATGCGCCACCTGCCCGTCGCCATCGCTTCCGTGCTGGCGCTGGAACCGCAGATCATCGCCTGGTCCGAAGAATTCGCCCGTAAGGAAAACGCCCTCTTCCTGGGCCGCGGCATGCACTACCCGATCGCCCTGGAAGGCGCATTAAAACTGAAGGAAATCTCGTACATCCACGCCGAAGCGTACCCGGCCGGCGAACTGAAGCACGGCCCGCTGGCCCTGGTGACGAATGAAATGCCGGTCGTTACCATCGCGCCGAACGACGCCCTGATCGAAAAGCTGAAATCGAACATGCAGGAAGTGCGCGCCCGCGGCGGCCAGCTGTACGTCTTCGCCGACGTCGACTCGCGCATCAGCTCCGGCGAAGGCCTGCACGTCATCCGCCTGCCCGAGCACTACGGCGACCTGTCGCCGATCCTGCACGTGGTCGCGCTGCAATTGCTCGCGTATCACACGGCATTGGCGCGCGGCACGGATGTGGACAAGCCAAGGAATCTGGCGAAGTCGGTGACGGTGGAGTAAGCCGGCTGGATGGCGTCTGTTGCTGGCGGCGCGCTGCCGCCGGCGAGGCGCTCGTCAGCCAGGGGCCGGGGCGGTGCGGAAACGGTACTGCTCTATCCACTTCACGGATTGTGCGATGCCGCCGAAGGGAAAGAAATGCAGGCTGACCTTGCCGTGGGCTGCTGTCAGGCCGGCGGTCAGGCGCTCGACAAACAGATCCGGCCCCGCCGTGCCGAACAGCTTGCCGATGGACACGCCGTACTTGGACCACATCGATGCGCAGGCGCTGACGCCGCACAATGCGGCATAGCGGGCCAGCACTGCGATGCTCGCGGGACCCGGCACGCCCACGCGCACGGGATGGTCAATGCCGCGCTCGCGCAGCGCTTTGAGCCACGTCAACACGATGTCGGCATCAAACGCAAACTGCGTGACGATCAAGGGCGTCATGCCGCGCTGCTCGATGCTGCGGCACTTGCGTTCGAGCACATCCCACTGCTCTGCCTTGCTCATGACCGGATGGCCTTCCGGATGACCACCCACGCCGATCACCTGCATGCCCGCGCGCTCGAACACGCCTGTGTCGATCAGCGCGGCACTGTCGGAAAACGGCCCCATCGCAGTGGATGGATCGCCAGCGATCACGAAGCAGCGCTCGACGCCCGCTTCGGCGACCGCGCGCCGGATGAAGGACTCAAACTCGGCGAACGAGGCAATCCGGCGTGCGGACAAGTGCGGCATGGGCTCAAAGCCGAGGGTGCGCACGATGCGGGCCGCGGCCAGCCGCGCGGCGTTGTCCTCGCGCGGCAGGTAGGGAATGGCAATGGTGGACGCGGGCGCTATCCGCGGCGCCGCCGCGCTCAACGCAGGCATGTCCTTCGCGCTGACTTCCAGGGAATAGGCGTGCGTGATATTGCCAGCGGCCCTGGGCTGAGCGGGATGCATCAAGAGATGACCCATGGCGTCGCGGCGGTCACTGCGCACTGGCGCTGGCAGGCTGGCGCGCCAGTGCGATGAAGGCGCGCACGTAGTCGATGGCGGTGTCCGTTTCGCGTGCCCCCAGGAAAATCTGCTTGGCGATGCCGCGCGCGCCCAGGCGCACCGGCACCACGTCCATCTTGGCCGCATATTCCTCGACCAGCCAGCGCGGCAGTGCGGCCACGCCGCGGCCGCTGGCCACCATCTGCAGCATGATGTCGGTCGTTTCGATGGCTTTGTGGCGCTTGGGCGTGACACCGGCCGGCAAGAGGAATTGATTGTAAATATCCAGGCGTTCGATGTCCACGGGGTAGCTGATGAGCACTTCCCGGGTCAGTTGCTGCGGCTGCACATACGCCGCCGCAGCCAGTGCATGGCCCTTGGCCACGACGAGCACCTGCTCGTAGTCGAACACGGGTTCGAAGGTCAGCCCCGGCTTGTATAGGGGGTCGGGCGTGACCAGCAGGTCGATCTCGTAGCCGAACAGCGCGCCGATGCCGCCAAACTGGAACTTCTGCTTGACGTCCACATCCACGTCGGGCCATGCGGCCAGATACGGGGACACGATCTTGAGCAGCCACTGGTAGCAAGGGTGGCATTCCATGCCGATGCGCAGCGCGCCGCGCTCGCCCTGCGCGAACTGGCCCAGGCGCTCTTCGGCCAGGTCCAGCTGCGGCAGCACCCGGTTCGCCACCGCCAGCAGGTACTGGCCGGCCTGCGTCAGGCGCAAATTTCTCCCTTCGCGCAGCCAGACGTCGGTGCCCAGCTGCTGTTCCAGCTTCTTCATGCTGTGGCTCAGGGCCGACTGGGTCAGGTGCAGCACGCCTGCGGCGGCCGTCAGCGAGCCTTGTTTCTCGACCTGCTGGACGATGCTGAGGTGGATGCGTTCAAGCATTGAGATGAGCCATGTTCATGGATGTATGAAATAAGACCATTATACTTCATCGATTCCTCCCGCTATCATCCACTTCCCTGTTGCCGGCATTTACCAGGCCTTCGCGCATCACTCCCTATGAAAGCAAACATGACACGTCCACTGCGTTTAGTCGCCGTCTCCGGCGGCCTGCAACGCCCGTCCAAGGCGGCAGCCCTGGCCGAGCACCTGATGGACCTGATCGCGGACGAAGTGCTGTGCGAGCAACGCCTGGTCGAACTGGGCCAGCTGGCGCCGCAGCTGGCCGGCGCCGTCTGGCGCTCGCAGCTGCCCGAGACGGTGGAGCGCGAACTTGCGGCCGTCGAGCAAGCCGACATCGTGGTGGTGACCACACCGGTCTATCGCGGCTCGTACACGGGGCTGTTCAAGCATTTCTTCGACTTCATTCATCAGGATGCCCTGATCGACAAGCCCGTCCTGCTGGCCGCCACCGGCGGCAGCGAGCGCCATGCCCTGATGATCGACCACCAGTTGCGTCCGCTGTTCAGCTTTTTCCAGGCGCGTACCTTGCCGCTGGGCGTGTATGCCACCGACAAGGATTTCGCCGATTACCGCGTGCAGGACGAGGCCCTGATCCAGCGGGCCGCGCTGGCGGTGCAACGGGCCTTGCCCTTGATCGCATTGACGCGCCATGCGAGCTCTGCCACGACGCAAGAGCTGGCCGCAGCCTGAGACGCATGGCCACAGTCGCCAAGCAAGCAACCCATTCACCTTTTCGCAGAAATCAGGACAGCAGATCACCATGAGCAACGACTTTGTATTCAGCATCAAGAGCATTGTTTTCGATGAAAACTATCATCCATCGGACAATACGCGCCTGACGACCAACTTTGCCAATTTGGCCAGGGGAAAGAGCCGCCAGGAGAACTTGCGCAACACCCTGAAAATGATCGACAGCCGCTTCAACAGCCTGGCGCATTGGGACAACCCGAAGGCAGACCGCTACTCGGTCGAACTCGAAATCATTTCCGTCGAGTTGAATATCGATGTCAAAGGCGGCAACATCCCGCTGATCGAGATATTGAAGCCGAATATCATCGATAAAAAAACCGGACAACGCATTGAGGGCATTGCGGGGAATAACTTCTCCTCTTACGTGCGCGATTACGATTTCAGCGTGCTGCTGCCAGAACACAACAATAATCAAGCCACATTCAGCGCACCAGAGGACTTCGGCGATTTTCATGGCAAGCTGTTCAAGCACTTTGTCAGATCCGATGCTTATCAAGAGCGTTTCAGCAAGCCGCCGGTCATCTGCCTCAGCGCTTCGAGCAGCAAGACCTATCAGCGCACGGAAAATCAGCACCCCATCTTGGGCGTCGAGTATCAGCAAAATGAGTTCTCCTCGACGGATGCCTATTTCGAGAAAATGGGCATGCAAGTGCGCTATTTCATGCCGCCAAACAGTGCCGCCCCGCTGGCATTTTATTTTATCGGCGACCTGCTGGCCGACTACAGCAATCTGGAGCTGATCGCCACCATCAGCACGATGGAAACCTTTCAAAAGATTTATCGGCCCGAGATTTACAACGCCAATGCCGCGGCGGGGAAATGCTATCAGCCCAGCCTGAAGAATCAGGATTATTCACTGACGCAGATTGTCTATGACCGGGAAGAGCGCAGCCAGCTGGCCGTCAAGCAGGGCAAATATACGGAAGAGCATTTCATCAAGCCGTACAAGCATATTCTGGAACAATGGGCTGCCGCCACGCTCGTTGATTAATCACAATACACGACATCAATCATCATGAAAAAATTATTACCTACGTCAACTGCCGGCAGTTTGCCCAAACCTTCCTGGCTGGCGCAGCCTGAAAAGCTGTGGTCGCCCTGGAAATTACAGGATGAGGAATTGATTGAGGGCAAACAGGATGCCTTGCGTTTGTCGCTGCAGGAACAACAGCAGGCAGGCATCGATATCGTCAGTGACGGCGAGCAGACCCGCCAGCATTTTGTCACCACGTTTATCGAGCATCTGAGCGGCGTCGATTTTGACAAACGCGAGACCGTCCGCATTCGTGACCGCTACGATGCGAGCGTGCCGACCGTCGTTGGCGCCGTGAGCCGCCCGAAGCCGGTGTTTGTGGACGACGCCAGATTTTTACGCCAGCAAACCACGCAGCCGATCAAATGGGCGCTGCCAGGTCCGATGACGATGATCGATACGCTGTATGACAGCCATTATAAAAGCCGCGAAAAGCTGGCCTGGGAATTCGCCAAGATCCTCAATCAGGAAGCGCGGGAACTGGAGGCGGCCGGCGTCGACATCATCCAGTTTGACGAACCGGCATTCAATGTTTTCTTCGATGAAGTGAACGATTGGGGCATCGCCACCCTGGAGCGGGCAATCGAAGGGCTCAAATGCGAAACGGCCGTGCATATTTGCTATGGTTACGGCATCAAGGCCAATACGGACTGGAAAAATACGCTGGGCTCCGAATGGCGTCAATATGAGGAATCGTTCCCCAAGCTGCAGCAATCGAATATCGACATCATCTCGCTGGAATGCCACAACTCGCGGGTTCCCATCGACTTGATTGAACTCATACGCGGCAAAAAAGTGATGGTCGGCGCCATCGACGTGGCCAGCAATGCCATTGAAACGCCGGAGGAAGTGGCCGACACCCTGCGCAAGGCGCTGCGCTTTGTCGATGCCGACAAACTCTATCCAAGCACCAACTGTGGCATGGCGCCCTTGTCGCGCCGCGTAGCCAGAGGCAAATTGCAAGCGCTCAGTGCCGGCGCGGAGATCATCCGGAGAGAAATCTCGGCCTAGCCGCGCCGTGTCAAACTTGATTGTTTGTTGACATGGATCAGATCGCATAGCAGGAAGCAGCCTATGCTGCATGACGCCACAGGCGCCGAGAGGCACCTGTGGCGTTGCTGTCTTAGAACTCTTCCCAGTCGGATGACGCCGTTGCTGCCGGTACAGCTTTTTTGGCGGCCGGTACGCGCAGGGCGACGGCTTGCTGGCGCGGTACGGTTGTCGCGGCGATTGCCGGCTTGCTTGCCGACGCGCCGGCTTCCAGCTTGAAGGCGCTCACCACCTGCGCCAGGGTAGCCGCCTGCTCCTGCATGGCCGCCGCCGCGGCCGCCGATTCTTCCACCAGGGCCGCGTTTTGCTGGGTAACGTTGTCCATTTCGCTGATGGCCTGGTTGATTTGCTCGATGCCGGCCGTCTGTTCCGCGCTGGCCGAGGTGATTTCTTCCATGATGTCGGTCACGCGGCGCACGCTGTCGACCAGGTCGCTCATGGTGTCGCCCGCTTGGTGCACGAGTTCGCTGCCGGCCGCCACGGTTTGGGTCGAGTCGTCGATCAGGGTCTTGATTTCCTTGGCCGCGGCGGCCGAGCGGTGCGCCAGGCTGCGCACTTCCGTGGCCACGACGGCAAAGCCGCGGCCCTGTTCGCCCGCGCGGGCCGCTTCCACGGCCGCGTTCAAGGCCAGAATATTCGTCTGGAAGGCGATGCCGTCGATGACGCCGATGATGTCGGCAATCTTGTTCGACGAGGCGTCGATTTGCCGCATGGTCGCCACCACTTGCGCGATGACGGCGCCGCCGCGCTGCGCCACGCCGGAGGCCGTGTCGGCCAGCACGTGCGCCTGGCGCGCATTGTCGGCATTCTGTTTGACGGTCGACGTCAGCTCTTCCATGGACGAGGCGGTCTCTTCCAGCGAACTGGCTTGCTGCTCCGTGCGCGCAGACAGGTCCAGGCTGCCTGCCGCCACTTCGGACGAGGCAGAGGCGATCGTTTCCGTGCCGGCGCGCACCGTGCCCACCGTGTGCGCCAGGTTGTCGTTCATGCGCTTCAGTGCCTGCAACAGTTGCCCCATTTCATCGCTCGACTGCACGGCGATCCGGCTGCGCAAATCGCCTGCGGCCACCGTGTTGGCCACCTGCAGCGCCGTGGCGACGGGGCCGGTGATCGAGCGTGTGATGCCGTACGCCAACGCCGCCGCGATGGCCAGCGCCGCCAGCGACATGCCGATCAGCAAGGTGCGCGTGTTGGCATAGGTGGCATTGGCGTTGCCGCCCGCCGTGGTGGCCAGGGTGTTTTGCAAGCTGATCTGTTCGGCAATCAATTGTTTATATATAAGTAATACGGGGCGCAGCTGGCCGTACAGGTAGGCGCTGCTGTCGTCCGGCGTGCCGCTCCTGATCAGTTCAAGCAAGGCTTCCTGCCCCTGCGCATAGCGCGTGTTGGCGTCGTTCATCTTCGCCAGCAAGGCCTGTTCGCGCTCGGAATCGAGCATGTTCGCGAGCTTGCCGAGATTGCCGGCCGCCGCCTGGCGCGCAGCCAGGATGGCGTCGGTCTGCTTGCGCTGGTCGGCCGGATCGGCGCTGAGCATCATGTTGCGCAGGGCAATGGCGATGTCGTTGATGTTGGCCGACACGCTGTTGGCGAGCGCAATCTTCGGCATGCTGTCATGCACGATATGGCCGGTGCCCTGGTTGATCTTGCCCAGCATGGCGATGCCCAGGCAAGAGATAATGATCAGCATGGCGCCGATGGCGCCAAAGCCTGTGGCAAGGCGTGTGCCGATGGTCAGGTGGGATAAAAACTTCATGGCTGTCTCAATACGGAGGGAATGGTGAAAAGGTCGGCGGCGTGCAGATGGGTGCCGCGCCGCCAAGCGGACGACGATCCTAGACCTTTTTGAATGATATTTCCATAGGGCAATATGCCTAGTCGCGCCTGGAAGCACACGCCAGTTCCGCCTATCCTGCGGCTTGCCCGCGTTTTCAGCTATATTGGCAGGCACCCGCCGGGCAGCACGCCATGACCGGCGGCACCGCCAATCCGGCCGTTTTTCTCCTTTTCAGCCATAGGTCCGCATGACTTCTTTCCGTCTCCGTTTCTTCCCTTTCCTGCTGGCGTTGTTGCTGGCGTGCTCGCTGGCCGCGCCGCCCGCCTGGTCGCAGCCCGTCGATGACGCCGCCACGGCCGACCAGCGCCTCGACGGCTTGCGCAAGCAAATTACCGGCATCCAGAAGGCGCTCGATGGCGAGGCGGAGCTCGATGACGCGACCCTGTCGCAGATGCGCGCCGATGCGCTGGCGGCCAGCGCCGAAGCGGACAAGGTGGCCGAGGCGCTCGCGCCGACATTGTCGAGCGTGCAGGCGCGGCTCGCCGAGCTGGGCAAGCCGGCGGCGGGGGTAAAAGATGCGCCCGACGTGGCGGCGCAGCGCAGCCAGCTGGACCGCACCAGCAGCGCACTCGATGCGCAGGTGAAACTGGCGCGCTTGCTGGCCGTGGAAGCGACGCAGGCCTCGGAGCAAGTGTCGACGGTGCGCCGCGCGCAGTTGCAGGCGCGCCTGGGCGAGCGCACGGCGTCGATTTTGGCTGGTTCTTTCTGGAAACAGCTGCATGCGGAATTGCCGCAGAACTTGCAGCGCCTGCGGGCGCTGGAGCTGGAGCTGGCGAACGCGGCCAGCGCCACGCCGTGGTCGGCCTGGGGCGGCTTGCTGGCCGGCATCGTGGCCGTGATCGGCGCCAGCATCTGGGCCTCGCGCTACCTGCTGGTGGTCACGGCCACGCGCGTGCCGCATGGCCGCTTGCGCCGCTCGCTGCATGCACTGGCCGTGCTGGTGCTGGCGCTGGCCACGCCGGGACTGGTGGCGGAATTGCTGGCCATGGGCTTGCGCTGGGACGGCGGCCTGTCGGACAAAACCTCGACTTTTCTCAGCAGCTTGATCGGCATCATCTGTTTTGCCGGTTTTACGGCGGGACTGGGCCACGCGCTGCTGTCGCCACGGCGCGTGTCGTGGCGTTTGCTGCCCCTGCCCGACGCGCTGGCGCACCGCATGCGCAATTTTCCATCGATGTTTTCCTTCATCGTCGTGCTCGTGTGGGCGACGGAACGGGTCACCATCGTCATCAATGCGGGCCTGTCGACGGCCGTGGCCGTCAACTGCATCGTGGCCCTGGTGATGAGCACGACCATCGCCTACGGCTTGATGCGCGCCGAGCGCTGCTGGCGGCAGCTGCGCGAGGCCGATCCCGCCACCCTGGTCACGCCGCTGTGGCTGCGCTGCGTCACGGTGCTGCTGTGGCTGGCGCTGGCGTCCAGCGTCATCAGTTTGCTGGTCGGCTATGTGGCGTTCGGCAGTTTTGTCGCCAAGCAAATCGCCTGGGTCATCGTGGTGCTGTGCAGCACCTATCTGCTGACGGTGCTGGTCGACGATATCTGCATGCTGCTGGCGTCCACGCCGCCGCCGCCGGACGCCGCCCACCCCGTGCTGGCCACGCCCAAGGCGCGCGACCAGGCGGCCGTGTTGCTGTCGGGCATAGGCCGCGCCATCGTCGTGCTGCTGGCCCTGATGCTGCTGCTGGCGCCGTTCGGTGAAGGGCCGGGCGAGCTGTTCCAGCGGGTCGGCAAGCTGCAGGATGGCCTGGCCATCGGCGAGGTGGCGATCCGCCCTGGCGCGCTGATCCAGGCCCTGCTGGTGCTGCTCGCCGGTTTTGTTGCGCTGGGCCTGTTCAAGCGCTGGCTGCAAAACAGTTATTTGCCGACCACGAATCTCGATTCCGGCATGCAAGTGTCGTTCATCACGCTGTTCGGCTACATCGGCGGCGTGCTGGCCGTGGCGCTGGCCCTGTCGGCCGCCGGCATCGGCCTGGAACGCATCGCGTGGGTGGCGTCGGCCTTGTCGGTGGGTATCGGTTTTGGCTTGCAGGCGGTGGTGCAGAACTTCGTTTCCGGCCTGATTTTATTGGCCGAACGTCCGGTGAAAGTGGGCGACTGGGTGTCACTCGGCGGCGTGGAGGGCGACATTCGCCGCATCAACGTGCGCGCCACGGAAATTCAGCTGAGCGACCGCTCGACGGTGATCGTGCCGAACTCGGAATTCATCACCAAGACGGTGCGCAACGTCACCCTGGCCAATCCGCTGGGCCTGGTGCAAGTCAAGCTGCCGTTGCCGCTGGGCACGGATGCGCAAGCGGCGCGCGCGCTGATCCTGTCCGCGTTTGTCGACAATCCCGACGTGCTCGACACGCCGGCGCCCAGCGTGCAGCTCGACGGCATCGACAATGGCTTGTTGCTGTTCAACGCCACCGGCTATGCCTCGTCGCCGCGCCTGACGTCGGGCATCCGCAGCGCCCTGCTGTTCGAGCTGCTCAAGCGCCTGGACGAGGCGCATATCGCGATCGCCAAGCCCAGCACGATGGTGTTGAGCACCGTGCCGGCGCAGCCGGAGACGCCGGCCATGTCGGCCGCGGTACCGGCCCCTGTGGCCGCGCCCGTGCCGCCGCTGACGAGCTAGCCGGCAGAAGTCAGCGCACGGTCGACCACAGCAGCGCCGCCAGGTACAGGCCGATGCCGAACACCGTGTGGGCCATCAGGCTGCGCAGGCGGGCGGCGTTCGGATGCGGCGTCTTGCTGGCGGCCAGGCCGGCGCCCATGCCAGGCTGCAAGATGCAAAACGGCGCGGCCACGCTCACCAGGCCCGCCAGCAGGGCCGGCGCGAACGTCGGCCCTTGCACCCACTTCTCGCCCACCAGCGCCAGCAGCACGACCGCAAACAGCACGCCGATCGCATAGTGAGCCGTCCAGCCCAGGATGGCTTCATCGCGCACGGGCGCCGCCTGGGCGATGTTGGCGTGGGTCACCGTGCCGCGCGGCAGATGGCCGAGCCAGCGCCCTACCATCGCAAAGTTCAGCGAGGGAATGCACCAGAAGCGTTTTAACGCCACCGCCCACACATCCATCACCGCCGTCGCGCCCACGCCGATCGCCAGCGCATCGAGCCAGAGTATTTGCATCGTGTCTCCCTTATAACATTCAATTGATTGCTTGAATGTTATAAGGGTGCTAGCATCGTGTCAATGAAAAATGCCGATATCGAATTGCTTGCCGGTTCCGCCGGGTTTGCCCATATTTTAGGCAGCGCGCCGCGTTTGCGTCTGCTCGAACAGATCGCGCACGGCGAATATGCGGTGGAGCAGCTGGTGGAGTTGACGGGCCTGTCCGTGGCGAATACCTCGCAGCATTTGCAGCAGCTGCGGCGCGCCGGTTTCGTGCTGGCGCGGCGTGACGGCAAGCGCGTGCTGTACCGCCTGGGCAGCGGCCCTGTGATGCAGTTGCTCGATGCGCTGGAGCTGTATGCGCAGCACCAGCGCAGCGAATTGCAGGCGCTGGGCCGGGGCGAGCACGTGGAAGCGATCACGGGCGATGAGTTGCTGGAACGCATGCAGGAAGCCAGCATCACCGTGCTCGACGTGCGGCCCGCGCAGGAATTTGCCGCCGGCCACTTGCCCGGGGCGATCAATATTCCGTTTGACGACTTGCAGCGCCGCCTGGGCGAATTGCCCGCGAACGCAGAGATCGCCGCCTACTGCCGCGGCCCGTATTGCGTGCTGTCCGTGCAGGCCGTGGCGGCCCTGCGCCAGCACGGCTTGCCTGCGCGCCGCCTCGGCAGCGGCTACGACGACTGGCAGGCGGCCGGCTTGCCGGTGATCCGGGCGGCGTGATGGCGATCCCGAACAGCAAGCAGGAACTGGTCGAGGCGATTACCACTACGTACGCGAAACTGGCGCAGGAGCTGGCACGCGTGCCGCAGGCCTTGGCGCGCGATCCCGTGCTGGAGGGGCAAGTGAAAGGCACGCGCATGAGCGTGTGCGATCTGCTCGCCTACCTGGTGGGCTGGAATGAGCTGGTCCTGCACTGGCACGCGCAGCTGCGCGACGGAAAAAGTATGGCCGACATCGTCTTTCCCGCCGAAGGTTTCACGTGGAACGCTCTCGGCGCTCTGGCGCAGCGCTTCTATGCCGACTATGCTGGCCTCAGCATGGACGACTTGCTGCAGCGTCTGGAACAGGCGAAAAACCAACTGCTGGCGCTGATCGACGCCCATGACGATGCGCAATTGTATGGCCAGCCCTGGTACACGCACTACACGATGGGGCGCATGATCCAGTTCAATACGGCGTCACCGTATGCGAATGCGCGCACGCGCTTGCGGGCCTGGCTGAAGACCTTGTAGCAAGCAATCGGCAAGCTTGCACGATTGCATCAGTACGCTCAGAAAATTTTTCAGGCAGGATAGTGGTTTCAAGCGTAACCAATGAAAGATCGCCATGCTGACCATCGCCCTCGCCCAGATGAATCCCACCGTGGGCGACTTCGACGCCAATTGTGCCGCCATCATCGTGCGCATGGGCCGCGCCAGCAGCGATGGCGCCGACCTGCTCGTGTGCCCCGAGTTGTCGCTGTGCGCGTATTACCCGGGCGACCTGTTCGAGGACGCCGCCTTCCTGCGCGACATGCAGCAGGCGCTGAATCAGTTGCTGGAGGCCTCCACGCGCTGGCCTGCGCTGGTCACCGTCATCGGCACGGCGCGGCCCAATCCCGGCGTCGGCAAGCCCCTGTACAACGCCTTGCTGGCGATCCGCGACGGGCATATCGTCGCCGAATACTACAAGCAGCTGCTGCCGACCTACGGCATCTTCGACGAGGGCCGGCATTTCGAGCCCGGTCCGCCCGGCGCCTGCACCCTCGATATCGCCGGCTGCAAGGTCGGTTTCATGATTTGCGAGGATGGCTGGAACGACGATGGCCGCGCCTACGCCGTCAATCCGTTCGAATCCCTGCACGCGGCGCGGCCCGACCTGGTCGTCAGCATCAACGCCAGCCCGTCCGACATCGGCAAGCGCGCGCAGCGCCACGCCGTGTTCGGCGCCGCCTGCGCGCGCGTGAACTTGCCTTTGCTCTTCGTCAACCAGGTGGGTGGCCAGGACCAGCTCGTGTTCGACGGCGCCTCGTTCGCCATGTCCCCCACCCTCGGCGTGCAATTCGAGGCGGCCCGCTTCGTCGAGGATTTCCAGCTGCTGCGTTTTGCCGGCGGCGGTTTTACGCGCACGGATGGCGTGGCGTTTCCCGTGCCCGACCCGGACGGCATCCCCGCCGTGGAATTTGCGCGGCGCCAGATCGTGCTCGGTTTGCGCGATTACGCGCGCCGCTGCCGCTTTACGCAAGTCGTCGTCGGCTGCTCGGGCGGCATCGATTCGGCGCTGACCCTGGCCTTGGCCGTGGAAGCCCTGGGCGCCGACAATGTGGCGGCCATTACCATGCCGTCCGTGTTTTCCAGCGCCGGCTCCGTCACCGATTCCGTCGCCCTGTGCGCCAACCTGGGCATCGCCTTGAGCACGCATGCCATCCGCGACATCGTGGCGCAATACGAAGCCGGCTATGCCCAAGTCTTCGACGGCAAGCTGCAAGGGCTGCCGCTGGAAAATCTGCAGGCGCGGGTGCGCGGCACCATCCTGATGGAATACTCGAACGCCTTCGGCGCCCTGCTGCTCACCACCGGCAACAAGAGCGAAATCTCGGTTGGCTACTGCACCCTGTATGGCGACACGAACGGGGGACTGGGATTGATCGGCGACCTGTATAAAACGGAGGTGTTCGCCCTGTCGCGCCACCTCAACGCCAGTGCCGGGCGCGAACTGATCCCCGTCGCCGTGCTCGACAAACCCCCGTCGGCGGAACTGGCGCCGGGCCAGCGCGACACCGACAGCTTGCCGCCCTACCCCGTGCTCGATGAAATCTTGAAATGGCATATCGAGGGACGCCGCCTGCCGACGCAAGAAAGCGCGCAAGCCTTGACCCTGGTCGACCAGCTGCGCGAGACGGACGAGGGGCGCGCACTGGTGACGCGCATCTTCGGCATGGTCGCCCGCAATGAATACAAACGGCGCCAGGCGGCGCCCATCATCCGCGTGCGTTCGCGCGCGTTTGGCAGCGGGCGTCAATTGCCGATCGCCGCCCACTACCCCACCGGAGACGACGCATGACCTTATCCTATTCCGCCGACGCGGCCATCCTGATCGGCCGCTTCCAGCCTTTTCACAATGGCCATGCGGGCTTGCTGCAGAAGGCGCTGGCCACCGCCGCCAGCGTCGTGGTGGTGCTCGGTTCCGCCTTCCATGCGCGCAGTCCCAAAAACCCGTTTACGTGGCAGGAGCGGGCCGCCATGATCGCCGCAACGTTACCCGAGGCGCAGCGCGCGCGCGTGCATTACGTGGCCGTGCGCGATTACTACGACGATGGCCTGTGGGCCGACGCCGTGCGGCGCGCTGTGGCGGGCGCCGTGCCCGCGGTGCAGCGCGTCACCCTGGTGGCCTGCTTCAAGGACGCCACCAGTTATTATCTGCACCATTTCCCGCACTGGCAGTTGCTCAACCTGGAGATCGATCCCGGTGCGCCCATCGGCGCGACGGCCATCCGCAACGTGCTGTTCGAGGCGGAAGACGTGGACGTGTCGCTGAGCGCCGTGGCGCAGCTGCTGCCGGCGGCCATCGGCCAGTACTTAAAAGCGTGGACCTTGTTGCCGTGGTACGCGCCGCTGGTGCAGGAATACCGCGCCATCGAAGCGTACAAGGCGCGCTGGCGCGTGGCGCCGTATCCGCCCATCTTCACCACCGTCGACGCGCTGGTGCAGACGGGCGGCCACGTCTTGCTGGTGCGCCGCGGCGGCTATCCGGGCAAGGGCTTGTGGGCGCTGCCCGGTGGCTTCCTGGAGCCGCGCGAACGGCTGCTGCAGGGCGCCCTGCGCGAACTGGCGGAAGAAACCCAGCTGGGCGTGCTGGCGCCCACCCTGGTCGAGGCGCTGGTCGGCGTGGCCGTGTTCGACCATCCGGACCGCAGCCAGCGCGGGCGCACCATCACGCATGCGCATTACTTCGACTTGAAGACGCGCCAGCTGCCGGCCGTGACGGCGGCCGACGATGCGGCGCTGGCGCAGTGGGTGCCGGTGAGCGCCCTGCCGGCCATGGAAGAGCAATTCTTCGAAGACCACTTCCACATCCTGAACCACTTCCTCAAGCTCACGCACGAGGGGCGCTGACAGAGCCATCCCCTCGCCGCGCGTCAGGACGTGATGCGCTCCCAGCCGTGTTTGATGGCCGCCTTGAAGTTGTCCCACGCCGATTGCGGATACGTGTGCTCCCACGTGGAACGCAGCTCCGCTTCCACTTCATCCCACGGGCGGCCCCGGTAGCTGTCGCTGTTCGCCATCGAATGGCCATAGCGGTAGGCGGGATCGTAGTCCTCGAAGCGCGCGCCGGTGGCGACATAGGTGGCGCTCCAGTGGTTGCGGTAGTACTGCTCGTCGTCGTAGCTGGTGCCCGGCAGGTTGTCGGCGCTGGGGTAGCGGCGCGCGTTGGCGCCCGTGCCGGATGACGGCGGCGCCATGCCGCCCGCAAATTGCTGCGATGCTGCCGTCTCGTTCAGGTTGCCGGTCGACGCGCCCTGCTGCGATGGCGCGCCCGATTGCATGCTGGCGCCCTGGCGCCGCGCGCTGTCGTCTTGCGGCGCGCCCTGCCAGCCGCCGGCGCGCCAGTGCTCGGCGTGCGCATCGATGTCGAGCGGCGCGTAGCGCTCGACGAGGTCGGTGGCGCGCTGGATATCGGCGTCGCTCGCCCCTTCCAGTGTCAGCACGACATGCCCGCGCCGCACGGCTTCCGCATAGATGTGGCGGTCGGCGTGGCTGCCGAACAGGTCCGTGAAGAAATGCTTGACGCTGTCGAGCAGGCTGTCGCTGTCGTCGCGGCGGATGTTTTCCGTGGCGGAAAAGTCGTCACTGCCCGCATCGTGCAGGCGGATGTTGGCGCCGGGAAAGCCCGCCGTGATCAGGTCGTGCCGGGCGCGCTCGGCCATGTCGCGCACGGCGAAAACTGCTGCCAATGTATGTGCCATGATGGTCTCCAATCGGTGAACAACGTCCCTTCAGTGTAGGCCGTGCAAAACGAAAGGGGCGCCCGTTTGCCCCTTGGAAACCGTTATTTTTGTCAAATAGTGACGAAGTGACATATCAATCCGGCGTACCGACGAACACGCGCAAGAAGTCGATAAAGGCGCGCACTTTTTCCGCAATATGCTGGGTGTTCGGATACACGGCATACACGCCCTGTTCCGGGAAGACGACGTCGGGCAGCAGGCGGCGCAGGCGTCCCGCGCGCACCTCCCCTTCCACCTGCCATTGCGGCAGCAGGGCCACGCCGCAGCCGCCCAGGGCAAAGCCCAGCAGGGCCGAGGCGGAGTCGGAATGGATGGCGGCGTCGTCCTGCGCGACGAAGGCGGCGGGGCCGTCCGGCGTGTGCACGTCCCAGCGCAGGGGCGTAGCGAGGCGGCTGTGCGCCAGCCAGCGCGCGCGCTGCAAGTCGGACAAGGTGGCGATGTCCCGGCCGGGCAGGCTGGCCAGGTAGGCGGGCGAGGCGACGGGCCAGATCGCATACGGCTCGATCAGCGCGGCGCGGTAGCTCGAATCGTTGAGGGAACCCATGCGGATGGCCAGGTCGTAGCCGCCCGAGATCAGGTCTTCATGCGAGGACGACGAGGAATGCTGGATCTGCAGCTGCGGATGGGCGGCGGCAAAGGCGATCAGCGCGGGGATCACCGTACGGCTGCCGTATTCGACGGTGGTGGTCAGGCGCAGGGTGCCGCGCAAGCCCTGGTGCCCCTGGCGCGCCGTCTCGATGGCGCCCTGGGCTTCGCTCAGCACGCGCTGGCAATCCTCGTAAAAGCGCCGTCCCACGTCGGTCAGCGCCAGGCTGCGCGTGCTGCGCGTCAGCAGCGACACGCCCAGCTCCGCTTCCAGCTGTTTCAAGTTAAAACTGACGACGGCCTTGCTCTGGCCCAGCACGGCGGCGGCGGCCGTCAGCGAGCCGGCGTCGACGATGGCGATAAAAATACCCAGGCGGTCGAGACTGATCATAAATAAAAATGAGTAAACATGCGGATTCCAGCGGTTTGTCAAAATTTCTTTGACAGTGTAATCGGGGCTGGCCCGTTACGCAAATGGCGCCGGGCGCTTAAGCTGGCCGTTTGCCATTCGGAGCACCATGGACTATCGCAAAAAGGTCGCGGCCATCTATCTGCTGGGGTTTTTCGTCGACCTGATCAACATGTTCATCACCAGCGTCGCCTATCCCGACATCGGCCATGCCCTGCACGCCTCGGTGGCGCAGCTGGCCTGGATCAGCACCGCCTACATCCTTGGCCTGACCATCGTCATCCCCGCCAGCGCCTGGCTGGCTGCCTATTATGGCAGCAAAACCGTGTTCATGGCATCGTTGCTAACTTTTTTATGCGCCAGCATCGGCGCCGGCCTGGCGCCCTCGATCGAGGCGCTGATCGCCTGGCGCTGCGTGCAGGGCCTGGGCGGCGGCTTGCTGATCCCGCTGGGGCAAAGCATGACTTACCAGCTGTATCAGCCGGCCGAGCGCCCCGGCCTGTCGTCCGTCATCATGCTGGTGGGCTTGCTGGCGCCCGCCCTGTCGCCCGCCTTGGGCGGCGTGATCGTCGACAGCCTGTCGTGGCGCTGGATTTTTTATTTGAACGTGCCGTTTGCCGCGCTGGCGCTGCTGCTGGCCGCCTGCTGGCTGCGTCCCGACCCGCCGCGCGCGGCCGTGCCCCGTCTCGACGTGGCCGGCCTTGTGGCGGGCAGCACAGCCATCCTTTTGCTGTTGCTGGGCTTGACGATGCTGGGCACGCCCGGCGATGGCCTGGCTGGCGCCGGCGTGCTGGCGCTGGGCGCCGCCTGCGCCTGGATCTACGTGCGCGGCGCGCTGCGCAAGTCGACGCCGCTGCTCAACCTGCGCCTGGCCGCCGAACCGCTGCTGCGCATCGCCATGCTGATGTACCTGCTGGTGCCGGGCGTGTTCATGGGGGTGAGCCTGCTGGCCATGCTGTACCTGCAGGGCGTGCTGGGCATGTCGGCATCGACGGCGGGCGCGCTGATGCTGCCGTGGGCGCTGGCCTCGTTTGCGGCCATCTCGCTCACGGGTAAAAGCTACCGCCGCTTGGGGCCGCAACCCTTGTTCATCTTTGGCGCGCTGCTGCAGGCGGCGGGCATGCTGATGCTGCTGCGGGTGGATGCGGCGGGCCAGCTGTTCTGGCTGGCCGGCGCGTATGCCGTGATGGGCTTTGGCGGCGGCTTGTGCAGCAGCACGGCGCAAAGCACGGCGTTTTTGCGCACGCCGGACGGGCAGCTGAGCCAGGCCAGCGCCGTGTGGAATATCAACCGCCAGCTGGGATTTTGCCTGGGCGTGGCGCTGCTGAGCGTACTGCTCAACGGCTTGCTGGCGGCGCAGGGAATTTCGACGCTGGACGACCCCGCCCAGCATGCGCGCGCGGCGCAGGTGTTTCACTGGTGTTTTGCGCTGGCCGCCGTCTCGTGCGTGCTGCCGCTGGCGCTGTGCCTGCGCATCGATAACCGCGCCGTTCTCGACCTTTTACATCACCATGGAGCAAGCAAAAAATGAACGCTACGAATCCTTATTTTGACGACGTGTTATCCACGCATGTGCTGATCCGCGAGTGGCTCTCTGGCGTAGCCACGGCACCCGAACATTGCGCCGATTTGCTCGCGCGTTTTTCGCCCGGTTACACGATGGTGTCGCCCGGCGGCAAGCAGCTCGATCATGCTGGCTTGACGGCGTTTTTCCAGGGCGCCGGCGGCAGCCGTCCGGGCCTCATCATGCGTATTTCCGACCTGATATTGATCCAGGACAACGCCGCCGGCGCCAGCGTGACTTACCGCGAGTATCAATCGCTGCCGGGGGGAGAAAATACGGAGCGGCTGTCGACCGTCGTGTATGAGAAGACACCGGCTGGAACGCTGCTGTGGCGCCATCTGCACGAAACGTGGGTGGTTTAATTTAACTCAAATCATGCAAGCCTTTTTGCTGCGCCGGACCGATGGAAAACCGGGAAAACGCCACCTCCAGGCCACCCCGTTCCGGCGTGCAGCACATGGGTCCGACGCGGTAGCTGGCGGCCTCGGGAAATGGTGCCAGGCGCAGCAGCGGCCAGCGCTGGCCATCGGTCGAATACTGGACGCGGATCACGCCTTGCGCCACCGTCACGCGCAGCCAGAAACCGTCCGGCATGGCGGGCGCGCTGCTGACGGCCCAGTCGGATTTGTCCTGCGTCAACACCGTGCTCAATAAGAGCTGGCCGTCGGAAAATTCGACGCCGCATTTGATCCAGTTTTGCGCGTCGATGCGCACCATCATGCCGGCCTGGTCGTACAGCGCCGCATACTGCGCCGCCACGTGCAGCTGCGCCGTAAAATCGCCATGGATTTCAGTGCCGAAAAAATGGCCGCTGTCGCGGATAAAACCATACGAGGTCTTGCGCCAGAAATCCGTGTTCGCATCCGTCGTCACGCGCAATTGCGCGCCGTCGGCGGACCAGTTTTCCGGTGGATTGAGCCAGCTGCCTTGCGTGAACATCGCGTGCCTTTCCGCGCTAAAAAGATCACATAGTGTGCCCCCATCCCAGCGCCTTGTACAGGGCAATCGCATCGATGTAGGACGCCGTTTCCGCCAGCAGCGTTTCGCGCCGGATATCGTACAAGGCGCGCTGGTTTTCCAGCACGGCCTGGTAGCTGCCGGCACCGCCCTGGTAGCGCGTCGTGGCGATGCCGAGGGCCGCGTTGCCGTGACGCGCCGATTCCAGCAGCGAGGCCAGGCGCGTCTGGTTTTCCGCCAGCTGCGTGACGGCGTTTTCCACGTCTTCCTGCGCGACTAACAGCGTCTGTGCATAGCGCGCCAGCGCGCCCTGCGCCTCGGCCCGCGTGCCGCGCAAGCGCGCCCTGACGCTGCCCAGGCGGAAGGCCGGATAGCTGACGGAGGGCGCCACCTCAAAGGCGCGCGCGCCGCCGTCGAACACGCCGCTGCCGCGCAGGGCGAAGAAGCCTAAAAAGCCGCCCAGGCTCAGGCGCGGATACAGGTCGGCCGTGGCGGCACCCACGTCTTCGCTGGAGGCGGCCAGCAGGCGCTCGGCGCGCACCACGTCGGGCCGCTGCTTGATCAGCCGGTTCACGTCGCCCAGCGGTAGCTGGCCGGCCAACGGCGCCTGTTGCCGCGGCGTGGTCGCCAGGGCGATGGCGCCAGGCGCTTGGCCGCTCAGCACATCGAGCCGGTACTGCGCCTGGCGCAGGCCCGCCTGCAACGGCGGCAAGGCTGCTTCGCTGCGCGCCAGGTTGGCCAGCGCGTTGTGGCGTTCTTCCGGCAAGCCGCTGCCGGCGCGGATGCGCGCGTCGGTCAATGCCACCGTGTCGCGCCAGCTTTGTATCTGCGCCTGCGTCAGCGCCAGGTTTTGCTGGTAGCCCAGCGCCTCGTAATAATTGCGCGCCACTTCGGCGGCGATCGTCAGCTGCACTTGCCGCAAATCGGCCTGCGCCGCGTCGGCGCGCGCCTGCGCCGAGCGGGAAATATGCGCGAGGCGGCCGAACAGGTCGATCTCCCATTGCGCGTCGAATCCCACGCGCGTATTCGCCGTGGCGGCGCGGCTGTTTGCCGTGTCTTGCTGCACGCTGCGCTGCCAGCCCGCCTGGCCCGTGACGGCGGGCAGTTCGTCGAGCCGGCGTTCGTCGAAGACGGCGCGCGCGGCCAGCAGATTCGCTTGCGCCTGTGCGATATCAAGGTTGTGTTCGAGCGCGCTGGCGATCAGTTGCGACAGCCGTGCATCGTCGAAAAACGTCCACCAGGCGGCATCCTTGGTTGCCGTTTGACCTGGCGCAAACTGCGCCTGCTGCGGACTGGCCAGGGCGATGGCGGGCGTGCCCGGCGTGACGTAGGCGGGGCTGACGGCGCAGCCGGCCAGCACGGGGAAAAGGGCAATAAGATAGCGGTAATTTTTCATGGGGATTCCTTCAGCGCGTGCGACAAATCGCGGGCGCGCGGCGTGGCATGGTCGGCCGTGTGGCGGCGGGCCAGAAAGGTGTACACGGTGGGCAGCACGAACAGGGTAAAGAAAGTGCCGATCAACATGCCCGAAACGATCACCACGCCCAGGCCGAAACGGCTGTTGGCGCCGGCGCCCGAGGCGAACAGCAGCGGCACCAGGCCCACCACCATGGCCGCCGTCGTCATCAGGATCGGGCGCAAGCGGATCTGCGCCGCCTTGCGGATGGCGCTGAGGCGGTCCAGCCCTTCATGCACCTGCAATTCGTTGGCGAATTCCACCATCAAAATCCCGTGCTTGCTGATCAAGCCGATCAGGGTCACGAGGCCGATCTGCGTGTAGATGTTGACGGTGGCGTAGCCGAGCGCCAGCGGGATCAGCGCGCCGCAAATCGACAGCGGCACCGTGATCAGGATGATCAAAGGGTCCGTCAGGCTTTCATATTGCGCCGCCAGCACCAGATAGATGACGACGACGGCCGCCAGGAAGGCCAGCAGCAGCGCATTGCCTTCCGTGGCGAACTGGCGCGCATCGGATTGCCAGTCGTAGCTGAAGCCCGGCGGCAGGGTTTTCGCCACGCCGTCGAGGAAGGCGACGGCGTCGCCCAGGGTCACGCCGGGCGCAGGCACGCCCTGGAAGGTGGCCGCATTTTGCTGGTTGAACTGGGTCAGCATGTTCGGTTCGATTTGTTCCGTCACCGAGACGACGGCGGACAGCGGTAGCAGGCTGCCATCGTCGGCGCGCACGTACTGCTGCGTCAGGGCTTGCGCCGTGAGTCGCTGTTCGCGCGGGCTTTGCGCGATGACGTCGTAGGCACGGCCATCCATGCCGAAGCGGTTCAGGTAATTTTCGCCCACCAGCACGGCCAGCGATTCGCCGATGTCCTGCATGCGGATGCCCAGGCTGTTCGCCTTGGAGCGGTCCACGCGCACTTTGACGACGGGGTTGTTGTAATCGAGGTCGCTGTCGACGACGGCAAACAGGCCGCTGTCGCGCGCGCGCTGCTTGACGTCTTCCATGGTGCGGAACAGGGTGGCGTAATCCTGCGCGCTGCGCAGCACCATTTGCACGGGCAAGCCGCCGCTCGACCCGGGCAAGGGCGCCAGCTGGAAGGCGAAGATGCTGGTGCCTTCCACGTCGCCCACGGCGTGCTGGAGTTCGGCCTGGATGACGGCTGCATTGCGCGAACGCTCGGCCCACGGCGTCAGGTTGATGCCGCCGATGCTCGATGCCGGCCCTTCGCCGCCGTTGATGATCCAGCGCGAATCCGTTTCGGGGATGTTTTTGTAGATATCATCGAGCTTGTACGAAAAACGTTCGACGTAATCGAGGTTGGCGTGCTGCGGTGCCTTGATCGCCGTCAAGACGCTGGCCTGGTCTTCCGCCGGCGCCAGTTCGCGCTGCGGCAGCAGGTATAAAAACGGCAAACTCACCATCACCAGCGCGGCGAAACCGGCGCTGAGCCAGCGGTGGTGCAGCGAGCGGTCCAGCAGGCGCGCATAGCGCGAGGTTAAACCCTCGAAGAAATGCTCGGCGGCGCGCGCCATGCGCCCTTCCGATTGTTTCGGCTGCAGCAGCAAGGAGCTCATCACGGGAGACAAGGTCAGCGCCACCACGCCCGACACCACCACGGCGCCGGCCAGGGTCAGCGCGAATTCCTTGAACAGCGCGCCCGTGAGGCCCCCCATCATGCCGATCGGCGCATACACGGCCGCCAGCGTGATCGTCATGGCGATCACGGGGCCGGCCACTTCGCGCGCGCCGACCAGCGCGGCCGCCACGGGCGTCTTGCCTTCCTCGATATGCCGGTGCACGTTTTCCACCACGACGATGGCGTCATCGACCACCAGTCCCACGGCCAGCACCATCGCCAGCAGGGTGAGCAGATTGATGCTGAAGCCGAAGGCCAGCATCAGCGCCGCTGCGCCCAGCATCGACAGCGGTATCGTCACGACGGGAATCAGCACCGAGCGCAGGGAACCCATGCACAGGTAGATGACGATGACGACGATGAGCAGCGCTTCGAGCAGGGTGTGCGCCACTTCGTTGATGGACGACTGGATGAAGCGCGCCGTCTCGAACGCCAGCTCGACTTTCACGCCGGGCGGCAGGGTTTTCTGGATCTCCGGCAGCAGCTTTTTGATGCCGTCGACGATCACCAGCGGGTTGCCGCCGGGCGTCGGCGACAGGCCCAGATACACGGCCGGCACGCCGTCCATGATGCCGCTCGTCTCCGTGGCGGCCGCGCCCAGTTCCACCGTGCCCACGTCCTTCAGGCGCACGAGGGCCGCGCTGTCATCGCCGCCCTTGCGGATGACCATGTCGCGAAATTGCTCCACGCTGGTCAGATCCGTGTTGACGCTGATGTTCGCGACGACAAATTGGCCCTTCACTTTGCCGGGCGCCGCCTGGTAGTTATTGCGCCGCACGGCGTCGGCCACGTCGGCCGCCGTCAGCCCGCGCGCCGCCAGCTTGGCTGGGTCGATCCACAAGCGCATGGCCAGCTGCTGGCCGCCATACACGTCGACCTTCGCCACGCCGTCGATGGTGGCGAACATCGGCTGCACCACGCGCGCCAGGTAATCGGTCAGCGCGGGCGCGGACACGCTCTCGCTGGCAAAGCCGACGTAAGCGACGGCCGAGGAATCGCCGGCCGCGCGCTCGATGACGGGGTCAAAAGCGCCTTCAGGCAATTTATAGCGCACCTGGTTGACCTTGGCCATGACTTCCGTCAACGCTTGCGTGGAATCGCGGTTCAGTTCCATGCGCACGGTGACCGTGCTGCTGCCCTGCACCGACGACGATGTCAGGTAATCGATGCCTTCCACCGACGATACGGCTTGTGCAATCGGCTGCGTCACAAACCCCTGCATCAGTTCCGCCGAGGCGCCCGGATACGTGGTTTTCACCGTGATGGTCGATGATTCGAGCATCGGGTATTGGCGGATCGGCAGCTGCAGGATGGCGATCACGCCCAGCATCAGAATCAAGGTGCTGATCACCAGCGCCAGCACGGGGCGGCGCACGAACAAATCGGTAAATTTCATCGTGTGCTCCTCTTACGAGCCGGCCTTGGGCGCGGCGCGCTTGGCCTCGTCCAGGGTATTGGCGACGGCTTGCACGGCCATGCCGTCGGCCAGTTTCAGCTGGCCCGAGGCGACCACGCGCTGCCCTTCGCGCAAGCCGTCGAGGATGGCCACGCGGCCCCCGGCCCGCTCGCCCAGTTTGACGCCCACGCGCTTGACGGTGAGCGGCTGTTTCCCTTCCTGCTGCGCCACAAACACCGTGTCGCCATACGCGCTGTACGTCACGGCCGTTTCCGGCACCGTCAGCTGCTGCCCGGCCTCGCGGGCTACCCGAACGTTCGCGTACATGCCCGCCTTGAGGGCGCCGCGCGGATTGGTCAGCGCCGCCTGCACCTGCACCATGCGCGAGCGGGCGACCAGCGGGTCGATGGCGTTGATCTTCGCCGTGAAGATTTCATTCGGATAGGCGTCCACCAGCACTTGCACGGCTTGGCCCGGCGCCAGCTTGGCGCTGCTCTGTTCATCGAGGGCGAAGTTCACCAGCAAGGATTTCGTGTCGATCAGGCTGGCCACCGTATCGGCCGCGTTCAGGTATTGGCCCGCGTGTACCTTGCGGATGCCCAGCTGCCCGGCGAACGGCGCGCGGATGGTCTTTTGCGCGATCAGCGCTTCCGTCTGGCGCACGTCGCCCAGCGCTGCGTCGCGCGCGGCCAGCGCCGCATCGAGCTGCTCCTGCGTGGCCGCCTTGTCCCTGACCATCTGCGCCGTGCGCGCATGGCTGCTTTCCGCGTTTTTCAGCTGCGCGCGCTGGCGCAGCAGCATGGCCTGTTCTTGGGCGTCATTCAGCTGTACCAGCACGGCGCCGGCTGCCACCTGCTGACCGGATTCGAAGCGGATCTGCGTGATCCGGCCGCCCGTTTCGGCCGCCACCTGCACCTGGCGCGCCGCTTCCAGTTCGCCCACGCCCGCAAAAAAGCGCTCCTGCGTGCCCAGCACGACGGGCACCAGCGCCACCTTGGTGGCGGGGTAGGCGGCGGCATCGGCCGCATGCGTAGCGGCTTGTGATGCAGCGCGCGGAGTCAGCGCGGCGCCTGCTACGGCCAGGGCGATGGCCAGCGCGGAAGCGCCGACGAGTTTCGTATTCATGATGAAGTCCTTTACAGCATTGAAAGGGATAACGACACAGGGAAAAAGAGGCGCAGCGGAGGCTGGTCAGGTCCGCTGCGCGTTGAAGAGGAAGAACAAACCCAGGGTCCACAGCAGCAGCACCAGGTGCGTCGTCTGCAAGCTTTCCTGGGCGATCCAGTAGCCGAACCACAGGCCGCCCAGGTGCATCAGCAGCAAAAAGGCGGCCATCGCGCACAAGGCCAGGTTCAGCCAGGGCAAGCCGGCGGTCATGGATGCGCCGAAAAACAGCGCCACGCCCGTCCAGGCGGCGATGGCAGCCAGCAGTTGCAGCGCCAGCACCACGCCCAGCGACAAGCGGTGCAGGGTCAATGAGGTGAGGGCGCGGCGCAGCAGCGGCGTCTGGATGGTCGGGTCCTGGCGCAGCGGGTCCATGCGCATGGTGTTGCCGATGGCCCAGACGGCGCCGTGGAAGGCGTGCAGGTTGTTGATGGCGGCCACGCTGAGCCAGAGGGCCAGGCCGGTGGCGAGGATGGCGTGAAACAGCCAGATCGAGTGAGACAGTTGCATGGGAAAATCCTGTCAAAAGAGTACCTTGCCAGCACGCGGACGTGGAAACTCCTCGACAGCGGGGAGCTACCGGCCTATTATGCAAGCAATTAGTTGGTTAACTGGCCCCATGATAGTTGAGCGAAATGAATTACACAAGTAAACGTTTGGATAATAGCGAGGCGCCGCAAACGACGGAGCGCATCCTGTATTTCATCAAGACCAAGGGACCCGTCTCCACGGCCACCCTGGCCAAGACCCTGGACATGACGGGCGAGGCGGCGCGCCAGCAAGTGCAAAAGCTGGTGGCGGCGGGCCTGATCGAGGGGCGCCAGGAAGCGCAGGCGGGTGCCGGGCGGCCGCGCCAGAACTGGGTCTTGACGGAGGCGGGCAATGCGCGCTTTCCCGACACGCATGCGCAGCTGACGATCAAGCTGATCGGCTCGGTGCGCCAGTTGTTCGGCGAAGCGGGGCTGGATAAACTGATCGCGCAGCGCGAAGAGGAAAGCCGCAGCGCCTACGCGCTGGCGTGCTCGGCGCCGGACTTGCCCACGCGCTTGCAGCAACTGGCCGCCGTGCGCGATGAAGAGGGTTATATGGCGCGCGTGGAAGCGGATGGCGACGACTGGCTGCTGATCGAAGACCACTGCCCCATCTGCGCCGCCGCGCGCACCTGCCAGGGCTTTTGCCGTTCCGAACTGCAGCTGTTCCAGGAAGTGGTGGGGCCAAGCGCGAGCATCGTGCGCGAACAGCATTTGCTGACGAACGCGATGCGCTGCATCTATCGCATTTCGCCGCTGCCCTGAGCCTTGGGAAACAGCGGCCATGTCAGTAGCGCCACCAGCCCCGCCAGCCACCACACGACGGGCCAGCTGCTGGCCGCCAGCAGGTGCGGGATGGCGATGGGCGTGAGGAACAGGCCCACGTAGACGGCCGTGTTCGCCATGCCCAGGGCCGTGCCCGCGTTGGCGCCGCCCGCTTCCGTCGCCAGCTCCGTGTAAGCGACGCCATGCCAGGCGGACACGGCGATGCCGGCGGCCACCACGGCTGCCATCAGCAGCCAGCCCGGCGCCTGCAGCCAGGCGATGCATCCCAGCACAATGAACGACGCCAGCGCCACCAGGGCCGAGCCGCGCAGGTAGGCCGGCCGGTTCGCGTGGCGGTCCGTGTGGCGTCCGCTCCAGATGCGCATCACCATGGCGCCCGCCTGCAGGGCCACCATCACGGCCGTGATGGCGGCCAGGCCCAGGTGACCGTCATCGTGCAGGAACACGGTGGCGTAGCTGAGCACGGCAAACTGCGGTACGCACAGCAAGCCGATGGCGGCCACCATGCGCCACACTTTGCGGTTTTTGAGCGGCCCTTGCAGCGGCGGAGGCGGCTTGACCTCCATCAGGCCCGTGGACGCGTTTTGCGGCCCCGTGGCGGCCTCGGCAGAGAAATCGGGCTCATGCATCCATCGCCACGTAAAAAACGCCGACAGGCCGCATACGAGGGCCAGGGCGCCAAACACGGGCATGAAGCCGTAACGTGACGCCAGGCTGGGCAGGACGAGGGCGCCCAGGCCGCCGCCGAGCGGCACGGCCGTCTGGCGGATGCTCATGGCGAAACCCCGTTCGCCGGCGCCGAACCAGCGCATCACGGCGCGGCCGCTGGCGCCATTCACGCTGCCGCCCAGCACGCCGACCAGCGCCAGCCCGGCCGCCAGCGCCCATAACGGCGGCACGGCGCCGTCAGCGGGCGTGATCCACAGCAGCAAGGTCAATAGCGCCAGCATGGTGCCCAGCAAGCCCGTCAGCAGCACGGGCCGGTCGCCCCAGCGGTCGGTGGCCATGCCCCATGGCAATTCTGTCAGGGCCACGCCCAGGCCCATGGCGCCCAGCGCCACTCCCAGTTGCGTATTGCTCAGGTGATAGCCGCTGCGCAGCCAGATGGCCGTGGTGGGCATGCCGTTGGCGGCGGCGGAAAAGCTGGCATTGGCCGCCACGCCGACGGCCAGCACTTTCCAGCGGTGGGCATCGCCCAGCGCGGGCGCGGTGGCGGGGACAGGAACGGCTGGGCAGATGGTGGTCATGGCATCAGGAGGAAAGTGGTTGACCCTGACAGTGTTGCGCAGTACGATCGTTCTGAATATCAGATAATTTACTAGTCACCATCCCATAAAACCGGACGATTGCATTTGCGCCATGAGCCTGCTGAATTTTGACATCGCCTTCTTGCGCAGCTATGTGGCCGGCATCGAGCTGGGCAGCTTTGCCCGCGCGGCGGACAAGGTGGGCCGTTCCACCTCGGCCGTCAGCGCGCAGCTGAAAAAACTCGAGGAGCAGGCGGGCATGCCCCTGTTCCGCAAGGATGGCCGGGGCCTGGCGCTGACGCCGGCCGGCGAAGTGCTGCTCGGCTATGCGCGCCGCCTGCTGGAACTGAACGACGAGGCGGCCGTCGCCTTGCGCGGCGCGGAACTGGAAGGCTGGATACGGCTCGGCTTGCAGGAGGATTTCGGCGAAGCCTTGCTGCCCGACGTGCTGGGGCGCTTTGCCCGCGCGCATCCGAAAGTGCGCATCGAAGCGCACGTGGCGCGCAACACGGCCTTGATGCATGGTCTGGCCATGGGCCAGCTGGACCTGGCCCTGCTGTGGGGCGGCGCCTGCATCGCCGACGTGGCCGAGTATCCGCCGCAGCAGCGCCAGCATATTGCCGAGCCGGCCATGCGCTGGATCGCCTCGTCCAGCCTGGCCTGGCAGCCCGAATCGGGCGAGCCCTTGCCGCTCATTACGTTCGACCGCGACTGCCTGTTCCAGCGCTGCGCCACGCAGGCGCTGGACCATGCGGGCATCGCCTGGCGCACGGCGTTTACCAGTCCCAGCCTGGCGGGACTGTGGGCGGCGGCCGCCGCCGGGCTGGGCGTGACGGTGCGCACCAGCCTGGGCTTGCCCTCGACCGTGCGCGCGCTCGATCACGTGGAAGCGGGCTTGCCCGCCCTGCCCCCGTTGTCGCTGGAACTGCTGCGCGCTTCCAGCGTGCCCAGGCCGCCCGTCGAGCGGCTGGCAGGCCTGATCATCGACGCGTTGCGGGACAGTCCCGCTTGATACTGGCGAGCGGGAACGGGCGCCGTGGGACATCGGCATGCATCGGTCCCGGCGCGGGCCGCCGGCGCAGGTTTACCCAGGCCGTTCCCAGCTTGCTCGCCAATGGAAACAGATTCCATCTTGCATGATCTGCAAATCAGCTATGTTCCGCTGCATGCCGTTGTGCGTGTCGAGTACGCAAAAATCGCATGACTGAATTTCCTGCTCCAACCGGTCTGCCTCGACGAAAAGCTGATCGTTGGCAGCTTGTTCCAGATTCTTGAACAAGGTCGCGTATGCGGCAAAGGCTGCCGTGGGAAGAAAAGTCCCGAGAACACGCGCATTCTCGGACAAGACGACAATTTCTCCGAGGATCGTTCCAGAACGATCTGATAGTGTCAGGCTCATAGGGCGATGGACATTTTGGTGTTATCTCAGGTGCGTGATGCGGGTTTGTCATGCTTCAGCGTTCAGCGCCATCGCTGCGCAGCCAGTATTCAACCACATGGGCGCAGCGCTTGCCATGCGATGCGTCAAATGGCGCTTGCGGCAGCGCGCTGCGCGCGGGCGGATTCACGCCCCATCCTTGCGCGCAATCAGCACCTGCACGGGCGCCATGGGGAAATCGCTGGCGCTGTATTGCTCCACTTGCCGCCAGCCCGTGTCGCGCAGCAATTGCGCCAATTCTCCCTGCTGGGTTACCGTGCGACCCAGCATGCGCATCGGCAAGTAATACGGCAGCACGCGCGCCGCGTCGCCGGCTGCCGGGGCGATTTCCGCCTGCACGCAGACGAAGACGCCACCGGGTGTCAACGCTGCATGGATCTTGCGCAAGGCCGCCGCCATGTCGGGCACGAAATGCAGCACGGACGAGCACCAGATCAGATCGTAATGGCTGCCGATATCGTCGCTGGCCAGGTCGCCGCCCACAGTCTCCAGGCGGTCAGACAGTTGCGCATGGGCGATGTTCGCGGCCGCCACGGCGACCGTTTCGGGCCAGTCGAAAACGCCGCCGTGCACGCCCGCATGGGCTTGCGCCAGCGCAATGGCAACCCAGCCCGGTCCGCCGCCCAGGTCGAGCAGGCGCAGCGGCGTGTGGCGGTCTGCAAACGGGGCGATGCGCTGCATCACGGACAGGGCGGCGCGCATGGTGACGGCGCGTTGTTCCTGGCCAATCTGCTGCTGCGCGGCAATGGCCCAGTTGACGCCACTTGCCGTGCTGTAGGGCGCGGCCTTGCCACCCTCGCGCACCAGCGTACTCAGCTGGTTGGCGAAGTGGCGCAGCGCGTGCAGCCGGTACAGCCAGGCGTCGCCGCAAAAGGCCACGGAGTCGCGGCAGAAATACTGCAAGGTGGTGGCCGTGCAGCGGTAGCGCTGCGCCTCCGCATCGGCCTCGTCGCGTTCCAGCACTTGCATGCTCCAAAGTAATTCCAGCAGCAGCGCCGTGTGCGGCGCATGCAGCGACAGGGCCTCGGCCAGTTGCGCCGGCGTGTGCGGCGTGGCCAGCACCTCGAAAATGCCCAGTTCCAGGGCGGCGGCCAGCCCATCGGCCTGCACGGGCGCGACGGCCAGGTTCCAGTACGGTTGCAAGGCGTGTTGTGTGGTGAATGGCATGGTGCTTCCTTTCGCTGAGGTGGGCAAGAGAGCCTATTTTATGCAACAATGAGAATAATTATCATTTGCATTTGTATGCGGCACGGTGCATTTCGTATGCGCGACGGCGCGGAAGATAGGGGGAGCGATGGGGGAACAGGACAGGGAAGCGGCAGGCTGGACGCGGCGCCAGCTGGACCCGGGGTTGAAAGAGTGCCGCGCGGACCAGCGGCAAGTCGACCAGGGCTTGCTGCTCGTGCATTCCGATTACCGTCCGCGCCTTGCGCTCGTCGAGCAATCGAAGCATGACGATGCGGGCGGCATGGTGATCACCATCGGCCTGGACGGCGTGTCCGGCTACACCACGCGCGATGGCGAACAATTGCGTTTCCGGGCCGGCCATACGACGGTGACGGCGTTTCACCACGTCAGCGGCGAGCGCCGTTTCGAGGCGAATCAACGGGCGGCGCAATTGCGCGTGCTGGTCGATGAAGACGCGCTGGCGCGCTACTGGCCGCAAGGCCTGGCGTCATTGTTACCCCACGGTGGCGCGCGCCAGCTGGCGCATGCGGCCACCACGGCGGCGTCCGCCCTGCAGGCGCGGGCGCTGCTGCGCGCGACGGACCCGCTGGCCGTGCATATCGGCGTGCTGAGTATCCTGGCGGAACAGTTGCGGGCACTGCGGCCGGCGCCCGCGCCCGCTTCCATCCCGCGCTGGTCCGAGGCCGAGATGATCAAGCTGGAGCGCGTCCATGCGCTGATGCAGGAGCAGATGGCGCAAGACCTGACGCTTGATTACCTGTGCGCGCAAGCGGGCCTGAGCTTGTTCAAGCTCAAGCAGGGATGGCGCTACCGCTACAACGACAGTCCGCAGCGCACCCTGCTGGCGCTGCGCATGCAGCGGGCAAAGTTACTGCTGGAAAATGGTTGCCAGGTGGCGCAGGCGGGCTGGCAAACCGGTTATCGCCATCCGTCCAATTTCAGCGCCGCGTTCAGCCGCTATTTCGGCTACGCGCCGAAGACCGTGGCACGCGCTGGCGCGTAAAAAGCCGGTGTAGAATCGGCGGGCAGCATTTTGCATCTCACCTCAAGGAGACATGATGGCCCGCAAAATATTTGTCAATCTGCCCGTCCAGTCGCTGGAACGCTCCGTGGCGTTTTTCACGGCGCTGGGCTTCAGTTTCAATGCCCATTTCACCGATGAAACGGCAACGTGCATGATCGTCGCCGACGACATTTTCGTGATGCTGTTGACGCACGACAAATTCCAGCAATTCACGCCCAAGCAGCTGTGCGATACCAAGGTGGCGACGGAAGTGCTCGTGTGCCTGTCGGCCGAGAGCCGCGGCGAAGTCGATGCGCTGGTGGCGAAGGCCGTCCAGGCGGGCGGCAGCATCTACAAGGAGCCGATGGATTTCGGCTTCATGTATGGCCACAGTTTCCAGGACCTGGATGGACATCAATGGGAGTTGATGTACATGGAAGCGAATTCAATACCGCAATAGTTGCGGTATTGAATTCGGCAAAGCGCTCTTAGCTGGCCAGCGCCAGCAGATCGACCACGTCCAGGCCCGCCAGGTCTTGCGTCGTGTTGCCCGCAAACGCGGCGCGGCTCTGCTGGCCGTTTTTCAGCCAGGTGCGCGTGACTTCCTTGATCTGGCTCAGGGTGCAGGTCAATACGCCGGTGCGGAATTGCTGGCGCACGGCTTCCGTCGTGCCGCGCTGCTGCATGTTCCACGCCGTCAGCGCTTCCGCGTACGGCGAATGCGGCTTGTCGAGGCCCTTGATGACACAGATGATGGCTTCTTCCACTTGTTCCTGCGAGAAATCGCCGTCGAGGATTTGATCCAGGGTCGTGCCGAAGTCGGCGTACGTGCCGGCCAGGCGCGGATCGCGGTAGGAACTGAGCGTAAACGTGCCGGCGCCGGCCGCATAGCTGGCGCTGCCGCCATACGCGCCGCCTTTTTCGCGCAGGGCCGTATGCAGCACCTGGTTGGTCATCAGTTCGGCGGCGACGGCCAGGGCGGACGCGTCCGGATTGTGTACGCCAGGCACGGCCCAGGAAACGAAGCAATGGTTGATCTGGCTCGTCGCATGCAGGGCCGTGTTGGCCAGCGGCAAGGCTGCCGGCGCTGGCGTTGCCGTCGCTGCGGCCGTATCCGTGCTGGCTGCCGGCAATTCCAGCAAGCGGGCCAGAGTGATGCCATCCTGCTCCAGGCCGGCGCACAGCACGGTCGGCTGCTGGGCGATGATGTGCGCGTGCAGGGTGTCGAGCTCGCGCGCGATTTCCTGCAAGCCCTCGGACGTCTTGCTCAGCTGCTGCAAGCGGCGGTAGAACGGCAGCGCGGCCGGGCCGCCGACGATGTCGTCGAAGCGGCGCGTGGGCGACAGCGGTGCCGCCGCGGCCAGCATGGCGTAGCGGTTGCCCGATTCGGCCAGGCTGCTCAATTTGTCTTGCACCAGGCTTTCGATCAGGAAAGCCAGGCGCTCTTCTTCATCGAAGCGGGGCTTGGCGATCCAGGCCGACAGCACGGCGGCGATCGCCGCGTGTTCTTCGCGCAAGCCGCTGGCCGAGAACGACAATTCCACGCGCATCGCCTGTTGCGGGCGGGGAATGGCTTCCAGGCCGATGTGGAACGATGGCACCATGCTCTGGCGCCAGGCGCTGGCATCGTCGAACGACATGTCGCCCACGCCCAGCTCCGGCGCCAGGTCCGTGTACAGGCGCAGCCATGGCCACGACGCTTCCGGCAAGCCCGACACGTCGTACAGCACGTTGGCATAGCTGATGCCGTTTGAGGCAATGCTGAAGGCCACGGCGCCGTCGACGGCGGCAGGAATCGGCAGTGCTGGGCGCGGCAGCGCGCTGACGTCGCCGGGGCGGATGCGCGGCAAGACTTCCGAATTCGACGGCAGTTGCTGATGCGCTTCCAGCGCGGCGGACTCGGCGATGATGTGCTCGCGCTCGGCGTCCGTCAGCTGCGCCTGCAGGGCAGCCAGTTTGGCGTCTTCCTGCGCGGCGCGGTCCGTGAAGTAGGCGCTGTCGGGCACCACGTGCGTCGTCAAACGAGTTGGATTGGCGATCAGTTCGCGTACCAGCTGCTTGAAGAATTCCGGGTCTTCGATCTGCTGTTCCAGGGTTTCCAGGATGGCCGCATTGTCGAACGCGTCCATCACGTTGCCGTCGTACATGGCCAGCGGCAAGGCGTGCAGCAGGCGGCCCAGGCCATACGGCATGCGGCCGCTGCTGATTTCGCGCTGGCTGTATTTGATATCGCGCAAGGCCGCGTGCAGCACGGCGGCGGGAATGCCCTCTTGCGCCGTTTCTTCCAGGGCCGTCCAGATGCGCTGGTGCGCGTCGGCGATCTGTTCTTTGGTTAAACCTTCCATGCCGATGTGGAACACCATCTGGCGGATGCCCGCGTCGCGGCCATTCATGTCCGATGGGCGGCCATAGCCGGCCGATTCCATGGCGCGCATGACGGGCGCCGACGATTCGCCCAGCAAGCCGTGCGACAGCAGATGCGCGTGGTAATAGGCGATGGGGTCGCTCGACTCGCCCATCAGCCAGGCGAATTGCAGGCCGAATTCATCGTCGCGCGCTTCCTGCGATGGAATTTTGACGATATTTTCCTGCGGCGCCGTCCACGCGGGCGCCAGCTGCGGCAGGCGGCGCGGGCTGAAACCGCTGAGCTTGGACAGCACGCGCTCCGCGACCTGCTCCTGCACGGCCGACGCTTCGATATTGCCGGAGGTCATGATCACGGCTTGCGAAGGGTGATAGTGGCTGGCGTGGAATTCTTTTAGCATGGCATGCGTCAGCTCGGGAATGTTCAGCGGATCGCCGCCCGATTCCACTTCATACGTCGTGCCCTTGAGCAAGGCGCTGGCGATGCCGCTGTCGAGCGCGCGCATGGGGCTGTTGAAGGCGCCCTTCATTTCATTGAAGACGATGCCCTGGTACACCAGCTTGTCGCCTTCGAACGCGTGGCGCCAGCCTTCCTGGCGGAAATTCAGGTAATCGAGGTTCGGGAAGAAGGCGGCGTCCAGGTAGACGTCGAGCAAGTTGAAGAAATCCTTGCGGTCGGTGCTGGCGAACGGGTACACGGTGCGGTCCGGATAGGTCATCGCATTCATGAAGGTGGCCGTCGAGCGGCGCAGCATCGAGAAGAAGGGGTCGCGCACCGGGTAGCGGGACGAGCCGCACAAGGCCAGGTGCTCGAGGATGTGGGCGCGCCCGTCGCTGACTTCCGGCACAGTGGGAAAGGCCACCAGGAACACCATCTCAGCCTGCTCGGTATGCATGTGGATATGGCGCATGCCCGTTGCTGGCTCGACATATTGCTCGATGGTTGCCTGCAAGACTGGAATGAAGTTGCTGCTGACTTTTTCAAATGTGCTCATGCGGTATGGGATCTCTGCGGTAGGTGATTCGGAGTGTCGGTGGGGCTGCATCACATGTGGGGGCAAAGTGGCGTAATGCCAGGGCCGGGGCCACTTTGATGCCTGTATGAAGCTTTTCCCTATTGTACTAGGAGTATCTGCGCGCCGCCGCCGTGGCTTGCTTGTCGATCGCAAAAGCAACAATATTGCCAGATTGGCTATTTTTTGACAGGTGGCGCCTCGCGATGAACGCTTAGCGTACCATGCGCCTTTTGCACTCCAGACTGAACCGAAGGCGCCCATCTTGTCCCGACTTTCCTTTCGCCAACTGCTATTTGCCGCCTTCATTTTGACGACGGGCATTTTGACGGCCACCTCCGTGCAAGCCCTGCTGACCCTGGAACACCTGGCGCGGCTGGGGCGCGAGACGGCGGCGCAGGCGATTGCCCTGACGGAACAGTCGCAGCGCCTGTCCGAGCGCACCTTGGCCATGGAGCGCAGCGCGCGCCAGTTCCTCGTGCTGGACGACCCCGTCTTCCGCGAGCGCTACGCGGCGGCCCGCGACGAAGCGACGGCGGCGCTGCAAGTGCTGAACCGCGCCACGCCCGAGTTCGCCCCGCAGCTGGCCGACGAATGGACGGTGCAGGCGCAAGCGGCGTGGGAAGTCTTGCAAGCGGGTAAGCGCCGCAAGCGCGACGGTCACGCCGTCGTGTACCGCGCGTTTGCCCGCATGACGCAGATCAATGACAGCCTGGCGCGCGAAAGCAAGACGGAAATCGGCAGCCGCAACGATGCCCTGCTGGCCGAGCTGGAACGCCAGCGCCGCTTGCTGGGCGTGCTGGTGGGCGGCGCCGTGCTGCTGGCGGCCGTGCTGGCTACCTGCTTCGGCTTTTTGTTGTCGCGCCCGCTGCGCCGCATCGAGACGGCCATCGAGCGCCTGGGCGACAAGCGCTACGACCAGCCCATCGTCGTCGGCGGCCCGGCCGACACGCGCCGCCTGGGCCAGCAGCTCGACTGGCTGCGCCAGCGCCTGGCCGACCTCGATGCCGACAAGGAACGTTTTTTGCGCCACATCTCGCATGAGCTGAAGACGCCGCTGGCGGCCCTGCGCGAAGGCGTGGCCTTGCTGGAAGACGAGGTGGCCGGCAAGCTCAGCGAGGGCCAGCGCGAAATCGCCGGCATCCTGCAGCAAAACACGGCCTCGCTGCAAACCCAGATCGAAGACTTGCTGCGCTACAATACCGCCGCTTTTGACGCCCAGCATCTGGCGCACAGCAAGGTGGACTTGCTGGTCTTGCTGCAAGATGTGGTGGCCGGGCAGCGCCTGCAATGGCTGGCGCGCCGTTTGACGGTCGAGGTGCAGGGCGAATCGCTGATCGTGCAGGCCGACCGCGACAAGCTGGCAACTGTGCTGGCGAACCTGCTGTCGAATGCCGTGCGCTTCAGCCCGGAAGGCGGCACCGTGCGTTTCACCCTGTCTGGCGAAGGCGGCCGCGTGCGCATCGATTGCATCGACGAGGGGGCCGGCGTGGCGCCCGAGGATGCCGCGCGCATCTTCGAGCCGTTTTACCAGGGCGTGCGCCAGGCGGCCGGCGCGCGCAACGGCAATGGCATCGGCCTGTCCATCGTGCGCGAATATATCGCCGCCCACGATGGCAGCGTCACTCTTTTACCGCGCCCCGCCGGCGCGCATTTTCGGATAGAACTGCCCATATGATGACGAGAATTTCCCTGGCCGGCATGGCCGCCTGCGCGCTGCTGCTGGGCGCCTGCGCCGCCAAGCCCGCCAAACAGACGCCCGTGCTGGTGCAGACGCCGCCGCGCGTGGTGGTGGTGATGGACCCCCAGCTGGCCGAACTGCTCGCGTATCAAAGCGCCTTGCGCCTGATGACGCCGTCGGAACTGGTGAAAGCGCAGCTGGACCTGGCCAAGGCCGATCACGCGCCGCACAACACGCTGCGCCGCGCCATGCTGCAAGCGGCCCTGCGCGGTCCCGGCGACCTGGCCCGTGCGCAAGCCTTGCTGGAACCCTTGCTGACGGCGACGGGCAAGGAGGCGCAGCTGCTGGCGCCGCTGGCGCAATTACTGGGCAGCCAGTATGCGGAGCTGCGTCGCCAGGAAGAGAGCATCGACAAGCTCAACACGCAGTTGCGCGACGCCCAGCGCCGCATCGACTTGCTCAATGAAAAGCTGGAAGCGCTGAAAAACATCGAGCGCAGCCTGTCCGTGCGCCCCGCCGCGGGAGCGCCGAAATGAGCGAGCACGCCCACATCTTGCTGGTCGACGACGATCCCGACCTGCTGCGCCTGCTGACCATCCGCTTGAAGGCGGGCAACTACCGCGTGACGGCCGTGGGCAGCGCGGAAGCGGCGCTGGCGCGCCTGGCCGTGGAATTGCCGGCCCTGGTTATTACCGACGTGCAATTGCCGGGTCGCGACGGCCTGGCCCTGTTCGATGAAATCCGCCGCCAGCACGCGGCCCTGCCCGTCATCTTGCTCACAGCCCACGGCACCATTCCCGATGCCGTCGACGCCACGGCGCGCGGCGCGTTTGCGTATCTGACGAAGCCGTTCGACGGCAAGCTGCTCATGGAAAAGGTGGCGTACGCCATCAACTTGTCCACCGTCATGCCGGCGCCGGCGTCCGGCGACGAGAGCTGGCGTGCCGAGCTGATCAGCCGCAGCGCGCAGATGGCCGAGCTGCTGGCCGAAGCCAAGCTGGTGGCCGGGTCCGACGCCAGCATTTTGATCCGCGGCCCCAGCGGCACGGGCAAGGAATTGCTGGCGCGCGCGCTGCACAACGCCAGCCGCCGCGCCAAGGCGCCGTTCATCGCCGTCAACTGCGGCGCCATCCCCGAGCAGCTGCTGGAATCGGAACTGTTCGGTCACGTCAAAGGTTCGTTTACGGGCGCCGTCGGCAACCGCGAAGGCTTGTTTCAGGCGGCCGACGGCGGCACCCTGTTTCTGGACGAGATCGGTGACATGCCCTTGCCGCTGCAAGTCAAGTTGCTGCGCGTGCTGCAGGAGCGGGCCGTGCGCCCCGTGGGCGCCGACCAGACGCGTCCGGTGGATGTGCGGCTCCTGTCGGCCACGCACCGCGACCTCGATGTTGCCATGGCGGAAGGGCAATTCCGCGAAGACCTGTATTACCGCCTGAACGTGGTCACCTTGACCCTGCCGCCGCTGGCCGAGCGCCGCGAAGACATCGCCTTGCTGGCCAACCATTTCCTGCAGAAGCTGGCGGCCAAGTACCAGAAACCCCTGAACGGCTTCGCGCCCGACGCCCTCACGGCCCTGGTGGCGGCGCCCTGGCCCGGCAACGTGCGCCAGCTGGTCAATGTGGTCGAGCAGGTGTGCGCGCTGGCCACGGCGCCGCTGGTGCCCTTGTCCCTGGTGCAGCGCGCGCTGCGCGTGCCGTCGCTCGAAGCGCTCAGCTATAACGAAGCCAAGCAGCGCTTCGAGCGCGACTACCTGATCCAATTGCTGCGCCTGACGGATGGCAACGTGGCCGACGCGGCCCGCCTGGCCGACCGCAACCGCACGGAGTTCTACCGTTTACTGCAGAAATACGAGCTGACGCCGGCCCTGTTCCGGGCCGATGGCGACCCTGTCGCTGAATAGCGACAAAAATAAAGTGTTAAAAATCAGCGGCTTAGATTGAAACATTGATATTGTTGCCACAAGCTGTCGCTGCCAGGCGACAAAAAGCCCGGATTTTCTGGCCAGATCCGTCTGAAACACGCTGGAAAAATCGAGTTCGAGTATAAGTCGTTGATTTTCAAGGAAAATTAAAAGCTGGCACGGTGCTTGCTGTATGGGTAGATGTGACGCTTCAAAGTGTTGCTGTTTATTGCTATAGCCAAGTAAGAAGCTTTTAACTTCATTGAGAGGAACTACCATGCAAACATCGAAACTGTTCAATACCCTGGTCGCCGCTATCGTACTGTCGGGCGCCTCGATCACCGCTTCGCATGCAGCTGACTCCGCCCCAAAAGCACAAGCTCCTGCTGACACCGTCGTGGCCGCCAACGCCGCCGCCGCCGTCCCTGATGAAACCATCACTTCCTCGGCCAAGGCCGCCCTGAGCGCCGATGCGCAAGCCGCTGCCCTGCCCGTCAAGGTAGCAACCCAGCAAGGTGTGGTCGTCCTGTCGGGCGACGTGCCGAGCGCCGAAGCGGGTGACCGCGTCGTGCAGATCGTCGCTTCCGTGAGCGGCGTGAAAGAAATCAAGAACGAGCTGAAAGTCAAAGCCGCCGGCTAAGCCCCTCGCGGTAACGCCTCGCGCTGTACTTTACTCCGGGTTGCCCTGTCTGCGGACAGGGCATTTTTTTGTCCGCACGGTTTTACCCGGCCAGCCATGCCGATGCCGCCAGGCAAGGAGCCGGGCAAGGAGCAGGGAAATACAAGTAGAATAGCCAGCACTGGCGCCGCTCCCGGCGCTGTTTGTCATCCCCGGCACAGCGTTGCACGGCTGCGTCGTTACCAGGCTACCGCATGTCTTCTTTTTCTCCCGCTGCCCTGTTGCGCAATCTGAAACCCGATAACTTCACCATCGCCCTGCTCGTTACCGTGGCGCTGGCTACTTTCCTGCCCTGCACGGGCCAGACGGCTGTGGTCTTCGGCAATATCACTACCGTCGCCATCGGCGCCCTGTTCTTCCTGCACGGCGCCAAGCTGTCGCGCGAAGCCGTGGTGGCAGGCGCCATGCACTGGCGCCTGCACTTGCTGGTGCTGGCCAGCACCTTTGTCCTGTTTCCTCTGCTTGGCCTGGCACTGCGTCCGCTGGCGCTGACCTTCCTGACGCCCGACCTGTACATGGGCATCTTGTTCCTGTGCGCGTTGCCGTCCACCGTGCAGTCCTCAATTGCCATGACCGCCATGGCGCGCGGCAACGTGCCGGCCGCCATCTGCAGCGCTTCGGCTTCGAACTTCATCGGCATTTTCCTCGCCCCCATCCTGGTGGGCTTGCTGGTGGCCAAGGGCGCGGAAAGCAAGTCGTCGGTGGACGCCGTGCTGTCCATCGTCCTGCAACTGCTGCTGCCCTTCCTGGCCGGCCAGTTCCTGCGCCGCTGGATCGGCCGCTGGGTCGACCGCCACAAGGCCACCCTGAAATACGTCGACCAGGGTTCGATCTTGCTGGTGGTCTACACGGCCTTCAGCGAAGCCGTCAGCGAAGGTCTGTGGCATACGATTTCGGTGGAAACGCTGGTGGCCCTGGGCCTGATCAGCCTGCTGCTGCTGGCGCTGGTGCTGGGTATTTCGACCTTTGTCAGCCGCCGTCTGGGTTTCAACAAGGAAGATGAAATCGCCATCGTCTTTTGCGCCTCGAAGAAAAGCCTGGCCAGCGGCGTGCCCATGGCCAAGGTGCTGTTTTCCACGCGTTCGCTGGGCATGGTGATCCTGCCGCTGATGCTGTTCCACCAGATTCAGCTGATGATTTGCGCCGTGATCGCGCAAAAGTATGCGCGGCGCGACGAGGCGGCGGCGGTGCGCGTCTAGGGGATGGACGGGGTCTTGCTGTGCACCGGCCACGTCAGCGCGTCAAGCAAGGTGCCCGGCGCCTTGCCCGTGTCCAGGCCCGTCGGGGGATACTCTCCCGCGCGGGGAATATGGTGGGTGCCGAACAGCCAGTCGAAGACGGGGAACAGCCCCGCGAAATTGCAGTTGAAATGCTCGGCTTGCACCGAGTGATGAACGCGATGGTACTGCGGAGAATTGCACAGCATCCAGTAACGGCCAAAGCCGACCCGGACATTCATGTGCGGGAAAACATGATACAAGCCCAGCATCCCGTACATTCCCAGAATCACCATGTTGGTCTTGAATAAGATCCCCGCCAGCAGATAGATACTCAGCGCCTTGATGCCCGCTTCGGCCCAATAGTGCCGCGTCGTTGTGCTGGCATTCATGGCCGTATCGCTGTGATGGAAGGAATGCATGGCCCACAGGGCGGGTACGTGGTGTTGCACGCGATGAAAGACGTATTCCAGAAAATCCATGCAGAGGGCATACGCGATGAAGGCCGGCGCCAGCATCCAGCCTGAAGAGGCTAGATTGATGAGCCCGCCGCCGGCCGCATTGACAAACTGTACCGTGACGATGGCCGTGAGCGGGGCCAGCATGGCGCCGCTGGCGGCATAGATGAGCATATACGCAAGATTGAAGCGTGACGCCCCCGCAGGCTGTTGTTGCAGGGGATGCCGCCTCTCGATGAGCAATGCCAGAACAATGACCGCCAGGAGCATCAAGGGGCCAAGCAGTAGCGCTGCGTATCCCATCGTTTAACCCTGGAAAGTAGTGGATAGTTGTCTCTTGTTAAAAATAGTCCGGTCATCCCCGTCTGTCAATGCCATTGGCATTGCCTTGACCCATGCAATGGCAGAACGCTATATATAAGTGTATATTACGCTCCTTGTTCACCGTTCACTTTACAAGGATACGATCATGCGCCTCACCTCCCTCGCCCGCCTGCTTGGCACCGCCCTGCTGGCCACCGCCGCCACCTCCGCCCTTGCCGGCGAAGTGGTGGTGTCGGCCGCGGCCAGCCTGACGAATGCGTTCAAGGATGCGGCGCAGAGCTACGAGGCGCAGTATCCGGGCAGCAAGGTGTCCTTGAACTTCGCCGCCTCGGGCGTGCTGCTGCAACAGATCGTCAAGGGCGCGCCCGTGGACGTGTTTGCCTCCGCCGACCAGGAAACCATGGATGCGGCGCAAAAGCAGGGCCTGGTATTGCCGGCCGACCGCATGGACTTCGTCGGCAACAGCCTGGTGCTGATCGTGCCGCACGATAGCAAGCTGGGCATCAAGAACTTGAGCGACCTGACGCACAAGGGCGTGACCCGCGTGGCCATCGCCAATCCGGCCAGCGTGCCCGTCGGCCGTTACTCCGAAGGCGCGCTGAAGAAGGCGAAGCTGTGGGACGCCGTGCAGCCCAAGGCCATCGGCACGCAGAACGTGCGCCAGTCGCTCGACTACGTGGCGCGCGGCGAAGTCGATGCGGGCTTTGTCTACGCCACCGACGCGGCCATCATGAAAGACAAGGTGAACGTGGTGCTGGACGTGCCATTGGACGCGCCCGTGCTGTATCCGATCGCCACCATCAAGGGCAGCGGCAATGCCGCTGAAGCGAAGCGCTTCGTCAGCTACCTGCAGACGGCGCCGGCGCAAGCCATCCTCGCCAAGTACGGTTTCAAGAAGCCATAAGGTAAAACGAACGCGCATGGATATCGCCTGGACCGCGCTGGCCCTGTCGCTCAAGGTAGCGGCGTGGGCCACGGCGCTCAATTTGCTGCTCGGCATCGGTACGGGCTATCTGCTGGCGCGCACGCGTTTTCCCGGGCGCGAGCTGCTCGACGCCCTCCTGACCCTGCCGATGGTGATGCCGCCCACCGTGCTCGGCTATTACCTGCTGGTGCTGCTGGGCCGGCGCGGCACGCTGGGCATCTGGCTGCAGGACAACTTCGGCATCAACCTGATCTTTACGTGGCAGGGCGCCGTGATCGCCTCCACGGTGGTCGCCTTTCCCCTCGTCTTCAAGCCCGCGCGCGCCGCTTTCGAAGCGGTCGACGGCCAGCTGGAGCAGGCGGCCCGCGTGCTGGGCATTTCGGAAATGGCGATCTTTTTCCGCGTGACCTTGCCGCTGGCCTGGCGCGGCATCCTCGCCGGCGTGCTGCTGGGCTTTGTGCGCGCGCTCGGTGAATTCGGCGCCACCCTGATGGTGGCCGGCAGCATCCCCGGCAAGACGCAGACCCTGTCGGTGGCCGTGTATGAAGCCGTGCAGGCGGGCCAGGACGACGTGGCCAACACCCTGGTGCTGATCACCTCGGCCGTGTGTATCGTGGTGCTGCTGTCGGCCGGCCGCCTGGCGCCCGGGCGCATCGCGCACAAATGAGGCCTATGATGACGCCCATGCAACTCGACCTCGACCTCCGCGCCACCTTGCGCTCCGGCAAACGCCGCTTCGACCTGCACGTGCAATGCACCTCCAGCAGCCAGCGCATCGCCATGTATGGCCCGTCCGGCGCCGGCAAGAGCATGACCCTGAAAGCCATTGCCGGACTGTTTACACCGGACGCGGGCCATATCCGCCTGAACGGGCGCACCCTGTTCGATTCCGCCGCCGGCATCAACTTGCCGCCGCAGCAGCGCAATGTCGCCTACCTGTTCCAGGATTACGCCCTGTTCCCGCACCTGACGGTGCGCCAGAACGTGGGCTTCGGCCTGGCGCGCGGCTGGTTCAACCCGCGCGCGCACGAAAAATTGCAGAAGGTCGAGCATTGGCTCGACGCGTTCCACCTGCAGGAACTGGCGCACCAGTTCCCCGACGAGTTGTCCGGTGGCCAGCGCCAAAGGGTGGCGCTGGCGAGGGCGCTCGTGGCCGAGCCAAACGCGCTGCTGCTCGACGAGCCGTTCGCCGCCCTCGATCCGGCCCTGCGTGTCAAAATGCGCCTGGAGTTGAGCCAGTGGCAGCAGCGCCTGGACGTGCCTATGATCCTGATCACACATGATCCCGAAGATGCGCGCATTCTGGGTGAACATGTGCTTTACTTGCGTGACGGACAAATTGACAGCATGGAAGAAAATAAGGCATTAGGTGAACGCATTGGATAAATCAGCGGCAGCGGAAATCGGCCTGCAAGGCTCGGTATGGATGACGGTGGGCGGAGAAAACCTGGGCGGCGCCGGGCGGGTGGAATTGCTGGGCGCCATCGCCGAATGCGGCTCCATCACGCAGGCGGCCAAGCTTGTGAAGATGAGCTACAAGGCGGCCTGGGACGCCATCGACGCGATGAACAACCTGGCCGGCGAACCGCTGGTCGAGCGTTTGACGGGCGGCAAGGGCGGCGGCGGCACGCGGCTGACGCCACGGGGGCGCCAGCTGGTCGACAATTTCCGTATCATCGAGCGCGAGCATGCCCGCTACCTGCGCCAGTTGGGCAGCCAGGCGGAAGGCATCGCCGACGATCTTTTACTCATACGGAGAATGGCCATGAAAACCACGGCACGCAATCAATTCCTCGGTAAAGTTGCTGAACTGAAACAGGGCGCCGTCAACGATGAAGTCACCCTGGAATTGCCGGGCGGACAGCATATCGTGGCCATCGTCACGCAGGGCAGCAGCGCCAGCCTGGGCCTGGTGCCGGGCGCGGAAGCGTTTGCGCTGATCAAGGCCTCGTCCATCATCCTCGTGACGGACAGCCAGGGCGCGCGCTTTTCCGCGCGCAACCAGCTGGCCGGGGTCGTGACGCGCGTGCAGACGGGCGCCGTCAACACGGAAGTGGTGCTGGACCTGCCGCGCGGCGGCACGATTGCCGCCATCATCACGAACCAGAGCAGCACCGAGCTGGGCATCGAACTCGGCAGCAACGTGACGGCAATATTTAAAGCGTCCAGCGTGATTCTGGGCGTGCCCGCCTAAACCCACAGCAAGGACTGGGGTCGTACCCTGAGGGTACGACCCCGGCCTTGATCTCTTGGGTTCAAACGAGCTTAATCCTTCAGCCTGGACAACCAATCCGCCGCCGCCGCCAGCGCCTGCTCCAGTTCCTGCGCCGTCTGCGCCAGCAGCGCCGGCACCTCGTCCAGGCGGCCCGCGTCGATGGCTTCCTCGGTGGCGAACGCGGTGCGGATCAGGCGTTTCGTGCCCAGGGTGCCGACGGAGCCGCGCACGCTGTGCAGGATGCGCGCCACGTCGCTGTGGCGGCCCGCCTGCAAGGCCGTTTCGGCGTCGCGCACGGGCGTCATGCCCTTGTTCAGCGCGTCTTCCACCATGCGCCGCAGCACGCCGCGCCCCTTCGCATCGCGCCCCATCACGCGCATCAGCGGCGCCATGGAAAACACTTCTTCATCGGCGACGCGTGCCGGCTCGGCCGTCTGTACTGGCGGGCGCTTGGGCAGGTGGCGCAGGATGACTTCCATCATTTCTTCCACCACCACGGGCTTGGCGATGAAATCGCTGATGCCGGCCGTCATGCAGCGCTCGCGCTCGGACGCCAGCACGCCGGCCGTCATGGCGATCACGGGCAGGCTCAAGCGCAGTTCCGTGCGGATGATGTGGGTGGCGCTGAAGCCGTCCATGACGGGCATCTGCATGTCCATCAGCACGATGTCGTAGCGCAGCGCTTCCGTGCGCAGCCGTTCCACCGCTTGCAAGCCGTCGCCCACCACGTCCAGGGTGGCGCCCATGTGTTCGAGGATGCCGCGCGCCACGGCCTGGTTCAAATGATTGTCTTCCACCAGCAGGAAATGCACGCCGGCCAGTTCCGTGCCCAGCGGCTGGTGCAGCATGCGTTGCTCGCCGCCGTCGTTCTTGGCGATCAGCGCCTGGTGCAGGGCATCGAACAGGCTCGAGCCCGTGATCGGCTTCATCAGCACGACGTCGGCCTCGGCCGCGCTGGAGATTTCCTCCAGGTGGTTGCGGGCGAAGGCGTTGACCATCACCACGATGGGCTGGCGCTGGCCGCTGGCCGCCTGGCGGATGGCCTTGGCCGTGGCCAGGCCGTCCATGACGGGCATGTGCCAGTCGGCCAGCACCACGTCGTATGGTTGCTGCTGCGCCAGGCGTTCGCGGTACAGTTCGATGGCGGCAAAGCCGGAATCGACTTCGTCGGCCAGCCAGCCCCACGCCTCGATCAGCTTGACGATCAGTTCGCGCGTGGTGCGGTTGTCGTCGGCCACCAGCAGGCGCAGCTGGCCCAGCGCCGGCGTGCGCCGCGTTTCGGCCGGCTGCGCCAGCATTTCGAAGGGCACGCTGAACCAGAAGCGGCTGCCCTTGCCTTCGCTGCTGGCGACGGCGATGTCGCCGCCCATCATGTGGATCAGCTGCTTGCTGATGGCCAGGCCCAGGCCCGTGCCGCCGAAGCGCCGCGTGATGCTCTGGTCGCCCTGGGAAAACGCGGCAAACAGCTGCTGTTGCTGCAGTTCCGTCATGCCGATGCCCGTGTCGCGCACTTCGAAGCGCAGCCAGGCGCGGCCGTTTTCTTTCTCGGCCAGGCTGACGGCCACCACCACTTCGCCGCTCTCCGTGAACTTGATGGCGTTGCCGGCCAGGTTGACGAGGATTTGCTGCAGGCGCTGGGCGTCGCCGACGAGGCGCCGCGGCACGTCAGGCTCGACGGCGATGGCCAGTTCCAGCTCCTTTTCGCCCGCATTCATCGTCATCGTCGTGGCCAGCGTGTTCATGACTTCGTCGAGGTCGAATTCGACGGGCGACAATTCCATGCGCCGCGCCTCGATCTTCGAATAGTCGAGCACGTCGTTGAGGATGCCCAGCAGCGACTGGCCCGCCACGCGCACCATGGTCAGATACTTGCGTTGTTCCGTATCGAGCTTGGTATTGCCCAGCAGATACACCATGCCCAGCACGGCATTGAGGGGCGTGCGGATTTCATGGCTCATGTTGGCCACGAAATCGCTCTTCGCGCGGTTGGCCGCCTCGGCACGGTCGCGTTCCTGTTCCAGTTCCGCCGCGCGCGCTTCGAGTTCCTGCTGCATGCGGTCGCGTTCGCTCATCAGGCCGTTGAACGCTTCCGTCAGTTCGCCGATCTCGTCGCGCTGCTGCACCGGCACGGGGGTGAAACGGCTGCCGCTGGTGCGCAGGGCCAGCAGGGTGTCGCGCAGGCGCACCAGCGGCGACAGCAGGCGCACGGTGACCCAGCCCAGAACGGCAGCGGCCAGCAGCGAGGCGAGGATGCTCCACAGCACCAGCCGGTACAGCACGCCATCGAACGGTTCGAATGCATCGTCGACGGGGAGCGAGGCGGCCAGCAGCCAGTTTACGGATTTCAGGCGCTTGAAGCTGTTGACGGCCGTGATGCCGCGGCTGTTGGTGCTGACCATGCTGCCTTCGCCATCTTCCTTCAGCAGCCGGGTCGTCGTCAGGTTGGCGTTCGGCTGGCGCGGTTGCAGCAGCCGGCTGGTATCGGGATGCAGCACGTAGCGCGGCACGGCGCCGCGCGTGAGGATGAAGTAATAGCCGCTCTTGCCGATCTTTTCCGAGCGCAGGCGGCCCAGCAGGTTGTCCTTGTACAGGCGCAGCACGCCGATCACCACGCCGGCCACCTGGCCATCGGCGGCCAGCACGGGCGCCACCATCTGCACGATGGGCATGCCGCTCGACTTGCCCAGCATCGGCTCGGTGATCATGGGCTGGCGGGTGCGCAGCACGGTCTGGAAATACTCGCGCTCGGCGACGTTGATGCCGGCGCGCCCCGCCACCTCCGGCATGTCGGCCACGATGGCGCCCTGCGCGTCGAGCACCAGCACATCATCGAACAGCACCAGCATCGAGCGGCGCGAATAGTATTCGCGCAATTGGGCGGGCCGGGCGATCAATTCCGGCGGCTGCTGCCTGGCCGTCAGGGTGACGATCTGCAGCAGCATGCCCAGCTTGTCGTCGAGCTCGGCGGCGGTGCGGGTGATCAGGGACGATTGCTGGCTCAGCAGTACTCGGGTGAAGTCGTCGCGCATGTGCTGCACCTGGATCATGGTGACCAGCGCGATCATGGCGATCGAGGTCAGGCTGGTGGCCAGCGCGACTTTTGCTTTAATGCCGAGAGGCTTCATGATTTCCTTTTCAGTACCAGGCGGCACAGGCGGCAGATAATGCTGTCAGGAATTTTCCTATCAATGCCCCAGCTTGGCAAGCGCCACCGCGCAAATTGCCCGCCCCGCATGGGCTTTTGACGATGTTGCCATATAATTAAAGGCTGGACGTCGTTTATTCGCCGAAATTGCGGTGAAATTGGCACACGGCAACCCTGTATGCAGTAAACTTGTTGTTGCATTTTCTAAAAGGTACCGACATGACTGAAGCGCTCCTCACTCCAACCTTGCCCACCGTGAACGTGGAGGCGTTGCGTGCGCGATGCTCGACCTGCAGCATGCATCAATTGTGCCTGCCGATGGGCCTCGATGTGGGCGATATGGACAGGCTGGACCAGATCATTGGCCGCCGCCGCAAGATCGTGCGCGGCGCTTCGCTGTTCCGCATCGGCGACTCGTTCCAGAACCTGTATGCGATCCGCCTGGGGCATTTCAAGACGTACCAGATCAATCCGGGCGGCGAAGAGCAGGTGACGGGCTTCCAGATGGCGGGCGAACTGCTGGGCATGGACGCCATCAGCGCCGACCGCCACCACTGTAATGCGGTGGCGCTGGAAGACAGCGAAGTGTGTGAAATCCCCTTTTCCAGCCTGGAACAATTGCTGGGCAATATGCCGACCCTGCTGCGCCACTTCCACCGCATGATGAGCCAGGAAATCACGCGCGAGCAAAGCGTTATGTTGCTTTTGGGTAACATGCAGGCGACGCAGCGCTTCGCCGCTTTCATCGTCAACCTGGCCTCGCGCTATGAAGCGCGCGGCTATTCGAGCAGCAAATTCCAGCTGCGCATGTCGCGCGAGGAAATCGGCAACTACCTGGGCCTGACCATCGAGAGCGTCAGCCGCTTATTGTCGAAATTCAAGAAGGAAGGCTGGCTGCGCGTGTCGAACCGCGAGATCGAGATCCTGCAGCCGGCCAAGTTGAAAGCGATTACGGCCGGCACGGACATCTGCAAGTAAGACTTACAGTTCCTCGTCGGCATGCAGCGCGATGCTGCGCTGCAACGGCCAGGTCCAGATGCCGGACAGGCGCCACTCGCGCTTGTCGTTTTCCACCAGCACTTGCCAGCGGCTGCGCTCGAGCATCGGCAACGCGACGGAAAAATTGCCGGCCGCATCGGGTTGCACCAGCAGCTTGATATCCTTTTCCGGCAACGTCGCATGCGCCAGGTGCAGCAGCAAAGGCGCCTGATACGCCTTGCCGAAGCTGTGCACGGAACCGCTCAGGCGCGCTGCCGCTACGTCGTACGACAGGCTCGTATCCATCGCCAGATCGCTGGCGATCGTGTCGCGCTTCAAATCCTGGTTGATCGCCTTGCCCTGCTTGTAATAATCGCCCACCACCAGCGCATCGGGCTGGGTAAATGCGATATAGCCCATGAAGCTGCCGACGACCACGGACAGGCCGGGGCCGATCATCAGCAGCCATGGCCAGCGATGCTTGTACCACGGTGCAACGGGTGCTTGCAGTTTCAGACTGTCGGACATTTTGTTCTCCTTGGGGTCGGACCCTGTGGGTCTGACCCCAGCTTTTGCTTCCGGGTTGAAAATCAAGTGACCCTAACGCATGATTGATGATACCCCTACGGCGAAATACCGGGGTCGGACCCAGAGGGTCCAACCCCAAATCAACATCACCGCGGCACGATGAATACCGCGCTTTCACGCACATGCAGCGACGGGTCGTCCAGCGATTGCAATTCGATCGCAATCTTGTTCGAGCCCTTCTCTCCCACGCCGTGCGGCACGCGCAGGCGAATCGGCCAACCCAGCGTTTCCGTTGGCTGCAAGGTCACTTCTTCGCGCGTCAGCAAGGTCAGGCCCGGCAAGCCGGAAGCGCTGATTTTGAAATGCTGGCTTTGCTCCGAGGTGTTCATGATCTGCAGGCGGTAGACGTTTTCGATCATGCCGTCTTCCACTTCGCGTCCCATGGAACCGCGGTCGCGGATCACGTCCATTTTCAGGGGCGTGCGCAACGCCAGCGAAGTACATACGGCGATGATGATCAGGGCCAGGATGGAAGTGTAGATCAAGACGCGCGGGCGCATGGCGCGCTGGCGTATCTGCTTCGAATTGAAGTTGTTTTCCATCGCATGGTCGGTACTGTAGCGTACCAGTCCCCGTGGCCGCTCGACCTTGTCCATCACGCTGTTGCAGGCATCGACGCAGGCGGCGCAGCCGATGCATTCATACTGCAGGCCGTTGCGGATATCGATGCCGGTCGGACACACCTGCACGCACAGGGTGCAGTCGATGCAATCGCCCAGCTTGTCGTTGTTGCCGGCCTTCTTGCTCATGGCGCCGCGTGGTTCGCCGCGCTTGGCATCGTAGGTGATGATCAGGGTGTCCTGGTCGAACATGGCGCTCTGGAAGCGCGCGTAGGGGCACATGTATTTGCACACCTGCTCGCGCAGCCAGCCCGCGTTGCCGTAGGTTGCCAGGCTGTAGAACAAGACCCAGAACCATTCCCAGGGACCGAAATTCAAGGTGGTCACCGCGTGCGCCAGTTCCTTGATCGGCGTGAAGTAGCCGACAAAGGTAAAGCCCGTCCACAGGGCGATGGCGCCCCATACCAGGTGCTTGGCCGTCTTCTTGAACGCCTTGCGCACGGAGGGGCCCTGCTTGTCGAGGGCCATGCGCGCGCTGCGCGTGCCCTCGATGCGGCGTTCGACCCACAGGAAAATTTCCGTGTATACCGTTTGCGGGCAAGAGAACCCGCACCACACCCGCCCGGCAATGGCCGTGACGAGGAACAACAAATACGCACAGATGATCAGCAGGGCCGCCAGATAGATGAAATCCTGGGGCCACAGCACGACGCCGAAAATGTAGAACTTGCGCGTGGTCAAATCGAACAGCAGGGCTTGCCTGCCATTCCAGGTCAACCACGGCAAGCCGTAGAACGCCAGCTGGGTAAGCCATACGCATACCCATCGCCAGGTAGCGTAGCGTCCTTTGGCCTCGCGAGGGTAGATTTGCTCGCGGGCCGCATACATCTTGATGACTTGAGGTTCCATTTTTACTTTGCGGGTGCCTGCGGATTCGACAGGCTCCAGACATACGCCGACAGCACGTGTACCTTGGATTCGCCGAGGAAATCGCTGAAGGCCGGCATGGTGTTGCTGCGTCCCTTGCGCACGGTTTCCATGATGGTATCGGCGCTGCCGCCGTACAGCCAGGTCTTGTCCGTCAGGTTCGGCGCGCCGAGCATCTGGTTACCCTTGGCATCGGCGCCATGACAGGCCATGCAGGCGCCGAACTTGGCCTTGCCCAGCACGGACTTGACGGGATCCGAGGTGGAACCGGACAGGCTCAGCACGTAATGGGCCACGTTCTCGACATCCTTTTCGGAACCGAGCGCGGCGCCCATCGGCGGCATTTGCCCATTGCGGCCGTGCAGGATGGTGGTCTTGATGATGTCGGGTTCGCCGCCATACAGCCAGTCCTTGTCCGTCAGGTTGGGGAAGCCCTTGTTGCCGCGCGCGTCAGAACCGTGGCATTGCGCGCAGTAGGTCAGGAACAGGCGCTGGCCGATGGCTTGCGCCTGCGGATCGGCGGCCACCGTCTTCAAGTCCTGGCTCAGGTACTTGTTGAACAGGGGACCGTAGTCGGCTTCCGCCTTCTTCAGCTCTTCCTCGTACTGGCCCGTGGATTTCCAGCCCAGGCTGCCGGCATAGTTGCCCAGGCCCGGATACAGGAACAGGTACGCCAGCGCGAAGACGATGGTGATGTAGAACAACCACATCCACCAGCGCGGCATCGGCGTATTGAGTTCCTTCAAGTCCTCGTCCCACACGTGGCCCGTGGTGCCGTCGGCAGGCGCGCCGGCGGCCACTTTTACTTTCGACTGCGAGTACAGCAGCACGCCGCAGCCGATGATGCCCAGCAGGGACAGCACGATGACGTAGATATTCCAGAAGCCATTGGTAAAGTCAGCCATGGTTATGCTCCTTCGCCAGGTTCATCTCGGCCTCGGCCGGATAGTCGAGCGCGTCGTCGGCGAACGGCAGGCGCGCCGCCGCGTCGAAGTCGCTGTTGCTGCGGCTGAACGTCCACCACAGGATGCCCACGAACGTCGTAAAGGAAACCACCGTCATGACGCTGCTGGCGCTGTCAAACAGGTTTTCGATTGCCATGCTAATTCCTTGTTTTGATTAATGTACCGAGGCCTTGCAGATAGGCGACCAGGGCGTCTTCTTCCGTCTTGTCCTGCAGCTGCGCGGGGCCGGCGGCGATCTCTTCATCGCTGTACGGCTGGCCCAGGCGTTTCAGGGCGCGCATCTTCGGCATGATGTCGTCAGGCACCAGCTTGGTCTTCGCCAGCCAGGGGTAGGACGGCATGTTCGACTCGGGCACCACGTCGCGCGGGTTGTTCAAGTGCGTGCGGTGCCATTCGTCGCTGTAGCGGGCGCCCACGCGGGCCAGGTCCGGCCCCGTGCGCTTGGAACCCCACTGGAACGGACGGTCGTAGACGAACTCGCCGGCGACCGAATAGTGGCCATAGCGTTCCGTTTCCGCGCGCAGCGGACGCACCATCTGCGAGTGGCAGTTGTAGCAGCCTTCGCGCACGTAGATGTCGCGGCCGGCCAGGCGCAGCGGCGAGTACGGCTTCAGGCCGGCGACCGGCTCCGTCGTGCTCTTCTGGAAGAACAGGGGAACGATCTCGACGGCGCCGCCGATGCTGATCACCACCGTGACCAGGGCGATCAGCAGCCAGGGGTTTCTCTCAATCCATGCATGTGAAAATTTCATTTGCTTATGCTCCTATCAGGCGTGCGCCGCGTTCAGTTCCGGAATGCGGGCGACGGGGAGTTTGCTGCCGCGCAAGGTCATCCAGGTGTTGTAGCCCATGATGCACATACCCGACAGGTACAGCAGGCCACCGGCCACGCGCACCACGTAGTACGGATACGTTGCTTTCACGCTCTCGACAAAGGTGTAGGTCAGGGTGCCGTCCGGATTGACCGCGCGCCACATCAGGCCCTGCATCACGCCGGCGATCCACATTGCCGCGATGTACAGCACGATGCCGATGGTGGCCACCCAGAAGTGCACGTCGACCAGGCGCGTGCTGTGCATCTGCGTGCGGCCCGCCAGGCGCGGCAGCAGGTAGTAGATCGAACCCATGGTGATGAAGCCCACCCAGCCCAGGGCGCCCGCATGCACGTGGGCAACGGTCCAGTCGGTGTAGTGCGACAGCGAGTTGATGGTCTTGATCGACATCATCGGACCTTCGAAGGTGGCGATGCCGTAGAACGACAGCGAAACGATCATGAATTTCAGGATCGGGTCGGTGCGCAGCTTGTGCCAGGCGCCCGACAGGGTCATGATGCCGTTGATCATGCCGCCCCAGCTTGGTGCCAGCAGGACCAGCGAGAAGACCATGCCGATCGATTGCGTCCAGTCAGGCAATGCCGTGTAGTGCAGGTGATGCGGACCCGCCCACATGTAGGTGAAGATCAGCGCCCAGAAGTGGACGATCGACAGACGGTACGAGTACACGGGGCGCTCGGCCTGTTTCGGGATGAAGTAGTAGACCATGCCCAGGTAGCCGGCGGTCAGGATGAAACCCACCGCGTTATGGCCGTACCACCACTGGATCATGGCGTCCTGCACGCCCGCATACGCGGAATACGACTTGGTGAACGAGGCCGGCATGACGGCGCCATTGACCACGTGCAAGATCGTCACGGCCAGGATGTAGGCGCCGAAGAACCAGTTGGCCACGTAGATGTGCTTGACCTTGCGCTTGATCAAGGTGCCGAAGAAAACGATGGCGTAGGCGATCCAGACGACGGCGATGAGGATGGCGATAGGCCATTCCAGCTCGGCGTATTCCTTGCCGCGGGTCAGGCCCATGGGCAGGCTGACGACCGCGCACAGGATCACGGCTTGCCAGCCCCAGAACGTGAAGGCAGCCAGCTTGTCGGAAAACAGGCGCACCTGGCAGGTGCGTTGCACGACGTAGTACGAGGTGGCGAACAGGCCGCAGATGCCGAAGGCGAAAATCACCGCATTCGTGTGCAGCGGACGCAGGCGTCCGTATGTCAGCCATGGTATGTCGAGGTTCAGGGCAGGCCAGGCCAGCTGAGCGGCGATGATAACGCCTACCAGCATGCCGATGATGCCCCATACCACAGTAGCGACCGCGAATTGCTTCACGATCTTGTAGTTATAGTTCAGCGATTGATCCACAAAGACTCTCCCTGGAATTACTATTTATGATGGTGGCCAGAGAGTAAGTGTTTGACCGCGAAAAAACTTTGATGTGGATCAAAATTCCCCGGATGAAATAAGCGTAGCGAACTGGCATCGAAATAAAGTGATATTCCCGTCAAAAAAGCCATGCAAGATCCCTGCAATCAGGGCTTGACCTGTGTCAAAAGGCGTATTTCAACGATGGCCAGGCGCCAGCGCGCCGGAGGGGGAAACGTCAGGCGTGCGGTTCGCCGGGCGCCGGCGGCTTGACTGTCGTATCGTCGTCCTGCAGCACGCGCAGGCCCGGTCCGACGAGGTCGTCGAACTGGCCGCTGTCCGAGGCCGTGAAATACACCCACAGCGCGATGAAGACGACCACGACGCTCAAGGGGATGAGGAGATACAGTGCTTCCATGTTCAGGCTTTCCGCAGGCGCAGGGCGTTGGCGATGACGACCGCCGAGCTGGCAGCCATGCCGACGCCGGACAGCCAGGGGTTTAAAAAGCCCAGCGCGGCGGCCGGGATGGCCGTCAGATTGTACAAGGTGGCCCAGCCCAGGTTTTCGCGGATGATGCGCATGCTGCGCGCGGCCGTCTTGGCCGTGTCGAGCACGGAGACCAATTGGCTCGACAGCAGCACCGTGTCCGCATGGGCTTGCGCCAGCGCGGCGCCGGAACCCATGGCGAAGGAGACGTCGGCGCCGCTCAGCACGGCGGCGTCGTTGATGCCGTCGCCGACCATCGCCACGACGGCGCCCGTCGCCTGCAATTGCTGCACGAAGTCGAGCTTTTCATCGGGCAGGCACTCGCCGCAGGCCGTGGCGATGCCCAGCTCGGCCGCCACGCTTTGCGTCAGCGCTTCCTGGTCGCCGCTGAGCAGCACGACCTGCTTGCCGCGCCGGTGGAAATACGCGACGACGTCGCGCGCTTCCGGGCGCAGCGCGTCGCTGAGCAGGAAACGCGTCAGCCACCGGCCCTGCGTGCCCAGGTACAGCGGCGTCATGCCCTGCATGCCGACGGCCGTGTCGCCCAGCGGCGGGCCGGCGATGGCGGCGACAAAAGCCGCATTGCCCAGACGGTAGCGCACGCCGTCGACCACGCCTTCGAGGCCCTGGCCCTGCACTTCCTGCAGGTGTTCCGCATGCGCGCACGGCTGCTGTCCTGGCAATCCTTCGGCGGCGTCAAGGATGGCTTGTGCCAGCGGATGGGCGCTGCCCGCTTCCAGCGCGGCGGCCACCTGCAGGCAATCGTCTTCCGCCATGCTGTCCAGGCCCTCGATCTGCCGCAGCACGGGCCGGCCCAGGGTCAATGTCCCCGTCTTGTCGAAGACGATGTGGGTGGCGCGGTGCAGGGTTTCCAGCACGTGCGGCTGGACGATCAGCACGCCGCGCCGCAGCAGGCTGTCGGTGGCGGCCGCCAGCGCCGTCGGCGTGGCGAGAGACAGCGCGCACGGGCAGGACACGACCAGCACGGCAATCGCCACGGGCCACGCCTGCGCCGCATCGTGCCAGCTCCAGAAGGCGAACACGGCGACGGCAAACAGCAGCAGGCCCAGCACGAACCAGGCGGCGACCTTGTCGGCCCATTGGGCGATCTGCGGCTTGCCGCTGCCGGCCCGCTCGATCAGTTTCAGCAGGTCGGACAGGGTACTTTCGCGCGCCGGCTTGAGCACGCGCAAGATGAGCGCCGCGCTGGCGTTGATGGCCCCGCCCGGTACCCGCTCGCCCATCTTCCTGCGCTGCGCCGCGCTTTCGCCCGTCAGCAGCGATAAATCGAGCGCGCTCGTGCCCTCGATGATGACGCTGTCGGCGGCGATCGCCTCGCCCGGTTTCACCAAGATGATGTCGCCGACGGCCAGGCTGCCGGCCGGCACCAGGGTGGTGGCGCGGTTGTCCGGGAAGCCCGCCATCAGCGAGGCGGACGCGGGCAAGGCGTGCTGCAGCCGTTCCAGCGCCGAGGCGGCCTTGCGGCGCGCCTGCAGCTCGAAATAGCGGCTGCACAGCAGCAGGAAGATGAACATCGTGGCCGAGTCGTAATACACCTCGCCGCGTCCCGTAAAGGTCGCCACCACGCTGCCGAAGAAGGCGGCCAGGATGCCCAGCGCCACGGGCACGTCCATGCCCAGGGTGCGCGCGCGCAGGCTGGCCCAGGCGCCCTGGAAAAACGGCATGGCCGAATAGCAGATGGCCGGCAAGGTCAGCAGCAAACTGGCCCAGCGCATCAGGCTGGCCATATTCTCGTCCAGCGTGCCATCCTCGGCCGCCAGGTAGGACGGCGCCACGTACATCATCACCTGCATCATCGACAGGCCGGCCACGAACAGCTGGCGGCCCAGGGTCTTGCTGGCCTTTTGCAGCCGCTCGCCATGGCGCACGGCGTCGTACGGATAGGCCGTGTAGCCGACTTGCCGCACGGCTTGCAGGATGTCGCCCGGCTCGCATTCGGCGCGGCTCCAGCGCACGTACAGGCGCTCCGTGGCGACGTTCAGGCTGGCCGCCTGCACGCCGGGCAGGCGCGTCAGTTGACGCTCGATCAGCCAGACGCAGGCGGCGCAGCGGATGCCCTCGACGGAGAGCGTCGCTTCGCAGCTGCTGGCGTCGCGCGCGAATTGCGCGTCGTCATTGCTGTACAAACGCAGTTCGGGCGGCACCATGGCGGCGCCGGCCGCGTTGACGGCGTACTCGTCGCGGTCGCGGTAATACGCGCTCTGGCCGATGTCGACGATGGTTTGCGCCACCGCTTCGCAGCCGGGGCAGCACATGGCGCGCGGCACGTCGTCGATGGTGACGTTCCAGTTGGAACCGCCGGGGACGGGCAAGCCGCAATGGAAGCAGGCGGAGGGTTGTAAAACAGCATTCATAGGTTTGTTTTCATGCGTCTTTTCATGGATGGCCCGTGACGCACAGGGCGTCGAGCCAGCCCAGCGACACGCCGTTGGCGGCGCGCAGCAGGCCCAGCAAGCCAAAGCCCAGCACCAGCACGCCGCTGGCGATGCGCACGGGGCGGCGCTGCATCTGCGTGCGCAGCCGCGTGCCCAGCAAGCCCATGCCCAGCAGGGTGGGCAGGGTGCCCAGGCCGAAGGCGCCCATGGCGGCCGCGCCGCTCAGGGCCGAACCTTGCATCATGGCCGTCAGCAGCGCGCTGTAGACCATGCCGCACGGCACCCAGCCCCACAGGCCGCCCACGGCCAGCGCTTTCAGCGGGGTATCCATCGGCATCAGCGGTTTCAGCAGGGGCCGCACGCGGCGCCAGACGACGTTGCCGGCCGCTTCCAGGTGGGCCAGGCCGCGCCAGGCGTCCATCAGGTACAGGCCCAAAGCCACCAGCATCAGATTGGCCAGCCAGTAGCCGGCCACTTGCAAGGAGGCGAGGTGCAGCATGCCCGCGCCCGCCAGGCTGCCGGCCAGTGCGCCGGCCAGCATGTAGCTGGCTATGCGCCCGCCGTTGTAGGCCAGCACGCGCAGGACGTTCGTCTGCAAGGTTGTCTGCAATGCGGGGCGCGCCACGGCGATGGCGATTACGGGGCGGGCTGGCGCCGCCGGTGCGCCGCCGCTGATCGACAGGGCGCCGACGATGCCGCCGCACATGCCGATGCAGTGCACGCTGCCGGCCAGGCCGACCATGAACAGCGGCAGGAGGCTGAGGGCGTTCATCGGGCGGCGTTACACCGTTTTCGAGTAGCGCAGCGGCTGCACCGCGTCCGGCGCCGTGTTGGCGCGCGCCAGGGTCAGGTAACGGTCGAAGACCATGCAGATATTGCGGATCAGCAAGCGCCCTTTCGGCGTCACCGTCAGCCAGTCTTCCTCGATGACGAGCAAGCCGTCGCGCGCCAGTTCGCGCAGCTTTTCCAGCTCGGCGGCGAAATAGCTGCGGAACTTGACGGGGTGCGCTTGCTCGATGGTGGCGATCGACAATTCGAAGTTGCACATCAGCATCTGGATGATGATACGGCGCAATAAATCGTCCGTATCGAGCTTGATGCCGCGCGCGATCGGCAGCACGCCTTCGTCGAGCTTTTCATAGTATGCGTCGAGCGTCTTTTCATTCTGGCTGTAGACGGCGCCGACGGAACTGATGGCCGACACGCCGCAGGCGATCAGGTCCGCTTCCGCGCGCGTCGAATAGCCCTGGAAGTTGCGGTGCAAACGGCCCTGGCGCTGCGCCACGGCCAGATCGTCCGTCGGCTTGGCGAAATGGTCCATGCCGATGTAGACATAGCCGGCGGCCGTCAGGCGCGCGATGCACAGGCCCAGCATGGCCAGCTTGGTGGCGCTGTCGGGCATGTCGGCGTCGAGGATGCGGCGCTGCGGCTTGAACAGGTGCGGCATGTGCGCGTAGTGATACAGGGCGATGCGGTCGGGGCTGGCGGAAATGACCTTGCGCAAGGTTTCCGTCATGGTGTCCAGGCTTTGCTTGGGCAAGCCGTAGATCAGGTCGATGCTGATCGAGCGGAAGCCCGCGTCGCGCGCCGCCTGCATGATGGCCACCGTTTCCGCTTCCGGCTGGATGCGGTTGACGGCTTTTTGCACGTCCGCGTCGAAATCCTGCACGCCCAGGCTGATGCGATTAAAACCTTGCGCGCGCAGCGAAAACACGCGCTCGCGCGAGACGGTGCGCGGGTCGATTTCGATCGAATATTCGCCGTCTTCATCGGAGGCGAACTCGAAATGCTGGCGCAGGTGCGCCATCAGCTCGTCCATCTGCTTTTCGCTCAGGTAAGTCGGCGTGCCGCCGCCGAAATGCAGCTGTTCGATGTGGTTCATGCCGGCAAACAGCTTGCCCTGCATGGCGATTTCCTGCTTCAGGTAGCTGAGGTAGGTGGCGGCCTTGCTGCGGTCTTTCGTGATGATCTTGTTGCAGGCGCAGTAGTAGCACAGGGTGTCGCAGAACGGCACGTGCACGTACAGCGACAGCGGCCGGCGGCCGCCGCGCATGCGCAGCGCGGCCAGCGCTTCGAGGAAGTTGCCGTAGCCGAAGTCGGCGTTAAAACGGTCGGCGGTCGGATACGACGTGTAGCGCGGGCCGGACTGGCTCATCTTGCCGATGATGACCGGGTCGAATTCGACGACCGCGTCCAGTTCGGCGGAAGCACTGCTGAGTAGTGTAGGCATGATGTGTTTTGATGTCTTGAAAGGTTTAGGCGGCCAGGCGTTTCATGGCGGGTTTGCCGGCGTTTGCGGCACCCGATTTGCCGCCGGGCATGGCAACGCGGCGCGGTGGCGGCATCTTGCCGAAATTGAACAGGCTCACGGCTTGCGACAGGCTGGCCGCTTCCTCCGCCAGGCGCGTGGCGGCCGCGGCGGCTTCTTCCACCAGGGCCGCGTTCTGCTGCGTCACCTGATCCATGTGGGCGATGGCCTGGTTGACCTGGTCGACACCGATGCTCTGCTCGCGCGAGGCGATGGAAATTTCCTGCATGATGGCCGTCACCTGCTTGACGGAGCTGACCACCTGCTCCATGGTGGCGCCGGCGCGGTTGACCTGCAGCATGCCGGCGCCGACCTTGCCGACGGAAATTTCAATCAGTTGCTTGATGTCCTTGGCTGCCACGGACGAGCGCTGCGCCAGGTTGCGCACTTCGCCCGCCACGACGGCGAAGCCGCGCCCCTGTTCGCCGGCGCGGGCCGCCTCCACGGCCGCGTTCAAGGCCAGGATGTTGGTCTGGAAGGCGATGCCTTCGATCAAGCCGATGATGTCGACGATTTTCTTCGACGAGGTGTTGATCTCGTCCATGGTGGTGATCACTTCGGAAACGATCTCGCCGCCCTGCACCGCCACTTTCGAGGCGGCCACGGCCAGTTCATTCGCCTGCACCGAGTTGTCCGCGTTCTGTTTCACGGTCGACGAGAATTCCTCGATGCTCGAGGCCGTCTCTTCCAGGCTGGCCGCCTGCGATTCCGTGCGGCCCGACAAGTCCATATTGCCGACGGCGATTTGCTTGGTGGCCACGGCCATGGTTTCCACGTTGATGCGCACGTCGCGGATGGTGGCGATCAGGTTGCTGTTCATCTGTTGCAGCGCGCGCAGCAGTTGTCCCACTTCATCCGTGCTCTCCGTTTCAAAACTGCCCGACAGGTCGCCCGCGGCGATCGCCCGCGCACCGTTCAGGGCCTTGCCCAGCGGCTTGAGCACGGACATGCGCAAGGTGTACCAGAGGAAAACGTTGATCAGGAAACCGAACAGGGTGGCGCCGAAGATGGCGTAATTGGTGATCTGGCCGCCGCTGGCGAACAGGCTGATGACGCACACCAGCAGTTGCAGGCAGTTGACGATGGAGGTGGCGGCCCAGATGCGCAGGTTGAGCGACATGTGCGTCAGGCTGTGCAGCAGGTGCGCCAGGCCCGGGCGCACGATCTGCCCGTGCTTGATGACGATGTTGCCGCCTTCCTTGTTGCGGATGGCCGCGTAGGCTTCTTCGGCGGCCTTGACCTGGTCCTTGTCGGCCTTCACGCGCACGGACATGTAGCCGATGGTCTTGCCCGCTTCGCGGATGGGGGTGACGTTGGCGCGCACCCAGTAGAAATCGCCGTTCTTGCAGCGGTTCTTGACCAGGCCCGTCCATGGCGTGCCGGCCTGGATCGAGGTCCACAGGTCGGCAAACGCTTCGGCCGGCATGTCCGGGTGGCGCACGATGTTCTGGGGCGAACCGAGCAGCTCTGCCTCGCTGAAGCCGCTGACCTGGCTGAAGTAGGGATTCACGTAGACGATATTGCCGTTCATATCCGTTTTCGACACGATGGCCTGATCGTCCAAGACGAGGACTTCACGGTTAGTCACTGGCAAATTTTGTCGCATGGTCGCGGCTTCCTGATCGGTTAAATGAGCAATTGGTGAGTAAGACTTGCACGATTGCAAGAATGGAGATCAGTGTAAGGAGTCGCCTGCGCAAATTTATTGATGTAGATCAAAATCCTCCAGATTGGTCGTGCTTGCACGCATTTAGCGATAGCAATGCGGCATTGTTTTAAAGCTACTGGTTGTCGGCGGCGCTTAGAGCCTATCCCGGTAGGGAGCGTCTTCTGCTGGCAGCGCATCAGGAGCGCGGACAAGGCGTGAGGAGGACGCGTGGCGAGCCACGCGACGACGAGCAACGCAGTCCCCGCTTCTGACGGGCGCCAGCAGGGGATGTATTCATCTACCGGGATAGGCGCTTAATCCGCGCCCGCCGTCAGCGGCCGCAGGCTGCCCACGGCGTAGCCTTGCGCATAGTCGATGCCCAGTTCGCGGATGACGGCCAGGGTGGCCGCGTCCTCCACGTATTCGGCCACCGTTTCCAGGCCCATCACGTGGCCCACTTCATTGATGGCCTTGACCATGGCGCGGTTGATGGCGTTGGTGGCGATGTCGCGCACGAAGACGCCGTCGATTTTCAAATAGTCGACGGGCAGGGCTTTCAGGTAGCCGAACGAGGAAAAGCCGCTGCCGAAGTCATCGAGCGAGAAGCGGCAGCCCAGGGCCTTGAGCTGGCGCATGAACACTTGCGCCTTGGGCAGGTTGGCGATGACGGCCGTTTCCGTGATTTCAAAGCAGATTTGCTCGGGCGCAATCGCGAATGCTACGAACTGCTCGGTGATGTAGTCGTGCAAGCCGGCATCGGCCAGCGACATGCCCGACAGGTTGACGGAATACAGGGCCGGTGCACGGCGCCGGCTTTCCGCCAGCGCGGCCAAAGGCGGCAGGCTGTCGCGCACGCTCTGGATATGCGCGCAGACGGCGCGGATGACCCAGCGGTCGATGGACAGCATCATGTCGTAGCGTTCGGCGGCGGGGATGAAGGCGCCCGGCAAGATCAGGTCGCCCTTGCTGTTGCGGATGCGGATCAGCACCTCGTCGTGGTGTTCCGGGCTGTCGTGCAGGTGCACGATGGGCATGGCGTACAGGCGGAAATAGTCGTGGGCGAACGCTTCGTTCAGGCGCGAGATCCACAGCATTTCGCCATGCCGCTGCGCCAGCATGACGTCGGACTCCTGATATATATGGATGCGGTTGCGGCCCTGCTCCTTGGCCAGGTAGCAAGCCTGGTCGGCCGCGCTCAGCAGCTCGCTCATGGACTTGCTGTCCTGGCTGATTTCCACGATGCCGATGCTCACGCCCAGCTCGAAGCTGCGTTCGTCCCAGGCGAAACGGAAATCGCGCACGGACTGGCGCAGCTGTTCGCCGATCAGGCGCGCGTGTTCGAGCGGACAGTGCGGCAGCAGCACGCCCAGTTCGTCGCCGCCCAGGCGCGCCAGGATGTCGCTGTCGCGCATCCGCCCCTGCAGCATCTTGGCCAGCTGTTGCAGCAGCATGTCGCCGACGCCGTGGCCGCAGGTGTCGTTGATGACCTTGAACTGGTCCAGGTCCAGGTACAGCAGCGCATGCGCGTGGCCATCCTGCTTGGCCGTGCGCAGGGCGCCGGCCACCAGGTGTTCGAATTCGCGCCGGTTGATCAGGCCCGTCAGGGTGTCGTGCGTGGCTTGCCACGACAGTTCCTGGCTCAGTTTGCGCTCGTGGCTGACGTCGCGGAACACGACGACGGCGCCGAGGATGTCGCCGTCGCGCGACCAGATGGGCGCGGCCGATTCCTCGACGGCGATGCGCCGCCCGTCGCGCGTGACCAGTTGCGAGCGGGGCGAAATGCCGATGGCCTGGCGCTGTTGCAGGCAGCGCATGGCCACGTGCTCGCGCGCTTCGCCCGTGCGCTCATCGGCCAGCGGCATGGTCAGGCCGATGTCCAGGCCCTGCGCCAGCTCGTTGCTCCAGCCCGTTAATTGCTCGGCCACGCGGTTCAGGTAACGCGTCTTGCCCTGCGGATCGGTGGTGATGACGCCGTCGCCGATCGATCTGAGCGTCACTTCGGCCAGTTCCTTGCGCTCGGCGATCATGAGTTCGCGCGCCATGTGCTCGGTGATATCCCAGATGATGCCCAGGGTGCGGTCGGGCCGGCCGCCGGCATCCACGAAGATGTGCGCCTTGGCCGCCAGCCAGTGCTCGCTGCCGTCGGGCCAGACGACGCGGTATTGCAGGGCGTAGCCGCCGCGCCGGCGCACGCCGTCCTGCAGCACTTCGACCACCTTGTCGCGGTCGCCGGCGTGCACGCTGTCGAGAAAGCTGCGGAATGGCTGCGTCAGGGCGCGCTCTTCCAGGCCCAGCAAGGTGGCGCCCTTGGCCGACCAGCTGACCGTGCCGTCGATGACCTGGCCAGCGACGATGCGCGAATCCCAGATCGCCATGTGCGCCGCCTCCAGCGCCATCTGCAAACGTTTCTGCTGGTCGCCCATCATCCCCTCCCGACATGGATACAGGGATAGACGCGGCGCCGGCGTTTAAGTTCCCGGCAGCTCGGCCGGCGCGGTGGCCGAGGCGCGCGCCACGTCGCGCACATTCTTTTGCACGGCCACGGCGGCAAACAGGCTGAGCAGGAACGCCATGGCATAGAAGCCCTTTTCGCTGTTCTGCAGGGCGGCGTTCCACAGGCCGACCGTCAGCAGCAGCAAGGCCAGCAGCACGGAAATCCAGCACAGGCCAAAGTAAATCCCCGTCACGGCGATGCCCTCGCTGCGGTCGCGCACGGATTTTTGCAGCGAGATGGCGGCGAACAGGCCGTACATGAGGATCGTAAAATAATAGCCCTTCTCGTTGAGAGGCATGCCGGCGTTCCACAGGCCGGACAGATAGGTGACGACGCCGATCAGCAATGCCGCCCAGGAGGCGCCGATAAAGGCGCTGCTGGGGCGTGGGGCGGGGGAAGAATGCATAGGGTCTCCATGGGCAGCGGGCGCCGCCGGCATGGCCGGGGCGGCAGGCACGGATGCGCCTGCCGCCCCATCAGACCAGAAAGTCTATTTGTTTGGCTTGATCATGCGCAACAAAGCCGACACGGCTGTAACGCCGGCCAGCACCAGGCCGCCGGCGATGAGGCCGGCCACCGCGTTGATCAGGCTGGGCGTGACGGCCGCCAGCACGGGGCCGATGCCGGCCACGCCGCCGACGGCTTCTTCCGCATGGTGCAGCATGGCGCTGGCCCATGGCCAGCCGTGCGTCAGGATGCCGCCGCCCACCATGAACATGGCCAGCGTGCCCACCACGGAGAGAAACTTCATCAGTTTCGGCGCCGCCGACACCAGCATGCGGCCAAAGCCGCGCACGCCGTCCATCAGCGCGCCCGCGCCCTTGCGCGCGGACAAATAAAAGCCCGCGTCATCGAGCTTGACGATGCCGGCCACCAGGCCATACACGCCCACCGTCATGATGAGGGCGATGCCGACGACGACGGCCACCTGCTCGGCGAAGGTGGCCGCGGCCACCGTGCCCAGGGCGATGACGATGATTTCCGCCGACAAAATGAAATCGGTGCGGATGGCGCCCTTGATCTTGTCCTTTTCCAGGGCGACGAGGTCGACTTGCGGATCGCGCAGCGCCTGCGCCAGCTCGGCCTTGTGGCTGTCGTCCGGGTGCAAATATTTATGCGCGATCTTTTCGAAACCCTCGAAGCACAGGTAGGCGCCGCCCACCATCAGCAGCGGCGTGATGGCCCACGGCGCAAACGCGCTGATGGCCAGCGCGGCGGGCACGAGGATGGCCTTGTTCTTCAGCGAACCGACGGCGACGGCCCAGACGACAGGCAGTTCGCGCTCGGCGCGCACGCCGGCCACTTGCTGCGCGTTCAGGGCCAGGTCGTCACCGAGCACGCCGGCCGTCTTCTTGGCGGCCACCTTGGTCATCAGGGAAACGTCGTCGAGGATGCTGGCGATGTCGTCGAGCAGGGCCAGCAGACTGGAGCCGGCCATCTCAGCGCGCTCCCACGGTGGTGGCAGGAAATTGTGGAGCGAGGAAAGTGTTGTTTTTCATGATGTTGTTCTTGGTTGTAGGGCAAGGAAAAGCACGACCCTGATCTTACCTCAGCGAAGGCCGGCAGGGCCGCACTGACCGGGTTAAAATTGCCTCTCATCACCATTTTTGGACACCGCATGCCCTTTGCCACCTGGATCACCTTTGTCATCGCCGCCTCCATCATCGCCGTTTCGCCCGGCTCGGGCGCCGTGCTGTCGATGTCGCACGGCCTGTCCTACGGGGTCAGAAAGGCCAGTGCCACGATTCTGGGCCTGCAGCTGGGCCTGCTGGTGGTGCTGGGCATCGCGGGCGCTGGGGTCGGTTCCCTGCTGCTCGCTTCCGAAGTGGCGTTCAATATCGTCAAGACGGTGGGCGCCTTGTACCTGATCTACCTGGGCCTGTCGCAATGGCGCGCCAAGGTGGCCGTGACGGGCGACCTGCATGCGGACGCCGTGGTGCCGTCCATGCGCCGGCGCGTGCTGACGGGTTTCCTGACGAATGTGACGAATCCGAAGGGCATCATCTTCATGGTGGCGGTGTTGCCGCAATTCATCAGCCCGACGTCTCCGCTGTTGCCGCAATTGCTGATCCTGGCCGTCACCATGTGCACGATCGACCAGATCGTCATGCACAGCTACGCCTTTTTAGCGTCCTCGATGCAGCGCTTCTTCCGCGACGCGCGCGCCGTGAAAAAACAGAACCGCTTCTTTGGCGGCTTGCTGATGGCCGTCGGCGCCGCCCTGTTCTTCGTCAAGCGCGGCGGCCAGGCGGCCTCCTGAGCCAGATCAAGATGCAAACATTTGTAAGCCCGCTTGCGATGCCCGCCCGATAGGACTGTAATCGGGGTGTTGTCTACCTTTCATCTCTGTCCGTCCTGCCTGGAGCGCTGCCATGCGTCCGACCCTATCCTCCCCTTTTCTCAACACCGTGTGCGCCGTGCTGCTGTCGTCGGCGTGCTCCCTGGCCCTGGCGCAGGACCCGCCCGCCCGCGTGGGGCGCATTTCCACCGTCGAAGGGCAGGTGCTGGTGCGCGCCGGCGAGGGCGAGGCGCAAAATGCCCTGCTGAACTGGCCCGTCACGACGGATAACCGGCTAACCACCATGCGCGGCGCGCTGGCGGAATTGCGCGTGGGCGCGGCCGCCGTGCGCCTCGATGGCGATTCCGAGCTGGAAGTGAGCGAGCTCGATGACGACAGTTTCAAATTGCACCTCGGTTATGGCACGGTCAGCGTGCGCGTGCGCAACCCGGACGCGCTGCGCGGCTTCGAGCTGACCACGGCCCAGGCGCGCGTGATCCTGACCCAGCCGGGCTGGGTGCGCATCGAGGCGGGGCGCCAGCCCGGCACCAGCGTCGTCAGCGTGCTCGACGGCGCGGCCGACGTGGATGGCGCGACGGGCAGCGTCACCTTGCGTGCAGGCAAGCGCGCCGAGCTGACGGACGAGGAATTGCGCACGGGCGCCGCGCAGAGAGTCTCCTTCGACAACTGGCCCGAAGCCTTGCCTGCCGCCGCGCCGGCCTTGCGCTATGTCACGGACGATACGACCGGCTATGAAGAGCTGGACCGCTATGGCGCCTGGCAGGACGATGCGGAATACGGCCCGCTGTGGCTGCCTGCCAGCGTGCCGCTGGGATGGGCGCCGTACAGCGACGGGCGCTGGACGTGGATCGCGCCATGGGGCTGGACCTGGGTCGACAATGCGCCGTGGGGCTACGCGCCCTCGCATTACGGCCGCTGGGTGCTGCTGGGCCACCGCTGGGGCTGGGCACCGGGCCGCGAGCGCGGCCGCGTGCCCTGGGCGCCGGCCCTGGTGGGCTGGGTCGGCGGCAATCACGGGACCGGCCACGGCCAGCAGCCGGGCGTGGGCTGGTTTCCCCTGTCGCCGCACGAGCGCTACGTGCCCGGCTACCGCGCCAGCGCGGACTATGAGCGCCGCCTCAACCGCGTTGCCGAGGGGCGCCGTTCCGTGGCGGGCGAGCGCGAACGCCGCGAAGGCATGACGATGCTGCCGGGCGAGCGTTTTGGCGGCGCGCGCACGGTGAACGTGCCGCGCCGCAATCGCACCATCATGCCGGCCCCCGTGCTGCAAAGCATGCCCTTGAGCACGCCGCCTGCGCCGGCGGGCAACTGGCAGCGTTCCGTCGATGCGCCGCGCCAGCAAGATGGTTTCCGGCGCGACTGGGGCAACCGCCCTGGCCGCTTGCAGACGGACGATGGCCAGACGCACCTGGCGCCGCGTCCCATGCAGCCGAACCGGCCGCCCGTGCCAGTCCAGCCGCCGCAGCCGCCGATACCGGCCCAGCCCGTGATGCCGGCGGCGCCTTCCTTGCCGCCCGTGCAAGATCCGGTGGCGCATCCCGGATGGCGTGGCGAACAGCGGCCGCGCACCGAGCGGCCGCAGCCGCCGCGCCCCGCCATCGAGCGTCCTGCCGAGGTGCCGCGCCCGGACGGCAACCGCTGGGAGCGTGGCGGCCGCCGCGAAGTGCTGCAGACGGCGCCGCCTGCCATGCCTGCGCCGCCGCCCGTGGCCCAGCCGCGGCCCGCGCCGCCGCCGATGCCGGCTCCTGTGGCGCGTCCGGCACAGGAGGCGCGCGGGGGCGAACGCAGCGGGCCTCCGCGTGAACGGAACAATGACCGGGGCAATGAGCGCGGCGGCCCCGGCCGTAATGGCCGGATGCAGGAAGCGGAGCGCTGAACTGGCCGCTGGCGCTGGCTGTCTGTCCGTCCGGTCATGGATTAACGACGTTCAAGCCGCCAAACCGACAGTTCGTCACATTTCAGCGGTCAAGCCGCAGTGTTTTGTCTACAGTGGAGTCATTGCAGCACAGCGCAATGCCTGCGCGGCTGACAGCACCGATTTTCCGGCTATTTTGTCCAAACGAAATAGTTTTCGCCAGCTTACAAAGCTGGCTTTTTTTTTCCGCGCCCCTGGCGCCATGGCAACGGCGCAGGCGCCGCCAAAGTTGGCTACAATACGCCTTTCTGCAGCCGCCGCGCGCCATGCGCCGCGCCGTCTGTTCTGACCGGCACTGATTGGATTTCCCATGCAAACCACCCCACCCACCGAAGTGACGATTCCTCCCAGCGAATCGCTGATCGAATACCCGAGCGATTTTCCCATCAAGATCATGGGCCCGACGCACGTCGATTTCGCGCCGACCATGCTGGAACTGGTGATCAGCCACGATCCGACCTTCCACGCAGGCCGCATGGAAGAGCGCCCATCGGGCAAGGGCAATTACACGGGTCTGACCGTCACCGTGCGCGCCATCAGCCGCGAGCAGCTCGATGCCCTGTACATGGCGCTGTCGGGCCACCCGATGGTCAAGATCGTCATGTAAGGCTGGCTGCCGTCACGCTGGCCCGGCTCTTCGTGAGCAGCCAGACGGCGGCAAAAGCGCCACTGGCCGTCGCCGTCACCCACAGCAGCGGTTGTGCGCTGCCGTCCGTGATGGCGGCGATGACGGCGCCGCAGGCGGCCGTAATGGCCATCTGTACGAAGAAGAACAGGCCCGAGGCGCTGCCCGCCTGGGCGCCATACGGCTGCAGCACGGCCAGCTGGCAGGCGGGAATCGCCATGCCCACCGACACCATCACCAGCAGCATGGGCGCCACCAGCGACGCCACATGCTGCGGCGCCAACGTACCCGCCAGCAACAAGCTGGCCGCACCCGCCACATTGATCAGCACCGCCACGCCCAGCATGTAATCGGCGCCCAGGCGCGGTCCCAGCGCGCGAAACAGGCTCGACCCCGCGATATAGCCGCTCACCGTCAGTCCGAACACCAGCGCATACGCACCGGGCGACAGGTGCATGCCCCTTTGCAACAGCACGGACGATTCCGCGATGAAGGGGAAATACGTGCAATATACACAACCGATGGCCAGCGCATAGCGCAGGAAATACGCGTCGCCCAGCAGGCGGCGGTACAGCGCCAGGGTATTGCCCTGCGGCACGACGCTGGCCGGCCTGGTTTCCGGCACGTAGACGATGATCAGCCACAGCGACAGCGCGCCCAGCAGGCATAGCGCGCCAAACACGGCGCGCCAGCCGAATGCCGCGTCGAGCACGCTGCCGGCCAGCGGCGCCAGGATCGGCGACAAGCCCATCACCATCGAGATTTGCCCCAGCATGCGCGCCTGCGTGGCGGGGTCGAAGCGGTCGCGCACCATGACCCGGCCGATGATGGTGCCGCTGCAGCCGCCGAACGCCTGCAGCACGCGCGCGGCGATCAGCACGTGCACATCGGAAGTCACGCTGCAGACGATGCTGGCGAGCACAAAAATTCCCGTGCCGGCCAGCAGCACGGGGCGGCGTCCGTAGCGGTCGGCCAGCGGCCCGCACGCGAGCATCGAGGCGGCCGAGCCGGCCATGAACAGGCTCAGGGTCAGTTGCAACTGGGCATCGCTGGCATGCAGGGCATCGGCCATGGCCGGCAGCGAAGGCAAATAGATGTCGATGCTGATGCGCGACAGGCAGACCAGCAGCAGCACGATGGCGCCCCAGGCCCACAGCGGCAGAGATGTGTTTTTGATCATTGTTTCCAAGCGCAAGATTGCAGGTGCGCCCCGCTGGCGCACCGGAACGGTGAGAGTAGAATGTTTGTGGTGTAATGCGAAGTGCCAGTCATCAGAAAATTCATTGGACCACTTGGACGATTATTATGCCGCGAGGAAAATCACCGCACGCCCTGGACTTGCCTCGCCCCACCAGCTGGCTCGACAAGGCGGGCGTCAACAAGCAGGATGGCGCGTATGAAGCGCTGCGCTCGGCCATTCTGACGAAGATGCTGCCGGCCGGCAGCCGGCTGCCGTCCAGCCGCACCTTGGCGGAACGGTGGGAGTTGTCGCGCGGCACCATCGAAACCGTGTTCGACCGCCTGCACGCGGAAGCGTACGTGACGCGCGTGCCCGGTTCCGGCACGCGCGTGTGCGCCGTCGTGCCGGAACGCTTCCTGATGGCAGGCCTGGGCGACGCCATTCCCGCTCCGCTGGCCGTGGCGCCCGCGCCTGCCTCGGATACGGGCGTGCGCGACGGCTTGCCCTTCGTGGCGCGGCGCGCCGACGCCAGCCTGTTTCCCATGGCCGCCTGGTCCAAGTGCGCCACGCGGGCGCTGGCGGCCGCCACGCCGGAGCAGTTGTGCAGCGCCGATCCGGCCGGCTTGCCTGAACTGCGCCAGCAGATCGCCGATTTCCTCGCCAAGTACCGCGGCGTCCGCTGCGACCCGCAAGACATCGTCGTCACGACCGGCATCCGCCACGCGATCGACTTGCTGGCGCGCAGCATCGTGCGCGAGGGCGACAAGGTGTGTCTGGAAGAACCGGGCTACCCGGCCGCGCGCGCCCTGTTCGCCCTCGCGGGCGCCGTGCCGGTGGATATAGCCGTCGACGCCGAGGGCATCGATTGCGCCGCCCTGGGCGTGCACGCGGATGCCCGCCTCGCCTACGTGACGCCGGCGCACCAGTCGCCGCTGGGCGTGACCATGTCCGTCACGCGCCGCCTGGCCTTGCTGGAATGGGCGAACGACAGCGGCGCATGGGTGCTGGAAGACGATTACGACAGCGAATTCAATTACCAGAGCGCGCCGCTGGCGGCCCTGAAGGCGCTGGACCAGTACCAGCGCGTGATTTACTGTGGCAGTTTTAATAAGACCCTGTTTGCCGGCCTGCGCGTGGGCTTCATGGTGCTGCCGCCCGCCTTGCGTCCGCAGTTGCTGCGCACCCTGCAGTTGACGGGCCGCTCCGTGGGCGTGACGGAGCAGCTGGCGCTGTCCGCCTGGATGGAGGATGGCGCTTTCGTGCGCCATTTGCGCCAGGCGCGGCTGGCCTACAAGGAGCGGCGCGACCTGCTGCTGGCCTGCCTCGAGCAGATTGCCCCCGGGCGCTACGCGATTTCCGGCCAGCAGGCGGGTTTTCATTGCGTGCTGTGGCTGCCGCCGGATACTGACGAGCGGGCCTTTTGCGCGCGCGCGGCGCACGAGGGGCTGGCGCTGCAGCCGCTCGGTGATTTTTGTCACAGCGCAAAATTGGCGCCGGCCGTGCTGCTCGGCTACACGGCCCTGAATGCCGCCCAGATACGCCATGCTGCACAAAAATTAGGCAGATTGCTGCGGTTGCCGGAGTCTGCCCCGGAATGAAACGGCGGCCTGGCTTATAATCACGGCTTCGCCGCAGCGTCCGCAGGGCGCCGGCAGCTGATTACAGAATCCGTCATGACCACCACCCGCACCGAAACGGCGCTGATCCGCGAGCTGGGCCGCGTCGATTACGAGCCGACCTTTGCCGCCATGCGCGCCTTCACCGACGCGCGCACGACCGACACGCGCGACGAACTGTGGATCGTCGAGCATCCGCCCGTATTTACTTTGGGCCTGGCGGCCGACCGCGGCCACCTGCTGGCCGGCGCGGAGAATGTGCCCGTGGTGCAGACGGACCGGGGCGGCGAAGTGACGTTCCACGGTCCCGGACAGGTGGTGATTTACCTGCTGATGGACTTGCGCCGCAACAAGCCGGGCGGCAAGCTGTATGCGCGCCAGTTCGTGCATAAAATCGAGCAAGCCATCATCAACGTGCTGGCGGCGTATAATCTCGCTGGCGAGCGCATCGATGGCGCGCCCGGCATCTATATTGCCGGCGGGCCAGACAAGGGTGCGAAGATCGCCGCGCTGGGCTTGAAAGTGCGCGGCAACGGCTGCACCTACCATGGCGTATCGCTCAACGTGGCGATGGACCTGGCGCCGTTTTCCTGGATTAACCCTTGCGGCTATTCCGGCCTGAAGACGGTGGACATGCGCAGCATGGGCGTGGTGGCGCCGCTGGCCGAGGTGCAGCGGGCCCTGGCCCAGGAATTGACCGTATTACTCGATGTAAGCGAAGTAAACAGCGCCGCAGGCGCGCCTCAGGCAGCGGATGCCTGAGCAAACAAACCAACATGCCCGTCAAGGGCTTGCAGCCATGACTTCTGAGACCATTTCCAGCACCGCCCCCGCCGCTCCCGCCGCCTACAACCCGAGCGAAAAGCAAAAAGGCGCCAGCAAGACCTCGCGCATCCCGATCAAGATCATTCCGATCGAGCAAGTCGAGCGCCTGAAAAAGCCGGACTGGATCCGCGTCAAGGCCGCTTCGGCATCGACCCGCTTCTATGAAATCAAGGACATCCTGCGCGAAAACAAACTCGTGACGGTGTGCGAGGAAGCCAGCTGCCCGAACATCGGCGAATGCTTCGGCAAGGGCACGGCCACCTTCATGATCATGGGCGACAAGTGCACGCGCCGCTGCCCGTTCTGCGACGTGGGCCATGGCCGCCCGGACCCGCTGGACAAGGAAGAGCCGGCCAACCTGTCGAAAACCATCGCCAAGCTGCGCCTGAACTACGTCGTCATCACCTCCGTCGACCGCGATGACTTGCGCGACGGCGGCGCCGGCCATTTCGTCGAGTGCATCCAGCAAACGCGCGCCCTGTCGCCGAACACCCGCATCGAAGTGCTGGTACCCGACTTCCGCGGCCGCCTGGAAAAAGCCCTGAACCTGTTCAAGGATGGCTTGCCTGACGTCATGAACCACAACCTGGAAACGGCGCCGCGCCTGTACAAGGAAGCCCGTCCCGGTTCCGATTACATGCACTCGCTGAAACTGCTGAAGGACTTCAAGGCCATGTACCCGGACGTCAAAACCAAGTCCGGCATCATGGTGGGCCTGGGCGAGACGGACGAGGAAATCCTGCAAGTCATGCGCGACATGCGCGAGCACGATATCGACATGCTGACCATCGGCCAGTACCTGGCGCCATCGAACAGCCACTTGCCCGTGCGCCGCTACGTGCACCCGGACGTGTTTAAAATGTTCGAGGAAGAAGCCTATAAAATGGGCTTCACCCACGCCGCCGTGGGCGCCATGGTGCGCAGCTCGTACCACGCGGATGAACAGGCGCACAGCGCCGGCGTGGAATCGGCGCTGAATTTCTAAGTAATCCTCGGGAAATTATTGTGAATTTATGACGAACAGAACCGGATGCTGTGCAAGGCGCCTGCAGCGACGCAGTGCGAGCACTGCTAGCTGCGGGCAACACCGCACAGCGCCGGTTATGGAAGTCAGAAAACACAATAATTTATTGGGGGTTACTTAAGCACCTTGCGCCGTATCAAAGCCGCCCGCGATAGCGCTGGCGGCTTTTTTTTGCCTGTGCGTATCGTGTCCACCTCATGCGGCTGAGCGTCCTATACTGGCATGCTGAAAAAGCATGGTGGACGAATCGGCTATGAGGTGACGCATGGACGTACGCATCGATGCATCGTGGAAGGCGCGGCTGGAGGGCGAGTTTGTCCAGCCCTACTGGGAACGCCTGGCCGCCTTCGTGAAGGAAGAGTATGCGGCGGGGCCGTGTTTTCCGCCGGGTAAATCCATCTTCCGGGCGTTCGACCTGACGCCGTTCGAGCAAGTCAAGGTGGTGATTCTGGGGCAAGACCCGTATCACACGCCCGGTGCGGCCATGGGGCTGTGTTTTTCGATTCCCGAAGGCACGCCGCCACAGCCTAGCCTGCAGAATATCTTCAAGGAATTACACAGCGACGTGGGCGTGGTGCGCACGCGCACGGATTTGTCCGACTGGGCCGAGCAAGGCGTGTTCTTGCTCAACAGCGTGCTGACGGTGCGCGCCGGGGTGGCAGGCTCGCACGCCGCCAAGGGGTGGGAAAAGCTGACGGACAGCGCCATCGGCCACCTGTCCGCCGAGCGCGAACACCTCGTGTTCATCCTGTGGGGCGGCTACGCGCAAGCCAAGCGCAGCCTGATCGACCCCGGCAAGCACCTGGTGCTGACGGCGCCGCATCCCTCTCCCTTGTCGGCCAGCAAAGGTTTCTTTGGCAGCAAGCCATTTAGCCAGACAAATGCGTATCTGCTGGCGCATCAGCATGCAGAAATCAGATGGGGCGATACATAGTGGTGACATTTTGTCTCCACTATGGCTTATTTTATCTCCGCCATGTGCTATGCTCATAGTGATATCCGACGACACCCGAACCAACCCGACGACACGAGCTAAATAATGAGTGCGACTGAAGAACGCGGCCGTATTACGGCCAGGGTTTCCGGCTCGATTGCCGAGAAACTTCAAGAAGCGGCTGAGCTGACCGGCGCTACCTTGAATCAATTCCTCGTGCAAGCTGCATTGGAAAAGGCGGAAATGATCATCGATCGCGAATACCTGATCCGCTATTCCCGTCGCGACGCCGCCATGATGATCGATTTGCTGGAAAACCCGCAGGGGCCGAATGCGGCTTTGACGAAGGCTTTTGAAAATTATGCACAGAAAGTAGAGAATGGCGTACTTCGTGACAGTACTGAAAGCAATACATGATGTAACAAGGTTTCGTTGCGGTACACCGGTATTGGATACGTGGTTGCAGACAACAGCAAGGCAGCATCAGCGGCATGGCGCATCGCGCACGTTCGTGCTGGTCGATGAGGCTGATCCTACGGAAATTATTGGCTATTTTTCATTGGCGATTCGTAGCATGACCCCCAGGGAGGCTATTCCCGTCGCCATGATGAAGAAGTTGCCCAGCAACGTACCCGGCTTTACCTTGGCGCGGCTTGCTGTCGCGCAGCGGCATCAGCGTCGCGGCTTTGGCGCATTGCTGCTGGTCGCGGCCATGAAGCGCGTGCAATCGGTCGCAGCGGAGGTGGGCGGCTTTGCCCTGTTTGTCGATGCCAAAGAGCCGCAAGGCATGCAGTTTTATCAACAGTATGGTTTTACGCCCCTCCCCGACGATCCGCTGACCATGCTGCTACCCATCGCCGATATTCCCCATTAAAACAGCATCCCGATAGACGTCACGAGATCGTTTCTCAACGGCAACCGACAGCGGCAGGCGTTGCTCCCTGCCGCTGTCTTCGCGCGTAACTTTTAGAAGCTTGTGGACAGGCCAGCGTAGAAACTGCGGCGGGCGCCATACTGCGGCGCTCCCACGCCCACGCCGGAACCGTCGCGCAGCAGGTAGGACTTGTCGAACAGGTTGATCAGGGCCAAACGTCCTTCCACCTTGCCGAGCGGCGTGTTTTTCCACGTGTGCGTGAGCGCCGTGTTGACGGTGAAGTAACTCGGCAAATGGCCGGAATTCGGTGCGTCGCCATCCGGTGTCATGCGCAGGCCGCTGCCGTAGAGGAAGTCAGCGCTCACTTGCGAATCGCCGAAGTGATAGTGGCCGCCACCGGACAGCGTGTATTTCTGGTCATGATCGAGGTAGACATAGTTCTTGCTGATGTAGTTCAACTCATCGGCGCCAAACAGGGCTTGGCCCGAATTGATGTTGCGGCCCTGCGCCTTTTGCGTGCTGGCGTTGAGGAACAGGCCCCAGTTTTTCTCGCTGTAGATGGCGGACAATTCCAGGCCCTTGGCGTAGCCGTCCGCATAGTTGAACGGGGTCAGGATCAATGCCTGGCCGAACTGGCCTTCGTCGAGCAGGTTGTTGATCTTTTTATAGTACACATCGGCCGTCAGTGTCAGTTTTGAATTGACCTGGTGGCTGATGCCCACGTCATAGTAGTGCGTGCGCTCGGCCTTGACGTTGTCGGACTGGCCGATTTCCGGCGCATTCGTCGTGTTCGCGTACAGGTCGATACTGCCCTGCGCGGCCAGTTCCTGCGGCGGCGGCGTGAAGTAGCGCGAATAGCCCGCGTGCAGGGCCGTGCCCGGCGCGATCTGGTACGCCAGATTCACGCGCGGACTCCATTGCTGCTCGTTCGTGTAGGCCGAGACCTTGTCGAAGCGGGCGCCATAGTTCAGGGTCAAAGGCTTGCTGATGTGCCATTCATCCTGCAGGTAGACACTGGCCAGGGTGCCCGTCTTGCCGCTGTTGTCCAGAATGCTGACCGGCGTGGTGGCGGTTTGCGCCCCGTCAATACTCGGGAACACGGCCACCGCATTGTCGCTGGTCGTCTTCTGGCGCGTGTAGGCCAGGCCCGCGCGCACGGTGTGGTCCTGGTGCAGCTTGTAGCTGATGTCGAACTGGGCACCGGAAGCGCTGTTGGCGCGGCGCGCATCCGAGGCCACGCCGTTGTAGATCAGGTCGCCAATGGCGTCGGGCGTGAAGTGCAGTTGCGAATACTGGTGGAAGGCCGACACCTGGTAATTGACGTCGCCCAGGCTCTTTTGCAGCGACAGCACGAGAAAACGGTTCACTTCGCGCTGGTTTTCATTCAGTTGCGACGACGGCAAGGTGGACGTGCCCGCCTGCGCATCGCTGTGGCCGGCCAGCGAGAAGCCCGGTGCCTGGTCCGGGTTGTTCGGGATCTGGAAGCGGCCGTTATACGTGCCGAACATGGCGCCCAGGCGCGTGTTGTCATCGAGAAAATACGACAGGCTGCCGAACGATTTGTTCTGGCGCGTCTTGTCGTGCAGGGCGCTGCGCGTAGCCTGCGGGTTTTCCACGCCCAGGGAATTGCCCAGGTAGCTGCCGGACAGGTAGTAATTGAACTTGCCCACGCTGCCGAAAAATTCGGCACTTGGCTCCACGTGATCGTGGCTGCCGACCATGATGCCGATGCGCCCGCCAGGGCTCAAGCCGCCTTCCTTCGTTTCAATATCGACGATGCCGGCCGTGCGCAGGCCGAACTGGGCCGGCAAGGCGCCTGTCATGAAATCCGTCTTGTCGATCAAGCGCGTGTCGATCGACTGGCCGAAGCCGCTGATGCTTTCGGGCAATTGCACGCCATTGATGCGGTATTGCACGTTGGCATGGTCGTCGCGCACGTGCAAGGCGCCGGAACCCTTCGAATCCTGCGATACGCCCGGCAGGCGCAGCAGTACTTCATTGAACGGCGTGTTGTCGCCCTGGCCCAGCATGTCGACCATGTGGCTGTCGATGCTGTAGATGGTGGTGCCGACTTTCGGCGACAGCTCGATGCGTGCGCTTTTCAAATGGGCGGACGTGACTTCCACTTTTTGCATCTCTTGCGGCGCAGCATCGGTGCCGGAGGCTGCCGGGCTGGCATCCGCAGGCTCGGCGGCATGGGCGGAAAAGCTGAACAGGCTGGCAAGGGCGAGCGACAGCGCGCTCAGGCGTGGTGTGTGTTGCATGGTGAACCTCGAAAATAGTCTACGCCAGGCGGCCCGGCGCGCATGCGGAGAACGCGGCGCGCGGCGGTGCAGCCTGAAAAAAGGATAAAAACAGCGTGGGAACTACAACGAGGCGGCAGGCGGGCCGCGCACGGGCGGCAGCAGGATGGCGGCGACGGGCGCCAGGGTGGCGGGCGCGATGGCCAGCAAGCGGTAGGGCAGTAACTGGGCGGGCGGCTCGGCGATGGCCGGCGGCACGGCGATGTCGGCCACCTTGTCGATGACCGTGGCGCACAGCGCGCACTCTTCCGCGTCGAGCGTCGTCTTGTGCAGGTGCGAGGCGGCCGTCGACAGCAGGAACACGAGGGCCAGCGCACTGAACAGCGCCACGCACAGCTGCCACGGCGTGCGCGCGAGGGCGGACGCCGGGTAAGGCTTGCGGGATGGCTGGCGGGAAGACATGGGCGCATAGTAGCAAGAAAATCGCCGCCTTGTCAGCGCTTGTTGCGTCATTTGCGCTGGAGCGGACTTACAAGGTGGCGCGCAGCTCGCGCGGCGACAGGCCATAGTGCTGGCGGAAACGGGCCGCGAAGCGCGAGGGCGAGGCGTAGCCGCAGGCGGCCGCGATGTCGCCGATGGGTAAGATGCCAGATTGCAATTCCTGCAAGGCCAGTCCCAGCCGTACGTCTTCCAGGATGGCGCGGAAATGGCGCTGCTCCAGGGCCAGCTGGCGGCGCAGGGTGGAGGCGCCCAGGTGCAGGTGGCTGGCAACCTTGGCCACGCTCCAGTCGGCGCCCGGGTCCAGCAGCAGCACTTGCTGCACGCGCGCGGCCAGCGGATCGCGGCGGTCCAGCAACAGCGGGCCGCAATGGCCGCCCAGTGCCAGGGCCAGCAGCAAGCCTTCCGCCTGATGCGCCAGCAGCGCGGGCGGTGTGCTGCCCGCCAGGCTGGCCGTCAGCTGGTCCCAGGCCAGCGCCGCGTGGGTATCGAGCGGCACGCACAGGCTGGCCGTGGCCGCCTGGCGCAGCTGGTTGTCGACGAGGCCGCCATGGCGCGCGCGGAAACGGGCGATCAGGGCCGGCGAAAAACTCAGCACTTCGGCCCGGTAGCCTTGCGCGCCGGGCAGGTTGGCCACGCCCAGTTCCTGCCCGGCCGGCATCAGCACCACATCGTGCGTGCCGGCGCGCGCCTGGCGCGTGCCCCATTCCAGCAATTTCGTTCCTTGCCGCACGCGGCACAGGGCGCTCTGGAAGACGGGCACGCGGCGCAGGTTTTGCGCGCGGCGCGCCTCGATGGTGCCGTGGGCGATGCGCAGCTCGCTCAGGGCCACCGCTTCCATCTCATCTGCCATACAGTCCCGTCAGCTGTGCCTTGCCCAGCGCGTTGGCGTTGAGCATGTAGCCGAGCATGGCGCCGCTGGCGTGCTGGTCCAGCGGCAGCTTGTCTGTTTTCAGGGCCCAGACCGTGAGCTGGTAGCGGTGCGCCTGGTCGCCCGGTGGTGGGCAGGCGCCGCCGTAGGCGCTGTCGCCGTAATCGTTGCGTCCTTGCACGGCGCCGGCCGGCAAGGTGGACGTTGTCGTTCCCGCAGGCAAGGACGTGGTGCTGGTCGGCACGTTGAACACGCTCCAGTGCCACCAGCCGCTGCCCGTGGGCGCGTCCGGGTCGTACAAGGTGATGGCATAGCTTTTCGTCCCGGCCGGGGCATTGCTCCATGATAATTGCGGCGACAGGTTGCCGCCCGTGCAGCCGAAGCCCTGGAATACTTGCGCGCTCGCCAGGCTCTGGCCGGGGGCGATGTCGCTGCTGGAGACCGTGAAATCGGCGGCGTGGGCGCCCAGGTGCAGAGCGAGGCCCAAGGTGGCGGCGAGGAGGCGGGAGGTAGTCATGGTTTTCCTTTCGATAAGTATAGGGGAAAGTGTATGCCGTGCAATATTTACCCGCGACGCCGATGCGCTCGCTGATGGTGCTGAAACGCTCGTTTTTGCGTGATTTCGACGTTCGCATGAGCGTGTTGTGTGGTTTGCCGATTTCTGACCGCGCATGTTTTTCTCTGCGGGGCTTTCATGCTATCGTTTCGCAGCCCAAATTTCCTAAAGTTTCCATGTCCCGACGCCCGATCAAGTGGTTGCTCAGCAAACTGCACCTGTACGTGGGCCTGTGGTTCGGCGCCCTGTTCGTCCTGCTGGGCTTGACGGGGTCCGCCATCGCCTGGATGCCGGAACTCGACGCGTATCTGAATCCGAATTTGTTGCAGGCGAGCACGCCCGCGCCCGGCCAGGTGTTCCAGGTGACGCCGCGCACGCTGCAAGCGGTGGTGGACCAGCTGACTGCCGACCCTGCCTACGGCCAGCCTTCGCAGATCAATCCGCCCGCCGATGCGCGCGACGTGTACGTGGCGTCGTACCGCCAGGCCGGCAAGCCGTCGCCCTTCAGCCAGGCCATCGTGCGCCAGGTGATGGTCGACCCCTACACCTTGCAAGTGAAAGGCGAGCGCGACTGGGGCCGTTTCGGCCTCACGCGCCCATTGCTGATGTCGGGCATGTTTCATTTGCACCGCTATGTATTGTCCGGCGACGCGGGCAAGACCATTACGGGTATCTCGGGCGTGATGCTGCTGCTGATGGCGCTGAGCGGCATCTACCTGTGGTGGCCGCGCCTGCAGTGGACGGCGATCAAGCGCGCGCTGACGGTGTCGCATGGCGGCTCCTGGCCCCGTTTTAATTACACGTTTCACAAGGCGGCGGGCTTTTTTGCCGCGCCCGTGCTGGCTGTGCTGGCCTTTTCCGGCATCTATTTCAATTTGCCGCAATTGATCGTGCCGCTGGTGGACCTGGTGTCGACGGTGCCGGATACGGCAAAATTGAAAAATGTGGCGCGGGACGGCACCGTGCTCGATGCGGGCCAGGCCATGGCCGCCGCGCAGCTGCTGTATCCGCAGGCGCGCGTGTCGCGCATCGTGCTGCCGGCCAGGAAAGACCAGCCGTATGACGTGCGCGTGCGCCAGCCCGGCGAAATCGCCCACGGCGACGGCGCCACGCGCATCACCCTGGACGCGCGCAGCGGCTTGCCCCTGCGCATACGCGATCCCTTGCGGGCGCCGGCCGGCGATGTTTTCCTCGGCTGGCAATTTCCCCTGCATTCGGGCCAGGCGTTCGGCGTGGCCGGGCGCGTCTTCATTACCGTCTTCGGTTTGATGCCCTTGCTGTTCCTGCTGACGGGGACGCTGGTGTGGTGGAAACGGCGGCGTGGCAAAAAATAGCTGCGGTCAGACCGTTGCGGGGAAAGTTGCTATCATCATAGTATTTTCCGGCAGATCCGCTGTCCGGATTCACCCGCACAAGGACCAGCATGAGCAATCCCGACATCACCGTAGCAATGTTGAATGAACGCGGCACCGGCCGCCTGCCCGGCCACCTGGGCATCGTCATCACGGCAGTGGGCGACGGCCAGCTGACGGCGGAATTGCCCGTGCTGCCGCACTTGCTGGCGCCGAACGGCTACCTGCACGCGGGCAGCGTGGTGACCCTGGCCGACACGGCTTCCGGCTATGGCTGCATCGTCAACCTGCCCGAAGGCGCGAGCAATTTTACGACCATCGAGCTGAAATCGAACCACCTGGGCACGGCCCGCGAAGGCACGCTCACCTGCACGGCCAAGGTTGAGCACAAGGGCCGCAACACGCAAGTGTGGGATGCCGTAGTGAAAAGCAAGGAAACGGGCAAGACGATTGCCCTGTTCCGCTGCACGCAGATGATTCTTTACCCAAAGTAAGGTAAGCAACCCAAATCAACTGCTGGGGTCAGACCCGACGGGTCAGACCCCGGATTTTTGCCTTCGGGTTAAATTTTCACCCAGTTACCTTTGTAGAGAATCGGTCCCGTCGGTCCGTTCGGATCCGGCGAACCGCCTTTCGGTTCCAGGGTAACGGCCAGCAAGGCCACGTCGTTGCCGAGGGCGCGCTGCGACAGGGCCAGTTTTATATTGCCCTTGTCGGCCAGCAAGCCCAAGGAGCGCGGGTTGCCGTTCTTCGGCACGGCCCACAGTTCCAGATCCTTATCACTTGGCACGGGCGCGTTGCCCACCATGCGCACTTCGAGCGCGCCGTGGCGGCTGTCGGCCGTCAGCAGCAGGGCCGTTTGCGCTTTTTCGTCCGTCAGGCTGGCCACATAGCTGATCTGCGGCGCCTCCATCACGCGCGTGGCCAAGACGATCACCAGCAAGGCGGCGATGGCGCTCGACGCCATGCCCAGGCCACGCCAGAACGACAGCGCATCGCGCCACAACGCCCAGCCGCCCTGCGGACGCAGGTGCAGGCGCTGCTCGATCTGCTGCCACACGCGCTTGGGCGGCGCCACGGGCGTGGCGAATTCCGCCATCGGTTCCAGGCGCTGGCGCCATTCGGCGGTGATATTGCGCAAATCGGCGTCGTTGTGCAGCCAGCCTTCGAAACGCCGCCGCGCGCCCCCTTTCAGGGTGCCCAGCACGTATTCGGACGCCAGTTTCTGGCGCAGCGCGTCATTGCCGCGGATATTCATGATGCCTCCCGTTTCGCCAGGCACGTGCGCAGCCGTTCCAGGCTGCGGCGTATCCACGTCTTCACGGTGCCGATCGGCAGCGACATCTGCTGCGCCACTTCACTGTGCGACAGGTCGTGATAGAACGCCAGGGCGACCACCTGCCGGTGCAGCCCTTCCAGGGCGGACATGCAAAACGCCAGCGCCTTGGCGTCACCGCTCAGTTGCAGCGACTCGATCGGCGTGGCCTGGGGATCCCGGAGTGCATTCATGACTTCGCTATCAAACTGTTCGGCATCGATTTCCACGGTATCGTCGCTGCGCCGCAGCACATCGAACGCCTTGTTGCGCACGATGGTGGCCATCCAGGTCATCGGCGCCGCCAGATGGCTCTGGTAAGCGGCGGCGTTGTTCCAGATGGCGACGAACCCCTCTTGCAAGGCTTCTTCAGCGAGCTCTTGCTTATGCAATATACGCAGCGCGAAGCCAAACAGTTTCGATGAGGTGGAGTTATATAGCTGGCGGAACGCGGTGGCGTCCTTGTTGCCGGCGGCGAGCAGCCAGGTTTTCAGTTGCTGCGGGTCGAGCGATTGGGCGGCTGGGGACACGGCTGGCCTTCACGAGGTGAGTGGGATCACGCCTGGGAAGGTTATAACAGATTGACAACGCTTGGCAACAAGGTTTTGTGCGGTGTTCTCCCGCCTTTAACGTCTCACAGAAGCGTAGCGAGCGGAAGCGAGTTGCGGCAGAGAAGCGGAACTGTGCTTGAGCACAGTGAGCATCGCAGGCTGCAAATCGCGACGCGCAGCAGCTTATGTGAGACGTTTAACCGGCGATGGCTGTTTCGAGCAGTTTATGCAGTTCGGCAAATTCCGGCTTGCCCACATAGCGCTTGAGGATCTTGCCCTGTTTGTCCAGGACGAAGGTGGTGGGCGTCAGGGCGACGTCGCCGTAGGCCTTGGCCGCTTCGCCCGTCACGTCGAGCGCCACCTTGAACGGCAACTGGCGCGTTTCGGCGAAGTTCAGCACGTAGTTGGCCGGATCGTATTTCATGGCCACGGCCACGAATTCCAGTCCCTGCCCCTTGTACTTGTTGTAGGTATCGACCATTTCCGGCATTTCCGCCACGCAAGTGGTGCACGAGGTGGCCCAGAAATTGACCATCACCACCTTGCCGCGCAGGCTGGCGGAGGTGATTTTCTCGCCATGGATGCCGTGGAAGGTCACGTCCGGCGCGCTTTGCTTGTCATTCAGCGACAGGTAAGCTGCCGCCGCCACGCCCGCCACGAAGACGGCGATCAGGGCTGGCTTGATCCAGGACTTGCTTGCGGAGGGCGAAGTTGACATGGCAAAGTTTCACTAATGTAGAGCAACGATGCGGCCATTATAGTCGCATCGTCAGTCTGGCGCCGTAGGTCAAACGGCGGAGGCGCTTACTGCTGGACCGTGTCGCTGACGGTGCTCGTCGTGCGCTGCTGCGGCGGATCGGGCTGCAATTGCTTCAGTTCCGCTTCCGAAATGTAGTCGAACAGCTTGACCACTTTCTGTACGCCGCCCACGCCGCGCGCCACGTCGGCCGCGACCGTGCCTTCGCGCTGGGTGACTCTGCCCATCAGGAAGACGGTGGCGTTTTCGGTGACGACCTTGAACGAGGCAGCCGAGATGGTTTTCATGTCGACCAGGCTGGCCTTGACCTTGGTGGTGATCAGCGCGTCGTTCGAGCGCGAGGTATAGCTGGCCGGGCCGGCGATGATCAATTCATTGGCCACCGATTCCACGCCCTCAATATTGCGCACTTCGCGCTCGACGGCATTTTTCATCGCCTCGTCGCGCACTTCGCCCGTCAGCAGGACGCGGCGGTTGAAGCTGGTGACGTTCACGTGGCCCACGTCGCCCACGATGGAGGGGATGCGCGATTCGCCTTTGAGGGCGATCGACTTGTCTTCGGTCTGGGCGCCCAGGGTGCGGCGGTCCGCCGCGGCAACGCCGCCCATCACCGCGCCGCCGACCATCAATTCGATGCAGCCGGTGAGCGAAGTGAGCATGGCGCCGCACAAGAGTGCGGTGGCCAGCGGGCGTTGTACGCGTTTCCAGCCTGGGCCAGTACCGAATTTAGTCATTCACGTCTCCTCCGAATAGGGCGACGTCGATGCCGTCGCAGATGCAATGTATGGTGGTCAGATGGACTTCCTGGATGCGCGCCGTGCGCTCGGCCGGCACGCAGATATGCACGTCGGCGTCCGTCAGCATCTTGCCGATGGCGCCGCCGTCCTTGCCCGTCAGCGCCACGACGCGCATTTCGCGCTCGAGCGCCGCTTCCACGGCCGCCATCACGTTGGCCGAATTGCCCGACGTGGAGATGGCCAGCAGGATGTCGCCGGCCTGGCCGAAGGCCTGCACCTGCTTCGAGAAGATGTCGCGGTAGCTGTAGTCGTTCGCCACGGCCGTCAGGATGGACGTATCCGTCGTCAGCGCCAGGGCCGGCAGCGGAAAGCGCTCGCGTTCGAAGCGTCCGACCAGCTCGGCGGCGAAATGCTGGCAGTCGGCGGCGGAACCGCCGTTGCCGCAGGCGAGGATCTTGTTGCCGTTGGACAATGCATAAAACATCAGGTCGATCGCCTGCGCAATCGGTTGCGCCAGTACGGTGGCGGCCTGGATCTTGAGTTCGGCACTTTCGTGGAAGTGCGAGAGGATGCGTTGATTATTCATAGTCTGCCGATTATAGTGCAGGCGCGCGGCATGGCGGACAAGCACTGTTAAAAATGCTTACATATCGAGGATGTTCTTCAGCCAGCTGATGCGCCCGCCATCGATGGCCAGCGCGTCGAAGCGGCACGGCGGCAAGCTCTTTTGCCCCTGCAGCCAGGTTTGCGCGGCCAGCACCATGCGCCGCTGCTTGGCCGGCGTGATGCTGGCCAGGGCGCCGCCGAAGGTGGCACTGCTGCGCAGCCGCACTTCGACGAAGACGATGGCGGCGCCGTCGCGCATGATCAGGTCGAGTTCCCCGCCCTTGCACAGATAGTTGCGTTCCAGCAGCACCAAGCCTTGCAGCAACAGATACGCGAGCGCATCGTCTTCCCCTTGCCGTCCCCGTTCCCGTTTGTTCCAGAAAGCGAAGGGCGGCATGGCCGTGTCCTTATTGTACTGGCGGCGCGGCCGGCGGGGCCGGCGGCCAGGTGCCCAGCACGCCCTGCTGGTAGGTGGCGGCCTGTTCCGTGCGTTCGAACACGCTTTGATCACCGTCGAAGCGCACGGCCAGGCGGCCCGTCACGCCATCGAGCGTGAATGGCGCGTTCGGCCGCAGCGCCACTTCGCGCGCCACGCGGAAGGCATCGATGCCCAGCGCGTACAGGCGTTCCATGTCGGCCGTCAAACGGGCGTCAGCCGGTTGCGGCGGCTGCGGATACACCATCACTTGCGGATGGTCGCGCCGCACCTGCCATGGCAGGTCCAGCAGGCGCGCGCCGTCGAGCTCGGGACCGCTGGCGCCGCGCCCGGCGCCGGGATTCAAGGACGAGGTGCCATACAGCGGCAGATCGCTGCCGATGGCCACGCGCAGCTGGCGCGCCTGGTCGGCGTCGAGCGCGGCAAACAGCAGGCCCGGGGGCGTGGCGGCCAGGCGCGCGCGCAGCTGCACCAGTTCGGCATCGCTCAGGTAGCCATTCGTGGCCGTCAAGTCCATCACATCGACCTTGCCGCCCTGGCGCAGCCATTCCTGCTTGAAGGCGGCGCTGATGCGGCGCTGCGAGGGCGAACCGGCCGACAGGATCAGCGCGCTGGCGCCCGGCTGTTCGCTGGCGGCCCAGGCGGCGACCTGGCGCGCTTCCGCCTCAATCGACAAGCCCATCACCAGCAGCTTGGCCGGCAGGCGCGCGTCGCCGCGGTTGTCCGGGTGGTTCAGGGCGATCGTTGGTTTGCGCACCAGATCGCTGTTCGCCACGGCCGTCACGGCCGAGCGCGACAAAGGCCCCACGACGACGTCCTGTTCCTCTTGCGCTTGCGCAAACTTGTTCAGCACGTCGGTGCTGCCGTCGCCCGTGTCGATCACCGTCACTTCGAAGCCGCTGCGGTCGCGCTCGTACGCGGCCATGAAGCCGGCGCGCAGCAATTCGGCGGCCGGGCCCAGGGAAGCGGAGCGCAGCGGCAGCAGCAGGCCGATGTGGTGGACATTGCCGTCGGACGGCGCCGGCGCCGTGGCGGCCGGCATGTCCTGCGGCGTGCCCGTCGCCGGCTTGGTGGCGATGGGCGCCAGCGGCGCGCCGTTGCCGTCGTAGGCGGTAATATCGGGCACGGCCACGGCGAACGTCACCGGTTCGGGCGCGGGCGGCTTCGGCGGCACGGGAGGCGGCAGCGGCTTCGGTGGCGGCAGCGCCCTTGTGTTAGATTCAATAGGCGCGCACAATTGCCCGGGCGCGTCGCAAGGCGTGCTGCAAGCGCTCAGCATGCCGGTCGCGGCACAAACAAGCAGTAACTTCACACTATTAGCAAGCATTTAACCTCCAAAATGACCGTACAAGAAATCAGTTCCATCGCCAGCCTGCCCATCATGACAGAGGCGGCGCACCAGGTCTATCCTATCGCAACATTGTATATAGTGGCCACGCCGATCGGCAATGTGACCGATATCAGCCTGCGCGCGCTGCATTTGCTGAGCCTTGCCGACGCCGTCGCCTGTGAAGATACGCGCAACACGGCGCACCTGCTGACGCGTTTCGGCTTGAACAAGCCGTTGATTGCGGCGCATCAACATAACGAACGCGAAGTGGCGCAGACTTTGATCGCGCGCCTGCACGCCGGCGAGCGCATCGCCCTCGTCTCCGACGCCGGCACGCCCGCCGTGTCCGACCCCGGCGCGCGCATCGTCGACGCCGTGCGCGCGGCGGGATTGCGCGTGCTGCCCCTGCCCGGCCCGTCGGCGGCGATCACGGCCATTTCCGCCAGCGGCTTGCTGAATGACCAGTTCTACTTTGTCGGCTTCCTGCCAGCCAAGGCCAAGCAGCGCGAAAACATCTTGCACAGCCTGCGTGGCGTGACGGCGACGATGGTGTTCTATGAAGCGCCGCACCGCATCCTCGATTGCGCCACGGCTCTGGCGGCGGCGTTCGAGCCGACGCGCCAGGTGGTGTTCGCGCGCGAGCTGACGAAACTGTTCGAGGAAATCCACCGCTGCCCCCTGTCCGAGGCGGAAAGCTGGATCCGTGCCGACGCGCACCGCGAAAAGGGAGAATTCGTCGTCCTGCTGGAAGGCGCCACCGAAGCGCAGGACGCGGAAGACGTGGAAGCGGAACGCATCCTCAATATCCTGCTGGCCGAATGCAGCGTCAAGCAGGCGGCGAATCTGACGGCGCAAATCACGGGCCGCAAGAAAAACGCCCTGTATGAGCGGGCGTTGCAGTTGAAGGGGCAGGAATAAGGCGATCAGGACGGCGGCTGGACATTGAGTGCCTGTGCCGCCGCAAGCAGCTGTTCCACGTGCTCGATCAACTCGTCGACAAAGCCCTGTGTGACATCGAGATCGCCCTCGTATTCCGCCAGGTTGCGCTTCCTGTGCGCCTGATTGAATAGCAGCCACTGCTGCGGCGTGAAACCCAGCGTGTGTTCCAGGCTTTGAAAGACGAGATAGCGGTTGTCGCTGCGATAACCATGTTGACGCAGTGCAGACAAGGCGGCAGCATGCGCCGCGTTATACGCCAGGTCGAAGCGGCTTTCCAGCGACAGTATCGGCTGCCTGGCATCGCGCAGGCGCACGGTGGCCGAGCGCAGCAAGCCTGCGCGTTCGCGTGCGTCCGCTGGCTCAGCCTTGAGCTGGCCGATGCGCGCCAGGTTCGCCAGCGCCTGTGAGCTTGAGGAGGTCATCATTGGCCCCTTTGACAAAAATCTTGGGCTGTTCGAGGATGCGCACGACGAACGACTTGCCGTCGTCTATTCTTTGCCGCCATTCTTCCCGCGTATACAAGGTCGGGTTGATGCTGCGGCCCAGCTGCTGTTGCGCAGGCTGCAGCGCTGCCAGCAACTGGGCATTCGATGCCATGTTGCCGATGACCATCAGGTCGATGTCGCTGTGCGCATGTTCCGAGCCCTTGGCCATTGAACCGTACACAAAGGCCAGGTCGATTTCCTGCCAATACGGTTGCAGGGCGACGCGCAGCACATCGGCGACGCCAAAGGTTTTCAGCACAATGCTGCGCAGCTCGTCGAAGATCGGCGCATCGTGATTCGCCTGGTAATGCTTCTGGTTGCCCACTTTCTTGACGGTCACCAGGGCCGATTTCACCAGCTTGGCCAGTTCGCGTTGCACGGCGCCCGAGCCGATGGCCGCGAAGGCGATGATTTCATTCGCATAGAAAGACCGTTGTGCCTGGCCAAAGAGCAAAGCCAGCACGCGCTGCTGTGTCTTGGAAAACAATGTGTCTGCGAAAGTACCCATATTGGGTATGTTAGTACCCAATATGGGTATAGTCAAGCAGGCCATCACCACTTGCAGCCGCTATCCTTCTTGTCGAGTAACATCAGCACGGGCGCCAGCAAGCCTGCGCCGGAATAGGCGGTGCGGCAATCGCCGCGCTTGCCTTGTGCGATGTCGCGCGCCAGTTGGGTTTCCGTTTGCAGCGGCTTGTCGGGGATTTGCCCCACGGCCGTGCCCGCCTTGGACGGATCGCGCTCGCCCGCCATCTTGCGCGCCGTGCGTTTGGCCGCTTCCATTTCGAATTTCGGCGTCTCCGGGGTTTCTTGCCTGAAGGTATCTGGACTGGCCGCCGGCGAGGCCGGCACCACCGTGATGGCTTGCGGGCTGGCCGCTGGTGTTGTGGCCGCTGCTGGCGTTTCGCGGACAGTGGCGCGTGTCGGCTTGCTGACGGGTTTGGCTTCTCGCTTCGGCTTGACCACCTCGACAGGCGGCGGCGGGGGCTTGGCGGCCAGCGGACGTATCCACACGGCGATCGATTCCACGCGCGGCGCGGCATCCGGCAGCGCGGCTGGCTGCACGTGGCGCCACAGGTAGATCAGGGCGCCGTGCAGCAGCAGGGATACGCCGACGCCCAGCGCGATGCCGCGGCGATTCGGCATGGGCTGGCCGCCGCCGCTTCTTTCTATACTGAACTCCATTGCCGTCGTCGCCTTCATGTCTGATCGGGAAAACTTGCCAAGCCAGTGTCGCATACTTCAATCGTTTTGAAAAATACATGAGTCGCAGTGCCGCGCGTAAATAATTTACATAGAGTTTCACCTGACCCTTGACCGAAGTCGATACGGCCTGTATTATCTTGGTCTTCGGAGTGTGGCGCAGCCCGGTAGCGCACCTGGTTTGGGACCAGGGGGTCCAAGGTTCGAATCCTTGTACTCCGACCAAATTTGTAGAAAAAAACCCAAGAGTTTCGGCTCTTGGGTTTTTTTTCGTCTGTAGCGCCTGCGGCGCGAGGCCGGCAGCAAAAAGGGGCCGCAGCCCCTTTTATTTATCCCAGGCGTTTCGCCGCAATCGCATTGCCGGCGCGGCTGGAACCCTTGCGCCCCAGTTGCTGCGCAATGAACTGCCCCGCGTCGACCACCAGGTCCAGGTCGATGCCGGTACTAATCCCCAGTCCCTGCATCATGTACAGCACGTCTTCGGTGGCCACGTTGCCGGTGGCGCCCTTGGCGTACGGGCAGCCGCCCAGGCCCGAGACGGACGAATGATAGATCGCGATGCCTGTTTCCAGGCTGGCGTAGATGTTCGCCAGCGCCTGGCCGTAGGTGTCGTGGAAGTGGCCGGACAGGCCGCCCACGTGAAAGGCGGCAATCGCGCGTTCCATCACCGCCTGCGTCTTTCTCGGCGTGGCTACGCCGATGGTGTCGGCGATGTCGATCTCGTCGCAACCGAGGTCGCGCATGCGGCCCACCACGTCGGCCACGGCGTCGAGCGGCACTTCCCCCTGGTAGGGGCAGCCGAAGGCGCAGCTGATGCTGCCGCGCAGGCGCAGGCCGTGTTCCTTGGCCGCCTTCGCCACGCCTTCGAAGCGGGCGATCGATTCGGCGATCGAGCAATTGATGTTCTTTTGCGAGAACGCCTCCGATGCGGAGCCGAAGATCACCACTTCATCGGCCTTCGCCGCCAGTGCCGCCTCAAAACCCTGCATGTTCGGCGTCAGCGCCGAATAAATGGTGCCCGGGCGGCGCGCGATTCTCTCCATCACTTCCGCGCTGGTGGCCATCTGCGGCACCCATTTCGGCGAGACGAAGGACGCCGCCTCGATATTGGCGAAGCCGGCCAGGGTCAGGCGGTCGACCAGTTCGATCTTGACGGCGGCGCTGATGGTTTCCTTTTCGTTTTGCAGGCCGTCGCGCGGACCCACTTCGACGATCTTGACCTGTTTCGGCAAATTCGGTTGATTGCTCATCTCAATATCCTTGCAAACGGTTGACGATGCCGGCGACTGAGTCTCCGGCGTGCAGGCGGCGCATCTTGGCGGCGATCTGCGCCACGCTTTCGCGGCGCAGGGTGGCGGCCGAAATATGCGGCGTGATGGTGATGCGCGGTTCTTGCCAGAACGGGTGCTGCTGCGGCAGCGGCTCGTTGCGGAACACGTCCAGGGTCGCTCCGGCGATATGCCCGGAGCGGATCAACGTCAATAAGTCCGGTTCGGCGATATGCGCGCCGCGCGCCACGTTGACGACGTAGGCGCCCGGCAGCAGCATCGACAGGCGGGCGCGGTCGAGCAGGTTGTGCGTGTCCGGCGTGAGCGGCAGCATGCACACCAGCACGCGCGTGCCGCGCAAGAAGGCATCGAGCCCCTCTTCGCCCGCAAAACACTGCACGCCATCGATGTGCTTCCGGCTGCGGCTCCAGCCCCGCAGGGGAAATTCGAACTGCGCCAGCGCTGCGAGCACGCGCGTGCCCAGCACGCCCATTCCCAGCACGCCGACGGGAAAATCCATCTTGTCGAAGGCGGGCAGCGGCTGCCAGATGCCGGCGCGGCCCTGCGCCTCGTAGTCGTCGAAGCGGCGGAAGTGGCGCAGCACGGCGTGGCTCACATATTCGGCCATCTGCACGCCCATGCCCGCGTCGTCGAGGCGCACCAGCGGCACGTGGGCCGGCAGCGCCTCGCCGAACTTCAACAGCGCGTCCACGCCGGCACCCGTGTTGAAGATGGCTTTGACTTCGCTCAATGCCGGCAGCATGGCGGCGGGCGGCTGCCACACGACGGCGAAGTCGCATGGCGCGAATGTGTCGCCGTCGCGCCAGAAGACTATCTCGGCTTCGGGCAGCAAGTCTTTAAAATCGGCGATCCACGCCGCTTCCTTGTCGTCAGCACGTTGTAAAAGGATGCGCATCGTGGCTGCCTCTATGCGGCAGCCTTGAAAGCCAGCAGCGGCGCGCCATCGGCCACCTGGTCGCCGACCGCATACAGCACCTCTTCCACCAGGCCGTCGTGCGGCGCGGCGATCGTGTGCTCCATCTTCATCGCTTCCATGATGACCAAGGGTTCGCCCTTCTTGACGTCCTGGCCTTGATTGACCAGCACGGCGACGACCTTGCCCGGCATCGGCGCCGTCAGGCGCCCGCCCTCCGCTTCCACCTCGCCCGCATGGGCCATCGGGTCGCTGTAGTGCAGGGTGTAGTGCAAGCCGCCGGTGAATACGTGGAACTGCTCGCCGTCGCGCAGCACCGTGCCATGCACGGCGCGTTCACCGAGCTTGATGTGCAGCTCGTTGCCTTTGCGCGCCGTCAGGGTGAGAGGCTGGCCGTTGAACAGCCAGCCATCGGTTTTGTAGGCGATGCGCGCGGCATAGGCCTTGCTGTCGCCGGCCAGCGCGAATTCGTCGGCAAATGCCAGGCTGCGTCCCAGGGTGCTGTTCAAGCGCCAGCCCAGGGCATTGCCCCACGGGTCGGCGGGATTGCCCGATTGCGCTTCGGATGCCGCTTTTTCTTCCGTCAGCAGGCTGACTGCCGCCAGCGCCAGGGCCGTGTCGGGCGCCGCCTGCAGGGCGGGGAACAGCGACGCCTGATTGCGCTCGATCAAACCCGTATCGAGGTCGGCGCTGGAAAACGCCTGGCCTTCGACCAGGCGTTTCAGGAAGGCGATATTGCTGGCCAGGCCGACGATCTGGTATTCCGACAGCGCCTGCGCCATGCGCGCCAGCGCTACGCGGCGGTCCGCGCCCCAGACGATCAGCTTGGCGATCATCGGGTCGTAGAACGGCGAGATGGCATCGCCTTCGCGCACGCCCGAATCGATGCGCACGGCGGCCGGCACCACCGTGCCACCCAGCTCGAACGTCACGGCCGATGGCGCCTGCATGTGGCGCAGGGTGCCGATCGACGGTAAAAAGCCTTTTTCAGGATTTTCCGCATAGATGCGCGCTTCGATGGCGTGGCCGTGGATGGTCAATTCGCTCTGTTTTTTCGGCAGCGGCTCGCCAAAGGCGACGCGCAGCTGCCATTCCACCAGGTCGGTGCCGGTGATCATTTCCGTCACCGGATGTTCCACCTGCAGGCGCGTGTTCATCTCCATGAAGTAGAACGAGCCGTCCTGGTTGGCGATGAATTCCACCGTGCCCGCGCCCACATAGCCGACGGCCTTGGCGGCGGCGACGGCAGCTTCGCCCATGGCGGCGCGGCGATCCGCCGGCATGCCCGGCGCCGGCGCTTCTTCCAGCACCTTCTGGTGACGGCGCTGCACCGAGCAATCGCGCTCGAACAGGTAGATGCAGTTGCCGAGCGTGTCGGCAAACACCTGGATTTCGATATGGCGCGGGCGCGACAGGTATTTTTCGGCCAGCACCTTGTCGTCGCCGAAAGAGCTGATCGCTTCGCGCTTGCACGAGGCCAGCGCGGCCTTGAAGTCGGCGCTGTTCTCGATGACGCGCATGCCCTTGCCGCCGCCGCCGGCGGACGCCTTCAGCAGCACGGGGTAGCCGATCTTGTCGGCCTGGCCGTGCAGGAAGTCCGCATCCTGATTCTCGCCGTGGTAGCCGGGCACCAGCGGCACGTTCGCTTTTTCCATCAGCGACTTGGCCGCCGATTTCGAGCCCATGGCGCGCATGGCGGATGCCGGCGGGCCGATGAAGACCAGGCCTGCAGCCTGGCAGGCGTCGGCGAAGTCGGCGTTCTCGGACAAAAATCCGTAGCCGGGGTGGATCGCCTGCGCACCTGTCGCCAGCGCTACGGCGATGATCTTGTCGCCGCACAGATAGCTTTCCTTGGCCGGCGCGGGGCCGATCAGGACGGCTTCGTCGCAGACGGCGACGTGCTTGGCGTTGGCGTCCGCTTCCGAATACACGGCGACGGTCTGGATGCCCATGCGGCGCGCGGTAGCGGCGACACGGCAAGCGATTTCGCCGCGGTTGGCGATCAGGATTTTAGTGAACATGGTCTCTCTCTTTGCAGCTCGTGGCTGGAAGTTTTTTGGGGGGGCTGACCCGTCGGGTCAGACCTCAGCTTTCTTTTGGATTGTCACTGTCACGGTTTACACAAACAAATGCCGGGGTCAGACCCAGCGGGTCTGACCCCGGTTGACTTCGATCAGCAGCCGCACTTCTCTTTCTGTACCGATTCCAGCATGGCGCCGCGCGTCTGCAAGCCCAGTTTTCCCAGCAAGACGCGGTCGTCTTCCGCTTCCGGGTTGTCGGTGGTGAGCAGCTTGTCGCCGTAGAAGATGGAATTGGCGCCAGCCAGGAAGCACATGGCTTGCACGGCTTCGCCCATCTGGCGGCGGCCGGCCGACAAGCGCACGCGCGCCTTCGGCATGGTGATGCGGGCCACGGCGATCGTGCGCACGAATTCGAACGGGTCCAGCGCTTCCAGGCCGAACAAAGGCGTGCCTTCCACCTGCACCAGGTGGTTCACGGGCACCGATTCCGGATACGGATTCAGGTTCGCCAGCTGGGCGATCAGGCCCGCGCGCTGCAGACGCGTCTCGCCCATGCCGACGATGCCGCCGCAGCATACTTTTAAGCCAGCTTCGCGCACGCGGCCCAGGGTATCGAGGCGGTCCTGGTATTCGCGCGTCGAGATGACGTTGTCGTAGAACTCGGGCGCCGTATCGAGGTTATGGTTGTAGAAGTCCAGGCCCGCGTTTTTCAGGCGGTCCGCTTGTCCCTCTTCCAGCATGCCCAAAGTAGCGCATGTTTCCAGGCCCAGCGCCTTGACCTTGGTCACCATCTCTTCGACTTTTTCCATGTCGCGCTCTTTCGGGCTGCGCCAGGCGGCGCCCATGCAGAAGCGCGTGGCACCGTTGGCTTTCGCCTGGCGGGCCGCGTCGAGCACCGTGTCGATGTCGAGGATTTTCTTCGCTTCCACGCCCGTGTCGTAGCGGGCCGCCTGCGGGCAGTAGCCGCAGTCTTCCTCGCAGCCGCCCGTCTTGATCGACAACAGGGTCGCCAGTTCCACGTCGCCGTCGGGGAAGTTGACGCGGTGGGTTTGCTGGGCCTTGAACATCAGGTCATTGAATGGCAGGTCGAACAGGGCCAGCACGTCGGCGACAGGCCAGGTGGCCGCTTCCGGCACGGTGATGCGCGCCGTTGGGCGGTGCAGTTCGACGGTTTTTGCTGCTTCTTGGACTAAAGACATGGTGATTCCTTCGTTTCTATTTTTTAGCTACATTAAGTGTTGGGATGCTGCGCCGGCCAGTTGGGCAGGCCGGTGAAATCGAGATACGCGGCCGCCGCTTCCGCGCTCGGTTGCGCCAGGCGCGGCACCCTGCCCAGCAGCGGCGCCGGGATGCGCTCGATCAGCGCATCGATATTTTCGTCGAGGAAGCGCATTTCCACTTCCAGCGTGTTGGCGACCCAGCCGATCACCGTCAGGCCGCGCGCTTCGATGGCTTCCACCGTCAGCAAGGCCTGGCTGATGCAGCCCAAACGCATGCCGACCACGAGGATCACGGGCAGATCGAGCTGCTGCGCCAGGTCGGCCGAGTCGAAACCGGGCGACAGGGGCACGCGGAATCCGCCCACGCCTTCGACCACCACGGCGTCCGAGGCGGCGGCGATTTCCAGGTAGGCGGCCAGTATCGGCACCGATTCGATGCTCACGCCTTCGAGCGCGGCGGCGATGTGCGGCGCCGCCGGTTCCTTCAGCATGTAGGGCGTCGTCAGGCTGCGCAGCATGGTGACGTTGCCGGCGGCGATCAGGCTGTCGGCGTCTTCATTATGCAGTTCGCCGTCGCGCATCTCGGCGCCGGCGGCCACGGGCTTCATGCCGCAGGCGCGCACGCCGCGCGCCACCAGCGCGTGCAGCAGGGCCGACGACGTCAATGTCTTGCCGATTTCCGTGTCGGTGCCGGTGACGAAACAGGCAAAGCGCGATGGCAGGGCGGTGGCTGCCGGTGCCGGCTGCACGGCCGGCGCCAGGTCCGCCAGCACTTCGGCCACGATGGGGTCATCAAGGCTCATGGCGAGTCCTTTCCAGGGTGTTGACTGCATTGATCAATTGCGCCACTTCCTGCGCCGTATGGCCGGCCGACAGGGTTACGCGCAGGCGCGCCGTGCCCGCCGGCACGGTGGGCGGGCGGATGGCGCCGACCCACAGGCCTTGCTCATAGAGTTGGGCGGCGATGTCTAGCATGTCCGCGTTCTCGCCGATGATGACGGGCTGGATGGCGGTCACGGATGGCAAGGCTTGCCAGCGCTGCAGCTGCAAGCCCTCGTTCCATTGCGCCACCAGCGCCGCGAGGTGCATCCGGCGTTGTTTTCCTTCTTCACCGGCGATGATGTTCAGGCTGGCCAGCAGCGCATGCGCGAGCGCGGGCGCGGCCGCCGTCGTGAAGATGTAGGGGCGCGCCTTCTGGATCAGGGTGTCGATCACGGCTTCGTGCGCGCACACGAAGGCGCCGCCCACGCCGGCCGATTTGCCCAGCGTGCCCACGTAGACCAGGTAGGGCGAATGCAGGTCGAAGTGTTCGAGCGCGCCGCGGCCGTTGGCTCCCAGCGCGCCGAAGCCGTGCGCGTCGTCGACCACCAGCCAGGCGCCGTGCTGCTCGCACAGGGCCAGCAGCGCGGGCAGCGGCGCCAGGTCTCCATCCATGCTGAAGACGCTGTCGGTGACGACGATTTTGGTTTTGGCCGTGCTGGCCGCCAGCAGGGCCGCCAGGGCATCGAGGTCGGCGTGCGGATACACGCGCGTTTTTACGCGCGCCAGGCGCGTGCCGTCGATCAGCGAGGCGTGGTTCAGCGCTTCCGAGAAGATCTCGGCTTCCGCGTCGCCCGCCGACAGGGCCGTCAGCACGGCCAGATTGGCCATGTAGCCGGTGCAGAAATACAGCGCGCGGGCGTTTTCCAGGTTGGCGCCCACGAAATCGGCCAGGCGCTCTTCCAGCTGCGCATGGGCGCGGCTATGGCCGCTGATCAGGTGCGAAGCGCCGCTGCCGGCGCCATACAGGTCGGCGCCCTCTTTCAGCGCGGCGACGATGCGCGGATGCGACGCCAGGCCCAGGTAGTCATTGCTGCAAAAGGCCAGCATGGCGCGGCCATCGACCGTCAGGCGCGGCGCGCACGGCGTGTCGACGGTGCGGCGGCGGCGGATCAGGCTGCGCTCTTCCAGCCCTTGCAGCTGCTGTTGCAATTGCGCGATCAGTTCCATCTCAGGCTCCGATCACTTTGTTGAAGACGGCCAAGGTCTGCTGGCCCAGGCCCGCGATTTCGGCGTCGTCGAGGATATACGGCGGCATCAGGTAGACGGTGGAACCGATGGGGCGCATCAGCAGCTCGTGTTCCAGCGCCGTGCTGAAGAAGCGGCGCGAGAAATCGGGCGCCGCGTCGACGGCGTCAAACGCCCAGATCATGCCCTGCTGGCGGAAGTGTTTGACTTTTTCATGCTGCGCCAGCGGCGCCAGTGCTTGCGTGATCTTGTCGGCGCGCACGCGGTTGGTGGCCAGCACATCGTCTTCCTCGAAGATGGAAAGCGTCGCCAGCGCGGCGCGGCAGGCCAGCGGGTTGCCCGTGTACGAGTGCGAATGCAAGAAGCCGCGGTGCACGTCGGTGCTGTAGAAGGCTTGATAAATATCTTCGCGCGTCATCACCAGCGACAGCGGCAAATAGCCGCCGCTGATGCCCTTCGACAGGCAGACGAAATCGGGCCAGATGCCGGCCTGTTCGCACGCAAAGAACGTGCCCGTGCGGCCGCAGCCGACGGCGATTTCATCGAGGATCAGATGGACCTGATAACGGTCGCACAGGGCGCGCACCAGCGACAGGTACAGCGGGTCGTGCATGGCCATGCCGGTGGCGCACTGCACCAGCGGCTCGATGATGATGGCGGCGATTCTTTCGGACTTTTCCTGGAACAGCCGTTCCACGTCGGCGGCGGCGCGGCGCGCCACGTCCTCGGCGGACTCGCCCTCGGCCGCCTGGCGGAAGTCGGGCGACATCACCGTCGTTGATGCGCGCAGCAAGGGGCCGTAGGCATCCTTGAACAGGGCGACGTCCGTGACGGCCAGCGCGCCGATGGTTTCGCCGTGGTAGCTGCCTTTCAGGCAGACGAATTCCTGCTTTTCACCCTTGCCGCTGTTGCGCCAGGCGTGAAAGCTCATTTTCAGGGCGATTTCCACGGCCGAGGCCCCGTCGGACGCATAAAAACTGTGGCCAAGCACGCTGCCCGTCAAGGCGGAGAGTTTTTCCGACAGCTCGATCACCGGTTCATGCGTGAAACCGGCCAGCATCGCGTGTTCCAGCCGGTCCAGCTGGTCCTTCAATTCCGCATTGATGCGCGGATTCGCGTGGCCGAACAGGTTCACCCACCAGGAGCTGATGGCGTCCAGGTAGCGTCGTCCTTCGTGATCATACAGCCAGGCGCCGCGGCCGTGGCTGACGGGGATCAAGGGGACCGCGTCGTTAGCCGATGCGTGGTGCTGCATCTGTGTGCACGGATGCCACACGCTGCGCAGACTGCGTTCGACCCAGCCCGATTGTTTTTCTGCTTTCAAAACTGCTCCAATGATATTCTTAGCCCATGAGCCAACCCGGCTTGCGCTTGTCGAGGAACGATTGCACGCCTTCGCGGCCCTGTTCCGAGGCGCGGATCTGCGCGATGCGCTCGGCGGTGTCCGCCAGCAGCGCGTCGTCGACGGGTTGGCCGACGATCTCGCGCACCAGCGTTTTCGCTTGCGCCACGGCGTGCGGGCTGTTGCCCGTCAGCGCTTTGAGCACCTCGGCCGTTTTCGCGTCCAGCGCGTCTGCCTCGACTACCTCGTGGGCAAAGCCGATGCGCAGCGCTTCCTGAGCGGAGAATCGCTCGGCGGTCAGGAAATAGCGGCGTGCCGCGTTTTCGCCCATGGCCTTGATGACATACGGTGAAATAGTGGCGGGAATCAGTCCCAGCCGCACTTCGCTCAGGCAGAAATGCACGTCTTCCGCAACCAGAATGATATCGCATGCGGCGACGAGGCCCATGCCGCCCGCATAGCAGTCGCCCTGGACCTTCGCCACCACGGGTTTCGGACACAGGTAAATCGTGCGCAGCATCTGCGCCAGCTGCAGCGCGTCGGCCTGGTTTTCGGCATGCGTGTAGCCTGCCATCTTCTTCATCCAGTTCAAGTCCGCGCCGGCGCAAAAGGCCGCGCCATTCGCGGCCAGCACGATGGCGCGCACCATGTCGCTGCGTCCCAGGCCTTCGAAGGCGCGCGCCAGTTCGGCGATCGTCGTCTCGTTGAAGGCATTGCGCACGTCGGGGCGGTTCAGGGTCACGGTGGCGACGTTGCCTTCGATGACCAGCTTTAAGGTTTCAAATTCCATGCTTTTCTCTCCCTTACATGCGGAATACGCCGAACTTCGTGTCCGGGATTTCCGCGTTCAAGGCGGCCGACAGGCCCAGGCCCAGCACCATGCGGGTGTCGGCCGGGTCGATCACGCCATCGTCCCACAGGCGCGCGGTGGCGTAGTACGGGTGGCCCTGGTGTTCATATTGCTCCTTGATCGGCTGCTTGAACGCCGCTTCCTCGTCCGCGCTCCACTGCCCGCCCTTGCCTTCGATGCCGTCGCGCTTGACGGTCGCCAGCACGGAGGCCGCCTGGTCGCCGCCCATGACGGAAATGCGCGCATTCGGCCACATCCACATGAAACGGGGAGAAAACGCGCGGCCGCACATGCCGTAATTGCCGGCGCCGAAGCTGCCGCCGATGATCACCGTGAATTTCGGCACGGCGGCCGTGGCCACGGCCGTCACCATCTTGGCGCCGTTGCGGGCGATGCCTTCGTTTTCATACTTGCGGCCCACCATGAAGCCGGTGATATTTTGCAAAAACACCAGCGGGATCTTGCGCTGGCAGCACAATTCGATGAAGTGCGTGCCTTTCAGGGCCGATTCGGAGAACAAGATGCCGTTATTGGCGATGATGCCGACTTTTACGCCATAGATGTGCGCGAAGCCGCAGATCAAGGTGGTGCCGTAGCGGGCCTTGAATTCGTCGAAATCGCTGCCGTCGACGATGCGCGCGATCACTTCGCGCACGTCGAACGGTTTGCGCGTATCGACGGGGATCACGCCGTACAGTTCCTGCGTCGGGTATTTCGGCTCGACGGATGCGCGCAAGTCCATCTGCTGCGGTTTTTTACGGTTCAGGTTCGAGACGATGGTGCGCGCCAGCGACAGCGCGTGCAAATCGTTCTGCGCCAGGTGGTCGACCACGCCGGACAAGCGCGTGTGCACGTCGCCGCCGCCCAGGTCTTCGGCCGTCACCACTTCGCCCGTGGCAGCCTTCACCAGCGGCGGGCCGCCGAGGAAAATCGTGCCTTGTTCCTTGACGATGATCGATTCGTCGCTCATGGCCGGCACGTAGGCGCCGCCTGCCGTGCAAGAGCCCATCACGACGGCGATTTGCGGGATGCCCTTGGCCGACAGGTTCGCCTGGTTGTAGAAGATGCGGCCGAAATGGTCGCGGTCGGGGAAGACGTCGTCCTGGTTCGGCAGGTTGGCGCCGCCCGAATCGACCAAATAAATGCAGGGCAGGTTGTTCTGGTCGGCGATTTCCTGGGCGCGCAAATGCTTTTTCACCGTCATCGGGTAATACGTGCCGCCCTTGACTGTAGCGTCGTTGCAGACGATGACGCATTCCTGGCCGGAGACCCGGCCGATGCCCGTGATGATGCCGGCGGCGGGCGCCGCATCGACGCCCTTGGCGTCCTGGTACATGGCGTAGGCCGCCATCTGGGAAAACTCGAGGAAGGGCGTGCCGGGATCGAGCAGCATCTGCACGCGGTCGCGCGGCAGCAGTTTTCCGCGCGCCAGATGCTTGGCGGCCGCCGCCTCGCCGCCGCCGGCCGCGATCTTTTCCACCTTGTCGCGCAAATCGTCGACGATGGCTTGCATGGCCGCGGCATTGGCCTTGAAATCTTCACTGCGCGGATTGAGTTTGCTTTCGATGTGCGGCATTGCGGTTCCTTTTTATGATCGCCCGGTCTCTCGGGTCGCGCTATTCGGGAAAACTGCCGTCGAGATAAAACCAGCGCAGGGCGCCACCGCCCTCGCCCGCCTCGCGCACGAAGCGGCTCACCTCATGCAGGCGGTGCGCGCGGCCGTTGACCTTGTAGCGGGCCACGAATTCGACGGTGTCGCGCTGTATCTCTTCGGCTTGATCTGCTGATTCTGCTTTACGTTGACGTAAACGTAAAGCAGATTTTACCTCAAGTCCCAGCCAGTGGACTTTTTCTTCTTCGGCGAATAAAGCGTCGGCGGGACGGGTGCTGGCGTGCCAGGTGGCGCGCAGATAGGGCTCGTCGCGCAAGGTGAAGGCCGTGTAGCGCGAGCGCATCAGGGCTTCGGCCGTGGGCGGCAAGGCGTCGCCCGCGATATACGGGCCGCAGCAGCTGGCGTAGGAGGCGCCGCCACAGGGGCAGGCGGACAATTTCGAGGGTGTGGGCATGCGCTGACGGATAGGGGAACAGGAAAGTTCCGCAATTATCCGCCATAACGGCGGCGCCGGTCGCCGTTGCCGCCGCTCCGCCTATTTTTGCGGCGCGAGGAAGTCCAGCGCGAACGGCGGCGCCTTGCCGGCCATGAGATCGGCCAGGATGCGCGCCGTGCCGGCGGCAAAGGTAAAGCCCAGCGGACCGTGGCCCACGTTGAGCCACAGATTGCCGACTTTGCTGGCGCCCACCAGCGGCGCGCTGTTCGGCGTGGCGGGGCGCAGGCCGGCCCAGGCCGTGGCCTGGTCGTAGTCGGCGCCGTGCGGCATGGCTTCGCGCGCCAGCCGCGTCAGGCCGGCGATGCGGTTCCAGTCGATGCTGTTGTCGGCGCCCACCATGTCGACCATGGCGGCCACGCGCAGGTCGCCGCCTATGCGCGCATACAGCACCTTGCGCTCGAAATCCGTGATGCTGATTTCGGGCGCCCGGTCGCGCGCGCGGATGGGCGCCGTCAGGCTGTAGCCTTTCAGCGGGTACAGGGGCAGGTAGACGCCCGCCGTGGCGGCCAGGTCGCGGCTCTGGATGCCGGCCGCCAGCACATAGTGATCTGCCTGCAACAGGCCCAGGCTGGTGTCGACGCCCGTGACCTTGCCCTTGTGCGTGACGAGGCGGCGCGCCTCGCCTTTTAACAGGAGGGAAAAGTTCGGGTGCTGCAGCAAACGCGCTTCCAGGGCCAGGCAAAAGGCGTGGCAATCAGCCACGGCTTCTCCTTCGGTAAAGATACCGCCCGCCAGCGCACCCTGCAAGGCGGCCAGCGCCGGTTCGCGCTGTACGGCTTCAGACGGAGACAAGACGATGCGCGCCTCTTCCGACTCCGGCCGCGCCACGGCCCGCTGGAAGGTGGCGGGCGTGCGGTAGACGATGAGCTTGCCCGCATCGCGCCAGGCATACGCCTCGGGCCGCACCGTCAACTCCAGCTGCGCCATGCCGGCGCGGCTCCATTCGCCCAGCTGCAGCAGCTTGGCCGTCGTGCGGGCATTGCTGGCAGCATTGCAATTGCGCAAGAAACTGGCCAGCCAGCGCCATTGGCGCCAGTCCGCTTCGGGACGGAAGCGCAGCGGACCGTCTTTTTGCAGCAGCCACTGCAGGGCTTTCAAGGGCACGCCCGCGTCCGCGAGGGGCGCCACATAGCGATAGCTGAGCTGGCCGCCATTGCGGTAGCTGGCGGCGATGGCCACCTGTTCATTGCGTTCCAGTACAGTGACCTTGTAGCCGGCCTCGGCCAGCCACCAGGCCGATGTCAGACCGACGATGCCGCCGCCGATGATGATGACTTGTTGCTGCATGTTGCCTCGCTGCGTTGCGCTCCCATGGTGCGGAAGCATTCGGGAAGAGCTTAGAGGCTGGCCGGTCGGGGAGCCAATGAAACATCATGGTGCAGCCATAACTTTCAGGAATGCACTATTTCAGTGCAAATTATTCATGCTTGTCAATCGCACCACGGTATAAGGTGGTGAGTATCAATTCCTCGCTGCGGCCCATGGCGGAATACGTGCCCGGATAGCGTTCGGGATCGTTGCCCGTGCCGCCCGCCAGCATCACCATGCCGTTCCTGTTCTTGAAATCGAGCACGAAGGCGGACACCAGGCCATACGCGTCGCCCAAATGGCCGACCGCATGAAAACTGGCGCCCTCGACCAGGCCGTTGCCCTGCCCCGCCACCGCGTCGAATTGCTGGTTGCCCAGGCCCCAGGCACGGTACAGGCCCCGTTCGCTGTTGCCATTGCTGGCGTCCGGCGCCAGCTGCCATTGCCGGCCAAACATCAGTGCAATGCTGGCCGGCTGCAATAGCTGCTGATCCTGGTAGCGGCCCCCGTCGAGCAGCATCTGCATGACCTTGCCCAGTCCCGCGGTGGAAATGCGCAAGCCGCCCGTGGGACTGAAGACGGTGGCATTGCTGCCGGTCACATAGTTGGCCAGGCCGGCCGGTGGGCGCTGGTCAAAATCGTCGGCCTGGGCGATCCATGGCCCGTGCGGCTGCCAGATTTCCGTCTCCAGCGTGCGCTTGCGGTACAGGGTGGCCGTATTGGCGACCTCTTCCGGGGAGAAGGTGGCCGGGTTGTAGCCGCCGCGCACGTCGAGGGGATCGAGCAGCAGGCGCCGCATCAGCAAATCGAAGCGCTCGCCCGTGACTTTTTCCATCACCGTGCCGATCACGCCCCAGTTCAGGTTGGAATACGTAAAATAGCGGCCCGGCGCTGCGGCGCGATCCCACATGCTGTCGCCGCCGGCCGTAAACACGTCGCGCAGGCTGCGTTCCGGCCCCCAGGCGTAGCCGCCCGCGTCGCGCAGCGAGGAGGTATGGCTGAGCAAGCTGCGCAGGGTTAACGGTTGCTGGGGGAAATGCGGGTTGCGCAGGGAAAAGCCCAGATAAATGCCCACATCCTGGTCCAGGCTCAGCTTGCCCTGCTCGACCAGCCGCATCAGGCCCAGGGTGGTCATCATCTTCGAGACGGAAGCGATGCGGAACAGGGTGGCCGGCGTCACGGGCAAGCTGTCCGCCGGCGTGGCGACTATGTGCCGGTAGCCAAATTGTTGCTGATACGATACTTTTCCTTGGCGGATGGCCAGCACGGACAGGCTGGCCAGCGGGTGGGCCGCATCGTCGACGATGGCAGCCAGCGTGGCATCGAGCGCGCGCTGCTGGTCGCTGCCGCTGCCGCTGCCGGGCGGGGCGGCCAGCGCGCTCCAGGTTGTGCCCAGCAGCAGCAAGCCCAGTAAACCCGTCATTTTATTGTGCATGTTTCCCTGTAGTCCGATGTGGTGGAGGCGTCACCAGCATAGGGCGCGATGGTTTACATGGCTAATGAAAATTGCTTATTTATCTATAATGCAAAGCTATACGTACGGTAAAACATTGTTTTTTTAAGTGTATAACCGTTATTTATGGTCATTTTCCATTTATTCATGGGTGGACGGGCTACGCGCAGGCGCCATCGCTATTACACTAGGAGGACAAGGAGAACTGTATGAGCCAGACCAGCGTAGAACTCAAGGTCGATTTAAATGACAATTCGCCTTTATATATGCAGATCGCCCGCAAGCTGAGCGATGACGTACGCAACGGCCGCTACCAGGTAGACCAGGCCCTGCCATCCGAACGTACCCTGTCCGAACTGCTCGACGTATCGCGCGTGACTGCCCGCAAGGCCATCGACCAGCTCGTCGAGCAAGGCCTCGTCGTGCGCCGCCGCGGCTCGGGCAACTATATTGCCCCGCGCATCGAGCAGCCGCTGTCGAACCTGTCGAGCTTTTCCGAGCAGCTGCAGCAGCGCGGCTACCGCCCCGGTTCGCGCTGGCTCAAGCGCGAAGTCGTCATCGCCAGCAGCGATGAACAGCTGAGCCTGGGCCTGGCGCAGAACACGAAAGTGGCGCGCCTGGAGCGCTTGCGCCTGGCCGACGACGTCGTGATGGCGTATGAAGTGAGCGTGCTGCCGTTCAGCGTGGTGCCGGACCCGGATACCATGGGCGACTCGTTGTATGAATACTTGAGCAGCATCAAGAAGGCCCCCGTGCGCGCCCTGCAGCACATCCGCGCCATGAATGCGACGGACGTGCTGGCCAAGCAGCTGGGCATCCCCGATGGCCAGGCCGTGCTGTTCATCACGCGCATCGCCTACCTGGAGTCGGGCGAAGCGGTGGAACTCACGCATTCGTATTGCCGCAGCGATCATTACGATTTTGTGGCGGAAATGCGCCGCGCTCCGTAAATCTACTGCTCGAGCAGGCGGATCATGGATTCCGCCACGCCGACGGACGATTCCCAGCTCATGCCTGTCACCAGCCGGCCGTCGACCTCGACGTGGCTCTTGCCGTTGGCGCCGTGCCTGAAGATGCCGCCATGGCCCTTGATGCTGGCTTCTGCCGAAAAGGGATAGGCCTTGTATACCGGCGATTCCTTGTTGAGATACGCATCGGGGAACGAGGTGAGCACCTTGCCCTGGATCAGGAACGTACCGTCACGCAGCTTCAGATTCTTGATGCCCTCGGTGCCATGGCAGATGGCCGCGATCACCCCGCCTTGTTGCTCGTAGATGCGCATAGCGATGTCCTGCAGCGGCTTGTTTTCCGGAATGCCGACGATGGCCGCGCCGCCGCCGACGAACGCCATGCCCGCATACTCGTCTGCCCTGACCTCGGCGACGGGCTTGGTATGAGCCAGCGCCCACATGAAATCACTGTCGTACAGATGCTTTTTGAGCAACTCGTCCGACGTGACGATCATTTCCAGGGGAATGGCGCCCCCCTCGGGACTGACGAAGTCGACCGCGTACCCTGCTTTGCGAAAGGCATCATAGGTATAGGCCAGTTCGGGAAAATTATTGCCCGCGTTAATTTTTGTGCCGGGATATTGATGCACATTTGATACGACCAGCAGCACCTTGCGTGCCTGGCGCGGGGCTGCCGGCTCGCGATCGGCCGACTTGCTGATGATCTTCCAATTGCCGGCGATCTTTTTCAACAGAAAGACATCCACATAGCGCACCCCTTGTTGGGGAATGTGGATCTCGGCCTTGGCGGTGGCCACCTTGCCGCTCACGTCCACCTTGATCAGTCGCCCGTGGCGCCCATTGAATTGCCCTATTTTCTCTTGGGAAAAGAGTTTCGCGTATTCCGGACCGCTGAGCTCCCATTCCGCATCGTTTTTGCCGTCCAGATAAAGACGGGAGGTGGCATGGAAGGCCTGGTTGATCTCGCTCTGCACGTTAAAGCTGGTGCCGTGCATATACAGGCGCACGGTTTCCCGGATGGCATTTTCGTCCTGGTCTGCGGTTGCGGCAGAGCCGACGGCGGTGATGCTCAGGAAGCAACAGGCGAGTATCGTTCGCAATAAAAACTGAATCATGGATGTACCCTGCATGTAGAACTGCGTTTATCGGAGCAACGACTATTTCAGATCGCTGGTGGTCGATAATTTATCGAAATGCAGGGGAATTGATGTCGCCGAACAGGATTTCAGACTCCGGAATGGCGATTCCGGAGCGGTTTTACGCGGAAACGGCCCTGGCCGCCGGGCTGGATTGGGCCCGGAAGCTGGCGGGAGTCTGGCCAGCCACTTTCTTGAAGGTCGAGTAGAAGGTGGAACTGGAATTGAACCCGCAGCGCTCGGCAACGCTATCCATGTTCCATTGCGGTTCGTCCGTCAATACCCGTTTCGCCTCGGCGATACGGTATTCGTTGACGTAGGTAGTGAAACTCTTGCCCAGCTTGTCATTCAATACCTGCGACACCTGCGCCTGCGTGCATCCCGCCCGCTTGGCCAGTTGGGCCAGGGTGAGGTTTGGATTCAGATAGGATTTCTGCCCGCTCATCTGTTGTTCCAGCGCGGCGAGTACGGCAAGCGCATCTTCGTGCGTCAGGCGGCTGTTCCGGTACTTTTGCTGCGGGTCGGCAGGCGTCGAGGTTTCCTTTCTCAGCAGAAAGACCATCACCGCCACATGCAGCGAGAAGGTAAATGACAAGGCGCCGACAATATACGACGTGAACGGCGTGCTCGCGTACGCCGCCAGCATGACACAGCTGCCTGCAAAGACGCTCAGCAGGAGCACGCTGCTGGTCGCCATCCGCTGTCCGTCGTGCAGCCATGCATGGCGGCTTTGCCACAGCAACTTGGCGGTTGCCAGCAGGTAGCATAGCCAGAACACATGAATGGCATGGCTCGACTGGTTCCACACAGCACGATACGCGGAATATGGAAAGGCAACGCCTATGACTATCAGCAGGAAGGACAGGCCCAGATGCCAGCGCCATTCTTGTCCAGCAGGCAATTGCGCCAGCCTGGCGATGAAAGCGCGTACATACAGATAGGTCAAGGGACCGATCAGCAGGCAGGCCGACAGGCCCAGTTGGCGGAATTCGATGGCGATCGCCGGGTTGAAGTAGAGGAAAGCGGATTTGGCGGTGCGCACCCCGACGGCAAGCAGCAATGCCCCGAGCATGCAGTCGGCGAGGCAGCGGGGCCGGCGGCTGAAAAAATAGACGGCCAGGAAAATGCCGTTGATGGCGCCAAGGGCGCTAAAAAGGAACAGCAATTGGCGAGCGATCATGGGGCGTGTCGTGGATTAGGGCGTCGAACTGAAGTATAGACATAAACGGGTCTAAAACTTGCCTCTGGGCCACTGAATGAACAAATTCAGCAACTGGTTGACCGCCGCAGCGAAGTACGCCTAGTTGCACTGGCCATAAACTCCCGTTATGCCCGCCCGCCATCCTTTCATGGTTGATCCCGCTCGTTGGTATTAAACTGGTTTCACGGTCAACCATGTTCTGAAATCATGTTGAAAACTGAAACTCCGAGCCGGCGGCATCCGGATCTGGACCTGTATCCGGTGGAGCAACTGGTGGCGGCGCTGGTCGATGACCAGTTCTGGGCCGTCGAGGCCGTCCGGCTGGCGTCACCCGACATCGCTGCCGCCATCACGGCCGCCCTGCCCCGCATCGCGGCCGGTGGGCGCCTGCTGTACGTGGGCGCGGGCACGTCGGGCCGCCTGGGCGTGCTCGACAGCGTTGAACTCAATCCCACGTTTTCCTGGCCGCCCGAGCGGGCCGTCGCCATCCTGGCCGGCGGTACGGGCGCCATGTTTACGGCCGTCGAAGGGGCGGAAGATGATTTACAGCAAGGCGAGGCGGACTTGCTGGCCCTGCAGCCGCAGAGCAATGACGTGGTGATCCTGCTGGCCGCGTCCGGCGCCACGCCGTATGTGCTGGGCGCGCTGCTGGCCGCGCGCAAGGCCGGCGCCTTGACGATAGGCATCGCCAATAATGTGGACGCCCCCGTGGCGCACGAGGCGCAATGCGGCATCGTGCTCGACACGGGCATGGAAGTCATTTCCGGCAGCACCCGGCTGAAGGCGGGCACGGCGCAAAAAATCACCCTGAACACGATTTCCAGCGCCCTGATGGTCGGTTTGCACAAAACTTACGGAAACTTGATGGTAGACTTGAAGCCGACCAACGCCAAGCTGATCTGGCGGGCCGTGCGTCTCACCATGCATGCCACGGGCGCCAGCGAAGTGCAGGCCAGGACCGTGCTGGAGCAATGCCACTATCACGTCAAGGTGGCGATTGTTGCCTTGATCAAAAAAATCAACACAAACCAGGCACAGGCATTGTTGGCCGGCGCGGACGGCAGTGTGCGGGCAGCACTGGCGGCGTGATCCGATGGCGCGGCATTCTTCTGTCTGGGAGACAAAGAAGGATGTATGGAGCTAGTGAAACAAGCCGCCCCGGCGCGCACCAATAAGCCATGGCTGTGGATCCCTTCCCTGTATTTCGGCCAGGGCATCCCCTACGTCGTGGTCATGACCTTGTCCGTGATCATGTACAAGAATTACGGCTTTTCCAATACGGATATCGCGCTGTATACCAGCTGGCTGTACTTGCCCTGGGTCATCAAGCCCCTGTGGTCGCCTTTCATCGATATGTACCGCACCAAGCGCTTCTGGATCGTCGGCCTGCAGCTGGTGATCGGCGCCGCGCTGGCGCTGGTGGCCCTGACGACGTCCCTGCCCCATTTTTTCCAGATCAGCCTGGCCATCTTCTGGCTGATGGCCTTCAGTTCCGCCACGCATGACATCGCCGCCGACGGCTTTTATATGCTGGGCCTGGAAGAGCACCAGCAGGCGGCCTTTGTCGGCGTGCGCAGCACGTTTTACCGCCTGGCGATGATCGCCGGCCAGGGCGGTCTCGTCTATCTGGCCGGCTACCTGACACATGCGACGGGCAATGTGCAGCTGGCCTGGTCGGTCGTGTTTGCCATTTTATCTGGCCTGTTCATCGCCCTCTTCCTCTACCATTACTTTGTCTTGCCGAAACCCAAGGATGACCGGCCCAGCATCCAGGACGCCGGTATTTCTCCTCTGCAAGAGTTCGTCGCCACCTTTGCTTCCTTCTTCAAGAAGAAGGATATTCTCGTCATCCTCGGCTTCTTGCTGCTGTTCCGCCTCGGCGAAGCGCAACTGTTGAAGCTGGCCGCGCCCTTCCTGCTCGACCCCGTCGCCAAGGGCGGCCTGGGCCTCAGCACGGAACAGGTGGGCCTCGTCTACGGCACCATTGGCGTGATCGCCCTGACCCTGGGCGGCTTGCTGGGCGGATTCATCATTTCCCGCTTCGGCTTGAAACGTTGCCTGTGGATCATGGTGCTGTCCGTCCACTTGCCCGACCTGGTCTTCGTCTACCTGGCCAGCGCCTTGCCCAGCAACATCTATGTGATCGCTGGTGGTATTGCGTTGGAGCAATTTGGCTATGGCTTCGGTTTCGCGTCCTATATGTTGTACATGATCATGGTCTCCGATGGCGCGCATAAAACGGCCCATTACGCCATTTGCACGGGCTTCATGGCCCTGGGCATGATGTTGCCGGGCATGGCCAGCGGCTGGATACAGCAAATGCTCGGTTACCAGCACTTCTTCATCTGGGTCTGCATCGCCACGATTCCCGCTTTCATTATGGCCGCGCTGGTCAAGATCGACCCGGAATTCGGCAAGAAGACCGAGGCCTGATTCTTTTGAACTGTGCGCCCGCAAGGATGGCGGGCGCACAGTAAAATGCTCCACCGATAGACCTGCGCTCCACCACTGCAAGGAATTGTTTTGTTGTCTACTTTTAAAAAACGCCTGGGCGCCAGCGCCGGCGTATTGGCCGCGCTGGCCACTGCCACATTGCTCAGCAGCTGTACCAGCACCAAACTGCCTTCCGCAGTGACGCCAGGCGAAGCGGGCTTGCCGGCCGTGCCGCCCGTGCAGCACATCACGGGCGAAGTGCCGCCGCCGGCGCCGCGCGAGTTCCGCGCCGCCTGGGTCTCGACGGTCGCCAATATCGACTGGCCCAGCCGCAGCAATTTGCCGGTCGCCAAGCAGCAAGCGGAAGCGCTGGCCATCCTCGACCGCGCCAAGTCCTTGAATTTGAATGCGATTGTGCTGCAGGTGCGGCCCAGCGCGGACACGATTTATCCTTCGCAGCTGGAACCGTGGTCGGAATACCTGACCGGCAAGCAAGGCCAGCCGCCGTTGCCTTTGTATGACCCGCTGGCCTTCTGGGTAGCCCAGGCGCATGCGCGCGGCCTGGAATTGCACGCCTGGTTCAACCCCTACCGGGCCCGTCACGCGACGGCCAAGTCGCCGCTGGCGCGCGACAGTTTCGCGTCCACCAACCCGGCGTCCGTCAAGCAGTACGGCCGCTACCTGTGGATGGACCCGGGCGATGCCGCCGCGTCCAAGCATACGACGGACGTGGTGCTGGACGTGGTGCGCCGCTACGATATCGATGGCGTGCACATCGACGATTACTTTTATCCATATCCGATCGACGCGCCCGGCGCCGGCGCCGGTGCGGAAACAGCCGCGCTGGACGCGGGCAATGGCGGCGCCAAGCGCGAACTGCCGTTTCCCGATGAACCTTCCTGGCAGCAATATCTGCTGGCCGGTGGCGATCTCGACCGCGCTTCCTGGCGCCGCCAGAACGTCAATCAGCTGATCGAAGCGTTATATACAGGCATCCACCGCGAAAAGAGCTGGGTGCGCTTCGGCATCAGCCCGTTCGGCATCGGCCGTCCGGATCGCCGCCCTGCCGGCATCGTCGGTTTCAGCCAGTACGACAAATTGTATGCGGATGCGGAACTGTGGCTGGCCAAGGGCTGGCTCGATTACCTGTCGCCGCAGCTGTACTGGCCCGTGGCGCAGGCGCCGCAGGCGTTTGGCGTGCTGCTCGACTATTGGCTGGCGCAAAATCCGTATGGCCGCCACGTGTGGCCGGGTTTATATACGAGCCGCATCGACAATTCCGCCAAGTCCTTCACGCCGCAAGAGATCATCAAGCAGATCGAAGTGACGCGCACGCGCCCCGGCGCGAATGGACAAGTGCATTTCAGCATGGTGCCGCTGATGCAGAACCGCAAGGGTGTCAGCGACCAGCTCAAGTCGAGCGTGTATCAAAGCCCTGCCCTGATTCCCGCCACACCATGGCTGGGCAAGGAAGCGCCCGGTACGCCCGTGCTGGCCTTGCGCCGCGATTCCACCAGCCTGAACGTCAAATTGGCGGCGGGCGGCGGCAAACCCGTGGCGCAGTACGCCGTCTGGGCCCGCTACGGCGAAGACTGGCGCTTTACCGTGGTCACGGGCGTGCAAGGCGAACTGACCCTGGTCGACGATGCCACCGGCAAAGTCAACGCGGTGGTGGTCAGCGCCGTGGACCGCCTCGGCAATGAAAGCCCCCGCATCACCGTGCGCGAACCGTTTACGGCCCCCGCCAAGTAGTTGCTGAGCGTTCATCCGTAGTCCATAACCTGCAGGCATGAAACATGCGCAAGCTTTCATGCCTGCAAGCTCCGCTTGGCCTTACACTCATGCCATGATTTTCTCCCCTGCAACCCATACTGATACTGCCGTGCTCGGGCTGGGCATCGACGCGGGCGGCACGCAGACGCGCTGGGCCCTGGCCAACGGGGACGGCGCCATCGTGGCCGACGGCGTCGTGGAAGGCTTGTCTGCCTTGCAAATGAGCAGCGATGCGGGCCGCGCAGCCGTGCACGCCACATTTTCCAGGCTGTGCCAGGCCGTGCTGGCTGTCGGCCAGCCGCGCGCCGTGGTGGCGGGCTTGACGGGTTTTGGCGGCGACGATGTAACGCTGGCGCACATGCTGGCGCAATTGCTGGCGCTGGACGCCGGCGACGTACGCTTGGGCAACGATATCGATATCGCTTATCGCGACAGTTTTGAACCCGGCGAAGGTTATCTGGTCTACGCTGGCACGGGCTCGATTGCCGCCTGGATCGATGCGGATGGCGGCTTTCACCGCGCAGGCGGGCGCGGCGTGCTGCTCGACGATGGCGGCGGCGGTTACTGGATCGCGCGCGAAGCCTTGCGCCACATCTGGCGCCGCGAAGACGAGGCGCCGGGCAGCTGGCAAGGCTCGCCTATGGCCGAGGCCGTATTTGCGCAACTGGGCGGCAGCGACTGGTCGCTGTCGCGCGCCTTCATGTATGGCCAGGACCGGGGCGCCATCGGCCGCCTGGCGCTGGCCGTGGCCGCCAGCGCGGATGCCGATCCGCTGGCGCTGGACATCTTGCAGCGCGCGGGACAGGAATTGGCGCGCTTGGCGCTGGCCCTGACGGCGCGCCATGGCCCCCGTCCCGTCGTGCTGGCGGGCCGCGCGGCGCAGTTGCACCCGGCCATCGCGGCTGCCATGCGCGCCGCTTTGCCTGTATCGTTGACGCTGGAGCAGAAAGTTGCCCGTCCACATGAAGCAGCGGCCAGGACAGCCGTCAAGACGGCTGTGCAGACACAGGCCAGCACTGAACATTTTATTAACCCGAACACGGATCTTTCATGAAAAAAATCGCCCTCGCCCTGCTGGTGGCCCTGCTCTCCGCCTGTACCACGCCCGCGCCGCACCTCGACCACAGTTTGACGGCGCGCAGCCAGAGCCCGCGCGTGAAATTCATCGTCATCCATTACACGGTCAGCGACCTGCCCCGCTCGATCAAGATCCTGACGGAACAAGTGGTCAGCAGCCATTATTTGTTGACCGACACGGACAAGCCGAAGTTTTACGTGCTGGTCGACGAATCACGCCAGGCCAATCACGCGGGTGTGAGTAACTGGAAGACTTATACACAGTTGAATGTCAGCTCGATCGGCATCGAGATCGTCAACCCAGGCTACAAGGACACGCCGGAAGGCCGCCTCTGGTATCCATTTCCGCAGGCACAGATCGATGAACTGATTCCGTTGCTCAAGGATATACAGGCCCGCTACAACATCGCGCCGGAAAATATCCTCGGCCACAACGAGATCGCCCCCCAGCGCAAGCAAGACCCGGGCCCATTGTTCCCTTGGCGCCAGCTGGCCGACGCGGGCCTGATCGTCTGGCCCGATGCCAACCGTGTCGCCGCGCAGCGCCTGATTTTTGAGCAGCAAGTGCCGGACGCCGTCTGGTTCCAGAAAAAACTGGCCCAGCACGGTTATGCGACGCCGACTACGGGCGTGTTCGACGAAGCGACGCGCAATGTGTTGATCGCTTTCCAGATGAAATACCGCAACAAGCTGTTCGATGGCACGCCCGATGGCGAGACGGCGGCCCTGCTGGAAGTGCTGACGATGCCGGCGACTGCTGTTGCAACACCTGCTGTTGCAACAAAGTAGCATGGCCGTTCCAGCCCATGACTTTTTCTTATATGCTGAACATTGACGGCCCTGGCGGCCACGGCAAGGTAAAGGAATAGCTCATGCGGTTGCGTCATATCGAAGTGTTTCACGCCATCATGCAAGTTGGCACCATCAGCGGCGCCGCCCAGGTGCTGCATATCTCGCAGCCGGCCGTCACCAAGGTCTTGCAGCATTGCGAGTTGCAACTGGGCATGCCGCTATTCGAGCGCGTGCGGGGCAAGCTGTACCCGAAACCGGAAGCGCACCGTTTGTTTGTCGAGACGGAAAAACTCAACCGCGATTTATTGGGCATCCGGCGCCTGGCGGCCAGCTTGAAGGGCCATGCGGTGGAAACCATCCGCCTGGTGTCCACGCCGACGCTCGCCATCAGCGTCTTGCCGTTCGCCATGACGGAGTGGCGGCGCGACTTTCCCCACACGCGTTGCCAGCTGGCCACCCACCACACGGGCGAGATCGTCAATACCCTGCGCCTCGGTGAAGCGGACCTGGCCGTGTCGCTGCAAGACCCGCGGCATCCGGGCATCGTGGCCGAACCGCTCGCGCATGGCGTCATGACGGTGATCGCGCCCGCCGGCACCTGGCATGCGGCCGATTGTGGCACGCCGTTGACCGCGCATGGCCTGAATGGCGAGCTGATCGGCCATGCCGACAATGATCCGCTGGGCGAACTGGTGGTGGCCGCCTGCGAGGCGCAGGACATTCACCCCGTGTTTTCCACCGTGGTGCAAACCTATCAAATTGCCCGTTCCCTGGTGGAAGCGGGCGCCGGCATGGCCGTGGTCGACCCGTTTACGGCTGCCTCCGGCTCGCCCGAGCGCCTGCAGCGCCGTCCCTGGGCACCCACGATACCGATTCAACTGTATTTATTGACGGCGAGCCACTCGCCGCTGTCGCATGGCGCGCGGCGCCTGGCCGACAGCATCGGCGTGGCGGCGCGTAACTGCCTGGAAAGAGGAATCTGATGTCTGTTGCAAGTTTGCAATTGGAAGCGGTTGGCAACGATCCGCAATTTCGCCACCTGAGCAGCATCGCCGGCATCGCCGTCGACTTGCGCTATGCCACGCCCGATAATTTCGTCGGCCGCGACTTATACAGCCCCATCGATTGCGCCTGGCTGCACCGCGATGCGGCCGCCGCCCTGGAACGGGCCGTGGCGTGGCTGGCCGAGCATCGCCCCGATCACCATTTATTGGTGCTCGACGCCTTGCGCCCGCAGCGGGTGCAGCAGCAACTGTGGGATGCGCTGCAAGGAACGGAGTTGCTCGGCTATATCGCGGAGCCGTCGCGCGGCTCGATCCACTCGTTCGGCATGGCGCTCGATATCACCATCGTCGGTTCCGACGGACAGGAACTGGATATGGGGACAGGCTTTGACGACCTGAGTGAGCGCTCGCATCCGGCGCTGGAGCTGGCCTTGCTGGAAAAGGGAGAAATTACCGAGGAGCAGGTGGCACATCGCCGATTGTTGCGCGACGCCATGTTCCAGGCGGGTTTCTTCGGCATCAACAGCGAATGGTGGCATTTCGATTGCGGCGACCGGGTGCTGGTGCGCCAGACCTACACCCGGGTACTTTAGTTACTTATTTAGTTACTTAGCTAGTTAAAAGACTTTTAATCCCTTCAGCATCACGATCAGGATCAGCACGGGCGAGACAAAGCGCAGCAGGAACAGCAGCACGTGCGCCAGGGTTTTATTTTGCAACTGGCCGTGATTGCTGATCGCCTCGATGAAATTGTGCTTGCCCCAGGCCCAGCCTGTAAACAAGGCAATCGCGATGCCGCCCACGGGCAGGAAGATATTCGACGAGACGAAGTCGAACAGATCAAACATATTCAAATTGAATAACTTGAAGTCCGCCAGGGTGCTGTTACTGAGGGCGCACACGGAGCCGAGCACGGCCAGCAGCAGCATGGTCACGATGGTGGCCTTCGTGCGCGTCCAGCCGAAGCGCTCATGGAAAATCACCACGGGCACTTCCATCAGAGACAGCATCGCCCCCGTGGCGGCAACGGCGGCCAGGATGAAGAACACCACCATCAGGGCTTGTCCCATGGGGATTTGCGAAAACACGGCGGGAATCGTGATGAACACCAGCGACGGTCCCGCACTGGGGGCGAAACCAAACGTGAACACGGCGGGGAAGATGGCGATGCCGGCCAGCATCGATACGCCGAGGTCGGCCGCCATCACGCGCAAGGTCGTGACGGGGATATTCTGGTCATCGCGGAAATAGCTGCCGTAGGTCATCATCGTGCCCATGCCGACGGACAATTTGAAGAAGGCCAGGCCCATGGCTGTCAGCACGACGGACGCCGTCAGCTTGGAAAAATCAGGGCGGAACAGAAACGCCAGGCCTTCGCCCGCTTTATCGAGCGACAGGCTGACCGCGCACAGCAGGAGCAGCAGCAGGAACAGCAGCGGCATCAGTTTCTTGGCAATCGCCTCGATGCCCTTGGTCACGCCCAGCATTAATATGCCGCCGATAAACAGCAGCACGCCCCATTGCCACAACAGCGATTGCAGGGGATTGCTGATCAGCGAGGCGAAGGCCGCTTCCGTCACCAGCTTGTCGCTGCTGAGGATGGAGCCGTCAATGGCCTTGGCGATATACGCAAACACCCAACCGACCACTTCCGAATAGAATGCGACGATCAGGAAGGCGGCGATCATGCCGATGACGCCGACCAGCCACCAGGGCTTGCCCTTGGGTGCGAGCTGTTCCATGGTGGAAATGGGGTTGACCTTGGCGCGGCGTCCCAGGGTGATTTCCGCGATCATCACGGGCAGTCCCACTAATAAGGTGGCGAGCAGATAGATGAGCAGGAAGCCGGCGCCGCCATTGGCGCCCGTCAGGTAGGGGAACTTCCAGATGTTGCCGAGACCGACTGCGGAACCGAGGGTGGCGGCGAGCACGCCGAAGCCAGTGGTAAAGCCAGCTCGTTTCAGGGTCAGGCCTGATCCTTGAGCTTGTTGTTTCATGGTGAATCTTCTATGGTTCTATATATAGACAAGCGCCGTTTGGCGCGGAGGGGGCGAAATTGTAGCAGTTGGCCGCAAATACCCCGGAAAAGCCTTGCTACTCCCGGGGCGCTTTGCTATAGTTCGCCTCCCCAATGAGACGCAGTCAAATGCGGCAATTGAGGATCACCGGAAACGGCGATGAGTAGTAAAAGAAGGAGTTGACGGACGTAGCAAATTGCTTCATACTCTTCCTTCTTCGCAGCTGACAAACACAACGCTTTGTCGATAGCGCGAAAGCAGTACCGAATACAGTTCTTTAACAATTAACAGTCGATAAGTGTGGACATTTGATGTAAGTGCAGCAGCGATCTTCGGATTGCTGTAATACTTAAAATATATCAAATGTTCACAAGAAATAATGAAATAGGATACTTCTTCGGAAGTAGCCTGTCAGTTTTTTGAGTGAGCAAATCTTTGGCAATGCCAAAGATTTGGATGGTAGCGATACTGTCCGACCTGTCAGAAATGACATTAAACAGAGATTAAACTGAAGAGTTTGATCCTGGCTCAGATTGAACGCTGGCGGCATGCCTTACACATGCAAGTCGAACGGCAGCACGGAGCTTGCTCTGGTGGCGAGTGGCGAACGGGTGAGTAATATATCGGAACGTACCCTGGAGTGGGGGATAACGTAGCGAAAGTTACGCTAATACCGCATACGATCTAAGGATGAAAGTGGGGGATCGCAAGACCTCATGCTCGTGGAGCGGCCGATATCTGATTAGCTAGTTGGTAGGGTAAAAGCCTACCAAGGCATCGATCAGTAGCTGGTCTGAGAGGACGACCAGCCACACTGGAACTGAGACACGGTCCAGACTCCTACGGGAGGCAGCAGTGGGGAATTTTGGACAATGGGCGAAAGCCTGATCCAGCAATGCCGCGTGAGTGAAGAAGGCCTTCGGGTTGTAAAGCTCTTTTGTCAGGGAAGAAACGGTGAGAGCTAATATCTCTTGCTAATGACGGTACCTGAAGAATAAGCACCGGCTAACTACGTGCCAGCAGCCGCGGTAATACGTAGGGTGCAAGCGTTAATCGGAATTACTGGGCGTAAAGCGTGCGCAGGCGGTTTTGTAAGTCTGATGTGAAATCCCCGGGCTCAACCTGGGAATTGCATTGGAGACTGCAAGGCTAGAATCTGGCAGAGGGGGGTAGAATTCCACGTGTAGCAGTGAAATGCGTAGATATGTGGAGGAACACCGATGGCGAAGGCAGCCCCCTGGGTCAAGATTGACGCTCATGCACGAAAGCGTGGGGAGCAAACAGGATTAGATACCCTGGTAGTCCACGCCCTAAACGATGTCTACTAGTTGTCGGGTCTTAATTGACTTGGTAACGCAGCTAACGCGTGAAGTAGACCGCCTGGGGAGTACGGTCGCAAGATTAAAACTCAAAGGAATTGACGGGGACCCGCACAAGCGGTGGATGATGTGGATTAATTCGATGCAACGCGAAAAACCTTACCTACCCTTGACATGGCTGGAATCCTCGAGAGATTGAGGAGTGCTCGAAAGAGAACCAGTACACAGGTGCTGCATGGCTGTCGTCAGCTCGTGTCGTGAGATGTTGGGTTAAGTCCCGCAACGAGCGCAACCCTTGTCATTAGTTGCTACGAAAGGGCACTCTAATGAGACTGCCGGTGACAAACCGGAGGAAGGTGGGGATGACGTCAAGTCCTCATGGCCCTTATGGGTAGGGCTTCACACGTCATACAATGGTACATACAGAGCGCCGCCAACCCGCGAGGGGGAGCTAATCGCAGAAAGTGTATCGTAGTCCGGATTGTAGTCTGCAACTCGACTGCATGAAGTTGGAATCGCTAGTAATCGCGGATCAGCATGTCGCGGTGAATACGTTCCCGGGTCTTGTACACACCGCCCGTCACACCATGGGAGCGGGTTTTACCAGAAGTAGGTAGCTTAACCGCAAGGAGGGCGCTTACCACGGTAGGATTCGTGACTGGGGTGAAGTCGTAACAAGGTAGCCGTATCGGAAGGTGCGGCTGGATCACCTCCTTTCTAGAGTTTGCACGAATCAGTAATGATTCACGCATCAAATGTTCACACTTATCGGCTGTTTAATTAAGAAGAAACAGTAGTCGTAGTAGCGCCGCGTTGGGGCTGTAGCTCAGCTGGTTAGAGCACCGTGTTGATAACGCGGGGGTCGTTGGTTCGAGTCCAACCAGCCCTACCAGCTAATTAGTAAAATCTCAGGGGGATTAGCTCAGCTGGGAGAGCACCTGCTTTGCAAGCAGGGGGTCGTCGGTTCGATCCCGTCATCCTCCACCAAAGTTTTACTCGAAAGTGCAAACGTAAGCCGTCAGGTTTAGGTTTGATCTTTTAGCGATCAAAGCTGTTTCGTTCTTTAACAATCTGGAAGAAGTAAAGATTATTTATTGATCGGTTTGCCGTAAAAGGTAAATCGATGGGTAATGATTGTATGTATCAACAAACAAGCAACAACGTTGTACTTTCTTATCCCTGTAGCGCTCTTTTCGTTTGAAAGAATGAAGAGGCTAACGTTATAGGGACAAGCGAATAAGTGCACATGGTGGATGCCTTGGCGATTACAGGCGATGAAGGACGTAGTAGCTTGCGATAAGCTGCGGGGAGTGAGCAAACACACTTTGATCCGCAGATTTCCGAATGGGGCAACCCACCCTTTTAGGGTATTGCATACTGAATACATAGGTATGCAAGGCGAACGCGGCGAACTGAAACATCTAAGTAGCTGCAGGAAAAGAAATCAACCGAGATTCCCAAAGTAGCGGCGAGCGAAATGGGAGGAGCCTGTACGTGATAGTCGGACCGATAACAGAATCCTCTGGAAATAGGAGCCATAGCGGGTGATAGCCCCGTATGTGAAATCGGACCGGTGATACTAAGCGTACGACAAGTAGGGCGGGACACGTGACATCCTGTCTGAATATGGGGGGACCATCCTCCAAGGCTAAATACTCGTAATCGACCGATAGTGAACCAGTACCGTGAGGGAAAGGCGAAAAGAACCCCGGAAGGGGAGTGAAATAGATCCTGAAACCGTGTGCATACAAACAGTAGGAGCGGACTTGTTCCGTGACTGCGTACCTTTTGTATAATGGGTCAGCGACTTACATTCAGTGGCAAGGTTAACCGAATAGGGAAGCCGTAGAGAAATCGAGTCCGAATAGGGCGATCAGTCGCTGGGTGTAGACCCGAAACCAAGTGATCTACTCATGGCCAGGATGAAGGTGCGGTAACACGCCCTGGAGGTCCGAACCCACTAATGTTGAAAAATTAGGGGATGAGCTGTGGGTAGGGGTGAAAGGCTAAACAAACTTGGAAATAGCTGGTTCTCTCCGAAAACTATTTAGGTAGTGCCTCAAGTATCACCATCGGGGGTAGAGCACTGTTATGGCTAGGGGGTCATTGCGACTTACCAAACCATTGCAAACTCCGAATACCGATGAGTGCGAGCTTGGGAGACAGACGTCGGGTGCTAACGTCCGGCGTCAAGAGGGAAACAACCCAGACCGCCAGCTAAGGTCCCAAAGATTGGCTAAGTGGAAAACGAAGTGGGAAGGCTAAAACAGTCAGGATGTTGGCTTAGAAGCAGCCATCATTTAAAGAAAGCGTAATAGCTCACTGATCGAGTCGTCCTGCGCGGAAGATGTAACGGGGCTAAGCCAGTCACCGAAGCTGCGGATATTGTTCTGTGATTTATCACAGATATATATGGTAGGAGAGCGTTCTGTAAGCCTGCGAAGGTGTCTTGTAAAGGATGCTGGAGGTATCAGAAGTGCGAATGCTGACATGAGTAGCGATAATGGGGGTGAAAAGCCTCCACGCCGTAAGCCCAAGGTTTCCTGTTCAACGTTCATCGGAGCAGGGTGAGTCGGCCCCTAAGGCGAGGCAGAGATGCGTAGCTGATGGGAAGCAGGTTAATATTCCTGCACCGTCGTATGATGCGATGGGGGGACGGATCGCGGAAGGTTGTCCAACTGTTGGAATAGTTGGTTTTTGGCTCATAGAAGGTACTTAGGCAAATCCGGGTACGGAATTCAAGGGGTTGAGACGAGTGAATTTATTCACGAAGCAATCGGAAGTGGTTCCAAGAAAAGCCTCTAAGCTTCAGTCATACGAGACCGTACCGCAAACCGACACAGGTGGGCGAGATGAGTATTCTAAGGCGCTTGAGAGAACTCGGGAGAAGGAACTCGGCAAATTGGTACCGTAACTTCGGGAAAAGGTACGCCCCGGTAGCTTGATTGGTTTACTCCATGAGGGTGAAAGGGTTGCAATAAACTGGTGGCTGCGACTGTTTAATAAAAACACAGCACTCTGCAAACACGAAAGTGGACGTATAGGGTGTGACGCCTGCCCGGTGCTGGAAGATTAAATGATGGGGTGCAAGCTCTTGATTGAAGTCCCAGTAAACGGCGGCCGTAACTATAACGGTCCTAAGGTAGCGAAATTCCTTGTCGGGTAAGTTCCGACCTGCACGAATGGCGTAACGATGGCCACACTGTCTCCTCCCGAGACTCAGCGAAGTTGAAATGTTTGTGATGATGCAATCTACCCGCGGCTAGACGGAAAGACCCCATGAACCTTTACTGTAGCTTTGCATTGGACTTTGAACCAATCTGTGTAGGATAGGTGGGAGGCTTTGAAGCGGGGACGCTAGTTCTCGTGGAGCCAACCTTGAAATACCACCCTGGTTTGTTTGAGGTTCTAACCTTGGTCCGTTATCCGGATCGGGGACAGTGCATGGTAGGCAGTTTGACTGGGGCGGTCTCCTCCTAAAGTGTAACGGAGGAGTTCGAAGGTACGCTAGATACGGTCGGACATCGTGTTGATAGTGCAATGGCATAAGCGTGCTTAACTGCGAGACTGACAAGTCGAGCAGGTACGAAAGTAGGACATAGTGATCCGGTGGTTCTGTATGGAAGGGCCATCGCTCAACGGATAAAAGGTACTCTGGGGATAACAGGCTGATTCCTCCCAAGAGTTCATATCGACGGGGGAGTTTGGCACCTCGATGTCGGCTCATCACATCCTGGGGCTGTAGCCGGTCCCAAGGGTATGGCTGTTCGCCATTTAAAGTGGTACGTGAGCTGGGTTTAAAACGTCGTGAGACAGTTTGGTCCCTATCTGCCGTGGGCGTTGGAAATTTGAAGGGGGCTGCTCCTAGTACGAGAGGACCGGAGTGGACGAACCTCTGGTGTACCGGTTGTCACGCCAGTGGCATTGCCGGGTAGCTAAGTTCGGAAGAGATAACCGCTGAAAGCATCTAAGCGGGAAACTTGCCTTGAGATGAGATTTCCCAGAGCCTTGAGCTCTTTGAAGGGTCGTTCGAGACCAGGACGTTGATAGGCTGGGTGTGGAAGTGCAGTAATGCATTAAGCTAACCAGTACTAATTGCCCGTACGGCTTGTCCCTATAACCTTAGCAGGTACAGAGGATGAGAAAGTACATGTTGCGTGTGTGTTGATACACCAATTCATTACCCCAATCTTTGCTTCTTCCCGATTCAGGCTTTGTCGTCCTACAGGAGACAAACGCCAGTACAAGTTATGCCTGATGACCATAGCAAGTTGGTCCCACCCCTTCCCATCCCGAACAGGACCGTGAAACAACTTTGCGCCGATGATAGTGCTGCAACCAGTGTGAAAGTAGGTTATCGTCAGGCTTGTTATTCGCAGTAAGAGAAAAACCCGATCAGCAATGGTCGGGTTTTTTTTCGTCTGGCGGTTTACTCTCCAGGTATTACTGGAAATGCAGTCGTCAAGCTGTGCTTTATCCCTTACTAAGGCTGTTGTTCTCGCCTGGCCAGCGCCGACCTGGTGCAGCTGCCCGTGAATCCGCTCATTAATAGGCAAGCGTCAATGGTCACCAGGGCATTCCGAATGGTATTGCCTGGTCAATTTGATAGTGATATGGCATCGTGTCATTAAATTTCACACTTTCTTAGAATAAACCTTGCTGCCTGCGTATAGCTTTGCTATAGTTCGCCTCCCCAATGAGACGCTGCAGTTTGCGAAACAACGGGATCACTGGAAACGGTGAGGGTAGTAAAAAGAAGGTTGACGGATTTAGCGAAATGCTTCATACTCTTTCTTCTTCGCAGCTGACAAACACAACGCTTTGTCGATAGCGCGAAAGCAGTACCGAATACAGTTCTTTAACAATTAACAGTCGATAAGTGTGGACATTTGATGTAAGTGCAGCAGCGATCTTCGGATTGCTGTAATACTTAAAATATATCAAATGTTCACAAGAAATAATGAAATAGGATACTTCTTCGGAAGTAGCCTGTCAGTTTTTTGAGTGAGCGACCCGTCGCAAGACGGTGCCAATAAAATGGCAAAGTAACAGAGATTAAACTGAAGAGTTTGATCCTGGCTCAGATTGAACGCTGGCGGCATGCCTTACACATGCAAGTCGAACGGCAGCACGGAGCTTGCTCTGGTGGCGAGTGGCGAACGGGTGAGTAATATATCGGAACGTACCCTAGAGTGGGGGATAACGTAGCGAAAGTTACGCTAATACCGCATACGATCTAAGGATGAAAGTGGGGGATCGCAAGACCTCATGCTCGTGGAGCGGCCGATATCTGATTAGCTAGTTGGTAGGGTAAAAGCCTACCAAGGCATCGATCAGTAGCTGGTCTGAGAGGACGACCAGCCACACTGGAACTGAGACACGGTCCAGACTCCTACGGGAGGCAGCAGTGGGGAATTTTGGACAATGGGCGAAAGCCTGATCCAGCAATGCCGCGTGAGTGAAGAAGGCCTTCGGGTTGTAAAGCTCTTTTGTCAGGGAAGAAACGGTGAGAGCTAATATCTCTTGCTAATGACGGTACCTGAAGAATAAGCACCGGCTAACTACGTGCCAGCAGCCGCGGTAATACGTAGGGTGCAAGCGTTAATCGGAATTACTGGGCGTAAAGCGTGCGCAGGCGGTTTTGTAAGTCTGATGTGAAATCCCCGGGCTCAACCTGGGAATTGCATTGGAGACTGCAAGGCTAGAATCTGGCAGAGGGGGGTAGAATTCCACGTGTAGCAGTGAAATGCGTAGATATGTGGAGGAACACCGATGGCGAAGGCAGCCCCCTGGGTCAAGATTGACGCTCATGCACGAAAGCGTGGGGAGCAAACAGGATTAGATACCCTGGTAGTCCACGCCCTAAACGATGTCTACTAGTTGTCGGGTCTTAATTGACTTGGTAACGCAGCTAACGCGTGAAGTAGACCGCCTGGGGAGTACGGTCGCAAGATTAAAACTCAAAGGAATTGACGGGGACCCGCACAAGCGGTGGATGATGTGGATTAATTCGATGCAACGCGAAAAACCTTACCTACCCTTGACATGGCTGGAATCCCCGAGAGATTGGGGAGTGCTCGAAAGAGAACCAGTACACAGGTGCTGCATGGCTGTCGTCAGCTCGTGTCGTGAGATGTTGGGTTAAGTCCCGCAACGAGCGCAACCCTTGTCATTAGTTGCTACGAAAGGGCACTCTAATGAGACTGCCGGTGACAAACCGGAGGAAGGTGGGGATGACGTCAAGTCCTCATGGCCCTTATGGGTAGGGCTTCACACGTCATACAATGGTACATACAGAGCGCCGCCAACCCGCGAGGGGGAGCTAATCGCAGAAAGTGTATCGTAGTCCGGATTGTAGTCTGCAACTCGACTGCATGAAGTTGGAATCGCTAGTAATCGCGGATCAGCATGTCGCGGTGAATACGTTCCCGGGTCTTGTACACACCGCCCGTCACACCATGGGAGCGGGTTTTACCAGAAGTAGGTAGCTTAACCGTAAGGAGGGCGCTTACCACGGTAGGATTCGTGACTGGGGTGAAGTCGTAACAAGGTAGCCGTATCGGAAGGTGCGGCTGGATCACCTCCTTTCTAGAGTTTGCACGAATCATGTAAATGGTTCACGCATCAAATGTTCACACTTATCGGCTGTTAGTAAGAGAAGAAACAGTAGTCGTAGTAGCACCGCGTTGGGGCTGTAGCTCAGCTGGTTAGAGCACCGTGTTGATAACGCGGGGGTCGTTGGTTCGAGTCCAACCAGCCCTACCAGCTAATTAGTAAAATCTCAGGGGGATTAGCTCAGCTGGGAGAGCACCTGCTTTGCAAGCAGGGGGTCGTCGGTTCGATCCCGTCATCCTCCACCACGTTTTACCGAAAGTGCAAATGTAAGCCAGTCAAACAGACGCGGTTTAGATTTGATCTTTTAGCGATCAAAGCTGTTTCGTTCTTTAACAATCTGGAAGAAGTAAAGATTATTTATTGATCAAGTCTATGCGTGCAGCAATGCATGAGGCGACTTGATGGGTAATGATTGTATGTATCAACAAACAAGCAACAACGTTGTACTTTCTTATTCCTGTAGCGCTCTTTGATTACTTCGGTAATCAGAGGCTAACGTTATAGGGACAAGCGAATAAGTGCACATGGTGGATGCCTTGGCGATTACAGGCGATGAAGGACGTAGTAGCTTGCGATAAGCTGCGGGGAGTGAGCAAACACACTTTGATCCGCAGATTTCCGAATGGGGCAACCCACCCTTTTAGGGTATTGCATACTGAATACATAGGTATGCAAGGCGAACGCGGCGAACTGAAACATCTAAGTAGCTGCAGGAAAAGAAATCAACCGAGATTCCCAAAGTAGCGGCGAGCGAAATGGGAAGAGCCTGTACGTGATAGTCGGACCGATAACAGAATCCTCTGGAAATAGGAGCCATAGCGGGTGATAGCCCCGTATGTGAAATCGGACCGGTGGTACTAAGCGTACGACAAGTAGGGCGGGACACGTGACATCCTGTCTGAATATGGGGGGACCATCCTCCAAGGCTAAATACTCGTAATCGACCGATAGTGAACCAGTACCGTGAGGGAAAGGCGAAAAGAACCCCGGAAGGGGAGTGAAATAGATCCTGAAACCGTGTGCATACAAACAGTAGGAGCGGACTTGTTCCGTGACTGCGTACCTTTTGTATAATGGGTCAGCGACTTACATTCAGTGGCAAGGTTAACCGCATAGGGAAGCCGTAGAGAAATCGAGTCCGAATAGGGCGATCAGTCGCTGGGTGTAGACCCGAAACCAAGTGATCTACTCATGGCCAGGATGAAGGTGCGGTAACACGCCCTGGAGGTCCGAACCCACTAATGTTGAAAAATTAGGGGATGAGCTGTGGGTAGGGGTGAAAGGCTAAACAAACTTGGAAATAGCTGGTTCTCTCCGAAAACTATTTAGGTAGTGCCTCAAGTATCACCATCGGGGGTAGAGCACTGTTATGGCTAGGGGGTCATTGCGACTTACCAAACCATTGCAAACTCCGAATACCGATGAGTGCGAGCTTGGGAGACAGACGTCGGGTGCTAACGTCCGGCGTCAAGAGGGAAACAACCCAGACCGCCAGCTAAGGTCCCAAAGATTGGCTAAGTGGAAAACGAAGTGGGAAGGCTAAAACAGTCAGGATGTTGGCTTAGAAGCAGCCATCATTTAAAGAAAGCGTAATAGCTCACTGATCGAGTCGTCCTGCGCGGAAGATGTAACGGGGCTAAGCCAGTCACCGAAGCTGCGGATATCCTTTATTGGATATGGTAGGAGAGCGTTCTGTAAGCCTGCGAAGGTGTCTTGTAAAGGATGCTGGAGGTATCAGAAGTGCGAATGCTGACATGAGTAGCGATAATGGGGGTGAAAAGCCTCCACGCCGTAAGCCCAAGGTTTCCTGTTCAACGTTCATCGGAGCAGGGTGAGTCGGCCCCTAAGGCGAGGCAGAGATGCGTAGCTGATGGGAAGCAGGTTAATATTCCTGCACCGTCGTATGATGCGATGGGGGGACGGATCGCGGAAGGTTGTCCAACTGTTGGAATAGTTGGTTTTTGGCTCATAGAAGGTACTTAGGCAAATCCGGGTACGGAATTCAAGGGGTTGAGACGAGTGAACTTGTTCACGAAGCAATCGGAAGTGGTTCCAAGAAAAGCCTCTAAGCTTCAGTCATACGAGACCGTACCGCAAACCGACACAGGTGGGCGAGATGAGTATTCTAAGGCGCTTGAGAGAACTCGGGAGAAGGAACTCGGCAAATTGGTACCGTAACTTCGGGAAAAGGTACGCCCCGGTAGCTTGATTGGTTTACTCCATGAGGGTGAAAGGGTTGCAATAAACTGGTGGCTGCGACTGTTTAATAAAAACACAGCACTCTGCAAACACGAAAGTGGACGTATAGGGTGTGACGCCTGCCCGGTGCTGGAAGATTAAATGATGGGGTGCAAGCTCTTGATTGAAGTCCCAGTAAACGGCGGCCGTAACTATAACGGTCCTAAGGTAGCGAAATTCCTTGTCGGGTAAGTTCCGACCTGCACGAATGGCGTAACGATGGCCACACTGTCTCCTCCCGAGACTCAGCGAAGTTGAAATGTTTGTGATGATGCAATCTACCCGCGGCTAGACGGAAAGACCCCATGAACCTTTACTGTAGCTTTGCATTGGACTTTGAACCAATCTGTGTAGGATAGGTGGGAGGCTTTGAAGCGGGGACGCTAGTTCTCGTGGAGCCAACCTTGAAATACCACCCTGGTTTGTTTGAGGTTCTAACCTTGGTCCGTTATCCGGATCGGGGACAGTGCATGGTAGGCAGTTTGACTGGGGCGGTCTCCTCCTAAAGTGTAACGGAGGAGTTCGAAGGTACGCTAGATACGGTCGGACATCGTGTTGATAGTGCAATGGCATAAGCGTGCTTAACTGCGAGACTGACAAGTCGAGCAGGTACGAAAGTAGGACATAGTGATCCGGTGGTTCTGTATGGAAGGGCCATCGCTCAACGGATAAAAGGTACTCTGGGGATAACAGGCTGATTCCTCCCAAGAGTTCATATCGACGGGGGAGTTTGGCACCTCGATGTCGGCTCATCACATCCTGGGGCTGTAGCCGGTCCCAAGGGTATGGCTGTTCGCCATTTAAAGTGGTACGTGAGCTGGGTTTAAAACGTCGTGAGACAGTTTGGTCCCTATCTGCCGTGGGCGTTGGAAATTTGAAGGGGGCTGCTCCTAGTACGAGAGGACCGGAGTGGACGAACCTCTGGTGTACCGGTTGTCACGCCAGTGGCATTGCCGGGTAGCTAAGTTCGGAAGAGATAACCGCTGAAAGCATCTAAGCGGGAAACTTGCCTTGAGATGAGATTTCCCAGAGCCTTGAGCTCTTTGAAGGGTCGTTCGAGACCAGGACGTTGATAGGCTGGGTGTGGAAGTGCAGTAATGCATTAAGCTAACCAGTACTAATTGCCCGTACGGCTTGTCCCTATAACCTTAGCAGGTACAGAGGATGAGAAAGTACATGTTGCGTGTGTGTTGATACACCAATTCATTACCCCAATCTTTGCTTCTTCCCGATTCAGGCTTTGTCGTCCTACAGGAGACAAACGCCAGTACAAGTTATGCCTGATGACCATAGCAAGTTGGTCCCACCCCTTCCCATCCCGAACAGGACCGTGAAACAACTTTGCGCCGATGATAGTGCTGCAACCAGTGTGAAAGTAGGTTATCGTCAGGCTTGTTATTCGCAGTAAGAGAAAAACCCGATCAGCAATGGTCGGGTTTTTTTTCGTCCGCTGATTCCTTGCCATCCTTTTCCCGCTTTCAGTCATTCCCCACGGGTGCATAAAATACAACATCTCTCGATATTTATATAAGTGCTTATATAAATACTGCTACTATCGCTGTATGAAACAAGTAGCAACCATACCCTGACAACCGACGAGGAAAGCGATGATGGACAACACCCTGAGCATGGCAACGAAGAAATCCCCCCTGGCGCGCCTGATGGCCTATCCCCTGGTGCAGATCGTGCTGGGCATGGTGCTGACCTTTGCCGCGGTGCCGCTGGTGATGGGCCTCGCTTCCCAGCTGGTGGAAAAGCCTTACCGCATCCTGTGGCCGCAGTTGCTGGCGGCGGTACTGGTGTGGTTCGGTTACCGTTTCTACGTGCGGCGCATCGAAAAGCGCCAGCCGGCGGAACTGGCGATGCCGGGCATGGCGGGGGAACTGGGGCGTGGCCTGCTGCTCGGCGCCGGACTGGTCTTTCTCACCTTTGTCGTGCTGGCAGCGCTGGGCGTATATCAGTTTAGCGGCGTCAACGCCCTGAGCTTGATGTTGCTGTTGCCGCTGGCTGAACTGGTGCTGGTCGGCATGGCCGAGGAGATGATGTTTCGCGGCATCCTGTTCGGCGTGACGGCACGTGCGCTGGGCAGCAAGGCCGCCATCGTGATTTCATCGCTGGTGTTCGCCCTGGCCCATTTGCCCAATGCCGGCTTTTCGCTGCTGGCCATCATTGCGATTGCTGCGTATGGCGTGTTGCAGGCCGCCCTGTACATGCGGACGCGCCGCCTGTGGGTTTGCATCGGCACGCATGTCGGCTGGAATTACTGTGTCAGCCAGGTGTTTTCCTCGACGGTATCGGGCCATGCGGCCACGGACGGCCTGCTGCGCGGCGAACTGGTGGGCAATGCCATGCTGACGGGCGGCGTCTTCGGCGTGGAAGCGTCGCTGGTGACCGTCTTGCTGATCGGTGCCGTCGCCGCCTACGTGCTGCGCCTGGCGTTTGCCAGCGCACCACGCACGGCACGGGACTAGTCTATTGGCCGGCGACCACCGGCGCGACGCCGCTCCTGGCCACCCACTCGATCAGCGCGTCGACGGCGGCGCGGCCATTGCCGTTACCCACCAGGTCGCTATTGATCATGGCGACCACCACGCATTGCTGGTTGTTGGCGTCGGGCACATAGCCGGCGATGGCCACGACATTTTTTAACGTTCCCGTCTTGATGCGGGCCCGCGCGGCGGCCGGGCTATTCAGCAGGCGCTTGCGCATGGTGCCGTCCAGCGCCACGATGGGCAGGCTGGACTGGAACTCGGGCGCCCACGGACTTTGCTGCATCGCCTGCAAGACGCCGGCCATTTGCGCTGGCGCAATGCGTCCCGTGCGCGACAAGCCGGAACCGTTGTCGACCAGCATGCCCTGGGTGTCGATATGGTGCCGCTGGAACCATTCCTGGATGACTTGCCGCGCCCGGCTGGCCGTATCTTCCGGCGCCGCCATGGCGACGGGGCGGCTGCCCAGCCAGCCATCGCTCTGCAAACTGCCGAGGCTCAGGAACAGGGTGCGGGCCAAAGTGTTGTCGGAGGTCTTGTTGATATCGCGCAAGACCTCGGGCAAGGCGCGCGCCACGTGGTCGGCCAGCATGCGCGTGCCGACCGGTTCGGCCGTCGGCGGCAAGCCCGTAAACGGCGCTTCGCGCACGGTGCCCGTGATCGTGCCACCCAGGCGTTTCCAGGTGGCGCGGAACAAGCGGTCCGCATAATCGTTGCGATCGAGCACATTGATGCTGGTGGCCTTGCTGCAGTTTTGCGGGAAGGTGCCATGCAGTATCACCTGCAGCTTGCCGCTCGCATCGCGCCGGTATTCGGGCGGACGCCAGCCATCTTCCCACCGGGCGCAACTGCCCTTGACCAGTTTCATGTCGCTCGTGATGCTGACGTTCTCGAGCGGCGGCTGCATCTGGAAGCTCAATTGCCGCTCCGTCGCACTGATGTTGATATCGATCAGATTGGTGTTCAGCAATAAGGCGTCGGGGATGACGTTGTAGCGGAACTCGGCCGACTCGTCGAAGGGCGCCGCGCCGATGTCGGGCCGGGCCGGCTGGAACAGTTGGCGGTCGAGAATCAGATCGCCCTTGATTTTCACGATGCCCTGATTACGCAGGGTTTGCAGCATGTGCGCCAGCACGTCCGCATTGAAATCCGTGTCGGCGCCGCCGCGCAGGATCAAATCACCCTTCAGCACGCCATTGATGACGTCGGCGCTGGTACGCAATTCCGTGCGGCCGCGGAAGATGGGACCGAGCTGCTCCAGGCCCACGGCCGTCGTCACCAGCTTCATGGTGGACGCGGGCTGCATGCTGCGTTCGGCCCCATGCGACAGCACGGTGGTGTTGCCGCGCAAGACGATGGCGCCCATGGCGTCTTCCGGGATATTCGCGCTGCGCAGCAGCAGGCTGACGGATTCGGGCAATTGCGCGTGGGCGGTCGACAGGCCCAGACCCGCCAACAGCGCAGCCATCAGAACAGGACGTAACATGGTGCTCCTTAGTGGAAAAAGACGTAGGCAACGAAGACGGCCGTGATCACGCCGGCCAGATCGGCGATCAGGCCGGCCGTGATCGCATAGCGCGTCTTGCGGATGCCGACGGAACCGAAATACAGGGCCACGATATAGAAGGTGGTGTCGGCCGAGCCCTGGAAGACGCAGGCCAGGCGGCCGACGAAGGAGTCGACGCCGTAGGTATTCATGGCATCGATCATCATGGCTTTCGAGCCGGAACCGCTGAGCGGCTTCATCATGGCCGTCGGCAGGGCGGGCACGAAGTCCGTATTGATGCCCAGGTTGGCGAAGAACCAGTTCATGCCGCTCATCAGGAAATTGAACACGCCCGCGTTGCGGATCACGCTGATGGCCACCAGCATGCCGACCAGGTAGGGAATCACGGTGATCGAGGTCTGGATGCCGCCTTTCGCTCCTTCGATGAAGGCGTCGTACACGTTCACCTTCTTGCGCAGGGCGCCGATGATGAAAATGGCAATGACGCTGATCAACACCAGGTTGCTGACCACCTTCGAGACCAGCTCGATTTCCTGTTTCGTCAGATATTGCGTGAAATACCAGATCATGGCGACGATGGCGCTCGTCATGCCGCCCATCCAGCCCAGCACGACCCTGTTAAGCAAGTTGATGCGTTGCTTGATCGACACGGTGATGATGCCGACCATGGTGGCGACGTAGGTGGCGATCATGCAGGGGATAAAGATGTCGGACGGGTCGGCCGCACCGAGGATGGAGCGCTGCGCCATGATGGCCAGCGGAATCAGGGTCAGGCCCGAGGTGTGCAGCACCAGGAACATGATTTGCGCATTCGTCGCCTCTTCCTTGTTCGGGTTCAAGGTTTGCAGGCTTTCCATGGCTTTTAAACCGAACGGCGTGGCCGCATTGTCCAGGCCAAGCAGGTTGGCCGAGAAATTCATCACCATGTGGCCCGTGGCCGGATGGTCTTTCGGAATTTCCGGGAAGATGCGCGAAAAGAAGGGCGCGATCACTTTCGCCAGCCAGCCGACGATGCCGGCTTTTTCACCGATGTTCATGATGCCGAGCCACAAGGTCATCACGCCGGCCAGCGGCAGGGCGATATCCATCACGCCCATGCGCGCCGTCTCGAAGGTGCCGTCGATGATGCGCTTGAAGATATCGGTATCGCCGAGAAACAGCCACTGCAGCACTGCGGCCAGGAAGCCAACGAGGAAAAAGCCGGACCAGATGTAATTAAGTGCCATATGCGATCAGTTCTGTGTGTCGGGAGTAAAAAATGTCTGCAAACAAAGTATAGGGGCAGCCCGATACGAGTTGATGAAAGAATGCAGCAATCGCATGCCAAAAAGTTATAAGCTGGCAGCCTGTTTTCATTGGCGCCCCGTAGCTTGCCCGCGTAGTGTGGGGGATGCCTGTCGCTAATCGCTGTTCGTTACCTTGTCTGCACTGGATCACTGATGATGTTTTTACGCAAAACCGCCTGCGCCGCCGGCCTGGCCCTGTTGACGCTGTTGAATGTACCGGCCCACGCCGCCGAGGCTGCGTCCGCCAGCACCGCCCGCGCGAACAAGACCTTGCACTTGTTCCTCAGCACCAGCGAGACGGGCCTGGACCCGGCCGTGGCGTCGGATCTGGCCAGCCTGAACTTGATGGAAAACATCTTCGACCCGCTCTTGCGTTATGACTACCTGGCGCGCCCCGTGCAGCTGCAGGGCAACACGGCGCGCGCCATGCCGACGGTGGAAGATGGCGGGCGCACGTACACCTTTCACTTGCAGCCAGGCATCTTCTTCACACAAGATCCCGCTTTCAAGGGCCAGCCGCGCGAAGTGACGGCGCAGGATTATGTCTACAGCCTGACGCGGCTGTATGACCCCAGCCTGAAGTCGCCGTGGCTGTTCTTGCTGGAAGACAAGCTAGTGGGCGATGCGGCCCTGAAAACCAAATTCAGCTACGACACGCCGATCGCCGGCTTGCAGGCGCTGGACAAATACACCTTGCGCATTCGCCTGAACGGTGTCGATCCGAACTTCCTGTTTTACCTGGCCATGCCGGCGACAGCCGTGGTGGCGCGCGAAGTGGCTGAAGCGTACCCGGCGGCAGGGCAGATCGGCAACCACCCCGTGGGCACGGGGCCGTTCCTGGTGAAGGAGTGGAAGCGCAGCGACAAGATCGTGCTGCAGGCCAACCCGACTTTTCGTGCCACCGTGTTCCATACGGATGCCAAGGCGCTGGCCGCCTTGCCGCTGGACGCGCGCGCCATCGCCACCGCGCTGGAAGGCCAGCGCTTGCCGCTGGTCGAGCGCATCGAGGTGCGCATCGTTGAGGAATATCAATCGCGCATGCTGGGGTTTTTGAAGGGCGAATTTGATTACCTGGAGCAAGTGCCGGAATCGATGACAGACATGGTGCTGGAAAACGGCGCGCTGAAACCTGCATTGGCCGCCAAGGGCTTGCAGCTGACGCGCTTTCCCGTGTTGCAAACGTATTACATGTGGATGAACATGGACGATCCCGTGCTGGGCGGCATGAGCAAGGACAAGCTGGCCCTGCGGCGCGCCATCGCCCTCAGCTACAACGGCCGCGAAGACATCGCGCTGCTCAAAAAAGGACTGGCCTTGCCGGCGCAGTCGCCGCTGCCGCCGAATGTGCTCGGCTACGACAAGCATTACCGCAGCCCCGTCGGCTACGATCCCGCGCTGGCGCGCGCCTTGCTGGACCGCTTCGGCTACAAGATGGGCGCCGACGGTTTCCGCACGCAGCCGGACGGCACGCCCTTGCTGCTCACCATGCATACGGAACCGAGCACGGTGGGACGGCTGCGCGACGAATTGTGGCGCCGTAACCTGAACGCCATCGGCGTGCGCGTGGAATTTAAAAGCGACAAGAAGACGGAAATCATCAAGGCTTCGCGCCTGGGCAAGGTGCAGATGTTCGAGACCAACTGGATCGCCGACTTCCCCGATGGCGATAACTTTATGCAATTGTTGTACGGCGGCAACGTTGGCCGCGCCAACTATGCCCGCTTCAACTTGCCCGATTACAATAAACGCTATGAGGAGGCGCGCCTGCTATCCGATACGCCGCGCCGACGCAGTCTGTACTTCGACCTGTTTCAGCTGATCCACGCTTATACGCCGTGGGTGTTGCTGACGCATCCCATCTCTGCCGACCTGCAGCAACCGTGGCTAAAAAACTACAGGCGCCACCCCGTGGAATTCACGTCCTGGCGCTATCTGGACGTGGATAAAACCAGGGCTAGCCCCGCAGGCAAGTGACCATGTCGCTGAAAAGGGCATTCATTCCAAAAAGTTATGGTTAGGAAAGCATTTTTCATTGGCTGGGCCCGGATGCATCGCGCTACTCTGAAAATGAAAACAAATAAAGTCATGCGCAAATGTCATAAAAAAATGTACTGCGAGACAGACAGCTGCGACGTGAAAAAAACAGCCTGACTTGAGAACTCAAGTTTCGATTGCCCAAATAAAGGAGAGACCCGTGAAATTGAAGAAGCTAGCGCAATTGGTGGCATTGATGGGGGTGGTGGGGCCGGTGATGGCACAGGAAGCGGCGGCGCCAGCAATGCAACGGGTCGAAGTCACGGGCAGCAGCATCAAGCGCGTCGCCAAGGAAGGCGCGCTGCCGGTGCAAGTCATCTCGTTTGACCAGATCGAAAAGCAGGGCATCACGACGACCGAGCAACTGGTGCGCACCCTGTCGGCGAATGGCACGGGCGCCGATAACATGACTTCGGGCAATAACGTGTTTGGCGCCGATGCCGACCGTGTCAGCGGCGGCGCTTCGTTCGCCTCGCTGCGCGGCCTGGGACCGTCGAGCACCCTGGTGCTGTTGAACGGCCGCCGCATCGCCACGCACGGCGCCAGCGGCAAGTCGGTCGACCTGAACTCCATTCCGCTGGGCGCGATTTCGCGCGTGGAAATTCTCAAGGATGGCGCCTCGGCCATCTACGGCACGGACGCCATCGGCGGCGTGATCAATTTCATTCTGAAAACCAATTACAGCGGCGTGGAAGCGTCCGTTTCCACCAACGACACGCAGGCAGGCGGCGGCGCCACGCGCCGCGCCTCGCTGCTGGCCGGCACGGGCTCGCTGGAAAGCGATCGCTATAACATCATGGCCAGCCTGACCGTCGACAAGGCGCAGCGCCTGAACGGCAGCGACCGCTCCTTCGTCAACGGCTTCCAGCCGGGGCGTGGCCTGTCGCCCGATACCACGGGCACGCCATTCGCCAACCAGATGTCGGGGCCGGGCACGGCACTGCAAATCCCCAATCCTGATCCGACAAAACCAGGGACGTTTATTGGCGGTTACACCTTGCCTGGCGACCCGACGGTGTATCTGCAAGCCAATCCCCTGAGCTTCCAGGGCAAGTGCGACAGCATCGCCGGCATGTCACAGTACCAGACGCAACTGTGGAAAGACGTGACCTCACCGCGCAGCACCACGCATTCGTGTGCGTATGACTACGGCGCCGACTATGTGCTGCAATTCCCTGTCGAACGGGCCAATCTGTTGTCGCGCGGCACCTTCCAGCTGGCGCCCGACCACCGCATGTTTGTTGAAGTGCTCGGTTCGCGCACCAAGGCCACGGCCATTTTGACGCCGATGCAGGTGCAGGCAACCGTTGCCAACAAGAATTTGTACCCGGTCGGCGGCGCGTATTACCAGGACCTGTCGGCCTACATCCCCACGTTTGACAATACCAAGCCGATTGCCTACAAATGGCGCGCGAATGACGTGGGCAACCGCACGCAGGAAAACACGACCGACAATGCCCGCGTGCTGGTGGGCTTCGAGGGCAACTTCGGCAAGTGGGATTACAAGGCGGGCATTTCGCGCGCCGAAAGCAGCACCAAGACCAAGCTGACGGATGGCTATTCCTATACGGACAAGCTGTACGCGGCGCTGGCCAGCGGCATCATCAATCCGTGGGTGGGCGCCGGCCAGAGCCAGACGGACGCGGCCAAGCAATTGATCGAATCGACCAAGTTCCGTGGCGACTTCCAACACGGCAAGACAACCCTGACGCAGATCGACGGTTCCGTTTCGGGCGAACTGTTCCAGCTGCCGGCCGGGGCGCTGGCGATGGCGGCCGGTTTTGACTTGCGCCGCGAAGGCTACAGCTTCGGACAGGACGTCGACGCCATGCAGATCCTGCTGGCGCCGGGCAATGCCGCATTAAAAGATGCCAGCCGTACCGTCAAGGCCGTGTATGCGGAATTGCTGGTGCCGGTCACGAAGGACCTGGAAATGCAGCTGGCCATCCGCCGCGACGATTACAGCCTGGTGGGCGCGACGACGAATCCGAAAGTGGCCTTCCGCTACCAGCCGACCGACTTCCTGCTGTTCCGCGGTTCGGCCAGCAAGGGTTTCCTCGCGCCAAGCTTCCAGCAACTGTATTCCGGTTCGCTGAGCCAGGAATTGCCGAACGGCGTGATCGACCAGGAAGGCTGCGCCAAGCATCCGGGCGTGCCCGAGTACTGCGCCATCGACCGCCTCGACTACAAGACGGGCGGCAACACGAACCTGAAGCCGGAAACGTCGAAGCAGGGCAGCGTCGGTTTTGTCATCGAGCCATTCAAGGGATATTCGGCTTCGTTCGACTACTGGGCCATCAATACCAAGGATCGCATCCTGAACCGCACGCCGCAAATCGTGCTGACCAATTACCAGGCGCTGAACCAGTACATTCACCGCAATCCGGACGGCACCATCGAGTACGTGCAGGCGGGCTGGATCAATGCGGCAGGCAGCCGCGTGCGCGGCCTCGACGTGGGCTTGCGCGGCGAAGGCAAGATCCGGGACGCGAAATGGACGGCGACCCTGGATGGCACGTATATGGACAGCTTCAAGTTTGCGGAATATCAAGGCCAGGAATACCAGGAACTGGTCGGCAAGTTTTATACGCGCGATCTGTACCTGCGCTGGAAACACAATGCCAGTTTCGGCGTGTCGCACGGCGACTGGAGCGGCTTGCTGATCCAGAGTTTTGCTTCCGGCTACAAGGATCAGGTGCCGAATAATGGCAAGGGGGCGCCGCCGCCGGGCTTCAAGTCCGACGTGTCCAGCTACACGACGTATAACTTGTCGGGCACGTACACGGGCTTCAAGAATACCACCATCACCGTGGGCATCCAGAACCTGTTCGACCGCGATCCGCCTTTCACCGCGCACAACGTGGATGAAGTGGTGGGCGCCGGCTGGGATCCGCGCGTGGCCGACCCGCGCGGCCGTTCGCTGTCGTTCCAGCTGAAGTACAAGTTCATGTAAGGCAGCCATGCCGGCGGCGATCCCGCCGGCATGCTAACCTCGTGCGGCGGCGCCTGGCGTCGCCGTTTTTTATTCCAGGAAAGGGCCGCATGTCCAGTCAGACCAATCTCAGCCGGCGCCGCTTCGGCGGCCTGCTGGCCGCCACCCTCGGGGCGGCAGGCACACCGGCATGGGCGGCGGCCGCGCAAGGGAAGGGAAAACGCATGCAACAGCAACACGCATTGATCAAACCGGCGCGCCTGCGCGACGGCGACCTGGTGGCCATCATCGCACCGGGCGGCTTTACGGATGAGGAGTCCATCGCCAAGGCCCAGCGCAATATCGAATCGCTGGGACTGCGTGCCAGTTTGGGCAGCAACATCCGCGCCGTGCACGGCAACTATGCGGGCACGGTGCAGCAGCGCCTGGACGACTTGCACGCCGCGTTCGCCGATCCCGAGGTCAAGGCGATCTGGGCCATCCGCGGCGGCTCCGGCTGCATTTCGCTGCTGGCGCTGCTCGACTACGCCTTGATCCAGCGCAACCCGAAAGTGCTGATCGGCTATTCCGACATCACGGCCCTGCACCTGGCCATCGCCAGCCAGACGGGCCTGGTGACGTTCCACGGCCCGGTGGCGTCATCGACGTTTTCCGACTACACGGTGACGCAGCTGCGCAATGTGCTGATGACGCCGCAAGACAGTTACACGATCCCGATGGCATTGGATAACCACCGCCGCGCGCAGACGCAGCCGAACTTCGCCATCCGCACCGTGCACGGCGGCCAGGCGACGGGACGCTTGACGGGCGGCAACCTGTGCATGGTCAGCGCGCTGGCCGGCACGCCGTATGCGGCCGATTTCCGTGAACACATCCTTTTCCTCGAAGAAATCAATGAAGTGCCGTACCGCATCGACCGCATGCTGTGCCAGCTCGACCTGTCCGTGGGCTTCAACAAGGCGGCGGCATTGATGCTGGGCATCTTCGAGCATTGCGAGGCGGCCGAGGGCGACACGGCGCTGACCCTCGATGCCACCCTGGACCAGCATTTGCAGCCCTTGCGCGTACCGGCCGTCAGCGGCTACTCGTTTGGCCACATCCGCCACCAGTTCACGATACCGATGGGCATCCTCGCCACCCTGGATGCGGACCGGCAAACCTTGACCTTGCTGGAAGCCGCCGTGAGCTAGTCTGTTCGTTCGCGCACGGCACAGTACGGGGATAGTCAGTATGCTAGGGGGGTGTGCGGCAAGGCATTGGGCCATGCCGACATCCTTGAACGGTTTGCTCATGATCAACCGCCGCGCCAGCGCCTACATTTTGAGCCACCCGCTGGCCTTCGTGCTGCAGGTGCTGAAGGGTTTCCGCGCCAACCAGGGCTTGCTGCTGGCGGGCGCCGTCGCGTATTACTCGCTGCTGTCCATCGTACCTTTGCTGATGCTGGTGGTGGTGGCCCTGTCGCACGTGATCGCGCAGGACGAATTGCTGCAGACAATCGGCCATTACCTGGAATGGCTGGTGCCGGGGCAATCGAAGGCCATCGTGGGCGAGATCGCGCATTTCCTCAATAACCGTGGCGTGATCGGCTGGCTCTTGCTGCTGACCATGCTGTTTTTCAGTTCGCTGGCGTTTACCGTGCTGGAAAACGCCATGAGCGTGATTTTCATTCACCGCGTGGCCATCCGCCGCCGCCATTTCCTCATTTCCGCCGTGCTGCCGTACTGCTACATCTTGTGCCTGGGCGTGGGCATCTTGCTGATCACCCTGGTGGCGGGCAGCTTGCAGGTGATGAGCGAGGAAAGCGTGCGCTTTTTGCGCCACGACTGGGGCCTGGAAGGCGTGTCCGGCGTACTGCTGTATCTGCTGGGGCTGGCGGGCGAAATCCTCGTACTGAGTTCGATCTACCTGGTCATGCCGGTGGGACGCTTGTCGATCACGCATGCGCTGATCGGCGGCGTGACGGCGGCCCTGCTGTGGGAAATCGCCCGCCACGTGCTGGTCTGGTATTTTTCCACCTTGTCGCAGGTGAATATCGTGTATGGCTCGATGACGACGGCCATCGTCGTCATGTTCAGCCTGGAAATCGGCGCCACCTTGCTGCTGCTGGGCGCGCAAGTGATTTCCGAGTACGAAAGGGTGGCCCGCGGCGGCGAAGAAGACAAGCCGCTGGCGCTAAGGACTTGATTTAAAGTATGGCTTCAATTCGTTGTTGCACCGCACAAAAAGCTGTGCTATACTCCGTTCAGTGATTGAGATTTGGCAACAAATTATCTCACCATCCAGTTTCAGCGCGGCGACCGACAGGTGTAATGTCGATGGCGTGACAGTGCGAAGAAATGGATTTTGTAATTCCGGATACGATGGTCGATTTACACCTTGGAGTCACCATGCAGATAGCATGGGAGTCCGAAAATCAGGAGGCACTTTGCAGATAGCACTGGCGTCCATGACACGATTAAAGCATTGGTAATACATTGGAACAAGCCCGCGTTTTAGCGGGCTTTTTTTCGTCCATTGAAAACCCAAGGGCGTAACCCCGGGGGCGTACCCTGCAGGGTACGACCCCGGCATCTGCCTCGGGTTTACAAAGCTCTGGCGATGAGTATCTTCTGAATATCGCTGGTCCCCTCATAAATCTGGCACACGCGCACGTCGCGGTAGATGCGCTCGACGGGGAAGTCGGACACATAACCGTAGCCGCCGTGCACCTGGATGGCGTCCGAGCACACTTTTTCCGCCATTTCCGACGCAAACAGCTTGGCCATGGCCGCTTCCTTCAGGCAGGGCAGGCCCGCATCCTTCATGGCTGCCGCGTGGCGTATCAGCTGGCGCGCCGCTTCGATCTGCGTGGCCATGTCGGCCAGGCGGAATTGCACGGCCTGGTGTTCATAGATGGGCTTGCCGAAGCTCTCGCGCTCGCGCGCATAGTTCAAGGCCGCTTCGTACGCGGCGCGCGCCATGCCCACGGCTTGCGAGGCGATGCCGATGCGTCCGCCTTCCAGGCCGGACAGGGCGATCTTGTAGCCTTGTCCTTCTTCGCCGATCAGATTTTCCGCCGGGATGCGGCAATTCTCGAACAGGATTTGCGCCGTGTCCGACGAATGCTGGCCCATCTTCTGTTCCAGTCCCGCCACGATGTAGCCAGGCGTGTTCGTCGGTACCCAGAAGGCGCTGATGCCGCGCTTGCCGGCCGCCTTGTCGGTGACGGCCATGACGATGGCCACGTCCGCATACTTGCCGCTGGTAATGAACTGCTTCGTGCCGTTGATCACGTAGTCATTGCCGTCGCGCGTGGCCGTGGTGCGCAGGGCCGACGCGTCGCTGCCCGTGTGTGGTTCCGTCAGGCAAAACGCACCCAGCATGGTCCCTTGCGCCAGCGGACGCAGCCATTGTTCCTTTTGCGCATCGTTGGCGTACATCATGGCGATGCTGCACACGGGGCAATTGTTGACGGAAATGATGGTCGACGTGCCGCCATCGCCGGCGGCGATTTCTTCCAGCACCAGGGCCAAGGACACGTAGTCGAGGCCGGCGCCACCGAGCGCTTCCGGCACGGCCACGCCAAAGGCGCCCAGCGCGGCCAGTTCCTGCAATTCTTCCTTGGGGAAATGATGTTCCTTGTCCCAGCGGGCCGCGTTGGGCGCCAGGCGCTCGCGCGAAAAACTGCGCAGCGCTTCCTGGATCATCGATTGTTCTTCATTGAGTATCATGGGACGTCGTCTCGTATATTTTTATAGTGGATTCAGGGAGTTACCAACCGATGGGCTTGCCATCGTAGTTGCGGAATACGGCCTTGTCCGTGGCTGGCAGGCTGGCCAGGGTGGCGCGGATGCCGGCAGCACTTTCTTCCGGTGAAATATCGGCGCCGGCGCCGCCCATGTCCGTGCGTACCCAGCCCGGGTGGAAGGCGACGCAGCTGACGCCTTGCGGGCCATGCACGAGGCTAGTATCGATCAGCACGGAATTCAGGGCCGCCTTGCTGGCGCGGTACAGCGAACCGCTGGGATTGCCCCGCTCACTCAGGGAGCCCATGTGCGAGGACAGCACGGCCAGCTTGCCCTTGGCGTTGGCCACCAGCGGCGCCAGGATCGGCAGCAGCCGCATGGCCGCCAGCACGTTGGTGTGCATGACAAGGTCGAAATCGGCTTGCGCGGGGAAACCGTCGTGGCGGGGGCCGTACACGCCCGCATTGAGGATGGCCACGTCGAGCTTTTCATCGTCGAGCTTCCAGCCCAGGCCGGCACAGCCTTCCACGTCCGTCACGTCGAGCTGGTGCGTTTCCGCGCCCAGTTGCCGCAGGGCTTCGCAAGCGTCTTGCGTGCGCGCCGTGGCGATGACACGCCAGCCATCGTGGCGGTATTGACGGACGATTTCGTGGCCGATGCCGCGCGAGGCGCCGATGATCAATGCGGTAGGCATATGTTTTCTCCCTGAAAATAAAATGAAAGGGCGCGCACCGTGAACTGCGGTGCGCGCCCGTGCTCAGGAAGAGCTTATACCAGTTCGATCGCCATCGCCGTCGCTTCGCCGCCGCCGATGCACAGGGCCGCCACGCCGCGCTTGCCGCCGGTTTTTTTCAGGGCGCCCAGCAGGGTGACGATGATGCGCGCGCCCGAGGCGCCGATCGGGTGGCCCAGCGCGCACGCGCCGCCGTGGATGTTGATCTTGCTGTGTGGAATGTCGAGGTCGTGCATGGCGGCCATCGGCACGGCCGCGAATGCTTCATTGATCTCGAACAAGTCGACATTGCTGCTGCTCCAGCCCGTCTTGGCGTACAGTTTTTTCACCGCGCCGATGGGAGCCGTAGTGAATTCGTTCGGCGCCTGCGCGTGCGTGGCGTGGCCGTGAATTCTCGCGATGACGGTGCAGCCGAGCTTTTTCGCCGTCGATTCGCGCATCAGCACCAGGGCTGCCGCGCCATCGTTGATCGACGAAGACGAAGCGGCCGTGATGGTGCCATCCTTCTTGAAAGCGGCTTTTAACGTCGGGATTTTTTCCAGGCGGGCCTTTTGCGGGCCTTCATCGATGCTGACGATGGTGTCGCCGCCGCGGCCGGAAACGGTCACGGGCACGATTTCCCACTCGAAACTTCCATCCTTGGTGGCCGCTTGCGCGCGCTTCACGGATTCGATGGCAAACGCATCCTGCGCTTCGCGCGTGAAGCTGTATTGGCTGGCGCACTCTTCGGCGAACGTGCCCATCGAGCGGGCATTGCCCTTTTCATCGCGGCTGTAGGCGTCTTCCAGGCCATCCATCATCATGTGGTCATAGATCATGCCGTGGCCGATGCGGTAGCCGCCGCGCGCCTTCGGCACCAGGTAGGGGGCGTTGGTCATCGATTCCATGCCGCCCGCCACCACCACGTCGGCGCTGCCGGCGAGCAAGGTATCATGCGCGAACATGGTCGTCTGCATGGCCGAGCCGCACATTTTCGACAGGGTCACGGCGCCCGTGGAATCGGGCAAGCCGGCCTTGCGCAAGGCTTGGCGCGCGGGCGCCTGGCCCTGGCCAGCCATCAGGCAATTGCCGAAAAACACGTGTTCCACGGCATCCGGCGCCACGCCGGCCCGTTCCACGGCGGCGCGGATGGCGACGGCGCCCAGGTCGCTGGCGGTGACGTTGGCAAAGTCGCCCTGGAAGGCGCCCATGGGGGTGCGCGCGGCACCGACGATTACGACTGGATCATTCATGTTGGATCTCCGGTTGAGGGTAGGGAAGGTGACTGCATACAAAAACGCAGGTGCTGCGGATACGGGAAGACGTCCTCGATATGGCCGTCTTCGATGCGCTGCTTGCGCGCCTGCCAATATTGCGCCGTCAGCAGGTCGGCATGGTGCTGCATGAAATAGCTGCGGATGCGGGGATTCCCCAGCAGGAAGGTGCCGAATTGTTCGGGAAACACATCGTGCTTGCCGATGGGATACCAAGGTTCGGCCGACATTTCTTCTTCCTCCGTGCGCGCCTGGGGAATGACGCGGAACTGGCAATCGGTGATGTACTCGATTTCATCGTAATCGTAAAAAACGACACGTTGATGACGCGTGACGCCAAAGTTTTTATACAGCATGTCGCCCGGAAAGATATTTGCCGCCACCAATTCCTTGATGGCGTTGCCGTACTCGACGATGGCGTGTTCGACCAGGTCGTCGCGGCCTTCCTTCTCGGCATTGCTCAGCCACATGTTCAGCGGCACCATGCGCCGCTCGATGTACAGGTGGCGGATGATGATCTGCTCGTGGTCTTCTTCGATCAGCGAGGGGGCAAACTGTTTCAGCTCGGCCAGCAATTCCTCGGCAAAACGGGCGCGGGGAAAGGCCACGTTGGAATACTCGAGCGTGTCGGCCATGCGGCCCACCCGGTCGTGGTGTTTCACCAGCAAGTATTTTTGCTGGACTTGCGCGCGCGTGGTTTCCTTGGGCGGCGGGAAAAAATCCTTGATCACCTTGAAGACATACGGAAACGACGGCAGGGCAAACACGAGCATCACCAGGCCGCGGATGCCGGGCGCGCTTTCGAAGTGGTCCGACGAGTGTTTCAAGTGCTGCAGGTAGTCGCGGTAAAACAGCGTCTTTCCCTGTTTTTGCAAGCCCAGTATCGTATAAATCTCACTGCGCGGCTTGCGCGGGAGCAAACTTCGGAGAAATTGCACGTACGCCGACGGCACTTCCATATCGACCAGGAAATACGCGCGCGTAAATGAAAACAGCACGGCGATCTGCTGCTGCTCGAACAGCACCGTGTCGAGCACCAGCTTGCCGTGACGGTTGTGCAGGATCGGCACAACAAACGGGTATTCGCGGTTGCCGTTGATGCCCTTGCCGACCAGATAGGCGCCCTTGTTGCGGTAGAACAAACTGGTCAAGACCTGGAGCTGGTGGTTCGGTTCGATCCGGTCGCCGCCGAACAGCTGCTGCAGCCGCGCTTCCACCTGGGCCACGTCACGCTCCAGGTTGGCAAATGCGCAATCCAGCTGGAAGTGCGTCAGCATGCGCGTCAGGGTGTGGCGCAAGCCGTCCTTGCCCGGGTAATACACGCGGTAGGTGGGGACCGGGTCTTGCGTTTCGATGTATTCCGTGGACACGACGGGACGCACGAAAATATAGTCGTTATTGAAATACGTGCGGTGCAGGATGTTGCAGCAGACGGAATTGAAGAAGGTTTCCGCCAATTCCGGTTGCTTGTGTTCCGTCAGCATGCCGATGTAGTGCAGCTTGAGTTCGCGCCACACTTCATCGCTCAACTCCGACTCTTCGTACTCATCTTCGAGCATCTGCACGCATTCCTGCACGCGCTTGTCATAAAAATCGATGCGTTCGCGGGCCGCCGTCTGTGCCGCGGCCCAGGCGCCTTGCTCGAAATACTGCTTGGCTTGCTGGCTGGTTTCGCGGAACAGGCGGTAATGCTTGTCGAAGCCGTCGCGGATGGTGCGCGCGATATCGAATGCAATCTGGGAAGAGAGCAATTTGGGGAAGGCAATGTGCGTCATAGCTGTGCTCGCATAAATAGCTCTTCACCCAGTCGATAGCCGCGCGCCCGTGCTTACTTGGTTTCCGCAAACAGTTCGCGGCCTATCAGCATGCGGCGGATTTCGCTGGTTCCGGCGCCGATTTCGTACAGCTTGGCATCGCGCCACAGGCGGCCGGCCGGGAATTCGTTGATGTAGCCGTTGCCGCCCAGGGCCTGGATCGCTTCGCCTGCCATCCACGTCGCCTTTTCCGCACTATACAGAATGGCGCCGGCCGCATCCTTGCGCAACTGGCGCACGGCTTCCGGCGTGGTGGCGCGGTCGCACGCCTGGCCGACGGCGTACACATAGGCCTTGCACGCCATCATGGTCGAATACATATCGGCCAGCTTACCTTGCATCAACTGGAATTCGCCGATGGGCTGGCCGAATTGCTTACGGTCATGCACGTAAGGCACGACCAGGTCCATGCAAGCCTGCATGATGCCCAGCGGGCCGCCGGACAGCACGGTGCGTTCGAAGTCGAGGCCCGACATCAGCACGTTGACGCCCTTGCCCAGGCCGCCCAGCACGTTTTCGGCCGGCACTTCGCAATCCTGGAACACCAGTTCGCCCGTGTGCGAGCCGCGCATGCCCAGCTTGTCGAGCTTTTGCGCGATGGAGAAACCCTTGAAATTCTTTTCGATCAGGAAAGCCGTCATGCCGCGCGGACCCGCTTCCAGGTCGTTTTTCGCGTACACCACCAGCACGTCCGCGTCGGGGCCGTTGGTGATCCACATCTTGGTGCCGTTCAAGACCCAGCGGTCGCCCTTGAAGTCGGCGCGCAGTTTCATGCTGACGACGTCCGAGCCCGCGTTCGGTTCCGACATGGCCAGCGCTCCGATGTGCTCGCCCGTGATCAGCTTCGGCAGGTACTTGGCCTTTTGTTCGGCCGTGCCGTTGCGCTTGATCTGGTTGACGCACAGGTTCGAGTGGGCGCCGTAGGACAGGCCGACGGAAGCCGAGGCGCGCGAGATCTCTTCCATGGCGATGATGTGCGCCAGGTAACCCATGCCGGCGCCGCCGTATTCTTCGCTGACGGTGATGCCGAGCAAGCCCATGTCGCCCATCTTGCGCCACAGGTCCATGGGGAACTGGTCGGTGCGGTCGATCTCGGCCGCGCGCGGCGCGATTTCGGCGGCGGCAAATTGTTGGATCGCTTCGCGCAGCGAGGCGATGTCTTCGCCGTGGTCAAAGGTCAAGCCTGGGAGATGGAGCATGTCGTCCTCGTCGTTATAAGTGTGGCGGTCATGGATGCCGGGTCAGTGAAGCTATGATACTCAGTTGTGACGTTTACGTAAACGTAAAGTAATACGCGTAAAGCGCTGCGCGCGGCAACTGTCCCCTGCCTGCGTCTTTAGTTGGTTTGCGCCGTATCCAGGTTCAAGTCCGCCAGCATGCGCGCGCAAGCGTCTTCATGCGCGCTGATTTCCGCCAGCGCCATTTCGATATCAATGCGCTGCTGTTCCAGCGTCTGCCGGTGCTGCGCCAGCACGCCCAGGAAGCGGTCCATCTGCGCGCGCGTGTCCTTCGGCGACTCGTACATGTCGACCAGGCTCTTGATCTCCGACAGCGCCAGGCCCAGGCGCTTGCCGCGCAGGGTCAGTTTCAGGCGGGTGCGGTCGCGCGGCGTGTAGACGCGGCTGCGCCCGCCCGCGCCTTCGCGTTTCGGACTGAGCAAGCCCTGGTCTTCATAGAAACGGATGGCGCGCGCCGTGATGTCGAATTCCCGCGCCAGTTCGGTAATGGTATAGGTCGTCATGGGGGCGGGCGGTGTCGGTTGCATGGGTGGTCGGTCGCTGGATGGATGCTGCAGGGTAATGGATGGCAAAGTGCCGTTTACGTCAACGTCAATACTATTGTAGCGTGCCCTGCCCGTGCTGCAACAAAGATAGGCGTGGACAGGGGGAATTTGGCGAATAAGGCAACAGTTACTGAAAATAAATTGATTCTTCTGGCGCAAACGCGCTTAAGATCGAGAGTTGGTGGCCAAGATGACACCAAAAAGAGCTTTCCTGGCATAACAGCGACATTCTTTTCGCTGCGATGGCAGTAAAATTTTTCGGGCGCAGATTCTTTCCAGCCGGCACGATCAAAAAACAACGTTTCACTCTGAGCACGTTGTTCTAATCGTTTCCATGTTGGAAACAAAATGGCCCTTCTGAAAACTTTGTCTACAAGAAATTGTATGACATGGGCATTGCGTACATCGGTAGAGGAGGGCATTATCCGATACCGTACGTTGTAATGCCAAACCGAGGCTTTGAATCGTGCTGCAGTGCGAAAATCAAGGCCAGCCGCGAATTTGACCCGAAGCCACACAGAATCACAAGAGAAAATTCGGCCCACTTTTCTACCCGGAAAGCCCGGCCGGAGTGTTAATTGTTAATTGATACTCTTTTCAAATGTAACAATCTGTATGGTCATTCAAGAAACTGACTTTCATGTTACAACATGAAATAGTACACCTATGAATTCTTCTAACGAACGCGAAAGCTTCAGCCAGCGACTTCAGTTGGCTCTCAAAAACGCCCATTATTCTCCCGACAGCCCGACCAGACTGGCCCGGGAATTCAATATCCGTTTCGACGGGCGCCCGATTACCGTGCATGCAGCTAGGAAATGGTTAGTAGGTGAAGCAATTCCGACGCAAGAGAAATTGCGCATGATTGCCCAATGGTTGGGCGTTCCGGCGGAATGGTTGCGTTTTGGCGGCCCGGAAAGCGCCACGCCGAATGGCGAAGCGGGCAGCGCTTTGTCGCGGTTTGAGTCCGCCGATGTGAAATTAATTGCCGATTTGCAAAGATTAGATGAACATCATCGTCAAATCGCGCGAGAATTTATTCGCATGCTGGTCAGAGTCAACTACCAAAAGTAAGCATTCAGGCCATCCCCGGCCGGCGCCGTCCGTCTTTCGCTGGCGGCGCTCTTCCTGTCCTTTTATTTGCGCCACGTCATACTGGAGACATGATTTTGTCGCACAATAAGACCTCGCATGTTGCGCTGCAGCGGAATTATTTGACAATAATCCCGCACGCAGCGGCGCAGCGGCCAATACCAGCGCATAATCACATCAGAAGCAGCCAGTTCATCCACTACGGAGCCGAGCATTTGAGCCGTCTTATGAAAAGTAACTACAGCAATACCGCGCAGCTGAAGGACTTGATGACCGTGCCCCCCATGACTGCCGCGCAACATGCGGAAGTGATGCGCAAACGGATCGCCCACCGCAGGATGGTTGAAGAAGCCAGGGATTTGAAGCAGGCCAGTGCTCATCAGTTCGACAAGAGGTGAAGGATGCCTGACCAAAGCTGCTGCGCGTCGCGCTTTGCGGCCGGCGATGCTCACCGGCTCGGCGCCCCCGTACTAAAGTACGGTTGCGCTTCTCGGCCACAAGGGGGCGCCGAGCCTCACTGCCGCTCGCTACGCTTTTGTCAGGCATCGTGACTTGGCAGGGGTTTCCCCGTTTATAAGTTGATTGCGTTGGTGATGTCAGGTTTCTGACGCTTTAAGGCCATTCCACCGTGGTGCCAGGGCGTGCTCGATGCCGAGCAGGTCGATGACGCGCGCCACCGTATGGTCGACCATCTCCGCAATGCTTTGCGGGTGGTGATAAAAGCTGGGCAAGGGAGGGAAGATGATGCCGCCCATTTCCGTCACGGCCGTCATATTGCGCAGGTGCGCCAGGTTGAACGGCGTTTCGCGCACCATCAAAATCAGGCGGCGGCGCTCCTTGAGCACCACATCGGCTGCCCGCGTGATCAAATTATCCGACAAGCCATGCGCCACGGCCGCCAGGGTCTTCATCGAGCACGGCGCGACGACCATGCCATCCGATTGAAACGAACCGCTGGCGATGCTCGCGCCGATGTCGCGCAGCTTGTGCACGACGTGCGCCTGCGCTTCGATATCCTTGCGCCCCACGCCCGTTTCCTGGTGCAGGGTCAAAACAGCGGCATCGGACAGGACCAGATGCGTCTCGACGCCGGGGATGGCGCCGAGTAATTGCAGCAGCCGCAAGCCATACACGGCGCCCGTGGCGCCCGTGATGGCCACGACGATACGGCGCGGCCGCTGCTGTTGGCTATCAGGCATCAAGCAGGGACTTCAGCTCGCCCGATTCAAACATTTCATTCATGATATCGGAACCACCGATGAACTCGCCTTTGACATACAGCTGCGGAATGGTTGGCCAGTTCGAGTAATCCTTGATGCCCTGGCGCACTTCCGGGTCATCCAGCACGTTGACGGTAGCGATGTTTTCTACGCCGCATGCTTTCAGGATCTGGATGGCGCGGCCGGAAAAGCCGCACTGCGGGAACTGGGCCGTGCCCTTCATGAACAACACGACTGGCGTGCTCGTCACGGTTTCTTTGATCCAGGTTTGTACGTCGCTCATAGCTGCCTCTGATGGGTAAATAAATAGATGCCGTCATTTTATAAGAAAACGCCGGCACGGGTATGCGCTCAAGTCATAAATCGGGCAAGTCAGCCACGTTGAGGCTTATAAGGTCTTGCCCAGGCACACCGATTGTGCCGCGCCCACGTATTTGCCCCAGGCAATGACGGGTGCATAGCCGTGCCGGGCATAAAACGCCACGGCGCGGGCATTCGCCACGCGGGTGGACAGGTACACGGCCTGGTAGCCATGCCGGCGCGCCTGCGCTTCCATATGGGCCAGCAGGGCCGCGCCTACGCCCAGGCCACCTTGGCCGGGGCGCGCATACATGCGCTTGAGTTCTGCCGTGGCGCTGTCCGGCCCGCCCAGCGGGCGCAGGGCCGCGCAGCCCAGCAGTGTGCCGGCGGCATCGCGGGCAATATAAAAGCCGCCGCGCGGCGTGGCTGCTTCGGCATCGAAGGAAGAACGGCCGCTGTCGCCATTGATGCGCAGCAGCGCGTCCGACAATTCATCGAGCAGCAGCTGCGCATCCGGGCTGGCGGCGTCCATCGCCAGGATGACAAGGTCATGCCCGGCGGCCATGGGCTTAGCCGCGCAGCTTGGCGAACGCGGCGGCCATGCTGCCGGCCGGTTCGGGCGCGTTGCGCGACTGCGACTGGTGCTGCGCCATGCTGCGGCGGTCGTTGCGGTCGCCACGTTGCTCCGGCTTGCTGCCCGCCTGCGGCGCGCTATCCGTCAAACGCATGGTCAGCGCGATGCGCTTGCGCTTCTCGTCGACTTCCAGCACTTTGACGCGCACGACCTGGCCCGCCTTGACCACCGTGTGCGGGTCTTTCACAAACGTGTTCGACAGGGCCGAGATGTGCACGAGGCCATCCTGGTGCACGCCGATGTCGACGAAGGCGCCAAAGGCGGCCACGTTGGTGACCACGCCCTCGAGGATCATGTCCGGACGCAAGTCGCGGATTTCTTCCACGCCTTCCTTGAAGGTGGCCGTCGTAAATTCCGGACGCGGGTCGCGGCCCGGCTTTTCCAGTTCCTTCAAGATATCGGAAATGGTCGGCACGCCGAAGGTTTCATCCGCGTATTTTGCCGGGCTGAGGGTTTTCAGCAGGGCCGTTTCGCCGATGACGGCCTTGATATCCTTCTTGATATCGGCCAGGATTTTTTCCACCAGCGGGTACGATTCCGGGTGGACGGCGGACGCGTCCAGCGGATTTTCTCCGCCCATCACGCGCAGGAAGCCCGCTGCCTGTTCATACGTCTTGTCGCCCAGGCGCGGCACGGCTTTCAAGGCCGCGCGCGAGGTGAATGCGCCCTTCATGTCGCGGTAGGTGACGATGCTTTGCGCCACGCTGGCCGACAGGCCGGAGACGCGCGCCAGCAGCGGCGCCGACGCCGTGTTCACGTCCACGCCGACGGCGTTCACGCAATCTTCCACCACGGCATCGAGCGAACGGGCCAGCTGGCTTTGACTCACGTCATGCTGGTACTGGCCCACACCGATCGATTTCGGGTCAATCTTGACCAGTTCGGCCAGCGGGTCTTGCAGGCGGCGCGCAATCGAGACGGCGCCGCGCAGCGACACATCCATGTCCGGCAACTCTTTCGAGGCGAACTCGGACGCCGAATACACCGACGCGCCCGCTTCCGAGACGACGATCTTCGTCATCTTCGCTTCCGGATGCTGCTTGATCAAATCCTGCGCCAGCTTGTCCGTTTCGCGCGAGGCGGTGCCGTTGCCGATCGAAATCAGGGACACATTGTGCTTGGCGGCCAGGCGGCCCAAGGTATGCAGCGAACCATCCCAGTCGTTCTTCGGCTGGTGCGGGTAGATCACGGCCGTGTCGACCACTTTACCGGTGGCATCGACCACGGCGACCTTGACGCCCGTGCGCAGGCCAGGGTCCAGGCCCATGGTGGCGCGCTGGCCGGCCGGCGCGGCCAGCAGCAGCGCCTTCAGATTGGTGGCGAAGACGTTGATCGCGTCGAGTTCCGAGCGTTCGCGCAGCGCGCCCATCAGTTCCGTTTCCAGGTGCATGAAGCTTTTCACGCGCCAGGTCCAGCGCGCCGTATCCGCCAGCCACTTGTCGGCCGGGCGGCCTTGCTGCTTGATGCCGAAGCGGGCGGCGATGCGGCCTTCGCACGGGTTGTGCGGCGCATCCCATTTCGGTTTTTCCGCTTCCGTGTCCAGGCGCAGGGTGACGTCGAGGATGCCTTCGCGGCGGCCGCGCAGCAGCGCCAGCGCGCGGTGTGATGGCACTGTGGAAATGGTTTCCGAGTAGTCGAAATAATCGGCGAATTTTTCGCCTTCGTCCTGCTTGCCTTCCACCACTTTCGATTCGACGATGCCGTGTTCCTGCACGTATTCGCGCAAGGTTTGCAGCAGGGTCGCGTCTTCGGCGAAGCGCTCCATCAGGATCTGGCGCGCGCCGTCGAGGGCCGCCTTGGTGTCCGCCACGCCCGGGTTGTTGCCGTCGGCACTCGTGAACGCTTCGCGCAGGAACTTGCCCGCTTCCATTTCCGGCGTCAGTTCCGGGTTCTCCAGCAAGCCGTCGGCCAGCGGCATCAAGCCCGCTTCGATGGCGATCTGCGCCTTCGTGCGGCGCTTTTGCTTGTAGGGCAGATACAAGTCTTCCAGGCGCGTCTTGTCTTCCGCGTGCATGACGGCGTCCAGCAGCTCGGGCGTCATCTTGTTCTGTTCCGTGATCGACGCCACGATGGCGGCGCGCCGCTCTTCCAGCTCGCGCAGGTAGCGCAGGCGCTCTTCGAGCAGGCGCAGCTGGATATCGTCGAGGCCGCCGGTCGCTTCCTTGCGGTAACGGGCGATGAAGGGCACGGTGGCGCCTTCGTCGAGCAGTTCGATGGCGGCGGCAACCTGCACCGGTTTGGCGGCAAGTTCAAGGGCAAGACGTTGTTCGATAGTGGGCAGCATGGTTGTTTCCAGAGCGATCAAGCCTGGAATGATACGCAATCGGCGCGATTGCGCAATCTTGACAGCGCAAATGGACTGTGCGTTGACAAAAGCGTCAACGGGCTGGCAGCAGCGGGCTGGCGGGCGGCGCCGGCGGCGGGCGCTGCGGCGTGACGGATTTGCCAAAGGCATTGCCCATGCGGTGTTCGAGGGCGGCGCGGTTGTACAGGCCCAGCTGGTTCGACGGGCGCTGCACGATCGCTTCCGCGCCGGACAGGGCGGGCGGCTGCCGGTTTACGGTGTTGCTATTCGGCAATAATTTTTCATTCAAGCAAGACATCGATTGCGCGCGCTTGCCATGCACTTCCACTTCCACGCAACCCTTCTCGGGCGCGGCCGCCTTCACGACGACGGTGTGCTCGTCAGCCTGTGCGGGCAGGGCGGCGCAGGCCAACAGCAATAGTGATGACAGGCGTGCCATGGCGGCTCCCGGAGTGGTGGATCAGGCGTTCAGCATAGCAAGATCATATGTCGCGGCGATGACACAGGCCGGCATGCGGGCCGACGCCATGTCATGCAGTTGTCATTTTATGAAGCTACCATCTTGCCATTCTGCAGACAACATTGCAGTCAAGACACTTCATGAGCAGGATTTTTCGTTGATTCCCCAGGAAAATGACACTAAGCCACCGCCGCGCCGCAACGGGCAATGCCCTGTCTGCCTGCTTGCTGATGACATTCATGACATTGATGACATTCGTGCGGCCGGCTGCGGGTGCGGACGGTGCTGACGCCAGCGCGCACTCTACCCTGCGCTTCGACTTGCCCGCCCAGCCGCTCGATGCGGCCCTGGTGGCGTTTGGCGAAGTGACCGGGTATTCCGTGCTCGTCAGCAGCCAGCTGGCGGCGGGGCGCGTGGCCGCGCCCGTGCGCGGCGACTACACGCCGGCCGAGGCGCTGCAGCGCTTGCTGGCAGGCACGCAGCTGGGCGCGCGCTTCAGCGGCAGCAACGCGTTTACCTTGCTGGCGCTGGCCGACGCCCCCGTGGCGCCGGCGCCCGTGCCGGCCGAGGCCGCCCCTGCCGCGCTACCGTTGCAAGGCTATGCGGCCATCCTGCAGCGCTCGCTCACGCGCGCCCTGTGCCGCTTGCATCCGGATGCCTTCGGCCGCTACCGCCTGGCTTTCCAGCTGTGGCTCGATGAACGGGGCAAGGTGCGCGCCGTGCACGTGCTGGAACCGAGCGGCGTGGAACAGCGCGACCGCGCCGTGCTGCAGCGCCTGCGCAGCCTGCTGATGGATGGCGCGCCGCCGGCGGGCTTGCCGCAGCCGCTGACGATTTTATTGACGCCGCGGCCCGATCCGGATGCCGATTGCGCACCCTACCTGCTGGCCGGGGTGCCCTGAGCATGCCGGAATTGCTCAAAACCACCTTGCGCAAGCTGTTCCTGGAACGCTACGGACAGTTTCGCCGCCACCTGCAGCGCCGCCTGGGCTCGGAAGACCTGGCCAATGACGCGCTGCATGAAACGTATTTGCGGGTCGAACGGATGAATGCGCCCGAGGCCATCAGCTACCCGTCCGCGTATTTGATGCGCATCGCTATCAACATTGCGGAAGATCAACGTCGCGACAATGCGCGCCTGCTCAGCTTGCCGGATATCGATGACCTGTACGAGATGGCCGACGAGCTGGCCGACCCGGCCCGCACCTACAGCGCGCGCGCCGAGCTGGAAGAGCTGGAACGGGCCTTGCAGGAGTTGCCGAAACGCCGGCGCGCCATCGTCATCGCCGCCCGCGTCGACCAGTTGCCGCACCGCGACATCGCCGAGCGCTTCGGCATTTCCGCCCGCACGGTGGAGAAGGAATTGCGCGCCGGCCTCGAACATTGCTGCGAGCGCATGGGACGCGATTTCATCCAGCGCTTCGGTCCCGGCGCGGGAAAAACGTCTAAACATCATGACTGAACAAGCGGAAGACGACATGAGTGTCATCCAGAAGGAAGCGCAGGCGTGGGTCGTGCGCCTGGCCTCGGGCCAGGTCAGCGAGCGCGATGCGCAAGTGTTTCGCCACTGGTGCGCGCGCAGCCGCAAGCATGCCAACGCGTTTGCCGAGGCGCGCGCCGTGTGGAGCGCCATGGCGCCGGCCGCGCGCGCCGTCAAGCGGGCGCAGGCGCCTGTCAACACGGCGCGGCGCGCCTGGCTGGGCGGCGCCGTGGCGGCCTCGCTGGGGCTGCTGGTGCTGCGCCCGCCGACGGACCTGTGGCCGGCCGTCGCGGGTCTTGCCGCCGACTATGCCACGGGCACGGGCGAGCAGCGCGAAGTGGCGCTCGACGGCGGCGTGCTGGTGCAGATGAATACGCAGACGCGCCTCGATGCGGCGCCCGTGCAGGACGGCGCCGCGGCGCTGGTGCTGCTGGCAGGCGAGGCAGAATTCCAGGCCGGCTTGCGCGGCGCGGCGCGGGTGCGCGTGCAGGCGGGCGACGGCAGCGTGTCGGCCGGCAGCGCCCGTTTCAATATCCGCCTGTTCGGCCAGGAAGTGTGCGTGACGTGCCTGGCGGGCCGCCTGCGCGTGGCGCAGGCCGGCAACGATGCGGAGCTGGCCGCCGGTGAGCAGCTGCGTTACCGGCCCGAGCATTTCGGCCTCACGCGCGCGGTGGCGGCCAGCGAAGTGAGCGCCTGGCGCCACCGGCTGCTGGTTTTTAAACAAAGCACCCTGGCCGAGGTGGTGGACGAGGTGAACCGCTACCGTCCCGGCAAGCTGATCCTCAATGGCGACGCCTTGAAACTCACGCGCGTGCAAGCGAGCTTTTCGCTCGACCGCCTCGACGACGTGATCGCGCTGATCCAGGACGCGTATGGCGCGCGCGTGACGCGGCTGCCGGGCGGCATCGTGCTGTTTGGCTAGCGATGCACGCCGATGGCATGCCGCCAATTATGACATTTTCATGACCTTTTGCAGTCCCGGACCTTGTTCCCTGTCAATGCTGCTGGAAGCCGCGAATCAGTGCCTGCCGCCCGCCCCCGTGCGTGGTGCGCGCCGCCTCGCGATATCGGTCAGCAACGGAACATGAAAAGGGAATGTCGCCATGCAGCGAAGCAAGTCGGTCACGAAACACGCATCCTCCTCCGCCATGGCGGGCAACCGGACCGGGCGCCCGGTGCGCCTGAAACCGCTGGCGCTGGCCATCGCCGTGCTGCTGCAGGCGGGCGGCGCGCAGGCGCAGCAGCCGTTCAGCGGCGCCTGGTTTGCCGGCAAGGGTGCGCAGCAGGGCACGGCGGCCGCCACGGGACGCTTGCCGAATGGCCAGGTCATCCTCGGGACGGACAATAAGCAGGCGCAGCAGCAAAAAGCCAATGCCCAGCTGCAAAGTTCGCTGAACAATCTGCAACTGGCGGCGCGCGCCATCGCCGTGCAGCAAGCGGCCCAGCAGGCGGCGCGCCAGGCGGCCATCGCCGCCGGATCGAAGGTGCCGGAAGGCTTGGCCGAAGGCGGCTTGAAAGTCGACAGCAACAGCCTGACGGCGGGCTGGTTCAATGCGAATGGCCCCACGCAGGCGCAGGCCGACGGCAAGACCGTCGTGACCGTCAAGCAGACGGCCGACAAGGCGATCCTGAACTGGGAAACGTTTAATATCGGCCAGAATACCACCCTGCAATTTGACCAGTTGGCGAACTGGTCCGTACTCAACCGCGTCAACGATCCGCTGGCCCGTCCCAGCCAGGTCCGCGGCCAGATCAAGGCCGACGGCACGGTCATGCTGGTCAACCGCAACGGCATCGTGTTTACGGGCAGCAGCCAGGTCGACACGCGCAGCCTGGTGGCCGCCGCCGTGGGCATGAGCGACAGTCAATTCCGCAAGGGTATTTACAGCGAAACGCAGGGCTCGGGCTTCAAGCCCACGCTGGCCAATGACCTGGTGCTCAACGGCAGCGTGGTCACGCATGCCAACGCCACGGCCGACGTGGTGGTGCAGGCCGGCGCGCAGATCGGCACGCGCAAGCCGCAGACGGTGACGGAAGGCGGCGGCTACGTGCTGCTGGCCGGGCGCGAAGTGCATAACGGCGGCAGCCTGTCGGCGCCGAACGGGCAAGTCACGCTGGCCGCCGGCGACAGCTTCGTCATCCGCAAGGGGCTGGGGACGGACGCCAACCAGACTTCTAGCACCCGCGGCAACGAGGTCGACGTCAAGTTCAATGCGCAAAGCGGCGCCGGCAAGGTGACGAATGCGGGCCTGGTGCAGGCGCTGACCGGCGACGTCACCCTGACGGGCCGCGACGTGAAGCAGGCCGGCGTGTTGCTCAGCAGCACCAGCGTGACGACACGCGGCACCGTGCACCTGAAGGCCGACGGCAGCGAAGGCCTGGTCACGCTGGCCCCTGACAGCCTCACCACGGTGCTGCTCGACGACAGCGGCGCCACCGCGCTGGACGTGCAGCGCGACGCGCTCATCAAGGATTCGGCGCTGCCCAGCGACGGCGCCTACAACCGCCGCGACCTGTCGCTGATCCAGATTGCCTCCGGCGGCGATATCGCCTTCGACAGCGGCTCGCTGACCCTGGCCACCGGCGGCCAGGTCAATGCGCTGGCCACGCGCCGCACGCAAGTGGCGCGCGGCGCGGCCATCGACGTCTCCGGCGCCGTCGGCGTGAACGTGGCGATGGCTTCGAACAATGTGCTGATCAACGCGCAGGGCAACGAGCAGCGCGACGCGCCGGGCAACCGCGACAGCAAGGCCCTCAACAGCACCGACCTGTGGGTCGACCGGCGCGACCTGGTACGGGTCGCGGCCGGCACCAATGGTTATCCGACCGACCGCTGGTACACGGGCGGCGGCTTGCTCGAAGTGAGCGGCTATCTGAACACCAGCGGCCACGGCATCGGCGAATGGGCGGCGCAGGGCGGCACGGTGGCCTTCCAGGGCGGCGAACTGGTGACTCAGGCCGGCTCTAAGCTCAACGTGTCCGGCGGCACTTTCGACGTCCAGACGGGCATGATTCGCCAGAGCTGGCTCAGCGGCAAGGATGGCCAGCTGTACAGGCTGTCGACGGCGCCCGGCGACGTGCTGTATACGGGCGTCTACCAAGGCTACGCCGCGCACCACCAGCGCTGGGGCGCGGAAACGACGGAAAATTTCGCCAATCCCCTGATCGGCGCCCAGCAACGGCTGGAAAACGGCTATACCGTGGGCCGCGATGCGGGCCGCGTGGTGGTGGGAACCACATCGGCCGTGCTCGAAGGCGCGATTGAATCGAGCGTATTCCAGGGCGCGCGTCAGCAGGATGCGCGCGACGCCACCCTCGACGGCTATCGCCAGTCGCAACTAGCCGCCGCCCGCAGCGGCCAGCTGGTGCTGGGCCAGCTGGCGCCCGTGTATGACGCCGCCAGCGCGCAGCTGCGCGACAATCCCGCGGCGCTGCTGCAGGCCATCCATATCGGCGCCGGCGGCGCCAGCGCCGGCGATCTCCTGCGCGAAGACGCGCTGCCCGAGAATCTGGTCGGCAAGACCTACCTGGACGCCGGCTGGCTCAACGCACAACACCTGGGCGGCATCAAGGCCTATGCCGGCAGCGCCATCGAGGTCGATGCCGCGGTGCAGGTCATGCCGGGCGGCGAAATCGCGCTGCATGCGCCCCAGGTCAAGGTCAACGCCGGGCTGACGGCGCGCGGCGGCAGCATTGCGCTGGGCGACATCGTCAGCAAGCCGACCACCGGCACCGCCGCCTGGCTCGATACGCCGGTCGCCACGCCGGCGGCCGGAGCGAAGGTGGGCATCGAGGTGACGGCCGGTGTGACGCTCGACACGCGCGGCCTGTGGAGCCAGCTCAAGCTGGATCCGGGCAACACGTCCGGCTTGCCCTATGTCAACGGCGGCGCGGTGGCGCTGGTCAGCAGCGGCACCGTCAACCTGGCGGCCGGCAGCGTGATCGACACGTCCTCGGGCGCGGCCGTGCTGGCCGATGGCAAACTGAAGGGCGGACGCGGCGGCGACATCAGCTTGCGCTCGAATCAGAACGATCCCAACGGCGTCAAGTCGGAGACGCTGGTGCTCGATGGCGAACTGCGCGGCTACGGCGTCAACGGCGGCGGCACGCTGACCATCGACAGCGGTACCGGCGTGGCGCTGGGCGGCGGCGTGCTGGCCGGCAATGGCGTGTTGCTTGCAGGCCAGTCCGTCCCCGTGCACCTGACCTTGGCGGAAGCCTTCACCATCAAGGCCGGCACCGTGCTCGATGCCGACTTCAGCTATGTGAGTACCCTGGTCCCTGCCGGCCAGCCCTTGCTGGACTTGCCGGATTTCAGCGCGGCGCGTCCCTACACCCTGCCGGTCGCCTGGGTGGTGCCGCCCGCCTCGATCAGCTATGAGTTCATCTTCATCACCGACAGCAAAGGCATCGTCTACACCAGCGGCATGACCGTGCCGGCCGGCGTCACGCTCACGGGCGTGCGCGGCAAGCTCGGTTCCGGCTACCTGGTGCCGGCCAACGCCTTCCCGAACGGCATGCCGGTGCCCGCTTTCAACGCCAGGGTGGCCGCCGGTACCGCGTTCGCGTTTGATGTGACCTTGCAGGCGGGCGAGCGCTTGCTGGCCGGCAACCGTGCGCCGCAGGACCTGGTGGTCAAGCCGCTGCTGGTGCTGGACAATGAGCTGTTCCAGCGCGGCTTCGCGCACTACAACATCAACGGCCAGCAGGGCGTGCAGGTGGCGCAGGGCGCCACCATCGACGTCAGCATGCCCTTGCTGCGCGCCGACCTGGCGCTGGCGGCGCAATTGCCGACCGGCGCCGATTCCGCCGCCGTCCTGCAACCGTGGCTGGCCCCGCTGTGGCAGGAAAATGCCGCAAAAGGCGTGCTCAAGCAACGCGCCGGCGCCGATATCGCGCTGTCGGCCGGCACCCGCAGCGCCAAGGCGCCGCTGGTGGTGGGCCAGGGCGCCACGCTGCGCGTGGATGACGGCAAGAGCATCAGCCTGACCGGCAATGGCCAGATCACCGTGGAAGGCACGCTGAGCGCGGCCGGCGGCCGCATTTCCGTGTTGCCGGGCATGCTGATCACCGGTGGCGAGATCAACCGTCCAGACGGCAGCGCCAATGCCCAGTCGATCTGGATCGGCGAGCGCGCGCTACTCGACGTGGCCGGACGGGCGGCCACCGCCACCGACGCCCAGGGCGGCGTGTATGGCCATGTGGGCGCCGGCGGCACCATCGAGATCGGCGCCAGGCATAACCTCGACGCCACCCAGGTCGAGGCGGCCGACGCCTTTGTCATCGTGCGCCCCGGCGCGCGCCTGGAAGCGTCCGGCGCCGCCGCCTTGCTCGACTTGCCCGGCCAGGGCAGCGTGCAGGTGGCCAGCGACGGCGGCAGCATCGCGCTGAGCTCCTTCCGCGGCTTGTTGCTTGACGGCACCATGCATGCGGCAGCGGGCGGGACAGGCGCTGCCGGCGGCACGCTGGCGCTCAACCTCGAAGCGCCGAACTACGGCATCGTCGGCAAGCTCGACTTGAAGGGTCTGGGCGTGGAAGACGCGGTGCGCGTGCCGCGCGAGCTGGTGCTGTCGCGCCTGCAGGGCGAAAGCAGCCTGGCCGCCGACCTGCAGGTGGGCGACAGCGATCCTGCGCTGCGCTACGGCGTGGCCCGCCTCGGTGCGGACCGCGTGGCCGCCGGCGGCTTCGACCACCTGGCCTTGCTGTCGAACGGCTTGATCAGTTTTGATGGCAACCTCGACCTGTCGCTGGGGCAGAGCCTGCGCCTGACATCCAGTGCATTGGCCCTGGCCGGGCATGCCGACGGCGCCAGCGCGCAAGTCAAGCTGGCGGCGCCCTACATCCGCCTGGCCGGCACCAGCCGCACCCAGAGCGACGACCACCTGATGCCCAATCCGGTGCGCGGCTCCGGCAACGGCGGCGTCGGCGCCGGCAAGCTGGGCGTGCCCAACGTGGACGACCACGCCAGCCTGACGCTGAATGCCGCGATGATCGACCTCGCCAATGCCGTCAATGTCGGCAGCAACGGCGTGATCGGGCAAAACGCCGCCGCCGACCTGGAAGTCAAGCGCGATGCCTTTGGCGAGCTGGCGCTGCGTTCGAGCGGCGACATCCGCATGCGCACGGCGGCCGCGCTGTACACGCCCGGCAATCTGACCCTGGCGGGCGCGCAAATCTATCCGGTGAGCGGCGCTACCGGCAAGGTGGAGGTGGGCAAACGTAACGTGATCAACGAATTCGGGCAATTGGCGACCGAGTTCGATCCGGCCCGCAGGCTGACCATCGAGCGCAGCGGCGACCCTGCCGCGCCGTTGCCGGCCCTGCCCTACTCGGTGTTCGGTTCGCTTGAACTGAGTGCCGGCACGGTGAACCAGGGGGGCGTGCTGCGCGCGCCGCTGGGCAAAATCACGCTGGGCCAGAATACGAATGGCGCAGTGACCGGCCACACCAATCTGCTGCCTGGCAGCGTGACGTCGGTCAGCGCCAACGGCCTGGTGATGCCGTACGGCGGCTCGCTCGATGGCCTGAGCTACATGATGGACGGCGTCGACGTCGTGTACAAGGGCGTGGGCAATGACCCGGCCGTCGTGCTCACCGGCAAACACGTCGATGTGCGCGCCGGCGCCGTGCTCGACCTGTCAGGCGGCGGCACCCTGACCGGCGCGGCCTTCCTGGCCGGACGCGGCGGCTCGACGGACGCCCGCCTCAACCCGCTGGTGCAGACGTCCGGCAAAGGCAGCTTCGTGCTGCCGGGCCTGGCCACCAATCCCGTCTACGCCATCGTTCCGGGCGCGCAGCCGGGGTATGCGCCCATCGTGGCCGAGAATGGCGCCGGCGATCCGGCGCTGGGGCGCCAGATCACCATCGGCGCCGGCGTGCCGGGCCTGGCCGCCGGCACCTATACCTTGCTGCCGTCGAGCTTTGCGCTGCTGCCCGGCGCGTTCCGGGTGGAATTGAACGGCCTGGCCGCCGGCGGCTTGCCCGTCGGGTCGGCCACGGCCATGCGCAACGGCTCGTTTGCCACCGCCGTGCAGCTGGGCACCAGCAATACCGACCGGCGCGCGGCGCTGCCATCGCAGGCGGTATTGACGCCGGCCGACGTGCTGCGCAGCTATTCGCAATACAATGAAACGAGCTACGGCGCATTCGCGCTGGCGCAGGCGGTGCGCGACGGCGTGCCGCGGCCGCTGCTCGAACGCGACGCCAAGGCGCTGCACATTGAACTGGTGCAGTCCAATGCGGGTGCTGGCGGCACGGGCGTGATGCAAGATGCGCTGCGCTTTGCCGGCACGACCAACTACACGCCAGGCAAGGACGGTTTCGGCGGCAGCGCGCTGCTGCTGGGCGGCTCCGGCAAGAACTACGAAATCATCGGCGGCGCCAGCGCGCCCACCGTCGACTTCAAGGGCATGGCGGTGCGGGTCGACGCCCTGAACGCCATCGGCGCCCCGCGCCTGGGCATCGGCGGTTTGCCTACCGTCAACTACAGCAGCACCAACGGCAACCAGCAAGCCAATATCGCCCAGTTCCAGGGCGGCGTCGATAACATCGTGGTGCGCGACGGCGCCGTGCTCAAGGCTGGCGAAGTCTTCCTGGTGACCAATAGCAAGGCAGGCGGCATCGTCATCGAGCAGGGGGGCGGCATCAATACCCTGGGCCGTGGCGCCGCCGCCTGGGATTCGGGCAACGGCTACGTGTATGCGCCGGGCACGTCCAGCGTGCTGGCCGTGTCGAATGGCCGGCTGGACATGCTGGCGCCCGGCGTGAGCACCGATCCGCGATCCGGACCGGGCCGCATCGACATCGGCGCCTGCGCGGCGGGCGCCGTGTGCAGCGGCAGTACGCCGCTGTATTCGGAAGGCAGCATTGTCGCCGCCACCGACCAGAGCTTCAACCTGCGCGACGCCACCACCTACGGCACGCGCAACCTGGTGCTGGCCGTGGGCGGCATCAATGTGGGCAGCGAAGCGTCGCTGGCCGCCATGGCTGCGCGCGACGCGTTGCCGGCCGGACTGACCCTGAACCAGGGCATCCTCGACCGCCTGCTGCGCGGCGACGCCAGCGCGGGCGCGCCGGCGCTGGAAAGCCTGGCGCTGACGGCGCGCGACGCCATCAATTTCTATGACAGCGTCGAATTGTCGACCATCAATGCGAGCACGGGAAAATCGTCGCTGGAGCGGCTGGTGATCGGCACCCCGGCGATCTACGGCGCCGGCGGCAGCGACGCCGTGGCGCGCATCAAGACCGATGTGCTGGTATGGAACGGCGCCACGACCGCGCCGGGCCTGGTCGCCGCCGGCGGCGCCGGCCGCGGCAGCGGGCGCTTGCAGGTCGACGCCCGCCAGGTCGAGTTCGGCTATGGTCCGAACAGCCGGCCCGACACCATCCACGGCATGGACCGCCTGATCCTCGGCTTTGCCGATGTCGCCATCAATGCCAGCGAGCGCATCACCGCCAACCATACGGGTTCGCTGTCGGTGTACCAGTCGCAAAGCGGCTGGGATACGGCCAGCAAGGGCTATCTGCGCAGCGGCGGCAACCTGGCGCTGAACACGGCGCTGCTCACGGGCGCCGCCGGCTCCGTCAACAAGATCAAGGCGGGCGGCGACATCCATGTCGCCAGGCCGTCCGGCGCGGCCGCCACCGCCCCGGATGCGGCCGCGCTGGCCGGCGCACTGGGCGCCGAAGTGGCGCTGGACGGGCGCAGCGTGACGCTCGACACGGCCGTGCTGTTGCCAAGCGGCAAGCTCAGCGTGTCCGCCGAGCAAGACGTGGTGCTGGGCGACGGTGCCCGGCTCGACCTGGCCGGCCGCAAGATCGATTTCAACGGCGTGCCCAAGTACAGCTGGGGCGGCGACGTGGTGCTCGACAGCCGCCACGGCGACGTGCGCCAGGCGGCCGCGTCCACCATCGATTTCTCGGCTGTCTCCAATCGCGCCGGCAAGCTCACCGCCACCGCGCTGGACGCGCAGGCGGGCAGCGTGGCGTTGCTGGGCAGCATCACCGGCGGCAGCAGCGGCCACTACGACGCGGGCGGCACCGACGTGCCGTTCGCGGCGGGCGGCCTCGACGTGCGCGGCCAGCATATCGAGGATTTCAAGGGCTTGAACCAGCGCCTGAGCAAGGGCGGCGTGTTCGGCAGCCGCAGCTTCCAGCTCAAGCAGGGCGACCTGGTGCTGGAGAATGAATTGAAGGCGCGCGAAATCACGGTTTCGGTGGATGGCGGCCGTCTGGCCGTCAACGGCACCGTCGACGCCAGCGGCGAGCAGGTGGGCAGCATCCGCCTGGCCGCGCGCGACGGCGTCAGCGTGGGCGGCAGCGCGCTGCTCGACGCCCACGGCAGCGTGCTGCGGGTCGACAGCTACGGCCAGGTGATCGAGGCGCCCAACCGCGCCGTGATCGACATCGATGCCGGCAGCGGCCGTCTGGTGCTCGATACCGGTGCGCGCATGGACTTGCGCGCCGGCACGGCCGGGAAGGCCGAGCGCATCGCCTCGCTGGGCACGCTGGAACTGAACGCCCGGCGCCTCGGCGGCGCCACCGGCAACGACGTCGCCATCGATGCGGCCGGTCCGCTGGCCATCGACGGCGCCCGCGCCATCACGGTCAACGGTTTCTGGTCGTACACGGACGCCCGCCCGGGCACGGAAACGACGGCCGACGGCCGCCCTTACCAGGTCATCGACCAGGCTTACCTGGACCGCAAGCACGACGATAGCGTCGATTTCATGAAGGGCGCCCTGGCCAACGACGGGCTGATGAACGGCCGCCTGTCCGGCCTGCGCAACTACAAGGACGCCTTCCACCTGCGTCCGGGCGTGGCCATCCTCAGCGCCACGCCGGACGGCGACCTGCATGTCGATGGCGACATCGACCTGTCGGGCCATCGCTACGCCAGCGTCAATCCGCACACGCAGAAGACCGGCGTGGCCGGCTCCGGCGAAGCGGGCGCGCTGGTGCTGCGCGCCGGCGGCAACCTGAACGTCTTCGGCAGCATCAATGACGGCTTCGATGGCAAGGCCTTGCCGGTCACGCCGGACGACAAGGGCTGGATGCTGGCCAAGGGCCGGGTGCCGTTCGGCGCCGACGTCATCGTGCCGCATGGCCAACTGGTCACGCTGGCCGACGACACCTTCTTCCAGTCCGGCCGCACCCTGAACTACGACCTGCCGATGAAACCGATGAGCTTGCGGGCGGGCACGGCGTTGCCGTCGCAAGCCACCCTGACGGCCGCCGTGGAATTGCCGGCCGGCACGGTGCTGGGCGGCGCCGTGCGCAATGCCGCCGGCGATATCGTGTATGCGGCGGGCACCGTGCTGGCGAAGGCCGTCACGCTGGGCAGCGGCACGCGGCTCGATGCCGGCACCCGCTTGCCCGTGGGAATGTCCGTGGCGGCCATGACCTGGCCCGGCGGCGTACCGCTGCCGTACCCGGTGGGCGCGGTCAGGGACACGCCGAGCCCCGACTACGATGGCGATGGCACCCCCGATACGCCTGCCAATGGCGTGGCGCTGGCCGGCGAACTGCAGCTGCGCAAGGGCGCGCTGGTGCCGAGCGAAACCTGGGTGCGGCTGCCTGGCGGCGCCGATTCGGTGGCCCTGCGTCCGGCCGATGCCGACGGCAACCAGGGCCGCAACTGGGCGCTGGCGCCGATGCTGGCCAGCGGTTCGCAGTCGTGGTCGATGCGCCTGGTGGCCGGTGCCGATATGCAGGCGGCCGATAGCCGCGCGCTGCGCCCCATGGGCGACAACCGCAGTCTGCTGCTGGCCGACCACCACTACGGCGCGGTCCTGGGGCTCAGTCTGCCGAAGGTGGCGGCGCCGCCGATCGACGGCGTGGCGGGCAATTTCTACTGGATGGGCAACTCGGAGATGTTCGGCTATCCTCCCGGCACGCTGGTTAATCTCGCCGAATTTACTAGCGTGGAAGCCTTGCTGGAATACAACAATTTCGGCCCGGATGTGGGCGATCTGGTGACCTGGCTGCCCGAAGGCGCCAGTTTCCCGATGGTAGCGCTGCCTGCGCGGCAACAGCTGTTCAGCGTGCTGCGTACCGGCACGGGCGACCTCGATCTGCTGGCCGGCGGCAACTTCAGCCAGAATTCGCCGTACGGCGTGTACACGGCCGGTACCCAGGCGGCCAACGTGGCGGCGGCTTACCGGCTGCCGCGCGCGGCCGATCGCAAGGGTTCCATCCTCGGCCCCGATGGCGATGCCTTCAAGCCCTACGTCGACGGTGGCGCGCAAAGCCTGTACCAGGCCTGGTATCCCGAGCATGGCGGCAACGTGCTGGTGCGCGCGCAGGGCGACGTCACCGGCGACCTGGTGGGGGGCGGCTACACCACGGAGCGTCGTCCCGACGATGTGGGCTATTTGCGTCCGCAGCAGGACAGCAGCGCCGTCGGCACCTGGCTGTGGCGCCAGGGCACCGGCAGCGCGGTCGCCCAGGGCGATGGCGTGCCCACCGCCTGGTGGATCAACTTTGGCAGTTATGTCGCTGGCGGTCTTGGCACGAACTTCCTGTACGAGACCCAGCCCGTGATGACCGGCTTTACCGGCATCGGCACCCTGGGCGGCGGCAACCTGGTACTCGAGGCGGGCAGGGCCGCCGGCATGCTGTCGCCGCGCACCGATCCAGGCGCGAAATTCGTCTCGCGCAGCCAGGGCCTGAACCTGGCGGTGGCCAGCACCGGCCGGGTATCGGCCGACGGTTCCGTGCTTACGCTCACCGGCGGCGGCGATCTCGACGTGCGCATTGGCGGCGGCCTCAATCCGGTGGCCGAGGTGCGCTCGTTTGCCGACACGACCGGCGAGATCACGCCGGATACCCGTTTTTCCGGCACGCGTGGCGACCTCAATAGCACCTTCGTCAACCTGCGCGGCGCCTTGCGCATGGAGGCGGGATCGGTGGGCGGCATCGAGCTGCGCTTCGACATGGGCGACAGCCAGGAGTCGCGCGCCTATCAGGTCTACACGGCCACCTCGTCCATCGCGGGCGGCGGGCCGGTGGTGGTGCCGGGCGACTCCGGCGTGCGCATCGATGCGCGCGGCGACCTGGTGCTGGGCGGCGTGGGCGACGCCGGCCGCGTCACCCAGATCAACAACGGCACGCCGTTCACCGCGAAGGGCGTGGCGCAGGACGGCGAAGGCTACAGCTGGTTCTCGCTGTGGACGCCGTCGACCGCCATCGACCTGTTCAGCGCGGGCGGCAACCTGACGCCGTCCACGGCCTGGAGCGACGACCGCGCCAGCGGCAATCAGGCTTCCAGCGGCGGGCGTTTCGTGATGCCGTCGCAATTGCGCGCCGTGGCCGCCAGCGGCAGCCTGTATGTCGGCAACTCCGCCCAAGGGGCGAGGGATATGGACACCAGCACCAATGCGCCGGCGCGGCCGGCCACCGGCCTGCTGCTGGCACCATCGCCGGTCAATGCGCATTTCACCCGCCGCACGCCGGGGCAGCTGGAATTGCTGGCCGCCGATTCGATCTACGCCGGCGCCTATACGGTGACGGCGTCGGGCGCCGATCCGACCGCGCTGCCAAGCCCGTTCAATCCGGGTTTCGCGGGCGTTTCCGGCACCACCGCGTATGGCGACATGTACACGCATAACGTCAACCAGGAGGCACAGGCGCCCAGCGTGCTGTTCGCGTCGCGCGAAGCGGGCGCTTCACCGCAGCGTTATCCGCTGTTCACGCTGACGCCGCCCACCGCCTCGGGCTACGCGGTGCAAGACCAGCTGCCGGCGCGCTACTACGCGCTGGCAGGCGACATCATCGGCCTGCGCACCGGTTCCATCATCACGCGCGGCGGCGGCAATGCGGCCAGCCACAGCACCTGGTACGAGGGCGCCGGTCCGGTCGATATCCGTGCCGGCCGCGACATCGTCAACTCCGGCACGGCGCTGGGGCTGGTCGAAGCCACGCCACAGGGATTGCTGGGCTGGACGTCGGAGATAGCGTACGCCAATCCGTCGCTGCCGCTGCGGCCGACGGAAAACTTTGTCGGTTCGGCGCGCGGCAATTTGATACTGCACAACAATCCGGACGAGGTGTCGGTCGTGCATGCCGGCCGCGACATCCGCTATGGCACGTTCTACGTGGGCGGTCCGGGCACGCTGGAAGTGACGGCCGGGCGCGATATCGACATGGCCGACAAGGCCGAGCTGAAGAGTATCGGCGCGGTGACGCATATCACGCCTGGCGACCGCAGCAGCGGCGCCAGCATTGCGGTGGCGGCCGGGGTCGGGGCGTACGGCCCCAACTATGACGCCTTTGCCGCGCGCTATCTCGACGCTGCCAACCTGATCGATCCAGGCAAGCCGCTGGCCGACCAGCCCGGCAAAGCGGTGGCCGTGTATGGCGGCCGCCTGGGCCTGGCCGACTGGTTGCGCGCGGAATTCGGCTACAGCGGCGACGCGGCGGGTGCGCCCGCCTTCCTGGCGGCGCGCCAAGGCGAGCTCGACAAGTCTCTCCAGGCCAGCAGCGGCGGCGCCAGGCGCGACCTGCAGCGCGAATACGGCCTGTCGAGCCAGCTGCACCTGGTCAACTGGCTGGAAACCCGTTATGGCGCCGGACAGCGCAATGGCGCCGGGCTGACCTTCGATGCCGCCAGCATGGATGCGCGCAAGTTTTTCGCGGCCTTGCCGGCCGAACAGCAGCGCGTCTTCCTGCGCAACGTGTATTTCGCCGAACTCAAGGCTGGCGGGCGCGAGTACACGGCTGCCGGCGGCGTGCGCGAAGGCAGCTACCTGCGCGGCCGCGAAGCCATCGCCACCTTGTTCCCGAGCAAGGATGCGCAGGGCAAGCCCGTGACTTATGCGGGCGACCTGACCATGTTCAGCGGCGCCACCTACTATCTGGACGGCGCCTCAGGCGGCAGCACCAAGCGGCCGCGCAAGGGCGTCAATTATCTGACGCGTGAGCAGTATGTGCGTTTGGGCGACACCCACGCGCCGGTGTTCGACCTGGCCGATGCCGGCATCCACACCGATTTCGGCGGCAACATCGACATCCTGACGCCGGGCGGACGGACCCTGGTGGGCGTCGATGGCGGCTTCGTGCCGGGCGAAGGCTCGGGCGTGCTGACGCAGGGCGCCGGTGAAATCCAGATCTACGCCCGGGACAGCATCCTGCTGGGCCAGAGCCGCATCTTCACCACTTTCGGCGGCAACATCCTGGCCTGGTCGGCGCAGGGCGACATCAATGCGGGGCGCGGCTCCAAGTCCACCGTGGTGTTTGCGCCGCAGCGCCGGGTCTACGACGACATCGGCATGGTGACCTTGTCGCCGACCACGCCGAACACGGGCGCCGGCATCGCCACCCTGAACCCGATCCCGGAGGTGCCGCCCGGCGACATCGACCTGATCGCCCCGCTGGGCAGCATCGACGCGGGCGAGGCGGGCATCCGCGTCTCGGGCAACGTCAACCTGGCGGCCTTGCAGGTGGTCAACGCGGAAAACATCCAGGTGCAGGGCAAGGCCACGGGCATGCCGGCCATTGCCGCCGTGAACGTGGGGGCGCTCAGCAATGCCAGCGCGGCCGCCTCGCAAGCCGTGACGGCGGCGCAGGACGTGCTGCAGCGCGAACGGGCCGCCACGCGCCAGGCGCAGCCATCGCTGTTCACGGTGAAAGTGTTGGGTTTTGGCAACGAGCAGGCGGACGAAGCCGGTGTTGGCAAGCACACGGGCGGCGAACCGCAGGCGTCCAGCTACCAGCCGGCCGGCGTGGTGCAGGTGCTGGGGGCGGGGCCGTTGACGGCGCCGCAGCTGCAGGCGCTCACGCCGAACGAACGGCGCGGTTTACAGCCTTGAGCGGAGTTTTATGAACATTTGATGACATTCGGCAGTCGTCGCGCGCGGCGGCTGTCTAGGCATCAGTAGATCAGCATTAGCAACAAACAATACGCCGGCCCAGCGCCGCAACACAGGGCAACCGTTTGATTTTAAGGTGAATGGAAGATGCGTGAAATGACAACCAAGGGCAGGGGCGTGCCGCCAGCGGCGCCTGCGACCGCCTTGACGATGCTGTGCCTGGCCATGCTGGCGCTGCCCGGCATGGCGCGCGCGCAGGACGCGGTCCCGGCGGCCGCTCCTGTGGCCGGGCCGGAACGGCAAGTGACGATCGAGGAATACCTGGTGCGCGGCAATACCGTGCTCGATGCGCGTGCCATCGAAGAGGCGGTGACGCCCTTCCTGGGGCCGGGCCGCACCCTGAAGGACGTGGAAGGGGCGCGCGACGCCCTCGTTGCGGCATATCAAGCCCGCGGCTACCAGTCCGTCTACGTGGATTTGCCGGAGCAGCAGGTGGAGCAGGGCGTGGTGGTGCTGCAGGTGAGCGAAACGAAGGTGGGACGCTTGCGCGTCGTCGGCGCGCAATACAACTCGCCGCTCGACGTGCGCCAGCAAGTGCCGGCCCTGACGGAAGGCAAGGTGCCGGACTTTACGCAGGCGCAAGTGGAGCTGACGGCCCTGAACCGCGGTCCCAAGCGCCAGGTGATGCCGCTGGTCAAGCAGGGCAGCCTGCCCGGCACCATGGATGTGGACTTGAAAGTCGAGGACAGCAGCCCGTGGCGCGCCAGCATCGGCTTGAACAACGATTACAGCGCCGATACCAAGAAGCTGCGCAGCAGCATGTCGGTCGGTCACGACAATCTGTGGCAGCTCGGGCATAGCGCCACCCTCAGCTTTTTCGGCACGCCGGGCGATCTGAACCAGACCAAGGTGTGGTCCGCCTCGTACGTGGCGCCGATCGGCACGCAGGGCTGGAGCGTGGAAGCGACCGGCTACCAGTCGAACAGCAACGTGGCCAGCACGGGCGGCACCAGCGTGCTGGGCAAGGGCCACGCGCTGGGCATGAAAGTCAACTACACGGTGCCCAACAGCGGCATCTGGTGGCACAGCTTTTCTGCCGGCATCGACTTCAAGGATAACCAGGAAGCGCTCAAGCTTAATGGCACGGGCAGCAATATTCCGCTCAAGTACGTGCCCCTGAGCGTGTCGTATAACGGCTTTGCGCAGACGGATGCGGCGACCTATGGCCTGGGCCTGTCGCTGGTGGCCGGCACGCGCGCCGCGTTCGGCTATGGCAGCAACAGCGCCGCCTACGACAACAAGCGCTACAAGGCTTCGCCCAGCTTCCTCGTGCTGAAGGGCGACGCCAACGCCACTTACACCCTGGGCAGCGGCGCGCAGCTGCACGGGCGCATGTCGGGCCAGCTGGCCGATGCGGCGCTCGTGTCGGGCGAGCAGATGGCCGCCGGCGGCGCCAATTCCGTGCGCGGCTACCTGTCGGCCGAGGCGACGGGCGACTACGGCATTTCCGGTACCGTCGAATGGCGCACGCCCCAGCTGACGTATTTCAGCCGTCTGGAAAACTGGCGTTTATTCGCCTTTGCCGATGGCGCGCGCCTGCGCCTGCGCGATCCGATGATCGAGCAGAAAGACCTGTTCGGCCTGGCCTCCGTGGGCGTGGGCAGCAGCTTCCAGTTCCTGCGCTACCTGAATGGCCGCATCGATTTCGCTTACCCGCTGCGCGATGGCCCGCGCACGCACAAACACGTGCGCCGCATCAATTTCAACCTGTCGGCCAGCTACTGACGGGCCAGCTCATCAGCACTGCACTTTTTTAGACTTTTCTTCGGAGAATCACTGTCATGCAACGTTTTCGACGTCTGTTATTCCTGCTCACGATCCTGGGCACGCTCGTTCCCGGCCTGGCGCATGCCTGGTGGCAGCCCGACTGGGCTTACCGCAAACCCGTCACCGTCGACGCCGGCCCGAAGGCGGGCGCCGTGGGCGGCGATCCCGGCCGCATTCCAGTACTGCTGCGCTTGCATTCTGGCAATTTCAACTTCGAAGGCGTCAGCGACAACGGCGCCGACCTGCGCTTCGTGGCGGGCGACGACAAGACGGTGCTGAACCACCAGATCGAACAGTTCAATCCGCTGCTGGGCATCGCCCTGATCTGGGTCGACGTGCCGGCCCTGACGGCCGGCACGCCGCAGCAGTTGTGGATGTATTACGGCAACCCGAAGGCGCCCGCTTCCGGCAACGGCCAGCGCACTTTCGACCCCGATTACAGCCTGGTGTACCACTTCAGCGAGCCTGGCGTGCCTTCGCGCGACAGCACCGCCTACGGCAACCATGCCCAGACGGCCGTGCCGGCACTCGACGGTTCCGTCATCGGCGCCGGTGCCCGCCTGGGCACGGCGCCCCTGATGCTGCCCGCCTCGCCTTCGCTGGCGCTGGCCGCCGGCGCGCCCTTCACCTTTTCCGCCTGGGTGCGTCCCGACAACCTGGGTGCGCAGCAAGTACTGTATGCGCGCCGCGACGGCGCCAGTGAATTGCTGATCGGCGTCGACCAGGGCGTGCCTTTCGTGCAGGTGAATGGCCAGCGCAGCAAGCCGGGCCAACCGATCCAGGCCGCGCAATGGTCGCACCTGGCCGTCAAGGCCGACAAGAACAACGTGGCCCTGTACGTGGGCGGCCGTCCGGCCGTGTCGCTGGCCACCGCCCTGCCGGCGTTCAGCACGGCGGCCTCGGTGGGCGCCGATGCAGCGCCGGTCGCTTCCGGTGCTTCCACCCTGGCCAACTTCACGGGCGCCATCGACGAGCTGCGCCTGTCGCGCACGGCCCGTCCCGACGCCCTGCTGCTGGCCGACGCCGTCTCGCAAGGTTCCGAATCGCGCCTGGCCGTGTTTGGCGCAGATGAACAGCAAGCGGGCAAGAGCCATTTCGGCTTCATCATCGCCGCCATGCCGCTCGACGCGTGGATCGTCGTCGGCGTGCTGGGCCTGATGATGGTCTTGTCGTGGATCATCATGATCGGCAAGGGCCGCAGCTATGGCGCCATCTCGCGCGCCAATGCGCAATTCATGCAATCGTTCCACGAAGCGGCCGGCGCGCCGCTCGATCACCTGGCGCGCAACGGCAAGCTGAGCGCTTCCGTGAAGACGGATTCCTCGCTGTGGCGTTTGTATGACGTGGCCATCGACGAGATGCGCCGCCGCCACGACCGCGGCTACGACCTGAACGCCGTTTCGAACGCCACCATCGGCGCCATCCGCGCCGCCATGGATGGCGTGATGGTGCGCGAAAGCGAGCGCATGTCGAAACGCATGATCTGGCTCTCGACTACCATCGAAGGCGCGCCGTATGTCGGCCTGTTCGGCACCGTGATCGGCATCATGCTGGTGTTCGTCGTGGCGGCCATGGCCGGCGCCGTGGACATCAACTCGGTGGCGCCGGGCATGGCGGCAGCGCTGCTGTGTACGGCTGCGGGCCTGGGCGTGGCAATTCCCGCCCTGTTCGGCTACAACTGGCTGTCGTCGCGTTCGGACGCCATCGTCGCCGATATGGCCGTCTTCGTCGACGAATTCGCCACGCGCCTGGCTGAAGAGCAGGGCGACGGACGCCAGATGCGTCCCGTGCTGCAACAGGCGTGAGGGGCGCATAACCATGGCCACCTCCGCCAAGTTTACCCCCCGCAAGCGTAGCGGCGGCATCAACATCACGCCCTTCGTCGACGTGCTGCTGGTGGTGCTGGTGATCTTCATCCTGACCAGCAATGCCAGCATTCCCGGCATCAAGGTCGACCTGCCCAAGGCCAGTTCGGCCATGGCGCTGGAAAAACCGAAGACCAAGGCCATCACCATCGACAACGCGGGCCAGGTCTTCCTCGACGCCTATCCCGTCACCTTGCCCGAGCTGGAAGAGCGCTTGCGCACGGAAAAGGCCCTGACGCCCGACTTCCCCGTGATCGTGCGCGGCGATGCCGCCGTGCAATACGCGAAAGTGGTCGAAGTGCTCGACTTGCTGCGCCGCATAGACCTGAACCAGGTGGGCCTGGTGACCGGCAAGCCGGCATGAGGAGCGCAAGGTGAAGCGTGACGACATGATGAAGATGGCCGCCTCGGAACCGTCGGGCGCGGCGCAGTGGTGGCGCCGCTGGGGCGGCGTGGCCGGCGGCGCGCTGCTGGCCGCTGGGCTGGCCGCGCTGGTCTGGTATTTGCTGTCGGACACGGCGGCCACCAAGCGCGAAGTGGCGGCCCCGCCGATGCTGATGCTGCCCCCGCCGCCCCCGCCGCCGCCGGAACCTGAAAAGCTGCCGGAACCGACGCCCGACAAGGTGGTGCCGGAAGTGTCGGAGCCGGAACCGACGCCGGCCGACAAGCCGATGGATGACGCGCCGGAAAGCCCGTCGCCGGACAAGGGCGACCCCGTCACCATCGACGGCGCGGCGCAGGCCGGCAGCGACGCCTTCGGCATTCAGGCCGGGCGCGGCGGCGGCATGACGGGCGGCGGCGGTGGCGGCGGACTCGGCGCGGGATCGTATGGCCGCTATGTCGCCAACGCGCTGCAGCTGGCCTTTGCCCGCGACCCGCGCACGCGTCAGCTGGCGTTTGCCGACATCCGCGTCGACCTGTGGCTCGATGCGGAAGGCCGGACGTCGAAGGTCCACCTTGTGCAAGGCACGGGCAATGCGCAGACGGACGAGCAGGTGCTGGCCATGGTGCGCGACTTCCGCGCCGACGAGCGGCCGCCCGCGTCCCTGCGTTTCCCGGCCCGCGTATCCATCAAAGGCCGCCGGCCATAGCGTCCTTAATTCATATTAATTTTTACCGAAAGAAACAATGAATTCCATATTTTCTTCCCCACAGCGCATGCGCCGCCTTCCGCTGGCGCTCGCTGCCCTGGCCCTGAGCGTGGCGGCGGGCGCCGTGCAAGCGCAGGCACCGGCCGACAGCACCATGGTCAAGCTGATTCGCGGCCTGATCCAGAGCGGCGCCCTCAACAAGGATGCCGGCGAAGCCTTGCTGGCGCAGGCGCAGAGCGAAGCGCTGGCCGCGGCGCAAGCCCGTCCGGCCGCCGCGCCGGCCGCCCTGGCGCAGGTACAGCCGGGCGACGTGCGCGTGCCCTACATTTCGCAAACCGTGCGCGAGCAGATCCGCGACGAAATCAAGGGACAAGTGCTGGCCGAGGCGAAGGCGGGCGGCTGGGCGGCGCCGAACGAAACGCCGGCCTGGACCAAGCGCATCCGCGTGGAAGGCGACGTGCGCGCGCGCTACGAATCGCGCTATTACGACATGGCCAACAGCAATATCGAGATCGACTGGCGCTCGCTCAACAGCGGCAGCGGTTACGACGTCAATTCCAACACCAACCTGGCCCTGCCGGCGCTGCTGAACACGCGCGAAGACCGCAAGCACTTGCTGCGCGCGCGCGCCCGCCTGGGCATCCTGGCCGACATTTCCGACAGCACGCAGGCCGGCATCCGCCTGGCCAGCGGCAATGACGACAGCCCCGTATCTACCACGCAAACCCTCGGTGGCGGCCTGGGCAAGAAAAACATCTGGCTGGACCAGGCCTGGCTGTCCTACCAGCCCGCTTCCTGGCTGAAACTGACGGCGGGCCGCTTCGACAATCCGTTTGTTTCCAGCGATGAATTGTTTTCCAGCGAACTCAATTTCGACGGCATCGCCGCCAAGGTGCAGCAACCGGTGGGCGACAGCAAGGACGTCACCGTGTTCGGTACCCTGGGCCTGATTCCGCTCGAGTATTCGTCCGACAATGCGCCGAGCCGCAGCCAGGCAAAAATGTCCAGCGAAAACAAATGGCTGCTCGGTGCGCAAGTGGGCGCGTCGTGGAAGATCAACAGCGACCACCAATTGCGCGGCGCGCTGGCCTACTACAACTTCCGCAACATCAGCGGCGAGTATTCGCAGCCGTGCGCGCTGTACGCAGGCGCCGATGGCTGCAACACGGACTGGTCGCGTCCATCGAGCATGCAAAAGGGCAACAGTTTGATGCTGCTGCGCAATATCGCCCTGAATCCGCTGGACCCGGCGAACACGCCGCAGCCGCAATTCGTGGGCCTGGCGTCGAAATTCCGCCTGGCCAACCTGAATGCGCGCTGGGATAGCAAGGTGGCCGGCGGCACGGACTTGCGCATCGAAGGCGATTATGTGCGCAACATGGCCTACGACAAGAGCGACATGTGGGCGCGCGCCAAGGGCGGCATCATGAACAACTTCGGCGGCACGGGCGGCGTCTCGCAAGCCGATTTCAGGAGCGGCGGCAATGCCTACATGCTGCAGGCGACCCTGGGCAAGGCCAGCCCGGCGGCGCGCGGCGACTGGAACGTTTTGCTCGGTTACAAGCGCATCGAACCGGATGCCTTGCCTGACGCCTACAACGATTCCACCTTCCACCTGGGCGGCACGAATGCGCGCGGCTACTACCTGGGCGGCGCGTATGCGCTCGACAAGAATACCTGGCTGAACGGCCGCTGGACGTCGAGCCGCGAAGTGTTCGGTTCGGCGCTGTCGATCGACACCCTGCAAATCGAATTGAACGCGCGTTTTTAAGGAGCCATGATGTTGATATCCAACAAAATGCGCGTGCCGCTACTGTTGCTGAGCTTGCTGGCCGCCGGCACCGCCCAGGCGCAGGGACAGAAGGGGCAAAGCATGGAAGAGCGCCTGCGGGCCGAGTTGCGCAATGTCACGGCGCAACTGCAGCAGACGCGCGGCGAGCTGGAATTGCTGAAAGCCAAGGGCGTGCCTGCCGCCAAGGCGGCGCCCGCTGCTGCTACTGCGCCTGCCAGCGATGGCTTGAAAAAGGAACTGGCGCGCAGCCAGTCGCAGCTGGCGCAGGAACGCGCGCAACGGGAAAAACTGGGCGAGCAGCACCAGCGCAGCGCCGCCGCCGCGCAAGAGGCAAGCGCCAGCCTGGCGCAGTACCGCCAGGCCAGCGAACAGCTGGCCGCCACGGGCAAGCAGATCGAAGCGGAGCGTGCGCGCCTCGACGGCGAAGTGGCGTCGCAGCGGGGCGCCCTGGCGCGCTGCGAAAGCAAGAATGCCCAGCTGTATGCGGCCGGGCAGGAAATCCTGCAAGCGTATGAAGGACTCGATGTGCTGGACGTCATGAAGGCGCGCCAGCCGTTCGCCGCGCAAAGCCGGGTGAAACTCGAGCAAATCGCCCAGCAGTACGGCGACCAGCTGTACCAGGGCCGCTTTGATGCGCGTCAAACCGAAGCGGCAGCAACGCCGGCCGCCCCCGCGCCGGCCCCCCAATAATTTTACTTTTTGAAATGAATGGAATGACGATGGAAAACACGAATAGCTTGCTGACCACCCTGAATGCGGAACAAACGGCCGAGGCCATCAAGGCGGCCGGCTGCGCCGTGACCTGCATCGAGCACGACGGTGTCGTGCGCCTGCACAGCGCCAGCCATGGCATCGGCTTTCAGGTGCTGTGGGGCAATGAAGCATCGCCTGGCCAGTACGCGGACCTGACCCTGAGCTGCCCGCTGCGCGTGCAGGGCGGCGACTTGCCGGCCGGCTTGCTGGCCGAATGGCACCGCAGCAAGCGTTTTGCCCGCGTGGCCCAGCATGGCGATTTCGTCGTGCTGGAAATGGATGTGCTGGTCGCCGGCGGCGTCAGCCGCGAGTACCTGAATATCAATCTGCAACTGTGGACGCAGATGATGGGTCAGTTCTTCTTGTTTTTGCGCAACTTTACGCCGGCCGATACGAGCACCGCTCCGCTCGTCGAGGCTGTCAACGTGGCAGAAGAAGAAACGGTGCCGGCCTGACAAGCGGGCCAACGGCGGCAAAAGAGGCCCGTGACGGGCCTTTTTTGCCGTCTGCGAGCCCCAAGTGTCGTATTAAATACTTATTTTTTAGGCATCGCGCATTAAAACTGCTCAAAGAGCGTGTGTGAATCAAGCCAGCAACGGCTGTATGGCGGATAATATTGCCTGTTGCCGATTTGGATACGACCTTTACACAAAAATGCGCCCCATGGATTTTACCCGCGACGAAACCAGTGAAACCCCAGTTGCCCCGGCCAGCGCGCCGGGAGCGCCTTTGCCGTACGCCGTCGCCACCTGGCTGCAGCGGGTGGAGGCTGCCGCCCATCCGAAGGCCGTGCTGACGATTGCCGAGCCCGATCCCAAACTCAACCAGCATCGATTGATCTACGTGCTGGCGCCCACCAGCGGCGGCCGCCACGTGGCCCTGTGCCTGTACAAGGCGCGGCTGCGGCCGAATGGCGACGTGGCGGCGGCTTCGCCCATCAGCGAAATCTTTTCCCTGCTGTCGGCGCCGCCCACATTCCTGACGCCAGCCGACGAAGACCTCGTGCGTTTCTTCGTGGCCATGCGCAGCGGGCAGAATTCGCAGACGGGCAGCGCCACGGAGCCGAAGGGCAAGGTGGGCGCGGCCCTGCTGAAAATGCTGGCCGAGCAGGATAAATTGTTGTGGGCCAATTCCTGGGCCGACGTCGGCAACGGCCTCGTGTACCCGTTGAAGGAAGGTCCCGTGCGTCCCGCGCGCCTGTTCTGGCGCGACGAGGGCAAGACCATGCGCCTGGGCTGGCAAGTGGACCCGCCGGAAGGCGCGAAGCACCATGGCGCCGACCAGATCGACTACATGCTGCCCACGGATCCGCCGTGGTACATCGACAACCTGTCGTGCGGCGTGCTGGAACTGAACCAGGGCGGTTCCGACATTTCCCTGGCCGACTTGCAGGCGCTGGTGGCGCAGGCGCCGCCGTTGAACGCGAACGACAAGGTGCGCGTGTCGCAGCTGTTGCTGGCGCAGGGCTTGCAGCATTTGATGCCGCTGCCGCAACCGTTGCCGCAGCGCTTGCGCAAGGACGTGCCGGCGCAACCGGTGTTGCTGCTCGATAGCGCCATGCTGGCTGACGGCAGCGCGCAGCGCTGGAGCGATTTCGCCGTGCTGTCCTACGACTACGATGGCGAGCGCGTCTCGTTCGACCCGTCGCAGCGCGTGGTGCGGCAAGTGGGCGAGGTGACGGAAATTATCCAGCGAAACACGGTCGATGAAGCGCGCGCGCTGGCCACCCTGGCCGAGCTGCAATTCAAGAAGCCGGGCTCGGCCCCCTTGAGCGGCTTGAAGGGCGCCTTGCAACTGCCTTCCCAGGCGGAATGGCTGCGTTTTGCCGAGTCCGGCATCGACGCCTTGCTGGCGCAGGGCTGGATCGTGGAAAAGACGGCCAAGTATCGCTACGACGTGAGCGACGTGGGCGACTGGTACGCGGAAATCGACGACCAGGACCCGGACAGCGGCAACGCCTGGTTCGAGCTGGAACTGGGCATCGTCGTCAACCACGAGCGCGTGCCGCTGCTGCCCGTGCTGGTGCAGCTGATCCGCAACGCGCCCAACGATTTCAACCCGAAAGTCATCGAGGCGCATGCCGACGATGACCAGATGCTGGCAACCTTGCCGGATGGCACGCGCGTGGCGCTGCCGTGGGGCCGCGTGCGCCCCATCCTGAACACCCTGGGCGAACTGTATTTCAGCGACAAGATCAAGCATGCAGTGCGCATGTCGACCCTGGATGCGGCGCGCCTGGAAGAGCTGGCGCGCGGCCTGGACATGCAATGGACGGGCGGCGAGCAGTTGCGCGCCATGGGCCGCAAGCTGAGCCAGTTCGGTGCCGTGCAAAAAGTGGCAGCCCCAGCCGGCTTGCAGGCGACCCTGCGCGACTACCAGGCCGATGGCCTGGCGTGGATGCAATTCCTGCGCGACCATGACCTGGCCGGCATCCTGGCCGATGACATGGGCTTAGGTAAAACTGTGCAAACCCTGGCGCATATCCTGGTGGAAAAGGAAGCGGGCCGTTTGACGCATCCGGCGCTGGTGATCGCACCGACGAGTTTGATGGGCAACTGGCAGGACGAGGCGGCAAAATTTGCGCCCGGCTTGAAGGTATTGCTGCTGCAAGGCAAGGACCGCGCCCAGCAGTTCGACCAGATCGACCAATGCGACCTGGTGCTGACCACCTACGCCCTGTTGCCGCGCGATGAGGAAACCTTGCGCGAGCACGATTTCCACCTGGTCATCCTCGACGAATCGCATTACATCAAGAATACGCGCAGCAAGGCGGCGCAAAGCGCGGGCCTGCTGCGCGCGCGCCACCGCCTGTGCCTGTCCGGCACGCCGCTGGAAAATCACCTGGGCGAGCTGTGGTCGCAATTCCACTTCCTGCTGCCGGGCTTGCTTGGCGACGAGAAGACGTTCAACACCCAGTTCCGCCATCCGATCGAGCGCCAGGATGACCCGCTGCGCCGCATGCTCTTGAATCGCCGCATCAAGCCTTTCCTGCTGCGCCGCACGAAGGACAATGTGGCCAAGGAATTGCCGCCGAAAACGGAAATGGTGCGCAAGGTGGAATTGACGGGGCCGCAGCGGGACCTGTATGAAACCGTGCGTCTTGCGATGGATCAAAAAGTACGCGAAGAAATCGACAAGAAGGGCGTGGCGCGCAGCCAGATCGTCATCCTCGAAGCGCTGCTGAAACTGCGGCAAGTGTGCTGCGACCCCCGCCTGGTGAAATCCTTGCCGGCGAAGAAGCAATCGGCCGGTTCGGCCAAGCTGCTCGACCTGATGCAGATGGTGGAAGACTTGCTCGACGAAGGGCGCAAGATTCTCGTCTTCTCGCAATTTACCAGCATGCTGGAATTGATCGAGGAAGAGCTGGAATCGCGCGACATCCCCTACGCCTTGCTGACGGGCGAAACGAAGGACCGGGGCGCGCAAGTGGCGGCCTTCCAGCAGGGCGCCGTGCCGATCTTCCTGATCAGTTTGAAGGCGGGCGGCGTGGGCCTGAACCTGACGGCCGCCGACACGGTGATCCATTACGACCCGTGGTGGAATCCGGCGGCGGAAAACCAGGCCACGGACCGCGCCTGGCGCATCGGCCAGGACAAGCCCGTGTTCGTCTACAAATTGATCGCGAAGGGCACCTTGGAAGAAAAAATCCAGCTGCTGCAGCAAAAGAAATCGGAGCTGGCGCAATCGATCCTGGCCGAAGGCGAATCGCAGAAGATGGCCCTCACGCAGGAAGACTTGCAGCAGATTTTCGCCCCGCTGGAAGATTAACGTTGCCGCACGCTTATACTTGGCGATTCTTTCTTGCCAGGTATAACGCATGCTGCCCTTTCTCCTTCTGCTGCTTGCCGGCGTCATCCTCATGGCGCTGCGCTTCGTCCAGTTGCGCCGCGCCCTGCTGCGCGCGCGGGCGGGCGAAGCGCAGTTCCGCCTGCTGGCCGAACACGGCCGCGATGCGGCCTTCCTGCTCGATGCCGCCACCCTCGAATTGATCTACATCAGCCCCGCCGCGCAGCGCCTGACGGGCCACGACTTGCCTGCCTTGCGCGAGCACGCGGCACAGCTGGCGGCGGACGTGCCGGCACGGCTGCAGCGCTGGCGCGACGGCGATACGAGCCGTTTGACCCTGCTGCGCGAAGTGGAATTGCCGCACGCCGACGGCCGCCTGCTGGCCCTGGAAATCCATTCCACCATCGTGCCCGCGGCGGCAGGGCGGGGCGTGACCTTGGCTGGTACCTTGCGCGACGTCAGCGCCGCCCAGGCGCAGGAAGCGGAACGGGAAAAGGAGCAGAAACGCTTCGCCTCGATGCTGTCGCACGAATTTCGCACCCCGCTGGCCACCATCGACGGCGCCATCCAGCGCCTCGTCTCGACATCCACCGAGGCGGACGAGCCCACGCGCAAGCGCTACGTGAAAATCCAGACGGCTGTCGACCGTTTGTTAGGCATGATCGACGACTATTTGTCGCCCGAACGCATGGCGGCCATCGGCCGCGAGCGGGCCGCCGACGGCATCGCGCCGCTGGCCTTGCTGCAGCAGGCGGCCGCCACCGTGCCTGTCAGCCACCGCGTGCAGCTGGAACTGGACGAAGACTTGCCGGCCAGGCTGCGCTGCGACGTGCCCGGCATGGCCCTGTGCCTGAAAATCCTGCTGGACAACGCCGTCAAGTTCAGTCCGCCGGGCAGCAGCATCGGCTTGTCGGCCAGGCTGGTGCCCGAGGGCGGCGTGGCGCTGTGCGTGCGCGATGCGGGGCCCGGCTTGCGGGAAGAGGAACTGGCGCAGCTGTTCCAGAAAGGTTTCCGTGGAACCGATGCCACGCATCCGGGCGCGGGCCTGGGCCTGTACATGGCGCGCGCCGTGGTGGACGTGCATGGCGGGAGTTTGCAGGGGCATAATCTGCCCGAAGGCGGGGCACTTTTCCGCATTTGGCTGCCGCTTCCTGTCTAGACAAGGAAAAGCCTTGCTTCCGCTGAAGGCAACCGTGATAATTCCTTGACGTAAACCTATTGTGCCGTCCATCATGGTGTAGAAGTGCATGGCATGGTTTGCCCTCGGTGTGCTCACTAACGGAAGAATGGCGTAGCAATGACGAAAATACTGATCGTCGAAGACAATCTCGACTACGCCGAAGACATGGCGGAGTTCCTCGTTGAGCTCGAACACGAAGTCCATATCACCAGCTCCGCTGGCGGTATGTGGACGGCGTTGAGCCATGGCAATGTCGGCGTGGTCGTACTGGACCTGGGTTTGCCCGATGAAGACGGCTTCAACGTCATCCCCCGCATGCGCCAGCTGTATCCGCAAATCGGCGTGCTGGTGCTGACGGGGCGTGTCGCCTTCGACAGCCGCATCCTGGGCTTGCGCCTGGGTGCCGACCACTATCTGACCAAGCCGATCAAATTCCCCGAACTGGCGGCCCACATCGAAGCGCTCGACCGCCGCGTCGGGCCGCAAGATCCCGTGCCCGAGCCGGGCAAGTGGACCTTGAAAGTAAGCGCTCGCCAACTTGAATTGATGGGCGCCGTCATCGCCCTGACGGAAAAGGAATTCAACTTCCTGCACCTGCTCACCATCAATACCCGCCCCGTGCCGCGCGACGTCATCGTGGCCGGCATGGGCGGCGAAGATCCCGATGCGGGCCGCCGGGTCGACATGCTCGTGTATCGTTTGCGCAAGAAAGCCAAGACGGGCCTGGGCCAGGACTTGCCGCTGCGCAGCGCGTATGGCGAAGGCTACAGCCTGTCGGCCAGTTTCAACCTGTCCTGATGACCTTGTTGCGCCGCCCGCAAGTGGTCGGCGCAATAAAAGGGACAGAGTCAAGCGCTTTTTTCAGTATTTCAAATAAAACAGGGTCAGAGTCGTGCCTTGCGCTCGCAAGTGTGTAAAATCAAGGCCTTAGCCTATTTTTACCGACTCTGCCATGGCCCGTTTGCCCCGTCTCATCATTCCAGCACTGCCCCATTACGTAATCCAGCGCGGCAGCAACCGCCAGCCCGTGTTCCAGGACGCGGCGGACTACGCGCAATTCCTGTCCTGGCTGAAAACGGGCGCGAAAATGTTCAAGGTGGCCATCCACGCCTATGTTTTATTGCCTGATCAGCTACATTTGCTGGCCACGCCCGGCGATGCGACGGGCCTGGGACAGCTGATGCAGTGGCTGGGGCGCTATTACGTGCCGTACTTCAACCAGAAATACGGCCGCGAAGGCGCCTTGTGGCAGGGACGCTACAAAACTTCCGTCATCGATCCCGACAATTTCTTCCTTACGTGCTGCCGCTACCTGGAATGCGTGCCCGCGCAGACGGGCCTGGCGGGCCAGGCGCTCGATTACAGCTGGTCCAGCTATGCCCACCATGCGGGCGTGCGGCCCGATCCCGTCATCACCGACCATGCGCTGTACTGGGCGCTGGGCAACACGCCGTTCGACCGCGAGGCGGCGTATCTGCGCCTGTTCGAGCAAGGCCTGGGCAGCAGCCAGGTCAAGGTGGTGGAACAGGCTGTATTGAAGGGCTGGCCGCTGGGTTCCGACGCTTTCAAGCAGGCGCTGGAACAGAAAATGCAGCGGCAAGTGCTGCCTGCCAAGCGGGGCCGTCCCCGCAAAATCGTCGCCGATACCACCTTCAATTGAAAAGCATTCGCATTTAAAACAAAAAATGGTTCCTTTCTGACGTTTTATTGAAATGGCTTCGACTATGTCCCTATTAAATTTTTAGAGCGACGGAATCGAATTTAATTCGACTCCGACCCTAATTTTTCTAGTTGAGTTTTTTGTTGCGTTGCACTACTCTAGTTTTTCGATAGTCATATGCAGCGGAGAAGCCCATGAAAGCGCAAGGCCTGTACGACCCAGCCAATGAACACGATGCCTGCGGCGTCGGTTTCGTCGCCCATATCAAGGGCAACAAGACCCATTCGATCGTCGAACAGGGTTTGCTGATTCTGAAAAACCTCGATCACCGGGGCGCCGTGGGCGCCGATGCGCTGATGGGCGATGGCGCCGGCATCCTGATCCAGATTCCCGACCAGTACTACCGCGAAGAAATGGCCAAGCAGGGCGTGGAATTGCCGCCGCCTGGCGAATACGGCGTGGGCATGGTCTTCCTGCCGAAGGAACACGCATCGCGCATCGCGTGCGAACAGGAAATCGAACGCGCCGTGCGCATCGAGGGCCAGGTCGTGCTGGGCTGGCGCAACGTGCCCATCGATACGGACATGCCGATGTCGCCCACCGTGCGCGCGAAGGAACCGGTGATTCGCCAGATCTTCATCGGCCGCGGCCCGGACATCATGGTCACCGACGCGCTGGAACGCAAACTGTATGTGATCCGCAAATCGTCGGGCCACGCCATCCAGGCCTTGAAACTGCTGCACGGCAAGGAATTCTTCGTGCCCTCGATGTCGGCCCGTACCATCGTCTATAAGGGCTTGCTGCTGGCCGACCAGGTGGGCGTGTACTACAAGGACTTGCAGGATGCGCGCTGCATCTCGGCCCTGGCCCTGGTGCACCAGCGTTTCTCGACGAATACCTTCCCGGAATGGCCGCTGGCCCACCCGTACCGCCTGATTGCCCATAACGGCGAGATCAACACGGTGAAAGGCAATTTCAACTGGATGCGCGCGCGCGAAGGCGTGATGAAGTCGGCCGTGCTGGGCGACGACCTGCAGAAACTGTTCCCGCTGATCTATGAAGGCCAGTCCGACACGGCGTGCTTCGACAATGCGCTGGAATTGCTGCTGATGGCCGGCTACCCGATCGCCCAGGCGATGATGATGATGATTCCGGAAGCGTGGGAAAACCACACGACGATGGACGACAACCGCCGCGCCTTCTATGAATACCACGCGGCCATGATGGAACCGTGGGACGGCCCCGCCGCCATGGCATTCACGGACGGCCGCCACATCGGCGGCACGCTGGACCGCAATGGCTTGCGTCCGGCCCGCTACATCGTCACGGACGACGACCTGGTGGTGATGGCGTCGGAATCGGGCGTGCTGCCGATCCCGGAATCGAAAATCATCCAGAAATGGCGCTTGCAGCCCGGTAAAATGTTCCTGATCGACCTGGAAGCGGGCCGCATCATCGACGACCAGGAACTGAAAAACACCTACGCCAACGCCAAGCCGTATAAAGCGTGGATCAACTCGGTGCGCATCAAGCTCGACGAGATCAAGCTGGCCGAAGGGCAAGCCAAGCTGGACCGTGCCCAGGGCGAAAAAGCCCAGCCCTCGCTGCTGGACCGCCAGCAGGCGTTCGGCTACACCCAGGAAGACTTGAAATTCCTCATGGCGCCGATGGCCGTGGCCGGCGAAGAGGCGACGGGCTCGATGGGCAATGACTCGCCGCTGGCCGTCATGTCGAACAAGCTCAAACCGCTGTATAACTACTTCAAGCAACTGTTCGCGCAAGTGACGAATCCGCCGATCGACCCGATCCGCGAAGCGATGGTGATGTCGCTCGTGTCCTTCATCGGCCCGAAACCGAACTTGCTCGACACCAACAACGTTAACCCGCCGATGCGCCTGGAAGTGGCGCAGCCCGTGCTGGGCTTTGACGACATGGCCCGCTTGCGCAACATCAGCGCCCACACGGGCGGCAAGTTCAAGTCGTACGAGCTGGACATCTGCTACCCGCTGGCCTGGGGCAAGGAAGGCGTGGAAGCATGCCTGGCCTCGCTGTGCGCTGAAGCCGTCGACGCCGTGAAATCCGGCCACAATATCCTGATCGTCTCGGACCGCGCCATTTGCGCCGACCAGGTGGCGATTCCCGCGCTGCTGGCCACCTCCACCGTGCACCAGCACCTGGTGAGCAAGGGTTTGCGCGCGTCCACCGGCCTCGTCGTGGAAACGGGCTCGGCCCGCGAAACCCACCACTTCGCCTTGCTCGCTGGCTATGGCGCGGAAGCCGTCCACCCGTATCTGGCCATGGAAACCCTGGCCGAGATGGCGCACGGTTTGCCCGGTGACTTGTCCGGCGACAAAGCCATCTACAACTACACCAAGGCGGTGGGCAAAGGCTTGATGAAAGTCATGTCGAAGATGGGCATTTCCACGTATATGTCGTACTGCGGCGCGCAAATCTTCGAAGCCATCGGCTTGAACAAGTCGCTGGTGGACAAATACTTCAAGGGCACGGCATCGAACGTGGAAGGCATCGGCGTGTTTGAAGTGGCGGAAGAGGCGCTGCGCCTGCACGCGCTGGCTTTCGGCAACGATCCCGTGCTGGCTGACAAGCTCGATGCGGGCGGCGAATACGCATTCCGCGTGCGCGGCGAAGACCACATGTGGACGCCGGATGCGATTGCGAAATTGCAGCATTCCACGCGCAGCAACAATTTCTCCAGCTACAAGGAATATGCGCAAATCATCAACGACCAGAGCCGTCGCCACCTGACCCTGCGCGGCCTGTTCGAGTTCAAGCTCGACCCGACCAAGGCCATCCCGCTCGACGAAGTGGAGCCGGCCAAGGAAATCGTCAAGCGCTTCGCCACGGGCGCCATGTCGCTGGGCTCCATCAGCACGGAAGCACACGCGACCCTGGCCGTGGCCATGAACCGCATCGGCGGCAAGTCGAACACGGGCGAGGGCGGCGAAGATCCGAACCGCTACACGCAGGAATTGAAGGGCATCCCGATCCGCCAGGGCGACACCATGGCGTCGGTGGTGGGCGCCGAGCAGATCGTCGTCGATATTCCGCTGCAGGAAGGCGATTCCATGCGCTCGCGCATCAAGCAGGTGGCGTCGGGACGTTTCGGCGTCACGGCGGCCTACCTGAACTCGGCCGACCAGATCCAGATCAAGATGGCGCAGGGCGCGAAACCGGGCGAAGGCGGCCAGTTGCCAGGCCATAAGGTGTCCGAATACATCGCCAGCCTGCGCTTTTCCGTGCCGGGCGTGGGCCTGATTTCGCCGCCGCCGCACCACGACATCTATTCGATCGAAGACCTGGCGCAGCTGATCCATGACTTGAAGAACGCCAATCCGCGCGCCTCGATTTCCGTGAAACTGGTGTCGGAAGTGGGTATCGGCACCGTGGCAGCCGGCGTCACGAAGGCAAAAGCCGACCACGTGGTCGTCGCCGGCCACGACGGCGGCACGGGCGCCTCGCCATTGTCGTCCGTGAAACATGCGGGCACGCCGTGGGAGCTGGGTCTGGCAGAAACGCAACAAACGCTGGTCTTGAACGGCTTGCGCAGCCGCATCCGCGTGCAAGCCGACGGCCAGATGAAGACGGGCCGCGACGTGGTCATCGCGGCCCTGCTGGGCGCCGACGAGATCGGTTTCGCCACGGCGCCGCTGGTGGTCGAAGGCTGCATCATGATGCGCAAATGCCACCTGAACACGTGTCCGGTGGGCGTGGCCACGCAAGATCCGGTGTTGCGCGCCAAGTTCTCGGGCAAGCCCGAGTATGTCGTCAATTACTTCTTCTTCGTTGCCGAGGAAGCCCGTCAATTGATGGCGCAGCTGGGCATCCGCACGTACGACGAACTGATCGGCCGGGTCGATTTGCTCGATAAATCGAAGGCGATTTCGCACTGGAAGGCGCAGGGGCTGGACTTCTCGGCCATCTTCCACAAGCCGGAAACCCCGGATGGCCAGGCCTGCCGCCACGTGGAATTCCAGGACCATGCGCTGGAAAAAGCACTCGACCACAAGCTGATCGCGCAAGCGCGCGCGGCGCTGGAAAAGGGCGAGCGCGTTTCCTTCATCTCGCCCGTGCGCAACTTGAACCGCACGGTGGGCACCATGCTGTCCGGCGAAGTGGCGAAGAAATACGGCCATGCCGGCTTGCCGGACGACACCATCCACATCCAGCTGCAAGGCACGGCGGGCCAGTCGGCCTGCGCCTTCCTGGCGCACGGCATCACCATCGACCTGGTGGGCGAGGGCAACGATTACGTGGGTAAAGGTTTATCCGGCGGACGCATCATCGTGCGGCCGAATACGGAATTCCGCGGCTGGGCCGTGGACAACATCATCATCGGCAACACGGTGCTGTACGGCGCCATCGCCGGCGAAGCCTTCTTCAATGGCGTGGCCGGTGAACGCTTTGCCGTGCGCAACTCGGGCGCCACCACGGTGGTCGAGGGCCTGGGCGACCATGGCTGCGAATACATGACGGGCGGCACGGTGGTGGTACTGGGCAACACGGGACGCAACTTCGCGGCCGGCATGTCGGGCGGCATCGCCTATGTATATGACCCGGCGGGCGACTTTGCCAGCAAGTGCAACACGGCCATGGTCAGCCTGGACAAGGTCGTGTCGGCGGCGGAACAGCATCTGGACCGCGACGCCTGGCATACGCAGCACCGCGACGGCGTGCCGGAAGCGGATGAAGTCATCCTCAAGCGCCTGATCGAGCGTCACTTCAAGCACACGGGCAGCACCCGCGCCCGCGTCCTGCTCGACGACTGGGCTGCGGCGCGCGGCAAGTTCGTGAAAGTCTTCCCGAACGAATACAAGCGCGCGCTGATCGAAATGGCAGCTGACGCCGCCATGGAAGTGCAAGCCGTCGCCGCCTGAGCCAGCTAAGCTCATTGCCAAATGAATGACCAGGGAGCGGCCTAGCCGCTCCCCGCCAGCCAAATACAAAGGAAACATCGTGGGTAAAATTACCGGCTTCATGGAATTCAAGCGCCAGGACGAACACTATCTGGAGCCTGCCGCGCGTCTGAAGAACTACAAGGAATTCGTCTTGCACCTGTCGGACGCGCAAGCGACGGTGCAGGGTGCGCGCTGCATGGATTGCGGCATTCCCTTCTGCACCACGGGTTGTCCCGTGAATAACATCATTCCCGACTGGAATGACCTGGTGTACCGCGGCGCCTACCGCGAAGCGCTCGACATCCTGCATTCGACGAATAACTTCCCGGAATTTACGGGCCGCATCTGCCCGGCGCCGTGCGAATCGGCCTGTACCCTGGGCATCCATGAAGATCCGGTCGGCATCAAGTCCATCGAGCATAAAATCATCGACATGGGCTGGGAGCACGGCTGGGTCACGCCGCAGCCGGCAGGCTTCAGCACCGGCAAGAAAGTGGCCATCGTCGGTTCCGGTCCCGCCGGCCTGGCGGCGGCGCAGCAGCTGGCGCGCGCCGGCCATGCCGTCACCGTGTTTGAAAAGAGCGACCGGGTCGGTGGTTTGTTGCGCTACGGCATCCCTGACTTCAAGATGGAAAAGTCGCACATCGACCTGCGCGTAAAACAGATGGAAGCCGAAGGCGTGGTGTTCCGCACCAGCGTATTGGTCGGCAAGGATTTCCCGGCCCACGTCAACAACTGGGCCAAGGAAACCATTTTCCCGGAAGACCTGGAAAAAGAATTCGACGCCGTCATCATGGCCGGCGGCGCCGAGCAGCCGCGCGATTTGCCCGTGCCGGGCCGTGAGCTGAAAGGCGTGCATTTCGCCATGGATTTCCTGCCGTTGCAAAACAAGGTCAACGCGGGCGACAAGCTCAAGGACCAGATCAAGGCCACGGGCAAGCATGTGGTGGTGATCGGCGGCGGCGACACGGGTTCCGACTGCGTCGGCACGTCGAACCGCCATGGCGCCGCCTCGGTGGCCCAGTTCGAACTGATGCCGCAGCCGCCGGAACAGGAAAACAAGCCGCTGGTGTGGCCGTACTGGCCGACCAAGCTGCGCACCTCGTCCTCGCACGAGGAAGGCTGCGAGCGCGACTGGGCCGTGGCCACCAAGCGTTTCGAAGGCAAGGGCGGCAAGGTGGAAAAGCTGATCGCCTGCCGTGTCGAATGGAAAGACGGCAAGATGAGCGAAGTGCCGAACTCGGAATTCGAGATGAAGGCGGACCTGGTCTTCCTGGCCATGGGTTTTATTTCCCCTGTGCAACAGGTGCTGGAAGCGTTCGGCGTCGACACGGATGCGCGCGGTAATGTCAAGGCGACAACGGACGGCGCCGGCTGCTACCAGACCTCGGTGCCGAAAGTCTTTGCGGCCGGCGACATGCGCCGTGGCCAGTCGCTGGTGGTGTGGGCCATCCGCGAAGGGCGCCAGTGCGCGCGTGCCGTCGATGAGTTCCTGATGGGGGCTTCCCTGCTGCCGCGCTAATTAACGAGCAATTGTTCGTTTTTTTCCAGGGCCACGGCGCGGAATGCGACGTGGCCCTGGTTATTTTTACTTGTCAAGTCAACAGCTGTGAACATCGCCGGACAGGGACGCGATGTGCGGGCCAAATTTCCACTACAATATCTGACTTTCGATTCATTAGTGTTGTATTCTTCCCCTTTACGGGGCTGTCCCGAGGGGTGTCTCAGCAGAGGTTGGCGTTTCTGCACTACAATACGCCATTAAAATAGTGAGCTTCGTCGTGCCAAATCTTGTTGAGATCCGTGATTTACACTTTGCCTATGGAGAACGTTCGATTTTATCGGGCCTTCAAATGGATTTCCCACGTGGAAAAGTTGTGGCCGTCATGGGTGGCTCCGGCAGTGGCAAGACGACCGTATTGCGCTTGATCGGCGGGCAGCTGCGTCCCAGTTCCGGCTCCGTGAATGTCGACGGCCAGATCGTGCATACGCTGGGAACCGACGAGCTGTATCAGCTGCGCCGCAAGATGGGCATGCTGTTCCAGCACGGCGCGCTGTTTACGGACCTGACGGCGTTCGAGAACGTGGCCTTCCCCCTGCGCGAACACACGGATTTGAATGAAGAGCTGATCCGCACCCTGGTGCTGATGAAGCTGCACGCCGTGGGCTTGCGCAATGCGGCGCAATTGAAACCGGCCGAGATATCGGGCGGCATGGGCCGCCGCGTCGCGCTGGCGCGCGCCATCGCGCTCGACCCCGAACTGATCATGTACGACGAGCCGTTTGCCGGCCTGGACCCGATTTCCATGGGCGTGACGGCGAATTTGATCCGCAATCTGAACGATGCGCTGGGCTCCACGTCTATCCTGGTATCGCACGATGTGAAGGAGTGTTTCGCCATCGCTGATTATGTCTATTTTCTGTCATCGGGCAAGATTGTGGCGCACGGCACGCCGGCCGAAATGGCCGTGTCGACGCATCCGTACGTCAAGCAGTTCGTCAATGCCGAGGCCGATGGCCCCGTACCGTTCCATTACCCGGGCAAGTCGCTGGCCGACGACCTGGGCTTGCAGGCGGGGGGCGGCCGATGATCGCGCGTTTCCTGGCGGCGATCGGAGCGTGGTTGCGGCGGTCGGTACAAGACCTCGGCTTTGCCGTGCGTTCGTTTTTCATCATCATCGCCTCGTCGGGCGGCCTGTGGCGCCGTCCGCGCTTGGTGATTGAGCAACTGTTTTTTATCGGTAACCGCTCGCTGGTGATTACCGCCGTCTCCGGCTTGTTTGTCGGCATGGTGCTGGGTTTGCAAGGCTATTACACCCTGACCACGTATGGCGCCGAGCAGTCGCTGGGCTTGCTGGTGGCGCTGTCGCTGACGCGCGAACTGGGCCCCGTCGTCACGGCGCTGCTGTTTGCCGGCCGCGCCGGCACCTCGCTGACGGCGGAAATCGGCCTGATGAAGGCGGGCGAGCAATTGTCGGCCATGGAAATGATGGCCGTGAACCCGATCCAGCGCGTGCTGGCGCCCCGTTTCTGGGCCGGCGTGATCGCCATGCCGATCCTGGGCGCCATCTTCACGGCCGTCGGCATCATCGGCAGCTACCTGGTCGGCGTGGTGCTGATCGGCGTCGACGAAGGCTCGTTCTGGTCGCAGATGCAGGGCGGCGTGGATGTCTGGAAAGAAGTGGGCAATGGCACCATCAAGAGCCTGGTGTTCGGCATCGCGGTGACCTTCATCGCGTTGTTCCAGGGGTACCAGGCACAGCCGACGCCGGAAGACGTGTCCGGCGCCACCACGCGCACGGTGGTCATTTCATCGTTGATGGTGTGGTGGCTCGATTTCATGATGACGGCGTTGATGTTTAGCAAGTAATTGCCGATCAGCGACAAAACAGCGGGCCTGGGCAAGATGTTGCGCAGGCGGCAGCAAGTAAAAATTATTTAGGATTGTTTATGCAACGTAAATCTTTGGATGTCTGGGTCGGCTTGTTCGTCTTGCTGGGTGTGGCGGCATTGATGTTTCTGGCGCTCAAGGCCGGCAATATGAGCTCGCTGTCTTTCAGCAAGACGTATACCATTAGTGCCAAGTTCGACAATATTGGCGGCCTCAAGCCGCAGGCGCCCGTCAAGGGTGCTGGCGTGGTGGTGGGGCGCGTGGCGGAGATCCGCTTTGACGACAAGACGTACCAGGCGCTGGTGAAACTCGACATCGAAGATGGCTACAAATTTCCGAAAGACAGCTCGGCCAAGATTTTGACGGCCGGTTTGCTGGGTGAGCAATATATCGGCCTGGAAGCAGGCGGCGATCTGGCGAACCTGGCGGAGGGCGACAAGATCGCCCGTACTCAATCGGCCACAGTGCTGGAAGACCTGATCAATCAGTTCATCTACAGCAAGGCAGCGGAAGGAAAGGACAGCAAATGAGCGAGTCGACCAAACAATCCCAAGGCAGCCTGGCGCGTATCGGCCTGGCCCTGGCCATCGCCGCCAGCGTGAGCGCTTGCGCCACCGGCACCAATCCGCGCGACCCGCTCGAGGGTTACAACCGCGCCATGTTCAAGTTCAACGACACCGTCGACCAGGTGGCCCTGAAACCGGTCGCCACGGCTTACAAGACCGTCACGCCGTCGTTCGTGCAAACGGGCGTGGGCAACTTCTTCGGCAACTTGTCCGATGTGTGGAGCGCCGTGAACAACTTGCTGCAAGGCAAGGGCGAAGCGGGCTTGCAAGACGTCGTGCGCGTCAGCATGAACTCGACCTTCGGCATCTTCGGCCTGATCGACATCGCGTCGCAGGCGGGCATTCCGAAGCATAACGAAGACTTTGGCCAGACCCTGGGCTGGTACGGCGTTCAGCCTGGTCCGTACGTGATGCTGCCGCTGCTGGGCCCATCGACCGTGCGCGACACGGTGGCCCTGCCGCTCGATATCACGGGCGACCCATGGCGCTACAAGGATCCTGTCTCGGTGCGCAATATCGGCACGGTGACGCGCGTGGTCGACAAGCGCGCCGCGCTGCTCGACGCGACCAACCTGATGGAAGCGGCCGCGCTGGACCGTTATGAATTCATCCGCGACGGCTTCCTGCAGGCGCGCGAAAGCAAGGTGTTCGATGGCGATACGGACCGCCGCGACCGCAAAGTGCCAAAAAACGACACCAGCGATTACGAGCCGGCCTATGAGGCGCAACCGCAGCCTGTCCCAGCGGAAACGCCGCCTGCGACGGCAGCGGCCGATGTGGCGCCGGCGGACCTCGTAACATCTGGTAGCAATACCGTGGCTTCCCAGGCTAGGCCTCAGGAGTAAACTGCGGTAAAGAAACACCACGGCTGCGATCGACGCCAGCCGGTGCATAGCAACACCATGAAAGGTAGAACCATGAAATTGATGAAACAACTGCTGGCGATGGCCACCATCGCCTTTGCCACCGCCGCCCAGGCCGCTCCCGCCGTGGAAGCGCCGGACGTCTTGGTCAAACGCATCAGCCAGGACGTGATCGAGACGGCCAAGAACGACAAGGCCATCCAGGCTGGCGATATCAAGCGCGTCACCGAATTGGTGGAAAGCAAGATCCTGCCGTACGTGGATTTCCAGCGCATGACGGCCCTGGCCGCCGGCCGCTTCTGGCGCGACGCCACGCCGGACCAGCAAAAGCAGCTGTCCAGCGAATTCCGCACCCTGCTGATCTACACGTATTCGGGCGCCCTGTCGCAGATCAAGAACGAAACCGTGGAATTCAAGCCGCTGCGCGCCGACCCGGCCGACACGGAAGTGGAAGTGCGCTCGCAGGTGAATGTGGCGCGCGGCGAACCCGTGCCCCTGAACTACCGCGTGGCGAAAACCCCCACCGGCTGGAAGATCTATGACATCAACGTGCTGGGCGCGTGGCTGGTGGAAACCTACAAAAGCAGCTTTGCCAGCGAGATCAGCAAGGGCGGCATCGATGGCCTGATCAAGACCTTGCAGGCAAAAAACAAGGCCCTGGCCAGCCGTCCCGCTGCCAAAGCCAAATAATCGGCTATCATATAGCTCCTGACCCAGCTCCAGACCAGCGCAGCCCGACGCCATGCCCGACTCTCTCGACACCTTGCAGTCTCTGACTTCCCTGACCGTGCACAATGCCACTTCGGCATTGGAGCAGGGTCTGGACGCCATCCGCTCGGGTCAGACGAAGTTTGACTTGCGCAACGTCAAGGCTGTCGATTCGGCAGCCGTCTCTGTCATGCTGACGTGGCAACGCGCCGCGCAGGATGCCGGCGGCGTGCTGGAGCTGAAAAACCTGCCGGACAACCTGAAAAACCTCACCAAGCTGTATGGCGTCTGCTCGCTCGTTTCGAGCACGTTGACGACCGACGACTGCGCCAGCGCCGGCGGCCATGCCGAACGCAGCCCGTCCGACCTGCATCATCATTGATCCTGTCCCACTCCCCGCATCAGCAGTAGCTTTCAAGCCGGCAGGCCAGCAGCGCCGCCGGATTGATCTCCAAGTGTTCCACGAAGTTTCCAACTATAATTGACTGTTGCGCCACCCTCTGCGGAAGGGGCGCCCTGCACCGGCCAGCCGGCCTGCATTGCACCGGCAGCCGGCGCATCACACCAGACGCATTACACTTGAAACAAGCACATGACCGCAATTCAAATAACGAATGTAGAAAAGAGCTATAAATCGCTCAAGGCGCTGGGCGGCGTGTCGCTGGCCATCGAGGAAGGCGAATTTTTCGGCCTGCTCGGCCCGAATGGCGCCGGCAAGACCACCCTCATTTCCATCATCGCCGGCCTGATACGCCCCGACGCGGGCACCGTCAAGATCCATGGCCACGACGTGGTCACGGACTTCCGCAATGCGCGCCGCAACCTGGGCGTGGTGCCGCAGGAGCTGGTGTTCGACCCGTTTTTCACCGTGCGCGAAACCCTGCGCCTGCAGTCCGGCTATTTCGGCTTGCCGAACAACGACAAGTGGATCGACGAGGTCATGGAAAACCTCGACCTGACCGGCAAGGCCGACACGAATATGCGCGCCCTGTCCGGCGGCATGAAGCGCCGCGTGCTCGTGGCCCAGGCGCTGGTGCACAAGCCGCCCGTCATCGTGCTCGATGAGCCGACGGCCGGCGTCGACGTGGAACTGCGCCAGACCCTGTGGAAGTTCATCTCGCGCCTGAACCGCGAAGGCGGCCACACGGTCGTGCTGACCACGCACTACCTGGAAGAGGCGCAAGCCATGTGCCAGCGCGTGGCCATGCTGAAGACCGGCAAGGTGGTGGCGCTCGACACCATGTCGGCCCTGATCCGCCGCATCGCCGGCTCGCAGCTGCAGCTGCACCTCAAGAATGGCAGCCTGCCGGCCGACTTGCAGCACCTGGTGCTGCACCCGGAAGAACAGCAGGCGCCGAACAAGTTCAGCCTGCGCGTCAACGAATACAGCGAAGTCGAAAAAATCCTCGCCCGCCTGCGCGAAGCGGGTGCCGAGATCGATGAAATGCAATTGCAACAAGCCGACCTGGAAGATATCTTCTTGCAGATCATGGATAAAGGTACCGTATGATTTCGACAGGATTTCGCACCCTCGTCTACAAAGAGACGCTGCGCTTCTGGAAAGTGGCGACGCAAACCGTGGCCGCGCCCGTGCTCACGTCGATGCTGTACCTGCTGGTGTTCGGCCATGTGCTCGACGGCCGCGTGGAACCGAGCCCCGGCGTCAGCTACACGGCCTTCCTGATTCCCGGCCTGGTGATGATGAGCGTGCTGCAAAACGCGTTCGCCAATTCCTCGTCCTCGCTGATCCAGTCCAAGATCACGGGCAACCTGGTGTTCGTGCTGCTCACGCCCCTGTCGCACTGGGAAATCTTCTCGGCGTATGTGCTCGCTTCCGTCGCGCGCGGCCTGGCTGTGGGCTTTGGCGTGTTTGCCATCACTTGCTGGTTCGCCGACCTGTCGTTCGTCGCGCCGCTGTGGATCGTCGTCTTCGCCTTCCTGGGTGCCGCCATGCTGGGCACCATGGGCCTGATCGCCGGCATCTGGGCCGAGAAATTCGACCAGCTGGCCGCCTTCCAGAACTTCCTGATCATGCCGGCCACCTTCCTGTCGGGCGTGTTCTATTCGATCCACTCGCTACCCGCCTTCTGGCAGACGGTGTCGCACCTGAACCCCTTCTTCTACATGATCGACGGCTTCCGCTACGGCTTCTTCGGCGTGTCCGACGTCAGCCCGTGGCTCAGTCTTTCCATCGTCGCCGGCTTCCTCGTGATCCTGGCGCTGGCGTCGATCCGCCTGCTGAAAAGCGGTTATCGTTTGCGACACTAATTGCGCCGTTGATTGCGGCACATCACATCACTACATTATTCAATATCAAGGACTTATCGTGACCACCACTCCAGAACTGATCCACGGCTATCTGTCGGCCGGCCTCGAATGCACGCACCTCGAAGTGGAGGGCGATGGCCAGCACTTCCAGGCCGTGATCGTTTCGCCCGCGTTTGCCGGCAAGCGTTTGATCCAGCGTCACCAGATCGTCTACGCGGCGCTGGGCGACCGCATGCGCGAGGAAATCCACGCGCTGTCGATGAAAACCCTGACACCTGAAGAATTCCAAGGATAAGCACATGGACAAGCTCCTCATCAACGGCGGCAACCGCCTGAACGGCGACATCGCCATCTCCGGCGCGAAAAACGCCGCCCTGCCCATCCTGTGCGCGGGCCTGCTGACCGCGGGCGACCTGGACCTGACCAACGTGCCGCACCTGCACGACGTGGCCACCATGTTGAAGCTGCTGGGCCAGACGGGCCTGAAAGTGCAGCAGGACGGCGACCGCGTGGTTCTCAACGGCAGCGCCATCGACACCCTGGAAGCGCCGTATGAACTGGTGAAAACCATGCGCGCCTCGATCCTCGTGCTGGGCCCCCTGCTGGCGCGCTTCGGCGAAGCCAAGGTGTCCTTGCCGGGCGGCTGCGCCATCGGTTCGCGTCCCGTCGACCAGCACATCAAGGGCCTCGAAGCGCTGGGCGCCGAGATCCGCATCGAAGCGGGCTACATCTACGCCAAGTGCGCCAAGCTGAAAGGCGCGCGCATCGTCACCGACATGATCACCGTCACCGGCACCGAGAATTTGCTGATGGCCGCGACCCTGGCCGAAGGCGAGACCATTCTGGAAAACGCCGCCTGCGAACCGGAAGTCACCGATCTGGCGCACCTCTTGGTGGCCATGGGCGCGAAGATCGACGGCATCGGCACCAGCCGCCTGGTGATCCAGGGCGTCGACGCCCTGCACGGCGCCTCGCACGCGGTGATCGCCGACCGTATCGAAACGGGCACCTTCCTGTGCGCCGTGGCGGCCACCGGCGGCGATATCACCCTGCGCAACGTGCGCACCGATATCCTCGACGCGGCGCTCGACAAGCTGCGCGCCATGGGCCTGACCATGACCTTCGGCGCCGACTGGATCCGCGCCGAGATGTCGGCCCGTCCGAACCCCGTCAGCTTCCGCACCACGGAATACCCGGGCTTCCCGACCGACATGCAGGCGCAGTTCATGGCCGTCAATACGATCGCGAATGGCGCCAGCCGCGTCACCGAGACGATCTTCGAGAACCGCTTCATGCACGTGCAGGAAATGAACCGCCTGGGCGCCGACATCACCATCGAAGGCAACACGGCCATCATCGCCGGCGTCAAGCAGCTGCGCGGCGCGCCCGTGATGGCGACCGACCTGCGCGCTTCGGCGTCGCTGGTGATCGCGGCCCTGGCCGCCGATGGCGAAACCCTGATCGACCGCATCTATCACCTCGACCGCGGCTACGACCGCATGGAAGTGAAATTGTCGGCCGTCGGCGCGAACATCGTACGCATTAAATAACAAGGAACGAGCATGAACGGATCGAACACGGGCGACAATTCGCAGCTGATACTGGCGCTCTCGAAAGGCCGCATTTTTGAGGACACCATGCCGCTGCTGGAAGCGGCCGGCATCAAGGTGCTGGAAAACCCGGAGACCTCGCGCAAGCTGATTTTGGCCACCAACGATCCGAACGTGCGCGTCATCATCGTGCGCGCCAGCGACGTGCCGACCTACGTGCAGTACGGCGCGGCCGATTTCGGCGTGGCGGGCAAGGATGTCTTGCTCGAACACGGCGGCGAAGGCCTGTACCAGCCGATCGACCTGAATATCGCCTCTTGCCGCATGTCGGTGGCGGTGCAGGCCGGCTTCGACTACGAAAAGGCCGTGCACCAGGGCGCGCGCCTGCGCGTGGCCACCAAGTTCGTGCACACGGCGCGCGAGCATTTCGCCGCCAAGGGCGTGCACGTCGACCTGATCAAGCTGTATGGCTCGATGGAGCTGGCGCCTTTGGTGGGCCTGTCGGACGCCATCGTCGACCTGGTCAGCACGGGCAGCACTTTGCGCGCGAACAACCTCGTCGAGGTCGAGCACATCATGGAAATTTCGTCGCGCCTGGTGGTCAACCAGGCGGCATTAAAGCTCAAGCGCGAGCGCTTGCAGCCGATCATCGAGGCGTTTGAACGCGCTTCGCAAGCCTAGATACCTTCAGTAGCAGAAAGCCGATTATGCCGATACAGATACGCAAGCTCGATTCAAGCCAGGATGGTTTCCAACAATCGCTCGATACGCTGCTGGCGTTCGAGGCGGGCACCGATGCAGCGATTGAAACGTCGGTCGCAAAAATCCTGGCCGATGTGAAAACGCGCGGCGACGCCGCCGTGCTGGAATACACCAACCGTTTCGACCGCATCCCGCATGGCGGCGCGGCGGAAATGGCGGCGTTTGATATTTCGCAAGCCGAATTGCAGGCAGCTTTGAACGGCTTGCCGTCGGCCCAGCGCGAGGCGCTGCAGATCGCCGCGCAGCGCATCCGCGCCTTCCACGAACGCCAGCGCGAGGAGTTGCGCGGCTTTACCTACACCGAACCCGATGGCACGGTGCTGGGCCAGAAGATCACGCCGCTGGACCGGGTCGGCATCTACGTCCCGGGCGGCAAGGCCGCCTACCCGTCGTCCGTGCTGATGAACGCCATTCCCGCGCATGTGGCGGGCGTGGGCGAAATCATCATGGTCGTGCCGACGCCCGACGGCGTGAAAAACCAGATGGTGCTGGCCGCCGCCGCGATTGCCGGCGTGACGCGCGTGATCACCATCGGCGGCGCGCAAGCCGTCGGCGCGCTGGCCTACGGCACGCAGACGATTGCCGCCGTGGATAAAATCGTCGGTCCCGGCAACGCCTACGTGGCCGCCGCCAAGCGCCGCGTGTTCGGCATCGTCGGCATCGACATGATCGCCGGACCGTCGGAAATCCTGGTGCTGTGCGACGGCACGACGGACCCCGACTGGGTCGCGATGGACCTGTTTTCGCAGGCCGAGCACGACGAACTGGCGCAAGCGATCCTGCTGTGCCCCGACGCGGACTACATCGCGCAAGTCGAGGAGAGCATCGCCAAGCTGCTGCCGACGATGCCGCGCCAGGCCACCATCAGCACCTCGCTGGCCGACCGCGGAGCGCTGATCAAGGTGCGCAGCATGGCAGAGGCGTGCGAGATCGCCAATGCCATCGCCGCGGAACACCTGGAAATCTCGGCGGAAAACCCGCAGCAGTGGGCCGAGCAGATCCGCCACGCGGGCGCCATGTTCCTGGGCCGCTTTTCGTCCGAATCGCTGGGCGACTATTGCTGCGGCCCCAATCACGTGCTGCCGACGTCGCGCACGGCGCGTTTCTCGTCGCCGCTGGGCGTGTACGACTTCCAGAAGCGTTCGTCCATCATTCACGTCAGTGAAGCGGGCGCGCAAACCCTGGGCCGCGTCGCCGCCACCCTGGCGTATGGCGAAGGCTTGCAGGCGCACGCGCGCAGCGCCGAATTGCGTCTGAAGCCGCAGCCATGACGAAGTTGGCGGAGCAGCCGGACTGGGTCAACCGGGTCTATTGCGAAGATGCGCTGGCGGGGCTGGCGCGCATTCCCGATGGCTCGGTGGACCTGATCCTGACGGATCCGCCGTACAACCTGGGCAAGGACTACGGCAATGCCTCGGACCAGCAGTCGGTGGCCGACTACCTGCGCTGGACGGAAGAATGGATCGATGCGGCGCTGCCCAAGCTGAAAGCCAACGGCAGCCTGTATATTTTTCTGACCTGGCGCTATTCGCCGGAGATCTTCGTCATGCTGAAACAGCGCATGGCGATGATGAATGAAATCATCTGGGATCGCCGCGTGCCGTCCATGGGCGGCAGCGTGCGCAGCTTTTCATCGGTGCACGACACCATCGGCTTCTTCGTCAAGCGCAAGGATTACTACTTCGACCTTGACGCGGTGCGCATCGCCTACGACGCGGCCACCAAGAAAGCCCGTTCGCGCTCGATCTTCATCGGCGCCAAATGGCTGGAAGTGGGCTACAACCCGAAAGACTTGTGGAGCGTGTCGCGCTTGCACAAGGAACACCCGGAACGGGCCGACCACCCGACGCAAAAGCCGCTCGAAATCATCGAGCGCATGCTCAAGGCTTCGTGCCCGCCCGGCGGCGTGGTGCTCGACCTGTTCATGGGCAGCGGCACCACGGCGCTGGCGGCGAAGCGCTGCGGGCGCGATTTCGTCGGCTTTGAGTTGAACCCCGATTACTGCGCCATCATCGAACAGCGATTGGCGGCGCTGGCGCAGGAGCTGGCCGAACCGGCCGCGCCGAAGGCGGAAAAGAAGGCGCCGGCCAAGCGCCGCGCCGCCGCCGTGCCCAAGGCCGCCAAGGCGGCCAGTAAACAACCGGCTGCCGTGAAAAAGCCGCCCGCCGCGAAAAAAGCGCCGGCCCGCAAGGCGCGCAGCGCTAGCGTGCCGGAAGACGTCGTCATTTAGTCTCCATTTAATTTCATCAGGAGTGTTTGCAGCATGTCTTTCCTCGATCAGTTAATCAGCAACACCGTGCGGTCCGATGTGCGGGCCGTCAAAAGCTACCAGGTAGCCGATGCCAGCGGTTACATCAAACTCGATGCGATGGAAAACCCGTATCCGCTGCCGGCGCAGCTGCGCGAAGAGCTGGGCGCGCGCCTGGCCGGCGTGGCGCTGAACCGCTATCCGCCGTCGTACGCCAGCCTGCAGGCGGCCATCTGCGCCAAGCTGGGCGTGCCTGCCGGCTTCGACGTCATGCTGGGCAACGGCTCCGATGAGCTCATTTCCGTCCTGGCCATGGCGTGCGCCCATCAGGAGCCGGGCAAGCGCGCCGTGCTGCTGGCGCCCGTGCCCGCCTTCGTCATGTATGCGCGCTCGGCGCAGTTCGCCGGCATGGATTTCGTCGGCGTGCCCTTGAAAAGTGATTTCAGCCTGGACATGGACGCCATGCTGGCGGCGATTGAACAGCACCGCCCGGCGCTGGTGTTCCTCGCCTATCCGAACAACCCGACGGGCAACCTGTTTGCCAGCGCCGACATCGAACGCATCCTGGCCGCCCTGGGCGACACGGGCATCGCCGTCGTCGACGAAGCCTATGAGCCGTTCGCGCAGCACAGCTTCATGGGCCGCCTGCCCGAGTTCGAGAACCTGGTGGTGATGCGCACCGTGTCGAAACTGGGCCTGGCCGGCATCCGCCTCGGCTACATGTCGGCCGCGCCGGCCCTGCTGGCGCAGTTTGAAAAAGTGCGCCCGCCGTATAACGTGAATGTGCTGACGCAGACGGCGGCCGAATTCGCGCTCGAACACCTCGATGTGTTGAATGCCCAGGCGGACCTGCTCAACAGCGCGCGCGATACGCTGGCGCTGCGCCTGGCGGAGCTGCCGGGCGTGACCGTGTTTCCCTCGAAGGCAAATTTTCTTCTGATTCGTGTGGCTGATTCCGACGATGTTTGCGCAAAACTGCTTGCCCGCAGGGTTTTAATTAAAAATATGAGTAAAATGCATGCTGCGCTGGCCAATTGCCTGCGCATCAGCGTCAGCACCCCGGAAGAGAATTCCCTTTTTTACGATGCCTTCAAGGCATCCCTCGTTTAGCCTATCGCCAGAGCCTCCCATGAACCGCACCGCAGAAATCACGCGCAACACCAATGAGACGCAAGTTCGCGTCGCCCTCAACCTCGATGGCACGGGCCAGCAAAAGCTCAATACCGGCGTGCCCTTCCTCGACCATATGCTGGACCAGATCGCCCGCCACGGCTTGATCGACCTGGATATCGAAGCGACGGGCGACGTGCATATCGACAACCACCATACGGTGGAAGACGTGGGCATCACCCTGGGCATGGCCGTGGCCAAGGCTATCGGCGACAAGAAGGGCATCCGCCGCTACGGCCATGCGTACGTGCCGCTGGACGAGGCGCTGTCGCGCGTGGTGCTCGATTTCTCGGGCCGCCCTGGCATCGAATACCACATCCCGTTTACGCGCGCCATGATCGCCGGCTTCGATGTCGACCTGACCCTGGAATTTTTCCGCGGCTTCGTCAACCATGCGGGCGTGACATTGCATATCGACAACTTGCGCGGCACGAATGCCCACCATCAATGCGAAACCGTGTTCAAGGCCTTTGGCCGCGCGCTGCGCATGGCTGCCGAGCTCGACGAGCGCGCGGCCGGCATCATTCCATCGACCAAGGGCAGCCTGTAAACGCCGCGCTCGCTATATTGTAGATTCCGGGATCAAACATGAATAAAATTGTGGTGGTGGATTACGGCATGGGCAACCTGCGCTCGGTGGCGCAGGCCCTGCGCGCCGTGGCGCCGGAAGCCGACGTGCGCATTTCCGGATCGGCGCAAGACATCGACAGCGCCGACCGCATCGTCTTGCCGGGCCAGGGCGCCATGCCCGACTGCATGCGCAGCCTGCGCGAATCGGGTGTGCTCGAAGCGCTGCTGCGCGCGGCCGACAGCAAGCCCGTGCTGGGCGTGTGCATCGGCGAGCAAATGTTGTTCGACGGCAGCGAAGAGGGCGATGCGGCCGGTCTGGGCTTGCTGCCAGGCAAAGTCGTGCGCTTCCAGCTCGACGGCCAGGTGCAGGAAGACGGCTCGCGCTTCAAGGTGCCGCAAATGGGCTGGAACCAAGTGCGGCAAACGGCGTCCCATGTCATGTGGGATGGTATCGCCGACAACGCCTATTTTTACTTTGTGCACAGCTATTTTGCTCAACCTCAAGAAGCGGCGCACACGGTGGGCGAGACTGTCTATGGCGCGCCGTTCGCTTGTGCCGTCGCCCGTGATAATATTTTCGCGACACAGTTTCACCCTGAAAAAAGCGCTGCCGCTGGCTTGCAGCTGTACAAGAACTTCGTTCACTGGCAACCTTAACGTTAGCTATCCGGCTTCCGCCTCTCACTCACTCTAAATCACACTGACCATGCTGCTCATTCCCGCCATCGACCTGAAAGACGGTCACTGCGTACGCCTGAAACAAGGCGATATGGAACTTGCCACCGTATTTTCCGAAGACCCGGCCGAGATGGCCCGCCATTGGCTGATGCAAGGCGCGCGCCGGCTGCACCTGGTCGACCTGAACGGCGCCTTTGCCGGCAAGCCGAAGAACGAAGGCGCCGTGAAGGCCATCCTGAAGGCCGTGCAAGATTTCGCGGTGGAAAATGATATCGAGGAAATCCCCGTGCAGCTGGGCGGCGGCATCCGCGACCTCGACACCATCGAGCGCTACCTCGACGCCGGCATCACCTACATCATCATCGGCACGGCGGCCGTGAAAAGCCCCGGCTTCCTGCACGACGCCTGCGGCGCCTTCCCGGGCCACATCATCGTCGGCCTCGATGCGAAAGATGGCAAAGTGGCAACTGATGGCTGGAGCAAGATGTCGGGCCACGAAGTGATCGACCTGGCGAAAAAATTCGAAGCCTACGGCGTCGAATCGATCATCTACACGGACATCGGCCGCGACGGCATGATGGGCGGCATCAATATCGAGGCCACCGTCAAGCTGGCGCAAGCCGTCAAGATCCCCGTCATCGCTTCGGGCGGTCTGCACAATATCGGCGACGTGGAAGCGCTGTGCGCGGTCCAGGCCGAAGGCATCGAAGGCGTGATCTGCGGCCGTTCCATCTATGAAGGCACGATCGACCTGGCGCAGGCGCAGGAACGCGCCGACGAACTGACCGACGCCGCCGTTTAAGCCAGCCCGGCCGGGGTGTGCGCGTGCACGCCCTGGCCTGGCGACAATCTGGAACCCATCATGCTTGCAAAACGTATCATCCCCTGCCTGGACGTGACCAATGGCCGCGTCGTCAAAGGCGTCAATTTCACGGAATTGCGCGACGCCGGCGACCCGGTGGAAATTGCCCGCCGTTATGACGAGCAGGGCGCCGATGAAATCACTTTCCTCGATATTACCGCCTCGAGCGACAACCGCGGCCTGATCTTCGACATCATCGAAGCCGTGGCGTCGCAGGTGTTCATTCCGCTGACCGTGGGCGGCGGCGTGCGCGTGGTGGAAGACGTGCGCCGCCTGCTCAACGCGGGCGCCGACAAGGTCAGCATCAACACCTCGGCCGTGACGAACCCGCAGCTGGTGTTTGAGGCATCGCAAAAGCACGGCTCGCAATGCATCGTCGTCGCCATCGACGCCAAGCAGGTGTCGCCCGGCAAGTGGGAAGTGTTTACCCATGGCGGACGCACGGCCACGGGCCTGGACGCATTCGAGTGGGCGCGTAAAATGGAAAGCCTGGGCGCCGGAGAAATCTTGCTCACCAGCATGGACCGCGACGGCACCAAGGTCGGCTTCGACCTGGGCCTGACGCGCGGCGTGTCCGACGCCGTCAGCATCCCCGTCATCGCCTCGGGCGGCGTGGGCGGCTTGCAAGACCTGGTCGATGGCATCAAGGTGGGCCGCGCGGACGCCGTGCTGGCCGCCAGCATCTTCCACTATGGCCAGCACACGGTGCAGGAAGCCAAGCAGTTCATGGCGCAGCAGGGCATTCCCATGCGCCTGGCGTAAATAAAATAGTACCCAGGATACAGAACATGCAAAACGGAACCATCGTAGCAAGCAATGCCAAGTGGCTGAAAAAGGTCAAATGGGACGAGCACGGCCTGGTGCCCGTGATCGCGCAGGAAGCGGGCAGCAATGACGTGCTGATGTTCGCCTGGATGAACCGCGACGCGCTGGCGCGCACGGTGGAGCTGGGCGAAGCCGTGTACTGGAGCCGTTCGCGCAAGAAACTCTGGCACAAGGGCGAAGAGTCGGGCCACACGCAAAAGGTGCTGGAAATCCGCCTCGATTGCGATGAAGACGTGGTCTTGCTGAAAATCGAGCAAGCCGGCGGCATCGCCTGCCATACGGGCCGCCACTCGTGCTTCTTCCAGAAGTTCGAAGGCGACGAAAAAACGGGCGAATGGCAAGTCACCGACCCCGTCCTGAAAGACCCTGAGACGATTTACGCGGAAAGCAAGAGCAAATGAGTGAAACGTTAAAACGCCTGGCCGCCGTGATCGAATCGCGCAAGCTGGCCAACGGCGGCGACCCCGCCACCTCGTATGTCGCGCGCCTGTTTGCCAAGGGCGACGATGCGATTTTGAAAAAAATCGGCGAAGAAGCGACGGAAACGGTGATGGCCGCCAAGGATGCGCGCCGCGACAACGACCCGTCGAAGGTTCTGTACGAGTGCGCCGACCTGTGGTTTCACAGTCTGGTGATGCTGGCGCAGTTCGACCTGACGCCGCAGCAGGTGCTCGACGAGCTGGCGCGCCGCGAAGGCCTGTCCGGCCTGGAAGAAAAGGCGGCACGCAAGGATGAGCTGCGCGACGCCGGCGAAACAGACAAACACTGACCTACTGGAGCGTGCGTGGATAACTGTATTTTTTGCAAGATTGCTGCAAAACAAATTCCCTCAGCCATCGTGTATGAGGACGAGGACTTGCTGGCCTTCAAGGACATCAACCCGGCCGCCCCCGTGCATCTGCTGTTGATCCCGAAGCGCCACGTGGCCAGCCTGTCCGACTGCGACGACAGCCATACGGAGATGCTGGGCAAGCTGCTGCGCCTGGCGCCGAAGCTCGCTGCCGAGTTCGGCTGCGCCGTCACGTATGACGCCGATGGCACGCCTGCCGGCGGCTTCAAGACCATGATCAACAGCGGCCCGAACGGCGGGCAAGAGGTGTATCACCTGCACATGCATGTGTACGGCGGCCCGCGTCCCTGGCGCGGTCAACACTGATTTCGCTGCGCGCCGGGTTCGCGTGTATACTACCGGCATTGGTCGACGCTATTCGGGCACCGTCCCGCAAGGAGAATGTGATGGGTTCATTGAGTATTTGGCACTGGGTGATCGTTCTGGTCATTGTGATGCTGGTCTTCGGCACCAAGAAACTGGGCAATATCGGCGGTGATATCGGCAAGGCCGTCAAAGGCTTCAAGGATGGCGTCAAGGGCGAAGATGACGCCCCGGCAGCCAATACCCCTCCTGCTGCGCCATCGCAAGTGGCCGACAAAAGCACCATCGACGTCGAAACGAAAGAGAAAAGCAAGTTCTGATAGCGTGGCGGGGCGCTTGCCTCGTCCGGTAACAGCCCTTGTCCGCTTATGATCGATCTCGGTCTCTCTAAAATCGCCATCATCGGCGTGGTTGCGTTGATAGTCATCGGCCCTGAAAAGTTGCCGAGAGTGGCGCGCATGGCCGGTACCCTGTATGGCCGCGCGCAACGCTATCTGAACCAGGTGAAATCCGAAGTCTCGCGCGAAATTGAAATGGAAGAGCTGAAAAACCTGCAGAAGGAAGTGCAGGATGCGGCCCATTCCGTCAAGCAAAGCGTGGAGAAATCCATGCATGGCGTGGAAAATTCGATCTCCGGCAACCTGGCCGAGGTGGAGAACGCCTGGCGCGGCGATTCCAGCTCGTATGAGGGGCATCATGATGCCCATGAAGCCATGCTGCGCGCCACCAACGATGACCTGGCCCGCAAGGCGCGCGAATTCCGCCGCAAGAAGCTGGTGCGCAATTCCGCCATCCCCGGCTGGTACAAGCAGCGCCATGGCGGCAAGCTGCACGTGCAGTCGGCCGCCGCCCGCGTGGCGCGCTTCCGTCCGCGCGCCAGTTCCTCCTCCTTTTACTCATGAGTAGCAAATCTCCGGTGGAAGAAACCTTTATCTCGCATCTGGTCGAGCTGCGCAACCGCCTGGTCAAGGCCTCGATCGGCATCGCCGTCGTCTGCGCCGTGCTGTTTTACTGGCCCGGGCCCTCGCATATCTACGATTTTATTGCGGCGCCGATGATCGCCTCGCTGCCTGCCGGCTCGAAAATGATCGCCACCGGCGTCATTTCACCGTTCCTGGTGCCGATGAAAGTGACCCTGGTGATCGCCTTCATCGTCGCCTTGCCCTGGGTGCTGTACCAGATGTGGGCCTTCATCGCCCCCGGCCTGTACACGCATGAAAAGCGTTTGATCGCGCCGCTGGTCATTTCGTCGTCCCTGCTGTTCATGGCCGGCGTGGCCTTCTGCTATTTCTTTGTGTTTGGCCGCGTCTTCCACTTCATCAGCGATTTTTCGCCCTCGTCGATCGCCGTCACGCCCGATATCGAAAATTACCTCGATTTCGTCATGTCGATGTGCCTGGCCTTTGGCGCCACCTTCGAAGTGCCCGTGGTGGTGGTGATCCTAGTGCGCATGGGCTTGGTTACTATCGCGAAACTCAAGGAAGTGCGTCCCTACATCATCGTCGGCGCCTTCGTGATTGCCGCCATCGTCACGCCGCCGGACGTGGTCAGCCAGTTCTCGCTGGCCATCCCGATGTGCCTGCTGTTCGAGCTGGGCCTGCTGGTGGCGCCCATCTTCGTCAGGGCCACCCAGGCGCCGGAAGAGGCGTCCTAGACGCAAACTGGCACGTGCAAGATACGCCGGCAAAAGCCGCTGACCTCCTTCCGGAGCAGCGGCTTTTTCATTGTTATGGAAGTGAGTGTGTGCTTACTGCAGCATCAGCTTGCTGAGGATGCCCAGGTTGAGCAAGATCAGGGTGCTCATCATCCAGTACACGTGTTTCATGTCCGCGCCATGGCGCAAGTCCATGCGCTCCAGGCGAGCGTCGAGTTTTTGCTCCAATGCCTCTAATTTGGTATCGAATTTTTGTTCCAATGCCTCTAACTTGGCATCGAATTTCTGCTCCAATGCATCTAACCTGGTAGCGAATTTGTGCTCCAGCGCATCGATCCGCGTATCGAGTCTGAGTTCCAAGGCATCGATCCGGGTATCGAGTCTGAGTTCCAGCGCATCGATCTTCAACTCCAGGGCGCCCAGCTTGGTATCGACGTTTTGCGACACCAGCTTGATTTCCCCCAGCAGATTGCGCTCCAGCGCCGCCAGTTCGCCATGCACGACCACGGCCGAGCCCAGTACTTCACCCAGTGCCGTCGCATGCGCTTCCGCCTGCTGGGTGGGCACGCCGGCCGAGGCGAGGCGTTTGGCGTAATCGAGGGTGTCGAACTGGATGGGCATATGCATGGACGCTCCTGTATCCAGCCTAGCAGGAAAATCGGCAATTGCCAGTGAGGAGTGCGGTGGCGCCTGCCTTCCCATGAGCTTAATGGACAGGCGCGCCGGTGGTTTGCGGTGGCGCAAACGCATGCAAAAAGGGCGCCGCAGCGCCCTTTGCAAGCTGACGACGAGCGCCAGTTAATTCATCAGTTCCTTGATGACTTTCACGGGCGCGCTGCCGTAGCTGAGGAATTGCTCATGGAAATCCTTCAGCACGAATTTGCTGCCCAGCGCTTGCTTGCGCTGTTCGCGCAAGTCCATGATTTCGCTGTAGCCGCTGAAATAGCTGGTCAGTTGCACCGAGCTCAGCTGCACGCGGCGCCATTTTTCCGTTGCTTCGCGCTTGGTCTGGAAGGCCTGGCGCGTCAGCAGGTCGAGCGCCTGCGCTTCCGTCATGCCCAGCACGTGGACGCTGTAATCGAGGATGGTGTTGGTGACGCTGCGCAAGTTCCACTTCGAATACATCAGCCACATTTCCGGCGCGTTATTGCCATAGCCGGACTCGAGCATCATGCGCTCGCCATACACGGCCCAGCCTTCGATCATGGCGCCGTTGCCGAAGATGGACTTGACCAGCGACGGCGACTTGTTGGCGTACACGAGCTGCGTGTAGTGGCCGGGAATGGCTTCGTGGATATTCAGGATCTGCAAGATCCAGTGGTTGTATTCGCGCAAGCTGCTTTCCGCCTGTTCCGGCGTTTCGCCGTCGAGCGGCGTCACATTGTAATAAGTGCGGTCTTGCGGGCGATACGGGCCGGGCGCCTCGATGCTGGCGCCGGCCACGCCGCGCTGGTAGGCGGGCGTTTCGCGCACGACCAGGGGCTTTTTCGGGTCCATCGTCAGCAGGTTGTGGCTGGTCACCCATTCCTGCAGCTCGGGAATCTGGCGGCGGATTTCCGGCACGAAATCGGCAGGCGCCACGTGGTTGCTGGACAGCTTGTCGATCACCATGCCGATCTTCGCCGTGCGGTCCGCCGGCTTGGCCGTGGCGCCCATGGTTTTCACCCACAGCTCGTCGGACAGGCTATCCATGTGCTCGAGCAGCTTTTCGCGCGCGGCAAGGGCCTTCTGGTACATCTGCTCGGCGCTGACGCTGGCCTGGATATCGTAGGCGAATTTCTGCTCATACAACTCCTTGCCGATGCGGAAGGAGCGCGCGTTGCCGTTCTGCGCCAGCGCGGCATCCTGTTCCGTCAGCCATGCGGCGTAGCCTTGCACGGCCGTGCGGGCCGCGGCGATGCGGGCGTTGTACAGCTGCTTTTCCACCGGCGTCAGGATGGAGCCCTGTGCAGTCTTGTTCAGGTCGTCAAGCACGCTGAGCACGCCGGCGCTCTGGGCGATGGCCAGCTGCGTGTGTTCGCGCGTGGGGTGATTGATACTGGCGCGCGCGGCCGCATAGTATTGCGGCACGCTGGCGATGCGCTTGAGCAAGGTGCGCAGGCGCTGCGGCTGGGCCGCGTATTCCGTGTTCAGGATGAAGTCGATGGAACCGGCCACGTTGTACTGGGCGGGATTCCATTCGAATTCGCGGAAGGTGGTCAGATACCAACGGTCCGATTGCAGTTTATTCGTCAGCAAGGCCAGGTCGGTACGTTGCTTGTCCGACATTTTGCCGGCATTCAGCTTGCCGAATTTACCGAGCCATTCTTCGATGAAGGCCAGTTGCTTCTGGCGGCTGGCCGCGTCGGGAATGCTCAGGTTGGCGGCGCCATCGTACTTGCCGACCGAAATCGCGCTTTCCGGGTCCAGGCGCCACAGGGCCGTGAGGAACTGGCCGCTGAGGTTATTCATGGAACGGTCGCTGCTGTTCTCGCTGGCGACGGCGGCGACCGTGGCCGCCGTGGCCGCCGTGACGACGGCCGCCTTCTTGCCGACGGTTTTTTTCTTGCTGCTGCTGGTGCTGGCCTTGCCTTGCTTCTGCGACTTCTTGGCGGCGCTGGCCGGTGTCAGGGTAAAGGCCATCATCAATGCGGCGAGCGCAACTTTATTTTTTATCAGCATAGTTTATCTCTTGAATATTTTGCTGTTTGTTCATATCAGGAAATAATAAACTGATAATATAAGTAACAAACAACTATTGAAAGGTTGGCCTTGCTTGCCTGGGCGGCCCAAAGATTAGCATTAATTGCCGCGCTTGCGCAGTTTTTTGCCGCCCGTCCGCCGGGCTAGACGACGATGGCGCTGCCGTGCAGCAATTCCTGGTGGCGCGCATTGATGGCCGCGACGGCATCCTTGCCGCGCGCCATGCCGGCGGCGTGGATTTCCGTTTCCTGCGTGTAGCGCTGGCTGACGCGCACCGTATAGGATTGGAACAGCCAGCTCCAGAAGTTTGTTTCATAGACGGCTTCATCCATGTCGCGCCATTTCACGCCCGTCAGTTTCTTTTTCCACGGCAAGATGCCGGACGCCAGCCAGACGCCCGCCTCGTCGTAGTACAGCTGATAGCTGCGGATGGTCAGCAGGCGGTAGCCGACGATCAGGGCCGAGCCGATCAGCACGACGAAGGCGGCGCGCGCGTTGTACTTGAAGGCCAGCGGCAGGGCGGCAAAGAACAGCAGCACGGCGATCAGGAAGGTGCTGACGTAGGCGGTCCAGGATTTGCCGCACAAAAAGGTGGCGCGCTGGCCGGCGCTGGTGGCGATATAGTCGGTCATGGCATGGCATCAAAACAGGGAAAAACGATCATCGCATGGAACGCGGTGGCGCCGCTCATTTTTTCAAGCTCATCGCTTCAACCCGTCCTGCAGCATGCCCAGCATGTCGCTGGCCGACATGCGCGCCGCCGCGTCGCTGCCTTCCAATAAACTGTCGGCCAGGTCGCGCTTGTGCTGGTGCAATTCGACGATGCCTTCCTCGATCGTGTGTTTCGCCACCAGCCGGTAAATGGTGACGGGACGCAATTGCCCCATGCGGTGGGCGCGGTCCGAGGCCTGGTCTTCCACAGCCGGGTTCCACCACGGGTCCATGTGGATCACGTAATCGGCCGCCGTCAGGTTGATGCCCATGCCGCCCGCCTTCAGGCTGATGAGGAAAACGTCGCCCTCGCCCGCCTGGAAGGCATCGACGCGGCGCTTGCGCTCCTGCATGGGCGTGCTGCCGTCGAGATACTGGTAACTCACGCCGTGCTGCTCCAGGTGTTGGCGGATCAGGGTTAAATGGTCGACGAACTGGCTGAAGACGAGCACCTTGTGGCGGTTTTCCAGCAAGCCCGACAACAACTGCGCGAACGCCGCCAGCTTGCTGCTGGCCAGGCCCAGCTCGGGAGCCACCAGTTGCGGATTGCAACAGGCGCGGCGCAGCTTCATGATCTCCGCCAGGATCTGGATGGCTTTCTTTGACGCCGGCCCTTCCACCATGGCCAGTTTTTCCAGCGCTTCGCGGCGCAGCGATTCGTACAGCGCCGTTTCCTGCGGCGACAGTTCCACCTCCAGCACGATTTCCGTGCGCGACGGCAATTCCGACAGCACTTGCGTCTTCGTGCGGCGCAAGATGAATGGCGCGATCAGGCGGCGCAGGCGCAAGCGGGCGCCGGCCGCCGCCCGTTTGTCTTGATCTTTCTCAATGGGGCCGGCAAAGCGCAAATTAAACTGGTCGAGGGTGCCCAGCAAACCGGGGTTGATGAAGCGGAACAGGTTCCACAATTCACCCAGGTGGTTTTCCAGCGGCGTGCCGCTGGCCACCATGCGGAAATCGCCTTGCAAGGCCATCACGGCTTGCGAGCGCTTGGTGGCGCCATTCTTGATCGCCTGCGCTTCGTCGAGCACGATCGTATGCCAGCGCACGCCGGCAAACATGGCCGCTTCCTGCTGCAGCAAGCCATAGCTGGCCACCACCACGTCGAACGGCTGCAAGGTGTCGAGCATGTCGGCGCGGTCGCCGCTGCCGAACAGTTTGATGTTCAACGTCGGCGCGAAGCGCTGCGCCTCGCTGATCCAGTTCATGCACACGGAGGTGGGCGCGACGACGAGGGTGGGGCCGTTCGGCGCGCGCGCCAGGATCAGGGCCAGCGCCTGCAAGGTCTTGCCAAGTCCCATGTCGTCGGCCAGGCAGGCGCCCACGCCCCAGTGTGCCAGGCGCGCCAGCCAGTTAAAACCGGCCAGCTGGTAGTCGCGCAAGTCCGCCTGCAAGGTGCTGGGCAGCTGCGGCTGATAGTCGTCGAGGGCGCGCAGGCGCAGCAAGTGTTCGCGCCACAGTTTGTCGGCTTTGACGCCGCCCGCATCGTTGGCCAGTTCTTCCAGCGCAAACGCGGCCAGCGGGTGGATGTGCACGCCATCGGCATGCGCTTCGCCATACGCGGCAAGTTCGGACAGCCGGCGGTGCAATTCGTCGCTGAGCGCGAGGAACTGGTTGTCTCCCAGGGCCACGAAGCGGCTTTTATTGTTCTGCATCAAATCGAGCAGGGCGCGCAAATCCATCACCTTGTCTTCGTCGATCTGCACTTCGCCGCTGGCGGCAAACCAGTCTTTTTCGCTCTTGATGTTCAGGCGCATCTGGCCGCTATCGATGCGCTTCGACACGCGCATGGTTTCGCCTTCCGGCCAGGCCAGCACCATGCCGTCCGGGTCCAGCGCCTGCAGCTCCACCAGCAGTTGCAGGCCCAGGGCAGGCTGGCCCAGCAGCCACTCGCCATGCTCTTCTTCCGCCTCTTCCAGCACCAGGCAGCGACCGATGAGCTGGCGCTGCGCTTCGCGTTCCGCATTCAGGTCGCGCCGCGCCTGCACGGCCCGGCCGGCCACATCGGCAAACACGCTTTCGGCGCCGCTGCCCGGTGCGTAATAGGCGCCGTTGTCGAGCAGGGGCCGGACCAGAATCTGCATCTTCAAACCCTGCTGGTAGGGCAGCAGGTGCACGTGCAGGCGGTGGTCGGCCGTGATCGCTTCCGCGTCGCCTGCGCCGCCGCCGATGTCCGATTGCACGGTGACCATGGACGAGATGGCGCCGATCGCCTGCATCACCTGTTTTTCCGCATGCAGCGGCACGGACAGGCCCAGGCCCACGATGGCGCCGATGCGCCGGTGCTCGTCGAGGATGTGCACCACGCGCAGGCGCGTCGGCGTCTCGCGCTGCACCACGACGTTGCTGCCGTTGTCGGGCAAGGGCGGCTGCATGCCCAGCCACAGCTGCCCCTCGTGCGACTTGATGAGGAGCTCGGGCGCGCCGGCGATCAGTTCCACTCTTGTGTCGGGGTTATCAAGCCAGAAGACGAGCGGGTGGCCCACCAGCAAGATGGCGGCCTTGTCCAGCTCGACTTCATAGCGCGGCGCCGACGAATAATATTGTTTAAAAGGCGCGATGCTGCCCGCAGCGCGGGCGTCCTGCGGCGTGAGGAAATCGATGTCGCCCGCCTCTTCGGCCAGGCGTTTGAGGCCCATGGCGCGGCCCTTGCTCCAGCCGCCCCGCGCGTCGCGCTTCTGCTCGCGTACTTCCACGGCCGTCAGGCCGAAGCGCGGGTCGAACGCCACCAGCCACACGAGGCGCGAGACGCCGCCCAGCGCTTCGGCGGGCGCGTTCTGCTGCAGGTTGATCAGCGCGCTCAGCTGGCGCTGCCACGCTTCCTGGCGCTCGAACCACGGCGCCATGTCCGTCAAGCCATGTTGCGCCCGCTTGGAGGTGGCATAGCGCTCCTGCTGCGGCTCGCCCAGCAAGCCCAGCAAGCCGGCCGCCTGCGCGGCGATCAGGTCGTAGCCGGCCGCGTCCGCTTGCTGCACCAGCAAACGCAGCTGGTCCTTGCGTTCGCTCAACTGCGGTAACGCCAGCCAGTAGTACAACAAGGCCTGGAACAGTTGCGCCTGCAGTGCCGTTTCCCAGCTGCGCGTGGGGATGCTTTCCGCCAGCTGCACGCCGGCGCGCACCAGGCGCAGGGTATTCAGTTGCTGGTAGACGATGCTGTCGTGGTTCGGCTGCGCGTGCAGGGCGATATCGAGGTAAGTTTCCGCGCTTTTCAGCAGCTTGGCGTCGTTGCTGCGCAGCAGGGCCAGCACATACAAGTGGCCGCCGATGCCCGTGAAGCACAGCTTGCGCTTGCCTGTTTCCTTGCGCAAGCCCTTCAAGGCTGTCTCGAAGCCCGCCACGGCGTGCGCATGTTCGCCGCGCAACAGGGCGATGCTGCTGTCGAGAAACAGCACCTGCGGCCCCTGCTGGCCTGCCAGGTAGCGCGCGGCCGCGTCGAGTTCGCCGCACAGCAGGGCGTCTTCGGCCAGGGCCAGCGGCAGGGCGGCGCCGATATGGTCGCCGGCCGCCGCCTGGCGCGCGTGGTGGGCGCGCGCGTACGCGCGGATGGCGTGCGCCATGCCCGGTTCGCGCGGCGCGTTGCCCAGCAGCACGGCGAGGATGTCATCCTGCAATTGCGGCATGACGAAAGACAACATTTCCGGCTCGAACGGCCGGCCGAAGATTTCGATCAGCGGATGCAGCTGCTGCGCTTCATAGCACGCCATGCAGGCGGCCAGGATGGCGGCCACGTGGCGCACCTCGTCATTGCGCAGCAGGGCGATGCGCAGGCGCGCCACGCCTTGCCGGTAGCTGCGCAATTCCACATAGCCATCCCAGTTGCGGCGCACGGGGTTGATCAGCTCGATGGCCTGGCACAGGTCGCGAAACACCAGGTGTTCGATGGCGGCGCGCATGGCGGGCCAGCGCAGCCTCGCTTCGCAGGCAAAGCCGCGTCCCACGATTTCCGACGCCAGCGCCAGGCGCGTCAGCCGCTGCAGCATGTTGGTCACCACCAGCAGGGAAAACGGCGTGCCGTCCGGCTCGACGACATTGGCGCGCTGCAAGTGTTCATACACGGCATGCTTGCCCACCGGTTCGCCCGTGATCGCCAGCAGGGCCAGGATCATCTGCTCATGCTGCTCCAGTGCGGCGAACTCGTCCAACAGATGCTGGTCGACATTTTGCTCGGTCATGCGGGCAAATTGGCGATATGCACGGGAGGCTCGCCGGCCGCCACGGGCAGGCCGAACACGCGCTGGTAGAAATACAGTTCCGCGTCCAGCGTGCGCACGATGTTTTCCGCCTTGCGGAAGCCGTGGCCCTCGCCTTCGAGCGGCACATACGCGACGGGTACGCCGCGCGCCTGCAGGGCGTCGACCATCAGCTGCGACTGCTGCGGCGGCACGACCTTGTCGTCGAGGCCCTGGAAGAAGATCATCGGGCGCGACAATTTATCCGTGTGGTGGATGGGCGAGCGCTCGCGGTACAGCGCCTCGGCTTGCGGCTGCGGGGCGATCAGGTAGTCGGTGTAGCGCGATTCGAACTTGTGCGAATCGTCGTCCAGGCCCTTCAGGTCGGACACGCCGTAGTAACTGGCGCCGGCCTTGAAGACGTCGTGGAACGTCAATGCGCACAGGGTCGTCAGGCCGCCCGCGCTGCCGCCGCGGATGATCAGGCGTTCCGGGTCGGCCAGGCCGTTGGCGGCCAGGTAGCGCGCGCCGGCAATGCAGTCTTCCACGTCGACGATGCCCCACTGCCCGCGCAGCGCGTCGCGGTATTCGCGGCCGAAGCCGCTGCTGCCGCCGTAATTGACGTCAAGCACGCCGATGCCGCGGCTGGTCCAGTACTGCGTCGCCAGCTTTAAGGTATTGCTGGCCATGCTGGTGGGGCCGCCGTGGCTGATGACGATGACGGGCGGCAACGTTCCTGCCGGCGCCTGCACGTCGCCATTCGTGGGCGCATAAAAGAAGGCGTGGGCCGTGCGGCCATTGTTGCTGGGGAAACTCAAGCTGCGCGGCACGGACAGGTAGCCGAGCGCGGGCAGGGCAGCGATCGACTGCGCCAGCACTTCCAGCTCGTGGTTAGCCAAATCGATGCGCGCCAGTTCCAGCGCGATGGTGGGGCTGCCGCCGAGCAGCGCGACGAAGCCGGAGCCCACGCGCAGTTCGCGGATTTCCTGGTACGGGTGGGGAATCGGCTCCAGCTTGGCCGCCGCCACGCTCAATTGCGCCAGGTAGCTGATGCCCGCCTGGATATACGTGCAGACGATCTCGTCGTCGGACAGGAAACCGTACATGCTGCCGCCGAAGGTCCAGTGCGGCGTGGCAAATTCCGCTTCCATCGGGCACAGCGCCTCGATGTCGGCGCCGTGCAGGCGGTACAGATTCCACCAGCCGCTGCTGTCGGAAACGAAGTGCAGCAAGCCGTTCGGCGACCATTCCGGTTGGCAAATCGACTCGCGCGCGCCGCCGGCGATCAGGCGCGGCGAACCGAGGCTGCCGTCCGCCTGCACGTCGGCCAGCCACAGCTCCGTGCCTTGCCACGGCAGGCGCGGGTGGTCCCAGCTGATCCAGGCCAGCTGGCTGCCGTCCGGCGACAAACGCGGCGCCGCATAAAAATCGTGGCCGCGCGCCAGCACCGTTTCGCGCCCGTCGAAGCCGACGGCGGCCAGGCAGTTTTCCGGCAGGGCATGGCCTTCCTGCGGATGCTGCTCGCGCACGGCGATCAGGCGGGAACGGGCCGCATCGACGACGAAATCCGCATGGCGCGTGTTGCCGCCCGTGGTGAACGCTGCGGGCGCGGCGTCGCCGCTCACGCGGTACAGGCAATTGTCGGCGAAATGCGAAAAGTAGACGGTATCGCCGGCCACGGCATACGCGCCGCCGCCGTATTCGTGCACGCGGGTGCGCACATTGAACGGCGCCGGCGTCAATTCATCGACGCGCGCGCCGCGCTGGCGCAGCAGGGTGTTGCGGCCCGCCTCGCTGGCGCGGCCGGCCAGCCAGAACACGTCGCCGCCATCCGCACCGCCCAGGGCCAGCTGCGTCAGCGGCGAGGCGCCGGCGGCGACGATGGCCGCGCTGATCGGCGATGGCCAGATGCCATAAGGGGTGCTGGATGCGGTCGAGGTCATGCGGGCTCCGTATAGTGAGGGGATCAAGGGCCGCCAGGCAGGGTCAAGGCGCGCGGCGGCGTGCATCATCATAATGGAAGGGCTGGCACAACGAAAGTCATCGCTGTGCGTGGCAAATGCTGCAAAGCGGCACCGGAATCAATGAAATGGCGGCGATTGGATGCGATAATACCGCTTCTCCAAGCTCGATTGCCTTCCATGCCACAATTTGCTCCGCTCCAGAATGATACTTTCCTGCGCGCCCTGCTGCGCCAGCCGACCGAGCACACCCCAGTCTGGCTGATGCGCCAGGCGGGCCGCTATTTGCCCGAATACCGCGCCACGCGCGAGCGGGCCGGTTCCTTCCTGGGTCTGGCAAAGAATCCCGATTACGCCACGGAAGTGACCTTGCAGCCCCTGGAGCGTTTCCCGCTCGACGCGGCGATCCTGTTTTCCGACATCCTGACAGTGCCTGACGCCATGGGCCTGGGCCTGTATTTCGCCGATGGCGAAGGCCCGAAGTTCGAGCGCCCGCTGCGCACGGAACAGGATGTGAAGGCATTGCAAGTGCCGGACCTGGCATCGCTCGACTACGTTTTCAAGGCTGTCACGCAGATCCGCACGGAACTCAATGGCCGCGTGCCGCTGATCGGTTTTTCCGGCAGCCCGTGGACCCTGGCATGCTACATGGTGGAAGGCGGCGGCTCGAAAGAGTTCCACACCATCAAGAAGATGCTGTACAACCGCCCGGACCTGATGCACCACATCCTGGCCATCAACGCCACCTCCGTGGCGCAGTACCTGAATGCGCAAATTGATGCCGGCGCACAAGCCGTGATGATTTTCGATTCCTGGGGCGGTGCGCTGGCCGATGGCGCCTACCAGGAATTCTCGCTGGCCTACATGCAGCAAGTGGTGGCGCAGCTGAAACGCGACAAGGATGGCGTGAAGATTCCCGCCATCGTGTTTACCAAGGGCGGCGGCCAGTGGATCGAGCAGATCGCCGACATCGGCGCCGATGCCGTGGGCCTGGACTGGACCGTCAACCTGACGCGCGCGCGCCAGCTGGTGGGCCATAAAGTGGGCTTGCAGGGCAATCTCGACCCGGCCATCCTGTTCGCCAGCCCCGAGCAGATCCGCGCCGAAGTGGCGAAAGTGCTCAACGCCTTCGGCGCGCCGTCGGAAGGCTCGGGCCACGTGTTTAACCTGGGCCACGGCATTTCCCAGTTCACGCCGCCGGAATCGGTGGCAGCGATGGTGGAAGCCGTGCACAGCATGAGCCGCGCCATGCGCAGCGGCCAGTAAGTATCCGTTTTCCCCTGGCGCAGGGGCAGAAAGGCAGGCTTTCCAGCGGAAGCCTGCCTTTTTCTTTGCTGCGCCTTCGCAAGAAATACCGACTTATGCACAATTTTTTTTGCTGCGGAAATAAGAGGCAGTCGAAAAGCCATGCCCGGGGATGCTCTGCAAGTGCTTGATTATTAAGAAATAAAAAAAGCCTTGTTCGGCAGACTTTGTTGCTATTGATAAGGTTATTCTTTCGTTCGCCTGTCTTATTCCTTCATTGTCCACAAAGTTATCAACAGATTCTGTGGATAAAATTGAAAAGTATTTTGTTAACCGATACTTAGCGCCGATGTTCAGGTTTCACCTGAAGTGCATGTTGCACTGCATGATAATTGAACAATGTTTCGCCGTCCGCCAGGGAAAAACGAACGCTTGCCCGGCAATTGTCAATTTTGCCGCATGCCGACGCTGCTTTTCCGCATCGGCCGCCGCAAAAGCGGGCTGATTTCTGTATAAATAAATTACAAATGGTTCAGTTATGCACAGCGGCGGAAATGCCCCGCGGTTTTCCAGCCTCCCGGGCATCAATTTTTAAGTCATTGATTTTAAATACTTAATTTTTCTTGCGTGCCGCTCTTGACGGCGATCGAAATTTTCTGTCCACATTTTTCTGAAAGTTAATTTTGCTTTGTCCACAAAGTTATCCACAGAATTTTCTTCAGGCACGATGCCACGCCATCCTGCCTGCCGTTAGGCGTTTGAGGGGCGAAACAAGTATCATGGCCCGCTGGCTTGATGCCGGACATCCCGCGCGCCATCCACCTTGCGGCGCGCTTTTTTATTGAGATAGGCCCTACCCCCATGTCGCAGTGCATTTTGACGTCGTGCATCCTGAACATCGCGCTCGACACGCCCTTGAACGCCCTGTTCGACTACCGCTGGAACGCGGCGGCGGATGCGGACGCTGACGTGCCCTTGCCGCAAGTGGGGCAGCTGGCGCTGGTGCCGTTCGGCCGGCGCGAGGTGATGGGGCTGATCGTCGGCGTGTCCGACAGCACCGATGTGCCCGCCGCGAAACTGAAGGACGTGCTGGCCGTGCGCAGCCAGCTGGCGCCCCTGTCGGAGCAATGGCTGGCGCTGGCCGCCTTTGCCGCCGATTACTACCAGCGTCCGCTCGGTGAAGTGGCGCTGCCGGGCTTGCCGAAGAATTTACGCGTGCTCACCACCGTGGCGCTCGACCGCGCCATCAAGAAGCTGGGCAAGCTGGCCGACGCGCACGACGGCACGCCGCTGAACATGCCGGCCCTGAATGCCGCCCAGCAAGAAGCGGCCGACGCCATCGGCGGCGCCCGGGGTTTCAAGCCGACCCTGCTGTACGGCGTGACGGGCAGCGGCAAGACGGAAGTGTATCTGCAAGCCTGCGCCCAGGTGCTGGCGCGCGAGGACGATGCGCAAATCCTGATCCTGGTGCCGGAAATCAATTTGACGCCCCAACTGGAAGGCAATATCCGCGCGCGCTTTCCCGGCGTCATGCTGGCGACTTTGCACAGCAGCCTGTCCGAAGGCGAGCGCATGCTGCACTGGCTGGCCGCGCACCAGGGCCAGGCGCGCATCGTGCTCGGCACGCGATTGGCCATCCTGGCGTCGTTGCCGAAACTCAAACTGATCGTCATCGACGAGGAGCACGACCCGTCCTACAAGCAGCAGGAAGGCTTGCGCTATTCCGCGCGCGACCTGGCCGTGTGGCGCGCCTGGCAATTGCAGATTCCCATCGTGCTCGGTTCGGCGACGCCGTCGCTGGAAAGCTGGCACCACGCGCAAACGGGGCGCTACCGCAAGCTGGAATTGCGCGAACGGGCCGTCAAGAATGCGGTGTTGCCGCGCGTCAAGATTCTCGACATGGAGCGCGACCGGCCGAAAGATGGCCTGACTTCGCATTTGGTAGCCGCCTTAAAACTGCGCATGGAGCGCGGTGAGCAGTCGCTGCTGTTCTTGAACCGGCGCGGCTATTCGCCCGTGATCTGCTGCGAATCGTGCGGCTGGATCAGCAATTGCACGCGCTGCACCTCGTTCATGGTGCTGCACAAGCCCGAACACCGGCTGCGCTGCCACCATTGCAGCCTGGAACTGCGCATTCCCCGCCATTGCCCCACGTGCGGCAACGTCGACCTGCAGCCGCTGGGACGCGGCACGCAGCGCGTGGAAGAGGGCTTGCAGCAATTGTTTCCTGAGGCGCGGATCTTGCGCATCGATGCCGATTCCACGCGCAAGAAGGGCAGCGCGCAGGAAGCGTTCGACACCGTGCACCGGGGCGAAGTGGATATCCTGATCGGCACGCAGATGGTGGCCAAGGGCCACGATTTCAAAAAGCTGACCCTGGTCGGCATTTTGAATCCGGACACGGCCCTGTTTTCGCAGGATTACCGCGCCAGCGAACGGCTGTTCGCCCAGCTGATGCAGGTGGCGGGCCGGGCAGGACGGGCCGCGCAGACGGAAGGCGGCAGCGTGAGCGAGGTGCTGATCCAGACGCGCTATGCGCGCCATCCGCTGTACGACGCCGTCGTCAACCACGATTACGACCACTTCGCCACCACCTTGCTGGAAGAGCGGGCGCAGGCGGCGTTGCCGCCCTACCTGTTCCAGGCCCTGCTGCGCGCGGAAGCCCCGGAGCTGGCGACCGCTATCGAGTTCCTGCAGGCGGCGAAGGAATGCATGGAACACCCGCAGGTGACCATCAATGACCCGATTCCCATGAGCATGACGCGTGTCTACAACGTGGACCGCGCCCAGCTGCTGCTGGAGTCCGCCTCGCGGCCCGCCCTGCAAGCGTTTTTAAAGGAATGGCTGATGGAATTGCGCGCCATGAAGACGCGCGTGAAATGGTCGCTGGAAGTGGACCCGCTGGATATTTAATCAGTTCAGGTAATCGCGCGCCGACTTGACGATCTGTTCCGATAACAGCTTGGTAAACGGCGTGTCCAGGGTCCACGCATGCCAGCTCAGCGGTACGTCCAGGGTGCTGCCCGGCATCAGATCGACGAGACGGTCCGTCGCCAGCGCCTGCGCGGCCAGGCGCTGCGGCATCAGGCCGTAGGCCAGGCCATCCTGGACGCAGCCGCGGCGCGCCGCTTCCACGGGCAAGGTGTGGTGCGGAAACGGTTCGCGCATGTTCAATTTTTCCGCGAGGAAACGCGCCAGCAAGCCGTGCTGGCCCACGACGGCCGGCGCCAGTTGCACCGCTTCGGCAATAAAACCGTCGCCGAACCAGTGGCCCGCAAACACGGGCGTGGCTACGCAGACATAGCGCAAGGTGCCCAGCGGCGTGACGCTGGTGGCGGCCGCCGCGTCGATCGCTGTGCCGGACTCGGCAGCCACGCAGCCGAACACGGAGCCGTCGCGCACCATCTGCAAGGCGCTGTCGCTGTCGGCCAGGCGCACGTCGAGCTGGCAGCGCGGCGGCGCCAGCAGGGCGGACAAGGTGTCGGGGAACCACGTGGCCAGGCTGTCGGCATCGATGGCGATGGCGATTTCCGGCATGCTGACGCTGTTGCCCAGGTCGATGTCGAGCGATGCTTCCATCAGCTTGACGTTGCGGTGATGCACGATCAATCGCTGGCCCAGGCCCGTCGGCACGGCCGGCTGGCCACGGATGATCAGCAGGCGCCCGCTGGCGTCTTCCAGCGCCTTGATGCGCTGCGAGACGGCCGACTGGGTGATGCCCAGCGCCAGGGCGGCCTTGTCGAAACTGCCATGGCTGGCGACGGCGTCCAGCACGGCCAGCGCGCGATAATCGAGTGATCCCATTAGCTCAGCTTATAAATTTTGAAAATGATTAGTTATACTAATGCATATATTGCTGCAAAGTAAAACCTTATTTTCGGCAAACGGGTAGTATCGAACGCTGTGAGCAACCTCGGTGGATGGATAGCACGATGAAAACGATACGAGTGGATGTGGCCGTGATCGGCAGCGGCACGGCCGGCATGACGGCGCATAAGGCGGCGCGCATGCAGGGCAAGCGCGTGCTGATGATCGAAAGCGGGCCGTACGGCACGACGTGCGCCAGGGTGGGCTGCATGCCCAGCAAACTCCTGATCGCGGCGGCCGAGGCGGCCCATGCGGTGGCTGCCGCGCCGGCCTTCGGCGTGCATCCGGGCCCCGCGCGCATCGACGGCCGGCAAGTGATGGCCAGGGTGCGCAGCGAGCGCGACCGCTTTGTCGGCTTCGTGCTCGACGGCGTCAACGCCATCCCCGACGAAGAAAAACTGCGCGGCCACGCTCGCTTCATCGCGCCAGGCAAGCTGCAGGTCGACGAACACACGATTGTCGAAGCCGCCAGCGTGGTGATCGCCACCGGCTCCACGGCCATCGTGCCGCCCGAGTGGCAGGCGGCGGGAGACAGGGTCATCACCAGCGACGCCGTGTTCGAGTGGACGGACTTGCCGCAATCGGTCGCCGTGGTCGGCAGCGGCGTGATCGGCCTGGAACTGGGCCAGGCGCTGGCGCGTCTCGGCGTGCGCGTGACCCTGTTTGCGCGCGGCAATAAAGTCGCGCAGCTGACGGACCCGCTGGTGCTGCGCGAGGCGGACGCCGTGCTGGCGCGCGAACTCGATATCCGCTTCATGACCGGCGTTGCGCACGTGGCAAAAACGCCGGACGGCAGCGGTATCGCGCTCACCAGCCGCGATGCCGCCGGCGTGGAAAAAACCGAGCAGTTCGAGTATGTGCTGGCTGCCATCGGCCGCCGCCCGAACGTGGACAAGATCGGCCTGGAAACGGCGCTAATCGAGCTCGACCGTCATGGTGTCCCCCTGCATGATGCACACACCATGCAGTGCGGCAAGAGCGCCATCTTCATCGCCGGGGATGCCGACAATGCGCTGCCGCTGCTGCCCGAAGCGGCCGACGAGGGCCGCATCGCGGGCGGCAACGCGGCGCGCTTTCCTGACGTCAAGCCTGGCTTGCGCCGCACGCCGCTGGCGATCGCCTTCACGGAGCCGCAGATCGCCACCCTGGGCGCCACGTATCAGCAATTGTGCGTGAGCCACGCGGGCCGCTTCGCCGTCGGCGCCGTGTCGTTCGGCAACCAGGGCCGCAGCCGCGTGATGCTGCAAAACCAGGGCTTGCTGCGCGTGTATGCGGAATTCGGCAGCAAGCGCTTTCTCGGCGCCGAGCTGATCGGCCCACGGGCGGAACACCTGGGCCATTTGCTGGCCTGGGCGTGCCAGGCGCAGCTGACGGTGCCGGCCATGCTCGACATGCCGTTTTACCACCCCGTCATCGAGGAAGGCGTGCGCACGGCCCTGCGCGAACTGGCGCTGCACCTGGAAAAAGACCCGGAACACGCGCCCGGCTGCGCCGACTGCACGCCAGGACCCTGAAGGCAACTTTATGCTTTACATAATTTTGTAGACAAGCTCACATGATTGCGCGATCATCGCTGCCACATTGAAATATTGATTAAAAGCAAAAAACATTTCAATCGGTACATACCGCTGATGCCAGGATGGTAAAAACAGGCGGGTGCAGGCGATGATGGAGACGATGTGAAAATTCGGCGCATTTACGCAGGAGAACTCGCACTGGGCGTGGCCCTGCCCTGGGACGTGCACGGTGAAACGGGCGGCTTGCTGGCCAGGCTGGGCCATGTCATCAGCAGCGAGAACCAGATCGCATTGCTACTGGCGCGCGGCGTCATCGCCGATGCCAGTGCCGACGTGCCGCGCACGGCCACGGAAGCGCCGTCGGCCTTGCGCATGCTGAACCTCGTCACGGCGGGCCTGGCCCTCGTCTTGCCATCCATCGCCGCCGGGCAAGCGGGCAGCCACGCACCGCTGGCCGCGCTGGCGCAGCTGGTGGAAGAGGCTGTCGTGCTGGACGCCGACGTGGCGCTGGCCTGCATCCTGCACAACCAGGGCGCGGGCGACTTTGCCGTGCGCCACAGCGTCGACACGGCCGTCATCACGGCCCTGCTGGCGCGCGCCCTGAAGCTCGACGACGCGGTCGTGCGCAGCGTGGTGCTGGCCGCGCTGAGCATGAATGTGGGCATGCTGGAACGCCATGCGGATTTCCAGCACAAGGCCGGGCCGCTGGACGCGCAGGAACGCGCCTATTTGCGCGCCCATCCGCAAGCCGGCGTCGACTTGCTGCGCGCGACGGGCGTGACGGACGCCGTCTGGCTGCAAGCCGTGCTGCAGCACCATGAAAATATCGATGGCAGCGGCTATCCGCTGGGCACGCAAGGCGAGGCGATCGGCATCGGCGCCCGCCTGATCATGCTGGCCGACCGCTATTGCGCGCGCGTGTCGAAGCGCAGCTACCGCCAGCCCTTGCTGCCGAACGTGGCCCTGCGCGAAATGCTGATGGCCGACAAGACCACGCTGGACGCGCCGTTGGCATCCCTGCTGGTGCGCGAGCTGGGCATCTACCCGGTCGGCACCTTCGTCAAACTGCTGAATGGCGAAATCGGCGTCGTCACGCGCAAGGGCTTGAATGCCACCACGCCGCACGTGCAGTCGCTGATCGGCCCCCGCGGCGCGCGCCTGGACGTGCCGCTGCGGCGCGACACGCGCGTGGACTTGCACGCCATCCGCGAAGTGCTCAGCGCGGAGCAGGCGGGATTGCAATTTCGCCCCGACCAGCTATGGGGCCGCAGCGCAAGAGTGTAGAGCGCCTGGAAAGACGCCCATGGCGTTGTTGCATTGCCTAGTCGTACTTTCGTACTGCCTTCGGCAATGCGCCTAGCCCTGAACGTCTTCCAGACACTCTCTACGTTAAGAGCTTAATTCAGCAGACCTGCATCCAGCCGTCCCTCAAGCGCCAGTTCGCGCATGATGCGCACGGTGTCGATGTCGGACTCCTTGTAGGCGGAGCGGCGGAAGTCGTCGTACAGGGCGTTGGCCGCATCGGTGGCCGCGTCGTGGCCGTCGTCGTACTGGAAGCGCACCCACAGGCTCGCTTCGTCGGGCATCTCGATGGTCATCACCAGCGACGAGGCGCTGATGTCTTTCTGCGCCGGCACTTCGTAGCGCACCTGCAGTTGTGGCACCAGCACCACCCTGTCCTTGATGACCAGCTCGCCATAGCGCAGGCTGCGCGCGAAACCTGCATCGCTGCGCTCGCTGATCTGGCATTCATCGAGGTGCGGCACGAACAGCTTCGGCGACTCGGCGCGCAAGACCAGGCCGCGCCAGACTTGCTCCAGGGTCAAGGTGTCGATCAGCGGGTTCAAGGGATCGTTGATTTCAATCAGGTGTTCAAATTTCATGGGACTGCCATTCGGTAAGTGGGCGCGCAGGGGCGATATAGGCGGAATGGTACTCCAGGCGTGGCATCGCCGCACGCATTGCAGCGGCCCAGATGGCGGCATATGGCGATATATCAATGCCGTTGCCTGTTTTTCATGCAGGTCTTGCCGTGCAAAAGGCGGGCGCGACGCTGTTACAATGGGCTGCTGTTCCCTGCGGAAATACCCTGATGTCCAAAGCACCACAGTTCGGTCTGAATGCGCCCCAAAGCGAAGCGGTTACCTACCTCGACGGCCCTTGCCTGGTGCTGGCGGGCGCCGGTTCGGGCAAGACGCGCGTGATCACGCAAAAGATCGCCCATCTGATCGAAGACCGGGGCTACGACCCGCGCACCATCGCCGCGCTGACCTTCACCAACAAGGCGGCGCTGGAAATGCAGGAGCGCATCGCCAAGCTGTTGAAACAGCCGCGCCAGGCCAAGCAGTTGACGGTGTCGACCTTCCACTCGCTGGGCGTGAAAATCCTGCGCCAGGAAGCCAATGGCGTGGGGCTGAAGGACCGCTTTTCCATCATGGACAGCGACGACTGTTTTTCCCTCGTGCAAGACCTCGCCATTACCACCGATAAACAGGTGATCCGTGGCATCCAGAATGCCATGTCCCTGTGGAAAAACGGCTTGATCGACCCGGACATGGCCTTGGCGCAAGCCAAGGATGAAGATGAAGCCAACGCGGCGCGCATCTACCGCAGCTATGTGGCCACCTTGTCCGCCTACCAGGCCGTCGATTTCGACGACTTGATCCGCTTGCCGGTGGAACTGTTCCGCAACAACGGCCCCGTGCGCGACAAGTGGCAGCGCCGTTTGCGCTATCTGCTCGTCGACGAATACCAGGATACGAACACCTGCCAGTACGAACTGGTGAAATTGATGGTGACGGGCATCGGCAAGAAGCCGATGTTTACGGCCGTGGGCGACGATGACCAGGCGATTTACGCGTGGCGCGGCGCCACGGTGGAAAACCTGAAGACCCTGGAGACGGATTTCCCCGATTTGCGCGTGATCAAGCTGGAGCAGAATTACCGCTCCACCATGCGCGTGCTCAATGCGGCCAATGCCGTCATCGGCAACAATCCCAAACTGTTTGAAAAGTCGCTGTGGTCGGAGCACGGCCTGGGCGAGCCGATCAAGGTGCTGGGTATGCAGACGGACGAGCAGGAGGCGGAACAGGTCGCCATCATGATCTCGGCCGACCATTTCGAGCGCAAGAACAAATTTTCCGATTACGCGATTCTGTACCGGGGCAACCATCAGGCACGGATCATCGAGCAATGTCTGCGCAAGGAGCGCATCCCGTACACGATTTCGGGCGGTCAGAGTTTTTTTGATAAGGCCGAGATCAAGGACATCATCAGCTATTTGCGCCTGCTGGCGAACGAAGACGACGATCCGGCGTTTATTCGCGCCGTGACGACGCCGCGCCGTGGCGTGGGCCAGTCGACCCTGGAGGTGCTGGGGGCGTTTTCGGGGCAGTGGCAGTGCTCGCTGTTCCAGGCCGTTTTTAAAGGCGGCATCGAGGCCAAGCTGACGGACCGACAGCTGGGGCCGCTGCGCGATTTCTGCAACTTCATCAACGACCTCGAATCGCGCGCCAGCCGCCCCGGCGCGGCCGGCAGCGGCGACAACGCGGCCGAAGTGCTGGACGACATGATGAAGGAAATCCACTACGAATCGTATCTGTACGATGCCTTCGAGGAACGGCAAGCGCAAAGCAAGTGGCAGAACGTGCTGGAATTCGTCAACTGGCTCAAGGAGCGGGGCCGGGGCGGCAAGGACCGCGACGGCGAAGAAAAGAACGTGCTGGAACTGACGCAGATGGTGGCCCTGATGACCATGCTGGAAGGCAAGGACGAGGAGCAGGACGCCGTGCGCATGTCCACCCTGCACGCGTCGAAAGGCCTGGAATTTCCGCACGTGTTCCTGGTCGGCGTGGAAGAGGGGATCTTGCCGCACAAGGGCGACGCGGATGCGCCGGCCGAAACCATCGCCGCGCGCATCCAGGAAGAACGGCGGCTGATGTATGTGGGCATCACGCGCGCGCAGCGCACCTTGCACGTCACGTGGTGCAAGAAGCGCAAGCGGGCCGGCGAGCAAGTCCATTGCGACCCATCGCGTTTCATCAAGGAAATGCAACTCGACGTGGGCGACGCCGTGCCGACGGAGGCGGAAGTGATTTCGCCGAAAGAACGGCTGGCGCGCATGAAGGCGCTGTTGGCCGCGCCGAAAGTGTAATCAAAGAACGTTCAGGCTTCCACGGCGCCGTCCGGCGTGGTTTTCGGCACGATGGCCAGCTGCATGCCCAGCGCATCGAGCATCTTTAAAATGGTTTCAAAGCGCGGCTTGCTGCCTTCGCGCAAGGCTTTATATGCGCCTTCACGCGTGATGTCGGCCCTGGCCGCCACCTTGCCCATGCCGTAGGCGCGCACCACGTCGTTCATGGCCGACTGGAACAGTTCCGCATTGCCGGTGGCGACGATTTCGCTCATGTAGGCGGCCACGGCGGCCTTGCTGGTCAGGTGTTGCGTTGGATCAAATTTGCTCAGTCCCAATGTTTCCAGGTCGTCGAGGTCGAAGGTGTCATGGTCGATATGTTGGTTCATTGCTTTCGTGCTCCTGTGGATGCCGCCGCTTTCCGGATGGCCGCCTGCCGGGCTTTCAGTTCCCTGAGGATCGCTTGCGCCTGCCTGATGTCGCGTTGCTGGTTCGATTTGTTGCCACCGAGCAGCAGCAAGATCAGGGTTCCCCGATTCGTTTCATGAAAATACACGCGCCAGCCCGGCCCCGTCTGTAAAAAGCGCAGTTCGCACACGCCTTCTCCCACAGGGCGCCAGTCGCCCTTCTTACCGTGCTGCAAATGCTTGATGCGGGCATCGATGGCGGCGGCCGCCACATCGTGCAAACCATCTTCCCAGCGCCGGTATTCGGCCGTCTTGCGCGTATCGATGAGTACTGGTTCGGGCGGCGTTGGTGCATTCATTGTAATCGTTTGTTCTCATTCGTCAAGCGGTTTGAGCCCATACAGGAAGAATAAACAGAAATCGCAGCCCGTCCGGCGGGGAATGGAGGGAGTTTGTCCTGGCTCACGCCGCTGCGGCGGTAGAATGCCCCCTTTCAGTCAGGAATCACCGAGAGCACCATGGACAATGCAGAACAGATGGAAGTACGTTTCGTCGATATCGAAATCAAGCTGGCGCAGCAGGAAGACCTGGTCGAGTCGCTGAACCAGATGGTGTACCAGCAGGGCAAGCGCATCGATCAATTGGAAGCGATGCTGCACAAGTTGGGCGAGCACGTGCGCGACGGGGCGCAGCAGGCAAATGGCGGGCTGGTCAACGAACGTCCGCCGCATTACTAACGCTGTACGGGCGTATCGCTACCATCGGTAGTTGCTGGTGACGCAAGTGTTTCAGGCTGTTATTATTTCAGGCTGGCCCGCGACACAATCGCGGCTCTCTTGCGTTCCTTGAAAGAAGACATGACCCGTCCAACAATGCTCGTCATCGCCGCCAGCCTGATGCTGGCGCCAGCCGCCGCCGCTTTTGCCGCCACCGCTACCGCCACCACCGCGCCTGCCACCGCTGCTGCCGCGGCCGCGGCGCTGCCCGTTTCGAACCCGTTTGCGCAGGCCAGCAGCCTGCCCTTCCACTATCCGCCGTTCGACAAGGTACAGGACGCCGACTACGCGCCCGCCTTTACGGCAGGCATGGCCGCCAACCTGGCGGAAATCAATGCCATCGCGAATAACCCGAAAGCAGCCACGTTCGATAACACCATCGTGGCCATGGAACGCTCGGGCCAGCTGCTGAGCCGCGTGCGCACCGTGTTTTCCGTCATGTCCGGTTCGAACACGAATGAGACGATCCAGGGCCTGGAGCGCGAACTGGCGCCGAAAATGGCGGCCCACAGCGACGCGATCATGCTCAACGACAAATTGTTCAAGCGCATCGACGCCCTGTACGCCAAGCGCGACAAGCTGGGCCTGGATGCGGAATCGACACGCCTCTTGGCCCGCTACCATACGGACTTCGTGCGCGCTGGCGCCAAGCTGTCGGCGGCGGACAAGCAAAAGCTGCGCGCCTACAACGGCCAGCTGGCTGCCCTGTCGACCAAGTTCGCACAGAACGTGCTGAAAGAATTGAACGCCTCGGCCGTCGTCGTCGACACGCGCGAAGAACTCGACGGCCTGTCGCCGGCCGCCATCGAAGTGGCCGCCGGCCTGGCCAAGAAGCGCGGCCTGGATGGCAAATACGTGATCGCCCTCGTCAACACGACGGGCCAGGCGCCGCTGTCGCTGCTGACCAACCGCGCCGTGCGCGAACGCATCATGGCCGCTTCGCAAGCGCGCGGCAGCCGTGGCGGCGAGTTCGACAACACCCAGGAAGTGTTGGAGCTGGCGAAACTGCGCGCCGAGCGTGCCGCGCTGATGGGTTACCCGAACTACGCTGCCTACTCGCTGGAAGACCAGACGGCGCACGACACGACCGCCGTGAACGCCTTGCTGGGCGAACTGGCGAAGCCGGCCGTCGTCAATGCGCGCCGTGAAGCGGACGATATCCAGAAGGTCATCGATGCAGGCAAGGGCGGCTTCAAGGTGGGCGCCGCCGACTGGGCCTTCTACAGCGACAAGGTGCGCGCCGAACGCTACAACTTCGACGAGACGCAGTTGAAGCCGTACTTTGAGATGCACAGCGTATTGACCCGTGGCGTGTTCTTTGCCGCAGGTAAATTGTACGGTTTGACCTTCAAGCAGCGCACGGACTTGCCCGTCTACACGTCCGACATGCTGGTGTACGACGTCTTCAATGAAGACGGCACCCAGCTGGCCATCTTTACCTTGGACCCTTACGCGCGCAGCAACAAGCGCGGCGGCGCCTGGGCGAATGCCTACGTGGGCCAGTCGACCTTGCTGAACCGCAAGCCGGTGATCGCGAATAACCTCAACATTCCGAAGCCGGAAGCGGGCCAGCCGACCCTGATGACGTTTGACGAAGTCAACACCATGTTCCACGAATTCGGCCATGCGCTGCACGGCATGTTCTCGAACGTGAAATACCCGCGCTTTGCCGGCACCAGCGTGCCGCGCGACTTCGTCGAATACCCGTCGCAAGTCAATGAAATGTGGGCGCTGTGGCCGGAAGTGCTGCAAAACTACGCGAAGCACTATCAGACGGGCGCGGCTATTCCCGCTGAGCTGCTGGCAAAAGTGACGGCGGCCGACAATTTCAACCAGGGCTACAAGACCACGGAATACCTGGCGTCGGCCCTGCTGGACCAGCGCTGGCACCAGTTGACCCCGGCGCAGATCCCCACCGACGTGCTGGCGTTTGAAAAAACCGCCTTGAGCGACGCGGGCGTCGATTTCGCCCCGGCGCCGCCGCGCTACCGCACCACGTACTTCTCGCACGCGTTCGCGGGCGGCTATTCGGCCGGCTACTACGCGTATCTGTGGTCGGAAAAGCTCGACGCCGACACAGTCGAGTGGTTCAAGGAAAACGGCGGCTTGACGCGCAAGAACGGCGACTGGTTCCGTCAGAAACTGCTGTCGCGCGGCGGCAGCGCCGATGCGCTCGACATCTACCGCAACTTCCGCGGCCGCGATGCGAAGATCGAGCCGCTGCTGGAACGCCGTGGCTTGAACGGCAAGTAATCCCCCGTCACCGGCCCGGCCGGTGCTGAATATCGATGGCCGCCCCGCAACGGGCGGCCATTTTTATTTGGCGATTCTGCTCGCAAACCGTGGTAAACCGCGCAGTTGGCGTGCTGCACCACAGGATCGCCCATGTTGGATGACGCTTGTGTGACAGGCTGCTATGATCTGCCACTGGCCCGCGACGCGATCGCGGTTCTTCCCGCGCTTCCTGAAAGATGTCATGATCCGTCCACAACTGCTCGTCATCGCCGCCAGCGTCATGCTGGCCCACGCCGCCCCATCCGCCATGGCTGCTGCCACTGCAAAAACCGCGCCTGCCGCCGCCGTCAGCGCCCAGAACCCCCTGCTCAAAGCGAGCCCGCTGCCATTCCAGATGCCGCAGTTCGGCCTGATCAAGGATGAACACTACGCGCCGGCGTTTGCCGAAGGCATGAAACGCCAGTTGGCCGAAGTCAACGCGATCGCCAGCAACCGCCAGCCGGCCACGTTCGAGAACACCATCGTGGCCCTGGAGCGCACGGGGCAGTTGCTGCACCGCGTGCAAAGCATCTTCAGCAACATGACCTCGACCAACACGAACAGCGTGCTCGAAGCGGTGGAAGTGGACGTGTCGCCGAAGCTGGCCGCGCATGGCGACGCCATCACCCTGAACCCGAAACTGTTTGCCCGCATCGACACCCTGTACGCCAAGCGCGACAAGCTGGGCCTCGATGCCGAATCCCTGCGCCTGCTTGAACGCTATCACACGGATTTCGTGCGCGCCGGCGCCAAGCTGTCCGATGCGGACAAGGAAAAGCTGAAAGCCTATAACGCCGAACAGGCGGGCCTGGAAACGGCTTTCGCGCAAAACGTGCTGAAGGAAACGAATGCCAAGAGCATCGTCGTCGACACGCGTCTTGAGCTGGCCGGCATGACGGACAGCGATATCGATACGGCCGCCACGGCAGCCAAGGAGCGCGGCTTGACGGGCAAGTTCGTCATCGCCCTCGTGAACACCAGCGGCCAGCCGCCGCTGGCGGTATTGACGGATCGCAAGACGCGTCAGCGTTTGATGGATGCGTCGCTGAACCGCGGCAGCCAGGGCGGCGAATTCGACAACCGCGCCATCGTGCTGAAGCTGGCCAAACTGCGCGCCGAACGGGCGACTTTGCTCGGTTACGCCAACTACGCCGCGTACTCGCTGGAAGACCAGACGGCCAAGACGACCACGGCCGTCAACACCCTGCTGTCGGAACTGGCGAAACCGGCCGTCGCCAATGCGCGTCGCGAAGCGGCCGACCTGCAGCAAATCGTCGATGCGGAAAAGGGCGGTTTCCAGGTGGCCGCGGCCGACTGGGCCATCTACACGGACAAGCTGCGCAAGCAGCGTTTCAATTTCGATGAAAACGAGCTGAAACCGTACCTGGAACTCAACAGCGTGCTGAACAACGGCGTCTTCTTTGCTGCCAATAAACTGTACGGCATCAGCTTCAAGCAACGCACTGATTTACCGGTGTACAACCCGGACGTGCGCGTCTACGACGTTCTGGATGCCAACGGCAAGCCGCTGGCCCTGTTCATCGCCGATTTCTATGCGCGCGGCAACAAGCATGGCGGCGCGTGGATGAATGAATATGTGTCGCAATCATCGCTGATGGGCACGCATCCCGTCGTCGCCAACCAGTTGAACATTCCGAAGCCGCCCGCCGGCCAGCCGACCTTGCTGACCTTCGATGAAGTGACGACCATGTTCCACGAATTCGGCCATGCGCTGCACGGCATGTTTTCGAACGTGAAATACCCGCGCTTTGCCGGCACCAGCGTGCCGAGCGACTTCGTCGAGTACCCGTCGCAAGTCAATGAAATGTGGGCCGTCTGGCCGGAAGTGCTGCAAAACTATGCCAAGCACTACCAGAGCGGCGCGGCCATGCCGCAGGAATTGCTCGACAAGGTGACGGCGGCGAAGAAATTCAACCAGGGTTTCATGACCACCGAGTACCTGTCGGCGGCCCTGCTGGACCAGCGCTGGCACCAGCTCGCGCCGAGCCAGATGCCGACCGACGTGCTGGCTTTTGAAGCGGCATCGCTGAAAGACGCGGGCGTCGATTACGCACCGGTGCCGCCGCGCTACCGCACCAGCTACTTCTCGCACAGCTTCTCGGGCGGCTACTCGGCGGCGTATTACGCCTACCTGTGGTCGGAAAAGCTGGACGCGGAATCGGTCAACTGGTTCAAGGAAAACGGCGGCCTGACGCGCAAGAATGGCGACTGGTTCCGCAGCAAATTGCTGTCGCGCGGCGGCAGCGTCGATGCGCTGCAGCTGTTCCGCGACTTCCGCGGCCGTGATGCCACCGTGGAACCATTGCTGGAACGCCGTGGCTTGAACGCCAAGTAAGACGTCCCCATCAGAAGCTTGCGTTGCGTTGACCTGGCGCACGCAAGCTTTCCGTGCCGGCGGCGTAGAATTGAGTAAGATGTAAACAAGAAGGCAGTCGAAAGAGTATATGAGTCAGCAAGATTTGAATGGCATTACCCTGGAAGGTATCGTAACGCGCCTGCACGCCCACTATGGCTGGGACGGCCTGGCCAAGCATATCGATATCAATTGCTTCATCAGCGATCCCAGCATCAAGTCGAGCCTGAAGTTTTTGCGCAAGACCCCGTGGGCCAGGAGCAAGGTGGAACAATTGTTCCTGGACACGCAATTTACTGACTGACAGGAAAAAACATGGATAGCAAACTCAAGGAATCGCTGCAACAACTGCATTCGACGCTGGAAACCAGCGGCCCCGTCGATGAAGAACTGCATGGTTTGCTGCAAAAACTCGATGTCGACATCAAGTTGCTGATGGAAAAGCGCGCCGCGCAGGAACAGGAAGAAGAGTCGACCACGTATGGACTGGCCGAGCGCAGCCAGGAATTGTCGGCCAAGTTTGCTGTCAAGCATCCGAAACTGGAGCCGGCCTTACGCGAATTGGGTGAGATTTTAGCCAACATGGGTATTTAATTTAACCCTAAAGCAACATCTGGGGTCAGACCCGGCGGGTCTGACCCCAAGGGCCCGTTTCTCCCAAGTAATTGAAAAATAAACGTTTTTTGTACTGAAATCCAACAGTAAAAAGCAGGCCGTCAGGTTGGAAATGGCCAATTCCGGTACAATCCGTACCCTATGAGCTCCCCTACCAATTTATTTGCGACCGTTCCCAAGCGGTCTGCCCGCGCTGCCGTGGCGCCTTTCCTGCCGATGTCGCGTGCCGAGATGGACACGCTGGGCTGGGACCAGTGCGACGTCATCCTCGTCACGGGCGACGCCTACATCGACCATCCGAGTTTCGGCATGGCCCTGGTCGGCCGCCTGCTCGAAGCGCAGGGTTACCGAGTCGGCATCATCAGCCAGCCGGACTGGCTGTCGGCCGACGCCTTCCGCATCCTCGGCAAGCCGCGTTTGTACTACGGCATTACGGCCGGCAACATGGATTCCATGGTCAACCAGTACACGGCCGACCGCAAGATCCGCTCCGACGACGCCTATACGGCCAATGCCGAACCGAACAAGCGCCCGGACCGCGCCGTCACCGTGTACGCCCAGCGCGCGCGCGAAGCGTATCCCGACGTGCCCATCGTCATCGGCAGCATCGAAGCGTCGCTGCGCCGCATCGCCCATTACGATTACTGGTCGGACAAGGTCCGCCGTTCCGTCTTGCCCGATTCCAAGGCTGATTTGTTGATCTTCGGCAATGCCGAGCGCGCGCTGGTCGACCTCACGCACCGCCTGGCCGCCGGCGAATCGATCAAGGATATCCGCGACTTGCGCGGCACGGCCTTCATGGTGCCGTCCGGCTGGCTGCCTGGCGACGACTGGGGCGTGCACAATTCCACCCGCGTCGACGTGCCCGGCAAGATCGACCCGCACTACAGCCCGTACGAGATGGTGCAGGAAGACAAGACCGCCTGCGCCACGGAAAATGCGTCGAAGTCGGCCGAAGTCATCAAGCCGATCCGCATCATGAGCCGGGAAGAACGCCTGGCCATGGCCAAGGAAAAGCACGACAAGACGGTGGTGCGCCTGCCCGCCTACGACGTCGTCAAGGATGACCCCGTCATGTATGCGCACGCTTCGCGCGTGTTCCACCTGGAATCGAATCCCGGCAATGCGCGCGCCATGGTGCAGGCGCACGGCGAACGCGACGTGTGGCTCAATCCGCCGCCGCTGCCGCTGGCCATGGACGAGATGGATGGCGTGTACGACATGAATTACGCGCGCGCGCCGCACCCGAGCTATGGCAAGGCGCATATCCCCGCCTGGGAAATGATCCGCTTTTCCGTCAACATCATGCGCGGCTGCTTCGGCGGCTGCACCTTCTGCTCGATCACGGAACACGAAGGCCGCATCATCCAGAGCCGTTCGGAACCGTCGATCCTGCGCGAAATCGAGCATATCCGCGATAAAACCAAAGGCTTTACGGGTACCATTTCCGATATGGGCGGTCCGACGGCGAATATGTACCGCCTCGCCTGCAAGGAAAAAGAGATCGAAGTGTCGTGCCGCCGCCTGTCCTGCGTGTATCCGTCCATCTGCGTGAATCTGGGCACGGACCACAGCAAGCTCATTTCCCTGTACCGCAAGGCGCGCGCCATTCCTGGCATCAAGAAAGTGCTGATCAGCTCGGGCCTGCGTTACGACCTGGCCGTGCGTTCGCCCGAGTACGTGAAGGAACTGGTCACGCACCACGTCGGTGGCTTGCTGAAAATCGCGCCCGAGCACACGGAAGAGGGCACCTTGTCGAAGATGATGAAGCCCGGCATCGGCGCGTATGACGAGTTCAAGGAAATGTTCGACCGTTTCTCCCTGGAAGCAGGCAAGAAGCAATATTTGATCCCGTACTTCATCGCCGCCCATCCGGGCACGACGGACACGGACATGCTGAACCTGGCCCTGTGGTTGAAGAAAAACAATTTCAAATTGGATCAGGTGCAAACCTTCATGCCCACGCCGATGGCCATGGCGACGACCATGTATCACACGCGCAAGAATCCTTTGCGCAAGGTCACAGCGGACTCGGAAGTGGTGGAAACGGCCCGCAGCGGCAAGATCCGCCGCACCCATAAAGCCTTCCTGCGCTACCAGGACCCGGCCAACTGGCCGATTTTGCGCGAAGCGCTGGTCAACATGGGCCGTGGCGACTTGATCGGCAATGGCGACAAGCACTTGATTCCCGCCTGGACCTCGTCCGAGTCGGGCGGCCTGGCCGCCGGCGAACGCAGCCGCCAGACGCATGGCGCCGGCACGCCGGACAAGTTCAAGGTCACGCCGGGCAAGAACCGCATCGCCCTGGGCGGCACGGCCGCGGCGCCGAAGGCGACGGCCGTCGAGTCGAAGGTGCGTCCATCGATCCTGTCGACCATCAAGACGAAGGCCAAGCCGGCCGCCGTGCCGATGGGCCGTGGCGGCAAGCCGCCCGCCAAGGGCGGCCATGCCGCGCCGGCACGGGGCGGACGCAAGTAAACGGTCCTCGGCACCCCGGGCATAGCCTGAAAACCCGGCAACGCAGACAGCGTTGCCGGGTTTTTTGTCATCTGCGCACCAGGATGGGGCGCAAAAATGTGGGGGCAGCAGGATTTTTACCAATATTTAAAAATTGAATAGAGCAAAAGGCAATTTTCCCTTGTGGCAACTTGGTGTTTGAAAATATACTCGTTGAATATTTAGCCGTACGGCAACAATGCTGCCATTCTGGCAAGCGCCAGCGTACGCGACTTCCAGCGTTTAGATGAAAAGAGATGCCAATTGAAATGCCTTTCCTGCCAGGCCGAGAATAAGCCGGGCGCAAAATTCTGCTCTTCCTGCGGCACGACGTTTGCCATTGCTCCCGCCACCGCTCCCGTCCCAGGCAAAGCCTGCGGCCAGTGCGGCCATGATTGCAAGCCGGATGCCAAGTTCTGCCCCAAGTGCGCATTCAGCTTTGCCGTGGCGCCCCTTGCCGCTGCGGTGCCGCCGCCGCTGCCAGAACCGGTCATTGAGCCGGTCATCGTGCCGGTCATCGAGGCTGCGATCGCACCCGTTATCGAGCCCGTCACTGAGCCCGTCATTGAATCCATACCCGTGCCTGAGCCTGCCCCTGCACCGGTGGCGGAACCGGTCGCGCCACCTGCGCCGCCGCCCGTGCTGGAAAAGCGCCGTGCCGCACCCGCACCCGCACCCGCACCCGCACCCGCACCCGCACCCGCACCTGCACCAGAACCTGTACCAGAACCTGTTCCCGCACCCGCCGGCGTGCCGGAAACGTCATCCGACGGCCCGGCCGGTGGCAGCCGCATCAAGCTGATCGTCGCAGCCGTCGCGGCGTTTGTGGCAGTGGGTGCGGCAGGCGGATACTATTACCTGTCAGCCAAGCCTGCCGCACCCGCGCCAGTCCCCGCGCCGACGGTGCCTGCCGAGGAAGCGACGGCTGCCGCCGAGCAGCCGCTGGCCATCAGCGATCCTGCGCTCGATGGCGCCACGTCGGCCGACCTTGCCGCGACACCCGCTGCCGAGCCTGAGCCTGAACCAGCGGCAACTCCCGCACCGGCTCCTGTTCCGGCGCCGGCACCGGCACCTGTCGCGGAAAAGCCCGCCAAGCCCGTCAAGGTGGCACCGCCGGCCGCGCCCGTCAGCAAGCCTTCCGGTCTCGAAAGCGTGATCACGGACAGCCTGTCGGAAGCGAGCCATTGCATGAGCCAGCGCAAATACGACTGTGCCATTGCCAACGCGAATGCCGTGTTGCGCATGGACACGGGCAACCGCTACGCGCTCGACATCAAGCGCAAGGCGAAGGAAGCGCAGGACAAGGCGCTGTCGCAAATCCAGATCGAGTAAGCCGCGCTGCTTGCCTTCCATCCCTATTTTGATCTTTCCGGAGAATAACGTGAAAAACCTGAAACAAATGGCCAAGCCCCTGGTGGCGATGCTGGTCGTGTCCTCGATGCTGGCCGGTTGCGCCGCGCCGGGCGGCCCTGGCGCCACCGGCAATACCACCGCCGCCGGCACGGAAGCGGCCAGCGGCGAATGCAATACGGCCATGCTGGCCGGCATCGGCGCCGTCGTGGGCGGCTTGCTGGGCGGTGGCAACAATACCGTGCGCGGCGCGGCCCTGGGCGCCAGCCTGGGCGCGCTCGCCTGCGTGGCCTTGAATTATCAAAGCCAGCAAGTCAAGACGGCGCAGCAGGTGCAGACCGACTACAAGGTGGCCAACAAGGGCAAGCTGCCCGAGCAGTCGACCCTGGTGAAATACGAGACGGGCTTTACGCCGTCTTCCGTGCGTCCGGGCCAGAAGGCGCAGACCAATTCGTATATCGAAGTGGCGGCCGGCACGCGCGATCCGAACCCGCTGGTGGAAGAGGAATTGAGCCTGTACAAGCCAAATGGCGACTTGATCAAAACCGTGCGCAAGGTGGTCAGCAGCAATAACGGCAGCGGCGCCTACAAGGGCGGCTTCTCGATTCCCATGCCGGAAGGCGTGCCGCAGGGCATTTACCCGGTACGCACGGCCCTGTACCTGAATAGCAAGCGCGTCGGTGGCCAGGACGTCAAGCTGCAGATCGTCCAGCGCCAGGCGCCCGCGTCCGACCTGCAACTGGCCCGCGCTTACTGACATTGATTACCACGGGGCGGCCATGCCGGCCGTTCCGTTCCCCGATTTACCCCCATCCAGGCTAGACATGACCATTTCCACAGAAGCAGCTAAACCTCTTCCCTTTTCTTCCGCCGTGGGTTCGCTGATCGAAGCGACCGACGCCATCAGGAACTTCCGCGCGATTGCCTTGCTGGCCCTGACCTTCATCGGCGCCGTGCTCGTCGGTGGCGTGCTGACGATGCTTGCCGGCGGCATGAGCAGTGCGCTGCTGGCCTTCCTGGGCGGCTTGATGGCTTTCCTCGTGATGTTTTACGGTTCCAATGCCGTGGGCATCCTGCTGATGCGCGATGCGCAAGGCCAGCCGGGCATGAGCCTGGTGGATGCCGTACTCGTTTCGCTGTACACGAGCCACCGCCTGATCGCGGTCGTCTTCCTCGAGTTTCTGATCGTGCTGGCGGCCATGATCGCCATCGCCATTATCTTGTTCGTCTGCAAGATCCCCGTGCTCGGCCCCGTGCTGTACGCGGTGGTCTTCCCGCTGTCGGCCATCGTGCTGGGCGTGCTGGTGTTTGCGCTGTTCTATGTGATGCTGCCGCTGGCCGGCCCTGCCGCCTGGTCGGGCGCCAGCGTGTTCCAGATCATTGCCCGTCTGAACCTGATCGTGCGCACCAAGCTGGTGTCCGTGATCTTGCTGGAAGTGCTGCTGTTCCTGATCACGACGTTTGTGGCCCTGCTGATCTTTGGCGTGCTCGGTACCGGCGTATCGCTTACCACGGGCATGTCGGCCGGCATCCTCAGCCTGGGCGAGATGAACATGTATGCGCTGGCTGCGGGCCTGGGGCGCGGCGGCTCCGGTTCCGGCTACATCGTCGCAGCCGGCCTGGGCGGCGGCTTGCTGATGGCGGCCGCGGCCGTGGTGCCTGGCCTGATCTTTACCAAGGGCGTGTGCATCATTTACCTGGACGCCACGCGCAATGTCGATTTCAGCGCCTCGGAAGCGAGCCTGAACGACGGCCTGGCCACGGTCAAGAAAAAAGCCGAGGAAGCGCGCGAGCGCGCGCGTGCCCTGGCCGAGCAGGCGAGCGCGCCCGCCGCTCCCGCTGCACCGGCCGCCGCGCCGGTTGACAGCCTGCAGTGCCCAAGCTGCAAGGCACCGGTCGCATCCGATGATGTGTTCTGCGGCGAATGCGCGCATAAACTCAAGTAAAGGCACGCCATGGCTCACTTCTGCACCAAATGCGGCACCGCTTATGTTCCCGGCGCGCGTTTTTGCGATGAATGCGGCAAGGCCGTGAACGCCGCGCCGTCGCCCGCACCTGCGCCGGTGCCGGCGCCCGTCGCGTCCGCCAAGCCGGCAGGCGTGCAGCGGCGCCACCTCATCCTTGCCGGCGGTGCGCTGGCGGTGCTCATCGTGGCCGGCGGCGCGCTGGCGTGGCTGCTGGCGCCAGAGGCGGCCTCGGCTGGCAGTTTCAGCCGCGCCATCGATGCCCACCTGGCGGCTGACGAGGCGGCGCGCGACAAGTTGCTGTGCCTTGCCAACTTGCCGTACCAGAAGGAAGAGATCCGCGTGGCGTCGTACGACAGTTCCACTCGGCAATGGCTGGATATCCTCGTGCGTAGCGGACTGTACAGCGCACCCGTCGAACAAGGCAGCGGCGGCTGGGTTGCGCAATCGCAATTTGTCTACGCGCTGGCCGCGCCGGGCAAGGCGGCCTTGCGCGGCGACAAGCTGTGCGTGGCCAAGGGCGTCAAAGTGGCCAAGGTCAGCGGCTACGATCAGGTGCGCGACCTGGGCGAACAGCAAGTGGCGATGGCCAAGGCCACCCTGGCGTTGACCGATGAGGCGGCGTGGTTCGCCAAGTCGCCGGACCGCGCATTGATCCTGCAGCGCTTGCCGGACGGCGACCTGGAAGTGCGGCTGCCGCTGGCGCTGGTCGACAAGCAGTGGCAAGTCATCGACCAAGCGCAGATGAGCCAGGCGGCCATGACCGGTGTGATGGGCAAAGCGCCGGCCGCGCAGGGCGCGGGTATGCTGGACAAGCTGAAAAGCGTGTTCAGCTTTGGCGGCCACCCGCTGGTGGGCAAATGGAAGGGCTCGACGGGCGAAATCCTGGAATTTACAAAGGACAGCATTATCGAGAACGGCAACGCAAGCACGGCCACGTTTGCCACCGAAGGCAATGTCGTGACGATCGTCTCGGAAGAGGGGGGCGGCATGGCCATGCAGATCAGCCTGAGCAACAGCAACAACGTGGCCACGCTCACCGTCGGCGGCATGCCGGTCGCGGTGCTGCAGCGCGTGCGCGATTAAGCATCCGGCAGGCGGCGCAGCTTGCCGCCTTGCAGCATTCCAGAAGCCCGGCCATGCCGGGTTTTTTTTCGCCGCCGGCCAGGCAAGGGAGGCAGGTATTTATCTTGACATCAAGATAGTCCGCGCCCACACTGGTCTTTTATCTTAATGTCGAGATAGTTTCATGGCCTCTTCCTTTGCCCGCCCCGCCTGGGGCGATATTCTGCTCACGGCGCTGGCGCCCCTGATCTGGGGTTCCACGTATATCGTCACGTCCGAACTGCTGCCGCCGCACCGTCCCTACACGGCGGCCCTGATCCGCGTGCTGCCGGCCGGCTTGCTGTTGCTGCTGATCATGCGGCGCCTGCCCGCGCGGCGCGACTGGGTCCGCGTGCTGATCCTGTCCGCGCTGAATATCGGCGTGTTCCAGGCGCTGCTGTTCGTGGCCGCCTACCGCTTGCCGGGCGGCCTGGCGGCCGTGGTGGGGGCCATCCAGCCGTTGCTGGTGATGGGCCTGGCCTGGGGCGTGGAAGGGCGCCGCCCGGCCCGCCTGGCCCTGGGCGCCAGCGTGCTGGGCGTGGCCGGCATGGGCGTTTTATTGTTGTCGCCGCGCACGGTGTGGGAACCCATCGGCATCGCCGCCGCGCTGGGCGGCACGGCCTGCATGGCGGCCGGTACTTACCTGACGCGGCGCTGGAAGCCGGACTTGCCCGTGCTGGCGCTGACGGGCTGGCAATTGCTGCTCGGCGGCCTGATGCTGGCGCCCGTCGCCTGGCTGGCCGACGCGCCCTTGCCGGCACTGTCCGTGCAGCAAGTGCTGGCCTACGCCTACCTGTGCCTGGCCGGCGCCCTGCTGGCGTATGCCTTGTGGTTCCGAGGCATTGCCCGCCTGTCGCCCGTGGCCGTGTCCTCGCTGGGCTTGCTCAGCCCCCTGATGGCCGTCGTGCTGGGCTGGGCCTTGCTGGGCCAGGCCATGACGGGCTGGTCGATGCTGGGCTTGCTGCTGGTGCTGGCCAGCGTGCTGGCGGTGCAGTGGGCCAGCGCCCGGCCCGCAACAAAGTCCTGACTTCCGCGCATTTTCCTCCGGCAGGCTGATGGCATCAGCTTGTCTCTTTCCCTCTGAACGCTCCCTTTTTGCTGCACCGCACATACAGTTTTGCTTGCACTGATATGGGGCATTGAGGCACTATTCGCTTCGCGCAAACGTTTGCGCGCAACGAATTTCCTAAAAAGCATGCAGTACACGTGCTTGACCAACCACTCTGGAGACGCCCATGACATCCCGTATTCGCCTGAAAATGATTGCCGCCGCTGTCCTCGTGTGTGCCTTGCCCGCCGTGCCGGCGATGGCGCAGACGCCAGCAAAGCCGAAGGTGGCGCTGGTGATGAAGTCGCTCGCCAATGAATTTTTCCTGACCATGGAAAATGGCGCCAAGGCGCATCAGAAGGCGAATGCCGCCAAGTACGACCTGCTGTCGAACGGCATCAAGGATGAAACGGATACGTCGAGCCAGATCAAGCTGGTCGAGCAAATGATCGTCTCGCGCGTCAACGCGCTGGTGATCGCGCCAGCCGACTCGAAAGCGTTGGTGCCGGTGCTGAAAAAAGCCATCGACGCGGGTATCATCGTCGTCAATATCGATAACAAGCTCGACGCGGGCGCCCTGAAAGAGAAGGGCATCACCGTGCCGTTCGTCGGCCCGGACAACCGCAAGGGCGCCAAGGTCGTCGGCGATTACCTGGCGCAGCAAATCAAGAAGGGCGACCCCGTCGGCATCATCGAAGGCGTGTCCACCACCTACAACGCGCAGCAGCGCACCCTGGGCTTCCAGGACGCCATGAGCGCGGCCGGTGCGAAAGTCGTCAGCGTGCAGTCGGGCCAGTGGGAAATCGCCCCCGCCAACACGGTGGCGGCCGCCATGCTGAACGCCAATCCGAATATCAAGGCTTTGCTGTGCGGTAACGACAACATGGCCATCGGCGCCATTTCCGCCATCAAGGCGGCCGGCAAGACGGGCAAAGTGCTCGTCGTCGGCTACGACAACATCAATGCCATCAAGCCGATGCTGGCCGATGGCCGCGTGCTGGCCACCGCCGACCAGTTCGGTTCGCAGCAAGCCGTGTTCGGCATCGAGACCGTGCTGAAAGCCCTGGCGCAGAAGAAGAAACAGGCCGAGCTTGGTGGCGTCATCGAAACCAAGGTCGAACTGGTCGCCAAGGGCGCCAAGTCCTGATCGTTTGATCCCGCCGGGGCCGGCGCCCGCTTGCTCACCGAGCAGGCGCCGCCGGCCCCGCCGCCACTACCGCGGAGTTTTATCATGCCCACCGACATTCCACCGGCGCCATCAGCCGCCACCCCTCTATTGACCCTGGACAACATCGGCAAGTCCTATGTCGGCCCCGTCCTCGGCGGCGTGGGCCTGCGCTTCGCCCCTGGCCAGGTGCTGGCGCTGACGGGCGAGAACGGCGCGGGCAAGAGCACCTTGTCGAAGATCATCTGCGGCCTGGAGCAAGCCACCACGGGCACGATGTTGCTCGACGGCAAATCTTACCAGCCCGCCTCGCGCGGCGCCGCCGAGGCGCTGGGCATCCGCATGGTGATGCAGGAACTCAATCTGATTCCCACCCTGTCGATCGCGGAAAACCTGTACCTGAAGAATCTGCCGCAGCGTTTCGGCTTCATCGACCGTACGCGCCTTGAACGCGATGCGCGCGAACAGATGGAGAAAGTCGGCCTGGGCGGCCTCGACCCGTGGACCCTGGTCGGCGAACTGGGCATCGGCCACCAGCAAATGATCGAAATCGCGCGCAATTTGATCGGTGCCTGCCGTTTGCTGGTGTTAGATGAGCCGACGGCCATGCTGACGCACCGCGAAGTGGAATTGCTGTTCCTGCAGATCGAGCGCCTGAAAGCGGAAGGCGTGTGCATCATCTATATTTCCCACCGCCTGGAAGAACTCAAGCGCGTGGCCGACCGCATCGCCGTGCTGCGCGACGGCCAGCTCGTGTGCGACGACGATATCGCGGGACACTCCGCCGCCGACCTGGTCAGCCTGATGGTGGGCCGTTCGGCCGACGACGCCGTCGACCTGAGCGGCCGCACCATCGGCGCACCGCTGCTGCGCGTGCGGGGATTGGCGCGCGGCAAGGTGGTCAATCCGACCTCGTTCGACTTGCGCGCCGGTGAAATCCTCGGCATCGCCGGCCTGATCGGCTCGGGCCGCACGGAATTGCTGCGCCTGATCTTCGGTGCCGACCGCGCCGACGCCGGTGACGTGTTCCTGGGCGACAGCGCAACGCCCGCCGCCTTGCACTCGCCGCAGGCCGCCGTGAAAGCGGGCATCGCCATGATCACGGAAGACCGCAAGGGACAAGGTTTGTTGTTGCGCCAGTCCATCGCGGTGAATACGACTCTGGCCTCGCTCGACACCGTCAGCGGCGCCGGCTGGCTCAACGATGCGGCCGAAGCGACGGTGGCCGACGACTACATCCAGCGCCTCGGCATCCGCTCGCGCAACAGCGCGCAAACGGTGGCCGAATTGTCCGGCGGCAACCAGCAAAAGGTGGTGATCGCCCGCTGGCTGTACCGCGACTGCCCCGTCATGCTGTTCGACGAGCCCACGCGCGGCATCGATATCGGCGCCAAGTTTGATATTTATCAGGTGCTGGCCGAACAGGCGCGCCAGGGCAAGGGCCTCGTCATCGTGTCGAGCGACTTGCGCGAACTGATGCTGATCTGCGACCGCATCGCCGTCATGAGCGCCGGCAGCATCGTCGACACCTTCGAGCGCGGCGCCTGGAGCCAGGACGCGCTGCTGTCGGCCGCCTTCTCCGGCTATTTGACCCCCACTTCCACTCCAGCTGCGGCCTGATCCGCCGGAAAGATTCCCATGACCACCCACTCCTCTCCTTCGTATCTGCAGCGCAGCCTGGCCGACCTGAAAAACTATGCGGGCCTGATCGGCGCCTTGCTGGCCATGTGCGTGCTGTTCTCGTTTGCCAGCGAAAACTTTTTTACTTTGGCGACGTTAAGTACCCTGTCGAACAACATCCCGACCCTGGTCGTGATGGCCGTCGGCATGACGTTTGTTCTGATCATCGGCGGCATCGATTTGTCCGTCGGTTCCGTGATGGCGCTGGCCGCTTCCGTGCTGTCGCTGGCCGTCGTGCACTGGGGCTGGCCCGTGTGGAGCGCGGCCCTGCTGGGCATGTTCGTCGCCGCCCTGTGCGGCGCCACGACGGGCCTCATTTCCGTCGGCTGGCGCATTCCCTCGTTCATCGTCTCGCTGGGCGTGCTGGAAATGGCGCGCGGCATGGCGTATCAAGTGACGAACTCGCGCACGGAATACATCGGCAGCGCCGTGGACGGCATCAGCTCGCCGATTGCGTTCGGCCTGTCGCCCGCCTTCATCGCCTCGATCGCCATCGTCGTCATCGGCCACCTGGTGCTCACGCGCACGGTGCTGGGACGCCACTGGATCGGCATCGGCACGAATGAAGAAGCCGTGCGTTTGTCCGGCATCAATACGAAGCCGTCGAAAGTGCTGGTATTTGCCTTGATGGGCTTTCTGGCCGGCGTGGGCGCGCTGTTCCAGGTGTCGCGCCTGGAAGCGGCCGACCCGAACGGCGGCGTGGGCATGGAATTGCAAGTGATCGCTGCCGTCGTGATCGGCGGCACGAGCCTGATGGGCGGGCGCGGTTCCGTCATCAGCACCTTTATCGGCGTGTTGATTATTTCCGTGCTGGAAGCGGGCCTGGCGCAAGTGGGCGTGTCGGAACCCGTGAAACGCATCGTCACGGGCCTGGTGATCGTCGCCGCCGTGGTGCTCGACACCTACCGCCGCCGCGGCGAACGCGCCTAAGCGCAACATCGCCCATGGCAACCATCAAGCAAGTGGCGCAGGCGGCGGGGGTATCGTTTACCACCGTGTCGCACGTCCTCAACAATACCCGCCCCGTCAGCGACGAGGCGCGCCGCGCCGTGCTGGCGGCGGCGGAGGCACTGCATTACGTGCCCAGCGCGCTGGCGCGTTCCTTGCGCAGCCGCAGCACGGGTACCATCGGCCTGATCATTCCGAATAATACGAATCCGTATTTTTCGGAAGTGGCGCGCGGTATCGAGGACAGCTGCTACGCGGCCGGCTACAGCGTCATTTTGTGCAATTCCGATGACGACCCCGTCAAGCAGCGCGACTACCTGAACGTGCTGCTGACCAAGCGCTGCGACGGCCTGATCCTGTCCGCGCTGGCCGACAGCGATGGCGAATTGCTGCGCAAGATGAAGGTGCCGGCCGTGCTGCTCGACCGCGCGCCCAGCGACCTGTCCATCGATGCCGTGGCCGTCGACAACCGCGCCGGCGGCGTGCTGGCCGCGCGCCATTTGCTGGACCTGGGACGCCGGCGCCTCGCCTGCATCGCCGGTCCCCGCGAAGTGAGCATTTCCAACGAGCGCATCGCCGGCGTGCGCAGCGCCATGGCGGACGCGGGCGTGGTCCTGGCCGAGACCCTGTGCCGCCACAGCGATTTTACGAGCGCGGGCGGCTATGCGGCCGCGCTGGACTTGCTGGCGCTGCCGCCAGGCCAGCGCCCCGACGCCTTGTTCTGCTGCAATGATCTGATGGCGTTCGGCGCCTTGCGCGCCGCCGCCGAGCGCGGCATCGCCGTGCCCGTGGACCTGGCCGTCGTCGGCTTCGACGATATCGACCTGGCCAGCTTCGTGCATCCGGCCTTGAGCAGCGTGGCGCAAAATACGCGCGAACTGGGCCGCATCACGGCCGCCTGCCTGCTGGCGCGCATCGCCGACCCCGCCTTGCCGCGCCAGCAGCGCAGCATTGCCCCCGAGCTGCACGTGCGCGGCTCCAGCGTGGCCGCCACCGTACCTTCTGCTGTACCTACTTCTTCTCCTGCAACTGAACTGATGGGAATGACATCATGATCGTGGTTATCGGCAGCATCAATATGGACCTGGTCTTGCGCGTGCCGCGCATGCCCCTCCCCGGCGAAACCCTGACGGGCGGCGCCTTTCGCACCATTCCTGGCGGCAAGGGCGCCAACCAGGCCGTGGCCTGCGCGCGCCTGAGCGGCAAGGTGGCGGGCGCCCAGCAAGTGGCCATGGTCGGCTGCGTGGGCGACGACGCCTTTGGCGCGACCTTGCGCGCGGCGCTGGTGGGCGACGGCATCATCGACAGCCACATCACCACCTTGCCGGGCGTGGCGTCCGGCATCGCCTCGATTCTCGTCGACGACCATGGCCAGAACAGCATCGTCATCGCCGGCGGCGCCAACGATTTGTTGAGCCCTGCGCACATTGACGCTGCGCAAGGTTTGATCGAACAGGCCGACATCGTCGTGCTGCAGCTGGAAACGCCGATGGACACCGTCGTGCACGCCATCAAACTGGCCCGTTCGCTGGGCAAGACCGTGGTGCTGAACCCGGCACCGGCGGCCAGCTTGCCGGACGGCGTGCTGGAACTGGTCGACTACCTGATTCCGAATGAAATCGAAGCGGCCATGCTGGCCGGCGTCAGCCCGGATGGCGCTGATGCCAAGGCGCTGGCCGCCGCGCTGCAAAAGCTGGGCAGCGACAACGTCATCATCACCCTCGGTTCCAAGGGCGTGCACGCGGCCCTGTACGGCGGCGACTTCACCTTCCCCGCCGAAGTGGTGCAAGCCGTCGACACGACGGCCGCCGGCGACACCTTCATCGGCGGTTTTGTGGCGGGCCTGGCGTCCGGCATGGACGAGGCGGAAGCGATCGGCCAAGGCCAGCGCGCGGCCGCCTGGAGTGTCACCAAGCCAGGCGCGCAAACCTCGATTCCCCACTTGCACGAGCTGTTCTAACGACACTACGCCCATGAAAAAATCACCGCTGCTCAATATCGCACTGTCGCAACTGATCGCTTCGCTTGGGCATGGCGACATGCTCGTCATCGGCGACGCGGGCTTGCCGTCGCAGCCGGGCGTGCCCCTGATCGACCTGGCCCTGACGCGCGGCATCCCCGGCTTCATCGATACCGTCAACACGGTATTGACTGAAATGCAGGTGGAATACCATTTGCTCGCCAGCGAGTTGCCGCAGCATAATTCGGCCATGGCGGCGCAGGTGGCGGCCTTGTCCCTGCCCGATGCGCGCCAGGTGACGCATGAGGAGTTCAAGCAATTGAGCAAGGGCGCGCGCGCCATCGTGCGCACGGGCGAGTGTAGTCCGTACGCCAACATCATTTTGGTGGCCGGCGTCGTGTTCTAGCGCAAACAATGGCGACATTGTTTGCCAAAAACATCAACGCTATTGTCCTCACTGAAATAGTTATCCATTGGCAAAAGGGGCGGCTACAATAGCCTTACCCCTGCCAGCTCGGCAGCTTCCTGTGGTGTTCCGCCATGCCGATGAAAGCCCCCGACGCTTTCCGCCTTGTCTTGCCGCTCGCCGGCAGGCTGGCGCGCGCCTGGCGCGGCTTAGTCTTCCTGCTGCTGTGCCTGGCCACACCAGCCCGGGCGCTGGAACCCGTTACCCTGCAACTCAATTTCACGCACCAGTTCCAGTTCGCCGGCTATTACGCGGCCATCGAGCAAGGCTATTACCGCGAGGCGGGGCTGGAAGTCAGGCTGGTCGAAGGTGCCGGCGGGCCGACAGCCGAGGCGGCCGTGCTGGCGGGCCAGGCCGAGTATGGCGTGGGCAACAGCACCTTGTTGCTCAGCCGGCTGGCGGGCAAGCCCCTGGTGGTGCTGGCCGTCGTGTTCCAGCATTCGCCCAGCGTGCTGCTGATGCGCCAGCAGGGCGGCGCGCCCGACGTGCGCAAGCTGGTGGGGGCGCCCGTGATGATCGGCGCGGCCGGCGATGTGGCCCTTGCCGCCGATGAAGTGTCGCTGTTCCTGGCGAAAATGGGCGTCGCGCCGCAGCAGATGCGCCACTTGCCGCCCAGCTACCGCATCGAAGATTTGATCGATGGCAAGGTCGACGCCATCGCCGCGTATTCCACCAACGAACCGGACTACCTGGACCGGGCAGGCTTTCCCTATTACCAGTTCACGCCGCGCACGGCCGGCATCGATTTCTACGGCGACAATCTGTTTACCAGCGAGCACGAACTGCGCCGCCATCCCGAGCGCGTCAAGGCATTCCGCGCGGCCAGCCTGCGCGGCTGGCAATACGCGATGGCGCACCGCGAGGAAATGGCGCAACTGATCCACGTCAAATACAGCCAGCGCCACGACCATGCCCACCTGCTGTACGAGGCGCAGCAGATGGAATTGCTGCTGCAGCCCGTGCTGGTGGAGCTCGGCTACATGAATCCCCAGCGCTGGCAGCACATCGCCGACACGTATGCCAGCATGGGCGTGCTGCCGCGCAATGCCACGGACAGCCGCGCCTACAAGGGCTTTTTGTACCGCCCCGTGCCGGGCGCCGACCTGGGCTGGCTATACCTGTCGCTGGGCCTGGCGGGCAGCTTGCTGGCCGTGTCGGCGGCCTTTCACTTCAACAACCTGGCCCGCGAGCGCCGCCGCACCGAGGAAACCATCCGCCAGGGGGAATTGCGCTTTCGCACCATGTTCGAGGAAGCGCCCATGGGCATCGCCCTGATCGATACCGTGAGCGGACAGTTTCTCGACATCAATCCACGCTACCTGGCCATCAGCGGGCGCAGCCTGGAACACATGAAGCAAACGAGCTGGATGGAGATCAGCCATCCAGACGATGTGCCCGGCGAGCAGGAGCAGGTGGCGCAGTTGCTGGCGCGTAGCCTGCAGGGCTTTCGCCACGCCAAGCGGATCGTCCGGCCCGATGGCGGCGTGGTGTGGGTCGATGCCTCGGTGACGGCCATCGCCACGGCGCGCCATGGCGGCCCGCACCACCTGTGCATGCTGGAAGACGTGACGGACAAGCGGCAAACGGAAGCGCTGATCTGGCAGCAAGCCAACTTCGATACCCTGACGCAATTGCCGAACCGGCGCATGTTCCACGAACGCCTGCGCCAGGCGCTGGCCCAGGGGCGGCGCGATACGAGCCGCGTGGCCATCCTGTTCATCGACCTCGACCATTTCAAGGAAGTCAACGACACCCTCGGCCACCACCAGGGCGATATCCTGCTGATCGAGGCGGCGCGGCGCATCCGCGTGGGCGTGCGCGAGACGGACACGGTGGCGCGCCTGGGCGGCGATGAATTCACGGTGATCCTGTCCGACCTCGATGATCTGCAGCAAGTCGACCGCATCGCGCGGCAGATACTCGACGGCTTGCTGGCGCCATTCCTGCTGGGGCAGGAGCAGGCGTTCGTCTCGGCCTCGATCGGCATCACCCTGTATCCGGACGACGCGGGCACCATCGAGGAATTGCTCAAGCACGCGGATCAGGCCATGTACGTGTCGAAAGGGGCGGGGCGCAACCGCTACAGCTACTTTACGCCCGCCATGCAGGTGGCGGCCGTCAACCGCATGCGCCTGGGAGCGGACTTGCGCACGGCCCTGCGCGAACAGCAGATGCAGCTGTATTACCAGCCCATCGTCGCGCTGCATGGTGGACGCATCGAGAAGGCGGAAGCCTTGCTGCGCTGGCACCATCCGCAACGGGGTCTCGTGTGTCCGCCGGATTTCCTCGCGCTGGCCGAAAGCAGCGGCCTGATCGTGGAGATCGGCGACTGGGTGCTGTGCACGGCGGCGGCGCAACTGCTGCATTGGCGCGCGCAAGGCCATGCCATCGGCTTGCCGGGGCTGCAACTGTGCCTGAACCAGTCGTCGCTGGAATTACAGCGCGAAGTCGAGGCGCCCGGCACCTGGCTGCGCCAGCTGGCGGCGCTTGGTGTGCCGGCCTCGGCCATCGTGCTCGACATGCGTGAAGATGTGCTTTTACCTGGCGGCACCAGCATGGCGCCCCGCTTGCAGCACTTGCGCGAAGCGGGCCTGCAGATCGCCCTGGACGACTTCGGCAGCGGCCATGCCTCGCTCACGCAGTTGCAGCAATGCGGCATCGATTACCTGAAGCTCGACGGCGTGCTGGTGCGCAAGCTGGCGCCCGGCAGCAGCGAGCTGGTGCTGTGCGAAGCCATCGTCACCATGGCCCACAAGCTGGGTTTGCGGGTGATTGCCGAAGGGGTGGAGACCGATGAGCAGCGCGCGCTGCTGCTGGAGATCGGCTGCGATTTTGCGCAAGGCGAGCTGTTTGCGCCGCCGCTGGCCATCGAAGCGTTCGATGCGCTGCTGCGCGCGCAGCGGCCCTTGCACCCTTGAAACAGGCATCGCCGGCCACCAGATATGACGCAAGCCTGCGGGACGGGGCTCCCGGCTTGAACGGGCTTATACTCGACGGGCTGGCGCCTGCGCCCGGCTTTGCTGTCACCGGTACCTACACCGGGAGCGCAGGCAGTATTTCTTCCATTCACTCAACTCGAGGTGACCTCATGGGCATTTTCAGCAATATCTACAACAAGATCTTCCACCATTCGTCCGACGCTGCCCCGGCAGCCACGCCAGCCGCCGCTACCGACGCGCCAGCGGCCGCCGCACCGACCGCTGCACCAGCGGCTGCCGTGCCGGTGGTGGACGTGGAAGTGGTGCTGGTCGACCTGGCCAGCAAGAACGCGGAAAAACTCAATTGGCGCACGTCCATCGTTGATCTGATGAAACTGCTTCAACTGGACAGCAGCCTGGCTTCGCGCAAGGAACTGGCACAAGAGCTGCATTTCACGGGCGACACCAACGATTCGGCCAGCATGAATATCTGGCTGCACCGCCAGGTGATGATCAAGCTGGCGGAAAACGGCGGCAAAGTACCGGAAGAGCTGAAGAATTAAGAACTGAACACCTGGCGGCGGCAGGGGTATCCACTGTCACCGCTATCCAATCCCGTGGGAACTGCCTATCATGGAGTTCCCATGGCGTCATGATAGCTAAAACTAATTGAAACTATTGTGACAATCAATTTTGCATATGGGTTAAAACCCCTTACACTAGAGTCTTACTGATTCACCACACGAGAGGAAATGAAATGTCGCTGATCAATACCCAAGTTAAACCATTCAAGGCAACCGCTTACCACAATGGCAAATTCGTCGATCTGACGGAAGCGTCGCTGAAAGGCAAGTGGTCGGTATTCGTCTTCTACCCAGCCGACTTCACCTTCGTTTGCCCAACCGAACTGGAAGATCTGGCCGATCACCACGCCGAGTTCCAGAAACTGGGCGTCGACGTGTACGGTATCTCGACCGATACCCACTTCGCGCACAAGGCATGGCACGACACCTCGGACGCGATCAAGAAAGTGCAATACGCACTGATCGGCGACCCAACCGGCGCCCTGTCGCGCAACTTCGAAGTCATGATCGAAGAAGAAGGCCTGGCACTGCGCGGCACCTTCGTCATCAATCCGGACGGCTTCATCAAAGTGCTGGAAGTGCATGACAACGGCATCGGCCGTGACGCCGCAGAACTGTTGCGCAAAGTCAAAGCCGCCCAGTACGTGGCGAACCACCCAGGCGAAGTTTGCCCGGCCAAATGGACGGAAGGCGCCGCAACGCTGACCCCATCGCTGGACCTGGTTGGCAAGATCTAAGTCTTGAAACCTTGCAACATCTAGCAGCAAACAAGTAGTTACCGCGATGCCGGACCGGGTGTCCGGCCCGGCATTCGCCTAAATATTTGTAGAAAAGGAAAAAATCATGTTAGACGCTACCCTCAAAACCCAACTGAAATCCTACCTGGAAAAAGTGGTGTATCCGCTTGAGCTGGTCGCTTCTCTCGATGACAGCGCAAAAGCCCGCGAGATGAAGGAATTGCTCCAGGAGATAGTCCTGTTGAGCGACAAGATCACGCTGGTCGAGCGCCTTGACGCTGGCGTACGGACCCCGTCGTTCAGCATCAACCGCCCAGGCACCGATATCGGCGTGCGTTTCGCCGGCGTGCCGCTGGGCCATGAATTTACCTCGCTGGTGCTGGCGCTGCTGCAAGTGGGCGGCCACACCATCAAGTTCGACGATGCCGTGATCGAGCAGATCCGCAACCTCGACGGCGACTACGAGTTTGAAACGTTTATTTCGCTCTCCTGCCATAACTGCCCGGAAGTGGTGCAGGCATTGAATGCCATGGCCGTGATCAACCCGCGCATCAAGGTCACCACCATCGATGGCGGCGTGTTCCCGCAAGAAGTGGAAGCGCGCCAGATCATGGCCGTGCCGATGATGTTCCTGAACGGTGAACACTTCGGCCAGGGCCGCACGAATGTCGAGGAAATCCTCGCCAAGCTCGACACCAACGCCGGCGCCCGCCAGGCCGAGGCACTGAACAAGAAAGACGTGTTCGACGTGCTGATCGTCGGCGGCGGCCCTGCCGGCGCGGCAGCGGCCATCTACGCGGCCCGCAAGGGCATCAACACGGGCGTGCTGGCCGAGCGTTTCGGCGGCCAGGTGCTCGATACCTTGGCCATCGAGAATTTCATTTCCGTCAAGGAAACCGATGGTCCGAAGTTCGCCGTGGCGCTGGAACAGCACGTCAAGGAATACGACGTCGACATCATGAACACGCAGCGTGCCGCCAAGTTGACGCCAGGCAAGCTGATCGAAATTGAAACGGCGAATGGCGCCGTGCTGAAAGCCAAGACCGTCATCCTGGCCACCGGCGCCCGCTGGCGCGAAATCAACGTGCCGGGCGAGAAGGAATACCGCAACCACGGTGTCGCCTACTGCCCGCACTGCGATGGTCCCTTGTTCAAGGGCAAGCGCGTGGCCGTGATCGGCGGCGGCAACTCGGGCGTGGAAGCGGCGATCGACTTGGCCGGCCTCGTGAAACACGTGACCCTGATCGAGTTCGGCGCGGAACTGCGCGCCGATGCGGTGCTGCAGCGCAAGCTGCACAGCTTGCCTAACGTGACGGTGATTACGTCGGCGCAGACCACCGAAATCCACGGCAACGGCAAGATCGTCAATGGCCTCTCCTACACGGACCGGGTCAGCGGCGAATCGAAGAAGGTCGAACTGGAAGGCGTCTTCGTGCAAATCGGCCTGGTGCCGAACACGGAATGGCTGAAAGGCACGGTAGCGTTGTCGCGCCACGGCGAAATCGAAGTGGACGCACGCGGCCAGACCTCGATCCCCGGCGTGTTTGCGGCCGGCGACGTCACCACGGTGCCGTACAAGCAGATCATCATCGCCACCGGCGAAGGCGCCAAGGCAGCCCTGTCCGCCTTTGACCACCTGATCCGCTCCGACGACGAGGAAGTGGTCGACGAGTCCGCCGCCAAGGAAGCACTGACGGCGTAACTATTTCAGCGTTGCGCTGTATCAAGAAAAAACCGGAACTGCCGCAAGGTGGTTCCGGTTTTTTTATGCGCGCAGGAAACTTAACTGCCCGCGTACAGCGGGTTGCCGGCCACATACACTTGAATCCCGTCGACGGGCATGTCCTTCGGCGCGATGTCGCTCAGGGCAAAGGCGGTCCTGTTATTAAAAGTTTGCACGTGCCACGTAAAACGCTGGCCGGCGCGCGCGATGGTGACGGTTTCGCCATGCGTGACGTTGATGTGGCGGGCGTCGGCCTGCAGCTCGATGCTGCGCTGGGCGGCGGCGTGGGGCGCGCTGCTGCCATAGTCGGCGGCCGTGCCCGTGGGGCCGGCGGCGAGGGCTGAGGCGGCACAGGTGGTGATAGCGGCGCACAAAATCGCCAGGGCGCGGCGGTGGGTGTTCAACATAGTAATCTCCAAGAATAAGCCAGACGCGGTGAATAAGCGCGCCGTGTTATGGGTAATGGCTGCACCGGGATCGCCGGTTTTTGCAACACGGCATCGTAAGCCGTCCTTGGTCGATCTGCAAAGCTGTATTTCCTGTCTATATTTCCAGCGTCGCCGCCAGCGGCACGTCCGGCGCCAAATGGCTGGTCAGCACGATGCATTGGCGCGCCAGGCGGGACGGTTCGGCCAGGCGCGCGCGTAGATGCGCCATGGCGGCCGCGTCGAGACCGTTGAACGGTTCATCGATCAGCAGCAGGCGCACGGGCAAGGCCAGGGCCAGCGCCAGTTGCAGCTTTTTATGCTGGCCCAGCGAAAGGGCGGTGATGCTTTGCTGCAAGGTCGACGTCATGGCAAACGCGCTCAGCTCGTCGTTCAGCAGGGCCTGGTCGCTGCCCGGATACAGGGCCAGGTGCAGGTCGAGAAACTCGTGCACTTGCAGCCAGGGCAGGGCGGGCGTGTCGCTGCCGCAATAGAAGGTCTGGGCACGGTAGGCCAGCGGCATGGCGACGCTGTCGACGTCATCGAGGCGGATGGCGCCGCGCGCGGGCAGCAGGGCGCCGCCCGCCAGCTTCAGCAGGGTCGTCTTGCCGGCGCCGTTCGCGCCGCGCAGCCAGGTGACGCCGGGGCCGAATTGCAGATTGCAGCCCTGGAAGACGCTGTGCGTGGGGAAGTGAAAATCGAGGTGCTCGAGGTGCAGCACGGGAGAAGGCAGGTTCAGTTCCATAATTCGCTTCCGATGGCGCTCAAGGCAAGGATGGAGAAAACGACGAGGACGACGCGCCCGCGCGCCGTGAGGCGGGGCAGGCCGACGATGGCCAGCAGGGCCGCGCTGGAGGTGACGGCGTAGACGCCGGTCACGCGCCGCTGCAGGACGGCTGGGTCGATGCAATACAGCAAGACGCCAGCGCCCAGCAGCACGGCAAACGGCGGCAGCAGGCTGGCGGCGCAGGCCAGGCGCGTCAAGGCCGTGCCGGCCAGGGGCCAGGCGGTCAATGCGGGGCGCAGTACGGCGATCTGCTCGCGCACGGCCTTGTCGCCCCGGTCCGTCACGATGACCAGGCTGGCGCTGGCCAGCAAACCGAGCAGCGGCGCGGGCACGAGCGGTGCGCGCAGCAGCCAGGCCAGCATGCTGGCGCCAGCCGTGGCCAGCAGCACGCTTTGCTGCAGGCCGATCACGTTTTCATTGCGCCAGAACGGCAGCCAGAACAGCTGGCGCCACAGGTACGCGGTGCGCCAGCGGGGCAGTTGCGGCACATACGCCGTCATCGTGGGCGGACGCGCCCTGTGTGCGGGCCGCGGCGCGCGCAGGCGTTGCGCCACGATGCGCGCCGTCAGCAGCCACGCCAGCAGCCAGATGGCGAGGGTAGCGGCCATGCCGGGCGCGGCAATGGGGCGCAGCCAGGGCGGAGACTGCAGCAGCCAGATGGTGGCCGAGACGGCATAGGCGAGGCCCAGCGGCAGCATCAGCAGGCCGGCCACGGCAATATCCGCTTGCCAGCGCAGGTGGAGCGGCAGGGGCAGCTGGCGCAGCCAGGCGGCGATGGCGGCGGGCAATAATCGCTTGCGCAGCAGCCAGGCGGGCAGGCATGTGAGCAGCACTTGCGCCGCCAGCAAGCCCAGGGCCGCTGGCCAGGGCAGGTTCATGGCGAGAAATCCCGGCAGGGCGATGACGCTGAGCAGGCCCAGCAGGACGGGGCCGGCCAGGAACACGAGAATTTCCATGGAACTGGCCAGGCTGGCGGCAAATTGCAGCAAAGCATGATGGGTCAGGCGCAAGCGCAGGGCGAGGTAGGGGGAAAAGCTGCGGGGCAGGCGCATCAGGCAGGAACGGCGGAGTCGGCAAGAGCGCTGATTCTAGTGCATTTGCGATCCCGGAATGGGAAAAGCCCTTCGGTTCCAGGAACCAAAGGGCTTTTCTTTTATTGGCGGAGCGGACGGGACTCGAACCCGCGACCCCCGACGTGACAGGCCGGTATTCTAACCAACTGAACTACCACTCCAAGCTCGTATGATCTGTGTTGCTGATCCATGAAGCACTGGATAATTTTCTGTTTGGTGGTGGGTGCTGAGAGGCTCGAACTCCCGACCTACGCCTTGTAAGGGCGCCGCTCTACCAACTGAGCTAAGCACCCGCATACCCAGAAAACTATCCCGACGTTTGTCACCACGTCTGGAAGAGGCACTATTATAGGGGGCGCTTTCATGCTTGTGCAACTATTCTTGAGGGCTAACAGCAGTTTTTTTGCTGAAAAGCGCAAAAATGTTCAGGCGAGGGGGGATTGGCGTGTTTTTGGGTTCTGAAATGGGAAAAGCCCTTCGGTTCCAGGAACCAAAGGGCTTTTCTTTTATTGGCGGAGCGGACGGGACTCGAACCCGCGACCCCCGACGTGACAGGCCGGTATTCTAACCAACTGAACTACCACTCCAAGCTCGTATGATCTGTATTGCTGATCCATGAAGCACTGGACAGTTTTCTGATTTGGTGGGTGCTGAGAGGCTCGAACTCCCGACCTACGCCTTGTAAGGGCGCCGCTCTACCAACTGAGCTAAGCACCCGTTGCTTGTCTCAGAAAACCATCCCGACGTTTGTCACCACGTCTGGAAGAGGCGCTATTATAGGACGGCTAAAATCCTTCTGCAAGCGCTTTTTTCACATTATTCCGTGATATTCCACTGCGACAGCATCCAGGCCATATTGAAGGCGTTTTCGGCAATGGCGTTATAGCGGCCCGACGCGCCGCCGTGGCCGGCACCCATATTCGTTTTCAGCAGCAGGGGATTGCCGTCCGTTTTATGCGCGCGCAGCTTGGCTACATATTTTGCCGGTTCCCAGTACATGACCTGGCTGTCGTTCAGGCCCGTCGTCACCAGCATGGCGGGGTAATTCTTGCGCGCAATGTTGTCGTACGGCGAGTAGCTGAGCATGTAGTCGTACGCGGCCTTCTGGTTCGGGTCGCCCCATTCCAGGTATTCTCCCGTCGTCAGGGGCAGGCTGGCGTCCATCATGGTGTTCATCACGTCGACGAAGGGCACGGCCGCGTGCACGGCGTGGAACAGCTCGGGGCGCATGTTGACGACGGCGCCCATCAGCAAGCCGCCCGCGCTGCCGCCCTGGATGATCAGGCGGTTCGGGCTGGTCCATTTTTCGCGCACCAGGTAGTCGGCGCTGTCGATGAAGTCATGGAAGGTGTTTTTCTTCTTCATCAGCATGCCGTCTTCATGCCACGCTTCGCCCATGTCGGTGCCGCCGCGGATATGCGCCTGCGCATAGATGACGCCCCGTTCCAGCAGGCTGATGCGGCTGATGGAAAAAGTGGCTTCCGTCGAGATGCCATACGAGCCGTACGAGGACAGCAGCAGCGGCGCGGAACCGTCGAGCTTGACGCCCTTCTTGTAGACGACCCACAGCGGCACTTGAACGCCATCGCGCGCCTTCACCCACAGGCGCTGCGTGGTGTAGCGGCTGCCGTCGAAGCCGCCGACGATTTCCTGCTGCTTCAGCACCGTGCGCTTGCCATCTTTCATGCTGACGTCGATGATGGTGGGCGGCGTGACGGGCGACTGGTACGACATGCGAAATTGCGTGGCGGAAAACTCCGGCGTGCCGGCTGCCGTGGCCAGGTAGACGGGGTCGTCGAACTGCACCGTCTTCCAGTTCTTTTGCGCAAAATCAAAGATGCGCGCGCGGTTCAGGGCACGCGCCTTTTCCATCACCACCAGGTAGCCCTGGAACATGTCGATGGACTGGATCACGGCATCCTTGTTGTGCGGCACGACGGGCTTCCAGTTCTTCGGCTGCGGCGCGGACAAGGGCGCGCTGACGACGCGGAAATTCTTCGCTTCCTTGTTGGTCAGAATGTACAGCTGGCCGTCGCGGTGCTCGATGCCGTAGCGGTGGCCTTTTTCTCGTTCCAGCACGCTCTGGAAACTGCCTTGCGGCTTGCTCGTTGGCAGCAGCAGCACTTCGGTCGTATCCGTGCTGCCCGAGGTGAGCACGAAGAACTGCCTGTCGTGCGTGCGGTCCACATGGATGGCGAACTGTTCCACCGGCTCGTGGTAGACCTGTTGCGGCGCGCTGCCCAGGGCCAGGCGGAACACGCGGTCCGAGCGCTTGGTGGTGGCGTCTTCCTGCGCCAGCATCAGGGTGGCGTTGTCGGCCGCCCACGCCAGCGAGGTCACGCGCGGCATGCTGTCGCCCAGCAATTTTCCCGTCTTCAAATCCTTGACATGCAGCTCGTACTGGCGGAAACCCGTCGTGTCGGTGGTGTAGGCCAGCAACTGTTCATTCGGGCTGACGCTGAAGGCGCGTACGGCAAAGAACTTGTGGCCTTCGGCCAGTTGATTCTGGTCAAGCAAAATCTCTTCGGTCGCCTGGGCGTCATACGCGCCCTTCGCGCCCACGGGGCGGCGGCAATGGATCGGATATTGCTTGCCCGCTTCCACGCGCGTGTAATAGTAGAAATTGCCCTGGCGCGCGGGAACGGACAGGTCCACTTCCTGCATGCGTCCCTTGACTTCCGCAGTCACCTTGTCGGCCAGCGGCTGGATCGGCGCCGTGACGGCGGCCGTGTAGGCGTTTTCCGCATTCAGGTAGTCGATCACGGCAGGATCGGTCTTCTTTTGCAGCCAGCGGTAGTCGTCCGTGACGACCGTGCCGTGGCGCGTTTCCTGCCAGGCCGTCTTGGCGGCGACGGGGGCGGTGGCCGTGGCGATGGTGGTGGCGTCGGCGGCCAGCGCGGATGGCGCCAGCGTGGACAGCAGCAGGGCCGGCAGGATGGATGAGCAGGCGGCAATGCGGCGCAAGGCGTAATGTGCTGTGGACAAGGCAACTCCTTCGGTTCGTTGTTGTGCAGCGATTCTATTCTTGCTAAATCGAAAAGCCAATCATGATTTCAGTCAACACGGCGCGGCGCTTGCATCCACGGGCATTTCCAGCGATACTGTATATAACAACAGTATTTAACTGCATTCCGCCGCGAGGTGCCCTTGACCACATCTGCCTCCCCCCTTCTTGAGCCGCCCGCCCGCCGCTGGATAGCCCACCTGGACATGGACGCCTTCTTTGCCTCTGTGGAACTGTTGAAATATCCCGAATTGCGTGGCGAAGCCGTCGTCATCGGCGGCGGGCGCTTGCAGCAGCCCGTGCTGCAGGAAGACGGCACGCGGCAGTTTGCGCGCATGCGCGACTACGTGGGGCGCGGCGTCGTCACCACCTCGACCTACGCGGCGCGCGCGTTCGGCGTGTTTTCCGCCATGGGCATCATGAAGGCGGCGAAACTGGCGCCCGACAGCATCCTGCTGCCCGCCGATTTCGAGGCGTACCGCGAGTATTCGGCCCGCTTCAAGCAAGCCGTGGCCCAGTTGTGCCCCATCATTCAGAACGTGGGCATCGATGAAATCTATGTCGACCTGACGGAATACGGCGAGCAGGCGCCGGCCATGGCGGCGCGCCTGAAGGCGGCCGTGTCCGAGGCGACGGGGCTGTCGTGCTCGATCGGCCTGGCGCCCAACAAATTGCTGGCGAAAATCTGTTCCGACCTGGAAAAACCCGACGGCCTCACCATTTTGTCGCCCGAGGATGTGGAAACGCGCGTGTGGCCCTTGCCCGCGAAAAAGATCAACGGCATCGGCCCGAAGGCGACGGCCAAGCTGGAAGCCCTGGGCATAGTCACCATCGGCGAGCTGGCGCAAGCCGACCTGGCCATGCTGCGCACGCAGTTCGGCGACCTGTACACGGGCTGGCTGCGCCAGGCGGCGCTGGGCATCGATGAGCGGCCCGTGCAGACGAGCCGGGAAACCAAGTCCGTCAGCCGCGAAACGACGTTCGAGCGCGACTTGCAGGTGGTGCGCGACCGCGCCACGCTGTCGGAAAAGCTGGAAAGCCTGTGTACGCGCGTGGCGGGCGACCTGGATAAACAGTCGCTGGCGGGCCGCACGGTGGGCATCAAGCTGCGCTTCGAGGATTTCAGCACGGTCACGCGCGACATCACCTTGCCCAGCGCCACGGCGGACGCCGCCGCCATCCTGCGGGCCAGCCGCGATTGCTTGCGGCGCGTGCCATTTGAAAAGAAAATCCGCCTGCTGGGCGTGCGCATCTCGACCTTGTCCGATCCGGCCGTCGTGATGCGGCAGGCGCCGGCCCAGGCGGAGCTGTTTCCCGCCCTGTAGCGGCGTTTCCTACAAGATACATACCGCGCCAGACCGCGCTTTTGACGGCATTTCTATGTCGAAAGTGTAGAATGGCGTTCCCCTGGCACTACTGAAACAAACGGAAGACAAAAACTATGTGGTTCAAGAATCTTCAGATTTACCGCCTGCCCGCACCATGGGCCTATACGCCAGAACAACTGGAAGAGGCCTTGTCCTCGAACAAATTTACGCCGGCGACCAGCATGGATCTGATGCGCCAGGGCTGGGATACGCCACGCCCGAACGGCGGCCTGGTTCACGTGGTCAACAAGCAGATGCTGATCTTGCTGGGCACGGAAAAGAAACTGTTGCCGGCCACCGTCATCAACCAGGTGGCCAAGGCCCGCGCCGCCGAGATGGAAGAAGCGCAAGGCTTTGCGCCCGGTAAAAAGGCCATGAAGGAATTGAAGGAACGCGTGGCCGACGAGCTGCTGCCGCGCGCCTTCAGCATCCGCAGCAACGTCTGGACGTGGATCGACCCCGTCAATGGCTGGCTGGTGGTCGATGCGGCCAGCCCGGCGAAAGCCGATGAAGTCATCAAGCTGCTGCTCAAAGCCGTGGATAAACTGCCGCTGGAAAGCCTGCGCGTGCAGCGCTCGCCCGTGGCGGTGATGACGGAATGGCTGCAGGCCGACGATGCGCCGGCCGGCTTCACGGTCGACATGGACACGGAATTGCGCGCCACGGGCGAGAGCAAGGCCACCGTGCGCTATGTGCGCCACACCCTGGAAGCGGACGACGTGCGCCGCCACATCGCTGCCGGCAAGCAGTGCACGCGCCTGGCCATGACGTGGAACGACAAGATTTCGTTCGTGCTGACGGAATCGCTGGCCATCAAGAGCGTCAAGCCGCTGGACGTGATCAAGGAAACGGAATCGAGCACGAAGAACGACGAAGAGCGTTTCGACGGCGACGTGATGCTGATGACGGGCGAGCTCTCCAAGCTGATGGCCGACGTGGTCGAAGCCCTGGGCGGCGAAGCGACTGCATAACAGCAGATATATCGGTACGGAAAAGGAGCTGCGGCTCCTTTTTTTTCGCCAGGGCAATCTGTGGGCGCATAAAAAAAGCGCCTGGCACGGTGAAGTGCAAGGCGCTTTCGGACAAGCTAATTCACAACGTCAAATTAGAACTTGTAGTTGCCGGTGATGTAGAACGAACGCATCATTGGATCGGCGTAGCGTGGGTCGAAACCAACCTGGTGGCCCGACGAAGCGCGCAGCGACAGCGGCGGTGCACGGTCGAACAGGTTTTTGATGCCTGCGCGGATCGTGGTTTGCTTGTCAAAGGCGAAACGTGCTTGCCAGTCGAACGTCGTGTACGACGGTACTTGCAGGCGGAAACCCTTCACTTCTTTTGCGGCGGCTACGTCATACACAGTAGCGGCTGCATCGGTGTAGCCGTTACGGTAGTTGACCGTTACCGTGTTGCTCAGGCGGCCCGTATCCAGGGTCGTCGTCAGCTTCATCAGGTTGCGGAACGTGACTTCGTTGGTGTCGCCGAAGAAGTCCATGTTGCTGGTGTACACGCTGTCGCTGCCTGCCTTGGTGTAGTTGGCGTGCAACATGTGCGTACCGCTCAATTGGGCGGTCAGCTTGCCGAAGGAGAACTTGTGGTTGGCCGACAGATCCCAGTCGATGCCACGGTATTCCTTCTTGCCGATGTTCACCGAGCGCTTCTTGAACGCGTAGTAGACGTTGCCGGTCGTAGGCTCCTTGTAGGTCGAGAAGCTTGCAGCGTACTTGTCCGGATCGGCAAATGCCTGCTCTTCGGTGATTTCCGAGACGGCATTGCGCAGTTTCACATCCCACAGGTCGGCGCCGAACGAGAAGGCCGAGCTAGGTTCGACACGGAAACCCAGGGTGAACTGTTTCGATTTTTCCGATTGCAGTTCTGGATTGCCTTCCGATACGGCGTTGTATTGAATTGGTTCGCCGCGGCACAGTGCGTTACCCGGGTGTGGGCAGTCAAATGCCTTGGCGGTAAAGCCGGCGTTGACCAGTGGCTGGGCGATGTCCAGCATGCTTGGCGCCTTGAAGCCCGTGCCGTAGGAGCCGCGGATCAGCACGGTTTGTACCGGCTGCCAGCGTGCCGATACCTTGTAGGTATTGGCGCTGTCTTTTTTACCGACGGTTTTGCTGTTCCGCTTGTCATCGATCGCCTTGACAGCATCGTAACGGCCACCGACGGTCATTTCGAACGACTTGGTCAACGGTGCCAGCAACTCGACAAACGCGCCGTAGGTGTCGCGGCTCATGTCGTAGGTAGCCTTGGTGTTGAAGCTGTAGATGTCGTCACCGGTGGCGCCTGGCGACTGCTCATAGCGGTAGGTGCGGTAGTCGCCGCCGATACCCAGGCTGGCCTTGCCGCCTGGCAAGGAGAACAACTCACGCGAACCGTGCGTGTCGACGCCGCGCATCGTGGTCGATGCGGTACGCACGGAGCCGACGAACTGCGCGCCGGCGACTTGCGCTTGCACGGATGGCTTTTTGTTCAACGCGAACGCATCGAAATCCGGATTGGCCAGGATGTCATTGAAGCCCTGATTCGTCGCGTAGCCGCCCGTGTAACGCTCGTCGATCGAGTTTTGCGACCAGGTCAGGCCGCTTTCGAAGTTCCACGCGCCCAGTTCGCCTTCCACGCCAACCACCATGTGCTTGGTTTGGGTAACGGTCTGGCTTGCGCGCAAACCGAAGTCGCTGCTGCGGTAGTTGGCCGTGATCGATTTGATGTTTCCCTGTTGCGCTGGCGACAGGTAAGGTTGCACGTATTTCGCGTAGGCAGCTGGATTGTTGAACACCAGCTCGTCAACGTTGGTTTTAGGGTTTTTTACCGTTTGCGCAATCGAGATGGGGATCGGGTTGGCGGCGATACGCGCCGTCAGGTCGTAGCGCGAGTAGGCCAGTTCGGCGAACGCGTTCAGGCTGTCATTGAGCTTGTACGTTGCTTTGGAAAACAGGCTGTCGCGTTTCGATTGCGGCACGATTTCCACGGTGGAACCCGTGTCGAAGCCGCAACTGTTGCGATTTTTGGGCGTGACGTAGGAATTGTCAGGGCAATTTCCGTTGTTTTGCTTCAGATATGGGGTGAACGAGGTCGAAGTATTATCTTTGTAGGCAACAGTGGTGCCTGCTGCCGAAGCCGAGGGGCTGGTGCGGTCCCAGATATAGTTCTTGCCGCCGCGGTTGAATTTCAGGAAAGAAGTATTGGCGAAATCGCGGTCGGTCGCGATCAGTTTCGACTGCTCATCGTGGCGGTACGATACCAGCACGTTGAAACGGTCTTCGTCCAGGTCGCCGAAACCATAGGTGACGCTGGTGTTCCAGGCGTTGCCGCCCTTGTCTTCCGGACCGCCGTAGGTGGCTTCCAGGGTGGCGCCTTGCTGGTTTTTCTTCAGGATGAAGTTCAGTACGCCGGCGATGGCGTCCGAGCCGTACAGGGCCGAAGCGCCGTCGGTCAGGATTTCGACGCGCTCAACGGCGCTCATCGGAATGGCGTTCAGGTTGACCGTGGTGCCGGAGCCTTGTGGCGCGATGCGGCGGCCATTCAGCAGTACCAGGGTGTAGGACTCGCCGATACCGTGCAGCGAAGCACTGGTATTGCCACCCGAGTCGGAACCTGCTGCGACTGCGCCGATGGTGAAGCCTTGCATGGCTGGCAGGGCCTGGATCAGGTCGGCTACCGAAGTGGCGCCCGATTTGGCGATCGCTTCTTGCGACAGGCGCTGTACAGGCAAGGCGCCTTCGACAGCGATACGCTTGATGCTCGAACCGGTAATTTCAACTTTTTGAATTGCTTCGTCCGCCATGGATTGGCCAGAGAACAAGACGCTACCTGCCAGAACGGTCAGGGCCAGGCGTACGCTGCGCACGCCAATTTTTTCTTTAAATGCCATTGTAACAATTACTCCGTAGTAGTTTTAATAACGACAAGCAGTACACGAGCACCGCTCTGGCCATCGGGTAGATGGCCAGCGGTGCTCGTGTACGGTAGGCGGAACCACGTCGGTGGGAGGTGGAAGACTACTTAGCGCAATATTGTTATAAATGCACTTTTGACTTGTCGAGGCGAACATTATGTCGTCTCAGCAAGAAAAAATGCATATCAACCGTGTCGGATTTGGCAATAAATTATGGATACAGAAGAATATTTAATTTAATTGTTAAATTGCAGTTTTATATTTAATAATATCGGTGTTTTTAAAAATGATCAATGGCGTTTTTTTACAACATAAAATTATTGTATTGGCAATTTGATGTTTTACCTGCAATAATTCGACGAATTCTGTGGTTTTGCAGAATTTGTGAAAGGCAAAAAAACATAAAAAAAGCCCGTTGAAAACGGGCTGGTCGAATTGTGACAGAGTGTCAGTCAGGCCGCGTGCCGGTCTGCTTTTACGCCCTGTCCTGCCATCGGCTTACAAGGGCTGGAACACGCCGGCGGCGCGGTTCTTTTGCACATTGTCCCAGGCGAAGATCTGGCCATTCATGGCCACGTACACGCCGGCTGGCAGGGTTTGCGCCACGCCGCAGGCAAAGCCCAGGTTGAACAGGGCGTCGGAGTTGTCGATTTCGTAGGGAATCATGGCGCCCGTCAAAATGACCGTTTGCTGCAGGTTCGCCGCGCCCAGCACCTGCGCCGTTTCGCGCATGGTGTCGGTGCCGTGGATGATGACGATGGCTTTTTCCTGTGCCGCGCGGCACGAGGCCAGCACGCGCTGGCGGTCCGCATCCTGCATGTCGAGCGAATCGAGCAGGGGCAATTGCTCCAGCGCCACGGGCGCCGTCATGCGCGCGCGGGCAATCGCTGCCGGCAAATGACTGTCGGAAAAGCCCAGGGTACCGTTCAATTCGTTGTAGTGTTTGTCGAAAGTGCCGCCAGTGGCGAGTATGCGCAAAGTCATGATGTGGTCACGATGTCAGTGGAGAATGACGCGCATGATAGCGTGGATTGGCAGCGTTGCGTGAATGCTGCCGCAGATGGGCCAGCGTGCCTGCCGCCCCGCTGCCGCGCCGCATCTGGAAAATTTGGCCATCTGTGAGTACACTGGTTTCTTTGTTTGCCTGCCACCCCGACTCCGTATGAAAGCGCTCGCTCCCGGCACCGTCATTTTTCACCGCCACCGCGGTTACGGGGTGATCACGTCCGTCAATTTGCTGACGGGCTGGATCGCCGCCCGTTTCGGCAGCGAAGCGCGGACCCTGGACCTGAACCTGTCGACCGACGACGTGCAGTTTGCCGATGGCGAAGCGATCTTGTTTCGGCGCGCGCCGCCGGACCGCATGCCGCACGCGCGCCTGATGGCCATGGTGCGCGAATTGCACCAGGCCGGCTATCAAAAACTGTATCTGTATTCCTGGCCGAAACCGTCCGGCCTGCACTGGCGCTGGCATTTGTTTACGGGACCGCGCGACTGGATGCAGCGGCCCTGGCGCGAAGGCTGGTACGGTTCGGGCGCCGATTACAACGTCAACCCGGTGATGGGCTGGGGCGACACGCCGGGCGCCACCACGGGCGAGCTGATCGATGCCCTGGCCCGTTTCGACCCGCAGGGCCTGGCGCAGGCGCTGGGACGCGACGACGACCATAGCGACTGGTTTGGCCGCGTCTGCGATGCTTTATTGCCCGATTACATGTACAGCCTGGACATGCAGCGCACGCCAGGCGAACCCTTGCCCGACATGCCGCCCGTGCCGGTCGTTGCCGTGCGTGCCGGCGTGGCGCCGTACGCCGGAGCGGACATCGCCTGGCCGCCCGGCTGGGCCGGCCTGTGGCGCGGCCGGCACGTGCTGCCCGCGCCCGCCATCCGCATCACGGGCGAGCCGGACTTGTTGAAGGGCTTTCAGCGTTCCTGAGGAGCTTGCCGCGCATGCGCCAGCGCCTCGGGATTGAGCAGGCGCGTGCATTGACCTTGCGCAAAATCAACGATGTTTTGCAAGGCGTAGCGGAAATACAGTTCATAGCTGTCACGCTCGACGTAGCCCAGGTGCGGCGTGGCCAGCACGTTTGGCAGCAGCAGCAATGGCGAGCCTGGCGGCAGCGGCTCGTCCGTAAATACGTCCAGCGCGGCGGTGCCCGGGCGACCCTGCGGCAGCGCCGCTTCCAGCGCGCCCTCGGCCACCAGCTCGGCGCGGCTCGTGTTGACGAACAGCGACGTCGGCTTCATGCGCGCCAGGTCCTCGGCTGTTACCAGGCCACGCGTCGCATCGGACAGGCGCAGGTGCAGGGTCAAGACGTCGGCCTGTTCAAAGAACGCTTCCCGCGACGTGGCCGCCGTATCGCCGGCCGCCACGGCCGCCGCGCGGCTCGCTTCGCTGCCCCACACGAGGATGGTCATGCCGAAGGCGCGGCCATAGCCGGCGATCAATTGCCCGATCTTGCCGTAGCCCCAGATCGCCAGGGTGCGCCCTTTCAATACCGTGCCGAGCGTATTGCGCGCAGGTTCCAGCGACGACGTCTGCCACAGCCCTTCTTGTAAATGTTGCGCGTACGGCACGATCTTGCGCTGCGCCGCCATGATCAGCGCCCACGTCAGTTCGGCCGGCGCCGTGGGCGAGCCGATGCCTTCCGCGATGGCGATGCCCAGCTCGGTGGCGGCCGGCACGTCGATGTGCCCGCTGACCTTGCCCGTTTGCGAAATCAGTTTCAGGTTCGGCAGTTTCGACAGCAAGGCGCGGTTGAAGCTGCTGCGTTCGCGGATCAGCACCAGCGCGTCGTATGGCGCCAGGCGGATCGCCAGCTGGCCCAGGCCCCGCGCCGTGTTGCTGAACACCTTGACCTCGTGGCCATCGAGCAACTGGAAGCAATCGAGGCCGCGCACGGCATCCTGGTAATCATCGAGTATGGCAATTTTCATGGTGGATGGCCGATTTTAGTGAGGATTTGGTAGGGAAATAACAGGATACGGGAAATGCTGAATAGCCTACTACATTAGTCAAGCTATTCTCCTACATTTTTGCGAGAATAGCCGTTAGGCGGGTGTACAATCGCCGGCACTTTTAAAGCTTCCTGATTATAGTTATAGCGCAAACTGTTCCTGCAGCCTGGGTGCATGATCCAGGTAAACGACGCCAGAGCCCTGCCCGCGTGAGTACACCGCCCGCAGTGAGCCGCAGCCACCTCTCAACGATGCTGCCTGTCTTGCCGGAATGACCAGAATTTCTTTTATTGGTATTGGAGGTAATATGAATCAGCCCGTCATGGGTGGCGTCGCCGCACTCAATGTCCCAGCTTATATTAAACAACAGAAACTGATCAACTGGGTGGCCGACATTGCCGCGCTGACCAAGCCGGACCGCATCTACTGGTGCGATGGCTCGCAAGAAGAGTACGAGCGCCTGTGCGCTGAAATGGTTGCCAGCGGCACCATGAAAAAACTGAACGCCGAAAAGCGTCCGAATTCCTACCTGGCCTGCTCCGATCCGAGCGATGTGGCCCGCGTCGAAGACCGCACGTATATCTGCTCGGCAACAAAAGAAGCGGCAGGCCCGACGAATAACTGGACCGAGCCCGGCGAAATGCGCCGCACCCTGAACGGCCTGTTCGATGGCTGCATGCGCGGCCGCACCATGTACGTCGTGCCCTTCTCGATGGGCCCGCTGGGCTCGCCGATCGCGCACATCGGCGTGGAACTGTCCGATTCGCCATATGTCGCCGTCAACATGAAGATCATGACCCGCATGGGCCGTGCCGTGTACGACGTGCTGGGCACCGATGGCGAATTCGTGCCGTGCGTGCACAGCGTGGGCGCGCCGCTGGCCACCGGCCAGGCCGACGTGAAATGGCCGTGCAACAGCACCAAATATATCGTGCATTTCCCGGAAACGCGCGAAATCTGGTCTTTCGGTTCGGGCTACGGCGGCAACGCCTTGCTGGGCAAGAAATGTTTCGCCCTGCGCATCGCCTCGAACATGGGCTACCAGGAAGCGCAAGCATCGGACAACAACCCGGGCTGGCTGGCCGAACACATGCTGATCCTCGGCGTGGAATCGCCGGAAGGCAAGAAGCATTACGTCGCGGCAGCGTTCCCGTCCGCTTGCGGCAAGACCAACTTCGCCATGCTGATCCCGCCAGCAAGTTTTAACGGCTGGAAAGTGACGACCATCGGCGACGATATCGCCTGGATCAAGCCGGGCGCCGACGGCCGTTTGTACGCCATCAACCCGGAAGCCGGTTATTTTGGCGTGGCGCCGGGCACCAACGAAAAAACCAATTACAACTGCATGGCGTCCATGCGCGACAACACGATCTTCACCAATGTGGCGCTGACGGACGACGGCGACGTCTGGTGGGAAGGCTTGACGAAAGAAGCACCAAGCCACCTGATCGACTGGCAGGGCAAGGACTGGACGCCGGCGTCCGGCACCAAGGCGGCGCATCCGAACGCGCGCTTCACGGTTGCGGCAACGCAAAACCCCGTGATCGACGCAGCCTGGGACGATCCGGCCGGCGTGCCGATCTCGGCTTTCATCTTTGGCGGCCGCCGCTCGACCACCGTGCCGCTGGTCACCGAAGCGCGCAACTGGGTCGAAGGCGTCTACATGGCTGCCACCATGGGCTCGGAAACGACGGCCGCTGCCGTGGGCCAGATGGGCGTCGTGCGCCGCGATCCATTTGCCATGTTGCCGTTTATCGGCTATAACATGAGCGATTACTTCCAGCACTGGCTGGACATGGGCGTCAAGGTGGGCAAGGTCAACCCGGCTGCCCTGCCGAAGATCTATTGCGTCAACTGGTTCCGTACGGACGAGGCTGGCAAATTCGTCTGGCCTGGCTTTGGCGACAACATGCGCGTGCTCAAGTGGATGCTGGAGCGTATCGAAGGCAAGGCGGGCGGCGTGGAAAACCTGTTCGGCACGACGCCGCAGTATGGCGACCTGAACTGGGATGGCTTGCCATTCACGCAAGAACAGTTCGACACCATCACCTCGATCGACAAGGCCGCGTGGGTGGAAGAATTGAAATTGCATACGGAGTTGTTTGAAAAACTCGCGTATCATCTGCCGCAGGAATTGGCAGGTCACAAGGCGGCGCTGGAAAAGCGGCTGAGTGCGTAAGTGAGCGTAAAGCGGCGCCTGACAAGCTTGTCAGGTGTTAAGAGTTGTAGTGGGGGGGAGAAACACGCCGGCAAAGACTGGCGTGCGATAAATGACACGCCGGCAATGACTGGGGTGCTAGCAAAAAGAGAAACGGCGCGGATTGCATGAGCAATCCGCGCCGTTTTTTATTGCGCTGGCGTCATTACTGCTTGAGCAGCGGCCCCAGGTATTTACCCGTCACGCTGGCCGGATTCAGGGCCACGTCTTCCGGCGTGCCCGTGGCGATGATCTGTCCGCCGCCGGCGCCCCCTTCGGGGCCCAGGTCGACGATCCAGTCGGCCGTCTTGATGACGTCCAGGTTGTGCTCGATGATGACGAGGGTGTTGCCCTGGTCGCGCAGGCGGTGGATGACTTTCAGCAGCAAGTCGATGTCGTGGAAGTGCAAGCCCGTCGTCGGTTCATCGAGGATGTACAGGGTGCGGCCCGTGTCGCGCTTGGACAGTTCCAGCGACAGTTTCACGCGCTGCGCCTCGCCGCCGGACAGGGTGGTGGCGCTTTGCCCCAGCTTGATGTAGCCGAGGCCCACGTCGAGCAGGGTTTGCAGCTTGCGCGCGATCAAGGGGACCGGCTTGAAGAATTCATGCGCCTCTTCCACCGTCATGCCCAGCACTTCCGTGATGTTCTTGCCCTTGTATTGCACTTCCAGCGTTTCGCGGTTGTAGCGCTTGCCGTGGCACACATCGCATGGCACGTAGACGTCGGGCAAGAAATGCATCTCGACCTTGATCACGCCATCGCCCTGGCACGCTTCGCAGCGTCCGCCCTTCACGTTGAACGAGAAGCGTCCCGCGCTGTAGCCGCGTTCCTTGGCCGTCGGCACGGTGGAGAACAGGTCGCGGATCGGCGTAAACAAGCCCGTATACGTGGCGGGATTCGAGCGCGGCGTGCGGCCGATCGGCGCCTGGTCGACGGAAATGACCTTGTCGAAGTGTTCCAGGCCGCTGATCGAGTCGTGCGGCGCCGGTTCCGTCTGCGAACCATACAAATGGCGCGACAGGGCCGGATACAAGGTATCGTTGACGAGCGACGACTTGCCCGAGCCGGACACGCCCGTGACGCACGTCATCAAGCCCACCGGCAAGCTCAGCGAAACCTTTTTCAGGTTGTTGCCCGTTGCGCCAGTAATGAGCAACTGCTTTTCGGGATTGCTGGCGTGGCGCTTGGCCGGCACGGCGATTTTCAGCTTGCCGTTCAGGTACTGCGCCGTCAGCGATTTCTTGTTCTTCAAGATCTCGGGCAGGGTGCCTTCGGCGATGATTTCGCCGCCGTGCACGCCCGCGCCGATGCCCATGTCGACGATATAGTCGGCCGTGCGGATGGCGTCTTCGTCATGCTCGACCACCAGCACGCTGTTGCCGATGTCGCGCAAGTGTTTTAAGGTTTCGATCAAGCGGTCATTATCGCGCTGATGCAAGCCGATCGACGGTTCATCGAGCACATACATGACGCCCGTCAAACCGGAGCCGATCTGCGACGCCAGGCGGATGCGTTGTGCTTCGCCGCCGGACAGCGTGTCGGCGCTGCGGTCCAGCGACAGGTAATCGAGGCCCACATTGTTGAGGAATTTCAGGCGAGAAATGATTTCCTTGACCACGCGGTCGGCGATCTCTTTCTTGGCGCCCGTCAGTTTCAGCTTTTCAAAGAATTCCAGCGTCTCGCGCAGCGGTTTTTCCGCCACTTCATAGATGGCCCGCTGCTGCTTGCCCGTGCCGACCTTGACGAAGCGCGCTTCCACGCGCAGGCGCGCGCCATCGCATGAGGGGCAGCATTTTTCATTGATGAACTTGGCCAGCTCTTCCTTGACGGCCATCGAGTCCGTTTCCCGGTAGCGGCGCTGCAGATTGTTGACCACGCCTTCGAACGTGTGTTCCTTGATGACGGTGCGGCCCCGTTCGTTGACATAGGTAAACGGAATCACTTGCTTGCCGGAACCGTACAGCACGGCTTGCTGGGCATTCAGTGCCAGCTGTTCGAACGGCATGTCCAGGTCGAACTCGTAATACGCGGCCAGGTTCGACAGCATCTGGAAGTAAAACTGGTTGCGGCGATCCCAGCCCTTGACGGCGCCCGAGGCCAGCGACAGGTTCGGGAACGCGACGATGCGTTTCGGGTCAAAGAATTCAATGTGTCCCAGGCCGTCGCATTCGGGGCAGGCGCCCATGGGGTTGTTGAACGAGAACAGCCGCGGTTCCAGTTCCTGCAGGGAATAACCGCACACATTGCAGGCGAACTTGTTCGAGTACACATGTTCCTGGGCGGTATCCATTTCATAGGCAATGGCGCGGCCGTCGGCCAGGCGCAGGGCCGTCTCGAAACTTTCTGCCAGGCGTTGCTTGATGTCCTGGTTCACCTTGACGCGGTCGATGACGACGTCGATCGTGTGCTTTTCCGTTTTCTTTAATTTCGGGAGGTCATCAACTTCATAGATTTTCGCTGCATGCGTGCCGCTCTGCACGCGAAAACGCACGAAGCCTTGCGCCTGCATCTGCTCGAACAGGTCGACGTGTTCGCCCTTGCGGTTGGCGACGACGGGCGCCAGGATCATCAGCTTGGTGTCTTCCGGCATGGCCAGCACGGCGTCGACCATTTGCGAGACGGACTGGGCGGCCAGCGCGTTTTCCGGGTGGTCGGGGCAGTAGGGCGTGCCGACGCGCGCATACAGCAGGCGCAAATAATCGTGGATTTCCGTCACGGTGCCCACCGTCGAGCGCGGGTTGTGCGACGTTGCCTTCTGTTCGATGGAGATGGCGGGAGATAATCCCTCGATCAGGTCGACATCCGGTTTTTCCATCAGCTGCAGGAACTGGCGCGCATACGCCGACAGCGACTCGACATAGCGGCGCTGGCCTTCCGCGTACAGGGTGTCGAAGGCCAGCGAAGACTTGCCGGAGCCGGACAAGCCGGTAATCACGATCAGCTTATTGCGCGGCAAATCGAGATTGATATTCTTGAGGTTATGCGTGCGAGCGCCGCGAATGCGGATCTGTTCCATGTGATTGCCTTGCTTTCAGTGAGTGGTGCGGCCGGCGCATCGGGCCAGGGTGCGGATGAAAGGCCACAACGGGTCAACCTGTTACTATAGCCGGGTTTTGCTCTGCATGCCTGAGGCAGCCACGGGCGGATTGCGCCGCCAGGCGAACGTGCCCTGACAAAGTTTGATACAGATGCGTGCAGACGTTTAAACACTGTATATAATACCAGTATTCAAGTTTCTTGTTTTCACCTGCCGTGAAAAAAACGTGCTGCCGCACGGGAGAGGGCGTCCGCCAGAAAGCGGGTGCTTTGCGCCGCGTGGTCGCTTATAATCCTCGTTTAGCACACTAAACTAACGCGCGGGACACCGGCTCCCGCTGCAGTTCATCAGGAGTTATTCATGGCATCAGTCAACAAAGTCATCATCGTCGGCAATCTGGGCCGTGACCCGGAAATCCGCTACATGCCTAGCGGCGACGCGATCGCCAACATCGCCGTGGCCACTTCGTACAAATCGAAGGACCGCAACACGGGCGAACAAAAAGAATTGACAGAGTGGCACCGTATCTCGTTCTTCGGCCGCCTGGCGGAAATCGTCGGCCAATACCTGAAAAAAGGTTCGTCCGTCTACGTCGAAGGCCGCCTGCAAACCCGTAAATACACGGACAAGGACGGCGTCGAGAAGTACGCAACCGACATCATCGCGGAACAGATGCAAATGCTGGGCGGCCGTTCCGGCATGGGCGGCGACGCCGGCGGTGGCGATGACAGCTACGGCGGTGGCGGCGGCTACGAAGCCCCGGCCCCGCGCCAGGCACCGGCCCCGCGTCCGGCACCAGCCCCGGCGCCACGTCCGGCACCGAAGCCGGCACCGAACTTCTCGGATATGGATGACGATATTCCGTTCTAAGACGCACTACGGCTCATTGCTGCATAACGCCTCGCACATCCTTGATTTGCGAGGCGTTTTTTATTTGTTGTTACGGGTGTCTTTTAGGTGCTACGGGCGTTCAGCTCAAGCAGATAACCGCTCTCTTCCTTGATATATGTTGGTCATCGCCATCATGACTCCCCCTATAATTTAATCACTGCTCTCAGCACTCCATCTGCCATGCCACACCAGAATCGGGAGAAAATGGTGGCTATTTCGACCAAAGCGCCCCTGGTTGTCGATCTTGACGGAACGCTGACGCCAACCGATACCCTGCTGGAATCCGTCATCAAGGCGGTGCAGCAATCCCCGCTCAATTTGCTCCGCCTGCCGTTCTGGCTCATGCGAGGGCGGGCGGGCTTCAAGGAAGCCATTGCGGCGCATGCCGGCATCTTGGGTGAGCACCTCCCTTACCGCGAGTCCCTGCTGGACTACCTGCGCGAGGAAAAGCGCAAGGGCCGCATGATTGTCCTGGCGACGGCGGCCCACCATTCGATTGCCCGCAACGTGGCCGGGCACCTGGGTCTGTTCGACAAGGTGCTGGCGACGCAGGCCGGTTGCAACCTCAAGGGCAAGGCCAAGCTGCAAGCGATCCGGGAGCAGGTCGGGCCATGCTTTGTCTATGCCGGCGACAGCAAGGCAGATATCCCCATCTGGCAAGCCGCCGAGGCGGCGGTGCTGGTGGATGTCGCCTGGCGTACGGGCCAAACCGTGCGGCGGCACGTCCCGGTCGAACGCGAATTTCCGGACGAGAGCGGCGGGCCTGGCGTGTGGATGAAAGCCCTGCGTGTCCACCAGTGGTTAAAGAATCTGCTGCTGTTCGTGCCCCTGCTGACGGCATTCTCCTTCCTCGACCTGGGCAAGATGAGCACCATGGCCGTGGCCTTCATGGCGTTCTCCTTGGCCGCCTCCGCCACCTACATGGTCAACGACCTGTGGGACCTGGAAAGCGACAGGGCGCACCCCCGCAAGCGGCTTCGCCCTTTTGCCAGTGGCCGCCTGCCGATTCTGAAGGGCCTGGTCGTGGCTGCGGGGGCCCTGCTCCTGGCCCTCGTTCTGGCCTGGTCCGTGTCGAATGCCTTCCTCCTGATGCTCCTGCTTTACCTCGTGCTGACCAGCGCGTATAGCTGGGTGCTCAAGGAATACGTGCTGATTGACGTGCTCATGCTGTCACTGCTGTATACCTTGCGCATCCTGGCCGGTTCCGTTGCCATTGGTACTACCACCAGTTCCTGGTTGCTGGCTTTCTCGGTCTTCATGTTCCTCAGCCTCGCCCTCGTGAAGCGCTGTGCGGAGTTGGTCACGCTGGAAGGAAATGGCAAGGCTGCCACGCGTGGACGGGATTACCGGGTGAGCGACCTGGCCGTGTTGTGGCCCCTGGGGGGCGGGGCGGCCCTCTCTGCCGTGGTGGTGTTCGGGCTGTTCATCAGTGCGCCGGAAACGCAGGGGCGCTACGGCACCCCGCAGATGCTGTGGCTGGTTGCCCTGGGATTGATTTACTGGCTTGCGCGCCTGTGGGTGAAAACATCGCGAGGTGAAATGCACGATGACCCGGTGATCTACGCCCTCAAGGACCACGGCAGCCGCATGACCGTCTGCGCCATGGTGGCCGTCATGCTGGGGGCGCATTTTCTGGTGTTGGGTACTTACCCATGAACACGTTCTGCATTGCCATCCTGAGCATCGCGCTATCCGTCATGGCGCAGTTTTCATTGAAGACCGGCATGTCCGGTGACGGGGTGCAGGCGATGATGGCGCAGCCCAAGTCCTTCATGACCCTCATGCATATCCTCACGGACAAGTATGTGCTGGGGGGATTCCTCCTGTATGGCCTGGGAGCGGTGGCCTGGCTAGGCGTGCTGTCGCAATGGGAAGTGAGCAAGGCCTATCCTCTGGCAGGCCTGGGATTCGTGCTCACCCTGCCAATCGCCTGCCTGCTGGGAGAACAGGTCAGCCTGCCCCGTGTGATGGGCGTGGCGCTGATTTGTGCGGGGGTGTTTTTGGTGGGGAGGAGTTGATGAATGACAAGCATGATGCCCAGCAACAGCGAGATTGGCTGTGGCTGGCAATCGTCGCAGGCATCGGCCTCGCCCTGAGGGCGGCGGTGATTGCGGGCTACCAGCATGTGCCGGAAGGCGATGAACTTGCCTACAGGAGCATGGCGCTCAACTTGCTTGGCGGGAATGGCATCGTCGACAGCATGGGCAACCGCGCGATGTATAACGTGGGCTATCCCCTGTTGATACTCGCGCCTGTCTTTTTTCTTTTTGGCGACGGCCTCCTGGCGGTTCGCCTGGTGAACATGTGCCTGGGAGGCGCGGCAATCGTGCTGTGCTACCTGGTGGCCAAAGAGGCTGGTGCAGGCCGGTCGGGGCGTCTCATCGCCGCGGCTGCCTGGGCGCTCTATCTGCCAAGCGGCATCTACGGGATCTATCTGGCGAAGGAAAACCTGATGATTCCCCTGATGCTGGGTGTCATGTGGTGTGCGCTGAGATTGGCACGCCAGCCCTCGAAGAGCGTGGCGATCGGGTGCGGGGCACTCTTCGGTCTGTTGGCACTGACGGGCAATGCCGCCTTGTCACTGCTGGCAGTCCTTGCATGGGCGTTGCTGCTGTCTCCCGCATCGACGGTTCGGCGGGCAAGCCTTGCCATGCTCGCGCTGTCCGTGGCGCTGGTGGTTTCCAGCCCATGGCTGCTCAGGAACATGCAAGTGATAGGCGCCCCTGTCTTGAACACCAATGGCGGCTTCAATCTGTATTTGGGCAACAATCCCGCCGCGACAGGCATGTTCATTTCCATCTCGGAAACACCACGCGGCCCCACCTGGGATGCCCTTCGGAAAACGGGGGAAGTCCAGGCTTCCGAGACCTTGAAACAGGAGGCTATTTCTTGGGCGAAGGCCCACCCGGCAGCGTTCCTGGCATTGGCAGCGAAAAAAGCGGCGTACTTCTGGACGCCTCCCCTGCATGAGGGAAAAGGAAACCAGTCGTCGGCAGAAAAGCTTGTGCGTCTGCTGTGGGCGATACAGTTCCTGCTCCTGATCGCCGGTGCTATGGGGACTGTGCTGATGCCAGGGCTCAGGAATCGGCAGGTCGCCATGCTCTGGCTGGCGCTTGCGTGCTACACGGGCGTTCACATGCTGTTTTACGTGATCTTCCGATACCGTGAGCCCACTATGCCGCTCCTGGCCGTGATGACGGGCCTGGTGCTGGAATCGCTCATGGCCGCCCGACGCCAGGCAGCGCAGCCGGCCAGATAAGACAGCGGCGGCGCTCCCGCATCTCATGGGTCCCTCGCAGTAACATGGGGAGCATGTGGTGGCGAACGCGCCTCTTGCGCTGTCATGGCCGGGGAGACTCAATTGCGCAGCCGCATCTCCAGGCTGTAGCTGGCCACCGCATTCCTGCGCGCCGCATTGCGCATCAAATACACTTGCACCGTGTACTCGCCATCGGCCGGCAGTGTTGCCTCATAACTGTTGCCGCCGTTCGAGCCGATGAACAGGGCGTCCTGTTGCCCGGCTTGACGGAGGTTGAAATAATTCGACGGTTGATTGGTCTTGAGCTTGACGCCGAGAATCTGGCCCGCCTTGCCTGCCAGCGTGTATTCGGCCGTGGCATAGCCCTTGATCTTGCCTTTCACGCTGAGCGCAGCCTTGCCTGCCGTCAGCTCTACTGTTTCCTTGTGGACGGCATCGGCGCTCCAGGCGGGGGTGGTCAAAACGAGGGCCGCCAGCAGCAGGCTGGCGCGGATGGGCAGGTGACGATGCGGCATAGGCAATTCCCCTTGAACGTGGTGCCGGCGCACTCGCCGACGATACCGTCCATCTTACGCCAGGCTTTGCGTTTTGCCTGTACCGCAGTGCCATCCGCATTTCCATCGCATGGTGCGGATTACGCTTCTCTTCAAGCCCCGGTTTGAATAAAACAAAATTCAAATATTCTTATGATATTTCCGCATAAGGAGAATAATCGCTTTGCCATTGTTTATTTAATCAATAAAGTTATTTTGGCAATTGTTTGTGCGATGGTATATTGTTTGCAATGTTTCTCTGAGTAAATTTTATCGGAGGGCTGCATCGCATGCAATTCATGCATGCGATGAATACGAATCTGATGGAAGACATGCTATTTACCGATATCGTGTTTTCTGCAGACGTGGCGCATGGACATTTTCCATGTTGATGTAATTACTGGAGTAAGAATGCAAGTTTTATCGGAAATGGAAATTCAAGACATCTCGGGCGGTCGTGCATTTTGTTCGGATAGCATGTCGTCGAGCGAATATACCGCCACGGCAGGTTTCTGGGGCGGTATCGGCGGTGTCGGCGCGGGCTTTGCCACCGTGCCGGGCGGCCAGGCGCTCGGTGGCGGCATCATGATTGGCGCGGGCGTGATGTATGCCTATAATTCCTATTGTTCGGCATAAGCGGACAGGTCATGGCGGGTTGAACATGCCCGCTTGATGGTTTTTATACCGCTGATCGTAATGTGGCCGCAATATGCTGTGCGTATATTGCGGCTATTGGTGCGCAGAAAATGTCACTGGCTCAATTGAAGAAAAATCTTGCAATGCATATAGCTGTCGATTCATCAGGTTCACAATGGCTGGTTCTGGAGCGCATATTCGGCAAGGAAAAGGGATGGCTGCTTGCATCGCTGGCGAATTTTCAAAAAAGAAAATATCTATTTCTCTTGTGCGATGTATTGGCATTGATTTCCATCCTGATCGGACTGGCGTGGACTTTGTATCCAGGACGTATTTTTCTGCAATCTTTTCCAATCAGCATAGTGTTGTTGCTACTGGCCGGAAAAGGGTTGCGTTTTAAAACGGCCGCCGTGCCGCCCGTGGCCGGCCGGGAACGACTGGATATCTTTTTAAAAATCCATCTGGGGCTCTTGTTCCTTGCCATGGTGTTCTGTGTAGTACAGGTGGGCTGTGCGCTGCGGCAGATTTATTTGCTGGCCTGAAAAAATTTCCCATCCGCCGTAAAAAACAGGCCGCGCTGTCGGTGACGGCGTGGCCTGTTTGCGTTGGATCAAGCGCCTTGAAGCAAGCCTTAATTGACAGTGACTTCCTTGCGGTTATCGCGCGAGACCCGGTCGATCATCTTGTTGTACGGATCGACACCCACTTCAAATGGTTTTTCCTTCACCGTGATCGTGACCACAGGGTCGCTGCCCGACAACATGCGCTTGTCGGTAAACAAGACTCTTTCGTCCTTCTCCCCGGCGCCCGGCGCGCGCGCGAAGATGGCGATCTCCACCGGTTCGTCGTAGGCGCGCGGGCTTTCCTTGCCCTTGCCGTCGGACTCCAGCTTGGCCAGGTGCAGTTGCATGGTGACATCCCACTGGCCATCCGCGCGCTTGACGGCGGTCGCTTGCGTGACGCGGTTATCGTAGAACACGATTTTCTCGAACAGGTCCGTGATCAGGGCCTGCTTGTCCTGCGCTGCTTCGGCGCGGATATAGGCCAGCAATTCCGACGACGTGGTGAACGGCGCCTGCTGGTAACCCTTGTCCTGCAGATAGCGTTTCAGGGCACGGTTAAGGGCGGCTTCGCCGATCTCGTCGCGCAGGCGGTAGAACACCAGGCTGCCCTTGTTGTAGTGGATGTATTGCTGTCCCTCCACGCGCGCCAGCGGCAATTCCTCGATGGCTTCGCCGCCGCGTCCGCTCAGGTAGCGGTCCAGTTCATAGCGCAGGAAGCGGCGCATCTTGTCGCGTCCGTATTCCTTTTCCATCACCATCAGCGCCGAGTACTGCGCCAGTGATTCCATCAGCATGCTGGCGCCCTGCACATTGGCGCCGATCACCTGGTGGCCCCACCACTGGTGCGCCATTTCATGCGCCGTGACGTAGAACACATAGTCGATGTCTTCCTTGTTGCGCAGGTCGGCGATGAAGCCGATGCCTTCCGAATACGGAATCGTATTGGCAAACGACTGGGCGAAGCTCTGGTAGCCGGGGAACTCGAGGATGCGCACCTGCTTGTGCTGGTAGGGCGTAAACTCGGTGCTGTAATAGTCGAGCGACTTTTGCACGGAAGTGATCATGCGCTGCGTATTGTAGCCATGCTTTTTATCGAAATAAATTTCGATCGGCACGCCGTGCCACTCGCCTTTGTTGACTTCCCAGCGCGCCGACAGGTAGGCAAAGAACGGCAGCATCGGCTGGTCCATCTTGTAGCGGTAATAGCGGCGGCCATCCTTTTCCCAGCTGCCTTGCAGATAGCCGGGCGCCAGGGCGATTTGCTCGCCGCTGGTGGACACCGTCGTGTCGAAATGGATCCAGTCGGCATCGCCGCCCAGCACCGTGTTGCCATACGCGGACGTGTCTTCCAGCTTGGCCATGCGCTGCGGTTCGCCCAGGCCCCGCTTGCGGCGTTCATTGCGGTCAAGCAATTCCATTTCCTTCGCATAGCCGAAGTGGGGGAAATAAGCCTGGTTGTTGAAGAAGCTGCCGTTCAGGTTGACCTGGTCCGGCGCGCCGCTGTTGGTGAAACCCTGGTGCGTGACGGCCACCGTGAAGTCCAGCGGCAGGGTGGCGCCGGGCGCCAGCGCTTGCGCCAGCTTGAGGATGCTGAAACCGAGCTTCTTGTCGTCGAGTGCGACCTTGTGCGCCGGCAAGTTCAACCACGTCGTCTTCAGTTGCGGGTCGAGCTGGATGCGCAGGGTATCGAGCGGCTGCGCCGTCTTGTTTTGCAGCACATAATGACCCTTGATCAAGACTTTACGTTGCTCAGGATAAATATCCACATCGGCCTGGACTTCCGTGATCTTCGGCTGGGGCAAGTGCTGGTAGCGCTGGTACAGTTTTTCGTAGCGCGCCTGCTTGTCCATGCCGATGTTCGACGTCTCGTACTTGTTCAGCACGTTGGTGTTGTAGAAGATCCAGCCGCCCGTGCCCGCCCAGCACAGCAGCACCACGGCCAGCGCGGTGCCTGCACGGCCCTGCAGGCGCTGGCGGGCCAGGCCCACGCGCGCGCGCCAGCCGTTCGGCAGGCCGCGCACCCAGCATGCCTGCGCCAGCATGACGAGGGCCACGGTAAACAGGCTCCAGTACAGCGCGAACCAGGCCCAGCCAGCCAGGAAGTGGCCATAGCCATTCATGTCCGAATACGGGATGGCCGGCGTGCCGCCAAAGGCGTACAGATTGTGTTCGAAGTGCAGCATGCCCTGCACGGCTTGCGCCACCATCAGCAGGATCACCAGCAGGTAGCCGATGAACTTGTTATTCGACAGCACTTGCAGGGTGAGGGCGCACAAGCCCATCAGCACGAAGAAGAGGGCGCCCAGCAGGGTGCCTTTCAGGTACAGCCCCAGTTCCACGGGCGCGCCGCCCTTGACGAGCTGGAAGCCGACGGCCGTGAGGACGCCCGCCAGCAGGTAGCCGGCGATGACGCCGACCAGGGCCGTGCATTTGGCCAGCAGGGGGACCCAGTCGGGCACGGGCATGGCGTCGCTGACGTCGGCGATCCGCGCTTGCCGTTCCTTGAAGATCAGTTCGCCCGCATAGAAGGTGACGATGATGATCAGGAGGAAACTGAAGCTGTTGCTAATCTGCTGCAACAGCAAATGTGTCATCGGGTACACGGCCGTGCCATACATGTTCTTGCCGACATTGGCGGCAGCGATCAGGTTGATCATGCCGAACAGCAGCATGACGAGGAAGGGCAGGCTCTTGAAGACGCCGACGGCATCGAAGCGCAGGATTTGCCACCATTGGCGCCAGGCCGTCGCGGCCGTCAAGGTGGGGATGCTGCGCGGCAGGTCCCGCGGCGCCGTGACGGCGGGGCCGCTCGTTTCGGCCTTGTGCTTGCCGAACAGGCGTTTTCCCGTCCCCGTGCGCTGCGGCTTGAACAGGATCACGGTGGCGGCGAACAGCAGCGCCGTAATACCCAGCCACAGCAGGCGGTTGGCCAGCAGGAAGCCGGCAAACGGCGGCAGCCCCGCGTTCGCTTCGGCGGACGTGAAGTAGCGCGTCATGCGGCCCAGGGCGCGCATGCCGAACGGGTCGAGCAGGACGGCGATCCATTCGTTGTTGATGTCGCGCGTAAAGGCGCCGGCCGTGCCCCACAGCACGAAAAAGCCCAGCACGCCCACGTAGACGAGCATCATCGAGCGCGTGGTGGCCGCCAGCAGCATCAGCAGGGCGCCGATGAAGAGCAGGTTCGGAATCACCATCACGGCGAAGCTCCACGCGTACGCCTGCAGCGGGAACGCGCCCACGCGCTGCGCATCGACCCAGGGCATGAGGGGGCCGAGCATGGTGCCGAAGGCGATGCAGGCGAAGATGACCAGGCAGGCGGCAAAGCCGGCGGCGAAGCGGCCGAACAGGTAGTCCCATTTACGCATGGGCGTGGCGAACAGCATGTCGGCCATGCCCACTTCGCTGTCGCGCAGCACGGCGCCGGCGATGAAGATGGTGATGAGCAACATCGACAGCAGGCTGAACATCGTCAGCAGCTGCGCCACCACGGTGGGCGCATTGCGGTTGATGTTGCCGATGGCGCCGCCGATCTGGATCGAATCGCTGCTGCTGGCGCCAAAGGCCAGCAAGGCCAGGATGACGGCAAATACCCACAGCAGCGGCTGTTTCAGCTGATAGCCGAGGTCAAACTTGAAAAATTCCTTCCACATGGCGCGCTCCTTACGCCGCGACGGCGGACGGTGCTGCAGCGGGAACGGCGGCGCCGTTGCGGGCAGCGTTGCGCACATGCAGGAAGTACACGTCTTCCAGGTCCGGGGCGATCTGCACGAAGCCGCTGTCGGGCTGGCTGTCGGCATACACATTGATTTGCGGCTTGCCGCCCACCAGGCGCGTCGACAGCACATTGTGCGACTGCTGGTACTGCGCCAGCTCGTCCATGCCGACGCTGCGGCGCCACACCTTGCCGAGCAGGGTGTCGATGGCCGCCTGCGGCTCGCCTTGCACCAGCACTTGCCCCTTGACGATCATGGCCATGCGCGGGCACAGGTCCGTCACGTCGTCGACGATGTGGGTCGACAGGATCACCACCACCTGCTCGCCGATCTTCGCCAGCAGGTTCAGGAAGCGGTTGCGTTCATCCGGGTCCAGGCCGGCGGTCGGCTCATCGACGATCACCAGGCGCGGCGCGCCCAGCAGCGCCTGGGCGATGCCGAAGCGCTGGCGCATGCCGCCCGAATACGTGCCCAGGTTGCGCTTGCGCGCTTCCCACAGATTGGTTTGCTGCAACAGGGCTTCCACGGCGTCCTTGCGCGGCCCCTTCTCCGTCAAGCCTTTCAGGACGGCAAAGTGGTTGAGCAGGGTTTCCGCGCTGACCTTCGGATACACGCCGAAATCCTGCGGCAGATAGCCGAGCTGGCGGCGCAGGCCGGCCTTGTCCCGCAGCACATCGACGCCATCGAAATGGATGCTGCCGCTATCAGGATCTTGCAATGTCGCAATGGTGCGCATCAGCGAGGACTTGCCCGCGCCATTCGGCCCCAGCAAGCCGAACATTCCGTTGGGAATCTCCAGGCTGACATTGTTGATGGCCTTGACGCCATTCGCATACGTTTTGTTCAGCTGTTTGATCGATAGCATGTGCAGCACTCTCCAGAGCTTGGGTATGAAAGCCGGCAGATGCGTGTCTGCCGGTCTGTGGAAGGGGATCGCCCTTGTTTTTCGTCAACCGCGATGGCGGATGTTACTTAAAAATAATAATATATAAGCAATCGGAAGAAAATTAATGCTTTTGCGACCAAGGGAGGAAATGCAGGCATGAAATGCGGGAGGGCGGGGATGAGTGGCGGTGATAAGATCGCAGACTGGATCGACGCCATCGTGCGGGAAAGTTCTTCATGCATGCAATAAACAAGGTCATCGCGTTGCGTCCCATTGCCCCGGGCGAAGAGGGGGCATTGGCGCAGCTGTTTCAACTGTACTGTTATGACAATTCCGCCTGGAGCGGCGAGGCCCTGCTGGCCGATGGCCGCTATGATGTGTGCGACGAAGGACTGGCGTCGTATGTGCATGCGGCCGGCCACACGGCCAGCTGGATCGAGGTCGATGGCGAACTGGCCGGCTTTTTCCTCACGGAACCTGGCATGGCAGGCGGGCTGCCGGTGCAGGAGTTCAGCGACTTTTTTATCCTGAAGAAATACCGGCGCCGGGGCGTGGCGCTGGAAGTGGTACGCAGGGTGCTGCTGGACAGCGCGCAGACGTGGCTGGTGGCGACGTTTCGCGACGATGCCGCTGCCTGCGCGTTCTGGCGCCATGCGTTTGCACGCCTGCCGTTTGCCAGGGTCGAGGCGTATGACGACCCTGCCTTGCCGCAGTTCCAGCTGACTTTGCTGAAACCGGCGGCTTGAGCGTTTAGAAGCGCACTTTCACATACGCCGACGGCCCTGTCAGGCGCACGTTCAGGTCGGCATCGCGTTCGCTGTCGCGGTGCAGCTTGATTTTCGAAATGCCGTAGTCGGCCACGAAACCGATATTTTTGAACGGAAACCATTCCACGCCGATATTGCCGCCGTAGATGTGGCCGTTGATGCGTCCGCCGTTTTTCTTGATGCCCGACGCTTCCGCATACATGCGCAAGTCCGGCGTAAACGCGTGGCGCCAGCCCACTTCCAGCAGCGGCGCGAACGCGTGCTCGCCGATGGAATCGCGCGCCGTGGCCGTCTCGCCATTGACGATGCCGGTGGCCGTGCCGTTCAGGCTGGCATGGTAGTAGGCGGCGCCCAGGCCGATGCCGAAGGTGTCGTTGCCGCTGCCCAGCCACCATTTATAGGCCAGCTTGGCCAGGTCCAGTTTTAAATCGGCATTCGCCGTGGCCGTGCCCGTGACGGGCTGACCATTGATGATGGTGTCGCCTGTCAGGCTTGGCGTGTAGGATTTGTCGTAGCGGTAGTAGTCGAATGCCAGGCCATGGCGGTCGCCGATCAGCAAGTCCGCCTTGATGCGGGGGATGGTCGTGTGGCTTTGCTTCGATTCGGGCGCATCGATGCGGCCAAACTGCGTGTCGGCGCCGATATTGATGCGCGGATCGGCGGAAAACGCCCCCACCGAGATACTGACGCGATCCAGCGCGGGCGATGGTTCCGCCCGCGCCGTGGCAGCCGCCGTGGCAATGCCCAGCACGCCCAGCATCATGGCGCCGCGCAAGGCGAGGTGGTGCGGGCGTGGCGGGGTCAGGCGGGCGGGAACGGGCGTGGCAAACATGGGGCTACTCCTCAAGATAAAGTGAAAAACTGCCGCGGCTTCGGGGCGGCTGGCGTTATGCGGTAATGCAATGAGGAAATGGTAGCAACTGTGACATTTAGATCACGTAGCCGCACGGCGCAAATTCCCGTCGGATTTGTCCTACCGTGTGTAAGAGCTGGTACACCTGCCGGCCTTGCCTGCAAGGGGGAACGCGGGCAGAATGGTGTGTACGAGGAGGAGACACCGCATGAAAATTGCCGCCATTTCCGATATTCACGGCAACCTCGATGCGCTCGAGGCCGTGCTGGCCGACATCGCCCTGCGTGGCGTGGACATGATCGTCAACCTCGGCGATATCGTTTCGGGCCATCTGCAGCCGCGCGCCACGGCGGCGCGCCTGATGGGGCTGGATTTGCCCACCATCCGCGGCAATCACGAGCGGCAATTGTTCGGCGACCCGGCCCGCATGGGCGTGTCGGACGCCTTTGCGCGCGCGCAACTGCTGCCTGAACAACTCGCGTGGATCAATGCGCTGCCTGCCACCTTGCGCTTGCGCAAGGATGTGCTGCTCGTGCACGGCACGCCGCAAAGCGATCTCGTGTATTTTCTCGACAGCGTCACGCCGCAAGGCAGCCGCGCCGCCTCGCCGGACGAGGTGGCCGAACGCGCCGGGACGACGGATGCGGCCTTGATCCTGTGCGGCCACACGCACATGCCGCGCCAGGTGCGCTTGCCCGATGGCCGGCTGGTCGTCAATCCGGGCAGCGTGGGCTTGCAAGCCTACGACGACGACCATGGTTATCCGCACGTGATGGAAAACGGCACGCCGCATGCGCGCTATGCCATCGCCGAACAGGGCGCCGATGGTGCCTGGACGGCGCAGTTGCACGCCGTCGCATATGACTGGGAAAAGGCGGCCCGGCTGGCGCTGGCGAACGGGCGGCCCGACTGGGTCACGCCCTTGCGCACGGGCCGGGTCGGCTGATCAGCGGAACTCTTCGGCCACCAGGTTGTACTTCTGCATCTTGTGGTACAAGGTTTGCTTCGGCAAGCCGAGCACTGCGCTCACTTCGCTGACGTTGCCGGAATATGCGCGCAGTTCCTGTTCGATCAGTGCGCGTTCGAAGCCGTTGACCTGCTCCGCCAGCGACAGCGGGCTGGCCAGTCCGGCCGCCAGCAGGCTCGAGGCGCCGCCGGCGATACCCAGCACGAAGCGGTCGGCGATATTGCGCAGCTCGCGCACATTGCCGGGCCAGGAGTGGGCCATCAGGTTGCGCATCTGCGCGCTGGAGACGACGGGCGCGGCGCGGTTGTAGCGGGCGGCGGCGGCCAGCACGAAGTGTTCGAACAGGATGGGAATGTCCTCGCGCCGTTCGCGCAGCGGCGGCAGATGCAGCACGATCAGATTCAGGCGGTAGTACAGGTCGCTGCGGAATTTCTGTTGCTGCGACAAGTCTTCCAGGTCCAGCTTGGCCGCCGCGATGACGCGCACGTCGACGGGCGTGGGCACGTTCGAGCCCAGGCGCTCGATATAGCGTTCCTGCAGCACGCGCAGCAATTTGACTTGCAGGGACAGGGGCAGCGATTCGATTTCGTCGAGGAAAAACGTGCCTTGATCCGCGTGCTCGATCTTGCCCACCTGGCGCTTGGCCGCGCCCGTAAACGCGCCCGGTTCGTGGCCGAACACTTCGCTTTCGAATATGCTTTCGGGAATCGCGCCGCAGTTGACGGCAACGAAGTTGTGCTTGCGGCGGTGGCTGAAGTCATGCAGGCAGCGGGCCACCATTTCCTTGCCCGTGCCCGTGTCGCCATAGATCAGCACGTCGGCCGGTTCGTCGGCAACGTCGAGTATCAGGCGCCGTATGTCGCGCATCGCCACCGAATTGCCTAATAAACGCGCTTCGATGCCGCCGCCGTCCTCGAGCTGGCGGCGCAGGCTGTGCACTTCCAGGGTCAGGCGCCGCGTTTCCAGCGCGCGCAGGATCACGTCGACCAGTTGCTCGGACGAATACGGCTTTTCGATGAAATCGTAGGCGCCCGTGCGCATGGCGTGCACGGCCATCGTGATGTCGCCGTGGCCCGTGACGAGGATCACGGGCAGGTTGGCGTCGAGCGTCTTGACCGCTTGCAGCAATTCCAGGCCGCTCATGCCGGGCAGGCGCACGTCGCTGACGACGATGCCGGGGAAATCCGGCGTCAGCAGTTTATAGGCCAGCTCGGCCGAGTGAAACGCCAACACGTCCAGGCCGGCCAGCTGCAGTGCCTGCTCGCTGCCTTCGCGTACGGTGGGGTCGTCCTCGACCAGCAAGACCTTCAAGCCGTCAAACATGTTTTTCCTCCTGCGTTGCAATCTGTAGTTCGATGGTGAAGACGGCGCCGCCGCCGGGGGCGTTTTCGGCGCGCAGCACGCCGCCGAACTGGCGCGTGATCTGTTCGGAAATGGCCAGCCCCAGTCCCAGTCCCAGTCCTTGCGGTTTTGTTGTGAAGAACGGTTCGAACAGGTGTTCGCACACTTCCGTCGACAGGCCCGGTCCCGTGTCGGCCACGTGGATCAGCACGTGCTCCGGCGTGCATTCGACGGCCACGCGCAGGCTGCGCACGTCGCTGCCGTTCATGGCGTCGAGCGCGTTGGCGTACAGGTTCACCAGCACCTGTTCCAGGCGGTTGCTTTCGCACATGGCGAAGATGTCTTCGGGCGGCAGTTGCAAAGTAAAACGCACATTTTCCACCTGCAGCCGGCGTTCGACGAGGAACAGGGCGTTGCTGATCGCCGTGGGGATCGAGACGGAGGTCAGGCTGGTGGTCGACTTGCGCGCAAAAATCTTCAATTGGCCCGTAATGGTCCCCATCCTGGCCGCAATTTGCGAGATCTTCGCCAGGTTGCGCCGCGCGTCGTCGAGCCGTCCGCGTTCCAGCAGGATGACGGCATTGTCGGACATGGTGCGCAGCGCCGTCAGCGGCTGGTTGAGTTCATGCGTGATGCTGGCGGACATTTGCCCCAGCACGGCCATCTTGCCAGCTTGAAACAGTTCGTTTTGCGTGATGTGGAGTTTTTGCTCGGCCTTGCTGCGCACGTCGATTTCCTGGCTCAGGCTTTGCGTCATGGCATTGAGTTCCGACGTGCGTTCCTCGACCATGGCTTCCAGGTTGTCGTACGCATGTTGCAGATCTTCGCGGGCGCGCAATTTTTGCGCCACGGCCGCGCGGCGCTGGCGCAGGTAAAAGAACAGCAGCATGAAAAAGCCCAGCAGCACGCAGGAGAAGGCGGCTGCGGCGCGCGCGCTGGCCTTGGCCTGCGCCAGATCGGACAGATAAATGAACGTCCAGCCTTGCGGCGACTTGAGCTTGATCTGCGTCATGACGCTGGAGCTGATCTTCGGCGGCGTGTCGGCGTGTTCCTGTTCGCGCACGCTGATCACGCGCGCCCCATTGCCCAGTTGGCGGTCGGAAACGAAGGGGATGGCTGCCAGCTGCTTCGAATAATACTGGCGCGTGCGGTTGAGTTCTTCGACGATGGCGGGCGACAGCGGTGCCAGGGTTTTGTACTTCCAGTCCGCCATGGAACTGAGGAAGATCACGCCGTGCTCATCGGCCAGCATGACCTTGTCGGCGCCCTGCACCCAGCGTTTTTCCAGGGTTTCCAGGTTCACCTTCACCGTTGCCAGGCCCAGCATGTGGCCATTCTGGTAGATGCCGTGGGCAAAGAAGTAGCCGGGCTCAAGCCGCGTCGTGCCCACGCCATAAAAACGCCCCGGCGTGCCGCGCAGCGCATCCTGGGCGTAGGGACGGAATGAAATATTGTCGCCAATAAAGCTATCGGGCTGCTGCCAGTTGCTGGCGGCCCGCGTGTTGCCGTCGAGGTTGCTGATGAAGATGGTCGACGATTTCGCCTGGGCATTCATTTGCTCGAGGTAATGGTTGACCGTATCGACCAGCACCGGGTCTTCCGGATGCTGCAGCAGGCGGATGACGTCGCGGTTCAGCTCCAGCGTCTTGGGCAGGAAATCGTATTTTTCCAGTGCATTTTCCAGACTGCTGACATACACCTCGAGGCGCTGCGCGCCGCTGGCCTGCAGCTTGCCGATGGCGATGCGCTCGGTCCAGAAATACACGAGCCAGACGGTGGCCAGACAGGCGGCCAGCACCACGCCCCAGGCCAGCGTTTCGCGGCCCGACCGTTGCGACAGGCGCTGGCGCCAGGAAAGGGAGGGTTTCGTAGTACTGCTATTCATAAAATCAGCTGCCAACTTGCAAGAACCCACAGTATCGCATCTTGATGTGTCTCAACATAAAAAAAGCCGCCGGACATGCATCCGGCGGCCTGCGCATTTACGCATTTATTTCACGGACCTTTCGACGTCCGACAAAATCGTAGCGAGCGGCAGTGATTTGTGGCCGGCGATGCTCACCGTACTTTAGTACGGTGAGCATCGCCGGCCGCAAAGCGCGCCGCGCAGTAGATTTTGGCCGACGTCCTTAGAACGTGTGGCGCATGCCCAGGTTGAAACCGCTGTTGCCGGTGCCATTGTCCGTGGCATTGCCGACGACGAAGGTGGCGCCGTTCTTGTTGCTGATGTGGCCGTAACCGGTGTACAGGTCGCTGCGCTTGGACAGGGCGTAGAAGGCGCCGATGGCCCATTGCTGGGCGTCACGGTTGGCATTGCTCTTGTCGTTGTGGCGGATGTAGGACGCGACCAGCTTGGTGGCGCCGAACGGGGCGCTGAAACCGACCAGGATGTCGTTGCTCTTGCTGTTGTCGAGGGCGCGGTTGTCGGCGTAGCCGAAGTTGCCTTGCAGCACGCCAAAGTCATAGCGCGTGGCCAGCAGGGTGTTGCGCGTTTGCTGGGTCGCCAGCGCATTTTCCTTGCGGTGGTGCGTCAGGGTCACGTTCAGCGGACCGTCGATGTAGTGGACGGCGCCGCCCATGCTGCGGTTTTTCGCATTGTCGCCGGCTACTTCGCCAAAGCCATACGCCAGGTCGGCCGACAGCTTGCTCCAGGTCGGCGTCGTGTATTGCACCATGTTATCGACGCGGATATTCGTCACCATCAGGTTCGATGCCGTGCCGGCCAGGCCGATGACGAACGGATCGGCCACGTCGCGCAGGGCCAGGTAGTACGGGGAATATTGGCGGCCCAGGGTGACGGCGCCGGCGCTGCCGGTCAGGCCGACATAGGCCTGGCGGCCGAACAGCAGGCCGCCCTGGCCCGAGGTGCCGGTGTCGATATTGAAACCGCTTTCCAGCACGAAGGTAGCGGCCAGGCCGCCGCCCAGGTCTTCCTTGCCCTTGAAGCCGATGCGCGAGCCGGAAGCGACGCCGGAAGCGACGCGGTTCAGGCGGTCTCCAGCCGCATCCTTGTCGAACACCAGGCCGGCGTCAGCCACGCCGTAGATGGTCACGCTCGATTGGGCCATGGCGCCGGTGGAGGCTGCGCCGAGGGTCAGCAGGGTAAACAGGACTTTTTTCATGAAAATCTCTCTAATAAGTTGGAATGACTACTGATCGCACTACCTGACTGCTTGTTACTCAACATCGACAACAAATAAATGGCCCGCTTGTGGCGGGCCATGGCGCTATCAGGCTTTGCTAGCGTGATCCGCTTCGCCCCAATGGCTTTCCGTGTTCAGGCTGGCCGCGTTGGCCGCGGCGGCTTCTTCCTCGGTGGCCAGGCCACCTTCCCACTTGGCGACGACGGCCGTGGCGACGGCATTGCCGACCGCGTTGGTGGCCGAACGGCCCATGTCGAGGAATTGGTCGACGCCCATCAGCAGCAGCAAGCCCGCTTCCGGAATATTGAACTGGTTCAGGGTAGCGGCAATCACCACCAGCGAGGCGCGCGGCACGCCGGCCATGCCTTTCGAGGTCAGCATCAGCAGCAGCAGCATGGTGATCTGGGTGCCGATCGACAGGTCGATGCCGTAGGCTTGCGCAATGAACAGTACGGCGAAGGTGCAGTACATCATCGAACCGTCGAGGTTGAAGGAGTAGCCCATTGGCAACACAAAACTGGAAATCTTGCGGTCCACGCCGAACTGGTCGAGCGCCGTCAGCAGTTTTGGATAGGCCGCTTCCGAGCTGGCCGTCGAGAATGCCAGCAGGAATGGTTCGCGGATCAGGCCGACGAGTTTGAAGATGCGCGGGCCGATGACGACGAAGCCGGCGCCGATCAGCAGGGCCCACAGGCACAGCAGGCCTACGTAGAAGCCGCCCATGAACTTGGCAAACGTGACCAGCACGCCCAGACCGTGGGTGGTGATGACGGAAGCCATTGCGGCGAACACGGCCAGCGGGGCCAGGTTCATGATGGTGCCGGTGATGCGCAGCATGACTTGCGCCAGCTGGTCGACGACGGCCGTCAGGGTCTTGCCCGATTCGCCCAGGCCGGCCAGTGCGCCGCCGAAGAAGATCGAGAACACCAGCACTTGCAGGATTTCATTGTTGGCCATGGCCTCGATCGGCGACTTCGGCACCAGGTGCGTGAAGAAATCTTTCAAGGTGAAGGCGGCCGTTTTCAGATTCGTCGACGCGTGGATGTCCGGCAATGGCAAACCCAGGTTGGTTCCCAGTTGCATCAGGTTCGACAGCACCATGCCCAGCGCCAGCGACACCAGCGAGGCAACCACGAACCAGCACATGGCTTTCAGGCCGATGCGGCCCGCCGTCTTGCCGTCGCCCATGTGGGCGATGCCGACGGTCAGGGTGGAGAACACCAGCAGCGCAATGATCATCTTGATCAGGCGCAGGAAGACGTCGGTGACGATGGAAATATTGCCAGCGATCTGAGCGCTGAGCTTGGCATCAGGGAAAGCGGTGTTGCATCCATAGCCCACGGCAATGCCGAGGATCATGGCAATCAGGATGTACAGGGTTAATGGCCGTTTCTTTTTCATTTTGACTCCTCCGGTGAAACGCCGCTGTGAGCGGATTATTGATAGCGAGCAACTCAAGCTTGGAGTCAATATTTCTCAAAAACAAGCCCTTGCGTGCCAGCGATTATTTGCAGCAAAACCTGTACATAGCAAAGGATATGCCTGAAATGGGAATTTGGGACTTAACTTCTTAAGTTGTTGATTTGAGGAAGCTTTTTTGTTGCTTAGATGTCGCAACTTTGCACGCTTGCGCGAAATATTGGACGCGGCAGGCCATCGCTGTATGACTTTTCATACGCTAGTCACGGCAGGGTGGCGGTACGCTAAAAAGATAAGATTATCAGGACAATAAAAAAGCCCCTCCGAAGAGGGGCTTGATGTGGCGCAATGCGTGTTTAGAACTTGATATTCGCCGTCAGGCTGAACGAACGGGGCTGGCCCGGGGTGTAGCGGAAGCCGGATTTGTTGATGGCCGCCACATAGGTCTTGTCGGCCAGGTTGTAGGCGTTCAACTGCAAGTCGAGGTTCTTGTTGACGGTATACGTTGCCATGGCGTCGAAGACCCAGTAGGCATCCACGCGGGCCGGCGTGCCGACGGCGCCATCGGTGCCGCGCAGCATTTCACCCACATAACGCGCGCCGCCGCCGATCTTCAGGCCGAACGGCAGGGTGTAGGAAGTCCAGCTGGTGAACGCCTGTTTTGGCGTGTAGGTGAGGCTCTTGTCGCCGCTGGCCGTGAAGACCTTGTTCGACTCGACCTTGGTATTCATGCGCGTATAGCCGGCGCTGACCAGCCAGTTCGGCATGATCTCGCCCACCACGCCCAGTTCCAGGCCTTGCACGCGCTTCTTGCCGGTCTGATAATAAATGGTCGAGATGACAGGATCTTGCTCCACTTCATTCTTGACGGTGGTCTGGTAGACGGCGGCCGACAGCGACAGTTTTTGCTTCAGGAAGTCCCACTTGGTGCCGATTTCCTTGGTGATGGTTTCCTGTGGGTCATAGTTCGGGTTTTGCGCACTGCTGGCGGCGGCGCTCAGGGCGAAGTTGACGCCAGGTGGCGCTTTCGACGTGGCCAGCAAGGCGTACACGCTGCTGTCCGGCGTCGGCTTGTACATGGCCGAGATCTTACCGTTGGCCAAGGTGTCGCCCAGCGTCAGGTGGGTGGGAATTGGCGTACCGACCGGCAGTTTTTGCACCTGGTCCTTGGCCACGGCTGCTTGCAGGGCGACGGCGTCATACGTGGTGTTGAAGTGATCGAAACGCACGCCGCCGTTGAACAGCCACTTGTCGCCGAACTTGATGGTGTCGAACACATACAGGCTTTGCGTGTTGACTTCGCCTTCGGTGAAGGCGCCGCTGCGCACGGGGTTGTGGCCGGTGACGGTGTCGCGCGGATTCGGCTTGTACAGGTTCGCTGCCGGCAAGGTACCCAGGCTGGCGGGCACATAGCTGTAGTTGGTCTGTTTTTCGCTGGTGAACTCGGCGCCGGCCACCAGGGAGTGCTTCAGCACGCCCGTGTCAAATTGCGCGCTGACCACGGTCTGGTTGGTCAGGATCGTGTTTTCCTGGTCCTTCACGGTGCGCAGCGAGCGCTCCAGGGTCCAGGTCGACGGATCGGTGGTAACCGGTGTCTTCAGGTTGGCGGTGCTGCCCATGAAGGCCGACAGCAGGTAATCCTGCTTGGTCTTGCCATAGCGCGTGGTGTTCTGAATTTGCACGGTGGGCGAGAAATCATGGTCGATGCGCAAGGTGCCCATGTCGGCCTTGACCTTGTCGTAGTCCGAGGTGGAACCGTAGAAATTCTTCGGATCGACCCTGGCGGCGCCGTTCAGGAAGCTGCGGATGACCGGTTGATCCTTCGTTGGGACGTCCGGCGTCGAGTAGCCTGGCAAGCCGATGGTCGGCACGCCGCCGTCGGGCACGTTGTTCTGGTCCACGTGCAGGTAGCTGGCCGTGATGCGCGTCGGCTTGCCGAGGCCGAAGGTGACGGTGGGCGCGAAGGCCCAGCGCTTGTTCTTGACTTCATCGCGTGCCGGGTTGCCGCTGTCCTGCGTCATCAGGTTCAGGCGCAAGGCCGTGCCCGTATCGCTGTCGAGGATGCGGTTCCAGTCGGCCGTGGCGCGTTTCTGCTTGCCGCTGCCCGCCGTCAGCAGCGAGTTGAATTTGTTTTCCATGCTGGCCGTCTTGCTGACCAGATTGATCGAACCGGTCGGCGAGCCGCGGCCGCTGTCGGTGCCCGCCGGGCCCTTCAATACGTCGATCTGTTCGATGTTGAAGACGTCGCGCGAGATGGAACCCACGTCGCGCACGCCATCGACATAGATGCTGCCGGACGAATCGAAACCGCGCATGTAGACGGCGTCGCCCGTGTTCGTGTTGCCGTTTTCACCGAGGAAGAAAGTACCGACACCAGGCGTGTTGCGCAGCGCGTCCGTCAGGGTCAGCGCGCCTTGCTGTTCGATCAATTCCTTCTTGATCACGACGATGGTTTGCGGCGTGTTGACCAGCTCTTCCGTGTATTTCGGCGACGAGGCTTTTTCGGCCTTGAAATCATTTTCCTTGGAACCCACGACCTTGATTTCGTTCAGGGTTTGCTGCGATGCGGGCGCGCTCTGGCCGGCCGGGTCGGCCGCCTGGGCGGCAACGGGCAGCAGCATCACGGCCAGGGCGGCGCCGATGTGCTGGTTGAAACGGGATTGGACGTGTTTGCGGCTCTTGATTGCCATCTTGCTCTCTCGATAAGGTCAGGGTAGTGGTTCCTGGCTGGCTCTGCGCCGCTGTGCTTGGGCACGGGGGCAAGTGGCTGGCGATGGATGGGTTGGCAGACATTGTAATTATTGGGCGCTCATTCGTAAATGAGAATCGTTATCAGTCTCGTTTACGCAACGAATTGGGCGTATCGCAAAAAAAACACTGTCATGGCCCATGAATGCTTGCTTTGCTGCATGGCCGCTGCTACGCGCGCAGGCGTCCGGCAGCGGGAGTATGATGAGCAACCTTTACAAATTTCCGCCAAGCATGCTGCAGACACCCGACGCCTTCGTCCCCCTGATCGATCCTCCCGAACCGGTCCCGGCCGCCGAGCAGACGCTCACATTCGTCTTTCACCGCGGGCGTTTATTGTTGCGCACGCCCGGGCTGACCCTGCCCACTGCCGCCGAGGCGGCCGCGCTCGATATCGACCTGAGCCGCGCCCAGCCCGTGGGTCTGTGGCAAGGCCGCTATTGCCAGACCGTCTGGACCGACGAAGAGTTGCCACCGGGTGCCGGCCTGGCCTGGCACGGTATGCGCTCGCTGTTCAACGCCGTCGACGATGACTTCCTGGGCCTGGCCAGCCGAGCCGGACAGCTGGCCGAGTGGGCGCGCACGCACCGCCATTGCGGCGTGTGCGCCACGCCCATGCAGCGCACGCGCGGCGAACGCTGCTTTACCTGCGCCGCCTGCGGCATGCTCGCGTACCCGCGCATTTCGCCCGCCATGATGGTGCTGATACGCAACGGCGACCAGGTGCTGCTGGCCATGCATAAAAACTCGCCATCGCAGCGTTTCAGCCCGCTGGCCGGTTTCCTGGAAGCGGGCGAATCGATCGAGGAAGCCGTGCACCGCGAAGTGATGGAAGAAGTGGGCTTGCGCGTGCACAACTTGCAGTACTTCATGAGCCAGTCCTGGCCGTTTCCCCATTCGCTGATGATCGCGTTTACGGCCGATTACCTCGATGGCGAGATTCGCCTCGACGAGAACGAGATCGCCGAGGCGCGCTGGTTCGGCCCCGGCGATGCTTGGCCGGAAGCGAGTTCCAGCGTGTCGATTTCCGCGCTGCTGGTGCAGGCGCACCGTCCGCCGGCAGTGCCGTAAAGCGGGGGCTGCTCAGGCAGCTTGCCGCATTTTCTATATACTGGCGGCAATTGAAAATTTTAGGGTGGTTTAGCATGTCTCAAGAAGAATTCTCCGAAAACGACTGGCGCCGGCTGATCAGCAGCTTTGGCGAAGATCCGCAGCGTCCTGGCTTGCTGGAAACACCGGCGCGCGTGGCAAAAGCCTGGAAACATTGGACCTCGGGCTATGGCCAGGACCCGGTCGATTTGCTGAAAGCCTTTGAAGATGGCGCGGAACAGTACAACGAGCTGATCGTCGTGCGCGGCATCCCCGTCTACAGCCATTGCGAACACCATCTGGCGCCGTTCTTCGGCAAGGCCACCATCGGTTATGTGCCTAACGGCAAGATCGTCGGCCTGTCGAAACTGACGCGCCTCGTCGATTGCTTCTCCAAGCGCCTGCAGGTGCAGGAACGCATGACGATGCAGATCGCCAATGCCTTGATGGAAGTGCTGGAACCGAAGTCGGTGGGCGTGGTCGTACGCTGCCGCCACCTGTGCATGGAAAGCCGCGGCATCCGCACGCCGGGCGAAGAAACCATCACCTCGGCCATGCTGGGCGAGATGCAGCCGAACCTGGCGCTGCGCACGGAGTTCCTGGCGCTGGCGCGCGAAGTATGATGATTTAGCGACGATGCAAGACGAAGGCGGCATATGCCGCCTTTTTTTATGCGTTTTTATATTCTCTTGGATTCCCGTTCCGCCAGGTAGCGGGCCGGCGGCTTGCCCACCGCCTTGCGGAACATGGTGACGAAACCGCTGGTATTTTCATAACCGAGTTCCAGCGCCACCGCTTTCACGCTGCGCCCTTGCGCCAGCCGTTGCAAGGCAAGGATGACGTGCAATTGCCGGCGCCAGCGGCCCACGCTCATGCCCATTTCCTCCAGTGACTGCCGGGTCATGCTGCGCTCGCTCATGCCGATGCGGTTGGCCCACTCGGCCAGCGTGCGTTTATCGGCAGGCTGCGCCAGCAGCAGGGCGGCCAGGCGGCGCAGCCGCGCATCGCGCGGCATTGGCAAATGCAAGTCTTCCACGGGCGCGGCCGCCAATTCATCGAGCAGGGTGAGCACCAGGCGTTCCTGCGCGCCCTGCAGCGCGGCCAGGGTGGGGAAACCGGCCGCCTTGGCGATCAGTTCGCGCAGCAATGGCGAGACGGCCACGGTGCAGCAGACGGCCGGCAAGGCCGGCGCCATGCCCGGCTCGACAAACAGGCAATAACATTGCGCCTCGCCCACGCCCTGCGCCGCGTGCATCAGGCCGCCCGGTATCCACACGGCGCACTGGGGCGGCACGATCCACACGCCGCTTTCCACCTCGCAATGAATCACGCCCCGCGTGGCATACAGCAACTGCCCCTTGCGGTGCTGGTGCGGCGCCTGTTCCGCATCCTCGGGCACGCTGGCCAGGCCCACGGCCAGCAAGGGACGCAGCACGCCATCAACATCGAAATCGAGGATGGAGGCGTCGTCGTCCAGGCCCAGGCGGGCCGTCAGCATGCTGGGCAAGAGGGGATGGGGCATGGGAAGGCTTTGGCTGGATTGAATAATATTGTGGCTATTTTATGCAATGACGCGCAGCACTGCCAACGCTATCGTATGGGCATCCGCAGCCCCGCTTCCACGGCAACCGCCGCCGCCAGTGTTCTGATGAAGGTGAGGAGGAACGGCAACCCCCTTGAAGGAGTCATCCCATGCAACTCGATTTTTCCACATTCCCCCTCGTCTGGATGCGCCGCGACGGCGCGGCAGGTACCCAGGCCGATGTGCTGTTTGCCCAGTTCGACGCGCTGCTGGCGCGCCGGCAGGCGTTTGTCATCCTCAGCGAGGAAGGCTTTGACGAGGGCGGGCATGAACACCCGCAGGCGGAGCGCAAGCGCGCATCGCTGTGGATGAAGCAGAACAAGGCCGCCATCCGCGCGTATATCCAGGGCATGGTGCTGATCGAACCGAGCGCCGCCAAGCGCCTGGCCGGCAAGGCCTTTGCCGTTCTATTTGGCAAGTTCTGGGGCTATCCCCTGCATTTCGGCACCAGCCGCGACGACGCGCTCGACATCGCCCAGCATTTGCTCAGGGCGTGGCTGCCGCCGCAACTGCCGCCGGGCGGCGGCAGCACGGCCGCGCATCAGTAGCGGTAGTCATTAATAAAATGCTTGGTGAAGTTGTACTTGCTGCCGCCGTCGAGCAAGTCGACCAGGCGTTTCGGCGCCGAGGCCGACATGAAGGCGTCGGCCGCGCCGCCCGTGCTGCGGAACTTCATGCCGGGGCTGAGGATCTGGTTGGCGCCGATTTTCAGGTGCTGGAAGCTTTTCGTTTTCTCATTGTTGAGGATGAAGTGCAATTCCTGCTTGAACGTCAGGAAGGGGATCTTCAGCCACCAGCCTTCGTCCGTGCCATAGCTGGCGACGCTGGCAAAGTGCGTGTTCTTGTCCGTCAGGGTGGGTTTGCCCAGGCGGTCGTTGATGCGTTTCATGGCTTCATTCTTGGTCATGCTGTTCTTTCGTGATTCGATCTATGCGGCGTGCATTCTGACACAGGCGCGCCGCCGCGTGCCGTGGAATGCGTCAGAGTAGCAAAATCAGCGAGCCGAGCACGATCAGGCCGCCACCGAGGGCCCCTTTCAGCGTGAACGGTTCGCCCAGCAGCAGCCAGCCGGCCAGCATCACCAGCGCCACGCTGAGCTTGTCGATGGGCGCCACCAGCGACACAGGCCCCAACTGCAGCGCGCGGAAATAGCATAGCCACGACAGGCCCGTGGCCACGCCCGAGGCGATCAGGCAGGTCCAGCCCACCCAGTTGCCGCCGGCGGGCCGCTGCCACTCCGCGCGCAGCGAGATGATGGCCGCCGTCACCAGCAGGATGACGCCCGTGCGTATCAAGGTGGCCATGTTGCTGTTCAGGTGGGCCACGCCCAGCTTGCCCAGGATGGCCGTCAGGGCCGCGAACACGGCCGACAGGATGGCAAAGCCTTGCCAGCTCATGGTGGTCGACATGGAACTCCTTGCGCGGTGGAGAATTGCAGTGACTGTAGCGCAAAATAACGGCCGCCGCTGGCCCCAATTTTATTGCAACGCAACATCAATTCTCATCAATTGTCGCAACGCATTAACAACACTGGGCAAAATTCATTGCTTCCCGGCATTGTAAATATCGGTCGTTCGAGCGTATGCTGAAGCAGTCTGAACGGTGCCGCCAGAGCACCGTCGCCGCCGCATTCCTGGCCAGCCGAGCTGGAAGCGGGCCACGCCCCTTCGCCGCAAATAGATAGTTGGAGACACAGCATGAAGAAATTGACGTTCCAGCAAAAGTTATGGATTCCCCTGATTTGCAGCCTGTTGTGCATCACCGTTATTTTTGTCTATAACGCCCTGGAAGTGCGCAAGATCCGCATCGAAGAGCGCAGTGCCGACCTGAGCAATGCCGCCGACCTGGGCCTGGGCGCCGTCAAGATGTTCGGCGACCTGGCCGCCAGCGGCGCCCTGACGAAGGAAGAAGCGCAGAAGCAGGCCACGGCCGTCATCAAGAGCATGCGTTTCGGCGAGACCGGTTATTTGTCCATCATCAACCTCGATGCCGTCGTCGTGATGAATCCCGCCGCGCCGCAAACGAACGGCAAGAACATGTCGGATTTTAAAGATGCCAACGGTACTTATCTGTACCGCGACATCGTTACCGTCGGCAAGAGCGATGCGGGCAAGGGCTTCGTCCACTATTATTTCCCCCGTCCCGGCCAGAAAACCCCCGAACCGAAGATGAGCCGCGTGGTGGCCTACAAGCCATGGGCCTGGACCCTGGTGGTGGGCGTGTACATGGATGATATCGATGCGGCCTTCCGCCAGTCGCTGCTCACCTCGCTGGGCGTGCTGGTACTGGTATGCGGCTTGCTGGCGGCCGTCGTCGTGGTGATCAACCGCAGCCTGCGCCATGCGCTGGGCGGCGATCCCGAGTATGCGGCCGACGTGGCCGAAAAGATCGCGAATAACGATTTGAGCGGCGTCGTGCGCACGCATGCCAACGACCGCCACAGCGTGCTGTACGCGATGAAAACCATGCAGACCAACCTGGTCGATGCGATCAGCGAAATCCGCCACAGCGCCGAGACGATTGCCACGGCATCGAGCGAGATTGCCAGCGGCAATATGGACTTGTCGGCGCGCACGGAAATGCAAGCCAGTTCGCTGGAAGAAACGGCCGCCTCGATGGAGGAATTGACGTCGACCGTGACGCAGAACGCGGGCAACGCCGTGCAGGCGAATGAACTGGCGCAGTCCGCTTCCGCCGTGGCGCGCCAGGGCGGCGCCGTGGTGGCGCAAGTGATCGGCACCATGGACACCATCAACGCTTCGTCGCGCAAGATCGTCGACATCATAGGCGTCATCGACGGCATCGCCTTCCAGACGAATATCCTGGCCCTCAACGCGGCCGTGGAAGCGGCACGCGCCGGCGAACAGGGACGCGGCTTTGCCGTCGTGGCGTCGGAAGTGCGCAATCTGGCGCAACGCTCCGCCGGCGCGGCGAAGGAAATCAAGGAACTGATCGGCGCTTCCGTCGACAGCATCGCGGCCGGCAGCACCCTCGTCGCACAGGCGGGCACGACCATGGATCAGGTGGTGGCTTCCGTCTCGCGCGTGACCGACATCATGGCCGACATCACGGCCGCCTCGCACGAGCAAAGCACGGGCATCGGCCACGTCAACCAGGCGATCACGGAGATGGATAGCGTGACGCAGCAAAATGCGGCACTGGTGGAAGAGGCGGCGGCAGCGGCGTCGAGCATGCAAGACCAGGCGGCCGTGCTGGCGCAACTGGTGGCGCGCTTCAAGCTGTCGGCGCAGGAATCGGGGACGGCGCCGCGCCTGGCGGCAAGCTCGGCTGCCGCGCCACGCGCCGTGGCGAAAAAGCCGCTGCGCAGCCTGGCGGCGCGCTAGGAGTTTCGTTCAGGACTTACTGGGCTGGCGCCGCCGCTTGCGGCGCCGGCTCGAATTCCAGCTTGTCATCGACGACCACGAATTGCCCGACCGGCTGGCCCAGGTCGGCTTTCGGGTCGTTTTCCATTTCCGTCAGTTCATTGCAGGTATTCGTTTCCGCCTGCCACAGTTGCTTGCCCATGCGGATATTCCACACGCCGTCGCCGGCCGCAAACAGCTCGACGGTGATGTCGGCCGGCGCATCCGTCGACAGGGTATGCAGGCGCTGGCATTGCGGCAAATTGGTCGCCATCAGCTGTACTTCCACGGTATCTTGCCAAAAATAACGTTGCTGGCGGCGCACGGTCAGGGAATGGTCCTGTCCATCGAACATATAGATGGCGAAGTCCTGGACACAGCCTGACAGCAGGACGGACAGCGTGACGATCAGGAGTTTGCGCATGGTCGGCTTTCTTTGTTTGTGCTCGGGAATGTCGGGATGCCTGCGTGACGGCGCGAGTGGGCGCTTGCCTCGCTTGGGCGCCGTCTTGTTTTTCGCTTACGTGGCATTATATCCATGCATATCAGTTGCGGCGCGACAATAGTTATGCCAAGTCCGCTTGCCCCACCGCTTGCCTCACTTATCTACCTGGAAAGACCACGATGATCGACTTGTATTACTGGACCACGCCCAACGGGCACAAAGTGACGATGTTCCTGGAAGAAGCGGGCATTCCCTACAACATCATTCCCGTGCATATCGGCAAGGGCGAGCAGTTCCAGCCCGAGTTTCTCGCCATCGCGCCGAACAACCGCATCCCCGCCATCGTCGACCAGGCGCCGGCAGATGGCGGCGCGCCGCTGTCCCTGTTCGAGTCGGGCGCCATTTTGCAATACCTGGCCGAGAAAAGCGGGCAATTCCTGCCGGACGACGTGCGGGGACGCGCCGAAGTCATGCAATGGCTGTTCTGGCAAATGGGCGGCCTGGGCCCCATGGCCGGGCAAAACCACCATTTCGTGCAATACGCGCCCGAACCCATCGAGTACGCCATCACGCGCTACGTGAATGAAACGAACCGGCTATACGGCGTGCTGAACAAGCGCCTGGCGGACCGTGCATTCGTGGCCGGCGACAGCTATTCCATCGCCGACATGGCGATCTACCCGTGGATCGTGCCGCACGCCCGCCAGCGTCAGAAGCTGGAAGATTTCCCGCACCTGGCGCGCTGGTTCGCGGCCATCGCCGCCCGTCCCGCCACCGTGCGCGCATATGCGCGGGCGGCCGAAATCAATGTGCAGCCGACCGTCAGCGGCGACGCGAAAAGCGTGCTGTTCGGACAGACGGCGAAGACTATCGGCCAGGTTTAATTTCCGCGGTAGGTGGAGAAACCGAAAGGACTGAGCAGCAGCGGTATGTGATAGTGCTGCTCAGTCTTTTCCACGTGAAATTGCACGGGGATTTCCGGGAAAAAAGTTTCCTGTTTCAGGCGCGCATAGTGCTCGCCCGTCTTGAACACGATGCGGTAGTTGCCCGCCTGCAACGGTTGATTTTCCGGATACATGGCCGGGATGCGCCCCTGCGCATTCGTCACGGCGCTGCTCAGCGGTTTCCAGTCATTGCCCTGCTTGTGTTCCAGCGTCACCGTTACGCCCGCCGTCGGCTGGCCGCTCTGCAAGTCGAGGATGTGCACGCTCAAGGGATTGGCGGCGGCCAGCGCCATGGCGGACAGGCTGGCGAAGGCCAGGGCGGCAGCGGTTTTTTTCAGATAGCTCATCGTGTTGCTTTCAAGGGGTGGGGGAATCGAGTTCGGGTACGGCGGCCAGGGCGGCCTGGGCGCAGGCGCGGTCTGGCAGGGCGCCACCGCCACCGGCCACGCCGATGGCGCCGACCACGTGCCCTTGCACCGTCAACGGCAAGCCGCCGCCCAGCAGCAGCAGTTCCGGCACGGTCGTCAAATTGGCCATGTCGGGATTGCCGCGCGCGGCCACGGCCAGCGCCTGGGTATCGCTTTTGGTGGACAAGGCCGTGTATGCCTTGCGCCGGCTGGCTTGCGTGTTGTGCGGCCCGACGCCATCGGCGCGCTGCACGGCGACAATATTTCCGCCACGATCCAGCACAGTGACGACGATATGCTGGCCCTGCGCCTGGCAAGCAGCGATGGCCGCATCGGCCAGCTTGTTGGCCGCCGCCAGCGACAGGTCATTGATATTGCGCAACTGTGCGTGGGCGGGGCTGGCCAGCAGGCACAGCAGGGCACTGCCGAACATCAGGGTTTTCATCTGGCCTCCATGGAAAAGAATGGCGCCAGTATGGCAAGTGTTGCCCTACGAGAAGATGATCGCCGCATGACATTTTTATCATCCGCGGCGCCCGGCGCGCGGCGTAAAATGGCTTTATATTTCCCTTAGAAAGCCGCCATGCGCATCCTGGTAATCGAAGACGAACCGAAGACGGGCGACTATCTGTTGCGCGGCCTGGCCGAGTCCGGCTTTACGGTGAGCCTGGCGCGCAACGGCCGCGACGGCCTGCACATGGCCGGCACGCAAGCGCCCGATTTGATCGTGCTCGATGTGATGCTGCCCATCATGGATGGCTGGCAAGTGTTGCGCGCGCTGCGCCTGCAGGAGGGCGGCGCCGATGTGCCCGTGATTTTCCTCACGGCGCGCGACGAGGTGCAGGACCGGGTCAAGGGGCTGGAACTGGGCGCCGACGATTACCTGGTGAAACCGTTTGCCTTTGCCGAACTGGTGGCGCGCATCCGCACCCTGCTGCGGCGCGGGCCGCCGCGCGAAGACGACGTCATCCGCATCGGCGACATGGAAATCGATGTGATGAAACGCAAGGTCAGCCGGCAAGGCCAGCGCATCACCCTGACGGCCAAGGAATTCGGCTTGCTGCATCTGCTGGCGCGGCGCCAGGGCGAAGTGCTGTCGCGCTCCATCATCGCCTCGCAAGTGTGGGATATCAATTTCGAAAGCGATACCAACGTCATCGACGCGGCCATCCGCCGCTTGCGCAGCAAGCTCGACGACCCGTTCGAACCCAAGCTGATCCACACCTTGCGGGGCATGGGCTATGTCTGCGAATTGCGCGCGCCGACCGTACCCGACAACGGCGCCGGCGCATGAAATTCTCGCAGCTGCGCCGCTCGCTGACCCTGCGCGTCACGCTCGTGTTCGTGCTGATCGTCGCGCTCGTGTCGGCCGGGCTGGGCATGCATCTGTACCGTTCATTTGTGGCGGAAATCGAGCGCCGCGACGACATTTTATTGCTGGGAAAACTGCGGCAAATCCAGCAGTTATTAGGCAATGCCGGTACCCTCGATATCATCCGCGAACGGCCCCAGTATTTCCGCGACACCATGAGCGGGCAAGAAAATTCCCTGGTCCGCATCGTGCGCGCCGATGGCACGCGTTTGATCGATGTCAACCCGCACGGCGAGACAGTGGCGCATGCTGTTCCCGTGGCCGTCGATGTACCCGTGACGGCCGGCGACATCGTCAGCTGGATCAGCCGCGACGGTTATCCGGCCAGGGTCGTGGCGGCCAGCGCGCGCATCGGCGATCCGGCGCAGATGGCCGACATTTCCGTCGCCCGGGTCTATGGCGACCGCACGGCCATGTTTGCCGCCTATCGCTGGCAGATCGTCGTATCGGTGGCCGTCAGCGCGCTGGTGGCGGCCTTGCTGGCCAGCGTGATGTTGTTGCGGGGATTGCGGCCATTGCGCAATATCGCCGCGCACGCGGCCCTCGTGCGGCCGGGCAAGCTGGAGCAGCAACTCGATGCGCGCGGGGCGCCGACGGAGCTCTTGCCCTTGATCCAGGCGCTGAACGCCATGCTGGCGCGGCTGCAGGATGGCTATGCGCGGCTGTCGCAGTTTTCCGCGGATCTCGCGCATGAATTCCGCACGCCCGTCACCAATCTGCTGGGGCAAAGCCAGGTGATGCTGGCCCGGCCCCGCAGTGCGCACGAGTATGAACAGCTGGTGTCGTCGAATGTGGAAGAGTTGGAGCGGCTGTCGCGCATGATCGACAGCATGCTGTTCCTGGCGCGGGCGCAGCAGGATGAAATGGTGCTCGTCAAGCAGGTCTTGCCCGTGCAGGACGAGTTGTTAAGGCTGGCCGATTTCTTTGAAGGCCTGGCCGAAGAGCGCGAGCTGGCGCTGGCTTGCCACGGCAGCGGCACGGTGACGGCCGAGCCGCAACTGCTGCGCCGCGCGCTGGGCAATTTGCTGTCGAACGCCATCCGCCATGCGGCGCCCGGCTGCACGATACTGCTGCGTTCGCACGCGACGAACGAGGGTGTGGAATTGAGCGTGAGCAACCTGGGTCCCGCCATCCCCGCGCGCCACCTGCCACACCTGTTCGAGCGCTTTTACCGCGCCGACCCGGCCCGCAGCGATTCGGCCGCTTCCACAGGCTTAGGATTGGCCATCGTCACGGCCATCATGCAATTGCACGGCGGCAGCGCGAGCGTGGCATCCGACGCGGCCGCCACAACGTTTACCCTTGTTTTCCCCGTTGAGAACGCCTGATAAAACCGTAGCGAGCACAAGAGAGGCTCGGCGCCCCCGTTGTGTCGAGACGCGGAACTGTGCGCAGGCACGGGGCCGCCGAGGCAGTGGGCATTGGAGGCGCGCAGCAGGTTTGCTCAGGTGTTCTACCCCATTTCCACCAAGAACTCATGCATGCCCGTATGCGGCAATTGCGCGCAGGCAGGCGCAAAGTGCGGCAACTGGCTCCACAGCAGCGGGTTGCCGACGATGTACACGTAATGCTGCGCGCGCGTGAGGGCCACGTTGAGCAGGTTCGGCGTGGCCGCCGCCCATTGCGCGGCGCCGGCCGTGCTGTCGTCGGCACCGAGGACCAGCATCACCACGCTTTGTTCCTTGCCCTGGAAGGTGTGTACGGTGCCCACCATCTGGCTGCTCCACTGGCGCAATTCGCGCGCCGTCGGTGCCTTGCCGTAGCCGAGGCGGCGGTCCCAGTCCATGTCGACGATGCGCGAACGCAATTCGTTGCGCACGGCCTTGAACGGCGTGATCACATACATGTCCGGCAGCTTGCCGTCGCGGCGATACAGCTTCAACAACACCTCCAGCACGAAATCGAGTTGCACGGGCACCACCTGCTTGTAGCTGACGGGGCCGACGGCGTCGATCCAGCAACTGGGGCCACGCGTGAGGCCGCGTGCGCCGGCCGGCGGCGTGCGCTCGGCCAGCCCGTAGACCATCTTGTCTTCGTAGGCGATGCTGTTGGCCAGCGAGAACATCGGTTCCACGCAGCGGCGGTGCACGCGCAGGGGGCTGCCGATCCACAGCGGCTGTGCGCTGCCGGCGCCGACAACGGCGCCATAGCGGTTGGCCTTGTCGGCCAGGGTCTGCACGGATACGCTGGTTGGCGCGTAACTGCCATCGCGCGTGTGCGGCGACAGGGCGGATAACGTTTGCACGAGGCGGCCCGGCACCGTGAACACGGGTTCGATCTGCAGCGGGTCGCCCACGACGACGGCGCGCTTGGCGCGCCACAGGCTGCCCAGCGCCGCTTGCGGCACGGCCTGGCCCGCTTCATCGATGAACAGCCAGCCCAGCGATTCGGGACCCATGCCCTGGAATTGGCGCGCGAACGAGGCAAACGTGGTCGATACGACGGGCACCACCATGAACAGGCTGTGCCACACCATGGCGATGTGCGACTGGTCGTAGGCGCGCTTGTTTTTCAGCAATTTGGAGACGGCCAGCAAGTTGCCGCCAAAGCCGGGTCCGCCCTTCTTCGCCACCTCGGCCAGCCACGCTTCATGCAGGGCCAGGGCCTTGGCGAACAGGCGCGAGCGCAGGCGCGCCAGCGCCGGTTCATGCCACAGGCCGCCAATTTGCAGGGCGTCGCCGTCCAGCTCGTCCAGGGTCGCCGGCGCGATAATTGTCGGGAAACGCATGCGCGCGCGGCGCAGCAGTTCCGTGCTGTCATCCCATTCGCGCTGGCGCGACTGCGCCGTGCGCAGGGCGATGTGCAAGCTGTTGCGGGCGCGCTCGCAGCGCGGCTCCAGTTCGCCCTTCAGCAGCAGCTTGATGGCGGACACGTCGCGTGCAGCCTGGCGTTGCGCTTCGGCATTGGCGACGACGGCATCCTTGTAGGCGCGCGCCGGGGCCGTGCGGAACAGGCGGGCAAAGAAGCCCGGCTGCGTCAGCGCCACCAGGCGTTCTTCTTCCAGCAAATCCTTCTTGCTGGCGAGCAAGGTATCCTGCTGCGCCAGCGCATCGGACAGGGCGCCATTGGCCGCATCCATCTCTTGCTCAGCAGCAATCAGCGCCTGCTGGCTGGCCTCAATGAAATCGGCTTCCGTGCACGTGCCCACGGCTTGCCACAGGGCCGCGTACTGGGCATGCTCGGCCAGGGCCTTTTCCACCACGTGTTCCGTCTCGCGGAACTCGCGCGCGGCTTGGGCGAAGCTGACGCCCTGGTAGCTGGCCAGCCACTGGCGGATATTCTGCGCGTTCGGCGTCTTGCGCGCCGTGCTCTTGTCCCAGTCGTCGTCATAGAAATTGCTGACGAAGCGGCGGCGGTTGGCGCTGTTGCCCAGCGCGCAGGACATCAAACCCCACGGCGCTTCCTGCTCGCCCAGGGCGCAGTTGGCGCCATTGCCGTCCGCCACGACCCGGCGCGCCACGCTTTCAAAGTAGCGCGTGCGCGCCCATTCCTTGCCCAGTTGCTTGGGCTTGGGTAAATCGCCGGAAATATTTTCCACGGCCGCATTGTTCGACGAGGCGACGACCATTTCAAAGCCCGTCAGTTCCGGGCGCAAGCGGGCTATCGTGATCGGGTCGCGCACGCCTTCGAAGGCGACGGCTACCTTGCCGATGAAGGCGTCGCCGGCGCGGTCCAGGCAAGACAGCACGGCGGCGCGGCGCACGATATTGTCGGCGAACAATTCGCGCAGCAAGGTCGTCTTGCCCGTGCCGGGCGGGCCGTTGACGGAAAAGATGCCCCGTTCGTGCAAGCCCGTGCGCGCGCCGTGGATGGCGAACTGCTGCATCAGGCTCATGGCGTAGCTGGCGTCTTCCAGCCAGTGTCCCCGGTTCATGTTGGCGGGATTGAGCATGGCGGCCAGCGCCTGGCGTCCGGCCGGGCTGTACAGGTCGATGCGTTCGTCGTGCGCCAGCGGCGTCAGGTAGGCGGCGACCGTCGCGGGCAGCTTGCCGCCACGCAAGGCGCGGATGATCTGTTCCAGGTCATCGAGGTAAAAACTGTTGAGGATATCGATCGAGGGTTCCACCGCGTCGCCGAAGTCCAGCGTGCGGTTCTGGCTGGCCTCCAGCGTATCGGCGTCCGTCGCGGCCACGCGTTTCTTGCGCGTGCGCAATTCCAGCACGGCCAGCGGCTGGCCGGCGGACGGGCGGAAACCGGCCCAGTCCATCAGCAGGTCGGCCAGAGCGGCGATTTCCATGCCGGACAGGGGCGACGAGACATTGCCCGCCTCGTCCGTCACGGGCTGCGGGGCGCGGCTTGCCGCGAAGTTGCGCAGGCTGTCTTGCAGCACCAGCTGGCTGTCGCTGAAGGCGTCCAGGCTCAGGCCTGACCAGTCCGGCGTGCGGGCGCGGCCCAGGGCCCACGGCAAGGTCGAGACGGACACGGGATCGAACTGCGGCTCGCCCAGCGCATTGAGGGGCAAGCGGGCAAAGCACGAGCGTCCCAGCAGTTCTGTTTTTTCTGTTTCGGCCATGTTTTCCGGGCCGTTGGCCGGCGGACAAGCCTTGTTGATTTCGGCTTTGTCGAACACGCCGAGGAACAGGCTAAAGCCATCGATCTCGCGGTCGGACGGCACTTGCCATTGCGTGGCGAACTGCGGCGGCAATTGCGCCAGCTGTTCGCGCTGCAGGAGGCGCACGGTGGACGGGTCTTCAACGTCCGTGATTTGATTCAGGTCAAACGGGATAAAGAATTCGATCTTGTGCCAATACTCCAGGATAGCCAGGAGGCGCTGCTGTTCTGCCTGATTCATGATGACCAATATTTTGTAAAGCGAGCGAGGATTGTAAAGCGTATGCACGCTGCACGTTTTGCACTTTTGTCTATTGCGCGGGCTTTGCCGCAAAAAAAGTGGCGATTGCGGACGAAAAAAAGCCAGGCAGCAACTTCCTGCCTGGCTTTCCCGTGGGGAGGATGTTGCTATTGGTTAAAACTCTTCCCATTCGCTCTCGGCGCCGGCATTGCCGCGGCGTGCCGGCGCGGCCGCGATGGCCTTGCGCGCAGGCGCGGGCCGGGCCGCGGGGGGCGCGATTTTCGCCGCGGCTGGTGCCGCTGCGGCGCGTACCGGCGTCAGCTTGGGTGCGCTGGCGGCATGGTTGCCGGTTTTAAAGAATCCCACCACGTGCGCCAGCTCGCCCGCTTGTTCCTGCATGCTTTGCGAAGCGGCAGCCGCCTCTTCCACCAGGGCCGCGTTTTGCTGCGTCACTTCATCCATCTGGGCAATGGCCATGTTGATCTGTTCGATGCCGATGGTCTGCTCGTGCGTGGCGGAAGTGATTTCGCCCATGATGTCGGTCACGCGCACGATGCTGTCGACGATGTCGCCCATGGTCTGGCCCGCTTCATTGACGAGGCGCGAACCCGTGTCCACGTTGGCGACCGAGGCGGCGATCAGTTCCTTGATTTCCTTGGCGGCCGAGGCTGAACGGTGCGCCAGGTTGCGTACCTCGGTGGCGACGACGGCGAAGCCGCGGCCCTGTTCGCCCGCGCGCGCCGCTTCCACGGCCGCGTTCAGGGCCAGGATGTTCGTCTGGAAGGCGATGCCGTCGATGACGCCGATGATGTCGACGATCTTGCGCGACGATGCATTGATGGTGCCCATGGTGTCGACCACTTGCGAAACGATGCTGCCGCCGCGCACGGCCACTTCCGACGCGCTTTTCGCCAGCTGGTTCGCCTGGCGCGCATTGTCCGCGTTCTGTTTCACGGTCGAGGTCAGCTCTTCCATGGCCGACGCCGTTTCTTCCAGCGAACTGGCTTGCTCTTCCGTGCGGGACGACAGGTCGAGGTTGCCTGCGGCAATTTCGCTCGACGCCGTGGAAATCGCCTCCGTGCCGTGACGCACTTGCGCCACCACGCCCAGCAAGCTGGTGTTCATGGCTTTCAGGGCGCCCAGCAGGCGGCCCGTTTCATCGCTGGAATTGACGACGATGTGCGACGACAAGTCGCCCGAGGCCACGGTTTCGGCCACGCTGACGGCCGCATTGATGGGCTGGGTGATCGAGCGCGTGATGATCCAGGCAACGAAGGCGCCCAGCAGCACGGCCACGCTGCCCAAGGCAATCATGGAAGCGCGCGCGCTCGTGCTCAGCGTTTCGGCGTCCGTCGCCGCCTGCGCCGCCTGCTGCGCTTCATAGGCGACCAGGCTGTCGAGCGCGCCCAGCACGATCTTCAGGCTCGGTGCCGCCTGCTGCGTCAAAAAGGCGATCGCCTCTTCCGTCTGGCCCGCATTGCGCAGCTCGATGACCTTGTTGTTCAGCGGCGCGCCCGATTTCAGGGCCGCGTCCAGTTCGGCCATCAGCGCCGTTTCCTTGTCCGTCGAAATCTTCTTTTGCAAGGTTTCCTTGGCGGCGCCGTATTTCTTGCGCGCTTCGCCGATCTTGGCCAGTTCCGCCTGCACCAGCGCTTCCGTCGGCGCCACCACAATGCTGGTGATTGCCAGAGTAATGTTGCGCACGTTGTCGCTCATGGTATTGGCGGCCGCCATCTTGACGTTCTTGTCGGCCACGATGTCGTGCGTGCGCGCGCTCAGTTGCCCCATGGAATACAGGCCGACGAGCAAGACGGCCACCAGCAGGCCGAGGACGACAGCAAACCCGATCCCGAGCCGGGTGCCGATTTTGAATTGTGTGAGTGACATGATTGCTTTCGTGTTGCGGAAGTGAAGGAAAACGTCGACAGGCCAGGGCTACGGGTTTATACGTAAGGGCGACCAGCCTGTAATTGTTCCTCAAAATTCCGCACTGCAATACAAAAACTTGTATCAAGTCCCCGAAAAGTTTAAAAATTGGTAGCAAATTAAATAAGTTGTCGTGTGGAAACAACGAGCGCGGCGCCGGACGCGGACTCAGCTTTCCGGAAACACGTGCGTGGCCAGGAAATCGATGAAGGCGCGCAGTTTCGGCGTCAGGTGGCGGCTGCTGGGCCACAGGATGCGAAAGGCCCCGTCGTGCCGGCGGTGCGTGTCCAGTACCGGCTGCAAGCGGCCGCTAGCGAGCGCCGCGCGCACGGCAAAGTCGGGCAGGGCGGCGATGCCCAGGCCGCTTTCGGCAAAGTGCAGCAGGGTGTCGACATTGTTGCAGTTGAGCACAGTCGGCAAGCCGGCCGCGTGCAAGGCAGGCCACTCGGGCAAGGGCCAGGCCTCGACTTTGCCGCTGCTGGGAAACTTGTACAGCAGGCAAGTGTGGCGGGCCAGGTCGGCCGGCAGCGCGGGCGTGCCGTGCTGCGCCAGGTAGGCAGGCGCGGCCACCAGTTGCAGCTGGAACTGGCCCAGCTGGCGGCTCATCAAACGGCTGTCGGCACTTTCGCCCGCGCGCACGACGGCGTCGTAGCCTTCTTCGATGACGTCGACCCGGCGGTCGCTGAAATCGAGGTCGAGCTCCACCAGCGGATAGGCGCGCGCGAACGCGGCCAGCACGGGATTGAGCAGGCTGCCCACCAGCGGCAGGCTGACGCGCAGGCGGCCTTGCGGTGCGCTTTTGCTGCTGGATAATTCCTGCTCGGCCGCTTCGATCTCGCCTAGGATGCGCCGGCAGCGTTCGAGAAACACGGTGCCCTCGCTCGTCAGCGCGATGCTGCGCGTGCTGCGGTGAAACAGGCGCACGCCCAGCCGTTCTTCCAGCCGCGCGATGCTCTTGCCCACGGCCGAGGCGGAAATGCCCAGCACCCGGCCCGCCGCCACGAAACTGCGCAGCTCCGCCGCCTGCACGAAGGCCGTGAATCCCGCCAGGTTGTCCATGTGCTTTCTCCTTGATTGCGGATGCCAACGTCCGCACAGACTGAAACTATAGCCTGTTTTTCTTTGATTGCGCTTGCCTTACCTTGGCTGCCTGATCATTTGAAAGGCTACGCCATGATGTACAACTTCTCTCCCGCGGCCTTGTCCGCCCGTATCGATCCCTTGCTCGATGCCGTGCTGGAACAGCAGCGCCTGGCGGGCGCCGTGGTGCTCGTGCGCCAGCTTGGCCAGGAAATCTATCGCCGCGCCGCCGGCCACCTGGACCGCGAGGCGGGCACGCCCATGGTGGAAGACGCCGTCTTCCGCCTGGCGTCCGTCAGCAAACCCATCGTCTCCACGGCCGCGCTGGCGCTGGTGGGACAGAACCGTCTGGGCCTGGACGACCTGGTGGCGCGCTGGCTGCCGTATTTCACGCCGCGCCAGCCGGACGGCGCCGTGGCGGCGATGACCGTGCGCCACTTGCTCACGCATACGGCCGGGCTCGACTACGGCTTTTTCCAGCCGCCGGGCGGCGCCTATGCGCGGGCGGGGGTGTCGGACGGCATGGATGCGTCCCGTATTTCACTGGAAGACAACCTGCGCCGCCTGGCCACGGTGCCGCTCGCGTTTGCACCGGGCGAGCGCTGGGCGTATTCGATCGCCACCGACGTGCTGGGCGCCGTGATCGAAGCGGTGACGGGTTTGCCGCTGGCGCAGGCCGTGGCACAGCTGGTGACGGGGCCGCTGGCCATGCGCGACACGGGTTTTATCAGCACGGACGCGGCGCGCCTGGCCGTCGCCTATGCGGACCGCGCAGCGGGAGAATCCCGGCCGCGCCGTTTGCTCGACGCGGGGGAAGATCATCTGCCGTTTCTCGACGGCATGGCCGGGTTCGTGTTATCTCCGGCCCGCGTGCTCGACGCGCACGCCTACCCGTCCGGCGGCGCCGGCATGCTCGGTTCCGCCCCCGACTTCATGCGCCTGCTGGAAACCCTGAGACTGGGCGGCGCGCCGCTGCTGCCGCCGGCGCTGGCGCGCCAGATGGGAGCAAACCAGACGGGCGGTTTTGATTTGCCGTTCTGGCCGGGACGGGGCTTCGGCCTGGGTTTTACGGTATTGACGGACCCGCTTGCCGCCGCCACGCCGGAATCCGTGGGCAGCTGGCGCATGGGCGGCACGTATGGCCACTCGTGGTTTGTTGACCCCGCGCAAGAACTCTCCGTGGTGGCGTTCACGAATACGGCGCTGGAGGGCATGGCGGGACCGTTCGTCACGCAACTGTGCCAGGCGATTTATGGCAACAAGGAAGCTGGCGCGAAGGAAACGCCATGACACGCCCGCATCCCATCGTCTTCCTCGCGCTGGGTCTGTTCGGCGTGTATTGCATCGAGTTTGGCGTGGTGGGCATCTTGCCGATGATTATGCGGCGCTACGCCGTGACGGCCGCGCAGGCGGGCTCGCTGGTGAGCCTGTTCGCCCTGGTGATCGCCGTGGGCGGCCCCTTCCTCGTGCTGCTGGCCACGCGCTGGCGCCGCAAGAACGTGCTGATCGTTTCCCTGCTCGTGTTCGCGCTGGCCAGCGTGGCATCCGCCTATGCACCGCGCTTCGAACTGCTGCTGGCGCTGCGCATCGTGCCGGCCCTGTTCCACCCCGTGTATTTCTCGCTGGCCATGGTGGCCGCCGCCGCACTGTATCCGCCCCGCGAGGCGGCGCGGGCCGGCGCGCATGCATTCACGGGCACCAGCATGGGCATGGTGCTGGGCATTCCGCTCACCACCTGGATCGCCGCGCAGTATGGCTATGAGGCATCGTTCCTTGCCTGCGCCCTCGTCAATGCGCTGGCGGCGCTGGGTTTGTACCTGTTCTTGCCGGACACGCCGCGCGAGGCGCCGTTGGCGTATGGCCGCCAGCTGGCCGTGCTGCGCAAACCCGCCCTGTGGTTCACCATCGCCGCCGCCGTGCTGGTGTTTGCCGCCATGTTTGCCGTGTATGCGTATGCGGCCGCTTACCTGCAGCAGGTGGCGGGCTTGTCGGCGCGGCAGACGGGGCTGGCGCTGGTGGTGTTTGGCGTGGGCGGCGTGGCGGGCAATCTGTTCGCGGGGCGCCAGCTGGGCACGCACGTGCTGCGCACGGTCTTGCTGCAGCCCGTGCTGCTGGGGCTGGCGTACTGGCTGCTGTATGAATATGCGGGCGGCGGCATCGGCTGGGCGGCGCTGGCCGTGTTGCTGCTGTTTTGGGGCGCCGCGCATACGAGCGGGCTGATCGTGACGCAAGTATGGCTCAGCAGCGAAGCACGCGAGGCGCCCGCGTTCGCCATCGGCGTGTATATCGCCGCCATCAACCTGGGCGTGACGGTGGGCGCGCTGGCGGGCGGCGTGGCCATCGCCCGCTACGGCATGCAGGGGGCGCTGGCTTGCGGCGGGCTGTTCGGTGCGCTGGCGCTGGGCTTGATCTTGCTCAAGGCGTGGCGCTATCGCCCCGTGTCAGTCCTCGATATGGTTGGGGATGCGAAACAGTAGATCCGTGTCGCCGATGTCCACGCCCGCCTGCGACAGCAGGGTGCTGGCCTGGCCCCGGTGATGGGTCTGGTGATTGAAGAAATGCATGAGCAGGCTGAAAAACTCGCGCCGGTTCGGCCCCTTGCTGTTGCGGTAATCGAGCAAATGGTCGAGGTCTTCTTCGCGGATGGAGGCGGTCCAGTCGACGATGAGCTGGTCCAGCCATTGCCGGTGCGCGTGCATGGCGGCAAAATCTTCGGCCGCGAACAGCGGGTGCGTGAGCGACGCGGGCGGCGTGATGGCGCGGATGGGGTCGAGCAGGGGGAAGCCGGCCGGATGCTTCGCATAGCGCTGCAGCCACAGGGTGTCGCCCACCATCACGTGGTTCAGGGTGGCCAGCAGGGAACCGAAAAAGGCGCCCCGTTCGCGGCTGAGCTCTTCGGGGGGCAGGCTGGCCGCCGCCGCGTAGACCTTGGCATTCATCCACTGGTTGTAATCGGCCATCAGGCAAAGGTGGGCGCAACGGCTCATGCTGGACTCCTTCAGTGGATGAATGACAATATTAAACGGACTTCAGGAATGCGCGTATGCCGGCGAGCAACATTTCAATGGCCATCGCCGTCAGGATCAAGCCCATCAGGCGTTCAAACGCCGTCATGACCCTTGGACCGAGCGCCCGCTGCAAGCGTTCGGCACACAGGAAGACGGCCAGCCAGACGGCGGCCACGGCCGTCAAGCCCGCCACGTGGGCGATGACGTCGTTCATTTCATGCGAGGAAAACAGCAAGACGGTCGCCAGGGCCGACGGACCGGCCAGCGCGGGGATGGCCAGCGGCACGATGAACGGCTCGCCGCCCATCTCGTGGTCGCTATTGCCCGCGTTGGGCTGCGGAAACACCATGCGCATGGCGATCAGGAACAGGATCACGCCGCCGCCGATGCGCAGCGCCACTTCCGACAATTGCAAGGCGTTCAGGAAATGGCGGCCGAAGAACATGAACAGCAGCAAGATGCCGAAGGCGATCATGCACTCGCGCACCACGACTTTCCAGCGCCGCTCGACCGGCACACGCTTGAGGGCATTGACGAACAGGGAAACGTTGCCGAACGGATCGGTGACGAGCAAGAGCAGGATAAAAGTCTGGAAGAAATTCTGTGTCATGGTGGTGTGATTGAGGTCAACACCGCTGCCAGGATGGGCGCGGTGCGATAAGGCTTGCGATGATAACAAGAGCGGCGGCGATCGCCCATGATTATTGATGCATAGCAGCATTTTTTTTACGCTGCGATGACTTTTGCCTGGTAAAACGCCGTCGGCGTGGTGCCGAAGTGCTTCCTGAACATGGCGGTGAACGCGCTTTGGCTCGTGTAGCCATTGTCCATGGCCACGTCGATGACCTTGCTGCCGTGCGCCAATTGTTCCAGCGCCCGCAGCAGGCGCGCCTGCTGGCGCCACTGGCCAAAGCGCATGCCCGTCTGTTTCTGGAACAAGCGGTGCAGGCTGCGCTCGGTGATCGCCAGTTCCTGCGCCCAGTGCGCCACCGTCTGCTGTTCGCCCGGCTGCTCCATCAGCCGCGCGCAAATGCTGCGCAGGCGCGCATCCACGGGCAGCGGCAGATACAGGGGCAGCACGGGCAGGCTGTCGAGTTCGTGCAACAGCAATTGCAGCAGATGCCAGTCGCGGCTGCCTTCCGTGAAATCGGGCGCGATGTCGACGGCCGCCACGATCAGTTGCCGCAGCAGGGGGCTGATGTCGAGCACGCAGCTGTGGCGCGGCAGCAGCGGGGAATGGGCGCAGTCGACGAACACCGTGCGCATTTTCACGGCGCCGCTCATGCGCACCTGGTGCGCGATGCCGGGCTGCAGCCACACGCCGCGCGTGGGCGGCACCACCCAGCGCCCGCCCTGCGCCTCGATGGTCATCACGCCCTCGATGGCGTACAGCAATTGCGCATGCGTGTGGCGGTGCACGGAAATCACGTGGCCATGCGCATAGTCGACGGCCAGCGCCATGGCGCGCGCTGTGACGGGCAGCAATTCCTGAAAGGCGGGCGAGGAACAATCCATATGAAGGTCAGTTTTGCGATAGGTGTGGACATCTTAGCGCGAGAAAGCGGGGTGCGCCTGCGGCATGATGGTTCCCCGCAACTATTCCTGGAGTGACACATGCCTGTGCGCGCCTATCTGTATCCGTTCCTGGCCATGCTGCTGTGGGCCGGCAACGTCGTCGTCTCGAAGCTGGCCGCGTCCAGCATCGCCCCCACGGCCATCACTTTTTACCGCCTGGTGCTGGTCTTGCTGGTGATGACGCCGTTTATCGCCCGTCCCCTGTGGCGCAACCGTCATGCGCTGCGCCGCCAGTGGTGGCAGCTGGCCCTGTGCGGCGTGATGTCGATGGCGCTGTTCCAGAGCCTGTCCTACCGCGCCGCCGAATCGACGACGGCGACGAACATGGCCATCGTCACGGCGCTGGCGCCCCTGATGACGGCCCTGCTCAGCGTGCTGCTGCTGGGCGAGCGATTGACTGTCGGCATGGCGGCCGGCGGCGTGCTGTCGTTTGGCGGCTTGCTGTACCTGGTCGGGCGCGGCGACGTGCTGGCCTTGCTGCAGCAGGGCGTGCATGCGGGCGATGCGCTGATGCTGCTGGCTTGCCTGATCTTCGCTTTGTACGGCGTGCTGCTGCGCCGCTGGCGTTTATCCATTCCCGCCTGGCAAGCCATCTATTGCCAGGCGCTCGCGGCTCTGGCCTGCATGCTGCCGTTTTTCTTGCTGTTGCCGCCCGGCAGCGCCAGGCTCGATGCCACCACCTTGCCGCTGATCGGCTATGCGGGCATCGGTTCGTCCATCGTGCTGTCCTACCTGTGGATCGAAGGCGTGAAACTGCTGGGGCCGAACCGCTGCAGCATTTACGTCAACCTGCTGCCTTTGCTGACGGCCTTGCTGGCCATCGTCTGGCTGCACGAAAGCATGCATATATATCACCTGGTCGGCGGCGGCATTTCGCTGCTGGGCGTGCTGCTGGCGCAGACGGTGCAGCGGCCGCTGTGGCGCCGGCGTCCTCGCGTGTCCGGTCTTGCCTGAACGGCCATGCATAATGGCGGTTTTTCGGCAGTGGAGTTGACATGCGGCAAACATTTTGGATGAGCACGATGGCGGCGCTGCTGGCGTTCGCTACTCTGGCACCGGCGCAGGCGGCGCGTTTCTATGAAGGCGTCCCCATGGCCACCGCCAAGGTTGTCGAGCGCCGCGACGGCGGCGTGGTGCTGGCTTTCCTGCGGGAAAACGGCGAAGTCAACGGCTACTATTGCCAGTGCAATGGCATCAGCGACAAGCGCATGAACCTGGACAAGTATGGCAAGGCCAGCATCGCGGCCGTGTTCCAGCTTGACCTCGACAGCGAAGGCGAAACGACGTTCGTGCTCAGCCGCAATGGGAGTGCTTATGGCTTGCATGCCTACCGCTACGAGCGCAGCGGCGGCAAGATGTTCAAGGTGCCGGCCTTGCAGCCTGCGCTGGACGCCCTCGTGCGCGGCGCCAAGACCATGGACGAGACGCAGGTGCGCGCCGCGCTGGCCCGTTTGCAGCTGATCGACTACAGCATCGATTACGCGCCCACGGGCGTGGCCGAGTTCGACGCCATCGAGCATGCGCACGGCACCCTGGTCGGCTATTTCAATATCGATGGCGAGTTATTGCCCGGCAAGCCGGCCGATAAGCCCGCGTTTGCCTATAAAAAAACTTTCCAGGAGAAGGATGGTCATTTCCTCACGGTGACCTATCTGCTGGGCAAGGGCTGGCAAGGGGGGCGCGTGCCCAGTTATCACGTCAAGTGGATCACCTGGGAAACGCAGCCGCAGCGCTTTGCCGCCAGCCAGGATGGACTGTTCATTGAATACGACGTCAATTGCTGCGTGGGCAGCGTGTTTGCCCGCGGCTTGTATGCGCAGGGCAAGCGTACCGGCGTATGGCACTACGAAGAGCCGAACACCATCCGCTCGTCTGGCGCCTTTGTCGACGACAAGGCCGAGGGGCCATGGACGTATGAAAGCGGCGATGAAACGACGACGGGCCAGATGCAGCGTGGCCAGCGCACGGGCCGTTGGGAAGTGAGCCCTGGCGTGGCCGAATGGCGCGAAGCGGACATGCACAGCTTCACCGGTTACGACCATTTCGTGAAAGACCGCCTGGACGGTCCCAGCGAGCGCCGCATTGATGGTGTGGTGCAATGGCAGGGCAACTATGTGAACGGCAAGAAGCAGGGCCAGTGGGTGGAACCTGGCGGTGGCGGCAACTATGTCGATGATGTCAAACAGGGGCCATGGAAGAAATCGACGCCGGACGGCGGCTGGCAAGTGCTGACCATGCTCGATGGCAAACCGGAAGGCAAGCTGGAGCAATACGCGGCCGATGGCCAGCTGCAGCTGGTCGAACATTATCTTCTTGGTAAGCTCGAAGGGCCGATGGAAAGTTTTTATCCGGATGGCAAGCGGCGTTACCAGGGTTCGTTTGTCGACGGCAAGCGCGATGGCGCGGAAACCCTGTTTTATCCCGATGGCGAATTGCCGCAATTTCACCGCAACTGGCACCAGGGCGTGTTGCATGGCGTCAACATCGAGAATTTCCAGAACGGAAAACCGAAGCAGATCGGCGCCTACGACATGGGCAGGAAAACGGGCCGCTTCCAGTATTTCCGCGACGATGGCCAGCTGATCGAAGAAACCATGTATTAACTTGTTGATTAGCATAAATGGCATTCCGCCGCGACCGCGCACGACAGCGGAATGCCAGTTCTGCGCAAAAAACATCATCCACTTGTTACAAATCGTGAAAATCCATACTGGATGTTGCTACTAGTAATCTTTCCCTGTATCTTGCAGTCAGGAAATTAAAAGTACAGGAAACCTCGACCTCGTTGCCCCGTATTGCACTCCTGACGATATGCGCTGGCCGCCTTCCCCCCTGCTGCCGCACACGCCGTATCGACCTGTCCTGAACAATTCACGTGACCCGCCCATCTGGCGTTTGCCGCTATCTCGTCCGGCATGCGCAGGCATGGTTGCGCCCTTACCAAGGAAACTGCATGTTGTCGAACATAACAATAAAAATGCGCCTGATCGCCACCATGAGTGTGCTGGGCTTGCTGATCGCCGTACTGGGCGCCATGAGTATCATCAGCCTGAAATCGGCCAACAACAGCCTCAACGAGGTCTACAGCAATCAGCTGGCATCGACGCAAGCGATCGGCGAATCGCAAATTGCCCTGGGCCGCGCCCGGTTTACGATGGACCGCGTGATGGTGCACCCCGAAGCGGCCGATGCCAAGGACACCCTGGCGCGCGCGGAACAATTCATGGAAGCGTCCAACAAGTCCTGGAAGGTGTACCTGGCCTTGCCGCAAAGCACGGACGAAAAGCGCCTGTCCGACGATATGGACAAGAAGCGCAGCGACTACATGAGCAACGGCTTGTTGGTCATGAGCAAGGCTTTGCGTGAAGGCAACGTTGCACAAGCGGACGGTTTGATGATGTCGGGGCTGACGCCGCTGTACCGCACCCTGGACCAGGCCGCTGAAACCTTGACGCAATACCAGGCCACTTCGGCCGCCAGGATGTACGCGGAAAGCCAGTCCAGCTTCCGCACCCAGGTGGCCATGGCCATCGGCGGCATGATCGTCGGCGCCTTGCTGACGATTATTTCCAGCTTCTTGCTGCTGCGCGCCATCTTTAATCCGCTGGACCAGGCCCTGCGCCATTTCGGCGCCATTTCCGACGGCAACCTGGCCAACGACATCGTCATCACGCGCAACGACGAGATGGGCGCCTTGCTGACGGGCTTGCAGAAAATGCAGGAGCGCCTGTCGAACACCGTGCGCGGCGTGCGCGACGGCAGCGGCGCCATCGCCACGGCCAGCAATGAAATCGCCTCGGGCAACCTTGATTTGTCGAGCCGCACGGAGCAGCAGGCGTCGAGTCTGGAAGAAACGGCCTCCTCGCTGGAAGAGCTGACCTCGACCGTCAAGCAGAATTCCGACAATGCGCGCCAGGCGAATCAGCTGGCCGTTTCCGCATCGGACGTGGCCGTCAAGGGTGGCGCACTGGTGGCGCAGGTGGTCGATACCATGGGCACCATCAGCGAATCGTCGAAAAAGATCGCCGACATCATCGGCGTGATCGACGGTATCGCCTTCCAGACGAATATTTTGGCCCTGAACGCGGCCGTGGAAGCGGCCCGTGCCGGCGAGCAAGGCCGTGGCTTTGCTGTCGTCGCCACGGAAGTGCGCAACCTGGCGCACCGCTCGGCCAGCGCCGCCAAGGATATCAAGGTGCTCATCGAAGCGTCGGTGCAGAACGTGGGCGCGGGCAGCGCGCTCGTCAGCCAGACGGGCACGACGATGGATGAAATCGTCTCCAGCATCCGCCGCGTGACGGACATCATGGGCGAAATCAGCGCCGCCGGCCGCGAGCAGGAACTGGGCATCGGCCAGATCAATCAAGCCGTGGCGGAAATGGATACCGTGACGCAACAGAATGCGGCGCTGGTGGAAGAAGCGGCGGCGGCCTCGGAGTCGATGCAGGAACAGGCGGCGGCGCTGGCCGAAATGGTCAGCATTTTCAAGCTCGACGCCAACCATAGCGGTCCGGCAGCGGCCAAGCCTGCCTTGCGCAAGCCTGTCGCGGCTGCCGCCAGCACGGCCTTGAAACGCCCGGCGCTGCGCCTGGCGCCGGCCGGTGCCGCTGCTGCACCTGCCGCTGCGGCGAAACCGCGCCCGGCCAAGCCTGCCGCGGATAACAGCGGCGAGTGGGAAGAGTTTTAAGTTACTGCGCTTCCAGGGCAACTTTGCTGCCCTGTTCCTGCAATCGCGCCGCCTCGGCCAGGGCCTGGGCGCGCGCTTCCTCTGCCGCCTGTTCCGCTTTCTCCAGTGCATCATGGCGCGCTTGCAGCGCCGCCCGGGCGCGCACGAAGATGATCTTGATGGCCGCCATCACGGGCACGGACAGGAAGATGCCCACCACGCCCCCCAGCTGGTCGCCGGCCAGCAAGCCGACGATCACCATCAGCGGGCTCACTTCCACGCCTTCGCTCATCAGGTACGGGTTGACGACGTAATCCTGGAACAAGCGGTAGGCGGCGATAAAGCCGATCAGCCAGAACACGTGCTCGAAGCCGCTGAAACCGGCCACGACCACGGCGATGACGGCGGCCGCCAGCGGGCCGGCAAACGGGATGAATTCCAGCAAGGCGGCGGCGCCGGCCAGCAGCAGGCTGTACGGAACGCCCATCAGAGAAAAGGCGATGCTGTAGGACACAAAGGTGGCGATCGACAACAGCAGCAGGGCGCGCACATAGCGCGACAGCAAGATGTCGAGGTCGTCGATGATGGCGCCCCAGAGTTTCTTGTTGGGACGGTTCAGCAGGGACAGCAAGCCGTCGCGCATGTCCGGTCCTTCCTTGATCAGCAAAAAGCTCAGCACGGGCACCAGCACCAGATAGATCAGGTTGCTGGCCGCATGCATGACGGTCAAGCCCAATTCCTTCGCCAGCGGCATGGCTTGTCCCGTACCGCTGCTCAGCTGCGTCTGCATGAATGACAGCAGGCGCGCGCGCAACGGTTCCATGAATTCCGGCAAAGGAATGCGCTCGGCAAAGTTGTTGCCTTTGAGCAAGGTCGGCAATTGATCGCTGAGCTTGATCGCCTCTTCCTCGATGCGGGCGCCAAAGATGGAGCCCAGCACCGCCACCAGCAAGATCACCACCAGGAAGACGATGCCGATATTGGCCGTGCGCGGCAAGCGTTTCGGGCCATGGCGTTCGAGCAGGCCGATCAGCGGATACACGAGGTAGCTGAAGAAAATGGCAAAGACCACGACGATCAGGGTCGACGAAACCTTGTAGGTAAGAAAGAGCAGGAAGGCGATGAGGAAAGCCGTCCACACCATCTTGGCAACGCGCAAGTTAAAACCGAACATATGACTCCTTAGGGCAGGATGCGACGCAAGCGTGACTGGCTTGAAGGGCAGGGTGGGCAAGGCAGGGACCGGGCCGCGCCGCACGGCCGGAAATCATACCGCAAAATGCCAAAATGCCATGCCCTTGTGCGTAATAGCAATGCTTTCCCGGTTCTCCCCCCGCTTATTGGGGCCGCCAGCTGGCGACGGTGATGAAGACGCCATCGTCCTTGTTGGGTTCGCGCAAGGTGACCGTATAGCGGCCGCTCGCATCGTTGCCCGTGAACACGACCTTGTCGTCATGGCCCTTCACTTGCGCGCCCTTGGCCAGCTTGGCGTAGGTGTTGAGCACCCAGTGGAAATCGGCATAGCTGCGCAGGGTGATGCTGGCATCGGGCAGGGGCGCGTCGCCGGCCTCGGCCGCTTCCTTGGGCGTGCGCATGGGTAAACCGGCCAGGCCCGCCGGCGCGATGAGCTTGCCGCCGCTGGAACTGCTGTTGAGCTCCGCATTCGGCAACAGCAGGTGCAGCAAGCTGGCGGGAAAGCCGGGCGGCACGTCGCGCGGCTCCCAGCCGGGCTGGCCGGGGCGCGTCGTGATGTATTCCACCGCAGCAATGCTTTGCCGCTGTTCCGGCGCTGCCTGTGCCAGCATGGCCGGCAACTGCCGCGCCCAGACGAGCAGCGGCGCGGCCATCTCGTCCTCTGCTCCCGGTGGCAGGAACACCGTCAGCACGGCGTGCGTGGACGGCAGGCAGGCGGGGGCGGCGTCGCCGATGGCGGCCCGGCAATGGCCGTTGACGAGGCCCAGGGCCAGCAGCTTGCGTTGCGGATCGAACAGCATGGCGGCGCGCCATGCACCGTGCGTGCCGGCATCGATGGAGGCCAGCACGGAGCGCCCGTCGGGCAGCATGGTGCGCGTGATGTCGTCAAGCGACTGCATGCTGTCGAGCACCTGGCGCGCGATCAGGGTGTTGCCCTGCGTATAGCTGCCGCGCGCGTAGCCCAGCAGTTTCAAGACGTCGGCGCGGATTTCGGGATGCGCGCTCAGGCGCAGCGGCGGCGACGGCACGGGCACGGTGGCGGCCACGAAGGCGGCATCCTCGGCGGGAATGGCTTGCGCCATGCTGGACAGCGGCAGGCACAGGGCGGCGCACAGCGACAGCATGCGAACAGTGATTTTTCCGGGGGTATTCAATGGCAATCCTTGTCGAGACGCCATGCCGAAGGGCTTGCCGGCATGCGCGGGCCGCGATCTTAGCATTTCAGGAATGAAACGCTTTCTGCTAAGCTTGGCTATTGAATCACTGTCCCCCATTGTCATGGCCAAAATCACCATTTCCTGCAGTATTCCCGTCGACGATGAGGAAGTGATCGAGTTCTTGCACAAGTACGTGCTCCAATCGCGCCTCGGCGCGGCCAGGATGTTGCGCATGGGAGAAAAGGGCTGCTTCTATACCTGTTCTTTGTACCAGGAAGACCACGCCAGGGTGAGCCGTTTGATCCGCCGCATGCTGGCCTTCTTCGAGAGCAAGGACATTGCCTTGACCATCCTCAAGATCGGTGGCCAGGACAGCTGGTATGAGGTGGACCCCGAGCGGCGCGACCCGTGGAAGATTGCGCCGCAAGCCTTGCTGGCGCTGCTTGATGCCACGCCGGACGGCGGCGTTCAGGCGGCGTTGAGCACGTAGCGGTTTTTGCCGCTTTTCTTGGCCTGGTACAAGGATTCATCGGCGCGCCGGTAGCTGTGCGACAAGTCGGCCTCCTTGATCAGTTCCGCCATGCCGATGCTGACGGATACCTTGCGCTCCGGCACGAAAGCCGCCTCGACGCTGTCGACCAGCTGCGCGGCAAAGGCGCAGGCGGCGTTCTTTTCACCCAGGTAAATGACGGCGAACTCCTCGCCGCCCAGGCGGCCGCACAGGTGCTCGCCCGACAGTTCACCGATCACCTCGGCGATCTTTTTCAGCACTTCGTCGCCCACGTCATGGCCGTACACGTCGTTGATCTGCTTGAAGTCGTCGATGTCGATCATCAGGAAATACGCGGGCGTATGCGCCGTGCGCTGCAAGGTGCGGGCGCTTTGCGTAAACATGCGTCGGTTGTTGAGCCCGGTCAAGCCATCCTTGTAGGCCATCGTCGCCAGCTCGCGCTGGGCGCGGTAGTTGTGGATGCGCAAGACGAGAAAATAGATATTCAGCGCCAGGCCGATGATCACGCTGATGGTGACGGCCAGCACGGGCCAATGCTGGTCGGCCTGGCCCGCATGCACGGGAAATTGCCCCAGCCCCAGGATGGCCCACACGCACAGCGATACGCCCAGGTAATACGCGATGCCGCTGAAGATGGGCGCCGTCGTCAGGGTGATCATCACGCCCAGCGGTAAGACCCAGAAAGCGGGATCTTCCGTGCCCAGCATCAGCACGCGAAAGCTGAAAGCGATGAACAGCACGCTGATGGTGCCGCTGGCGATGATGGCCTGCAAGGACTTCGCATACACGGTCAGCAGCAGCCCGACCAGCATGCCCGTCAAGCCCAGCGCCGCCTGCGCATGATCGAGCGAAGCGCGCGGCAAAGTCAGGCTGAACGTGACCAGCCAGCAAGCCAGGCCAAACGTCAGGATAGCTATCGAAATGAAATGCAGTTCCTTGAAAAAGCGCTGCTGCTGCTCCCGTTCTCCTGAAAAGAACAGGTAATAGAAGGCAGGAGACAGGCTGCGCGAAGTGAACATTGCATTTGTCCAGAGACAACACGCCTTGCGGCAGGGACGCCTCCCGGCAACGGCAGGCGGCATGGCGCGCGCACAAAATTAGTTGCGCTCAGGAACTAGTGTACTGGTTTCTTGGGGGAAATGGTGACTGGGGCGAGGAAAACGGCGGCCAGTGTCCTGCCGCCGCCACAGTAAGCGTCACAGCTCGCGCGCCAGCACCTGGCCGATCAATTCCTTGCCAAAGCTGTGATGCGTCTCTTCCTCGACCAACTGGAAGCCGGCCCTGTCGTAGATGCGGCGCGCATCGGTGAGGATGCTGTTGGTCCACAACACCATGTTCGTGTAGCCGACCTGGCGGCTGAAGCGCAGGCACTCGTCGACCAGACGGCTGCCGATGCCCAGGCCCCGCGCGCAGGGATCGACATACAGCAGGCGCAGCTTGGCCGTCGTGTCGTCCTGGCGCACGATGAAGACCGAACCGATCACCTTGCCGTCCTTCTCGGCGATCCAGCAGCGCTCACGGGCAGGATTGAATTCCCGCACGAACTTGGCGAGGATGTCGGCAACGAGCGCCTCGTATTCATTGTTCCAGCCATATTCCTGCGCATACAGCACGGCTTGCCGGTGGATGATCCAGCCCATGTCGCCCGGCTGCGGATTGCGCAGGATATAGCTGGGCGATGAGCTGGGCGATGGCTCCCCCAGCAAACCCTGGATTTGCTCCATGGCGGCGACCAGCTCCTGCTGCGCCGTTGGCGGCAAGCGTTCCAGCATGGCCGCCACTTCGCGCCGCGATGCCTCGACCAGGGGCGCGAGGGTGTGCTGTCCCTGTTCGGTCAGCTGCAATTGCGCCGCGCGCGCATCCGTCGGCGAGCGCGTCTTCGCGATCAGCCCCTGCTTTTCGAACCCGGCAATGACCCGGCTCAGATACCCTGCGTTCAAGCCCAGCTCGCGGCACAGGTCCGCGCTGGTCAGTTGCTCCCGGTGCGCCAATTCATACAGGATGCGCACCTCCGTCAGAGAAAATGCGCTGTCCAGCAAGTGTTCATGCAGCACGCCAATCTGGCGCGTATAGAAACGATTAAAACGACGCACGATCTCCGTGCGTTCGCCGAGTTGCTCCGCCTGCATGTGATACCTCCATTTACTTGCTTATGGCAGATTATTGCTTGCTTAAAGCAAGTATGTCAATAGGACGGCAGGATTCTGACAGGCATAAAAAAAGCGGCCCTGAAGAGGGCCGCCTTGGCTGTCACGCAAACCAGGGAAGCTGGCTTACACGTCGATATTGCCTGCACGCAGCGCGTTGTTTTCGATGAAGGCGCGGCGTGGTTCCACGTCGTCGCCCATCAAGGTGGTGAAGATCTGATCCGCCGCAATGGCGTCTTCGATCTGCACTTTTAACAAGCGGCGCACGGTCGGGTCCATCGTTGTTTCCCACAGTTGATCCGGGTTCATTTCGCCCAGACCTTTGTAGCGCTGTTTCGAGACGGTGCGTTCGGCTTCGTCGCGCAGCCATTGCATGGCCTGGTGGAAGTCGACCACGGCGATTTCCTTGACGCGCTCGCCTTCGCCGCGGCGCACAAACGCGCCTTCGCCGATCAAGCCTTCGAAGGTGGCGGCGCCGCTGCTCAGCACGGCGTAGTCCGGGCCTTGCACGAAGTCGGCGTCGATGGCCGTCACTTTGACGTTACCGTGGTACATGCGCTCGATGTGCAGCTTGTGTTTTTCCGACAAGTCGTCGGAACGCACATGCACGCGCACGGCGCTGTCGTTGATGGCCGTCTGCAGGGCCAGGGCGGAGGTTTCCGCCAGGTCCAGCGTCGACAGGTCCAGCTGCACGCCCGTCATGATGGCCGTCAGGGCGGCGCGGTCGATGACGCGCGTCAGACGCGTCATGATGGTGTTCGACAGGTTGAACTTGCGCACCAGTTCCGTCAGCGTTTCGCCGGAAATGCCTTCCGCGCCTTCGCGCGGCACCAGCACGGCCGTGTTCAGCGCCACGGTCATCATGTAGCTCGCTTCCTCGGCGTCATCTTTCAGATAGCGCTCGTCGCGGCCGGCCTTTACCTTGTACAGCGGCGGTTGCGCGATGTAGATGTGGCCGCGTTCGACCAGTTGCGGCATCTGGCGGTAGAACAGGGTCAGCAGCAGGGTACGGATGTGGGCGCCGTCGACGTCCGCATCGGTCATGATGATGATGCGGTGGTAGCGCAGTTTCTCGACGTTGAATTCGTCCGGTCCGATCGAGGTGCCGAGCGTGGCGATCAGGGTGGTGATCTGCTCCGACGACAGCATTTTCTCGAAACGGGCTTTTTCCACGTTCAAGACTTTACCGCGCAGCGGCAGAATCGCCTGGAACTTGCGGTCGCGCCCCTGTTTTGCCGAGCCACCTGCCGAGTCACCCTCGACGATGTACAGTTCGCACAGGGCGGGGTCTTTTTCCTGGCAGTCGGCCAGCTTGGCCGACAGGCCCAGGCCGTCCATGATGCCTTTGCGGCGCGTCAAGTCGCGGGCCTTGCGGGCCGCTTCGCGGGCGCGCGCCGCTTCGACGATCTTGCCGCAAATGATCTTGGCGTCGTTTGGTTTTTCTTGCAGGTAATCTGCCAGGGTCTTGGCGACGATCTCTTCGACGGGGCCGCGTACTTCCGACGACACCAGCTTGTCCTTCGTCTGCGACGAGAATTTCGGTTCCGGCACTTTCACGGACAGGACGCAGGTCAGGCCTTCGCGCATGTCGTCGCCGTTGATTTCCACTTTCGCCTTTTTGGCGAACTCGTGTTCATCGATGTATTTGTTGATCACGCGCGTCATCGCCGCGCGCAAGCCCGTCAGGTGGGTGCCGCCGTCGCGTTGCGGGATGTTATTCGTGAAGCACAGCACCTGTTCATTGTAGGCATCGTTCCACTGCATCGACACGTCGACCGAGATATTCGTGTTCTGGTCCGACATGCGCTCGCCCGTGGCCTGGAAAATGGTCGGGTGCAAGACCGACTTGGCCTTGTTGATGTATTCGACGAAGCCGCGCGTGCCGCCTTCGAAGGCGAAGACTTCTTCCTTGCCCGTGCGCTGGTCCGACAGCTTGATGTTGACGCCATTGTTCAGGAAGGACAGTTCGCGGATGCGCTTGGCCAGGATTTCGTAGTGGAATTCCACGTGCGTGAAAATCTCTTCGTCGGCCCAGAAATGCACGTCGGTGCCGCGCTTGTCCGTTTCGCCGATGACCTTGATCGGCGAGGTGGCGATGTCGCCGACCATGACGATCTGGCGGTCTTGCGGCACGCCGCGCACGAATTCCATGTGATGCACTTTGCCATCGCGGCGGATGGTCAATTTCAGCAATTTCGACAGACCATTGACGCAGGACACACCGACGCCATGCAAACCGCCCGATACTTTATACGAGTTCTGGTCGAACTTGCCGCCTGCGTGCAATTCGGTCATGACGATTTCCGCCGCCGAACGCTTCGGATCGTGCTTGTCGTCCATTTTCAGGCCGGTCGGCACGCCGCGGCCATTGTCGGTGATCGAGATCGAATTGTCGCTGTGGATGGTGACGTGGATTTCCGTGCAGTGGCCGGCCAGCGATTCATCGATCGAGTTGTCCAGCACTTCGAATACCAGATGGTGCAAGCCGGTGCCGTCCGAGGTGTCGCCAATGTACATGCCCGGGCGTTTGCGTACGGCTTCCAGGCCTTCCAGGATCTGGATGGAGGCGGCGCCGTATTCTTCCGTTTTGGCCTGGATCGGGGTGTCTTGTGGATTCTCGGACATGGACTGCTTTCTCAATTAACTACGGGGTCAGACCCGGTGGGTCTGACCCCAGTTTTTTACTGGGCTTCTAGGTGACGTTACATTCACCTCAACGAAATGCTGGGGTCGGACCCGACGGGTCCGACCCCTGTTTTAAATGCGCATCGGCATGACAACGTACTTGAAGTCCGCATTGTCAGGGATGGAGATCAGGGCGGACGAGTTCGAGTCGCCCAGCGCGATGTTGACGTATTCGCATTTCAGGTTGTTCAGCACGTCCAGCAGATACGTCACGTTGAAGCCGATGTCGACGGAATCGCCGCCGTAGTCGATTTCCAGCTCTTCGACGGCTTCTTCCTGGTCCGCATTGGTCGAGCTGATCTTCATGCTGCCCGGGGTGATGATGCAGCGCACGCCCTTGAACTTGTCGCTGGTCATGATAGCGGCACGTTGCAGCGAGCGCAGCAGTTCATCGCGGCCGATGGTGAAGTCGTTTTTGTAGCCTTTAGGAATCACGCGCGTGTAGTCGGGGAACTTGCCTTCCACCAGCTTCGAGATCAGCTCGATGTCGGCAAAGGTCAGTTTCACCTGGTTGGCGGCGATGTCCAGCTGCACCGGCTCATCGTTCTCTTCCAGCAGGCGCTGCAGTTCGATGATGGTTTTGCGCGGAATAATCACTTCCTGGCGCGCAAATGTCTGCTCGGTAGCCACCTGGCAAAACGCCAGGCGGTGGCCGTCGGTGGCCACGGCGATGACATTATTGCCATCCAGAACCAGCAGCAAGCCGTTCAGGTAGTAGCGGATGTCTTGCTGCGCCATCGAGAAATGCACCATGTTGAACAGGTGCTTCAAGGTTTTCTGGGGCAGGGTGACGGACGCGTTGTAGCTTTCCGCTTGTTGCACGGTTGGAAACTCTTCCGCTGCCAGGGTTTGCAGCGCGAAGCGCGACTTGCCCGTTTGCACGGTCAGGCGCTTGTTGAGCAGGGTCATCGTGACGTCGCCCGATTCGGGCAGGGCGCGCAGGATGTCGAGCAGCTTGCGCGCGGCCACGGTGGTGCCGGTGACGTCCGCGCCGGAACCGATTTCCGCGTGCGTGGTGATCTGCACTTCGGTGTCGGTCGACAGGAAGGAGACATTTTCACCGTCTTTGCGGATGAGGATATTGGCCAGAATCGGCATAGTGTGCCGACGCTCGACAATACCGCTCACGATCTGCAGTGGCCGGAGAAGGGTATCTCGGGTGGTTTTGACCAATTGCATATTTATCCTCAATGTATAGGTATGAAGTTTAACGTAGTAATTTAACAATCATTGCAAGGGGAGCCCCGGCAGGCCGGCTGCGGCGCTCTCCCAGATAATAAGGGTAAAGCACGTTTTGAGCCAGCCTTGCCCAAGCGGCGCTTAGCCTTTTAACGTTTGTTCCAGCACATGCAATTCATGGTTGCATTCCGGGTTCTTGGTGCGGTCCAGCGCGATCTTGCGCACGGCATGCAGCACCGTGGTGTGGTCGCGGCCGCCGAACAGCTCGCCGATTTCCGGCAGGCTCTTCTGTGTCAATTCCTTGGCCAGGTACATGGCGATCTGGCGCGGCCGGGCGATATTCGCGGGGCGGCGCTTCGAATACATGTCGGCAACCTTGATATTGAAGAAGTCGGCCACCGTTTTCTGGATGTTTTCCACGGAAATCTGGCGATTCTGCACCGACAGCAAGTCCTTCAGGGCTTCCTTGACGATATCAATCGTGATGTCTTTGCCATGGAAACGCGAGTACGCCAGAATTTTGCGCAGCGCGCCTTCCAGTTCGCGCACGTTCGAACGCAAGTGCTTGGCGACAAAGAAGGCCACGTCGTCGGAGAAGGTCACGCCTTCCTGTTTGGCTTTTTTCAACAGAATGGCCACGCGCATTTCCAGTTCCGGCGGTTCGATGGCCACCGTCAGGCCCGAGTCGAAGCGCGAGATCAGGCGGTCGTCCATGCCCGTGATTTCCTTCGGATACGTATCCGAGGTGATGATGATCTGTTTCTTTGCGGCAATTAATGCCTCGAACGCATAGAAAAACTCTTCCTGCGTGCGGCTCTTGCCGCCAAAGAACTGGATATCATCGATCAGCAGCATGTCGAGCGAGTGATAGTAATGCTTGAAGTCGTCGAAACCCTTGCGCTGGTAAGCGGTCACTACGTCGCGAACGTACTGTTCTGCGTGGATGTAGCGGATCTTCGCGCCCGGATTGTCGGCCATCACCTGGTTGCCGATGGCGTGGATCAAGTGGGTTTTACCCAGGCCGACGCCGCCGTAGAAGAACAGCGGGTTATACGACACGCCCGGATTGTTCGCCACCTGGATGGCGGCGGCGCGCGCCAGCTGGTTGGCCTTGCCGGTCACAAAACTGTCGAAGGTCAGGTCGGTGTTGATGCGGCTCTGCTCGCGGCGCGGCGCGGCGCCGATGCTCAGTTCCGGCACGCTCGGCTGCGGCTCCGCGGCGCGCGCGCTGGGCGCGCCGCCGTTCGGATCGCTGGCCGGGGTGCTGGCGGTGACGGGTTTCTTCGGCAAGGCCAGGCGCGGGTCGAGCACGAACTGCACTTCCGTCGGCGCTTCGAAGTACTGAATGGCCAGCGCAGTGATGCGGCTGGCGAACTGGGTCTTGACCCAATCGAGCTTGAAGCGATTGGGCGCAGCAATGCGCAGCTTGCCCTCTTCGTAATCGAGAGGGATAAGCGGTTTGATCCACGCACTGAATTGTTGCGGTGTCAGCTCCAGTTCCAACTGCGCGGAACAGGCCTGCCAGAAATTATCCATGTATGTCTATGTGAAAAGGTGTGGGAGGGCGTATCGATTCTGCCCTGCGTTCACCGTGTTGCAAGGCCGGCGTCGCGCGAGGGCTCGCCACACGTAACGCGCTATTCTACTCCCGACTGCGAAAGTTATCCACAGGCACGGCTGTTATTTTTGTGTGGCGGGGTGGGGCGCCGTGTGCATAAGAGGCGACTTATCCCCCGGTTATCCCGTCACAGGCAGTGCTGGCGCGGCCTGTGGCGGGGCCTTGCCGGCAGATGGGGGCCGGCGCGCAAATTTCTTGGCGATCACGGCAATCCTTGACAAGAGGGGGGCATATGCTGAATAATTCAGGGTTCCCCGCCCGTATTCCGTGTTTATTCATTTGGAACGACAATATGGACTAAGCGTGGATTAACGACGCAGTACCAAATCGTAGCGAGCGGTGATGAGTTGTGGCTGAGGCGCGCAACTGTGCGAAGGCACAGTGAGCATCGGAGGCCGCAAATCGCTCCGCGTAGTAGATTTGGTGCGCGTTCCAGCGGGCGATGAGATTGGCCAGCTTGTGCCTTGGCATAAGTGCGCGATTGTCATTGGCACCAAAAACTGACGGGACGTCAGACCCGATTTTGCATTTTTTTTGTTTTTAGCGAGACCAACATGAAACGTACTTACCAACCTTCCGTCGTTCGCCGCAAGCGTACGCACGGCT